>NZ_JAERRH010000099.1 GCF_016741855.1 Streptomyces musisoli | reverse complement strand
AGGTCCAGCACCGGGGCCGGCTGCTCCGGCTCCGGCACCTCCGGCAGCGGCTTCTCCTCCCGCTTGGCCTCGATGATCTGCGCGACGGCCTCGGTGTAGCGGTCGCGGAACTCCTCCCCCTCGAGCCGATCGATGGTCATGGTGTCCATCAGGGCCAGTGCCCCCTCGATCTCGGCCTCGGACACCTCGGCCGGCGGCGGCAGCAGCTCGGCGGGGTCGCGGATCTCATCGGGCCAGCGCATCGCGTGCAGGACCAGGACGTCGTCACGGACGCGCAGCAGCCCCAGGCGCTCGCGGCCGGACCAGGCGTACTTCGCGACGGCCACCTTGGCCGAACGGCCGAGCGCCTCCACGAGCAGCTTGTAGGGCTTAGCGGCGACCTGGCCGGCGGGCTGGAGGTAGTAGCCCTCGGCGATCCGGATCGGATCGATGCTCGCCAGGGGCACGAACGCGTCGATCTCGATCGCCTTGGCCGTCGGCAGCGGCAGGTTGCTCAGGTCCTCGTCCGTGATCGGGATGATCTGCGTCTTGGTCAGCTCATATCCCTTGCCGATCTCCTCCTGGGCCACCTCGCGGTCTTCCAGTTCGCATACCTTGCGGTAGCGGACCCGGCCGCCGTCTTCCAGGTGGTACTGGTGGAAGTGGATCGAGTGGTCCTCGGTCGCCCCGACCACATTGATCGGCACCGTGACCAGGCCAAACGAGATCGCACCGGACCAGATCGTTCGGGGCATGGCACACCCTTTCGCGCTCACCCCGAGCACCACCAGGCTATGAACGCCACAGGCCGCCCGCACCCGCGGGCGGCAGCCGTGTGCGAC
>NZ_JAERRH010000098.1 GCF_016741855.1 Streptomyces musisoli | reverse complement strand
GGGTGATGCGGCCCATAGGGGCTATGTCACGTCCTAGGCGGGGCCGTAGGTGTGGACCGCGGTGAGCTGGGGCGACAACCACCCGGTGACCGTTTTGGGGTGTTTCTACGGTGTTGGGTAGTACGTCACATTCTTGCCTGGGGTTCCGGCGCTCGCTAACCATGTTGGTCGTTGCCGCAAAGCCGCCGTGGTGCGACCGGGTGTGGATCCCCGGGACGCCGGTCGTGGCCGTGCAGCACAGGGCCTCGCCCCGAACGCCCTGAGGCCGCGACCGGAACCTTCCGGCCGGCGCCTTCACCGACGTCCCCCAGGAGAGACCCCTTGACCGCGATCACCGCCACCCGCCGCCTTGCCCGCCTGCGCTCCCTCGCCGTGACGGGTCTGGCCACGACGGGCGCCGCGGCCGCCGCGCTCACCCTGATGCCCGCCTCCGCGCACGCCGCCGAGATGCCGCAGAGCGCCCCCACCGTCAAGGCCGCCGCGCAGGACGGCAACGCCGACGCCGGTGGTGCCGGCAGCCTCGACGGCTGGATCAAGAAGTCGCTGGCCGTGATGAAGCAGAAGGGCATCCCGGGCAGCTACGAGGGCCTGCGCCGCAACATCATGCGTGAGTCCGGCGGCAACCCCAACGCCCAGAACAACTGGGACGTCAACGCGCAGAAGGGCATCCCGTCCAAGGGCCTGCTCCAGGTGATCGACCCCACCTTCAACGCGTACCACGTCTCCGGGACCGCGCACAGCATCACCGACCCGGTCGCCAACATCACCGCCGCCGCCAACTACGCCGCGCACCGCTACGGCTCCATCGACAACGTCAACTCCGCGTACTGACCCACCC
>NZ_JAERRH010000097.1 GCF_016741855.1 Streptomyces musisoli | reverse complement strand
AAACGCGCTCGCCACGTCGTTCCACCCGGAACTCACCGGCGACCACCGCGTGCACGCCTTCTTCGCCGGCATGACCGCGTCCCGTTCGGCCCCCATCCGGGTGGTCACTCCTCGGCGCCGTCGAGGCCCACGCTCATGAGGCCCACTACCCCTGTCCCCGCCCGCCAGTTCGTCTGCGAAGGAGGCTCCCCCATGGTCCCCTCGATGGCCGGTGTCATCACCTTGAGGATCAACGGCGAGGCGTACACGCTGTTCGTCGACCACCGCACCACCCTGCTCGACTCACTACGCGAACGTCTCGATCTCACCGGCACCAAAAAGGGCTGTGATCAGGGCCAGTGTGGTGCCTGCACCGTCCTGCTGGACGGGCGCCGGACCGTCGCCTGCCTGCAACTGGCCGTGGCGGCCGAGGGCCATGAGATCACCACCATCGAAGGCGTCGCCGACGGTGAGCGGTTGCATCCGGTGCAGCAGGCCTTCCTCGACCTGGACGGTTTCCAGTGCGGCTACTGCACACCCGGGCAGATATGTTCCGCGATCGGCGCGCTGGCGGAGCACGCGGCGGGCTGGCCGAGCGCCGTCACCGACGACGTCCGGCCCGAAGCCGGACCACCATCCCTGACCGACGACGAGATCCGCGAGCGGATGAGCGGCAACCTGTGCCGCTGCGGCGCGTACGTCTCGATCGTGGAGGCTGTGGCCCGGGCGGCCGAGGCGGGGATGCCCACCAAGCCGGTTCCCTCCACGCGTCTCAGCCCCGGAGCGGGGACGAAGGAGAGTGTGGCATGAGGGAGTTCGACTATCGGCGGGTGTCCGACGTGGCCGGGGCCGTGGCGCTGCACGGTGCGGATCCGGAGGCCAGCTTCCTCGGCGGTGGCACCAACCTGGTG
>NZ_JAERRH010000096.1 GCF_016741855.1 Streptomyces musisoli | reverse complement strand
TGTGGCGGCTGCGTTGGTGTCGTCGCGGTCGGTGTTCGAGCATCGGGCTGTGGTGGTGGCGGGGGACCGTGCCGAGGCGTTGGCTGGTCTGGGTGTGTTGGCGTCGGGTGGTGTGGCGCCGGGTGTGGTGAGCGGTGTGGGTGTGGCCGGTCGTCGTGTGGTGTTTGTTTTCCCTGGTCAGGGTTCGCAGTGGCTGGGGATGGCGGCTGGTTTGTGGGAGTCGTCGCCGGTGTTCGCGCAGGCGATGGGGCGGTGTGAGGCGGCGCTGTCCGCGTTCGTGGACTGGTCGTTGTCCGCGGTGGTGCGGGGTGAGCCGGATGCTCCTGGGTTCGACCGGGTGGATGTGGTTCAGCCGGTGTTGTTCGCGGTGATGGTGTCGCTGGCGGAGTTGTGGCGCTCGCATGGTGTGGAGCCGGCGGCTGTGGTGGGGCATTCGCAGGGTGAGATCGCTGCTGCGTGTGTGTCCGGTGCGTTGTCGCTGGAGGACGCGGCGCGTGTGGTGGCGTTGCGGAGCAAGGCGTTGGGTGTTTTGGCGGGGCGTGGCGGGATGGTGTCCGTGGCGTTGCCGGCCGGTCAGGTCCGGGGTCTGCTGGGTGAGGGTTTGTCGGTGGCGGCGGTCAACGGGCCGGCCACGACGGTCGTCTCCGGTGATGTCGACGCGCTGGATGTTTTGCTCGCCCGCTGTGAGGCGGACGGTATCCGGGCGCGCCGGATCCCGGTGGACTACGCCTCGCATTCGGCCCATGTGGAGTTGATCCAGCGGGAGTTGCTGGACCTGTTGGAGCCGGTGCGGCCTCGCACGGCTCAGGTGCCGTTCTACTCGTCGGTGACGGGTCGGGTGGCCGACGGGTCGGAGCTGGATGCCGGGTACTGGTATGCGAATCTGCGGCAGACGGTGGACTTCCATGGTGCGACCCGTGCGCTGCTGGACGACGGTTTCGACGTGTTCGTGGAGTCGAGTGCGCATCCGGTGCTGACGGCTTCGGT
>NZ_JAERRH010000095.1 GCF_016741855.1 Streptomyces musisoli | reverse complement strand
TCGTCGACCCAGCTCATCAGCTTGCGCAGCTGCTTGCCGGTGGTCTCCAGCAGGTGCTCGGAGTCCTGCTGCTTGTACTCGTTGTACTTCTTCAGGCCGCCGTGGTACTCGTCCATCCAGTTCCTGGCGAACGTGCCGTCCTGGATCTCGGCGAGGACCTGCTTCATCTCGGCCTTGGTGGCGTCCGTGATGATCCGCGGACCGGTGACGTAGTCGCCCCACTCGGCGGTCTCGGAGACGGACCAGCGCATCTTCTCCAGACCGCCCTCGTACATGAGGTCGACGATCAGCTTCAGCTCGTGCAGGCACTCGAAGTAGGCGATCTCCGGCTGGTAGCCGGCCTCCACCAGGGTCTCGAAGCCCGCCTTGACCAGGGCCGCGGTGCCACCGCACAGCACGGCCTGCTCACCGAAGAGGTCCGTCTCGGTCTCCTCGGTGAACGTGGTCTTGATGACACCGGCCCGGGTGCCGCCGATGCCCTTGGCGTACGACAGGGCCAGCGCGAAGGCGTTGCCGGAGGCGTCCTGCTCCACCGCCGCGATGCACGGAACACCACGGCCCTCCTCGTACTGGCGGCGCACCAGGTGACCCGGGCCCTTCGGGGCGACCATGCAGACGTCCACACCGGCCGGGGGCTTGATGAAGCCGTAGCGGATGTTCAGGCCGTGACCGAAGAACAGCGCGTCGCCGTCCTGGAGGTTGTCCTTGACGGACTCCTCGTAGACCTGGGCCTGGATCGGGTCCGGGACCAGGATCATGATGACGTCGGCCTCGGCGGCCGCCTCGGCCGGCGTCACCACACGCAGGCCCTGCTCCTCGGCCTTCGCCTTGGACCTGGAGCCCTCGTGCAGACCGACACGGACGTCGACACCCGAGTCACGCAGCGACAGCGCGTGGGCGTGGCCCTGGCTGCCGTAGCCGATGACCGCGACCTTGCGGCCCTGGATGATGGACAGGTCGGCGTCGGCGTCGTAGAACAGCTCGGCCA
>NZ_JAERRH010000094.1 GCF_016741855.1 Streptomyces musisoli | reverse complement strand
AAAACCCCACCCAAAACCCGCCCCCACCCCGGCCCCCACCCCCCGCTCGACCCCTCACCCACCCCCGAAGCAGGCCGGCCGGTCCTGGAGCGAGCCGGCTGCCGGGCCGCCCTCCCCCGAGGCGGGCCACCCACTCCCCGCAAGGGCAGGTCCCCCTCCCCCAGGCCCCCGGGCACGGGCCGGCCACCCCCCGGGGGGCCGCTACGGTGCCCCGCGGAACGTCGCCGCACGCTTCGGGGGCCGTGCCGGGACGCAGGCGGTCCCGCGGTGGCCCGCGCCCACCGGGGCACCGGCGGCCCCTGGGTCTTCAGGCCGCGAGGTGGGCGCGGTCCCCCATCACCACGACGGGCTGCCGTGCCGGGTCCAGGGTGCGCAGGAGGGTCTTCATGGCGGGTTCGGGGACGGTGACGCATGCGGAGGTGCCGTCGCCGTGGTCCATGTGGAGCCAGATCCCGCCGCCCTTCTCCACCCCGTCCGGGCGGCTCCAGTCGAACGGCGGAACGTCCTTGAGCCGGTTGTAGTCGATGGCGATGACGTAGTCGAAGTCATGGGCGTGGCTCTGCTCCGGGGGCAGCATGGTCGCGTAGGCGTGGTCGTCCCGCCAGTACCTCAGCCGGCTCCCGGGGTCGGCGAGCGTGCCGCCCGCGTCGGTGAGGGTGAACACGCCGGCAGGACTGCGCTCGTCGTCCATACGGTGGTCCTCCGTCCAGCCCAGCCTGCCGTTGTGCCCGGGCCAGCTCGCCGTCCGCACCCATGTGGAGTCCCGCTTCTGATAGAGCACGACGAGGCTGTCGGGGGAATCCCGGCGCTCGCCGTAGACGACCACCGCCTGCCCGGTACCGGCCGGCACCTCGCTCCACATCCGGTCCCCGACGCCCGGCAGCCGGCTGCCCACGGCTGACCGGGGTAGGCGGACGCCGCGCCGGGCGCGCCGCCGGACATCCTCCGCGCGGCCCCCTGGTCGCACGCCGTGGCGCCGGCCAGCAGGACGCCGCAGGCGAGAGCCGTGGATATGACGTGCCGTACACCGCCGCGCCGCACCGGCCGACGGCAGGACGGGGTCACCGTGAACATCCGCAT
>NZ_JAERRH010000093.1 GCF_016741855.1 Streptomyces musisoli | reverse complement strand
ACGTCAACGCCGTGACCACATGCGACTCGGTCGGCCCGTAATAGTTGTGCAGCCGCCGCCCCGGCACCGCGGCAAAGAACTCCCGCACCCGCTCATGCACCGCCAGCGCCTCACCCGCCTGCGCCACATCACACAACCCAGGCAGAGCAAATCCCTGCTCGGCAGCAGCCTCGGCCACAGCCTCCACCATCGGCATCGGCGCGAACAACTCACTCACCCGATACGCCTCGAACCAGCGCACCAACTCCACCGGATCACGCCGCACCTCATCCCGCGGCACCACCAGCGTCTTCCCCTGCCACAACGCCGAGAACATCTCCTGCGCCGCCGCATCAAAACTCAACGCCGCGAACTGCCCCGTCCGCACACCCACACCAGCCGGCATCACCCCCGCATGCCACACCAGCAAATTCACCAACGCCCCAGCCGGAAACACCACACCCTTGGGACGCCCCGTCGAACCCGACGTATAAATCACATAAACCGGATGCTCAGGCCGCAGACCCACAACATCAACCGACCCACCCCCCACACCCTCAAGCACATCCGCGAAACCAGGCCCGTCGACAACAACCCGCTCCGCCCGCACACCCGACGGAACACCACCCACGACACCACTCGACGTCACCACACACACCGGATCCGCATCCGCGAACATGAACGCGATCCGATCCACCGGATACTCCGGATCCACCGGAAGATACGCCGCACCCGTCTTCACCACCGCCAGCAACGCCACCGGCAACCACTGCGAACGCGGCAACATCAAAGCCACCGTCGACTCCGGCCCCGCACCCAACCCACGCAACACACACGCCAGCCGGTCCGACACCTCGTCCAACTCCGCATACGTCAACCGCACATCCTCGAAAACCACGGCCAACACATCCGGGAACTCCGCAACCCGCCGAGCGAACAACTCCGGCAACGACACCCACGGCACCTCCACCGCCGTGTCATTGAAACCCCACACCAACTGCCCGAACTCATCCGCCGACAGGACCTCCACCGACCCCACCCGCACATCCGGCGAAGCCACCACACCCGTCAACACACGAACGAAACGCTCCACCAACCGCTCGACCGACCCACGATCAAACA
>NZ_JAERRH010000092.1 GCF_016741855.1 Streptomyces musisoli | reverse complement strand
GGTGGAGGAGGTGCTGGCCCGGTTTCCGTTGCGGGAGCTGGTGACCGCCTCGGACGCGATGCCGCTGCTGGTGGAGCGCGAACGGGCCCTGTACGGCTCGTGGTACGAGTTCTTCCCGCGCTCGGAGGGCACCGCCGAGCGGCCGCACGGCACGTTCCGCACCGCCGCCCGCCGGCTGGAGCCGATCGCCGCGATGGGCTTCGACGTCGTCTACCTGCCCCCGATCCACCCGATCGGCACCACCTTCCGCAAGGGCCGCAACAACACCCTCACCGCCGGCCCGGACGACGTCGGCGTGCCCTGGGCGATCGGCTCGCCCGAGGGCGGCCACGACGCCGTCCACCCCGGCCTCGGCACGATCGAGGACTTCGACTTCTTCGTCGCCGAGGCGGGGAAGCTGGGCCTGGAGATCGCCCTGGACTTCGCGTTGCAGTGCTCCCCGGACCACCCCTGGGTGCAGAAGCACCCGGAGTGGTTCCACCACCGCCCCGACGGCACGATCGCGTACGCGGAGAACCCGCCGAAGAAGTACCAGGACATCTATCCCGTCGCCTTCGACGCGGACATGGACGGCCTGGTGGCCGAGACCGTGCGGGTGCTGCGGCACTGGATGGGCCACGGGGTGCGGATCTTCCGGGTCGACAACCCGCACACCAAGCCGGTCGTGTTCTGGGAGCGGGTCATCGCCGAGGTCAACCACAGGGACCCGGACGTGATCTTCCTGGCGGAGGCGTTCACCCGCCCGGCGATGATGCACACGCTCGCGCAGATCGGTTTCCAGCAGTCGTACACGTACTTCACCTGGCGCAACAGCAAGCAGGAGCTGACCGAGTACCTGACCGAGCTGTCGGGTGAGGCCGCGGCCTGGATGCGGCCGAACCTCTTCGCCAACACCCCCGACATCCTGCACGCCTACCTCCAGCACGGCGGACGCCCCGCCTTCGAGGTCCGCGCCGTCCTCGCCGCCACCCTCTCGCCCACGTGGGGCATCTACTCCGGCTACGAGCTGTGTGAGAACACCCCGCTGCGGCACGGCGGCGAGGAGTACCTCGACTCGGAGAAATACCAGCTCAGGCCCCGCGACTGGGAAGCAGCCGAACGCGAGGGCC
>NZ_JAERRH010000091.1 GCF_016741855.1 Streptomyces musisoli | reverse complement strand
CAGGTGGTTCGTACTCCGGATGCTGTGGCGGTGGTGTCCGGTGGTGGGGATGTGTCGTATGCGGAGTTGAATGCGCGGGCGAATGGTCTGGCGCGGTTGTTGGTGGGTCGTGGTGTGGGTCCGGAGTCGGTGGTGGCGTTGGTGTTGCCGCGGTCGGTGGATCTGCTGGTGGCGATGTTGGCGGTGTTGAAGGCCGGTGGGGCGTATGTGCCGGTCGATCCGGCGTATCCGGTGGAGCGTGTGGAGTTCATGCTCCGGGATTCGGCGCCGGTTGTTGTGGTGGTGGCGGAGGATTCCGGTGTTGAGGTGCCGGAGGGTGTTGCTCGGGTTCTGGTTCGGGATGCCGAGGGTTTTTCTTGCGATGACCTTTGTGATGGTGAGCGGTTGTCGGTGTTGGGGGTGGATTGTGCGGCGTATGTGATTTATACGTCGGGTTCGACGGGGCGTCCCAAGGGTGTGGTGGTCACGCATCGGGGTGTGCCGAATCTGGCGGCGGATCATATTGCGCGGTTGGGGGTGTCGGGGGAGAGCCGGCTGTTGCAGTTCGCTTCGCCGAGTTTTGATGCTGCGGTGGCTGATGTGTGGCCGGCGTGGTTGGCGGGGGCGGCGTTGGTGGTTGCTTCGGCTGAGGATCTGGTGCCGGGTCCGGGGTTGGTCGATGTGATCGTGCGGTCGGGGGTGACGCATGCGACGTTGCCGCCGGCGGTGTTGCCGGTGTTGGAGGCCGAGGGTGGTCTGCCGGAGTCGGTGACGTTGATCGTGGCGGGTGAGGCGTGTGCGCCGGACGTCGCGGCGCGGTGGGCTGTGGGCCGGCGTCTGTTGAATGTGTATGGTCCGACGGAGGCGACGGTGGCTTCCACGGCGAGTGATCCGTTGCCGGGTGGTGTGGTGGCGGTGCCGCCGATCGGCCGTCCTTTGTGGAACACGCGCGCGTATGTCCTGGATGGTGGTCTTCAGCCGGTTCCGGTGGGTGTTGCGGGTGAGTTGTATCTGGCGGGACCGCAGCTGGCGCGTGGCTATGTGAACCGCGCCGGTCTGACCGCCGAGCGGTTCGTCGCGAACCCCCACGGCGCGCCCGGCGAACGCATGTATCGCACGGGTGATCTGGCGCGTTGGCGTG
>NZ_JAERRH010000090.1 GCF_016741855.1 Streptomyces musisoli | reverse complement strand
TGTGGCGGCGCGTTCCGACGCGGTCGTGCATCCGGCGGAGCTGCCGGCGTATCTGCGTGACCGGGTGCCCGACTACCTGGTTCCGTCGGCGTTCGTGCTGCTGGACGCGCTGCCGCTGACGCCGAACGGGAAGCTCGACCGGGCGGCGCTGCCCGCGCCCGGGTCGGCGGCCACCGCGACGGGCCGGCCGCCGCGCACGCCGCAGGAGCAGATCCTGTGCGAGCTGTTCGCCGAGGTGCTGGGCGTGCCGCGGGTCGGGGCCGACGACGACTTCTTCGGCCTGGGCGGGCACTCCCTGCTCGCCACCCGGCTGGTCGCACGGATCCGTTCGGTGCTCGGCGTGGAGCTGGGGCTGCGCGCGCTCTTCCAGGCGCCCACCGCGGCGGGACTGGCCGAGGCGCTGTCCGGGGCCGGCCGCGGCCGTCCGGCGCTGACGGCGCATGCGCGTCCGGACGTGGTGCCGCTCTCCTTCGCGCAGCGCCGCCTGTGGTTCCTGCACCGCATGGACGGCGCCGCCGCGACGTACCACATTCCGCTGGCGCTCCGGCTGACCGGGACGCTCGACGCGGCGGCGCTGGGCGAGGCGCTCTGCGACGTGGTGACCCGGCACGAGAGCCTGCGGACGGTGTTCCCGGAGGTCGACGGCGTACCGTGCCAGCGCGTCCTGGACCCGGGTGCGGCCCGGCCCCGGGTGCGGTCGACCGAGGTGACGGAGGCCGAACTGGCCGAGCGGCTCGCCGAGTCCGCCCGTGAGCCCTTCGACCTGGCCTCGGAGCCGCCGCTGCGGGCGGAGCTGTTCGCGCTCGCGCCGCGGGAGCACGTGCTGCTGCTGGTGATGCACCACATCGCCGGTGACGGCTGGTCCACCGGCCCGCTGGCCCGCGACCTGGCCGAGGCGTACACCGCGCGGTGCGAGGGCCGCGCACCGCACCGGCCGGTGCTGCCGGTGCAGTACGCCGACTACACGCTGTGGCAGCGCGACCTGCTCGGCGACGCCGCCGACCCGGAAAGCCGGTTCACCGAACAACTCGGTTACTGGAAGGAGCAGTTGGCCGGTCTGCCGGAGCTGCTCCGGCTGCCCGCCGACCGGGCGCGGCCGGCCGTCGCACGCCGGCACGGCGGCCAGGTCGGCCTGGAGCTGAGCCCCGGG
>NZ_JAERRH010000009.1 GCF_016741855.1 Streptomyces musisoli | reverse complement strand
AGTTCTGAGGCAACGACTGTTGCCGGCTTCAGAGCAGAACGCATAACTACAAAGTGTGCTTGTTCGCTCGAAACCATTAGGGTTTCGGTGGTCATAGCGTGAGGGAAACGCCCGGTTACATTCCGAACCCGGAAGCTAAGCCTCACAGCGCCGATGGTACTGCAGGGGGGACCCTGTGGGAGAGTAGGACGCCGCCGAACAATCTTTGGAGGACCCCTGGTCCCAGCGTTCAGCTGGGACCAGGGGTCCTTTCGTTTTTACAATGCTTGCGGTACCGAAGACAGGAGTCACCATGTCCACCAACTCTCCCGACGACCGACCGGAGCGCGACCAGCGGCGACGGGACAGTGGTGACCGTGGTGAACGCGGCGGCTACCGCAGTGACCGTGGCGACCGCGGCGGCTTCCGCCGGGACAACGACCGCCGCGACGACCGCGGTTACGGCCGGCGTGACGACCGCGGTGGTTACGGCGCCCGCCGTGACGACCGCCGGGACGACCGGCGTGATGACCGGGACCGTGGTGAGCGTGGCGGCTTCCGCCGTGACGACCGCCGCGATGACCGCCGGGACGACCGGCGGGACGACAGCCGTGGCGGTGGCTACCGTCGCGAGGGCGAGCGGGGTTCGCGTCCGTCGTACCAGCGTGATGACCGTGACCGTGGCGACCGCGGCGGCTTCCGCCGTGACGACCGTGGTGGCGAGCGCCGTGACGACCGCGGCGGCGATCGTCCCTCCTACCGTCGTGACGACCGCGGTGGCGACCGTCCCTCGTACCGTCGCGACGACGACCGGGGCGGCTACGGCCGGCGTGACGACCGCGGTGGTTACGGCGCCCGTCGCGACGACCGCCGGGACGACCGGCGTGACGACCGGCGTGACGATCGGGACCGTGGTGAGCGTGGCGGCTTCCGCCGTGACGACCGCCGCGATGACCGGCGTGACGACCGGCGGGACGACAGCCGTGGCGGTGGCTACCGTCGCGAGGGCGAGCGGGGTTCGCGTCCGTCGTACCAGCGTGATGACCGTGACCGTGGCGACCGCGGCGGCTTCCGCCGCGACGACCGTGGTGGCGAGCGCCGTGACGACCGCGGCGGCGACCGTCCCTCCTACCGTCGTGACGACCGCGGTGGCGACCGTCCCTCGTACCGTCGCGACGACCGCGGCGGTGACCGTCCCTCGTACCGTCGCGACGACGACCGGGGCGGCTACGGCCGTCGCGACGACGACCGCGCAGACCGCGGGTTCCGGCGTGACGATCGCCGTGACGACCGCGGTGGTGACCGCCGTGGTGAGGACCGTGGTGGCTTCCGTGGCCGGGACGACCGGGGCGACCGGGGCGAGCGCGGTGGCTTCCGCGGACGTGACGACCGCGGCGCCCGCGGCCCCCGCAGGGACGACCGTGGCGGTCGCCCCGGTGGCTTCCGGGGCCGTGACGGACGGGACGACCGCCGTGACGACCGGCGCGACGACCGCCGCGGCGGTGGCCGCTTCCGCGATGAGCGGGACCGGGACCGGGAGCCCATCAAGCGGCTGCCGATCCCGGAGGACGTCACCGGCGACGAGATCGACAAGGACGTCCGGCAGGAGCTCCAGAGCCTGCCCAAGACGCTCGCGGAAGACGTCGCCAGGAACCTGGTGATGGTCGCCCGGCTCATCGACGAGGACCCCGAGGGCGCCTACGGCTACTCGAGGGTGGCCCTGCGCCTGGCGTCCCGTGTGGCCGCCGTACGCGAGGCCGCCGGCTTCGCCGCGTACGCCAACCAGAAGTACAGCGAGGCCCTCGCCGAGTTCCGGGCCGCCCGGCGGATGACCGGCACCGTGGAGCTGTGGCCCGTGATGGCCGACTGCGAGCGCGGGCTCGGCCGGCCGGAGAAGGCGCTGGACATGGCCGGCGCCCCGGAGGTGCACAAGCTGGACAAGGCCGGCCAGGTCGAGATGCGGCTCGTCGCCGCCGGTGCCCGGCGTGACATGGGACAGCTGGACGCGGCCATCGTGACCCTCCAGAGCCCGGAGCTGGCCTCCAACTCAGTGCAGCCGTGGACCGCGCGCCTGCGCTACGCCTACGCCGACGCCCTGCTGGCCGCCGGCCGGGAGCGCGAGGCGCGGGAGTGGTTCGCGAAGGCCGTCGAGGCCGACCGGGACGGCAGCACGGACGCCTCCGACCGGCTCGCCGAGCTGGACGGCGTCGAGTTCGTCGACGCGCTGGCCGAGGACGAGACCGACGAGTCCAGCGAAGCCGACGAGTCCGCCGAAGCCGTAGAGGCCAGCGAGGCCACCGAGGCGGCGGAGTCCACCGAGGCGGCGACTCCGGAGGCCACCGAGGCCGCGGAGGCCACCGAGGTCACCGAGGCCGCGGAGTCCACGGACGCCTCCCCGGAGGACGGCGACAAGGACTGACGCACGTCAGCGAGAAGAGGGCAGGCCCCCTGCGGGGTCTGCCCTCTTTCGTGTGTCTGTCCGCCCCCCGTACGGTGCCGGCTCAGATCTCCAGCGCCCGCAGCACCAGCCCCGAAGCCGGTTTCGGGCCGAACGACGTCGACTTCCTGGGCATGGTCACGCCCTGCCGGGCCAGGTCGCGCACGACCTCCTCACGGACCGGGTGCATCAGGACCGCCGTCCCGCCGTCCCGTTCCGCCTTCTCGACCGTCGCCGCCGTGTCGTGGATGTAGGCGATGTGGGCCGGGGAGTCCTCGGGAATGTGCCAGACGTGCTCCAGCAGCGTGGCGTGCAGGACGGTGGCGTCCAGGGAGCGCCAGGCGGCCGGGCGGTCCGCCGGGACCGTGCGGGCCAGCAGGTCCGGATCGGGGCGGTCGAGCAGGTGGAAGGCACCGTCGCCGGCCAGCAGGAAGGCGTTGCCGGCGCAGGACGCGTCCGCCAGGGTCGTCAGGGCGTCCGCCAGCGGCACGTCGAGACGCCGCACCCGGAACAGGTCCTCCACGGCCCGCAGCGCGTCCGCGACCGGCAGGCCGTGGAGCAGGCGGTGGATGGCGCGCACCCGCAGCGGATAGCGGGCGGTGTCGACCAGCAGGACCAGACCGTAGTCCCAGGGGCTGGGGGAGGGGTGCTCCGCGCGCAGCCGCCGGTAGGTGGCCCAGCGGTGGTGGCCGTCGGCGATCAGGGCCTGGCGGCCGGCGAGGTCGGTCTGGATGCGGGCCAGGTCGTCGGCGTCGGTGACGGACCACAGGCGGTGCCGGAAGCCGTCCTCGGTGGTCGTTGCCAGCAACGGAGGCTTTTCCGCCGTGCGCTCGACGACCTCCGCCGCCGAGCCGTCGCCCCGGTACGTCAGCAGCAGCGGTTCCAGGTTCGCGCGCGTGGCGCGCATCAGGGCGGCACGGTCGGCGACCACGGGCGGCATCACGTCCTCGTGCGGCAGCACCACGCCCTCCGCGGGCTCCGAGACCCGCAGGGTCCCGATGACTCCGCGCTGGAGCATGCCGTCGCCGTCCCGCTGCTCGTACACGTACAGGCCGGGCTCGGGGTCGGCGGCGAGGATGCCCTCGTCCAGCCAGCGGCGGAGCGTGTCGGCGGCCTGCTCGGTGCGGGCGCTGGGGGTGCCGGCCTGGGGCAGGATCAGCCGGACGATGTTGTGCGGGTCGGCCGACTGGAGGTGGTGCAGGCCGTCGGGCCGTACGACGACGTCGTAAGGAGGAGAAGTGACGGAGGCGAGGCTGCCGACCCGGTCCGGGTCGTAACGGAGGCCTCGGAACGGGGTGAGTTCCAGGCCGCGGCGCTGCGTTGCCTCCGGGTGACCTGCTGTGTTCATCTCGGCATCGTACGTGTGTCAGTGGCATGGGGGATGATCGGGGGAAAGGCGAGTGAACGAGGAGCGATGTGGACATGAGCCAGAGCGTCAGGACGAGGCCCGAGGCCAGTGGGCAGCCCCTGAACGAGGCGTACGACACGGCGCTGCTCGATCTGGACGGGGTGGTGTACGCGGGCGGCAGCGCCATCGCGCACGCGGTCGACTCGCTGGCGGTGGCCCGAGCGGGCGGCATGCACCTCGCGTACGTCACCAACAACGCCCTGCGGACCCCGGACACGGTGGCCGAACACCTGACGGAGCTGGGCATACCCACGGGCGCGGACGACGTCATCACCTCGGCGCAGGCCGTCGCCCGGCTGATCAGCGAGCAGGTGCCGGCCGGGGCGCGGGTGCTGGTCATCGGCGGGGAGGGGCTGCGGGTGGCGCTGCGCGAGCGCGGTCTCACGCCGGTGGAGTCGGCCGACGACGACCCGGCGGCGGTCGTCCAGGGCTACGGCGGGCCCGAGCTGCGCTGGGCACGGTTCGCGGAGGCTTCGTACGCCGTCCGGCGGGGGGTGCCGTGGTTCGCGTCCAACACCGATCTGACGATCCCGAGCGGGCGGGGCATCGCGCCGGGCAACGGGGCGGCCGTGGAGGTCGTACGGATCGCCACCGGCGCCGAGCCGCAGGTCGCGGGCAAGCCGCTGCCCCCGATGCACCGCGAGACGATCATCCGGACGGGTGCCGAGCGTCCGCTGGTGGTCGGGGACCGGCTGGACACGGACATCGAGGGCGCGTTCAACGGCGGGGTGGACTCGCTGCTGGTGCTGACCGGTGTCACCGACGGGGCGCAGCTGCTCGCCGCGCCGCCGCAGCACCGGCCGACCTATGTGGACGCCGATCTGCGGGGGATGCTCACCGGGCAGCCGGAAATCACCCGGGAGGGTGAGGGGTTCAGCTGCGGCGGATGGACGGCGACGGCCGGGACGGACCGGCTGGAGCTGACGGGCGACGGCGAGGCGCTGGACGGGCTGCGAGCGCTGTCCGCGGCGGCCTGGACGGCGGCGGGCGAGGGCTCCTGCGCGCTGGACGGCGAAAAGGCGCTGGCCCGGCTGGGGTTGTGACGCTCCGGAGGCGGCACCCGCAGGGAACGACGCCCCGAGGTGGCACCCGCGGCCGACACCACCCGCGGCGAACACGCCCGCAGCGGTACGCGCAGTGCGGCGACCCACAGCGGCACCCGTAGGGAACACGCCCGCAGTGTCATCCGCAGGGAACGCGATCCGCAGTGGCGACCGTGGACACGACACGCGGCCCGCCGCGGTGTTCACCGGAGCGCGGTCCCGCGGTCGCGCGCACGACACCGGGGATCGAGATCAGTGCGAGGGTAGGCTAACCTAACCTCGTGTTGGTCGACAGTCCTCCGGAACAGCGCGCGGAGACCGCCCCCGCGCCCCCAACCCGCCGGGTGGTCAGGGCCCTTGGGCTCCTGCTCTCGGTCGTGCTCCTGCTGCTCGTCGCTCTGGCGAGCATCGCGATCGGTGCGAAAGGGCTGTCGCTGGACCAGGTCTGGCACGGCCTGTTCCACGACACGGGCACGTACGGAGACGTGGTCGTGGACGAGCGGCTCTCGCGTACGCTCCTCGGCCTGCTGGTCGGAGCCGCGCTCGGGCTCTCGGGCGCGGTGCTTCAGGCACTGACCCGAAACCCGCTGGCCGACCCCGGTCTGCTCGGCATCAACGCGGGCGCCTCCGCCGCCGTCGTCACGGCCATCACCTACTTCGGCGTCACCAGCCTCACCGGTTATGTGTGGTTCGCGTTCCTGGGCGCCTCGGCGGTCGGCGCACTGGTGTGGTTCCTCGGCGGCAGCCGGGGCGCCACCCCGGTGCGGCTCGCGCTCGCCGGTACGGCCATCAGCGCGGCCCTGTACGGCTACCTCCAGGCCGTGATGATCACGAACGGCGCGGCCCTGGGCAAGATGCGCTTCTGGACCGTGGGTTCGCTGGTCTCGGCCGGCTACTCGACCATCACGCAGGTGCTGCCGTTCCTCGCGGTCGGCACGGTCCTCGCGCTCGCGCTGGCCCGGCCGCTCAACGCCGTGGAGATGGGCGACGACACCGCCCGCGCCCTCGGCGCCAACCTCGACCGCACCCGGGCGCTGGCCATGCTGGCCGCCGTGGTGCTGAGCGGTGCCGCGACCGCCGCCTGCGGCCCGATCGTCTTCGTCGGCCTGATGGTGCCGCACGTCGTGCGCTCCTTCACCGGCCCCGACCTGCGCTGGATCCTGCCGTACGCCACGGTCCTGGCGCCCGTGCTGCTGCTCGGCGCCGACGTCGTCGGCCGGGTCGTGGCCCGCCCCGCAGAGCTCCAGGTCGGCATCGTCACCGCGATCATCGGCGGACCGGTCTTCATCTTTCTCGTACGACGGCGGAGGACGGCCCAGCTGTGAAGACCCACTCCAGGAGCCGTGCCGTACGCACCCCCGGCGGGCTCTCCCTGCACGTCGACCTGCGCGCCCTGACCGTCGTCGTGCTGCTGCTGGCCGCGGCGGGCGCCGCCGGGATCGCCCTGATCGGCACCGGCGACGCGAAGATACCGGCGGCCGACGTGCTGCGGACGCTCGCCGGGAACGGCACTGCCTACCAGGACTTCATCGTCAACGAACTGCGGCTGCCCCGGGTCCTCGTCGGCCTTTTGGTCGGCGCCTCGCTCGGCCTCGGGGGCGCGCTGTTCCAGTCGATCTCCCGCAACCCGCTCGGCAGCCCGGACGTGCTCGGCCTCTCCCAGGGGTCCACGGCCGGCGCCCTGGTGGTGATCGTGCTCATGTCCGGCAGCGCCGCCCAGGTGACCGTGGGCGCGCTGGTCGGCGGACTGGCGACCGGTCTCGCCATCTACGTGCTCGCCTGGAAGCAGGGGGTGCACGGCTACCGGCTGGTGCTGGTCGGCATCGGCGTCAACGCGATCATGACGGCGGTCAACGGCTATCTGCTCACCAAGGCCGACCTGGTCGACGCGACCCGTGCGGTGGTGTGGATGACCGGCTCGCTGGGCGGCCGGGACTGGGAGCAGGTCTGGCCGCTGCTCGGGCTGTGCGCCGTGCTGCTCCCGCTGGTCCTCGCCAACGCCCGCGGCCTGCGGATGATGGAGATGGGCGACGACATCTCGAACGCGCTCGGTGTCCGTGTGCAGCGGGTGCGGCTGCTGCTGATGGTCTCCGCCGTGCTGCTCACCGCCGCCGCCACGGCCGCCGCGGGCCCCGTCAGCTTCGTCGCGCTCACCGCGCCGCAGCTCGCCCGCCGCCTGACCCGCTCGCCGGGACCCAACCTCGTGCCCTCCCTGTGCATGGGCGCGGCCCTGCTGGTCGCCGCCGACTGGGCCTCGCAGCGTGCCTTCGGCGCCGACCAGCTGCCCGTCGGCGTGGTCACCGGCGTCCTCGGCGGCGCCTACCTGCTGTGGCTGCTGGTCGCCGAGCGCCGGGCGGGCCGGATATGAGCGGCACGAACCCGAACAACCCTAGGAGCACCGCTGTGAACCGCCTCTCCGCCGAGAACGTCACCCTCGCCTACGACCAGCGCGTCATCGCCGAGGAGTTGTCGGTGGAGATCCCCGACAACTCCTTCACGGTGATCGTCGGGCCGAACGCCTGTGGCAAGTCGACGCTGCTGCGGGCGCTGTCGCGGATGCTCAAGCCCCACCAGGGCCGGGTACTGCTCGACGGGCAGGCCATCCAGTCGATGCCCGCCAAGAAGGTCGCGCGGACCCTCGGCCTGCTGCCGCAGTCGTCCATCGCGCCCGACGGCATCACGGTCGCCGACCTCGTCGGCCGGGGCCGCTACCCGCACCAGGGCCTGCTGCGCCAGTGGTCCGCGGAGGACGAGCGCGTCGTCCAGGAGTCGATGCGGCAGACCGGGGTCGCGGAGCTGGCCGAACGGTACGTGGACGAGCTGTCCGGCGGGCAGCGGCAGCGCGTGTGGATCGCCATGGCGCTCGCCCAGCAGACCCCGCTGCTGCTCCTGGACGAGCCGACCACCTACCTGGACATCCAGCACCAGATCGACGTCCTCGACCTGTGCGCCGAGCTGCACGAGACCCAGGGCCGCACCCTGGTCGCCGTCCTGCACGACCTCAACCACGCGGCCCGCTACGCCACCCACCTCATCGCCCTGCGCGGCGGCACGGTGATCGCCGAGGGCGCCCCGAACGACATCGTCACGGCCGAGCTGGTCGAGGAGGTCTTCGGACTGCGCTGCCAGGTCATCGACGACCCGGAGACCGGGACTCCGCTGGTGGTGCCGGCCGCGCGCAAGGTCCGTGCGGAGCGGGCCACGGCCGCCTGACGGCCAGGCCGGCCAAGACACCGGGCGCCCGGCCGCGGCCCCCCGCAACGACGTCCGGCGAACGGGCTCACGGCGGCGCCCGGCGAACGGGCTCACCGCGGCTTCCCGTGGCCGTGCCCGCAGCGGCTTGCCGTGGGCGGGTCCACGGCGGCTTCCCGCGAACGAGCCCCAGCGGCTCCCCGTGAAGGAGCCCCAACGGCTTCCCGCGAACGAGCCCCCAACGGCTTCCCCCTGCGGGCTTACAGCAGCTTTCTCAGCCGGAACAGATCCAGCAGGCTCGCGTCCAGCTTCACCCGGCCCGAACCCCAGGCGGTCGCGAAGTTCAGCTCACCGCCCACCAGGGCCACCAGATCGTCCCCCGCCATGGCGAGCCGGATCCGTGCCTTCTCGCGGGGCGGGCCGGGGATGGTCTCGTCGACCTCCAGCCGGCCGCCGGTCATCCGGCCGACGAAGGTGACGTCCAGATCCGTGATGTGACAGCTCACCGAGCGGTCCAGGGCGGCAGCAGCGCCGACCTCGCCCTCGGCGCCCTGCATGTTGTCCGAAAGCTTCCCCAGTGCGGCGCGGCACTCCTCGATCGTGGCCATCGTCCACGACGGTACCCCAGGGGTTCGGGGTAGCGTCTGGGCATGAGCGAGTCCGTGTCCGAGGCCCCCGCGGAAGCCGTGGCCGAGTCCGAGCCCGAGTACGACCCCGCCGCCCCGGCCCCCCTGGACGTCCCGCGCACCCCTACCGGCAACGCCGAGGTCGACGCGCAGCTGGAACGGCTGGCCGACACCGACCACCTCGCCACCGACGGCCATGTCGAGGTGTACGAGGATGTACACAGGGGGCTGCGTGACGCGCTCACCGCGCTCGACGCCCGCCCGGGACCTCCGGTTCCCGGCGGTCACCCGACCGCCGCCCCTCGGTGAGATCCTTCGGGTCCCGCCTTTCGATCGTCGCATCCGGCGTCACCGACGCCGTACCAGAGCAGGAGCTGAACCGAACGTGGCAGGAGTCGCACGCCGCCGTCTCGACGCGGAGCTGGTCCGCCGGAAGCTCGCCCGCTCGCGCGAGCACGCCAGCCAGCTGATCGCCGCCGGGCGGGTCACCGTCGGCAAGACCGTCGCGACCAAGCCGGCCACCCAGGTGGAGACCGCGGCGGCGATCGTCGTCCGGAGCGACGACAGCGACCCCGACTACGTCTCCCGGGGCGGGCACAAGCTGGCCGGCGCGCTTGCGGCCTTCGTGCCGCAGGGGCTCGTGGTCGAGGGCCGGCGCGCGCTGGACGCCGGCGCGTCCACCGGCGGCTTCACCGACGTGCTGCTGCGCGCGGGCGCCGGCCATGTCGTCGCGGTGGACGTCGGCTACGGACAGCTCGCCTGGTCTCTCCAGAACGATGAACGCGTCACCGTCAAGGACCGTACGAACGTACGCGAGTTGACGCTTGAGGCGATCGATGGGGAACCTGTGGATCTTGTCGTGGGCGATCTGTCCTTCATTCCGCTCGGGCTGGTGCTGCCTGCCCTGAAGCGGTGCGTGACAGCGGACGCCGACTTGGTGATGATGGTCAAGCCGCAGTTCGAGGTGGGGAAGGAGCGGCTCGGCAGCGGGGGTGTCGTACGGAGTCCGCAGCTGCGGGCGGAGGCCGTGCGGGGAGTGGCCGAGAAGGCGTGGGAGCTTGGGCTCGGGGTGCGAGGGGTCACCGCCAGTCCGCTGCCCGGGCCCTCGGGGAACGTCGAGTACTTTCTCTGGCTGCGGGCGGGGGCACCCCAGGTGGACCCGGCCGACGTCGAACGTGCAGTGGCGGAGGGGCCGCGTTGACACAGAACCTGGCGCGTACTGTTTTCCTGCTCGCCCACACCGGGCGGCCCGCGGCGATCCGCAGTGCGGAACTCGTCGTCAAGGGCCTGCTGCGGCATGGCATCGGGGTGCGGGTGCTGGAGGAGGAGGCGCGCGACCTGCCGCTTCCGGACGAGGTGGGCCTCGTCAAGGAGGCGACGCCGCAGTGCCTGGACGGGTGCGAGCTGCTGATCGTGCTGGGCGGCGACGGCACGCTGCTGCGGGGGGCCGAGTTCGCGCGGGCCTCCGGGGTGCCGATGCTCGGCGTCAACCTCGGCCGCGTCGGATTCCTCGCGGAGGCCGAGCGTGACGACCTCGACCGGGTGGTGGACCGGGTGGTGGCGCGGTCGTACGAGGTCGAGGAACGGATGACCGTCGACGTCGTCGTGCACCGCAACGGCGACATCGTGCACACGGACTGGGCGCTGAACGAGGCGGCCGTGCAGAAGGCGGGCGCCGAGAAGCTGCTGGAAGTCGTGCTGGAGATCGACGGGCGGCCGGTGACGGGGTTCGGCTGCGACGGTGTCGTGCTGTCCACGCCGACCGGGTCCACGGCGTACGCGTTCTCCGCCGGCGGGCCGGTGGTGTGGCCCGAGGTGGAGGCGCTGCTGATGGTGCCGATCAGTGCGCACGCGCTGTTCGCCAAGCCGTTGGTCACCTCGCCGGACTCGGTGCTCGCGGTGGAGGTCCTGCCGCACATCCCGCCGGGTGTGCTGTGGTGCGACGGGCGGCGGACCGTCGAGTTGCCGCCCGGGGCCCGGGTGGAGGTGCGGCGGGGGGCGGTGCCGGTCCGGCTCGCGCGGCTGCATCACTCTTCGTTCACGGATCGGCTCGTCGCGAAGTTCGCGCTGCCGACCACCGGGTGGCGAGGGGCACCCCACTAGCGGTTTGTGGGGGGTGGTCACGCTTCGTCGGCGGCCGTGGGTGCGTGGGGCCGGTCGCACGGTGCCCCGCGCCCCTCGGCGGGGGACCACTCGGCGGAGTGACATGGGCGGGCCATGTGCGTTCCGTGCCCCGGACCTCGTATGGTCTGTTCCGTGTTGGAGGAGATGCGGATACGGTCGCTCGGGGTCATCGACGATGCCGTCGTCGAGCTGTCGCCGGGGTTCACCGCCGTCACCGGTGAGACGGGTGCGGGCAAGACCATGGTGGTCACGAGCCTCGGGCTGCTGCTCGGCGGCCGGGCGGACCCGGCGCTCGTGCGGGTCGGGGCCGAGAAGGCGGTCGTGGAGGGACGGGTCGCCGTACCCTCCGGCGCCGCCGCCGTCGTACGCGCCGAGGAGGCCGGGGCGGAGCTGGACGACGGAGCCCTGCTGATCAGCCGCACCATCTCCGCCGAGGGCCGCTCCCGGGCGCATCTGGGCGGGCGCAGCGTGCCCGTCGGGCTGCTCGCCGAGCTGGCCGACGACCTGGCGGCCGTGCACGGGCAGACCGACCAGCAGGGGCTGCTGAAGCAGTCCCGGCAGCGGCAGGCGCTCGACCGGTACGCGGGCGACACCGTCGCCGTGCCGCTCGCCAAGTACACGGAGGCGTACAAGCGGCTGCGGGCCGTCTCCACCGAGCTGGAGGAGATCACCACGCGCGCGCGTGAGCGGGCGCAGGAAGCCGACATGCTGCGGTACGGGCTCGACGAGATCGCCGCCGTGGAGCCCCGGCCCGGCGAGGACGCGGAGCTGGCCGAGGAGGCCGAGCGGCTGGGGCACGCCGAGGCGCTGTCCTCCGCCGCGACGGCCGGGCACGCCGCTCTCGCGGGCAATCCGGAGGACCCCGAGGGGATCGACGCCTCGACCCTGGTCGCGGGCGCCCACCGCGCCCTGGAGGCCGTGCGGTCGCACGATCCGGCGCTGGCCGCGCTCGCCGACCGGATCGGGGAGATCGGCATCCTGCTCGGCGATGTGGCGGGTGAGCTGGCGGGATACGCCGACGATCTCGACGCCGACCCGCTGCGGCTGGCCGCCGTGGAGGAGCGCCGGGCCGCGCTGACCGCGTTGACGCGCAAGTACGGCGAGGACGTGAACGCCGTCCTCGCGTGGTCCGAGCAGAGCGCCGCCCGGCTCGGCGAGCTGGACGGCGACGACGAGCGGATCGGGGAGCTGACCGCCGAGCGGGACGCGCTCCGCACCGAACTGGGCGGTCTCGCGCAGGCGTTGACGGACGCGCGGACCGAGGCCGCCGAGCGGTTCGCCGCGGCGGTGACCGCCGAGCTGGCCTCGCTGGCGATGCCCCACGCGCGCGTGTCGTTCGACCTCCGGCAGACCGAGGACCCGGAGGGCGTCGAGGTCGGCGGGCGGACGGTCGCCTACGGCCCGTCGGGCGTGGACGAGGTCGAACTGCTGCTCGCCCCGCACCCGGGCGCCCCGCCGCGGCCCATCGCCAAGGGCGCCTCCGGTGGTGAGCTGTCCCGGGTGATGCTCGCCGTCGAGGTCGTGTTCGCGGGGACGGACCCCGTGCCGACGTATCTCTTCGACGAGGTCGACGCCGGTGTCGGCGGCAAGGCGGCGGTCGAGATCGGCCGGCGCCTGGCGAAGCTCGCCAGGACCGCGCAGGTCGTCGTGGTCACCCACCTGCCGCAGGTCGCCGCGTTCGCCGACCGGCAGCTGCTGGTGGAGAAGACCAACGACGGGTCGGTCACCCGGTCCGGTGTGAAGGTGCTGGAGGGCGAGGAGCGGATCCGCGAGCTGTCCCGCATGCTGGCCGGCCAGGAGGACTCCGAGACGGCCCGCGCGCACGCGGAGGAGCTGCTGGCGACGGCCCGGGCGGATCTCTAGCGAAACCGAGCGGATCTTTGGCAGAACCGGGGATCTCTGGCGAAACCAGGCGGGTCTCTGGCGGAACCAGGCGGGCCGTCCTCCACCGGAACGTGGGGCCGGATCTCCGCGAGAACCGGGCGGGCCGATCTCCGCGGGAACGTGCGGCCGGAGCTGCACCGAAAACGTGCGGCCGGGTCTGCGGCGGAACCTGCGGGCGGATCCCTCGGGGAGCGTGCGGGCGGATCCCTCGCGGAACGGGCGGCCGGAGTTCGGTGGGACTTAGGGTGGTCGGATGATCGTCGCCCGGAGGTCCCGGTCCCTTCTGCTGTCCGCCGCGCTCACCCGGGCCGGCTTCGTCCTCCTGCGGGCCAACCCGCCCGGGGGCCCCGCACGCTGGGAGCGGAGGAACCACGCCGGGCGGAGCGTCGAGCTGTACGCGGCGCCCGCCTCGGCGCTGGGCACGGCGGTCGCCGCCGGCCGGGTGCACCCCGGTGCGGGGCTCGCCGTGCTGGCCGCCGGAGCCTGCGGGGCGTACGACGACGTCGCCGGGGATCACCGGCGTGGCTTCCGGGCGCATCTCGGGGCGCTGCGCAACGGTGAGATCACCAGCGGCGCCGTCAAGCTGTTCGGGGTGTCCGCGGCCGGACTCCTCGCGGGCGCGCTGCTGAAGGAACGGCCCCTGGACAAGCTGCTCGCCGGCGTCGTGATCGCGGGAACCGCCCACTTCGTCAACCTGGTCGACGTACGGCCGGGCAGGGCGCTCGGCGCGGTACTCGCGCTCGGGGCACCGGGGCTGCTGCGGAAGGGACCGGGCGGCGAACTCGCCGCCGTCGCGGTGGGCGGCGCGGCGGCCGTGCTGCGCGAGGATGTCGGTGGGCGCGCCATGATCGGGGACATGGGGGCGCACGCCCTCGGTGCCGCTCTGGGGGCGGCCGTGGCGGCGGGCAACCGGCGCGCGGGGCTGCTCGCGCACGCCGTCGCCGTCGTGGCCGCCGCCGTGCACGGGGACCGCGTCACCGCGTGGGCGCGCTCACCGCGATGGTCTGACCTCGTCGGACGCGAACGCACGGGGTCCGGTGCGGCAGGCGTTCCTCACCCTTGTGGGTGACGTGCTCCGGCGCATTGCCCCGGCCCGCCGCACTGTGCGCCCTCCGGATTTCCCGCAACCGCCGCTCCCCCTGGCATGCTTGAGGGAACACGGTCCGCGCGGGAGGCGCGCGGGGTACGTCCTTCCGCCCCATTGAGCCCGCTACCTTCTGTACGTTTCCTCGTGACCGCCCACGCAGAACCAGGAGCGCCGGCCCCGTGAGCCCCCTGAGCAGCAACGCACCGCACGGCCAGTCGCCGCTGCGCACCGTGCAGGTGCTGGGCGGAGGCAACGCCTGCAGCAGCGCGCATGTGCGTTCGCTGGCGGACGGGCTCGTGGCCAGGGGCGTGCGGGTCACGGTGTGCGCCCCCGTCGAGGCCGACCGCGCCTACGACTTCTCCGGAGTCGGGGCCGACCATGTGCACGTGCCCCGCAGCAGTGACCCCGTCTCCGTGGCCGCGCTCCGGACGGCCTGCGCCAACGCCGACCTGGTGCACGCGCACGGGCTGCACGCCTCCTTCCGGGCCGTGCTCGCGCTCAGCGGGCGCAGCACTCCGCTGGTCGTCACCTGGCACAACCGGGCGCAGGCGGAGGGACCGCGGGGGCAGTTGCTGCGGCTGCTGGAGCGGCGGGTGGTGCGGACGGCGGCCGTCGTCCTCGGCACCAGCTCCGACCTGGTGGACCGCGCCCGGCGGACGGGGGCACGCGACGCCCGGCTCGCGGCCGTCGGCCTGCCGGGGCAGCGACGGCCCGTCGTCCTCGACGACCCCGACCGGCTGCGCCCCAAGGTCCGGGCCGAACTCGGCGCCACCGGACGCCCGGTGCTCATCGCGGTCGGCTCCCTGGACCGCCACCGCGGCTACGACGTCCTGCTCGACGCGGCACGCGCCTGGCGGGACCTGGACCCGGCGCCGCTGGTGGTGATCGCGGGGGAGGGGCCGCTGCGACCCGTGCTCCAGCAGCGGATCGAGGCCGAGGGACTGCCGGTGCGGCTCATCGGGCGCCGGGACGACGTGCCCGAACTGCTCGCCGCCGCCGACCTGGCGCTCCTCACGAGCAGTTGGGAGTCGCGGTCCGTCCTCGCGCAGGAGGCGCTGCACGCGCGCGTGCCGCTCGTCGCGACCCGGGTCGGCGGTGTCCCGGACCTCGTCGGCGACGCGGCCGAACTCGTACCGTACGGCGACCCGGCGGCCCTCGCCGCCACGGTCCTGCGGCTCCTCGCGGACCCCGAGCGGTGCGCACTGCTGCGGGAGCGCGGGCTGCGGCAGGCGGCGACCTGGCCGACGGAGGACGAGACCGTCGCCCAGGTGCTCAGCGTGTACGACGAGTTGACCCAGCCCCGGCCGCTGGCCTAGGTCTTCCGCCCTGGTCGGGCCGGGGCACCGTGCCGGCGCCCGCGAGCCCGGCATGATCCGGAAGAGAGGCTCTAAGGGACGTGGCGGCGGGCGCGGAGGGCCAGGCTCAGGGCCAGGACCGTCTGCGGGTCGTCGAGGTCCGTGCCGAGCAACTCGCCGATGCGGGCGAGCCGGTTGTACAGCGTCTGCCGGTTGAGGTGCAGTTCGCGGGCCGTCTCCGCCTTGCGGCCGGCGTGCGCGAGATAGGTCTCCAGGGTCGGCAGCAGCGGCGGCCTGGAGCGGTGGTCGTGGTCGCGCAGCGGGCC
Source organism: Streptomyces musisoli (assembly GCF_016741855.1). Lineage (GTDB taxonomy): Bacteria > Actinomycetota > Actinomycetes > Streptomycetales > Streptomycetaceae > Streptomyces > Streptomyces musisoli. The sequence goes on along the minus strand of NZ_JAERRH010000009.1, from coordinate 300,401 downwards.
GATCGCGCGGTCCACGAAGGCCGCCAGGTCCGGGTGGTCACGCAGCCGCCACAGCAGCAGGTCGATGTCGAGGCGCCGGGCGTCGTACCAGGGCCGGTCGGTCAGGCCCTGGGCCGCCGTCGCCGTCTCCGCCGCGTGCCGCAGCCCCGCCGAGGCCGCCGCCCAGCCGCCGGCCACCCCGACGACCACCACCGGTGGCGGTGAGCCCGGCCGCCGCATCCCGGCCCGGTCCACCCCCGCCCGCAGCGCAGCGGCCACCCGGTCCGCGACCGCCGCCCGTTCCGACTCCGAGCGCAGTCCCAGCAGCACCAGGACCCGGCCCTCCACCGGCCGCACTCCCAGCAGCACCGGCACGCCCACCGCGGCCAGCTCCTCCGACACCGCCCGGGCCAGCACCGCCCAGCCCCCGCCGGGGGAGAGGGTGTCCCCGATCCGCATCACCACCGGCAGCAGCGGGCTGTCGCCGGGCTTGAAGCCGAGGACCCGGGCCTGCGCCGGGGCGTCCTCCGCCGTGATGCGGCCCTCGGCGAGATCGGTGAGGAAGTCGCCGCGCCCGCGTGCCGCCAGTTCCTCCTCCTGCCGGGCCTGCATCAGCACCACGGCCAGGATGCCCGCGGCCCGCTCCGCGGCGATCCGGTGCACCGGGGCCAGCGGGGCGCGGACCGGCAGCAGGACCAGACGGGCGCGCACCGAGCCCGCCGTGCCGGGGCCGCCACCGGGCACGTCCACCAGTACCGAACCGGCGGGCGGCGGAGCCTCCTTGTGCGGGCCGCGCAGCCCCTCCCACACCTGGAGCGGGTCGGCGCCCTCGGGGCCTTCCCCGGCGGCGTAGAGCAGCCGGCCGTCCGCCGTCTCCAGGAACACCGGGTTGCCGCTGAAGCCGGCGAGGATGCCCAGCACCTGCGGCACGCCGCCGCCGCCCAGCAAGGCCTCGGTGCAGCGCCGGTGCACCTCCTCCGCGCGCTGGAGCAGGGCGTAGTGGCCGTTGACGATCTCGGTGTGGACCTCCTCGGTGACCGTCACGAACGGCACCTCGCGGTGCAGCTGGACCAGGGGCAGACCGGCCGCCCGGGCCGTGTCCACCAGGGCCGCGGGCAGCCGGGCGAAGCGCGGGCCCAGCTCCACCACCAGGGCCGCGATCCCCCGCTCGGCCAGGGTCCGGACGAACGCCCGCTGCTCGGCCGGACGGGTACCGAGGCCGTAGCCGGTGGTGAGCAGCAGCTCGCCGCCCTTGAGCAGCGAGGCGATGTTCGGCACCTCGCCCGCATGCACCCAGCGGACGGTGCGGCCGAGCCGGTCGGCGCCCGCCAGGATCTCCGGCAGCCCGCTGCGCAGGCCGGGCAGCTCCAGCGCCCGCTGCACGGTGATGCCGGCGCCCTGGGTGTCGAGTCGGTGGTCCGTACGGCTGTCCATGCAGCGGACGCTACCTGCGCAAACGCCCGCAGGACAGCTCCGCGCCACACCGGCCGGTACCGCGGACGGGAGAACCCGGTGCCACACCGGCCTGACGGTGTGGGCTCCGTGCCGCACCGACCGATGCCGTGGCGTCGCGCCGCACCGGACCGGATGGTGTGGGTTGAGGACCCGTATCTCACCGGCCCGATGCCGTGGCTGCGTGCCACACCGGACCGGATGGTGTGGGTTGAGGACCCGTATCTCACCGGCCCGATGCCGTGGCTGCGTGCCACACCGGACCGGATGGTGTGGGTTGAGGACCCATATCTCACCGGCCCGATGCCATGGCTCCACGCCGCACCGGACCCGATGGCGTGGGTCGAGGACTTACACCTCACCGGTCCGATGCCGTGGCTGCGCGCTACACCGGGCGGATGTTGTGGTTGAAGCGGAACACGTTGTCGGGGTCGTAGGCCCGCTTCACCTTCTCCAGCCGCAGCAGGTTCCCCTCGCCCAGGCCCGCCCGCACCCGCTCGGAGCCCTCCTCGCCGATGAAGTTCAGGTTCACGGCGCCCGTGCTCCACGGCCGGGCGTCGGCGCGCACCTCCCGCACCCAGGCGATGGCCCGCTCGTCGTCGGCCGGGTCCTGCCAGACGGCGAAGGGGTGCAACGCCCAGGGTGCGTCCCGGTAGGGCACCGGGTACTCGTGCGGTCCGGCGGCGATCGCACCGCCCTGCGGGAACAGCAGGTGCTGGGTGCTGGTCGGCACGGGCATGTTCTCCGCGCGGGTGCAGTAGACCTCCACCAGCTCGTCGGGCAGACCGGTCACGTACTCCGCGGACCAGTGGTTCCGCCGGCCGGGAGGATCGTCCAGCATGCACTGGACGTCGGCGTACGGCATCGGGCCGACGATCTCCGCCTCGTGCGGCAGCGCCAGCAGCGGCTCGGCGAGCCCGCGCAGTCCGTCCTCGCCGCCCGCGTAGGTCAGCAGCCCGGCGCACACCAGCTTGCCCACCAGTTCCGGCGGTACGAACTCCTCGGGCGGCCCGGTCAGGTACAGCACGGCGCCGCCCACCTCGTCCGGGCCGCCCCCGACCACCTCGCGGAAGACACGGACCACGTCCGGGCCCAGGTGCGGCAGGTACAGCAGCAGGGCGATGGAGAACTCCGGCAGCTCGTGCAGCCGCAGGGTGAGCGCGGTGGCGATGCCGAAGTTGCCGCCCCCGCCGTGCAGCGCCCAGAACAGCTCGGGGTTCTCGTCGGCGTTCGCGTGCACCCGCTCCGCGTCGGCGGTCACCAGTTCGATGCCGAGGAGGTTGTCGACGGCCAGGCCGAAGGCGCGGGCCAGCCAGCCGGTGCCGCCGCCGAGGACGAAGCCGCCGACCCCGGTGGTGGAGGCCCGCCCGCCGGTGGTCGCGAGGCCGTACGGCTGGGCGGCCCGGTCGAGATGGCTCATCGTGGCGCCGCCCTCGACCCGGACCGCCTCGGCGGCCGGGGCGACCGTCACGTCGTGCATCCGGCGCAGGTCCACGACGAGCGCGCCGTCCCCCAGCGCCGCACCCGCCACGCTGTGGCCGCCGCCGCGCACCGCGATGTGGAGGTCCAGGTCCCGGCCGAAGCGCACGGCCCGCACCACGTCGGCCACGTTCGCGCACTGGGCGATCACCGCCGGCCGCCGGTCGATCATCGCGTTGAAGACCGTACGAGCCTCGTCGTAGCCGGGGTCCCCCGGGGCGAACACATCGCCCACCAGGTCCTCGCGCAGCGCGGTGAGGGCCGCGCCCGCCTTCGAGAGGGAAGCCATGGCCGCCCCCTTCCGGAAAAGGGGCCGTTGTCGTCCAGCCTAGGCGGGCGCGGCCGGGCGGTCGTGCTCAGCCGCCGTAGGCACCCGAGGCGGTCAGCCGCAGCGCGGTGTCGATCAGGGGCACGTGGCTGAACGCCTGCGGGAAGTTGCCCACCTGCCGCTGGAGGCGCGGGTCCCACTCCTCGGCGAGCAGGCCGAGGTCGTTGCGCAGCGCGAGCAGCTTCTCGAACAGCTTGCGGGCCTCGTCCACCCGGCCGATCATCGCCAGGTCGTCCGCCATCCAGAACGAGCAGGCCAGGAAGGCGCCCTCGTCGCCCGGCAGGCCGTCGACGCCCGCGTGGTCGCCCTCCGTCGGGTAGCGCAGGATGAACCCGTCCGAGGTGGACAGCTCGCGCTGGATCGCCTCGATCGTGCCGATCACCCGCTTGTCGTCCGGGGGGAGGAAACCCATCTGCGGGATGAGCAGCAGGGAGGCGTCCAGCTCCTGGGAGCCGTACGACTGGGTGAAGGTGTTGCGCTCCTTGTCGTAGCCCTTCTCGCACACGTCCCGGTGGATGTCGTCGCGCAGTTCCTTCCAGCGCTCCAGCGGGCCGTCCGCGTCCCCGGACTCGATCAGCTTGATCGTGCGGTCCACCGCGACCCAGGCCATCACCTTGGAGTGCACGAAGTGGCGGCGCGGGCCGCGCACCTCCCAGATGCCCTCGTCCGGCTCCTGCCAGTGGTCCTCCAGGTACCGGATCAGCTTCAGCTGGAGCAGGGAGGCGTAGTCGTGGCGGGCCAGGCCGGTCATGTGGGCCAGGTGCAGGGCCTCGGTGACCTCGCCGTACACGTCCAGCTGGAGCTGGTGCGCGGCGCCGTTGCCGACCCGGACCGGCGCGGAGTGCTCGTAGCCCGGCAGCCAGTCCAGCTCCGCCTCGCCCAGCTCGCGCTCGCCCGCGAGGCCGTACATGATCTGGAGGTTCTCCGGGTCGCCCGCGACCGCCCGCAGCAGCCACTCGCGCCAGGCACGGGCCTCCTCGCGGTAGCCCGTGCGCAGCAGCGAGGACAGGGTGATCGCCGCGTCCCGCAGCCAGGTGTAGCGGTAGTCCCAGTTGCGCACGCCCCCGATGTCCTCCGGCAGGGAGGTGGTGGGGGCCGCGACGATGCCGCCGGTCGGGGCGTACGTCAGCGCCTTCAGCGTGATCAGCGAACGGATCACCGCCTCGCGGTACGGCCCGTGGTACGTGCAGTGCTCGACCCACTCGCGCCAGAAGTCCTCCGTCGCATCCAGCGAGGCCTCCGGCTCCGGCAGCGGCGGCGGCTCCTTGTGCGAGGGCTGCCACGAGATGGTGAACGCGATCCGGTCACCCGGGGCGACGGTGAAGTCCGCGTACGTCGTCAGCGACTTTCCGTAGGTCTCGGCCTCCGTGTCGAACCACACCGAGTCCGGGCCGGCGACGGCCACCGTGCGGCCCTCGTGCCGGTGCACCCACGGCACCACCCTGCCGTAGGAGAACCGCATCCGCAGCGCGGAGCGCATCGGCACCCGTCCGGTGACGCCCTCCACGATCCGGATCAGCTGCGGGGCGCCGTCGCGCGGGGGCATGAAATCGGTCACGCGCACCGTGCCGCGCGGGGTGTCCCACTCCGACTCCAGGATCAGCGAGTCGCCGCGGTAGCTGCGCCGGGCGGCCGTGGGCGGCTTGGCGTCGGCGGCGTGCGCCGGGCCGAGCCGCCAGAAGCCGTGCTCCTCGGTGCCCAGCAGGCCGGCGAAGATGGCATGCGAGTCGAAGCGGGGCAGGCACAGCCAGTCCACCGTGCCGTCCCGGCAGACCAGTGCCGCGGTCTGCATGTCTCCGATGAGTGCGTAGTCTTCGATGCGCCCGGCCACGTGCAACTCCAGTCGAACGGCCACGTCACACCCCCGCGCAGGGGGCTGTCGCTGATGCGGTCAAGGGGTCGTTGTTGTGCGTCGTTGAGCGGTGAAGCAAAGCAGCCCGCCGAGCCCTGAGGCAACACGACAGTCTTAGCTCAACGAACTGCCGCGCTCTCGTTGTTCCGGGTGGTGCAGGCGGGGGTGTGCCGTCGTTCCGGTCGGGCCCGGCAGTGAGTGTCCGAGCAGGATACGACGCACGTAGATGATCTGCGTGCCGCTCCGGGCAACCGGTGTGGGCCGAACGGGTGAGCGCCGGGTGAGGACCGTGTGTCCGGATGGTCGCCGAAGTGACATGAGTGACCCCTGTGAGTCCGTCCCGTGGCCGGTCGGGCGCGGAGCGTGGCCGGAAGCCATCCCGTCCAGGCGCTGATACGCTGGTAGCCCGTGGACCGGTGGGAGACAAACCCCCGAACCGCAGCGACGGCACCTCCGGAAGCCTCCGGATCGTCAGCCGGCCCGCATCACAGACAGCGACCACGGGAGCCCCCTCTTGGCCATGCCGCCCAGTGCTTTTCGATCGAGCACAGCCACGACGACCAAGCACATCTTCGTCACCGGGGGCGTCGCCTCCTCGCTCGGCAAGGGTCTGACCGCCTCCAGCCTGGGCATGCTGCTCAAGGCCCGCGGCCTGCGTGTCGTGATGCAGAAGCTGGACCCGTACCTGAACGTCGACCCGGGCACCATGAACCCCTTCCAGCACGGTGAGGTGTTCGTCACCAACGACGGCGCCGAGACCGACCTGGACATCGGCCACTACGAGCGCTTCCTCGACCGCAACCTGGACGGCAGCGCCAACGTGACCACCGGCCAGGTGTACTCCACGGTGATCGCCAAGGAGCGCCGCGGCGAGTACCTCGGTGACACGGTGCAGGTCATCCCGCACATCACCAACGAGATCAAGCACCGCATCCGCCGCATGGCGACGGACGAGGTCGACGTCGTCATCACCGAGGTCGGCGGCACGGTCGGCGACATCGAGTCGCTGCCGTTCCTGGAGACCGTCCGCCAGGTCCGCCACGAGGTCGGCCGGGACAACGTCTTCGTCGTGCACATCTCCCTGCTGCCGTACATCGGCCCCTCCGGTGAGCTGAAGACCAAGCCCACCCAGCACTCGGTGGCCGCCCTGCGCAACATCGGTATCCAGCCGGACGCGATCGTGCTGCGCTGCGACCGGGAGGTGCCCACCGCGATCAAGCGGAAGATCTCCCTGATGTGCGACGTCGACGAGGCGGCCGTGGTGGCCTGCCCCGACGCCCGCTCCATCTACGACATCCCCAAGGTCGTGCACTCCGAGGGCCTGGACGCCTACGTCGTGCGCAAGCTCGACCTGCCCTTCCGCGACGTCGACTGGACGACCTGGGACGACCTGCTCGACCGCGTCCACAACCCCGACCACGAGGTCACCCTCGCGCTGGTCGGCAAGTACATCGACCTGCCCGACGCCTACCTGTCGGTCACCGAGGCGCTGCGGGCCGGCGGGTTCGCCAACCGCGCCCGCGTGAAGATCAAGTGGGTCACCTCGGACGACTGCAAGACCCCGGCCGGCGCCAAGGCCCAGCTCGCCGACGTCGACGGGATCTGCATCCCGGGCGGCTTCGGCGACCGGGGCGTGCTGGGCAAGGTGGGCGCGATCCGCTACGCCCGCGAGAACAAGATCCCGCTGCTGGGCCTGTGCCTGGGCCTCCAGTGCATCGTGATCGAGGCCGCCCGCAACCTGGCCGACATCCCGGACGCCAACTCCACCGAGTTCGACCCGGCGACCGCCCACCCGGTGATCTCCACCATGGCCGAGCAGCTCGACATCGTCGCCGGTGAGGGCGACATGGGCGGCACGATGCGGCTGGGCATGTACCCGGCCAAGCTCGCCGAGGGCTCCATCGTCCGCGAGGTCTACGACGGCAAGGAGTACGTCGAGGAGCGCCACCGGCACCGCTACGAGGTCAACAACGCCTACCGCGCGGAGCTGGAGAAGAAGGCCGGCATCGTCTTCTCCGGCACCTCGCCGGACGGCAAGCTCGTGGAGTACGTGGAGTACCCGCGCGACGTCCATCCGTACCTGGTCGCCACCCAGGCGCACCCCGAGCTGCGCTCGCGGCCGACCCGTGCGAACCCGCTCTTCGCCGGCCTCGTGAAGGCCTCGGTCGAGCGGAAGAATTCGAAGTAACACACCAGTTGTACGGTGGCCGGGGTGCATACCTTCAAAAGGTGGGCACCCCGGTTTTCTTTTCGCCGGTCTCTTGTGAAAGCACGTGGGAGGACAGGGCATGACGATCAAGGACACGCCGCAGGAGTGGGAGATCCGGGCGACGGAGACCCCCTTCGTGGGCAACAAGACCTCCGTCCGCACGGACGACGTGGTCATGCCCGACGGCTCGGTCGTCCACCGTGACTACCAGGTCCACCCCGGCTCCGTGGCCGTCCTCGCCCTGGACGAGGAGGACCGGGTCCTGCTGATCAACCAGTACCGCCACCCCGTGCGGCAGAAGCTGTGGGAGATCCCGGCCGGGCTGCTGGACGTGCCCGGCGAGAACCCGCTGCACGCCGCCCAGCGGGAGCTGTACGAGGAGGCGCACGTCAAGGCCGAGGACTGGCGGGTGCTGACCGACATCTACACCACCCCCGGCGGCTGTGACGAGGCCATCCGGATCTTCCTCGCCCGGGACCTGTCCGAGGCCGAGGGCGAGCGTTTCGAGGCGGAGCACGAGGAGACCGACATGGAGCACGCGCGCGTGCCGGTCGGGGAACTCGTGCGCCGGATCCTGGCCGGAGACCTGCACAACAACTGCCTGGTCGTCGGGGTGCTCTCCCTGGTGGCCGCGCGGGGCGGGGACGGCCTGGACGCACTGCGCCCCGCCGCCGCCCCCTGGCCCGCGCGTCCCTTCGCGTCCTGAGCGGACCCGTCCGGCCCACCGGTGTGACGATCGCCTGATCCGATCGGGCGATCTGTCCGCCGCGCTCCTCCGAGTACGTCGCAGAGCGTGAACTAGGCTCTTGAACGCCCGTACCGGAAGACACCGGCGGGCTTGCGCGTGCGGTGGGACGGGAGTGTGGCCCGTGACGGATCAGGCGGTGGACCCGGACGGCGCGGAGGTGTCCGCGCACCCGGTCGCGAAGGGCCGTTTCCTGGGCCGCACACGGGAGTTGAAGGAACTGCGCGCCGACATCGAGCGCGCGGGCCTGGACACCCTGTCCGGCCGCAAGGCGCCCCGCGCGCGCGTGCTCCTGATCGCGGGCCGCCCCGGCTCCGGCCGCACCAGACTCGCCGAGGAACTCGTCCGGCGGGTCGCCGGCCGTTACCCCGACGGAGTGCTGCGGGCCCGGCTCAGCGAGCCCGGCGGCACGCCAGTGCCCGTGGAGCAGGTGGCCCGCGACCTGCTCGCCGCGCTGAAGCTGCCCGCCCCCGCCGGAGCCGCCGAGGACGACCTCACCGCGGCCCTGCGGACCGCCCTCGCCGACCGGCGGACGCTGCTCCTGCTGGACGACGCGGCCGGCGCCGACCAGGTCGACGCGCTGCTTCCGGAGGCCCCGGAGTGCCTGGTGGTGGCCGTCTCCGGCGGCCCGCTCACCGGCATCGCGGACGTCCGCCCGTGCACGCTCGGCGGTCTCGACACCAAGTCCGCCGTGGAGCTGCTCACCGGCCACACCGGCGCGGTCCGGGTCACCGTCGACCCGCGCTCCGCGGAGAGCCTGGTGGAGGCCTGCCAGGGCCACCCGGCCGCGCTGGTGCTGGCCGGCGGCTGGCTCGCCGCCCGTCCCAAGGCCGCCGTCTCCGACCTCGCCAAGCGGCTGCACGCGGACGTCGAGGAGGGCGCCGACGGCACCCCGCTGGCCCGCGTCTTCCGGCTCGTGTACGACCAGCTGCCCGGCCCGGCCGCCCGCATACTGCGGCTGCTCTGCCTCGCCCCGGCCGGCCTGGCCGACCCGCACACCGCCTCGGCCCTGGCCGGCTGCTCGGTCGACGCCGCCCACACCACGCTGGACGACCTCGTCGCCGTCGGCCTGCTGCGCGCGGTGGACTCCCCGCTGCCCCAGTACCAGGTCCCCGGCTGTCTGCACCCGCTGCTGCGCGCCGTGGCGGAGAGTCACGAGCGGCCGGCCGAGCTCCAGCTGGCCCGGGCCCGGATGCTGGAGCGGACGGTACGGCTGCTCCAGTCCTGCCGGGCGATCACCGAGACGGACAGCCCGCAGGCGCGGGAGAAGCTGATCGGCATGCCCCGGGCGCTGCGCTTCCCCAACCCGCGGGCCGCCGCGGACTGGCTGCGCATCCGGCGTCCGGCCCTGCTGGCGTCGGTGCGCCTCGCGGTGGCCGACGGAGAGCTGGACACCCTGGCCCGCCGGCTGATGTCCCAGCTGGTCAGGGCCCTGGCCGCGCATGTCGGCACCCAGGCCGCCGCACCCGACCTGTACAGCGTGCACGGCCTCGTCCTGGACGTCGCCGAGCGGCGCGGGCTGCCCCGGGAGAAGGCCGCGGCCCTGCTGAACCTGGGCGATCTGGACGCGCAGACCGGCCGCACCCGGGAGGCGCTGGCCCGGTACCGGGCCGCGCTGGACGCCGGACGCGAGGCGAACGACCCCTATGCGACCGGCCGCGCGATGGAATCCGTAGGCGGTGCCCACCAGGAGCTGGGGGACCACGACCGGGCCGCCGACTGGTTCGGCCGGGCCCTGGCCGAGCGGCTGGCCCGGGGAGAGATCCCGGACGCCGCCCGGCTGTACGGCCGGATCGCCACGGCCCACACCTACGCGGGCCGCTACGGCGAGGCGCTCAGGAACTGGCGGGCCGCCCTCGCCGGCTACCGCAGGGGCGGCGACATCGCCGCCAGCGCACGGGCGTTGAGCGAGATCGCCCGGGTGCAGGAGTACGCGGGGCGGCCCGAGGAGTCGCTGCGCACCTGCCAGGAGGCCGTGGAGTGGGCCCGGCGCGCCGAGGACGCCCGGCTCCAGGCCGCGCTTCAGCTGCGGCTCGCCGACACCCTGGACCGCCTCGGCGACCCGGCGGCCGCCCGCCTGCACCGGGCCGCGGCCGAGCGCATGCTGGGTGAGGAGGCGCCGGAGGACGTCGAAAGTCCAGATGACGACGCTAACGCCTGCGAAATCCGTACTGCATCCAGCGAAGATTGATGCAATGAAAGGCTAGACAGCCGGAACGCCTTCATTAGACTGGCTCTGCCGCACGTTCCCAGCGGTGTCTCCCGGTATGCCCCCGCATGTCTGGGTACGTCTGTAATGCACCCCCATACCCTCTGAGCCAAGGACCGTGATCGACGTGAAGGTCGGCATCCCCCGCGAGGTCAAGAACAACGAGTTCCGGGTGGCCATCACCCCCGCCGGTGTGCACGAGCTGGTGCGCAACGGCCACCAGGTCGTCGTCGAGCGCGGCGCCGGCATCGGCTCCTCGATCACGGACGTCGAGTACGTGGCCGCCGGTGCCGAGATCCTGGCCACCGCCGACGAGGTGTGGGCCGCCGCCGACCTGCTGCTGAAGGTCAAGGAGCCCATCGCGGAGGAGTACCACCGCCTCCGCAAGGACCAGATCCTCTTCACCTACCTGCATCTGGCCGCCTCCAAGGAGTGCACGGACGCCCTCGTCGAGTCCGGCACCACGGCCATCGCCTACGAGACCGTCGAGCTGCCGAACCGCGCCCTGCCGCTGCTCGCCCCGATGTCCGAGGTCGCGGGCCGGCTGGCCCCGCAGGTCGGCGCCTACCACCTGATGCGCGCGGCCGGCGGCCGTGGCGTGCTGCCGGGCGGCGTCCCGGGCGTGACCCCCGCCAAGGCCGTGGTCATCGGCGGCGGCGTCTCCGGCTGGAACGCCACCCAGGTCGCCGTCGGCATGGGCTTCGAGGTGACCCTGCTCGACCGCGACATCAACAAGCTGCGCGAGGCCGACAAGATCTTCGGCACCAAGGTCAAGGCGATCATGTCCAACGCCTTCGAGCTGGAGAAGGCGGTCCTGGACGCCGACCTCGTCATCGGCGCGGTGCTCATCCCGGGCGCCAAGGCCCCGAAGCTGGTCACCAACGAGCTGGTGTCCCGCATGAAGCCCGGAAGTGTCCTTGTCGACATCGCGATCGACCAGGGCGGCTGCTTCGAGGACTCCCGTCCCACCACGCACGCCGAGCCGACCTTCGAGGTCCACAACTCGGTCTTCTACTGCGTCGCCAACATGCCCGGCGGTGTGCCGAACACCTCCACCAACGCCCTCACCAACGCCACGCTGCCGTACATCGTCTCGCTGGCCAACAACGGCTGGGTGGAGGCGCTGCGCCGCGACGCCGCGCTCGCCAAGGGTCTCAACACCCATGACGGCAAGGTCGTTTACAAGGAGGTCGCCGAGGCGCACGGCCTGGACCACGTCGAGCTGGAGGCCCTGCTCGGCTGACGCGCCCGACCGACCCCTGTGACCTGGTGAGTCGCTAAGTCGCCTGCGGGTAAAAGGCGATTCGTCAACACACCTCGTCAACAGCACACACCCGGCCGGACCTTGCCCGACAAGGTCCGGCCGGATGTGTGTATGGTCACTTTGCGGCTCTCGGTCAACTCGCCTCGAACGTAACCCTTCGACCGATTCGCACACCGGTGAAACCTGCTGTGCGACGGCCGCACGCCCTTGACAGTGAGATGTTTCATTGCCGACACATCCTGCCGGGTCCGGCGGATTGTGTTGCTGCGGACCGCCGACACGCCATAGAGTCGCCAACCGTCGGCATGGTGCCACGCTGACCTTGTCTAGAAGTTTCCTGGTCACCAAGGAGGTAAGACGACTTGTGAATGAGTCGACATTTTCTCCCGGGGGTGGTCAACCAGGAATGCCGGTCCGGGGCCAGGGTCCCGCGGGATTCGAGGCTGTCGGCTCCGTAGCTGTGCGCACCTTCGCAGCCCACCAGAGTTCCGGTCCGCAGGCGGCCGGGACAGCACACCAGAGCATGGATGGCCATCACGTGAACGCCATGGCCGGCGACGGAAGTGGCGCGCCCCACAACCAATTCGCCGACTACGACGAACTGCCCGAGGGGCACTTCTACGACCCCGACGCCGAGTACGAGCCCGATCCGGAGTACGCGGCCACGCTCGCGCCCGACGCGGCCCGCCAGCGCCGTGAGCGCGTCGGTCCGACCGGACGCCCGCTGCCGTACTTCCCGATCCCGGGCCCGCTGACCGACCACGGCCCCGCGAAGATCATCGCGATGTGCAACCAGAAGGGCGGCGTCGGCAAGACGACGTCGACCATCAACCTGGGTGCCGCGCTCGCGGAGTACGGCCGGCGCGTGCTGCTCGTGGACTTCGACCCGCAGGGCGCGCTGTCGGTGGGTCTCGGCGTCAATCCCATGGAACTGGACCTCACCGTCTACAACCTGCTCATGGAGCGGGGCATGTCCGCGGACGAGGTCCTGCTGAAGACGGCGGTCCCCAACATGGACCTGCTGCCCAGCAACATCGACCTGTCGGCCGCCGAGGTCCAGTTGGTCTCCGAGGTCGCGCGCGAGTCGACGCTTCAGCGCGCCCTGAAGCCGCTGCTGCCCGACTACGACTACATCGTGATCGACTGTCAGCCCTCGCTCGGCCTGCTCACGGTCAACGCGCTGACGGCCGCTCACAAGGTGATAGTGCCGCTGGAGTGCGAGTTCTTCGCGCTGCGCGGTGTGGCCCTGCTGACCGAGACCATCGAGAAGGTCCAGGAGCGGCTCAACCCCGAGCTGGAACTGGACGGCATCCTCGCCACGATGTACGACTCGCGCACCGTGCACAGCCGTGAGGTGCTCGCGCGTGTCGTCGAGGCGTTCGACGACCACGTCTACCACACGGTCATCGGGCGCACGGTCCGCTTCCCGGAGACCACGGTCGCCGGTGAGCCGATCACCACGTACGCCTCCAACTCCGTCGGTGCCGCCGCCTACCGCCAGCTCGCCAGGGAGGTGCTCGCCCGGTGTCACGCCGAGTGAGTCTGCCGGGGGCCGACGAACTCTTCCGTACGACAGGGGGGATGGCGCTCCAGCCGTCGACTCCCCGGCGCGCGGCCAACGGTGAGGCCCGGGTGCCGGCTCCCGCAGGGGAGAGCGACGAGGCGGCCGCGGCCGAGGACGCGCCGCAGTCGGTGCCCGTGCGGGGCGGCGACGGCGAGGGCGCGGAGCACGTGGCGGCGGAGGCCGAGCCGGCCGATTCGGCCGAGGCCCGCACCCGCCCGGCGCGCCGGCAGTCGGCGCAGGAAGGTTCTGCCGCCGCGCAGCCGCGCAAGCGCGGGCGGGCGGCGGCCCGGCGGCCCAGCGGGCGCGAGCGGCACGACGAGAAGATCACCGTGTACGTCTCGGCCGAGGAGCTGATGGACCTGGAGCACGCGCGTCTGGTGCTCCGCGGCGAGCACGGGCTCGCGGTGGACCGCGGACGGATCGTCCGCGAGGCGGTGGCCGTGGTCCTGGCCGACCTGGAGTCCCGCGGGGACGCGAGCATCCTGGTACGGCGGCTGCGCGGGCGGTAGGGGTAGCCTGCGGGGGCCATGACCTCGAACGACGTTCCCGCCCCCGGCCCAGGAGCCGGCCGTCGGCGTGCGCTGGGGCGGGGGCCGGGGGCTTCGCCGGCCGAGCCGGGGAACGGGTCCGTGGCGGCGACCGAGTTCCCGTCCCAGCCCGCGGCGGCCGAGCCGGAGCCCGCGGTATCCACGGCGGCCGAGCCCGAGCCCGCCGAACCCCGGCCTACGGAACCGGAGCCTGCCGAGCCGGAGCCTGCCGTATCCGTGGCTGCCGAGCCGGAGCCCGCCGAACCCCGGCCTGCCGACCCCGAGCCCGCCGTGTCCACGGCTGCCGAGCCGGAGCCCGCTGAGGCCGGGGTCGTTCCCGACGGTGTCTTCAAGGTCCGGCTCGCCAACTTCGAGGGGCCCTTCGACCTCCTCCTCCAGCTGATCTCCAAGCACAAGCTGGACGTCACCGAGGTCGCCCTGTCGAAGGTCACCGACGAGTTCATGGCGCACATCCGGGCCATGGGACCGGACTGGGACCTGGACCAGACCACGGAGTTCCTCGTCGTCGCGGCCACCCTGCTCGACCTCAAGGCCGCCCGCCTGCTGCCCGCCGCCGAGGTGGAGGACGAGGCCGACCTCGCGCTGCTGGAGGCCCGGGACCTGCTGTTCGCGCGGCTGCTCCAGTACCGCGCGTACAAGCAGATCGCCGACATCTTCAACCAGCGGCTCGACGACGAGGCCCGCTGCCGGCCCCGTACCGTCGGCCTCGAACCGCACCACGCCGAGCTGCTGCCCGAGGTCGTCATCAGCATCGGCCCCGAGGGCTTCGCCCGGCTCGCGGTCAAGGCGATGCAGCCCAAGCCCAAGCCGCGGGTCTACGTCGACCACATCCACGCCCCGCTGGTCAGCGTGCGGGAACAGGCGGGGATCGTGGTGGCGCGGCTCAGGGAGCTGGGCGAGGCGAGCTTCCGGGCGCTCGTCGAGGACACCGACGACACGCTCACCGTCGTGGCCCGCTTCCTCGCCCTGCTGGAGCTGTACCGGGAGAAGGCCGTCGCGCTGGAGCAGGAGGCCGCGCTCGGGGAGCTGACCGTGCGCTGGACCGGCGGGGACGCGGGCACGGCCCCCGTGGTCACGGACGAGTTCGACCGGCCGCCCGAGGAGGCCGGGCCGGCCAGGGAGGAGAAGAAGGCATGAGCGAGGAGACCGCCGAGACCCCGGCCGGGCCGCATGCCGTCGCCGCCCTCGACCTCAAGCCCGCCCTGGAGGCGATGCTCATGGTCGTGGACGAGCCCGCGACCGAGGAGCACCTGGCCAGACTGCTGGAGCGGCCGAGACGGCAGATCGCGGACGCGCTGCGCGAGCTGGCCGACGAGTACACCGTGCAGGGCCGCGGCTTCGAGCTGCGCTTCGTCGCCGGCGGCTGGCGCTTCTACACCCGCGCCGCGTACGCGCCCGCCGTCGAGCGGCTGGTGCTGGACGGCCAGACGGCCCGGCTCACGCAGGCCGCGCTGGAGACCCTCGCGGTGGTCGCCTACCGCCAGCCGGTCAGCCGCAGCCGCGTCTCCGCGGTGCGCGGGGTCAACTGCGACGGTGTCATGCGGACCCTCCTTCAGCGCGGTCTGGTCGAGGAGGCGGGCGCGGAACCCGAAACAGGTGCGATCCTGTACAGGACGACGAACTACTTCCTGGAGCGGATGGGCCTGCGCGGCCTGGACGAGCTCCCGGAGCTGGCGCCCTTCCTCCCGGAGGCGGAGGCGATCGAGGCCGAGACCCAGGAGGGCGTGCCGTCGTTCGATCCGGACGCCCCGGATTCCGAGGACGCAGACGACAAGACGGAACTTTGATGCGAAGCAGCAGCGGCAGGAACAGCAGCGGAAACAACGGCGGGAGCCGTGGTGGCAACAGCGGCGGCCGCGGCGGGAGCGGCGGGGGCCGCGGTGATTACCGCGGCGCCGGCAATGCCCGTGACGACAAGCAGGGCGGCCGGCCGAAGAAGCCGCGCCCGGAGGAGCGGCGCTACGACGTGGGTCCCGGCGCCACCAAGGACGGTCCGAAGTCGGGCCGGGGCGCCTCGGCGCGCGGCGGCGCCAAGGGCGGCCCCAGGCAGAGCCAGGCCACCGGACGCGGCCGTACGGCTCCGGCGAGCTCCCGCGAGTACGACGCGCGGGCCGAGGAGCGCAACCGCGAGCGCTACGCGGGCAAGAAGGACGTCAAGCTCCCGAAGACCTTCCCCGGCGCCGAGCAGGAGGGCGAGCGGCTCCAGAAGGTCCTCGCGCGCGCGGGCTACGGCTCCCGGCGCGCCTGCGAGGAGCTGATCGAGCAGGCCCGGGTCGAGATCAACGGCGAGATCGTGCTGGAGCAGGGCCGCCGGGTCGACCCGGAGAAGGACGAGGTCAAGGTCGACGGCCTGACGGTCGCGACGCAGTCGTACCAGTTCTTCTCGCTGAACAAGCCCGCCGGTGTCGTGTCCACCATGGAGGACCCGGAGGGCCGGCAGTGCCTCGGTGACTACGTCACCAACCGTGAGACGAGGCTCTTCCACGTCGGCCGGCTGGACACCGAGACCGAGGGTGTCATCCTGCTCACCAACCACGGCGAGCTGGCGCACCGCCTCACGCACCCGAAGTACGGCGTGAAGAAGACCTACCTCGCGGCCATCGTGGGCCCGATCCCGCGTGACCTCGGCAAGCGCCTGAAGGACGGCATCCAGCTGGAGGACGGCTACGCGCGCGCGGACCACTTCCGGGTGGTGGAGCAGACCGGCAAGAACTACCTGGTCGAGGTGACCCTGCACGAGGGCCGCAAGCACATCGTGCGGCGCATGCTCGCCGAGGCCGGCTTCCCGGTCGAGAAGCTGGTGCGCACCTCCTTCGGGCCGATCACCCTCGGCGACCAGAAGTCGGGCTGGCTGCGCCGCCTGTCGAACACCGAGGTCGGCATGCTGATGAAGGAAGTCGACCTCTAGAGCGCCTTGCCGTGATCACCATTCCCCTTTATTGTCAGTGTGACGATAAAGGGGATGGTGAACCGCGTGTCCAAACGAGCCGCAACCGGAACTCTCGTCGGCCTCGCCCTCGGGGACGCCCTCGGCTACCCGACCGAGTTCGACGACGTGCCGTCGATCCTCGCCAAGTGCGGGCCCTGGCGGGAGATGGAGCTGCCGCAGCGGGCCTTCGTGTCCGACGACACCCAGATGACCCTCGCCCTCGGGCGCGGACTGCGCACGGCCATGGAGCGCGGGTACCTCGCGCCGAAGCGGCTGGAGCGGCCGCTGCGCGAGGAGTTCGCGGACTGGTACCACTCGCCGGAGAACAACCGCGCCCCCGGCCGCACCTGCCTGACCGCGTGCGCCCTGCTGGACGACGAGGGCCGGCGCTGGCAGGACGCCAGCCAGATCGGTTCCAAGGGCTGCGGCGCCAACATGCGGGTCGCCCCGATCGGCCTCGCGCCCGGCCTCGACGAGGAACAGCGCGCCGGCGCCGCCCAGTTGCAGTCCGCGCTCACCCACGGCCACCCCACCGCGCTGGCCGCCTCCGACCTCACCGCCCACGCCGTCCACCTGCTCGCCCAGGGCATCGACCCGGCCGGACTCGTCGGACGGCTGCGCTCCTACGCCCTGCACCACCGCACCCGCTACGACCACACCTGGCTCGGCGACCTGTGGACCCGCTCCCAGGACCCGAGTCCGGAGCACTTCATCGCGCGCGGCTGGGACGAGTGCCTGGCGATCCTCGGCCGGCTCCAGGAGGCCGTGCGGACCGTCTCCCCGGAGACCGACCCCTGTCTGGCCACCGGCGAGGGCTGGATAGCCGAGGAGGCGTTCGCCACCGGCCTGCTGTGCTTCCTGCTCTTCCCGGACGAGCCCGTCACCGCCCTGCGCCGGGCCGCCTGCACCGCCGGCGACTCCGACTCCATCGCCTGCCTCACCGGCGCCTTCGCGGGCGCCTGGCTGGGCGCCGACGCCTGGCCCGCCGACTGGGCCGGGCGCATCGAGTACCGAGAGGATCTTTTGGCCCTGGGTTCACTCTGGGATGCTTAGGTCCATGATCGACGATCTCGGCATGGACCTGGCCCCCGTGGTGGCGGAACAGCCCGACCCGCTGCTGTTAGCGACCGTCTCCGGAGCCCATCTGTACGGCTTCCCCTCGCAGGACTCCGACGTGGACCTGCGGGGGGTCCATCTGCTGCCCGCGGCCGAACTCCTCGGTCTGCGCGAGCCGGAGGAGACCCGCTCGCGGACCTGGGTCCGCGACGGCGTCGAACTGGACCTCGTCACCCACGACCTGCGCAAGTTCGTACGGCTGATGCTCCGCCGCAACGGCTATGTGCTGGAACAGCTGCTCTCGCCCCTGGTGGTGCACACCTCCGACGCCCACCGGGAGCTGGCCGCGCTGGCCCCCCGCGTCCTCACCCGCCACCACGCCCACCACTACCGCGGGTTCGCGGCGACCCAGTGGCGGCTGTTCGCGAAGACCGATGAGCTGAAGCCGCTGCTGTACACCTTCCGGGTGCTGCTCACCGGCATCCACCTCATGCGCACCGGCGAGGTCCAGGCCCATCTGCCCACGCTCCTGGACCAGGACGGCGCGCCCGACTACCTGCCCGAACTGATAGCCGCCAAGGCGGAACAGGAGCACGGCAGGGCCGTCGTCGACCACGCGCGCGTGGAGGTCGACGTGAAGCGGCTGCACACCCTGCTCGACGAGGCGCAGGCCGGCTCAGCCCTGCCCGACGCGACCGATGCCCACGACGCCCTGAACGATCTGGTGGTCCGCCTCCGACTGGAGTGCTGAGGCCCGGCGCACCCGGTACAGGAAGCCGGCCACGCGCGCGTGGTCCGGCTCCGCGGGCAGCGGGCTGCCCCGCAGGGCCTCCTCGGTCTCGGCGGCCAGCCGGACCATCCACTCCTCCGCCCGCGCCCACGGCACCTCGCCGCGCTTCACCGCCAGCAGGGGCTCGCGCTGCTCGCCGACGTCGATCCGCAGCTGACCGGAGCGCAGCAGGTCCCGCGCGGACATCAGCAGCCGCAGCAGGTGCATGGCGTGCTTCCAGCGCGGGGCGCCGGTCGTACGGACGTCGGCGTCGAGCTTCTTGCGCTGGCCGAGGGCGTAACGGGTGAACGTGTCGTACGTCTGCCGGGACAGGAAGGCGCCGCGCAGGTCCAGCAGCTCGCGGCCGGTGTCGTCCACGTGCTCCACCAGCGGCGAGTGCAGGCACTCCAGGATGTTCGGGTTGCCGCGCAGCGCCAGCTCGCAGAACCGCTCCAGCTCCCAGGAGAACTGCTCCTCGCCGGGTCCCTCCACATGCGTGGGCGGCTTCTCGAACCGCCAGTACAGCGGGGTGGGGGCGAGGAACACCCCGCGCCGGTCGGTGTCGCTGGCGTCCGTGGCCAGACCGAAGGCGCGGGAGCCCATCACACAGGAGTAGACGGTGTGGTCGCGTACGAGGTCCTGCGGCTGCATCCCCGGAGCGTACGCGGCCCGCTCAGGCCAGGTGGATCGAATTTCCCGACACCGTGATCGACTCCTTCCCGAGCGGCCTGGTCGCGGGGCCGTGAGCCACCGAGCCGTCGGCGATGCGGTACTTGCTGCCGTGGCAGGGGCAGTCGATGGTGCCGTCCGCCACCCGGTTCACCGTGCAGCCCTGGTGCGTGCAGATCGCCGAGAACGCCTTGAAGTCACCCTTCTTCGGCTGGGTGACCACGATCTTCTCCTCCTTGAAGACCTTGCCGCCGCCCTCCGGGATGTCGCTGGTCATCGCCAGCCGCCTCCCGGTGGAAGACGCCTCCTGGGCGGCGGGGGACGCCGCCATGCCGGAGGGGGGCGCCGACGATCCGGACGCCGTCGGCGACGCCGGTGCGGCACCGCCTTCGTTCCTGTCGGCGCCGCATCCCACGCATCCCAGGGCGAGCGCGCCGGCGCCCGTGGCGAGAACGGTGCGCCGTGTCGCGGGCTGGGTCATGTCAGACCTCCGTACAGCCTTCCAGAACGGTCAATAACGGATCTTTCGCATCGTCTCAGCGAGCGGGCGGCGTGCGCCCGTACCGCGCGGGCTGACTACGCTGGACGGACCAAGAACAGACACGTACGTCAGCGAGGAGCAGCGCCGTGGCGGTACGAGCGGTCCGGGGGGCCGTCCAACCGGAGCCGGACGAGGCCGGTCACATGGAGGAGCAGGTCGGAGCGCTGCTCACCGCCGTCCTCGAGCGGAACGGGCTGACCGCCGACGACCTGATCAGCATCTGGTTCACGGCCACCCCCGACCCGCACGGCGACTTCCCGGCCGCCGCCGCCCGCGAGCCGGGCATCGGCGTACCCCTCGGCTGCGCCCAGGAGCCGGACGTCGCGGGCGCCATGCCCCGCCTCGTGCGGATCCTCGCGCACAGCGAGTGGGACCGCCCCCGCGCCGACATCAGCCACGTCTACCCCGGCGCCGCCGCGGCGCTGCGCAAGGACATCGCCCAGTGAGAACCGCACTCGTCATCGGAACCGGCCTGATCGGCACCTCCGCCGCCCTCGCGCTCGCCCAGCGCGGCGTCACCGTCCACCTCGACGACCACGACCCCGAGCAGGCCCGTACGGCCGCCGCGCTGGGCGCCGGCACCGACGAGGCACCCGAGGGCCCGGTGGACGTCGCGATCGTGGCCGCCCCGCCCGCCCACGTGGCCCGGGTGCTCGCCGACGCGATGCGCCGGGGCGTGGCCCGCGGCTACCTGGACGTGGCCAGCGTCAAGGGCGGCCCCCGCCGTGAGCTGGAGTCGCTCGGCCTGGACCTGTCGGCCTACCTCGGCACGCACCCCATGTCCGGCCGGGAGAAGTCCGGCCCGCTGGCCGCCACCGGCGACCTCTTCGAGGGCCGCCCCTGGGTGCTCACCCCCACCCGGGACACCGACACCGAGGTGCTGAACCTCGCCCTGGAGCTGGTCTCGCACTGCCGGGCCGTCCCGGTCGTCATGGACGCCGACGCGCACGACCGCGCCGTCGCCCTCGTCTCCCACATGCCCCACCTGGTCTCCAGCCTGGTCGCCGCCCGCCTGGAGCACGCCGAGGAGGCCGCCGTACGGCTGTGCGGCCAGGGGATCCGGGACGTGACCCGGATCGCCGCCTCCGATCCGCGCATGTGGATCGACATCCTGTCCGCGAACCCGGGCCCGGTCGCCGACCTGCTCTCCGACGTCGCCGCCGACCTGGACGAGACGGTCCAGGCGCTGCGCGCCCTGCAGTCCTCCGACGACGCCAAGCGCGGCGAGGGCACCGCCGGTGTCGAGGCCGTGCTGCGCCGTGGGAACGCCGGCCAGGTGCGGGTACCCGGCAAGCACGGCAGCGCCCCGCGCGTGTACGAGACCGTCGTCGTCCTCATCGACGACCAGCCCGGCCAGCTGGCCCGCATCTTCGCGGACGCCGACCGGGCCGGCGTCAACATCGAGGACGTCCGGATCGAGCACGCAACGGGGCAGCAGGCCGGTCTGGTGCAGCTCATGGTCGAGCCGAGGGCGGCGGCGGCCCTGAAGGAGGCACTGCGCCAGCGGGGCTGGGCGCTGCGCGGGTAACGCCCGGTGAGGACGCCTCCCGCGAGCCAGTAACCTTGTCCGGGGCGCCCTCGCGCCCGGACCCCGCTCACCACCCTTCACCAGGAAGGTGTCCCCCGTGGAAAACGGCGCCCCGACCGCCAAGCCCGTGATCGTCGCGATCGACGGTCCCTCCGGCACGGGCAAGTCGAGCACGTCGAGGGCCGTGGCCGCCCAGCTCGGCCTGAGCTATCTGGACACCGGCGCCCAGTACCGGGCGATCACCTGGTGGATGGTGACCAACGGCATCGACCTGGAGGACCCGACCGCCATCGCCGCCGTCGCCGGCAAGCCGGAGATCATCTCCGGCACCGACCCGGCCGGCCCGACGATCACGGTCGACGGTGTGGACGTGGCCGGCCCGATCCGCACCCAGGAGGTCACCTCCAGCGTCAGCGCGGTCAGCGCGGTGCCCGAGGTGCGCACCCGGATCACCGAGCTTCAGCGTTCGCTGGCCGTCGCCGCGGAGCGGGGCATCGTGGTCGAGGGCCGGGACATCGGTACCACCGTCCTCCCGGACGCCGACCTGAAGATCTTCCTCACCGCGTCCCCGGAGGCCCGCGCGGCCCGCCGCAGCGGCGAGCTGAAGGGCGCCGACGTCAACGCCACCCGCGAGGCCCTGATCAAGCGGGACGCGGCCGACTCCAGCCGCAAGACCTCGCCGCTCGCCAAGGCCGGCGACGCCGTCGAGGTGGACACCACCGAACTCACCCTCGCCCAGGTCATCGAGTGCGTCGTCACCCTGGTCGAGGAGAAGCGGGCCGGGAAGTGAGCGTTCCGTCCGAGCGGGGCGCCGAGGTGGGCCGGCGCATCGGCGTCGGCCTGATGTACGGGCTGTGGAGACCGCGGGTGCTCGGCGCCTGGCGGGTGCCCGCGAGCGGCCCGGCGATCCTCGCGGTGAACCACTCCCACAACATCGACGGCCCCATGGTCATGGGTGTGTCGCCCCGGCCGACGCACTTCCTGATCAAGAAGGAGGCGTTCGTCGGTCCGCTGGGCACGTTCCTGACGGGCATCGGCCAGCTGAAGGTGGACCGCACGTCCGCCGACCGCACGGCGATCACCGACGCGCTCGGCGTCCTGGGCAACGGGGGAGTGCTCGGCATCTTTCCGGAGGGCACCCGGGGCGAGGGCGACTTCGCCTCCCTGCGCGCCGGGCTCGCCTACTTCGCGGTCCGCAGCGGGGCACCGATCGTGCCCGTGGCGGTACTGGGAAGCTCCGAGAAGCCGGGGCGGTTGATAGAGGGGCTGCCTCCGCTGCGCTCCCGTGTCGACGTCGTCTTCGGCGACCCGTTCGAGGCCGGGGACGGCAGCGGACGGCGCACGCGCGCGGCGCTGGACGAGGCGACCGAGCGCATCCAGAAGCAGCTCAGCAGCCACCTGGAAAACGCCAGGCGCCTGACCGGGCGCTAGGCGACACTTGAGTAGTGGATCAGCCCAGCTGGGGTGCTCCACCGATCACCACGAATGAACGACGAGGTACGGACTTCATGAACGACGACATCCAGCCCGACGGCTCGGACGCGCACGAGGACGCGCACGAGTACGACCACGGGGCTCTCGGCGAGGCCGAGTACGCGGAGTTCATGGAGCTCGCCGCGGAAGAGGGCTTCGACATCGAGGACGTCGAGGGCGCCATCGAGGCGGCGGGTCACGGCCCGCTGCCCGTGCTCGCCGTCGTCGGCCGCCCCAATGTCGGCAAGTCGACCCTGGTGAACCGGATGATCGGCCGCCGTGAGGCGGTCGTCGAGGACCGGCCGGGCGTCACCCGCGACCGTGTCACCTACGAGGCCGAGTGGGCCGGCCGCCGCTTCAAGGTCGTCGACACCGGCGGCTGGGAGCAGGACGTCCTCGGTATCGACGCCTCCGTGGCCGCGCAGGCCGAGTACGCGATCGAGGCCGCCGACGCGGTCGTCTTCGTCGTCGACGCCAAGGTCGGCGCGACCGACACCGACGAGGCGGTCGTACGGCTGCTGCGCAAGGCCGGCAAGCCGGTCGTGCTCTGCGCCAACAAGGTCGACGGCCCGAGCGGTGAGGCCGACGCGTCCTACCTGTGGAACCTGGGCCTCGGCGAGCCCCACCCCGTCTCGGCCCTGCACGGCCGTGGGACGGGCGACATGCTCGACGCCGTCCTGGAGGTCCTGCCGAGCGCGCCCGAGCAGTCGTTCGGCACGGCCGTCGGCGGGCCCCGCCGCATCGCCCTGATCGGCCGCCCGAACGTCGGCAAGTCCTCGCTGCTGAACAAGGTGGCCGGCGAGGAGCGCGTCGTCGTCAACGAGCTGGCGGGCACCACCCGCGACCCGGTCGACGAGATCATCGAACTCGGCGGCAAGACCTGGAAGTTCGTGGACACCGCCGGCATCCGCAAGCGCGTCCACCTCCAGCAGGGCGCCGACTACTACGCCTCGCTGCGCACGGCCGCCGCCGTGGAGAAGGCGGAGGTCGCGGTCATCCTGATCGACGCCTCCGAGAACATCTCCGTGCAGGACCAGCGGATCGTCACCATGGCGGTCGAGGCGGGCCGCGCGTTGGTCATCGCCTACAACAAGTGGGACACCCTCGACGAGGAGCGCCGCTACTACCTGGAGCGGGAGATCGAGACCGAGCTGGGCCAGATCGCGTGGGCCCCGCGGGTGAACGTCTCGGCGCGCACCGGCCGTCACATGGAGAAGCTGGTCCCGGCGATCGAGACCGCCCTCGCCGGCTGGGAGACCCGTGTCCCCACCGGCCGGCTGAACGCCTTCCTGGGCGAGCTGGTCTCGGCCCACCCGCACCCCGTCCGGGGCGGCAAGCAGCCGCGCATCCTGTTCGGCACCCAGGCCGGCACCAAGCCCCCGCGGTTCGTGCTCTTCGCCTCCGGCTTCATCGAGGCGGGCTACCGGCGTTTCATCGAGCGCCGGCTGCGCGAGGAGTTCGCCTTCGAGGGCACCCCGATCCACATCTCGGTCCGGGTGCGCGAGAAGCGCGGCGGGAAGAAGAAGTAGCCGCTGCAGCGACGGCGGCACGTCGTGAAGGGCGGTCCCTGGGAAACCAGGGGCCGCCCTTCACGTGCGTGCGCCCGTCACGCGCCACGGCGCGGTGCCGGCGGCAGCGCGGCGGCCGGGACGTACTGCATCCCGGTGTCGTGCTGCCGTCCGAGCGTGCCGACCCGCTGCCACTGCGACTGCTGCCGGGCGCTGTAGGCCCCCGCGCTGTAGGCGCTGTACGAGCTGCTGAACGACCCCGCCCGGTGGCCGCCGTACGCGCCCGTGCCGTCCGGGAAGTCCCCGAAGGCGCTGAACCTCAGCTCCTCCTCGCCGCTGCGGTCTCCCGGCAGCGTACGGAAGGCCTTGACCCACTCCGCGTAGAGCGAGTCGTAGATCGGTGTGGCCGACGGTCCGCCGGATGGCTCCTGCGCAGCCCTCGCGGAGGGGACGGCGGAGAAGGACGACCGGCGGGGAGGAGTGTCGTATGCGTGCACGTATGTCCAAACGACCGGGATCGCAAAGGGATGCGGTCGGACGGGCGCGCGGGGCTCAGGTGCCGGCGAGCGGCAGCGCCGCGGCGACCAGCCTGCCGCCTGCCGCGGCCTTGTCCAGGGCGTCCCGCAGCAGGTCCTCCCGAGGCTGCCGGCCGATGGACCCGACCGGCGCCGCGAACAGCAGCACCTGCTGGTGCTTGTTCGCCGCCGCCCGCCAGCTGTCCGTGACCTGGAGCGGCTGGTGCGCCTGCCACCAGGCGACCGGCTGCCCGCCGTTGCTCGACGGCTGGAGCACCGCGTGCAGCCGGCCCATGGCCAGCAGGACGGACCAGCCGTGCAGCACCGCGGGGACGGAGGCCAGCTCGGTGACCGGCATGAAGCCCTGCTCGATGAGGAGCGGAAGGAAGTCGTCGCCGGCACCGATCGTGCCCGGGCGGACGATCGGGGAGGTCGGCTCGACGACGAGCGCGGGGTGCAGCTCGCCGTCGACCAGGACGAGCCCGCTGGTCACGCCGAGCACCGCCTGCTCGGGCACGGCCGTGTGCGGCTCGATGCCGGCCATGTCGCCACCGGCGGTGCCGATGGACCGGACGGCGCCCTGGAGCTGCTCCTCGGTGACCTGGACGACCTGCGAGGGCAGGCAGCTGGCGTGGGCGAAGGCGAGGACGGCGGTCTCGTCACCGACGAACAGGACGGTGCTGGTGCGCTCCTGCTCGGAGTCGCCCGGGGTGCGACAGGACGTGCAGTCGTAACTGCCCGGGGCGTTCTCTCCGGCGAGCAGCCGGTCGGCTTCTTCGTCGCCGATCTCGGCGCGTACGGCGTCGCTGACGTCGAGCATGCGCGGCACGGGTGGCTCCCTCGGGATGCGGTGCTGGGGTCGGCCGGGTGGCTCCCGGCCGATGAGCCCCCGGGGTTGCGGGCTCATGAAGAAGACAACGGGCGTCCTGTGGTGGGGGTCACGCCCCGGGACCGACCGGTTCGAACCTTCCGGCGCACAGGGTCACCTTTGGTGCGGAATCGGCCACACACCGTCAACTTCGCGCGGGGTCAAGGAACTTGAACGGGTGAAGTGGGTCACAGATCGCTTCAGGGGGTGGTCGAAAAATCAGTAAATCAAAGGATGTAGTGGGTGTCTGAAAATCGCCGATACTCGCGGTAACGGGGAACTGGCCTGGAACGACGGTGAGTTGGTTGATTCCGGCTGCCCGCCCTCCTTACATTCCTCCGCCGTGTGCAACGAGCACCGCTCGGGTACGTCCGCCAGCCGGCACCAGGCAGAGCACGATCGCCGGAACCGGTCACGGCGGACGGGGCGGGTGCGCGGAACCGCGGCCATACGCGGCGAGGCGCGCTCCGCCTGGGGGAGCCCGGGTTCGTGGAGAGGGAACTACATGTCCGAGTGTGCCGATACCACCCGCAACACCGCCCGTCCCGACAGCGCCCGCAAGGGCCGTACGGCGGCCGCGCTCGCCGGAGCCGCCCTGCTGGCCCCGCTGGGACTGCTGGCCGCGACCGGCAACGCCGCCGCGGCGGACAACGGAGTGTGGGACCGCATCGCCCAGTGCGAGAGCGGTGGCAACTGGCACATCAACACCGGCAACGGCTACTACGGCGGGCTCCAGTTCTCCGCCTCGACCTGGCGCGCGTACGGCGGCACCGCCTACGCCCCGACGGCCGACCAGGCCTCCAGGAGCGCGCAGGTCGCCGTCGCCACCAAGGTCCAGCAGGCCCAGGGCTGGGGTGCCTGGCCGGTCTGCTCGGCCCGGGCCGGGGCCTCGGGCGCCGCTCCCGCGGCGTCCCACACCGGTTCCTCCGGTACGTCGGCCTCGACCGGCGGCGCGACGACGAAGTCCGCACCGGCGAAGTCCGCCCCGTCCGGGTCCACCCCGTCCAGGTCCGCGCCGGCGAGGACGCCGGAACGCCCGGCGGCCGCCACCGGCCGCAGCGCCTCCCGCGGTGACTACACCGTCCGCGAGGGCGACACCCTGAGCACCATCGCCGCCCGCCACGGGACCACCTGGCAGCGGGTCTACGCCGCCAACAAGGCCGTCATCGGCGACGACCCCGATCTGATCGTGCCCGGCCAGCGCCTCGCGCTCTGAGCGCCGCCGCGACGACACCCGACAGCCGCCGTCCCCACCGGGACGGCGGCTGTCCGCGCCGGGACGGCGGATCCGGCCCCCGAGCCGCCGCACCGGCCGTGCCGCCGCCCTCGCCGTCCCGGTCCCCATGGCTCGCCCCTTCGCCTCGCCGCGCCCGGGCCCGCCCTCGAGGGGCCGCCCGCGGCCCGCGGCTCGGACCGGGGGCGCTCGGCGGCACATGTGATGGATCCGTGAAATTCCTATGTGGTGTCAGCTGTTGCGGCAGTCCACCGGATTGCGTGGGGAATCACGCTCCGGAGCCGCCCCCGATCCCCGCCCCGGCGCTTTCCCCGGGGAATTCGAAGAGGCTCCTCCGGCACGCATGAATTCCGTTCGATTACCCCGGCAAGCGGAACGGAAACCCTCGTACGTGTGACGCCCCCCGCAGCCGGGACCGAAGTCGCGGTGGCCGAAACGGCATCGGGGGAGCTGTGACAGAAGTGTGACGGGGTCCGGATACGGGCCTTACCCAGCCGTGCCCGGCTTCCGTCACCGCCGGTCGCGGCCTAGCGTGGCCGCATGGCACCGATTCCCACTCCGCCAGCGGAGCCCCAGGACAGCCCGGACGGGTACGTCGGTCTCGACGCCGCGGAAGCCGAGCGGCTCGCCCGGCAGCGCGGCTGGTCGACGGTACGGTCGCTGCCGCCGGGCGCGATCATCACCATGGAATACCGGGCCGGACGGCTGAACTTCGAGGTACGGGACGGCCGGGTGGACCGCGCCTGGAAGGGGTGAGGCCCCCTCGTCCCGACGCGGGTACGGCGAAGGCCCCGTCTCCCTCTCCGGGAGCGGGGCCTTCGCCGTGGCGCGGGGCGGTGGTGCGTACCGGACCCCGCCGCCGTCGTGCCGTCAGCCGCCTGTCAAGGGGCGGGCGGGCTGGGTCGTGCCGCGCGGGACACGGTCGGCGTGCGGCGGGCGGCGGCTGCCCGCCGGGGTGACCGGGCGCTCCGACCGCGCCGCGTGCGCTCCGGGCGCCAGGTGTGCCAGACCCCGGGAGGACCGGGTCGAGGAGACCGGTTCACGGGCCGGCGCCGGCTGCTCGGCGGACGTGGTGCGCGGCATGAGCACGACCGGCGTGACCGGGACGGCGGGCTCGGGCGCGGGCCGGCCGAGCCGGTCGCGCAACCGGTCGCGCAGGTCGAAGAGCGTGGTCTCGGCCTTGGTGACCAGCGGCTCGAACCAGGGCAGGGCGAGCATGATGAGCAGGCCGGCGGCCCAGCCCAGCAGGACGTCGCTCAGCCAGTGCGTACCGAGGTAGACGGTGGTGAGGCCGACGCCGAGCGAGGTGACCGCGGACAGGGCCGACAGCCAGCGGCGGGCCCTCGGGCTGGAGGCCAGGTACGCCAGGATCCCCCAGGTCACCACCGCGTTGGCGGTGTGGCCGCTGGGAAATATATCGCCGCCGAGACCCATCTCGCTCGAGCCGATCACGGTCGCGTAGTGCGGACCGAGGCGTCCCATCCCGAGCTTGGCGGCGCCGACCGTGATGTTCAGGACCAGCAGGGAGGTGGCAAGGGTCAGCAGGGGGCGGAGGGTGTGCTGCCGCCAGGAGCGCCAGCCCAGCCAGGACGCGACCATCACGGCGGTGGGGCCGCGCTGGCCGAGCACCACGTAGTAGTCGAGGAACGCGTGGATCTGCGGCCACTGCTGGTACGGCCGGAAGAACATGACCTGCCAGTCCAGCCGGACGAGCCAGGAGGTGGTCACCACGGCCCACACGATCGCCAGGTAGAAAGCCAGGGTCGCCGAGAACAGGACGACCCGGTGCCGGCTCATCCTCGGCACATCGATGTGGGCCGGTCGTTCCGGCTCACGGTCCAGTCTGGCGAACACCCGGTCCAGACGCCGGGTGAGGTTTCGTTCGGTACGCACCCAATCGACGTTACAGCGAGTGAGCTGTGTTCCCGGTCGAAACAGCGGCTTTGTGATGACGATGTGATGTGGGAAAGGTCTCAAGGGCGGCCCGAATTCATTGGATTCCGCAATCCGGCGAGAGCAGACGGGTCAATTCCTCTGACCGTGCGGGGCGTTGTTTATATGGCACTTATGAATGCGTTAACCCGGCCCTCGTGCGGAATTCTCCCGGGTGTCATCGGCGGGCCGAGTCGATCACGGGGGCCCGGAGCCGTTCAGCCAGAAAGCCCCATAGACCGCCGCCACGACCGCCAATCCGGCCGTGACCAGGGCTGATCGGAACGCGCGCGGCCCGGCCAGGGTGCGGGCGAGCGGCAGCAGCACCGGGAAGGCCGGCATCAGCAGCCGCGGCTTGGAGCCGAAGTAGCTCGACGCGCACAGGGCGAGGGCGAGCACGACACCCGTGTACACCAGTAGTTCGATCGGCTGACGCTCGCGCACTCCGGTGACGTACAGCCAGATCAGCAGGGCGACGCCGACGATCAGGCCGAGGCCGGCCAGGGCGGACGGGAATGACGTGAACTTGTCGGCCACGAAGCGGGCGAAGGCGTAGCCGCCGTCGAAGCCGTTGCGCCACCCGGCCTGGACGTCCAGGTACCCGAGCGGACCCTTGCCGGTGCGGTGGCCGACCCAGAGCACGTACGCGGCGGCACCGAGCGGAGCCAGCAGCATGCCGAGCGCGCGGCGCCGGCGTGGGGCGTACAGAGAAGGGAGTGCGCCCGGCGTGCGCTCCGCACCGTGCTCTCGCACGAACGAGACCACCCCCGCCGTCCACACCGCGGCGACCACCGCCACCCCCACCGGCCGGGTCAGCCCCGCCAGGGCCGCCAGCACGCCCGCGCTCACCCACCGCCCGGTCAGCAGCGCGTACAGCGACCAGGCCGCCAGCGCCGTGAACAGCGACTCGCTGTACGCCATCGACTGCACGACCCCGACCGGCAGCACGGCCCACAGCAGTACGGCGCAGATCCCGGCCCGGGCCCCGTACACCCGCTCCGCGACCGCGTAGATCCCGGCCGCCGCGGCGAGCGAGCCCAGCAGGCTCACCACGAACCCGGCGTCCGCGTACGACAGCGGGGTGACCGCGTGCAGCAGCCGCTCCAGCCACGGCAGCAGCGGGAAGAACGCCAGGTTGGAGTGGACGTCCCCGTTCGGCAGCCGCACCTCGTAGCCGTAGCCCAGCTCGGCGACCCGCGTGTACCAGAGCGAGTCCCAGCGCGCGGTCAGCAAGGTGTACGCGCTCTTGCCGCGCGCGGCGCTCCACACGGCGAGCACGGCCAGCCCCAGGGCGCGGACCGCCGCGTAGCCCAGGAGGGCCGCAACCGCCCGGCGCAGGAGAGGGGCGTGGGGTGGGGCCACGCGCGTTTCAAGATCGGTCACGGGCTCGATTATCGACCGGGCGGTGGACCGGACCGGTCACGGGGTCATGGTCAAGAGGGAGTGACGTGGTGTACGCCACATGGGTTCCGTCGTGCGTGTGAGAGGTCCGCCACGTGACCGCGCGGTGAACTCGCGTACGCTGACGAGTCACCCGCGAGGGTTTGCGCGGGCCGGAGACACCGCTCTCTCCGGCCGTACGACAGGGAGTCCCCACCCCGTCGGTCCGCCCCACGCGAGGGATCATCTGGGAGGTACGTACATGTCCGGGACGACCACGGCTGCCGTACGGCCGCGCCGTCGGGCGGCCCAGGCCGGTGCCAACCGCTGGGTCGTCCTCGTCGTCCTCTGCGTCAGCCTGCTGCTCGTCGCCCTCGACGCCACCGTGCTGCACGTGGCGGTCCCCGCCGTCACCGAGGACCTCCGGCCCGGAGCCATCGAACTGCTCTGGATCGTCGACGTCTATCCGCTGGTCTGCGCCTCGCTGCTGATCCTCTTCGGCACGCTCGGGGACCGGATCGGCCGCAGACGCGTCCTGCTGCTCGGCTACGGCCTCTTCGGGGTCGCCTCCGCCGTGGCGGCGTTCGCGCCGAGCGCCCAGACGCTCATCCTCGCCCGCGCGCTGCTCGGCGTCGGCGGCGCGATGATCATGCCGGCGACCCTGTCGATCCTCCGCCAGGTCTTCCCCGACCGGCGTGAGCGCGCCCTCGCCATAGGCATCTGGAGTGCGGTGGCGGCGGTCGGCGCGGCGGTCGGGCCGCTGCTCGGCGGCTTCCTGCTGGAGCACTTCTGGTGGGGCGCGGTCTTCCTGGTGAACATCCCGCTGATGCTGGTCAGCCTCCCGGTGGGCCGGATGCTGCTGCCCGAGTCGAAGGGCGACCGCCACGGCCCCTGGGACGTGACCGGCGCGCTGATGGCGGCGGGCGGGCTCTTCGGTGTCGTCCTCGGGGTGAAGCGGCTCGGCGGCGGGGAGGCGGTGGCGAGCCCCTTCACCGTGCTGCCGCTGCTGATCGGCGCGGCCCTCCTCGTCCTCTTCGTACGGCGCCAGCGGCGGCACCCGTATGCGCTGGTGGACCTGCGGATGTTCGGCCGGCCCGCGTTCAGCACCTCGGTGGGCTGCATCGTGCTGGCCATGCTGGCGCTGGTCGGCCTGGAGCTGATCGCCGCCCAGTACCTGCAACTGGTGCTCGGCCTGTCCCCGCTGGAGACCGGCCTCAGGCTGCTGCCCCTGACCGTCGCGGCCATGGCGGCCGGCCTGGCGGGCGCGCGCATGCTGCGCCGCTTCGGACCGCGCCGGATGGTGTGCTTCGGCTTCTGCCTGACGGCGGCCGCGGTGCTGACCCTGACGGCGATGGGCGGCGCCGACAACCCGACGCTGCTCCTGGCCGGCTTCGTGCTGCTGGGCTTCGGCCTGGAGACCACGCTCTTCGGCGCGTACGAGTCGATGCTCAGCGAGGCCCCAGCCGACCAGGCCGGCGGCGCGGCGGCGATCGGCGAGACCTCCTACCAGCTCGGCGCCGGCATCGGCATCGCCCTGCTGGGCAGCGTGATGAACGCGGCCTACACACCGGGCCTGCGGTCGGTGCCGGGCGTTCCGCGGCACGCGTCACAGGCGGCGGGCCACTCGCTCGGCGAGGCCTACGAGATCGCCGGCCGGCTCGGCGGAACCGCGGGGGCCGCGCTGCGCCAGGCGGCCCGGGACTCCTTCGTGCACGGGCTGCACCTGGCGCTGCTGGTGAGCGCCGGACTGTTGCTGCTGGGCGCGGTGATGGCACTGCGGCTGCCGTGGATCATGCAGTGCGGCGAGGAGCCGGCCGCGGGCGAGGGGAAGCTGCCGGCGCCGCGCGAGGCGGAGGCGAAGACGGCGGCCGGGACGCCGCGGACGCACGAGGCGGAGGCGGAGACGGCGGCCAAGACGGTGGCCGGGACGCCGCGGCCGCGCGAGGCGGAGGCGGCGGCCAAGACGGTGGCCGGGACATCGCGTCCACACGAGGCGGAGGCGGGAGCGGCGGCCGGGAAGTCGCGGGTCACCGCCTGATCACCCCTGGACGTGCGGGACACTGCACCGTAACGTCGGCCGGAGAGTCGTAACTAGCGCTGCTAGTTTTGCCGAGTCCCGTGTTCCGGAGGGTGCCCCATGTCCGCGTCCGCGAAGCTGCCCCCGTTCGATGCCGCCGACCCGCTCGGCATCGACGACCTGCTGGAGCCGGAGGACCTGGCCATCCGGGACACCGTCCGGGGCTGGGCGGCCGACCGTGTGCTGCCGTTCGTCGCCGACTGGTACGAGAAGGGCGAGCTGCCCGGGATCCGCGACCTCGCGCGGGAACTCGGCTCCCTCGGCGCCCTCGGGATGTCCCTCACCGGGTACGGCTGCGCGGGCGCGACGGCCGTGCAGTACGGCCTGGCCTGTCTCGAGCTGGAGGCCGCCGACTCGGGCATCCGGTCGCTGGTCTCCGTGCAGGGGTCCCTCGCGATGTATGCCATCCACCGGTTCGGCAGCGAGGAGCAGAAGCAGGAGTGGCTGCCGCGCATGGCCGCCGGCGAGGTGATCGGCTGCTTCGGGCTGACCGAGCCCGACCACGGCTCCGACCCCGCATCCATGCGCACCCACGCCAAGCGCGACGGCGACGACTGGGTGCTGAACGGCCGCAAGATGTGGATCACCAACGGCTCGGTCGCCGGGGTGGCCGTCGTCTGGGCGCAGACCGAGGAGGGCATCCGCGGGTTCGTCGTACCCGCCGGCAGCCCCGGCTTCTCGGCTCCGGAGATCAAGCACAAGTGGTCCCTGCGCGCCTCGGTCACCAGCGAACTCGTCCTGGACGACGTGCGGCTGCCCGGCACGGCCGTCCTGCCGGAGGTCACCGGGCTGCGCGGTCCGCTCGGCTGCCTCTCGCACGCCCGCTACGGCATCGTCTGGGGCGCGATGGGCGCCGCGCGCAGCAGTTTCGAGGCGGCCCTCGACTACGCGAAGTCGCGCGAGCAGTTCGGGCGGCCCATCGGCGGCTTCCAGCTCACCCAGGCCAAGCTCGCCGACATGGCGGTGGAACTGCACAAGGGCATCCTGCTCGCCCACCACCTGGGACGGCGCATGGATGCCGGCCGCCTGCGTCCCGAACAGATCAGCTTCGGCAAGCTCAACAACGTCCGCGAGGCCATCGAGATCTGCCGTACGGCGCGGACGATCCTCGGTGCCAACGGGATCTCCCTCGAATACCCGGTGATGCGGCACGCGACCAACCTGGAATCGGTGCTCACCTACGAGGGCACCGTCGAGATGCACCAGCTCGTGCTGGGCAAGGCGCTCACCGGGCTCGACGCCTTCCGGTGAGCCCCGTCGGGGGCAGGGCCGGTGAGCGGCCCTGCCTCAGCTCTGGTTGAAGAAACCGTCCGAGCGGTGCGCGGACGCCTCGCCGCTGATGATCTCGGTGTCGGCGGGGGTCAGCAGGAACACGCGGTTGGACACGCGGTCGATCGAACCGCGCAGGCCGAAGATGAGCCCCGCCGCGAAGTCGACGACCCGCTTGGCGTCGCCGGGCTCCATGTTGGTGAGGTTCATGATGACCGGGACTCCGTCCCGGAAGAGCTCGCCGATGGCGCGGGCGTCCCGGAAGCTGTCCGGGGTGACCGTGCCGATCCGGCGGCCCTTCTCCTCGGCCGTGTCCGTGGCCACCTTCACCCTCGGGTCGGTGACCCAGGCGTCCCCGGACTCGGTGCCCTCGGAGTAGTCGTCGTCGTAGTAGCGCTCGTCATCGTTGTCGTCGACGAGGCCGAGCCATGCACTCGCCTTGCGTACCGATCCCATGGACGCCTCCTCTCACAGCGGTCTTTCTTGCTTTCCGCATCCCTATGGTCATCCATGATGCGGACGGCGCGCCAAGTGGATAGACGCCGCGCGGGGGGTTTGTGACGGTACTGGTGCACAGTCGATCCGTCGAGAGTCCTTGTGCCCCAAGGGCCGAGACTCATACGGCTGCTGACTGAGAGTGAAATATGATTGTACGCGGCGGACGGGTGACGCCCGGGGCGTACGGGTGAATGCCAACGTCGTATGACAGTACGGGGGATGTTGTGTTCGGAATCGTCAGGCCCTGCTCCCATCGCCTCGGCGAGAGACTCAAGGCCGACTGGATGGCGCACTTGTGCGGGCTCTGCCTGGCGCTTCGCCGGGACCACGGTCAGTTCGCACGGGTCGTGACGAACTACGACGGGCTTCTGGTCTCGGTTCTGACAGAGGCTCAGACCGGCCCGGTGGGCGGCGCGCGCCGTACGGCGGGGCCATGCGCGCTGCGCGGCATGCGGACCGCGTCGGTCGCACAGGGTGAGGGGGCGCGGCTCGCCGCGGCCGTCTCGCTGGTGCTCGCCTCGGCGAAGGTCCGCGACCACGTCGCCGACCGGGACGGACTGCTGGCCCGCCGGCCGGCCGCCGCCGCGGCGCGCCGGGTGGCCGCGAGCTGGGGCCGGGCGGGGGAGCGCGGCGGGGCGGCGGTCGGGTTCGACACCGGCGTCCTGGTCGACGCCGTCGACCGGCAGCTCGGCATCGAGACCCTGGCCGGGCCGGGCACCCCGATCCTGACGGTCACCGAGCCGACCGAGACCGCGACCGCCGCGGCCTTCGCGCACACCGCGGTACTGGCCGGCCGGCCGGACAACGCCGAGCCCCTCGCGGAGGCCGGGCGGCTCTTCGGGCGGCTCGCGCACCTCCTGGACGCCGTGGAGGACCGGCAGACCGACGCCCTGTCGGGTGCCTGGAACCCGCTCACCGTCACCGGCACCTCCCTCGCCGAGGCGCGCCGGCTCGCCGACGACGCCCTGCACGGCATCCGGCTCGCCCTCCGCGAGGCCGAGTTCCGCGACGGCGGGCTCGTCCATCTGCTCCTCGTCCACGAACTGCGGCGTTCGGTGGACCGGGCGTTCGGCACGGCACCGGTGTGCGCGGCGCATCAGCCGGGCGTGCCGCAGGGGCCGTACGGTGCCGGGGTGCCGCAAGGACCGTACGGCGGCGATCCGTACGGCGCCGGTGCTCCGCATGCGGGCGGCGGCCCCCAGGCCGGCGGCAATCCCTACGCGGGCGGCAATCCCTATGCGGGGGGCGGTCATCCCGGTGGAGGGGACGGCTTCGGCGGGGGCGGTGGTGGCTTCGGGGGCGGGTTCGGTCCCGAACCCGCCAAGGGCAGGCGTGGGTTCTGGGCGGGCTGCGGGATGTTCTTCGCGCTGTTCTGCTCCTGCAAGATGTGCTGCGCCGAGGAGTACGAGGGCCCCTGGTCCCGGAAGAAGCGCAACGGCTGCTGCCAGTGGTGCGACTGCTCCTGCCCCGGTGGCTGTGGTGGATGCGACGGCTGCGACTGCTGCTGCCCGTGCGACGGTTGCTAGGGCCTCACGTTCGGACCTGGACGCCGCGCCGGGGTCCTGCCCGCCGCCGGCCAGGGCGGGCAGGGCCGCCCTCGAAGCCCGCCTGACCGGCCCTCAGGTGGCGGCGGGGCGCGCGGCGGACGACGTAACGGTGGCAAAGGCCGGGAAATGACGACAAAAGGTCGTGGGCATCGGGCGGCGGTCTCCTGAAGCGGAAGGGTGTGCGAGAACGCGAGGGGAGGGGAGCGCGTGTGAAGGCGGAGAACGGCGAGGGAACGCGAGGAGGCCCGCCGCGAGGGCGGGCGCGCGCAGGGGGTCAGCTCAACAGGACGAGGACCACACGCGACCGAAGTCGATGTGGGAGCGGGTGACCAGCCACTGCTGCGGATGCATGGGCCAAGTGGAACAGGCGTCCGATGCCACGTCAACCGACTTGAGATGTACGGCTCACAGTCCGGACAGCCTTGACAGCGAACGGAAACGCACCCGTACTCTCGTTGCGCGGCCCTGCTGAGGGGCTCGGCCGCATCCGCGCCGTGCGGCGCGCCCGTGTGAAGGCATCACCCCGTTCTGGCCTCCTCCACCGTCGACTTCGCTCGACCGGGGGGACCCCCAGCGTCACGGAGCCTTCGCATGTCATCCGACACCCTCGCCCAAGTCGCCACCGCACCGGGGATTCCCGGGCCCGCGGACATCCGCCGGACCGTCTCGCCGCGCCGCCGCGGCCGGTGGACGGCGGCCGTCGTCGTCCGCATCCCGCGCCGGGCCGCCCGTGCCGCAGACAGACGCCGCGCACGCGGTACGGGGAGCCCCCGATGAGGCAGCAACTGGTGATCGTGGGAGCCGGACCGCGCGGCACCGGCCTGCTCGAACGCCTCGCCGCCAACGCGCCCGAGCTGTACGCCGGTCCGGGCCTCGACATCCATCTCGTCGACCCCCATCCGCCGGGCGGCGGCCGCATCTGGCGTCAGGAGCAGTCGTCGCTGCTGTGGATGAACTCGCACGCCGAGGACGTCACCATGTTCACCGACGAGACGGTGGCGATGGCGGGCCCGGTGCGCGAGGGCCCCACCCTGCACGAGTGGGCCGAGCTGCACGGCCGCACCTTCGCCGGCCGGCAGCTCCAGGGCCGCTATCTGCGCTGGGTGTACGAACGGGCCCTGGCCGAGCTGCCCCCCACCGTCACCGTCCACCACCACCCGCGGCGCGCCCTCCGGATCGGCGGCCCGCGGGAGGGCCGTCAGCAGGTGTGGCTGGAGGGCCGCCCGCGTCCGCTCCTCGCCGACCTGGTGATCCTCGCCGTAGGCCACCTGGACGCCGAACTCGACGCGGACCAGGCCCGGCTGGCCGCCTATGCCCGGGAGCACGGCCTGGTCCACCTGCCGCCGGACTTCACCGCCGACAGCGACCTCTCCGCGCTGAGGGCCGGCGAACCCGTCCTCGTCCGGGGCTTCGGACTGGCCTTCGTCGACCTGATGGTGCTGCTCACGGAGGGACGCGGCGGGCGGTACGCGGGGGAGGCGTACCTCCCCTCGGGGCGGGAACCGGTGCTGTACGTCGGTTCCCGGCGCGGAGTGCCGTACCACTCGAAGATCGGCTACGACTGGACCGGCGACCGCCCGCCGCTGCCCCGCTT
The DNA here is from genome assembly GCF_016741855.1 of Streptomyces musisoli. GTDB lineage: Bacteria > Actinomycetota > Actinomycetes > Streptomycetales > Streptomycetaceae > Streptomyces > Streptomyces musisoli. The sequence goes on along the minus strand of NZ_JAERRH010000009.1, from coordinate 263,385 downwards.
CCTCGGCCCCGCCGAGGTGGACGCGCTGCTGGCCCGGCCCGGCGGCTTCGACTTCCGGCGCGATGTGTGGCCCCTGGTCGAGAAGGAGCTGGGCTTCGCCCACTACCACCGGCTGTTCACCGCCCACCCCGGGCGTACGACGATGGCCTGGGCCGACTTCGAGGAGAAGTACGCCGCGGCCGGCGACCCGGCCGAGACCCGGGCGCTGGTCGCCGGCGCCGTGCCGGATCCGGCCGACCGGCTCGACCTCGCCGCCCTCGACCGCCCCCTGGACGGAGTGCGGTACGCCGCGCACGACGACCTCCAGGAAGCGCTCAGGGACTACATCGAGGCGGACCTGAACCGCCGTCACGATCCGTCCCACAGCCCCGACCTGGCCGTCTTCCTCGGCCTGCTCTCCGTCTACGGGCAGCTGGTGCGGCTCGGCGACATCGGGCCCCGCTGGCACGGGTTCTTCAGCTACCTGGCGTCCGGACCGCCCGGCCCCCGGCTGCGGCAGATGCTCGCGCTGTCCCGGGCCGGTGTGCTCCGGTTCGTCGGGGCCGGCATGTCCGTCACCGCCGCGGACGGGGTGTTCCGGGCCGGCAGTCCCACCGTGCCGGGCTTCAGCGTCGAGTCCCGCGCGCTGGTGGAGGCCCGGCTGCCGGATCCCACCCTCGGGCGCGCCCGCGACAGCCTGCTGCGCGAACTGCACGCCGACGGCGCCGCCGAGACCGCCGACGGGCTGCTCCGGGTCGACCCCGGTGACGGCCGGATCCTCGACCGCGGCGGGCGCCCGCACCCCCGGCGCTTCGCCCTCGGCCCCTACACCGACGCCCGGACCCCAGGCGCGTTCACCCGCCCGCGCACCGGCGGCCCCGCGTTCCGGCAGAACGACACGACCGCCCGGACGGTGCTGTCTCTGCTGGGCGCCGCACAGGGAAAGGAACTCGCGCGATGAGCGTCATGCGAGCCGTGCGAGGTGCGGGGTGAGCGGGCGGTACGGCCGTGGGCTGGTGCACCTTGCCGCCGCTCTCGACCAGCCGGGGGTCCTCGACGGCGCGGCGTACGCCGAACTGGCCCGGCTCGCCGAACGGGGCGGGCTGGACTTCGTGACGCTGGACGACGCCTTCGCCCGGCCCGGGCCCGACGCGCTCGGCGTGCTGTGCCGGGTGGCGCCCGCGACCCGGCGGATCGGGCTGGTGCCGACGGTCACCACCGCCCACACCGAGCCCTTCCGGGTACAGGCCGCCGTGGCCACCCTGGACTGGATCAGCCGGGGGCGGGCCGGCTGGCGGATCGACGTGTCCACCACCGAGGAGGCCCGTCTCTTCGGCCGCCGGCCCGTGGCCCCCGCCGAGACGCCGTGGCAGGAGGCGGGCGAATGCGACGACGTGGCCGCGAGGTCGTGGGACAGCCGGGCGGACGGCGCCGAGATCCGGGACGCGGCCACCGGCCGGTTCCTCGACCGGGACGCGGCCACCGGCCGGTTCCTCGACCGGGACCGGCTGCACCGCGTCGACTTCACCGGCACCGCCTCCTCGGTCCGTGGCCCGTCGACCGTGCCCCGGCCGCCGCAGGGCCACCCCGTGCGCGTGGTCGACGCCACCGACGGCCGCGCCCGGACGGTCGCCGCCCGGTACGCGGACGTGGCCCTGGTGCGCGCCGCCGCTCCCGCGCAGGCCGCCGGCGTCCGGGACGAACTGCGCGAGCAGGCCCGCTCGTACGGGAGGCACCCCGACTCGCTGCGGGTCCTGGTGAGCCTGCGGGTGGATCTCGGCGCCGGTGAGCACGCGGCCGAGCCGGGACACGGGGGCGGTGGCCCGCGGCCCACCGCCCGGGGCCCCCTGTACCGGGGCGGCCCGGTCGACCTCGCGGAGCTGGTGGCCGCCTGGCACGCCGACGGTGTCACCGACGGGTTCCACCTCGTCCCCGTCGAACCCCGCCGCGATCTGGAACGGCTGGTCAACGGCACGGTGGTGCTGCTCCAGCACCGCGGTCTGTTCCGCACCTTCTATCCCGGCAGCACCCTGCGCGAGCACCTGGGCCTCGCCCGGCCCGCCAACCGGTACGCCCCGACCGGGGGAACGCCATGACGCCCGACAGCTGGGAGCAGTGGCACGAGCAGCGCGTGGAGACGGTCTCGGCGCCCTGCGGGCCGCTCGCGCTGACCGCGACGCACTGGATCGAGGACTACCCGGAGGGTCGACTTCCGGACATTTCCGGGGTCTGGATGGCCGAAGAGGACCGGGTGGTGCTCACCGCCACCGAGGCGGACGGCCTGAGCGTCGACGGCCGGCCCTTCCCGGGTGCGGCCGCACTGGCCGCGGACACCGGTCCGCAGGCCGGGGCGCGGGTCGCACCGGGCGGGAAGCGGCTGGTCGTGCTGGTACGCGAAGGTGTCCGGGGAACGCCGACCCGTCCGGCTCACACCGAGCCCGGCGACCCGTGCCGACCACGCCGAGCCCGGCGACCCGTGCGACCCGCGCCGAGCCCGCCGAGCCCGGCGACCCGTGTGACCCGCGCCGGCCGCGCCGAGCCCGGCGACCCGTGCCGACCGCGCCGGGCCCGGCGATCCTTCCGGCCCGCGCCGACCCCGTTCCGGTCCGGCGGCGTGGCGGGCTCCGGTGCGCTCCGGTGTCTGCGGGCGACGGCCGAAAGGCACCCTTGTGCCGACCGGCCGTTCGGCCGAATACTCCCCCCAGCGCTTGTCAGGGGCATGCGCATTTCGAATCCGGTCGGTCCCCTGGCTGCGCCTCACGGGCCCCGACCCCACGCGGGCCCCCGACTTCCCTTGGAGGGAACGACAAGTGAGGATCAGGCGCACCACTCCCCGCCCCGGCACTGCGAGACGGACCCGGCTCCTCGCAGTGGCCACCGGCTTCCTGGCCGCAGCCGCGTTCGCCGCCCCCACCGCGAACGCCGGCGAAGTCCACACGTTCAGCGCCACCCAGCTCGCCGAGGCGAGCGACTCCGTCCTCAAGGCCGACATCCCCGGTACGGCCTGGGTCGTGGACAGCAAGAGCAACCGCGTCGTGGTCACCGTCGACAGCACGGTGTCCAAGGCCGAGATCGCCAGGATCAAGCAGCGGGCCGGCGCCGGCGCGAGCGCGCTGACCATCAAGCACACCCCCGGCAAGTTCAACAAGCTGATCACCGGCGGCGACGCCATCTACGGCGGTCAGTACCGCTGCTCGCTCGGCTTCAACGTGCACAGCGGCAGCACGTACTACTTCCTGACCGCCGGCCACTGCGGCGAGGTCGCCTCGACCTGGTACAGCAACTCCGGCAAGACCACGGTGCTCGGCACCAACGTCGGCTACAGCTTCCCGGGCAACGACTTCGCGCTGGTCCGCTACACCAACTCCTCGATCGCGCATCCGAGCGCGGTCGGCAGCCAGACCATCAGCCGCGCGGCCACCCCGTCCGTGGGGACGACCGTCTACCGGCGCGGCTCCACCACCGGTACCCACAGCGGCCGGGTCACCGGGCTGAACGCCACCGTCAACTACGGCGGCGGTGACATCGTCTACGGCCTGATCCAGACCACGGTCTGCGCCGAGGGCGGCGACAGCGGCGGTCCGCTCTACGCCGGATCCACCGCCTACGGTCTGACCTCCGGCGGCAGCGGCAACTGCTCGTCCGGCGGCACGACCTTCTTCCAGCCGGTGACCGAGGCGCTGAGCTACTACGGCGTCACCCTGCCCTGACGGGTTCACGGCAATCCTTTCGAAGCCCCGTCCCGGGTCGTCCCGGGGCGGGGCTTCACCGTGCGGCCGTGATGGCGTTTGCGCAGGTCGGAGGCGCCCGAGTGGATGTCGTACACACGTTCGAGAATGGAGGTATGGTGGGAGCGGGATTGGGAACTGATGTTCGAGAGTCGTTCGGGACTCACGAGTGCGGGAGGTGTGTGTGCCGGGCTTCGCGCATCTGCACACCGTCTCCGGGTTCTCCCTGAGGTACGGGGCGTCCCACCCGGAGCGGCTGGCCGGGCGCGCCTCGGAGCGGGGCATGGACGCCCTCGCCCTGACCGACCGCGACACCCTCGCCGGCACGGTGCGCTTCGCCAAGGCCTGTGCCGGTGCGGGGGTCCGTCCGCTGTTCGGGGTGAACCTGGCGGTGGCGGCGGAGGAGACCGTACGGCGTGAGAGGCGCCGTACCCCGGTGCGCGGCGGCGCCTTCGTGGACGAGTCGGCCCCCCGGGTGACCTTCCTCGCCCGGGACGGCGCCCGTGGGTGGGCCGACCTGTGCCGGCTCGTCACGGCGGCGCATGCGGCCGGGGCGGCCCCGCTGCTTCCCTGGGCCGCCAACCACGGCGACGGCCTGGTGGTCCTGCTCGGCCCGGAGTCGGACGTGGGGCGTGCGCTCGCCGCCGGACGGCCCGACCGGGCGGCACGGCTGCTCGCCCCGTGGCGCGAGGTCTACGGCGACGCGCTGCGGCTGGAGGCCGTCTGGCACGGCCGTACGGGCACGGGGCCCGGCTCGCTGCGGCCGGCCGCCCGTACCGTCGGATTCGCCGCCGAGCAGGGGGTGCGCCCGGTGCTCAGCAACGCCGTCCGGTACGCCGATCCCGGTCAGGGGCCGGTCGCCGACGTGCTGGACGCCGCGCGCCGCCTGGTGCCCATCGACCCCCGCGGGGAGCTGGACTCCGGCGAGGCCTGGCTGAAGGACGCGCCGGCCATGCTCCAGGTCGCCGAGCGGGTGGTGGAGGCCGCCGGGTACCGGCGGGACACCGCCCACCGGCTGCTGGAGCAGACCCGGGCCACCGCCGCCGAGTGCCGGGTCGACCCCGAGGGCGACCTCGGTATCGGCACCGTCCACTTTCCCGAGCCGCACCTCGTCGGCGCCGGCCGGCGCACCGCGCAGCGGGCGCTCGCCTCGCGGGCGGCCGCCGGGATGCTGCGGCTCGGGTACGGCGACCGGCGTGCGTACTGGGAGCGGATGCACCACGAGCTGGACGTCATCGGTCATCACGGCTTCGCCTCCTATTTCCTGACGGTCGCCCAGGTGGTGGACGACGTACGGGACATGGGGATCCGGGTGGCCGCGCGCGGCTCCGGCGCCGGGTCGCTCGTCAACCATCTGCTCGGGATCGCGCATGCCGATCCGGTCGAGCACGGGCTGCTGATGGAGCGCTTCCTGTCCAAGGAGCGCGTCGTGCTGCCCGACATCGACATCGACGTGGAGTCCGCGCGCCGGCTGGAGGTGTACCGGGCGATCATCGGCCGGTTCGGCGAGGAGCGGGTGGCGACCGTCTCCATGCCGGAGACCTATCGGGTGCGGCACGCGATCCGTGATGTGGGTGCCGCCCTGTCCATGGATCCCGCCGAGATCGACCGGGTGGCCAAGTCCTTTCCGCACATCCGGGCACGTGATGCCCGTGCGGCGCTGGAGGAACTGCCCGAGCTGAAGCGGCTCGCGGGGGAGAGGGAACGGTACGGCAGGCTGTGGGAGCTGGTGGAGGCCCTCGACGCCCTGCCGCGCGGGGTCGCCATGCACCCGTGCGGGGTGCTCCTGTCCGACGCCTCCCTGCTCGCCCGTACACCGGTGGTGCCGACCAGTGGTGAGGGGCTGCCCATGGCGCAGTTCGACAAGGAGGACGTGGAGGACCTCGGGCTGCTCAAACTGGACGTGCTGGGCGTGCGGATGCAGTCGGCGATGGCGCACGCGGTCGCCGAGGTGGAGCGGGCGACCGGGGAGCGGATCGACCTGGACGCGGTGCCGCCGGGGGATCCGCAGACGTACCGGCTGATCCGGTCCACCGAGACGCTGGGCTGCTTCCAGATCGAGTCGCCGGGCCAGCGGGACCTGGTCGGACGCCTTCAGCCGGCCACTTTCCACGATCTGGTCGTCGACATCTCCCTCTTCCGGCCCGGGCCGGTCGCCGCCGACATGGTGCGGCCCTTCATCGAGGCGCGGCACGGGCGGGCGCCGGTGCGCTACCCGCACCAGGACCTGGAGGAGGCGCTGCGGGGGACGTACGGGGTCGTCGTCTTCCACGAACAGGTCATCGACATCGTCGCCGTCATGACCGGCTGCGGCCGGGGCGAGGCCGACCGGGTGCGGCGGGGGCTGTCCGACGCGGAGTCGCAGGGGCGGATCCGGGTGTGGTTCGCCCAGCAGGCGGCTGCCAGGGGATACGACGCGGAGACGATCCGGCGGACCTGGGAGATCGTCGAGGCCTTCGGGTCGTACGGCTTCTGCAAGGCGCACGCCGTCGCCTTCGCCGTGCCCACCTACCAGTCGGCGTGGCTGAAGGCGCATCACCCGGCGGCCTTCTACGCCGGGCTGCTCACGCACGACCCCGGGATGTATCCCAAGCGGCTGCTGCTGGCCGACGCCCGGCGGCGCGGGGTGCCGGTCCTGCCGCTGGACGTCAACGTGTCCGGGGTCGCCCACAGGATCGAACTGGTGTCTGAATCTCCGGCGGTGTGGGGGCTGCGGCTCGCCCTCTCCGACGTGCACGGCATCAGCGAGGCCGAGGCGAAGCGGATCGCGGACGGACAGCCGTACGCCTCCCTGCTGGACTTCTGGGAGCGGGCCCGGCCCAGCAGACCGCTGGCGGGACGGCTCGCCCAGGTGGGCGCGCTGGACGCCTTCGGCGCCAACCGGCGTGATCTGCAACTGCACCTGACCGAGCTGCACCGGGGTGGCCGGGGCGGTGGCGGAGGCCAGCTTCCCCTGTCGGGAGGCCGGAAGACGGCACCGGCCGGCCTGCCGGACCTGACGTCGGCGGAGCGGCTCAGCGCCGAGCTGGGCGTGCTGTCCATGGACGCCTCGCGCAATCTGATGGACGACCACCGGGAGTTCCTCCAGGAGCTGGGCGTGGTCTCCGCGCGCCGGCTGCGGGAGGCCCGGCACGGGGAGACCGTGCTGGTCGCGGGCGCCAAGGCGGCCACCCAGACCCCGCCGATCCGTTCCGGCAAGCGGGTCATCTTCTCCACCCTGGACGACGGCACGGGACTGGTCGACCTCGCGTTCTTCGACGACTCGCACGAGGCCTGCGCCCACACCGTCTTCCACTCCTGGCTGCTGCTGGTGCGCGGAGTGGTGCAGCGGCGCGGCCCGCGCAGCCTCAGCGTGGTGGGCTCCGCCGCCTGGAACCTCGCCGAACTGGTCGACGTGCGGCACGAGGAGGGCCTCGACGGGGTCGCGGCCCGGCTGGCCGGAGCCCCCGGCCCGGCCGGGGACGGATCCCCGGCGGATGACGGCGGCGGTCCGTCCCGGGCCCGGCTCGCCGGCTCCGACGGGCTGCCCGCGCCGGCCGGCTCCGCGGCCCGTGACCCGATGGAGGGCCGGACGATCCGCATGCCCACGGGGTACGAGATGCACCCCTGGGCCGACCTGCGGCCCGCGGGCGAGGACGCCGCGCGAGGACCGGCGGCGATACAGAAGTTGTGGCACCAGAGCCCGGGGAGTGCGGGATGACCATCCTCTGCGTACGTTTCCAGCTGCCGCCGATGGACGAGGCCGCGTTTCCCGGGCTGCTCGGCCTCCTCGAGGAGTTCACCCCGGTCGTGGAGGCGCTGCCGCCGGACGGGGCGCTGGCCGATCTGCGCGGCGCCGAACGGTACTTCGGGCGCAGCGCGGTGGAGCTGGCCTCGGTGATCCGGGTGCGGGCCCTCGCGCGGTACGGCGTCGACTGCGTGATCGGCGCCGGACCGGGCCCGATGCTGGCCCGCGTGGCGCTGCGCGAGGCCCGGCCGGGGGTGACCTGCGCGGTGCCCGGGGACCCGGACGCCATCGCGGAGTTCCTCGCCGGGCGGCCGGTGTCCGCGTTGCCCGGCGTCGGCGCGGCGACCGCCCGCACCCTGGGCGAGTACGGCCTGGACACCCTGGGCCGGGTCGCCGCCGCGCCGCTCTCCACGCTCCAGCGGCTGATCGGCGCGAAGGCGGGCCGGGAGCTGCGCGAGAAGGCGTGCGGCGTCGACCGCGGACGGGTCGTGCCGAACGCCGCCTCGCGGTCGCTGGTGACGGAACAGGCCTTCGGCCTCGACGAACTGGACCCCGGCCGGCACCGCAGGGCGCTGCTGTCGGCCGCCGAGGAGATCGGCGCCCGGCTGCGCGCGGTGGAGCAGGTCTGCCGCACCCTGACCCTCACCGTGCGCTACGCCGACCGCTCCTCGACCACCCGCAGCCGCACCCTGAAGGAGCCGACCGCCCACTCGGCGGCCCTGACCAGTGCCGCCTACGGCATGTACGAGGCGCTCGGCCTGCAACGGGCCCGGGTCCGCGCGCTCGCCCTGCGTGCCGAGGGCCTGATCCCCGCCGACCGGGCCGCTCATCAGCTCACCTTCGACCCCGTGGACGAGAAGGTCCGCCGCATCGAGGAGGTCGCGGACCGTGCGCGGGCCAAGTTCGGGCCGCGGGCGGTGATGCCGGGCTCCCTGGCGGCGTGAACGCGGGGCCGCCGGAGGTCAGTTGGCCCAGGGCGGCGTGATGCGCGTGCCGTCGGCCAGCTGTGCCTCCAGGCCGATGGACGTGGTGACCCAGGAGATCGCGGTGTGGTCGGTGGGGTTCTCGACGGCCAGGGTCGAGCCGGGGTTGACGATCACCGTGTCGCCGGCGGAGATCCGCTCGGTCCGGCCGTCGAGCGTCATCAGCAGCTCGCCGACGAGCAGCAGGAAGATCTCCTCCCGGCTGACGGTGTGGGCGGGCGCCTCGGTGCCGGCCGGGATCTCGCCGCGCCAGGCGCACAGCTCCTTGCTGCCGGTGAGCGGGGTGGCGTAGGAGACGAAGCGGGCGCCGTGGATCTCATGGGTGACGGCTTCCGAGGAGCGGACTACGGGCATGGCGGTGATCTCCGTTCGGAGGACTGATGACCAAGTCACTTGGTCAAGTTGCTTGACTACATGGTCAAGCTGCTTGACCAAATCGTCAAGGGTGTTTCAATGCCTCCGTGCAGAACTCCGACGCCATGGCCCTGTTCGCCGCCCTGCTCGCCGCGGCGGGTGACCTCACCCAGCGCATCCATGACGGGGTGACCGCCCGTGGCTTCACGGATCTGCGGCCCGCCCACGGTTTCGCCTTCGCGCGGCTCGCCCCGGACGGGGCCACCGTCACCGACCTGGCCGTGCACCTGGGGGTCACCAAGCAGGCGGCGAGCCAACTGGTCGACGAGATCGTACGCAAGGGGTACGCCGAGCGCAGGCCCCATCCCGAGGACGCCCGGGCCCGGCTGATCGTGCTGACCGGGCGCGGCTGGGCCTGTACCCGGGCGGCGGAGGAGGCGGCCGCCGAGGTGGTGGGGGGATGGGCCGAACTGCTGGGCGAGGGGGAAGTGCACGCGTTGCGGGAGCGTTTGGCGAGGATCGCGCCTTACGGTCCGATCAGGCCCGCCTGGTGATGGTCCGTCAGCGTCCCGTGAACCACTGGTTATCACTGGAAGTTTTTACTGACGCGTAACTTCACACTTGCACTACTCGTCCGTAACTTGACGAGTGAACCAGCATCCCGTGATCCGGATCACAGGGTCAGGCCGTGCACCTCCCGTGAGCCGCAAGGAGATCACACGATGCTGCCCTGGAAACGAGTGCTCAGACCCCTCGCCGCGCTGTTCCTCACCGCCGCGGTCGCCGTCGTGCCCGCCGCCACCGCCAGCGCCGACAGCGCGCCCAGCAGCGGCTGGAACGACTACTCCTGCAAGCCCTCCGCCGCCCATCCCCGCCCCGTCGTCCTCGTCCACGGCACGCTGGGCAACTCCGTGGACAACTGGCTCGGCCTCGCCCCCTACCTGACGAGCCGCGGATACTGCGTCTACTCCCTCGACTACGGCCAGCTCACCGGCGTCCCCTTCTTCCACGGCCTCGGCCCCATCGACAAGTCGGCCGAACAGCTGTCCGCCTTCGTCGACAAGGTGCTCGCCTCGACCGGAGCCGCCGAGGCCGACCTGGTCGGTCACTCCCAGGGCGGCATGATGCCCCGCTACTACCTGAGGTTCCTCGGCGGAGCCGGCAAGGTGAACGCCCTCGTCGGCCTCGCCCCCGACAACCACGGCGCCACCCTGAGCGGTCTCACCAACCTGCTGCCGTACTTCCCGGGCGCCGAGGACCTGGTCAAGGCCACCACCCCCGGCCTCGCCGACCAGATCCCCGGCTCCGCCTTCCTCACCAAACTCAACGCGGGCGGCGACACCGTCCCCGGAGTGCACTACACGGTCATCGCCACCAAGTACGACGAGGTGGCCACCCCCTGGCGCAGCCAGTACCTGAGCGGCTCCGACGTCCGCAACGTCCTGCTCCAGGACCTGTGCCCGCTCGACCTCTCCGAACACGTCGCGATCGGCCTGCTCGACCGGATCGCCTTCCACGAGGTGGCCAACGCGCTCGACCCGGCCCGCGCCACCGCCACCACCTGCGCGTCGGTGTTCAGCTGACCCGCTGCCGCTGCCGCTGCCGCTGACGCTGCCTGTCCGGCCTGAGCCGCCGGACGGGCGTGTCGGTGTGCGGCCGACCCGCTGCCGGGACCTGTCCGGCCTGAGCCGCCGGGCAGGTCCCGGAAACCTCACCGGCGGTGGGTGCCGCCCGCCGCCCGCCGCCGCACCGACAGGAACAGCGCCGCCGAGCCCAGCGCCAGCGCCGCCGCACCACCGATCGCGAGGTACGACGTGCCGGTGGACGCACCCGTCTCCGCGAGGTCCGCCGAAGCCCCGGCCGCCTTCGGCCGGTTGGCCGGGGCGGCGGTGGACGGTGCCGGGGCGGCGGTGGGCTTGGCCGAGGTGCTCGCGTCGTCGTCCCCGTGCCCGTGGTGCTCGATCGTCGACCTGCCGGCGCCGGCCTCGATCTGCTCGTCGGAGGGCGCGGAGGCGGCCGGAGCCGGCGTCGTCCCGCCGTTGCCGCTCTCCGTCCGGCCGCTGCCGCTTCCCGTCCGGCCGTTGCCGTTCCCCGTGCCGCCGCTGCCGCTCCCCGTATCGCCGTTGCCGCCGAAGTCGACGTCCGAGCAGGAGTAGAACGCCTCCGGGCTGTCCGAGCGCTGCCAGACCGCGTACAGCAGATGCCTGCCGGACCGCTCGGGCAGGGTCCCGGAGAAGGTGTAGAAGCCGCCCGACGCGACCGGGTCGGTGGCCGTCGCCACCGGGTGCTCCAGATCCAGGTCGGACCAGGCCGGCGGCCGCGCCGGGTCGTAACCGGGCTTGGTGAGATAGACGTTGAAGGTGCCCTTGTGCGGGGCGGTCACGCGGTACTTGAAGGTGTACGACCCACCGCGCACACGGGTCGCCGGCCAGTCGGCCCGGGCCAGGTCGAGCCCCTTGAACTCCTCGTTGCCCGCGCTGCACAGCTTGCCGTCCGGGATCAACTGCCGGTGCCGCCCCGCCGCGTCGCCGATCCGGATGCCGTTCCAGTCGTACAGCGCCTGCGTGCCGCCCGCCGCCACGGCCGCCTTGCACGCGGCCGACCGCGGACTCTCCGGCCCCTCCGCGTAGCACTGCGAGACGCGGCTGACCGGGTCGCCCATCGAGCCGTGCGCGGACGCGGGGGCGGCGGCGAGCGCGGTCAGGGCGAGCGGCACCAGACCGAGCACACCGACGGCGGACGCCTTGGCCTTGCAGCTGGTGGGCATGCGGAACTCCTCGAAACGGTCCGTGGGGTGGGCTGGATCCCGTGGGGGGTGATCCGAAGCTAGCCCGAGGAGACCGTGAAATGGCCTGCTGAGAGCGGGTGGAGGAGATCCTTATGGTTCGCTTAAGGAGGTGCTCAGGCTGCGCTCAGGTACTGGTGCGCCCATGACCGACAGCACAGAACCGGGACGGTCCCGGCCCGCCGTCGCGGCGGACGTACCGGCCGTGCGCGCGGTGACGTACGCGGCCCGCCAACCCCGCGATGACGTGGGAGGACTGGGAGATCTGCCCGAAGTACGGGTACGAATCGGGAAGCGCCGGATCGGCAACCCCTATGACCGCATCCACCACCCAAGCGGCTGGACCGAGGCGTCACGGCGTCAGCCGTCGGGCCACCAGGTGCGTGCGATGTCCTTGCGCACCTCCGGACGTCCCGCCGGGCGCTCCTCCGCGTCCTCACGGGGCCGGCGGCTGTCCGTCCGCTTCAGGGGCTTCTGCACGGTCATACGGCGCATGGCTGCCTCCTTCAGTGCCTACCGAGTTCCGCGTTGTCACGGAGATAGACGCTTTTGGGGAGAGTTCCTCATCGGTGCCGGGATGTCAGTGGCGGCTGTCACGTCCGCGCTGTCAGTGGTGTGTGTCACTCTCAGGGCATGACGAGCGAGGACACGAACACGGTTGCGACTGCCCCGGAACCGGACTGGGATGCGCAGGCCGCCGCCTTCGACGACGAACCGGACCACGGCCTGCGCGACCCCGAGGTCCGCGCCGCCTGGTCGGACCGGCTCGGCGCCTGGCTCCCCGAGCACCCCGCCGACGTCCTCGACCTCGGTTGCGGCACCGGCAGCCTGTCACTCCTCGCCGTCGAACAGGGGCACCGGGTGACGGCCGTCGACCGGTCCCCGGTGATGACCGAGCGGGCCCGGACCAAACTCGCCGGGCGCGCCGCGGTCCTGTGCGGCGACGCCGTGAACCCGCCGGTGGGGGAGCGCCGCTTCGACGTGGTCCTGGTCCGGCATGTGCTGTGGACCCTGCCGGACCCTGCCGGGGTGCTGCGGCGCTGGCGGGAGCTGCTGCGGCCCGGTGGCCGCTTCGTGCTGGTCGAAGGCGTCTGGGGGACCCTGTCCCCGGTCGGCATACCCGCCGGGGAGCTGACCGCCTTCCTGGCACCGCTGGCACGCGAAGTGCGCGTGGAGCGACTGTCCGGCCACACCCTGCTGTGGGGGAAGGAAGTGGACGACGAGCGGTACGCGGTGGTGGCGACCGTGTGACACCGCGCCGCCCGGGCCGGTCAGGCAAGCAACTGCGCGAAGCCGCCCTCCCGGAGCGCCAGCGCCTCCAGCGCGTCGAGGGCGGCGAGCGCGGCGGACGCGGCCTCGGGGTCGGTCTCCGCGAGCCCGCTCTCGGCGAACTCGTCCTCGTCCAGGCGCCGTACGTCCCGCCCGTCCGCGGAGCGCCACAGGTCCAGGTCGAGGTCCTCCACGACCAGCTCCGCACCGGCGGGACCCTCCCCGCTCGAGCGCGTCCCGGAGCGGGTGAGGACCGCGGGGCGCGTGATGTCGCAGTACCAGCCCTTGACGGAGCCGTCCGCGGCGCGCACCTCCTTCACCGAGTACCACCGGTCCCGCCAGTAGTACTCGGTGAACACGTCCCCCGGCTCGAAGCGCACGAAGCCGAAGTCGCGCACCCCCGAGCCCGCCCACGGAGCGCGCACGGCGATCCGGGTGCCGTCGTCCCCGAGCAGCTCCGCCGGATAACGGATCTTCGTACGGCCCGCCTTGACCAGGACGACCTCCAGCCGGCCCGCCGGCTCAGCCGAGTTCACGGACATAGCGCACCTCCGTCCCGCAGATCTCGTACCCGAGCCAGGTGTTGATCGCGATCATGGCGTCGTTGCCGGTGTCGTTGCCCGTGAACGCCTCGGTGAGGCCCGCCGCCCGGGCCCGGTGCAGGGAGTGGAGCTTGGCGAGCTTGGCCAGGCCACGGCCGCGGTGGGCACGGGCGGTGCCGGTCATCGCGGTGGAGTAGCGGCCGGCGCCGTCGGTGTAGGCCGCGGTGAAGGCGACCGGACGGCCGTCGACACAGGCGGCCGTGGTCAGCTCCCGGTCCAGCAGGGGGTGGTTCCAGGTCTCCGCGAGCCAGGCGTCGTAGTTGGTGAACTCGTGGGCCACGTCGCTCGGTTCGTCGAGCAGCGTCTCCGCGTCCAGTTCGAACAGCGGCCGTGGATCGTCCGCGAAGGCGGCGGCCGTACGCAGTTCGACGCCGGCCGGGGCCTCCTGGAGCGGCGGGAGGGTGCCGTGCGCCAGGTCGAGCCGCAGGAAGTGGGCGGAGCGGCCCAGGCGGTAGCCGCGGCGCTCGGCGAAGGCCCGGTTGGCCGGCTCGTCCACGGCCCAGGCGAACAGCTTGCTCGCGCCGAGGGACGTCAGGTACTCCTCGGCGGCCGCCACCAGGAGGCGGCCGGCGCCGCGACCGGTACGGTCCGGGCGGACGTAGATGTTCAGGCAGGCCTGGCCGGGTTCGGAGCCGTCGGGGACCAGGTGGACCTGCGCCGTGCCGATCACCTCGCCGTCCTCCTCCGCGACGAGCGGCCGGAACCGCGCGTCCGGGTGCATGTGGGCGGCGGTGTGCCGGACCGAGTCCGGGGTGAACAGGATGTACGGCAGGGCGAGCCGGCGGACACGGGCGAAGCCCTCGGCGTCCGCGGGGACGTCGGGGTGGAGAGCACGTACGAGGACCGTCATGATCAGGCACCGTACGGGGCGGTGTCGCCCCGCTGCCTCTCATTTTCCGGCGGGTGGGCGACAATCGGCCCTGTGAGCCTGAAGATCCGCATCGATGACAGCGCGCCCCCGTACGAGCAGGTGCGGGCGCAGATCTCCGAGCAGGCACGGTCCGGGGTGCTCCCGGTGGGGTACCGGCTGCCGACCGTGCGGGGACTGGCCGAGTCCCTGGGGCTGGCGGTGAACACGGTGGCCAAGGCGTACCGGGCGCTGGAGAGCGACGGGGTGATCGAGACGTGCGGGCGCAACGGCACGTTCGTGGCTGCCGCCGGCTCGGCCGCGGAGCGGGAGGCGTCGTCGGCCGCGCAGGCGTACGTGGAGCGGGTGCGCCGGCTGGGGCTGGGGGAGCCGGAGGCGCTGGCCGCCGTGCGGGACGCCCTGCGGGCGGCCTACGGGGAGTGACGGAGCCGTGGGCGGAGGGATCACCCCGGCTTCAGTGGTTCCGGGATGCGTGTCGTCGTCAGGCCTGCCCTCCGCGCCGTCCGTCCGAACGCCACCGCGTCCTGCACCGCCGCGCCCCCCGGGTCGTTGTTGAAGTACGCCTAGACGTCGTCGGCGTCGGACCACGTCGTGGCGATGCGGTCCACCCATGTCTCCAGCGAACGCCTGCCGTAGCGCGGCCAGGGCCGGGCGCGGCCCTGGTGGAAGCGGACGTAGCCCCAGTCGGTGGTGCGCCACAACGGGGCGACCGGGCGGGCCAGGACGTCCGCCCAGCACAGGGCCGCGCCCCGGGACTCCAGGACGCGCCGCAGCTCCGGGGCCCACCAGGAGTCGTGGCGGGGTTCCACGGCGACCCTCGTACCGGCCGGGAAACAGGCCAGGCAGGCGTCCAGCAGGGGCGGGTCGGCGCGCAGGGTGGGCGGCAGCTGGAGCAGGACCGGCCCCAGGCGGTCGCCGAGGCCCGCCGCGTGGGTCAGCAGACGCCGCACAGGCTCCTCGGGGTCCTTCAGGCGCTTGATGTGGGTGAGATACCGGCTGGCCTTGACCGCGACCACGAAGTCCGGCGGGACCCGGTCGCGCCAGGCGGCGAAGGTGTCGTACGACGGCAGCCGGTAGAACGCGTTGTTGATCTCGACGGTCGCGAACAGCCGGGTGTACTCCTCCAGCCACAGCCGCGTCGGCACCCCGACCGGATAGACGAGGTCCCGCCAGTCCTTGTACTGCCACCCCGAGGTGCCGACATGCAGGGCCATACCCTCATGAAAGCACTACAGGTACAGCCCCGCGTCCGCTCCCTCCCGGGCTCCCGGCACGGACGTCGGCGTCGTGCCCCGGCGCAGCGCGTACAGCTCGGCCAGGGTCGCGCCCTCCCGGCCGACGCCCTGCTCGGTGCCGAGCCAGTCCACCGCCTCCTTGCGGGTCAGCGGGCCCACCTCGATGCGGGCGAGGCAACGGCCGGGGCGCACCACGGCCGGGTGCAGCCGCTCCAGGTCCTCGTTGGTGGTGACGCCGACCAGGACGTTGCGGCCCTGGCCGAGCAGGCCGTCGGTGAGATTCAGCAGCCGGGACAGGGCCTGGCCCGCCGTGTGCCGGGCCTCGCCGCGGATCAGCTCGTCGCAGTCCTCCAGCAGCAGGAGGCGCCAGCGGCCCTTGCCCGCGCCGTCGTCCTCGCCGATCGCGATGTCCATCAGATAGCCGACGTCGGAGAAGAGCCGCTCGGGGTCCAGGACGCAGTCCACCTGGCACCAGTCCCGCCAGGAACGGGCCAGCGTGCGCAGGGCGGAGGTCTTGCCGGTGCCCGGCGGACCGTGCAGCAGGAGCAGCCGGCCCGCGATGTCGTCGGGGGTCGTGCCCATCAGCTCGTCCATGGCGTCGGCCACCGGCGCCGTGTAGTTGGGCCGGACCTCGTCCCAGGTGCCCGCGGAGATCTGCCGGGTGGTGCGGTGCGGACCGCGCCGCGGGGAGACGTACCAGAACCCCATCGTCACGTTCTCCGGCTGGGGTTCCGGCTCGTCGGCCGCACCGTCCGTGGCCTGGCCGAGGACCTGCTCGGCCAGTTCGGCGGTGGTCGCGGTGACCGTCACGTCCGCGCCCCGGTTCCAGCGGGAGATCAGCAGGGTCCAGCCGTCCCCCTCGGCGAGGGTCGCGCTGCGGTCTTCGTCGCGGGCGACCCGCAGCACCCGGGCGCCCTCCGGCAGCAGCGACGCGCCCGAGCGCACGCGGTCGATGTTCGCGGCGTGCGAGTAGGGCTGCTCGCCCGTCGCGAAGCGGCCGAGGAACAGCGCGTCGACGACGTCGGACGGCGAGTCGGAGTCGTCGACGTGGAGCCGGATCGGCAGAGCGTCGTGTGGGTTCGCGGACATGCCGCCATGATCCGGCACGGATGCCCTCCGCGCACGGCTTTTCCGCCGCCGAACGCTCCGCTGGAAGAGCGGTTCTTCCACCGTGGACCGTGTGCGGCCGGCCGCGCATCCCCGGCGGGTCGCGGGGATCCCGACTCGGTCCGCCACGCGGCGTGACCCGTCCCGCCGTGTCCGTCATGGAGTTGACGGCGGGTCAACAGACAAGGCATGCACGCGCAATAGATGAGCAGTGAACGTCTCGGGCCGATCCTGTTGAGAGAACAAAAGTTTTGGCATGAACACTTCCCGTCAACACGCGTAGTTGCTACGAAAGTTGAGGCAGAGATCCTGCTAAAGGGAGGTTCCATGAGACGTTCCCGACTTACCGGATTCGTTACCTCGCTCCTCCTCGCCACCGGCCTCGGTCTCACCGGGGCCGCTTCGGCGCAGGCGTCCTCGACGGCCGCGACCGGCGGCTACGTGGCTCTCGGCGACTCCTACTCCTCCGGGGTGGGCTCCGGCAGCTACATCAGCTCCAGCGGCGACTGCAAGCGGAGCACGAAGGCCTACCCCTACCTGTGGAACGCCGCCCACAGCCCCTCCTCGTTCGCCTTCAACGCCTGCTCGGGCGCGACGACGGACGACGTGCTCTCGGGTCAGCTCGGCTCGCTGAACTCCTCCACCTCACTGGTGTCCATCAGCATCGGCGGCAACGACGCCGGCTTCGCCGACGTCATGACGACCTGTGTGCTCCAGTCCGACAGCGCCTGCATCTCCCGGATCAACACCGCCAAGGCGTACGTCGCCAACACGCTCCCCGGCAAGCTGGACACCGTCTACAACGCGATCAGCGCCAAAGCCCCGTCCGCCCGGGTGGTCGTCATCGGCTACCCCCGCTTCTACCTGCTCGGCCAGTCGTGCCTCGGACTCTCGGAGGCCAAGCGGTCCGCGATCAACGGCGCCGCCGACTACATGGACGCCGCCATCAAGACCCGTGCCGGCGCCCACGACTTCGTCTTCGGCGACGTCCGCACCACGTTCTCCGGCCACGAGATCTGCTCCGCCGACTCCTGGCTGCACAGCGTCAACTGGCTCAACATCGGCGAGTCGTACCACCCGACCGCCTCCGGCCAGTCCGGCGGCTACCTGCCGGTGCTCACGAACGCCGCATGACCCGCACGGGCTCGCTCCACCGGGTGAACCTCCCGGCCCGTCCTCCGGTCGGCCCTGCGGGCCGCCTTCCGGGGCGGCCCGCCGGGTGGTTCCCCGGACGGTCGCTCAGGGCGAGCCCGAGGGAGAGGCGGAGGCCCCGTCCGTCGGGGTCTCCGTCGGCGTCGTACAGGTCACCGAGAACGGCACCGGGTCCGACGTGGCCCGCACCGGGCCACGGACCTCCACGCCGATCTCGTTCTCGACCGTCCCGCCGGTCGCGTACGTCGTCACCGTCACCTGCTGCTGCCGGGTGCGCGGGCCGTCCGCCGGGAACGGCAGCGTCTTCCAGCCGGGGTCCGACACCGATCCGTGCGCCAGCACCCACCGGTACTCGACCTGCGCGGGCAGCCGCCCCACCGTGAACTCCGCCGTGAACGCCGGCGTCCGACCGGCCGGCGGCGGACAGCTGCCGGAGTACTCCGTGTGCACCCCGGTGAGCGTGACGTGCACCGTCTGGACCGGCTGACCGCTCGCCGACGCGCTGCTGTGCGTGGGCGACCGCGGCGCACTGCCGGTGCTCGTGCCGGCGCCCGGTGTCGGGGAGTGCGCCGGGGAGTGCGCGCCGCCGTCGGTGCGGCCGGTGCTCGCGGTGCCGTCCGCCCGCTCCTTCCCGCCGTCATGGTTCAGCAGCGCGTACGTGAGGCCCGCCAGGGCCAGCAGGACGGCCAGTACGCCCGCGATCAGCACGACGGCACCGCGGCGGTCGCGCCGGGGCTCCCGGTCGGGCCCGGCGGCCGTGGTGCCGGGGTCCGGATACCCGGCGGGCAGGGGCGCCGGCGGGGTGCGGGACGGCTCCGGGTGCCGGGCCACCACCGTCGGCGGGTACGGCGTCACGGGCGGCGCGGTGTCCTCCCGTACCGTCCCGCCCGCCGCGACCAGCCGCAGCTCCCGCTCGGCCCGCTCCGCCGGCAGCCGCTCGGCGGGGTCCTTGCGCAGCAGACCCCTGATGACGGGCGCCAGCGGCCCGGCCCACCGCGGCGGCGGCAACTCCTCGTCCACCACGGCCCGCAGCGTGCTGAGCGGCGTGTCCTGCCGGAACGGGGAGATGCCCTCGACGGTCGCGTAGAGCAGCACCCCCAGCGACCACAGATCCGACTCGGGACCCGGTGTCCGGCCCAACGCCCGTTCCGGGGCGAGGAACTCCGGGGAACCGACCACCTCGCCGGTCATGGTCAGCGCCGAGCTGCCCTCCACCGTGGCGATCCCGAAGTCCGTGAGGACCACCCGGCCGTCATCGGCCAGCAGCACGTTCGCCGGCTTCACGTCCCGGTGCAGCACCCCGACGGAGTGCGCGGCGCGCAGCGCGGACAGCACCTCCGCGCCGACGCGCGCGGCGCGCTGCGGTGGCAGGGGCCCCTCCGCCTCCAGCTGATCGGCGAGGGACGGCCCGCGCGCCAGCTCCATCACGATCCACGGCCGCCCGCCCTCCCTCGCCACGTCGTACACCGTGACCACGTTGCGGTTCGCGACCCGGGCCGCCGCCCACGCCTCGCGCTCCAGACGCGCGTACATCCGCTCGATCTCGGCGCCGGGCAGCCCCGTCGGCGCCCGGACCTCCTTGACGGCCACCTCGCGGTGCAGCACCTCGTCCAGGGCGCGCCACACGGTCCCCATGCCGCCCTCGCCCAGCGGGGACAGCAGACGGTAGCGGCCCGCGATCACACGTTCACGGCCCGGCTCTTCGGACACGGGCGCCCCCCACGGCATCTCGCGCGAATTCTCCACAAAAGTAGCTCAGCCCAGCGCGGATGCGGCCCCCTTGAGTACCAATCCCGTGCCCAGCGCCAGCACGACCAGCGCCGAGACGAGCGGCAGGGTCCGGCGGACCAGGCCGGCCAGCGGATGCGCGGCCCAGCGCGGGCTGCGCTCCAGCACCCGGGCCGCCCCCGCGCCCAGCCGTACGACGGCGAAGCCGGCGGCGGTGAGGGTCAGCGCGAGACCCGCCCCGTACGCCACGACGAGCAGCAGCCCGAACCACGCCTTGCCGAGCGCGGCGGCGCCGACCAGCACGACGACGGCGGAGGGACTGGGCACGAGTCCGCCGGCGAACCCGAGCAGGATCGTGCCGCGGAGGGTCGGCGCGGTGGCATGGGTGTGGGTGCGACCGCCGTGGGTGTGGGTGTGACCGCCGTGAGAATGGGCGTGGCCGCCGTGGGTGTGGGTGTGGTCCCCGTGGGAGTGGCTTTCGTGGACGTGGTGGTCCCCATGGGCGTGGTCCCCGTGGTTGTGCTGGACGTGGTGGTCCCCATGGACGTCGTCTCCATGGGTGTGCGGGTGGGTATGGGTGTGGCCCCCATGGGCGTGTGCGACGGTGCTGTGGTGGTGAGGGTGGTGGGCGGCGCCGTGGTCGGCACCCACCGCCGCCAACTCCCGCCGTGCCGGCTCGGTCCGGGGCGCGGGCGCCGCGTGCGCGCGGTTGTGCCAGGCCCGGCGCACGAGCGTCACGCCCGCCGCCAGTACCAGGACGCCGCCGGCGATGCCCAGCCAGGAGATCACCGCGGGCGTGGCGGCGGAGCCGGCCGTGACGAGGAGGCCGAGGGCGACCACGCCCAGGGTGTGGGTCACGGTGACCGAGGCGGCCAGCGGCAACACGTCCCGCGGCCGGGCCCGGCCGCCGCGCGCCGCCGCCGTCGCGGCCATCAGCGTCTTGCCGTGGCCCGGGGCGAGGGCGTGCATCGCGCCCAGGGCGACCGCGATGAGCAGGGCCAGCGCGGCGAAGCCGACGGTGAGGTCCTGCCGGGCCACGAGGTCGTCCAGGGCCCGGGTCCAGCGGTCGGCGCCCCGGGGGAGCACGCCGGCGCCCGGGGCGTCCTGACGCTCCGCGTCCGCGGCGAGCGCCGGGCCGCCGGGCCGCACCCGCAGGGCGGCCGTACCGGTGTCGGCGGGGGAGGACAGCAGGTCCTTGGGATAGGCGGTCAGCTCCCGGGAGACCGACGTCTTCGGCACGTTGGTCGAGGTCAGTGTCATCCGGTCGCCGCGCGCCGTGATCTCCCGCCAGCCGGGCCCGCCGGTGGCGCCGGCGCTGTGGAAGGCGAGGGTGACGGTGGCGGCGCGGGGCAGCGGCGCGGTCAGCCGGCACTCCACGCGCAGGGTGTGGAGACCTGCCTGGCCGGGCCGCAGGCGCGCGCCGCTGCGGGCGGCCGTCAGGGCGGCCGTACGCCCGTCCACGTCGAGCCTGCTGCCGGCGGCGGCCCGTGCGCACCGCTGCCGGGCCCACGCGCTCAGTCCGAGCCGGTCGATGTCGGGCTTGGCCTGTGTCGCCGGGATCTCGGCGAGGTCCTCGACATGGTCGACGCGGAGCTGTCCGGGAGCGGCGACCAGGCCGTCGTAGCGGTTGACGGTGAAGTTGCCGAGGGGGTGCGCGCTCGCGGTGCCGGCCGGCAGGAGCGCCAGGGCGCACACGGCGAGGAGGACGCACAGCAGACGGGGCTTCACTCGGCTCCCTCCAGTGCCTTGCGGGCCCGTGCGGCGCCGAGCGGGGAGAAGCCGGGGTTCAGCTTCAGGGCGGAGGCGAGCGAGGCGCGGCCGGCCGCCCGGTGCCCCGTGGCCAGTTCGATCACGCCGCGGTGGTAGCGGAAGGCGGCGTTGCGGTAGCCGGTGGCCGTGGCCCGGCGGGCATAGGGGAGGGCCTCCCGGTCACGGCCGTTGACGTGCAGCGCCCAGGCGAGGGCGTCCGCCGTGTGCACGGTGTGCCGGCGGGCCCACTCGGCGCGGGCCGCGCGCAGGGCGGCCGCCTTGTCGCCGTGCTCGGCGGCGGCCAGTGCGGTGTCCAGGTCGGCGTTGACGCCGTTGGCGCGGGCCAGGGCGGTCCAGGCGTCGACCAGGGCGTACTGCTGCCGGGCCCGCGCCCGGTCGCCCGCGGCCCCCCGCGCCTCGTACAGCTCGCCCAGCTCGACCAGCGGTCCGGGCAGCGGAGAACGGGCCACCACCGCCTCCATGTCCTTGATCGCCGCGGCCCGGTCGCCGTCGGCCGCCCGCGCGCGGGCCCGGCCCTCCAGCGCCGGGAGGTATCCGTCGTCGGCGGCCAGGGCACGGGCGTAGCAGGTGAGTGCGGTCCGGTAGTCGCCCTGGTTCCAGGCGAGCTGGCCGAGCTGTGTGGCCACGTACGCGGTGTCGCCCGGGGAGGTGGCGGCGCCCAGCGCCTGCTCCAGGACGCGGCGTGCCGTGCTCACGTCACCGGTCAGTTCGTGCACGTAGGCGTACCGGGTGAACACCGGCACGCCCGGCCTGCGTGCGTCGGCGGTTCTGGCGGCCGCCGCCGCGTCGGCGTACCGGCCGAGTTCGACCAGGGCGTCGACCCGGGAGGACAGCGCCCGCTCGCTGTACGGGTTCCGCCGCAGGGCCGCGTCCGCGAAGGTCAGGGCGTTTTGGAAGTCGTGCCGGGCGGCGGCCAGGGCGGCGCGGCCGGCCAGGGCCTGGTCGCTGTCCGGCGCCAGCGAGGCGGACCGCCGCAACGCCTGCTCCGCCTGCGGGTATCGGGACGGGTCACCCTTGGTGCGCGCCTGCTCGACATAGGCCAGGCCGAGGGTGGCCCAGCCGCCGGCATCCTTCGGCTGGGTCCGCAGATGCGTCTGGAGCGCGGTGATGCTCGCGTCCAGGTCCCCGCCGCCCAGGACCCCGGGGTCGACGGCGGCGGCGGCGACCGGCTGGGACGCCGGCGCCCGGCCGGCGCCGAGCGCGATGGCACCGCCGGTCATGGCGACCGCCAGCAGGGCCGCGCAGGCGACGAGTTGCGCCCCGCGCAGGCGCCGTCCGGCAGCGCCGACCCGCCGGACGGCGGCGACGCGTTCCGCCTCACCGGCGCGTCCGATTGCGCCGTCGGCGTCATCGCCGCGGCCGGCGCGGGCGGCACTCTCGTTCCCGTCGGCGTCACCCTCGTTCCCGTGGGCCTCGCTCCCGTCGGCGGACGGGCGTTCCCGGGCGGTGTCGCGTCCGTCGCCGCACTGTTCCCCGGCACCCGGCTCGCCGCCGTCCACGGCGGTTTCCGTCCCCGGAGCCGAAAGCGGCGCCGGGCGATCGTGCCCAGTTGCGGGTGCCGTCCGACCGTCCTGCTCGTCGTCGTGCCCGGACGCGGGTGCCGTCCGCCCATCCTGCTCGTCGTCCTGCCCGCGCGGGCCCATGCCTCGTCCTCCGTCGGTCGTGTGGAAGGCGCGGCCCGCCGTGGGGGAGGGGGAACACGGGCCGCGCCGGTCTCGGTGGGGTGCGGGGGTCAGTACGCGCGCTGCATGCGCCGGCGCCACCACGCGAAGGCGGTCACGATCAGCAGGATCCCGGCCGCGCCGGAGGCCGCGGAGGCGGCGATCAGCATGGTGTCGCCGGAACCGCCGGAGGACGACCCGGCCGGCTGGAGGGCGTCCCCGAGCTGGCTGCGCACGTCCGTGCCCGCCGTCGTGCCCTTGGCGAGCCGGCCTCGGGAACCGGCCGTGGGCTCGGCGACGTACGGGAAGTACTTCTCGAACTTCTTGTCGTTCTTGTCGACCGCGTCACCCAAGTCGTTCTTGGAGCCGACCAGTTCACCCTCGACGACCTGAAGCGCCTCGTCGATCACGTCGTCGGTGAGCCGACGGCCGTTCGGGAAGCCCGCGTTGTCGCCGTCCAGCACACCCAGCCGCTTGGGGTGCATGCTCGGCTTGACCGACGTGTTCAGCCGCAGCTGCTCCGAAGCCTTCACGTTCGGCGGCTGGTTGAGACCCTTGACGCCCTTGAGGAAGACGTCGACCAGGTCGTTGCGCGGCTCCGCGGGCGCCTTGATCTTGTAGATGGACTCGATGAGCTTCGGCAGCTCGGGGTTGGTGACGTTCTTCAGGAACTGCGCGTCGTACGCGGGCTGCGAGGCGTTGAACCGGTCCTTGTCCTTCTGCGGGTTGACGACCTCGTTCACCAGTGGGTTGCCCAGCCGCGAGACCTGGCTGTAGTAGCCCTGCGCGTTCCGCCGCTGGGTGGTCGACCAGATGCCGACGATCGGCTGGTGCGAGGACTCGCGGATCAGGGAGTTCGGCACCTGGAGCGCGATGGTGTTGACGTTGTAGCCCTTGAGGGTGTCCCGGCCGACCTCGCTGAGGTTCCCGCCGTACAGCAGGTCGAAGACCCGCAGGTCCAGGAAGAACGGGTCGTCCGCCTGCCCGGCGAAGGACGTCGTGCCGCCCGCCGTCTTGTAGATGGCCTGCGAGCGCAGCTTGCCGTAGTCCGGCATGGACGCCTTGCCGACGTTCGACGGCGCGGCCGGCGCGTCGTCGGCGAGCTTCGTCCTCGACATCTCGTGCCCGTTCTTCATACGGATGAGTTCGAGGTCGTAGGTCTGCGTGATGTTGAGGTCGGGGTCGGCCAGATTGGTGACCGGGCCCGTGTTGTACAGGAACGTGTTGCCGTTCTTGGTGTGGGTCTTGAAGGTGTAGCGGAACACCAGATCGCCCCGCGCGTCACCGTTGTTGTCGATGTTCAGGTCGTACTGGGCGTCGTCGGCGAACGTGTAGAAGTTCGGTCCGCCGGCCGGTTCCTCGAAGGGGATCCAGTTCGCCACCAGCGTCGTCGTGTCGGGCTTGTCCGGGCTGACGAACGCGTACAGGTCGGTGTTGTCGTACTGCGGGGTGCCCGAGATCAGCGGGGCCTCCCGGTGGGAGGAGGCGGAGGCCGCCCCGGGTGCCAGCGTGGCGACGCCGGCGGCCGTGAGCCCTCCGGCGGCCAGCGCGCCGCAGATGAGCGTGACCAGGCCCGCGCGTCCCGTGCCGCTCCTGGAGAAAACAGGTGTCATGCCGTCCGTCCTCAGTGCCGACTTGCCTTTGACGGACGGGTATACGGAGCGAACCCGCCGATCGGTTTGGTCGGACGGGGAAAAACTTTTTCTCGGTCCGGGACCCGCGTTTTCGGCCCGCTCATACGTAGTACCTCGGGGAGGTGTGTGCGGTGCGGATGCGCGGTGCGCGGGGAAGAGCCGGCTGCGGCCACGGGCAGGGGGCCGGCGGACACGCGGACGAGCTGCTGGTGCTCGTGGCCGGCGGCGACCAGAGGGCGTTCGAGGAACTGTACGGACTGGTGTCCGGGCCGGTGTACGGGCTGGTGCGCCGGGTGGTGCGCGACCCCGCCCAGTCCGAGGAGGTCGCCCAGGAGGTGTTGCTCGAACTGTGGCGCTCCGCCGCCCGGTTCGACCCCGGCCGGGGCAGCGCCCTGTCCTGGATCCTCACCCTCGCCCACCGCCGGGCCGTCGACCGGGTGCGCAGCGCCCGCGCGGCCGGGGAACGCGAGCAGCGCGAGGCCCTGCGGGCCGGGGAACCCGCTTTCGACCAGGTCGCCGAGGAGGTCGAGGCCGGTCTGGAACGCGAGTGGGTACGCCGCTGTCTGAACCGGCTCACGGCCCTCCAGCGCCAGTCGGTGACCCTGGCCTACTACGACGGCTACACCTACCGTGAGGTGGCCGAACGGCTCTCCCTGCCGCTCGGCACGGTCAAGACGCGGATGCGCGACGGTCTCACCCGGCTGCGCCAGTGCCTGGGAGGCGCCGCATGAGCATCCTCGGCAAGCTGCTGCGCGGCGAGGATCCGCACTCCCTCGCCGCGCCCTACGCGCTCGACGCGCTGGAACCGGCCGAGCGGCGCCGCTTCGAGAAGCACCTGGCGGGCTGCGACCGCTGTGCCGCCGAGGTGCGGGACCTGGCCGAGGACGCGGTCCGGCTGGCCTATTCCGCGGCTGCCCCCGCGCCCGCCGCCCTGCGCGACCGGGTGCTGGCCGCCGTACGCGCCACCCCGCAGGAGCCGGCACGGTCCGGGAACCGCGCCGCCGCGCAGGAGCAGGCGCCGGCCCGGGAGCGCGCGCGCCGGCTGCCGCCGCACGTCTGGGGCACCCAGCCCCCGCCGGGACGCGCCCGCACCCGAGGTCGCCCCCTCTTCGCGCCGTTCGCCACGGCCACCGCCGCCGCGGCCCTCGTCGTCGCCTCCCTCTTCGCGGTCCAGGCGCACCGCACCGAGGACCGGCTCACCGCCGAGCAGGCCCGGGCACGTGAGATCGCCCACGTTCTGGCCGCTCCGGACGCCCGCGCGGCGAGCAGCGAGGACGGACGCGGCCGAAGTATCGGAGTGATCGCTTCCGCCTCTGAGCGGGTGGCCGTCGTCACCCTGAGCGGATACGGCACCCCGCCCGGCGGGCGCGTGCACCAGCTCTGGCTCATGCGCCCCCGGGTGCAACCGCGCTCCCTCGGCCTCCTGGCGGGCGACACGCCCTTGGTCGCGAAGGGTCTCGACACCTCCTCGACGTCACTCGCCGTAACCGTCGAGCCTGACGGAGGGTCAGCAACACCCAGCGGTCAGCCGATTGTCCAACTCACCCTGAAATCGGTTGGATTCGGAGAGTAGTCGAACGTGGATGGTCAACCCCCTTATGGGGAAGGTGAATCCTGTGGCCGAGATACACGCGTGCCGCCCTGGGGCGATAGGGTTACCCTGCCCGGGCCGGGTGACTCGTACGGGTGGGGAGTGACATGGAGCAGATAACAGTGCGCAGCAGGGCCAGGGTCCCTGCGATCACCTGCGGAAGCAGCGCGACCAGTTCGCGTCTGGACCGCCATCTGTCGGTGCTGGCGGGTCCCGCCATACCGCAGCGTGAGACGGTCGAGGCGACCTCGCTGATGCGTGAGCTGACGGCACGTGACTCCGCGCACAAGCGCAGCGACCGGGGCGCGCGGGTCCGCCGCGTCTCCCTCTTCGCGCCGCTGCGCCGGCTGCGCCGTTCGCTGTTCGGCGGTCACTGACCGGCCGCCGGACCGGCCTCACCGGCCGGCCGCCGGCGCGGCCACCGCGCGGGGATGCCCGCGCTCAGGCCGCCACACCGTCCCGGCGCAGCGCTGCGATCTCGGCGTCCGTCATCCCCACGGCACGCAGCAGCGCTCCGGTGTGCTGCCCGAGCGCGGGCACGTCACCCATCCGTGCCTCGTCCCCGCCCGGCAGCGTGATGGGAGGCAGCAGCGCCTTCAGCGGCCCGGCCGGCGATCCCACCCGGCGCCAGCGCTCCCGGGCCGCCAGCTGCGGATGCTCCGCCAGTTCGTGCACGTCCCGCAGCCGGGCGCAGGCGATGCCCGCCCGCTCCAGCCGGGCCAGCGCCTCCTCGGTGTCCAGCACCCGCAGCGCCTCCGCGACCAGGGCGTCGGTCCGCTCCCGGTGTGCCACCCGCGCGGCATTGGTCGCGTACGCCGGGTCCGTCGCCAGCGCCGGGCGGCCTATGACCTGTTCGGCCAGCCGTCGCCACTCCCGGTCGTTCTGCACCGAGAGCAGCACCCGCCCGCCGTCCGCGGTCGGATAGGCGTCGTACGGCGCGATCACGGCGTGCGCGAGCCCGGTCCTGGCCGGCGGCTCACCCCCGTGCATCGCGTGGTGCAGCGGATGCCCCAGCCACTCGGCGAGCGCCTCCAGCATGGACACCTCCACCGGTCCGCCCCGCCCGGTCGTCCCGCGCCGCACGAGCGCCGCCAGCACCCCGGAGAACGCGTACATGGCCGCCGCGATGTCCGCCGCCGGGATGCCCGCCTTCACCGGCTGCTCCGGCGTCCCGGTGACCGACACCAGCCCCGCCTCGCACTGCACGAGCATGTCGTACGCCCGCTTGTCCGCATACGGCCCCGAACCGCCGTAGCCCGAGATGTCCACCGCGATCAGCCGCGGGTGCGCGGCGCACAGCGTGGCCGCGTCCAGGCCGAGCCGGGCCGCCGCCCCGTGCGCGAGGTTCTGCACGAACACGTCCGCGTCCGCGACCAGCCGCCGTACGACGTCCAGTCCGCGCGGGTCCTTCAGGTCCAGCGCGAGGGACTCCTTGCCGCGGTTGCACCACACGAAGTGCGAGGCGAGACCGCGGGCCGCGGTGTCGTATCCGCGCGCGAAGTCGCCGCCGTCGACCCGCTCCACCTTGATGACCCGGGCGCCCAGGTCGGCGAGCTGCCGGGTCGCGAAGGGCGCGGACACCGCCTGTTCGACGGCGACGACGGTGATGCCCTCCAGGGGCAGGGGCTGCCGGTGCACGGGCTGATCCATCGGCTGGTCCATCGGGTGGTCCATCGGCTGTTCCATGACCGGATCATGGCCCCTGAGCGGCGGCTTTGTCAGTAGTGCGCCGGCAGCGCGGGCTCACTCGGCCCGTGCGTAGCGGCTCACCGCGAGCGGCAGGAACACCGCGGTCAGGACGAGGCACCAGCCGAGCGACCCGGCGACGGGGTGGGCCACCGGCCAGGCGGCGTCCCGCGGGACGGGCGCGTTGCCGAAGAGGTCGCGCAGGGCCGTCGTCACCGCGCTGATCGGGTTCCACTCGGCGAGCGCGCGCAGCCAGCCCGGCAGGTTGTCCGTCGGGATGTACGCATCGGACAGCAGCGGCAGCACGAAGGAAGAGGCGCCGAGCTGCCCGGCGGCTTCCTCGCTGCGGGTCAGCAGGCCCAGGAGGATCCCGGCGCAGGTGCAGCCGAACCGGAAGAACAGCAGCAGTCCGACCGCGCCGGCCGCACCGGCCGCGGACCCCTCGATGCGCCAGCCCACCGCGAGCCCGACGAGCAGCAGCGGAACGGTACCGGCGGCCGTGACGACGAGGTCCGCCACCGCCTGCCCGAGGGGTACGGCGGCCCGGCTCACCGGCATGGTGCGGAACCTGTCCGCCACCCCGCGGTGGGTGTCCTGCGCGGCCTGGAACATGCCGGTCATCAGCCCGCCGGCCGCCGTCGCGACGAGCAGCCCCGGCACCAGGAAGGAGCGGTACTCGCGGCCGGGCACGGCCAGGGCGCTGCCGAACACGTAGCCGAAGAACAGCAGCATGTTGACCGGCATCATCTGGGTCAGGATCGCCAGGCCCGGGTTGTTGCGGACCCGCCGCAACTGCCGTCCCGTCATCGCCAGTCCGTCGTGCGCCAACGCGTTCATGCCACGGGCTCCTTGCTGTCGGTGGTCTCCCCGGTGAGCCGCAGGAAGACGTCGTCGAGGGTGGCCGGCCGGATGCCCGCGTCCAGCAGGGGAACCCCGGACGCGTCCAGCTCCCGTACCAGCCGGGGCAGGGTCAGGGTCGGGTCGGTGGTGACCGCGCCGACGGCGTTCCGCTCGTGGTCGAGCACGGGCTCCCGGCCGGTCAGCCGGTCGAGCACGGCGGCCGCCCGGGGCAGCGCGCCGGCCTCCGCGACCACCGCCTCCACGTGCGAGCCGACGAGGGCCTTGAGTTCGGCGGGCGAACCGGTGTGGGCGACGCGGCCCCGGTCCAGCAGGGCGATGTCGTCGGCGAGCTGGTCGGCCTCCTCCAGGTACTGGGTGGTCAGCAGCACGGTCGTGCCCTCCGACTTCAGTTCGCGCACGGCCTGCCAGATGCGGGCGCGGCTGGCCGGGTCGAGTCCGGTGGTCGGCTCGTCCAGGAAGAGCACGCCGGGACGGCGGATCAGGCTCGCGGCGAGGTCCAGCCGGCGCCGCATGCCGCCCGAGTACGTCGACGCCCTCCGGTCCGCGGCCTCGCCGAGGCCGAAGCGCTCCAGCAGTTCGCCGGCGCGGGCGGCCGGTCCGCGCACCCGGTGCAGCCGGGCGAACAGCCGCAGGTTCTCGCGCCCGGTGAGGTCCCCGTCGACCGAGGCGTACTGCCCGGTCACCCCGATCCGGCGCCGCACGTCCGCCGCCTCCCGGAGGAGGTCGTGCCCGGCGACCCGCGCCGAACCCCCGTCCGGGCGCAGCAGCGTGGTCAGCAGCCGCACCGCCGTCGTCTTCCCCGCCCCGTTCGGGCCCAGCAGCCCGCAGACCGTGCCCTCCGCGACCGCCAGATCCAGCCCGCGCAGGGCGTGCACAGCGCCGAAGCGCTTCTCCAGACCCTCACTAAGTACGGCGTACGTAGTAGTCATGCCGGGACCATACCGCACTACGTACGGTGTACGTAACTACGATGGTGGCCGAGGTGATGAGCGATGGCAGTCCGAGGGGCGGTCCCCGAGGTGATCTGGGCGCGCCCCGAGCGCACCGGCCGGGGCCCGAGGCCCGCGTACACCCGCGACGACATCGCGGCCGCCGCGGTCCGGATCGCCGACGCGCAGGGGCTCGACGCGGTGTCGATGCGGCATGTCGCGGCCGAACTGGGCTGCGGCACCATGTCGCTGTACAACTACGTCCCCCGCAAGGAGGACCTGTACGAGCTGATGGTCGACGCGGCCGGTGCGGAGCACGAGCTGTGGGAGCCCGGCGGCGACTGGCGGGCAGACATGCGCCGAGTGGCCCGGCAGACACGTGAGCTGATGCGCCGGCACCCCTGGCTGCCCCGCCTGATGTCCCCCGTGTACGGCTTCAGCCCGCACGCCCTGCGCTATCTGGAGCACTGCCTGGCCTGCCTGGACCCGCTGGAGGCGGCGTACGGCACCAAGCTGGAGCTGATCGCCATGCTGAACGGCATGGTCACGACCTATGTCCGCAACGAACTCGACACCGCCGAGCGGGTCCGTGCCCTGCCGTGGTCGGAGGACGAGGAGAACGCGGTCCGCATGGCCTACCTGGGCGGCCGCATCGCCTCCGGCGGGTACCCGCGCATGGCGGCCGCGTTCATGGAGGACGCCGGGCCGATCGATCTGGAGGCGGTGTTCGAGCGGGCGGTGGAACGGGTCATCGACGCATTCGCGCCCCGCTAGTCCGGGCACGGCGGGTGCGGGTGCGGTGCGGCTCAGGGGGGCCAGGGGCGACTCCGGTCCGGATTCGGGGTGCGCGTGGTGGTGGGCCGGTCGCGTGGTTCCTCCCGCCCCTGGTTAGGCTGCCGCCGCAATCGCTCGACCGAATGGGGGGACAGCAGTGGACCAGGAACGTGCCGGGCGTCAACTCGGGCTGATCGCAGGGGTTCTGGAGGCCGCCCGGGACCGTGGTGTCCCGCTCTGGCTGCGCGGCGGCTGGGCCATGGACTTCTTCCTCGGCGAGGTCACCCGGGACCACGGGGACATCGACTGGTTCGCCCGGGCCGGGGACGCCCGGGTCCTCGCGGACGTCCTCGCCCGGCTCGGCCACACGCCGGTGCCCGGGCCGCCGGCCGACCTCCAGCTCGACTTCGTTAAGGACGCCCTGGACAGCAGCTTCACCCTGGTGGACACGGACGCGGCGGGGCGGGTGACCGTTGCGGGCGGGCCCTGGGCCGGTACCCCCTGGCCCGACGGGATGCTCGGGACCGAGCCCGGCCGGATCGGCGCGCTGGAGGCGCCGATCGTCGATCCGCGCGTCCAGATCGAGATCAAGCGCATGATGCCCGTCTGGGACCCCTCCCGGCCCCGCCGGGCCAAGGACGCCGAGGACATCGCCCGCCTGGAGGCCGCCCTGCGCCTCCGGAAGGCGGGCTAGAGCAGCGCGAACTGCCCTTCCGGGCCCTCCTCGTGATGGTCCAGGACCGAGGCCGGCCGGCGGGCAGGGTCCGGTGCCGGCAGGACGCCCGCCTGCCGCAGCTCGCCCGCCGTGACCGGTGACGTCACCGTCAGGGCGGCCCGCGCCGGGCGCAGTTCGGCCAGCAGGGCGAGGACCGTGATCAGCTCCAGCAGCTCCGAGGTCCAGGCCTGCGGCCAGGCCGCCGGGCGGATCGCGGCGAGCGTGCCCGGTTCGCCCGGCGCGGTGCGGGCCGCGAACCAGGCCTCCAGCACCCGGACTCCGGCCACCTCGTAGTCCCAGGCCTCGGGCGGCACGGGGGAGATGCGGCCCTCTCCCAGATGCAGGGTCTCCTCTTCCCGGTCGTAGTGGGCACCGGGCGGACGGCTCGGCAGGGGGGCGCGGACGTACGGGCGGCGACCGCCCGGCAGTCTGGGGCGTTCCCCGTCGCGGCGCATCAGCCACAGCGCACGGCGGCCCAGCTCCACGCCGGACGCCCAAAGGCCGGGGTCGTCGGTGAGCGGGACGGTGAGGTCGGGGCGGGCCGCCGCCAGGATCCAGGCCAGCGTGTCGGGTGCCGTGGGGCGGGCGCCCAGGCGGGCCGACAGATGGTCCAGCAGGCCGGGCGCCAGGTTCGGTTCCGTGCCGCCGGGGCGGCGGTAGAGGGGGCGGACGCGACCGGTGCGCAGGGTGGGCAGGAGCGCGGTCGCCAGCAGCGGGGTGCCCGCGTCGCCCGTCTCGACCGTGAAGACCTGACTGGCGTCCGCCACCCGCCACAGCTCCGGGCGGGCCGTGTCGATCAGCCGGTGGTCCGGGAGCAGCCACTGCTCGTCGAACGGGGCGGCCAGGACCCGGACCGGCTCCGCGCAGGGACCCGCGGCGCGCACGAGCCGCTGCGTGCCGGTGGACTGGCCGGGCAGCTGGCCCACGGCCGAGTGGAGCGTGCGGGCGCGGGTCGGCTCGAACAGGGCCTCCCGGTCCGGGCCCTCGGCCTTCAGCAGGGTGTCCCAGCGGGCCTTCGGCGAGGCCGGGTCCGGTGCCGCGGGCCAGGCGCGGCCCAGCCGCAGGGGGGCGACGGACCACGGCATGAGGTCCGCCAGCAGCGGAGCGTCGTCGTGCGTCACGCTGGGCATCGTACGGCCTGATCCGCCTCCCGGATCAGGTGGCGTCCAGCGTCACGGTGAACGAGAAGCGGTCGCCCCGGTAGTGGATGACCGCCACGTCCAGCACCCGGCCCTCGGAGTCGTACGTCACGCCGGTGTAGTGCAGGATCGGGCTGAGCAGCGGGACTTCCAGCAGCCGGGCCGTCTCCGGGTCGGCGAGCCGGGCCCCCACGGTGTCCGTGATCCGGCTGATGTCCGCCTTCACCACGTCCCGCAGCACCTTGGTCATCGGCCAGCGGACCAGGTCCTCGGGATCGATGCGCTCGGCCAGGTCGGGGCGGATGTGGTTGACGGCGTGGTTGGTCGGCTCGCCGGTCTTCTCGTCACTGCGCAGACGGTGGTACGCCGCCACCTCGGTGAGGTCCGGGAAGTACTCGGCGAGTGCGGCCGGCACCGGCACCCGGCCGTGGTCCAGCAGCTCGGTCGTCATCCCGGACTGCTGGGCCACGATGGCGTCCACCGAGCCCAGCAGCCGTACCGGCGCCCCGCGCCGGGCGTCGGGCTCGATGAACGTGCCGCGCCGCCGGTGCCGGCTGATCAGCCCCTCGTCCTCCAGTTCCTTCAGCGCCTGCCGCATGGTCAGCACGCTGACGCCGTAGTGCTCGGCCAGCCGCTCCTCGGTGGGCAGCCGCAGCGGGTCCTCGGGAGAGCGGCCCAGTATCGAGGCGCGCAGCGACTGCGACACCTGGTACCACAGCGGCAGCTTGCGGTTCAGGACGATCGAATCCGGAGCGAAGGAGGTCACGCGGCTATCCGTACCTGGCGAGGAACACTCGGCGCAACGGTGTCCGTCACCCCCGGAAGTGGCGTTCCATCCCCCGCCACACATCGTCGTAGCGCTTCTGGAGGTGCTCGGCCCCGGCCGCGTGCGGGGTGAGGGTGACCGGCCAGCGGGTCTCGAACATGAAGGCCAGGCCGTCGTCGATCTTCTGCGGCTTCAGCTCGGCCGCGCTCGCCCGGTCGAAGGTCTCCCGGTCCGGGCCGTGCGCCGACATCATGTTGTGCAGCGACCCGCCGCCGGGCACGAAGCCCTCCGCCTTCGCGTCGTACGCGCCCTCGATCAGGCCCATGTACTCGCTCATCACGTTCCGGTGGAAGTACGGCGGCCGGAAGGTGTCCTCGCCCACCAGCCAGCGCGGCGCGAAGACGACGAAGTCCACGCCGGCCAGGCCCGGGGTGTCCGACGGAGAGGTCAGCACCGTGAAGATCGACGGGTCCGGGTGGTCGTAGGAGATGCTGCCGATCACATTGAAACGGCGCAGGTCATAGACGTACGGCACATGGTTGCCGTGCCAGGCCACCACATCCAGGGGGCTGTGGTCGTAGGTCGCCGTCCAGAGGTTGCCGCAGAACTTGTTCACCACCTCCACCGGGCCCTCGACGTCCTCGTACGCGGCGACCGGCGCCCGGAAGTCCCGGGCGTTCGCGAGCCCGTTGGCGCCGATGGGCCCGAGGTCGGGGAGCTGGAACGGCGCTCCGTAGTTCTCGCACACATAGCCGCGCGCCGTCGGGCCCTGCCCGCCGTCCGGCGCGGTGTCCAGCAGCTCCACGCGGAAACGCACCCCGCGCGGGATCAGCGCCACATGGGCGGGTTCCACGTGCAGCCGGCCGAACTCGGTGTGCAGCAGCAGCCCGCCGCGCTCGGGCACGATCAGCAGCTCACCGTCGGCGTCGGAGAAGACCCGCTCCATCGAGGCGTTGGCGTGGTACAGGTGCACGGCCATGCCGGTGCGCTGGGTCGCGTCGCCGTTGCCGCCCAGCGTCCACAGGCCGTCGAGGAAGTCGGTGCCGGCCGGCGGCTCCGGCAGCGGGTTCCAGCGCAGGCGGTTGGGGTCGGGCACCGTCTCGCCGAACGGGGCCGTGCGCAGCGCGCCGTTGCCGGTGCGGGTGAACGCCGGGTGCGCGGCCGAGGGGCGGATGCGGTAGAGCCACGAGCGCCGGTTGTGTGCCCGCGGCTCGGTGAACGCCGAACCGCTCAGCTGCTCGGCGTACAGGCCGAGCGGCGCGCGCTGCGGCGAGTTGCGGCCCTCGGGCAGGGCGCCCGGCACCGCCTCCGAGGCGTGCTCGTTGCCGAACCCGGTCAGATACGACAGCCCCTCGGCGGTCTTCCGTGCGTCCCCGCTCATGCTCGCTCCTCGCTTCCCGATTCCTATGCCATACCGTAGGAATGAGTGCCTGCCCGCGCAAGAGGGTCTTGCCGTCCTCCCTCCGGGGTAGGACGCGAACCCGACTTCAGGGGGATCCGGGGCGGCGGGGCGCTGTTCTACGCTCCCGGTCATGTCATGGAACAAGTGGACGCGTGGACCTGTCGCCGCACTCGCGGTGTGCGTCCTGCTGCCGTTCGCAGCGGTGGCCTGTACGACCGGCGAGGCGCACGGGGGCACGGTCTCGCCCTCGCCCGTGGGAAAGGTCCTGGACAACACCGACGAGACCGGCCGGAACCTGCGCGAGGTGCCCGGGGAGAACGCTCCCGAGGTCGCGGTCGAGGTCATCCCGGACTCGGCCGACGGCTGGGACGTCCGGCTGTCCTTCCGTCACTTCCGCTGCTCCGCGCCCGGCACCCGGCCGGCGGCGGCCATCGGCCGCGGGCTGGCCCACCTCTTCGTGGACGGCCGCCGGGTCGCCCGGCTGCACGGCCCCGCCTACCACCTGGCCGCGGGACGCGTCCCGCAGGGCACCCACCAGATCACCGCCCGGCTGTACGCCGACGACGGCACGGTGTGGGCCGTCCGCGGCAAGCCGGTCGAGACCACCGTCGACATCACGGTGTCCGACGCGGAGGCGGACGCGACGCGACAGCCGGCCAAGACCGCGTCCTCAGGTGCCGGCGGGTGAGCGCGACGGTGACCGCGACGGCGCCTTCCGGTGCGGGCGAGCGCGTGCGGCCGTGACGGTGACCGTGTCCTCAGGCGCCGGCGGGTGAGCGCGACCGCGTCCTCAGACGCCGGCGGGTGAGCGCGGCCGGTGACCGCGGCCGTCCGTGCGGGGCGGTCGCCGGGGCCCGCCGGCGCATGAGTGCAATGGCCACCCTTCTCCGTACTGTGGGGCGAGGTTCACCAGGCCCCGGCGGAAAGGCATCATGAAGCCCGTGCCCCACGCGACATCGCTTCGTCGCGCGCCCGTCCAGCGGCGCAGCGCCGAACGGCTGACCAGGATCCTCGACGCCTGTGCCGACCTCCTCGACGAGGTCGGCTACGACGCCCTGAGCACGCGCGCGGTCGCCCAGCGCGCCGGTGTCCCCATCGGCTCGGTCTACCGTTTCTTCGGCAACAAGCGGGAGATGGCCGACGCCCTCGCCCAGCGCAACCTGGAGCGGTACGTCGAGCGTGTCACCGAGCGGCTGAAGGGGGCCCGCAAGGGGGACTGGCGGGCCGCGATGGACGCCGTCCTGGACGAGTACCTCGCCATGAAGCGCACCGCACCCGGCTTCTCCCTGGTGGACTTCGGCAACCAGATCCCCGTCGGCTCCCGCCACGGCGAGCCCAACACCCGGGTCGCCGACCGGCTCACCGAACTGCTCACCGACTACCTCGTCCGCACCCCCGACGCGGACCTGCGGCGGGTCATCCTGGTCGCCGTGGAGAGCGCCGACACCCTCGTCCAGCTGGCCTTCCGGGTCGATCCGCAGGGCGACGAGGCGATCATCACCGAGACCCGGGAACTGCTGCGGGCCTACCTGGGCCGCGTGCTGGACTGAACGGTCCCGCGTCAGGGGCTCCCCAGCATCCGTACCGGTCGGTATGCTCGCCTCCGTTCCGTCCGTGCTCGGGCGAGCCCGCCGCCGACCTCCGGGAGGACCCGTGTCCCGCACCGCCCTGCGAATCTGCCCCCTGTGCGAGGCCACCTGCGGGCTGACCCTCACCGTCGAGGGCACCCGCGTCACCGGCGCCCGCGGCGACCGGGAGGACGTCTTCAGCAAGGGGTTCATCTGCCCCAAGGGGGCCTCCTTCGGTGCCGTCGACGGCGACCCCGACCGGCTGCGCGCCCCGCTCGTCCGCACCGACGGCGAGCTGCGCGAGGCCACCTGGGAGGAGGCCTTCGACGCGGTCGCGGCGGGACTGCGCCCGGTCGTGGAGCGGTACGGCCCGGACGCCGTCGGTGTGGTCCTCGGCAACCCCAACGTGCACACCGTGGCCGGCGCCCTCTACCCGCCCGTCCTGCTCGGCGCCCTGCGCACCCGCAGCCTGTTCACCGCCTCCACGGTCGACCAGATGCCCAAGCACGTCTCCAGCGGACTGCTGTTCGGCGACGCGAACGCCATCCCCGTGCCGGACCTGGACCACACCGACCACCTGCTCCTCATCGGAGCCAACCCCCTGGAGTCCAACGGCAGTCTGTGCACCGCCCCCGACTTCCCCGGCAAGCTCAAGGCCCTCAAGGCCCGCGGCGGCCGGCTCACCGTCGTGGACCCGCGCCGCACCCGCACCGCCCGGCTCGCCGACCGGCACCTGGCGATCCGCCCCGGCACCGACGCCCTGCTGCTCGCCGCGATGGCCCACACCCTCTTCGCGGAAGACCTGGCCGACCCCGGGGACCTGGCCCGGCACATCCAGGGGCTCGACGAACTCCGCGCGGCCCTCGACGAGTTCACCCCCGAAGCCGTGGCCCCCGCCTGCGACCTGGACGCCGGGGTCATCCGCACGCTCGCCCGGGACCTCGCCACCGCGCCCACCGCCGCCGTCTACGCCCGCATCGGCAGCTGCACCGTCCCGCACGGCACCCTGGCCAGCTGGCTGGTCGACGTCCTCAACATCCTCACCGGCAACCTGGACCGCCCCGGCGGCGCCCTCTTCCCGCAGGCCGCCACCGACCGGACGCCCCGGCCCGCAGGCCCCGGCCGCGGCTTCGCGCTCGGCCGCTGGCGCTCCCGCGTCGGCGGACACCCCGAGGCGAAGGGGGAGTTGCCGCTCT
Organism: Streptomyces musisoli; assembly: GCF_016741855.1. GTDB lineage: Bacteria > Actinomycetota > Actinomycetes > Streptomycetales > Streptomycetaceae > Streptomyces > Streptomyces musisoli. Next base: position 226,176 of record NZ_JAERRH010000009.1, on the reverse strand, counting down.
CCGCGCTCGCCGAGGAGATCGACACCGCGACCGACGAGGGAACGCCGGTCCGCGCGCTGATCGCCGTCGCCGCCAACCCCGTGCTCTCCGCGCCCGACGGCGACCGGCTCGACAAGGCCCTGAACTCGCTGGACTTCATGGTCAGCGTCGACCCGTACCTGAACGAGACCTCGCGCCACGCCCACGTCGTGCTGCCGCCGCCCCCGCCCGCCCAGAGCCCGCACCACGACTTCGCCTTCAACACCCTCGCCGTCCGCAACCAGGTCCGCTACTCCCGGCCCGCGGTCCCGCTGGAGCCCGGCCGCATGGCCGAGAGCGAGATCCTCGCCCGGCTGACCCTGGCCGCCACCGGCATGCACGGAGCCGACCCGGCGGTCGTCGACACGATGGTCGTCGACCAGACCCTCGGCAAGGCCGTGCGGGACGAGCACTCGCCGGTGTACGGCCGCGACCCGCGCGATCTCGCCGCCCTGCTGACCGGCGACACCGGCCCCGAGCGGCGGCTCGACCTGATGCTGCGCCTCGGCCCGTACGGCGACGGCTTCGGCGCCCGGCCCGACGGGCTGACCCTGGCCAGGCTGCTCGACCACCCCCACGGCATCGACCTCGGCCCGCTGCGGCCCCGCCTGCCGCAGCCGCTGAAGACCCGCAGCGGCAAGGTCGAGCTGCTGCCCGAGCCGATCGCCGGGGACCTGCCCCGGCTCCGGGCCGCCCTGCGCGAACGCCCCACGGGCCTCGTCCTCGTCGGCCGCCGCCATCTGCGCTCCAACAACAGCTGGATGCACAACGTGCCCGCCCTCACCGGCGGCAGCAACCGCTGCACCGTGCACATCCACCCCGAGGACGCAGCCCGGCTCGGCATCCGGGACGGCGCCGACGTGCGCGTCAAGGGCGCCGGGGGAGAGGTGGTGGCCCCGGCCGAGGTCACCGACGCCATCCGGCCCGGGGTGGTGAGCCTGCCGCACGGCTGGGGACACGACCGGCCCGGCACCCGGCTGAGCCATGCCACGACCGACCCCGGCGTCAACGTCAACCAGCTGCTCGACGGCAGTCTGCTCGACCCGCTCTCGGGCAACGCGGTGCTCAACGGCGTCCCCGTCGAGCTGGCCGCCCTCGTCGCACAGCCGTGACCTGGACTTTTGCGCTTATTGCTCGCGCGTCAACCACTTGTTAACGCCGTTTGAACGGACCTAACGTCATCGCACCGCCGACCCCCAGGTGGGATGTTCAAGGGCGAACGTTAGGTATCCACTCATGCTGACCATCCTCGGCTTCGCCATGATCGCGACCTTCCTGGTCCTGATCATGCTGAAGAAGATGTCGCCGATCGCGGCGCTCGTGCTCATCCCCGCGCTGTTCTGCGTGTTCGTGGGCAAGGGCGCCAAGCTCGGCGACTACGTCATCGACGGCGTCACCGGCCTCGCCCCCACCGCGGCGATGCTCATGTTCGCGATCGTCTACTTCGGTGTGATGATCGACGTCGGCCTCTTCGACCCGGTCGTGCGGGGCATCCTGAAATTCTGCAAGGCCGACCCGCTGCGGATCGTGGTCGGTACGGCGCTGCTCGCGGCGATCGTCTCCCTCGACGGCGACGGCTCCACCACCTTCATGATCACCGTCTCGGCGATGTACCCGCTGTACAAGCGGCTGAAGATGTCCCTGGTCGTGATGACCGGCGTCGCCGCCATGGCCAACGGCGTGATGAACACGCTGCCCTGGGGCGGCCCCACCGCCCGGGCCGCCACCGCGCTGAAGGTGGACGCGAGCGATGTCTTCGTCCCGATGATCCCGGCCCTCGCCGTGGGCCTGGTGTTCGTCCTCGCCCTCGCCTACGTCCTCGGCCGCCGCGAACGGGGGCGGCTCGGCGTGCTCACGCTGGACGAGGCGCTGGTGACCGAGACCGAGACCGAGACCGAGACGGTGCTGGTCGGCGCCGGCGCCGGGGCCGGCAAGGGGACGAAGAGGGCCGGCGGTCGCGGCCCGGGCGCGGACCTGCCCGACGAACCCGAGGACGAGGACTTCCAGGGCCTGGACCCCAACCGTCCCACGCTGCGCCCCGGGCTGTACTGGTTCAACGCGCTGCTCACGGTGGCCCTGCTCACCGCCATGATCATGGAGTGGCTGCCGATCCCGGTGCTGTTCCTGCTCGGTGCCGCGCTCGCCCTGACCGTCAACTTCCCGCACATGCCGGACCAGAAGGCCCGCATCGCCGCCCACGCGGAGAACGTCCTCAACGTCTCCGGCATGGTGTTCGCCGCCGCCGTCTTCACCGGCGTCCTCCAGGGCACCGGTATGGTCGACCACATGGCGGAGTGGCTGGTGGACAACATCCCCGCCGGCATGGGCCCGCACATGGCCTTCGTCACCGGCGTGCTGAGCATCCCGCTCACGTACTTCATGTCCAACGACGGCTTCTACTTCGGCATCCTGCCGGTGCTCGCCGAGGCGGGCCAGGCGCACGGCGTCTCCTCCCTCGAGATCGCCCGCGCCTCGATCGTCGGCCAGCCGCTGCACATGTCCAGCCCGCTCGTCCCGGCCGTCTACGTCCTGGTCGGCATGGCCAAGGTCGAGTTCGGCGACCACACCCGGTTCGTGGTCAAGTGGGCCGCGCTCACCTCACTGTTGGTGCTCGGCGCGGGAATCCTGTTCGGCATCGTCTGAGCACGTCGGAAAGGACTTCACCCATGGCGCCCGGTGGGAACCGCGGCTGGCTGCTCCGTCTCGTCATCGCCTTCGGCTGCGCGCAGGGGGCGGTGTCGATGGCCCGGCCCGCCGTCTCCTACCGGGCCCTCGCGCTGGGCGCCGACGAACGGGCGGTCGGTGTCATCGCCGGTGTGTACGCCCTGCTGCCGCTGTTCGCCGCCGTACCGCTCGGCCGCCGCACCGACCACGGCCGCTGTGCGCCGCTGCTGCCGGCGGGCGTCGTCCTCATCGCCGGCGGCTGCGCGCTCAGCGGCCTCGCCGGCTCCCTGTGGGCGATGGCCCTGTGGAGCGGGATGATGGGACTCGGTCACCTGTGCTTCGTGATCGGTGCCCAGTCGCTGGTGGCCCGCCAGTCCGCGCCGCACGAACAGGACCGCAACTTCGGGCACTTCACCATCGGCGCGTCCCTCGGCCAGCTCGTCGGCCCGGTGGCCGCGGGCGCCCTCATCGGCGGCCCCGACATGGCGCACAGCAGCGCGCTCGCCCTGATCACGGCGGGCGCGGGCGCGGCGTTCGCGTTCACCTCGCTGTGGCGCATCGAGGACCCGGCGGCCGCCGGCCCCCGGACGGCGGACGGCGGACGCGTGCCGGTCGCGGGCATCCTGCGCGCCCGGGGCGTGCCCGCGGGCATGCTGATCAGCCTGTCGGTGCTGTCCGCGACCGACATCCTCACCGCCTATCTGCCGGTGGTCGGCGAGCACCGGGGCATCGCCCCCTCGGTGATCGGTGTCCTGCTCAGTCTCCGGGCCGGCGCCACCATCGCCTGCCGGCTCGTCCTCACCCCGCTGCTGCGGCTGCTCGGCCGGCCCGCGCTGCTCGCCGTGGCCTGCCTGGCCGGGGCCCTGCTGTGCGCGGGACTCGCGCTGCCGGTGCCGGTGTGGGCGCTCGGCGCGATGCTCACGGTGCTCGGCTTCTGCCTGGGTGTGGGGCAGCCGTTGACGATGACGACGGTGGTGCAGGCCGCGCCCGCCGCGGCCCGCTCCACCGCGCTCGCCCTGCGGCTGACCGGCAACCGGCTCGGGCAGGTCGCCGCTCCGGCCGCCGCGGGTCTGGTCGCCGGTCTGGCGGGGGTGGCGGCGCCGTTCGTGATGCTCGGAGCCCTGCTGCTGGTGTCGTCGGGCGTCGCGCTGCGGTCCCCGGGGCGGCCCGGGGAGGCGTCCGAGCGGGTGACGCGGGAGCGGTCCCGGCGCCCGGGATTGCGCCGCACGAGCGATATCTGACGGCGCGCCGGGCGTCGATGCCGGGGGCTGCGCGGCCCATGAAGCAGAGTCCAGGCGAAAGAGCGATTTGTATGAAAATCGTCTGAACTCCGGAGGATTGCGCATGCCCACCCTGACACCCCCACGTGCAGCCGGCTCCCGCGCGGGCGCCACCGTCGTCCTCACCGCCCTCGCCGCCGCGGGTGCGTCATGGGTGGCGGCGCCGAGCGCGGTGGCCCAGGGGGAGAACGGCGACATCAGGATCCACAACTCGCGTTCGACCAACCCGCCGTCGTTCACCGGCTCGGCCAAGGACGACCCGGTGGTCTGCAAGTTCTTCCTCGAGGCCGTCAACTTCGACGACCTGGCCACCGTCGCCTACACCATCACGCCGCAGCCCCCGCTGCCCACCCAGGCCACCGTGACGGGCATCATCCAGCTCGCCGGCGGTGCGGGGCACACCGATCCGCTGGGTCTGGCGGACGGACAGTACAAGATCAGCTGGACCGTGGGGACACCGGCCGCCGTGAAGGAGAAGGTCTTCCGCGTCAACTGCCGCGAAGCCCAGCACGACGGCGCACAGGGTCCGGGCGGGCAGATCGAGGACCACCAGCAGGACCATCAGCAGGACCACCAGCAGGAGAACGGAAGCTGGGGCCAGAACGACCAGCAGCCTCCCAAGGGCGGCGTGCACGCGGGCGGCGGCGGTCTCATCGACACGGCGGCCGCGTACTCGCCGGTGGCCGCGGCGGCGGCCGTGGGTCTGGTCGCCGTCTGCGGTGCCGTGTACTTCCGGCTGATCCGCCGGCGGCCCCATGGTGCAGCGTAGGTATCGACGCAGGGCCTGGTACCGGACCCGCGCCTACCGCCTCGCCAGGACGGCCGTGCTCGTCGTCGTCCTGGTGACCATGTGGTCCCGGTGCGGGCCGGCCGGGCCCGGCGGGGCGGCCGGCCGGCATGCCGTCGCGTCCGCCGGCTCGCACTCCGGGGAAGGGGCCGGCGCCGCCGGTCCCGCGTCCACCGCCCCTCCGGCACCGCCGCCCCGCCCGCTGCCCCGGTCCCGGCCGGTGTCCTTCCGGGTGCCCTCCCTCGGGATCGACGCCCCGGTCACCCCCCTCCGGCTCGACGCGAGCCGGCAGCTGGAGACGCCGCCCGTGGACCGGCCCAAGCTGGTCGGCTGGTACGAGGGCGGCCCCACACCGGGCGAGGCCGGTACCGCGATCGCCGTCGGCCACCGCGACACCAGGACCGGGCCCGCCGTGTTCGCCGGGCTCGCCCAGGCCAAGCCCGGCAAGACGGTCGAGGTCAGGCGCGTCGACGGACGTACCGCCGTCTACTCCGTGGACCGGGTGAAGGTCTTCGACAAGGTCGGCTTCCCCGACGAGGAGGTCTACGGCTCGACCGGACGCCCGGAGCTGAGGGTCATCACCTGCGGCGGCCTCTTCAGCCGGCGGACCGGTTACACCAGCAACGTGGTGGTATTCGCCCATCTGACCGCCACGAAATGACCCGGTGGACCGGCCGGTGCGAACTCCGTGCGCGCATCGGCCGGTCCATTCGGCATGATGTCCCGGCACGTCCGCGACCCGGGAATGCCTGGCGCAGCAAAACTATCACCGCTAGTTTGTGTGCCGGAGGACGCGGATCCGCCGGGAGGAAACAGCATGAAGGCACACGACGGTCTGTACATCGACGGAGCCTGGCGCCCCGCCGGGAGCAGGGACGTGATCGAGGTCGTCAACCCCGCCGACGAGCAGGTCATCGGCCGGGTCCCGGCGGGCGGGGCGCCGGACGTCGACACCGCCGTACGGGCCGCGCGCGCCGCGCTGCCCGCCTGGGCCGCCACGCCCCCGGCCGAGCGCGCCGCCCGCCTCGCCGCCCTCCGGGACGCCCTCGTGGCCCGCAAGGACGAGGTCGCCGAGACGGTCACCGCCGAGCTGGGCTCGCCCCCGCAGTTCGCCCAGGCCGTGCACGCGGCCGTGCCGATCGCGGTCGCGGGCTCCTACGCCGAGCTGGCCGCGGCCCACCCCTTCGAGGAGAAGGTCGGCAACTCCACCGTCCTGCACGAGCCGATCGGCGTGGTCGGCGCCATCACCCCCTGGAACTACCCCCTCCACCAGATCGTCGCCAAGGTCGCCCCGGCGCTCGCCGCCGGCTGCACGATCGTCCTCAAGCCCGCCGAGGACACCCCGCTGACCGCCCAGCTGTTCGCCGAGGCGGTGCACGAGGCGGGCGTACCCGCGGGCGTGTTCAACCTGGTCACCGGCCTCGGTCCGGTCGCCGGACAGGCCCTCGCCGAGCACCCGGACGTGGACCTAGTCTCCTTCACGGGCTCCACGGCGGTCGGCCGGCAGATCGGCGCGGTGGCCGGCGCGGCCGTGAAGAAGGTGGCCCTGGAACTGGGCGGCAAGTCCGCCAACGTCGTCCTGCCGAGCGCCGACCTCGCCAAGGCGGTCAACGTCGGCGTCGCCAACGTGATGTCCAACTCCGGCCAGACGTGCAGCGCCTGGACCCGCATGCTGGTCCACCGCGACCGCTACGACGAGGCCGTCGAGCTGGCCCGGGCCGCCGCCGCCAAGTACGGCGACCGCATCGGCCCGGTGGTCAGCGCCAAGCAGCAGGCCCGCGTGCGCGGTTACATCGAGAAGGGCATCGCCGAGGGCGCCCGGCTGGTCGCCGGCGGCCCCGAGTCCCCGCGCGAACAGGGCTACTACGTCAGCCCGACCGTCTTCGCCGACGTCACCCCGGAGATGACGATCGCCCAGGAGGAGATCTTCGGCCCGGTGCTGTCGATCCTGAGGTACGACGACGAGGACGACGCCCTGCGCATCGCCAACGGCACGGTGTACGGCCTCGCGGGCGCCGTCTGGGCCGCCGACGAGGCCGAGGCGGTGGCCTTCGCCCGCCGCATGGACACCGGCCAGGTCGACATCAACGGCGGCCGGTTCAACCCCCTTGCGCCCTTCGGCGGTTACAAGCAGTCCGGCGTCGGCCGGGAACTCGGCGCGCACGGACTCGCCGAGTACCTTCAGACCAAGTCCCTCCAGTTCTAAGGAAGTCCGAGACCCATGGCCGTACGAGCCGCCGTCCTGCCCGCCATCGGCGCGCCCCTGGAGATCACCGGCATCGACCTTCCGGACCCGGGTCCCGGCCAGGTCCGGGTCCGACTCGCCGCCGCCGGTGTGTGCCACTCCGACCTGTCCCTGTCCAACGGCACCATGCGGGTGCCGGTGCCGGCCGTCCTCGGCCACGAGGGCGCCGGCACGGTCGTCGCCGTGGGCGAGGGCGTCACCCACGTCTCGCCCGGCACCCCCGTCGTCCTCAACTGGGCTCCGTCCTGCGGCGACTGCCACGCCTGCGGGCTGGGCGAGGTGTGGCTGTGCGCCAACGCGATGAACGGCGCCGCCGACGTGTATGCCCGCACCGTCGACGGCACCGAGCTGCATCCCGGTCTGAACGTCGCCGCGTTCGCCGAGGAGACGGTGGTCTCCGCGTCCTGCGTGCTGCCCCTGCCCGAGGGGGTGCCGCTGGTGGACGCCGCCCTCCTGGGCTGTGCGGTGCTCACCGGCTACGGCGCCGTCCACCACTCGGCGAACGTCCGGCCCGGCGAGACGGTCGCCGTGTTCGGCGTCGGCGGGGTCGGCCTGGCGACCCTCCAGGCCGCCCGTATCGCGGGCGCGTCCCGGATCGTCGCGGTCGACGTCTCGCCGGGGAAGGAGGAGCTGGCCCGGGCGGCCGGCGCCACCGACTACGTCCTGGCCCGCGACGACACCGCCCGTGAGATCCGCGCCCTCACCGGGAAGCAGGGCGTCGACGTCTCCGTGGAGTGCGTGGGCCGCGCGGTGTCGATCCGCGCCGCCTGGGACTCCACCCGCCGGGGCGGCCGTACCACGGTCGTCGGCATCGGCGGCAAGGATGAGCAGGTCACCTTCAACGCCCTGGAGATCTTCCACTGGGGACGCACGCTGTCCGGCTGCGTCTACGGCAACAGCGATCCGGCCCGCGACCTGCCGGTCCTCGCCGCGCACGTACGCGAAGGACGCCTGGACCTGTCCGTGCTGGTCACGGAGCGGATCGGTCTGGAGGGCATCCCGGCCGCCTTCGAGAACATGCTCGCGGGCAAGGGCGGCCGCGCGCTGGTGGTCTTCTGACGCTCAGGGCACCTTCTCGGGTCGCGGCTCCCCGGCCGCGGCCCGGGCCGTCCGGCCGGCCCGGGCCCGGGACCGCGACACGGCCACGCCCGCGAGGCACAGCACACCGCCCGCCAGCGTGAGCACCCCCGGCACCTCGCCGAGCGCGACCCACGACATCAGCACCACCAGTGCGGGCACGGCGTACGTCGTCGCGCCCATCCGGCTGGCGGTGGTGCGGGAGAGCGCGTAGGCCCAGGTGGTGAAGGCGAGCGCGGTCGGAAAGACGCCCAGGTAGACCATGTTCAAGGTGGCCGACGCGGGTGCCCGCGCGGCCTCGTGCACCAGCTGCCCGGCGAACGGCAGACAGGCCACGGCACCGGTCAGGCATCCGAACGTCGTCACCTGCAACGGGCTCGCCCGGCCCAGCGCGGGCTTCTGCGCGACGACCCCGAAGGCGTACGCGACGGCCGCGAGCAGACACAGCAGTACCCCGAGCACGGAGGACCCGCCTCCGCCGGACATCGAGAGCCCCACGGTCACCGCACCCGCGAACGACACCGCCATCCCGGCCAGCAGTCTCGGCGGCATCGGATCCCCGAGCAGCCGGGCCCCCAGCAGGGCGATCAGCAGCGGGCCGACGTTCACTACCAGCGCCGCCGTTCCCGCGTCCACCTGCTGCTCGCCCCAGTTGAGGGCGACCATGTAGAAACCGAACCACAGCACCCCGGAGAGCAGGATCCCGCGCCAGGCGGACCGGGGCGGCAGCCCTTCCCGCCGCACGGTCCAGATGATCAACAGGGCGAGGGCGCCCGCCGCCAGCCGGCCGAGGGCCAGCGCGCCGGGGGAGTAGGCGCTTCCCGCACTCCGGATCGACACGAAGGCGGAGGCCCACAGCAGCACGGTGACGGCGGCGGCGCCGGCGGCGAGTATGTGGGGGCGGTTCCGGGTGGTACTCATCATGCTCCCGAGGCTAGGTACGGACGCGTTTGCCCTGCCGGCGGATATCGGACGGAACATCCGGCGCCGAGACCGGCCGCGAAGAACGCTCCGGGTAGGCGCGGGACGGGTAGCGGGCGGCGAAGAGTCCCGAACGGGCACGGAGAACCGCGCGACGGCCCCACGCGGCCGCACCCGGCACCACCGCCGAACCCCTCCGGCAGCCGACCGGTCCCACGCAGCCGCACCCGGCACCGCACCGCCGAACCCTTCCCTGGTGGTCGCCCGGTCCCGCGCAGCCGCACCCGGAACCCCACCGCCGAACGCCTCCGGCGGCCGCCCGGTCCCACGCAGCCGCACCCGGAATCCCACCGCCGAACCATTCCCTGGTGGCCATCCGGAACCCCACCGCCGAACCCCTCCCCGGTGGCCCGGTTCACCGTAGGTCGTCCCCGGAGACGCCGAGCAGGTCGGACAGCACCCGCTCGCCGTCCGCCGTCACCTTCACCGCCCGGCCGCTCCCCACCCGCACGCACCAGCCCGCGTCCAGCGCGTGCCGGCACAGCGCCGCCCCCGCCGTGCCCGCGAGATGGGGCCGCCGCTCGGTCCAGTCCAGGCACGCCCGGGCCAGGGGGCGCCGGCCCGAAAGGTCCAGCGCGATGCCCGCCGTGCCGAACCACTCCACCCCGGCGTCCGTGAGCGCGAAGCCCGTGTCCTGCCGGAGGAGACCCCGCAGGGTCAACGCGTCCGTGACGGCGATGCCCAGCCGCCCGGCGAGATGGTCGTAGCAGGTGCGGCCCCGGGCCATGGCGGCCCCGGCACTCGACTCCCGCAGGGTGCGCGGAGCCTGCCGTACCGCCGCCGCGGGCACCTGCGCGGCGAGGTCCTCGACCAGCTGCGCCACCCGCGCGCCGGCCAGCCGGACGTACCGGTGCCGGCCCTGCCGTTCCTCGGCGAGCAGGCCGCCGGCCACCAGTTTGCCCAGGTGCTCGCTCAGCGTGGACGCGGCGACGCCGGCGTGCCGGGCCAGCTCACCCGCCGTCCACGCCCGGCCGTCCAGCAGCGCCAGCAGGCACGCGGCCCGGGTCCGGTCGGCGATCAGCCCGGCCAGCGCGGCAAGGGCCGCCGCCTGGGTGTCCTCGGTGCTCATGCACCCAGCATGGAGCAGAGACGCTTCGGTGCCGGCCGAAGCGTCCTCACGCCCGTGCCTGCTCGTACTGCTGCGCCAGCCCGTCCAGCAGCGCGCTGAGCCCCGCCTCGAAGGCCCGCTCGTCGATCTTCTCCTGCTGCTCGGCGAGCAGGTGGGCCTGGCCGAGGTGGGGGTAGTCGGCGGGGTCGTACGCGCTCGCGTCGTCCACGAAGCCGCCGGCGAACGAGCCGAGCGCCGAGCCCATGATGAAGTACCGCATCAGCGCGCCGATGGAGGTGGCCTGGGCGGGCGGCCAGCCGGCGTCGACCATCGCGCCGTAGACCGCGTCGGCCAGCCGCAGCGCGGCCGGGCGGCGGCCCGGGCCGCGGGCGAGGACCGGGACGATGTTCGGGTGGTCGCGCAGGGCGGCCCGGTAGGAGACGGCCCAGTCGTGCAGCGCGGTCCGCCAGTCCCGGCCGTCCTCGAACATCGCCAGGTCCACCAGCCCGCTGACCGAGTCCGCGACCGCCTCCAGGATCTCGTCCTTGGTGCGGAAGTGGTTGTAGAGCGAGGGCCCGCTCACCCCCAGCTCGGCCGCGAGCCGGCGCGTGGAGACGGCCGCGAGGCCCTCCCGGTCCACGAGGTCCCGGGCCGTTTCGACGATCCGGTCGGTGCTGAGGAGGGGCTTGCGCGGTCGGGCCATGGCGCACATAGTAGGGCTGCGGCCGGAAACTAGCAGTGCTAATTTAAATGTACGGCTTTCAAGATCCATCGATGTATCCGTTCTGGTGTGGGGTGATCTCGTGGTGAACCTGGGGCTCAGCGAGGAGCAGACGGCCGTGCGCCGGCTCGCCCGGGACTTCGTGGAGCGCGAGATCGCGCCGCACGTGATCGCCTGGGACCGCGCCGAGGAGGTCGACCGGGGCATCGTGAAGAAGCTCGGCGAGGTCGGTTTCCTCGGGCTGACCGTCGACGAGGAGTACGGCGGCTCGGGCGGAGACCATCTCGCGTACTGCCTGGTCACCGAGGAGCTGGGCCGCGGGGACTCCTCCGTCCGGGGGATCGTCTCCGTCTCCCTCGGGCTCGTCGCCAAGACGATCGCCGCCTGGGGGAGCGAGGAGCAGAAGCGGCGCTGGCTGCCCGGCCTCACCGCCGGCGACCTCGTCGGCTGCTTCGGGCTCACCGAGCCCGGCACCGGCTCCGACGCGGGCAACCTCACCACCCGCGCCGTACGCGAGGGTGACGAGTTCGTCGTCAACGGCAGCAAGATGTTCATCACCAACGGCACCTGGGCCGATGTCGTCCTGCTCTTCGCCCGCTCCACCGACGCCCCCGGCCACAAGGGCGTCAGCGCCTTCCTCGTGCCCACCGACACCCCCGGCCTGACCCGCCGTACCGTCCACGGCAAGCTCGGCCTGCGCGGCCAGGCCACCGCCGAACTGGTCCTGGAGGACGTGCGGGTGCCCGCCTCGGCGATGCTCGGCGAGGAGGGCAAGGGGTTCTCCGTCGCCATGTCCGCGCTGGCCAAGGGGCGGATGTCGGTGGCCGCCGGCTGCGTCGGCATAGCCCAGGCCTCGCTGGACGCCGCCGTGCGGTACGCGGGCGAGCGCGAGCAGTTCGGCAAGCCCATCGCCCGGCACCAGCTGGTGCAGGAACTGATCAGCGACATCGCCGTCGACGTGGACGCGGCCCGGCTGCTGACCTGGCGGGTCGCCGACCTGATCGACCGCGGCGAGCCGTTCGCCGTCGAGTCCTCCAAGGCCAAGCTGTTCGCATCCGAGGCCGCGGTCCGCGCCGCGAACAACGCCCTCCAGGTCTTCGGCGGCTACGGCTACATCGACGAGTACCCGGCCGGCAAACTCCTGCGCGACGCCCGCGTGATGACCCTGTACGAGGGCACCAGCCAGATCCAGAAGCTGCTCATCGGCCGTTCCCTGACCGGGGTTTCGGCGTTCTGAGTACCTTCCTGAGTATTCCGGCGGATGTGGCGCGGGCCACGTCCGCCGATCCTGTGGGACATGAGTGACACACCGGTCAAGCAGCAGAGCACGGCCGCCTTCTACGGCCAGGCCGTGGCCTCCTTCGCGGTCGCCATGGCGGCCACCGCCATCGGCATCTTCCGGCTGGACGCGAACGCCTGGGTGCGCGGCTTTCTGGCCATCGCCGTCCTCTACCTCGTCACCTCCGCCTTCACCCTCGCCAAGGTGATCCGGGACCGGCAGGAGGCCGGGCAGATCGTCAGCCGCGTCGACCAGGCCCGCCTGGAGAAACTCCTCGCCGAGCACGACCCCTTCGAGAAGCTCTGAACGGCGGCTCTGAACGGCGGCTCCGAACGGCGGCTCCGAACGGCGGCTCCGGACGGCGGCTACGGACGGCGGCTACGGACGGCGCCGCTAAGCGCCCGCTCATCGTCGGCGGTATGGTGGTGCTCCTGACCGAGAGGGGCGAACGAGCGATGAGTGCGGCGGCGGAGACGACCGGCGGCGAAGTGGAGCCGTGGGAAGAGGTCACCCCTGACGCGGCCCGGCGACTGCTCGTCGCCGCCGTGGAGGCATTCGCCGAGCGTGGCTACCACGCGACGACGACGCGGGACATCGCAGGCCGCGCCGGCATGAGCCCGGCCGCGCTCTACATCCACTACAAGACCAAGGAAGAGCTGCTCCACCGGATCAGCCGGATCGGGCACGACAAGGCCCTCGACATCCTGCGCACCGCGGCGCGCCGCGAGGGCAGCGCCGCGGAGCGGCTGGCCGACGCGGTCGGCTCCTTCGTCCGCTGGCACGCCGGCCGGCGCACCACCGCGCGGGTCGTGCAGTACGAACTCGACGCCCTCGGGCCCGAGGCCCGCGCGGAGATCGTCGCGCTGCGCCGCCAGGTGGATGCCGAGGTGCGCGGGATCATCGAGGACGGCGTGGCCTCCGGCGAGTTCGACGTGCCGGACGTGCAGGGGACCACGCTCGCCGTGCTGTCGCTGTGCATCGACGTCGCCCGCTGGTTCACCGTGAACGGCCCGCGCACCCCCGAGCAGGTCGGCGCGCTCTACGCCGACCTCGTGCTGCGCATGGTCGGGGCCGAATAGGCCGGCCCCGGCCCGCTGCCGCTACAGATAGTAACGGGCCACCGACTCCGCGACGCACGCCGGCTTGTCGCCGCCCTCGCGCTCCACGGTGAACACGACCGCCACCTGCACACCACCGGTGACGTCCTCGACGCCACTGATCTTCGCGGTGGCCCGCAGCCGGGAGCCGACGGGGACGGGTGAGGGGAAACGGACCTTGTTCGTCCCGTAGTTGACGCCCATCTTCACGCCCTCGACCCGGATGAGCTGGGGCCCGAAGAGCGGGAGCAGGGACAGGGTGAGGTAGCCGTGGGCGATGGTGGTCTTGAACGGACCGGCGGCCGCCTTCTCCGGGTCCACGTGGATCCACTGGTGGTCCCCGGTCGCCTCGGCGAACAGGTCGATCCGCTTCTGGTCGATCTCCAGCCACTCGGTGGGGCCCAGCTGCTCGCCCACGGCCGCCCTCAGCTCGTCGGGGGAGGTGAAGGTCCTCGGTTCTGCCATGTTCCCGGCCTCTCGCTCGCGTCTCTAAGCAACTGCTTAGCATGGTCGGGTGGGCGGTCGATGTCAACGGATGACGGGCGGGACCGGCCGGGTGATCTCTGTAGGCTCTGCGGGGTGCCCCAGATTCCCGAGAAGATCCACGAGCTGACCGTCGGCCAGCTGGCCGCGCGCAGCGGAGCCGCGGTGTCCGCCCTGCACTTCTACGAGTCCAAAGGGCTGATCTCCAGTCGGCGCACCTCCGGCAACCAGCGGCGGTACAGCCGCGACACCCTGCGCCGGGTCGCCTTCGTCCGCGCGGCCCAGCGGGTCGGCATCCCGCTGGCCACGATCCGGGACGCCCTGGCCGAACTGCCCGAGGAGCGGACGCCGACCAGGGAGGACTGGGCGCGGCTGTCGGAGAAGTGGCGCTCGGAACTGGACGAGCGGATCCAGCAGCTGAACCGCCTGCGCGACCATCTGACCGACTGCATCGGGTGCGGGTGCCTGTCGCTGGAGACATGTGTGCTGTCCAACCCGGACGATGTGTTCGGCGAGCGGCTGACGGGGTCCCGCCTCATGGCGGAGCGCCGCTGAGCCCGGCCGCCGATGAGGGTGGTCCGGTCGCACGCAAGGCGTGCGGCCGGGTGCTGTCCCAGCGGCACGACTGCCCGCAGGCCACGACGGCGGGGCGCCCCGAAGGGGCGCGGGGAACTGCGCGACCAGCCACGACGGCGCCGCACCCGGCCGACGACAGGCACCCTCCGCCGCAGCTCACGGGTGTCCCTGACCAGCACCTGAGGGCGCCGGTCAGCTCACGGTGTGCCTGACCAGCACCTGAGGGCGCCGGTCAGCTCACGGGTGTCCCTGACCAGCACCTGAGGGCGCCGGTCACGGACACCCACCCCGGGCCGGCCGCAACAGGCGGGGCCCTACTCGAACTCCGTGCCGCCCTTGCGCGTCAGGTACGCCGGGCTGACGGCCTTCGCGATGGCCCGGCCCCCCGTCACGGCGCTGTACCGCTCCACCGCGGGCCGTATCACCACGCCCTCCCGCAGGTGCAGCTCCCGCCCGGACACGGTCTCCCGCCCGCTCGCGAACTCCAGCACCCGCTCGATGTCGTACGGGCCGGAGAAGAGCCGCGGCACCACCGGCAGCTCCCCCTCCAGCACCTCGGCCGGGTCGAGCCACCGCACGGTCCCGTCCACCTCCGCCGAGACGTCGAACGCCGCGTACCCCAGCGTCTCCCGCCGCCCGTCGGCGCCGTAGGTCAGGTCCTGCACCCCCGCGCCGTACACCTCCCCGAAGACGCCGACCCGCGTGGCGCCCAGCCGCTCGCAGAGCCGCGCCGCCGCCTCGGCGACCCCGTGCCCGCGCACCGCCCGCCAGTACAGGTTCCGCGGGTCCTCGCACAGCGCCAGGGACTTGGCGCCGAAGCCCTTGGAGGACACGAACACCCGCCCCTCCTCGGCGACATACGTCAGCAGGCACGCCGAACCGTGCAGCTTCTCGGTCAGGACGACCGGCTCGCCCGGCGCGAAGATGTCCGGATAGCGCTGGATGTTCTCGATGTCGACCCAGGAGAGCAGATCGGGCGCGGACTTGACGTCCCCGTTCATGGTGGGCGGGACCGGCGGCACCCACTTGGTGATGCCCAGCCGCTCCGCGAAGTCGGTCCCCTCGGCCGCCGCCCGCGCCAGGTCGAGGTCCGCGAGCGCCTTCGGCCGGCACACGATGCCCTGTGACAGTTCGCCGCGCAGCCGCACCGCCTTGACGCGGTCGGCCTCCCCGCCCGCCAGCCGCCCGGTCAGCCCCAGCTCCTCGATCAGCCCGGCCGGAAGGACGGCCTGCTCGGGGATGTAGACGGCGGCCTCACCGGTGCGGTACGCGCCCTTGGCGACGACGGCCCGGTACAGGCCCACCTGGGCCAGCTCCAGTGCGTCGGCGTTCGGATGCTCGTGGACGGTCAGCACTTCGGCGGTGACGCGCAGCGTGGACATGGAGGTTCCCCGTTCATGGGTTCGGCTTCATCGCCTCCCACTGTCCACACGGGAAAACCGTGGAGCGACCGGTTTCGGGGCTGGTAGCGTCCCGGTCCCAGGGGCATTCCGCGGAAGGGGTGCGGCATCCCCTGCGCACCCCGCACCGGTGCCGGCCCACCGCTCGGGCCGCACCCGGTGACGCCCCGGCCGCTCAGGCCGACATCAACAGGCGTTCCCGCCTCGCGTACTGGAGGACCCGCGGGCTGAGGACGGGCCGCGGCACCAGGATTCCGCAGTCCGCGCAGACCGGGCCGGACGACGGCTCGTGGTCCAGGCCGTACCTCCAGACCAGCCGCTCCCCGTCACAGACCGGGCAGGACGAACCAGGCTCCCGCTCCAGCGCGGCGATCAGCCGGCGCAGCACCTCCGCGAGCGGCTCCTCGGGGTGGACCCGCGGGTCGTCGCACCAGGCGACCCCGAACCCGCCCCAGGTCAGCCGGTGCCAGTCGTCCACGCTGCCCGGCCGGCGCAGCCCGTCGTGCTTCTCCTTCCTCCTCCGCTCCGTGAAGTCGGTCTCGTAGGCGAGCCAGACGTCACGCGCCTCCTCCAACTCCTCCAGCGCGGCCACGAGCCGCGCCGGATCGGGGGACCGGTCCTCCGGGCCGAAACCCGCCCGGGAGCACAGATGGTCCCAGGTCGCCCGATGCCCGTAAGGGGCGAACTTCTCCAGGCACTTGCGCAGCGAGTACCGCCGTAGCGCCAGATCACAGCCCGGGTCGCGTACCTGTCTCGCCAGACTCCGGAAACCTGCCATCGCCCTGCACCTCCGTCACACCTGCACCTGTACTTCGGTCACTTCGGCGTCGTCGCACGGCCGTCGCCGAATAGACGTGTCGACAGGCGATTCGGCTCCATCTCTTCTCCGGTTCTCCTTGCGGACTCCAGAAAGTGACGCATGTTCATCTTTAAACCGGGGGATACCGGCGGTAACGTTCGGCCACCCCAGTCGCTAGGAGCTGCCATGCCACGGCGAACCCCACGTACCGCCCTCGACAGACTGAGAACGTCTCGCTCTCCTCTCGGGTTCCTGAAGACCGCGTCGGTATGCGTCCTCATCGCCGGTCTTCTCTCCCCCCTCACCCAGACCGCGGCGGCGGCAACCGGCACGACGGCCGCCAACGACTACTGCGGGGGCCGGTGTTCGGACATCCTGCCGCCCGGCGAGAACGGCAACGCGACCCTCGCGCAGATCCTGCTCAACCAGGCCTTCGGCACCCAGCCGTCACACGCCGAGGACCAGCTCGGCCCGTACGCCGGCCTGGCCACCGGCTATTCGGGCCTCACCGACGCGAAGATCAACACCTTCTTCGACGACGCCTCGTTCGGCGTCCCTTCCGACCAGGTCGCCTCCACCGAGAAACCGGCCGGCCGCGGCGACGTGGCCATCGTCCGCGACAAGAAGACGGGTGTGCCGCACATCACGGGCACCACCCGGTACGGCACCGAGTTCGGCGCCGGATACGCGGCGGCCGAGGACCGGCTCTGGCTGATGGACGTCTTCCGGCACGTGGGCCGCGGCCAGGTGACCGGCTTCGCGGGCGGCGCACCCGCCAACCAGGGCCTGGAGCAGCAGTTCTACCGCAACGCGCCCTACAGCGAGGCCGACCTCCAGGCGCAGATCGACAACGCCGTGGCGAACAACGGCGCCCGCGGCCGGCAGGCCCTCGCCGACGTCGTGGCCTACATCGACGGCATCAACGCCTACATCGACGCCTCCGACAGCGGCCGCTACTTCCCCGGCGAGTACGTCCTGACCGGTCACAAGGACGCCATCACCAACGCCGGCACCATAGAACACTTCAAGGTCACCGACCTCGTGGCGCTGGCCTCCGTGATCGGCTCGCTGTTCGGCTCCGGCGGGGGCGGCGAGGTCAACAACGCCATGTCCCTGCTCGCCGCCCAGCAGAAGTACGGCGTCGAGGAGGGCACCAAGGTCTGGGAGTCGTTCCGCGAACGCAACGACCCCGAGGCCGTGCTCACCGTCCACGACGGGCAGAGCTTCCCGTACGGCGCCAAGCCCGCCGACGCCCAGGGCGCGGCGATGCCCGACACCGGCTCGGTGACCGAGGAGCCGCTCGTCTACGACCGCACGGGCAGCGCGGCCACGGCCACCGCCAAGGGCACCTCCGCCTCCGCGGCCAGGAGCGCGCTGAGTTCCGCCCGGCGCGGTATGTCGAACGCCCTGGTGGTCGGCGGCAAGTACACCGCCAGTGGGCACCCGATCGCCGTCTTCGGCCCGCAGACCGGCTACTTCGCCCCGCAGCTGCTCCTGCTCCAGGAGATCCAGGGACCGGGCATCAGCGCCCGCGGCGCCTCCTTCGCGGGTCTGAGCATGTACGTCGAACTCGGCCGCGGCCAGGACTACTCCTGGAGCGCCACCACCTCCGGCCAGGACATCATCGACACCTACGCGGTCGAGCTGTGCCAGGACGACTACCACTACCTGTTCCACGGCACCTGCACCGCCATGGAGAAGATGGAGCAGAAGAACGCCTGGAAACCGACGGTGGCCGACGGCACGGCCGCGGGGTCGTACACCATGCGCGTGTGGCGTACGAAGTACGGGCCGGTGGCGTACCGGGCGACCGTCGGCGGCAAGAAGGTCGCCTACACCACCCTGCGCTCCTCCTACCTGCACGAGGCCGACTCGATCATCGGCTTCCAGATGCTCAACGACCCGGACTACGTCAAGGGACCGAAGGACTTCCAGAGCGCGGCCCAGCACATCAACTACACCTTCAACTGGTTCTACGCCGACTCGCAGCACACCGCGTACTACAACAGCGGTGACAACCCCGTCCGGGCCGGCGGCGTCGACACCGAGTTCCCGGTGTGGGCGCAGCCCGCGTACGAGTGGCGGAACTGGGACGCGGCCACCAACACGGCCGACTACACCCCGGCGTCCGCCCACCCCAACTCCGTCGACCAGGACTACTACGTCTCCTGGAACAACAAGCAGGCCGAGGACTACACGACCGCGCCCTGGGCCGACGGCTCCGTGCACCGCGGCAACCTGCTGGACGACCGGGTGAAGAAGCTGGTCGCGGCCGGCGGGGTGACGCGTACGAAGCTGGTGCAGGCCATGGCCGACGCTGGCCTCGCCGACCTGCGCGCGGAGGACGTGCTGCCGAAGCTGCTGAAGGTGGTCGACTCCTCGGCGGTGACGGACCCCACGGTCGCCGGCGCGGTGAACAAGCTCCGGGCGTGGCTGAACTCCGGTGCCAAGCGCACCGAGACGTCCGCCGGTTCCAAGATTTACGCCGACGCCGACGCGATCCGCATCCTGGACGCCTGGTGGCCGCTGCTGGTCAAGGCGGAGTTCGAACCCGGCCTGGGCAGCGAGCTGTACACGGCCTTCACCGCCAACGCGCCGATCGACGAGGCCCCGTCCGCCGGACACGGCCCGACCGGGTCGCACGCCGGCAGCGCCTTCCAGTACGGCTGGTGGAGCTATGTCGACAAGGATATCCGGGCGGTCCTCGGTGAGCCCGTGCAGGGCGGGCTGGCGCGGAAGTACTGCGGCGGCGGCAGCCTGGGCTCCTGCCGGGACATCCTGATCAGCACCCTGAAGCAGGCGGCCGGGCTGACCGCCGCGCAGGTTTACCCGGGTGACGACCAGTGCTCGGCCGGCGACCAGTGGTGCGCCGACTCGATCGCCCAGCGCACCCTGGGCGGCATCAAGCACGGCAAGATCAGCTGGCAGAACCGGCCGACCTACCAGCAGGTCGTGGAGTACACCTCACACCGGTGAGCCCATGAGACCAACGGGTGTTGGTCACGGGCGTCTACTCAACGCCCGTTGGCCGACATCCGTTGGCCGACAGGCGTGGTCAGGTGATGCGGCCCGCCGCCAGCACCACCCGCGCCAGTTCGGGGTGCACGATGTCGCTGTGCGCCCCGGACGGCGCGCCCCCGCGCCGGACCACGGCCGCCACGTCCACGCTCACGCAGCCCGACGCGGGCAGCGGACCGCGCAGGGCCGCCGCCAGGTCCAGGCGGGTGGTGCCCGGCACCGCCTGCACCCCGTCGTGTCCCATCGCCCCCCACTCAGGCCCCAGCACGGCCGCGATCTCGCTGCCCGTGCACGCGCGGTCGTCCCCGGCGAGCCGGGACGCCAGCGGGTAGAACGTGCCGAGGGCCCCGTCGAAATGCGAGTAGCAGCACACCAGGGGGCCGTCGATGTGCTCCTGCAGGTCCTTGAGCGCCCCCGACCGGTCGGGCGCGTGCGGCAGCCGGGCCGCGAACGCGTAGTGCGAGAACGCGCCCTGGAGCAGGGTCACCGACTTCACCGTGCGCACCGAAGCGGGCAGCCCGCGCAGCGCGAACGCCACCAGCCGGCCCCCGAAACTGTGCCCGACCAGATGCACCCGCACCCCGGGTGCCGCGCCGGCCAGCCGCCCGAGCAGCGGACCGAGTCCGTGCTCGCCGACCGTCCCGGCCCGCCGCTTCATCCGGTAGTACGTCGCCTGCCGCAGCAGTTCCTTCGCGCCGTCCCACGGATTCGGCAGGCTGAACCTGGGATCGTCGCCCGCGGGGCCGAGCGCGGCCAGTGCGTCGGCGAACTGCTCGCACACGGCCGCCGGGTCCGCGGCGAACACGGCCGGTTCACCGGGTTCGTCCGTGTCGGCGGGGCCGCTGCTCCCGTCCAGCAGCAGCCGCACCAGCCGCCCGAACTCGGTCAGCCCCTCCGGGCCGTCCGGCCGTTCGTCCAGCATCCGGGCCAGCTGGTCCACCACGGCCGCCCGGTCCGGAAAGGTCCTCAGCAGTGCGCGCCGGGTGTCCTTGTCCAGTGCCCGGCTCGGCGCCGCCTCCGCCTCCACGGCCGCGACGGACCTCGGGAAGTCCGGGATCGGCTCGTCACTGAACCGCATCGACGGCCAGATCACGCCGACGTACCCGAGCCGGGCCCGCGGCGCCAGCTGCGGCACGGGGGCGAAGAAGCGCCGGTACAGCGCGGTCGCGCCCGAGCGGTCGTTGTTCCAGCCGTGCGAGAAGACGATCAGGTCACGGACACCGCGCTCCGTGACCTGCGTCAGCAGCCGGTCGCGTTCGGGTCCGTCCACGTCCCCGTCCGCGTCGAAGGTCAGCTCCCAGTAGGGAGTCACACTCATCGCAGGATCCGACATGCCAGGCTCCCTCGTCCCCCGGAACACGGTGCGCTGCGCGCGTATCGTCCTGCGGGAAGCCGGGGATGGCCAGACACCGCGCCCTACTTGTAGAGGAGATACTCCTTTCGGATCCGCCGGAACGCGGCCAGCTCCTCCTGCCAGGCACCGGTCACCTCGTCGGTGCCGGCGCCCGCGTCGATCATCGTGCGCACCCGGGCGGAACCGGTGAGCTTGTCGATCCAGTCGTCCGACCGCCAGGCGAAGCCGTCCCACGCCTTCCTGGCGGTCACCAGCAACGCGATCCCGGTGCGCACGGGGTCGTAGGCGGCCCGGTCGGTCACATGGATCTGCACCCCGCCGACGGTCTTGCCCTGGAACTTGGAGAACGTGGGCGTGAAGTACGCCTCCCGGAACCGCACGCCGGGCAGCCCGAGTTCGTTCGCCGCGGCGGCCCAGCGCCCGTCGACGCCTTCGGCGCCGAGGAGTTCGAAGGGCCGGGTCGTGCCGCGCCCCTCGGAGAGGTTGGTGCCCTCGAACATGCAGGTGCCCGAGTACACCAGCGCCGTGTCCGCCGTGGGCATGTTGGGGCTCGGCGGCACCCAGGGCAGTCCGGAGTCGTCGTAGAACCGGTCGCGCTTCCAGCCCGACATCGCGACCGTCTCCAGCGGCACGGGCGCGCTCAGGAACTCGCCGTTGAACAGCCGGGCCAGCTCGGCGACGGTCATGCCGTGCGCCTGTGCGATCGGCTGCCTGCCGACGAAGGTGGCGAACTCCTTGTGCAGCACCGGGCCCAGGGCCGTGCGGCCGGTCACCGGGTTCGGGCGGTCCAGGACGACGAAGCGCTTGCCGGCGAGCCCGGCCGCCTCCATGCAGTCGTACAGGGTCCAGATGTACGTGTAGAAGCGGGCGCCCACGTCCTGGATGTCGAAGACGACGGTGTCGACGCCGGAGGCCGTGAAGACGTCGGCGAGCGGCCGGCCGCTCTTCAGGTACGTGTCGTACACCGGCAGACCGGTCGCCGGGTCGTCGTAGCGGCCCTCGGAGCCGCCCGCCTGCGCGGTGCCGCGGAAGCCGTGCTCGGGGCCGAAGACCGCCGTCAGCTTCACCCGGGGGTCCCCGTGCATCACGTCGACGATGTGCGCGGTGTCCCGGGTGATGCCGGTGGGGTTGGTGACGATGCCGACGCGCCGGCCGTCCAGCACCGAGTAGCCGTCGGCCTCGAGCCTTTCGAAGCCGGTGCGCAGGTGCTCGTGGTGCCGGGGCGCCGCCGGCAGGGCTGCCGTCGTGGCCGAGGCGAGAAGGGTCCGTCGGGACAGGTCCATGGGGTCCTCCGGTGAGTGGGCACGTGCGGACCGTTCGTGGTGCTCGCGCGGGCGCGGCGGAGCCGCACACCGGCTCCGCCCCGCGCACGCGCGGCGGAGCCGGAGCACCGGCGCCGCCCCGCGCTCTCGCGCACGCGCGGCGGAGCCGCTCGCCGGCGCCGCCCCGCGCCTCTTGAGGTTGGCGCAGTCACCCTTCCTTTTACACATACCGACCGGTTAGTCTGACGGCGCTGAGCCGAGTCGCGCCGTGTCGAAGGAGACCGATGATGGAAGCCGTGCGGGATGCGGGAGTGGTCGTCACGGGAGCGGGCGGTGGGATCGGGGCCGCGCTGGCCCGGCGGTTCGCCGCCGAGGGAGCGCGGGTCGTGGTGAACGACCTCGACGCCGCGAAGGCCGAGGCGGTGGCCGCGGAGATCGGCGGGACCGCCGTGCCCGGCGACGCCTCCGCGATCGTCGCCGACGCCCGTGAGGCACTCGGCGGCACCGTGGACGTCTACTGCGCCAACGCGGGGGTCGCCTTCGAGGACGGCGGCCTCGGCGCAACGCTGGACGAGAAGTCGTGGGCGACCTCCTGGGACGTCAACCTGATGGCCCACGTCCGCGCGGCCCACGCGCTGCTGCCCGGCTGGCTGGAGCGGGGCCGCGGCCGCTTCGTCTCCACCGTCTCCGCCGCCGGTCTGCTGACGATGATCGGCGCGCCCTCCTACAGCGTGACCAAGCACGGCGCCTACGCCTTCGCCGAGTGGCTGTCCCTGACGTACCGCCACCGGGGCGTCAAGGTCCACGCCATCTGTCCGCAGGGCGTCCGCACCGACATGCTGTCCGCCACCGGCAGCGCGGGCGACCTGGTGCTCCAGCCGACCGCGATCGAGCCGGAGGCCGTGGCCGACGCGCTGCTGAAGGGCATCGAGGAGGACCGCTTCCTGATCCTGCCCCACCCCGAGGTCGCCGGCTTCTACCAGGCGCGGGCCGGTGAGCCCGAGCGCTGGCTCGCCACCATGAACCACATCCAGCAGAAGTGGGAGGCCGGCCGTTGACCGTCTCGCACTACGCCGAAAGGCCCTGGCTCGCGCTGCTCGACGACGCCCAGCGCGCCCCGCTCGACCCCGCCGACTCCCTCGTGCACGCCCTGCGCGACGCCGTCGCCGAGGCCCCCGACCGCACGTTCCTCGCCTACTTCGACGCCCGCCTGAGCTACCGCGAGGCCGACGAGCTGAGCGACTCCGTCGCCGCGCACCTCGCCGCGCGCGGCCTGGAGCGCGGCGACCGGGTGGCCGTCCTGCTCCAGAACTCCCCGCACTTCGTGCTGGCCGTCCTCGGCGCGTGGAAGGCGGGCGCGACCGTCGTCCCGGTCAACCCCATGTACAAGTCGGCCGAGGTGGCGCACGTCCTGCGGGACGCCGACGTGACCGCGCTGATCTGCGCCGACCGGGCCTGGGAGTCGTATCTGCGGGACACGGCCGCAGGCTCGCCGGTACGGATCGCGCTCACCGCCTGCGAACGGGACTTCCAGACCCGCGACGACCCGCGCGTGCTCGGCTTCGAGCGGCTGCCCCAGGCCCCGGACGCCGACGACCTGGTGGCGGTCGCCCGGCAGGGGGGCCGGGCCCCCGACGGCCGCGCGCCGCGCCCGGACGACATCGCGCTGATCAGTTACACCTCGGGCACCAGCGGCACACCCAAGGGCGCCACCAACCTCCACGCCAACATCATGCACAACGCCGAGCGGCAGGCCACCGGGCTCGGCCTGCCCGAGGCGCCCGTGTACTACGCCCTCGCGCCGCTGTTCCACATCACCGGCATGGTGTGCCAGTTCGGCGCCTGCCTGAACAGCGCGGGCACCCTGGTGCTCGGCTACCGCTTCGAACCCGGCGTCGTCCTGGAGGCCTTCGCCGAACACCGCCCGCACTACACCGTCGGCCCCGCCACCGCCTACATGGCGCTCGCCGCCCACCCGGACGTCACCCGCGAGCACTTCGCCTCCTTCGTGAACATGTCGTCGGGCGGCGCCCCCGTGCCGCCGGCCCTGGTGGAGAGGTTCCGCGAGCGCTTCGGGCCGTACATCCGCGTCGGCTACGGCCTCACCGAGTGCACCGGCCCCTCCGCCACCGTCCCGCCCGGCCTGGCCGCGCCCGTGGACCCGGTCTCCGGGACCCTGTCCGTCGGCCTGCCCGGCGCCGACACGCTCGTGCGCATCCTGGACGACCGGGGCGCCGAGGTGCCCTTCGGGGAACAGGGCGAGATCGTCGTACGCGGCCCGCAGGTGGTGCCCGGCTACTGGCGGCGCCCGGACGCCACCGCGGAGACCTTCCCGGACGGCGAGCTGCGCACCGGCGACATCGGGTTCATGGACGAGCGGGGCTGGCTGTACGTCGTGGACCGCAAGAAGGACATGATCAACGCCTCCGGCTTCAAGGTGTGGCCGCGCGAGGTCGAGGACGTGCTCTACACCCACCCGGCGGTGCGCGAGGCGGCCGTCGTCGGGGTGCCCGACGGGTACCGTGGCGAGACCGTCAAGGCCTACATCAGCCTGCGGCCGGGCGCCGAGGCGGCCCCGGATGAACTCTCCGGATACTGCAAGGAGAGACTGGCCGCCTACAAGTACCCGCGTCAGGTGGAGATCCTGGCCGACTTGCCCAAGACGGCAAGTGGGAAGATCCTCCGTCGGGAACTGCGTTCCCGGACCGACCACGACTAGCAGCGACACGGAAAGGCGGGTGGCGGCAGTGCCCAGGACGACGGACGGAGAAGGGACCCCCGTCCCGCAGCGGCTGCTGGCCGCCGCCACCCGGCTCTTCGCCGAGCAGGGCTACGACCGGACCTCCGTACAGGAGATCGTGGAGGCGGCCGGCGTCACCAAGGGTGCGCTGTACCACTACTTCGGCTCCAAGGACGACCTGCTGCACGAGGTGTACGCGCGTGTGCTGCGCCTCCAGCAGGAGCGGCTGGACACGTACGCGAACGCCGACGAGCCCGTGGACAAGCGGCTCAGGGCCGCGGCGGCGGACGTCGTCGTCACCACGATCGAGAACCTCGACGACGCGATGATCTTCTTCCGCTCCATGCACCACCTGAGCCCGGAGAAGAACAAGCAGGTCCGCGCCGAGCGCCGGCGCTACCACGAGCAGTTCCGCGCGCTCATCGAGGAAGGCCAGCGGGAGGGCGTCTTCTCCACGGCGACCCCGGCCGACCTGGTCGTGGACTACCACTTCGGCTCCGTCCACCACCTGTCGACGTGGTACCGGCCCGACGGCCCCCTCACTCCCCAGCAGGTCGCCGACCACCTCGCCGACCTGCTGCTGCGCGCACTGCGGCCGTGACACCGGCGCCCGCGGCCGGCGCCTGGTCGATGATCTCCTTGAGGAACAGGACCGCCGTGGCGGCGGTGCCGCCGCCCACGCTCACCGCCACCGGCCACACACTGCCGGACAGCTCCGCGAGGACGGCGGCCCCGAGGCCGGCCGGTGCGGCCGGCAGGAACACGATCGCGGCGCGCTGGGCGAGGAGCGGCCCGTCCCGCTCGTGCTCGGACCGCTCCCGCTCGGACCGCTCCCGGTCGTCCCGCTCGTGCTCGGGCCGCTCGTGCTCGTCCCGCTCCCGCTCGGGCCGCTCCCGCTCGGGCCGCTCCCGGTCGGGCCCCGCGTCGGGGCCGGGCTCGTCGGCAGGTCTTGACCGGCGGCGCACCGGAGGCCGTTGACGGTGAGCGGGCCCGCTCGTGTGTCCGTACCGGTGCCCGGATCACGGGCTGGGCTTCAACTCACTCCGCATCGACGGCCGTCGACGGAAGCGGCCCAGCCCGTTTCTCCGAACCGGTGTCGGCTCACAGGTAGCGCTTCAGCTCCCGGCGGGCCAGCGACCGCTGGTGCACCTCGTCCGGGCCGTCGGCGAGCATCAGCGTGCGGGCGCTCGCGTACAGCTCGGCCAGCGGGAAGTCCTGGCTCACCCCGCCCGCGCCGTGCAGCTGGATCGCGCGGTCCAGGATGCCGACCACCGCGCGCGGGGTGGCGATCTTGATGGCCTGGATCTCCGTGTGCGCGCCCTTGTTGCCGACGGTGTCCATCAGCCAGGCCGTCTTCAGCACCAGCAGCCGCAGCTGCTCGACGGTGACCCGGGCGTCGGCGATCCAGTTCTGGACGACGCCCTGCTGGGCCAGCGCCTTGCCGAACGCGGTGCGCGAGACGGCCCGCCGGCACATCAGCTCGATCGCCCGTTCCGCCATGCCGATCAGCCGCATGCAGTGGTGGATCCGGCCGGGGCCGAGCCGGGCCTGGGCGATGGCGAAGCCGCCGCCCTCCTCGCCGATGAGGTTCGCCACCGGCACGCGCGCGTGGTCGAAGACCACCTCGGCGTGGCCGCCGTGCGAGTGGTCCTCGTAGCCGAAGACCTGCATCGCCCGCTCGACCGTGACGCCCGGGGTGTCCCGCGGGACCAGCACCATGGACTGCTGGCGGCGGATGTCCGCGCCCTCCGGGTCCGTCTTGCCCATCACGATGAAGATCTTGCAGTCCGGATTCATCGCGCCGGAGATGTACCACTTGCGGCCGGTGATGACGTACTCGTCGCCGTCCCGCTCGATGAGCGTGGTGATGTTCGTGGCGTCGGAGGAGGCCACGTCCGGCTCGGTCATCGCGAACGCCGAGCGGATCTCACCGGCCAGCAGCGGCTCCAGCCACTGCTTCTTCTGCTGCTCGTCGCCGAACTGCGCCAGCACCTCCATGTTCCCGGTGTCGGGTGCCGCGCAGTTGGTCGCGGTGGGCGCCAGGTGGGGGGAGCGGCCGGTGATCTCGGCGAGGGGTGCGTACTGAAGGTTGGTCAGCCCCGCGCCGTACTCGGTGTCGGGCAGGAAGAGGTTCCACAGGCCCTGCCTGCGGGCCTCGGCCTTCAGTTCCCCGACCACGGCCGGGGTGTCCCACGGGGAGGCCAGCCGGGCCCGCTGCTCCTCGGCCACGGCCTCGGCCGGATAGACGTACTCGTCCATGAAGGCGAGCAGTTTGGCCCGGAGTTCCTCGGTGCGCGCGTCGAACGCGAAGTCCATGCCGGTCAGCCTTCCTGGAGAGTGGTGAGTCCGTGGTCGATGAAGACGGGCACGAGGTCGCCGATGCGGTCGAAGCCGCGGCCGACCGTCTGGCCGAGTGTGTACCGGTAGTGGATGCCCTCAAGGATCACGGCGAGCTTGAACCAGGCGAACGCCGTGTACCAGGAGACGGCCGAGACGTCCCGGCCGGAGCGGGCCGCGTACCGCTCGATCAGCTCGCGCGGGGCGGGGTGCCCCGGGGCCTCGGCGGTGGTGGAGACGGGCGACGCGGCCATGCCGAGCGGCTGGCTGTACATCACCAGCAGACCGAGGTCGGTCAGCGGGTCGCCGAGCGTGGACATCTCCCAGTCGAGGATCGCCTTGATCCGGTCGTCGTCGCCGATCAGGACGTTGTCCAGCCGGTAGTCGCCGTGCACGACCGCGGGGGCGGGGGAGGTGGGCAGGGAGCGGCCCAGCGCCGCGTGCAGTTCGTCGACGCCCGCCAGTTCGCGGTTGCGCGAGGCGTCCAGCTGCTTGCCCCACCGGCGCAGCTGCCGGTCCAGGAAGCCCTCCGGCCGGCCGAAGTCGGCGAGGCCCACCTCGGCCGGGTCCACGGAGTGCAGCTCGACCAGTGTGTCGACCAGGGACAGGACCGCGTCCCGGGTGCGCTCGGCGCCGAGCGGGGCGAGCTGCTGAGCCGTGCGGTACGGGGTGCCCTCGACGAACTCCATGACGTAGAACGGCGCTCCGAGCACCTCCTCGTCCTCGCACAGCAGCACCGGGCGGGGGACCGGCACCCGGGTCGGGTGCAGAGCGCTGATGACCCGGTGTTCGCGCTTCATGTCGTGCGCGGTGGCCAGCACGTGGCCGAGCGGGGGCCGGCGGACGACCCACTTCGAGGTGCCGTCGGAGAGCGCGTAGGTGAGGTTCGACCGTCCGCCCTCGATCAGCCGTCCGGTCAGCGGGCCGTGCACCAGACCGGGACGCTCGCGGTCGAGCACGGCGCGCAGCCGGTCCAGGTCGAGCCCGGGCGGGTGGTCGGCGCTCATACATCACTCCTATGGACGGGTGTACAGGACCCGTCTCATGATGCCGACCGGTCGGTATGCCGTCCAGTGCGGGGAGCGAAGATCGGACCGAACGTGACGGGAGCCACGATAGGCCGACGGCTCCCCGGCGTGCCGTCCGGGGAGCCGTCGGCCCTGGCTCCCGGCAGGTCAGTGATCGTCCCAGTGGTCCCCGTGCTCGGCGTGCCGGTGCCCGTCGTGCAGGTAGTCGACGTGGTCGCCGTGCGGCACCTGCGCGTGGCCGCACTCGTCGTGGTGCGCGTGTTCGTGGTTCTCGTGGACGGAGTGCCCGGCCGGCTCGCACTCGTCCCAGTGACCTTCGTGCTCACGGTGCAGATGGCCGTCGTGCGCGTAGTCCAGGTGGTCGCCGTGCGGCACGGCGCTGTGCCCGCAGCCCGGCCCGTGGCTGTGCGTCCCGTGTTCGGTGTGTGCCTGGTGGGCGGTGGTCATGGTGCTCGCCTTCGAGGGGTACGGGAAGCCGACGACTGACAGGCTCCCATGCGAAAGGTGCATACCGGGGCATCCCGGTTGCGTGGCGTACGAGTACCCCGGAGGGTCGAGGACATGAAGGGCATCAGCTACAGCCGCTACGGCGGCCCCGAGGTGCTGGAGTACGGCGAGCTGCGCGACCCCAAGGTCGGTCCCGACCAGGTCCTGGTCAAGGTGCGCGCGGCGGCCGTCAACCCCGTCGACTGGAAGTGCCGCGAGGGCCATCTGGACCCGCTGCTGGACCCCGTCTTCCCGGTGATCCCCGGCTGGGACGTCAGCGGTGTGGTCGTGCAGCCCGGTGTCGCGGTGACGGAGTTCGGCGTCGGTGACGAGGTCGTCGGCTACGTCCGCGAGGACTTCCTCTCCCGGGGCACCTTCGCCGAGTACGTCGCCGCGCCCGTGCGCACCCTCGCCCGCAAGCCGCGCAACCTGTCCTTCGAGGAGGCCGCCGGACTTCCGCTCGCCGGGCTCACCGCCTACCAGGTGCTGGTCAGGTCACTGGACGTGCAGCGGGGCGAGACCGTCCTGGTGCACGCGGCGGCCGGCGGGGTCGGCTCGCTCGCCGTCCAGATCGCCGCCCATCTCGGCGCCCGGGTCATCGGCACCGCGGGCCCGTCCAACCACGACTACGTCCGCAGGCTGGGCGCGGAGCCGGTGGCCTACGGCGAGGGCCTGGCCGAACGGGTGCGTGGACTCGCCCCCGAGGGGGTGGACGCGGTCTTCGACACCGTCGGCGGGGAGACGCTCAAGGCCTCGGCCAACCTGCTCGCCCCGGAGGGCCGGCTGGCCTCGATCGCCGACCCGGAGGTGGTGGGCTACGGCGGCCGGTACGCCTTCGTCCGCCCGGACGCCGAGGACCTGCGGCGGCTGTCGGAACTGGCGGAGCGGGGCGCCGTGACCGTGCACGTCCAGGAGACCTTCCCGCTGGAGCGGGCGGCGGACGCCCAGCGGCTGAGCCAGGAGGGCCACACCCGCGGGAAGCTCGTCGTGACGGTGGACTGGGACGCCGAGGAGGACAACGTCTGGGCCGCGGACGACGAGGGCGCCCTCTACACGACCAGCCAGGAGGGGACCTTCTAGACAACCGGCGGGAGGGGAACCTTCGGGGGGACCGGCCGGGAGGGGAACCTTCGGGAGGACCGGCCGGGAGGGGAACCTTCGGGAGGACCGGCCGGGAGGGGAACCTTCGGGAGGACCGGCCGGGAGGGGAACCTTCTGGCGGACCGGCCGGGAGACGACCTTCTGGCGGACCGGCCGGAGGGCGCCACCTTCTGGACTACGAGGTTCCGGAACGCGAGCCGCTAGACCACGAGCACGGCCGCGCACAGCGCCAGCGCCATCGCGCACAGCACCGCCGCCGTCGCGAGGCGGGGGGCGAGCGCGGGCGGCGGGCCGCCGGCGGCCAGGGCGCGGATGCGGTGGTGGGCCACCCGCAGGAAGCCCAGCCACAGGCCGCAGCACAGTGCGCAGGCGATGATCCCGGCGGCCGACAGACCCCCGTGCAGCGCCGTCTTCACGGCCAGGACGGCGGCCACGGAGGCCGACAGCGTCGTACGCCGCCAGGCCAGCCGGGTCCGCTCGGGCTGGAGCCCGGGATCGCGGACCGCCGGGCCCGGCCCGTCGGTCACCCCTCCCACCCGACCAGCACCACCACGACCATCACGACGGCCACCACCGCCACGACCAGGCTCAGCAGCGCCGGGAACCGGGACGCGGGCAGATCCTCGCCGCGCCGGATCGCCCGCTCGCAGCGCACCCAGTGGTTCACCGCGCGCAGGGAACACAGCACACCGGCCCCGAGCAGGGCGAGTGCGAGACCGACCCGCCACGCCCAGCGCAGGTCCGGCAGGAACTGGTCCACCGCGAATCCGCCGCCGATCAGCGCCAGCGCGGTGCGCAGCCAGGCGAGGAAGGTCCGCTCGTTGGCCAGCGAGAACCGGTAGTCGGGAGTACCGCCCTCGTCCCGCACCTGCTCCGGCGCGAACCACAGCCGGATGTTCCGTACGAATTCGCTCACACGGGCGACCCTACCGGCCGGTCAGCGGCCCGCCCGGAACACCCGCAGCCGCTCGTACGCCGCCAGCCCGTCCGGCACCCACTCCCACTCGCCGAGCCGCCGTTCGACCTCCTCGTCGGGCAGGAAGGCGTGCCACTGGACCTCCTCCGCCTGCGGATGGACGGGCAGCTCGCAGCGCACCTCGTACACCGCCGACCACCAGCTCTTCCCGGCGCCGTCGTCGTACAGGAACTTGAACAGGTACGCCGGCCGGGGCAGCCCGGTCACGCCCAGTTCCTCCTCGGCCTCCCGCAGCGCCGCCTCGTCGTAGGACTCGCCCGCGCCGACGACCCCGCCGACGAACATGTCGTACAGGGCGGGGAACACCAGCTTGGTCGCCGTGCGCCGGTGCACGAAGAGCCGGCCGGCCGCGTCCCGGGCCTGGACGAACACGCAGCGGTGGCGCAGCCCGCGGGCGTACACCTCGCCGCGCGGATATCGGGCGACGACCCGGTCGTGCTCGTCGACGACGTCGAGGATCTCGTCAGCAGGGTTCATGGCCCTCATCCAAGCAAAGCCACGGCGTCCTCATGCGGGCAGCGCCACGGCGCCTTCATGCGGGCCGCCCCCACGGCGTCCTCATGTGGGCAGCGTCACGGCGTCCTCATGCGGGCAGCCGCACGGCGCCGTCATGCGGGCAGCCGCACGGCGCCGTCATGCGGGCAGCCGCACGGCGCCGTCATGCGGGCAAAGCCACGGCGTCCTCATGCGGGCAGCGCCACGGCGCCCCCGGCCGGGCAGGACCAGGGCCGTGGGCTCAGCGCCGTTGCAGGGCCCCGGCCGGCCGCCGCGCCTCACCCGCGCCGCACGGCATGGCGGGATGCAGCCCGAGCAGCACGATGCCCCCCACCACGGCCGCGAGTCCGGCCGCCTCCCAGGCCAGCGCCCCCGTGTCGGTGCGCAGCCGGTCACCGAGGAAGCCCACCCCGCACAGGATCCCGGCGAGCGGCTCGGCCGCGGTGAGCGCGGGCAGCGACATGCGCAGCGGGGCCGTCTCGAACGCGCTCTGCACCAGGACCAGCCCGGTGACCCCGCAGGCCACCACGCCGTACGGCTGCCAGCCCGTGAACAGTTCCGGGAGACCGCCGTCGGAGAAGCGGGTGCCGCTCACCCGGGTCAGCGCGTCCTGGACGCCGTACAGCAGCCCGGCCGCGAGGGCCAGCAGCACCGGGCCCCCGCTCAGCCGGGAGCGCTTGGCGTACGTCGTGAGGAGGAGGGCCGAGCCCACCACGGCCCCGATGATCAGCCAGTGCCGCAGCGGGTCGCTGACGGCCGTGCCGCCGCGCGGCTCGCCCGCCATGATGAACGCGCTCACCCCGCCCGCGAGCAGCAGCAGACCGGCCCAGCCCTGACGGCCCAGGGGCTGTCCGGTCTGGTGCCGGGAGAGGGCGAGGGCGAACAGCAGGTTGGTCGCGAGCAGCGGCTCGACCAGGGAGATCTCGCCCTTGCCGAGGGCGGCGGCGCCCAGCACCATGCCGGCCACCATCAGGCCGAGGCCGCCGAGCCAGCGCGGCATCCGCATCAGGTCGAGCAGCAGCCGGAAGGAGAGGAAGTCGCTGAGCGGTGCCTTCTGCGCCGCGTTCTGCTGGAGCACGAAGCCGAAGCCCAGACAGCAGGCCGCGCTCACGGCGAGGAGGAGAACCAGAACGGACACGCTGCGTACCTCGATCATCCGGCCGGACCACGGGCGCGTAGTCGCCGACTGTAGCGCTCCCGGAACGGCATTGCCCCGGAAGTACCCGGAACCGGGCGGTGGACTCGCCATGCTCCGCAACCGCGCCGCGGGACGCCATGGCGTACGCCACAGAAAGCCGGCGCGCACGGCCGGGGACGGCATGGCGTGCGCCACAGAAGGCCGGGGCGCACGGCCGGGGTGCACGGCCAGGGACGGCATGCGCCACAGAAGGCCGGGGTGCACGGCCAAGGACGGCATGGCGTGCGCCACAGAAAGTCGGGCGCACGGTCCGGGCGCACGGCCTGGGACGGCATGGCGTACGCCACAGGAACTTCCCGGAGTGTGCGGCCGGCGCGCGGCCCACCTGGGCAGGGAGACACAAGTGCCGCCGCCGTAAAGGAGGTTGAAGCCGGCATCGCCGCCGTTCCGCTTGACGCCATCCGTGGCTGGGGGTTTGCTGTGCGTGATCGGCCGATGGCAGCCCGAGAAACAGGAAGCCCCGCGGTGCCCCCTCTCCCGCCTCTGCTCGGCGCTCGCCGGGCCCCGACGGACCCGTCCGGCGAGACCGCCCAGGACGACTCCGGCGCCTTCGACGCCGCGCTGGACGACGCGGAGCTGCGCACCGCCCGGACCGCGCTGGCCCAGGGCCGGCGGCAGGCCGCACGCTCCCTGCTGGTGCACACCGGCGACGACTGGGACCGCCGCGGCCACCGCCTCACCGTGCTCGCCCGGGATCCCTACGCCGCCGCCTGGGCCGCCGACTGGCTGGCCGCCGAGCCCGGTTCCGCCGACGCCGCAACGCTGCTCGCGCTGGCCCTGGTCCGGCGCGCCCTGCGCGGCAAGGAGGAACCCGGCCGGGCCCGGGACGCCTGCGGCACGGCCGCCGCGCTCGCCCCGGCCGACCCCACGCCCTGGCTCGGCCTGCTGCTGCTCGCCCGTGCCTTCGGCTCCGAGAAGGCGCTGCTCGGCACGTTCGCCGAGCTGTGCCGCCGCCACCCCGAGCACCACCACGCCCACCACCTGCTCATCGCGGGCCTCGCCGAACGCCCCGGCGGCGGCAGGAGCGAGGCCCACGAGGTGTACGACGTCGCCGAGCTGGCCGCCGCCGAGGCCCCCGCCGACTCCCCGCTGGCCGTCCTGCCGGTCGTGGCGTACGCCGAGCGGTACCGGGTCCTCGCCGCCACCGGCCTGGCCCCCGACGACCCGGCGGCCTCCCGGCACTGGTCCGGCCCGCGGGCCCGGCGCATCCTGCGCGCCTCCTTCGACTGGTGGCTGGAGTGGGAGCACGACGAGCACCCGCGCCGCCACATCGACCTCAACCACCTCGCGTTCGCCCTGTCCTGCGCCGGCCGCCCGGCCGAGGCGGCGGCCCTGTTCCAGCGCATCGGCGAGCACGCCACCCCGGCCCCCTGGTCCTACACGCGCCGCGACCCCCTGGCCGCCTTCCGCGCGGCCCGCGCCCGCGCCCTCGGGCAGTGAGAAACACGGCCCTCCGCGACGTACGGAGGGAAGACGTACGCGGAAGACGACGTACGGCGGGCGGGACGAGCAGGAGACGTGCGTGGGAAGTGATTACGGAACTCTGACCGGCGATCCGGTTCCCTGGCCCCCGGCGGCCCCGAGTGCTCGAATGAATTCGTGAACTCCGAACACCCCGAGGAGCAGGACGGCCGCCCCGTCGGCCGCCGCGTCTTCCTCGGCACCCTGGGCCTCGGCGCGCTCGGCGTGCTCGCCGCGCCGACGCTGCAACGCGGCCTCGAAGACTTCCTGGGCGACGTGGCCGGCAAGGACCCCACCGGCCTGACCGGCCTGCTGCCCAACGGCGGCGGCTTCCGCTACTACTCCGTCGCCGCCTCCGTCCCGCACCGGACGGCCGCGGACTACCGCCTCACCATCGACGGCCTGGTCGACCGCCCGCGCGGCTACACCCTCGCCGAGCTGCGCTCCCTGCCGCAGACCCGGCTGGTCAAGGACGTCCAGTGCGTCACCGGCTGGCGGGTCCCGGGCACCCCCTTCGAGGGCGTACGCCTGTCCGAGCTGCTCGACGCGGCGGGCGTCCGCTCCTCCGCGAAGGCGCTCCGCTTCACCTGCTTCGACGGCACCTACACCGAGAGCCTCACCCTCGACCAGGCCCGCCGGCCGGACGTCCTGGTCGCCCTGCGCATGCAGGACAAGGACATCGGCCACGACCACGGCGGTCCGGTCCGCCTCTACGTCGCCCCCATGTACTTCTACAAGTCGGCCAAGTGGCTCTCCGGCATCACGGTCACCGACCGGGTGAAGCCCGGCTACTGGGAGAACCTCGGCTACGAGGTCGACGCCTGGGTCGGCCGCTCGAACGGACGGACGGATGAGCCTACGAGCTGAGACCGAGGCCCCGCCGAGCGCCCGCGTCCACCGCTTCACCCGGGCCGAACGGTGGGTGCACCGCGGGACGGCCGCGCTGATGGGGGTGTGCGTGGTGACCGCGGCCTTCCTCTACATCCCGCAGCTCGCGGTCATGGTGGGCCGCCGGGAACTGGTCGTCCGGATCCACGAGTGCGCGGGCGTCGCCCTGCCGGTGCCGGTGCTGCTGGGGCTGGCCTCCCGGGCCTTCCGCGGCGACCTGCGCTTCCTCAACCGCTTCGGCCCGCACGACCGGGTCTGGCTGCGTGCCGCCCTGCGCCGCGACAAACGGCGCGCCTCGCGCCCGGCCGGCAAGTTCAACGCCGGCCAGAAGATCTACGCCGCCTGGATCGCCGGCGCGACCCTGGTCATGTTCGGCACGGGCCTGATGATGTGGTTCACCCACGTCACCCCGCTGATGTGGCGCACCTCGGCGACCTTCGTGCACGACTGGCTGGCCCTGACGATCGGCGTGGTCCTGGCGGGCCACATCGGCATGGCCCTGGGCGACCCGGAGGCGAGACGGGGCATGCGGACGGGCTCGGTGAGCGAGGAGTGGGCACGGAACGAACACCCCCTGTGGCGCCCCTGACCCCCGGCCGCCGCGTCCGCACGGTGCCCGGCCACGACGGCGTCGGGTCCGCGGTGCGCGACGGCGGCAGGCAGGTCCGCGGTGCGGAAAACCACCGGGGCCACCGCGGCCCTCCCGGCCACGACGACGGCAGGTCCGCGGTGCGGAAAAGCGGGCCCGCCCGCACGCCGTGGCGCTCCTAGATCACGAGGGACAGCAGCAGGATCAGACCGCCGGAGACCACGGAGATGATCGTCTCCATCACCGACCACGTCTTCACCGTCTGCCCCACGGTCAGCCCGAAGTACTCCTTCACCAGCCAGAAACCGGCGTCGTTGACATGGCTGAAGAAGAGCGAGCCCGCGCCGATGGCCAGCACCAGCAGGGCCGTGTGGGTGGTCGACATGTCGGCCGCGAGCGGCGCGACCAGGCCGGCCGCCGAGACCGTCGCCACCGTCGCCGAGCCGGTCGCCAGCCGGATCGCCACCGCGATCAGCCAGGCCAGCAGCAGCGCCGGGATCGACCAGTCCCTGGAGACGTCCAGGATCATCTGGCCCACGCCGGAGTCGATCAGCGTCTGCTTGAAGCCGCCGCCCGCGCCCACGATCAGCAGGATGCCGGCGATGGGCATCAGGCCCTTCTCGACGGTCTGCTGGAGGCGGTCCCTGCCGAACCCGGCGGGCCGGCCCAGCGTGAAGAAGCCGACGAGCACGGCGGCGAGCAGCGCGATCAGCGGGGAGCCCACGACATCGAAGATCCGCTGCGTGGTGTTCTCCGGATCGTCGATGACGATGTCCACCAGCGCCTTCACCAGCATCAGCACGACGGGCAGCAGCATGGTGGCGAGCGTCGCCACGAAGCCGGGGCGGCGCTCCAGCTCGTCGGAGGCGCGCTGGGGCAGCATCCGGTCGGGCACCGGGACGTCCACCCAGCGGGCCGCGACCTTCGAGAAGAGCGGACCGGCGATGATCACGGTGGGGACGGCGACCAGGAGGCCGAGCGCCAGCGTCACCCCCAGGTTGGCCTTGACCGCGTCGATCGCGACCAGCGGGCCGGGGTGGGGCGGGATGAGGCCGTGCATCACGGACAGACCCGCGAGGGCCGGGATGCCGATGCGCATGACGGAGTAGTTGCCGCGCTTGGCGACCATCAGCACGACCGGGATCAGCAGCACGATGCCGACCTCGAAGAACAGCGGCAGGCCGATCACGGAGGCGATGAGGACCATCGCCCACGGCATGGCCCGGCCCCCCGCCTTGGCGAGGATCGTGTCCACGATCTGGTCGGCGCCACCGGAGTCGGCGAGGAGCTTGCCCAGGATCGCCCCGAGCGCGATCAGGACGCCCACGCCGGCCACGGTGCTGCCGAGCCCGGTGGTGAAGCTGGTGATGGCCTTGTCCAGCGGCGCTCCGGCCACCGCCGCGAGCGTGAGTGAGCCGATGGTCAGTGCCAGGAAGGCATGGAGCTTGTACTTGGTGATGAGCAGGACGATCACGGCGATGCCCACCAGGACGGCGATGCCCAGCTGGGCGTGTCCTGCGGAGGTGATCGGCGGAGGCGCGTCCGCTGCCAGCATCTCGACGCTGAGTCTGGTCACGGGGTTTCCTTGCGGTTACGGGGGACTTTTCCGGCAGGCGCTACTGGGAGCTGCCCGCGGTGTCGGGAAGGGTCGCGAGGGCGTGGGCGGCACGCTCGGTGATCTCCTGGGGGCTGCCGCTGACGTCCACGGCGACTCCCGCCTCGTCCGGCTCGAGCGGCTGGAGGGTGGCGAACTGGGAGTCCAGCAGCGCGGTCGGCATGAAGTGGCCCTTGCGCCGGGACATCCGCTCCTCGATCAGCCGCCGGTCGCCCGCGAGGTGAAGGAACACGATCCCGGGGGCCACGGACCTGAGCCGGTCGCGGTACGACCGCTTCAGCGCCGAGCTGCTGACCACCCCGCCCAGTCCGGCCCGGCCGTGCGCCCAGTGCCCGATGGCCTCCAGCCACGGCCACCGGTCGGCGTCGTCGAGCGGGATCCCGGCCGACATCTTGTCGATGTTGGCCTGCGGGTGGAAGTCGTCGCCCTCGGCGTACGGGACGCCCAGCCGCGCGGCGAGCAAGGGACCGATCGTCGTCTTGCCCGTCCCCGCGACGCCCATCACGACGACGACCTGGGGGGTTCGCATTGTTGCCTCGCTGTCTTCCTCGACATCCGACGCCGCTGCGGCGTCGCCACACTGAAACCCATTAGGTACGACGAATTCAAGAGTCTGTGACTTATAAGTCTGACTTTTTGAGTCTGTGACGCAGGCCGTACGCTGAGTGCATGAGCACACCGGGCCGGGGTCTGCACGGCCATGTACTGGACACCCTCGGCCCCGCGATCACGGCGGGCGAGTACCCGCCGGGCAGCGTTCTGCGGACGGACGAACTCGCACACCACTTCGAGGTGTCACGCTCGGTGATGCGCGAGGCGGTGCGTGTGCTCGAATCCATGCACCTGGTCGAGTCCCGCCGCCGGGTGGGTGTCACGGTCCGCCCCAAGGCCGAATGGAACGTCTACGACCCGCAGGTCATCCGCTGGCGCCTGGCGGGCGCCGACCGCCCGCACCAGCTGCGCTCGCTCACCGTGCTGCGCTCCGCGGTCGAACCCGTCGCGGCGGGCCTGGCCGCGCAGCACGCCACGGCCGAACAGTGCGCCGAACTCACCGAGTGCGCCCTCGGCATGGTCGCCAACTCACGCGGCCACCGGCTCGAGGAGTACCTCGTCCACGACGTCGCCTTCCACCGGGTCGTCCTGAACGCCTCCGGCAACGAGATGTTCGCCCGCCTCGGCGACGTCGTCGCCGAGGTCCTGACCGGCCGCACCCACCACGAGGTCATGTTCGAGGACCCCGACCCGGCCGCCGTCACCCTGCACGTGCGGGTGGCCGAGGCGGTCCGCGCCCGCGACGCGGCCCGCGCCGAGGAACTGACCCGGCAGATCACCGCGGGCGCCCTCCAGGAACTGGACATCCTGGCCCCCTGAACCCACCCGCCGGCAACGCCCCGCCGCCCGGCTGCTCCAGCCCGGCCTTCAGGCCGGGGAGGATGTCAATCCAGGAACTCCCCGTCCACGTACACCCACGCCCCGTCCACCCGCTCGAAGCGGCTCCGCTCGTGCAGTGAACCGCCGCGATACGAGGCACGGAAGGTGACCGTGCCCGTCACGTGGAACGCCGACCCGTCCGTACTGCCCAGGACCTCCAGCCCCGTCCACCTCGTCCGCGGGTCCAGGTCCAGCCGCTCCGGCCGCGTCCGCGGATGCCAGGTGCGCAGCAGATACCCCGCGTCCCCCGCGACGAACGCGCTGTACCGCGAGCGCATGAGCAGCTCGGCGGTCGGCGCGCTCGCGGAACCCGCGTGGAAACGCCCGCAGCAGGCGTCGTAGGGCCGGGGGAGTCCACAAGGGCAGGTACGCGAGGTCATGGCCCACATTCTGCCCCCACCAGAGGAGGCGTCCGGCACGGCACGGGTGCACAGTGGAAGGGCCCGAACGGGTGTGCCCCGACGGGTTCACGACGCTGGGAGGCGAGAGGGACGATGACCCGACCCGTGAGCGTCAAGGAGTGGCGGCTCAACCTGTACCTGTCCGAGCACGATCCGGACACCACGGCCCGGATCATCCTGGACACCGGCGACAACGTCCTGGAGAGCCACGCGGAGGCCCGCAGGAACCCCTACGACCAGGCGATGCCCGAGATCGGCGACGAACTCGCCGCCGGACGCGCGCTCATCGCGATGGGCCGGCTGCTGCTGCGCGCCGCCGACGGCGACATGAAGGCGACGGGAGCCGCCGACACGGACGGCCCGGCGCCGCTCTGGCTGCCGCGCGAGTGAAGGAGCCCCGCCGTGCACTTCAGGAACCGCCTCGAAGCGGGCCGGCGGCTGGGCGCCCGCCTCGAGTACCTCAGGGGCCAGGACGTGGTCGTGCTCGGGCTGCCCAGGGGAGGAGTGCCGGTCGCCGCCGAGGTCGCCGAGGCACTCGACGCACCCCTCGACGTGTGCCTGGTACGGAAACTGGGCGTGCCGTACCAGCCCGAACTCGGCATGGGAGCCATCGGCGAGGACGGCGTACGCGTCATCAACCAGGAAGTGCTGCGCGGCACCGGCGTCGGCGAGGTCGACCTCGCCCGGGTCGAGGAACGCGAACGCCACGTCCTGCTCGAACGCGCCGCACGCTACCGGGGCGAGACGTCCCCCCTCTCCGTCGCCGGCCGGACCGCCCTGGT
Organism: Streptomyces musisoli; assembly: GCF_016741855.1. Taxonomy (GTDB): domain Bacteria; phylum Actinomycetota; class Actinomycetes; order Streptomycetales; family Streptomycetaceae; genus Streptomyces; species Streptomyces musisoli. The sequence goes on along the minus strand of NZ_JAERRH010000009.1, from coordinate 186,559 downwards.
CGTGGACGACGGAGTGGCCACCGGCTCCACCGCCCGGGTCGCCTGCCGCATCGCCCGGGCCCGGGGCGCGGCCCGCATCGTGCTGGCCGTCCCCGTGGCCCCCCGCGACTTCGCCCGCCGGCTGGGCGGGGACGCCGACGAACTGGTCTGCCTGGACACCCCCTGGGACTTCGCCGCGGTCGGCCAGTTCTACGCCGACTTCACCCAGGTCGACGACGAGGAGGTCACCGCCTGTCTGCACCGGGCCGCCGGCCGCCACCGGCACACGGCCGGCGCCGGAGCCACCGACCGGGAGGTGACGGTGACCGCCGGCGCCGTACGGCTGGCCGGACGGCTCACCCTGCCCGACGACGCCACCGGCGTCGTGGCCTTCGCCCACGGCAGCGGCAGCAGCCGGCACAGCCCGCGCAACCGGTTCGTGGCCGAGGGACTGCACCGCGCCGGGCTCGGCACCCTGCTGTTCGACCTGCTCACCGACGAGGAGGAAGCCGACCGCGCCAACGTCTTCGACATCGCGCTGCTGGCCGGCCGGCTGCTGGACGCCACCCGCTGGCTGCGCGAGGAACCCGACGTCGAAGGGCTCGCCATCGGATACTTCGGCGCCAGCACCGGCGCCGCCGCCGCCCTGTGGGCCGCCGCCGACCCCGCCGCACGCCCCGCCGCGGTCGTCTCCCGCGGCGGCCGGCCCGACCTCGCCGGCCCCCGGCTGCCCGCGGTGACGGCGCCCACCCTGCTCATCGTCGGCGGCGCGGACGCCCTGGTGATCGACCTCAACCGGGACGCACAGGCACGACTCCGCTGCGAGAACCGGCTGGAGGTCGTCCCGCACGCCACCCACCTCTTCGGGGAGCCCGGCACGCTGGAGAGGGTGACCGAGGCGGCACGCGACTGGTTCACGGACCACATGGCACCCGCGCACGTGTAGGCGAGGACATGCCCGAGGGGACCGTCACCCTGTTCCTCGCCGGAGACGTCATGCTCGGCCGGGGCGTCGACCAGATCCTCCCGCACCCCGGCGACCCGGTGCTGCGCGAGGACTACGTGCACGACGCCCGGGACTACGTCGCCCTGGCGGAGGCCGCGAACGGACCGGTGCCCCGGCCCGTCGACCCCGCCTGGCCGTGGGGCGAGGCACTGGCCGTGCTGGAGCGGGCCGCGCCCGACGTACGGGTGATCAACCTGGAGACCGCCGTCACCGGGGACGGCGACTTCGCACCGGGCAAGGGCGTCCACTACCGGATGCACCCGGCCAACCTGCCCTGCCTCGCCGCCGCCCGCCCCGACGTCTGCGTCCTCGCCAACAACCACGTCCTCGACTTCGGGCCGGCCGGCCTCCGGGAGACGCTGCACACCCTCGCCGCGGCCGGGCTGCGCACCGCCGGAGCGGGCCGGGACGCGGCCACGGCGTGGCGGCCGGCGACCGTACCGCTGCGCACCGGCGGACGCGTCCTGGTCCTCTCCTTCGGCATGCCGTCCAGCGGGATCCCGCACAGCTGGGCCGCCACCGCCGAACGGCCCGGCGTGGCCTTCGTCAGCGCGCCGACCCCGGCCGCCGCGACGGACCTCGCCGACCGCCTGCGCCGCCTGCGGCGGCCCGGCGACATCGTCGTCGCGTCCGTCCACTGGGGACCCAACTGGGGTTACGGCGTCCCACGCGCCGAGGTCCGCTTCGCCCACGCACTCGTCGACGCCGGCGCCGACGTCGTCCACGGGCACTCCTCGCACCACCCGCGGCCACCGGAGGTCTACCGGGACCGGCTCGTCCTGTACGGCTGCGGCGACCTCGTCGACGACTACGAGGGCATCGGCGGTTACGAGCGCTACCGCGACGACCTGCGGCTGCTCTACCTGGTGTCGGTGGAGCCCGGCACCGGCCGGCTGACCGGACTGCGCATGGTGCCGCTCAGGGCCCGCCGGCTGCGCCTGGAACACGCCTCGGACGACGACACCGCCTGGCTGCGCACCGTCCTCGACACCCATGCCCGCGGCCACGGCACCCGGGTCGAGCACCGCGACGACGGCACGCTCACGGTACGGGCCCTGCGCGCGGGCGCACCGCTGTGACACCGCGGCTCAGCTCCGCCCGCCCTTGCGCAGGAACCGGCGCAGCCGGGTCAGCGGCCAGGTGTTGATCACGTCGTCGCGGGTGAGCCAGCCGCGCTGCGCGGTACCGACGCCGTAACGCAGCTGCCCGAGGTGCGGCACGGAGTGCGCGTCGGAGTTCACGGCGAACCTCACCCCGTGCTCCCGCGCCCGCAGGATGTCCGCGTCGCCCAGGTCCAGCCGGTCCGGCTGGGCGTTGACCTCCAGCGCGGTCCCGGTGCGCGCGCAGGCGGCGAACACCTCGTCCCAGTCGGCGTCCACGCCCGGCCGCCTGCCGATCAGCCGGGTCGTCGGATGCCCGATCACATGGACATACGGGTTCTCGCAGGCCCGCACCAGCCGGCGCGTCATCGCCCTGCGCCCCAGGCCGAAGTGGGAGTGCAGCGAGGCCACGCACAGATCGAAACCGGCGAGGAACTCGTCCGGCCAGTCCACCTCGCCCTCCGGACCGATGTTCAGCTCGGTGCCGTGCAGCAGCCGCATCCGGCGGCGGCTGCCGTCCAGCTCCCGCAGCCGCTCCCGCTGGGCGAGGACCTTCTCGTCCGTCATCCGCTGCATGTACAGATCGGGCGCGTGGTCGGTGACCGCGTAGTACGCGTAGCCCCGCTCGGCGGCGGCCTCCACCATCGTCTCCAGCGAGGCCAGACCGTCCGTGAGATCGGTGTGCGTGTGCAGGTCACCGCGGATGTCCCGCTCGGTCACCACCTCGGGCAGCTCCCCGTGCAGCGCCGCCTCGATCTCCCCGCGGTCCTCGCGCAGCGTCGGCGGGATCCACGGCAGGCCGAGCCGCGCGTACACGTCCTCCTCCGTGCGGGAGGCGACCGGCTCGCCGCTCCCGGTGTCGAACAGGCCGTACTCGGAGAGCTTCAGCCCCTGGTGCACGGCGATCGTCCGGGTACGGATGTTGTGCGCCCTGGAACCGGTGAAGTACTGCATCGCCGCACCCCACGACTCCGGCGGCACCACCCGCAGATCGACCTGGAGCCCCTTGCCGGTGCGCACCGACGTCTTCTTCGTGCCCCGCGCCACGACCTCGACGGTCACCGGCAGCTCGCACAACGCGTCCATGAACGGCGCCGACCGCTCCGCCGCGACCAGCACGTCCAGATCCCCGACGGTCTCCCGCATCCGGCGCAGCGAACCGGCGTACGCACAGCGCCGGCAGCCCGTCACCCCGGACAGCTCGGCGACGATCCCCTCGGCGGTGTCCGTCGCCGGCGCCAGCGGCACCCGCGCACCCGCCCGCCGGAGCAGCTCGATGCCGTGCCGGATGTTGTCCTGTGTCTTCTCGCCGAAGCCCTTCAGATCGGCCAGCGCGTCCGCCTCGACGGCCGCGGCCAGCTCGCTCACCGACGAGATGTGCAGATCCTCGTAGAGCCGCAGCGCCTTCTTCGGCCCCAGCGTCGGAATCGTGATCAGCTCGCGTACCCCGGCCGGGATCCTCGCCCGGCGCTCCTCGACCAGGGCGATACGTCCCGTGCGCAGATACTCGGTCACCTTCTCGGCGATGGACCGGCCCACGTTCGGGATCTCCCGCAGCCCGTCGGCGTCCAGCGTGGAGATGTCGGCCGGATACCCGCCGATCGCCCGCGCCGCCTTCTCGTAGGCGCGTGCCTTGAAGGCGTCGCCTCCGGTGATCGCGATGAGATCGGCGTACTCCTGGAGGAGCGCCTCGACCTCGGCGTTGGGCCGGGCCACCCCTCAAGTCTAGGAAGCCGCACCGGCGCATGCGAAAGGCCCCCGCAGAGCAGGGGCCTCGCTGGTGTCCGAGGGGGGACTTGAACCCCCACGCCCGATAAAGGGCACTAGCACCTCAAGCTAGCGCGTCTGCCATTCCGCCACCCGGACAAGGTGTCTGTCGTGCGAGTGCTGCCTTTCGGCGTTTCCCTCGCGGCGACGAAGGAAACATTACCAGGCTTTCGGGGGTGCCTGATCACCCCCCGCTCCCGGGGCGGCTCGCGCGTGAACGGTGTGTGACGGGCCGGGACCGGTCTTGGGCCCCGGACGGCGCCGGAGAGAGGATGGGGGACCACCAGCAGTGACAGCGCGGGAGGAAGCACCGTGAGCGAGACGGACACGGCCAGGAACGTCACCGGCGAGGACGAGGTCGTGGACCTCTGCCGCGAGCTGATCCGGTTCGACACCAGCAACTACGGCGACCACTCCGGGCCGGGCGAGCGCAAGGCCGCCGAGTGGGTCGCCGAGAAGCTCGCCGAGGTCGGGCTGGAGCCGGAGATCTACGAGTCGCACCCGGGCCGCGCCTCCACGGTGGCCCGCATCGAGGGCGAGGACCCGTCCCGGCCCGCGCTGCTGATCCACGGCCACCTGGACGTCGTGCCCGCCAACGCCGTCGACTGGACCCACGACCCGTTCTCCGGCGAGATCGCCGACGGCTGTGTGTGGGGGCGCGGGGCCGTCGACATGAAGGACATGGACGCGATGACCCTCGCGGTCGTCCGCGACCGGCTGCGCAGCGGGCGCAGGCCCCCTCGGGACATCGTGGTCGCCTTCCTCGCCGACGAGGAGGCGGGCGGCACCTACGGCGCCCGCCACCTGGTCGACCACCACCCCGACCTGTTCGAGGGCGTCACCGAGGCGATCAGCGAGGTCGGCGGTTTCTCCTTCACCGTGAACGAGCAGCGGCGGCTGTATCTGATCCAGACGGCCGAGAAGGGCATGCACTGGATGAAGCTGACCGTGGCCGGCACCGCAGGGCACGGGTCGATGATCCACCGCGACAACGCCATCACCGAGCTGTCGGAGGCCGTCGCCCGGGTCGGCCGGCACACGTTCCCGGTGCGGGTCACCAAGACCACCCGGGCCTTCCTCGACGAGCTGGGCGACGCGCTCGGCACCGAGCTGGACCCGGAGGACATGGAGGCCACCATCGCCAAGCTCGGCGGCATCGCCAAGCTGATCGGCGCCAGCCTGCGCAACACCGCCAACCCGACCCAGGTGAACGCCGGGTACAAGGTCAACGTGATCCCGGGCGAGGCCACCGCGCACATCGACGGACGGTTCCTGCCGGGCCATGAGGAGGAGTTCCTGAGCGACCTCGACCGGCTGCTCGGACCGCACGTCCGCCGCGAGGACGTGCACGCAGACAAGGCCGTCGAGACCACCTTCGACGGCGCCCTGGTGGACGCCATGCGGTCCGCGCTGCTCGCCGAGGACCCGGCCGCCAAGGCGATCCCCTTCATGCTCTCCGCCGGTACGGACGCCAAGTCCTTCGACGACCTCGGCATCCGCGGTTTCGGCTTCGTGCCGCTGAAGCTGCCGCCGGAGCTGGACTTCGCCGGCATGTTCCACGGCGTGGACGAGCGGGTGCCGGTGGACGGGCTGAAGTTCGGCGTGCGGGTGCTCGACCGCTTCATCGACGCCTCGTGACGCCCGCCCCCACCAGGGGTGCCGTGCTAATCGGGCAGTCGTACGAGCCGGACTGAGAAGGGTGAATGCGACGATAGGCTCGTAGCTTGATTACTCCTTCCTCGTTGCAGGTGATGTGATCCCGCGCCTTGGGGTCGCATTGCCTACTAGGAGGAATAATGATCAAGCAGGTCGTCGCTGCTGCGGCCGCCACCGGTGGTCTGGTTCTCGCGGGCGCGGGCCTCGCCGTCGCCGACGCCGGCGCCCAGGGTGCCGCCGTGCACTCCCCGGGCGTCCTGTCCGGCAACGTCGTCCAGGTGCCCGTGCACGTCCCGGTGAACGTGTGCGGCAACACGATCAACGTGATCGGGCTCCTGAACCCCGCCTTCGGCAACGCCTGCGTCAACAAGTGACGCCGGCTCCCTGAGGGGCGTCCTTTTACGAGCCGTCGGCCTCGGAGCGCGCGCCAAGCGCTCCGGGGCCGACCGGTCTTCCGAGAACCAGAGCAGGGAAGGCAGGGGGGATTTCAGCATGCGACAGGGCACGCGCAAGGGCCTGATGACCATGGCCGCCGCGACCGGCGTGATCGCCGCCGCGAGCGGCTACGCACACGCCGACTCGACGGCGGCGGGCGCCGCCGGGGGCTCACCCGGCGTACTGTCCGGCAACACGGTGCAGGCACCGGTGCATGTGCCGGTGAACGTCTGCGGCAACACCGTGAACGTCGTCGGGCTCCTCAACCCGTCGGTGGGCAACTCGTGCGCCAACCACGGCGGCGGTTCGGGGGGTCACGACGGCGGCACCGGCGGTTCGCACGCGGACGGCCACACCGGCGGCTCGCCGGGCGTAGGCTCCGGCAACACCGTGCAGGTGCCGGTCGACGTCCCGGTGAACGTGTGCGGCAACAGCGTCGACGTCGTCGGGGTCGGCAACCCGGCCGTGGGCAACGACTGCGCCAACGACGGTGGCGACGGCGGGTACGGAAACCCGCCCGGAAAGCCGGGCCACCCGGGCCAGCCGGGGGAGCCGGGCCACCCGGGACAGCCCGGCCATCCGGGCCAGCCGGGCCACCCCGGGACGCCTGGCAAGCCGGGCAATCCCGGTAACCCCGGCACGCCTGGCAAGCCCGGTACTCCGCACCAGCCGGGCGGGCAGGGCCACCACGGCACGGGCACCCAGACCGGCACGGGCGGGCACGACGCGGCCCACGGCACGTCCCAGGTCGGTGCCCGGACGGGCAGCTCCACCCAGCCCCTGGGCAGCGCCGAACTCGCGCACACGGGCAGTGAGGTGCCGCTGGGTATCGCGCTGCCGGCCGGAGCGGGCGCGCTGCTCGCGGGCGCGGTCCTCTACCGCAAGGCCCGGGCCTCGGCGTAACGACAGCGCCGGGTGACGACGGCGGTACGGCCCGGCGACGAGGCCGTACGCCCGGAACACGGAGCGGGTCCCGCCTGCCGGCGGGGCCCGCTCCGTTCACATGTCCGCACTCACCATGTGGCGCGTACCTGGCGGATGATCCGCCGGCGCAGCCGCACCTTGCGGCTTCCGTCGCGCAACAGGCTCAGTCGGTCCAACTCCCAGTGTCCGTACTCGGCATGGTCCGTCAGCAGACGCGTGGCCTCCTTGCGGGAGACCCCGCGAGGCACGTACACGTCGACAAATTCGTATTCCGGCATCGCATCTATTGTGCGGGCTGGTGCCCGGTACGGATAGCGTCTGCACTATGTCTGATGCTGCGCAGCCCACCGCTGCCGAGGTACGCGCCGCCGCAGAGGCGGTCAAGACCGCGCTCGACCGTCATCTGGCTGCGATCGAACGCAGGTCGGGGGAGGACGATCCGGCCGTCTCCGAGGCGTTCAACCAGCTGGCCGCGGCCGCGGAGGCGTACGACGAACTGCTCTACGACCGCTACGACGAGGTCACGCCCTTCGAGATCCCCAGTGCGGAGGAGGCGCTGCCGCCCTACGCGGGACCCGAGGAACCGAACGCGATCAGCGTGCTGATCCGCCGGGACTACACCGTGGCCGAACCCCAGCGGCTGCTGGCCCAGGCCCAGCGGGTCGAGGCGGCGGAGTACGACGACGGCGTGGACGCCGACGATGCCGCCGGGACCGTCCCCGGGGCGCTGGGCGTCCTCTTCGGCGAGTTCGAGCCGGACGAGATCGCCTCCCGGCACAAGGAGTTCGGTCTGGAGGAGGGCGACTCCACGCTCTGGGTCACGGCGGCGGAGGAGCCGCCCGAGGCCGGGGAGTGGCTGGAGTCACCGTTCGAGCACATCGATCCGCAGACGGTGGTGTGCCGGTTCGACGTGAGCGCCGTGTTCGACGACGAGGAGGACTCCGACGGCGAGGACGACGAGGAGCTGGAAACGCTCGACGCCGAGAAGTGAGGCGTACCCGGCGGTGCCGCGGGCGCGAGGCCGGTACGGCACCGCCGGGTCCCGCCGTCCCGGCGGTTAGCCGTCGCGGAGGGGGAACGCTCAGGTCGCCTGGGGGCGCAGCAGGGTCCGCAGGCGGGTCGTGCGGGGCTTGGGCGCGATCTCCGCGACCGCCCTCGGCAGAGCCTGCTCCACCCCGTGGACCACGGACAGGTGCCGCTCCGCCCGGCCGAACGCCGTGTACACCCAGGACCGGCTGAGGGTCGCCGCGGCATCGCCGGGCAGGACCACGACCGCCGCGGGCCAGCGGGCGCCCACCGCCTGGTGCGCGGTGATCGCCCAGCCGTGCCGGACGCCGCCCTCCACCCGCTCCCGCGGTACGACGACGGGGACGCCCGCGCACGACAGGTGCAGCCCGTCGGCGTCGGCCTTCAGCACCACGCCCGGCACCGTGCGCCCCGGCGCGGGGGAGTAGGCGACCCGGTCACCGGGGTCGAATCCGCCGAACCGGCCCGGGCCGGGGTTGAGGCGCTCCTTCAGGGCGGAGTTGAGGGCGCGGGTGCCCGCGGCGCCGCCGTGGCCCGGAGTGATCACCACGGTCTGGTCCGCCGGCACGCCGATCGCCCGCGGCACCGAGTCCACGACCAGCTGCACCGTCCGGTGCACGGCCTCGGCCGCGTCGCGCACCGGCACGATGACGATCTCCTTTCCGGGCGCGGCGACCTGGTTCAGCTCGCCGATGCCGATGCCGGAGACCAGCTCGCCGATGGGGCCGGGGTCCGGGACACGGGAGACGGCCTGCGGGCAGACCCGGGCCGCGACCAGGTCGGCGAAGACCCGGCCCGGACCGGCCGACCACAGCACGCCGGGGTCGCCGCTGAGCACCAGCCGCGCCCCGTCGGGCAGCGACTCCACCAGCATCGCGGCGCCCTCCACGTCGAGCTGGGGTGCGTCGAGCACGATCAGCAGGTCGAGTTCCAGCGCGCCGTCCGCGTCCCGGCCCGGCCCCTCGGCGCCGGACAGCAGCCCGGCGACCGTGCCCACGCCCTGTTCCGCGAGGTCTCCGCCCAGCTGCGCGGCCAGCCGCCGGCGCCCGTCCGGCGTGTGGCAGACGGCGAAGGCCCGCAGGCCCGCGGCGCGGGCGGCCCCGAGCAGCGCGGCCGGTTCGGCACGGGCCGCCTCCCCGCCGGTGTGCAGCACCAGGCCGTGCCCGGCCACGGCCCGGGCCAGCTCCGCCGCACCGCCGGACACCCCGGCGGCGGCCGCCTCCCACGCCTGCCCGGCCTCCTGGGGCACGGAGTTGACCAGCCGGGCCAGGCCGTCGGCGAGGCTCTCCTCGGCCAGCGCGTACCGCTCCAGGCCGACGAGGACCCGGACCGGCCGCTCCTGCTCCTCCTCGGTGTCCCCGGTGTCCTCGGTGTCCCCGGGTACGGGGGCGCCGGGCTCCTCCAGGGCGTCCTGGAACACCAGCGCCTCGGCCTCGGCGAGGGTGCCCTGCACCGCGGCGTCCGGATCCGGCACGCCCTGCCGGCCCAGCGCCGCGGTCAGCGTGGGCAGTTCCAGTGCGGTGTGCCCGGCCACGGCCGCCTGCTCCAGCAGCCAGACGGTCATCGCGCGGCCCCGCCGTTCGTCGTCAGGGCCGCAGGCGGCACCGAGCAGCGCCCGCGCGAAGCCGTCGGCCTGCTCCGGCCGGACGCCGCCGACCCGGAGCAACTGCCAGGGGTCCTCCCGCAACGCGGTGTCGGCGCCCTCGCCGAGGACCGCCGCGACCTGGGGGGCCAGGGCGTCGGGCGCGCCGCCCTCGGTCAGCACGCGGCCAACGGCCTCCACCGTCCGCGGCGCGGGGCCGCCGGCCGCCACCGGGGCGGGCGCGGGCCTGCGCACGGGCTCCGGGGCGGGGCGACGCGGTGCGGGCGCGGGCTCGGCGAACACCGTGGCCACCGGCTTCTCGCCGCTCTCCACGGCCCGGACCGCCGCGAGCAGGTCGGCGGCCGTGCCGCTGAGCTTGGCGCCGCTGTCGATCGGGCCCTTCCGCTCGGCCTTGCGCCGCTCGATCCGCTCCCGCTCGACCCGCTGCGCGGCCAACTCGGCCTCCGCCTCGGACACCTCGGCCCCTCCGCCCCCCTCCGGGCTGGCGGACACCTCGGCCCCTCCGCCCGCCTCGGCCCCCTCCGGGCTCGCGGACACCTCGGGCTCTACGGCTGCCTCGGCTCCCTGCGGGCTTGCGGTCACCTCGGGCTCTACGCCCGCCCCGTCCCCCTGCGGGCTTGCGGTCACTTCGGACCGTTCGGCTGCCTCCGTCCCCTCCGGGCTCCCGGCCGTGGCGCTCCGCGCGCTCTCCGCGCGGTCGGCGCCGTCCGCGTCCCGCTCGCCGTCGGTGCCGTCGGCCCCCTCCGTCCCCTCGGTGCCGTCGGCCGCCTCCGTCCCCTCGGTGCCCTCGGTCTCCACCGTCTTCCCGGCCGCCGCCTCGCTCGCCCCGGCCGCCACCGGGCCCTCCGCCGTGTCACCGTCGGCCGCGCGGCCCTGCGCACGGTCTTCCCCGGGCGCCGTCTCCCGCCCCGCGGCCCGAGGTGTGTCCGGCGTCCCCGGCCCGGCTTCCTCCGTGGTCTCCGGCTCCGTGCTCACAGCGTGCTCCAGTCGTGATCGGGATAGCGGTGCACGGGCGCCGACACATCGTCCAGCGCCCGGCAGATCTCGTCAGGAAGACTAAGGGTCTCCACTGACAATGCCGCCGTGAGCTGCTGCGCGTTGCGCGCGCCGACGATCGGCGAAGCCACCCCGGGCCGGTCCCGCACCCACGCGAGGGCCACCTGGAGCGGGGTGACCGCGAGCCCGTCCGCCGCCGTCGTCACCGCGTCCACGATGCGGGTCGCCATGTCGTCCAGGTACGGCTCGACGAACGGCGCGAGGTGCTCCGAGGCACCGCGCGAGTCCGGGGGAGTGGTGTGCCGGTACTTGCCGGTCAGCACGCCACGGCCGAGCGGCGAGGAGGGCAGCAGGCCCACACCGAGGTCGAGCGCGGCCGGCAGCACCTCGCGCTCCACGCCCCGCTGAAGCAGCGAGTACTCCAGCTGCGTGGCGGCCAGCCGGGTGCGGGTGCCCGGCGCGGCGAGCTGCCAGGTGGCCGCCTTCGCCAGCTGCCAGCCGCAGAAGTTGGAGACGCCGGCGTACCGGGCCCGGCCGCTGCTCACCGCGAGGTCGAGGGCCTGGAGCGTCTCCTCCAACGGGGTGTCGGGGTCGTAGGCGTGGATGTGCCACAGGTCGACGTACTCCGTGCCGAGGCGGGCGAGGGAGGCGTCGAGCGCGGCGAGCAGATGGCCGCGCGAGCCGTCGAAGCGGCGGTCGGGGTCGGGCACGCTGCCGGCCTTCGTGGAGATGACCAGGTCCCGGCGCGGCACCAGGCCGTCCATGAGCCGCCCGAGCAGATACTCCGCCTCCCCGTCGCCGTACACGTCCGCGGTGTCGACCAGGGTGCCGCCGGCTTCCCAGAACGCCTTCAGCATGTCAGCGGCGTCGTGCTCGTCGGTGTCCCGGCCCCAGGTGAGGGTGCCGAGCCCGATCCTGGACACACGCAGGCCGGTACGGCCGAGATGCCTCTGCTCCATGCGGGCGAGATTACTGGCCAGAACCGGTGCGGTGGGTTGCCTGTGGACAACCGGGCCGATCACCGGGCGCCCGGTGCCCGGCGCCCCGAAGAGGCACGGGGAACCGCGCGCCCAACCACGGACACCCCGCGCCCCGAAACCGCCCCGCACCCCACCCCCGAGCCCGCACCCGGAATCCGCCCCGCGCCCCTCCGCACCCCACCCCCGAAGCCCGCGCCCGGAATCCGCCCCGCGCCCCTCCGCACCCCACCCCCGAAGCCCGCGCCCGGCAAACCGCCCCGCGCCCCTCCGCACCCCACCCCCGAGCCCGCGCCCGGGAACCGCCCCGTATCCGGAACCATCCGAACCACGGTTCCCGGCCCCCGTCCGAACCCGCGGTTCCCCCATCCCCGGCCGGTCCCACGGTTGCCGACCCCCCAGCCGGCCCCGCGTATCCCCTGCCCACTCGGCCGAGCGTTCGCCTTCGGCCCCTGCCCCCGGCACCCGCCTCACGCTAAGGTCGCCCCGACAAAGACGTTACTCATGGGTAAGGGGAATCGGCCATGCAGCTCGGGATCAACCTCGGCTACTGGGGTGCCGGAATGGACGGCGACAACCTGGCCGTGGCGCAGGAGGCCGACCGGCTGGGCTACGCGGTGTGCTGGGCCGCCGAGGCCTACGGCTCGGACGCGGCCACCGTGCTCAGCTGGGTCGCCGCGCAGACCGAGCGCATCGAGGTGGGATCGGCCATCTTCCAGATCCCGGCCCGGCAGCCCGCGATGACGGCGATGACCGCGGCCACCCTCGACTCGCTCTCCGGCGGCCGGTTCCGGCTCGGCCTCGGCGTCTCGGGCCCGCAGGTCTCCGAGGGCTGGTACGGCGTCAAGTTCGACAAGCCGCTGGCCCGCACCCGCGAGTACGTGGAGATCGTCCGCAGGGCGATGACCCGGGAGCGGCTGACGTACGAGGGCGAGCACTGGACGCTGCCGCTGCCCGGCGGCCCGGGCAAGCCGATCAAGCTGACCGTGCACCCGCAGCGCGAGCACATCCCGCTGTACATCGCCGCGATCGGCCCGAAGAACCTGGAGCAGACCGGCGAGATCGCCGACGGCGCGCTGCTCATCTTCCCCTCCGCCGAGCACCTGGAGGAGACGACGGTCAAGTACCTGCGCGCGGGCCGGGAGAAGGCGGGCCTGACGCTCGACGGGTTCGACGTGTGCCCGACGCTGCCGCTCGCCCTCGGCGACGACAAGGACGTGGCCCGGCTCGCCGACACCTTCCGCCCCTACACCGCGCTGTACGTCGGCGGCATGGGCAGCGCCAAGCAGAACTTCTACAACCAGCTCGCCCAGCGCATGGGATACGAGAAGGAGGCCGCCGAGATCCAGCGGATGTATCTGTCCGGGGACAAGCAGGGGGCCGCCGCCGCGGTCCCGCAGGACCTCATCGACAAGACCGCGCTGCTGGGCTCCGTCGACCGGATCGCCGACCGGATGAAGGCCTACGCCGCCGCCGGGGTCACCACCCTCAACCTGGCCCCGGCCGGTTTCACGCTGGACGAGCGGATCGCCTCGCTGCGGGCCGGTAGCGAGGCGCTGGAGCGGGCCGGGCTCGCCTAAGAAAGGTTTCCGCGGCCGTGGTGGGGGCTCGGGGGTCTTCCCCGCCACGGCCGTCACCGGGAACAACGCGCCCGGCGCCGCGCGGTTACGACCCCCGCGGCTCTTCTTTCGCGCCCGCGTGGTCCTTCGTTCGGCCGAGCCGGCCCGCACCCCTGTTGCGTCTCCGTTCCGTCCCCATTTGACTCTTTCTCTGCGGGATCCTGCGGAGCTGCGGAGAGGTGACTGCCATGGTGTCGGCGAAAAGTCTGTTCCGGGAGATCCTCGACGACGACGAGTCCTTCCGGCTCTTCTGCTCCATCGCCGCCGGCGGAGAGGCCCAGGGCGGCTGGGAGAACGGACGGATCGCCGCGCTGGTCCCGCAGAGCGAACGCGCGCTCGCGCCCAAGATCGCCCGGCACGGCGCCGACGAGGACAAGCACGGACGCATCTTCACCGCCCTGCTGAGGAAACGCGGACTCACCCCCGTCCCGGTTCCGCCCGAGACCGACTACACGATGCTCCTGGAACGGCAGGGCATCGGTCTCGCCCACGACCGGCTCCGCCGGGACGAGCCGCTCACCGTGCGGGACATCATCGTCTACCTCGCGCACAGCCGGGTCACTGAACAGCGCGCCGCCGACCAGATGGCGATGCTCCGCCGGCACCTCGGCGACCACCCGGACATCGGCAGGGCCGTCCGCCTGATCGCCGACGACGAGGACAGGCACCTCGCCTACACCCACGAGGAACTGCTGCGCTTCGCCGCGGCCGGACACGGCCGGCTGATCCAGCGCACCCTGCGCGCGTACGCGCTCGCCGAGATCCGCGTCCACCGGGACGTCAGCCTCGCCGTCATGGCCCGCATGGGCCGCATCCTCGGCTGGTCCGGGGCCAGGTCGGCGCTCCTCACGGCCGGCATCCACGCCGCCTACGCCTACGAACGCCTCGCCGGCTGGCACCGCATGGCCTGCCTCGCCATGCCCGCGCACCGCGACGCCCTCGGCGACCCGGCCGCACCCGCCCCCGAGTACGTCTGAGCCGCGCTCACAGCCAGCCGCGCCGCTTGAACAGCCGGTGCAGCAGCACCTCCAGCGCGACCATCACCAGGATCACCGTGGGGTACGACCACACCCAGTGCAGCTCGGGCATGTGGTCGAAGTTCATGCCGTAGATCCCCGCGATCATCGTGGGGACCGCCGCCATCGCCGCCCACGCGGAGATCTTCCGCATGTCGTCGTTCTGCCGCACGCTCATCTGCGCCAGGTGGGCCGACAGGATGTCCGACACCAGGCGGTCCAGGGCCTCCACGGATTCGTTCACGCGCGTGAGGTGGTCGTTCACGTCCCGGAAGAAGGGCCGCGCCTTGTCGTGCACGAAGGGCACCGCGGTGCCGAGCGGGCCGCTGCCGGCCAGGCGGGTCAGCGGCAGCGCCAGCGGCCCGGTGGCCCGCCGGAACTCCAGCACCTGCCGCTTGAAGGTGTAGATCCGGGACGCGATGTTGCGCGAACCGCCGAGTTCCGGCTGGAAGACCTCCGCCTCCAGCTCGTCCAGGTCGGTCTGGAGCTCCGTCGCCACCTCCAGATAGTGGTCCACGGTGGCGTCCGCGATGGCGTACAGCACCGAGGTGGGCCCCTTGTCGAGCATCTCCGGATCCTCCTCCAGCCGGTGCCGCAGCGCCGCCAGCGGCGAACCCTCGCCGTGACGGACGGTCACCACGAAATTCTCACCGACGAAGACCATCACCTCACCGGCCGAGACGGCGTCGCTCTCGGGCTCGTACACGACCGGTTTCAGCACCATGAACAGCGAGTCGTCGTACACCTCCAGCTTGGGCCGCTGATGCGCCTTGAGCGCGTCCTCCACGGCCAGCGGGTGCAGCTCGAACTCCTGCGTGACCAGGTCGAACTCCCGCTCCGACGGCTCGTGCAGCCCGATCCACACGAACCCGCCCGCCGCTCGCGCCTCGGCGAGTGCGTCGGACAGGTCCTCCGGCCCCTCGGCACGCTGTCCGTGCCGGTAGATGGCGCAGTCAACGATCACGCCGCGCATTCTCCCTTCGCCCGCCCACCGTCGCACGGTGGTGTACGCCTACCCTTGCCGCATGCCCACGCTGATCCTCGTAAGGCACGGACGTTCCACCGCCAACACCTCGGGGCTGCTCGCCGGACGGACGCCCGGCGTCGCCCTGGACGAGCGGGGCGCCGCGCAGGCCGCCGCGCTGCCCGCACGGCTCGCCGGACTGCCGCTCTCCGAGGTCGTCACCAGCCCGCTCCAGCGCTGCCGGGAAACCGTACGCCCGCTGCTGGAGGCCCGCCCCGGTCTGCGCTCCCACACCGAGGAGCGGATCGGCGAGTGCGACTACGGCGACTGGTCCGGCCGCAAGCTCGCCGAACTGACGGACGAGCCGCTGATGGAGATCGTGCAGACCCATCCGTCCGCGGCCGCCTTCCCGGGCGGCGAGTCCATGCGCGCCATGCAGACCCGCGCCGCCGAAGCCGTACGCGAGTGGAACGCGCGCGTGGAGCGCGATCACGGCGCCGACGCCCTCTACCTCATGTGCTCCCACGGCGACATCATCAAGTCCCTCGTCGCCGACGCCCTCGGGCTGCATCTCGACCTCTTCCAGCGGATCTCCGTGGAGCCGTGTTCCATCACCGCGATCCGCTACACCCGCCTCCGGCCGTTCCTCGTCCGTCTCGGCGACACCGGGGATTTCGCTTCGCTGGCCCCGCGCGAGGAACCCAGTGAGGGCGACGCACCGGTCGGAGGCGGTGCGGGCGCACCGTGATCGTCGGCCGCAGTAGGGTGAACAGACCCACCCAGTCGTTTTCCCCCATGGCCCGCACCGTTGAGACCCCCGAAATCACGACCAATGGAGACAGGACGTGTCCCGTCAGGTGTTCCTCTACGACCAGCCGGACCGCTTCGTGGCCGGCACGGTCGGACTGCCCGGGCGCCGTACGTTCTTCCTCCAGGCCACCGCAGGCCCCCGGGTGACCAGCGTGGTCCTGGAGAAGACCCAGGTCGCCGCGCTCGCCGAGCGCATGGACGAGCTGCTGGACGAGGTCGTACGGCGTAGTGGCGGCAGCGCCGCCGTCCCCGCCGTGACGCCCACCGAGATCGCCGACACCGCCCCGCTCGAAACCCCCGTCGAGGAGGAGTTCCGCGTCGGCACCATGGCCCTGGCCTGGGACGGCGAGGACCAGCGCATGATCGTCGAGGCACAGGCGCTGGTCGAGCTGGACGCCGACACCGAGGAGGACCTCGCCGAGGCCGAGGAGCGCCTGCTCCAGGACGAGGAGAACGGGCCCCCGATGCTGCGGGTCCGGCTGACCGGCGCGCAGGCCCGGGCCTTCGCCAAGCGCGCCCTCGACGTCGTCAACGCCGGGCGGCCACCGTGTCCGCTGTGCAGCCTCCCGCTCGACCCGGAAGGACACGTATGTCCGCGCCAGAACGGATACCGCCGCGGAGCGTGACGGCCGATCCGAACCCCGCCGAGCTGCTCGCGCGGGGCGAGCTGACCGTACGCGGCCGGATCCGTGAGGCGTCCAACGCGGCGCTGTTCTGCACGGTCGCCCTCGACGGCCGGAAGGCCTCCTGCGTGTACAAGCCGGTGGCCGGCGAGCGCCCCCTGTGGGACTTCCCCGACGGCACGCTCGCGGGCCGCGAGGTGGCCGCCTACGAGGTCTCCGAGGCCACCGGCTGGGGCCTCGTGCCACCGACCGTGCTGCGCGAGGGCCCGTACGGCGAGGGCATGTGCCAGCTCTGGATCGACGTCCAAGCCGAGGCGGAGCTGCTCGCCCTGGTCGATGCCGAGGAGCCGGAGCCGGGGTGGAAGGCGATCGGGTTCGCCGAGGTCGGGGAGGGCCGCACCGCACTGCTGGTGCACGCCGACGACGAGCGGCTGCGCCGGCTCGCCGTCCTGGACGCCGTGATCAACAACGCCGACCGCAAGGGCGGCCATCTGCTGCCCACGGCCGACGGCCGGCTCTACGGCATAGACCACGGCGTCACCTTCAACGTCGAGAACAAGCTGCGCACCCTGCTGTGGGGCTGGGCCGGGGAAGCCCTCCCCCCGGAGGCCGTCGACGCCCTCAAGGGGCTGCGGGAAGCCCTGGACGGGCAGCTGGGCGAGCGGCTGGCCGGGCTGATCACGCCGGCCGAGACCGACGCCACGCGCGCGCGTGTCGACGCGCTGCTCGGCTCGGGCCGGTACCCCGAGCCCAGCGGAGAGTGGCCGGCCATCCCCTGGCCGCCCGTGTGAGCACGGCCGGCGCCAGCCGTGTGAGCACGGCCGGCGCCGGCGCGCAAGAACGCCGAACCGGTCACTCGGCCCGATCCCGTTCGTATACGCGGCTCGGCGCCGGTTAGGCTCATGTACATGCATGCCTGGCCCGCTTCCGAGGTCCCCGCCCTGCCTGGTCAGGGCCGCGACCTGAGGATCCACGACACCGCGACCGGCGGCCTGGTCACCCTCGACCCCGGTCCCGTCGCCCGCATCTACGTCTGCGGCATCACCCCGTACGACGCGACCCACATGGGTCATGCGGCGACCTACAACGCGTTCGACCTCGTTCAGCGCGTGTGGCTCGACACCAAGCGGCAGGTCCACTACGTCCAGAACGTCACCGACGTCGACGATCCGCTGCTGGAGCGCGCGGACCGGGACGGCGTCGACTGGGTCGCCCTCGCCGAGAAGGAGACCGCCCTCTTCCGTGAGGACATGACCGCCCTGCGGATGCTCCCCCCGCAGCACTACATAGGTGCCGTGGAGGCCATACCCGGCATCGTCCCGCTCGTGGAGCGGCTGCGTGAACTCGGCGCGGCGTACGAGCTGGACGGCGACATCTACTTCTCCGTCGAGTCCGACCCGGACTTCGGCAAGGTGTCGAACCTCGACGCCGCCGCCATGCGGCTGCTGTCCGCCGAGCGCGGCGGCGACCCGGACCGTCCGGGCAAGAAGAACCCGGTGGACCCGATGCTGTGGATGGCGGCCCGCGAGGGCGAGCCCAGCTGGGACGGCGGCTCGCTCGGCCGGGGCCGTCCCGGCTGGCACATCGAGTGCGTGGCCATCGCCCTCGACCACCTCGGCATGGGCTTCGACGTCCAGGGCGGCGGCTCCGACCTCGCCTTCCCGCACCATGAGATGGGCGCCTCGCACGCGCAGGTGCTCACCGGCGAGTTCCCCATGGCCAAGGCCTACGTCCACGCCGGCATGGTCGCCCTCGGCGGCGAGAAGATGTCCAAGTCCAAGGGCAACCTCGTCTTCGTCTCGCGGCTGCGCCGCGACGGCGTCGACCCGGCCGCCATCCGCCTGACCCTGCTGGCCCACCACTACCGGGCCGACTGGGAGTGGACCGACGGGATCCTCCAGGACGCCGTGGCCCGCCTCGGCCGCTGGCGCGCGGCCGTCTCCCGGCCCGACGGCCCGTCCGCCGACGCCCTGGTGGAGGAGATCCGCGAGGCCCTGACGAACGACCTGGACGCCCCCGCCGCACTCGCCGCCGTCGACCGCTGGGCGGCCCGCCAGGAGCAGGAGGGCGGTACGGACACCGGCGCACCGGGCCTGGTCTCGCGGGCCGTGGACGCGCTGCTCGGGGTGGCCCTCTAGACACCGGGAGGGTGAGCGCCCCGCGAGCCGCGGGGCGCTCCCCGGCCGGGGCGGGCCCGCGGCCACGCTACGGCCCGAACCGGCACCCCCTCGGGTGCCCGACGAGCAGGCGAAGGGGCGCTTCCCGGATGCGGGAAGCGCCCCTTCGCCGTCGTGCCTCAGTCCTCCGAGCCGTCCTCGTCGTCCTCCCTGGCCCCGCCACCGGCGGCCGGAGGCCTCTGCTTCCCGCCCGGCGGACCGACGTCCCGGCGCCGCAGGTACCGCTCGAACTCGCGGGCGATCGCCTCACCGGACGCCTCCGGCAGCTCGGCGGTGTCCCGGGCCTCCTCCAGCGTCTGGACGTACTCGGCGACCTCGCTGTCCTCCGCGGCCAGCTGGTCCACGCCCACCTGCCAGGCACGCGCGTCCTCGGGCAGCTCGCCCTGCGGGATGCGCAGGTCCAGCAGGTCCTCCAGGCGGTTGAGCAGCGCCAGGGTGGCCTTCGGGTTGGGCGGCTGGGACACGTAGTGCGGCACGGCCGCCCACAGCGACACCGCGGGGACGCCCGCGTGCGTGCACGCCTCCTGGAGGACGCCGACGATGCCCGTCGGGCCCTCGTACTTGGTCTCCTCCAGGTCCATCCGCTGGGCCAGGTCCGGGTCGGACGTGACCCCGCTGACCGGGACCGGACGCGTGTGCGGCGTGTCACCGAGCAGGGCGCCCAGGACGACCACCAGCTCCACGCCCAGCTCGTGGGCGAAGCCGAGCAGCTCGTTGCAGAACGAGCGCCAGCGCATGGACGGTTCGATGCCGCGGACCAGCACCAGGTCGCGCGGCTTCTCGCCGCCGACGCGGACCACCGACAGCCGGGTCGTCGGCCAAGTGATCTTGCGCACACCGCCGTCCATGAAGACCGTGGGCCGGTTCACCTGGAAGTCGTAGTAGTCCTCGGCGTCCAGCGCCGCGAACACCTCGCCCTTCCACTCGCGTTCCAGGTGCGCGACCGCCGTGGAGGCGGCGTCGCCGGCATCGTTCCAGCCCTCGAACGCGGCCACCATGACTGGGTCGATCAGCTCGGGAACCCCCTCCAGCTCGATCACCCAGTGCCTCCTTCCGACGTGCCCTCGCTTGACTCACCAACCTTACGGCGTCCGGCGGGGGCGCCCGCAGCCCCCTTGCGTGGGGGAGTGAACGGATCACTGCCCCGTTCACGGGCCGGGAACACCACCGGTCGGCGGGGAGGCCCGGCGGCCCGGTACGGCGTCGTCACGGCGTGCCGCGCAGCCACCGCTTGACCGACGGCCCCGCAGCAGGCGCGTCCAACCGGGCCGCGAGCACGCCCAGTTGCCCCTCGCCACCCCTGCGGCCGCCGGTGCGGTCGCGGCGGGCTACGGCATCCGGCACACCGCCGGGAACTCCAGCACCGTGCCGGCGCGGTGGAAGTCCACGACGAAGCCCGCCGCCCCGGGACGGGACACGAGCGGAGGAAACGGGCCGGCATGCGGGAGGGGCGGCCGGGAAGCGGGCCGGCATGCGAGAGGGGCGGCTCCATCGGCGTGGAGCCGCCCTTCCCGTGTTCTCCGGCCCCTCGTGCGGGAGGAGCCGCCCCTCATCCGTTCCGGCCCCGGTCAGGGGGAAGGGGCCGGCCGGGACCTACTTCTTGTCGAGCAGGTCCTGGACCTTGGTGCGGACCTCGTCCGTGGCCAGGCCGCGGATGGTCAGCGTGGTGCGGCGACGCAGCACGTCGTCCGGCGTCTCGGCCCACTCGTGGTCACGGGCCCAGACGACCTGCGCCCAGATCTCGGGGGCGTCGGGGTGGACGCGCTCGGCCAGCTCCGGGCTCTCGTTCGCCATGCGGGCGATGTCGAACGCCAGCGAGCCGTAGTGGGTGGCCAGGTGCTTGGCCGTGTCGGCGGCCATGCGCGGACCGGGCGCGGGGTTGTCCACCAGCAGGCGGTGCGCGACCGCGCGCGGGTTGGCGACGCCGGGCAGCGGCAGCTTCTTCGGCAGCGAGGAGATCGGCTCGAAGTCGTCGCCGAGCGGGTGGCCCGGCAGCGCCTCAAGCTTCTGCATGATCGTCCGGCCGATGTGGCGGAACGTCGTCCACTTGCCGCCGGCGACGGACAGCATGCCGCCCTTGCCCTCGGTCACCACCGTCTCGCGCTTGGCCTTGGCCGTGTCGCCGGGGCCGCCCGGCAGCACCCGCAGGCCGGCGAACGCATAGGTGATCAGGTCGCGCTGGAGCTGCTGGTCCCGGACGGAGAACGCGGCCTCGTCCAGGATCTGGGCTATGTCCTTGTCGTTGACCGCGACGTCCGCCGGGTCGCCCTCGAACTCCTCGTCGGTGGTGCCGAGGAGCAGCATGTCCTCCCAGGGGAGGGCGAAGGTGATGCGGTACTTGTCGATGGGGGTCGCGAGCGCGGCCTTCCAGGGGGAGGTGCGCTTCAGGACCAGGTGCGCGCCCTTGGACAGGCGGATGGACGGCGCCGCGTTCGGGTCCTCCATCCTGCGCAGGTGATCGACCCAGGGGCCGGTCGCGTTCAGCACCAGGCGGGCGCTGACGCCGAACTCCTCGCCGGAAAGCCGGTCCTTGAGGTCGGCGCCGGTGATCCGGCCCTTGGTGAAGCGCAGCCCGGTGACCTCGGCGTGGTTCAGCACGACCGCGCCCGCCTCGACGGCCGCACGGACCGTCATCAGCGCCATGCGCGCGTCGTTCATCTGGTCGTCGCCGTACACGGCCACGGCCTTGAGGTTCTCGGTGCGCAGCTCGGGCACGTCCTGCGCCGCCTTGGCGGGGGAGAGCAGGTGGCCGACGCCGTCGCCGAACGCGGAGAGCGCGGAGTAGGCGAAGACGCCCGCGCCGAGCTTCGCCGCGCCGTGCGGCCCGCCCTTGTACACGGGGAGGTAGAAGGTGAGCGGGTTCGCCAGGTGGGGAGCCACCTGGCGGGAGACCGCACGGCGCTCGAAGTGGTTCTCCGCCACCAGCTTCACCGCGCCGGTCTGCAGGTAGCGCAGACCGCCGTGGAGCAGCTTGGAGGAGGCGGAGGAGGTGGCGCCGGCGAAGTCGCCGGCGTCGACCAGCGCCACCCTGAGCCCGGACTGCGCGGCGTGCCAGGCGGTGGAGATGCCCAGGATGCCGCCGCCGATCACAAGAAGGTCGTACGACGCCTTGGCGAGCTGCTCCCTGGTCTCGGCGCGGCTCGGATTCGAGCCGGAGGCCGGGTGGGTACCCAGGGCAGGCACGGACTGCAGGGTGGGACTGGTCATGTCGGGTACTTACTCCTCGTCAGAACTGAACCGAGCCGGGGGAACCGCTCAGTCCTCGTCTTCGAGCCAGCCCATGGTCCGGTCGACGGCCTTGAGCCAGTTCTTGTACTCACGGTCGCGGGTCTCCGCGTCCATGCGGGGGGTCCACTCGGCGGCCCGGCGCCAGTTGGCGCGCAGGTCGTCGGTGCTGGACCAGAAGCCGACGGCGAGACCGGCGGCGTAGGCGGCGCCGAGGCAGGTCGTCTCGGCGACCATCGGGCGCACCACCGGTGCGTCCAGGACGTCGGACAGGGTCTGCATCAGCAGGTTGTTCGCGGTCATGCCGCCGTCGACCTTGAGGGTCACCAGCTCGTCGCCGGAGTCCTTGACCATGGCGTCGGCGATCTCCCGCGTCTGCCAGGCGGTGGCTTCGAGGACGGCACGCGCGAGGTGCGCCTTGGTCACGTACCGGGTCAGACCGGCGATCACACCGCGGGCGTCGGAACGCCAGTGCGGGGCGAAGAGTCCGGAGAAGGCCGGCACGAAGTAGGCGCCGCCGTTGTCCTCGACCGAGAGCGCGAGCGTCTCGATCTCGGCGGCGGTGGAGATCAGGCCCATCTGGTCGCGCATCCACTGCACCAGCGAGCCGGTGACGGCGATCGAGCCCTCCAGGGCGTACACGGTCGGCTGGTCGCCGATCTTGTAGCCGACGGTGGTGAGCAGACCGGCGTAAGAGTTGATGATCTTGGAGCCGGTGTTCATCACCATGAAGGTGCCGGTGCCGTAGGTCGACTTGGTCTCGCCCTCGGAGAAACAGGTCTGGCCGAACAGGGCCGCCTGCTGGTCGCCGAGCGCGGAGGCGACCGGGATGCCGCCGAGCACGTCGCCGAGCTTGCCGCCGGTGACCTCGCCGTAGACCTCGGCGGAGGACCGGATCTCGGGGAGGATCTGCAGCGGCACGCCGATGGACTCGGCGATCTTGTCGTCCCACTCCATGGTGTGCAGGTTCATCAGCATGGTGCGGGAGGCGTTGGTGACGTCGGTGACGTGCTTGCCGCCGTTGACACCGCCGGTCAGGTTCCAGATGACCCAGGTGTCCATGGTGCCGAAGAGGATGTCGCCCGCCTCGGCGCGCTCCTTCAGTCCCTCGACGTTGTCCAGCAGCCAGCGGGCCTTGGGTCCGGCGAAGTAGGAGGCGAGCGGCAGACCGGTCTCGCGGCGGAAGCGGTCCTGGCCGACGTTGCGGCCCAGCTCCCGGCAGAGGGCGTCGGTGCGGGTGTCCTGCCAGACGATGGCGTTGTGGACGGGCTCACCGGTGTTCTTGTCCCACAGCACGGTGGTCTCGCGCTGGTTGGTGATGCCGATGGCCTTGATGTCGTCGCGGGTGATGCCGGCCTTCTCGATGGCTCCGGCGACGACCTCCTGGACGTTGGTCCAGATCTCGTTGGCGTTGTGCTCGACCCAGCCCGGCTTGGGGAAGATCTGCTCGTGCTCCTTCTGGTCGACGGAGACGATCCGGCCGTCCCGGTCGAAGACGATGCAGCGCGAGGAGGTCGTGCCCTGGTCGATCGCCGCGATGAAGGGTCCTGCGGTGTGGGCGTCGGTCACTGTGTGCTCCTGAAAGGTCCGTGGTGATGGGGCTGTACGGCGCGTGCTCGAAGACTCGGTGCTTTCCGCGTGCTTCTTAAGCGAAGGCGACGTTGTAGATGCCTGCGGCGATCGCGGCGCCGATCAGCGGACCGACCACCGGGATCCAGGCGTAGCTCCAGTCGGAACCGCCCTTGTTGGGCAGCGGCAGCAGGGCGTGCACGATGCGCGGGCCCAGGTCACGGGCCGGGTTGATCGCGTAGCCCGTCGGGCCGCCGAGCGACAGGCCGATCGACACCACCACGAACGCGGTGATCAGACCGCCGAGGATGCCGAGGCCGTTGCCCTTGTCGTTCAGGCCCTGGGTCAGGACCGCGAGGATCAGCACCACGGTGCCGATGATCTCCGTGGCGAGGTTCTGCACGGCGTTCCGGATCTCCGGACCGGTGGAGAAGACACCGAGGACCGGGCCGGCGCCCTTCTCCTGGGCCTCGACCGCCTTGGCCGTGGTGGCCTGCGCACCCGGACCGCCGACGATCTCCTTGTCGGTCAGGTGGGCGTGGAACTGGCCGTAGTAGGCGACCCACACCAGAGCCGCGCCGATCATCGCGCCGAGCAGCTGGCCGGCGAAGTAGACCGGAACGTTGCCCCAGTCGCTGTCCTTGATGGCCAGGGCGACGGTGACGGCCGGGTTGAGGTGCGCCCCGGACAGCGGTCCGGAGATGTACACGGCCGTCAGGACGGCGAAGCCCCACCCGAAGGTGATGGCGAGCCAACCGGCGTTACGGGCCTTGGAGGCCTTGAGTGTGACGGCGGCGCAGACGCCGCCACCGAGCAGGATGAGTATGGCGGTACCGATGGTCTCGCCGATGAAGATGTCGGAGCTGGACACCCGCGACTCCTTTGTCCTTCGTCCAGGGTTAGCCGAACCCCGGTCCCGCCGGAGGTTCTGGCGCCCTCGGGGGTGAGAGCGATGCCGGCCCTTGGCGTTGTCACACTCTAGCGCGTATTGCCGGTAGGTGTTCGACAATGCCGACCGATGGACGGGAGTCTTGTTCGGCGTTACGCGTGCGTCAAGAGTTCTGTTATCGAAAACAGGATCGTTATTGATCGCTGCGGGTTATCGACCCTTCGTACGCGGACGTACGATCTACCCCAATTTGTCCATTTCAGGGTAGATCAACAGCCGGAACGCCGCCTGGCGTCCCGGTCGTTCCGGTCGTGATGCCGCGCGGCCGCCGGCCGCCTCAGAACCGCCCGCCGCCCAGGTCGCGGGAGACCGCGCGGGCGCAGTCGCGCACCGCCGCGATCAGCTCGGGGCGCAGCTCGCCCTCCCGGCACAGCCGCTCCACGGCCCCGGTGATACCGACCGCGCCCACGGGCATCCGGCGCCGGTTGTGGATGGGGGCGGCGATCGACGCCACGCCCTCCCAGGTCTCCTCCACGTCGGCCGCGTACCCACGCGCGCGTGTGAGGTCCAGGAGGCGCTCGAAAGCGTCCGGATCGCACACCGTGCGGTCCGTGAAGGGCTTGCGGTCGGCCTCCACCGCCTCGCTGTGCGCCACCGGGTCGTACGCGGAGAGCACCTTGCCCAGCGCCGTCGAGTGCAGCGGCTGCATGGCCCCGATCTCCAGGACCTGCCGGCTGTCGTCGGGCCGGAAGACGTGGTGCACGATCAGGACGCCCTGCTGGTGCAGGACGCCCAGGTACACGCTCTCCCCACTGGACCGGGCCAGGTCGTCGGCCCACACCAGGGCCCGCGCGCGCAGTTCGTGCACGTCGAGATAGGTGGTGCCCAGGCGCAGCAGCTCCGCGCCCAGCTGGTAGCGGCCGGAGGCGTCGTCCTGCTCCACGAAGCCCTCCTGCTGGAGGGTGCGCAGGATTCCGTGGGCGGTGCCCTTGGCGAGGCCCAGCGACGAGGCGATGTCGGAGAGGCCCAGCCGCCGTTCGCCGCCCGCGAGCAGCCGCAGCATCGCCGCCGCCCGTTCGAGCGACTGGATGTTCCGTGACATCGCCGTCCTGCCTCCGTCCCCTTTGACTGCCCGCGGCACAGTCGCCGTTCGGCAATGCCGAACACTACCGGTCCATGCCGACTCCTCGCTAATGCTCGGTCGTCACCTGTTACATCACACGTGGCCCGAGCGTGGCATCCGGGCCACCCTGTCCGTCTCGTGGACGCCGGTGCCCATCCAAGCCGACTCCCGGTTACGCTGGCGCCGTGCGGCAACCCCGTCCTGTCAGGGAAGCCGCATAGCCGACAGCCGTCGCATCCCAGGGAGCCCCTACATGGCCTCGTCGCCGACGTCCCCTTCCGCCGACAGCCGGACCCGTGTGTCCGCGCTCCGTGAGGCACTCGCCACCCGTGTGGTGGTCGCCGACGGAGCCATGGGCACGATGCTCCAGGCCCAGGATCCGACCCTCGAGGACTTCCAGGACCTCGAGGGCTGCAACGAGATCCTCAACCTCACCCGCCCCGACATCGTCCGCTCCGTCCACGAGGCGTACTTCGCCGTGGGCGTCGACTGCGTCGAGACCAACACCTTCGGAGCCAACCACTCCGCCCTCGGCGAGTACGACATCCCCGAGCGCGTGCACGAGCTGTCCGAGGCGGGCGCCCGGGTGGCCCGCGAGGTCGCCGACGAGTTCACCGCGAAGGACGGCCGCCCGCGCTGGGTGCTCGGCTCGATGGGCCCCGGCACCAAACTCCCCACCCTCGGCCACGCCCCCTACACCACCCTCCGCGACGCCTACCAGCGCAACGCCGAGGGCCTCGTCACCGGCGGCGCCGACGCCCTGCTGGTGGAGACCACCCAGGACCTCCTGCAGACCAAGGCCGCCGTCCTCGGCGCCCGGCGCGGCCTGGAGGCCCTCGGCCTGGACCTGCCGGTCATCGTGTCCGTGACCGTCGAGACCACCGGCACCATGCTGCTCGGCTCCGAGATCGGCGCGGCCCTGACCGCGCTGGAGCCGCTGGGCATCGACATGATCGGCCTGAACTGCGCCACCGGCCCGGCCGAGATGAGCGAGCACCTGCGCTACCTCGCCCGCACCGCACGCATCCCCCTGGCCTGCATGCCCAACGCGGGCCTGCCCGTCCTCGGCAAGGACGGCGCGCACTACCCGCTGACCGCACCGGAGCTGGCCGACGCGCAGGAGACCTTCGTCCGCGAGTACGGCCTCTCCCTCGTCGGCGGCTGCTGCGGCACCACCCCCGAACACCTGCGCCAGGTCGTCGAACGCGTCCGGAACCTGACCCCGTCCCCGCGGCAGCCGCGCCCCGAGCCCGGCGCCGCCTCCCTCTACCAGTCGGTCCCGTTCCGGCAGGACACCTCCTACCTGGCCATCGGCGAGCGCACCAACGCCAACGGCTCCAAGAAGTTCCGCGAGGCCATGCTGGAGGCCCGCTGGGACGACTGCGTGGAGATGGCCCGGGAGCAGATCCGCGAGGGCGCGCACATGCTCGACCTGTGCGTGGACTACGTCGGCCGCGACGGCGTGGCCGACATGGAGGAACTGGCCGGACGGTTCGCCACCGCCTCCACCCTGCCGATCGTGCTGGACTCCACCGAGGTCGACGTCATCCAGGCCGGCCTGGAGAAGCTGGGCGGCCGCGCGGTGATCAACTCGGTGAACTACGAGGACGGCGACGGCCCCGACTCCCGCTTCGCCAAGGTCACCCGGCTCGCCCGCGAGCACGGTGCCGCACTGATCGCGCTCACGATCGACGAGGTCGGCCAGGCCCGCACCCCGGAGAAGAAGGTCGAGATCGCCGAACGGCTGATCGACGACCTGACCGGGAACTGGGGCATCCGCGAGGAGGACATCCTCATCGACACCCTGACCTTCACCATCTGCACCGGTCAGGAGGAGTCCCGCGGCGACGGCATCGCCACCATCGAGGCGATCCGCGAGCTGAAGAGGCGCCACCCGGCGGTACAGACCACCCTGGGCCTGTCGAACATCTCCTTCGGCCTGAACCCCGCCGCCCGGATCCTGCTGAACTCCGTCTTCCTGGACGAATGCGTCAAGGCGGGCCTGGACTCGGCGATCGTGCACGCCTCGAAGATCCTGCCGATCGCCCGCTTCGACGAGGAGCAGGTGCAGACCGCACTGGACCTGATCTACGACCGGCGGTCCGAGGGATACGACCCCCTCCAGAAGCTGATGGAACTCTTCGAGGGCGCCACGGCGAAGTCGCTGAAGGCCGGCAAGGCGGAGGAACTGGCGGCGCTGCCGCTGGAGGAGCGGCTGAAGCGGCGGATCATCGACGGCGAGCGCAACGGCCTGGAGGCCGACCTGGACGCCGCCCTCACCGACCGGCCGGCGCTCGACATCGTCAACGAAACCCTGCTGGACGGCATGAAGGTCGTCGGCGAGCTGTTCGGGTCCGGGCAGATGCAGCTGCCGTTCGTGCTCCAGTCCGCCGAGGTGATGAAGGCCGCGGTCGCCTACCTCGAACCGCACATGGAGAAGTCGGACGCCGAGGGCAAGGGCACCATCGTGCTGGCGACCGTGCGCGGGGACGTGCACGACATCGGCAAGAACCTCGTCGACATCATCCTGTCCAACAACGGCTACAACGTCGTCAACCTGGGCATCAAGCAGCCGGTCTCGGCGATCCTGGAGGCCGCCGAGGAACACCGGGCCGACGTCATCGGCATGTCCGGGCTCCTGGTGAAGTCCACGGTCATCATGAAGGAGAACCTGGAGGAGCTGAACCAGCGCGGCCTGGCCGTCCGCTTCCCCGTCATCCTCGGCGGCGCCGCCCTCACCCGCGCCTACGTCGAGCAGGACCTGCACGAGATCTACGAGGGCGAGGTCCGCTACGCCCGGGACGCCTTCGAGGGCCTGCGCCTGATGGACGCCCTCATCGGCGTCAAGCGGGGCGTGCCGGGCGCCAAACTGCCCGAGCTGCGCCAGCGCCGGGTCCGCGCCACCGCCGCCCCGGAAGCCGACGAACGCCCGCAGGAAGGCCACGTCCGCTCCGACGTCGCCACCGACAACCCCGTGCCCGCCCCGCCCTTCTGGGAGACCCGGGTGATCAAGGGGATCCAGCTCAAGGAGTACGCGAGCTGGCTGGACGAGGGCGCGCTGTTCAAGGGCCAGTGGGGACTGAAGCAGGCCCGCACCGGCGAGGGACCCACCTACGAGGAACTCGTGGAGAGCGAGGGCCGGCCCCGGCTGCGCGGCCTGCTCGACCGGCTCCAGACCGAGAACCTGCTGGAGGCGGCCGTCGTCTACGGCTACTTCCCGTGCGTGTCCAAGGACGACGACCTCATCATCCTGGACGAGCGGGGCAACGAGCGCACCCGCTTCACCTTCCCGCGCCAGCGCCGCGGCCGGCGCCTGTGCCTCGCCGACTTCTTCCGCCCGGAGGAGTCGGGCGAGACGGACGTGGTCGGCTTCCAGGTCGTCACCGTCGGCTCCCGCATCGGCGAGGAGACCGCCAAACTGTTCGAGGCCAACGCCTACCGCGACTACCTCGAACTGCACGGCCTGTCGGTACAGCTGGCAGAGGCACTGGCCGAGTACTGGCACGCCCGGGTCCGCGCGGAACTCGGCTTCGCCGGCGAGGACCCCGCCGACATCGAGGACATGTTCGCCCTGAAGTACCGCGGCGCCCGCTTCTCCCTCGGCTACGGCGCCTGCCCCGACCTGGAGGACCGCGCCAAGATCGCCGACCTGCTCCAGCCCGAGCGGATCGGGGTCCACCTGTCCGAGGAGTTCCAGCTCCACCCCGAACAGTCCACGGACGCGATCGTGATCCACCACCCCGAGGCGAAGTACTTCAACGCACGGTGACGCGTGTCTCACCCAGCACACTGATCGGATAAGACGTACACTGGTCGGTCCACTGCAGGCCGGTTCCCAGCCCGGGAACCGGCCTGGTCGTCCCTCGAGGAGGTGCGCCCGGATGACCAGTACGGTCCCCGCGCTAGGAACCCGCACGGCCGAAGGCTCCGCCCTGCAAGCGGTGCTCCTCGACATGGACGGCACCCTGGTGGACACCGAAGGGTTCTGGTGGGACGTCGAGGTGGAGGTCTTCGCCTCCCTCGGGCACACCCTGGACGACACCTGGCGCCATGTCGTGGTCGGCGGTCCCATGACCCGCAGCGCCGGCTTCCTCATCGAG
This sequence comes from Streptomyces musisoli, assembly GCF_016741855.1. GTDB lineage: Bacteria > Actinomycetota > Actinomycetes > Streptomycetales > Streptomycetaceae > Streptomyces > Streptomyces musisoli. The sequence goes on along the minus strand of NZ_JAERRH010000009.1, from coordinate 156,975 downwards.
GCCACCGGCGCCGACATCACCCTCGCCGAACTCAGCGTGCTGCTCAACGAGGGCTTCGAGGACCGGATCGGCCGGAGCCTGCCGCTGATGCCGGGCGCCGCCCGCCTTCTCGCCGAGCTGTACGAGTACGAGATCCCGACCGCCCTGGTCTCCGCCTCCCACCGGCGCATCATCGACCGCGTACTGACCGTGCTGGGCCCCCACCACTTCGCCCTCTCCATCGCCGGCGACGAGGTCTCCCGCACCAAGCCCTTCCCGGACCCCTATCTGCTCGCCGCCGCCGGGCTCGGCGCCGATCCGGCCAGATGCGCCGTGGTCGAGGACACCGCCACCGGCGTCGCCGCCGCCGAGGCGGCGGGCTGCCGCGTCGTCGCCGTCCCCTCCGTCGCATCCATCGGGCCGGCCGCGGGGCGCACCGTCGTCTCCTCCCTGGAACAGGTCGACCTGGCATTCCTCCGGGACATGATGACGCAACTGCGCTAGCCCGTCACAGGCGGTATCCCCGCCGAACAGCATGATCGAGTGCAATGTGCACCGATCACGCCGGACGTATTTACGGGGAAGTGCACCCCAGTGGAATTCACCGTGCACCCGGGGCCGAATTCCGCTGACCGGCCACACAGTTGGAACTGTGAGGTTCCCCACGCGGGCGGGCCTCGACAACGTTGGCCAAGTGTGCTGAACGCCCCCGAACGAGGAGTTTCGGCGGGACCTTGTGTCCCGATTGGGGGGATGCTGCACGAATCCTGCCGCTGTCGGGTTTTCGGTGTGTCCGCGACCGGTTCCACTGCGTGATGGGGGGTCAACTCACGCGGCTGTGAGCCCCCCTGCAGGCGCGGACTAATCTCATCGCGAGAACATCGCCGAGAACCCCCACGGTCCGCCGCACCACCCATGCATGCCGGATACAGGGACCCGAACAGCTCTGGAGAAACTCCCGCATGAACCGCAAGACTTTGGTGCTGCCGGCGGTGGCCGGCCTGCTCACCCCGGTTCTCGCCGCATGCGGCGGATCCGACAGCGGGAGCAAGAGCGGTGACGCCATCGTCGTCGGTACGACGGACCAGTTCACGGCCACCACGGACGTCCCCGCGCCCCTCGACCCGGCCTACGCCTACGACGTCGGCACCTGGAACATCCTGCGCCAGTCCGTGCAGACCCTGATGGCGCAGCCCAAGGGTGAGGGCGAGCCCGTCCCGGACGCCGCCGAGAGCTGCTCCTTCACCGACAGCGGCAGCGAGCGCTACGCCTGCAAGCTCCGCGAGGGCCTGACCTTCGCGAGCGGCGACCCGGTGACCGCCGCGGACGTCAAGTACTCCATCGAGCGGGCCCTGCGCATCAACGCGGACAGCGGTGTCTCCGCCCTGCTGAACACCATCGACACCATCGAGACGCAGGGCGACCGCGAGGTCGTCTTCCACCTGAAGACGGCCGACGCCACCTTCCCCTACAAGCTGTCCACTCCGGTCGCGGGCATCGTCAACCCCGAGGACTACGCGAAGGACAAGCTCCGCGACGGCTTCGACGTCGACGGATCCGGCCCCTACACCTTCAAGGCCGACGTCGAGAACGACGCCATCGTCAGCGCCACCTTCACCAAGAACCCTTCCTACAAGGGCAGCGTGACGGTGAACAACGACAAGGTCGAGCTGCGCGCCTTCGCCGACGCCGACGCCATGGGCAACGCCATCGACAAGGGCGACATCGACGTCATGACCCGCACCATGTCGCCCGCCCAGATCCAGAAGCTGGACGCCGGCAGCGGCGACAAGGTCGACCTGGTCGACATGCCGGGCCTGGAGATCCGCTACCTGGCCTTCAACACCGACGCGCCCACCGTCAAGTCCAAGGCCGTGCGCCAGGCCATGGCCCAGCTCATCAACCGCGGCGAAGTGGTCTCCAAGGTCTACGGCACCGAGGCCGAGCCGCTGTACTCGCTGGTCCCGGCCACCATCACCGGCCACTCCAACTCGTTCTTCAACAAGTACGGCAACCCCAGCGTCGCGAAGGCCAAGTCCCTGCTCGACAAGGCCGGCATCACCACCCCGGTGAAGCTGACCCTGCACTACACCACCGACCACTACGGCTCGGCCACCAAGCAGGAGTTCGAGATCCTGCAGAAGCAGCTCAACGACAGCGGCCTGTTCGACGCCTCCATCGAGGGCCACCCCTGGAAGACGTTCCGGCCCACCGAGCAGAAGGGCCAGTACGACGTCTACGGAATGGGCTGGTTCCCCGACTTCCCGGACGCCGACAACTTCATCGCGCCCTTCCTCGACAAGAACAACTTCCTCGGCTCGCCGTACGACAACAGCACCATCCAGCACACGCTGATCCCGCAGTCCCGCCGCGAGGCGGACCGGCTCAGCGCCTCCAAGAGCCTGACCGAGATCCAGGACACCGTCGCCGAGGACGTCCCCGTCCTCCCGCTGTGGCAGGGCAAGCAGTACGTCGCCGCACGGGACGACATCACGGGCGTGGCCTACGCCCTCAACTCCTCCTCGACGCTCCAGCTGTGGGAGCTCGGCCGCGGTGTGAGCGGCTGACGGCTCTCCTCACCCGGGGCCGAGCACAGCACGGCCCCGGGGCCCGGGACCAGGGACGGTTGACCCGGGCTGACGAACCGACGACAAGGCACTGCAAGTGAACATGCGCAACCAGTGGCCAGTCCTGCCCATCGTGGCGGGACTGGCCTCCGGCCTGCTGACCGGCTGCGGATCCGAGACCGGTGACTCCGGGGGCACCGGCTCCTCCGTGGTGATGGGGATGTCCGACGACGTCCTCGCCACGGACCCCGCATCCGGCTACGACCCCGGCTCCTGGCTGTTGTTCAACAACGTCTTCCAGTCACTGCTCAGCTTCCCCAAGGGCGCGACCGAACCCCAGCCCGAACTGGCGAAGCAGTGCGGCTTCACCGACACCCGGGCCATGGTCTACAAGTGCGTGCTGAAGGACGGGTTGAAGTTCAGCAACGGTGACGCCCTCACCTCCGAGGACGTGAAGTTCTCCTTCGACCGCATGCTGAAGATCGACGACCCCGCCGGTCCAGCGATCATGTTCCCGATGCTCGACAAGGTCGAGACACCGGACGAGAAGACGGCCGTCTTCCACCTGAAGGTGCCCGACGCCACCTTCCCCAGCAAGATCGCCTCCGGCGCCGGCTCCATCGTGGACCACGCCCAGTACGACGCGAACGGCCTGCGCACCGACCACAAGGCCGTCGGCTCGGGCCCCTACCAGCTGGACTCCTTCGACAAGGACCAGGCGGTCTTCTCCGTCAACGGCAACTACCAGGGCACCGCCAAGACCAAGAACAACGGCGTCACCCTGAAGTTCTTCCACGGCGACCGCACCGCCCTGAAGCAGGCGCTCCTCGACGGCGACATCGACATCGCCTACCGCGGCCTGACCGCCTCCGACGTCGCCCAGCTCGACCAGCAGGACGACAGCAAGGGCGTCGACGTCATCGAGGGCAGCAGCGCCGAGGTCCAGCACCTGGTCTTCAACATGAAGGACCCGGTCGCCGGCAAGCTCGGCGTCCGCAAGGCCCTCGCCTACCTCATCGACCGCGACGCCCTCATCAAGGACGTCTACGAGGGCACCGCCACCCCGCTGTACTCGATCATCCCGGCGGGCATCGCGGGCCACAACACCGCCTTCTTCGACACCTACGGCGCCCGCCCCTCCAAGACCAAGGCCGCCGCCGCACTCCACGCCGACGGCATCACCGCCAAGGTCAAGCTCACCCTGTGGTCCACGCCGTCCCGCTACGGCCCCGCCACCGACGAGGAACTGAAGGCCATCGCCGGCCAGCTCAACGCCAGCGGCCTGTTCGACGCCGACGTCAAGTCCATCGCCTTCGACCAGTACGAGAAGGACATCGCCGCCGGCAAGTACGGCGTCTACGTGAAGGGCTGGGTGCCCGACTACCCGGACGCCGACAACTTCACGGCCCCCTTCTTCGGCAAGGGCAACGTGCTGGACAACAACTACAGCAACCGCGACATCACCGGAACCCTCATCCCCGGCACCGCCGCACAGAGCGACCGCGCCGCGACCGACAAGGAGTTCGGCAAGCTTCAGGACATCGTCGCCGACGAACTGCCCGTCCTGCCGGTCTGGCAGGCCAAGCAGTACGCGGTCGTCCGTGACGGCGTGTACGGCCTGGAGTACTGCCTGGACGCCTCCACGGTGTTCCGGTTCTGGGAACTCAGCAAGAGCTGACGCCGACACGGCAAGGGCGCCCTCCCCCCTCGGGGGAAGGGCGCCCTTCGCCGTCGTACGGACCCGCCCCGCCCTGCCGGCTACTGCGCGCCGGGACGCACCAGACCGCTCTCGTACGCGTACACGGCCGCCTGCACCCGGTCCCTGAGCCCCAGCTTGGTCAGCACATGCCCCACATGCGTCTTCACCGTCGTCTCACTCACGAACAGATCGGCCGCGATCTCCGCGTTGGACAGTCCCCGCGCCACCAGCTTCAGCACCTCCACCTCACGGTCGGTGAGGGTGTGCAGGGTGTCCGGCACCGGCTCCTCACCCGACGGCAGATGCGTGGCGTACTTGTCCAGCAGCCGCCGCGTGATGCTCGGCGCCAGCATGGCCTCACCGGCCGCCACCACCCGGATCGCCTGCACCAGCTCGTTGGCGGGCGCGTCCTTGAGCAGAAAACCGCTGGCCCCGGCGCGCAGCGCCTCCACCACGTACTCGTCCAGGTCGAACGTGGTCAGCACCAGCACCTTGGCCGGACCGTCCCGCCCGGGCCCGGTGATCTGCCGGGTGGCCTCCACACCGTCCATCCGCGGCATCCGGATGTCCATGAGCACGACATCCGGCTGAAGCGCTCGTACCTGATCGAGGGCCTGAAGGCCGTCACCGGCCTCGCCCACGACCGCGAGGTCCTGCTCGGCCTCCAGGATCATCCGGAAACCCGTACGCAGCAGGGGCTGGTCGTCGACCAGTAGGACGCGGATGGCCACGTGACACTCCTTCGCTAGTCCGGCCCCATTCTGCCCTGCGCCGGACCACCGCCTCACACCGTCCCGGACCCGGGCGTCCCGACCGGCAGCGGGTAGGGCGGGGGAGTACCGCCGAACTCCGGGCAGCGCGCCTGATGGTCGCACCAGCCGCACAGCTTCGTCGGCCGCGGCCGCCAGTTCCCGGTCTCCGTGGCCTGCCTGATCGCCTCCCACAACGCGTGCAGCTTGCGCTCCACCCGCTCCAGATCGGCGGGGACCGGGTCGTACGTCAGCACATCCCCGCTGCCCAGATAGACCAGCTGCAGCCGGCGCGGCACCACCCGCTTCAGCCGCCACACGACCAGGGCGTAGAACTTCATCTGGAACAGCGCGCCCTCGGCGTACTCCGGGCGCGGCGCCTTGCCCGTCTTGTAGTCGACGATCCGCACCTCGCCGGTCGGCGCCACGTCCACCCGGTCGATGATCCCGCGCAGCCGCAGCCCCGACTCCAGCTCCGCCTCCACGAACAACTCCCGCTCGGCCGGCTCCAGCCGCGTCGGGTCCTCCAGCGTGAACCAGCGCTCCACGAGCCGCTCCGCCTCGGCCAGCCACCCGGCCAGCCGCTCCCCCTCCGGGTCGTCGGCGAACAGCTCCGTCACCTCCGGGCGGCTCTCCCGCAGCCGGTCCCACTGCCCCGGGATCAGCGACTTCGCCCGCGGCGCGGTCCGCTCCCCGGCCGGCGCGTCGAACAGCCGCTCCAGCACGGCGTGCACCAGCGTGCCCCGCGTCGCCGCCGCGCTCGGCTTCTCCGGCAGCCGGTCGATCACCCGGAACCGGTACAGCAGCGGACACTGCATGAAGTCACTGGCCCGGGAGGGCGACAGCGAGGTCGGAGCGACAGCCTTCCGCTCCCCGGCCATCCCGACAGCACCCCCGCCCCCCACATCACCACTCACCACCGCGTCGCCGCCCGCCTCCGCGCCGCCGGCCGTCTCCTGGGTGGTGCCGTTCGTCTCCGGGGTGCCGGCCGTCTCCTGGGTGATGCCGTTCGTCTCCAGGGTGCCAGCCGTCTCCGCGCCGCCGCCGCTCACGACGGGGCCGCCGCCCGGGACCGGGCCTGCCGCCTCCCGGCCGTCCTCCCGGTCACCGCTTCCGACGGTGCCGCTCGCCGGATCGGCCGCCGCCCCGTCCGCGCCGCCCGGCAGGGCCGCCGCCTCGTCGATGCTGCTGTCCATGCCCACAGACCTTACGGCCCAGCACTGACAGTGACCCAGTCGCCGCCCGCGTCACCCGTGCGTCATCGGGGCAAACCCAGGGGGTGCCGGGGCGGAACGTGCCACCACGGCCGCATACCATCGACCAGAGACCCTTCCGTCCGGCAGGTGCGGAAGGACGCTTCGAACGAGGGGACACCGTGGACGCGAGCGGCGGGAGCGGGCAGCCGCGGTCCGGCAACGACGAGCCGGCCGAGCACCCCGCGGACCCTACGGCCCCGGCGACCGGACCCACCGACCGCTCCGGCCCCGAGCCCGAACCCACGACGCCCCGGCAGCCCGTCCCTCCCGCACCCCGGGAGCAGAGCAGGGCGCAGAACGAGACCGAGGACAGGACCCAGCCCGAGCCCGAGGCCGAGCCCGACACTGAGGCCGAGCCCGACACTGAGGCCGAGCCCGAGACTGAGGCCGAGGCCGAGGACAGGGAACCGGACACGAAGACCCCGCCCCGTACACCGGCCGGCGACACGACACCCCCCGCCCCGGCCCCCGCGGAGCCCGACCACCGGGCCCCCGGTACCGCCGAAGGCCACCGACCCACGGGCGACCACCGGGCCCCCGGCGCCACCGGCGACCACCGGGCCCCCGGCGCCACCGGCGACCACGGGTCCCCCGGCCCCACGGGCGATCACCGGGCCCCCGGCGCCGCCCACGACCACCGGTCCCTCGCGCACACCGGGATCGCCAAAGGCCGGCCGCCCGAGCCGCGCCCCAAGGAACCCGGCGGCGGCATCCTCATGGGCCGCCCCTTCGGCGTACCCGTCTACGTCGCCCCGAGCTGGTTCCTCGTCGCCGCCCTCATCACGTGGGTCTTCGGCGGACAGCTCGACCGCGTGCTGCCCGAGCTGGGCGCCGCCCGCTACCTGGTCTCCCTCTTCTTCGCCGTCGCCTTCTACGCCTCCGTCCTGATCCACGAACTGGCCCACACGGTCGCCGCCATACGTTTCAAACTCCCCGTCCGCCGCATCCAGCTGCAGTTCTTCGGCGGCGTCTCGGAGATCGAGAAAGAGGCCGAATCCCCCGGCCGCGAGTTCGTCCTGGCCTTCGTCGGCCCCCTGCTCTCCCTCGTCCTGGCCGGCCTGTTCTACCTCGCCATGAAACCCGTCGAACCCGGCACCGTACCGGGCGTCCTGCTCGCCGGCCTGATGGTCTCCAACCTCATCGTGGCGATCTTCAACCTCCTCCCCGGCCTCCCCCTCGACGGCGGCCGCATGCTCCGCGCCGTCGTCTGGAAGATCACCGGCAAACCGATGAGCGGCACCGTCGCCGCCGCCTGGGTCGGCCGCGCCCTCGCCATCTCCGTCCTCATCGGCCTGCCCCTGCTCAACTCCTCCGGCGCCCTCGGCGGCGGCAGCGAGGACAGAGGCGGCATGGACACCGTCACCGACGCCCTGCTCGCCGCCATCCTCGCCGCGATCATCTGGACCGGCGCCGGCAACAGCCTGCGCATGGCCCGACTGCGCGAACACCTCCCCGAACTGCGCGCCCGCGCCCTCACCCGGCGAGCCGTCCCCGTCGAGAACGACACCCCCCTCTCCGAGGCCCTGCGCCGCGCCAACGCCGCCGGAGCCCGCGCCCTGGTCGTGGTCGACGCCGACGGACACCCCCTCTCACTCGTCCGCGAGGCCGCCATCGTCGGCGTACCCGAGCACCGCCGCCCCTGGGTCGCCGTCAGCGGCCTGGCCCAGGACCTCACCGACGGCATGCGGGTCTCCGCCGAACTGGCCGGAGAAGAACTCCTCGACGTCCTGCGCGCCACCCCGGCCACCGAATACCTCGTCGTCGAGGAGACCGGCGAGATCTACGGCGTCCTGTCCGCGGCCGACGTCGAACGCGCCTTCGTCAAGGCGATGGCACGACCGGCCTGAGACACCCCCGGACACCCGGAAACCCACCCGACCGAACACGACGGCCCCCACACCCCCCACCCACCCGCTGCCCCCCCACCCCACGGATGGCCGAGCCCCCGCCGGGGAACCGGTAGTCTGTTCACATGTCCGAACCGACCGGTGCCGCCCGCAGGCGCGGGCCCTTCAAGGTCGGGGACCAGGTACAGCTGACCGACCCCAAGGGCCGCCACTACACGTTCACGCTCGAAGCCGGGAAGAACTTCCACACCCACAAGGGCTCCTTCCCGCACGACGAACTGATCGGCGCTCCCGAGGGCAGCGTTGTCCGCACCACCGGCAACGTCGCCTACCTCGCGCTGCGCCCCCTGCTCCCCGACTACGTCCTGTCCATGCCCCGCGGGGCAGCCGTCGTCTACCCCAAGGACGCGGGGCAGATCCTCGCCTTCGCCGACATCTTCCCCGGCGCCCGCGTCGTCGAAGCCGGCGTCGGCTCCGGATCGCTCAGCAGCTTCCTGCTGCGCGCCATCGGCGACCAGGGCATGCTGCACTCCTACGAGCGCCGCGAGGACTTCGCCGAGATCGCCAAGCAGAACGTGGAACGCTACTTCGGCGGCCCCCACCCCGCCTGGCAGCTCACCGTCGGCGACCTCCAGGACAACCTGTCCGACACCGACGTCGACCGCGTCATCCTCGACATGCTCGCCCCCTGGGAATGCCTCGAGGCCGTCTCCAAGGCACTCGTCCCCGGCGGCATCCTCTGCTGCTACGTGGCCACCACCACCCAGCTCGCCCGGACCGTCGAGTCCATCCGCGAGATCGGCTGCTTCAACGAGCCGACCGCCTGGGAGACCATGATCCGCAACTGGCACATCGAGGGCCTGGCCGTCCGCCCCGACCACCGCATGATCGGCCACACCGGCTTCCTGCTCACCGCCCGCCGCCTCGCCGACGGCGTCGAGCCCCCCATGCGCCGCCGCCGCCCCGCCAAGGGCGCCTACGGCGAGGACTACGCCGGCCCCAACGCCGACGGCGGCGCCGGCCGCTGACCCGCCGCACACGCGCACAACACCAGGGCGCCGTGGTCGAGTTCCCCCCACCCACGGGAACTCGACCACGGCGCCCCCGCGTTGACACGACACCAGCACCCCCACGCCCCCGAGCCCCGGACCCCCACACGCCGAGCCACACCGCCCACGGCAATCCCGGACCCCGCCGTTCCCCCCCGACTGTGACGTGTGGCACCATGCAGGCCACCCCACCGGCACAGCCCTCACAGGAGACACTCCTCGTGCAGCAATCCGCCGTTCCGGAGCTCGCCCACACCCAGACCCGGCCCATCCACTGGGTCGCCACCGCCACAGCCGTCGCCGGCGTCGTGGCCCTCTCCGCCCTCGTCCAGCCCGGATCGGCCACCGCCGCCCAGACCACCACCGACATCCGGACCCGGTCCGCCCCCGCCGCCCTCGCACCCCCCAGCACGACCGGCGTGGACTTCCCCCTGCAATGCGGACCCGTCAAAGCGGTCGTCACCAAGAAAGCCACCGCAGACCTCGACGGCGACGGCCAACCGGAAACAGTCGCCGTCGTGCACTGCGACGCCCCCATGGGCACCCCACCCGACGGGATCTACGTCCTCACCCGCTCCACCCACAGCAACAAGCCACGCGTGATCGCCACCCTCGTCCAACCCAAGGAACGGCTCACCGTCACCGACTTCGCCATACACGAGCGCGCCGTCTCCGCCACCCTCCTCGGCTACTCCTCGGACACCGTGCCCAGTTGCTGCCCCGACACGAAGACCCCGGCCACCTGGCAGTGGAACGGCAACGCCTTCCTCCGCTCCACCCCGGCCGGGGCCCACAGCGTCTGAACCCGGCTCACTCCGCCCCGGGCCCGTACACCTCCACCTGATCCACAACCCGGCGCACGTGGATGCACTCGCCCGGACACTCCCTCGCCGAGTCCACCACATCCGTCAGCAACGGCAACGGCACCGGCACGGTCGCCCCAGGAGCCTGGAGCAGCTCCTCGTCCCCGCCCTTCACATACGCCAGCCCGTCGATGTCCAGCTCGAACACCTCCGGAGCGTACTGAGCACAGATCCCGTCGCCGGTACACAGATCCTGGTCGATCCAGACCTCCAGCGCCTCGCCGCCCGGGGCCTCCTGCTGCACGGTCATCTCTCCTGCCGTCGGTTCGCCGGAACCGACCGGACGCCGAGACGGCCAGCCCGGTCCGCTCCAGCGGCTGTTGAACACCCCCGACCCTACCTCCGCCCCCAACACCACCGACCGGGACCGGCCCCGGGTTTCCCACCCCACCCCCTCGGGTACCAGCGCCGGACCGGGACACAGCTGCCACCGCGGCCGGATCGCACACCCCAGGCCGCCACAGCAGTCACACCACCCGACTGAACCGTCGCTCTGCGTGATGAACGCCCGAGCGCCCTCCGTGCTGCCCGCACACCCCACGGCACAACCCGCAGCGGACAACTCCGGCCAGTCACGAAGGGTTTTGACCACGCCATGCATGGAACAAGCTGCTTTCCCCTCACGTTCAGTGGGTATCCCCTCCGTGCGAGGGAGTGTGCACCGGGTGACCGACGACACACCTTGACAGTCTTTGTGATCTAGGGGTTTCAATCGACACCCACCCAGGTAGGGTCTGGAAGCGTCCAGCTCCCCTTGGAGGAGGTGAGGACCGTGGCAGCCCACGACGACGACATGAACCGCGGCATCCGCCCGGGACGCGGGTCCGACGACCCGGCCGGGCAGATCGCCTACCTTGAGCAGGAGATCGCCGTCCTGCGCCGCAAGCTCGCCGACTCTCCGCGCCACACGAGGATTCTCGAAGAGCGGATCGTCGAGCTGCAGACCAATCTGGCCGGCGTCTCCGCCCAGAACGAGCGACTGGCCAACACCCTCCGCGAGGCCCGCGACCAGATCGTGGCCCTCAAAGAGGAAGTCGACCGGCTCGCCCAGCCACCGGCCGGCTTCGGTGTCTTCCTGCAAGCCAACGAGGACGGCACCGCCGACATCTTCACCGGCGGCCGCAAACTGCGGGTGAACGTCAGCCCCAGCGTCGAACTCGACGACCTGCGGCGCGGCCAGGAAGTCATGCTCAACGAAGCGCTCAACGTGGTCGAGGCCATGGAATACGAGCGCGTCGGCGACATCGTCACCCTCAAGGAAATCCTCGAGGACGGCGAGCGCGCCCTCGTACTGGGGCACACCGACGAGGAACGGGTGGTACGGCTCGCCGAGCCGCTGCTGGACGTCACCATCCGCCCCGGCGACGCCCTCCTCCTCGAACCCCGCTCCGGCTACGTCTACGAAGTCGTACCCAAGAGCGAGGTCGAGGAACTCGTCCTCGAAGAGGTACCCGACATCGGCTACGAGCAGATCGGAGGCCTCGGCAACCAGATCGAGGCCATCCGCGACGCCGTCGAGCTGCCGTACCTCTACCCCGACCTGTTCCGCGAGCACGAGCTCCGCCCGCCCAAGGGCGTCCTGCTCTACGGCCCCCCCGGCTGCGGCAAGACACTCATCGCCAAGGCCGTCGCGAACTCACTCGCCAAAAAGGTCGCCGAGGTCACCGGCCAAGCCGCCGGCAAGAGCTTCTTCCTCAACATCAAGGGACCCGAGCTCCTCAACAAGTACGTCGGCGAAACCGAGCGACAGATCCGCCTCGTCTTCCAGCGAGCCCGCGAGAAAGCCAGCGAGGGCACCCCCGTCATCGTCTTCTTCGACGAGATGGAATCCCTCTTCCGCACCCGCGGCTCCGGCGTCAGCTCGGACGTGGAGAACACCATCGTCCCCCAGTTGCTCGCCGAGATCGACGGCGTCGAAGGCCTCCAGAACGTGGTCGTCATCGGCGCCTCCAACCGCGAAGACATGATCGACCCCGCCATCCTGCGCCCCGGCCGACTCGACGTGAAGATCAAGATCGAGCGCCCGGACGCCGAAGCCGCCAAGGACATCTTCGGCAAGTACCTCACCGAACGCCTCCCCCTGCACGCCGACGACCTCGGCGAACACGGCGGAGACAAGGCCACCACCGTCCAGAGCATGATCCAGACGGCGGTCGAGCAGATGTACGCCGAATCCGAGGAAAACCGCTTCCTGGAAGTCACCTACGCCAACGGCGACAAGGAAGTCCTCTACTTCAAGGACTTCAACTCCGGCGCCATGATCGAAAACATCGTCGGACGCGCCAAGAAAATGGCGATCAAGGACTTCCTCGAAAAGACCCAGAAGGGCCTCCGCGTCTCCCACCTGCTCCAAGCCTGCGTGGACGAGTTCAAGGAGAACGAGGACCTGCCCAACACCACCAACCCGGACGACTGGGCCCGCATCTCCGGAAAGAAGGGCGAGCGGATCGTCTACATCCGCACCCTCATCACCGGAAAGCAGGGCGCGGACACCGGACGCTCCATCGACACGGTGGCGAACACCGGTCAATACCTGTAAAAGCAGGGCGGCTGCGGGTGCCCTCACCGGGTACCCGCAGCCGACTGTTTTTCCGGCCACGACCGGAGCAGCCAATGACGCAAATGATCTCCCCACCAGCGCAAAGCCGTTCTAGGCTCGTTCCTACCGCCGAGTCGCGCAGTGTGGGGACGGGCACCGCACACGCACCGGAGCGCCAGCGGTACTTGAGCGGCACCCACGACCGAGGGCGCCGCCGGGCAAGGAGGGCCGCATGACCGTACGGCGAGTAATGGGCATCGAGACGGAGTACGGGATCTCCGTCCCCGGCCACCCCAACGCCAATGCCATGCTCACCTCATCCCAGATCGTCAACGCCTACGCAGCGGCGATGCACCGGGCCCGCCGGGCCCGCTGGGACTTCGAGGAGGAGAACCCGCTCCGGGACGCGCGAGGCTTCGACCTCGCCCGGGAAGCCGCCGACGCCAGCCAGCTCACCGACGAGGACATCGGCCTCGCCAACGTGATCCTGACCAACGGCGCCCGCCTCTACGTCGACCATGCCCACCCCGAATACAGCGCCCCCGAGGTCACCAACCCCCGCGACGCCGTCCTCTGGGACAAGGCCGGCGAACGCATCATGGCCGAGGCCGCCGAACGGGCCGCCCAGCTCCCCGGCGCCCAGCCCATCCACCTCTACAAGAACAACACCGACAACAAGGGCGCCAGCTACGGCACGCACGAGAACTACCTGATGAAGCGGGAGACCCCCTTCTCGGACATCGTCCGCCACCTCACGCCCTTCTTCGTCTCCCGCCAGGTCTTCGCCGGAGCCGGCCGCGTCGGCATCGGCCAGGACGGCCACGAACACGGCTTCCAGCTCAGCCAGCGCGCCGACTACTTCGAAGTCGAGGTCGGCCTCGAAACCACCCTCAAACGCCCCATCATCAACACCCGCGACGAGCCGCACGCCGACGCCGAGAAGTACCGCCGCCTCCACGTGATCATCGGCGACGCCAACCTCTCCGAGATCTCCACCTACCTCAAACTCGGCACCACCGCCCTGGTGCTCTCCATGATCGAAGACGGCTTCATCGCCGTCGACCTGGCCGTCGACCAGCCCGTCCGCACCCTCCACCAGGTCTCCCACGACCCCTCCCTCCAGCGCCTCATCACCCTGCGCAGCGGACGCACACTCACCGCGGTCCAGCTCCAGATGGAGTACTTCGAACTGGCCCGCAAGTACGTCGAGGAACGCCACGGCGCCGACGCCGACGACCAGACCAAGGACGTCCTCAGCCGCTGGGAGGACACCCTCACCCGGCTCGAGAACGACCCCATGAGCCTGGCCGGCGAACTCGACTGGGTCGCCAAACGAGAACTCATGGAGGGCTACCGCCGCCGCGACAGCCTCGACTGGGACGCCGCCAAGCTCCACCTCCTGGACCTCCAGTACGCCGACGTACGCGCCGAGAAGGGCCTCTACAACCGCCTCGTGGCCCGCGGACGCATCAAACGCCTCCTGGACGAGTCCGAGGTCGACACGGCCCGCACCAAGCCCCCGGAGGACACCCGGGCCTACTTCCGCGGCCGCTGCCTGGAGCAGTACGCCGACGACGTCGCCGCGGCCAGCTGGGACTCGGTCATCTTCGACCTCCCCGGCCGGGACAGCCTCCAGCGCGTTCCAACCCTGGAACCCCTACGCGGAACGCGAAATCACGTCAAGGAACTGCTCGACCGCTGCCGCACCGCGGAAGACCTGGTCAGGGTCCTGTCAGGCGGCTGAGCGCGAGCGACGGCTGGATCAGCGGGTACTCGTACCGTCCCGGACGGCGGGTGGAAATCCCCCCGTCCGGGAATCATCGAGATGGCCCCCGCACGTTGTGGAAACTGCGGGGCCGATGTCGGACCCGGACTATAGGGTCTGATCATCACCGATCGGCAGCGAACTGAGCGGGGTGAGGGACATGGCAACCAAGGACACCGGCGGCGGCCAGCAGAAGGCGACGCACTCGACGGAAGAGGTCGAGGAGCAGACCCAGGACGCACAGGCCTCCGAGGACCTGAAGGAACGGCACGAGAAGCTGTCGGACGACGTGGACTCGGTGCTGGACGAAATTGACGATGTCCTCGAGGAGAATGCCGAGGACTTCGTGCGCTCATTCGTTCAGAAAGGCGGCCAGTAGCCTTCGAATCGAAGGCTATGAGGGCGGGGGGCATGGCAAGCGAAGAGGGCATGAAGTGCTGCGTGCGGTGCGGCGAATCGAAGCCGCACGCAGCCTTCGCCAAGCGTCGATCGAATCTTGACGGTCTGCAGCGACATTGCCGGGAGTGCGCATCGGACTATCACCGGGCGCGCCAGGAAAGCCTCGGCAAGAAGGCCAGGCCGAAGGTCGAGGTGCCTGAGGGCTCCAAGTTCTGCCTGAAGTGCGGTGAGATCAAGCCGTGGAGCGAGTGGCATCGAAACGCGACCGCATCGGACGGCTTGTCCACGCGCTGCAAGGCGTGCCGCGCGGCCGATGGGCGAGCCCGTCACCTGAAGCGCAGCTACGGCCTCACCGAAGCCGAGCGAGATGCGATGGTCGTCTCTCAGCGCGGGCTCTGTGCCATCTGTCTGGACGCCCCGCCCGAGCATGTGGATCACTGCCACAAGACGGGTAGGGTCCGTGGCGTACTGTGCTTCAACTGCAATTCGGCCATCGGCAAATTGAGGGACGATCCCGACGTTGGCCGTCGTGCTGTTGCCTAGCTGTTGCCTATCTGGAAGGAAACCTGTGGAAGCCAACACTCGTGGCACCGGGCGTCTACCAGCTGCCTTCCTGACGCCGGGGTCCTCCTCCTTCATGGACTTCCTGTCCGAGCACCAGCCGGAGCTGCTGCCGGGCAAGCGGCAGCTGCCGCCCGCGCAGGGTGTGCTCGAGGCGCCGCACGGGACGACCATCGTGGCCGTGACGTTCCCGGGTGGTGTCGTGCTGGCCGGTGACCGCCGGGCCACGATGGGCAATGTGATCGCCCAGCGGGACATCGAGAAGGTCTTCCCGGCCGACGAGTACTCGGCGGTGGGTATCGCCGGCACCGCCGGTCTGGCCGTGGAGATGGTGAAGCTCTTCCAGCTGGAGCTGGAGCACTTCGAGAAGGTCGAGGGCGCTCAGCTGTCGCTGGAGGGCAAGGCGAACCGGCTGTCGACCATGATCCGGTCCAATCTGGGCATGGCCATGCAGGGTCTGGCGGTGGTGCCGCTGTTCGCGGGGTACGACGTGGACCGGGAGCGGGGGCGCATCTTCTCGTACGACGTCACGGGTGGCCGTTCGGAGGAGCACAACTTCGCGGCGACGGGATCGGGCTCGATCTTCGCCCGGGGTGCGATGAAGAAGCTGTTCCGTGACGACCTGACCGAGGAGCAGGCGACCACACTGGTGGTGCAGGCTCTCTATGACGCGGCTGACGACGACTCGGCGACCGGTGGTCCCGATGTCGCCCGCCGGATCTACCCGATCATCACCGTGATCACCGAGGACGGCTTCCGCAGGCTCACCGAGGAGGAGTCGTCGCAGTTGGCTCGCGCGGTGCTCCAGAAGCGCCTGGAGGAGCCGGACGGCCCCAAGGCCGCCCTGCTCTGAGCGTGGGCCCGGTTCTTATCTAGGTGATCCAGTGACCATGACAGAAAGGGACGGATAACCGGTGTCGACGCCGTTCTATGTCTCACCCCAGCAGGCGATGGCCGACCGGGCGGAGTACGCCCGCAAGGGCATCGCCCGCGGTCGCAGCCTGGTCGTGCTGCAGTATGCCGACGGCATCGTGTTCGTCGGTGAGAACCCGTCCCGTGCGCTGCACAAGTTCAGCGAGATCTACGACCGGATCGGCTTCGCGGCCGCCGGCAAGTACAACGAGTACGAGAATCTGCGGATCGGTGGTGTGCGCTACGCGGATCTGCGGGGTTACACGTACGACCGTGACGATGTGACGGCGCGCGGTCTGGCGAACGTGTATGCGCAGACGCTGGGCACGATCTTCTCTTCGGCGGCGGAGAAGCCGTACGAGGTGGAGCTGGTGGTGGCCGAGGTGGGGGAGACCCCTGATGGTGACCAGATCTACCGGCTGCCGCATGACGGTTCGATCGTGGATGAGCACGGTTCGGTCGCGGTGGGTGGTAACGCGGAGCAGATCAGCGGTTTCCTTGATCAGCGGCATCGTGACGGTATGTCGTTGGCGGAGGCGTTGAAGCTGGCGGTGCAGGCTCTGTCGCGGGACACCAACGGCAGTGAGCGGGAGATTCCCGCGGAGCGTCTGGAGGTGGCCGTGCTGGACCGTACGCGTCCGCAGAAGCGTAAGTTCAAGCGGATCGTCGGTCGTCAGCTGGGGCGTCTGCTGGAGGCGGACGGTGCGGGTACGGAAGCGGAGACTTCCGAGGACGAGTGATCCGTCGTTGTGCTGTGGTGCCCCGGCCGGGTTTCCGGCCGGGGCACCTGGCTTATGCGGGGGTGGGTGGCGGGGCTGTGGAGCCGCGGACGACGAGTTCGACGGGGATGTCTCCGCTGTCGGGTTCGCGGCCTTCCAGGACGGCCAGCAGGGCGCGCATGCCGTGTTCTCCGAAGAGTTCGGCGTCCAGTCGTACGGTGGTCAGTTCGGGGTCGATGGCGGTGGCCAGGGCGAGGTCGTCGAGGCCGGTGACGGAGATGTCGTCGGGGATGCGCAGGCCGAGGCGGCGTAGTGCTTTGTAGGCGCCCGCGGCGAGTTTGTCGTCGTCGCAGACGACGGCTGTGGGGCGGGGGCCGGGGGTGGTGAGTGCGGCTTCGGTGGCGGCCTGTGCTCCGTCGATGGAGATGGGGGCGCGGGCGGTGCGGATGTCGGTGCCGGGGGTGGTGGCCATGCGGGCGGCGAGTTCTTTGGCGCGGACTTCGAAGGTCCAGGAGGGTACGTCGGCGGCGAGGTGCAGGATGCGGCGGTGGCCGAGGTCGAGCAGGTGGGTGGTGACCTGGCGGACGCCGTCGGCGATGTCGAGGTTGACGGTTGCGGCGCCGAGGCTGCCGGCGGGGTCGCTGTCGAGCATGACGAGGGGTAGTTGGTCGCCGCGGATGGCGGTGAGGGCGTCGGCGGCCATGGAGGAGGCGATGACGCCGTCGAGGGCGGCCTGGGCGGAGGCGAAGGGGTCGCGGGCGGGGCCGATGCCTTCGGGGGAGGGGTAGAGGACGACGCCGAAGCCGTGTTCGGCGGCGACGCGGGCCGCGCCGGTGTAGACGCCGGCGAAGAATTCGGTGGTGAGGGCGGGGACGACGAGCAGGACGGTGCGGGTGTGGCCGAGGCGGAGGTTGCGGGCGGCGAGGTTGGGGCGGTAGCCGAGGTCGCGGGCGGCTTCGCGGACGCGTTGGGCGGTGGTCTCCGACACTCGGCCGCGCCATTTGTCGCCGAGGACGAGGGAGACGGCTGCCTGGGAGACCCCGGCCGCCTGGGCGACGTCCCGGCTGGTCGGGCGCGTGCTGCTGCGTGCCACCGTGGGGCTGCTCCTGTTCGTCTGGTGGTCGGCCGGTGGGTGTGGGGGTGCTTCGGCCGGTGTGGGTCGTCTGGACGTGTGAACAGCGGACATGGTACGTATGAGAAGCGACGTTATACGTAACACTTGGAGGCGGGCATGGCCACGGGATACCTGGAGATCCTGAAGGCGAGGCACGCGCTCCGGCTGCTCACCGGCACCCTGGTGGGGCGGCTGCCCAACGCGACCGCGGCCATCGCCCTGGTGCTGTTCGTGCGCGCCGGGGGCGGCACCTACAGTCTCGCCGGCGCGCTCGCGGCGGTGTACGGCGTCGCCAACGCGGTCGGCCAGCCGGTGCTGGGCCGGCTCGTGGACCTGTACGGGCAGCCGCGCGTCCAGCTGCCGGCGGCCGTCCTCGCGGCCCTCGCCATGTCGGTGTTCGCGTTCTGCGGGACGGATCCGCTGCCGCTGGCTTACGCGGCGGTCGCGGCGGCCGGCCTGTTCGCGCCGCCCCTGGAGGGCGGTCTGCGGGCCCTGTGGCCGTCCGTGCTGAGCCGTGAGGAGCAGGTGCACACCGCGTACGCCATGGACGCGATCGCCCAGGAGATCATGTTCACCGTCGGGCCGCTGCTGGTGACCCTGTGCGTGTCCCTGTGGGACGAGCGGGCCGCGCTGCTGGTGCTGAGCCTCCTGGGGGTGCTCGGTGCGCTCTCGGTGGTCGTCTCGCCGCCGTCGCGGGCGTGGCGCTCGGCGCCGCGTGAGGCGCACTGGCTGGGTGCGCTGCGCTCGCCCGGTCTGCTCGCGCTGCTCGCCGCGTTCCTGTTCATCGGTATCGCGCTGGGGTCCATCACGGTGGCGGCGGTGTCGTACGCCGACGGTCACGGTGGTGACGCGGTGTACGGCTGGCTGATGGCGGGGCTGGGGCTGGGGGCGCTGGCGGGCGGCACCGTGTA
Organism: Streptomyces musisoli; assembly: GCF_016741855.1. Taxonomy (GTDB): domain Bacteria; phylum Actinomycetota; class Actinomycetes; order Streptomycetales; family Streptomycetaceae; genus Streptomyces; species Streptomyces musisoli. The sequence continues at coordinate 138,046 of NZ_JAERRH010000009.1, read as the reverse complement.
CGGGGCCCGTCGGTGGGCGGGTGCGCCGGAGGGGCGACTGCGGGTGCTGGTGGCGCTTCTGGCGGTGTGTTACCTGCCGCTGGTGCTGACGCCGGGTGTGGTGGCGATGGTGCTGCTCAGTGTGGTCTCGGGGGTGTTCCTGGCGCCCTGTATCGCCTGTGCGTTCATCATCGTCGACCGGCACGCGCCGAGCGGCACCGTCACCGAGGCGTTCTCCTGGCTTGTGACGACGTTCACCGTGGGTGCGTCGGTGGGAACGGGCCTGGCGGGGCCGGTGGTCCAGGCCGGTGGCACGGTGTGGGGTTTCGCGCTGCCGAGTGTGGCGGGGGTGGTGTCGTTGCTGGTCCTGGTCGCCACCGGAGGGGTCCTCGCAGCTCCCGCGCGGGGAGGGGTTGTTGCGGCTTCATCGGAAAATGATCCAAATCGTGGCGCCGAACCCCGTTTCAGCTCGGGGGATCGGGCGTAATGTTCCCTCATGGACCGCCGCATTTTCGGGCTGGAGAACGAGTACGGCGTCACGTGCACGTTCAGGGGACAGCGGCGCCTGTCTCCTGACGAGGTGGCGCGGTACCTCTTCCGCCGTGTCGTGTCATGGGGCCGCAGCAGCAATGTCTTTCTGCGAAACGGCGCCCGGCTGTATCTCGACGTGGGCTCACATCCGGAATACGCGACACCCGAATGTGACAACGTGATCGAACTGGTCACCCACGACAAGGCCGGCGAGCGCATTCTCGAGGGACTCCTGGTGGACGCGGAACGACGCCTGCACGAGGAGGGAATCGCAGGCGACGTCTACCTCTTCAAGAACAACACCGACTCGGCGGGCAACTCCTACGGGTGCCACGAGAACTACCTGGTGGCGCGGCACGGGGAGTTCTCCCGGCTTGCGGACATCCTCATCCCGTTCCTGGTGACCCGGCAGCTGTTGTGCGGTGCCGGGAAGGTGCTGCAGACGCCGCGTGGTGCGGTGTACTGCGTGAGTCAGCGGGCCGAGCACATCTGGGAGGGCGTCTCCTCGGCGACGACCCGGTCGAGGCCCATCATCAACACCCGCGACGAGCCGCACGCGGATGCCGAGCGTTACCGTCGGCTGCATGTCATCGTCGGTGACTCGAACATGTCCGAGACGACGATGCTGCTGAAGGTCGGTGCCACCGATCTGGTGCTGCGGATGATCGAGGCGGGCACGGTGATGCGTGACCTCACGCTGGAGAACCCGATCCGGGCGATCCGGGAGGTCAGCCACGACATCACCGGCCGGCGCAAGGTGCGTCTGGCCAGCGGGCGGGAGGCGTCCGCGCTGGAGGTGCAGCGCGAGTACTTCGACAAGGCGCTGGACTTCTGTGACCGGCGGGGCATCCGTACGGGGACGGTCGCGCAGGTGCTGGAGCTGTGGGGCCGCACGCTCGAGGCGATCGAGAACGAGGAACTGGACCGCATCGAGACCGAGATCGACTGGGTCATGAAGTACAAGCTCATCGAGCGGTACCGGGCCAAGCACAACATGACGATGTCGCATCCGCGGGTCGCTCAGATAGACCTCGCGTACCACGACATCCATCGTCGTCGTGGCCTGTACTACCTGCTGGAGAAGAAGGGTCAAGCGGCCCGGGTCTGCAACGACTTGAAGATCTTCGAGGGTAAGTCGGTGCCTCCGCAGACCACTCGGGCGCGGCTGCGCGGGGACTTCATCCGGCGGGCGCAGGAGCAGCGCAGGGACTTCACGGTCGACTGGGTGCATCTCAAGCTCAACGACCAGGCGCAGCGCACCGTGCTGTGCAAGGATCCGTTCCGTTCGGTGGACGACCGGGTGGAGAAGCTGATCGCCGGAATGTAGCGAAATGCGGGCGAGTCAAGCGTTTGGGCGTTGAAATGCCGGAGCGCCACACGGGCGCCGTACGTTTCCCGTACGGCGCCCGTGTCAGGTCGTAGAGTTGCGCACGCCATCCGCAAGATCGACCGATTACGAGGCTCTTCCGTGCGCCGACGCTCACTTCTCCTCGCCGCCGTTCCCGCAGGACTGGTCACGCTCGCCGGTTGCGGTGACGGCAAGTCCGAATCCGGCAAGACCGGCTCGCCGTCGCCGTCGGTGTCCTCGGCGCCGCCGCCCAAGATCGTGGACGGGCCGTTGCCGGCGATCACGGCGGGTACGAAGTTCGGTGAGAAGCCGACCGTCGCCAAGGGGTCGGGTGAGCCGTCGAAGAATCTGGCCGTGCGGACGGTGATCGCGGGCAGTGGCCGGACGGTCGCGGAGAACGACTTCATCCGGGCCGACTATCTCGGCCAGATCTGGGACACGGGCAAGGTCTTCGACAACTCCTTCGACCGCAAGCGCCCGCTGGTCATGCAGCTCGCCCAGGGCAGCATCATCGACGGCTGGCGGTATGCCCTTCAGGGCAAGAAGACGGGCAGCCGGATCGAGATCGCCGTGCCGCCGGACCTGGGGTACGGCAAGGGGGGCAATGCGCAGGCGGGGATCAAGGGCACCGACACGCTGGTGTTCGTCATCGATCTGATCGAGTCGTTCAACTCCAAGAGTTCCGCCAAGGGCACGCCGGTGCCGCAGACCGATGCCGCGCTGCCGAAGGTGGGGACGAACACCGACGGGCAGGTGCCCAAGGTGACGATTCCGCGGACGGACCCGCCGAAGAAGCTGGTGTCGGCGTACGTCCTGGAGGGTGACGGTCCGGAGCTGAAGGCCGACCAGACGGTTCTGTGCCAGTTCCAGGGTCTGGTCTGGGACGGTGGCAAGACGTTTCAGCGGACGTACGGTTCGGGCCGGCTCAGCCAGTTCTCGCTGGAGCAGATGCAGGAGGCGGTGAAGGGGCTCGCCCAGGGGCTGACCGGCAAGAAGGTGGGCAGCAGGGTTCTGATCGTGATCCCGCCGGAGCTGGGTTACGGGGACAATCCGCCGAGCGGCGGGGCCGTCGAGAAGGGTTCCACGCTCGTGTTCACGGTGGACATCCTCGCCGCGATGTGACCAGGTGCGCCCGTGTCGGGCGGGAGGGTCGTGGAGATGAAAGACTGTTCGCGTTTCGTCTCGTACACATGCAGGAGCTTTTGACGTGAGCATCGAGAAGCCCGAGATCGACTTCCCGGAGGGCAACCCCCCGGCGGACCTTGAGATCAAGGACATCTGGGAGGGTGACGGGCCGGTCGCCGAGGCGGGCCAGACGGTCACCGTGCACTACGTGGGCGTCGCTTTCAGCACCGGTGAGGAGTTCGACGCCAGCTGGAACCGTGGCACTCCGTTCCGCTTCCCGCTGGGTGGCGGCCGGGTCATCGCGGGCTGGGACCGGGGTGTGCAGGGCATGAAGGTCGGTGGCCGCCGTCAGCTGACGATCCCCGCCCACCTCGCCTACGGGAACCAGAGCCCGACCCCGGCGATCAAGGCCGGCGAGACCCTCATCTTCGTGGTGGACCTTCTCGCCGTCTGATCCGTGATCCGGTCCGACCGGATCCGATCAGCTGGGGCCCATGCCTGCTCGGGCGTGGGCCCTCGGCTTTTGCCACCGCGTGCCGGAGCGGTACGGTCGTCGATCGTAAGCACCATAGGGAAGGCGAAGGGCGTCGATGGCCATTGCCAAGGCCGAGCGGCTGATGAACCTCGCGCTGTGTCTGCTCGGCACTCGCCGGCCGCTCAGCAAGCGCGAGCTGCGCGATTCCATTGAGGCATACGTCGAGGCCGCCAGGCCGGAGAGCGGTGCGGCGGGTTCCGACGACTCCTTCAACCGGATGTTCGAGCGGGACAAGGACGACCTGCGCGAGCTGGGCCTGGTCATCGAGACCGTGGAGAACATCGAGGGCGAGGTCGGTTACCTCGCCCGCCGTGACAGCAACCGCCTGCCTCCCATCACGCTGGACGCCGAGGAGGCCGCCGCGCTGGGCCTCGCCGCCAAGGTCTGGCAGCAGGCGCGGCTGGCGGGGGCGGCCAGCGGCGCGTTGCAGAAGCTGCGCGCGGCCGGGCTGCCCGAGGACGTCGACCCGTACGAGGCGCACGGGGCGCTGGAGCCGCGCATCCCGGTGCACGAGGCCGCCTTCGAACCGCTGATGCTGGCCTGCCGTGACCGTCGCCCGGTGGTCTTCGAGTACCGCAAGGCGTCCGCCGTCCATCCGGAGCCGCGGCATGTCGAGCCGTGGGCGCTGGAGTGCTGGCGTGGCCACTGGTACCTGGCCGGTTTCGACCGTGACCGGGGCGCCGAGCGTGTCTTCCGGCTCTCCCGGATCACGGGCAGGGTCAGGTCGCGCGGCACGGGCTTCAGCGTGCCCGTGCCGGACGTGGTGACCGTGCGGGAGACCGTCGCGAGCTGGGCCGGTGAGATCGCCGACCGTTCGGCGCTGATCCGGCTGCGTTCGGGCGCCGGTTACCCCCTTCGGGCGAAAGCCACCGGGGTCCGGGAACTCGGTGACGGCTGGGACGAGTTGGAGATCCCGTACGGGCACGGTCTGGACGCGTGGCTGGTGGAGTTCGGGCCGGACGTGGTGGTCGTGGAGCCGGCCGAGCTGCGGGCCGACGTGGTGGACCGGCTGCGTGCCGTGGCCAAGGGCTGAAGGGGAGCAGGACTGTGGCAGGCAAACCGGCCAGGACGGTCAACGCCATCGACCAGACCCGGCGGATGCTCTCCCTGGTGACGTATCTGCGGGAGCGTCCCGGCGCCCGGATCGCCGATGTCGCGCGTGCCTTCGGCATCAGCGAGGACGAGCTGGTCGCCGACCTGGATCTGCTGCCCATGTGCGGTACCAGCTTCCGCGGCGGGGATCTGCTGGACATCGACACCGACGGCGAGCGGATCTGGTGGCACAACCCGGCGGCGCTCGGTGAGGAGGCGGCCGAACCGCTGCGGCTCGCCGCCGACGAGGCCACCGCTCTGCTGGTGGCCGCCCGTGCGGTGGCCACTCTGCCGGGCCTGCGGGAGGGGGACCGGCAGGCTCTGCTGCGGGCCACCGCCAAGGTGGAGACGGCGGCCGGTGAGGCGGCCGGCGCGAGTTCCCGGCTGTCGGTGACGTTCGAGTCCGAGGGCGGGGTCTTCGCCGACGTGGACCGGGCGATCTCCGAGCGGCGCCGGCTGTGGATCCGCTACTACTCCCCGGCCCGTGACGAGGTCACCGAGCGCGAGATCGACCCGATCCGGCTGGTCAGTGTCGGCCACACCTATGTGGAGGCCTGGTGCCGCCGCTCCGAGGCCCGGCGCACCTTCCGGCTCGACCGGGTGGCCGAGATCCGGATCCTGGACGCGCCGTCGGCTCCGCCCGAGGTGGAGCTGCGCGATCTCTCCGAGGGGCTGGTGCAGCCGGCCGCCGAGGACCCGGAGGTCGTGGTCGAGGTCGGCCCCGGCGGTCGCTGGGTCGCCGAGTACTACCCGCACGACAGCGCCGATGAGCTTCCCGACGGCGGGCTGCGTATCTCTCTGCGCACCCCCGATCCGGCTTCCCTGCGCCGGCTGGCGCTGCGGCTGGGCCGCGACGGACGGATCGTCTCGCCGCCGGAGCTGGCCGAGAGCGCCCGGCGGGCGGCCCGCGAGGCCCTGGCGGCGTACGACGGTCCGGGCGCGGTGTCCGGCGCCGCCGGCGTCCGGGACGAGAAGTCTGTGTGAGCCGAGGCCGTGGTGCCACGACGGCGGACGACCGAGGCGAGCCGACGAAGAGGAGCGAGGCTGTGAGCGAGTCTCCGGAGTGCGGTGCGGGTGAGATGACGGTGGCGACCGCCTTCGCCGGGATGAGGAGAGTGGTCCCGGTGGTGTTCCGGGCCGGCTGCCCGGACTGCCGGGGCCGCTTCGAACTCGCCGCGAGCGCGCTGCGCCTCGCCATCGGCGCCACCAGCCGGACGACGTTCTACTCCTTCACCTGCCCCGACTGCGGCACCGCGGTGCGCAAGCCGGCCGGCGAGCGGATCGTGGAGTTGCTCACCGGTGGCGGGGTCAGGACCCTGCGGCTGCACTCCACGGTGTAGCGGCTGCTCGACAGGATGTGGCGGCGCCACGGTGCAGGGGGTGCCAGCCACGGTGCAGAGGGTGCCTGCCACGGTGCAGCGGCCGCGGCCGCTGACCACGGTATGGCCGGCTGCCCGGCCACGGTCCCGCCGGTCGCCCGCGACGAGGCCGCGGGATCGCCCGGCACAGGGCTGGGGCAGGTCGGTCGCCCGGCACAGGGCGGCGAGAGTTCCACCGGTGGCCCGCCGTGGTCCGGCCGGTTGCCGCTACGGTGCGGCCGGCTGCGGGGCGCGCCGTCGGACGCACTACTCTCGACGTCATGTTCTGGCCGATGTTCGCGGTAGCCGTGGGTTTCCTGGGTCTCGCCGTCCTGGGGGTGCTCGCCGTCCGGGTGTTCCTGGAGGCACGGCGCCTCGGGCAGCAGGTCGCGGACTCGGCGCGGCGCATCAGCAGGGCGGCCGAGGACCTGGAGCGGGCGGCCGTGAGCGCGGCCCGTGCCGTGGACACGCTGTGAACCGGGTCCCGGAGGGCCCGCCCGTCCGGGGCGCGGGTGCGCCGTGGGTCACTTCGGCCTGTCACCTTGCCCGTACGGCCAGGTACGCTGCTGGTCGCGGCCCGAGAACGAGGCGCGGTCCGCAGAGCAGGAGTACGTCCGGGGATTGTTCCGCGTTCACCCCCAGGCGTTACGATCGCAGCCAGGATGACGTTCGGACGAGTGTCCGACCTGTCGGACATACCCGCCTCGGTGAGAAGGTGAAGATTTATGTTCCGCAACGGACTTGAGCCGTGGCACCTGCTGATCCTCGTTGTGGTGATCCTCCTCGTGTTCGGCTCGAAGAAGCTGCCGGACATGGCGCGCTCGCTCGGCAAGTCCGCCCGCATCCTGAAGAGCGAGGCGAAGGCGATGAAGGAGGACGGCAAGCAGTCCGCCGACACCGCCCCGTCCGCCGAGGAGCCCGCTCCCGCTCAGCGTACGATCCAGGCCGCGCCCGGCGACGTGACCAGCTCCCGCCCGGTCAACGAGCCGACGGACACGACCAAGCGCTGACGCGAGGACCGGGGCATCCGGTCCGCTGCACGAGATGAGGATGTGGGTTGCTCAAGTCTGCCCGCAAAAAGGAGAGGGATCCCGAGGGGCGGATGCCTCTCGCGGATCACTTGCGTGAGCTGCGCAACCGGCTCGCGAAGGGTGTCCTGGCGATCCTCGCCGTCACGATCATCGCGGCCTTCTTCTACCGGGACATCATCGATGTCATCACCCGGCCGATGCTGGACGAGATCGGCTGCCACCAGTCGTTCGGGGAACTGGCCGGTGCCAAGAACGCCCGCTGCGCGCACATCACCGTCAGCGGTCTGCTGGCGCCGTTCACCCTGGCGCTGAAGGTCGCCCTGATGACCGGTGTCGTGCTCGCGTCGCCGGTGTGGCTCTACCAGCTGTGGGCGTTCGTCGCGCCGGGCCTGCACCGGAAAGAGAAGAAGTACGCCTACGCGTTCGTCGGCTTCGGCTTCCCGCTCTTCCTCGGTGGCGGCTACCTCGCGTTCCACGTGCTGCCCACCACGGCCAGGGTGATGATCGACCTCACACCCGACGGTGCCGAGAACCTGCTGCCGCTGGACGACCTGCTGGACCTGGTCACCCGCATGATCGTCGTCTTCGGCCTCGCCTTCGAGATGCCGTTGCTGCTGGTCATGCTCAACCTGACCGGTGTGCTGTCCGGGCGGCGCATGCTGGGCTGGTGGCGCGGCATGGTCATCGGCATCACGGTCTTCGCGGCCGTGGCCACGCCCAGCCCGGACCCGATGACGATGCTGGCGCTGGCGGCGCCGATCTGGGCGCTGTACTTCGTCGCCGTGGCCATCGCGATGCTCAACGACCGGCGCCGGGCCCGCCGCGAGGCGGACGGCCCCGGCGACGACGAGGCCTCCGAGCTGGACCTGACTCCCGAGGACATCGGCGAGGTCGAGTCCGTCCCGGCCGCCCGCGCCCTGCCCGAGCAGGCGAGCACCGAGCGCGTCAACGGCTACGACGACGTGACCTGATCCCGCACCGAGCCGTCGCGCGATGCCCCCGTCCTCCCGAGGACGGGGGCATCCGTCTTTTCGCGGGGCCGGGCCGCGGGACGGCGATCCCGATAATGATCGTCCTGTTGTCAGTGGGGCCCGGTACGCTCGAAAGTACGATGACAGAGGATCTCTCACCGGCCGAGCGGTATGCGGCGGCCCGCAGGCGGGCAGCCGAGCAGGCCACCGCGCTCGCCTCCTTCCGCGAGATGTACGACTTCGGCCTCGACCCCTTCCAGATCGAGGCCTGCCAGGCACTCGAAGCGGGGAAGGGTGTGCTGGTGGCCGCCCCCACCGGCTCGGGCAAGACGATCGTGGGCGAGTTCGCCGTCCACCTCGCCCTCCGGCAGGGCAAGAAGTGCTTCTACACGACGCCCATCAAGGCGCTGTCGAACCAGAAGTACGCCGACCTGTGCCGCAGATACGGCGCGTCGAAGGTCGGCCTGCTCACCGGCGACAACAGCGTGAACTCCGACGCGCCCGTGGTCGTGATGACCACCGAGGTGCTGCGGAACATGCTGTACGCCGGGTCGCAGACCCTCCTCGGCCTCGGCTACGTGGTCATGGACGAGGTGCACTACCTCTCCGACCGCTTCCGCGGCGCCGTCTGGGAGGAGGTGATCATCCACCTGCCCGAGTCGGTGACGCTGGTCTCGCTGTCCGCCACCGTGTCCAACGCCGAGGAGTTCGGTGACTGGCTGGACACCGTCCGGGGCGACACCGAGGTGATCGTCTCCGAGCACCGGCCCGTGCCGCTGTTCCAGCACGTGCTCGCCGGGCGCCGGATGTACGACCTGTTCGAGGAGGGCGAGGGCCACAAGAAGGCCGTCAATCCCGACCTGGCCCGGCTGGCCCGCATGGAGGCCACCAGGCCGTCGTACCAGGACCGCAGGCGCGGCCGGTCGATGCGCGAGGCCGACCGGGAGCGCGAGCGCAGACAGCGCTCGCGCGTGTGGACACCGGGCCGTCCCGAGGTCATCGAGCGCTTGGACTCCGAGGGCCTGCTGCCCGCCATCACCTTCATCTTCAGCCGTGCCGCCTGCGAGGCCGCCGTCCAGCAGTGCCTGTACGCGGGCCTCAGGCTCAACGACGAGGAGGCCCGGGAACAGGTCCGGGCCCTGGTCGAGGAGCGCACCGCCGCCATCCCGCCGGAGGACCTGCACGTCCTCGGCTACTACGAATGGCTGGAGGGCCTGGAGCGGGGCATCGCCGCCCACCACGCGGGCATGCTGCCCACCTTCAAGGAGGTCGTCGAGGAGCTGTTCGTGCGCGGCCTGGTCAAGGCCGTGTTCGCCACCGAGACCCTCGCGCTCGGCATCAACATGCCGGCCCGCTCGGTGGTGCTGGAGAAGCTCGTCAAGTGGAACGGCGAGCAGCACGCCGACATCACGCCCGGCGAGTACACCCAGCTGACCGGCCGCGCCGGCCGCCGGGGCATCGACGTCGAGGGCCACGCCGTGGTGCTGTGGCAGCGCGGCATGAGCCCCGAGCACCTGGCCGGTCTCGCGGGCACGCGCACGTACCCGCTGCGCTCCAGCTTCAAGCCGTCGTACAACATGGCGGTCAACCTGGTCGAGCAGTTCGGCCGGCACCGCTCGCGCGAGCTGCTGGAGACGTCTTTCGCCCAGTTCCAGGCCGACAAGTCGGTCGTCGGGATCTCGCGGCAGGTGCAGCGCAACGAGGAGGGCCTGTCCGGCTACAAGGCGTCGATGACCTGCCACCTCGGCGACTTCGAGGAGTACGCGCGGCTGCGCCGCGAGCTGAAGGACCGGGAGACCGAGCTGGCCCGGCAGGGCGCGAACCAGCGGCGGGCCGAGGCCGCCGTCGCCCTGGAGAAGCTCAAGCCGGGCGACGTCATCCACGTGCCCACGGGCAAGTACGCCGGTCTGGCCCTGGTGCTGGACCCGGGGCTGCCCGCGGGCCGGTCGAACGGCCACCGCGGCTTCGACCACCACGACGGTCCGCGCCCGCTGGTGCTGACGGCCGAACGGCAGGTGAAGCGGCTGGCGTCGATGGACTTCCCGGTGCCGGTCGAACCGCTGGACCGGATGCGGATCCCGAAGTCCTTCAACCCGCGCTCGCCGCAGTCCCGGCGGGACCTCGCCTCCGCGCTGCGCACCAAGGCCGGGCACATCCCGCCGGAGCGGGCCCGCAAGAAGCGCGCGCAGGCCGCCGACGACCGTGAGATCGCGCGGCTGCGCACGGCGATCCGGGCCCACCCCTGCCACGGCTGCGACGACCGGGAGGACCATGCCCGCTGGGCGGAGCGCTACCACCGGCTGATGCGTGACACCTCGCAGCTGGAACGGCGCATCGAGGGCCGTACGAACACGATCGCGCGCACCTTCGACCGGATCGTGGCGCTGCTGACCGAACTGGACTATCTGCGCGGTGACGAGGTCACCGAGCACGGCAGGCGGCTCGCTCGGCTGTACGGCGAACTGGACCTGCTGGCCAGCGAGTGCCTGCGGGAACGCGTCTGGGAGGGGCTCTCGCCCGCCGAACTCGCCGCCTGCGTCTCGGCGCTGGTGTACGAGGCGCGGGTCGGCGACGACGCGATGGCGCCGAAGCTGCCGTCCGGCAAGGCCAAGGCCGCGCTCGGGGAGATGGTCCGGATCTGGGGCCGGCTCGACGGCCTGGAGGAGGACTTCCGGATCAGCCAGACCGAGGGTGTCGGCCAGCGCGAGCCCGACCTGGGCTTCGCCTGGGCCGCCTACATGTGGGCCTCGGACAAGGGCCTGGACGAGGTGCTGCGCGAGGCGGAGATGCCGGCCGGCGACTTCGTGCGGTGGTGCAAGCAGGTCATCGACGTGCTCGGGCAGATCTCCGCGGCCGCTCCCGTGGAGGGCTCGACGGTCGCCAAGGCGGCGCGCAAGGCGGTCGATCAGCTGCTGCGGGGTGTGGTCGCCTACTCGTCGGTGGGCTGACGGCCGGTCCGGCGGGCGCGGGAGCCCCGTGGCCCGTCGCGTGGTTCCCGCGCCCTCGAAGCCGGCCGTCGTCGGCCCGCTTCGCAAGACCCCGGACCGTCTTCTTCAGGCGGTCCGGGGCGAACTGCCGCCGGGGGAACGGCGGTTGTGGTCACCGAGGTGCGGCCTCGGACTCTTTTTCACTCTTCGCGGTGAGTGACTTTCGCACGCCCGTGTGCTGTTACCGAATGTGTGCGAACAACAGCTCTGCGTGTAAAAGGAGTTGAGCGTACTCCTGGTGCGGGGGCGTTTTCAGGTGCTTGCCGAATATGACACGGCGATGATCCGGTCGGACTAAGCTCGCCCGCGGCGCACCGAGTTGAGGTAATTCGTGCGTCTGTTCCCAAACGTGAAGCAGATCCCCTTTGGTTCCATGAACCTTCCCCCCGCAAGCTCCCCCGACACCCAGCCGACTCATCTCAGAAGGCATCCATGGTGAGTGTTCAGAAGCCTCCCGGTGGCCGTGAACGTCCCTATGCGCGTGTGCTGTTGCCGCCGGCCATAGTGATGGCCGGCGCGGCCGGAGCCGCCGTCGCCCTGGTACCGCCCTCGGCCCGGCTCGCCGTCGGCGTGTGCGGAGCGCTGGCCCTGCTGCTGGTCCTCGGCACGGCCGGGGAGGCCGCCCGGCGCGGCCGCCGGCTCCGTGAAGCGCAGGCCGAACACGCCCGTCACACCGCGTATTTGGAACAGCGGATCGCCGCGCACAACGAGCTGATGGAGCGCTTCGCCACCGACGTCCTGCCTCTCGGCTTCCTCAGGCTGCGCCGCGGCGAGGCGCTCCGGGACACGGTACGCAACGTCTTCGACGCCGACCCCGAACTGCGCGGCCTGCCCGAGGGATACCGCGAACTGGTGCGCATCGCGCTGCGCGGTGCCGACCACGAGATCTCCATGCGCGACGCCTCCGAGCGCTCCTTCGTGAGCATCGCCCGCCGCGTCCAGGCCATCGTCCACCAGCAGGCCAAGGAACTCCGCGAGATGGAGGAGGACCACGGGCGCAACCCGGAGGTCTTCGACGACCTGCTGCGCATCGACCACGGCACCTCGCTGATCGGCCGCCTCGCCGACACCATCTCCGTCCTCGGCGGCGGCCGCCCCGGCCGTCAGTGGCCCCTGCCGGTCTCCCTGTACAGCGTGCTGCGCGGCGCCATGTCCCGCATCCTGGAGTACCGCCGCATCGACCTCAGCTCCATCGTCAACATCAACATCAAGGGCACCGCGGTCGAACCCGTCATCCACGCGGCCGCCGAACTCCTCGACAACGCCACCCGCTACTCGCCGCCCTCGACGCAGGTGCACGTCACCGCCGCGGAGGTGCAGGCGGGCATCGCCATCGAGATCGAGGACGCCGGCGTCAGCCTCACCGAGGAGTCCCGCGCCCGCATCGAGCAGATGATCGAGGACGCCAAGAACGGCGACGACGCGCAGAACCTCGGCGAGAACCCGCGCCTCGGCCTCGCCGTCGTCGGCCGGCTCTGCAAGCAGTTCGACATGGAGGTCTCGCTGCGCGCCTCCGCCTACGGCGGCGTCCGCGCGATCCTCATCGTGCCGCGCGTCATGACGACCACCGAGCCCGGTGTGGGCGCCGCGCACGGCATCGGCGCCACCGGCATCCCCAAGCCCGAACTCGGCGCCGTCGAGGGCCCCAAGCGCCCGCCCAAGAAGCGCCGCCCCACCAGCCCCAAGATCCCCGCCGGGATCTCCATGGAGGACGACGTCCCGGAGGTCACCGAGTGGACCGCGGGCGGTCTGCCGCAGCGCCGCAGCCGGGTGAAGACCCCGCTCAGCCAGCGGATCGCGGAACAGGCCGCCATCGAACGCGCGGAGCGCGAGGGCCGGCCCACCATCTGGTCCCGGACCAGGGCCGAACCGGAACCCGAGCCCGAGATCGACCCCGAGCGCAAGAAGCTCATCGACCGGCCCCCGGGCATGTGGATGGAGGCGTTCTGGGACGGCCTGCGCAAGGGCATGCCCGAGGACGCCACCGCGGCCGAACTGACCGACTTCACGCTCCACCCGACCAAGTACCTGCATCTGATCGACGATTCGGCCGATCACGCCGAGGGCGCCACCGAGGCCGACGACGAGAGGGACCTCAAGTGATCCAGCAGCGAGCGAACCTGGACTGGATGCTCAAGCAGCTGAACGACGGCGTACCGGGCATCGAGATGATCGTCGTCCTCTCCTCCGACGGGCTGCGCATCGCCCGCTACGGCGGCGACCCCGACGCGGCCGACCGTGTGGCCGCCGCCTGCGCGGGCGTGCAGAGCCTGGCCGGCGCCATCATCCAGGAGATCCCCGGCGCCGGTGAGATGAAGGTCGTCGTCATCGAGATCGAGGGCGGTTACTTCTACCTCATGAACGCCGGCGCCAACGCCTACCTCGCCGTGCTCGCCGACGTGACCTGCGAACCGGGCCGGATGAGCGGCATGATGCGCGATCTCGTCGTCCGGATCGGTGCCCATCTCACCAGTCCGCCCCGGCGGAACGGGCAGACCGTATGACACCTCCACGACGCAAACGGCGCCGGCCGCAACCGGCCGCGCCCCCGCCGCCACCGCCCCATGAACCGGCGAACGGCCCCGAGAAGCCCGGGAACCCCGAACGGCTCTACACCATCGCGGGATCCGCCGACGGCGCCCGCGCCGAACTCGACCTGGTGACCCTGATCGTGGCGCGGTCCGCGCCACCGCCGTCCGCCTCGCCGGAGGAGGCGGCAGTGCTGAGACTCTGTCTCGCCCCGCTGTCCGTGGCCGAACTCTCGGCCTATCTGCAACTGCCCTTCAGCGCCATGACCGTGCTCATCACCAAGCTGATCGAGGCGGAGCTGGTGCAGGCGCGCGCGCCGATCGTCCGCCAGGCGGTTGCCGACCGTTCACTCCTCGAAGCGGTGATGCATGGACTTCAAAAGCTCTGACACGATCCCCGGCCCGCGCACCGAGGACCACCTGCCGCACACGGCCCAGGCCGCGGTGAAGATCGTGATCGTGGGCGGCTTCGGTGTCGGCAAGACCACCATGGTCGGCTCCGTCAGCGAGATCAGGCCGCTGACCACCGAGGAGACCATGACCCAGGCCGGCATCGGCGTGGACGACAACTACGGCTCCGACACCAAGACGGCCACCACCGTGGCCATGGACTTCGGCCGCATCAGCATCACCGACCAACTGGTGCTCTACCTCTTCGGCACCCCCGGCCAGGAGCGCTTCTGGTTCCTGTGGAACGGCCTGTTCGAAGGCGCGCTCGGCGCGGTCGTCCTGGTCGACACCCGGCGCCTGGAGGTCAGCTTCGACGTCATGGGCCGGCTGGAGGAACGCGGCGTGCCCTTCGTCGTGGCCGTCAACTCCTTCCCGGACGCGCCCCGCTACCCGGTCGAGGAGCTGCGCACCGCGCTGGACCTGGCCCCCGAGATCCCGATCCTCGAGTGCGACGTGCGCCGCCGGGCCTCCAGCAAGGACGTCCTGATGACCCTCATGCGCTTCCTGCACTCGCTCGCCCTGTCCGGCGCCCTCACCTGACCTGTCGACACGCCCCCACACCATCCGTTCCGGAGCGATCCCGTGACGTCTGAATCCTCATCCCTGACCGGCACAGACCCCATGCCCGGCCCGCCGCCGGGCTGCCCCGCGCACGGCCTCGGCCCCGGCGCGGTGCACCGGCTCTACGGCCCCGACACCGAGGACCTCGGCGGCCTCTACGACCGCCTGCGCGAGCAGCACGGCACCGTGGCCCCCGTACTCCTGCACGACGACGTACCGATGTGGGTGGTGCTCGGGCACGCCGAGAACCTCCAGCTGGTGCGCAGCCCCTCGCAGTACACGCGGGACAGCCGGATCTGGACCCCGCTGAAGGAAGGCATGGTCAAACCCGACCACCCCCTCATGCCGCACATCGCCTGGCAGCCGATCTGCTCCCACGCCGAGGGCGACGAGCACCAGCGGCTGCGCGCCGCGGTCACCGCGGCCATGGCCACCATCGACCACCGCAGCGTCCGCCGCCACATCGGCCGCTACACCCAGGGCCTGGTCAACGGGTTCTGCGAGCGGGGCCGGGCCGACCTGGTCTCCCAGTTCGCCGAGCACCTGCCGATGGCCGTGATGTGCGAGATCCTCGGCATGCCCGAGGAGTACAACGACCGGATGGTGCAGGCCGCGCGGGACGCCCTCAAGGGCACCGAGACCGCCATCCAGAGCCACACCTACGTCATGGACGCGCTCAGCCGGCTCACCACCCGCCGGCGCGCCCGGCCCGAGGACGACTTCACCAGTCACCTCGTCGGCCACCCGGCCGGACTCACCGACGACGAGGTCCGCGAACACCTGCGGCTCGTCCTCTTCGCGGCCTACGAGGCCACCGCGAACCTCCTCGCCAACGCGCTGCGCATGGTCCTCACCGAGCCGGGCTTCCGCGCCCAGCTCAACGGCGGCCAGATGACCGTGCCGGAGGCGATCGAGCAGTCCCTGTGGGACGAGCCGCCGTTCAGCACGGTCTTCGGCTACTTCGCCAAGCAGGACACCGAGCTGGGCGGCCGGCGCATCCGCAAGGGCGACGGGCTGCTCTTCGCGCCCGCCCCGGGCAACGTCGACCCACGGGTGCGGCCCGACCTGTCCGCGAACATGCAGGGCAACCGCTCGCACCTCGCCTTCGGCGGCGGCCCGCACGAGTGCCCCGGCCAGGACATCGGCCGCGCCATCGCCGACGTCGGCGTCGACGCGCTGCTGACACGGCTGTCCGACATCCAGCTCGACTGTGCCGAGGAGGACCTGCGCTGGCGGTCGTCCATCGCCTCCCGGCACCTGGTGGCGCTGCCGGTGCGCTTCGAACCGAAGCCGCAGCAGGACGTCGATCTGCCGCCGCGGGCCATGCCCGTTGTGCCGCAGCGCTCCACCTGGCAGGTCGGCACCCTCGGCGGCGATGCCGCCCCGGCCGTCGAACCGCAGGCGGCGGCCCCCCGCCCGGCTCCCGCCGCGGCCACGGCCCCGCCGGCCCCGCTCCCGTCCCGGCCACGCGGCCTGTGGCGGCGCCTGCTGCGCTGGTGGCGAGGCGACTGACGGGTGGCCGGCGCCTGCTGCGCTGGTGGCGTGGCGACCGGCGGGTGGCCGGTGCCTGGTGCGCTGGTGGCGTGGCGACCCGCGGGTGGCCGGTGCCTGCGTCCCGGCGGGGCCGGGCGTCAGTCGTGCGGTCCCTCGGGACCGGCCCAGTCGGCGTAGGACGTCCAGGCCCGCAGCCGGCGTCCGCTGCGGAACGAATGGTCCGCGCCGGTGACCGGGTCGGTGAACTCCAGGCGCCGCGCGAGCAGTTGCAGCGGGCGCCGGAAGTCGCCGGCCGGCACCGGGTCGGTCACCTCGGGATACAGCGGATCGCCGAGGATGGGCACGCCCAGCGAGGTCAGATGGACCCGCAGCTGGTGGGTCTGCCCGGTCGCCGGGAGGAGCCGGTACCGGCCGAGGCCGGACCGGTGCTCCGCCAGCTCGACGCGGGTCTCGGCGTTCGGCTCGCCCTCGACCTCGCGGGCGGCCTGCACCCCGCGTTCCTTCACGATCCTGCTCCGCACGGTCCTGGGCAGGGCGAGCGCAGGGTCGTACGGCGCGACCGCCTCGTACTCCTTGCGCACCCGCCGGTCCCGGAACAGCGTCTGGTACGCGCCGCGCTCCTCGGGCCGCACCGTGAACAGCACCAGTCCGGCGGTGAGCCGGTCCAGGCGGTGGGCCGCCGTCAGTGCGGGGATGTCCAGCTCGTGCCGGAGCCGGGCCAGTGCGGTCTGGGCGACATGTGTGCCGCGCGGGGTCGTGGCCAGGAAGTGCGGCTTGTCGGCCACCACGATGTGCTCGTCCCGGTACACCACCTCCACCGGGAACGGCACCGGCACCTCGGCGGGCAGTTCGCGGTGGAACCACACGAACATCCCCGGCCGGAACGGCGCGTCCGGCGCCACGGCCCGCCCGTCGGCCCCGACCACCAGCCCCTCGTCGAACATCGACTCGATCATCCCGGGACCGGCCCCCGTGAGCCGCTCCACCAGATGCTCGCGCACGGTGGCCCACGGCCCGCCCACGGGCAGCCGCACCCGTACGGGGTCCACCCCGTCACGTTGGGGGAGCGGGGCGGGCGGGGGCGGGGTACGGCGTCTCATCGGGGTCAAGGGTACGGGGGTGCGGTCACCCCGGTGACCGGCGAAAAGGGGCGGGCCGGCCGGTCACGCACCCGGCAGGATGCGGATCATGCCGTATCCCACCAGCCCAGCCCAGCCCAGCCCGTCGCCCGGCACCCTCGCCCTGTCCCGCAGCCGACCCTCACCGCCGACGGCGGGCCGGTCAGGCGGCGGCCGCCGCCGGGTCGCTCTCCTGCTCGGCCTCGATCCGGGCGTTCCACTCCCGCTTGGACGCCTGCCAGCCGTCCTCGTTGTGGCCGAGACGCCAGTAGCCGGAGATCGACAGGTCCTCGCGCGGGACCTCCCGCTCCACCCGCAGCAGCCGGCGCAGCTCCTTCACGAAGCCCGCCTCGCCGTGCACGAAGGCGTGCATCCGGCCGTCCGGGAACTCCAGCGCGCGGACGGCCTCCAGCAAAGCCTCGCCGACCGGCCGCTCCCCGCGGTGCAGCCAGACGACCTGCACCTCGGTGCCGATCTTCTGCTCCTCCTCGGGGCCGGACACCTCGACGAAGGCGTGCGCACGGGCGCCGGGGGGCAGGGCCTCCAGGGCGCGGGCGATGGCGGGCAGCGCGCTCTCGTCACCGGCGAGCAGATGCCAGTCCGCCTGCGGGTCGGGCGCGTACGCCCCGCCGGGGCCCATGAAGCGCACGGTCTCGCCGGGCCGCGCCCGCAGGGCCCAGGGGCCGGCCAGCCCCTCGTCGCCGTGGATCACGAAGTCCAAGGTCAGCTCGTGCTGTTCGGGGTTCCAGTCGCGCACGGTGTAGGTCCGGGTCACCGGCCACTGCTCACGCGGGAACTCGGCGCGGATCCGCTCCAGGTCGAAGGGCTCCGGGTAGGTGACGCCCGGGGCGCCGAACAGCAGCTTCACATAGTGGTCGGTGCAGGTGTCCGCGGCGAAGTGGGCCAGCCCCTCACCACCGAGCACCACCCGCTGCATGTGCGGCGTCAGCCGCTCGGTGCGAACCACTTGGGCGGTATGGGGCTTGCGCGGCTTTCGTCCCGGGCGCTCTGCCATCACGGCCTCCTGCAGACTTGGTTAGGTTTACCTAAGTTAGCACCTCGGCCGATTCAACACCGCTTTCCTGAGAGCTCGGTGAGAGCGTTTTGCCGGAACGTTCCACTCCGGGCCGGGGTCAGTGCGTCAGCGTGGCCAGCAGCCGCTCCAGCGAGCCGCCCAGCCCCCACCGGTGCGCCAGCTCCCGCACGGCCGCCGGGTCGCGCGGGGCGTGCGGCAGGACGGTGTCGACGTCCGGCAGCGGCACGTCGCCCGCCACCCGCACCACCTTCGGCGCGACCGCGACATACGGCCGGGCCTCGGTGAGCCGCTTGCGCTGCGACGGCGTGAGCTTCGCCCGCGGGTCGTCGACCGCCGCCATGATCCCGGCCAGGTCGCCGAACTCGGCGAGCAGCTTGGCGGCCGTCTTCTCGCCGATGCCGGCCACGCCCGGCAGGCCGTCGCTCGGGTCGCCGCGCAGCAGCGCCAGATCCGCGTACCCGCGTCCGTCGACGCCATACTTCTCGCGCAGCACCGCCTCGTCGGTCAGCTGGAGCGTGCCGACGCCCTTCAGCGGATACAGCACGCGGATCCCGCGCTCGTCGTCCACCAGCTGATACAGGTCGCGGTCGCCGGTGACGATGTCGACCGGCCCCTCGGCCCGGCCGGTGAACGTGCCGATCACGTCGTCCGCCTCGTACCCCGCGACGCCGACGCGGGCGATGCCGATCGCGTCCAGCACCTCCTCGATGACCGGCACCTGCGGGGCGAGGGTGTCCGGCACCTCCTCCTCGTCAGGTGCGCCCTCGTGCTCCTCGGCGACCCGGTGGGCCTTGTAGGTGGGGATGAGGTCCACCCGCCACTGCGGACGCCAGTCGGCGTCCATGCAGGCCACCAGCCGGTCCGGCCGGTGGTCACGGACCAGCCGGTCGATGAAGTCGAGCAGGCCGCGAACCGCGTTGACGGGAGTGCCGTCCGGCGCCTTCACGGAGTCCGGGACGCCGAAATAGGCGCGGAAGTACAGCGAGGCGGTGTCGAGGAGCATCAGTCGTCCGGTCACGCTCGCATCATGCCGTACGGCACCGACAGCGGCCGTCCGCCCCGGAACGCGTTGCGTGCTGCGCATCCCCGTGAGCCCGGCCACTTGTGGGTTTGCCCCCGCTTTACCCGGGGAGGCGCCGCCCCGGAGCGAGGGTGGTTGCTCTTTCCAGCCGTCGGCGACTCTTCGTCTCCTGTCCCTGTCCCCGAGACGAGAGGTACGCGTGCATCCCAGACTTGAGGCGGAGCACCTGTTCAAGGTGTTCGGCAGACGACCGGACGCAGCAGTGGAACGCCTGCGGGAGGGCGCCGACCGGGAGGAACTGCGCGCCGACGGCACGACGGCCGCCGTGATCGACGCCTCCCTGCGCGTGGAGGCCGGCGAGATCTTCGTCGTCATGGGGCTCTCGGGCTCCGGCAAGTCCACCCTGCTGCGCATGCTCAACGGTCTGCTGGAGCCGACCGCGGGCCGTGTGCGCTTCGACGGCCAGGACCTGACCGCCCTCTCCGACCGGGCCCTGCGCGAGCTGCGCTCGCAGCGGATCAGCATGGTCTTCCAGCACTTCGCGCTGTTCCCGCACCGCAGTGTCCGCGACAACGCCGCCTACGGCCTGGAAGTGCAGGGCGTGCCCCGCGCCGAGCGCGCGCGCCGCGCCGACGAGGCGCTCGCCCTGTGCGGCCTGGCCGGCTGGGAGAAGTCCTGGCCCGACGAGCTGTCCGGCGGCATGCAGCAGCGCGTGGGCCTCGCCCGCGCCCTCGCCACCGACGCCGACCTGCTCCTCATGGACGAGTCCTTCAGCGCGCTGGACCCCCTGATCCGCCGCGACATGCAGGACCAGCTGCTGGAACTCCAGAAGACGCTGAAGAAGACCATCGTCTTCATCACCCACGACCTCAACGAGGCCATGCGGCTCGGCGACCGCATCGCCGTCATGCGCGACGGACGCGTCGTCCAGACCGGCACCGCCGAGGACATCCTGCTGCGCCCGGAGAACGACTACGTGGCCTCCTTCATCCAGGACGTCGACCGTTCCCGCGTGCTGACGGCGGGCGCCCTCATGGACACCTCGGTCACCGGCGACGCCCCGCTGTGCGACTGCGAGACCGCGACCCCTCGGACGCCGTTCACCGAACTGTGCGCGATCAGTGCCCGGCTGTCGCACCGCGTCTCGGTCGTGGACGAGGCGAACCGCGTCGTCGGTGTCGTGCCCAGGCAGCGGCTGGTCGGCTTCCTCGGCGACGAGACGGCAGGCCCCGTGCCCTGCGACAACCCGGAGGGAAAGGTGATCGGCCGTGCCTAGGATCCACCTCGGCGACTGGGTCGACTCCGGCGTCGACTGGCTGGTCGACCACCTCTCCTGGCTCTTCGACGCCATCAAGGCGGTCATGGAGGGCATGTACGACGGCATCGACTCCGTCCTCGCCGCGCCCGAGCCGCTGCTGATGGCGGGCATCCTCGCCGTCGCCGCCTGGTGGCTGCGCGGACTGCTCGCCGGCGTCCTCGCCTTCGCCGGGTTCGCCCTCGTGGACTCGCTCGCCCTGTGGGACCAGGCCATGTCCACGCTCGCCCTGGTCCTCGTGGCGACGGTGCTGGCGCTGGTGATCGCGATCCCGCTGGGCATCTGGGCGGCCCGCTCCCAGACGGTCAGCGCGGTCGTACGGCCCGTCCTGGACCTGCTCCAGACGATGCCGTCGATGGTCCTGCTGATCCCGGCCATGCTGTTCTTCGGCCTCGGCACCGCCCCCGGTGTCGTCGCCACCCTGATCTTCGCGCTCGCCCCCGGCGTCCGCATGACCGAGCTGGGGATCCGCCAGGTCGACGCCGAACTGGTCGAGGCCGCCGAGGCGTTCGGCACCACCCCGCGCAACGTCCTGTGGCGCGTCCAGCTGCCGCTCGCCCTGCCGACCATCATGGCCGGCGTCAACCAGGTGATCATGCTGGGCCTGTCGATGGTCGTCATCGCCGGCATGGTCGGCACCGGCGGCCTCGGCGGCGCCGTGAACCAGGCCATCGGCCAGGTCGACATCGGCTACGGCTTCGAGGCGGGCGTCGGCATCGTCGTCCTCGCCATCTACCTGGACCGCGTCACCGGCGCGCTCGGCACCCGGCTCTCCCCGCTGGGCCGCAGGGCCGCCGCGCAGAGCCGCACGCGCGCGTGGTCGTACCGTCCGCGCCCGGCCGTCGCCCTGGCCGGTGCCGTCGTCCTCGCCCTCGTCGCGGCCGGACTCGGCGTCTTCGGCCCCTCCGCCGGCACCTCCGAGGCCTCCGGCACGGACGTCGGCAAGGGCAAGGAGATCCGGATCGGCTACATCCCCTGGGACGAGGGCATCGCCTCCACCTTCCTGTGGAAGGAGATCCTCCAGGAGCGCGGCTTCAAGGTGACCACGAGCCAGTACGCGGCCGGACCGCTCTACACCGGCCTCGCCACCGGCCAGCTGGACTTCGAGACGGACTCCTGGCTGCCCACCACCCACGCGGAGTACTGGGCGAAGTACGGCGAGCAGCTGGACGACCTCGGCAAGTGGTACGGCCCCACCTCCCTGGAGCTGACCGTTCCGTCCTATGTGAAGGACGTGAACTCCCTGGAGGACCTGAAGGACCACGCCTCCGAGTTCCACGGGAAGATCATCGGCATCGAGCCCAGCGCGGGCATGATGGGCCTGCTGAAGGACAAGGTGCTGAAGGAGTACGGCCTGGACGGCACGTACGAGGTGGTCGACGGCTCCACGCCGGCCATGCTCGCCGAGCTGAAGCGCGCCTACGGCCGCAAGCAGCCGGTCGTCGTCACCCTGTGGTCGCCGCACTGGGCGTACAGCGACTACGGCCTGAAGAAGCTCAAGGACCCCAGGGGCGCCTGGGGCAAGGGCGACGGC
Source organism: Streptomyces musisoli (assembly GCF_016741855.1). Taxonomy (GTDB): domain Bacteria; phylum Actinomycetota; class Actinomycetes; order Streptomycetales; family Streptomycetaceae; genus Streptomyces; species Streptomyces musisoli. Next base: position 116,032 of record NZ_JAERRH010000009.1, on the reverse strand, counting down.
GTGCACACCCTCGCCCGCAAGGGCTTCGCCGCCGACAATCCGCAGGTCGGCCGGTGGCTGAAGGACTTCTCGATGACCGAGGAGCAGCTGACGGGCCTGGAGGCGCAGATCCAGAAGTCCGGCAAGGGCGGGGAGCAGGACGCCGTGCGCACCTGGCTGCGACAGCACCCCGGCCTGGTCGACAAGTGGGCGCCCGTGGCCAAGGACGACGCCCGGAGCCGGGCGGCCGGGTGACCTGACGACCCCGACCGCCTCCCGGGGGCGGGTGCCGCCGGACGCCGACCCGCGTCCGGCGCCGCCCGCCCCCGCGGCGTTCCCTCACGGCACAGATCAGGCCAATCACCCTACGTGACGAACAGTGGCCTGAGCAGGGGCTCCACACCCGGCTGATCGGCACGTTCATCCTGCCGGGGGACCCCCTCCCCGGGCGCTGATCGGCCCCGGGACACTGGCGCGAACAGTGAGGGTGGGAGAGCAGGGACAAGTCGGGGATGTGACAGGCACGTGAAACGGTTTGCCGAACATGCGTAGGGTGCAGAGAAGTCATCAGAAGAGGGATGCCCGCGGGCGGGCACCCGGGTGTCGGCACGACGAGCGAGGGAGGGAGCCGGAGCGATGGGCGACCACAAAGAGCAGCAGCCCGTACGGGTGGGCGCGGCCGTCCGGCGGCGCCGCCGTGCGCTGGAACTGACCCTCGCCGTCGTGGCCGAGCGCAGCGGCCTCTCCGTGCCCTTCCTCAGCCAGGTCGAGAACGACCGGGCCCGCCCGAGCCGTACGTCCCTGGAGAAGCTGGCCGACGCCCTGCGCACCACGGCCGTCGAACTCCTCGCCGCCGCCGACCCGGCCGCCAGCGTGGACGTCGTCCGCGCCGAGCCCGGCGCCGAGGGCGGCTTCGACCCGCGCACCCGCTCCCTGGTGCGCGGCCACCACCAGCTGCACGCCTCCGAGTACACCGGCGACCACGACGCCGGCCGTGAGTTCCAGCACCGCAACGACGAGCTGATGTACGTCGCCGACGGCGCGGTGGAGATAGAGGCCGAGGGGCGCGCCTACCGCCTCGGCCGCGGCGACACCCTCTACCTGACCGGCGGGGTCCGGCACCGCTGGCGGGCCACGGTCCCCGACACGCGGGTCATCGTGGTGGCGGTGGCCGAGCACATCGAGGCGGTCCAGGACCGGTCGCGCTAGACGGCGCGGGAAAGGGGCGGTGCGTAGTGCGGATCGTCTCGCTGGTGCCCTCCCTCACCGAGGCCGTCGCGGTGACGCTGCCCGGGGCTCTCGTCGGCGTCACCGACTGGTGCAGCCACCCGGCGGACCTGTCGGCCGCCCGGATCGGCGGCACGAAGAACCCGAAGGTGGACCGGATCGTCTCCCTCGCACCCGACCTCGTGCTCGCCAACGAGGAGGAGAACCGCGCCGCCGACCTCGACGCACTGCGCGCGGCGGGCCTCGACGTGCTGGTCACCGAGGTGCGGAGCGTGCCGCAGGCCCTGGCCGAGCTGGCACGGGTGCTCACCGCCTGCGGTGCCCCGGCCCGGCCCGCCTGGCTGGCGCGGGCGGAGGCGGCCTGGGCGTCCCTGCCCGCCCCCGCGGAGCGTGCGACGGCGGTCGTACCGATCTGGCGCCGGCCCTGGATGGTCCTCGGCCGGGACACCTTCGCGGGCGACGTCCTGGCCCGCCTCGGAGTGGACCACCTCCACGCCGGCCACCCCGAGCGCTACCCCCGCGTCCCGCTGGAGGAGCTGCGCGCGGCCGCCCCGGATCTGGTCGTCCTGCCCGACGAGCCCTACCGCTTCACCGCGGACGACGGCCCGGAGGCGTTCTGGGACCTGCCCTGCGCCCTGGTCAGCGGACGGCACCTGACCTGGTACGGGCCGTCCCTGACCCAGGCGCCACGGGTGCTGGCCGGGGCGCTGCGAGCAGCTCGCCGCTGAGCAGGCCGCGCCCGGTGCCGCAGGCCGCCGCGAGCCAGGCCGCCACGAGGACGCCGTACAGGCCGAGGGCCAGCGCGTCGTACACGGCGAGACCGGTGTGCCCGGCGAGGGACGCCGCGCCGGTGACACAGGTGCCCAGCGGGAAGGTGAACGCCCACCAGGTCAGCGCGAAACCCATGCCCTGCCGCCGGGCCCGCACCACGTGCGCGGTGGCGAGCGCCAGCCAGAGCAGCGCGAACCCCATGACCGGCACGCCGTACAGCACGGCGAAGACCGCGAGACCACGGTCGTAGGGGGCCGGTACGACGCCGGGGGCGGCGTCCGCGATCTTGCCGACGGCGGTGACGGACTGCCCGAGCGGGCCGAGGACCAGGAACAGCGTCGGGGTGAGCGCGAGCGGCAGCGGCCCGGAGGTGATCAGCCGGGCGAAGACCAGCGGCAGCATCAGCAGCGTGGCCAGCAGGCTCAGCCCGAACATCGCGAAGCAGGCCAGCAGCAGGGTCTGACGGGGCTGGCCCGGCGGCAGATGCGGCACCAGCAGCGGGCCGAGCGCGGCGGACACCATGGGCGCGACCAGCGGCAGCAGCCACACCGGGGTGGCCTGGCCGGGCTCGACGCGGTGCCGTACCGCCATCAGGTACGGCACGGCGACGGCGGCCCCGAGCCCGACCGCCGTACCCGCGGAGAACAGCACCGTGTCCAGGGCGACGGCCGCGCGCGTGCCGATCAGGTCCCGGCCGGCCGTCAGGGCGCCGCCGCCGACCGCCAGCAGGGCCATCGCGAGGCAGCCGTAGAAGGGGGCCATGGCCGGGTCGAGGAGATGGGCGCGGGCCTGGTCACGATGGCGGGCCCAGTGCACGGCCCGGGCGGCCAGCAGGGTCAGGAGCATGAGCAGGGACAGCGCCCAGAAGGCCGCGAAGGCACCGCGCGCGCCGTGCGCCGCGCCCGGCAGTGCGACGCCGGCCGAGCCGACGATGGCGGTGCCCATGACGGAGGCGTACCAGTTCGGTCCGAGCCGGCGGAGCCGGGCGGCGTGACGCACGGACAGGGGCAAGGGCTGGGCTGCGGTGACCATGCCTCCACGTTCGCGCCGCCGGTCGCTCCTGACCAGGGAGTTCATTCCTATGACGGCATAAGCTGGTTTTATGAGCGAGGTGGAGGGACAGCGGAACAGCAGGGATTCGCTGGCGCACCGGGTGCCGGACCTCGCCGCGCTGGAGCTGCTGCTCGCGGTGGCACGGCTGGGCAGTCTCGGCGCGGCGGCACGGGAGGTCGGCATCACCCAGCCGGCCGCGAGCAGCCGGCTCCGCTCCATGGAACGGCAGCTGGGCGTGGCCCTCGTCGACCGTTCGCCGCGCGGTTCCCGGCTCACCGACGCGGGCGCCCTGGTCACGGACTGGGCCCGGCGGGTGGTGGAGGCGGCGGCGGCCTTCGATGCGGGTGCGCGGGCGCTGCGGGACCGGCGGGACTCGCGGCTCAGGGTCGCGGCGAGCATGACCATCGCCGAGTACCTGCTGCCCGGCTGGCTCCTCGCGCTGCACGCCGAGCGTCCCGACACGGCCGTCTCCCTGCTCGCCGGCAACTCGGCGAAGGTCGCGGAGCTGTTGCTGACCGGGGAGGCGGACCTCGGTTTCGTGGAGGGCCTGAACGTGCCCACGGGCCTGGACTCCGCGGTCATCGCCCGCGACCGGCTGATCGTCGTCACCGCGCCCGGCCACCCGTGGGCCCGCCGCCGGCGCCCCCTGACGGCGCGGGAACTCGCTGAGACGCCGCTCATCCTCCGCGAACGCGGCTCCGGCACCCGCCAGGTCCTGGACGCGGCGCTCGGCGGTCTGGCCCGGCCGCTGATCGAGCTGTCCTCGACGACGGCGGTGAAGGCGTCCGCGGTCAGCGGCGCGGGACCCTCGGTCCTCAGCGAGCTGGCGGTGGGGGAGGAGCTGGCGATGCGGCGCCTGGTCAGCATCCCGGTCGAGGGCGTCTCGCTGCGCCGGGACCTGCGGGCGGTATGGCCGACGGGCCACCGCCCCACGGGCCCGGCCCGGGAACTGCTGTCCCTCACCCGAGCCTGAAACCGCCCCCAGCGGCGCGGAGAACGGCGCGACCGGCCACCACGCACCCGCACCCGGAAAGCGACCCGAACCCACCCCGCCGCTCTCGCCGGCGACTTCCCGCGCGGATCGCTGCGGCCGGCGGCGCCGGGCCTGCGCACTCTGCACCCCTTCCGGCGGGCCGGGGCGACGCCGCCGGCCTGGGTCAGGAGGCGGCTGTGACCAGTGCCCGCATGAGCCGCGGGTCCTCACCCATCTCCGGGTGCCACTGCACCCCCAGCACCCAGCCCCGGTCCGCCGGCAGCTCCACGGCCTCCACGGTCCCGTCCGCCGCGTAGGCCGACGGGACCAGCCCCTCGCCGAGCCGCTCCACCGCCTGATGGTGATACGTCGGCACCGTCACCTCCTCCGGGACGATGCCGCCGTACAGCGTCCCCGGCACCGGCTTCACCGGGTGCCCGCCGAACACGCCGACCGCCTCCGCGTGCCCGTCCAGGTGCTGGACGAGCGTGCCGCCGAGGGCGACGTTGAGCAGCTGCATGCCCCGGCAGACGCCGAGCAGGGGCACGCCCGCCGCCAGCGCCGCCCCGATCAGTGCCAGCTCCCAGGCGTCCCGCTCCGGCGCGGGCGGCCCCGTCCGCGGCGAACGCTCGGCGCCGTACCGGGCCGGGTCGACGTCCGGGCCGCCGGCGACGACCAGCCCGTCGAGCCGGGCCACGGCTTCGGCGGCCCGCTCCGGGCCGTCCGGCGGCAGCAGGAACGCCAGCCCGCCGGCCCGCTGCACCAGACGCGGATAACCGGCCGGCAGCAGCACCGCGTCCAGCTCCCACACGCCCCAGCGCGCGGCGGACTCCAGATACGTGCTCACGCCGATCAGCGGCCGTACGGTCATGCTGCCCTCCCTGGCATCCAAAGGTGCTTGCTTCCAGGGCCTGCTCCAGGACAGCCCCTTCAAAGGTTCCCGGTAATACCTTTGCAGATCCGGCTCATGCCAGAAAGCCCCGCAACAGGGCCGCCGTGCCCGCGCAGTGCTCGCGCATCATCTCCCGCGCCCCGTCCGCGTCCCCGTCCAGCACCGCCTCCACCAGCGCGGTGTGCTGCCGCTGGGAGTGCTCCAGGTTGCGCACCAGCAGCGGGATGCAGTCCAGCAGGTCGTTGACCGTCGCCCGGACCGCCGCGTACTGCGCGGTCAGCGACGGCGAGCCGCACAGCTCGGCCAGGGTCAGGTGCAGCAGCGTGTCGGCCCGCCGGTAGTCCGCCAGCGGCGCCCCGTGGGTGCGGTCCAGCGCCTCCCGCAGCCGCTGAGCCTGCTCCCGGTCCAGCCCGTGCGCCGCGCACAGCCCGGCCGCTCCCACCTCGAGCACCTCGCGGAAGCGCAGCACGTCCTCGATGTCGACCTCGGCGATCCGGCGCCGCAGCTCGCCCTCGCCGCCCGCGTCCGGGCGCGGCAGCACGAACGTTCCGCCGTACCGTCCGCGCCGCGCCTCCACCAGGCCCTGGTCCTGGAGCACCTTCAGGACCTCGCGCAGCGTCACCCGGCTGATCCCGAGCAGCTCCGCCAGCTCCCGCTCGGCCGGCAGCCGCTCGCCGCCCGGCACCAGGCCCAGCCGGACGACCTGGAGGATCTGCTCCAGCGCCTCCTCGAAGCCGTTGCCCGCCCGCACCGGCCGCAGCACCGCAGTCAGCCGGTCGCCCAGCCCGTTCAGGTCCGAGTCCTGCGACATCCGCCGTACCCCCTTCCCAAGCAATGGTTCTCCGCAATACCTTATGGCTCCCGGCCCGGCCGAAAAAGCGCGATGGCGCCCTAGGAGGCTCTCCCGTGGCAGACCGCACACCCCCGCTCAGTGTCGAGGAACTGCACGCCCTCGTCGCAAGCGGTGAGATCGACACTGTCGTCCTGGCCTTCCCCGACATGCAAGGGCGGCTCCAGGGCAAGCGGTTCGCCGCCCGCTTCTTCCTCGACGAGGTGCTGCACCACGGCACCGAGGGCTGCAACTACCTCCTCGCCGTGGACACCGAGATGAACACGGTCGACGGCTACGCGATGTCCTCCTGGGAGCGCGGCTACGGCGACTTCGCCATGCACCCCGACCGCGCCACCCTGCGCCGCGTCCCCTGGCACCCCGGCACCGCCCTGCTCGTCGCCGACCTCGCCTGGAGCGACGGCGCCCCGGTCGTCGCCGCCCCCCGCCAGATCCTGCGCCACCAGCTCGACCGCCTCGCCGAACTCGGCTACACCGCCCAGGTCGGCACCGAGCTGGAGTTCATCGTCTTCAAGGACAGCTACGAACAGGCCTGGGACGCGAACTACCGCGGCCTGACCCCCGCCAACCAGTACAACATCGACTACTCCATCCTCGGCACGGGCCGCATCGAACCCCTGCTGCGCCGCCTGCGCAACGACATGGCCGGCGCGGGCCTCACCGTCGAGTCCGCCAAGGGCGAGTGCAACCCCGGCCAGCACGAGATCGCCTTCCGCTACGACGAGGCCCTCACCACCTGCGACCAGCACGCCCTGTACAAGACCGGTGCCAAGGAGATCGCCGCCCAGGAGGGCGTCTCGATCACCTTCATGGCCAAGTACAACGAGCGCGAGGGCAACTCCTGCCACATCCACCTCTCACTCACCGACGCCGACGGCACCAACGTCATGGCGGGCGGCCCGGACGGCGGCATGTCCGAGGTGATGCGGCACTTCCTCGCCGGACAGCTCGCCGCACTCCGTGACTTCTCCCTGCTCTACGCCCCCAACATCAACTCCTACAAGCGGTTCCAGCCGGGCTCCTTCGCACCCACCGCCGTCGCCTGGGGCCACGACAACCGCACCTGCGCCCTGCGCGTGGTCGGCCACGGCCGCTCCCTGCGCTTCGAGAACCGCCTGCCCGGCGGGGACGTCAACCCGTACCTGGCGGTGGCGGGCCTGGTCGCGGCCGGCCTGTACGGCATCGAGCAGCGGCTCGAACTGCCCGACCCGTGCCCGGGCAACGCCTACACCGCCGGCTTCGAGCACGTCCCGACCACCCTCCGCGAGGCCGCCGAACTCTGGGAGAACAGCCCCATCGCCAAGGCCGCCTTCGGCGACGAGGTCGTCGCGCACTACCGCAACCTGGCACGCGTCGAGCTGGAGGCCTTCGACGCCGCGGTCACCGACTGGGAGCTGCGCCGCTCCTTCGAACGCCTGTGAAAGGTCATCCCTTGACTGACCCGCACGAGCACGAACTCCGCGTACTGAACCCCGCCACGGAAGAGGTCGTCGCCACCGTTCCCGCCGCGAGCGAGGAGGACGTCGCCGCAGCCGTCGCACGGGCCGCACGGGCCCAGCGGACCTGGGCCGCCCTCGCCCCCGCCGACCGGGCCCGGCTGCTCCGCCGCTTCGCGGACGTCGTCGACGCCCACACCGAGGAACTCGCCGGGCTGGAGGTCCGCGAGGCCGGCCACACCCTCGGCAACGCCCGCTGGGAGGCCGGCAACGCCCGCGATCTGCTCCTCTACGCGGCCGGCGGCGCCGAACGCCTGCTCGGCAGCCAGATCCCGGCACCCGGCGGCTGGAACGTCACCTTCCAGGAACCCCTCGGCGTGATCGGCGTGATCGCCCCCTGGAACTTTCCGATGCCCATCGCCGCCTGGGGCTCCTTCCCGGCGCTCGCCGCGGGCAACGCGGTCGTCCTCAAGCCCGCCGAGACCACCCCGCTCACCGCCCTCCGCCTCGCCGAACTCGCCCTGGAGGCGGGCCTGCCCGAGCACGTCTTCCAGGCCGTCCCCGGCTACGGCGCCACCGCCGGACGCGCCCTGGTGGACCACCCGGACATCGCCAAGATCGTGTTCACCGGCTCCACCCGTACCGGCCGCGAGGTCATGGAACGCTGCGCCCGCCTGGTCAAGCCGGTCACCCTCGAACTCGGCGGCAAGAGCCCCAACATCGTCTTCGCCGACGCCGACCTCGAAGCCGCCCTCGACCCCTTCTCCTTCCTGGACAACTCCGGCCAGGACTGCTGCGCCCGCACCCGCATCCTGGTCCACGAGCCGGTGTTCGAAGCGGCCCGCGAGTTCCTCGCCGGCGCCCTGGCCGACGTCGTCGTCGGCGACCCCGCCGACGAGAAGACCCGGATGGGCCCGCTGATCTCCCGGCAGCAGCTGGACCGCGTACGGTCCTACGTCCCCGACGACGCCCCCGCCCTGCGCGGCACCGCCCCCGACGGGCCCGGCTTCTGGTTCCCGCCGACCGTCCTCACCGGGGAACGGCCGGACGGCCCGGCGGCCACCGAGGAGATCTTCGGCCCGGTCGCCGTCCTCCTGCCCTTCACCGACGAGCAGGACGCCGTCCGCCTCGCCAACGGCACCCCCTACGGACTCTCCGGCTCCATCTGGACCCGGGACGTGGGCCGCGCCCTGCGCGTCTCCCAGGCCGTCCAGGCCGGCAACCTGTCCGTCAACTCCCACTCCAGCGTCCGCTACTGGACCCCGTTCGGCGGCTTCAAGCAGTCCGGCCTCGGCCGTGAACTGGGCCCCGACGCCCTGACCGCCTTCACCCGGACCAAGAACGTCTTCATCAGCACGGAGGGCCCCGCACAGTGACCGACAACATCGTTTGCCGCCGCCTGGCCGGCCGTACCGCCGTCGTGACCGGAGCCGGCAGCGGCATCGGACTCGCCACCGCCCGCCGGCTCGCCTCCGAGGGCGCCCACGTCGTCTGCGCCGACGTCGACGAGGTCCGTGGCAAGGCCGCGGCCGACGAGGTCGGCGGGCTCTTCGTCAAGGTCGACGTCACCGACCCCGAGCAGGTCGAGGCACTGTTCGAGACGGCCTACGACACCTACGGCAGCGTCGACATCGCCTTCAACAACGCCGGCATCTCCCCGCCCGACGACGACTCCATCCTGGAGACCGGCCTGGAGGCGTGGAAGCGCGTCCAGGAGGTCAACCTCACCTCCGTCTACCTGTGCTGCAAGGCCGCCATCCCCTACATGCGCCGCCAGGGCAAGGGCTCCATCATCAACACGGCGTCCTTCGTGGCCCGGATGGGCGCGGCCACCTCCCAGATCTCGTACACGGCCTCCAAGGGCGGCGTCCTCGCCATGTCCCGCGAACTGGGCGTGCAGTTCGCCCGCGAGGGCATCCGTGTCAACGCCCTGTGCCCCGGGCCGGTGAACACCCCGCTCCTCCAGGAGCTGTTCGCCAAGGACCCCGAGCGGGCCGCGCGCCGCCTGGTGCACATCCCGGTCGGCCGGTTCGCCGAGGCCGAGGAGATCGCCGCCGCCGTCGCCTTCCTGGCCAGCGACGACTCCTCCTTCGTCAACGCCACCGACTTCCTGGTGGACGGCGGGATCGCCGGCGCTTACGTCACGCCCCTGTAGGGGGCCTCACAGGAACGTGTGCCCCTCGCCCCGGTAGGTCGGCACGGTCGCCGTCACCTCGTCGCCCCGGACGAGGTGCAGCGCCTCGAACCGTTCGCACAGCTCACCCGCCTTCGCGTGCCGGAACCAGACCCGGTCGCCGATGAGCAGGTCGTCGGCGGGCGAACCCAGCAGCGGGGTCTGCACCTCCCCGGGGCCCTCCTGCGGGTCGTACCGCAGCCCCTCCGGCAGATACGGCACCGGCAGCCGGTCGGGACCCGCGACGCCGGAGGCCGGATAGCCGCCGCCGAGCACGGTGACGGCGCCCACCCCGGGGCGCCGGACCACCGGCTGGGCGAAGAGAGCGGCCGGGCGGCCGGTGAAGGAGGTGTAGTTGTCGAACAGCCGCGGCAGGTACAGCCCCGAGCCGGCCGCGATCTCGGTCACCGCGTCCTCGGCCGCGGTGTGCTGCACGCTGCCGGTGCCGCCGCCGTTCACGAACTCCAGGTCCGGCGCGACGGCCCGTACCGCCCGGACGACCGCGGCCCGCCGCCCGGCCAGCTCCCGCCGGGCGGCGGTCTGCATCAGCCGGACCGCCCGGGAGCGCAGGGGCCGGCCGGCGACCGTGTCCCCGACACCGGCGATGTGTCCCTCGTACGCCATGATCCCCACCAGCCGGAAGCCCGGCCGCCGGGCCACCGACCGCGCCAGTTCGGCGAGTTGGGCGGGGGAGTGCAGCGGCGAGCGGCGGGCGCCCACCCGCACCCGGCCGCCCAGCAGCTTCAGCGAGGTGTCCAACTCCAGGCACACTCGTACCACTTCACGCCCGCCGGCACGGGCGGCGTCGATGAGGTCGAGCTGCGCCGGGTCGTCCACCATCACGGTGACGGCCCCCGCGAGCTTGGGATCCGCGGCCAGCTCCGCGAACCCGGCGCGATCGGCCGACGGATAGGCCAGCAGGATGTCGTCGAACCCGGACCGCGCGAGCCACAGCGACTCGGCCAGGGTGAACGACATGATGCCCTGGAAGCCGTCCCGGGCCAGGACCCGTTCCAGCAGGGCCCGGCAGCGCACCGACTTGCTGGCGACCCGGACCGGCTTGCCGGCGGCGCGGCGCACCAGGTCGGCCGCGTTGGCGTCGAACGCGTCGAGATCCACGATCGCGAGAGGGGCGTCGAGATGGGCGGTGGCCCGGTCGTAACGGGCCCGGTCGGCGGCAGGCGCAGTCATGACGGAAGCCTGCCAGACAGGATTACCGCAGGGTAGGGGGACGTTCCGGGCAGATGCCCCGGGCTCGTGGACCGGTTCCGTCCCGGCCCCCGACAAGCCGTAGAGTGACGCGCACGTACGGCGGAACGCACCGGCGCACCAGGTGAACCGGGATGCCGGTCCAGCCGTACGGGTATGCGTGCCCGGGACGGCTTGTGCGCCGGGCGCGGCCGAGCAGCAGGTCGGCCCGCGTGCGAGGACACGGCCCGGGCACGAGGAAACGGGGGGTGCATGAGCACGGAAGCGCGGCACGCTCCCGTCCCGCCCCGCCCGTCGACCCCGCCCGGCCAGCCCCCCACCCCGCCCCGCCCGTCGACTCAGCCCGCTCAGCGCGATGCGTCGGCCCCACCCCGTCCGCCGGCCTCGCCCGGGCAGTCCCACGCCCCGGTGCCGCCCCGTCCGTCGGCCTTGCCCGGGCAGTCTCACGCCCCGTCCGGTCTCTCTGCTCAGCCCGGCCAGCGCGATGCGTCGGCCCCGCCCCGTCCGCCGGCCTCGCCCGGGCAGTCCCACGCCCCGGTCACGTCCGGTCCCTCTACTCAGCCCGGTCAGCGCGATGCGTCGGCCCCGCCCCGTCCGTCGGCTTCGCCCGGGCAGCCCGTCGGTACCGGCGGTGAGCCTGGGCCGCGGGGCACGGTCCCCGGGCCCCCACCCCAGCGGCCGCCGTCACGCTCCGCCGCCACCCGTCCCGTCGGCCGGGCACCGGCCGGTGAACCGGACGACGAGCCGTCGGTGTTCACTCCGCGGGCCACCCGGCCGCCGGCGCACGCGCCCGGACGTGCCGGGGACACCAGTGCCGGGAGCGCGGGAGCCGGGAGCACCGGGTCCGGGCGTACGGGAGCCGGGAGTGCGGGAGCCGGGAGTGCGGGAGTCCGGGGCGTGGCGCCGGGTGCGGGGGACTCCGCGCCCGTCGGCCGGCCCGGGCCGGCGTTCCGGCATTCGGCCGTGCCCGGCGTCGCCGACCCCGTGAGCCCGCCCCCGCCCCCCGCCTCGGCCCGGTTCCCCGACGCGCCCCCGGCGGAGACGGGCGGGCAGAGCACGGCCCGGCTCCGGCCCGGCAGGCAACCCCGGAAGCAGGGCGTCCCCGCGGAGACCCCGTCGGAGACGACCGCGCGACTGCGCCCCATCCGCTCGTCCTCGCCGTCGCCGTCGCCGTCGCCGTCGCCGTCGCCGTCGCCGTCGCCGTCGCCGTCGCCGTCGTCGCCGTCACCGTCGCCGTTCAGCCCCCCGCCCGGCTCCCCGCCGCCCGGCTCACCGCGTTCCTCGGCGCCCGGACCCCGGCACCCCGCCCCCACGCAGCCCACGGCCGCGTCCGGCGGGGCGGCGGGCGACCCCCGTACCGGTGCCATGCCCGACGCCGGCGGCACACCGGCCGTCGCCGCCGAGCGCGCCCGCTCCGCCGTGCCCGGACGCACCGAACCGGCACCCGGCGCCCGCGCCTGGAACCCGATGGCACCGGCCCGCCCGGCGAACCCCGTCACCCCGGACCCGGCCCACTCCTGGAGCGCCGCCCCGGCCGGCCGGCCCGTCGTGTCGTTCGCGGAACCCGAGCTGTCCGGCGAGCGCCCCCGCCTCCGCGTGGCACCGCGCACCGTCGCTGCCGCCGCCTGCCTCGTACTCGGACTCGGCCTCATCGGCGGTGCCCTGACCGGAAGCTGGCTCACCGGCGACGGCGAGGACGGCGCCGCCGCGACCGCCTTCACCACCGCCGGCACGCTCTGGCACAGCGTGCCCGTGGACGAACTGTTCCCGCCCACCGTCCAGGGCACGGGCGCCGGACCCGGCGGCGCCGACCGCAGCTGGACCCGGATCGCCGTCGCCCCCGACACCGGCTGCGCCCACGCCTTCGACCCGCTCCTGCACACGGCGCTCGCCCCGGTCGGCTGCCGGCGGCTGCTGCGCGCCACCTACACCGACGCCACCCAGAGCTACGTCACCACCGTCGGCCTGCTCTTCACCAAGGCCGACCCCGCGGGCATGTCCGCGCTCGCCGCCCGCTTCCGCGACGAGCACCTGGACCGGCGCGCCGACCTGATGCCCCGGCCTTACGCGGCCCCCCGCACCGCCGCCGCCGGGTTCGGCGCCGCGCAGCGGGCCTCCTGGACCATCTCCGTGCTCACCGACGCCCCCGTCGTCGCCTTCGCCGTCTCCGGCTGGGCCGACGGCCGTACCGTCGACGCCCCCCAGCCCGCCGCGGACGCCGTCCGCTCAGGCGCCACCACGGCGCCCGCCCAGGCCGGCCTCGGCAACGAGGCCCAGGGCCTGGCCGACCGCATCGAACGGCGCCTGCGCACGACCGTCGGAACGGCCACGGAGAAGTCCTCATGACCCGATCGACGCGCCGCCACCGCCGCGCGGCCGCGCCCGGAGCGGCCCTGAGCCTGCTGCTCGCCGGCTCCCTCGCCCTGCTGCCGTCCACCCCGGCCCACGCCGACGGCCTCCGCGGCCAGCAGTGGGGCCTGTCCGCCCTGCACCTCGACGAGGCCTGGCAGACCACCAAGGGCCAGGGCATCACCGTCGCCGTCCTCGACACCGGCGTGGAGACCGATCACCCGGACCTCGCGGGCAACGTCCTGCCCGCCAAGGACATGATCGGCTTCGGCGCCGGACCCGGCGACCGCACCTGGGCCCGGCACGGCACCGCCATGGCCGGCATCATCGCCGGACACGGCCACGGTCCCGGCGGCACCGACGGCGTCATGGGCGTGGCCCCCGAGGCGAAGATCCTGCCGGTCCGCGTGATCCTGGAGGACGGCGACCCCGCCCGCGCCAAGGCCCGCACCACCCGCGGCAACGCCCTCGCCGACGGCATCCGGTGGGCCGCCGACCACGGCGCCGACGTCATCAACCTCTCCCTCGGCGACGACTCGGACTCGGCCCACCCGGAACCCGGCGAGGACGAGGCCGTGCAGTACGCCCTGAAGAAGGGCGTGGTCGTCGTCGCCTCCGCGGGCAACGGCGGCGACAAGGGCGACCACGTCTCCTACCCGGCCGCCTACCCGGGCGTCATCTCGGTGACCGCCGTCGACAAGTACGGCACCCGCGCCGCGTTCTCCACCCGCCGCTGGTACGCGGCCGTCAGCGCGCCCGGCGTCGACGTCGTCATCGCCGACCCCGACCACAAGTACTACGCGGGCTGGGGCACCAGCGCGGCCTCCGCCTTCGTCTCCGGCGCGGCGGCCCTGGTCAGGTCGGCCCACCCTGATCTGACCCCGGCCCAGATCAAGAAGCTCCTGGAGGACACCGCCCGGAACGCCCCGGTGGGCGGCCGGGACGACTCCCGGGGCTTCGGCATGATCGACCCGGCGGCGGCCCTGAAGGCGGCCGCCCGCCTCACACCGCAGGGCGGCCTGCGCGCCGCTGCGTACGACGAGAAGTACTTCGGCACCGGGCCGGACACGGCCGGGGACACCGGCGGCGCCGCCGACTGGGCGGCCCCGCTCGCCGGCGGCGCGGGCGTCGTCCTCGTGGTGGCCGGGGTGATCCTCTGGCGAAGCCGCAGAAGAACGGCCTGACTCCCGACACCGGCCGCCGAGCGGCGCCCCGACCCTGGGCAACGGCCGCACCGGCCACGGCTGCGGCTCCGGGTCACCGGCCCTGACGGAACGGTGAGGCGGTCGTAGAAGAGGCACTCGCCCCTTCCGGGGCCGGAGCCGGAACATCGCGCGGGACCGGGACCTCGCGCGGACGGCGCCCTCGTCCGGCCCGGCCGCCCGCGCGGGACCTCGCGCGGACGGCGACCCTCGTCCGGCCAGGCCGCGCTCACGTGCCGCGCGGACCCGATCCCTCGGTTGCGCGCATCTGTCTCGCGGGCCGGATCCCTCGGCCGCGCGGTGCCGGATCACCCACCCGTGAACGACGACACCGCCGCCCGCGCCGCCGCCTCCACCAGGGAGACGCCCCGCGCCCGGCTCGCCGTGCCGTTCGACAGCACCGCCACCAGGTAGTCGGCGCCGTCCACCGTCACCCGGCCGATGCTGTTGACGTCCCACAGCCCCGTCGCGCTGCGCGGCAGCCACCCGTTCTTCAGCGCCCAGGAGCTGCCCACCGCGGCCGCCGCGACCCCCCACTGCTGATCGGTCTCCACCGCCTCCATGAGGCCCCGCAGATACGTCCGCGAGGCCGCGCTCAGCTTCGACTCCTCCCCGAACACCTGCCGGAGCAGCACCAGTTGGTCCGCCGCGGTGGTCTGGGTCAGCCCCCACAGCCCGCCGTCCCCGCCCACGGTCCGCGTCAGCCCGAAGCGCTCGTTCGCCGCGTCGAGGCCGGCCGCCCGCCCGATCGTGGCCCACAGCGCCGTAGCGGACGCGTTGTCGCTGTTCTCGATCATCCTCGCGGCGTACGCCTGCTCGGCGGCCGTCAGCCGCCGGCCCGCGTCCTGCGCCTGGAGCAGCAGGGCGGCCAGGATGTCGACCTTGACGATGCTCGCCGTGTCGAAGGCCGCGTCGCCGTACCCGGCGCTCTCGCCGGAGTCCACCGCCTGGACCGCCACCGACACCTTCGCGCCCGCCGGCACCGCGACCCTCGCCATCGCCGCGCTCAGCAGTGCGTCCCGGTCCACCGCGGGCTCCGTCACGGGTTCCACCGATGCCTCCTCGCCCGCCCCGGCCGAGGAAGCGGCCGAGGGCGACGCCGCCGACGATACGGCGGCGGTCCCGGAGCGCGCCCGCGCCTTCACACAGACCGTGCCGGCGGCCGTGACCCCGCCCACGGCGGCGACGGCGAGCACGGTGCACAGCAGCGCGCGGCGCCGGGACGGGCGTGTGCGACGACGGGACGGGCGCGGGCGGCGGCGGGCTCCGGAGGACTCCATGCCCGCGATGCTCGGGGCGCGGACTGTGCGCTCCGTCGGGCCGGCATGAGCCCCGGATCAGGAAGCGCTGAGATTCCCGTGAGGATCCCCGTCCGCCCAGCCGAAGGCTCCCGTGAGGATCCCCGTCCGCCCGGCCGAAGGCTCCCGTGAGGATCCCCGTCCGCCCAGCCGAGGGCTCCCGTGAGGATCCCCGTGCGCCCCGGCCGAAGGCTCCCGTGAGGACCGCCCATCTGCTCGGCCGAGGGCTCCCGTGAGGATCCCCGTCCGCCCAGCCGAGGGCTCCCGTGGGGATCCCCGTCCGCTCGGCCGAAGGCTCCCGTGTGGGTGGGCGGGGGCGTGGCTATAGGGTCGGTGACCGTGGCGAACAAGAACATCCCCGACCCCGGCTTCTCCGACGACGACGGCTCCGCCGACCCCCGGCTGAGCGCGGCGCTCGCCGCCTGGGCCGAGGACCGCGGTGCCCTCGGCCCCGTGCTGGAGGCCCTGAAGGGCGCCCGCCTGCTGGTCCCCGTCGTCGCCGTGCTCGGCGAGGTCGAGGAGGACGAGAACGGGCTGCGCCGCGAGAAGACCAGCGACATGGCCGTTCCCACCCTGAAGGCCGGCCACCGCACCGCGCTGCCCGCCTTCACCTCCACCGACTCCCTCGCCCGCTGGGACCCCGAGGCCCGTCCGGTCGCCGTACCGCTGCACCAGGCGCTACAGGCCGCCGCGCACGAGAAGGCCGACACCGTCGTGCTCGACCTCGCCGGCCCGGTACCGTTCGAACTGACCGGCCCGGCGCTGCTCGCCCTCGCCGAGGGCCGCACCAGCGTCGACCCGCTCACCGACCCCGCCGTGGTGGAGGCCGTCCGCGCGGCGGTGGCCGCGGAACCGGCCGTGCTCCGCGCCCATCTCGGGCCCGGACAGGCCGACGGCACCCTCGCCCTCGTGCTCGACCCGGCCGCGACGCCCGCCGAGGCCGCCCGCGCGGTCGCCGGGCGCCTCGCCGCCGACGAAACACTCAGGGCCCGCCTGGTGCGCGGCCTCGACCTGGCACTGCTGCCGGCCGGGACCACGCCTCCGGGCGAGCCCCTGTACGTGAAGGAATAGCTCAGCCGTAGACGGGCCCGGTGTACTTCTCACCGGGGCCCTGGCCCGGCTCGTCCGGGACGATCGAGGCCTCGCGGAACGCCAGCTGCAGCGACTTCAGCCCGTCGCGCAGCGGTGCGGCGTGGAAGGAGCTGACCTCGGTCGCGCTCGCGTCCAGCAGGCCGGCGAGGGCGCTGATCAGCTTCCGGGCCTCGTCCAGGTCCTTGTACTTCTCGCCCTCCTCGCTCAGCCCGAGCTTCACGGCGGCGGCGCTCATCAGGTTGACGGCGACCGTCACGATCACCTCGACGGCGGGGACCTCGGCGATGTCCCGGGTCATCGCGTCGAAGTCGGGGGACTCAGGAGGGGTGTCACTCATGCCCCACACGATAAGCCGTGTCCGGACCGGGCCCGCCCGGCGGGCGGGGGGCTCCCCGATTAGCCCTTCCCCACCGATGCTGGTAACCTCGTGTAACGACCGGCTGGACATGACGTGCCCAGCCCACAAGTGGAGGCTCCGATCTCCCACCTGACCATCCCCCGGGACGGCGGGTCCCCGGTCAGGCGGCCACCATCGTTCCGTACGGACGATGGAGTCGCCCGAAAGCGCGCCCCGCGATATCGCGGCGGTGCTCCGGAAGTGTTTGGAGCCCCGCCTGTGATCGTCCGGGGCGATTTTTGTTGCTTCGGCGCGGTCAGGTCTAACGAACACAGACGTTACGCGGCTGTCCGCCAGACCGTCGCGTGGTGCTACCGAGGAGGATCCATCAGCGCCGAGCCCCGCATCAACGACCGGATTCGCGTTCCCGAGGTGCGACTTGTCGGTCCCAGTGGCGAGCAGGTGGGCATCGTCCCGCTCGCTAAGGCACTGGAGCTTGCGCAGGAGTACGACCTGGACCTGGTCGAGGTCGCGGCGAACGCCCGTCCGCCCGTGTGCAAGCTCATGGACTACGGGAAGTTCAAGTACGAGTCGGCCATGAAGGCCCGTGAGGCGCGCAAGAACCAGGCGCACACGGTCATCAAGGAGATGAAGCTCCGGCCGAAGATCGACCCGCACGACTATGACACCAAGAAGGGTCACGTCGTCCGGTTCCTCAAGCAGGGCGACAAGGTCAAGATCACGATCATGTTCCGTGGCCGTGAGCAGTCCCGCCCCGAGCTGGGCTACCGACTGCTTCAGCGTCTCGCGGAGGACGTCCAGGACCTCGGTTTCGTGGAGTCGAACCCGAAGCAGGACGGCCGAAACATGATCATGGTCCTCGGTCCGCACAAGAAGAAGACCGAGGCGATGGCCGAGGCCCGTCAGGCGCAGGAGGCCCGCAAGGCCGAGGCGAAGGCGAACCCCGGTAAGTCGCAGAACCCTGCCGAGGCTGAGGCGCCGTCCGAGGAGCCTGCCGAGGCGTGATCCCGGGGGATGCACGTCCCCGAGGATGTAACCGAAAGAAGAGCGACGCTCCACAGTGCCCGGTTTCACGACCGGGCACCGGAGCGCCACCGACGAGGAGAGAACGGCGCTATGCCGAAGAACAAGTCGCACAGCGGTGCCAGCAAGCGCTTCAAGGTCACCGGCTCCGGCAAGGTGCTCCGTGAGCGCGCCGGCAAGCGCCACCTGCTCGAGCACAAGTCGTCCCGCGTCACGCGTCGCCTCACCGGCAACGCCGAGATGGCCCCGGGCGACGCCGCGAAGATCAAGAAGCTTCTCGGCAAGTGACGTAGCGGCGCTCGCCATCCTCTGAGCGCCGTACGTCAACACCGGGACCCAGTCGTTTCCGGGTCGTGTGAGTACCACCACGACCCCGCTACAAGGAGTTAACAAGTGGCACGCGTCAAGCGGGCAGTCAACGCCCACAAGAAGCGCCGGGCGATCCTCGAGCAGGCCTCCGGCTACCGCGGTCAGCGTTCGCGCCTCTACCGCAAGGCCAAGGAGCAGGTCACCCACTCGCTGGTCTACAACTACAACGACCGCAAGAAGCGCAAGGGCGACTTCCGTCAGCTGTGGATCCAGCGCATCAACGCCGCTGCCCGCGCCAACGGCATCACCTACAACCGCTTCATCCAGGGTCTGAAGGCCGCGAACATCGAGGTCGACCGCAAGATCCTGGCCGAGCTGGCCGTGAACGACGCGAACGCCTTCGCGGCGCTCGTCGAGGTCGCGCAGAAGGCGCTGCCGTCGGACGTCAACGCCCCCAAGGCTGCGTGACGCCGCGCTGGCTCTGAGCCGACGTTCACCGAGGACCCGCAGGCTGCATGGCTTGCGGGTCCTGTCGTTGCCGCGGCGGCTCGGTCGTCGGTCGGCCGCGGGTGCGTCGTGGCGTCCCGCGCAGTTCCCCGCGCCCCTTACGGGGCGCCGCGGCCCACCGGTGCTGGAAACATAGGAACTCTCCTGAAGGTGAAGTAGAGGATGGCCCCCCTCAGCCCCGAGCTGATCTCTCCCCGGTCCGCCCGTGTGTCCGCCGCCCGCCGGCTCGGGAAGCGGAACTTCCGGGGCAAGGACCGGCTGTTCCTCGCGGAGGGGCCGCAGGCCGTCAGGGAAGCGGCCGGACACCGGGTCGACGGCGCCCCCACCCTCGTCGAACTGTTCGCCACCGTCGAGGCCGCGGAGCGGTACGCCGACATCATCGGGGCCGCGCGGGACGCCGGCGCCCGGGTGCACCTCGCCTCCGAAGAGGTCATCGCGGACATCTCCACCACCGTCACCCCGCAGGGGCTGGTCGGCGTCTGCCGGTTCCTGGACACCCCCTTCGAGGACATCCTCGCCGCCCGGCCCAGGCTAGTCGCCGTCCTCGCCCACGTGCGCGACCCCGGCAACGCCGGCACCGTGCTGCGCTGCGCCGACGCCGCCGGCGCGGAGGCCGTGATCCTCACCGACGCCTCCGTCGACCTGTACAACCCCAAGGCCGTCCGGGCCTCCGTGGGCTCGCACTTCCACCTGCCCGTCGCCGTCGGCGTCCCCGTCGAGCGGGCCGTGGCCGGCCTGAAGGCGGCCGGGGTGCGCATCCTCGCCGCCGACGGCGCAGGCGACCGCGACCTGGACGAGGAGCTGGACAAGGGCGCCATGGGCGGCCCCAGCGCCTGGGTGTTCGGGAACGAGGCCTGGGGGCTGCCGGAGGAGACCCGCGCCCTCGCCGACGCCGTCGTACGCGTCCCCATCCACGGGAAGGCCGAGAGCCTGAACCTCGCCACCGCCGCCGCCGTATGTCTCTATGCGTCGGCCCGTGCACAGCGCGCCTCCGGAGGGTGCCGCTCTGTCACCGAGAGCTAGTAGGGTGACCAACTCGGGGCCCTGCGCCGTCTGAGAGGTGGGGTACGGGGATGAGTGTGGCCGGCACGAGCACCACGCCGGAGGGCCGGGACGCGCGGCACACACCCGTGCCCCGGCGGGGCGATCATGCGGGCCTCGACCCGGACCAGCTGCCCGACGGCCTCGTCGTCGCCGACGAGCACGGCCGCGTGACCTGTTTCAACGCGGCCGCCGCGCGCATCACCGCCGTACGGTCCGCCGACGCCCTGGGGCAGCCGCTGGAGAAGGCGCTGCCCCTGGAGGACCTGGAGGGGCGCCGCTGGTGGCAGCTGACCGCCCCCTACAGCGGGCTCGCCATCCGGGTACGGCAGCCGGAGCGCAACCTGCTGCTGCCGGGCGGCCGTGAGGTGCTCGTCTCCGCCCGTTACGTGCGCGACGAGCCGCTGGGGCCGGTGCGGTGCGTGGTCGTCTCCCTGCGCGACACCGAGGCCCGGCGCCGTACCGAGCGCAGCCACGCCGAGCTGATCGCCACCGTCGCCCACGAGCTGCGCTCCCCGCTGACCTCCGTGAAGGGCTTCACCGCCACCCTGCTGGCGAAATGGGAACGGTTCACCGACGACCAGAAGCGGCTCATGCTGGAGACCGTCGACGCCGACGCCGACCGGGTCACCCGGCTCATCGCCGAACTGCTGGACATCTCCCGGATCGACTCCGGACGGCTGGAGGTGCGCCGCCAGCCCGTCGACATCGGCGCCGCCGTCTCCCGGCACATCCAGGCCTACGTCGCCGCAGGCCAGCCCGCCGGCCGGTTCCTGCTCCGCGTCGACCAGCCGCTGCCCGCCCTGTGGGCCGACCCCGACAAGATCGACCAGGTCCTCAGCAACCTCATCGAAAATGCCATGCGACACGGCGAGGGAACCGTCACCATTGACGTCACACCCTCGGCATCCCCCCGCGAGGGCGAGGAAAGCGGCACGTCGGTCACGGTGAGCGACGAAGGGCCCGGCATCCCGGAGGAATCCATGAACCGCGTCTTCACCCGCTTCTGGCGGGGCAGCAAGCGCGGCGGCACCGGTCTCGGGCTCTACATCGTCAAGGGCATCGTGGAAGCCCACGGAGGCACCATCACGGTCGGCCGCGCCCCCGAAGGCGGCGCCGAGTTCCGATTTACCCTGCCCGTGGCGGCCCCGGCGTATCTCGCCTGACGGCCCACGGGCTCTTCGTACACCTCCGCCCCGTTAGACTCGGCCTTTGGCACCTTTGTGTCCTGCACACGGCCCGCACGAGTCGGTGACGGGGACCATCCGCCTGGGGGCACCTCCCAGCGTCAGCTGGGGGACAATCGGAAGCACGGGAAGAGATGTCGGCACCCAATAAGTCGTACGACCCTGTCGAGGTCGAGGCGTTGAAACCGGAAGAGATCGAGCGCATGCGGGACGAGGCGCTCGCCGCCTTCGCCGCCGCGGACTCCCTCGACGCGCTCCACGAGGCCAAGGTCGCGCACACCGGCCCGGCGTCCCCGCTGAGCCTCGCCAACCGTGAGATCGGCGCCCTGCCTCCGCACGCCAAGGCCGAGGCCGGCAAGCGCGTCGGCATGGCCCGCGGCGCCGTGAACAAGGCTCTCGCCGGCCGCCAGGCCGAGCTGGAGGCCGAGCGCGACGCCCGCGTGCTGGTCGAGGAGGACGTGGACGTCACGCTGCCGTACGACCGCGTACCGGCCGGCGCCCGCCACCCGCTGACCACGCTCTCGGAGCGCATCGAGGACATCTTCGTGGCCATGGGCTACGAGGTCGCCGAGGGTCCGCAGGTCGAGGCCGAGTGGTTCAACTTCGACGCCCTCAACATCGGCCCGGACCACCCGGCCCGCGGCGAGGCCGACACGTTCTTCGTCGAGGCCCCGGACGGCGGCGCCGAGTCCGGTGTCGTGCTGCGCACCCACACCTCGCCCGTGCAGATCCGCTCGCTGCTCGACCGTGAGCTGCCGGTCTACGTGATCTGCCCCGGCCGCGTGTACCGCACCGACGAGCTGGACGCCACGCACACGCCCGTCTTCCACCAGGTCGAGCTGCTCGCCGTGGACGAGGGCCTGACCATGGCCGACCTCAAGGGCACCCTGGACCACATGGTCCAGTCCCTGTTCGGCGAGGGCATGAAGACCCGGCTGCGGCCGAACTTCTTCCCCTTCACCGAGCCGAGCGCCGAGATGGACATGCTCTGCTACGTCTGCAAGGGCGAGTCCGTCGGCAACCCGGACCGGCCCTGCCGCACCTGCTCCAGCGAGGGCTGGATCGAGCTGGGCGGCTGCGGCATGGTCAATCCGCGGGTCCTCGCGGCCTGCGGCGTCGACCCGGAGAAGTACAGCGGCTTCGCCTTCGGGTTCGGCATCGAGCGGATGCTGATGTTCCGCCACAACGTCGAAGACATGCGAGACATGGTCGAGGGTGACGTCCGGTTCACCCGGCCGTTCGGGATGGAGATCTGATGCGGGTCCCGCTTTCTTGGCTGCGGGAGTACGTCGACCTGCCGGCGACCGAGACCGGCCGTGACGTCCAGGCCAAGCTCATTTCGGCCGGTCTGGAGGTCGAGACCGTCGAACAGCTCGGCGCCGACCTCAAGGGCCCCCTGGTCGTCGGCCAGGTGCTGACCATCGAGGAGCTGGAGGGCTTCAAGAAGCCGATCCGCTTCTGCACCGTCGACGTCGGGCAGGCCAACGGCACCGGCGAGCCCCAGGAGATCGTCTGCGGCGCCCGCAACTTCGCCGTCGGCGACAAGGTCGTCGTGGTCCTCCCGGGCGCCACGCTCCCCGGCGGTTTCTCCATCTCCGCCCGCAAGACCTACGGCAAGACGTCCCACGGCATGATCTGCTCCACCGACGAGCTGGGCATGGGCGACGACGGCACCCACGGCATCATCGTGCTGCCGCCGGAGACCGAGGTCGGCAAGGACGCCATCGAGCTGCTGGAACTGGTCGACGAGGTCCTGGACATCGCCGTCACCGCCAACCGCGGCGACTGCCTGTCCATCCGCGGCGTCGCCCGCGAGACCGCCATCGCCTACGGCCTGCCGCTGCGCGACCCCGCCCTGATCGACGTACCGGCCCCGAACGCCTACGGGTACCCGGTCCAGGTCTCCGACCCGTTCGGCTGCGACCGCTTCACCGCGCGCACCGTCACCGGCCTGAGCCCCGAGGCGCGCTCCCCGATCTGGCTCCAGCGCCGGCTCCAGAAGGTCGGCATGCGCCCGATCTCGCTCGCCGTCGACGTCACGAACTACGTGATGATGGAGCTGGGCCAGCCGCTGCACGCCTACGACCGGTCCCTGGTCCAGGGCACCATCGGCGTGCGCCGGGCCGAGGAGGGCGAGAAGCTCGTCACCCTCGACGGTGTCGAGCGCAAGCTGCACGCCGAGGACCTCGTCATCACCGACGAGCGCGGCCCGATCGGCCTCGCCGGCGTGATGGGCGGTGCCAACACCGAGATCGCCGACCACGAAATCCACGAGAACGGCGTGAACGGCACCACCGACGTGGTCATCGAGGCGGCCCACTTCGACGCCGTCTCCGTCGCCCGTACGGCCCGCCGCCACAAGCTGCTCTCCGAGGCGTCCCGCCGCTTCGAGCGGGGCGTCGACCCGCAGGCCGCCGCTGCCGCCGCGCAGCGCACCGTGGACCTGCTGGTGCTCCTCGCGGGCGGCACCGCGGAGGCCGGCGTCACGGAGATCGTCGCGCCCTCCGCGCCGCAGACCATCACGGTCCCGGCCGACCACCCGGACAGGGTCGCGGGCGTCGAGTACGGCCGCGAGACGGTCGTGCGCCGGCTCCAGCAGGTCGGCTGCGACGTCATCGGGCAGGACGAACTGATCGTCACCGTCCCGTCCTGGCGGCCCGACCTCGCCGACGCGAACGACCTGGCCGAAGAGGTCATCCGCCTGGAGGGCTACGAGAACCTGCCCTCCACGCTGCCCAAGCCCCCCTCGGGCCGTGGTCTGACCCACCGTCAGCGGCTGCACCGCAGGGTCGGCCGCGCACTGGCCGGAGCGGGCTACGTCGAGGCGCCGAACTACCCGTTCGTCAGCGAGCAGGTCTTCGACCAGCTCGGCCTGGCGGCCGACGACCCGGCCCGCCGCGTCGTGAAGCTGGTCAACCCGCTCAACGACGAGGAGCCCGCGCTCCGTACGACGCTGCTGCCGGGTCTGCTGGGCGCCCTGCGGCGCAACGACGGCCGGGGTACGCACGACCTGACGCTGTTCGAGACCGGCCTGGTCTTCCTGCCGCGCGAGGAACGGCGCACCGCCGCGCATCTGAGCGTCGACCGGCGTCCCACCGAGGAGGAGATCGCCGCGCTGAACGCCGCGCTGCCCGAGCAGCCGCGGCACGTCGCCGTGGTCCTCTCGGGCGCCCGCGAGCAGGCCGGCTGGTGGGGCGCCGGCCGTCCGGCCGGCTGGGCCGACGCGGTCGAGGCGGCGCGCGCCGTCGCCCGTGAGGCCGGTGCCGAGCTGGTCGTGCGCAAGGGGCAGTACGGTCCCTGGCACCCCGGCCGCTGCGCCGAGCTGGTGGTCGTCGCCGACGGCACGGAGCAGGTCGTGGGCCACGCGGGTGAGCTGCACCCGCGGGTCACCAAGGCGCTGAGCCTGCCCGAGCGCACCTGCGCGATGGAGCTGAACCTGGACGCCCTGGAGGCGGCCGGCGACGGAGTCCCGCAGGCGCCGTCCATCTCGTCCTTCCCGGTCGCCACCCAGGACGTCGCCCTCGTCGTCGACAAGCCGGTACCGGCCGCGGACGTCGAGGCGGCGCTGCGCGAGGGTGCCGGCGAACTGCTGGAGTCCATCCGGCTGTTCGACGTGTACGAGAACGCCGAGCAGCTGGGCGAGGGCCGCAAGTCCCTCGCCTACGCGCTGCGGTTCCGGGCGGCCGACCGGACGCTCACCGTGGACGAGGCGTCCGCCGCCCGGGACGCGGCGGTCGCCCTCGCGGGTGAGCGGACGGGTGCGGTCCTGCGCGGCTGAGCACCGTCTCGGTTCCCGGCGTCGGCCGGCCGCGGGTCTCCCGTGGCCGGCCGCGCGGTTTCCCGCCCCGCTGCGCCGGCTGCCCCTGCCGTTGACTGCATAAATGCAGGTTGGCGGCGGTGTCCTCACTCATTCGGGTGGGAAACGCAGGCGATCCGGCCCACCCGGGTCATGCCGTGGACAGAATCGGACCGGCCTTTCGGGGTCGGTCCGTCTGCTTTGTCAGGCCCACATGGGGGACCACAGGCATGATCCGCATCAAGGCACGGGCACCCACCGGACGGGCAGCCGTACTGCCCACGGTCTGGGGCGCCGTCGCGGTCGGCTACAAGTTCGGCTGCCCACTCGCCCAGCAGGACGGCCTCGGGGCGCGCATCGTCACCAGCGCCGTGTTCTTCGCCGTCGGCACCGGCCTCATATTCCATGTCCGCCGCGCCCTGCTCCAGGAGCTGCGGCTCGCCCGGCGGGCGGCGCGCGCGGCGCAGAGCGTCGTCCTGCGTCCGCTGCCGCCGCGGCTCGACGGGCTGGGCGTCGCCGCCGCCCAGCTGTCCGCCGACCGGGGCGCGAGCGTCGGCGGCGATCTGTACGAGGCCGTCGCCACCGAGCACGGGGTCCGTGTGGTGATGGGTGACGTACGGGGACACGGTCTGGCCGCCCTCGGCACCGTAGCCGCCCTCCTCGGCAGCTTCCGCGAGGCCGCCCACGACGAGCCCGGACTGGACCGGGTCCTGGCCAGGCTGGACCGCGCCCTCGCCCGGCACCTGCGCGAACGCGCCCGTGCCGAACACCCGGCGCAGGGCACCGGCGACCCGGACAACCCGGTCGCCGAGGAGTTCGTCACGGTGCTGCTCCTGGAGATCGGCCGGGACGGCGAACTGCGCGCCCTCAACTGCGGTCATCCGTGGCCGTACCTGCTCCGGAGCACGCGGGTCGAGCCGCTGACGCGCGCCGACCCCCTCCCGCCCCTGGGGCCGTTCCCGCTGCCCCCGGAGCCGGCCGTCCGGTCCTGCGGCCGGCTGCTCGCGGGGGAGTCCCTCGTGCTGTTCACGGACGGCGCGGAGGACGCCCGGGACGGCCGGGGGCGGTTCTTCTCGCTGCCGGACGCGTTGCGCGCGGTGGTACGCGAACAACCGGTGTCCCCGCAGACGGTGCTGCGTATCGTCTTCGGCGCTCTCCTTCGGCACACGGCCGGGAGGCCCACGGACGACGTTGCGGTGCTGGTCCTGCGGAACGACCGGGGCGCCCGCCGCAACTGTCCGAAGGCGCCGGACGGCGACACATCCCACTCCGCCGCACGCGCGGCCACGACCACCCACCCGCAGCCGACCACGCACCGCTAGCGTCTTCCGTTCCGTCCGGGCGCCGGCTCGCCGGCCCCGGCACCACGGCCAAGCCACCGTTGTTCGAGGGGGAGCCGGCGGCTTGGCCGGCCTCTTGCGAGGCATCTCAGTCAACTGGACGTGCACGCTCCGCAACAGCGCGCGCACGCCGCGGATACGGGCACTCCGTTCACACCCCGTGTGAACGCCCACCCACTACGCTGACCGCACCAGGCCACTCGGGGGGCATCCCATGCAGCCCAACACTCTGCTCGACGCCATCCTGGACGAGGCGGGCATCTCGCACGCCGGTCTCGCCGCCCACGTCAACCAGGCGGGACGCGCCCGCGGTCTCGCCCTGCGCTACGAACACACCGCCGTGGCACGCTGGTTGAAGGGCCAGCGGCCCCGCGGCCAGGTGCCCGACCTGATCTGCGAGGTGCTGGCCGCCCGGCTGCGCCGCCCGGTCACGCTGGACGACATCGGCCTGGGGGTGCCCGGCGAACCCAGTACGCCGCACCCCGGTTCGCTGTCCGGATTCGTGGAGCGGGCCACCGCGTTGTGGCGGTCGGACGAACAGCAGCGCCCCCATGTGCTCGGCGCCCCCGCGGTCACCGGGACCCCGGCCGTGATGCCGGTGTGGGAGTGGGAGAACCCGCCCGAGGACGTCGATGTCTCCCGGGGCGGCCGGCACCGGGTCACCCCGGCCGACATCGAGATGCTGCGGTCCGCCCGGACGCACTACGAGCAGATGTACCGGAAGGCCGGCGGGATCGCGACCCGGACCCGGATCGTCGGATTCCTCAACACCGAGGCGGCACCGCTGCTGCGCGGCAGCTACACCGACGCCACCGGCCGCCAACTGCACCGCGCGACCGGCGGGTTGGTGGCGATCGCGGGCATCTGCGCGTACGACTCCGATGCGCACGGACTGGCCCAGCGCTACTTCCACCAGGCGCTGCGGCTCGCGAAGGCCAGTGGGGACCGGGGACTCGGGGCCTATGTGATCGCCCTGCTGGTCAACCAGTCGCTGTACATGCGGGAGTACCGGCAGGCCGTCGCCTTCGCCGAGGCCGCGCTGCGCGCCGCCGGCCGGCACATCACCCCGGCGCTCGCCTCCGACCTGTACGCGATGCAGGCCAAGGCGTATGCGCACCTCGGTGACAGCGGCAGCGCGCTGTCCTGCATCCGGCGGGCGGAGACGGCGGCCGAGCGGATCCGGCGCGGCCACGAGCCCGACGAGACCGGGTACGTGCAGCCGGGGCTCGTCAACGTACAGGTGGCCGAGGCCCTGCTCAGCCTCGGGGAACTCGCCGCCGCCCGGGAACACGCGGCGGCGGCCGTCGACAACCCCGCCCACGACCGGGGACGGGTGCACCGGCTGGCCATGCTCAGCACCATCGAACTGCGCCAGGGCAACGCCGACAAGGCCGTGGCCACCGCCGTGCAGATGGCCGAGCAGGCCCGCGGAATGGAGTCCCAGCGGCTGCGCGACAGACTCCGCGCGGTACGCGAACATCTGGCGCGCTGCGGCTCGGCGGGCACCGCGGAGGCCGCCGAACTGATCGACGGGGCGCTGCGCGTACCGCTGTAGGCCCACTGTAGGTAGACCGTCCCTGCTGCGATATTGCCACTTACTCGGCGGAAGGTGGCAGAACCGTGCAGTGGACGAAACAGAACGAGCAAACTGTGTATGAAAACCGCTGGTTCAGCGTCAATCTCGCAGATGTCGAGCTGCCGGACGGCCGGCACCTGGACCACTTCCTGATCCGGCTGCGCCCCGTGGCCGTGGCCACGGTCGTCAACGAGGCGAACGAGGTGCTGCTGTTGTGGCGGCACCGCTTCATCACCGACAGCTGGGGATGGGAACTGGCCGCGGGTGTCGTCGAGGACGGTGAGGACATCGCGAGCGCCGCGGCCAGGGAACTGGAGGAGGAGACCGGCTGGCGGCCGGGGCCCCTGCACCACCTCATGAGCGTGGAGCCGTCCAACGGCCTCACCGACGCCCGGCACCACATCTACTGGGCCGACCGGGGCGAGTACATCGGGCACCCCGTGGACGACTTCGAGTCGGACCGGCGGGAATGGGTCCCCCTCAAACTCGTTCCCGACCTGATCGCCCGTGGGGAGGTCCCGGCCGCCAACATGGCGGCCGCCTTACTGCTGCTGCACCACCTCAGGCTCAACGAGGACTGACGGGACGGGCCAGGGCCTGCCGGACGGTCGTCCCGGCAGACGGGCATCGCCGGAGGGGCCCTAGTGGGCGGCCAGCGCCTGCCAGACCGTCACCACGAGCGCGCCGAGCGCGGTCAGCGCGGCGAGCGACGGCAGCGGCCAGCGTGCGTGTTCCAGCGAGGCCATCCGGGAGTCCAGGTCGTCCAGCTCCTTGGCGGTCTCCTCGGTGCGGTGACGGAGCAGCGCCAGCCCTCCCTCGACACGGGCGTAGGCCACGTCGAGGCGGCGCCGTAACTCTGCGAGTTCTCCGTGGACCACGGGATGCTCCTGATCGGCGGTCACAGGTCCGCTCCTTTCGGTAGTCGAAGTGGATGGTCCGCATCCCTTGCATGCGCATGAAGAGTCAACTCGCCTGGTGGGCGCGTGGGGAGCGTGTGCGACGGGCATATGCGTGCCCGGCGCGCACGCGGTGTGTGAAACACGAAGGCCCGGCACTCCTTCGAGTGCCGGGCCCGCGGGCGTCGCTCTTCGTAATCAGCCGTAGGTGTAGAAGCCCGAGCCGGTCTTCCGGCCGAGCCGGCCCGCCTCGACCATGCGCTGGAGCAGCGGCGGAGCGGCGTACAGCGGCTCCTTGTACTCGGCGTACATCGAGTTGGCGATGGAGACGATGGTGTCCAGGCCGATCAGGTCCGACAGCTTCAGCGGGCCCATCGGGTGGGCGCAGCCCATCTCCATGCCGTTGTCGATGTCCTCGCGGCTCGCGATGCCCGACTCGAACATCCGGATCGCGGACAGCAGGTAGGGCACCAGCAGCGCGTTCACCACGAACCCGGAGCGGTCCTGGGCGCGGATGGCGTGCTTGCCGAGCACCTTCTCGGCGAAGAGCTGGGCGCGGCCCAGCGTGCCCTCGGAGGTGGTGAGCGCCGGGATCAGCTCGATCAGCGCCTGCACCGGCGCCGGGTTGAAGAAGTGGATGCCGACGACATGGTCCGGGCGGGAGGTGGCGACCGCCAGCTTCACCAGCGGGATCGAGGAGGTGTTGGAGGCCAGGATCGCGTCCGGCCGGGTCACCACCTGGTCGAGCACCTGGAAGATCTCGGTCTTCACCTGCTCGTTCTCGACGACCGCTTCGATCACCAGATCCCTGTCGGCGAACTCGCCGAGGTCCGTGGTGAAGCTCAGCCGCGCCTGCGTCTCGTCCCGCTCCGCCTCGCTGATCTTGCCGCGTTCGGCGGCCTTGGCCAGGGAGGTGAACAGCCGGGTACGGCCGATCTCCAGGGCCTCGCCGGTGGTCTCGGCGACCTTCACGTCCAGTCCCGCGCGGGCGCACACCTCGGCGATGCCCGCGCCCATCTGGCCGCAGCCCACGACTCCGACGCGCGCAATGTCTCCCGATGGGAAGTCCGTCACATCGACCCCTTCGCTGGTTCCGGCTCGCTGGCAGGACCTCCGGGTTCGGCGCCTGCTCCGATCGTGCACGTTACCGCCAAGTATCGATGATCGATCGCCCGGGTGGGGGCATCCTGAACCGCGGAACGGTCCGTGACGGTGCGGATCCGGAGCGTACGGGAAGGTGCACATGGGGCGCATGTCGCGGCGGGCCTTCGCACTGGCGGCGCTGTCCACGCTGCTCACGGCGTCGGACGCGGCGGCGGGAGGGGGCGGTCCGGTGCCCGGGACGGCGGCCGAGGGCGCGGATCCGGCACCGCTCACGGCGGCGGAGGGCTCCGCCGATCCGGCACCGGGCACGGCGGCCGAAGACTCCCCGGTGCAGGGCGCGGTGCCGGTGCCGGACGGACTGCCGCGGGCGAGCGCCGAGATGCGCGGGGTCTGGATCGCGACCGTCGGCAACCGGGACTGGCCCTCGCGGCCCGGCCGCACGGCGGCCGAGCAGCGCAAGGAGCTGACCGCCCACCTCGACCGGGCCGTCCGCGACCGGCTCAACACGGTGATCCTCCAGGTGCGGCCCACGGCCGACGCGCTGTGGCCCTCGCCGTACGAGCCCTGGGCCGAGTACCTCACCGGCACCCAGGGCCGGCACCCGGGCTGGGACCCGCTCGGCACGGCCGTCACGGAGGCCCACGCCCGGGGCCTGCAACTGCACGCCTGGTTCAACCCGTACCGCGTCGCGAACCACACCGAGCCCACCCGGCTGGCCGCCGCGCACCCGGCCCGCAAGCACCCCGACTGGGTGGTGCCGTACGGCGGCCGGCTGTACTACAACCCCGGCCTGCCGGAGGTCCGCGCCTTCGTGCAGCGGGCCATGCTGGACGCGGTCGCCCGTTACCCGGTGGACGCCGTCCACTTCGACGACTACTTCTACCCGTATCCGGTCGCCGGGCAGACCTTCGACGACGACGACGCCTACGACCGCCACGGCGGCGCCTTCCCCAGCCGGGCCGCCTGGCGCCGGGACAACATCGACACACTGGTGCGGGAGACGGCCGCCGGCATCAAGCGGGTCCGGCCCGGCACCCGGTTCGGGGTCAGCCCCTTCGGGGTGTGGCGCAACGCGACGACCGACTCACGCGGCTCCGACACACGGGCGGGCGTGGAGACGTACGACGACCTGTACGCGGACACCCGCAGGTGGGTGCGCAGCCACTGGATCGACTACATCGTGCCGCAGCTCTACTGGCACATCGGCAACGCCGCCGCCGACTACGCCGGACTCGTCGCGTGGTGGGCGGAGGTGGCCAAGGGCACCAAGACGCACCTGTACGTCGGCGAGGCCCTGTACCGGGCGGGCGCCACAGGGCAGCCTTCGGCCTGGCAGGACCCCGTCGAGCTGTCCCGGCACCTCACCCTCGCCGCCGGGTATCCGCAGGTGCGCGGGCATGTGTTTTTCGCCGCCAAGGACCTGGCGGCCGATCCGGCCGGGGCGATGGCGCGGGTGGTCGCCGACCACTACCGGGGGCCGGCGAAACCACCGCGGTGACTACGGGCGCTGCTCGTCCCGGTGCTTGACCTGGCAGTCGGGGCCGGGGGACATGATCGCCTCGTGCCCGTTCTCGAAGCGGACGCGGTAGGGCGGGTTGCCCTCCTGGCCGAGTACTTCGACGACTTCGGAGACCTGGTCGTGCTGGCCCACCACCCTGCCGTGCTGGACGAGCTTGTCACCCTTGGATGCGCGCATGTGCCGGCCCTCCTCACGATCACGACCGTTGCGTGACGGCGATGCAGACGAGCACGGCGACGGCGGTAAGGGGAGCGGCCGCCGTGAAGTGCTCGCCCAGCAGCAGCGCCGACCACACCAGTGTGAGCAGGGGCTGGGCCAACTGCAACTGGCTGGCCCGGGGGATGCCGACGGCCGCCATCCCGCGGTACCAGACGACCAGCCCCGCAAACTGCGAACCGAGCGCCACCCACAGCACGCCGGCGATGCCGTGCCCGGTGAGGTGCACCGGCTCGTAGGCCAGCGCGACCGCGGCGGCCGGCACGCTGAGCGGCAGGCACAGCACCAGCGCCCACCCGATGACCTGCCAGCCCGGCATGACCCGGGCCAGCCGGCCGCCCTCGGTGTACCCGGCGGCGCACACCAGCAGGGCCGCGAAGAGACAGCCGTCGGCGGTGGTGAGCGCGCCGCCGCTCTGGGTGAGCGTGAACGCGATCACGGCCACCGCGCCCGCCACGGCCGCCAGCCAGAACCGGCGGGAGGGCCTGACGCCGGTGCGCAGGGCCGAGAACACGGCTGTGGTCAGCGGCAGCAGCCCCACCACGACGGCCGCGTGGGCCGTGGTGGACGTCTCCAGGGCGAGCGTGGTCAGCATCGGGAAGCCCAGCACCACCCCGGCGGCGACCACGGCCAGGCCGGCGAGATGGCGCCGCGCCGGGAGCCGCACCCGCAGGGCGAGCAGACAGCCGCCGGCCACCACGGCGGCGAGGACCCCGCGCACCGCCACCAGGGACCAGGGGCCGAAGCTCTCCAGGCCCCAGGCGGTCGACGGGAACGTCAGCGAGAAGGCGATCACGCCGAGCGCGGCCTGGACGGTGCCGAGGCTCCGCGACTCCCGAGGGGCGATGACCGCTATCGGCCTGGCGGCAGTAGCGCTACTCTGTGTTCTCATGCAACAGCGTAGCAGTGTGGGTGAACTGGCAGAACAGCTGCGACTGGAGCTGGACCGCTACTCTCCTGGGGGAAAGCTCCCGTCGAGTCGGGCATTGGTCGAGCGGTTCCGGGTGAGCCCGGTGACCGTCTCCCGCGCCCTCGCGCAGCTCGCCGCCGAGGGTCTGGTGGTCACCCGGCCGGGCGCCGGCGCCTTCCGGGCCCGGCCGCACACGGCGGAGTCCCCCGCCGGGGACACGTCCTGGCAGGAGGTCGCGCTGAGCGCCGACGGCGCCGCCGACCTCGTACCGCGCACGGTGGACGCCTCGGGTGTCACGGTGTCGCTGGCCGTGCCGCCGCCCGGGGTGCTGGAGTTCAACGGCGGCTACCTGCACCCCTCCCTTCAGCCGGAGCGGGCCATGGCGGCGGCCCTGGCCAGGGCCGGACGGCGGCCCGGGGCCTGGGGGAGGCCGCCCCTGGAAGGGCTGCCGGAACTGCGGGAGTGGTTCGCGCGCGGGATCGGCGGCGCCGTCACGGCCGCCGAGGTGCTGATCGCGGCGGGCGGCCAGTCGGCGCTGACCACCGCCCTGCGGGCGGTCGCCCCGCCCGGTGCCCCGGTGCTGGTGGAGTCGCCCACCTACCCGGGGATGCTGGCCCTGGCCCGCGCGGCCGGTCTGCGGCCCGTCCCGGTGCCCGTGGACCCCGACGGAGTGCGCCC
Organism: Streptomyces musisoli; assembly: GCF_016741855.1. Classification (GTDB taxonomy): domain Bacteria; phylum Actinomycetota; class Actinomycetes; order Streptomycetales; family Streptomycetaceae; genus Streptomyces; species Streptomyces musisoli. The sequence continues at coordinate 83,068 of NZ_JAERRH010000009.1, read as the reverse complement.
CGACCTGCTCGCGGACGCCTTCCACGCCACCGGCGCCCGGGTCTTCGTCTGCCAGCCGCTGTTCCAGAACCCGACCGGTGCCGTGCTGGCCCCCGCCCGGCGCGCCGAGGTGCTGCGCATCGCCCGGGAGGCCGGTGCGTTCGTCGTCGAGGACGACTTCGTCCGCCGGCTCGTGCACGCCGACGCGGGCCCGCTGCCCCGCCCGCTGGCCGCCGACGACCCGGACGGCGTGGTGGTCCACGTCGGCTCGCTGACCAAGGCGACCTCGCCCAGCTTCCGGGTGTGCGCCCTGGCCGCGCACGGGCCGGTGCTGGAACGCCTGCGGGCCATCCAGGTCGTGGACAGCTTCTTCGTCCCGCGCCCGCTCCAGGAGGCCGCCCTGGAACTGGTCGGCTCCCCGGCCTGGCCCCGCCATCTGCGGGCGCTGTCGGCCGCGCTGAAGACCCGCCGGGACGCCATGACGGGCGCGCTCGCCCGGCACCTGCCCGAACTCGTCCTGCCCCACATCCCGTCCGGCGGCTACCACCTGTGGCTGCGCCTGCCCGACGGTACCGGGGGCACCCAGGCCTTCGGCTCCGGGGGAGAGGCCGCGCTGGCCGCGGCGGCCCTGCGCGCGGGCGTCGCCCTCACCCCGGGCCGCCCCTACTTCAGCGCCGAACCCCCCGCCGCCCACGTCCGCCTGAGCTTCGCGGCGGTGGCCGGGACCGGGGAGATCACGGAGGGGGTGCGACGGCTGCGGACGGCGTACGACGAGGCGGTGCGCGATCCGGACGAGGCGGGATGAGTCGGCACGAGGCGTCGCGAACCCCGGACCGGCGACGCGAAAACCCCGGACCGGTCGTGAACCCCGGACCGGCGTCGTGAACCCCGGACGAGGGACCCGGACGGGAACCCCAGGTGAGGACACCGGACGCGGACCCGGACCGGAGGGGCCGGGAAAAGCGCTCGTCATGCGGAAGCCGGGCCTGTGAGGATCACCGCATGAGCGATACACCCGACCTCCCCGCGGGGTACGAGTTCTCCGCCGACCCCGCCCGGGTCGACGTCGACCGCGTGTACGGCTGGCTGTCCACCGACGCGTACTGGGCGATCGGGCGCCCCCGGGAGACGCACGAGCGGGCGATGGCGTCCTCGCTGAACTTCGGGGTCTACGCGCCGGTCTCCGGGCAGCAGGTGGCGTACGCGCGCGTGGTCACCGACCATGCGCTGTTCGCCTGGCTCGCCGATGTGTACGTCGACCCGTCCGTGCGCGGCGGGGGGCTCGGCACCGCGTTCGTCCGCCGCATCCGCGACCACCTGGTGCCCCTCGGCCTGCGCCGGCTGGCGCTGGTCACGCAGGATGCGCACGGGGTCTACGCGAAGCTGGGCTTCCAGCCGCTGGACCGGCCCGACCAGTGGATGGTCCACACGTTCGGGCAAGCGGCCGGTGAGTGATCGCACGCCCCGGGTAACCGCCGGGTAACACCCCTTGACCTGCCTCCCGGCACGGCTCACCATCACGGCATGCCACTGAGGGTGACGTTCGTCGCCGCCGCGCGCAGTTCCCCCCTGCTCGCGGAGCGCTTCGAGGACGACCGGCCGCTGGACCTGGCCGGCTGGGACGAGGTGCAGCGCGTCGCCGGGGACCTGCTGCCGCTGGCCGCGTCCGAGCTGCGCTACTGCTCGCCCACCCCCCGCAGCCGGGCCACGGGCGACGCGCTGGGGTACGCCCCGCTGGTCCAGCTTGCGCTGCGGGACTGCGACATGGGCCGCTGGCGCGGACTGACGCTGGGCGAGGCCATGGCCCGCGAGCCGCAGGCGGTGGACTCCTGGCTCGCCGACCCGCGCGCCACCCCGCACGGCGGCGAGTCCCTGCTGGCGTTCATCTCCCGGGTCGGCGGCTGGCTGGACACCCGGCCGGTGGACGACGGGGGCCGGATCGTCGCGGTGGCCGAGCCCTCGGTGATCCGGGCGGCCCTGGTCTACGCCCTGAAGGCGCCTCCCCCGACCTACTGGAACCTCGACGTCCGTCCGCTCTCGACGACGACGGTCACGGGCCGCTCCGGCCGCTGGAACCTCCGCTTCGACGGGGTCCGGACTCAGCCCTCGCGCACGTAGCCGGTGGTGAGGACGAGATCCTTCGCCGGGCCGCCGACCCGCCACACCGAGCGCCAGTGGTCGGAGTCCCGCACGGTGAACTCGCCCCGGTAGAGGTCGGCCGCGCAGGGGTGGTCGGCGACGCAGTGCCCCGTGGCCAGGTCCAGCTCGTGGAAGGGCCGCCCGTCCGCGAACCGCACGTCCGCCCGGCTCGGCGTGGGCCCCGGCAGGAACCGCAGCGTCCGGCCGGCCGGCCGGACGGCGCCCTGCCAGGTGAAGGTCCCCGACTCCTCGTGCAGCAGTCCGCCGCCGTCCAGCGCGCCGAAGACGGTCACCCCCGTGAAGTGCCCTTCGTGCCCGCTCGCCAGATCCCGCACGCTCCGCTCCACCCGCCAGCGTCCGGCCAGGTGGGCCAGCACGTCCGGGACCGGCCAGAACTCGCCCATCGGTGCGCCTTTCGTCTCGAGTGGCGGCCGTCCGCGGGGCCGCCGCCGTCCGCCGGGTGCGGCCGGCCTGGTCGCTGGCGCGATTCCGCGCCCTGTCGGGGCGCTGATGCCCGCCCCATTGACGTGCTCATACCCCTTCTCTATCTTGCCGTTCGAAGTGCTGACCAGTGTCTGATATTTCGAACACCACGAGTCGCGGAGTATCCATGTCACGCACCGCCCGCCAAAGACTCGGCCTGGGAGTGAGCGCCGTCCTGCTCGTCACGGCCGCCCTTCCCGGCCCCGCCCACGCCGAGGCCACCGCCGACTACTCGATCACCGTCGATCCCTCCGCCACCGGACCGGAGATCGGCAAGACCATGTACGGCGTCTTCTTCGAGGACATCAACCGGGCCGCCGACGGCGGCCTGTACGCCGAACTCGTCCAGAACCGGTCCTTCGAGTACTCCACCGACGACAACGAGGCGTACACCCCGCTGACCGCCTGGACGGTCTCCGGTACCGCACAGGTCGTGAACGACGCCGGCCGTCTCGCCGACCGCAACAGGAACTACCTCCTTCTGGGTGCCGGCTCGTCCGTCACCAACGCCGGCTACAACACCGGCATCGCCGTGCAGGACGGCAAGAAGTACGACTTCTCGGTGTGGGCCCGCGCCGAAGCCGGCAGCACGCTTACCGTCACCCTCCAGGACGCCGGCGGCACGCTCGCGGCCGCCCGGCGGATCACCGTGGGGAAGGGCGGCTGGGTGCGGTACAAGGCCGGATTCACCGCCGGCCGTACCAGCACCACCGGCCGGCTCACCGTCGCCGCCGGTGCCGCCACGGCCGTCGACATGGTGTCCCTCTTCCCGCGCGACACCTACCGGCACGAGCCCAACGGCCTGCGCGAGGACCTCGCCGAGAAGGTCGCCGCCCTGCACCCGGGCTTCGTCCGCTTCCCCGGCGGCTGCCTCGTCAACACCGGCTCCATGCAGGACTACAGCGAGTCCTCCGGCTGGCAGCGCAAGCGCTCCTACCAGTGGAAGGACACCGTCGGCCCGGTCGAGCGGCGGGCGACGAACTCCGACTTCTGGGGCTACAACCAGAGCTACGGCCTCGGCTACTACGAGTACTTCCGGTTCGCCGAGGACATCGGCGCCATGCCGCTGCCCGTCGTGCCGGCCCTGGTCACCGGCTGCGGCCAGAACCGGGCCGTCGACGACGACGCGCTGCTGAAGCGGCACATCCAGGACACCCTCGACCTCATCGAGTTCGCCAACGGGCCGGTGACGTCCGAGTGGGGCGAGGTGCGCGCGAGGATGGGCCACCCCAAGCCCTTCCACCTCACCCACATCGAGGTCGGCAACGAGGAGAACCTGCCCGAGGAGTTCTTCGCCCGCTTCCGGCAGTTCCGCGCCGCCATCGACGCCAGGTACCCGTACATGACGGTGATCTCCAACGCGGGCCCGGACGACTCCGGCCCGACCTTCGACGCGGCCTGGCAGCTGAACAGGGACGCCCGGGTCGACATGGTCGACGAGCACTACTACAACAGCCCGCAGTGGTTCCTACGGAACAACGACCGCTACGACTCCTACGACCGCTCCGGCCCGAAGGTCTTCCTCGGCGAGTACGCGTCCCAGGGCAACACCTTCGGGAACGGTCTCGCCGAGGCGGCCTACATGACCGGTCTGGAGCGGAACGCGGACGTCGTGCGGCTGGCCTCGTACGCACCCCTGTTCGCCAACGAGGACTATGTGCAGTGGCGCCCGAACCTGGTGTGGTTCGACAACCACGCCTCCTGGGGCTCGGCCGACTACGAGGTGCAGAAGCTGTTCATGTCCAACGTGGGCGACCGGGTGGTGCCGAGCACGGCGACCGGCACGCCGGGCGCCGGCGGGCCGATCACCGGCGCGGTCGGCCTGTCCACCTGGGCCACCAGCGCCGCCTACGACGACGTGCGGGTCACCGCCGCCGACGGGACGACCCTGCTCGACGACGACTTCTCCGGTGGCGCCTCGCGGTGGACGCACACCGGCACCGGCAGCTGGTCCGTCCGGGACGGCCGGTACGTGCAGACGGACGTCGCGGCCGAGAACACCATGGTCCAGGCGGGCGACCCGTCCTGGCACGACTACGACCTGCACGTGAAGGCCACCAAGGAGTCCGGCGAGGAAGGCTTCCTCGTCGCCTTCGGCGTCAAGGACACCGGCAGCTACTACTGGTGGAACATCGGCGGCTGGAACAACAGCCGGTCCGCGGTCGAACAGGCCGTGGACGGCGGCAAGTCCACGCTGATCTCCGGGCCCGGGTCGGTCGAGACCGGCCGCACCTACGACATCGGCGTCAAGGTGCGCGGCCGCCAGGTCACCCTCACCCTGGACGGCCGGGAGTGGGGCAGCTTCACCGACAGGCCGGCCGAGCCGTTCCGTCAGGTCGTCCCCCGGGACGCGAAGACCGGCGAACTGATCGTCAAGGTCGTCAACGCCCGCTCCCAGGCGGCCCGTACGGCCGTCGACCTCGGCGGCGCCGACGTGGCGTCCAGGGCGGCCAAGGTGACCACGCTCGCCGCCGCGCCGGACGCGGTGAACACCGAGACGTCCACGGCCGTCGCCCCCGAGACGTCCTCGTTCACCGGCGTCTCCGGCCGGTTCACCTACACCTTCCCGGCGAACTCCGTCACGTTCCTCAGGATCAAGCAGAGGTGACCGGGGTCTTCGGCGCGGGCTGCTGCCCGGGCGGCAGCAGCCCGCGCTCGGCGAAGACCTTCTTGGCCACGAAGGTGGCGTTCAGCGCCCTCGGCATGCCGCAGTAGACGGCGGAGTGCAGCAGGGCCTCCGTTATCTGCTCCGGCGTGAGGCCCACGTTCAGGGCCGCGTTCACATGCACGTCCAGCTGCGCCTCGCAGCCGCCCAGTGCGGTGAGCATGCCCAGGGTGACCAGCTGACGGTCGCGGGGGGCGAGCCCGGGCCGGTCGTAGATCTCCCCGAAGGCCCAGGCGACGACCTGGTGACCCAGCTCGGGGCTGATGTCGGCGAGCGAGTCGACGACCCGCTGCCCGGCCTCGCCGTCGACCCTCTTCAGGACCTCCAGGCCGTGGGCGAAACGCTCGTCACGAGTGGTGCTGTGCTGATTGCTCATGACCGGAACCGTAAGAGTTGGAGCACACTCCAACGCAAGCGCGGTCAGACACCGAAGTACCGCTGGGCCGCCCGCACCCCCGCCACCAGCGCATCCACCTCGGCCGGCGTGTTGTAGACGTAGAAGCTCGCCCTGGTGGTCGCCGGGACCCCGAACCGCTTCGCGACCGGCCGGGCGCAGTGATGGCCGACCCGGACGGCCACGCCCCGCTCGTCCAGCACCTGGCCGACGTCGTGCGGGTGGATGCCGTCCACCGTGAAGGAGACGGCCGAGCCGCGGTCGGTGAGGCCGGCGGGGCCGATCACCCGGACCCCGGGCACCTCGGCGAGCAGCTCCAGGGCGCGGGCGGTGAGGGTGTCCTCGTAGGCCGCGACCTCGGCCATGCCCAGCCGCTCCAGGTATTCCACCGCCGCCGCGAGCCCCACCGCCTGCGCCGTCATCGGCACGCCCGCCTCGAAGCGCTGCGGCGGCGGCAGGAAGGTGGTGCGGTCCATCTCCACGATCTCGACGATCGAGCCGCCGGTGAGGAACGGCGGCAGGGCGGCGAGCAGCTCCGCCCGGCCCCACAGCACGCCGATGCCGTTCGGGCCGAGCATCTTGTGCCCGGAGAAGGCGAGGAAGTCCGCGCCCAGCCCCCGCACGTCGACCGGGCGGTGCGGGACGGACTGGGCGCCGTCCACGACCACCAGCGCGCCGGCCGCGTGGGCCCGGTCGGCGAGCTCGCGGACCGGGTTGAGCGTGCCGAGGACGTTGGACTGGTGGGCGAGGGCGAGCACCTTGGTGCGCTCGTCCAGCAGCTCGTCCACCCGGGACAGGTCCAGCCGGCCCTCGTCGGTGAGGCCGAACCAGTCCAGCGTCGCGCCCGTCCGCTCGGCCAGCTGCTGCCAGGGGACCAGGTTCGCGTGGTGCTCCATCTCCGTCACCACGATCCGGTCCCCGGGGCCGAGCCGGCCGGCGTCGCCGAGCGCGTGGGCGACCAGGTTGATGCCCTCGGTGGTGTTCTTGGTGAAGACCACCTCGTCGTCGGCGGCGCCGATGAACCGGGCGAGCGTGTGCCGCGCGTCCTCGTACGCCTCCGTCGCCTCGCCCGCCAGCTGGTGCGCCCCGCGGTGCACCGCCGCGTTGCGCGTCAGATAGAAGTCCCGCTCCCCGTCCAGGACTTGCAGGGGCTTCTGGGTGGTGGCCCCGGAGTCCAGGTAGACGAGCGGGGCGCCGCCGTCCACCGTCCGCTCCAGGATCGGGAAGTCCTTGCGCAGCGCGTCCACATCCAGGGCCACGGCTCTCACCTCTCACGGTTTTTCAGCTCGTTCTCCGTGAGGCACGCTAAGCCCTCCTCACGGAGAAGCGCAAGAAATGCCGTGAGAGCCGGATACGATGGGGCCGTGGATCACGAGACGCCCGTCTACCTGCACCAGCTCCCGGTCCCCGGCGAGGACCGGTACGCCTCGCTCGCGCTGGTCAATACGCGGTTCACCGTCAGCCACGGCCGGGTCGACCTCCTCGACGACACCGAGGCCGCGCATCTGTGGCTGGTCCGGCACGCCCTGCTGTCCGACGGGGTCCCCTTGAACGGCAGGCAGTCCGGCCGGCTGCGGGCCCTTCGCGAGGCCCTGAGGGCGCTCTTCGCGGCCCGGGCCGACGGGCTGCCGCCGTCCGCCGACGCCCTCGACACCCTGAACACCGCCCTCGCCGCCGCCCCCGCCACGCCCCGGCTGGCCTGGGGCGCCGAGGGCCCCCGCCGAGCCGACGTCCCCGACTCCGGAAACCCGGCCGCCGCCGCGCTCTCGCTGCTCGCCGAGGACGCCACCGACCTGCTCACCGGTGCCGACGCGGACCAGCTCACCGAGTGCGCCGCCCAGGGCTGCGCCCGCTGGTTCCTGCGCTCCCACGGCGCCCGCCGCTGGTGCACGACCAAGTGCGGCAACCGGGTCCGGGCGGCCCGGGCCTACGCGGCCCGCAAGGCCGGTTCACCTTAAAAACACCGACCGGAAATCCAGAGTTTTCCGGCCGGTCATGAAATTCACGCGGTGTTTCCCGTACCCGGAGGAAGTTGCGTCACTTTCCGATGCGCACACAACCATCCGGAAACGCTCCCCGTCTAAGTCGGCGAATAGATGGGGCACACATTCTGTGAGGACCGCCGAAATGCACCGCGACACTTCACCCGGCGCACGTGGCATTGCCCACGGGGACGCACGGCCACACCCGGACGGGAACAGGGTGTGAAAGCGACGTCCCGGCCGGGGCAGGCCGCCGCCCTGCTCGCCGCGGCCGTCACGGCCGTCGCCTTCTGCGCCGGTGACGCGCTCGCGCGCTGCCACCCCTTCGGCCCCCGCACCCGCAGCGTCAACGACCTCGGCAACCAGTTCGTGCCCTTCCACGCCCACCTGTGGGACCTGCTGCACGGCAGGACCGAGGGCGGTCTCTACGTCAACTGGCGGTCCGGCTACGGCTCCAGCTTCCTGCCGGACCTCGGCACCTACCTGGGCAGCCCGTTCGCCCTGCTGGTCGCGCTCTTCCCCCGGGACGAGATCGACCTCGCGGTGTACGTGATCACCACCCTGAAGGCCGCCTCCGCCGCCGCGGCCATGGCCTGGCTGCTCCTCACCCTGCGTCCCGGCCGCTGGTGGGCGGCAGGCCTGCTCGGTTCCTCCTACGCGCTGTGCGGCTGGACCCTCGCCGACGCCGACTACAACCCGATGTGGCTGGACGGGCTGATCGCCCTGCCCCTGCTCTGCCTGGTCGGCGAGTGGGCACTCGCCGGACGCCGGCGCCTGCCCGGGATCCTGATCGTCGCCCTCGCCTGGACCGCCAACTTCTACACCGCCTACATGGCCACCCTCGGCGCCGCCCTGGTGCTGCTGCTCCGGCTCGTGCTCACCCGGCCACCGGCCCGGCAGGCCCTCGCGACGGCCGGCCGCGCCGTCCTCACCGTCGCCCTGGGCATGGGCCTCGCCGCCCCGCTGGTCACGGTCGTCTACTTCGGTACCCGGCACGCCTACCCCGGCCGGGTGACTTCGTTCCGCCCGGTACCGGCCGGGGACGTGCTGGCCCGGCTGCTGCCGACGGCGTACGGCTGGGGCTCGCCCGCCCTCTACGTCGGCACCACCGCCCTGCTGCTGGCCCTCGCCCTGCCCTTCCACCGCGCGGTCCCCGGACGGGTGCGCGCGGGCTGGACGGCCCTGGTGCTCCTGGCGGTGCTGTCCCTCCAGTGGGCACCCACGCACCTGGTCTGGCACGCCTTCGCCACCCCGCAGGGCAGCCCCTACCGGCAGACCTTCGTGGTGTGCGGGCTGCTCGTCATCGCCGCCTGGCAGGCGCTGTCGTACGGCCCGCCCGACCCGCGCACCCTCGGCGCGGCGGCCGCGCTGCTCGCCCTGATCACCGCCCTCGCCGGCCGCAGCGCGCCGGTCCGGGCCTTCACCTGGCCCGTGCTGCTGCTCGCCGTCGCCGGGGCGCTGGGCGGACTCGCCCTGGCGGCCCGCGCCGGACACCGGCGCCGGCTCGCCGGGCTGGCCGTCGTCCTCCTGCTCGGCACGCAGATCGGGGAGAGCGCCGCCACCTCCGCCGTGGCCGTCCGGCTGCGCCTCGCCCACATGGACGACTACGCGCCCTGGGGCGAGCGGCAGGAACGGCAGTCGGCGCTGACCGAAGAGGCCGACGCCTGGCCCCGGTACCGCACCGACCCCGGCCGCGAGCAGACCACCGGCAACGACCCGCTGCTGGTGGGCGGCGAGGGCGCCCAGTACTACAGCTCGCTGACCTCCGACGTCCTCAGCCGCACCCTGACCGCGCTCGGCGGCGGCTGGACCTCGCGCGGGCGGAGCGTCCAGAGCCTGGACAACGCCGTCACGGACGTGATCTTCTCCGTCGGCGCCCGGGTGCACTCCCCGCCGGACCCGCACCAGAGGCACGCCCCGCCGGCCGAGCACCCCGTGCGCGTGACCCGGCGCGACGTACCGCCCCTGGTGACGGTGCGGCCCGCCCCGGACACCCGCCCCTTCGGCGCCTCGCCCTACCGCAACCAGGAGACGCTGCTCGGCAGCCGCGTCTACACCGTGGCCCGCGTCGCCGTGCGGGACGACTCCGGCGCCCCGCTGCCGTCGCGCCGGGTCGGCTCCGGCAACGCCCTGACCCGGCCGACGCTCACCGCCCGCTGCCCGGCGGGGACCCAGGTGAACCTGTGGGCCCCGCACTACTCCGGCACCGCCCGGCTCGCCGGCGGGACCACCGCGTACTTCAACTCCCGGGCCGCACGCAACCGAGCGGCCATGGCACCGCTCGGCACGGCCCCCGCCTCCGGGCGGCTGCGGATCCGGCTGACCCCGGCCCGGCCCGGCAGCGTCCCGCCCGACGCGATCGGCTGCCTCGACACCCACCGGCTGCACACGGCCGCCGCGCGCCTGAAGGCCACCGGCGCCACGCACGTCACCGTCTCCGACGGCACCGTCCACGCCCTGCTGCCCGCCGGCAGCAAGGGGATCGCGGTCCTCGCCGCGCCCAGGATCGCCGGCTGGCGGTGCGCGGCGGGCGACGGACCGGCCCGGCCGGCGGGGGAGTACCACGGCCTGATCGCCGTCCCCCTCGACGCCGGCTCGACCAGTGTGACCTGCACGTTCCATCCACCCGGCCTGCGGCTGGGCGCGGCGGTCGGGGCCGGCTCGCTGCTGGCCCTCGTCCTGTCGGCCGTCCTCGGCGCCGTCCGCCGCCGGCGCGCCCCGGCACCGCCCACGACCACATCACCGCGCGAGCGCGTGACCGCCGCTCTCTGACCGCGCCCAGGGGGGCCCGCCATGCTGATATCCGTCGTCTCGCCCTGCTACGACGAGGAAGACGTCGTCGCCCGCTTCCACGAGGAGGTCCAGAAGGTCGCCGACGAACTGCTGCCCCTCGGCCACGACATGGAATTCGTGTACGTGGACGACGGCAGCCGGGACCGCACGCTCGCCGTCCTGAAACAGCTGGCGGACCACGACCCCCGGGTGCGCTACGTCTCCTTGAGCCGCAACTTCGGCAAGGAGGCCGCCCTGCTGGCCGGTCTGCGGCACGCCTCGGGGGACTCGGTGATCGTCATGGACGCCGACCTCCAGCACCCGCCACAGTTGATCAAGCGCATGGTCGAGCTGCGCGAACAGGGGTACGACCAGGTCATCGCCAAGCGCACCCGCACCGGTGACCGGCTCACCCGGACCCTCACCGCCCGCCTGTACTACCGGCTGGTCAACCGCCTGGTCGACATCGAACTCGTCGACGGGGTGGGAGACTTCCGGCTGCTGTCGCGCCGTGTGGTGGACGCGGTGCTGGGCCTGACCGAGTACAACCGCTTCTCCAAGGGCCTGTTCGCCTGGGTGGGCTTCCCGAGCACCACCTTCGAGTACCGGAACGCCGTCCGCGAGGCCGGCCGCAGTTCCTGGAATCTGCGCGGCCTGCTCAACTACGGCCTCGACGGCCTGCTCTCCTTCAACAACCGCCCGCTGCGCGCCGCGCTCTGGCTCGGCGTGTGCCTGCTGCTGTGCGCGGGCCTCTACACCGCCTGGATCGTGGGCGCCGCGCTCGTCAACGGCGTCCAGACGCCCGGTTATGTCACGATCATCACTGCCGTCACCGCCCTCGCGGGCGTCCAGATGGTCATGCTGGGAGTCATCGGGGAGTACACCGGCCGCATCTACTACGAGGTGAAGCGGCGTCCGCACTTCCTGGTGAAGGCGAGCAACGTGGAACGGACGAAGGATCTCATCCCCTGATGCGGCAGATTCTCACCTTCGCGGCGGTCGGTGTCGTGAACACCGCCACCTACTACTGTCTTTACCTGCTTTTTTTGACTGCTTTTCCTTATCTGGTGGCGCACGTCGTGGCTTTTGTGCTCGCGATGATCGGCTCCTTTTTCCTGAATGCGCGCTTCACCTACCGGACGCGACCCACACTGCGTAAATTCCTGCTGTTCCCGCTGACCAATGTCAGCAACTTCGGGATCACGACGGCGGGGGTGTACCTGATCGTCGACGTCCTGCGCGCCGGCGACCGCTTCGCGCCGCTGGTCGCCTCCGCCGCGGCCATCCCGGTCACCTACGTCGTGTCCCGCTGGGTGATGCTCCCCGGCGCCGAGAGGAAGACGATTGCATAAACGTGCAGCGATACGTATAGTCATGCCATCCAGAGGAGGGTGGACATGGCAGTACGTGCGGCGGTGGCCGGAGCGAGCGGATACGCGGGCGGAGAGCTCCTGCGCCTGCTCCTCGCGCACCCCGGGATCGAGATCGGTGCCCTGACCGCGAACACCAACGCCGGACAGCGGCTCGGCGCGCTCCAGCCGCATCTGCTGCCGCTGGCCGACCGTGTGCTGGCCGAGACCACGCCCGAGGCCCTCGCCGGGCACGACGTGGTCTTCCTCGCGCTGCCGCACGGCCAGTCCGCCGCCGTCGCCGAGCGACTCGGCCCCGACGTGCTCGTGATCGACATGGGCGCCGACTTCCGGCTGAAGGACCCGGCCGACTGGGAGACGTTCTACGGCTCCCCGCACGCCGGCACCTGGCCCTACGGCCTCCCCGAACTTCCGGGCGCCCGCTCCGCGCTGGAGGGGTCCAAGCGCATCGCGGTGCCCGGTTGCTACCCCACCGCCGTCTCCCTCGCCCTGTTCCCGGCGTACGCGGCCGGCCTGGCCGAGCCCGAGGCGGTGATCGTCGCCGCGTCCGGCACCTCCGGGGCGGGCAAGGCCCCCAAGCCGCATCTGCTCGGCAGCGAGGTCATGGGCTCCATGTCGCCGTACGGCGTCGGCGGCGGCCACCGGCACACCCCCGAGATGATCCAGAACCTCAGCGGGGCGGCAGGGGAGCGGGTCGCGGTGTCCTTCACCCCCACGCTCGCGCCGATGCCGCGTGGGATCCTGGCCACGTGCAGCGCGTCCGCCGTCGCCGGGGTGACCGCGGACAGCGTCCGCGCCGCCTACCAGAAGGCCTACGCCGACGAGCCCTTCGTCCACCTGCTCCCCGAGGGCCAATGGCCCGCCACAGCGTCCGTCCAGGGTTCCAACGCCGTTCAGGTACAGGTCGCGTACGACGCCGCCGTGGGCCGCATCATCGCGATCAGCGCCATCGACAACCTGACCAAGGGCACCGCGGGCGGCGCCGTCCAGAGCATGAACCTCGCCCTGGGTCTCCCCGAGACCACCGGGCTCTCCACGATCGGAGTCGCACCGTGAGCGTCACGGCAGCCAAGGGATTCACGGCGGCGGGCATCGCCGCCGGGATCAAGGAGAACGGCAACCCCGACCTGGCCCTCGTGGTCAACGACGGGCCCCGCCGTGCCGCCGCGGGCGTCTTCACCTCCAACCGGGTGAAGGCCGCGCCGGTGCTCTGGTCCGAGCAGGTCCTCAAGGGCGGACAGGTCTCGGCCGTCGTCCTCAACTCCGGCGGCGCCAACGCCTGCACCGGCCCCAAGGGCTTCCAGGACACCCACGCCACCGCCGAGAAGGCCGCCGAGGTGCTCGGCCGCGGCGCCATCGAGGTCGCCGTCTGCTCCACCGGGCTCATCGGCGTCCTGCTGCCCATGGACAAGCTGCTCCCGGGCATCGAGACGGCCGCCGCCCAGCTCTCCGAGCACGGCGGTGAGAAGGCCGCCATCGCCATCAAGACCACCGACACCGTCCACAAGACGTCCGTGGCGGCCAGGGGAGGCTGGACCGTCGGCGGCATGGCCAAGGGCGCCGGCATGCTCGCGCCGGGCCTCGCCACCATGCTGGTCGTCCTCACCACCGACGCGGACCTGGACGGCGCGGTGCTGGACCGGGCCCTGCGCGCCGCCACCAAGGTCACCTTCGACCGGGTCGACTCCGACGGCTGCATGTCCACCAACGACACCGTGCTGCTGCTCTCCTCCGGCTCCTCGGGCATCACCCCCGAGTACGCGGAGTTCGCCGAGGCCGTGCGGGCCGTCTGCGACGACCTCGGCCAGCAGCTCATCCGGGACGCCGAGGGCGCCAGCAAGGACATCAAGGTCGAGGTGGTCAACGCCGCGACCGAGGAGGACGCCGTCGAGGTGGGCCGCTCCATCGCCCGCAACAACCTCCTCAAGTGCGCGATCCACGGCGAGGACCCCAACTGGGGCCGCGTCCTGTCCGCGATCGGCACCACGCGGGCCGCCTTCGAGCCCGACCAGCTCAACGTCGCCATCAACGGCGTCTGGGTCTGCAAGAACGGCGGTGTCGGCGAGGACCGCGAGCTGGTCGACATGCGCTACCGCGAGGTCCACATCGTCGCCGACCTCGCCGCCGGCACCGAGACCGCGACCATCTGGACCAACGACCTGACCGCCGACTACGTCCACGAGAACAGCGCCTACTCCTCATGAGCGACTCCAGCAAAAGCGGAACGACGCGGAAACACACGGCACTGCCCAAGGCCCAGATCCTCATCGAGGCGCTGCCCTGGCTGACCCGGCACCACGGCAAGACCGTCGTCATCAAGTTCGGCGGCAACGCCATGGTGAACGAGGACCTCAAGGCGGCCTTCGCCCAGGACGTCGTCTTCCTGCGGCACGCCGGCCTCAGGCCGGTCGTCGTGCACGGCGGCGGCCCGCAGATCAGCGCCGCCCTCGACAAGCACGGCATCGTCAGCGAGTTCAAGGCCGGCCTGCGCGTCACCACCGAGGACGCCATGGACGTCGTCCGGATGGTCCTCGCCGGACAGGTGCAGCGCGAGCTGGTCGGCCTGCTCAACCAGCACGGCCCGCTCGCCGTCGGCCTCACCGGCGAGGACGCGCACACCATCACCGCCACCAAGCACCAGCCCGAGATCGACGGCGAGCGGGTCGACATCGGGCGGGTCGGCGAGATCACCGACATCGACACCGGCGCGATCGAGGCGCTGCTCGCCGACGGCCGGATCCCGGTCGTCTCCTCGATCGCCCGCTCCCAGGACGACCACCATGTCTACAACGTCAATGCTGATACGGCGGCTGCGGCACTCGCTGCGGCACTGGGCGCCGAAACCCTCATGGTCCTCACCGACGTCGAGGGCCTCTACGAGGACTGGCCGAACTCCGACGAGGTGATCAGCCGTCTCACCGCGTCCCAGCTGGAGAGGCTGCTGCCGGAGCTGAGCGCCGGCATGGTGCCCAAGATGGAGGGCTGCCTGCACGCCGTGCGAGGCGGCGTGACGACCGCCCGCGTCATCGACGGCCGGGTCCAGCACTCGATCCTGCTGGAGATCTTCACCGACGAAGGCATCGGCACGATGGTCGTGCCCGACGAACACGAGGGGGACGCACAGTGACCGGCAACCAGGAGCTGACCCAGCGGTGGCAGGGCGCCCTGATGAACAACTACGGCACCCCGCGCCTGCCCCTCGTCCGGGGCGAGGGCACCAGGCTGTGGGACGCCGAGGGCAGGGAGTACCTGGACTTCGTCGGCGGCATCGCCACCAACGCGCTCGGCCACGCCCACCCCGCCGTCGTGGCGGCCGTCAGCACGCAGATCGCCTCCCTCGGCCACATCTCCAACCTCTTCATGGCCGAGCCCACCGTCGCCCTCGCCGAACGGCTCCTGACGCTCTTCGGCCGGGACGGCCGGGTCTTCTTCTGCAACTCCGGAGCCGAGGCGAACGAGGCCGCCTTCAAGATCGGCCGGCTCACCGGGCGCACCCACATGGTCGCCACCGACGGCGGTTTCCACGGCCGTACGATGGGCGCCCTCGCGCTCACCGGCCAGCCCGCCAAGCAGGACCCCTTCCGGCCGCTGCCCGGCGAGGTCACCCACGTCCCCTACGGCGACGCGCAGGCACTGGCCGCCGCCGTCACCGAGGAGACGGCCCTGGTGGTCATCGAGCCGATCCAGGGCGAGAACGGCGTGGTCGTGCCCCCGGCCGGCTATCTCAAGGCGGCCCGCGCGATCACCGCCGCCACCGGCGCGCTGCTGGTCCTGGACGAGGTGCAGACCGGCATCGGCCGGACCGGGACCTGGTTCGAGTACCAGGCCCACGAAGGCGTACTGCCCGACGTCGTCACCCTCGCCAAGCAGCTGGGCGGCGGACTGCCGCTCGGCGCGACCGTGGCCTTCGGCCGGGCCGCCGAACTGCTCGCGCCCGGCCACCACGGGACCACCTTCGGCGGCAACCCGGTCGCCTGCGCCGCCGGGCTCGCCGTGCTCGAGACCATCGAGGGCGAGGGCCTGCTGGGCAACGTCAAGCGGCAGAGCGAAAGGCTGCGGGACGGAATCGAGGCCCTGAACCATCCGTTGATCGATTATGTCCGGGGCGCGGGCCTGCTCCTGGGTATCGTGCTCACCGGGCCGGTCGCGCCGCAGGTGCAGCAGGCGGCCCAGGAGGCCGGGTTCCTGGTGAACGCGCCCGCCCCGGACGTCGTACGGCTCATGCCGCCGCTGAATCTCCGCGACGACGAGGCGGACGCGCTGCTCGGGGCGCTGCCCGGCATCCTCGACGCAGCAGCGAACGGGGACGGACGATCCGGAGAATGAGACGACGATGAGCGAGCCGCAGGACCACGAGCAGGGCATGGGGGCCGGGCCCGCCGTACCGCAGACCCGCACCGCACGGCACCGCCGGATCGTGGACATCCTCAACCGGCAGCCGGTGCGGTCGCAGAGCCAGCTGGCGAAGCTGCTCGCCGACGACGGGCTGAACGTCACTCAGGCGACGCTCAGCCGGGATCTCGACGAGCTGAACGCGGTGAAGATCCGCAACAACGACGGCGACCTGATCTACGCGGTGCCGAGCGAGGGCGGATTCCGTACCCCGCGGGCCCCGCTGGGGGAGTCGGCGAAGGAGGAGCGGATGCGGCGCCTGTCGCAGGAGCTGCTGATCTCCGCGGAGGCCTCGGCGAACCTGGTGGTCCTGCGGACCCCGCCCGGGGCGGCGCAGTTCCTGGCCTCCGCCATCGACCAGGCGGAGCTGCACGACATCCTGGGCACGATCGCCGGCGACGACACGCTGCTCCTGATCAGCCGCGATCCGAGCGGCGGCCAGGCGCTGGCCGACCACCTGCTGCGGCTGGCGCAGAACGGGCACTGACCCGCGTGCGGGCCCCGGCCCGCCGACGGAGAATGTCCCTGTGATCTTCCGCGGCGAGCGGTCGGGCGGGCGGGCGATCCCCTGGCGGCCGTCGGACGTATACAGAGGTGTGTCGGGTTCCCGGTTCCCCGTCGGCCGTCTCCCGGACGAGGCTCTGCTCTCCGGGCTGGCCACCGGCGATCCGGAGCTCGCCGTGATCTTCGTCCGGAGGTTCCAGCACCGCGTCATCGGGGTCGCCATGGCCGTAACCCGGGACCCGCAGCTCGCTGAGGACGTCGCCCAGCAGACGTTCGAGCGGGCGTGGCGGCATGCCCAGATCTACGACCCGCGCCGCGGCTCGGTGATGACCTGGCTGACCACCATCGCGCACAACCTGGCCGTCGACGCCGTCCGCGCGCGGCGGACGGAGCCGATGGCACCCGAGGACCTGGAGGAACTTCTCGGCGTCGTCACCGAGACCCCCGAGCGGTGGGCGCTGGCCGACGAGGCCTCCGCCCAGCTCCGGGCCGCCCTGGCCCGCCTGCCGCGCGAGCAGGCCCGTGCCCTGATGATGGCGGGCGTCTACGGCATGACGGCCCGGCAGGTCGCCGACGCGGAGCGGATCCCGGTGGGCACCGCCAAGACGCGGATCAGAGCGGCCATGGCGAAGATGCGCGCCGTCGTCGCGTCTCCGAAGCGAGGCGACCATGTCCAGTGACCCCACCTGCGACAAGCTGCGGGAGATCGGCGCCGAGCTGGCGCTGGGCGTGCTGCCCGGCCGGGAGCGGGCCGAGGCGGTCGCCCATCTGGACCGGTGCGCGGACTGCCGGGAGCACGTCCGCCAACTGACCCTGGTCGGCGACCGGCTGATCGGCCTGCTGCCCGACGGCGAGCCACCGCCCGGCTTCGAGAACCGGGTGGCGCGCAGCCTGGCCCGGCAGGCGGCGCCGGCCACGGGCCGCGGCCGTTCCCGCGCCCCGGGCCGCGCGCACCGGGACCCGCGCGACCGCGACCGCGCCCCGGGCCGCGCGCATCAGGGCCTGCGCGACCGCGCACGGCGAGCCCGGCTGCGGCTCGCGGCGGTCGCCACCGCGGCCGTCGTCGCCGTCGGATTCGCCGGCTGGGCGATCGGCACCGCCGTCGAGGAGGTCACCGCCGCCCCGCCGCCCGCCGTCGAGACCGAGCCCGTGCTCGTCGGCGACATGGTCCCGGCCGGGGGCGGCGGCGCCGTCGGCGAGGTCTACGCCCACCCCGGCAGCCCCGCCTGGATGTTCGTCTCCGTCGCCCTCACCGGCCCCGGCACCGCCATCCCGTACACCGGCACGGTCACCTGTCTCCTGGAGCGCGGCGACGGCACGACCGTCCGCGTGGGCGACTTCCCCGTGCGCGACGGACACGGGCGCTGGGGCGCGGGGGTCGACGCCGACCTCACCCGGTTCTCCGGCGCCCGCCTGACGTCCTCCGACGGCACCGTCCTTGCCACCGCCCGTCTGAAGCAGGCACAGGTGCTGACGCCGGAGGAGTGAACCGTTGCCTCCGCTCAGCCGCGCCGTTCAGCCTGGGGCTGCTGTTCAGTTCGGGTCTGTTGTTCAACCCGGGTCTGCTGTTCAGCTCGGGTCTGCTGTTCAACCCGGGCCGGCTGTTCAGAGCTTCTGGGCCTGCTGTTCAGCCTGGGCCTGCTGCTCAGCCTGGGCCTGCTGTTCAACCCGGGTCTGCTGTTCAACCCGGCCGCGCCGTTCAGCCCAGTCGTGCCGCCAGCCCCCCGGTGCACCGCACCTCGTCGCCGGCGGTGATGAGCAGGCCCTCCACGTCGGGGAGGGCCTCCAGCCAGGCGAGGCCCTCCCGCGAGCCCATCGCGAAGGCCGCCGTGGCCCAGCAGTCCGCCCAGGTGAGCCGGGGGCCCACCACCGTCACGGCCACCAGGTCCGTCACCGCGGGCCGGCCGGTGCGCGGATCCACGATGTGCGCGCCCCGCTCCGCCGTACCGGACGTGGCCACCGCCAGCTCCTGCGTGCCCGCCGCCGAGATCACCGCGGCCAGACCGCCGGGCCGCAGCGGGTCGGCCACCCCCACCCGCCAGGCCCGATGCGGCTCCGGCGCGCCCAGCAGCTGTACGTCGCCGCCTCCGTTGACGCTGACGCCGTGCACCCCCTCGACCCCCCGGACCGCCCGTGCCGCACGCTCGGCCGCCCAGCCCTTGACGATGCCGGTGGGGTCCAGCGAGCCCTGGTACCGCGTGCTGAACCACCCCTCGCTCACCCGCTCCGCCTCGGCCGCCAGCTCCAGCACCTCGGCCACCTCGGGAGCGCACCGGTCGACGCTCAGCTCACCCCGCGCCAGCCGCGCCACCTCGCTGTCCTCGCGGTACGTGCTGAAGACCGCGTCCGCCCGGTGCAGCCCGGCGACGGCCTCGGCGAGCGCAGCCCGCACCGCGGCCGGTTCTCCGCCGCGGACGTCGAAGGAGAAGACCGTCCCCATGACCTCCTCCGCGTGACGCACGGTGGCGGCCGCCTGCTCCGGCTCGGTCACCGCGTCAGCCACCGGCCTGGTCCAGGGCCGACTGAAGCGACTGCCGGTAGCCGGTGCTGGTGTAGGTGGCTCCGGAGACGGCGTCGATGTCCGCGCTGCCCGCCGCCACCGCCGCCTGGTTGAGCTTGGGGATCGCGAGCTGCGTCTTCTGGTCGCTGAGGCCGCCCTTGGGTGCCTGGACCGCCTCCGCCTTGGTGATCTTCCCGGCGCTGACGGTGATCCGCACCTGGACCGGCCCGTACTGGGTCTGCGCCGCCTGCCCGGTGACCGTGCGCGCCTGCGCCGAGCCGGCCGGACCCGAGGCGGAGCCGGACGAACCCGAAGCGGAGCCGGCGGAGCCCGAGGCCGCGGGCTTCATCTTGTCCAGCGCGGACTGCAGCGACTTCTTGTAGCCGTCGCTGGTGTACGTCGCCCCGGACACCGTGTCGATCCGCGCGCTCTGGGCCGCCACCGCCGCCTGGTTGAGCCGGGGTACGGCGAGCTGGGTCTTCTGGTCGCTGAGGCCGCCCTTGGGTGCCTGGACCGCCTCCGCCTTGGTGATCTTCCCGGCGCTCACGGTCAGCCGTACCTGCACGGCCCCGTACTGCGTCTGCTCCGCGTCACCGGTCACCGTGCCGGAGCCGGCCCGGGCACCGCCCTGCGGCGACTCCTGTCCCGCCGCCGACACCGGCGGGGCCGCGCCGGCCGCCGACGCCGCGGCCGGGTCCGACGCCGGCTTCAGCGACAGCAGCAGCACGACACCGGACACGGTCGCGGCGGTGGCCAGCACGACCCGTCGGACGGGATGGCTCTTCCTCATCGCTTCTCGCAGCTCCGCTCACATCTCGAACGACTCGTGGTGGATACGGCGGGCGGGAACCCCCGCGCCGCGCAGTGCCTCGTACACCGACTGCGCGAACCCGGGCGGACCGCACATGAAGACGTCGTGCCGGTCGATGTCCGGGACCTTCCGCTGGAGGTTCTCCGCGGAGATGTCGGGGCGTTCGCCCTCGGGGCTGTTCACGGCGTACATCAGCCGGGCGCCCCGCTCCTCGGCGATCGCCGACAGCTCGTCCCACAGCGCCAGGTCCTGGGTGGTGTTGGCCCGGTAGAGGAGGGTGATGTCACCGGCCGCCCCGGGCAGCGTCTCGAACAGGGCGCGCATCGGCGTGATCCCCACCCCGCCCGCGACCAGCAGCACCTTGCCGCGGCTGCGGCGCTGCGCGGTGAGCGCGCCGTACGGGCCCTCCGCCCACACCCGGGTGCCGGGGGTCAGCTCCCGCAGCCGGGTGCTGTGGTCACCGATCGCCTTCACCGTGATCCGCAGCATGCCGGGGCGCGGGGCGGCCGAGAGGGAGTACGGGTGGGAGCTGAAGCGCATCCCCGGGGCGAGGAAGCGCCAGCGGAAGAACTGCCCCGCCTCCGCGCCCATCCGGTGCAGCTTGCGCCCGCCGATCAGCACCGACACGATGCCGGGCGTCTCCTCCACGACCGCCTCCACGCGCATGCGGTGCCGGACGTTCAGCCGGATCGGGGTCAGGACGCGGTACCAGACCACCAGCGCGGTCACCGCGCCGTACAGCCCGTACCAGAAGGTCTTGGCGGCCGGCTCGACCGCGAAGTCGTTGCCGGTGGTGATCTGGTGCCAGAACGTCAGGAACACCGCCGCGTACGTCAGCAGGTGCACGTGGTACCAGGCGTCGTACGGCAGCCGGCGGCGGATCCCGCCGATCGACGACAGGCCGATGACCACGAACAGGCCGGTGCCGATCGCCGCCTTCCCCATGTCCGGCAGCTGCTCGACGGAGTCGATCGTCTGCTGGACGATGTCGCCGAGCGACTTGCCGGCCTGGCGCGCGTACCCCCACATGGTGAGGAAGACGTGCGCCACGATCAGGGACAGCGTGTACCGGCCGCTCATCGCGTGCCAGCGGGCCACCCGGTCGGAGCCGACCCGCCGCTCCAGCGCCGGGACGCGCGCCATCTGGAGCACGACCAGGGCCATCAGATAGCCCGCCAGCAGGCCGGTGATCCGGCCCGCGTTGAGGATCCGGCCGGTGTCGTCGGCGATGGAGGGGGTGTTGTGCCACCACAGCCACAGGACGGCCACCGCGCCCGCCCAGACGGCGAGCAGCAGCGGGACGGCCGGGGAGCGGCGCGGGCGGATGCGGCGCATCGTCTGGCGGCGGGCGGCACGTCCGCCTGCGAGCGTGGTGGTCACGGTTCCTCCGGGGGGACTTGACCCTTGGCCCACAGATACGTGCGCCACCACGGGAGCGTTCACCACCCCACGGAGACGGCCACCGACCGGGGGTGACTGCCGGTGACGCCGGTCACAGCTCCAGCCGGAAGAGGCCGGCGTACAGCGCCAGCCGCTGCCGTACCCAGTCCTCGCTCTCACCGACCGCGTGCGCGGCGAACCGTATGTGCCCCGCCTCCACCCGGCCTTGGAGCGCCGGCAGAGCACCGTCCGCTTCCCGGGACAGCAGGATGAGGTCCTGCCAGAGCGGAAGGACGGCGGGCACGGCGCCCGACGGGAGGTCCGGCGGCGGCTCGAAGGGGAGGTAGGGGGCGATGCGCCGCCAGGTCCGGTCGGCCGGCTCGCCCAGCCGGCCGGCCAGACCGACCAGGTCCAGGGGGCACAGCGGTTCGCCGGGGCCGGACACGCGGTGCTCGGCGCCGAGGGCGAGGACGTCCGCGGGCCCCGGGACACCGGCAGGCAGGTCCGCCACGTCCCGCGGTGACAGTTCGGGGACGAGGGCGCCGAGCTCCCTGAACCGGGCGAGGCTCTCGTAAGCGGCACGGGGGCCCGAACGCTGGGAACGCGCGTACACCGCGAGGGCCTCGCCGGTGAGGGGTGTCCAGCGGGGGGACTCGAACCAGTCGCCCCCGTCGTCGACTCCCCAGTCCAGCAGGGCCGTGCCCGCCTCCCGGGTCGGGCGTACATCGCGCAGCCCGGCCGGAAGGCGCGGGACGGTCAGGCCGAACCGCCTGGCCTCCCGCCGGGCGATCTCCCACCCGGCGGCCAGGGGGGTCTTCAGGTGCACGGTCGACATGAACAGCATGTCCGACGTGGGCAGGACCGGGTAGTCGGTCTCCGGCCAGTACGGTTCGGCGGCGGAGAAGGCCGCACGACCGGGAGTGGGCATGACGTCCCACGCGCGCAGCAACTCGCCCGCCACGGCGGGGATGTCGACCCCCGCTTCGCGCAGTTCCTCCGCGACGTCGGACAGCTGCTCGTAGGACATGTGGTCAAGGCCGCCGCGGGGGCGGGCATGGGCCAGGTCGCGCAGGCCCAGCCCCCGTTCGAGGGCAAGCCCGGCCACGTGCGCCGAGCGGACGAGGGCGGCCGTCGCAAGGCCCGGCACGAGACGACCGTTCGACGCCCCCTCGTAGCGGCGCCGGTACGTCAGGCCGAGGGAGTCGGACCAGCGCGCCAGTTCCCGTTCGGCGTCGGTCAGGGGAATGGCCCGCAGCGCCGCCAGGGCGAGCGTCGCCGCCCAGGGCACCGTGAGCGCCCCGGTGGCGTCCGGCAGACAGAACTCACTCAGCACGTCGAGCACCTCCTGGGGCGCGGTGGCCCACCGGCCGACCAGGTCGGCGTCCGGCGCCGTCCACCCCAGCCACGCGAACCGCGCGAGCCGGTCGACGGCCTCCGCCGGGACGATCCCCAGGCGCTCCGCGGCTTCGAGGACGTCCCACGGCTGCCGGGTCGGGCGCCATCGCGACTGCTCGGCCCCGACGTACAGAAGCGTCAGATCATCCGCGTCGCATACGTGATCCCGATGGTGCGGAGGCACGGACGGCACCGGAGCGGCGAGGAAGGGCCGGTACTTGGCGCACGCCTCGACGAGCTGCCCCAGAGTCCACTCGCTGTCGGTCGTGCGCACGATGCCGCCGAGGTCGTCCACGGAATGGACGTAATCGTTGCGGCCCCCGAATCGCCGCTGCCCCCTGCTCGTCGCCGGCCGGCTCAGCAGCGCCTCCATGATCTCCACGTCGAGCCGCTCCGGAGCCCAGTCCAGATCCCCCTCCCGGGTGGGCGGGGGACTCAGACAGGGGTGGGCGAGACGCAGGGCACGCTGTGTGCGCAGGATGTCGGCGACGGTCGTGTCCAGGCCGTGGGCCAACGCCACGGTGCACCGCCAGTCGTCGGGCCGATCCTGGTAGGTCCAGCTGGAGCTGCCCCAGCGCTTGGGGCGCCCCGCCACGACATCCGACCATCCCGGGGCGGGGACCGGGTAGCCGGCCAGAGAAGCGGGCGGAGGATCCTCGGACGGGGGCGGCGGATCACCCCGCAGGGCCGCGTTCCGCCACGGGGTGGTGAACTCGCGTCGCCCCTCGGGCACGGGGTCGGGCAGGAACCAGTCGTTCTGGTCCATATAGAACCAGCCGACGGCATCCAGCTCCACGGCCGGATCCCCCGGCGCCCGCCGTACGGTGATCCCCTTGCCACGCCACTGTTCCCAAAGGACCCGGGCGGTGGCGAGGCTCTCCCGCTCCAGTTCCCACAGCCACGGCATGCTCAGCCCCGGCCACGCGGCGAGCACCGCCGCGCCGCGGGCCCACTGGTCCCGCTCCCAGGCCCGGTCGTACACCTTGAGCTGTTTGCGGTTCAGGCTCAGCTCGCCCGCACGGGGACCGGTCAGATTGAGGACGTAGCCGAAGGGCTGCCGGTCGGTCGCGATGCCGTCGCACAGGACGGCGCCCTGGCCGTCGACCCACCACAGCACCCCCGGCACGCCCTCCGTGAAGGCGTTCCCGCCGTCCTCGGAGGTGTACTGCAGCAGGCCCGGTTCCCAGTGGTGCCCCCGCCCGGAACCGTCCCGCACCTCCAGCTCGAACTCGCTCACCAGAACCAGCCGCCGCAGCGTCGCCGGCGCCGACAGCCCGGCCCGCAGGACCGAGTCCCGCAGGTACAACCGGATGCGCGTGCCACCCTCCAGGAGGCTGTCGCCCGCGTCCTCGTGCACCTGGATCCGGAAGAGGTTCGCGCTGCCGGGAATCTCCACCCGCAACGCCTTCGGCCCCGGAATCCCGTCGACGCCCACCGGCCGGGTGACGACCGTCATCTCCTCGGCGAGCATGAAGTAGCTGAACACGCCGATGCCGAAACGGCTGTTGGGGTACAGCCGCAGCGACGGGTCCTGCCGGTGCCAGTCCGCCTGCTCCTTCCGGAACGCACGGGACTGTTCGAAACGGCGGCCGGCCATGGTGAACGTGTTCCGGAGCTGCTCCAGGCCCATGCCCACGCCGTTGTCCCGGCATTCCACGTACCGGCCGCGCTCGTCCTCGCCCTCGATGATCGTGATCCGTCCCGTCCAGGGGCCTGGCCGGCCGCCCCGGGCCTCCAGATAGCTGCGGCGCATCGCGCGGTAACGGCAGGCGTCCATGGCGTTCTGGTACAGCTCGCGCAGTGCCAGGCCCGGCTCGCCGTCGTAGAGCCGCTCACCCATGAGCAGCTCGCGCACCTCCGTCTGGGCGAGCTGGAAGCGCAGCAGAGGGACGTCGTACGCCCTGCGGCCACGCTCTTCCACGGGGCGCAGACCCCGGTCCGTGACACGTGACGGCACACCGGACAGCAGAACGGACCGGGGCGGCGGCAGGCGGCGCGCCGACTCCCGCAGATCGCGGGCGAGTTCGTCGGCGTGCTCGGCCACTTGGGCGAGGGCCGCGTGCAGCGCGGGGTGCCGGCAGGCCGCGTCCAGGTGCAGCTCCCCGTCGGCGGCGTGCCAGTGCACCGCGCGCGCCGCGTGCACGGCCTCCTGCGGGAGGACGGGATCGAAGACCGCGAGATGCTCGGCGAAGACCTCGGGCAGCCGGCGCGCGTCCAGGGCCAAGCACGAAGCCAGGTGCAGCAGGGCGGCCAGCTCGGCCGACCGCAGCGGCTGCCGTCCGCCCCCGGGCACGGGGAACTCCAGGTCCTGGCCGTCGGCCGCGGGCCCGCCCAGGCACACGCCGGCCGCGACGGCGCACAGGGCGCGGGCCAGCTCGGCCGTACGGTCCTCGCTCTCGTCGCGGCCGAGGAACGCGGCGGCGAGCCCACGCGACCCGGCCGGGGGCACCGGTTCCTCGGCCGTCTCGAACAGCTCGGCGATCCAGCGGTGCACCAGCCACAGCGCCACGCCGTGCGCGTCGTCGAGACGGTCGTCCTCCATGCACCGGGTCACCTTCCGCGCAAGGTGCGGATGGTGCGCGGCCACCTGCTCGTAGTGCCGTCGCCAGGCGTCGGCGTCCTCCTGCCGGCCCACCGAGTACGCAGAGATCTCGGCGGCGTGACCGAACCGCCCGGCCCAGGCGGCCTCATGCAGGAAGGGCGCCGCGACCAGTGCGGCGGCCTCCAGCGCGGACAGGGGCACCGTCTTCGGCAGCAGGTCCGGCAGCCGGTCGCGCAGCAGCCTTACGGGAAAGTCGTCGTCGGCCCAGGGGTCCGCCATGCGCTCCTGCACCCGGTGGACCGTGACCGCGCAGCCCTCGACGAGCCGCGTCAGTGCCTCCTTCAGCCGGGGTACGCAGCCCGCCTCCGCCGGGGGCACCCGGTCCCACAGGGCGGTGTCCGCCACCGCCTCCCGCCATGCCTCCAGCAGCCGGCGCCCCTCGCAGACGACCGTGGCCCGCGCCTCGTCGCCCAGTTCACCGCAGTAGTAGACCTGCGGCTCCTGCTGTTCGCCCAGCAGCCGGCGGGCCGAGCGCATGGCGTGCCGCCGCGCCGTGTCGTAGACCTCGTGCACGGTCCGTGCCACGGTCATCGGGCCGAAGGCCTCGGCCAGTGCCGTGGTGAAGAAGCTGCCCTCCGCGGTGTATCCGGCGCGCTGGCCCGCCCGGCCGGCGGTCAGCACGGCGAACCGCCCCTCCGGCTGTCCCCGCAGGATGCTGCTGCCGAAGACGGCCGTGGCGTCGGCCGGCTGGTCGCGGCAGGCGTCGATCAGCCACAGCACCGTCCGCGCCGGGCAGTCGGCCAGGTACGGGCTGATGTCGGCGGGCAGCAGGGACTGGAGGTACGACGGCCGCCAGCCGTCGCCGTCGTGCGGGGCGCGGGCGTCGGCCGGCACGAGGTAGTCGGCGGCGCCGATGCGCAGCCCGTGCCCGGAGAAGTGCAGGAGCAGCGTCCCGTCGGCCGGGACGCCGCGGGAGACCTCGTCGATCCGGGTGACGATCTCCGCGCGGGTCGCGTCGTACAGTGTCTCGACCGTGTACCCGGAGGCCGTGAGGGAAGCGGCCAGCAGCCGCTGGTCCGCGCGGACGGGATCGTCCAGCGGGACGAACCTGTGACCGGCGTCGGGTGTGCTGCCCACCCCGATCAGCAGGGCGATGCGTGTGGCGGTCATGTCCGTCCCCCTGTCACCGTGCCGCACCGCACGTGCCGACCGGGGTCACCGCCAGCACCGTGCGCGTGGGCAGCAGGAGCCGGTCGCGGCCGCCGTCCCGCTCGGTCTTCAGTACGATCCCGTCCCGGCCTGCGCCGACGAACTGTCCGCAGCGCTCACCGGTCGTCGTCGTGACCCGGACCAGGTGGTCCGGTGGCGGCTCGGTGGTGGCCCAGGCCAGCACGACCGCGCCGGCCACCAGGACGAGCCCCGTCCCGGAGCACAGCGAGGCGTACCGCAGGGCCCGGCCGACCCGGACGATCTCCTGCTCCGTCCAGCGGCGCAGCGACTGGCCCGCGAGCAGGACCCGGTCACCTGGGTGACCGTGCGCGGCCCGCACGGCCAGTACGGAGCCGGTGACGAAGAGCAGGAAGGCGGTCCCGAGGGCGGCGCTCGCCGCCAGTCGTGCGACGTGGGGCAGCTGGGCGAGGTCGTCGCGTCCCTTCAGCGTGACCAGGACGGTGAGCAGCGCGGTCAGACCCGCGAGCCCGTTGCGCCAGCCCTCCGCCTGCCGGCGCAGTTCCGGCAGCTGGGTGAACTCCAGCTCCCGGGCGAGCTGCGCCCAGCGGCGGTCCGCCTGGGTGCTCACGCGGGCCCGCCTTCCAGGAGCGTGCTGATCCGCCAGCTGGCACCGCAGCCGGCGGGGGTGTCCGGCGGCAGGTCGGGATGGGGGTGCCCGCACTCGCAGAAGTACACCTCGCGGACGAGGGCCTCCGCGTCGTCCTCGGGCTCCGCGGCGCGGCCGGCGAGCCAGGACAGCAGGCCCTTGGTGCCCGTGCCGGGCAAGCCGTGCCGGTACTCGGTGCGGGTGCTGCCGTGGCAGCGCGGGCAGTCGCCCTCCACCACGATGCCGTCGCCGGCGGGGGAGGGGCGGCGGGTGAAGGGTGCGGTCGTCGGGCCCAGGTCCTCCTCGGCGTAGACCGCCGTGAAGTCATGGGCTCGGGCGGGAACTCGGGTCATACGGCGTCGTCCACTCGGAGTGCCTCGGGCATCGTGCTGCGGCTGCGGAGGCGGTCGGCGAGGGTCGTGGCACGCGTCGCCGCGGGCGCGCGCCCGGCGCCGGCCGACGCGGCGCCGGCCGACGTGGCGCCGCCCCCTCGTGCCATGTCCCCTCCCACCAGCAGGGAACCATGATGGCATCACCCACCGACAACGCGGGGGCACAAGGGAGTTCAGGGCCGCGGAATTCAGGGCTCGCGGAGTCCGAAGACTCCGGCGGTCCGGGGCCGCGGAGCGCACGGGCTCCGGAGTGCCTGGTTCGCGTGGACCGGGCTCCGGAGTGCCTGGTTCGCGTGGGGCACGGGCTCCGGAGTCGCGGGTCCGCGGTGTCCGGGAGCCCGCGGGCCGCCGGGTGGGGCTCAGTAGCGGGTGAGCGCCGTGTCCCCGTTCTCCGTGCCGATCGCGATGTGGGGGTTCGCCTCCGGGTCGGTCCAGGTGAGGATCCGCTGCATCGCGTCCTCCGGCACGGACACACAACCGGCCGTCGCCGCCTTGCCGTTGACGTGCAGGAAGATGCCGGCGCCGCGCCCGTGGACCGGCTGTGCGTAGTTGAAGGCGACGACGAGGCCGTACGCGTACTGGGCCTGGTAGTCGATCAGGTGCTCCGACTCGGCGGCGGCGCAGTCGGCGGGCAGGGGGTCGACCCAGCGGTTGTACGAGCGGGAATCGTTGTCCTGGCACCACCAGGAGCTCTCCCGCACCGGGCGGTAGGCGATCCGCGTCCCGGCCGGTGCCGCCTTGATGCCGAAGGCGAAGGGGAGTTCGTACAGCCCGGTCGGGGTCGTGTTCGTGCCCTGCGTCCGGGTGGCTCCGTCCACCAGTCCGCCGGATCCGAACCGGGCCGGCGCGGACCCGGCCTGGATCCACTGGCCGTCCCGGAGGTCCCACCAGCTGACCGTGCCCTCGGTGGAGCGGGTGTCCGGGGCCTGGGCGAGGATCAGCTGGCCGCCCCCGCCCGTGTCCGCCATCTCCGCCGGCAGCGGTGCCGGGCCCCGACCGGGCGCGGCGCCGAGCAGGGCGAGGGAGGAGACGGAGACGATCGCGAGGACCACACCGGGGCGCATGGCTCAGACAGTAGACGGGGGTAGCGGCAACGGCAGCCCGGGTGGTCCGTCCAGGCGCGTGGCGACGTGCTCCTTCTGGGTGAAGTACTCGTTCAGCGAGGCGTCGTCCTCGCGCGAGAACCGTTTGCCGTGCAGGTCGCGGTCCTCCTCGTAGGTCATGCAGGGCACGGCGTACCCGCAGGTGTCCCGCACCGGTTCGGCGTGCACCACGCCCGCCGCTGCCGCCCGGCGATCGCCGCGCCGGGCCGATATTTCCGCACGCCACCGCGGCGGATTGACGAATCATGCAGAGCCCTGCATACTCATGCATATCAGCGAATGCACTGTGAGGAGAAACCCGTGACCGAGCGCGTCGTACTCGCCTACTCAGGCGGTCTGGACACCTCCGTCGCCATCGGCTGGATCGCCGAGGAGACGGGCGCCGAGGTCATCGCCGTTGCGGTCGACGTCGGCCAGGGCGGCGAGGACCTGGACGTCATCCGCAAGCGCGCCCTCGCGTGCGGCGCGGTGGAGGCCGAGGTGGCCGACGCCAAGGACGAGTTCGCCGACGAGTACTGCCTGCCGGCGATCAAGGCCAACGCCCTGTACATGGACCGCTACCCGCTGGTCTCCGCCCTCTCCCGGCCGACGATCGTCAAGCACCTCGTCGCCGCCGCCAAGAAGCACGGCGCCACCACGGTCGCCCACGGCTGCACCGGCAAGGGCAACGACCAGGTCCGCTTCGAGGCCGGCATCGTCGCCCTCGCCCCCGACCTGAAGTGCATCGCCCCGGTCCGCGACTACGCGATGACCCGGGACAAGGCGATCGCCTTCTGCGAGGAGAAGCGGCTCCCGATCGCCACCACCAAGAAGTCCCCGTACTCCATCGACCAGAACGTCTTCGGGCGCGCGGTCGAGACGGGCTTCCTGGAGGACATCTGGAACGCCCCGATCGAGGACATCTACGAGTACACCTCCAACCCGGCCGTCGCGCGCGAGGCCGACGAGGTGGTCATCACCTTCAAGGAGGGCGTCCCGGTTGCCATCGACGGCAGGCCCGTCACCGTCCTCCAGGCCATCCAGCAGCTCAACGAGCGCGCCGGCGCCCAGGGCATCGGCCGGATCGACATGGTCGAGGACCGCCTCGTCGGCATCAAGTCCCGCGAGGTCTACGAGGCCCCGGGCGCGATCGCGCTGATCACGGCCCACCAGGAGCTGGAGAACGTCACCGTCGAGCGTGAGCTGGCCCGCTACAAGCGGCAGGTCGAGCAGCGCTGGGGCGAGCTGGTCTACGACGGCCAGTGGTTCTCCCCGCTCAAGCGCGCTCTGGACGGCTTCATCGACGAGGCCAACCAGCACGTCACCGGCGAGATCCGGATGACCCTGCACGGCGGCCGCGCCGTCGTCACCGGCCGGCGCTCCGAGGAGTCGCTGTACGACTTCAACCTCGCGACCTACGACACCGGCGACACCTTCGACCAGTCCGCGGCCAAGGGCTTCATCGACATCTACAGCCTGTCGTCGAAGATCGCCGCCAAGCGGGACCTGGCGTAACCCCCGCGGGTCACCTCGCACGCATCGGCCTGACAGCCGCCTCCCCGCCTGCAAGGGTGGGGAGGCGGTGGCACATCACAAGCTTCGAGGAGCAACGCAAGTGAGCAGCAACAGCGGTGACGTAAGGCTCTGGGGCGGCCGATTCGCCGACGGTCCCGCCGAGGCCCTGGCGAAGCTGTCCGCGTCCGTCCACTTCGACTGGCGGCTCGCGCCCTACGACATCGCCGGCTCGCGTGCCCACGCGCGCGTGCTGCACAAGGCGGGACTCCTCACCGAGGACGAGCTGACGCGGATGATCGCCGGGCTCGACCTGCTGGAGGCGGACGTCGCCGCCGGCACCTTCGTGGGCACCGTCGCCGACGAGGACGTGCACACCGCGCTGGAGCGGGGCCTGCTGGAGCGCCTCGGCCCCGACCTCGGCGGCAAGCTCCGCGCCGGCCGGTCCAGGAACGACCAGGTGGCGACCCTCTTCCGGATGTACCTCAGGGACCACGCCCGTACGATCGGCGGCCTGATCGCCGACCTCCAGGACGCGCTGATCGGCCTCGCCGAGGCCCACCCGGACGTCGCGATGCCCGGCCGCACCCACCTCCAGCACGCCCAGCCGGTGCTCTTCGCGCACCACGTCCTGGCGCACGTCCAGTCCCTGTCCCGGGACGCCGAGCGGCTGCGCCAGTGGGACGAGCGGACGGCCGTGTCGCCGTACGGCTCCGGCGCGCTCGCCGGCTCCTCCCTGGGCCTGGACCCGGAGGCGGTCGCCGCGGACCTCGGCTTCGAGCACGGCAGTGTCGGCAACTCCATCGACGGCACGGCCTCCCGCGACTTCGTCGCCGAGTTCGCCTTCATCACCGCGATGATCGGGGTGAACCTCTCCCGGATCGCCGAGGAGATCATCCTCTGGAACACGAAGGAGTTCTCCTTCGTCACCCTGCACGACGCGTTCTCCACGGGCTCGTCGATCATGCCGCAGAAGAAGAACCCGGACATCGCCGAGCTGGCCAGGGGCAAGTCCGGCCGTCTGATCGGCAACCTCACCGGGCTGATGGCCACCCTCAAGGCCCTGCCCCTCGCCTACAACCGCGACCTCCAGGAGGACAAGGAGCCGGTCTTCGACTCCTGTGACCAGCTGGAGGTGCTGCTCCCCGCCTTCACCGGCATGATCGCCACGCTCACCGTCCACCGCGAGCGCATGGAGGAGCTGGCCCCGGCCGGCTTCTCGCTCGCCACGGACATCGCCGAGTGGCTGGTCCGGCAGGGCGTGCCGTTCCGTGTGGCGCACGAGGTCGCGGGGGAGTGCGTCAAGGTCGCCGAGGCCGAGGGCAAGGAGCTGGACGACCTCACGGACGAGCAGTTCGCGAAGATCTCCGCCCACCTCACTCCCGAGGTCCGCTCGGTCCTCAACGTCCCCGGCGCGTTGGCGTCCCGCAACGGCCGAGGCGGCACGGCTCCCGCCGCGGTGGCCGTACAGCTGGCAGAGGTGAAGGCCGACGTAGCGGCCCAGCAAACCTGGGCAAAAGCCAAAACCCACCCCTGACACCCCCGAAACCCCGCGCCCCAAAGGGGGTGCGGGGAACGGCGCGAACACCCACAGTCCTGCCGCACCCGCCAATGCACCTGGGGCCCCGAGCTGGATGGCGCAAAGGGGCGCGGGGAACGGCGCGAACAACCACAGTCCTGCCGCATCCGCCGACGCTCCTGTGGCCCCGAGCTGGATGGCGCAAAGGGGCGCGGGGAACGGCGCGAACAACCACAAACAACCCGCACCCGCCAATGCACCTGTGGCCCCGAGCTGGAAGGCGCCCGGCTCCCCACACCCCCGCACACGCCGACGCGCCCCGCTCCCCACGCTCCCATGCGCCCGGCTCCCCGAACGAAGCGTCTACGTTGGTCGCAAGCCGGACTCGAGCCGACCGAACGGAGCCCGCGATGCCCTTCGCCCGACTGGCCGCAGCCACCACCCCCACCTGCCACATCGGCCTCGGCCTCGCCGCGGTCGGCCGCCCCGGTTACATCAACCTCGGCCGGGACCGGGACCTCGGCGAGAACCGCAGCGCGGACGCCCTGCGCACCCGCACCCACGAACTCCTCGACGCGGCCTACGCCCAGGGCGTCCGGTACTTCGACGTGGCCCGCTCCTACGGCCGCTCCGAGGAGTTCCTCGCCGACTGGCTGAACGCCCGCCCCGACATCGACGACGTGGTCGTCGGCAGCAAGTGGGGCTACACCTACACCGCCGGCTGGTCGACGGACGCCGAACGGCACGAGGTCAAGGACCACGGCCTCGCCACCTACGACCGGCAGCGCGCCGAGACCGACGCCCTGCTCGGCGACCGGCTCGACCTCTACCAGATCCACTCGGTGACCCCGGACAGCCCGGCCCTCACCGACCGGGACCTGCACGCCCGGCTGGCCGAGGCCGCCGCCGGCGGTCTGACCATCGGCTTCTCCACCAGCGGCCCCGCCCAGGCCGACGCGATCCGCGCCGCCCTCGGCGTCACGGTCGACGGCGAACCCCTCTTCCGCACCGTCCAGTCGACGTACAACGTCCTGGAGACCTCGGCCGGCCCCGCCCTCGCCGAGGCGCACGACGCCGGCCTCACCGTGATCGTCAAGGAGGGCATGGCGAACGGCCGGCTCGCCGAACCCCACGCCCCGGACATGCTGAAGACGGTGGCCGAGGAGACCTCCCTCGGCTGCGACGCCGTGGCCCTCGCCTGGATCCTGCGCCAGCCGTGGGCCGGCGTGGTCCTCTCCGGCGCCGCGACCGTCCCACAGCTCTTCTCCAACCTGCACGCCCCCGCCGTCGACCTCGACGTCGACCAGCTGACCCGCCTCGCCACCCTGAAGGAGGAGCCGGGCGCCTACTGGGAACGGCGCGGACAGCTGCCCTGGCACTGACGATCACCGCCCTGACCAGCGGTGATGAGTCACGCATGCCCAATGTGAGACAAAGATGTCTCACTTGGGCTATCCTTGTCTCATGGCCCTCGATCGTGACCACGTGCTGCGCAGCGCAGCCACCCTGCTGACGCGTAAATCCACCGCGACCATGGACGAGGTCGCCAAGGCCGCCGGGATCAGCCGGGCCACGCTGCACCGCCACTTCGCCGGCCGCGACGCGCTCGTCCGGGCGCTGGAGGCGCTCGGCATCGCCGAGTGCGAGGCGGCGCTGGACACCGCCCGGCTGGACGAGGGCCCGGCGGGCGAGGCCGTACACCGCCTCGTCCGCGCGATCGAACCCGCCGCCGGACTGCTCGCCTTCCTCTACACCGAGAACCAGCTGTTCGAGGGCGAGGAGCAGAACCAGGGCTGGGCCCGCATCGACGAACGCCTCACGTCCGTGTTCCGGCGCGGCCAGGAGACCGGTGAGTTCCGGATCGACCTCACCCCGGCCTGGCTCACCGAGGCCCTGTACGGACTGCTGGCCTCCGGCGCCTGGGCCGTGAGCGAGGGCCGCGTGGCGGCCAACGACTTCACCTACATGATCGTCGAGCTGCTGCTCGGCGGCGCACGGCGCACCACCGCGTGAAGAACCCGCGCGAAACCGTGCAACGAACCCGTGCGAAACGCGCGCGACGAACCCGTGCGACGAAGACGAAGACGAACACGAGAACGCGTGACCACGACGACGCGCGTTGAAGGAAGGAATCATGAGCAGCACCCTGCAGCCGGCACCCGCGACCGAGGCGGTGAAGCGCCCGGGCCGCTGGCTCGCGCTCTCCGTCCTCGTCCTGGCCGTGCTGCTGGTGGCCGTCGACGCCACCGTCCTCGGCCTGGCGACCCCCTACATCAGTGAAGACCTCGACCCGACCGGCACCCAGCTGCTGTGGATCGGCGACGTCTACTCCTTCGTCATCGCCGGCCTGCTGGTCTCCATGGGCAGCCTCGGCGACCGCATCGGCCGCAAGCGGATCCTGCTGTGCGGCGCCACGGCGTTCGGCGCGCTGTCCGTGCTCAACGCCTACGCGACCACACCCGAGCTGATGATCCTGGCCCGGGCGCTGCTCGGCGTCGCGGGCGCGACCCTGATGCCGGCCACCCTGGCCCTGATCCGCAACATCTTCCACGACCCGCGCGAGCGCAGCCTGGCCGTCGGCGTCTGGGGCGCCACCGCCTCCGCCGGTACGGCCGTCGGCCCGATCGCCGGCGGATTCCTCCTCGAGCACTTCTGGTGGGGTTCGGTCTTCCTGATCAACCTGCCGGTGATGGCGGTCCTGGTCCTGGTCGGCATCCGCACCCTGCCCGAGTCCCGCAACCCCCACCCGGGCCCCTGGGACCTGGCCAGCGTCCTGCTGTCGCTGGTCGGCATGATCGCCCTCGTCTACGCGGTGAAGGAGGCGGCCACCGACGGCCTCGGCGCGACGGTCCTGGGCACCGGCCTGCTGGGCGCGGCGGCCCTGTACGGCTTCGTCCGCCGCCAGCTCACCATGCCGGTCCCGCTGCTGGACATGCGCCTGTTCCGGCGCCGCGGTTTCAGCGGAGCGGTCCTCGCCGACCTGCTGACCGTCCTCGGCATGTCCGGACTGGTGTTCTTCCTCTCCCAGTACCTGCAACTCGTCCAGGACCGGCGTCCGTTCGAGGCCGGTCTGGCCGAACTGCCCGCCGCCGTGGGCGCGGTGGCGGCCGGTCTGGTCGCGGGCCGTGCCGCCCGGCGCTTCTCGGTCCGCACGGTGGTCTCCGGCGGTCTGGCCGCGGTCGGCATCGCCCTGGCCGCGCTGACCGCCCTCGGCCAGTCCACCGGCTACCCGGTCCTCGGCGCCGCCCTGCTGGTCGTGGGCGTCGGCGCGGGGTTCTCCTTCACGGTGACCGCCGACGTCATCCTCTCCAGCGTCCCCAAGGACCAGGCGGGCGCCGCCTCGGCGGTCTCCGAGACGGCGTACGAGCTGGGCGCGGCCCTGGGCATCGCCCTGCTGGGCTCGATCGTGACAGGCGTCTACCGCGACTTCACGGGCCCGGCCGGAACGCCGGCCGCGGCCCACGAGTCACTGGGCGCCGCGGTGGAGACCGCGGCGCACCTGCCACCGCACCAGGCGGAGGCCCTCCTCGCCGCGGCCCGCGACAGCTTCGTCCACGGCCTCCATCTGGCCTCCGGCGCCGGAGCCGTGGTCCTGCTGGCGGCCTCGGCGGTGGCGTGGTGGCTGCTGAAGGGACAGCGCCTGGAAAGCGCGGGGTGAGCGGCCGGTCCGGAAAGCGTGGGGTGAGCGGCCGGTCCGGAACGCGCGGGGTCCGACGGCCGGTTGGGAGCCGCGGGACCAGTCCGGTACGCGGCTGCGCCACGCGGCTCGCAATGCCTCACCCAGCCGCCCCCCGGGCCCGGCTCGCAATGCCTCATACAGCCGCCCCCCGGGCCCGGCTCGCAAGGGCTCACCCAGCCGCCCCCGGGCCCGGCCCGCAGGCCCCGGACGTCACTTGCGGTATCCCAGCACCGTCATCATCCCGCTCTCCGAGTGGTACTGGTTGTGGCAGTGCAGCATCCACAGCCCCGGATTGTCGGCGTCGAAGTCGATCACCAGTTTCCGGTGCGGCAGCACGAGCGCGGTGTCCTTGCGCGCGCCCACCGAGTCCAGGCCGGTCACCGAGAAGGTGTGCCCGTGCAGGTGCATCGGATGCCACATGCTGGTGGCGTTGATGAGGGTGAGCCGCACCCGCTCGCCGGCGCGGACCGGGTGACGCTGCTGCGCGGAGTAGCCCTTGTGGTCGAATCCCCAGTCGAACTTCTCCATGCTGCCGGTGATCCTGATGCGCAGCTCGCGGTCGGGGTCCCGTTTGCGCAGGGCCACGGAGTCGTCCGGCAGCAGGCGGCGCGCGGGGACGGTCTCCCGGTCGAGTTCGTCCGGGTGGGCGTCGCCTGAGGGAAGGTTCCTGCTCTTGTCGGTGCGCAGCACGGCGAGGGCCTTGCCCTTCTTGCCCTCGGGGAGCGCGACCAGGGGGAAGACCCCGTCATGGGCGGTGATCAGCACGTCGTACCGTTCCGCCATGCCGATGAGGAGGGCGTCGGTCTCCTTGTGCTTCACGGGATAGCCGTCGGTGTGTGTGACGGTCATCTTGTGGCCGCCGAGCGCGACACGGAAGGCGGTCTCCGAACCGGCGTTGATGATGCGCAGCCGCACCCGGTCGCCGGGACGGCAGCGGAACACCGACGGATTGTCCGGCAGGCGTCCGTTGACCAGGTAGTACGGGTAGGCGACGCTGCCGCCCTCCCCGTGGAGCATGCGGCTGTGGGAGTTGTGCAGCACCCGGTTGGGGCCCGAGGACTTCCTGGCCTGCGACGGGTGCGCGCCCTTCGGCCGGCTCGGGCTCGGGCTGTGGTGGCCCGGCCCCATGGCCATGCCCCCCATGTCCATGGCGCCCCCGGGCTTGAGCTGGCCCAGGACCTCGTCGGGGGTGGAACCCTGCACACCGTCGAGCCAGTCGTCCAGGATCACGAGCCACTCCTTGTCGTAGGACAGGGGCTCCTTGGGGTCCTCGACGATGAGCGGCGCGTACAGGGCCCGGTCGGGCTGCATTCCGACATGGGAGTGCAGCAGGTACGTTCCCGGGTGCTTCGCGGTGAAGTGGTAGCGGAAGTCGTCACCGGAGCGGATGGCGCGCTGGGTCAGGTCCGGGACGCCGTCCATGTCGCAGCGCAGCCGTACACCGTGCGAGTGCAGCGTGGTCGTGGCGGGCAGCCGGTTGGCGAGCGTCAGGTCGAGCACGTCGCCGGCGGTGACCCGTACCAGCGGGCCCGGCACCTCCTCGTTGTACGCCCAGGTGCGGACCGAGCGCCCGCCCAGGTCCAGCGTGGCTTCGTCGGCGGTGAATCTGAAGGTGCGTACACGGCCGGCCCCCCGTTTCCGCTCGGCGGCGAGGACCTCCGGATCCGACGGGTTGACGTACCCCTTGGGCCCGGCCGGGACGAACTTCTCCCCGTCGCCCATGTGTTCGGGTCCGGAGCTGGGGTCGGAACCGAAGTTGGTGCAGGCTGCCAGGAGTCCCGCACCGGCGGCGGCGATCGGGGTACGGAGCAGAGTACGCCGAGAAGGTTTGTACATGTCTGAATCAGACATGTTGTGGGGTCATATGGCCGTTTTATACGGCCGAATGCCCGATGTGTCGGCGGTAGATTCCACCTGCAGGCGGACGGGCGCCGGTGCGGCGCCCGTCCGCCGGACGCCTCTAGGCGGCCTTGGCCTTGGTGGCGTACATGTCCACGTACTCCTGACCCGACAGGCGCATGACCTCGGTCATGACGGAGTCCGTCACGGCCCGCAGCACGTACCGGTCCCGGTCCATGCCCTCGTACCGGGAGAACTCCATGGGCTCACCGAACCGGACGGTGACCCGGCCGGGCCGCGGGATGCCCCGGCCGCCCGGCTGGAGCTTGTCCGTGCCGATCATGGCGAACGGCACCACCGGCGCACCGGTCATCAGCGTCAGCCGCGCGATACCCGTGCGTCCCCGGTACAGCCGGCCGTCGGGCGACCGGGTGCCCTCGGGGTAGATCCCGAAGATCCGGCCCTCTTCCAGGATCCGCCGTCCGGTCATCAGCGCGGCCACGCCGCCGCTCGCCCCGTCCCGGTCCACCGGGATCATCCCGACGCCGGTGAAGAACCAGGCCATCAGCCGGCCCTTGAGGCCCTTGCCGGTGACGTACTCGTCCTTGCCGATGAAGAACACCTGGCGCTTGGTGACCACCGGCAGCACGATCGAGTCGATGAACGTGAGGTGATTACCGGCCAGAATCACCGGCCCGTCCCCCGGGATGTGCTCCGCGCCCTCCACCTGTGGGCGGAACATCAGGCGCATGATCGGTCCGAGCACTGCCTTGATGAGCGCGAAGCGGGACAACGGGTCCTCCGATGTCAAGGTGGGCGATATGAGTCTGTGCAGGTGAGGACATTACTCGCGGCGCCGGTCCGCGCGCACATCGGGGACGCCGGGTTCACCTAGGTCTTACTAAGTGTTGACGCGGTTTTACCTGCGGTGACGTGGGAAGGACGGCGTGTAACGTCCTTGCGGCGATGTGACGGACATCGCTCGCACCGGCGGCGCCGGCCGACGGCCCGTCACCTCGCGCCGCCCGTCGGACACCCGACTTCACCCGGGTGTTCGAACCAGGGCCTCCCTCCGGTCATGTGTACGCCCCTACGATCGGCCCGCAGTGACGGAGCGAAAGCGGCAGGAGGGCGCTCATGGGCAGCGACCAGGCGAACGGGCAGACGCAGGGAACGGGACGGCGGGCGCTTCTCGGCGCCGCGGTGCTCGGCGCGGGCGGGGCGGTCCTCGGACTGCCCGGCGCGGCCCGGGCCGCCGACGACCGGACGGCCGGACGCGGCGGCCGCGGCCTGAAGGGCCTGCCGGTGCCGACGGTCATCGGCCACCGCGGTGCCAGCGGCTACCGCCCCGAGCACACCTTCGGCTCGTACGACCTGGCCCTCGACCTGGGCGCCGACGTGGTCGAGGCGGGCGACCTGGTGCCCACCAAGGACGGCCACCTGGTCTGCCGGCACGAGCCGGAGATCGGCGGCACCACCGACGTCGCCTCGCACCCGGAGTTCGCCGGCCGCAGGACCACCAAGGTACTCGACGGCGTCCCCACCACCGGCTGGTTCACCGAGGACTTCACGCTCGCCGAGCTGAAGACGCTGCGCGCGGTCGAACGCATCCCCGCCAACCGGCCGCACAACACCCTCTACGACGGCCGCTGGGAGATCCCCACCTTCGAAGAGGTCCTCAAGTGGCAGGACGAGCAGACCCGCAAGCGCGGCAAGCAGGTCTGGATCTACCCCGAGACCAAGCACCCCACCTACTTCCGCAAGCTGGGCCTCGGCCTGGAGGAGCGGGTGGCGAAGCTGCTGCGCAAGTACGGCAAGGACGGCCGGAACTCCCCGGTCATCCTTCAGTCCTTCGAGCCCACCAGCATCCAGCGGCTGAACCGGCTGGTCGACAACCCGCTCGTCGTCCTGCTCTCCTCGGCGAACAGCCGCCCGTACGACTTCGTCGAGGCGGACGACCCGCGCACGGTCGCCGACCTGATCACGCCCAAGGGCCTGCGTGAGATCGCCGGTTACGCCCAGGGCATCGGCCCGACCCTGGACCTGGTCATCCCGAAGAAGGCGGACGGCACCCTGGCCGAGCCGACCACGCTGGTCTCCGACGCGCACAAGGTCGGGCTGATCCTGCACCCGTACACCATGCGCAACGAGAACCCCTTCCTGCCGGCCGAGTACCGCAAGGGCAGTGCCGCCGACGCCTACGGCGACGTCTTCGGCGCCTTCAAGACGTACTTCGCGACCGGCATCGACGGCGTCTTCACCGACAACGCCGACACCGGGCTGCTCGCCCGCGCCGAGTTCCTGGACCGCTGACGGCGTCAACCACCGCACCGGCCGGCACCCCGTTCGGGGTGACTGTGCGCCGCCCCGGCAACCCGCCGCCGGGGCGGCTCGTCGTTCCGCACATGACGCACGACCTGGTAGCCGTCCTGCACCCGCTGCTCACCGCCGAGGCCTCCGCCGAGGCATTCGCCTCCGGGGGCGAGCCGGGCGACCTGGAGCAGGCCGTGTGGCTGCGGCTCCTGGAGCGGCTGGAGTCGGACGGGCCGCCGCCGGACCCGCCCGGCTGGCTGCGCAAGGCCGTCCGCGCCGAGGTCCGCCGCAGCCGCCGCACCACGCGCCTGGAACGGCCCTACGGCGGTGAGCCGGCCGACGACAGCGGTCCCGGGCCCGAGCAGCACGTGCTGGCCGCCGCCCGGTACCGCGCGCTGCGGGACGCGGTCCGCCGCCTGCCCGGCCGCTGCCCCCGCCTCATCGAGGCGCTGCTCTCGCCGCGGGACCTGACATACCGGGAAATCGCGGGGGAGTTGGGTATCTCACAGGGCAGCCTGGGCCCGGAACGCTCCCGATGTCTGGGATGTCTGCGCCGATTGCTCACGCCGGAGGTTGCACCGCGCGACGCGCGGGGATAGGAGTGGGGGACGATAGATGATCAGGTGAGCGAGGGGCGTGCGCACATGGGCATGAGCGTGACCATCTCGGTGGCGACCGAGCAGGACGCGGAGCAGATCTTCCGGCTCCAGTACCTGTGCTTCCAGAGCGAGGCGGCGCTGTACGGCAACTACCGCATCGACCCGCTCGTGCAGAGCCTGGACTCCGTCCGCCAGGAGGTCGCCTCCGACTGCGTGTTCGTCGCCAGGCTCGGCGACGAGGTGGTCGGCTCGGTGCGCGGCAAGGTGACGGAGGACGGCGCGGCGGCCATCGGCAAGCTCTGCGTCCACCCGCGCCTCCAGGGCCACGGCATCGGCGCGCGGCTGCTGCGCACCGCCGAGGCGGCCCTGGCCGAGGAGCGGGGTGCCACCAGGTTCCGCCTCTTCACCGGTCACCGCAGCGAGGGCAACCTCCGCCTGTACCGCCGCTCCGGCTACGAGACGGTGGGCCGGCAGAAGGGCACCGACGGCGTGGAGATGCTCGTCCTGGAGAAGCGGGCGGGTCAGTACGCGCAGACGGCGTGAGGGGCGGCGCCGGCGCGGGGCCCTGTCGCGGGCGGCACCGCCGCCCGGGCGCGGCCGGCCGGCCGTCGCCGACGAAGCCTCAGGCGTCCCCGCGCGCGCGGGCCTTCCGCAGCCAGTACATCGCGGAGAGCGGCAACAGAACGGGGATGAAGAGGTACCCCGCGCCGTACTTCGACCACACGGTCGC
The DNA here is from genome assembly GCF_016741855.1 of Streptomyces musisoli. Lineage (GTDB taxonomy): Bacteria > Actinomycetota > Actinomycetes > Streptomycetales > Streptomycetaceae > Streptomyces > Streptomyces musisoli. Next base: position 42,279 of record NZ_JAERRH010000009.1, on the reverse strand, counting down.
GTCCGGGAACGCGGACGGCTCCACCAGGGTCCACGTGCCGACGACCAGCACGCCCGCGAGTTCGGCCGCACAGCACACCAGCGCCGCCCTGCGGGCCGTCTCGCCGCCCCGGACCAGCGTGTACGTGATGAACGCGTACACCACTCCGGCCACGGCGGACAGCGCGTAGGCGAGCGGCGCCCGGTCGAACTCGGTCGCGATCTGGTACGCCGACCGCGACACCGCGCCGACCACCATCACGCCGTAGAGCCAGACGAGCAGAATGCCCGGCCCGCTGATCAGCCGGGTCGGCTTCTCCTCCACCGCCGTCACCTCAGCCTCCCCAGATGTCGTAGAGCCGTACTTCCAGGACGGCCAGCACCACGCCGCCCGCCGCGACCGTCAACGAGCCCCACCGGCTCCGCTCGGCCAGTGACATGAGGCCCGCCGCCGGAACGCACGCGAACGCGCCCAGCAGATACGCCACGAAGATCGTCGTGCCCTGCTCCGGCTTCTCGCCCCGCGCCAGCTGCACGATCCCGGTCGCCAGCTGGACGACGGCCAGCAGCGACACCACGGCCATGCCGATGAAGTGCCAGTCCTTCGTCGGCTGGTCACGATGGGCGGCCCAGCCGCACCAGGCGGCGAGCAGCAGCGCGGCAACGCCGGTCAGCAGCGTCAGGGCATTGAGCATGCCGTGACCTTATTACGGCCGAAACGGGCGGCGGCGGCCGACCCCGGCGTACCCCGTAGGGTCTAGACCATGACGATCCACGCGCACGCCCTCCTGTTCGACAACGACGGCACCCTCGTCTCCTCCCTCGACTCCGTCGAGCGCTGCTGGACCCGCTGGGCCCGGGAGTACGGGATCACCGCCGAGGAGTTCGCACGCGTGGAACTGCACGGACGCACGGCCGTCGAGATAGTCGGCGACCTGCTGCCCGCCCGCCTGGTGCCGGAGGCCGTCGCCCGGGTCGAACAGCTGGAGGTCGAAGACGTGCCGAACGGCGGCGTACGCCTGCTGCCCGGGACCCGGGAGTTCCTGGACGCCCTGCCGGCCGACCGCTGGGCCGTGGTCACCTCCGCCACCCGGCGCCTGGCCGAGGCCCGCCTGGGTGCCGTCGGCATCACCCCGAAGTCCCTGGTGTCGGCCGACGACGTCACCCGCGGCAAGCCCGACCCCGAGCCCTACCTGCTCGCCGCCCGGCAGCTGGGCGTCGACCCCGCCCACTGCGTGGTCTTCGAGGACGCCCCCGCCGGACTGCGGGCGGGCCGCGCGGCCGGCATGACCACCGTGGCGTTGGCCACAACCCATGAGGCGGCCGAGCTGGACGCCGACCTGGTGGTGAGGGACCTGTCGGCCTTGTCCGCACTGGCCACCGACGGGGGAGTGGAGATCACCGCCCGCGGCTGAGCGCCTGGTCACCGCTGTCCGCCGCTGTCCACTATGCGGACGGCGGCGTCCGGTCACGACGGTCCGTCTGCTTTACTGATCTCATGACCACGACGAGCTGCCGCACCCTTGCGACCGAGGCGACCCGCACGCCCGGTGCTCGTTGTATGTGTCCGTGTCGAATGTGCGCCTTCTAGAGGGCCCCCGCACCACCTGAGCCTCGCGCCCCGAAGCGAGAGCCGCGGCCTGTCCGGCGTCCGCCTGTGGCCGTACGCGACCGAAGGCCGCCGCGCGCACCTGACGTTCTCCCGGTTACACCGCCACGCGAGAACCGTGCCGCGTCCCTGAACGAACGCACGAAACGCACCGTGCCCGGGCACACCCACGCCCGTGCACTCGACAGTGACGGAAACCCACGTGATCACCACCTCGGGCCTGACCAAGGTCTACCGCTCCCGCGGCCGTGAGGTCACCGCCCTCGACGGCGTCGACCTCCACGTCCGCGAAGGCGAGGTCTACGGCGTCATCGGCCAGTCCGGCGCCGGCAAGTCCTCCCTCATCCGCTGCGTCAACCTGCTGGAGCGCCCCACCTCCGGCACCGTGACCGTCGCCGGGCAGGACCTCACCGCCCTGGCCGGCCGCGGCCCGCGCGCAGGCAGGGAACTGCGCCAGGCCCGCAGCCGGATCGGCATGGTCTTCCAGCACTTCAACCTGCTGTCCTCGCGGACCGTCCAGGACAACGTCGAGCTGCCGCTGGAGATCCTCGGCAAGTCCGGCAAGGAGCGCTCCCGCAAGGCGCTGGAACTGCTGGACCTCGTCGGCCTCGCCGACAAGGCCAAGGCCCACCCCGCCCAGCTCTCCGGCGGCCAGAAGCAGCGCGTCGGCATCGCCCGCGCCCTCGCCGGCGACCCCAAGGTGCTGCTCTCCGACGAGGCCACCAGCGCCCTCGACCCCGAGACCACCCGCTCCATCCTCCAGCTGCTGCGCGACCTGAACCGGCAGCTGGGCCTGACCGTCCTGCTCATCACCCACGAGATGGACGTCGTGAAGTCGATCTGCGACTCCGCCGCCCTGATGGAGAAGGGCAGGATCGTGGAGTCCGGCACGGTCAGCGAGCTGCTGGCCACCCCCGGCTCGGAGCTGGCCGCCGCGCTGTTCCCGGTGGGCGGCGAGGCCTCCGGCGCCGACCGGACCGTCCTCGACGTCACCTTCCACGGTGAGGCCGCCACCCAGCCGGTCATCTCCCAGCTCGCGCGCACCTACAACATCGACATCTCGATCCTCGGCGCCGCCATCGACACCGTCGCCGGCCTCCAGGTCGGCCGGATGCGCATCGAACTGCCCGGCCGCTACGAGGACAACGTGGTGCCGGTCGGATTCCTGCGCGAGCAGGGCCTCCAGATCGACGTCGTGGGCCAGGAGGCCCTGCTGGTCAAGGAAGGTGCCAAGTGACCTGGTCGGAGATGCAGCCCCTGCTGTCCCAGGCGTGTTCCGAGACGTTCGCCATGGTGCTCTGGTCCACCCTGATCGCCGTCGCCGCCGGCCTTCCGCTCGGCATCCTCCTCGTGCTCACGGACCGGGGCGGCCTGCTCCAGAACGTCGTCGCCAACAAGGTGACCGGCCAGATCGTGAACGTCGGCCGCTCCATGCCGTTCATCATCCTGATGGTCGCGCTGATGAGCTTCACGCGCTGGGTAACCGGGACCACGATCGGGACGACCGCGGCGATCGTGCCGCTCGCCATCGGCGGCATCCCCTTCTTCGCCCGGCTGGTCGAGACGGCCGTCCGCGAAGTGGACAACGGGCTCGTCGAGGCCGTGCAGTCCATGGGCGGCAACACCTGGACGATCGTCCGCAAGGTCCTCGTCCCCGAGGCCCTGCCCTCGCTGATCGCCAGCACCACCACCACGATCATCGCCCTCATCGGCTACTCCGCCATGGCCGGCACGGTCGGCGGCGGCGGCCTCGGCGACCTCGCCGTCCGCTACGGCTACCAGCGCTTCGAGACCGAACTGATGTGGATCACCGTGGCGGTCCTCGCCGTCGTGATCTCCCTCATCCAGTTCGCCGGCGACTTCGCCGCCCGCTCCCTGCACCGCCGCGGCGCCCGCTCCGGCCCCGCGCCCAGGCTCCGCCTGCTGAAGGCCGGGGAGCCCGCGGCGGCCGACGTCGACAAGGTCGCGTAAGCGCCCCACGAACCCCCCGTCCACCCGTACACGGGGTCGCACCACTTTAAGGAAAGGCACTTTTCGTGCGTAACACCGCCAAGCTCACCACCGCCGTCCTCGCCGCCGGAGCCCTCACCTTCGGGCTGTCCGCCTGCGGCTCCGGCAACGACTCCGCCTCCGACACCACCGGCCCGCTGGTCGTCGCCGCGAGCCCGACCCCGCACGCCGAGATCCTGAACTTCGTCAAGGACAAGCTGGCGAAGAAGGCGGGCCTCGACCTGGAGGTCAAGGAGTTCACCGACTACATCACGCCGAACACGGCGACCGAGGACGGCTCGGTCGGTGCCAACTACTTCCAGAACCAGCCGTACCTCGACGACTTCAACAAGAAGCGCGGCACCCACATCGCGCCCGTCGTCACGGTCCACCTGGAGCCGCTCGGCCTGTACTCCCACAAGGTCGAGAAGGCGGACGCCCTCAAGAGCGGTGCGACCATCGCCGTCCCGAACGACGCCGTCAACGAGGCCCGCGCCCTCAAGCTGCTCGCCGCCAACGGGCTCATCACCCTCAAGGACGGCGTCGGCAACGAGGCCACCCCGCAGGACATCACCAAGAACCCCAAGAACCTCGAGTTCAAGGAGGTCGAGGCGGCCCAGACCCCGCGCTCCCTGGACGACGTGGACGCGGCCGTGGTCAACGGCAACTACGCCATCTCCGCGGGCCTGAAGCCGGCCAAGGACGCCCTCGTCCTGGAGTCCCCGAAGAACAACCCCTACGGCAACTTCCTCGCGGTGAAGGAAGGCAACGAGAACGACCCGCGGGTCAAGAAGCTCGCCAAGCTCCTCACCTCGCCCGAGGTCAAGAAGTTCATCGAGGACAAGTACCAGGGCTCGGTCATCCCGTCCTTCTGATCCGGCGGAGCACCGGCCCGGCACCCGGGCCCGTGACCGCCGCGGCGGCCGGCCCCCGGCCCCCACCGCCCGGGCCACGGGCACCTACCCGCTGTCCGTACCGCCGGTGACCGGCGGCCGACGGCACGTATGAGGCGTTTCGCCACGCACGGGGTCCACTCCCTCACGGGGTGTGGACCCCGTCGTGCGGTTCGGTGGGTTCATGCTGCATGCTGGGCAGTTCAGCAGGCCTGACGGCCCTGACGGTCTTTCGAGGAATTTCCGAAGGTTACGGAGCGGCGCATGACGAGCACCTTCCCCAACATCTCCATCAGCACGGAGCGGTTGGTGCTGCGTCCCCTCGACGAGGACGACGTGCCCGCCCTGGCCGACATGATGAACGACGAGCAGGTCGTCGCCTGGACCACCGTGCCCCACCCCTACACCGAGGCCGACGCCCGCCGGTGGATCACCCGGCTCGCCTCGGGCGAACGCACCGAGGGCCGCGGCATCGTCCTCGCCGTCACCGAGTTCCTCACCCAGCGGCTCGTCGGCGTCGTCCATCTGAGGAACACGGACTGGCGCGTCCGGTCCAGCGAGATCGCCTACGTCACCGCCCCCTGGGCCCGCGGCGAGGGCTACGCCTCCGAAGCGGCCCTCGCCACCGCCCAGTGGCTCTTCCACGACCGGAAGTTCGAGCGGCTCGAACTGCGCACCGCCGCCGACAACACCGCCTCCCAGCAGGTGGCCCAGAAGATCGGCTGCATCAGCGAGGGCGTGCTCCGCAACGCCTGGATAGCGCGCACCAGGACCGAGGACGGATCCTGGACCGAGGTGCGCACGGACGTCATCGTCTGGAGCCTGCTGCCGGAAGACCTGGCCGGAGTCGGCGAGCAGCTGGCCGACACAGGTGGATTCACCTCGTACTCGGACTGGAACTGAGCCCGCGGTCGAGGACCCCCCAGCCGCACCGGGTACCCTCACGGAACCCGCCCCGGGTCCCCCCGAAGACCCGCGCAGAACCCCTGGAGACTGACGACGATGGCCGACCGGGTCACCGTGATCGGCTGGGACGGCTCGCCGCTGACCGACACGGCACGGGCCGCCCTCGGCGCCGCCACCCTCGTGGCCGGTGCCGCCCACCACCTGGCACTCCCCGAGGCGCCGCCCACCGCCGAACGCATCCGTCTCGGCAGCCTCGCCCTGGCCGCCCGGCGCATCGCCGCCCACCGCGGCACCGCGGTCGTGCTCGCCGACGGCGACCCCGGCTTCTTCGGTGTCGTACGGACCCTGCGGGCCCCCGAGTTCGGCCTGGAGGTCGAGGTCGTCCCGGCCGTCTCCGCCGTCGCCGCCGCCTTCGCCCGCGCCGGCATGCCCTGGGACGACGCCCAGGTCGTCGTCGCCCACCCGCGCACGCTGCGCCGGGCCGTGAACGTCTGCCGCGCCCACACCAAGGTCGCCGTCCTCACCGCACCGGGCGCCGGCCCCGCCGAGCTGGGCCTCCTGCTGGAGGGCGTCCACCGCACCTTCGTCATCTGCGAGGAACTGGGCACCGAACGCGAACAGGTCTCCGTCGTCACCTCCGACAAGGCCGCCGACCACACCTGGCGCGACCCCAACGTCGTGATCGTCATCGGCGGGCCGGCCGGTGCGACGGAGGGCGGCGGCTGGATCGCCGGACGCGACCCGGCAGCCGGCCCGCGCGGCTGGGTGCAGCCCGACGAGACCTACGGCGCCGGACCGCGCGGCGGACTCGGCGAGGGCGAGACGGAACTGCTGCGCGCCGCCCAACTCGCCCGTCTCGGGCCCCGGATCGGCGACCTCGTGTGGGACATCGGCTGCGGCGCCGGCGCGTTCGCCGCCGAGGCCGCCCGCGGCGGGGCGGCCGTCATCGCCGTCGACCACGATCCGGCCGCCTGCACCCGCACCGAGGGCGCCGCGCGCCGGTCCGGCGTCCAGCTCCAGGTCGTCTACGGCAGCGCACCCCACGTTCTCGAATACCTGCCCGAGCCGGACGTCGTACGGGTCGGCGGCGGGGGGCCGGCCGTCGTCTCCGCGGTCGCCGACCGGCGCCCGCAGCGCATCGTCACGCACGCCGCGACCCGGGACGCCGCCGAGCGCGTCGGCCGCGATCTGACCGAGCACGGGTACCGCGTCGAGTGCGCCCTGCTCCAGTCCGTGGAACTCGACACCCGGGCCTGGACCGAGACCGAGCGGAGCGTCGCGTTCCTGCTCAGCGGCGTTCTCCCCGATCGCGCCCCGTGATCCTGTTGTCGTACCGCGCGGGGTAGGCTGGCCGATCGTTGTACCGCACCGGTGGCCCGGACTTCGTTCGCCAATGTCCGGAACGCGCGCCCGCTTTGGGGTGGGTGTGGTACGGCGGAACCGGAGGACGCGCAACGTGGCGCAGTCCACAGCGGGCTGTCGCGGATCATGCTGTCGCGACGGCGGAACGACCGGGACAATGCCACTGAATGGCTTTGTCGCCTTTTCCGGCGGGTCGTTCGTGCCGCTGGGCACGGACGCTCGTTCTTCACTGCGGGGCGGTCGGTGCGCCGTTCCGGGTGAGCTGGTCGTAGGAGCATTAACCGATGGGCGAGGGGTACGCATGACCGACACCGGCCAGGTCCCGGGCGAGGGGCAGCCGGAGAGCGCAGGCATGGTGGAGCAGCCGGGCGTCTCCGCGCACGGTGCGTACACCTACCTCTCCGAGGCGCCCGCCGAGGACGAAGACCTGCTGCTGCCGGGTGCCCAGGGCGCGTGGGGCAACGAGGTGCCGCCACCCGCTCCGGAGCCGGTGGTGGAAGCCGTGCACGAGCCGGGCCCGCACGAGACGTCCGGCCGCGACAGCGGCTCGGTCGACCTCAGCGGCGTCCGCCTGCCCGAGCCGGGTCCGGCATCGGTGCCGCCGTCGCCCATTCTCTCGGCGCCGCACGACCCGACGGCCGCCCAACAGCAGGCCCGCCGCCCGCTGCACCCCGGCCCGCCGATCCCGAACGCCTCCGCCAGCCCGGTCCGCTCCCTCGCCGACCGCGGCCCCGCCGGGGCGCCGGTACGCCAGCCCGGGCCGGCCGCCCCCGGCCCCGAGTACCTCGACGCCCAGCCGCTGCGCGAAATGACACCGCAGAGCGCAGCCCCCTGGGGCGCGGCGCCCGCCGCCCCGGCCCAGGTCGGCTCGCAGGCGACGGCTGCCGAAACGGTTGGTCCGCCGGTGGCCGCGGAGTCGGCCGACGCCGCCCAGGCCGCGATGGCCCGCCTCGCGCACCAGGCGGCCCAGAGCGCGGTCGGCGACACCGGCCAGGTGCAGGTCGTACACGGCCACGACGGGGTGCAGCCGGTGCACGGCCACGACGGGGTGTACACCGCGCCGACGGGGCCGGACGCAGAGGGCGTTCCGGCGGCCGCACCGGGTACCGGGGGTGTTCCCGCCGCGGCGCAGGATGTCGAGGGTGTTCCGGCCGCGGTGCAGGGCGCCGAGAGCGGTCAGGCGCCGGGGACGCAGGACGGCGTGGCCGCCGCGGACGCTCCGCTTCCGGTGGACGGTACGCAGCTCGCCGACGGTGCGCAGCTCGCCGACGGTGCGCAGCTCGCCGACGGCACGCAGCTCGCCGACGGTGCGCAGGCTATCGCGGCCGCCGCGGAGGCGGCTGCCGGTGACGGCGGTGCCGTGGCCGACGGCGGGGTTGTGGTTGACGGTGCCGCGGCCCTGGTGCCGCCGACGGGGGAGACCGTACCCGCTGCCGAGGGTGCCGTGGCGGTGCCCGAGGGCGGGGAGGCCGGGCAACTGCCCGCCGGGGCGGCTGGGACCGCCGAGGTGCCGGGCGGGGCCCAGGGGCCGGCGCCCGCGCAGGGAGCCGGCGTCGGTGCGGCCTCCGGGACCGCCGTCGCCCAGGACGTGGCCCCATCAGACGTGGCTCCATCAGACGTGGCCGAGTCAGTGGAGCAGGGCGTTCCGACGCAGGTGGCGCCGGGACAGGCCGTCCCCGACCCGTCCGTAGCCGTCCAGGCCGCGCCCGATCAGGCCGTTCCCGTTCAGGCCGCGCACGACCAGACGCCGGGCGGTGCGGCACAGGGCGTGGAGACCGCCGGTGTCGTTGGCCCGGCGGAGTCGGCCCCGGCGAGCGCCGAGGCCGTGGCGGCGGAGACGCCGGTGGCCCAGGCCGAGGGGACCCACCCGGAGGAGGCCGACGCGGCGGCGGTGCCGACGGCTGACGCCGAGGGGGCTCAGCCCACCGCTGCGGCCGGGCCGATGGAAGGCGCGCAGCCTGCCGAAGATGTGCAGCCGACGGAAGGCGTGCGGCCTGCCGAAGGCGTGCAGCCTGCCGAGGGCGTGCAGCCGGATGCGGCCGCGCAGGCCGCCGGTGCCGCGCAGGTCATCGCCGGCGGTCAGGTCACCGACGCGGCACAGGTCACCGACGCCGCGCAGGTCGCCGACGGTGCTCAGGTTGCCGACGCCGCGCAGGCCGCTGATGGCGGTCAGGCCGGTGGAGCCGCGCAGGTCGCCGATGCCGTCCAGCTCGGCGATGCCGGTCAGGTCGCCGACGGTGCTCGGGTCGCCGACGCCGCGCAGGCCGCTGATGGCGGTCAGGCCGCCGATGCCGGTCAGGTCGGCGGAGCCGCGCAGGTCACCGATGCCGCCCAGCTCGGTGATGCCGGTCAGGTCGCCGACGGTGCTCAGGTTGCCGACGCCGCGCAGGCCGCTGATGGCGGTCAGGCCGGTGGAGCCGCGCAGGTCGCCGATGCCGTCCAGCTCGGCGATGGCGGTCAGGTCGCCGACGGTGCTCAGGTTGCCGACGCCGCGCAGGCCGCTGATGGCGCTCAGGCCGCCGATGGCGGTCAGGCGGGCGGAGCCGCGAAGCCCGGAGACCCTGCCCAACTCGCCGACGCCGCCCAGCCGCAGCCCCCCGTCGAGGCCACGGCCACCGCGACCGCCGAGGGTGCGGACGCTGCGGCCGTCCCGGCTGCCGTTCAGGGTGCGGTCGCTTCCGCCGGCCCGGCCGCCGCCCAGGGTGCCGTGGCTTCCGCCGACCCCGCCGCCGCCCAGGGCGAGGCCCAGGCCGCCGACCCTGCCGCCGCGGAGGTCCCGGCCGGCGCCCCCGCCGCCGAGGCCGTCGCCCAGCAGGGCGCCGACGAGACCACCGGCGCGGCCGTACCGGCTCAGCCGGGCCCGGACGCCCCCGGCACCGGCGACGAAGCACCGGCCGGCCGGTCCGCCGACGCGCAGGCCCAGGAGTCCGCCGCCGGCGGTCCCGCAGCCCCGCAGGCCATGGAGCCCGGCGCCCCGCAGGCTCAGGAGCCCGGTGCCTCGGCCCCGGCCCCGGCCCCGGAGGCAGCCCAGCCGCAGACCGCCGAAGCCGAGGCGCCGCAGGCCACCCCCGCCGTCACCGCCGAAGCGCCGCACGCCGACACGGCCGTGGCTGCCGCGGCACAGGACACCCCGGCCCAGGGCACCCCGGCCCAGGGCACCCCGGCCCAGGGCGCCGTACCCGCCTCGCCCGCCGGTGACGGCTCCGAGGCCGCCCAGGCTTCCGAGTCTGCCGTGCTCCAGATGCAGGGGCCGCAGCTCGCCGGGAACGTTCCGCACGGCGCCGATGCCCCGGCCGTGCCCACCGTCCGGCAGCAACCGCGGCAGCCGCAGGCGGCGGACACCGGCGACCAGAGCGCGCCCGGACAGCCCGCCGCCCCGGCACCGGCCGCCGACCCCGCGACGGCCGCCGACCCCGCGACGGTTGCCGGCCCGGCGGCGGGTGCCGGACAGCCGCTCCCGCCGCAGGCGCCGGACGCCGCCGTACCGGACCCCGCCGCCGACCCGAACGCGCAGCTCGCGGAGCCGCTCCTGCCCTCCGGCCTCCCGGTCGAGCCGCACCCTGAGCAGCCGCTCGGACAGTTCGTACCGGTGGAGGGCCAGGTGCCCACCACCCCGCACCTGGCGCCCACCCCGCCGCACCCGCTCGTCGTGCCCGTCGAGGGCCGCCCCGCAAAGACCGCGCAGGGCCCGCGGGAGCAGCCGGAGCCGGTGGCCACCGTACCCGCGCCCCGCGAGGGCGAGCCGGTCGCCGTACCGGCCGCGCCGGACGCCGAGCCGGCCCCCGACGTCGTACAGCGTGCGGAGGACCTGCAGACCAGGGCCGCCGACCAGGAAGAGAGCACGGTCGCAGTGGCGGAAGCACGACAGTCCACCGGCCCGGCCGCGCCCGGCTACGCCGACGCCGAGCGCGAGGCCGTCCTGAAGGTGATGCGCGAACGCCGTGACATCCGCAACGGCTTCCGCAACGACCCCATCCCGCACGAGGTGCTGCTCAGAGTCCTGGAGGCCGCGCACACCGCGCCTTCCGTGGGCCACTCGCAGCCCTGGGACTTCGTCGTCATCCGGTCCGCCGAGACCCGGCGGACGATGCACGAACTGGCGATGCGTCAGCGCGAGGCGTACGCCAAGTCGCTGCCGAAGGGCCGGGCGAAGCAGTTCAAGGAACTGAAGATCGAGGCCATCCTCGACACCCCGGTCAACATCGTCGTCACCGCCGACCCCACCCGCGGCGGCCGTCACACCCTCGGCCGTCACACCCAGCCGCAGATGGCGCCCTACTCCTCGGCGCTCGCGGTGGAGAACCTCTGGCTCGCCGCCCGCGCCGAAGGCCTCGGCGTCGGCTGGGTCAGCTTCTTCGACGAGCGGGAGATGGTCCGCGCGCTCGGCCTGCCCGAGCACCTGGAGGTCGTCGCCTACCTGTGTGTCGGGTACGTCGACGAATTCCCGGACGAGCCCGAGCTGATGCAGGCCGGCTGGTCCAAGCGGCGCCCCCTGTCCTGGGTGGTGCACGAGGAGACGTACGGCCGCCGCGCCCTGCCCGGAGAGGAACCCCACGACCTGCTCGCCGAGACCGTCGCACAGATCCGCCCGCTCGACGCCAAGGCGCTCGGCGAGGCATGGGAGCGCCAGAAGCGCATGACCAAGCCGGCCGGCGCGCTCGGCATGCTGGAGATCATCTCCGCGCAGCTGTCCGGGCTGTCCCGGCAGTGCCCGCCGCCGATCCCGGAGCCGGCCGCCGTCGCCATCTTCGCCGGCGACCACGGCGTCCACGCCCAGGGCGTCACCCCCTGGCCGCAGGAGGTCACCGCCCAGATGGTGGCCAACTTCCTCGGCGGGGGAGCCGTCTGCAACGCCTTCGCCGGCCAGGTCGGCGCCGAGGTGTGCGTCGTGGACGTGGGCGTGGCCGCCGACCTGCCCGCCACCCCGGGCCTGCTGCCGCGCAAGATCCGCGGCGGCACCTCCGACATGACCACCGGACCCGCGATGACCCGCGAGGAGGCCAGGGCGGCCATCGAGGTGGGCATCGAGACCGCCCGCGACCTGGTGGCGGCCGGCAACAAGGCGCTGCTCACCGGTGAGATGGGCATCGCGAACACCACCGCCTCCGCCGCGCTGATCTCCGTCTTCACCGGCGCCGACCCGACCGAGGTGACCGGCCGCGGCACGGGCATCAACGACGAGACGCTGGCCCGCAAGACCGAGGTCGTCCGCCGCGCCCTGGAACTCCACCAGCCGGACCCGGCCGACCCCATCGGCGTCCTCGCCGCGATCGGCGGCTTCGAGCACGCGGCCATGGTCGGCCTGCTGCTCGGCGGCGCCTCGCTGCGCACCCCGGTGATCCTGGACGGCGTCAGCGCCGGAGCCGCGGCCCTCGTGGCCCGCGCCATCGCCCCCGAGGTCCTCGCGGCCTGCATCGCCGGTCACCGCAGCGCCGAGCCCGGCCATGTGGCGGCCCTCAACAAGCTGGGCCTGCGTCCGCTGGTCGACCTCGACCTGCGCCTCGGCGAGGGCACGGGCGCGCTGCTCGCGCTGCCGCTGGTGCAGAGCGCGGCGCGGGCCATGCACGAGGTGGCGACGTTCGATTCGGCGGGAGTCACCGAGAAGTAGCCGTCGCGAGGCGGGGTGGTCCGGTGTTCAGCTGCCGGACCACCCGTGCCGTGTGCCGTGTCCACGGCATAAAATCCGCACGTCAGGGCCGCTCCGAAGGTGCAGCGCGCCCATTCACAGCTGCACGAGGAGCCGTACCTCATGGCCGAACACCCCGCTTACCCCGTAGGCCTCCGCCTCTCCGGCCGCCGCGTGGTCGTCCTCGGCGGCGGCCAGGTGGCTCAGCGGCGTCTGCCGGCGCTCATCGCCGCGGGCGCGGACATCGTGCTCGTCTCACCCGGGGCGACCCCCTCCGTCGAAGCCATGGCGGACGCGGGCGAGATCACCTGGGTGAGGCGCGGCTACGAGGACGGTGACCTCGCCGACGCCTGGTACGCCCTCATCGCCACCAGTGACCCGGAGGCCAACACGCGGGCGTCCGCCGAGGCCGAGCGGCACCGCGTCTGGTGCGTCCGCTCCGACGACGCCGACCGGGCGACGGCCTGGACCCCGGCCACCGGCCACAGCGAGGGCGTCACCGTCGCCGTGCTCACCACGCACGCGCGTGGCCGCGACCCCCGCCACACCGCGGCCATCCGGGACGCCGTCGTGGAAGGCCTGCGCGACGGCACCCTGGTCGCCCCGCACCACCGCACCCGCGCGCCCGGCGTCTGGCTGGTCGGCGGCGGCCCCGGCGACCCCGACCTGATCACGGTCCGCGGCCGGCGCCTCCTCGCCGAGGCGGACGTCGTCATCGCCGACCGCCTCGGCCCGCGCGACCTGCTCGCCGAGCTGCCGTCGCACGTCGAGGTGATCGACGCGGCGAAGATCCCCTACGGCCGGTACATGGCCCAGGAGGCCATCAACAACGCGCTCGTCGAGCACGCCAAGCAGGGCAAGGCGGTCGTCCGGCTCAAGGGCGGCGACCCGTTCGTCTTCGGGCGCGGCATGGAGGAGGTCCAGGCGCTCGCCGAGGCCGGCATCCCGTGCACGGTGGTCCCCGGCATCTCCAGCTCGATCTCCGTGCCGGGCGCGGCCGGCATCCCGGTCACGCACCGCGGGGTCGCCCACGAGTTCACCGTCGTCAGCGGCCATGTCGCGCCCGACGACGAGCGGTCCCTGGTCGACTGGCCCTCGCTGGCCAAGCTCACCGGCACCCTGGTGGTCCTGATGGGCGTCGACAAGATCGGGAAGATCGCCGAGACGCTCGTCGCGCACGGCAGGTCTCCCGAGACCCCGGTCGCCCTGGTCCAGGAGGGGACGACGGCCGCCCAGCGCCGGGTGGACGCCACCCTGGCCACGGTCGCCGAGACGGTACGGGCCGAGGACGTGAAGCCCCCGGCCGTCATCGTCATCGGCGAGGTCGTGCGGGTCGGCCCGGAGCCCGCTGCTTGATCACGCGTAACCCGGGGTAACGCAACCCCTTCAGAGCCGTTGGCACCACACCCAGGACAAGGCAGTATCACCCTGTGGCCGATCTCATCACCGTCGACGATCCCGACGACCCGCGCCTCTCCGACTACACAGGCCTGACCGACGTCGAACTGCGCCGCAAGCGCGAGCCCGCCGAAGGCCTGTTCATCGCGGAGGGCGAGAAGGTCATCCGCAGGGCCAAGGAGGCCGGCTACGAGATGCGGTCGATGCTGCTCTCGGCCAAGTGGATCGACGTCATGCGCGACGTCATCGACGAGCTCCCGGCTCCGGTGTACGCCGTCACCCCGGAACTCGCCGAACGCGTCACCGGGTACCACGTGCACCGTGGCGCCCTCGCGTCCATGCAGCGCAAGCCGCTGCCGACGGCCGGCGAGCTGCTCCGCTCGGCCCGCCGGGTGGTGGTCATGGAGGCGGTGAACGACCACACGAACATCGGTGCGATCTTCCGCTCGGCGGCGGCGCTCGGCATGGACGCGGTGCTGCTGTCGCCCGACAGCGCCGACCCGCTGTACCGGCGGAGCGTCAAGGTCTCCATGGGGGCGGTGTTCTCGGTGCCGTACGCCCGCCTGGAGAGCTGGCCGAGGGACCTGGACTCGGTCCGCGACGCCGGGTTCACCCTGCTCGCGCTCACCCCGGACGAGAAGGCGAGCAGCCTGGACCAGGCCGCCCCGCACCGGATGGAGCGGGTGGCGCTCATGCTCGGCGCGGAGGGCGACGGGCTGTCCACGCAGGCACTGGTCGCCGCCGACGAATGGGTCCGCATCCCGATGTCCCACGGCGTCGACTCGCTCAACGTGGGGGCGGCTGCCGCGGTGGCGTTCTACGCGGTGGCGACGGGCCGACCGGAGTCCTGACCGGGACTCGCAGCCCCTCCGCCGCGTTTTCGAAGGGGGATCGCGCGGGTCCCGCCGCCTTCGCCCGCCCGGAGTGTGCTCGGGCGGGCCCCGGTGCCGCGCCGCTCCCCTGAGTCCCGGGCAGGCGGGGGCGGGGGCCTGCCTCGCTTCCACCCTGTCTCGACCGGGCCGGGGCTCCGGCACCCCTCGGCGCCCCGGTCTCTCCCGGGCCCGCGCTCAGTTCCCGGCGTCGTGGCTCAGCACCGACGGGCGCCGGTCCGCCGGGAGCGTGCCGGGGCCCGGCGGCGGATGGCCCGGCTCCGTGTGCCGCTGCCGCTGGACGCCGCCGTCGTCGCCGAGCCCGCGCGCCGGGCCCTGGCAGCCCTGGGCCACCGCGATCCCGAGCGCCACCAGCAGCGTCACCACCACGAACACGAACAGCCGCTGCCGCAGCAGCCGCGGATTGGCCGGCCGCAGCCCGAGTCTGCCCGGGCGCTGCCCCGCACGCCCACCGCGCGGAGCGGGCCGGCCGCCACCGGAACGCGGGCCGCCGCCGCGCGGCACCGGAGTGGGGCGCGCCGTACCCGGCCGGGAGGCACCGCCGCCGCGCGCACCGCTGCCGCCGCGCGAGGGCGCACCACCACGGGACGTCATGTCGCCGCGCGCCGGGAACCCGCCCCTGGCGGGCACCCCGCCCCGGGGCTGCCCGCCCCCGCGCGGCAGCGGCGTACCGGGTGCGGTACGCCGCTGGGTGCGCTGCTGCTCGGGATAGGTGTCGACGAGCCGGCCGGTGGGCCGGTCCGCCTCGGCGGCGCGCGGTGCGGGCGGCCGCGCGCCGTCCAGGCCCTGCGCCTCCCGGGCGGCGATCTCCTTGAGCCGCAGCGACAGCTGAAGGGTGCTGGGCCGCTCGTCGGGGTCCTTCGCCAGGCAGGCCCGGACCAGCGGGGCCAGCGCGTCCGGTACGCCGGACAGCTGCGGCTCCTCGTGCACCACCCGGTACAGCATCACCTCGGAACTGCCGTGGCCGAAGGGCGAGTCGCCGGTCGAGGCGTACGCCAGGGTCGCGCCCAGGGAGAAGACGTCGGTGGCGGGGGTGACGGCCGCGCCGCGCACCTGCTCGGGAGCGAGGAAGCCGGGCGAGCCGACCGCGGTGCCCACGTGGGTGAGCGTGGACGCACCGGTCGCCCAGGCGATGCCGAAGTCGATGATCCGCGGCCCCTTGGGGGACAGCAGGATGTTGGACGGCTTCAGGTCCCGGTGGACGACACCGGCCTCGTGCACGGCGACCAGCCCCTCGGACAGGGCCGCGCCGATCGACGCCGTGTCCGCCGCGCCGAGCGCGCCCTCGTCGGCGACCTTGTCGTGCAGGGAGGGGCCGGGCACGTACTGGGTGGCGAACCAGGGCCGCTCGGCCTCCAGATCGGCGGCGACCAGCCGGGCCGTGCACCCGCCCCGGATCCGCCGGGCCGCGGACACCTCGCGCGCGAACCGCGACCGGAACTCCTGGTCCTCCGCCAGGTCGGGCCGGATCACCTTCAGCGCGACCCGCTGGCCCTTCTTGTCGGAGCCGAGGTAGACCACGCCCATCCCGCCCGCGCCGAGCCGTCGGTGAAGCCTGAACGAGCCGACGACGCGCGGGTCCTCGCGCCTCAGGCGCATCATCGCCATGTTCATCCCCGCTGCCCGGTCCCTGTGACGTGGCACAGCTTACGTTTCCACGGCCGCCTGCGCGCAGAGGCCGCGCCCTCTCGCCCGGACGGATTGTGTGGGCTGTCCGGGGGAGGTGAAACGCGGTCAGGAAGCCGTGCCTTACGGCAACTTCGGGCGGAAGGTGATCTCAACGGGCCTAAGCGGCACGGAGGTTGGACTCACGCGGTGACGTGGTGCACCGTGCGGTACGTCCGCCGGGCGACGGCCGCCGACGGCCCGCACGGACGACCGCGCCCCGCGTCGCGCTCCCCCTCCGGGCGCCCTCCCGCCCCCGTTCCGAGTGATCGAAGTCACTCCGTCCGGACCGTGGGACGCTTCGGAAATGACCGGACACAGCGGGCGTCCCCTCGGGGAAGACCCCGAGACGCGGGTGCGCGCCTCCACCCAGGGGAGTAGGCCGCGGGTGACGGCTCATCCTCCTGGAGGCCCGGCAATCGGTACGAAGGCATGACGTCCCCTGCGTGCCGCGCATCTAGATTTGAGGTCAAGCGGCGGGTGGAGCACTCGTCCCCCGAGGTCAGACACCCGCCGCTGCCGACGACAACCGAAACGGTCAGGAGAGGGACCATGGCCCACACGGCACCGCGACGCACCGCGTTCGCCCCCCGCCGGACGGGCCGCCGCCACCCCCTGGTGGCGACGCTCATGGCCCTTCCCCTGGCGGCCCTGCTCCTGCTCGTCTTCGACGGCTGGGAGACGGTGGCCACACAGGCGTCGTCCGTGGGTGCGATGCTGGGGCGCTGAGCGGCGACCCCAGGCCCGGAAGAGCGGTCCGGGCGGGAACATCGATCCATGAAACCCCGTGGGGACGGGGGTGCGGCGGACGGCACAAATGCCGGCGCAGCTGGGGAGCTGCGCCGGCATTAGCCGTTTCCGGACGGACATCGAGCGCGGCACCGCGAACGGCGACCGCCGGGTGGCCCGGGCGGGGGTGCGCGGACCTGGTGCGCCCGGGGGCCCCGAGGGCCTGGGGTCCGGACGGCACGCATCGGCTCGGCGGGACCGCACATACGGACCCGGTGCTCCGGCGGGGCGGCGGGGGTGCTGGTGCTCCGGCGGGGTTGCGCGGGCGGGGGCGGGGCGGCGCGGGCGGGCGTGGTGGTGCTCCGGCGGGACCGCACATGCGGGCGCGGGGCTCCAGCGGGGCGGCGCGGCCGGGGCGGTGGTGCCCCGTCGGGGCGGGCCGGCGGGCTCCACGGCACGGCCCAGTACCCTCGGCCCATCCAGCCCAGGGCTCCAGCGGGGCGGCGCGGCCGGGGCGGTGGTGTTCCGTCGGGACGGGCGGCGGGCTCCACGGCACGGCCCAGTACCCTCGGCCCATCCAGCCCACCGCGCCCGAGGCAGCCTTGACCGCAGAAGCAGACGCAGACACCCGCACCGGAACCACTCTCATATCCGCCCTCACCGCGAGGGCCAGGGCCGCCGCCCACCCCCACACCCCGGCCGCCCCCTGCGCCTGCGCCGGCACCCCCCTCGCCGACCGCCCCGACGCCACCGTCGTCCGGCACGCCGGCACCGTCGCCAAGGCGCACGCCCCGGACACCGACCCCACCGCACTGGCCCTGCGCGTCACCACGGCCGCCCGCCTCCCGGACGTGCTCCTGCCTCCGCTCACCCCCGCCCCGGCCCCGCTGCACGACCGCCTGGTGACCTTCTGGCCGTACGGCGTCCCCGTGGACCCGGACGACCCGGACGCCGCCCCCTGGGAGTCCGCCGCCACCCTCCTCGCCCTGCTGCACCGCGCCCCCGTCCCGGCCGGCCTCCCCCCGATGCGCGGCCCCGCCAAGGCCGCCCGTGCGATCGGCCGGCTCCACGCGGCGCTGCGCGCCACGCCCGACGCGGTGGCCCGCGCCGCCGCCCGCCCGGTACTGGCCGCCTGGGCCGGTCTCCCCGCCTGGGCCAGGGCGGCCGCCCCGATGCCCGGCCCGGCGGCCCTCTGCCACGGTGATCTGCACCTCGGCCAGCTCGTCCGGCACCCGGCACCGGACGGGCCGTGGAAGCTGATCGACGTCGACGACCTCGGAGCCGGTGTCCCGGCCTGGGACCTCGCCCGCCCGGCCGCCTGGTACGCCTGCGGACTCCTCCCGCCCGACGAGTGGACGCGCTTCCTGGCCGCCTACCGGCAGGCCGGCGGCCCGGCCGTGCCCCCGGACGGCGACCCCTGGCGGGCCCTGGACGTCCCGGCCCGCGCACTCACCGTGCAGACGGCCGCCCTGGCGGTCACCAAGGCACTGGCCGCCGGCCGCCCGCCGGACGAGGTGGAGCAGGCCGTGGTCGACGCCTGCGCGCGGATGCCGGCCATCCCCCCTCGACGGACGCCGGGAATCCCGGACTAGGCTGCAACCGCCC
This sequence comes from Streptomyces musisoli, assembly GCF_016741855.1. Taxonomy (GTDB): domain Bacteria; phylum Actinomycetota; class Actinomycetes; order Streptomycetales; family Streptomycetaceae; genus Streptomyces; species Streptomyces musisoli. Next base: position 23,629 of record NZ_JAERRH010000009.1, on the reverse strand, counting down.
GGGGCCGGACGGAGTCTGTCCTGGGGGGAACACGAAGCAGTACCGACCGGCGAGGAGTTGAGCCGAGCATGCAGTGTCCGAAGTGCCATGCGCCGATGCACACCTTTAACCGCAACGGCGTCCAGATCGAGCAGTGCAGCGGTTGCCGCGGCATCTTCCTCGACTACGGCGAGCTGGAGGCGCTGACCCGCCTGGAGTCCCAGTGGTCGCAGCCGGCCCCGCCCCCGCCCGCCGCCCCGCAGGCCTACCCCGCGGCCCCGGCCGCACCCGCCTGGGGTGCCCCGCACGGCGGCCAGCACGGCGGCCACGGTCACTACGGCCACCACCGCCACAAGAGCTTCGGTCACATGCTGTTCTCCAGCTGAGGACACGAAGAAGCCCCCGGCCGTTCGAGACGGCCGGGGGCTCCTTGATGTGTGGACGATACTGGGATTGAACCAGTGACCTCTTCCGTGTCAGGGAAGCGCTCTCCCGCTGAGCTAATCGTCCGCGGGCTGTGACCCGCAAGTCACAGACAGTGCGCGATACTGGGATTGAACCAGTGACCTCTTCCGTGTCAGGGAAGCGCTCTCCCGCTGAGCTAATCGCGCGGGTGGGATCTTCGAGAAGATCCGGGATCCGAGGATCCAGTGGACGATACTGGGATTGAACCAGTGACCTCTTCCGTGTCAGGGAAGCGCTCTCCCGCTGAGCTAATCGTCCTTGGAGGTGGAGACGGGATTTGAACCCGTGTAGACGGCTTTGCAGGCCGTTGCCTCGCCTCTCGGCCACTCCACCAGGAGTGTAGGGGATCGGGATGACCCCTTCTTCCTTCGAGCGGACGACGAGGCTCGAACTCGCGACCTCAACCTTGGCAAGGTTGCGCTCTACCAACTGAGCTACGTCCGCCTGTCGTTTCGGTCCGCTTCCGCGTCCCGGCGACGTGTTGAACTCTAGCGGATTCCCGGGCCAGCACAAAAACGCGTTTGCGCAGCGTGCTGCGGTGCGCCCGGGGAACCCGGTGGCCGGGGTGCCCTCGGGGACATGCCGGGGCCACCTCTCGGACACCCGACCTAGACTCGACCACGTGCTCCACCACCCTCCTCTCGCCCGCTTCGGCGACCGCGTCGCCACCGGCCTCCTCGACGTCACCAGCGACCCGGCGGCCCTGGACTCCACCGGCTTCTGGGCCGTCTGCGCGGACTTCGAGGGCCGGCTGACCTGCGCCCGCTTCGCGGACGTACGCAAGGAACCGGTGCCCGCTTCGGCGCCCGGCGGCTGGCGGGGCCCGAGGCCGGGGGACTGGACCTCCTCCCTGGACCACGCCACCTACACGGCGGCGGTCCGCCGCATCCGCGAGCACATCGCGGCCGGCGAGGTCTACCAGGCCAACCTCTGCCGGGTGCTCAGCGCGCCCGTCGCCCCCGGCGCCGACGTGGACGCCCTGACCGCCGCGCTGGCCCGCGGCAACCCGGCGCCGTACGCGGGGACGATCCGGCTGCCGGAGCACGGCGTGGAGATCGCCACCGCCTCGCCCGAGCTGTTCCTGCGCCGGGACGGCCGCACGGTCGAGTCGGGCCCCATCAAGGGCACCGGGCGCACCGAGGCGGACCTCCTGGAGAAGGACTACGCCGAGAACGTGATGATCGTGGACCTGGTCCGCAACGACATCGGGCGGGTCTGCGCGACCGGCAGCGTGAGCGTCCCCGACCTGTGCGCGGTGGAGAAGCACCCGGGGCTCGTCCATCTCGTCTCCACCGTGCGCGGCGAGCTGCGCACGGGAGCCGGCTGGCCGGAGCTGCTGGCCGCGGCCTTCCCTCCCGGCTCGGTGACGGGCGCCCCCAAGTCGAGCGCCCTGCGGATCATCGACGCCCTGGAGACGGCGCCCCGAGGCCCGTACTGCGGCGGCATCGGCTGGGTGGACGCCGACCGGGGCACCGCCGAGCTGGCCGTGGGCATCCGCACCTTCTGGATCGACCGGTCCGCGGCGGGCGCGGCGACGCTGCGCTTCGGCACCGGCGCCGGCATCACCTGGGGGTCCGACCCGGAGGGGGAGTGGCGGGAGACCGAGCTGAAGGCGTCCCGGCTGCTCGCGATAGCGTCGGGGACGTACGAGGAGACCGAAGGGGCGCTGACATGAAGATCTGGCTGGACGGCGAGCTGCGGGAACCGGACTCCGCCCTGGTCTCCGTCTTCGATCACGGGCTGACGGTCGGCGACGGCGTCTTCGAGACCGTGAAGGCCGTGGACGGCAGGACGTTCGCGCTCACCCGGCACCTGGACCGGCTGACCCGCTCGGCCCGCGGCCTCGGCCTGCCCGAGCCCGACCACGACGAGGTGCGCCGCGCCTGCACGGCCGTGCTGGAGGCCAACCCGATGCCGCTCGGCCGGCTGCGGATCACCTACACCGGCGGCCACGGCCCGCTCGGCTCCGACCGCGGCGACCACGGCCCCACCCTGGTCGTGGCCCTGGGGGAGACCACCCGCCGCCCGGACACCACCTCGGTGGTCACCGTCCCCTGGACCCGCAACGAGCGCGGTGCCCTCACCGGCCTGAAGACCACCTCCTACGCCGAGAACGTCGTGGCCCTGGCCCGCGCCCACCAACACGGCGGCTCCGAGGCGCTGTTCGGCAACACCGCCGGACAGCTCTGCGAGGGCACCGGCTCGAACGTCTTCGTCGTCCTGGACGGGGAGATCCACACTCCGCCGGTGGCCTCCGGCTGCCTGCCCGGCATCACCCGGGCCCTGACGGTCGAGTGGACGGGCGCCAAGGAGACCGACCTGCCGCTGGACGTCCTGGAACGGGCCGACGAGGTGTTCCTGACCTCGACCCTGCGGGACGTGCAGGCCGTGCACCGGGTCGATGACCGTGAACTGCCCGCCGCGCCCGGCCCGGTGACCGCCAAGGCCATGCGGATCTTCGAGGAGCGCTCCGGACAGGACCTGGACCCCTGAGCCGGAAAACGGGCTGACGTGAGGGGGCGTCGCGGGTAGAACACCTGTGATGACCACGACCCTGCGGCCGGCCGAGCCGCTCCAGCAGCACCCCGACGGGACCCGCTCCCGGCGTTTCGCGGTGTGCGTGAACAGCCGTCCCGTCGGTGAGATCCGCCTCGGCACCTCGCCGAGCCTCGGCGACTCGGTGGCCCGCATCGTCGACCTGCGGATCGCCGAGCCCGACCGGCGGCGCGGCCGGGGCACCGTGGCCGCGCTCGCCGCCGAGGAGGTGGCCCGCGGCTGGGGCTGCGTCCAGATGGAGACGGTGGTGCCCGTCGCGGCGGACGCCGCGCTGCGCCTGTTCCGCACCCTCGGCTACACCGTGCGCAACCGCGGCATGGAGAAGCGCCTCGACGACACTTCGCCCGCGCTGCCGCCGGACGCTCACGCGCGGCCCATGACCGGGGCCGAGTTCGACGCGTGGCAGGAGGCGGAGAGCGAGCGGTACGCGCGCATGTGGATGGACCGGGGCATACCCGAAGCCGTGGCCCGCGCCAAGGCCCGCGACGACCACGCCCGGCTGCTGCCGCACGGGCTCGCCACCGACGGCATGCTCTTCAGCGTGCTGGAGCACGCGGGCGGCCGGGTGGGCACCCTGTGGGTGGCGCTGGAGGAGACCCGGGCGTACGTGTTCGACGTGGAGACCGACGCGGCCCACCGCGGCCGGGGACACGGCCGTACGCTCATGCTGCTGGCGGAACGCCAGGCGATCGAGGCCGCCAGACCGGTCCTCGGCCTCAACGTGTTCGCGGGCAACACCCCGGCCGAGCGGCTGTACACGTCACTCGGCTACGAGACGGTGACCCACTCCCTGAGCAAGCACCTGCTCTAGGGCGCGCCGCTCCCGGACGCCCTCGGGGCCGGAGGGACCCGGGCGGGCGCTGTGCCGGGCCCGGCGGCGCCCCGGGACAGCGCACGGCCCGCGTCGCGGGCAAGTGGAGCCACCGACCGAGGGCGGCTCTTCGCACCAGGACCCCGTCGGCCGGCCCGGTCCTCAGGCCTCCCCGCCGTCCCGTTCGGCCAGCAGCCGGTCCGCGATCTCCTCGATGCGCGCGCGCAGCCCCTCCTGGCTCTTGCCACCGTCGAGGCGTTCGCCGCCGATGACGTACGTCGGAGTGCCGGTCACGCCGATCGCCTTGCCCTCGGCCTGGTCGGCGTCGACGACCAGGATGTGCCGGCCGTCGATCAGCGCGGTGTCGAACTCCTCGGCGTCCAGGCCGAGTTCCCGGGCGACCTCGACCAGGAGGGGTTCTCCCTGACCGCCCAGCTCCGCCACCCGCTCCAGCACGGCCTCCACGTACGGCCAGCCCTTGCCCTGCTCCAGCGCCTCCTCGGCGGCCTGGGCGGCGGCGAAGGCGTACTTGTGCTTCTCCAGCGGGAAGTGCCGCAGCCGCAGCTCCAGCCGGTCGCCGTAGCGGGCGCGCAGGGCGCGGACGTCGTCCAGGGCGGTACGGCAGTCGGGGCACTGCAACTCGCACCAGACGTCGAGGACGAGGGCATCGGTGCGTGCGGGGGAGGAGTCGCTCATGCCCACCAGTCTTCCAGGCCGGGCGCGGGCGACCCAATCGGGAGCGGGGGTGCGCGGTGCCCTCCCGGCACCCGGCACTGCGGGAGGAGGCGACCCGGAGATGTCCCTGATGTCGGGTGGGAGCATGGCATCGCGGGGATCCGAAGGTGCACGATGGAAGCGACCGACCGAGCCGCCAGGAGGACCGGATGATCGCCGAGACAGTCTGCTCCGCCGTGTCCGCGGCGGGCCTGGGTATCGCGGTGGTCACCGCCTACCGCAAGCGTTTCCTGGCGGCGGCCCGCATCGCGGCCTACTCGCTGGTGCCGGTCGGCCTGGTGATGACCGGGATCGTCGGCTGGCTCTCCGACACGGCCCTGAGCCCCACCGCCTGGGCGGGCTTCGGAGTACTGGGCGCCGCCTGGCTCCTGTTCGCCGGTACGCGCGCCGTGGAGCGCCGGCGGGGAGGCGCCGGTGCCGGGCGCAAGGCGGCCGGGCGGACGGAGCGGGACGCGGTGGCGCCCGCGGCCTCGGCACCGTCACCGGGCGGCGCGCCCCGTCCCGTGGCACGCCCCGCCGCCGCGCCCAAGGCCACCGGCCCGGCGGATGACTTCAGCGACATCGAGGCGATCCTCAAGAAGCACGGCATATGACAGTCACATGACTCGCTGAAACGACACAGTGGGTCCCCGGGCGTCCGGATTCGTTCACCAGCCGAACGAGACCTCGCGGTATTCGGCGCACTCCCGCAAGATCTTCGTGCGTGATCGCGAGTGGGGCACCGCGTGCGTCATGATCTGCCGCGAGATGCTGGACACGACACAGAGCGAGGCCGCGCCGCCGAAGGACGAGCCGCGCGGGTGCCTCTTCGCCCTTTCCCAGCCACCGCTGATGATCTTCCTAGCGGTGATCGGGTGTCTGCTCCTCATGGCTGCGCTGCACGACCTGCTGTTGCTGTGAGCCGTACGCGTCCGTCCCGGCGCCACCCGCCGGGACCGACGTCGCATCGGACGCGACGTCTCAGCCCGTCGCCTCTTTGCGCCGGGCCCGGTAGGCGGCCACATGCAGCCGGTTTCCGCAGGTGCGGCTGTCGCAGTAGCGGCGCGAGCGGTTGCGGGAGAGATCCACGAAGGCGCGGCGGCAGTCCGGTGCCTCGCAGCGCCGCAGCCGTTCCTGCTCCCCGGCCACCACGAAGAAGGCCAGCGCCATCCCGCAGTCGGCGGCGAGATGGTCGGCCACGGAGGCGCCCGGCGCGAAGTAGTGCACATGCCAGTCGTAGCCGTCGTGGTCCGTGAGGCGAGGAGTGGTGCCCGCGGCCGCGACCAGCTCGTTGATCAGCATGGCGGCGGTCCGGGCGTCGGGGGCCGCGAAGATCGCCGCGAACCGTCCCCGGACCCTGCGCACCGCCGAGAGGTCGAACTCCGACAGCACGCCGACATCGCTGATCTCGTGGTTTCGTACGAAATCCGTGAGGGTCGGGACGTCGGGCAGTCCGTCCGCCGCCGCGTCGTCCTCCGGCGCGGAGTTCACCAGATCCACCACGGTGTCGAGTGCGCACCGGGTGTCGTGGGTGATCAGCACGTTTCGCTCCCTGGCCTGGGGGGTCGGGCGGGCGCCCGCCGATGCTGGCCGATGGTAGCGACATCCACGCCGGCCGTACCGGTCCCGCCCGTCCTCGCTCGCCGGTAGAACGCCCCGGTGGACCGGCGGGTTCCCGCAAGGGCACGGACCCCCTCACCGGGACCGCCGGCAGCGGGCCGCACCCGGACCGCCGTCGGCCTCACCCACCGCGGCCGGCCGTGCGCGGACCGCGGCCGGCGGGGCACAGGCCGACGCCGCCCCGCGATTGCTCACGGTGACGGCGTCGGCCCATGCCGTATGCGGTTGTCTTGGCCCGAGCCGTCTCCCCGAGTGGACGGCGCCGGGCTGCTTGGGAGGGCGGCGACCTAGCTCTCCGCCAGGATGTGCGAGAGCTCCTGATCCAGGTCGAAGTGCCGGTGTTCCGTGCCGGGCGGCACGGCGGCGTCGGTTCGCTTCAGGAAGGACTCCAGGGCCCGCGCCGGGGCCTCGAGCAGCGCCTCCCCCTCCGGAGAGCTGAGGGCGATGCACACGACGCCCTGACCATGACTGCGCGATGGCCAGACGCGGACGTCGCCGGTGCCGGTGGGCCGGTGAAGCCCCTCGGCGAGGAGGTCGCGGGCGAACACCCACTCGACGGTCTCCTCGGCTCCGGTGTGGAAGGTGGCGTGCACGGCGTAGGGGTCGGCCGTGTCGTACCGCAGGCCTGCGGGGACAGGCAGGGAGGACTCGCTCGACACAACGAGGCGCAGGTGCAGCTCGCAGCTGACCGTGGTGTTCATAAGCGCCAGGGCCTTTCGCTCAGTGTGCGCTCGGGGATTCGCACGTCGGCGAAATCGACATGCCACCTACGGTGCCGTTGTAAACCCCTCTGAGGGTTTTGCGTGTGTTTACGTAACTCTTCCGGCCGAGAACTCGTACCGGATCTACGACCATTACGGTGACTGGATTCACTCGGGTAGGGTTTGTCTGTATGAATACGGGGAGTGACGAGCCGGGCGAGGTTGCCGTGGCAGGAGACAAGGCGCGGACGGACCGGCCCGAGGCCGGACAGGAGGCCGAGCGGGGGCTCGGCTCACGGGCGCCGGAGTTCATCAAGGCCCGCCGGCTGCTGCACCTGAGCTGGCAGGTCGGCGTGTTCGTGGTCGGCCTCGCGGTAGTCGCCGCCGGCATCGTCATGCTGCCGCTGCCCGGCCCCGGCTGGGTGGTGATCTTCGGTGGCATGGCGATCTGGGCGACCGAGTTCGTCTGGGCCCAGCTCGTGCTCCGCTGGACCAAACGCAAGGTCACCGAGGCGGCCCAGCGGGCCCTCGACCCCAGGGTGCGCCGCCGCAACATCACCCTGACCGCGATCGGGCTGGTGATCATCGGTGTGCTCGCCGGGATCTACCTGTGGAAGTTCGGCATCGTCATGCCCTGGAAGATCAAGGATCAGTGACGGCGCCGGCGGGCGGGTGGCGTGCGCCGTCCCGCCCGTGGTCGGAGGCACCCCCTGACATGGGGTAATGTTCTTCCTGCGCCCGGGCGATTAGCTCAGTGGGAGAGCGCTTCGTTCACACCGAAGAGGTCACTGGTTCGAACCCAGTATCGCCCACCCGGACCGACGGCCCACCTGCGACCAGCAGGTGGGCCGTCGGCGTTCCCGCACCCTGCCCCCGGCCGGATCGAAGCGACCGCCGGCAACGGGCACACAGCGCCGACCGGTGCCGGTACCCCGCTGGTCGGCAGGCCGGTGCGTGACGGTCGGTGGTGCCGGATGCGGCGGCCGGTGGCGGTGAGTGCACGACCGTCGGTGCCGCGCCCGGGCGTGGCGGTGCCCGACCGCTCGATCCCGGCCGTTGCGCGATGCCCCTCGGACCCCTCCGCACCCTGGGCTCGAAGCACTTGCTTGAAACGATTCATACATCGGCGGCGGTTCCGGGAGCCGGACGGTGACGATCCGTTATCCGTGGCGGGGTGCCGAAGGGCGGGTCAAGGGGATCAGCCAGACCATCGCACTCATCGAGAAGAAGTATCCGAAGATCAAGGGCAAAACCGACTTCCCGACATATGGAAGCTTCCGGGAGGAGTCGCAGGAGCGGACCGCCCGCGGAAATCCCCCGGAGTTTTCCAAAACGCCGTCACATTCCTTCGCAAGTACGACAAGCGGGGAATTCTCCTGGGCCTCGGCTCCTGGGTTCGGGCCGGAAATCTGATCCTGGATCAGTTCCACGGGGGGCGTCGCGAAGGACGGCGAGGCCGACGGCGGGCGGCTCGGAATCCCCGTCGGCTCCGGCGCCACGGCCCTGGTGATCGACGAGAAGCTCTTCCGGGAGGCGGGCGGCGGGCCACAGCGCGTGACGCCGGCCCGGCCGGAACGGGGGAGCGCCGTCGCCCGGGCGACGGCGCTCGCGCCCGGAGTGTGTCCCGGGTCACGATCAGGCGCATTTGCCTACCCGGACCCGTGCGCCGGCCCGCGTCACACTCGGCCCATGGACTGGAACCACTACCGCTTCCGCACCCTGTGGCGTCTGCCCGCCCCGCCCGCCGCGGTGTACGCGGCACTGGAACGGGCCGAGGACTACCCCGGGTGGTGGCCACAGGTGCGGTCGGTGACCCGGCTGGACGCGGAGGCCGGCGTGATCACCATCAGATCCGTGCTGCCCTACGGCCTCACGTCCACCGTGCGGGAGACTCGCCGGGACCCGGCGGCCGGCGTCCTGGAGGTCACCCTGTCCGGCGACATCGACGGCTGGGCCCGCTGGACCGTCGCCCCCGGCGGCCCCGGCACACTCGCCCGGTACGACCAGGAGGTCCGCGTGCGCAAGCCGCTGCTCAGGCTGCTCGCCGTACCGGGGCGGCCCCTCTTCCGCCTCAATCACCGCCTGATGATGCGGGCCGGGCGCCGCGGACTGCTGCGCCACCTGCAAGCGGTTTGAACGAAGGGCGCCCGGACCTGTATGGTTCAGTGCGTTCCCGGGCGATTAGCTCAGTGGGAGAGCGCTTCGTTCACACCGAAGAGGTCACTGGTTCGAACCCAGTATCGCCCACCGGGAAAGGCCGGTCCGCAGCAGCGGGCCGGCCTTCTGCGTACGGTGCCGGTTCAGGCCGCGGCCGGCAGCTCCGGGCGCAGGGGCCAGTCCGTGCTGACCGTCTCCTCCGAACCGCTGCGCGCGAACCACGCCTGTAGACCGCGCGCCTGCGCCGCGTGCCAGTTCGTCTGGAGCGTGTGCAGTTCGGCGGGGGACAGGCGCTCCAGCCGGGTCGCGAAACGGCGCCCCACCGCCCGTACGACATCCAGGGCGGCCAGCGCGTCCGCCGCCGCGTCATGCGCGCCGTCCAGCGTCACCCCGTAGTGCGCGCACAGGTCGGTCAGCGTGCGGCGGCCCTTGCGGTACCGGTCCAGATGCTTGTCCAGCACGCGCGGGTCCAGCACCCGCAGCGGCACCGACTCGAACCAGCGGTCCAGCGAGGACGCCCGGTGCCGGCGCAACTCCCGGTCCAGCAGCGTCAGATCGAACGGCGCGTTCATCACCACCAGCGGGCGCGCCAGCGCCGCGTGCTCGGCCAGCTGCTCGGCTATCTCGTACATCACCGGGGCCGGCCAGCGCCCGTTGTGCTGGAGGTGCTCCTCCGTCAGCCCGTGCACCGCCGTCGCCGCCTCCGGCACCGGCACGCCCGGGTTCACCAGCCAGCGCGTGACCCGGGGACGGGTCCCCGGCGCATCCTGGACGACGACGGCGGCCGACACGATCCGGTCGGTCTCGACGTCCACGCCCGTCGTCTCCGTGTCGAAGGCGGCCAGCGGCCCCTCGTACCAGGTCGTCATCCCAATCCAACTCCTCGTTCACCCATGGCAGGTGACGTTCCGTCTTCTGCCTGTTTGGTGATACCCGGGCCGTTTGCGCCGTACGCCGCAAGGAGACAACAGGAGTACGGGTCTTTGCAGTTCAGCGGCCCGCAGCGGGGAAACCCCTGGCTTGGAAGGCTGTTGGTCATGGCCCTAGCGCAGCCCGAGCGGGGCGGGCTGCTGCCCGATCGTCCGGGCACCCTCCGCGGCACGCTCGCCACCACCGCCTGCATGGAGACACTGCAGGTCGGCTATCTGCACGCGGTCGCCGCCGCGGCCGGCTGCTCGCTGTCCCAGCCCTTTCCGGACAACGGCATCGACTGGCACGTCAGCCACAGCGCGCCCGGACACACCATCGACGACGAAGTCACCATCAAGGTGCAGCTGAAGGCCACCTACCAGGTCCCGCCCAACCCCCCGGGCCGCTTCTTCTCCTTCACCCTCGACAACGAGCACCTGCGCAAACTCGCCCGCACACCCGTCTCGGTGCACAAGATCCTGGTCGTCATGCTCGTGCCGCGCTCCCAGGGCGACTGGCTGCGTGCCGGCCACGACCGGCTCGACCTCAGGCACTGCTGCTACTGGGTCGACCTCGCCGGCCACCCCGTGACCGGCCGGCACCGGACCACCGTGCGGATACCGACCTCACGCATCTTCGACGACCGGGCCCTGTGCGAGATCATGACGCGGGTCGGGACGGGAGGCAGGCCATGAGGAACCGTCCCCACGGCGAACCGGTACGGCAGATCCGGCCGCACCCCGACGACCTGTCCTGGAACCGGACCCCGGAGCCCGCCGAGATCGATCCCGCCGTGCTCGGCGCCCTGCTGCGCCGGCACGGCTGGCAGCGGCGCGGGGGACCGGCCGGGCGGTACGGCCGCTGGACCCCGCCCGGCCCCGGCGCCGGCGGAACCAGCCTGCTCGTCCCCGAGAGCCGCGCCTTCCCCGACAGCGACGACCTGCTCGGCGAGGCCCTCGACGCCCTGGCCCGCAGCGACACCGCCTCCGCGCGCGAGGTGCTCATCTCCCTCGCCGTGCCCAGCGACGAGATCCGCTGGTGGCGCGACACCCCGAGCGGGCCCGCCGGCGCCGCCCCCTGGATGGCCGACGACCAGCTGCGCGCCGCCGCCCGCCAGATGCTGCTCGCCGCCGCGCTCGCCACACGCGCGCGGGCCGGCTACTACGGCGCCCGTCACCGCCGCCCCGCCGCCGCACTCCTGGAGGACGTCCTCGTCGGCCCCGCCGCCGGGGGCCGCACCCTCACCGCTTTCGCGCCCGTGCCCACCGGCCGCGCCCTCGCCGTCCGCCTCCACCAGGCCCTCCACGCCGCCCGCGAGGCCATCGACTACCGGCGGGCCACCGGCGGCATGGACGCCTTCGACGGCGCCGTCGAAGCCGGTGTCAGCCGTGAGCTGACCGAGGCGCTCGGCATGCTCGTACGCGGCACCGAGGGCGCCCGTGTCGCCGTCGCCTGGGCCCCCGGCGCCGGCGTCCCCGCAGGCTGCGCCCCCTTTGCCGAACCCGTCGAGTTCTCCCCGGGTGACCTGCCCGTGCTCCGCGAGGCCGCCGCCCGCTACGTGAGCACCGAACCCTCCGTCCCCGTCCGCGTCACCGGCGCCGTCGTCCGCATGCGCCGCTCCGGACCCGGCGGCGAGGGCACCGTGCGCCTGCGTGTCCTGGGCGGGGCCGACGTGCCGCACCTCCGCGTCACCCTCGACGAGGAGGACTACCGCATCGCCGGCCACGCCCACCTCGTCGGCCTGCCCGTCCGCGTCCAGGGCCGGCTGGAGCGCCGGGGCGGATTCCGCCGGCTCACCGGCGCCTCCGGGGTCGTACCCGTCCAGGTCGACGAGGCCGAGCGGGACCGGCTGATGAAGGCGCTCCAGGAGAACCTGGACTTCTTCGAGGAGGCGTGCGGCGACGGTGAGCCGGGAGGGTACGGGGACGAGGACCGAGAGTGACCGTTTCGCGGTCGGTGCCGTCGGGTCGGTACGATCGCCTGTGCGCGCGCTCCTGGTATGGCGCCGCACCCCACCTTCAGTCAGGAGAGACCGGTGTCAGACGTCCGTGTGATCATCCAACGCGATTCCGAGCGGGAAGAACGCGTGGTGACGACGGGCACTACGGCCGCCGACCTCTTCGCGGGCGAGCGCTCGATCATCGCCGCACGCGTGGCCGGCGAGCTGAGGGACCTGGCGTACGAGCTGTCCGACGGCGACGAGGTCGAGGGTGTCGAGATCTCGTCCGAGGACGGCCTGAACATCCTGCGCCACTCCACCGCGCACGTCATGGCGCAGGCCGTGCAGGAGCTGTTCCCCGAGGCCAAGCTGGGCATCGGCCCGCCCGTCAAGGACGGCTTCTACTACGACTTCGACGTCGAGAAGCCGTTCACGCCCGAGGATCTCAAGGCCATCGAGAAGAAGATGCAGGAGATCCAGAAGCGCGGGCAGAAGTTCGCCCGCCGCGTGGTCACCGACGAGGCGGCCCGCGAGGAGCTGGCGGACGAGCCGTACAAGCTGGAGCTGATCGGCCTCAAGGGCTCCGCGTCGCACGACGACGGCGCGGACGTCGAGGTCGGCGCCGGCGAGCTGACGATCTACGACAACCTGGACGCCAAGACCGGCGACCTGTGCTGGAAGGACCTCTGCCGCGGTCCGCACCTGCCCTCGACCCGGCTCATCCCGGCGTTCAAGCTGATGCGCAACGCGGCCGCCTACTGGCGCGGCAGCGAGAAGAACCCGATGCTCCAGCGCATCTACGGCACCGCCTGGCCGTCCAAGGACGAGCTGAAGGCGTACCTGGACTTCCTCGCCGAGGCCGAGAAGCGCGACCACCGCAAGCTCGGCAACGAGCTGGACCTCTTCTCCATCCCCGAGCAGATCGGTTCCGGCCTCGCCGTCTTCCACCCGAAGGGCGGCATCGTCCGCCGGGTGATGGAGGACTACTCGCGGCGCCGCCACGAGGAGGAGGGCTACGAGTTCGTCTACACCCCGCACGCGACGAAGGGGAAGCTCTTCGAGACGTCCGGGCACCTGGACTGGTACGCCGAGGGCATGTACCCGCCCATGCAGCTCGACGAGGGCGTGGACTACTACCTCAAGCCCATGAACTGCCCCATGCACAACCTGATCTTCGACGCGCGCGGCCGGTCGTACCGTGAACTGCCGCTGCGCCTGTTCGAGTTCGGGACCGTGTACCGGTACGAGAAGTCGGGCGTCGTGCACGGCCTGACCCGCGCCCGGGGCTTCACGCAGGACGACGCGCACATCTACTGCACCCGTGAGCAGATGTCCGAGGAGCTGGACAAGACGCTCACCTTCGTCCTCGGCCTGCTGCGCGACTACGGCCTGACCGACTTCTACCTGGAGCTGTCCACCAAGGACCCGGAGAAGTTCGTCGGCTCCGACGAGGTCTGGGAGGAGGCGACCGAGACCCTGCGCCAGGTCGCCGAGAAGCAGGGCCTGCCCCTGGTCCCGGACCCGGGCGGCGCCGCCTTCTACGGCCCGAAGATCTCCGTCCAGGCCAAGGACGCGATCGGCCGGACCTGGCAGATGTCGACCATCCAGCTCGACTTCAACCTGCCCGAGCGCTTCAACCTGGAGTACACCGGCCCGGACGGCTCCAAGCAGCGCCCGGTCATGATCCACCGCGCGCTGTTCGGCTCCATCGAGCGGTTCTTCGCCGTCCTGCTGGAGCACTACGCGGGCGCCTTCCCGGCGTGGCTTGCCCCGGTCCAGGCGATCGGCATCCCGATCGGGGACGCGCACGTGGAGTACCTGGAGAAGTTCGCGACCGCGGCCAAGAAGAAGGGCCTGCGCGTCGAGGTGGACTCCTCCTCGGACCGCATGCAGAAGAAGATCCGGAACGCGCAGAAGCAGAAGGTGCCGTTCATGGTCATCGCCGGCGACGAGGACATGTCGAACGGCTCGGTGTCCTTCCGCTACCGCGACGGCTCGCAGGAGAACGGCATCCCGTTCGACGAGGCCATCGCCAAGATCGCGAAGGTCGTGGAGGAGCGGGCGCAGGTCTGATCCGGCGCCCGCCCCGTCAGAGGGCCCCCGGGATGCTCAGCGTCCCGGGGGCCCTTCGTCGCTCTCCCGTGTGAAGGTCCGCATCAGCCAGCCGGAGAAGGAACCCGTCACCGCGCCGAGCAGCGCGAGACCGCAGGCCATCATCACGATCGCGATCGCCCGGCCGAGGCGGGTCACCGGCACGACGTCGCCGTAGCCGACCGTGCTGAGGGTCGAGGCGGCCCACCACACGGCGTCGCCGAACGTGTGCATGGTGGTGCCGGGCGCCCCGCGTTCCGCCTGGTACACCGTGAGGGCGCCGGAGAAGCCCAGGATCATGGTGGACAGGCCCGCGTAGGAGATCACCCGCGCGTACAGCGAGATCCGCGGCTGCCCGCGCCCGCGCTGCACCTCGTCGTACAGCGGGACGATCCGCAGCGGACGCAGCAGCGGCAGGACGACCACCAGGGTGAGCAGCAGATGGCCGGCCACGAACCGCAGGCCCTGCCCGCTGAGCCGCCACCGCACCGCGTAGTCCACGACGAACACCAGCCACAGGGCGAGCATGACGAACCAGCACAGGTCCCGCCAATAGGCGGGCAGACCCGTGGCCAGGACCCGGGTCGCGTAGGCGGCCAGGAAGACCAGGGCCGCGACGAAGAGGGGGATCTCGGTGTCCTGACCCCAGCGAGCCGTGCGGCTGTCGTCGTCCACCGGCCAAGCTTGGCCGGAGAGTGCCCCGGGACCGCCCCGGCGACACGCCGGGCAAGGGTGACGCCATATGCTGCGTAGCATGACGAGTGAGCCGGAGCAGCAGATCGGAGTGGGGACCCAGGACGCGTTCCAGCGTCTGTGGACGCCCCACCGGATGGCCTACATCCAGGGCGAGAACAAGCCGACCGGTCCGGGGGCCGACGACGGCTGCCCCTTCTGCTCGATTCCGGCCAAGTCCGACGAGGACGGGCTGATCGTCCGGCGTGGTGAGCACGTCTACGCCGTTCTCAATCTGTACCCGTACAACGGCGGCCATCTGATGACCGTGCCGTACCGGCATGTGGCCGACTACACCGACCTGACCGGGCCGGAGACCAGCGAGCTGGCGGAGCTGACCAAGCAGGCGATGACGGCCCTGCGCACCGCGTCCGGCGCGCACGGCTTCAACATCGGCATGAACCAGGGCTCGGTCGCGGGTGCCGGCATCGCCGCCCATCTGCACCAGCACATCGTCCCGCGCTGGGGCGGCGACACGAACTTCATGCCGGTCGTGGGCCACACGAGAGTCCTGCCGCAGCTGCTGGCCGACACCCGCAAGATGCTGGCGGACGCCTGGCCGGCAGTGGCCTAGGAACGCCTGGCCGAATGCCGATCAAGAGCGCTTGGCCGGCAGCGGACGAAGAAGCCCGGCCGGCGTTCGAGGACGAGGCCGTCCGTCCACGGCCGAAGCGGGGGTCCGGGGGCGGCAGTCCCCAGGAACAGCAGCCACCACACACCGGCACTCGCCCGAACCCCGAAGCCCCCCTCGGCCGCACCGCCGGAGGCTCACGCGTCGTAGAGGTCGGCCTTCCGCGGCATCGGATCCTGGACGTTGCCGCTGAGGAACGCCGAGCGTGCACCGAACTTCTCCGTGTCCACGCCGTTCTCCTCCAGCACCCTGATCGCGGCCGAGTGCACCACGCGCAGCACCGGCGTGGCCGCGCGCAGCGCGTCGTCGGCCATGAAGCGGTGGCGCCACGGCTGGTCGGCCCAGGCGTGGCGCAGGCCGAACGGCTCGGGCAGGCCGAGCGAGCCGCCCAGCCAGTTCAGCAGCGGCGGGTACCAGGTCAGCGGGGCGCGGGCGGCGAGCCGTACGACCTCGTCGGTGGTGACGAGCGGCAGCTTGATCGTGCGGTTCTCCCACGGCTTGAAGGACTTCGCGACCTCCTTGGTCGGCGCCTCCGGCTTCGAGGTGAACAGCGGGTTCACCGGACCCAGAGCGTGCCCGGTGACCTCGATGCGCAGCGTCTCGTGCAGCACGGTGACGGTGATCAGCATGGTGATGACCAGCTGCCCGTCCCAGAGGGTCCATTGCACGCCCAGGTAGTGCCGGTCGCCGCTGCCGAACTGCTGCTTGTTGCAGATGTCCTGTATGGCGTGCGGCTTGACCCGGAACGCCTCGACGTCGGTGCCCTCGGGCCGGGACACGGCCGTGGCCTTCTCGCCGATCGGGGTCACGATCCAGTGCCGTATCGACGGCTTGGGGAAGCCGCCGGTGTTGAGCGGGCCGCGCTCCAGGAGGGTCAGCTGGTCGTGGATCGCGCGTACCACGTCCCAGCTGCGGAAGGGGTGGATCTCCCGGCCGGCGTCGGCGGGCTTCAGATCCTCGGCGAGCTGCCAGGCGCCCCAGCGGGTGCCCATGCCGAGTATGCCCTTGGGACCGGCGTAGAAGACGGAGTTGGACTGCTGTTCGGCGCTCAGCCGGGCCAGTGACTGGCGCAGCTCCTCGGCGGCGGTCTGGCCGGGCCCGCGCGGCACGGCCTCCGGGACCTTGGCGCCGACGCTGGTGCCGGAGAGCAGGCCGTCCCAGCGGGCCCGCAGGTCCTTGGCGCTGCGTTCGCAGATCTGCTTGGCCCAGTACCAGCCGAGCACCGGAAGGACGACGGCGGCGCGGGCGTACCAGGCCCAGAAGCCGGAGAACGGCATCTTGATCAGGAACAGCGCGGCGAGCACACCGACGCCCAGGAGGAGCGCGGTGGCCAGCGTCCCGGCCCGCTTGTCGTCGCGCCTCGCGACGAAGGTGCGCAGCTGGAAGACGAGGAGCCAGACCAGCAGTCCGGGCAGGAAGAGCACGCCGCACACGACGGTGACGGCGGTCAGGCGGTTGTCGCGCTCCCGGCGGATGTTGTTGGCGGCCAGGGCGTGTTCCACCACGAACTGCGGTTCGGAGCCGAACGACTGGATGAGCGGCTTGCGGCCTGGGGCGAGCAGCCGGTCGACCAGGGCGCGGGAGAACGCCTCACCGAGATTGGGCCGGAACAGTTTGAGGCGGCCGGCTTTGACGGTCGACTGGTGCCATTCGTTGTCGGCCTTCTTGATGTCCTCGATCGGGCTGTCCCGGTACGCCGCGGAGGCCAGCGCGGCGGTCGCCGCCTGCCCCTCGTCGCCCGAGACGGGCACCTGGGGCCCGTCCCACTCCGTTCCAAACGACATTCCCGCCCCCATCGCCGCCGGTGCCGTTCCTGCGGCCTTCCCGACTTCCCTGCCCCGCACACCTGTTGAACCGGCCGCCGTGCCGATACCGGACGAGTGCCGGCGGTCACGGCACGACGTGATCAGGTGATCAGCGTATCCGCCGGCACCGACAGCCCGCGGGCGGACGGCCGAAGCCGCCCGCCCGTGCGCCGGTACGCGCCGGCGTACTACCCTTCGTCCCCCGCCTGTTCGCGGATGCGTTCGGCGATCTGCGGCGGCATCGGCTCGTGCCGGGCGTAGCTCCGGTCGAAGCGTGCCGTGCCGTGCGAGAGCGAGCGCAGGTCGACGGTGTACCGGCCGATCTCGAACTCGGGCACCTCGGCACGGATCAACGTCCGCCCGGTGCCCACCTGTTCGGTGCCGAGCAGCCGGCCGCGCCGGCTCGACAGGTCGCTCATCACCGGGCCCACGAAGTCGTCGCCGACGAGCACGGTCACCTCGGCGACCGGCTCCAGCAGATGGATCTTCGCGTCCGCCGCGGCCTCGCGCAGGGCGAGCGCGCCCGCGGTCTGGAAGGCGGCGTCGGAGGAGTCCACCGAGTGCGCCTTGCCGTCCAGCAGCGTGACCCGCACGTCCACCAGCGGGTAACCGGCGGCGACACCCTTGGCCGCCTGGGCCCGTACGCCCTTCTCGACGGACGGGATGAACTGGCGGGGCACCGCGCCGCCGACCACCTTGTCCACGAACTCGATGCCCGAGCCGCCCGGCAGCGGCTCCACCTCGATCTCGCAGATGGCGTACTGGCCGTGGCCGCCGGACTGCTTGACGTGCCGGCCGCGCCCGGCCGCCTTGTTCGCGAACGTCTCCCGCAGGGAGACCCGGTGCGGGACGACGTCGACCTGTACGCCGTAGCGGTTGCGCAGCCGCTCCAGGGCGACGTCGGCGTGGGCCTCGCCCAGGCACCACAGGACCACCTGGTGGGTGTCCTGGTTCTGCTCCAGGCGCATCGTCGGGTCCTCCGCGACCAGCCGGGACAGCCCCTGGGACAGCTTGTCCTCGTCGGCCTTGCTGTGCGCGTGGATGGCGAGCGGCAGCAGCGGGTCGGGCATCTGCCAGGGCTCCATCAGGAGCGGGTCGTCCTTGGCGGAAAGGGTGTCGCCGGTCTCGGCGCGGCCCAGCTTGGCCACGCACACCAGGTCGCCGGCGACGGCGTGGGTCACCGGGCGCTGCTGCTTGCCGAACGGCATGGACAGGGCGCCGATCTTCTCGTCGACGTCGTGGTCCTCGTGCCCGCGGTCGGCGAGGCCGTGCCCGGAGACGTGCACCGTCTGGTCCGGCCGCAGGGTGCCGGAGAAGACACGGACCAGCGAGATACGGCCGACGTAGGGGTCGGAGGAGGTCTTGACGACCTCGGCGACCAGCGGGCCGTCCGTGTCGCACGGCTTCAGCTCGCGCCGCTTGCCGTCGATCGTGCCGACCCCGGGCAGCGGGTGCTCGAACGGGGTCGGGAAGCCGCCGGTGACCAGCTCCAGCAGCTCGACCGTGCCGAGGCCCTGCCGGGAGCCCTCGGCGGCCGGGGCGGCGGCCAGCACCGGGAAGAACGAACCGCGCGCCACGGCCCGCTCCAGGTCCTCGACGAGGGTCTTGACGTCGACCTGCTCGCCGCCCAGATAGCGGTCCATGAGGGTCTCGTCCTCGCTCTCCGCGATGATCCCCTCGATGAGCCGGTTGCGGGCCTCCTCGATGCCCGGCAGCTGGTCCTCGCCGGGCTCGGACTCCTTGCGCTCACCGGTCGAGTAGTCGAACAGCTTCTGCGACAGCAGTCCCACCAGCCCGGTCACGGGCGCGTGGCCGTCGGGACCCTCGGGGCCGCGCAGCGGCAGGTAGAGGGGCAGGACGGCGTCGGGGTCGTCGCCGCCGAAGGCCTCCGCGCAGGTCCGGGTCATCTCCTCGAAGTCGGCGCGTGCGGCCTCCAGGTGCGTGATCACGATCGCGCGGGGCATGCCGACGGCCGCGCACTCCTCCCACACCATCCGGGTGGAGCCGTCGACCCCGTCCGAGGCCGAGACGACGAAGAGGGCCGCGTCCGCGGCGCGCAGACCCGCCCGCAGCTCACCGACGAAGTCGGCGTAGCCGGGGGTGTCCAGGAGATTGACCTTGATGCCGTTCCATTCGACCGGCACCAGGGAGAGCTGCACCGAACGCTGCTGCCGGTGCTCGATGTCGTCGTAGTCGGAGACCGTGCCGCCGTCCTCCACGCGGCCCGCCCGGTTGACCGCCCCCGCGGTCAGCGCGAGGGCCTCCACCAGCGTCGTCTTCCCCGAGCCGGAGTGGCCGACCAGCACCACATTCCGTACGGACGCGGGTTGGTCGGCCGCCAGAGCCCTGCCGGCGGCCCCGGGGTGGTGTGACTGTGCCTTGTCGCCCATGATCCTGCCTCCCGTGCACGGTGAGGTCACTGTGGGCGCGGACACGCGGGACCCGCGTGGTGTGGCGGCTCCGGCGACGCCCGCGGTTATTCGAGCTTTCCACTCCCGTCACGCCGCGTCCATACGAAGGACTACGGGCGGTGCGTACGCACACCGTTCGCGTCACACACGTCCGCACACGGCGGCGCGCCCCCGGGTTCCGGCGCGGCTGCGGGTGCCCGCCCGTCACTCGCACGCGCGCGTGGCTACGATGGGCCAGCCGGCGGCCAGCAGGGCCGCGGCGTCACCGACCGTCGGGAAGGCCATGCTGAACAAGTACGCGCGTGCATTCTTCACGCGTGTCCTCACACCGTTCGCCACGTTTCTGATCCGCCGGGGCGTGAGCCCCGACACGGTCACGCTCATCGGCACCGCCGGAGTGGTCGCGGGCGCGCTGGTCTTCTACCCCAGGGGCGAGTTCTTCTGGGGCACGGTCGTGATCACCCTGTTCGTCTTCTCCGACCTGGTCGACGGCAACACGGCCCGCCAGCTCGGCCGCTCCAGCCGCTGGGGCGCCTTCCTGGACTCCACCCTGGACCGGGTCGCCGACGGCGCGATCTTCGGCGGCTTCGCCCTCTGGTACGCGGGCCACGGGAACGACAACGTGCTGTGCGCGGTGTCGATCTTCTGTCTGGCCAGCGGCCAGGTGGTGTCCTACACCAAGGCGCGCGGCGAGTCGATCGGGCTGCCGGTCGCCGTCAACGGGCTCGTCGAGCGCGCCGAACGCCTGGTGATCTCGCTGGTCGCGGCCGGTTTCGCGGGCCTGCACAAGTTCGGTGTGCCCGGGATCCAGTGGCTGCTGCCGGTCGCGCTGTGGATCGTCGCCGCGGGCAGCCTCGTCACGCTGATCCAGCGGGTCGTCACCGTGCGCCGCGAGTCCGCGGAGGCCGAGGCCGCGGCCGCGGCCCAGGGGAGCGAGGCGGCGCAGTGAGCGCGGCGGACCGGCTGACCGACGCCCTGTACGGCGCCGGCTGGAGCACGGTCAGGAAGCTCCCCGAGCCCGTCGCCGTGCGCCTCGGCCGCACCATCGCCGACCTCGCCTGGAAACGGCGCGGCAAGGGCGTGCTGCGCCTGGAGGCCAACTACGCGCGCGTGGTGCCCGATGCGACCCCGCAGCGGCTCGCCGAGCTGTCCCGCGCGGGCATGCGCTCGTACCTGCGCTACTGGATGGAGTCCTTCCGGCTGCCGGCCTGGAGCGCCGAGCGCGTGAAGACGGGCTTCGACCCCAAGGACCTGCACCACTTGACGGACGGGCTCGCCTCCGGCCGGGGCGTGATCCTCGCCCTGCCGCACCTGGCCAACTGGGACCTGGCCGGCGCCTGGGTCACCACCAAGCTGGAGACGCCGTTCACGACGGTCGCCGAGCGGCTGAAGCCCGAGACGCTCTACGACCGCTTCGTCGCCTACCGCGAGGGCCTCGGCATGGAGGTCCTGCCGCACAGCGGGGGCGCCGCCTTCGGCACCCTGGCCCGCCGGCTGCGCGACGGCGGCCTGGTCTGTCTGGTCGCCGACCGCGACCTGTCCGCCTCCGGCGTCGAGGTCGACTTCTTCGGCGAGACGGCCCGCATGCCGGCCGGGCCCGCCCTGCTGGCCCAGCAGACGGGCGCGCTGCTGCTGCCCGTCACGCTCCGGTACGACGACTCGCCCGTCATGAAGGGCCGGGTCCACCCCCCGATCGAGGTACCCGGGTCAGGTACCCGGGCCGAGAAGACGTCCGTCATGACACAGTCGCTGGCCGACGCCTTCGCCTCCGGGATCGCCGAGCACCCGGAGGACTGGCACATGCTCCAGCGTCTGTGGCTCGCCGACCTCGACCCCGCGAAGGGACCCTCGTGAGAATCGGGATCGTCTGCCCGTACTCCTGGGACGTGCCCGGTGGCGTCCAGTTCCACATCCGTGACCTCGCCGACTACTTCATCCGGCTCGGTCACGAGGTGTCCGTCCTCGCCCCGGCCGACGACGACACGCCCCTGCCGCCGTACGTCGTCTCGGCCGGCCGTGCGGTCCCGGTGCCCTACAACGGCTCGGTGGCCCGGCTGAACTTCGGCTTCCTGTCGGCCGCGCGGGTACGGCGCTGGCTGCACGAGGGCAAGTTCGACGTGGTCCACATCCACGAGCCGACGTCGCCCTCGCTGGGCCTGCTGACCTGCTGGGCGGCGCAGGGGCCCATCGTCGCGACCTTCCACACCTCCAACCCGCGCTCGCGCGCGATGATCGCCGCCTACGCCATCCTCCAGGCCGCGCTGGAGAAGATCAGCGCGCGGATCGCGGTCAGCGAGTACGCCCGCCGCACCCTGGTCGAGCACCTCGGCGGGGACGCGGTGGTCATCCCCAACGGCGTCGACGTGGACTTCTTCGCCGAGGCCGAGCCGAAGCCGGAGTGGCAGGGCGACACCATCGGCTTCATCGGCCGGATCGACGAGCCCCGCAAGGGCCTGCCCGTGCTGATGAAGGCCCTGCCGGGCATCCTGGCCGCCCGGCCGCAGACGCGGCTGCTGGTGGCGGGCCGCGGTGACGAGGAGGCGGCCGTCGAGGGGCTGCCGGCCGAGCTGCGCTCGCGCGTGGAGTTCCTCGGAATGATCAGCGACGAGGACAAGGCCCGCTTCCTGCGCAGCGTCGACCTGTACGTCGCGCCCAACACCGGTGGTGAGAGCTTCGGCATCATCCTGGTCGAGGCGATGTCGGCGGGCGCGCCCGTGCTCGCCTCCGACCTGGACGCGTTCGTGCAGGTCCTCGACCAGGGCGAGGCCGGCGAGACCTTCGCCAACGAGGACGCCGACGCGCTGGCCGAGGCGGCCGTGCGGCTGCTGGGGGACCCGGCGCGCCGGACCGAGCTGCGCGATCGCGGCAGCGCCCATGTGCGGCGGTTCGACTGGTCGACGGTCGGCGCGGACATCCTGTCCGTCTACGAGACGGTGACGGCGGGCGCGGCGGCGGTCGGCGCGGACGAGCGGACGACGGGACTACGGGCCCGCTTCGGCCTGGCCCGGGACTGACCGCTGGCTGACCCGAGGCCCGCTCGGGACCGGTCCGGGTACGGCCCGGAGCGGTCGGGAGCGATCGGCGACGGAGACGTCGGCGCGTGCGGTATGGCCTGTGACGGGCATCGGGCATCGGGCATCGGGCATCGGGCATCGGGCATCGGGCATCGGGCATCGGGCATCGGGCATGGGGCATCGGGCATGGGGCATCGGGCACCGGGCACCGGCGACGGGCGGGAACGGGTCGTGACGGGCGGGGGCGGGTCGTGACGGGCGGGCGCGGCGGGTGCCGGCGGCCGTGGGCTCCGGTTCCGACCGGCGCCGGGGGCGGGTGCCGGCAGCCGATAGCCTTCGGCCGTGACCGCAACCCTCATCTGGCTCCTTGTCGCGCTCCTCGTCATCGGCGTGTACCTCAGCTGGACGGCCGGGCGGCTGGACCGGCTGCACGTGCGGATGGACGCCGCCCGGGCCGCGCTCGACGCCCAGCTGCTGCGGCGGGCTTCCGTGGCGCAGGAACTGGCGACCTCGGGCGTGCTGGATCCGGCCGCCTCGATCGTGCTGTACGAGGCCGCGCACGCGGCCCGGCAGGCGGAGGAGGAGCAGCGGGAGGTGGCCGAGAGCGAGCTGAGCCAGGCGCTGCGGGCGGTCTTCGAGGAGCCGGCACAGGTGGAGGCCGTGCGCGAGGCCCCGGGCGGCGAGGAGGCGGCCCGAGAGCTGGCCGAGGCCGTCCGCCGGGTGCCGATGGCCCGCCGCTTCCACAACGACGCCGTCGGGGCCGCCCGCAGGCTCCGTGAGCACCGCAAGGTCCGCTGGTTCCGGCTGGCCGGCCACGCCCCCTTCCCGCTGGCCTTCGAGATGGACGACGAGCCGCCCACGGCCCTGGTCGAAAGGGCCGCCTGAGCCCCGGGCAGGCCCGGGGAAGGCCCCGCGCAGGCCCACGGCAGGCCCCGGGAATGCCCCCGGCAGGCCCCGTGCGGACCAAAAGGATCCACCGGCTTGTCATTGGCCCTTGCTGTGGCCTGGTCCATTCGCGTTTCCTCAGCGGTGCACAAATCCTCTTTCACTTCAGCGAGGTCACCCGTGTCCACCATCGACAACCAGGCTCCCGA
>NZ_JAERRH010000089.1 GCF_016741855.1 Streptomyces musisoli | reverse complement strand
CGATGTCGACGGGCGGCACCGACAGCGCGGTCGGCCCACCCTTCACCTCGGATGCCCTGCCACCCCTCACCCATGCCGGCGCCGCCGCGCGGCGCGGTGAGGTACCAGTTCACCAAGTGGCGCGACGACGGCCAACCGTCCATGACCTACTGCGCCGGCAGGTGCGCTGCGCCGCTGAGCTGGCAGGTGCGCTGTTCCGCTGGCGTTGAGGTCAGCCGCTGGCGAGTATCGGGCCGGCCGGGGCAGAGAGTGTCTGGTGAGCGTGGGGGCAGGGCGTGGGAGAAGTGGTTGTGGGAATGCGCATCCGGCGCAGGAGATCACGGGTGGTGCGCTTGCGCAGCGTGCTGCGCCAGGTCAGTCCCGGGTGGCGGGACCGTAGATGCGACAGCGCACGGGTGCCCAGGCCGGTGCTGTGGAAGCGCTCGTCGATGACGACAGCGGTGATGACACCCTGGGCGCAGTCAGTGCAGATCCGGTACCGGACCTGGCCGACGACCTGGCGGGTGTGCACGAGGAGCAGGCATTCGTCGCCCGGGCCGGGGTCGTCCGGGATGTGCGTGGACAGGAAATCGATTGCCCGGTAAGCGAGGACGCGGCGACGCAGGCGGCCGGTGCGCCGGCCTCGGCGTGAGTGCTTGGCGCCGTCGTGACCGGGCGGCGATGTCTCAGCTGTGGAGGCCTGGCCGATGAGACTGCTGCTGGTGGGACGCGCATGTAGTCCGTGCATGACGTCTCGTGTGCCCGAACAGCCGACGGTTACCCGTTCCAGCGCGCGGATCACCCCGCCGTGGAAACCGCAGGCCAGCGAGGTGCGTTGTGCTGGTGTGCAGCCGGCCGGCCGCACACCCACACCCTGCAACCCGCGGACCGGCAGCCGCGGCGGCGCAGAAATCACCTGGCTGGACTCCGCCAACATGCCCATGGATGCGGTGAGTTCGGGACCATCCCCGCGGGCGCGGGGAGCACTCGTTCATCGCCTTCGAGACGGAGCGCCGGCCGGGGCCATCCCCGCGCTCGGGGGGATAGTCCCTGCCGTGCGCCGGAGGACCGCCAGGCCTTCCCCTGCTCCTGCATCCGCGAGGGAGCACACCTGATGACGTTTTGCCCCGTATGCCGGACTCAACGAAAGTGATAGAAACGGAGCTCGCTTCTTCGGCGCTCGCTCCCCGCGCGTGCGGGCGGCTCGGCTCGACTGTGGCGGGCGGGCA
>NZ_JAERRH010000088.1 GCF_016741855.1 Streptomyces musisoli | reverse complement strand
TGCTACTTTCGCGGTGGACCGTGAAGTCGTCGTATGGAGGTGAGCCCCGTGAACACAGTTACCCGTGGGTGCTCCCTCAACCCGTCACGGTCCGGCGGCTGACGTTCGGTGTCGCCGGGAGCGCCTGAGATCGAGGCACTCCTGGAGGGAGACTCCGATGGACACGAAGCCTTTCACGTCTGGTCTGAGCGAGAACGCGGTGGTGGTCACGCGCGTCGCGGACGGGCAATGGCATGCGCTGGACGACGACCTGGTGGTCGGCCGCGGGCATGCGGAGCACCGGCCCGACGGACGCCTGTTCGTCAGTATCGACGCCTGGCACGACGCCGCCTTCGACCGGCTCGCCGAGGCGATGCCGGCTCAGCTGCCGGCGCCGCTGTACACGGTGGTCGACGAAGCCGACGTCGAGCTGACGGCCCGCTGGCGGCGGGCCGGTTTCACGGTCCGGCGCCGCGAGTGGGAGTACGCCGTGCCGACCGACCCGCGGGTCACAGGGCTCGACGCGGTCCTGCCGCCCTCGGGCGTGACGATCGTGCCCGCCGGTCAGGCGGACGAGCGTCTGCTGCGGGCGGTGGACCGCGCGATCCGTGAGGAAGTCGAGGCGAGCGTCGGCTGGCAGTCGATGCCCGCGGAGGTGATTCCCCGACCCGAAGGCGACACCGTCGTCGACCCGTCGAAGTATGCGGTGGCCGCGGCGCCGGAGGGCTACCTGGGTCTGATCCGGGTGGTGAGGGTGAAACGGCCGCGCATCGGGCTGGTCGCGGTCCGGGCCGGCGAGCAGCGCCGGGGCATCGCGCGGGCGCTGCTGGCCCACGCGCTGGGGACGTTGCACCGTTCCGGGTCCGCCGTGGCCTGGGCCGAAGTGCACGAGTCCAACCAGGCGGCCTCGGCACTGTTCGAGGGTATCGGCGCCCGGCCGATGAGCAGCAACCTGGAGCTGGTGCGATGACGAGGAACAAGAACGTCGTCGAAGTCGAGGGCAGGGTCGTCGAGTGCCTGCGCAGCGCCATGTTCACCGTGGAGCTGGAGAACGGCCACCAGGTGCTCGCGCACATCAGCGGGAAGATCCGCAAGAACTACATCAAGATCATGCTGGAGGACCGGGTGCTGGTCGAGCTCCCGCCGTACGACCTGACGCGCGGCCGGATCGTGTTCCGGTACCGCAATTAGCGCAGGTCGGAACCTTCCGCGGTAGCTGATGCCGGGGGCCGGTCACGGCGTTTTCCGTGGCCGGG
>NZ_JAERRH010000087.1 GCF_016741855.1 Streptomyces musisoli | reverse complement strand
GTGACTCCTCCCCCGGCTGAAGCCGGGGGCTTCTCGCTAACCCTGGCGGGCGTCGCGACGGACCAGCCCGGCCCGTAGAACGTTCAGAGCGCCCACCGTGTCAGCGTGCGCCTGGTGGTCGCACTCCTGACAGTGGAACTTCTCCTGGGTGGGCCGGTTCTCCTTGGCGTGTTCCCGCATGCGGGGCACCGCCGGGAGGTGTTGCGGGGATCCACGGCCATCACTTCCCGTCCGGCACTCTCAGCCTTGGCGTTCAGGATCGCGAGGAACACCCCCCAACCGGCATCCGAGATCGACTTGTTCAGCCCGGCCTTGGCGGCAGCGCCGTTGGGCAGGAACGTGCCCGGCTGGTCGGGGTCGGGCTTGGGTGCGGGGGTTCGCACCATGTTGCGGATTTTGAGGTCTTCGTGCGCGATGAAGTCGTGCTGACGCACGAGGTCGAGCGCGGTCTTGTGGGCGTGGTCGAGGCGTTGGCGGCGGACCTTGCGGTGAAGATCGGCAACGCGCTGGACGGCCCTGCGGCGGCGGTTGCTGCGCCGCTTGCAACGGCTGAGGGCCTGCTGTGCGGCTTCGAGCTTCGCGGCGGCCTTCTGGCCGTGGCGGGGGTTGGGCGCGAACTCGCCGTTGGAGTCGGCGAGGAAGTTGGCTATGCCCATGTCGATGCCGACTACGCTGCCGGTCGCCGGAAGCGGATCGGTCTCGGGCTGTTCGGCGGTGAGGATGACGTACCAGCGCTTGCCCTCGCGCTTGGCGCTGACCGTCTTGACCTTGCCGACCACCGGCCGGTGCTGGTTGACCTTGACGTGACCCACGCCCTGGAAGCGGACGCGGGTCACTGGGTCGTGCGGGGTGGAGTCCCAACGACATCCGTCGCCGTTCTTCGGGAAGTCCACCGTGTCGAACCAGTTCACACCCCGGAAGCGGGGATAGCCGGGCGTCTCACCGGACTTGACCCGGCGGAAGAACGCCGCGAACGCCTTGTCCAGACGGCGCAACGTGGCCTGCTGCGAGGAGAACGACCAGCGGCCTTGATGCTCCGGATCGAACGTCCGGATCTCCTTGAGCTGCGCGGACTGCTGCCCGTACTTGATCGACGTCCTGGAGACGTGCCGGTAAGCGTCGCGGCGCTCCTGGAGCGCCCCGTTGTAGAGCGAGCAGTGATCCCGAAGCATCTCGGCGAGCGCCTGCGTCTGGCCCACGGTGGGCCGCATGAGGAACTTGTACGCACGGATCATCCGGCCC
>NZ_JAERRH010000086.1 GCF_016741855.1 Streptomyces musisoli | reverse complement strand
GAGCATCGTCATCGACCAGTAGACCACCGCCTCGTCACCTGGGTCCCACGCCGCGATACTCGGCCCAGTCCCGCGAGGCGGCACACCAGCCAGCCTTTCATCACCACTCGGATACCCGTTCGAGTGAGGCAAGGAGCCGAAGCGACTGGTCCAACTGGGCTTGGTATGCGGCCGGGTGGGCGTCGGCCAGCCGACGGACCCAGGCGGTGGCCGAGTTGAAGCAGAAGATAAACGAGGCAGCGTAAAATCTGTCTTCGCACCGCATCGGTTCAGTCTGTGTCGGCCAGCCACTGGTCGATGAGCGCCTTGCCAATCGAATCGACCCGGTACGGGCCGCCGAGCGTAGCGTCCGCCAGCCGCGCGCGCAGTTCCGCGGCCGTGAACCAGCGTGCCTCCACCACTTCCACGTTGTCCACATCGATCGCATCGGAAACGGCCTCGGCGCGAAACCCGATCATCACCCCGGCCGGGAACGGCCACCCCTGGGAACCCTGGTAGGTCACCGCACCCACGGTGACGCCGGCTTCCTCCCGCACCTCGCGGCGCACCGTGTCCTCGAAGCTCTCGCCAATCTCGACGAACCCGGCCAGTGTGCTGAAGCGGTTCGGGCCGGATGCCGCATGGCGGCCGAGCAGGCAGCGCCGGGGCGTGCCCGGAAGCTCGACTAGCACGATCACGGCCGGTTCGATCCGCGGGAACAGCAGCTTCCCACAGTTCTGGCAGGTCCGCAGGTGGCCACCATTGCAGGACCGGGCCGGGCCCCCGCAGGCACCACAAAACCGCTGATTGCGGTTCCAGTGCAGAATTCCCCGCGCGTACGCCAGCAGACCCGCTTCGTCCGGCGTGATGGTGGGAACCATCGCCCGCACGTCCAGCATCCTGTCCGCGCCGGCCAGCTCGACGGCGCTCTCCCGTTCGAGCCCGGACACATCAGCCGCGAACACCGCCCTCTCGCCTTCGAGGCCGAGCAGCACCCGGTCGCCGGCCGCGACGAGGATGTCCCTCGCCTGGGCCAAGGGCAGCCGCAACGGCGTTTCGTTTCGCACCAGGCACTGGTCCTGCCACAGGGGAATGACCTGGGTAGTGGCCCTGGTCAGCAGTGCCTCGATCCAGTCCGAGTCTCCCCGCCGATCAACGACACGGTCGAGCCCCAACCCGCTGTAGTACACCGCTCCTCCTGGATCACAGTGTCCGCCTGTCCTCGACACTAGCGGATACGTCCGCCGACACCCTCCGCAGCCAGAACTTGCCTAAA
>NZ_JAERRH010000085.1 GCF_016741855.1 Streptomyces musisoli | reverse complement strand
GGAAGTGGCGCTTCAGGATGTCGTCGTACGTCATGAGAGTCTCCGTACGATCTTCCCGGAGAACTTCCTCGGCGAGCCCTACCAGCACATCCTCCCCAGCCACGACACCAAGCTCTCGCTGCCGACGCGGAAGGTGACGGAGCAGGAAGTGGCTGATGCGGTAGCCGAGTTCACGGGCCGCGGATTCGACCTGTCGGCCGAGGCACCGTTGCGCGCCTGCCTGCTTGCGGTGGACGAAACGTCGCACGTCCTGGTGGTGGTGCTGCACCACATCGCCGGCGACGGCTGGTCCATGGCTCCCCTGGCACGCGATGTCGCTACCGCCTACGAGGCCCGGGCGGAGGGGCGGAGTCCTGCTTGGGAGCCGTTGCCGGTCCAGTACGCGGACTACGCGCTGTGGCAGCGAGAGCTGCTGGGCGAGGAGTCCGACCCGGACAGTGTGCTGCGTGCGCAACTCGCGCACTGGACCGAAGCCCTTGCTGACCTTCCCGACCAGCTGGAGCTTCCCGCGGACCGGCCCCGGCCCGCCGTCGCTACCTACCGGGGCGACAGCGTGCCGGTGGAGATCAGCGCGGATGTGCACTCTGCTCTCACCGCTCTCGCACGCGAATCGGGTGCGAGCGTGTTCATGGTGCTCCAGGCGGCCTTCGCCACGCTCCTGTCGCGTCTGGGTGCGGGGACGGACATTCCGATCGGTTCGCCGGTCGCGGGCCGTACCGATGAGGCGTTGGACGATCTGGTCGGGTTCTTCGTGAACACGCTGGTCCTGCGCACGGACCTGTCCGGGAACCCCACGTTCCGTGAGCTGATCGGGCGTGTGCGGGAGACGGACCTGGCGGCTTACGCGCACCAGGACGTGCCGTTCGAGCACCTGGTCGAGGCGCTGAATCCGGCGCGCTCCATGTCCCGCCACCCGCTCTTCCAGGTCATGCTCGCCCTCCAGAACACTGCGCCGGCCGAACTGCACCTTTCGGGCATCACCTTGACGGGCGAATCGGCTCACGCGACGGTGGCGAAGTTCGACCTGTCCCTGACCCTGCGGGAGCAGCACGACCCTGACGGCGAACCAGCCGGGCTCACCGGTGCACTGGAATTCGCCACCGACCTCTTCGACGCGTCGACGGCCCACAGGCTGACGGAGCGCTTCGCGCGACTGCTCGCGGCGCTGATCACCGAACCCGCCCAGGCGATCGGCCATGTCGACGTTCTGTCGGTGGGTGAGCGGCGGGATGTGTTGTCGGTGTGGCAGGGGGTGGAGTCGGGTGTG
>NZ_JAERRH010000084.1 GCF_016741855.1 Streptomyces musisoli | reverse complement strand
TACATCCGACAACACCCCCTGCCACACCGACAACACATCCCGCCGCTCACCCACCGACAGAATGTCCACCGACCCCACCGGCACATCAGGATCAGCAACCACACCCGCCAGCAAACGACGCAAGAACACGACGAACGACTCGACCGTCGAACGATCGAAAAGATCCGTCGCAAACTCGAAGACACCATTCAGCCCCACCGGGGAGCCGTCCGTGGAGATGTTCTCCTGCATTCCCAGGGAGAGGTCGAACTTCGCCGTCTCCGACTGCATCGACTCGCCGGTCAGGGTCAGCCCAGGCAACGTCGGCTCGGCCTGAGGATTGTTCTGCAGGACCAGGGACACCTGGATGAGCGGGTGGCGGGACATGGAGCGCGCCGGATTCAGCGCCTCGACCAGGTGCTCGAACGGCACGTCCTGGTGCGCGTAGGCCGCCAGGTCCGTCTCCCGTACCCGCCCGATCAGTTCACGGAACGTGGGGTTCCCGGACAGGTCCGTGCGCAGGACCAGCGTGTTCACGAAGAACCCGACCAGATCGTCCAACGCCTCGTCCGTACGGCCCGCGACCGGCGAGCCGATCGGAATGTCCGTCCCCGCACCCAAGCGGGACAGGAGCGTGGCGAAGGCCGCCTGGAGCACCATGAACATGCTCGCACCCGACTCCCGCGCCAACGCCATGATGTCGGCATGGAGGTCGGCGCCCAGCCCGAAGGAGACCGTGTCACCCCGGTGCGAGGCGACCGCCGGACGCGGTCGGTCCACCGGGAGTTCCAGTTGTTCAGGCAGGCCGGAGAGGGTGCGTGTCCAATACTGCACCTGCCGGCTCAACACGCTGTCGGGGTCCGACTCGTGGCCGAGGGTCGCCTGCTGCCAGAGCGTGTAGTCGGCGTACTGAACAGGCAGCGGCTCCCAGTCCGGGACGCGTCCTTCGGTGCGTGCCGCGTACGCGGTGGCTATGTCCCGCGCCAGCGGCGCCATCGACCAGCCGTCACCCGCGATGTGGTGGAGCACCACCACCAAGACATGTGTGGTGGCATCGACACTGAGCAGGCGTGTGCGAACCGGGGCCTCGCCGACCAGGTCGAAGCCCCGCCCGGCCATGTCGCCGACAAGAGTTGCCACTTGGTTCTCGATGGCGTTCACCACGTCCAGACCGGACCACGACTCGTGGATCCCGAGAACCTTCTGGTACGGAGTGCCGTCGGCGCCCTCGGGATAGATCGTGCGCAGGGACTCGTGCCGCTGGACGACATCGCTGAGAGCGGCTTCGAGCGCGTCACGGTT
>NZ_JAERRH010000083.1 GCF_016741855.1 Streptomyces musisoli | reverse complement strand
TGAGCATCGTCATCGACCAGTAGACCACCGCCTCCGCGCTGCTAGTGGAGCGCTCGAAGTCGCGCACGAGGCGGCGGCTTTGCATCAGGTGAGCGAAAAACCTCTCCACGATCCACCTCTTCGGTAGCACCACGAAGCCGCGCATGTCGTCGCTGCGCTTGACGATGGCCAGGACCACGGCGAGGCTGTATTCGACGAGGCTGCCGGTGTAGCCGCCGTCGGCCCACACCAGAGCCAGTCGGTGGTGCGCGGCGGCGACCTGGGCGAGCAGCACCTGGGCGGCGGCGCGGTCGCCGACGTCCGCGGCGGTGACCATGACCGC
Organism: Streptomyces musisoli; assembly: GCF_016741855.1. Lineage (GTDB taxonomy): Bacteria > Actinomycetota > Actinomycetes > Streptomycetales > Streptomycetaceae > Streptomyces > Streptomyces musisoli. The sequence goes on along the minus strand of NZ_JAERRH010000083.1, from coordinate 975 downwards.
GAGCAGCAGGCCGAGCGTGTCGACCACGGCGTGCCGCTTGCGGCCGTTGATCAATTTTCCGCCGTCGAAGCCGCGGCTGTCGGATCCGACGACGGCGTCCGCCTTGACGGACTGGGAGTCGATCACCCCGGCGCTCGGTTCCGGATCCCGTCCGGCCTGCTCGCGGACCTTTCGGCGGAGGCGGTCGTGGAACTCGCGGACTAGGCCGTGGTCGCGCCAGCGTCGGAAGAACGCATAGAGCCGGTCCCAGGGCGGTAAGTCGACTGGGATGGCTCGCCACTTCGTTGCGTTGTCGACGAGGTAGCGGATCGCGTCCAGTATCGCTCGGTGGCAGTAGGCCTCCGGTTGGCCGCCCCGGCCGCGCAGCCATCCCGGAACCGGCAGCAGCGGCCGGACGGCCGCCCACTCGGCGTCGGTCATGTCGGTCGGGTAGCGGCGTTCGCGCACCCCGTGGTCGCCGGCGTTCCCGAACCTGTGAGCCAGGCAGTCACACGCGAGGGTGGCCGAAGTGGACCCCGCATCCGCTATGCCGTAGAAATGCGACAACAGGGTCTCCTGGAATGGTCGTTGGCGTAGACACCCTTCGAGCTACCAAGAGGCCCTGCTTTCATGCGTGGTAGCCGCCGCGGCCACCCGATCGAGATCTCCGCTCGACCGAAACCGCTCGGAGAGCGGGCCAACGACCGTCACTACTTCGAAAGAGCCGCGGGTAGGGGCAGACCTCCAGGGGCTCCGCAGGCCGATCCGCCCAGCGCCACCAGAAGTGACCCGCCGAACACTTCCACGCATGGCGGCACACGCGCTTCTGGTCTTCGTCGCGGAGAGACAGGACAAGACCCAGGCTCTTCAGCGACCGCCCGCAGTCGGGGCAGCTTGGCTGCTCAGGAGGCGTGTCCACGGCCGACAGGGTAGCTCACCCGATCGAGACGCCCGTTCGACCGACACCCCTCAAGATCGGAACGACAACAGCCACTA
>NZ_JAERRH010000082.1 GCF_016741855.1 Streptomyces musisoli | reverse complement strand
CCTAGTAGTGCTTCGTTAGGTTCTTCTTCTGCTGGTCGGCAGGGGGCGGCCGCAGGTGGTGCAGGTACCGGTCCAGCACCTCAGCAGGTCTTGGAGTGTGTCGAGGGTCTGGTAGAGGCTTGGGCCGGTGCCTCGACTTTTGGGTTGAGCCTGCGGAGGGTGAGGAATGCCTGCGCGGCGGTGACGAGGGTGACGTGGTGGTGCCAGCCGCGCCAGGTGCGGCCCTCGAAGTGGTCCAGCCCCAGGCCGTGCTTGAGCTCGCGGTAATCGTGCTCGATCCGCCAGCGCATCTTCGCCCACCGCACCAGGTCAGCGGTCGGTGTGGCAGCAGGCAGGTTCGATATCCAGTAGCCCGTCGGGGCGTCCTGACCGTCCGGCCATTCGACCAGGAGGGTCTGGGTGGGCAGGACGCCGTCCCACCGGCTGCGGCCGCCACCCGCCTCCTGAGCTGCGGTCAGGGACTGCTTGCCCGCGGGCCTCACTGTCAGCACCAGGAACCGTGAGGTCATCGTGCCTTTGCTGCCCTGCCGCCAGGTCACCTCGGTGCATTGCTCCGCACCAACCTCCGCCGCGAGGGTGGAGAGGGCTCGTGGCGGAGTGCGGTAGCGGGGAAGGGTGGGCGGCCCGAGCCCTCCATAGACGGGCTGGTGCGGCTCGACATCCTCCGGATGAGCGACTTCCTTCCCGCTCAGGGCCAGGACATAGGACAGCCCTCGCTCCCTGAGGCCGAGCCGGAACGGGGTGCTGACGCCGTAGCCGGCGTCGGCGACCACGACCGGCGCCTTCAACTGCCACTGGGCGAGTGTGTCCAGGAGACCGAGGGCCAGGCGCCACTTCTCCTGGTGCACCACGTCGTCGGGGACTCCTGCCCTGCGGCAGCGGTCCGGCTCGTCCGTCCACTCCCGGGGCAGATACAACTGCCACTGCAGCGGGCACGAGGCGGTGTCGGTGGCGGCATGGACACTGACCGCGACCTGGCAATTCGCCCGTTTGCCGACCGCTCCGCAGTACTGGCGGGCCACCCCGACCGACGCCTTGCCGCACTTGGGGAACGACACGTCGTCGATCACCCACACCTCAGGTGCGATGCTTTCGGACAGCCACTCGGCGATCCGCTGCCTGACCGGCAGCGGATCCCACGGCGACTGGTTCACGAACTGCTGCAGGGCCTGCATGTCCGCGTCCGGCAACCGCTCGGCCATCGGCTGGATCGACTTGCGCCGACCGTCGAGCATCAGGCCTCGCAGATAACACTCACCCTTGGCCCGCTGATCCCTACGCGGCACCGAGGCGAAGACATCCGCCACAAACAGCGCCAACGCC
>NZ_JAERRH010000081.1 GCF_016741855.1 Streptomyces musisoli | reverse complement strand
TTACGAACAGCAACCCCACGACATCGACTTCACCGCCGAGCACCCGGACGCCTACCTCGTGGACGGCCACATGCCGGCGGTCACGGAGAAGGGCGACCTCGACGCCGAACTGGCCGCTTCGGCCGTCGTCGTGGACGCCGAGTACACCACTCCCGAAGAGCACCACAACCCGATGGAACCCCATGCGGCGACCGCCCGCTGGGACGCCGGCCGGCTCGAAGTGATCGACTCCAACCAGGGCGCCACCTGGGTCGTCGGCGACCTCGCGAAGCTCTTCTCGCTCGATCCGGCCTCGGTGCGCGTACGCTCCGAACACGTGGGAGGCGGCTTCGGCAGCAAGGGCGTGCGCGCCCACCAGGTGGCCGCCGTCATGGCCGCCACCGTCCTCCAGCGCCCCGTGCGGGTCGTCCTGACCCGACGCCAGATGTTCTCCCTGGCCGGCTACCGCAGCCCCACCGCCCAGCGCGTCCGGCTCGGCGCCGACGCCGACGGACGGCTGCGCGCGCTGGAACACCGTGCCGTCAGCCTCACCTCCACGGTGCACGAGTTCGTCGAGCCGAGCGCCGGGGTGGCCCGGGTGATGTACGACGCCGACGCCCACCACACCGCCAACCGTGTCGTCCGGCTGGACGTGCCCACCCCGACGTTCATGCGCGCCCCGGGCGAGGCGCCGGGATCGTTCGCGCTGGAGGCCGCGCTCGACGAACTCGCCGAGAAGTGCGGTATCGACCCGATCGAGCTGCGCCTGCGCAACGAACCCGACAGGGGGCCGGTGTCCGGGCTGCCGTTCGTCGGCCGCAATCTGACCGCCTGCTTCCGCGAGGGCGCCCGCAGGTTCGGCTGGGCGGACCGGGACCCGCGCCCCGGACTGCGCAGGGACGGCCGCTGGCTGCTGGGCACCGGCACGGCGGCGGCCTCCTTCCCCTCCGGCGCCGCACCGTCCACCGCGACGGCGACCGCGCACCCCGATGGCACCTTCACCGTCCGGATATCGGCGGCCGACATCGGCACCGGGGCCCGTACGGCGCTCACCCTGGTCGCCGCCGACGCCTTCCAGGTGCCCACGGAGCGCGTCCGGGTCCGCATCGGCGACAGCGACTTCGGCCCGGCGATGATCGCCGGCGGTTCCATGGGCACCCGCTCCTGGTCCTGGGCGATCACATCCGCGGCCGCCGAGCTGCGCGAACGGCTGGCCATGGGGGCCGAGATCCCGCCGGAGGGCATCACGGTACGCTCCGACACGACCGCGGCCATCGGCGCCCTCGCCCCGGCCGAACGGCACTCGTTCGGCGCGCAGTTCGCCGAGGTCGCCGTGGACGCCGCCACCGGCGAGGTGCGTGTGCGGCGGATGCTCGGCATCTTCGCGGCGGGCCGGATCGTCAACCCGCTCACCGCACGCAACCAG
>NZ_JAERRH010000080.1 GCF_016741855.1 Streptomyces musisoli | reverse complement strand
CTACGAACAGCAACCCCACGACGTCGACTTCACCGGTGAACGTCCCGATGCCCACACGGTGGACGGCCATACCCCGGCGGTGACGGCAAAGGGTGATCTCGACGCCGAACTCGCCACGTCCGCCGTCGTCGTGGATGCCGAGTACACCACTCCGGCGGAGCACCACAACCCGCTGGAGCCGCATGCGGCGACCGCCCGCTGGGACGCCGGCCGACTGGAGGTGGTCGACTCCAACCAGGGCGCCGCCTGGGTCGCCGGGGAACTCGCGCATCTCTTCTCGCTCGACGCGGGCTCGGTGCGCGTACGTTCCGAACACGTGGGAGGCGGCTTCGGCTGCAAGGGCGTGCGCGTTCATCAGGTGGCCGCCGTCATGGCCGCGACCGTCCTCCAGCGCCCCGTGCGGGTCGTCCTGACCCGACGCCAGATGTTCTCCCTGGCCGGCTACCGCAGCCCCACCGCCCAGCGCGTCCGGCTCGGCGCCGACGCCGACGGACGCCTGCGCGCGCTGGAGCACCGCTCGGTCAGCCTCACCTCCACCGTGCACGAGTTCGTCGAGCCGAGCGCCGTACTGGCCCGGGTGATGTACGACGCCGACGCCCACCACACCGCCAACCGCGTCGTCCGGCTGGACGTACCCACCCCCACATGGATGCGCGCCCCGGGTAAGGCGCCGGGGTCCTTCGCGCTGGAAGCGGCGCTCGACGAACTCGCCGAGAAGTGCGGACTCGACCCGATCGAGCTGCGCCTGCGCAACCAACCCGAGAAGGGACCCGTCTCCGGGCTGCCGTTCGCCGGCCGCGACCTGACCGCCTGCTTCCGCGAGGGCGCCCGCAGGTTCGGCTGGGCGGACCGGGACCCACGCCCCGGACTGCGCAGGGACGGCCGCTGGCTGCTCGGTACCGGTACGGCGGCGGCCTCCTTCGGCGCGGGCGCCGCGCCGTCCACGGCCTCCGCCACCGCACATGCGGACGGCACCTTCACCGTCCGGATCTCCGCGGCCGACGTCGGTACCGGAGCCCGTACCGCACTCACCCTGGTGGCCGCGGACGCGCTGCGCGTGCCCCCGGAGTGCGTCCGGGTACAGATAGGCGACAGCGATTTCGGCCCGGCGATGATCGCTGGCCGTTCGATGGGCACCGGCTCCTGGTCCCGGGCGATCACGGCGGCGGCCGGCGCCCTGCGCGAGCGGCTGGCCGGCGGCACCCGCACACCCGAGGAGGGAATCACCGTCCGGTCGGACACCTCCGCGGCCATCGGCGCCCTCGCCCCGGCCGAACGGCACTCGTTCGGCGCGCAGTTCGCCGAGGTCGCCGTGGACGCCGCCACCGGCGAAGTGCGTGTGCGGCGGATGCTCGGCATCTTCGCGGCGGGCCGGATCGTCAACCCGCTCACCGCACGCAGCCAA
>NZ_JAERRH010000008.1 GCF_016741855.1 Streptomyces musisoli | reverse complement strand
TCGGGCCGGGTGGCGCGGTGGTGTTCGTGGTCTGGAGCGGTCGGGCCGGGTGGCGCGGTGGTGCTCGTGGTCTGGACCGGCGTGACCCCGGGCGTTGTCACCGCCACCCACGCCACTTTGACTTCATTCCCCTGTAGGCATCCTGAATCGTCGTCAGACGGACCCTGCGCCCTTGTCGGCCGGTGTCGGCCGGAGTTGTCCACAGGTGCGGGAAAACCGGGCGGCACTTGTCGGCGGCGGCCCCTACCTTCGAGGCATGAGCTACCGCGACGTCGTTTCCCGGCGGGTCCTGACCTGGGCCCTGGTGGCCGTCGGCGCCCGTATGCCGGTGGCCATGGCCCCGCTGGCCCTGGTCTTCCTGGTCCGTGAGCGCCCCGGCGGGTACTCCCTGGGCGCGGCCCTCGCCGCCGCCTACGTCATCGGGGAGATCGCCGGCGCTCCGGTGCTCGGCATGCGCCTGGACCCCGGGCGGGCCCGCCCGCACCTGGCCGCCGGTCTCGTCGCGGGCACCGCCGGCTTCACCGGCCTCGGCGCGTTCCCCGGCGCGCCCGCCCCGGTGCTCGCCGCGCTCGCCTTCCTCGCCGGAGCCGGTCCCGCCGCGGCCCCCGGCGGGCTGCGGGCGCTGCTCACCTCCCTGGTGCCGGGGCGCGCGGCGACCCAGGCGCTGTCCGTCGAGTCGATGCTCACGTTCGGCGTCTGGGCCGTCTCCCCGGCCGCCGTCACCGGCCTCGCCCTGGGCGTCGGCCCTCGCTTTCCGCTGCTGCTCGAAGCCACCCTGATGGCGTCGTCCGTCGTGGGGCTGTGGTCCCTGCCGGCCGGCTGGGCGGCGGACGACCGGGCCGGGCAGGACGGGCAGGATGCCTCGAAGCTCCGGGTGCTCGCCCGCGCCTGGCCGGTGTACGTCACGGGCGCCGCGAGCCTGTCGTTGCTGGCTCTCGCCGAACTCGTCCTGCCCGCCCTGCTCGAACAGCGTGGCATCGGCGTGGGCTGGGCGGGCCCGCTGCTCACGGCGATGTCGGTGGCCTCCGCCGTCGGGGCCTTCCTGTACGGCCTGCGGTCCTGGCCGGGCCGGCTGAGCACCCGCAGCCTGGTCCTGATGGCGGGGATGTCGGCCGCGGTGACGCTGGTCGCCCTGATACCCGCGGCGCCCGGCATGGCGGCGGCGCTGGCCTTGGCCGGGCTGCTCCAGTCGGGCGCGATGCTCACCCGCAACCTGTCCCTGCGCGAGGTGCTCCCGCCGCACGCCCTGGCCGCCGGCTACTCCGTCATGTACGCCGCCGTCGGCGCCGGGTACGCGGCGACGGGCTCCCTCGCCGGTGCCCTGCTGCCGCACGCCGCGCCGTCGACGGCGATCCTCGCGGGCGTGGCCCTGACCCTGCTGCTGACGTCGGTCGGCTGGTGGGGCGAGATACGCGCCGGCCGGTCAGCGCGGGACGCCGACGTCACCGCCGCGCTCGGCGCCGCCGCCGGCCCGGAAGGTGCGCCGGTACGCGGTGGGCGTGACCCCGAGCGCCGCCTGTAGGTGCTGGCGCATCGACTGGGCCGTGCCGAAGCCCGACTCCCGGGCCACCTGATCCATCGACAGTCCGGTGGACTCCAGCAGCTGCCGGGCGCGCTCCACGCGCTGCTGGGTGAGCCACTGGCCGGGACTGATGCCGGTCTCCTCGCGGAAGCGGCGGGTGAAGGTGCGCACCGACATGGCCTCCTGCTCGGCCATGTCCCGCAGCTGGATCGGCTCGTGCAGCCGGCCCAGTGCCCAGGCGCGGGCGGCGGTCGTCGTGGCCAGCTGGGGGTCGGGGACCGGGCGGTGGATGTACTGGGCCTGGCCGCCGTCGCGGTGGGGCGGTACGACCGTGCGGCGGGCCACGTCGTTGGCGGCGGCCGTACCGAAGTCGCGGCGCACCATATGCAGGCACAGGTCGATGCCGGCGGCGACACCGGCCGAGGTCAGCACGTCTCCGTCGTCGATGAACAGCACGTCCGCGTCCACCCTGACCTTCGGGAACATCCGCTGGAAGCGTTCGGCGTCGGCCCAGTGGGTGGTCGCCGGGCGGCCGTCCAGGCGGCCGGCGGCGGCGAGGACGTAGACGCCGGTGCAGATGGAGGCGAGCCGGGTGCCGGGGCGGATGAGGGCGAGGGCGGCGGCCAGCTCGTCGGTGAGCCGGCCCTCGTCGTAGAGCGGGCCGGCTTCGTACGACGCCGGCACGATCACCGTGTCCGCCGTGGCCAGCGCCTCGGGGCCGTGGGCGACGTGCACGGCGAAGTCGGCGTCCGTCTCGACCAGGCCCGGCGGCCGTACCGAGCAGGTCACCACCTCGTACAGCAACCGGCCCTGCGCGTCCTTCGGCCGGCCGAAGATGCGGTGCGGTATGCCCAGCTCGAAGGGCAGCAGACCGTCCAGGGCGAGGACGGCGACCCGGTGCGGCCGGAATTCCCCTGCGCTCGTCATGGCCCGATCCTAGCGAAGGCTGACTTCCGGGCCACTCGATGCACGGGCATGCGGAGTGGAGGCTGAGGGACGTGACCCAAGGAACCTCAGCCGCAGCCCCCGTCCAGGCCCCGCCCGGCCGGCGCCACCGTGTGCACCGCGCCTGGTTCGTCGCCGCCGTCACGTTCGTCACGATCACCGGCGCGGCGGCCTTCCGCTCCCTGCCCGGCCTGTTCATCGACCCGCTGCACCAGGAGTTCGGCTGGTCGCGCGGCACGATCGGCGCGGCCGTCTCCATCAACCTCGCGCTCTACGGCCTCACCGCGCCGTTCGCCGCCGCGCTGATGGACCGCTTCGGCATCCGCCGGGTGGTGGCCGCCGCGCTCACCGTGATCGCGCTCGGCTCCGGCCTGACCGTGTGGATGACGGCGGCCTGGCAGCTGCTGCTGTGCTGGGGCCTGCTGGTGGGGCTCGGCACCGGTTCCATGGCGCTGGCGTTCGCCGCGACGGTCACCAACCGCTGGTTCACCGAGCGGCGCGGCCTGGTCAGCGGCATCCTGACCGCGGCCTCCGCCTCCGGCCAGCTGATCTTCCTGCCGCTGCTGTCCTGGGTCGTCGACCGGCACGGGTGGCGTCCCGCCGCGGTCACGGTCGCCCTGACCGCGCTGGCCGTCGTCCCGCTCGTCTGGCTCCTGCTGCGCGACCACCCGGCCGACGTGGGCGCGAAGCCGTACGGGGCGCGGGAGTTCGTGCCCAAGCCGCCGCCCGTCACCGGCGCCGCCCGCCGCACGCTGGCCATCCTCTCCTCCTCCGTCCGCACGGGCACCTTCTGGCTGCTCGCCGGCACCTTCGCGATCTGCGGCGCCTCCACCAACGGCCTGGTGCAGACCCACTTCGTGCCCGCCGAGCACGACCACGGCATGCCCGTGACGACGGCGGCCTCGCTGCTCGCGGTGATCGGTGTCTTCGACGTCGTCGGCACGATCGCCTCCGGCTGGTTCACCGACCGCTTCGAACCGCGCCGCCTGCTCGCCGTCTACTACGCCCTGCGCGGCATGTCCCTGCTGTTCCTGCCGATGCTGCTGGGCCCCGCCGTCCACCCGCCGATGCTGTTCTTCATCGTCTTCTACGGCCTCGACTGGGTGGCCACCGTGCCGCCCACCCTGGCACTGTGCCGCGAGCAGTTCGGTGAGGACAGTGCCATCGTCTTCGGCTGGGTGCTCGCCTCCCACCAGGTCGGCGCGGCCGTCGTCGCCTACCTCGGCGGAGTCGCCCGGGACGTCTTCGGCTCCTACGACGTCGTCTGGTACGCCTCCGGCACGCTGTGCGCGGCGGCGGCGCTGATGTCCCTGGTCATCCGGCGCACCACCCCGGCCGTCCTCGCGCCCGCCGTGTCCTGAAGGGGGTCAGTCGCCGGCGAGCCGGGCGAAGCGGCCCCGGTGGAAGAGCAGCGGCTCCTGAGGTCCGTCCGCACCGAGGGCGTCCACCCGTCCGACGACGATGAGGTGGTCGCCTCCGGTGTGCACGGCGTGGACGGTGCAGTCGATCCAGGCGGCGGCGCCGGAGAGCCGCGGTGATCCGGAGACGGGCGCGGGGTCGTACGCCACCCCCGCGAACTTGTCCGCGCCGCTCACCGCGAAGGCCCGGCACAGCCCGGCCTGGCCGGCGCCGAGTACGTTGACGCAGAAGACGCCGGCGCGGGCGATGCGCGGCCAGGTCGTGGACGTGCGCCCCACCATGAAGCACACCAGGGGCGGTTCGAGGGAGAGGGAGGCGAAGGACTGGCAGGCGAACCCGGCGGGTCCCGGCTCCCCCTCGGCGCCGGGCGCCGTGATCACGGTGACGCCGCTGGCGAAGTTACCCAGCACCCGCCGGAACTCCGCCGGCCCCACCGGCGCCCGCTCGTCCTCCCGCACGCACCGCAATTCGGGCCGCGGCAGGGCCTCCACGGGCCCGTTCCCCAGATACCGCACGGCGAAGGCCGCCGCTCCTGCGTGTCCCATCACCCTTCCATTGAAACTGACGAAGCATCAGATAGGAAGGGCCGGGCAGGGCTCACCGCCCCCGGAATTCCGGTTCCCTGCGTTCCGCGAAGGCCGTCAGGCCCTCCCGGGCGTCCTCCGTCGTCATGTTGATCTCCTGGGCCCAGGACTCCGCGGCGAAGGCGGCCGCGCGGTCGCCGTCGAGGGACGCGTTCACCAGGTGCTTGGTCAGGGCGAGGGACCTCGTCGGACCGGAGGCCAGGCGGCCTGCCCACGTGTGGGACGTCTTCTCCAGCTCGGCGTCCGGGACGACCCGGTTGACCAGGCCCAGGCGTTCCGCCTCCGCCGCCGGCACCGCGTCGCCGAAGAACATCAGCTCCTTCGCCCGCCGGGGGCCGATGAGCCGGGGGAGGAGATAGGCGCCGCCGCCGTCCGGGACCAGGCCGCGGCGGACGAACACCTCGATGAATCGGGCCGATTCGGCGGCCAGGACCAGGTCGCAGGCGAAGGCCAGGTGCGCGCCCAGGCCGGCCGCCGTGCCGTTCACGGCGGCCAGGACCGGCTTCTCGCAGTCCAGGACGGCCGCGATCAGGCGCTGGGCGCCGAGGCGCAGGACGCGCGCCACGTCCCCCGCGATCCGCTCGCCGGTTCCCGGGCCCGCGCGCAGATCGGCCCCCGCGCAGAACCCGCGCCCGGACCCGGTCAGGACGACCGCCCGTACGGCGGGGTCGGCGGACGCCTGCGCCAGCAGCTCGACGACCCGGTCCCGCATGGCGGGGGTGAGGGCGTTGAGCGATTCCGGGCGGTTCAGGGTGACGTGCGCGACCTGGTCGCGGACCTCGTGGCGGACGTCCGTCATCGGCACACCACCAGGGCGTCCAGCGCCACCGCGCCCTGCCCCCGGGGCAGCACCATCAGCGGGTTTATGTCCAGCTCGGCGAGGTGCGAGCCCAGTTCGAGCGCCATGCGCTGGACCCGCAGGACCACCTCGACCAGCGCGTCCACATCGGCCGGCGGGCGGCCCCGGACCCCGTCCAGCAGGGCGCGGCCGCGGAGTTCGCCGAGCATGGCGCGGGCCTGGTCCTCGCCGAACGGCGGGACGCGGACCGCCGCGTCGCGCAGCACCTCCACCAGCACTCCGCCGAGCCCGACCGTCACCGTCGGCCCGAAGAGGTCGTCGTGGCCGGCGCCCACCACCATCTCCACGCCCTGCTCGACCATCTGGCAGACCAGGACGCCGTCCAGCCCGACGCCCTCGTAACGGGCGATGTCGGTCAGCTCACGGTACGCGTCCCGGACCTGGCTCGCCGAGGTCAGGCCGATCTTCACCAGGCCCAGTTCGGTCTTGTGGGCGATCTGCGCGCCGGACGCCTTCATCACCACGGGGTAGCCCACCTGCCCGGCCGCCCGCACGGCCGCCGCCGCGCTGGTCACCAGCTGCTCGCGCGGCACCCGGATGCCGTACGCCCGCAGCAGCTGCTTGGCCGCGTGCTCGCTGAGCTGCTTGCCGGGCTGCATCAGCGCCTCGGCCTTGCGGAAGGAGGGGGACGGGGTGCGCGGGGCCGCGTCGAAGGGGGAGCGGTAGCCGGCCACGAAGCGGTGGTGGTCCAGCCAGGCGCGGATCGCCGTCAGGCAGTTGCCGACGGTCCGGAAGGTGGCCACGCGGGAGGAGCCGAGCAGCACCTCCCGGTACGCCCGCTCGGTGCCGGCCGGCGAGCCCCACACCACGCACACCAGCTTGTCCGTCTCCTCGGCGGCCTCGACCAGGTCCTGGACGAGCCGGTCGCTGAGCGGCGGGAAGGGGCCGGTGACCGGGCAGAGGAGCACGCCCACGTCCGGGTCGGCGAGGATCGCGTCGATGATCTTCCGGCCGCGCCGGTCGCCGACCGGATGGCCGCCGTTGTCCACCGGGTTGGCCACGCTCAGGTACTCCGGTATCCACTGGTGCAGCTCGGCCTGCTTGGCCGGTGACAGCCTCGGCAGCCGGAGCCCGGCCGCGGTGGCCAGGTCGGCGACGTGCGCACCCGTGCCGCCCGAGATGGAGCAGACGGCCACCCCCTCGGCCAGGGGCGGCCTGGCCCGCGCCAGCAGGGCGGCCGTGTCCTGGAGTTCGTCCAGGGCGTCGACGCGGATCACGCCGTACTGCCGCATGGCCGCGTCCGCCACGTCGTCGGCGCCGGTGAGCTTGCCGGTGTGCGAGGCAGCCGTGCGGGCGCCGGTCTCGGTGCGGCCCACCTTCACGGCGACCACCGGCACCTTGCGGCGGGCGGCGCGGTCGGCGGCCAGCAGGAAGGCGCGGCCGTCCTTGAGCCCCTCGATGTAGCAGGCGATGGCACCGACCTCGGGCTGTTCCGCGAACCAGGAGAGGAAGTCGGCGGTCTCCAGGTCGGCCTCGTTGCCGGTGGGTGCCCAGTGCGAGAGCCGGATGCCCAGCTCCTGGAGGGCGAAGACGGGCCGTCCCTGGTGCCCGGACTGGGTGATCAGCGCGATGGCCGGCCCGGACAGGTCCTCCCGGAACCGTTCGAAGGCGTTGAGGTTGGTGTTCGGGCCGAGCAGCCGCAGCCCCGAGCGCCGGACCGCCTCGGCCAGCCGCTCCTGGGCCTCGGCGCCCGCCTCCCCGGTCTCGGCGAACCCGGAGGCGAAGGCGACCGCGAACTTCACCTTCGAGTCGGCGAGTTCCTCGACCACGGGGAGCGGGTCGGCCACCAGCAGCACCGCCAGGTCGACCTGTTCGGGCAGCTCGGCGACGGAGGCCGCGCAGGGCAGGCCGAAGACGGACGGCCGGGTCGGGTGCACCGGGTGCACCCGCGCCCCGACCCGCCCGGCCCAGTCGAGCAGCTGCCTCGTGATCCCGGTGTTGGGCCGCCCCTCGGCGTCGGAGGCGCCGATCACGGCGACGGACGCCGGCCGGAAGAACCTGGTCAGGTCCGGGACGTCCGCGTGGAGCGGGCGCCCGCCGACATCGAGGTCCGCCACCCGGTCGTGCACGGCGGGGCCGGGCCGCTGCTCGCCGCAGGCGATGACCAGGGCCCGGCGGGAATCGGTGGTGAGGGTGCCGTGGGTCGATCCAAGCATCGTTCCGCCCGCCTCCTGTGAGACAGCCACTGGTAACTGACGCTATGTCAGGTTACTGAACTGACGGACCGTCAGGAACTGGTCGGAACGGCAAAGTTACCGCCGGGTGGGGAAGCGGGGGTGAAGCCGGTGGCGGAAGCGGGGTGAAGCCGGTGGTCTCCAGGGGTGAAGGCGGTGGTCTTCCGGGGGTGCGGCCGGTGGAAGCGGGTTGGACGGCCGGCGGTCCCCCGGGCGAAGCCGGTGGTCTCCGGGGGGTTAAGCGTGGTGCTCTCCCAGGGTGGTACCCGTTCTCCCGGGCGAAGCCGGTGGTCTCTCGGGGGTGAGGCTTGGTGCTCTCCCAGGGGTGGTACCCGCTCTCCCGGGCGAAGCCGGTGGTCTCCCGGGGGTGAGGCTTGGTGCTCTCCCAGGGGTGATACCCGCCGGCTACCGGGTGCGAAAACCCTTCGCCACGGCCCGTGCGATCTTCCCCGCGTCGATCGCCAGCTCCCGGAACATCCCGCTGATGGGATTGGTGAACCCGGTGAAGTACAGGCCGGGCGCCTACGCGTGCGTACGGCCGCCGTGCGCCACCGGTCTGCCGCGCTCGTCCAGCACCCCGAGATGGCCGACGAGCCCCTCCAGCGCGCGGACGTACCCGGTCGCCGCGATCACCGCGTCGGGGGAGACCCGGCTGCCGTCGGCGAGGACCGCCTTGCCGTCCTCGAACGCCTCCACGGCGGCCACGATCTCCACCTTGCCCTCGCGTACCGCGTCGATCAGGCCGACGTCCTGGACCGGGATCGCGCCCTGCCGCACCCTGCTGTACAGGCCGGTGTCCGGACGGGGCAGCCCGTGCGCGGACAGGTCCGGCGTGCTGAGCCGCCCCACCGGCCCGGCGAGCCGGTCCACGAGCCGCACCGGCAGCCGCCGGACCAGCACCCCCGTGTACTGGGCGGCCCAGCCCAGGGTCGAGCGGCGCAGGATGTGCGGCGCCGTGCGCACCGCCAGCCGCACCCGTGCGGCCCCGCCCTCCACCAGGTCCACGGCGATCTCCGCGCCCGTGTTGCCGATCCCGACGACGAGCACGTCACGGCCCCGGTACGGCTCGGCGTTGCGGTAGCCGCCGGCGTGCAGCAGCTCACCGCCGTACTCCGCGCGGCCTGGCCAGTCCGGCAGGCGCGGGGTGTGGTTGAAGCCGGTGGCGACGACCACCGCGCTGCCGGTCAGCTCCCGGCCGCCGGAGGCGTGCAGCAGCCACCCGGTCCCGTCCTCGGTCCGCTCGACGCGGTGGACCTCCACGCCGGTGACGATCTCCAGCCCGTGGTGCTCGGTGTACTTCTCCAGGTAGCGCACCACGTCGTCCCGTGCGACCCAGCGGCCGAACTTCCTGGGCATGCCGAGGCCCGGAAGGGCGGACAGCCGCCGGGTGGTGTGCAGCCGGAGCCGGTCGTAGTGGCCGCGCCAGGAGGCGCCCACCCCGTCGGACTTCTCCAGGACCACGGCCCGCACGCCCCGCGCCCGCAGCGCGTGCGCGACGGCGAGGCCGCCGGGGCCGGCGCCGATCACATAGACCGGGCGGTCGGCGGGGGTCGCCGAGAGGTGTACGGGAGAAGGACGGGAGACGGCCATGAGCGGGAGCGTAATCACACACCCGGTTGATGGGTCTCGGTCAAGACCGGAATTGGTTGCGGATTGATCACGTGTGTACGGGAAGAGTGCCCCGGCCGTGAAAGAGCCGGCCTTCCGGACACGGAACCGCGCCGCCGGACACAGGGCTGGACGCAGGGGCGCGCTGCCGGACGCAGGGCCGCGCCGCCGGACGCAGGGTCGCACCGCCGGACGCAGGGCGGGCCACCGCTTCCCGGTGCGGACGATCCGCGGTGGGTTCACGGGCGACCCGCAGCACCCCACGAGCCCCCCGCAGGGAACCCTGCCGCGCCTCTCGGCAGGACGGCGTATCTGACGTACCGTCAGTTCATGGACGCGATATGGCTGGACGGCGCTCAGTGGCTGGCGGTGCTGCGCATCGGCCTCGGTCTGTGGTGGCTGGAGAGCTGGCGGCACAAGGACAAGAAGGCCTGGTTCGAGCGCGGGAGCGGCATCGCCTGGGCGGCGGACGTGGCGGCGGAACACCGGTGGGCGGCGGTGCGGTCGGGATTCGACGCGGTGGTGAAACCCCGCCCGAAACTGATGGCGTACGTCGTGGCCTACGCCGAGCTGTCCCTGGGCCTCGGCCTGCTCCTCGGCTTCCTGACCCCCGTCGCGCTGGTGGCCGGCCTCCTGCTCAACGCGGTCTACTTCGTCCTCATGATCCACGACTGGGCGGAGCAGGGCCAGAACTCGATGATGGCGCTGATCTCCCTCGTCGGCTTCTTCGGCATGGCCTGGCAGACGTGGTCGCTGGACGCGTGGCTGGGGTGGTTCTGATGGACGCGGCACGCCACGACGTCCCGGAACCCGACGCCTTCACCCGCCCCTACTGGGAGGCGGCGGCCCGGGGATGCCTGCTGATCCGCCGCTGCGGAGCCTGCGGCCGGGCCCACCACTACCCCCGGGAGTTCTGCCCGCACTGCTGGAGCGACGAGGTGACCTGGGAGGAGGCCGCGGGCCGGGCCACGCTCTACACGTGGTCCACGGTCCACCACAACGACCTCCCCCCGTTCACCGGCCGCACCCCCTACCTGGCCGCGGTGGTCGACCTGGCCGAGGGCCCGAGGATGATGACGGAACTCGTGGACTGCCCGGAGGGCGCCGTACGGCCCGGAATGCCGCTGGAGGTGGCGTTCCGGGACGGGATCCCGGTGTTCCGGGCGGCGCCGGACGGCCTCACTTCCACGGGTCGGTGAACGACCGGCCGGGCACCGGCTTGGCGACGAGCGCTATCGGGACGAAGAAGCCGACCTGGCCGATGGCGAACATCAAGGTGGCGAGCGCCTTCCCCGCGTAGTGCGCGGCCGCCTGCGCGTACAGCTCGTCGGAGACCCGCTCGCCGGCCGCGGACGGCTGGAACACGGCCTCCGTCAGTGCCAGCGCCGCCCGCTCGGCGGCCGTGAAGTACGGCGAGTCCTGCCAGGACGCCACCGAGGTGATCCGCTCCTGCGACTCCCCGGCCTTGCGCAGGAAAGCCGTGTGCAGAACGGTCAGATAGGTGCTGCCGACGATCTGGCCGGCCCGCAGCTGGACCAGGCCGATCGTGGCGCGCGGCACCGAACCGTTGCCGGTGGCCCTGAACAGCGCCGCCGACACCTGCGCCAGCTCGGGGACCAGCTCCGCCGGGTCCTCGGTCATCCGCGGGGCCATCGGGATCTCCGCCGTGATCGAACGCGTTTCCATCGCCGTCTCCTCGGGCTCTCGGGTTGCCTTCACCGCCCTGACGGATCGCGGCGCCCGAACGTGACCGATGCCCTCACGGCCACAACAGCCCCCTGCTCCAGCCGAACCCCGTGCTCCGGTACTCCAGCCGCACGTGCCGCCGCTCCGGGTCCCCCTGGAAGAACTCCACGGTGTCCGGGCGCAGCCGGTACAGGGTCCAGGTCGGCGACGGCGCCTCCGGGTGCCGCCGGGCCTGCTCCCAGGCCGCCTGCGACGCCTCGCGCAGCTCCGCCACCGAGGACAGCTCCTCGCTCTGCCGCCCGGTGAGCGCGGCGGCCAGCGCGCCCGTGGACCGCGCGTGCAGGTCGGCCTGGCTCTCCTCGGCCGGCGCCGACGTGACGGGTCCCCGCACCCGCACCTGGCGGCCCAGCGCCGGCCAGTAGAAGGCGAGGGCCGCGTACGGCCGGGCGCTCAGCGCGCGGCCCTTGCGGCTCGTGGCATGCGTGGCGAACGACCAGCCGTCGGCGTCGGCGCCGTGCAGCATCACGATCCGTACGTCCGGCCTGCCCTCCTCGTCCGCGGTCGCCAGCGACATGGTGTGCGGCTCCGGCTGTCCCGCCGCCACCGCCTCCGCGAACCAGCTCGTGAACAGGGCCAGCGGGGTGGGAGGGGCGGTTTCCGGGTCGAACGGCCGCAGTCGCGTGACCGTGGGTTCCCAGACCCGCAGCGACCGGAGCAGTTCGTGGAGATCCTTTTGTGCCATGGGGTGAGTATCACCGTAGGCACGGCTCTCAGTCCCGCCCCAACACCACCGTCCCCGAGGAGCAGAACCATCCCCCGGTGCCCGATGCCACGCCCAGCCGGGGCAGCCCGCCGTCCCGGGTCCGCACCTGCCGTTCGCCGGCCTCCCCGCGCAGCTGCCGCGCCGCCTCGACCAGCAGGAACAGCCCCCGCATTCCCGGATGCAGGGCCGACAGGCCGCCCCCGTCCGTGTTCACCGGCAGTGCCCCGCCCCGCACCAGCAGCCGGTCCTTCCCCACGAACGCCCCGCCCTCGCCCTTGGCGCAGAAACCCAGGTCCTCCAGGGTCACCAGGGTCATGTAGGTGAACGCGTCGTAGATCTCCGCGAAGTCGACGTCCGCCGGGGTCACCCCGGCCCGCTCGAAGGCCAGCCGGCCGCTCACCGTCGCCGGGGACCGGGTGAAGTCCGGCCACTCGGACATGGCGGCGTGCGAGACGTGCTCGCCGGCGCCGAGGATCCAGACGGGGGCCGTCCGGCAGTCCCGCACGTACTCCTCGGCCGCCAGCAGGACCGCCGCACCGCCGTCCGAACGCGGACAGCAGTGCAGCCTGGTGAACGGGTCGGCGACCATCGGTCCGGACAGGACGTCGTCGACCGTGATCGGGGTGCGGTACATCGCCTCCGGGTTCAGGGCCGCGTTCGCCCTCGCCTGGACCGCGACCCGGGCCAGCTGCTCGATCGTCGTGCCGTACTCGATCATGTGCCGGCGGGCCGCCATGGCGTACTTGGCGATCAGCGTGTGTCCGTACGGCACCTCGAACTGGAGGGGGCCGCGGGCGCCGAAGGAGAGGTTCCCCGTCCTGCGGCCGGCCTTGACGTCCGCCCGCGCCGTCGAGCCGTACACCAGCAGCACGGACTTCGCGCGGCCCGCCGCTATCGCGTCCGCCGCGTGGGCCGCCATGACCTCCCAGGTCGAGCCGCCGACCGAGGTGGAGTCCACCCAGGTGGGGCGCAGGCCCAGGTATTCGGCGACCTCCACCGGGGCGAGCGTGCCGAGGCCCGCGGAGGCGAGGCCGTCGACCAGCGAGCGGTCCAGACCCGCGTCGGCGAGGGCCCGGCGGGCGGCCTGGGCGTGCAGGGCGTAGGGCGTCGCGTCCTCGACGCGCCCGCAGTCGGACAGGGCCACGCCGACCACCGCGACTTTCCGGCTCCCGCGACTCATGCGAGGGCTCCTCCCTCTGGGCATCTCGTTCGGGCCCTCCTAATATGACGCTCCGTCAGATATGGAGGGAAGGCCATGGACACGCGCCTCACCGCCGAGCAGGACGGGATCCGCCGGGCCCTGCGTGAGCTGCTGCACAAACGCTGCGGCCCGGGAGAGGTCCGGGCCGCCGTGGACGGTCCGGCCGGGTACGACCCCCTCCTGTGGACCGCCCTGGCCGGCCGGCTCGGACTGCCGGGACTCGCGCTCCCGGAGGCCTACGGCGGGGTCGGCTGCTCGGTCACCGAACTGGCCCTCGCCTGCGAGGAGGTCGGCCGGTTCCTCGCCCCCTCCCCGCTGCTCGCCACCTCCGTCCTCACCGCCCCGCTGATCCTCGCCCTCGGCACCGAGGCCCAGCGCGCCGAGCTGCTCCCGCGCATCGCCGACGGCTCCCTCACCGCCGCCCTCGCCGTCTCCGGACCCGCGCTCGCCACCGCCCTCGGCCTGACCCGCGGGAACGGCGAGTACAGCGCAGGCGGCGGGCGGGCCGGCGGGATGCAGGCGCGGCGGGCGGAGGGCGGATGGCGGCTGTACGGGGAGGCCGAGCAGGTACTGGACGGGCACAGCGCGGGTCTGCTGCTCGTCGCCGCGCACACCGGGGGGTTCGCCCGGGCGCGGACCCTGCTGTTCCTGGTGACGGGGGAGGAGGCGGGGCCGGCGCGGATCCGGCAGACCGCGCTGGACGCCACCCGGCCTCGGGCCCGCGTCCAACTGCGGGATGTGCCCGCCCGGTTGCTGGGCACGGAGGAGACGGACGTGCTGCCCGCCCTCGCCGGGGCCGGGGACGCGGCGGCCGCCGTGCTCGCCGCGGAGGCCGTGGGCGCGGCCGACCGGGTGCTGGAGCGGACCGTGGAGTACGCCGGGCAGCGGGTGCAGTTCGGGCGGCCGGTCGGGTCCTTCCAGGCCGTCAAGCACCGGCTGGCGGACGTGTACGTGGGGGTGCAGGCGGCGCGGTCGGCCGCGTACTACGCCGCCTGGGCGGCCGGGCGGGGGGAGCGGGCCGGCGGGCTCGCGCTCGCGCAGGCGCTGGAGGCGCTGCGGTGCGCCGCCGCCGAGGGCATCCAGCTGCACGGCGGGATCGGCTTCACCTGGGAGCACGACGCCCATCTGTACTTCAAGCGGGCGGCCGGGGACGAGCTGCTGTTCGGCCCGGTGCACCGGCTGCGCGACCGGGCCGCCGAGGCCGCCGGGCTCTTCGCGGCCCACGAGGCGGTGGTCTGATGGCCCCGGCCGCCGGCGTCCGGCTCGTGCAGAAGGTGTCGTCCACCCGGCTGTTCGCCCGGGTGGCCCCGCTTGTGATCCCGGCGCTCGACCGGGGCGTGCACCGGCTCACCCGGGGGAAGGTGCTGCTCAGCGCACGGATGCTGCCCGGTGTGATCCTCACCTCGACGGGCGCGAGGAGCGGGCTGCCGCGCCGGACGCCGCTCGCCTGCATGCCGGAGGCGGTCGGGCGGAGCTGGATCCTCGTCGGCTCCAACTTCGGGCGGGCCGGCCATCCCGCGTGGACGCACAACCTGCTGGCCCACCCGGAGGCCGCCGTGAGCTGGAAGGGGCGCGACATCCCGGTCACCGCCGTGCTCCTCACGGGAGGGGAACGCGCGGCGGCCTGGCGGGCGGTCCTCGCGTTCTGGCCGCCGTACGCCGCGTACCAGGAGCGGGTGGAGCGGGAGATCCGGCTCTTTCGGCTCACGCGTCGGTAGCGCCCGCGGCTACAGCGTGGCCAGCCGCTCCACCAGCAAGAACGCGCCGATTCCCAGCATCGCCGCCCCTGACGTGCGCGTCACCGCCCGGGCCGCCGCGGGCCTGGCCGCGAGGAGGGCGCGGGCCAGGACGCCGACGGTGAGGTACACGACCGCGCAGCACGCCATGTGCAGCAGGCCCAGGGCCGCCGTCTGCGCGGGCACGGGAAGGTGCGCGCCGCGGAGGGTGAGGAACTGCGGGAGCACGGAGAGGTAGAGAAGCAGGCCCTTGGGGTTCAGGCCGCTGATCGTGGCGCCCCTGAGGAAGAGCCGGCCGTCGGGCGCCACCGGGCCGATCGCGCCCGGGGCCGCCGCGCTCGGGACCGCCGGGCGGCGCAGCACGCCCCAGCCCAGCCACAGCAGATACCCCGCGCCCGCCACGGTCAGCACCGTCAGCAGGCCGGGCGAGCCCGCCACCAGCACCGCCAGACCCGCCGTCGCCAGGGCCGTGTGCAGGGCGTAACCGCAGACCAGGCCCGCCACCGCGCGCATCACCGAGCTGCCGCGCAGGGCGGTCGCGATGACGTACGCCCAGTCGGCGCCCGGCACGCACACCAGCAGTAGGTCGACGGCGAGGAAGGAGAAGAGCAGTCCCGAATCCATGCTGGCGACATTAGGCGCGAATGGCCCGAAAGTGTTCCCGAAGTTTGCTCATGATCGCCACTTGTGAGCAAGTATTTTCTTCATGGACGACGTAGACCGGAAAATCCTTGCCGAGCTTCAGCAGGATGGGCGGCTGACCGTGACCGAGCTGGCCGCCCGGGTGCGGCTCAGCGTCTCGCCCTGCCACCGGCGGCTGCGCGAGCTGGAGCGGTCCGGCGCCATCCAGGGCTACCGCGCGGTGGTGGACCCTCCGTCGCTCGGGCTGAACTTCGAGGCGCTGGTCTTCGTGTCCATGCGCCAGGAGGACCGGGACACGGTCGCCGAGTTCGAGCGGGCGGTCGGCGAGCTGGATCATGTGCTGGACGCGCAGCGGCTGTTCGGCGAGCCGGACTACCTGCTCCGGGTGGCCACCGCCGACCTGGCCGCGTTCCAGAGGCTGTACGACGAGCGGCTGGCGACCCTGCCCGGGGTGCAGCGGCTGACGTCGACACTGGTGATGAAGCACGTGGTGCGGGACCGGCCGCTGCCGGCGTAGACGGCGGGCGGCGGCTCATCGCATGAACCGCCGCCCGTCAGACAGGACTTGGACACCGGAAAAAGGGGGTGCGCCTACTTGGACGGCTTCTTGCCGGTCACGCCCAGGTGCACCAACAGTGCGAGGTTCGGCTTGAGTTCGGCCTGCTTCACGCCCCAGGAGGAGAAGCCCTTCTGGTGGGAGGCCACCGCCGCGAGCATCGCGACCAGCGAACCGGCCACCGCGGCCGGGTTCACGTCCTTGTCGACCCGGCCCTTGGACTGGAGTTCCGCGATGGAGTCCGCGAGGGAGTTGTTGACCGAGTTCAGGATCTTCATGCGGATCTTGTAGAACCGTTTGTCCCCCTCGGCCGCGCCGAGGTCGACCACGCGCAGGATGGCGTCGTTCCGGCGCCAGAACTCCAGGAAACCGTCGACGAGTTCCTGGGCGGTCTGCCAGCCCGACTTGCCGGTCCAGGTGCGTCCCTCGAGGAGTTCGGTCAGTCCCGCGCCCTCGGCCGCCATCTGCTCGGCGATCTCCAGGACGGCGCCTTCGACGTCCGGGAAGTACTGGTAGAAGGTCGCGGGCGAAGTGCCCGCCTTCCGGGCGACATCGATGACCTTGACGTCCCGGTAGGGGGAGGAGCTGAGCATCTCGCTGAGGCAGTCGAGCAGCTTCTGCCGGGTCGCCTGCCCACGCCGGCCGGCCACGCGGCCGTCGACGGTACGCACTTGTCCTGTCATGCCGTCAGCTTACCGAGGGGTGATCGGAGCGCGATTCGGCCGACTGCAAATGGGGTGCACGGGGGTATCGGGGTTGGTGTGCCTGGTCTGCGGGGTGCGCGCGACCCGGTTACTTTGACGGCATGGCCGAAAACAGGGCATCCGCGAACGAAGAGACATACAGGGAGGGCGTCCCCTGCTGGGTGGACGCCGAGCTGCCCGACGTCGAGGCGGGCAAGCGGTTCTACGGTGAGCTCTTCGGGTGGACCTTCGAGGAAGCGTACGGCTCCTCCGTGTGGGCCCTGCTGGCCGGCGACCGCGTGGCCTCGCTGGCCCCCAAGACGGACGGCCGCATGCCCACCGTCTGGACGGTCTCCTTCGCGACCACGGACGCCGAGGCCCTCGGCCGGCGGATCACGGCGGCCGGCGGGCGGATGGTCATGGCCCCCTTCCCGGTCGGCGACCTCGGCACCGCGGCCCTGGCCACCGACCCCGAGGGTGCCGTGTTCGGACTGTGGCAGCCCGGCACCCACCCCGGCTTCGAGCGGCGGCACGAGCCGAACACCTTCGCCTGGGCCCAGCTGTACACCCGGGACACCGGCGCGGCCAACTCCTTCTACGGCGGCCTCTTCCACGACGCCCTGTTCGGCACCGACGCCGTGCCCGACTTCGGCCGCGCGGTCGTCACCGAGGTGTTCCCGGCCGAGATGCCCCCGCACTTCCTCACCCACTTCCGGGTCACGGACCTGGACGACGCCATCGGGGCCGTCCAGCGGCTCGGCGGCCGGGTGCAGGCGCCACCCTTCGAGACGTCGTACGGACTGGTGGCCGTCGTCACCGACAATCAGGGGGCGTCGTTCGCACTGCTACAACGCTGATGGGTCCGCTCTGGGATGATTCAGCACGAGACACCCCGATTGTCACCGGGTTCGCAACCAGCCGCCCGGCCAGGAAGAATCAGGGTGCGTGCCGCCATGGCGGTGCGGTGGTGAGACGCTGCACTTGGGCCGCGTACACAGGTGGGCGGCGCGGCTCGTACGGGGAGGTGGCAGGCAAGTGGTGGATCAGCTGACGCAGCACGATCCGCGGCGGATCGGGCCGTTCGAGGTGCTGGGCCGGCTGGGGGCCGGCGGCATGGGGCTGGTCTATCTCGCGCGCTCGGCGTCCGGCCGGCGTGTGGCGATCAAGACGGTGCGCACCGAACTGGCCGAGGACCAGCTCTTCCGGGTCCGCTTCACCCGCGAGGTGGAGGCGGCCCGTGCGGTCTCCGGCTTCTACACCGCGGCCGTGGTCGACGCCGACCCGCGTGCCGCCGTGCCCTGGCTGGCCACCGCCTACGTCCCGGCGCCCTCGCTGGAAGAGATAGTGAACGAGTGCGGGCCGCTCCCGGCGCAGGCCGTGCGCTGGCTCGCGGCGGGTGTGGCCGAGGCCCTCCAGTCCATCCACGGCGCGGGACTGGTCCACCGCGACCTGAAGCCGTCCAACGTGCTCGTGGTCGAGGACGGCCCCAGGGTGATCGACTTCGGCATCGCGTCCGGCGTCTCGAACACCCGTCTGACGATGACGAACGTCGCCGTCGGCACCCCCGCCTACATGTCCCCCGAGCAGGCCAAGGACTCCCGCAGCGTCACCGGCGCCAGCGACGTCTTCTCGCTCGGCTCGATGCTGGTCTTCGCCGCCACGGGCCACCCGCCCTTCCACGGCGCCAACCCGGTCGAGACCGTCTTCATGCTGCTGCGCGAGGGCCCGGACCTCACCGGTCTGCCGGACGAGCTGCGCCCGCTGATCGAGTCGTGCATGCAGATGGAGGCCACCGGCCGGCCCAACCCCGCCGACCTCCAGGCCCAGCTCGCCCCGCACCTGTTCGGCTCCGGCTCCGACGACAGCGGCACCGCCTCCGCCTGGCTGCCGGAGAAGGCGGTGGTCCTCATCGAGTCCCGCCGCGGCGGACGCACCGCCGTGGCGCCCGCCCCGGCCCCGACCGGCGGGCCGCGCAGCGGCGGCCGGCAGGCGGTGCCCCCGCCTCCGCCGTACGACCCCCCGGTCCCGCCCTCCGGGCCCGTCCCCGTCCCGGTCGGCGCCCCCGACACCGGCCCGGTCCGGCTGGCCGGCGCCCCGGTGCCCATCGGCCCAGGCCCCCGGGTCGCCGACGCCCGTGCCGCCGCCGTCAAGGCGCCCCCGCCCGAGGCCGGCCTGGTGGCCAGCTGGTCCCGGCCCCGCCCCGGTCCGGCCGGCGCCGACCCCGCCGTACCGCCCGTACCGCCCGCGCCGCCGGAGACGGCGGCGGGCTGGCGCCCCTGGCGGTTCCGCATGTCCAACGACGTGTGGGGCACCCCCTCCGTGGACGGCGACCTGGTCTACGTCACCTCCTTCGAGGTGCACGCCCTGGACGTGGCCACCGGCCGCCGCCGCTTCAAGACCAGGGACGTCGCCTGGTCGATGGCCGTGGCGGACGGCCGTATCCACGCCTCCGACGGCCCCACCCTGTTCGCCCTGGAGGCCCGCGAGGGCGCCGATCTGTGGCGGCTGTCCACGGACGCCTGGGTGTACTCGCTCTCGGCCGACCGCGGCACGGTCGTCACCGGCACCCGCGGCGGCGGCGTCCAGGCCTGGGAGGCGGCCAGCGGGCAGAAGCTGTGGGAGATCACCGGCTGCCAGACCGACTTCGAGTCCCCGGAGGCGGGCCCGATCGTGCACGACGGCACGGTCTACGTCTGGCAGGACGCCCGGCTGCGCGCCCTGGAGGCCCGCACCGGGGAGGAGCGCTGGTCGTACCCCATCGGCGACGCGGCCTCCTGCGGCGGTGTCCCGGTCCGTCTGACCCCGGCCGACGACGGCTGCGTCTACGTCTCCGCCGGCAGCCGAGTCCTCGCCGTGGAGGCGGTGACCGGCATGGTCCGCTGGCACTTCGAGGCCCCGGCGGTCTTCCTGTGCCCGCCCGCCTTCGCCCCCGGCCCGGCCGTCACCGGCGGCGGCGTCTACCTCGCCGACTACCTCGGCACGGTCTACGCCCTCGACGCCACCGACGGCCGCGACCGCTGGCGCATCGCCACCGAGGCCCGCTCCTCGATCGAGCCCGTGCTGGTGGCCGCCGGGCACGTCCACGTCGGCAGCGGCAAGGGTCTCTACACCCTGGACGCGGTCACCGGCACCCCGAAGTGGCGCTTCCAGGCGGGCGGCGACGTCGTGGGCGCGCCCGCCGTGGCGGAGGGCCGCATCCACTTCGGCTCCACCGACCATCTCCTCTACACCCTCAAGGCCGACGACGGCCGGCTGCGCTGGAAGCTCGCCACCGGCGGCGAGATCACCGGATCCCCGGTGGTCAAGGACGGTGTGGTGTACGCGTGCAGCAAGGACCGGTGCGTGTACGCGCTGGACGCGGAGAAGGGCACGGGAACCGCGCGGACCGCGTAGTGCGTGACGGCCGTCGTACCGGGTTTGCACGGAAGGGCTCCAGACGGCGGCCGTCCACGGCCGACGCTACCTCGGGCGCCCGGTACCCGCCATGCGGTGCGGTCGCGCGGACGGCGATGGATAGGGTTCCGGCATGTGCACGCCCAAACGGAAGCGCTCGCTCAAGTTCACGGCCGTACTGACCCTGGTGATGCTCGGCCTCACGGGCTTCTCGACGGGCCGGCACCACGGCAGCCGGGGGAGCGGAGGCGGCACAGGCGGCTGCAGCAGCTCCCACCAGGACCACGACAGTTCGTCGTCGTCCACGTCGGGCGGCTCGTCGGGCGGCTCGTCGTACGACGCCTCGGGCGGG
Source organism: Streptomyces musisoli (assembly GCF_016741855.1). Taxonomy (GTDB): domain Bacteria; phylum Actinomycetota; class Actinomycetes; order Streptomycetales; family Streptomycetaceae; genus Streptomyces; species Streptomyces musisoli. The sequence continues at coordinate 354,152 of NZ_JAERRH010000008.1, read as the reverse complement.
TCCGCCGCCGTCCCCACGTACGGCTCGGACGACGACGGCTCCTCCGGCTCCGGCACGGGCGGCGGCTCCCACCGGCGCACGCACCGGCCGACCTCCACGCCCTCCGGCACCGGCACCGGCAGGGCGACGCGGGACGGCACGGTGAAGCTGATCGGCTGCGCGACCCCGAAGCGGCCGTACGCCACGGTCGAGATCGCCAACCCGAACAACCGCACCGGGAGGTTCACGGCCTGGGTCACCTTCTACGACCCGGCGGACGACTACCTCTGGACCGCGGAATCCCCGGAGGTCACCGTCCCCGCGCACGGCAAGGAGACCGCCCGGGTCCAGCTGCGCGCGCAGTACCTGAAGACGGTCGACCACTGCGAGGCGGACGACGAGGCCCGGCTCAGGAGCTGAAGCCTCAACGCACCCGGAACTCCCGCCGCCGCCCGGCGAACAGCTCCGCCTGGCGTCCGGCCGGCAGATTGCCGAGGGCGATGAGATGCGGTGCCTGCGCGAACGCCTGCGCACGCGCCGCCTCCTTCGCCGCCCACAGCGCCCGGACGGTCCCCTGCACCCCCTCCGGCGGATACCCGGCGATGACGGCGGCGCAGCGCACGGCACCCGCCAGCGCGCCCCCCTCCTCCGTGACCTCGGAGACCAGCCCCACCTCGTGGGCCCGTCGCGCGGAGATCCGCTCGGCCGTGCCCATGAGCATCATCCGCGCGGCCTCCCCGTACGGCATCCGCTGGGCCATGAGCACGGACTCGTAGGCGCTGACCATGCCGTACGCCGTGTGCGGATCGAAGAAGACGGCCGTCGGGTCGGCGACCACGAACTCGCTCTCACCCAGCAGGTAGAAGGCTCCGCCGCAGGCCATCCCGCGCACGGCGGCCACGACCGGCTTCCACAGGCCGTTCGCCTTCGGCCCGACGCCGAGCAGCGGATCGTCCTGCATGTACGGCGACGAGGGCTGCGGCACGACCGCGTCCCGGTCGATGCCCGTGCAGAACGCCCGCTCGCCGGACCCGGTGAGCACGACGGCCCGCACCAAGTCGTCGAACCGCAACCTCCGCCAGACCTCGCCCAGTTCCCGCACCATCTCCAGATCGACGGCGTTCAGCCGCTCGGGCCGGTCCAGGGTGACGACGGCGACGCCGGTGTCCTCGTCCACGGCCAGGCGGACGGTGTTCACGCGAGCACCCACTGCGGCAGCCCGCCGGCGAACACCGCCCGCACCCGGGCGCCGATCCGCAGGCGCGCCGGAGCCACCGAGTCCAGCGGGGCCCCGGCGCGCGCGACCACGTTCCCCACGAGCCGTATCCGCGGAGCCTCCTCCAGCTCCACGACGACCACGTTGTACGGCGCCTGCTCCGCGTAGCCGGGCAGCAGGGGCGGATGCGGGACGACGTACGACCACACGCGTCCGCGCCCCGAGACCGGTCGCCACTCGCTCGCGAAGGACTGGCAGTGCGGGCAGCAGGGCCGGGGCGGGAAGCGGGGCTCACCGCAGTCGCCGCACGCCTGGACGCGCAGCTCGCCACGGGCCGCGTACTCCCAGAAGGGCGCGCCGTCGGTGTCGGTGACGGGACTCAGCATGACGGTCAGCTCCTCAGCAGAAGGGCGGAGGTGGGCACGCCCTCGCCGGCCGTGACCAGGCAGGCGGCGGCCCCGGGGACCTGGGCGGTACTGGTGCCGCGCAGCTGCTTCACCCCTTCGTTGACGAGGTTGAAGCCGTGCACGTACGCCTCGCTGAGCCCGCCGCCGCCGGTGTTGACCGGCAGCCGTCCGCCGGTCTCCAGGGCGCCCTGCTCGGTGAAGGCGCCGCCCTCGCCGCGGGCGCAGAAGCCGTAGCCTTCCAGGGACAGCGGGATCAGGGCGCTGAAGGCGTCGTAGATCTGCGCCACGTCGACGTCCTCCGGCGTGAGGTCGGCGTGCTTCCACAGATGCCGGGCGGCGGCCCAGGCGGGGCCGGTGAGCGGGTCGTCGTTCCAGTAGTTGACCATGCCGTGGTGCTGGGCGGGCAGCCCCTGCGCGGCGGCGTGGACGTAGACGGGCCGCTGCCGGCAGTCCCGCGCCCGCTCGCGCCCGACGATCACGCAGGCGAGTGCCCCGTCCGTCTCCAGGCAGTTGTCGTAGAGGCACAGCGGCTCGCTGATCCACCGGGAGGTCATGTACATCTCGCGGGTCAGCGGCCGTTCGTACATCACGGCGGCGGGGTTCTGGTTGGCCCGGTTCCGGCAGGCCAGCGCGACGTTGAACAGGTGGTCCCGGGTGACGCCGTACTCGTGCATGTACCGCCGCGCCAGCATGGCTATCTCGTCGGCGGGCCGGAGCAGCCCGAAGGGCCGGGTCCACTGGGCCGGAGTCGGCAACTGCACCGCGGTGTTGGTCCACGGCCGCGGTCCGCTGCCCCGCTTCCTGGACCGCCAGGCGACCCCGACGGTGGCCTGCCCGGCGGCGATGGCGGCGGCGAGATGGGCGACGGTGGCACAGGAACCGCCCCCTCCGTACCCCACCTTGCTGAAGAAGGTGAGGTCCCCGAACCCCACGGCCTTCGCCAGTTCGACCTCGTCGGTCTCCTCCATGGTGTAGGAGGCGAGGGCGTCGACCTCGCCGGGTGCGATTCCCGCGTCGTCGAGCGCGGCGAGCACGGCCCGGCAGGCGAGCGTCCTCTCGTCCTCGGCGAGGTGTCTGGCGAAGGCGGTCTGCCCGATCCCGACGATGGCGGTGGCGTCCTTGATCCCTGGTCCTGCCATGTTGCCCCCTCTCCTGACAGGCCGTCAGATTACAGCTAATCTGACGGACAGTCAGCTACTGGCTCTCGGCGAGGGAGGCTGGGCCGTGATCGAGTGGGAGACCATTCCGGAACTGGTGTGGTCGGCGGCCGGGCGGTACGCGGACGCGGAGGCCGTGGTGGACGGCCGCACCAGGGTCACGTACGCCGAACTGGGCGCCCGCATCGACCGCGCGGCGGCGGCCTGCCTGGCCCGCGGAGTGGAAGCGGGCGACCGTGTCGCCGTCTGGGCCCCCAACTCCCTGGACTGGATCGTCGCGGCCCTCGGCGCGGTCACGGCGGGCGCCGTCCTCGTCCCGCTGAACACCCGCTTCAAGGGCGCGGAGGCGGCCGACGTACTGCGCCGCAGCGGGACCCGACTGCTGTTCGTGACGGGCACCTTCCTGGGCACGTCGTACGTCGCCTCCCTGCGCCGGGCGGCCGGCGAGGCCGCACCGGAGGGCCGCGGCCCGCTGCCGGGCCTGCCGGAACTGGAGCAGGTGGTGGTCCTCTCGGACGACGCGCCACCCGACTTCCGCACCTGGAAGGACTTCCTGGCGGGCGGGGAGGGCGTGGCCACCCACGAAGTGCGGGATCGGGCCCGGGAACTGGCCGGCACGTCCGTGTCGGACATCACCTACACCTCGGGTACGACGGGCCGCCCCAAGGGCGCGGTGATCACGCACGGCCAGACCCTGCGCGCCTACGAGATCTGGGCGGACCTGGCGGGCCTGCGCCCCACGGACCGCTACCTCATCGTCAACCCCTTCTTCCACACCTTCGGCTACAAGGCGGGGGTGATCGCCTGCCTGATGCGCGGGGCGACGATGATCCCGCAGCCGGTGTTCAACGTGGACACCGCCCTGGCGAACATCGCGGCGGAACGGGTCTCGGTCCTGCCGGGCCCGCCCACCCTGCACCAGCAGCTCCTGGACCATCCGGCGCGCGACGCCCACGACCTGTCGGCGCTGCGGCTGGTGGTGACGGGGGCGGCGGTGGTGCCCCTGCGGCTGGTGGAGCGCCTGCGCGGCGAACTCGGCGTCGACACGGTCCTGACGGCCTACGGCCTCACGGAGGCGTCCGGCATCGTCACGATGTGCCGGCGCGGCGACGCCCCGTCGGTGATCTCCTCCACCTCCGGCCGGGCGATCCCCGGCGCGCAGGTCAGGGTGGTGGGCCCCACGGGCACACCGGTGCCGACCGGCACGCCGGGCGAGGTGCTGGTCCGGGGCTTCAACGTCATGGGGGGCTACTACGAGGACGCCGGCGCGACCGCCGAGGCGATCTCCCCGGACGGCTGGCTGAGCACGGGCGACGTGGGCGTCCTGGACGAGACGGGCAACCTCCGTATCACCGACCGGATCAAGGACATGTTCATCGTCGGCGGCTTCAACGCCTACCCGGCGGAGATAGAGCAACTGCTCGCGCTCCACCCGGACGTGACGGACGTGGCGGTCATCGGCACGCCGGACGCCCGCCTCGGCGAGGTCGGCAGGGCGTTCGTGGTCCGCAGACCCGGCTCCCCCCTCACCGCCCCCGACCTGATCGCCTGGGCCCGCAGAGAAATGGCCAACTACAAGGTCCCCCGCACGATCACCTTCCTGAACGAACTCCCCAGAAACGCAAGCGGGAAGGTGGTCAAGGGGGTTTTGCGGGGGCGGGACTGAGGCCGTTTTGGGCTGTTTGCGGGGCGGGACTGAGGCCGTTCTGCGGTCCTCACTGCCGTTCGGCTCCGGTTGGGGCTGGCAGCGCGGCGCGGATTTGCTCGATCACCACGCGGGACGGTGGAAGACGTCCTCGGCGCTGAAGCGGAGGAGGCGGCGGACCTCGGGGCATTGGAGGACCTGGTTGAAGCGGGCGATGTCCCGGCGGTGGGCGTCACGGCTGCCGTGGTAGGCGTACCCCTCGATCTCGACGGCCAGACCTGCCTCCCGGAACAGGAAGTCGAGGTAGCGACGGCGGCCGTCCGGGGTGTGGACCTCGGCCTGGGGCTCCGGACGCAGCCCGGCGTCGAGCATCCGCAGACGCGCCATCGTCTCGGCGGGCGAGCCGGCCCGCGGATCGACGAGGCGCGCCCAGTCCCGGGCCCGGGTGGCCCCCCAGCCGTGGGGCTTCCAGGACGAGGTACACGGCGGCGAGAGCGGTGACCGGTGCCCGGCGCTGACCGCCGACGCGGCGGAAGGCCAGCGCCGATTCCACGGCGACCAGGACGTCGTCCCTCGGCCCGGCCCGGAGGAGGTCGGCGAGAGTACGGGGGACCCGGGTGACGCGGAGCCCCGCCCGGCTCGCGATGTCGCTCTCCGGAAGCGGAATCCGATGGATGCGGACCTCGGTGAGGCCCTGTCGCGCACCGAGTTCGGGGTCGGTGAATTCCAGTGGGCCCGGCGCTCCCCGCCCCAGCGTCTCGATCTGCCAGAGATGAGCGGCCGAGCGGTGACTCACGACCAGCTGTGGTCTGAGGAGCTGGGCCGCCCGTAACCGCAGGGGCAGCCCGACCTCCCGGCCGGGCTCTGCCCAGGCCCCGCTCCTGATCCGGATCCACCCGTCCGAACGGAGCTGTCGAGAGAGGGAAACCCGGGGCCACCCCTCAGCCAACGCCCGCGAGGTGAGCAGCACCCCGCCCTCGACGAGCCCTCCCAGTCCACACCGCGCCACACCCCCACAGTGCCCGACCCCCCTGCCCCCCGTGCCCCCCTGTGGACAACTCGCCCCACCAGGCCGTACCGGGGCTGAGATTGGCAGATCGGTTCCGAGAGCCGCCCGTATGACCTGCGCACATCCCATCCACCGATGGAACGAATCCGCCAGTCTCGGGTGGGGCCCCGCGGGGGCCGGCCTGCGCGGGTGTCCGAGTCGCCGTCGCGGAGCGGCTCCGCTCCGGCTCCGGCTCCGGGAACGCCTCGGCCGCGGCGGCTTCCCCCGCAAACGCCTCGGCCGCGGCGGCTCCCCCTCCGCGCCGCCGCGGCCGATCCCCGTCCAGTGAAGGCTTACTTGTTGACGTCCAGGTCCAGGGCGGGCGGAACGGGCGCGTGGTTGTCCAGCTTGATGATCTTGTCCCCCGACGGCGGCGCGGGCGCGTGGTTGTCGAGCGTGATGATCTTGTCGCCCGACGGCGGCGCGGGCGCGTGGTTGTCCAGGGTGACGATTTCTTCGTCCTGGCTCTTCTTGGCGTCGCTCATAGTGCGGACCCTCCCCTGTATCGAATGGATCTGTGGGAAACCCTGTCCGGCAACTCCCCCGCGGGCTGCCGGACAGGGCCGTTCGGGATCTCACCCTAGGTGGCGGAACCCCTGGTTGATCCGTCTGCCCCCCGACACCACGGATCGTTGCGCCGAGCATGACAGTGCGCCATAAACAATCGATGAACGCCTCTGGTGGTCCGTGACCTCAGGCCACGGATGCCGGAGTCAGCAGACGTCGGACGACGTCGGCCTCCGCGGCGCCGGCCTGCTCATACAGGGTCAGGGCTTCCTGCCAGCACACGCGGGACCGGTCGACCTGGCCGAGGCCCTGCAGCGAATGACCGAGGGTGGTCAGAACCTCGGCACGGATCCGGTCACCCCCGATGCACCCTATTGCGAGCGCCTGCTCGGCGTGCTGCGCCGCCTTCGCGTGCTGCCGGCTGGCGACGTGGGCCTGGGCGATGCGGAACTGAGTCGTTCCCTCCCAAAGGCGCTGGCGGTTCGTCTCGAACATCTGGAGCGCCTCGGTCAGTTCCCTCAACGCGTCGGCCGGTCGCCCCGCCTCGGTGAGGGCGATTCCCAGGGCGTAGCGCGCGTTGGCCAGCCGCAGCGTCAGACCCAGACGGTCGTAGATGGCGATCCCGTCCTGAGCGAGTTCGATGGCGTGGGAGGTGCGGCCCATCGCCAGGTGCACGCGGGACAGGTTGCACAACGCGCTTGCTTCCAGCGGGTGGTTACCGTCCGCCCGGGAGCCTTCGATGGCGGAGAGCAGGTGTCCTTCGGCGTCCGCATAGCGGCCCTGGATGAGAGCGATGATCCCGCGGTCGTTGCTGGCCCAGTAGAGCGGGATGAGGTCACCGACCTCCCCGGCGAGCGACACGGCTCGGCACGCTTCGTCCTCGGCGTCGTCGTAGCGCCCGGCAACCAGATGCACGTTGGTCAACACCGTGCGAGCGCGTCCTTCTGCGCGCTCGTCCCCGGCGGCGGCAGCAGCGTCCCTCGCGGCAAGGGCGACGGATTCGTACTGCTTCGAATTGGCTCCGGACTCACCAAGGTCCTTGGCGGCCCAGAGCAGATCCACGCCCCGACGGAGCCGGCCGTCGCCGAGGGCCTGACGCGCGCACGCGAGCAGGCAGTTCGCCTCGGAGTAGAGCCAGTCGAGCGCAGATTGCCGGTCGGTGAAGTCCAGACCGGCGTACTCCGTCGCCTCCAGGTGATCGGCCAGTCGGTCCCCTGGCCGCTCGATCGCGAACACTCTTGCAGCCGTGGCCAGATAGAAGTCCAGCACCCGCGAGAGCGCCGCCCCCTTCTCCTCCTGCGGCCGCTGATCCCGTTCCGCGCAAGCCCGTGCGTACAGCCGTACCAAGTCGTGGAAGCGGTAGCGGCCCGGGGCCGCTGATTCCAGGAGGGACGTGTCGACGAGGGACTCCAGTAGGTCTTCCGTCTCCTCCGGGGGGAGGTCCAGGACCGCGGCTGCGGCGGCGAGGGACATGTCGGGGCCGTCGGCCAGGCCCAGCAGGCGGAAGGCTCGGGCCTGGGGCGGCTCCAGCTGTCCGTAGCCGAGTTCGAACGTGGCCTTGACCGCCAGGTCACCCGCCTGGAGTTCGTCCAGGCGGCGGCGTTCGTCGGCCAGCTTCGCCGCCAGGACGGAGACCGTCCAGGTGCGGCGGGCGGCGAGGCGGGACGCCGCGATGCGGATCGCCAGGGGCAGGAAGCCGCAGGCCGCGACCACGTCCAGGGCCGCCTCCCGTTCCGCCGCCACCCGCTCCTCGCCGACGATCTTCGTGAAGAGGGCGAGGGCCTCCTCCGGGGACATGACGTCCAGGTCGACCAGGTGCGCGCCGGCCAGGTCCAGCATCCGGACGCGGGAGGTGACGAGGGCCGCGCAGCCCTCCGTGCCGGGCAGCAGCGGGCGTACCTGGGCCGCGTCCTTCGCGTTGTCCAGCAGGACCAGCACCCGGCGGCCGTCCAGGACCGAGCGGTACAGGGCCGCGCGTTCCTCCATGGAGTCGGGGATCGCCGTGTCCGCCGTGCCCAGGGCGCGCAGGAAGGAGCCCAGCACCGTCTCGGGTTCCGCGGGGCGCGGGCCGGCGCCCTGGAGGTCCACGTACAGCTGGCCGTCGGGGAAGGCGGACCGGGCGCGGTGGGCGACGTGCACCGCCAGCGTGGTCTTGCCGACGCCGCCGATGCCGGCCAGCGCCGACACCGCCATCACCCGCCCCTCCGCCTCGGACGCGGAGGACAGTACGTCGCTCAGCTCGGACACGAAGGAGCTGCGGCCGGTGAAGTCCGGTACGGAGGCGGGGAGCTGGGCCGGGCGGACGGGGGCGAGCGCAGGCTCCGTCACCGGGGCCGAGGGCTCCGCCAGGGCCGGGTCCGCCTGGAGGATGCGCTGCTGGAGCTCGCTCAGTCCCGGGCGGGGGTCCACGCCGAGTTCCTCGGCCAGCAGGCGGCGGGTGTCGGCGTACACGGCCAGCGCCTCCGCCTGCCGGCCGCTGCGGTACAGCGCCAGCATCAGGAGTTCGCGCAGGCGTTCCCGCAGGGGGTGCGCCGCCGTCAGTGCCGTCAGTTCCGAGACCGCCTCGGCGTGGCAGCCCTGTTCCAGGTCCAGGTCGAGGCGGGACTCCAGCAGGCCGAGGCGCCACTCCTCCAGGCGGGCACGCTGGGCCTCGGCGTACGGGCCGGGCACGCCGGCGAGGGGTTCGCCGTCCCAGAGGGCGAGCGTCTCGTTGAGCAGGGACCGGGCCCGGCCCAGGTCGCCGGTGCCGCGCGCCTTCTCGGCCTCCGCCGCCAGGTCCTGCGCCACGGCCAGGTCCAGCGCGCCCTCGCCCGAGGAGCGCACCGCGTAGCCGCCGGACTCGCTGACCAGGACCCCGGGGTCGAGGATCTTCCGGAGGCGGGACGCGTACGTGCGGACCGCCGCCAGCGCCTGGGACGGCGGCTCGGGCCCCCACAGCGCGTCGATCAGCTCGGCCGCGGTGGCCGTGCGGCCCTCCCGCAGCAGCAGGGCGGCCAGCAGGGCGCGCTGCTGGGGGGAGCCCGTGCTGAGTGTTTCCCCGCCGCGCCAGGCCCGTACCGGACCGAGCACGCCGAAGCGCAGCGGGCCGGACTCCGCGGTGGTCCCGGAGCCGGCGCGCCGCTGCTCGGGTACTCGCGGCCCACCGTCCATGCGTTCGTCCCCCTCGGCATCACGAACAACTCCGTCAGTTTGCCTTGTTCCGGGCGGTTGCGTCAGCCGTGCGAGACGCCGATCACAGGGTGGGGGTGGTGGTGCACAAGGCCCTCACACGGTCTTCGCATCCCGGATGCCCGGGCAGCGTAGCTGACGGACCGTCAGATCAGCGCTACCGTGAGGGACATGGAGACCACACAGTTCCCGCTGATCATCTCCGTCGACGACCACACCGTTGAGCCTCCCGGAGTGTGGCAGGACCGGCTGCCGCGGAAGTACCGGGACGTCGGACCCCGGATCGTGCGCGCGCCGCTGAAGGAGATGACCTTCCTCGGCGGGCGGTTCAAGCCCGTCATGGGCGACCCGGGCGCCACGGACGGCCCGCTCGGCGACTGGTGGGTCTACGAGGACCTGCGCCGGCCGCTCACCCGCCTCGACACGGCCGTCGGCTGCGCCAGGGACGAGGTCAGGCTCGAGGTCATCACGTACGAGCAGATGCGGGCCGGGTCGTACGACGTGTCCGCCCGGCTCGCCGACATGGACGTCAACCACGTCCAGTCGGCCCTGTGCTTCCCGACCTTCCCCCGCTTCTGCGGGCAGACGTTCACGGAGGCCGCCGACAAGGAACTCGCCCTGCTGTGCGTCCGCGCCTACAACGACTGGACGGTGGAGGAGTGGTGCGGGCCCGAGGCGGGGGGCCGGCTGGTACCGCTGCCCCTCATACCCCTGTGGGACGCCCGGCTGGCGGCCGAGGAGGTGCGGCGCAACGCCGCGCGCGGCGCCCGGGCCGTCGCCTTCTCCGAGATACCCCCGCACCTCGGGCTGCCGTCCGTGCACACCGACGAGTGGGACCCGTTCCTCGCGGCCTGCGACGAGACCGGCACGGTCGTGGCCATGCACATCGGCTCCAGCAGTCGGATGCCCTCCACCTCCGCCGACGCCCCGCCCGCCGTCGGCTCCACCATCACCTTCGCCAACTGCTGCTTCTCGATGGTCGACTGGCTGATGAGCGGCAAGTTCGAGCGCTTCCCGAACCTGAAGGTCATGTACGCGGAGGGGCAGATCGGCTGGATCCCGTACATCCTCGAGCGCGCGGACGTGGTGTGGGAGGAGAACCGCGGGTGGGGCGGGATCGCCGACAAGGTGCGCCGGCCGCCGTCCGAGCTGTTCGCCGAGCACGTCTACGGCTGTTTCTTCGACGACGCCTTCGGGCTCAGGAGCCTGGACGCCATCGGCGTCGGCAACGTCCTGTACGAGACCGACTACCCGCACTCCGACTCCACCTGGCCCAAGTCCCGCGAGGTCGGCGAGGCCCAGATGGGGCACCTGCCGGCCGACGTGGTCGAGCGGATCGTCCGGGGCAACGCGATCGAGCTGCTGGGGCTCACACCGGAAGGGCTGTGGCGGTGAGCGCCCTGTCCTACGGCATCCAGCTGCCCGTCCAGTCGCAGAGCACCCTTTACACCGAGCCGTGGGAGGCCGGGGCCGGGCCGGACGACCTGGTCGCGGTCGCGCGGGCGGCCGACGCCGCGGGCTTCGACTACGTCGCCTGCTGCGATCATGTCGCCGTCCCGCGCCGGCTGGCCCCGGCCATGAGCACGGTCTGGTACGACCCGGTGGCCACGCTCGCCCACCTCGCCGCCGTCACCGAGCGGGTCCGGCTGCTCAGCCACGTGGCCGTGGTGGGGCTGCGCCATCCGCTGCTCACCGCCAAGCAGTACGCCACCCTCGACCACCTCTCCGGCGGCCGGCTGATCCTCGGGGTCGGGGCGGGGCACGTGCGGGAGGAGTTCGAGGCGCTCGGGGTGGACTTCGAGCGGCGCGGGGCCGTCCTCGACGAGGTGGTCGACGCCCTGCGGGCCGCCCTCGGGCCCGAGGAGTTCCCCGAGCACCACGGGAAGCACTACGACTTCGCCGGGCTCGGGCAGCGGCCCCGCCCGGCACAGCCGCACGTCCCCCTGTGGGTCGGCGGTTCCTCGCCCGCCGCGGTCCGCCGGGCCGCGCTGCGCGGTGACGGCTGGCTGCCGCAGGGGGATCCCCGCGACCGGCTGCCGGAGCGGATCGCCCGGATCCGGCGGCTGCGCGCGGAGGCCGGCCGCGACGGGGAGTACACCGTCGGCGCCATCGCCGAGCCGCTGTACGTCGGCCGGCCCGGCTGGGACACCGGGCGGCGCACGCTCGCCGGGGCACCGGAGGAGATCGCCGAGTCGCTGCGCGCGTACCGGGCGATGGGCGTGGACCAGATCCAGGTGCGGTTCCGCAGTCGGGACCGGGCCGAACTCATCGAGCAGATCGGCGTGTTCGGGGCGGAGGTCGCGCCCCGGCTGGACTGAGGAGACGCTATGGGCAAGCTGGACGGGCGGGTCGTCATCGTCACCGGGGCGGCGCGCGGGCAGGGCGAGCAGGAGGCCCGGCTGTTCCGGGCGGAGGGTGCGCGGGTGGTCGTCGCGGACGTGCTGGACGACCTCGGCGAGGCGCTCGCCAAGGAGATAGGGGCCCTCTACGTCCACCTGGACGTGGGCACGGAGGACGGCTGGCGGGAGGCCGTCGGCGCGGTCAAGCGGGCGTACGGGCGCATCGACGGGCTGGTCAACAACGCGGGCATCCTGCGCTTCAACGCGCTGGTGGACACTCCGCTCGACGAGTTCATGCAGGTCGTGCAGGTGAACCAGGTCGGCTGCTTCCTGGGCATGAAGACGGTGGCACCGGAGCTGGCGGACGGGGGCACCATCGTCAACACCGCCTCCTACACCGCGCTCACCGGCATGGCCGCCGTCGGGACGTACACGGCGACCAAGCACGCCGTGCTCGGGCTGACCCGGGTGGCCGCGCTGGAGCTGGCGGGCCGGCGGATCCGGGTCAACGCCATCTGCCCGGGTGCCATCGACACCGCGATGTCGAACCCGGCGCGGCTGGATCCGGACGCCGACCCGGAGGAGATGGGCCGAGCCCTGGACCAGCTGTACCGGGGGCTCGTGCCGCTCGGCCGGGTCGGGCAGCCGGAGGAGGTGGCCCGGCTCGCCCTCTTCCTCACCTCGGACGACTCCTCGTACATCACCGGGCAGCCGTTCGTGATCGACGGGGGCTGGCTGGCGGGGGTCAGTGTCATCTGAGGCAACGGATAGCTGATGGACCGTCAGCTATTGACGGTCGGGGCGGCCGGTGCGACAGTCGGCCGACAACCAAGAACTGACGGAGCGTCAGAAACACTGGGGACGGTGAACCGCCGTGGAATTCGGGCTCTTTGTACAGGGATACGTGGGCAAGCGAGCCGAGACCGACCCGCTGGCCGAGCACAAGGCGCTGATGGAGGAGACCGAGTACGTCATCCAGGCGGACAAGTCCGGCTTCAAGTACGCCTGGGCCTCCGAGCACCACTTCCTGGAGGAGTACTCGCACCTGTCCGCCAACGACGTCTTCCTCGGCTACCTCGCCCACGCGACCGACCGGATCCACCTGGGCTCCGGGATCTTCAACCCGCTGGCCCAGGTCAACCACCCGGTGAAGGTCGCCGAGAAAGTGGCCATGCTCGACCACCTCAGCGAGGGCCGCTTCGAGTTCGGCAGCGGCCGGGGCGCGGGCAGCCACGAGATCCTCGGCTTCCTGCCGGGCATCACCGACATGAACCACACGAAGGAGATCTGGGAGGAGACGATCGCCGAGTTCCCCAAGATGTGGCTCCAGGACGAGTACGAGGGCTTCCAGGGCAAGCACTGGCAGCTCCCGCCGAGGAAGGTGCTCCCCAAGCCGTACGGGAAGTCGCATCCGGCGATGTGGTACGCGGCCGGTTCGCCGCCCTCCTACGCGATGGCGGCGAGGAAGGGGCTCGGCGTGCTCGGTTTCAGCATCCAGAAGGTCTCCGACATGGAGTGGGTGCTGGAGCAGTACAAGACGGCGGTCGTGAACGCGGAGCCGGTCGGGGACTTCGTCAACGACAACGTGATGGTGACGACGACCGCGATCTGCGCGCCGACACACGCGGAGGCGATCGAGATCGCCGTGAACGGCGGGCTGCACTACCTGCCCTCCCTCGTCTTCCGCTACCACGACACGTTCCCCCGGCCCGAGGGATTCCCGGTATGGCCGGAGACGCTGCCCCCCTACACGCCGGAGTTCGTGGAGCTGCTCATCGAGGAGGAGCTGCTGATCTGCGGCGATCCGGACGAGGTGCTGCGCCAGTGCAAGCGGTGGGAGCAGGCCGGGGCGGACCAGCTGAGCTTCGGGCTGCCGGTGGGGGTGCCCAAGGAGGAGACGCTCCAGACGATCCGGCTGATCGGCGAGCACGTCATCCCGAAGATCGACACGGACCCGGTGCACCGGACTTCGCGGTTCCGGGCTGCCGTGTGAGCGCCGCGGGCGGGTGCGGGTCCGTCGTGGTCGCCCGCGCCCACGCGGCCGAGCCGCGGATCGACACGGTCCCGCGCCCCAGGTAGGTCAGCCTCCCGGAGTCGAAGAGGAGCCCTCATGCTCGATCACGTCATCAAGGGCGCCACCGTCGTGGATGGCACCGGCGCGCCCGCTCACACCGCCGACGTCGGCATACGAGGTGGCCGCATCGCCGCCATCGGCAAGATCACCGAAGGTTCCCGCACCACCGAGGACGCGCACGGTCTCGTCCTCGCCCCCGGCTTCGTCGACCCGCACACCCACTACGACGCGCAGCTCTTCTGGGACCCGTACGCCACGCCCTCCCTCAACCACGGCGTGACCACCGTCGCCGCCGGCAACTGCGGCTTCACCCTCGCGCCCCTCCACCCCGGCCGGCCCGAGGACGCCGACTACACCCGGCGGATGATGTCGAAGGTCGAGGGGATGTCCCTGGTCGCCCTGGAGGAGGGGGCGCCCTGGAACTGGCACTCCTTCGGGGAGTACCTGGACGCCCTCGAAGGCCGGATCGCGGTCAACGCCGGCTTCATGGTCGGGCACTGCGCGCTGCGGCGGCACGTCATGGGCCCGGACGCGGTCGGCGGGCAGCCCACCGAGGAGCAGCTCGGCGCGATGGTCGGCCTGCTGCACGCGGCCATGGACGCCGGGGCCTGGGGCCTGTCCACCACCCAGTCCAGCACCCACTCCGACGGTGACGGGCAGCCCGTCGCCTCCCGGCACGCGGGGCCCGAGGAGCTGCTGGCGCTCTCCCGGGCCGTCGGCGAGCACGAGGGCACCCAGATCGAGGCGATCGTCGCCGGATGCCTGGACCGGTTCAGCGATGCCGAGATCGACCTGCTCGTGGAGATGAGCGCGGCGGCGGGACGGCCGCTCAACTGGAACGTCCTCACCGTCGACGCGGCCGTCCCCGAGCGGGTGCCCCGGCAGCTGAGCGCGAGCGAGCGGGCGCGGAAGGCCGGCGGCCGGGTCGTCGCCCTCACCATGCCCATCCTCACCCCGATGAACATGTCCCTGGGGACGTTCTGCGCGCTCAACCTGATCCCGGGCTGGGGGCCGGTCCTCGCGCTGCCCGTGCCCGAGCGCATCGCCAGGCTCCGCGACCCCGGCGTCCGGGCGGAGCTGCTGCGGCGGGCCCGGTCGAAGGAGGCCGGGGTGTTCCGGCGGCTGGCGGACTTCGGGCGGTACGTCATCGGGGACACCTACAGCGAGGCCAACCGGGGGCTCACCGGCCGGGTGGTGCGGGACATCGCCGCCGAACGCGGCCAGGACCCGTTCGCCTGCCTGGTGGAGATCTGCGCCGCCGACGGACTGCGCACCGTCCTGTGGCCCATGCCGAGCGACAACGACCCGGCCTCCTGGGCCCTGCGCGCGGAGACCTGGCAGCACGAGGACGTCCTGCTCGGCGGCTCGGACGCGGGCGCCCACCTGGACCGGATGTGCGGGGCGCCGTACACCACCCGGTTCCTCGGGGACTGCCTGCGCGGCCGGAGACTGGTCGGTCTGGAGCAGGCGGTGCGGATGCTGACGGACGCCCCGGCCCGGCTCTTCGGGCTGCGCGAGCGGGGCCGGGTGACGGAGGGCTGGCACGCCGACCTGGTGCTGTTCGACCCGGAGCGGATCGACGCCGGACAGGCCCGTCTGGTGCACGACCTGCCCGGGGACAGCCCGCGGCTGGACTCGCGGGCGATCGGGGTGCGGGCGGTGTGGGTCAACGGCGTGGAGGCGATCCGGGACGACGAGGTGAGCGGGGCCGTACCGGGCCGGGTGCTGCGGTCCGGGCGGGACACGCGGACGGTGAGCACGCGGTGAGCGAGGGACAGCGGCTGTTCGTCGGCGGGGCGTGGGTGGCGCCGGACGGCGGGCACTACCCGGTGACCGATCCGGCCACCGAGGAGACCGTCGGCCGGGCGCCGGAGGCCTCGCCGGAGCAGGCGCGGGCGGCCTGCGCCGCGGCCCGGGAGGCGTTCGGGGCGTGGTCGCGGACCCGGCCGGAGGAGCGGGCGGAGGTGCTGGCGCGGGCCGCCGGAATCATCCGGGACCGGCTGCTGCCGTACGCCGACCTGGCCCGGGCCGAGACCGGGGCGACCACCGGGACCGCCCGCGCGATGCAGGTCGGGGTGGCCGCCGCCCGCTTCCGCCGGTACGCGAGCGTGGAGCCCGCCGAGTGGGCCGTCGCCCCGCAGATCAACGAGGCCGGGCCGATGGGGAAGGCCGGGGTGATGGGGGCGCTCGCGGTGCGGCAGCCGGTCGGGGTCGTCACCTGCATCACCTCCTACAACAACCCGTGGGCCAACCCGGCCGGGAAGATCGCCCCGGCCCTGGCCATGGGCAACACGGTGGTCGTGAAACCGGCCCCGCAGGACCCCTTGTCCGTCTACCGGATGGCCGAGGCGCTGGCGGACGCCGGGGTGCCGCCGGGCGTGGTGAACGTCGTCTCCGGGCGGGACGTCTCGGTGGGCGAGGCCGTGGTGGCGTCCGACGACGTCGACATGGTCAGCTTCACCGGGTCCACGGCCGTCGGCCGGCGCATCGCCGAGGTGTGCGGGCGGGACATGAAACGGCAGCTGATGGAGCTGGGCGGCAAGGGCGCCGCGCTCGTCTTCGACGACGCCGACCTCGCCTCGGCCGTCGCCGGCATCGGCACCACCTTCTCCTTCTACAGCGGGCAGATCTGCACGGCACCGACGCGGGTGCTGGCCCAGCGCGGGGTGTACGAGCGGCTCGTCGAGCGGCTCGGGGCGTACGCGGCCCGGCTGCCGGTGGGCGATCCCCGGGCCGCGGACACCGTCGTGGGGCCGGTGATCTCGGCGGAGCACCGGGCGCGCGTGGAGTCGTACGTCGAACTCGGCCGCAAGGAGGGCGCGGTCGTGGTGGCGGGCGGCGAACGGCCGGACCTGGAGCGGGGGTTCTACGTCGCGCCCACGCTGCTCGCCGGATGCGCCAACGACATGCGGGTGGCACGGGAGGAGATCTTCGGGCCGGTCGTGGTGGTGATCCCGTTCGACGACGAGGACGAGGGGGTGGCCCTCGCCAACGACTCCGACTACGGCCTCGTCGACTACGTCTGGTCCGGTGACGTGGCCCGCGCCTTCCGGGTGGCGCGCCGGCTGCGGGCCGGGGGAGTGGGCATCAACACGGTCGCCCGCAACATGGAGGCCCCGTTCGGCGGCTTCAAGAAGAGCGGGGTCGGGCGGGACGTCGGCGTGTACGCCCTGCACGCGTACAGCGAGGTGCAGGCCCTCGTGTGGCCGGGCTGAGTTCGCCGCCGTGCCGGTGTCGCGTGGCGTGGTCTCGTGTGGCCGGGCTGGGTTCGCCGCCGTGCCGGTGTCGTGTGGCGTGGGTCTCGTGTGGCCGGGCTGAGCCCGCCGCCGTGCCGGTGTCGCGTGGCGCTGCTCAGTCCGTCAGGTCCACCCGGATCGTCAGCAGATCCGTGCCGAACGCCCGTACCGCCGCGCTGTTGAACCGGGGCAGGGCCCGCAGCCGGGCGGCCGCGTCGTCGTCGGGCAGGAGGTGGGCGGTGCCGTGGTGCCAGCGGCCGGCGATACGGACCCGGACCGCGGGATCGGCCTGGATGTTGCGCACGTACTGCGACTTGCGGCCGAACTCGGAGACCAGCCAGAAGGAGTCGCCGACCCGGCGCCCGCCGACCGGCGTCTGCCGGGGCAGTCCGGACTTCCGGCCGGTCGTCTCCAGCAGCACCTGGAACGGCAGGCGCCGGTTGAGCGGGTTCGCGACGTACCGCTGGAAGCGGGTCACGATGCGGTGCTTGCGGTCTGCGCGGCCTGACATCTTCTCCGGCTCTCCTGCTCTCTCGGGCCCCGCACGGGCGCTGTCCAGGGCACCGGAACAGCGCCCGCGCCGATGGCGTGTCGGCCCCGTGCGGGGCGTGTGACGGGTCGACGGCCGTACGAACGGCGCGTGTTAGCCTCCCCCGCAGCCATGAACTTTCGCAACGGGGGAGCCTGATGGGCGCGTCTTCGGACGGCTACAAGGTCAGGTCCGGCATGTCCGGGCAGGCGACGGAACTGGACGGCGCGGGCGACGACGCGGGACACATAGCCGAGGCGATCGGCACCACCGAGTGCCACACCCCGGACGCGCTGGGCGGCGCCGACTCGGCGGCGGCCTTCGACGCGTTCGCCGCCGCCTGGGAGACGGACGTGACCACGCTTCAGTCGGCGCTGCACGAACTCGCGGGCAAGGTACGGCTGGCCAAGGGGGCGTACGGGGGCGGCGACCACACCGTCGCGGCCCGGGCCGCCGCCGTCCCCGGGGACGGCCTCACCACGATGCCCGTCCCGGCCGGCGGCAGCGGCCTCACGACGATGCCCGCGTATGCCGAGCGGCCGTCCGCCCTCACGCAGTACTGAGAGGCGGACCGATGACGGGGTTCTTCAGCCCGCTCGACTCCCCGGCCGCCCGCCGCTCGTGGCTGGCCGATCTCTGCGGGAGCATTCCCAAGGCCGCAACCAAGAACGACCTGCTGGACCAGATCGACGGTGCGCTCTTCGTCTCCGCCCCGCAGGGCGACACGGGGGCCCTGGAAGCGCTGGGCAAGCGCTACCGCGGCCAGGTCGACAAGGCCGGCGACCTGCACGACCGGGTGCACAAGGTCGCCCGCAAGGGGCTGCCGGAGGTCTGGGTCGGTGACACCAGCGTGCTCGCCTCCGACGGTGTGGCCGCCGCCGCGCGGGCCGCGACGAAGATGTCGGAGGCGTTCGAGGGCGGCGCGAAGGCGCTGCACGCGCTCGCCGACGCGCTCGGCCCCGCGAAGAAGCAGGACGCCGACGGCCGCGCCAAGCTGGTGCAGGCCAAGCAGCAGCTCGGGCCCAGGGACGGCTTCTTCGACCTCGGCCGTCTGATCGAGACCGACGAGGAGAAGGCCGAGCGGCAGAAGGTGCTCGCCGCGGCCCGTGCCGTCGCCACGGACGGGGTCGCCCTGATGCACGAGGCCGCCGTCGCGGCGGACGACGCCGTGCGCGCCGCGGCCCGGGACCTGAACAAGTGGGCGGCCGAGGCGCGCGCGGGCAAGATGCACACCGGTCAGCTGTCCGCGGTGGACCGGCTGATGCTCGCCGACACCAGCGGCAAGGCCGGCGCCGCCGACTACAACGAGATCCTCACCGCCACGGAGCTGGAACGCTCGGGCCGGGCCATGGACGGCCTGCCGCCGGCCGACCGCTCGCGCATGGAGCACCTCCTGGCGGACGCGAAGTCCCCGCAGGAGAAGGCGTACCTCATGAAGGCCCTCGCCGCGGGGCACAAGGTCGACGACATCGAGGCGTTCGGCGGGAAGATCCACGGCAAGGACCCGGCGTGGCTCCAGCGGCACCTGTCGCCGATCGTCACCCAGGGGGACAGCCTCCGGGACGAGGGGACGGACCCCGGCAACGGCGCCAACCTCAACACCGACCTCCAGAGCTTCGACGGCCAGCAGTGGGCCCAGGGCGGCGACGGCAGGGAGGGCACCTGTGTGGCCTCCTCCACGGTCACCGCCCGGGCCATGGTGGACCCCGTCTTCGCCCTCGGGCTCACCGGCGGCCCCAGCGGCCAGGAGGACGACCCGGTGGCCTTCCGCATGCGCCTGGTGGACGAGCAGCACCGGGTGCACCAGGAGGGCCACGGTGGCAAGAACTGGGACGGCATGGACCAGAAGGGCAAGACCGAGGTCCTCAACAAGGAGGTCAGCCCGGAGACCGGTGGCTCCTACGAACTCCAGGAGGTGCGGGACGCGGACTCCCGGCGCAACGTCCTGCCGGAGATAGAGAAGGCGGTGGCCGAGGGCAAGCCGGTGCCCATCGGCGTCGAGGGGTACGAGGCGGACGGCACGCGGCACGGGCACGCCATGATGATCATCGGCCAGGAGGGCGACAAGCTCCAGATCTACAACCCGTGGGGCCAGACCACATGGGTCAGCGAGGACGACTTCGTCAACGGCGGCATGGCGAAGGCCAGCGACAGCAGGCTGCCCGACGCGTACGCCGTGCACCTGCCCCAGGACTGAGAGACCCAGGAACCAGCGATCCACCATGACGTCACGCACACCGCTTCTCGGCACGGCCGCCCTCGTCTGCCTGCTCACCGTCACCGGCTGCGGGAAGGACACCGGCGGCACCGGCACCGCCACCCCCGGCGCGACCGTCGGCACCGGCCCCCAGGGCGCGACCGGCACCTCCGGCGCGACGGCCACGGGCACCTCCGGCGGGACGACCGGCACGAACACGACCGGCGGCACCACGGGGACCTCCGGCGGGACGACCGGCACGAACACGACCGGCGGCACCACGGGGACCTCCGGCGGGACCACGGGGACATCCGGCGGGACCACCGGCACGGGCACGGGCGCCTCCGGCGGGAAGACCGGCACCGAATACGGCCTCGACCACCGGAGGGTGACCGTCGAGCCGGGCGAACGGTTCTCCCTCACCGTCCCGTCGTCCGCCTCGCTCGGCGAGCGCTGGTACCTCACCGTTCCCGGGCCGGACACCGCCGTGCTGAGACACCGGGGCGACCGGGCGTCCGGCAGCGGCAGCGACGCCGACGGCGCCTCCGGCGGCACGCAGTCCTTCGACTTCGCCGCACTGACGAAGGGCAGGACGACGGTCCGGCTGCTGCACTGCCCGCTGCACACGTGCACCGGGCCCGGCCCCGACGACCGCTCCACCCTGGCCCCCAGCCCGGCCGGCACGGCGTCCCCGTCCCCGTACCCCACCATGACCGGCGTCCCGGACACCCACGCCGGTGCCGGCGTCTACGTCTTCACCGTCACCGTCCGCTGACCAGGACCGGAACCGAGGCCCTCATGCCCCCTGCTCCCGACAGCCGCTCCGACGACGAGGTCCTGGCCGCCACCGACGTCACCGTGCTCCTGCGCTACGGCCTGACCCAGGACGCCTTCCGCACGGCCCTGTTCGGCGACGGCGCCGTCGCGGGCGCGGTCACCCTCGACCGGCTCGGCGTGCTGCCGCGCTCGCTGGTGTTCGTCGCCGAGATCGTCCGGGCCGGCGGCCTCGCGTACGCCGCGGAGCTGCCGGAGCCGCTGCCGGACCCGGAGCCGGCGGCCGTGCTGCGCGACTGGCTGACCGAGGCCGCCCGGACGGCGACCTCCCCGGAGGCCGAGGCACTGGCCGCCCGCTGGCTGAAGGCGGTAGCCGAACTGATAGCCCTACGCCGCACCACCCCCACCCCACAGAACCCCGGCGAACTCCCCGACTAACCCGGCCAACACCACGAACCCCCACAACCCAAGCCCCAAAGGGCCGCGACGAACCGCGCGACCACCCACGACGGCGCCACAGAAGACCACGATCCGCGCAGCGCCCCGACAGGGGCGCGGGGAACTACGCGAAGAGCCCGGACGAAGCCGCGGAAGACCACAACCCGAGCCCCAAAGGGCCGCGACGAACCGCGCGACCAGCCACGACGGCGCCGCAGAGGACCGCGATCCGCGCAGCGCCCCGACAGGGGCGCGGGGAACTGCGCGACCAGCCGCAACGGCGCCGCACACGACCGACGACACCACCCGCGCCTGCCCAGGCACCCTCGGCCCCTACCCCTCGTCGGCCAACCAGTTGCCGTGGAAGCCGAACGGCACCCGCCCCGGCAAGCGAACCGTGGCGACCGGCGGCGCGGCGAGATCGTCGGCGTCCAGGACCACCAGCTCGCTGCGGTCGGTGGCGGCATCGTGGACGTACGTCAGAAGCCACCCCGCACCACCGGCCGTACCGTCGGCGGGCGCGAAGGCGGCCTCCCCGGGAACGCGGCCGGCCCCGAAGTCGTGGGCGGTGACGGCACCGGACCGCAGGTCGTAGCGGACCAGTGAGGTGCCGCACGTGACGTGCCCGTGCCCGGCGGCGAGCCCGGTCAGCCGGTCGTCGACGCGCGGGAACTCGCCCGGGCGGTCGTCGAGCTGCTCCTCGCGGACCGTGCCGCGGGCCGGGTCGACGGTCCACTTCCACAGCACGGCCTGCTGCGGCCGTGTGCCGCCGTCGGCGGTGCGCCGCCACATCTCCGGATAACGCATCACGTACAGCACGACGGTGCCGTCCGGAGCGTCGTGGGCGTTCAGGACGTGGAAGACGTAGCAGGGATCGACGGGCAACCAGCGGACCTCGCCGTGCGGGTCGTCGCGGCGCAGCAGGCCGAGCCGCGCGCCGTGCCCGTCGTCCCAGCTGTACGGCATCGTGCCGCCGGTCAGGGCGAGTTCGACGTCGAAGACGACCGGCAGGTCCATGAAGACGACGTGCCCGGCGGTGAGGGCGAAGTCGTGCAGCATGGTCGGCGCGGGCACCTCCACCGGCCTGCTGAGCACCAGCTCGCCCGTGGCGTCGGCCCGGTGGTAGGTCAGGTGGGTGGGCTCCAGCATGCCGTAGCCGAAGAAGTGCAGTTCGCCGGTGACCGGGCAGGTCTTCGGGTGGGCCGTCATCGCGGTGTGGAGGCGGCCGCCGAAGTCGTACGGGCCCTTGGTGTCCAGCTCGCGGGTCAGTTCGTAGGGCAGGGCCGTCTCCACCAGGGCGAGGGTGCGGCCCGCGTGCCGGACGACATGCGTGTTGGCGGGGCCGGCGGTGAGGTCCCGGCGGCCCTGGTCGTCGTACATCCGCGCCCCGTCGGTGAGGCGGCTGGTGCGGACCCAGCGGTTGCGGTAGGAGGTGGCCCGGCCGCCCTCCAGCCGCACCCCGTGGACCATGCCGTCGCCGAAGAACCAGTGCCCGGAGGCGGCGTCGGCCGGGTTCGGGCCGTTGCGCAGGTACCAGCCGGACAGCTCGGGCGGGATCGTGCCGGTCACCGGCAGGTGGTGCGCGGTGAGTTCCTCGGTGACCGGGGCGTAGTTGCCGAGGAGGTGCTTCGGGGCGGTGGTCACCGGGCCACCTGCCCGGCGGCCTGGGCCTTCGCCTGGACGTGGGCGACGTAGCGGACGGTGAAGAGCATCGGGGCGGCGAAGCCGGCGATCTGGACGAGGGTGGCGGCCGTGGAACGGGCGTGTCCGGAGTGGTCCAGCACGGCGAGGGCGGCGGCGGTCAGCGCGAAGGCGGTGGTCCAGACGGCGGTGATGACCACGTTGGTCCGGATGAACGGCTTCAGGTGCCACAGCTCGCGCGGGGTGGTGCGCTTGGCGATGCCCAGGGTGAAGGGCCGGCGGGCGGCGAGCGAGAGGCCGGCGATGACGGCGAGGGTGGCGGAGGAGAGCGCGGCGGAGTAGTCGTGCACGCCCGAGTGCGGATCGGCGAAGGCGATGGCCGCGAGGACCGCGAAGAAGACCGCCGAGCCGGACTCGATGACGAGGGCGTCGAAGCCGGTCCCGGAACGCTTCTCCTGGGCGATGAGCCCGAGCGCGACCACCAGGGCGGCCAGGGCGCCCCACTGCCAGTCGGCCGAGGGGACGACGGCGAAGACGATCCATGGCAGGAAGGTGCGCAGGTACGACATGGGGACCCCCGATTGGTCTGAGTTCCGGTTTCGACATGTCAAAAGTAGAAGGTCAGAACTCGACATGTCAACAGTGGAAGGTAAGCTGGAGGTATGAGCCTCAAACACGCATTGCTCGGCCTGCTCTCGGAGCGTCCCGCCAGCGGCTACGACCTGCTCAAGACGTTCGAGACCTCGCTCGCCAACGTCTGGCCGGCGACCCAGAGCCAGATCTACACCGAGCTGACCAAACTGGCGGGCTCAGGGCAGATCACCGTGACCGCCGAGGGCCCGCGCGGCCGCAAGGAGTACGCCCTCACCGACGAGGGCATGACCGAGCTGCGCCACTGGCTGACCGAGACGCGGCCCCAGCGCAACACCCGCAGCGACGTCCTGCTGCGCGTCTTCTTCCTCGGCGTGCTCCGGCCCGAGCAGGCCCGCGAGTACCTCACCGGCCTGACCGAGATGTCCCGCGAGGGGTACGAGCAGCTGCGGCAGCTCGCCGACTCCATCGACTGGGACGACGACAACCTCTCCGTCTACGGCCGGATCGCCCTGGAGTACGGCCTGCGCTTCAACGCGATGCGGCAGGAGTGGGCCGAGTGGGCGGCGGGCCAGATCAAGTAGTCCCGAGGAAGACCGGGTTGGTGAACGCGGCCATCGCCCCCGGCACCGGCCCCAGCGCCGCCTCGTGCCGCAGCTCGGCCCGCACGTAGGCCGCGCGGGCCGGGGTCGTGTGCCACTCCACGGTGCCCGTGCCGGACACCGGCAGCGGTCCGGCGGTGAACAGCACGCCCTGGTCGGTGACGAACCGGACCGAACAGCGCGGCGCGCCGGACACCTCCAGCCGGACCGCCACGGCGGTGTCCGCGCCGACCGCCAGCCGCTCGCCGATCCCGGCCCGTTCGCCGCCGGCGGCCGTCACGGTGAACGCCACCGAGACGTGCCGCGACTCGGCCACGTAGGAGCGGCCGGCCCGCAGCCCCTCCTGGATCGCCTCGCGGGTCAGCCCGTCGGCGAGGACGACCGTCTGCGGCAGGCCGACCACGTCCGGGTCGCGGTGGGCGTCGCTGTCGCCCATCGCCGGCAGCCAGGCCCGTTCGCCCCGCGCCGACGCCAGCAGCCGCGCGTCCCACGCCGCCAGGGTCATCTCGTCGTCCGGGGTCCAGGGCCCGTTCCACACCTCCACGGCGTCCGCCTCCGCGAACCCGAACCGCCAGCCGCAGCCCACGCAGTCGGCGTGCGGATGCGCCGGTACGACCAGACCGCCGGCCCGCCGGACCGCCCGCGCGAAGTGCGCCCAGCGGCCGTCCCGCGCCCGGTAGCGCCAGTCGACGAAGGTCCCCGGGTCGGTGCCGAGGGCCAGGACGTGCCCGTTGCGGGTGGTGACCTCCTCGCCGAGCAGCACCAGCAGGTCGTCGCCGGCCGCGTCGGCCCAGTGGGCGTGCGAGGCGTTCGTGTTGTGGTCGGAGCTGCACAGGAAGTCCAGGCCGGCCGCGCGGGCCAGAGCCGCGATCTCCGCCGGGGTGCGGCGGCCGTCGGAGTGCCAGGAGTGCAGGTGGCAGTCGCCCCGGTACCAGTCCCGCCCCCGGCCCCGGGCCCGGCCGGGCGGATACACCGGCTCCGGGGCCTTGCCGGACTCCCCGGGCGTCAGCGTGACCGTCACCTCGTACGACAGCCCCTGCGGGGCCACCGTGTACGGGCCCAGCACGATGTGCCAGGTGCCCGGGCGCAGCGGGCCCGGGAGATAGCCGGGCGTCGCCTCGTCCGCCCGCACGAAGAACTCCGTCCGCGCACCCCCCGACCAGCCCCGGAAGCCCCGCCCGCCCAGCTCCGTGCCGCGCTCGTCGAAGAGCCCGATGTCCAGGGCGTTGCCGGGGACGCCGGGCGGGACGGAGGGCCTGTCGTAGGTGTAGGAAACCTTCAACTCGGCCGTCTCAGGGGGCACTTCCACGGGAAGGTAGACGTAGTCCGGTGAACCGGGTGCCAGGGTGCCGCGCAACGTCGCCACATCCACAACGTAAGGCAACCCGGGGGCGCGGGACAGTACGGAATGCGCCGCCGCCGCGCGGGCGTGCCCCCGGGACCATGTCCGGGCCGCGCGGGCGTTCAGTGGGCCGTGTCCGGCCCGCGCGGGCGCGACCGCCGTACCGTGTCCGGCCCGCCCTCCGGCAATCCCGTCCAGTCGGTATGGACATACGATCCGGCACCCGGTACAGATCGCTCATGCGTATCGCCGTCACGATCTTCCTCACGGACGAGACCATCACCCCGACCCGCATCGCCCGCGAACTCGAACAGCGCGGGTTCGCCGGGCTGTACCTCCCGGAACACACCCACATCCCCGTCGAGCGCACCACCCCCTACCCGGCCGGCGGCGACCTGCCCCGCGAGTACGGCCGCACCCTCGACCCCTTCGTCGTGCTCGGCCAGGCCGCCGCCGTCACCGAGCGCCTCGGCCTCGGCACCGGGATCACCCTGGTCGCCCAGCACGACCCGATCGACCTCGCCAAGCAGATCGCCACGCTGGACCACCTGTCCGGCGGGCGCTTCACCCTCGGCCTCGGCTACGGCTGGAACGTGGAGGAGGCCGCCGACCACGGCGTGACCTGGCGGACCCGGCGCGAGCTGGTCCGGGACCGGATGGCCCTGATGCGCGCGCTGTGGGCGCAGGAGCCGACGGGGTACGCGGGGGAGTCCGGGAGCGTGCGGGCCAGCCTCGCCCACCCCAAGCCCGTGCAGAAGCCGCGCGGCCCCGTCGTCGGCCCCCGCACGCTCGTCGGCGGGGCCGCCGGGCCGAAGCTGTTCGCGCACATCGCCGAGTACGCCGACGGCTGGCTGCCGATCGGCGGGCGCGGGCTCACCGAGTCGCTGCCCGTGCTGCGCTCGGCGTGGGCGGACGCGGGCCGCGACCCGGCCGCCCTGGAGGTCGTCCCGTACGCCGTGCAGCCGACCCCCGGCAAGCTCGCCCACTACGCGGAACTCGGCATCGAGGAGGTCGTGGTGCAGCTGCCGCCGGCCGGTGAGCGGGAGGTGCTGCAGGCGCTCGACGCGTACGGCCCGCTCCTGCCGGCCGGCACGCCCCGGACGTGATCAACGCGAACGTATGCTCAAGAGATGACGACTTCCGCGACCTCCGGAACCGGCCCGACCGAGAACTCCATGCGTCGCGCCCTCAAACGAGCCCGGGACGGCGTCGCCCTCGACGTCACCGAGGCGGCGGTGCTCCTCCAGGCGCGCGGCGAGGACCTGACCGCCCTCGCCGCCTCCGCGGCCCGGGTACGGGACGCGGGTCTGGAGGCGGCGGGCAGGCCCGGCGTCATCACGTACTCGAAGAGCGTCTTCATCCCCCTCACCCGGCTGTGCCGGGACAAGTGCCACTACTGCACGTTCGTCACCGTGCCCGGCAAGCTGCGCCGCGCCGGGCACGGGATGTTCATGTCCCCCGACGAGGTGCTGGACATCGCCCGCAAGGGTGCCGCGCTCGGCTGCAAGGAAGCCCTGATCACCCTCGGCGACAAGCCGGAGGACCGCTGGCCGGAGGCGCGCGAGTGGCTCGACGCGCACGGCTACGACGACACCATCGCCTACGTCCGCGCCATCTCCATCCGCATCCTGGAGGAGACGGGTCTGCTGCCCCACCTCAACCCGGGGGTCATGACCTGGACGGACTTCCAGCGTCTGAAGCCGGTCGCGCCGAGCATGGGCATGATGCTGGAGACGACCGCCACCCGGCTCTGGTCCGAGCCCGGCGGCCCGCACCACGGCTCCCCGGACAAGGAGCCGGCCGTGCGGCTGCGGGTGCTGGAGGACGCCGGCCGCTCCTCCGTGCCCTTCACCTCCGGCCTGCTCGTCGGCATCGGCGAGACGTACGAGGAACGCGCCGAGTCGTTGTTCGCCCTGCGGAAGGTGTCCCGTGCCTACCACGGCATCCAGGAGCTGATCATCCAGAACTTCCGCGCCAAGCCGGACACGGCGATGCGCGGCATGCCGGACGCGGAACTGGACGAGCTGGTCGCCACGGTGGCCGTCGCCCGGCACATCCTGGGCCCGGGCGCCTGCCTCCAGGCCCCGCCGAACCTGGTCGACTCCGAGTACGAACGGCTGATCGGCGCCGGCATCGACGACTGGGGCGGGGTGTCGCCCCTGACCATCGACCACGTCAACCCCGAGCGCCCCTGGCCGCGGATCGAGGAGCTGGCCCGGAAGTCGGCGGCGGCGGGCTTCGAGATGCGCGAACGCCTCTGCGTCTACCCGGAGTTCGTCCGCCGCGGCGAACCCTGGCTGGACCCGCGGCTGCGCCCGCACGTGGCCGCCCTGGCCGACCCCGCGACGGGCCTCGCCCTCCCGGACGCGCCGGTCGAGGGCCGCCCGTGGCAGGAGCCCGAGGAGGCCTTCGTGCCGGCCGGGCGCACGGACCTGCACCGCACGATCGACACCGAGGGCCGTACCTCCGACCGGCGTGACGACTTCGACGAGGTGTACGGCGACTGGGAGGCCCTGCGCGAGGCGGCGGCCCCCGGCATGGCCCCGCAGCGCATCGACACCGACGTGCGCGGGGCGCTGCGCACCGCGGCCGACGACCCGACCCGGCTCACCGACGCCGAGGCCCTCGCCCTGCTGCACGCGGACGGTCCGGCGCTGGACGCGCTGTGCCGGGTGGCCGACGACGTCCGCAGGTCGGCCGTCGGCGACGACGTCACCTACATCGTCACCCGCAACATCAACTTCACCAACGTCTGTTACACCGGCTGCCGGTTCTGTGCCTTCGCGCAGCGCCGCACGGACGCGGACGCGTACACGCTGTCACTGGATCAGGTGGCGGACCGTGCCCGGCAGGCGTGGGACGTGGGCGCGGTCGAGGTGTGCATGCAGGGCGGCATCCATCCAGATCTGCCCGGTACGGCGTACTTCGACATCGCGAGGGCGGTGAAGGAGCGCGTCCCCGGCATGCACGTACACGCCTTCTCCCCGATGGAGGTGGTGAACGGCGCGACCCGCACCGGCATGTCGATCCGCGAATGGCTCACGGCCGCCAAGGAGGCCGGCCTGGACTCCATCCCCGGTACGGCGGCGGAGATCCTGGACGACGAGGTCCGCTGGGTGCTGACCAAGGGCAAGCTGCCCACGGCCACCTGGATCGAGGTGATCAGGACCGCCCACGAGCTGGGCATCCGCTCTTCCTCCACGATGATGTACGGGCACGTGGACCAGCCCCGGCACTGGCTCGGCCACCTGCGCACCCTGGCCGGGATCCAGCGCGAGACGGGCGGCTTCACGGAGTTCGTGACCCTGCCCTTCATCCACACCAACGCGCCGGTCTACCTGGCCGGTATCGCCCGCCCCGGCCCGACCGTGCGGGACAACCGGGCGGTGACGGCGATGGCACGGCTGCTGCTGCACCCCTGGATCCCCAACATCCAGACGAGCTGGGTGAAACTGGGCACCGAGGGGGCGGCGGAGATGCTCCGCTCCGGCGCGAACGACGTCGGCGGGACGCTGATGGAGGAGACGATCTCCCGCATGGCGGGCTCCTCCTACGGCTCGTACAAGTCGATCCGCGACCTGGTCGCGGTGGCGGAGGCGGCCGGCCGTCCCGCGAAGCCGCGCACCACGCTCTACGGCGAGGTCTCCGAGGAACGGCGGCGGGCCGCCGAGGCGTCCGACGGGCACCTGCCGGATCTGCTGCCGGTCCTGGACTGAGTACGATGATCCGACCCCCGATCCTGGACGGGGACCCGTAGCGGAGGAGATGCGTCCCGTGGCTGCCCTACTGCCCTCGTGGGCCTGGGTCACCGGTCTGACGGTGGGGGCGACCGCCGCCGTCGTCGCCCTCGCGATACAGGCGGACCACGCGCCGCGACCCGCGGCCGCCGTGACCAGGCCCGCCGCGTCGGCACCGGCGAGCCCGCACGCCTCCGCGTCCCCGAAGACGCCGACCGCGCCCGCCCTGCCGGACGCCTCCGGCGAGGGCCGCCGGATCGTCTACTCGCTGGCCGGGAAGCGGGTGTGGCTGGTCGACGCGACCGGCAAGCCGGTCCGCACGTTCACGGTGTGGCCGGGCACGGTGAACCCGCAGCCCGGCCGCTACTCGATCACCCTGCGCACCCAGTCCCTCAAGGGTTCGGACGGTGTGGAGATCGAGCACGTCATGTACTTCACCAAGGCGTCCGGCGTGAACGTCGCCTTCTCCAACGCCCTGGACGGCGCCTCGCCGCCCCCTGCGAACGGCCAGAAGCTGGGCGGCATCCGCCTCCACAAGGAGGACGGTGCCGCGCTGTGGTCCTTCGGCGATCAGGGCACCAGGGTGGCGGTCGTCAACTAGCGTCCCGGCGGCCGGCGGGCAAGTGGTTGACGATCAACGCCACCCCGCTGAGCAGGAACACCCGGGTCGCCGCGTCCAGCCCGTTCCACGTCTTCGACTGCCACATCGCGAACCACTCGCCGCCGATCGCGATGAACCCGGCGCCGAAGAGCAGCAGGAGCATGAGCAGGCCGTAGGTGGAGAACCGCCGGGCCCGGTCGTGGTCCCGCCGCGCCCACAGCCACGCGCCCCGCACCAGCACGAGCGCCGCCACCGTCTCCCACGCGATGATCAGGACGTAGGCGGTGTCCTGGAGCGCGGTGCTGGTGATCGCGCGCCACATCAGGTCGTCGTCCTGGAACGTGGTGTCCATCGCCAGCACATGCCGCACGAACTGCTGGTTGGTCCCGAAGTCGGTGATGTTCCCGAGGGCGACGAGTGCGATGTAGAGGGCGAGTATGCCGGTGAGGACACCGGCGGCAAGGCTGAGGCCGGTGTGGCGTGTGGGGGTGGTGGTCATGGCTGGATTCTCCCCCGCCCAACACCGCTTTGGCTCGCGATCATTGAGCCAGAGTTACCCCGGCCGGGAGGCGAACCCGAGGCATCCGCCGCCGAACACCGCGGCGTACGACCACCGGGCCGGCGTCACCCCAAGCGGGAGGCGAACCCGAGGAATTCCGTCCAGGTGCCACCACCGACGGCGAGCTGGGCGCGCTCGGGGTCCTTGGAGTCGCGGACGTGAACGGTGGCGGGGGCTATGGCTACCTCGACGCAGTCGGGGCCGTCGTTCCCGCTGTAGCTGCTCTTGAACCAGGTCAGCTTGTCGGTGGTCATGTCTCTTCTCCCAGAATCTTCTCGATGAGAGCCACGGACTCCCGAGGCGAGAGTGACTGCGCTCGGATCATTCCATAGCGCATCTCCAGGATCTGCACTTCCTGTGGCTGACTGATCACTCGGCTGTACAGCTGGCCTTCGGTCTGGCCCATTGTCTTGCCCCTGCGGAGCTTCAGCACACGGAACGAGCCCATCATGCCCGCGTGGTCCTCGCGGTCGGTAGGCATCACCTGGATCTCCACGTGCCTCAACCCAGCCAGTTCCAAGAGGTGTTCGAGCTGCTGCCGAAGGACCAGTCTGCCTCCGACGGGCCGCCGTAGCGTCACCTCTTCCAGCACGAAGGTGATGAGCGGCTTCGGTACCCGCTCGAACACGGACTTCCGTGACATGCGCGCCGTGACGAGCCGGTCGATCTCCTCTTCGGAGTACGAGGGGCGCCGCATCTCGTACAACGCCTGCGCGTACTCGGGGGTCTGGAGGAGTCCGTGGATGTGGAGAGCGGCGTAGGCGCCCATCTCGACCGACTCGTCCTCCAGTTTCTTCAGGTCCCGGACGTTCTTCGGGTACCTGGCCTTCTCGACGTCCTCCTTCATCGCTGCCAGCTTCCCGGCAGCGCCCAGCACCTCATCTGCCGCGTCCAGGAATTCCGGTTGGGGGACTCGTACTCCTCTTTCCACTGCGGAGACCAGATCCATGCCGTAGCCGATGCGCGCGCCCAGTTCTCCCTGCTTCAGGCCCGCGGCTTCACGCCACACCCTGATCTGCCGCCCGACCGCCTTGAGTACGGCCGCGGCCTCCTCGTCCTCCATGCTCACCCTCCGTGTTGACGCTGTCACTCAACAGCGTAGGGGCGGGCGGCGGCGCCGGGTGATGCCAATGGGGAAGTCGATGGCCGGCCGCGTCCCGACCGTCCACGACCCGGTGAACGACCCTTGCGCACCCGGTACTTGGAGCTACGGTCCGTACCGGCGCGCGGGGGGCCACGACCCGGTGGTGCCCGACCCCAGAAGACCAAAGAACCGGGGTAAGAACCGAACCCACCCCCACCGCCCCGTCGCTCACTCGCCGGAGTGAATATGCCCGACGCAACTGGCGCGGCAGGGGAGTCGTCGGGCAGTGTCGGCGACGACCACCTGGCCCAGCACGCCGAGCTGTCGCTCGTGGCCATCGGCCTGGCGCTGCACATCCAGTCGCTGCCGGAGGGGACGCCGATCGGCATCAAGGCGCTGGCGGCGAAGTTCCCCGAGGGAGAGATCCGGATCGCGGCGGCACTGCGCGAGCTGGAGGAACACGGATACCTCTCGCGCCCCAGGGAGCGTCTTCAATCGGGACAAGTGACGACCCGGACGATCTCGTACAACAAGCCGAGGCTCGCGGTGGCCCTCGCCGCCCCGGCGGTGGCATGACCCCGGAACCAGGGCCGACGTGCCACCTCGCGCAGCCGTCGCATCGACGGTCCCACCGGTACCGTACGAGGACCGACACACCTGCCCCGGAGGTCACCGTGAGCGCTCAGACCGACGGCCCGTACGAACCGCTGATCTCCATGCCCGAGCTCACCCCGGACGCATTGCGGGCGGCGGTCGCCCGCATCGCTCCGAGCCGGGTCCCAGCTCTCACGCAGCACCTTTTCGAAGCCACGACCAATGCCCAGCAGACCCAGAGCCTGGCGCCCCTGCGAGCCTTCGTACACTCCTGGGCCGTCTTCGTGGCCATTGAACGGCACCCGGAACGCGCGGCCCGGCTGAAGGAACTGGAACGCATCGTGGACGGGGGGCAGCAGGACCCGACGCCTGCCGTCGAGGAGATCCGTGCGATCCGTGCGGCGGCCGAGGCGGAGGCCGGGCTGTGACGGATTGGGCCTGGGACTAGAACCCGAGCGCCGAGTACATCACCGACGGGCTGCCCCCGGGGGTGGTGGCAGAGGTGGAACGCCTCGCGGTCGAGTTGGCTGCTCTCGGCCAAGACGCCGTCAAGTGGGCCGGCCCTTCGATCGCGAGGGTGGGCTGCGGGAATTCGACATCCTCCAAGGACGGGGCTTCATCGGCTTCCTGGCCGTGCCGCGGCACGAGTGCGTGTATGTCTGCAACGTCACGTGGTACGGCTGACCTCATCCCGGTCCCAGGCTGATCGGGAATGACCGGCCGGGGCGGATTTGTCCCGCTGAACGGATCGTTCCCGGTCGATTACAGTGCCTTGCGTCGTACAGACGGACCGTGCCGTGGGAGGTCTGGTGAGCGCCACGTCCGGTGCCGTGTGGGGCCGCGCCGAGCAGCAGGACTTCCGCAGCCGGGTGCGCGGCACGCTGCTCGGGGCCGCGTTGGGCGACGCCCTCGGCGGGCCCGCCGACGCGCTGTCCCTGGAGGAGATCCGGGCCGCGTACGGCGGCGAGGGGCTGCTGGACCTGGTCTTCGGGCACGGCAGGCGCGGCACGGTCACCCACCACACCCAGCTGAGCCTGTTCAGCGTGGACGGGCTGATCCGCGCGCAGGTGCGTCGCGACACCGGCGCCTGGCACCCGCCGACCGATCTGCACCGGGCGTATCTGCGCTGGGCGGCGACCCAGCGGGACTGGGGGCCCGACGAGCGCCGCAAGGACGACGGGTGGCTGGCCCGGGAGGAGTGGCTGTACGCCCGCCGGGACCCGTCCCGGGCGCTGCTCGTCGGCTTCGGCGACGGGACCATGGGCACGCTGGAGACCCCGAAGAACCCGGGAGAGCTGGGCCCGGAGGCCGTCGCCCGCTCGGCGCCCTTCGGCCTGCTGGTCGGCTGGGAGCCGCAGCTCGTCGTCCAGCTGGCGGTGGAGTGCGCGGCCCAGACCCACGGTCACCCCATCGCCTACCTGTCGGCGGGCGCGTACGCCGTGATCGTGCACGCGCTGGCCCGGGGCGACAGTCTCGACGGCGCGGTGCAGCGGGCTCTCGCCCTGCTCGCCGCCCGCCCCGGGCACCAGCCGGTCTCCGACGCCCTCCAGCACGCCCTCGGTGCCGTACGGCAGGGGATGCCGACTCCCGCCCGGGTGGAGGAACTGGCCGGGGACGGCACGGCGGACGGGCTGCTGGCGGCGTCCGTGTACTGCGCGCTGGTGGGGGAGGACGTACGGCACGGTCTGTGCCTGGCGGTGAACCAGAGCGGTCCGTCGGCCGCCGCGGGTGCCCTCACCGGGGGTCTGCTGGGTGCCCTGCACGGCGAGACGGCCCTCCCGCCGGCCTGGCTGGTCGAGCTGGAAGGCCGCCCGACGATCCTGGAACTCGCCGACGACTTCTCCATGGAGATGACCCAGGGCCCGGCCCTGCACGGCCCCACCGGCTCCTCCCCGGGCTGGCTGGCCCGGTATCCGCGTTAGCCGTCGCTGTCAGGCGATGATGGCCTGGAAGAACCTGATGCCTCCCGCGACGCTGGCGACGCCGGCGACCACCGCTGCCGACAGGGGGTAGCCGGCCCGTACGGTGAAATGTCTCGGAGGACGTCCAGGCGGCGCCGGTCATGCTGGCGTCAAGAGACAGGCATCTCGTCGTCGGTGCCGTCGAGTAGGTTCTGTCCGTTCGGCCCGACAGGCGGGCCTCCGAACTCGAGGACTCGTCGCTGTGAGCATCCACATGCATATGCGCGCCGTCGCGGAATCCGAGATCCGGGACGACCACACCTGGCTTGCGGCGTTCATGTGGGAGGCTTGGGAGAACCACGCCGCCGAGTACGCAGCGGGCGTGGCCGTCTCGATCGACAAGGTCTGGGGCGCCGTCAATGACCTCTACGCCGCTGCCGAAGTCCTCGACGCAGACGCCGCCAAGCCCTGGAAGCTGCCGATTTACGGTGGCCGTCCCGTCGCTCACAGCGGCGACGCCGACCCCTCCAACCCCCCGATGGGGATTCTGGAGCCGCCTGAGGTGTCACAGGCCGCAGGCTTCCTCGGACGTGTCTCGTTCGACGAGCTGTGGAACGTCGCCAGTGCCAAGCTCGTCTGGTCCGGCAGGGACGAGGCGCAGGTCAGGCTGGAGTTCCTCGACCATCACAGGCCCCTCCAAGAGTTCTACGGCCGGGCGGCTGCAGCAGGCCACGCCGTCGTCAGGGCGGTGTGGGCCTGAGGCTCGTGATCAATACACCTAGTCCTTCACCGCCGTACCGATGACGTCGTCCCCCGCCCCCGCAGGCACCGGCACCGCCTGCGCCGCGCCCTCGTCGTCCGTGTTGACCTTCTCGATCACGGCCATCCGCTCCGGCGTGTCCTCCGGCTTCAGGTAGCCGATCAGGACGTACAGGACCAGGGAGACGGCGAGCGGGATCGAGACCTGGTACTGGAGCGGCACGCCCCCGTCGACGTTCCAGTTGATCGGGTAGTTGACCAGCCAGAACGCCAGCAGACCGGCCGCCCAGCCGGTGAGCGCCGCCGTCGGCCCGGACCGGCGGAACGCCCGGAGCAGACCGAGCATCATCGGGATCGCGATCGGCCCCATCAGACCGGCCACCCACTTGATGACGACCGTGATGATGTCCTTGAACGCGGGCGAGTCGACCTGCGTCGCGACCGCCATGGACAGGCCGAGGAAGACGACCGTCGTGACCCGGGCCGCGATCAGCCCCGAACGCTCACCCCACGCCCGGGCCCGCGCGGACACCGCCGGCGCCACGTCCCGCGTGAACACGGCCGCGATGGCGTTCGCGTCGGAGGAGCACATCGCCATGGTGTGGGAGAAGAAGCCGACGATGACCAGGCCCAGCAGACCGTGCGGCAGCAGTTGTTCGGTCATCAGCGCGTAGGAGTCGGAGCCGTCCGGCTTCTGCGCGTGCACCAGCAGCGGGGACATCCACATGGGGAAGAACAGGACCACCGGCCAGACGAGCCACAGCGCCGCCGACAGCCGGGCCGAGCGCTCGGCCTGGCGTGCGCTGCCCGTCGCCATGTAGCGCTGGGCCTGGTTCAGCATGCCGCCGTTGTACTCGAAGAGCTTGATGAACAGGAACGCCAGCAGGAACACCGTGCCGTACGGGCCCACCAGCGGCTTGCCGTGACCGTGCAGCGCGGGCTCGTCCCACGCCCCGAGGAAGCCGATGTCCTTGTCGCTCAGCTTCACCACGACCGCGACGAACATGGAGACGCCGGCCAGCAACTGGATGACGAACTGGCCGAGTTCGGTCAGCGCGTCCGCCCACAGGCCGCCGATCGTGCAGTAGACGGCGGTGATCGCGCCGGTGATGAGGATGCCCTGGTTCAGCGAGACCCCGGTGAACACGGACAGCAGCGTGGCGATCGCCGCCCACTTGGCGCCCACGTCCACGATCTTCAGCAGCATGCCGGACCAGGCGAGCGCCTGCTGGGTCGGCAGGTTGTAGCGGTTCTTGAGGTACTCCAGCGGGGAGGCCACATGGAGCCGGGAACGCAGCCGGTTGATGCGCGGCGCGAACAGCTTCGAGCCGATGGCGATGCCGAGCGCGATGGGGAAGGACCAGGTGATGAAGGAGGTGACGCCGTAGGTGTAGGCGATGCCCGCGTACCCGGTGAACATCACGGCGCTGTAGCCCGACATGTGGTGCGAGATGCCGGAGAGCCACCAGGGCATCTTGCCGCCGGCCGTGAAGAAGTCGGAGACGTTGTCCACGCGCTTGTGCGACCAGACACCGATCGCGACCATCACTCCGAAGTAGCCGATGAGCACGGCCCAGTCGAGACTGTTCATGTGCCCGATCGTGAGTCCGCCTACATGAACGCGACAAGCAATCGGTACGTCAAGTCACGGTAAAATTGTTCGACTTGATGACCTCGATTCATGTGTATGAACAAGCAGGTGATCGCCGAAGCCCCCTCGGCCGCCCGCTACCGCATCAGCTCCCCGGCGTTGACCAGCAGCGACTGCCCCGTGATCGCCCGCGCCCGGTCCGAGGCGAGGAACACCGCCGCGTCCGCCACGTCCCCGTCGGTGGCCAGCTCCGGCAGCGCCATCCGCTCGCCCAGCCGGCCCAGCACCTCGTCCTCCGGCAGCCCCTCCGTCTGCGCGGTGAACCGGACGTACGCCTGCACCGGCGGCCCCCACATCCAGCCCGGCAGCACGGTGTTGACCCGGATCCGGAACGGCCCCAGCTCCCGGGCCAGTGAGTACATCGCACTGGTCAGCGCCCCCTTCGAGGCGGCGTACGCGGCCTGCTTCACCTGTGAGGGCGCGGCCACGGCCGACTGTGTCCCGATGAACACCACCGACCCGCCCCCGCCCTCCTTCAGCGCCGGCAGGCACGCCCGGGTCATCCGCAGCGTCCCCAGCAGGTTCACGTCGAGGACCGACCGCCAGCTCGCGAAGTCGGCGTCCTCCAGGCCGCCGAAGTACGAGTCCCAGGCGGCCACGTGCACCACGGCGTCGATCGCGCCGAACCTCTCCCGCGCCAGCGCCGCCAGCGCCTCGCACTGCCCCTCGTCGGTGATGTCGGCCACCCGGTACGCCGTGCGCGTGCCGTCCGGGTCGATCCCGGCCGCGCTCTTGGCGAGGTTGGCCTCGGTGCGCGCCCCGAGCACCGCGTTCCCGCCGTCCCGCACGACGGCCGCGGCGACCTGGTGGCCGAGCCCGGCCCCGACACCCGAGACGACGACGGTCTTGCCGGTGAGCAGGGACATCGGGGCCTCCCGGGGTCTGGCGTTCTATCTGACGGAGCGTCAGAGTATGGGCGTCCGCGGGAGGACGGAAGGGGAACAGCATGAGCGAGGACACCCACAGCGAGCTGTACGCCGAGCTGGCCGCCGCAGGACCGTACGGCGTCCGCCCCGGCCACGCCCTGATCACCATGGTCGAGCCGCACCCCGGCCACGAGTACGCCTACAACCGCTGGTACGAGGACGACCACTACTACGCCGGCGCGATGGCCATGCCCTGGATGTACGCGGGCCGCCGCTGGGTCGCGACCCGGGAGCTCCAGCTCCTGCGCTACCCGGAGAAGTCGGCGGTCGCCCAGCCGGTCACGGCCGGCTGCTACCTCTCCACCTACTGGATCACCGCCGGCCGCTACGCCGACCACATGAAGTGGACGGTCGCCATCAACAAGCGCCTCAACCGGGACGCCCGCGTCCACCACGCCCGCACCCACGTCTTCACGGCCTTCCAGGACCACGAGACGACGGTGTACCGGGACGGCGCCGCGGGGCCCAGGGACTTCCATGCCCTCGACCACCCCTACGCCGGCCTGGTGCTGGAGGTGATCGACACCGAGTCACCGCAGCAGCGGACCGAACTCCTCCAGTGGCTGCACACCCGCCATCTGCCCCGCCGCCTCGCGGGCTCCCCGTCCGCCCTGGTGACCGTGTTCCGGCCCACCCCGCTGCCGGGCGACCGCATGACCTACGTCAAGCAGGTGGAGGGCGTGACCACCCGGCTGACCCTGCTGTGGTTCCTGGAGACGGACCCCCGGGAGTGCTGGCAGGAGCACTTCTGCGGACTGGACGAGCAGGTGGCGGACGCGGGCCTGGGCCGGGTGGAACTGGTGGCGCCGTTCATCCCCACGGTGCCGGGCACGGACACGTACGTGGCCGAGCTGCGCGGGACCGAATAGCCCCGGCCGGCCCGGACCCGCCCGCGGGCCCAGGGCCCCGGGCGGACGGCGGGGAGGTCACTTCAGTTCGTCGGGGCACGGCGTACCGCGGGGCAGCTGGTACGGGGCGGCCAGGTGGTACGTCCCGGCCCGCGGAGCGAGCAGCACCGTCCACCTGTCGCCGTTCCCGTCCTCCGGCGTCTGCAACAGGCACCCGTTGACGTTCCGGTACGCCTTCGGCGTACCGGTGGACGCCTGCGGCGGCTTCACGCTCTTGCCGTGCTCGTCGACGACGCTCAGCCACGGGGAGTACGGAATCCGTATCAGGATCCGCCCGGCCTTCTTCACCTGCAACGTCATCTCGCCCTGCTCGGCCCGGTCGACCACCGCGTTCGGCTCGGCGAGCGGCGCCGGATCCGTCACCTTGAACAGCTGCCAGTTGGTGTCGCCCCAGACCTGCTTCAGATACGGCATCCCGCGCCGCAGCAGCTCCCGCTCGCCGCCGTCGCCGTCCACGTTGTCCTTGGGCAGCACCACGAAGTGCACCGCCCACCGCTGGAGCCACTCGTGGTAGGTCGCCGAGTTGAGCGTGTCGTCGTAGAAGAGCGGATTGCGCTCCATGTCGGCCTGCCGGTTCCAGCCCCGGGCCAGGTTGACGTACGGCGCGAGCGCGGAGGCCTCGCGGTGGGAGCGGGCGGGGACCACCTCGACGCGGCCCTTCTCGGCGCCGGCCTTCTGGAGCTCGTTGACGAGCGGGGCCAGCTCCCGCGCCCAGGAGGCGGCCGGCGTGGTGTGGATGATGTCGTCCACCGACTTGAAGCCGATCCAGCCGACGAAGCCGAGGAAGGCCAGCACGGTCACGTACCACGTGCGGGTCTTCGGCACGGTGTACGGCAGGGCCGCGATCAGGGTCGCGCCCGCGAACAGCATCGGCAGCCGCGAGATGTTGGACCCGATCTGCGAGCTGATCAGCCACACCAGGACGACACCGACGCTGTAGACGGCGGCCGTCAGCCGGACGGTCACCCACTCCTTCGGCACCAGGAACAGGCACAGCAGGCCGTACAGCAGCGGCAGTATCACCGAGCCGATCCCCATCGGCTGGGTGCCGGAGAACGGGAACAGCCAGGCCGACACCGCGACCACCGCCGACGGCGCGATCCCCAGCGCCCAGGCACCCGGGCGCCGCTTCTGGAGGAACAGCGCGACCGCGACCAGGCCCACGAACAGCCCCGCGACCGGCGAGGCCATCGTGGCGAGCGCGGCCAGCGGGGCGGCTACCAGGGCCTTCGCCCAGCGTTTGTACCGCCACCGGTACGGCCAGCAGAACACGGCCGCGACCGAGCCGAGCGCGAACATCGTGCCCAGCCCGAAGGTCACCCGGCCCGAGATCGCGTTGCAGATCAGTGCGAAGAGCGCGGCGAGCGAGACCCACAGCGGGTTCTTCACCGCCCGGCTGCGGATGAGGAGCATCGTCAGCAGCCCCGCCGACAGCGTCCCGGCGATCATCATCGTCGTACGGACGCCGAGGACCGACATCAGGTACGGCGACACCACGCTGTACGACACCGGGTGCATGCCCCCGTACCAGGCGAGGTTGTACGCCGAGTCCGGGTGCCGGCCGACGAACTCGGCCCAGGCGTCCTGCGCGGCCAGATCGCCGCCGCTGTTGGCGAACGTGAAGAACCAGACGATGTGCAGGACACCCGAGAGCGCGGTCATGGACAGCACGGGGTGCCGCAGCAGCCGCTGCCGGAGGGGTTCGAGGAGGGCGAGCGCACGGGCACGTGCGCCGGGACGGTCTGCCAGGGCTCCGTCACCGTCCGTGCCGGACGGTGTGCGGGCGGCCCCGGCGACGGACGTGTCGGCGGCCGTATCCGTCGCGACGTCGGTCATGGACAGACGTATTCGCGGCCCGGATTCCGGCCCCGGATCGGCGTCGTCGGCGCGTGTCGGCTCCGCTGTGGCCACCTGAAGGCACTCCCCGTGTCCTGTTTTCTGTTCTCGGCCGCTTCCTACGGTGTTCCCGGCCGCTTTCCGTCCAGTTCGCGGTTTCGCCCCGTGACCCCGCGACCTGCCCCGATTCGTGACGCTAGCACGCACCCCGCGACGGGGCTCCCGGGTGGGGCTCCGTCGACGGGGTGCGCGGATGGGCCGGCGGCCGTGTGGTCAGCCCAGACGCGTGAGCTTGGCGCCGAAACCGGGCTCCGCGAGATCCTTCTGGAGGGCCACGGGAACCTTCACGGCACCGGCCGAGCCGTCACCGACGGTGAGCGTGCCGACCTGGGTGCCGGCCTTCGCCGTGTGCGGCACGGTCCCGGAGGCGAAGGACAGCTTCACCTTCAGGCCGGCCCAGCCGACGGCCGTGACGTCCTTGGTGATCACGATCGGGGTGTGGCCGCCGAGCCCGTCGTCCACGTAGCCGACCACGTCCCCCTTCTTGAGGATCTTCGACGAGGTCAGCGCGTCCTGGGCGGCGAGCAGCGCGGTCTGGCTGACCTTGTTGGCCGTCTCGAGGATCTTCGGCTTGTGCTGGCCGAGGATCGCGCCGACGAGGGTCACCGTCTGCCCGCCGACCTTCTTGCGGGAGGCGAAGAGCAGGTTGCCGCCGGCCTTGGAGGTGCTGCCGGTCTTGATGCCGAGCGCGCCGATGTTGTACGGCAGGTGGTTGGTGTTGTCCCAGTACTTGCCGGACGGGTCGGTCCAGCTGGCGGAGCTGGTGATGGCGACCAGGGCCGGGACCTTGACGAACGCGCGGCCGAGCTTCACCTGGTCCCCGGCGGTGGAGACGGTGGTCTCCTTCAGCCCCGAGGGGTCGGTGTACGTCGTGTGGGTCATCCCGAGTTCCTTGGCGGTGGCGTTCATCTTCTTGACGAACGCCGCCTCCGAGCCCGCGTCCCAGCGCGCGAGGAGCCGCGCGATGTTGTTGGCGGAGGGGATGAGGACGGCCGACAGGGCCTGCCTCTGGGTGAGGGACTGACCGGCCTTGACGGTGTCGAGCGTCGACTCGCCGTCCTTGTTGTAGCCGCCCTCCTTCTCCGCCGTCGGGTCGATCTTGATCTTCGGGCCTTCCTGCCCCGGCTTCAGCGGGTGGTCCCTCAGGATGATGTAGGAGGTCATGGTCTTGGCGACCGAGCCGATGGCCACGGGGGTCTGCTTGCCGAAGCTGCCCATCGTGCCGATGCCGTCGCCGTCGAGCCAGCCCTGGCCCTCGCCCGGCCAGGGCAGGTTCGTCTTGCCGTCGAAGGTGTACGTGTCCTTCGCGGTGAGCGAGAGGGTGGGGGACGGCAGCGGGCGGAAGGTCTGCACGACCGCGAAGACGATCGCCAGGAGCACGACCAGGGGGGTCCAGATCTTGACCCGGCGCACGACCGTGCGGACCGGGGTCTCCGGGGGCGGGGGCGTGTTGGTCAGCTCCGCCAGCAGGTCCAGCGGGGGCTTGGGCGGGAGCGGCTGCTGGGTGGTGCGTTCCGGGCCGACCTGGGGGACGGGGGTGGTGGCGTCGGGGGGCGTGACCGGGGGTGCGACCGCGGACCTGGGCTTGCCGGCCGGGCGCATGTCGTTCTTCAGCGCGACGAACTTGCTGGTGCGCTCGGGGTCGGACTCGGCCGGGGCCGCGGAAGCCTCGGACTTGGAGCCCCCGGGCTTGGAGCCCTTGGGCTTGGCATCCTTGGGTTCGGCGTCCTTGGGCGTGCCGGCCTTGGGAGCGGCGTCCCTGGGCTTGGCGTCCTCGGGCGTGCCGTCCTTGGGCTCGGCGTTCGTGGGCGTGCCGCCGAGCTTGAGCATGGTGGTCGGCTGGTCGACGCGGGGCTTCTTGGGCTGTACGGCCTTGAAAACGGTGGTCGGCTGATCGACGCCGTCCGCGGACGGCTTGGGCGCCGCCTCGGCGGGCTCGGCCTCCGCCTCGGCTTCGCCTTCGGCGGCGTCCGTCTTCCCACCCGCACCACCCGTGCGGCTCTCGTCGTCACCTGCGGGTGGCCCCTGTGGGGCGTCCCCGCCATCGGCGACCACCGGCCCGTCCCCGACCGCACCCACCTCAGCCTCGGCCGCCGCGCCGTCGGCCTTGGTGTTCGCGTTGCTCTCGGCGCTCGCGTCCGTGTCGCTCTTCGCCGCCGAGCCGCCCTTGGCGCCCGCGTCGGTCTTCGGGCTCGCCTCCGCCTTGTTCTTCGCGTCGTCGCTGTTCGCGCTCGCGTCGGCCTTCGCCCCCGCGGCACGCTTGGCGCCCGCGTCGGTCTTCGAGTCCGCCGCCGGCTCGTTCGTCGAGTCCGCGTCCGCCGTGGTGTTCGGCTCGGTCACGGTCTTCGGGTTCGGCTTGGTCTTCGCGTCTGCGTCGGCCTCGGTGTCCGCCTTGGCCTCCGCGTCCGTCGTGGCCGGCTTGTTCTTCGCGTTCATGTCACGCTTGGCGCCGGCGCCGGCGCCGTCCTTGTCGGCCGCGTCGTCCTTGTCGGCCGCGTCGTCCTCGTCGGTCGCGTCGGCCTTCGTACCGGCGTCGGCGGTCGCGGTGGCCGCATCCGTCTCCGCGCCGTCCGCGTCCGTCGGCTCGTCCGAGGTCGGCTCGTCCGAGGTCGCCTCCGTGTCCGCGGCCGTGCCAGACGGCGTCTCACGCTCGGCTTCCGTCTCGGACGTCGCCCCGGGGCCGGACTCGGCGCGGCCGGCCGGTGAGGCCTTGTCCTCGGTCGCCGCCCCGGCCGAGGCATCGGTCCCGGGCGAAGTCTCCGGCTTCGCCTTCGGGTTGGACGGGGCCCCGGAGTTCGCGTCCGTGTCGTCCTCGGACTTGGCCTCGTTCTCGGCCCCCGTCTTCCCGGACTTTGCAGTCGCGTTGGTTCCCGGCTCGCGTACCCACGCCGAGACCGCCGCCCGCAGGGCGGCGTCCTCGCCGGACGCGGAGGAGTTCTCGCCGGACGCGGGGGAGTTCTCGGCGCCGGCCGGCTCATCCGGCTCGGCCGGGGTTTCGGCTCGTACGGTCAGGACCTTCGTCGCCGTGTCCGTACCGCCGCCCGAGGAATCCTTTTCACGGGCGACCGCGAGACGCGGATCGCGCGCCTCGGGAACCGAACCCGCGCTCCCCGACGTCGGTTCCACCGACGACTCGCGCTTCTTCGACCTGTCGGGGGACTCGCCCGCCACCGATGCCTCCTCCTGCGCCGCACGCCTGCACGCGCCCTGTCCGAACCATGTACCAGTGTCCTGTGTGAGGGCTTGGCCCCTGTGGTAGACGAGAACGACATACCTACCGGTTCCCTCACGAACCGGTCACGCACTCTCGACAGACCAATGTGAGAGGGGTCACCCTGTCATTCATCCACGCGGGGAGGCATGGATGGGCAGGAGCCGCAGAACACTTCCGGAGGAGCTTCTGCTGCTGGCATTGGACCCGGCCACGGGTACCACTGCACAGCCGCAGTCGCTCGACCTCGGTCTGGCCGGAGCACAGCTAGTGGAGCTGGCGCTGGCCGGACGGATAGCCCCAGACGGGGATCGTATCGCCGTGGTCGTACCACGGCCGACAGGAGATCCGACTCTGGACTGCGCGTTGGAGTTGCTGCGAAGGCGCGGCGCTCCGGTACGCGCTGTCCACTGGATCGGCGGGCCGCGTCTCGGGCTCCGCCAGGTCTACCTCTCGCATCTGGAGCGGTGCGGCATGGTCGCCGCCGTGCCGGGCCAGATGTGCGGGGTGTTGCCGACGACGCGGTACCAGGCGACGGACACCGCCATCAGCCGGGAGATCCGAGCCCGGCTGGACTCCGCGATCCGCACCGGCGTACCGCCGGACCCGCGGACCGCGGCGCTCGCCGCCCTGGCGCACGCCGTCGGGCTCGGCAAGCACCTGTATCCGGGGAACGAGGGGCGCTCGTCCCGGTCCCGGCTGCGGGACCTGATCCGGCACGACCCCATGGGCGGGCTCGTCGCCCACGCCGTCATGGACGTGCAGAACGGTGCGGCCGCCCAGCCGCGCCGCGGCCCGGCCTCGGCCGGCCGGCCGGCCACGCCCGGAGCCCGGGCCGTGGCGGAACCCGCACGCGGGGTTCCCATGCAGCCGCGTCACGGGTCCATGGCGCGCGCCGTGGCCCACTGAGCCGCAACCCCGTTCCCCACGAACCCGGTTCGGGAGCCGCTGGTCCGAGCGGGGCGGTGAGACCCCTGTGGTCCCACCGCCCCGCTCGACTGCGTCCGAGCGCCACGGCACGGGCGTCCCGGGTTCGGGCGGAAAAGGGGGACGGGAGTGCGGGGCGCGGGAGTTCGGGAGGTCAGGAGTTCGAGGGGCGCCGCATATCCGTCGTTTCCCAGCGGTAGAAGACACCTTGGTGGCAGTCTGCTCAACAGCAGATACGCAAAGTGTTAAGTAACAGGCAGGCAGCCGGAGGTGCACGTCCCGTGGCGTCCAATGTGAATCCCACCGTCAGGCGGCGCCGGCTGGGCCAGGAGTTGCGCAGGCTTCGCGAACTCAAGGGCATGACGGCCGAAGAGGTGGCGGAGCGGCTGCTCGTGTCGCAGTCGAAGATCAGCAGGCTGGAGAACGGCCGCAGAAGCATCAGCCAGCGCGATGTGCGCGACCTGTGCGGGGTCTACGAGGTCGAGGACCAGCGGATCGTCGATTCGCTGATGGAGATGGCCCGGGACTCGCGGCAGCAGGGGTGGTGGCACACCTTCGGTGACATCCCGTACAGCGTGTACATCGGCCTGGAGAC
Source organism: Streptomyces musisoli (assembly GCF_016741855.1). Lineage (GTDB taxonomy): Bacteria > Actinomycetota > Actinomycetes > Streptomycetales > Streptomycetaceae > Streptomyces > Streptomyces musisoli. The sequence goes on along the minus strand of NZ_JAERRH010000008.1, from coordinate 309,913 downwards.
CGACGCCGAGTCGCTGCGGGTGTACGAACCCCAGTTGGTGACCGGTCTGTTGCAGACCCGCGCCTACGCGGAGGCGCTGGTGCAGGGCGCGTTGCCGGAGACGTCGACGGCCGAGATCGAGAAGCGCGTCCAGGTGCGGATGCGGCGACAGGAACGTATCACCGCCGACCACAACCCGCTCCGGCTGTGGGTGGTGCTGGACGAGGCCGCGCTGCGCCGGGTCGTGGGCAGCAAGCTGGTGATGCGGGAACAGCTGGAGCACCTGATCGAGATGTCCCAGCTGCCGCACGTCACCGTGCAGGTGCTGCCCTTCGAGGTGGGCGCGCACCCGGGGCTCAACGGCCAGTACGCGATCCTGGAGTTCGCCGACGCGGCCGACTCCAGCGTGGTGTACCTGGAGGGCGTCACCAGCGACCTGTACCTGGAGAAGGCGCAGGACGTGCAGAAGTACGCCGTGATGTACGAACATCTGCGGGCACAGTCCCTCAATGTGGAAGCTTCCCGGCAATTCATCGCGGATGTGGCGAAAGCGTACGCCGACTGAGCCCGGATCACGGAGGGCGCGGGATCGTACACCGTGGGTACGTCTCAGTGGAAGGCTCGCCTGGAATATGCCATCCGGTTGAGTGAACGACTACTCCGCCGAGCGCGGTTGCCCGGTAGCGTCGATCACGCCAATCAGACGACATGGTTGGCGTGAACCGCACTACTGCAACTCGCAACAGGAGTGGACATGGCACTGATTCAGGGCGCTTCGGAGACGTGGATGAAGTCCTCTTATTCCGCGGGCAACGGCGCTTGCGTCGAGGTCAAGTCGCCCACCGCCGCCGAACTCGCCGTCCGCGACTCCAAGATCTCCGAGGGTCCGATCCTGGCCTTCCCCGCCGACGCGTGGAACGCCTTCGTGGCCTCGGTCAAGGCGTGAGGGGTTCCCCCTGACCCTGGCAGGAACAACTGCACAAGCACCACCAGAAGAGCCCTCTCGACCGGTCGCCGTCCTTGCCGAGAGGGCTCTGTGCTGGGCGGTGGCCCGCCCGGCTCAGCCGAGCTGGCCCTCGATCGCGGCGACGACCTCGGCCGACTCCGGCTCGGTCTGCGGGGAGAACCGCGCCACGACCCGGCCGTCCCGGCCGATCAGGAACTTCTCGAAGTTCCAGCGGATGTCGCCGCTGTGGCCCTCGGCGTCGGCGAAACCGACGAGCCGCTCGTACAGCGGGTGCCGGCCCTCGCCGTTCACCTCCACCTTCTCGGTGAGCGGGAAGGACACGCCGTACGTCGCCGAGCAGAACTCGGCGATCTCCTCGGCGCTGCCGGGCTCCTGCCCGAGGAACTGGTTGCAGGGCACGCCCAGCACGGTGAAGCCCTGCCCGGCGTACCGCTCCTGGAGCTTCTCCAGGCCGGAGTACTGCGGGGTCAGTCCGCACTTGGAGGCCACGTTCACGATGAGCACGGCCTTGCCCGCGAGCTGCGGCAGGTTCGCGGGACCGCCCTGGAGGGCCCCGATCTCGACGTCCAGCGGAGAGCCGTTGTGGTCAGTAGTGGTCATGCCCCGGATGCTAGCCCTGCCGGGCAACGGCCCCCTTGCCCGGCCTCGCCCCGGACGTCGTCACGGGCCGCCGTCCCCCTTGCCCGGCTTCGGCCCACCGGTCGTCACGGGCCGCCGTCCCCCTTGCCCGGCCTGGGCCCACCGGTCGTCACGGACCGCCGTCCGCCTTGCCCGGCCTCGACCAGGACGTCACCGGCCGCCGTCCGCGTGTACAGCACGGAACGCCCGGCGCGCCGGCGCTCCACCAGCCCCGCGTCCCGCAGCACCTTCAGATGGCGTCCCACCGAGCCGAGCCCCTGGCCGGTGACGGCGGTCAGGTGGCTGGTGCTCAAGGGCGAGTCGAGCAGGACCAGCACCCCGGCCCGGGCGGCCCCGAGCAGCGCGCCGAGGCTCGCCGGGACGGTCCGGTCGGTGACGTCGGCGAGGACGCCGGCGCACGGATAGATCACCGCGTACCGCTCGCCGTCGTCCCAGGACACCCAGCCGTGCCGTTGCGCGGTCACCGGCACGAAGAGCAGCTCGGCCCCGGAGATCTCGCGCGGCGGATACTCGTGCAGGTTGATCTGGAGCCGGTTCTCGCCGAGCCACCGGGTGCGTCCCGGCCGCAGCGAGTCCAGCGCGCTCACCCAGCCGCCCCGGCTCACCTGCGCGGTCCGCGCCACCACGTCCGCCTCCAGCACCCGCCGGCGCCGCCCCCAGTACGGCCGTACGGTCTCCTCCCACACCCGCTCCAGCAGCCCGGCCGCCCGCTCGGTCAGATCGTCCCGGTCCAGCTCGGCGGGGAGCGGACCGGCGAGGGAGGTGCGCAGATGGGCGCGGGCCGCGGCGGGCGCCACCGAGCGGACCCGGGCGACCTCCTCCGCGAACGCCTCCCCGTCCCGGGGGGCCGGGGTCAGGAAGTCGGCGATCCACTCCCGGCCCAGCCCGGCCCGCACCAGCAGCGCCGTCACCGGGTCGGCCGCCAGCCACGCCCGGTAGGCGGGCAGATGGGCCCGCAGCCACGCCTGCTCACCGGGATGGGCGCCCTCACCCGCGTGCAGCAGCTTCAGACAGGCGAACGTCTCGGCGAGCGGGGAGATGACGAACCGGCTGCGGGCCAGCGTATCCGCGTTGAGCTGCCACCATCCCACCGGCTCCCTCCCCAGGGCGCTGCGAACTTTCGCGCTGCCGCGAAACAATAACGAGAACGCGCCGGGCGGCCGAGACTCCCCGGCATGCCCGGCTACCGCGCTCTCCTCCGCACCCCCGAATTCACCCCCCTCTTCCTCGGCTCGGCCGCACAGACGGCCGCGCAGACCGTCGGCGGACTCGCCCTCGGCACGCTCGTGTTCCGCGCGACCGGCTCCCCGCTGCTGTCGGCGGTGAGCATGTTCGGCCCGTCGCTCGCCCAGGTGCTGGGCGCGACCTTCCTGCTGTCCGGCGCCGACCGGCTGCCCCCGCGCACCACCCTGGCGGCGATCGCGCTGACCTTCGCGGCCGGTACGGCGGTGCAGGCGCTGCCCGGCCTGCCGGTCGGCGCGGTCCTCGCCGTCGTCCTCACCCTGGGCCTGGTCGCCTCCCTCGGCGGCGGGGTCCGCTGGGGGCTGCTGAACGAGATCCTCGCCGAGGAGGGCTACCTGACGGGGCGATCGCTGTTCAACATGATGGGCGGCCTGATGCAGATCACCGGGTTCGCCACCGGCGGCGCCCTGCTGACCGCCCTCTCCCCGCAGACCTGCCTGCTCCTCGCGGCGGCCCTGTACCTGACCGCCGCGCTGGTCCTGCGCCTTGGCCTGACGGCCCGCCCACCCCGGGCCACGGGCCGTACCTCCCCCTCGGCGACCTGGCGCACCAACGCCCTGCTGTGGTCGTCCCGGCCGCGCCGCCTCACCTACCTGGGCCTGTGGCTGCCCAATGGCATGGTCGTCGGCTGCGAGTCCCTCTACGTGTCGTACGCGCCCCACGCGGCCGGCACCCTGTTCGCCTGCGCGGCGTTCGGCATGTTCGCCGGGGACGTCACGATCGGCCGCCTGCTGCCCGCCGCCCTGCGCGCGCGCCTGGCCACCCCGCTGCTGCTCCTGCTGGCGACGCCGTACCTGGTCTTCTGCGCACACCCGTCGCTGCCCGTCGCCGCGGCCTGTGCGACGGTGGCCTCCGTCGGCTTCGGCGCGAGCCTCGTGCAGCAGGAGCAGCTGATGGCGCTGACCCCCGGCGAACTCGCCGGGCACGCGCTGGGGCTGCACTCGGCCGGCATGCTGACCCTTCAGGGCGTGAGCGCGACGCTGGCCGGTGCGGTGGCCCAGCTCACCTCGCCCGCCGCGGCGATGACCGCGATGGCGGCGGGCTCGGTGTGCACGACGCTGGCGCTGGTCACCGCTGCTCGGCGGAGTCCGGTCCGTCCTGCTCCCGAGCCTGCGCCGGAACACTCCCCGTCCTGATCTCGGAGTCGATCTTCTGCACGGCCCGGTCGAAGTACCGCAGCAGCTCCACCGGGAACGGCATCACCAGCGTGGAGTTCTTCTCGGCGGCCACCTCCACGACCGTCTGCAACAGCCGCAGCTGCATGGCCTCCGGCGTGTCCGACATGATCCGTGAGGCGTTGGCGAGCTGCTGGGCGGCCTGGAACTCACCGTCCGCGGTGATGACCCGGGCCCGCCGCTCCCGCTCGGCCTCGGCCTGCCGGGACATGGACCGCTTCAGCGACTCGGGGAGCTGTACGTCCTTGATCTCGACCCGGTCGATGTGGACGCCCCAGCCGGCGGCCGGGCTGTCGATCATCAGCGCCAGTCCCTCGTGCAGCCGCTCCCGGTCGCTCAGCAGGTCGTCCAGGTCGCTCTTGCCGATGATGGAGCGCAGGGAGGACTGGGCGACCTGCCCGACGGCGAAGACGTAGTCCTGTACCTCGATGGCCGCGCGCACCGGGTCGGTGACGCGGAAGTAGACGACCGCGTCGACCTTCACCGACACGTTGTCCCGGGTGATGCCCTCCTGGGTGGGCACCGGCATGGTCACGATCTGCACGTTCACCTTGCGCATCCGGTCGGCGAACGGGATGAGGAAGGTGATGCCGGGCTGCCGGTGGGTGGGCAGCGCCTTGCCCCACCGGAAGACGACCCCGCGCTCCACCTGGTTGACGACCCGCATCCCGCTCTTCAGCACGAGCAGCAGAAGGCCGACGACCACCACTGCAACGACAGCGCCTTCCATGGCACTCCCCTCTCCGACGTGAACCGGACACCGGGGAGGACACCGGGGGGAGGGCCGCCGGATCCACCCGGCGCATCAGGAAACCGTAAAGAAGACGACCCCCGCCGAACCGAGTACGAGCGCCCCCTGCCGATGCCTGGTGCCGCCGATTCAAGTGGCCCCGGCAAGGCGCCCCTTGTGGTCCCCGCACGGCGGAGGGGCTCGGCCGGGGCGCGCGTGTACGATCACGGGATTGTCCTTACATGTACACGTAAAGGAATTCCTCGATGAAGCATCTCAAGGCCCTGCAAAGCGGCGCGGTGGGCGCCGCCGCCGTGGCCCTCCTGGCCGTCGGCACCACCACGGCCCAGGCCGACCCCGGCAACCCGACCGTCGGCTACGGCTACCCCGACCACGCACGCCAGGTCGCCTGCGTGCAGTTCTTCGTGAACTGGTACACCGGCATGCGCATCGAGGTGGACGGCAAGTTCGGTCCCCGGACCCAGCTCGGGGTCAAGCGCCTCCAAGACATCTCCAACCGCACCTGGGCCACCCAGGAACTCGCCGTCGACGGCGTCTTCGGCCCGCGCACCGGCCAGGTCGTCCTGACCCACGCGAAGAAGGACCGCGGGATGGACCAGTACAAGGCCGCGAGCTGCAGCCACGTCCTGCCGTCCTACAGCGTGGTCTACTGACCCGGCTCCGCCGCCGGTACATCAGCGGTTCCCGCGGGTCCAGGGGCATCGCCGCCGGGCGGGACGGGCGGTGGGCCGCGCCGTGGCGGAGGGCCCGGCCGGTGTGCCGCGCCGTGGCGGAGGGCCCGGCCGGTGTGCCGCGATGTGGCGGAGGGCCCGGCCGGTGTGCCGCGATGTGGCGGAGGGCCCGGCCGGTGTGCCGCGATGTGGCGGAGGGCCCGGCCGGTGTGCCGCGATGTGGCGGAGGGCCCGGCCGGTGTGCTGTCCGCCCGGTCGGCGCGCGGGCGTCCCGGAGGCGCGTCCCACGTAACCTCTTCCTGTGTCAGCCTCCCGCCTGCATCGCGTCGCCGTCCTCGTGCTGGAGGGCGCGAAGCCGCTCGATGTCGGCATTCCCGCGCAGGTCTTCACGACCCGCGCGAGCATGCCGTACGAGGTACGGGTGTGCGGGGCGGCACCCGGTCTCGTGACCGGCGGCGACGGCCTCGCGTACCACGTCGCCCACGGCCTCGACGCCCTGGCGTGGGCCGACATCGTCTTCGTCCCCGGGTACCGGTTCCCGGACCGCGACGACCCGCCGCGGGCCGTCGTCGACGCACTGATCGCCGCCCACGACCGGGGCGCGCGGCTCGCCGCCATCTCGACGGGCGCCTTCGCGCTCGCCGCCACGGGCCTGCTCGACGGCAGGCGCGCCACGACGCACTGGCACTACGCGCGGGCACTGATGGCGCGGCATCCGCTCGTCCAGGTCGACGAGAACGTGCTGTTCGTCGACGAGGGCAGCGTGCTCACCTCGGCCGGCGCCGCCTCCGGCATCGACCTGTGCCTGCACATCCTGCGCGGCGACCTCGGGGTGGCCGCGTCCAACCACGCGGCCCGGCGTCTGGTCGCCGCCCCCTACCGCAGCGGCGGCCAGGCCCAGTACGTGCCGCGCAGCGTCCCCGAGCCGCTCGGCGAGCGGTTCTCAGCCACCCGCGAGTGGGCGCTGCACCGGCTCGGCGACCCCCTCACCCTCGACATCCTGGCGCGGCAGGCCGGGGTCTCGCCGCGCACGTTCTCCCGGCGCTTCGTCGAGGAGACCGGCTACACGCCGATGCAGTGGGTGATGCGCGCCCGCATCGACCTGGCCCGCGAACTGCTGGAGCGCTCGCAGCGCAGCGTCGAACAGATCGCCGCCGACGTCGGGCTCGGCACCGGCGCCAACCTGCGCCTGCACTTCCAGCACATCCTCGGCACTAGACCGAGCGAGTACCGGCGCACCTTCACCCGGGGGGAGTGACCCGCCCGGCGCCACGGAGCGCTATGCAACGGGCCGTGGCGGGGCCGTGTCGGTGGTGAGGCCGTGTCGGTGGTGGGGCCTTGGCGGGGGCCGTGGCGGGATCCTTTTGAACCGTGGCGATCCCGCCACTGTCAGCGGCGGGAGCCACGGGCGAGCCTGGTGGCGCGAAGGGAAGGGACCTCACTCATGACTCGCATCGCCATCAACGGATTCGGCCGCATCGGACGCAATGTGCTGCGCGCACTGCTGGAGCGCGACAGCGCCCTCGAGATCGTCGCCGTCAACGACCTGACGGAGCCCGCCACTCTCGCCCGGCTGCTCGCCTACGACAGCACGGCCGGCCGGCTCGGGCGCCCGGTGACCGTCGACGGGGACGCCCTCGTCGTCGACGGCCGTCGGATCACGGTGCTGGCCGAGCGCGAGCCGGCGCAGCTGCCGTGGGCCGAACTCGGCGTCGACATCGTCCTGGAAGCCACCGGCCGCTTCACCTCGGCCAAGGCGGCCCGCGCCCACCTCGACGCGGGCGCGAAGAAGGTACTCGTCAGCGCGCCGTCGGACGGCGCCGACGTCACGCTCGCGTTCGGCGTCAACACCGATGCCTACGACCCGGCCCTGCACACGATCGTCTCGAACGCCTCCTGCACCACCAACGCGCTCGCACCGCTGGCCGCGGTCCTCGACGAACTCGCCGGAATCGAGCACGGGTTCATGACGACGGTGCACGCCTACACGCAGGAGCAGAACCTCCAGGACGGTCCGCACCGCGACGCCCGTCGCGCCCGGGCCGCCGGCGTCAACATCGTGCCGACCACGACCGGTGCCGCCAAGGCGATCGGCCTGGTGCTGCCGAACCTCGACGGCAAGCTGTCGGGCGACTCGATCCGCGTGCCGGTGCCGGTGGGCTCGATCGTCGAACTCAACACGACCGTCGCCCGCGACGTGACGCGCGACGACGTGCTGGCGGCGTACCGCGCCGCGGCGGAGGGGCCGCTCGCCGGCGTCCTCGAGTACTCGGAGGACCCGCTCGTCTCCTCCGACATCGTGGGCAACCCCGCCTCGTCGATCTTCGACTCGGCCCTCACCCGCGTCGACGGCCGCCACGTCAAGGTGGTCGCCTGGTACGACAACGAGTGGGGCTTCTCGAACCGCGTGATCGACACGCTCGAGTTCCTCACCACCCGCTGACCGCCCGCCACCCCGCCTCCGGCGACAGCGCCGGCACCCCCCTCCGGCGACAGCGTCGGACGACACGTCTTCCGGACGCCCAGGCCACCCAGCCGGACCGCCCAGCCGGGCCGCCCAACTGGGCCGGCCAACTGGGCCGGCCCGAGCGTCCGGTGGGCCGGGGGGCCTTGGGGGAGCGGCTCACGAGCAGGCCCCCGCCCGGCCGGGCGTTCACTCGTCCCCACTTACGGACGACAATGCGTTCGGCTGCAACCCGCCGGGCTCCTACTTCTATCTGGCTTCTATCCGGACGACCTCGGAAGCTCGACGGCTCGGCAGCCGCACGCCGCCTGTCGGCCATTCCGTGGAACACAGCCGCAGTTCCCGTCGGGACCTCCGCCTATGCCTATGCCTATGCCTATGCCATCGTGTCCGTCCATCTACTGCAAGCGTTTTGAATCTGCCGCAGAGAAATCTTCGACCGCTTCCACGGACCCTCGCCCATGATGTCCCGCTCTATGGCTTCTCTGAGACCCCTGACCAAGGCCACGCGAGTCGACGTGGGGAGCAGGCTGGTGCCTGTCAATTTGTATCCTGTATTGAGTCGGGTCCGCAGCATGCGATCAAGAGTATCCACCCTTTCCAGGGCCTCTCGTCTGAGATTTACCGCATTCGTGGACGCGATATCGACACGCAGTGCCTCGACGGTTCGGAACACTTCGGAAATCTCACCATCGATGGCAGTGCACAGCTTTCGGGTGCGCGCGGTCGCCTTGTTGACGGCAACGAGCAGGGCGAGGGACAGGCTGATCGTGATGGTCACACGAGGCGCGGTGTCCAGATGCTTGACGGCCGCGACCTCCAGCAACAGGCCGGCAGTGAGGCCCCATAGTGCGAAGCAGTGGAAGAACACTTCCGTGGCGACATGCAACCGGAGTTGCTCCAATGGCTTCTTCCAGTACCTGAACATCGATCGGGCGGCGACGAGTCGCACAGCGGCGGCAGCCATGACGACGAGGCCGGCGGCAGCAATACTGTGGCGCGCCAGGAGCTCCCAGACTGCAAGTGCGACACACATCCCACTGAGCGCAGAGTAGGTTGCAGTTTTTGTCCGGGCCCTCAGCCACTGCCAGGTCTGCCTCGACAGCTCCCTGAATTCAGGTGCCACAGCCGCGGCCACCGTACTGAGAATAACTCCCAGAATGGCGGTGAAGCTCGCGAGAATGCTAGCGGCGTCCCCTTCCCGGGAAGCATTGTAGAATGAGGGGATCGCTGTTACCGTGCCGCTGATGGCTGCTGCTATGCCCGCAGCCTGGAATGCCAGTGTGAGGCGCCGTCGAGGCTTACCTTTGCGGGGCTCGTCTCGGCCGTCCCCGCCTGGCGCAGCAATTCCTTCATTCGCAGAGGATCGGATTTGCTCGTCGCGTCTGCCGACTTCCTGTTCCGCCATGACATCCTCGCAACATGAAGCATGGAAGAACGTGGCCCACGTAGCCGTATCTCCAGGTTGCCATCGCCTCAGGGGTCATGCCAGTCGGCCATGGCAACGGTCCACGACCGTGCCACCTGTGTTCGCGGTGTACTCGGCCGCCGGTAAGCCGGCGCGCGGCGGTAGGGTTCGAGGAGACCGAGCGGGAGTGGATGTACCCATGGGCCTGGGCATCGTCGACAGGCGGCCGGCCTGTTCGCCGTCACCAACATCGACGACATCCTGGTCCTGTCGTTGTTCTTCGCCCAGGGTAAGGGACACCGCGGCCATGCTGGGCCAGTACCTCGGCTTCGCCGCCATCCTCGCCGCGTCCGTGGCCGCAGCGTTCGGCGCGACCTTCCTGCCCGAATCGGCCATCCCCTACCTCGGCTTTCTGCCGCTGGCACTCGGACTCGAGGCGGCCTGGCAGACCTGGAGGCACCGGGGCATCGAGGACGACGACCGGGCGGCGGAGGAGGGCGGCCCGAAAGCGCTGGAGGTCGCCGCGGTCACCTTCGCGAACGGTGGCGACAACATCGGTGTTTACGTCCCCGTGTTCGCCACAGCCGGTGTGGGCGGCATGAGCGTGTACGCCCTCGTCGCCCGTGTCGGTCGGAGGCTGCCGAGCTCAGCTCGCGTCTCCCCATAGGGCTTGCAGGTCCGCACAGCGGACGGTGATCGACGCGTCGGTGAGCGCGATCTCGTGCACGCAGCCGCCGTCCTCGTCCGGGAGGATCTCGTCGAGGAGTACGGTGTCGACCAGCATCCAGTCGATGGCGTGCTCATAGTCGATGGAGAAGTGCGTCACGCCTGAATAGCTGATGCGCAGCCCGGAGTCGTGCTTCCACTGATTGGGGGCGAATTCCAGAGTCAGCCCCCCGCCTTTGTCGGTGGCCACCTGAATACCGGACAACTCCAGGTCCTTGACACAGTGACTGTTGCCGTGCCCCAAAGCGTAATGCGCCGGATCGGACGCGAAGGCCCAAGCTCCAGCTGGCAATTTGTCGCGGAGCTTGGGGAGTTCGGCCAGATAAGCCCTCGGATCCACGAAGAACCCGCCGTCGTCCCAGACGGCCGTGACGTACTTCATTTGCAACCTTCCGCGGCGAGAGGCGGTCGCCTCCGCTTGTCTCCGGTGATGTCCTCGGTCCCCTTGGGGCCGATGCGGCCGACTTTCCGCAGTTCGTAGATCTCGGGTCATCACGGTGAGGACCGGCGAGGCCGGTGACGGCTGACTTTGCCCGATGTCCTCGTACCCCCACGACTCGTAGAGCGCATGGACCCTTCCGTCCCCAGCGGCCGGCTTGCCCATGAGCGTGACGTACGGCTCGTCGCGTGTGGCGAGGAGGGCGTCGTGGATCCGGCGGGCGGCGCCCGTCTTCCGCCAGGTCGGAGCCCGAGCCCGACGACGCGAAGCATCCCGGCCCGGAGGCCATGCCGGTGATGCTGATCCGGTGGGAGGACTTTCGGAGATCAACTCTCCGTCCGCTCACGCAAACGGCCCCGGACGAAGAGTCCGAGGCCGAGCAGGAGCCCTCCCTGGGGAAGAAACCCCAGGTCAGAGCGGAAACGCATTGTGCCCCCGGCAGGATTCGAACCTGCGACACCCGCTTTAGGAGATCATCTCGGCGATGTAGTGATCAGCGTTGTGACTCTCTCCGCCTGCTCGGGATGGTGTGGGGCTGGTTCTCCAGATACGGCATCGTGCGCCGGCGTTGCCGTCAAGAAGTGCCGTCAACCTGAGGAGGCAAGGTGGCATGCAACGGCACACGCCACCTTGAATCAGCCGCGCTGCGGCCCCATCGCCACGCGACCAGCCCGATTCCTTCCATGGCAGATTGTTGCGAAGTGATCAGCCTGCGCCACTCTTGGGTAGAGGGTTCTGCTGGACTCCCGGCGCTTGCTGGATATGCACTGGCGTGTTGTTCTTGATGCCGAGGCGGGAAGGATCCTTCTCGTAGGGGGCTACTGCTTCTTTCCCCTGTTCATCAGCATAGACGTCAACAATTCTGGCACACGTGAATGTCGTGCCTACGGCACCTGGAAGCGCTGAGCCGACTTCCCAAATCATCGTTTTGGTGTCGCCGCCTTGCGCTGCTTGAACATAGGCTTCGCCAGCGTTGATCCACTTTACGACCCTGTAAGCGTTCTCCACATCTTTCGGTATCTCCCCACCGGGGAGCACTCTTAGTGTGCATTTCAATGCTTGTGTGAGTACCGGTGACAGGTTCTGCGTCTTGCCGTTGGCGTCGGAGGAGGACCCCTTCGGCTGCTGCCCCTGATCTCCGCCGAGCGCGTAGAACGGGACCTTGTTGTCGGCATCCCCGCGACTGTGCGAGTTACCTGTGTCCGTGTTCGGGTGACCAACGTCCATGCCGCCATTGTCGGAGGGCGGGCTCAGATGGTCGTTGGTGTCGCTGGGCTGGTGGGCGGTGTACGTGCCATCGCCACTCTGGTCGTTGGTGTCGCTGGGCTGGTGGGCGGTGTACGTGCCATCGCCACTCTGGTCGTTGGTGTCGCTGGGCTGGTGGGCGGTGTACGTGCCATCGCCACTCTGGTCGTTCGTGTCGCTGGGCTGCTGACCGATGCCCGTGCCATCGCCACTCTGGTCGGCGGTTCCCGAGCCTGAGTCGTTTCCTCCGCTGTCAGTGGAGGTATCGGAACCGCCGGAGTCCGACTCTTGATCGCTACCGCCCGGGTCGTCCCTGGGCATTTGCTGTGTCGGCACAGAAGACTGGTTGGCTGCTATGGCTGTAGGGGCACCTACGGAAATGAGAAGCGCGCTACTGATGCAGGAAGCGCGGATAATCCGGGGGAGTCGCCCCCGGGCCGTGGTGCTCATGATGACTCCGTGAGCGCGTAATGCTTGCACTAGGTGCGGATGCGCTGTGGCCGCTTAGGGCTCATCTATTGAAAGGGGTACGGCTTGGGTGCCAGTCCCAAAAGGGGTACGGTCCCGGGCCCCGTGCAGACAATTTTATCCGTCCTGCTCTGTCATTATATGGGCCTTTCGGTCCATGTGTTCGGAGAGTGGCCCGGCGAGGCGAGCGCCCGGACTCAGGTAGTGATCTGGCTCTCGCTAATGAGGCGGAAGTGTGACAGAAAGCTTGTCGGGCTGGGCATCAGCCCTCTGTGGGGCGAGGGGGAGAGCCGACCAGAGCCGCAACGACGGCCGCAGTGTCGCCGTCATGCATGAGGTGCGGTTCGTCTGCCTGAGGGGGGATGAACCGGGTGCGGTACCGCTGGAGGTCGCTCTCCGAGAAGTAGATGGAGTTCGGGTCGTTCTCGTGGAACTCGTTGCGTCTGCTGATCCTTGCCCACAGCTCGTCGTGGCTGGCTGAGAGGTAGACGAGCACGGGCCTGGCGCCAGCGTCGGTGGCGATGGCTCGCCACCGGTCTCGGTCTTCCGGGGTCCAAAAACCGTGGTCAACGACGACGTCATGTCCTGCCTTGAGCTGTTCTCTCAGCTCAGCCGCCACGTCTTCGAGGACCGGCTTCTCAAGGGTGGGAAAGGTGCCCCGGGGGAAGTCCACGCCATAGACCCCGTGCCGGCGGTACATCTCTTCGTCCGGGCACAGCCGCACGAACCCACGAGCTGTCAGAGCGCGGGAAAGGGTGGTCTTGCCGGAGCCGGGGAGTCCCGCCATCAGGACACAGAACGGCGGGCGGGTGACCGTCACTACGAGACCTCCGACTCTGTGCGCCATGTGCGGCCGGGACCGCCGAGGTCCACGCCGTACTCCACGATGTTGCCCTCGCTGTCGACGAACTTAGCCGTCATCACGACCACTGGGTCCGTCGGCGGGTGATCGGGGTCAAGTTCCAGGAGCCGCGCGTACTCCGGCGTGAGCAGGCTGGCGGAAGCGGTGTCGATCCGGTGACTGATCGGATGGCCGGTCGCCTGGGCGATGAGCTGGAGCGACGTTCCTCCCGTCAGACGCTCACTCGCTGCCAGCTGGGGAATCAGCGTCGCGTACCGAGCAGGGATCCACGACGTGCTGTGGGCCACGATGCCATGCCGGTCCCGGTAGACGCGGCTACGACGGATCACGTCCGAGCCCGGTTCGATGTCCAGAGCTTGGGCCACTTCATCGGGCGCGGGCACGACGGCCGCCTGCTGCGAGTCGGACCTTTCGCCCGCCCCCCAACTGGACCCCGTGCGGCGCCCCCGGTCCTGTCGCTGCGACCCCGACGACATCGGAGTGGGCTGATCCAAGACCTCGGTCCCGATGCCGTGGATGCCGCGAACAAGTCCGTCGTTACGCAGCTTGCGCAGGGCCTTCTCGGCCGTCGCGGTGCTCACCTTCCACTCTTCCGAGATGTTCTTGATGCTCGGCAAGAGTGATCCCGGCTGGAGCTGACCAGACGTAATCAGCTCCGTGAAGTGAGCGGCAATCCTCGCGTACGGCGCCCGATTGTCGGCCTGGCCTGCCATGTCGATTGCTCCTTGTCGCGACATCCCTGTGGTTCCCTAGCCTACCGCTTGACACCGCAGGGAACCCTAGGGAACCTTAGGGATGTGCCCGCCGGTCACCTCGGTAAGCGGCGGTCGCTGAACCTCGGCACACCTGTGTGCAAAACAGGCGTGAACCGGGGGTTGCGTCAACGCCCGGAGGGTGCCGCGAGAGCGGGCTCGAAGGAAGCGATAGCCGTTTGAGAACTCAACAGCGTGCCAAGGGAGCCCGTCCCCCCTTCGCAAGCAAGAGGGCGGGCGCGCGCAGGTTCAGTCCTGCGCGCGGTACAGCGCGTTTCGACCTTCCCGCAGGTCAACGACTGCGGCCGGTTGCCTCCGCTGCTCGTCTCGTACGAGCAGCGCTGAGGGGAGCCGGATCTTCCGACTTCAACGGCGTGCGCCCCCGGTGCGGGAACACCGGGGGCGCTGTTCGGGCCGTTCCTGACTGAGAGGAACACGACCCAATGGAGCACATCGTCACTGTTCAGGACGCTGTTACGGCGTTCGCCGACTTCATGGAGCCGACGGACGCGGAGCTGGACGCGATCGAGCGTGAGATGCCCGTGATCCTGGCGGACGTCGACCTGCTGGACGCACAGATCGCCACCCTGGACCGCGTCCCGACCGAGCTGGACGCCCGCCGTATCCGTCGCGCCCGCCGCCGGGCGCTGGCCGCGCGGGTCGCACTGGTCAACCGCACGGCCGGCACCAGCCTGCCGGGTGGTGCGGCGTGATGAACCACAAGGAACTGACCACCCCGCAGCGCATCGTCCTGGGGACCGCGTTCGTCATCATGGCCGCCGTCGGCGGCATCGGCGGATACGGCACGTTCAGCAACATCGGCCACGCCTACGGCACCGGCACCGCGCTCGGTGCCGTCGCGGCCGGCGAGGGCGCCACCGCCGTTCTCGGCCTGGTCCTGCTCGGCCTGACCATGCTGGGCCAGTCCTCACCCCGCGTCGTCCGGCTGGGGCTGTGGGCGCTGCCCGCCGCCGCCTCGGTCATGGCCGCGATGGCCGGCCCCGACGCTGGCCGGACCGTCATTTACGCCGTGACCCCGATGGGTATGTGCGTCTCGGCGGAGGGCATGGCGTTCCTGGCCCGGCGGATCGTCGTCCACACCGACGGCCACGACGCCGAAGCCGAAGCCCGGGCGGCGGCCGTCGTGCGGCAGTTGGCCTATCACCGGGCCGTGGCCGCCAACCACCCCAGCGACCGCGTCAAGAAGTGGTCGGAGCGCAAGTCGTGGCGGCTGGCCCGAAGGGTCGGCACCGGCGACCACGCACTCGGAACACGCCTGCTCGACGTGCAGCGCGAGCGCGTCACGGCGGGTGCGGATGCCGCGCTGGCAGGCATGTTCACCACCCCGGCCGACCCGCCGCCGCTGCCGTCGGTCGACCCGATCGGCCCGGCAGCCACCGCGAGCGCGAATGCGGAGGAATCTACCGAGACCGAGAGGATTCGGTCTACGGCTGACCAGCCGGAATCGACTCCGGTCACGATCGCCCTCACGCGTCTCCCGGTGCCCGCCCCGGTCCCGGCGGACGCGGGCAAGTCGAGCTTGCTGCTCAAGCCGATCCCCGCGCTTACGGCCCCGGTCGAGTCGACCCCGGCCCGGCCGATCGTGCGCCGGTCGGTGGCTGCCGCGTCGACCCGGCAGCGGCGGGCGACGTATCGGGTGCCGGATGCCGCGAAAGCACCCCGGACCCGGCGGAGTCCGGAGCAGCTCCTGACCGAGGCACGGACCGTGACGGCTGACTGGCCCGAGGCGAAGGTGACTGCCGAGGGCATCCGCCGTGTCCTGCACGTCTCCCCGGTCAACGCGCGGATGCTCCGTGACGCGCTGCTCGCCGAACGGGCCGCGTGATCGCAGCGCTGCCCGTCTATCGGTGGCGGCTTGCCCCGGACGGCTACGCCACCCGTCGGCAGCTCCGTGCGCGGGGCCTGCGACCGGGCGGCCAGGAGGTGGCAGCGCAGCTCGAACGACCGCGCCGCCGCCGTGGCCCGCTGGTCGCCTACCTGTACCGCGTCGACCTGGCCAAGCCGGTCCGTCCGATGACGCCGGCGCGGTGGGCGGCGCTGGCCAAAGCCAACCGTGCCCGTCGTATCTGCCCGCAATGCCGCACCGATGCGGGCTACGTCATCCCCGCCGCGCTCGGCACCTGCGGGCCCTGCGCTTCCCCTTCTACCTCGCCGAGGAGTGCCTGACATGGGCAAGCCCGACACCCGTCGCCTGGACAAGGCGATCCAGCAGACGATGCGCAAGCTGGAAGCGGTCCGCAACCGCGAGATGTGGCCGCTGGACGGCCGCGAGCGCCGCGCCGTCCTCGGTGCCCTCGCCGGCGGCTCCTACCGGATCGTCCGGGGCAACAGCCCGGGACGTGCCGAGCAGCGCATCGAGACCGCATGGCAGAGCGCGGAGACCCGGCTGACCACGGAAATCACCGCTTTGCGGATGGAGCGGCAGCGCATCGTGACCGAGGCCGCCAAGGCCAAGGCCGCGAAGAAGTCCTCCGGGTGGTGGTGATCGTGGCCGCGCAGCAGGCGCCTGCGGGTGAGTGCCCGCAGTGCTGGCAGCACGCCCACGACAAGCGCGCACACAGCCACCTCGGTCCGCGCGAGGACTGCCCGCAGTGCGTGGACCACATGCGCAACGGCCACCCTTACCTCGTGCCCAAGGCCGGCTCCCGGTGGTGGTGACCGCACCGTCCTGACCGGTTCAACAGGTGTGGGCGGCCGGGAAGGGAAGTCCGGCCGCCCACGTTCACTCTCACACACGAAGGCCCACCGGGCCCGTGCGGCCTGTCCGGTCAGATCAGTCCTCGGCGCAGGTGTTCCCGAAGGTCGGGTTGAGCAGGCCGACGACGTTGATGCTGTTACCGCACGCGTTGACCGGGACGTGAACCGGGACCTGAATCACGTTGCCGGACACCACACCAGGGGAATTCACTGCGGCGCCCTGAGCACCGCCATCGGCGGCCGCGACGCCTGCTCCGCCCAGGACGACGGCGCAGGCAGCGGTGGCAACCGCAAGCATCTTCTTCATGACGATCATGACTCGCTTTCTTTGAGTTCGAACAGGCGAGGGTTCGTCTCGGCCGGCTCCCGGAGCGCCGTCCCGGCGAGAGGGGCACGGCCCGACCGGACGACTTCCCGACTCAACAGGCAGCCGCCCGCCCGGACACGGACGTTCACCCGAACTGCTCGGCACCCCCACCCGCCAACCGGAGCAGCGCCCGAACGCGCGCCCCCCTCGGGACCCGAACCGCCGCCCCGACCCTTCTTCACTCCCGCCCCACGGGGCAGACAGGAGTACTTCCGCATGAGCGGCAAGGTCGTTCACCTGCACAAGACCACCGACCCCGACCCGGCCCCCGTGACCACGCTGACCGTGGTCCCCGACCCGCCGGCCACGCCCCCGGTCCCGCTCTGGGTCCGCTCGGGCCGCGCCATCAAGACCGCCGTCACCCACGAGACCACCAAGACCACCGCCCGCACGGTCGCCCGGCACTCCCTCTACGTCTACGGCGGGGCCCGGATCGTGGGTCGCCGTGCGTGGGACGGCCGGACCGCCGCCCGCTACGAGCGCTACATGCGCACCGCCGAAGCCGCGGGAAACATGGAGGCGGCTGCCGACTGGGAAGAGCGCGGGCAGCGCTTCCGCGAGGCCCGCCACCGCCGCCGCATGGACCTGCTTCACTCCCCGCTGGACGCGGCCAAGGGCGCGGCCGTCGGCACCGGCATGGGCGTCGGCGGTCTGCTCCTGCTCGGCATCGCCATGGCCGTCGCCACCAAAGAGCCGGCCGACGTCCTCACACCGCTGATGGCGGTCATCAAGTTCATCAACCTGCTGATCACCATCGTGCGCGTGGTGTGGGGCCCGGCCCTCACCCTCGGCCCGTTCCTCGCCCTGCTCGCCCTGTGGTCGGTCGGCGCCCATCAGAAAGCCGCACCGCAGTGGGCCCTGCCCGCAAGCGTCCGCACGGGCGAGGGCGAGCCGATCACCCCGTCCATCGTGGTCAAGGCCCTGCGCGACCTCGGCATCCCGGCCCTGCGCAAAGCGATCACGGAGATGGGCGACGGCGGTGCGTCGATGCTGTCCCCCATCGTGATCGCCGGATGCGGGGTGGAAGTCGACGTCACGCTCCCCTCGGGGGTGTCGACCAACGAGGTGCAGGGCAAGCGGCGCAAGCTCGCCGAGAACCTCTCCCGGCACGAGCACGAGGTGTTCATCACCATCCCCACCGCCGCCCGCACGGTCCGGCTGTGGGTGGCCGACTCCGGGGCGCTGGACGAGCCGATCGGCCCCTCCCCGCTGGTCACGGACGACACGATGACCGCCGACTACGCCAAGGGCAAGGCGCCCTGGGGGCAGGACCTGCGCGGGGATGCCGCCGCCCTGAGCCTGTATCAGCGGCACCTGCTCATCACCGGCCTGTCGAACCAGGGCAAGACCGTGGCACTGCGGTCCCTGGCGCTGTGGCTCGCACTGGACAAGTCGGTGCAGTTCCTCATGGGTGACCTCAAGGGCGTGGGCGACTGGGCCATGTTCGACGGCCTCGCCCGCACCCTGATCCAGGGGCCGACCGATGAGCACGTCATCCAGGTGACCGAGATGGTCGAGGGCGCAGTGGAGGAGATGAACCGCCGCCTCATGGCGCCGCCCGGCACCGTCTTCCCCGCGCTGATCGTGCTGGTCGACGAGGCGCAGGTCGCGTTCATGTGCCCGGTCAAGGACGAGGAAGGCCGCTACTACGGCGGCTCCAAGGCCACCTCCCGCTACTTCATGGCCGTCCGCAAGATCCACAACCAGGGGCGGGCCGTGAACGTGCTTATGTGGCAGGGCACCCAGGACCCCACCGACCAGAACCTGCCCAAGCTGGTCCGCGAGGGCGCCCACACCCGCGCCTCCCTCGCCCTCGGGACGGAGTCGCAGGCCCGGATGGCTTTGGGTGACAAGGCCGTCGACGGCGGCGCCGCGCCGAACCTGCTGCGGCCCGGCCTGGATCAGGGCACCCTCGTGGTCGCGTCGTCCGGCATCGACATCCCCAAGGGCCAGTCGTCCATCACGGTCCGCACGCACTACGTCGATGACGACGCGGCCAAGGCCATCACCGACCGCGCCAAGGCCCTGCGCGACGGCGTCACCACCCTGCACGCCATCGACCGGGGCGAGGACCACGATCCGCTCGCCGACATCGCCGGCGTCATCGGCGACGCGCCCCGGCTGCGCACGCAGGACGTCATCAAGCGGCTGTCCGTGCTGAACCCGACCGCCTACGGCGACTGGTCACCCGGCGACCTCACCCGCGTCCTGGAGGACGCCGGCGCCGAGCCGTACAAGTCCGACGGCCGCATGGTCGTCGGCCGCGACCGCGTGGCACGGGCCCTCGCCAACCGCGACGTCGAGGGTTCCGCTTCCGACGCCGGATGACAGGGAGCCGACCCCACACGGGCCAGGGAGGCAGGGAGAACTCCCTGAACACCTCCCTGACCCGCCTCCCTGGCCCTGACCAGCACGAATGATCGCCCAGGGAGTCAGGGAGGCGTGCAGGTCAGACCCCTGAAACCCCCCTCTACACGGCCCCCCGCAGGGGGTGTCTCCGCCTCCCTGCCCGAACACCGGATGGGATTCCACATGCACCCCGAGAGCATCCCCAACGTGTCCGTCCTGCGGCCCGTCGAGGTCCATCAGCCGACCCCGTTCACCCCCGCCACGGCGGTACCGGCGCCTGTCGTCGCGGTGCAGCCGACGGCGGCGCCAGCCGTGGCGAGCATCGTCCTGCCGGACGGCCGTGTCGTCACCGGATACGCCATCAACCCCATGCAGCCCGCACCGGTCGCACCGAAGCCACCCGTGTCCCGAGCGGCGTTGAACGTCGCCGTCGGGGGCGTCGGGTTCCTCGCGGTGTGCGGAGGGCTGCTGCTGATCAGCACGTTCATCGCCGCGCTCACCGCGCTCATCACCCAGCTCATCACCCTCGCCGCCGTCATCTTCGGCGGATGGATTGCCGTGCAGGTCTCCAGCGCGAGCGCCCACAAGAGCGGCACCACCGTGAACATCCGCAAGGCCGTGATCAAGCGCAACCACTTCCACGGCTAGCTACGCCAAGGGCGGCCCCCTCGTCTCGCCAAAGTCGCGGGGCCGCCCTTGCCCAACCAGCAACCCATCAAGGCACTGGAGGTATCCAGCATGACTCATGACACCCGCTTAGCGCTGTTGTCCGCAGCGCTGGACGCTGCCGAACGCGGCTGGCACGTCTTTCCGCTGCGGCCCGGCGGCAAGCCGCCCGCGCTGCACGGCGAGAGGACCTGCCCCCGCACCGGCGACTGCGCGGCCGGCCACCAGAAGTGGGAGCAGCGCGCCACCACCGACCCGGACCGTATCCGCGCCGCCTGGACCCGGGCGCCGTTCAACGTCGGCATCGCGTGCGGCCCGTCCGGGCTGCTCGTGGTGGACCTGGACACCCCAGAGCACAAGGGCAGTTCGGATGCGCCTGACGGCGCGACAACCTTCTCTGCGCTCTGCGAGCGCGCCGGGCAGGCCGTCCCCACCACCTACCGGACCCGGACCCCGAGCGGCGGAACCCACCTGTACTTCACCGCCTCGCCCGGTCTCCGGTTGGGCAACACGGCGGGAACGGTGACCGATTCGGTGGACACACGGGCGTGGGGCGGGTACGTCGTCGCGGTCGGCAGCATCACTCCCGCCGGACGGTACGAAGCGCTGTGCGCCTCTGTGGCGGCCCCTCTGCCATCGTGGCTGCAAGCCATCCTGCAACCCGCTCCCACGCGACCTGTGGGCCCGTTAAGGCTGCCTGCGGCGGACGGTAGCCGCGCGGCGCTGGCCGCGCTGGAAGCTGAGTGCGCAGTCGTGGCCGCCGCCCCGGGAGGGGAGCGCAACTCCACGCTGAACCGGTGCGCGTTCAAGGTGGGGCGGTTCGTCGCGTGGGGCGACCTCCCCCGGCACGTGGTGGAGGAGGCCTTCCAAGGGATCGGCGAGACGGCCGGACTCACCGCTGCCGAGTGCCGCACCACCATCCGCAGCGCCCTGGACGGCTCCATCCGCAAAGCCCGCCCCAGGGAGGCAGCATGAGCACCCCTGCCGCCCGTCCCTTGGAAGGCCAACCCCCGGCACCCACCGGCCCGCAGGCCGCTCCACAAGGTGTGGACACGGCGACCGTGGGCGAGCCGAAAGGCGCCGCCCGTAAGGGCGTCCCTTCTGCTCTTCTCTCTGACCAGCACTCGGCAGACGGCCGCTACCCCGTCTCGTGGCTGAGCATCAGCGCGCCGTACCGAGGTATGCCCGCCGCCGCCTCGCGGTGCTTGTGCGGCTGGGATCGCAGCGCCATCGGCCACGCCCAGGTGGCCGCATTGATCGAAGCCCACACCGCCCATCGCGACACCTGCCCGCTCCGCCATCCGCAGGAAGGAAGGGCCGCCGCATGACCCCCACCATCGACGGGGCCGCGCTGCTGAACGAGGTGGAAGCCTTCCACCGCCGGTTCAACGTCTTCCCCACCGAGGCCGCCTACGTCGCCGTCGCGCTGTGGGACGCGCACGCTCACCTGCTCGATTGCTTCGACAGCACCCCGCGTCTGGCGTTCCTGTCGCCGGAGCCGGGGTCGGGCAAGTCCCGCGCGCTGGAGATCGTGGAAACGCTGGTTCCGCAGCCGATGACGGCCGTCAACGCTTCCGCCGCCGCACTGTTTCGGTCCGTGTCCAACCCCAACGGCCGGCCGACGATCCTGTTCGATGAGATCGACACAATCTTCGGTCCCAAGGCGGGAGACAACGAGGAACTGCGCGGGTTCCTGAACGCCGGGCACCGCCGTACCGGGGTCACCTATCGGTGCATCGGCGATGGCGGTAACCAGACCGTTCAAGCGTTCCCGTCGTACGCCGGCGTCGCCGTCGCCGGTCTCGGCAACCTGCCCGACACGATCATGACCCGGTCCGTCGTCATCCGTATGCGCCGCCGGGCCCGCAACGAGCACATCGAACCCTTCCGGGCCCGCGTCCACGAAGCCGAGGGGCACAGGCTGCGCGACCGGCTCGCCCAGTGGGCGGAGCACGCCCGCGGATTCGTCATGGGTGCCTGGCCCGACATGCCCGACGGAGTCACCGACCGGCCGGCGGACGTGTGGGAACCCTTGCTCGCCATCGCCGATGCGGCTGGCGGTGACTGGCCCGAGCGGTCCCGCGCCGCGTGCGTGACGCTGGTTACCGCCTCCAAGGCCAACGACAAGGGCAGTCTGGGAATCCGGTTGCTGACCGACCTCCGCGACCACGTCATGGTCGGCATCGACCGCCTTCCCACCGTCGCCATCCTGGACCGGCTCAACGCCCTGGACGACGCTCCGTGGGCCGATCTGCACGGCAAGCCGCTCGACAACCGGCGCCTGTCCCGGATGCTCGCCGAGTACATGACGGCCGACAACGAGCCCATCGCCTCCCGCAACATCAAGACCGCCGGGAGCGTCCTCAAGGGCTATTACGCCACCGATCTCCGCGACGCATGGGCCCGCTACTGCCCCCCTCCCCCGGAAAGTCCGCTACTTCCGCTACCCGGCACCGAAAACACGGTCTGAGCTGCGTCAATGCGGTAGCGGCAAGCCGTCGTGCTTGCCGCTACCCATCCGCTACCGCTACCCCATCCGCTACCTCCGACAGGCCCTCTGACCTGGGAGGTAGCGGCGGTAGCGGAAGTAGCGGACTTTCCAGAAGGGGGCCGTGGACGCCCCCGTATCCCAGGAGGTTCGTCGTGCGCACCGCCATGCCCGCAGCCCCCGAAGCCCTCACCGTCCCCGAAGTGATGACCGCCCTGCGGCTGAGCCGCAGCAAGGTCTATGACCTCATCCGATCCCGTGAGTTGGCGAGCTTCACCGTCGGGCGCGCACGCCGCGTTGCCCCCGACAGCCTGCGCGCCTTCATTCAGGCACAGATCGAGGAGAACGCAGCCTGATGGCCCCCCGTAAAAGGAACCCCAACGGCGCTGGCAGCATCTGGCAGCGCAAGGACGGCCGTTACGAAGCGCGGGTGTACGTTCCCCAGCCCGACGGCACACGCAAGCGCAAGACCGTCTACGGCAGCACGTGGGAGGAGTGCGACACCAAGCGTCAGGAGTTGGTGCGCCGTGACCGCCAAGGCATCCCGACGCCAACCCGTTCCGCCAAGCTCTCCGAGTGGTTGCCGTACTGGCTGGAGCACTACATCGAGCCACGTCGCAAGCTCAGCACGTACGACAAGTACGAAGCACACGTGCGCATTTACCTTGTGCCCCTGTTGGGTACAAAGCGGCTGGAATCGTTGAGCGTTGCTGACGTGCGCCGCTTCATCACCCGAGTGCAGAACGCCCACACGGCCGCGACCGCGAAGGAAGCGCACCGGGTGCTGCGCACAGCGCTCACGGCGGCCGTGCGGGAAGAATTGATCACCCGGAATGTCGCGTCGCTGGTCGAGCCACCGCGAGTGAAGCAGCGGGAGATCCGGCCGTGGACTCTGGAAGAGACGCTGTCCTTCCTGGAGGCTGCTCGCCGAGACCCGCTATACGCGGCGTTCGTGCTGGCCGTTGCTATGGGCCTGCGCCGCGGTGAGCTGGTAGGCCTGCGTTGGTCCGACATGGACCTGGATAACCGCGTCCTGCACGTCCGACAGCAGACTCAGCGCCGTAGGGGCACCCTGTACGACGACGACCCCAAGAGCCGCCGGAGCCGAGTGGTGCCGATGCCCGCGCTGTGCATCGCGCCCCTGCGCTGGCACCGACTGAGGCAGCGCGAGGCGTTCGCGCGCACGGGCGTCGCCTGGTCGGAGACCGGCTACGTCTTCGCCACGCGGAACGGCCGACCGGTCGAGCCGCGGAACGTCTACCGGTCCTTCACACGGGTCGCGGCCGATGCGGGGCTGCGGGTGGTTCGGCTGCACGATGCGCGGCACGGCTGCGCCACGCTGCTGACGGCGGCCGGCGTGGCACCGCGCGTCATCATGGAGATCCTGGGACACAGCCAGATCAGCATCACCATGGACGTGTACACGCACGTCGTGCACGACACCCAACGGGAGGCGATCAGCCACATGGATCGGCTGCTCAAGCGCCGTCTGCCCGCCGCCTGAGAGGCGACTGCCGTCAAATGGTGCCGTCAAAACGGCCCGAACCTTGATCGGTCCGGGCCGTTTTCCCTGGTGCCCCCGGCAGGATTCGAACCTGCGACACCCGCTTTAGGAGAAAACGTTCATCGTCCGTGAGTCTCGGTGAGACTGAGTGAGTCTCGATGAGTCTCGATTCGCGGGGGCGTGACCAGTGCAAACAGGTATCAGTGAGTGTCAGTGAGGATCAGTGAGGGGGTGTTGTGGCATCCATGTGGCATCCGCGTGGCATCCGGCCTCACACCGCCTTCAGCATTCGAACAGCCGGCCTCTCCGGCGCCATCACCGCGAGCACCTGAGCTGCCACATCCTCGGCACTGTGCTGGTACAGCCACGTCACCTTGCTGCCGCGGTCGTGGCCCATCACCGTCTGGACGTCCTTCTCAGGGACGCCGAGATCCTTCAGGCGCGTGGCGAACACGTGCCGCAGATCGTGTACCCGCGGCCACCACTCGGTCCGCTTCGTCTCCTCGTTCACGACCTTCCGGGCCAGGCCGGCCGCCTGAATCGCCGGGATCCACGTCCGCCGGAAGTTGTGCCGGGTCAGGCAGCCACCGTTCGGCCCGCGGAACACGAGTTCCTCAGGGTGCATCTCGCGGCCGTCACCGATGGGCGAGACGGTGTCGACCGGCTTGAAGCGCGCGGCCATCGTCTGTACCGCTTCGATCGCCTCCGGGGTGAGCGGCACCGTACGGAAGCCGGCCACGCTCTTCGGCGCGGCCTTCCTCAGCAGCCGGCCCTTGTCCTCGGTGAGCACTTCCTTCACTCTGAGGTGCTTAGCCTCCAGGTCGACGTGAGCCCAGCGCAGGCCGGTGGCCTCACCCCAGCGCAGACCGGTCTCTTCGAGGAACACCACCAGCGGCCGGTACCAGATGCCGACGTGCTGCCGGATCAGCGCGCACTGTTCCCGGGTCGGCGGCCGGGTGTCCTCGGCGTCCTTCTTCGGTGGTGCTTCGAGCTGGACCTCGGCGGCCGGGTTGAACGGGATGCGTTTGCCGTCCCGTACGGCGTCGCGCAGCATCCCGGACAGCAGCTCCAGCACTTTCTTCCGGGTGTGGTGCCCCTTCACCTCGGTCGTGATCCACTTCTGAAGCTCGATGAACTCCAGGTCGCACAGCCGCCACCGGCCCCACTTCGGCTCGATGTGGGCCCGCCAGTTCGACAGCTTCCTGTTCGTCGTCGTGACGGCCTTCTTCGGCTGAGCCGGCCACCACAGGTCCCACCACTGCGCGAGGGTGATCTCGCCGCGCTTCGGGTCGGCGTACGTCCGCTTCCGTACGCGGGTGCGGACCTCATCGAGGAACGCCTCGGCAGCGCGCTTGCCGCCCTCGGAGATCGGGAAGCACTTCTGCTTCTGCCGGCCGTCCGGGTCGCGGTAGCGGGCCTGCCACGATCCGATGCAGTCTCGGCGCCTGTTGCGCTCGCCGTGCTGCTCGGGCGGGTACGCCTCCATGCACTTCGGGCAACCGCATGTCTTCTGCCGCAGCTGCCGCGGATTGTTCGAGGCCTTACGCCCCATGCTTCACCACCTGCTCAGTCCTCCGCTGTCCGGGTACGCGGGGCCTCAGGTCGACGGTGGCCCCGCACCAGCAGACTGCACCGAACTCGGGCTGAGGGACGACCAGTTCCCGAAGGATGGCGCGGACGAGGGTGACGGTATGTGCAGGGGTGAGGTCACTGGGGACGGTGATCACTCGCTCATCGGCATCGAAGGCAGGAGCGGTGTCGGGCGGAGCGAAGCTGATGCGGACGCACATGCGTACCCCCGGATGCGCAGGTAAAAGGGACCTGTCGCCGACGGGGGAGGACATCGGCAGCACGTCCGACCGTACCCCTGGATGGTGGAATTTTCGACCACTGTTGAACAAGTGGTTGCCGAAAACTCACTAGGAGTGAGCGAGTCCAGTTAGCGGAGACTCACGACGGGCGTGCCGGGTTGCCTACTGCCCCGTCCGATTCAGATCATGCAGGGCGCGCAGCTGCGCCTCGGTGATCCGCTGCTGTTCCGCGGTGAGGCCGCGGTATAGCTCCAGGATGCGGGCCTCGGCCTCGGTGCTGAGAGGGCCGGGGGACTGGCGGCCGGCGGCGCGGAAAATCTCGGCCTCGCTGAAGGCGGGGAACTCGCGGGCGAGCGCGGACAGCGCTTCGCGCTTCGGGCCTCGGCCGCCGCCGCGCTTGCGGTGGACCCAGCTGTTCACAGTGGCAGGGGCAACGCCGATGCGGCGCGCGATCTCGCTGTCTGTGACTCGGTAATGATCCTTGAGTCGTGCGAGAAGCTGCGCCAGATCTTCGGTGCGCTCCGGCTTGTCCACGGGGCAAGCATGCTCGGTGATCTTCTACTTTTGCAAGCCAAAGTAGAAGCGTGGCGGGTTTCACACGCAGCGCGCGACCTCCCCGTTACGCGCCGTTGTGCTCGGCATATGCCACACCTCTAGAACGTCCGTTCGAAATATGCCACACGCACGTATCGCTCATCAACACTCACTGACACTCACTTGACCTCACTGACACTGACACAGTAGAAATGTGTCAACGGCACCCCGCGGTGCCGGACAGGGACTACCGAACGCGTGAGGCGCACATGACCGACCTGATCCGCAAGGGCGCGGGCCAGCCACTCCGGGACGCAATGAGGCGTCGCGGGCTGACCCAAGCCGCACTCGCCGCCAAGACCAAGGGGGTCGAC
This sequence comes from Streptomyces musisoli, assembly GCF_016741855.1. Lineage (GTDB taxonomy): Bacteria > Actinomycetota > Actinomycetes > Streptomycetales > Streptomycetaceae > Streptomyces > Streptomyces musisoli. The sequence goes on along the minus strand of NZ_JAERRH010000008.1, from coordinate 283,314 downwards.
GCGAGCGGGAGGGGGGTCAGTCTCGGGACCATCATCAAGATCACCGGCCGCGGCAAGTACGGCGCGGACCGATGCCGCGAGCGCACGGCGCGACTCATCGCCGCGGCGCTCGGCGAACCCGTCAACGACCACTTCCTCACGCCCTCAGTTTCTACTGACACAGTGGAAAGGTGAACCCCCATGGCGACTCAGACCCTCGCTGAGCGCACCGAGATCCTCGCCCCCACCGGGCTCTCCCCGCTCCTGACCACCGCACAGCTGATGGCCCGCTACGGGGTCTCGAACTGGACGGTGAACGAGTGGGTCAAGGCCGGCTGCCCGGTAGAGCCGACCGCTTTCCGCGGCCGGCGCTTCGACCTCGCGGCGGTCCAGGCATGGATGGCCGAGCGCAGCGAGCAGCGGCTCACCGCCTGACCTCCCCCTGACGCGCCGAAGGGCCGCTCTCAGCTTCCCGGCCCGAGCAGCCCCCGACCGGCGCCCCTACAAGATCCGAAAGAGAGGCCCCGATGGGCACATCATTCCAGACCCCACCCGTCGTGCAGCACCTGAGCTTTCACGACCGGCAGGCCGCCCGGCGTCGCAACGAGACGGCGTACGACGTGACCACCGCGGTCAAGGCGCTGCCCACCCTGCACGTCGCGTTCCAGGCCACGCCGGACGCGGTCCTCGTGTCCGCCACCGACATGGACGTCCTCGCCGCGTGGCTGGACGTCATGGGCGGCACGATCACCACGGTCGACCTGCCGTCGGGCCAGACGGTGTGGACGCTGCACACGTCGACGTGGACCGACTCGCCGCGGGTGCCGGCGGTGCCGGTGTTCGTGTCGGTGGTGCAGGTGACGGGTGAGTCGGTCATGCCGGAGATTCGTGCGGCGGTGGCGGCATGAGCGGCCTCGCCGACGCCCGGCGTGCGGCTACCGCGCTGCTGCTCCAGACCACCGGGGCCGCGCTGCCCGAGTGGCGCCCCGCGTTCGACGGCGATGCGGTCACCGCCGCGCCGGATGCCATCGCTCCGGTGTGCACCGACGAGGGCCACGAGCGGACGGACGGCTCGGTGTACAGCTGCTGCCCGGACCCGGTGATCTCCGTTGACCCCCTGCTGGTGGACTACTTGGTCGCGCTGCTCAACGCCGACCGGGACGCCCAGGCCCGTGAGGCCGCGCCGACCACCGTGTTCCGCGCCGAGCACCCGGACTCCGGGATCACCCTCGGCCACTACGGAACCGAGGCCGCCGCCCGCGCCCACTGCGAGGCGACGGAGCGCCACTCCTGGCCGACGGGTACCACCCTCGCCTTCGACTGGATCGCGGACGACGAGGACCGCGTCGCCGAGCTGATGGTCACCGCCGGCCAGAACGAGGAGTCCACCACCGGCTACATCGTCACAGTCCTGGAGCTGGACTCCGAGTACGACGAGGGGGCCGACGAGTGACCGGCATCGAGTGGCTGCTGTGGGTGGCCGTCGTCTTGAGCGTCTTCCTCATCTACTGCTGGTGCGACGCGCCGACGCTGGTGATCCGCTGGAAGCGGGGCCGCCGATGAGCATCCGCGACGTCATCGAGCGCGCGCTCCGCGTCTACTACGCCGACAGTGCCGAGCCGAACGCCATCGCTCGGGACCTGCTCGCGCAGTACGACGCCGAGCGGGACGACGCACGGGAGCAGAGCAGCCGGCCGACAGTCGCCGGCAGCCGCGACTGCGCGTACCCCGCCGAGCGGATCGAGCGGTACATCACCGCCCTGCGCGAGGCCGACACGTACGCGCAGCTGGAGCGCCGGGACGACCGTGAGCGGTTCGCCCGCGCCGTGATGGCCGTCGCGGACGCCGAGACGGACCCGGTCTACCGCTCCGGGTACGGCACCGGCCGCGAGCACGCGGGTGCCGCCGGGTGGCTGCTCCAGGACTTTGAAGCAGTGATCAGCACCAGCGACGGCAGCCACGGCGTGGCCGGGGAGTACCGGTGCCGGACCTGCGGCGCGATCGGCGCGCAGGGCACCGGCCCCCGCTCGCTCCTCGACCTCGTGGCCATGGCCGCCCGTCACGAGTGCCTGCCGAATCTCGACCGGAAGGACGCCAGCTGATGCCGGACACGATCACCCGCCGCGGTTGGCTGCTCGCCGCCATACAGCGTGAGACCGCCCCGATCACCACGCAGCGCGCCGCGCAGATCCTCGCGGCCAGCCCGTGGGGCACGGCCGGCCGGAACACCGCGCGGAAGGACCTGCGGGCTCTGTCCTCGCGTGGGTTCCTGACCGCCGTTGAGACCGCCGGCCGCCGCACCTACTTCCCCACGACCACTGGAGAGGACGGCCGCTCATGACCGGCCCCGAGCACTACCGCGAGGCCGAGCGCCTCCTCGGCATGGCCCACCGCTTCACCTACGGGGACGGCGCCGACCCGGCCGTAGGTGCCGCGCTCGCCGCCGAGGCGCTTGCGCACGCCCAGCTCGCCACCGCCGCCGCGACCGCGCTGAACGACCACGCGGCCGACGCGGGCGGGATGCCGCTGGAGGACTTCCACGCGTGGGCCGAGACCGCTGGCGTGTGGAAGCCGAAACCGAAGGGACAGACCGCCTGATGACGACCGTCGCGCAGGCCGGGGCTCAGGCCCCGGCCGCCGGCCCGGCCCCCGGGTGGCCGCCGGACTGGGATCGCACCCTCGACACCGCCATCCGCAACTGGGGCGGGCAGTGGACAACCGCCCGCGTGCAGCAGCTCTACGCCGTCCGGTATGGCCGCCGCCTCTACCGCGAGGACGCCCGCGCGTTCCTCTCTCGCCGCGCCCGGCAGGGTCATCTGCGTCTCCACGACGAGCCGAACGCCCGCTACTACACCCCGATCACCAGGAAGGGCGGCGCCTCGTGAGCACCACTAGCCGACTGACCGACCAGCAGGTGGGAGTCCTGCTCAGTCCCATCAGCGAGAAGCGGGTACGACACCTGCGCGGCATGTCCCACCTCGAAGCCTGGGACGTGCGTCGCCAGCTCATCCGCATTTTCGGCTTCGACGGGTTCACCGTCGAGACGATGGCGCTGGACCTGGTGCACGAGAACGGGAACCCGAACTACCGGAAGAAGAACAAGGCGGGCGAGGAGTACGGCCCGACGTACACCGCCTGGACAATCGTGTACCGGGCGCAGGTCCGGCTCACAGTGAAGGCTGTCGACGGCCGTCCGCTCACGGTGTTCGAGGACGCCGCGGCAGGCGACGCGGTCAACCAGCCCTCGGTGGGCGACGCACACGACCTCGCGATGAAGACGGCGCTGTCACAGGCGTTGAAGCGCTGCGCGGTCAACCTCGGCGACCAGTTCGGTCTTTCCCTGTACAACGATGGCTCGCAGGCCCCGGTGGTGCTGCGGTCGCTGGCGTACATGGGAGAGCCGGTGGCCGAGTCGGAGGACAGCGAGGTCCGCCCGGAGCCGACGCCGCAGGGCGACCCGTCGCCGGACCCGGAGCCGACGCCCCCGACCGCCGCGTCCACCGCGCAGCAGTCGGCGCCGCCCGGCCCCACCGCCGTGCCGGACCCGCCGCAGCAGCAGCGCACCGGCACCATGCCGGCCGCCGGGCCCAACGAGCGGCAGGCCGCCATGGATGCGATGTGGGAGGCCGCCCGCGCCGTCGACTTCGCCGAGGGACTGCCCGCGCAGTTCGAGTCCGCGTTCGGCCACCCCATCGAGCAGGGCACCGCCGCCGAATTCCGGCAGGCCCGCGACCTCATGACCGGGAGCGCCGCCGCATGAGCAACCTCCGTGAACTGGCCCGCGAAGAGGCCACGCTGAAGGCCCTTGCCGACGTCGTCACCGAGCGACTCAAGGCCGTTCGTGCCGAGACGCAGGCCGCACTCAATGCGGCCGAGGAACAGACGGGCACCCGGCAGGTGTCGGCCGCGCTGCCCGACGGCACCGCCGTGGCCACGCTCTCCCTGACCGACCCCAAGCCCGAGGCGAAGATCACCGACGCCGAGAAGTTCCAGGCGTGGGTGATGGAGGCGTACCCCGCCGAGATCGCCCGCCGATTCGTCGCCGAGGTCCGGCCGGCGTTCACCGAGAAGGTGCTCGCCGAGATGACGGCCGCCGGTGTGGCCCGGGTGGTGAACATCGAGACGGGCGAGATGCACGACGTGCCGGGTGTGGAGGTGAAGGCAACCCGCTCACGCAATCACTCGCTGCGGTTCAAGCCGGGGGGCCGGGAGGGCATCGCCAAGGCGTGGCAGGAGGGCGCGCTTGCCCTGCCTGGAGTGACCGGCCCGGCCGCCATCGAGCCCGGATCGGGGGCAACGTCGTGAGCCTGCTCTCCCGCATCCGGCACCTCACCCGGCCGGGCACCGGCCGCCGCCGCGCCAACCACCCGCGGTGGACGGACGAGACCGTCGCCATGCTGCGCCCGGTGGAGGCCCTCGCAACGGACACCGCATGGTGCCCGGCCGAGAGGGAGACCACCCTGCACAGCTTCCTGCGGATGGGCGGCCGAATCTGCCTGACGTGCCGGACCCTCACCACCGACCCGACCCCGCCGGGCGGTGCCGAGTGACCACCCCGACCCTGTTTGAACCGGAGCGTCCGGCCGCCGTGGTGGCGGCCGGGCCCCGGCCCGCACCGTTCGTCATCGCACTGCCCGCCGGGCTGTTCCTGCTGAACTCGAACCAGCGGCTGAACCGACACGACCGGGACCGCCACGTGAAGGCCCTGCGCGGAGCCGCACGCGATGCGGTGACCGAGTGCCCGTCGCTCATGGACGCGCTCGCCGCCGCGGCCGGCCCGCTGTTCCCCCGGGCGCACATCCTCGGTGTTCTGCACCCGCCGTCCCGTCGCCGGGCGGACCCCGCGAACTGGTACCCGTCGTTCAAGTCGGCCACGGACGGACTGGTCGACGCGGGCCTGTTCGAGGACGACGACCACACCCGCGTGCTCGGCCCGGACATGCGCCTCGGCCGGGTCGTGAAGGGCGGCCAGCTGGTCCTCGTGGTCCGCGGCCTCGCCCCCGGCGAGGACCCGCTCGGCTACCGGCCGGCGCCGTGACAACCCGCCGCGGGCGCCGCGCCCCACCCGAGCCCGAGTACGTCCCCGGGACGCTCCTGGACTGGCGCGACTCCTCGCACTGGTCCGCCACCGAACAGCCCTGCCGCTACTGCGGATTCCCCACCCACCTCCGCGACTCGCGCATGAAACCGGCGCACAAGGTGTGCGCCGAGTTCGCCCTCACCCAACAGGCCGCGGAAGCTGCCGCCGCCTACCGCACGAGAGGAACCCTGTAGATGCCCAAGCTCACCCCGGCCGACGTCCCCGAGGTCAAGCTCGACTCGGCCGCCGCCTCCATCGAAGCGTCGATGCCGCGCGAGATGCGCCGCGGTCTGTTCGAGAAGCCCGGCACGGTCGTCGTCGCCATCGTGGAACTCACGTCCAAGTCCTACACCGGCCACGCCGAGGGCGAGGACAAAGACCCGCAGGTCAAGGTGCGCGTCACCGGCTGCGAGGTCGCGAGGTCCGACGAGGACGCCGAATCGCTGCTGGAGGCCAAGCGCGCGATGTGGAGGGCCCGGCAGATGGACGGGACGTTGGACGAGATCGGCGAGGGCCCGCAGCGGCCGGACGCCCACCTCTCCGCGGTCACGGACACCAAGCCTTCCGAGGCCGAACTGAAGGAGCACAAGCGGCGCGTGGAGGACCGGCGCCGCGCCGAGTACGTCCGCTGATCCCACGGCCCGGGACGGCCCCACACCGCGCCGTCCCGGGCCCGCTGGCCCCGCCCCACCCCGCGTGAGAAGAGACCCGAGTGAGCACTGAGGAGCAGGCCGCACCCGGCAGCGTGCCGAACGCCTACGGCAACGCTCTGTCGTGGAAGTGGACGCGCCAGATGTCCGCCTACCTACGGCGGTCCGGCCTGCCCCTGCTCCTGTGCCAGCTGCGGAACCTCGCTGCCGCCAGCGGGGAGATCGCGTTCGCCTCGGACCGCAAGCCCATCCGCATTCAGGACATCGCCAAGGCCGCGTGCTGCGACGAGAAAGACGCCCGCCGCTACATGGATGCCGCGATCCGGGCCGGCGTCGTCCGGGTGCTCGGCGAGCGGAAGCGGGGCAAGCCGACCCGGTACGCGCTCGTCGTGTCTCCGTGGCCGGACTGGCAGGCCGCCGAGGACTACCTCCGGTCGACCGCCCGGAAGCGGGCCCCGGGGTGGGACCAAAGTTCGGGGGACAGCGACCCGAACCAGAACGGGGGACAGCGCCCCGAACTTACCGCCGGTACGCCGGAAGAAGTTCCGGGGACAGCGCCCCGTATGAGTTCGGGGGACAGCGCCCCGAACGGTTCGGGGGACAGCGCCCCGAACAACCCAGGGGGGTACCCATGGGGTTCCCAAGGCGGGGCTGATGTCGGTTTCCAACCTCAGGTAGTGGGCGCTCCCGAGGACCAGAGCGATCACCACGAAACCCACCACGACGACCCCACCACGTGGACCCGCTGCGCCGTATGCGGCCGGCCGATCCTCCCCGACCCGCACCGCCCCGGCCGGACCGTGCACGCCCGCTGCGAACCCCACCTCGCCACCACCGACCACGAAAGGCACAGCGCATGACCACCAGCCGCCCGTACACCGACGACGACCTACGCAGCGAGGCCGGGCTGTGTCACGACTCCCTGAGCAAACTCCCGACCCCCGAGGAGATCGCGCACCACCTTCGGGAGGCATACATGCCCTCGCGGACGACCGACGACGCGACACCGACGTGGGGCGACCTGCTCAGCGAGGACCAGCTGAAGGACGCCGCACACCGCATCAAGGACCTGATGACCTTCACCGCCCCGGTGTCGACGTGGGGTGTCGCCCTCGGCGCCGACGGCCTGGAGCCCTCACCCGACGTCATCAACCTCGACGGCGACAACGGCCCCGTCATCCGCATCCACTTCGCCTTCGCCCCCGACATGCCCCTGCGCGCCCGCCAGCAATTCGCACTCGGCCTCGCGCAGGCCATCGCCGACAACACCTGACCAGCACCGCCGACCAACCGCCCCACGACCAACCCCCGGGAGCGCCGGAATGACCAGCCTGCACGACCTCACCCCGACCACCCCCGGCCTGCCCTGCCGCACCACCGACCCCGACCTCTGGTTCAGCAAGAGCAGCACCGAGCGCGCCCTCGCGCAGGCGCTGTGCCGGGAGTGCCCGCTCCAACAGCCGTGCGCGCAGTACGCCCTCGACAACCCCGAGCTGCGCGGCGTGTGGGGCGGGACGACGGCCGCGGACCGCCGACAGTTCTGGACGGGGGAGCCGTGCCGACTGGACGAGTTCGGCCGGGTGCGGCTGCTGTGCGGCTCGGAGCGCGCGTACCGGGCGCACTTCGGGTACCGGGAGCAGCCGTGCGAGGAGTGCCGGGCGGCGCATGAGGAGCACGTCACGGCCGAGCGGCGGGCCCGGCTCGCCGAGGAGCACGCGGCCGGCGGCTCGGTCCGCGGCTACGAACTTCACCGGCTGCTGGGGGAGGAGGCGTGCGAGGCGTGCCGCGGGAAGCGCCGGGAGAAGTCGAAAGCGCGCCGTCGTGCGGTCCCTCCGCGCCGTGGGCGTGCGCGCGGGACGTCTGCGGCGCCCGGGACGCCCGGAGCCGCGAGCGCCGCTCCTGCGGGCGCACAGCCCCTTCGCATCGCCAGCTGACCACCACCACCGAACGGACTGACCATGGACCGCACCACCACCGCCGAACCAGACCTCACCGAACTCGGGCCCCTCGTCCGCATCATCACCGACGCCCTGCACGAGACCCCGCTCACCCTCGGCACCCCGGCCGGCTGCGCTGACCTCGCCGCCACCATCGCCGTGCGCGTCGCCGTCTACATCGGCCGCGAGGTACTGCCGCCCGTCAGCATCTCGCCCACTGCCGCCTACCTCGCCACCCCGTGTGACGCGTGCTCGCACACCCTCAACTGGCACCGCAACGACGTCGGATGCACCGTCCCGCGGTGCGTCTGTGGCCGCTTCCACTCACCCACCAGCGAGGCCCGCCCGTGATGGCCGTCCTCGCCTACGTCGTCCTCGTCTTCAGCCTCAGCGCCATCACCCTCGCCCACTGGCTCTACCCGCCGTGGCGCACCACCCCGACCACCGACCACCCGCGGAAGGACCGCACCTCGTGAGCCAGACAAGCCCGGACGCGCGGGCCGTCGTCCGCGCCCTCGACGCCCTGACAACGCAGGTCCGACGCATCGCCGACGGCCCGTCGTCCACCGATCAGCAACCCGTCGACGGGGCGTCGTCGCCCGTCGCCATTGCGCACCACATCCCGGCCAAGGCGTACACCACCTGGACCGAGCAGCAGACGCCGGCCGCCGATGAGCTGGAGCGGATGCGCGCGGTCCTGGAGTACGAGCACAAGCGGGCCAACGACGCCATCGACCGAGAGGAGACCGCCGAGCAGGCCGCCGAGGAGCAGCGCCGCCGCGCCCACATCGCCGAGACCGAGCTGCGCACCCTGCGCGCCGGGCTCCGCGCCAACGGCGCCGACCCCACCCAGCTCCAGAACCTGTGGGCGCAGATCAGCCTTCGCAACCGGCAGTGGCGCGAGGCCAAGCAGGAACGCGACAGGGCCCGCGCCACGATCGATCGAATGAAGCGCACGAACCGCATGGTGAACGGTGCCGCACAGCAGAGCAGGGAGCGCGCCGAGCGGGCCCATGCGCGCGTGTGCCAGCTGGAGCGCGCCATCCGGGATGCGTTGGCCATCTGCGGCGAGCAGGGCAGCGACGTGCAAGACATCCTGCGGCCCGCCCTCGACGGAGCCGAGCCGGCGGCCGGGCCGTGCGCGCAGCACCCCGACGCCCCGGTCATCGGCGGTGTGTGCGGCGGCTGCACCCAGTACCCCGCCGACTCCTCGGCCGCGCTCGCCGACGAGGAGCAGACGCTCCGATGGGCGCGCCGCGAGTCCCTCCTCGTTCTCGTCACCCGCGTCCAGCACGGCCGCACCCTCACCGAGGACGAGGCCCGCACCCTCCGGCAGCACGTAGAGACCGAGATGCGCGAGGCCGAGACTGCGCGCGCCGTGGCCGCAGGGAACCGCAGGCACGTCCAGTTGCTGTACGCCGAGCTAACCGAGGCGCAGGCCGCCGTCGCCCGGGTGCGCGCCCTGCACACCCGGACCACCGTCCAGACCACCAGCGGGCCCGCGGCAGCCTGCTCCGGCTGCGAGTCCGACAGCATGAGCGCGCCGTGGCCGTGCCCAACCACCGAGGCCCTCGACGGCACCGAGCAGCCCACCCCCGAGGCACAGCGCTACGTCGACTCGTGCCCGGCCCACGACGGCCCGTGCTTCCCCGAGCCCGGCGCCCGCTGCTCCGCCCACGGCACCCACCGGTGCGCGCTCTGCCACCGCAACCCCAGCACGTGCACCAGTGAACTCGGCGGATGCGGCACGTGGTCACTGGAGGGAATGCACTGGGACACCTGCCCCAACCGGATCAAGTAACGACGCACGTCAACGCCCCGTCGCCCACCCGGACGACGGGGCGTCGTCATGCCGTCAGCTCTGACCCTTCCAGATGCGCCACGCCCGCGACCGGTCCGTGTCGATCAGCTCACCGATCTCCGGGAAGTCGAGACCCTGCCCCGAGTGCAGCGCGTCGACCGCTTGCTGTCGGATCTCCTTCGGCAAGCTCCGCTGTGCCGGCCACTCGCGCAGCACGAGGCCCGCGGCCCGCGCGCGTACCGCTGCGTCCGGGATCGCCTCCAGCCCGCGCAGCGCCGCACGCACCGCCTCGAGGACGCCGTCCGCTGCCGCGCGCGCCTCGTCCGTCCCCTGCTCCTCGGCCATACCCGCTACCTCCCCGCCGGAGCGTAGGTCTGCACACACCGGCCCGTGTCGGGTACGCTCCACCGTGTCGGCTACCCGACACCGCGTCACGACGGGCCGACGACGCCCGACGACGCCCCACAACAGAACGACCCCCGCAGGCGCTGCGAACGCCGAACGGGGGCCTGACCACCGGAGAGTGACCTCCATGGCTGAGCAGCAGCCTACCCACACCGCGCTGGAATACCAGCGCCTCCAGCGCGCCGCGCACTCCCTCATGGACACCGCGGACGCAGCCGCCCGCCGCGGCGACACCGCCACCGAGGACCGGGCCCGCGCCGCCGCCGGCCGCATCCTCGACACTGCCAAGCAGGTCGGACGGCAGCAGTGAAGGCCGAGGAGCAGACCCCGCGCACCACCGCCGCCGCCGGGCTCGGCCTCGCCATCGGCGCCGCCGTACTCATCACCGCCATCACCGGCGTGGCGTTCTGGCTGTCGTATCACCACCTGCACGACGTCGCCGCCGGCAACGGGCTCGGCGTAGACGCGGCCCGCGCGTGGGCGTGGCCGGCCGTGCTGGACCTGTTCTACCTCGCAGGTGAGCTGCTGATCCTGCGCGCCTCGTACCTGCGCGAGGTCGACCCTTGGGCCATCGCACTCACCGCGGTGGGCGCGCTCGGCTCGATCACGCTGAACGTGGCCGGTGTCGGCGCGCACGCCCGGCCGCTGGAGTACACCGTCGCCGCGGTCCCGCCGGTCGCTGCCCTGCTCGCGTTCGGCGCGCTCATGCGTCAGCTGCACGTCTGGTTCGCCCGCCGCCCGGCCGCCGAGCCTGCCCCGGTCACGGTGACGGTGGAGCGCGCCGAGGAGTCGACCGGCCCGGTCGTGCCGCCGAGGCCCGAGCAGGCCCCGGCCGTCCCGCCCGCCCCCGAGCCGCAGGCGATCGAGCCCCCGGCCGAGGAGCAGCCGCCGCAGCCGCCGGCCATCGAGTACAGCGACCGGCGTTGCGCCGTGATCCGCGCCCTGTACGAGGACGGCTACCGGCCCACCACCACCGAGATGCGCACCGCCATTGAGGGCGCGGGCCTCGCCGTCCCGGGTGGCTCCACCCTGCGCGGCGTGCTCCGCGCCGAGGTCGAGCGCCACGAGCCGAAGCTGGCCAAGCTGCCCACCCGGCCGTCGCCGCTCCGCCGCGCGGGCTGAGCCGTGCTGCTCGCCCTGCTCTTCCCGCTCGCGGCCTGCGCCGCCGTCCTCGGCCTCGCCCTGGTCGACCTGCGCACCGTCCCGCCCATCACCGGGACGTGCGCGCTCATCCTGACCCTCGCGGCGCTCGGCGTCGCCGTCCTCCGCTGAAGGACCCTTCCCATGACGTACGTGACTTTCGGCGGTGTCACCGTCGGACTCCTCGTCCTCGCCTACCACCTCGCCGCTTGGTACCCCGGGCTCAAGGCGCTGCGCTCCGATCCCGTCGGGCACGCCGCGGCACTGCTCCCGTTCCTGTTCGGCTGGACCTACGGCGCGCTCACGACCCTGGGCGTCGGCGGGCTCATCGGCTGGGCCGCCGACACCGCCCGGTGGATCTCGAACTGGCTCGGGGACGTCGCCCTCGTCTGGGGCGTCGGCGGGCAGTCCGGCCAGCGCGCGGGCGCCGTCACCTACCTGCCGCTCACGCAGACCGGCGGCGCCATCGTGCTCATCCTCACGGCGGTTATGGCTGTGCTGGTGAAGAAGCCCCGGTACGGCAGCGACCTCAAGCGCGGCATGTGGTGCGGGCTCTGCCTCGGCACCTCGGCGGGTGTTGCCGGGTTCGCCGCGGCCCCGCTCGCGCAGGCCGTCAACTGGCTCGGCGGCGGCGTCTACGGGGCGTTGTGATGGCAGAGCACGAGGACCGGCCGACGCGCGGCGTGGCCCCCGAGGAGCGCAGCCCGCTCGCGGGCGGGTGTGCCCTGCTCGTCCTCGGCGGCGCCGGGTTCGCGGCCGTGTTCGCCGTGTCGGCCGAGGGCGGGATCCTCGCGGTCTGGCTGGCCGGCGTGGCTGCCGTGTGGTGGTCCGCCCGCCGCCGTAAAGGTACGTACCAACCCCTCCCCTCCCCCACCGGTCTCCCCTCCCCTCACGACAAAGAGGGAGGTCAGACCACTCTCGTACACCGAGAGGGGATGGTGATCTACCTCACCCCCGATGCGACCAACCCGGTCCGCACCCACGTGCACGTTCAGCCGACCGGCGACGAAACGCACGCCTAAGACCCCGGGGCGGCCGACTGCTGCCAGGCGATCCGGCCGCCCCGGTCCCATCCCAACCACGAGACAGGAACGCCATCATGGCACTCGGATTCAAGCGCCCCATCCCCGCCGACGACCCCCGACTGAAGGGGCACGAGACGGACTACTCGGAGTCCCGCGGCGGCTGGGTCAAGACGCAGCCCAAGCCGGTCCCCGGCAAGCCGAAGAAGAAGTAGGGCGGCTGTCACACCCCACTGCCACACTGAGACCCGGGCCCCGCTGAAATCCCCCGTAGGCGGGGCCCGACCCATGCCCGCCATGGCACCATGCCCCTCCAGCCACACCGCCCATGGGGGGACACATGCGCACCCGCGCCACCACCATCACGCTCACCGCCGCCGCGCTCCTCGCGCTCACCGCCTGCTCGTCCAGCGACGACGACAGCCCGGCCGCCAGCGACAGCGGGACACCCGTCGCCGAGCCCACCGTCAGCGTGCCGGCCGCCCACGAGGCCGACGACGTGAAGGCCGCCGTCGGCACCTACACCGCCGCCTACTTCGCGGCCGACACCGACACCGCGTACGGCATGCTGTCCGCGCGCTGTGCGAAGGCCGTCGACCGGGCGTCGTACGCGGCCGAGCTGAAGCAGGCGAAGGACATGTACGGCGCCGACCACCCGGCGACCGACGTGCAGGCCGAGGTGTCCGGGACGCTGGCCCGGGTGTCGTACGGCGTGAAGGGCCTTCCGGCGCTGGCGCAGCAGGCGCAGGTGTGGAAGCTGGAGGGCGACGCCTGGAAGTACGACGCCTGCTGACGACGAGCCCGATCCGCGAGAGACTGAGACCCATGAGCGACAGCATCGACCCACACGAACTCCGGGCGAGACTGCACCGGATCGCCGCCGGACGGCTCCGCGTGGCCGCCGCCCAGCAGGACATGGTCGCCGCCTTGGTGATGACCACGAAGGCCATGCGTGACTTCGCCAGCACCTTCAACGCAGGCATCGCGCGCGACGTCGCCGAACACCCGGACCTCGCCGAGCTGAACGTACAGATGGACGCCTTCTACGACGCAGCCTGAGCCACCGCACAGCCCCAACGCCCCGTCGACCAGCGTCGTCGGGGCGTCGTCGTACCCCGCGGATTGCAGACCCCAAGATCCTGCCGCGCCCGAAATCCGTACCTTCCAGAGCAGGGAGGTGGCGGGTGCCGACGGCGCAGAACCGGGACATCGGCCTCGTGCGCGAACACGAGGCCGTGCTCCTGCGCACCCGTGACCGGCTGGAGTTCCGGCAGATCGCCGAGCGCCTCGGCTGCGACGTGAAGAACGCGCACAAGGCCTGGAAGCGCGGCGTGGAGCGGCTCGCCGCCGAGGCCGCCGAGGCGCACCGGCAGTACCTCGGCGAACAACTGGCCGTCATCAGCGTCGCCATCGACGGACTCATGCGTGGCGTGGTGAAGGGTGACGTCCGCTCGAACGAGGCCCTCGTCCGGCTCCTCGACCACCAAGCCAAGTTGCTCGGCCTGTACGCCCCGGTGCGCGTGAACGCCACCGTCACGGACGAGATGACCGCCCGCGTCATGGCGCTCGCCGAGGAGATCGCCGCGCTGGAGGCGCCGTGACCCTCAGCCTGGACGACCTGCCCGCCCGGCTCCAGGGACTCAGCCCGGAAGAGCTGGAGATCCTGGAGACAGAACTCCGCGCCCGGCTGTGGCAGCGCCGCTGGGACCGCTGGACGCCGTACCCGTGGCAGGTCCCGCCCGACCACATCGAGACCCTTGGCTGGTGGCTCCAGCTCGGCGGCCGAGGCACCGGCAAGACGGACGGGTGCGCCCGGTACATGGTCGCCCACGTCAATGGGCCGCCGTGCGACCCGCGGCTGCGCGGCGGTCACCGCATGGCCATCATCGCCCCCACCCAGGGCGACGCCGTGGAGGCCTGCGTGAACGGGCCCTCGGGCCTGCGTGCCCACGACCCGCGGGTGGTCCTGCGCACCACGGCGGGCGGAACTTTCGCGCGCTGGCCGAACGGGGCCGAGGCCAAGCTGTTCGGCGCGCACACCCCCGACGACGTGGAGCGTCTGCGCGCCGGTGGTAACCGCTGCTTGGTGTGGATGGAGGAGGTAGCCGCACAGCGCCGCCTCGGCGAGGCCATCACCCACAGCGAGATGGGCCTGCGCATCGGACCCAACCCCCACTACATCGCGTCGACCACACCCAAGCCACGCACCGAGCTGATCGCCCTCACCCGCCGGCCGGACGTCATCCGGACGCAGGGCCGCACCCGGGACGCGGTCCACCTGCCGCAGGAGCAGCGGGACAAGCTGATCGCCAAGTACGCCGGCACCCGCACCGAGGCCCAGGAACTCGACGGCATCCTCCTGGAGGACATCGAGGGCGCGCTGTGGTCCCGGGACGGACTCGACACCGCCCGCGTCGGTGCCGCACCCCCGTTGGCCAGCGTCGTCGTTGCGATGGACCCTGCGGCGACGTCCACCGACGACGCCGACGAAATGGGGATCATCGTCGCCGGGCGCGGTGCCGCGTACATCCCGGACCGCAACGGGTTCGCCCGGCAGCACGGGTACGCCCTCGATGATCTGTCCGGCCGCATGCCGCCGGTGGAGGCTGCCCGTAAGGCGATTAAGGCGTACCACGAGCACCGGGCCGACGCGATCGTGGCCGAGGTCAACAACGGCGGTGAGTGGATCGGTGCGGTCGTGAGGCAGGTCGACCCCACCGTGAACTACCGCACAGTCACCGCCTCGCGGGGGAAGCAGACCCGCGCTGAGCCAGTGGCCGCGCTCACCGACCAGGGCAGCGCGCACATCGTCGGCAGCCTGCCCGAGCTGGAGGAGCAACTCGTCACGTGGGTGCCCGGCGACTCCAGCCCGGACCGGCTCGACGCCTACGTGTGGGCCCTCACAGATCTCATGCTCGCCCCCGCGGGCAACCTCGCCGCGGTCGCCTAGGAGGAACGACGACGTGAGCCAGTACAGGAACAGGGCCCTCGGGAGGGCGGCCGGCCGGCGGGCCGTGGACCTCGCCGCGCTCCGCGACCGTGCGCCCGTCACCGTGGCCAGCATCGGCGGACAACAATCCCTCACGCTCGCCCTGGACGCCGAGGCCCGCGGTTTCTCGAACAGCGCCGTGGCGTACCGGTGCGTGGACGCCATCGCCAGTAACGGATCATCGGTGCCGCTCCAGGTGGCCCGGCCCGATGGCTCGTTCATCGACGGCCACGACGTGGCGCGTCTTTTCAACAAGCGGCCCAACGACAACATGTCGGCGCGCGCGTTCAAGTACCTCGCGCTCATGCAGGCCGAGCTTGCCGGCCAAAGCTTCGTGCACCTGGGCCGTGGTGAGACCGGGCTCGGTCCCGTGGCCGCCGCGCACCTCGTGTATGACGCGGTCGACGTGGTGGTAGACAAGCCGCTCGCGCAGCAGCCCACCATCGCCAACCTCGTCGGTTTCATCATCCGGCGGGCGGACGGCGTGCAGGTGCCGGTCCTGCCCGAGGAGATGCTCTGGCTGCGCTACCCGCACCCGTTCGACCCGCTCGGCTGCCTGGCCCCGTGGAAGGCTGCGCGGCACGCCGTCGACATGGACGCGTTCGCCCGAGAGTGGCAGCGCTCCTCGTACGCCAACGGTGCCCGACCGAGCGGCATCGTCTACCTCGGCGACATGGGCGAGGCCGAGTTCACCGCCACCAAGGCCGCGTGGCGCTCCTCGATGCAGGGCCCCGAGGCTGCCGGCAAGACGCTGCTGGTGCGGTCGACACCGGGCGGCGGGCAGGCCGGCGGGAAGGGCATCGGGTACGAGCGGCTGACGTTCACGGCCGAGGAGATGGAGTATCTGGAGTCCCGCGTCGCGAACGCTGAGGAGGTGATGCTCGCGTTCGGCGTGCCCCGGGACTACCTCCTCGGTGGGACCACGTACGAGAACCGGAGCGCGGCCAAGGCCACGCTGTGGTCGGACACGATCAAGCCGAAGCTGGAGATGATCGCCAGCGAGATTGACCTGCGGCTGCTGCCCTCGGATGCCGAAGAAGCGCAGTTCGATCTGTCCGGGGTGGACGCGCTTCAGGACTCGCAAGACTCGGTGGCCAACCGCACCCGGGCGTCGGTGTACTCGGACACGCTGACCATTGACGAGGCGCGCGCCGAACTGGGGTACGACCCGCTGCCGGACGGGATCGGGGCCCACACCCTCACCCCGTACCGGAGCCAGTTCGCCCCCGTGCAGGGGCAGGCCGGCACGGACGAGGCTCGCTCGTGGGACGCCGATTTCTCCCGTCTGCTGCCGTCGTCGCCGGACGTCGGCGCCATGGTGGAACGGGCCGTAGAGTCGGCGCTCGCCCGACTCCTCGGCGTCGCACCGCCGCAGGTCGACGGCCGTCCGACGCCCCGACGCCCCGAGCTGACCCGCGCGGACGACACCCCGTCGTCACCGTCGCTCGCCGACATCAACGACGCGTACGAGGAGCTGGAGGGTGTTGGGCGGCGCGCCGTGCAGGCCCTCGCCCGGGAGCAGCGCGAGCGCGTCCTCCGGGACTTTGACCGGCTGATGAAGAAGCCCGAGCGGTCCGCGGCGTGGCTGGAGGAGACCCGCGCGCAGGCGTGCGCCCTCGCCCGAGAGCAGACGCTCACCCTTGCCCCACCCGACCCCGAGCAGGTGCAGGCCGCCCGCCTCACCGACATGGATGTGGCCACCGGTCCGGACGGGTGGGAGGAGCGCATCCGGGTGCGGGACGTGTTCGATCCGCGGTACTGGAGGCGCCGCACCGGGGCGCTGCTGCGGCCGTTCATCGAGCGGGCGTGGAAGCGCGGCGGCACGTCGATCACCGGCACGTTCGATCTGGACGAGCCGGACGTAGCCCGCGCGCTCGCTGACCGGATCGAGGAACTGGCCGGGCAGGTCACGGCCACCACCGAGCAGGTGCTCCGCTCGCAGATCCTCGCGCACGGCGTCGCCGAGGGAGAGAGCGTGCCCGAGCTGCGCGCCCGCATCCAACAGGTGTTCACCAACCTCAGCGACTACCGGGCCACGATGATCGCCCGCACCGAGACCGTGGGCGGCTACAACGCCTCGGCGTGGCTCGCCGCCCTGGACGCCGGGGCCACCCGCAAGACGTGGCTTGCCACGGCCGACCAGCGGACCCGCGAGACGCACCGGCAGGAGAACGGCCGCGCCGTCCCGATGAACAAACGCTTCACCCTCACCAAGAGCAGGTGGCCGGCGGACCCTACCGCCCCGGCCGCCCAGTCCATTCAGTGTCGGTGCGCACTCACCTTCGAGTTCGAGGAGTCCTGACCATGCCCAAACCCACCGTGGGCCGCATCGTCCACTACGTCAGCTACGGCACCCCCAGCGGCGAGTACACCTCGCAGTGCCGGGCGGCGATCGTTACGGAAGTCCACCCCGGCACCGAGGGCCGCGGGGTATCGCTCGCCGTGCTGAACCCCGAGGGCCTGTTCTTCAACCAGAGCTGTGCGCACTACGAGCCGGACGGCGCGGGGATGCCGCCGGGTGGTTCCTGGCACTGGCCCGAGCGTGAGGAGTCCTGACCATGACGACCCTGCTGCGCGGCGAGGTCCGCGCCATCCTCCAGCCCGCCGGGCACGCCCAGTACCAGGGCGCCTACTGCCCGCCGGGCGTCCCGTTCGCCGAGGTGCGCCGAGGGCCGTTCGACGGGAAGCGGGACATCGTCGTACGGCCGGACGTCGACGGCGAACTGCCCAAGCTCATGACGTTCGGGGGCGGTCAGGTGGTCTACGAGTACGACGGCCGCGACCGGCAGAACCGGGCGGTGTACCGGTACGCGCCCAAGCTGAGCAGCAGCCACCGAGACGTCATGAACGGCGTGGCCGAGGTCTACGCCGAGCACGCGCTGAAGCAGGCCAAGGAGGACCAGTGACCGAGATCGAGTTCCGCGTATTCGACACGGCAGAGTTCCGCGTAGGCGAGGACGACGATGGCACGTTCGAGGGCGTTGCCTGCCAGTACGGGAAGAAGGACAGCTATGGCACCACCTTCCACCCGGGCGTATTCCGGCGCGGCATCGACAAGGGTTCGTACGCCTACCTGTGGATGCACAGCCCGTACGACCCCATCGGCACCTTCCGGGCCGACGAACAGAGCAACCTTCTTCACATCGGCGGCCGGTACGACGACACCGCCCGCGGCCGTGACGCCCGCGTGATGGCCCGATCAGGGTCCGCCCGGGAACTCTCCGTTGGATTCGTCCGAACCGACCTGCCGGACTGGAAGAAGTTGGCGGAGATGGCGGACGAGGACCGAGACGACGTGCTGAACAACATCCGATCGGCACGGCTGGTGGAGGTCTCTCAGATCACCGCACGCATGGCGGCTGTGCCCGGCTCCAAGCTGAAGACGGTGCGATCGGCGCTCGGCGCGCTCTACACCGAGACGGGGGAACCCACGCTCGCCGAGCGACTGGCGGAGTACGACCGCGAGCACGGCCGGGACACGGCGCTCGCACACGAGCAGGAGCAGCAGCGGCAGATGCAGGAGCGGCAGCGGCGGGCGGCGCTGCTGCGGCTGACCACGGTGGGAGGTGCGTGAGATGGCCCGCCGGTTCGTGTCCAAGGCACAGTGGCGGATGGCGTTCGCGCGGAAGCTGCCGTTCGCCCGGAAGTGGGCGCACCGCAATCAGGCATCGCAGCCGTACCGGACGCTGCCGCAGCATCACAGTGGGCGCGGCTTCCGCGGCCGACGACGCCGGTAGACGCCCGTTGCGCGCGCGGATTGCAGACCCCACCCACGCGCGCGCGGTCAGTCGATCTACCCTCCACCCATCCGGGCCGCACTGACCGGACGTGAAAGCCCAGTGCACGCCGGGCGCGATCCACCGGCCGTGACAGACGGACGCAGCAACCCATCACGCATGGGCGGCTGTGAGCCGTCCACGGACCGAGGAGGAACCGATGCCCACGGCACCGACCCTCACGGAGCAGCGCGACGAACTGGTGCGGCTGCTCCAGGACCCCAACTACGACGGCGACGTAGCCGAGCTGCTCCAGCGCGCCGACCAGATCACCGCGCAGATCGAGCAGGCCAACCAGCGCGACGCCCGGCTCCGCGCGCTCAAGGCCGCGCAGCTGCCGGCCGGCGACCCGGACCCGGACACCCGCGTGCAGCCCGGCATGCAGCCGGACGACCGTGGCAACCCCGACCCGGTGTCGGCGGCCGAGGCGTTCGTCCGCTCCAAGGCGCTGGAGGCATTCCGCGCGAACGGCAAGCAGGGAAAGTTCGCGGTGGAGTACCGTGCCGCCCCCGCCGGCACTGTCACGACCGGCACGCAGCCGCAGCAGAACACCCGGGTTCCGGGGGTCATCCCGCAGACCCCGGACCTGCCGCTGCTGGTGGCGAATCTGCTGGACCGGCAGACGTCGGACGGCACCACGCTGGAGTACATGCGGGACACTTCTGGTCCCCAGTCCACGTGGAACAAGGCTGCGGTGGTGGCCGAGGGCGGGGACAAGCCCAAGTCGGGGCCGTTCTCGTTCGACCTGATCACGACCACGCTGAAGACTGTGGCTCACTGGGTGCCGATCACGAGGCAGGCTGCGGACGACAACGCCCAGCTGATGGGCTACATCAACGGGCGGCTGACGTACGGGCTGGAGTACAAGCTCGACCGGGAGATCCTCACCGGCAACGGCAGCACCGAAATGCAGGGCATCCTTACCACGCCCGGCATCGGCACGTACCAGCCGGGCAGCGGCTCGACGGACCCCAAGCTGATCACCGTGCGAAAGGCGAAGACGCAGGGCGAACTCGCGCTGTACCCGCCGACCGCCGTGGTCATGAACCCGATGGACTGGCAGGACATCGAGCTGGACGAGGACGCCAACGGCCAGTTCCGCGTGATCGCGAACGTGACCGACCCGGGCGCGCCGATGCGGCTGTGGGGTTTGGTCGTCGTCACCACCGTCGCCATGACTGCGGGGACGGCGCTCCTCGGCGGGTTCCGGACCGGCGCCACCCTGTGGGAGCGGCAGGGGATCACGATCCTCATGACCGACTCGCACGCGGACTACTTCACCGCGAACACCTTGGTGATCTTGGCCGAGCGCCGCGCGAATGTGGCCGTGCACACCCCGGCCGCGTTCGTGAAGATCACGTTCGCTGCCGCGCCGTAACCCCCAGTCAGGGCGCGGCCGACCCCGTTCCCGGCCGCGCCCACCCCACCCCTGACACCCCTCTCAGTCTGAGGAGCCATCTCATGGCCACGCGTGGCAGCAAGACCCCCGACGAGACCCCCGAGCAGCCGGCCGCCACCATCCGCACGCAGGAGTACGCCGCGGGCGAAGGATGGCAGGTCGGCCAGACCGCGCCGTCCGACGCTTTCCGCGCGCTCGACGCGGCCGGCACCGGCGAGCCCACCGGCCCGGTCGTCCACAAGCACCCCGGTGGCTACGCCCGGCAGATCGTGGCCAAGGGCGCCACGATCACCGAGGGCGTGCGTCGCGAGCTGGACGACGCCGAACAGTCCGAGACCGCCGAGGGCGAGCAGGGCTGACCCATGGCGTACTGCTCCCTCGATGCCGCGCGAGACGCGGGCTGCACCGGCACGGACGCCGAGGTAGCCGCGTGGATCGCTGCTGCCCGGGAGCGGATCGACGCGTACACCCAACAGGTATTTGAGCCAACTGACCTGGTGGTGGTGGCGGACGTCGGCGCGGATGGACTGGTCATCCTTCCGCGCCGCGTTCGCCAAATCACCGCGGTCATGCCCGTGCTCCAGGCAGACGACGGCCCGTCGATCCCGTCGTCTGCCTGGCGTGTCACCTCGTCTGACGTGCTCGGACAGGTCGACGCCGTGCACCTCGCATGGGGTGGATACGACGACTTGGTGGTAGGGGCCGAGTCGTACAACGGGGGATGGCTCGGGCTGTGGGAGCGGTGGGGTGCCGAGCAGGTCAAGGTGGTCGGCGTCTTCGGGTACGCGTCGGCGCCGCTGCTGGTGCAGCAGGCGTGCGCGCTGCTGGCCGCTCATCTCCAGGCGCAGGCTCAGCCCTCGGACGCAGACGTCGCGCAGGATCCGACGCTCACGGTGGACGACGAGGGCAACAACGTAGCCATCGAGGACACCGAGGGGGCGTCGCCGGAGACGCATGTCTCTCCGTCGGCGTCGACCGGATCGACGCAGGTCGACGCCCTGTTGGCGGGTTACCTGAACCGCGGCCCGTCGCTGATCGGGGGAGTCTGATGGTGCGTGTACGCCGCAGCGTCTCTGTGGGGATGCGGGCCGAGGCCCGGACCACGATCAACACCCGCGCGTACGAGCGCGGTCTCCGCCGGTGGTTCGGCCGCATGTCGGACGACGTCGCCCGCGCTGTGGAACGGACCCGGATCGACGTGCAGAACGAGGCGCGCCGCCGGGCCCCGGTCGATACTGGCCGGCTGCGGTCCTCGATCGTGTCGCGCGCCGAGGGTGGCGGCCGGTCCCTCGGCTACGTCATCGGTACGAACGTGAACTATGCGGCGGCCGTGGAGTACGGCACCGCCCCGCACGTCATCAAGCCTAAGTACAAGCAGGCCCTGTACTGGCCGGGCGCCGCGCACCCGGTCGCCAAGGTGAACCATCCCGGCACCGCTGCGCGGCCGTTCCTGCGGCCGGCCATCGCCATGACCGAGATCTTTTGGCGGGCGCACGCCTCGCAGATCGGGCGGCGCTGATGGCTGCGAGCACTGCGGGTGCGATCAAGGCCCGGCTGGAGTCCCTCGCGTTCGGGGTACCGGTGTTCCGTGACGGCCCGCGCGAGGGGCAGGCCGAGCCGTACATCGTCGTGCAGGAGGGCATGCCCGCGGCCGTCGACCTGCGCGCGGCCGGGGACGCGGGCGAGGACCCGCAGATCACCGAGACCCTCACAGTCGACCTCGTGCAGCTGGCCCGGGTGAAGACCGGCGCCCGCAGCACGCGAGTCACCGAGCGGTACGGGCTGGCCGAGGCCATCGCCGCCGCACTGCACGGCTGCACCCTCCCCGCGCACCCGGCCCACGTGACCGCTGTCCGCGTGCAGGACATCGACCGCATCCCCATCACCGACAACCGAGTGCGCCACTCCATCACCGTGACCGTGCGCCGCGCCCTGCTCACCCAAGAGGTGACCCCGACGTGAACCCTCCCGTCTACACCCCGCTCGCGCACGACGACGTGGTCAGCTACCTCGGCCGCTGCTGGCCGCCGGTCCCCGGTGCTCCGTGCCTGACCGTCCCGCCCGACTCGGGCCTGACCGACGGCGCCGCCACCGTCTACCCCGTCGAGGGCCGTCCCGGCACGTCGTGGTGGGTGGTCGACTCCACCGTCTACCGGCAGGACGCCGGCACCCCCGATGAGGCGCTTGCCGCGCTGCTGCCCGGCTCGGTGCTCGGCACCGTCCCCGATCCCGACCCCGCCCCGGACACTCCGCCCGAGGGATGAGCCGAACCCCGGCACCAGGAAGGACACACACGTCATGCCGCTCCAGCGCTTCACCCGCATGTACGGAATTCAGGACGCCAAGATCAGCGTTCTGACTGCCGACCCGTTCGGCGGATCCCCGACGTACAGCACCCCCATCGACGTGCCCGGCATCAAGACCTTCGAGGTCAGCGGCGACGTGGAGGTCAAGGCCCTGCGCGGCGACAACATCAAGTTGGCGTCGAACTCCACGATCACGAACATTCAGGTCAGCGTGTCGCACGCCAAGATGTCGCTGGACGTCCTCGCTGCGATCATCGGTGGCGCGGTCACCGACTCGGGCACCACACCGAGTCAGGTCACCCGGTGGGACCTCAACAGCGACGACGCGAACCTGCCGCCGTTCAAGCTGGAGGGCATCACTCCGCCGGGAGGTACGGACATCGTCGGCGGTGACGCGCACGTGATCCTCCACAAGCTCACCCTCAGCGCGTTCCCCGACCTCGGGTTCGCCGAAGAGGACTACCGCATCGCGTCCTTCACCGCGGACGCGGACCCGCTCCAGTCGTCCGGCGACTGGATCAGCGTCGTCCTGAACGAGACCCGCACCCCCATCCCCGCTTCCTGACCCCGGGTCGGGCGCGTCCTCGCTCATCGCGCCCGGCCCGGCCCCGCCCCATCCGCAGGCCGAAACCCGGCACTCACCGAGGGACACACCACCATGACCGCAGGAATGGACCTGCTCGGCGACGGCGGCACCATCCCGCTGTCCGACGGCACTGAGATCACCCTCCGCTACTCCATGAGGGCCATCGCGCTCCTCGAGCAGCGCTACGGCTCGATCAACGCCGTACAGGGCGCCATCGACACCACCGGCCACGGGGCCGCGTTCGGCCCGATCATCCAGCTTGTGGGCTCCGGGTGCCTCGGGCCCGGCGGATTCGAGCCGCACTACCGCGAGCACCAGGACGCCAAGGGCGAGCGCCGCATCACCGGTGACGTCACCTTCCGGCGCCGCACGGACGGCGCGGACCTCGCGGACCTGCTGCTGCCGTCCAAGCTGCACGACTATGTCGGCGCTTTCAACAGCGCGTTCTCGAAGGCGCTGGAGGGCCTGGGGGGAAACGACGACGCCCCGGAGGGGGCGGCGGTGGAGACGGTATCCCCTGGTCTCAGCTCTACTACCTCGCCGTCGGTGCCCTCCAGATTCCGCCCGGTGACTTCTGGGACATGACGCTCGGCCAGCTACTCGCGCTGGCCGACGAACACCAAGCCGCCCACCAGACCGGCGGCACCCGTCCCCAGTCCACCCAGTCCGGCCCCGGCCTGCTGGAGATGGCCCGCATGACCCGAGCGTGAGGAGGTGACCCGTGGCCGACGACATCGACCTGCCGAACCTCGTCAGCCGGTTGGCGGTCAACCTCGACGGCATCAGCGGCGCCATCGCGGACGCGAGCCGGCAGGGCTCCAGCATGGGCGCTGCGCTCGGCGCAGGCATCCAGCGTGAGCTACGCGACCTCACGTCGCGCCTGCCCGCAATTCAGATCGACGGCAACAGCAGCGACCTGGACCGGGACTTGGCTCGGGTGCGCCGCGAGATGGCCGAGCTGTCCAACCAGCGCATCGGCGTGGACATCTCCATCGAGGAGGCGCTGCGCCGGGTCAACGAACTCCAGCCGCACATCCAGCGCCTGTCCGACCAGCACCCGGACATCAACGTACGGGCCACGACCCGGCAAGCTGCGGCGCAGCTGGACAGTCTCCTCGCCGCCGCGCGCCGCGTGGACGGCACGGACGTGGACATCAACGTCAACGTGGACGAGGACCGCCTCGGCCGCGTTCACGGTCTGCTGGGCAGGCTTGGCGGCGCGCTTGGCAGCCTCGGCGGGCTCGGCGCGTCCCTGGGCCGTACGGCGGCCGGGCTCGGCGCGATCGTGCCGGCCGCCGCGAGCGTCGTCACCACGCTGGCGAACGTCGCCCCTGCGGCCGGTGTCGCGGTCACCGGCATGGCCGCGGTGCAGCTGGCCTCGGGCGCGGTGAAGCTGGCGGCCGTCGGTATGGACGACGCCCTGTCGGCCGCGCTCGATCCGTCCAAGGCGGAGGACTACGCCGAGGCGCTGAAGAAGCTCAGCCCGGAAGCGAGGAAGTTCGCGGCCGCCGTCCACGACGCGGCGCCCGCGCTGCATCAGCTACAGCAGGACGTGCAGGACGAGGTGTTCAAGGGGCTGGGCGATCAGCTGAAGCGCACCGGGACGAGCGTCCTGCCGGTCCTGCGGACGAACCTCAAGTCGGCGGGCGGCGCGCTCAACGAGATGGCCAAGGGCGCCCTGGAGGCCGGCAAGGATCTCGCGGACTCCGGCACGTTGGGGCGGGCGTTGGGCTCAGCGAGTAAGGGTCTGCACAACCTCGCAGGCATTCCGAAGGTGGTCGTCACGGCGCTCGGCCAGATCGGCGCCGCGGCCGGCCCCAGCTTCGAGCGGCTGACCAAGGGCGCGGACGGCCTCGCGAAGAAGATCGGTGACCGGCTGGGCAAGGCGTTCGAATCCGGCGCGATGGAAGACGCGATCGAGGACGCGATCGATCTCCTCGGCCAACTCGCGGACGTCGCCGGCAACGTGTTCTCGATCGTGGGGTCCGTGTTCTCGGCGGCGCAGACGTCCGGCGGCGGACTGATCGGCACCCTCCAACAGATCACCGGGGCCCTTGCGGAAGCGTTCGCGACACCCGAGGTGCAGGAGGGGCTACAGGCCCTGTTCGAGACCATGTCGACGCTCGCGACGACGGCGGCGCCGTTGCTCGGTGAGGCCCTCGGGCTGATCGCTCCCGTCCTCGCCGAACTCGGCCCGCCGGTGCAGGAACTGATCATCGCGCTCGGCGAGGCATTGCAGCCGATCCTTGAGCAGCTCGGCCCGGTGCTGGTGGAACTGGCCGGGGTCGTCGGACAAGTGATCATCGCTGCGCTACCGCTGCTCGATCTGATCGGCCAACTGATTGCGGCGCTGCTGCCCGCGCTGGTCCCGCTGCTGCAAGCCGTGAGCGATCTGATCGCCGCTCTCTCGCCGATCGTCGCGATTGTGGCCGAGGGGCTAACGAAGCTTCTGACGCCCGCTTTTAAGGGCCTGGCGGATTTCCTGGTTAAGGTAGTCGCTCCGGCTATTTCGGTTGTCGCTGATCTCCTGCGAGGTGATTTCGCATCGGCGAGTGAGACCTCCCGGGTCCTTATTCAGAAGATGATTGACTTTCACGTCAACGCGTTCCGGAGTCTCCCGTCGCGTATCTCCGGATATGTGGCGCAGTTCGTGTCTGTCATGATCTCAGGCATCGGTGACGCCAAGAACTGGACCGTACGCACGATTCAGGACATGATCGATCAGGCAGTCTCCACCGTGCGGAGTCTCCCGTCGCGTGCCGCTAGCGCAGTGGGCAGCATGCGCGGCGTACTGGTCAACGCTGGCGTTAGCCTGGTCCAGGGGTTCATTGACGGTATCCGCTCCGCGATTCCCAGCGTGCAGGGAGTCCTTGGCGCGCTGACCAATAGCCTTCCGAACTGGAAGGGTCCGAAGCAGAAGGACGCCAAGATCCTCACCCCGGCCGGTCGTCTGCTCATCCTCGGTTTCATCAGGGGAATCGACGGCACCACTGCTCAACTGCGGGCGAAGCTGGCCTCAATCACCAAGGCTCTACCCGCAAATGTTCGGAGCGGTATCGGGAAGACGCTCGCCCACTCCACTCGGGAACTGGAGCGGCTTGTCACCTCCCGGGACAAGGTGGTTAAGAAACTCGCCGCGGCCGAAAAGCGGCTTTCCGATCTGACCAAAGCCCGCAACAAAGCCGCTTCCGATATCCGCGCCGGGATCCTCCGTGAGGCGAACATCACCACCGGGCACTCCGATGTCAACTCGGTGAAGGCCATCACGGTTGAACTGCAGCAGTCCCTCAAAGCCACGCAGCGATTCCAGGCGAATATTTCCCGGCTGAAAAAGATGGGCCTGCGTTCGGACCTGCTCCAGCAGATCGCGGACGCGGGGGTAGAGGGTGGCGCAGCCACGGCCGAGGCGCTCGCCAAGGCGACGCCCGCAGAACTGAAGAAGATCAACGATCTTCAGGGGAAGCTGAACAAGAGCGCGACGGACACCGGCAAGACGGTGGGCGATGCCCTGTACGGAGCGGGCATCAAAGCGGCCCAGGGCCTGGTCAACGGACTGAAATCTCAGCAGAAACGCATCGAGCAGATCATGGAGTCGATCGCCGAGCGAATGCTGAAGGCGGTCAAGAAGAAGCACAAGACACACAGCCCGAGCCGCGCGTTCCACGAACTCGGCGTGATGGACATGGAAGGGCTGCGCGGCGGTGTCCTCGCCACCGCACACCGCGTCGTCGGCGCCGTCACCGATGTAGCGTCGCGCGCCCTGAACGCGGCCGGCGGTGTGGGCGCGGCCCTGTCCGCGACACCGACCGGGGGCCAACTCGCCGCGGTGTACGGCGGCCCCGGCGGCGGCGGTGACCAGACGAACCACTTCCACCTGTACGGCGGCGACGCCACGCCGGACGGGATCCTGCGCGCCCTGTCGTGGCAGGCCCTCGTGGGGAGGGGATGAGCGGTGGCACAGCAGCGCCTCGGCAACGTGCAGTGGCAGGGCCTCACGTTCGGCCCCGGCACGCCGTACGCGGTGACCGCGCTGGACGGCCTGGACGACCTGCCCGATATCCGCTCTCAGGATGTGGAGCGCCCCGGGCAGCACGGCGACTACAGCGGCCCGGACTGGACCGGGCCCCGCACGATCACGATGAAGCTGGGCATGCACACGGACAGCCCGGACGCGCTGCGGGACTTGAGCCTCGCCCTGCGCGCGGCCACACAGCCGCAGGCCCAACCGGCGCCGTTGCAGTTCCTCGATCAGGACATGCTCGTGTGGGGGAAGGTCCGCAAACGCAGCATTCCGTACGACGCCGAGTACCTGTGGTCGATCGGTGACGCCGCGATCGAGTGGTACTGCGCCGACCCGTACGTGTACGGCCTGGACGAGAAGTCGGCGAGCACGACCGCCTATAGCCCGTCGGCGGGCCGCACGTACCCGCTCACCTACCCGCGGTCGTACGGCAGCGCGGGCACGTCTGGCCGGCTCACAGCCGTCAACGACGGGGCCAGCGCAGCGTTTCCGGTGTTGCGCCTTGACGGGCCGGTGGCGCAGCCGTCGGTGGAGCAGGTCACCACCGGATCCATCCTGACCCTCGACGCCACCCTCCAGGCCGGCGAGTACCTGCTGATCGATACCCGGTCCCGGGCGGTGCTGCTGATGGGGTCCAGCCCTCGCCGGACGTGGGTGCGGGCGGGCTCGATGTGGCCGCTCCTTCAGCCCGGCATCAACGAGTTGGCCTACCGCGGGAGCGCGCTGCCGGGCGCCCCCGGACAGACGTCCCTACTGACCGTCACTTGGCGCGATACCAGCCTGTGAGAGAGGAGATCCACCGTGGCTGTGATCAACCCCCCGTCGTGGATGCAGGCCGGTAGCTACCCGGCCAGGAACGACCGGCTCGTCCTGTCCGGGCTGCTCAGCTACCCGGGATTCCTGGTGGATGAGGCGTTCCCGGTCCGCATCCGGCAGGGCGTCAAGCCCAGCTATCAGAACCAGCAGTTGAAAGTCAGGCCGGCGGCCACCCCGAACATGACCGTCATCGTGTCGGGCGGTATCTGCTACATCGACCAGCACGACACCGGGGGGCAGGGCGCATACGTCTGCGCCAACGACGCCGACGTGACACTGACCGTGCAACCAGCGGGCGGCGCCGGCCAGTACCGGAAGGACACCGTCGTCGCCTCGGTGTACGACGCCGAGTATGCGGGCTCGGCCAACGAGTGGCGGCTGGAGGTGATCCAGGGCCCGTACGCGGCGAGCGCGGGCGCGACCGTGCGCGGGACGCTGCCGCCCAACGCGCAGATCCTGGCAGACATCGCGCTCGGCCCGTCACAGACGAGCGTGTCCGCGGCGAACATCACCGACGTCCGCCAGTTCACTGTGGGCTCGGGCGGAATCGTGCCGGTGTCCTCCAGCGCCGACTTGGCCCGCCCGCACCCGGGCCAGCTGCGGTACCGGATGGACACGGACACGTGGGTGTACGGCAAGACGGACGGCACCACGGCCACGCTGCTGGACGCGTCGCTGCGGGCGCGGAAGACCGGTGATACGCCCCGGGCCAACACGACCTCGGTGGCGTCGGATCCCCATCTCGTTCTGCCGGTGGCAGCGGGCGCGATCTATGAGCTGGTGGGCGTGTTCTACATCACCTCGGCCAGCACTGTGCCGGACTTTCAGTGCGGTCTCAACGGGCCGGCGAGCAGTGACGGATTCTGGTCCCTGATCGGTAACCCGAACACAGCGACGAGTGACTCCGACGTCGCCCGACTCACGGCCACCACTATCAACGGCGGCAACCGCTCATATGGCATCCCGACTACCTCCACCGTCTACGGACTCCAGTTGGCCGGGATGCTGGAAGTAGGCGGTACAGCCGGGAACTTGACGGTGGACTGGGCGCAGGCCACCACGTCCGGGTCATCCACGGTGCTGAAGAAGTACTCGTGGATTCGCGCGGTCCGGGTGGCGTGATGACGGCCGACATGCTCGCGCTCCTCGCCACCACGCCGGGCGCCGCGCCGCAGCCGCAGCACACGTACACCTACCTGTTCTGCGACCTGCGTACGGACACGCTCCTCGCCGAGCTGCCACTCGCCGACGTGTCGTACAGCGTCGAGTTGAACTCGATTGGCACCTTGCGCGGCACTATCCCGTACACCGCCGAGACGCTGCCGCTTGACCCGGAGACCGCAAGCGCGCCGGGCCGGACCGCGGTGTACGTCGACCGTGACGGGGTGCTGGTGTGGGGCGGCATCGTGTGGACCCGCGACCGAGCAACGGGCGGCAAGCAGATCCAAGCCAGCGAGTTCCTGTCCTACTACCAGCACCGCTACGTCAAGAAGACACTGGCCACGGACACGAGCCTGCTGACCAACTCGGCGTACGTGGACGCGGGTGGGCAGCGGCTCTACTCCGACCAGAAGTTCGTCATGTGGTCGCTGCTGAAGTACGCCGCGATGCAGTCCGGCGGTGACATCGGCGTGGACCTCAACCCGCTGACTGGCACCCCGCACGGCATCACCCGCACCGCGGCCTACTTCGGATACGAGCGGCCGGAGATCTACAAGGCGATCGCTGATCTCTCCGCCTCAGACGATGGGTTCGATTTCGCAATTGAGGTGGGCTGGACCCCGGCCGCGAACAACGTGCCGCCACGCAGATTCCGGCAGGCCCGCACCTGGTTCCCGCGCCGCGGCCGGACCGTCGCCGAGAGCGGCCTGGTGTTCAGCAAGGGTGGCGGAGCCGGCTCGATCATCGACTACAGCTGGCCCGAGGACGGCACGTCCATCGTGACGGAGATGAGCGGGTTGGGCGCCGGCAGCGGGGAGGCCCGCGTCGTGAAGACGGCCCGCTCTCAGGCCATGCTCGATGCCGGGTGGCCGCTGCTGGAGGGCGTGGCCGCGTTCGACGGCATCGTTGATGAGGCCCAGGTCCAGGGCATGACGAACGCCGAACTGAACACGCGCGGCGAGCAGGGTCAGCCCAGTTTCGAGGTGGCCGCGGACGTGGATCCGGCGTTCGGCTCGTACTCGGTCGGTGATGAGGCGCTCTTCACGATCGAGCCCGAGCCGCAGTCGCCGACCGGCCGCGAGGCAGTGCTGCGGATCGTGGCCATTGAGAACACGGCGTCGGACGGGCCCGAGCGCGTCCGACTCACGTGCGTGGGGGTGTGACGTGCCCAAGGTCCAGCGCTCACCGAACCTGCTGCGGGACATCGCCGAGTTGCGCGATGCCGTGGCCGCGATGCAGCGCGCGGGACGGGAGCAGGCCGAACTGCCGTTCTTCCCGACCAGCCTGCACGGACTCGTGTACGAGGACAACACCACGTTCACCACCGTGTGGGAGACCGTGCTCAGCCCGCGCACGGCCACGCTGTCCCTCGGCCTTGTTCTCCTCGGCGATGTGGTCGGCACGACGAACACGGGCGGCGCCTGGCAGGTGGTGTTCAACGACTCGACGGTGGTCGCGAGCGGCAGCGTCCCGCCCACCTTCAGCTTCACATTCCCCGCTCTCACTCTCGACCTCACCCCGTACCTGACCGCCGCGCAGCTGAAGACGCAGGTGCAGGTGCAGCGCACCTCGGGCGCCACGACGGGCGGGAAGTACGGCGCCGGTGGCGCTATCGGCTGCTCGCCCCGTTACGCCCGGCTCATCTGAAAGGACAACCCCATGGCCCCGCCCCTCACCCACGATCAGTGGCTGACCATCCTCCGCGCCGAGGGCGTCACCGTCGCCGAGTACCCGGGTTGGCGTACCCGGCAGCGGGACGACGAGACCGGCAAGCCTTTCGGCCCGGTGCACATGTTCGTCAACCATCACACCGGCGGCCGGGACGCCCGGGACGTGGTGGCGCGGGACGGTGTCCCGGGCCTTCCCGCGCCGCTCGCTCACGTCTACCTCGCCCGGTCCGGGGTGGCGACGATGTGCAGCGCGGGCCGCGCGAACCACGCGGGCCTGATGGCGGTCAACGCCTACAACTCGTTCCTGAACGAGGAGTCGAGTCATCCGGCGCCGAGCGCAGCGTCCGGCACGGTCGACGGGAACGATGTCGCCTACGGCATTGAGACCGAGAACCGCGGGGATGGGACGGACGTGTACCCGCGCGAGCAGTACGACGCGTGGGTGCGGATCAATGCGGCTGTGTGCCGTCATCACGGCTGGTCCGCGGCCTCGGTGGGCTGTCACAAGGAGACGTCCATCGAGGGGAAGATCGACCCGCGCGGCCCGGTGGAGGGCTACGGCGATAGGGGCCGGTTCGAGTTCACGCCAGCGCAGTTCCGCGCGGACGTCGCCGAGCGGCTGACACACCCCGCGTCCTGGAGCCCCGGCTCCACCACCTCACCGCCGAAGCAGGAGGAAACCGGTATGGATCTCAACGACAGGGTGCTGCTGGGGGATTGGGTCCCCAAGGCGTGGCCGGATGACAAGGGTCTGGCGGACAAGCAGATCACCATCAACACGGCGCTCGGCGGCGGCTACGCCTACGCCCGCCGCGCCGCCGAGACCACTGGCGCGCTGCTCACCGAGGTCAGGGCGCTGCGAGCCGAGGTCGCGCAACTGCGTGCGGCCATGACGAAGGGAACCTGATCATGCGCATCTCCAGCATCGCCAAGGCGATCGTTGCGGGGCTGTCCGCTGGTGCCGCCACCGCGGTGGCGGCCGTGCAGGACAACGTGGTGACCACGGGGGAGGGCGTCACCATCGCGCTCGCCGTGCTCGGCGCGTGGGGCATCACCTACGCCGTACCCAACCGGCCGGGGCCGGGGGCGGGGGTCTGATGCGCGCGGCGGCCCGGCGGCTCCGAAAGAGGCTGGGTCGCCGCGGTGCCGTGCTCGCTCTGCTCGGCACCGGCAAGGTGTGTTACGGGGCGGGCTACCTGCTGACACCGCAACCCGAGGTGAGGGGCCTGGAGCTACTCACCACCCATGGGGACATCCGCTGTTGGGCCATGGTGTGGGTGGTCTGCGGTGCCATCACGGCCAGTTCGGGTCTGATGCGGATCGGCCGGGACCGGTGGGGTTTCATCGCCGCTCTGGTCCCGCCGTTCGTGTGGGGCGGCGCATTCCTGTGGGCGTCTGTTATGGGGGATTTTCCACGCGGCTTGGCAATCTTCGGATGGTATGGCTGTAGCCACATCGGGCTCATTCTGTGGGCTGCGAGCGTGCCGGAGTACGCCGTGCCGCACTACACACCCCGGGAGAAACCGTGACCGGAGGATGGGGCGTGGCAGCCGGGATCATCGGCTCGCTACTCGGTGCCATCGCCCTGCTCGGCTCGGGCCTGTTCGCAGCCCGCGCCACCCGCGCCGCTGCGGCGACCACCGCCGAGGCACAGCGCGCCGCGGCCGATGCGGCGGCCGAGCCGCAGCAGCGTGCCGCAGACCTCGCCGCGTTCAAGGAAATCAGGGTGGGGCTGGAGCGGCGAATCGAGCAGCAGGACCGGCGCATCGACAGCTTGACCTCGTTGGTGCGCGCGTTCAGCTGGTACGTGTCCGAGCTGACGGGGCAGATGCGGCAGAACCGGATCGAGCCCCCGGCACCGCCCACGCGTGTGGACGAGTACAACCGAACTGGAGTGTGACCCCCCATGCCGTTCCCTGCCGGGGTGCAGACCGTCACCCTCACCGGACACCAGACCCTCGCCGACGGAGCCGGCCGCCCGCTGCCGGTACGGATTCGGCCGGTGCCGCATCGCGTCGTCGGTGAGGAGTGGGGCGTCGTCGTCGGTGATGACCCGGTCGTCGTCCGGCCCGACAACGCTGGTCAGTGGACTGTCACCCTTGTGGCGACGGACGCCGCCGGTTTCACGCCGACGGGGTGGACGTACCGCGTCGAGACGGGTGGCGACGCCGTCCATGTCTCACTCCCGTATGCGCTTGGCAGTGTCGACATTTCCGAGCTGACTCCGGCCGGTGCGGACGAGGGCGAGTACGTCCTCGTGCAGGGGCCGCCCGGGCCGCAGGGCGAGCCGGGACCGGCCGGGCCGCAGGGTGCGCCGGGCGCGCCGGGGCCCGCCGGCCCGAAGGGTGACCCCGGGAACCCGGGTGTGGCAGGGCCGGCCGGCGAGCAGGGGCCGGCGGGTGCGACGGGTGCAACCGGTCCGGCCGGCCCGAAGGGAGACACCGGAGCGACCGGAGCGACCGGCCCGCAGGGTGACGTCGGACCGCAGGGACCCAAGGGCGACACGGGCGCGACTGGTCCACAGCCGCCGCTCGGCGCGGCCGGTGCAGGTGCGACGATCGCCCTGCGCAGCGATGACCCCAGCACCACGAACGCGCGCACACCGACCGCGCACGCGGCGAGCCACGCCGCGGGCGGCGGGGACCCGGTCACCCCGGCGGCGATTGGCGCGCTTACACAGGCGCTCGCCGATCTGCGGTACCTGCTGCTGACCGGCGGCACCCTGTCGGGGACCGTGACAAACAATGTGGGCGCGGCCAGCACGCCAGCGTTCGCGGGCGGCGTAAGCGGCGACGCGTTCGATCGCTGGCGGATTCTCGCCAACGGCACGATCGAGGCTGGCCCGGGCAGCGCCGGGCGGGACGTGAACCTCCGCCGGTCCGCGGCCGACCAGTGGACGACTGACGACGCCCTTATCGTCAGCCTCATGTTCCGGCACCTCGGCACCACGCTCGGGTTCTACGGCGCGGCGGCCGTGGCTAAGCCGACCGTCACCGGGTCCCGCGGGGGCAACGCGGCGCTCGGCTCGCTGATCAGCGCACTGGCCACGCTCGGCCTGATCACCGACAGCACGACCGCGTAAGGCATCCCGCACAGCCGATCCCGCCAGGTGTCCACCGCAGTACGGTGGACACCTACATACCTTCTGGCGGGGGTACTGATGAACACCACGATCGGCGACCGCATCCGCAGCCTGCGTGAATTCCGCGACCTCACCCAAGAGCAGCTCGCCGCCCGGGCCGGCGTCCACGTCGACACCATCCGAAAGCTCGAACAGGGGCAGCGGCAGTCCGCTCGTATCACCACCCTGCGAGCGCTCGCCCGCGCCCTCGATGTGCAGCTGGAGCGTCTGGTAGGACAGCCCACCATGACCCAGCAACTCACCGATGACGGCGGGCTCCTCGCGCTCCGCGACGCAATCCAGGATCTCGGCGCCCTGCCCGGCGTCCCGGTCGATGATGACCTGGAGGACGTGCCGAGCGAACACGCGTGGGTCAGCAGCGTGAAGGTGGCCACAACACGGTATTGGCGTGGCGAGTATTCGGAGCTGTCAGGGATTCTGCCGCTCCTCCTCCGCGACGGCCGAGCGGTCGCCCGCGAGACCCCGACCGAGCGCGTGTGGCAGCAGCTCGCCCTCGCCTACCAGCTGGCCGCATGCCTCGCGACGCAGGCCGGCCACCCGGACTGGGCGTACACCGCGGTGGAGAAGCAGCTCGCCGCGGCGGCGCGCGCGAGTGATCCGCTCATGGAGGGCATGGGCGTGTCCACCTTGTCGTGGGTGCTGCTGCGGCAGGGGCGATGGGAGCAGGCGCAGGACATCGCGGTGCGGAAGGCCGAGGCCCTCGAGCCCAGTTTCCTGCGTGGAAGCCCGGCGCAGTTCGCGGTGTACGGGAATTTGCTGGTGGCCGCGGCGACGCCGGCCGCGCGCCGCGATGACCACGACCGGGCCATAGAGCTGCTGTCCGGGGCCGAGGCTGCCGCGGTCCGCTCGGGCCCCGTGAGAGCCTACGGCACGGCGTTCAGCGTGGTCGACGTGCGCACTCAGAAGGTGAACATCGCGTTGGCCGGGACGGACAACCGGCCAGAGGTGGCGCTCGAGTTCGCCGACGACGTTCGGGTGAGCGAGATCTCCAGGCCGGTGCACTCAGCGTCGTATCGCGTCGATGTGGCGCAGGCGCAGTACCAGACTGGTGACAGCGAGGCCGCGCTCGCCACCCTGCTTGAGGTGGAGCGGGATCAGCCGGAGTGGATTCGGCTTCAGGCTCTGGCCTCGGCGACGGTGCGGGAGATGCTGGAGGCCGAGCGCCGCCGCAACACCCCGCTGCGCAGCCTGGCCGCGCGGCTGGGAGTCGACCCCGCGCTGTGAGAGGGGTAGGGCAACGCGTCCTAGTCCGGCGAGAATTGACGGGGCGACTGGTGCACTACGTCGCTGGGCTGTGATCGCACACGCACTTAGCGTGAGGTCACATGAAGCGGCGCCGCCCAACCCCCGCCAGGCAGCGGGCGGCGCCGCACCGCCCACTGCCCGAGGAGCCGGCCGTGTCGACCGCCGTTATGGACCTGCTGTCCCTGCCCGCCCTGGACGGCCTGAACGCCGAGCAGCGCCGAGGCGCGGCCTGCGTCTGGGACGGACGCCACACCCCGCTCACGGCGACCACGGCGATCGACCTCGGCGAGCACCAGGACCGTAGCGGTACCACCTGCTTCCTCCGGGCGTGTAAGCGGTGCGCTGAGTGGCGAGCGCTCAGCGCGCTGCACCAGCACACCAGTTCCTGCGAGCCGTGCATCATCGACCACACGCAGTGCCCGACGGGCCTCGCACTGGTGCGCCTCGTGCGGGACACCCGCCGATGATCTGTGCCCGCTGTGATGAGCCGATCCGTCGCGGTGAGCCGTACCGCCCTGTCGACCATCACGGCGCCTCGGGCCCGGGCATGACGGTGCATGTACACCAGCAGCCCTGCCAGCCGTTCCCGCAGCAGACCTACCCCACACGCCCCCGCGGCGCATGACATCAGACTCCGGCGTCCGCAAGACGCCGGACGGCCGCCCGGGGCAGCTGGGTGGGCGGCCACAGGGTCCGCCGTCGAGGTACCCCCGAACCGGCGGCGGGCCCGCACCAGCACAGTGAGCGCCCGGACCAGCATCCCGCAAAGACCCGGTCCGGGCGCGTGTCCTCAACCGCCAGAAGCGAAGGAGAACATCGTGACCATACCTCCCGGACCCACGCCCGACCCCGGCCCCGCGGACCCGAAGCCGCCGACAGTGTTCGCGCGGATGCTCATCACCGACGAGCGGTTCGAGAGCTGCCGCAAGACGGTGCTCGACGGCAACCCGAACATGGACAGCGAGATGGCCGGCCGGATCGTGGAGGAGGGCCTGAAGTTCGTGGCCGCCTGCTCGGCCAACCCGGGCGTCGGTCTGGCGCCGTCGCGGATCGTGGACGAGGGCTGGCACGCGCTGATCCTGCACACGGCGATGTACGCCGAGTTGTGCGAGCGGCTCGGCGGCGCCTTCGTGCACCACTACCCCGGCTGGGACCCGACGCACTACGACCCCGAGATCCTGGACCGGACCCGCGAGAAGATCGCCGCGCTCGGCTGGACCGCGGACTCGGAACTGTGGGGGCCGCCGTCGGACGAGACCCTCGTCTCGGTCGCGGCGAACTGCCAGCACGCGCCCGAGTGCACGATCCGGCCCATGCCGAAGCCGGAAACTCCTCAGACTCCGTAGTCTGGCTACGGAGGTGACCATGTCCGAGGAGTGGATCGACCCGAGATACGCGGACCTGGTGGCGGCGTGGCGACGCGCGCAGCAGCCGGACTCGCGTGACCCGGAGCCGCAGCCGCGGCGGATGTTCCTCATCCCGTCGCAGAGCTGACGACTCTTCACGGGCCCCGGTCGGCGCGAGCCGGCCGGGGCCTACTCTGCGCCGTCGTCGTGAAAGAAGTCCTCTGGTCGCACGCTCAAGGCGTCGGCTAACAGCAGCAGATCCTCGAGGTCCGGGCAGCGGTACGCGTATTCCCACCGGTGCACTGTGCGGTGGTCCCGGCCGATGCGCTCGGCCAGTTGCATTTGCGTGAGTTGGGCGCGTAGGCGTGCGGTGCGGATGCGTGCCCCGATCTCCCGGCGGCGGATCAGTACCCAGTCGGGCATGGGGTCGAGTGGCACCCGCCAACGTTGTATTGATCACGATCGGTTGTCTTTGCCTGGTCAGGCAAATCTAATGATCGGGATCCCTCAAACGCCGCTACGCCCCTGGTGGCCGGGGGTGGAGCGGATCAGAGCGGCCGGCGAGGCGTACGCGTCTCCACCTCTTTCGGCCGTCAGACGCTAAGGCTTTGGCCAAAGGCGTCCCGCCCCGGGTGCTAAGGCACTCGGGGCGGTCTACGTTGGGACACAGCAGGGCCCCCGTCGACAAGAACGACGGGGGCCCTCTGCCTGTCCGGGCCGGCCTCCCCGCCGGGCACCGCACAGGTTCACGGGACGCGCGTCTCTGGCGCGCGTGGGGGAGACGCGCCAACCCGTCCCGATGCCGACACTCTACGTGTCTGTTGAACATAGTCCAGGGCCCGGGGCGGGTGAATCTGAACAAGATCACCGGGGGATGTGGCATCCATGTGGCATCCGGGTACGAGGAAGGCCCCCCGTTCGAACAGAACGGGGGGCCTTCACCTACTCTGACCTGTGCCTTAGGTCTGTGCCCCCGGCAGGATTCGAACCTGCGACACCCGCTTTAGGAGAGCGGTGCTCTATCCCCTGAGCTACGAAGGCGGGGATCTGTCGGGAAGCGTGTCCGGACCTGGCGCAATGGCTGTGGGCTTCAGGTCTGCTGCCGACAGGATTGTGGTGGACAGGCCACTGAGGTCTGAGCCACCGCAGACAGTGTAGCGGGTCGCCCGAGTCGGCATCAGTGTGAGATCACCGGGCAACGGCGTGTGTGCCCTCTGCCACGGCACGGGAGAGGGGCCACTACGCCACCTACGCAGCTCCCCGTCGTACCGAGACCGAGCCGTACGGTGAACTGTGTTTCCGTGGCGAGCCGGTGGGCCCGGTCAGGACGCGGGTCAACTTCCCCCGGCCTCGCGCGATGCGAACTTCCCCCGACCTCACACGATGCGAACTTCCCCCGCGTCGCGCCGTTCCGGTCCCTCAAGCCTCGCCCACGTGTGCCGGCCCCTCACGCCCGAGTGATTCGGACCCGGTAGTTCCCGTCCTCGTCCGTGCTCACCACCTGCACGGTGATGCCGTGCCGTGGGTCCTTGAAGCTCTCGCCGGGGGCGAACGGGGCGTCGGAGAGTTCCGCGTGGACGTTGGGGCTGCGGGTGCAGCCGCCGCTGCCGCGGTGGCTGTCGAAGACGGTGACCGGGCCGCGGCCGGTGTCGACCGTGGCGTCGACCCGGTAGATGAGGAGGCCCGGGCGGCACACGGCCTCGTCGTTGCCGCCCTGCGCGCGGACCTCCAGCGCGTAGGTGGTGCGCGCGGTGACCGGTATCAGGATCAGTTTTCCGCCGCCCGGCTTGTACAGGGGCGACAGGGTGTAATCCACGCTGCCCCGCGCCGCCGCGCAGCCGACCTGGCCGCCGTCCAGCCAGCCCAGCTTCCACTTGTGCCAGCCGAGCAGGTCGTTGTTGGCGCCCCAGTCCTCGCTCATGATGTCCCAGTGCCCGACCGCGCCCCCGCCCTCCTGCGTGTACAGGTCGGGCAGGCCGAAGGTGTGGCCGTTCTCGTGCGGCAGCACCCGGTAGCCGGTGCGGTCGTAGGAGCCGGAGCCGTCGTCCTGGCGGGAGTAGACGAAGGAGGCGTTGGATATGCGGACGCCGTCGGCGACCGGGGCGTCGTCATTGCCGGCGAAGGTCACCGACAGCACGGTGTCCAGGGCGGAGGGCCCGGCGTTCGGGGTGACGAGCACGTTGAGCAGGTCGTAGCTGCGGAAGTCCACCGTCGGGTCGGCGGCGGCGACGATGTCCTGCACCAGGTCCCGGTATCCGGGGTCGAACGGGGCGCCGCGCTCTATGCCGTACTCCCGGAACCCCTTCGGCATGCGCAGCCAGCCGGTGACGGGGGTCTCGGGGCGGTAGTCGAGACGGCCGTACGACGCGGTCCGGAACCAGTCCTGGGTCTGCGGGAAGAACTCGTGGAAGCGGTCCATCGCCTTGCCCTGGCCGGGCGCGTCGGGGAAGTCGACCATGAGGGTCAGGGCGCGGACCGTGCCCGTGGAGCGGGAGTAGCCGGGCGGGGTGGGCAGGCCCTCGGTCATCTGCACGTCCAGGCCGCCGTGGACCATGCAGGGCACCAGCGCGGAGGAGCGGGCCAGGCCTATGGGCCCGGCGGTGGTGGGCGCCGTCAGGTGTCCGGTCCCCGCCGAGGTGCTGACCGCGAGGGTCAGCGCGGTCACCACGGAGAGGGCGGCCACCCGGCGCGATCGTATGCGGCGGCGGAGCGGCGGCTGCATGCAGGGACCTTTCGCGCCACGGCAGCCGCCGGTCTCCGGCTGCACCCTTGCGCTCACCCTGTGTCGGCGGGGCGTCGGGCGCGCGCTGGAGGAGACCGATGGTGGGAAAGCGGGTCGGCGCAGGAGTGAAACCGGGCCCGCGGTGATTGTGTCTCAGGTCACAGATGTTCTTCCCGCGGCCGGGAAATAACCGGGGACGCTTTCCCCGTTTAGCCCTGTGTCCGAGCGAAACGGGGAGCGGCTCCCCGGATCGCCCTCCCTCTCCTCAAGGAGTACCCGTGCCCGCCACGACCGCCCCCGCAGCGCGCAAGGTGTCCCGGCCTCGCGCCGACGCCCTGCGCAACCGGGAGCGGATCGTCACCGCCGCCCGGGAGATGTTCGTCGAGCACGGCCCGGACGTGCCGCTCGACGAGATCGCCCGCCGGGCCGGCGTCGGCAACGCCACGGTGTACCGCAACTTCCCCGACCGCGACGCCCTCGTCCGCGAGGTCGTCTGCTCCGTCATGGACCGCACGGCCGAGGCGGCCGAAGTGGCCCTCGCCGAGACCGGGGACGCCTTCGCCGCCCTGGAGCACTTCGTGCACGCCGCCGCCGACGAGCGGATCAGCGCGCTGTGCCCCATGGTGTCCACCACCTTCGACCAGCACCACCCCGACCTGGAGGCCTCCCGCGAGCGGATCGAGCGGCTCGTCGAGGAGATCATGGGCCGGGCCAAGGCGGCCGGGCAGCTCCGGCCGGACGTCGGCGTCGGTGATCTGCTGATCGTCGTGGCCCAGCTGAGCCGGCCCCCGGCCGGCACGGACTGCCTCCGCGGCGACCGTTTCATCCACCGCCACATGCAGCTGTTCCTCGACGGACTGCGGGCTCCCGCCCGCTCCGCCCTGCCGGGTGAGGCCGTCAGCATCAAGGAGCTGCGCGAATCCTGACCGATTAGTTCAGCTCCCGCGCCCGGTCCACCCGTCGTGCGGCAGCCCTCGCGGCCGCTCCTTCTTTCTTCACCTCTCCGTCTTACTCCGTTTTCTCGTCATTTTTCGCCGCATCTTCCGCCACGTCTTCCGTCACGAAGTCACGAAGTCCCGAAGTGGGTACCTCCATGTCCGACACAGCCCGCAAGGCTCCCGGCGCCATCGCACCGAGCGGTGACGCCAACCGCTGGAAAGCGCTCGTCTTCATCGCGCTCGCCCAGCTGATGGTCGTCCTCGACGCCACCATCGTGAACATCGCCCTGCCCGCCGCCCAGCAGGACCTGGGCATATCCGACGGCAACAAGCAGTGGGTCATCACGGCCTACGCCCTCGCCTTCGGCGGTCTGCTCCTGTTCGGCGGCCGGATCGCCGACCTGTGGGGCCGCAAGCGCACCTTCGTGCTCGGCCTGATCGGCTTCGCCGCCGCCTCCGCGCTCGGCGGTGCCGCCACCACCGGCGCGATGATGTTCGGCGCCCGCGCCCTCCAGGGCGTCTTCGGTGCGCTGCTCGCCCCGGCCGCGCTGTCCCTGCTCGCCGTGATGTTCACCAACCCCAACGAGCGCGCCAAGGCCTTCGGCATCTACGGCGCGATCGCGGGCGGCGGCGGTGCCGTCGGCCTGATCCTCGGCGGCTTCCTCACCGAGTACCTGGACTGGCGCTGGACCTTCTTCGTGAACATCCCGTTCGCCGTGATCGCGGCGGCCGGCGCCTACTTCGTCATCCGCGAGCCGGAGGGCGGCCGTAACCGCTCCCCGCTCGACATTCCCGGCGTGATCCTGTCCACCCTCGGACTGGTCGCCCTCGTGTACGGCTTCACCCGCGCCGAGTCCGACGGCTGGGGCGACACCGTGACCGTGTCGATGTTCATCGCGTCCGTGGTGCTGCTCCTGGCCTTCGTCCTGGTGGAATCCCGGGTCAAGGCCCCGCTGCTGCCGCTGCGCGTGGTGACCGACCGCAACCGGGGCGGGATCTACCTCTCCCTCGGCCTCGCGATCATCGGCATGTTCGGCCTGTTCCTCTTCCTGACCTACTACCTCCAGGTCGTCCGGGGCTACTCGCCGGTCAAGACCGGCTTCGCGTTCCTGCCGATGGTCGGCGGCATGATCACCGGCTCGACCCAGATCGGCACCCGGCTGATGACCCGGGTCCCGGCCCGGCTGCTGATGGGCCCCGGCTTCCTGGTCGCCGGCCTCGGCATGCTGCTGCTGACCCAGCTGGAGACCGACTCCTCGTACGCCGCCCTGCTGCTGCCCGCGATGCTGCTGCTCGGCCTCGGCATGGGTACGGCGTTCATGCCGGCGATGTCCCTGGCCACCCAGGGTGTCCAGCCCCGGGACGCCGGTGTCGCCTCGGCGATGGTCAACACCTCGCAGCAGGTGGGCGGCGCGATCGGCACCGCCCTGCTGAACACCATCGCCTCCTCGGCGACCACCTCGTACGTCAAGGACCACATCGCCGGTGCGACCGCCAAGCCGCAGCAGCAGCTGGTCCAGCTGGAGGCGCTGGTGCACGGCTACACGGCGGCCATCTGGTTCGCCGTCGGCATCCTGGGGCTGGCCGCGCTGATCGCCTTCACCTTCGTCAACGCCGGCCGGCCGAGCCCCGTGCCCGTGGCCTCCGGCGAGGGCGTCGAGGACGAGGTGCCGGTGCCGGTGGTGGCGCACTGAGCACCCGGGCGGTGATCCCCCTGCCGGTCTAGCGGAGCCAGGGCAGGTCCGCACCCGCTTCATCGGGCTGGAGGCCCTCGGCGACGATCTCCATGATCTCGCCGAGGGCCTTCTGCTGTTCCAGGCTCAGCCGCTCGAACAGCGCCTGCCGTACGGCGGTCACATGGCCGGGAGCGGTGCGCCGCAATACCTCGAATCCCTCGTCGGTGAGGACGGCGAACTGGCCGCGCTTGTCGGAGGGGCAGTCCTCGCGGCGCACCCAGCCGTTCTTCTCCAGCCGGGCGATCGCGTGTGAGAGCCGGGAGCGGGTGATCTTCGCCTGCATGGCCAGCTCGGTCATCCGCAGCCGGCGGCGCGGCGCCTCGGCGAGGCCGACGAGGAGGCCGTAGTAGATGTGCGGCATGCCCGCGTCGCGCTGCAACTGCCGGTCGAGGTGGTCCTCCAGCAGGGTGGTGGCGTGCAGGTAGGCGCGCCAGGTGCGCTGTTCCTCGTCGGTGAGCCAGCGGTGCCGTGCGGCGGGGTCCGGTGCCGTGTTCATGTGTCCCACTGTACGAGGCAGCTCCTTGAAAGTTGAACAAGTGGAGAGTAGGGTTCCGTGGTGAGAGCTTGAGATTTAAAGCATCTGCATGCGGACCATGCGTGTACCCGTTCCGTCGTATCCGTGGCCGCATGCGTGTCTGGAGAAACCCGGAGCCGCCGCGATGTCCGCCACCGCCCAGGAGCGCATGCCCGCCCTGTACCTCAGCCATGGCGCCCCGCCCCTCGCCGACGACCCGGTGTGGCCCGGCCAGCTCGCCGCCTGGTCCGCCGGCCTGCCGCGCCCCACGGCGATCCTCATGGTCTCCGCCCACTGGGAGGAGGCCCCGCTCGCCCTCGGCGCGATCGAGACCGTCCCGCTCGTCCACGACTTCTGGGGCTTCCCCGAGCACTACTACCGGGTCCGGTACGCCGCCCCCGGCGCCCCCGTCCTGGCCGAGTCCGTCCGCAAGCTGCTGCGCGGCCCCGGCACCCCGGTCCAGGACATCCCCGACCGGGGCCTCGACCACGGCGCCTACGTTCCCCTCGTCGAGATGTACCCGGCCGCCGACATCCCCGTGCTCCAGATCTCCCTGCCCACCCTCGACCCGGTCCGTCTCATGGACATCGGCCGCAGGCTCGCCCCGCTGCGCGACGAGGGCGTGCTGATCGTCGGCTCCGGCTTCTTCACCCACAACCTCGCCGCACTCCGGTACACCGGCAGCGGCGTCCCCTCCTGGTCCTCGGAGTTCGACGACTGGGGCCGGCGCGCCCTGGAGTCCCGTGACTGGGACGCCCTGCTCGACTTCCTGGACAAGGCCCCGGCCGGCCGCTACGCCCACCCGCGCACCGAACACTTCGCCCCGCTCTTCGTGACCATGGGGGCGGCGGAGGCGGGCGGCGAGCTGGATGCCCAGAAGTCGGTGATCGACGGGTTCTGGATGGGAATGGCGAAGCGGTCGGTGCAGTTCGGCTGAGGGTGGGCGCCGTTCGGGTGAGCGCGGAGCCGGGGGCGGCGCACCGGCCGTCCGGGTGAATCCCGGTGCGGCCCGGCCGGCCTACAGCCGCTTCTCGTACCAGGCGACGTCCCAGTAGCGGCCGAACTTGCGGCCGACCTCGTGGTACGTGCCGACGTGCCGGAAGCCGAAGCGGACGTGGAGCCGGGTGGATGCCTCGTTGGGCTGGGCGATCCCCGCGTAGGCGCGGTGCACGTCCTCGGCGGCCAGCGCCTCGAACAGGGCGTCGTAGAGCAGCGTGCCGGTCCCCCGCCGGCCGGGGGCGCCCCCTCCGCGGGAGTCCGGGGCGACGTACACCGAGGTCTCCACGGACGTCGCGTACGCGGGCTTCGGCCGATAAGGGCTGGATGTGGCGTACCCCAGAATCTCCTGTGAGGCCGCGTCCGTGGCAACCATCAGCCGGTGCGGGCCGTCTTCCGGGTGGGAGAGCAGCCAAGGGCGGCGCTCTTCGGAAGTGAAGATCGCGGTATCGAATGTGATGGCCGTCTCACGTACGTAGTGGTTGTAGATCGCCGTGAGGGCTTCGAGGTCCCCCTCGACTCCCGGCCTGACCTGCACCCCGGCACGTTCCGACGGCATCTCGCCTCCCTGCGTGGCGGAACAGGGTACTGCAAGATCAGAAAAATCGGGGGGCAGGTTGGGAATTCTGTCCGGATTCCAGTCGTTGTTTCCCACGGATGCAGGGCACTCGGAGAGAGTCCCAGAGACAGCCCCCTTCAGTGCCGAGCGTTCACCAGGACCACCGCCAGCCCACCATCGCAAGGGAGCACGCATGGCAACCCGTGCCGTCGC
Source organism: Streptomyces musisoli (assembly GCF_016741855.1). Taxonomy (GTDB): domain Bacteria; phylum Actinomycetota; class Actinomycetes; order Streptomycetales; family Streptomycetaceae; genus Streptomyces; species Streptomyces musisoli. The sequence continues at coordinate 239,165 of NZ_JAERRH010000008.1, read as the reverse complement.
CCGTCGTCAGTCCGCCTCCGGCGAGACGGCCGACTCGGCAAGCAGTGTTCGCGCTCATGGCGGCGAGATCGCAGACCGCGACCTGGTCGGCATGTACCTCGACGAGATCGCGCGTACGCCGCTGCTCGACGCCGCAAAGGAAGTCGAGCTGTCCCAGACCATCGAGGCGGGTGTGTTCGCGCAACAGGTCCTCGACGGCGAGGAGGAGTCCAAGACGGACGCCACCCGTGAGGAGCTGGAGGCCCTGATCGCCGCGAGCGACCGGGCCAAGGACGTCTTCATCCGCTCCAACCTCCGTCTGGTCGTCGCGGTCGCCCGGCGGTACCCGCGCAGCGGTCTGCCCCTGCTCGACCTGATCCAGGAGGGCAACGCCGGCCTGGTGCGCGCCGTCGAGAAGTTCGACTACCGCAAGGGCTTCAAGTTCTCGACGTACGCCACCTGGTGGATCCGTCAGGCCATCACCCGCTCCATCGCCGACCAGTCCCGCACGATCCGGCTCCCCGTCCACCTGGTGGAGGAGCTGGGCCGCATCCGCCGCGTCCAGCGCGAGTTCAACCGCGAGAACGGCCGTGACCCGGAGCCCGCGGAGATCGCCGCGGAGCTCGGCTCGACGCCGGAGCGCGTCACGGACGTCCTCGACTGGGCCCGCGACCCGGTCTCCCTGAACATGTCGGTGGACGACGAGGGCGAGACCCAGTTCGGCGACCTGCTGGAGGACACGTCGGCGGTGTCGCCGGAGCAGTCGGTGCTGACGCTGCTGCGCAGCGAGGAGCTGGACGACCTGATCGGCCGCCTGGACCAGCGCACGGCCTCCATCATCAAGATGCGGTACGGCATCGACGACGGCCGCGAGCGCACCCTGACCGAGGTCGGCAAGGAGCACGGGCTGACCCGCGAGCGCATCCGCCAGATCGAGAAGCACGCCCTTCTCGAACTGAAGAAGCTGGCCCGCGACACCGGCTTCGACGCGGCGGCGTAACGGGACGGAGCAGACCGGAGCAGAGGGGCGGCGGCCGTACCAGCAGTGGTGCCGACGGGCAGTGGTGCCGATGGCCTCTCCGGCAGTGGTGCCGACGGCCTCTCCGGCTGTCGGGCTGTCGGTCGCCCCGGGTTTCGTGGCGCCGCTCTTTGCAGCGGTCGGCCTGGCGGTCGCCGCGGCTTTCGCGCCGCCGCTCTTTCCCGCGGTCGTGCTGTCGTGCTGTCGTGCTGTCGGCCTCCCCGGTCTTCGTACCGTCGACCTCGCCGGCCTTCGTGCTGTCGGCCTCGCCGGTCTGTCGTGCTGTCGGTCTCCCAGGCGTCGCGCCGGTGGTCCCGCGGGTCGGCGCTTCGGCGGGTGCCGCGCCGGCGGCCGGGCCGGCTCCCGGGCCCGCCCGTGGGGGCACCGGCTGCCGTAAGGCGGCGCACTGCGCGGCGCGCACGCCGGGTGGCGAAAGACGGCGCAAACATGGCGTAGTCCAGTCGCTTCAATGACCGAGCCCGAGGGAACAACCCTTCCGGGCCCACAAGAGGGCCCCTGGGAACCGAACCGCACTCCCCGTCAACACCCCCACACAGCACCCCCCGGCCGACGCCCTACGCCGGCCGACCCCATGTGATCCACGTCCCGACGCAATCCCCCCCCCGGCGCCGGGACCTTCCCAAGTCGGACTTCGGCGCCTATCCCCCCCAGGCGCCGGAGTCCGGCTTCTTCTTGCGGCGAGAGGTGGCCTTGCGCCGGGCCGGGGAACAGATCAGGCCCACCTGTGTGATGCGCGCCCGCGTGGATGCGGGCCATGCGGTGCGGACCCGCGTGGATGCGGGCCATGCGGTGCGGACCCGCGTGGATGCGGGCCATGCGGTGCGGACCCGCGTGGATGCAGACCATGCGGTGCGGACCCGCGTTGGATGCAGGCCACGCGGATGCGGACCCGCCGCGGCACCCACATGCTGGAGCGGCGGCCCACCCCGTACCTGAACCCCGGGGTGGACCGCCGGATGGCAGATTCTGCCACACGGGCATAGCCTGCCGAGATGAGCACCACCCCCAGCGCCGCCCACCACCCGTTTTCCACCTCCGCGCCGGTCTCCCTCACCGAGCGCCGGAAGGCCGAGACCCGGATGGAGATCGCCCGGGCGGCGGCGGCCCTCTTCGTCCAGCAGGGTCTGCGGGCGACCCGTGCCGAGGACATCGCCCAGGCCGCGGGCATCGCACCGCGCACGTTCTACCGCTATTTCGCCACCAAGGAGGAGGCGGTCTCCCCTCTGTACGCGGCCGGCGCCCAGCGCTGGATCGAGGCGGTCCGCACGGCCCCGGCCGATCTGCCTCTTCCGAAGGCCCTGGAACACGCCGTCCGCCACACGCTCACCCCCGGCCTCGGTGTCTCGGCCGCGTCCTGGGAATGGCTGCGCACCCTGATCCGCCTGGCCGACACCAGTCCTGCCCTGCGCAAGGTCTGGGCCGAGGTGTGCCAGGCGTCGGAGGGGGCCCTGGCGGAGATCCTGGCGGACCGCGAGGGGGGTCCGGCCGGGCGAGCGGTGGTCTCGGCCGACAGGGAGAGGGTTTCAGCCGGGGAGGAGAGCAGTCCGGCCGGGGAGGAGAGCAGTTCCGCCGGGAGGAAGAGGACTCCGGCCGGGAGAGAAGGGACTCCGGCGGAGGGGGAGAGGACTTCGGCCGAGGGGGAGAGGATTTCAGCCGCTAGGGAGGGGCGTCCGGCCGGGCGAGGGGAGGAGCCGGCCGGGCGGGTGGAGGGTCCGGCCGGCCCAGAGGGGGGCGCGGCGGCGATCACCCCGGACCTCCGCTTCGCCGCGGCCGTGGCGGGTGCCGCCGTGCGCGTGGCCGTGGAGTCCTGGGCCGCCACGACGACCCTGCCCACCGGCCCCGACGGCCCGGCGGCCCTGGCCCTGCGCAATCTGCGTGCACTGCGGGACTTCGAGTGGGCCAGGTCCGTGAGGGAGGCCGGGTGGGAGCCCGGCCAGTAGCCCGGACGCGAGTTCGGGCGTGAGCCCGTGAGGCAGCCCGCGCGCGGGGACCGGGAGTCGGGGCGCGGGACCGGGCGGTGACGAGCGGAGTTTGGGTGGTGATCGGGCGACAGTCCGGGTGGCGGAGCCGAGGGCTTGAGGCGGACCGAGTTGGTCCCTACGCCCCTGACGCCCAGGCGATCCCGGCCCTGCGCGGCCGGAGCGGTCGGCCCTCTGTCTGCGGCCACCCCTCTGTCCGCGGCCACCTCTCTATCCGCCCGCCACCCCTCTGTCCGCGGCCGGCCCGCTGTCCGCGCCCACCCCTCATCCGCCCGCCACCTCTCTATCTGCGGCCGGCGCCATTTCGCGGTCACCTCTCTATCCGCGGCCGGCCCGCTGTCCGCGGCCACCCCTCATCCGTCCGCCACCTCTCTATCTGCCGCCACCCCTCTATCCGCGGCCAACCCGCTGTCCGCGGCCACCCCTTTACGCGCGGCCACCCCTTTACGCGCGGTCGCCCCGCTGTCCGCGGCTGCCCTGCTCAACCGGGCCCCCAACTCCTCGACGCACTCGACCAGTTCCCCTGGCTCCTGGACCGAGAACTCGCACCCCGTCATCGCCAGCCGTACCGCCAGCCACTCCATGGGGTCGCCGGTGGTGCCCCGCAGGACGCAGCCGCCCGCGCCGTCGTCCTCGGGCACCCCGACCGTCCTCGGCACCCGCGTGGAGATCTGTTCGGCCGTCGCGGCGAACCGCACCTCGAACGCGTACGTCTCCTGCCGCCGGTGGATCGACTGCCGCAGGTACTCGGCGGCGCTTCCCGTCGGCAACTCCCGTGGCGCGAACCGGACTCCGGTCGCGAACGGCTCGCTCACCCGGTCGACCCGGAAGGTGCGCCAGTCCGCCCGGTCGAGGTCGTACGCGACCAGGTACCAGCGCCGCCCCGTCGACACCAGCCGGTGCGGCTCGGTCAGCCGCCGGGACGCGCTGCCGTCCTTGTCGCGGTAGGCGAACCGCAGCCGCTCCCGCCCCGCCACCGTCGACGCCATCACGGTCAGCGTCTCCGGTGCGATGCTCGGCCCGTCCCCGCTGGTCAGCGGCGTGGTGGCGGCCTGAAGCGTGGACACCCGGTGGCGCAGCCGCGAGGGCAGCACCTGCTCCAGCTTGGCCAGGGCCCGCACGGACGCCTCTTCCACCCCCTCCACGGCGTGCCCGGCACCGGCCCGCAGCCCGACCGCGATCGCGACCGCCTCCTCGTCGTCCAGCACCAGCGGTGGCATCGCCTTGCCGGCGACCAGCCGGTACCCGCCGTCCGCGCCCTTCGTGGCCTGTACCGGATAGCCCAGTTCCCGCAGCCGGTCGACGTCCCGCCGCACGGTCCGGCGGGACACGCCGAGCCGGTCGGCCAGCTCACCGCCGGGCCACTCGCGGGGCGTCTGGAGGAGCGAGAGCAGCTGGAGCAGCCGGGCCGGAGTGTCGATTGTCATGCGTACGAGGATGCCGGAGAAATAGGACACGATCTGACCTAATGGGGTCCTAGATTCCTCTCATGACTCCGAACGACCGCAACGCCGCCCAGGGGGGCGGGACCATGATCACGGCCGACTCCGCCGAGGGCCGCGACCAGCGACAGCCGAAGGACAGCCGGACCACCGCGGACACCGCGACGGCTCACTCCGAACCGGCCCCCGACCGGGCCCGCTGGCTGGCCCTGGCCATCGTGATGGCCGCGGCCTTCATGGACCTGGTGGACGTCACGATCGTCAACATCGCCATCCCGTCCATCGAGCAGAGCGCCCACGCCTCGGTCAGCCAGATCCAGTGGATAACCGCCGGCTACGCACTCGCCTTCGCCGCCGGTCTGATCACCGGCGGGCGGCTCGGTGACATCCACGGCCGCAAGCGGCTGTTCCTCATCGGGGTCGGCGGCTTCACCATCGCCTCCGCCCTGTGCGGTTTCGCCGCGAACCCGGAGATGCTGGTCGCCTCCCGCATCCTTCAGGGCGGTATGGCCGCGCTGATGGTGCCGCAGGTGCTGTCGATCGTGCACGCCACCTTCCCCGCCCATGAACGCGGCAAGGTCTTCGGCCTGTTCGGTGCGGTCGTCGGTCTCGGCGCGGTCTCCGGCCCGCTGCTCGGCGCCCTGCTGACGGAGTGGAACCTGTTCGGCCTCGAATGGCGCCCCATCTTCCTCATCAACCTCCCTGTCGGTGTCGTGGCCCTGTTCCTGGGCCGCCGCTTCATCAGCGAGTCGAAGGCCCCCAAGGCGCTGAAGCTGGACCTCGTCGGCGTCGCCCTGGTCTCGCTGGGCCTGCTGATGCTGCTCTACCCGCTCACTCGCGGCCGCGAGCTGGGCTGGCCGCTGTGGGGGTACCTGTGCATGGGCGGCGCGCTCGTGGTCTTCGCGGCGCTGGTGTCGTACGAGAAACGGAAGGCCGCCCGGGACGGTTCCCCGCTCGTCGAGCTGTCCCTCTTCCGGGTGAAGAGCTTCGCCGCGGGCATCGCCGTGCAGACCGTCTTCGGCGTCGCGCTCGGCATCTTCTTCCTGGTCTGGACGCTCTACATGCAGATCGGCCTGGGCTGGAGCCCGCTGCGGGCCGGACTGACCGGGGTGCCGTTCTCGATCGCGGTGTCCGTGGCGGCCGGGCTGTCGGTGCAGCAGCTGGTCCCGCGGTTCGGCCGGAAGGTGCTCCAGGCGGGCGCGCTGGTGATGGGCGCCGGTGTGCTGCTCTACCTGTGGGAGGCCCACCGCTACGGCCTCGCCATCGCCTCCTGGCAGATGGCCCTGCCGCTGGTCGTGATGGGTCTCGGCATGGGGCTGATCGTCGCGCCGCTGACCGACGCGGTGCTCTCCGAGGTGCCGCGCGAGCACGCCGGCTCCGCGTCCGGGCTGATCAACACCGTGCAGCAGATGGGTAACGCGCTCGGACTTGGCCTGGTGTCGGTGGTCTTCTACGGGCAGATCGGTGACCGGCTGACCCTGGGGCAGGTCGGACCGGCCTTCGTCCACGCCTTCCAGCACGCGCTGTGGTACGTCGCCGGGATCATGGCCGTGATCTTCCTGCTGATGTCCGCCCTGCCGAAGCGTTCGGCGCAGCACGCGGAGGCTGCCGCGCAGGAGGCGCCGGCGGTGGAGAAGGAGCCGGAACCGGTCCACTGACCGGACGCGACGTCGAGCCCGGCACCGAAAGGGTGCCGGGCTCGCTGCCGTCCGGCCCCGGAAGGCGCCGGTTCTCGCTCGCACCCAAAGCCACGGAGGCCGCGCGGTACGCGGGTCCCGGAAGTCCGTTCATGAGTCCGTTCATGCCCGACCAGGGGCCCGAATCTGTTTACTTTCCAAAAACCCGGGCGTAGCCTGCGGGTGAAGCCACACGTTCGGGCATCCGTCGGAAGCGATCGGGCATTCGGGCGGCGGGACCCACGGGATCAGGCGGAGGCGACCGACATGTACGCACCGGAACGGCAGCAGGAGATCCTCCGGCTCGCCCGTGACGGCGGCCGGGTGGACGTGCTGTCGCTGGCCGAGGAGTTCCAGGTCACGGCGGAGACGATCCGCCGCGATCTGAAGGCCCTCGACCGTGCCGGTCTCGTCCGCCGGGTGCACGGTGGTGCCATCCCGGTCGGCCGCCTCGACTTCGAGCCGGACCTCGCCGAGCGCGAGTCGACCGCCGCCGACGAGAAGGACCGCATCGCCAAGGCGGCCCTCGCCGAACTGCCGACAGAGGGCACGGTGATCCTCGACGCCGGTACGACGGTGGCCCGCCTCGCCGCCGCCATCCCGCTGGAGGCATCCCTCACCGTCGTCACGCACAGCCTGCCCATCGCCGCCCGCCTCGCCGATCACCCGGGCATCCAGCTCCACCTGATCGGGGGGCGGGTACGGCACCGCACGCGCGCTGCCGTGGACGCCTGGGCGCTTCGCGCGTACGGCGAGATCCGTGCCGACGTCCTCTTCATCGCCGCCAACGGCTTCTCCGTCGAGCACGGTCTGACCACCCCCGACCTCGCCGAGGCGGCGGTCAAGCGGGTCGCGGTCGCCGCCGCCCGCCGGGTGGTGCTGCTGGCCGACTCCGCCAAGCACGGTCAGGAGCACTTCGCCCGCTTCGGCGGCCTGGGCGACGTGGACCTGCTGATCACCGACAGCGGGCTGAGCCCGGACGACGCCGCCGCCATCGAGCGCGGCGGCACGGAAGTGGTGCGCGCATGATCCTCACCGTCACCCCCAACCCCTCCCTCGACCGCACCTACGAGGTCCCCGTCCTGGAACGCGGCGAGGTCATCCGCGCCACCGGCGAACGCGTGGACCCCGGCGGCAAGGGCGTGAACCTCTCCCGCGCCGTCGCCGCCGCCGGCCGGCGCACGGTGGCCGTCCTGCCGCTGGGCGGCGCGCCGGGAGCGGTCGTCGCCGACCTGCTCGACGCGCAGGGCATCGAGGTCGCACCGGTCCCGGTGGCCGGAGCCACCCGCTCCAACATCGCGCTCGCGGAGTCCGACGGAGTGCTCACGAAGATCAACGCCCCGGGCCCGGAACTGTCCGCGAAGGAACAGGAACTGTTCCTGGAAGCGGTCCGTGACCAGTCGCGCGACGCCGACTGGATCGCGTGCTGCGGCAGCCTGCCCCGGGGGCTCGCGCCCTCGTGGTACGCCGAAGTCGTCAGCCGGGCGCACGCCGAGGGCGTACGCATCGCACTGGACACCTCGGGGCCTGCGCTCCTGGAGGCGCTCCGCGCGCGGCCCGACGTGGTGAAGCCGAACGCCGAGGAACTCGCGGAAGCCGTCGCGCGCCCCCTGGCGACGGTGGGCGACGCCCTCAAGGCGGCCGAGGAGGTGCGCGCGATGGGCGCACACGTCGTGCTCGCGAGCCTGGGCGCCGACGGCCAGCTGCTGGTGTCGGACGCCGGCGCGTGGTTCGGCAGCGCGCGCGTGTCCGCCGTCCGCAGCAACGTCGGTGCCGGCGACGCCTCCCTGGCCGGTTTCCTCATCGCCGGCGGCAACGGTCCGAAGGCCCTCGCCTCCGCCGTCGCCCACGGCGCCGCCGCCGTCCGGCTCCCCGGCAGCGTGATGCCGACCCCCGCCGATCTCAACCCCACGGCCGTGACCGTCACGACGGACATCCCCCTCGACCGCGAACTGACGGAGCCGGCGCCATGACGGCCCCCACGGCACCCGGCACACCTCCCCCCACGGCGCACGGTGCGGCCACCCCGGCCGCGCCAGGGCCCACCGCTCCCCTCAACACCCCCGTCCCCACCCCCGCCCACCCCGCTCCCCGGGCGGTACGCGTGCAGAGGAGCCCGCGATGAGCGACATGATCACCGCGGATCTGGTCGACCTCGACCTGTCCGCCGACACCAAGGAAGCGGCGGCCCGTGCCCTCGCCGAGCGCATGGTGGCCCAGGGCCGGGTGACCGACCTGGAGGGTTTCCTCGCCGACGTGGCCGCCCGCGAGGCACAGATGCCGACCGGCCTCGACGGCGGTATCGGCATCCCGCACTGCCGTAGCGCCCATGTCACCGAACCGACCCTCGCCTTCGGCCGCAGCGCCGCCGGTATCGACTTCGGCGCGGCGGACGGCCCGGCCGATCTGATCTTCCTGATCGCGGCACCCGCCGGCGCCGACGACGCCCACCTGACGATCCTCTCCTCCCTCGCCCGTCAGCTGATGAACGCCGAGTTCACCTCCGCGCTGCGGGCGGCGGGCGACGCGGGGACGGCCGCGGCGCTGATCCGGGGGGATGCGACGCCGTCGGACCTGGAGGCGCGGAGCGCCGCCGCGGGCGCCGACGGCGCCCCGGACGCCGGGGGCGCGCCGGAAGCCGCCGCCGCTCAGGGCGCCGCGGGCGCCGCGGGCCCCTCCGAAGACACCGCCGCGGCGCCGGTGGCGGCCTCCGCCGGTGCCGCGGCGGGCAGTACGGCGCGCACACCGGACGCGAACGCTGAAGTCGCGGCCGCAGAGGACGTGAGCGCAGAGGACGTGAGCGCCGAGGAGGTGAGCGCCGAGGACGCGGGCGCCGAGGACGGGAGGGCCGCACGCGCGGACGTTCAGGACGCCGGCGGGCGCCCCTTCCGTGTCGTCGCCGTCACGTCCTGCCCGACCGGCATCGCCCACACCTACATGGCGGCCGAGTCCCTGGAGAGCGCAGGCCGCGAGGCGGGCGTCGAACTGGTCGTCGAGACGCAGGGCTCGGCCGGCTTCACCCGGCTGGACCGGGCGGTGATCGCGGCGGCGGACGGCGTGATCTTCGCCCACGATGTCGCCGTGCGCGACAAGGACCGCTTCGCCGGCAAGCCGATCGTCGACGTGGGCGTGAAGGCGGGCATCAACCGCCCCGCCGAACTCATCGCGGAGGTCCGGGACAAGGCGGCGCGCGGCGAGGTGAGCGCCCCGGCGCACGCGTCGGCCGGCACGCCGGTGGAGCGCGCTGGCGACTCCACCGAGGGCTACGGCACCAAGCTCCGCAAGTGGCTGATGTCCGGCGTCAGCTACATGGTCCCCTTCGTCGCCGCCGGCGGGCTGCTCATCGCCCTGGGCTTCGCGATCGGCGGCTGGCAGGTCAACAAGGCACCGTCGGTCATGGACCACTTCCTGTGGACGCAGACCGACAGCTGGGGCGCCCTGCTCTTCCAGATCGGCGGCGTCGCCTTCAAGTTCCTCGTCCCGGTCCTGGCCGGCTACATCGCCTACGGCATGGCCGACCGGCCCGGCCTCGTCCCCGGCTTCGTGGGCGGCGCGATCGCCCTGGACATCAACGCGGGCTTCCTCGGCGGCCTGGCGGCCGGTCTGATCGCCGGCGGCGTGGTGATGGCGGTCCAGCGGGTGCGGATACCCCCGGCGCTGCGCGGCATCATGCCCGTGGTGGTGATCCCGCTGATCTCCTCGGCGATCGTCGGCTTCCTGATGCTCGTCGTGATCGGCAAGCCCATCGCCTCCGCCCAGAAGGGCCTCACGGACTGGCTGGGCGGCCTCACCGGCGCCAACGCCGTCCTGCTGGGCGCCCTGCTCGGCCTGATGATGTGCTTCGACCTGGGCGGCCCGGTCAACAAGGTCGCCTACACCTTCGCCACCGCCGGCATCGCCGTCTCCGACCCCAGCGACTCCGCCATGAAGATCATGGCCGCGGTGATGGCGGCCGGCATGGTCCCGCCGCTGGCGATGGCCCTGGCCACCACCGTGCGCGGCAGGCTGTTCACCCCGGCCGAGCGTGAGAACGGCAAGGCCGCCTGGGTCCTGGGCGCGTCCTTCATCTCCGAGGGCGCGATCCCGTTCGCGGCGGCCGACCCGCTGCGGGTCATCCCGTCCTCCATGGTGGGCGGCGCGCTCACCGGCGCCCTGTCGATGGCCTTCGGCGCCACCCTGCGGGCCCCGCACGGCGGCATCTTCGTGGTCCCGCTGATCGGCAACCCCTTCCTCTACCTTGTCGCCATCGCGGCCGGCGTCTGCGCCACCACGGCCCTGGTGGTGCTCCTCAAAGGGATGCGCGGGCAGAGCCCCGTACCCACGGCCACCGACCCGGCCACCCCGGCGAAGGAGACCAGGCAGCCGATAGCGGCCTGACCACAGGACCACCACGGCGCCTTGTCCCTTTAGTTCGCTGTGAGTTGTTCACGCCACCTGCGAGATACGTCACGGTCCGGGACCGAAGTCCCGGACCGTGGTGTGTACTGGGGCCTATGCCTGAGCACGCCCCGACACTCCAGCTGATCGGCGTGGCCGTCCTCGCCGTGGCGGCCGTCGCGTGGACCGGCGTCCTGGTGCGCCTGCTGCGTCGTACGAGCCCCCAGGCCACCGCCCGGCGCCCCGCGGCGCCGCTCCCGGCCCTGCCGCGCCAGACTCGGGTCGGCCCCCCGCAGGAGTCCGTCGAGCTGACTCCCGCGGAACAGGACGCGTTCGCGGGCCTGGTACGACGACTCGCCAACGGCTGACGCCGAAGACGCTCGGCCGGCATCGGCGAGACGCGGGACGCCCCGGACCCGGCGGACACGGGACGTGCCCCGGCCCTGCCCGAGGGGTCACCCCTGCCGCGCCGCGCGCCGTTCCATCGCGTCCCGGGCCGCGTCCTCCGACAGGTACACCTCGCACATGTGCCGCCCGTCGGGCGTCGCCGTGTGCTCGACCTCCCACAAGGAGACCTCGCTGCCGTCCGGCAGCAGGAAGGCGTGCTGGTACAGCGTGTAGCTCAGCCCCGTCCGCCCGGCCCGCGCGGGCCGGCCGAACGCCTGCGTGATCTCGTACGCGGTGGCCGTCGCCAGCAGCGCCGCCGTCTCCGCGCCGGGACGGTCGGGGTTCTCCGCGCGGCGCAGCAGCCGGCGCCCGTGGTCCGCGGAGTCGTCGGAGACGAACACGTGCCGGGGCTCGGGGATCGCCCACAGCCGCATCAGCGAGGGCAGTTCGAAGTCCTGGGTGTCCGGGAGGAGCCCAAGCCGTCCCGTGGCGGTCTGCAGCTCCTCCTCGTCGGCGTACACCTCGTGCTCCGGGGCGCTGCCGGGCGCGGTGTTGTGCACGAGTTCCCACAGGGTGACCGCCGAGCCGTCGGCCAGCAGCCAGGTGTGCCGGTACGTCTCACGGTGCAGTCCCGCGCTGTGATAGGCGGAGTGCAGCGAACTGTCGTGCACCAGCACGCAGTCGAGGCGCCGTATCACTTCGTCAGGCAGCTCGAAGGAGTTCAGGGCACGGCCGAGGAGTCGCGCGAGATGCTCCTCCGGAGACTCGGGCGACTCGGCTGGTTCGTACGCTGCGGTCTCGTACGGAACGCTCAAGGCTTCTCCCGGCGTTGCTGCATGTCACCTTGTGGGTGCATACCGTAGCCCCTCGGTCGGACATCATGTCCGGGAACCGAGAAAACGTACGCCGGGAAAACGCGCGGGCCGCGCGAGAAGTTCCCGCGCGGCCCGTTCTCCTGTCAAAAGCCGCCGGTCAGGCGACACTTCCCGCGGTCCAGGCGCTCCACGACATGTTCCATCCGTTGAGGCCGTTGTCGGGGGCGACGGTCTTGTCGGGGGAGTTCTTCACGATCACGACGTCCCCGATGAGCGAGTTGTCGTAGAACCACTTGGCCGACGTGTCGCCCTGCGCTCCCTGCACGTCCGCGAGGCCGACGCAGCCGTGGCTGGTGCCCTCCCGTCCGAACGGCGGGTTGCCCTGGTTGTACCAGTAGTTTCCGTGGATGAACGTCCCGGACGACGTCAGCCGCATCGCGTGCGGCACGTCCGCGATGTCGTACTCGCCGCCGAAGCCGACCGTCGAGCCGTTCATGCGCGTCTGCACGAACTTCTCCGAGATCACCATCTGCCCGTTGTACGTGGTGTGCTGCGGGCTGCCCGCCGAGATCGGCACCGACTTGAGGGTCTTGCCGTCCCGCACGACCGTCATGGTCTGCGTATTGACGTCGACCGTGGAGACCTGCGACCGCCCGACGGTGAAGGAGACGGTCTTCTTCTGCACCCCGTAGGCGCCCTTCGCGCCCTCGACCCCGTCCAGGTCGATGTTCATCGTGACCTTGGAGCCGGCCTTCCAGTAGTCCTGCGGCCGGAAGTCCAGCCGCTGGTTGCCGAACCAGTGCCCGACCACCTGCTGGCCACTGCTGGTGTTGACCGTGATGTGCGACTGCACGGCCTTCTTGTCGGTGATCGCCTTGTCGAAGGTGAACGACACCGGCATGCCCACGCCGACCGTCGCGCCGTTGTCCGGCGTGTAGGTGCCGATGAAGCTGTTCGCCGAGGAGACGGTGGTGAAGATGGAATTCGCCGCCGCCGTGCGCCCCTCGGAGTCCTTCGCGGTCGCGGCTATCTGGTACTTCGTGCCCCGCTCCAGCTGCTCCTTCGGCTTCCAGGTGCTGCCGTCCGCGGATATCGCCCCGGGCACGGCCTGCCCCGACCCCGACTCGGTCATCTTCACCTCGGTCAGCTTGCCGTCGCTGACCTTCACCCCGGTGGCGTTGATGGACGCCCCGGTGGAACCGTCCTTGGCCGAGATCGCGATCTTCGCCGTCGACGTCTTCGGGGAGTTCTTGCCGCCCTTGCCGTCGTCGTTGTTCGCGTTGGCGCTGCCGCCACAGGCGGTCAGGGTGAGGGCGCCGACCATCAGGGCGGCACAGGCCCCCAGTGCGCGCCGCGCTGCAATGTCCGGCGTTGTCACGGGCTGCTCCAGGTTCGTGTGGTGTGGGTGATCCGTTCCGCTGCGTGAAGAAAGAGGGCGCGGACGCGGGAGAAGGTTCCCTGGAAGTCCGATGAACGCCATCACGTGACAGAACCGCGACAATCCACATCCGTCGGCGACCCGTCGCACCCGCACCCCTTCCCCAACCCCGCGCGGACGCACCGCCCCCGACCGCCGTGCCTACGGTCGGCTCGTCCCGTACAGCTCCTCGTACGACGGCCACGTCCCGCCCGGCCCGTCGGCCGGCTCCGCGGCGCGTACGGCCCGTACGATCGCCCGCGTCACCAGGTCCGCGCCGGCGGCCAGGATGTCGTTGAGCGCCAGGGGGTGTGAGTCGAGCGGGCGGGCGCCGGTCGCCAGCGCGAACACCGTGTCCCCGTCGTGCAGCAGGTGCACCGGCCGCACCGCGCGCGCGATCCCGTCGTGCGCCGTGCCGGCCAGCTTCTGCGCCTGCGCCTTGGACAGGCCGGCGTCCGTCGCGACCACCGCCAGCGTCGTGTTGAGCGGCGGCGGGGCGTTTCGGGTGGCCGCCTCGTCGAGGCGCCGGCACGCGGCCGCGTGCACGCGTTCCTCCGGGTACTCCACCCGCCCCTGCGACAACTCCCCGTACAGCACCCCCGTCTCGGGGGCCATCGCGGACCCCGCGGCGTTCGCGACCACCAGCGCCGCCACCGTGATCCCCGCGTCGAGCACCGTACTCGCGGTGCCCACCCCGCCCTTGAGCCGTCCGACGACGGCGCCCGTGCCGGCGCCCACGCAGCCCTCCGGTACCGGCGCGCCCGCCGCGCCCGCCGCCGCGGCCTCCACCGCGGCACGTCCCGTCGCCGCGTCGGGGCGCGCGCGGAAGTCCCCGCCGCGCCCCAGGTCGAAGACGCACGCGGCGGGCACCACCGGTACGACGTGCGCCGGATCCACTCCCACCGGCACGCCACGCCCGTGCTCCTCCAGCCAGGCCATCACCCCGGACGCCGCGTCGAGCCCGTACGCGCTGCCTCCGGTCAGCACGACCGCGTCGATCCTCTGCACGACGTTGCGCGGGTCTAGCGCGTCGGTCTCCTTGGTGCCGGGGCCGCCGCCGCGTACGTCCACGGCGGCGACGGCACCGCCCTCGGGCGCGAGCACGACCGTGGTGCCGGTGAGCCAGCCGTCGCCGCGGCGCGTGGCGTGCCCCACCCGCAGTCCGGCGACATCCGTCAATGCGTCAGCTGTCATGCACGTCAGTCTGGCCCAGCCCGGCGCTCCTCTTCGAAGGACTCAGCCGGCCGAGGCGGTGGCGCTCGCCGCGCGCTGCCGGCCGGCCATGCGCGCCGTCAAAATCACCCCGACCACCACCGCGGCCGCGGACACGAGTCCCGCCGCAAGCACCGCCCAGTCGCCGAGGAAGGTGCAGCAGATCACCAGCAGGGCCGTGACCGGCAGCACCAGTTGCTGGGCGAGGCCCACCTTGAAGTGGCGCGAGTGCAGGACCCACACGGTCAGCAGGTACAGAGCCGTCGGCAGGGTGACGGCGGCCGAGGCGGACAGGGTGGAGATGTGCGCCTTGCCGACCGCCTGTTCCACGGACACCTCCAGCCCCGCGCCGATCGCCGCCGCCGAGGCGAAGACCAGATAGTGGCCGTAGCCCCAGATGAACGCCCGCCCGCTGGTGCGCAGGTGACCGTGGATGGGGACCACGAAGTAGATCCACCACGCGGAGAAGACGATCAGCAGCCCGCCCGCCGCGATGGGCAGCAGTTCGGCCAGCGCGTCGTGCTCGTCCACGGCCGACTTCACGGCGACCGTGGCCGAGGCGATCGTCTCGCCGAGCACGATGATCGTGAACAGGCCGTAGCGTTCGGCGATGTGGTGCGGGTGCCAGGAGGTCTCGTGGTCCTTCTCGGCGTAGAGCGGCACGCACAGTTCCGCGACGGCCATCACGAGGAACACCCAGAGCCGCGCGGGCTCCGGCAGCACCACCAGCCCCAGCCAGCCCACCTGGCACAGCAGCACGCCGCGCGCGTACCGCAGTGCCGTGGTCCTCTCCGCGCCCGTGGCCGACCCCGCGACCCTCAGCCACTGCGCGGCCATGGCCAGCCGCATGATCACATAGCCGAGCCAGACCAGCAGGAAGTCGTGATCCGTGAAGGCCTTGGAGATGCCGGCCGCCAGGACCAGGACGCCGGCGATCTGCACCAGGGTGACGACCCGGTAGAGCACGTCGTCGTTGTCGTACGCCGAGGCGAACCAGCTGAAGTTCATCCACGCCCACCAGATGGCGAAGAAGGCCATCGCGTAGTTGAGGATGCCGTCGGCGGCGTGTCCCTCCGTGACGGCGTGCACCAGTTGCACGCCCGCCTGCGACACCGCCACGACGAAGCACAGATCGAAGAACAGCTCCAGCGGGGATGCGACGCGGTGCGCCTCGTCGCGCCCACGCGCGGTGAGCCGTCGGACGGGGCCTGAGGGCTGTGGCGCGCCCGAGGGGGCCGGCGCCTGACCGGAACTCGACGTCATGGTTCCCAGCACAGCAGAAAACCGCCACAAAATCTTGTGAACGGATTCACAAGGGTCCAGGGGGGTGAAGGGACCGGGTAAGACCCAGGTCAGACGGCCTTTGCCGGCGCTCGTACCGGTGAGGTCCCGCCCTTCCGGGGAACCGTCGGCCGGTGCCGGGGGAGAGCACTCCGCCTGGGCGCCGCGGCGCGAGCCGTACTCTGGGGGCATGAGCACCGCCCCCGAACCCGAGCCGCGCGCCCCGAAGCCCGCGCTGGTCTTCGACGACCCGCTGGACCAGCAGTCCTCGGACGACACCGACCGCGGGTGGGGCGACCGCGCGGACGGCGACAGCGCCGCCGACCTGAAGCGCTTCCTCGACGAGAAGCCGCCCCACCACCTCTGAGCCGTCCGCGCGAGCGCCGCTAGCGCTCGTCGTGCCCGGAGCCCCGCTGTGCGACCAGCGCGTCGCGGATCTCCTTGAGCACCTCCAGCTCGGTCACCTCGATGACCTCCTTGGTGCCCTCCCGCGCCGCCTTCCGCGCCGCCTGCCGGGCCAGGTACTTCGACATCGGCAGGACCATCAGGAAGTACACCACCGCCGCGGTGATCACGAAGGTGAGCGTGGCGCCCAGGACGGACCCCCACATGATCGGCACACCGCTCTTGACCGTGCCGTCCGCGGCCACCTCGCACGGGTCCTTCAGGCAGGAGCTGTAGTTGTCGAGGTTCTGCGTGCCGATCGCTCCGACCAGCGGGTTGATGATCCCCTTCACCAACGAGTTGACGATGTTCGTGAAGGCCGCGCCGATGACGACCGCGACCGCCAGATCGACGACGTTGCCGCGCATCAGGAAGGCCTTGAAGCCCTGCCAGACGCTCGCGTCCTTCTTCGCGTCCTTCTTCGCGCTCACCTGGGGGACTCTCCTCGCATGCACAGGGTGTGGAACAAAACGCTCCGCAACCTACGGCACGATGCGGCCGTTGTGTCCAATCCCGTAGCACGATCGAGGCACTTGACGGCAAGTCGCCGCGAGACCGCGTGAGTTGGTTCAGCACAGCGTCACCGCCAGGCGGGCTGTGGTACTCGCGCCGACCAGCCGGGCCGCCGTGGCCCGCGGCGCCGACAGCACCACCAGCGCCCCGCTGCCGGCCGCGGCGTCCAGCGGCTCCGGCACCTTCGTCACCCGCACGCCGCGCGCGAGGACCCGGGCGTCGCCGCCGGTGGACGGGTCCTCCGCGGCGATGACGTCGACGCGGTCACCGGGCCGGAGCAGCCGCACCGTGGCGGCGTCGGCGATGCGCACCGGCGCCGTCACCAGGTCGGCCGCCGCGGGCCGTCGTACGGGTTGCGCGATCCGGTGGCCCCGGGGCCGCTCCGCGCCGTGCGGTTCCGTCCCGCCGCGGGGTCCCGCGGCCACGAGCGCCGCCGCGGTCACCGCGAGGCCGGCCGCGATGGCCCGCCTGCGCCGCCGTACGAGCCGCTGGAGCCGGTACCGCCCGCCGCGCACCCGCACCGGATCGAACGGGGGTACCTCGCAGGTCGCCGGGGCGTCCGTGCCCGGCGGGCGCGGCAGACGGAAGGGAGGCGGAGGCTGGGGGCGAGCGGGCGGGCGAGGGGGAGGGGGGAGCGAGGAGGGGGCCGGGGCCGACGAGGGCGAAGGCATGGGAATCACCGCCTGCGACGAGGAATTCGGCTTGCGGTGCCACGATGGGGCCTCGCGCCGGATCCCGCCGGAGCCGGTGGATCACCGAGGGATTGTGGATAACTCGCTCACCCGAACGGGAAGTTCCGCAGGGTGTCCCACGCACCGCATCGCAGGGTGTCCCGTCCGGACTCCCCCCCCCCGAGGTTCCGGCCGAAGCGGCTCTCCTCCCCGCTCCGGCCCCTGATCAGCCCCGCCTGCGCCAAGGCAGCGAAGCCCCGGAACCGTACGGCCGCCGTTTGGGCCACAGCAGCCGGAGCCCCGGAACCGTAGGGCCGCCGCTTGGGCCACGGCAGCCGAAGCCCCATAGCCGTGCGACCTCCCCGGACGCGCCACGGCAGCCGGAGTCCCGGAACCGTACGGCCGCCCGCTTGCGCTACGGCAGTGGGAATCCCGGGTCCATCCCGCCGAGCGCGTTCGTGCAGAGGCAGTCCCGTGCTGCCGTCTCCGGCAGCGCGGCCACCGCGTCGAACAGCACGCCGCGCAGCCGGTCCACGTTGGCCGCGAAGACCCGGAGCACCTCCTCGTGCGAGACGCCCTCCCCGGTCTCGGCGCCCGCGTCGAGGTCGGTGACCAGGTTCAGCGACGTGTAGCAAAGCTCCAGCTCACGGGCGAGCGCCGCCTCCGGGTGGCCGGTCATGCCCACCACCGACCAGCCCTGCGCCTGGTGCCACAGCGACTCGGCGCGCGTCGAGAAACGCGGTCCCTCGACCACCACCAGCGTGCCGCCGTCCACCGGCTCCCAGTCCCGTCCGCGGGCGGCCTTCAGCGCGGCGGCCCGCCCGGCGGGGCAGTAGGGGTCGGCCACGGACACGTGCACGACGCTCGGCACGGTGCCGTCGGGCAGCGGCAGCCCGTCGAAGTACGTCTGCGCCCTGGACTTCGTGCGGTCCACCAGCTGGTCCGGCACGAGCAGGGTGCCCGGCCCGTACTCGGGTCGCAGTCCGCCCACCGCGCACGGGCCCAGGACCTGCCGCACTCCGACCGAGCGCAGGGCCCACAGGTTGGCGCGGTAGTTGATGCGGTGCGGCGGCAGATGGTGGCCACGGCCGTGCCGGGGCAGGAAGGCGACCCGCCGGCCGGCGACCTCACCGAGGAAGAGGGAGTCACTGGGCGCCCCGTACGGGGTGTCCACCTGGATCTCGGTCACGTCGTCGAGGAAGGAGTAGAAACCCGAACCGCCGATTACGCCGATCTCTGCGTTGGCCATGACCAGCACACTAGCGGGCCGCGAAACCGCTGCGGGAGCCGGTGCGGGAGAACGCCGAAGACCCTGCCGTCGTACGACGGCAGGGTCCGGGTGAGAGTTCTCAGGCGGCGGAGCTGCTGCTGGTGGCGCTGCTGCTGGCGGAGCTCGTCGAGGACGAGGACGTCGTCGAGGACGCCTTCGAGTCGGACGAGGAGCCGGCCGGCTTCGACGCCGGGGTGCTGCTCGACGTGGAACCGCGGGAATCGTTGCGGTAGAACCCCGAGCCCTTGAAGACGATGCCGACCGCGGAGAACACCTTCTTCAGGCGGCCCTGGCAGCTCGGGCATTCGGTCAGGGCGTCGTCGGTGAACTTCTGCACCGCCTCAAGGCCCTCGCCGCACTCGGTGCACTGGTACTGGTAGGTCGGCACTGTCTTCCTCCTGGCACTCTCACTCAATGAGTGCTAACGATGGTCCATAGTGACGTATTCCCGGGGATCAGTCCACCGTCACCGGGACGCGGTGACCGACGCCACGCGCGACCGTGCGGTTCCGCTGCTGCGCCACGAGCCGCGATCGCAGTGCCACCAGGGTCACCAGCGCGAGCACGGTGCCGGCCATCGGCACCAGGAACCCGGCGCCGTCCCACAGCCGGTCCTCCAGCTGCCCGGAGACCGTGACGGCGGCGGCCTGGCCGAGCGCGACCGCGCCGGTCAGCCAGGTGAAGGCCTCGGTGCGGGCGCCGGCCGGGACCAGGCCCTCGACCAGCGTGTAACCCGTGATCAGCGACGGCGCGATGCACATGCCGACCAGCAGGCCGAGAGCCGCGAGCAGCAGCACCGAGTGGGCCGTCCACAGGGCGGACGCCACCAGGGCGAGTGCCGCGTAGCCGACGACCAGGCGCTTCTGCGGGGCCACCTTCCAGGCGATGGCACCGCAGGCGATGCCGGACAGCATGTTCCCGGCGGCGAAGACGCCGTACAGGACGCCGTTCAGGCCGGGCTCGCCGATCGACTCCGTGAAGGCCGCGAGCGAGACCTGCATGCCGCCGAAGACCGAACCGATGCCCAGGAAGGTCACGACGAGCACGCGCACGCCCGGGACCCGCAGGGCCGAGGTGTGCTCCACGCGCGCGTGCCCGCTGCCGGGACCGACCGGCGGCTGCGTGCTCTTCTGCGCGGCGAACAGCAGACCGCCCACGAGGGTCAGCGCGCCCTCCGTGACCAGGCCCGCGGCCGGCGTCACGGTGGTGCACAGCGCGGTCGCCAGCAGCGGACCGAAGACGAAGGTCAGCTCGTCCGTGACCGACTCGAACGCCGCAGCGGTGGTCATCAGGGGCGAGCCCTGGAGCTTCACGCCCCAGCGCGCACGCACCATCGGGCCGACCTGCGGCACCGAGGCGCCGGTCGGGACGGCCGCCAGGAACAGCGCCCACAGGGGCGCGTGCGCCAGCGCGAGCGCGGTCAGGGACAGGCCGGAGACCGTGTGCACCAGGACGCCGGGGATCAGCACGGCGCGCTGGCCGTAGCGGTCGGCGAGGCGGCCGCTGTACGGGGCGAACAGCGCCATGGAGACGCCGGTGGCGGCCGCGGCGGCGCCCGCGGCGCCGTACGAGCCGGTGGTGTGCTGGACGAGCAGCACGATCGAGATGGTGAGCATCGCGAACGGCTGGCGCGCCGCGAAGCCGGGGAGCAGGAACGTCCAGGCGCCGCGGGTGCGCAGCAGCTGTCCGTATCCCGGGCGGGTCGATGCCGACGGGTTCTCCGCCGACTCGGTGGTGACCGTGGACGCCACGGCCCGTGCCTTTCTTCCACCTGGTAGCGCGCCCGTGCGGGGGCGCCGAGAGCTGTCCTCTTGCGCAGAACTGCGGTAGATACCGGTCGCTACAGAGGGCGTTCCGGCCGCCATACGGTCGCGCCAGCTCTGCATCAGGCAGAGTTGGTTCGATCAGGGTGCCTTGATACTACAGGGGCCAAGAGCTTGTGCACCTGTGAAAATGAGCACCGCCCGGCCTGTTCGCCTGTGATTGGCCCGGGTGTGAATCGTGCGAAATGCCCATGTAACGCGTACGTTCCCAGCTCGCGCACCCCTCGCCGAGACACGCCCCCGCGATGCCCGGCCGGCCACGCCCCCGCGCACCCCTCGCCGACCCACACCCCCGCGATGCCCGGCCCGGCCCCGTCCCCGCGACGTCCGGCCCGGCCCCGTCCCCGCGACGTCCGGCCCCGCCCGCGCGCACGGTCCCGCCCCCGGCCACCCGGTCTCAGCGCCCGCCGCCCGCCCCGTTCGTGCCGAGCCAGCCCGCCAGCTTGCCGCCGTGGGCCACCGCGCGCAGCCGGCGTTCGGCCGCGTCGCGCACCGGATCGGTGGCGACGACCAGCAGCTCGTCGCCGCGCCGCAGCACCGTCGAGGGCAGGGGCACGAACGATTCGTTCTCGCGGACGACCAGGGTGACGGCCGCACCGGGCGGCAGCCGCAGCTCGCTGACCTCCACGCCGTGCATCCGTGAGCCCTCGGGGATGGAGACGGACAGCAGGTGGCCGCGCAGCCGCTCCAGGGGTGCCGACTCGATGCCGAGGTCCGAGGCCTCGCCCTTCTCGCCCAGCCGCAGGGTGCGCGCCAGCCAGGGCAGGGTCGGCCCCTGGACGAGGGTGTAGACGACGACCAGGACGAAGACGATGTTGAAGATGCGGCGGCTGCCGGCGACGCCGTTCACCATGGGGATGGTCGCCAGGATGATGGGCACGGCGCCGCGCAGCCCGGCCCACGACATGAGGGTCTGCTCCTGCCAGGGCACCCGGAACGGCGCCAGGCTGAGCACCACGCTCAGCGGCCGGGCCACCATGGTCAGCGCCAGCCCGATGACCAGGGCGGGCCAGACGTCGTCGCCCAGCTCGTGCGGGGTGACCAGGAGGCCGAGCACGACGAACATGCCGATCTGCGCGATCCAGCCGAGCCCCTCGGCGAAGCCGCGGGTGGCGGGCCAGTGGGGGAGCCGGGCGTTGCCGAGCACCATCGAGGCCAGGTAGACGGCCAGGAAGCCGCTGCCGTGCGCCAGGGAGCCGGCGGCGTAGGCGGTGACGGCGATCGCGAGCACGGCGATCGGGTAGAGGCCGGACGCGGGCAGCGCCACGTGCTTGAGCCCCCAGGAGCCGAACCAGCCGACCGCGAGTCCCATGGCCGCACCGATGGCCAGCTCCAGGAGGATCTCGCCCAGCAGGACGTACCAGTGCTCCACCGGGCCGGCCGTGGAGAAGGCGACGACCAGGATGACCACGGGGGCGTCGTTGAAGCCGGATTCCGCCTCCAGCGTGCCCGTCACGCGCGCGGGGAGCGGGACCTTGCGGAGCACCGAGAAGACCGCCGCCGCGTCCGTCGAGGACACCACCGCGCCGATGATGAGCGCCTGCCGCCATTCCAGCCCGACCAGATAGTGCGCGCCCGCGGCGGTGACGCCCACGCTGATGGCGACGCCCACCGTGGCGAGCACCGCGGCGGACGCCAGGACCGGCCGGATCTCCTTCCACTTCGTGCCCAGGCCGCCCTCGGCGAGGATCACGACCAGGGCCGCGTATCCCATGACCTGGGTCACTTCGGCGCTGTTGAACTGGATGTCCCCGACGCCGTCCTGGCCCATGAGGATGCCGATCCCCAGGTACACGAGCAGGCTGGGGAGCCCGCTGCGCGAGGAGATCCGGACGGCCGCGACGGCGACGAGCAGGACGACGGAGCAGATGAGCAGCAGCTGGTTGAGGTGGTGAACAGTCAGCGGGCGTTCCTCCTCGGGTCTGAGCCGGGGATCTCCGGTTACTTCGTTACCTTACCTAACTCTTGACGCTTTCTTGACGTTCGTCAGGGCAAGATCGAACGCTCGTGCGCGCTGGTTCCCGACTCCGCGTCAAGCGGGAGAGGGCCCTGCGCCTATGGTTGCTCCAGCGCTCATTCAAAGTCACAGCCCGACCTGCCGCTCGCGTTAGGACAGCAAGGACAGCGATGCCCCCCAACACCACCGCCACAACGGGTGACACCGCCACCACGGGTGCCACGTCCGTCAAGTCCGGCAGGAAAAAGGGGCGCAAAGCCCGACTGATCGTGCTTGTACTGGTCCTCGCCATCATCGGCGGCATCGCCTACGGGGCGTACTGGTCGATCAGCACGGTCCGCGCCTCCTTCCCGCAGACCACCGGTTCCATCAAGCTCGACGGCCTGTCCGGACCGGTCGACGTCAAGCGGGACGGCTACGGCATTCCGCAGATCTACGCGTCGTCGGACGAGGACCTGTTCATGGCGCAGGGCTACGTCCAGGCGCAGGACCGGTTCTACGAGATGGACGTGCGCCGGCACATGACCGCCGGGCGCCTGTCGGAGATGTTCGGCAAGAGCCAGGTCGAGAACGACGAGTTCCTGCGCACCCTCGGCTGGGACCGGATCGCCCAGCAGGAGTACGACTCCAAGCTGTCGGACTCCACGAAGAAGTACCTCCAGGCCTACGCCAAGGGAGTCAATGCCTACCTCCAGGGCAAGGAAGGCAAGGACATCTCCCTGGAGTACGCGGCCCTGGGCTTCTCCAACGACTACAAGCCGGGCGAGTGGACCCCGGTCGACTCCGTCTCATGGCTGAAGGCGATGGCCTGGGACCTGCGCGGCAACATGCAGGACGAGATCGACCGCGCCCTGATGACGAGCCGGCTCGGCCCGCAGCAGATCCAGGACCTGTACCCGGCGTACCCCTACAGCCGCAACAAGCCGATCGTGCAGGACGGCCGGTACGACGAGCTGACCAAGGTCTTCCAGCAGGGCGCCGGCGCCGGCTCCACCCAGAGCACGGCCGGTGGCGCCAATACCACCCAGGGAACGACGGGCGGCACCACGGGCTCCTCCCAGGGCACGACGGGCACGACCGGCGCCTCGACGACGACCGGGACGAACCCGGGTCTCACGAGCCAGCTCGGCGGCCTCTACAAGGTCCTGGACGGCCTCCCCACGGCCGTCGGCGTGAACGGCCAGGGCATCGGCTCCAACTCCTGGGTGGTCGCCGGGAAGAACACCATCACCGGCAAGCCGCTGCTCGCCAACGACCCGCACCTGTCGGCGTCCCTGCCGTCCGTCTGGTACCAGATGGGCCTGCACTGCCGGACCGTCTCGAGCAAGTGCCAGTACGACGTCACCGGCTACACCTTTGCCGGTATGCCCGGTGTGATCATCGGCCACAACGCCAGGATCGCCTGGGGAATGACCAACTCCGGCGTCGACGTCACCGACCTCTACCTGGAGAAGGTCAGCGCGAACGGCTACCTGTACGACGGCAAGATCAAGCCCTTCAAGACCCGTGAGGAGACCATCCAGGTCGCCGGCGGCAAGGCCAAGACGATCGTCGTGCGCCAGACCCAGGACGGGATGCCGCTGCTGTCCGACCGGGACGACGAACTCGTCCAGGTCGGCAGGAAGGCCTCCGTGAACTCCGCCGCGCCCGACCGCGGTGACGGCTACGGCATCGCCCTGAGGTGGACCGCGCTCGACCCGGGCACCTCCATGGACGCCGTGTTCGCCCTCGACAAGGCCGGCGGCTGGAACGACTTCCGCGCGGCGGCGGCCCTGTTCGACGTGCCGTCGCAGAACCTGATCTACGCCAGCACGGACAACCACATCGGCTACACGCTGCCCGGCAAGATCCCCACGCGCTCCGCCAAGGACGCCGGCGCGCTCCCGGCGCCTGGCTGGGAGTCGAAGTACCGCTGGACGGGCTTCATCAAGAAGGACGAGCTGCCCTACGAGTACGACCCCGACCGCGGCTACATCGTCACCGCCAACCAGGCCGTGGTCGACCAGGCCGAGTACCCGTACACGCTCACCACCGACTGGGGCTACGGCACCCGCAGCCAGCGCATCACCGACCTGATCGAGTCCAAGATCAAGGGCGGCGGCAAGATCTCGACCGACGACATGCGGCAGATGCAGCTGGACAACAGCAGCGAGATCGCCAAGCTCCTGGTGCCCAAGCTGCTGAAGATCAACCTCGACGACCCGGAAGTCCGCCAGGCGCAGAAGCTGCTGGAGGGCTGGGACTACACCCAGGACGCCGACTCCGCGGCAGCCGCGTACTTCAACGCCGTGTGGCGCAACATCGTCAAGCTCGCCTTCGGCAACAAGCTGCCCAAGGAGGTGCGCGTCACGGGGCAGTGCCTGTGGGTCGACAAGATCGACAGCACCGGCCCGGTGGACGACGACACCAAGGTGCGCGAGTGCGGCCAGCGCGACGCCGACCAGGCGCAGCCGGACGGTGGCGACCGCTGGTTCGAGGTCGTGCGCACCCTGATGGACAAGCCCGACAGCGACTGGTGGAAGACCCCGAGGTCGGGCACCCGTCCCGCCGCGAACAACCGCGACCAGCTCTTCGCCCGGTCCATGATCGACGCCCGCTGGGAGCTGACCGCCAAGCTCGGCAAGGACATCGACACCTGGAGCTGGGGCCGGCTGCACCGGCTGTTCCTGAAGAACCAGACGCTCGGCACCGAGGGCCCCAAGGTCCTCCAGTACATCCTGAACCGCGGCCCCTGGAAGCTCAGCGGCGGCGAGGCGACGGTGAACGCGAGCGGCTGGAACGCCGCCGGCGGCTACAACGTCGTCTGGGTTCCGTCGATGCGGATGGTCGTCAACCTCGCCGACCTCGACAAGTCCAAGTGGATCAACCTGTCCGGCGCCTCCGGGCACGCGTTCAACGCGCACTACACGGACCAGACGGGCAAGTGGGCCAACGGCGAGCTGCTGCCCTGGTCGTTCTCGGGCAAGGCGGTGGACGGGAGCACGAGCGACACCCTCGTCCTCGAGCCCTGATCCTTCCCGGCACCTCCGGCGGCCCGGGACTCCGGACGGCCCACCACTGAAACGGCCCTCCACGCGCGCGTGGAGGGCCGTTTCGCATGCGGGGGCGCGAGCCGGGACGACGAAGGGTGCGGGGCTCCCGGTCAGGCCCCGGGGAAGCGGCGCACGGCGGAGGGTGTCACCACCGCGTGCACCGGCTTGTCGTGCGCCTCCGCCGGTACGCGCGCGACGACCTCGCTGTCGTACAGCAGCACCACGAGCCGGGGATGCGCGCCCGCGCGCTCCAGCCGGGCCAGCACACGGTCGTAGGACCCGCCCCCGCGGCCCAGGCGCATCCCGCGCGCGTCCACCGCGAGTCCGGGCAGCAGGACGACGTCCGCGGCCGTCACGGCGTCCGGGCCGAGGCGCGTGCCGGAGGGTTCGAAAAGCGCCATTTTTCTGGGGTGTTCGACCTTCGCGAGGGAGTCCGGGCCGGTGTACTCGCCCCAGTCCAGATCGTTGTCGGGCAGGAGGGCGGGCAGCAGGACGCGCACGCCCCGCGCGCGCAGCGCCTCCAGCAGCGCGAGCGTGCCCGGTTCGCTTCCCACCGAGACGTACGCCGCCACCGTGCGCCCATGCGCCAGCTCGGGCAGCTCCAAGGCGCGTTCCGCCAGCGCACGGCCCGCTTCGCGGACGTCATCCGCCGTCCACCTGCCCCTCACCCCGAGGAGCTGTTGTCGCAACATGCGCTTGTCAGGCTCGCCTGAACGTCCGACGTGTTCCACTGGTCGTTCTCGCACCCTTCTTAATGCAGGTCATATGAGGGTCAACCATCCGGAGCCACAGAAATGCAGCAAAGGCACCGGATATGGTGGCGGGCATGACTCAGTCCCACCCCAGGATCAGCAAGGCTGTCATTCCCGCAGCCGGTCTCGGCACCCGGTTCCTGCCGGCGACGAAGGCCACTCCCAAGGAGATGCTGCCCGTCGTCGACAAGCCGGCGATCCAGTACGTGGTCGAGGAGGCCGTGTCTGCGGGGCTCGATGACGTCCTTATGATCACCGGGCGCAACAAGCGGCCGCTCGAGGACCATTTCGACCGCAATTACGAGCTGGAATCGGCGCTCCAGAAGAAGGGTGACGCCGCCCGGCTCGCGAAAGTGCAGCAGTCGAGCGACCTGGCCACCATGCACTACGTGCGCCAGGGCGACCCCAGGGGACTCGGTCATGCCGTGCTGTGCGCCGCTCCGCACGTCGGCCACGAGCCGTTCGCCGTTCTTCTCGGAGACGACCTGATCGATCCGCGGGACCCGCTGCTGCGGCGCATGATCGAGGTGCAGGAGCAGCACGGCGGCAGCGTGGTCGCCCTCATGGAGGTCACGCCCGAGCAGATCCACCTCTACGGCTGCGCGGCGGTGGAGGCCACCGCCGACGGTGACGTGGTGAAGGTGACCGGACTGGTCGAGAAGCCGGACGCGGCGGACGCCCCGTCCAACTACGCGATCATCGGCCGTTATGTCCTCGACCCGCACATCTTCGGTGTCCTGCGCACCACCGAGCCGGGCCGCGGCGGCGAGATCCAGCTCACCGACGCCCTCCAGCAGCTCGCGCAGGACGAGAAGGTCGGCGGCCCCGTGCACGGCGTCGTCTTCAAGGGCCGCCGTTATGACACCGGAGACCGTGGCGACTATCTGCGTGCCATTGTCAGACTCGCGTGCGAACGTGAAGACCTGGGTCCTGACTTCCGGGCCTGGCTTCGCAGTTACGTAGCCGAGGAGATGCAGCAATCTTGAGCAGCGCCGTGACCCGCCCCGCCGGCCCGGACGACCTGTGGTCGGTGGACGACCACCTGGAGGACATCCTCTCGACCGTCCGCCCCCTCGAACCCATCGAGCTGCAACTGCTCGACGCCCAGGGCTGCGTCCTGGTCGACGACGTCACGGTGCCGGTGTCCCTGCCGCCGTTCGACAACAGCTCCATGGACGGGTACGCGGTGCGGGTCACGGACGTCGAGGGCGCCGGCGAGGAGTTCCCGGCCGTCCTGGAGGTCGTCGGGGACGTCGCGGCCGGCGCGGCCGATCCGGTGCGGGTCGGCCCCGGGCAGGCCGCGCGCATCATGACCGGCGCGCCGCTGCCGCCCGGCGCCGAGGCCGTCGTCCCCGTCGAGTGGACCGACGGCGGGCTCGGCGAGGGCCCGGTGAGCGGCATGCGGGCGCGCAGCCTGGCTCCCGAGGGAGCCGAGGGGCACGTGCACGTGTACCGCTCAGCCGAGGCGGGCGCGCACGTGCGGGCCAAGGGCAGCGACGTGCGGGCCGGCGACCGGGCCCTGGAGGCCGGGACGATCCTCGGCCCGCCCCAGATCGCGCTGCTCGCCGCGATCGGCCGCGGCACGGTACGCGTGCGTCCGCGCCCGCGCGTGGTCGTCCTGTCCACCGGCAGCGAGCTCGTGCAGCCCGGCGAGCAGCTGGCCACGGGCCAGATCTACGACTCCAACAGCTTCTCCCTCACCGCCGCCGCGCGGGACGCGGGCGCCATCGCCTACCGGGTGGGCGCCGTCGCCGACGACGCCGAGACCCTCCGCTCCACCATCGAGGACCAGCTCATCCGCGCGGACCTGCTGGTGACCACCGGCGGGGTCAGCGTGGGGGCGTACGACGTCGTCAAGGAGGCGCTGTCGTACGTCGGCGACGAGGACGTGGCGGGAAGCGGTGTCGACTTCCGCAAGCTCGCGATGCAGCCCGGCAAGCCCCAGGGCTTCGGTTCCATCGGGCCCGACCACACTCCGCTGCTGGCCCTGCCCGGCAACCCGGTGTCGTCGTACGTCTCCTTCGAGCTGTTCGTGCGCCCCGCCATCCGTGCCCTGATGGGCCTCACGGACCTGCACCGGCCCCGCGCGCGGGCCGCCCTGAAGGCGGACGAGGCACTCCGCTCGCCCAAGGGGCGCCGGCAGTTCCTGCGCGGGGCGTACACCGAGGGCGAGGTGACGCCCGTCGGCGGGACCGGTTCCCATCTGGTCGCGGCGCTGGCGCAGGCCGACGCGCTGATCGTCGTCCCCGAGGACGTGGAGTGCGTCGAGCCGGGCAGCGAGGTCGAGGTCGTGCTGCTCGGCTGACGCACGCGCGCGTACCCGTCCGCAGGACGATCCTGGTCCGCTGCGCGCGTCGGCTTGGCGGTAGCGTGTCGCGCACAGCAGGCCCGCGCTCCGCACCGCGGCGGGCCCGGACCGGGAGCGCCACACACCATGACTGTGCCTTCCCGGGGGGAGACCCCCGGACCCCCTGTGCAGGATCGGCTGACGCACATCGACGAGGCGGGCGCGGCCCGCATGGTCGACGTGTCCGGGAAGGACGTGACCGCGCGCACCGCCCGCGCCAGCGGACGCGTCCTCGTCTCGCCGCGCGTGGTCGAGCTGCTGCGCGGTGAGGGGATGCCCAAGGGGGACGCCCTCGCCACCGCGCGGATCGCCGGGATCATGGGTGCCAAGCGGACCCCGGATCTGATCCCGCTGTGCCACCCGTTGTCGGTGTCCGGTGTGAAACTGGATCTGTCGGTCGCGGACGACGCCGTGGAGATCCGGGCCACCGTGAAGACGACGGACCGCACGGGCGTCGAGATGGAGGCCCTCACCGCGGTGACGGTCGCCGCGCTCACCGTGATCGACATGGTCAAGGCGGTCGACAAGGGAGCGGTCATCACGGACGTACGGGTGGAGGAGAAGACGGGCGGCAAGTCGGGCGACTGGAGCCGGGCATGACACGGGACGACCCCCTGGGCGGCGCTCTGCCGGCGCCGTACGCCGCGCTGGTCGTCACCGCCTCCAACCGGGCCGCCGCCGGCGTCTACGAGGACAAGGGCGGCCCGCTGATCGTGAAGGGCCTGGAGAACCTCGGGTTCGCCGTGGACGGGCCGCGGGTGGTGCCGGACGGGGATCCGGTGGAAGCGGCGCTGCGGGCGGCCGTGGAGGCGGCCTACGACGTCGTGGTCACCACCGGTGGCACCGGCATCTCGCCCACCGACCGCACCCCCGAGGCGACCCGCGCGGTGCTCGACTACGAGGTGCCGGGCATCGCGGAGGCCGTGCGCGCGTACGGGCGGGAGAAGGTGCCGACCGCCGCGCTGTCGCGGGGCCTGGCGGGAGTGGCCGGCGGAACGCTGATCGTCAACCTGCCCGGGTCGAGCGGTGGGGTGCGGGACGGCCTCGCCGTGCTGGAGCCCCTGCTGATCCACGCCGTCGACCAGATCCGCGGCGGTGACCACCCCAGACCCGGCAGTGGGGGTGCGAGCTGAACAGCCTTTCCTGGCCCGTCGTGCTGGCGGACGGCGATGTCGTCCTCCGGCCGATAAAGCTGCGCGACCAGCGGGTCTGGCGCGAGGTGAACCGGCGCAACCGCGACTGGCTGCGTCCGTGGGAGGCGACCATCCCGCCGCCCACGCCGGCCGGGCCGATCGCGCACCGGCCGACCTACCGCCAGATGGTCCGGCATCTGCGGTCCGAGGCCCACGCGGGCCGGATGCTGCCGTTCGTCATCGAGTACCAGGGGCAGCTCGTCGGGCAGCTGACCGTGGCCGGGATCACCTGGGGCTCGATGTGCTCGGGGCACGTCGGCTACTGGGTGGACGAGGCGGTGGCCGGGCGCGGGGTGATGCCGGCGGCCGTCGCGCTCGTGGTGGACCACTGTTTCCGTACCGTCGGTCTGCACCGCATCGAGGTCTGCATTCGCCCCGAGAACCGGCCGAGCCGCCGGGTCGTGGAGAAACTCGGATTCCGCGAGGAGGGGCTCCGGCCGCGCTATCTCCACATCGACGGCGCCTGGCGCGACCATCTCGTCTTCGCGCTCACCGCGGAAGAGGTGCCCGACGGGTTGCTCGCGCGGTGGCACCGGGCACGCTCCCAGGGGGACCGGCACGCCGAGCGGCCGGCCGGTCCCGGAGACACGTCCGGAACCGCGGATCCGTCGCGGAATCCGCGGAACGCGCCGGGGAATCCCGTCGAGCGCCCGTAAATGGAATGCGTGTTCGAATTTGGTCGGCTGGTGACCGTCTCGGACCTCTTGAATTCGCCACTGTGTGGGTCCAGTGATCGCATCGGTCGAAAAAAATGCTGGAAATATCAGCCAGATCGTGCGACACACCGGCCCAATTGGCGGATGGCCTCACGCAAACCCCTCTACCGTGTGAGGCGTGAGCAGCAGCGGCCTCATCTACGCAGTCATTGTCGGGGCCTGGGCCGCCTACTTGGTGCCGATGTGGCTCCGTAGGCAGGACGAGCTGAACGAGGCCCGTCCGACGGAACGCTTCAGCACCGCCATCCGGCTGCTTTCCGGACGGGCGGGCATGGAGCGCCGGTACGCCAGGGACCTGCGGGCGCGCTCCGCCCAAGAGGGGGAGCCGGACGCCGGCGATCCGGACGCGGTCACCGACTCGGTGGACGTCCGGGCCTTCGCCGTGCCTCCGACCCGTCGTCAGGTCGGCACGGAGGCCGGGCCCGAGGTGCCCGGCAGTGCGGAACCGGTGCGCGACCAGAGCGCCACGCCGACCCCCAAGTCCACCTCCGCACCCGCACCGCAGCGTGAACCGGTGGCGCGGCGTGAGCCCTCGGCGCAGACGGCCGCGGCACGCGCCCGGCGCTCGAAGGTACTCGCACGCCGTCGGCGCACCACCGTGATGCTTTTCCTCGTCTTCACCCTCGGCGCGGTCGTCGCCGCCGTCGGCGGGCTCGCGTTCCTCTGGGTGCCCGGCGTGCCGGCGGTGACGCTCAGCGCCTACATCGCCTACCTGCGTGTGCAGGAGCGGCGCCGCTTCGCCTACCAGATGGACCGCCGGCGCGCCGAGGTCGCCGCCCAGCGCCTGCGCGAGCGCCAGCCGCGCCGACGCGCGTCCGCCGACGAGGGTGCGGGCGTCGACGAGGCGGACGAGGGCCAGGGCGCCGACACCGAGACCGGTCTGTCCACGCTCGCCGCCGACCGGCGCGCGCTCGTCGAGCAGACCGACCACGCCGAGTGGGTCGACCAGCAGCGGGAGCGGCGGCGGCGACCCGGTCACGGGGACAGCTGGGACCCGGTGCCGGTGCCGTTGCCGACGTACGTGACCGCGCCCGTCGCTCCGCGCGCCACCTCCGACGTGGATCTGGGGGCGCCCGACACGTGGAGTTCGGCGCGTTCCAGCGCGGTCGTGCCGGAACACGAGGCGGGCCATGCGCCGGAGGGCGAGGCGGGCGAGCCGGAGCCGGCGGCCGGGGACAAGCCGGCGGGCGGCCGCGGTGACGCGCTGCCTCGCGCACGGACGCGCTCGCGCGGTGGATCCGCCGGTGCGGCCTCGGCGCGCCGGGCGCGTGAGCGCGGACGCACACCGCTCTTCGACCAGTACGAGGAGGGGGACCGCCCCCGCGCGGCCAACGAATAGCCCCGTCCGCACGGTCGGCGAACGGGCCCCGTCCGCCGTCCCCGAGTCCGCCCGGCCCTGCCCGGCGCAGGCCCTCCCGGCCGGAGCCCCCGCCCCACCCGCTCCGGCCACCCCCGCCCTGACCAGTCAGGGAACGGATTTCCAAGCACCCCGATCGGGATGCTAAAGTTTCACTCGTTGCAAGGGCCTGTGGCGCAGTCCGGTAGCGCACCTCGTTCGCATCGAGGGGGCCAGGGGTTCAAATCCCCTCAGGTCCACGCACGACTGTTCCCGAGTCACATCGGGAATGGTGAACGAAGATCCCGCCGATCATCATGATCGGTCGGGATCTTCGTCGTTTACGGGGAAGGGCGGCGGAATGCGATGCCGCCCCCCAGACGGAAAGTGGCGTGGATCACATCACATGCCGCGGCCCTGTGTCCGCCGGGCATGATCTTGGTGCCGGCCGGTCGACCACGGGGGGATGACGGTGGAGATTCGCCATCTGGTGACGTTCCAGAAGGTCGCGGCGC
Source organism: Streptomyces musisoli (assembly GCF_016741855.1). Taxonomy (GTDB): domain Bacteria; phylum Actinomycetota; class Actinomycetes; order Streptomycetales; family Streptomycetaceae; genus Streptomyces; species Streptomyces musisoli. The sequence goes on along the minus strand of NZ_JAERRH010000008.1, from coordinate 206,992 downwards.
TGCTGAGCTTCACGCGCGCCGCCGAGGAACTCAGCTACGCGCAGTCGAGCGTGACGACACAGATCCGCGCGCTGGAGACCTCGCTGGGAGTGGAGCTCTTCGACCGGCTCGGCGGGCGGATCCGGCTCACGCCCGCCGGGGAGAAGCTGCTGGAGTACGCGGAGCAGATCCTGGCGCTCGTCGAGGCGGCCCGCGCGGACGTGGCCGGCGGGGACGGCCCCTCGGGCACGCTGGCGATCGGCACGATGGAGAGCGTCACCTCGTACCGCATGCCGCCGCTGCTGGAGTTCTTCCACCACCGCTACCCGAAGGTGCAGCTCTCGCTGCGGCCGAGCCTGTGCGCCGAGACCCGGCACGCACTGCGCCAGGGCACCTTCGACATCGGCTTCCTCATGGAGCAGGAGACCCGGCATCCGGGGCTGGACTCGGTGGTGCTGGCCGAGGAACCGCTGGTGCTGGTCGCGGCTCCCGGCCATCCGCTGGCGCGGCGGCCGCAGCTCTCGCTGGACGATCTGCGGTCGGTGTCCGTCCTGGCGACCGAGGCCGGGTGCGCCTACCGCGACCTGTTCGAGGCGGAGCTGCGGGGGGTGGAGCACGCGCCGTTCCTGGAGTTCGGCACCATCGAGGCGATCAAGAAGGGCGTCGCGTCCGGGCTGGGTGTCTCGCTGCTTCCCACGGTCACCGTCGCCGCGGAGCTGGAGAAGGGCGAGATGACGGCGTTGCCGTGGGACGCCCCGTTCTCCGTCCGCACGCAGCTGGCGTGGCGCGGCGGCCGGCGGCTCTCCCGGGAGCTGAAGCTGTTCATCGACCAGGCGATGCGGTTGATGAGGGAGGACGCCGTACCGCCGGGCGCGCCACCGTCCTGAGCCGGCGGCGGCCGGTCAGCCGGCCGCGCACCGCCCGGCCTTGGCCTCCGGCCGGACCGCTGCGGCAGGTGCGGCAGGTGCGGCAGGTGTGGCAAGCGCGGTCGGGGCGGCGGCCGCGGTGGGTGCCGGTCCCCCTCGGCGGCCGGGGCGCCACCCCAGGTTGGTGCCCAGGGAGGCGGCCACGATCAGGGGGATGCCCAGGGCCTGGGTCCAGGTGACGTGGTGGCCGTAGACGGCCCAGTCGCAGATCAGTGCGGCGGCCGGGTACACGAAGGCCAGCACGGCGATCTTCGAGGTGGGCAGCTTCTGGTACGAGGAGTACATCAGGGCGTACATGACGCCGGTGTGGAGGAAGCCGAGGCCGGCGAGCCAGGCCCAGCCGGTGCCGAGGTGCGCGCTCTGGCCGAGCCGGGTGAAGGGCAGCAGCAGCGGGATGCCGAGCAGGACCTGCACCAGGGCGACGAGATGGGGCCGCACTCCGGTCACGCGCTTGGTGATGATCGTGGACAGCCCGTAGAAGAGGGCGGCCAGCAGGGCGTAGCCGAGGCCCACGAGGTAGGCGCTGTCACCGGAGAGGTCGGAGGCGGAGACGCCGGCGACCAGGACGAGCCCGAGGAAGGCGACGAGCAGCCAGCCCGCCTTCTGGCGCGTGATGCGGTCCTTGAAGAACAGGGCGCCGAGCAGGACCACGAAGAACGGCTGCGTGTGGTAGACGACCGTGGCCACCGAGATGGACGTCCTGCCGTACGCCTCGAAGAGGAACGCCCAGTTGAACACGATGAAAACGCCGCCTGCGGCGGCCAGGGCGAGCTTCCTCGCGGTGAAGCCGTGGTTCCTGAAGAAGCCGCGGAGCGCGCAGTAGACGCCGAGGAACAGGGCGCCGAACACGCACCGGTAGAAGACCACGTTGAACGGCGAGGCGCCGGACTCCACGACGAAGACGCCGATGGTGCCGGACAGCAGCATGGCCGCCGTCAGTTCGACCGCGCCGCGCGTCTCCCGGCGCGCGGGTGCCTCCGATGTGCTCATGCCACCCCTCCTGGGAGCCCGGTCCGCCGGCCGCCGTGCCGGCCGGCGCCAGACGAAGCTATGAGCTGGTACGGGGTCCGGTCCACGGCCTGCCGGGGAGTGAATCCGATGCCCCCATCGATGCTGTCGATGGGCCGCCCGAGCGGCGCCTTCGCCGGTGGGGGCGGGGACTCAGAGCCGCTTGGCGAAGCAGCGGCTCTCCTCGTACTCGCGGTAGTACCCGAACTTCCCGCACGGCGCGTAGCCGCACGAGGTGTACAGGGCGATGGCCTCCGGCTGCTTGGTGCCCGTCTCCAGGACCATGCGGATCCGGCCGGCCCGGCGGGCGTCCTCCTCCAGGGCGGCGAGGATGCGGCGCGCCAGGCCCCGGCCGCGCATTCCCTCCACGACGAACATGCGCTTGAGTTCGGCGTCGCCGTCCTCGTTGCCTTCGCCGTTGTCGTCCTGGCTGCGCCAGCCGCCGGTCGCCACCGGGCGGCCCTGCTCGTCGTACGCGATCAGGTACACGCCCCGGGGCGGGTCGAAGTCGGTGGCCGCCAGGGCCGTGGCGTCACCTCCGTCGCCGTAGCGCACGTGGTATTCGGCCTGGACCTCGTCGTTGAGCTTCAGGGCGTCCGGGTGATCGAAACGAACAGGTCGTATAATCATGCTGGGCATCGTACTTCTATGCAGAGGGATGGGGCTTTGCGGACCCCGACCAGTGTGCCGGTATCGTGCCCTGGTGCTGACTGTGACCTCGGTGAACGTGAACGGGCTGCGGGCCGCGGCGAAGAAGGGCTTCGTGGAGTGGCTCGCCGGGACCGACGCCGACGTCGTCTGCCTTCAGGAGGTGCGTGCCGAGCCGCACCAGCTGCCCGAGGAGGTCCGGCAGCCCGAGGGCTGGCACGTCGTGCACGCTCCGGCCGCCGCCAAGGGCCGTGCGGGCGTCTCCCTTTACACCAGGCGTGAGCCCGACCGCGTACGGATCGGCTTCGGCTCCGCCGAGTTCGACGGCGGCGGGCGCTATGTCGAGGCCGAGCTGCCCGGTGTCACCGTCGCCTCCCTCTACCTGCCCTCCGGCGAGGTCGGCACCGAGCGGCAGGACGAGAAGGTCCGTTTCATGGGCGAGTTCCTCGCCCACCTGAAGGAGCTGCGCGAGCGCGCCGCCGCCGACGGCCGCGAGGTCGTGGTCTGCGGTGACTGGAACATCGCCCACCAGCGGGCCGACCTCAAGAACTGGCGCGGCAACACCAAGAGCTCCGGCTTCCTGCCCGAGGAGCGGGACTGGCTCGGCCGGGTGTTCGCCGCCGACGAGGGCGGTTACGTCGACGTCGTCCGCGCCCTGCACCCGGACGCCGAGGGGCCGTACACCTGGTGGTCGTACCGTGGACGGGCCTTCGACAACGACACCGGCTGGCGCATCGACTACCACGTCGCCACGCCCGGCCTCGCCGGCAAGGCGGTCAAGGGCTTCGTGGAGCGCGCGGCCACGCACGCCGAGCGCTGGTCGGACCACGCGCCGGTGACCGTCGTCTACGACCTGTAGCGCCCTTGGTGCTCAGTCGCGTTTGCTCAGACGGCGGTCGAGCGCCAGGGAGAGTTCCGCCTCGACGACGCTGCGGGCCAGCGGGCGCAGGCGCTGGAGATCCTCCTCGGGGGCGTGGCGCAGGATGACGTCCGAGAAGAGCTGGGCCAGGGCCTCGGCGTGCTCGCGGACGCGGGCGGCGGCCGAGAGGACCTCGGCGAGCGGGATGCCCTCGCGGACCAGCGCGGAGGAGACGTCCAGCAGGCGCCGGCTGATGTGGACGATCTCGTCGCCGTCGGTGCCGATGTAGCCCAGTTCCATGGCGGCGGCGAGGTTCTCGGGCGTGACGTCGCCCTCGAAGCGGGCGGCGAGTTCCTCGGGCGTGAGGCGCACCGGCTCCTCCTCGGTGGGGGCGCCGACGCCGAGCAGGTCGGCGACGTCCCGGCCGTGGTCGAACGCCTCGGCGAGTTCGGCGATGCCGTTGAGCGTGTGGCCGCGCTCCAGCAGGGCGGCGATGGTGCGCAGCCGGGCCAGGTGGTGATCGTCGTACCAGGCTATGCGGCCCTCGCGGCGGGGTGGCGGGAGCAGCTTGCGCTCGCGGTAGAAGCGCAGGGTGCGCACGGTGATGCCGGCCAGCCGGGCCAGTTCCTCCATGCGGTACTCGCGCGGGGCGCCGGGGCGGGCCGGTTCCGGGTGTGTCCGCGGGCCGGCCGGCTCCGGTCGGGTCTCCGGGTGTTCTGCGTCCTCTGCCACGCCCGCAGCCTAAGGTGTACCGCCGGTAACTTCCTTCCCCCGCCCCCTACCGCTCGGTACGTGGCTGCTCTACAGTCCCATTGCGCCAGTGTTCACTGGCAGAGTTCCTAGGTGATGCGTGGAGGCTTCGGGATGGCCGAGCACGAGCATGTACGGGTGGCGGTGATCGGGTCCGGGTTCGGCGGGCTGGGGGCCGCCGTGCGGCTGCGCCGCGAGGGAATCACCGACTTCGTCGTCCTGGAGCGGGCCGACAGCGTCGGTGGTACCTGGCGGGACAACAGTTACCCGGGGTGCGCCTGTGACGTGCCCTCGCACCTCTACTCCTTCTCCTTCGCGCCCAACCCCGACTGGCCGCGCACGTTCTCCGGCCAGCGGCACATCCGCGCCTACCTGGAGCACGTCACCGACCTGTTCGGACTGCGCCCGCACATCCGCCTGGACTCCGAGGTCAAGCTGATGACCTGGGACAACGACAACCTGCGGTGGAACATCGAGACCACGCGCGGCTCCCTCAGCGCCGATGTCGTCGTCTCCGCCACCGGGCCGCTGTCCGACCCGAAGATCCCCGAGATCCCGGGGCTCGACTCCTTCCCGGGCAAGGTGTTCCACTCCGCCCGCTGGGACCACGACTACGACCTGCGCGGCAAGCGCGTCGCCATGGTCGGCACCGGCGCCTCCGCCATCCAGATCGTGCCCGCCATCCAGCCGCAGGTCGGCCGGCTCACCCTCTTCCAGCGCACGCCGCCGTGGGTGATGCCCCGGGTCGACCGTGCCATCAGCGGCGCCGAGCGCTGGCTGCACCGGCGGCTGCCCGTCACCGCGCAGGCCCGGCGCGGGCTGCTGTGGGGCATCCGGGAGCTCCAGGTCCAGGCGTTCACCAGGCACCCGGACGAACTCGGCCTCGTCGAGCGGCTCGCCAGGCGCAACATGACCCGCGCCGTCAAGGACCCCGTCCTGCGCGCCAAGCTCACCCCGGACTACCGCATCGGCTGCAAGCGGATCCTGCTGTCCAGCTCGTACTACCCGGCGCTGGCCCGGCCCAACGTGGACGTCGTCACCGGCGGGCTCAGCGAGGTCCGCGGGTCCACGCTCGTCGCCGCCGACGGCACGGAGGCCGAGGCCGACGCGATCATCTTCGGTACGGGCTTCCACGTCACGGACATGCCCATCGCCGAGCGGGTCGTCGGCAAGGAGGGCATCACGCTCGCGGAGTCCTGGAAGAACGGCATGCAGGCGCTGCGCGGCGCCGCGGCGGCGGGGTTCCCGAACTGGATGACGATCATCGGGCCCAACACCGGCCTCGGCAACTCCTCCATGATCCTCATGATCGAGTCCCAGCTGAACTACATGGCCGACTACCTGCGCCAGCTCGACGTCCTGGGGTGGTCCCCGGGCCCGCACGGCACCGGGGGAGGCCGCACCGCCCTGGACGCCCGGCCCGCCGCCGTCGAGTCCTGGAACCACAGGGTCCAGGAGCGCATGAAGCGGACCGTGTGGAACACCGGCGGCTGCACGAGCTGGTACCTGGACGCGAGCGGCCGCAACACCACCATCTGGCCCGGTACGACGACCGAGTTCCGGACCGCCACCCGGCGGGTGGACCTGGCGGAGTACGAGGTCATCCGGAAGCCGTCGGCGGAGAAGGTGGCGAAGGCGGGGGAGGCGGAGAAGGCGGCGAAGGGCGTCACGGACGCCACGGACGCCACGGACGTCAAGGGCGCCAAGGACGCCAAGGACGCCAAGGGCGTCGCGGATGCCGGGGCCGGGGAGGCCGGGGAGGCCGCCGTGGCGCTCAAGCGGAGCGGGGCCGGCGCATGAGCCGGCGCGCCTTTGGCACACCCGGCGCCTTGGGCGCCCGTATCGCCTCCGTCACCTCCGGCCCGTACGCCCCGCCGGCTCCCTCCCGCACACTCACCGCCGTCTCCGCCGACGGCGCCCGCCTGCACGTGGAGGAGCACGGCCCGCAGGACGCGCCCCCCGTCGTCCTCTCCCACGGCTGGACCTGCTCGACGGCGTTCTGGGCGGCCCAGATACGGGAGCTGGCGACCGATCACCGGGTGATCGCCTACGACCAGAGGGGGCACGGGCGCAGCCCCGCGAGCCCCGCGTGCACGACCCAGGCGCTGGCGGACGATCTCGAAGCGGTACTCGCCAAGACGCTGACGCGCGGGGAGAAGGCGCTGATCGTCGGCCACTCCATGGGCGGCATGACGGTCATGGCCGCGGCCGAGCGCCCCCGCCTCCGCGAACACGCGGCCGCCGTCCTGCTGTGCAGTACGGGCAGTTCGCGGCTGATCGCGGAGGCGCGCGTGGTGCCGCTGCGCGCCGGGAGCGTACGCAGCTGGATCACCGGGCACATCCTCGGTTCGCGCGCTCCTCTCGGACCGGTCACGCCGGTCACGAAGAGCATCCTCAAGTACGCCACCATGGGCGCCGGTTCCGGCCCGGACCAGGTGGAGGCATGCGCGCGGATCGTGCACGCCTGTCCGCGCGCCGTGCGCCACGCGTGGGGAGCCGTACTCGCGGCGCTCGACCTGGACCACGGCATACGGCGGTTGCACGCGCCCACCGCGGTGCTGCACGGCGCTTCCGACCGGCTCACGCCCTCTGTGCACGCCCATGCGCTGGCCGCCGCGCTGCCGCACTGCGTCGGCCTCACCGAGCTGACCGGCGTCGGCCACATGACCCCGATCGAGGCTCCCGAGCTGGTGACCGGCCGGATCCGGGAGCTCGTCACCACCTACGTCACCGGGACCGGTCCCGGTGACACGCACGAGCACGGTTCCATCCCCGCGCAGATCAAGGAGGGCGCATGAGCAGGGTCAGCCTCGAAGGACAGGTCGCCGTCGTCACGGGAGCGGCGCGCGGCGTCGGTGAGCTGCTGGCGCGCAAGCTGTCCGCGCGCGGGGCGAAGGTCGCGCTGGTCGGGCTGGAGGAGGAGGCGCTGAAGGAGGTCTCCGGACGCCTGCACAGCGAGAGCGCCTACTGGTACGCCGACGTGACCGACCACGAGACCATGGGCCGGGTCGCGCAGGAGGTGAAGGAACGCTTCGGGAAGGTCGACATCGTGGTCGCGAACGCCGGTGTGGCGACCGGCGGTCCCTTCGCCGACTCCGATCCGCAGGCCTGGCGGCGGGTGATCGAGGTGAACCTGATCGGTTCGGCGGTGACCGCGCGCGCGTTCCTGCCGGTGCTGGTCGAGAGCCGGGGGTACCTGCTCCAGGTCGCCTCGCTCGCCGCGATCACGCCTGCGCCGATGATGACGGCGTACTGCGCGTCCAAGTCGGGGGTGGAGGCGTACGCGCACAGTCTGCGCGCCGAGGTCGGCTACCAGGGCGTGCGCGTCGGCGTCGCGTACCTGTCCTGGACCGACACCGACATGGTGCGCGGCGCCGACCAGGACGACGTCATGCGGGAGCTGCGGCAGCGGCTGCCGTGGCCGTCGAACAAGACGTACCCGCTGGGGCCCGCGGTGGACCGGATCGTCGCCGGGATCGAGCGGCGTTCGGCGCACGTGTACGGGCAGTGGTGGCTGCGCGGCATGCAGGGCGTGCGCGGCTATCTGCCGGCGCTCATCGGGACGGTCGGGCAGCGCGAGATGAAGCGGTTCGCGCCGCGGCTCCAGGGAATGCGCTCCGGGCTCGTCGGCGCAGGTGGGGCGGCGGATGAGGCGGCGCGCGCCACGCACCGTAACTGATCGACATGCACTCCGTGTTGGGCCGTGTGAATCTGGTCGAGGCCCCAGCGAGGGGCCGAACCCCCCACCCACCACGGGAGTGAACCCACATGGGTATGAAGGACAAGTCGAGCCAGATGCAGAACCAGGCCAAGGGGAAGATGGACCAGGCCCGCGAGAAGGCCGGCCAGCGCGGTCAGCAGCCTGGCCAGCGCGGTCAGCAGAACCGCCAGGGCCAGCCGCAGCACGAGCGTGGCGGTCAGAACTTCCGTGACATCGAGGACACGGAGCAGCAGGTCGAGGACCGGTTCGACCGGGACTACGACGCCTAATCGCTGCGCTCGGCCTTGGCCGAATGACGTGGGGTGCCCCTCCTTGTGGGGGGCACCCTGCGTTTCTTGTTTTCTGGCGGTGGGGTTGTGGTGTGCCTTCTTTGGGGTGGTGGGGTTGTGTGTTGGGTGCGGGTGGGTGGGTTTTTTGCGCAGTTCCCCGCGCCCCTTGGGGGTGGTGCGGTTGTGGGTTTCGTGCGGGTGGGTGGGGGTTCTCGCGCAGTTCCCCGCGCCCCTTCGGCTGTCCTTCCCGCGCCCCTTTGGCTGTCCTTCCCGCGGTCCCTTGCCTATCGTTCCTCGCGGCCCATTTTCTGGCGTGCTCCTTGTTTCAGTGGGGTCTTGGGGGGAGCTTGGGGCGGGAGCGGTTGGGTACGTTGCTGTGGTCCGGGGGGGTTGCCGCGGGGGTGGACCGGAGGAGGTCCAGGGCCAGTCTGACGGCTTCGCCCAGTACGGGGTAGCGGCCCTCCGCCCAGTCCAGCGGCGTGCGCAGGACCTCGCGGTCGGGGGCGACGCCGTGGTTCTCGACGGACCAGCCGTACGCGTCGAACCAGGCCGCGTTCATCGGCACGGTGATGATCGTCCCGTCGCCGAGGCGGTGCCGCCCGGTCATGCCGACCACTCCGCCCCAGGTGCGCTGGCCGACGACCGGGCCGAGTTTCAGCAGCTTGAAGGCGGCGGTGATCATGTCACCGTCCGACGAGGTCGCCTCGTCGACCAGGGCCACCACGGGTCCACGGGGCGCGTTCGAGGCGTACGACACCGGTTGCGCGTCCCGGGTCAGGTCCCAGCCCAGGATCGTCCGGGTCAGTTTCTCGATGACGAGTTCGCTGATGTGCCCGCCCGCGTTGCCGCGCACGTCCACGATCAGCGCGGGCCGGGACACCTCCATGCGCAGGTCGCGGTTGAACTGGGCCCAGCCGGAGCCGCCCATGTCGGGGATGTGCAGATAGCCGCACTTGCCGCCGCTCAACTCCCGTACGACCTCGCGGCGTTTCGCCACCCAGTCCTGGTAGCGCAGGGGCCGTTCGTCGACGAGCGGGACGACGGCGACCCGCCGCGCCCGCCCGGAGTTGCCCTCGGGCGGCGTGAACGTCAGCTCCACGGTCGTACCGCCGGAGCCCGCGAGCAGCGGAGCGGGGCCGGCGACCGGGTCGACCGGGCGGCCGTCGACGTGGGTCAGGACGGCGCCCTCGCGGATTCCGGTGCCGGCCAGCGGTGAGCGGGCCTTGGAGTCGGAGGAGTCGCCGGGCAGGATGCGCTTGACCGTCCACCGGCCCTCGTGGTGCACGAAGTTGGCGCCGAGGAGGCCCTGCCAGCGGTGGTAGTGGGGCGGTCCCTCGTTGCGGCGGGCGGCGGTGACGTAGGCGTGGGAGGTGCCGAGTTCGCCGAGCACCTCGCGGAGCAGGTCGGCGAACTCGTCCGGCGAGGCCACCCGTTCGACCAGCGGACGGTACTGGTCGAGCACCACGTCCCAGTCGATGCCGCACATGCCCGGGTCCCAGAAGTAGGCGCGGATCAGGCGTCCCGCCTCGTCGTACGCCTGGCGCCACTCGGCGGGTGGATCCACCTCGTGCAGGATGCGGCGCAGGTCGATCCAGACGGACGTGTCGCTGTCGCCGATCTCGGTCGACGGCACCGCCCGCAGATCGCCCTCGTCCACCACGACCAGCCGGGTGCCGTCGCCGCTGACCGTGAACCAGTCCAGGTGGTCGACCAGTTCGGACTTCTTCGCCTTGGAGATGTTGAAGTACTCCAGGGTCGGACGTCCGCTGACGTCGGCCGGATTGACGAAGGTCTCGCCGAGCGCGCCGGAGATCGGCCAGCGCAGCCAGACCAGGCCGCCGCCCGCGACCGGGTGCAGCGCGGAGTACTTGGAGGCGATGACCGGGAACGGCGTGACCCGGTTCGCCAGCCCCTCCACCTCGACGGTCACCGTGCCGGCCTCGCCGGTCTCCTCGTCCTCCAGCGGGTCGAGCCCGCCGGCGGCCGGGCGGCCCTCCGGGCTGAGGGCGAAGGGGGAGGGGGTCGCCGAGGAGAGCGGCACGAGGTACGGGCGGCAGCCGAGCGGGAAGGAAAGGTCGCCGGTGTGGACGTCGTAGACCGGGTCGAAGCCGCGCCAGGAGAGGAAGGCGAGGTAGCGGCCGTCGCGGGTGAAGACCGGGTTCTCGTCCTCGAAACGGCCGTTGGTGACGTCCACGATCAGCCGGTCCTTGATGCGGGCCAGCTTGATCTGGCGCAGGGAGCGGCCGATGCCGGGGTGGGACCAGGCGAGCCAGGAGCCGTCGGGGGAGAAGGCGAGGTCGCGGACCGGGCCGTTGACGGACCGGATCAGCTCGGACACCCTGCCGCGCGACCCGACACCCGCCGCATCTCCACCGCCCGGCTCCGTGCCACCCGCGTCCGCCCCTGTGCCGCCCGGCTCCGAGCCGCCCGCGTCCGCCCCTGTGCCGCCCGGCTCCGAGCCGCCCGCGTCCGCCCCTGTGCCGCCCGGCTCCGAGCCGCCTGCGTCCGGCCCCGTGCCACCCGGCTCCGGCTCCGAGCCCCCCGCGTCCGGCCCTGTGCCACCCGGCTTCGGCTCCGTGCCGCCCGCGTCCGGGCCGGGGGTGCCGGGCGCGCCTGGGTTCGCGGCGTCGGTGCCGGCCGGCCCCGGCTCCTCGCCGGTGCCGCCGGACGCCTCGGCGGTCCCGGCCGTCGAATTCTCCGGACCCCCCGTGCCGGCCGGCCCCGGCTCCGCCGCTCCGGTCTCCCCCTCCGCCTCCCCTTCCGCCTCCCCTTCCTCCTCCGTCACGTCGATCAGCAGCAGCCGGCCGTCGTGCGAGGCGACGGCCAGTCGTTCGCCCAGTGGGTCGGAGACCATCTCCAGCACGCGGCCCAGCGTGCCGGAGGCCGGCCGGCGGGGTGCGCGGTCGCCGGTGGCGCGGGGGAGCTGGGCGATCTCGACGGCGTCCTCGCCCTCCGCGTCGGTGACGTACGCGATCTGCCCGGTGGAGCCCAGCATCTCCGGCAGCCGTACCCGGACGCCGGGCGTCTCGGAGATCGTCCGGGCCGGGCCGTCGCGGTGGGTGAGCCAGTACAGGCTGCCGCGGACGACGACCGCGCTGGCCCGGCCGGTCTCGTCCACCGAGACGCCGTCGACGTTCTGGGCGGCCGGCACCTGGTACGGGCGGCGGCCGGTACGCGGTCCGGAGAGCCGGACGTCGAGCCGGCGCGGTTCGCCGCCGGGGGAGAAGTCGTCCACCAGCCACAGGTCGCCCGCGCACTGGTAGACCACCCTGCTGCCGTCGCTGGAGGCGTGCCGGGCGTAGAAGGCGTCGTGGTCGCTGTGGCGGCGCAGGTCGGTGCCGTCGTGGGCGCAGGAGTAGAGGTTGCCGACGCCCTCGTGGTCGGAGAGGAAGGCGATCCGGCCGTCGATGAACATGGGGCAGGCCAGATGCCCGCCGATGTCCGGCAGGAGGCGCTGTCCGTGCAGCCACAGGCGGCCCATCGCGCCGCCGCGGTACCGCTTCCAGGAGGCCGGTTCGTGCGGCGGGGTACCGGTGAGCAGCAGGGTCTTGTGCTCGCCGCCGACGTCGGCGACCTGGATGTCGGCGACCGGGCCCCAGGGCAGCCGCCCGCCCGGGTCGGCGTCGGCGGAGACCTTGTAGGCCCAGGTGAAGTAGGAGAAGGGCTGGCCGTGGGAGGCCACGGCCAGGATGTCGCCCTCGGGGGTCCAGCCGCACACCTGGGTGTCGAGGCTGCCCCAGTACGTCAGCTGCCGCGCCGGGCCGCCGGCGTCGACGTCGACGAGGTGGATCTCCGGGGCGAGGCTGCGCCAGGTCGTGTAGGCGATCCGGTGGCCGTCCGGCGAGAAGCGCGGGTGGCCGGTCTTGGTGCGATCCGCGGTGAGCCGCCAGGCGCGGTCCGGGGCGTCGAGGCGGGCCAGCCAGAGGTCGTCCTCGGCCACGAAGCACAGCAGGTCGCCGCTGAGGTGGGGAAGGCGCAGATAGCTCACGTCCCCATGCTTTTCCGGGCAAACGGCGCCAGCAACTCGTGGCCGCCGGCAGCGGGGATCCACGCCGGCCTCGGGGACGGGGAGTCGGGGCGGTTCCGGGGTGGCGGCCGCGGGGTTTATGGGGCCTTCACCTTCGTGACCCAGCACACGTACGAAACGGTTTCGTTTCGCAGTGGGGCAGGGTATCTTCTTGGGTGTAAGAAGAAGGCTCCGGAGCGGGAAGGTGACGGGCATGACCGAGGCAGTCGCGGCTGCACGCCGCAGCCGGATCACGCCCGAGCGCGAGGCCGAACTGTACGAGGCCGTGCTCGACCTGCTCCGGGAGGTCGGCTACGACGCCCTGACCATGGACGCCGTGGCCGCCCGCACCCGGTCCAGCAAGGCCACGCTCTACCGCCAGTGGGGCGGCAAGGCCGAACTGGTCGCGAAGGCGGTCCGGCACAACAAGCGGGGCGGCACCGCCGACGAGGTCGACACCGGGTCGCTCAAGGGTGACCTGCACGCCCTCACCCAGAAGTCGGACGACTGTGAGATGGCGCAGAACGCCTCGCTGATGCGGGCCCTGGCCATGGCGGTCCACAGCAATCCGGATCTTCTGCAGGCGTTCCGGGAACACCTCATCGAGCCGGAGACGGCGGAGTTCCGGCGCGTGCTGCAACGCGCGATCGACCGTGGCGAGGTCCGTTCGGACAACCCCGCGATCGATTACGTGATGCACATGATGATCGGCGGTTTCGCCGCCCGCACGATGATCGACGACCAGCCGCCCACCCAGGCGTTCCTGCTGTCGTACATCGACGCCGTGGTCCTCCCCGCCCTCGGCGTCCCCACCAGCTGACACACCCTTCCCCAGCAAGCCCACCACCTGACGTCACCGCTCACGTCGTCGGGCTGATCACCCCTGCCCAGATGAACCCACGACCTGACCGGGAGTACGCCTCCGTGGCCACGTTCCTCTACAAACTCGGCCGGCTCGCCTTCCGGCGACGGCACTTCGTCGCCCTGATATGGGTCGCGCTGCTCACCCTCGCCGGGGTGGGCGCCGCCTCCGCGCCGGCCGCCGGCAACACGTCCTTCTCCATCCCGGGCACCGAGGCCCAGAAGGCCTTCGACCTGCTGGAACAGCGCTTCCCCGGGATGAGCGCCGACGGCGCCACCGCCCGGGTCGTCTTCAAAGCCCCCAGCGGCGAGAAGATGACGGCCGCCGACAACAAGGCGATCGTCGAAAAGGCCGTCAAGGAGCTGGGAAGCGGCTCCGAGGTCGTCTCCGTCGCCGACCCCTACACCGGGCACGCCGTCAGCAAGAACGGCACCGTCGCCTACGCCTCGGTGAAGTACAAGGTCTCCGGCATGGAGCTGGAGGACTCCACCCGGGACGCCCTGAAGGAGGCCGCGCAGCACGCGCGGGACGCCGGGCTGACCGTCGAGGTCGGCGGTGACGCGCTGACCGCGACGCCCGAGACCGGCTCCAGCGAGATCATCGGCATCGCGGTCGCCGCGGTCGTCCTCGTCATCACCTTCGGCTCGCTGCTCGCCGCCGGATTCCCGCTGCTGACCGCGATCATCGGTGTCGGTATCGGCGTCTCCACGATCACCGCGCTCGCCTCCGCCCTCGACCTGGGCTCGACGACCTCCACGCTCGCGTCGATGATCGGCCTCGCCGTCGGCATCGATTACGCCCTCTTCATCGTCTCCCGCTACCGCGCCGAACTCGCCGAGGGCCGCGACCGCGAGGATGCGGCCGGACGGGCCGTCGGCACGGCGGGCTCGGCGGTGGTCTTCGCCGGTCTGACCGTCGTCATCGCCCTGGTCGGCCTGTCCGTCGTCAACATCCCGATGCTGACCAAGATGGGCATCGCGGCGGCGGGAACGGTCGCCATCGCCGTACTGATCGCCCTGACGCTGATCCCGGCGCTGCTCGGCTACGCGGGCCGCAAGATCAAGCCGGCCGGCGAGAAGAGCAAGCTGCTCGGCGGCGGCCGCACGCCGAAGCAGCCGGGCCGCCCCAACATGGGCACTCGCTGGGCGAGCTTCGTCGTACGCCGTCCGGTCGCCGTCCTCCTGCTCGGCGTGGTCGGCCTCGGCGCGGCGGCGATCCCGGCCTCCTCCCTGGAACTCGGCCTCCCGGACGACGGCTCGCAGCCGGTCTCGACCACCCAGCGCCGCGCCTACGACCTCCTCTCGGAGGGCTTCGGGCCGGGCTTCAACGGGCCGCTGATGATCGTGGTGGACGCGAAGGGCAGCGCCCACCCCAAGGCCGCCTTCACCGAGGTCGGCGACGAGATCAAGAGCCTGAAGGACGTCGTCACGGTCACCCCGGCCGCGCCCAACAAGGCCGGCGACACCGCGACGATCACTGTCATCCCCGACTCCAAGCCGTCCTCGGCCACCACCGAGGACCTGGTCCACGCCATCCGTGACAAGGGCGCGGAGATCACCGCGAAGACCGACGCCGAGGTGCTGGTCACCGGCTCGACGGCGATGAACATCGACGTCTCGCAGAAGCTGAACGACGCGCTGCTGCCGTACCTGGCCCTGGTGGTCGGCCTGGCCTTCCTGCTGCTGATCGTGGTCTTCCGCTCGATCCTGGTCCCGCTGAAGGCGGCCCTCGGGTTCCTGCTGTCGGTGACGGCCGCGCTGGGCGCGGTGGTCGCGGTCTTCCAGTGGGGCTGGCTGTCCGGCCTGTTCGGCGTCGAGGAGACCGGTCCGGTCATGTCGATGATGCCGATCTTCATGGTGGGCGTCGTCTTCGGCCTCGCGATGGACTACGAGGTCTTCCTCGTCACCCGGATGCGGGAGGCGTACGTCCACGGCGAGAAGCCGAGCCAGGCCGTGGTGACCGGCTTCAGGTACGGCGCTCGGGTGGTGACGGCCGCGGCCGTGATCATGATGGCCGTCTTCTCCGGCTTCATCGGATCCAGCGAGGCGATGATCAAGATGATCGGCTTCGGTCTCGCCATCGCCGTGTTCTTCGACGCGTTCATCGTCCGCATGGCCATCGTCCCGGCGGTCCTCGCCCTGCTCGGCAAGCGGGCCTGGTGGCTGCCGAAGTGGCTGGACCGCGCGCTGCCCAACGTGGACGTCGAGGGCGAGGGGCTGCGTACGCTCGACGACCTCGACGAGGAGAAGGAGCTGGTACGCGCCTGACGTACCGCGCCTGACGCGTCGCGGCGGACGGAGAGCGGCCGGTGAGGGTGCCCGTGGGGACGGTGCAGCACCCTCACCGGCTTTCCGGCTGAAGGTCGCCCCGTCCGCCTGAGCCCTCTTCCTCACGCACGCCGTCAGGTGAGCCGGAGGCGGAACGTCGGGCAGACGTCGGGGTCGTCGTCCTCGTAGAGGTACGTCCGCTCGGAGTCCTTGGCGATCGACAGGCTGTCGAGGGTGTCGCCGTTCAGGAACGGTTCCGGTTCGGTGAGGGAGAGGCGGACCTGGCCGTACTCGCCGGGCCGGGAGCCTCCCACCACGTCCCAGGTGCCGGATCCGTCGAAGGTGGCGCCCAGTTCGCTCTCGTACCAGTCACCGGTCGGCCAGTGGTGGACGGTGACCGTCCCGCCGGTGCCCGTGTCCGACGCCTTGAGGGTGATCGTCGCGCCCTCGGCGTGCGCCTCTCCCGCATAGGTGCCGGCCAGTTCCCCGGACGTGGCGGACTTCGCCTGCCGGCCCATGCACGCCTCGACGGCGGTGGACGCGGAGGAACAGCCGGCCAGCGGGGTCAGGAGCGTCAGCATGGCCACGGCGGTCCACGCGCGTGCTGGTCCGCCTTCGTTCATGAGTGATCCTCCGAGGCCCGGCCGGCTCGCCGAGCGGACAGTGCGGGACGGTTCTCCGGCAAGACCCGGCACGTCATCATGACAGCGGACGATCACCGTCGGACGCCCGGGGCCCCGGCACGACGGCCTCCGGAGCCGGGTGGCGCGGGTGCGAAAACCTCGTGAGCGCGGCTCCGGCGATGCCGTAGCGTGCCCGCCATGACGACGACAGCCGACACCGACGCCGAAGAGTTCGGGGCCCACCCCCGGTTCGCCGAAGCGCTGCGGGCGCTGGGGCTGGAGGACGTGCTCGCCCGTACCCGGCGGTTCCCGGAGGCGACCCGGACCGCGGCCGAGGCCGCCGCCGCGATCGGGTGCGAGCTGAGCCAGATCTGCAAGTCCCTGATCTTCGCCGCCGACGGGGTGCCCGTGCTGGTCCTGATGGACGGCGCCTCCCGCGTGGACGTGGAGCGGGTGCGGGAGGAACTCGGCGCCCAGAAGGTCACCCGCGCCGACGCCGGCGTCGTCCGCGAGACCACCGGGTACGCCATCGGTGGCGTCCCGCCCTTCGGGCACCGCACGCGCACGCGTGTCCTCGCCGACCGCTCGCTGCTCGCGCACGAGCTGGTGTGGGCGGCGGCCGGAACGCCGTACACCGTCTTCCCGATCGAGCCCAGGGAACTGGTCGCGCTCGCGGGCGCGACGCCGGCGGACGTGCGCGAGCGGACCGCGTGACGCCTGTCGTCGCGACGGCCGTGCTGCTCGCCGCCGTCACCCATGCCAGCTGGAACGCCATCGCGCACCGCATCACCGACAAACTCGTCGGCTTCACGCTGATCTCCGGCGGCGGGCTGCTGATCGGGCTCGCGGCGACCCCGTTCGTCGCGTTCCCGGCGGCGGCCGCCTGGCCGTACCTGTTCGTCTCGGCGGCCGTGCACATCGTCTACTACGCCCTGCTGATGACCTCGTTCCGGCTGGGCGACTTCGGGCAGGCGTACCCCATCGCGCGCGGCAGCGCCCCGCTGGTGGTCACCGTGCTCGCCGCCGTCTTCGCGCACGAGGTGCCCGGCGCCTGGGCGGGCGCCGGCATCGCCGTGTCCTGCCTCGGCCTGACCGGAGTCAGCCTGTGGGGGCTGCGCGGCAGCCGGCCCGACTGGGCGGCGATCGGCGCCGCCCTGGCTACCGGCCTCACGATCGCCGCCTACACGGTCGTCGACGGGATGGGCGTACGGGCCGCGCACTCGCCCCTCGGGTACATCGCCTGGCTCATGGCCGTCCAGGGGGCCTTCGTGCCCGCGTTCCTGTTCGCACGCGCGCGGGGCGACACGGTACGGCTGCTCCGGCCGTACGCCGCCCTCGGCCTCGTCGGCGCCGCCCTGTCCGTCTCCGCGTACGCCCTGGTCCTGTGGGCCCAGACCCGCGCCGCGCTCGCACCGATCGCCGCGCTGCGCGAGTCGTCCATCATCGTCGGCGCGGCCATCGGTGCACTGTTCTTCAAGGAGCGCTTCGGCGCGCCCCGGATCGCGGCGGCGGGCCTGCTGGTCGTGGGGATCGGGCTGATGCTGCGCACGGGGTAGCGCGCGGCGGCCGTCTGCTGCGGGCCGTCGCCGTCCTGAGGCGCCGACATGACGGGCCGGGGTGCCTTGGCGCACCCTGGAAGCAGGGATTCTCGGAGGTGGTCGTGATGACGATGCACACCCCTGTCGGCTGGCATGTCGAGCTTGAGTTCAGGGAGGAGGACGACCTGCACACGCGCGCGGCGGCCCTGGTGCGGCTGCCCGACGGCACCGAGGTGCGGGCGCACGGCCGGGCCAGCAGGCACCAGGTCGACGCGAACCAGCCCCGGGTCGGCGAGGAGATCGCCGGTGCCCGCGCGCTCAACGAACTGGCCATGCAACTGCTGAGCAAGGCCCACGACGAGATCGACGCGGAGTCCGGACGGACCTCGCACCCGATCCACGTGTGACACGCCGGCGGGCACCGAGGGCGCCCGCGGATCAGGCGAGCGCCGTACGTACGGCTCGTACCAGCGCCTGCGCCCTCGGGTCCGCCGTCACGCTCTGCCGGAAGCCGTTGGTGACGTAGCCGAAGGCGATGCCGCTCTCCGGGTCGGCGAAGGCGAGGGCGCCACCGCGCCCCGGGTGGCCGAAGGAGCCCGGGGAGAGCAGCGGGGACGCGGCGCCGTGCAGCATGTAGCCGAGGCCGAAGCGGGTGTTGACCACCAGGACCCGGTCCGGCCCCGCGGACTGCTCGGCGCGGGCCAGTGCCGCGGTTTCGGGGGTGAACAGGCGGGTGCCGCCGTCCACCTCGCCGATGAGCGAGGCGTAGAAGCGGGCCAGCCCGTCGGCCGTGGCGATGCCGTTGGAGGCGGGCAGGGCGGCGGCGCGGTAGGCGGGGGCGTTCTCGTCGGGGAGCGGGGTGATCGCGGCGAACGCGCGGCGGGTGAGGGAGTCCGGGTCGGCGTAGGCATCGGCCACCGCGCGCTTGGGACGGGTCTTCAGCCCGCCCGCGGTCTGCGGCGCCGGTGCCGGGCCGACGCGGCCCACGCGCGCGTGCTCCGACTGCGGCAGGCCGAGCCACAGGTCCGCGCCGACGGGCCCGGCGATCTCGTCGGCTATCCACTCGCCGGGCGGCCGCCCGGTGACCCGGCGCAGCAGTTCCCCGGTGAGCCAGCTGTACGTCTGCGCGTGGTAGCCGTGGTCCGTGCCCGGCTCCCAGACCGGCGCCTGGCCGGCGACCGCCGCGGCGCCCAGGCCGGGATCGGCCGCCTCGGCCGGGGTCAGCGGGCGGTCCAGCACGGGCACGCCCGCGCGGTGCGCGAGCAGGTGCCGTACGCGCGTGTGCTCCTTGCCGGCCGCCTTGTACTCCGGCCAGTACACGCCGACCGGGGCGTCCAGGTCCAGCTCGCCGCGCTGGTGCAGGAGCAGCAGTGCGGCGGCGGCCACGCCCTTGGTGGCGGAGCGCACGATCTGCGCGGTCCCGGGCTCCCAGGGGGCCTCGCCGTCCACGTCCTTGGTGCCGGCCCACAGGTCCACGACCCGGTGCCCGTCGCGGTAGACGGCGACGGCCGCGCCCCGCTCCCCGAGCAGCGCGAAGTTCGCCGCGAACGCCTCCCCGACCGGCTCGAAGCCCTCGGCCACCGTGCCGTTCACGTCCACACTCACGCCCGGGTCCCTTCCCTCGCTTGCGACGACGAGTGAAACACAGGGATGCGGCCTTGGATTCCTTGGCCGGACAGTGATCTCGGCTACGGTCTGACGCCCACCCGGGCGCGGGGGCTCAGCCCAGCAGGATCGACACGTCGATGTTGCCGCGGGTGGCGTTCGAGTACGGGCACACCTCGTGGGCCGCGTCGACGAGCCCGGCCGCCACCTCCGGGTCCAGGATCGGCAGGGAGACGCTGAGGGCGACGGCGAGGCCGTAGCCGCGGTGCTTGTTCGGGCCGATGCCGACCTTCGCGGCCACGGTGGAGCCGGTGAGGTCGTAGCCCGCGCGGTTGCCGACCAGGATCAGCGCGTTGTGGAAACAGGCGCTGTAGCCGGCCGCGAACAGCTGCTCCGGGTTGGTGCCGTTGCCGTCGCCGCCCAGCTCAGGGGGCATCGCGACCTTCAGCTCCAGTTGGCCGTCCTGGCTGGTGACATAGCCGGCCCGGCCGCCGTGGGCGGTGGCCTCGGCGACGTACATGATCTTCGTCGGACGTGTGTCGACAGTGCCCTCGGTCATGGCCGGCCTCTCCCGAACAAGTGGTGCGCAAGTGTATTGTGCACAATGTACTGGCCGGTAGGTGGATCAGGGCAGGTGGGGGTGGATCCGGGGCGCCGCAGGAAGCGGCGCGCGGTACGACGGCCGCTACGACGGCTGCTACGGCGCCCGGTACGACGGCTGCTACGGCGCCCGGTACGACGGCCGAGACGGCACCCGGCGTCCGGCGCTCAGGATCAGCGGGCGCGCCTCGCCGCACTCTCCGCCCGCTCCGCGAGCTGCCGCAACTCCTCGCGCAACGCCACCACCTCCGTGGCGTCGAGCCCCGTCGCCGTGAGCAGCGCGCCGGGCACGCGCGCCGCGCGCTCCCGGAGTTCCTCACCGCGCCCGGTGCACGCCACCAGCACCGTGCGCTCGTCGTCCGCCGCGCGCTCCCTGCGCACCAGACCCGCCCCCGCCAGCCGTTTCAGCAACGGCGAGACGGTGCCGTAGTCCAGGCGGAGGGCGCGCGCCAGCTCCTTCACGCTGGTCTCCCCGCGCTCCCACAGCACCAGCAGCACGAGGTACTGCGGGTAGGTCAGCCCCAGGTCGTCCAGCAGCGGACGGTACGCGGCGGTCACGGCACGCTGCGCCGCGTACAGCGCGAAGCAGAGCTGGTCGTCCAGCAGCGGCGACCCGGCGCCCGCCCTGTCGTCTCGGTCGTGTTGACGCGTCACGCGCCCATTGTCACGGACGCGCCGGCTGCCCCGGAGCCCGCTCCACCGAGCGGGGATCGAAGCCGAACGGCAGCTCCAGCCGGTGCGCCCGCATCAGCTCCTCGTCGCAGAGCAGTTCGCCGGTCGGGCCGTCCGCCGCGATCACGCCGTCGCTGAGGACGAGCGAGCGCGGACACAGCTCCAGGGCGTACGGCAGGTCGTGCGTGACCATGAGGACCGTCACGTCGAGGGAGCGCAGGATGTCGGCGAGTTCGCGACGGGAGGCGGGGTCCAGGTTGGAGGACGGCTCGTCCAGGACCAGGATCTCCGGCTCCATGGCGAGCACGGTGGCCACCGCGACGCGACGGCGCTGCCCGAAGGAGAGGTGGTGCGGCGGCCGGTCCGCGAAGTCCTGCATCCCGACCCGCTCCAGGGCGGTGCGCACCCGCTCCTCCAGCGCGGCCCCCTTGACCCCGGCGGCGGCCGGACCGAAAGCCACGTCCTCCCGTACGGTCGGCATGAACAGCTGGTCGTCCGGGTCCTGGAAGACGATGCCGACCTTCTGCCGGATCGCGGCCATGTGCTGCTTGCCGACCGGCAGCCCGGCCACGGTCACCGTGCCGGTGCCGCCGCCCAGGATGCCGTTGAGGTGCAGCACCAGGGTCGTCTTGCCGGCGCCGTTGGGGCCGAGCAGGGCGACGCGTTCGCCGCGCGCGAGGGAGAAGTCCACACCGAACAGGGCCTGGTGGCCGTCCGGGTAGGCGAAGGCGAGGCCGGAGACCTCCAGCGAAGGCGCGGACGCAGCAGTACTCACAGGACCCATCCCAGCAGACAGACGACGAGAGCGGCACAGGGGAGTGCCAGGGCGTGCCGCCACTGCGCGCCCGACGCGGTCACCTCGTCGATGACCGGCATCGCGCCGGCGTAGCCCCGGCTCACCATGGCCAGGTGGACGCGCTCACCGCGCTCGTAGGAGCGGATGAACAGCGCGCCGGCGGACTTGGCGAGCACGCCCCAGTGCCGCACGCCCTTCGCCTGGAAGCCGCGCGACTCGCGGGCGATCCGCATCCGCCGCATCTCGTCGGTGATCACGTCACCGTAGCGGATCATGAAGGAGGCGATCTGCACGAGCAGCGGCGGCAGCTTCAGCCGCTGGAGCCCGAGCAGGAGTTCGCGCAGCTCGGTGGTGGCGGCCAGCAGCACGGAGGCGGCGACGCCGAGCGTGCCCTTGGCGAGCACGTTCCAGGCGCCCCACAGCCCGTTCACGCTCAGCGAGAGCCCCAGCACGTGCACCCGCTCGCCCTCCGCCACGAACGGCATGAGCACCGCGAACGCGACGAAGGGCACCTCGATCAGCAGCCGTCGGAGGAGGAAACCGGCGGGCACGCGCGCGTGGTACGCGACGGCCGCGAGCAGCACCCCGTACCCGGCGAACGCCCACATCGCCTCGCGCGGGGTCGACACGACGACCACCACGAACAGGAACGTGGCGGCGAGCTTGGTGTGCGGCGGCAGGGCGTGCACGGGCGAGTGCCCGTGCCGGTAGAGCCTGTGCGCGTGTCCGGCGCCCATGTCAGACGCCGGTGTTCACGGGGGAGGCGTCGGCGTCGCGCCGCCTGCGCAGCGCCCAGAACACCGCGCTGCCCGCGACGACGGTGACACCGACGCCGATCACGCCGGCGAGGCCGCCGGACAGCCGGGCGTCGGAGACGTCCTTGACGCCGTAGTCGGCCAGCGGCGAGTCGGCCGCGGCGTGCTCCTTCGCCTCCTTGTCGATCCCCTTGTCGTGTGCGACCTTCTCCAGGCCGTCGGGGCTGGCGGAGGCGTAGAAACTGACGAAGCCGGCGAGGACCAGGGAGGTGACGAGACCGGTCACCCACAGCGTGCGCCGCGACGTGCGCGCCGCCACGGGCGCGGTGGGCGCCGGGGCGTCCACCAGCGCGCCGTTCACCCGCAGCTGGAGCCGCTGGCGCAGGCCGCGCGCGCCGTGCACCAGGTCCGGGCGCACGGCGACGACGGCGCCGACCGTGAGCGCGGTGATGACCGCCTCGCCGATGCCGATCAGCACATGCACGCCGATCATCGCGGTCGCGACCTTGCCGATGGAGACGTCGGTGGTGCCGCCGATCGCGTAGATCAGCGTGAAGGCGACCGCTGCGGCCGGGACGGACACCAGGGCGGCGACGAAGGAGGCCACGGTCACCGAGCGCCGCTTGCGGGGCAGCACGGCGAGCAGGGCGCGGAAGACGGCGTACGACACGAGCGTGGTCACGATCGCCATGTCGGTGATGTTCACGCCGAGCGCGGTGAGGCCGCCGTCCGCGAACAGCACACCCTGCATGAGCAGCACGACCGACACGCACAGCACGGCCGTGTACGGGCCGACGAGTATCGCGGCGAGCGCGCCGCCCAGCAGATGGCCGCTGGTCCCGGCGGCGACCGGGAAGTTCAGCATCTGGACGGCGAAGATGAACGCCGCGACCAGGCCGGCCAGCGGCGCGGTGCGCTCGTCGAGTTCTTTGCGGGCGCCGCGCAGGCTCACCGCGAGGGCGCCGGCGGCGACCACTCCGGTGACCGCGGAGGTCGGGGCGTCTATGAATCCGTCAGGTACGTGCACCCGTCGATTTTAGGGCCTTGTTGCGAACGCTTTGCAAGAGAGACGGAGTCTCCAACTTTCGCCGGGCGCGTGCCGGAAAATGTGCGACTCTTGATGGAAAGCGGATGCACGACTTTCGCATAGGTCACGGTGCGTGAGAGGGCGGTCCGATGTCTGTAGTCGAGCAGTACGCGCGCGCTCATATCGTCACGGACGAGGAGGACCCGGGGGCCGTACCCGTCATGCTGCGGTACGACCCTGACAGTGATCCCCGGTCCGTCCGGATCGACCTGCCCGGACCGCACGAGTGGACCTTCTCCCGCGCGCTGCTCGAACAGGGGCTGCGGACGCCGGCCGAGAGCGGCGACGTCCGGGTGTGGCCCTGTGGCCGGGTGCAGGCCGTGGTCGAGTTCCACAGCGACCACGGTGTCGAAGTGGTGCAGTTCGAGTCGAAGGCGCTGGTCAGATTCCTGCGGCGGACGTACACCGTCGAGCCGGTGCGGACCTGATCGGCCCCGGCACCGTGAACCCGGCCGGCTCCCGGCTGCGGACCTGATCAGCCCCCGCAGGGTGAACCCGGCCGGCTCCCGGCTGCGGACCTCATCGGCAGCCGCGCCGCGGACCGGCTCGGCTCCCGCCGCGGACCCGATCAGCTCCCGCGCTTCAGCAGGGACGCCACGATGGGGCCGGCCGTGTCACCGCCGTGTCCGCCCGCCTGGACGACGCCGGCGGCGGCGAGGTCACCGCGGTAGGCCGTGAACCAGCCGTTCGGCTTCTTCTGCCCGTCGACCTCGGCCGAGCCGGTCTTCGCGCCGTAGTCCGGGCCGAGCCCCGACATGGCCTCCGCCGCCGTGCCGTACGCGGCCGTGTACCGCATCAGCTCGCGCAGCTGGGACAGCGTCTTGGCCGACATGGTGCGCGAGGCGGTGGCCAGCGTGCGGTGGTCGACGGAGGGCGCCACCAGGTACGGCTGGTGGAAGGTGCCCGACTGCACGGTCGACGCGACCGAGGCCATGTTCAGCGGGTTCATGCGCACCCCGCCCTGGCCGATCAGTGAGGCCGCCATCTGCGCCGCCGACTGCACCGGCACCGAGCCGTCGAAGGTGGGCACGCCGATCGCCCAGTTGTTCATCGACAGCCCGAAGACCTGCTGGGCCTGCTTGGTCAGGTCGTCGTCGTCCAGCTTCTTCGCCTGGCTGATGAACGCGGTGTTGCAGGAGCGGGCGAAGCTCGCCTTGAACGTGCCGCCCTTGATCTCGAAGTCGTCGTCGTTGTGGAACTTCCAGCCGCCGTAGGTGACCGTCTTCGGGCAGGGGTGCTGCTTGTCCACCGACGTCAGGCCCTTGTCGATCAGCAGCGACGACGTGATGACCTTCATCGTGGAGCCGGGCGCGAGGGAGCCCTGGAAGGCGGTGTTGAAGCCGTGCCCGCTGTTGGCGACCGCGAGGATCTCACCGGTCGAGGGCCGCATGACGACCACGGAGGCCCGCGCGCGCTTGGCCACCTGCTGCTCGGCCGCCGCCTGGAAAGAGGGGCTGAGCGTCGTCTTCACCGTGCCCGGGGTGCCCTTGCTCAGCTCCACCAGCGTCTTGTCGGACAGCTTGGCGGCCTTGGCCTCCTTGCCGCGCACCACGCGCAGCTCGACGCCCGCCGTGCCGCCCGCCTGCTTGCCGTACTTCTCCCGCAGCCCGTCCAGCACCGTGCCCAGGGACGGGTACTTCGCCGCCGTGATGCCGCCGCCGTCGCGGTCCAGCGCCTTGACGGGCGGGGTGCCGGACTCGCCGGTCACGAGCCTGTCACCGTCCCGCAGATCCGGGTGGACGACGGCCGGGCGCCAGTCGACCAGCGGCTCGCCGTCGCTCGCCCGGCGCACGACGGTGAGCGAACTGGTGTAGGTCAGCGGCTTGCTGAGGCCCTTGTAGGCCACCGTCGCCTTCACGGAGAACGGGACCTTGGCGCCCTTCGCCGGCTGCGGGGTGAAGGCGACGTCTTTGAGGTGGGCGCCCTTGGCGTAGCCGGTGAGCAGCTTGCCGGCCGCGGACGGCTCGTCGGTGGCGGCCGCCGCCTCGGTGACCTTGCCGTGCTGCCAGGCGGTGAGGAAGCGGGAGGAGGCCGTGCGGACCTCGGTCGCGGTGAGCGGGCCGGTCTTCACGCTCTTGTGACCGGCGGCGGAACCCTCGTCGGCCGCGGCTCCGCCGTCGTACAGCGCGTAGACGCCGAACCCGGCGCCGCCGACGACGACGGCGATCATCCCGCCGAGCACGGCGGGTCTGTTCTTCCGTCGCTCGGCGACGCGCCTTCTCTTGCCCACAGCCTCAGTTCCTCCGCGCCTTTCCCAGGGTCTTCGCAGCCCTCACACTCCCCAACGACTGCAATCACCTTAAAGTCCCCGTCTCCCCGGGTGATGTCAGCCCGCGTTCCGTAGCACGCTTGCGACAATCGGCCCGGCCGCGTCGATGCCGTGCCCGCCGTCCTGGACCAGGGCAGCCGCCGCCGCGTCGTTGCGGTAACCGGCGAACCAGCTGTCCGACCTGGCCTCCCCGTCGACCTCGGCCGAACCGGTCTTCGCGCCGACGTCTCCGCTCAGCCCGGCCATCACGCCCGCCGCGGTGCCGCTGCGCGCGGTGCGGTTCATCATGGCGCGCAGTTGCCGCACGGTCCCCGGCGACAGCCCACGCGCGCGTGCCGGTTCGCGGCCGTCCAGCTTCAACGGCACGACCACCGGCTGACGGAAGGCGCCGGTCATCGCGGTCGCCGTCACGGACGCCATGTTCAGCGGGCTCATCTGGACCTGGCCCTGACCGATCAGGGCCGCGGCCGTGTCGGGGCCGCCGGCGGCCGGCACCCGGCCGTCGAACGAGGGCACACCGATCTGCCAGTTGTTCCGCCCCAGGCCGAACCGGTCCTCGGCCTCCCGGGTGAGGGAGTCCACCTTCACCTCGTCCGCGAACTTGATGAAAGCCGTGTTGCAGGACCGGGCGAAGCTGTCGGCGAGGGTGGCGTGCCCGTCCGGCGCCAGGCCCTTGAGGTTGTGGAAGGTCTGGCCCTCCGACATGGCGTCAGGCGGGCAGGGCGCCGGTCCGTTCGCCGTGGTGAGGCCGCTGTCGATGAGGGTCGCGGCGCTGATGATCTTCATGGTGGAGCCGGGGGCGCGCTCCCCGAGGAGGGCCGCGTCGAAGGCGTCCCGGCGGTTGTTGGCGATGGCGAGGATCTCGCCGGTGCTCGGCTTGACGGCCACCACGGAGGACTCGGGGTACTTCATGACGGCCGTCTCGGCCGCCGCCTGGGCGCTCGCGCTGAGCGTCGTCGGGAGCTTGCCGGCCTTGCCCTTGACCAGGGTGAGGAGCGTGGTGTCCGCGGCCTGGCTGCCGTCCGCCGCCGCCTGATGGCGTATCACCAGTTCCACACCGGGCCGGCCGCCGGTCTTGTCGCCGTACCGTCTTCGCAGTTCGTCCAGGAGCGGGCCGAGGGAGGGGTACTTCCGGCGCGTCAGCACCTTGCCGTAGCGGTCCACGGCCTCGATCTCCGGAGCGGCCGACTCGCCGGTGGTGAGCGTGTCCCCCTTGCGCAGCCGCGGGTGGACGACGGAGGGCTGCCAGTCGACCAGCGCGCGGTGCGAGGTCTCACCGCGTACGACGGTCAGCGTGCTCCGGTAGGTGAGCGGGTGGGACGTGCCGTGGTACGACACCGCCGCCGTCACCGTGAAGGGCACCGTGTCGCCCGTGGCCCTGCCGGGCGTGATCCGCACCTCGCCGATGTGCGCGGCGTCGCCGTAGGCCGTCATCAGCTCCTGGGCGGCTTCCGGATAGTTCGTGTACGACGCCGCGGTCGCCGCGTCGCCCTTCTCCCAGGCGGCGAAGAACGCCCCCGTCGCCTCCTTCACCTCGGAGTCGTCGGGCGGCCCCGTCTTCACGGCCGCCGCGCCTCCCGCGCCGCCGTCGCCGCTCGTCGCGGACGCGAAGTTGTAGACCCCGTAACCGGCGCCGCCCAGCAGCGTGACGCACACGCCGCCTATGACGGTCGCCTTGACCCCGTTGCGCATGGCGCGGGTACCCCTCCCGTTCAGCCTGTTGAACGCGTTCAAAACCGGTGTGCGGGAGCACTGTAAGCGGTTGCGGCGCCCGTGCTGCTGATGTTGTCCAAACCGTGACTCGAGCGCGGGCGCCCGGCCGAAGGCCTGACGCCGCCAGGCTGGCGGCTCCACCGGCCGGCCTCGGCCGGTCGGCCGGCTTCCAGGGGACGTCGAGCAGTTCAGTATGTCTGCAGATCCTTCAAGGGGACCCCGGTCGAACAGCGGTCGGTGTGGACACGTCCGGCTCGGCGGACGATCTCCGGTTGCCTGCCCAGCGCCTGGAGGTCGGCGCGTGCCGCGACCGCGCGGCGCCGCACCTCGTCACACAGTGCCGCGTCCGGCTTGTCCACCCCGTCGGCCAGCTGCATCGCGCTCAGTGCCCAATAGGCGCGGGTGTAGTGGGGCGCCTCTTTCCGGATGTACCTGTTCCGTTTTCCTTCCGACCCGATGATGTCGAGCGCTGCCTGGTATTCGCTGTTCATCCTGTGCAGATCCAGGTTCTGAGCGGCGACATCGGCCAGTACCCGATGCGCCTGAAGCGCCTCCAGCGGGTCCACCATGCGCAGTCCGCCCGCCCCGTCCGGCTCCATTCGAGCGGACAGCTCCAGCGCCTTACGGCCCATACGCTCCGCAAGTTCGAGGTCGGTGGTCGAAAGCGTCAGGAACAGCCCTGTCAGCCGGTAGGTCGAGGCGCTCACATGGAGTTTGTCCTGGCCGTACTGCGCGATCAGGGCATCGACCTGGCTGGCGAGGATGACGATCTCGTTCCTCGGATCGGATTTACTCGTACGGACGAGTTCGCTCATCTTCACGACATAGTCCGAGATCGCGCTCCGAGCCGCGTCCTGCCGCTGTGTGTCGGCGATGCTCACCGACGCACGGACGCCGTAGAAGGCGGAAACGGCGGCGATGAGAGCGGAGAGCACCGAGACGACGGTGTTGGCGGCCCCTGTCCTCGGGGAGGGCCGCCCGGCCGCCGAGACCGTTCTCGCGGGGTGCCCGACCGGTCTGACCCGACGAAACACCTCGACCTCCCTCGTCCTCCGGCGCATGCACGGCCGCCCGAGTCCAACCGTGACGTGTCGGGCCCGGTCGGGCCAGCCCGAGACGGCCAGGAGAGGTCGCGGGCGGGACGACCACGAGACGATGACCAGGGCGGCCCGGCATCCTGCCGGGCCGCCCTGGCGCGTGTACCCGGCTAGACCCAGGTGTCCAGCCACATGCGTGAGCGCCAGGAGTCGATGGGGATCGCCTGGCCGGTGTACAGGGGCCAGAAGTAGATGAAGTTCCAGGCGATCAGCAGTACCAGGACGCCCGCCGCCGTCGCGCCGACCACCCGGCGGGTGTCGCTGGAGCCCGGCGGGCCGACGATCGCGCCGATCATCATCGCCACCGCCAGACAGAGGAACGGCAGGAAGACGACCGCGTAGAAGAGGAAGATCGTCCGCTCCTGGTACAGGAACCAGGGCAGGTAACCGGCCGCGATCCCGCACGCGATGGCACCGGCCCGCCAGTCGCGGCGGAACGCCCAGCGCCACAGGACGTAGCCGATCGCGAAGCAGGCCGCCCACCACAGCAGCGGCGTGCCGATCGCCAGCACCTCCCGGGCGCACTTCTGGCCCGCGTCCGCCGGGCAGCCGTCGGCGCCGGGGGAGGGGGACTCGTAGAAGTACGACACCGGGCGGCCCAGCACGATCCAGCTCCACGGGTTGGACTGGTACGTGTGCGGCTGGTCGAGGTGGACGTGGAACTTGTAGACCTCGTGCTCGTAGTGCCACAGGCTGCGCAGCCAGTCCGGCAGGAACGACCAGAGGCCGCCCTTGCCGTCGGTGGCCGCCCAGTCGCGGTAGTAGCCGCCCGTGCCGTCGGTCGGGGAGAGGATCCAGCCGGTCCAGGAGGCCACGTAGACCACCAGCGCCACCGGCACCGTCGCCACGAAGGCCAGGCCGGTGTCGTACTTGAGAGCGGCGACGTACGGGCGAGAGGCGCCGGCCACCTTGCGGGTGCCGACGTCCCACAGGACCGTCATCACACAGAACGCGGCCAGGACGTACAGGCCGTTCCACTTCGTGCCGACGGCCAGGCCCAGCATGACCCCGGCCGTCCAGCGCCAGGGACGCCACCCGAAGCGGAAGGCGTCGGCGACCTGCGCGTTCGGCCGGACCCTGCCGTCCTCACCCACGGGCAGCGCGGCGGCCAGTGCCTCCCGCGCCCGGTCCCGGTCCACCACCAGACAGCCGAACGCGGCCACCACGAAGAACATCAGCACGCCGTCGAGCAGCGAGGTCCGGCTCATCACGAAGTGCAGGCCGTCCACCGCCATCAGCGCGCCCGCGAGGCAGCCCAGGAACGTCGAGCGGAAGATGCGGCGCCCGATCCGGCACAGCATCAGCACGCTCAGCGTCCCGAGCAGCGCCGTCATGAAGCGCCAGCCGAACGGGTCGAACCCGAAGACCAGCTCGCCGAGCCCGATCACGTACTTGCCGACCGGCGGGTGCACCACGTACGCGGGGTCCGTGGGGACCGCCAGCGAGCCGTGCTGCTGGAGCACCAGGTCGTTGGCGCCCTTGCCGTACTTGTCCCAGCTGACCTCGAAACCGCGGTGGACGAGCGCCCAGGCGTCCTTGGCGTAGTACGTCTCGTCGAATATCACCGCGCGCGGGCTGCCGAGGTTCCAGAAGCGCAGCACGCCCGCCAGCAGTGTCACCAGGAGCGGGCCGCCCCAGCCCGACCACCGCGTGATCCGTTCGGCGAGGACCGGCGGCACGCCGAGCGCCCGCCACAGCCGGGGGCTCGGCTCCGCGTACGGCGGCACCAGCCGGTCGCGTACGTCGCCCGTGGGCGCGTCCTTGGCCGGTACGTACCCGAATCGGCGCAGCCGCTGCTGCCACGACGGCCGCCGGTCGTGCGGTGCCTGGCCCTGCCGGAGGTCCATGGAGGACGCGGTACTGGTCACCGCGCCATCGTAGGGAACCGTTCTGTGCGAGTCCCGTGCATGTGCGGTACCGGTCGGGAGACGGTCGGATTCCCCCGTTCGCGGGCACCCGGAACGGGCCCCGGAACTCCTGGGAGGATGGGGGCGTGACTGGAACCCTTGTCCTGGCAGGTACCCCCATCGGCGACATCGCGGACGCGCCGCCCCGGCTCGCCGAGGAGCTGGCCGGCGCCGACGTGGTCGCCGCCGAGGACACGCGGCGGCTGCGCCGGCTCACCCAGGCGCTGGGCGTCACGCCCAAGGGCCGCGTGATCTCGTACTTCGAGGGGAACGAGGCCGCCCGCACCCCCGAACTGGTCACGGAGCTGCTGGGCGGGGCGCGCGTGCTGCTGGTGACCGACGCCGGCATGCCCTCCGTCTCCGACCCGGGCTACCGGCTGGTCGCGGCGGCCGTCGAGCAGGACATCCGGGTCACCGCCGTGCCCGGGCCGTCCGCGGTGCTCACCGCGCTCGCCCTGTCCGGGCTGCCCGTCGACCGGTTCTGCTTCGAGGGCTTCCTGCCGCGCAAGGCGGGCGAGCGGCTCTCCCGGCTGCGCGAGGTCGAAGGCGAGCGGCGCACGCTCGTCTACTTCGAGGCCCCGCACCGGCTCGACGACACCCTCGCCGCCATGGCCGAGGTCTTCGGCGCGGACCGGCGGGCCGCCGTCTGCCGCGAGCTGACCAAGACCTACGAGGAGGTACGGCGCGGTCCGCTCGGCGAGCTGGCCCGGTGGGCCGCGGAGGGCGTGCGCGGGGAGATCACCGTCGTGGTCGAGGGCGCGCCCGAGGCCGGCCCCGAGGAACTGGACGCCACGGAGCTGGTGCGCCGGGTGCGGGTGCGGGAGGAGGCCGGGGAGCGCCGCAAGGAGGCCATCGCGGCCGTGGCGGCGGAGGCCGGGCTGCCGAAGCGGGTCGTCTTCGACGCCGTGGTCGCGGCCAAGCGCGCCGGTGACTGACGGGGGGCTGGCGCCCGGGTGGTGCCGTCGGGTAACGCCGCCTCGGTGGTGCCGTCGGGGTAACGCCGCCCGGGTGGTGCCGCCCGGGCGGTGCCGTCGGGGTGTCGTCCGGGCGGCGCCGCCGGGGCGCCCGCGCCGGGCCTTCGTCCGGGTTCCCGTCGGGGCTTCACGCCCCATGGGAGAGCAAAGCGTTGGCGTCGATGGCAAAGCTCAGCCGGCTCATTCGAGTCGCTTGGGCAAGC
Source organism: Streptomyces musisoli (assembly GCF_016741855.1). Classification (GTDB taxonomy): domain Bacteria; phylum Actinomycetota; class Actinomycetes; order Streptomycetales; family Streptomycetaceae; genus Streptomyces; species Streptomyces musisoli. The sequence goes on along the minus strand of NZ_JAERRH010000008.1, from coordinate 175,858 downwards.
GACGACCAAATCGCCTCCAACACTCGACAGCCCTGGTGCATTCACGCCACGAGAGGCGTCCACTGGTCGAAGGGACGCACCCGTCCCTCGCCCCAGGGTCCCCCGGGGAATCCCCGGGCCGGGGCGCTTGTCCAGCGGACACGAGGAGCTGGCATGAGTGACATAGCAGGGCAGACCGGCCTCCGCGGTACGGCCACAGCCGTCGTTCACGAGTCGTATTCGTTCGCCTGCATGCGCTGCGGGCACGGCTGGGAGCAGTCGTACGCGATAGAGCACCACACGGACGCCGAGGGGGCGGAATTCGTGCTCTACGTGACCGACGGCCGGGTCGTGCCGTCCCCGCTGAGCCGGCCCAGCTGCCAGAACTGCGACGGCCACATCGTGCGGATCATGCGCGCGGGCCAGGTCTCCTCGGTGCGCGGCACGGGCGACCGCGGGCACCACCGGGTGCCGGCGGCCGGTCCGGTCGAGGCGCCGCAGGTGCCGGGCGCGCAGCCGCAGGGGGCGGCGGGCGGGGAACCGCGGGGGGCGGGCACGGAACCGCGGGTGGCGGGGCCGGCCAAGGAGCCGCACCACTGGCACCTGTCCGATCTCCTGCACCCTTTCCAGCGCAAGGCGGGCTGAACGGATCACCGGTCCGCGAAGGCATGCCCCTTTCGTAGGATCGGGGCATGCCTTCGAACGCCGGCCACCGCTCCAAGGGCGACGACAAGAACGCGGCCCCGCCGCTCCCGGCACCCCTGCGGGTGCCCGTCGCCGACTCCCACACCCACCTGGACATGCAGTCCGGCACGGTCGAGGAGGGCCTGGCGAAGGCCGCTTCGGTGGGCGTCACGACCGTCGTCCAGGTCGGCTGCGACATCGCGGGCTCGCGGTGGGCCGCCGAGACCGCCGCCGCTCATGAGAGCGTCCACGCCACCGTCGCCCTCCACCCCAACGAGGCCCCGCGCATCGTGCACGGCGATCCCGACGGCTGGTCCCGGCAGGGCGCCCGCGCACCGGGCGGCGACACGGCCCTGGACGAGGCGCTCGCCGAGATCGACCGGCTGGCCGGGCTGCCGCAGGTGAAGGGCGTCGGCGAGACGGGCCTGGACCACTTCCGCACCGGCCCCGAGGGCAAGGCCGCCCAGGAGCGGTCCTTCCGCGCCCACATCGAGATCGCAAAGCGGCACGGCAAGGCGCTCGTCATCCACGACCGCGACGCCCACGACGACGTGCTGCGGGTCCTGAAGGAGGAGGGCGCCCCCGAGCGCACCGTCTTCCACTGCTACTCCGGCGACGCCGAGATGGCCGCGATCTGCGCCCGCGAGGGCTACTTCATGTCCTTCGCCGGCAACGTCACCTTCAAGAACGCCCAGAATCTCCGGGACGCCCTGGCCGTCGCCCCGCTGGAACTGGTCCTCGTGGAGACCGACGCGCCCTTCCTGACCCCGGCGCCGTACCGCGGACGGCCCAACGCCCCGTATCTCATTCCGGTCACGGTCCGCGCGATGGCCGCCGTGCGCGGCATCGACGAGGACGCGCTGGCGACGGCGCTGGGCGCGAACACCGCGCGCGCCTTCGATTACTGAGAGTGTATTGATCGTAACCGGTCGATAACGTCCGGCGGGACCCGGCTGGGGTCCTGTCGCGACGGTGTGTAGTCGCGCCGCTTTGGAGAGTGACGAGGGCTCCGCTAGGTTCTGGCCCCGATCCGGACCCCTCTGGCTTTCTGGAGCGTGTCGGCGTGAGCAAATCGCAGTACCAGACCTTTCAGGCCTACGGCCCCTATGCGCCGCCGGGCGAGCACGGCGGCGCGTGGCCCGGCCTGCACGACGCGGAGACGGTGGGCTACGGGGTGGCGTCGTACGGCGCGGTGCCGGGCGAGGCGGCCCCGCACCCGCACGACGCGACGGTGCGGGAGACGGCGTACGAGGACACCTACCGGCCCGCCTACGAGACCAGGGCGCACCCGCAGGCACCGGCGCACCCCCGCCCGGACGGACCGGAGCGCACCCTCGTGGACGAGGCGCTGCACCCCCGCGTGGACGAGGCAGCGCCCGCCTGCGTGGACAAAGTGGTGTACACCCGCGTGACCGAGCCGATGCACGCCCGCGGGGACGAGCGGGTGCAGGCCCGCGGGGACGAGCGGGTGCACAACCGCGGGGACGAGGCGGTGCTGCCCCGGCAGAGCGGCGGCGCGCCCGCCGAGGGCGCGCGCGAGCATGATCCGGATCCCGCGGACGGCGGGCACGCCGTGACGGGAGAGGCGGACGGGCCGGGTGCGCGGGCCGGGCTGAAGGGGCGGGCCGCGCGCAGGCGCCGGGCGCGTTCCGCCGAGCGCCCGGAATCCGCCATGCGTCGCCTGCTGCCGCAGGCGCTGGTCGTGGCCTTCCTCGCCGGCGGCACCACCGCCTTCGTCGCCGAGGACAAGGCGGTCGAGCTGAACGTCGACGGCAGGCAGCGGACCCTGCACACCTTCGCCGACAACGTCGGCGAGCTGCTCTCCGAGGAGGGCGTGCGCACGGGGACGCACGACGTGATCGCGCCCGCCCCGGGCGCGGCGCTCGCCAGCGGCGACGCGGTCGCGGTGCGGTACGGGCGCCCCGTGCGGCTCACACTGGACGGCCGCCGGCACGAGGTGTGGACGACGGCGCCCACGGTGGAGGGCGCCCTCGACGAGCTGGGGGTGCGCGCCGAGGGCGCGTACCTGTCCGCCTCGCGCTCCCAGCACATCGGGCGCGCCGGGCTCGCGCTCGACGTGCGCACCGAGCGCGCGGTCACGGTCATGGCGGACGGCCGGACCCGCACCATCCGCACCAACGCGGCCACCGTCCGCGAGGTGGTCGAGGAGGCCGGGATCACCCTGCACGGCCAGGACACCGTCTCCGTCGCGCCGGACAGCTTCCCGCGCGACGGGCAGACGGTGACCGTGCTGCGGGTGAGCGGGCGGCGGGAGATCCGTGAGGAGCAGATCCCGTTCGCGGTCGAGCGGAGGGGGGACCCCTCGCTCTTCAAGGGAACCGAGGTCGTCGCCCGGCCCGGTCGGCCCGGGCTGCGCCGCACCACCTACTACCTGCGCACCGTCAACGGGGTCCGGCAGAAGCCGCGCCTCGAGAAGACCGAGGTGGTGCGCAAGCCGCGCAAGCAGGTGGTGAAGTTCGGCACCAAGCCGCGGCCCGTCTCCGTGCACGGCGCCGACCACCTGAACTGGCACGGGCTCGCCGTCTGCGAGTCCGGCGGCCGGCCGCACGCGGTCGACCCCTCGGGGACGTACGGCGGGCTGTACCAGTTCGACGCACGCACATGGCACAGCCTCGGCGGCAGGGGACGCCCCCAGGACGCCCCGGCGGACGAGCAGACGTACCGGGCGAAGAAGCTGTACCTGAGCCGAGGCGCAACCCCCTGGCCACACTGCGGCTCCCGGTTGAGGGGATAGCCGACGGACCACCGCCCCGGCCACAGGGCAACCGCCCCGGCCGCAGGGCCGACGGGCCACCGCCGCGCGGCCTGCGGGTCGTCACCGCAGCCTGCGGGCAGTCGTGCCGCTTGGGGCGGCACGGGTGGGCGCAGGCGGCACCCCGCCGGCGCGGGCAAGCGACCCCACCCCGGCCCGTCCCCCACCCCGGGCGGTTCCCCACTCCGCCCAGCCCCTGCCAGCCTGCCCTCCGTCCCCCCGGGCCAGTCCCTCCCCACCAGGGCCCAGCCCCACCCGGTGCCCCCACCCCGGGCACCTGGCAACCCGCCGCTCCCCGCCCCCGTACCCTTGTCCCGTGAGCAGCCCCACCCCCGACGCCCTCCTCGGCCCCGCCGACATCCGTGAGCTCGCGGCAGCGCTCGGTGTCCGCCCCACCAAGCAGCGCGGCCAGAACTTCGTGATCGACGCCAACACGGTCCGCCGTATCGTCCGCACCGCGGACGTGCGCCCCGACGACGTGGTCGTCGAGGTCGGCCCCGGACTCGGCTCGCTCACCCTCGCGCTGCTGGAGGCCGCCGACCGGGTCACCGCCGTCGAGATCGACGACACCCTGGCCGCCGCGCTGCCCACGACCATCGCCGCCCGCATGCCGGAACGGGCCGACCGGTTCGCGCTGGTCCACTCCGACGCCATGCACGTCGGCGAGCTGCCCGGCCCCCCGCCGACGGCCCTGGTGGCGAACCTGCCGTACAACGTCGCCGTACCCGTGCTGCTGCACATGCTCGACACCTTCCCGAGCATCGAGCGGACGCTCGTGATGGTGCAGTCCGAGGTCGCCGACCGGCTCGCCGCCGCGCCCGGCTCGAAGGTGTACGGCGTGCCGTCCGTCAAGGCCAACTGGTACGCGGAGGTCAAGCGGGCCGGCGCCATCGGCCGCAACGTCTTCTGGCCGGCGCCGAACGTCGACAGCGGGCTCGTCTCGCTCGTCCGGCGGACCGAGCCGGTCAAGACCACCGCCACCAAGCGCGAGGTCTTCGCGGCGATCGACGCGGCCTTCGCCCAGCGCCGCAAGACGCTGCGGGCGGCCCTCGCCGGCTGGGCCGGATCCGCGGCGGCCGCCGAGGCCGCCCTGGTCGCGGCCGGGGTCTCGCCGCAGGCGCGCGGGGAGTCGCTGACGGTCGAGGAGTTCGCCCGCATCGCCGAGCACAAGGACGCGTACGAGGGGACCGGCAAGTGAGCGTCACGGTAAGGGTTCCGGCCAAGGTCAACGTCCAGCTCGCCGTGGGCGCCGCGCGACCTGACGGGTTCCACGACCTGGCCAACGTCTTCCTCGCCGTCGGCCTGTACGACGAGGTCACCGTGACCCCGGCCGACGAGCTGCGGATCACCTGCGAGGGCCCGGACGCCGGCCAGGTCCCCCTGGACCGCGGCAACCTCGCGGCGCGCGCCGCGATCGCCCTCGCCGAGCGCCGGGGCATCGAACCGGCCGTGCACCTCCACATCACCAAGGACATCCCGGTCGCCGGCGGCATGGCGGGCGGCAGCGCGGACGGCGCGGGCGCGCTCCTCGCCTGCAACACGCTCTGGGGCACGGGCGCCTCCCGGGCCGAACTCCTCGCCATCTGCGCCGAGCTGGGCAGCGACGTGCCGTTCAGCCTGGTCGGCGGCGCGGCGCTGGGCGTCGGACGCGGCGAACTGCTGACGTCCCTGGAGGTCGGCGGCACCTTCCACTGGGTGTTCGCGATGGCCGGGCGCGGGCTGTCCACGCCGGCGGTCTTCCGCGAGTTCGACCGCCTCGCGGAGGGATGCGACATCCCCGAGCCGGTCGCCTCCCGGGAACTCCTCGACGCCCTCGCCAAGGGGGACCCCGACGCGCTCGCGGCCGCCGTCTCCAACGACCTCCAGCCCGCGGCCCTCTCCCTCTTCCCGGAGCTGTCCGACACCCTCGCCGCGGGACGCGCGGCCGGCGCCCTCACCGCGCTGGTCTCGGGTTCGGGCCCCACGACGGCGTTCCTCGCCCGCGACCCGGAGTCGGCCACGAAGATCGCCGACGTGCTCCGCGCCTCCGGCACCTGCCGCACGGTCCGCACGGCAACGGCCCCCGCCCCGGGCGCCACCGTGCTGACCACGTCGGCCACGGCGTAGCACACCGGCACCGGCCGCACCGGCCCCGGCGGAGCACGCCGGGTGACCCGGCCGAAGTCCACGCCATGTACGGGCTGGCCGACAAGGGCGACCCGCGCTGTGTGGAGGCGAGCCGCCGCATCCGGGCCGGTACACAGCGCCGGGGCGACGACTGGATGCTGGACGCCGCCGACCGCCACGAGGAGCGCAGGGCCAGGGCGGAGGAGGCTTCCTCCGGCGCGCACTAGGCTGGGAGGCGCCCGAACCCCGCGCACAGGAGTGAAATGGCCGTCAATCTGGTCAATGTCGAGAACGTCAGCAAGGTGTACGGCACCCGTGCCCTGCTGGACGGCGTCTCGCTCGGCGTGTCGGAAGGGGACCGGATCGGGGTCGTCGGGCGCAACGGCGACGGCAAGACCACCCTCATCCGCATGCTCGCCAAGCTGGAGGAGCCCGACACCGGACGGGTCACCCAGTCCGGCGGGCTGCGTCTCGGCGTGCTCACGCAGCACGACTCCCTCGACCCCGCCGCGACCGTCCGCCACGAGGTCATCGGTGACATGGCGGACCACGAGTGGGCCGGCAACGCCAAGGTCAGGGACGTGCTGACCGGGCTGTTCGGCGGGCTGGACCTGCCGGGCTTCCCGAAGGGGCTCGACACCGTCATCGGACCGCTGTCCGGTGGTGAGCGGCGCCGTATCGCGCTCGCCAAGCTGCTGATCGAGGAACAGGACCTGATCGTCCTGGACGAGCCCACCAACCACCTCGACGTCGAGGGCATCGCCTGGCTCGCGCAGCACCTCCAGAACCGGCGCTCGGCGCTGGTCTGCGTGACGCACGACCGGTGGTTCCTGGACCAGGTCTGCACCCGCATGTGGGACGTGCAGCGCGGCGACGTGTACGAGTACGAGGGCGGTTACTCCGACTACGTCTTCGCGCGTGCCGAGCGCGAGCGGATCGCGGCCACCGAGGAGGCCAAGCGGCAGAACCTGGTCAGGAAGGAGCTGGCCTGGCTGCGGCGCGGGGCGCCCGCGCGTACGTCCAAGCCGCGCTTCCGGGTCGAGGCCGCCAACGAGCTGATCGCGGACGTGCCGCCGCCCCGGGACAGCAGCGAGCTGATGAAGTTCGCCTCCTCGCGGCTCGGCAGGACCGTCTTCGACCTGGAGGACGTCACCGTCCAGGCCGGCCCCAAGGTGCTGCTGAAGCACGTCACCTGGCAGCTCGGGCCCGGCGACCGGATCGGCCTCGTCGGCGTCAACGGCGCCGGCAAGACCTCCCTGCTGCGCGCCATGGCCGCCGCGGCCCGCACCGAGGGCGAGGAGCAGCCCGCGGGCGGACGCATCGCCGTCGGCAGGACCGTCAAACTCGCCTACCTCTCCCAGGAGGTCGCCGAACTCGACCCGACCTGGCGGGTCCTGGAGGCCGTGCAGCGGGTCCGCGAGCGCGTCGACCTCGGCAAGGGGCGCGAGATGACGGCCGGGCAGCTGTGCGAGACGTTCGGCTTCAACAAGGACAAGCAGTGGACGCCGGTGGGCGACCTCTCCGGTGGCGAGCGGCGGCGGCTCCAGCTGCTGCGCCTGCTCATGGACGAGCCCAACGTCCTCTTCCTGGACGAGCCCACCAACGACCTCGACATCGAGACCCTCACCCAGCTCGAGGACGTCCTCGACGGCTGGCCCGGCTCGATGATCGTCATCTCCCACGACCGGTTCTTCGTGGAGCGCACGACGGACCGGGTGTTCGCCCTCCTCGGCGACGGCACGCTGCGGATGCTGCCGCGCGGCATCGACGAGTACCTGGAGCGGCGGCAACGCATGGAGGAGGCGGTCGCGGCACAGGCCGCCGCCGCCACGCCCAAGCCGGCCACCACGGAGAAGAGCGCCGCGGACCAGCGGGCCGCGAAGAAGGAACTCCAGAAGATCGAGCGCCAGTTGGACAAGGTCTCCGAGAAGGAGTCCAGGCTGCACGCCCGCATCGCCGAGAACGCCACCGACTTCGCCAAGGTGGCCGACCTGGACGTCCAGTTGCGTGACCTCGCCCAGGAACGCGAGGAACTGGAGCTGCGCTGGCTGGAGCTGGCGGAGGACGCGTGACACGGGAGCGCACACCGTCATGAGCGGCGGTGTGCGCTGCGTCGCGTGGCAGTGGTGAAGCACGCCTTCGGGCCCAGGGGAGCGCGCGCGGCGTGATCCGGCCGCGCGCGCGGCCGTTGCGCGCGCCGCGTGAAGGGGGCGTGAAGGCGCGTAACGGCGGCATCACGGGCCGGTTCTCCCTTGGGAACAGCGGCGGACGCGGGCCCGTGGGCTGTCGGTGCCGGGTGATAGAAAGAGCCGTCTGAGAACAGTCTGAGAACGACCTTGGGTCTGTCACGACCCCCAGGGCGTGGCTAGAAATCAGTGAACGAGGGGGAGAGCGCTGATGAATCAGCCGCCCGACCAGCCGCCGCAGGGCGGGTTCGGAGCACCGCAGGAACAGCCGCCGCAGCCCGGCGGCTTCGGCGCACCGCAGACGCCACCGGCGACCCCGCCGGCCCAGGGCGGCTTCGGCGCTCCGCAGACCCCGCCCGCCCCGGGCGGCTTCGGTGCTCCCCAAACCCCGTCGGCCCAGGGCGGCTTCGGCGCGCCCCAGCCGCCCGCCGGCCCCCCGCAGCAGCCGCAGCCGGGCTACGGCTATCCCCAGCAGCCGGGACCGTACGCGGGCACCCCCGGCACCCCGGGCCCCTACGGCCAGCCGCAGCAGCCGGGCCCGTACGGCGCCCCGCAGCCCGGCTACGGCCACCCGCAGCAGCCGCCGTACCCGGGCATGCCCGGCACCGCGCCCGGCGGTCCGGTCGGCGGCGGGCCGGCCTCCCGCAAGAAGACGGCGCTGATCGTCGGTGCCGCGGTGGCCGCGCTGGCCGTCATCGGCGGCACGGTGTTCGCGCTCACCGGCGGCGGTGACGACGACGGCGGCAAGAAGAAGCCCGTCGCCGCGCAGAGCGACGACCCCAAGCAGTCCTCCTCCGCCTCCGCCTCGCCGTCCGCCTCCGGCGGCGGTGAGGACCCGGAGAACCTCAACGGGGGCCGCCAGGCCGGTGAGGCCAAGGTGCTCTGGTACAAGCCGGCGCCCGACGCCCCGGCGTCCGGCGCCGACGCGCCCGGCATGTGGGTCTCCGGCGACACCGCGGTGAAGGCGGCCTACAAGCAGGTCTTCGCCTTCAACGCCGGTGACGGCGGCACCGCCTGGGGACCCCTCGCCTTCCCGCAGAAGATCTGCTCGGTCACCCCCCAGAAGTCGGCCGACGACAAGATCGTCGTGGCCTACATGAACGGCGACGGCGACCGCGCCAAGTGCAACCAGCTCCAGCAGATCGACCTGCGCACCGGCACGAAGGGCTGGAGCGGCGAGGTCGCCGACGGCGGCCTGTTCGACAGCGCGCTCACCGTCGAGCTGTCGGTGAGCGGCAAGACGCTGATGGTGGGCCGATCCCAGTCCGGCACGGCGTACGACATCGACAGCGGCAAGAAGCTGTACGACAAGAAGCGGTACGGCCAGGCATGCTTCCCGGCCGCCTTCGCGGGCGGCACCGGCCGGCTGATCCAGGTGGCCTCCTGCGGTGTCGGCTCGTCCGACGAGCACGAGGAGATCCAGGAGCTGGACCCGGCCACCGGCAAGGTGCGCTGGACCCAGAAGGTCAAGAAGGGCTGGGAGGTGAGCCGGACCTACTCGGTCGACCCGCTCGTCGTCTACCTGACCAACCGGGACAAGAAGACCTGGAACATCTCCACCTTCACCAAGGACGGCAAGTTCCGCTCGGAGGTCACGGTGGACGAGAAGTTCGCCCCCCGCTGCGGCTGGGCGATCCTCGAACGCGAGCTCCAGGGCTGCCAGGGTGTTGCGGTCGACGCCGACACGCTCTACCTGCCCACCGACTCCACCGTCAGCGCCAACGAGGTCGTCGCCATCAGCCTCTCCAACGGCAAGGAGAAGTGGCGGGTCAAGTCCCCGGGTGACCGGCCGATGTCCCCGGTCAAGGTCGAGGACGGCAAGCTCATCGCGTACGTGCAGCCGTCGTACGACACGGGCGGCCAGGTGGTGTCGGTTCCGGTCGCTGGATCCTCCCACCAGACCACCCGGCTGCTGCAGAACCCGCAGGGCGCCGCCGACGCCGAGAACGCCTTCTACGACGGTGTCGTCGACTGGTCCGGCGGACGGTTCTTCATCTCCTCGGGCCGGCTGTCCGGAGACGACGACTCGAAGGAAAAGCTGATCATGGCCTTCGGCAACTGAGCCCGGCACACCGTTCCGGCCTCGACCCGCCCCCAGCCCCGTCCCTTCCGCCGTCCGGCCCCCCGAGCGTCACCGAGGTACCTCCGCCATGACCCAGCCGCCCCCGCCGCCACCGAACCAGCCCCCCGGCCAGCCGCCGCAGCCGCCGGCCCAGCCCCCGCAGCCGGGCTACGGCTACCCCCAGACCCCGCCCGCGCAGCCGCCGGCCCAGCCCCCGCAGCCCGGTTACGGCTACCCCGGCCAGCAGCAGAACCCGTACGCCCAGCAGCCGCCGGCCCAGCCCCAGGCGTACCCCGGCCAGCAGCCGCCCGGGTACGGCGCCCAGCCGCACAACCCCTACGCCCAGCCCACGCAGCCCGTGCAGGGCGTGCAGCCGGGGTACGGCTATCCGGGCCAGGGGCAGCCGCCGACCGTGGTGGCGCAGCCCCAGCCGGGGACCGGCGGCGGGCGGAACAACACCGTGCTGTTCATCGTCGTCGCGGCGGTCGTCGCCATCGCGCTGATCGTCGGTGGCGGAATCTGGTACGCCAAGTCCTCCGGGGACGACGGCAAGCCGCACGACACCGCCTCCTCCAGCGGCGGCTCGAACGGCACGGGCGGCTCCGGGGGCCCGGCCGGCGGTGGCGGCAAGGAGAAGGTGCCGGACGACCCGGCCTCCAAGGTGCTCTTCCAGGTCCCGCTGCCCAAGGCGGAGGACACCGTCGTCACCTCGGGTTCGTGGCTGACGGACACGGTGTACGCCAAGAGCGGCATCGCGGAGATCGTCGGCTACGACCCGGCCAAGGGCTCCAAGCTGTGGACGATCAAGCTGCCCGGCCCCGTGTGCGCGGCCAGCGGCCATGTCGACGAGGACGGCCGGACGGCGATCGCCTTCCAGCCGAAGATGCCCGACAAGGGCCGCTCCGCCGGCTGTAGCCAGGTGGCGGCGATCGACCTCGCCGCGGGCAAGAAGCTGTGGACGAAGTCGGTCAACTCCGGTGACTTCCCGATCACCTTCCAGAATGTGACGGTCGCTCAGCACACCGTCGCGGTCGGCAGCCTGGAGGGCGGCGCCGCGTTCGACATCGAGTCGGGCAAGGTGCTGTGGCAGCCGAAGCAGGACGACACCTGCTTCGACGAGGGGTACGGCGGCGGCACCCGGCTCGTCGCGGTGCGGCGGTGCGGCTCGTACGACAACCGGCAGCTGCACATCCAGACCATCGACCCGGCGAGCGGGAAGGTGATCTCCGAGTACAAGATGCCCGACGGCATCGAGTACGCGGCCGTCGTCTCCGTCGACCCGCTGGTGGTCGGGGCCAGCAGCGACAACGTCTCGGACTACTTCTCCATCGACAACAAGACCGGTCAGCTGCTCGCCCGGATCCCCGCCCCGAAGGACACGTACGGGGGCCGCTGCAACGGCCTCACCCAGATCGACGGCTGCCGGCAGGTCGTCGCCGGCAACGGCCGGCTGTACCTGACGACCGAGGAGCACGACGGCAAGGCCGAGTACTCCAAGACCAACGAGATCGTCGCCTTCGACCTGAAGACCGGCAAGCCGACCGGGCAGCGCGCCGAGGCCGGCGACGGCTACACGCTCTCCCCGCTGCGCATGGACGGCGGCAACCTGCTCGCCTACAAGTCGCCGCCGTACAACAAGGGCGGCCAGATCGTCAGCATCGACGGCGGTTCGTTCAAGTCGGCGACGCTGCTGGAGAACCCGGGCACCCGCAATGTGCACGAGGGGGAGACCAGCCTGCTGCCGGAGTACGCGGAGCTGCTCTACGGCAACGGCCGCCTGTACATGTCGGCCGTGTACGCCCACAAGCCGAGTGCGTACTCCAAGGAGTACCTGGTGATGGCGTTCGGTACGGACGGCTGACCGGCCGCCGGCCCCGTCGCCGGTCTCGCCCGAATGAGTGACTTGCCGAGAAGTGCCCCGGATTTCATCGATCCGGGGCACTTCTCGTCGGGAGGGGCAGCGCGACGTCGAACAAGCGTGTAGCTTCCGGGGGCATGAAGGGCGGGGGTGCCGGGGGACTGGGGGGTTGCTCTATGGGAGTGCGGCTCATCGTCGTCGACGACCATCGCCTGCTCGCGGAGGCGTTGGCGTCGGCGCTGAAGCTGCGCGGGCACCGGGTGGTCGCCGCGGCGGCGCCGGCGGCGGGTGCGGCGGACCTGGTGATCGCGCGGGCGCCCGAGGTGTGCCTGCTGGGCACCGCGGCGCCGGCCGATCCGGGGGTCTTCGACCCGGTGGTGAAGATCAAGCGGGAGCGTCCGCAGGTGGCGGTACTGGTGCTGGGCCCGGTGCCGTCGCCGCGCGGGATCGCGGCGGCCTTCGCCGCGGGCGCGTCGGGGTACGTACGGCACGACGAGCGGATCGAGGGGGTCGAGCGGGCCATCATGAAGGCCCGGGCCGGGGAGTCGGCGGTGGCGCCGCAGCTGCTCCAGGGTGCCTTCGGTGAGCTGCTCAATCCCGCCGCGCAGCCCGATGACGAGGCCCAGCGGCTGCTGGAGATGCTGACGCCGCGTGAGGTGGAGGTGCTGGTCAGGGTGGCCGACGGGGAGGACACGCGGCTGATCGCGGCCGGGATGGGGATCGCCCCGAGCACGGCCCGCACGCATGTGCAGCGGGTGCTGATGAAGCTCGGGGTGGGATCGAGGCTGGAGGCGGCGGCGCTGGCCGCGCGGACGGGTCTGCTGGACCGGGCGGGTTCCCTCCGGGGGGTCGGCGGAGCCGAACCGGACCTGCCCTAGCCACCCGCCCCCACGGCCGCGCACGCACCTCGCGCCCCGAAGGGGCGCGGGGAACCGCGCGGCCGGGCCCGTGGCCGGGAGTGCGCCCGGCGCTGTTGTGGTGCGGGGGCGGGCGGCGTACCCGCCACTGCGTGCACGGGAGGCGCCCCCGAGGGGCGCGAGGAACCGCGCGGCCGGCCCTCGCGCACCCGCAGCCGGAAACGTCCCTGTCGGCCCCCTGCCCGCGGCGGCCTTGAGGCACCCGCGGCCGGGGAACGCCTCTGTCGGCCCCCTGCCCGTGGCGGTGGACGGCGTTCTACTGCTCCGGCTCCTCCGGCAGCCCCTCGGGCGGCAGCGGCGGCGGGGTGGGCCGCAGCTTCAGCCAGGCCAGGAAGAAGACGCCCAGGAGCAGCATGCCGATGCCGGTCCACAGGTTGATGTTGACGCCCTCGGCCTTGTCGATCGCGGCCTGGGAGTCGGTGATGCCGGTGATCGTGACGATGACGCCGTAGACCACGAACAGACCGCCGATGATGCGGCGCAGGTCGAAGATGCGGGCCGCGGTCGCCGACTTGGTCTCCAGCTCGGTGACCTCCCGCTGGAGGTCCTGCTCGGTGTAGTGCGGCCGGCGAGGCTGCTCAGGATGCTCGGTCATGGTTTCCTCGATCCTCCCGCGTCAGAACGAGAACGGGATGTAGCAGGCGGCGGCCAGGACGACCGCGCCCCAGCCCAGCAGGGCCGGCTTGCGGTACCACGCGTCGTCGCCTTCGGCGGGCGGCTCGGACATGCCGGGGGAGCGGGTGCCGTAGACCAGCCCCTGGAGTTCCTCCTCCGGCTTCGGCCGGGTGAACAGGGACACCGCGACCATCACGACCGCGCCGGCGACGAAGCCCGCGATGGCGGAGACGAAGTTGGCGCCCTGGTCGGTGGGGATGGAGATGATGCCCTTCTTGTAGAGGACGAAGTAGTTGACCATCGCGGTCACGGTCCCGGCGAGCAGGCCCCAGAAGCCGGACTTGGCGGAGGCGCGCTTCCAGAACATGCCGACGATGAAGACGACGAACATCGGCACGTTGAAGAAGGAGAACAGCGTCTGGAGGTAGCTCATGATGTTGGAGAACGAGGACGCCAGGAACGCCGTGCCGACGGAGGCGGCGACGCCGATCGCGGTGATCAGGCGGCCGAACCGCACGTAGTACCCGTCCTCACGGCCGCGCACCACGTACTTGGCCCAGATGTCGGTCGTGAACACGGTGTTGAAGGACGACACGTTCGCGGCCATGCCCGCCATGAAGGCCGCCAGCAGGCCGGTGACCGCGATGCCGAGGACGCCGTTGGGCAGCAGCTCCTGCATCAGGTAGGGGATGGCGTCGTTGTACTGGTAGCCGGAGCCCGCGGTGCCGAACTTCGGGACGATCGCGGCGGCGACCAGTCCCGGGATCATCACCAGGAACACGATGAAGATCTTCGGGTAGGCGGCGATCAGCGGGGTGCGCTGTCCGGCGGAGAGGTTCTTCGCGGACAGGGCGCGCTGCACCTCGGCGAAGTTGGTGGTCCAGTAGCCGAAGGAGAGCACGAAGCCGAGGCCGAGGACGATGGTGAGCCAGTTGGCGCCCAGCGGGTTGGCGTGGCCGATCCCGGTGCCGCCCCAGGCCGTGGTGAAGTCGGCGCCGTGGCTCGCGGTGAGCTTGTCCGTCAGGCCGCCCCAGCCGCCGACCTTCTTCAGGCCGAGCACGGTGATCGGGATGAGCGCGGCGAGGATGACGAAGAACTGGAGCACCTCGTTGTAGATCGCCGAGGACAGGCCGCCCAGGGTGATGTAGGCGAGCACGAAGGCGCCGGCGACGACGATGGCGACCCACTGCGGCCAGCCGAGCAGGGCCTCGACGACGATCGCGAGGGCGTAGAGGTTGACGCCCGCGATGAGGATCGCGGCGAACGCGAACAGGATCGAACTGAGCAGGTGGGCGGCCCGGTCGAAGCGCAGCAGCAGGAACTCGGGGACCGAGCGGACCTTGCTGCCGTAGTAGAAGGGCATCATCACCAGGCCCAGGAAGACCATGGCGGGGATGGCGCCGATCCAGTACCAGTGCACGGTGTAGGCGCCGTACTGGGCGCTGTTCGCGGCCATGCCCAGGATCTCGGTGGCCGCCAGGTTCGCCGAGATGAAGGCGAGGCCGGTGATCCAGGCGGGCAGCGAGCGTCCGGAGAGGAAGAAGTCGAGGCTGGTCTTCACGGACCGGCGGGCTGCGAAGCCGATGCCCAGGACGACGACGAAGTAGATCGCCAGGATCGTGTAGTCGAGCCAGTTGGTGGGGAGCCGTAGCTCCGCCGCCAGTTGGATGGGGCCGTATGTGGGGGTTTGCATGAAGAACTCGCTTCGTCGCGCGAACTGATCAGAGCGGAACCTACGCCTCGATGTTCAGTTATTGAACACTTCTGTTGGGGTTCTTTGTTTGATTGTGATGATCCGAGGTGTTGTCGGGTTGTGGTTTGTTATGTTTGATTGTGTTGAGTCATTGGATGCGGGACGTAGAGGAGCCCGGCGTGAAGAAGACCTCGACCCGGCTGGCCGACGGTCGTGAGCTGATCTACTACGACCTTCGCGACGACACCGTGCGCGACGCGGCCGACCGCCGCCCCCTGGACCGCACGGTCACCACGTCCGAGATCCGCCGCGACCCGCTGCTCGGCGACCGCGTCGCCGTCGCCTCGCACCGCCAGGGCCGCACCTACCACCCACCCGCCGACGAGTGCCCGCTGTGCCCGACGCGCGGCGACCGGCTCAGCGAGATCCCCGACTCCTCGTACGACGTCGTCGTCTTCGAGAACCGGTTCCCGTCCCTCGCCGGCGACTCCGGCCGCTGCGAGGTCGTCTGCTTCACCTCTGACCACGACGCCTCCTTCGCGGACCTGACCGCCGAGCAGGCGCGCCTTGTGCTGGACGCGTGGACGGACCGCACCTCGGAGCTGTCGCACCTGCCCTCCGTCGAGCAGGTGTTCTGTTTCGAGAACCGCGGTCCCGAGATCGGCGTGACCCTGGGGCACCCGCACGGACAGATCTACGCCTACCCCTTCACCACCCCGCGCACCGCCCTGATGCTCCGCTCGCTCGCCGCGCACCGGGCGGCGACCGGCGGGGAGAACCTGTTCGACGCCGTACTGGAGCGGGAACGCGCCGCTGAGCGGGTCGTCCTTGAGGGTGAACACTGGGTGGCCTTCGTGCCCTACGCGGCGCACTGGCCCTACGAGGTCCACCTGTACCCGAAGCGCCGCGTGCCCGACCTGACGGCGCTCGACGAGGCGGCACGCACAGAATTCCCCCAGATCTATCTGGAACTCTTGAGGCGCTTCGACCGGATCTTCGACGGGCGCGAGGGAGGGGAGGACTCCGTGGGCGAGCCCCCGACGCCGTACATCGCGGCCTGGCACCAGGCCCCGTTCGGCACGCTGGACGAGTTCGACGGCGTGACCCGCGAGGACTTCGCGCTCCACCTCGAGCTTTTCACCATTCGCCGCACTTCCGGCAAGCTGAAGTTTCTCGCTGGTTCCGAGTCCGGCATGAACGTGTTCATCAACGACGTGCCGCCGGAGCGCGCGGCCGAGCGACTGCGAGAGGTAGCGAGTTCATGAAGTACCTGGTGACGGGTGGCGCGGGATACGTCGGCAGTGTCGTGGCCCAGCATCTGCTGGAAGCCGGCCACGAGGTCACCGTCCTCGACAACCTCTCCACCGGTTTCCGCGAGGGCGTGCCCGCCGGCGCCGTGTTCGTCGAGGGCGACATCCGCGACGCCGCCAAGTGGCTCGACCCCTCCTTCGACGGCGTTCTGCACTTCGCCGCGTTCTCGCAGGTCGGCGAGTCGGTGGTGAAGCCCGAGAAGTACTGGGACAACAACGTCGGCGGCACCCTGGCCCTGCTCGCCGCGATGCGCGAGGCAGGGGTGCGCAAGCTGGTCTTCTCCTCCACCGCGGCCACCTACGGCGAGCCCGAGCAGGTCCCGATCCCGGAGAACGCGCCGACGAAGCCCACCAGCCCCTACGGCGCCTCCAAGCTCGCCGTCGACCACATGATCACCGGCCAGGCCGTCGCCCACGGCCTGGCCGCGGTGTCGCTGCGCTACTTCAACGTGGCCGGCGCGTACGGCGCGTACGGCGAGCGCCACGACCCCGAGTCGCACCTCATCCCGCTGGTCCTCCAGGTCGCCCAGGGCCGCCGCGACGCCATCTCGGTCTACGGCGACGACTACCCGACCCCGGACGGCACCTGCGTGCGCGACTACATCCACGTCGCGGACCTGGCGGACGCCCACCTGCTGGCCCTGCGGGCCGCCGCCCCGGGCGAGCACCTGATCTGCAACCTCGGCAACGGCAACGGCTTCTCCGTCCGCCAGGTCATCGAGACCGTCCGCGAGGTCACCGGCCACCCGATCCCCGAGGTGGTGGCCCCGCGCCGGGGCGGCGACCCCGCGGTCCTGGTCGCCTCCGCGGACACCGCCCGGGAGAGGCTGGGCTGGAACCCGGCCCGCGCGGACCTCGCGGGCATCGTCGCGGACGCGTGGGAGTTCACGCAGCGCATCGCAAAGGAGCACTAGTGGGGGCACAGCAGGTCGCGGAGCGCTTCGCCGAGCTGTACGGGGCGGAGCCCGAGGGCGTCTGGGCGGCACCGGGCCGCGTCAACCTCATCGGTGAGCACACCGACTACAACGACGGCTTCGTCATGCCTTTCGCGCTGCCGCACCAGGCACTCGCCGCGGTCTCCCGCCGCGCGGACGGCCTCCTGCGCCTGCACTCGGCGGACGTCGAGGGCGGGATCGTGGAACGGCGGCTGGACGACCTCGCCCCGCAGAGCGACGAGAGCTGGACGGCGTACCCGGCGGGCGTGGTCTGGGCGCTGCGCGAGGCGGGCCACGCGATCACCGGCGCCGACGTCCACCTCTCCTCCACCGTGCCGACGGGCGCGGGCCTGTCCTCGTCGGCCGCGCTGGAGGTCGTGATCGCCCTGGCGCTGGACGACCTGTACGGGCTGGGCCTGCGGCGCTGGAAGCTGGCGCGCCTGTGCCAGCGCGCCGAGAACGTCTACGTCGGCGCGCCGACCGGCATCATGGACCAGACGGCGTCGGCCTGCTGCGAACAGGGCCACGCCCTGTTCCTGGACACCCGCGACCTGTCCCAGCAGCAGATCCCCTTCGACCTCGCGGCCGAGGGACTGCGCCTGCTGGTGGTGGACACCCGGGTCGAGCACGCCCACAGCGGCGGCGAGTACGGCAAGCGCCGGGCCGGCTGCGAGAAGGGCGCGGCCCTGCTCGGCGTCGACGCCCTGCGGGACGTCCCGCACGCCGGCCTGGACGCGGCGCTCGCCCGCCTGGGCGACGACGAGGAGGTCGTCCGCCTGGTCCGCCACGTGGTGACGGAGGACCACCGGGTGGAACGCGTCGTCGGCCTGCTCCGCTCCGGCGAGACCCGCGCGATCGGCCCCGTCCTCACCGAGGGCCACGCCTCCCTGCGCGACGACTTCCGCATCTCCTGCCCGGAGCTGGACCTGGTCGTCGACACGGCCCTCGCCGCGGGCGCCCTGGGCGCCCGGATGACCGGCGGCGGCTTCGGCGGCTCGGCGATCGTCCTGGCGGAGGCGACGGACGTGGACAACCTCTCCAAGGCCGTCGAGGAAGCCTTCGCCGCGGCCGGCTACACGGCCCCCCGGGTCTTCGAGGCGGTCCCGTCGGCAGGCGCCCGCCGCCTGCGCTGACCCCCCACCGCACCCCGCACCGGCCCCGCACGCCTCCTGCGCGTGCGGGGCCGGCGTCCTACGCCCCTTGCGCGTGCGCCTCCTGCGAGTGTGGGGCCGGCGTCCTACGCCCCTTGCGCGTGCGCCCCCTGCGTGTGCGGGGCCGGCGCCGTACCTCCGGATTCCGCCGGCTCCCGCACCTGGTCGCACTCCCGGGCCTTGCCGCCCCCGGACCTCGTCGTACTCCCGGACCCAGCCGCCCTCCTGCCTTCACCCCCCTGTCCGAACTACGGGCGGCGAAAGGAGACTTGACGGGAACAGGTAATGTGCGGGGCCGGTGCCGGAGCGACTGCCGGTGCGCCGGAAATACGGGGAGGCCGTCCATGGCATGGCAGGAGTGGGAGCAGCTGAAGGCCCAGGCGGCCGATCGGCAATCGCCGCAGATGCGGCTCAACCAGCTGGCCGACCAGGGGGGAGGCGGCGGCAGCCCGCAGGGCGACCTCGTCGTGGGGCACAAGGACCTCGAAGCGGTCGGCACGGCGGCCCACGACCTGTTCAACGACTTCACGACCTACAGCGGGCACGCGCGCGTGGCCTCGGAGGCGGCGGCGGGCGGCCTCAAGGGCGAAGGCTTCGCCCTGGGAGCCGCGCTGGAACACGTGGCGGAGCGCTGGACCGAGCAGTCCAAGTCCCTGCTCGACGCCTGCGCCCACATCTCGAACCACCTGCGCTACACCAAGAACCAGCACGACGCCGACGACTCCTACATCGCCGGGGCGGTCAGCAGCATCGCCACGCTCGACAAGGGCTTCGACGACCGGAAGGGCCACTGACGGCGATGCACCTCGACGCACTGCGCCACGGAAACTTCGCCAAGCTCGGTGAGGCGGTCACCGACTGGGAGCAGATGACGAAGAAGCTCGCCGACCTGCGCGAGGACGCCGAGAACAAGCTGAAGGCCAAGGCGGACAAGGCCAAGTGGGCCGGGGTCAACGCCACCGTCAGCCGCGAGTTCATCACCCGGACCGTCGCGGAGTTCACGGACGCGCACACCCAGGCCGACTCCATCACGAAGATCCTCCGCGACACACGCGGGGAACTCGTCGGCTACCGCACCCAGGTGAACGATGCGATCAAGCGGGCGAACGACCACGATCTGACGGTCGTCGACAACCATGACGGCACCTTCTCCGTCATGGGGAACACCCGGCCCGACTGGGCGTCCGACCCCAGCGGGAAGACCGGCGCGACGGACCAGAAGGTCGTGGACGCCTTCGCCGAGGAGATCCAGGGCATCCTCGCCAAGGCGACGGAGAGCGACGACAGCGCCGCGGAGGTTCTGCGGCTCCTCGTCGACCAGGCCAAGTACGGCTTCGCCGACGCCTCCTACGCGGACCGGGACGAGGCGGCCAAGGCCGTCGCCGCCGCCGAGAAGCTGGCGAAGACGGCCAAGAAGCCGGCCGACATGTCCCTGGACGACATCAAGGCCTTCAACAGCGCCATGGCGAAGTACCACGACGACCCGTTGTTCGCGGAACAGTTCGCGAAGGGGCTGGGCGCCAAGGGGACGCTCCAGTTCTGGACCGAGATGAGCTTCTCCCACGCCGGCGCGCGGGGCTCGGAACTCGACGCGATGAAGGACCTCCAGACCAACCTCGGCCTGACCCTGGCCACGGCGTCGTTCTCGGACTCGGACGGCATGCGCGCCTGGAAGAAGGACCTCCTCGCCGAGACGAACACCAACTTCCTTCCCGACAAGGCGTTCAGCCCGGTCGGCGCCCTCGGCTACCAGGTGATCAGCAGCCTCATGCGCAAGGGGCAGTACGACACCGAGTTCCTCGACGACTACCGCCAGAAGCTGTTCAAGGCGGACAAGGGAGCGGGCGACACCAGCACCCACGAGCTGTGGGTGAAGGGCTACGACGCCCTGGATCTCGTCTTCGGCGACGGGAACGGCCGGGATCCGCTGGAGGGCCTGTTCGACGGCCTCTCCCACAACCCGGAGGCGGCCGAGCACGCCTTCGAGTCCAAATCGGACCTCGACCACATGCTCGGCACCACCAAGTTCACGGACCGGGGCGAAGCCCTGGGGCGGGCCCTGGAGAGCGCGGTCACGGGAGTCGCCGCCGGCGACACGACCGCGGCGGCCCCGCCGCACAGCACGGACCAGGTCAAGATCATGGCCAACATCATGCAGGCGGTGGCCAACCCCGACGGGGGCGCGGACCTGGTGAAGAAGGGCCTGGGCGAGAGCTTCGGGGACATGGCGGCGGCTTATATGCCGGAGATCAGCTGCGCCATCAAGGGACCGGAATCCGAAAGCGTCTTCCTCTCGGGCAGCGAGTCCCCAAGAGGTCTCCATCTCCCGGATGTCATGCGTTTCCTTTCGGCCACATCCGCGGATCCCGCCGGTCGCGCCGGGATCATCTTCGGAGAAAGTATCTACACCGGAAGTCTCCTGCAGACGCACCTTTCGAACCCCTCCCTGTTCGACGGCGATCACGAACAGGTGATCACCGATATCGCCAGGAACGCCGGAATCATCGAGGGCATCGTCGGTCATTCTGCGGCGAACTCGGAAGTCGGCAAGGCGGTCGAGGGTGAGACGGACTACAACAACGCCTTGAAGGCGAAGGGCGACTTCGCCAAGACCTGGGTCGGGATCGGCCTCATGGGCCTGAAAGTCCCCGAGCGGTACGGCGGCGAGCTGATGGGGTCCGTGATCGGGGGAGGGGCCGGAGCCGTTGCCGGTGCTGCCGTGGACCGCCTGATCGAGGGCCAGCAGCTGGAGGGCGCGAAGGACTCGGCGTTGTACTACTCCAGCAAGGACCTGTTCGCGATGCGGGACTCGGTCAGTCAGCAGACGATCTGGTCGGTGGACGACGCTCTGGCCCGCAACCACACGCACATGCCGAAGGACGAGATCAAGGGCGCGGTCGGGCAAGCCGTCATCGACGGCTGGAAAGACAGCGACTACTACCTGAAACGCACGAAGGAGGATTATGGCTGAGAGGGCTTCGCGGCGGACTCGGATGACCTACTCTGCAAAGGGTTTCGTCATTGCCGCGGCGATCCTCGTCCTGGTGTGCGGTGGCCTCTTTCTGTTCTTCGTAAAAGGGCTGTATCTGCTTCCGGACAAGGTGTGCGAATCGTCCGTGCAGCGAGATGTCGTCATCCGGACTCTGCCGCGGGCCCGAGCGGCGGACGAATGGGCGGATCACACGGGTGCAGGGCGTGACTTCACGTTCGGGTGCCGCATATCCACCAGTGGTGACTCGATGCTGACAGGGAAGGTCGAACTGCGCGAGTCGTCGAAAGCGGCATGGGAAGAGGGCTACAGCAGCCTCGCGGGCACCGACGTCGTACGGACCTCGGCGGGCCGCGTGGCAGCGCTGGCGCAGATCGACCCTGACCACGGCCTCGCTTCCTTGTACGTGCCCTGTGACCCGAAGGACCCGGGGAAAGCCGGTGCCTCCGGGCCGCGTGCCCTGATCGCGGAGGCCGGTGTGGTCGGGAAGAGCCGGGCTTCGGGAGCGGACCTGCGGCAGGCCCTGACCGACTTCGCCTATCAGCTCACCCGGCACGCCTACGACCTGGCCGAGTGCAAGGAGTCCCGCGACTTCCCCGAGAAGCTGCCCCGCTACGAAGATCACTGATGCAACACCAAGGAGCGCCCGTGGTGGAGAAGAGCCGAAGGAGCCGGACACTGGCCTCCTGGGAGACATGGAAGGTGCTTCTTCTCTTCTTCGTGGCGCTCGCGGTCTTCTGCGGAGCCGGCTGGGCCTTCCTGAACAAGGGCCTCTATCTGCTCCCGGACGAGATGTGCGACGGCACTCTCGCGCAGGGCACGGTCAAGCAGGTGCTGCCGAACGCGCAATCGGCTGGAAGCGACTCGGACCGTCAAGGCAAGGGGGACCGCCTTCGCGTCTGGTGCAAGGTCACCACCAGCAACGACTCGCTGCTCTCCGGTCGGGCGCGGGTCGAGCCGGTCTCCCGCCGGGACTGGCTCGCGGGCTACCGGGAGTCCGGGCAGCAGCAAGTGGTCCAGATATCCGTGGGCGAGATCGGAGCACTGGCCCAGCTCGACCCGGACACGGGCGCCTCATCGGTGTACGTGCCCTGCACGCCGCCCGAAGTTCCTTCCTGCAACGCCTCCCAGCCCTACGCCGTCGTCGGTGAGGCGTGGGTCCACGGACCTGCCAAGGCCAAGGGGGCACCGCTTCGGCAGGCCTTGACCGACTTCGCCTACCAGCTGACCCGGCACGCCTACGACCTGGCCGAGTGCAAGGAGTCCCGCGACCTCCCCGAGAAGCTGCCCCGCTACGGGGATCACCGGTGAACGGCGACGGGATCCGCGCCGCCCTCGGCCGCCCGCTTTGCCCGCCCCCGCCCGAGCCCCCTGCCGTCCCGCGGTGAAGGGTGTCAGGGCAGGTGCTTGGTCAGGATGTACTCGGTGATGCCCGGCGGGTAGTCGGGGATCACGCCCACCACCTCGTAGCCCTGCTTCTTGTAGAACTCCGGCGCCTGGAAGTCCCACGTCTCCAGGCGGGACGCCGTGCAGGCGCGGTCGGTGGCGGCGATGCGCTCCGCCTCGGCGAGCAGGCGCGCGCCCAGGCCCGCGCCGCGGTGGACGGCGTCCACCCACAGGTAGCCGACGTGCAGCCAGGTCGTCCAGGTGTGGCCGACCAGCCCGCCCGCCACCTCCCCGGCGGCGTCCAGCGCCCACACGTGGAGAGGGACCTCCCGTTCGCCGGGCGTGCCGCGCAGAGCCGCCAGCACCGGGGACGCCGCCGTGTTGGTGTCCCGCAGCCGCGACCGGAGCAGATCACGTCGGCCTTTGTCGACTTCCGCCTCAATACGAAACATGCGGCACACCATAAACGTGCCGGACGGCCAGTTCTGTAAATCTCCTTCCGCTCCGTGCTCTCATCCGTACTCTGAGGAACAGCACCGGTGGGGGCCGGTGCCGCTCAGGGGGCGAGACAGGCGGGTTCGACGCCCGCGGTGGGGGTAGCAGTCTCCGCAACGGCGGCGGCCGAGCGGTGCGCATCCTTGTCCGCGGGTGTCGTCCCCGTGTCGGTCGTCGTTCTCCGGACCTTTTCCGGGCATTTCCGGACCGGCCTATTCCGGAATTTTCCGGACCTTGGTATCCCCTGCTCCACGCGGAGCCTGGGGAAGGGGGTTTCGTGGTTCGCATCCGAGTCCTGGTCGTCGACGACCACCGCATCTTCGCCGAGTCGCTCGCCGCGGCCCTGGCCGCCGAGCCCGACGTCGACGTCTTCGCCGCCGGCAGCGGCCCGGCCGCGCTGCGCTGCCTGGAACGCGCGGCCGGCGAGGGCCGCCGCTACGACGTCCTCCTGGTCGACGCCGACCTGGGCGGCAACCTGCCCGGCACCCGCCCGGCCGTGCCGGTGCGGGAGGGCAACGAGGAGGGCCTGGTCGACGGGATCTCCCTCGTCGCCGGCGTCCGCACCGCCCAGCCCGCCGTACGGATCGTCGTCCTCGCCGAGAAGGACGACCCGCGCCGCGCGGCCCTCGCCCTCCAGGCCGGCGCCTCCGGCTGGGTCGCCAAGGACTGCTCGCTCTCCCGGCTGCTGACGGTGATCCGGGGAGTGCTGCGCGACGAGACCCATCTCCCGCCCGCGCTGCTCACCGGGGTGCTGAAGGAACTGACGGCCGCCCGCCGGCACCGCACCGAGAGCGAGCGGCTGGTGGAGTCCCTCACCCCGAGGGAGCGGGAGGTGCTGCGCTGCATGGTCGCCGGACTCGGCCGCAAGGCCGTCGCCGAGCGGCTCTTCCTCTCCCCGCACACCGTCCGCACCCATATGCAGAACGTCCTCGGCAAGCTGGGCGTCCACTCCACGCTGGCCGCCGTCGCGCTGGCCCGGCGGGCGGGTGTGGGCCCGGTGGACCTGGGAACGGCCGGGCGGATCGTGCCGGAAGAGACGACGAACAGCGCCTGACCTGCCCGGGTGAGACGAACAGTGCCTGATCAACCCGCCTGATCGGGGCCCGGCGCGGACCGGCGCGAGGCGCGGGACGCAGCCGACGCGAGAGCCTCGGGCGAGCGCGATGAGCGCGGGGTGCCGACGGGTGGCGACGCCGCCGGGGGCGCCATGGTTGTCGGGTGCCGTCGGGTGGCGACGCCCGGCGGGGGCGCGATGAGTGCGGGGTGCCGTCGGGTGGCGACGCCCGGCGGAAGCGCGATGAGTATGGGGTGCCGTCGGGTGGCGGCGCCCGGCGGGAGCGCCCCCTTTCGGGAGCGCGCGCAAGCCCCGCGTCCTCGGCGGGATCCGCCTGGTGGGCGGGGCGCCCTAACCGGGGATGTTGTCGAACGGAGCGGTCAGCTGGCGCAGCAGGCCGGCCAGTTCCGCGCGCTGGGCCCGGGACAGCTCGGCGAGGATCGCCCGCTCCTGCTCCAGCAGGCCCGCCAGCGCCTGGTCCGCGCGATCCCGGCCCACGTCGGTCAGCCGCACCAGTACACCCCGCCGGTCGCTGGGGTCGGGCAGCCGCTCCACCAGGCCCTTCTTCGCCAGCCGGTCGATCCGGTTGGTCATCGTGCCCGAAGTGACCAGTGTCTGCGTCAGCAGCTGGCCGGGGGAGAGCTGGTACGGCGTGCCCGCGCGCCGCAGCGCGGTCAGCACGTCGAACTCCCAGGGCTCCAGCTGATGCTCGGCGAAGGCGAGCCGGCGGGCGCGATCCAGATGCCGGGCGAGGCGGCTCACCCGGCTCAGCACTTCCAGCGGCTCCACGTCGAGGTCCGGACGCTCCCGGCGCCACGCTGCGACCAGCCGATCGACCTCGTCCTCCATGGAGATCAGTGTAGTGGTTGTGTCGACATGAAGTCTCTTGATGTCGAGTCTCTTGACATCGAGAGAAACGGGCGGGGACAGTGGAGGCATGACGCAGCCCACCTGGGACCCCGCCCAGTACCTTCGCCACGCCGGCCACCGGGCCCGCCCCTTCGCCGACCTCCTCGCCCGGATCCCGGACCGGATCCCGGACCGGATCCCGGACCGGATCCCGGACCGGATCCCGGACCGGACCGAGGACCGGACCGAGGGCCGGACCGCGGACCCGACCGCGGACCGGCCCCGCATCGCCGACCTCGGCTGCGGCCCCGGCAACGTCACCGTCCTCCTCGCCGACCGCTGGCCCACCGCCCACATCACCGGGTACGACAACTCCCCCGAGATGCTCGACAAGGCCCACGTCGACCACGAGGGACCCACCCCCCGAGGCGGCAGGCTGGACTTCGCCCACGCCGACCTGCGCACCTGGTCGCCCGAGGAGCCGTACGACCTGATCGTCTCCAACGCCACCCTCCAGTGGGTGCCGGGCCACGCCGACCGCTTCGAGGGCTGGACCGCCGCACTGCGACCCGGCGGCGTCTTCGCCTTCCAGGTCCCCGACAACATCGACGCCCCGCTGCACGCCCTGATGCGCGAACTCGCCGCCGGCCCCCGCTGGCGCGCCCGCCTCGCCGACGTCCTGCGCCACACCGACTCCGTGCACACCCCCGGCGCCTACCTGGACCGCCTCGCCCGCCTCGGCTGCACCGCCGACGTGTGGCAGACCACGTACTTCCACGTCCTGCAGGGCGAGGACCCGGTCCTCGACTGGGTGAAGGGCACCGGCCTGCGGCCCGCCCTGACCGCACTCGCCGACGACCCCGAAGCGCGCGACGCGTTCCTCACCGAATACCGGGACCTGCTGCGCAAGGCCTACCCCGGCGCGCCGTACGGCACCGTCATGCCGTTCCGCCGGCTGTTCGCCGTGGCCGTGAAGGAGGGATGAGAACGCTCGTCGCCCGCCCGGAACCGGCCGCGCGCGAGCCTCAGCTCTTGCGGTGGCCTATCAGCCGCGGCTTCTGCTCCAGCCCGTCCAGACCGTGCCACGCCAGATTCACCAGGTGCGCCGCCACCTCCGCCTTCTTCGGGCGGCGCACGTCCAGCCACCACTGACCGGTCAGCGCGACCATGCCGACCAGGGCCTGGGCGTAGAGCGGGGCGAGCTTCGGATCAAAACCCCGGCTCTTGAACTCACGGCCCAGGATGTCCTCCACCTGGGTGGCGATGTCCGAGATCAGCGACGCGAAGGACCCCGTGGACTGCGGGATGGGCGAGTCCCGGACCAGGATCCGGAAGCCGTCCGTGTACTCCTCGATGTAATCCAGCAGGGCGAACGCGGCCTGCTCGCACAGCTCGCGCGGATGACCGGCGGTCAGCGAGCCGGTCACCATGTCCAGCAGCCGCCGCATCTCGCGGTCCACCACCACCGCGTACAGCCCTTCCTTGCCGCCGAAGTGCTCGTACACCACCGGCTTGGACACCCCGGCCTTCGCCGCGATCTCCTCGACCGACGTGCCCTCGAAGCCCTTCGCCGCGAAAAGGGTGCGACCGATCTCCAGCAGCTGCTGGCGGCGCTCCGCACCGGTCATGCGGGTCCGGCGGGTCCGCCGCGGTTTGTCGTTGCTGGAAGTGCTGCTGGAGTCGGTCGCCACGGCGTCAATCATGCCGCCTCTGCGGTTTCCCTCCGGCGCCGGGAGCCGCCGTCCCCGGTGTTGCGCCGCGAATCGATACGGGAGCGTGACGGCCAGCGCACGTCGTACGCCCAGCCGAGCAGCTCGAACCAGCGGATGAAACGAGCCGACGAATCGATCTGGCCGCGCATCACGCCGTGCCGCGCCGAGGTCGGGTCGGCATGGTGCAGGTTGTGCCACGACTCGCCGCACGACAGGACCGCCAGCCACCACACGTTGCCGGAACGGTCCCGCGACTTGAACGGCCGCTTGCCCACCGCGTGACAGATCGAGTTGATCGACCACGTCACATGGTGCAACAGCGCCACCCGCACGAGTGAACCCCAGAAGAAGGCCGTGCACGCGCCCCACCACGACATCGTCACCAGACCGCCGATCAGCGCCGGCAACGCCAGCGAGAGGGCCGTCCAGAAGACGAACTGGCGGGAGATCGCACGGATCGCCGGATCCTTGATCAGATCCGGCGCGTACTTCTCCTGCGGGGTCTGCTCCTCATCGAACAGCCAGCCGATGTGCGCCCACCACAGGCCCTTCATCAGCGCCGGAACCGTCTCACCGAACCGCCACGGAGAATGCGGGTCACCCTCCGCGTCGGAGAACTTGTGGTGCTTGCGGTGATCGGCCACCCAGCGCACCAGGGGACCCTCGACCGCCAGCGAACCCATGATCGCCAGCGCGATCCGCAGCGGCCGCTTGGCCTTGAACGAACCATGGGTGAAGTACCGGTGGAAACCGATCGTGATGCCGTGGCACCCCAGGAAGTAGAAGAACACCAGCAGGCCCACGTCGAGCCAGCTCACCCCCCGGCCCCAGGCCAGCGGCACGGCCGCCACCAGCGCCAGGAAGGGCACGGTGATGAAGAGCAGCAGCGTGATCTGCTCGATCGACCGCTTCTGCTCACCGCCCAGCGTGGCGGAGGGAAGAGCTGCGTCGGTGGCCTTACGGGCTTCGTCGATCACATCGGAACTTGAGGTCATGCGCGTCCCCTGTGGGGTCGAAGGTCGAGGGTCGAGTCAGACGCCGGGGCCGCCGGCACCGAACGGGAACTCGACGCTCTTCCCTACGGTTCCGTAACCTACGGCGACGTAAGTATGGCAGCGTGACAGGCGGCGGCAAGAGCCCCAGACCCTGCGCGTCCACATCGCCACCTATCCTTGGACTCGGTCGGACAGCGCGGTCCGCTGAAGTTTCCTTCCCGGACGCTCCGGCCCGTATGCGGCGCCCGCCGCGCGGCAGCCGGCCGGGTTCCCCTCCAGACGAGCTTCAACACTGCAAGGAGCCGCACCTGTGAGCAGTGCCGACGACCAGACCACCACGATCAGCAGCGAGCTGCGCGCCGACATCCGCCGGCTGGGTGATCTCCTGGGGGAGACCCTCGTCCGGCAGGAGGGCCCCGAGCTCCTCGAACTGGTCGAGAAGGTCCGCCGCCTCACCCGCGAGGACGGCGACGCCGCCGCCGAGCTGCTGCGCGGCATCGAACTCGAGACCGCGGCCAAGCTGGTCCGCGCCTTCTCCACCTACTTCCACCTCGCCAACATCACCGAACAGGTGCACCGCGGACGCGAGCTGCGCGCCCGGCGCGCCGCCGAGGGCGGCCTCCTCGCCCGCACCGCCGACCGCCTCAAGGACGCCGACCCCGAGCACCTGCAGCAGACCGTCCGGCACCTCAACGTCCGCCCGGTCTTCACCGCCCACCCCACCGAGGCCGCACGCCGCTCGGTCCTCAACAAGCTCCGGCGCATCGCCGCGCTCCTGGACACCCCCGTCCTCGTCTCCGACCGCCGCCGCCACGACACCCGCCTCGCCGAGAACATCGACCTCGTCTGGCAGACCGACGAACTGCGCGTCGTACGCCCCGAGCCCGCCGACGAGGCCCGCAACGCCATCTACTACCTCGACGAACTCCACGCCGACGCCGTCGGCGACGTCCTCGAGGACCTCACCGCGGAACTGGAGCGCGTCGGCGTCAAGCTCCCCGACGACACCCGCCCCCTCACCTTCGGCACCTGGATCGGCGGCGACCGCGACGGCAACCCCAACGTCACTCCCCAGGTCACCTGGGACGTCCTCATCCTCCAGCACGAACACGGCATCAACGACGCCCTCCAGACCATCGACGAACTGCGCGGCCTGCTCTCCAACTCCATCCGCTACGCCGGAGCCACCCCCGAACTGCTGGAATCCCTCGAAGCCGACCTCGGCCGGCTCCCCGAGATCAGCCCCCGCTACAAGCGCCTCAACGCCGAAGAGCCCTACCGGCTCAAGGCCACCTGCATCCGGCAGAAGCTCGAGAACACCAAGCAGCGCCTCGCCACCGGCACCCCCCACGAGACCGGCCGCGACTACCTCGGCACCGGCGAACTGCTGAAGGACCTGCGGATCATCCAGGTCTCCCTGCGCGCACACCGCGGCGGCCTGCTCGCCGACGGCCGCCTGGCCCGCACCATCCGCACCCTCGCCGCCTTCGGCCTCCAGCTCGCCACCATGGACGTCCGCGAACACGCCGACGCCCACCACCACGCCCTCGGCCAGCTCTTCGACCGGCTCGGCGAGGAATCCTGGCGCTACGCCGACATGCCCCGCGAGTACCGCGCCAAGCTCCTCGCCAAGGAACTCCGCTCCCGCAGGCCCCTCGCCCCGACCCCGGCACCCGTCGACGCCGCCGGGCAGAAGACCCTCGGCGTCTTCGAGACCGTCAAGAAGGCCCTCGCGGTCTTCGGCCCCGAGGTCATCGAGTCCTACATCATCTCCATGTGCCAGGGCGCCGACGACGTCTTCGCCGCCACCGTCCTCGCCCGCGAGGCCGGCCTGATCGACCTGCACGCCGGCTGGGCGAAGATCGGCATCGTCCCCCTCCTGGAGACCACCGACGAACTCAAGGCCGCCGACACCATCCTCGAGGACATGCTCTCCGACCCGTCCTACCGGCGCCTGGTCGCGCTGCGCGGCGACGTCCAGGAGGTCATGCTCGGCTACTCCGACTCCTCCAAGTTCGGCGGCATCACCACCAGCCAGTGGGAGATCCACCGCGCCCAGCGCCGACTGCGCGACGTCGCCCACCGCTACGGCGTCCGCCTCCGCCTCTTCCACGGCCGCGGCGGCACCGTCGGCCGCGGCGGCGGCCCCTCCCACGACGCCATCCTCGCCCAGCCCTGGGGCACCCTGGAGGGCGAGATCAAGGTCACCGAACAGGGCGAGGTCATCTCCGACAAGTACCTCATCCCGTCGCTGGCCCGGGAGAACCTGGAACTGACCGTCGCCGCCACCCTCCAGGCCTCCGCCCTGCACACCGCCCCCCGCCAGTCCGACGAGGCCCTCGCCCGCTGGGACGCCGCCATGGACGTCGTCTCCGACGCCGCCCACGCCGCCTACCGCCGGCTCGTCGAGGACCCCGACCTGCCGACGTACTTCCTCGCCTCCACACCGGTCGACCAGCTCGCCGAGCTGCACCTGGGCTCACGGCCCTCCCGCCGCCCCGGCTCGGGCGTCTCGCTCGACGGCCTGCGCGCCATCCCGTGGGTGTTCGGCTGGACCCAGTCCCGGCAGATCGTCCCCGGCTGGTTCGGCGTGGGCTCGGGCCTCAAGGCGCTGCGCGACACCGGCCTGGACACCGTGCTCGGCGAGATGCACGAACAGTGGCACTTCTTCCGGAACTTCATCTCCAACGTCGAGATGACCCTCGCCAAGACCGACCTGCGCATCGCCCAGCACTACGTCGACACCCTCGTCCCCGACGAACTCAAGCACGTCTTCGACACCATCAAGGCCGAACACGAGCTGACGGTCCGCGAGGTCCTCAAGGTCACCGGCGAAACCGAACTCCTCGACGCCCAGCCCGACCTCAAGCAGACCTTCACCATCCGCGACGCCTACCTCGACCCGATCTCCTACCTCCAGGTCACCCTGCTCAAGCGGCAGCGCGACGCCGCCGCCGCGGGCACCGCCCCCGACCCGCTGCTCTCCCGCGCCCTGCTCCTCACCGTCAACGGCGTGGCGGCCGGCCTGCGCAACACCGGCTGACCCGCACAGACACAAGGTGCCCCCGAGGTCGTACGACCCCGGGGGCACCCTCGTCCCACGGCCACCACAAGCCCGGCTACTGCAACGCCACGAACGTCACCGTCAGCAGCCCCGCCCCCGCAAGCGCCAGCACCCACGCCGGCCGGACCAGCCGCATCCCACCCGCGACCACCACCGACGCCAGCAGCAGCGCCCCGCCCAGCGGCACCCACGCGAACAGGATCCCCGCCGGACCGGACCGCACCGCGTCCCCGCCACCGGGCTTCAGCACCACGTCGTACGTCGTCCCCGCACGCACCGCGACCGACTCCTCGATCTCCACCCGCGTACGGGCCCGCGCCCCCGACGACCCGGGCGTGAACGGCCCGCTGCACACATCCCCCGCGCACTCCGTCACCCGGACCGTGCCCCGCTCGCGCCCCTTGGTCAGCATCACGTGCTGTGCGGTCCCCCAGGAACCCCACACCCCGGCGAACACGATCAGCGCGGCGATCGCACCCATCGCCGCGACCCGCCCGAACCGCAGCGCGGACACGGACGCCTGACGGGCGGTACTGGCTGTGGCAGGCATGGCCGGGATCATTGGCCATACCCCTACCACCGGTCAACTCGCGGGGGCGTCCTGGGCGGACAAGTCAGGAGTTGTACGTGCTCTGCGCCCGCTCCAGCCCCTCGATCACCAGACACTCCACCGCATCCGCCGCACGGTCCACGAACCAGTCCAGCTCCTTGCGCTCGGTGGACGAGAAATCCTTCAACACGAAGTCGGCCACCTGCATCCGCCCCGGCGGCCGGCCGATCCCGAACCGCACCCGGTGATAATCCGGCCCCATCGCCTTCGACATCGACTTCAGACCGTTGTGCCCGTTGTCCCCGCCACCCAGCTTCAACCGCAACGTGCCGTAATCGATGTCCAGCTCGTCATGGACCGCCACGACATTCGCCACCGGCACCTTGTAGAAATCCTTCAGCGCGTTCACCGGACCGCCGGACAGATTCATGTACGACATCGGCTTCGCCACGATCACCCGACGGCTCGCCGGCCCGGCCGGACCGATCCGCCCCTCCAGCACCTGCGCCTGCGCCTTCCCCGCCCGCTTGAACTTCCCCCCGATCCGCTCCGCGAGCAGGTCGGCCACCATGAAGCCGACATTGTGCCGGTTCATGCCGTACTCCGGACCGGGATTGCCGAGCCCGACGATGAGCCAGGGGCCGGTGGCGGGAGTGGTCACGTCGATGTCTCCTCATGCAAGGCAACAGCCGCTGCTCCCCCCAAGGGAAGCAGCGGCTGAAGCCGTATGGCTACCGCTGTGGGCAATCGCTCCGCACGGCGATGGTGGTCCCCCCGCTCGGGCGAAGCCGAGACCGGGGAAAGGTGGGCGCAGCCCGCAGTGCCGGGCGCCTCGAAACACGCTCACGACAGCCGCGGCCGAGCCGCCGGCCGGACTCAGGCCTCGGCGGCCTCTTCACCCTCGGCGGCCTCTTCGCCCGCGGTCTCCTCCGCCTGCGCGGCCAGGACCTGAAGGACGACGGCGTCCTCCTCGACGGCCAGGGTCACGCCGCCCGGGAGCTTGATGTCCTTGGCGTGGACGGAGGCACCGGCCTCCAGGCCCTCGACGGAGACCGTGACGGACTCGGGGATGTGCGTGGCCTCGGCCTCGACCGGCAGCGCGTTCAGCACGTGCTCGAGCAGGTTGCCACCCGGGGCCAGCTCGCCCTCGGTGTGCACCGGAATCTCGACCGTGACCTTCTCGCCACGCTTGACCAGCAGCAGGTCGACGTGCTCCAGGAAGCCCTTCAGCGGGTCACGCTGCACGGCCTTCGGAATCGCCAGCTCGCTGGCCTTGCCGTCGATCTCCAGGGAGATCAGGACGTTCGGCGTACGCAGCGCCAGCAGCAGCTCGTGACCCGGCAGGGTCAGGTGCACCGGGTCGGTGCCGTGACCGTACAGAACGACCGGAACCTTGTTGTCACGGCGGATGCGACGAGCCGCACCCTTGCCGAACTCGGAACGGGTCTCGGCGGCGAGCTTCACCTCGGACATGTGGATCACTCCTCGTAGAAACTGGAACGGACGTGGTCACCCGGCCACGAACGGCCTGCTACGAAGAGCGCGTCGATAACGGACCGCCGCGTCCGCATGAACGAACACGGCCTCCCTCGCCGAGCAACTGCGCCAGTCTACTCAGAGGGGGAGGCCGCACTCAAAAGGATCAACGGCTAACGCCGGCGACGACCGAGCAGAAACCTCACTGCTCGTCGAAGAGGCTGGTCACCGAACCATCCTCGAACACCTCACGCACCGCACTCGCAATCGTCGGAGCGATCGACAGCACCTTGATCTTGTCCAGATCACGGCCCAGCTCCGCCGGCGTCGGCAGCGTGTTCGTGAACACGAACTCACTCACCCGGGAGTTCTTCAGCCGATCCGCGGCCGGACCCGAAAGCACACCATGCGTCGCCGTCACGATGACATCCTCCGCACCGTGCGCGAACAGCGCATCGGCCGCCGCACAGATCGTGCCACCCGTGTCGATCATGTCGTCCACGAGGACACACACCCGGCCCTTGACCTCACCCACCACCTCGTGGACGGTCACCTGGTTCGCCACGTCCTTGTCACGCCGCTTGTGCACGATCGCCAGCGGCGCACCGAGCCGGTCACACCACCGGTCCGCCACCCGCACCCGACCCGCATCCGGCGACACGACCGTCAGCTTCTCCCGGTCCACCTTGGCGCCCACGTAATCCGCCAGAAGCGGCAACGCGAACAGGTGATCCACCGGACCGTCGAAGAACCCCTGGATCTGGTCCGTGTGCAGATCCACGGTCAGGATCCGGTCCGCCCCCGCCGTCTTCATCAGATCCGCGATCAGACGCGCCGAAATCGGTTCACGACCCCGGTGCTTCTTGTCCTGCCGCGCGTAACCGTAGAACGGCACGATCACCGTGATGGAACGAGCCGACGCACGCTTCAGCGCGTCGATCATGATCAGCTGCTCCATGATCCACTTGTTGATCGGAGCCGTGTGGCTCTGGATCAGAAAGCAGTCCGCACCACGAGCCGACTCCTGGTAACGGACATAGATCTCACCGTTCGCGAAGTCGAAGGCCTTCGTCGGGACGACCCCGACACCCAGCTGCTGGGCGACCTCCTCGGCAAGCTCGGGGTGGGCGCGGCCGGAGAAGAACATCAACTTCTTCTCGCCGGTCGTCTTGATCCCGGTCACAGCACAGTCTCCTCAGAGGTTGTCTCAGCCAGCCGGCTGCTCGGCGACCTCTCGGCTGGGCATGAGAGGCCGAATCAGCTGGTAAGGGTGCGGGCGCACACGTGCGGATGTGCACTTATCACGGTACGCCGTGTTTGGCGCACCCGTTTCCGGTCAGTCCTCGCCATCACCCTGCCGGGACGCCGCCTCGGCAGCCTTCGCCGCCGCGCTCCCCGGACGCTTCCGGGCCACCCAACCCTCGATATTCCGCTGCTGACCACGGGCCACGGCCAGCGAACCAGGCGGCACATCCTTCGTGATCACGGACCCGGCCGCGGTGTAGGCGCCATCCCCCACCGTGACAGGAGCCACAAACATGTTGTCCGAACCGGTCCGGCAATGCGACCCCACCGTCGTGTGGTGCTTGTCCTGACCGTCATAGTTCACGAACACACTCGCCGCGCCGATGTTCGAGTACTCACCGATCGTCGCGTCCCCCACGTACGACAGATGAGGCACCTTCGTGCCCTCCCCGATCGAGGCGTTCTTCGTCTCCACGTACGTCCCGATCTTGCCCTTCGCACCCAGCCGGGTCCCCGGACGCAGATACGCGAACGGCCCCACACCGGCCCCCGGGCCCACCACGGCACCATCGGACACCGTGTTGTCCACCCGCGCCCCCGCACCCACCCGGGTGTCCTTCAGCCGGCTGTTCGGACCCACCTCCGCACCCTCACCGAGCTGCGTCGACCCGATGAGCAGCGTGTTCGGGTGCACGACGACGTCCCGCTCGAAGGTCACCGTCACATCCACCCAGGTCGACGCCGGGTCCACGACGGTCACACCGTCCAGCATCGCCCGCGTCAGCAGCCGGTCGTTCAGAATGCGCCGCGCCTCCGCGAGCTGCACCCGGTTGTTGATCCCGGCGATCTCACGGTGGTCGCCGGCCACCGAGGCCCCCACCCGGTGCCCGGCCTCCCGCAGGATCCCGAGCACGTCCGTGAGGTACTCCTCACCCTGGCTGTTGTCCGTCCGCACCTTCTTCAGCGCGTCCGCCAGCAGCTGCCCGTCGAACGCGAACACACCGCTGTTGATCTCACGGATCGACCGCTGGGCGTCGGTCGCGTCCTTGTGCTCCACGATCGCGGTGACGGCACCCGTCGCGTCGTCCCGCACGATCCGGCCGTAGCCGGTCGCGTCCGGCACCTCGGCGGTGAGCACGGTCACCGCGTTGCCGTCGGCGTGATGCGTCCCGGCGAGCCGCGCGAGGGTGTCGGCGGTCAGCAGGGGCGTGTCCCCGCAGACGACGACCACGGTCCCGTCCACGGCACCGCCCAGCTCCTCCAGGCCCATGCGCACGGCGTGGCCGGTCCCGTTCTGCTGGGCCTGCACGGCCGTCCGGACGCCGGGGTCGATCTCGGCCAGGTGTGCGGTGACCTGCTCACGGGCGTGGCCCACGACGACGACCAGGTTCGCGGGGTCCAACTCACGGGCCGCGGCCAGAACATGGCCGACCAGGGAACGGCCGCAGATGTCGTGCAGGACCTTGGGTGTGGCGGACTTCATACGGGTGCCCTCACCCGCTGCGAGAACGACGACGGCGGCCGGGCGGATGGCGCTCACGGGGTTGCCCTTCGGCTTTGATGAGTGGGGGTGACAGCCGCAGGATACCGGGGGGACATCCGGGGGATATGAGTGCGGGCCCTGACTGTGCGGTCAGGGCCCGAACCGAGCAGCTCCGCCAGCTGGACTCGAACCAGCACTACAGGGATTCAAAGTCCCGCGGGCTACCAATTACCCCATGGCGGATGGCTGCGTCAGACCTTACCGGAGGAGGGCCGTGCCGTGATCCCTGAGGCGGCGTCCACCATGCCTGCCCACCAGCCCTCGATGCGTCGGTACAGGTCTGCTCCCTGCAAGACGCTGATCACGAGACAGCCCCGGTAGTTCTCGCCCACATTCTTGCGGACGGTCTTCGGATTGTGCTTCTTGATGGTGGTCCGCTGGAACGCGTGTGCGTCGATGCCGACAAGGCCGGCCCAATAGTGCTTGGCGCCCTCCACGTCGCCCGTCGCATGGATCATGACGCGACACCGGAGGCGTTCGCGTTCCACGCCCAGCAGGTCGAGCCAGGCGAGGTAGATCCGGATCACTCCCGGGTCGCTGTTGACGAACTGTACGTTCTCCCGTCGGGCATACGGCTTGTCCTTGGCGCCCTCGGCCCAGTACAGAGCGACGCCCGTCATGAACAGCTCCCGTTCCGACATGACGCCGATCTCTTCGGCGGCGAGCGCCTTGGTCTTCCGGCGTTCCTCGTCCCGCACCGCCAGTTCGTGCTCCCAGCGCTTCAGGGCCGCCAGCTTCGCTTGTTCCGACGGGTCCCGCCGTTCGGGCCTCGGCAGGTCTCGCACCCACAGCGAGATGGAACTCTTCGAGCAGCCCAGCGCCACCTGGATCTGATCGTAGGTCCAGCCCTGCATTCGCAGTTCCCGCGCCTTGCACCGCAGGTCGTCTTTCGCGTTGGGGCGCTTCGTCCACTCCGGCGCCGGCTCCCCTTCGAGCAACCGGTTGAGGATGTCGTTGTTGTCGACGTGCAGCCGGTCGCGGATCTGCCGCCGGCTCAGTCCGTCCCGTCGCAGTGCGACCGCCTGTTCTCGCAGGCCCTCGAAGTCGGCGTATTTGCCATATGGATGTGCCATGTGCATACCGTCCGGCCGGAATGGTCGCTTCCGGAGTCGAACGGGAAGGGTTCACCAGTTCGAGCGACGCTGGACGGTTTCGAGGCCATTCGATTACGGAGTGTGGTGTGTGGAGGTAG
Organism: Streptomyces musisoli; assembly: GCF_016741855.1. GTDB lineage: Bacteria > Actinomycetota > Actinomycetes > Streptomycetales > Streptomycetaceae > Streptomyces > Streptomyces musisoli. The sequence goes on along the minus strand of NZ_JAERRH010000008.1, from coordinate 139,039 downwards.
GCGAAACTCACCGGAAAAGCCGCACCCGTCGCCCGTAGGCTGGGGGCATGACCACGACGGGGGAAGACCACGAAAGGGCTCTGACCGGCCCATGGTGGTGGACGAGGTGGCGCAGTGCGGTGCTCGACGGGAGTCTCGCGGCGTTGTCCGCCGTGGAGTGTGCCGCGGAGGGCATTCCGTTTGCCCGCGATGCCGGAATCCCGGCGTCCGTGGGGATCGTGTTCGGGTTGATCGCCGGTTCGGTGCTGCTGGTGCGCCGGAAGTGGCCGCTCGCCGTGGTATTGGTGGCGATCGCGATCACGCCCGCCGAGATGGGCTTCCTGATGGGTGTCGTCGGCCTGTACACGCTCGCCGCGTGCGAGCTGCCGCGGCGGGTCATCGGGTCGCTGGCGAGCATGTCGCTGCTGGGCACGGCGATCGTGACGTTCGTGCGGGTGCGGCAGGACATGGCGCGTGGGGACCTGACGCTGGGTGACTGGTTCGTGCCGTTCGCGGCGGCCGCGACGGCGTTGGGGCTGACGGCTCCACCGGTGCTGCTGGGGCTGTACGTGGGGGCGCGGCGGCGGTTGATGGAGAGTCTGCGGGAGCGGGCGGATTCGCTGGAGCGGGAGCTTCAGCTGCTTGCGGAGCGGGCGGAGGAGCGTGCGGAGTGGGCGCGTAACGAGGAGCGGACGCGGATCGCCCGGGAGATGCACGACGTGGTCGCGCATCGGGTGAGTCTGATGGTGGTGCATGCGGCGGCGTTGCAGGCGGTCGCGCGGAAGGATCCGGAGAAGGCGGTGCGCAACGCCGCGCTCGTGGGGGACATGGGGCGGCAGGCGTTGACCGAGTTGCGGGAGATGCTCGGTGTGCTGCGGGCGGGGGAGGGCGTGGAGCGGCGTGCCGCGGCGGTGCCGTTGGCGGCGGTCGGTGAGGCGGCCGCGGAGGCGGCGTCGAGGGTGGCGGCCGTGGAGGCGGGGGCGGCGGAGGGGCCGTGTCTGTCCGAGCTGGAGGAGTTGGTCGGGCAGTCGGCTGCCGCGGGGATGGTGGTGGATCTGTCGGTCGAGGGGGAGGTGCGGCCGTATGCGGCGGAGGTCGAGCAGACGGCGTACCGGGTGGTGCAGGAGGCGTTGACGAACGTCCACAAGCATGCGGCGGGTGCGAAGACGCGTGTGCGGTTGGCGCATCGGGTGTCGGAGATCGCGATGCAGGTGGAGAACGGGCCGCCGCCGGAGCCTGCGTCGGCGTCGGCGGCGGGTCTGCCGTCGGGTGGGAACGGCCTGGTGGGGATGCGGGAGCGGGTCGTGGCGCTGGGTGGTGTGTTCGTGTCGGGGCCGACGGATGCGGGCGGGTTCCGGGTGTCGGCGGTGATTCCGGCGGTGTAGGGCCGGCTGCCGGGTGTTCTCGGGTGTTCAGCTCGCGGTGAGGCGTGCCGGCTGGATGCCGTTGATCAGGGTGGACAGGGCGTGGTCGATGTCGGGGCCGACGTACCAGTCGCCGGTGTGGTCGATGGTGTAGACGCGGCCTTCGGCGTCGATGGCGAGGAGGGCGGCGGTGTCGGTTTCCTCGCCGAGGGGGCTCAGCTCGGTGCCGAGGGCGCGGCCGAGGTCGCCGAGGGTGCGGGCGAGGTGGAGGCCGTGCAGGGGGTCGACGTGGAGGGTGGCGGGGGCGATCTGGCGGCCGGGGCCGGTGGGGGTGATGCGGAGGCCGCCGAATTCGGCCCAGGCTTCGACGGCGGCGGGGAAGACGGTGTGCCGGTGGCCGGCGGGTGAGGTGTGTTCGCGCAGGGTGTCGGCCCAGATCTCGGCCTGTTTTATGTCCCAGCGTCCGGGTTGCCAGCCGGCGGTGCGCAGGGCGGCGTCGACGGGTACGGGGAAGCGGGTGGTGGTTCCCCCGGGTCGGGTGGGGCCGGGGTGGGGGGAGGGGGTGCGGTCGGGGTGCATCTGCCCTTCGTTCGTCGTGCGCGTGCGCGTGCGGGTGCTCGTGGTGCGTCGTGCGCGTGCGGGTGTTTGCGTGGTGGTGCCGGTGGTGCCGGTGGTTGACGGGTGCTGTCGGGGTTGACGGGCGTGGTCAGTCTCCGGTTGCGGCGGGGTCGACGATGCGGACGCCGAAATGGGCGCTGAGGGCGGTGCAGGCGCGGCAGGGGGTGGCGAAGCTGCCGTGGAGGGGGTCGCCGTCCTCGCGTATGCGGCGGGCGGTGAGTTTGGCGTGCTTGAGTGCTCTGCGGGCTTCGCCGTTGGTCATGGGTTTGCGGGCGGCGCGTTTGCTGCGGGCGGCGTCGGCGGTGGTGATGTGCCGGGAGATGAGGATGGTCTCGGCGCAGCGGCCGGTGAAGCGGTCGCGTTGAGTGCTGGTGAGGGTGTCGAGGAAGTCCTGGACGAGGTGGTGCAGGGCGGGGGGCTGGTCGCTGCGGGCGGCGGTGCCGGTGAGGGTGGCGCCGCGGACGGAGAGGGCGGCGGCGACGGTGGGCAGGATGCCGTCGCGGCGGTGGCGGAGGGCCGGGGCGGGGGGTGTGTCGGTGCCGCTCCAGTCGATGCGAGGGTCGCCGGCCCGCACGTCGGTACCTCCGGTCTGCAACGCGTTCATGATCGTTTTTCCTCCCCGGGCATCCCCCCGAAGGACACAGGGTGCCAAATGCCGTGGCTGGTGCGGAAGCTGGGGCGCTGCGACACGCCCGTTCCGGGCAGGCCGTGACGGTGGGGTGACGGCTGGTCACGGGGGTGTGGGGAGGTTCCGTAGCGTTCGCCGGGATCCTTCTGGTCCGGCCGGGAGGGCGGGGGTCGCGGGGATGTGGTGGGCCGGTGACCGGGGTTCGTGTACCGCATAGGCTGTCGGCATCCGCGATCGACACCGCCGTTCAGGCCAGAGAGAACGCCGCAGGGGGCAACCGCCATGACGACAGGTCGGCTCGGGCTGGGGGCGCCGCCCAGCCGCCAGGCCGGGGCACAAGCCGCGCCGCCGAATGCGGCCTACGCCGGGCAGGTCGTGCACTTTCCGGATCCGGTCCGGGCGGCACGTCACCCGAGAGGGGTACGGGTCGATGAGGGTGGTTATCCGGATTTCTCGCCGTACGCGCGCGTGGCGGTGGAGATCGCCGAGCCGCCGGAGGGTTTCGGTGTCGACGAGTTGCGGCTGACGGACTACGTGTCGGCGAACGCCGCGCTGGCGGCGGCGGGGCACGAGTTGTGGGACACGGTGCCGGATGTGGCGACGCCGCACGGCTGGACGTGGCATCACGTGGTGGGTACGCGGCGGCTGGAGCTGGTTCCGGTCGAGGTGAAGGCGTTGCTGCGGCATCACGGCGGGCTGGCGACGACGGTGGTGGACCATGCCAAGCGCGGTACGCGGCCGTTGCAGGAGTCGCGGCCGGCGCATTTCGGGCTGCCGAAGTCGGGTGTGGCGGTGACGGAGGCGCAGGTGCAGGGGGTCGAGGAGGAGCTCGGCTACCGGCTGCCGGGTGCCTATCGCTCGTTCCTGAAGGCGGCGGGCGGTTGTGCGCCGGTCGGCACGGCCCTGGACGCCGAGTTGGGGCTGCTGGTGGACCAGCCGTTCTTCACGGTGCGGGACGAGGCGGCGGTAAATGACCTGGTGTATGTGAACAAGTGTCTGCGCGACCATCTGACGAAGGACTACCTGGGTGTGGGTTTCGTGCAGGGCGGGCTGCTCGCGGTGAAGGTGAAGGGCGAGCGGATCGGCACGGTGTGGTTCTGCGCGTTCGACGATGTGCGGGACGTGGATCCGTCGTGGTCGCCTGCGGAGCGGGTGGAGCGTCTGCTGCTGCCGTGCGGTGACGACTTCGACGCCTTTCTGTCCCGGCTGGCGGGCAGTCCGCCGGAGTTGGAGACGGTGGCCAATCTGATGGTGGACGGCGGTTTCGCCCGTGTCGTCCCGGTGTCTTCCGGCTCGGCGTCTTCCGGCCCGGTGGGGGAGTGAGCTACAGGCGATGGTGACCTACGCGCAGGCGCAGGAGCGCGCCGAGGAGTGGATCAACGGTGACGTGCCCGCGTACCAGCACCGTGAGGTGCGGGTGCGTGAGTTCGAGCTGGGGTTCGTGGTGTGGGGTGAGGACCGGGCGGAGGGTCCGCGTTCGGACGCGGGCGGCCAGCGGCTCGTCATCGCCCGGGACAGCGGGGAGGCGACGCTGTGGCCGGCTCTGCCGGTGGGTGAGGTGATCCGCCGGTACGAGGAGGAGTACGGCGGGGCCGTCGAGCCGCAGGATGCGGTTCCGGCGCCTGCTCCTGCCCGTCTGGACCTCAATCAGACGTCGTTCCTGCTGACGCCTCCGGAGTGGTTGCAGGAGGCCGCGGACAAGCTGGGGCTGGGTGACCGGCGGCCGGAGGACACGGCGGCGGCTTCGACTGGGCCGGCTTCGGGGTCGGGTGTGGCGCCGGGGGCGGCGGCCGGTGCGGTGCAGGGCGCGGGGTCGGCCCCGGCTCCGGGTGCGGGGTCAGGTGTGGCGCCGGGTGCGGCTCAGGGTGCGGGTGCGGTTTCTGACGGGGGCTCGGCTTCGGGCGGTGGGCCTGCTTCCGGCGGAGGCCCGGCTTCTGTCGGTGGGCCGGCTTCGGGTGGTGGGCCTGCTTCCGGCGGGGGCTCGGCTTCTGTCGGTGGGCCGGCTTCGGGTGGTGGCGCGGCTGGTGCCGGTGGTGGCGCCGCGCAGTGGGGTCAGGCCGCTGCCGCTGGTACGGCGCCGGGTGGCGCCTCCTTCGGCGGAGGCGGGTTGGCCGAGACGCAGGCCGGTGTGCCCGCGGGTGCGGCAGGCGGGGCGCACGCTGGTGCTGGTGCTGGTGCTGGTGCTGGTGCTGGTGCTGGTGCGCCGGGCGCCTTCGGTGTGCCCGGGGCTTCCGGCACCGGCGGTGCGCCGGGCGGCGCGGGTGCCGGCGCCGCGCCGGGGGCGCCCGCTCCGGCGGACGTGCCTTCGGGCGCCACGCCCTGGGCCGGCACCGACACGAACGCGGAATCCGGTGAGGACGACCGCTCCGTGCCGCTGCCCGCGACGGTGTTCGCGCCGCCGCTCGGTGACCTGGACGATGTGGCGCGCCCGCCGGCGGTCGCGCCGGACGCTCCGACGGCGTTGATGTCGGGCGGTAGCGGGCTGCCCGCCACGGCGATCGCACCGGCGCTCGACGTGTCGGGCACGCCGGGCTTCACCCCGGGCGCGCAGGGCGGTGTGCCCGGAGCACACACGCCCGGAGCACACACGCCCGGAGCACACACGCCCGGTGCACCCGGCACGCCCGGTGCGCCCGGCACGCCCGGTGCGCCCGTTCCTGCGGGGACCCCGGGCGCCGGTCAGAGCAGCACGCCCCCACCGGGTGCGCCGGCCTACGGCCATCCGCACGCGCCGGCGGTCCCGGGCACACCTCCGGCGGGCGTCGCGCCCTACCCTCCGGCGCACGGCACTCCGCCCGCGCCTCCCGCGGCCCCCGGCCCGCCGGGTGCCCCGCAGGGCAGCACGCCGCCTCCGCCGGGAGTTCCCCAGGGCAGCACGCCTTTGCCGGGTGTTCCCCAGGGCGCCGTGCCCCCTCCGCCGGGTGCCCCGCACGGCAGCACGCCGCCTCCGCCGCCGGGTGCCTCGCAGGGTGGTACGCCGCCTCCGCCGCCGGGCGCTCCGTCGTACGGCTACCCGCAGGGGCCCGGTGCTCCGCAGGGTGCCCCCGGGTACGGCTATCCGCAGGGGCCGGACGGTGCGCCCAACGCGCCGCAGCCTCCGGCGGGCCCGGGTGCGCCCGGCGCGCGGCCGCTCGCGCCGGGCGCCGGTGACATCGCGGACGCCGCGACGAGCAAGGCGGCTCCGCCGCCGAGGAAGGCGCGCGGTGGTGTGGGTGCGCCGCCTCCGCCGCCGGGCGCTCCCGGCACGCCGGGCGCGCGTCCGGCGGGTGCGACCCCGTCGCCGGCACCGGGTGCGCCGGCGGGTGGATACGTGCCGACGCAACTCGTGTCGGCGCTCGGGCCGGAGGGCCTCGAGGTGCCGGGCGATGCGAACGCGCAGGCCGGTCCGGGCGGTACCGACGGGGTGCAGGCGCCGGGCGCGCCGAACGCTCCGGGCGCCGCCCATCCTCCTGCCGCGCCTCCGGGCGCTCCGGGCGGTACGCCGCCGGGCGGCGTGCACCACGCGGCCACGGTGCTGGCCGACCCGAGCCGGCTGGGCGGCGCGCCGCAGCCGCCGGGCGTCCCGGGTGTTCCCGGTGCGATGGGCGCGGCGGGCGCCCCGGGCATGCCGAACCCGCCCGGTGCCCCCGCGGCCCCGGGCGCCCCGGGCATGCCTCCCGCGCCGGGCGCCCCGCAGCCTCCCGGCGCTCCCGGAGCCCCGCAGCCTCCGGGCGTCCCCGGCGCTCCTGGAGCCCCCGGCGCCCCGCAGTCGCCGGGTGCCCCCGGCATGCCCGGTGCCCCTGGCGCGCCCGGTGTCCCGGGTGCCGCGGGCGGTGCTCGCGGGGCCGTGCATCATGCCGAGACCGTGCTGTCCGCTCCGCCGGTGGCCGGACCCGGCGCGCCCCCGCCGCCGCCCGCCCCCGGCGCGCTCGGCATGCCGGGCGGCCCGGGCATGCCCCCGGGCGTTCCGGGCGCCACGCCGCCGATGCCGGCCGGCGCGATGCCTCCGCCGGGCGCGCCCGTGCCGGGGCAGGGTCCGGCCTACGGGTATCCGCAGCAGGGCCAGCCGACGGTCGGCCCGGGCTATCAGGCCGTGCTGCGCTACCGCGCGCAGGACGGCTCCGAGCAGCAGCTGATCCGGCGTTCGGCGCCGGGCACGCCGCACCCGGAGTGGCAGATCTTCCACGAGCTGCGGGCCATGAACGTGCCGCCGGACCAGGTGCTGGAGCTGCACACGGAGCTGGAGTCGTGCGAGCTGCCGGGTGCCTACTGTGCGCGGATGATCCGCGAGCAGTGGCCGCAGGCGCGGATCACGAGCATCGCGCCGTACGGTACGGACCACGCGAGCCGGCAGCAGGGCATGCACCAGTTGCTGGCGCACCAGGGCGAGTTGCACCAGGTGGCGGACGGTCCCGCGCGGCCGGCGCCGGTGCGGGCTCCGCTGCCGCCGGTGCAGGCGGTGCCGCCGGTGCCGCCGGAGGGGATCGCGCAGGAGCTGGCGGCGGCGTTCGGGCCGGGCGTGTTCCGGTTCGAGCAGCAGGCGGTGTCCCGGCAGGGCGTGCCGCCGATCGTGGCGCACACGCTGGTCGTGGCCGGGCTGCCGCTGGACATGGGCCCGTTCTTCTGGGCGCAGGCCCAGCCGGGCCGCCCGGTGCCGACGCTGGCGGAGCTGGCGGCCGAGCGCGGGGTGCAGCCGGCGGCGGACGCGGGGTCGTACCTCGTCATGGGCACCGACTTCGGCAGGGCGCTCTGTGTGCAGTACGGGACGGCGAACATCGTGGCCGTCCCGGTGGAGGCGGGCCCGGGTGGTGCGCCGGTGCCCCCGCAGTTCGTGAACAGCGGGCTGCCGGAGTTCGTGCGGTGCCTGGCGCTGCTGGGCCGGATGTGGCGGCTGCGGTACGGGCTGAACCAGGAGCAGGCGGGCCGCTGGACGGTCGACTTCCAGGCGCAGCTGGCCGCGCTGGACCCGGCGGCGCTCGGTTCGCCGGAGAGCTGGTGGTCGGTGCTGCTGGAGCAGATGTGGGACGGATTGCTGTAGGACGCATCCGTCCCGGGGTGCTGTAGCGCGCGCGCCCCGCCCGGCCGGGCGGGGCGCGTCCTCGGGCCCTTCACGCGCGCGCGTGAAGGGCCCGAGGCGTTTCCCGCGTGCGCCAGGGAGTCCGGGCGTCTCCCGCGCGCGTGAAAGCGGAAGGTGAGGCGTCTCCCGCGCGCGTGCAGGTTGAGGCGTCTCCCGCGCGCGTGCAGGCTCGAGGTGTCTCCCGCGCGTGAAGGCTTCAGGCGTCTCCCCCGTGTGACGGGCCCGAGGTGTTTCCCGCGGGGTCCGGTCCGGCATCGGCCGGCCTCCCGTGTGCCGTCGGCGTGCCGGCCGCCGTCCGGGACACCGGCGTCACTCGTGCGGGGGGAGCGTTCCCAGGCGTCCGCGTCCGCCACGCCGATGGCGAGCTGCGACGTTCCGAACGTGACGCGACTGCGGAGTGTCGCGTTATGAACACTTAGTCCGATCCATCAAGATATGCGCGAAATCATCCTGTCGTGTATGTCCGGTGGAGAGGAGTCCCCAGGGTGAGCAGCGCATCGATGCCGCCGCACGGCTTCGTGACCGTCCGGGGGCGCGGCTACCGCCCCGACCAGGTCGACGCGTACTTGGAGGCGCTGTCCGAGAACCGGGACGCCGCCTGGGAACGTGCCGCCCGGCTGACCGTGCTCGCCAAGGAGATGGAGGCGGACGCCGTACGGTTGCGCGAGGCCGTCGCGGAGCTCCAGCCGCAGACGTACGAGACGCTCGGGGAGGGCGCGCGGCGTCTCTTCGAGGCCGTGCGGGAGGAGGCGGCGGACCTCCTGGAACGCACGCGGCGCGAAGCCCGGCAGCGGATCGCGCAGGCCGAGGAGGACGCCGAGCGCCTGCATCAGGAGGCGCGGGAGGCGGCGGCCGCCCTCCGCGCGGAGGCCGACGGACTCGCCCAGCAGACGCTCCTCGCCGCGCAGGCCGAGGCCGAGGCCGTCCGTGTCGGCGCCCGGCGCGCCATGAAGACGGGGCGCGGAGAGGCGCTCGCCGCGGTGCGCGAGGCGCGCCAGTGCGCCACCGGCATGCTCGCCGAGCAGTCCCGGGAGTACGCGGGGCGCTGGGCCGCGGCGGAACGCGAGGAGGCCGAGCAGGCGGCCGTGCTGGACGCCCGGCACGCCGAACGGGCGCGCCGCGCCGAGGCCGCGCTGGCCGAGGCCGAGCGCGAACGCGGCGAGGCCGAGGAGTTCACGCGTACCTCCCAGGAGGAGGCACGCGCGCGTGCCGCCGAGATCATCGCCGACGCGCGCGAGCAGGAGGAGCGCATCGCCCTGGAGACGGAACAGGTGCTGCGTGAGCACGGCGACACCTGGGACGAGGTGCAGGCCCACATGGACTCCGTGCGCGACAGCCTCATCTCGCTGACCGGCAGAGTGGCCATGGAGTAGCGCGGCGGACGCGGCGTCAGTTTCCCCTCGTCGCCGCCCCCGCCAGGATCCGTCCCTCCACCGCCTCGTACTGGCGCCGCTGCCGCTCCGCCTTCGCGCGGCCCGACAGCACGGTGCCCAGCCAGCCGAAGAAGAAGCCGGCCGGGATGGAGACGATGCCGGTGGTGGTGAACGGGAACCAGTTGAAGTCGGCGCCCGGGAACGCGGATACGGGCGATCCCGAGACGAGCTTGGTGCCCGGCATGAGCAGCAGGACGGTCACCGAGCCGCCGATCAGCGTGCCCAGCACCCCGCCGCGGGTGTAGCGGCGCCAGAAGAGGCCGTAGACCAGGGCGGGAGCGAGGGCGGAGGCGCCCAGGCAGAAGGAGAGCGTCACCAGCGGCTGAAGGCTGTAGTGCTGCACCATGGTGGCCAGCAGGATCGTCGGCACCCCTATGGCGAGTGCCGAGACGCGGGCCAGGACCATCTCGCGGCGGGCCGTCATCTCCCGGACCCGGGCCGCGAACACGTCGTGCGCGAGGGAGTTGGCGCACGCGAGGATCATCCCGGCCACGGAGGCGAGCAGGGTCAGGAAGACGGCGGTGGTGACCATGGTGAACAGGAAGGTCTCCGCCGTGGACACGCCGGCGCCGAACACCGCGCGCGAGCCCAGCAGATAGGCGGTGTTGCCCTGCGGATCGGCCGCGGAGATCGCCGTACGCCCGAGCAGTGCCGTGGCACCGAACCCCACCACCGTGATGACCAGCACGAACAGCGTGACGAGCGACACGGCCCAGGACAGGGAGCGGCGTACCTGGCGGGCGCTGGAGGCGGTGTACATGCGCATGGTGACGTGCGGCAGGCAGGCGCCGCCGAGCACGACGGTCAGTTCCGAGGCGATCATGTCGACGCGGGCGGCGGGGGTGGTGCCGAACTGGAGGCCGGAGCGGAGGAAGGCGGGCCCGGTGCCGCTCCGGTGCGCCGCTGCGGTGAACAGGCCGCCCGGGTCCCAGTCGAAGCGGCGCAGGACCAGGACGGCGACGACGGCGCCGGTGCCCACCAGCATCACGATCTTCAGGATCTGGATGAGCGCGGTGCCCTTCATGCCGCCGATCGCGGCGTAGGCGATCATCAGGGCGCCGAGGCCGACGACGCACCCCGTCTTGAGGGACTCGTTGGTGAAGCCGAGGATGAACGCCATCAGCTGCCCGGTACCGGCCAGCTGGACCAGCATCAGCGGCAGCAGTGCGGCGATGGTCACCGCGCAGGCCGTGGCGCGCACGCAGCGGCCCGGCAGCCGGCGGGCGAGCGCGTCGCCCATGGTGAACCGGCCCGCGTTCCGCAGAGGTTCGGCCAGCAGGAACATCAGCAGCATCAGCGACAGCGTCGTGCTGAGGGCGAGGACGACACCGTCGTAGCCGCACAGGGCGATCACTCCGCTGGTGCCGAGGACGGTGGCGGCGGAGATGTAGTCGCCGGCGATGGCGAGGCCGTTGCGCAGCGGGGACAGGGAGCCGTAGCCGGTGTAGAACTCGGCCAGGTCGTCCCGGTCGGGGCCGGTCATCACGCACAGCAGCAGGGTCACCGTGGCGACGGTGGAGAAGGCGACCAGGGACATGGCCTGGGCGGAGTCGCTGAAGCCGGCGAAGCCCGCGCCGGGCGGGGAGCCGGCGGCGCCGGTCAGCGCGCCGGTCATCGCACCGCTCCACGGCGCGCGTCCAGTTCGGTCTGCCTGCGGATGCGGTCGACGAGCGGGTCGACGTGCCGGCGCGCGGTGTGCTCGTACAGGGCGATCGCGAGCCAGGTGACGGGGAGCGTGAGGAGGGCGAGCAGCAGGCCGGCCGGGATGCCGTCGGCGACGGTGCTCGTCATGACGCCGGGCGCGTACGCGGACAGGACGAGGAAGAGCGTGAAGTAGCCCAGCGCGGTGAGCGTGGCGGTGCGCCGTTGCCAGCGGTAGGCCCTGCGCAGTACGCGCAGGTCGCTGTGGTGGCCGAGGGGTTCGCGGGGCGGCCGGCGGGCCGGGCGGAGGGGCTCGGGGGGTTCGGGGGGCTGCCAGGGGTAGGTCGGCTGCGGCGGGTGCGACCGGTAGGGCGGCTGCGACGAGTACGTCGAGTGCGGCGGCTGCAACGGCTGTGACGGGTACGGCTGGTGTGCCGGCTGCGACGGATACGTCGGGGAGGAGGGTCGCGAGGGCTGCGGAGGGGACGGCCGGTGGTGCGGGGACGACGGGCGCGGCGGGTCGTGGAACATCCCGGGGCTCCTTGCGTGGCTCGGGTCCGTGGCGGCGGACCGCAGGGAGGTGGGGAACTGAGCCATGCACGCTACTCGGGGAGCCCGGGGTGCGCGGCGTTTTCACCGAACTGGCCGGTCGGTATGCGCTTACTTGCGCGACAACGGGTCCGGCCTGGGGTGATACCCGCGTTAACCGACGGCTGCGCGCCTCAGCCGGGCGGTACGCCTCCCCGGGGTGATCGGCTCCGCGGCCCGCCGTTCCACTTCCACCGCACACCCCTCCCCGTGCTTCCCGCCGCAAGCCGCCCCAGTGTCCCCCTGCGCCCGGCTCCGGGACGACGGCTTCCCGCGGGGCCGCGGCTTGACCCTGACGCGACGGAAGGGTGGAGCCTTGCCGCACCGAAGGGTGGAGGCGACCCCGAGAACGGCTCCACCCGACGGTGGAGCACTCCTAGGGGTACCTCCGTACTACGGCTCGGGGAGGGTTCGTCCCGACGGAGGACGAGACCGGCCGGGCTCGCTCCTTAACCTGGCTTTACGTCGCTGAGGGGGGCGGCGGGCCGCGCCGGCGGGGGCGGGCCGCACCGGTGGGGGTGGGGTTAGCCCCCCGGAAAGACGGGGCTTCGCACCAGCGCGCGGCAGCCCCGCCGACCGCGAGACTCATCGACGTACCCAAGACGACGTCCCGGCGCACCGGGACACCACCATCACCACCATCGACTTGCCGACCGACATAGGAGACATACCGTGACTTCGGCTGTGACCATTCCCGGGCACGGGGGCGATTCAGAAGGCGCGGCGCGGAGCGCCTCGATGAGGGGCGGCGGCCGGGTGACGGGTGGGCGCACGGCCGTTGCCGCGCGGGCGCGGCAGGTCGTGAAGGCGTACGGGTCCGGCGAGACCCGGGTCGTCGCCCTGGACCACGTCGACGTGGACATCGCCCGCGGCCAGTTCACCGCCATCATGGGCCCCTCGGGGTCCGGCAAGTCCACGCTGATGCACTGCCTCGCCGGCCTCGACACCGTGACCGGTGGTCAGATCTACCTGGACGAGACCGAGATAACCGGCCTGAAGGACAAGAAGCTCACGCAGCTGCGCCGGGACCGGATCGGCTTCATCTTCCAGGCGTTCAACCTGCTGCCCACGCTGAACGCGATCGAGAACATCACGCTCCCCATGGACATCGCCGGCCGCAAGCCCGACCGGGCCTGGCTGGACCGGGTCGTGGAGACCGTCGGGCTCGCCGGCCGCCTCAAGCACCGGCCGACCCAGCTCTCCGGCGGCCAGCAGCAGCGTGTCGCCGTGGCCCGCGCGCTCGCCGCCCGCCCGGAGATCATCTTCGGTGACGAGCCGACCGGAAACCTCGACTCCCGCGCGGGAGCGGAGGTCCTGGGCTTCCTGCGCCGCTCGGTGGACGAACTCGGCCAGACCATCGTCATGGTCACCCACGACCCCGTGGCCGCCTCCTACGCCGACCGCGTCCTCTACCTCGCCGACGGCCGGATCGTCGACGAGATGTACCAGCCGACGGCCGATCAGGTCCTCGACCGCATGAAGGACTTCGACGCCCGGGGGCGCACGTCATGACCGTCCTGAAGACCTCACTGCGCAACTTCTTCGCGCACAAGGGGCGCATGGCGCTGTCGGCGACGGCGGTGCTGCTGTCGGTGGCGTTCGTGTGCGGCACGCTGGTGTTCACCGACACGATGAACACCACCTTCGACAAGCTGTTCCAGGCGACGTCCTCGGACGTGACGGTCAGCGCCAAGAACGCCTCCGACACCGGCGAGACCACCTCCCGCACCGGCAAGCCGCCGGTCGTGCCGGCCTCGGTCCTCGGTGCGGTCCGCAAGGCCGAGGGCGTGAAGTCGGCCGAGGGCACGGTGTTCTCCACCTCGGTGACCGTCGTCGACGGCGACAAGGACAAGCTGTCGCCCAGCAGCGGCGCGCCCACCATCGTCGGCAGCTGGAACGGCAACGACGCCCGCACCATGGAGATCACCTCCGGTACGGCCCCCAAGGGCCCGGACCAGGTGATGGTCGACATCGACACCGCCGACAAGCACCACCTGAAGCTCGGTGACGAGATCGGTGTGATCACGGCCGTCGACACGCACCACGCGCGCGTGTCCGGCATCGCCGCCTTCAAGGTCACCAACCCCGGCGCGGCGATCTTCTACCTGGACACGAAGACCGCCCAGCAGACCCTCGTCGGCCGGACCGGTGTCTACACCAACGTCAACGTCACCGCCGCCGCGGGCGTGACCGACGAGCAGCTGAAGCAGAACGTGACCGCCGCCCTCGGGCACGGCTACAAGGTGCAGACCGCCAAGGAGGTCGCCGAGGCCAACCAGAAGGACGTCCAGAGCTCCCTGGACGTCATGAAGTACGCGATGCTCGGCTTCGCCGGGATCGCCTTCCTGGTCGGCATCTTCCTCATCATCAACACCTTCTCCATGCTGGTCGCCCAGCGCACCCGCGAGATCGGCCTGATGCGCGCCATCGGCTCCTCGCGCAAGCAGATCAACCGGTCCGTGCTGATCGAGGCGCTGCTGCTCGGTGTGATCGGCTCCGCTCTCGGCGTGGGCGCCGGTGTCGGCATCGCGATCGGCCTGATGAAGCTCATGGGCCTGATGGGCATGCACCTGTCCACGGACGACCTGACCGTCGCCTGGACCACCCCCGCCCTCGGTCTGCTCCTCGGCGTGGTCGTCACCGTCCTCGCCGCCTACCTGCCCGCCCGGCGCGCCGGCAAGGTCTCCCCGATGGCCGCCCTGCGCGACGCGGGCGCCCCGGCCGACGCCAGGGCCGGTGCCGTCCGGGCCGTCATCGGTCTGCTCCTCACCGCGGCCGGCATCTGGAGCCTGTACGCCGCCGCCACCGCCGACAAGGCCAAGACCGGCTCCGGCTGGCTGGGCCTGGGCGTGGTGCTCACCCTGATCGGCTTCGTCGTCATCGGCCCGCTGCTCGCGGCCGGCCTGGTCCGTGTCCTCGGCGCGGTCATCCTGCGGATCTTCGGCCCCGTGGGCCGGATGGCCGAGCGCAACGCGCTGCGCAACCCGCGCCGCACCGGCGCCACCGGCGCCGCCCTGATGATCGGCCTGGCCCTGGTGGCCTGCCTGTCGGTGGTCGGCTCCTCCATGGTGGCCTCCGCCACCGACCAGCTCGACAAGACCGTGGGCGCCGACTTCATCATCATGGACGACAACGGCAAGGAGATAAACGCGCGGGCGGTCCACGCGATCAAGGGCGCGCCGGGTCTGGAGCGGGTCACCGAGTACAAGCTCCTGGACGCGACCCTGACCACCCCGGACGGCCGTGTCTCCGAGGGCGAGACGATCAACGCGGCCGACCCGACCTACCCGAAGGACCTGCGGACCGAGACGGTCGCCGGCAGCCTCGCCGACGCCTACGAGCCCGACTCGATGTCCGTCTTCGAGGGCTTCGCGAAGAAGCACCACCTGAAGCTCGGCTCCACGGTCGCGGTCGACTTCGCGGACGGCAGGACGGCCAAGCTGACGGTCCGGGCGATCACCAGCGACGACACCGTCATCGACAAGGGCGCGATGTACACGTCCATCGCCACCGCGGCCCGGTACGTGCCGGCCGACCGGATGCCGCTCGACGACCTGGTCTTCGCCACGGCCAAGGACGGGCAGGAAGCCGCCGCGTACAAGGCCCTCAAGGCCGCGCTGCACGACGACTTCCCGCAGTACACCGTGCGCGACCAGACCGACTACAAGCAGGAGCTGAAGGACCAGATCGGCCAGATGCTGAACCTGATCTACGGCCTGCTGGCGCTCGCGATCATCGTCGCGATCCTCGGTGTGGTGAACACCCTGGCGCTGTCCGTGGTCGAGCGGACCCGGGAGATCGGCCTCATGCGGGCCATCGGCCTCTCCCGCCGCCAGCTGCGCCGCATGATCCGCCTGGAGTCCGTGGTGATCGCCGTCTTCGGCGCCCTGCTGGGCCTCGGCCTCGGCATGGGCTGGGGCGCGACCGCCCAGAAGCTCCTCGCCCTGGAGGGCCTGAAGGTCCTGGAGATCCCCTGGCCGACGATCACCGGGGTCTTCATCGGCTCGGCCTTCGTGGGCCTGTTCGCCGCGCTGGTCCCGGCGTTCCGGGCAGGCCGGATGAACGTGCTGAACGCCATCGCGACGGATTAGCCGATCGCCATCGCGACGGATCAGCCGATCGCCATCGCGACGGATCAGCCGATCGCCGTCGCGACGGATCAGCCGAACGCCGTCGCGAGGGAGTGGCCGAACGTCATCGCGCGGACTGGCCGAGCGCCGTCGCGACGGAGCAGCCGCCCGGCCCGGGCCGAGGCCCGGGCCGGGCCGGGGCCCACCGCACACGGGGGTTGCGGGGGACGACCCGGCGCCAGGGAGTCTTGGGGGACTTCCTGGCGCCGGGTTCTTTGCTGCGTGTGCTGTGCGTGCCATGTGCGCCGTGTGTGCTGTGGGGGGGGCTCGGCGGTCCGAACGGGGTGCGGGCGGGCGCGGTTCCGGCGCCGGGGCGCGTGCAGCGGGGGCCCCGGTGGTTCACGTCGGGTGCCGGGTGGGCGCCGGTCCAGGGCGCAGCCCCGGAGGGGCGACGGCAGCGCAGGGCACCGAACGGCGGAGGTTGTCCACAGCCTCCGGCACCGCCCGGCCCGGCGTCGTAGGCTGGAGACCCCCGGCCCGCCACCCGCGTCGGGCTGTTCGCGTTGCCCACACCCGGACGGAAAGCCTCCTCCATGAGCCTGCACGGTCTGCTCGACGCCGTCATCAAGGACCCCGCCCTCGCGGAAGCGATCACGGCGGCGACGGACGGCAACCGCATGCACGTCGACCTCGTCGGCCCCCCGGCGGCCCGGCCCTTCGCCCTCGCCGCCCTGGCCCGCGAGGCGGGCCGACCGGTCCTGGCGGTGACCGCCACCGGCCGGGAGGCCGAGGACCTGGCCGCCGCCCTGCGCTCCCTGCTGCCCGAAGAGGGCGTCGTGGAGTACCCCTCCTGGGAGACCCTCCCGCACGAGCGGCTCAGCCCGCGCAGCGACACCGTGGGCCGCCGCCTCGCCGTCCTGCGCCGCCTCGCCCACCCCCGCCCCGACGACCCCGAGACCGGCCCCGTCTCCGTCGTCGTCGCGCCCGTGCGCTCCGTCCTCCAGCCGCAGGTCAAGGGCCTCGGTGACCTGGAACCGGTAGCCCTGAGGACCGGCCAGAGCGCCGATCTGAACGACGTCGTCGAAGCCCTCGCGGCCGCCGCCTACGCGCGCGTGGAGCTGGTCGAGAAGCGCGGCGAGTTCGCCGTGCGCGGCGGCATCCTGGACGTGTTCCCGCCCACCGAGGAACACCCCCTGCGCATCGAGTTCTGGGGCGACGACGTCGAGGAGATCCGCTACTTCAAGGTCGCCGACCAGCGCTCCCTCGAAGTCGCCGAGCACGGCCTGTGGGCCCCGCCCTGCCGCGAACTGCTGCTGACCGAGGACGTCCGCGCACGCGCGCGTGCCCTCGCCGAGGAGCACCCCGAACTCGGCGAACTGCTGAACAAGATCGCCGAGGGCATCGCCGTCGAGGGCATGGAATCCCTCGCCCCGGTCCTCGTCGACGACATGGAGCTGCTGCTCGACGTGCTGCCCAAGGGCGCGATGGCCGTCGTCTGCGACCCGGAGCGGGTCCGCACGCGCGCCGCCGACCTCGTGGCGACCTCGCAGGAGTTCCTCCAGGCATCCTGGGCCGCCACCGCCGGCGGCGGTGAGGCCCCGATCGACGTCGGCGCCGCCTCCCTGTGGTCCATCGCCGACGTCCGCGACCGCGCGCGCGAGCTGGACATGATGTGGTGGTCGGTGTCGCCGTTCGCGGCCGATCTCGAACTCGAGGCGGACACCCTCAAGCTCGGCATGCACGCCCCCGAGACCTACCGCGGCGACACCGCGCGTGCCCTCGCCGACACCAAGGGCTGGCTCGCCGACGGCTGGCGCACGGTGTTCGTCACCGAGGGCCACGGCCCCGCCGCACGCACGGTCGAGGTGCTCGGCG
The DNA here is from genome assembly GCF_016741855.1 of Streptomyces musisoli. Lineage (GTDB taxonomy): Bacteria > Actinomycetota > Actinomycetes > Streptomycetales > Streptomycetaceae > Streptomyces > Streptomyces musisoli. The sequence goes on along the minus strand of NZ_JAERRH010000008.1, from coordinate 121,787 downwards.
GCGAGGGCATCGCCGCCCGCCTGGACGTCGATCTCGGCGACCTGAGCCCGTCCGTCGTCCACGTCTCCTGCGGCTGCATCGACTACGGCTTCGTCGACCCGGCGCTCAAGCTCGCCGTCCTCACCGAGACCGACCTCACCGGCCAGAAGGCCGCCGGCCGCGACGGCGCCCGGATGCCGGCCCGCCGCCGCAAGACCATCGACCCGCTCACCCTGGAGCCGGGCGACTACATCGTCCACGAACAGCACGGCGTCGGCCGCTACATCGAGATGGTGCAGCGCACCGTGCAGGGCGCCACCCGCGAGTACCTGGTCGTCGAGTACGCGCCCGCCAAGCGCGGCCAGCCCGGCGACCGGCTGTACATCCCGACCGACCAGCTGGAGCAGATCACCAAGTACGTCGGCGGCGAGGCCCCCACCCTGCACCGGCTCGGCGGCGCGGACTGGACCAAGACCAAGGCCCGCGCGAAGAAGGCCGTCAAGGAGATCGCCGCCGACCTGATCAAGCTGTACAGCGCGCGCATGGCCGCCCCCGGCCACGCGTTCGGCGGCGACACGCCCTGGCAGCGCGAGCTGGAGGACGCCTTCCCCTACGCGGAGACCCCCGACCAGCTCACCACCATCGCCGAGGTCAAGGAGGACATGGAGAAGTCGGTCCCGATGGACCGCCTGATCTGCGGCGACGTCGGCTACGGCAAGACCGAGATCGCGGTACGCGCCGCCTTCAAGGCAGTACAGGACGGCAAGCAGGTCGCCGTCCTCGTGCCCACGACCCTGCTGGTGCAGCAGCACTTCGGCACGTTCTCCGAGCGGTACGGGCAGTTCCCGGTGAACGTGAAGGCGCTCTCCCGCTTCCAGACCGACACCGAGGCCAAGGCCGTCCTGGAGGGCCTGAAGGACGGCGCGGTCGACGTCGTCATCGGCACCCACCGCCTGTTCGCCTCGGAGACCAAGTTCAAGGACCTGGGACTGGTCATCGTCGACGAGGAGCAGCGCTTCGGCGTCGAGCACAAGGAGCAGCTGAAGAAGCTCCGCGCCAACGTCGACGTGCTGACCATGTCGGCCACCCCGATCCCGCGCACCCTGGAGATGGCGGTCACCGGCATCCGCGAGATGTCCACGATCACCACCCCGCCGGAGGAGCGGCACCCGGTGCTGACCTTCGTCGGTCCGTACGAGGAGAGGCAGATCGGCGCGGCCATCCGCCGCGAGCTGCTGCGCGAGGGCCAGGTCTTCTACATCCACAACCGGGTCGAGTCCATCGACCGCGCGGCGGCGAGACTGCGCGAGATCGTCCCCGAGGCGCGCATCGCCACGGCCCACGGCCAGATGTCGGAGTCGGCGCTGGAGCAGGTCGTCGTCGACTTCTGGGAGAAGAAGTTCGACGTACTGGTGTCGACCACGATCGTGGAGTCCGGCATCGACATCTCCAACGCCAACACCCTCATCGTCGAGCGCGGCGACAACTTCGGCCTCTCCCAGCTGCACCAGCTGCGCGGCCGCGTCGGCCGCGGCAGGGAGCGCGGTTACGCCTACTTCCTGTACCCGCCGGAGAAGCCGCTGACGGAGACCGCGCACGAGCGCCTGGCGACGATCGCCCAGCACACCGAGATGGGCGCCGGCATGTACGTCGCGATGAAGGACCTGGAGATCCGCGGCGCGGGCAACCTGCTCGGCGGCGAGCAGTCCGGGCACATCGCGGGCGTCGGCTTCGACCTGTACGTCCGCATGGTCGGCGAGGCGGTCGCCGACTACCGGCGCCAGCTGGAGACCGGCGGGGCCGAGGAGGAGCCGCCGCTCGAGGTCAAGATCGAGCTGCCCGTCGACGCGCACGTCCCGCACGACTACGCCCCCGGCGAGCGGCTGCGCCTCCAGGCCTACCGGGCCATCGCCTCCGCGAACTCCGAGGAGGACGTCAAGGCCGTCCGCGAGGAACTCACCGACCGCTACGGCAAGCTGCCCGAACCGGTGGAGAACCTGCTGCTGGTGGCCGGGTTGCGGATGCTCGCCCGCGCGTGCGGCGTCGGCGAGATCGTCCTTCAGGGCACCAACGTCCGCTTCGCCCCGGTGGAGTTGCGCGAATCGCAGGAGCTGCGGGTCAAGCGGCTCTACCCGGGCACGGTCATCAAGCCCGCCGTGCACCAGGTGCTGGTCCCGCGCCCGAAGACCGCGAAGGTCGGCGGCAAGCCGCTGGTCGGCCGCGAACTGCTGGCCTGGGTGGGCGAGTTCCTCACCTCGGTCCTGAGCTAGCGTCCGATGGGCGGGGGCAGGGAGAGCAACACGGGCAGGGGCAGGGGCAGGGGGCGGGACGCGCGTGCGGATCGGTGAGCTGGCCGCGGCGACCGGAACGACACCGCGCGCCCTGCGCCACTACGAGCAGCAGGGCCTGATCACGTCCGCGCGCGCCGCCAACGGCTACCGCGCGTACGACGCCCGTGCGGCGGTCCGTGTCCGCAACATCCGCCGGCTCCTGGAGGCGGGGCTGACCCTGGACGACGTACGGGTGTTCCTGCCCTGCCTGGACGGCGACGTGACCGCCGGCCCCGCCTCCGCCAAGGGGCTGGAGGTCGCCCGGGACCGGCTGGCCGTGCTGGACGCCCGCATCGCGTCCCAGACGGCGGTCCGGGACCGACTGGCGGCCGCACTGAGCCAGGCGGACAGGACTGCCTGACGGCCCCGGGACCCTCGGCCCTCCGGGCCCCGCCCAAACGCACCGGAACTTCCGGGCTTCGGCCCTCGGTTGACCCCGCTCTGGTATGCCCGGGCTCCGGTCGTCGGTTTGCCCCGCTCCGGTACTCCGGGCTCGGGTCTACGAGGTTTGCCGGTCTCGTGCCGGTCACCGGTGGCACCCTCCGGCGTGTGCACCGGAGGTGTCGGTCGCCGGTGGCACGCTCCGGCGTCTGTGCACCGGAAGGTCGGTCACCGGTGGCACGCCCCGGCGGGGGGCGGTTCCGGGAGGCCGGCGGTCAGGCAACGACCGCGCCGCCGTCCACCGGCAGCACCACCCCCGTCACGAACGACGCCTGCGGCGAGGCGAGTCCGGTGATGGCCCAGGCGACCTCCTCGGGGCGGCCGATCCGGCCGAGCGGGGTGTGGTCGAGCTGCCACTTGCGCAGGCCGTCCAGTTGCTCGGCGGTGAGCCCGGAGTGGTCGGCGATCGGTGTCTCGATCGCGCCCGGGGCCACCGCGACCACCCGGATGCCGTGCGGCGCCAGTTCCACCGCCCAACTGCGGGTCAGCACCTCCAGCGCCGCCTTGCCCGCCGCGTACAGGGAGTTGCCGGGCCAGCCCCGCTGGCCCACCGAGGTCGTCACGTTCACCACGACGCCCCGGCTCTCCTCCAGCGCGGGCAGCGCGGCCTGGGTGAGCAGCACGGGCGCGAGCAGGTTGGTATCCAGCAGCGGCCGTACCGACGCGCGCGTGTAGCCGCGCAGGGAGTCGGTGGTGACGACGGCCGCGTTGTTGACGAGCACGTCGAGCCGGCCGTACCACTCCAGTGCGGCCCGTACGACCTGCGGGGGCCCGTCCTCGGCGGTGAGGTCCGCGGTCAGCGGCGTGATCCCGGGGTGCCCTTCGGCGGTCTCGACCAGGGGTGCGGCCCGGCGGCCGACGGCGACGACCCGGGCGCCCTCGGCGGCGAACGCGCGGGCGGTGGCCCGTCCGATACCGGTGCCGGCGCCGGTCACGAGGACGGTACGGGGCCCCCGGGAGGAGCCGGTCTGGGAGGAGCTGGTCTGGGGAGGGCTGGTCCGGGAGGAGCCGGTCCGGGAAGGGCTGGTCCGGGGGCGGTCGGTCTCAGAGAGGCCGGCTTGGGAGGGGCTGTTCTCGCTCATGCCGGGATCGTCGGACCCTGCCGCCAGTGACAAGGTCAAGTCCGCCCACAGGTCTAGGGGCTCGCGGGCTCGCAGACTCACGGGCGCGCAGACTTACGGGCCCGCGGACTCACGGGCTCGCAGACTCACGGGCCCGCAGGTGATGGTTTCCCGGGGCCAGGGGGGCTGCGGAGGCGGCGCGCGGGGCGGCCTCCCACCTTTCGTGCCCCCCTGCGCGGCCTCATATCCCCTCCGATGCGCCTGCCTTGCCCCGTAAACAACCCTTTGCGCTCTATCTGCCCGCCGACAGAGGGAAGTTACGGTGGAGAGTGGAACACTCCGCTCGCACGTGAGGGGCGGGCCGGGCGAGCAAGGAGGACGTACCGTGACGCGTCTGAGGGACGGAGCTGCCACCGCCGTGGCCGTGCTGGTCACCGTGACCGGATGCACGGCCGACCAGACCGAGGGGACCTCCGGCCCGCAGCGGACCGGAAGCGGGGGCGCGGCCCTGGCCGCCGCCGGCTCACTGACCGTCAAGGGGCGCGCGTCGAAGACCGGTTACTCCCGTGACCGCTTCGGATCCGCCTGGGCGGACACCGACTCCAACTCCTGTGACACCCGCGACGACATACTCAAACGCGATCTGAAGCAGGTGAAGTTCACCGGCGGCACCTGCAAGGTCTCGTACGGCCTGCTGAAGCCCGACCCCTACTCCGGCAAGGAGATCACCTACCGGCGAGGCCGCAGCCAGGTCGACATCGACCACGTCGTCGCCCTCTCCGACGCCTGGCAGAAGGGGGCCAAGTACTGGGACCCCAGCAAGCGCATAGCCCTGGCCAACGACCCGCTCAACCTCATCGCGGTCGACGCGAGCACCAACCGAGGCAAGGGTGACGGCGACGCGGCCACCTGGCTCCCGCCCGACAAGGCGTACCGCTGCACCTATGTCGCCGCCCAGGTCGCGGTCAAGAAGAAGTACGGCCTGTGGGTCACCGCCGCCGAGCAGTCGGCCATGAAGAAGGTCCTCGCCGCCTGCCCGGCCCAGAAGCTCCCCACCGGCGGCAGCCCGACCAAGGCACCCGAGCGTTTCCGGGCCCGCTGACCTGCTCGTACGAGCAGGCGACACCCTGGGTAAATCGCTACCGGGCCCGGTGTGTTCCGCCTACCGTGACCGTCATGGACATCAGGGTGAGCAGCCTCGCCGAGCGGCCCGACCGGCTGCCGGCGGTGCTCGGCATGGTCGACACATGGCCGGAGTTCGTCACCAACGACCCCGTGGGCAACACCCACTACGGTCGCATCCCCACCGAACTGCCGGACTACGCGCTGTTCGCCGAGGACGAGCACGGCCAGGTCGTCGCGCACGCCTACAGCGTGCCGTTCGCCCTCGACGTGGAGGGCCGGCGCACCCTGCCGGCCCGGGGCTGGGACCAGGTCCTCGCGTGGGCCTTCGCCGACCTGCGCCGCGGCACCCGCCCGGACACCGTGAGCGCCATCTCGGTCACCATCGCCCCGCACGCCCAGGGCCACGGCCTGTCCGGCGTCATGCTCTCGGCGATGCGGGACAACGCCCGCGCCCGCGGCTTCCGCGAGGTCGTCGCCCCCGTCCGCCCGAACGCCAAGCACCGTGAACCGCGCACCCCGATGACCGAGTACGCCCACCGGGTCCGCGCCGACGGACTGCCCGAGGACCCGTGGCTGCGCGTCCACGCCCGGGCCGGCGCCACCATCGACTCCATCGCCACGGCCTCCATGACCGTGACCGGCTCGCTGGAGGAGTGGCGGCGCTGGACCGGGCTGCCCTTCGACACCGCGGGCGAGGTCGAGGTGCCCGGCGCGCTGGCCCCGGTCCGCTGCGAACCGGACCGCGGGTACGCCGTCTACGTCGAACCCAACGTGTGGATGCGGCGCCCCCTCTGACCCCGCGCCGGCCCCGGCCCGGCGTCAGCTGCCCGGCGCGTCCAGGTCGCAGAAGCCCGCGATCTCCTTGGCGTCCTGCCCCTTCCCGGACATCTTGGTCCACGTCCCGGCCGGCATCGCCACGGCCGCGTCCGTGTCGGCCTTCGACTCGCCCTCGCTCTAGGCCCGCAGGAAGGCCTCGTCGTACTTCATGCAGACGGTGCCGCCGGTCCTGACGAGTTCGGTCCGGTGCGGCGGGTGCGGTGCGCCGGGGTGCGGGGACGCGTGACGGCGCGGGTGGCGGGGCGGCGTCGGCGGCCGGCCCGGGGCCGGCGCGGGGCGGTCCCGCGCCGGGGACGAGCGGACGGGTCAGGCCTTCTTCCAGTCGCCGCAGTCGTTCGTCTTGAAGTAGGCGTCCGACGGGCTGATGGTGACGACGGCCGTGCCGCTGACGTTGTTGTTGGCGATGATCGAGTTCAGCCCGTGGTCGGCGTCCTTCGTGCGCTCCCAGTAGCAGGAGTCGTCGGCGTTCCCGGTCGACTTGTAGGTGCCCGGCGCGATGTCCGTACCGACCTTGAACATGCCTCCGTCGCCGTCCATCGAGGACGCGGGCGTGCCCTTCGCCTTCGGGTCCACGGCCTCCCAGTCCTTGCAGCCGCTGGACTTGAAGATCTTGTCGCTGGCCTTGACGGTCACGTAGCTCGTGCCGCTGACGTTGTCGTTGGCCAGCAGGGAGTCCATCTCGCCCGAGGCGTCCTTGGCACGTTCCCAGTAGCACATGTCGTCGGTGTTGCCGGCCGTGCGGTACGTCCCCGGCTTCACGTCCGAGCCGACCTGGTACTCGCCGTCGCCCGCGATGGCGGCCTTCTTCTCCTCGGCCGCCTTGCCGCTCCCCGAGTCCTTCTTGGTGCCGGACTTGTGCTGGGCCGACGCCGAAGAGCCCTTGCCGCCGCCGCCGGAACCGCCGTCCTTGCCGTCGCTGCCGGCGTTCGCGGACACGGCCCCGATGACGACGATTCCCACGACGGCACCGAGCGCGACCTTGGCCTTCATACCCATGACGAAACCCTCCCCGAATGCGGCGGCCTCCCCCTCGGTGGCCGCTCGTTCGCTGGGTCAATAAGAGCAGAGCCTGTGAACCGAGTCAACACAGTTCACGCATTAAGATCAGTACACGCTCGAGAATCCATGAGTCCTGTGCACGCCGGTATGCTCGGTGCACACACGGGACGAGGGGAGCGGGGCCGGTGCAGGACAACGCGACAGAGGTGACCGCGGCCGGAATCGCGCGGCTCGCCGGAGTGGGCCGTGCCGCTGTCAGTAACTGGCGGCGCCGGCACGCCGACTTCCCCAAGCCGGTGGGCGGCACGGAGAGCAGCCCGTCGTTCGCGCTCGCCGAGGTCGAGGCCTGGCTGCGCAAGCAGGGCAAACTCGCCGAGGTCCCGCTGCGCGAACGCGTCTGGCAGCAGCTCGCCGGCCACCCGGAAGGCCCGCTGACCGCCCTGGTCCACACCGGCTGCGTGCTGCTGCTGATCCATGAGCGGCCCACCGTCTGGCTGGACGCGAGCGCCGGCTCCGACGCACGGCTGGCCGCGATGCTGCCGGGCGCGCTGGACCAGGTGCTGACGCCGCGCTTCGGCGGTGCGCCGGGCGGCACGGTGCCCGACGGTCCGTCCCGGCGTGCCGTGGGGGCTGTGAACGGACCGCTTCCCGTGAACACGGGTGGCGAAGGCGGCAGTGTGAATCCGACGCCTCAGACGCCGGGTGTGAATTCCGCGGCCGACGTCACCGGTGTGAACGCGGCACTCACGGCGCCTGCTGTGAACTCCTCACCGACCTCACCGCCTGTGAACACCCCGCCAGCTGTTCACACCGCACCGACCATTCACGACGCATCGGCCGCCGCCCACCCCACCGCAGCCGCAGTCACCCCCCAATCCTCCGGGACCACACAGAACGCATCGACCGGACAGGCCGCCCATGCCGTCGATGCCGCCCATGCCGCTGCGGCCACCCCGGCGGCATCGGCGGCAGCGGCGGCCTCGTCCCCTTCGGTCACCCCCGCCACCCCCACTCCCGCGGTCCCCACCCCCACCGGCCCCCAGCTCCTGCCCTCCGCCCCCCTCCTGCGCGGCGCCGCCGAGCTGGCCGCCGAGGCCGGAGCCCGGCAGACGTTCGAGTTCCTGCTGGGCCGGCACCTGGACGCCAACCCCCGCCAGTACACGCTCACCCCGGCCGACCTCGCCGGTCTCATGGCCGACCTGGCCGGCCCGGCCCGTACCATCCTGGACCCGGCCTGCGGCACCGGCGCCCTGCTGCGCGCCGTGGACGCCCGCCCCGAGCAGGAGCTGTACGCCCAGGACGGCGCCCCGGAACTCGCCGCGCTCAGCGCGCTGCGGCTCGCGCTGCACAGCAGGGCCACCGTGCGCGCCGCCGCCGGCGACACGCTGCGCGCCGACGCGCACCCGGGGCTGCGCGCCGACGCGGTGCTGTGCCATCCGCCGTTCAACGAGCGCAACTGGGGCCACGACGAACTCGCCTACGACCCGCGCTGGGAGTACGGCTTCCCCGCGCGCACCGAGTCCGAGCTGGCCTGGGTGCAGCACGCGCTGGCCCGGCTGGCCGACGGCGGCACCGCCGTGCTGCTCATGCCGCCGGCCACCGCGTCCCGCCGTTCCGGGCGCCGGATCCGTGCCGACCTGCTGCGCCGGGGCGCGCTCCGGGCCGTCGTCGCGCTGCCGGTCGGCGCGGCACCGCCGTACAACATCCCGCTGCACCTGTGGGTGCTGCGCCGGCCGGACCGCGCGCCGGCCACGCCCGAGGTGCTGCTCGTGGACACGGGGCGGTTCGCCGGGGAGGGGCGGGGCGGTCCGGACTGGGCCGCGGTGCGGGAGGCCGTGCTGGACGCCTGGCGTTCCTTCGCGCGCGAGGGGCGGCTGGCGGAGCGGCCGGGGCTCGCCCGTTCGCTGCCGGTCATCGAACTCCTCGACGACGATGTGGACCTCGCTCCCGCCCGTCATCTGCCGCCGGCCGCGGTCGCCGACGGCGCGGAGCAGCTGACGCAGGTGCGCGAGCGCCTGGGCGCGACCCTGCGGCTGACCGCCGACCTCACCCCGCCCCCCGCCGACCCGGCACCGCCCGTGCGCTGGCCGCTGACCACCGTCGGTGAACTCGCGCGCGGGGGCGCGCTGGTGATGCGCACCGGCGGAAACGGCGGCCACGCGCGCGTGCCGGTGCTCACCGACCACGACGTGCTGGCCGGAACGGCACCTTCGGGCACGCTGCCCGAGAGCGAGGAGGAGGCCGTCCTGACCGAGCCGGGCGATGTCGTCGTACCGGTGCTCGGCGGGGGCTCGGTGGCGCGCGTCATCGACGACGCGACGGGAGGCGCCGCCCTGGGGCGCAACCTCGTGCTTCTGCGCCCCGATCGCACGGCCCTCGACCCGTGGTTCCTCGCCGGGTTCCTGCGCGGTACCGCCAACAACCGGCAGGCCAGCAGTTACGCCTCCACGGCGACCCGGCTGGACGTGCGCCGCCTCCAGTTGCCCCGGCTCCCGCTGGAGGAACAGCGGCGCTACGGCGCGCGCTTCCGAGCACTCGACGAGTTCGAGCGGGCGCTCAGGCAAGCGAGCCGGCTCGGGGAGCAGCTCGTGCGCGGGATGTACGACGGGCTCACCGACGGCACGGTCGCGCCCGACTGACCTGGTTGGTCCCGCTGATCCTTTTGATCCCGTTCCGGTCACCGGACAACGGTTCGGTACAACCCGGACCGCGTGTCCCCGCCGGGCCATATGCTCGAAGCGACATTCGCACACCCGGCGTTGTCCGCCCCCGCGGACCGCGCCGGGCGGGCACGTACGCCCATTTCAGGCATCGGGAGCAGCCATGCAAGGCCACGGCTACGGACAGCCGGTGAAGCAGCCGCCGCACACGGCGTGGCTGGTTTTCCTGCGTGTGCTGTTCGTGGCGCTCGGATTCCTCACCATCGGGTTCATGGCCTGGGCGATGATGCTGCGGCTGGCGGTCGTCACGCGCCGGTCGCGGGACTGGGGGCTGTTCGTGGCGGTGCTGGCCGCCGACATCCTCAGCATCACGCTGGTGGCGGTCGAACCGGGCGACGAGATCCACACCACGGGCGGCTGGCTGGGCCTCCTGCTGCTGCTCTGCACGCTCGTGGGCACGATCGCGTACTACCTCGCCGCGGACACCCGCCACTACCTGTTGCAGCAGCAGGCGTACCGGGCGCAGCACCCGGCCCCGGCGTACGGCTACCCGGCGCCCGTGAACCCGTACGGCGCGACGACCGTGCCGATCCCGCCGGCCACGCACGGGACACCCACCGTGCCGCCGACGCCCCCGGTCACGCCGCACACGCCGCCCCCGATGACGCACACGACCGGGCCCCAGCCCCCGCTGACCACCCCGCCGCCGCAGCGTCCCGCGCCCGCCCGGATCGACCAGGTGCGGGCCGAGCTGGACGAGTTGAGCGACTACCTGCGCAGGCAGGACGGCCACGAGGGCGGACGGTGACCGTGGCGACAGGACGTGTCGTCGCCGGCCGGTACGAACTGTCCACCCTCATCGGGCAGGGCGGCATGGGCCAGGTGTGGACGGCGTACGACCGGCGGCTGGACCGGCGCGTGGCGGTGAAGCTGCTGCGCCCCGACAAGGTGGCGGGCCAGGAGGCGGACGAGCTGCGCCGCCGCTTCATGCGCGAGTGCCGGGTGACCGCGCAGGTGGACCACCCCGGCCTGGTGACGGTGCACGACGCGGGCAGCGAGGGCGAGGAGCTGTTCCTCGTCATGCAGTACGTGGACGGCGCCGATCTCTCCGACCACCTCGCCGAGCACGACCCGTACCCCTGGCAGTGGACGGTCGCGGTGGCCGCGCAACTGTGCGCGGTGCTGAGCGCCGTGCACGCCGTGCCGATCGTGCACCGCGACCTCAAGCCGCGCAACGTGATGGTGAAGCAGGACGGCACGATCACCGTCCTCGACCTGGGCGTGGCCTCGGTGATGGACACCGACACCACCCGCCTCACCCACACCGGCTCCCCGATCGGCTCACCCGCCTACATGGCGCCCGAGCAGGCGATGGGCGGCGCGGTCGGCCCGTACACCGACCTGTACGCGCTCGGCGTGCTGATGCACGAACTGCTCAGCGGCGAGGTGCCGTTCGCCGGCTCGACGGCGCTCGGGGTGCTGCACCGGCACCTGTACGAGCCGCCGCTGCCCGTGCGCCGGCTCCGCCCCGAGGTGCCCGAGGCGCTCGAAGTCCTGGTGCTGCGGCTGCTGTCCAAGGACCCGCAGCACCGGCCGGCGTCCGCGCAGGAGGTGTACGAGGACCTGGCGCGGCTGCTGCCCGCGCGCGGCACACCCACCGGGGCGCCGCTGGATCCCACACGCCCGTTCCTGCGTCCGCACGCCCCCTGGCCGGACCGCGCGCGGACCCCCGCGCCCCAGCCCGCTCCCGTGGCACCGGCACCGCCGGTGGCCGAGAAGCCCGATGTGGCCGCCGCCGTGGACGAGGTCAAGCGCCTGCTGGGCGAGGGCCGCATCACGCAGGCCGTGGACATCCTGGGCGCGATCCTGCCCGCTGCCGCCGAACAGCACGGCGAGCAGTCCCCGGTCGTGCGCACCCTGCGCAAGCAGTACGCGGCCACCCTCATGGACGACGGCCAGTACCGGCGCGCGCTGCCCGAACTGCGCCGTCTCGCCGACGAACGCGCCGCCGAGGCAGGGCACGCCGACCCGCAGTCGCTGCGCTACCGCTACGAGGCCGCGCAGTGCCTGGAGCAGCTGGGCGAACCGGCGGCGGCGCTCGCCGAGTACCGCGCGCTGCTGCCGTACTACGAGAACCAGTACGTCTCCGGGGACCCGCGGCTCGCCCACGAGGTCCGCCGCCGCATCGGCCATCTGCTGCTCGCCCTCGGCGACCGGCCGGCGGCCCACGACACGCTCGCGCGGCTGGTCGTGGACGTCGAGCGGCTGCACGGACCCGGTGATCCGCTGGCCGTGGAGGTCCGGCGGACCCTTCAGTGGCTGGGGCAGGTGCGCGGCTAGATTTTGCCGGGCCCTGGGAGATTCTTGTGTGTTACAAGGGCTTGTGTTTCCCGGCGGCAGGCCCGGCGCTCGATACCTTGCGCACGTTTTCGGCAAGCACGTTGTCGCCGAGTGTGCCCTTGCCGCACACGCTTTCGTCAGGCACGCACGCGCGTGGAACCGCCGTGCACGATCAGGGGTGGGATGCATGGCCGGTCATCGGCAGTCGAAGAAGCGCAGGTACGTGACCTGGGCGGTGGCCGGCACGGCCGTCGTCGCCGGGGCCGGCATCGCCGCGCAGACCTCCATGGCCGCCACTGCCTGGCCCGCGCAGAAGACCTTCACCGGCCGCGCGTTCGACACCTGCACCGCGCCCTCGCTGTCCGCCATGAAGGCCTGGCACACCGGCTACTACGGCGCCGCCGCCGTCTACGTGGGCGGCAAGAACCGCGGCTGCGCCCAGCCCAACCTCACCGCCTCCTGGGTAAAGTCGGTCAACTCCCTCGGCTGGAAGCTCATCCCGATCTACGTCGGCGCCCAGCCGCCCTGCCAGACCAGCCGCAGCCCCGAGAAGCTGACCGCCTCCACGGCCGCCTCCCTCGGCGCGAGCGACGCCAAGGACGCGGTCGCCAAGGCATCGGCGCTCGGCATGAAGGCAGGCAGCCCCGTCTACCTCGACATGGAGCCGTACGACATCACGAACAAGGCGTGCAACGACGCCGTGCTCACGTATGTGCGCTCGTTCATGAAGACGCTGCGCGGCAAGACCTACCGCGGCGGCTACTACGGCTTCACCAGCTCCAGCGCCAAGGCGATCGCCACCGCGCCGAACAAGACGGACCTGCCGGGCAACCTCTGGTACGCGCTGTGGGACAAGCAGTACACGACGACCGCGGACTGGCCGTGGGGCCCCACCCAGTTCACCGGCCACAGCCGCGCCCACCAGTACATGGTCAACAGCAAGGAGACGCGCGGCGGGGTCACGCTGACCGTCGACCGGGACGCCTGGGACGCGCCGGTGGCCGTCGTCGGCTGACCCGGCGGCCCTCCGGCGCGGCGCGGCGGTGCCCGAAGCGCGCGTGAATCGTTGGTCGAATGGGTTGGCCGGAGCCTGCCCACTGCCTACCATCGATCACCGCAAGACTTTGTGCACCGTCGCACAATCTCCCCCTGGAGGTCTCCTTGCACCGCCGCCGTCGCACCGCGCTCGTCCTCGCCGCCGCGATCGCCGCCGCGGCACCCCTGCTGACCGCCTGCGGAAACGATGCGCACCCGGGTGCCGCGGCCGTCGTCGGCGGGCAGCGGATCACCGTCGCCCAGCTGGAGAGCCGGGTCGACGAGGTCCGCCAGGCGCAGCGGGCCGCGGTGCCGGACGATACGCAGTACCAGCAGGTCGTCTCCTCCACGAGCAGCCTCACCCGCGACACCCTGCACAACATGGTGCTCGACCAGGTGCTGCATCGTGCCGCCCGGGACCAGGGCGTGACGGTCACCCGCAAGGAGATCCAGCGGATGCGGACGGACCTGGAGCGGCAGGCCGGCGGCAGCAAGGGCCTGGAGACGGCCTGGCTGCAGAAGTACGGCATCGCCCCGGGCCACCTCGACGACAACCTGCGCCTCCAGCTGGAGGCGCAGAAGCTCGCCGCGAAGCTCGGCACCGACACCAGCCAGCCCGCTTTCTGGCAGGCCCTGTCCAAGGCGTCCGGGGAACTCCACGTGGACCTCAACCCGCGCTACGGCTCCTGGGACGTGCAGAAGAGCAGCCGGGTGGACGCCAAGACGCCGTGGGTGCGTGAGGTCACGACGGCGGGCGACGAGCTGACGGCGTAGCCCGGCCGACGGCGCGGGCCCGCTCGCGCACCGGGGCCGGAACGGTACGGCACCGGACGGCCGCCCACACCGGACCGTCGGCCGACACCGGACCGTCGGTCCACAGCGCACTGTCGGTCCACAGCGGACCGTCGGCGTACACCGGACCATCGGTCCACAGCGCACTGTCGGCTCACACCGGACCGTCGGCCGACAGCGCACTGTCGGCCCACAGCGCACTGTCGGCCCACAGCGGACCGTCGGTCCGCACCGCGCTGTCGGTCATACGATCACACGATCCCCTCGGCCCTGTGGATAACGTGATCCGCTCTCCCGTGCCGTGGGCTACGTTCGGATCGTGAACGAAACCAGCCCCGCAGCCCGTCCCCACGCCGGCCCGGAAGCCGCCCCCGGCCGCATCGTCCTGCTCACGACCAGCCACCGCGTCGCTCCCGGCCTGCTGTCCTGGCCCGCCTGGCAGGCCCTGCGAGGCGCCGACGCCGTGCTGTGCGCGGACGGCGCGCATCCGCAGCTGCCGTACCTGCGTGAGGCCGGGATAGCGGTGGCGGAGACGTCCCCCACCGCGCAGGAGCTGGTCGACGCCTGCGCCGGCGGACGGACGGTGGTGGTCGTGGCGACCGGTGAGGGCGAGCCGGCGCTCACCGACGGCCTCGCCCGGCTGGCCGGCTCCGGCCGGGTCGCCATGCCGGAGCTGGAGCTGCTCCCCGCCTCCTACGACCTGCCCGGCGCCCGTCTGCTGGACCTCGTCCAGGTCATGGACCGTATCCGCGCCGAGTGCCCGTGGTCCTCCCGGCAGACCCACGAGGGACTGGCGAAGTACGGCATCGAGGAGGCGTACGAGCTGGTCGAGGCGATCGAGGCCGGCGACCGCCCCGAGCTGCGCGAAGAGCTGGGCGACGTCCTCCTCCAGGTCGTCTTCCACTCCCGGATCGCCGAGGAGCACCCGGACACGCCGTTCTCCATCGACGACGTCGCAGGCGGCATCGTCGCCAAGCTCATCCGCCGGCACCCGCACATCTTCGGCGACGAGCGGGCCGAGACCCCGGAGGACGTCAAGGAGCACTGGCTGCGCACCAAGGCGGAGGAGAAGAAGCGCACCTCGGTCACGGACGGCGTCCCGCTCGGCCAGCCGGGCCTCGCCCTGGCCGCCAAACTCGCCTCCCGCGTCCGTACCGCGGGCCTGAAGGTCCCCCTGCCCGAGGGGGAGGGCATCGGATACGAACTCCTCGCGCTGGCGGCCCGCGCCGAGGCGGACGGCGTCGACCCGGAGGCGGCGCTGCGGGCGGCGGCACGGGTGTACCGGGACGCGATCAGGGCGGCCGAGGACCCGCGGACGACGGCCGAGGACCCGCGGACGGCGGACGGCGAGGAGGAGGACGAAGGGTAGGCGGATCGCCTTACGGCATCTCCGAATCCCCTTTCGTGTCAGTACCGTTGAAGCACGGCGTGGTCACGAGGGGCGGGGGGCGTGCGTGAGGCGGGGGACGGATCTGGCGGGCGTCGGGGCCGAAGTGCTCGCGGCTGGGCTCGGCACCGACGAGTGGGACCGGGTCCGGAGACGCTTCTCGCGCTGGTTCACGGGCCAGCGGGCTCCCATCTACGGATGGGAACTGCTCCAGGTCGGGAAGACCTCCCCCGGTTCCCGGGAGCCGCTTCAGGCGGTCTGGGCTCCACGGCTGCGCACCACTCTCGCCGACGCGGTGGACAAGAACGCCGCGGCCTGGCAACTGCGGGAACTGATCCGCGAGCTGACTCCCCTCCTGGACGGGCCGCCGGGCCCCGCGCCGGCCCCCGCCCTGGCGGAGGAAGCTGGACCAGCCCCCGCCGGGTACCTGGTGGAGGATGCCGGACCGACCCCCGCCGGGTACCTGGGCGAGGACGCCGGACCGACCCCCGCCGGGTACCTGGGCGAAGACGCCTGGCCTGACTCCGTGCGGCACGTGGCGGAGGGACCCGGGCCGGCTCCCGTCCGGCACGTGGCGGAGGATGCCGGACCGACCCCCGTCGGGTACCTGGCGGAGGATGCCGGACCGACCCCCGTCGGGTACCTGGTGGAGGATGCCGGACCGACCTCCGTCGGGTACCTGGTGGAGGATGCCGGACCGACCTCCGTCGGGTACCTGGTGGAGGATGCCGGACCGACCCCCGTCGGGTACCAGGGCGAGGACGCCTGGCCCGACCGCGTCCAGCTCGTGGCGGAGGAACCTGGGCCGGCTCCCGCCCGGCACCCGGTGGAGGCTCCCGAGACCGGTGCCGCCCCGTACCCGAGGGAGGTTCGCGAGCCCCGGCCCGAGTTGGAGCCTCGGCCCGAGTTGGGGCTCCGGCCCGAATTGGGGCCCGGGCCCGAGTTGGGGCCTCGGCCCGAGTTGGGGCCCGGGCCCGAGTTGGGGCCCCGGCCCGACTTTGAGCCCCGGCCCGAGTTCGGGCCCGGTCCGGAGGCGCCCTCGCGTGCGATGGCGGCTCCCTCCCCGGAGGGGCCTGCGCCGGTCATCGGGGACCATGTCGATTTCCGGCAGGCGGACATCCACGGACCGGTCATCGGAGTCCAGATCCAGCACGCCTACGGTGCCCGGCCGCCGATCGCCCCACCCGGCCCGGAGGAGTGGCCGGCGGCCACCGCACTGGAGCCGCTCGCGCACGGGGTGTGGCCGGCCCGCCGGATGAAGGGGTGCCCGCCGCTGCCGCCCTACGTCCCGCGGGAGGCGGACGAAGCGCTGCTCGCCGCCCTGGCCTCCGCGGCGGCGGACGGCGGCCTCGTGGTGGTGCTGGGGGAGCCGTTCGCGGGCAAGTCGCGCACGGCGCTCGCGATGCTGGCGGCCGCGCTCCCGACGGCTCGGGTGTACGCACCGGACGCCGGTGCGGACCTGCGCGGCCTGCCCGACATGCTGCGCGGAGCCGCGGAGCCCCGCGTGCTGTGGCTGGACGACCTCGACGGCCACCTCGGCGAGGGCGGCCTGGAGCCGAGGCTGCTGGCGCGGCTGGCCGGGCTGAGGGCGGTCGTACTCGCCACTCTGCGCGAGGACGCCTACGACGAGTACCGGCAGACCCCACGCGGCCGGGTGCTGGACCTGGGGCAGATCGTGGAGCTGCCGCGGGAATGGACGGACGCGGAGCGGGCGCGCGCCGCCGAGCCGGCGGACCCGCGGCTCAGGGAGGCCGCCGGGCTCAGCGGACCGGAAGGGATCGCGACCCACCTCGCCGTGGAACCGCGGCTGTGGGCGGACTTCCGGCGCTCCGGGCGCAAGCACCCGCGCGGACAGGCGCTGGTGCGGGCGGCGATCGATCTGGCGCGGTGCGGGCTGCGGGGACCGCTGTCCCAGGATCTGCTCGTGGAGGTCGCCGAGGGCTACGGGCCGCCGGCCGGGACGGAGCCGGAGACCGTCGAGGAGGCGCTGGAGTGGGCCGCCCGGGAGCGGCACGGGGTGCTGCCGTTGCTGCGGCGCGAGGGGCCGCGGGCCTGGGCGGCGGCGGGCCCGCTGGTGAGCGCGGCCCGGTACGACGAGAAGTTCCCGCCGGTGGACGGCGCGCTGTGGCAGCGGGCGTTGGACGTCGCGCGGACAGGAGAGGGGTACGACGTCGAGCTGGTGTCCACGCTGGCGGGCGCCGCGTTCGAACGGGCGGTCGAGGGCGGGGACAGAACGGCGATGTACCGGCTGGGGCTGCTGGAGGAGTCCCTGGGGCGCCACGAGGAGGCCGAGAGCTGGTTCTTGCGGGCGGCCGAGGCCGGAGTGCCGGAGGCGGCCGGACACCTGGGCCGGCTGCTCGCGGAGCGTGGGCGGAGCGGGGAGGCGGAGCCACTCCTGGAGCAGGCCGCGCAGGCGGGGGACCGCGACGCGGCGACGCTGCTCGCCGAGGTGCTGGTGGGCCGGGCCGAGCGCTGGCTGCTCACGGCACAGCGGCCGAGGGGGGCGCACCTGCTGGCGGACCTGCGGTTCTGTGTGGCGGACCCGGAACTGACCTTTGGCCGCTACGACTTCGCCGCCTCCCGGGGGTACCCAGGCGTCGCGCGCGGCCTCGGGATGTACCACCTCGTGGTGAACGAGCGCGTGCTGGCCGAGGTGTGGCTGGAGCGCGCGGCGCATGCCGGTGACGAGACGGCGGCCGGGATCCTGGAGGCGCTCCAGGCCGCGCCGCCGCCGCTGAGCGAGGCCGAGGAGTACTTCGCCCAGTTCGCCGCATCGGAAGGCTATCCACTGGACTTCGCCCATCACGGAGTCGTCCTGGAGAGGCTGCACCGTCCGGAGGAAGCCGTGGAGCAGTACCGGACCGCCTACGAGAACGGCGACCCCTACGGCGCCTACCGGCTCGGTGCCCTGCTCGACCGGCAGGGCAGGCCGGAAGAGGCCCGGCAGTGGTACTGCAAGGCGGCCGACCTGGGGCACTACGCCGCCCGCAAGGCCCTCGGCGAGCTGCCCGACGGTCCGGATACCGTCGAGGAGTGACCGACCAGCCCCACCCCGACGGACCTCACCCCGACCGGCCCGCGCCCGACGAGCCGCAGCCCGCCCCGGCCCAGTCCCGGCCCGCGCCCGATGAGCCCCGGCCCGCGCCCGACGAGTCGCAGCCCGCGCCCGACGAGCCGCAGCCCGCGCCCGACGAGCCGCAGCCCGCGTCCGGCGAGCCCCGGCCCGCCCCGCACCAGCCCTGCGCCCCCGACGAGCCCCGGCCCGCGCCCGACGAGTCCCAGCCCGCACTCGATGAGCCCCGGCCCGCCCCGGACCAGCCGGTCCCCGCCCTCTTCACGTGGGAGTTCGCCGCCGACCCCTACCCCGCCTACGCCTGGCTGCGCGAGCACGCCCCCGTGCACTGGACGCGGCTGCCGAGCGGTGTCGAGGCCTGGCTGGTCACCCGGTACGCCGACGCCCGGCAGGCCCTGGCCGACCAGCGGCTGAGCAAGAACCCGGCCCATCACGACGAGCCCGCGCACGCCAAGGGCAAGACCGGCATCCCCGGCGAGCGCAAGGCCGAGCTGATGACGCATCTGCTGAACATCGACCCACCGGACCACACCCGGCTGCGCCGCCTGGTCAGCAAGGCGTTCACACCGCGCCGGGTCGCCGAGTTCGCCCCCCGGGTGCAGGAGCTGACCGACCACCTCATCGACCGGTTCGCGAAGACCGGCTCCGCCGACCTCATCCACGAGTTCGCCTTCCCGCTGCCCATCTACGCCATCTGCGACCTGCTCGGCGTCCCGCGCGAGGACCAGGACGACTTCCGGGACTGGGCGGGCATGATGATCCGGCACGGCGGAGGGCCCCGGGGCGGGGTCGCCCGGTCGGTGAAGAAGATGCGCGGCTATCTCGCCGAGCTGATCCACAGGAAGCGCGAGGCGCTGCCCGCCGCGCCCGCGCCCGGCGAAGACCTGATCTCCGGCCTCATCCGCGCCTCCGACCACGGCGAGCACCTCACCGAGAACGAGGCCGCCGCCATGGCCTTCATCCTCCTGTTCGCCGGCTTCGAGACGACCGTCAACCTCATCGGCAACGGCACCTACGCCCTGCTCACCCACCCCGAGCAGCGCCGGCGGCTGGAGGAGTCCCTGGCGCGCGGGGAGACGGACCTGCTGGCGACCGGCGTGGAGGAACTGCTGCGCTACGACGGTCCGGTGGAGCTGGCCACCTGGCGGTTCGCCACGCAGCCGCTGACCATCGGCGGGCAGGACATCGCGCCGGGCGATCCGGTGCTCGTCGTGCTCGCCGCCGCAGACCGGGACCCGGCACGGTTCGCCGAGCCGGACGTGCTGGACCTCGGCCGCCGCGACAACCAGCACCTCGGTTACGGCCACGGAATCCACTACTGCCTCGGCGCGCCGCTCGCCCGGCTCGAGGGCCAGACCGCGCTCGCGACCCTGCTCACCCGCCTGCCCGACCTGCGGCTCGCCGCGGACCCGGCCGAGCTGCGCTGGCGCGGCGGACTCATCATGCGGGGACTGCGCACCCTGCCAGTGGAGTTCACGCCCACGGTCTGAGCGCGGTTCCCGGTTCCGGCCCGCCGCCCGAGCACGGCCGCTGGTTCACGCTCACGGCTCGAGCGGTTCCGGTGGAGTTCACGCTCACGGTTCGAGCGCGGTTCCCGGTTCCGGCCCGCCGCCCGAGCACGGCCGCTGGTTCACGCTCACGGCTCGAGCGGTTCCGGTGGAGTTCACGCTCACGGTTCGAGCGCGGTTCCCGGTTCCCGCCCACCGCCCGAGCACGGTCCCTGGTTCATGCCCGCCGCCCGGGCACAGCCCTGGAGCATGTCCACCGCCTGCTGGAGAACACCGCACAGCCCCTCCAAGGAAGATGACAAGCGTTCAACTCTGTGATCTTCACGTGATCTGTGCGGCATGAACTTGTGACAAGTGATCGTATGCCTATACGTTCACCCATCAGCGCGGCGGGCGGAAACATCCGCCGTGCCGCTCCTGCTGTCGCTCGAAAGGCTTCCGCATGCTCTCCGGGAACGGTCGACACCGTCGCCCCCGCCAGGCCCCAGCCCTCCTCGTCGCAGCCGGAGTGACCGGCTCCGCCATCGCCATCCCGCTCCTCGGCGCGGCGAGCGCCAACGCGGCCGACGGTACGA
The DNA here is from genome assembly GCF_016741855.1 of Streptomyces musisoli. Taxonomy (GTDB): domain Bacteria; phylum Actinomycetota; class Actinomycetes; order Streptomycetales; family Streptomycetaceae; genus Streptomyces; species Streptomyces musisoli. The sequence continues at coordinate 101,645 of NZ_JAERRH010000008.1, read as the reverse complement.
CGTGGGACAAGGTGGCCGAGTGCGAGAGCGGCGGCTCCTGGAGCGCCGACACCGGCAACGGGTACTACGGCGGCCTGCAGATCTCGCAGGACGACTGGGGCAGGTACGGCGGCACCCAGTACGCGGACAGCGCCGACCAGGCCAGCCGCCAGCAGCAGATCTCCGTCGCCGAGAAGATCCTCGCCGACCGGGGCACCACCCCCTGGGCCACCTGCGCCCTGCTGTCCGGGCTGACCGAGGACTCGGGCTCGGCGGACGTCGACACGGGTGTCGGCGGCTCCGAGGACGGCGACGGCTCGGGCAACTCGCAGGAACAGAACGACAACAACGGAAAGTCCGACACCTCCGACACATCGGACTCGTCCGGTCTGCCGGATTCTTCACCCTCCACCGGCACCGACGGCGACGCCGACTCCGGCTCCCATGCCGGATCTTCCTCGGACAAGAACGGCAAATCCACCCCGAAGCCGGGCAAGGATGCCGACAAAGGCGCCGACTCCACCGAGACCAACACCCCCAAGTCCGACAAGTCCCCCTCGCAGGACACCGGAACTCCGCGGGAGACCGGCAGTACTCCCACGGCCACCCCGGACACCGCGACCGAGGACAACGCGCAGCAGGCGGCCGGTTCTTGGAGCCTGGTCGACACCGGGACCCTCGGCAACGGCGGACGCCACCGGGGCGCGAGCGCGGACGAAAGCATCACAAGCGGTCAGAACGCCACTAGTGCCGGCCGGCACGCCTCCCGCGAACCGGGCACCTACACCGTCCGCGAAGGCGACTCCCTCGTCTCCATCGCCGACTCCCTTGAGGTCGACGGCGGGTGGCACGCGCTGTACGCCCGGAACGAGAAGGCCATCGGCTCCGACCCGAACCGCATCACTGCGGGTCAGACCCTGGAAGTCGGGGGCGAAACGGGCGGGAAGTAGCGGGAGTTGACGTCCCACTTAACGCCCTAATGTCCGGTTTGGCGAAAGTGTGGGATGAGTCTCAGAAGCCCTGATCGTCTTTGAAATTCCGCCGATCGCGTGTCTACGGTCGAGGCCGCTCGTCACCGCGAGCCCCGGCATCCGCCACGCCGAATCCTGCCAGTGGTTGCCCGGGAACAGTCGTCGCGTCAAGCGCCGTAGGCAGGAGCGGGGGACCCAAGGTAAGTGCCGGGGCCAGCAGTTGAGGCTGGTACCGGCTGGGGGTGAAGCCGCATCTCGCGCAAGCGGGAGATGCGGCCGGGCAACTCAACCGGCCCGAACCCGACAGCTCACCTCGTAGGCGTCGGTGAGGGGATCGATCCATGCTGTTTACCGGCAAGGGCAAGCACCGTCGTCCGTCCAAGGCCGTCCGCGCCGTCGCGCTGGCCGGTGTCACCGGCGCCGCCGTCGCCGCCCCGCTCATGGCGGCCGGCAGCGCCTCCGCCGCCACCTCCGCCGAGTGGGACACGGTCGCCCAGTGTGAGTCCGGTGGCAACTGGGCCATCAACACCGGCAACGGCTACTACGGCGGTCTCCAGTTCTCCGCCTCCACCTGGGCCGCGTACGGCGGCACGCAGTACGCCGCCACCGCCGACAAGGCCACCAAGGGGCAGCAGATCTCCGTCGCCGAGAAGGTCCTCGCCGCGCAGGGCAAGGGCGCCTGGCCGGTCTGCGGCACGGGCCTGTCGAACACCCCCAACGGCGGCTCCGCCCCGAGCACCTCCTCGGGCTCGACCGCGGGCGGCACCACCACCCGCTCCACGGACCAGCAGGCCGCCTCCCGCTCCGCCGAGCGCCCCGCCGCGTCCACGAGCAAGAGCAAGAGCAAGACCGTCACCACCCCGACCGGCAAGAAGGTCGAAAAGGGCGACGGCGAGTACAAGGTGGTCACCGGCGACACCCTCGGCACCATCGCCGAGAAGCACCACGTCCAGGGCGGCTGGCAGAAGCTGTTCGAGCTGAACAAGGACATCGTCGAGGACGCCGACCTCATCTACCCGGGTCAGCAGCTGCACCTGAAGTGACATCCGGCCCCGGCCGGACCACTGGGCCCGCACGGCGGTGCGGGCCACCCCGAAGGCCCCCGTGAGGGTCACCCCCCGTCCCCACGGGCCCCCCGCCCCGGTGCGTGTTCCCCCGTACGCACCGGGGCGGGGCTTTTTTGCGCCCATCGGCACCCGAGTCCGCCGAAGCCTTTGTTTCGAGCAGAAACAAAAGGTACGGTCGGCTTGTCCACGGGGCGGTCGGTCGGTGGCCGACGCCCCCGGGACGGTTAGGCTCTAGTCGCAAGGCACACCAGCCCCGCACTTCCAGCGTCACATCCAAGAAGGAGATGCTCGTGCCGTCCATCGACGTCGTCGTAGCCCGGGAAATCCTGGACTCCCGAGGCAACCCCACGGTCGAGGTCGAGGTCGGCCTCGACGACGGCAGCACGGGTCGTGCCGCCGTCCCGTCCGGCGCCTCGACGGGCGCCTTCGAGGCCATCGAGCTGCGCGACGGTGACCCCAACCGCTACCTGGGCAAGGGCGTCGAGAAGGCCGTCCTCGCCGTCATCGAGCAGATCGGCCCGGAGCTGGTCGGCTACGACGCCACCGAGCAGCGCCTGATCGACCAGGCCATGTTCGACCTGGACGCGACCGACAACAAGGGCTCCCTCGGCGCCAACGCCATCCTCGGTGTCTCGCTCGCCGTCGCCCACGCCGCCTCCGAGGCCAGCGACCTCCCCCTGTTCCGCTACCTGGGCGGCCCGAACGCGCACCTGCTGCCGGTGCCGATGATGAACATCCTGAACGGCGGCTCGCACGCCGACTCCAACGTGGACATCCAGGAGTTCATGATCGCCCCGATCGGCGCGGAGTCCTTCTCCGAGGCCCTGCGCTGGGGTGCCGAGGTCTACCACACCCTGAAGAAGGTCCTGAAGAACAAGGGCCTGTCCACCGGCCTCGGTGACGAGGGCGGCTTCGCCCCGAACCTCGGCTCCAACCGTGAGGCCCTCGACCTCATCCTCGAAGCGATCAAGGAAGCCGGCTACGCGCCCGGCGAGCAGATCGCCCTCGCGCTCGACGTGGCCGCCTCCGAGTTCTACAAGGACGGCAAGTACCTCTTCGAGGGCAAGGAGCGCTCCGCCGCCGAGATGACGGAGTACTACGAGGAGCTCGTCGCGGCCTACCCGCTCGTCTCCATCGAGGACCCGCTGTTCGAGGACGACTGGGCCGGCTGGAAGATCATCACCGACCGTCTCGGCGACAAGGTCCAGCTGGTCGGCGACGACCTGTTCGTCACCAACCCCGAGCGCCTCGCCCGCGGCATCGAGGAGGGCACCGCCAACGCCCTGCTCGTCAAGGTCAACCAGATCGGCTCGCTGACCGAGACCCTGGACGCCGTCGAGCTGGCCCAGCGCAACGGCTTCAAGTGCATGATGTCCCACCGCTCCGGCGAGACCGAGGACGTCACCATCGCCGACCTGGCCGTCGCCACCAACTGCGGCCAGATCAAGACCGGTGCCCCGGCCCGCTCCGAGCGTGTCGCCAAGTACAACCAGCTGCTGCGCATCGAGGAGATCCTCGACGACGCCGCGGTGTACGCCGGCCGCAGCGCCTTCCCGCGCTTCAAGGGCTGAACACCGCGCCCGTCCGCCCCGCGGAGCACCGGGCACGGCAAGGGCTGACCCTCACCGGGCTACCGCTCAGCCAGTCGTACGTACGTCCCCGTACTCGGTCCCGTACCGTGTGCGGGGACGTACGCACGTGTGAAGCCCGGACACAAGGGGAGGCGGGAGATGGCCGTGAAGGACCGGGACCGGTTCTCCACCGCGACCAGGCTCAGGCTGCTCGGCGAGCAGACCGCGGCCCGCGTCTACCGCTCCCAGACCAAACGGCAGGCCCGCCGCTCCCGGCTCACCGGCCGCGCGGCGCTGCTCGCCCTGGTGGTGTGCACGATGGTCGTCGCGCTCGCCTACCCGATGCGGCAGTACGTCTCCCAGCGCGCCGAGATCGCCGAGCAGCAACGCCAGCAGGAGCAGGCCCGCAAACGCGTCGAGCAGCTGCGCGACCTCAAGGCGCGCTGGCAGGACGACTCCTACGCCGAGCAGCAGATCCGGCGCAGGCTGCACTACGTGATGCCCGGTGAGACCGGGTACGTGGTCGTCGACCCGGGCGCGGCCAAGCAGTCCCGCGCCGACCTCCGGGCCGCCCACCGGCCCTGGTACGCGAACGTCTGGGACGGCGTCGACAAGTCCGACGCCTCCGACCAGTGACCGGCCCGCCGGGCCGGTAACCGACAGAAAGCCAGTCTGAGAGCAGTCATGGAAACGCCTCCGCCGCCCACTCCGCGCACCGAGCCCACCGACGCGGACGTAGAGGCCTTCAAGCAGCAGCTGGGCCGCCCGCCGCGGGGCCTGCGGGCCATCGCGCACCGCTGCCCGTGCGGCCAGCCGGACGTCGTGGAGACGGCGCCGCGCCTGCCCGACGGCACGCCCTTCCCGACGCTGTACTACCTGACGTGCCCGAAGGCGTCCTCCGCCATCGGCACGCTGGAGGCGAACGGCGTGATGAAGGAGATGACCGAACGGCTCCAGCAGGACCCCGAGCTGGCCGCCGCCTACCGGGCCGCGCACGAGGACTACATCCGCCGCCGGGACGAGATCGAGGAGCTGTCGGGCTTCCCGAGCGCGGGCGGCATGCCGGACCGGGTGAAGTGCCTGCACGTGCTCGTCGCCCACTCCCTGGCCGCGGGCCCGGGCGTGAACCCGCTCGGCGACGAGGCCCTGGCGATGCTGCCGGAGTGGTGGCGCAAGGGCACCTGCGTGACCCCGTCCGGGCCGCCCGCCGGCGACGGCTGGCAGGTGGAGACGGCCGAGGACGGCACGGGCCACTTCGCGGCCCGGCCCATCGAGGAGGACGAGCAGTGACCCGCGTCGCCGCCATCGACTGCGGCACCAACTCCATCCGGCTGCTGATCGCCGACGCCGACCCGGCGACGGGCGAACTGACCGAGCTGGACCGCCGGATGACGATCGTGCGGCTCGGCCAGGGGGTCGACCGCACCGGCCGGCTCGCCCCCGAGGCGCTGGAGCGCACCTTCGCCGCGTGCCGCGAATACGCGGCCGTCATCAAGGAGTACGGCGCCGAACGCCTCCGCTTCGTCGCCACCTCCGCCTCCCGGGACGCCGAGAACCGGGACGACTTCGTGCGCGGCGTGCTGGACATCCTCGGAGTGGAGCCCGAGGTCATCACCGGTGACCAGGAGGCCGAGTTCTCCTTCACCGGCGCCACGAGGGAACTCGCGGGCCGCACCGACCTCACCCGGCCCTACCTGGTCGTGGACATCGGCGGCGGCTCGACCGAGTTCGTCGTCGGCGACGACCACGTACGCGCGGCCCGGTCCGTGGACGTCGGCTGCGTGCGGATGACGGAGCGGCACCTGGTGCACGAGGGCAAGGTGAGCGACCCCCCGGCCGCGGAGCGGATCGCCGCCATAAGGGCCGACATCGAGGCCGCCCTGGACCTCGCCGAGGAGACCGTCCCGCTGCGCGAGGCGCACACCCTGGTGGGCCTGGCCGGATCCGTCACCACGGTGTCCGCCATCGCCCAGGAGCTGCCCGAGTACGACTCCGCGCGCGTCCACCACTCCCGGGTCTCCCGGGACCGCGTGCGCGAGATCACCGAGTGGCTGCTGCGCTCCACGCACGCCGAGCGCGCCGCGGTCCCGTCCATGCACCCCGGCCGGGTCGACGTCATCGGCGCGGGCGCCCTCGTCCTGCTCGCGATCATGGAGCGGACCGGCGCCGAGGAGGTCGTGGTGAGCGAGCACGACATCCTCGACGGCATCGCGTGGTCGGTGGCGTAGCGCGGGGCGTGACGCGGTGGCGTGTCGCGGTGGTGTAGGTCTCTTTTGTTACTCACCGGTAGCCATCTGCTGAGCAGGTTGGATAACGTCTGAGCGGTGTCGAGGGCCCCCTTGAGGGGCCCTCACCCATGCCCGAACGGAAACCTTCGTGAAGTTCTTCACAAGGAATTCCCCCGCGCCGGCCCCCGGAGGCGGGTTCATTGCCCCTCCCGGGGGGTCAAAGGCCGTTTGAACACGTTCAGATGAACGGCGCGGGAAGGGCGTGGAGGGGGTTGTTCCGAGGGTGTCACGGCACCCTCACGAGGACCCTGCGAGCCCGGAGAGGCAGCTCACGCGGCATTGACAACGGGGCGAACCGCCCCGCGGTTCCCCCCGGCCCGCATGACCTGCGTCACGCGGGCCGCGGAGTTTAACACAGGCCCTGTCGATGCTTGTGAAGGGGCGCACGAGCGACCCCCGCACGGCGGGTGGATACTCGATGGCATGAGCACCACGGAGCGTCCCAGGATCCTCGTAGTAGGCGGTGGGTACGTAGGCCTGTACGCAGCTCGGCGCATCCTCAAGAAGATGCGCTACGGCGAGGCGACCGTCACGGTCGTCGACCCCCGGTCGTACATGACCTACCAGCCCTTCCTCCCCGAAGCCGCCGCCGGCAACATCTCCCCCCGGCACGTCGTCGTCCCGCTGCGACGCGTCCTGCCGAAGGCGGAGGTCCTCACCGGTCGGGTCACCACCATCGACCAGGACCGCAAGGTCGCCACGATCGCCCCCCTGGTGGGCGAGGCGTACGAGCTGCCCTTCGACTACCTCGTCATCGCGATGGGCGCGGTCTCCCGCACCTTCCCGATCCCCGGCCTCGCCGAGCAGGGCATCGGCATGAAGGGCATCGAGGAGTCCATCGGCCTGCGCAACCACGTCCTCGAGCAGCTGGACAAGGCCGACTCCACGACCGACGAGGAGATCCGCCGCAAGGCGCTCACCTTCGTCTTCATCGGCGGTGGCTTCGCGGGCGCGGAGACCATCGGCGAGGTCGAGGACATGGCCCGGGACGCGGCCAAGTACTACAAGAACGTGTCCCGCGAGGACATGCGCTTCATCCTCGTCGACGCCGCCGACAAGATCCTGCCCGAGGTCGGCCCCAAGCTCGGCCAGTACGGCAAGGAGCACCTGGAGAGCCGCGGCGTGGAGATCTACCTCTCCACCTCGATGGACTCCTGCGTCGACGGTCACGTGGTGCTGAAGAACGGCCTCGAGGTCGACTCCAACACGATCGTCTGGACGGCCGGCGTCAAGCCGAACCCGGCCCTCGCCCGCTTCGGTCTGCCCCTCGGCCCCCGCGGCCACGTGGACTGCGAGCCGACCCTCCAGGTCAAGGGCACGGACTACATCTGGGCCGCCGGTGACAACGCACAGGTCCCGGACCTCGTCGGCCGCAAGGCGGGCAACGAGAACGCCTGGTGCCCGCCGAACGCCCAGCACGCGCTGCGCCAGGCCAAGGTCCTCGGCGACAACGTGATCTCCGGTATGCGGGGCTTCCCGCAGAAGGAGTACGAGCACGCCAACAAGGGTGCGGTGGCCGGTCTCGGTCTCCACAAGGGCGTGGCGATGATCGTCATGGGCAAGGTGAAGATCAAGCTCAAGGGCCGCCTCGCCTGGTACATGCACCGTGGATACCACGGCATGGCGATGCCGACCTTCAACCGCAAGATCCGCGTCTTCGCCGACTGGACCCTGGGCATGTTCCTCAAGCGCGAGGTCGTCTCCCTCGGCGCCATGGAGAACCCCCGCGAGGAGTTCTACGAGGCCGCCAAGCCGGCGCCGGTCGCCGCCGCGAAGACCGAGGAGAAGGCCAAGGCCTCCTGACCCCACCGGTCGCCTCAACGATCGAAGGACCTCCCGCCATCCGTGGTGCGGGAGGTCCTTCGGCGTTCCCGGGCAGCGGTCCAATGGCCCATACAGCTGCTTTGCCCACCCATAACTCCATTGCGGGACTGTGCTGAGCGCCGTGCGGTGTTTACGTGGTAACCGGCATCCGGGATCGTCGTCTTGGAGGTGTGCGCCATGGCCGACGCCGCGTCGCGGCTGAGGAGTCTTGCCGAACAGATGCTGGGAGTCCCGCTCCCCGTGCGGGTGAGGGCCTGGGACGGATCGCAGGCCGGGCCGCCGGACGCGCCGGCGCTCGTCCTGCGCAACCGCCGTGCCCTGCGCCGCATCCTCTTCAAACCGGGCGAGCTGGGCCTCGCCCGTGCCTGGGTCTCCGGCGACCTGGACATCGAGGGCGACCTGTACGCCGTCCTCGACGCGATGGCGGGCCTGGTCTGGGAGCGCGGGGAGGACGCCCGCGGCCTCGTCCGGGCCGTGCGCGACCCCGCCGTCCGGACCGCCGCCCGCGACCTGCTGAAGCTGGCCGGTCCGCCCGTCCCGCCCGCCCCGCCGCGCGAGGAGGTCCGCAGACCCCGCCGGCACCTGCACACCCGCCGCTCGGACCGACGGGCCATCAGCCACCACTACGACGTCGGCAACGACTTCTACGAGATCGTCCTCGGCCCCTCCATGGTGTACTCGTGCGCCTACTGGGAGGAGGCCGGCACCCTGGAGTCCGCCCAGCGCGACAAGCTGGAACTGATCTGCGCCAAGCTCGGCCTGAAGGAGGGTCAGCGGCTGCTGGACGTCGGCTGCGGCTGGGGCTCCATGGCCATCCACGCGGCCCGCGAGCACGGCGTGGGCGTCGTCGGGGTCACGCTGTCCCAGGAACAGGCGGCGTACGCCCGCAAGCGCGTCGCCGACGAGGGGCTGACCGACCGGGTGGAGATCAGGGTCCAGGACTACCGGGACGTCGCGGACGGCCCCTTCGACGCGATCTCCTCCATCGGGATGGCCGAACACGTCGGCGCCGACCGCTACCTGGAGTACGCCCGCCGGCTGTACACCCTGCTGGGTCCCGGCGGCCGGCTGCTCAACCACCAGATCGCCCGCCGCCCGCAGCCGGACGAGTCGGACTACCGCGTGGACGAGTTCATCGACGCCTACGTCTTCCCCGACGGTGAACTCGCCCCCGTCGGCACCACCGTCACCCAGCTGGAGCGGGCCGGGTTCGAGGTCCGGGACGTGGAGCCCATCCGCGAGCACTACGCCCGCACCCTGCGCCGCTGGGTGGCCAACCTGGAGGCCGACTGGGACCGAGCCATCCGGCTCACCAGCCCCGGCCGCGCCCGGGTCTGGCGGCTGTACATGGCCGCCTGCGCGCTCGCCTTCGAACACAACCGCATCGGCGTCAACCAGGTCCTGGCGGTCCGCACTCCCGAGTCCGGCGCCTCCGGCCTCCCGCTGCGGACCCGCACCTGGCACGCCTGACCGTCGTCGCCGCACGGACACGACAAGAGGGGCCCCGCCGCCGCGGGGCCCCTCCGGTGTGCCGTACGGCTACTCGGCCTTGATGGCCGCCAGCATGTTCAGCCGGGCCGCGCGGCGGGCCGGCCACAGGGCGGCCAGGACGCCCACCGTGCCCGCCAGCAGCAGGAAGACAGCCATCCGGCCCCAGGGCAGGACCAGTTCGTACGTCGGCATCTTCGTGCCCAGCAGCTCACCGGCCGCCCAGCCGAAGAACACGCCCAGCCCGATGCCCAGCACACCGCCGAACAGGGAGATCACCAGGGACTCCAGGCGGACCATCCGCTTGATCGCCCGGCGGTCCAGGCCGATCGCGCGGAGCATGCCGATCTCCTGCGCACGCTCGAAGACGGACATCGCCAGGGTGTTGATGACGCCGAGCACGGCCACGATCACCGCCATGCCGAGCAGGCCGTAGACCATGTTCAGCATCAGCGTGAACATCTTCGCGATCTCGTTGGAGATGTCCTGCTTGTCCTGGACCTTGACCGCCGGGTTGTGGCCGAGCACCTTCTCCAGGGTGTCCTTGGCGGAGTCCGTGGCGCCGTGCGCGGTCTTGACCATGACCTGCATGTCGGCCGGGTCGGCCAGGTGCGGGGTGAGGACCTTGTTGTCGAGGATGATCCCGTTGAACATGTCGTTGCCCTCGTAGACCCCCGCGACCGTCAGCCGCCGCGCCTTGCCGTCCTCGAAGTGCGCGGTGAACCGCGAACCGGCCTTCCAGCCGTAGTCCTCGGCCCGGTCCTCGTCGACGACGACCCGGTCACCGCCCACCGCGAAGGATCCGTCGGTCACCTTCAGGTCCGTCAGCTCGCCGATGGCCCTGCCGTCGACGCCGGTCAGGAACTCCGTGCCGCCGTCGACGCGGGACTCCCCGTTGCGCAGCGGGCTGCTCGCGGTGACACCGTCGGCGGTGGCGATCTTCTGAGCCACATCGGGGGAGAGCGGACCGCGGTTGGCCATCGAGACGACGTAGTCGGCGCGGATCGCGGAGCTGGCCATCTTGTCGATCGAGGTCTGGAGGCTGCCCGCCATCACCGTCATGCCGGTGATCAGGGTCAGCCCGATCATCAGCGCGGAGGCGGTGGCCGCGGTACGGCGCGGGTTGCGCACCGAGTTCTGGCGGGCCAGCTTGCCCGACACCCCGAAGGCGCGCAGCACCGGCGCGGCGGCGGCGATCAGCGGACGGGACAGCAGCGGGGTCAGCACGAACACGCCGATGATGAGCAGGACCGCGCCGATGCCCATCGCGGCCTGGCCGGAGTCGGCGTTCATCCCGGTGCCCGCGAGGACCACGGCGACGCCCGCCGCCGCGAACAGCGAGCCCAGCGTGTTGCGCAGCACCAGCGACTTGGTGGTGGCCTTGGCGTGCACGCTGCTCATCGCCGCCACCGGCGGGATCTTCGCGGCCCGGCGGCCGGGCAGCCACGCGGCCAGCATGGTGATGAGGATGCCGACCGCCAGCGCGGTGGCCACCGTGCCGGGGCTGATCACCAGCGGTCCGTCGGGCAGGCTCGCACCGAAGGAGCCCAGCAGGGAACGCAGACCCGCGCCGATGCCGATACCGGCGGCCAGACCGGTCACGCCGGCGACCGCGCCGACCGCGAACGCCTCGATGAGCACCAACCGGGTGACCTGGCGGCGGGAGGCGCCGACCGCCCGCAGCAGGGCGAGTTCCCGGGTGCGCTGGGCGACCAGCATGGTGAAGGTGTTGGCGATGATGAACGTGCCGACGAACAGGGCGATGCCGGCGAAGACCAGCAGGGCCTGCTTGAGACCGCTCATCGACGAGGCGATCATCCGCGCCTGGTCGTCGGCGAGCTGCCGGCCCGTGGTGGTCTCCACGAGCTTCGCGGGCAGGGCCTTGTCCAGCTCGGCCTTGAGCGCCGCCTGGCCGGTGCCGGCCGCGGCCCGCACGTCGATCTCGTCGTACGTGCCCTTCTTGCCGAACAGGGCCTGCGCGGTCGGCGTGTCGAACAGGGTGAGGCTGCCGCCCGCGGCGACGTTGCCGTCGTCGGTGGTGAAGATGCCGCTGACGGTCGGGGTGAGGACCGGGCCGTCGACGGAGAGGCGCACGGTGTCGCCGACCTTGTAACCGGCCCGCCGCGCGGTCTCGGAGTCGATCAGCACCTCGCCCTTGCCGTGCGGGGCGTGGCCGCCGACCAGCGGGTAGCGGGGGTCCTTCGCACCCCAGTAGTTGCCGCCGGCGGACTGCCAGTCGCCGCCGACGAGCTTGCCGTCCTTGTCGGCGACGGCGGTGAAGCCGCTGACCACACCGGTGGCCGAGGCGGCACCGGGGACCCTGGCGGCCCGGTCGAGCAGGGCCTGGGTCAGCTCGGGGGCCTTGCCGACCTCGTCGCCCTCTGAGTCCTGGTACTCGGGCCGTACGGCGACGTCGACCCGTTCGAAGCCCTTGGCGGAGCTCTTCTGGTAGGCGTCGGAGATGGTGTTGGTGAAGACCAGCGTCCCGGAGACGAACGCCACGCCGAGCATGACGGCGAGCACGGTCATCAGCAGCCGGGTCTTGTGCGCGAGAACGTTGCGCAGGGCGGTGCGGAACATCAGCTGGTACGGCCCTTCGCGTCGAACTGCTTCATGAGGTCGAGCACGGAGTCGGCGGTGGGGCCGTACATCTCGTCGACGATCCGGCCGTCCGCGAGGAAGACGACGCGGTCCGCGTACGCGGCGGCCACCGGGTCATGAGTGACCATCACGACCGTCTGGCCCAGTTCCCGCACCGAGTTGCGCAGGAAGCCCAGCACCTCGGCGCCCGAGCGGGAGTCGAGGTTCCCTGTAGGTTCGTCGCCGAAGATGATGTCGGGCTTGGAGGCCAGGGCGCGGGCGACGGCGACTCGCTGCTGCTGGCCGCCGGAGAGCTGGGACGGCCGGTGGCTCAGCCGCCCGGACAGCCCGACCATCTGGATCACCGTGTCCAGCCACTGCTTGTCGGGCTTGCGGCCCGCTATGTCCATCGGGAGGGTGATGTTCTCCAGCGCAGTCAGCGTCGGCAGCAGGTTGAACGCCTGGAAGATGAAGCCGATCTTGTCCCGGCGCAACTTGGTGAGCTGCTTGTCCTTCAGCTTGCCCAGCTCCGTGTCGCCGATGCGCACCGAACCGGAGGAGAACGTGTCCAGCCCGGCCACGCAGTGCATCAGCGTGGACTTGCCGGAGCCGGACGGCCCCATGATCGCGGTGAACTCGGCCTGCCGGAAGTCGACCGAGACCCGGTCCAGGGCGACCACCCGGGTCTCACCCTGCCCGTAGATCTTCGACAGCTCCGTGGCGCGTGCGGCCACGGCGGTGGTCCGGCCGGCGGTGGGTGTGGTGGTCACGGGAGGGTGCTCCTGTCGGGACGACGTGTGTTCCTGGGGACTTCTCCATCGTCCCGGCGCGTGCCGCGCGTGTAGTCAGTCGCTGTTCCGGTTCCGAGGGGCGACTGGGGTCGGACGGGAGACCGTCGTGTCATACCTGGGGAGGACGGCCGACCCCGAGAGGGCGGCCGCGGCGCCGGACGGCGCATGGCGCGTCAAGAACCGGTGGACCGCCCTCGTTCGGGCGGTGAAATTCCGTCATTTCACGTACGCGCGCACTTCCGCCCCGTCAGGCTATTGGCAAGTGCGGATGGCGCGTTCCGCGGGCTGATGCACCCTCAGACGTCAATAAAATAAGACAACATCGGTTCACCCGCCCGCTGTTCGGGGGGTGGGTCCCGATAGGCTCGGAACCTCGTTGCGGAGCCCATGGCCTGCCCGGATGGTGGAATGCAGACACGGCGAGCTTAAACCTCGCTGCCCCTTCGCGGGCGTGCCGGTTCAAGTCCGGCTCCGGGCACTTCCACCTCTGAGGACGCGTCTGACGCGACCGCTCCACGAGGCCCCTTCGTCTTCACCTCTTGGACACTCCGTGAGCGCACGATGGTCCCGGGTGCCCGGGTATGGCGTACGCCCCAGGGGGAGGTGCCGCCGGCGTTTGGCCGGCCGCTGCGCCTCGTGTCGCCGAGGCGTGAGAGGAGCCCCACGGCGTCCGAGGACCAGGAGCTGACCGCGGCAGCGGCTTCCTGTACGAGGCGGGGACGCTCAAGAGCCCAGTACGCGAGATTCGCCGTCTCGCCCGCGTCGTCGTCCCGCAGCGCGCTGTGGATGAAGGGGTGCGCCCGGACGACCGGCTCGCGGCCTGGCCGGACAACCGCTCCGTGGCCGCCACAGGTTTTCCGCTCGGTTAGCCGCCCGTCCATGGCCGGGAATCGGACACACGCGTAGCGTGTTGCGCAGCAAGGCAGGGGAAAGATCCTCCTCAAGTATCATGGTCGATCCTTTGCCAATCCATTACCCTTGAGGCCAAGGCTGCACGCGGCAGTCATGGAGGAGTGAAATGAGGAGCAGTAACCCGGTCTTCTCGCGACGGGGGTTCAGCCGCGACAACGGCTACGCCGGCTTCAACACCGCACCGCAGGCCGGGTCCGCACAGGGCAACCCGTACGCGCAGAACCCGTACGCGCAGAACCCCTACGCACAGAACCCGTACGCGCAGGCGGACGTCCAGGCCGGCGCCCCGCCGCAGGCCCCGGCCACCACCGGCCGGATGACCATGGACGACGTCGTCGTCCGCTCGGCCATCACGCTCGGCACGGTCGCCGTCGGCGCCGTCCTCGCCTGGACGCTGCTGCCGGTCTCCGGCACCAGCTACGGCCTGGCCGTCGGCGCCGCCCTGATCGCGTTCGTGCTGGCGATGGTGCAGAACTTCAAGCGCACCCCGTCGCCCGCGCTGATCCTCGGGTACGCCGCCTTCGAGGGCGTCTTCCTCGGCGTCTTCAGCGAGATGTTCAACAGCCGGTGGAGCGGCGCGCCGTTCCAGGCGGTGCTCGGCACCATGGCGGTCTCGGGCGCGACCCTGCTGGTCTACAAGGCCGGCTGGATCCGCGTCACCGCCCGCTACGCCCGCATCGGCATCGCCATCGCGATGGCCTTCCTGGTGGTCATGGCGGTCAACCTGCTGCTGGTCGTGTTCGGCGTCGCCGACGACGGCGGACTGCGCAGCTTCGGACCGCTCGGCGCGCTCGTCGGCATCATCGCGATCCTGCTCGGCGCGTTCTTCCTGACCCTCGACTTCAAGCAGATCGAGGACGGCATCGCCTACGGCGCCCCGCGCAACGAGTCCTGGCTCGCCGCGTTCGGCCTCACCATGACCCTGGTGTGGATCTACGTCGAGATGCTGCGACTGGTCGCGATCTTCAGCAGCAGCGACTGACGCACGACACCGCCGGATACGGCAGGGCCCCGGGCAACGTGCCCGGGGCCCTTCGGCGTTCAGAGCAGCTTGCGCGCTGCCCTCCTCAGGTCGTACTCGTGGACGATCGCCTTGGCGTGGCCGTACGCCAGGTCGTACTCGTGCCGGAGCCAGCTGACCTTCTCCTCGAAGCGGAACAGTGCGGGGCCTTCTTCGACGGTGCGCAACCAGTCGGAGACCTCACGACCGGTGCAGTGCGGGATGCGGGCGAGCAGATTGCGGTGGGTCTCCTCGGAGAAGACGTGGGACATCGGCGCCTCCGAACGCAAAGGGGATGTAAGCCGGTCCTTCAGGTCACCGTGCCTGAGCGTTCGCGTATTGGCAACAGTGCGGCGCGTTACGCTCGGCAGGTGGTTGATACGACGCCCTTGACCCAAGCAGTGGATCACTTCGCCGACAGGCTGCGCGCGGCGCCGCAGAGCCGGCTCCAGCGCGGTGCCGCGGCGGAGGCCCTCGCGCTGGCCAACGAGTTGGCCCGCCGGGCCCAGGCCGTCGAGGAGCCCGGGACCGAGCCCCGGCGGATGCCGGACGCGGGGATGTTCGCCGCGGCCGACCAGATCCTGGTGGCCGCGCACGACTTGTCGCTCGTGCTGCGGAGCGACGACGAGGTCGCCGAAGCGGTACGGGTGGTCGAGGAGGCGCGGGCGAGAGCGGGGGTCTGAGGGCCCTGCCCTGCCCGTTCGAAGCGCCGGTCGGAGCCCGGTCCCGAAAGGCCGTCAGAAGGACGCGATGACCCTGTCGGCCAGGATGTAGACCATGTCCTCGCCGCAGGCGAACGTCAGCGTGTACGCACCGGAGATGCCCGAGCCGCCCAGGAGGTACGGGGACTCGCCCGACTCCAGCGCCGCGGCCAGGCGCTCCGCCGTCTCGCGGTGGCCCGGGGTCATGCACAGGGTGGTGCCGTCGGCGAAGACGTAGACGTCGAGCGTGCCCAGCGGGCCGGGACGGACGTCGGCGAGCTCGACCTGCTCGGCGGCCAGCTGCTCCAGGGTGGTCACGGTGCGCTCGTGGTCGTTCACGGCCGGCGACTGGACGGGAACGAAGTCCGGGTGCGAGGGGTGGCGGCGGCGGGCCGCGGCCAGTTCCGGGGACTCGCTGGGAGTGCCCCCCTGGACGAAGTCCTTGGGCGAGAACTCCTCGGCGTCGCCGGCCGGCTCGGACACCGGCTCCAGGCCCGCGAAGTCCGCCTGCCGGGGCAGGAACAGATCGGCCTCGGGCAGACCGAACAGCGACGGTGCCTCGGAGGCGTCACGGGCCTCCTGCGCCGCCCAGAAGGCGCGCGCCTCGGCCAGCTCGCGCTCCCGCTCCTCGGCGAGCGCCTCGGCCACGGCGGCGCGTATCTGGTCGGCGTCGGCGGCGCTACGGGCGTGCGGCAGCAGGGCACGCGTCGCGGCCGCCTGCTCCACGCCGAGCCGGTGCTGGAGCTCCGTGAGCTGACGGCGCAGCTTCAGGACGGTACGCAGGACGGCGACGCCCACGGCGCCGGTGGCTGCCGTGGTGAGCAGCAGGGCGATCGGCATGGCGCTCACTGACATACTCCCGGTTCAAGTCGACCCCCGACTTCCTACATCAGCTTGAAGGGCGGACTATCCAGCTGTCAGTGCGTAACGTCACGAAACGGACGGAACTTTCGGTTCGACGTTTCGTCGTGCGCCGTGCTGACCCGCGCTGACCTGCACTGATGTGGCAGGCGAGCGAGATAGGTCACATCCTGGGGGAGATTGGATCACGGAAAGGCCCAAAACCTTGGTGTTTCCCAGGTTCTGGGCCCTTCTGCGACGTAACGTGCATGGCCCGCTACGGACGGTGTGTCAGCTGAGGCGCTCGATGACCATCGCCATGCCCTGGCCGCCGCCGACGCACATCGTCTCCAGGCCGAACTGCTTGTCGTGGAACTGGAGGGAGTTGATGAGCGTGCCGGTGATGCGGGCGCCGGTCATGCCGAAGGGGTGGCCGACGGCGATGGCGCCGCCGTTGACGTTCAGCTTGTCGAGGTCGATGCCGAGGTCCCGGTAGGAGGGGATCACCTGGGCGGCGAAGGCCTCGTTGATCTCGACCAGGTCGATGTCGTCGATGGTCAGGCCGGCGCGGCGCAGGGCCTGCTGGGAGGCCTCGACCGGGCCGAGGCCCATGATCTCGGGGGACAGGCCGGAGACGCCGGTGGACACGATCCGGGCGAGCGGGGTCAGGCCCAGCTCGCGGGCCTTGGTGTCGCTCATGATGACGACCGCGGCGGCGCCGTCGTTCAGCGGGCAGCAGTTGCCGGCCGTGACCAGGCCGTCGGGGCGGAAGACGGGCTTGAGGCCGGAGACGCCCTCCAGGGTGACGCCGGCGCGCGGGCCGTCGTCCTTGCCGACCACCGTGCCGTCGGGGAGGGTCACCGGGGTGATCTCCCGCTCCCAGAAGCCGTTCTTGTTGGCTTCCTCGGCGAGGTTCTGCGAGCGGACGCCGAACTCGTCCATGTCCTGGCGGGTGACGCCCTTCCAGCGGGCCAGGTTCTCCGCCGTCTGCCCCATCGCGATGTACGCGTCCGGCACCAGGCCGTCCTCGCGCGGGTCGTGCCAGGTGGTGCCCTCCTGCTCGGCGACCGCGGCGGTACGGGCCTCGGCCTCGGCGAAGAACGGGTTGTGCGTGTCCGGCAGGCTGTCGGAGTTGCCCTTGGCGAACCGCGACACCATCTCGACACCGGCCGAGATGAAGACGTCGCCCTCGCCGGCCTTGATGGCGTGCAGGGCCATGCGGCTCGTCTGGAGCGAGGAGGAGCAGTAGCGGGTGATCGTGCAGCCCGGCAGGTGGTCCATGCCCATCTGCACGGCGACGATCCGGCCGAGGTTGTTGCCCTGCTCGCCGCCCGGCAGACCACAGCCGAGCATCAGGTCGTCGATGTCCCGCGGGTCCAGCTCCGGGACCTTGGCGAGGGCCGCCTGGATGATCGTGGCGGTCAGGTCGTCGGGGCGCAGGTCCTTGAGGGAGCCCTTGAAGGCGCGGCCGATCGGGGAACGGGCGGTCGAGACGATGACGGCTTCGGGCATCACGGCTCCAGTGGCGGAAATTTTCGGGCAGGGCAGGTGGGAAGTTACCCGGCCGTAGTCGAGAGGTCACCGGTGTCGCGGTGTGACACTGGCCGCAATTTACTAAGCGCTTGCTTGCCCGGCTCGGCCTTCCAGGGGCTCCACCCCTCGAAGCCCCAGACCTTCCGCCTACCCGCCACCCGCCACGACCGGCCGAAACTCCGGATGAAGCCCCCTCTGCCCGGCTTCCGCCCAAGCCGCCCCTACTCGGCGCCTCCCCAGCCGCCCGAGGTGTCCGGCCCCAGCCTCCGGCCGCCCGAGCCGGCCCCGCCCCCTCCCGGTCGGCCGCTGCGGCCCTCTCGCCGTTCGGCCGGCCGGGGCGGGTGGGCGGGTCAGAGCGACGGGGTCGCCGGCTCGGCCTCCGGCACCCGGCGGCGGCGCCGGCGCTTGAGCAGCGCCCACGGCCCGCGCGGCCCCGTCGGCATCGCCGCGGTGACCTCCGTGCCCGCCTCCGACGCCGCCTCGGCCGCGGCGCGGGCGACCGGCAGGAACCCCTCGCGGCGCGAGACGTCCGGCCGCTCCTCGTCCGCCGGCCACAGGCCCAGCGCGGCGCACACCGTGGGCAGCACGGCCATCGCCGCCGTGGCGTAGCCCTCGGCCGAGGGGTGGTAGTTGTCCGGCCCGAACAGCTCACGCGGATTCGCCTCGAACTCCGGGCCGAGCAGGTCGCCCAGCGACACCGTGCGGCCGCCCTGCTCCACCACCCCGATCGTCTGGGCCGCCGCCAGCTGCCGGGACGCCCGGCGGGCCAGCCACCGCAGCGGCTGCTGCACCGGCTCGATCGTGCCGAGGTCGGGACAGGTGCCGACCACCACCTCGGCGCCCGCCGTGCGCAGCCGCCGCACCGCCGTCGCCAGGTGCCGCACCGAACGGGTCGGCGGCATCCGGTGGGTCACGTCGTTCGCGCCGACCATGATCACGCAGATGTCGGGGACCGGTAAGACCGCGGACAGCACCAGGGCCACCTGGCGGTCCAGGTCGTCGGACTGCGCGCCGGGCAGCGCCACGTTCCGCAGCTCCACCGGGCGCTCGGCCACCGCCGCCAGCCCGGACGCCAGCAGCGCCCCCGGCGTCTGGCCCGACCGGTGCACGCCCTGCCCCGCCGCCGTGGAGTCGCCGAGCATGGTCAGCCGGAGGGGCTGTCCGCCGGGGATGTCGTACGCGTGTCCGTACACCCCGTCGGCCATCGGCACCCGGCCGCTGCTGCCGTTGCCCACATGCCGTCGCGCCAGCCGCACCTCCGCCAGCACCAGTCCGACCGCCGCCGCGCCGACCAGACCGACCCCGCCACCGCCGTACGCCGCCCCGGCCGCGATCCGCCGGGCCACCCTCGCCCTCGACATGCTCGTCATGCGTCGCCGCCACCTCCTCGTAGCCGTACAACCACTCCTTGCCCCGTACAGGCCGTGTGCCAATCTCGACGCTGAGTGAAGGGCCCTCCTCGCCACACAGCTGGCCTTAGGCTGGCGGCACCACTACGAACACATCTTTTTGCAGCGACCGGAGACAACGGTGCGATTCCACGACTCGATGATCAGCCTCGTCGGCGACACCCCGCTGGTGCGGCTCAACAACGTGACCAAGGGCATCCAGGCGACCGTCCTGGCCAAGGTGGAGTACTTCAACCCCGGCGGTTCCGTGAAGGACCGCATCGCCCTGCGCATGATCGAGGCCGCCGAACAGAGCGGGGAGCTCAAGCCGGGCGGCACGATCGTCGAGCCGACGAGCGGGAACACGGGTGTCGGTCTTGCCATCGTGGCCCAGCAGAAGGGCTACAAGTGCATCTTCGTGTGCCCCGACAAGGTGAGCACCGACAAGATCAACGTGCTGCGCGCGTACGGCGCCGAGGTCGTCGTGTGCCCGACCGCCGTGGACCCCGAGCACCCCGACTCGTACTACAACGTCTCCGACCGGCTCGTCCGTGAGACCCCGGGTGCCTGGAAGCCCGACCAGTACTCCAACCCCAACAACCCGCTCTCGCACTATCACTCGACCGGCCCCGAGCTGTGGGAGCAGACCGAGGGGAAGATCACCCACTTCGTCGCGGGCGTGGGCACCGGCGGCACCATCTCCGGCACCGGCAATTACCTCAAGGAGGCCAGCCAGGGGAAGGTCAAGGTCATCGGCGCCGACCCCGAGGGCTCGGTGTACTCGGGCGGGTCGGGGCGGCCGTACCTGATCGAGGGCGTCGGCGAGGACTTCTGGCCGACCGCCTACGACCGCACCGTCGCGGACGAGATCGTCGCCGTCTCCGACAAGGACGCCTTCCAGATGACCCGCCGCCTGGCCAAGGAGGAGGGCCTGCTGGTGGGCGGCTCCTGCGGCATGGCCGTCGTGGCCGCGCTGGAGGTCGCCGAGCGGCTCGGCCCGGACGACGTCGTGGTCGTCCTGCTGCCGGACAGCGGCCGCGGCTACCTCAGCAAGATCTTCAACGACGAGTGGATGGCCGACTACGGCTTCCTGGAGGACGAGGGCCCCAGCGCCCGCGTCGCCGACGTCCTGAACGACAAGGTGGCCGGCGCCATCCCCTCCCTGGTGCACATGCACCCCGAGGAGACCGTCGGCCAGGCCATCGAGGTGCTGCGCGAGTACGGCGTCTCGCAGATGCCGGTCGTCAAGCCGGGCGCCGGCCACCCGGACGTGATGGCCGCCGAGGTCGTCGGCTCCGTGGTGGAACGGGAGCTGCTCGACGCCCTGTTCAGCAAGCGGGCCTCGCTCGAGGACCCGCTGGAGAAGCACATGTGCGCCCCGCTGCCGCAGGTCGGCTCCGGCGAGCCGGTCGGCGACCTGATGCAGGTGCTGGGCACGGCGGACGCGGCGATCGTCCTGGTCGAGGGCAAGCCGACCGGCGTGGTCAGCCGTCAGGACCTGCTGGCGTTCCTGGCCAAGGGCGGCAACAAGTAGCGAACGGCCGCTCAACCGCTCGTGCCCGCGGTGGACTTGCGAGGAGACGCGGTTCGCGGAAGTGGAACGAGCGTGTCATGTGCGCGCAGCACACGCTTAACACGGGTCCGGCACATTAGTGGGTGTCGGCAGGGCGATGGGGGTTCCTCCCAGGCATCAAGCACTGGGGGAGGCTCCCCGTCCGGGCCGGCGCCGTACGGCGCCAAGGACCTCCGGAGCGGCTCCCGGACCTCCATGGACGCCACGGACGCGCAAGCCCGGCCCTGACCCGGCCCGCGTCCCGCGCGGGGACCGCCGTCGTCCCGCCCCCCGGCAACGGGGGTGCGGCGGTCCCCGCGGATCTCTTTTCCGCCGCTTCGCGGCCGGGGCGGCCCCGGTGGCGATCGGCGCGCTGTCGCCGGCGGAGGTCGCGGACGTCGTCGCCTACGCCGCGAGCCGGCCCCGGAACGTCAACCTCCGCCAGATCGTGGTGCTGCCGACCCGGCAGGCGTGAGTCCCGGACGGCCGGTCCGCTCCGTCGTCCTCCCGGTCAGCCGTCCTCGGCGGACCGGCCCGGGCCGCCGCGCCCGAGCAGTTCGGGGTTGAGGCGGACGGCCTGCACCGCGTTGACGCCGATGATGCCGATCCAGGTGACCACCATCCCGGCCAGCCCGGCGAGGGCGCCGGCGATCGCGGACAGCGGGATCGCCATGACCAGCGTGATCAGGGCGAAGCCGTAGCGCTCGGCCCAGGAGTCGGCCGACTTCGGCCGGCGGGACTCGCGTGCCGCCACCATCTGCCGCTCGGCCAGCTGCCGCCGCACCCGGCGGTCCACCGCGTCACCGATCCGGTGTTCGACCTTCTCCAGGAAGGAGTCCACCAGGGCGGAGTCGTAGTCGTCGCCCAGTTCCCTGCGGGCCCGCACGGTCGCGGCGAGGTCCTTCCTGAGGTCGGGATCCTTCCCGAGGTCGACGTCGTCACGCGGTTCGAGAGTGTTCATGCCGGTCAGCCTAGGGAGCGCCCGTCCGCGCCGCACTGGGGTCAGCCCCCCTTTCCGGGGCCGGACAGCCACCGGGTTCCGGAGCCGGGGCAAGCCATCGAGTCCGGGATCGGACAGCCACCGCGGCCCGGGGCCGGGGCACCTGCCGGGTTTGGGGCCGGGGCAGACACCGCGTGCGGGCTGGGGCGCCTGCCGGGTTTGGGGCCGGGGCAGCCGCCGCGTGCGGGCCGGGGCAGCCTCCGAGGCCGGCGCGGCCAGCCGGTTCGGTGGCGCGGGCAGGGGCGGGGCGACGTCGGTGGAGCGCCGTTCCGCCGGCCGGGCCATGCGTTGTGCCTCCGCCGGGCTGTATAACGGTATGCAGCGACACATTGTCTGAATAGGCCGCCGGTGTCTGCCGACGCCTCGGCGCTGTACTCTCCCGGGGCGTCGAGGAGATCTGGAGGGGGAGTACGTCATGAGCGCGAACGACAGCCCTGCGAACCGGTTGCAGGCGCTCTTCGAGGGTCACCGGCTCACGCCGACCCAGCGTCGCATCGCGCACAGCATGGTGCGCCGGGCCGCCGACGTGCCCTTCCTCTCCAGCGTGGAGCTGGCCGAACTGGCCGGGGTCAGCCAGCCGTCGGTGACCCGGTTCGCGGTCGCCCTCGGTTTCGACGGCTATCCCGCGCTGCGCAAGCACCTGCGCGAGGTCGTCCCGGCCGAACCGGCCGCCGAGGCCGGTGCCTACAACGAGTACCAGCAGGCCGTCGAGGCCGAGATCGAGAACCTCAGGCACCTGGCCGAGCTGCTCGCGGACCCACGCCCGGTCAAGCGGGCCGGCCGGATCCTCGCCGCCTCCCGCCCGCTGCCGGTGCTCGGGCTGCGCGCCGCCGCCTCCCAGGCGTACGGCTTCGCCTACTTCGCCGCCAAGGTCCACCCGGACGTCCGGCTGCTGCACGAGGGCGGCACGATGATCCAGGACCGCGTGGACGCCGCGGTCCGGGCCGGCGCCACCGCCCTGCTGTGCTTCGCGCTGCCCCGGCATCCGCGGGAGGTCGTGGACACCCTCGCCTACGCCAAGGACGCGGGCCTGACCGTGGTCACGGTCGCCGACTCGGCGTTCGCGCCGGTCGCCAAGCACTCCGACCTGCTGCTGCCCGCCGCGGTCGGCACCGGGCTCGCGTTCGACACCGCCTGCGCCCCGATGCTGCTCGGCCGGGTGCTGCTGGAGGCGCTCTGCGACGACCTGCCGGACGCCCAGGCCCGGCTGGAGGAGTTCGACGCCCGGGCGGCGACCCGCGGTCTCTTCGTCGAGTGACGGTCCCCGAGCTGTCCGTCGAGTGACGGTCCCCGAGCTGTCCGTCGAGTGACGGTCCCTGAGCTGTCCGTCGAGAGACCTGTCCCCGAGTTGTCCCGTCGAGTGACCGGTCCCCGCCGTTCCCAGGGGCTTCGCCGTACGGCGGCCCTCGCCGCTCGCGGGTTCCGCGGCGGGTGAACGGTTCCCGCCACTCGCGGGCCGTTCGTCGGATGACCCGTCCCCGGCGCTCTCAGATTCGTCTCACGTTTCGCCGCTAGCGTCCCGCGGGACGGATGCGCTGTGGAGACACGTGACACGGGAGGCCGACGTGACGCGCGGAGGACAGGGACTGGCTCGGGTGGCCGTCGTCGTACGGGCGGGTGCCGCCCCGCTGTGGTGGCTCGGAGTGGCCGCCGCGGGGATCGGTGCCGCACCGGAGGGACTGACCGGGCGCCGGATCGGCGTGCTGGCCGGGGCGGCGCTGTTCCTGATCGGCGCGGCCGGCGTGGCGCTGGTCCGCCGGGGCCGGTACGCCGCACTCGCCCGCGGGGCGGCCCGCGCGGGCAAGTACGACGTGCTCCAGGACCGGGCGGTGACCGTCCGCACCTGGCGCCGGGGTCACCGCTGGTGGCTGCTGCTGGGCTGGGCGGTCGCGTTCGGCTCCGCCTTCGCGGTGCCCGCGGCCGGCGGCATGCTGCTGGCCGGGCTCGGCGCCGGGCTGCGGCTGAAGGCCGCCTGGCTCGGGCGGCTGGAGCGGGACGGCGAGACGCTGCTGTGGGTGCGCGTCGACTGGCTCGACCGGCGCGGCGGGCGCCCGGCGGGCAGGGCCGTGAAGGGCCTGCGCGGTACGGGTGTCGCGGCCGGCGACGCGGCCCCGGGCGGGGCGCGCCGCCGAACCGCGGCCGTGGTCTGAGCCTCCGTCAGACCTCCAGGTCCTCCTCGATCTTCTTCAGCTGGTGCCGGGCCATCGCCAGGTTGGCCCGGTTCGAGTCCAGCGCGAGGTACAGGAACAGCCCGTTGCCGCCGCGGCTCTTGAGCAGGCGGATCAGGTGGTACTGGTCGGACAGGCTGATGAGGATGTCCTCGATGTCGCCCTTGAGACCCAGCATCTCCATCGTGCGCATCTTGGCGCGGATCACGTCGGTGTTGCCGGCGGCGGCCACGTTCAGGTCGAAGCTCTTGCTGCCGCCCATCGTGCCCAGCGCCATCCCGCTGGTGTAGTCGACCAGCGCGACGCCGGTGGCGCCCTCGATGGAGGTGAGGGCTTCCTTCAGTGCGGTTTCGGTGTTGGCCATGGTGATCCTCTCAACTGTCTGACGTGGTGCGTGTTTCGGCGGTCGTGGTGCGTGGCGCGCGTGCGGTGCGGGTCCGTGCGGGTGGGATCCGGGCGGCCGTGGGTACGGCCCGGGCGGCGGCCTCGGCGGCGTCCAGCAGCTCCCCGATGCGGGCGCCGGAGCGGCGGCCCTCCAGGTGCAGCCGGCCGACGTTGACCCGGTCCTGGGCGAGCAGCGTCAGGACAGCGGTGCGGCCTGCCGCGTAGGTGGCGATGTAGCCGCGCTCGCCGCGCACCAGCAGCTCCCGGAAGCCGCCGTTGCCGGTGGCGTCGGCGACGCGTACGGCGACGCCGAGTGCCGCGGCGGTGAGCGCGGACAGGCCCTCCGGGTCGACGCCGGGGGTGTCGTGGGCGACGACGAGCCCGTCGACGCCCGCCGCGAGCGCGCCGGTGAGCTGGGGTACCCGAGTGCGCAGCCGGCGCAGCTCGTCCAGGACGGTCTGCAGGTCGTCTTCGGCCACCATCAGGTGTCTCCTCTCGGCGGCGGGTTGCCGTTCAAAGCGCCTCCAGCGCATCCCTGAGCCTCTTCAGCAGCGCGATGTCGGGGTCGGTGGTGACCGGGTGGGGCGGGAGCGGTGCGGTGACCGGTGGCGCCGGTGCCGTCGGCGAGACGTGCCCGGCCGCGGTGAGCCGGCGCACGTCCACCAGCGTGTGGAACGCCTGCCGGCCCAGGTTCCGGGCGATGTCGGCGGCGGTGCGCAGGCCGTCCACGCGGTCCAGGACGGCCCGCTGCCGGGGCGCGACCGGTGCGGCCGGGGCACGGCCCGCTGCCGGGGTGCGGCCCGCGGCCGGGTCGGCGCGGATCAGCGGGGCGCTGTCGGCGGCCGGGTCGGGCCACAGCCGGTGCAGCAGCAGGCGGCGGCGCAGCGTCTCCCGCTCCAGCGCGACGACCGGGACCGAGGGCAGCGGGCCGAGCCGGGGCGCGGAGTCGTACCGGAAGCGGCCCGGGGTGCTGCTCGGTGCCAGTGCGAAGTACCCGGCGTCGTACAGCGCGTCCAGGTGGCACAGCTCCAGCGCGCCGGTGGGCAGCACCCCCGAGTCCAGCAGGAGTTCGGCCGCGTGCAGGGGGCCCGGGGTCCGGGCCGCGGCCCGCTGCCAGGCGGCGCCCGCGAGGGTGCCGTGGGCGGTGAGGAGTACGTCCAGGCCGGGGGCGTGGGGGCTCTCCGCGTGCACCACCCGCCCCTCGGCGAGGTACAGGACGCCGTGTTCGCGGACCAGGACGCCGGTGGCCCGCTCCTCGGCGAGCCGGGTCAGCATCGGGGACAGGGCGCGCGTGTTCTGCTTGTCCCGCACGGGCAGGGCCGGCGGAGTGGTTCTGACCATGGTCATCCCAGCACCAGCCGGGAAGCCATCTCGCCGAGCCGGATGCGGGCGAGCGCGAGGTTGCCCTCCTCGCGGCCGAGCCACAGGTGCAGGAACACGCTGCTGTCGAAGGACGTGTCCACGAACCGCAGCAGGTGGTAGCTGTCACCGTTGCTGATGATCACGTCCTCCAGCGGTGGCGGTTCATCGCCGTGTGCGGCGAAGGTGCCGTGTTCGGCGGCTATCCGGGCCAGTTCGGCGGCCTCGGCGGCGGTCGTCTCGTGATCGCCGCCGGGGGCGTCCCCGACCGTGCCGAGGGCCAGTCCGCTGGTCCAGTCCACCAGTGAGGCCCCCCGGGCACCGGGCAGCCTCATCGCTTCCAGTAGGCACTCGTCGATTCCGGGCACCGTGGCTCCCCTCCCGCCTGGGACTCCGGCTGAGTGACGTTGACACTACGCAACGTGTGCGCGGGGAGTGAGGCCTTTGGCATTTTCCGGTGGAACGTGCTTCCGGCGTACTAGTGTTGGTCAACTGAGGTGTGTCCAACCGCCGTTGAACCATTTGTTCGAGGGGCGGCCGGAGTGCGTCAACGGCGCTCAGGCGCCCGCAGGGTGGTGAGTGCGGACGTGTGCGCCCCGCCGGATTCCGCCACCACCTCGGCGACGGTCTGCGCCTCCCGCACGGTCGCGAAGACCGTGCCGCCGTCGCCGTCCGGCGCGTAGCCGTGGATGCCCGGCCGGGCGAGGGAGTTGTAGGCGTAGTGGTGGGCGAAGTAGTACGCGCCGGTGTCCAGCGCCGCCGCGTAGTCGCCCTGCTCCAGTGGCGGCAGCGCGCGCCCCTCGGCGAGCAGGTCGCCGGAGAAGCAGGCCGGCCCGGCGATGTCCTGCTCCACCTCCGGGCCCGCCTTCGGCCGCCCCGTGGCGTCGTACGCGGCGATCCGCAGCGGCCAGGTGCCCGGGGCGTACACGGTCCGCGTCGCCACCTGCACCCCCGCGTGCGTCACCGCGATCCGCCGCCCGCCCGCGGTCTTGGCGTACTCCACCCGGGCCACCACCGTTCCGTGCTTGGCCAGCAGCGACCGCCCGAACTCGGTCACCAGCCCGTACCGCCCGTCGAACAGCCCCGGCACCCGCCCGGCCAGCAGCCGGGCGTACTGCGCGTACGACGGTGTCGTCCCCTCCGACGCGAGGTTCACCGGCAGCCCGCCGCCGATGTCGACCGTGTCGACCTGCCGCCGTCCGGCGGCGGCGTTGATCTCCTCCGCGAGCGCGTACACCTCGGCCACTCCCTGGGCCAGCAGCGACAGCGGGATGCCCTGCGAGCCGGTGTGCGCGTGCAGCCGGGTCAGCCACGGCCGCTGCGTGTACGCCCGGACGACCCAGGCGCGCGCCCCCTCGTCCCGCAGCGCCACCCCGAACTTCGAGGTCCGCGTCGCCGTCGAGGTCGCCCCGATCGTGCCGCCGCCGATCTGCGGATTGACCCGGAGGCCGAGCGGGGACCGGGTGGGCGCGGACCCGACCAGGGCGTCCAGGCGGTCCAGCTCCTGCGGGTTGTCCGCGTTCACGGCGATACCGAGGGCCAGCGCCTCGCGCAGTTCCGCCGGGGTCTTCGCGGGCGAGTCCAGCACCGTCCGGGCGGGCGGCACCCCGGCGGTCCGGGCCAGCGCCAGCTCGCCGGGGCTCGCCACCTCCGCGCCGATGCCCGCCTCGTGCAGCAGCCGCACCACGGGCACCAGCGGGGTCGCCTTCACCGCGAAGGCGTGCAGCACCGGGGTGCCGGGTGCCGTGACCGCGTCGAAGGCCGCCCGCAGGTCCGCCGCCGCCCGCTGGATGCCGACGACGTCCAGCAGTCCCACCACGGCCGCGTCCGTCCCGAGCAGCCCCTGCTCGACCGCGGCCCGCACCGCCCGGTCGCGGCGGGCGGCACGCTCCCGTGCCTCGCGATCCATGTCGTGTTCCACGGCTTCCCCGTCCCGTGTCGGCTACCGGTGCCTCCAGCCAAACACCCGCGACGCCCGGATGGAGCCGCCCCGGCGTATTGACTAGCTCTATTCAGCGAGTCAGGATGTGAATAGACGTAGGCATGGAGGAGGCAGACGATGTCGGGACCCCGCCCCGTACGAGCACCGCGCGGCACGGAACTGAGCACCCTGGGATGGCAGCAGGAAGCCGCCCTGCGGATGCTCCAGAACAACCTCGACCCCGAGGTCGCCGAGCACCCCGACAAGCTCGTCGTCTACGGCGGCACCGGCAAGGCCGCCCGTGACTGGCGTTCCTTCGACGCCATGGTCCGCACCCTGCGCACCCTCAAGCAGGACGAGACCATGCTGGTCCAGTCCGGCCGCCCGGTCGGCGTGATGCAGACCCACGAGTGGGCCCCGCGCGTCCTGATCGCCAACTCCAACCTGGTCGGCGACTGGGCCAACTGGGAGGAGTTCCGCCGTCTGGAGCAGCTCGGCCTGACCATGTACGGCCAGATGACCGCGGGCTCCTGGATCTACATCGGCACCCAGGGCATCCTCCAGGGCACCTACGAGACCTTCGCCGCGGTCGCCGCGAAGAAGTTCGACGGCACCCTCGCCGGCACGATCACGCTCACCGCCGGCCTCGGCGGCATGGGCGGCGCCCAGCCGCTGGCCGTCACCATGAACGACGGCGTCGCGATCTGCATCGACTGCGACCCGCGCGCCATCGAGCGCCGCATCGAGCACCGCTACCTGGACGTGAAGGCCGACAGCCTGGAGCACGCCCTCCAGCTGGCCACCGAGGCCCGCGACCAGCGCAAGCCGCTCTCCATCGGTGTGCTGGGCAACGCGGCCGAGCTGGTCCCGCAGCTGCTGGCGATGGGCGCCCCCATCGACATCGTCACCGACCAGACCTCCGCCCACGACCCGCTGTCCTACCTCCCGGTCGGCGTCGCCTTCGAGGACATGGCCGACGCCGCCGCCAAGGACCCGGCCGGCTTCACCACCCGCGCCCGCGAGTCCATGGCGAAGCACGTGGAGGCCATGGTCGGCTTCATGGACGCCGGCGCCGAGGTCTTCGACTACGGCAACTCCATCCGCGGCGAGGCCCAGCTGGCCGGCTACAGCCGGGCGTTCGCCTTCCCCGGCTTCGTGCCCGCCTACATCCGCCCCCTCTTCTGCGAGGGCAAGGGCCCCTTCCGCTGGGCGGCCCTGTCCGGCGACCCGGCCGACATCGCGAAGACCGACAAGGCGATGCTGGAGCTGTTCCCGGAGAACGAGTCCCTGGCCCGCTGGATCAAGATGGCCGGCGAGCGGGTCCACTTCCAGGGCCTGCCGGCACGCATCTGCTGGCTCGGCTACGGCGAGCGCGACAAGGCCGGCGAACGCTTCAACGACATGGTGGCCTCCGGCGAGCTGGCGGCTCCGCTGGCCATCGGCCGCGACCACCTCGACTGCGGCTCCGTCGCCTCGCCCTACCGCGAGACCGAGGCCATGCTCGACGGGTCCGACGCGATCGCCGACTGGCCGCTGCTGAACGCCATGGTCAACGTGGCCTCCGGCGCGTCCTGGGTCTCCATCCACCACGGTGGCGGCGTCGGCATGGGCCGCTCCATCCACGCCGGCCAGGTGACGGTGGCCGACGGCACGAAGCTGGCCGGCGAGAAGATCCGGCGCGTCCTGACCAACGACCCCGGTATGGGTGTCATCCGGCACGTGGACGCCGGCTACGACATCGCGGAGTCGGTCGCGCAGGAGCGCGGGGTCCGGGTGCCGATGCGCGAGGGTGACCAGGCGTGACCTTCCACAGCATGTGGGCGGAGCTGCTGCCGATCGGCCGCAGCTCCGCCTCCGGCGGCTACCGCCGCTTCGCCTGGACCGCGGCCGACGCCGACTGCCGGGCCTGGTTCCGGGAGCAGGCCGAGGCACGGGGGCTGGCGTACGAGGTCGACCGCAACGGCAACCAGTGGGCCTGGCTCGGGGACCCGGCCGCAGGGAACGCCGTCGTCACCGGGTCCCACCTGGACTCCGTCCCGGACGGCGGGGCCTTCGACGGGCCCCTCGGGGTCGTGTCGTCCTTCGCCGCCCTGGACGAACTGCGCGGCAGGGGAGTGCAGTTCGACAAGCCGCTCGCCCTCGTCAACTTCGGGGACGAGGAGGGCGCCCGGTTCGGTCTCGCCTGTGTCGGCTCCCGGCTCACCGCGGGGCAGCTGACCGTCGAGCAGGCCCACCGGCTCACCGACGGCGACGGAGTCACCCTCCCCGAGGCCATGGAGGCGGCCGGATACGACCCCGAGGCCATCGGGCCCGACCCCGAGCGGCTGGCCCGGATCGGCGCCTTCGTGGAGCTGCACGTCGAACAGGGCCGCGCGCTGGACCTGTCCGGCGACCGGGTGGGTGTCGCCAGCGCCATCTGGCCGCACGGGCGGTGGCGGTTCGACTTCCGCGGGGAGGCCAACCACGCGGGCACCACCCGGCTGGCCGACCGCCGCGACCCGATGCTGTCGTACGCCGAGACCGTGCTCGCCGCCCGCCGCGAGGCCGAACTCGTCGGCGCCGTCGCCACCTTCGGCAAGATCTCCGTCGAGCCGAACGGCGTCAACGCCATCCCCTCCCTGGTGCGCGGCTGGCTCGACTCGCGCGCCGCCGACCAGGACACCCTGGACACCGTCGTCGGCGGCATCGAGAAGGCGGCCCGCGAGTACGCGGACGTCCACGGCATCGACCTCGACGTCGTCCGGGAGTCCTTCACCCCGGTCGTCGAGTTCGACCACGCCCTGCGGGACGAACTCGGCCGCATCCTGGGCAAGGACACCGGTCTGAAGGTGCCGGTCCTCGGCACCGGTGCGGGACACGACGCCGGGATCCTCTCCGGGCACATCCCGACCGCCATGCTGTTCGTACGCAACCCCACCGGGGTCTCGCACTCCCCGGCCGAGTTCGCGGCCGAGGACGACTGCGTGGCCGGGGTGCGCGCACTCGCCGACGTACTGGAAGGGCTGGCTTGCAGGTGACCACGCGGACCTACTGGCTGGAGCACGCCTGGCTCGGCACCCACGTCGAGCCGGGAGTCGTGGTCGAGGCCGCGGACGGCCGGATCAGCGCCGTCCGCACCGACTCGCCCGCCCCGCCGCCCGGCGCGGAGGTGCTGCGCGGGCTCACCCTGCCGGGCCTCGCGAACGCCCACTCGCACGCCTTCCACCGGGCGCTGCGCGGCACCGTCCAGGTCGGCTCCGGGACCTTCTGGACCTGGCGCGAGGTGATGTACTCCGTCGCCGACCGGCTGACCCCGGAGACCTACCACGCCCTGGCGCGCGCGGTGTACGCCGAGATGGCGCTCGCCGGCATCACCTGTGTCGGCGAGTTCCACTACGTGCACCACGCCCCCGGCGGCACCCCCTACGCCGACCCCAACGCCATGGGCGAGGCGCTGATCAGCGCCGCCGCCGAGGCCGGCATCCGGATCACCCTCCTCGACACCTGCTACCTCTCCTCGGGCTTCGGGGCGCCGCCCGGCGCCGAGCAGCTGCGGTTCTCCGACGGCGGCGCGGAGGCCTGGGCCGAACGCTGTGCAGTTCTCAAGGAACGGGACCACGCGCGGATCGGTGCGGCGATCCACTCCGTACGGGCGGTGCCCGCCGAGCAGCTGGGGACCGTGGCGCGCTGGGCCGAGGAGCGGCGGGCCCCGCTGCACGTGCACCTGTCGGAGCAGACCGCCGAGAACGACGCCTGCCTCGCCGCCCACGGCCGCACCCCCACCCGGCTGCTCGCCGACCACGGTGTCCTCGGGCCGCGCACCACCGGCGTGCACAACACCCACCTCACCGACGAGGACATCGCCCTGCTCGGCGACGCCGGCGCCGGCACCTGCATGTGCCCCACCACCGAGCGGGACCTGGCCGACGGCATCGGTCCGGCCGTCGCCCTCCAGCGGGCCGGCTCCCCGCTCTCCCTCGGCTCCGACAGCCACGCCGTCATCGACCTGCTGGAAGAGGCGCGCGCGATGGAGCTGAACGAGCGGCTGCGCACCCGCACCCGGGGCCACTGGACGGCCGCGGCACTCCTGCGGGCCGCCACCGCCGACGGTCACGCCGCCCTCGGCTGGGCGGAGGCCGGCACCATCGAGCCGGGCGCGCTCGCCGATCTGACGACGGTCGCCCTGGACTCGGTCAGGACGGCCGGGCCGCTGCCCAGGCTGGGCGCCGAGACGGCCGTATTCGCGGCGAGCGCGGCGGACGTACGGCACACGGTCGTGGGCGGCCGGCACGTCGTACGCGACGGGGCGCACACGCTCGTGCCGGATGTGCCGCAGGCGCTGGCCGCCGCCGTCGAAGCCCTGCGGGGCTGAGGAACGCCGACCCCCACGAGGACGACATCATGAGCAGCAGCACCGTCATCACCAACATCGCCACCCTGGTCACCAACGACCCCTCCCTCGGCGACGGTTCCCCCCTCGGTCTGATCCAGGACGCGGCCGTCGTCATCGACGGTGACCGCATCGCGTGGACCGGTGAGTCAAGCAAAGCACCCGCCACTGACAACCGGGTCGACGCGGCCGGCCGGGCGGTGCTGCCGGGCTTCGTGGACTCCCACTCGCACCTGGTCTTCGCGGGCGACCGGACGCAGGAGTTCAACGCCCGTATGTCCGGCCGCTCCTACACGGCGGGCGGCATCCGCACCACGGTCGCGGCCACCCGGGCCGCGAGCGACGCGGAACTGGAGGCGAACCTCACCCGGTACCTCGACGAGGCCCTGCGCCAGGGCACGACGACGTTCGAGACGAAGTCGGGCTACGGCCTCACGGTCGAGGACGAGTCCCGCGCGCTGCGCCTCGCGGCGAAGCACACCGACGAGGTGACGTACCTCGGCGCGCACATCGTCTCCCCGGACTACGCCGACGACCCGGCGGCCTACGTCGCCCTGGTCACCGGCGAGATGCTGGACGCCTGCGCGCCGCACGCCCGCTGGATCGACGTGTTCTGCGAGAAGGGCGCCTTCGACGGCGACCAGGCCCGCGCGATCCTGACGGCCGGCAAGGCCAAGGGCCTGTACCCGCGCGTCCACGCCAACCAGCTCTCCTACGGCCCCGGCGTGCAGCTGGCCGTCGAGCTGGACGCGGCCAGCGCCGACCACTGCACCCACCTCACGGACGCGGACGTCGACGCCCTCGCGAGCGGCCGTACCGTCGCGACCCTGCTGCCCGGCGCCGAGTTCTCCACCCGCGCCGAGTGGCCGGACGCCCGCCGCCTGCTCGACGCGGGGGTCACGGTCGCCCTGTCCACGGACTGCAACCCGGGCTCGTCCTTCACGTCGTCCGTGCCCTTCTGTATCGCGCTGGCCGTGCGCGACATGCGGATGACGCCCGACGAGGCGGTCTGGTCGGCCACGGCGGGCGGTGCGGCCGCCCTGCGCCGCACCGACATCGGCCGTGTCACCCCGGGCGCCCGCGCCGACCTGACCCTGCTGGACGCCCCGAGCCATGTCCACCTGGCCTACCGGCCGGGAGTGCCGCTGGTCAGCGGGGTGTGGCGCAGGGGCGTACGCGTCGTCTGACGGGCTGTCCGCGTCGCCCGACCGGCTGCCCGCGCCGCCCGACCGGCTGCCCGCGTCGCCCGACCGGCGGTCGGCAAGCCGGGCCGGCGGTCGGCAAGCCGGGCCGCCGGTCGGGAAGCACGGCCGGGCCCGGTGTGCCGCACGGCGCCGTCGGCCGGCGCGGTGCGCCGGTCAGGCGGGCTCCGCCGCGGAACCACCGGAAACGCTCCCGACCGCGCCGCCCGCTCCCGTCCCGGCGTCCGCTCCCGTCCCGGCGGTTGTCCCGCTGTCCGCTCCTGCTCCGGCGGCTGTCCCGCCGTCCGCTCCCGTCCCGGCGGCTTTCCCGCTGTCTGCTCGTGCTCCGGCGGGCGTCCCGCTGTCCGCTCGTGTTCCGGCGGCTGTCCCGCCGTCCGCTCCAGTCCCGGCGGCCGCTCCGCCGTCCACCGCCCGCCACCGCTGGTCCATCGCCGTCCATCGCCCGCCACCGCTGGTCCCGTCGCGGTCCCCGCCCGCCACCGTTGGTCCCGTCGCGGTCGGTCGGACTGTCACCGTTGGTCCCCTCGCGGTCGGTCGGACTGCCGCCGTTGGTCCCGTCGCGGTCCCTGCCCGCCACCGACCGTCCCGTCGTGGTCGGTCGGTGCCGCCGCCGTTGGTCTCGTCGCCGACAGGCGGCCGCCACCCGCTGGGTCGCCGTCAGCCCGCCCGCCACCTCTGGTCCCGTCCGCCGTTCAGCGGCCGCAGGGCCACCCCGTACGAGCCGTACGGGGTCACCGCCGTCTCGATGGCGATGTACGGGCGGATCGTGCCGTCGGGATCGACGGTGAAGCGGAGGTTGTCGCCGTTGCGGCCGTAGACCGCGTCGCACTCCCAGATGCCCACACCCCGGTCGACCGAGCCCCGGCTGTCCAGGCAGAAGTCGTCGTCGGCCGCGGAACGGAGCACACCCAGCCAGGGGTCGACGCGCCAGCGCTGCGTGGGGGAGGAGGAACAGGGGGCGGTGAGCACGTCGTTGCCCTCGAACAGGTCGCCGTCGCGGATGTCCAGGCACCGGTCCGTGGCGAGGTTGACCACCTGGGCGAAGGCGGTGCCCGGCGGGGCGGGCGGGGGCGTCGGGCGGGGCGTCTCGCGGCGGGGCGACGGGGACGGCCGGTGTGAAGCGGGCGTGGGAGACGGGGACTTGGCGGTGGAGGCCGGGGAGGCGGAGGGAGAGGGAGAAGGCGACGAGGACGTGGACGGTGACGGGGACGGGGAGGGGGACGGGGTGACGGAGACCGTGGCCGTCACCGTCACCGGAGGGGGCGCGGGGGTCGCAGCCGTCGGCTCCTGGTCGTCGGCGTGCCCCGGGGCGAGCAGGAAGACCAGGAGCGGGGTCAGGGCCACGCCCAGGGCCACCGAGGTCAGCAGGACGCGCCGCCAGGCCGGCCAACTCGCCTTCTCCGCCAGGGCGGGCAGGGGCGCGGGCGGCTCCTCCTGGCGCAGGTACGCCGATCCGGACCACGGCAGCAGGCCGTCGGCCAGGGTCTGGCGCGGCGCATCCCGCAGGGCCCGCAGGTCTTCGAACGCGGCCGTGCAGTGCGGGCAGCGCGCCATGTGGGCGTCCAGGTCGGCGCTGTAGCGCGGGGCGTCCGGCCGTACCGCCTGCTCGATCAGCCGCCGGAAGTCCGCGCAGCGGGGGTCGTCCGAGGCGGCCAGCCGGTGCTGGAGGCAGGCCCGGGCGAGGGCTTTGACGGCCTGGGGGGTGCCGTAGGAGACGTCCGCGCGGCTCAGGCCGAGGAAGGCGGCGGTGCGCTCCGCGGGTTCCGCGTCCAGGACGCCGTACCAGAGCAGTCCCTG
Organism: Streptomyces musisoli; assembly: GCF_016741855.1. Taxonomy (GTDB): domain Bacteria; phylum Actinomycetota; class Actinomycetes; order Streptomycetales; family Streptomycetaceae; genus Streptomyces; species Streptomyces musisoli. Next base: position 66,960 of record NZ_JAERRH010000008.1, on the reverse strand, counting down.
GGTGTGGGACGGCAGCGACTGGAACGCCGGCAGGAGGGGCGGGGTCGGGCCCTCGGGCCGGCCGGCCGTGCTCAGCACCAGCAGCAGTCCCGGGTCGACGCCCGCGGAGCGTTCGTCGCGCGCGCGGTCCGCCGCCAGCCGGGCGGTGAGCAGCAGCAGCCGGTGCCGCAGGGGGACGGCGGGGTCGATGCCGCGGGCGGCCTCGCGGGCCGCGGTGGTGATCGCCTCCGCCGCCAGCAGGCGGGCCACGGCCTCGCTCGCCGCGCACAGCCGGGCGTAGGCGAGGACCGACGGCTGGTGCCTGCGGCGCAGCTCCTGGAGCGCCGGGTACGCCGTGGGGCCCGCGGTCCGCAGCAGTTCCGTCAGCCGTGCGTCCGGGGTGTCCTCGTGACCCCCGCCCGCCTCGGCCTCGTCCCCGTCAGCCATGCAGCACCCTCCGTCTTGCGAACACGTCCGGCCCACCGGCCAGTTAGGGGGGACATAGTGGTGGAGGTGCCGGGCCCTGGAAAGGCGTTTCCCACGGTAACCGCATAACGGTTGGGGCGCCGGGTACCCACCAGCCGGTGTGGTGGGTCCCGGGCGCGGCGAAGCGGCCCGGCGCTGTCGCCGGGCCGCTTCCCGCAGGCCGTTCCCGTGGTCCGCCGTGACGGCCCGTCACGGCGGTGAGCCGTCGGGGTCCGTCGCCACGGACCGGGTCTCCGGGCCGTCGGCGTGGACCGGTTCTCCGGGCCGTTGTCACGGTCCGGGCCTCCGGGCCGTTGTCGTGGACCGGGTCTCCGCACCGCTGTCACGGTCCGGGTCCCCGGACCGCCGTCACGGTCCGGTTCTCCGCACCGTTGTCACGGTCCGGACGGAGGTCACTCGTCCAGGGCCAGCCCCTTGCGCAGCCGGACCAGCGTGCGCGACAGCAGCCGGGACACGTGCATCTGGGAGATGCCCAGCTCCTCGCCGATCTCCGACTGGGTCATGTTCGCCACGAAGCGCAGCGAGAGGATCTTCCGGTCCCGGGAGGGGAGTTCGGCGATCAGCGGCTTCAGCGACTCGATGTACTCGATGCCTTCGAGCCCGTGGTCCTCGTATCCGATGCGGTCCGCGAGCGCGCCCTCGGAGTCGTCCTCCTCGGGCTGGGCGTCCAGTGAGGAGGCGGTGTACGCGTTCGAGGCGGCCATGCCCTCGACGACCTCGTCGTTGGAGATGCCGAGGCGCTCGGCGAGTTCCGTGACCGTGGGGGCGCGGTCCAGCTTCTGAGCCAGCTCGTCGCCCGCCTTGGCGAGGTCGAGCCGCAGCTCCTGGAGCCTGCGCGGGACGCGCACGGACCACGAGGTGTCACGGAAGAACCGCTTGATCTCGCCGATGATGGTCGGCATCGCGAAAGTGGGGAACTCCACACCACGCGAGAGTTCGAAGCGGTCGATCGCCTTGATCAGGCCGATGGTGCCGACCTGGATGATGTCCTCCATCGGCTCGCTGCGGGAGCGGAAACGGGAGGCGGCGAACTTGACGAGCGCGAGGTTCAGCTCGACGAGGGTGTTGCGGACGTACGAGTACTCGTGCGTCCCCTCCTCCAGCGACTCGAGCCGCTCGAAGAGTGTCTTGGACAGGGCCCGCGCGTCGACCGGGCCGATCTCGTCGTACGGGGGGATCTCCGGGAGACCCTCGATGGGGTCGAGGAGATCGATGGGATGATCCAGTTGATCCGGTGGGGGTGTCGACGTCGCGATCGGGGTATGCGATGCGTCGAGCCGGGGTGACATGGGTGTCCTCCATCGTTCTCGGCATATGGCTGCCGAAGCCAATACGTGCACTGCGGTGTGCGGGCGCCTCCGAAGCCGGCGTGTCGGGATGTGTGTCCTTACTAGCCCTACCCGTTGCACCGAGCGGGTCGCAAGTGCGTTCTGTGCCTCTATGTCCGATTGTGTGCGGATGTTCGGGTGTCGGAGTGCGCATGGAAGGCGTAATGTTCGAGGGCATCAGCAGCCACGACCTCGGGAGAGAGACGGCATGGACCACGGGACGGTCGGCAGCGCACAGTCGGGCCGGCTTCTGGTGGAGGTTCGGGAAGAGGGCTCCAGCGCCGTTGTGACTCCGGCGGGTGAGCTCGATCACCACACCGCCGATCTTTTGCGCGAGCCCCTCGACGACCTTCTGGCCAAGGGCTTCTCGCGCCTCGTAGTGGACTGCTCACGCCTGGAGTTCTGCGACTCCACGGGGCTGAACGTCCTCCTCGGTGCCCGTCTGAAGGCGGACGCGGCCGGCGGCGGGGTCCACCTGGCCGGCATGCTGCCGGTGGTGGCCCGCGTGTTCGAGATCACAGGGGCCGAGGCGGTCTTCACCGTCCACGACTCCGTGGAGGCGGCCCTGGCCGACGGTGCGGACTGATCCGCCGCTCCCTCCCGCCCGGCCCGGTCCCGCACCGGACCCCGTCGGCGTTGTGTGTGTGACGCCGAACACGGGGGTGTTCAGCCGGATCGGTCGGGCAGGAGAGGGCAGAAGAAGGCAGGAGGCGTTCTGCCGGCCGTCGGCCGCCGGATCCCGCGGGGGACCGGTGGGCGGCCCGGACGGGGCGCACGGACGAACGACCTGGACAGAACGCGCGTCCGGCGGACGGGTACGGGATCCCGGCCGGCCGACGGGCGGACGGCGCCCGACCGGCGGCCGGACGCCGTGACGACCGGCCGGTGCGGACGACGCCCGGCCCTCGACCGGACTGCTGCCGGACTGTCGACCGGACTTTTGAATCATGAACTGGTGAATCGGTGAGGTGAAGCGCTGATGAGCACCACCCGGCCATACTCGCCGGGCGACCGCGGCCCGGAGCCCAGCGGCGCTTCCGGGGCGTCCGAGGGGGCTGAGCCGGCCGTCGGCGCAGCCACGGGGGCAGCCGCGCCGTCCGTGCCGACCGGGGGCGCACCGCAGGCCCAAGGACGGCAGGTGCGCACACTCCGGCTGGAGGGTGAGAGCGGGGTGGTCCCGCTCGCCCGCGACTTCAGCCGGCAGGCGCTGTACGCGTGGGGCTGGCTGCCGGCCGCCACCGCTGATCAGCGGGCCGCCGCCGAGGACGTGCTGCTCGTCGTCTCCGAACTGGTCACCAACGCCTGCCTGCACGCCGAGGGCCCCGACGAACTGCTGCTCGCCTGCGACAACAAGGTGATCCGGATCGAGGTGTCCGACCGGGGCACCGGCCAGCCGGCCCCGCGCAACCCGCACCGCGCCGGGCGTCCCGGCGGCCACGGCATGTTCATCGTGCAGCGGCTGTGCCTGGACTGGGGCGTGGTCCGCGTCACTGGCGCACCGGGCAAGACGGTGTGGGCGGAGCTGGGCGCGCCCGCCTGACCGCCCCGGCGGCCCCCGGGCCCCCGTCTCCACTCCGACACCCCGTCACGCACGCCGGACCGCCACAACTCCGGCGTGTGACGCGTCTTCCTTCCTCGCGACCCCGGGCGTACCTTGACGGCCGAATCTGATACGCCGTCAGGAATGAATGGGGTGGACCGAACGTGTCGTACCCGAAACGAACCGCCGCGCTCGCGTCCGCCGCGGCCCTGGCCGGCTCGGCGGTGCTGCTGGCCGCACCGGCTGCCCACGCCGACGTCGTCGACGTCAACTACCGCTGCCAGACGCCCATCGGCGTCAAGAGCGCCGTCTCGCCGATCGACATCAAGGGCGTCAAGAGCGGCAGCGGCTACCGGATCACCATGTCCTGGCAGAAGGGCGTCTCCTCCAGCCCGGTCGAACTGGGCAAGGGGGCGATGAGCCCGAGCGCCACCATCAGGCTGGGCGGCGCCGACAGCGGCGCGCTCGCGGTCAGCGGCCCCGCCAACTCCACTGCCATCCCCGCCAACACACCCATCAAGATCAGTGACTTGAGCGGCACCTACACGCCGAAGAAGAGCGGCAAGGTGACCTTCACCGCGGGCACGCTCACCATCAAGGCGCTCGGTACGACGACGACCTGCACGCCGACCAACAGCCCCAAGGCGTCCCTGACCCTGGACGTGACGGCGGCCGGCGGTTCCACCGGCGACACCTCCGGCTCCGGCGGTTCCGGTTCGGGTTCCGGCGGCGGCTCCGGTTCCGGCGGTTCCGGTTCCACCGCCGGCTCCGGCGACTCGTCCACCGGCGGGCAGCTCCCGCAGACCGGCCCCGAGGACTCCGCGGTCGCCCTCGGCACGCTCGGCGGCACGGTCCTCCTCGCCGGCGCGGCGGGCGCCCTGTGGCTGACCCGCCGAAGCCAGACCGCCCGCCGCTGACCCCGCCCGCCGTCGACCCCGCCCGCCGTCGACCGCCGGCCGCCGCCGAGCGGCCCACCGCCGGGCGCGGCCTGCTACTGACCGACCGCCGCTGACCGACCGCTGCTGACCGGCCCCCTGTCCGGCGCCGCCCGCCCAGCGGCCCCCTGTCCGGTGCCGCCCGCTGAACCGTCCGGCCACCACCGCTGGAGCCGCCCATGCCGCCCGCCGCACGCGCCCTCGGCCCGCCGCCGCGCACCCCCCGCACCCCCGGCACCCGACGCACTCCGAGCGGCACCCCGCGCACCCCCCTCGCGCTCGTCACCCTGCTGACCGCCGCCCAGCTGGCCGTCGCTCCCTCCGCCGTCGCGCAGCCCGCTGGCGCGTTGGCCGGTGGGTGGGGGCTTGCGCCGTTGGGGGGTGGGCGTCCTGCGTTCTACGCCGAGGGCACTGCGGGGGCGGTCCTGCGGGACACGGTGGCCGTGACCAACCGGGGCCGCGCCCCGGTCTCGGTCCGGCTGCGCGGCTCCGGCGTCCCGGCGGTGTTCGCCCGCAGCGGCCTGCGGATCCCGGCCCGCACCCGCGCCGAGGTGCCCTTCACGGTGACGGTGCCCCGGGACGCCGGGCCCGGCGACCGTACCGGCGCGATCGTCGCGCGGGACGCGCACGGCCGTACCGCGACCGTGCCGGTCCGGCTGCGCGTCGGCGGCCCCGCGCTTGCCGCGCTGACCGTCGAGCACCTCGCCGTACACCCGGACCGGATCACGTACGAGCTGGTCAACCGCGGTACGACCGTCCTCGTGCCGAGGCTCGCGGTGCGCGCCGACGGCGTCTTCGGCCGGGTCCTGGACCGCGCTCCGCGCACCCTGCCGGTCCGGCTGCCGCCCGGCGCCCGGCGCACGCTCAGCGAGCCGTGGCCCGGCCGGCCGGTGCTGGACGAGGTGCGGGTACGGCTGACGGTGACCGCGGCGGGCGGGGCGCGCGACACGGCGGACACGTCGGCCGCGTTCGTACCGTGGGGCGCGGTGACCGGCGGCTCGGCGGCGGTGGCCGCCGGTGCGGCCGTACTGCTCCGGCGGCGGCGCGGGCACCGGACGCCGACCGCGCCCCCGCCCGCCGCGGCCGAGCCGACGGGAGCGGTGTCGTGAGGCGGATCGCGCTGCCGGCGGTCGCCGCGCTGCTGCTGGCCCTGGCCCTGACCCTGGCAGCACCGGCCGGCCCGGCCGGTGCGGCGGACGGACCCGCCGTGAGACTGTCGGCGACCCAGGCCGGCACCGGCGGCTCGGTCACCGTAAACGGCACCGGCTGGCGGCCCCGCACGCTGCTGATGATGCTGGTGTGCGGGCGGGCCACCCCGGACCGGGGCGTCATCGGCGGCACCAACTCATGCGCCAACGGCGACGGCCGGGCGGTCACCACCGACGGCGACGGCCGCTTCAGCCGGCGACTGCCGGTCACCGAACCGCCCGTGCCCTGCCCCTGCGTGGTCCACGTGGCCACCGTCACCGGCGCCAGGGCCGAGGCGGACACCGTTCTGGAGGTCGCCGGACACCCCGTGGCCCCGCTGCCCGCCGAACGCTCCGCCGGCCGGCTGGCCGTGCTCTCCGACACCCGACTGACCGGATCGGGCGGCCTGCTGACCTGGTTCGGGGCACCGCCGGACCGCACCCTGGTCTTCACCGTCGGCAACACCGGCACCGGCGCGATCGAGAACCCGGTGTTCCAGGTCGGCACCGCGCACGGCGTCTTCGCCCCCGAGTGGGACGAGCGGCAGTGGCACGGCACCCTGGCGCCCGGCAAGAAGGCGCAGATCAGGCTGCCGGTCGAGCTGTCGGCCGGGGCGCACGGCGACTACACCGTGACGCTGAAGTACGCCGGCCGGGTACTCGCCGAGCAGCCGTGGGGCGTGGGCCGGCCATGGGGTGTGACGCTGTTCTGGATCCTGCTCTGCCTGGTCGTCCCGGCCGCGCTGTTCCGTATCGGCATGGGCGTGGTGAACCGGGTCCGGCCACGCCGTCCGGGCCGCGCCGGCCACCGGCGACGCCTGCCCCGGCCCGCCGCCCCGTCGCGCCCGCCCCGGCCCGCCGCCCTGTCGCGCCTGCCCCGGGCCGCCGCGCTCCTGCCCCTGCCGCGCTCCCGCACCTCCGGGCCCCCGACCCCGCCGGCCGGCCCGGCCGACCCGACTCCGACCCTGCCGTGGTTCACCCCGGACTCCGCTCCGGACGGCCCGGCCGGCCGGTCCTCCGCACCGCACGACGACAGCCCGACGAGTCCTACGACTCCCACCACGAAGGGACCCACGTGAGCATGCGAAGGAGAGGCACAACGGCCGGGAGCACGGGCGCCCTGCTGGTGCTCTGTGCGGGGTGCGTCCTGCTGGGCCCGGCGGTGGCCCCCGCCCAGGCGGCCGAGGTGTCGTACGCCACCCACTGCGTGCCGCCCGCGGGCATCGACCCCGTCGACGGCACCACGAAGGTCGAGATCACCGCGCCGGCCACGGCGAAGGTGGGCGACACGGTGGACATCGGGTGGAAGTTCGTCCAGGCCGCGTCCAAGAACCCGGACATCATCGACCTGCCCGCGAACTCCGTCCAGCCGTCCGGCGTGCTGAAGGCCGCCGGTGCGCAGACCGCCGACGTCGCGCTGCGGGGCCCCAGGGAGAACCCCGCGATCCCCAAGGGCGGCGCCATGGTGCTCTCCGACATGAAGGGCACCCTGAAGCTGACCGCCGCGGGCGAGGTGACACTGACCCCGGACGCGTACACCGTGAACGCGATGTCGACCGACACCAAGTGCACACCCAAGGAGACCGTGCAGAAGGCGGCGACGATCCAGGTGACGGCGGGCGGCGGCGGCACGTCCAGCGCGACGCCCACCCACTCCGCGACACCCACCGGGCCGGCCACCCCCACGCACACGGCCACCGCCACCGCCACGCCGACGGCGACCGGCGGCACCGGGCAGACCGACTTCACCGGCAAGGAGGTGCAGGTCCCGTACGCCTGCAAGACCCCGATCGGCGACAAGAGCGCCACCTCGCCGGTGCAGATCAACGCGAGGAAGAGCGGCGGGAGCTACGCCCTCACCGTGCAGTTCAAGAAGTCGGTCATGGACAGCCCCGCCGAGATCCCGAAGGACTCCGTGAAGCCGTCCATGGAGGTGGTGCTGGGCGGCGCCGACAAGGGCACCGTGCATGTGGAGGGGCCGACCAACGCGAGCCCCGTCAAGGCCGGCGACCCGATCGAGATCCCCGACCTCACCGGCACCTACAAGCCCGGGGCGAGCGGCTCCTCGACGTTGTCGCCGGGCGTGCTGACGGTCAAGGCGCTCGGGACGACCACGACCTGCACGCCGAAGAAGACCGAGGTCTCGCTGACCCTGGACACCACCGGGCAGCCCGGCGGGGCGGCCGGCGGTACGTCGACGTCGGGCGGCTCCTCGACGTCGGGCGGCTCCTCGGCGTCGGGCGGCTCCGCGGGCGCGGCCGCGACCGGCGACGACGGCGGCCTGGCCGAGACCGGCGCGTCCGACCACGGCGCGCTCAAGGCCCTGGGCCTGGTGGCGGGCACCGCCATCCTGCTGGGCGGCGCGGTGTTCACGTTCCTGCCGGGACGCCGAACACGCCGGTGAGTCATGTCCCGCCGCGACGCCGAATAAGCCGGTGACTCCTGTCCCGCCGTGACTCCGAATACGCCGGTGACTCCTCTCCCGCCGCGACGCCGAGCGGCCCCGACACCACCGGCCGGCGGTGCCGGACCCGGGCGAGGACCGTGCCGGATCCGGGTGAGGACCGTGCCGGCTCCGGGGAGGACCGTGCCGGACCCGGCGAGGACCGTGCCGGACAACGCGGAGGGCCACCGCACCCCAGGGGTGCGGAGGCCCTCTACCGACCGGGTCCCGTCGACTAGTTGACGTTGCCCATCATCTGCTTGACCTTGTTGCGGTACATCCACACCGCGACACCGGCGACCACGGCGAGCCCGGCCTCCAGGGCGACGAAGCCCATCTTGTCGAGGTTGACGCCCCCGACGGCCGGGTTCGACAGCAGGGCGGTGACGGAGTCGCCCGCGGTCACCGCGAGGAACCAGACGCCCATCATCTGGGAGGCGTACTTCTTCGGCGCCATCTTCGTGGTCACGGACAGACCCACCGGGGACAGCGTCAGCTCACCGACGGTCTGCACGAAGTAGATCGCGACCAGCCACATCGCCGCGGCCTTGTGACCGCCCTCGGCGATCGACAGCGGGGCGAGGAAGACGAAGAAGGACGCGCCGACCAGCACCAGGCCGGAGGAGAACTTCACGATCGTGCTCGGCTCCTTGCCGCGCCGGTTCAGCCACAGCCACAGCCAGGCGAAGACCGGCGCCAGGGCCATGATCATGACCGGGTTGACCGACTGGTACCAGGAGACCGGGAACTCCCAGCCGAAGACCGAGTTCTTGGCGCTCTTCTCGGCGAACAGCGACAGGGTCGAACCACCCTGGTCGTAGATCATCCAGAAGACGGCGGCGGCGACGAAGAACCAGATGTACGCCGACACCTTCGAACGCTCGGCGGTGTCCAGGTCCTTGTCCCGGCGGATGCGGGCGATGACCAGGATCGGCACGATCAGACCGATGAGGGTGAGCGGGATCAGCGCCCAGTTCAGGGTGAAGTGACCGGTGCCACCGACGATGCCGTAGAAGACCACGGCGACGGCCAGCCAGATCAGGCCCTTGCGCAGCGTGGCGGACTTCTCCTCGGCCGACAGCGGGGTCGGGACCTCGCTGCTCTTCGGGTTCAGGTGGCGGCCGCCCAGCAGGTACTGGACCAGACCCAGCGCCATGCCCAGCGCGGCCAGCGCGAAGCCCAGGTGCCAGTTGACGTTCTCACCGACGGTGCCGATCACCAGCGGGGCGACGAAGGCACCGAGGTTGATGCCGATGTAGAAGAGCGTGAAGCCACCGTCGCGGCGCGGGTCCTCCGGGCCGTCGTAGAGGTGGCCGACCATCGTGGAGATGTTGGCCTTCAGCAGACCCGAACCGATGGCGACGAGAACCAGGCCGACGTAGAAGCTCGCGGCGGCGGGCAGCGCCAGGCACAGGTGGCCCAGCATGATGATCATGCCCGAGACGGCGACCGTCTTGCGGGGGCCGAGTACACGGTCGGCGAACCAGCCGCCGGGCAGCGCGAGCAGGTACACGAGAGACAGGTACACCGCGTAGATCGCGCTGGCCGTGCCCGCGCTCAGGTGCAGGCCACCCGGGGCCACCAGGTACAGCGGGAGCAGAGCCCTCATGCCGTAGTAGGAGAAACGCTCCCACATCTCGGTCATGAAGAGGGTGGCCAGTCCGCGGGGGTGGCCGAAGAAGGTCTTCTCGGAACCGGGGGTGCCCGGGCGGACCGAGTCCTTCGTCAGGCTGGACGCCATGGTCGTTCCTTGCTCGTCGGGACGCGCGGCTGGAGCGTTGCGCGCCCGGTGGGGGTGCGGCCGGCACCGGCAGGTCGGACGTCCACCCCCACGCCCAGGGGGAGTCCGCTCCGGATCACGGAGTGGCGGACGGCGACCACCGGGATCCACGCCCCACGACGCGTCGTCGCGTCCGGAGCCCGGCCAGAGGTCATTCCTTTCAAGGCTGATCTTGATCAGCCCGCACGCAAAAGAGACCTTCAGCGTCCAATGCCCGCCAAAGGTCCCCGGTGTGTACTACAGGCGTTCAGGTCACCATACGGCAGGACACTGCCGGATATGGAAGGACTTGAGACCGGGATCACAGGTGTCGCGGGAACCGCACGCCCGGGTTCGAAGGTCCCTTCTACGATCGCATCCCCAGGTCAATGGTTCGTACCAGCGAGACGCGAAGGTAAGAATCCGCGGAACCGATCACACCTCGGCACCGCACGCGGGCGGTCTACCATCACCTCATGACCCGTGTACTGCTCGCCGAGGACGACGCGTCCATCTCGGAGCCGCTGGCCCGCGCCCTGCGCCGCGAAGGTTACGAGGTCGAGGTGCGCGAGGACGGCCCCGCCGCGCTCGACGCCGGAATGCAGGGCGGTGTCGATCTGGTCGTGCTGGACCTGGGCCTGCCCGGAATGGACGGCCTGGAGGTCGCCCGCCGGCTGCGCGCCGACGGCCACACCGTGCCGATCCTCATCCTGACCGCGCGGGCCGACGAGGTGGACACCGTCGTCGGTCTGGACGCGGGCGCCGACGACTACGTCACCAAGCCCTTCCGGCTCGCCGAACTGCTCGCCCGGGTACGGGCGCTGCTGCGGCGCGGCGCCGCCGAGCCGCAGCAGCCGCCGGCCACGCACGGCGTGCGGATCGACGTCGAGTCCCACCGGGCCTGGATGGGCGACGAGGAACTCCAGCTGACCGCCAAGGAGTTCGACCTGCTCCGGGTGCTGGTGCGGGACGCCGGCCGCGTGGTCACCCGGGACCAGCTGATGCGTGAGGTCTGGGACACCACGTGGTGGTCGTCGACCAAGACCCTCGACATGCACATCTCCTGGCTGCGGAAGAAGCTCGGCGACGACGCGGCGAACCCGCGGTACATCGCCACGGTGCGCGGGGTCGGCTTCCGATTCGAGAAGAGCTGAGCCCGGTCCTCAGCGATCACCACGGGTAACGGAGCATGCGCCGACGTCTCATCCAGTCCACCCTCGCCGTCGTCCTCGTGGTGATCGCCGTCTTCGGGATCTCCCTGGTGATCGTCGAGACACGGACGATCAGCAACAGCGCCCAGGAGCGGGTGGAGTCCGAGGCGGTCCGGCTGGCCAGCATCGTGGACAGCCGGATCCTCGCCGCGGAGAACGTGAACGCGGACGTGCTCCGCAATCCCGTCAGCAAGGACCAGTACGCGGTCATCAGCATGCCCGGCAGGGCGCCCATCGAGATCGGCAGCAAGCCCGAGGGCGACACCATCCACTCCACGCAGCACGGCGAGGAGGGCGAGACGGTCACCGTGCAGGAGCCCCGCTCCGCCGTGACCCGCGAGGTCGGCCGGACCCTGCTGATCATCGGGCTGGTCGCGCTGCTCGCCGTGGTGGCGGCGGTGCTGCTCGCCGTACGGCAGGCCAACCGGCTCGCCTCCCCGCTGACCGACCTGGCCGAGACCGCCGAGCGCCTCGGCTCCGGCGACCCCCGCCCGCGGCACAAGCGGTACGGCGTCCCCGAGCTGGACCGGGTCGCCGATGTGCTGGACTCCTCCGCCGAGCGGATCGGCCGCATGCTGACCGCCGAGCGGCGCCTCGCGGCCGACGCCTCCCACCAGCTCCGCACACCGCTCACCGCGCTGTCCATGCGGCTGGAGGAGATCACCCTCACCGACGACCCGGACACGGTGAAGGAGGAGGCCACCATCGCGCTGACGCAGGTGGAGCGGCTGACCGACGTGGTGGAGCGGCTGCTGACCAACTCGCGCGACCCGCGCACCGGCTCCGCGGTCTCCTTCGAGCTGGACGAGGTCATCCAGCAGCAGCTCGCCGAGTGGCGGCCCGCCTACCGCAGCTCCGGCCGGGCCATCGTCAGCTCCGGCAAGCGGCACCTGACGGCGGTGGGCACGCCGGGCGCGGTCGCCCAGGTGCTGGCCGCCCTGATCGAGAACTCGCTCATGCACGGCGGCGGCACCGTCGCCCTGCGCACCCGGGTCACCGGCAACCAGGCCGTGATCGAGGTCACCGACGAGGGGCCGGGAGTACCGGCCGACCTCGGCGCGCGGATCTTCGAGCGCACGATCAGCGGACGGAACTCCACGGGCATCGGTCTGGCCGTCGCCCGGGACCTCGCGGAGGCCGACGGCGGCCGCCTGGAGCTGCTCCAGGCACAGCCCCCGGTGTTCGGCCTGTTCCTCTCGCGCACGCCCCCGGCCCGGAAGGCGGACGAGGACCGGCCGACGGTCCGCTGAGCGCCCGCCGGGGGGCGGGGCAGCCCTCCGAAGGGGCGCTGGAAACGGCGCGAAGGAGCGCGGGGAACGGCGCGAAGGGGGTGCGGGTCAGCGCCCCGAAGGGGGCGCGGGGAACGGCGCGACCGGCCACGACGCCGCCGCAGACGACCGACCGCGGAACGACCCGGCGGTCCGCTTCCCTACGGCACGCGCTGGCTCGGCGCCGGCCGCCCCGACTCCTGCTTGAGAATCGATTCCGCGCTCGCCACGGTCTCCCGGGCCGGCAGCGTACGGAACACCCAGGTGCGGTACGACCAGAACCGGAACAGGGTCGCGACGCCGATGCCGACGAACTTGAAGACGTTGCTCTGGAGCGGGCTGTCCCAGCCGAAACCGTAGGTCGCCAGGTACAGCACGCCGTTCTCGATCACCAGGCCCACGGCGCTGAACAGCAGGAACAGCGTGAGTTCCTTGGTGCGCCCGCCCTTGTCGCGGTCCCGGTACGTCCAGTACCGGAAGCCGACGTAGTTGAAGACGATCGCCACGACCGTCGCGATGATGCTGGCGCGCACCACCGGCAGGTCCGAGACGTGCCGGACCAGGTTGAACACACCGAGATTGACCAGGACGCCCGCGCCGCCGACGGCGCCGAACTTGACCACCTCGCGTACGAGCCGTTGCAGCCCCGAGGAACGAGGTTCCATGGCTGTGCAACTCCCGTCGGTAGGTTTCGTCAACCCCGCCATGCTAGCCGGGCGGGCGCGCCGCTGCCTGTGGACCTGGCCACTGCCCGGAAACAGGTCGGAAAGAGGGGGGAAAGTGCCGGGTAAGAGATCGTGAGAGGGACGCGATCCGGACGCCCCGGTGTGGCCGATACGCTAGGGGTGTGACGTTCCCGGTAGTCGGCATGGTCGGCGGGGGGCAGCTCGCGCGTATGACGCACGAAGCGGGCATCCCGTTGGGCATCAGGTTCAAGCTTCTCAGTGACACCCCTCAGGATTCCGCGGCGCAGGTCGTGAGCGATGTCGTCATCGGCGACTATCGCGATCTCGACACGCTGCGTGAGTTCGCGCGCGGTTGCGATGTGATCACCTTCGATCACGAACATGTACCCACCGAGCACCTCAGGGCCCTCGAGGCGGACGGCATTCCCGTGCGTCCGGGACCCGACGCGTTGGTGCACGCCCAGGACAAGGGCGTGATGCGCGCGAGACTCGACGCGATCGGCATCCCGTGCCCCCGGCACCGGATCGTGAGCGACCCAGAGGACGTCGCGCGGTTCGCGGCCGAGGGGGACGGCTTCCCGGTCGTCCTCAAGACGGTCCGCGGCGGCTACGACGGCAAGGGCGTGTGGGTCGTGGCGAGCGTCGAGGAGGCCGCCGACCCGTTCCGGGCCGGTGTCCCGGTCCTCGCCGAGGAGAAGGTCGACTACGTCCGCGAACTCGCCGCCAACGTCGTCCGCTCCCCGCACGGCCAGGCCGTCGCCTACCCGGTGGTGGAGTCGCAGCAGGTGGGCGGCGTCTGCGACACCGTGATAGCCCCCGCGCCCGACCTGGACGAGGACCTCGCCCTGCACGCCGAGCGGATGGCCCTGACCATCGCCAAGGAGCTGGGCGTCGTCGGACACCTCGCCGTCGAGCTGTTCCAGACCCGCGACGGCCGCGTCCTCGTCAACGAACTGGCGATGCGCCCGCACAACTCGGGCCACTGGACCCAGGACGGCGCGATCACCTCGCAGTTCGCCAACCACGTCCGCGCGGTCCTCGACCTGCCGCTGGGCGACCCGCGCCCGCGCGCCAAGTGGACCGTGATGGTCAACGTCCTGGGCGGCGACTACCCGGACATGTACTCCGCGTACTTGCACTGCATGGCCCGCGACCCCAAGCTCAAGATCCACATGTATGGCAAGGACGTGAAGCCCGGCCGCAAGGTCGGACACGTCAACACCTACGGCGACGACCTGGACGACGTGCTGGAGCGCGCACGTCACGCAGCCGGATACCTGAGAGGCACGATCACCGAATGAGCCCTGTTGTTGGCATCGTCATGGGGTCGGACTCCGACTGGCCCGTCATGGAGGCCGCGGCCAAGGCCCTGGACGAGTTCGAGATCGCCTACGAGGTCGACGTCGTCTCCGCGCACCGCATGCCCCGCGAGATGATCGCGTACGGCGAGCAGGCGGCCGACCGCGGCCTGAAGGTGATCATCGCGGGCGCGGGCGGCGCCGCCCACCTGCCCGGCATGCTCGCCTCCGTCACCCCGCTGCCGGTCATCGGCGTGCCCGTGCCGCTGAAGTACCTCGACGGCATGGACTCGCTGATGTCCATCGTGCAGATGCCGGCCGGCGTCCCCGTCGCCACGGTCTCCGTCGCCGGTGCCCGCAACGCCGGTCTGCTCGCCGCCCGGATCCTCGCCGCGCACGACGAGGAACTGCTGCACAAGATGCGCGACTTCCAGCAGGACCTCAACGACCAGGCCACCGAGAAGGGCAAGCGGCTGCGCGCCAAGGTCGAGGGCGCCGGCGGCTTCGGCTTCGGGAAGTGACCGCCGTGGCCGCGCTGGACGAAGCACGCGCGCTGCTGCGCGAGTTCCCCGTGGTCGACGGGCACAACGACCTGCCCTGGGCACTGCGCAAGCACGCCGGCTACGACCTCGACGCCCTGGACATCGCCGGCGACCAGCACGAGCACCTGCACACCGACCTGCCCCGGCTGCGCGAGGGCGGGGTCGGCGCCCAGTACTGGTCGGTGTACGTGCCGAGCGAGCAGCCGGAGCCGGTCGCGGCCACGCTGGAGCAGATCGACTGCGTCCGCCGGCTGCTGGCCCGCTACCCGGCACAGCTGGCGCCCGCGCTGACCGCCGCGGACATGGAGGCGGCGCGCCGGGACGGCCGTATCGCCTCGCTGATGGGGGCCGAGGGCGGCCACTCCATCGCCAACTCGCTGGGCACCCTGCGCGGCCTGTACGCGCTCGGCGTGCGCTACATGACGCTCACCCACAACTCCAACGTGGACTGGGCCGACTCCGCGACCGACGAGCCGAACGTGGGCGGCCTGTCCGCCTTCGGCCGCGAGGTCGTCCGGGAGATGAACCGCCTCGGCATGCTCGTCGACCTCTCGCACGTGGCGGCGACGACGATGCGGGACGCGCTGGACGCCGCCTCCGCCCCGGTGATCTTCTCCCACTCCTCCGCCCGGGCGGTGTGCGACCACCCGCGCAACATCCCCGACGACGTGCTGGAGCGGCTGCCCGCCAACGGCGGCGTGGCCATGGTGACCTTCGTACCGAAGTTCGTGCTCCAGGCGGCGGTGGAGTGGACGGCCGCGGCCGACGAGAACATGCGCGCCCACGGCCTGCACCACCTGGACACCAGCCCCGAGGCCATGAAGATCCACCGGGCCTTCGAGGAACGTACCCCGCGCCCGGTCGCCACGGTGTCGACGGTGGCCGACCACCTGGACCACATGCGCGAGGCGGCCGGCATCGACCACCTGGGCATAGGCGGCGACTACGACGGCACCGCGTTCACCCCGGACGGCCTGGACGACGTCTCCGGTTACCCGAACCTGCTCGCCGAGCTGCTGGACCGCGGCTGGTCCAAGGCCGACCTGGCCAAGCTGACCTGGCAGAACGCGGTGCGGGTGCTGGGCGCGGCGGAGGACGTGGCCCGGGACCTTCAAGCCACACGCTCCCCGTCCCTCGCCACCGTCGAGTCGCTGGACGGCACGGCCGGCTGACGGTCCAGGGCGGGGTAGTCGTTGTAGCCGGCGGCCCCGCCCACGTACATGAAGTACCGGTCCCGGACCGGGTTGAGCGGGGCGCCGCGCCGCAGCCGCTCCACCAGGTCCGGGTTGGCGAGGAACGGCCGGCCGAGCGCGACCAGGTCGGCGCCGGCCGCCAGCATCTCCCGGGCGGCCCCGGCGACGGCCCCGGTGGTGAGGTCGGTCAGCTCCGGGTTGCCGATCAGCACGCCGGGCCAGTCGGCGCGGATCCGCCGGTACCAGCCGGCCTCCGGTGCGGAGCGCACCAGGTGCAGATAGGCGAGGTCCAGGCCCTTCAGGCGGTCCAGAAGCGCGGCGTAGAGGCCCTCGGTGTCCTCCTCCAGGACGCCGTTGACGGTGGAGCCGGGGGAGATCCGGATACCCACCCGCTCGGCGCCGATCGCGTCGGCCACCGCCTCGGTCACCTCCCCCGCGAACCGCACCCGCCGGCCGACGGAGCCGCCGTAGGCGTCCGTGCGGCGGTTGGTGTTGTCCGCGAGGAACTGGTGCAGCAGCATCCCGTTGGCCGAGTGCACCTCCACGCCCTCGAAGCCCGCCTCGACGGCCCGGCGGGCCGCCGCGGCGAAGTCGGCGACGGTGGTCCGGATGTCGTCGGCGGTCATCTCGCGCGGGACGGCGGCCGGCCGGTGACCGCCCGGCGTGAAGATCGTCTCCGGCAGCGCCAGCGGGGAGGGCGCGACCGGGGTCAGGCCGGTGGTCGCCGGGTGGCCGACCCGGCCGCCGTGCTGGAGCTGGAGGAACATCCGCCCGCCGGCCGCCCGGACCGCGTCGGTGACCCGCCGCCACCCGGCCACGTGCCGGTCGGTGTGGATCGCGGTGATGTCCGGGTACGTCTGCCCGACCGCGTTCGGCGTCGACCCCTCCGCGATGATCAGTCCGGCCGAGGCCCGCTGCGCGTAGTGGGTGACCATCAGGTCCGTCGGGGTGCCGTCGGCCTCCGCGCGGTTGCGGGTCAGCGGAGCCATCACGAGGTGGTGGGGGAGTGCGAGCCGGCCGAGCCGGGCCGGGGCCAGGAAGTCCGTTGTCTGCGTCATGCCCGCACGGTAGAACTTGACACTGATGTCAGATTCAAGCCTGCTCAGGGCGGAGGCCCCGGCATGAAGATCGGCGAACTGGCCCGGCGCACCGGCGTCAGCGAGCGCTCCCTGCGCTACTACGAGACCCAGGGGCTGCTGGCCAGCGACCGCACCCCCGGCGGACACCGCGAATACCCCGAGGCGGCCGTCGACCGGGTCATCCGCATCCAGGAGCTGTACGCGGCCGGACTGCACAGCGAGAAGATCCGCCAGCTGCTGCCCTGCATGCGCGACCGGGACGGCGGCCCCTCGGCGGTCGCCACCCCGAAGCTGGTGGCCGACCTCACCGCCGAACGCGACCGTATCGACCGCCTGATCGCCGACCTGGCCCGCTCCCGGGAGACGCTGGACGACGTGATCCGCACCGCCCGCGAGAGCTGACCGGCGTACCCCCGAACGCCCCACTCACCAGGAAGGTTCCGTCCGCTCCGTGCGACCGTGTCGGTACGCCAGCCGCAGCACGCCGCAGCTCACGACCGACGTAGCCCAGGACGACGTACGGAGCCCTGCCATGGCCGACCTTCAGGACGACATCCCCACCACGACCGAGGTCGGCGAGGACGACATCCTGCCGGACGCGCCGCCCCCCGTACCGGTGTCGCTCGACGGCGCGGCGCCCCATCCGGAACAGCCGGCCGCGGAACTGCTGGCGCAGGCGCACGCCCTGCTCGCCGAGCACCCGGTCGCCGACGGCTACAGCGGCCTGCCCTGGGCCCTGCGCCATCTGCCCTGGTACGACCTTCAGCTGGGCGAGGCCGCCGTCGACACGGACGTGCCCCGGATGCGCGAGGGGCATGTGGGCGCGCTGTTCTGGTCGCTGCACCTGCCCGAGGGGCCGGGCGGCGGGCGCGCGGTGTCGGCGGCCCTGGAGCAGCTGGACCTGGTGCGCACGGTCGTCGAGGCCCACCCCGAGGGGCTGCGGCTGGTGCGCACCGCCGGTCAGATCATCGACGCCCGCAACTGCGGCCGGGTCGCCGTCGTGCTGGGACCCGCGCCCGGGGCCGCGGTGGAGGACTCCCTCGGCATCCTGCGCATCCTGCGGGACCTCGGCCTGCGCGTCCTCACCCTCGCGGGCACCGCCTGGGCCGGGGCGTCGGGGCTGACCCGGTTCGGGGAGGAGGTCGTGCGCGAGATGAACCGGCTCGGTGTGCTCGCCGACGTCACCGGCGCCTCACCGGCCACCGCCGAGCGGACCCTCGCCCTGTCCAAGACCCCGGTGCTGTGCACCCGGTCCGCCGCCCGCGCCCTGCGCCCCCACCCAGCCAACCTGCCCGACGAGCTGCTCGTCGCCCTCGGCGCGGCCAAGGGCCTGTGCATGGTGCCGCTGACCGCCGAGCAGACCGGTCCGACCGTCCCGGACGTCGCCGACCACCTCGACCACGTCCGCGACGTGGCCGGCCCCGAGTGCGTCGGCCTGTCCGGCACCTACGACTCCGGGGTCGTCCACCCCCGCGACCTCGCCGACGCCTCCCGCTATCCGCACCTGATCGCCGAGCTGCTGCGGCGCGGCTGGTCCGAGGCCGAGCTGGCCCTGCTGACCTGGGGCAACGTGCAGCGGGTGCTGCGCAGCGCGGACTTCACGGCCCGGGCCGCACAGCACCGCCGGGACGCCTCGACCGCACGGATCGGCGACCTCGGCACCCCCTGAGGCACGGTCACGCTCGATCCGGCACAGGCGGAAAGGGGTGCGCGGCCGGGTCGGCGTGCACATGGACCGGTGGCCTGGACGCCCTTCGCGGCACGGTCACCGTTCGATCCGGCACAGGCGTCAAGGGGTGTCCGGCTGGGTCGGCGTGCACATGGACCGGTGGCCTGGACGCCCCTCGTGGCACCGTCACCGTTCGATCCGGCACAGGCAGAAGGGGTGTCCGGCCGGGTCGGCGTACACCTGGAAGTCCTTCTTCTCGCGGTCCTCCAGGTCCAGCGGGCGGGCGCCGAGCGCGAGCACCCGTTCGTGCGCCGCGTCGACGTCCGCCCAGGTGGAGCCGGCGTCGAAGTCGAGATGGAACTGCTGGCCGTTGCGGTCCGCGCGCGGCCACTCCGGCGGGGTGTGCCCCTCGGCCCGCTGGAAGGCCAGCCGCGGCCCGTCCGGGACCTGAAGGACGACCCAGTCGTCGTCCTCGGCCCGCGGAACGCCCCCGGCCACCGCCGCGTAGAAGGCGGCCAGGGTGTGCGGGTCGGGACAGTCGAGCACGACGGAACGGAATCGGGCCACGGACGCCATGGTGGGTTCTCCTGTTCTGTTCAGCAGGCGCAGAGACAGAACGGGTGCCCAGCGGGATCGGCGTAGACACGGAAGGTCCGGGACCGGTCCTCCGCGTCCAGCGGCCGGGCGCCCAGCTCCAGCACCCCCTTCTCGGCCGCGTCCAGGTCCTCCACGGTCAGGTCCAGGTGGAACTGCTGGGAGCGGTCCGCCGCGGGCCACTCCGGCGGCACGAACCCGGACGCCTGCTGGAAGGCCAGCGCCTGCCCGCCGGGCACCTTCAGGTCCACCCAGTCCCCGTCCCCCTCCACCGTGCCGCCCAGCACCGCGGCGTAGAAGCCGGCCAGCGCACGGGGGTCGGGACAGTCGAGCACCACGACACCGAGCTTGGCGAGAGCCATGACTACCTCCAGGTGTTACCCATAGGAATGGGTTACCGGTAACGGTTACTGCATACTCCCGCACAAGAGGTAACGTCGCAAGCATGAGCGAGAGATCGGCCGCTCCCGGCGGCCTGGCCCTGGTCGAGTCGCTGGTGAACACGCTGGACATCGAGACGGGCGCCGACTCGCTGGACACCCCGGAGGGCCGCGGCCGCCTCGGGATCACGGAGGCGGGGCTCGCCGAGGCCCGGGAACTGCGCGAGTCGCTGCGGGCCGCACTGCTCGCCCACGCCGGCCACCCGCCGCACCGCACGGTGACCCCGCTGGGCACACTGCTGGCGCGGGCACCGCTGTACGTCGCCGTCGACGACCACGACGGCTCGGCCCGCCTCACCGCCGCCGACGCGGGCGCACTGCTCTCCCAGGTCGCCGCCGCGGTCGCCGAGGCGCTCGTCGCCGGCACCTGGACCAGACTCAAGGCGTGCGAGGCCGACACCTGCCACTGGGCCTACTACGACCGCAGCCCGGCCGGCCGCGGGCGCTGGTGCTCGATGCAGGTGTGCGGGGCCCGCGCGAAGATGCGCCGGTACCGGGCGAGGGAGCGGTGAACCACGCGACCTTCATCGGCCACGTATGTGCCCCGTGGTGCAGAATGCGGACAGACGCCGGTTCGGCCGACTGAGCCTCGGCCGAACCGGCGTCACCTGTTTCCCGTGCCGTTACGCGGTCGGCCGGCCCATCGCCCGGTACGTCCAGCCGGCCCGCCGCCACAGTTCCGGGTCGAGGGCGTTGCGCCCGTCCAGCAGCAGCCGGGCCGCCGCCGCCTCGCCGAGCGCCGCCGGGTCCAGCTCGCGGAACTCCTGCCACTCGGTCAGGTGCAGCACGACATCGGCGCCCCGGACGGCCGCCTGTGCGGAGTCGGCGTAGCCCAGCGTCGGGAAGACCTTGCGGGCGTTGTCCATGCCCTTCGGGTCGTACACCGTCACCTGGCCGCCCTGAAGGTGGATCTGACCGGCCACGTTCAGCGCGGGCGAGTCACGGACGTCGTCCGAATCCGGCTTGAAGGTGGCGCCGAGCACCGCCACCCGCTTGCCGAGGAACGATCCGCCGCCGAGCGCCTCACGGGTCATCTCCACCATCTGGCCGCGCCGGCGCATGTTGATGGAGTCGATCTCGCGCAGGAAGGTCAGCGCCTGGTCGGCGCCCAGCTCGCCCGCGCGGGCCATGAACGCCCGGATGTCCTTGGGCAGGCAGCCGCCGCCGAAGCCGATCCCGGCGCGCAGGAACTTGCGGCCGATCCGGTCGTCGTACCCGATGGCCTCCGCGAGCTTCGCCACGTCACCGCCGGCGGCCTCGCACACCTCCGCCATCGCGTTGATGAAGGAGATCTTCGTCGCGAGGAAGGAGTTCGCGGCCGTCTTCACCAGCTCGGCCGTCGGGAAGTCGGTGACGACGAACGGGGTGCCCTCCTCCGTCGGCGTCGCGTACACCTCGCGCAGCAGCTTCTCCGCCCGCTCGCTGCGCACGCCGACCACGATCCGGTCCGGGTGCAGGGTGTCCTGCACGGCGAAGCCCTCACGCAGGAACTCCGGGTTCCAGGCCAGCTCGGCGTCGGCGCCCGCCGGCGCGTGCTCGGCGAGGTAGGCAGCCAGCCGGTCGGCGGAGCCCACCGGCACGGTCGACTTGCCGACCACCAGGGCCGGACCGTGCAGATGCGGGGCGAGAGAGGCGACGGCGGCGTCGACGTACGACATGTCACAGGCGTACTCGCCGTGCTTCTGCGGCGTGTTCACGCACACGAAGTGCACATCGCCGAAGGCGCCGACCTCGGCCCAGTCCGTGGTGAACCGCAGCCGCCCGGTGGCCCCCTCGATCCCGGCCACGTGCCTGCGCAGCAGCTCTTCCAGGCCCGGCTCGTACATCGGGGTCTCGCCGCGCTCCAGCATGGCGATCTTCTCGGGCACGACATCCAGGCCCAGCACCTCGAAGCCCAGCTCGGCCATGGCCGCGGCGTGCGTGGCGCCGAGGTAGCCGGTGCCGATCACGGTGATCTTCAGGCTCATGGGTGCTCCAGATCGGGTACGTCGGTGATGCGGAGCCGAGCATAGTCGGGCCGCCCACCGGGCAATTTCCGGCTGTCGCGTACCTCACGTAGGCGTCCCGCAGGAAGCCCTTTAAAATTTGAGTTACTTAACGGTAATTAGCGTCAGTATCACTGCGTCTTTGGAGCGTGAGAGACCGTGGCCGGATCGGCTGACTTCGACCTGTACCGCCCGTCCGAGGAGCACGACATGCTCCGGGACGCCGTTCGCTCCCTGGTCGAGGCGAAGATCGCGCCGTACGCCGCGGCGGTGGACGAGGAGGCCCGCTTCCCGCAGGAGGCCCACGACGCCCTCGTCGCCAACGACCTGCACGCCGTGCACGTCCCCGAGGAGTACGGCGGCGCCGGCGCCGACGCGCTCGCCACGGTCATCGTGATCGAGGAGGTGGCCCGCGCCTGCGTCTCCTCCTCCCTCATCCCCGCGGTGAACAAGCTCGGCTCGCTCCCGGTGATCCTCTCCGGCTCCGAGGAGCTGAAGAAGAAGTACCTGGGCCCGCTGGCGAAGGGCGACGGGATGTTCTCCTACTGCCTCTCCGAGCCCGAGGCGGGCTCGGACGCGGCCGGCATGAAGACCAAGGCCGTCCGCGACGGCGACCACTGGATCCTCAACGGCGTGAAGCGCTGGATCACCAACGCCGGCGTCTCCGAGTACTACACGGTGATGGCCGTCACCGACCCCTCGAAGCGCTCCAAGGGCATCTCCGCCTTCGTCGTCGAGAAGTCCGACCCGGGTGTCTCCTTCGGCGCCCCGGAGAAGAAGCTCGGCATCAAGGGCTCCCCGACCCGCGAGGTCTACTTCGACAACGTCCGCATCCCCGCCGACCGCATGATCGGCGAGGAGGGCACCGGCTTCGCCACGGCGATGAAGACCCTCGACCACACCCGCATCACCATCGCCGCCCAGGCGCTCGGCGTCGCCCAGGGCGCCCTCGACTACGCCAAGGGCTACGTCCAGGAGCGCAAGCAGTTCGGCAAGGCGATCGCCGACTTCCAGGGCATCCAGTTCATGCTCGCGGACATGTCCATGAAGATCTCGGCGGCCCGCGCCCTCACCTACCAGGCCGCCGCCGCCTCCGAGCGCGGCGACGCCGACCTCACCTACCTGGGTGCCGCCGCCAAGTGCTTCGCCTCGGACGTCGCGATGGAGGTCACCACCGACGCCGTCCAGCTCCTCGGCGGCTACGGCTACACCCGCGACTACCCGGTGGAGCGCATGATGCGCGACGCCAAGATCACCCAGATCTACGAAGGCACGAACCAGGTCCAGCGGATCGTGATGGCCCGCAACCTGCCGTAACGGCGCGCGGTTTCCCGCCCCTGGTGAAAGGCGCCCTTCGGGGCGCCTTTCCGTTGTCCCGGGGCACCTGCCGACCGGTCGGTCACATGCGGGGGCGGGCGCTGGGACGTAGGACGGAAGCACACGGGGCCCGCCCCGGGTCCCCGCCTCCGAGGAGGAGCCATGACCCAGTCGCAGATGATGCCCGCCCTCACCCAGCAGATGCAGGACTGCATCGAGGCCTGCATGAGCTGCCACAGCATGTGCGAGGAGACCATGAGCTCCTGCATGCAGAAGGGCGGCCAGCAGCAGATGCAGATCATGCGCGCGCTGATGGACTGCTCCGAGACCACCCGCATGTGCGCTGACATGATGATGCGCCGCTCGCCCATGTCCGCCGAGATGTGCGCGCTCTGCGCCAAGGTGTGCGACATGTGCGCCGAGGCGTGTATGTCCATGCCGGACGACCAGCAGATGATGCGCTGCGCGGAGGCGTGTCGCCGCTGCGCGGACACGTGCCGGGCGATGGCGGGCGCCGGCATGTGAGGCCGTCCCTGCCGAGAACGGACAAGGGCACCCGCGCGGGTGCCCTTGCTCCTGCCGCGACGGCCGGTCAGTTGCCGGAGACCGTCACCTTCTCGTCGTTGTTCAGCTGGTCCACCAGGGTCTTCACCTTCGCCTTGTCCCAGACGAGGTTGCCGCCGGTGGAGCCGGAGATCGGCATGTTCATCGAGGTGCCGTCACCGCTGTTGACGCCCTTCATCGCCCAGAACATCGAGGCCAGGTCCCACAGCGACATGTCCTTGTCGACGATCAGCGAGTCCAGGCCCGCGCCCATGACCGGGTAGAACTTGAACGGGTTCAGGATCGTCGACGGCGTCGCCACCTGGTGGGCCAGGGCGGCCAGGAACTTCTGCTGGTTCTTGGTGCGCTGGAGGTCGGACGCGGCGAACGCGTGCCGGGTGCGGACGAAGGCGAGGGCCTGCTGGCCGTCCAGGGTCTGCTTGCCGGACTTGAAGTCGGCGCCCGACCACTTGTCCTTGAAGCCCTTGTCTATGTCGATCTCGACACCGCCGACCGCGTCCACGATGTTCGCGAAGCCCTGGAAGCCGATCTCCACGTAGTGGTCGATGTGCAGGCCGGTGTTGGACTCGATCGCGCGGACCAGCAGCGTCGGCCCGTCCTCGGCGTAGGTCGCGTTCAGCTTCGCGTGCCGGCCCTGCGCGGGGTAGACCTTCCCGGACGTCGACCCCTGGTACGACGGGACCACCACGTCCGAGTCGCGCGGCAGCGAGATCAGCGTGTCGCCGCTGTCACCGACGTGCAGGATCATCATCGAGTCCGTGCGCTTGCCCTCGGCGCCACCGGTGTGCAGCTTCTTCTCGTCCTCCTTGGACATGCCCTCACGGCTGTCCGAGCCGACGATCAGGTAGTTCGTGCCGTCGCCCGCCTCCGGCCGGTCGATGACCTTGGACAGGTCCACCTCGCGGCGCAGCTTGGAGTCGGCCCAGAAGTAGGTCGCGACCGACGTGACGACCAGCACGGTCGCCAGCGTGATCGCCGTCCACTTGATGCGGCGCCGCCAGTTCGGCGCGGGGCGCGGTGCGCGGCCGGGCACGCCCGCCGGGTCGCCCGGCCCCCGGCCGCCGGGGCTGCCGTAGACCTGGCCGGTGTTGTAGCCGCTGTCGTAGTCGTCGTATCCGTCCCCGTGCCCCTGGCCGTCGACGTACGACGGCTGCTGCGGCACGCCGGCCCCGTACGGCGGCGCCGCCGGGCCGGGGTCGCCGTACGCCGAGCGCGGTCCGGGCGGTACCGCCGGGCCGCGCTGCACCTGACGCATCACGCGGGCCCCCTCCGG
This sequence comes from Streptomyces musisoli, assembly GCF_016741855.1. GTDB lineage: Bacteria > Actinomycetota > Actinomycetes > Streptomycetales > Streptomycetaceae > Streptomyces > Streptomyces musisoli. The sequence goes on along the minus strand of NZ_JAERRH010000008.1, from coordinate 42,184 downwards.
CTGTGCGCCGGCACTGCCGCGTCCGTAGCGCGGGCCGCGGTTGTTGTCGGACCATCCCTCGGGCCAGTCATTCATGCGCCCCAGTGTGCAGGGCGGCGCAGTGTGCTCCACAAGGGCTGTCGGAAAATCAGGTCGGTGCTGTTGCGAAGACGACACAAATTCCGCGAATGAGCCGTCGGCATAAGGTGGAGGGCATGACAGACCAGGCCACGGAAGTGGAACCGGACATCTCGGGCAAGCCCACGTCCGCCTCGCGCACCACCCTCAGCCACATCATGACCCACAACGACACCAACCTCCTGGGGACGGTGCACGGCGGTGTGATCATGAAGCTCGTCGACGACGCGGCGGGCGCCGTGGCCGGCCGGCACTCCGGAGGACCCGCCGTCACCGCGTCCATGGACGAGATGGCGTTCCTGGAGCCGGTCCGCGTGGGTGACCTGGTTCACGTCAAGGCGCAGGTGAACTGGACCGGCCGGACCTCCATGGAGGTCGGCGTGCGGGTCCTCGCCGAGCGCTGGAACGAGTCGACCCCGCCCACCCAGGTCGGCTCGGCCTACCTGGTCTTCGCGGCCGTGGACGCCGACGGCAAGCCGCGCCGGGTACCGCCGGTGATACCCGAGACCGACCGCGACCGCCGCCGCTGCCAGGAGGCGCAGATCCGCCGCACCCACCGTCTGGCCCGCCGCCGGGCGATCCGCGAGCTGCGCGAGAAGAGGGCGGCCGAGGGCTTCGAGGACTGAGCGCCCCTAGGGAAGGCGCGCGGGGCCCGTCGAGGCGGGGCCTCGCGGTGGGACGCGGTCGGCCACGACGGCGCCGCAGAGGCGACGGCCCGCCGCGGCCCTCACGGCGGAGCGCTCAGCGGATCGCCTCACCGCCGCCGCGGACGATGCCGCCCTCGTGCCGCGGCACCCACCGGGGAGCGCTCAGCACGTGACCTCGTTGCCGCGCACCACGCTCTGCTGCGGCTGGGCCGGGTCGTCGAAGCGCACCTTGCGCACGCTCTTGAAGTCGGCACCGGCCGTCACCTTCAGCAGCGGTCCCTGGCCCGGTGCCGGGCGCAGCTCGCTGCCCGGCAGGGCCGCCGCCAGGGAGTGGGCGGAACGGTCCCAGCGGGGGTCGTAGGAGATCACCGTGTGCGGCACGTGGGCGGGGGCGGTCACCGGCCGGCGGGTGGTGGCGAAGCCGGTCGCCGCGAGCGCCGCGTCGATCCGCTTGGCCAGCCCGGCCGTACCGGTGCCGTTCGCCACCTGGACCCGGATGGTGTCCGGGGCCACCTCCACCGGCACCGGAGCCGCGCCCCGGCCCCGGCGCGGGCGGTCCGCGGTGAGCGCCTTGTCGTCACGCAGCGCCCCGAACAGCCGGTCCGCCTTCGCCTGGTCCCACCTCAGGGTCGAGCCGATGCCCTTGACCTGGTAGTTCATCTGCCCGATGGGCACGGTGGTGAACTCGGAGGCGGACGGTGAGAAGCTCCGCATCGCGCGCCCGAGGTCGAGCAGCTCGTCGGTGCCGAACCCGGCGTCGGCGCGGACCGAGCCGAGCACCGCCCGGGTCACGTCCCGGAACCGCATCGGGTTCAGCAGCACCCCGGAGGAGGTCGCCTTCTCGATCAGCGCGGCCAGGAACCCCTGCTGCCGCTTCATCCGGCCGAGGTCGCTGGCTCCGTCGACGTGCCGGGCGCGCACGTACTGAAGCGCCTGCCCGCCCTGGAGGGTGTGCGTGCCGGCCGCGAGGTCCAGCCCGGTGTACCGGTCCTTCAGCGGCGCCGGCGTGCAGACCTCGACCCCGCCGAGTACGTCCACGGTCTTCATGAAGCTTGTGAAGTCGACCTCCAGATAGTGGTCGATCTTCACATGGGTCATGTTCTCCACCGTGCGGATGGTCAGCTGGGGGCCGCCCTCGGCATAGGCCGCGTTGAGCTTGACCGGGTGCGGTCCGTGCCGCTGCCCCGAGTTCTGGTCGACGTGCGAGGGCATCTCGGCGTAGGAGTCGCGCGGCAGGCTCACCACGGTGGCCCGCTCCCGGTCCTCCGAGATGTGCACGATCATCATGGTGTCGGTGCAGTGGCAGGGCTGCCCGCCCAGCCGGTAGGTGCGCCGGTCCTGCTCGCTGACCTTGTCCCGGCCGTCCGTGCCGACCAGCAGGACGTTCATGCCGTGGCCGGCCTGGGGCCGGTTCTTCATGTCCTTGAAGGCGTCGATCCGGGCGATGCCCGCGTCCAGGCTGCTGACGACCGCGTGCCCGATCCCGGCGGAGGCGAGCACCACGACCGACAGCGTGGTGAGCGCCCGCATGGCCCAGCGTGGTCGCCGTGGCGGCCGGACGGACCGCACGGGCCGCACGGGCCGCCCGGCTGGGCGCGGTACACGGCGGGGCGGCTGCGGGCGGCGCTGCGCGGGCGCCGGGGACCGGGGCGGGCTGGACAAGGGATACACCTCCGGACGAGGCCGTACGCGGGATCCGGGAGCACAGTAGGCCGATACGATCTCCAGCCCGCGCCGCAGGCCCGGCGGCGCGCACCCGTGTCCCCCGTTCGCGGTAACGTGAGGCCCCTATGAACGCCAAGTCCGACGTGCGGCTCCCCGCAGTGTCCGTGATCATGCCTGTCCTCAACGAGGAGCGGCATCTGCGCGGTGCCGTCCAAGCGATCCTCGCGCAGGAGTACGCCGGCGAGATGGAGGTCGTGATCGCCCTCGGTCCGTCCACGGACCGCACGGACGAGATCGCCGCCGAGCTGGTTCGTGAAGACCCGCGCGTGCACACCGTCCCCAACCCGACCGGCCGCACCCCCGCCGCGCTGAACGCGGCGATCAAGGCCTCCCGGCATCCGATCGTGGTCCGCGTCGACGGCCACGGCATGCTCTCGCCGAACTACATCACGACCGCGGTCCGCCTCCTGGAGGAGACCGGCGCGCAGAACGTCGGCGGCATCATGCACGCCGAGGGCGAGAACGACTGGGAGCACGCGGTCGCCGCGGCCATGACCTCGAAGATCGGCGTCGGCAACGCGGCCTTCCACACCGGCGGCCAGGCCGGCCCCGCCGACACCGTCTACCTCGGCGTCTTCCGGCGCGAGGCGCTGGAGCAGCAGGGCGGCTACAACGAGGAGTTCATCCGCGCCCAGGACTGGGAGCTGAACTTCCGCATCCGCGAGGCGGGCGGCGCGATCTGGTTCTCGCCCGAGCTGAAGGTGTCGTACCGGCCGCGGCCGTCCGTGCGCGCGCTGGCCAAGCAGTACAAGGACTACGGCCGCTGGCGGCACGTCGTCGCCCGCTACCACTCCGGCTCCATCAACCTGCGCTACCTGGCCCCGCCGACGGCGGTGTGCGCGATAGCGGCGGGCCTGATCGTCGGTGCGGCGCTGACCCCGTGGGGCCTCGTGATCCCGGGCGGCTACCTGGCCGCGATCGTCGCGGGCTCCGTCCCGGCCGGCAAGGGGCTGCCCCTGAAGGCCCGGCTGCAGATCCCGGTGGCCCTCGCCACCATGCACCTCTCCTGGGGCTGGGGCTTCCTGACCAGCCCGAAGTCGCTGGCGAAGAAGGTCATCGCCTCCCGGCGGCCCGCGGTCCTCGACGCCGTCCGAGCCACGCGCGAGAGCTAAGCACGAGAGCACCACGCACGAGGGGCCCCTCCCGTCGGGAGGGGCCCCTCGTCGCGTTCACCGGGCTACCACTGGTAGACGCTGTACACGTCCATGCACTTCGTCGTGTCCGAGCCGTTGACGGCGTCGGAGTTGGCGGGCAGGTCGCCGGCCTTCGGCTTGGACTGCTTCGGGTACGACGCGCCGGTGCGCCAGTCGGCGCCGACGACGACCGTGACCCCGGACACCGCGGTGGACTTCTGCACCGAACTCACCGGGATCCCCAGCGCCTTGGCCACGGCCTGGGCGTCGCCCTCCAGGTCCGCGCTCGGGTAGCGCACGACCGTCTTGTCCTCGGCCAGGCTCCCCGAGGTGTCGGCCTGCGCCCGGGTGTAGCCCTTCTGCACGAGCACCTGGCCGATCGCCGACGCCCGCTGCTGGACCGCGGCCTCGGTGGAGGTCCGGGTGGCGTTCTGCACCAGCACTCCGAGCCGGGCCGCGTCGAGCGAGGGCTTCTTGGCCGGCTTGTCCTTGCCCGCGGCCTTCCCCGGCTCCGACTTGCCGCCGTTCTTGTCGAACGCCACGTCGTCCTGGAGCATCTGCCACATCTTGTCGGCGTTGGGCTTGTCCGGCACGACGTGGTTGCCGTTCTCCGGGTCCTTCAGGTTGGGCATGGTCACCGAGGTGATCCGGTCCGACGGCACCGACTTCATCTGCATGCCGAGGTCGTAGAGCTTCTTGACGGTGCCGATCTCCTCCGACACCTTCAGCGACTTGGTGGCCGCCTCGGCCAGGTCCATCAGCCGGCCGGTGTCGGTGAACACGTTCTGACTCTTCAGCGTACGGATCATCGAGTTCAGGTACATGTGCTGGGCGCGGGCCCGCATCAGGTCGTCGCCCCAGGCGTGCCGGGTGCGCAGCCATTGCAGGGCCTGCTCGCCCTTCACCTTGTGGGTGCCGTGCCTCATCTTCAGTCCGGACCCGCCGGGCACGTCCGGGGTCGGGTGGTCCCAGACGTTCTGCTTCACGCAGACGTCGACACCCCCGATGGCGTCCGCCATCCGCACCACGCCCGCGAAGTCGATCGTCATCCAGTGGTCGATGTAGACCCCGGTGAGGTTCTCCCAGGTGAGCAGCGTGCAGCCGGCGCCGCCGCGGGCCAGGGTGATGTTGATGATGTCGTTCGTCGGCGGGTAGACCTTGCCCGTCTCGGGGTCCGTGCACTTGGGGATGTCCACCCGGGTGTCCCGCGGGATGCTGACCATGGAGGCGCTCTCACGGTCCGCCGAGAGGTGGATGAGCATCTGCACGTCCGCGAGCGGCGGGTCGCCGACATGGTCCCTGCTGCCGCCGAGCTTCAGGTTCGCCGCGGAGTTCCGGCTGTCGGAGCCGATCAGCAGGATGTTCAACGGGGTCTGGCCGGCCGCGTTGGGCGCGGTCCTGCGGGCCTTGGAGTCGTCGCCGTTGGCCCGCGCGCCCTTCTGGATGTTGCCGTTGAGGTGAACGTAGTACAGGTAACCGGCGCCCGCGGTCCCGAGTATCACCACCGCCAGCACGATCGCCGACCAGCGCAGCACGCGCCGTCTGCGCCGCCGCCGGTCGTTCTTCGCGCGTCCTGTCCGTCGTCCCCCGCCGCGCCGGCCGGAACGTGCCGGTGTTTCCGAAGTCTTCGGCTTGAGGGACATCGTGTCCTCGACCGCCGGAGCCTCCCCGCGCACCTCGCTCTGCGCCAAACTTCCCGCCCTCCCCACCCTCGCGCCAAGCAACGGGCCCGCCCCGCGTCCGGTTAGACGCACGACGGGCCCTTTGGGTTACCTACGAGGCGCACTGAACCTTGTCTGCCGTCGACTTGTTGACGTCCGGTGCCTTGGTCGGCGGCGTGAGGGAGATCCCCGCTCCCTTGAAGTCCTTGCCCAGGGTGAGCGTCATCGCCGGCAGCCCCTGCGAGTTGGTCACGCTCTTGCCCGGTTTCAGCGCGGCCCCGGACAGGCCCATGATCGCGGCCAGCCGGCGGGCCTGGGCCGCCTGGTCGGGCGCGTACTCCAGCGTGGTCTTGGTCAGTTCGTCCGGGGCGTTGCCCACGTTCTCCGACTTGGTCACGCCCTGGTTGTTCTGCAGCCAGCTCAGCTCCGCCTGGGCGCTGCCGTCCGCGGCCCCGCCGTTGAGGATGCGCACCCGCACCTCCGAGGCGGGCGCCTTGGTGCCCTTGAGGCGGGCGGCCTGGGCGCTCTTCTGCGCCTTCTGCTTCTTCTTCACCTCGGTGAAGGAGACGTCGCCCTGGATGGCCTCGAAGACCTGCGGGGCCAGAGCCGGGTCGACGATCACCGTCTTGTGCACGACACCGTCGGCCGGGTTGTCCTTGACCGGCACCGTCGTGAAGGTCAGGTTCTTCGGGTTGAGCTTGCCCAGCTCCAGCCCCAGGTCCTTCAGCTTGCCGATGCTGTCCAGCTTGTCGTCGACGGTCAGCGCCTTGGTGCCGGCCTCCGCCAGCTTCAGCATCTTGGTCGGGCTGGTGAGCGTGGCGTTGCCCTTCAGCTTGCGCATCAGCGCGCCCAGGAACTGCTGCTGGAGCCCGATGCGGCTGAGGTCGCCGCCGAAACCGACGGAGTGCCGGGTGCGCACGAACGCCAGCGCCTGCTCGCCGGAGATCTTGTGCGTGCCCTTGGACAGCTTCAGATGGGAGTCCGGGTCGTCGATGTCCTTGGCCAGGCAGACATCGACGCCGTCGACCGCCTCGGTCAGCGTCTTGACCGCGTTGAAGTCGGCGACCATGAAGTCGTCCGGCTTGATCCCGGTCAGCTCGGTCACCGTGCGCATGGTGCAGCTCGGCGTCCGGCCGTCCTGCCCGAGGCTCGTGTTGAAGCGGACGCCCTGCGTGCCCGGGATGACCTTCTCGCTGCCGTCGTCCTGCTGGGTGGGGCAGTCCGGGACGTCCACGATCATGTCGCGCGGGATGCTCAGCGCGGTGGCGTTGGAGCGGTCCTTGGAGAGGTGCAGCAGGATCGTGGTGTCGGCGTGGCCGACGCTGCCCGCGTCGCCGTAGCCCTCGTTGCCCTTGCCGGTGCGCTTGTCGGTGCCGATCAGCAGGATGTTGATCGCCTCGTCCTTGCGGAAGCCGCCGGTGCCGGCGCCGTCGTCGGACACGGACGTGATGTTGTCGTTCAGGTGCTTGATGTAGAGGTAGCCGGCGGCCGTCACGGCGACCAGCACGAAGGCCATGGACCCGCCGGTCCACAGCAGCACCTTCTTCGCCCTCGACTTCTTCTTCACCGGGCGCCGGGCGGCGCGCCGCCCCTGGGGCGCCTCCGGTTCGCCGCCCCCCTTGCGCCGGGCCGAGCGCGGCTGCGGCACCTCGGCGCCGCGAGCCCGGGGCGTCTGCCGGCTCTCCCCGCCTGCTTGCCGGGTCTCCCCGCCCGTGCGCCGGGCACGGCCGTCCGCCGCGCCGCCGCCGTCCCGGGGGGACGGTCTGCGCGGTCCCGGTACCGGCGACTGCGCTGCGGAAGGGCTCAGTCGCAGTTCGTATTCGCCGGTGTTCGGATTGAGCACCCACTGGTCTGCGGGATCGATGTTGTCCGCCCGCCCACGGCCTTGCGCGTCCACGGTTGTCCGAATCCTCCGTCGGGGCCACGCGGCGCCTTCCCCCTCCAAGGCGCTCGGGTCTCGGTGAATCAGTGCACGACCCCAGGTCGGACCTTGTGGCCAGGTGCACCGGATCGCTCACACTATCCGCCCAGTTCAGCGTCGAGCGACGCCGGTGACAAATTCCATCTGCCTACAACCGGGCAATCCCCCTCATTTTCTGAACGGAAGTTCGCCGAAGTGGTGCGCGCCTTACTCACAGGTGTGTTCGGAGGCGGTGTACCCGCGGAACGTCGGGGCGGGCGAGGGGCCGTCCTGGCCGCCCGATCCTGTGTCCTCCCCGGGAACTTTCTGTGAATCCTCCGGGATCACCACCACGGACCGGTCGGCCCGCAGCCGGTCGAACAGCTTCTCCGCCTCCGGCTCCACGAGTTGATCACGGTTGGCGTCGTAGACGTACGACTCCCTCGGGACGGTCAGGAACCGCACGCGTTCGGTGGGGATGTCGCGTAGTCCACGCACCAACTGGTACAAACCGCGCAGACTGGCCAGTTCCGGGTCGGTGGTCAGCGCGGAGGTCGCCGCGTCCAGCAGCGGATACAGCTTCACCGGGTTCAGCAGGACGTCGGTGCTCTGCACCTTGTTGACGAGCGCGCCGAGGAACCGCTGCTGCCGCCCCATCCGTTCGGTGTCGCTGCCGTTCCCGAGCGACTTGCGGGCGCGTACGTACCCGAGCGCCTGCTCCCCGTCCAGCGTGACCCTGCCCGCGGGCAGCCGCAGTTTCGCCGCCTTGTCGTCCACGGGCTCCTTCAGGCACACCTCGACGCCGTCGACGGCGTCCACCATCTCCTTGAACCCGCTGAAGTCCACGACCATGTGGTGGTCGATCCGGATGCCCGTGAGCTTCTCGACGGTCCGGATCGTGCACGCCGAACCCCCCACCTGGAAAGCGTGGTTGAACATCGCGAACACCGGGTCGCTGCGCCTGCCGTCCTCCTGGAGGCAGGAGGGGACGTCCACCATCAGGTCCCGGGGGATCGAGACGGCGGTGGCGCTCTCCCGGTCGGCGGCCAGGTGCAGCAGGATCGTCGTGTCCGACCGCTGGCCGACGATGTCCTTGCCGTACTTGCGGTTGCCGTCCCCGGCCCGGGTGTCGGACCCGATCAGCAGCAGGTTCAGCGCGCCCCGCACCAGCGCGGTGGGCCGCTCCCGTTCGTACCGCGCGAGTTCGGCGGCGGCGGCTTCGTCGGCGGTGATGTTGGAGCTGAGCTTGGCGTAGGCGGCCCAGCCGGCGCCACCGGCCACCACGAGGACCGCGGCCGCCCCCAGCGCGGAGTACCGCAGCCGGCGCCGCCGCCGGCGTCGTATCAGCCCGTCCCCGGTGGCAAAGGCGCCCGCCCGGGAACCGGGACCGACGGGCTTGCCTGCGGTGTCGGTCACGGTGGAGCCATCCCCTCATGGCGTACGAGCGTCGCGTCCTGCACTTACGACGATGGCGGGGGAGGGGGCCCCGCAGCGCCCTTTGCTACTCCATCCGGGGGACGGCGGCGGGGCCGGGGGGGCTGGTCTACCGCCGGACCGCGGTCACCCGCTCGCTCTCGATCCGCTTGGCCAGCGCTTCGTCGTCCGCCCGCTCCGGATGCCGGCACAGCACCACGGACCCGCCGACGGCCAGCGGCGCGAACAGACCCGCGCTGAGCCCGTCCCAGGTGTCGTACGGCAGTGCGGACAGCAGCCTCGACCCGGGCCCCGTCAGCCCGAGTTCCCCCGCCTCCGACGAGGCCCGCTCGACGACCTCGGCCCCGCTGAACTCCCGCCCGGCGACGATGAGCGCCGGCTCCTGCGGGTCCACCGGGGCGAACGGGGCGAACCGGTCACCCTGCCCCGGCACCTCCACGGCGTAGTCGACGAAACCGGCCGGGGTCTGCGGGAAGCGCCCGCCGAGGGGCCGCAGCGCCAGCGCCACGCGCTCACCGGTGCACGCACGCGCCGCGTCGAGCGAGTCCGGGCCGCTCACGACGACGTCGGCCGCCGCCGGGTCTCCGGCGACGTCCGCGATCGCGCCCACCGAGGAACAGGCCAGCAGCCACACCGCCGTCTGCCAGTGCGCGGGCAGCAGCAGCGCGACGCGGTCGCCGGGTCCGGCGGACAGATCGCCCTGGAGGAGGTTGGCGGTCTTGGCCACCCAATTGGCGAAGGTGGCCACGGACAGTTCGACACGTTCGCCCGTGGCATCGTCGTAGAAGGTCACCAGCGGGCGGCCGGGGTCCGCGGCGAGCGCGGAAGTCAGCAGGTCGGCAGGGGTGCGATCGGTGGCGTTCACCCGGCACAGCGTACGCGCGGGCGGGCGCGCGCACGGGGTGGTGGGGCCACCGGTTCGGCGGAACGTGTTCCGACGGGGCGTCAGTTCACCGATGGACATATATGTATGCCTATGTCCAAGATCATGCACATGCGCGGATTCCTCACTTTCTCCCCTGGTGCCTCCCCACTCGCCGCCTGCTCGGTCGGTGCCGCCTGCGCCGTGGTCCTGGCGCTCGCGCCGGCCCCGGCCGCGGCCGCGACCGCCGCGACCGCCGCGACCGCCGCGACCGCCGCGACCGCCGCGCCCGGGCGGACGGAGCGGTCCGCCGGTGCGGGCCGGCCGGCCGGGGCCGGGATCCCGGGCAGTACGCGGTCGCTCCCGCTCGTCCCGCTCTCCCGCGAGCGCGTCCTCGGCGCGGCGCCGGCGCAGGGGCTGTACCGCACCGGGCTCGACCGGTTCGCGCTGGTCGGCGTCGTCTGGGACGACCCCGGCAGTGAGCTGCGCGGCCGGGTGCGGGTGCGGACCCGGTCCACCGTGACGGGGGAGTGGTCCGGCTGGCGGGACGTCGAGGCGCACCACGCCGACCACGGCGCGGACCCGGGCACGGCGGAACGTTCCTCCCGGCGGGTGCGCGGGGCGACCGCACCGCTGTGGGTGGGCGATTCGGACGGCGTGGACGTCCGGGTGCGGCCGACCGGCACGGGCAGCGAGAGCGGCGAGGACAGCGAGGACAGCGAGGACAGCGAGAGCGGCGAGGGCGGCGAGGGCGGCGAGGGCGGCACGGCGCTGCCGTCGGGGCTGCGGCTGGAACTGGTGGACCCCGGGGAGGACACGGGGAAGGCGGCGGACACGGCGAAGGCGGGGCAGGCGGCGGACAAGGGGGAGGCGGCGGACAAGGGGGAGGCGGCGGACGCGGGGGAGGCGCTGTCCGCGAACCTTCCGGCCGACGATCCGCCCCGCACCGAGCTGGACACCGAGGCCGCCATCGCCGCCTCGGGCGCCAACTCCGACATCACCGCGTTCGGCGCCACCGAGATCCCGGAGCTGGACCAGGCGGCCACCGAGAGCGAGATGACGCGGCTCCAGGGCCCCTCGCGGGCGAAGCCCCACATCGGGCCGCGCCCGCGGATCGTCACCCGCCGGGGCTGGGGCGCCGACGAATCACTGCGCGAACACGGGTTCGTCTACACGAAGAAGATCAAGGCGGCCTTCGTGCACCACACGGCCACCGGCAACAAGTACACCTGTGCCCAGGCCCCTTCCGTCATCCGCGGTATCTACCGCTACCACGTCGAGAGCATGGGCTGGAGGGACGTCGGCTACAACTTCCTCGTCGACAAGTGCGGAAACATCTACGAGGGCCGGGCCGGTGGCGTGGCCAAGGCGGTGCTCGGCGCGCACACCCTCGGATTCAACTCCGACAGCATGGGCATCGCCGTGATCGGCACCTACGGCGCGAACAAGCCGGCCGGCGCCGCGGTGACGGCCGTCGCCCGGCTCACCGCGTGGAAGCTCGGGCTCTACGGCGTCGATCCGAGCGGGAAGACATATCTCACGTCGGCCGGTGGCAACCTCTACCCCAAGGGGAAGAACGTACGACTGAACGTGATCTCCGGCCATCGGGACGGGTTCGCCACCGAGTGCCCCGGCAAGCGGCTCTACGCCAAGCTCGGCTCGGCCCGCTCCAGCGCGTCGCGCTACCAGGGGCGCTGAGACCGGGGCCCGCGGTCACCGCCGTCGGGCGACGGCAGGGCGGCTCGTGGGGGGGGCAGAGCGGGGCCGGCCCGGGGCGGTCGGGGGAAACCGCACACCGATCTCGCGTGACACCGCGCGGCCATCGGGGGCGTCGTCGCACGGTCTGCATACACTGACCGGCCGAAACGAGAGTCAACGAGTAGTTCGGCCGGTCCCGGCAGGAAGCAGAGACGACAGGTGACAGAAGCGATCCTCCTGGTCGGCGGCAAAGGCACCCGGCTGCGACCGCTCACGGTGCACACGCCCAAGCCGATGGTCCCCGCCGCGGGGGTGCCGTTCCTCACCCACCAGCTGGCGCGGGCGCGGGCGGCGGGCGTCGAGCACATCGTCCTCGCCACCAGCTATCTGGCCGAGGTCTTCGAGCCCCACTTCGGCGACGGCTCCGCGCTGGGCCTGCACCTGGAGTACGTGACGGAGGAGGAGCCCCTCGGCACGGGCGGCGCCATCCGCAACGTCGCCGCGCGCCTGCACTCCGGCCCCGACGACCCGGTGCTGATCTTCAACGGCGACATCCTCACGGGCCTGGACATCCGGGCCCTGGTCGACACCCACGAGTCGACGGGCGCGGACGTCTCCCTGCACCTGACGCAGGTGACCGACCCGCGCGCCTACGGTCTCGTCCCCACCGACCCGACCGGCCGCGTCCTCGCCTTCCTGGAGAAGCCGCAGACCCCGGAGGAGATCGTCACCGACCAGATCAACGCGGGCGCCTACGTCTTCCGCCGCTCGGTCATCGACACGATCCCGGCGGGCCGCCCGGTCTCGGTGGAACGCGAGACGTTCCCCGGCCTGCTCGCGGCCGGCGCCCATCTTCAGGGCATGGTCGACTCCACGTACTGGCTGGACCTCGGCACCCCGGCCGCCTTCGTCCGCGGCTCGGCCGACCTCGTCCTCGGCCGTGCACCGTCCCCTGCCGTCCCCGGCCGCTGCGGCGACCGCCTCGTCCTTCCCACGGCCCGGGTGGCACCGGACGCCAAGCTCACCGGCGGCACGGTGGTGGGCGAGGGCGCGTTCGTGGCGGAGGGTGCGCGGGTCTTCGGCTCGACCATCCTGCCCGGCGCCGTCATCGAACCCGGCGCCGTCATCACCGACTCCCTCATCGGCAGCCGGGCCCGCGTCGGCGAACGCTCCGTCCTCACCGGCGCGGTCGTCGGCGACGGCGCGGTCGTCGGTGCCGACAACGAGCTGCGCGAGGGCGTACGGGTGTGGTGCGACGCCCGCATCCCAGCGGGGGCGGTGCGGTTCTCCTCCGACCAGTAGACGCGCCGCCGGTAGACGCGCTGCCGCTAGACGCGCCGCCGGTAGGCGTGCCGCAGCCGCCCGCACGCCCGCCGCGTCCGGCCCGCACGCCCGCCGCGTCCGGCCCGCACGCCCGCCGCGTCCGGCCCGCACGCCCGCCGCGTCCGGCCCGCACGCCCGCCGGGTCCGGCCCGCCCGCCGGGCTCGGCATGGCCGCCGGCCCCGGCACTGCCACCGCACCCGGCACTGCCACCGCACCCGGCACTGCCACCGCACCCGGCACTGCCACCGCACCCGGCACTGCCACCGCACCCGGCACTGCCACCGCACCCGGCACTGCCTCCGCACCCGGCACGGTCGGCTTCGGGAGCCCCCTCCCGTAGACGCCTGCTTATGCATCCGAGCGTTGTGGCCATGGTCGTCGCCGTCCCGCTGCCGTTGACTGATCACATGACCACACAGCGCGGCACGGAACCGACAGACCGCAAGACCCTCGTCATCGGCGGCACCGGCAAGACCGGACGGCGCGTCGTGGAGCGGCTGGCCGTCCGCGGCCTGCCGGTGCGCGTCGGCTCACGCTCCGGGGAGCCGCCCTTCGACTGGGAGGACCCCGGCACCTGGGAGCCCGCGCTCGACGGGATCGCGGCCGTCTACGTCACCTACCACCCCGACCTGGCCTTCCCCGGAGCCGCCGAGGCGGTGGGCGCGTTCGCCGAACTGGCCGTCCGCGAGGGCGCGCGCCGCCTGGTCCTGCTCTCCGGCCGCGGCGAGGAGGGCGCGGTGCGCAGCGAGGACCGGCTCAAGGCGTCGGGGGCGGACTGGACCGTCGTACGGGCCAGTTGGTTCGCCCAGAACTTCAGCGAGAGCTTCTTCCTCGAACCGGTCCTCGCCGGGGAGCTCGCGCTGCCCACCGCGGACGCCGTGGAACCGTTCGTCGACGCCGACGACATCGCGGACGTCGTCACGGCCGCCCTCACCGACGACCGGCACACCGGCCGGACCTACGAGGTGTCGGGGCCCCGGCTGCTGAGCCTGCACGACGTCGCCGCCGAACTGTCCGGGGCCACCGGACGCGAGATCAGGTACGCCCCGGTCTCCCTGGACGACTACCGCCAAACGCTCGCGGAGAACGGCCTGCCCGCCGAGTTCGCCGACCTCTTCCATCTCCTCCTCGACGGGCGCAACGCCACTGTCACGCAGGGCGTGCAGGAGGCTCTCGGCCGACCGCCCCTGGACTTCGCCGAGTTCGCCGGGAAGACCGCCGCCACCGGCGTCTGGTCCGGCTGACGGCTCCCCGCCCGCCCCCTCTGCGACAGTCGTCCCATGGATGTTCTGGCCGGCCTGCTGCAAGGCCCGAAGGCACGCGGCGCGTTCGTACTCAGGTCGGTGTTCCGGCCGCCCTGGTCACTTCGCGTCGAGGACCGGGCTCCCGTGTCCCTCGTCACCATGGTCCGCGGCGACGCCTGGGTGATGCCCGACAGCGCGACGCCGGTCCTGCTGAGGCCGGGCGACCTCGCGGTCCTGCGCGGGCCCGACCCGTACACCATCGCCGACGACCGGGGCACTCCCGTGCGCGTGATCGTGGGCCCCGACCAGCGCTGCACCACCGTCGACGGCACCGACCTCACCGACTCGATGGCGCTCGGCGTGCGCACCTGGGGCGAGGCCGACGCACCGGACGCCTCCGTCATGCTCAGCGGCACCTACCAGGCACCGGGCGCGGTCGGCCGCCGCCTGCTCGACGCCCTCCCCGCCCTCCTCGTGCGCACCGCCGAGGGCACCGACGACCCGCTGATCCCCCTGCTGGCCCAGGAGATCGCCCGCGACGAACCGGGACAGGAACTCGTCCTGGACCGCCTGCTCGACCTGCTCTTCGTGGGCCTGCTCCGGGACTGGCTCAGACAGCCGGAGAACGGCGTCCCCGCCTGGTACAGCGCGCAGTCCGAGCCGGTCGTCGGCCCCGCTCTGCGTCTGCTGCACGACGACCCGGCCAGGCCCTGGACGGTGGAGTCGCTGGCCCGCGAGGTCGGCGCCTCCCGGGCGGCCCTGGCCCGCCGCTTCAGCGAGGTCGTGGGGGAGCCGCCGATGGCCTATCTGGCCCAGTGGCGTCTCACCCTCGCCGCAGATCTGCTGTGCCGGCCGGACACGACCCTGGCCCAGGTCGCCCACCAGGTCGGCTACGGCAGCGCGTTCGCGCTCAGCTCGGCGTTCAAGCGCGTGCGAGGCGTGAGCCCGCAGGAGTACCGGGCGAACGGCGGCGCGCCGGCGGTGGTCGCCCGGCCGGCGTCGACCGGGACGGTCGTCCTGGCCCCGGCGGCCCGGCCGTCACCCGAAACCCCGAACCTCCGAACCCAGTGAGGACCCGATCATGTCAGTGGATCCGCGCGGCTCCGGCGGCGCAGCCGGCGTGCTGCTGACCGTCGCCTGCGCAGCGATGGGCCTGTTGTCCGGCCTGTTCTACGCCTACGACCTGTCGGTCATGCCCGGGCTCTCCCGGCTGGACGACGCCGCCTATCTCACGGCGATGCGGAACTTCAACGACGCGATCGACAACAGCGGTCCGTTCGCCCTCGTCTTCCTCGGCGCCCTGGCCGCCACGGTGTGGGCCGCCGTCGCCGAGCACCGGCGGGGGCGCAGGGCCGCGGCCGCGTGGGCCGCCGGGGCCGGTGTGCTCTACCTGGCCGTGCTGGTGCTCACCGTCTCGGTGAACCTTCCCCTGAACGGCGAACTCGCCCGTCTCGGCGACCCGGCGAAGGCCGCGGACCCGTCACTGGTCGACCGGTTCGAGGGCGTCTGGTCGGCCGCCAACCTGGCGCGCACCGTACTGACCACGGCCGCGGTGGCCTGCCTGGCCCAGGCGCTGCGGCTGCACGGCGCGGCCGCCGCCACCTCACCGCAGGCCGGCCCGGACCTCACAGCCTGCCGATGTCACCGACCGGCATCCGGGGGGCCCGGCGAGGCGGCACCCGCCCGCTCAGCAGGACCAGCCGGGCCGCCCGATGCCGCTGGCCCGCGTACGGCTCCAGCAGACGCAGCATCTCGGCGTCGTCCGCGTTCCGGTTCCCGGCCAGCGCCCATCCCACGATCCCCGGCAGATGAAGGTCGCCCACGGTGACCGCGTCCGGCGCGCCGTGGCTGCGCTGCACCACCTCGGCCGACGTCCACGGCCCGATCCCCGGTACGACCTCCAGCCGTGCCTGCGCGGCGGCCGGCTCCATACGGGCCGCCTCCTCCATCCGCGCGGCGACCCGCACGGCCCGCAGGATCGTCGACGCCCGTTTGTCGTCGACGCCGGCCCGGTGCCACTCCCAGGAGGGGACCAGCGCCCAGGTGCGGGGCTCCGGCATCACGTACATCCGCCCGGGCGCGGGCCCCGGCGCCGGCTCCCCGAACCTTCGCACGAGCGTCCGCCAGGCCGCGTAGGCCTCGACCGTCGTGACCTTCTGCTCCAGCACCGACGGGATCAGCGACTCCAGGACGAGACCGGTCCGGGCCAGCCGCAGTCCCGGCCGCCGGTGCCGGGCCAGTGCCAGCACCCGGTGCCGGGGCACGAACGCGTCCGGGGCGTCGGCCGCGCCGAGCAGTGAGGGCAGCCCGTCCAGCAGCCATGCGGCGCCCGGGCCCCACGCCTCGCCGAGCACCTCACCGCCGTACACGCGCACGCGCAGCGTGCCCGGTCCGGCGGGCGTACGGCAGGCCCGCCACACGGATCCGTCCGGAGTGGCCCGGAACGTGGGGTCGGCGGGCCCGCGCCGCAGCGGCCCGAGGGTCAGCCCGAGGTCCAGCGGCCCGTCCGGTACCCACCGCCGCACCCGCGCGGGTGCGGCCGCCTGCCGGGGTATCCCGGCGGCGGCCCCCGCGGGCACGGAGGCATCCCCGCCGCGCACGGTGGCGCGGGTGGGGCGCGGGGCGAAACGTCCTGCCACTGATGAGGTCCTTGGAGAGGTGCCGGAGCTTTCCAGTCGAGACTAGGCCCTCTCGTTCGGATCATGCCGGGCTCGCTGATCCGGCCTGATCCAAACGAAAGCCCCTAGCTAGGAGGTCGCCGGGGTGTCTCACCTCACTTCGACGAACGCCTCCGCGTCCCGGGCCGGCCGTGGCCGCGGCTCCTCCGCGGGACGGCCGACCGCCACCGCGCCCATCGGGTCCCAGTCCGCCGGCAGCTCCAGCACCTCGCGCACCACGTCCCGGCAGAACATCGTCGACGACACCCACGCCGAGCCCAGCCGCTCCCCGGCCAGCGCGACCAGCAGGTTCTGCACGCCGGCGCCCGTCGCGACCACGAACATCTCCCGCTCGGCAGCGTCCCGCCGGGCGTCCCCGTAGGTGTGCGAGCCGTCCATGACGAGGCAGGGCACGATCAGGTAGGGCGCGTTGCGCAGCACGTCACCGCGCCGGATCCGCTTGGCGACGGACTCCTCGCTCTTGCCGTCCCGGCGCAGGTCGGCGATCCAGGCGTCGCGCATCGCGTCGAGCAGCCGTACCCGCGACTCCGCCGACTCCAGCAGCACGAACCGCCACGGCGTGGTGTGGTGCGGGGCGGGGGCGGTGACCGCCGCGGCCACCGCGCGGCGGACCGCGCCGGGGTCGACGGGGTCGTCGGTGAAGGCCCGTACGGTGCGGCGCTGGGTCACGGCCTCCCGGATCGCCTCGGACGTGCCGAGCCGGAACATGTCGTCGGCCGCGTTGCGCACGAGCGCCCGCGCGCCCTCGTCGGCAGCGCTGCCGCCCGCACGGCCGGCCTCGCCGGTACCGCCGCTGCCGCCCGCACGGCCGCCCTCGCCGCCGTCCGGGTCGGGCGCGGGACGCACGACGTGGGGGAGTCCGCGGACCACGGCCACCGGGCGTCCGGCCGCCTTGCCCTTGACCAGGTCGCCGGCGGCGGCCAGTTCGTCCGCGGCGGCGACGACGGTCGCGCTGAGCGGGTTGCCGTACGCGTCCGTGCCCCCGCGCAGATCGTCCAGCACGTGCACCCCGGCGGCACCGATCGCCACGTCCGTGAGCCCCGCGCGCCAGGGGCGCCCGAAGGTGTCGGAGACGAGGACGCCGACGTCGACGCCGAGGGCGTCGCGCAGTCCGGCCCGGATCGCGCGCGCGGAGGCGTCCGGGTCCTCGGGCAGCAACAGCACCGTCCCGGCAGGGGTGTTGGAGGCGTCGACCCCGGCGGCGGCCATCACCAGCCCCTGCCGGTTCTCCACGATGCGCAGCGTGCCCCGCCGGGCCACGAGCCGGACCGTCTCCGCGTCGATCGCGGTCTCCCGGTCGGCCGCCTGCACGATCCGGCCCTCCGCCTTGGAGACGATCTTGGAAGTGACGACCAGCACGTCCCCGTCGGCCAGGCCCGGCTCGGCCGCCGCGATCAGCTTGGCGATGTCGTCGCCCGGCTGCACCTCGGGGATGCCGGACAGAGCCCAGACCCGGTACTCCGGCCGCTCGCCCGCCCCGGCGGGCGCCGTTGCGCTCACGCCTCCCGCACCTCCTCGGCCAGCGCGAGCGCCTCCCGCGCCATCTGCGCGGCCGCGTCCACGTCGGTCATCATCAGCGGTACGGCCCGGCAGCGGATGCCGTCCGCCTCGACCCGCTCGACCACACCCGCGTCCACGGTGTCGACCAGCCAGCCGTCCAGCAGCCCGGAGCCGTAGTGCTCGGCGACCGCCGCGGCCGTGGACTCCACGCCGACCGCGGCGAGGACCTTGTCGGCCATCCCGCGCACGGGCGCGTCCCCGACGATCGGGGAGAGGCCGATCACCGGTACGCCCGCGTCGGCGATGGCCTCGCGGACGCCGGGCACGGCGAGGATCGTGCCGATGGAGACGACCGGGTTGGACGGCGGGAAGAGGATGACGTCCGCCTGGGCGATGGCCTCCAGCACGCCCGGGGCCGGCTTGGCCTGCTCGGCGCCGACCGGGACGACCGCCGCGGCCGGAACGGAGGCGCGCAGCCTCACCCAGTACTCCTGGAAGTGGATCGCCTTCCGCTCGCCGTCCACCTCGACGGCCACGTGCGTCTCGACCCGGTCGTCGGTCATCGGGATCAGCCTGACGCCGGGCTTCCAGCGGTCGCACAGCGCCTCGGTGACCGCGCTCAGCGGATAACCGGCGCCCAGCATCTGCGTCCGCACGATGTGCGTGGCGAAGTCCCGGTCACCGAGCCCGAACCACTCCGGCCCGACCCCGTAGGCCGCCAGTTCCTCCTTGACGCGGAACGTCTCGTCGGTCCGCCCCCAGCCCTGCTCCTCGTCGATGCCGCCGCCCAGCGTGTACATCACCGTGTCCAGGTCCGGGCAGACCTTCAGCCCGAAGAGGTGGATGTCGTCGCCGGTGTTGCCGATGACCGTGACGTCCGCGTCCGGCACGGCTTGCTTCAGACCGCGCAGGAAACGGGCACCGCCGATGCCGCCTGCCAGAACCACAATGCGCATGGAAACAGTGTGTCAGTCCCCGGGCCGACTGGCTGAGGGGTGGTGGCCGGCGGGCGGCGGGACACGTCTCGCGGGGCGGGTCCGAGCAGGCGTCAGACGGTCACCGGACGCGCCTCGCAGTGCGGAGAGGCGTGCATGGGCATCTCGGTCAGGCCCGGGTGGTACACGTGCAGGCTGACCGCCGGCTCCAGCGCGTCGTTGACGACCTCGTGCACGTACCCCGGCGCGAACACCCGCTGGGCGCCCGCGGCCAACGTGCGCGTGCCCCGTCCGGTGCGCTCGGTGAGGCTGCCCTCCAGGACGGTGAGCACGCCGGAGGAACGCCCGTGGTCGTGCCGCCCGCTGCCCTGCCCGGGCACCCAGGACAGCAGCCACACCTCGTAGCCGGGACCGGTGCGCAGCCGGTGGTACCAGCGGGTGGTGGCGTCGTACCGGACGAGGTGCGCCCACTGGTCCCGGTCGGCGGCGATGGAGCGGGCCAGCCCCACGAACTCGGCGACGGTGGCCGGGTGCTCGCGCGGCGGCTGGAGCAGGTGCGGGACTTCGAGGATGTCGCCGGCGATCTGGAGATCGTTGTCGCTGTTCATCGGGATGCGGTGGTCCTCGGCAGAAGAGTGGGGGGCTGGAGCTGGGGTGGCGCGTATCGGTCCGCCCGGGTCACGGGCGGGCGGGGTGCCCTGGACGAGGCGTCAGGGAGCGGGAAACGCGACCGAGCCGGGATGGGCTCGGGAACAGCCGGAGCGGGCTCGGCTCAACAGCTGGGACAGCAACAACAGCTACAGCGCGCGCGGGCGGCACCGAGGGACCCGGCGGTGCGGGTCGAGGTGAGTGCCAAGTTCGCGAGCATGCCCACTAGGACACCGGTTCACACCCGCACTGTCAACTCGACGCCCGGCATGTGGGACATGTTTCACCTCATCCGGTTCATCTGTCAGGTGAAAGGTTTGTTCTCGGGGGTGCCGGGACACATGGGGCACATCCGAGCGCTAGAGCCTTGCGGAACGCGATCGAACACGGAGGCGTCTTGCTCCGTACAGAGATCTGTACGGGGGTTCGGCCGCCCTCGCGGGTCCGGCTGCGTGTCGAGGTTTATGGCGATTTGAACACTTTCCGCACGGCCTTGGTTCCGCAGAGTGAATAACGGGCCCAATAGCAGATCTCGGCTTGACTCGCCCGGAGCAGCACACTTGTAATTTCACTCGTGTCGTTCAGCCGAAATCGGTAACGGCTACGCACGGGGACGCGAAAGACAGACGAGGGGCGCACATGACCGAGCTGGTGCAGCAACTGCTGGTCGACGACGCGGACGAGGAACTCGGCTGGCAGGAGCGCGCGCTGTGCGCCCAGACCGACCCCGAGTCCTTCTTCCCCGAGAAGGGCGGCTCCACCAGAGAGGCGAAGAAGGTCTGCCTCGCCTGCGAGGTCCGCTCCGAGTGCCTCGAGTACGCCCTCGCCAACGACGAGCGCTTCGGCATCTGGGGCGGTCTGTCCGAGCGTGAACGCCGCCGCCTGAAGAAGGCCGCCGTCTGAAACGGCCGCACGCGCGCGTACGCGGAGACATACGCACGCGTACCCACGAAAACGTCACGAACGGCCCGTCGCCCATGGGTTATCCACAGGCGGCGGGCCGTCATCATGGCCAGCCGATAGTGTGGTCGCTCGTCCGAGACGCCCCGCTGTCCCCTCGACGCACGAGGAGGCACAGGCGTCCACCGCAGTCCACCGAACCGGGGCCCGTACCTCGATGTCCGTGCACAGCCATGCGGCAGCCCGACACGACGCTGCCACCGCCGTGTTTGACCCGTCCCGCCCGCCCGAGTTCCCGCGTCATGTGGTGACCGCGGTCCTCGTCTCCCACGACGGCGCCCGCTGGCTGCCCGACGCGCTCGCCGGGCTGCTCGGCCAGGAGCGCCCCGTCCAGTACGCGGTGGCCGCCGACACCGGCAGCGCGGACCACTCCGCCCAGCTGCTCACCGACGCCCTCGGCGACGCGAGCGTGCTGCACCTCGCCCGGCGCACCGGATTCGGCCAGGCCGTGGAGGAGGCGAGCCGCACCGCGCCCGTCCTCACCCCGCAGGAGCTGCCGTACCTCAAGCGCCCCAGCGGCTGGGACCCCGTCACACGCACCTGGCGCGACGACGCCTACGACATGCCCGAACTGCCGCACGGCGAGCCCATCCAGTGGCTGTGGCTGCTGCACGACGACTGCGCACCCGAACCCGACGCCCTCGCCCAGCTGCTCCGGGTCGTCGACAACGAACTCGAACTCGGCCGGGCCGACGTCGCGGTCGTCGGCCCCAAGCTGCGCGGCTGGTACGACCGCCGCCAGCTGCTGGAGGTCGGCGTCTCCATCGCCAACTCCGGCCGCCGCTGGACCGGCCTGGACCGCCGCGAACAGGACCAGGGCCAGCACGACCACGTCCGCACCGTGCTGTCCGTCTCCACGGCCGGCATGCTCGTCCGCCGCGACGTCTTCGAACAGCTCGGCGGCTTCGACCGCCGGCTGCCCCTCATGCGCGACGACGTCGACCTGTGCTGGCGCGCCCACATGGCCGGCCACCGCGTCCTGGTCGCCCCCGACGCCGTCGTCCGGCACGCCGAGGCCGCCTCCCGCGAACGCCGTACCGTCGACTGCGCCGGCCGCACCACGGCCTCCCCGCACAAGGTCGACAAGGCCGGCGCCGTCTACACCCTGCTCGCCAACACCCGCACGGCCGCGCTGCCCTGGGTGCTGCTGCGGCTCGTCCTCGGCACCGTCCTGCGCACCCTCGCCTACCTCGTCGGCAAGGTCCCCGGCCAGGCCGTCGACGAGATCCGCGGCCTGCTGAGCACCCTGCTGCGGCCCGAGCGGATCATCGCCGCCCGGCGCCGCCGCGGACCATCACAGATCGACAAGGGAGAACTGCGCCAGCTGCTCCCGCCGCCCGGTGCCACCGTCCGGGCCACCGTGGAACAGATCGCCGGCAACTTCGCCGGCGGCCGCGACAGCGACACCTCCTCGGCCGGCCGGCACGGCGGCGCCGTGGAATCCGGGCCCGGCGGCGACGACGCCGAGTTCCTGGAGGTCGAGCAGTTCGCCCGGCTCAAGCGGATCGCCCGCAAGCCCGGCCCGGTGCTCTTCCTCGCGCTGCTGCTGATCTCCCTCGCCGCCTGCCGTGCCCTGCTCGGCGGGGGCGCGCTCGCCGGCGGCGCCCTGCTGCCCGCCCCGGCCGACGCGGGCGACCTGTGGTCGCGGTACCTGGACGGCTGGCACCCGGCGGGCACCGGCGGCACCCCCTCCGCACCGCCCTACCTGGCCGTCGTCGCGACCCTCGCCTCGCTCCTGTTCGGCTCCACCGGACTCGCCGTCACCGTCCTGCTGATCTGCTCGGTGCCGCTCGCCGGATGCACCGCCTACTTCGCCTCCCGGCCCCTGGTCACCTCCCGGCTGCTGCGCGCCTGGGCCGCCGTCGCCTACGCCTTCCTGCCCGCCACCACCGGAGCCCTGGCCGGCGGCCGCATCGGCACCGCCGTCCTCGCCGTGCTGCTGCCGCTCATCGCGCGCGCGGGCATCGCCGCGAGCGGCCTGGCCAACCGCTCCGGCGCACGCGGCAGTTGGCGCGCCACCTGGGCCTACGCTCTGCTGCTGACCGTCACCACCGCGTTCACCCCGATCGTGTGGCCCATCGCGCTGCTGCTCGGCCTCGGCGTGCTCGTCCTGCGCCGCCGCGACCTCGTCGCCCACGGCCTGCGCTTCCTCGCCCAGCTCGGCACCCCGCTGCTGATCCTCGCCCCCTGGTCGCTGACCCTGCTCCCGACCGGCTTCTTCCAGGAGGCCGGCCTGGAGTACGGCCCCTCGGCCGCCTCCGCGCTCGACCTGCTCGGCGCCGCCCCCGGCGGCCCCGGCACCGTCGACGGCCTGATGCTCATCGGCATCGTGCTCGCCGCGCTCGCCGCGCTCCTGCGCTCCGAGCGACAGCTCGGCATCCGCACCGCCTGGGCCGTCGCCCTGACCGGCCTCGTCTTCGCGGTCCTGTCCAACAAGTCCGCCTGGGCCGGACCGGCCACCCTCGTCTACGGCATCGCCCTGCTGGCCGCCGCCGCCCTCGGCGCCGACGGCGCACGCGCACGCGTGGCCGAGCAGAGCTTCGGCTGGCGCCAGCCGGTCGCCGCCCTGATCGCCTTCGCCTCGGCCGCCGGCCCCCTGCTCGTCGCCGCCGGCTGGATGATCGGCGGCGCCGACGGTCCGCTGGAGCGCCGCACCCCGGCCCAGGTGCCCGCGTTCGTCGCCGAGGACTCCACCGGCGGCGACCAGGCCCGCACCCTGGTCCTGGACAGCGACTCCACCACACGCGTGCGCTACAGCCTGGTCCGCGGCGCCGGCGCCCGCATGGGCGACGCCGAACTCACCGCCGCCGAGGACGGGAACGCCCACCTCGACAAGATCGTCGCCAACCTGGTCGCCGGCTCCGGAGCCGACCAGGCCGACGAACTCGGCGGCTTCGCCGTGCGATACATCCTCGTCCACAAGGGCGCCCCCCGCGAGGTCGCCCGAGTCCTCGACGCCACCCCCGGCCTGACCCGGCTCAGCCAGCAGAACGGCAGCGCCCTGTGGCGCGTCGACCAGGAGGTCGCCCGCGCGGCGATCGTCGCCGCCGACGGTTCGGGCACGGCCCAGCCGGTCGCCGCCGGACCGGTGGAGATCCACACCACGGTCCCCTCCGGCTCCGGCAGCCGCGTCCTGCGCCTCGCCGACAGCGCCGCCGACGGCTGGACGGCCACGCTCGACGGCAAGCCGCTCACCCGCACCACGGTCGACGGCTGGGCCCAGGGCTTCCAGCTGCCCGCCACCGGAGGCAGGCTGGACATCACCTACGACGCCCCGGTCACCCACACCGCCTGGCTCTGGGCGCAGGGCGCGCTCGCCGTCGTCCTGGTCGTCCTCGCCCTGCCCGGCCGCCGCCGCGACGTCGACGACGACCTGCCCGAGGCGGAGCCCGTGCCCGCCGAGGCCACCGCCGGAGAGGGCCGCCGCGCCCGCCGCCTGCGCGCCCAGGCCGAGGAGGCGGCCCTCGACGAGCAGCCCGGCACACCGCCGCCGCCGGACCAGCCCCCGGCCGCCGTACCCCACCAGCAGCCGTACGACGCGGGGGTTCCCCAAGGCGAGGGGAACCAGGACTGGGGAAGGGAAGAGGCCGCCTATTCGCAGGCCGGGTACACCGGTTACGGCACCGACCCGTACCAGACCGCGACGGACTACGACCAGCAGACGTACCAGTCCGACCCCTACCAGGCGGCCCCGTACGACCCGTACGCCTACGGCGGCACGGCCGACCCGATGCCGTACGACCCGTCGGCTTACGGGCAACAGGGCTACGACCCGGCGTACGACCCCGCTCAGGAGGACTACGACCAGGCCCAGCAGGGTTATGACCCGGCCCGGCAGGGTTATGACCCGGCCCGGCAGGGCTACGACCCGGCCCAGCAGCCCCACGGCACCGGCAGCCAGCGCCCCGACGGGAGCCAGCAGTGAACCGCACCACCCTGTCCCTGATCGCCGGCACGACCGCGCTGGCCGCCGTCACCGCGTTCGCCGCGTTCGACTCGCCGGCCGCCTCCGGAGCCGCCGCCCCCGAGGCGGCCGCCCAACTGCCGGTGGAGCGCACGAGCCTGCTGTGCCCGGCGCCGAGCACATCGGACATCGCCGACACGTCGTACACGTCGTTCACGCCCGTCACCAAGGGCGCCGCGAGCAACGGCAAGGCCCGGCTCCAGGCGGCCGGCGAGCAGTCGGGGGACGAGTCCGGCAGCGGGCAGAGCAAGGAAGGCAAGGGCGGCAAGGCGGGCGGGAAGAAGGCCGAGCAGCCGGTGCTCACGCCGAAGGCGCCGGGCACCCCGGTCACCGGCGACACGTCCGGCGCCGAGGCGTCCGCGCTCATCGGCACCGCCGACGGCGGGTTCGCGCCCGGCTGGACCGTCCAGGAGACCACCGAGGTCGCCGCCGGCACCGGCCGCGGACTCCAGGGCGTCAACTGCACCGGCGCCGACACGGAGTTCTGGTTCCCGGGCGCCGGCACGGCCACCGGCCGCACCGACTACGTCCACCTCACCAACCCCGACGACTTCGCCGCCGTCGTCGACATCGAGCTGTACGGCAAGGACGGCGCGCTCAAGTCCCCGCTGGGCGAGAACCTCACCGTCAAGCCGCACGCGAGCGACGCGATCCTGCTCTCCACGCTCACCGACGAACGGCAGCCCGATCTGACCGTGCACGTCAGCGTGCGCAGCGGCCGGGTCGGCGCCGCCGTGCAGGCCCTGGACGACAAGGCGGGCGGCGACTGGCTGGCCGCTGCCGCCGATCCGTCGGACAGCCTGGTCCTGCCCGGTATCCCGAAGGACGCCACCGACGTCCGCCTGATCGCCTTCACCCACGGCGACGACGACGCCGACCTGAAGATCCGCCTGGCCTCGCCCGACGGCCTGATCACCCCGGCCGGGAGCGAGACCCTGCACGTCAAGTCCGGTATGACGACGGCGGTCGACCTCGGCGACGTCACCCGTGGCGAGGCCGGCTCCCTGGTCCTCACCCCCACCGACCAGGCGGTCCCGGTCGTCGCGGCCCTCCAGGTGGTCCGGGGCAAGGGGGACAAGAAGGAGACGGCGTTCATCCCGGCCACCGCCGCCGTGGGCTCGCGCGCCACCTCGGCCGACAACAGGGCGAAGAGCACGACCCTGGCCCTGGCGGCACCCGGCGGCACGGCCACGGTCAAGGTCACCGCCTCGGCGGGCAGCGAGGGCGGAAGCCCGGTGACCAAGACCTACACCGTCAAGTCCGGCACCACCCAGAACGTCGACGCCCCGGTCCCGGCGGGCCTGAAGGGCACGTACGCGCTCACGGTGGAATCCGTCTCCGGCGGCCCGGTATACGCCTCCCGCACCCTCGCGGTCACCGACGAAGGCGTCCCCGCCTTCACCGTCCAGACCCTCCCGAACGACCACGGCATGGTCGCGGTACCGCAGACGGAGGAGGACCTGTCGATATTGCAGAAGTAGGGGCCGGGCGGGCTCCGGGCAGGGAGGCCGAAGGCGTTCCGGCCCACACGGCCGGCCCTGCTCCGGGGTGGCTGACGGGCGGACACCGGACAGGGCGTTCCGGCCCACGGCCCGCCCTCCACGTCGGTGCCTAGTCCTCCCCGTACCGGGGGTCCACCGTCTCCGGCGTGAGCCCGAGCAGCTCGGCCACCTGCTCCACGACCACCTCGTGCACCAGTGCGGCCCGCTCGTCGCGGCCCTTGGTCCGGATCTCCACCGGACGCCGGTACACGACCACCCGGGCCCGCCGTCCGTCACGCGCGGGGATGATCCCGCCGAGCGGCACCGCCTCGTCCTCCCACACCGGCTGGTCACCCCGCCCGTCCAGCCGGGGCACCTCCAGCACGAGGAAGTCGATGTCGGCCAGCTGCGGCCACCGTCGCTCGAGACGCTCCACGGAGTCCTGCACCAGGTCCGCGAACACCTCGGCACGGCTGGCCGCCAACGGCACCTGCGGCGGTGCGATCGGCCCTCGCATGCCCCGCCCGTGGCGATCACGGCGACGGGGCCCGGGGCCGGTGGCACGGGGCGATACACGGTTGTCCATCACTGGTGAAGCGTAGTCCCCGTGCCCTCCGCCCGTCCGGCTCCACGCGGCAACCGGCCCCTGACCCCCGGTGTCGCAGGATGACCATTCCAGCCAAGGTCTGGCTCGTTTCCGTAACTCTCCAAGACCGACGAACTCAAGACAATTGACGGTGTTTATGCCGGATCGTGACCGGGCAAGATCCCTCAGGACATCCGCCGCAAGTCCGTCCATGCAGGTCAGCGTGGTTCATTCGAAAGGGTGTGTGGGGCGTTTCACAGCTCGACACGGTGGAGTGACCTGGTGGGGAGTCGTCGCGGCCCGCTCAAGAGTGCGGTACCGTCCAACGTCGTGAGCCCTGTACGTCGCTGTTCGCGAACCGCCTGCGGCCGACCCGCCGTCGCGACGCTGACGTACGTCTACGCGGACTCGACCGCGGTCCTCGGCCCGCTCGCCACCTACGCCGAACCCCACTGCTACGACCTGTGCGCCGAGCACTCCGAGCGCCTCACCGCCCCGCGCGGCTGGGAGGTCGTACGACTCCTCGACGGCTCGGCACCGGCCCGGCCCAGCGGAGACGACCTGGAAGCGCTTGCCAACGCCGTGCGCGAGGCGGCCCGCCCCCAGGAACGCGCGGCCGGCGCGGGCGGCGGCGGAGCCCGCGCCGCGGATCCCATGGAGGTCGCGCGCCGCGGCCACCTGAGGGTCCTGCGCTCCCCGGACAACTGAGCGCCACGGCCGAGCGCCACCCCTGCCAGGCGTGACGGTTCGCCCCGCCCGGGCGTTACGCGCGAGGGGCCCTCGAGCGTCCACCCCGGCGTCCGCGCACCTCCGCCTCGCCCCGACGGGTAGTTTGTGGGGCACCCATAGGAATCTCAGGAGGCTGGCTGTGGCTGCTGATCTGTCGCAGATCGTGAAGGCGTACGACGTACGCGGAGTGGTTCCGGACCAGTGGGACGAGACACTGGCCGGCCTCTTCGGCGCCGCCTTCGCGGAAGTGACGGACGCGTCGGCGATCGTCGTCGGCCACGACATGCGGCCCTCGTCCCCCGGCCTGTCCCGCGCCTTCGCACGCGGCGCGGCGGACCGCGGCGTGGACGTCACCGAGATCGGCCTGTGCTCCACGGACCAGCTGTACTACGCCTCCGGCGCGCTGGACCTCCCGGGCGCGATGTTCACGGCCTCCCACAACCCCGCCCAGTACAACGGCATCAAGCTGTGCCGCGCGGGCGCCGCCCCCGTCGGCCAGGACACGGGTCTCACGCAGATCCGCGAGCTGGCCGAGCGCTGGCTGGCGGAGGGCGCCCCGGAGCCCGCGGCCCGGCCGGGAACCCTCTCCTCGCGCGAGACGTTGGAGGATTACGGGGCGTACCTGCGCTCCCTGGTCGACCTCGCCTCCATCCGTCCCCTGAAGGTCGTGGTCGACGCCGGCAACGGCATGGGCGGCCACACGGTGCCCTCGGTCTTCGTCGGCCTGCCCCTGACCCTCGTCCCGATGTACTTCGAACTGGACGGCACCTTCCCCAACCACGAGGCCAACCCGCTCGACCCGGCCAACCTCGTGGACCTCCAGAAGCGGGTCCCGGCCGAGGGCGCCGACCTCGGCATCGCCTTCGACGGCGACGCCGACCGCTGCTTCGTCGTCGACGAGCACGGCGACCCGGTCTCCCCGTCCGCGATCACCGCCCTGGTCGCCGCCCGCGAACTGGCCCGCAACGGCGGCTCGGGCACCGTCATCCACAACCTGATCACCTCCCGCACGGTCCCGGAGGTCGTACGGGAGATCGGCGGCACCCCGGTCCGCACCCGGGTCGGCCACTCCTTCATCAAGGCCGAGATGGCCCGCACCGGCGCCATCTTCGGCGGCGAGCACTCGGCCCACTACTACTTCAAGGACTTCTGGAACGCCGACACCGGCATGCTCGCCGCCCTGCACGTCCTCGCGGCCCTCGGCGGCCAGACGGGTCCGCTGTCCGCCCTGGTCGCGCAGTACGACCGCTACGCCGGCTCCGGCGAGATCAACTCCACGGTCGCCGACCAGTCCGCCCGCCTCGCCGCGATCCGCGCCGCCTACGAGGGCCGCGCCGACGTCACCCTCGACGACCTCGACGGCCTCACGGTCGCCGCGGCCGACTGGTGGTTCAACGTCCGCCCGTCCAACACGGAGCCGCTCCTCCGCCTGAACGCCGAGGCGAAGGACGAGGCGACGATGACCAAGATCCGCGACGAGGCGCTGGCGATCATCAGGGGCTGAGCCCCCAGCCCATCAGCGGTACTCTGACCGGGCATATCCACAGACACACACCCGCCCTCCGAAGGGACACCCCATGGCGCTCGAAGCCGGCCTCCTGGAGATCCTCGCCTGCCCGGCCTGCCACGCCCCCCTGAAGGAGCAGGACACCGAGCTGATCTGCACCGGCCAGGACTGCGGCCTCGCCTACCCGGTCCGCGACGGCATCCCGGTCCTGCTGGTCGACGAGGCCCGCCGCCCGGCGTGACGAGGCCCCTCACCGCGTAGGACCTTAGGTCGTAGGACCCCAGGACTCCCGGCGAGTCGTAGGCCAGGACTCCCGGCGATCGGAGGCTGCCGCCCATGCTGGACGAATCGCTGCTCGACACCCCCGAGGGCCTCGCCGAGGCCGACCACAGAGGTCTGCTGCGCGGCGCGGCGGAGGCCGGCGCCCGCGTCCGCACCGCCGCCCGGCACGCCGCCGAGGCCGGCGTCGGCGACCTCAAGCCCGACGGCCGCCCCCGCGCGGTCCTCATCGCGGGCCCCGGCGCCGCCGCCACCCACACCGCCGACCTCCTCGGCACCCTGGCCGGCGTCGGCAGCCCCGTCGTCCGGCTCGCGCCCTCCGGCGTCGCCCCCGCCGCGGGCGCCCTGCGCTGGGAGCTGCCGGGCTGGACCGGCTCCGTGGACCTGCTGCTCATCGCCACCCCGGACGGCACCGAACCGAGCCTGTCCCTCCTCGCCGACCAGGCCTACCGCCGCGGCTGCTCCGTCGCCGGCGTGGCCCCGCCGAACACCCCGCTCGCCGAGGCGGTCGCCGGCGCGCACGGCCTGTTCGTACCGATGGCCACGGCACCGTACGACCAGGAGGAGCCGCTCGCCGCGTCCTCCCCCGGCGTCTTCTGGGCGCTGCTGACCCCGCTGCTGGCGCTGCTGGACCGGATCGGTCTGCTCACCGCCCCGCCCGACGCCCTGGAGAAGGTCGCCGACCGCCTCGACCACATCGCGGAACGCTGCGGCCCCGCCATCGCCACCTACAGCAACCCGGCCAAGACCCTCGCCGCCGAACTCGCCGACGCCCTGCCCGTGGTGTGGACGGAGGGCACCTCGGCCGGTCCGGCGGGCCGCCGGTTCGCCGCCGCCCTCGCCGAACTCGCCGGGCGCCCCGCCCTGGTCGCCGAACTGCCCGAGGCGCTCGCCGAACACAGCGCCCTGCTGGCCGGTCCGCTCGCCGCCAGCGCCGACCCGGACGACTTCTTCCGCGACCGCGTGGAGGAGCCGCCCGCGCTGCACGCGCGCGTGGTCCTGCTCCGCGACCGCCCGATCAGCGGCCTCACCGCCGCCCCCGCCGCCCGGGACGTGGCCCTCAGCCACGACACCCCGATCAGCGAGCTGGAACCGGAAGAGGGCGGCGAACTGGAAACCCTCGCGGAACTGATCGCCGTCACGGATTTCGCCGCCGTTTACCTGGCGCTCGCCTCGGGGGCCTGATCTGGCTCCTGGCCGACCGACCGCGCCGCCGGTGGCGCGAGGAGAGACGAAGGCGGCCGAGCCGCGTACGTACGGAGACAGAGAAGACACATGGACCGCCTCGACAACACCGTCCGCCCCTACGCCTGGGGCTCCGCCACCGCCATCCCGCACCTGCTCGGCGTCGAGCCGACCGGTGAACCCCAGGCGGAGATGTGGATGGGCGCGCACCCGGGCGCGCCCTCCCGCACCGCGCGGGGGACCCTCGTCGAGGTCATCGAGGCCGACCCGGAGCGGGAACTCGGCGCCCGCGCGGTCGCCGGCTTCGGCCCGCGCCTGCCGTTTCTCCTCAAGATCCTCGCCGCCGGCGCGCCCCTGTCGCTCCAGGTCCACCCCGACCTGAAGCAGGCCCAGGAGGGATACGCCGACGAGGAGCGGCGCGGCATTCCCGTCGACGCGCCGCACCGCAACTACAAGGACGCCAACCACAAGCCCGAACTGATCTGCGCGCTCACCGAGTTCGACGGCCTGTGCGGCTTCCGCGACCCGGTCCGGACCGCCGGCCTGCTCGACGGGCTGGGCATCGACTCCCTCAAGCCGTACGTCGACCTGCTGCACGCCCACCCCGAGGACGCCGCCCTGCGCGAGGTCCTCACCGCGATCCTCAGCGCAGACCCGCAGGAGATGGCCCACACGGTCGCCGAGGCCACCGCCGCCTGCACCCGCCTCGGCGGCGCCTACGCCCCCTACGCCGACATCGCCCACCACTACCCCGGCGACCCCGGCGTCATCGCGGCCATGCTGCTCAACCACGTCCGTCTCCAGCCCGGCGAGGCCCTGTTCCTCGGCGCCGGCATCCCGCACGCCTACCTCAACGGCCTCGGCGTCGAGATCATGGCCAACTCCGACAACGTCCTGCGCTGCGGCCTGACCCCCAAGCACGTCGACGTTCCCGAACTCCTCCGCGTCGTCCGCTTCGAGGCCGGCGACCCGGGCGTACTGCGCCCCGAGGCCTCCCCGGACGGCGAGGAGCTCTACGAGACGCCGATCGACGAGTTCCGGCTCTCCCGGTATGTCCTCCCCGCCGGCGGCGCCGCCCACGACCTCACCCGGGAGACCCCGCAGATCCTGCTCTGCACGGCCGGTGCCGTCCGGGCGGGCGAGCACGAACTGGGGCCCGGACAGTCGGTGTTCGTCCCGGCCGGCGAGAAGGCGGAGATCTCCGGCGCGGGCACGGTCTTCCGCGCCACCGTGATCGTATGACCAGGGCTGTGGACGGCCGGTTGATCATATGACCGCGGTTGTGGACGCCTGACGCACCGGTGCGCGGCAGGGCTGCAAGAATGGCCCACCGGCAAAGGCCGGGCAAAGCCGGGCGCCCGCGACGACGGACGCACGAGGGCGACAGAGGCCGACAGAGGCGAAGGGACAACGCGGACACATGAGCGCGTCAGGCGGTACCAAGGCGATCGTGGCGGCACTCGGCGCCAACCTCGCGATCGCGGCATCGAAGTTCGTGGCGTTCGCGATCAGCGGCTCCTCCTCGATGCTCGCCGAGGGCGTCCACTCGCTCGCCGACTCCGGCAACCAGTTCCTGCTCCTGGTCGGCGGCAAGAAGGCCCAGCAAGTGGCCACACCGCAGCATCCCTTCGGCTACGGCCGCGAGCGCTACATCTACGCCTTCCTCGTCTCGATCGTCCTCTTCTCGGTCGGTGGCATGTTCGCCATCTACGAGGGCTACGAGAAGATCAGTCACCCGCACGACGTCGAGCACTGGTACTGGCCGGTGGGCGTCCTCGTCTTCGCGATCATCGCCGAGGGCTTCTCCTTCCGCACGGCCATCAAGGAGTCGAACCAGCTGCGGGGCGGACTGTCCTGGTCGCAGTTCGTCCGCCGCGCCAAGGCCCCCGAACTGCCGGTCGTCCTGCTGGAGGACTTCGGCGCGCTCATCGGCCTGGTCCTCGCCCTCGGCGGCGTCGGCCTCGCCCTGATCACCGGCGACGGCGTCTGGGACGGCATCGGCACCGTCTGCATCGGTGTCCTGCTCGTCCTGATCGCCCTCGTGCTGGCCGCCGAGACCAAGTCGCTGCTGCTCGGCGAGGCCGCCGGCATCGAGGAGGTCAAGAAGATCGAGGCCGCGATCGTCGACGGCGAGACCGTGCCGCGCGTCATCCACATGCGCACGCTGCACCTCGGCCCCGAGGAACTGCTCATCGCCGCCAAGATCGCCGTCCGGCACGACGACACGGCCGCCGAGGTCGCCGGCGCCATCGACGCGGCCGAGGCCCGCGTCCGCGCCGCCGTCCCGATCGCCCGCGTCATCTACCTGGAACCCGACATCTACAGCGAGGCCGAGGCCGCCAAGGGCCCCGACCCGGAGGCCACCCCCGGCGGCCCGAACCCGCACCCCGCCGGCCCCTGAGCCCCCTCACGAACGCCGGCCCCTGAGCCCCCTCACGAACGCCGGCCCCTGAGCCCCCTCACGAACGCCGGTCCCTGAGCCCCCTCACGAACGCCGGTCCCTGAGCCCGCTCAGGAACGCCGGTCCCTGAGCCCGCTCAGGAACGATGGTTGCTGAGTCCGCTCGCGAACGTCGGTCACTGAGTCCGCTCGCGAACGACGGGGCCCGCCGATCCTTCGGCGGGCCCCGTCGCTTGTCGGCCCGACATCCCGGCCCGTCCGGCCGTCACAGCCAGCCGGCTGGCCCATCCGCCGTCACAGTCGGCCGCGCGGCCCACCCGCCGTCACAGCCGTCCGGCTGGCCCTGTCCGTCGTCAGGGCGGCCGCGCGGGCCCGTTCTCGCCACAGCCGCCCCGGCCGCGCAGGCCTCGTCGTCACCGCCGCCCGGCCGGTCCGATCCCTTGTCAGACCGGCCGCACCGGCCACGGCGCGGGCGGCACCTGCACCGGCCTCCGCCGCCGTACGGCCCACGCCCCGATTCCCAGCCCGATGCCGGTCAGGACGAGCACGCCTCCGACAAGCGTGAACGCGAGGAGCAGCGCCGGGGCCGTACGGTCGCCCGCCACCCGGCCCCGCACCGCGTCCGCGGACACCGTGCCGTCCTGCTCGTCGAGGTGGAAACGCGAGTCCTGGGAGTTCGCGCGGTAGTCGCCCAGCAGGAACAGCCGGCCCCGCGGGACCGTCACGTCGTACGGCTTGTGTGCGCCGTCCGCGTCGCCGCCGCGCACGTACGGCTCCTCGACCGGCCGCCCGTTCACGGTCACCCGCTCCCGCGAGCCCACGTGCGCGCAGCACACCACCCGGTCGCCGCCCACGCCGATGACCCGCTTCATCAGGAGTCCGTCGAGCACCCCGTAGGACTCCGGTGCCCTGAACATCACGACGTCGCCGCGCCGCACCTCGCTCCCGTCGACGTGCTCCCAGAAGACCCGGTCGCCCCGCTCGTACGTCGGAGACATGCTGCTGCCGCCCACGGTGGAGGCTCCGTACGCCGTCCGCAGACAGGCGAAGCCGCCGATCGCCAGTGCCAGACCCAGCGACGCCACCACGAGCGCCGCGATCCCGAGCCTTCGCCCTCTTCCCACCATGTCCCCTCCAGCCAAGCGGTCCGTCCGCGGCGCGGACAATAGCGGCCCGTCGTGAACCAACGGCACGAGCCCCCAGCCGACAGGGACGACAGGGACGCGGGTGCGGATGTGGGGCCGGGGTGGCGAGGCCGGGTGTGTGGAGCCGTGGATCCGATGCGGGGGAGGGGCTGAGCGAGTTCGGATGCGCTGGGCGCGGATGTGTGAGCTGGGTTGAGTGGGACCGGACTGGCGGAGCGCGGATGCTTGAGCCGGGATGTGTGGGGCCGAGTTAGCGAGTTCGGATGGGCGGAGCCTGATGTGCGGGCTGGGATGGGCGGGTCCGGGTGCGCGGAGCGCGGAGGCTTGGGTCGGGATGTGCGGGGCCGGGATGTATGGGGCCGGTTGAGTGAGTCCGGATAGGCGGAGCCTGCTGCGCGGGATGGGATGAGCGGGTCCGGGAGCGAGGAGCCCGGCTGCATGAGACAGGTTGCGAGCCCGGATGTGCGCGGCCCTGATGCGTGGGCGGTTTTGGCGCGCCCGGGTGCGCGGAGCCCGATGCGCCCGCTGGGACGAACGAGCCTGGACGTGCGGAGCCCGGATGTGTGGGCCCCGCACATCCCGGCCTCAGCTCACCCGACCTCGCCGAGCACGGCGAGTACCGCCCGCTCGTCCGGTGCCGTGAGCAGCCGCTCCCGGAAACCGGCGTCCATCAGCTTGCGGGACAACATTGCGAGGATCCGCAGGTGCTCGTCCCCTGCGGCCGCCTCCGGTACGGCGATCATGAAGACGAGCCGGGCCCGCGTACCGTCCGGAGAACCCCACTCGACGCCCTCCGCCGACCGTGCGAACCCGACGACCGGCGCCGTCACCGCGTCCGTCTTGGCGTGCGGGATGGCGATCTCCTCGCCCAGCCCGGTCGTCCCCTGCTCCTCACGCCGCAGCGCGGTCGCCACCAGCTCCGTCACGTCGGCGACCCGTCCGCTGCGCGCCAGCAGCTCCGCCATCTCCCGGATGGCGGCGTCCTTCTCGTCCGCCCCGAGTGCCACCCGCACGGTCCGCCCGGTCAGGTACCCGGACAACACCTCGGGCCCGGCCCCCACGACCTCTTCCTCCGCCCCCGTCTCCTCCACAGGGCTCAGCGGCGCAGTGGCCTTCCCCGGGGCCCCCTTTTCCGAGCCGCGCTCCGCCAAGACGGCATCTCCCGCGACGGCACCTTCCGCGACGGAACCTTCCGAGACCGAACCTTCCGCGTCGGAACCTTCCGAGACCGAACCTTCCGCACCCGAGGCCCGCATCACACCGCCCTCAACCGCTCCACCCTCGACGGCACCGCTCTCGACCGCACGGCCCTCGACGGCACCGCTGTCGACCGTACGGCTCTCGACCGGACGGCCCTCGACGGCACCGCTCTCGACCGTACGGCCCTCGACGGCACCGCTGTCGACCGTACGGCTCTCGACCGGACGGCCCTCGACGACACCGCTCTCGACCGTACGGCCCTCGACGACACCGCTCTCGACCGTACGGCCCTCGACGGCACCGCTCTCGACCGGACCGCGGTCGACCGCCCCGCCCCCGACCGAACCACCCTCGACCGAACGGCCCTCAACCGCCCCGCCCCCGACCGGCGCGAGTTCCCGGTCCGCCTGCCCCGGTATGACCGCCCCGGAAGTCGCCCCGGAGGTCGATCCGGCCGGCACCGGTGCGGCCCCACCGGCATCCCCACCGGCATCCCCACCGGCGGCCTCGGCCCGCCCCCGGCGCCCGGTCACGTCCACCAGCGCCACCGTCGCCAGTGCCGTCACCACCGTGCCGATCACCACGGCCACGAAGAACATCGGCACCCCGCTCACCGCGCCCAGCACCGCCACGATCGGCCCGCCGTGCGGCACCGCGTCCTTCACCCCGGCCAGCCCCGCGACCGCACCGGCCACCGCGCCACCGAGCATGTTGGCCGGGATGACCTGCGCCGGCCGCGCCGCCGCGAACGGGATCGCGCCCTCCGAGATACCGAAACACCCCATGAACAGGGCCGCGAGACCCGTCTCCCGCTCCTGTTCGGTGTAGAGGCGCCGGCGCACCAGCGTGGCCAGACCCTGCCCGAGCGGCATCACCGGGATCGCCGCCGCACACATGCCCATCACCGTCTGGTTGCCGCTCGCGATGAGCCCCGCGCCGAACAGGAACGCCGTCTTGTTGACCGGCCCGCCCATGTCGAACGCGATCATCAGTCCCAGGATCGCGCCGAGCAGCACGGCGCTGGTACCGGTCATCCCACCGAGCCAGTTCGTCAGGTGCTCGAACACCCAGGAGATCGGCTTGCCGATGACATAGATGAAGAACAGCCCGAGCGCCGTCGTCGCCACGATCGGGATCACGATGATCGGCATGATCGGCTGCACGAACCTCGGCACCCGGACCTTCTTGATCAACAGCACCAGATACCCGCCGAGGAACCCGGTGACGATCGCCCCGATGAAGCCCGCGCCGGCCTCGGAGTCGTACAGCGCCCCGGTGTTGGCTATCCAGCCGCCGATCATGCCCGGCACCAGCGCGGGCCGGTCGGCGATGGCATAGGCGATGTACCCGGACAGGACCGGGATCATCAGCTGGAAGCCGATCCCGCCGACCGCGTTGACGTGGGCCCAGAAGGTGCCCTCCGGGATCACATAGCCCTTGGCCGTCGCATGGCCGCCCAGCGCCAGCGAGACCGCGATCAGCAGACCGCCGACGACCACGAACGGGATCATGTACGACACGCCGTTCATCAGTGCCTTGTAGACCGGACCCCGCTCCCGGCCGCCGCGCGACGGGGGCGCCGCCGGACCGGCACCGGCCCCGTCCACCCCGTGCACGGGCGCCGACCGCACCCGCTCGATCAGCTGCTCGGGATGGCGGATTCCCTCGGCGACCCCGACCGTGAGCACGCGCTTGCCCACGAAACGGCTCAGGTCCACGTCCTTGTCGGCGGCGACGATGACGCCGTCCGCGGTTCTGACATCGTTGTCATCGAGGACGTTCTCGGCCCCGATGGATCCTTGCGTCTCCACCTTCATCCCGATGCCCCGGCTCGCGGCGGCCTGCGCGAGCTTCTCCGCCGCCATGTACGTGTGCGCGATGCCGGTCGGGCAGGCGGTCACCGCCAGCAACCTCAACGGCTGCCGCTCGTCATCGCGGCCACCCGTGGCGGGTGGCCCGGCCGGACTGGTCACGTCGTTCTCCTCACGCTTCGTCGCGCGCGACGCCGCCCCGGACGCCTCGCGAGCGGAACCGGAGCTCCCGGTCCCCCTGCATCCTGCACCACCCCACCACCGGCCCAAAGACGCAAAAGTCCTGGTTCACGCCGGTCCGTCGGCCCTGGTTCCACGCTTTCCGCACAACCGCGGGCGCCTGCTCCCACCCCCCAGAACGCCTCGAATCCGACCGGAGGAATCAGTGGACGGACTGGGGACGACCGGCTGGTCCGGTGTAGCTTGGGACGGAGCCAGACGTCGCTGCTGATGGCGGTCGGGCGGTCCCACACGGACCGACCGAGGGAGAGAGGGCCTCCGACGGACTGCGCTGCGCGCACGTGGGCATGCCTGTGTCCTCTTCTCGGGCACCCCTGTGTCCGCCGCCGCGCAGACCAGCCGTACCCACCTCGACCCAACCCCGAGGAGCAGCTCGCAATGACCACTGTCGACAACCGACAGGACTTCAAGGTCGCCGACCTCTCGCTGGCCGAGTTCGGCCGCAAGGAGATCACCCTCGCCGAGCACGAGATGCCGGGCCTGATGGCGATCCGCAAGGAGTACGCCGAGGCGCAGCCGCTGGCCGGCGCTCGTGTCACCGGCTCCCTGCACATGACGGTGCAGACCGCCGTCCTCATCGAGACCCTGGTCGCCCTGGGCGCGCAGGTCCGCTGGGCCTCGTGCAACATCTTCTCCACCCAGGACCACGCGGCCGCCGCGATCGCGGTCGGCCCGAACGGCACGCCGGACGACCCGCAGGGCGTTCCGGTCTTCGCCTGGAAGGGCGAGACGCTGGAGGAGTACTGGTGGTGCACCGAGCAGGCGCTGACCTGGCCGGACAGCCCTACCGGTGGCCCGAACATGATCCTGGACGACGGCGGTGACGCCACCCTCCTCGTCCACAAGGGCGTCGAGTACGAGAAGGACGGCAAGGTCCCCTCCGTCGACACCGCCGAGTCCGACGAACACCGCGTCATCCTCGAGCTCCTGCACCGCACCATCACGGACGGCTCGCAGAAGTGGACCCAGCTGGCCTCGGAGATCCGCGGTGTCACCGAGGAGACCACCACCGGTGTCCACCGTCTGTACGAGATGCACCGTGACGGCACCCTGCTGTTCCCGGCGATCAACGTGAACGACGCGGTGACGAAGTCGAAGTTCGACAACAAGTACGGCTGCCGGCACTCGCTGGTGGACGGCATCAACCGCGCCACCGACGTCCTCATCGGCGGCAAGACCGCCGTCGTCTGCGGCTACGGCGACGTCGGCAAGGGCTGCGCCGAGTCCCTGCGCGGCCAGGGCGCCCGAGTGATCATCACCGAGATCGACCCGATCTGCGCGCTCCAGGCGGCGATGGACGGCTACCAGGTCACGACCCTCGACGAGGTCATCGACAAGGCCGACATCTTCGTCACCACGACCGGCAACAAGGACATCATCATGGCCGCCGACATGGCCAAGATGAAGCACCAGGCCATCGTGGGCAACATCGGTCACTTCGACAACGAGATCGACATGGCCGGCCTGGCGAAGATCCCCGGCATCGTCAAGGACGAGGTCAAGCCGCAGGTCCACACGTGGACGTTCCCCGACGGCAAGGTGATCATCGTGCTGTCGGAGGGCCGCCTGCTGAACCTGGGCAACGCCACCGGCCACCCGTCGTTCGTGATGTCCAACTCCTTCGCGGACCAGACCCTGGCCCAGATCGAGCTGTTCACCAAGCCCGACGAGTACCCGACCGACGTGTAC
Organism: Streptomyces musisoli; assembly: GCF_016741855.1. GTDB lineage: Bacteria > Actinomycetota > Actinomycetes > Streptomycetales > Streptomycetaceae > Streptomyces > Streptomyces musisoli. Next base: position 3,502 of record NZ_JAERRH010000008.1, on the reverse strand, counting down.
GTGCTGCCCAAGCACCTCGACGAGAAGGTCGCCCGCCTCCACCTGGACGCGCTCGGCGTCAAGCTCACCAAGCTGCGCCCGGAGCAGGCCGCGTACATCGGCGTAGAGGTCGACGGCCCGTTCAAGTCGGACCACTACCGCTACTGATCCGGTGATCCATACGCCGGTGATCCCGTAGCCCGGCCGCCGGGGAAGTGCGCCGGTCCACCGACGCACTTCCCCGGCACCAGGTCCTCCGAGGCAGGCCCCCGCACCCCCGTGCCGGGGGCCTGCCCCTTTGGCCCCCCGACCTATGGCTTCCGGCCGGACCAGCCCGTCAAGACCCAGGACCCCCATGCCCCGCGGCCGCTATTCGCTCCATGATCCGCACGATCACACCCCCCTCGCAGACGAGCATTTCCAGTGCGCCCCCGGCCCGTCCGGCTGGCGCTATGTCTCCCGGCTGACCGGCCCCGCCGGCGACCAGCGCGGCTCGGTGGATCTCGCCCTCGACGACCTCGGCCGTCCCATCCGCCTCGAACTGCACGCAGGCGGCTGGCAGGTGCGCGGCGCCGCCATCGACGGTGTCACCTGGGTCCGCACGGACCCCACCGGCGCCCATGCCATCGAAGGCAATGTGCGCGCCCACGCCTTCACCGGCACGTCCCCCGCGTTCCTCGTCGCCACCGCCCGTCTCCTGCGCCTCACCCCCTCGTCCGCCGCGACCCGCGTACGCCTCGTGGCCTTCACCGACCCCGTCCTCGCCCCCCGCACCGTGGACCAGTCCTGGGCTCTGGTGAACAGCGAAGCACACGCCACTGACAACGGCCCCCTGACCGTGGACGAATACCAGGTCACAGCCCTGGACACCGGCGAACAGCACGCCGTCCACATCGCCGGCGACGTCGTTCTGTCCGCACCCGGCGTCGAGCTGGAGGACCTCAAGTCACCACCGTCGGCGTTCGACTGACCCGGCACCGTCAGCGGACCCGGGCTCGGCGACCGTCGCCTGACGGCACCTCTCCACGCCGCGGCGCGAGCCGCCCTACGCCGGCGGCGCGAACCCGGTCGCCGGTCGACCGGCCTGTTGCTGGTCGTCCTGCGCCGGCGAGGAAGCCAAGGGGGTCTGCGCCTGCCGGGCACCGTCCTGGTCCGGTGCCGGCCGGCCGGAATTCCCGGACCCCGGCCCCGCCACCGAAGGCGAGTACGAAGTCGACGAGGCAGGAGCCTCGTAGGAGACCGGGGACTGGTACGAGGTGGCAGGCGGGTGGGCGACCGGGGACTGGTACGGCGCGGCAGGCGGGTGGGCGACCGGCGGTGGGGGCGAGACGGGTGCGCTCCCCGGCGGGACGGCCGGCGGGGCGAAGCCGCCACCCGCCGCACCACTGCGACCGAACGCCAGTCGGGCCTCACGCGTCTGTCGCTCGTGCACCACGGCGGCCAGAAAGGCGGCCGGAGGCACATCCGACGGCACGGAAGCACCCGTACGAACCGCGAGTTCGACCGCCAGCCGTTGCGCCATACCCGCCGACACCTGCGGATCGAGCTGCTGCATCCGGGTCAGGTACTGCCGGACGGCGAGCCAGAGCCCGTCCGGCACCGCCGACAGGTCCAGCTCGGCGAACCGCCCCGCCAGCCACGGAGGCGGGGGCGGGACGAAGCCGGTGCGCCCGGCGGGTATCCGCTCACGCACGACCAGGGTGCCCGCGAACACATCCCCGAGCCGCCGCCCGCGCGCCGAGACCAGCGAGGCGATACAGGCCACCACCCCGAGCGTCATCAGGATCTCGACCACCCCGATCGCGCCCCGCACCAGCGCGTGCCGGAACCGGATCGGCCCACCGTCGTCCCGTACCACCCGAAGCCCGAAGGCCAGCTTCCCCAGGGAACGCCCGTGACTGAGCGTCTCGACGGCTATCGGCCCGCCGACCAGCACGAGCAGAAACGTCGCGATCGACAGCGCCACCCGCGCGGCCTCGTCCAGCGACGCCGTCGACGCCACCAGCACCATGATCACGACGATGTACGCGACCACCGTCACCACCAGGTCGAGCAGCACGGCCAGCGCCCTGCTCGGCAGCTTCGCGGGCCGCAGCTCGAGGGCCACCGCCTCGCCCGTCACCAGCTCACTCACGCCCGCCGCCTTTCCCTGGTCCGCCCCCTGAACCGCAAGTCTGCCAAGCTGTGGGCGCGTCACGGCGCAGTACGACAAGCTGACAGCAATCACGAGCGCCCACGACGAGCCGTGGACGACCAGTCGAGGAGCAGGCAGACCCGATGGACCTGGACGTCTTCGTCTCCGTACACCGAGCGGAATGGGACCGGCTCGACGCACTGCTCCGCCGTCGGCGCCGGCTCACCGGCGCGGAGGCCGACGAACTCGTCGCCCTCTACCAGCGGACCGCCACCCACCTCTCCCTCATCCGGTCCAGCGCACCGGACCCGCAACTGACCGGACGGCTCAGCCAGCTCGTGGCACGCGCGCGCAGTGCCGTCACCGGCACCCGCCGCGCATCATGGCGGGACGTCACGCGCTTCCTGGGCCAGGGGTTCCCGGCCGCCGTCTACCGCGCTCGCCACTGGTGGGTGCCCACGGCCCTCGTGTCCACGGTGATCGCGGTCCTCCTGGGCTGGTGGATCGGCACCCATCCCGAGGTCCAGTCGTCCATCGCGGCGCCCAGCCAGCTCCGTGAGCTGACCCGTCCCGGCGGCGAGTACGAGACCTACTACTCCAGTCATCCCGCGGCCGCGTTCGCCGCCCAGGTATGGACGAACAACGCTCAGGCGGCCGCGATGTGCCTGGTCCTGGGCGTCTTCCTGGGCCTGCCCGTGCTCTGGATCCTCTTCCAGAACATGCTCAACCTGGGCGTGGGCCTCGGCCTGATGTCCTCGGCAGGCCGCCTCGACACGTTCCTCGGCCTTGTCCTTCCGCACGGCCTGCTCGAACTGACGGCGGTCTTCGTCGCCGCCGGTACCGGCCTGCGCCTGGGCTGGACACTGATCGATCCCGGGCCGCGCACCCGGCGTGCGGCTCTCGCGGAGGAAGGGCGAGCCGCCATCGGCATGGCGATCGGCCTGGCCCTGGTCCTCTTCGTCTCCGGGGCCATCGAAGGCTTCGTCACCCCCTCCGGCCTGCCCACCTGGGCTCGCATAGCAATCGGGCTCGTGGCCGAGCTGGCATTTCTGGCGTACGTGTACGTCCTCGGGGGGCGCGCGGCGCGCGCGGGCGAGACAGGCGATCTTGATGCGACCGATCGCAGCGCGTCCGTGCCCGCGGCCGCCTGATGTGCATCCGACCCCTGTGAGCTGCTAGTCTCCTCTTCGCCCCGCAAGAGCCGTTGACACGGAGGGAGTGGGGAGGTAGATTCAAACAGTTGCCTAGAAGTGGACATGTCCCGAGGCAGCCGCTAGAATCTAATCGCTTCTTCAGAAGTCGTGAACGACGTTCCGAGAAGCAACCCCCCGATAACTCAGAAATGAGTGGCCGGTCAGACCGGCCAAGAACTTCTGATAAAGTCGGAAC
>NZ_JAERRH010000079.1 GCF_016741855.1 Streptomyces musisoli | reverse complement strand
CCCTGGCGGACGGCGACGATGTGGCCGTCGTGCTCGGCGAGCACCTCGGCCCCGGCGCCCACGGACTCGACCCAGGGGGCGCGGATGAAGACGCCCTCTACAGGATCGCCGTCGACGCCGCGGACGTCGACCGCCGCCTCGAAGGACTCGTTCTGGCGGCCGAAGGCGTTGCGGCGCACGATCATGTCGATGCCGCCGACGGTCTCCTGGCCCGAGCGCGGGTCGAGGATCTTGTCGGCGAGCATGATCATGCCCGCGCAGGTGCCGTAGACGGGCATGCCGTCGCGCACGCGCGCGCGGAGGGGTTCCATCACGCCGAACAGGACGGCGAGCTTGGAGATGGTGGTGGACTCGCCGCCGGGCAGGACGAGGCCGTCGACCTCGGCGAGTTCCTCGGGGCGCCGCACCGGCCTGGCCACGGCGTCCGCCGCGGCCAGGGCGATGAGGTGCTCCCGAACGTCGCCCTGGAGGGCCAGGACGCCTATGACGGGTGCGTCAGTCATGTGTTTCGTGCAGTCCTCGAAGGTGGATTACCAGCCGCGGTTGGCGTACCGCTCGGTCTCGGGGAGGGTGTCGCAGTTGATGCCGACCATGGCCTCGCCCAGGTTGCGGGACGCGTCCGCGATGATCTTCGGGTCGTCGTAGAAGGTGGTGGCCTTCACGATGGCGGCGGCACGCTTGGCCGGGTCGCCGGACTTGAAGATGCCGGAGCCGACGAACACGCCCTCGGCGCCGAGCTGGCGCATCAGGGCCGCGTCGGCCGGAGTGGCCACGCCACCGGCGGAGAAGAGGACCACCGGCAGCTTGCCCAGCTCGGCGACCTCCTTGACCAGCTCGAACGGGGCGCGCAGCTCCTTGGCGGCGGCGTAGATCTCGTTGTTGTCGCAGCCGCGCAGCTTGGCGATCTCACCCTTGATCTGGCGCAGGTGACGGACGGCCTCGACGACGTTGCCGGTGCCGGCCTCGCCCTTGGAACGGATCATCGCGGCGCCCTCGGCGATGCGGCGCAGGGCCTCGCCCAGGTTGGTCGCACCACACACGAACGGGGTGGTGAAGGCCCACTTGTCGGAGTGGTTGACCTCGTCGGCCGGGGTGAGGACCTCGGACTCGTCGATGTAGTCCACACCGAGGGACTGCAGGACCTGCGCCTCGACGAAGTGGCCGATGCGGGACTTGGCCATGACCGGGATCGAGACGGCGTCGATGATGCCCTCGATCATGTCCGGGTCGGACATACGGGCCACCCCGCCGTCCTTGCGGATGTCGGCCGGGACCCGCTCCAGGGCCATGACCGCGACGGCGCCCGCGTCCTCGGCGATCTTCGCCTGCTCCGGCGTGACGACGTCCATGATCACGCCGCCCTTGAGCTGCTCGGCCATACCGCGCTTCACACGGGCGGTGCCGGTC
>NZ_JAERRH010000078.1 GCF_016741855.1 Streptomyces musisoli | reverse complement strand
GCCCGGGGATTCCTACCACGGTCGGCTGACCGTCTCGGTGGGTTCCTGCTTCACCGCGCTGGGCCGGTACGAGTACCGGTCTTACCTGCGCTCCACAGGCTGACACCGCCAGTCCGGCGGCCTTGGCGACGTTGACCGCCGCGTTGATGTCCCGGTCGAGGACGGCCCCGCAAGCCCCGCATTCCCACACGCGAATGTGCAGGGGTTTGGGGCCGTCCTTGACGCCACACTGCGAGCAGACCTGGGAGGTCGGCTCGAACCGTCCGATGCGAAGGAAGCTGCGGCCGAACTTCGCGGCCTTGTACTCCAGCATCGTCACGAACGCGGACCATCCCGCGTCGTGGACGGACTTGGCCAGGCGCGTACGAGCGAGCCCCTTCACCGCCAGGTCCTCAACGGCAATCGCTTGGTTGTCGCGAATGATCCTCGTTGAGAGCTGGTGGTGGAACTCACGCCGTGCGTCGGCCACCTGCGCGTGAGCGCGGGCGACCTTGATGCGGGCCTTGTCCCTGTTCTTTGATCCCTTGGCCTTGCGGGACAGGCGGCGCTGTTCCCTCTTGAATTTCTTCTCGGCCCGGCGCAGGAAGCGCGGGGCGTCGATCTTCGTGCCGTCGGAGAGGACCGCGAAGTGCCTGAGGCCCAGGTCGACGCCGACGGCGGCTGCCACGTCGGGCAGCGTCTCGGGGTCGGTCTCCACGACGAAGGACGCGAAGTATCTCCCGGCAGCGTCTTTGATCACGGTTACCGTGGACGGCACGGAGGGGAGGTTGCGGGACCACTTGACCCGCACGTCGCCGATCTTCGGCAGGGACAGGTCCCCGCCGGCCGTGATCTTCCATCGGGCGTTCGCGGTGAACCGTACGGCCTGCCGGTTGTCCTTGCGGGATTTGAACCGGGGCGCTCCCATGCGCGGGCGCTTGCCCTTGAGGCCGTCGAAGAAGTTCCGGTATGCGGTGTCCAGGTCCCGCAGGGACTGCTGGAGGACGACGGCGGACACCTCGCTGAGCCATGCGCGCTCTTCGGTCAGCTTGGCCTTGGTGATCAGAAGTTTGGACAGGTCCCCGGTCTTCGGGAACGCCTCGCCTGCGGCGCGAGCGGCCTCACGGGCGCGAAGCGCATCGTTGTAGACCACCCGCGCACACCCGAACGCCCTGGCCAACGCCGAGCGCTGAGGACCATTCGGATACAAGCGAAAGCTGTACCTCAACTGCATACCGTTCACCCTAATGCAGTTGGTTTATGGCTGAATATCAGAACATCCGCACTGGCCGACACCGTACGTTCGTTCTTCACGCACACTTGGTTTTCGTGACGAAGTACCGGCACAAGGTCTTCAAGGACGCCCACCTGACGCGCATGGAAGAGATCATGCGGGCCGTCTGCGCCGACTTCGAATGCGAGTTGGTCGAGTTCAACGGCGAGAACAA
>NZ_JAERRH010000077.1 GCF_016741855.1 Streptomyces musisoli | reverse complement strand
CTAGGGACTGTCTCTTGAAAGTCGGCGGTTGCCGGAGCTGGTCTCCTTGCGGCATGCCAGGGTCTAATGCCCTGCCATGGACGCAGGAGTGGCAGCTGTAATCGGTGCAGCGATCGGCACGCTCGGAGGTTTTGGGGGTGGCTTGGTCACCGCTATGAGCCAGGGATCACAGCAGAGACGGCAGCGGCAGATCGACCGGGAACTCAGGCTGGAAGAGGCTCGCCGCAACGCTTACGGAAGATGCATCAGCACGTCTAAGCAAGTGTCGGCGGCATGGTGGAAGTTAGCAGCGAGTCTTCGCATCGAAGGGAGTACTGAGGAACAGTGGCGTGAACCCGCAGCCGACGCCCATGCGGCATGGGCACCCTTCAGTTCTGCGGTCGCTGAGGTCACCGTTGTAGGTCCCGCATTCGTGGCCGATGCAGCCGAGGCTCTGCGGCGGGCGATGTATACCTTGGACATGGCTGGGACGGCTTGGCATGAGGCTGCCCGCCAAGCTGGACTCGGTCGCTTGGAAGACTTCGACGCTCAGTACATGCAAGCAGTCGAAGCAAAGCGCACACCAGGCAGCGCCTTTCAGGCAGCAGCACGCAGGGCGTTGCAGGCGGAGAGCTAGGTTTTCACCTACGAGCCCAGATGAGGATGGCGGCGACGTGAAGTGCGGCCTGATAGGCGATGGCGAGTTTGTCGCATCGTGTGGCCAGGCCGCGCCACTGTTTGAGGCGGTTGATGCACCGCTCGACGGTGTTGCGCTGCTTGTAGGCATCGGCATCGAAGCTGGGCGGACGGCCACCTTGGCGGCCCCGCCGCAGACGGTGCCCGACTTGGTCCGACGGCTGCGGAATGACCGCGCGGATCTGTCGGCGACGCAGGTGGCCGCGGATCGTGCGGGATGAGTACGCGCGGTCCGCCAGGACCAGGTTGGGGCGAGTTCGAGGCCGCCCCGGGCCGGTCCTCGGCACCCGGATGCGGGCCATGACCGTCTCGAAGGCGGGCGCGTCACCGGCCTGACCCGCGGTGACGGCCAGAGCCAGGGGCCGTGCATGACCATCTGCAGCCAGGTGGATCTTTGTGCTCAGCCCGCCGCGGGAGCGTCCGAGTGCGTGATCGGCCGGCTCGTTTCGGTCTGCGGCCCCCTTTTGAGTGCTCCGGCGGCGTGCTGGTGGGCCCGGACGACGGTGGAGTCGACCGATACGGTCCAGCCGATGTCGTCGACGGCATCCGCTGCTGCGAGGACGGCGGCGAAGATTTTCTCCCACGTGCCGTCGACGGCCCATCTGATCAGCCGATTGTGAGCGGTCTTGAACGAGCCAAGCTCATCGGGAAGGTCCCGCCAGGGCGAGTTGGTGCGGTACTTCCACGCGATGGCCTCGAGCGTGCGGCGGTGGTCGGCCCAGCGCCGTCCCCGGACTGGATCGGCCGGCATTAGCGGCTCGATCCGGTCCCACATCGCATCAGTGATCACTAATCGGACAGACACATCCGATCAACTGACCAGCCCATCAAAGAGACACGCTCTAG
>NZ_JAERRH010000076.1 GCF_016741855.1 Streptomyces musisoli | reverse complement strand
CGCCGCGATGCTGCCCGCGCTGCCGTTGAGGAGGTATCCCTCGAGTTCGTCGGGTGCCTTGCCGGCCCGGGACCCGTAGTCGTGGTACATCAGGCCCATGTAGACGCCGGTGCGGCTGCCCCGCAGCGACGCCGGGTCGATACCCGCCCGCTCGAACGCCTCCCACGACGTCTCCAGCAGCAACCGCTGCTGCGGATCCATCGACAGCGCCTCACGCGGCGAGATACCGAAGAACCCCGCATCGAACTCCGCCGCGTCATACAGGAAGCCGCCCGACCGCGAGTACGACTTCCCCACCGCGTCCGGATCCGGGTCGTAGAGCCCTTCCACGTCCCAGCCGCGGTCCGTCGGCCACGACGACACCGCGTCCGTGCCCGAGGTGACCAGCCGCCACAGATCCTCCGGCGAACCGACCCCACCCGGGAACCGGCACCCGATGCCCACGATCGCCACCGGCTCGTGGGCGTCGTCCTGCAACTTGCGCAGGCGCTCACGGGTGTCGTGGAGATCGGCGGCAGCCTGCTTGAGGTACGAGCGCAGCTTGTCCTCGGTGTTCACTCTTTCCCCCTGCTTGAGGTCATGGAAGTCCGTCGCCTCGCCCGCCGTCAGATGCCTTTGTCGAGGAAGTCGAAGAGCTCGTCGTCGCTGGCCCCGCCGAACCGGTCCGCGCCCGACGGTTCGTCGGCGTCCTCCGCGCCGGCACCCAGGTGCTTGGCGACGAGTTGCCGCATCCGGCTCAGGACGCGGTCGCGGGCTTGCTCGTCGGGGGCCAGGGTGGCGAGCGCGGTCTCCAGCTCGTCGAGATCGCTCAGCACCCGGTCGGCCAGAGACTCCTCTTCGGGCCGCAGTTCGCCCCACAGGTAGTCGGCGAGTGCGGCCGGCGTCGGGTAGTCGAAGGCCAGCGTGGCGGGCAGACGCAGGCCGGTGGCCCGCATCAGGCGGTTGCGCAGCTCCACCGCGCCCAGGGAGTCGAAGCCCAGCTCCTTGAAGGTCTGGTGCGGCTGCACGGCGGTCGCCGACGCATGGCCGAGGACCCCGGCGGCCTGGGCGCAGACCAGGTTGCGAAGCTGCTCCGTCCGCTCCGCCTCGGAGGCCGCCGCCAGGCGCTCGGCCAGGGTGGCGGTGTCCGTGACCGCACCGTCCTCCGTAGCGGGCGCGGCCCGCCGGGCGGGCCTGCGGACCAGATCCCGCAGGATGGCCGGCAGGGTGCCCGCGGCGGCCTGCTCCCGCAGACTCGCCTCGTTCAGAGCGGCGGGCAGGACGAACGTCCGTCCCGCGCGCACCGCCGCGTCGAACAGCTCCAGTCCCTGCTCCGACGTCATCTCCGCCAGGCCGATCCCGGAGATGCGCCGCATGGCCACCGCGTCGAGGTGTTCCGTCATCTCGCTGCGCTCGGCCCAGAAGCCCCAGCCGAGGGCGGTTCCGGGCAGCCCGGCCGCGGCGCGGTGGGCGGCGAGCGCCTCCAGGAACACGTTGGCCGCCGCGTAGTGCGCCTGACCGGCGCTTCCGAAGGTGGCCGCCGCTCCCGAGAAGAGG
>NZ_JAERRH010000075.1 GCF_016741855.1 Streptomyces musisoli | reverse complement strand
AGCTTGATCTTTAACCTCGCTGGTCACCCGACCCGCTGATCTTGGTCTGTTCCCGAGACAGCAGGACGGCCGTTCTTCACGCTTCGAGGTGTCGAGCAACGTCGCGTGAAGGAACGGCCGCTGGTGAAGAGTCTTGCCCCTGAACCGTCTGCTGACGCCGGGCTGGGCGTCCTTTCCCGCTTTCGTGTCCAGTTCTACGACTGCCTCTACTCCCGGGCGGATGCGCTCTTCGAGCTCACGGATGCGGTGCTGTGCTCGGACGGCCCGGTGACGTCGCTGGTCGAGTTGACGCTCACGGCCGAGCACCGTCGTGGGCACGGTGCGATGTACGACGCGGTCAACCACGGCTGGCTGGAGCCGCGCCGCCTGCGTCGGCTGCTTGCCTCCACGCCGCTGCCGCGTGCCGCCGACGGGCGGATCGTGCTCGCGGTGGATGTGAGCAACTGGCTGCGGCCCGATGCCCCCACCAGCCCGGAGTTGCTGTTCTGCCACGTCTACGGGCGGGGTCGCAGCGCGGATCAGTTCATCCCTGGCTGGCCCTACTCCTTCGTCGCCGCGCTGGAGACGGGACGCACGTCCTGGACGGCCGTGCTGGACGCGATCCGGCTGGGGCCGTCCGACGACGCCACCGTGGTGACCGCGACCCAGCTGCGCGAGGTGGTCACCCGGCTGGTGCACGCCGGGCAGTGGCGGCCGGGCGACGCAGACATCCTCGTCGTCATGGACACCGGCTACGACGTCACTCGCCTCGCCTACGTCCTGGCCGACTTGCCCGTCGAGCTGGTCGGCCGGCTCCGCTCCGACCGGGTCATGCTCCGGGATGCCGGCCCGCGCCGCTCCACCCCGCGTGGCGGTCAGCCCCGCAAGCACGGTGGCGTCCTCACCTTCTCCAAGCCGGAGTCCTGGCACACCCCCGACCAGGCCACGACGTGCGACACCACCCGCTACGGCAAGGCCGAAGCCCTCGCCTGGGACCGGATGCACCCCCGCCTACAGGCCCGTGGCCCCTGGCTGGACCACTGTGGCGAACTCCCCTTGATCCACGGCACGTTGATCCGGCTGAAGGTCGAGTGCCTGCCCGGTGACCGCGACCCGAAGCCGCTATGGCTGTGGTCCTCGCACACCGGGATGACCGGCGCAGACGCCGATGTGCGCTGGCAGGCGTTCCTCCGCAGATTCGATCTGGAACACACCTTCCGGCTGTTCAAACAAACTCTGGGCTGGACCATCCCCAAGGTTCGCGACCCGCACACGGCCGACCTGTGGACGTGGCTGATCATCGCCGCCCACACCCAACTCCGCCTCGCCCGGCCCCTTGCCGAGGATCTGCGTCGGCCCTGGGAACGGCCCAGCGAGCCACGTCGGCTCACCCCGGCCCGAGTCCGCCGGGGGTTCCGCCACCTCCGCGCGAAGACCGCCCGTCCCGCCAGCGTGCCCAGACCCTCCAAACCCGGACCCGGACGCCCGCCCGGCTCTAAGAACCGCAGGTCAGCCCCACGTCACGAGCCCGGGAAGACCGTGAAACGAATCGAAACCCTCACCGAACACGTCCGCCTGAAACAGCAGCGAGGTTAATGATCAAGCT
>NZ_JAERRH010000074.1 GCF_016741855.1 Streptomyces musisoli | reverse complement strand
GGTCGTTCTCTTTCCGAACCTCGTGTGTGGTTCTCGCTGGTCAGGCATGAGATGGCCGCTGTCGCGGGAGTCTCGGCTTGTTGTCGGCCGAGGTGTCGTGGGGGTGTGGCGGATGCCGTCGATGCGGGCGGTGCTGGAAGCGCGGCGGAAGGCCGCGGCAGTGCGCGTGGAGGAACTCGAAGCCGAGCTGGAGCGGGTGCGGGTGGCTCTGGCGGATGCGGAAGAGGCACTCAGCCGCCGGGTGATCGGCCTGGAGCAGTATCTGGAGGCACTGGCCGAGGCGGATGAGCCCGCCGAAGGAACAGGCAGGGTGTCGCAGCGGAAGCCGGTGGGGCCGCGCCGGGCGGTGCCTCACCGGCAGAACGCCGCAGCGGCCGACGAGTTGTCGCCGGATTACCAGGCGTTGATGGCCGCTGCGGTGGAAGCGGGAGGAGACGGGCTGGGTGCCCGCCGTGCAGCGGTGGTGCTGGGCTGGGACAGCGCCTCCGCCTCCCGCGTCGAGGGAGCCAGGGCCCGGCTGAAACGGCTGGTGGAACGTGGCTGGCTGGTCGAGGTGAAGCCGGGCAGGTTCATTGCGCCGGCACCGGAACAGGTTCCTGGTGCCGGACGGCCAGACGGCGGCTCATGAGCATGGTCATCGACCACAGGACGACGGCTTCGCTGGTCTCGGTGCGTCGCTCGTAGTCACGGACCAGGCGTCGGCTGCGCAGGAGCCAGGCGAAGGATCTTTCGACGACCCAGCGGCGAGGCAGGACCTGGAATCCCTGGACGTCGTCGCTGCGGCGGACGATGTCGAGGACGACGCCGAGGTGCTGGGTGGTCCAGTCGGTGAGGTGGCCGGTGTAGCCGCCGTCGGCCCAGATGCGCGCCAGCCGCCGGAAGTGATTCTTCGCTGCGGGCAGCAGGATGCGGGCGGCGTCCCGGTCGGTCGTGGAGGCCGGCGTGACCAGCACGGCCAGCAGGAGCCCGAGGGTGTCGGTGAGCAGGTGCCGCTTGCGCCCGTTGATCCTCTTGCCTGCGTCGAACCCGCGTGAGGTGTGGGCGACGGTGGCGTCCGCCTTCACCGACTGCGAGTCCACGACCGCCGCGCTCGGCTCCGGGCTGCGTCCCACGGTCCGGCGGACGCTCTCACGCAGCCGATCGTGCAGCTCGGTCACCAGCCCCGCGTCCCGCCAGCGGGCGAAGAAGGCATACACCCGCGGCCAGGGCGGGAAGTCGCAGGGCATCGCCCGCCACTTGATGCCGTTGTCGACGAGGTAGCGCACGGCGTCGATCATCTGCCGGTGGCAGTAGCCCTCCGGACGGCCGCCCCGGCCCGCCAGCCAGCCCGGAACCGGCAGCAGATCCCGCACCAGAGCCCACTCGGCGTCGCTCATGTCCGAGCCGTACCGAGGCCGGCGCCCCGGCCGGTCGGCCGCATTCCCGAACCTGTGGGCGAGACAGTCACACCCAGGAGTGGCCGGACTGGACCCGCCAGCCACGACCACGCGACACTTCGACAACAGGGCCTCTTGCTTCTCGCTGGACTCAACAACCGCGAGATACCAAGAGGCCCTTCCTTCATACCTCGAAGTCCGCCGGCTCACCCGATCCAGCACGATGTTCGACGCTGACCGAGCATGCCA
>NZ_JAERRH010000073.1 GCF_016741855.1 Streptomyces musisoli | reverse complement strand
CGGTGTGGAGCGCGTCGGTATCGACGACAGCTTCTTCGACCTGGGCGGGCACTCCCTGCTCGCGACCCGGGTCATAAGCCGCATCCGCACCGAACTGAACGTAGAGATCCCGCTTCGAGCACTGTTCGAAGCCCCCGATGTTGCCAGCCTCAGTGAGCGGCTGGGGGCAGCGGAGAAGTCCCGCCGGCCCGCTCTTCGGCGGATGCCGCGCCCCCAGGAGAAGTGATGATTCCTCTTTCTTTTTCGCAGCGTCGTCTCTGGTTCCTCAACCGCTTCGAGGGAGCGAACGCTTCGACGTACAACCTCCCCATCGCGTTGCGCCTGACGGGCGCCCTGGACCGGGAGGCGCTGGCGGCTGCCCTGCGCGATGTCGTCGAACGACACGAGAGCCTGCGCACTGTCTTCCCCGAGGGTGAGGACGGCGCGCCGTTCCAGCGGATCCTCGACACGGAGCGAGCCTGGGCGGGGCTCGACGCGATCTCCGCGGCCGAGGGCGAGATGGACGAACTCATCACCTCCTTCCGGCAATCAGGGTTCGACGTGACCGTCGACGTCCCGATCCGCGCCCGTCTGTTCTCGGTCAGCGACACCTCGCACGTCCTGGTGGTGGTGCTGCACCACATCGCGGGTGACGGCTGGTCCATGGCGCCACTGGCGCGAGACGTCGCGGTCGCCTATGAGGCCCGGGCCGAGGGCCGTGTCCCGGACTGGGAGCCGCTGCCCGTCCAGTACGCCGACTATGCGATGTGGCAGCTGGAACTGCTGGGTGAGGAGTCCGACCCGGACAGCGTGCTGAGCCGGCAGGTGGCCTACTGGACCCAGGCGCTGGCGGGCCTTCCTGAACAGCTCGAACTTCCTGCAGACCGCGCACGGCCTGCCACGGCCACGTACTCGGGTGACCGCGTGCCCTTCGAGATCGACGCCGAACTTCACCGTGCCCTGACCGAACTGGCACGCGAATCCGGCACGAGCATGTTCATGGTGCTCCAGGCGGCCTTCGCCACACTCCTGTCCCGCTTGGGTGCGGGGACGGACATTCCGATCGGTTCGCCGGTCGCGGGCCGTACCGATGAGGCGTTGGACGATCTGGTCGGGTTCTTCGTGAACACGCTGGTCCTGCGCACCGATCTCTCCGGGAACCCCACCTTCCGCGAGCTCCTCGCGCAGGTACGCATGTCGGTGCTCACTGCGCACGAACACCAGGACGTGCCGTTCGAGCACCTGGTCGAGGCGCTGAATCCGGCGCGCTCCCTGTCCCGCCACCCGCTCTTCCAGGTCGCACTGGCCTTCCAGAACAATGCACAGGCGGAACTCCGTCTCAAGGGGCTCACCCTGAGCCTCATGGACTTCAGCACGAACACTGCCAAATTCGACCTGTCCCTGGGGATATCGGAGCAGTTCGCCGAGCAGGGTATTCCGGCTGGTCTGACGGGCGCCTTCGAGTTTGCGACGGATCTTTTCGATCGTTCGACGGTCGAGTCGTTCGTCGTGTTCTTGCGTCGTTTGCTGGCGGGTGTGGTTGCCGATCCTGATGTGCCGGTGGGGTCGGTGGACATTCTGTCGGTGGGTGAGCGGCGGGATGTGTTGTCGGTGTGGCAGGGGGTGGAGTCGGATGTAGTGGTGGCTCCGTTGCCTGTGTTGTTCGAGCGA
>NZ_JAERRH010000072.1 GCF_016741855.1 Streptomyces musisoli | reverse complement strand
ACGGGGCGCTTCTGGTTCTCGATGTACTGCTTGACCACGGTCAGCGGTGCCCCGCCACAGCTGCCGGCGAAGTACGAGCCGGACCAGAAGTGGCCGCCCCACAGGTGCCGGCGGACGTGGCTGTCGTACTCCTTGCGTAGCAGTCGGGCCGAGACGCCTTTGAGGGAGTTGACCAGCTTGGAGAGCTGGACTTTGGGCGGGTAGTGCACGAGCAGGTGTACGTGGTCGTCCTCGCCGTTGAACTGCTTCAGCTCGGCCTCGAAGTCTCCGCACACCTCCCGCATGATCTCTTCGCACCGCGTCAGCATGGCGTCGGTCATGGCCTTACGCCGGTACTTCGTGACGAAAACCAAGTGGACGTGCAGGTGGTAGACGACGTGACGGCCGGTGCGTACATCGGGGTTGGGGTTCCATCGTGGTGACATGAACCAAAGGGTATGGTGGTCGTCGTGCAGCTTCGGTACAGCTTCCGCGTGTATCCGAGTGCCGGTCAGCGCACGGCGTTGGCGAGGGCGTTCGGGTGTGCTCGGGTTGTCTTCAACGACGCTCTGCGGGCTCGTGAGACCGCCCGCGCCGCCGGGCTGCCGTTCATCGGGTCCGGGGAGCTGTCCAAGCAGCTCACCGCCGCGAAGAAGACCCCCGAGCGGGCATGGCTCACCGAGGTGTCCTCGGTGGTGTTGCAGCAGTCCCTGCGCGACCTGGACACCGCCTACAAGAACTTCTTCGGCGGCCTCAAGGGCAAGCGGCCCACGATGGGGCCGCCCCGGTTCAAGTCCCGCAAGGACACCCGGCAGTCGGTCCGCTTCACCGCCAACGCCGGATGGAAGATCACGACCGGCGGGAAGCTCCGCCTCCCCAAGATCGGCGACCTGGCCGTGAAGTGGTCCCGCATGCTGCCGTCGGTGCCGTCCACGGTGAGCGTGGTCAAGGACAGCGCGGGCCGGTACTTCGCCAGCTTCGTGGTCGAGACAGAGCCCGAGACGCTGCTCGCCACGGGCAGCGTGGTCGGCATCGACCTGGGCCTGGCCCACTTCGCGATCTTGTCCGACGGCACGAAGATCGACAGCCCCCGCTTCCTGCGCCGGGCCGAGAAGAAACTGAAGAAGGCGCAGCAGGATCTCAGCCGCAAGACCAAGGGGTCGAAGAACCGGGCGAAGGCCCGGATCAAGGTCGCCCGCGCTCACGCACGAACCGCCGATGCGCGGCGCGAGTTCCACCACCAGCTCTCCACCAAGCTGATCCGCGAAAACCAAGCGGTTGCAGTGGAAGACCTGGCGGTCAAGGCACTCGCCCGCACACGCATGGCCAAGTCCGTACACGACGCCGGATGGTCGGCGTTCACCACGATGCTGGAGTACAAGGCCGCCCTGTACGGGCGGACCTTCCACCGCATCGGACGCTTCGAGCCCACCTCACAGGTCTGCTCGGCCTGCGGCGTCAAGGACGGCCCCAAGCCCCTCCACATCCGAGAGTGGACATGCGGGGCGTGCGGGGCCGACCTGGACCGGGACATCAACGCGGCGGCCAACGTCGCCAAGGCGGCCGGACTGGCCGTATCAGCCTGCGGAGCGCGGGTAAGACCGGGACTCGTCCCGGCACAGCGCGAAGAAACAGGAACCCACCCGAAGCCCCAGCCGGTGACCACCGGCAGGCAGGCGGGAATCTCCGTCCTTTAG
>NZ_JAERRH010000071.1 GCF_016741855.1 Streptomyces musisoli | reverse complement strand
GCGTCGACGCCGTGACCACATGCGACTCGGTCGGCCCGTAATGGTTGTGCAGCCGCCGCCCCGGCACCGCGGCGAAGAACTCCCGCACCCGGGCGTGCACGGTCAGGGCCTCACCCGCCTGCGTCACGTTCCGCAACTCGGGCAGCGTAAGTCCCTGTTCGGCAGCGGCCTCGGCGAGAGCCTCGACCATCAGGTTGGGGACGAACAGCTCGTTCACCCGGTGCTGCTCCAGCCAGCGCGCGAAGTCGCCGGGGTGGCGGCGTACGTCGTCACGGGGGACGGCGAGGGTACGTCCGGACCAAAGGGTGGTGAAGAGTTCCTGCGCCGCCACGTCGAAGCTGATCGACGTGAAGTTGGCGGTGACGAGCCCCGCGCCCTCGGGGCGGCTCCGCTCGTGCCAGGCCAGCAGATTGACCATGGCACCGGCAGGGAGGGAGACGCCCTTAGGACGACCCGTGGAGCCGGATGTGTAGATCACGTAGACGGGAAGAGCGGCGCACAGTCCGGCGACCCGGACCGGGCCGGCCGGGGCCTCGGCCAGGGTCCGGTCGAAACCGGGTGAGTCGACGACGATCGGCTCGGCGGAGACACCGGCGGGGATGCCGTCCACCGCGTCCATGGCCGTGATCACGCACACCGGTTCGGTGTCCGCGAACATGAACGCGATCCGGTCCACCGGATACTCCGGATCCACCGGAAGATACGCCGCACCCGTCTTCACCACCGCCAGCAACGCCACCGGCAACCACTGCGAACGCGGCAACATCAACGCCACCGTCGACTCCGGCCCCGCACCCGCCGCACGTAGGACATGCGCCAGCCGGTCCGACACCTCGTCCAGCTCCGCATACGTCAACCGCTCGTCCTCGAAGACGACGGCCAACGCGTCCGGGGACTGCGTGACACGGCGCGCGAACAGCTCCGGCAGCGACACCCACGGCACGTCGACCGAGGCGCCGCGGGAGCCCGACACCAGCTCGGTGTACTCGTCCGCCGACAGCACCGCAGTGGAGTGCACCGGCGCGTCCGGCGCCGCAACGACATCCCTCAGCAGGCGGACGTACCGCTCCACGAGACGAACGGCCGAGGACCGGTCGAACAGGTCGGTCGCGAACTCCAGCACACCGGTCAGGCCTTCCGCGGCACCGTCGCTGGACCGACGCTCGCTCAGGGTGAGGAACAGGTCGAATTTGGAGCTGGTGCTCTCGGCCGCCTGTGCCGACATCTCCAGTGAGGCCAGGTGCAGGTCGGCCCGGGTGTTGTTCTGGAGGGCGAGCATGACCTGGAAGAGCGGGTGGCGGGACAGGGACCGCGTCGGGTTGAGTACCTCGACCAGGTGCTCGAACGGCACGTCCTGGTGCGCGTAGGCCGCCAGGTCCGTCTCCCGCACCCGCCCGATCAGCTCACGGAATGTGGGATCACCGGACAGGTCCGTGCGCAACACCAGCGTGTTCACGAAGAACCCGACCAGATCGTCCAACGCCTCATCGGTACGGCCCGCGACCGGCGAACCGATCGGAATGTCCGTCCCCCCACCCAAACGGGACAGGAGCGTGGCGAAGGCCGCCTGGAGCACCATGAACACGCTCGCACCCGACTCCCGCGCCAACCGGGTCAGCGACGCGTGCAACTCGGCCCCGATCTCCACCGGGACGCTGTCCCCGGCGAACGTGGCGACCACGGGCCGCGGGCGGTCCGCCGGAAGCTCCAGTTGCTCCGGCATTTCCGCCAACGCCTCTTTCCAGTAGGCGAGTTGACGGCTGAGTACGCTGTCCGGGTCGGACTCCTCGCCCAGCAGTTCACGCTGCCACAGGGCGTAGTCCGCGTACTGCACCGGCAACGGCTCCCACTCCGGGGTGAGCCCTTCGGCCCGCGCCCCGTAAGCCGTCGTGATGTCCCGGGCCAG
>NZ_JAERRH010000070.1 GCF_016741855.1 Streptomyces musisoli | reverse complement strand
CTTAATCACGATGTCTTGGGTCAGCCTTCGACGCCCGTGGCGGAGTGGGGTGCGCCGACCGGCTTGGATTCGGGTGATCCGCGCTGGCGGAGGTAGACGGAGAGGATGGCCATGGCGGCCACCGCGAGGAGTTCGGACTGCCAGTTCTGCAGGGTGCGGCTCCAGAAGTCCGCGGAGGCCAGATATGCCGCCCAGCTGACGGGCTGGGACAGGTCGCGCAGCTGTTCGGCGTTGTAGGCGGCGGTGCCCGAGATCGACTGGGCCAGCCAGGACAGCAGGAACAGCAGTGCCATCACCAGCCCGAGTGAGCGGGAGTACAGCCCCTGGCGCCAGTCCCGGGTGCCGGCCCAGCGGGGCGAGTCCTCGCGGGCGTGCTCGCCCACGCGCTGGTCGCGATCGCTTTCCGGGCCGGCCTTGTAGAGCTCCTTGGACTCGGGGGAGCCGCGCTGCAGGAGGTAGACGGTGCCGAAGATGTAGAGGAAGAACTGAAGGAACTCCGACTGCCAGTTCTCCGTTACGTCGACGGCGAAGTCGGAGGAGGTCAGGTACTGGGCGAATGTGACCTGCTGCAGTCCGGCGGTGGCGAGCTGCTCGTTGAACTCCGCCCGCCCGGCGATCGCCTGGAAGGCCAGGACGACCAGGAACGCTCCTCCGAAGGCCAGGGTGAGGCTGTTGTCCCGCCAGAAGCTGCCCGACCGCCCCTTTCGTGTGCTCATCGCTGCAGCAGTCCGATCGTGGTGAAGTAGCCCAGGCCGATGATGATGACGGCCAGGACGGTGATGAACAGTCCGCGCACGTCAGCCTCCCTTGACCTTGCAGTCGAACGGCAGGTCCGGGCGCGGCGTGCAGCCGGCCGCGACGACCTTCCACCCCGCTGCGAACTGCGACAGGAACAAGGTGTCGCCGCTCAGGCGCACCATGGCCTGGCGCCCGTAGACCTCCGCGACGGCATCCGCCGTATCACCGGAGGCGAACGGCAGATGCTCCTGCGCCAGGCCCTTCGCGCAGTCGTCGGCGTCGGAGGCGACCTCCTGCCGAGTCTCCGGGGCCAGCAGGGCGCAGGCCCGTCCGAAGCCGGACTCGCGCAGCGCAGTCTGGAAGTTCCGGGCGGCCGAGAGCGCGTCCGCCTGCCGGGGACCCGGTGCCCCACACCCGCCGACCGCCAGGATGAACCCAGCCACCACCCCCACCGAGCACCAGGCCCGCCCCGGCCTCCGGAACCCTGAGCGGCTCGATCTGACGGCGGTGGTCACTTCGATGCCGCGCTGGGGACCTTCAGCGGGTCGCGGGGCGCCTGCTCCTTGGCCTCCTCAAGCTGTGCGCCGAGCTCCTGGAGGCGGTTACGGCCCATGGCCTTGCGCACGTCGGGGAACCAGTCCTGCTCCTCCTCCTCGACGTGATGCCGCACCTGCTCCATCACCACGCTCATCTTGGCCTTGAACCGCTCGTCGGAGGCGTCCATGTCCTTGAGCTCGGACAGCATCCACACCACCGCGTGATGCTCCTCGACGCTCTCCAGGACGTGGTCCTTGGTGTCTGGAGCAGCCTCGCGGGCGGCGGGGTAGAAGTACTGCTCCTCGATCCACGCGTGGACGGTGAGCTCTTCGATCACCTCGTCGACGATCCGCCGCCGCTCGGTGGTGTCCTCGTCGCCGGTCTTCTCGAACGCCTTGAAGAGCTTCTCGACCGTCTTGTGGTCTTCCCGCAGCAGCACGATGGCGTCCAACAAGATCTCCTCTATCGGCAGGCAGCGCGACGGACCACGCCGTGCTTGTCCGCTACCCGGCCCTCCTCAACACGTCCGCCCTGCCCCGATGAACTCACCCGTCTGGTGGCCGACCACCACCCTGTTGCCGCGCAGGCCGCTCGAACCATGGCGCCCATGACCGGCATGGCCCTCGCCCCGCCCAAGGCCCG
>NZ_JAERRH010000007.1 GCF_016741855.1 Streptomyces musisoli | reverse complement strand
CGTCTGACCCCCAGTCAGCGGGGCTTGTCCTCCCGGCCGTTGGGCCGTTCCGACGAGTGAGACTTTAGCGGATTCCTGGCTCCCGAGCTAATCGGGGGCCGGCGCCCTTTCGAACGCGGATTCCTCATTTCGCAAATACGCACGCCAAAGCAGTCGACACCGAGGCATCGAATGAGTGAGTGGTTCTTGCGGAATGGCTGTCCGGGGACCGACCGAGGTCGGCGCTCACGTCGGACAACTCGGAGAACACTACGGATCGACACGGGGTGTGTCAACTCGCCCCCCAGGGGCCACTCCGGAGGCGTACTGTGGAGGACGTGATGACGCGTACGTGCACCCAGTTCTGGTGGGCCGCCTGACGGCGGCCGACTCACGTATGCACTCAACGGCCGCCGCTTCGGCGGCCGTTCTCGTATCTCCCTCCGACTGAAGGGGGCCGGCCGCTGGAGCGGCGGTCCCGACCAGAAGGTGGAGTGGAGATGACTCGGGTCTTCAGTGGGATCCAGCCGACCGGGCACCTGACCCTGGGCAACTACCTGGGAGCCATGCGGCGCTGGGCCGAGGTGGACCAGCACCGGGCGGATTCCCTGTTCTGTGTGGTGGATCTGCACGCGCTGACCGTGGAGCACGATCCGGCGCGGGTGCGCAGGCTCAGCCGGCAGACGGCGACGCTGTTGCTGGCGGCCGGTCTCGATCCCGACGTGTGCACCGTCTTCCTGCAGAGCCATGTCGACGAGCACAGCCGGCTGTCGTACCTGCTGGAGTGCGTGGCGACCGACGGCGAGATGCGGCGGATGATCCAGTACAAGGAGAAGGCCGCGAAGGAGCGGGAACGCGGTGGCAGCGTTCGGCTGTCGCTGCTGACGTATCCGGTGCTGATGGCGGCCGACATCCTGGCGTACGGCGCGGACGAGGTTCCGGTCGGCGAGGACCAGGCGCAGCACGTGGAGCTGACCCGGGACCTGGCGGTGCGGTTCAACCAGCGTTACGGGCACACGTTCGTCGTGCCGAGGACGACGCTGCCGCAGGTGGCGGCGCGGGTGATGAACCTCCAGGACCCGACGAGGAAGATGGGGAAGTCGGAGGACTCGGGCGCGGGGGTCGTCTATCTGCTGGACGAGCCGGACACGGTCCGGAAGAAGGTGATGCGGGCGGTCACCGACAGCGGCCGGGAGGTCGCGTACGACAGGGAGGGCCGGCCAGGGGTCGCGAACCTGCTCGATGTTCTCGCCGCGTGCACGGGCGGGAACCCTGAGTCACTGGCGGACGTTTACGACTCGTACGGCTCTTTGAAGAAGGACACCGCGGAGGCGGTGGTGGAGGTGTTGCGGCCGCTCCAGGCCAGGCACCGGGAGCTGTGCGCCGATCCGGCCTATGTGGAGGGGGTGCTGCGGGATGGTGCGGAGAAGGCGCGGGCGCTGGCCCGGCCGATGGTGGATACGGCCTACAGGGCGATCGGGCTGCTGCCGCCCGTGCCGGAGCCTGCGCTGAGCGCCGCTCGTTAGCCGGCCGGGCCGCACCTGCGGTGCTCTGCGGGCGGTGGGTCGGCCACCGCCCGCGGGGTGGCGCCGTTCGGACGGTCAGTCCTTCTTGCCGGAGGCCAGTTCGCGGCTGCGGTCGCGGGCGGCTTCGAGGGCGGCGATGAGGGCGGCTCGTACGCCGTGGTTCTCCAGCTCGCGGATGGCGTTGATCGTGGTGCCCGCGGGGGAGGTCACGTTCTCCCGGAGCTTCACGGGGTGCTCGCCGCTGTCGCGGAGCATCACGGCGGCGCCGATCGCGGACTGGACGATGAGGTCGTGGGCCTTGTCGCGCGGCAGGCCGAGCAGGATGCCGGCGTCGGTCATGGCTTCGACCAGGTAGAAGAAGTACGCGGGGCCGGAGCCGGACAGCGCGGTGCAGGCGTCCTGCTGGCTCTCGGGGACCCGGAGGGTCTTGCCGACGCCACCGAAGATCTCCTCGGCGTGCGCGAGGTGCCGCTCGGTGGCGTGGCTGCCGGCGGAGATGACCGACATGGCCTCGTCGACGAGCGCGGGGGTGTTGGTCATGACACGGACGACGGGGGTGCCCGCGGCGAGGCGCTCCTCGAAGAAGGAGGTGGGGATACCGGCCGCCCCGCTGATGACCAGGCGGTCGGCGGGGATGTGCGGGGTGAGCTCGTCCAGGAGGGTGCCCATGTCCTGCGGCTTGACCGTGAGGATCAGGGTGTCGGCGGTCTTGGCGGCCTCGGTGTTGGAGACCGGGCTGACTCCGTAGCGGGTGCGGAGTTCCTCGGCGCGTTCGGGGCGGCGGGCGGTGACCAGGAGGTCGGCGGGGGCCCAGCCGGCCCGGATCATTCCGCTGAGCAGGGCTTCGCCGATCTTGCCGGTGCCGAGGACTGCGACTTTCTGGCTCATGCGGATCAGTTTCGCACCGGGGTGGGGTGTGCGGGGTGGCTGTCCGGTGGGCGGAACGGCGGCTGGGGGCGGGTCGTCGCCCGCCCGCCGGCTACGCGGTGCTCCGCCACGGCGTGGTCACTCGGTGCGTCGCCACGGCGTGGTCACTCGGTGCGCCGCCGCAGCGTCGCCGCGCCGAGACCCAGCACCAGCAGCGCGCACCCCGCCACGATCAGGACGTCGCGGACGAAGGTCGCCGTCATGTCCGTGTGGTGGAGGACCTCGTTCATGCCGTCGACGGCGTACGACATGGGCAGGGCGTCGGAGACGGCCTCCAGGACGGGGTGCATGTCGGAGCGAGGAGTGAACAGGCCGCAGAGGAGGAGCTGGGGGAAGATCACCGCCGGCATGAACTGGACCGCCTGGAATTCCGAGGCCGCGAAGGCCGAGACGAAGAGGCCGAGGGCCGTGCCGAGCAGGGCGTCGAGGAGGGCGACGAGGAGGAGCAGCCAGGGGGAGCCGGTGACGTCCAGGCCGAGGAGCCAGACGGCGAGTCCGGTGGCGAGGGCGGACTGGACGACTGCGATGGCGCCGAAGGCGAGGGCGTAGCCGGCGATGAGGTCGGCCTTGCCGAGGGGCATGGAGAGGAGGCGTTCGAGGGTTCCCGAGGTGCGTTCGCGCAGGGTGGCGATGGAGGTGACCAGGAACATCGTGATCAGCGGGAAGGCGCCGAGCAGCGAGGCGCCGATGCTGTCGAAGGTGCGGGGGCTGGCGTCGAAGACGTAGCGCAGCAGGATCAGCATCAGGCACGGGATGAGGATCATCAGCGCGATGGTGCGCGGGTCGTGGCGGAGCTGGCGCAGGACCCGGGCGGCGGTGGCGGCGGTGCGGGAGACGTTCAGGGCGCTCGCGGGTGCGGTGCCGGTGGTGCGGGCGGGGTGTGTCGTGGTGCTCATCGGGTCGTCTCCTTGGTGCGGTCCTCGGCGGTGGCCTCGTCCACGAGGCGGAGGAATGCGGCCTCGACGGTGTCGGTGCCGGTGCGGGTGCGCAGGGCCTTGGGGGTGCCGTCGGCGAGGATCCGGCCGTCGCGCATGAGGAGGAGGCGGTGGCAGCGCTCGGCCTCGTCCATGACGTGGGAGGAGACGAGGAGGGTGGCGCCCCGGGTGGCCGCGAGGTCGTGGAAGAGGTTCCACAGGTCGCGGCGGAGGACGGGGTCGAGGCCGACGGTCGGTTCGTCGAGGACGAGGAGTTCGGGGGTGCCGAGGAGGGCGACGGCGAGGGAGACGCGGCTGCGCTGGCCGCCGGAGAGGTTGCCGGCGAGGGCGTCGGCGCGGCTGGTGAGGTCGACGTCGGTGAGGGCCCGCTCGACGTCCTGGCGGCGTTCGGCGGTGGCGCGTCCGGGGTCGAGGATCGCGGCGAAGTAGTCGAGGTTCTGGCGGACGGTCAGGTCGTCGTAGACGGAAGGGGCCTGGGTGACGTAGCCGATCCGGCTGCGCAGAGTGGGGTGGCCGGCGGGGCGGCCGAGGACTTCGAGGGTGCCGGTGACCTTGGCCTGGGTGCCGACGATGGAGCGCATCAGGGTGGATTTGCCGCATCCGGAGGGGCCGAGAAGGCCGGTGATCTGGCCGCGGGGGACGGTGAACCCGAGGTGGTGGAGGACGGTGCGGGGGCCGCGGGCGACGGTGACGTTCTCGGCGTGGACGGCGTCGGGTGCCGGGGGCCGGGATGGCTCGGACACATAATTCATCATGCGATGAATAATCTGCCCCTCGGTCGGCGCCGTCAAGTGGCGGTGGTTGCTGTGCCGCGCACGAGAACGGCGGCCCGGGATGAACCGGGCCGCCGTCGGGGGAGGTGCGGGGTGGTCAGCTCTTGGTCGCGACGAGCAGGAGGACGTCGTAGGTCTCCTCGACGACGCCTTCCGGGAAGACCTTCAGCAGATGGCCGCGCTCCGCCTCCAGGAAGGCGTTCCTCCGCTCCTCGGGTGTGATCAGGAAGACCGAGTGGCTGCCGATGTTGGCGAGATGGGTGTCGAGTGGGACGCGGCGGCTCCAGCGGACCTCGCGGCGGGTGAACCGGAGGCGGCCGGTGGGGTCGGCCAGGCCCGTGCGGTCCGCGGCCTCGCGCTTCTCGGTGGCGGTGGCGAGGCCGAAGAAGCGGCTGATGCGGTCGGCGGCTTCGGCGATCCACTGGACGTCGAGCGCTTCGGTGTTCCACCACAGGGCCAGCGCGCCGCCCGGCCGCAGCACGCGCAGCGCCTCGGGCACCGAGTGCGCGGGGTCGGTCCAGTGCCACGCCTGGGCGTAGGTGACGAGGTCGGCGTGGGCGTCGGCCACGGGGAGGGCGTTGCCGTCGCCGCGCACGATCGGGCTGTGGGGCAGGGCGCGGCGGAACTCGGTGGCCATGCCCTCACCGGGTTCGACCGCGAGGACGTCGGCGCCCCGGGCCCTCAGCAGCGCGGTGGCGATTCCGGTCCCGGCGCCGACGTCCACGACTCGGGCACCGGCGAGGGGGCGGCCGGCCAGTTCCTCGACGGCGTCCAGGAGGGCGGGCGGGTAGGAGGGACGGTTCGCGGCGTACTGGGCCGCGGCGGCGTTGAAGGAGTGGGCGCGGAGGGAGGGTTGCGGCGCGGACGGCTCCGGTGAGGCCGAGGTCGTGGTCATGCCGCCATGGTGCGCGGAACGGGGCGGGGAATGACGGCGGATACGTGGACCGGGGCGACGCTTTTCGGCCAGGCGCCCGGGCTCACAGGGGCGACGTACGGCGCCGTGTGGGAACGCCGGTGCAGAGGGCGGGGCCGAGCCCGGTCCCCGTTCTCCGGGCGCCTGCTTCACCGGCGGGTGCGACTGCTTCAGCGGCTGCCGGGGGCGCTCCCTGCGGTGCCGGGCGGCCGGTTCGTCGGCGTGGTGCCGGTGCTCAGCGGCGGCGCTTCCTCTTCGACGGGTTGCCGGTGCGCTTGGCGGTGCGGCGCTCGTATTCCTCGCGTGCCTTCTCGTACTCCCCACGGTGCAGCTTCTCGCCCGGCGCCTCGGTGAGGGAGCGGAAGAAGCAGGCGAGGAGGGAGCCGACGAAGCCGATGGCGAGCAGGCCGCGCAGGGATGCCTGGCGCTGCGGGTCCTGGCGCTTGCCGAAGCCCTCCCAGGTGTTACGGAAGGCGAGCGCGCTGCAGATCGCGAACATGGCGACGATCAGCAGCATCACGAAGGAGCCGGTGTCGGCGATCCGGATGCCGTCGAAGGCGAAGCGGAGTACCAGGCAGGAGGCCGCGGCGGCGACGAGGGAGCCGACGGCCACGCCGGCACGGCGGGCCGCGTAGCCGTTGTCGTGGGCCACCCAGGACGTGCCGAAGAAGCGCAGGGGCTCGGGGCGGGGGCCGCCGACCCGGGCCGCGTCGTCGCCCTGGGCCGTTCCGCCGGTGGGGCCCGCCGAGGTGTCCGGGGTGCCGGTTTCGTCGCTCACGGGACGATTATGGCTCCGGCTCCGAGCGGGCTCCCGAGCGGGTCGGACACCCGGCCGGGCGGGCCCCCGGCCGGGGCGACGACTCCGGCCGGGGCGGACCTCCCCGGCCGAACCAGTGACGTCCGCCGCCGCCAGGCCCCGACGGAGCGGTGGCTCCCGGCATCGCCGCGTCCGTCGGATCGGCGGCTCCCGGCGGTCCGGCGGATCGGCGGCTCCCGGCAGCGCCGGATCCGGCGGACCGGCGGCTTCGGGCGAGGCCGTGTCGTGGGTCCGGATCAGCCGCAGCGGGCCGCGATGTAGCCGTCGCTGCCCGTGTGCACATAGGCGTCCGAGACGTACTCACCGTTGTCGATGAGATCCCAGATGTTCGTCGTGCCGTAGGCGCCGGCCACCGTCGTGCCGGGCGTCTGGCAGTAGATCGGCACCCGGACGCCCTCCGGCAGGATGCGGACCAGGTTGTACCCGGTGCCCGGGCCGCTGCGGACGTTCAGCCGGACGCCGGGGGCGACGGCGTAGGTGCGTACGGCTGCTGCCGCCGCCTGCGTCGTCGCGCCGTCGCCGCCGTCGGCGCCGTTGTCGATGGCCTCGGCCTCTTGTGCACGGTCAACGGACATGATCGTGGTCCTCCCCCGTCGTTTCCTGGAACTCGGCGAGCGCGGCGCGCAACGTGCGCACGACTCGCCCGCAGACGCTAGCAAGCCGCCTCTGTCTCGCACGAGTCATCGACTAGGCTCCGTGCGTCGCGCGCGCGGACGAACAGCACGGGGGTGGTCCATGGCGCCACAGCGCAACACTGGAGCGGGCGCGGAAGCGGAACTTCCCGAGTACGCCGGTCACTACCGGTTGGAGTCCTGTCTGGGATCCGGTGGCATGGGGGTCGTACACCTCGCCCGGAGCACCTCGGGGATGAAGCTCGCGGTGAAGGTCGTACACGCCGAGTTCGCCCGCGATCCCGAGTTCAGGGGCCGTTTCCGGCAGGAGGTGGCCGCCGCCCGCAGGGTCAGCGGGGCCTTCACGGCGCCCGTCGTGGACGCCGATCCGGAGGCCGAACGGCCCTGGATGGCCACGCTGTTCATTCCCGGTCCGACCCTCTCCGAGCAGGTGAAGCGGAAGGGGCCCATGGCGCCCGAGCAGCTGCGCCGGCTGATGGCCGGGCTGGCCGAGGCGCTGCGCGACATCCACCGGGTCGGTGTGGTGCACCGCGATCTGAAGCCCAGCAACGTGCTGCTCGCCGAGGACGGTCCGAAGGTGATCGACTTCGGTATCTCCCGGCCGAAGGACAGCGAACTGCGCACGGAGACGGGCAAGTTGATCGGCACACCGCCGTTCATGGCGCCGGAGCAGTTCCGGCGGCCCCGCGAGGTGGGTCCGGCGGCCGACATCTTCGCGCTCGGCTCGGTCATGGTGCACGCGGCCACCGGGCGCGGCCCGTTCGACTCCGACAGCCCGTACGTGGTCGCCTACCAGGTGGTCCACGACGAACCCGATCTGGGCGGTGTGCCGGAGGGTCTCGCGCCGTTGGTGCGGCGGTGCCTCGCCAAGGAGCCCGCGGACCGGCCCACGCCGGACGAGCTGATGCGGGAACTGCGCTCGGTGGCGGCGTCGTACGACACCCAGGCGTTCATACCGGCGCAGCGCAGGAGCGAGGACGGGCCCGCGCCGGCGGTCCCCGGCCGTGCCGCGCCGACCGGGCGGGCCTCCGGGCTGCGGTCCGTGCGGCGCCTGCTGCGCAGACGGGCGGTGCTGGGGGCCGGAGCCCTCGGGCTGGCGCTGACCGGCGCCCTCGCCTCGGCCGCGCTGAGCGGGGTGTCGGGGCTGTCCGGGTTGCTCGGCGGGGACGGGCACGCGCCGGAGAAGGAGGGCGCGCCGGCGCTGACGGCGGCTTCGGGCAGCTGGACGGCCCGGCCGGCGGTCGGCGGCTCGGGCATGCCGCAATGCGCGTCCGGTGCCGGGAAGTTGTTCTGTGCGCGGCCGGGTGTCGTCTTCGCGCTCTCTGCGTCCGACGGCGGGCTGCTGTGGCGGCGCTCGGTCGACACGCGGTCGGCGAGCGGGCCCCCGGTCGTCTCCGGCGGAGTGGTGCAGCCGTACACGGACGGCGGCTCCCGGCTCGCGGGCCTCGACCCGGCCACGGGCAAGGACGTGTGGCGGCGCCGGCTGCCCGCGGGAACGACCGTGCGGTACGCCGGGAGTACGGCTCTGCTCACCGGCGCCGACGGCACGGTCACCGGCGTGGACGGCGCGACCGGCGCCACCCGGTGGCGGCGGGCCGTCCCCGGCCAGGGCGTGCCGTCGTTGGTGACGTTCCCGGGTGCGGCGGAAAAGACCGCGTACGCGACGCGTACGTCGGCCGACGGGGCGAGCACCCAGGTGAGCGCGGTGGATACGCGGACCGGCCGGGTGCGGTGGGACGTCCGGCTGCGGGGCTGGCTCAAGCCGTTCGCGGCCCGGGGCGACGGTTCGGTGTTCTTCCTGGCCGTCGACAGCGGCTACGGCGCGAAGGAGGTCGTCCGCTACACCCCCGGGTCCGGTGCCGCCCGGCGTGTCGCGCTGCCCGCCGTACTGGACGGGGCGCACGCCACCGTGCGGGGGGACGTCGTCTACGTCCTGGCCACCGGTGGCTCCCTGGACGCCGTGGACATGGCGTCGGGCAAGCGCCTGTGGCACCTGGAGACGTCGGTGAGCCGCAGTTCGCTGCCGGTGGCGCGGGGCGAGCGGGTGTACTTCACGGCGAGCGACGGCCGGCTGCTCGCCGTCGACGCCCGCAGGGGGCGGCTCGTCGGGCAGACGCCGGTGCGGCTGGGCGCCGGCTCGGCCCGGGTCATGAGCACTCCGCCCGCCCCGGTGCCCCTCGGCGACCGGGTCTGCGCCACCGCGCCCGACGGCACGGTCTTCGCCGTGGACGGGCGCTCGCCGGGGACCTGGTGACCCGGGGCGGGAGAACGCGAAGGGGCCGCCTCCACCGGGAGGCGGCCCCTGTCACGACCGGTCAGCCCAGCCGGGACACGTCACGGACCGCGCCCTTGTCGGCGCTCGTCGCCATCGCCGCGTAGGCGCGGAGGGCGGCGGAGACCTTGCGTTCGCGGTTCTTCGGGGCGTAGACGCCGTTCAGGGCCTGCTCGCGGCGGGCCAGCTCGGCCTCGTCGACCAGCAGCTCGATCGAGCGGCCCGGGATGTCGATGCGGATGCGGTCGCCGTCCTGGACCAGGGCGATCGTGCCGCCGGAGGCCGCCTCGGGGGAGGCGTGGCCGATGGACAGGCCCGAGGTGCCGCCGGAGAAGCGGCCGTCGGTGATCAGGGCGCAGGTCTTGCCGAGGCCGCGGCCCTTCAGGTACGAGGTCGGGTACAGCATCTCCTGCATGCCGGGGCCGCCCTTGGGGCCCTCGTAGCGGATGACGACGACGTCGCCGTCCTTGACCTCCTGGGTGAGGATGCGCTGGACGGCCTCCTCCTGGGACTCGCAGACGACCGCCGGGCCCTCGAAGGTCCAGATCGACTCGTCCACGCCGGCCGTCTTGACCACGCAGCCGTCGACGGCGAGGTTGCCCCTCAGGACCGCCAGGCCGCCGTCCTTGGAGTAGGCGTGCTCGGCGGAGCGGATGCAGCCGTTCTCGGCGTCGTCGTCGAGGGACTCCCAGCGCTCGGACTGGGAGAAGGCCTCGGCGGAGCGGACGCAGCCGGGCGCCGCGTGCCACAGCTCCACGGCCTCCGCGGACGGGGAGCCGCCGCGGACGTCCCAGGTCTTCATCCAGTCCGAGAGGGAGGGGCTGTGGACCGCGTGGACGTCCTCGTTGAGCAGGCCGGCGCGGTGCAGTTCGCCGAGGAGGGCCGGGATGCCGCCGGCGCGGTGCACGTCCTCCATGTAGTACGTGCGGTTCTTGGCGACGTTCGGCGCCACCTTCGCCAGGCAGGGCACGCGGCGCGAGACGGCGTCGATCTCGTCCAGGCCGAACGGGACGCCGGCCTCCTGGGCGGCGGCCAGCAGGTGCAGGATGGTGTTGGTGGAGCCGCCCATCGCGATGTCCAGGGCCATGGCGTTCTCGAAGGCCTGGAAGGTGGCGATGTTGAGGGGCAGGACCGTGTCGTCGTCCTGCTCGTAGTAGCGGCGGGTGAGGTCCATGACCGTGCGGGCCGCGTTCTCGTACAGGGCGCGGCGCGCGGTGTGGGTGGCGAGGACCGAGCCGTTGCCGGGCAGGGAGAGGCCGATGGCCTCGGTCAGGCAGTTCATCGAGTTGGCGGTGAACATGCCGGAACAGCTGCCGCAGGTGGGGCAGGCGTTCTCCTCGATGCGGAGGATGTCCTCGTCGGAGATCTTGTCGTTGACGGCGTCGGAGATCGCGTCGACCAGGTCGAGCGTGCGGACCGTGCCGTCGACCAGGGTGGCGCGGCCGGACTCCATGGGGCCGCCGGAGACGAACACCGTCGGGATGTTCAGGCGCAGGGCCGCCATCAGCATGCCCGGGGTGATCTTGTCGCAGTTGGAGATGCAGACGAGGGCGTCGGCGCAGTGGGCCTCGACCATGTACTCGACCGAGTCCGCGATCAGGTCGCGGGAGGGCAGGGAGTACAGCATGCCGCCGTGACCCATGGCGATGCCGTCGTCGACCGCGATGGTGTTGAACTCGCGCGGGATGCCGCCGGCCTCCTTGATCGCCTCGCTGACGATCCGGCCGACCGGCTGGAGGTGGGTGTGGCCCGGCACGAACTCGGTGAAGGAGTTCGCGACGGCGATGATCGGCTTCCGGCCGATGTCCGCACCCGGTACACCGGAGGCACGCATAAGGGCGCGGGCGCCCGCCATGTTGCGGCCGTGGGTGACTGTGCGGGACCTCAGCTCGGGCATCGTCGCTCGCTCCTTCTCAGACCTAATGCCAGGAAGTTCTGACTGTACGGTCGAGCGTACGCCGGTGCTCCAAGGGCTGGACACAGTTGTCCGGAATGCGGGATGCGCGTTTCACGAATCGGCGCTGTCAGGGCTGCGGGATGCGCGTTTCATCCGAATCGGCGTCGCTGTCAGGGCTGCGTCAGATGGATCTGCACCACCGGCGCCACCCGCGCGATGATCTGCTCCAGGTCCGCCGAGGCCAGCGGCTCCAGCTTGATCACGTAGCGCATCAGCGCCGTGCCCACGATCTGCGCGGCGGCCAGCTCGGCGCGCAGCTCCGCGTCCGGCAGGTCCAGCTGGGCGGCGACGCGGCGCAGCAGCTGCGTGGCGACGAGCCGGCGGAAGACGGCGGCGGCGGTCTCGTTGTTGACGGCGGACCGGAAGATCGCGAGGAGGGGCGCACGGGTCGTGGGGTTGTCCCAGACCCCGAAGACGAAGCGGGTCAGCCGCTCCCCGACCTCCGCCACCGGCCCGTCGGCCACCGCGACCGGCGCGTGCAGGGCGGGGGCGAAGGCGATCTCGATGGCCGCCTCGAAGACCTGCTCCTTGGTGCCGAAGTAGTGGTGGACGAGCGCGGAGTCCACGCCGGCCGCCTTGGCGATGCCGCGTACGGACGTCTTCTCGTACCCGCGCGCGGAGAACTCCTCGCGGGCGGCGGTGAGGATGCGGTCGCGGGTGTCGGCGGACTCGGTGCGCGGCGGGCGGCCGCGGCGGCGGGGGGTGGTCTCGCTCATCGCCGGGGCACCCGCACCGCCGAGGCCAGGTGCTTGCGGGTGAACGCCAGGGCCTCGGCGAGGTCGGCCTCGCGCTCGGCGCCGGACATCGCCCGCCGGGTGTTGACCTCGATCACGACATGGCCGTCGAAGCCCGTGTGCACCAGGTGCTCGAGCAGCTCGGCGCAGGGCTGGGTGCCGCGGCCGGGCACCAGGTGCTCGTCCTTGGCCGAGCCCCGCCCGTCGGCGAGGTGGACGTGCCCGAGCCGGTCCCCCATGCGGCCGACCATGTCCAGGGCTTCGGCACGGGCCGTCGCCGTGTGGCTGAGATCGATCGTGAAGTGCCGGTAGTCGTCGTTGGTGACGTCCCAGTCGGGCGCGTAGGCGAGCATCTCGCGGTCGCGGTAGCGCCACGGGTACATGTTCTCGACGGCGAACCGCACGTCGGTCTCGTTCGCCATCCGCCAGATCCCGTCGACGAAGTCCCGGGCGTACTGCCGCTGCCAGCGGAACGGCGGGTGCACGACGACGGTGGAGGCCCCCAGCTTCTCCGCCGCCGACCGGGCCCGCTGGAGCTTCACCCAGGGGTCGGTGGACCAGACCCGCTGGGTGATCAGCAGGCAGGGGGCGTGGACGGCCAGGACGGGGATGCCGTGGTAGTCCGACAGGCGGCGCAGCGCCTCGATGTCCTGGCTGACCGGGTCGGTCCACACCATGACCTCGACGCCGTCGTAACCGAGGCGCGCGGCGATCTCGAAGGCCGTCGCCGTCGACTCCGGGTAGACGGAGGCGGTCGACAGCGCGATGCGCACGTCCGTTGGTTCAGCCACGTCCGTCACCTTACGGCGTGGGGTGGCCCGGGTGTTGGGTGCCTCTTCGCCGTTGTGACTTTCGCCATTTACGTGGGTGCGGGTGCGTGGCCGCTCCTCGCGCCCCCACGACGGAGCCGCATGCCGCTACCTCCGCGCCCTCCCTTTCGGGGCGCTAGTCGGAACCCATGTGGTCGAGGCGGCGCAGGATCACGCCTTCCCTCAGGGCCCACGGACATATCTCCAGGCTCTCCACGCCGAACAGGTCCATCGCGCCCTCGGCCACCAGGGCGCCGGCGAGGAGCTGGTTGGCCCTGCCCTCGGAGACTCCGGGGAGTTCGGCGCGCTGGTCCGCGGTCATGCCCGCCAGGCGGGGGACCCACGCCTCCAGGGACTCGCGCTTGAGTTCCCGCTGGACGTAGAGGCCCTCGGTGCTGCGGGCGGCGCCGGCGATGCGGGCGAGCTGCTTGAAGGTCTTGGAGGTGGCGACCACGTGATCGGGGGCACCGAAGCGGCTGAATTCACCGACCGTGCGGGCGATCTCCGCACGGGCGTGCCGGCGCAGGGCGCGGACGTCCTCCGGGGCGGGCGGGTCGCCGGGCAGCCAGCCGGCGGTGAGGCGGCCGGCGCCGAGCGGCAGGGAGACGGCGGCGTCCGGCTCCTCGTCTATACCGAAGGCGATCTCCAGGGAGCCGCCGCCGATGTCCAGGACCAGCAGCTTTCCGGCGGACCAGCCGAACCAGCGGCGCACGGCGAGGAAGGTGAGCCGGGCCTCCTCGGCGCCGGTGAGGACCTGGAGCCGTACGCCGGTCTCGTCGGCCACGCGCGCGAGGACGTCGTCGGCGTTGGTGGCCTCGCGGACGGCGGAGGTCGCGAACGGCAGCAGGTCCTCGACGCCCTTGTCCTCGGCGGCCTGGAGCGCGTCCCGCACGACCTCGACCAGCTTCTCGATGCCGTCGTCGCCGATGGCACCGCTGTCGTCGAGGAGTTGGGCGAGCCGAAGTTCGGCCTTGTGTGAATGCGCGGGCAGCGGGCGCGCGCCGGGGTGAGCGTCCACCACCAGCAGATGCACCGTGTTCGAACCCACGTCCAGGACACCGAGTCTCATATGCGGAACGCTACTGCCAGATCGTCCGTCCTCGGTCCCCGGAGCGGTCCTCGGCCGCTTACTCTGGACGAGTGCCAAAGACGAACAAGGCAAAGGTCGACAAGGCGGGCAAAGGTCGTAAGGCCGCCAAAACCTCCAAGGGGGCGAAGATGGGCGACGAGAAGGGGCTCGACTTCGCCCGCGCCTGGGTGGAGTTTCCGGATCCGGCGGACGACGAGCAGGTCTTCCGCTGCGATCTGACATGGCTGACCTCTCGCTGGAACTGCATCTTCGGCAGTGGCTGCCAGGGCATTCAGGCGGGCCGCGCGGACGACGGGTGCTGCACGCTGGGGGCCCACTTCTCCGACGAGGACGACGAGAAGCGGGTCGCCGGGCACGTGGCCCGGCTCACGCCGGACATCTGGCAGCACCACGCCGAGGGCACACGGGACGGGTGGGTCTCCGAGGACGAGGAGGGTTCCCGGCAGACGCGGCCGTTCCAGGGGTCGTGCATCTTCCAGAACCGGCCCGGGTTCGCGGGCGGCGCGGGCTGCTCGCTGCACATCCTGGCGCTGAAGGAGGGGCGGGAGCCGCTGGAGACCAAGCCGGACGTGTGCTGGCAGCTGCCGATCCGGCGGACGTACGACTGGATCGACCGGCCGGACGACACGCGGGTCCTCCAGGTCTCCATCGGCGAGTACGACCGCCGGGGCTGGGGTCCGGGCGGCCACGACCTGCACTGGTGGTGCACCTCGGCGACGTCGGCACACGGCGCCGGTGACCCGGTGTACGTCTCCTACCGGGCCGAGCTGACGGAACTGATGGGCAAGGCCGCCTACGACCGCCTGGCCACCCTGTGCGACCAGCGCCTCTCATCCCCCCTCCCCCCACTCTCCCCCCACCCAGCCGACCCACCCCCCCACCCCAGCGAGTGATCGGCAGAGGCGTTCCACCATGCAGGTCGGGCGCACCCGCCTGACCTGCATCGAAGGCGCGGTGCCGGACCGGGCCGTGGAACTTTCCTGCCGATCTGCCTATGCGCCGGGGGCGGCCCTAGGCCTCGGAGGGGGTGGGTGTGGCGGTTTCGGTCGGTGTGGGGGTCGGGGTAGGGGGGGTGGTGGGTGAGGGGGGGGTGGTTGGGGTGGGGGGTGGGTCGGTGGGGGGTGGTGACTGGCTGGCGGGCGGCTCGGTGGGGGGTGTGCTGGGCGGGGCCGGGGTGGTCGGGCCGGCGGACGGCGGCGGGGTGGTCGGGCGGCTCGGTGCCGTGCCGTAGCCGTCGATGGAGACCACCGCGCCCGCCGGGGCCACCGCCACCCGTGCCCGCCAGTGGCCGGACGGCTCGCGCAGATGGTCGACGTACACCTTGATCGTCAATGTCCGGCCGGGGGCGAGGGTCCCCGAGGACTGGCTGAAGTAGAGCCAGGCGGCCGGCGTCGACACCGACCAGCGGACCTCGGCCGTGCCGGAGGACGTGAGGGTGATCAGGGTCGTGTCGCCGTCGTTGGCCGCGCTGACGGTCAGCTGTCCCGCGCCCCTCTCGCCCGCTCCGTCGACGCTGACGACCTCCACGGACACGTCCGCCTTGCCGTCCCTGCCGATGCGCGGGCCCGGCCTCACGCTGGCGTTGCCCGCGTTCTCGTAGCCGCCCGCCGTGTCGCTGCCGAGCGCGTCGGGGCCCTGCGCCTCGCGCGCGGTCGCCGAGGGGCCGTCGCCCTCCCCGGCCGGCCCGCCACGGTAGGCGGCCCAGAGGGCGAGGACGGGTGCCGCGACGACCGTGGCGACGACCGTCGTCGTGACGGCACGCGCGCGCAGGCGGTCACGGCGGGCCGCGCGGTCCTTGGGGTCCATCGGGAAACCGCGCCGGTCGAAGCGGGGCACGGCGGCGCCCCGCCCGCGCGGCTGGTGCGCGAGGGCCATGTGCAGGGCCGCCCGCGGCGCCTCCAGGACGGGCAGCTCGGCGGGGGTGACGGTGGCGCCGGGCCAGTGGCCCGAGACGGCGCGCTCGGCGATGCGCCGGCAGCGCGGACAGTCGTCGACGTGCCGGACCAGCTCGCGGCGCAGGGCGGTGCTGAGCACCAGCTGACTGTCGCCGGTGAGGTGCGCCACGCTCGGGCAGCCGCCCGTCTGGACGACGGCGAGGGCCGCGCGGGTGCGCTCGACCTCGCAGGCGGCGGAGGCGAGCAGCTCGCGCGCGGCCGCGGGCTCCATGCCGAGGACGGCGGCGACCTCCTGGGCGGCCAGGTGGTGACGGACCGCCAGTTCCAGGGCCTCGCGCTGCTCGGGGGTGGTGCCGGCCGCCTCGGGCCAGGCCAGCAGGGCGAGTTCGCGGCGGCGCTGCGCCTGGACGTCCGGGGCGTGCGGCGGGTCCGGCACCGTCCTTGCGGCGCCGGTGCCTCCGGCGGGGCCGGCGCCGTGGTCCTTGCCGGGTCCCGCACCGGCGCCCGCCCCGGGCCCCGTCCCCTGGGCGGCCCCTTTTCCGGACCCGGTGCCGGTGCCTCGCGCGGACCCGTTGCCGGCGCCCCGTCCGGTTCCGGTACGGCCCGCCGCGTGGGTGGCCTGACGTTTCTGCTTGGCCTCGGCCAGCTTGCGCAGGCACGCCCAGCGGGCCAGTGCGTACAGCCAGGCCCGGCGGTCGCCGGTGGCCTCGGGCACCCGCTGGCCGCGTCGCTCGGCCAGCGCCAGGACGTCGCCGAGGGCGGCGGTGGCCGCGTCGTGGTCGCACAGCACCGACATGCAGTAGGTGAACAGGCCGTCCAGGTACGGCTCGTAACGCGCCGGCGTGCGCTGGGCGAGGGTACGGGCGGCGGCGCGGTCGCGCGCCTCTCGCGCCTCGTGTCGGGCGTCCCGCGGCTCGCGGCGTGCCCGGTGCGCGCCGGACGTGCGGGTGGTCGTCTCCGGACTGCTGCTCATCACCCGTGCGACCGTAGGCGCCGACGAAGTGCCCCTTCTGGAACCTTGAGCACTTTTAATCCGTACGGGTGAAACGATCCCTCATAAGGGGACAGGAACCCTTTATTCCGCGGCTGGATCCCGGTGGATGGCGGCCGAGAACGGATCACTCGTTCGCGCCTCCCGGTCCTGCGGTACGCGCCTTCCGGTCCTTCCGACCCGGTCCCCGGCCCCGTTGTCAGTGCCGCGGGCTACGGTTTCCGCATGGCTGCCCGTACCAAGACCACCAAGGACCGACCGTCCTACCGCTGCACCGAGTGCGGCTGGCAGACGGCCAAGTGGCTCGGCCGCTGCCCCGAGTGCCAGGCGTGGGGCACGGTCGAGGAGTACGGCGCGCCCGCGGTCCGTACGACGGCACCGGGCCGTGTGACCACCTCCGCGCTGCCCATCGGCCAGGTCGACGGCCGGCAGGCCACCGCCCGCACGACCGGCGTGCCCGAGCTGGACCGGGTGCTCGGCGGCGGCCTCGTGCCGGGCGCTGTCGTCCTGCTCGCGGGCGAGCCGGGCGTCGGCAAGTCCACCCTGCTGCTGGACGTCGCCGCCAAGTCGGCCAGCGCCGAGCACCGCACCCTCTATGTGACCGGTGAGGAGTCCGCGAGCCAGGTGCGGCTGCGTGCCGACCGCATCGGCGCCCTCGACGACCACCTGTACCTGGCCGCCGAGACCGATCTGGCCGCCGTCCTCGGGCACCTGGACGAGGTCAAGCCGTCCCTGCTGATCCTCGACTCGGTGCAGACGGTCGCCTCCCCCGAGATCGAGGGCGCGCCCGGCGGCATGGCCCAGGTCCGGGAGGTGGCCGGTGCCCTGATCCGCGCCTCCAAGGAACGCGGCATGTCCACGCTGCTCGTGGGCCACGTCACGAAGGACGGCGCCATCGCCGGCCCCCGCCTGCTGGAACACCTGGTGGACGTCGTCCTGCACTTCGAGGGCGACCGGCACGCGCGCCTGCGCCTGGTCCGGGGCGTGAAGAACCGGTACGGGGCGACGGACGAGGTCGGCTGCTTCGAGCTGCACGACGAGGGCATCACGGGCCTCGCCGATCCCAGCGGCCTGTTCCTGACCCGCCGTGCCGAGCCGGTGCCGGGCACCTGCCTGACCGTCACCCTGGAGGGCCGCCGCCCGCTGGTGGCCGAGGTGCAGGCACTGACCGTCGACTCCCAGATCCCCTCCCCGCGGCGGACGACGTCGGGCCTGGAGACCTCGCGGGTGTCGATGATGCTGGCGGTCCTGGAGCAGCGCGGCCGGATCAGCGCGCTCGGCAAGCGGGACATCTACTCGGCGACGGTCGGCGGTGTGAAGCTGTCGGAGCCTGCCGCCGATCTCGCCGTCGCGCTCGCGCTGGCCTCGGCCGCCAGCGACACCCCGCTGCCGAAGAACCTGGTGGCGATCGGCGAGGTGGGGCTCGCGGGCGAGGTCAGACGGGTCACCGGGGTGCAGCGCAGGCTCGCCGAGGCGCACCGGCTGGGCTTCACGCACGCGCTCGTGCCGACCGACCCGGGGAAGGTGCCGCCCGGCATGAAGGTCCTGGAAGTCGCCGACATGGGGGACGCGCTCCGGGTCCTGCCGCGCTCCCGTCGCCGAGAGGCCCCACGGGAGGCCGAAGAGCGCCGGTAGACTTTGCCCAGGTCTCGCCCGTCCGTACGAACAGAGTGCGGGAACGGGAGCGCGTCAGAACCTGCGACCGGAGGAGTGCAGTGGCAGCCAACGACCGGGCAGCAGCTCCCGGAAAGTCCGGTGCGGGTGCCGGTTCCGATCGCCTGATGCGCGCCTCGCTGAGCGCCGTGGCACCCGGTACGGCGCTGCGCGACGGCCTGGAGCGGGTCTTGCGCGGCAACACCGGCGGGCTCATCGTCCTCGGCTCCGACAAGACGGTCGAGGTGATGTGCACCGGCGGCTTCGTGCTGGATGTCGAGTTCACCGCGACCCGGCTGCGGGAGCTGTGCAAGCTGGACGGCGGCATCGTGCTGTCGTCGGACCTGTCGAAGATCCTGCGCGCGGGTGTCCAGCTGGTCCCGGACCCGACCATCCCCACGGAGGAGACGGGCACCCGGCACCGCACGGCGGACCGGGTGAGCAAGCAGGTCGGCTTCCCGGTCGTCTCGGTCTCCCAGTCGATGCGGCTGATCGCCCTGTACGTGGACGGTCAGCGCCGTGTCCTGGAGGACTCGGCGGCGATCCTCTCCCGCGCGAACCAGGCGCTGGCGACCCTGGAGCGGTACAAGCTGCGGCTGGACGAGGTCGCGGGCACGCTGTCGGCGCTGGAGATCGAGGACCTGGTGACGGTCCGGGACGTGTCGGCGGTCGCGCAGCGGCTGGAGATGGTCCGCCGGATCGCCACCGAGATCGCCGAGTACGTGGTCGAGCTGGGTACGGACGGCCGCCTTCTCGCCCTCCAGCTGGAGGAGTTGATCGCCGGGGTCGAGCCCGACCGCGAGCTGGTCGTCCGGGACTACGTGCCCGAGCCGACGGCGAAGCGCTCGCGCACGGTCGACGAGGCGCTGTCCGAGCTGGACGCGCTGACGCACGCGGAGCTGCTCGAGATGGGCACGGTGGCGCGGGCGCTGGGCTACACCGGTTCTCCCGAGACGCTGGACTCCGCGGTGTCGCCGCGCGGCTTCCGGCTGCTGGCCAAGGTTCCGCGTCTTCCGGGTGCCATCATCGACCGGCTGGTGGAGCACTTCGGGGGCCTGCAGAAGCTGCTCGCCGCGAGCGTCGACGACCTGCAGACCGTCGACGGCGTGGGCGAGGCCCGGGCGCGGAGCGTGCGGGAAGGGCTGTCCCGTCTGGCCGAGTCGTCCATCCTGGAGCGGTACGTCTGATTCGGCGCCGGGCGCCCGACCGTCCGGGCGCGCACGGCCTGCCGCGGCTGCGGTCCGTGCCGGCTTGTCGCGCAGTTCCCCGTGCCCCCTTCGGGGCACGATCCCGGCAGCGGCTAGTCCGCCGACAGCACGAACGAGGCCTGGGCCTTCGTGAAGCCCGGCGCCTTGGCCTCCAGCAGGTACGTGCCCGCCTTCGCCGACCCCCCGGAGGGCGTCGCGCACTGGGGCGCGCTCGGCTTGCGGTCCCACTTCACGGTGTACGTGATGGTCTCGCCCGCGGGCACCCGGAACACGAGGTTCCCCGCCCCCTCGGGACAGTCGTCGGACGACCAGTAGGCGTCGTCACCGTCCGCCGGCGTGATCGTCAACACCGCGTTCCTCGGCCCGAGATCGACCTTGCAGTCGGCCGACGAGCCGTTCTTCGCGGTGAGTTCGAAGGTCGGCACCTCATCCGGCGAGTAGGAGTTGTGCACGCTGCGCAGCCCCAACGTCACCGCTCCGGAGGCACAGTCGGGGAGGGAGGAGGACGCGGGGAGCGCGTCACCCGCAACCACCGCGCCGCCCCCGGCGGCCGCGCCCGAACCGCCGGCGGACCCGGCGGACCCGGAAGAGCCGGTGGAGCCGTCGGTCGCACCCTCCGAGCCGCTGTCCCCGCCGGAGCCGGAACCGCTGCCACCGGTGTCCGTTCCGCCCGACTCGTCCCGGCCGCCCGGGTGTTGGCTGATCGCGGAGCCGGACGGGGTCGGCCCCGGCGTGATGGTGTGCGTGGGATTTTTGCCGTTGGATCCGTCGGCGCTCTTCTTGCCGCCCCCGCCGCCGGCGGTGACGATCCACGTGATCACCAGCGCCAACAGGGCGAACACGGACAGCAGTACGACCCTCCGACGCCAGTAGATGGTGGAGGGAAGCGGCCCGACCGGATTGCGCAGAGATCCCACGGCGCAAACTGTACGAGAGATCGGCGCGCTGGCTTGCGCCACCCGCCGCGCCGGCGCCAACTTTTCCGGATCATCATTCCGGCAACTGCCGCGGGAGGGACGGTTCTTCACGTTTCGCCACGCACAGTGACCGCGCCGTCACCCTTTATGCCCGCCAACCCGTGGCAGGATCGGAAGGCCATGACTGAGAAGCTCCACGCCCCCGTGATCGCCTGGTTCGACGCCCACGCTCGCGACCTCCCCTGGCGCCGCCCGGATGCGGGCCCGTGGGGGGTGATGGTCAGCGAGTTCATGCTCCAGCAGACCCCGGTGAGCCGGGTACTGCCCGTCTACGAGGAGTGGCTGGCCCGCTGGCCGCGCCCAGCCGACCTCGCGAAGGAGGCGCCGGGCGAGGCGGTGCGCGCCTGGGGCCGGCTCGGCTACCCGCGCCGCGCCCTGCGCCTGCACGGCGCCGCGGTCGCCATAACGGAACGGCACGGCGGGGACGTGCCGACGGATCACGGGCAGCTGCTGGCACTTCCCGGCATCGGCGAGTACACGGCCGCCGCCGTGGCCTCGTTCGCCTACGGGCAGCGGCACGCGGTGCTGGACACCAATGTCCGCCGGGTCTTCGCGCGGGCGGTGGCGGGGGTGCAGTACCCGCCGAACGCGACGACGGCCGCCGAGCGGCGCCTGGCGCGGGAGCTGCTGCCAAAGGACGAGGGAACGGCCGCGCGGTGGGCCGCCGCCTCGATGGAACTGGGCGCGCTGGTGTGCACGGCGAAGAACGAGGGGTGCCAGCGCTGCCCGATCGCCGCGCAGTGCGCCTGGCGGCTCGCGGGCAAGCCGGAGCACGCGGGGCCGCCGCGGCGCGGGCAGACGTACGCCGGTACGGACCGGCAGGTGCGCGGCAAGCTGCTGGCCGTACTGCGGGAGGCGCACACGCCGGTCCCGCAGGCGGCGCTGGACCGGGTGTGGCACGAGCCGGTGCAGCGGGCCCGTGCGCTCGACGGGCTGGTCGCGGACGGTCTGGTGGAGCCGCTGCCCGGTGGTCTGTATCGGCTGCCGCTGGGCTGACGCACAGCCAGGTCACAGTCTCCGGGCGTCCGTTACGAAAGAACCGATGGGGCAAATCACCCCACACTAGGACAGAAACCCTCTGCGCGTTACCCAGTTCCCGCCTCTGTTACACAACCGACGGATAGCCGATTGCCAGCCGCAGGCTGGTACGCACAGCCCCGTGACAACCACTCCGTAGCTTCTTCTCCGTGCCCGGCGGACCACCGGACACGGGACGGCAGGACTTCGGGCACGAGCCGGAAGCACAACGGGGAACGGAGGCGGTTGATCATGGCGCAGGGCGAGGTGCTCGAATTCGAGGAGTACGTCCGCACCCGGCAGGACGCGCTGCTGCGCAGCGCACGCCGGCTGGTCCCGGACCCGGTCGACGCCCAGGACCTGCTGCAGACCGCGCTGGTACGGACGTACGGCCGCTGGGAGGGCATCGCCGACAAGCGGCTCGCCGACGCCTATCTGCGCCGAGTCATGATCAACACCCGGACCGAGTGGTGGCGTGCGCGCAAGCTGGAAGAGGTGCCGACCGAGCAGCTGCCGGACGCCTCCGTGGAGGACTCCACGGAGCAGCACGCCGACCGGGCTCTGCTGATGGACGTCATGAAGGTGCTCGCACCGAAGCAGCGCAGTGTCGTGGTGCTGCGACACTGGGAGCAGATGTCCACTGAGGAGACGGCCGCGGCCCTCGGCATGTCGGCCGGTACGGTCAAGAGCACGCTGCACCGGGCGCTCGCCCGGCTCCGTGAGGAGCTGGAGGCCCGCGATCTGGACGCACGCGCGCTGGAGCGTGAGGAGCGGGAGCGTTGCGCGGCCTGACCGGGGCCGGGCCCGACCGGGTCCGAGGCAGTACACAGGCGGTGATCGCGGTGGGGGCCGCGCTCGCCGCCCTCGCCCTTTTCGTCGCCGCGTGCGGCAGCGGGGGCACGGGCGCGCGGGACGAGGGCCCGGCGCACGGTTCGGCGGTGGCGGGATCCGTCACCTCCCCCTCTCCCTCCCCCAGCCCCTCCCAGCGGTACCGCCGCGTGGACGCCGTGGAACTGCTCAAGAACGACCCACAGGTGTCGGAGGCGGTGAAACGGGAGCTGAAGCCGTGCGACGGCGACAAGTACCAGGTCGACGTCTCCTACGGCGACCTGACCGAAGCCACGGTCGACGACGTCGTCGTCAACGTGATGACCTGCGCCGACTGGGTCGGTATCGCCTCGTACGTGTACCAGGACCAGAACGGCAGGTTCACGAACGTCTTCAAGAGCGAGGACTCCCCGGTCTACGCGGAGATCGACAAGGGCACCCTGTCGGTCTTCCGCCAGTACTACGAGGAGGACGACCCGATCTCCAACCCCTCGGGGGACATCGTGACCCCCTACACCTGGAAGAGCGGGCGGTTCGTCGCGGGGAAGCCCACCCGCAACGAGTACAGCAACGCCACCGGCGGGGGCACGCAGCCCACGTCGGACAACTGACCCCCCACACCCACGAGGACTGAGAGCACCGGGATGGCAGACCAGACCCACGTCCTGTTCGTCGAGGACGACGACGTCATCCGCGAGGCCACCCAGCTCGCCCTGGAGCGGGACGGCTTCGCGGTCACGGCGATGCCCGACGGCCTGTCGGGCCTGGAGGCGTTCCGGGCCGACCGTCCCGACATCGCGCTGCTGGACGTCATGGTGCCGGGCCTGGACGGGGTCAGCCTGTGCCGCCGGATCCGGGACGAGTCGACCGTGCCGGTGATCATGCTGTCGGCCCGGGCCGACTCCATCGACGTCGTCCTCGGCCTGGAGGCGGGCGCCGACGACTACGTGACCAAGCCGTTCGACGGTGCCGTGCTGGTGGCCCGGATCCGCGCGGTGCTGCGCCGTTTCGGGCACGCCGGCGGGGCCGCGCAGGCCACGGAGGAGAGCCCGTCCGCGGTCGCCGGCACGCTGACCTTCGGGGAACTGGAGATCGACACGGACGGCATGGAGGTGCGCCGGGCCGGACAGCCGGTGGCGCTCACCCCGACCGAGATGCGGCTGCTGCTGGAGTTCTCCTCCGCGCCGGGCTCCGTGCTCTCCCGCGACAAGCTCCTGGAGCGCGTGTGGGACTACGGCTGGGGCGGGGACACCCGGGTCGTGGACGTGCATGTGCAGCGGCTGCGGCAGAAGATCGGCCAGGACCGGATCGAGACGGTCCGCGGCTTCGGTTACAAGCTGA
The DNA here is from genome assembly GCF_016741855.1 of Streptomyces musisoli. Classification (GTDB taxonomy): domain Bacteria; phylum Actinomycetota; class Actinomycetes; order Streptomycetales; family Streptomycetaceae; genus Streptomyces; species Streptomyces musisoli. Next base: position 375,555 of record NZ_JAERRH010000007.1, on the reverse strand, counting down.
AGGCCTGAGCGGAGCGGCGGCATGCGGGGGATTCTTCGGTATCCGGTCCGGCGCGTGGAGCGCGCGGGCCTGCGCACCGGGCTCAGATGGAAGCTCAGCGCGGCGATCGCGCTGGTGGCCGGTCTGGTGGCGGTCGTACTGAGCCTGGTCGTGCACAACGCGGCCCGCGTCTCGATGCTGGACAACGCGCGGGAACTCGCCAACGACCGGCTCCTGCTGGCCCAGCGCAACTACGAACTGAACCGGGGGCCGGTCTTCCCGTACGTGAAGGTCGACGACCCGAACCTGCCGGGCCCGCTGCGCGAGAGCGTCGAGCGGGGCCGCCGGGTCAGCGACGTCTCGCAGCACGGCCGCCAGCCGGACATCTGGGCTGCCGTACCGGTGAAGGACGGGCACGTGCTGTCCGTGCACATCCACCTGCCGGACCGCAGCGCCGACATGCTGAAGGACCTGGACCAGGCCCTGGTCATCGGCTCGGTCGCGGTGGTGCTCGGCGGCAGCGCGCTGGGCGTCCTGATCGGCGGCCAGCTGTCCCGCCGGCTGCGCAAGGCGGCGGCCGCCGCGAACCAGGTCGCCAAGGGCGAGCCCGACGTCCGGGTGCGGGAGGCCATCGGCGGGGTCGTACGGGACGAGACCGACGATCTCGCGCGGGCGGTGGACGCCATGGCGGACGCGCTTCAGCAGCGCCTGGAGGCCGAGCGGCGGGTCACCGCCGACATCGCGCACGAACTGCGCACCCCCGTGACGGGCCTGCTGACGGCCGCCGAACTGCTGCCGCCCGGCCGTCCCACGGAGCTGGTCCTGGACCGGGCGAAGGCGATGCGCACGCTGGTCGAGGACGTCCTGGAGGTGGCCCGGCTGGACAGCGCCTCGGAGCGGGCGGAGCTCCAGGACATCATGCTCGGCGAGTTCGTCGCGCGCCGGGTGGCGGCCAAGGATCCCGAGATCGCCGTACGGGTGGTGCACGAGTCGGAGGTCACCACCGACCCGCGGCGGCTGGAGCGGGTGCTGTTCAACCTGCTGGCCAACGCCGCCCGGCACGGCCGGCCGCCGATCGAGGTGACCGTGGAGGGCCGGGTCATCCGGGTCCGCGACCACGGTCCCGGCTTCCCGGAGGAGTTGCTCGCCGAGGGGCCGAGCCGGTTCCGCACCGGCAGCAAGGACCGGGCCGGGAAGGGCCATGGGCTGGGGCTGACGATCGCGGCCGGCCAGGCGCGCGTGCTCGGCGCCCGGCTGACGTTCCGCAACGTGCGGCCCGCCGGAGCGCCGCCCCACATCCCCGCGGAGGGCGCGGTGGCCGTCCTGTGGCTCCCGGAGCACGCCCCGACCAACACCGGCAGCTACCCGATGCTGCCGGCGTCCGGAGGCAAGTAGCGGACCGACCCGGTCTCGAGAAGGGCCTCAGCCGGAGCCGGCCGGGTCCGGCGAAGGGTTTCAGCCCGGCAGCGCCGCTCCACGCACACCATCTCGCCGTACGTCAGCGCCCGCCCCACGGCGACCTTGGTGCCCGACCAGCCCACCATTGGCTCGTCTTCTACGCGCCGCCCGGCTCCGTGGCGGTCAGCGGGCCCTCCGCGCGCGACGGGTCGGCCCGGAGAGAGTGCAGCCCGGCCGAGGGGCGGCCCCGAGAAGGGTTTCAGCCCAGCAGGGAGTCGGCGAACCGGATCGCCGTGTCCGCGTCCAGCGGGGCGTGTCCGAGCAGGAAGCGGTACCAGAAGAGGCCGTAGAACTGGTCGACCAGCAGCTCGGGGTCCCGGTCGGCGGGCAGTTCGCCGCGCTGCCGGCCCCGTTCGAGGATCTCGTGCACGGCGGCCCGCCGGGACTCGGTGAACTTCCGCATCAGCTCCGCCAGATGCGGGTCCCGGGCCGCCTCGCGGACGAGGGTGCGCAGGGCTGGGGCGGTCGGCGGGTACTGGGCGGCCTCGAAGGTGGCGACCGCCAGCGCGCGCAGATCGCCGCGCAGGGTGCCGGTGTCCGGCGCGGGCACCTCCTGCGCGGCCCGGTCGGTGAGCGCCTCCAGCAGTACGGCGCCCTTGGAGGGCCACCAGCGGTAGAGGGTCTGTTTGCCGACGCCGGCCGCGCGGGCGATGGTCTCCACACTCACCGGGGCGCCGTCGGCGTCGGCGAGCAGGTCCAGCGCGGCATCCAGAATCGCCTGGCGCGCGGCCTCGTTGCGGCGGCGGCCGGTGTGCTGGCGGTGTCCCTTGGTGTCCACGCCCTCTTCCCCTGTGCTCACGGCCCCATCTTCTCCCGGCCCGGCCCTTCCCTCTCCCCGCCCGGCGCTTCCGTCTCCCGGCCCGGGGGCTTCCCTCTCCCCGCCCGGCGCTTCCCGAACCCCCTTGACGAGACTATCGGTCTCGGCAACACATTTGACGAGACCGGCGTTCTCGACAATGGGTCGGGGCCCGGTGACCTCTCGGGAGAAGCCACACCATGAGCACTCCGCACACCTCCACCACCCCCCTCGCCGGACAGCGCGTCGTCGTGATGGGCGGCAGCTCCGGCATCGGCGAGGCGGCTGCCACGCTCTTCGCCGCCGACGGCGCCGACGTGGTCATCACCGGCCGCGCGCAGGACCGGCTGGACGCGGCGGCGGGCCGGATCGGCGGCAAGGTGTCGACGTCCCGGCTGGACGCGGCGGACCGCGCCGCGGTGGACGCGTTCTTCGCCGGCTCCGGCCCCGTCGACCACCTGGTCCTCGCCCTCAGCGGCAACAAGGGCAGCGGCCCCTTCGCCGAGCTGGACCTGGACGAGCTGGCGGCCGGCTTCGACGGCAAGTTCTGGCCGCACGTGCGCGTCCTCCAGGCGGCCCTGCCCCGGCTGCGCCGCGACGGCTCGGCGACCCTGGTGACCGCCGCCTCCGCCCGGGCCGCCCTGCCCGGCACCGCGGGCCTCGCCGCGATCAACGGCGCCCTGGAGGCGATGGTCCCGCCGCTCGCGGTGGAGCTGGCCCCGCTCCGGGTCAACGCCGTCTCCCCGGGCGTCGTCGACACGCCCTGGTGGCACTCCGTACCCGCCGAGCAGCGCCGGTCCCTCTTCGACGGCCTGGCCGCCGTCACACCGGTGGGCCGGGTGGGCCGCCCCGATGACATCGCCCGCGCCATCCACATGCTCGCCGCGAACGAGTTCATGACGGGCGTCGTCCTGGAGGCGACGGGCGGCGCGAACCTGGCGACGGGCCGCTAGGACCGGCCCTCCCCGGGCCGCCCCGGCCCCATGTCACCTCGCCCGCATCTCCCTCCGCCCCGGATCTCCCTCCGCCCCGGGTCGCCCCCGTCCCCGCCGGCCACCGGCGCTTGCGATCGCTTCAGGCCCCCGGCCCGCGACCGCTTCCACCCCCTCGGCCGCCCGCCCACGACCATCTCGGCCTCCTCGGGCCCCGCCGCCGACCACCCCGGCCGCTTCAGGTGGACGCCACCACCAGTTCCTCCGCCTTCGACGGACGCAGCCCGTCGGTCCGGTCGGCGAAGTACCGCCGGGCGAGTTCCCCGGCCGGCACATGGCGGGCGTCCCGGAACCCGGCGTCGCGGACCAGGTCCAGCATCCCCGCGGGCGTGAAGTGACTGAGGAACGGCGTGCCGGCGGCGCGTGCGCCCCGTTCCGCCGCCTCCTGGAACGGCCGCAGCTCGGGCTCGACGTCCTCGGCCGGCCGCAGAAACGTCGTGGCCAGCAGGGAGCCCGGAGCGAGCGTCGCCACTCTCCGGAAGCTCGCCACGATCGCGTCCCGCGTGAGGTACATCGTGACGCCGGTGCAGGCCACGACCGCCGGCCGGCCCGGGTCGAGGCCGGCCGCGAGCAGCCGCTCCCACCAGTCCCCCTCGAAGTCGACCGGCACGAGACGCAGCCAGTCCGGGACTCCGTACCCGAGTTCGGCGAGCCGCCGCCGCTTCCACTCCTGCGGACCGGGCTGGTCCGCCTCGAACACCCGCAGCCCCGCGGCGGTCTCCGGCCGGCGCTGGGCGAAGGTGTCCAGCCCGGCGCCGAGGACGACGTACTGGTCCACCCCGCGCGCGGCCTGCTCCACGACGAGGTCCTCGACGAACCGGGCGCGGGCCGCGATGGACGCCCGCACCAGCCGGGTGTCCCGCTCGTCCATGTCCGGGCGGGCGCGCCAGCCGTCGCCGGGGTCCGCCAGCCGCAGCCCGATCTCGTCGTCGACGACGTGCGGCGGCGCATCGGCCTGGACGTGCAGTGCCCGCCACAGGGCCACCCGTACGGCCGTGTGGTCCGGCAGCACGCCGGGTCCCGCGGTCACCCGAAGTCCTTGGAGAAGTCCAGCTCTTCGCTGCGCTCGGTCAGCGAGTACCAGTTGCCGTTGTCGTCCCGGAAGATCGCCTCGATGCCGTACGGCCGCTCCTGCGGCTCCTGGAGGAACTCCACCCCGCGCGCCCGGAACGTCTCGTAGTCACCCCGGCAGTCGTCCGTGCGGAACGCACCGGCGCCGAGCACCCCCTTGGCGACCAGCTTCTTCAACGCCTCGGCGGACTCGGGGTCCAGGCCCGGGCCGTCCAGGCTCATCAGCGCCAGCTCCACGCCGGGCTGGTCCTTGGCGCCGACGGTGACCCAGCGCATGTCGCCCATGGCGAGGTCGTTGCGCACCTCGAAGCCCAGCTTCTCGGTGAAGAAGGCCTTCGTCCGCTGCTGGTCGGTGGTCCATACGGTGCTGATGCCCAAGCCCTTGATCATGGCTCCGCTCTCCTGTCGTGCGGCTGCTGTTCCCGCTCGTCACCGTAGGCAGGAGCGGGGGCGGGGCGCTTCTTCGATGTTGCGGTGTTGAAACCGCCGGCCCAGAGCATGGCGTAGCAGCCGGGGATGAGGGCGGCGCCGCGGCCCACGTGCCGGGTGCGGTACTCGCTGGGGGTGAGGCCGGTCCGGGCCTTGAAGCGGGCGGAGAAGGTGCCGAGGCTGCTGAACCCGACCAGGGTGCAGATCTCGGTCACCGTGAGGTTGGCGCTGCGCAGCATCTCCTCGGCCCGCTCGATCCGCCGGTGCGTCAGGTACTGGCCGGGCGTCTCGCCGTACGCCTCCTTGAAGGCGCGCAGGAAGTGATAGCGCGAGTACCCGGCATGGGCCGCCACCACGTCCAGGTCGAGCCCCGGGTCGGCCCAGTCCCGGTCCATGGCGTCCTTGGCCAGTCGCAGGCGGCGGATTTTGTCCATGGGCCGATGGTGACACGGGGGTCCGACACCGGCTCGGACCAGCGGGAACAGCCCCTGCGCGGGTGCTTCGGACCGGCCGTTGGGGACGGCGGGGCAGCGGGCCGAGGGCCGAGAGTCGAGGGCTGAGGGCTGAGGGCCGAGGGTCGGGGGCCGGGGAAGGCCGAAGGCCCCGGGCGGACACGCGCCGGGGCCTTCGGAAGCGGGGTACGGATCGAGCGGGGTACGGATCAAACGGCCTCGACCACAGCCGCCGGCGCCGTGTCGGAGCCGTCCGCCGAGGACTTCTGCGGGCCGCCCTTCAACGGCACCTCCTTGACGAACAGCGCCGCGATCAGCACCGGCACCGAGACCAGGGCACCGAGCACGAACGCGGAGTGGGTCCCCGAGGACACCGCGTGCTGGTACGCCTCGCGCGCCACCGCCGGCAGCTTCTGCAGGCTCTTCGCGTCGAGCTGCGCCGACTGCTGGGTGATGCTCTTGCCCAGCGTGCCGGCCCGCTCGGCCATGACGTCCTGGACCCGGTGGTTGAACAGCGCGCCCATGATCGCCACGCCGAAGGAGGAGCCGAGCGTACGGAACAGGGTGGTGGACGAGGACGCCACACCCATGTCCTTCATCTCCACGCTGTTCTGCGCGACCAGCATGGTGACCTGCATCAGGCAGCCCATGCCGGCGCCGAGCACGGCCATGTAGAGGCCGGAGGCCAGCCGGGTCGTCTCCGTGTCCATCAGGGACAGCAGGTACAGCCCGATGATCATGAGCACACCGCCCACGATCGGGAAGAGCTTGTACCGGCCGCTGCCGGTGGTGACCCGTCCGGCGATCATCGAGGTCACGAGCATCGCGCCGAGCATCGGCAGCAGCAGCAGACCGGAGTTGGTCGCGGAGGCTCCCTGCACGGCCTGCTGGTAGAGCGGCAGGAACAGCGTGGCACCGAACATCACGAAGCCGGTGATGAAGCCGATGACCGACATCAGGGTGAAGTTGCGGCTGCGGAAGATGTGCAGCGGCAGGACCGGCTCGGCGGCCCGGGTCTGCCAGAACACGAACCCGATCAGCGAGGCCACGCCGATGCCGATCAGCTCCATGATCCGCGCGGAGGTCCAGGCGTACTCGGTGCCGCCCCAGGTGGTGACCAGGACGATCGCGGTGATGCCGACGGTCAGCAGGATGACACCGAGGTAGTCGATGCCCGCCTTGGACCGCTTCTTCGGCAGGTGCAGCACGGCGGTGACCAGTGCGAGGGCGACCACGCCGAGCGGCAGGTTGATGTAGAAGGCCCAGCGCCAGCCCCAGTTGTCGGTGATGGTGCCGCCGACCAGCGGGCCGCCGATCATGGCGAGCGCCATGACACCGGCCATCAGGCCCTGGTACTTGCCGCGCTCCCGCGGCGGGATGAGGTCACCGATGATCGCCATGACGCCGACCATCAGACCGCCGGCGCCGAGGCCCTGCACGGCCCGGAACCCGATCAGCTGGCCCATGTCCTGGGCCATGCCGCTCAGCGCCGAACCGATCAGGAAGATCACGATCGAGCTGAGGAAGGCGCCCTTGCGCCCGTACATGTCGCCGACCTTGCCCCAGATCGGGGTGGAGGCCGCGGTGGCCAGGGTGTAACCGGTGACGACCCAGGACAGGTGCTCCAGCCCGCCCAGTTCGCCCACGATCGTCGGCATCGCCGTGCCCACGATCATGTTGTCGAGCATCGCGAGCATCATCGCGATCATGAGTGCGAGCAGCACCACTCGCACGCTCCTGGGCTGTTTGCCCTGCGCGTCTTGTCGGGCCGTGTCCGCCATCGTCTTCCCACTCCCCCTGCGGCTTACTTACTTGCCGCCCGGCTAGTACTCACTACACTGGGAAGGTAGACGCGTTACTAGCCGGGCGTCAAGTAAGTTTCCGCGGAAGCGCGAGGAGTACGAGGATGGGCGTCACCATGGACGGCACCAAGCAGCAGCGCCGCGGCAACACCCGCCAGCGCATCCAGGACGTGGCGCTCGAACTCTTCGCCGAGCAGGGGTACGAGAAGACCTCCCTGCGGGAGATCGCCGAGCGTCTCGACGTCACCAAAGCGGCCCTGTACTACCACTTCAAGACCAAGGAAGAGATCATCGTCAGCCTCTTCGAGGACCTGACGAAGCCGATCGAGGACCTGATCGAGTGGGGCCGGCGGCAGCCGCACACCCTGGAGACCAAGCAGGAGATCCTCCGCCGCTACAGCGAGGCGCTCGCGGGGGCGGAACCGCTCTTCCGGTTCATGCAGGAGAACCAGGCGACGGTGCGGGAACTGCGCATCGGCGACACCTTCAAGGACCGGATGCGCGGACTGCGCGACATCCTCATCAACCCCGAGGCGCAGCTCGTGGACCAGGTGCGCTCGGTCAGCGCGATGTTCACGCTGCACGCCGGCATGTTCGTGATGCACGACCTGGAAGGCGACCCCGAGAAGAAGCGCGAAGCCGTTCTCGAGGTCGCCCTGGACCTGGTCAAGCAGGCGCACGAGCACGCCCGCGAGACGGACTAGGGCCTTTCGTTCGGTTCAGGCCGAGCCCGGCGTGATCCGAACGAGAGGCCCTGGCCTAGGTCAGACCTTTACGCCCTTGGCGTGCAGGAACGCGACCGGGTCGACGGCGGAGCCGTAGTTCGGGGTGGTGCGGATCTCGAAGTGCAGGTGCGGCCCGGTGGAGTTGCCGGTGGAGCCGGACAGGGCGATGTGCTGGCCGGTCCGCACGATCTGGCCGACCCTGACGTCGATCCGGGACAGGTGCGCGTACTGCGAGTAGGTGCCGTTGCCGTGCTTGATGACGACGGCGTTGCCGTACGCCGGGCCGTCGCCGGCGCCGTTCGGGCCGGCCTTGACGACGGTACCGCCGTGCGCGGCGACGACCTCGGTGCCGGTCGGCACGGCGAAGTCCTGGCCGCTGTGCTTGGCGACCCAGTGGCTGCCGGCCTGCATGAAGCTGGCGGAGAGCGTGTACTGCTTCACCGGGTCGACCCAGGAGGCGGCGGACGCGGTGGCGGCGCTTGCGACCCCGGTCCCCAGCACGGCCGTGGCGCCGATACCGGCAGCCAGGACGGCCACGCGGTTGCGCTGCGAGGACGTACGGGTGGTGCGGGACGTGAAGCGTCGGAACATCGTGACCTCGTGTACTCGGAGACAGTTCGCCACCCGGCACACAGACGTTCGTCGGGGGCGGCCATCCCTTGGTAGCCGAGCACCACATCAAGCCCAAAACGCCCCATCTACGGCATCAGGTAGTACCTGACCGCAAAACTAACTGGATTCTTGACAGCCGCGCCTAGCGGTCGACCCGCCCCTGACGACGTCTTTTGCTGTCGTGAGCTTCCAGAACGATGGTCCGCTTTTCGCCCGATTTGCCCATCTGACTGATCCCACTATCAGGGCTAGTAACGGACATTTCGCCTGTGCCCCTTATCACCGGCCGGCCAAACCGAGAGCCCGAGAAATGTGACGCAGACCTCTAGGCACCTACCGTCCGGTAACCCTACGGTTCCCCTCGCGCCACTCTCCCCAAAGATCATGCCCCTGACATTCAGGCCGCGTACGGACATGACGTACGGACGTGAGAGGACCCCCACCGATGACCACACGCCCCTGGGCGCGCCGCATTTCCGTGACCGCCGTATCCGTGGCCGCCCTGGCCGCACTGGCCGCCCCGGCCCAGGCGGAGACCGCGAACGGCACGGCGGCCACCGCGGCCACGACGGCCGCGAGCACGTCCTCGAAGGTCGACTACGCCACCTGGCAGAAGGACTGCCAGGCGGTCATGGACCAGGCCCTGCCGTACCTGAAGAACCGCATCGCCGCCGCCGGGCCCGGCGAGAAGCAGGCGATCGTCTTCGACATCGACAACACCACGCTGGAGACGGACTTCGGTTTCAGCTACCCCCAGCCCGCCAACAAGCCCGTGCTGGACGTGGCGCGCTACGCCCAGGACCACGGCGTCTCGCTCTTCTTCGTCACCGCCCGCCCCGGCATCCTGTACTGGCCCACCGAGTACAACCTCGAACACGACGGCTACGAGGTCTCCGGCCTCCACGTCCGCGGCCTGTTCGACCTCTTCAAGGACGTCGCCGCCTACAAGACCGCCCAGCGCGTCGGCATCGAGAACGACGGCTACACGATCATCGCGAACATCGGCAACAGCGCCACCGACCTGTCGGGCGGCCACGCCGAGAAGACGTACAAACTCCCCGACTACAACGGCCAGTTGTCGTAACACGGGGTCGTGGACCCGGGCTAGGCTCCATCCGTGTGTCTGCCGGTGTACGACCACGGGGGTGGCGGATGGAGCCGACGGCTATCGGCGGGAAGCTGGCGTCCGGGCTGATCGTCTCACTGCTGAAGAGGCTGTTCCCCGCGGACGGCCCCGGAGCCGGGCTGGTCGCACGCCCCGTGCGGCTCGGGGAACTCGTCTCCTTCCGGGGTGAGAAACGCACCCTGGGCGAGAAGGAGATCCGGGGGCTCGCCACGCAATGGGTGCGGACCGCCCTGGACGCACCGGGTGAGCCGCCCTTCGCGCAGGACGAGCGGACAGCCGTCACCGAGGCGCTGACCCGCAGGCTGCTCGCGCTGGGCGACCTCGACATGGACATCGTGCAGGCCGTACGGCTCGGTGACGGCGCTCTGGCCCGGCGGCTGAAGGAAGCCGCTCCGCAAGGCGACGGCCTGTCCGCGGACGCCTGCCTGTTCCTGGACGGTGCCACCGAGTGGGCCTGCGGGCAGATTCTGGAGTTCTTCACCCGCCGGTCCACCTTCGCCGCCCGTAGCGCCGTCGAACAGAGCCGGGCGCAGGCCAGGACCGCAGCGGACGTCGAGGAACTGCTCGCCCGGATACCCAGGCCGGACACGCAGGACATCGATTTCGAGATCCGGTACGCGGCGTACGTCGCCAAGAAGCACGGCAAGCTCACGATCTACGGCATCGACCTCAGCAACTCGCCGGGACGCTGGCCGCTGGACGCCGCGTATCTGAGCCTGGAAGCCGTCCGGCGCGGCGGCCAGCCCCTCGATCCCACGGCCGGGATGGCGCCGGCCCCGCCGGTCGCCGCCCCCGCCGACGAGGCCCTGGCCGGCCACGACCGGGTACTGCTCCGGGGCGTCGCGGGCTCGGGCAAGACCACGCTCGTCCAGTGGCTCGCCGTGTCGGCCGCGACGGAGCCGACCGGCCGCATGGCGCATCTCGCCGGCCACGTGCCGTTCGTCCTGCCGCTGCGCACCCTCACCCGGCACGGTGAGCGCCTCCCGGCCCCGGCGAGATTCCTCGCCGCGGTCGGCTGCCCGCTCGACGGGGCGCAGCCGGCCGGCTGGGAGTACCGGGTCCTCACGGCCGGGCGCGGCCTCCTGCTGGTCGACGGGCTCGACGAGGTACCGGAACCGGAGCGCGAGCGGGCCCGCGCCTGGCTGCGCGACCTCGCCGAGGCGTTCCCCGGCAACCGGTGGCTCGTCACCTCCCGCCCCTCGGCCGTCGGCGACCACTGGCTCGCCGACGACGGGTTCACGGAGCTGGCGCTCTCCGCGATGAGCCCCTCGGACGTCACCTCGTTCATCAGGCGCTGGCACCGGGCCGCGGCGACCGGCGCGGCCGAGGAGGACACCCGGCTCGCCGGGTACGAGAGCCAGCTCCTCGAAGCCGTGCGCACCAAACCGGACCTGGGCCGGCTCGCCACCAACCCGCTGATGTGCGGCCTGATCTGCGCCCTGCACCGGGACCGGCGCGGCTACCTGCCGCACGGCCGCAGGGAGTTGTACGAGTCCGCCCTCTCCATGCTCCTCACCCGCCGGGACCGGGAGCGTGACATGACGGTTCCGGAGCTGAGCGAGGAGCCCCAGCTCCAGCTTCTCCAGCGGCTCGCCCACTGGCTCATCCGCAACGGCCGTACGGAGATGGACCGCGACCGGGCGGAGAGCATCGTCGCGGAGGTCCTCCCGGCCGTGCCGGCGGCTTCGGCACTCGGGGACGCGGCGGCGGTGCTGGACCATTTCCTCGTCCGCACGGGCCTGTTGCTCAGCCCCGCCCCGGGCACCCTCCACTTCGTCCACCGCACCTTCCAGGACTTCCTCGGCGCCCGGGCGGCCGTGGAGGCGGGGGACCTCGGACTGCTGGCCGAGCATGCCGCCGACGACCAGTGGGCGGACGTGATCCGCATGGCGGTGGCCCAGGCCCGGCCACGGGAGCGGGCGGAGCTGCTGGGCCTGCTGACGTCGCAGTCCGGCAAGCGGGCCCAGCTGCTGGCGATGGCCTGCCTGGAACACGCGACGGAACTCGACCCGGCGGTGCGCCGGCAGGTCGAGGAGCTGGCCCGTGCCCTGCTGCCGCCCCGGACGGCGGAGGAGGCCAAGGAGCTGGCCGAGGCCGGCCCCTTGGTCCTGGAACTGCTGCCGGGTCCCGAGGGCCTGACGGACGAGGAGGCGGAGGCGGTGACGGCCACGGCGGCGCTGGTGGGCACGGACGCGGCGGTGCCGTTGCTGGCGCGGTTCGCGGGGCATCCCGCGGACCGGGTGCGGATCACGCTGGCGCGGGCCTGGGAGCGTTTCGACGAGGCCGTGTACGCCGACGACGTGCTGGCCGGGATGAACTCGGACGACTTCTTCCTCCAGGTGTCCTCGCCCGGTGCCCTGCGCGCGCTGCCCGGGCTGGGCCGCCGCCCGAACCTGACCATCGTCGGAGCGCACGACCTGGCGGACATCGTCGCGGCGCTGCCGCACGGCGTGGAGAAGCTCGGGCTCGTGCAGAATCCCTGCCTGGACGACCTACGGCCCCTCACCGCCTTCCCCGTCCTGCGGCGCGTGACCCTGGTGTCCTGCCCCGGGGTCGACGACGTGTCCGCGCTGGCGGGGCTGGGCCTGGAGGAACTGTCCCTGCACGACATCGAGGAGGTCTCGGGATTCGATCAGCTGACCACTCTCCGCGCCCTCACGGTGACGAGCTCGATAACGCTCGACCTCCTGCCGTTGCTGCCGCGGAACGCCCCGTTGACCATGCTCGGCCTGGACGACGGGGCCATCGGGGCAGGCGGCCTGCGCGGGCTGAGCCACTGGACGACCCTGAACTCTGTGGAACTGCGCGGCGAAGACGCGTTCCTCGACGCCCGTGACTGGTCGGAACTCGCCGCGCTGCCCGCGCTCACCCGGCTCAGCGTCCCCGCGCACACGGCGGCCTACTGCGTCGGCGCCCCTGAACTGTCCGGCGTCGAACTCCTCCACGTCGTGGGTGTGGAGGGCGGGGAGGAGCTGTCGCCACTGGCCCGGATGTGCCCGAACGCCCGGACCGTCCGGCTCTTCCCCAAGCAGATCATGTCCCTGGACGAGGCCGACTACGCGGCACAGTTCCCCGGCGCCGATGTGCGGGTCCCGCCCTCCCGTCCCTACGCCTTCTGAGAAGCGCCCTCAGGACACCGGAAGGGGCCGGTGCCCCAAGGCACCGGCCCCTTCACTCGGTCGATCCGCGGACGGTCAGACGTCCTTGCTCAGGTTCGGTCCGGCACCGCCGGCCGCCTGCTCGATCGGCGGGACGTCCGGCAGCGCCGACTTCTCCTCACCCCGGAAGGTGAAGGTCTGGGCGTCGCCCTCGCCCTCGGTGTCCACGACCACGATGTGCCCGGGACGCAGCTCGCCGAAGAGGATCTTCTCCGAGAGCGTGTCCTCGACCTCGCGCTGGATCGTGCGACGCAGCGGACGCGCGCCCAGCACCGGGTCGTAGCCCTTCTTGGCCAGCAGCTCCTTGGCGGACTGGGACAGCTCGATGCCCATGTCCCGGTCCTTCAGGCGCTCGTCCACCTTGCCGACCATCAGGTCGACGATCCGCAGGATGTCCGCCTGGGTCAGCTGCGGGAAGACGACCACGTCGTCGACGCGGTTGAGGAACTCGGGGCGGAAGTGCTGCTTCAGCTCGTCCGAGACCTTGTTCTTCATGCGCTCGTAGTTGGTCTTCGTGTCACCCGCGGCGGCGAAGCCGAGGTTGAAGCCCTTGGAGATGTCCCGGGTGCCGAGGTTGGTCGTCATGATGATGACCGTGTTCTTGAAGTCCACGACCCGGCCCTGGGAGTCGGTCAGGCGACCGTCCTCCAGGATCTGGAGCAGCGAGTTGAAGATGTCCGGGTGGGCCTTCTCGACCTCGTCGAAGAGGACGACGGAGAACGGCTTGCGGCGGACCTTCTCGGTCAGCTGGCCGCCCTCTTCGTAGCCCACGTAGCCGGGGGGCGAACCGAAGAGACGCGACACCGTGTGCTTCTCGCTGAACTCCGACATGTCGAGGGAGATCAGCGCGTCCTCGTCACCGAAGAGGAACTCGGCGAGCGCCTTGGACAGCTCGGTCTTACCGACACCGGAGGGGCCGGCGAAGATGAACGAACCACCCGGACGCTTCGGGTCCTTCAGACCGGCACGCGTACGGCGGATCGCCTTCGACAGCGCCTTGACGGCGTCGTTCTGGCCGATGACCCGCTTGTGCAGCTCGTCCTCCATGCGGAGCAGACGGCTGGACTCCTCCTCGGTCAGCTTGAAGACCGGGATGCCGGTGGCCGTGGCGAGGACCTCGGCGATCAGCTCGCCGTCGACCTCGGCGACGACGTCCATGTCGCCGGCCTTCCACTCCTTCTCGCGCTTGGCCTTGGCGGCCAGGAGCTGCTTCTCCTTGTCGCGCAGGGAGGCGGCCTTCTCGAAGTCCTGCGAGTCGATCGCGGACTCCTTGTCCCGGCGGACGGCGGCGATCTTCTCGTCGAACTCGCGCAGGTCCGGCGGAGCGGTCATCCGGCGGATGCGCATCCGGGAACCGGCCTCGTCGATCAGGTCGATCGCCTTGTCCGGCAGGAAGCGGTCCGAGATGTACCGGTCGGCCAGGGTGGCGGCCTGGACCAGTGCCTCGTCCGTGATGGAGACGCGGTGGTGCGCCTCGTACCGGTCGCGCAGACCCTTGAGGATCTCGATCGTGTGCGGCAGGGACGGCTCGGCGACCTGGATGGGCTGGAAGCGGCGCTCGAGGGCCGCGTCCTTCTCCAGGTGCTTGCGGTACTCGTCCAGGGTGGTCGCACCGATGGTCTGCAGCTCACCGCGGGCCAGCATCGGCTTCAGGATGGAGGCCGCGTCGATGGCGCCCTCGGCGGCACCCGCACCGACCAGCGTGTGCAGCTCGTCGATGAACAGGATGATGTCGCCGCGGGTGCGGATCTCCTTGAGCACCTTCTTCAGGCGCTCCTCGAAGTCACCGCGGTAGCGGGAGCCGGCGACCAGCGCGCCGAGGTCCAGGGTGTAGAGGTGCTTGTCCTTGAGGGTCTCGGGCACCTCGCCCTTGACGATGGCCTGGGCGAGGCCCTCGACGACGGCGGTCTTGCCGACGCCGGGCTCACCGATCAGCACCGGGTTGTTCTTGGTACGGCGGGAGAGCACCTGCATGACCCGCTCGATCTCCTTCTCGCGCCCGATGACCGGGTCGAGCTTGGACTCACGAGCGGCCTGGGTGAGGTTCCGGCCGAACTGGTCCAGGACGAGCGAGGTCGAGGGGGTGCCCTCGGCCGGGCCGCCGGCGGCGGCGGTCTCCTTGCCCTGGTAACCGGAGAGCAGCTGGATGACCTGCTGCCGCACCCGGTTGAGGTCTGCGCCCAGCTTGACCAGGACCTGGGCGGCGACGCCCTCGCCCTCACGGATCAGGCCGAGCAGGATGTGCTCCGTGCCGATGTAGTTGTGGCCCAGCTGAAGGGCCTCGCGGAGCGACAGCTCCAGGACCTTCTTGGCACGGGGGGTGAAGGGGATGTGCCCGGACGGGGCCTGCTGGCCCTGACCGATGATCTCCTCCACCTGCTGGCGGACCGCCTCAAGCGAAATGCCGAGGCTCTCCAGGGCCTTAGCGGCGACACCTTCGCCCTCGTGGATGAGACCCAGGAGGATGTGCTCGGTGCCGATGTAGTTGTGGTTGAGCATCCGGGCTTCTTCCTGAGCCAGGACGACAACCCGCCGCGCGCGGTCGGTGAACCTCTCGAACATCGTTAATCGCTCCTCAGAGCGGTCAGGCAGTGGGGGGAACTTCCCCTCCCTGTCCTTCCGCAGCTTAGTCCCGCAAGCGGGGACCGCTCATTCCAACTGCCGACACCGTCGATGGCCTCCTGACCCCGAACGCCGACATCTGCTCCAACCCGATGGTGCGAGACGATGTTCCCGCAGGCCAGGCAGTTACCCCACTCGCCAGTACGCCGATGGCGAACGTGAGACGCCCCGTCCTGCGTGTCGCCCCCTCCCACTAGGCATGTCTTACCCGCAGGGACTGACACTCCATGCGGCGCGCACCGGCTCACTCCGCTATGGGCGAACAACCTTGCGCCTCCCAAGGCCCCCACGCGCCCCCTTTTACCGGCACACTGCGCAGCCGATAGGGCACCCAGCGTAACCCGAACGCCACTCCGGCGGTTGCACTTGGCATGGTTGGCTCAGTCCCCATGAATTCCACGGTCCCCCTTCCTCGCCGGCCGCACGACCCGGGCGGACCGGCCGCCGGTGATCCCGGCACCGGTGACCACTCCGCCGCCGCTTCCTCCGCCGCCCCGGACGCCCGCGCCCGGCACTGGTACGAGAACGATCTGGGCTGGCCGACAGTGCCCGGACAGCCGCTGCGGCTGCTCACAGGGGTGCGGTTCGACGTGCTGGACGTGCCGGCCGAGGCGGGCGCGCAAGCGCTCCGGCATCTCGCACCGGGCTCTCCCGTCATCCTTCGGGGTGACCGGATGGAGCTGCTGGTGGCCCCGGGCAGCGCGGAAGAGCTGCCCGGGCTGCTGGACTGGCTGGAGTGGGGAACGGTGCCCCTGGACCTGCGGGCCATGGGAACGGGCGGCACGCTGGAGGCGCCGCCGCCGCCCGCGGGGGTCATCGCCGTACGGCCAGGGCGCGTACCGACCGGGTCCGTATGGCCGGGGTCCGTGCCGCCTGGATACGTACCGCCCGGGTCCGTGGCGTCCGGCTCGGTGCGGGCCGGCTCGCCGCGCGCCGAATCCGCGCGGGCCGTGTCCGTTCGGGAGGCCGTATCCGTTCAGGGGGCCGTGGCCGCTGTGTGGCTGCGGCCCCCCGGGCCGGGAGGTGAGGCCGAGGCCTCGTTGCCGGCCATGCCGGCCATGCCTGCCGGGTCGTGCGCGGGGCGCGAGGGGAGCGCCCCCGATCTCGTACGAGTGGTGGACACGGTGGCAACGCAGTGCCACCGGGTCCGGCTGCGGCGCCCACGCGCCGGGCATCCCACCGACCGGCGAAATCAGCCGTTGGCCTTCTCGTAAGCCTCGCGAATCGACGCGGGAACACGGCCGCGGTCGTTGACCTCGTAACCGTTCTCCTTCGCCCAGGCGCGGATCGCCGCGGTGTCCTGGTTACCACCGGAAGCGGCACGCGCCTTTCCACGCCCGCCAGAGGCACGGCCGCCGGTACGACGTCCGCCCTTCACATAGGGATCAAGAAGGCTGCGCAGCTTGTCCGCATTGCCGGTCGTGAGATCGATCTCGTACGTCTTGCCGTCCAGCGCGAACGTCACGGTCTCGTCCGCCTCGCCGCCGTCGAGGTCGTCGACAAGAAGGACCTGAACCTTCTGTGCCACCGCATTTCCTTTCATCGATAACGTTGAGGGCCAGGGGTGTGCGGCGTCCGCCGTTTCGCCGCCCCTGTTATATGCAGTACTGCAGTACGTCGGAAAGCAAACCGCTTTTGCCGGAAAAACACAAACCCTCGGGAGTGACTCAGCGGACCACCCGCGCCCGGAAACATGCGCGTTTCGGACATAGGGAACCTGGGCAATGACGATCACAGATGCAGAAGCATCCGGCTGTTGCCCAAGGTGTTCGGCTTCACTCGTTCGAGACCGAGGAACTCCGCGACGCCCTCGTCATAGGAACGCAACAGCTCCGCGTACACATCGGTGTCGACCGGCGTCTCCCCGATCTCCACGAAGCCGTGCTTCCCGAAGAAGTCCACTTCGAAGGTCAGGCAGAAAACCCGCCGAACGCCGAGCCAGCGCGCGGTCTGGAGCAACTTCTCCAGCAACTGATGGCCGACGCCGGCGCCCTTGAGGCCGGGCTTCACCGCCAGAGTGCGGACTTCCGCCAGGTCCTCCCACATGACGTGCAGCGCGCCGCAGCCGACCACCTCGGCGTTGTCGTCGCGTTCCGCGACCCAGAACTCCTGGATGTCCTCGTAAAGCGTGACCATGGCTTTGTCGAGCAGGATGCGGTCGCGGACGTAGGCGTCGAGGAGGTGGCGCACGGCCGGGACATCGCTGGTCCGGGCCCGCCGGACCGTGAGGGCTTTTGCGGGGACTTCGGGACGCTCTGCTGACATGAGCGGACGCTATCGCCCGTCCGCTTCCTGCGCCGCGCCGGGGTTCTCCTCTTGCCGGGCTTCCGGAGCTTCCTGCCGGCGCACTTCCGGGGCTTCCTGTTGCCGGGCCACCGGAGCTTCCCGGGTTTCTTCCGGGCCCTGGACGATGCGTACGGCGTCCCTGAGCGCCTGGCGCTGTTCCTCGCTCATCATGCCGAAGAAGGCGACGAGAGCGGCGGCCGGGTTGTCGCTCTGCGACCAGGCGTCGTTCATCAGGGCCGCGGCGTACGCGGCTCGTGTCGACACGGCCTCATATCGATAGGCGCGGCCTTCCGCCTCGCGGCGCACCCAGCCCTTCTGATGGAGATTGTCCAAAACGGTCATCACGGTGGTGTACGCGATGGAGCGTTCCTGCTGGAGGTCTTCCAGGACTTCTCGAACGGTCACCGGGCGGTTCCACTTCCACACCCGCGTCATGACCGCGTCTTCGAGTTCTCCCAATGGGCGAGGCACAGCTCAGAACAATAGTGGGAGATCCCGGCAATGGCGTGCCGGACGTGCGCTAGAACCTCAAACGCGAACAAAAAGGGCGTACGGCTCGGAAAGCGGCGGTACGTGGGGACCTGGGACCGGGACGCCCCAGGGGCCGCCGAGACGCCCGTGAGCCCGCCGGGGACGACCGACCGTTCAGGTGCACTGCCGAGAGAGCGGCCGGGACCGCCGAGGGGGCCTGCGGGGCGGCCGACAGGACGCCGGCAGACCGCTCCGACCGCCCGGGAGTCCGGGCTGGGCGGCCTGGAAACCGGGCTGGACGACCTGGAGTCCGGGCTGGGCGGCCTGGAGACCGGGCTGGGCGGCCGGGACGGCCGAGGAGTGGCCGGGGGCGGCCGAGGGCTCGCCAGGGCCGCGGAAGAGGGCTGCTCAGGCGTCGGCGGCGGGGGCCTTGCGAGGGCCCTCCACGCGCGCAAGAGCGGCGTCGACGGCCGCGTCCTCCCTGGCCTTGGCGGCCCCGCCCTGGGTCTTCACGATCACCCTGACCACACCGATGAAGAACACGGCCATGACGACCGGGGGCACGAGCGCGGAGACGTAGTCCATGCCTCCAGAGTATCCACGGGGGAAGGGGCGAAAGGGGCGGGGTACACGAACCACCCCACCCGCGAATCGCACGGGCGAGGCGGGTGGAGCGGCTGGGGCCGGGGGCGGGTGGCGGGTGGCGGCTCTCAGCCCGCGGCCAGTTGGCGGGATTCCGTGGGCGGTGCCGGCTTGCGGCGCGGGAAGACCTCCCCCGGCGTCGGGATGGGCCGCTTCGGCTCGGCCGGCTCCGGCTCGTCCGGCCCCGGCGCGGGCCGCTCCGACGGCCCCGGCGCGGGCTTCGGCGCGGGCTTCCGCGGGGGCTTCTGCGGCTCCTCGGCCTGCCCGTCCTCCTGCCGGACCCCGAACTCCCCCGCGCCGCCCGCAAGGGCCAGCAGGCGCGTCCGCGCGGGCGGCACGGCCGGCGCCGGCACCTTGCGCGCCCCCTGCGCGAACCGTGCCCGTACGTCCTGCTCGGCCAGCTCCCGGCAGCGGTCCAGCAGTGCCGCCGCCGCGGGGTTCCCGCGCAGCGCCCGGAGCGCGGCGAGGTCGTCCGGCACGGGCCGGTGCCCGGCGCCGAGCGCCTCCTCCAGCAGGGCCAGGTAACCGGCGGCGGTGCCCGGCAGGGCGGCCCGGTACCGGGCCAGGTCGGCCACCAGGAAGGCGCGCAGCCTGGCGCCCTCGCGCATCGCCTCGTCGAGCGACTCGGCGAGCCGGTAGCAGTCCTGCACGTCCTCGGCGGAGACGTGGCCGGGGTGGAGGGCGAGGGCGAGGGCGCGGCGGAGCACACGCAGCTCCTCCGCGCCGAACGCCATGCCGCCGCGGGATCCGTATGGCGTGGGCATGCGGCGACGCTATCGCTAATCGGACAAAAGTGACGGATCGGGATGTTATTTCGGTGCGTGTCGCTCCGGGGGTTCCCTCGTCCGGGGTCACCGGCGAGGCCGGCGCCCGCGCGGGCGCCGGCCTCGCCTCACAGCCGTGACACGTTCCGCTCGTACACCAGACGCAGCCCGACCAGCGTCAGCCACGGCTGGTGCTCGTCGATCACCGAGGACTCGCCCAGCACCATCGGCGCCAGCCCGCCCGTGGCGATCACCGTCACGTCGTCCGGATCGTCGGCCAGCTCCCGCGCCATCCGGCTCACCACCCCGTCGACCTGCCCGGCGAAGCCGTACACGATGCCCGCCTGCATGGCCTCGACCGTGTTCTTGCCGATCACGCTGCGCGGCCGGGCCACCTCGATCTTGCGCAGCTGCGCGCCCTTGACGCCGAGCGCCTCCACGGAGATCTCGATACCGGGCGCGATCACCCCGCCGACGTACTCCCCGCGCGCGGAGACCGCGTCGAACGTGGTCGCCGTGCCGAAGTCCACGACGATCGCCGGACCGCCGTACAGGTCGACGGCCGCGACCGCGTTGATGATCCGGTCCGCGCCGACCTCCTTGGGGTTGTCGGTGAGGATCGGCACGCCCGTCTTCACGCCCGGCTCCACGAGGACGGCGGGTACGTCGCCGTAGTAGCGCCGGGTGACCTCGCGCAGCTCGTGCAGCACCGACGGGACGGTCGCGCAGATGGCGATGCCGTCGATGCCGTCGCCCAGCTCCTCGCCGAGCAGCGGGTGCATGCCCATCAGGCCCTGGAGCAGCACCGCCAGCTCGTCGGCCGTGCGCCGCGCGTCCGTGGAGATGCGCCAGTGCTCGACGATGTCCTCGCCGTCGAACAGGCCGAGGACGGTGTGCGTGTTGCCGACGTCGATCGTGAGGAGCATGTTCGTTACTCCGCCTCGCGCAGGTCCAGGCCGATGTCCAGGATCGGCGAGGAGTGGGTGAGCGCGCCGACGGCCAGGAAGTCCACGCCCGTGTCCGCGTACGCGCGCGCGGTGGCGAGCGTCAGCCGCCCGGACGCCTCCAGCAGCGCCCGCCCGCCGACGATGCCGACGGCCTCCTCGCACTCGCCGGGCGTGAAGTTGTCCAGCAGGATCAGGTCGGCGCCGGCGTCCACGACCTCGCGCAGCTGGTGCAGGGTGTCGACCTCGACCTCGATCGGCACCTCCGGGAAGGCCTCGCGTACGGCCTTGAACGCCTGCGCGACGCCGCCGGCGGCCACCACGTGGTTGTCCTTCACCAGGGCCGCGTCGGACAGCGACATGCGGTGGTTGACGCCCCCGCCGCAGCGGACGGCGAACTTCTCCAGCGAGCGCATACCCGGGGTCGTCTTGCGGGTGTCGCGGACCTTCGTCTTGGTGCCCTCCAGGGTGTCGGCCCACGCGCGCGTGGCGGACGCGATACCGGACAGGCGGCACAGGAGGTTCAGCGCGCTGCGCTCGGCGGTGAGCAGGTCACGCGTGCGCGTGGTGACCGACAGCAGCTTCTGCCCGGCCTCGATCCGGTCGCCGTCCTCCACGTGCCGCTCGACCTCGAACTCGTCCGTGCAGACCACGGAGAGCACGGCCTCGGCGACCCGCAGGCCGGCCACGACGCCGCCCTCGCGCGCGGTGAAGTCACCGGTGGCGACGGCGTCCTCGGGGATGGTCGAGACCGTCGTCACGTCCACGCCGCCGTCCAGGTCCTCCTGGATGGCGACGTTGGCGACGTCCTCGACCTCGACGGGGTCGAGTCCGGCAGCGGCCAGCAGCTCGGCGAGCGCGGGGTCGAGCCCGCACTCGAGGTACTCCTCGTCACCCTCCGCGCCGCAGGCGCAGCCGTCGCCGCAGCCGCCGGTGGGGGCGAGAGGAAGGTCGTCGGTGCTCACGTTCGTCACTGCTCCTGGGCGCTGGGTGTTACCGGGTAGGGGGGAAGTCTGCGGTGTCCGTGGTGCGTACGGCCAGCGACCGGTCCGGATTGAGCCGTACGACGATGTGGCGCCGCCAGGTGTCGTCGTCGCGACCGGCACGGTCCTCCCGCCAGTGGCAGCCGCGGGTCTCCTCGCGCAGCCGGGCGGCGGCGACCAGGACGCGGGCCACGCACAGGAGGTTGGTGGCCTCCCAGGTGTCGACGCCGGGCTCGGCGGTCTTGCCGTTCTCGTCCAGGGCGTCACGGGCCTCGGTGTGCAGCCGCTGGAGCTGCTCGGCGGCCTTGGCGAGGGTCTCCTCCGAGCGCAGCACGCCGGCGCCCTCGGTCATGATCCGCTGGACGGCGAAGCGGGACTCGGGGGCCAGCAGGGGGTGCGCGGGCGTCTCGGGGTGCGGGACCGGTGCGGGCACGCGCGCGTGGAGGCCGTCCTCCGCGCGGGCCGCGACGACGGCGGCGGCGATCCGCTCCGCGTAGACGAGGCCTTCGAGGAGGGAGTTGGAGGCGAGCCGGTTGGCGCCGTGCACACCTGTGCAGGCGACCTCGCCGCACGCGTACAGGCCCGGGACCGTCGTACGCCCCTGCGCGTCGGTGCGGACGCCGCCGGAGGCATGGTGCGCGGCCGGGGCGATCGGGATGGGCTCGGTGACCGGGTCGATGCCGTTGGCCCGGCAGGCGGCCAGGATGGTCGGGAACCGGTGCTCCCACATGTCGGCGCCGAAGTGCCGGGCGTCGAGGTACATGTGCTCGGCGCCCTGCTCCAGCATCCGCCGCAGGATGCCCTTGGCGACGATGTCGCGGGGCGCCAGCTCGGCCAGTTCGTGCTGGCCCACCATGAAGCGCACGCCGTCCCCGTCGACCAGGTACGCGCCCTCGCCGCGCACCGCCTCGGAGACGAGCGGCTGCTGGCCCTCGGCGTCCGCGCCGAGGAACAGCACGGTCGGGTGGAACTGCACGAACTCCAGGTCGCTGACCTCGGCGCCCGCGCGCAGCGCCAGGGCCACGCCGTCGCCGGTCGACACGGACGGGTTGGTGGTCGCCGAGAACACCTGGCCCATGCCGCCGGTCGCGAGCACCACCGCGGGGGCGTGCACGGCACCCACGCCGTCGTGCTGGCCCTCACCCATCACGTGCAGCGAGACACCGGCCGTACGGCCGTCGGCGTCGGTGAGCAGGTCCAGCACGAGCGCGTTCTCGATGGTGCGCAGCCCGCGCGCGCGTACGGCCTCCACGAGCGCCCGGGAGACCTCCGCGCCGGTCGCGTCGCCGCCCGCGTGCACGATCCGGCGCCGGTGGTGGCCGCCCTCGCGGGTGAGCTGGATACCGCCCTCGTCGTCGGTGTCGAAGTGGGCGCCGGTGGACATCAACCGCCGTACGGCGTCGGGGCCCTCGGTGACGAGGAGCCGTACGGCCTCCTCGTCGCACAGGCCGGCGCCGGCCACCAGGGTGTCGTCCAGGTGCTGCTCGGGGGTGTCGCCCTCGCCGAGGGCGGCGGCGATGCCGCCCTGCGCCCAGCGCGTGGAGCCGTCGTCGAGGCGGGCCTTGGTGACGACGACGGTCCGCAGCCCGGCGGCCTCGCAGCGCAGCGCGGCGGTCAGGCCCGCCACTCCGGAGCCGACGACGACCACGTCCGCCGAGATGTTCCACCCGGGCTCGGGTGCGTGCAGTCGTATGCCTGTGCTGGTCACGAGGCGGCTCCGAAGGTGAGAGGAAGATTGTCGATCAGCCGGGTCGCGCCGACCCGGGCGGCGACGGCGAGGACGGCCTCGCCGGTGAAGTCGGCGCCGATCTCGGTGAAGTCGGCGGGGTCGACCAGTGCGAGGTAGTCCAGCCGCAGCGGCGGGTCGAGGCGGAGGGCCTCGTCCAGGACCTGGCGGGCGGCGGCGCGGACGGCCGCCGGGCCGCCGGGCGCGGCGGTGGCCACCGCGTGCGCGTCGGCGGCCGCGCGGGACTCCCCTATGGCACTCAGCGCCTCGGCACGCGCGTGCGTGGAGGGCACTTCCCGGGCCCGGGCGCGCAGCGCCTCCTGCGCGGCGTGCCGGTCCCGGCCGGCGAACAGCGCGCGGGACAGCGTGAGCGCGGTCCGGCGCTCCTCGGGCGAGAGGTAGCGGTTGCGGCTGGACAGGGCGAGCCCGTCCTCCTCGCGCACGGTCGGCACGGCGACGATCTCGACGCCGAAGTTCAGGTCCCGCACCATGCGCCGGATCAGGGCCAGCTGCTGGGCGTCCTTCTGCCCGAACAGGGCGGCGTCGGGGCTGGTGAGGTGCAGCAGCTTGGCGACGACGGTGAGCATGCCGTCGAAGTGGCCGGGCCGCGAGGCGCCCTCCAGGCGCTCGCCCATGGGTCCGGCGGAGAGGCGCACCTGGGGTTCGCCGCCCGGGTACACCTCGTCCACGGAGGGCGCGAAGACGGCGTCCGCGCCCGCCTGCCCGGCGAGCTTCAGATCGGCGTCCAGGGTGCGCGGGTAGCGGTCCAGGTCCTCGCCCGCGCCGAACTGCAGGGGGTTGACGAAGATCGTGACGACGACCTCGCCGTCCGTACCGGCGAGCTCGCGCGCGGCGCGGATGAGGGTGGCGTGGCCCTCGTGCAGGGCACCCATGGTCATCACGACGGCGCGGCGGCCGTGGCGCACGCGCGCGTGCAGCTCTTCGGCGGTGCTCAGCAGGGCGGTGGTCATCGGTCGTTCCCCTCGGTGCCGGTCGTACCGTTCGGGCCGTCAGTGCCGTCGGTGCCGGTCGAACCGTTCCGGCCGTCGGTGCCGTCAGTGCCACCGGTGCCGCTCGTGCCGCCGGTTCCGCCGCCGCGGCTTCCGTCGGCGAGTACCCCGAGGAGGTCCTCGGCGAGTTCCGGCTTCAGCAGGCCGTGGGCGAGCGCGCGGTCGGCGGTCGCGCGGGCCATCGCCAGATAGCCCGCCACGGTCTGCGGGGCGTGCTTGCGCAGCTCCGTGACGTGCGCGGCGACCGTGCCGGCGTCGCCGCGCGCGACCGGCCCGGTCAGGGCGGCGTCGCCGGAGCGCAGCGCGTTGTCCAGGGCGGCGCCGAGCAGCGGGCCGAGCATCCGGTCGGGGGCCCCCACACCGGCCGCGCGCAGCAGCTCCATGGACTGGGCGACCAGGGTCACCAGGTGGTTGGCGCCGAGGGCGAGGGCCGCGTGGTACAGCGGGCGGTTCTGCTCGCTGATCCACTCCGGCTCGCCGCCCATCTCGATCACCAGGGCCTCGGCGGCCAGCCGCAGCTCCTCGGGCGCGGTGACGCCGAACGAGCAGCCCGCGAGGCGCTGGACGTCCACGGGCGTGCCGGTGAAGGTCATCGCCGGGTGCAGGGCCAGCGGCAGCGCGCCCGCGCGCAGGGCCGGGTCGAGGACCCGCGCGCCGTACCGGCCGGAGGTGTGCACGAGCAGCTGTCCCGGTCGTACCGCACCGGTCTCGGCGAGGCCGGTGACCAGGCCGGGCAGGACGTCGTCGGGCACCGTGAGCAGCACCAGGTCGGCGCGCTGGAGGACCTCGGCGGGCGGCACCAGGGGAACGCCCGGCAGCATGGCCTCGGCGCGTCTGCGGGAGGCGTCGGAGACTCCGGACACGGCCACCGGGCGGTGCCCGGCGAGCTGGAGGGACGCGGCGAGCGCGGGGCCCACCCGGCCGGCGCCGACGACGCCGACGGTGAGCCGCGCGGGGCGGTCCTTGAGGTCTGGCTGGTGGACTGTACTCACGCGACGGCGGCCTTCCCGTTCCAGTCCGCTTTGGGTACCGGACGATTTCTCGTCATGTTAACGCTATCTCGTTCCGGAGCCGACCGGTTGTCCACAGGCTGTGGGTTACCCCACGTCCGCCCACCGCTGCGGGGCCGGGCCGCCGCACCGAAATTCCCGGTGCCCCCGCCCGGCCCGCACGGCATGATCCACGGCATGACTGAGACAGCCGTACGGGACAGCGGGCAGGACAACGGGCCGGAGACCGGGCAGGAGGCGGAACGATCGGCACGGGAGCGGTTGCGGGACCGGCGCATGGCGGCCCAGCGGCAGGCGCGCCGCACGCTGTCCCGCGCGGACTGGGGCAGCACCATCCGCGACCGGCTCACGCACCTGATGGACGCGGCGCCCGAGGCGTACGACCTGGACGAGCCGGCCGACGTGTACGGCAACCGGATCGTGGCCGCCCTGGAGGAGCGGGTCGCCGCCCTGCTCGGCACGGAGGCCGCCGCGTTCTTCCCCACGGGCACCATGGCCCAGCAGGTGGCCCTGCGCTGCTGGGCGGCCCGCACCGGCGACCCGACGGTGGCCCTGCACCCGCTGGCCCACCCGGAGGTGCACGAGCGGAATGCGTTCAGCCAGGTCAGTGGTCTTCGTCCGGTCAGGGTGGGCGGCGGGAACCGGCTGCCCACGGCGGCCGAGATACGCGGCCTCGAGGAGCCCTTCGGGGCGCTGATGCTGGAGCTTCCGCTCCGGGACGCCGGTTTCGTGCTGCCCACCTGGGAGGAGCTGACCGAGGCCGTCGACGCGGCGCGGGAGCGGGACGCGGTGGTGCACTTCGACGGCGCGCGCCTGTGGGAGTGCACGGAGCATTTCGGGCGCTCCCTCGAGGAGATCGCGGGCCTGGCCGACAGCGTCTACGTGTCGCTCTACAAGTCCGTCGGCGGCTTCGGCGGCGCCGTGCTCGCCGGACCGGGGACGCTGATCGAGGAGGCGAAGACCTGGCGGCACCGGTACGGCGGCATGGTCTTCCAGCAGTTCCCGACCGCGCTGTCCGCGCTCGTCGGCCTGGACCGCGAGCTGCCCCGGCTGCCGGAGTACGTACGGCACGCGCGCGTGGTGGCCGAGGCGCTGCGCGAGGGCTTCGCGGCGGCCGGGGTGCCCTGGGCCCGCGTGCATCCCGAGGCGCCGCACACCCACGAGTTCCAGGTCTGGCTGCCGTACGAGCCCGAGGTGGCGGCCGAGGCGGCCGTGCGCCAGGGCGAGGAGACCTCGGTGCTGCTCTTCGCGAACGCCTGGGACGCCGCGGGCCCCGGCCTGGCGTGCACGGAGGTCGTCGTCCGGTCCGCCGGCCTGGAGTGGACGGCGGACGATGTCCGCGCGGCCGTGCGGGACTTCGTGGACCGGCTGCCGGAGCGGCCGTAGCCGAGCGCGCCGGGGCGGGCACAGCCCCGGCGCGCAGGACGGACAGTCGAGGGCGCAGGGGCGGGCATGGCCGAACGCTCGGGGCGGGCGCAGCCCCGCGCGCAGGGCGGGCGGCCCGGCCGGGTGGCCTGGGGGCGCGGCTCAGCCGAGTGCGCGGGGGCGCAGCCAGCGTGCGAGGGCGTGCCGGAGGCGTCCGTGCGCCGGGCGCTCCGCGACGACCGCACGAAAGCGCCGGTAGTCGCGCAGCTCCCGGACCAGGTCCACGTCGTGGCGGCCCGGCGCGGGCGGCTCCGGCTCGCCGTGCAGACGGGCGCGGTGGCTGTCGAGGAGGTACTGCTGGGTGATGCTCATGGCGGACCGCCTTCTCGGTACGTCGAATGGTCGCTGACTGGTCGTCGACTGTCGGCGACCGGTCGGTGAGTGATCGTGCTCCGCGGCTGCCCCGGTGCTCCAGGGTGCGCCGCCCGGCCTGCGGACGTCGCGTCGATTGACGTCCGCCGTCAATCGACGACCTGGCTGTCGGTGGCGGCGGGCACCATGGGGGCATGAGCGTGCGCATCGACATCGCGGGGCTGCGTCCGGAGCGGATCGCCGCCGTCACCTCGCCCCTGGCCGAGCTGGGCATGGCGCTGCACGCGCTGTCGGAGCCGGGGCATCATCCCGGCCTCCAGGGCTGGGTGACCGGCGTGACGGCCCGGCTGGACACGCATCTGGCCGACCGGATGTGCGAGGCGGACTTCCTCTGGCGCTCGACCTTCTCCGACCTGTTCCTGCCGTTCGCGGGCGTCGCGGGCCGCAGCACGCTGCCCGGCGCCACCCTCGCCGAGGACCTGGACCTGCTGGACAAGCTGACGGACGAGCAGTTCGTGGACGCCGCGATGGAGTTCACCTGCGCGCTGCCGTACGGCGCGCAGGGCCCCTCCGCGCTCTCCGACGCCGACGTGCGCCGCCGGGCGCTGGAGCTGGCCGCCTCGCGCGGGCCCCGGCAGGTGCGGTTCGCCGAGCGGCTGCTGGCCGACCCACCACGGATCCGGGCCTGGGTGCGGCAGTTCGTGCAGGACTGCGACGAGGCGTTCTTCGCGGAGGCCTGGGCGTGGCTGCGGCACCAGCTCGCGGCGGACGCCCGCCACAAGACGGACCTCCTGCTGCGCCGGGGCCTTGCCGAGGCGCTGGCGGCGGTGTCGCCCACCGTGACGCTCGACGAGGACGCCGCCACGATCACGGTCGACAAGCTGGGCAGCTGCCACTCCGCCACGGCGGACGGCGGCCTTCTCCTCGTCCCGACGAGCCTGGGCTGGCCGCACCTGAGCGTCCTGCACCGGTACGGCTGGCAGCCGGTGCTGCACTACCCGGTCGGCTCACCCGAAATGGCGGCCCCGCCCTCCGTGGAACAGCTCGCGCTGCGGATGAGCGCCCTGTCCCACCCCGTGCGGATGCGGCTCTGCCGCCACCTGGCCCGCAGCGCCTACACCACCAGCGAACTGGCGCAGTTCCACGCGATGACGGCCCCCGAGATATCCCGGCACCTGGGCGTCCTGAAGAAGGCGGGCCTGGTCTCCACCCGCCGCCGCGGCCGGTACGTGCTGCACCAGCTGGACGTCACCGTCGTCGCACGGCTGGGCAGCGACTTCCTGGAGGGGATCCTCCGCTAGCGGCGCCACCGCCCGCGGCAGGCCGTGATCCGCCGCCACCCGCGGTCAGCCGTGGCGCGCCGACGCCGGCGGCCGGCCCGTGGCCCGCCACGACGCGCGGCCGGCCCGTGGTGCGCCACCGTTCAGCCGTGGCCGCCCGCGCGTACCAGTCCCGTCTCGTACGCCAGCACGACCACCTGCACCCGGTCGCGCAGGCCCAGCTTGGTCAGGATGCGGCCCACGTGGGTCTTCACCGTCGCCTCGCTCAGCACCAGCCGGGCCGCGATCTCGCCGTTGGACAGGCCCTGCGCCACCAGCACCATCACCTCGCGCTCCCGCTCGGTGAGCCGCTCCAGCTCCTTGTGCTGGGGCTCCTTGCCGGCGGAGGGCAGCATCGGCGCGAAACGGTCCAGCAGGCGCCGGGTGGTGGAGGGCGCGACGACCGCGTCACCGCTGTGCACGGCGCGGATCGCCGTCAGCAGCTCGCCGGGCGGCACGTCCTTGAGCATGAAGCCGGAGGCGCCCGCCTTCAGCCCGGAGAAGGCGTACTCGTCCAGGTCGAACGTGGTGAGGATGAGCACCTTCGGCGCGTCCGGCTCCGCGCAGATCCGCCGGGTGGTCTCCACGCCGTCCAGCTTCGGCATACGGACGTCCATCAGGATGACGTCGACGGCGGTGGACCGCAGTACCTGGAGGGCCTCCACGCCGTCGCCCGCCTCCGCGACGACCTCCATGTCCGGCTGGGCGGCGAGCACCATCCGGAATCCGGTGCGCAGCAGCACCTGGTCGTCGACGAGCATCACGCGGATCGTCATCGGGTCCTCTTCCGTGTCTTCGGTTGCCGTCCCCGCCGCCGTGCGCCGTCTCCGGCCGCCGTCGGCGAGGGTGGTGCGGGGTCAACAGGGGGCGTGTCGCGGGTCAGTGCGCCGCCTTGAGCGGGAGCAGGGCGCTGATGCGGAATCCTCCGCCCGGGCGCGGGCCGGCGTCCAGGGTGCCGCCGACCATGCCGACCCGCTCACGCATGCCGATCAGCCCGTGTCCCTGCCCGTCGGCGCCGCCCTCCTCGTACAGCTCGTGCGGCGCGCCCTTGCCGTCGTCCTCGACCAGCAGGCCGAGACCGTCGTCGAAGTAGACCAGCCGGACGCTCGCGCCCGCGTTGGGCCCCCCGTGCTTGCGGGTGTTGGTGAGCGCCTCCTGCACGATCCGGTACGCGGTCAGCTCCACTCCGCTGGGCAGCGGACGCGGGGTGCCCTCCACCTTGAAGTCGACCGGGAGACCGGAGGTGCGGCACTGCTCCACGAGATCGTCGATCTGCTCGACGTCGGGCTGCGGGACGTACTCCCCGCCCTCCTGGTGCTCGCCGGTGCGCAGCACGCCCAGCAGGCGGCGCATCTCGGCGAGGGCCTGACGGCCGGTGGAGGAGATCGTCTCCAGGGCCTTCTTCGCCTGGTCGGGGGCGGCGTCCATGACGTAGGCGGCGCCGTCGGCCTGCACCACCATCACCGACACGTTGTGCGCGACGACGTCGTGCAGCTCACGAGCGATCCGGGCGCGTTCGGCGGCCACCGCGACCTTCGACTGCGCCTCGCGCTCCTTCTCCAGGCGGGCCGCGCGCTCCTCCAGCTGGGCGAAGTAGGCGCGCCGGGTGCGCATGGAGTCACCGAGCACCCAGGCGAGGGCGAAGGGCACCGTCTGGAAGACCGCTATCGCGATCTGCCCGGCGAAGCTGCTGTGCTCGGCCGGCCAGCGGATCTGGGCCACGGCGGCCGCGCAGAGACTGACGGCGAGGGCGAGCCGGGAGGACCAGCGCGCGCCTATCGCCGCCACCGTGTAGGTGATCACCAGCATGGCGAAGTCGGCGGCGGTCGTCTCGA
Organism: Streptomyces musisoli; assembly: GCF_016741855.1. Classification (GTDB taxonomy): domain Bacteria; phylum Actinomycetota; class Actinomycetes; order Streptomycetales; family Streptomycetaceae; genus Streptomyces; species Streptomyces musisoli. Next base: position 345,606 of record NZ_JAERRH010000007.1, on the reverse strand, counting down.
CGTCCAGGACCAGCTGGGCCAGTCCGGTCGCGAGGGCGAGCAGCAGCATCGGCTCGGGGAAACGGCGGCGCAGCGCCACGACGACGCACAGGGCGACGGACACGACGATCCCCTCGGCGACCGTCCCATGGTGACCTCGCACCCCGTCGAGAGAGACCACGCTCAGCCCGGACACCCCGAACAGGGCGACGGCCCAGAAGGCGTCGACCCACATCGGGTGGCGGCGGAGGAAGTCGTAGAGGCGCTGCACGTAACCCAGAGTATGGAAACGGGATGCGTGCGGGGGTCAACCGAAGGGCCGATCCGCGCCCGGCGCGCGTACTCCCCAAGGTGGAGGCAGTGATCATCTGTGCGCCTAGTCTGTCCCGGTGACGGGTGAGACGACAGTGGAGGACTTCCGCGGGAATTCCGGCCCCCGGGGCTGGCGCGCGGCGGCCGAGGCGGCGCTGTACGGGCCCGGCGGCTTCTACCGCCGCCCGGAGGGCCCGGCCGGTCACTTCCGCACGTCCGTGCACGCCTCCCCGCTGTTCGCGCGGGCCGTGGCCCGGCTGCTGTGCCGGGTCGACGCGGCTCTCGGACGGCCCGCGGTGCTGGACTTCGTCGACATGGGCGCCGGGCGGGGCGAGCTGGTCGCCGGGGTGCTCGCCGCCCTGCCGTCCGACGTGGCCGCACGCGCGCGTGCGTACGCCGTCGAGATCGCCGGCCGCCCGGCCGGCCTGGACGAGCGGATCACCTGGCTGAGCGAACTCCCGGACACGGTCACCGGCCTGCTGTTCGCCAACGAGTGGCTCGACAACGTCCCCGTGGACGTCGTCGAGGTGGACTCCGCGGGCGTGCCCCGGCTGGTGCTCGTCACGGAGGACGGCTCCGAGCGGCTCGGGGAGCCCGTGACGGGCGCGGAGGCCGGCTGGCTCGCCCACTGGTGGCCGCTGCCCGCCGAGGAGGGACTGCGGGCGGAGATCGGGCTGCCCCGGGACCGGGCCTGGGCGGCGGCCGTGGACCGGGTGGTGCGGGGGCTCGCGGTGGCCGTGGACTACGCGCACACCGTCGAGACGCGCCCGCCGTTCGGGACGCTCACCGGCTTCCGGGAGGGCCGCGAGACGGCGCCCGTGCCGGACGGCTCGTGCGACATCACGGCACACGTGGCACTGGACGCGTGCGCGGCAGCCCCCGGCATGTCGCGTACGCCCTCCGCTCCGGCGCGCGCTTCCTCCAGCGCGCCGTCGGACACGGCGCAGGGTGCCGGCGCATCGGCGCGCGAGCTTTCCGGTGCGCGGCTGCTCACGCAACGCGCCGCATTGCGCGCCCTCGACCTCACCGGCGCACGCCCCCCGCTGGCGCTGGCCTCCACGGATCCCTCCGCCTACGTACGCGCCCTGGCGAGCGCCGGGGAGGCCACCGAACTCAGGGCAACGGGCGGTCTCGGCGACTTCGGCTGGCTGCTCCAGCCGGTCGGCATCCCGGACCCGCTGGAGGACCCCCTGGATACGGAACTCCCGGATACGGGCCGCCCGGATGCGGGCCACCCGGGGACGGGCCGCCCGGAGACGGACCTCCCGGAGCCGCCCGGCCGGTGAACCACTCCCGGCCGGTCCGCACGCCGGCGGTCCGCCCCGGGTGGCCGCTTGTCGCTACTTGTCGATGTCGCCGACGACGAAGAACATCGACCCCAGGATCGCCACCATGTCCGCCACCAGCGTCCCCGGCAGCAGCTCGGTCAGCACCTGGATGTTGTTGTACGAGGCCGAGCGCAGCTTCAGCCGGTACGGGGTCTTCTCGCCCTTGCTGACCAGGTAGTAGCCGTTGATGCCGAGCGGGTTCTCGGTCCACGCGTACGTGTGCCCCTCGGGCGCCTTCAGCACCTTGGGCAGCCGCTGGTTGATCGGGCCGGGCGGCAGCTCCGCGAGCCGGTCCAGGCAGGCGTCGGCCAGGTCCAGGGCGTTGTGGGTCTGCTCCAGCAGTATCTCGAAGCGGGCGAGGCAGTCGCCCTCGCCGCGGGTCACGACCTTCAGGACGTCCTGGAGGTCGCCGTAGGCCAGGTACGGCTCGTCACGGCGCAGGTCGAAGTCGACGCCGGAGGCGCGCGCGATGGGACCGCTCACGCCGTACGCGTGCACGGCCTGCGGAGTGAGGACGCCCACGTCCCGCGTGCGTCCCCGGAAGATCTCGTTCCCGAGCACCAGGTCGTCGAAGACGTCCATGCGCGAGCGCACGGCGGCGACGGCCTCACGCGCGCGTGCCGTCCAGCCGGCCGGCAGGTCCTCCTTGAGGCCGCCGACGCGGTTGAACATGTAGTGCATGCGTCCGCCGGAGACCTCCTCCATCACGTTCTGGAGCACCTCGCGCTCCCGGAACGCGTAGAACACCGGCGTGATCCCGCCCAGCTCCAGCGGGTACGAGCCGAGGAACATCAGATGGTTCAGCACCCTGTTCAGCTCGGCGAGCAGGGTGCGCGTCCACACCGCCCGCTCCGGGACCTCCATGCCGAGCATCCGCTCCACGGCGAGGACCACGCCCAGCTCGTTCGAGAACGCGGACAGCCAGTCGTGCCGGTTGGCGAGCACGATGATCTGCCGGTAGTCCCGGGCCTCGAAGAGCTTCTCGGCGCCCCGGTGCATGTAGCCGATCACCGGCTCCGCGCGCACGATGCGCTCCCCGTCCAGCACGAGCCTGAGCCGCAGGACGCCGTGTGTGGAGGGGTGCTGAGGCCCGATGTTGAGCACCATGTCGGTACTCTCCGCCGCGCCGCCGATGCCGACCGTGGTCTCCGTCGTGGGAGTCATGGCCCCAGTTTCCCCTACGTACGCTGGCCTCATGGAGACGGGGAGCCTGGAAGGAACCGGAGCGGCGGCGGACCAGCCGGTGTGGCGGGGGCTGCGGCCCGGTCTGCTGCGGGTGCGCCGGCTGCTGCTGGTGGTGTGGACGGGGGTGCTCGCGGTCGCCGCGGGCCTGCTGCCGGGGCTTCTCGCGGGGCCCGCCTGGGCGCTCTGCGCGCTGCTGCCGGCGGTGTCCGCCGCCTGGTGCTGGCGGCTGCTGGGACGCAACTGGCGCTCCTGGCGGTACGCCGAGCGCGCCGACGACCTGCTGATCAGCCGCGGTGTCCTGTGGCGCGAGGAGACGGTGGTGCCGTACGGGCGGATGCAGCTGGTGGAGGTGACGTCGGGGCCGCTGGAGCGGCGGTTCGGGCTGGCCACCGTGCAGCTGCACACGGCCGCCGCCGCGACCGACGCGACCATCCCCGGCCTGGACCCGGCCGAGGCGGAACGCCTGCGCGACCGGCTCACCGAGCTGGGCCAGGCACGATCGGCGGGCCTGTGACATCGCGGGACCGCGCGGAGGACGCGGAGGGTGGCATATCTGAGCGTTCACCCGTCACCGAGCGCCGGCTGCACCCGGTCACCCCCTTCCGCCGGGCGTGGGCGCCGCTCGCCGTGCTGGCGGGCTGGGCGGTGCACGACCCGAACGGCGCGCAGGAACAGCTGGCGCGGCTCACCGACACGGTGCTCCTGCTGGGACTCGCGGTACTGGTGCCTGCGGCCGGCCTCTACGGCTTCCTGTCGTGGTGGTTCACGCACTACGCGGTCACCGACACCGAACTGCGCATACGCACCGGACTGCTGTTCCGGCGCACCGCGCACATCCGGCTGGAGCGCGTGCAGGCCGTGGACGTCTCCCGTCCGCTCCTCGCGCGCGTGGCGGGCGTCGCCAGGCTGCGGATCGACGTCGTCGGCGCCGACGACAAGGACGAGCTGGCCTATCTGGGCGAGCGGGAGGCGCGCGCCCTGCGGGCCGAGCTGCTCGCGCGCGCGGCGGGTTTCGCGCCCGAGACGGCCCGCGAGGTCGGGGAGGCACCGGCGCGGGCACTGGTGCACGTGCCCCCGCGCGAGCTGGCACGCTCCCTGCTGCTGACGGGAGCCACCTGGGGCTCGCTGTGCGCCGCGCTGATCGTCCCCACGGTGCTCTGGCTCACCACCCAGAACGTGTGGACGGTCCTCGTCAGCGCCCTGCCGCTGCTCGGTACGGCGGGAGCGAGCAGCGTGGGCCGGTTCGTCGCCGAGTTCGACTGGACGGTGAGCGAGTCCCCGGACGGACTGCGCATCGACCACGGGCTGCTCGACCGTACCCACGAGACGGTGCCGCCCGGCCGGGTGCAGACCGTGCGGATCGTGGAACCGCTGCTGTGGCGGCGGGCCGGCTGGGTGCGGGTGGAACTGGACGTGGCCGGGTCCGCCAACTCGGTGCTGATACCGGTCGCCCCGCGGGCGATCGCCGAGTCGGTCGTCGCGCGCGTGCTGCCCGATGTGACGGTGCCGGCGGAGATGTCCCCGGCTGCGCGCGGGGCGCGATGGTGCCTGCCGGTGTGGTGGCGCGGGCACCGGCTCGCGGTCACCGGCACGGTGTTCGCCGCGCGGAGCGGCCTGCTGTGCCGCCGGCTCTCGCTGGTACCGCACGCCAAGGTGCAGAGCGTACGGCTCACCCAGGGGCCCTGGGAGCGCCGCTGGGGGCTCGCCGACGTCCACGTGGACACCGGGGCCGACAAGACCGTGACGGCCCGTCTGCGGGGCGCGGAGGAGGCCGCGCGGTTCCTCGGCGAGCAGGCGGAGAGGTCCCGTACGGGCCGCCGGGCCGCCCTCCCGGACCGCTGGATGACCACCGACTGACCACCGGACGAACCCGAGCCCCCACGTCACACCGACACGTCGGAAGCGCACCCGGCCACCGGCGACCGCCGGACGACCACCGGCCGAACCCGCATCCGCCCGCCGGACCGACCCGGCGGACGCCCTCCCGCTCCACCGGCCGACCGCCGGACCGACCCGGCGGACGCCCTCCCGCTCCACCGGCCGACCGCCGGACCGACCCGCGCCCACGCGCCGTACCCGTGGCAAACACCCTCCCGGACCACCGGAAGACCGCCGGAAGGGTCCCGACGGCGCCGCGTCCGCGTGCGCGTGCGCGTGCGCGTGCGCGTGCGCGTGCGCGTCCGCGTGCCGTGCCGACGGTGCCGTACCGACGCGTGGGGCCCGGCTCCCCCGTGGGGAGGCCGGGCCCGGTGCGCCGTCGCGGTGTACGGCGGCGGAAGCTCAGGAAGCCGCGCTGCGCAGCCTCTGGACGTCGATCTGCTCCGTCTCGTCGTGCGCCGTCAGGTCGATGACCTGGCCGACCCCGCGGGACCGCTCGTCGGCGGCCTTGAACCCGGCCTCGGACTCGGCCTTGTGCACGGCGAGCGCCTCGGGACCGACGACGTCGGCGAGGTCCTCGTTCTGCACGGAGTCCAGCGTGGCCTCCGACGCCCCCTTCTGGGTGCCGAAGAAGTCGAACCCGCCCTCGACCACCGGGCGCCGCGCGGGCGCGGCCGGTACGACGGCCACCGCGGTCGGAACCGTGAAGTGCCCGGCGGGCGGCTGTCCCGCGGGACGGGCGGGCTCGGCCGCGGGCAGCGCACCGGCGCCGTCCCGCACACCGTCCGCAGCGCGCTCTTCCCCAGTGTGCTCTTCCCCGGCGGTGCTCCCGGCCTCGGGCACAACCGCCCCGGCCTCGGGCACAACCGCCCCCGCCCCGGTCAGCGCCGCCCCGGCCTCGGGCACAACCGCCCCCGCCCCGGTCAGCGCCGTCCCGGCCTCGGGCACAACCGCCCCCGCCCCGGTCGGCGCCGCCCCGGCCTCGCGCAGCGCCGTCCCGGCCTCGGGCACGGCGGCCTCGTGCTCGGTGACGGCGGCCTCGTTCCCGGGCACGGCGGCCTCGGGAGTCTCCGGCTCGGACGCCTCCGGCGTGCCGGTCACGGACTCGCCCGGTTCCGGCGACTCGAAGCGGGTGAGCGCGGGCTCGGCCGCCCCGGCCTCGTCCTCCTCGGCGTCGTCCTTCTCGGCCCTGCCCCCTTCGGGCTCGTCCCCACCGGGCTCGTCTCCGCCCGGCTCGTCCCCCTCGGACCCGGCCCTCCGGGGCTCGGTCGCGGCCGCGGTGCGCTCGTCCTCCGGACCGCCGTCCGCCTCCGGCTCGTCCCCGGCCTCGGCCACGGACCCCGCCGGAGCCTCCCGGCCGAACAGGGCAAGAGCCGTCAGGGCCCGCCGGTACAGTGACGCGCCCTCGGCCGAGAAGACCGCCGACGCCTCCGGCACGCCCTCGGAAACCGCGGTTGCCCCGGACGACTCGGACGACTCGGACGACTCGGATGACTCGGAGGTGCCGGCGGCCGCGGGCTCACCGCTCCGCGCGGGCGGCAGGGCCGGCACCGACGAGGCCGTCGGCTCCGGTTCGGACGGCGCCGCCTCGAGTTCCAGCAGGCGCCGCCCCTCCAGGGCGGTGGCCCGCTCGGTCTCCGCGGTGGCGTACCGGCGCAGCAGGGCGGCGTGCTCGTTGCGCAGGCCCGCGAGTTCGGCGCGCTTGGCCCGCAGCCGCTGCTCCAGCTTCGTGCGCAGCTCGCGGGACTCCTCCAGGTCGGTCTCCAGTTCGGCGACCCGCTCCTCGTACCGCCACTCGTCTCCGGCACGCGCGCGCGTGAGTTCGGCGACCTGCCTGCCCGCCTGGGCGTCCCAGCGGCGCATCACGACCGCGCCGAGGACCGCCGTCGCCGCGGCGGCGGCGGCCAGCGCCCGGAGCACCGTGGCCTCGGAGAACGCCCAGGGACCCAGCGCGCAGACGACGGACACGCCGGCGATCGCCGAGGGAGGCAACAGCCGGTGCAGAGGGGGGGAATGGCGGTGGCGTCCACGTGGCATGGCCAGAAACTTACCGCGAGTAGGCGGATCGCGGACCCCCGCCCCGTAAAAACACGGCCATGCCGCCGGTTTCACGGGGCGTCAGGGGTGCGGCCGGCTCAGTGGTCGACGAGCCTGCTGCTCATCCACTGGAGCGTCGGCGGGATCTCACGGTTCCAGGTGTTGAAGTTGTGCCCGCCGCTCTCGAGGATGATCGACGAGATCCTGGTGCGGTTGGTGGCCTGGACACGGTCGATGAACTTCATCGTGTCCTTGTAGTTCTTCTCGCCGACCTTGCTGCTGGTGACGAGCAGCGAGGTGTCGGGCGCGGCCTCGTGCTTCAGGAGCCACCACAGGTCGGAACGGTTCTTCAGCTTCTCGTCGCCGTGGAAGAGGTCACCGGTGGTGGGGTCGATCGGCGCCTTGTAGTACGCCGACAGGCCCGCGGCGGCCGTGTACACGTTGGGGTGGTGCATGGCGAGCTTGAGCGCGCAGTAGCCGCCCGTGGAGTCACCGATGACACCCCAGCTGCCCGGCTGCTTGCCGACGCGGTACTGCGACTGGACGGCAGCCGGCAGGTCCTTGGCAAAAAACGTTTCCGCCTGCGGGCCGTCCGGCACGTCCACGCACTCGGTGTCCCGCGGCGGCGCCACGGTCGGCCGCAGCATCACCAGGATCATCGGCTGCATCCGACCGTCCTTGGCCAGTCGCTGCGAGGTGCTCGGGTAGTTCAGCTTGGTGACCAGCGACTTGGCGGTGCCCGGGTAACCCGTCAGCACGACCGCCACCGGGAACGTCCGCTTGCGGTACTGCGGCTGGAAGTACTCCGGCGGCAGGTACACGTAGGCCGGTGCGCCGATGTGCGTGGTGGGGCCGACGATGTCCACCTTCTGGACCTGCCCGCCCATCTCCGGCCGCGTGGCGCGCACACCAGGCACATTGGAGGTGGAGACCACCTGGAGCGGCCCGCCCGTGCTGCCGTTGACCGAGTGGTCGACGACGATCCCCTGGTCGGTCTCCTTGCCGAACAGGTCGGCCCAGCTCGCGTAGAAGCCGAACGCCTGGTTGGCGAAGAGCCCGACGGAGGCGAAGATCGCCACCTGGGTGAACAGCATCAGACCGACCCGTCCACCGATGGCCCGCCAGTTCTGCCGGGCGAGGCGCGGCCACAGCCATACCGTGCCGATGAACAGCACGACGGCGATCGTTATCGCCAGCACCAGCACTTTGTTGCTCGTGAGACCCATGGCTGCTTCCTGCCTGCGCTTTCCGCCCGTGTCGTACCCACGCCCGTCGCGAGGGTTTGCCCGGGGCTTTCCTTGGCCTTTGACCCGACTTTCCGGTGGGGAGTGAACCTCTCTCCCCAAGACACCGTCCTAGAGGGCGCAATGTCGCCGGATGCCCGATCGGCACCGGGTTCAAGGTCTCTCGCAGAACTACGGGATGCGATGTCTATCAGGATAGATGGGGAAATGTCGGGCGAGGTTCCGGGCCGATCAAGCCGGGTGCGGCGCATACTGCGCGGCCCCCGCCCCGAAGCCGTTCCCGCTCTGGTCGGCCGGGCGGCCGCGCTCGTGGGCCTCCTGGACATCGCCGCGGGCGTGTTCCCGCGATTCCGCCACAGCCGTATGCACGCCGTGGCCGAGGTGCTGCCGGGCTCCTTCGGCCCGTTCGCGGCGGCGCTCTCGCTCAGCGCGGGAGTGCTGCTGCTGCTGCTCGCGCACGGGCTCAAGCGGCACAAGCGCCGGGCCTGGCGGGCCGCGGTGGCACTGCTTCCGGCGGGTGCGGCGGCGCAGTTCGCGTACCGGCACTCGCTCATCGGCGTACTCATCGCGGTCGCGCTGCTCGTACCGCTGCTGCGCCACCGTGACCAGTTCGCCGCCCTGCCCGATCCTCGCAGCAGGTGGCGCGCGCTCGCCAACTTCGTCCTCATGAGCGCCGGTTCCGTCGCCCTCGGCCTGGTCATCGTAAGCGTTCATCCGAACCGGACCATCGGCGACCCCAGCCTGGCGGACCGGCTGACGCACGTCATCTACGGACTGTTCGGCTTCGAGGGCCCGGTCGACTACCAGGGCAACACCTCCTGGACCGTCGCCTTCTCCCTCGGCGCGCTCGGCTGGATCACCGCGGTCACCACCATCTACCTGGCCTTCCGCCCGGAGCACCCGGCCGCGCGCCTCACCGAGGAGGACGAGGACAAGCTGCGCGCCCTGCTGGAGAAGCACGGCAGGCGCGACTCGCTCGGCCACTTCGCGCTGCGCCGCGACAAGGCGGTCGTGTTCTCGCCGAGCGGCAAGGCCGCCGTCACCTACCGGGTCGTCTCGGGTGTGATGCTCGCCAGCGGCGACCCCATCGGGGACGTCGAGGCCTGGCCGGGTGCCATCGAGCGCTTCATGGACGAGGCCAGGGCCCACTCCTGGACACCCGCCGTCATGGGCTGCTCGGAGACGGGCGGCGAGGTGTGGACCCGTGAGACCGGCCTGGACGCCCTCGAACTGGGCGACGAGGCGGTGGTCGACGTTGCGGATTTCTCGCTCGCCGGACGCGCGATGCGCAACGTGCGCCAGATGGTCAAGCGCATCGAGCGGGCCGGCTACGAAACCCGGGTACGGCGCATCCGTGACCTCGGCGAGGCCGAACTGGAGCGGATCCGCCGGGCGGCGGAGGACTGGCGCGGCACGGACACCGAGCGCGGCTTCTCCATGGCGCTCGGCCGCATCGGCGACCCGACCGACGGCGACTGCCTGATCGCCACCGCCCACAAGGCCGACGACGAACCGGGTGAGTACGGCGACCTGAAGGCCATCCTGCACTTCGTGCCCTGGGGCAAGGACGGCGCGTCGCTGGACCTGATGCGCCGGGACCGCAGCGCCGACCCGGGCATGAACGAACTGCTCATCGTCGCCGCCTTGCAGGCCGCCCCGAAGTTCGGCGTCTCCCGCGTCTCGCTGAACTTCGCGATGTTCCGCTCCGCCCTCGCGCGCGGTGAGAAGATCGGCGCCGGACCGGTGCTGCGCGCCTGGCGCGGGCTGCTCGTCTTCCTCTCGCGCTGGTTCCAGATCGAGTCGCTGTACAAGTTCAACGCCAAGTTCCAGCCGCGCTGGGAACCGCGGTTCGTGGTCTACCGGGCCTCCGGCGACCTGCCCCGCATCGGCTTCGCCGCCATGCAGGCGGAGGGCTTCGTCGACCTCGCGCTGCCCCTGCCGCGGTTCCTGCGCCGGCGCCGGTCCGCCGCCGGGCGCCCGTGCGCGCACGCGGTGGCCGAGCGGGACGTCCGAGCGGCCTGAGGCACCCGCGGTGCGGCCCGAGGACAGGCCCGGGTGGAAGCCCCTCCCCCTCCGGCACGGGGGCTTCCGCCCGGGCCGCCGCGCGTTCCCGGCACCGCCCTGGGCCTACGCTGAACGTATGAACAACATCAGCGGGCGCGGCCGAGTGGCCGGCCTTCCGGAATGGGACCGGTGCGCGGTCATGGGGGTCGTGAACGTGACCCCCGACTCCTTCTCCGACGGCGGCCGCTGGTTCGACACGACCGTCGCCGTCAAACACGGCCTGGACCTGGTCTCCGAGGGCGCGGACCTGGTCGACGTGGGCGGCGAGTCCACCCGGCCCGGCGCCACGCGCGTGGACGAGGCCGAGGAACTGCGGCGGGTCGTCCCCGTGGTGCGCGGCCTCGCCTCCGAGGGTGTCGTCGTCTCCGTCGACACCATGCGCGCGTCCGTCGCCGAACAGTCCCTGGCGGCCGGCGCCTCCCTGGTCAACGACGTCAGCGGCGGCCTCGCCGACCCCGCGATGATCCCGGTGGTCGCCGCCGCGGGCGCCCCCTTCGTCGTCATGCACTGGCGCGGCTTCCTCGAGGGCGGCAACGTCAAGGGCGTCTACGAGGACGTCGTCGCCGAAGTCGTGGACGAACTGCACGCGCGCGTGGAGGCCGTCCTGGCCGGCGGCGTCGCCCCCGACCGCGTCGTCGTCGACCCGGGCCTCGGCTTCTCCAAGGAGGCCGGGCACGACCTCACCCTCATCGCCCACCTCGACCGCCTGCGCGCCCTCGGCCACCCCCTGCTGGTCGCCGCCTCCCGCAAGCGGTTCCTCGGCCGCGTCCTCGCCGGGCCCGAAGGGGCGCCCCCGCCGGCCCGGGAGCGCGACGCGGCCACGGCCGCCATCTCCGCGCTCGCCGCGCACGCCGGCGCCTGGGCGGTGCGCGTGCACGAGGTACGCGCCACGGCCGACGCGGTCCGGGTGGCACGGGCCGTGGAGGGAGCGCGCGCGACGGGGTCCGCGCCGGAAGCCCACACCGAGCGCCGTGCGGAAGGAGACAGGTGAGCGCCCCCCACACCGACGTAGAGCAGGTGGAGGCCGCCAACACCGCCTTCTACGAGGCACTCGAACGCGGTGACTTCGAGGAGGTCTCCTCCCTCTGGCTGACCCCCTCCGACCTGGGCGTGGACGAGGAGTACCACGACCCCGCGGACACCGGAGTGATCTCCGCCGTGCACCCCGGCTGGCCCGTCCTCACCGGCCGCGGGGAGGTCCTCAGGTCGTACGCCCTGATCATGGCCAACACCGACTACATCCAATTCTTCCTCACCGACGTGCACGTCTCCGTGACCGGCGACACCGCCCTCGTGACCTGCACGGAGAACATCCTCAGCGGCGGCCCCGCCCCGGAGGAGGGCGCGGAACTGGGCCCGCTGGTCGGCCAGCTCGTCGTCGCCACGAACGTGTTCCGGCGCACGCCCTCCGGCTGGAAGCTCTGGTCGCACCACGCCTCGCCCGTCCTGACGGAGAGCGACGACAGCGACGACGGGGACGACGGGGTGAACGGCGTGAACCCGGACGACGAGCCGCTCGCCTGACCGGGTGGAAGCACCTTCGCGAGCAACCCGGGAGCGGACCGGACCCGGCCGGGCGGCCGCGGTCCTCCCGGGGGCCGGGAAGTGGTTGGAATCACCTACCCCCGGGTATGAGCGGCTACCAGCCCATGACAGAGCCGGGTTCCCCAGGGGAAACACCCGGTGAACCCTCCAGGTACCGGCCAGGACCCACGCCCCCGCGGCCCGGCTCTGTCGGTGCCCGCAGGTAGATTCGTCAGAGGCCGGTGTGCCGCCCGCACGTGGTACGGGCCGGTCGTTCCCGACGATTGCAGGAGTGATTCGCGTGGATCGTGTCGCGCTGCGCGGCCTCAAGGCCCGCGGGCACCACGGTGTGTTCCCCAAGGAGCGCGAGGAGGGCCAGACCTTCATCGTGGACCTCGTCCTCGGCCTGGACACCCGGCCGGCCGCGGCCGACGACGACCTGACGAAGACCGTGCACTACGGCATCGTGGCCGAGGAGGTGGTGGCCGTGGTCGAGGGCGAGCCGGTGAACCTCATCGAGACACTCGCCGAGCGGATCGCCGACACCTGCCTGAAGCACGAGGGGGTCCAGGAGGTCGAGGTCTGCGTCCACAAGCCGGACGCGCCGATCACCGTCCCCTTCGACGACGTGACCGTCACCATCACCCGGAGCCGAGTATGACCCGACCTTTCCGCCAGGGTCACAGCGACCCGACCGTCCAGCCGGTGCCCGCCTCGGTCGTCGAGCAGGTGGACGCCGCCGACACGACGCTGAGCAACCCCAAATGGGCCGTGATCTCCATCGGCGCCAACCTCGGCAACCGCCTGGAGACCCTCCAGGGGGCCGTCGACGCCCTGGAGGACACCCCGGGCGTCCGAGTGAAGGCCGTCTCGCCGGTGTACGAGACCGAGCCGTGGGGCGTGGCGCCGGGCAGCCAGCCGTCGTACTTCAACGCGGTCGTGGTCCTCAAGACGACCCTGCCCCCGGCGTCCCTGCTGGAGCGGGCGCACGCCGTCGAGGAGGCCTTCCACCGCGTCCGGGACGAGCGCTGGGGCCCGCGCACGCTGGACGTCGACATCGTCGCCTACGCCGACGTCACCTCGAGCGACCCGCATCTCACCCTGCCCCACCCGCGCGCCCACGAGCGGGCCTTCGTGCTCGCGCCCTGGCACGACGTGGACCCGCAGGCGCAGCTCCCCGGCCGCGGCACCGTGGCCGATCTGCTGTCGGCCCTCACCCGTGAGGGTGTGGCTCACCGGGAGGACCTGGAACTCCGGCTGCCCGAGTAGTCGTTAAGGTCAAGACGGGTCAAGACCAAGACGACCACCGTCCGGGGCGGTCCGGGGGAACTGAAGGGACACCGTGAGAGAGCTGCGCATCAGGGTGCTGGCGGGTGTGTTCGTCGTGGCCGGCGTCCTGTCCTGGGCGGGCGCCCGCCTCTGGAACTCGATCGGGACCCTCCCCAGCGTCCCCCTGGCCGCACCCGTCGTCCTCGCGCTGATCGCGGTGGTGCTGCTCTCGACGGCGCTCTCGCTGCGCGCCCGCTTCAAGGCCCAGCGCGAGCGCCGGCCCGGCGCCAAGGGCGTGGACCCGCTGATGGCCGCCCGGGCGGTCGTCTTCGGCCAGGCCAGCGCCCTGGTCGCGGCCCTCGTCGCCGGTATGTACGGCGGGACGGGCATCTTCCTGCTGGAGCTGCTGGACTTCCCGGCCCGCCGGGACCAGGCCATCTACTGCGGCTTCTCGGTCCTGGCCGGCCTCGGCGTGATAGCGGCGGCCCTGTTCCTGGAAAGGGTCTGCAAACTCCCCGAGGACGACGACCAGAACCCCCCGGGAGCGGAGCCGGTGGCCTGACGGCCGGCCCCGCTCACCGACGGGCGGTTCGGTACGCCGTTCAGCGCGCCATGATGAGGCTCATCGCCTCGTTGCGCGTGGCGGCGTCCCGCAGCTGACCGCGCACGGCGGACGTTATGGTCTTCGCGCCGGGCTTGCGGATGCCGCGCATGGACATGCACATGTGCTCGCACTCGACGACCACGATGACGCCCCGCGGCTCCAGGATGTCCATCAGGGAGTCGGCGATCTGCGTGGTCAGACGTTCCTGCACCTGCGGCCGGCGGGCGTAGACGTCCACCAGACGGGCCAGCTTGGACAGGCCGGTGATCTTGCCGGTCTCGGACGGGATGTAGCCGACGTGGGCGACGCCCCGGAACGGCACCAGGTGGTGCTCACAGGTCGAGTACACCTCGATGTCCTTCACGAGGACCATCTCGTCGTGCCCCAGGTCGAACGTCGTCGTCAGGACGTCCTCGGGACGCTGCCACAGGCCGGCGAAGATCTCCTTGTAGGCCCGGGCGACGCGCGCCGGCGTCTCCCGCAGGCCCTCGCGATCCGGGTCCTCGCCGACCGCGATCAGCAGTTCCCGTACGGCGTTCTCGGCGCGCTTCTCGTCGAACTCGCCGATGGAGCCTTCGCCGTCCAGCGTCACCGGGTCGGTCATCTGGTTCCTCGTTCCTCTGCCGTGCATGCGCGTGTGACACGCGTTCCGTCTGCGGACACACGAAAATGCCGCGCCCCCCAGGCTAGAACCTGGGGGGCGCGGCATTCATTCCGGCCCTGTGGCCGGACACGGTCAGCTCTCCGGGCGGTCCTCCGGGGCCTGCTCCGTCACCGGGGCGGACTCCGCGGCCGTGGACTTGGCCGTGCTGATCGACGCCGTCGCGCCGTTCGCACCGTTGGTCAGTGCCAGCTCCTTCGGGGAGAGCACCGGCGGGCGGGTGGACGGGGTGCGGCGCGAGGAGCCGGTCCAGGCGGGCCTCGGCGGGCGCTTGACGATGGGGGCGAAGATCTCGGCGATCTCCTCCTTGCCCAGCGTCTCCTTCTCCAGCAGCTGGAGGACGAGGTTGTCGAGCACGTCGCGGTTCTCGACCAGGATCTCCCAGGCTTCGTTGTGCGCGTTCTCGATGAGCTTCTTGACCTCTTCGTCGACCAGCGCGGCGACCTCTTCCGAGTAGTCGCGCTGGTGAGCCATCTCACGGCCGAGGAAGGGCTCGCTGTTGTCGCCGCCGAACTTGATCGCGCCGAGGCGCTCGGTCATGCCGTACTGGGTGACCATCGCGCGGGCCAGGTTGGTGGCCTTCTCGATGTCGTTGGCGGCGCCGGTGGTCGGGTCGTGGAAGACCAGTTCCTCGGCGGCGCGGCCACCCAGCATGTACCCGAGCTGGTCGAGCATCTCGTTGCGCGTGGTCGAGTACTTGTCCTCGTCGGGCAGGACCATCGTGTACCCGAGGGCGCGGCCGCGGGACAGGATCGTGATCTTGTGGACCGGGTCGGAGTTCGGCGAGGCCGCCGCGACCAGGGCGTGACCGCCCTCGTGGTACGCGGTGATCTTCTTCTCCTTGTCCGACATGATCCGGGTCCGCTTCTGCGGGCCCGCGACCACGCGGTCGATCGCCTCGTCCAGCGCCTTGTTGTCGATCAGCTTCTGGTCGCCGCGGGCGGTGAGCAGCGCGGCCTCGTTCAGCACGTTGGCGAGGTCGGCACCGGTCATGCCCGGGGTGCGGCGGGCGACGGCGGACAGGTCGACGTCGGGCGCGACCGGCTTGCCCTTCTGGTGAACCTTCAGGATCTCCATACGGCCCTGGAGGTCCGGCGGGTCGACCGCGATCTGGCGGTCGAAACGGCCGGGGCGCAGCAGCGCCGGGTCGAGGATGTCCGGGCGGTTCGTGGCGGCGATGAGGATCACGCCGCCCTTGACGTCGAAGCCGTCCATCTCGACGAGCAGCTGGTTCAGGGTCTGCTCGCGCTCGTCGTGACCGCCGCCGAGGCCGGCGCCGCGGTGGCGGCCGACCGCGTCGATCTCGTCGACGAAGACGATCGCCGGGGCGTTCGCCTTGGCCTGCTCGAACAGGTCACGGACGCGGGAGGCACCGACACCGACGAACATCTCGACGAAGTCGGAACCGGAGATCGAGTAGAACGGGACGCCCGCCTCGCCGGCGACGGCGCGCGCGAGCAGGGTCTTGCCGGTACCCGGGCGGCCGTAGAGCAGCACACCCTTGGGGATCTTGGCGCCGACGGCCTGGAACTTGGCCGGCTCCTGGAGGAACTCCTTGATCTCCTGGAGCTCCTCGACGGCCTCGTCGCAGCCCGCGACGTCGGAGAAGGTCGTCTTCGGGGTGTCCTTGGTGATGAGCTTGGCCTTGGACTTGCCGAAGTTCATGACCCGGGAGCCGCCGCCCTGCATCTGGTTCATCAGGAACAGGAAGACGACCACGATCAGGACGAAGGGCAGCAGGGAGAGCAGGACGCCGACGAACGGGTTCTGCTTGGACGGCGAAACCGTGTAGCCGTCCGGGATCTGCTTGTCCTGGTACTTGTTCTGCAGGTTGCCGGCGAGCTGAGAGCCCTGGTCGCCGATGTAGCTCGCCTGGATCTTCGAGCTGCCCTCGACCTTGTAGCCGTCCTTGAGCGTGACCTTGATGCTCTGCTCGTCACCGGTGGTGAGCTTGGCCGACTCGACCTTGTTGTCGTTGATCGCCGCCACGACCTGGCCGGTGTCCACCGTCTTGTAGCCGCCGGACGAGCCGACGACCTGCATCAACACGACCACGGCAAGGACGGCCAGCACGATCCACATGACCGGCCCACGGAAGTATCGCTTCACGTCCATCCATACGGAGCGGTGCCGCCCCGTCCCTCCTGCCATAGTGAGTTTGATAAGACAGTTCTTCTGACGGTACCCCAGCATTGTTGCGCGAAGCCGCACGGAGCCGTTTCGACGGCTGGGAAACCCGTCTCTGCATGCTTCAACGGCACGGAACCCGCTGGGGTTCCCGATCGTCCGGCCGGGCTTGGGCCGACTGGCTCAGCCGCCGTAGACGTGAGGCGCGAGCGTACCGACGAACGGCAGGTTGCGGTACTTCTCGGCGTAGTCGAGGCCGTAGCCGACGACGAACTCGTTCGGGATGTCGAACCCGACCCACTCCACGTCGATGGCGACCTTGGCGGCGTCCGGCTTGCGCAGCAGCGTGCACACCTTCAGGGAGGCGGGCTCGCGGGAGCCGAGGTTGTTGATCAGCCAGGACAGGGTCAGGCCGGAGTCGATGATGTCCTCGACGATCAGGACGTGCCTGCCCTTGATGTCGGTGTCGAGGTCCTTGAGGATGCGGACGACACCGGAGGACTGGGTGCCCGCGCCGTAGGAGGACACGGCCATCCAGTCCATGGTGAGGGGGGTGGACAGCGCACGCGCAAGGTCCGCCATGACCATCACCGCGCCCTTGAGGACGCCGACGATCAGCAGGTCCTTGCCCGCGTACTCCGCGTCGATCTTCGCGGCCAGCTCGGCCAGCTTCGCGTCGATCTCTTCCTTGGTGATGAGCACCTGCTGGAGGTCGGCACCCATGTCTTTCGCGTCCACCCGCATCACTTTCGGTCGTCCCGCACTTACGGCCGCATGTACGGCCTCGCTGCCCGGCCCGCCGG
Organism: Streptomyces musisoli; assembly: GCF_016741855.1. Taxonomy (GTDB): domain Bacteria; phylum Actinomycetota; class Actinomycetes; order Streptomycetales; family Streptomycetaceae; genus Streptomyces; species Streptomyces musisoli. The sequence goes on along the minus strand of NZ_JAERRH010000007.1, from coordinate 328,591 downwards.
AGGGTCACTCCGGGAGGGGTCGGAAATCAGCCTTGCCGAATCACCAGTCTGCCACCCTGCCGCTGGGCGACGACTTTGCCCGGGAGATTGATGGCTCCCTGGCCGCGCCAGCCGGTGATCAGGCGGTCGACTTCCTCGATGTGGCGGGCGAACAGCGCACCGGCCGGAGCACCGGCCTCGATGGCCGCGCGGCGCAGGATCCGGCGGCGCACGGCGGGCGGGAGGGCGTACAGCTTGGCGCACTCCAGGAGGCCGGCCGCGTCCCGTACGGAGGCCTCGGCCTGGCTGGCCCAGGCGTCCAGGGCGTCGGCGTCGTCGCGGGAGAGCTGGGCGGTGCGGGCGAGTGCCTCCACGACGCCCTTGCCGAGGGCTTTCTCCAGCGCGGGCAGGCCCTCGTGCCGGAGCCGGGAGCGGGTGTAGGCCGGGTCCGCGTTGTGGGGGTCGTCCCAGACCGGGAGGGCCTGGGCCATGCAGGCCTTGCGGGCGGTCTGCCGGTCCAGTTGCAGGAAGGGCCGCCGGTAGCGGCCGTCGGCCCCCGAGACCGCGGCCATGCCCGACAGGGAGCGGATGCCGGAGCCGCGGGCGAGGCCCAGCAGGACGGTTTCGGCCTGGTCGTCGCGGGTGTGGCCGAGGAGGACCGCGGTGGCGTCGTGGCGTTCGGCGGCGGCGTCCAGGGCGGCGTAGCGGGCGTCGCGGGCGGCGGCCTCGGGCCCTCCCTCGCGGCCGACGGTCACGGCGATGGACTCGACGGGCGAGAGGCCGAGTTCCCGCAGCCGCAGGACGACCTCGTCGGCGCGGAGATCGGAGCCGGGCTGGAGGCCGTGGTCGACGGTGATCCCGCCGGCGCGGATGCCGAGCTTGGGGGCCTCGAAGGCGAGGGCGGAGGCGAGGGCCATGGAGTCGGCGCCGCCGGAGCACGCGACGAGGACGAGCGGGGAGGGGGGCCGCTCGGCCGTCCGGCCGGGGTGCCGGCCCGCGAGCGCGCGGGGGGCCTGGTGGTCGTTCAGGATGTCGTGGAGGGCGCGGCGAACCGCCAGGCGTATCGCCGCGACCGCAGGATGGGGACCCATGTCCGGTTCCCTTCATGAAGTTTTCGGGGGGTGAGCCCGAGCCGGTCACTCAGAGTGTGTAGATGGTGACAGAAGCGGGCCGTTCCCCGAGCATCGCACGCCTACGCATGGCTCACGGTCCCTCGGACGGGTGATTGGAGGGGCGTTCGCCTGCCGTCGGCCGGATTCGGTTCACGACTTCCCCGGAACGTTCACGACTCGGCCTTGCGGTGCACCCGTGCGACCCAGTCCGCCGGTTTGGCGATCTCCGCCTTGGTGGGCAGGGTGTTGGGCGACGTCCACACGCGGTTGAAGCCGTCGACGCCGACCTGCTCCACGACGGCCCGGACGAACCGTTCGCCGTCCCGGTACTGCTTCAGTTTGGCATCCAGACCCAGCAGCTTGCGCAGGGCGATGTCCAGGCGGGAGGCGCCCTTCGCGCGGCGTTGCTGGAACTTCTCGCGGATCTCCGCGACGGACGGTACGACGCTGGGGCCGACGCCGTCCATGACGTAGTCGGCGTGGCCTTCCAGGAGGGACATCACGGCGGTGAGGCGGCCGAGGATCTCCCGCTGGGCGGGGGTCTGCACCAGCTCCACGAAGGAGCGCCCGCCGTCGTCCTCCTCGCCCTCGGGGCGGCCGCCGGCCAGGGACTGGGCGGCTTCCCGGATGCGCTCCAGGAAGGTCATCGGGTCGACGTCCGTCTCCGCCAAGAACGACTGGATTTCGCCCTCGAGGTGGTCACGCAGCCAGGGCACGGCGGTGAACTGCGTGCGGTGGGTCTCCTCGTGCAGGCACACCCACAGGCGGAAGTCGTGCGGCTCGACGTCGAGTTCGCGCTCCACGTGGACGATGTTGGGCGCGACGAGCAGCAGCCGGCCGCCGCCACTCGGTGCATCGGGGGGGCCGCCGGCCGGGAGGTCGCGGGAGGCGGGGGCGAAGGTCTCGTACTGGCCGAGGACACGGGAGGACAGGAACGACAGGAGCATGCCGAGTTCGACGCCGGTGACCTTGCCGCCGACGACGCCGAGGACCGCGCTGCCCGGGTTGCTGCCGCGGCGTTCCTGCATCTTCTCCAGGAGCGGCCGGAGGATCTCGCGGAAGCCCGCGACGTTGGCGCGGACCCAGCCGGGGCGGTCGACGACGAGGACGGGGGTGTCGTGGATCTCCTCGGTGCCCATACGAGTGAAGCCCCGGACGTGTTCCTCCGAGGCTTTCGCGTGCCGGCGCAGCTCCGCGACGACGGACCTGGCCTCGTCGCGGCTGACGTCGGGGCCGGGTCGTACCAGCCGTGTCGCGGTCGCCACCGCGAGGTTCCAGTCGACCATCCCGGGAGATGCGGTGCCACCGAAGCCAGTCATGCGTCAACGGTACGTGAGCGGCGCCGCCGGGGGCAGGCCGTGGGGCCCGGCGGGTACGGGGCGGTTCCGGCGGCACGGCGGCTTCGACGGCAGGACGGCTGCGGCGGTGTCGCGGCTCCGACGGCCGGCTGGTCACGGCGGTACCGCGGCTTCGGCCGCGGGGCGGTTCCGGCGGCACGGCCAGGGGGCGTCGTCAGCGGCAGCGGCGTCGTCAGCGGCAGCCGCACCCCGCCAGCGCCGTCGCCGTCTCGTCCAGTGCCGACTGGGCTTCCTGGGCGTCCGTCGTGTCGGAGGCCAGGAAGGCGAAGGCCAGGAGGTGGCCGTCCTGGTCGACGACCGTGCCGGCGAGGGTGTTCACGCCGGTCAGGGTGCCCGTCTTGGCGCGTACGACGCCGGCCGCGCCGTCGGTGTAACGGCTGCTCAGGGTGCCGGTGAAGCCGGCCACGGGGAGGCCGGTGAGGACGGGCCGCAGGCCGGGGCGGTCCGGGTCGGCCGCCTTGACCAGAAGGCCGGTGAGGAGGTCGGCCGTCAGCCGGTCCTCGCGGTCGAGGCCGCTGCCGTCGTGGAAGGAGGCGCCGGACAACGGCAGGCCGAGCTTGCGCAGCTGCGTGGCGATCGCCCGGGCGCCGCCGTCGAAGTCCGCGGGTTCGCCGCCGGCGAGGGCCGTGTGGCGTGCCAGGGCCTCCGCGATGTCGTTGTCGCTGTTGGTCAGCATCCGCTCGACCAGCGCGGACAGCGGGGGCGAGGAGACGCCTGCGAGGATCTGCGCGCGCGTGCTGGCCTTGGAGGGGCCGGGGGGCGTGGTCGTGATGCCGGCGTCTTTCAGGAAGCCCGCGAACCTGGCCGCCGCGTCCGCCGCGGGGTCGCTCACGCGGGGCACGGGGCCGGCGGCGGAGTCGTCGGTGCGGCCCTCGTCGACGGTCAGGGCGCTGACCGGGGCGAGGTTGTCGTTGACGCCGATGGGGTGCAGGGCGGGGCCGGCGTAGAGGGTGGTGTCGTAGGACAGCGTGATCCGGTGGATGCCGCGCTTGTCCAGGGCCTTCGCGGTGTCCGCGGCCAGCGCCCGCAGGCTCGCCCAGCCGTCGGCGTCGGGGTGCGCGGTGAGGGTGGGGTCGCCGCCGCCGACCAGGACCAGTTCGCGGGTGTCGGGTTCGAGGGCGGCGCGGGTGGTGAGGCGGTGGTCGGGGCCGAGGGCGGACAGGGCGGCGACGGCGGTGGCGATCTTGGTGGTGGAGGCGGGGGTGAGGGCCTTGCCTGAGTCGGAGCCGTAGAGGCGTTCGCCGGTCGCGACGTCGACGACGGCCGCCGCGTGGCTGCCGCCCAGCTCGGGGGCGTCCAGGAGGGGCCCCAGGACGTCGGAGAGGGCCTGTCCGCCCGGGGCGGACTTCTTGGTGCCCACGGCGGCCGTGGCTCCGCCCAGGCCCGTCAGGACGGGCGCCGCGCTCGGCGCGGGCAGCGGTGCCGTCGCGGCCGTGCCGGTGCGGCCGTGATCTGCGCCACCTGACCGCTCCAGGGCGGCGGCGCGGTCCCGCTCGGCCGTACGCTGACCGTTGGCGTCCCAGGGGCCGGCCACGGTCACCACGCCGGCGGCCAGCGCCAGGCCGGCGGTGGCGGCGCCCGCGGTGTACTTCCAGGTCCTGGCGGTGCGCGAACGGGGGAGGTGCACAGGGCCGACTCGTACGGCCTTCGCCAGCCGTGCGATCCGCGGCCGGGCGGCCGTCACGGCGCTCGCCAGACGCGGTCGGACGGCGTCCACGATCCGCGTCACCTGCGGTTTCGCGGCACGCCAAGGCCTCAGCTCTGGCACGACCACCAGCCCCTTTCGCGATCACACACCTGCGTGAGGGACACTTAACCACCAGAACTATGTGCTGATCATGGAGGAGCCACCGGTGGAGTTCGACGTCACGATCGAGATCCCGAAGGGTTCGCGGAACAAGTACGAGGTGGACCACGAGACCGGTCGGATCCGCCTGGACCGTCGCCTCTTCACCTCGACCGCCTACCCGACCGACTACGGCTTCGTCGAGAACACCCTCGGCGAGGACGGCGACCCGCTGGACGCGCTGGTCATCCTTGACGAGCCGACCTTCCCGGGTTGCCTGATCAAGTGCCGCGCGATCGGCATGTTCCGGATGACGGACGAGGCGGGCGGCGACGACAAGCTGCTGTGCGTGCCGGCCACCGACCCGCGTGTGGAGCACCTGCGCGACATCCACCACGTGTCGGAGTTCGACCGCCTGGAGATCCAGCACTTCTTCGAGGTGTACAAGGACCTGGAGCCCGGCAAGTCGGTCGAGGGTGCCAACTGGGTGGGCCGCCAGGACGCCGAGGTGGAGATCGAGCGGTCGTACAAGCGCTTCAAGGAGCAGGGCGGCCACTGAGTCCCCGTCTCCCGCGAACGGGCCGCACGCGTGCGCGTGCGGCCCGTTCGCATGTATGCGTTCGCGTGTATGCACGAGTGCGGCTCGTCTGGGTACGTGTGCGCATACTGAGGCTTACGGAATGCGTCATTCAGGGAGCGGTGCGAGGTGACGGAGGCGGAGGACCGCAAGCCCCGGTCGGACGAGGCGCGGTACGACCCGGAGATCACGTCGGAGTTCGCCATTCCCCAGGGTCTCGACGTTCCGCCGAGCGTCGTCGAGGCGGAGACGACGTCCGAGTTCGCGGTGCCGGTGGGGCTGGAGACACGGCAGCCGCCGAGTGCCGAGCCGGAGGGCTCGGCGTTCAGCACGCCGAGCACCTACCACGCGAAGGCCGCGCCGGGCGCGTTCACGCCGGCCACCGGCGTGCCGCTGGTCAGTCTGGTCAAGGACGCGCCCTGGCAGGACCGGATGCGCACGATGCTGCGCATGCCGGTGACCGAGCGGCCGGCTCCGGAGGCGGTGCAGCGCGAGGAGGAGGGCGGCCCGGCCGTCCCGCGCGTGCTCGACCTGACCCTGCGTATCGGTGAGCTGCTGCTGGCCGGCGGTGAGGGCGCGGAGGACGTGGAGGCCGCGATGTTCGCGGTGTGCCGGTCCTACGGCCTGGATCGGTGCGAGCCGAACGTCACCTTCACGCTGCTGTCGATCTCGCACCAGCCGTCCCTGGTGGAGGACCCGGTGACGGCGTCCCGGACGGTACGGCGGCGGGGGACCGACTACACGCGTCTCGCGGCCGTCTTCCGGCTCGTGGACGACCTGACCGACCCGGAGACCCATGTCTCGCTGGAGGAGGCGTACCGGCGCCTGGCGGAGATACGCCGCAACCGGCACCCGTACCCCGGCTGGGCCCTGACCCTGGCGAGCGGGCTGCTGGCCGGTGCGGCCTCCGTGCTGGTCGGCGGTGATCTGATCGTGTTCTTCGCGGCGGCCGTCGGCGCGATGCTCGGCGACCGGCTGGCGTGGCTGTGCGCGGGGCGCGGGCTGCCGGAGTTCTACCAGTTCACGGTGGCCGCGATGCCGCCGGCGGCGATCGGGGTGGCGTTCGCGCTCGCGCACGTCGACGTGAAGGCGTCCGCCGTCGTCACCGGTGGCCTGTTCGCGCTGCTGCCCGGCCGGGCGCTGGTGGCGGGTGTGCAGGACGGGCTGACGGGCTTCTACATCACCGCCTCCGCCCGCCTGCTGGAGGTCATGTACTTCTTCGTCGGCATCGTCACCGGCGTCCTGATCGTCCTGTACTTCGGCGTCAAGGTGGGCGGCAAGCTGAACCCGGACGCGGCGCTCATCATCAACGAGCGGCCGGTGGTGCAGATCGCCGCGTCGATGCTGCTGTCGCTGACGTTCGCGGTGCTGCTCCAGCAGGAGCGGTCGACCGTGCTGTGGGTGACCCTCAACGGGGGCGTGGCGTGGACGGTGTACGGCGCGATGCACTACGTCGCCGACATCTCGCCGGTGGCGGCCACCGCCGTGGCGGCGGGGCTGGTGGGCCTTTTCGGGCAGCTGCTGTCGCGGTACCGGTTCGCGTCCGCACTGCCCTTCACCACGGCGGCGATCGGCCCGCTGCTGCCCGGATCGGCGACGTACTTCGGGCTGCTGAGCATGGCGCAGAACGAGGTGGACAAGGGCCTGGTGTCGCTGGCCAACGCGGCATCGCTGGCCATGGCCATCGCGATCGGGGTCAACCTCGGGTCGGAGGTCTTCCGCCTGTTCCTGCGGGTCGGCTCCGGGGGCAAGCGCCGGGCCGCCAAGCGCACCCGCGGTTTCTAGGGGGCCTCCACCCCGCTACCGCCCGGGGTGGCCGTACGGGTCCTGGTTCCGGTCGTGCTGCCGCCCGTGCTGGTCGTACTGCTGCTGGGCGGGCCGGTGCGGGTCGTACCCCTGCTGGGGGTACTGCTGCTGGTCGTAGTACTGCTGGTTCCAGTCCTGCTGTCCGGGCTGCTGGTGCTGGTGCTGCTCGTGCTGCTGGTGGTCGTACTGCTCGCCGTACTGCTGCTCGCCGTACTGCTGCTCGCCGTACTGCTGCTCGTCGTACTGCTGCTGGCCGTACTGCTGGTCGTCGTACCGCTGCTGGTCGTACCGCTCGCCGTACTGGTGCTGCCCGTAGGGGTCGCCGGTCTGCTGCTCGTACGGCTGGTCCGGCTCGATGCGGCGCAGCTGGGTCGTCGCGGTGTCCATGGCCGGCGGGCGGTGGAACCGGGGTGCCTGCGGCTGCTGCTGGGCCTGCGGCGCGGCCGGGGCGGCCTGGGCGGCGGCCTTCTTCTCCTTGCCGCGGGCCCGCAGGAACTCGATCGCGATCGGGACCACGGACACGAGGACGATCAGGATGAGGATCGCCTCGATGTTCTTCTTGACGAAGCCGATGTTGCCGAGCCAGGAGCCGAGCAGGGTGACGCCCGCGCCCCACAGGACGCCGCCGATGACGTTGAAGGTCAGGAACGAGCGGTACTTCATGCCGCTGACGCCCGCGATGATCGGCGTGAACGTGCGCACGATGGGCACGAAGCGGGCCAGGACCAGGGACTTCGGGCCGTACTTCTCGAAGAACTCGTGCGCCTTGGTGACGTTCTCCTGCTTGAACAGGCGCGAGTCCGGACGGTTGAACAGGGACGGGCCGACCTTCTTGCCGAACATGTAGCCCGCCTGGTCACCGAGGATCGCGGCGAGGCAGATCAGGGCGATCGCGGCCCACAGCGGGAAGTTCAGGTCCCCGGACGTGATCAGCAGACCGCAGGTGAACAGCAGCGAGTCACCCGGCAGGAAGAACCCGATGAGCAGGCCCGACTCGGCGAAGACGATGAGCAGCAGACCCCAGATGCTGTAGGTGTCGAGCAGATAGTTGGGATCGAGCCAGCTCGGGCCTAGGGCGAGTGTCATCACGGGTCCGGGCTCCTGAGGGGGTGAAGGCGGCTACGGCGTCCTTGGAGTGCCGCACAAAGCTATCAACGTGAGGTGACCACCCCGGGTTCCACCGGTCGCTCCAGGATGCACTGTGGGATGACCGGGAGAAAGCTGTGACTCATGGGACTCGATGACTACGGCGGCGGCCAGGGGCCCCAGCCGGACGTACTGGTCGTGACGACGAACGACGTGCCCGGATACCGGGTGCAGACGGTGCTGGGCGAGGTGTTCGGACTCACCGTGCGTTCGCGGCACCTGGGCAGCCAGATCGGCGCCGGCCTGAAGTCCATGATCGGCGGCGAGCTGAAGGGCCTCACCAAGACGCTCGTGCAGACCCGCAACCAGGCCATGGACCGCCTGGTGGAGCAGGCACGCGCGCGTGGCGCCAACGGGGTGCTGGCGTTCCGGTTCGACGTGACCGAGGCCGCGGACGTCGGCACCGAGGTGTGCGCCTACGGCACGGCGGTGGTCCTGGCCCGGGAGTGAACTCCGCGCTCCCGGACCGGGACGTCAGGCGGTGGTGTGCCGGGCCGTGTTCGCCACGATCGCGTCCCGCATGTACACGGCGAGACCGGGCCGGACGGCCTCGTACGTCGCGGTGAAGCGCTCGTCGGCGACGTACATCTCACCGAGCCAGACGTGCATCTCGTGCCCGCAGTCGTAGTACGTGCCCGTGACGAACCGGCGGTGTTCCTCGGCGATGTCCATGGCCGCCGCCGAGTCCGCGGGCACGCCCTCGGCGAGCAGGCCGGCCATACGGTGGTGGATCGCGTCCATCTCCGCGTTGATCCGCTTCCAGTCCTCCTTGGTGTAGGAGGCGGTGCGGCGCTGCGACTGCCGGTATGCCTCGGTGTCGCCCCAGCGCTCCGCCACCTCGTCCGCGTAGCGGTCCGGGTCGAATTCGCCGAAGACCTCGAACTTCTCCTCGGGCGTCAGGTTGATCCCCATCGTGCGTGCCTCCATGGCGTGCTCCACGGCCGCGGCCATCTTCTGGAGCTTCTCGATCCGGGCGGTCAGCAGTTCGTGCTGGCGGCGCAGGTGCGCGCGCGGGTCCGCGTCCGGGTCGTCGAGCAGGGCCGCGACCTCGTCGAGCGGGAAGCCCAGCTCCCGGTAGAACAGGATCTGCTGGAGCCGGTCGAGGTCGGCGTCGTTGTAGCGCCGGTGCCCGGCGTGCGTGCGTTCGCTGGGCACGAGCAGGCCGATCTCGTCGTAGTGGTGCAGAGTGCGCACCGTGATCCCGGCGAACCCCGCGACCCGTCCCACGGAGTAGCTCACTTTTCCGCTCCTTCGGTCGGTACGCCTCCACGCTGACGCCTCACGTCACGTGAGGTGCAAGCCGATTCCTTTCGGGATGTTGTGCGGGTTTTGTCCGTTTATGGTGAGCCCGTGGCCCCGGAGACGACGCAGCAGGCGCCCCGTGGCGCCCCGACGCTGCCGGCGCGGGCGCTGCTGCCGTTCATCCTGCCCGCCGTCGTGGTGGGCGTGGCCGCGAGCCTGCTCTTTATCGGGGTGAGCACGGCGGCGGAGCAGTTGCAGCACGTGCTGTGGGGGCCCCTGCCGGACGCGCTCGGCGTGGGCCGCTACTCCGTCCTGTGGATGTTCTCCATGCTCGTCGCGACCGGGATCGCCGTGGGGCTGGTGGTCTGGAAGGTCCCCGGCCACGCCGGTCCCGACCCGGCCACCCTCGGCCTGAACGCCCCGGTCCTGCCGCCGGTCGTGCTGCCCGGCCTGGTGCTGGCCACCGCGCTCATGCTGGCCGGCGGGCCGAGCCTCGGCCCGGAGAACCCGATCATCGCCGTGAACGTGGCCCTGGCGGCCTGGCTGGGCGGCCGTCTCCTGCCCCGTACGCCGGGCGCCCTGTGGCCGGTGCTGGCCGAGGCGGCGACGATCGGCGCGCTGTTCGGCACGCCGGTGGCGGCGGCGCTGGTCATCTCGGAGTCGCTGGCGGGGCGGCCGATGCGGGGCCGGCTGTGGGACAACCTGTTCGCGCCGCTGACCGCCGGGGCCTGCGGAGCCATCACGACCACCCTGATGGCCCATCCGAGCTTCGACCTGGGCCTGCCGCCCATGGGCCACCCGGACGGGAAGGACCTGCTGGCCGGGCTGGTGATCGCTTCGGCGGCCGCGGTGCTCGGCATGTGCGCCGTCTACGCCTTCCCTCACGTCCACGCGGTCTTCCGGAGGCTGCGGCACCCGATGCTGATGCTTCCCGCCGGCGGGGTCGTCCTGGGCGCGCTGGGGGCCCTGGGCGGCCATCTGACGCTGTTCAAGGGGCTGTCGGAGGTCGGGGAGCTGTCCCGCGACCCGGACGGCTGGACGGCGGGGCAGTTCGCCACGATGTCGGTGGTGAAGCTGGCCGCGCTGCTCGTCGCCGCGTCGTGCGGCTTCCGCGGCGGCCGGATCTTCCCCTCGGTCTTCGTCGGCACCGCCCTCGGCCTGTGCGCCCATGCCCTCGTGCCCGCCGTGCACCCCTCGCTGGCCGTGGCGACGGGTGTCCTCGGCATCCTCCTGGCGATCACCCGGCAAGGCTGGGTGAGCCTGTTCACCGCCGCCGTCCTCGTCGCCTCGCCCAGCATCATCGCCCTGCTGTGCATCGCCTCGCTGCCGGCCTGGCTGCTGGTGACGGGCCGCCCGCAGATGCAGCTCCGCGAGGACGGCACCCCGCTGCGCTGACTCCTTGTCCCCCTCCCCACTCCCCCTGGAGGAAACCCCATGGCGCTGCACAAAGGTCCCGAGAAGCACGAGGCGCGGACGGTGTCGGTCAACCCGTTCTTCGGGGAGGCCAACCCGGTCGGCGGCATGACCGAGGCCCCGCCCACGCACCGGCTCCCGGACGCCCCGCTGCCCCCGTCCACGGCGTACCAGCTGGTCCACGACGAGCTGATGCTGGACGGCAACTCCCGGCTGAACCTGGCCACCTTCGTCACCACCTGGATGGAGCCGCAGGCCGGGGTGCTGATGGCGGAGTGCCGGGACAAGAACATGATCGACAAGGACGAGTACCCGCGCACCGCCGAGCTGGAACGGCGCTGCGTGGCGATGCTCGCCGACCTGTGGAACGCGCCGGACCCGTCGACCGCGGTGGGCTGTTCGACGACCGGGTCGAGCGAGGCGTGCATGCTGGCCGGGATGGCGCTGAAGCGGCGCTGGGCCAAGCGGAACGCCGACCGGTATCCGGGCACGCGCCCCAATCTGGTCATGGGCGTCAACGTCCAGGTGTGCTGGGAGAAGTTCTGCAACTTCTGGGAGGTGGACGCCCGGCTGGTCCCGATGGAGGGCGACCGCTTCCACCTGGACCCGCAGGCCGCCGTCGCGCTGTGCGACGAGAACACCATCGGCGTGGTCGGCATCCTCGGCTCGACCTTCGACGGCTCCTACGAGCCGATCGCGGAGCTGTGCGGGGCCCTGGACGGCCTCCAGGAGGTCACCGGCCTGGACGTCCCGGTGCACGTGGACGCGGCCTCTGGCGGCATGGTGGCGCCCTTCCTCGACGAGGACCTCGTGTGGGACTTCCGCCTCCCGCGCGTGGCCTCGATCAACACCTCGGGGCACAAGTACGGGCTGGTCTACCCGGGTGTCGGCTGGGCCCTGTGGCGGGACCGGGAGGCACTGCCGGAGGAGCTGGTCTTCCGGGTCAACTACCTGGGCGGGGACATGCCCACGTTCGCCCTCAACTTCTCCCGTCCCGGCGCCCAGGTGGTGGCGCAGTACTACACGTTCCTGCGGCTGGGCCGGGAGGGCTACCGGGCGGTGCAGCAGTCGACGCGGGACGTGGCGACCTCACTCGCCGGGAAGATCGAGGCGCTCGGCGACTTCCGCCTGCTCACGCGCGGGGACGAACTGCCCGTGTTCGCGCTGACCACGGCCGAGGGCGTCACCGCGTACGACGTCTTCGACGTCTCCCGGCGGCTGCGCGAGAGCGGCTGGCTGGTGCCCGCCTACACCTTCCCGGCCCATCGCGAGGACCTGTCCGTGCTGCGGGTCGTGTGCCGCAACGGCTTCTCGCACGACCTGGCCGACCTGTTCGTGGCCGACCTGACCCGGCTGCTGCCGGAGCTGCGCCGCCAGCCGCGGCCGCTCACCCACGACAAGGGGGCGGCCACGAGCTTCCACCACTAGAGGCCACGAGCTTCCACCACCAGAGGCACCACCGCCGGACGCACCACCGCCGGCGGCACCGCCCCGGGGCGCCGGCCGCACGGCGGTGCGGGACGTCCCGGCCGCACGCCGTCAGCGGTCGTCCTCCGGGTGCCGCTCCCCCGTCGCGTACGGGTTCTCCCGGCCCTCGGCGAGCACGCCGACGAAGGGCTCGCCCTCGCCCGCGAAGGTGTAGGCGCCGTTCTCCACGCGGTCGACGAGACCGTGGGTCCAATCGGCCTCGGAGTCGGCCGTGTGGACCCACATGTTCATGATCTCGCCGATGTGGCCGAGCTGTCCGGGGCCGCCCTCCGGCACGTAGTGCTCGGTGACCGCGGACCGCCACGCCTCGATCCTGCGGATCCGCTCCTTCAGCAGCGCCACCGCCTCCGCCCGCGGCAGGTCGACCATGAAGCCGATGGCCGCCGTCTTCATGTCACCGCGCTGGTCGTACGAGACGAGCGCGTCACGCAGCAGGGTGAAGTACTCCTCGACGCCCTTGCCGGTGAGTTCGTACTCGGTGCGCGGCGGCCCGCCGGCCGTGGAGGGCGCGATCTCGTGCGCGTGCAGCAGCCCTTGCTTGGCCATCTGCTTCAGGGCGTGGTAGATCGAGCCCGGCTTGGCGTTTGACCACTCGTGCGCGCCCCAGTACTCCAGGTCGCTCCGCACCTGGTAGCCGTGGGCCCGCCCGTGCTGGCGGACCGCGCCCAGCACCAGGAGACGGATCGCTGACATGGGATCCAGGTTAGGGCCCCGCGATCAGCCCCAGGAGGTGCCCTGCTCCTGGGCGACCAGCTCGAAGGCGGTCTTCCCGTCCAGCGACTCGCGGATGATGTCGGCGTGGCCGGCGTGCCGGGCGGTCTCCCGGATCAGGTGCAGACACAGCCAGCGCAGGGAGACGCGGCCCTCCGGCGGGAACCAGGGGTCGGGCGGCAGCGGGAAGGTGTCGTCCAGGCTGGGCGCGGAGCGGACGAGCTTCTCCGTGTCGGCGGCCACCTCCCGCCAGTACGCCAGCTGCGAGGCGACCGTCTCGTCGCCGACCAGCTGGAAGGTCTCCTGCCAGTTCGACTCGTCGCGCTGCACCGCGGGCGGCTCCTGCCTGGCCCGGGCGACCCAGCTCTGCTCGACCTCGGCGACGTGCTTGAGCAGGCCGCCCAGGGACAGCTCGCTGGCGCTGGGGCGGGTACGGGCCTGCTCCTCGGTCAGCCCGAGCAGCGCCCGGCGGATCCCGCCGCGCTGTTCCTCGATGAACGCGAGCAGCGCTCCCCGCTCGTCGCCCCTCGCCTCTGCCGGAACGTGCATGACCATGGCGTGCCGCCTTTCGACCGGTTCGCCGGGACCGTTTCCCCGACATGGAAGAAGCTACGGGCCAATGAGGTCAGGAACTGTCCTCATTGGCCCGTGGCCCGCGGAATGTTCCCGTCTAGAACGGGAACGCGCTGCGGCCGTGCTGCACGGAGATCCACTTGACCGTCGTGAACGCCTCCAGCGTCGTCTCGCCGTTGAGGCGGCCGAGGCCGGAGTGCTTCTCGCCGCCGAAGGGCACGATCGGCTCGTCGTGGACGGTGCCGTCGTTCACGTGGAACATGCCGGTGTCGATCCGCTTGGCGAAGGCCACGCCCCGCTCGATGTCCCCCGTGTGCACGGCGCCGCTGAGGCCGTACGGGGTGCCGTTGACGATCCGGACCGCCTCCTCCTCGCCGTCGAAGGGGACGAGGAAGACGACCGGTCCGAAGACCTCCTGCCGGAGCAGCGCGGAGTCGGCGGGGACGCCGGTGAGCACGCTGGGCTCGACCAGGTTGTTGGTCGTGGCGCCGTGCACCAGGGCGGTGGCGCCCTCGGCGAGCGCCTGCTCGACGGTGCCGGAGATCGCGCCGGCCTGCGCGGAGTTGATCACCGGGCCGATCACGGTCTGCGGGTCACGCGGGTCGCCCACCTTGAGGGTGCGGACCTTGGCGACGAACTTCTCGGTGAACTCCTCGGCGACCAAGCGGTCCACCAGGACCCGGTTGGCGGCCATGCAGACCTGGCCCTGGTGCACGAACCGGCTGAAGACCGCCGCGTCCACCGCGTAGTCGATGTCGGCGTCGTCGAGCACCACCAGCGCGCTGTTGCCGCCCAGTTCGAGAACCGAGCGCTTGAAGTGCCTGGCGCACACGGTGGCGACGTGCCGGCCGATCTTGTCGGAACCGGTGAAGGAGATGACCTTGGGGATCGGGTGCTCGATGAACGCGTCGCCGATCTCGGCGATGTCGGTGACGACCACGTTGAGCAGGCCGCCGGGCAGCCCCGACTCCTCGAAGATCTTCGCGAGCAGGGTGCCGCCGGCGATCGGGGTGTTCTGGTGCGGCTTGAGGACCACGCCGTTGCCCAGCGCGAGGGCCGGGGCGACCGACTTCAGGGACAGCAGGAAGGGAAAGTTGAAGGGGCTGATCACGCCCACGACACCGACCGGGACGCGGTAGACGCGGTTCTCCTTGCCCTCGGCCGGGGAGGGCAGGATCTTGCCCTCGGGGCGCAGCGCGAGGTGGATCGACTCGCGCAGGAACTCCTTGGCGAGGTGCAGTTCGAAACCGGCCTTCACGCGCGTGCCGCCCAGTTCCGCGATGATCAGGTCGGCTATCTCCTGCTCGTGGTCCTCTATCCACCGCAGTGCCCGCTCGAAGACCGCGCGCCGGGTGTAGGGGTTGGTCTCACCCCACTTCTTCTGGGCACGGGCGGCGGCCTGGTAGGCCGCGTCCACCTCGTCGGCCGTGGCCACCGTGATCGCGGCCAGTTTCTCGTCGTTGTAGGGGTTGAAGTCGATGACGTCCCAGGAGCCCGTGCCCGGGCGCCACTCGCCGTCGATGTACTGCTGGGCCAGGTCGGTGAAGCTGGACGCCATGTCATCCCTCAATCGCTAGCGGACGCCGGATCTACGCCAGGTCTGATCGGACGTCATGGTACTTGCGACAGAAGGGAGTTGAGCAGTGAAGCCGGTCAGGAGAGCTGGAGGAGGCCGCGGAGCAGGTCCCGGCTCTCGTCCGGGCCGGGGCTGTCCTGCTGAAGTTCCTTGAGCGCCTGCTCGTACTGGGCGACGTCCTCGCGCTTGTCCAGGTAGAGGGCGCTGGTCAGCTGCTCCAGGTAGACCACGTCGGACAGGTCGGACTCGGGGAAGCTGAGGATGGTGAAGGCGCCGCTCTCGCCGGAGTGCCCACCGAAGCCGAACGGCATGACCTGGAGCCGTACGTTGGGCCGCTCGGAGATGTCGATCAGGTGCTGGAGCTGGCCGCGCATCACCTCGCGGTCCCCGTAGGGGCGGCGCAGCGCGGCCTCGTCCAGGACGATGTGGAACTCGGGGGCGTTGTCGGAGAGGAGGTACTTCTGCCGCTCCAGGCGCAGGGCGACCCGGCGTTCGACGTCGGCGACGCTCGCGCCCTGCATGCCGCGCCGGACCACCGCGCGGGCGTACTCCTCGGTCTGGAGCAGGCCGTGCACGAACTGCACCTCGTAGGCGCGGATCAGCGACGCGGCGCCCTCCAGGCCCACGTAGGTGGGGAACCAGCTGGGCAGGACGTCGGTGTAGCTGTGCCACCAGCCCGCGACGTTGGCCTCCCGGGCGAGGGAGAGCAGCGACTCGCGCTCCGCCTCGTCGGTGATGCCGTACAGCGTCAGCAGGTCTTCCACGTCTCTGGTCTTGAAGCTCACCCGGCCCAGCTCCATCCGGCTGATCTTCGACTCGGAGGCGCGGATCGAGTAGCCCGCCGCCTCGCGCGTGATGCCCCGCGCTTCCCGCAGTCGCCTGAGTTGCGAGCCGAGCAGCATCCGCCGCACCACCGATCCGGGCTCTCCCGCGCTCACGTTCGCCAGCCTCCCCAACCGTCTTCAGGGGCCGAAGTCTGCCACTAAAACACTTCGAGCAGTACTCGTCCGGTTACGGAAACGGAAAGACCTCGGCCGTTTCTGCGGGGTCCGGACCGGGAAGAGGTCCGGACCTCTGGCGGGAACGGCCGTGAAGATGGCAGAAAAAATGGCCAAGAAGCGGTACGGGCAGTGCCATTTCGGTCTCGTGCACGTGCATCTGCCCTTGCATCTGCTCTACGCATCCGAAACCATGGGAGCCGCGCCACCGCTGCATCGCAACGACCGCGAATTCCCGGGAGTGCCTCGCATGGGGACGAATGGATCGACCATGCTCAAGCCGTTACGGCAGGGCCTTCCGCCGCTGGATCCCGCGGCCGTGTCCGACGCCGCCTCCTGTGCGCTCCCCGCTCGTTACGAAGCCGTGCGCGAGGCCCGGCGCTTCACCCGGGACACCCTGGACAAGTGGGACGTCGGAGACCGCTTCGACGACATATGCCTCGTCGTCTCCGAACTCGTCACCAACGCCCTGCGCCACGCCGTGCCGGCCGACCCGTGCCGCGCCGACGAGCACCACCCGTCGGTGCGGCTGCACCTGATGCGCTGGACCGAACGGCTGGTGTGCGCGGTGCGCGACCCGAGCCACGAGACCCCGGTCCCGCGGGACTCCGACGATTTCTCCGCCGAGTCGGGCCGCGGTCTGTTCCTGGTCGACTCCTTCGCCGACAGCTGGGGCTGGCACCCGCTGGCGGGGGCGCTCGAGGGCAAGGTGGTCTGGGCCCTGTTCAGGCTCAAGACGGCCGGCTGAGAGGGCACCGCACCGACGGGCGCGCGCGGTGTCTACGCGCGTACACCCGTCGCGGACCCGAGCCCTCCGCCGGAGCGCCCGCCCGACATCGTTGCCACCGTCCGGCGGCCGGCGCCGGCGGTCAGCTCACGATCAGGTGGTCGAACTCGCCGTCCTTCACGCCGAGGAGCATGGCCTCTATCTCCGCCCTCGTGTACACGAGCGCCGGGCCGTCCGGGAAGCGCGAGTTGCGTACGGCGACATCGCCGCCCGGCAGCCGCGCGAACTCCACGCAGGAACCCTGCGAGTTGCTGTGCCTGCTCTTCTGCCAGGCCACTCCGTCCAGCTGCGTGGCAGCCATGCCGTTGTACACGTCGTACCCCCCGTACACGCTGTCAACGTCGCGGTCCACAGGTCGCTCCCCGCTGGTGCACTGGCTGGTGAGGCCATAGATGCTGTAGTCAACTGACCCGGATCATAGCTCTCTTCACGTGCAGGTGCATGAGCAAATGCACGTGCACGAGGGGTGGCCCTGCGGTTACAGCTTTGACGTGCCCTTTACCCGAGCCGCTCCAGCGCCTGCCCCAGAGCAGGCAGGACATGCCCCCGCCAACCCCCGCCCATGATCGTGCGCGCCATCATCTGAGCCGGGTCGTCCGGATCGAATCCCTCGTGCACTAGGAAGAGACGCGTACCGCGCCCTTCATGTTCCAGGGTCCAGGTGATGGTCCAGTCCGCGGGATTGGCGGGATCGGCGTCCGTCCAGCGGAGGGACAGCATCCGCTCGGCGTCGTAGGCGAGCACCCGTACCTCTACGACGCCGGAGAAGCGGGAGTTGGGACGGGGAACGGAGGTCATCCGGTACCGGTGGCCGACCCGCAGCCGGAAGTCCTCCGCGCCGGGCATCTGCCAGCGCACGAGCAGTTCGGGGTCGGTCAGGGCGCGCCAGACCTTGGCGGGCGGATGCGGGAAGAACTGGTCGACGCGGATCGTGGTGAGGTCGTCCGCGTCATCGTCGGGTGCCGGTCTCATGGCTGGTCATCGTCGGGCATCCGGTCGAGCAGATCGCCGAGGCCCTTCAGCCGGTCGCGCCAGAACCGCTCGTACGGATGGAGCCAGTCCTGGACGTCGGCGAGGGGGGCCGCTTCGAGGCGGTAGATCCGCTGCCGTCCGGAGCGCTCCTCGGAGACGAGGCCGGCCTCCCGGAGCACCCTGAGATGTTCCGAGAGGCTCGGGCGACGCATGTCGAAGTGGTCGGCCAGGGCCTGCACGGCCTGTGGCCCGCGTTCGCGCAGCAGCCGCAGCACCTCGCGGCGGGTGGCGTTGGCGAGCGCGGCGAAGACGCGGTCCTCGGCGGCGGTACCCGTCCCGTTCATGGAGCGGTCAGAAGCCTTCCTTCTCCGTCAGCAGCATCAGACCGTTGCCGTCGGGGTCCGTGAAGGAGGCCATCCGCCCCCAGGGCAGTTCGTCCGGTCCCTGCACCTGGATGCCGGCCGCGGTGAGCCGGGCACAGTCCGCGTCGACGTCGGTCGTGACCAACATGATCCCCCGGGCGGAACCGGGCTCGAAACCGCCCATCCCCGGACCGGAGAGGGTGAAGACCGTCTGCGCGCCCTCGGGAGCGACCTGGAGCCAGCGGCCCGGCGGCATCTCCCGGTCGGCGGTGACCTGGAAACCGAGGACGCCGGTGTAGAAGCGCAGGGCGCGGTCCTGGTCGGAGACGGGAAGCGTGACGAACGAGGCGTGCGTGATGGTCATGCCGGAATAATAGGTAGGCGTTTTCCTACGCGTCAAGCGTAGGAAAACGCCTACCTATAGCTCTTCAGCTGCTGGAGTACGCGGCAACGCAGCCGTGTCCCGGACGTTCTCGTCGGCCCGCGCCGACGACTGCCGCACCGGCGCGGGCCCCGCGCTCTTCCCGCACGGTTCGTTCGGCACTCGTCCGGCGGGCCTTCCGGCGCTTGCCCGGCAGATCTTCCAGCGCTTGCCCCGCGGCCCTCTCGGTGCTCTCCCGGCGCGTGGCGGGTGGTTCTCCCGGCACTCTTTCCGGTGGTCCTGCCGGTGACTGCTGGTAACTTGCGCTGCGGGTCGTCCGGCTCGGGCGGCCGACCGCTACCGCTTGGGGGCTTCCGGTGACGTGTGCGACTGCGAGAATACGGAGCGCGGCCCTGGCCGCGGGACTGGTGGGGGTGTTGGCGCTGACGGCGTGCAGCGGCGGCTCCGGTGACGAGGACGGTTCCCCGTCCGCTCCGAGCACGTCCACGGCCCCGTCCGCCGGCACGTCCTCCCCGGCCGTGACCGGCGCGTCCGCCGACATCCAGGGCAGCTGGATCACCACCGCCGGCGGCAGGATCGTGGCCCTGGTGATCAACGGGAAGCAGGCCGGCAGCTTCGAGACCGGCGGGGCCATGTGCAACGGGACCGCGGGAGCCGAGAACGGCATGCAGATGATCCGTCTGACCTGCGCCGACGGCAGCAAGACCCGGACCACCGGCACGGTCGACTCGGTCGACGGCACGACGCTGAAGGTGACCTGGTCGGGCAAGACCGGTCAGGAGACGTACACCAAGGCGGAGGGCGGGAAGCTGCCGTCGGGCCTGCCGACGGCGCTGCCGCGGTGAGTTCGGGGCGGACGCGGGGGTAGCGGGGCGCGTGGCCGTCCGGAGGGGCGCGCGAGCGGGGTCCGGGCGCACGCGCCATGATGCAAGGGCACCGTCACCACCAGGACAGGGACTGCCCATGCGCGTCATTCCGCTCACCGTCACCGCCCTCGCCGCCGCCCTGCTGCTGACCGCCTGCGACGACGGTGGCGGAAAGAACGGGGACAGCGCCGGCTCGGCCTGCGAGATCGGCGGGGTCTCCGTGGAGATCGGATCGGCGAGCGTGGCCCCGGCCGCCGGGGACAGCGGAGAGATCCCGGTCAGCATCACCAACCAGAGCGCCTCCTGCACCCTGGACCACTTCCCGGGTGTCTCGCTGAGCGCCGGCGGCGCCGAGAAGACGGTGCCCGTGCTCAAGGGGGCGAAGGCCCAGACGCTGAAGCTCGCCAAGGGCGACTCCGCGAGCTTCTCCATCAGCTACGTGCGCGGCAAGGACGGCGACGAGAACGCGGTGGCGGCGAAGACCGTGAGGATCACCCTGCCCGGCTCGGACACCAGCCGGAGCTTCCCGTGGAGGTACGGCCCGGTCGCAGCCAAGGCCGACGGGAGCGGACCGGACGCCTCCGTCAGCGCCTTCCAGCAGGTCGGCGACTGACCCTCACTCGAGCCGCGGGCGCGCCCTGACCTGGGCCCGGTCCGCCGCGCGTGCGCCCTCGGTCCAGCCCGCCGCGTCACTGACGCCGCGCAGCCGGGTCGTGGTGGTCTCGGGGAACATGCGCTCCAGCCGGCCGGTGACGGCTGTCGCGCGGGTGGCCAGCACCGGCAGCAGGTCCTGGGTCACCTGGGTCTCGGCGGCCGCCGCGAGCCGGTCGCCGACGCGGTGGGCGTAGGCCGCGAGGAACGACTGCCGGAAAGTCTTGGTCCGCTTGCGCCCGCCGGCCCGCTGGGCGGCCTCCGCCCTGGTCATCGCGTGCGTGGCCTGCACCAGCAGCGAGGTGTAGAGCAGCTCGACCGCTTCCAGGTCCGTCTCGAAGCCGACGACCGTGGAGAAGCCGAGCGGTTCGTTCCACACCGCCCGGCAGTGGTTCGCCGTGGCCACCGCGTCCAGGAGGACGGCCTTGGCCTGTTCGTACGGCGGCTCGACCCCGATGCGGCAGGCGCCGGGCGCGTCCGGCGCGGGTGCCTCGGCGGCGAGCAGCGCCTCGTCGACGCTGTGCCGGGCCATCAGCTCCTGGGCCTTGGCGCTGAGCGCCTCCGCCTCCTCCGGATAGCCGGTCGCCTCGGCCTTGGCGAGGAGCGCGCGGATACGGGTGAGCATGCGGGAGGCGGCCGGGCCGGATGCGCGGCGGGGCTCCTCCAGGGGCTCCAGCGCGGGCAGGCTGAGCAGCAGGCGGTACAGCTCCAGGACGGCCGTGGCGTGCGAGAAGCGGTCGGCGGTGCGCTCGGGGGCGACGGGCAGCGCCGCCAGCTGATCGGCCCAGCGGCGCCCGCGCGGGCGGTCCTGCCCGGACTGCGCCCGGATCAGCGCGGCGGCCAGCCGGACGTGCGTGTCCTCCAGCTCGCGCCGCACCAGCCGTACGACGTCGGCGGGCTGCCAGCCGCGCCGCCAGGCCGTCGCCACGAGGTCCTCGCCGCGCCGTGCGAGTTCGGCGTCGGCGGCGGAGTCGGCGGCGAGCAGGGAGGCACCCGTGTCGAGGCCGGTGTCGGTGTCGTCGTAGATGGCCGCCCGGAAGGCCCGCTCGACGGTGCTGGCGGTACTGGTCACACCGCCGATCGTGCCACGCACCACCGACAGCGGGCGCCGCCCGTCCACAACCTGTGGACAGCGGGCCGGGCACGGAGGCCCGCGGCCCTCCGCGAGTAGCGGAGCCGGCCGGACAGGCTCGCGGTCCGGCTGGCGGCCACGCCCGAGCAGGCCGGAGGAGACACCCCAGGACAGCGTCAACCATCGGTTGACACCCCTGGGGTGGCAACCTACGGTTGACACTATGGCGAGCAACCAGAACATCACGGCATCCGTGCGCCTCGACGACCTCATCGAGGCCATCAAGAAGGTCCACCCCGAACCCCTCGACCAGCTCCAGGACGCGGTGATCGCCGCCGACCACCTCGGTGACGTCGCCGACCACCTGATCGGGCACTTCGTCGACCAGGCCCGTCGCTCGGGCGCGTCCTGGACCGACATCGGCCGGAGCATGGGCGTGACCCGGCAGGCGGCGCAGAAGCGGTTCGTGCCCAAGGAGTCCGCCGACCTCGACCCCGGCCAGGGCTTCAGCCGCTACACCCCGCGCGCGCGGAACGTGGTCATGGCCGCGCACAACGAGGCGGTGGCCGCCCGCAACACCGAGGGCCGCCCCGAGCACCTGGTCCTCGGCCTGCTGGCCGAGCCCGAGGGACTGGCCGCGAAGGCGATCACCACGCAGGGCGTCCTCCTGGACGCCGTGCGCCAGGCCGCGACCGCCGCCCTGCCGCCCGCCGCGGACGAGGTCCCCGAACTCGTCCCCTACGGCCCCGAGGCCAAGAAGGTCCTGGAACTCACCTTCCGCGAGGCCCTCCGGCTCGGTCACAACTACATCGGCACGGAACACCTGCTGCTGGCCCTGCTGGAGCACGAGCACGGCCAGGGCGTCCTCAACGGCCTCGGCATCACCAAGGAGTCCACCGAGCAGCAGCTGACCGCAATGCTCGCGCTGCTGCTGGAAGGGAAGCCGGGCACCGGCGGCGCGCAGGAGTAGAGCCGCAGGTCGGGCCCATTGTCAGACCCCCCTGCCACACTCGCACCCATGACCGACCGGTGGGCGCTCGCACCGGCCGAGGACGGAGGCGCGGACGTCGCCCCCCTCGGCCCGGACGGGCTGCCCGCCGGGCCGGTGCGGCGGGAGAGCGATCTCGCCGGGGCGGTGCGGAGCCGCCCGGAGGTGACGCGCTGGGTGTGGCGGTCGACCGCCGAGGTCTATCCGCGTCTGCTCGCCACGGGGGTGCGAGTGGAGCGGTGCTACGACATCGAGGACGCCGAGACACTCCTGCTGGGCCACGAGGGCCGGTACGGCGAGCCGCGCTCGGCCGCCGCCGCCCTGGCCCGCCTCCGGGGCGGCCCCGTCCCGCCCGACCCGCCGCAGCGCGCGGCCGAACCCGGCGCCCAGTCCCCGCTGTTCGAGCCCGCGGGCGCCCGGCTGCCCCTGCCGGACCTGCTCGCGGTCCACGCCGACCAGCTGCGGCGGCACGAGAAGACCGCCCACCCCGACCGGATGCGGCTGCTCACCGCCGCCGAGTCGGCCGGAATGCTGGTGGCCGCCGAGATGAACCAGGCGGGTCTGCCCTGGAGCGCCGAGGTCCACCGCGAGCTGCTGCACACCCTGCTCGGCGAGCGGTACGCGGGCGGCGGCGAGCCGCGCCGCCTAGCCGAGCTGGCCGACCAGGTGTCCGCCGCCTTCGGCCGCCGGGTGCGCCCCGACCTGCCCGCCGACGTGGTCAAGGCCTTCGCGCAGGCCGGGATCAAGGTGAAGTCCACCCGCCGCTGGGAGATCCGGTCCGTCGACCACCCGGCCGTCGAACCCCTGCTGGAGTACAAGAAGCTGTACCGCATCTGGGTGGCGCACGGCTGGTCCTGGCTGCAGGACTGGGTGCGCGACGGCCGCTTCCGCCCCGAGTTCCTCGCCGGCGGCACGGTCACCGGTCGCTGGGTGACGAACGGCGGGGGCGGCCTCCAGATCCCCAAGGTGATCCGCCGGGCCGTGGTCGCCGACCCCGGCTGGCGGCTGGTGGTGGCCGACGCCGACCAGATGGAGCCGCGCGTGCTGGCCGCCATCTCCCGCGACCCCGGCCTGATGGAGGTGGCCGGCCGCGAGAGCGACCTGTACCAGTCCGTCTCCGACCGCGCCTTCTCCGGCGACCGGGACCAGGCCAAGATCGCGGTGCTCGGCGCGGTCTACGGCCAGACCTCCGGCGACGGCCTGAAGAACCTCGCCGCGCTCCGCCGCCGCTTCCCGAAGGCCGTCGCCTACGTCGACGAGGCGGCCCGCGCGGGCGAGGAGGGCCGGCTGGTGCGCACGTGGCTGGGCCGCACCTGCCCGCCGGCCGCCGGGGCGGGCGAGGACGCGGCGGAGGAGGCGGGCATCCCGGTCGGCGAGCCGGAGCCGGACGGCCAGGCCGCCTGGGCCCCCGGGTACGCCTCCACCAACTCCCGCGCGCGAGGCCGCTTCGCGCGGAACTTCGTCGTCCAGGGCAGTGCCGCCGACTGGGCCCTGCTGCTGCTCGCCGCGCTGCGCCGGGCCTGCGCGGACCTGCGGGCCGAGCTGGTCTTCTTCCAGCACGACGAGGTGATCGTGCACTGCCCCGCCGAGGAGGCCGACGCCGTCGTCCGGGCCATCGACGAGGCCGCCGCCCTCGCCGGCCGGCTGACCTTCGGCGAAACCCCGGTGCGGTTCCCGTTCACGACGGCGGTGGTGGAGTGCTACGCGGACGCCAAGTGAGCTGTTCAGCACGCCCGGGTCAGTCCTCGAGAAGCTCCCGCAGCTCCGCCAGCACCGCCTGCTCGTCCGTGCCGTCCAGCGCCGCCCGTGCCGCGCGCCAGGCGTCGTACGCCTCCGCCCGCCGCCCCTGCTCCCGCAGCAGGAACCCTTGCTGGTGCAGGGCCTTTCCGCCCATGTAGCGGTCGGCGCGGGCGTCGGCGCGGCGCAGCAGCTCCACGCACTCGCCGGCCGCCCGCCCGGTCTCCCCCAGCTGCCGCAGCGCGCGGACCAGGCCGAGCCGGGTCTGGGCCTCCCCGTGCCAGTCGCCGTGGCCGCCGAGGATGCGCAGGCTCTCCTCGAAATGCCGGGCGGCCGCCTCCGGTTCGCCGAGGGTGAGATGGGCGTAGCCGATGTTGCAGTGGGCCGAGTGCCGCACGATGACCGCACCGATCCGGTCCCCGATCGCCAGCGAGCGCCGGTGCTGCTCGATGGCGGCGCGCGGGTCGGTGTGCTCGTAGAGGTTGCCGAGGTGGCTGCGGGTGACGGCCTCGCCGTAGGGATCCTTCAGCAACCGCGAGTAGGCGAGGCTCTGCCGCAGCGCCTCCCCCGACTCCTCGAACCGCCCGAGCCCCTCCAGCAGCAGCCCGCGGTTGTTCAGACAGCGCCGGATCCTGGAGGCCGTGCCCAGCCGTACCCAGATCTCCAGGGCCTCGTCCGTGAGGGCGAGGGCGTCGTTCTGCCGGCCCGTCAGGAAGTACAGTCCGGCGAGGTCACCCAGCGCGTACGCCTCGGCCGCCGCGTCCCCGAGCCGGCGCGCCGCCCCGAGCGCGGCCTGCCCCAGCACCTCCATCTCGGCGACCCGGCCGCCGCGCTGCACATAGGGGAAGAGCAGCCGTGCGAGCAGCGACAGGTGGGCTGCCGCGCGCGGGTCGTCGGTGTCCGCGTTCCGCTCCACCAGGGCGACGACGTTCTCCAGCTCGACCTCGCCCCAGGCGAAGGCCTGCTCGGCCGACTCGAAGGACGCCAGGGCGGCCACGTCCGCCGCGTGCCCGGCCGGCTGCGCGGCGGTCGG
This sequence comes from Streptomyces musisoli, assembly GCF_016741855.1. Taxonomy (GTDB): domain Bacteria; phylum Actinomycetota; class Actinomycetes; order Streptomycetales; family Streptomycetaceae; genus Streptomyces; species Streptomyces musisoli. The sequence continues at coordinate 303,976 of NZ_JAERRH010000007.1, read as the reverse complement.
CCGCCGCCGGTCGTCCTGGTCGATCCCCGGCTCCACCACCGCCGTGAGCATGCGCGCGGCGACGGCGGCGTACCAGCGCAGGGCGACGAGGTCGGAGGGGGTGGGCGTGCCGGCGGGCACGACGGAGCCGTGCGCCCCCGTGGTGCCGGAGACCTCGGCGGTCACGGATGTCCCCGGGTTGCCGGAAGCCTCGGCGGCAGTGGATGTCCCGGTGGTGCCGGAAGGCCCGTCGGCGGCCGTGGATGCGGCACAGGCCCTCGGGGCGGCGTCCGCCAGTTCCCGGGCGAAGTCGCGGACCAGGTCGTGGGGTGCGTAGCGGCCGAACGCCGTCTCCTCCAGCAGGGCGACGTCGACCAGGCGGTCCAGGGCGGCCTCGGCCCGCCGCTCGTCGGTGCCGGTGAGGCGGGCGATCAGCGGGGCACCGTACGTCGGCAGGTCGAGCGCGCCGATGCGGCACAGCGCGAGGGCTGCATCCCGGTCGGCCTCGCGCTCGGCGGCGGCGAGCGCGTCGTGGGCGACGGCGAGGGAGCGGCGGACGCTCAGGTCGTCGTACTCCAGGTGGTGCAGCCGTCCCCCGGTGGCGGCCAGTTGGCCGGCCAGGACGTCCGGAGTGAGCGCGCGGCGGGCGGCGAGCCGGGCGGCGACCACCCGCAGGGCCAGCGGGAGCCGGCCGGTCAGCTCGACCAGCGCGTGACCGGCGTCCAGTCCCGCGCGTCCGCTCACGGCACGGAGCAGGGCCGCGCTGTCCTCGCCGGTCAGCGGGGAGAGCGGGAAGCGGCGGGCACCGTCGAGCGCGGTGAGGGGCGAGCGGCTGGTGACGATCACCGCGCAGCCGGGCCCGGCCGGCAGCAGGGGCCGTACCTGGGCCGCGTTCGCCGCGTCGTCCAGCACCAGCAGGATGCGGGCGGGCGCGAGCAGCGAGCGGAGCAACGCGGAGGCAGCGTCCGGGTGTTCCGGGATGCTGCGGGAGTCGACGCCGAGGTCGCGCAGCAGCGCGGCGAGCGCCTGTGTGACGGTGAGCGGGGTCACGCCGGGGGTGGCGCCGTGCAGGTTGACGTAGAGCTGGCCGTCGATGAAGCGTTCCCGCAGGTCATGGGCGACATGCAGGGCCAGGGCGCTCTTGCCGACGCCGGCCATGCCGCTGATCACCGCGACGGCGGGGGCCGGGGCGGGCGGCTCGGTCAGCGCCCGGGCCAGCTCGCCGCACACGTCGGCCCGGCCGGTGAAATGGGCAGGCGGGGCCGGCAACTGGGCGGGGCGCGGGGCCGGCCGCGGGGCCGCGGCGGCACCGTCCTGCGGGGAGTCGGACAGCGCGGGGGACGCCGGGGCCGCGGAATCCGCGGAGGCCGTCGGAGCCGTAGCGGACGCGGACCCTTCGGAGGCCACCGGGGACGAGGCATCCCCGACGGCGCCGGCGGGCGACCCGCCCTCCCGCAGCGGCCGACCGTTCCGGCCCGCCGGCCACGGAACACCGTGCGTCTCGCCCCGCCGCTGTCCCCCGCCGCTCCCCCGCAGCACCTCGACGTGCGCCGCGCGGACCGCCGCGCCGGGTTCGATGCCGAGTTCCTCCACCAGGCGGGCACGCAGGTCACGGTGGACGGCGAGGGCCTCGGCCCGGCGGCCGGTGCGGTGCAGGGCGAGCATCAGCTGACGGTGGTACGCCTCGCGCAGCGGATACTCGGCGATCAGGGCCGACAGCTCGGGGACCAGGGCGGCCAGGCGGGCGCCGCCGAGGGCGAGTTCGGCGTCGTAACGCCACTCCAGCAGAAACAGCCGGGCCTGCTCCAGGCGCTGCACGAGGGCGTAGCCGCCGATGTCGGCGGGGAGCCCGCTGAGCGGGGTGCCGCGCCACAGCGCCAGCGCGGCGGCGCACGACCGCACCACGCCCGCCCAGTCCCGCCGGGCGTGCGCGGCCCGCGCGTCGGCGACCCGGGCGTCGAAGACGTGCACGTCCAGCTCACCGTGGTCGACCCGCAGCACGTAGCCCGGTGGTACGGCCCTCAGGCGCTCGGGGTCGTCCAGGAGCCGGCGCAGCCGGGTGACGTGGTTGTGCAGGGAGGCCTGCGCGGAGACGGGCGGCGCGCCGCCCCACAGCGCGTCCTTCAGCGACTCGACGGACACGACCCGGCCGGACTCCAGCAGCAGCGCGGCGAGCAGGGCGCGGACCTTGGGACTGCCGATGGCGCGGACGCAGTTGTCGGCGCCGTCGTCGCCGGCCCACTCGGCGGAGCGGCCGGGAGAGCGGGCACCGGACGTCCCCGGCGGGACGGCGCCGGAACCGTCGTGCGCGGTAACGCCCGGGGCCGCCGGGGAGTGCGCGCCGGCGCCTCCCGGGGAGGGGGAACCGGGAGAGGTGCCACCGTGGGCGCCACGCGCGGTGCCGCCGAGGGAACCTGAAACCGTGTCACCGGAGGAACCGGGCGCCTTGTCACCGAAGAGCCCGGGGGCCGGGTCGCCGGAGACGCCGGGTGCCGGGTCGCTGGAGACCCCGGGTGCCGGGTCACCGGACGGTCCGGGTGCCGGGTCGCCGAAGGGCCCTGCAGCCGTGTCACCGAGAACACCGGCCGCCGGGTCGCCGGAGGGCCCGACGGCCATGTCGCCAAAGGTCCCGGATGCCGGGTCGCCTGCGGTCCTGGACGGGGTTTCGTACGAGAGTCCGTACGGCGGCCGGTCGTAGAGGACCGGCGGTCCCAGCAGTCCGAAGCGCAGCTCGCACCGCCGCATCACGCCGCTCCACAGCCTTCCCACGCGATCAGCGCCGACCGCGCTCCGTGGCGGGCGTGTGCCCGCCGCCGCCTGGCGGAATCCCGCCCTGTACACAACGGTTTCCCGCCACCTTCCGCCTGCCGGTCCGGCACCGGAATCCGCTACTCCGATGGGCTGTTGTCGTCCCTGCTGAACGATTTCCAGCCATCGGGCTCACGCCCCACCGACGAACCGTTGGCCACATGTTAGCGATCCGTTGGCGAATCCTGATGTGATCATTCCATCGGATCCGGCCCGACGGCGCGCGCGTATGTCGCGTAACTCGGGGGAGTGTCGCCGCAGGCCAGATCCGGGGACGACAAGGGCCCCGGCCGGCGGAGGTGAACGACCGGGGCCCCGTCCCGTTTTTTCGCGTCCCGGCGCCGGTCCCCGACCCTGGTCGCGCCCGGCCTCGCATCCTGGCGCCGGCCTCGCATCCCGCTCAGATCACCGGCGGACGTCCCAGCCGGGTGAGCCGCCACACCGTCCGCCAGCGCATCGGCCGCCGCTCGCCGGCCGGCTCCCGCAACCCCTCGGCGAAGCCGCCGAACCACGCCTTGAGCCCGGCCACGGAACGGGTGCGGAGGAGGGTGAGGAGCGTCCACACACCGAGGTGCACCGGGACCAGCGGCAGCGGCAGCCGGCGCCGGACCAGCCAGACGCGGTTGCGGGCGTTGACCCGGTAGTAGATGGCGTGCCGGGCCGGCGAGGTCCAGGGGTGCTGGAGGAGCAGCTCGGGGGCGTACAGGATCTTCCAGCCGGCGTCGAGGGCCCGCCAGGCGAGGTCGGTCTCCTCGTGCGCGAAGAAGAACTCGGCGGGCCAGTCCCCGGTCTCGGCCAGCATCGCCGTCCGCAGGGCGTGTCCGCCGCCGAGGAATCCGGTGACGTAACCGCCGCGCATCGGGTCGGACTTGCCCACCCGGGGCACGTGCCGCTGCTGGGTCCGGCCGTGCTCGTCGGCGATGCGGAAGCCGACGATGCCGAGGCGGGGATCGGCGGCGTACAGGTCGCGCACCCGGCGCAGCACGTCGGGGTCGACGAGCAGCCCGTCGTCGTCCAGTTCCACGACGACGTCGACGTCACCGAATGCCCGCAGCCGGGCCAGGGCGACGTTCCGGCCACCGGGGCAGCCGAGGTTCTCCTCGACGTCGATGGTGGTGACCTCACCGGGCAGGGAGAGCCGGCGGGCGAACTCGGGCAGTCGGCAGCCGTTGCCGACGATCACGATGCGGGCGGGGGCGAGATCCTGCTTGGCCACGGACTCCAGCAGGGCGTCGACCTCGGCGGGCCGGTTGCCCATCGTCACCACGGCGACGGCGATCCTCGGCTCCACCATGTCCCTCTTCCCATCCGGCCGACGGCGGCAGCGCCGCCCGATCGCGCGCTGCCCGCCGTTCACCAAGATGTTGCCTCAGGGCCGTGGGTTCACCTGACGCGGATTCACTTTGCCGCGTCTTTGATCCGGTTTTATGACCACGTTTCCCGGTCCCCCTCCCCCCGAGCTTGTTGAAGGCGCAACCGGCATGGCGGCCAAGATGCGACGGATTCGCCGCCCCCACACGATGGGAGAGGGGCCGACCTGCCCGGACCGCTGGAGAAGACGGTGAACGCTGAACAACTCCCGCCGCCGTGGCTCTTTCCCCCGGCCCAGGCCGCCCACGTGCCGAGAACCATGGGAGCCGACCCGTTCCTCCGGCTGGTCGACGGCGTCCAGTCGGTCTGTGAGTGCGGATTCCTGCGCGGGATCATCGAAGGCACCTCCGCCCCCGTGATCATCCTGGACCGTCATCTGCGCCACCTCTACGTCAATCCGGCCTGGTCCCGGGTCACTGGGGTACCGGCCACCACGTTCCTCGGCCGGACGCTCGCCGAGGTGCTGCCCGACGTGCAGAGACCGGACGACGTGCTGATCGAGGTGCTCGCCGACGGCCGGCCCCGGGAGGTCACCCTGTCCGGGACCACGCGCGTCCCCTCACCCGTGGGGCGACGGCTCTGGCGCGCCGTCTTCCACCGGCTGGAGGTGCAGGGTCAGGTGGTCGGCGTGTGCGGGATCGCCGTCGAGGTCAGCAACCTGCGCCAGTACCTGGACGACCTGGAGAACGCCCACCAGCGGCTCGCCCTCCTGGACGCCGCGACCACCCGGGTCGGCACGACCCTCGACGTGGAGGCCACCTGCGCCGAGCTGGCGCACTTCCTCGCCCCCTCCCTCGCCGACATCGCCGCGGTCGGGATCGTGGAGGAGGAGTTCTTCGGTGTGCCCCCGCCGCCGCCCGGCATGCTGCGCCTGCGCAAGATGGAGCTGACGGTGCCGGCGGAACTGCAACGGCACCTGAGCGAGCTCGGCGGGCCGAAGCCGTACATCGATCTCCCGCGCGGCTCGGCCCCCCGGCGCTGCATCGACAGCGGACGGCCGTGGCTGGGCAACCTGACCTCCGACGAGTTGTTCGAGAAGGTCGTCGCGGATCCCGACCGGCTGAGGATCTACCGGGCGGCCGGGGTCCACTCGGTGCTCATCGTCCCCCTGCCCACGGCCGGCCGCAGCGTCGGCGTCGTCCTCCTCATGCGGATGGGGGCGTCTCCCTCCTTCAGCAACGACGACATCCTGACCGCGCAGGGCGTCGCCGCGCGGGCGGCCGTCTCCATCGACAGCGCCCACCGGTACAGCCATGAGCACACGATGACGCTGGAACTCCAGCGCGCCCTGCTGTCCGAGCCCGACAGCCCGCACCCCACCGTCGAGGTGGCCACCCGCTACCTGCCGTCCGGCCGCAGCGCCCTCGTCGGCGGCGACTGGTACGACTCCATCGCGCTCCCGGACTGCCGCACGCTGCTGGTCATGGGCGACGTGATGGGCCACGGCTTCCAGGCCGCCGTGGCCATGAGCCAGTACCGCTCCGTCCTGCGCACGGTCGCCGCCGCCGGGCTGCCCGTGGACGCCATGCTCTCCGAGGCGGACCGCAGGGCGGCACGCATCGGCCTCGACCGGGTCGCCACCTGCCTGCTGGTCCTGATGGACCCCGAGGCCGGGACCTGCACGGCGGCCACGGCCGGGCACCTGCCGCCCCTCGTCATCCGGCCCAACGGCAGCACCGGCCTGATGCACCTGCCGGCAGGCCCCCCGATCGGCACGGAACTCGGCGAGTACGAGATGACAACGTTCGCATTCGAGCCGGGCTCCGTGCTGCTGCTCTACACGGACGGCCTGGTGGAGCAGCGGGGCGTGGACATCGACGACTCGGTGCGCGCGCTCAGCGAGATGGGCCTGTCGGCCGACGACTCGCTGGATCACCTGCTGGACACCCTGCTGAGCCGGCTGACCCACGGCATGTGCGAGGACGACATCGCCCTCCTCGCGGCCCGCCTCCGCCGCCCCTCCACACCGCGCTCCCGGCATCCGAAGGGACCACCGGGACCGGGCGGGCGGTAGCGGACGGTGGAGGAACGAGCGGCGACACGGCCCGCGGCCGGGACCGTCCCGGCGTCGCCGAGGCGACCGGGCACGCTCCAGCCTTGCCGACACCACGGACGGACGGCCGCGCGGCCCGCGCCCGCATCCGCCGCCGTGTGCCCCGCACGAGAAAACCCCACGCCGGAAGGGACCGACGCGGGGTTTCAGTGGAGCCGCTTTCGGGATTCGAACCCGAGACCTACGCATTACGAGTGCGTTGCTCTGGCCATCTGAGCTAAAGCGGCGCGCTGTCCGCACCATGGTGCGATCAGCAACGTCGGTAAGTCTACACAGTTTCCCGGGGTGCTTCGTACCCACCCCGGAGCGGGCGGCCCCGGGGTGGGTGGCAGGGGCTATGAGCAGCGTTTTCCGGCGGTCGGCGGGGTGCCCCGGAGGAGGTAGGTGTCGATCGCGGTGTCGATGCAGGCGCTGCCCCGGCCGTACGCCGTGTGCCCGTCGCCGTCGTAGGTCAGCAGGCGGGCCGAGGAGAGCTGGCCGGCCAGCGACCGGGCCCAGCGGTACGGCGTCGCCGGGTCGCGGACCGTGCCGACCACCACGATCGGCGCCGCCCCCTTCGCCTCGATGCGGTGCGGCTCACCTGTGGCCCGTACCGGCCAGAACGCGCAGTTCAGCGACGCCCAGGCCAGCCCGGAGCCGAAGACCGGGGACGCCTTCTCGAACGCGGGCAGGCCCTTTTCGACCGCTTCGGCGCCGTTGAAGGCGGGCGGCAGGTCCAGGCAGTTCACCGCGGCGTTGGCCATCATCAGGTTGCTGTAGTGGCCGCTCGCGTCCCGCTCGTAGTAGCTGTCGGAGAGGGACAGCAGGCCGGAGCCGTCGTGCTCCTTCATCGCCGAGGTCAGCGCCTCACGCAGCGCCTCCCAGGACCCCTCGTCGTACATCGACGCGATCACCCCGTTGGTGGCCAGCGCCTCCCCGAGCTTGCGGCCGCTCGCGTCGCCCGCCGGGACGGGGTGGGCGTCCAGCTTGCGGAAGAACGCCTGCAAGTGGTCGCCGACCTGTGCGGGCGTCGTGCCCTTCCCGCCGAGCGGGCAGTCGGTGTGCCGGACGCAGTCCTCCGCGAACGCCCGGAACGCCGTCTCGAAGCCCGCCGTCTGGTCCTGGTTCAGCCTGCGGGCGTCCAGGGACGGGTCCATCGCTCCGTCCAGCACCATCCGGCCGACCCGTTCGGGGAACAGCCCGGCGTACGTCGCCCCGAGGAGCGTGCCGTACGACGCTCCGACGTAGTTCAGCTTCCGGTCCCCGAGCACCGCCCGGAGGATGTCCATGTCCCGTGCCGCCTCCACGGTGGAGACGTGCCGCAGCAGTCGCGCCGAGTGGGCCCCGCAGCTCTCCGCGAACTTCCGCTGCGCCGCGACCACCGCGTTCCGCTCCTGGCGGTCGTCGGGCGTCAGGTCCGTCTGCGTGTACGTGTCCATCTGCCGTCCGTCGAGGCATTCGACGGGCTCGCTGCGGGCGACACCCCGTGGGTCCATCGCCACCATGTCGTAGCGGGCGCGGACCTGTGCCGGGTAGCCGAGGCCCGCGTAGTCCTGGAGGTACCCGACGGCCGAACCGCCCGGGCCACCGGGGTTGACCAGCAGCGAGCCGAGCGGCCTGCTCTTGCCGGTGGCCTTCTTGCGGGCGACGGCGAGCCGGACGGCGCCCGCGTCGGGCTTCGCGTAGTCCAGCGGGGCCTTCATCGTCGCGCACTGGAATCCGGGGACACCGCAGTCGCGCCAGCGCAGCTGCTGGTCGTAGTACGACGCGAGTGCCGACGGCGTCGAACGCGGCAGCGCGGCGAGCGCCGCCTCCACGGTCCCGCCGGCCGATGTGGTCGAGGTGCCGGAGGAGCAGGCGGACACGAGCAGGGCGGTGGCGGTGAGGAGGGTGGCCGTGAGACGGCCCGTCGTCCGGGCGCGGGGGACCCGGGTCGGGCGGGAGCGGGGAGCTGGCCTGGTGTGCATCAGGCGAGAGTAACGCTGCGCGAAGGATCGAGTGCGGTGCGTGGACATGGGTGCCTCCTACGAGGGACACGGCAGCGTCCCCGGCCGGCTCGACCCGTCGCCCTCACGGGTCTCGACGAGGCCGGCCCGTCTCGTCACGGGCTCTTCCTTCTCGCTCCTTGCCTCACGGGCCCTCCTCCTCGGCCGGTCGCCGCACGGGTCATACGGGTCCGAGGCCGTCGCTGTTCTCAGCCGGCCCGCAGCGCCATCGTCATCGCCTCCACCGCCAGCAGCGGGGCCACATTGCGGTCCAGGGCCTCGCGGCAGGCGGAGATCGCCTCGATGCGGCGGAGTGTGGACTCGGGGGCGCTGCCGCGGGCCAGCCGCTCCAGGGCCTCCCCCGCGTCGGCGTTGGCGATCGCCACGCGCGTGCCGAGCTGGAGGGCGAGGACGTCGCGGTAGAAGGCGATGAGGTCGCCGAGGGCGACGTCCAGACTGTCGCGCTGCGTGCGGGTTCTACGGCGCTTCTGCATGTCCTCCAGGTCCTTCATCACCCCCGCGGTGCCGCGCGGCAGCCGGCCGCCCTGGGCGGCGCCGAGGGCCGCCTTCAGCTCCTCGGTCTCCTTGCCGTCCATCTCCTCGGCGAGCTGTTTGGCGTCCTCCGCCGCCGCGTCGACGAGTTCCTGGGCGGCCTTGAGGCAGGCGCCGACCTCGTCCAGCCGCAGCGGCAGCTTCAGCACGGTGGCGCGGCGCTCGCGGGCCGCCGGGTCGGTGGCCAGGCGGCGGGCCCGGTCGACGTGGCCCTGGGTGGCGCGGGCGGCGTACGCGGCGGCCTCGGGCTCGATGCCGTCGCGCCGTACGAGCATGTCGGCGACCGCCTCGACGGACGGCGTGCGCAGGGTCAGGTGGCGGCAGCGGGAGCGGATGGTCGGCAGGACGTCCTCGACGGAGGGGGCGCACAGCAGCCACACCGTGCGGGGGGCGGGCTCCTCGACGGCCTTGAGGACGGCGTTGGCCGACTTCTCGTTCAGCCGCTCGGCGTCCTCGACCAGGATGATCTGCCAGCGGCCGTTCGCCGGGGCGGTGAACGACTTGCGGACCGTGTCCCGCATGTCCTTGACCAGGATCTCGGAGCCGACCGCGGCGACCGTCGTGACGTCCGCGTGGGTGCCGAGCAGCGCGGTGTGGCAGCCGTCGCAGAAGCCGCAGCCGGGGGAGCCGCCGAGGGCGCGGTCCGGGCTCACGCACTGAAGGGCCGCGGCGAAGGCCCGCGCCGCCTGGTTCCGGCCCGCACCGGGCGGGCCCGTGAACAGCCAGGCATGGGTCATCTTCGACGCCTCGGGCGGTGGCTCCTGGGCTGCGGCGGCCGTGACGAGGGCGTCGGCGTCCCGCGCGGCGGCGTCGAGCACCGCGCTCACCTTCTCCTGTCCGACGAGGTCGTCCCACACGGTCATGGGTCACGCCGCCCTTCCGTCACACTCCACGTACCGCCATCCATTGTGCGGGTGGCCACTGACAACGAATGCCGCGGACGACGAGGCCCCGGCGGCAACGAGGCTCACCGACGGCGACACCTCCGCGACACGAGGGCCTCACGGGCAGGTGGCGTCACGGAGGCCCCACTGAAACGGAGCCTCACAAAGCTCACCGGCAAGGGGCACGGAGGCTCACCGGCAAGGGATCTCGCGGTGAGCGTCACGGGCGAGACGGTCCTTGCAGGAGGCCTCGCTCGCAAGGGCACCTCGGGGAAGTCCCCACCGGCGCGGCTACCGGCAAGAGGGCTCTCGCAGGACCCGACCCCTCAGAAGGGATGCCTCACCGGAAAAAAGGGGGGCGCCCCCGAGCGGCGGCCTCTCGCCGATGCCCGCGGGCGCCCCCGTCCGAAGCGATTGTCCGCAACGGCTGTCCGAAGCGACTGTCCGGAACGGCCGTCCGGAACGCTGTGCGAAGCGACTGTCCGGAACAACGGTCCAAAGCGGCTGTCCGGAACGGCCGTCCGAAGCGGCTGTCCAGGACGGCCGCCGGAAAGGCGCGTGCCGGTCAGCCGCGCCGGCCCCGGCCGCGTCCCCTGCGGCCCTGCTGCTCCTCACCGTCGCCCTGGTCGCCGTACTCCGGCTCGTCGTACGACCCCAGCAGTTCGTCGGCCAGCGTCGGCAGGTCGTCCAGCGGGGTCTCCTCGGCCCAGTCGGAGCGCGGCCGGCGGCGGGGCGTGCCGTCGGCGTCGACCTGGGGCATCTCACGCGTGCGCGGTTCGGATCCGTCGGGGCCCGCGGCGGGCCGCTCGTCCCGGAAGAAGCCGGGCGGCACCCGGTCCACCGGATCGTCACCCCGTACGGGCGGCAGCACGGCGGTCTCGTCGGCCGCACCCGGAGCCTGCGGCGCCCCGGCCGTACGCTCCGCCGAGACCGGAGGCAGCACGGCCGTCTCGTCCGCCGCGCCCGGAGGCACCTGCGGCAGTACGGCCGTCTCGTCCGCCGCGCCCGGAGGCACCTGCGGCTGCGGCAGCTCGGTGGTCACCTCGGAGTCCGGCTGGCGCCCCCGCCCGCCGCGCTCCTCGCGCACCGGCCGCAGCACCGTCGTCTCGTCCGTGCCCCGCGTGTCCGTCCCCCGCGTGTCCGTGCCCGGCCCGTCCGTGCCGCGCTCCGCCGCGCCCGGTGCCGGTGCGTCCGGCGCCTGCTCGTCCGGCGACACCACCGGCGTCGGGACGGTCTCCTCGACGCCCCGGGGCGTGTCCGGCGCGACGACCGGCGTGGCGACCGTGGCGGCGTCGGGGACCACGCCCGGTGCCGACGGCCGGGGCGTACTGGGCCTGCGGGCCGCCGCGTCGGCAGCCGCCGCGGCCTCGGCGGCCTGCCGGCGGGCCTCCTCGGCGCGCAGCAACGCCTCCTCGGCCTTGCGCTGCGCCTCCAGGCGCCGGGTCTCCTCCTCGGCACGCAGCCTGGCCTGCCGGGCCTCCTCCTCGGCGCGGATCCGGGCCTCCTCCTCGGCCTGCCTGCGGCGCCGCTCCTCCTCGGCCTTGCGGCGAGCCTCCTCCTCGGCGCGCGCCTTCTCCTCGGCGAGCAGCCGCTGCCGCTCCTCCTCCGCGCGCCGGGCCGCTTCCTCGGCCCGCTGCCGGGCCTCCTCCGCCTGCCGTTCGGCCTCGCGCCGCTGCGCCTCCTCGAGTTCGCGCCGCTTGCGCTCCTCCTCCTCGGCGCGCAGGCGCGCGAGCTGCTCCTGGCGCTCGCGCTCCAGGCGCTCCTCCTCGGCCTTGCGGGCGGCCTCTTCCTCGGCCTTGCGGCGGGCCTCCTCCTCGGCCTTCCTGCGCGCCTCCTCCTGGGCCTTGATCTCGGCCTCGGACAGCGGCAGCACGGTGTCCAGCCGGTGCCGGATCACGGTGGTGACGGCCTCGGGCTCCTGGCCCGCGTCCACGATCAGGTAGCGGCCGGGGTCCGCGGCGGCCAGCGTGAGGAATCCGGCCCGCACGCGCGCGTGGAACTCCGCCGGCTCCGACTCCAGCCGGTCCGGCGCCTCGGTGAACCGCTCGCGGGCGGTCTCCGGGGAGACGTCCAGCAGGACGGTGAGGTGCGGGACGAGCCCGTTGGTGGCCCAGCGGTTGATGCGGGCGATCTCGGTCGGGGACAGATCGCGGCCGGCGCCCTGGTAGGCGACGGAGGAGTCGATGTAGCGGTCGGAGATCACCACCGCGCCGCGCTCCAGGGCGGGGCGTACGACGGTGTCCACGTGTTCGGCGCGGTCGGCGGCGTACAGCAGCGCCTCCGCGCGGTGCGACAGGCCCGCCGAGGACACGTCCAGCAGGATCGAGCGCAGTCGCTTGCCGACCGGGGTGGCCCCCGGCTCACGGGTGAGCACGACCTCGTGACCCTTGGCGCGGATCCACTCGGCGAGTGCCTCGGCCTGGGTGGACTTGCCGGCGCCGTCACCGCCCTCCAGGGCGATGAAGAAGCCGTTCGTCGCCGGGATGGTGACCGGGTCGTCGCCGCCGAGCAGCGCGTCCCTGAGGTCCCGGCGCAGCGGCACACCCGAACGGTCGTCGACCTTGGCGAGCACCAGCGCGGCGACCGGCAGCAGCAGCGCGCCGACCAGCATCAGCGTGAAGGCCGCGCCGCCGTGCGCGAAGACGAACTTGCCGTTCTCCAGCCGGTGCGGGCCGATCAGCGCCGCGACCAGGGGCGCGACCAGGACGCCGAGCGCTATGAAGACGCGGACCACGGCGTGCAGGTGCTCGGTGGTGCGCACCCGGCGGTATTCCTCGGTCTCCTGGTCGAGCAGGGTGTGCCCGGTGTTGGCGGCCACGCCCGCGGCGGCGCCGGCCAGCGTGACGATCAGCAGGACCGTGGTGACGTCCGGCACCAGTCCGGCGGCCAGCAGCGCGATGCCGGTGACGGCGATCGCCAGGGCGAGCAGTCGGCGGCGGGACAGCGAGGGCAGCAGCGCGGGGGCGGTGCGGATGCCGACGGCGACTCCGCCGGTCAGGCCCAGCACCAGCAGGCCGTAGAGCACCGGGCCGCCGCCCAGGTCCTTGGCGTGCAGCACGCACACGGAGACGGCCGCCGCGATCGCCCCGGCGACCCCGGCACAGGCCGGGACCAGCAGCGGGACGGCGCCCGTACGGCCCTTGTCGACGCCGTCGCCGGTGCGCGGGCGGCGCAGGCCCTCCAGCGGGGACCGCGGGCGCGGGGTGCGCGGGTCGGGCAGTTCCAGGTACGTCAGCACGGACAGGGAGGCGGCGAACAGGCCCGCCGCCACGTACGAGGCGAGGGCCGCCTGGTGCTGGTCGAACCAGGCCACGCCGGTGCCCAGCAGGTTGTTCAGCAGGGCGGCGACGACCAGGGTGGCGGCGGCCAGCGGGACCGCGAGGAATCCGGTGCGCAGCGCGAGGCGGCGCAGGGCGTCCAGGTGGTCGGGCAGCGGCCGTACGGTCGCCCCCTCCGGCGGCGGGCCCGGCAGCAGGGCGGGGGCGGCGCTCTCCCGGCACACCGTCCACAGCCGTTCGGCGACACCGGTGACGAACGCGGTGACGAGCAGGACGGCGAGCGCGTCGTCCGGGGTCCAGTCGATCCACAGGGGCGCGACGATCAGCAGCGCGGCGCGCAGGCCGTCGGCGCCGACCATGGTCCAGCGACGGTCGAGCGGCCCCTCCTGCGCGGTGAGCGAGGTCAGCGGGCCGAGGAGGACGGCCCCGAAGAGCAGGGTGGCGAGGATGCGCGCGCCGAAGACCGTCGCCACCGCGAACGCGACGCCCCGGTAGCCACCGCCGAAGGACCCCTCGACGATCGCCGCCTGGAGGACCAGGACGACCAGGACGAGTAGGGAGAGAACGTCACCGACACCGCTCACCAGCTGCGCGCTCCACAAGCGCCTCAGCTGCGGTCGGCGCAGCAGGGAACGGACGGCGCGCTCGCGGGAATCCGCGACCAGGGCGTCGTCCGGGGGGGTGGGGTGGGCCGTTGGCTGCTCGGCTCGCGTCATGCGTTCAGCCTATCCGCAGCCGGTGACACCACACCTCGCCGTCCTGGCATGCGCACGCCCCGACATCAAAGTGATGCCGGGGCGTGCGTTCGGTGAAGCCGCGGTGGGTGCTCCGGTCCGGCGGGGCGTCAGTCCTCCGCGCCGGAAGCCGCCGTCTTCGAAGCCGTCGCCTTCTTCGCGGTGGTCTTCTTGGCGGTCGTCTTCTTCGCGGCGGCCGTCGTCTTCTTCGCGGCCGTCTTCTTGGCGGCGGTCTTCTTCGCCGGAGCGGTCTTCTTGGCCGCCGCCTTCTTCGCCGTCTTCTTGGCCGGGCCCTTCGCGCGCTTCTCGGCGAGCAGCTCGAAACCACGCTCAGGAGTGATCGTTTCGACGCTGTCGCCGGAGCGCAGGGTGGCGTTGGTCTCGCCGTCGGTGACGTACGGGCCGAAGCGGCCGTCCTTGACCACGACCGGCTTGCCGGAGACCGGGTCCTGGCCCAGCTCCTTCAGCGGCGGCTTGGCGGCGGCCCGGCCACGCTGCTTCGGCTGGGCGTAGATCGCCTGCGCCTCCTCCAGCGTGATCGTGAAGAGCTGGTCCTCGGCCTGAAGCGAGCGCGAGTCCGTGCCCTTCTTCAGGTACGGGCCGTAGCGGCCGTTCTGTGCCGTGATCTCCACGCCGTCGGCGTCCGTGCCGACGACCCGCGGCAGCGACATCAGCTTCAGCGCTTCCTCGAGCGTCACCGTGTCGAGTGACATCGACTTGAAGAGCGAGGCCGTCCGCGGCTTGACCGCGTTCTTGCCGGTCTTCGGGGTGCCCTCGGGGAGCACTTCGGTGACGTACGGGCCGTAGCGGCCGGCCTTGGCGACGATCTGGTGGCCCGTCTCCGGGTCGGCACCCAGCTCGAAGTCGCCGCTGGGCTTGGCCAGCAGCTCCTCGGCCAGCTCGACGGTCAGCTCGTCCGGCGCCAGGTCGTCCGGGATGTCGGCGCGCTGGTGCTGCTCGGTGTCCTTCTCGCCACGCTCGATGTACGGGCCGTAGCGGCCGACGCGGAGCACGATCCCGTTGCCCACCGGGAACGACGACACCTCGCGCGCGTCGATCGCGCCCAGGTCGGTCACCAGCTCCTTGAGGCCGCCGAGGTGGTCCCCGTCGCCGTTGCCGGCCTCGGCCGCGCCGCCCGTCGCCGTGCCCTCACCGAAGTAGAAGCGCTTCAGCCACGGCACGGCCTGGGCCTCACCGGCCGCGATCCGGTCGAGGTCGTCCTCCATCCTGGCGGTGAAGTCGTAGTCGACGAGCCGCCCGAAGTGCTTCTCCAGGAGGTTCACCACGGCGAAGGACAGGAAGGACGGCACCAGGGCCGTGCCCTTCTTGAAGACGTAGCCGCGGTCGAGGATCGTGCCGATGATCGACGCGTACGTCGACGGGCGGCCGATCTCGCGCTCTTCCAGCTCCTTGACCAGCGAGGCCTCGGTGTAGCGGGCCGGGGGCTTGGTGGCGTGGCCGTCGACCGTGATCTCCTCGGCGGACAGCGCGTCGCCCTCGGCGACCTGCGGCAGCCGGCGCTCACGGTCGTCCAGCTCGGCGTTCGGGTCGTCGGCACCCTCGACGTAGGCCTTCAGGAAGCCGTGGAAGGTGATCGTCTTGCCGGAGGCGCTGAACTCGACGTCCCGGCCGTCGGCGGCGGTGCCGCCGATCTTCACGGTGACGGAGTTGCCGGTCGCGTCCTTCATCTGGGAGGCGACGGTCCGCTTCCAGATCAGTTCGTAGAGCTTGAACTGGTCGCCGGTCAGGCCGGTCTCCGCGGGCGTGCGGAAACGATCACCCGACGGGCGGATCGCCTCGTGCGCCTCCTGGGCGTTCTTGACCTTGCCGGCGTAGGTGCGCGGCTGCGGCGGCAGGTAGTCGGCGCCGTACAGCTGCGTGACCTGCGCACGGGCGGCCGCGACGGCGGTGTCGCTCAGCGTCGTGGAGTCCGTACGCATGTACGTGATGTAGCCGTTCTCGTACAGCTTCTGCGCGACCTGCATGGTCGCCTTCGCGCCGAAGCCGAGCTTGCGGCTGGCCTCCTGCTGGAGCGTCGTCGTACGGAACGGGGCGTACGGCGAGCGGCGGTACGGCTTGGACTCGACGGAGCGCACGGAGAAGCGGGTGCTCTCCAGGGCGGCGGCGAGGGCGCGGGCGTTCGCCTCGTCGAGGTGGAGGGTGTTCTCGCTCTTGATCCGGCCCAGGGAGTCGAAGTCGCGGCCCTGCGCGACGCGCCTGCCGTCGACGGTCTGAAGCCGGGCGACCAGCGACGACGGGTCGGACGGGTCCCCCGCGCGGCCGGTCGCGAAGGCGCCCGTCAGGTCCCAGTACTCGGCGGAGCGGAAGGCGATGCGCTCGCGTTCCCGCTCCACCACGAGTCGCGTGGCGACGGACTGCACGCGGCCGGCCGACAGCCGGGGCATGACCTTCTTCCACAGCACGGGGGAGACCTCGTAGCCGTAGAGGCGGTCGAGGATGCGGCGGGTCTCCTGCGCGTCGACCAGCTTCTGATTGAGCTGACGCGGGTTGGCGACGGCCTCGCGGATCGCGTCCTTGGTGATCTCGTGGAACACCATCCGCTTGACCGGGATCTTCGGCTTCAGGACCTCCTGGAGGTGCCAGGCGATCGCCTCGCCCTCCCGGTCCTCATCGGTGGCGAGGAAGAGCTCGTCGGAGTCCTTCAGCAGGTCCTTGAGCTTCTTGACCTGCGCCTTCTTGTCAGCGTTGATCACATAGATCGGCTGGAAGTCGTGCTCGACGTCCACACCGAGGCGGCGGACCTCACCGGTGTACTTGTCCGGCACCTCCGCGGCGCCGGTGGGAAGGTCGCGGATGTGCCCGACGCTCGCCTCGACGGTGTAGCCGGGGCCGAGGTAGCCCTTGATCGTCTTCGCCTTGGCAGGCGACTCGACGATGACGAGTCGGCGACCGCCCTGTGCGGTCTCGCTGGTCGGGGACAACTTCGCTCTTCTCTCCGGTCGACGCTGGGGGGCCTCCCCAGGCCTTGGTCCCGGGGTCGCGGCGTGCTGCTGGCTCGTGTGACGCTGCGGAGTGTGACGCTACATCCCGCCCCCGTGTCAAACGGGAAAAGCCCACAACGGCCACTCGAACGGTAACCCGACTACCGGCATTCCTGCCGCCCGGACTGCCCGACCGCGCCCGTACCCCTGTCCGGAGCGTGACGCTCCCCTTACCCCCCGGACACGACGTCCGCCGGCCTCAGAGCCGGGTCAGGCAGTACACACCGAGGGCCAGCGCGACCGTCCCGGCGACGCTCGCGGCGGTGGCCGATGCGATCCGGCTCACACCGACGGCGACCGGTTCCCGGCGCCTGAGACGCGTCCCGGTCCAGGCGAGCAGACCGGCCCCGAACAGGGCGAACACCACTCCCGCGAAGATCGCCGGTGCGCTCTCCATCACCCGCCCGCCCTTCCCTGCCGTCGGCTCCACCCAGCGCCGGGAGGGTGACACGCGCGGGAGACGGGCGGGCGACATCGGGGTGAACGGAAGGTCCTCACATATTCGAACTCATGCCCGAACGGGCACGCCCGGGATTCGTCGGTCATATTTTTCCGGCCGTTTTCCGGAGACGGGCCCGCACCCGTCTCCGGCGGCATCCGCTCCGGGCTCGTGCCTCCGGCATACGGCCGCCGCTCGCGGCCGGGGCCCGGGGCCGCCCACGCGCGATCGGAGGACGCCCGCCCTGGGCCGGAAATGCCCGCGCTGGGGCGGAAAGTGTCCGCTGCACGACGGGAAGATGCAGGAAGATGATCGCTTCGGAGTCGGAAGATGCCCGGGCCCGGAGCGGCAGGTGATCACGTGCGGAGCGGCAGGTGATCACGTGCGTGTCCGCAGGCACGTCCACATCCGCGGCCATGGGCACGTGCACGCTCGCAGGCACGTCCACATCCGCGTCCGCGAGCACGCTCACATCCATGCCCGCGTCCATGCCCGCGTACCCACGGATGACCGGGTGCCCGCCCAGGACGGCACGGGCGCCCGGCGTCAGCGCACCGGCTCCAGGAAGCCCTGCTCCACCAGCAGCCGGATCTGTGCGGGGGTGCGGTCGCGAAGCCGGACCGGGTCCTCGCCGACGAGCTGCGCGATGGCGTCCAGGATGCGGCCCGCGCTCAGCGTGCCGTCGCACACGCCCGCGAACCCGGCGCCGACCGTGTCCACCTTCGTCGCCCGGCGCATCCCACGGTGCTGACGCAGCACCACATGCTCCGGGTCCTCGGCGCCGGGCAGCCCGACCTGTTCCTGGACCACCTCGGAATCGAGCTTGAAGTGGCTGTCCAGCAACGCCGCGTCGTCGTGCTCCCGGAGATAGTCGAGACGCTCGAAGTGCGCCCTGATCGTCTCCCCGAGCGGCTGCTCGACCGGGTGCGGCCACTCCTCCACGGTGACGACGGGCTCGGCCGACCCGGTCCTGCGCAGGGTGATCCAGCCGAAGCCGACAGCCTTGACCTTGCGCGCCTCGAACTCGTCGAGCCAGGCGTCGTACCGCGCCTGGTACTCCGCCGGGTCACCGCGGTGGTCACCGGCGTCCCTCAGCCACAGCTCGGCGTACTGCGCGACGTCCTGCACCTCGCGCTGCACGATCCAGGCATCGCAGCCGCGCGGCACCCACGACCTGAGCCTGTCCTGCCAGTCCTCCCCCGCCACGTGCTGCCAGTTCGCGAGGAACTGCGCGAACCCGCCCTCGTTCAGCCGTTCCCCTGCCTGCTGAACGAGCGAGCGGCACAGATCGTCCCCGCCCATGCCGCCGTCCCGGTACGTCAGCCGGGCACGCGGGGAGATCACGAACGGCGGGTTGGACACGATCAGGTCGAACGTCTCGTCGTCCCCGACCGGTTCGAACAGCGAACCCTCACGCAGGTCGGCGGCGGGCGCGCCGGAAAGTGCCAGCGTGAGCGCCGTGATGTGCAGGGCGCGCGGGTTGAGGTCGGTCGCCGTCACGCGCGTGGCGTGCTGGACGGCGTGCAGCGCCTGGATGCCGGAGCCGGTACCGAGGTCCAGGGCGGAGGCGACGGGGGTGCGGACGGTGATGCCGGCGAGGGTCGTGGAGGCGCCGCCGACCCCCAGGACGACCCCCTCGTCGCGCTGCCCGATGCCGCCGGCGCCGCCGACCGCGCAGCCGAGGTCGGAGACGATGAACCAGTCCTCGCCGCCGGGGCCGCCGTACGGCCGTACGTCCACCGTCGCGGCCACCTCGTCGCCGCCCACGCGCGTGAGCCAGCCGGCCTCCAGTGCCTCGTCGGCCGGCAGAACGGCCGCCACGCGCGCGTGGAGCACCGGTTGCTGGAGCAGGAACAGCCGTACGAGCGTCTCCAGCGGTGTGTCGCCGCGGGTCGCCCGCAGGGCCGGCACGGTCTCGCTGCGGGCCAGCGCCGCGTACGCGGCGGCACCGAGCAGATCGAGCAGCCCGTCGGCGGTGAAGGAGGCGGCCAGCAGCGCGTCCCTCAGGCGCGCGGCGATGTCGGGCCGGTCGGAAGCGGGCAGGGGAGCGAGTCCGGAGTCAGTCACGCCCCCATTGTGGCCCGGGGCGGCTGCCCGGGCCCGACTGCGCGCGGACGGCCCGCCGGCGTCAGCCGGTGGTCGCCTGGCCGGTCGTCTGCGCCGTCGCGGACGCGGCGACCTTGCAGCTGGGCTGCTTGGCCATCGCCTCCTTGACCTCGCCCTGCTCGAGCCGCTTCAGGGCCTGCGTGCCGTTGTCGCCCTGCTTGCCGACTTCCTTCGTCTGGATGGCGACCTCCTTGAGACCCTTGGCGAACTTGCCCTGGTCCTTGGTGTCGAGCCCGTCGACCTTCTTCTTGAGTTCGGCGTACGACGTGGAGAGGCCGGCGAGGTTCTTGGACGCGTCCTGCTGGAGCTTGGCGCCACCGTCGACCCCCGGGGGCGCCCCGGCGGTGTCGAGGGCGCCGGCGAGCGCCTTGTAGCCGTCGGCCAGGTTCTGGAAGGCCTCCACGTACGTCTTCTGGGCGCTCTTGGGCGGGAGGTTGCTGTCCGTGGCGATGGCCGCTATCGACGCGTTGGCCGACTTGATCTTCGTGCTCTGCGCGGGCACCGCGTCGCACACCGTCTTGGCCCAGGACACCAGCTTGGGGTCGGGCCCCTTGTCGCTGTCGTCGCTGCACCCGGACACCGCCATCACCAGTACCGCACCGCCGGACAGTGCGGCCGCGAGCTTCTTGTTCACCGGATCGGTCCCTTCCATGGCTCTCGGCCCCCGGAATCTACACGGCGGACGGGCCACCTCCCCCTGCCGGTGGAGGTATCAGTCAGCTTTTGTGACTTTTTGCACCATGGGAGAGAAGGCTCACGACGTGGGCGGGCACACACGGAGGCGGGCGGTCGCCGCGTCAGCACGCGACGACCGCCCGCCCGCCGGCCAGGCCCTCTCGGCCTGCCCTACGAAACCACCGCGGCGTCGGCCGAGTTGGTGACCCGCCGGGCCCCCTCGTCGTCGTCCCCGACGGCGATGCCACGCCGCTTGGAGACGTACACGGAGACGACGATCACCAGCAGCGCGAGGATCGCGATCCCGATCCGCACTCCGAGGTTCTTGTCGTCGCCGTACGAGAACTTGATCACCGCCGGTGCGATGAGCAGCGAGACCAGGTTCATGACCTTCAGCAGCGGGTTGATCGCGGGCCCGGCGGTGTCCTTGAAGGGGTCACCCACCGTGTCGCCGATCACCGTGGCCGCGTGGGCCTCACTGCCCTTGCCGCCGTGGTGGCCGTCCTCCACCAGTTTCTTGGCGTTGTCCCAGGCGCCGCCGGAGTTGGCGAGGAACACCGCCATCAGCGTGCCCGCGCCGATGGCGCCGGCGAGGTAGGAGCCGAGCGCGCCGACACCGAGGGTGAACCCGATGAAGATCGGCGCCATGACGGCGAGCAGACCGGGTGTGGCCAGCTCCCGCAGGGCGTCCTTGGTGCAGATGTCGACGACCTTGCCGTACTCGGGCTTCTCGGTGAAGTTCATGATCCCGGGCTTCTCACGGAACTGCCGCCGCACCTCGAAGACGACCGAACCGGCCGAGCGCGAGACGGCGTTGATGGCGAGTCCGGAGAAGAGGAACACGACCGCGGCGCCCGCGATCAGGCCGACGAGGTTGTTGGGCTGCGAGATGTCCAGCGACAGGCTGAGCGGCGATCCGGGCCCGCTCAGCCTCGCTCCGACGTCGTGCACGTTGGTGGTGATCGCGTCGCGGTACGACCCGAACAGCGCCGACGCCGCCAGGACGGCGGTGGCGATGGCGATGCCCTTGGTGATGGCCTTGGTGGTGTTGCCCACCGCGTCCAGGTTGGTGAGCACCTGCGCACCCGCGCCCTCGACGTCGCCGGACATCTCGGCGATGCCCTGCGCGTTGTCGGAGACGGGTCCGAAGGTGTCCATGGCGACGATCACACCGACCGTGGTGAGCAGGCCGGTGCCGGCCAGGGCCACCGCGAACAGCGCCAGCATGATCGACGTACCGCCGAGCAGGAACGCGCCGTACACGCCGAGCCCGATGAGCAGGGCCGTGTACACGGCCGACTCCAGACCGACCGAGATGCCGGACAGGACGACGGTGGCCGGGCCCGTGAGGGAGGTCTTGCCGATGTCCCGCACCGGGCGGCGGTTGGTCTCGGTGAAGTAGCCGGTGAGCTGCTGGATGACGGCGGCGAGCAGGATGCCGATGGCCACCGCGACCAGCGCGAGGATGCGCGGGTCGCCGTCCTTTGCCTTGATCGCCGCGTCGGTGACGCCGTCGAGGTCGGCGTACTTCGACGGCAGGTAGACGTAGACCGCGACCGCGACCAGCACCAGCGAGATCACCGCGGAGATGAAGAAGCCGCGGTTGATCGCGCTCATGCCGCTGCGGTCGGCGCGGCGCGGGGCGACCGCGAAGATGCCGATCATCGCCGTGAGGACGCCGATGGCGGGCACCAGCAGCGGGAAGGCCAGTCCGGAGTCGCCGAAGGCGGCCTTGCCGAGGATCAGCGCGGCCACCAGGGTGACGGCGTACGACTCGAAGAGGTCGGCCGCCATACCGGCGCAGTCTCCGACGTTGTCGCCCACGTTGTCGGCGATGGTCGCGGCATTGCGCGGGTCGTCCTCCGGAATGCCCTGCTCGACCTTGCCGACCAGGTCGGCGCCGACGTCGGCGGCCTTGGTGAAGATGCCGCCGCCCACGCGCATGAACATCGCGATGAGGGCGGCGCCGAGGCCGAAGCCCTCCAGCACCTTCGGCGCGTCGGCCGCGTACACCAGCACGACACAGGAGGCGCCCAGCAGGCCGAGCCCCACCGTGAACATGCCGACGACGCCGCCCGTGCGAAATGCGATCTTCATCGCGGTGTGCGAGACGGTGGTGAGATCCTTTTCGGGTTCGCCCTCCGCCGGAGTGGCTTCCCGGGCCGCCGCGGCGACCCGTACGTTGCTGCGTACTGCAAGCCACATGCCGATATAGCCGGTGGCTGCCGAGAACGCCGCTCCGATCAGGAAGAACACCGAGCGGCCGGCCCGCTGATTCCAGTCGTCCGCGGGCAGCAGCAGGAGCAGGAAGAAGACGGCGACGGCGAATACGCCGAGCGTGCGCAACTGTCGGGCGAGATAAGCCTTGGCGCCTTCCTGGACCGCCTCGGCGATCCGTTTCATGCTGTCGGTGCCCTCGCCCGCCGCGAGCACCTGACGCACCAGGATCCCTGCGACCACCAGGGCGGCCACGGCGACGGCCGCGATGACGGCCACGATGATCCGATTGTCGTCGGTCAGAACCGCGGCCGCGAGGGATGTGGGGTGACCCAACTGATGAGGGGTAGAAAGCCCCGCCATTCGTCCTCCTTGACGCTTGGGCTGAGCTCAAGATGTGGACGGATTGTAGGTACCCCTGAGTGATCTAAACAGGGGACGGTAAACGGAATCAGCCTTCTCATGCTCTTCAGCAAAAGATCGGGCCGACGTCAAGGGACCCGAAAGAGGTAATGCCCTAAACGCATTGACGGCTGAATTGGCGCTTGATCAAATTATCGGGCTATTGATCGTGAATTTCTTCACGAATTCCGGGACGCTCCGGAAAACGCGACAAGGGCCCTGCTCAGCAGGGCCCTGGAGAGTGATGTGCGCCGGTTCGGAGGCGCGGCGGCGGGCGGGTCAGAGGAGCGCCGTGACGGGCGGCGCGGTCGGCCAGGTCATGCGGATCAGGCCACCGTTCTGCCCGGTGGTGACCTCCACGTCGTCGACGAGGCCGCTGATGACCGCGAGGCCCATCTCGTCCTCCTCGATCTCCGATTCACCGTCCTGCGCACCGCCGGGCGTGTCGCCGCCCGGCGTGGCGTGCGGCGCCTCGTCGCCGACCTCGATGGAGAACTGTTTCTCCTCTTCGATCAGCGCCACCTTCACCGGTGCCGTGACGCCACTGTTCCGGTGCAGCCCGACGGCACGGGAGCATGCCTCGCCCACGGCGAGCCGGACCTCGTCCAGGACGGCCTCGTCCACTCCGGCCCTGCGCGCCACCGCCGCGGCCACCAGCCTGGCGGTCCGGACGTGCTCGGGCAGCGCGCTGAAGCGGAGTTCGACGGTGGCCATGCATCCCCCTCGCGACTATGGGCGTGCGGTCGGGGGGCGGGGCCGCCAAGCTCCCGCACCCCCTGTTGTGCTTCTGTGCCCCGAGCCGCATCACCGACCCGGGACCGGACCGGTCACCGGGCCCGGTGCGGAACGGTCATCGATCCGATGCGGAGCGATCACCGATCCGGCAGGGAACGGCCACCGGTCGTTCCGGCACGGTCACCGGCCCGGACGGGACCGGCCGGCGTACGGGCCCCGGCAGGAGCCCGACGCCGGCGACCGGTCCGGGGTCAGTCGGTGGCCGCCACCGCTTCCTCGACCGAGGTGTGGATCGGGAACACCTTGGTGAGGCCGGTGATGCGGAAGATCTTGAGAATGCGCTCCTGGTTGCAGACCAGGCGCAGCGAGCCCTCGTGGGCACGCACCCGCTTCAGGCCGCCGACCAGCACGCCGAGCCCGGTGGAGTCGAGGAAGTCCACGCCCTCCATGTCGACGACGAGGTGGAAATTCCCGTCGTTCACCAGCTCGACCAGCTGCTCGCGCAGCTTGGGCGCGGTATATACGTCGATTTCGCCACCGACCTCGACGACCGTACGATCGCCGACGGTACGGGTCGACAGGGACAGGTCCACGGATCCTCCAGCACCTTGCTATCGAGCGGTTCGCCCCTCGGGCACCTCGGCTTGCGGCCCTTGGGACGCTTCGCCAGCCGCGATGGCATTCAATCACTTACCGGCAGGCGTGCACGACGCCTTGACTCCATTGTCCGTCACGCCAGTGACACACTCGGTGCCAATGGCCAAGAATCACCGATCCGATCGAACCCCGGCGGACCCGGCGTCCCGCCCGTCTCCGGGCGCGGTTCTGCACCGGCTCGCCTCCGGGCCGAGCCGGGCTGCGCGCATCACTCATACGGAGCACTTGCCCCCGCGCGAGGGCCGCCATGCCGTCTGGCCTGACCGTATTCGGTCCGAGGTGATCGCGGCCGTCCAGGCGTGCGGGATCGAGGATCCCTGGGCGCACCAGGCGCTGGCCGCCGAGCACGCCCTGGACGGCGACTCGGTGGTCGTCGCCACCGGCACCGCCTCCGGCAAGTCCCTGGCGTACCTGGTGCCCGTCCTGTCCACTCTTCTGGACGGCGCCCAAGCGCCGAACGGCCGCGGCGCCACCGCCCTCTACCTGGCCCCCACCAAGGCGCTCGCGGCGGATCAGTGCCGGTCGGTGAAGGAACTTTCACAACCTCTCGGCAGCGCCGTGCGCCCGGCCGTGTACGACGGCGACACCCCGTTCGAGGAACGCGAGTGGATCCGCCAGTACGGCAACTACGTCCTCACCAACCCGGACATGCTGCACCGCGGGATACTCCCCTCCCACCCGCGCTGGTCCTCCTTCCTGAAGTCGCTCCGGTACGTCGTCGTCGACGAGTGCCACACCTATCGGGGTGTCTTCGGCTCGCACGTCGCCCAGGTGCTGCGCCGGCTGCGCCGTCTGTGTGCCCGCTACGGCTCCTCCCCCGTCTTCCTGCTCGCCTCGGCGACCGCCGCCGAGCCCGCGGTCGCCGCCCGCCGGCTGACCGGCCTGCCGGTCGTGGAGGTCGCCGACGACGCTTCCCCGCGCGGGGAGCTGGTGTTCGCCCTCTGGGAGCCCCCGCTCACCGAGTTGCAGGGTGAGAAAGGTGCACCCGTACGGCGTACCGCCACCGCCGAGACCGCCGACCTGCTGACCGACCTCACCGTGCAGGGTGTGCGCTCGGTCGCCTTCGTGCGCTCCCGGCGCGGCGCCGAGCTGATCTCGGTCATCACCCAGGAGCGGCTCGCCGAGGTCGACCGCTCCCTGGTCCGGCGTGTCGCGGCCTACCGCGGGGGCTACCTCCCCGAGGAGCGCCGCGCCCTGGAGCGCGCCCTGCACTCCGGCGAACTCCTCGGCCTCGCCGCCACGACGGCCCTGGAGCTGGGCGTGGACGTCTCCGGCCTGGACGCGGTGGTGATCGCCGGCTACCCGGGCACCCGCGCCTCCCTGTGGCAGCAGGCGGGCCGTGCGGGCCGCTCCGGCCAGGGCGCCCTCGCGGTCCTCGTGGCCCGCGACGATCCGCTGGACACCTTCCTCGTCCATCATCCCGAGGCCCTGTTCGACCAACCGGTGGAATCGACCGTCCTCGACCCCGACAACCCCTACGTCCTCGCCCCGCACCTGTGCGCCGCCGCCGCGGAGCTGCCGCTGACCGAGGAGGACCTGGACCTCTTCGGTCCCGCCTGCGCGGACGTGCTGCCGCAGCTGGAGGCCGCGAAGCTGCTGCGCCGCCGCACGAAGGCCTGGCACTGGACCCGCCGGGAGCGGGCCGCCGACCTCACCGACATCCGGGGTGCCGGCGGACGTCCGGTGCAGGTCGTCGAGTCCGGGACGGGCCGCCTGCTCGGCACGGTCGACGCGGGCGCCGCGCACTCCGCGGTCCACGAGGGCGCCGTCCACCTGCACCAGGGCCGCACCTACCTGGTGCGCGCCCTGGACCTGGAGGACTCGGTCGCCCTGGTCGAGCAGGCCGACCCGCCGTACTCGACGGTCGCCCGCGACACCACGTCGATCTCCATCCTGGAGACGGACACCGAGATCCCGTGGGGTGCCGGCCGCCTCTGCTACGGCTCGGTCGAGGTCACCAACCAGGTGGTCTCCTACCTCCGCAGACGCCTCATCACCGGCGAAGTGCTGGGCGAGACGAAACTCGATCTCCCTCCCCGTACGCTGCGCACCCGCGCGGTGTGGTGGACGGTCACCGACGACCAGCTGGACGAGGCACGGATCATCCCGGAGATCCTCGGCGGCTCCCTGCACGCCGCCGAGCACGCCTCCATCGGCATGCTGCCCCTCTTCGCGACCTGTGACCGCTGGGACATCGGCGGCGTGTCCGTTCCCCTGCACCCCGACACGCTCCTGCCCACGGTCTTCGTCTACGACGGCCACCCCGGCGGCGCGGGCTTCGCCGAGCGCGCCTTCCACACGGCCCGCGCCTGGCTCTCCGCGACTCGCGAGGCCATCGCGTCCTGCGAGTGCGAGGCCGGCTGCCCGTCCTGCATCCAGTCCCCCAAGTGCGGCAACGGCAACGACCCACTGCACAAGAGGGGTGCGGTACGACTGCTCACGGTGCTGCTGCGGGGGGCTCCCGAGGAGAAGCAGACGGAAGAGGAGCCCGCGGAGGAAGAGCCGGCAGAGGTGATGCCGGCAGAGGAAGGGGCAACGGAGGGAAAGCCCGTGGCGGAGAGTCCGACGGAGGGGAATCCCGCAGCGGATAGGCCGACGGAGGAGAAACCGACAGAGGAGAAGCCAACAGAGGAGAGGCCGGCGCAGGGGGCGAAGGCCGGTCAGGTCGGGGCGGCACGGGACCCGGCGGGCCCGCTCGCGCCCTGACCTCCGCCGTGAACGGCCCTCTCCCTGCAACCGCCGCCACCTCCGAGGTGTCGCCCACGATCGCGCACCGCACCAGCCGTACCCCCTGGGCCGCCGCCAGCCGCTCGGCCCGGGCGCAGGCCGCCGAGCCACCCTCGCTCCAGTGGTCCGCCGCGGCGAGCGCCGCCAGGTCCGCGCCGCCGGCCGCCCGGTGCCGGACGACGACGGCGTGTCCGAGAGCGAGGACGGCGCCGAACACCACGCACAGCACGGCGATCGCCCCCAGGCTCCACACGGTGGCGGACCCCCGGTCGAAGTCCTCCCGTCGGCCCCGACGCCGCCATGCCGCGCCCAGTGGTGCCTCCACGCCAGCCCGCCGACCGCTTGGCCACCGGCCCGGCCACCCACCGCTCCACCACCGGCCCGGCCACCCACCGCTCCACCACCGGCCCGCCCGCCGACCGCTCCGCCACCGGCCCAGCCGCTCACCGCTCCACCACCGGCCCAACGGCCCATGGCGTCCCCCGCCCGGCACCCCGGCACGATCCTCACGGCCGCTCCGCCGACGCGGGCCGGGAAGCCGGCGTTCGCCGTCCGGCTCGTCCGCACGCTTCACGGCCCCGCCTCCCCCGCCCGTACCGTCGCCCCCACGGTGTCCTCGGCGAGCGCCACGGCCTCCTCCCGTACCTCGAACGGCAATCCGCTCAGCACCGGCGGATCGGCCACCACCGTCACCCGGACCCGGTCACCCTCGCGTGCGACGCTCACCCGCGCTCCCCGCGGCGCCGCTTCCCGGGTCACCGTCACCACCGCGTCGGCCGGGTCCTGACGGGCGGCGGCCCGGGCGCCCGCACGGGCCGCGTCCACGCACTCGATCTGCGCCGCCACCACGAGCAGGCCCCAGACCAACGCCATCGTGAACGCCACCAGCACGGACAGCACCACGGCCGCCTCCGCGGTCACGAAACCCCGGTCCCCGCCTCGCTCACATACGCGCACTGAGGGCCTTCTTCACGATGGCCGCCAGCTCCGCCCTGACCTGGCCGCTGGTGACGACCTCGTAGAGCATCACCGCGAACCCGACGGCCGCGATGATTCCCATGGCGTACTCGGACGTCACCATTCCGGCGTCCTGACGGCACGCCTTACGCAACTGGTCCGCCGCTTTCCTGATCTTTCCGAACATCTCAACCCCCGTAAGGTTCTGGTCTGTAGTCGTTCCGAAGGTTCCGGTCTGCGGTCGCTCCGCAGGATCTGGTCTGCGGTCGCTCCGCAGGTTCTCGTCTGCGGTCGCTCCGCAGGTTCTCGTCTGCGGTCGCTCCGCAGGATCTGGTCTGCGGTCGCTCCGCAGGCTCTCGTCAGTAGTCGTTCCGCGTGCTCACCGCGCGCCCGCGCGCCCGCCCGTTCCCGTACACCTCACCTCCCTGTGCTCATCGCGCGCCCGCGCGTCCGTCCCCGTACGCCTCATCTCCCTCCCATCGCCCCGCCCGCCAGCCCGATCACGACGGGCAGCACCCCGACCGCGATGAACGCGGGCAGGAAGCACAGGCCGACCGGCGCGGAGATCAGTACGGCCGCCCGGCGCGCCCGGGCCGTCGCCGTGCGGGACCACTCCGCGCGCGCGTCCGACGCGAGGCGGGTGACCGGGCCGGCCGCGGGAAGCCCGGACTCGTCGGCCCGCTCCAGCACCCGCGCCAGGGCACCGGCGCCGGGCAGCAGGGCCAGGTTCCGCCAGGCGTGCGCGGGTGCGCCGCCGAGCCGGACCTCCGCCGCGCCCCGCGCCAGCGCCTGCCCGACGGGCCCGCCCAGGGCCTCGCCGACCGCGTGGGCGGCGATCACCGGACCGGCGCCGGCGGCGATGCAGGCGGCCAGCAGGTCGGCGGCGAGCGGGAGTTGGCGTGCGGCCGCGGCGGCGTCGATCGCCTCCTCCCGGCCGGCTGTCGTCTGCGTGCCCCGCCACCGCCAGAGCACGACGCCGACGCCGAGGCCCAGCACGGCGCCCACCGTGCCGCCGACCAGCACCCACGCGCCACACGCCGCACCCGCCGGCGGCAGCCACCGCCGTACGGCGTCCGGAACCGCGAACCGCGTCCGGCCGGGCACTTCGAGTCCCAGCAGCTCGGTCACCCGGCGACGCGCCTGACGCCGCCGCGCCAGCTCCAGCCGCCGTACAACCCAGCCGAGGATCAGCGCCACGAACCCGACCATCCCCAGCCTGTGGACAACTTCCCCGCTCACACCGCCCGCCCTTCCCATTCGTCCCGAACTCCTCGCGATCCCCCACATCCCGGACCGTCCGCCATTTCCGGGCTCCCCGGACCGCACCGTTTCCAGGCATCCCGGACGCCTCGCCGCTCCTCAGGCATCCGAGCCGCTCCTCGCTCCCCCGCCCTCCCAGTTGTTCCTCGCTCCCCCGCCCTCCCAGCTGTTCCTCGCTCCCCCGCCCTCCCGGGCCGCTCGCCCCGCCACATTCCGGGCCACTCGGCTCCCCTCGCCCGGGCCCCGTTCGCCGCATCCCGGGGTCTCCTGAAACGGCACCCGCTCCCCACTCCCCTCACACCGTCTCGGCCTTCCGCACGATCCGCGCCGCCCACCACATCCCGGCCGCCTCGAACACCGCCCCGGCCGCCAGGCAGCCGAGGCCGGCCCCGCTGTGCAGCAGGACACGCAGTGGGCCGGCGCCCATCGCCGTGCCGAGGAACAGGCCGAGGGCGGGCAGTGCGGCGAGCAGCACCGTGGTGGCCCGGGCCCCCGCCAACTGGGCGCGCAAGTCGGCCCGCTGATCCCGCTCGGCACGCAGGGCCGCCTCCAGCCGGTCCAGGCCGGCGGCGAGTCCGGCTCCCTGGTCCATGGCCACCCGCCAGCACGCGGCGAGCCCGAGCAGACCCTCGGCTCCCGGTTGCCGCGCCGCCGCGGCGAGAGCGCCTGGCACGTCTCCGCCGAACCGTGCCGCCGCCACCACGGCGGCCTGCGCGTCACCGAGCCCACCGGTGTCCCGTTCGGCCCGCAGCAGCGCCGCCCCGGGCTGCCGTCCCGCCCGCACTTCCCCGGCGAGCGCCCCGCACAGGGCGATCACCGCGTCGGCCCGCTGCTCCCGGGCCCGCCGGGCCTGCCGGGCCACCCGCATCCGGCGCAGCACCGGGACCCCGGCGGCTCCCGCGACGACCGGAATCACCGAGGAGCCCAGAAGGGCGATCACCAGCCCGGCGGCCGGCGCCCACCACTCGGCGCCCAGCCGGCCGCCCCAGCTCCGCAGCTCCGCGAGCGCCTGTGCGGGGGCGGGCGGCCCGGTCGCCACCACTCCGCCGCCGGCCAGCAGCAGCCGGGCCCTGCGCATTCCGTAGTGCCGACCGCCCAGCAGCCAGGCCAGCGCACCGAGACAGAGCAGCGCGGCCCCCATGGACGTCTCACCGATCACTTCCGTCACCTCTCTCGTCGTTCGGGGACCTCACCCGCTCGTGGGCCCCGCCCGGACTTGTCAGTCGTCCCCGAACTCACCCGACGCGGCCAGGAGGTGCCGCAACCGCTCCCACCCCCGCTCCCGCGCGAACGCCCGCTCGCCCCAGCGCAGTGCAGGCACCGTCCGCACCAGGCCGGTGGCGTCCCGCTCCAGCACATGCACCTCGTCGATCCGGCGCCGCCCGGACCGGTCCCGCACCAGGTGCACCACCACCGAGAGGGCCGCCGCCAGCTGGCTGTGCAGCGCGGCCCGGTCCAGCCCTGCCGCCGTGGCCAGCGCCTCCAGCCGGGCCGGCACGTCCGCGGCGGCGTTGGCGTGGACCGTGCAGCAGCCGCCCTCGTGGCCGGTGTTGAGGGCCGCGAGCAGATGCACGACCTCGGGTCCGCGCACCTCGCCGACGACCAGCCGGTCCGGCCGCATCCGCAGGGCCTGCCGTACGAGGTCCTCCAGGGTGACCAGGCCGGCGCCCTCCTGGTTGGCGGGACGGGTCTCCAGCCGGACGACGTGCGGGTGGTCCGGCCGCAGTTCGGCCGAGTCCTCGGCGAGCACGATCCGCTCACCCGGTCCGACGAGGCCGAGCAGTGCGCTGAGCAAGGTGGTCTTGCCGCACCCGGTGCCGCCGCTGACCAGGAAGGACAGCCGGGCCGCCAGCAGGGCCCTCAGGATCCGGTCGCCGCCGGGCGGCACCGTGCCGGCCGTGACGAGTTCCTCGACGGTGAAGGCCCGGGGCCGTACCACCCGCAGGGCCAGGCAGGTGCAGCCGACGGCGACCGGGGGCAGCACCGCGTGCAGCCGGGTTCCGTCGGGCAGCCGCGCGTCCGCCCAGGGCCGGGCGTCGTCCAGCCGGCGTCCGGCCACGGCGGCCAGTCGCTGTGCGAGACGTCGTACGGCCGCCGCGTCGGTGAAGGTCACCGGGGTCAGCTCCAGTCCGCCGCCGCGGTCCACCCACACCCGGTCGGGGGCGGAGACCAGGACGTCGGTGACGTCCGGGTCGGCGAGCAGGGGTTCCAGGGGGCCGGTGCCGACGAGTTCGGACCGCAGGTGTTCGGCCGCGCCCAGGACCTCGGCGTCGCCGAGCACCCGGCCCTGATCGCGCAGCGCCTGGGCCACGCGCGCGGGAGTGGGTTCGGCGCCGCTCTCGGCGAGCCGGCGGCGGACGCCGTCGAGCAGGGCCGCGCCGTCGGCCCGGTCGAATCCGGGCAGGGTCATCGGGTGC
Organism: Streptomyces musisoli; assembly: GCF_016741855.1. Classification (GTDB taxonomy): domain Bacteria; phylum Actinomycetota; class Actinomycetes; order Streptomycetales; family Streptomycetaceae; genus Streptomyces; species Streptomyces musisoli. The sequence continues at coordinate 272,759 of NZ_JAERRH010000007.1, read as the reverse complement.
CTCCCGCCTCGACCAGCGCGCGCTCCCAGAAGTGCGCGCAGAAGCGGGCGAGTGGGCCGCGGCCGGTCGCACCGGGGGGCTTCGCGCCGCCCTGGGGACGCAGCAGCGCCGGTTCGACGGGCACTTCCCCGGCCAGCGGCAGGCCGAGCAGTCCGGCCACCGCGTGGTCGTCCAGGCCGGGTGCGTAGGGCCCGCGCACCGCCACCCGCAGATCGCGTACGACCATGCCGACGGTGGAGGCGACGCGTCCGGCGGCTGCAACCGCCCGCAGTTCGGCCGGGACGACGAGCAGGGCCAGGTCGAGCTGGGCGAGGGCTTCGGCGACCCCGTCGTCGAGACGGCGGGGCAGGTCGACCACGACCGTGCCGCCGCGTCGCCGGGCGGCGGCCAGCACCGCGCGCACGGCGGGAGACGGGATGGCGACGCAGTCGCCGCGGTCCCAGCTGAGCACGCGAAGGGAGTGCAGCCGGGGCAGCGACTCCTCCAGGGCGCCGCCGCCGACCCGGCCGCGGGAGGCCGCGAAAGCGGGCCAGCGCAGTCCTTCGGCGCCTTCTCCGCCGAGCAGTACGTCGAGTCCGCCGCCGAGCGGATCGGCGTCCACCAGCAGGGTGCGCAGACCCTCGCGCGCGGAGGTGACGGCGAGCGCACACGCGAGCGTGGACGCTCCCGCCCCGCCCCGGCCGCCGATCACCCCGACGGTGAGGGCCGGACGGCCGATGCCCTCGGCGACGTCGGCGATACGGTCGACCAGCCACGGCTCGCCGTCGGGGAGCATCAGGACGTGGTCGGCACCGATCTGGACGGCTCGTTTCCATACCCCCGGGTCGTCCTGGTCCCGGCCGACCAGGACCACTCCGGGCCGGCGCGCGGCTCCGCCCACCCGGCGGGCGGCGTCGTCGCCGACGAGCACGAGCGGGGCCGACGCCCAGCCGCCGCCGGATTCCGGTACGCCGTGGTGGACCTCGGGTGTGGCGCCCGCCGCCGCGCACAGGCGCAGCAGATCGTCCAGCAGAGCGGCGTCCTCGGTGACGATGAGCGGCCGTCCGGGCCGGTCTCCGGGGCCGGGCGGCGGGTCGTGGGTGACAATTCCGGTCACGGGTGTTCCCCCCTTCGCTGCATGGGCCGCGCGGCCCCGTCGGCCACGCGATTCCCAAAGGTGTGAAGAACCGGCAAGCGGCCTCCATATGAACGGCCGATAGGAACCGGCCATACGCGCCCGGGCAATCGGAACCGGCCATGAACTCGCCGCGGCCGGAGCGCGTGGGAATCACGGTGCAGCGATCCGCGAAATAAAGTGGATCTTGGGCGAAAACTGTGGACAACGCCGTCTCTGTGAATAACTTCGTCACCCATACCGGTGACCTCTGTCCCGATCTCCGGGCAACTTCCACAGAGCAGCGTCGCAATTACCCTGAGTAATGAATCATGGGCATGCCAATGCGCGGCCCATGGGCGACGCGGCGCCGGACGTACGGCCGCTCGAAGAACGAAGGAGAGGAAGAAACGCACCCGGACATGCGACGACCCCCGCCGGGGGGGAGAGCGGGGGTCGTCCCCACGGCCGACTCGGGGGGGGAGGAGTCGGGCCGGGTTAGCACGGTCGCGAACGATCCGTGACTTCCATGGTGTACCCGAGAGCCCTCTCAGGCAAACCCACGCGCCCCACCTTACGCCGAATGGTGGGCGCCTATGCTCAGGGGCGTGGAAAACCACTCCTTGCCCCGCGCAGCAGCCTTCTTTGACCTGGACAAGACGGTCATTGCGAAGTCGAGCACGCTCACCTTCAGCAAGTCCTTCTACCAGGGCGGTCTGATCAACCGCAGGGCCGCACTGCGTACCGCATACGCCCAGTTCGTCTTCTTGGTCGGAGGACTGGACCACGACCAGATGGAGCGTATGCGCGAGTACATGGCCTCCCTGTGCCGAGGCTGGAACGTCCAGCAGGTCCGGGAGATCGTCGCCGAGACCCTGCACGACCTGATCGACCCGATCATCTACGACGAGGCCGCCTCCCTCATCGAGGAGCACCACGCGGCCGGCCGGGACGTCGTGATCGTCTCCACCTCGGGCGCGGAGGTGGTCGAGCCGGTCGGCGAGCTGCTGGGCGCGGACCGGGTCGTCGCCACCCGCATGGTCGTGGGCGAGGACGGCTGCTTCACCGGAGAGGTGGAGTACTACGCCTACGGTCCGACGAAGGCCGAGGCCATCAGGGAGCTGGCCGCGTCCGAGGGCTACGACCTCGACCGGTGCTACGCCTACAGCGACTCGGCGACCGATCTGCCGATGCTCCAGACCGTCGGGCAGCCGCACGCCGTGAACCCTGACCGCGCGCTGCGCCGCGAGGCACTCGCGCGCGGGTGGCCGGTTCTGGAGTTCCGCCACCCGGTCCCGCTCAAGAAGCGGTTGCCCACGTTCTCCGTCCCGCCCCGCCCCGCACTGGTCGCGGCGGCGGCCATGGGCGCGGCCGCGGCGACCGCCGGGCTCGTCTGGTACGCCAGCCGGCGCCGCGGCACGGCCTGACCTGCGCCCGTTTCACCCCGTTAGCACCTGAAAGTAAAGAAGTGCAGGCAGGGGTTCCGCTTCATCCCGGCTCGCGGTACAAAGAACGTAGGCCCGCGAGACCAAAGGACATCCGAGAGGATCCCCTACCACTACGCACTTGGCCCACGGACCCAGCATGAACACCGGGCACCCACGCGACGTCGACCCGTCGATTACGGGCCAGCCGCACCAGGTGACGGGCAAAGCATCCCGACCTGATGGGCACATATCGAGGACGCTTGGTAACCGGGTGAGCATGCCAGCGGCGGTACGAGTATTCGTACCGCCGCAACCCTTGTCCGGGAGAGTTCCTCAGGCCGCGCCGCGTTGCAGCGCCTCGCACACCGCCGTCGATTCGCGCACACCCAGCTCCACCGCCCGGCCGCAGTGGCCGATCCACGCCGCCATGCCCTCGGGGGTGCCGGAGACGTATCCGTCGAGGGCGGCCAGGTAGGAGGCGCGGCCCAGCTCGGCGTAACCGACCTCGGCGGGGCAGATCGCCTTCGGGTCCAGGCCGCTGCCGATCAGGACGATCCGCTCGGCGGCTCGCGCGACCAGACCGTTGTGGGACACGAAGGGACGCAGCGCGAGCAGCTCGCCGTGCACCACCGCGGCCGTCACCAGCGCGGGGGCCGAGGTCCCGGCGATGATCAGGTCCGCCAGCCCCTCCAGTCGGCCCGAGACCTCCTCGGCGGCCGGCAGCGGCAGCTCGATCAGCGGCTCGTCCACCGGTTCGCCGGCCTGGCGCGGCCTGCCGACCCTCTCGTCACCGCTCGCCGCGGCCACCAGGTGCAGGCGGGCCAGCACCCGCAGGGGCGACTGGCGCCAGATGGACAGCAGTTGCCCCCCTTCGGCGGAGAGCCGCAGGGCCGCGCCCACGACCCGGGCCTCTGCGTCGGCGCCGAAGTCGGTGCGCCGCCGCACCTCCTCCAAGGCCCAGTCCGCACCGGACAGCGCCGCCGAGCCGCGGGCACCCCGCAGGGCCGCCTCGGAGGTGATCTCGTTGCTACGGCGCCGCATGATCCGGTGCCCGTAGACCCGGTCCACTGCCTTGCGCACGGACTCCACGGACTCGGCCACACCGGGCAGTGAGCCCAGGGCCGCAAGCGGATCGGCGGTCGCGCCTGTCGTACTCATGAGTACGACAGTACGCACCTCATCGACCCACCCCACGAAGGAGTGGTCTTCTTCACTCCTCCTGACACGTACAGCTATTGCTCGACTACCGTTGGTGAACATGAAAATTGCTTTCGTTGGGAAGGGCGGCAGCGGCAAGACCACGCTCTCCTCCCTCTTCATCCGCCACCTCGCGGCCGCCGGCGCCCCGGTGGTCGCCATCGACGCGGACATCAACCAGCACCTCGGCCCCGCACTCGGCCTCGGGGACGAGGAGGCGGCGGCACTGCCCGCCATGGGTGAACGGCTGCCGCTGATCAAGGACTACCTGCGCGGCAACAACCCGCGCATCGCCTCGGCGGCGACGATGATCAAGACGACACCGCCCGGCGAGGGCTCGCGGCTGGTCCGCGTGCGCGAGCCCAACCCGGTCTACGACGCCTGCGCACGTCCGGTGGAACTCGACGGCGGCGCCGTCCGTTTGATGGTCACGGGCCCCTTCACGGACGCCGACCTGGGGGTCGCCTGCTACCACTCCAAGACGGGAGCGGTGGAGCTGTTCCTGAACCACCTCGTGGACGGCCCCGACGAGTACGTCGTGGTCGACATGACGGCCGGTTCGGACTCCTTCGCCTCCGGCATGTTCACCCGATTCGACATGACGTTCCTCGTCGCCGAGCCCACCCGGAAGGGGGTCTCCGTCTACCGCCAGTACAAGGAGTACGCCCGCGACTTCGGGGTCGAGCTGAAGGTCGTCGGCAACAAGATCCAGGAGCCGGACGACATCGACTTCCTGCGCGCCGAGGTCGGGGACGACCTGCTCGTGACGGTCGGACGCTCGGACTGGGTGCGCGCCATGGAGAAGGGCCGGCCGCCCCGGTTCGATCTCCTGGAGGAGACCAATGCCCGCGCCTTGGACACCCTCCGGGCCACCGCCGACGCCACCTACGAGCGGCGCGACTGGGAGCGCTACACCCGTCAGATGGTGCACTTCCACCTGAAGAACGCCGAGTCCTGGGGGAACGAACGCACCGGGGTCGACCTGGCGGCGCAGGTCGACCCCCACTACGTGCTCGGCGAGAGCGTGGCGACGCCCGTCTGAGGCCTACTGCTTGTCCGCCGGCGCCCCGGGCACGCCCTTGGGCGCCGGAGCCGGCCGGCCGGACAGGAAGGCCGCCCAGCCCTGCCGGGGCGCCTCGCCCACCTCCAGGGTGCGCAGCCTCGCCAGGGTCTGCGGGTCCTGGGCGTCCAGCCAGTCGACCAGTTGGTGGAAGGAGACGCAGCGCACCTCCGGCTTGGTGCACACCTCCTTCACCACGTCCTCGACGGCACGCATGTAGGTGCCGCCGTTCCACGACTCGAAGTGGTTGCCGATGACGAGGGGGGCGCGGTTGCCGTCGTAGGCGCGGTAGAAGCCCTTGAGGAGACCGTCGCGCATCTGGTTGCCCCAGTAGTCGAACTTGTCCGGGTCGCCCTGGGTCTCGGTGCCGGACTGGTTGACCATGAAGTTGTAGTCCATGGTCAGCTGCTCATAGGTGTGGCCCGGGAAGGGCACCAGCTGCATCGACAGGTTCCACAGGCCCTCCTTCTTCTTGGGCCAGACCTGGTCGTTGACCCCGCTGGAGTCGTAGCGGAAGCCCAGCTGGCGGGCGGCCTTCATGAAGTTCTTCTGGCCCTCCAGACAGGGCGTGCGGGCGCCGATCAGCTCCTTCTCGTAGTCGAAGGGCAGCGGCGCCGCGTCCTTCATCCCGGTGTTGCTCCTCCAGGACTTCACGAACTTCTTCGCCTGGGCGATCTCGCTCTTCCACTCGTCCACCGACCAGGTGCCGACCCCGCCGTCGGGACCGCAGAAGTGGCCGTTGAAGTGGGTGCCGATCTCGTTGCCCTCCAGCCAGGCCAGCCGTACCTGCTCGAGGGTGTCGGCGATGCCCTGCTCGTCGTTGAAGCCGATGTCGGAGCGGCCCGGCGAGTGCTGCGGGGGCTTGTACAGGTCACGCTTCTCCTCGGGCAGCATGTACACGCCGCTCAGGAAGTACGTCATGGTCGCGTTGTTCTCCTTGGCGACCTTGCGGAAGTGCGAGAACAGCTTCTGGCTGTCCTCGCCCGCGCCGTCCCAGGAGAACACCACGAACTGCGGCGGCTTCTGACCGGGACTCAGCCGTTCCGGGGTGGGCAGATGCGGCTGAGAACCGGTGTAGACGGTGGATCCGTCGCCGATCGGCCGGAACACGCTGCCCGGCGCCGGCGCCCCCTTCGCGCCTGACGCCCCTTCCTTCGTACCTCTGGAGTCGGTCGCACAACCGGCGAACGACGCCGCACAGGCCGCGGCGACCATGGCGCCGACGGCGATCCTCTGGGTGGCGGCCATGTTCCGCCCACCTTCTTCCTTCTCTCAGGCACACGATGGCGAGGGCCGTTTGTGGTGATATGCCGGGCTTTGCCTGGCAGCGCCGCCAAGATCGCACGGGGCCGAGAAGGAATTAGTACGACAAGCCGATCAAATGATTAATTCACTCCAGCAGGCGATCTTGTGCCCCGTTTGCCCCGAAAACCCATGCTTGACCTTTACTTCGCATTACGGTTCTTTTACCGAGCGTTGATCCATCCCGCCGCTGCACGCCGTGACCCACGGCCGCGACCGACCCCGCCCATCGCCGCGGGTCCCACCCAGTCCGCGACCGCGCCGCCCCGGAGGAGACGGGAACATGTCAGCCTGCGCACCCCCTCACACCCCGCAGCCCCACCCGCCGCACAGCCCCGCCCCGCCGCGCCGCCGCCTTCACCTGGAGGGCGCCGACCTGTCCGCGGCGGTCGCGGTCTTCCTCATCGCCCTGCCCCTCTCCCTCGGCATCGCCCTGGCCACCGGCGCCCCGCTCCAGGCCGGCCTCGTGGCCGCCGCGGTCGGCGGAGTCGTCGTCGGCCGGCTGGGCGGCTGTCCGCTCCAGGTCAGCGGCCCGGCCGCCGGACTCACCGTGGTCACCGCCGACCTGATCCACCGTTACGGCTGGCGGACGACCTGCGGCATCACCGTCCTCGCCGGCCTCGCCCAGCTCGGCCTCGGCTGCCTGAGGGTGGCGCGCGGCGCGCTCGCGGTCAGCCCGGCCGTGGTGCACGGCATGCTCGCCGGCATCGGCATCACCATCGCCGTCGCCCAGCTGCACATCGTCCTGGGCGGCAGCCCGGACAGCTCCGTCCTCGCCAACCTACGGGACCTGCCCGCCCAGTTGGCCGACCTGCACCCGGCATCGGTGTCGATGAGCGCGCTCACCCTGGCCCTGCTGCTGGCCTGGCCGCGGCTGCCCGGCCGCGCCGGCCGGCTGCTGCGCAGGGTGCCGGCCGCCCTCGTGGCCGTCACCGGGGCCGCCGCGACCGCCGCCCTCACCGGCCTGGCCCTGCCCCGGGTCGGCCTGCCGTCCTGGCACAGCCATGCCCTGGCCGGACTGCCCGAGGGCCCGGTGCTCGGGGTCGCGGTCGCCGTGCTCACCACCACCCTGGTGTGCAGCGTGCAGTCGCTGCTCGGCGCGGTGGCCGTGGACAAGCTGGTCGCCTCCCGTCCCGGCCCCCAGTCCCGCATCGGCCGCTCCGACCTGGACCGGGAGCTGCTCGGCCAGGGCGCCGCCAACATCGTCTCGGGAGCCCTCGGCGGGCTGCCGGTCGCGGGTGTGGCGGTGCGCAGCACCGCGAATGTGAAATCGGGTGCGGTCAGCCGGAACTCCACGATGCTGCACGGCGTTCTCGTAGTAGTCGCCGCGCTGCTGATGGTCCCGGTCCTGGAGGGGATCCCGCTCGCCTCCCTCGCCGCCCTGGTGATGGCCGTCGGCATCCAGATGGTGTCCCTGCACCACATCCGCACGGTGACGCGCCACCGCGAAGTGCCGGTCTACGCCGTGACCGCACTCGGCGTGGTGTTCCTGGGCGTCCTCCAGGGCGTGTGCCTCGGCATCGCCGTGGCCGTCGCCGTCGCCCTGCACCGTCTCGCCCACACCCGCATCACCCACGCAGAGGAGAGAGGAGTCCATCACCTACGGGTCCGCGGCCAGCTGACCTTCCTCGCGGTGCCCCGGCTCAGCAGAGCCCTGCATCTCGTACCCCAAGGCGCCCACGCCGTCGTGGAGTTGGACGGTTCGTTCATGGACCACGCGGCGTACGAGTCACTGCAGGACTGGCGCAGTGCCCACACCGCGCGGGGCGGAACGGCCGAGTTGACGGGCCGGCGCGGCGGAATCCGGACCGCCGGACAGGCCCCGTCAGCCGAGTGCCGGTGCCGCCCCTGGACGCCCTGGCGCAACCACCAGTCCTGCTTCGCCGGTGCCTGCGCCGCCCCGGCCGGGCAGGAGGCCGGCGGGGAACTGGCCCGCGGCATCAGCTCGTTCCAGCGGAACACCGCGCCGCTGGTGCGGGACGAGCTGGCGCGGCTCGCCCGGGAGGGCCAGCGGCCCGCCCAGCTCTTCCTCACCTGCTCCGACTCCCGGCTCGTCACGTCGATGATCACCGCCAGTGGTCCCGGCGACCTGTTCGTCGTCCGCAACGTCGGCAACCTGGTGCCGCCGCCGGGCGAGGAACACGGCGACGACTCGGTGGCCGCCGCCATCGAGTACGCGGTGGACGTGCTCGGAGTGCGCTCGATCACGGTGTGCGGGCACTCCGGGTGCGGGGCGATGCAGGCGCTGCTCACCACCGGGGGCGGCGACGAGAGCACCCCGCTGCAGCGGTGGCTGCGGCACGGTCTCCCGAGCCTGGCGCGAATGTCCGGCGACCGGCTCGGCGGGCCCCGACTGGCCGGGCGGGCCCCCGCGGACGCGGTGGAGCTGCTGTGCCTGACCAATGTCGTCCAGCAACTGGCGCACCTCGGGGCGCACGCCCCGGTCGCCCGGGCGCTGGCCCGGGGAGAGCTGGAGCTGCACGGCATGTACTTCCACGTGGGCGAGGCCCAGGCGTACCTGCTCGCGGGATCGGAGGAAGGAACGGTGTTCGAGGACGTCACGGAAGACGTCCGCCGAGGTGAGGACGTATGTGGTCCGGCACGGTCAACGTTCGAGACAGGTCTAAACCAATTTTCGGGCCGACCCTTGTCATCGGACCCCCGCGTCTGATGAGCTGTGGCCTGGGACACAACGGACACCCTTCGAAAGGGAGATGTCGTGAGCAACGAGAGCCTGGCCAACCTGCTCAAGGAAGAACGCAGGTTCGCGCCGCCCGCCGACCTGGCCGCGCACGCCAACGTCACCGCGGAGGCGTATGAACAGGCCAAGGCTGACAGGCTCGGCTTCTGGGCCGAGCAGGCCCGTCGGCTGACCTGGGCCAAGGAACCGACCGAGACGCTGGACTGGTCCAACCCGCCGTTCGCGAAGTGGTTCAAGGACGGCGAGCTGAACGTCGCGTACAACTGCGTGGACCGGCACGTGGAGGCCGGCCACGGGGACCGCGTCGCCATCCACTTCGAGGGTGAGCCCGGCGACAGCCGCTCGATCACCTACGCGGAGCTGAAGGACGAGGTCTCCCGGGCCGCCAACGCCCTGCTGGAGCTGGGCGTGCGGAAGGGTGACCGGGTCGCCATCTACATGCCGATGATCCCGGAGACCGCGGTCGCGATGCTGGCCTCGGCCCGGATCGGCGCGGCGCACTCGGTCGTCTTCGGCGGATTCTCCGCGGACGCTCTCGCAACGCGGATCCAGGACGCGGACGCCAAGGTCGTCATCACCGCCGACGGCGGCTACCGGCGCGGCAAGCCGTCCGCGCTCAAGCCGGCCGTCGACGAGGCGGTCGAGAAGGCGGGCAACGTCGAGCACGTGCTCGTGGTGCGCCGTACCGCGCAGGAAGTGGCCTGGACGGACGGCCGGGACGTGTGGTGGCACGACCTGGTGGGCCGGCAGTCCGCCGAGCACACCCCGGAGGCGTTCGAGGCGGAGCACCCGCTGTTCATCCTCTACACCTCCGGTACGACGGGGAAGCCGAAGGGCATCCTGCACACCTCCGGCGGCTACCTCACCCAGACGGCCTACACCCACTGGGCGGTGTTCGACCTCAAGCCGGAGACGGACGTGTTCTGGTGCACGGCCGACGTCGGCTGGGTGACCGGGCACTCGTACATCGTGTACGGCCCGCTGGCCAACGGCGCGACGCAGGTGATGTACGAGGGCACGCCGGACACCCCGCACCAGGGCCGCTTCTGGGAGATCGTGCAGAAGTACAAGGTCACGATCCTCTACACCGCGCCGACCGCGATCCGGACGTTCATGAAGTGGGGAGACGACATCCCCGCCAAGTTCGACCTGAGCAGCCTGCGCCTCCTGGGGTCGGTCGGCGAGCCCATCAACCCCGAGGCCTGGGTCTGGTACCGCAAGCACATCGGCGCCGACCGGACGCCCGTCGTGGACACCTGGTGGCAGACCGAGACCGGCTCCATGATGATCACGCCGCTGCCCGGTGTCACCGAGACCAAGCCCGGTTCGGCACAGCGTCCGCTGCCCGGCATCAGCGCGACCGTCGTCGACGACGAGGCGAACGAGGTGCCCGACGGCGGCGGTGGCTACCTGGTGCTGACCGAGCCGTGGCCGTCGATGCTGCGCACCATCTGGGGCGACGACCAGCGGTTCATCGACACCTACTGGTCCCGTTTCGAGGGCAAGTACTTCGCCGGGGACGGAGCGAAGAAGGACGACGACGGGGACATCTGGCTGCTGGGCCGGGTGGACGACGTGATGCTCGTCTCCGGGCACAACATCTCCACCACCGAGGTGGAGTCCGCGCTCGTCTCGCACCCGTCGGTCGCCGAGGCCGCCGTCGTGGGTGCCGCGGACGAGACCACCGGTCAGGCCATCGTCGCGTTCGTCATCCTGCGCGGCACGGTCACGGAGACCGACCAGCTCGTCGGCGAACTGCGCAACCACGTCGGGGCCACTCTCGGCCCGATCGCCAAGCCCAAGCGGATCCTGCCGGTGGCGGAGCTGCCCAAGACCCGTTCCGGCAAGATCATGCGCCGCCTGCTGCGGGACGTCGCCGAGAACCGTGAGCTGGGCGATGTGACGACCCTGACCGACAGCACAGTCATGTCACTGATCCAGAACAAAATGCCCGCGACATCGAGCGAGGACTGAGCACACGGGAACGCGTGAACGGCACACCGGGGGGCACCCGGCCGGCGAACGTGCCGGGCGCCCCCGAGGTGACTAACGTGAAGATCGCCGGACCCGGAACGCGCCACGTTAGGTAAACTAAGCAAAGTGCCGCAGGGAGCGGCACGCCAGGTGCGCCGGGAAGTCTGGTCGGCATGTGAGTCCCGCCTGCCCCCGGAGGTCTCCCGTGACCGCGCCCCGCACCACCCCCCGCAAGGTCCTCGACCGGCTGTCCCTGCCCGAGCGGACCTTTGTCGCGAACGCGCTGCGCACCGAGACCGTGGGCGGCGTCCTGCTGCTCCTGGCCGCGGTGGCGGCACTGGCATGGGCGAACATCCCCGCCCTGCGCCACAGCTACGCGAGCGTCGGCGATTTCCACCTCGGCCCCGCCGCCCTCGGCCTGCACCTCTCCGTCGCCCACTGGGCCGCCGACGGACTGCTCGCCGTGTTCTTCTTCGTCGCCGGTATCGAACTCAAGCGCGAGCTGGTCGCAGGGGATCTGCGCGATCCCAGGGCGGCCGTGCTGCCCGTCGTGGCGGCGCTGTGCGGGATGGCCGTACCCGCGCTCGTCTACACGCTCACCAGTCTCGCCGGACACGGCTCCACACAGGGCTGGGCGGTCCCCACCGCCACCGACATCGCCTTCGCCCTCGCCGTCCTCGCGGTCATCGGCACCTCACTGCCCAGCGCCCTGCGCGCCTTCCTGCTCACGCTCGCGGTCGTCGACGACCTCTTCGCGATCCTGATCATCGCGGTCTTCTTCACCGACCGGCTGAACTTGGCCGCACTCGGCGGGGCGGCCGCCGGCCTCGCCGTCTTCTGGCTGCTGCTGCGCAAGGGCGTACGCGGCTGGTACGTGTACGTGCCGCTCGGCGTCGTCGTCTGGGCACTGATGTACAACAGCGGCGTGCACGCCACCATCGCCGGCGTGGCGATGGGCCTGATGCTGCCCTGCACCCCCCGGGAAGGTGAGGAGCACTCGCCGGCCGAGCACATCGAGCATCTGGTGCGGCCGCTGTCGGCCGGGCTCGCCGTACCCCTGTTCGCGCTGTTCAGCGCCGGTGTGCCGATATCCGGCCGGGCGCTCGGGGACGTGTTCGCCAGGCCCGAGACGCTCGGCGTCGTGCTCGGCCTGGTGGTGGGCAAGACGGCCGGGATCTTCGGCGGCGCCTGGCTGACCGCACGCTTCACCCGCGCGCAGCTCAGCGCGGAGCTGGCCTGGGCCGACGTCTTCGCCGTGGCCTCGCTCGCCGGGATCGGCTTCACGGTCTCGCTGCTCATCGGTGAGCTGGCCTTCGAGGGCGACGCCGTGCTCACGGACGAGGTGAAGGCGGCCGTCCTCACCGGATCGCTGATCGCGGCGGTGTGCGCGACGCTGCTGCTGAAGCTGCGCAACGCCCGCTACCGCAGGCTGTGCGAGGACGAGGAGCGCGACGAGGACCTGGACGGCATCCCGGACGTCTACGAGCAGGACGACCCGGCGTACCACCTCCGTATGGCCGCGATCCACGAGCGCAAGGCCGCCGAACACCGGCGTCTGGCCGCCGAGCGGGCGGCCGGGGCACGCCACGGGCTTGCCGAAGTGGCGGGCGGGGCAGGCGAGGAGAGCGACCGTCCGGCATGATCTGACGAGACGGTACAAAACAAGACGGCCGCACGCGCACGACGGCTACCCGGATGGCCGTACCGACATGACGGCCGTTCCACCCAGCGCAGTGCGGCACAAGAGACCTCTGAGGGAGAACGCGATGAGCGCACCCGACGGCAGCCCGGTCGGCGCCGAACGCAGCATCGGCCAGCTGTTCGCCTCGGCGACGACCGAATTGTCGGCGCTGGTGCACGACGAGATCGCCCTGGCCAAAGCCCAGCTGAAGCGGGACGTGAAGAAGGGCGCGGCGAGCGGCGGCGCCTTCTCGATCGCCGGCGCGGTGCTGGTGTTCTCCCTGCCGATGCTCAACTTCGCCCTGGCCTACGGCATCAGGACCTGGAGCGGCTGGAACCTGGCCGTCTGCTTCCTGCTGTCCTTCGCGGCCAACGTGCTCGTCGCCGGCCTCCTCGCGCTCATCGGCGTGGTGTTCGCGAAGAAGGCCAAGAAGGGCCAGGGCCCGCAGAAGGTGGCCGCCTCGATGAAGGAGACGGCGGGCGTCCTGCAGAACGCCAAGCCGCACCCGCGCCCGGAGCTGCCCGAGGATCGGGCTCCCGCGGCCATCGAGGCTGTGGCACGCTCGTCGTCATGACGGACCCAGCCGCCCTCTCGCCCGTGCGGATCGACCTCCCGGACGGGAGACAGGTCACCCACCGCGATGTCGCCGCCAACGGCGCCCGCTTCCACATCGCCGAGCTGGGCGACGGCCCGCTGGTGCTGCTTCTGCACGGCTTCCCGCAGTTCTGGTGGACGTGGCGGCACCAGCTGGCCGCGCTCGCGGACGCGGGCTACCGGGCGGTGGCGATGGACCTGCGGGGCGTCGGCGGCAGCGACCGCACGCCCCGCGGGTACGACCCCGCCAACCTGGCGCTGGACGTCACCGGGGTGATCCGCTCGCTCGGCGAGCCGGACGCCGCGCTGGTCGGCCACGACCTCGGCGGCTATCTGGCGTGGACGGCGGCGGCCATGCGGCCCAAGCTCGTGCGGCGCCTCGCCGTGGTGTCCATGCCGCACCCGCGGCGCTGGCGCGCGGCGATGCTGCGGGACGCCCGCCAGACGGCCGCCAGCTCCTACATCTGGGGGTTCCAGCGGCCGTGGATCCCGGAGCGTCAACTCACCGCCGACGGCGGTGCGCTGGTGGGCCGGCTGATCCGGGACTGGTCCGGGCCGCGGCTGCCGGAGGACGCGGCCGTGGAGACGTACCAGCGGGCCATGTGCATCCCCTCCACGGCGCATTGCTCGGTCGAGCCGTACCGCTGGCTGGTGCGCTCGCTGGCCCGCCCGGACGGCGTGCAGTTCTACCGCCGGATGAAGCGGCCGGTGCGGGTGCCCACGCTGCATCTGCACGGTTCGCTGGATCCGGTGACCCGCACGCGCAGCGCGGCCGGCTCGGGCGAGTACGTCGAAGCCCCGTACCGCTGGCGGCTGTTCGACGGCCTCGGCCACTTCCCGCACGAGGAGGACCCGGCGGCGTTCTCCACCGAACTGGTCAACTGGCTCAAGGACCCCGAACCCGACCGGTGACCGTTCTGTGAGCGATCGGATGCGATGAGTATCCGTATCGTGAACAGATGTCCCTCGAACGGCCACATGCCTGCCGCATAGGCCAATTGGGCGGCGCGGAGGCGGTTATCGACCTTCGGGCGGGGGCACACGTCGGGGTATGGGCTGGACGCACGACTACAGTGACGCACCCCGCAATCGCCGCTCGGCCACGGGCCTGAGCACGCCTCAGCGAGGCACCCCGCAACTCGCGGAAGGCGACCTCCGGGTGGGGATTCCGCGCATCCTTCGCCGCCGGGCCCGCTGGGTCTCGGTACGCCTGCGTCACCCGCGGGGCTGACCGCCACCACGCCTACAGGGCGCAGCTGTCGGTATCCACCTGCTCGTTCGCCGTACGGCCCCGGTCGATGTCGGCCCGGATCTCGTCCGCCGTCAGGGCGTAGCCCGTGTCGGCGTCGTCGAGGGACTTGGCGAACACCACTCCGTACACCTTGCCGTCCGGGGTGAGCAGCGGGCCGCCGGAGTTGCCCTGCCGGACCGTGGTGTACAGGGAGTAGACGTCGCGGCGGACCGTGCCGCGGTGGTAGATGTCCGGGCCGTTGGCCGTGATGCGCCCGCGGACCCGCGCGGCGCGCACGTCGTACGAGCCGTTCTCCGGGAAGCCCGCGACGATCGCGCCGTCGCCACCGGTCGCGTCCTGGTCGGTGAACCGCAGCGCGGCCGACCGCAGGTCCGGCACGTCGAGTACGGCGATGTCGCGCTTCCAGTCGTACAGCACGACCTTGGCGTCGTACTTGCGGCCCTCGCCGCCTATCTGCACCCGCGGCGCGTCGACCCCGCCGACCACGTGCGCGTTGGTCATCACGCGGCGGTCGGCGAAGACGAAGCCGGTGCCCTCCAGGACCTTGCCACAGCTCTGGGCGGTGCCGGTGACCTTGACGATCGAGCGCTGGGCGTGCAGGGCGACCGGGCTGTTCGCGAGGGCCGGGTCGGGCGGCCGCACGTCCTTGATCGGCTCGTCGGAGAACGGGCTGAAGACCTGCGGGAAGCCGTTCTGCGCGAGCACGGAGGAGAAGTCCGCGAACCAGGTGTCGGCCTGGTCGGGCAGCGCCCGGGAGACGCCGAGGAGCACCTTGGAGCCGCGGACCTCCTTGCCGAGCGTGGGCAGGGTCGTGCCGGCCAGCGCGGAGCCGATCAGCCAGGCCACCAGGAGCATCGCGACGACGTTGACCAGCGCGCCGCCGGTGGCGTCCAGGGCGCGGGCCGGGGACCAGGTGATGTACCGGCGCAGCTTGTTGCCGAGATGGGTGGTCAGGGCCTGGCCCACGGAGGCGCAGACGATGACGACGACCACGGCGACGACGGCGGCGGTGGTGCCGACCTCCGCCTTCTCGGTCACGGCGTCCCAGATGACGGGCAGCGCGTACACGGCGACGAGGCCGCCGCCCAGAAACCCGATCACCGACAGGATGCCGACGACGAAGCCCTGGCGGTAGCCCACCACCGCGAACCACACGGCCGCGACGAGCAACAGGATGTCCAGCACGTTCACTGCTTCAGGCCTCGCCTACTCACTCCGCTCCCAGCAGCTCGGCCGGGGCCCGGGGGTCGCCCCGGGGGATACAGCACGGGGATCACCCTGTCATGCGTGCCAGTCGAGCGGGACCTGCTTCCCCCGGTCCCACGGGCGCTCCCAGCCCGCGTAGTGCAGCAGACGGTCGATCACTCCCGCCGTAAAACCCCAGACCAGGGCCGATTCGACCAGGAATGCCGGACCACTGTGGCCTCTGGGGTGGACGGCGGTGGCGCGGTTGGCGGGATCCGTGAGATCCGACACGGGGACGGTGAAGACCCGGGCGGTCTCCTTCGGGTCGACGACGCCGACCGGGCTGGGCTCGCGCCACCAGCCCAGCACGGAGGTGACGACGAAGCCGCTGACCGGGATGTACAGCCGGGGCAGGACGCCGAAGAGCTGCACGCCGGCCGGGTCCAGCCCGGTCTCCTCCTCGGCCTCGCGCAGCGCGGCCCGCAGCGGGCCCTCGCCCTGCGGGTCGCCGTCCTCCGGATCCAGCGCGCCGCCCGGGAAGGACGGCTGTCCGGGGTGCGAGCGCAGTGAGCCCGCCCGCTCCATGAGCAGCAGCTCGGGGCCGTGCCGTCCCTCGCCGAAGAGGATCAGCACGGCCGACTGCCGCCCCGAGCCGTTCTCCGGCGGCAGGAAGCGGCTCAGCTGGAGCGGCTGGACCGTCTCGGCGGCGCGCACGACGGGATCCAGCCAGTCCGGCAGCCCTTCCTTGCTGAGCGTCACCGGACCGCCTTGTGTGTCGCTTGCCCTCGTCATCGCCACCCCCGTCGCTCTGCCCTCTCCAACGCCCGAGGGCCCCGAGATCGTTCCGTCACGCGGCCCCCAGCGGCGGCGCCGGTTTGCCGCCCGCGTCGAGATAGGCCTGAGGGGGCTTCAGCCGCTGCCCCGGGAAGCCGCCCTTCTCGTACTTCAGGAGTTTCTGCGCCTTCTCCGGGTCGGTCTCGCCCTCGCCGTAGGCCGGGCAGAGCGGGGCGATGGGGCAGGCGCCGCAGGCGGGCTTGCGGGCATGGCAGATCCGGCGGCCGTGCCAGATCACGTGGTGGGACAGGTCGGTCCAGTCGCTCTTCGGGAAGAGCGCGCCGACGGCGGCCTCGATCTTGTCCGGGTCGGTCTCCTCGGTCCACTGCCAGCGCCTGACCAGCCGCTGGAAGTGGGTGTCCACGGTGATCCCGGGCCGCCCGAAGGCGTTGCCGAGGACGACGAAGGCCGTCTTGCGGCCCACGCCGGGCAGCTTGACCAGATCCTCCAGTTTGCCGGGCACCTCGCCGCCGAAGTCCTCGGTGAGGGCCCTGGAGAGCCCTATGACCGACTTGGTCTTGGCGCGGAAGAAACCGCAGGGGCGCAGGATCTCCTCGACCTCCTCCGGGTTGGCGGCGGCGAGGTCCTCCGGGGTGGGGTACCTGGCGAAGAGCGCCGGGGTGGTCTGGTTGACCCGCAGGTCGGTGGTCTGGGCCGACAGCACCGTGGCGACGAGCAGCTGGAAGGGGTTCTCGAAGTCCAGCTCCGGGTGGGCGTACGGGTACACCTCGGCCAGTTCGCGGTTGATGCGGCGGGCCCGGCGGACCAGGGCGGTGGGGGACTCGCCGGCCGGCGGCCTGACAGCGATCTTCTTGACGGACGCGGCCTTCTTCACAGGCGCGGCCTTCTTCACCACCGCGGCCTTCTTCGCGGCCCCCTTGGCGGCGGCCGCCCTCTTCGCCGGCGCCGCCTTCTTCCCGACGCTCCTGGCCGGCACGGCCTTCTTCACCACCGCGGCCTCCCCGGCGGCCTTCCCCGCGGGCGCAGCCTCCTCGGCGGCCTTCTTCACCGGCGCGGCCCGCTGCGAGGTCTTCTCCGGAGCAGAGGCAGTCTTTTTAGCCGATTTGCCCCTTTTACTACTTCCTCCGGAAGCGTGTTCGCCCACAGCGGAATCCCGACGTACAACCACCCGCCCAGCCCCCTTGGCCTGTGCTCTCACCGGCGATTTGGACACCCGGCCAGCCTAAAGCCCGGCACCGCCATCCGCCCCGGACCCGGCAGACCGGCCCCCGATTGGACCCCTGACGCTTACCCCGGGACACCTGTGCGGCATCCTTGTGACAGATCACACTGTTTGGACCGTCCGGCAAAATGGGGAACACGGTCCCCTGATACACAGGGGGAGCAAGATCCCCTGAGCAGGTCGACAAGGAGAGAACTCGTGGACGACGTTCTGCGGCGCAACCCGCTCTTCGCGGCTCTCGACGACGAGCAGGCCGCGGAGCTTCGCGCCTCCATGAGTGAGGTGACCCTCGCACGCGGCGACTCCCTCTTCCACGAGGGCGACCCCGGGGACCGGCTGTACGTCGTCACCGAGGGCAAGGTCAAGCTGCACCGCACCTCCCCCGACGGCCGGGAGAACATGCTCGCCGTCGTCGGCCCCGGCGAACTGATCGGCGAACTGTCGCTGTTCGACCCGGGCCCCCGCACGGCCACCGCGACCGCGCTGACCGAGGTCAAGCTGCTCGGTCTCGGCCACGGTGACCTCCAGCCCTGGCTGAACGTCCGCCCGGAGGTGGCCGGCGCCCTGCTGCGGGCCGTCGCCCGCCGTCTGCGCAAGACCAACGACGCCATGTCCGACCTGGTCTTCTCCGACGTCCCCGGCCGCGTGGCCCGCGCCCTGCTGGACCTCTCGCGCCGCTTCGGCGTGCAGTCCGAGGAGGGCATCCACGTCGTCCACGACCTCACCCAGGAGGAGCTGGCCCAGCTGGTCGGCGCCTCCCGCGAGACCGTGAACAAGGCCCTCGCGGACTTCGCCCAGCGCGGCTGGCTGCGTCTCGAGGCACGCGCCGTGATCCTGCTCGACGTCGAAAGGCTGGCCAAGAGGTCACGCTGACCGTCCCCGGGGGCTCCGGCCCCCGGCCCCCCACCTGCCGCCGCCAACGGCCAGGCCCGCAGGCGTCGGGCGGACAGTGGCCTGCCCCGCGCCCGAAAATCAGCTGCCCCGGCGAGGCGTACGCGACACAGTGAGCGCATGGCCGACACCGCTCACCGTCCCGGACTCGACGCCCAGGGCTTCATCGCGCGCGAAGGCTCCCTCGCGCGCGTTCCCGACGTCTTCCGCCCAGTCGTGGCCGCCGCCCGCGACCGGATCCTGGACGCCTTCGGGGAACGGCTGCACAGCGCGTACCTCTACGGGTCGATTCCGCGCGGCACCGCGCGCGTTGGGCGCAGCGACCTGGACCTCCTGATCGCCCTGCGCGAGGAGCCGGCCGAGGGCGACCGGGACGCCGTACGGGCCCTCGGCGAGGCGGTCGACGAGGAGTTCACCCAGATCGACGGCGTCGGCACGCTGCTCTACGGCCGGGAGCGGCTGCTGAGCGAAGCGGAGCGGTACGACCTGGGCTGGTTCGTCGCCTGCCTGTGCACCCCGCTGCTCGGTGAGGACCTCGCCGGGCGCCTGCCGCGCTACCGCCCCGGCTCCCTGCTCGCCCGCGAGACCAACGGCGACCTCGCCCGGTGGCTGCCGCGCTGGCGGGAGCGGATCGAGGGCGCCCCGGACACCGAGGAGGCCCGCCGGCCGCTCGTGCGCTTCATGTCCCGGCACCTCGTCCGCACCGGCTTCACCCTGGTCATGCCGCGCTGGCAGGGCTGGACCAGCGATCTGCGGGAGATGGCCGAGGCGTTCGCCGTGTACTACCCCGAGCGGGCCGCACAGCTGCGTACGGCGGCGCACCGCGGCTACGAACCCGTCGGCGACCCGGACGTCCTGCGGTCCTACGTGGACGACCTCGGGCCCTGGCTCGCCGAGGAGTACGCGCGCGTGCACGGCACCAAGGCGCCCCGCCCGGACCAGGGCCCCCCTCCGGCGAGCCCGGCGTGATCCGGACGGGCCCTAGATCAGCCCGTGCTCGCTGAGGTAGTCCAGCTGGGCGCGGACCGAGAGTTCCGCCGCCGGCCACAGCGAGCGGTCCACGTCGGCGTAGACGTGGGCGACGACCTCGGCCGGGGAGCGGTGGCCGTCCTCGACCGCGGTCTCCACCTGGGCGAGCCGGTGGGCGCGGTGGGCGAGGTAGTACTCGACGGCGCCCTGGGCGTCCTCCAGGACCGGCCCGTGGCCCGGCAGGACGGTGTGCACGCCGTCGTCCACCGTCAGGGACCTCAGCCGTCGCAGGGAGTCCAGGTAATCCCCGAGCCGGCCGTCGGGGTGGGCCACGACCGTCGTACCGCGCCCGAGGACGGTGTCGCCGGTCAGTACGGCGCGGTCGGCCGGGAGATGGAAGGACAGCGAGTCCGCGGTGTGCCCGGGGGTCGGTACGACCCTCAGCTCCAGGCCGCCGAGGGCGATCACGTCGCCCGCGGCCAGACCCTCGTCGCCGAGCCGCAGGGCCGGATCGAGGGCACGCACACGCGTGGCGGTCAGTTCGGCGAAGCGGCCGGCGCCTTCCGCGTGGTCGGGGTGACCGTGGGTCAGCAGGGTAAGGGCTACGCGCTTGCCGGCCTTCTCGGCCGTGTCCACGACGTTGCGCAGGTGGTCGTCGTCCAGCGGGCCCGGGTCGATGACCACGGCCAGGTCGGAGTCCGGCTCGGCCACGATCCAGGTGTTGGTGCCGTCCAGGGTCATCGCGGAGGCGTTGGGCGCGAGGACGTTGACCGCGCGTTCGGTGGCCGGACCCGAGAGGACTGAGCCCCGTGGCTGGCCCGGCAGGACGCTTGCGTCGGTCATACGGGGCCTCCACCGGTGGTCGACGGGGTGGTTGTCTGGGGGTGCGCCGGGCTCTTCGTCCGCGTACCCGCCTCGGCGGTCGTCACCGCCGCCGTCGCGGCCGTCCCGGTCGTCGGGACATGCTTGGTGAATTCGTCGTGCCCGGGCCAGGACAGGACGATCTCGCCGTCCTGGAGGCGGGCGCGCGCCAGTACCGGTGTCAGGTCGCGCGCGGGCGCGGCGGCCAGCGTCTCGGCGGCGGTGCCGTACGGGAGCAGCTGGCGCAGGGTGGCGATGGTGGGCGGCATCATCAGCAGTTCGCCCTTGTCGTACCCGGCGGCGGCCTCCGCGGGGCGGATCCACACGGTGCGGTCGGCCTCCGTGGAGGCGTTCCGGGTGCGCTGTCCCTCGGGCAGGGCGGCCACGAAGAACCACGTGTCGTAGCGGCGGGCCTCGAACTCGGGGGTGATCCACCGAGTCCAGGCGCCCAGCAGGTCCGAGCGCAGTACCAGGCCGCGCCGGTCCAGGAACTCGGCGAAGGACAGCTCGCGCGCGACCAGGGCGGCGCGGTCGGCCTCCCAGTCGTCCCCGGTGGTGTCGCCGACGACCGTGTCCGGGCCGGGCCCGGCGAGCAGCACGCCGGCCTCCTCGTAGGTCTCCCGCACGGCCGCGCAGACGATCGCCTGGGCGCCCGCCGCGTCGACACCGAGCCGCTCGGCCCACCACGCGCGCGTGGGGCCCGCCCAGCGGATCTGACGGTCGTCGTCACGCGGGTCGACACCGCCCCCGGGATATGCGTACGCGCCTCCGGCGAAGGCCATGGAGGCGCGTCTGCGCAGCATGTGGACGACCGGGCCGCCCGGGGTGTCCTTCAGGAGCAGCACCGTGGCCGCGCGCCGGGGGGTCACCGGGGTGAGCGTGCCGTCCGCGAGCGCGCGGATGCGGTCCGGCCACTCCGGGGGATACCACTGACCGTTCGCCATGGCCGGAGGCTATCCCGTATAGGGCGAATGTTCGAGGGGCGCCCGGGGTCGCGGTGGCCTACTGGGCGAGTTCCACCTGGATCTCGACCTCGACCGGCGCGTCCAGCGGCAGCACCGCGACGCCGACCGCGCTGCGGGCGTGCACGCCCTTGTCGCCGAGGACCTCGCCGAGCAGTTCGCTGGCGCCGTTGACGACGCCGGGCTGACCGGTGAAGTCGGACGCCGAGGCGACGAAGCCGACGACCTTCACCACGCGCGCGATGCGGTCCAGGTCACCGGCGACGGACTTCACGGCGGCGAGCGCGTTCAGCGCGCAGGTGCGGGCCAGGTCCTTGGCCTCCTCCGGCGTGACCTCGGCGCCCACCTTCCCGGTGACCGGCAGCTTGCCCTCCACCATCGGCAGCTGGCCGGCGGTGTAGACGTACACCCCGGACTGCACGGCCGGCTGGTACGCGGCCAGCGGCGGCACGACCTCCGGCAGGGTCAGGCCCAGTTGCGCCAGCTTCTCCTCGACCGCGCTCACGCCTGCTTCTCCCGCTTCAGGTAGGCCACGAGCTGCTCGGGGTTGTTCGGCCCGGGCACGACCTGGACGAGCTCCCAGCCGTCCTCGCCCCAGGTGTCCAGAATCTGCTTCGTGGCATGGACGAGCAGCGGCACGGTTGCGTATTCCCACTTGGTCATGGGCCGACTGTAGCCGCTGTGACGGGAGGGTCAGGCGGCCCACCACGCCCCCGTTATCCACAGCCTCCCGCGTGACCGTCGGCCGGACTGGTTAGTCTCGAAGATGTGAGCAGGCTCCAGGTCGTCAGCGGCAAGGGCGGGACCGGAAAGACGACGGTCGCCGCCGCACTCGCGCTGGCCCTCGCGACCGAGGGGAAGCGGACGCTTCTCGTAGAGGTCGAGGGCCGGCAGGGCATCGCACAACTCTTCGAGACGGAAGCGCTTCCGTACGAGGAACGGAAGATCGCGGTCGCTCCGGGAGGCGGCGAGGTGTACGCCCTCGCCATCGATCCCGAACTGGCCCTTCTGGACTATCTCCAGATGTTCTACAAACTCGGTGGCGCGGGCCGGGCGCTGAAGAAGCTCGGCGCGATCGACTTCGCCACCACCGTCGCGCCCGGCCTCAGGGACGTCCTGCTGACCGGCAAGGCGTGCGAGGCGGTGCGCCGCAAGGACCGGTCCGGGCGGTTCGTCTACGACTACGTCGTCATGGACGCCCCGCCGACCGGCCGCATCACCCGCTTCCTGAACGTCAACGACGAGGTGGCGGGCCTCGCGAAGATCGGCCCGATACACAATCAGGCGCAGGCCGTCATGCGAGTGCTGAAGTCGCCGGAGACGGCGGTGCACCTGGTGACGCTGCTGGAGGAGATGCCGGTCCAGGAGACCGCCGACGGCATCGCCGAACTCCGCGCGGCACGCCTCCCGGTGGGCCGCGTCATCGTGAACATGGTCCGGCCCGAGGTGTTGGACGCGGCCGACCTGGAACTCGTACGGACCGTGGAGCGTTCCTCGGTGGCACAGGCGCTCTCCACGGCCGGACTGGGCGGGGCCCGGCGGGGCGGGAACGCCGAGAAGCTGGTGGACCCGCTGCTGGAGCAGGCCGCGGAGTACGCCGAGCGGTACGCGCTGGAGCAGGAGCAGCGCGCGGTCCTCGGCGAGCTGGGCCTGCCGCTGCACGAACTGCCGCTGCTCGCCGAGGGCATGGACCTCGCGGGCCTGTACGAACTCGCCACCGAGCTGCGGAAGCAGGGGTTGTCATGAGTCCTGACCGGGCGGAGGCACGGAAGGCCCGCGAGGGGCGCGGGACGGCCGAGCCGCAGGAGGCGGCACGGCGGCTGGCCCCCGCGCGCGTGCTCGACATCGATCCGCTGCTGGACGACCCGAAGACGCGGATCGTGGTGTGCTGCGGCTCGGGCGGGGTCGGCAAGACGACGACCGCGGCGGCGCTCGGGCTCCGGGCGGCCGAGCGGGGCCGCAAGGTGGTCGTCCTGACCATCGACCCGGCCAGGCGGCTGGCCCAGTCGATGGGCATCGACTCCCTGGACAACGTGCCGCGCAAGGTGAAGGGCACCGACGGCGACGGCGAGCTGCACGCCATGATGCTCGACATGAAGCGCACCTTCGACGAGGTCGTGGAGGCGCACGCGGACCCCGAGCGCGCCGCCGCGATCCTGGCGAACCCCTTCTACCAGTCGCTCTCGGCGGGCTTCGCGGGCACGCAGGAGTACATGGCGATGGAGAAGCTGGGCCAGCTGCGGGCGAAGGACGAGTGGGACCTGATCGTGGTCGACACCCCGCCGTCCCGCTCGGCGCTGGACTTCCTCGACGCGCCCAAAAGGCTCGGCTCCTTCCTGGACGGCCGGCTCATCCGCCTGCTGACCGCACCGGCGAAGCTCGGCGGACGCGCGGGGATGGCGTTCCTCAACGTCGGCATGTCGATGATGACCGGCACGCTCGGCAAGCTGCTGGGCGGTCAGCTGCTGAAGGACGTGCAGACGTTCGTGGCCGCGATGGACACCACCTTCGGCGGTTTCCGCACGCGCGCGGACGCCACCTACAAGCTGCTCCAGGCGCCCGGCACGGCCTTCCTGGTGGTGGCGGCTCCGGAGCGGGACGCGCTGCGCGAGGCCGCCTACTTCGTGGAGCGGCTGGCCGCGGAGGACATGCCGCTGGTGGGTCTGGTGCTCAACCGGGTCCACGGCAGCGGTGCCGGCCGGCTGTCCGCCGAGCGGGCGCTCGCCGCCGCGGAAAATCTTGAGGACCGCCGCATTGTGGATCAGGCGGACGGGAAAGCAAGTCTTCGTAACTCTCCCGACACGTACGGCAGTTCACAATCTTCCGCAACCGAGACCGCAGCCGATGCCCCCGCCAATGCTCCCGAGGAAGGCTCCCCCGCCGACACGGAGCACTCCGTCGACCGGCTCACCGCGGGCCTGCTGCGGCTGCACGCCGACCGCATGCAGCTGCTCTCGCGCGAGCAGCGCACGCGCGACCGCTTCACCGCCCGCCACCCCGAGGTGGCGGTGGTCGAAGTACCCGCGCTGCCCGGCGATGTCCACGACCTCGTGGGCCTGCGGGACATCGGGGACCGGCTGGCGGCCGAACGGCCGGAGCACCCAGAACACCCGGAGCACATATAGGCAGGCACACAGCACGGACAGCTCTGCGCTCACACGGCCCACCCGGGCGCGCGGCGCCTCTCGGCCCTCATACGGCGCGGGCGGTCACCTGCACGGCACCCGCAGGCACGACATCCTCAGGCGCGACACGGTGGTCGCATCCCGGCGACACAGGCCGTACCGCCGCGATACAGGCCGTACCCTGCCGGGCCTCCGCGCGGCTCACGTCGGCACACCTACTGCCGTCGTGTCCGGGCGGCCGTCGGCCCATGGATGCGGCCGGAGGGGATGCCCTCAGCTCACGGCCGCGTAGTTCTCGTACACCTCGTCGTTGTCGAGGGGCACGATCCCGGTGCCCCGCTCGTACTCCGAGCGGGCGGTTTCCAGCAGTCTGCGCCAGGAGGTCACGGTGGGCCGCCGACGCAGCAGTGCGCGGCGCTCCCGCTCCGTCATGCCTCCCCACACGCCGAACTCGACGCGGTTGTCCAGCGCGTCCGCCAGGCATTCGGTGCGTACCGGGCATCCGGTGCACACCGCCTTGGCCCTGTTCTGCGCTGCTCCCTGAACGAACAGTTCATCCGGATCGGTAGTGCGGCAGGCAGCCTGCGCACTCCAGTCGGTTACCCAGCCCATACCGGCGCCGTCCTCTCCCGAATCGAGGCTCCCCCACGGCGGCAGCGGCATATTCACCGCCGCCAGTTGAGGACGTTACGGAAGGTGGGGACAGCGCAACACCCCCTTCGGGCCCAATCTTGAATGGCCCGAACGGACTATGGGTAAGCGGCAGATCACCCGCGGGAGTGAGCTGGCGACATGAGTGATATTCCCGGCAAACCGGGACACTCGTGGTACGTCACACCGGGCGCCAAGTGACACACGCGGCGGATTCGGGCTGGCCCCCCAAGGGAAGCGGCCTCGCTCCCGGGGAAATTCCGGTCTACCTCCGGAACGATTCGGGGTCGCCGGACGTATGGATACATGACCGCACTGCTGTGACAGTTGAGAGCAGCTTAGGCCAATGCCTGCGCGCGTGTCCGGCGAATGGACACGTAGGCGTTCTGCTTTGCCGTGCCGTGACGCACGGCGGCGCGCCCCGGCGACCCCGGGCGGTACGTCACGATCCGGTACTCGGAACATCCCGAGAGGCAGTCGCTCCTTAGGAACGCTCAACAGTACGGATTAGGCTGCCCCCATGCCAAAGAAGCGCTCGGGCGGTGGTCTGTCGCCCATGCAGCAGGCCGCCAAGTTCCTCGGTGTCAGTGTGCTCGCCGGAGCAGTGATGGCGGGCATCGCGCTGCCCGCGGCCGGCGCGCTGGGCCTCGCGGCCAAGGGCTCGGTCAAGGGCTTCGACGAGATCCCGGCCAACCTGAAGAGTCCCCAGCTGAGTCAGCGCACCACGATCCTGGACGACAAGGGCAACCAGATCGCGACCGTCTACTCCCGCGACCGTACGGTGGTCGAACTCAAGGACATCTCGCCGTACGTGCAGAAGGCGATCGTCGCGATCGAGGACTCGCGCTTCTACAAGCACGGCGCGGTCGACCTCAAGGGCGTGCTGCGCGCCCTGAACAAGAACGCGCAGGAGGGCGGGGTCGCGCAGGGTGCCTCCACGCTCACCCAGCAGCTGGTGAAGAACTACTTCATCGAGGAGGCCGGCGACGACCCGACCAAGGTCGCCGAGGCCACCCAGCAGACCCTGGGCCGCAAGATCCGCGAGCTGAAGTACGCGATCCAGATCGAGGACAAGCTCGGCAAGAAGAAGATCCTCGAGAACTACCTGAACATCACCTTCTTCGGCGAGCAGGCCTACGGCGTCGAGGCCGCCTCCCAGCGCTACTTCTCCAAGCACGCCAAGGACCTGAACCTCCAGGAATCGGCGCTGCTGGCCGGCATCGTGCAGTCCCCGAGCCGCTACGACCCGGTCAACGACGAGGCGGAGGCCACCAAGCGGCGCAACATCGTCCTCCAGCGCATGGCGGAGCTGGGCGACATCTCCCAGCAGGAGGCCGACCAGGCCAAGGAGAAGCCGCTCGGCCTCCACACCAGCCGCCCCAAGAACGGCTGTATCACCGCGGTGAAGGGCGCCGGCTTCTTCTGCGACTACGTCCGCCAGATCCTCCTGACCGACCCGGCCTTCGGCAAGACCAAGGAGAAGCGGGCCAAGCTCTGGAACCAGGGCGGCCTGACGATCCGCACGACGCTCGACCCGCAGGCGCAGGAGTCCGCGCAGGAGTCCATCAAGGACCACGTCTACAAGAGCGATGCCGTGGCGACCGCCGCGACCATCGTCGAGCCCGGCACCGGCAAGATCCTCGCCATGGGCCAGTCCCGCCCGTACGGCGTCAACATCCGCAACGACGAGACGACGATCAACCTGTCCGTCAACCACGACATGGGCGGCGGCGTCGGGTACCAGCCCGGTTCCACGTTCAAGCCCATCGTCGCCGCGGCGGCCATCGAGGGCGGTAAGCAGCCCACGCAGGAGTACTCGTCGCCGTACGAGATGACGTACCCGAGCCCGGTCTCCGCGTGCGACGGCAAGGTGTGGCGCGACGACCCGCGCAAGCCCACCAAGCTCACCAACGAGAACGAGGAGGAGCGCGGCCCGTACGGCATGAAGGAGGCGACCGCCAAGTCGGTCAACACCTACTACGTGCAGCTGATCAGCGACATCGGCATCTGCCCGGTCGTCGACATGGCCAAGAAGATGGGCGTGCAGCGCGCGGACGGCCGCCAGATGCGGCAGGCCCCCTCCATCGCGCTCGGCACGCAGGAGATGTCCCCGCTGACGATGGCGAGCGCGTACGCCGCCTTCGCCTCGCGCGGCATGTACTGCACGCCGGTCGCCATCGAGTCGGTCACCAAGAAGGTCGGCAGCGAGCAGAAGTCCCTGGAGGTGCCGAAGTCGACCTGCTCGCGGGCGATGTCGGAGAACACCGCGGACACGGTCAGCACGCTCCTCAAGGGCGTGGTCGAGGACGGCACGGGCCAGGAGGCCGGTCTCGACAGCCGCGCGAGCGCGGGCAAGACGGGTACGACGGACGAGCGCTACGCGGCCTGGTTCGTCGGCTACACCCCGAACATGGCGGGTGCGGTCTGGGTCGGCGACCCGCAGCACAAGCGGAAGATGACCGGCATCACCATCGGGGGTGTCCCGTACGACAAGGTCTACGGCGGCAAGGTCCCGGGCCCGATCTGGCGCGACATGATGAGCGGTGCGCTGGAGGGCAAGCCCGCTCCGGACTTCCACCTGATCGACATCCCCGACGACACCGACGACGAGGACGACCGGGGAAGGGACGACCGGGGCGATCACCACGGGCACAACGGGAACAACGGGGACACGACGGGACAGGTGATCGGGGGACTGATCGGCGGTCCGACGGACGGGGGAACCGGCAACGGCGGGGCCAACGGTGACGCGACCGGCGGCGGCATCGGCGGGACGTTCCCGACGCCGACGTTCTCCATCCCCGAGAACTTCATCCAGGGCCAGGGCAACGGCGGGAACAACGGCACCGGCGGCCGCCGGCACTGACGCCCTCGCGGTACGACAACGGGGCCGCACCCTCGAAAGGGGGTGCGGCCCCGTTGTGGTGGAACGGCTGGGGGTGCGGCCTCGCGGTCGAGTAGAGGCTGCGGGTGCGGCCCCGGGGTGGCGGGGCGGCGCGGGTGCGGACTGGCGCGGGTGCGGACTGGGGGTCGCGGAGCGGCGCGGGGGCAGACTGGCGGTCGCGGGGCGGCGCGGCCTCGCGGGCGCGGAGAAGCTGCGGGTGCGGCCCCGCGGTGGCGGGGCGGCGCGGTGCGGCCTCGCGGCGGTGGAGCGACTGCGGGTGCAACCCCGCGGCCGCGGCTTCCGCCCTTTCAGCCCTGGAGCGGCCGCTTCCGGTGTTTCAGCCCTGAGGGAGCAGCCGTTTCCGCCGTCTCGGTCCTGAGGGAGCAGCCGTTTCCGCCGCCTCAGTCCTGAGCAGCCGTTTCCGCCGTTCCAAGGCTTGGTTTTCAGCCCTGGAGCAGCTTCTTCACCACGGCGGCGACGCGGCCGCCCTCGGCCTGGCCCGCCACCTTCGGGTTCACGATCTTCATGACGGCACCCATGGCCCGCGGCCCCTCGGCGCCGGCCGCCTTCGCCTCCTGAACGGCCTGGGTGACGATCGCGTTCAGCTCCTCGTCGGACAGCTGCTTGGGCAGGTACTCGGCGAGCACCTCGCCCTCCGCCTTCTCCCGCTCGGCCTGCTCGGCACGGCCGCCCTGCGCGAACGCGTCGGCCGCCTCACGGCGCTTCTTCGCCTCGCGGGTGATCACCTTGAGGACCTCGTCGTCGGACAGCTGCCGCTTCTCCTTGCCCGCGACCTCCTCCTTGGTGATCGCGGTGAGCGTCAGCCGGAGCGTCGAGGAGCGGAGCTCGTCGCGCTCCTTGATCGCGGCGTTGAGGTCGTCCTGCAGCTTCGACTTGAGCGTGGTGGTCATGGCCCCGATTGTCGCAGGTGCGAGGCCTGCCACGCCCGCCGATTTAACCGGCGGCCGTTTCCCGCCCTGGTCAACCGGTCTGACACGATGGGCACATGCGCGCGCGATACGGAATTCCCCTGGGGATCGTGGCGGCCGGCGCCGCCGGCCTGGTGTACTCGGCGGGAATCGAGGCCAGATCCTTCCGCCTCCGACGGGTCACCGTCCCCGTCCTGCCCCCGGGCATGCGCCCGCTGCGTGTGCTGCAGGTCTCCGACATCCACATGGTGAGCGGCCAGCGCAAGAAGCAGCGCTGGCTTCAGTCGCTGGCCGGGCTGCGCCCCGACTTCGTGATCAACACCGGGGACAACCTGTCGGACACCGAGGGCATCCCCGAGGTCCTGGACGCCCTGGGTCCGCTGATGGAGTTCCCTGGCGCGTACGTCTTCGGCTCCAACGACTACTACGGCCCCAAGCCGCGCAACCCCGCCCGCTACCTGCTGGAGAAGGTGAGCGGACGCCACGGCCTGAACGGCAACGCCCCGGCGGTCGGAGTGATCCACAACCCGTGGGAGGACCTCCGGGACGGCTTCGACGCGGCGGGCTGGCTGAACCTGACCAACACACGCGGAGTCCTCAAGATCGAGGGCGTCTCCATCGAGCTGACCGGTCTGGACGACCCGCACATCAAGCGGGACCGCTACGCCCACGTGGCCGGGGGGCCGTCGGGGACGTACGACTTCTCCATGGGCGTGGTCCACGCGCCCTACCTGCGGGTCCTCGACTCTTTCACCGCGGACGACTACCCGCTGATCCTGGCCGGCCACACCCACGGCGGCCAGCTGTGCATCCCCTTCTACGGCGCCCTGGTCACCAACTGCGACCTGGACACGGACCGCGTGAAGGGTCTGTCCACGCACACGGCGGAGGGCCGTACGTCCTACCTGCACGTCTCGGCGGGCTGCGGCACCAACCGCTACACCCCCGTCCGCTTCGCCTGCCCTCCGGAGGCGACACTGCTGACGCTGGTGGGCAGGGAGTAGGACCCGAGGGGCGGGGCGGCGCCGGGCGCCGGCAGCGCCACAGGGACAGCAACGGCGCGCCGGGCACGGGAGCAGCCCCAGGAGCAGGCAGGACAGGGCGGCAGACGGGGAAAGGCAACGCGAGGGACAGGGCGGCAGGGGGAAAGGCAACGCGAGGGGCGGGCCGACACCGGAGGGTACGGCCTTCCCCTCCCCCCTCTCACCCACCCGGCCCAACCCACATGGCCCCGCCCTCCCCCCGCTCCTAGCGTGAGGGGCATGACCGCCCCGATACCCCGGGACATCCCGGACCTGCCCGCGGTCCCGGGCCCGCCCATACTGCTGCCCGCGCCGGTCCCGGCCTCGGCGGTGGTGGCCCCGGTCCGCCGCCCCGCGATCGCGGTGTTCCGCCTGCTGACCGCCGTGGCGGCGGCCGGCGGCGTCGCGCTGGAACTCCTGCTGGGCCCGCCGCTCCGCATCCTGAGCTACTTCAGCGTCCAGGCCAACATCCTGCTGACCCTGGTCATGCTGCTCTCGGCGGCGCGGGCCTGGCGCGCCCGCCGCCCGCTCCCGTCCGCCCTGACAGGCGCCGCACTTCTCTACTCCGTGGTCGGGGCGCTGGTCTACCACCTGCTCCTGGCCCACACGACGCCCCCGTTCTCCATGACCGGCGCGGCGGCGGTCCCGGAGCGCTGGCACGCCCAGTGGACGGCCCTCCAGGTCCTGCACGTGCTCGTCCCGACGGCGGCGGTGCTGGACTGGCTCCTGCTCACCCCAGCGGGCCGCCTGCACCTCCGCCAGACCGCGGCCTGGCTCCTCTACCCCCTGGCCTACCTGGCCTTCACCCTCATCCGGGCCGCCTTCCTGCCCCCCTCGGACCCGTCCCGCTACCTCTATCCCTTCCTGGATGTGACGGTCCACGGCTACCGCAGCACCCTGGCGAACGCGCTCCTCCTGGGCCTGGCGATGTACGCCCTGGCCGTCCTCCTGGTGGCCCTGGACCATGCCCGCCCGACCCCGATCCGGCACCGCGTCTAAACCGGATTTCGTCTACAGCCAGCGGTGGGCTAAAGTAAACGTCGTCGCCGCGAGAAGCAGCGACATCGGGGTGTAGCGCAGCTTGGCAGCGCGCTTCGTTCGGGACGAAGAGGTCGTGGGTTCAAATCCCGCCACCCCGACAGTGAAGTACCAGGTCAGGGGCCTGATCCATCGAGTGGATCAGGCCCCTGAGTGGTTTGGGGGTTCATTTTGGGAGCCGTTTGGGAGCCGACTTCGGAGTCCGGCTCCCAAAACGGCTCCCATGCCTCTTCGGCGGAGGCGGCGCCTGACACATCATGCTGGAAGCCGCCTTGCACCCAGTGAGGTGCACCACGGCTCAGGTGGCTGCTGGCTGGGACGGCGGCTGCGTGCGCCTCTCCTCTCCCGGTCTGCCACCTGTCCGGGCGTGGGCTCGGGCCCCGCGGCTGGCACTGCGGCTCGCCCTCCCGGCTTGCGGCCCTTAATCCTTTCCGTCTGACACGAGGGGACGGACTGAGCGAGGACAATGAAGCTGAGCACAAGGGTGTCACGCAGCAGTGAGCCACGCAGACTGTCCAGCAGCTGAATGACGGAAGGGTAGATCGTCATCCCTTGGTCGGGGACTTGGCCGACCGAGTCGACTGCGCCGCAGTCCCCGGTGACGGCATGTCGCCCAGATTGAATCCGCTGGGCTCGCCCCGGCCAGGCAGTACGGTACGGTGAACTGAACAGTGCCCACAGCTGGTAGCTCTTTCCTACCGGTTCGCGGCCAAGCTCTTTCAAGGTTGGATTCGGCTAGCCGGATGGGACCGCAGATGCAGCCCGGGGCCCAGTTAGCCTTCATGGCCGCCACCGGATCAGGGCAGGCATGGCAGCGTGGTCTGTGCCTTCCATTGTCACGATGACTTCCCGGCCCGTCGCCGCCCCCAGCCAGGTCACGAAGGCGCGAACGGGTGCGAAGGTCGCCTCGTCGACCACGTCGGAAGGATCGAATGTGAACCCGATCTCGTCGAGGTCGAAGAAGTAGCAGGTGAACCAAACACCATCAACGTCGATGGCCAGGCTCGCCGATTCCTCCGGATCCTTCTCGAGCCGGGACCATACGGCAGAGGCGTCCAAGGCGCCGCTCTCCGTCGTACCGGAGAGCGTCCAGGTAAGAACATGGCGCCCCGGGACTGCGGACAGTCCTTCGAACATGCGCCGCCAGTCATCGATCGTGGCGTCCAGGACGCAGACATCCCGCAGCGCTCCGTCTGCGACGAAGTCCTCTTCCCGGTACACCGGTTCGGTCTCGTACTGCCTCGCCATCACAGGAATCCTTCGAAAGTGAGCTGGCCCCCACGCCAACTCCATCGGGCGCCCCAACCACCAGGAACCCTGAAGTCCCGGGTGATGCCGCCGTATTGAGCCGACGCCGATGTGTTGACCTTCTCGACCACGTTCGGGTCGGTGAGTATGTCCTGGATCATCTCATTGGCGATCTCGGTCCGCTCACTGTTAGTGAGCTTGCCGAAATTGTACATATCGACATGCGCTTGCCCGCGTTTGGCCAGATTTCCCGGGCTCGGATCACCGTGTTTCTGCAGTGCCCTGCCAGCTGGCGACAGCTGGCCCTTCTTGATGGTGGTGGCCGCCTGGGACAAGTCGTCGAGGCCGTAGTTGCAGGGGGAGAGGCCGAGGGGGTCGATCCAGGTGAGCGGAGTGCGCACATAGCCGTGGTGATTGTCCGCCGGCACCAGCCCCAACGGGTCCGCGCTGATGTAGCGAGCTGTCCCGGGGTCGTAGTATCGGTGCAGGTTGTAGTGCAACCCAGTCTCGCCGTCGGCGTACTGCCCCGGGAAGCGCAACGGACAGTCGACGGGCACGGCGTCGTCCGGTACAGGGAAGCACGTGCCCCACAGTGTGGTGCGACGCTGCCAGAGCAAGTCTCCGGACCCGGACACCAGTTCCATGGGGGTACCCACGGGGTCTGTGACCACGGCGTGGAAGCGAGCGGTGCGCTCGAGGTTCGTCTCCTCGGCCAGCCGCGCCAGGAACGACACGTTCGACCGCGTGGCCGACGGCTCGTGGTCGGTCTGGGCCACCAGGCGAGGGGTGCCCGGCTTGTAGTCCCAGGTCAGCACTCGGCCATCCGCTGCGGTCTGCTCGGCCAGAAGGGTGTCGTCCCAGCCGAACTCCGTGCGGTCGTGCTCCGAGCCATCCTCGGTCACCCGGTGCTTGGAGATGCGCCGGCCCAGCGGGTCGTAGGCGTAGCACCACCGGTCGCCGTCCGGTGTGACCACCTCCGTCAGACGGTCCTCGGCGTTCCAGACGTAGGTCCACGTACGGCCCTGGCCATTCAGCAGCCTGCGGGTTCTGCGGACCAGGCGACCCTGCGCGTCGTGCTCGTACACGGTTCCGCTCGCCGAGCGAACGAGGGTGCCGTCGAACTCGCGCTCGCCGGGCGCGTCATGAGCGGGCGCACTGGCGTCCACCATGTTGCCCGCAGTGTCGTAAGCGTAGGTCTCGGTCCAGCCATGAGCACGCACACCGGTGACGCGCCCCATGCCGTCGAGATCGAAGCGGCGAGTACCCGAGGTCAGCTCGCGGATCTCGGTGAGGTAGCCGTCGGCGCGGTGTGTGTAGGTGCGGTGCTGGAGGAGTGAGTCCACGCCGTCCGCCGCCGGGCCGATGGTCAGGCTCTGTCCGGTCAGGAGGTTCCGCGGGCTCCAGACCTGGGTCAGCCTTACCTCCGTACCGAGGCGGCGCTGGGTCTCTCGGCCTGCGGGATCGTGAGCGAAGCGCAGTTCACCCACAGGCGAGCGCAGAGTGAGCGGGCGGCCCGCCGGGTCGTATGTCCATTCCGAGACCAGTCCGGACGGCGTCACCCGGCGTACACGGCGGCCGAGAGCGTCGTAGGCATGGGTGGTCCGGCGGCCGTTCACCGTCTCCGACAGCACGCGGCCCAGGCTGTCCCGTTCCAATACGACCTCGGCGTCGGCATTGGCCGCGTGCGCGAGACCACCGTCGGGACCATATGCGAATGTCGTGACGGCGCCCGACTCGGACCGCTGCTCAACCACCCGCCCCACCGCGTCCCGCGTGAAGTGCAGGGTCTCCCCGGCGCCATTGGTCCGGGAGGCCAGCTGTCCTGCAGCGTCATGGATGTATGTCAGCGTGCGGCCGTTGAAGTCCATCTCCGCGGTCAGTCGGCCCGCCTCGTCGTAGGTGTACGACCAGGTGCGCCCCTGTGGGTTGGTGACACCTGTCAGGCGGAGTTCGGTGTCGTAGGCAAACTCGTAACGGGCGCCATCCGGGTCCGTCCGCGTGGTGGGGACATCGAAGGGGCCCGGGGTGTGGTGGGTCGTGTTACCCGCGGCGTCGGTGTGGCTGAGGAGATTGCCCTCCGCATCCCAGGCCCATGACTCGCGCGTGCCGTCCGGATGTTGGCGCCACGCCTGTTTGCCCTCGATGGTCCAGCCCAGGCGGGTGGTGTGGCCCAGTGGGTCGGTCACCTCGACGATCCGGCCGAAGGGGTCCCGGCGGATCGTAGTGGTGTGGCCCAGTTCGTCGGTCGTCGCGACGGGCAGGCCAGCCGCGTCGTACGCGATGGTGCGGGTGTGGCCGAGGGCGTCGGTGATCGTGATCGGGCGGCCCGCCTCGTCGTGCGTGTACCGGGTCTCGGCCCCCGTGGGGTCGACGGTGGTGAGGAGGTTGCCCCGCCCGTCATAGGCGTGTCGCCAGACTGCCCCGCCTGGCTCGACGGCCTCGGTGGGCTGCCCGAACGCGTTGCACGCGGCCCGCGCGACCGATCCATCCGGCAGGGTGAGTTCCGTCAGGTTGCCTGAGGCATCGTAGGCGTACCGGGTCGTGCGTCCCAGGGAGTCGGTGACGGCGACAGGCCGGGCACCGTACTCGTCCCAGCGGGTGCGGGTGACGTGCCCCAGCGGATCCGTCTCCTCCTCGACCTGGCCCTCGGCGTTGTACCGGTGGACCGAGACATGACCCTGCGAGTCCGTGTACGTGGTCGTGCGGGCGGTGTCGTCGTAGGTCAGGGTGCCGGAGAGGATGCCGTCGACGCCCTCGGTGCGGACGACTCGGCCGCGCTCGTCGTAGAGGTAACCGAACCAGGTTCCGTTCCGGTCGGTCCAGCGGGTGACCCGCCCCTCGGTGTCGTAGGTGAAGCGGAGAGGCTCACCGCTGGAGTTTATGACCTCGGTCAGGTTGCCGGCGGTGTCGTAGCCGTAGCGCATCACGACCGTGCCCTCGTCGGGCGTGGTGCCCGGGCGGTAACGCGATGGCGGCTCGTCCAGCAGGCGCAGGGCCGTGATGCGCGGGCCCTGGGTGTCGACGGCGACGTAATAGCCGCCGGAGTGGCGGATGCCGAAGGGGATGCCGTCGTCGTCGCGTTCGACGTCGACGCGGTTGCCGTTGCGGTCGGTCCAGGAGTCCAGCGCCAGGTGGAAGACGCCGAAGGAGGGTGAGGGAACGGGGGCGGCGAAGGTGCGGGTCACGCCCGTGGTGGGGTCGGTGACCGTCATTGCGCCGTCCGGCTTGCCGTCCCACTCCAACGGCCAGCGGGGGCCCTTCGCCGGCATCGTGGGGACGCCGGGCTGCGGGACCGGGTAGACCAGGCGCATGCCGTCCGCCGCGGCGAAGACGACGCCCTCGCCGTCGATCTGGAGGCACTCGTCGAGTGTGGATATCCAGGTCGGGCCGAAGCAGACGCCTCCCCGGTAGGAGGAGAGGTGGGTACGCGTGAATTCCAGGGGCAGGCTGCCCGGCAGGGTCAGGTCCGTCTGCGTCATCAGCATGGCGCCGGTCGCCACGTCGATCGGCTCGCCCACGCACGGGGTGCGCTCGGCGTTGCGGGCTGCCGGGCCCAGCTCGACCAGGTCGGGGCGGAGCGAGGGCGGGCGCAACAGCAGCGGGGTCGTGTCGGCGAGCCCGCCTTCCATGCTCGCCTTGAGCAGGCCGCCGCCCGCACCCAGCGCGCCGCCGAAGATCATGCCGTCCTTGGCGGCCTGGTTGACCTCGTCCAGGCTGAAGCCGTGCTGCAGCCCGGTCGCCATCTTCAGCGGCTGGGCCACCGCGAGGTCGACCGCGACCGACTCGACCCCGCCGAACGCGGCAGCGACGAGGGTGCCCGCGGCGATCTCGGCCACCGTCGTGGTGACCGCGATGCCCATCGTGGCGCCGAACTCGATGACCGCGTCCGCCGCCGCGACGGCGGCCCCGGAGGCGAGGCCCGCGGTGAAGAAGGCAAGCGTCACTCCGCCAGCGATCACGGCGGCGTCGATGCCGATCTGCGTCCAGAGCTTGTTGATCGCGTCGTCGATGGCGTCGGCGAACTTCTCCAGCGCCTTGGCCATGCCCCGCGCGGACTTCGCGAGGTCGCTCAGCCAGCCGCCGTCCTGGTCCTTGGCGTAGCGGCTCCAGAACTTCTCGAACGCCTCGATCGACTCACCGGTGTTGTTGTGGATGATCGAGGATGCGCTGCGGTGCACGGGAGCGCGGACGTCGTCCACCGAGTCGGCGAAGGCACGCCAGGCCTTCGCCGCGTCCCGCAGCTTGCCGGAATCCGCCTCCGGCCACCACAGGCCAAGCTTCAGCAGGATGTGGCGGGCCTTGTCCTCAACGCTCACCGGCACCGTCGCTCTGCTTGTCGGTCTTCACTTGCGTGAACATCCCGGCGATGAGCTGGTCGTTGTCCACGTGCCCGTCGGAGAGGTCCGCCATGGCCTCGTGAATGCTCGTCAGGCCGAGCACAAGGATGCCCGCCGCGCTTTCGATCTTCTTCTGCTGCGGCTTGTAGGCACCGCCGAACTTGTCGCCCTGCTCGTCGTGGCCCCAGGGTTCCCCCAGGCCGTCCAGGGTCTGGATCAGCGTGGTCAACGCCTTGCTCAGATCGATGGCTCCCTGGTGGAAGGCCGGAGCCGCCGCCTTGATGTCGGCGGTCTTGATGTCCAGCACCTTGCCGGGGACCTTGCCGCCACCCATCGATGAACCCCCGTTCGCAATCGTGGCTTCCGACCATAGGGCAGGCGGGTAAAGGGAGTGTCATGTCAGGGGCTTCGGGCGGGTGATCCCCCGGTTGGGCCGTGGAAAATGACCAGAGGGTCCGCGGTGATGCGGTCCTGCGCCTCTGCCAGAACTCGGGTCGAACGGGTGGCGCGTACGCATGCAGAGCCCGTCGGCCGCGGTGCCCTGGGAGCCATCTGGGAGCCGACCCGCTCCCCGAGTCCCCTCTAAGCCACACGGCACCAACCGATGCCACCGTTCCGACCTGCCGAAACGCCATCGAAGCTGGCAGGCTCACCAACCGAACCTTATTCGGCACGAAGAGGTCGTGGGTTCAAAATCCCGCCACCCCGACACAGGTCAAAGGGCCAATCGCTTGATCGCGGTTGGCCCTTTGGCGTGCTCGGAGGGCCAATCAGGGGGCCGAGCGAAGTGGATCAGGTCCTTCGCTCGGCCTCCTTGCGGTATAGGGTGTCCGCCTTTTATGGGCCGGTCGGTCAGACCGTCGACAAGGGCCTGGAGAGAGCACAGCGCTGCTGCGAGGGCCTCTGTTTCACGTTGCGCGGTGTCGTCGGGTGTTTCGAGGGCACGCCTCGTTTCGCCGATGTCGTTCCAGATCCATTGCCCTGTCCCGCCGGGCAGGCCGACATCGCCACCTAACCTCCGGGCCGGTGGCAACGAGCCAGTCGTGTCCGGCTGCGTCGGGGGCGGGCGCCGACCGTGATCCTGACGGGCGCGCTCCGGCATGCGTTGCCGGAGCTCCCGCGGCGGCCACTCGGGTTTCAGGCCGGCCTTCGCACGCCCCCATCCCAGACAGGCATCCCAGGTTTCCCTGTTTTCGCAGGTGGGCGGGGTGGGATCGTTCCACTGTTGCAGGTTGGGCGACAGCCGTTGTCCCCGGCCCACGAGGCATCCGATGCTACGGATGTCGCACCGGCTGAAGCGGCCGACCGCCCGGCAGCCCCACGACACCCCACTCCCCGTGCACCCGCCCCTGGGACAACCCGCTCTTTGGGCGCCCGGGATGCGGGGCGGCGTGGGCACTCACGGGTGTGTCCGACCGTCTCCGTCCGAGCAACCCGGTCCGTGGGGGCGGAGGGACGGGGGGTGTGTGGCCGCGGCAGCCCGGCAAGCGGCTTGATCCGCAGTGCCAGGCCGCGGGCCCGTGCGACCTCATACCGATCAGGAAAGGAACATGCGCATGAACATGAAGTCCCTTACGGGCCGTCGTGTGGCCGTGGCCGCGGGTCTCGTCCTGGCGCTCGGGGGTGGTCTGTCGGCGCAGGCCTCCGCCACCGGGCCGTTGACGATCGGCGGGAAGGCCGTGGACGCGGTGACGCACCGCTCGGGCGGCAGTGGCGCCAAGGGCACCGTCGCCCCCTGCTCCCAGGAGGTCCTCGGGGTCTCCGCCACGAAGGAGCCCGCGGACAGCGAGGACGCCAGGCACCTCCTCCTCACCGTCCAGAACGCCGGCGACAAGAAGTGCAACCTCTACCGCTACCCCCTCGTGCGGCTCGGTGCCGGTAAGAACACGGCCCGCGTGATCGAGGAGAGCGACCCGAACCCGGGGGTCCCCGTCACCCTCGCTCCGGGTGAGGAGGCGTATGCGGGTCTGCTCGTCAACGGCCCCATGGACGAGTACGAGGCGAAGAGCATCACCCTCAGCCTCCAGGGGCGCAAGCCCGGCAGCAGCGCGGGCAAGCCGATCGATGTCCCCATGCCCGTCGAGACGTTGTACGCCAATGACTTCCAGCGGGTCACCTACTGGACGACTGCTCCCGGCTTCGCCCTGGACTTCATCATGTCGAAGTGACGGACCTCGGTCGGGACCGCTTCCCGGCGGCCGGCCGGAACGCACGCACGGCCTGCTGAACACCGGCTGAACAACGGCTGAAACGGGCCGATGGCCGGGCAGCACCATGACACCTCCACCCGCCATGCACCCGCCCCTGGGGCGCCCATGTCCTTTCGGGCGCCCCAGGTCGCGGGGTGAGGCCGGTGGGGGTGCGGCGAGGCACATGCGTACCTGGTCGGTCTGCACGCCCGCCGCCGTGGCCGGCTGGCGTCGGCCGGGATCCGGGCGAACCCCGATTCGCCTGGGACGTGGGGAGTTCGCGGCGGCGGCACGTGTTCGCTCGCCCCGGCCATGCTCCTGCCTCGCCCCGTCCATCACCGCTCGCAGAGCGAATCGAACAATTCACAGCACTCTTGGAGATCCGATGAAGTCCGTCATCCGGAAGGTCGCAAGCTTCGCGGGGGTGAGCGCGGCCGTCGTAACCATGGCCATGACCAGCGCATCCGCGGCCCACGCGGAGCCCCCCACCCAGGGCTGCCCCTACCCCTACGTCTGCTTCTACGTGGACAACGACGCCTTGCTCGCAGGCAGGCCTATCTCGAAGTACAAGGACGTCACCAGTGGCTATCAGGCGGTCACCCCCCGGCCGCACTACGGGGTCCTGAACACCCGGAACGACGACGTGGTGTACCTGCGGCTCCAGAGCGGGGGCTCGATCTGTCTCGAGCCGAACACCCAAACCGTGTTCGCCAACGCTTACAGGGTCAACGGAATAAGGATTTCCAGCAGCTCCACGTGCTGAATCCGCCGGAACGGCCGGCGGGCGCGCGTGATCGCGCCCGCCGGGTGACGGCCAGGGCTGCGGATCGTGCGGGGAAAAGCCCCTTCCCGGTCCGGATCCCGCCGGCGGCGGGGACGGCGGGGCCCCGCCGTCCCCGGTCCTGCTGTCGGACGGGCGGTGCGGCCTGTTGCCTCGTCAGTCGCCGGTCTCTGTCTCGCCGTCGGAGGTGGTCATGGGGATCCAGCCGGAGGGGTTGCGGTACCAGTAGTGCGGTAGCCCCTCGATGGTGGTGGTGCGGAACGGGCGGCCGTGGTCGTCGATGCGCACCGTGCCGGTCCGGCCCTGTGAGGACCAGTCGAGGTCGACGTACCAGTCGCAGGTGCAGGAGTCGGTGCGCGCGGAGAGCAGCAGGACCTCCGGCTCCCGCAGGGACACCTGGTAGGGGAAGTCGACCGCGGGGTCCGCTCTGTCCGGGTCGTTGCCGGGGACCGAGCGGGCCAAGGGCCGGTGTGCGTCGAGGTTCACGGAGAAGTGGCGGGGGATGAGGATGGCGCCGCAGCCTTCGTACATGGAGTAGGCGATGCCTCGGCGGGCGGCGGGGGTGGTGCGGTTGACCACGCGCACGTGCAGCGCTTCCAGGATGACGGCGGCGGAGCCGCGTCCCTGCACCGTGATCCGCAGATGGGTGGTGCGCCCGTGCACCGCTCCCAGGGACCCGGCCCACGCAGCGGCGTCCTGCGGGGCCGGCGGCGGCGGGACCTGCTGCGGTGGCTTGGCGATGACGTAGTCGTGATCGCATTCGGGGCGCCAGAGGTGGGAGTTGGCCGTCCAGGTGAGCGGGGCCGGCGGTGGGACCTTGCCGGCGCTCGCCCGGTTCTCCTGCGGGCTGCCGCTGTGCGTGGCCGGCGCTGAGGGTTCTGGTGAGGTGCGGGCGGAGGCCGACGAGTCACCGCCACCGGAGGAGGGCCCGGAAGCGGATTGCGGGCTGCCGCTGTGTGTGGCCGGCGTCGGGGGTTGCGGTGTGGTGCGGGCGGAGGCCGACGACTCACCGCCACCGGAGGAGGGTCCGGAAGCGGATGTGGCGAGGCCGGCGAGCGCGACGGCGAGCGAGGCCGCCAGTGCTATCGATCGCACGGGCCGTCGTCGGGGGCGCCCGGCGTGGGGCCGGCGCCCGGCGTGGGGCCACCGGTCGGCCGGCGAGACCGGCTCGGGGCGCACGTCGGCCGACAAGATCGGCCCCGGGCGCCGGTCGGCCGGCGAGACCGGCTCGGGGGCCTCGTCCGCTGGGCTGTTGTGGCTCGCGGAGGTGGCCGATGCCGCGGTGTTCGTGGTGGCGCGGGGCGCCGGTGCCCGTCGAGCAGCGGATCTGCGTGGTCGTTGGCGTGCCGCGACGGCCAGGATCCACCGGCGGTGCAACTCCACGCGTTCCTCGGCGGAGGCTCCGCAGAGTGCGGCGAACCGCTCGATCCCGTTGAAGTCCAGGGGGACCGCGTCTCCGGCGCAGTAGCGGTGCAGGGTGGAGGCATTCATGTCCAGACGGCGGGCCAGCGCCGCATAACTGCGGTCTGTGCGCCCCTTCATACGCGTCAGCAGTGACGCGAACTCCGCTACGTCATCGTGGATCGCATCCATGTGGTCCGTACTCGCATCCATCCGTCGACCTGTGCCGTCATGTCCCGATCCGGCACGGCATCCCAGGCACTCCCCCGTACCTGCACGTCAATACGGCTGGGGCGGTTCCAGCGTTGCGTCATCCGCGCCGCCACTTCACCGGCCCGGTCCCACCAAGCGGCCGATCTTCCTGGCGGGTCGCGGATCCACCTTCCGGGGCGCCTGGGACGATTTCGCTCATGGCTCCCAGGGCTGGCGGTGCTCCGAGTTCGACAACGGCGCGACTTGTCCTGCTGGCGCTCGCCGCCGGACAGTTCCTGATGGCGCTCGACAGCTCTGTCATGAACGTATCCATCGCCACGGTGGCCGATGACGTGGGCTCGACGGTGACGGGCATCCAAGGGGCCATCACGGCGTACACCCTTGTCATGGCGATGCTCATGATTCCCGGAGGCAAGGTCGGGGCCCTGATCGGCCGCAAGCGCGCATTCATGATCGGTTGCGGCATCTACGGCTGTGGCTCCCTCACCACGGCACTCGCACCCAATCTCCCCGTGCTGCTGCTTGGCTGGTCGTTCCTCGAAGGGGCCGGCGCGGCGCTCATCCTCCCTGCCATCGTGGCGCTCGTTGCCGGCAATTTCGGCACGGAACAGCGCGCCGCGGCCTACGGACTCGTCGCGGCGGCAGGGGCTGTGGCGATCGCGCTCGGGCCGCTCATCGGCGGTGTCGCAACGACCTACTTCTCCTGGCGGTGGGTATTCGCCGGGGAGGTCTTGGTGGTCCTCGCCATCCTGGTGCTCGCCCGCCGCATCGCCGACGCCGCGAGCGGTGAACGTCCGCGTATCGATCTCGCCGGTGCCGTGTTCTCCGCGCTCGGGATCGGGACCTTCGTCTATGGCGTGCTCCGCTCCGACGAATGGGGCTGGTTCAATCCGAAGCCCGACGCGCCTTCGTGGCTCGGGGTGTCCCTGGTCGTCTGGTTGATGCTGGCCGGACTGCTCCTGGTCTGGCTCTTCCTCATCTGGGAGAACCGACTCGTGGAGAGGCGCAGGGACCCGCTCATCGCCCCGGCCATGTGGGAGAACAGACAGCTCACGGGTGGGCTGACGATGTTCTTCTTCCAATACCTCGTGCAGATGGGCGTGTTCTTCGTCGTACCGCTGTATCTGTCGGTCGCCCTGGGCTTGTTCGCGCTCGCGACCGGCGCCCGCCTCCTGCCGCTCTCCATTTCGCTGCTGGCTGCCGCGGTGCTGATTCCCCGCCTCCTGCCCGATGTCTCGCCCCGGCGCGTGGTGCGGCTCGGGGTCGTCGCCCTGCTCGCCGGCGCGGTCGTCCTGATGGCCGCGCTCGATGCAGGGGCCGGTGCAGAGATCGTCACCATTCCACTCCTGTTGATCGGGCTCGGCATGGGATCACTGGCGTCCCAGCTCGGGTCGGTCACCGTGTCCGCGGTGCCGGAGGAGATGAGCGCAGAAGTCGGTGGCCTCCAGAACGCCGTCACGAATCTCGGCGCCTCCATCGGAACCGCGCTTGCCGGATCGATGATGATCGCCGCGCTCACGTCTTCGTTCCTGACCAGCGTCGAGCTGGATCCGGCGGTCCCGGCCGACGTCAAGGCCATGGCGACCGTCGAACTCCAAAGCGGAGCGGCATTCCTGTCCGACGCTCAGCTCCGGGCCGCTCTCCAAGAGGCCGGCACAAGCACGGAAAGGATTCAGGCGACGCTCGACGCGAATGCCGAAGCCAGGCTCGTCGGCCTGCGAGCCGCACTCGTCGCCCTTGCGCTCAGCGCTGTCCTCGCGCTGTTCTTCACCCGCCGGATCCCGACGGCCCAGCCCCGGTCGAAGCAGGGGGGTGCTGATCGGTGAGTGCCGAGAACGGTTCAGGCCGACCGGCTCGACGCGCGCCGCCCGCCGAGGCTACCTACGCTTGAGGCAGATCGTCGGGCGCACGGGCTCAGCGGGCGACGGCCCGGCCCCCTACTGCACCGAAGGGTGATCGACCATGGCTACTGCTTCTGACGCTCCCGTGCTGGACACGCTCGCGGCCATGACCATCGACTCCATCGAGCGCTGCCACATGGACGACCGCTCGGTCATCCTCACGCGCATTGCCGCCCTCGTCGCCATGGACGCACCGGCGATCTCCTACCTGGCCCACGTCAACCCTGCGATCAAGGCGGACTTCACGGTCGAGCAGTTGCAGGACCTTCTCGTCGCGATCGCCCCCGTGGTGGGGACGGCACGCGTCATGTCGGCCGCAGGCCATATCGCGCAGGCGTTCGGCGTTGCGATCGCGCTGGCCGAAGGCGAAGCCGAGACCATAGCCCGAGCCGAAGCCCAGAGGCGCGGCCCGTCCTGAGACATGCGCACGATGCGCACGGGCAGTGCTCTGCGAGCGGCGACCGTGGGGGAACCCGCGATCGGACCGCTGCGGGGCGCCGGTGCCCCGGGCGCGGCCACTCCCCTCCGTTCACACCGTTCCCGCCGACGACACGACCGGCGGACCAGAACTCACCTCATTGCATGAGCGGCGGGAAAGCACCTGATCAGCGGCGGCAGACGGTCCTGCGGCACGCGGACCAGCGGTGGCGGAGCACGGTCCGCCGTTTCGAGGCGAGTGGAGCGGGCCGGCTATGGGACCGACTCTCCTCGGTCGACTTCTTCGGACACTCCTTCCAGCTGGCCGCGCTCGCCTTCTTGTGCTTCTTTCCTTTCCTGATCATCATCACGGCGGCAGCGGGCCGTCATGCGGCCG
This sequence comes from Streptomyces musisoli, assembly GCF_016741855.1. GTDB lineage: Bacteria > Actinomycetota > Actinomycetes > Streptomycetales > Streptomycetaceae > Streptomyces > Streptomyces musisoli. The sequence continues at coordinate 229,060 of NZ_JAERRH010000007.1, read as the reverse complement.
CGGTCGTCGTCGGCTGGCTGGGGCTGAACCAGCAGGCCGCACAGGCCGTGGCCTCCCTGTTCACCCCCACCACGAGTTCGTACACCTTGACCGTGACGAGCGCCGCGCTCCTCCTGTTCGGAGCCATGGCCGTGGCCGGCACGCTCCAGAGCTGGTACCGGATGCTGTTCGACGTCACGGCAGGCGGGTGGCGGAACACAGCGGCCCAGTTCGCCTGGCTCGCCTGGCTGTTCGCCTACGCCATCACGCAGAGTGAGTTCGGCAGGGCGTTCGACTCGTGGTTCCTGCTCAGTCTGGTCGGCTTCCTCTGGGCGGTCCTCTTCTGGTGGGGAAGCATGTACGTACTGCTCGCCAGAGCGGTGCCGTGGCGCGCCCTTTTCCTTCCCGCTCTGGTCACCAGCGTGTGCTGGACGGGGCTCGGGGTGTTCTCCGCCTACTACTTCTCCGCGGCGATCGTCGCCAACGAACAGAAATACGGCCCCATCGGCGTCGTCATGGCCATCCTGTCGTGGCTGGTGGCAGTCGGTGTGGTCATTCACCTGGGGGCGACTGTGGGCCGGATGGTGCGCGTCACGAACGATCGCCCCTCCGGCGCCCCGGGCCACCGCAAGCCGGCCGACGGAAACCGGCAATGACAGGCGGGCTGCACGCCCTGCCCGGCCGGGTCGGGGAGCTCCCGGTCGAGGTATCGCTTCCCCGGAAGACGTCGCAGGTGCCCCCGCGGCCCGTCGTGATCACGACGAGGTGGCTTTCCGAGCACAGCAGTCGGATTGCCTTCACAGGCCCAGCCGGTACGGCAGCATGCACACCACCACGTCGGTACGGGCCCGCAGCACCGTGGCGAGGAGCAGTCCGCGCTGGTTCTGGAGGATCTCGTAGCGGCGGTGGCGGGGTTCCACCTCGGGGATGAGGACGGCGACCTGGCGTCCGTCCCGCGCGGCACGCTGGACGTAGTCGACGACCGGCTGGACCAGCGACCGGTGCGGGCTCTCGATCATGTCCAGGCGCACCCCCGGATTCCAGCGGTCCCACGCCTCCCGCAGGGCGCGCCGCTTGTCCGGGTCGGCGTGGACGGCGACGGCGACGACCTCGTCGCCCAGCGCGAGCGCCGCCCCGAGGGCGTGCCGGGCGAGCTTGCTGACCTCGCCGAGGGGGACGATGACCAGGCTGCCGGCACGGCGGTCGGGCGGGGCGGGGATGCGGCCGAGGCCGAGTTCCTCGCCGACGGCCGTGTAGTAGCGCTGGACGCGGGCGAACAGCAGCATCAGGAGGGGGACCGCAACGACGACGACCCAGGCGCCCTCCAGGAACTTGGTGGCGAGGAGGATGACGCCGGCCAGGGTGGTGAGCACCGCCCCGGTCCCGTTGATCAGCGCCCGGCGTTTCCAGCCGTCCGGTTTCCGGCGGGTCCAGTGCAGGACGAGGCCCAGCTGGCTGAGCGTGAAGCCGATGAAGACGCCGATCGCGAAGAGGGGGATCAGCCGGTGGGTGTCCGCGTCGGTGGCGAGGAGCAGCAGCGCCGCCATCAGGGCCAGTACGGTCACGCCGTAGCGGTAGACCGGGCGTTCGGCGCGCAGACCGAACAGGTGGGGCAGGCGGTGGTCGCGCGCCAGCAGGCTCATCAGCACGGGGAGGCCGCCGAAGCTGGTGTTCGCCGCGAGGAGCAGGGCGAGGGTGACGATGAGGTTGATGGCGTAGTAGAGCCAGCCCGTGCCGAAGGCGCCGGCCGTCAGCTGGGCCAGGACGGTGACATCGCCGCGCGGGGCGACGCGGTCGCGGCGGATCAGGACCGCCAGGCCGATCAGCATCACGCCCAGGAGCGCGCCGAGCATGAGTTCCGTGCGCTGGGCGCGCCGCACGCGCGGGGTGCGGAACGACGGTACGGCGTTGGCGATGGCCTCCACGCCCGTCAGCGCCGAGCAGCCGGACGAGAACGCCTTGAGGATCAGGAGCAGGCCGAGGGACTCGTGGGCGGGGAAGGAGAGGTCCGTGCCGACCGTCGCCACCGGTTGCGAGCGGAGCAGGTCCACGACGACGACGCCGAGGATCGCCGCGACGAACAGCGCGGTGGGCAGCATCAGCACCCGGGCGCTCTCGGTGACGCCCCGCAGGTTCACCGCCGTCAGCAGGGCCAGGCCCACCAGGCAGACCAGCAGCTTGTCGCGGGCGAGGGCGGGGAAGGCGGAGGCGAGCGCGTCGGCGCCGGCGGCGAGGCTGACGGCCACGGTGAGCACATAGTCGACGACCAGGCTGGCCGCGCCCAGCAGGGCGGCGGTCGGCCCGAGGTCCTTCTTGGCCACGGCGTAGGCGCCTCCGCCGTCCGGGTGCGCGGCGATGACCTGGCCGTACGACACCACCAGCGTGGCGAGGAGGAAGACGATCGCCAGGGTGACGGGCAGGGTCGCGGTCAGGGCGCCGGTGCCCGCGGCCACCAGGGCCAGCACGATCGCCTCGGGGCCGTACGCCACCGAGCTGAGCGCGTCCAGAGACAGCGCCGCGAGGCCCTCCATGCTGGTCAGATGGTGTTTCTCGCCCTCGCCCGGGCGCAGCGGGACTTTCGGTCGCAGCTCGCGACGTGCCAGGCCATAGACCATCGGGACCTCGTCGGGGCCGGTCGGGCGGTCGGACCCAGTCTGCTGCGTACCGGGGGTGCGCGCCTCCTGGTGTGACCCGGGCGGGTCGGCCGGCGTGGTGCGGGAAGGCCGGCCCGCCCGGGCGCCGCGGCGGGCCGGCGCCGGGCGCCCCCGTCCAAGGGCTCACGGCCACAAGCCCCCGTCCACGCGCTGGTGTCTCGGGGCGGTGTCCACTGCCCCCGCCCACGGTCACGAGCCCCCGCCCAGCCCGCGCCCCCTGGGCCGGCGTCCTCTGCCCCGCCCGCGGTCACAAGTAGCCAGTCCGTCTTGATGCTCCTCCGCGAGACACCCCGGACCTTCCGGAGGAGGCGCTTCCGTGTGATCAGCCCGCCAGGGCCGGTCACCAGAACGGCTGGGTGCCGCTCCTTTCGTGGCTTCGGGAGCCGGCTGGTCCGGGATCGCTCCGGGCCGCCGGCTTCCGTGCCGTCCGGGCAAGCCGGTCACTTCCCGGCGACGAGGTCCTCGAGTGCGATGTTGAGTTCGAGGACGTTGACCTGCGGCTCACCGATGAAGCCCAGGGTGCGGCCCTGGGTGTGGTCCGCGACCAGCTTCTCCACGGCGGCGACGGACAGGCCGTTCCTCGCGGCGACCCGGTGCACCTGGAGTCCGGCGTACTGCGGGGAGATGGCCGGGTCCAGGCCGGAGCCGGACGAGGTGACGGCGTCGGCGGGGACGTCGGACGGCTGGACCGGGTAGCCGGCGACCGAGTTGTCCTCGACGACGGCGGCCTTGGCGGCGAGCACCCGGGCGCAGAGCGTGCCGTCCTCGGGTTCGGCCGGGCACCTGCCGTCGACCGCGCCGCTGTCGGCGGCCAGGTTGGTCGCGCCGGAGAGGATCAGCTCGTACCGCGTGTTGATGCTGTTGCCGCCGAGCCCGTCGGCCGGGCGGCCCTGGAACCACCTGAGGTCGGGCTCCGGTGTCTGCTGCCCCTTCTTCAGCGGCAGGTTGTACGGCTGTCCGATCAGGGACGAGCCGACGACCCTGCCGTCCGCCTCGATCTCGGAGCCGTTCGCCTTGTCGTGGAACAGCGCCTGGGCGATGCCGGTGACGACCAGCGGGTAGATGACTCCGGTCACGAGGGTCAGTACGAGCAGAGCCCGCAGGCCCGCTCCGAGCAACCGGGACGTGTTCACAAAGGAGTTGTTCATGTCCTTCACCCGATCCCGGGGATCAGAGAGACGAGCAGGTCGATGATCTTGATGCCGATGAACGGGGCGATCAGGCCGCCGATGCCGTAGATCCCGAGGTTGCGCCGCAGCATCCTGTCGGCGCTCATCGGCCTGTACCGCACGCCCTTCAGGGCCAGCGGCACCAGCGCGATGATGATCAGCGCGTTGAAGACGACCGCGGAGAGGATCGCGGAGTCGGGCGAGGACAGGTGCATGATGTTCAGCTTGTCCAGGCCCGGGTAGACCGCCGCGAACAGCGCCGGGATGATCGCGAAGTACTTGGCGACGTCGTTGGCGATGGAGAAGGTGGTCAGCGCGCCGCGGGTGATCAGGAGCTGCTTGCCGATCTCCACGATCTCGATGAGTTTGGTCGGGTCGGAGTCGAGGTCGACCATGTTGCCGGCCTCCTTGGCGGCCGACGTGCCGGTGTTCATGGCCACGCCGACGTCCGCCTGCGCGAGGGCCGGGGCGTCGTTGGTGCCGTCGCCGGTCATCGCGACCAGCTTGCCGCCCGCCTGCTCCCGCTTGATGAGGGCCATCTTGTCCTCGGGGGTGGCCTCGGCGAGGAAGTCGTCGACGCCCGCCTCCTCGGCGATGGCCCTGGCGGTCAGCGGGTTGTCACCCGTGATCATGACCGTCTTGATGCCCATGCGGCGCAGTTCCTCGAACCGCTCCCGCATGCCGTCCTTGACGACGTCCTTGAGGTGGATGACACCCAGGACACGGGCCCCCTCTGCGTCCTCGACCGCGACGAGCAGCGGGGTGCCGCCGCCCTCGGAGATCCGGTCGGCGACGGCGCCGGCGTCCGTGGCGACCGCGCCGCCCCGCTCCCGCACCCAGGCCATGACCGAGGCGGTGGCGCCCTTGCGGATCCGGCGGCCGTCGACGTCCACTCCCGACATCCGGGTCTGGGCGGTGAAGGCGGTCCACTCGGCGTGCGCCAGCTCGCCCTGGTGGCGTTCGCGCAGCCCGTACCTCTCCTTCGCCAGGACGACGACGGAGCGGCCCTCGGGCGTCTCGTCGGCGAGCGAGGAGAGCTGGGCGGCGTCGGCGACCTCGGCCTCGGTGGTGCCGCTCACCGGCACGAACGCGGCGGCCCGGCGGTTGCCGAGGGTGATGGTGCCGGTCTTGTCCAGCAGCAGCGTGGAGACGTCACCGGCGGCCTCGACCGCGCGGCCCGACATGGCCAGCACGTTGCGCTGCACCAGGCGGTCCATGCCCGCGATGCCGATCGCGGAGAGCAGGGCGCCGATGGTGGTCGGGATCAGGCAGACCAGCAGGGCCACCAGCACGACCATCGTCAGGTGCGTGCCCGCGTGGTCCGCGAGCGGCGGCAGCGTGGCACACGCCAGCAGGAAGACGATCGTCAGTGACGCGAGCAGGATGTTCAGCGCGATCTCGTTCGGCGTCTTCTGGCGGGCCGCGCCCTCGACCAGGTTGATCATCCGGTCGATGAAGGTCTCGCCGGGCCTCGTCGTGATCCTGACGACGATCCGGTCGGACAGCACCTTCGTCCCGCCGGTCACGGCCGACCGGTCGCCGCCGGACTCGCGGATCACCGGAGCGGACTCGCCGGTGATCGCGGACTCGTCCACGGACGCGACGCCCTCGACGACGTCGCCGTCGCCGGGGATGACGTCACCGGCCTCGCAGACCACCAGGTCGCCGATCGTCAGCTCGGTGCCGGGGACCCGCTCCTCGGTGCTCCCGGAGAGCCGGCGGGCGACGGTGTCGGTCTTGGCCCTGCGCAGGGTGTCCGCCTGGGCCTTGCCGCGGCCCTCGGCGACCGCCTCGGCCAGGTTGGCGAAGATCACGGTCAGCCACAGCCAGGCGCTGATCGTCCAGCCGAACCAGTCCGCCGGGTCCGTGAAGGAGAAGACGGTGGTGAGCACGGAGCCGATCCACACCACGAACATCACGGGCGACTTGACCGTCACCCGCGGGTCGAGCTTGCGGAAGGCGTCCGGCAGCGATCCGGCCAGCGCCTCCGGGGCGAAGAGTCCCGCTCCGACACGGCCCTCGGCGGGCTTGCGCCCGGTCGGCGCGTCCCGGTGGGGCACAAGGGTGGGAGTGGACATGGAGTCCTCTTGCTTCTCGGTGTCGGTGGTCATCACGCCAGCCCTTCCGCGAGCGGGCCGAGCGCGAGGGCCGGGAAGTACGTGAGACCGGTGATGATCAGGATCGCGCCGACCAGCAGGCCGGTGAACAGGGGTTTCTCGGTGCGCAGGGTGCCCGCGGTGACCGGTACCGGTTTCTGTCCGGCGAGCGAGCCGGCCAGCGCCAGGACGAAGACCATGGGCAGGAAGCGGCCGAGCAGCATCGCGAGCCCTGTCGTGGTGTTGAACCAGTCGGTGTTCGCGTTCAGGCCGGCGAAGGCCGAGCCGTTGTTGTTGGCGGCCGAGGTGAAGGCGTACAGGACCTCGGAGAACCCGTGCGCGCCGGAGTTGAGCATCGAGTGCGGCGGGGTCGGCAGCGCCGTGGAGGCCGCGGTGAAGACCAGGACCAGCGCCGGGGTGATGAGGATGTAGCAGGCGGCGAGCTTCATCTCGCGGCCGCCGATCTTCTTGCCGAGGTACTCGGGCGTGCGGCCGACCATCAGGCCGGCGATGAACACCGCGATGACCGCCATGATCAGGATGCCGTAGAGGCCGGAGCCGGTGCCGCCGGGCGCGATCTCGCCCAGCATCATGCTCAGCATGGTGATGCCGCCGCCCAGCCCGGTGAAGGAGGAGTGGAAGGAGTCCACCGCACCGGTCGAGGTGAGCGTGGTGGCCACCGCGAAGATCGAGGAGCCGCCGACGCCGAAGCGGACCTCCTTGCCCTCCATCGCGCCGCCCGCGGCCTGGAGGGCCGGGCCGTGGTGGGCGAACTCGGTCCACATCATCAGCGCGGTGAAACCGAGCCAGACGGTGACCATCGTGGCGAGGATCGCGTACCCCTGCCTCACGCTGCCGACCAGCACGCCGAAGGTGCGGGTCAGCGAGAACGGGATCACCAGGATCAGGAGGACCTCGAAGAGGTTCGTGAACGGCGTCGGGTTCTCGAACGGGTGGGCGGAGTTGGCGTTGAAGTAGCCGCCGCCGTTGGTGCCCAGCTCCTTGATGGCCTCCTGCGAGGCGACCGCGCCGCCGTTCCACTGCTGTGTGCCGCCCATGAACTGACCGACCTCGTGAATGCCGGAGAAGTTCTGGACGGCACCGCAGGCGACCAGGACGACCGCGCCGACGGCCGCGACCGGCACCAGGATCCGTACGGTGCCGCGCACCAGGTCGGACCAGAAGTTGCCCAGCTCGCCGGTGCGCGAGCGCGCGAAGCCCCTTACGAGGGCCACGGCGACGGCCATGCCGACGGCGGCCGAGACGAAGTTCTGCACGGCCAGACCGGCGGTCTGCACGACGTGCCCCATGGTCTGCTCGCCGTAGTACGACTGCCAGTTGGTGTTCGTCACGAACGACACGGCCGTGTTGAACGACTGCGCCGGGTCGACCGATGCGAAGCCGAGCGAGCCGGGCAGGACGCCCTGGAGCCGCTGGAGGAGGTAGAGGAAAAGGACACCGACCGCCGAGAAGGCCAGGATGCCGCGCAGATACGCGGGCCAGGTCATCTCGGCGTCGGGATCGGCACCGATGGCCTTGTAGATCCACTTCTCGACACGCAGGTGCTTCCCGGAGGAGTAGACCCGGGCCATGTGGTTGCCGAGGGGGATGTGGAGGAGCGCCAGCGCGCCTGTCAGGGCGAGCAGCTGGAGGACGGCCGCGAGTACGGGACCCATGTACGTCTCAGAACCTCTCCGGGAAGATCAGGGCGAGGACGAGATAGCCCAGCAGGGCGACGGCCACGACCAGGCCGACGATGTTCTCGGCGGTCACAGCTTCGTCACCGCCTTGGCGACGAGGGCCACCAGCGCGAAACCCGCGAGCACGGTGACGACGAAGGCCAGATCGGCCATCGTGAACTCCTGAAGAGGTTCGGCGGAACGGACGCTTCGAGGAAAACGCCCGTCCGGCCGGATGCGAGCGCCCGTTGACACCTCCCTTACGGCGGCCCGTACGGCCTTGACGGGACTCATACGCACCCGGCCGGGTCCGAGGGGCCGCCCGGCTGGGATCTAGGCTTCCTCCAGGAGGAGATTCGCTTCGTCTGCGCGGTCTGTTGAATCATGAAAGAAGCCCCGTTGAACTTCTGGTCGATCTATCAGCACGGCTTCGCGCGCATCGCCGCGTGCACGGGCCACACCGTCATCGCCGACCCGCACGCCAACGCCGAAGCGGTCCTGCGCCAGGCGCGCCGGTGCGCGGACGAGGGTGTCGCCGTCGCCGTCTTCCCCGAGCTGGGCCTGTGCGGCTACTCGATCGAGGACCTGCTGCTTCAGGACGCGCTGCTCGACCAGGTCGAGGCCGCGCTGCGGACGGTCGTGGCCGGCTCGGCGGACCTGCTGCCGGTGCTGGTCGTCGGCGCCCCGCTGCGCCACCGCCACCGGATCTACAACTGCGCGGTGCTCGTGCACCGGGGCCGCGTCCTCGGGGTCGTCCCCAAGTCGTACCCGCCGACCTACCGGGAGTTCTACGAGCGCCGGCAGATCGCCGACGGCCACGACGAGCGGGGCGGGACCATCCGGGTCGCCGGCGCGGAGGTGCCGTTCGGGGTGGATCTGCTGTTCGCGGCCGAGGACGTGCCCGGACTCGTGATGCACACCGAGATCTGCGAGGACATGTGGGTGCCGGTGCCGCCGAGCGCGGAGGCCGCCCTCGCCGGGGCGACCGTGCTGGTCAACCTCTCGGGCAGCCCGATCACGGTCGGCCGGGCCGAGGACCGCAAGCTGCTGTGCCGCTCGGCGTCCTCCCGCTGCCTGGCCGCGTACGTCTACGCGGCGGCCGGACTGGGCGAGTCCACCACCGACCTGTCCTGGGACGGGCAGACCATGATCTACGAGAACGGGGTGCTGCTGTCCGAGACCGGCCGCTTCCCGCTCGGCGAGCAGTACGCGGTGGCCGACGTCGATCTCGACCTGCTGCGGCAGGAACGGCACCGGATGGGCACCTTCGACGACAACCGCCGGGCGCACGGGGCGCGGACCGGTGACTTCCGCACGGTCTCCTTCGAGCTGGACCCGCCGCTCACCGACCTCGGGCTGCGGCGGCGCGTCGAGCGGTTCCCGTTCGTGCCCGCCGACGCCGAGCGGCTCGCCCTGGACTGCTACGAGGCCTACAACATCCAGGTCGCCGGGCTCCAGCAGCGGCTGGCGGCGATCGGCGGCCCCAAGGTCGTCATCGGCGTGTCCGGCGGCCTCGACTCCACGCACGCGCTGATCGTCGCCGCCCGGGCGATGGACCGCGCGGGCCGGCCGCGCGGCGACATCCTGGCCTTCACCCTGCCCGGCTTCGCCACCAGCGACCACACCAAGGACAACGCCCACAAGCTGATGCGCGCGCTCGGCGTCACCGCCGCCGAGCTGGACATCACGCCGACCGCACGGCTGATGCTCAAGGAGATCGGCCACCCGTTCGCCGCCGGCGAGCCGGTCTACGACGTCACCTTCGAGAACGTGCAGGCCGGCCTGCGCACCGACTACCTGTTCCGGCTGGCCAACCAGCGCGGCGGCATCGTCCTCGGCACCGGCGACCTCTCCGAGCTGGCGCTCGGCTGGTGCACGTACGGCGTCGGCGACCAGATGAGCCACTACAACGTCAACTCCGGCGTGCCGAAGACGCTGATCCAGCATCTGATCCGCTGGGTCGTCAGCAGCGAGCAGTTCGACGACGAGACCGGCAAGATCCTCGCCGCGATCCTGGACACCGAGATCAGCCCGGAGCTGGTGCCGGGCGAGGAGATGCAGTCCACCGAGTCGAAGATCGGCCCGTACGCGCTGCACGACTTCACCCTCTTCCAGGTGCTGCGCTACGGTTTCCGCCCCTCGAAGATCGCCTTCCTGGCCTGGCACGCCTGGCACGACCGGGAGGCCGGCGCCTGGCCGCCCGGCTTCCCCGAGGCCGAGCGGGGCTCGTACGACCTCGCCGAGATCCGGCACTGGCTGGAGGTGTTCTGCCGCCGCTTCTTCGCGTTCTCGCAGTTCAAGCGCTCGGCCATGCCGAACGGCCCCAAGGTCTCGGCCGGCGGCTCCCTCTCCCCGCGCGGCGACTGGCGCGCCCCCTCCGACGGCAACGCCGAGGCGTGGCTGCGGGACCTCGACCGCTTCGACTGGCCGGAGAAGGAGGCGTAGGCGCGGCCCCCGGCCGGTCCCGCGCGCACGGCGTCCCCACCTGCGGCCGGGTCAGTTGTTCCAGGTCTCGTCGTACGGGTCGGACGGCACCGGGACCGGCCGGACCGAGGTGACCTCCAGGTACGGGACCGGGCCGTCGTTGACCGGGTCGCGGGCCAGCCGGGGCGTGTACCTGCCCGTCACCTCCAGCCAGGCGTCCGGCCGCAGGACCGGCGGCAGCTTCCCGGTCAGCGCGATCTTCACCGGCTGGGCGTCCGCGGCACAGCAGTTGAGGGCCATGCGCACCAGGTAGGGGGCGCCCGAGTGGTCCAGGGCGAGGAAGCCCGTGACCCGGACGGGCCGGCCGTGCAGGGAACGGCCGTGGCCGTAGGCCGCGCGGGAGGCGTAGTCGACGACGGAGAGCGGGACCGGGTCGCCGACGGGCAACGAGCCGTAGCCGTAGGGCTTCTGGAGGGCCGTGCCGGAGCGCAGGGCGCTGTACGAGCCGAGGGCCGGCGGGGCGATCAGGATGAGGGCGAGCAGCGGCAGCAGCAGGAGCCAGGCGATGCGGGGTTCGGGGTGCGTGTGCCCCTTCGGGCCGCCCTGCCGTCCGCGCCGGCGTTCGTACCACGCCGTCGCCAGGGCCGTCGCGATCAGTACCGCGCCCGAGACCAGCAGCATCGGGCGCAGGCCCGCCTTCACGTAGCGCAGCGCCAGATCGGTGGCACCCGCGTGCAACAGGACGGCGCCGAGCAGGAACAGGACGGCCGCCTGGGCCTGACGGTTCACAGCAGCACCGCCCCGGTGAGCACGGCGCCCGTGACGGCCAGCGCGAGGGTGGCGGGCGCGAACCGGAGCGCGAAGCCGCGGCCGAAGGTGCCGGCCTGCATCGCGAACAGCTTGAGGTCGATCATCGGGCCCACCACCAGGAACACCAGCTTGGCCGTCGGAGAGAACTGGGTGAGGGAGGCCGCGACGAACGCGTCCGCCTCCGAGCAGATGGACAGCACGACGGCCAGCACGGCGAGGGCGAGCACCGAGACCACGGGGATGCCCGCCGCCGTGCCCAGCCAGCCCGCCGGGACCAGCGCCTTCAGCGTGGCGGCGGCCGTCGCGCCGAGCACCAGGAAGCCACCGGCGTGCATGACATCGTGCCGGACCGAGTCCCAGAACGCCTCCCCCTTGGTGGCGCCCTCGTGTGCGCCGTGCGCCGGAGGGCGCAGCCAGTCCGTGCGGCCCAGCCGCTGCCACAGCCAGCCCATCGCACAGGCCACCAGCAGGCTCGCCAGGAACCGGCCCAGGACCATCTCCGGGTGCCCGGGGAAGGCGACGGCGGTGGCGGTCAGCACGATCGGGTTGATCGCGGGCGCGGAGAGGAGGAAGGCGAGGGCGGCGGCCGGCGGCACACCCCTGCGGACCAGCGCGCCCGCCACCGGAACCGACGCGCACTCGCAGCCCGGCAGCACCGCGCCCGCGACCCCCGCCACCGGCACGGCCAGGGCGGGCCGGCGCGGCAGGGCGCGCGCGAAGAACGACGCCGGGACGAACACCGCGATCGCCGCCGACAGCAGCACGCCGAGCACCAGGAAGGGCAGCGCCTGCACGGTCACCGCCACGAACACCGTCATCCAGGTCTGCATCGCCGGAGCGCCGAGGAACCCGCGGATCGGGGACTGGGCGAGCACCGCGAGCAGCAGGGTGAGCGTCAGCACCAGCGGGGAGCTGAGCCGCCGTCCCGCACGGCCGGGCGGCTGCCCGGGAGGTCGTAGGTCGGCGCCCGGCGGGGCGTCTTCGGTGATGGCCACGGCTGGTTACCTCCGGCTGCTGCTCTGCCTCCCCTTCCGTACGCGGGCCCCGGCACGGACGTTCAGCCACCGCTGGAACCGGGGATCTTCTTGGGCCACTCTTTTCCCTTGTGGCGAGCGTTCCGTATCAAGGGGGGCCAGGAGCCCCGCAGGCGCACATGGTGGTGTGCGGTGACGACGGGCTCGCGCACCGGCTGGCCGCCGAGCTGCGCGGGGTCTACGGCGAACGGGTCACCCTCGTCGTACCGCCGAACGGCCGCACCGCCCGGCCCCCCGCGGTCGGCCGGGCCCGGTCCGCGTCGGCGGCGCTGTTCGACCGCGTGGTCAGCGCCGCGGTGGGCTCCGTCGGCAGGACCGGCGCGACCGGGCAGCCCTCCGGGGCGGCCACCGGTCAACCCGCGGACGGCGAGGGGGTCTTCGAGGCCGGCGAGCCGACCGAGGAGGTGCTCGCCGAGGCCGGGGTGGCCCGGGCCGCCGCACTGGCCCTCGTGTACGACGACGACGAGACCAACATCCGGGCCGCGTTGACCGCCCGCCGGCTCAACCCCCGGCTGCGGCTCGTCCTCCGGCTCTACAACCGGCGGCTGGGCCAGCACATCGAGGAACTCCTCGACCAGGCCGCCGCGCTGGCCGCCGGGGACGAGGAGGACGGACCCGGCACCGGCAGCGAGACCTCCACGACCGTGCTGTCCGACGCCGACACCGCCGCGCCCGCGCTGGCCGCCACCGCGGTCGCCGGCACCAGCAAGGTCGTCCAGGCCGAGGGGCTGCTGCTGCGGGCCGTGGAACGTCCGCTGTCCGCGGACGGGCCCGGCACCGGCGGGCTGTACACCCTCGCCCTGCTGTCGGGCGGCGACCCGGACGGCGGCGGGGAACAGCAGCCGCGGCTGCTCCCCGACGACGAGGAGGTACGCCAGGCCGCCGGACGGCACGCCGTGGTGCTGGAACAGGTCTCCTCCGCGGCCGGCCCGGAGTCCGCCGCGCCCGGCCGCCGGATGACCGGTGTCATGCCGCTCGCCTCCCTCTTCTCCCGGCGGCTGCGCTGGTCCGTGGCCGGTCTGGCCGGCTGCGTGGTCGCCCTCGCCGTCGCCCTGTGGCTGGTGACCGGCATCCATCCGCTGCGCGCCTTCTACGTCACCCTCCTCGACCTGTTCGCGATCGACGACCCTGCCCTCGGGGCGCCCCTCGGCCGGCAGCTCCTGCAACTCCTCTCCGCGCTCCTCGGGTTGCTGCTTCTGCCGGTGCTGCTGGCCGCCGCGCTGGAGGCGTACGGCACCTTCCGCACCGCCTCCGCCCTGCGCAGACCGCCGCGCGGTCTGAGCGGACACGTGGTCCTGCTCGGGCTCGGCAAGATCGGCACCCGGGTGCTGACCCGGCTGCGGGAGCTGAACATCCCCGTGGTGTGCGTCGAGTCCGACCCGGACGCCCGCGGACTCGCCACCGCCCGCCGGCTGCGGGTGCCGGTGGTGCTCGGGGACGTCACCGAGGAAGGCGTCCTGGAGGCCGCCCAGATCCGCCGGGCCCAGACGCTGCTCGCGGTGACCAGCGCGGACACCACCAATCTGGAGGCCGTGCTGTACGCGCGGACCGTCCGGCCCGATCTGCGGGTGGTGCTGCGGCTGTACGACGACGACTTCGCCACCGCCGTGTACCGCACCCTCCGGGCCGCCTACCCGCAGGCGCTGACCCGGAGCCGGAGCGTCACCCATCTGGCCGCCCCCGCGTTCGCCGGGGCGATGCTGGGACGGCAGGTGCTGGGGGCTGTCGCCGTGGAGCGGAGGGTGTTGCTGTTCGCCGCGGTCGACGTGGACGGGCACGCCCAGTTGGAGGGGCGGGCCGTGGGGGAGGCGTTCCGGGCCGGGGCCTGGCGGGTGCTGGCGTTGCTGGGGCGGGCCGACACTCCTTCCGGGCATGTGCTGGAGAAGGGGGACCGGGTGGTGGTTGCCGCCACTCGGAGGGGCCTCGCGGAGTTGCGGTGAGCCCCCAGGAGGCTCCGCCCCCCGGCCCCCCGCCCCGCCCACCCACCCACCCACCCGACTCGGTCCGCCGAGAGGACACCCCGAAAACCACCCCACCCGGCCGCCCGGGCAGAGGCCCCCGAAGCACCGCCCGGCTCGGTCGGCCGTCCGAACCACCTCGCACGGTCCGCCCCACCGAACCACCCCGCACGGTCGGCCGGGGAGGTGGCTCGGTGGGGCCGCGTGGGTCGGGGCGGCCGAGGGGTGGTCCGGAGGGTCGCCCCGCTCGGTCGGCCGGGAAGGGGCCCGGGAGGCCGCCCGGCTCGGCCCCCCGGGAAGGTGTCTAGGGAGCCAGGTGGCGGTTTGCGAATTCCATTTCCAGGCGGACCTGCTTGATGCGCTCTTCCACGACCAGTGAGCCGTGGCCCGCGTCGTACCGGTAGACCTCGTGGACCGCGCCGCGGGCCTGGAGTCTCTTGACGTAGTTGTCGATCTGGCGGATCGGGCAGCGCGGGTCGTTGACGCCCGCCGAGATGTAGACCGGGGCCTTGACCCGGTCGACGTACGTCAGCGGGGAGGACGCCTCGAAGCGCTCCGGGACCTCCTCCGGGGTGCCGCCCAGCAGGGTGCGGTCCATGGCCTTCAGGGCCTCCATCTCGTCGTGGTACGCGGTGACGTAGTCCGCGACCGGCACCACCGCGATGCCCAGCGCCCAGGCGTCCGGCTGGGTGCCGAGGCCGAGCAGGGTGAGGTACCCGCCCCAGGAGGCGCCGGTGAGCACCAGGCGTGCGGGGTCGGCGAGCCCGGAGGAGACCGCCCAGTCGCGCACCGCGGCCACGTCCTCCAGCTCGATCAGGCCGACCCGGTGCTTGAGGGCGTCGGTCCAGGCGCGGCCGTAGCCGGTGGAGCCGCGGTAGTTGATGCGGACCACCGCGTACCCCTGGTCGACCCAGGCGGACGGGCCCGCCGCGAAGGAGTCGCTGTCGTGCCAGGTGGGGCCGCCGTGCAGGTCGAACACCGTGGGCAGGGGGCCCGTGACGCCGGCCGGCTTCTGGACCAGCGCGTGGATGCGGCCGCCGGGGCCCTCCACCCAGACGTCCTCCACCGGCACCGACGGCGGGCACGCCATGCCGGGAGGATCAAGGACCACTCCACCGGCCGTGGAACGCACCGCCGGGGGCTCGGCGGCCGACGACCACAGGTACTCCACGCTGCCGTCGGGGCGGGCCGTGGCGCCGGAGACCGTGCCGGGCGGGGTGGGGATGCGGGTCAGCTCACGGGTCGCCAGGTCGTACCGGAACAGCTCGCTGCGGGCCTCGAAGCCGTGGACGACGAGCAGGGCCGAGCCGTCCGGATACCACTCGGCGCCGACGTCACCCGGCAGGTCCAGGGCCAGATCCGTCTCCCCGCCCGTCGCCACGTCCCACACGAGCGGCTCCCAGCGGCCGCGGCGCTGGTGGCCGATGAGCAGGCGGGTGTCGCCGTCGACCGGGGCGAAGCCCAGCACCTCCAGGCCCAGCTCCTCGGTGCCGCCCTTGGTGTCGTCCAGCTCGGCGACCGTCGTGCCGTCCGGGCGGAGTACGCGCAGGGCCGCATGCATGGCGTCGCCGTGCTCCGTGTGCTCGACGGCGATCAGGGAGCCGTCGTGCGAGAGGTCGCCGACGTCCGCCGACTCGCGGTGCCGGTAGATCTCCGCCGGTTCCGCGCCCGCACACGCCAGGTGGATGGTCGTGCCGTCCTCGTCCGTGGAGCGGCCGACCACCGCCGTACGGCCGTCGCGGGACAGGGCGAGGCCGGCCGGGTAGGAGGGGTCGAGACCGGGCACGGCCGGTTCGTCCGGGCCGCCCGTGAAGGGCTGGCGGCGCCAGATGCCGAACTCGTCGCCGTCCTTGTCGTCGAACCACCAGATCCACGCGCCGTCCGGGGAGAGCACGCCGTCCGTCGTGCCGTTCGGCCGGTCCGTCGCCTGCCACTGCCTGCCCGTCGCGCGGTCCCAGGCGTACAGCTCGTACGTCCCCGTCGCGTTCGACACGAACAGGGAGCGGTCCGGTGCGTCCTTCGCCCAGTCCGGCAGCGAGACCCGCGGCGCCCGGAAGCGCTTCTCCCAGTCCGGCATGTCCGGTGTGTCCGGCGTCCTGCTCTCACTCCTGGCCCCAGTCATGCGCCCATATTGCCTGGTCGCGCCCATAATTTGGTGGCGGGTGCGCGCAGCCTGTGGATAACTTCCGGCCCATGAACCATTCCGCCACTTCTCCGTCCGCGCCCGCCGGCTCCCCCGCCTCCGTTCCCGAGAACTGGCGCGAGGACAACCGGGCCATGTGGGACGAACGGGTGCCCGCCCATGTCGCCGGCTCCTTCTACGACCTCGACGGCTTCCGCACCCGCCGGGACGACCTGCGGGACTTCGAGACGGCGGAGGCCGGCGACGTCACCGGCAAGACGCTCCTGCACCTCCAGTGCCACATCGGCACGGACACCCTCTCGTGGCTCCACCACGGCGCCGCCCGCGTCGTCGGCCTGGACTTCTCGGCACCCGCCGTGGAGGCGGCCCGCGCCCTGGCGGCCGACCTCGGCCACGGCCCCGAGCGGGCGGCCTTCGTCACCGGCGACGTGTACGACGCGGCCGAGGCCGTGCCCGACCCGTCGTACGACATCGTCTACACCGGGCTCGGCGCCCTGTGCTGGCTGCCGGACATCCGGCGCTGGGCCGAGACGGCCGCCTCCCTCGTCAAGCCCGGCGGCTTCCTGTACCTCGCCGAGTTCCACCCGCTCACCGATGCCCTGGACGACGAGACCGGCACCCGGATCGTGCGCGACTACTTCTCCCGGGACGCGCAGGTGTGGAACGAACCGGGCACCTACGCCGACCAGAACGCCGTCACCCGCAACAACCGCAGCGTGGAGTGGCAGCACCCCCTCGGGGACGTCGTCTCCGCGCTCGCCGCGGCCGGACTGCGCATCGAGTTCCTCCATGAGCACGACGTGTCGCTCTTCCCGCGCTTCGCGAACTTCGAGGTGCGCGACGGCTACCACCGCTTCCCGGCGGACCATCCGCGCATCCCGCTGATCTACTCGCTGAAGGCGACGAAGGGCTGACCCGCGGCCGGACCACCGGGGCGGGCGCCGTACCGTGGAGGGCGTGTACCGCTTTCTGCTGACACCCCGCTGGTGGGGCATCAACGTCTTCGTGCTGCTCGCCATCCCGTTCTGCGTCTTCATGGGGTCGTGGCAGCTGAGCCGGTTCGAGGGCCGGGTTCAGGACCATCGCGCCGCGAGCGAGCAGGCCGCGTCCGGCCGGGACGAGGCCGCGCGCCCGCTGGCGACGATGCTGCCCGTCGACAAGGGCACGTCGGGGCGGCGGGTCACCGCGAGCGGGCGGTACGGCGAGCAGTTGCTGGTCCCCGGGCGGGAGCTGGACGGCAAGCGCGGCTTCTACGTCCTCACCCTGCTGCGCACGGACTCCGGCAAGGCGCTGCCCGTGGTGCGGGGCTGGCTGCCGGGTACGGCGGACGCCGGCAGGGCTCCCGCCGCGCCGGCCGGCGAGGTCACCGTCACCGGTGCGCTGCAGGCGTCCGAGACGCCGGGCGACAACGGGGTCAGCGCGCAGGGCGGGCTGCCCGCCGGGCAGACGGCGGCGATCAGTTCGGCGTCGCTGGTGAACCTGGTGCCGTACCGGCTGTACGACGCGTGGGTGACGCTGGACGAGGCCGACGCCGGGATGAAGGCCGTGCCCGCGAGCGCGCCGGACGGTACGGGACTGGATCTGAAGGCGTTCCAGAACCTCGGATACACCGGGGAGTGGTTCGTGTTCGCGGGGTTCGTGGTGTTCATGTGGTTCCGGCTGCTGCGGCGCGAGGTGGAGTTCCAGCGGGACGCGGCGCTGGGCCTGGTGCCCGAGAACCCGGAACGGACGCCGGTACCCAGCGGCTGACCGGCACCGTCAGGCGGCCCCCCGCGGGGCTCGGTCCGGTGGTGTGCGGGTTCGCTTCGCCACGCGGGCGGGACCTGCCCCGAGGGACGACCGCGGTCGGCCGTGCCCCTCGCGGAGCGCTACGCCCCGGCTATCACTCCGGTGTAGTAGACCGTTCCCGCGCAGGCCCCGGGTACCGTCGCCGTGGCCGTCGGGGCGCCGCCCTGGGCCGTGTGGCTGACCACGATGCTGCCGTCGGCCGTGCCGTCCTCGGTGGCCAGCTGGGTCGTGGCGCCCTCGGCGCCGGTGGTGTCGGTCGTACCGCCGGAGTCGCCCGGGTCCTGGGTCGGCGTCGGGTCCGGCGAAGGGGCGCCCGTCTCGGAGCCGCTCGTGCTGCCGCCGCCGGTGGTGGGACAGGTCTCCGAGGGCACGAAGGCGAACCGCTCCTCGTACGCCGCGCCCGGCTGGAGG
The DNA here is from genome assembly GCF_016741855.1 of Streptomyces musisoli. GTDB lineage: Bacteria > Actinomycetota > Actinomycetes > Streptomycetales > Streptomycetaceae > Streptomyces > Streptomyces musisoli. The sequence continues at coordinate 210,915 of NZ_JAERRH010000007.1, read as the reverse complement.
ACCAGCGACGAGACCTCGAGGGACGGGTCGGGCAGGGTGGTCGCCGCGTCCCCGGCCACGTGCCGGACGGCGGTGATCTTGGACTGGTCGGCGGCGCCCTGGGCGGTGGGCGTGATGGTGCCCGGGCCGGCGACCGTGCAGGCCGCCTCGGAGACGTTGCCGACGCGGAAGCTGCCGTAGACGACTCCCGCGGAGTCGGGGGCGTTCACGGTGCCGGTGGCGGAGCCCAGCTGGATCGCCGTGCACAGCGGAGCGCCCGTGGTCAGGGTGGCGGAGGGGTCGACGCTGCCGGGGGCGGTGCCGGCGTGGCTGCCCTTGTCGTCCTTCTCGTCGGGCTTGCCGGGCTCCCTGCCGGGCTTGACCGTCGTGCCGCCGGGGTCCTTCGGGGTGCCCTTGTCGGTGTCCTTGCCGCCCTCGCTCTGGCCGGTGCCGCCCTGGGCCTGGGAGGACTGGCCGGCCATGGCGGTGTTGGGGTCGGAGCCGCCGGCCTGGGAGACGTGGACGAGGGCGGGGACAGCGGTGCCGATGAACAGGGCCGCCGCGGCCATGCCGACCACCGCCTGCCGCTTGCGGGCGCGGCGCGCGGGAACGGCCCGGCGCAGGTGCTCCAGCGTGCCGGAGCGCGGTTCGATGCCGTCGACCGCCGAGTGCAGCAGGCCGCGCAGATCCAGCTCGTCCGAGGCGAGCCCGCCGAGCCCGTCGAGCCCGCCGGACCCGTCGCTGACCGGGCCGGGCCTCTCGGGGCCCTTGTCGTCGGGGCCGTGGTTCACAGTTCCGTTCCCAGCGTGCGATTGCGTGTGCTCTTGCGCGTGACGCCCCGTCGGCTCGTGCCGGACGCGGGCCTCGTGAGGTACTCGGGGGTGACGTTCACGGGAGTGACGGTCATGGGGACCGCCCCCTTCGGCCTTGTCGCTCATGCCGGTGCCTCCATGGCCACCCGCAGCGCGGCGATGCCCCGCGAGCCGTACGCCTTCACCGAGCCCAGCGATATGCCGAGCGTCTCCGCGACCTGGGCCTCGGTCATGTCCGCGAAGTAGCGCAGGACGAGGACCTCGCGCTGGCGGCGCTGGAGGCCCTTCATCGCCTTGATGAGGTCGCGGCGCTCCAGCTGGTCGTAGGCGCCCTCTTCCGCGCTCGCCATGTCGGGCATCGGCTTGGAGAGCAGCTTCAGGCCGAGGATGCGCCGGCGCAGCGTGGAACGGGAGAGGTTGACCACCGTCTGCCGCAGGTAGGCGAGGGTCTTCTCGGGGTCGCGGACGCGCTTGCGGGCCGAGTGGACGCGGATGAACGCCTCCTGGACGACGTCCTCGCAGGAGGCGGTGTCGTCGAGGAGGAGAGCGGCGAGGCCCAGCAGCGAACGGTAGTGCGCCCGGTAGGTCTCGGTGAGGTGGTCGACGGTGGTCCCGGTGGCCTCGGTCGCCACGGCACCCGCGGACTCCTCGGCACCGTCACGCTGACTGGGTATGCGGGCGGGCCGCGCTGCGGGCATGGGCGCGATCACCGGCATGCCGCCGGCCGGGCCGGGCCGGCGTCCTGCGCGGGGCCGCAGGGCCGTGCCGCCACGGGCCGCACTGAGTTCGAGTACCTCTGCCACGCCAGTTGGACACGTTTCCCCCCTCGGGGGTTGTACGTGCCGGACGTCACATGTGCGACGACCGACGGTGCCTCAAGTGCCGACATGCGCCCCGCTCTTCCCTTATGTCCCATTTGAACGGGCGTCCCCACGCCCCGATCACGGCGTCCCCACGCCAGGATCATCACGTCCCCAGGTCCCGCAAGGGTGACCGCAAAGACGCTCCCCGCCCTCCGTACGGTTGCGGAAGGCGGGGAGACAAATCCTCTGCCGCCGAGAGGGAACGGTTCAAGAGATCTGGACCATGCTCCCGGCCACATCGCTTACGCCGATCTTACAAAGCCGTCACGCGCGGCCGGGCGGCTCCGCCGTCTCGGCCGCGATCAGCTCCGCGAGCTGCGCGCAGTTCAGGGCGGCACCCTTGCGCAGGTTGTCGCCGCACACGAAGAGTTCGAGCGCGGTCGGATCGTCCAGCGCCCGCCGCAGCCGGCCCACCCAGGTCGGGTCGGTGCCCACCACGTCGGCGGGGGTGGGGAATTCACCGGCGGCCGGATCGTCGCACAGCACCACGCCCGGCGCGGTGGCGAGGATCTCGCGGGCACCGTCGACACCGACCTCGCGCTGGAAGCGGGCGTGGACCGTCAGCGAGTGCGTGGTGATCACCGGTACCCGCACACAGGTGACGGCGACCGGCAGCTTCGGCAGGCCGAGGACCTTCCGGGACTCGTCGCGGACCTTCATCTCCTCCGACGACCAGCCGTCCTCCCGCAGCGACCCGGCCCACGGCACGACGTTCAGCGCGACCGGGTCCGGGAACGGCCCGGTGTCGTCCCCGACGGCCCGCCGTACGTCACCGGGCTTGGTGCCCAGCTCGGTGCCGGCCACCAGCGACAGCTGGGCCCTGAGCGTCTCCACCCCGGCCCGCCCGGCCCCGCTCACCGCCTGGTACGACGACACCACCAGCTCGCGCAGGCCGAACTCGGCGTGCAGCGCGCCCAGGGCGACGATCATCGTCAGGGTCGTGCAGTCGGGGCTCGCGACGATCCCGCGCGGGCGGGACCGCACGGCGTGCGGGTTGACCTCGGGTACGACGAGCGGCACGTCCGGGTCCATCCGGAAGGCACCGGAGTTGTCGACGACGACCACGCCCCGCGCGGCGGCGACCGGCGCCCACACGGCGGCGACCTCGTCCGGGACGTCGAACAGCGCGATGTCGACCCCGGCGAAGGCGTCCTCCGTCAGGGCCACCACCTCGACCGCCTCGCCGCGCACGACCAGCTTGCGGCCGGCCGAGCGCGGGGAGGCGATCAGACGGATCTCACCCCAGATGTCCGCGCGCTGGGACAGGATCTGGAGCATGACCGTGCCGACGGCTCCGGTCGCTCCCACGACCGCGAGCGTCGGCTTGCCGGTCATCGGTCCGTACCCCGGCTCATCGGCCGGTGCCTCCGTAGACGACCGCCTCGTCGGTGTCGGAGTCGAGCCCGAAGGCGGTGTGCACCGCACGGACGGCCTCCGGCACGTCGTCGGCACGGGTGACGACCGAGATGCGGATCTCGGAGGTGGAGATCAGCTCGATGTTCACACCCGCGTTGCTCAGCGCCTCGAAGAAGGACGCGGTGACGCCCGGGTTGGTCTTCATGCCCGCGCCGACCAGGGAGATCTTGCCGATCTGGTCGTCGTAGCGCAGCGAGTCGAAGCCGATGCCGGGGCGGTTCTTCTCCAGCGCGTCGATGGCCTTGCGGCCCTCGGTCTTCGGCAGGGTGAAGGAGATGTCCGTCAGACCGGTGGAGGCGGCGGACACGTTCTGCACGACCATGTCGATGTTGATCTCGGCATCGGCGATGGTCCGGAAGATCGCGGCGGCCTCACCCGGCTTGTCCGGGACACCGACGACCGTGATCTTGGCCTCGGAGGTGTCGTGCGCGACACCGGAGATGATGGCCTGCTCCACCTTCTGGTCCCCAATCGGCTCACTGCTGACCCACGTGCCCTGGAGCCCGCTGAACGACGAGCGGACGTGGATCGGGATGTTGTAACGGCGGGCGTACTCCACACAGCGGTGGAGCAGCACCTTGGAACCGGAGGCCGCGAGCTCCAGCATGTCCTCGAAGGAGATCCAGTCGATCTTCTTCGCCTTCTTCACCACACGCGGGTCGGCGGTGAACACGCCGTCGACGTCCGTGTAGATCTCGCAGACCTCGGCGTCGAGGGCGGCGGCGAGCGCCACGGCCGTCGTGTCGGAACCACCGCGGCCCAGCGTGGTGATGTCCTTCTTGTCCTGGCTGACGCCCTGGAACCCGGCGACGATCGCGATGTTGCCCTTGTCCAGGGACTCGCGGATCCGGCCCGGCGTGACGTCGATGATCCGGGCCTTGTTGTGGACCGAGTCGGTGATGACGCCGGCCTGGCTGCCGGTGAAGGACTGGGCCTCGTGGCCCAGGTTTTTGATCGCCATGGCCAGCAGGGCCATGGAGATACGCTCTCCGGCGGTCAGCAGCATGTCGAATTCGCGCCCGGCAGGCATCGGAGAAACCTGCTCGGCGAGATCGATCAACTCGTCCGTCGTGTCGCCCATCGCGGAAACGACGACGACAACCTGGTTGCCGTTCTTCTTCGCTTCCACGATCCGCTTGGCGACGCGCTTGATGCCTTCGGCATCGGCTACGGAGGAGCCTCCGTACTTCTGCACGACAAGGCCCACGTGCGCTCCTCGCTCGGTTCGTTTGTGTCGGCTCAGTCTATCGAGCGTCCGAATGCCACCACCTTGCTCCCGCATGGTGAGACGTCGGACGCCCGCGTCCGGCACCTGCCCAGCCTTCCGCGGGCCACTCGGCAAAGTGCCCCGGCTCACACCGGGGCCCGGCGCTACTCGCCCCGGAGGATGCCCAGCGGTGCGCCGATCTCCTGGGCCATCACCCGGCCCGCCTCGAACTCCAGCGTCTCGTCGCCGATGGCCGGCTGGTCGGTGTCCAGGCCGTCCAGCTCCTCCAGGGGCTGGTTGAGACGGACGTGGATGAGGACGGACTGGAGGGCGCGCAGCACCGCGGAGGCCGTCGGGCCCCAGTTGGAGAAGTAGGAGAACTGCCACCACCACAGCGCCTCGGTGGTACGGCCCGCGCGGTAGTGGACCATGCCGTGCCGCAGGTCGGTGATGATGTCGGCGAGGTCGTCGGAGATCCGGGCCGGCACCGGGGCCTTGCGGGGCTCGTACGGGTCGAAGACCTCGGAGTAGACGTCGACGGGGTCCAGCAGCCGGGCGAAGTTCTCGCGCAGCTCGTCCACGTCCGGCTCGGGGCCCGGGTCGGGCTCGTAGCGCTCGTCGGGGACGATGTCCTCGTGGGCGCCCAGCCGGCCCCCGGCCAGCAGGAGCTGGGAGACCTCGAGGAGGAGGAAGGGGACCGCCGATTCGGGCTCGTCGCCCCTCGCCACCTCCGTGACGGCCACCAGGAAGCTCTCCACCTGGTCCGCGATCTGGACCACGAAGTCGTCCGGGTTCTGCGTCGTGTCGTGCAGCGTGGCGTCAGACATCTAGCAGTCGTCTCCCCTCGAAGGCGCGGCCGAGGGTGACCTCGTCCGCGTATTCCAGGTCGCCACCCACCGGGAGGCCGCTGGCCAGGCGGGTGACCTTCAGGCCCATGGGCTTGATCATGCGGGCGAGGTACGTCGCCGTCGCCTCGCCTTCCAGATTCGGGTCCGTGGCCAGGATGAGTTCCGTGACCGTACCGTCGGCCAACCGCGCGAGAAGTTCTCGTATACGCAGGTCGTCGGGTCCCACACCCTCGATCGGGCTGATCGCGCCCCCGAGGACGTGGTAGCGGCCCCGGAACTCGCGGGTGCGCTCGATCGCCACGACGTCCTTCGGTTCCTCCACCACACAGATGACGGTGGGGTCCCGGCGCGGATCACGGCAGATGCCGCACAGCTCCTCCTGCGCCACGTTGCCGCAGGTCGCGCAGAAGCGGACCTTCGCCTTGACCTCCAGGAGGGCCTGCGCGAGCCGCTTCACGTCCGTCGGCTCGGCCTGAAGGATGTGGAAGGCGATCCGCTGCGCGCTCTTGGGACCGACGCCGGGCAGCCGCCCCAGCTCGTCGATGAGGTCCTGGACCACGCCTTCGTACAACGGACTGCCCTTCCTGGAGACCTGTCGGTACGTACCGTAGTTGCCTTCCGCCTTCGCCCGGAAGGCGGATGCGTCAGAACGGCAGGCCCGGGATCCCGCTGCCGCCCCCCAGCCCCTGGGCCAGCGGTCCGAGCTTCTGCTGCTGGAGCGTCTGCGCGTTCTCGTTGGCCGCCTGCACGGCGGCCACGATCAGGTCGGCGAGGGTCTCGGTGTCCTCCGGGTCCACCGCCTTGGGGTCGATCTTCAGCGCCCGCAGCTCACCCGCGCCGGTGACGGTGGCCTTCACCAGACCGCCGCCGGCCTGCCCGTCGACCTCCGTGTTCGCCAGTTCCTCCTGCGCCTGCTGCAGGTCCTGCTGCATCTTCTGCGCCTGCTGGAGCAACTGCTGCATGTTGGGCTGGCCACCGGGGATCACGATCAGCTCCTCGCCAATTTCCGCGTCGTCGTCTCCGACGTTTTCTCCGTCGTCAACGAGCCTACGTGGTCCACGCGGCCACTGCCCCGCCACTCTTTCGAGTGAGAACTACGGCAGCCCTATACCTGATCAAGGCCCTCTTCTGGGCGGAAAAGCTGGGAAAGCTCCCTCTCCGCCACCCATTGGGCGGTAGGAAGGTGACCGCGCGTCGGCATGGAATGTCACGCAACGTGACCGGTCGTGAGCAGTAGGGAGTGCCGGGTGGGTCAGCCGGAGATGCAGCCCGAGGGTCCGCCTCAGGACGGGTGGGGCGAGGGTGCGGCCGGACTGCGGCCGGGCGATCTGACCGGGCGGGCCTTCCCGCTCGGGGACTGGGGCGAGCCGGCCGAGCGGCTGGACGAGCTGTACCGGTGGGTGGAGCGCCGGGCACTGGAGACGGCCGCCTGGTACCTGCGGGACCGGATCTGGAAGCGGCGCGGGGCGCGGGTGCTGCGGGCCGGGGCGGCGGCCGGGGGCGTGGCCGGGGCGGCACTGCCCCTCCTGGACCTCACCGGGGCGGCCGGCGGGGTGGCTCCCTGGGGCTGTCTGGCGCTGCTGCTCGCGGTCTCCTGTGCCGGCGTCGACCGCTTCTTCGGGTTCACGTCCGGGTGGATAAGGGACGTGGCCACCGCGCAGGCGGTGTCGCGACGGCTTCAGGCCCTTCAGTTCGACTGGGCGTCGGAGAGCGTCCGGGAGGTGCTGGGGCCGGCGGAGGGGACGGCGGGCGAGGCGGCCGAGCGGTGCCTGTCGGTACTGCGGCGCTTCTCCGAGGACGTCGCGGAGCTGGTGCGCACGGAGACGACGGACTGGATGGTGGAGTTCCGCACGGGTTCGGCACCGCTCGGGATCCAGACGGCGGTGGCGGCGGTGCCGCGTCAGGAGGCCGGGGGTGCCGGAGGGCGGTTCCCGATGCCACCGGCGAACGGCAGCCGGCCGAACATGCCACGGCAGCGACCACCGGAACCGCGCTGACGAATCGGCAGCGCGGGGGCACCGGGGCGGTACCGGAACACCGGAGCGGTACGGGGACACCGGAGCGGTACGGGGACACCGGAGCCGCTACGGCGCCGTCGTCGGCCGCGGGTGCGTGGTGGCTGGTCGCGCAGTTCCCCGCGCCCCTTTCGGGGCGCCTCACGTGGCGCACAGTCTCATGCCTTCCGGGGTCCAGCAGGGCACGTGGCCGTGGGTGCGGATGATGCTCTGGCCGTTCCCTCGGGTGAGGTAGGTCAGGAAGCTGGAGGCGAGGGAGTCGGCGGGCGGGCTGCCGTAGGTGTACGCGTACTCGATCTCCCGGTACGGGTACCCGCTGCGGCCGTGCTCGATCGCGTCCACGGAGGGCGCGCTGCCGTCGAGGTCCAGCACCCGGACCCCCTTCGCCCGCGTGGCCAGGTTGAGTTCGCTGTAACCGACGGCGCCGGGCAGCTCGGCCACCTCCGCCAGCACCTGATCGGTGGAGTCCAGCTCGCAGCGCGTCACCGGCGCCGACGGATAGTCCTTGCCGACGCAGTCGACGGACGAGTTCGCCATCTCGCCCTCCCCCAGCACCCGCCGCTGGAAGACCTGCCGGGTACCGGAGTTCGCGTCCCGGCTGACCAGATGGACCGGCAGCGGACGCCCGCCCAGCTCGGACCAGCCGGCGATACGCCCCTGGTACAGCCGGCGCACATCGGCGGTGGACAGGTTCCGCACCCCCACGTCGTCGTTGACGACGAGCGCGAACACGGACAACGCGACCCGGGTCTCCCGCATTTCGGGCATGTCGCCGGGCTTGGGCCCGTCCGAGAAAGCGACGACCGCCGGGGCCCCCTTCCCCTTCGCGGCGACGCCGGCCGCCGCCAGCTCCCTGATGCCGGCCGTGGACCCGTGCACGTCGACGTCGACGGCCGCCCCCGCGCAGTCCTGCGCGTACTCCTCCGCCACCTCCCGGAGCACCGGCGCGAAGGCCGTCGACCCGATCAGTTTCAGCCGGCCCTGCTCGCAGCCGACCGGCGGCGGGCTGTCGTCGCGGACCACGACGATGCCGGCGAGCGTCATCACGCACACCGTGAGCATGATGGTGATGAGCCGGGAGGCCCGGCTGAACAGGGGCGGCTTGTCGTCCGGCGTGGCGCTGCGGTTGGGGTGGACCTCGCCCTCCCGGATCCCGCCGATCAGCCGGATCTCCCGGCCCACGTCACCGCCGGACAGCAGGACCAGCAGCTTGAAGTGGTCGCCCCGGTTGAGCGGGACGCGCGGGATGCGCAGGGTGTTGCCCTCGTAGCCGAAGCCGCGCTCGGCGGTGAAGTGGTCCATCAGGTGGTCGGTGTCGGTCGGCTGGGTGACCGAGACACCACGGATGGTCCGGTCGGCGAACACGGCGGTGAGGCCGTGCCGTTCGGGGCTCGTGTAGTCGTCCCGGTCGATGCCCTGCGAGCCGTCGTTCTCGATGCGCAGCAGGACGAGCGTGGCGTCCTCCATGCCGGGCGCCTCGAGGAAGAGGCCGAGGCGCCGGTTGACGCGCCCCGACCGCACGTCGTCGCCTATCGGGTTGTCCATCTGCACCCGGTAGCCGATCCTCTTGCGCCGTGGCACCCGGCGCTCGTACCAGACCATGCCCGCGGACGCGGCGATACCCAGCACCGCGGTACCGACGGCGACGACGTTCTCCGCGCTCAGCCACTCCATGTGGGTGCCCCCGCCACTCCCCGGAGCCGGATGGGCCGGGCCGGGCGGCTTCTCGGTGCCCGACCCGGCCGCCACGGCCTGGTGGAGTCACGGTACGCGCGCGTACGTGCCCCGGCGGGCGCCGCCCCCGAACGTTCGCCCGCCGTTCAACAGCCTCATGGGAAACGGGAGTTGGTTCACGAACCGGTCACTCCTTGGTGTACGTCAGGCTCTCCCCGCCGCCCGCCTTCGCCCGCTTCAGCCGCCCGTCCGGCAGCAGGGTGACCTCGGTGGCCTCACCCGGGGTGCAGGAGGAGGCGGGTTCGCCGGTGGTGACGGTGGACGGCCCGATCTCCAACGGCCCGCTGTCGCCGGGCTCTTCGGTGAGCGATGCCTCGAAGACGCAGTGGTACGACCCACCGCCCTCGGTCGGCCCGTCCGCGACCAGCGTCAGGACGCTGTCCCCCACCTCGCCCTGCCGGATGGTCAGTTCGCGGGTGTTGGATCCGTTGGCGTTGTCGATGGTCGTCCGCCAGGTGCCGAGATAGGCGTCCGGGACCGCCCCCGCCTGGGTGGTGGAGGCGGACGGGGACGGCGCCGAATCGGTCGGCGTGGGTTCGCCGGAGCCGGACGGCGCCCCGGAGGTGGCGGTGGTCGCGGGGCTGACCGTGCCGCCGCCCTTGTCGTCGGTGCCGCCGCCATTCTTCATCAGCGCGTACACGGAGCCGCCCGCGCCCAGCGCCACGATCAGCGCGATCACGACGAGCAGCACGGTGGACCGGCCGCCGCGCCGCTCGCGCTCCGCCGGCATCCCGACGGCCGACGGTCCGTACGGCGGGGTGGAGCCGAGCCCGCCGGCGGCATAGGGGTTGTACGCCGGCTGGGCCCCACCCCAGGCCCCGGAGCCCGGCACGGCACCGGGCTGCGGATACGCGTAGGCAGCGGGCTGCGGGAGCTGCTGCGGCGGCTGCGAGTGCTGCGGCTGCGGCTGCGGGGGCTGTTGCGACGGCTGCGAGTGCTGCGGCTGCGGCTGCGGGGGCTGTTGCGACGGCTGTGGGTGCTGCGGCTGCGGCTGCGGGGGCTGTTGCGGCGGCTGTGGGTGCTGCGGCTGCGGCTGCGGGGGCTGTTGCGACGGCTGTGGGTGCTGCGGCTGCGGGTGCTGATGGGCATACGGTGCCCCGTACGGCGCCCCCGGCACGGCCCCGAACCCGGGAGGCACCGGCGGCATGCCGGGCGGCGGTGGAGCCTGGGCGGAAGCGACGGTGGGCAGCCGGTCGACCGCCGCCGACCCCCCATCGGAAACGGCGGCATGCTCAGGAGACACACCCCCGCCCCCGACACCACCGGCCACCACTCCACCACCACGGGCACCACCACCGGCACCGGCAGAAGGAATCCCAGCCCCGGCGCCACCGATGGGCACCCCGCCCCCGGCACCGCCGAAGGGCACCCCGGCTCCAGCAGAAGGCACCCCTGCCCCAGCCCCGCCGAAGGGCACCCCGGCTCCGCCACCACCCGCACCCGCCGACGGCGCTTGCCCCCCACCGGGGCCACCCGCACCCGACGACGATGGCCGCACGGGTGGTGCGGGCGGGAAACCCTCCCCAGACGCAGACGCACCCGCAGACGCAGACGCCCCCGCGCCCCCACCCGACGAAGCCCCCGCGCCGGAACCCGCACCGGAACCCGCACCGGAACCCGCACCGGCCGCCCCACCGTCCGCCGCCGGCGAGGCCGTCCCCGCTCCCCGCTCCGGTTCCTCCACTTCCAGCAACTGCACGGCGTGCCGCCCCAGCTGCGCGACCAGCGAACTGGGCAGCCAGGGATCCCGGGACCGCCCGCCGACCACGGTGTCCTCCGCCCCGGTCCGCTCCAGGATCACGTCCAGCGAAGGCCGTGCCCCCGGGTCCTTGCGGAGGCAGTCCCGCACCAGGTCGGCGATCCCCTCCGGCACTCCCGTCAGGTCAGGCTCCTCCTGGGCGATCCGGAACATCAGCGCGTGGACCCCGCTGTTGGCGGCCCCGAACGGCAGCAGCCCGGTCGCCGCATAGGCGAGCACGGAGCCGAGGCAGAACACGTCGCACGCCGGCGTGACCCGGTCCCCCCGCACCTGCTCGGGCGCCATGAACCCGGGCGACCCGACGAGCGACCCGGTCCGGGTGAGCCCTTCCCCGCCGGAGGTCGCGGTCTCCAGCGCCCGCGCGATCCCGAAGTCGATCACGCGCGGCCCGTCGATGGTCACCAGTACGTTCGACGGCTTGAGATCCCGGTGCACGATGCCGGCCGCGTGGATGTCCTTCAGCGCGTGTGCGAGCCCCGCCGCCAGGATCCGTACCGACCGCTCGGGCAGCGCCCCGTGATCGTGCCCGACGACCTGCTGAAGGCTCGGCCCGGCCACGTACCCGGTCGCCACCCACGGCACGGCCGCCTCGGTGTCCGCGTCCAGCACGGGCGCGGTCCAGTACCCGCCGACCCGTCGCGCGGCCTGCACCTCCTGGCGGAAACGGGCCCGGAACTCCTCCTGCCGGGCCAGTTCCTCGCGGACGAGCTTCACGGCGACGGTCCGTCCCCGGTCCGACCGGGCCAGGTACACCTGCCCCATGCCGCCCGCACCGAGCCGCGCGAGCAGCCGGTAGGCCCCGATCCTCCCCCAGCCTCCGGCCGGCGGGACCTCCGGTTCCCCCGGTCCCAGCTTCTCCATCCCCGTCCGCCTTCCCGCCCCCAGAGTTCCGCAACGACCGAGAATAGTGCGCTGGTACGACCGCGGTCCCGGACCGCTGTCTACGGTTCCGTAACAGGGCCCGTCGGGACCGCCGCCGACGCGGCACCCGCCCCGGGTCCCTGCCGCCCCCGTCGACAACCTGTCGTGATTTCGCCCCGTCCAGAACACAAGACGCCGATGTCGCTTCCGCATCGCGGACATTTACCCTCACCGGCATGACCCCTCAGCCCAGCCCCGAAGCCGGCGCCGCAGTGAAGGCCGCGGACCGTGCACACGTGTTCCACTCCTGGTCCGCCCAGGACCTGATCGACCCGCTCGCCGTCGCCGGCGCCGAGGGGTCGTACTTCTGGGACTACGACGGCACGCGGTACCTGGACTTCACCAGCGGGCTCGTCTACACGAACATCGGCTACCAGCACCCCAAGGTGGTCGCGGCCGTCCAGGAGCAGGCCGCGAAACTGACGACCTTCGCGCCCGCGTTCGCGATCGAGGCGCGCTCGGAGGCGGCCCGGCTGATCGCCGAGCGGACCCCCGGCGACCTGGACAAGATCTTCTTCACCAACGGCGGCGCGGACGCCGTCGAGCACGCGGTGCGCATGGCCCGGCTGCACACGGGCCGCGCGAAGGTGCTCTCGGCCTACCGCTCGTACCACGGCGGCACCCAGCAGGCGATCAACATCACCGGTGACCCGCGCCGCTGGGCCTCCGACGGCGGCAACGCGGGTGTCGTCCGTTTCTGGGCGCCGTTCCTCTACCGCTCCCGTTTCTACGCGGAGACGGAGGAGCAGGAATGCGCCCGGGCGCTGGAGCACCTGGAGACGACGATCGCCTTCGAGGGCCCCGGGACGATCGCCGCGATCATCCTGGAGACCGTGCCCGGCACCGCCGGGATCATGGTCCCGCCGCCCGGCTACCTGGCCGGCGTGCGTGAGCTGTGCGACAAGTACGGCATCGTCTTCATCCTGGACGAGGTCATGGCCGGGTTCGGCCGGACCGGCGAGTGGTTCGCGGCGGACCTGTTCGGTGTGGTCCCCGACCTGATGACCTTCGCCAAGGGCGTGAACTCGGGCTACGTCCCGCTCGGCGGTGTCGCGATCTCGCAGGAGATCGCGGAGACCTTCGGCAAGCGGCCGTACCCCGGCGGACTCACCTACTCCGGCCACCCGCTGGCCTGCGCCGCCGCCGTCGCCACGATCGGCGTGATGGCGGAGGAGGGCGTGGTCGAGAACGCGAAGCGGCTCGGCGAGACGGTCGTCGGCCCCGGCCTCGCCGAGCTGGCCGCGCGGCACCCGAGCGTCGGCGAGGTGCGCGGTGTCGGCATGTTCTGGGCGCTGGACCTGGTGAAGAACCGGGAGACCCGCGAGCCGCTGGTGCCGTACAACGCGGCCGGCGAGGCGAACGCCCCCATGGCCGCGTTCGCGGCCGCCGCCAAGAAGCACGGCGTGTGGCCCTTCGTGAACATGAACCGCACGCACGTCGTCCCGCCGTGCAACGCGACCGAGGCCGAGCTGAAGGAGGGCCTGGCCGCGCTCGACGCCGCCCTGACCGTGGCGGACGAGCACACCGTGTGACGCCCGCCGCACCACGTGACGGGCTGTGACCGGACGACGGCTGCCGCCGGACCCGTCCGAACGCGTAAGGTGACGTGCTCGTAAGCAAGAGGGGCCACGTAATCGCGAGGCCGTACGAGTACGTCACCCGGACGTGTGAGGAGAGGCACGGACCATGCCCGGCAACGGTACCGTGACGCGCAGCACCCTGCGCCAGCAGATCGCGGACGCGCTCCGTGACGAGGTGCTGGCGGGGCGGCTGCGCCCGGGCCGGGCGTTCACCGTCAAGGAGATCGCCGACCAGTACGGCGTCTCCGCCACCCCCGTCCGCGAGGCGCTGGTCGACCTGTCCGCGCAGGGCATCCTGGAGGCCGACCAGCACCGCGGCTTCCGCGTGCCCGAGTACTCGGTCACCGACTACCGGAACATGATCGAGGCCCGCAGCCTGGTCACCGACGGCATGTTCCAGGCCCTCTCCACCGGCCACCCCGCCTTCCAGACCCCGCCGGAGGACCCGCGCACGGCCGCGGCCCTGGCCACCGTGCGCCGCCGCGGCGAGGAGGCCCAGCGGGCCGCGACCGCCGGCGACCTCACCGTGCTCATCGGCTACGACCTCCGCTTCTGGCGCGAGCTGAGCGCCCTGTTCGGCAACCCCTACCTCGGCGACTTCCTGCACCGTCTGCGCGTCCAGTCCTGGGTCTGCGCGGTGCAGTACCTGCTGCGCCTGCCCGACCTGCGCGGCCGGCTCTGGGCCGGGCACACCGAGCTGGTCGACGCGCTGGCACGGCGCGAGGCCGAGGCCGCCCGCGCGCTCGTCGCCGCCTCCAACGCCCACTCGCTGGCACTGCTGGAACACCTGACCAACGGGTAGACGACCGATACGGCCCGTACGGGGGGAGTCGCCCCGAGGCCGTACCGACTACCCTGCCCTGACCACCTGCTGCCGTGCGTGACCATGCGCCTGCCGATGCGAGGAGCCCTCTTTTGGCCTGTGACCTGTGGCTGGTACCGCTCGTGGACGTGTTGTGCCACACCCCGGACAACCCCTTCGCCGAGGAACTCGCGCAGTACAACAAGGCGCTGGCCGAGGCCGCGCTGCCGCCGGTGCCGGTGTACCAGTACATGCCGGGCCTGTCCGGCGACGTCGCGCCGGTCGCCGGTTTCGACTACGACGCCCTGCACTTCCTGCGCCGGGCGTACCTGCTCCAGGTCTGCGGGCTGCCGGTGACCCCGGTGGACGAACTGGGCGGCGACTACGAGCAGTTGCTGGAGATGTTCGAGTCCACGGCCCAGCAGTCCCACCTGGTCTGGCACTACGACCACGCGGGCGCGTACGTGCCCGTGGACTTCCCGCACCCGCTGTCGAACGACGAACTCCTGGCGGGGGGCGGTCCGTTGGGCTCCTCGCAGACGCTGCTCCGGGAACTCCAGTACGTGGCACCGACGATCGGCATCGACCCGGCGAACCCGCCGGCGGCCCCGGCCCCTCCGGCCGGCCCGACCGAGCTGGAGGAACCTGCCGTCCCGGCCCCCTACGACCCCAGCCCCTTCGCCCGCGAACGCCACGTCTGGCTGGGCCTGCACGCGGCGGCGACCCGCTCCCTGGCCCAGGGCTCCATGATCGTGTTCAGCTGACGACGGCACGTTCCTTGGCCAGAGCATTACCCGCTCTTGGACTTCCGGCCCAGTCGGGATCGCCCAGGACGTCACCGGCATGTGGTGGCCCGATGCCGCAAGGTGCCGCTGAACAAGCGGGAAGACCTCGAAGGTGCCATCCCGTCCTCGGACTCAGCTGAGCCGGGACGGCACGGACTCCGCGGCCCCGAGCAGCGGCACGGGGCTATGAGGGCCGGCCGATGAGGCGGACGACCGGGGGCCATAGCACCCCGGCCGCCAGCAACAGGGACGGGCCGAGGTGCACCGGGCACACGAGCAGGGGCGGCCGGTTGTGCCGGGCGACCTCGAAGACGGCCGGGTCCGAGCAGTCCGTGCCGTCGGCCTGGTGGCCCTCACCGCCGTACGGTCCCCGGCACAACGCGCTCCGGTGGACGCCCATACGTCCATTGTCCACCGGGGCGTGAGGACGGCACCGCCCGCCGATCTCGCCCGGTGGGGGCGGACGGCGGGCGGTGCCGCGAGGTGCCGCACGCGGTGCGGCGAGGTGCCTACAGGAACGAGTTGATCTCGATCGTCTCGTCCCGGCCCGGGCCCACGCCGATCGCGGAGATCGGGGCGCCGGACATCTCCTCCAGCGCCTTGACGTAGTTCTGGGCGTTCTTCGGGAGGTCGGAGAAGGACTTGGCCTTCGTGATGTCCTCGGACCAGCCCGGCAGGGTCTCGTAGACCGGCTTCGCGTGGTGGAAGTCGGTCTGCGAGTAGGGCAGCTCCTCGACGCGCCTGCCGTCGATCTCGTACGCCACGCAGACCGGGATCTGCTCCCAGCCGGTCAGCACGTCCAGCTTGGTGAGGAAGAAGTCGGTCAGGCCGTTCACGCGGGTCGCGTAGCGGGCGATGACCGCGTCGAACCAGCCGCAGCGGCGGTCGCGGCCGGTGGTCACGCCCCGCTCGCCGCCGATCCGGCGCAGCGCCTCGCCGTCCGCGTCGAACAGCTCCGTCGGGAACGGACCGGCGCCGACCCGGGTCGTGTAGGCCTTGAGGATGCCGATGACACGGCTGATCTTCGTCGGTCCCACGCCGGCGCCGGTGCAGGCACCGCCGGCGGTCGGGTTCGAGGAGGTGACGAAGGGGTACGTGCCGTGGTCGATGTCCAGGAGGGTTCCCTGGCCGCCCTCGAAGAGCACGACCTTGTCGTCCTCCAGGGCCTGGTTGAGGATCAGGACCGTGTCGGCGACGTACGGCTTGATCTGCTCGGCGTAGCCCAGCAGCTCCTCGACCACCTGGTCGGCGGTGATGGCCCGCCGGTTGTACAGCTTCGTGAGGACCTGGTTCTTGACGTCGAGGGCCGCCTCCACCTTCTGGTGCAGGATCGACTCGTCGTACAGGTCCTGGACCCGGATACCGACGCGGTTGATCTTGTCCGCGTAGGTCGGGCCGATGCCGCGGCCGGTCGTACCGATCTTGCGCTTGCCGAGGAAGCGTTCCGTCACCTTGTCGACGGTCACGTTGTACGGCGTGATGATGTGCGCGTTACCGCTGAGCAGGAGCTTGGACGTGTCGACGCCGCGCTCGTTCAGACCGCTCAGCTCGGAGAGCAGGACCGACGGGTCGACGACGACGCCGTTGCCGATGACCGGCGTGCAGCCGGGGGACAGGATTCCGGAAGGGAGAAGGTGCAGGGCGTACTTCTGATCGCCGACGACCACCGTGTGGCCGGCGTTGTTACCGCCCTGGTAACGCACCACATAGTCGACGGAGCCGCCGAGCAGGTCCGTCGCCTTTCCCTTGCCTTCGTCACCCCACTGAGCACCGAGCAGCACAAGTGCGGGCACGCGCGTACACCCCTTCCGGGCGGGGCATGTCCAAGGTCGGGGGCGTGGGCGTAAGGTTCACCGCCGCGTACCACCGCGACCGTCGTTGGTCGCACAACCGTCGGACCGGATGCCCCGGAATAGACGAAGCCCCTGGCGCAATAGCGCAAGGGGCTCTTGCACAAAGATGCTACCCGAGGAAGCGAGGCAGGACCGAGGTGGCGACTTTCGCGACGTCCGATCAGCTGCTGGTGATCATCGATCCGACGGCACGGCAGGCGGACGGAGAGTCCGTACGAATCGCGAAAGACGTGCTCAGCGCGGGTGCGGCGGCCAAATGGTGTCTCCCGGCGGGACCGGAGGAGTTCGCCCGCGCACTGGACCGCAGGGGGTCCCGGCGGCCGGTCGTGGTCGGCGACGGCCGGGCCCTGGTCCGCGCCGTCACCCTGCTGCACCGGCAGCGGGAGCTGGCCGGCTGCGCGCTGTCGGTGGTGCCCGTGGGGGACACCGCGCTCGCCGAGTCGCTCGGGGTTCCCGGCGGGGCGGTGGCGGCGGCACGGGCGGTCCTGGACGGCGTCGAGCGGCGCATGGACCTCCTGGTCGACGACAGCGACGGCGTGGTGCTGGGCGCGCTGGGCATTCCGCCGGTGCCGGTGCGGGCGGCCGCCGCCGCCCGGCCCGTACCGGTCTCCACGGGCCGCCCCTGGTACCGCTCCCTGGTCCGCACCCTGGCCACCCGGCCCGCCCGGCTGTCCGCGGTGCCTTCCCCCTGCACGGCCCGGCTGCGGGTGGAGGTCGACGGACGGACGGTGGTCGACCTGGACCAGCCGGTGGAGGCGGTGTCGGTGACACCGGGCACGGACGGGGTGGCCTCGGTGGAGGTGCGGCCCCTGTCGGTGGGCGCCGAGGCGACCCCCCTGCTGGCCGCCGGCCGCACGGTGACGGTCACCGGGGCGGACTTCCGCTACCGGGCGGACGCGGCGGTCTCCGGGCCCGTGCGCAGACGCACCTGGCGGGTGGCGGAGGGGGCCTGGCGGCTCGTCCTGCCCGCCGGCCGCTGACCCGCACAACCCGCCTAAAGGTCTGGTGACAAATATTTAACCTGGCCGACCCCTTCCCGAGCGCACCCTTCGTCCACCATCCTGCTCCATCAGTACCCACGGACCGGACACGGAGGGGGCCACCCTATGGCTGTGGACGAGGGCGTCGCCCCGGCGACCGAGAACGGCGACGGCACAACGGTTCACCGGCTGAAACCCAACGCAGTCGGGTTGCTCGGCGTGGTGTTCATGGCGGTCGCCACCGCCGCGCCGATCACCGCGATGACCGGCAACGTGCCCTTCATGGTGTCGGCCGGCAACGGCGTGGGGGCACCCGCGAGCTATCTCGTGGCAATGGTCGTCCTGGCAATCTTTTCCGTGGGATTCACGTCGATGGCGAAGCACATCACGTCCACGGGCGCCTTCTACGGATTCATCTCGTACGGGCTCGGCCGGACCGTCGGCCTCGCCTCCGGTCTGCTCGCGACGTTCGCGTACGTCGTCTTCGAACCGGCGCTGATCGGCATCTTCTCCACCTTCGCCACCACCACCCTCAAGGACCAGACGGGCCTGCACGTGCCCTGGTGGGCCTTCGCCGTGCTGATGCTCGCGATCAATGCCACCGGCACCTGGTTCGGGGTCAGCGTCGCCGAGAAACTGCTGGTGGCGCTGCTCGCGACCGAGGTCACCGTGCTGGCCGCCATGGCGGTGTCCGTCGCCTTCCACGGGGGCGGGCCGCACGGGTTCACCTTCGCGCCGGTCGACCCGGTCAACGCCTTCAAGGGCACGTCCGCCGGGCTCGGGCTCTTCTTCGCCTTCTGGTCCTGGGTGGGCTTCGAGTCGACGGCGATGTACGGCGAGGAGTCCCGCGACCCGAAGAGGATCATCCCGAAGGCGACGATGATCAGCGTGCTGGGCGTCGGGGTCTTCTACGTCCTCGTCTCCTGGATGGCCATCACCGGAAACGGCGAGGCGGAGGCCGTGCGGGCCGCGTCCTCCGCCAACCCCCTGGCCATGTTCTTCGACCCCACCGAGCGCTACGTCGGCCACTGGGCGGTCGACGTCATGCAGTGGCTGATGATCACCGGCTCACTGGCCTGCGGCATGGCCTTCCACAACTGCGCCGCCCGCTATCTGTACGCCCTGGGGCGGGAGGGCGTCGTGCCGTCGCTGCGGAACACCATCGGGCGCACCCACGCCCGGCACGGCTCCCCGCACATCGCCGGCCTGGTGCAGACGGCCGTCAGCGCGGTGCTGATCGGTGCCTTCTGGGCCGCGGGCAAGGACCCCTACACCGGTACGTACGTCCTGCTCGCCATCCTCGGCACCATGGCGATCCTCGTCGTCCAGGCCGTGTGCTCCTTCGCGGTGCTGGCGTACTTCCGCTCCCACCACCCCGAGAGCCGGCACTGGTTCCGCACCTTCACCGCGCCGCTCGTCGGCGGCATCGCGATGCTCGCCGTCGTCGTGCTGCTGGTGTCCAACATGGGGGTGGCGGCCGGGCCGGAGTCGGGCTCGCTGGTGCTGAAGGCGACCCCGTGGCTGGTGGCACTGGTCGCGGCCACCGGCGTCGGCTGCGCCCAGTACCTCAAGCACCGCTCCCCCGAACGGTACGCCCTGCTGGGGCGGACGGTACTGGAGGAGACGAAGGAGAGGTGACGCTCCGCCGCACGCGGCCTCGCCTCCGCTTCCGGTGACCGTCGTGGTGCCTCCCTGCTCAGGCGGCACCAGCGTGGCGAGGCACCGGCGGGAACCAGCCGAGAGCGTCCGGTGATCGGCCGAGCGGGTGATCACCTCAGCTCGACCGGCAGGTTCTCCAGGCCGCGGATCACGAAGTTGGGCTTGCGTGGTGGCTCGGCGGTCAGGGTCAGGGTCGGGGCCCGCTCCAGGAGGGCCGTCATCGAGGCCGCCAGCTCGATGCGGGCCAGCGGTGCCCCGATGCAGTAGTGGATGCCGGCGCTGAAGGAGATGTGCGGGTTGTCCTCGCGGGTGAGGTCGAGCCGCCCGGGGTCCCGGAAGACCTCCGGGTCGTGGTTGGCGGAGCCGAAGAGCATGGCGATCTCCGCGCCCCGGGGGATCGTCGTGCCGTCGATCTCGATGTCGTCCAGGACCCAGCGCTCGAAGAGCTGGAGCGGGGTGTCGTAGCGCATCAGCTCCTCGACCGCGGAGGGGACCAGGGAGTGGTCGGCGCGCAGGTCGGCCAGCCGGCCGGGATTGCGGAACAGCGCGTACCAGCCGTTCACCGTGGCGTTCACGGTGGCCTCGTGACCGGCGTTCAGCAGCAGCACCGCCGTGGAGATCATCTCCTGCTCCGTGAGGCGGTCCCCCTCGTCGTGCGCCGCGATCAGCCCGGAGATCAGATCCTCCCCCGGCTCCTTGCGGCGCTCGGCGATCAGTCGGCGCAGGTAGTCCGAGAACTCCACCGACGCCCGCACCGCCCGGGCCGCCGTGTCCTTCGGCGGGTTCAGCTCGTACATCCCGCAGATGGCCGCCGACCACGGGCGCAGCGGCCCCCGGTCCGCCTCCGGGATGCCCAGCATCTCGGCGATCACGGCCACGGGCAGCGGTTCGGCCACGTCGGTCAGCAGATCACCGCCGCCGGCCTCCACCAGCCTCCCCACCAGTTCGTTCGCCAGGCCGTGCACGTACGGCTTCAGCCGCTCCACCGTGCGCGGGGTGAACGCCTTCGACACCAGGCGCCGGATCCGGGTGTGGTCCGGCGGCTCCAGGTCGAGCATGCCGTGGTCGTTCAGGGTGTGGAAAGGCTCTTGCTCGGCCGGCGGCGCGGTCCGCCCGAACTCCTCGTGGGTGAACCGGTGCTGGTACGTCCGCCCGAGCCGGCGGTCCCGCAGCAGCGCCGAGACGTCCGCGTGGTGCGGGACCAGCCACTGGTCCGTCGGCTCGTACCGGATCACCCGCCCGCGCGCCCGCAACTCGGCGTAGGCGGGGTACGGGTCCGCGAGGAACTCCGGGTCCCAGGGATCGAAAGCGAGGTCGTGGGAGCCTGCCATGCGGGGACGCTAACGCGTACACCCACGTCTGACCAGGGTGCCGGTCCGCGGTCCGGGCCGGAAGGGCCCGGGAACTTCCGCGGCCGCGGCTCCCGTTCCGTGACCAGCACGGCGGTCTCGTCGGCGACCAGCACGCAACCGAATCGCCGCCAGGTCGGAGCCGGTGCCGTTCGGCTCACGGTGATCGGGGAGGTCTGCGGAGTGGCCGGGCCGTTGTCGGTCCTCTGGTCCGTCCTCTGGTCCTCGTCAGCCCGGCTCCACCAGTCGCGCCTCGTACGCGAACACCGCTGCCTGGGTGCGGTCGCGCAGGCCCAGTTTGACCAGGATCCGGCTCACATGGGTCTTGATCGTCGACTCCGCCACCACCAGGCGCCCGGCGATCTCCGCGTTGGACAGGCCCTGCGCGATGAGGACCAGCACCTCCGTCTCCCGTTCCGTCAGCTCCCCGTACGCCGCCTGCGCCGCCGGCATCAGCCGGGGCCTGTCCGCCAGCCGGGAGAACTCCGTGATCAGGCGTTTCGTGACGGAGGGGGCCAGGAGGGCCTCGCCCGCCGCCACCACCCGCACGCCGTCGGCCAGCTGGCGCGCCGAGGCGTCCTTGAGGAGGAAACCGGAGGCTCCCGCGCGCAGCGCCTGGTAGACGTACTCGTCCAGGTCGAACGTGGTCAGCACCAGCACCTTCGCCGTCTCGTCCGCGGCGACGATCTCCCGGGTCGCCTCGATGCCGTTCAGCTCCGGCATGCGGATGTCCATCAGGACGACGTCCGGGGCGAGTTCCCGCACCCGCTCGACCGCCTCCCGGCCGTTGACGGCCTCGCCGACGACCTCGATGCCCGGCATCGCGTTCAGCAGCACCGAGAAGCCCTCGCGGACCATCATCTGGTCGTCCGCGATCAGTACACGGATCGTCATGCCTCGTCCTCGGTCACCGTGGCGGCCGGCACCGGCAGGAACACCGTCACCTCGTAACCTCCTTCGGCCGTCGGGGCCGCCGTCATCTCGCCGTTCAGCATCGAGACGCGCTCCCGCATGCCCGTGATGCCGTGCCCGGCGCCGGGCGACGCCTTGACCAGGTGCGGGGCCGGCGGCGGGCCGTTGACCACGCGCAGGCCCAGGCCGCCGAGGACGTAGCCGATCTCGACCCGCGCGCCCGCGCCCGGGGCGTGCCGCAGGGTGTTGCTCAGCGCCTCCTGCACGATCCGGTACGCCGACAGCTCCACCCCCTGCGGCAGCTCCCGCACCGCTCCGGTCACCGCCTTCTCGACCTCCAGGCCCGCCTCGCGCACATTGGCGAGCAGGCCGTCCAGGTCGGCCAGGGTGGGCTGCGGGGCGTCCGGGGCCTCGTAGTCCTCCGCTCGGACCACCCCGAGCACCCGGCGCAGCTCGGTCAGGGCCGCCACCGCGTTCTCCCGGATGGTGGCGAAGGCCTTCTCCAGCTCCGGCGGCGGGTTCTCCACCCGGTAGGGCGCGGCCTCCGCCTGGATCGCGACCACCGACATGTGGTGGGCGACCACGTCGTGCAGCTCACGGGCGATCGTCGTGCGCTCCTCCAGCAGGGTGCGGCGCGACCGCTCGTGCTCGGTCACGGTCTGCTGGGCGGTCACCACCTGCCGGGCCTCCCGGCGGGTGTGCCGGACGGTGACGGCCAGCAGGATCAACGCCGAGAGGATGATCATCGGTGCCGCGTCGGTGTCGTAGTGGTCCCCGCCGAAGACGGTCACGGACCAGATGCCGTACAGCGCGGTCAGCAGCCACATCCAGGCCGCGGTGCGCGGGCGGGTGCGTATCGCCACGACCGTGAGCACCAGCAGGTGGGAGACGAAGCTGCCCGGCAGCCACGGCCAGGTGTCCCAGCTGTCGCCGACCGCCGCGGTGACCGCGGTGGCCGCGAGCGACAGCCAGAACGCGCCGACCGGACGCGCCAGGGTCAGCAGCACCGGGATCAGCACGAGGACCGCGGCCACCAGCTGTGTCGCCCTGCCCTCCTGGAAGCTCGCCGCGGTGACGAGCATCGCCACCGCGCCGCCGGCGACCACCAGCGCGTGCGGGGTCCAGGACGCGTACTGCCGCGCGCGGCCGGTCAGATGGCGGGTGAGCGGGCCGTCGACGGCCGCGCGGGGCATCGGGCGGTAGGCGAAGGCGCCGTGGAACAGGTCCTGCCGCAGCCCCCGCAGGGCGTCGACGGCCAGCCGGAACTCCGGGCTGCGCGGCCTGCCGGCCGCCCCCGGCGGTGTCGTCTGCGTGTGCGTCGTCTCGGTCACGGGGAAAACGGTAGGCGCGGGCGCGGGCACGGTCGTCCCCTTGGAGAGGGGTCCTGCGGGATCCCCCTCAGGTACTACGGCAGGGCAGCGCCGCCCCGGGTGGAGCCGTGGTCGGGGCCAGTGGCCCGATCCGGAGGGTTCCGGGGCATCGGCCGGGCGGGGCCGGGTCAGCGGCCCGGGTGGAGCCTGGATCAGCGGCCGGGGGGCAGTGGCCCGGGGGGGACGCCTGGATCAACGGCTCGGGGGGACGCCGGGGTCAGTGGCCCCCGGGGCGGACCAGGCCGGACTCGTAGGCGAAGACCGCCGCCTGGGTGCGGTCGCGCAGGCCCAGTTTCACCAGGATCCGGCCGACGTGCGTCTTCACGGTCTGCTCGGCCACGACCAGCCGCTCGGCGATCTCCGCGTTCGACAGGCCCTGCGCGATCAGCGCCAGCACCTCCGTCTCCCGCTCGGTGAGGTCACCGACGCGCCGCTTGAGCGGGGGCCGGCGGCTGCCGTCCAGGCGGGAGAACTCCGCGATGAGGCGCCGGGTGATGCCGGGGGCCAGCAGGGCGTCGCCCGCGGCCACGACCCGCACCGCCTCGGCCAGCTTGTCCGCGGAGGCGTCCTTGAGGAGAAAGCCGGAGGCCCCCGCCCGCAGCGCGTCGTAGACGTACTCGTCCAGGTCGAACGTGGTCAGCACCAGCACCTTGACGGCGGTGTGCTCCCCGGTGATCCGGCGGGTCGCCTCGATGCCGCCCAGCTCCGGCATCCGGATGTCCATCAGCACCACGTCCGGGGCCAGTTCCGCGGTCCGGGCGATCGCGTCCCGGCCGTCCACCGCCTGCCCGACCACCTCGATGCCGGGCTGGGCGTCGAGCAGCACGGTGAAACCCTGCCGGACCATCTGCTGGTCGTCGGCGATGAGTACCCGGATGCTGCCGGTACCGCTCGTCATGGGGTCTTCGCTCCTGTCGGGGGCTGGTCGGGCGGGGGCGGGGAGAGGTCGCCGGGGAGGAACGCGGTGACGGTGAAGCCGCCGCCCGCGGTGCCGTCGGCGACGAGACGGCCACCGAGCATCGCCGCGCGCTCGCGCATGCCGAGCAGCCCGTGTCCGGCTCCCGGGGAGGGCGGGACGGGGCGCCGCGGCGCGGAGTTCTCCACCGTCAGGTGCAGCCCGTCCGGGAAGTGTCCGACCTCGACGCGCACCCGGGAACCCGGCGCGTGCCGCAGGGCGTTGCTCAGCGCCTCCTGCACGATCCGGTACGCCGACAGCTCCACCCCCGGAGCGTACGGCCGCACCTCGCCCACGACCTCGGCGGTCACCTCCAGCCCCGTCGCGCGGGTGTTCTCGATCAGCGCGCCGAGCCGGTCGAGGGTGGGCTGAGGGGCGTCCGGGGCCGCTCCCGTGCCGGGGGCGCCCAGCCCGTAGGGGTCCTCGGGGTTCTCGGAACGCAGCACGCCGAGCACCCGGCGCAGTTCGGTGAGCGCCTCCAGCGCGTTGTCGCGGATGCCGCCGAGGTTCTCCAGCAGTTCCCCGGAGGGGTTCTCCACCAGGTGCGGGGCCACCTGGGCCTGGATGGAGATCACCGACATGTGGTGGGCGACCACGTCGTGCAGTTCGCGCGCGATCCGGCTGCGCTCCTCCAGCAGGGTGCGCCGACCGCGCTCCTCGGCGGTCAGGGTGGCCTGCTCGACGAGTTCGGCACGGGCCTCCCGGCGGCCGCGCAGGGCGGCGCCGAGCAGCACGACGACCGCGGAAAGCACCACGGCGAGGACACCGGTCGGGTCGTAGCTGAGCCCGCCCCACACGCCTTCCAGGAGCCAGGTGACCAGCACGGTCAGGACCAACGCCTCGACCGAGACCCGGGTGCGCACACGCAGCGCGAGCAGCAGCAGGACGAGCAGGTGCGCGATGATGCCGGCCGGGCTCCAGGGCCAGGTGAACGTCTCCCCGGCCGCGGTGGTCATGCCTTCGCGGACCGCGACGGCTCCCGCCACGGTCCCCGCCATGGACAGCCACCAGGCCGGGACGGGCCGCCACAGGGCGAGGACGACCGCGCCGCCCTGCGCGAGGCCGATCAGCAGGGCCGGCTGTGAGTCCACGTGTCCGTCGTTCGCGAGCTGCGCCACGGCGCCGAACGTGATCCCGAACGCGGCCAGGCACAGCACACCGTGCGGCACCCGGCGCAGCCACCGGAGGGCGGGCAGCGGCTGTGCCCCGAAGGTCCACAGGTCGTCGCGCAGCACCCGCAGCCAGCACCGGACCCGGCCCGCGAGCGGCATGAACACCTGGCGGCCCCCCGTTTCCGTCACGCGGACCACCCTAGACAACACGGCGGACCACCCGCCCGGTGCCCGGGTCCGCGCCTCGGTGCACCCGCACCACCCGTGACCGTCCGGCGCCGGTGCCGCTCCCTGGGCGGTGCCGCCCCTGTTCGAAGGAGCGGAACGCGGTCCGGCACACCGCCAGGACCAGGCCGAACACCGGCAGCCACAGGAGCCGGGCCGCCACCCAGCCCGGACCGTCGGGGGCGGTGTGCAGTCCGGGGAGGCGGCCGGCCGTGAGCGCGACGGTCGTCGTGGCGGCCAGGGCCGTCTGGTGCCACAGGAAGACCGTCATCGCGGAGAGGTTGACCAGCGCGACGGCGGCCCAGGCGAGCGGGCGGGCCAGCGTGCGGCGAAGCCGGTCGCGCAGCAGGAGCGCCAGGCCGCACTGGGCCAGGCCGAAGGTGACGGCGGCCAGCGTCGGCGGGTTCAGGTTGGAGACCGCGCTGCCGGGGACGCCGACCATCGACGCCGGGTAGCCCGCGCAGCCGACGAGGACCGCCGTGGCCGCCGTGCCGCCGGCCAGGAGGGTCAGGGCCGAGCGGCGGCTGCGCAGTTCGCCCCGGGTCCAGGCCGCGCCCAGGGTGTAGGGGACCAGCCAGCCGGCGGCCAGGTTGATCCAGCCGAGCCAGGACGGGCCGAGGTGCAGTCCGAAACGGAGCAGGTCCACGTGGAGGACGACGGCGAGCGGCCAGAGCGGGTTGAGCCGGGCGACGAGCGGAGTGGCGGCCGTCAGCGCGGCGAAGACCAGCAGGAACCACAGCGGGGACAGCGCGAGTTTCAACAGGGTGTGGACGGTGGCCAGGGGCGTGCCGGTGAGGAGCAGGGCGGTGGCGGTCACCGTCCACAGGGCGAGGAGGGCGGCGGCCGGGCGGAGCATGCGGGTCAGGCGGGCGCGCAGCCAGCGGGCGTAGGTGTCGCCTCGTGTGCGGGCCGCGGCCAGGCCGCGGGTCGCCATCTGGCCGCCGACCAGGAAGAACACGGCCAGGGTCTGGAAGAGCCAGGAGACCGGGGCCAGCCGGGGCAGGTGCTGGAGCGGGCTCGCGGTGTGCAGTGCGCCGTCCTCGGCGACCAGGGCGGTGACCAGCCAGTGGCCGAGGACGACACCGAGGATCGCGAAGGCCCGCAGGGCGTCGGCGGCCCGGTCGCGGGAGGCGGGGGTGGCGGCGTCCAGGCGGTGGGCGCTCCGCCGTATCGCGTGCAGTGCGCGGTGCGGGGCACGGGTGGCCGGGGCCTGCTCAGGCACGGGTTACCTCCGAGGGCTCGTCGAGGGTGATCCGGGCGAGGTTGGCGAGGGAGGCGGAGCCCGGGGTGAAGTAGCCGCTGTGGTCGGCGCCGGCCGCGTCGAAGACCCGGGCTCCGAAGGCGGCGGAGACGGGGTCGGTGCCGAAGCCGACGGTGGTGCCGAGGAGGGCGGCGCGGACGTGCGGGACGTGCGCGATCCAGTCCTCGCTGCCGCGGGCGGCCCATACGCGGGCGCGGGTGTGCAGGGCGGCGGCGGAGTCCGCGCCGGTCCCGGGGCTGCCGATCAGGGCGAGGTCGTCCGCGGCCAGGCCGGAGGCGGCGCGGCCGCAGACCACGGAGCCGTAGGAGTGGCAGAGCAGGGAGACGTGGGATGCGGCGGGGGCCGCGGCGCGCAGGTGGCGTACGAAGGCGCGCAGGCGGGGGGCGGCTTCGTCGGCGCGGGTGGTGGTGGTCACCGTGGTGCCGACCGTGGCCGGTGTCTCGTAGCCGAGCCAGGCGACGACGGCGACGGGGGTGCCGGCGGCGCGGTGGGTGAGGTCGGCGTACAGGGACGCGGCGGTCCGGTGGAAGCGGGCGTAGGTGTCCAGGGAGGTGTCCGAGCCGGGGACCAGCACGGCGATGTGACGGGCCTGGACGAGGTCGCCCAGCACCTCCGTGACCTGGCCCGCGCCTCGGCCGTCGAAGGCGAGGAGGTGGCGGGACGGGGCGGCGAGGGCGCGGTCGGTGGCGGAGCGGTGGGGGGCGCTGTGGGTGGCGGCCATGCGGGCGGCCGCCCTGGCGTTGGCGCGGTTCGCCGCGTACACGGAGTGCAGGGTGGAGGGGGAGAGGGCGGGGAGGGCGGCCGGTGGCGGGGCGGGGATCCCGGGGCGGGCCGCGCCGGCGAGGGGGGCGACGACGGCGGCGGTGAGGAGGGCCGCGAGGAGGGCCCGCAGGACACGGCGTCGGAGGTGGGTGGGCGGGACCTGCCCCATGGGTGGCTTCCTTTCGGTGGGCCCGGTCATCGGGCTTGTCCGAGAAGGAAGTTAGGAACGGGCGCCCGTCGTCGGCGTCCCGCCAGGGAGCTGTCCTGTCGCGTAGCTCTCAGGTATTACGGGTATCACCGGGTCCCGTGCCGGCGGCCGTGACGTGCGGTCCGCGCACCACGGGCTCGCCGGTCGCCCCGGGCGGCCGCGGGCGCCCGGCGAGCCCGCGGAACCCGTCCCGCCGGCCGGACCCGGTGGCTCACCAGGCCAGTTGGGCGATCTCCTCGGCCACCACCGCGCAGGCGTCCGCCGCCGGGTCGATCAGCGGGAAGTGGCCCACGTCCTCCAGGAGCGTCAGCCCGACCATCTCCCCGGCCTTCGCCGCCGCCTCCGCGTACGCCTCGGCCACCTGGTGGGGCACGTCCAGGTCGTCACGGCCCTGGACGAGGGTGGTGGCGATGCCCGTCGGCAGCAGCAGCGCGGGGTCCGCGTACGGGCGGCGCTCGGCGAAGCGATCCCGCCCGCCCAGGAGTTGCAGGGACGCGTTCGCGCAGACGTCGAGCTTCTCCGCCACCTCCAGGTCCGCGATCGGGGCGAGCGCGACGACACCGCGCAGCGGCGCCGGACCGTCGGTGCGCCAGGGGGCGTCCGCGGGGAGGACGTGCCGGGCCGCGGCCCACAGGGCCAGGTGGGCGCCGGCCGAGTGGCCGGTCAGGACCGTACGGCGGGGGTCCGCCTGCGGGAGCGCCTCGCGGACCAGCGCCGGAAGGGCGTCCAGGGCCGCCGCGACATCGTCGAAGGTGTCGGGCCAGCGTCCGGCGGGCGGCGGGCCGGCGGACCCGTCGGGCTCGGTGCCGGGCCCCGCCTGCTGCCCCGGGATCAGCGGCTCGCCGCCCCGTCTGTACTCGACGTTGGCCACCGCGAAGCCCCTGCGGGCCAGGTAGCCGGCGAAGGGGGTGACGTGCCTGCGGTCGTAGCGGGAGCGCCACGCGCCGCCGTGCAGGACGACGACGAGCGGGGCGAGAGGCGCGGCGGCGGATTCCGGGCCGGGACGGGGCGCGTAGAAGTCGATCACCTGGTCGGGGTGGTCACCGTACGCCGCGGTGACGTCGGCGTCGACCGGGGGGTGCGAGAAGGCCGACTCCTCTTCGGCGGCGGCGCGGGCAGCTGCGGCGTCGTCCGGCATGCTCCAACCTCTCAGCGATGGAACGGGTTTGGCGGACCAGGTGGCGGTTCGACCGCTCGCGGGGACGGTATCAGGCCGGTGACGTGCGGGGATACGGGGATTGTCACGCAGGGTGAGGTCGAACGCTTCCGGGGCCGCGGAGGTCCGGCGCGGGGGCCGGGGTGCCCGGGCCCGCGCCCCGCCGCCCCGGCCCCCGCGCTTGTACTAGACCAGCTCCTCCCGGAGCACCCGGGCCGCCCGCTCCACGTCACGGAAGCCCACGTACAGCGGGGTGAAGCCGAAGCGGAGGACGTCGGGATGCCGGAAGTCGCCCACCACGCCCCGGGCGATCAGGCGCTTCATCACCTCGCCGGCGTCCGCGCAGCGCAGGGCGATCTGGCTGCCCCGCTCCTCGTGCCGTGCGGGGGTCAGGCACTCCACCCGGCCCGGCTCCGTGTACGCCTCGACACACTCCAGGAAGAAGTCCGTCAGGGCGAGGGACTTGGCCCGCACGGCGTCGACGGACACCCCTTCCCAGACCTCCAGTGCCGCCTCCAGGGCCAGCAGGGAGAGGATGTCCGGCGTGCCGACCCGGCCGCGCAGGGCACCCGGCGCCGGGGTGTAGGCGGGGCTCATGCCGAAGGGCTCGGCGTGGGAGTTCCAGCCGGGCAGCGGGGAGTCGAAGCGCTCCTGCAATTCCCTGCGCACGTACAGGTAGGCCGGCGAACCGGGGCCGCCGTTCAGGTACTTGTACGTACAGCCGACCGCGAGGTCGACGCCGTGCTCGTCCAGGCCCACGGGCAGCGCGCCCGCGCTGTGGCACAGGTCCCAGACCGCCAGGGCGCCGTGGGCGTGGACCGCGGCGGTGAGCGCCGGGAGGTCGTGCAGCCGGCCGGTGCGGTAGTCGACGTGGTTGAGCAGTACCGCGGCCGTGCGCTCGCCGAGCGCCCGCGGTACCTCGGCCGGGGTCACCGCCCGCAGGGTGCGGCCGGTGAGCCGGGCCGCCGACTCGGCGATGTAGCCGTCCGTGGGGAAGGTCGTCGCGTCGACGAGGACCTCGTCACGGCTCTCGCCCGCCATGCGGATCGCGGCCACCAGTGCCTTGAAGACGTTGACGCTCGTCGAGTCGCCGACGACGATCTGGCCGGGCGCCGCGCCCACCAGCGGGGCGATCCGGTCGCCGATCCGCTCGGGCGCCGTCCACCAGCCGCTCTCCTCCCAGGAGCGGATGCGCAGTTCCCCCCACTGGCGGCGGACGACGTCCGCCACCCGGTCGGGGACGTTCGCGGGGAGGGCACCCAGGGAGTTGCCGTCCAGGTAGACCACGTCGTCGAGGACGAAGCGCTCCCGCACGGCCGCCAGGGCGTCCGCCGCGTCCAGCTTCTCGGCTCGCAGGGCCGGCTCAGACATGGGACCTCGCCGTCCACAGCTCCGGGAAGACGTTCTTGCGGGCACGCTTCTCCAGCCAGGCCACGCCGGCGGAGCCGCCGGTGCCGGCCTTCGCGCCCATCGCGCGCCGGGTGGCGACCAGGTGGTCGTTGCGCCAGCGCCACACCAGCTCGGCCACGTCCGTCAGCGCCTCGCCGAGACGGGCGAGCTCGTCGCTCTCGTCGCCCGCGTAGACGGCGGTCCAGGCGGCTTCCACCGCGTCCGCCGGCTCGTACCGGCGGGAGACGTCCCGGCGCAGCACGGACTCGGGGATCTCGTGGCCGCGGCGCGCGAGGAGCCGTACCACCTCGTCGTTCAGGCTGGGCTCGTGCAGTGCCTTCTCCAGCTCCGCGTGGACGCGCGGGGCGCCGCGGTGCGGCACCAGCATCGACGCGGACTTCTCACCGAGCAGGAACTCCAGGCGCCGGTACATCGCCGACTGGAAGCCGGAGCCCTCGCCGAGCGCGCTCCGGTAGGAGTTGAACTGTGCCGGGGTGAGCTGGCCGAGCGGCTTCCACGAGGCGTTCAGGGCCTCCAGCTCCCGCACGGACCGCTTCAGCGCGGCGATCGCGGTCGGCACGTCGTCCGAGCGGAGGGCCTGCGCGGCCGTCTCCCACTCGTGCACGATCACCGTGAACCACAACTCCATGACCTGGGTGGTCACCAGAAAGACCATCTCTCCGGGGTCGTCGGAGAGGGTGTGCTGGAGATGGGTGAGTACGTCCGCCTTGACGTAGTCCTCGTACGGCGTCGTCCCCGCGAAATCGAGATTCGGGGTCTCGGGCTCAGCGGCCTCGAAAGGGGGGTGAGCCTGTTGGGACATCGCTGTCTCCTGATGTTACTCCGGGTAGCGGTCCGCCCCTGCCGATGCCGGCACGGGGGCCCCGGTCCCCACCCCGCATCCTCCGCAATGCCCCCGGATACGGCAAGGCCCACCTGCCCGCAGACGGTCCGTTGCGGTGAAAGTCTCCGGCCGGCAGCCGGGCCGACGCCCTCGCCGACGGTCACGCCGGGACGCCGCTACCGCTGGTCGGCGCTGCCCTGCGCGGTCCGTTCCGCCGTGCGACGCGGGGAGCCGCGGGAGGCGCCGGTGCCGAGGGGCGCGAGGCCGGCGCCGGCCAGCAGGGCGGCCAGGGCGAGCAGCAGGGCGGCCAGCAGCACGGCCGAGCGCAGACCGAGCACGGACGCCGACGCGCCGCCGAGCAGTCCGCCGAGCGGCATGCTGCCCCAGGCCAGGACCCGGTACGCGGCTGTCACCCGGCCGGTGAGCGCGTCCGGGATGCGGGCCTGCCGTTCGGAGACCGTGACCACGTTCCACACCACCACCATCAGCCCGTTGAAGGCCAGCAGGATGGCGGCGACGACGGCCGACCGGGCGACCGCGAGCAGGCCGAACGCCACCGCCGAGCCGGCGGCGGAGCAGGCCGGCAGCAGCCGGTTCGGCACCCGCCGGGCCAGCGGGGCGGCGATCAGGGAGCCGGCCACACCGCCCAGGGCGCCGGCCGTCAGCAGCAGCCCGTAGCCCGACCCGTCGAGGTGCCACCGGTGCCGGGCGAGCAGCACCATGACGCCCCAGGCGGCCGCGCTGCCCATGCCCAGCAGGACCGTCGCGAGGGACAGCACCCGGACCACCGGGTCGTCGCGCAGCCAGCGCAGGCCCTCGGCGACGCTGTGCCGCAACGACGGGGTCTCCTCGGGGGAGGACGGCCGCGCCGGGCGGAACCGGCCCCGCACTCCGGCCAGCAGCAGCACTCCCAGCAGGTAGCTGACGGCGTCGATGCCGGCCGGCAGCCAGTGGGCGACCGCGAACAGCGCGGCGCCCGCGGCCGGCCCCGTGAACTGGACGAGCACCGTCGAACTGCCCTGGAGGAGGCTGTTGGCACGCACCAGCGAGCCGCTCCCGACCACGGCGGGGATCACCGCCTGGACGGAGGTGTCGAAGAAGATCTGCGCCGATCCCAGGGCGAAGAGCACGACCAGCAGCAGCCAGATGCTCCCCCTGCCGGACGCCACCGCCACGGCCAGCGCCGCCACGAGCAGCGCGCGGCAGCCGTCCGCGATCAGCAGCACGGCCCTGCGGTCCCAGCGGTCGACCAGCCCGCCCACCGGCAGCCCGAGGAACAGCCAGGGCGCCTGCGCCGCGGCGGCGGCCGCGGCGACGAGCACCGGATCACCGGTCCACTCCGTGGCCAGCAGGGGAAAGGCGCTCAGTTCCAGTCCGTCGCCGAGCCCGGAGACCGCGGCCGCGATCCACAGCAGCCAGAAGTCCCGCGGCAGCCCCCGGGGCCCTGACGCGCCGGCCCCGCGACGACTCTCACGCCGCGGCTCCGGCACCCCCCTCGTCATGTACGGCCACACCTCCCGCGCGCGCAGAACGTAACCCCGGCGCGGCCCACCACCACCGGGAGAGCCACACAACGCGACACCGGCACAGCCCAACCGTCACCCGGCGGACCGCACGACGTGACACCGGCACGGCCCGGCCATCGCCTGGCGGGCCGTGCCGGTGATCGTGGGGGTTCCCCGCGGGTCAGCCCAGGGTCTGGGCGGCGGTCGGGGAAGAGTCCTTCAGGAACTGCGTGCAGCGCTCGTACTCCTCCTGCTCGCCGATCGCCTGCGCGGCGCGGGCGAGGGCGTGCAGGGCACGCAGGAAGCCGCGGTTCGGCTCGTGCTCCCACGGCACCGGGCCGTGCCCCTTCCAGCCGCTGCGGCGCAGGGCGTCCAGACCCCGGTGGTACCCGGTACGGGCATAGGCGTACGACTCCACGGCCGCGCCCCGCTCGAACGCCTCGTCGGCCAGCTGGGCCCAGGCGAGGGAGGAGGTGGGGTACTTGGCGGCGACGTCCGCCGGCGCGGTGCCCTGCGCGAGCAGCTCGCGGGGCTCCGGTTCGTCGGGGAGGTGGGTCGGGGGCGGACCGCCGAGGAGGTTCTCGTGAATCGTCATGGACTCAGTGTGGCGCACCCCGATTCCCCAAGCACGAGCGCCCATGCGAGGCCACGGCACCCCACAGCCGACGGCACCACGACCCGGCCACCACAATCCCCCAGGCGAGGCCACCACCCCACAACCGACGGCAACCACAACCCCCCAGGGGCGCGGGGAACTGCGCGACCAGCCACGACGAGCCCGCAGCCGCACACGACGCCCGCCCAGCCACCCACCCCCAAACCAGCACACACCCACCAACGGCTCCCCCAGGGGCGCGGGGAACTGCGCGACCAGCCACGACGAGCCCGGAGCCGGACACGGCGCCCAGCCACCCACGGCGGAACCCGCACGCACCCCCGGCCGTATCAGCGACGCACCCCCGGCGGCACCCACAACGCACCCCCCGCTAACCCCGGCCCCCCGTCTCCAGCGGTGGAGCCGTCACGCAGCCGTGCTGTCGGCACTCGGGCCGCACGCAGCCCGGGGCGGGCCGGCGGACCAGCGTGAACGCCAGTGCCGAGCCCAGCACCAGCACCCCCGCACAGATCGGCATGGCCCGGTCGAACGCCGCGTCGAAGGCCGGGGCCGACCGGTACGCCTCCGGCCCCATCCCCGCCAGCAGGGGCAGTGCCGCCACGGCCACCAGACCCGCGGCCCGTGCCGCCGCGTTGTTGATGCCGCTGGCCAGCCCCGCCCGGGCGGTGTCGACGGACGCGAGGACCGTGGCGGTCAGCGGAGCGACGAGGGTGACCATGCCGGCGCCCATGACGAGCAGCGCCGGCAGCACGTCGGTGAGGTAGTCCGCGTCCTCCCCCACCCGCAGCATCAGCAGCATCGCCGCCGCGCAGAGCAGCGGCCCCACCGTCAGGGGCAGACGCGGACCCGTACGGTCCGCCAGCGCACCCGAGCGGGACGAGAACAGCAGCATCAACGCCGTGGTGGGCAGCAGGGCCGTACCGGCGGCGAGCGGCGAGTACCCGGCCACCACCTGGAGTTGCAGCGCGGTGAGGAAGAAGAAGCCGCCGAAGGCCGCGTACACGCACAGGGTGACGAGATTGACCGCGGTGAACTGGCGCGAGGCGAAGATGTCCGGCGGGAGCATCGGCTCACTGCGGTGCCTCTCGACGTACACGAAGGCCACCGCCGCCGCGACTCCCGCCACCGCGCTCACCACCACCGCCGGCGAACCGGTCCGGGCCTCGATGAGCGCGTACGTCAGGAACGCGAGGGCCAGGGCGCCCAGCGCGGCGCCGAGGATGTCGAAGCGGCCGTGGGCCCGGTCGTCGGCCGACTCCGGCACGTGCCGGAGCGCGACCGGCACGCACAGCAGCGCCAGCGGCACGTTGAGCAGGAACACCCAGCGCCAGCCGGGGCCGGCCACCAGCCAGCCGCCCAGGAACGGGCCGACCGCGGCACCGATCCCGCCGAAGCCGGACCACAGGCCGACCGCCCGGCTGCGGTCGTCGCGGTGGAAGGACGCCTGGATGAGCGCGAGCGAGCCCGGGGTGAGGAGGGCCCCGCCGATGCCCTGCAACGCCCGCGCGGCGATCAGTACGGCCGGGTTCGGGGCGAAGCCGCACAGCATGGAGGCGGCGGCGAACCACACCACACCCAGCGTGAAGACCTTCCGGCGGCCGTAGCGGTCCCCCAGCGAGCCGCCCAGCAGGATCAGGCCGGCCAGCGTGACCATGTACGCGTTGACCGTCCACTGCAGGGCGGCCAGGCTCGCGTCCAGGTCGTGACCGATGCGCGGCAGGGCGACGTTGACGACGGTGGAGTCCAGCATGGCCATGCTGGAGCCGAGGATCGTCGTGAGCAGGATCCACTTGCCCTGGGGCGAGGCCAGCCGGACGTCGGGCATGTCCCAGGTATACAGCGGGCCCGGCGGCGTGGACAGCCACCGGGCCCGCGGGGAACCAACCGCTTACTTGATCTTGTTGCCCGCCGAACGCAGGTTCTGCGTGGCCTCCACGACGCGCGCGGCCATGCTCGCCTCGGCCAGCTTGCCCCAGGTCCGCGGGTCGTAGGTCTTCTTGTCGCCGACCTCGCCGTCGACCTTCAGGACGCCGTCGTAGTTCTTGAACATGTGCGCGGCGACCGGACGGGTGAAGGCGTACTGGGTGTCCGTGTCGAGGTTCATCTTCACGACGCCGTTCTCCAGCGCGGTGAGGATCTCCTGCTCGGTGGAGCCGGAGCCGCCGTGGAAGACGAAGTCGAACGGGGCGGCCTTGCCGAACTTGGCGGCGACGCCGTCGTTCAGCTCCTTCAGCAGGTCGGGGCGGAGCACGACGTTGCCCGGCTTGTACACGCCGTGCACGTTGCCGAAGGAGGCGGCCAGCAGGTAGCGGCCCTTCTCACCGAGGCCGAGGGCCTCGGCGGTGCGGATCGCGTCCTCGACCGTGGTGTAGAGGGAGTCGTTGATCTCGTGCGAGACGCCGTCCTCCTCGCCGCCGGTCGGGGTGATCTCGACCTCGAGGATGATCTTCGCGGCGCGGGCCTGCTCCAGCAGCTCCTGCGCGATCTCCAGGTTGTCGGCGAGGGTCTCGGCGGAGCCGTCCCACATGTGGGACTGGAACAGCGGGTTGAGACCGGCCTCGACGCGCTTCTTGGAGAGCGCGAGCAGCGGACGCACGTACCCGTCGAGCTTGTCCTTCGGGCAGTGGTCGGTGTGCAGCGCGATGTTGACCGGGTACTTCTCGGCGATGATGTGCGCGTACTCGGCGAGCGCGACCGCGCCGGTCACCATGTCCTTGCTGTACTGGCCGCCGAGGAACTCGGCACCGCCGGTCGAGATCTGGACGATGCCGTCGCTCTCCGCCTCCGCGAAGCCGCG
This sequence comes from Streptomyces musisoli, assembly GCF_016741855.1. Classification (GTDB taxonomy): domain Bacteria; phylum Actinomycetota; class Actinomycetes; order Streptomycetales; family Streptomycetaceae; genus Streptomyces; species Streptomyces musisoli. The sequence continues at coordinate 175,241 of NZ_JAERRH010000007.1, read as the reverse complement.
CAGGGCCGCGTTCAGGGTCTGGCTCGAGGTGACGTTGATGGCCGGGTAGGCGAACTTGCCTGCCTTCGCCCGGTCGAGCATCTCGTTGTAGACCTCGGGGGTTGCGATGGGCATGTGTCCGCTCCTTGAGTGTGCGGGTTGACGTGCTGCGTTACGGCCCTGACCTAGACCTTGGGGGTGACGTCATCGTCGTCCCCATCTTTCCAGACATGGAGCGCTGGTCCAGTCCCCGCCAAGTCCAGGTCAAAGGGGCGTGTCAGTCCAGCCCCAGTTCATCCTTCGAGAAGGCGAAGCGGTAGGGCACGCCCGCGCCGGCCTCGATCTTCTCGGCGGCGCCGGTCGCCCGGTCCACGATCGTCGCGACGGCGACGACCTCGGCCCCGGCCTCGCGCACCGCCTCCACGGCCGTGAGCGGGGAACCGCCGGTGGTGGAGGTGTCCTCGACCACCAGGACCCGGCGGCCCGCGATCTCCGGGCCCTCGACGCGCCGCTGGAGGCCGTGCGCCTTGGCCGCCTTGCGGACGACGAAGGCGTCCAGCCGCCGCCCGCGCGCCGCGGCGGCGTGCAGCATGGCGGCGGCGACCGGGTCGGCGCCCATGGTGAGCCCGCCGACGGCGTCGAACTCCAGGTCCTCGGTCAGGTCCAGCAGCACCTGGCCGACCAGCGGGGCGGCCTCGCCGTCGAGGGTGATGCGGCGCAGGTCGACGTAGTAGTCCGCCTCCAGACCCGAGGAGAGCGTCACCTTGCCGTGCACCACGGCCTTGTCCTTGATCTGCTGCAGCAGCGCGCCGCGTACTTCCGTCATGGCCCCAGCTTAGAGCCGGCGCCAGCTCCAGGTCGTCGTCGCCTCCAGCGGCTCCAGCGGGGTGACCAGGCGCGGGAGGGTGTTCAGGCCGTTGGGCGGCCCGGTCTGCGGCTCCACGCAGACGGCCTCCGCCTGTTCGTCGTACACGACCACCCACTCCTCGCGGCTGGTCACCTTCAGCTCCAGCCGGCCCGGCCAGGTGACGGTGACGTCGACGCCGCCGGGCATGCCGAAGCAGTCGTCCCAGGGGCCCGGCTTCTTGTCGATCCGGTTCCCGGTGGGCAGGTGGTCGTCCCCGCGCTCCTCCTGCCAGGCGGGCTCGAAGTCCAGCCGGGCGTCCGCTCCGTCGAGGGTGCGGTTGAACCAGGGGTGCCAGCCGAGCTGCGCCGGGAAGGAGTCGTCGTAGGTCTCCACGGACATCGTCAGCGTCAGGGCGTCCTCGGCGAGGGAGACGATCTGGGTGACGCGGGCGGGGTGCGGCCAGGGGTCGGTCAGCTCGCACGTGATCACCGCCTCGTCCGCCGAGACGCGCGCGGTGCGCCAGGCGCCGTCCCGCGCGGTGCCGTGGATGGCGTGCGGCGGGGAGTTGAGCGGCATCTGGCGGACGGTACCGCCGTCCAGGAAGCGGCCGTCCCGGATCCGCCCGCACCAGGGAACCATCGGGAAGCAGCCGTAGCGGTCCCCCTGCCTCAGCAGTTCCAGGGAGCCGACCTTGAGGCCACTGAGACGGCCGCCGTTGCCGGGGCTGACGCGTACCTCCGCGTCGCCTGCTGTCAGCGTGATGTCTTCGTTACTCACAGGACGACAGTACTGGGGAGACGGACCGGTGCACGGCTGCGGGCGCGTCCCGGCCACTCGCACGCCCGCACACCGGGCAGGCCCCGGGCCCGCGAAAGGGCCGCCTCCGCTCAGCGGCGTCTGCGCAGTGCCCTGCTCACGACGATCGCCGACGCCACCGCCAGGGCCGCCGCCGGTGCAGCCCAGCGCAGTGCCGAGGTCGCCGTCACCGTCTGGGGGGCCGGCACCGGGGCGTAGCGGCCCCGCGGCGGGGCGTGGTCGACCTCCTCGGCGCTGCGGCCGATCATCGTGCGGCGCGCGTGCGCGGCCTCGGCGGGCGGTTCACCGGTGTCGGCGAAGTCCCCGGAGAACCGGTCCGCGTGTTCGCCACCGTCGCCTTCGTCGTCCGCGTCCGGGTCCAGCGAAGGCGGCGGGACCTCGGTGTCGAAGACGGAGGTACGGGCGGACTCGGCGTCCGCGGACTTCGGTTCCCGCTCGCCCTCGCGCCGCTCCCCGCCCTCGTCGGGCCGGTCCTGCCGCTCGTCCCGCCGGGTCGCCAGGCCCTCCACCCAGCGGTTCAGCAGCCTTGTCGCCGCCGAGGTCACGGCCTCCGCCGGCAGTTCGCCGATCCGGCCGTCCGCGTCGGCCGTGCCCTCGACCGTGACCGTGCAGCCGCCGTCGGTGTCCGTGAGGCGCAGGGTCAGGGCGAGCTTGACCGAGCCGGAGCCGCGGGCCTCGGTGGCGTCGCCCTCGACGGCGTACGTGCCGTCCTCCCGGGCCGTCACCCGCAGAGCACCCCGATAGGTGACGGAGTGTCCGCCGACACGCAGTTTCAGCCGGCCGGTGATCGGTTCGGCACCGGCGTCCTGCTGAAGACCGGGCACCGCCCGGGCGACGCGTGCGGGGTCGGCCAGCGCGGCGCCGAGCCGCTCGGCGGGGACCGGGACGAAGACCTGGTGCTCCATGTCCGGTGAGCCTACCCAGTAGTGACCGGAACTCACCCTGCCGTGAAGGGGACAAACGCTCAGTACCGCGGATGCACCAGCGTCGACGCGGGCAGCCCGGCGATCCGGGTCCGCCGCGCCGCTTCGCCGTCCGTCGTCAGCTCGGCCTGCGTCAGGGTACCCGGGCGGTCGGCGCCGAGCCGCAGGGGCGGCGGGGTGCGGCCCGGCGCGGCCAGCAGGAACCCCCAGTCCTGCGGAGCCCGGGACGCGGCCGCCGCGCGGTCGGGGCCGGCCGTGGGGCCGGAGCCGTGGCCGAGCACCCGGAAGGGGGAGACGGCGAAGCCGGCCGTGCGCAGGGTCGCGGCCACGGTCCAGAAGGCGCGGGGACGGGTGGTGACGGGGCCGGCGTGCACCACCAGGCGGCCGTCCGCGGTCAGCGCCCGGTGGACCAGGCCGTAGAACTCCTGGGAGTACAGCTTGGTGCTGGCGGTGATCCCGGGGTCGGGGAGGTCGGCGATCACGACGTCGTACCGCGGTCCGCGCGGCCCCCGCAGCCGGGCGAGCGCGTCGGCGGCGACGACGTGGACCCGCCGGTCGGCGAAGGCGTGCCCGTTGGCGGCGGTCAGGCCGGGGTCCCGGCGGGCGAGGCGGACCAGGCCCGGGTCGAGCGCGACGACGTCGACGCGGCGCACCCCGCGGTGGCGCAGCACCTCGCGGGTGGCCAGGCCGTCGCCGCCGCCGAGGATCAGGACGCGCGCGTGCGGGCCGGCCAGGGCCGGGGCGACCAGGGCCTCGTGGTAGCGGTGGGCGTCCCGGCCGCCGGCGCGCAGGTGGCCGTCGAGGAAGAGGTCGAGGGGCCGGCCGTGGGTGCCGCCGGCCAGGACGACCTCCTGGACGCCGGTCTGCACGGCCACCCGGACGTCCCCGCCGTACACGGCGTGCCGGGCGGCCCGTTCGAAGTCGTCGGCGAGGGCGGCGGCGGTGGCGAGGACACCGAGGACGACGAGCCCGGTCAGCAGGAGGGTCCAGCGGGCGCGGCGGGTGAGGTCGCGGCGGAAGAGGCCGAGGACCAGGGCACCGCCCGCGACCACGTTGACCGTGCCGGTCAGCAGCGCTCCGGTCAGCTGGCCCAGGAGCGGCAGGAGCAGGAAGGGGAAGGCGAGGCCGCCGACCAGGGCGCCCACGTAGTCCGCGGCGAACAGGTCGGCCACCGCGCCGCCCGCGTCCTGCCGGCGGATGCGCTGGATCAGCTCCATCAGCAGCGGGACCTCGGCGCCGATGAGCAGGCCGATGGCGAGGGAGAAGGCGACCAGGAGGCAGCGCGGGCCGTCGGCCCACATGCCGCCCCAGCCGGCGGTCCAGGCGAACACGGCGTACAGCGCCATCGCGCTGCATCCGCCGATCAGCGCGAGGGCCGACTCGACCGCGCCGAAGCCGGCCGCGGCGTGCCAGCGCAGCCGCTTGGCGCCGAGGGAGCCGACGCCCATCGCGAACACCATCACGGACAGCACCACGGACGCCTGGGTGACCGAGTCGCCGATCAGGTACGAGGCGAACGCGACGAGTTCCAGTTCGTACACGAGTCCGCAGGCCGCACAGACGAAGACGCAGACGAGGACCAGGAACCGCCCGGTGCCGGGCCGGACGGGCAGCCGTGCGGGGCCTGTCCGGTCGGGCGGGGCGCCCGGGGGCGCGGGGGCGTGCGGTTCGATCACGCTGCGACGTTACGTCACGCACTCGGGACGCTTCGTCACCCACACGTGTGGAAGTAGGGGCAGTTGACGTACGACGGGTTTATGCCGCCGCCCCGATGATCAGCCGGACCGGGCCACCCGCACCCGCGCCCCGACCCTGGTCCGGGTGGCCACCAGCTGCCCGTCCTGCGGATAGGCGTGCCAGGTGCGCCAGTGCACCTGCCCTGCGTGCTGCTGGGCCAGCATCGCGGTGAAGGCGTGCGGGCTGCCGGGGAAGACGCCCGCGAGACCGTGCGGATGCTCGGAGACGAGGGCCAGCAGCTCCTGTGCGCGGCCCGCGAACGAGCCGGGGGTGAGCACCTCCACGCGGGCGGCGAACTCGTACTCCCAGTCGCCGACCCGTTTGGCGACGCCCAGCGGCAGCGGGGTGCTGGAACCGGGGATGCACGCGACCGTTTCCGAACAGCGGCCTCGTGCCTCGTCGAGGAGCACCTGGTGGGACGCGCCGAGCAGCCTCAACTGAAGTTTTGCGTCCGCCAGTTCGAGATCGAGGGTGGCCAGGGCGGGCAGCGGGTCGCGTCCCAGGGCCCAGGCCAGGTCGGCAGCGCGCGTATCGGTGTAGGAGGTGTTCAGGGTCGTGAGCATGGATCGGCTCCGCTAGCACGCAACGAGGGGGAGATCGGCCATGTCAGCCCAGCCGGCCCGGCCGGGGTGGGGAATCAGGGGGGCGTCCGAGGGGCTGCCTTGGCGATTTAGAGGGAATCATGAACAGTGGCGACGCCACAGCGTTTTTACCCAACTTCGTGCGGTTTCCATCCCTCAGAGGGCTCCAACGTTCAACTGTTCAACCATGGCGTACGCCGGGCGCGGAAACGGACGCGGCGGGCGCCCGCCGGATCTGCTGCCCGGCGGGCGCCCGCCCGTGTGCGGTCCGGACGCGTTTCCCCCTGTCCCAAAAGCTCAGCTGCCCCGTGTCAGCTGCCTCCGCCGCATCCGCCCCCGCCACCGCACGACGAACCCCCGCCGCACGACGAACCTCCGCCGCAGGACGAGGAACCGCAGGACGAGGAGCCGCCGCAGGAGTGTCCCCCATGGCCCCCGTGGTGCCCGCCGTGGCCCCCCGACGAGCCGGAGTCAGCGCCGCCGACCCACCAGCTGCTCGCCCCCGCGTCGCCCGCGTAGGACGACGAGGACGACGAGGACGACCTGCGGTACGCGCCGTTCCGGCCGCGGCCCTTGCCGAACGACACCCTGGTCCGCCGGCTCCGGCGGGCCTGCGCCGCCGAGATGAGCACGACCACGGCCACCGCCAGGATGATGCCTTCGATCGCGGTGTCACTCATGGCGCCACCCTCCTTCCGTTCCCCCGAAGCGGCCCCCCGTGGGCGCCTCGTCTGGCACCGCGGCTGGCGCGGTGCCGGGGGGATGCCCGGCCGGTACGGCACGCAAAGCAGAGTTGAGGAACTCCAGAGCTTGAGCGCAGGATGACCGGCATGACCTCCAGCGCACGCCCTCACCTCAACCGCCGGCTCACCGAGTTCGGGACGACGATCTTCGCCGAGATGTCGGCGCTCGCCGTGGCGACCGGGTCGATCAATCTGGGCCAGGGCTTCCCCGACACCGACGGCCCCGAGGAGATCCGGGAGGCCGCCGTCCGGGCCCTGCGCGACGGCCGCGGCAACCAGTACCCGCCGGGCCCCGGCATCCCCGAGCTGCGCACCGCGATCGCCGCGCACCAGCAGCGCCGCTACGGGCTCGCTCACGACCCCGACACCGAGGTGCTGGTCACCGCGGGCGCGACGGAGGCCATCGCGGCCTCGCTGCTGGCGCTGGTCGAGCCGGGGGACGAGGTGGTGGCGCTGGAGCCGTACTACGACTCGTACGCGGCGAGCATCGCGATGGCGGGCGGCAGGCGGGTGCCGGTGACCCTCAGGCCGCACGGGGGAAGCTTCCGACTCGACCTGGACGAGCTGCGCGCGGCCGTCACCGACCGCACCCGGCTGCTGCTGATCAACACCCCGCACAACCCGACCGGTACGGTCCTCACCCGCGCGGAGCTGGCCGCGGTCGCCGAGCTGGCCGTGGAACGGGATCTGCTGGTGGTGACGGACGAGGTCTACGAGCACCTCGTCTTCGACGGCGCCGAGCACCTGCCGCTGGCCACGTTCCCCGGGATGCGCGAGCGCACGGTGAGCATCGGGTCGGCGGGGAAGACGTTCTCGTTCACGGGCTGGAAGGTCGGCTGGGTGACCGGGTCGCGGGAGCTGGTCGGCGCGGTCCGCTCGGTGAAGCAGTTCCTGACGTACGTGTCCTCGGGACCGTTCCAGTACGCGGTGGCCGAGGCCCTCGCCCTGCCCGACTCCTACTTCGAGGAGTTCCGCCTGGGCATGCTGGCCCGGCGGGACATCCTCGCGGAGGGGCTGACGGCGGCGGGCTTCGAGGTGTTCCGGCCGGCCGGCACGTACTTCGTCACCACCGACATCCGGCCCCTCGGCGAGAAGGACGGCTTCGCCTTCTGCCGCGCGCTGCCCGAGCGGGCGGGCGTGGTGGCCATCCCCAACGCGGTCTTCTACGACGACCGGGAGGCCGGGGCGCCGTTCGTGCGGTTCGCCTTCTGCAAGCGGGAGGAGGTGCTCCGGGAGGCCGTGGAGCGGCTGCGGGGCATGTGACACCGCGGTCCGGGGGCGCGCTGCGCCCCCGGACCGGCCGGGGTCTCCTACTCGCCGTCGTCCTCGGGCTCGTCGGCCTCGTTGACCTCCTGCTCGATGCCGAGCTGCTCGACGAGCCACTTGTCGAACTCGATCGCGGCCCGCACCCAGCTGACCGTGGACGAGACGAAGTGGTTGATGTCGACGCCCGTGCCGATCAGCATCTGGGCCTCGCCGATCAGCCGGACGGTGCCGTCGTCGTGGGTGTGGGTGTACACCTTGGGCCACAGGGTGCGGCGGTTCCAGTCGTCGATGGACTCCAGCAGCTGCGGCTTCTCATCGATCTTGTGCGGGCGGTCGTAGAAGGTCCGCACCGAGAAGATCGCCTGTTCGGCCTCGCCCCGGAACATGAAGTACGTGCGGAACTGCTCCCACGGCGCGGCGAGGTCACCCTCCTCGTCGACGACGTACTTCAGCTCCATCTGGTCGAGAAGCTGCTTCACCAGGTCCTGATCCGGGAGGACGGGGCCCGCCGGTCCTTGGGGCTGCGGTTCGGGCTGGCCCCCGAAATTCGGAATCGAGGACGGGTCGATGCTCACCGTGTTTTTCCCTTCATGCGGATGCCGCCATCCTCCCCCATGCGGGGAGGGGGGTGGCAAGCCCCGGCGGGGCCTGTCAGCCCTCGGCTGACATGATCCGTCCGGTTGGGCGGAAGCGCGTGGACGTCACAGCGTCTTCCCGGTCGCCGGGCCCACCAGCAGGCCCTCGCCGAAGCGGTCGACGCGGACCGTGTCGCCGTCCTTGATCTCGCCGGAGAGGATCTCCTTGGCGAGCCGGTCGCCGATGGCGGTCTGGACGAGCCGGCGCAGCGGACGGGCGCCGTAGGCCGGGTCCAGGCCCTCCTCCGCCAGCCAGGCCAGTGCCTCGGGGCTGACGTCCAGCGTGAGCCGGCGCTCCGCCAGCCGCCTGCCGAGGCGCTGGAGCTGGAGCTGTGCGATCCGCTCGAGCTCGGGCTTGGTCAGGGCGGAGAAGACCACCAGGTCGTCCAGCCGGTTGAGGAACTCCGGCTTGAAGGAGGCCCTGACGACCTCCAGGACCTGCTCCCTCTTCTCCGCCTCGGTGGTGGTCGGGTCGACCAGGAACTGGCTGCCCAGGTTGGAGGTGAGCACCAGGATGGTGTTGCGGAAGTCGACCGTGCGGCCCTGGCCGTCGGTCAGGCGGCCGTCGTCCAGCACCTGGAGCAGGATGTCGAAGACCTCGGGGTGGGCCTTCTCCACCTCGTCCAGCAGCACGACGCTGTACGGGCGCCGCCGCACGGCCTCGGTCAGCTGGCCGCCCTCCTCGTAGCCGATGTAGCCGGGAGGGGCGCCGACCAGCCGGGCCACGCTGTGCTTCTCGCCGTACTCCGACATGTCGATGCGGACCATGGCCCGCTCGTCGTCGAAGAGGAAGTCGGCGAGCGCCTTGGCGAGTTCGGTCTTGCCGACGCCGGTCGGGCCGAGGAAGAGGAAGGAACCGGTGGGGCGGTCGGGGTCGGCGATGCCGGCACGGGAGCGCCGTACGGCGTCCGACACGGCCCGCACGGCCTCGGTCTGGCCGATGAGCCGCTTGCCCAGCTCGTCCTCCATGCGCAGCAGCTTCTGCGTCTCGCCCTCCATCAGGCGCCCGGCCGGGATGCCGGTCCAGGCGGCGACGACGTCGGCGATGTCGTCGGAGCCGACCTCCTCCTTGACCATGGTGTCCTTGGCGCCCCCGCCGGAGGTGGAGGATGTCAACGCCTCCTCCGCCTCGGAGGCGGCCTCCAGCTCCTTCTCCAGCTGCGGGATCTCGCCGTAGAGCAGCTTGGCCGCGGTGTCGAAGTCGCCGTCGCGCTGGGCGCGTTCGGCCTGGCCGCGCAGGTCGTCGAGGCGTTCCTTCAGCTCACCGACCCGGTTGAGGGACTGCTTCTCCTTCTCCCAGCGGGCGGTGAGGCCGCGCAGCTCCTCCTCCTTGTCGGCGAGGTCGCGGCGCAGCTTCTCCAGGCGGGCGAGGGAGGCCGGGTCGGTCTCCTTGGAGATCGCCAGCTCCTCCATCTTCAACCGGTCGACGGAGCGCTGGAGTTCGTCGATCTCGACGGGCGAGGAGTCGATCTCCATGCGGAGGCGGGAGGCCGCCTCGTCGACCAGGTCGATGGCCTTGTCGGGGAGGAAGCGGGAGGTGATGTAGCGGTCGGAGAGGGTGGCCGCCGCGACCAGGGCGCTGTCGGCGATCTGCACCTTGTGGTGGGCCTCGTACCGGCCCTTCAGGCCGCGGAGGATCGCGATCGTGTCCTCCACCGTCGGCTCGGCGACCAGCACCTGCTGGAAGCGGCGCTCCAGCGCCGGGTCCTTCTCGATCCGCTCGCGGTACTCGTCCAGGGTGGTCGCGCCGACCATGCGCAGCTCGCCGCGGGCCAGCATCGGCTTGAGCATGTTGCCCGCGTCCATGGCCGAATCGCCGCCGGCGCCGGCTCCCACGACGGTGTGCAGCTCGTCGATGAAGGTGATGATCTGGCCGTCGGAGTCCTTGATCTCGGCGAGGACGGCCTTCAGCCGCTCCTCGAACTCGCCGCGGTACTTGGCGCCGGCCACCATCGCGCCGAGGTCGAGCGCGACCAGCCGCTTGTCGCGCAGCGACTCGGGCACGTCGCCCTTGACGATCCGCTGGGCGAGCCCCTCGACGACGGCGGTCTTGCCGACACCGGGCTCGCCGATGAGGACGGGGTTGTTCTTGGTACGGCGGCTCAGCACCTGCACGACCCGCCGGATCTCCTGGTCCCGTCCGATGACCGGATCCAGCCGTCCCTCGCGGGCGGCGGCGGTGAAGTCGGTGCCGAACTTCTGCAGGGCCTTGTACTGGCCCTCGGGGTCGGCGGTGGTCACGCGGCGTCCTCCCCTGGCCTTCCGGAATGCCTCCAGCAGCTTCTTCGCCCCGGCACCCTGCCCCTTGAGCAGCTCGCCGGCGGCGCCGCCCTTCGCGGCGATGCCGATCAGCAGGTGTTCGGTGGACAGGTACTCGTCACCGAGGTCCTTCGCGCGTTCGCCGGCGTCCGCGATCACGGCCAGCAGCTCGCGGTTGGGCTGCGGGGGCGCCACGGTGGACCCGGTCACGCTGGGCAGCGAGGCCAGGATCCGCTCCGCGCCCGCGCGCACGGCGGCCTGGTCGGCCTCCACGGCGGCGAGCAGATCGGTGATGTTCTCGTTGTCCTGCCCCTGGAGCAGAGCCAGCAGCAGGTGAACAGGGGTGAGGTCCGGGTTCCCCTCGGTCACGGCGCGACTGCTCGCCGCGTTGATCGCGTCCCGGCTCCTGTTGGTCAGCTCGGCGTCCACGTTGTCCGTTCTCCTCCTCGACCGCTCTCACTGCTGACTTAACCAGTGTACACAAAGTTGAGTCTATTCCGCTCAAGGTTCACGGAGGAGTGCTTCCGGGCTAGGTTGCGCGCATGACGAGGCACTCCGTGGACCCGGTTTCCCCCGACGAGCCGTACCTCGCCTTCTGGCGCGAACGGCACCTGTGCACGCTGACCACCCTGCGTCCCGACGGCAGCCCGCACGTGGTGCCGGTGGGGGTGACCTACGACGCCGAGGTCCGGCTGGCCCGGGTGATCACCAGCGGGACGAGCGCGAAGGCCGGGCATGTGCGCGCGGCCGGGTCCGAGGGCGCCCGGGTCGCGGTGTGCCAGGTGGACGGCCGGCGCTGGGCGACGCTGGAGGGGCGGGCGAGGGTGCGGACCGAGCCGGAACGGGTGGCGGAGGCGGTGCGGCGTTACGCCGAGCGCTACGAACGGACGCCCCGCCCGAATCCGGCTCGCGTGGTGATCGAGATCGAGGTCGAACGGGCACTGGGGCACGGGTGAACATTTTCGGCCACCGTGGTGGCGCGCCCATAGCCGGAAATGTCCCCGCAAAACTGCAGCGGCGTCACCGTGTTCAGGTCACGGTGACGCCGCTGCGGGGGGAAGTACCTGAGCGATCTGTTACGACGGGGGAATCGCGTCAGGCACTGCGGGGGGTGGCCGAGATGGTCCTCAGGTCGGACTCCGCCGGCTCGCACAGCCGGTGGTCCCGCTGGTCCAGGTTCACAAAGATCATTCCGTACCGGATGGCACATCGCACCGGCTGCGGCGCGCCGCGCGGCTTGCGCAGGCACCGGAAGGCCCGTACGTCACCGTCGTCGTCCCGGGTGACGACGACCGGCTCGCCGAACACGGTCACCATCAACGAGTCACCACTGTGGGGGATGGCGGTGACCAGGTCGATGAAGTGCCAGCCGGAGCGGTAGGCGGTGGCCATTTCACGGCGGAAGGAGCGGTCGTCGGGTGGAGTGGTCACATCAGCTCCCAGCCACGTTCGCCGTCGACTCCGCCGCCGCTGCCACCGGCCAGACGCTGTCCGCCAGCACATGCCCCTTCGGGGCCAGCGGCCAGACACTGTCGCCCGCGTCATCACTCGTTCCGCCGGACCCTCCGATGAGAACCCCGACGGTAGCAACGGCGGCGAAGGTGGCGACAAGCACCGAGCGAAGCATTCTGTTACGCATAGTCGGCTTCGTCCTCACTTGAAGGTCCCCTCTTCCCCCGTCGAGTACGACGATGGCTCATTCGGGCACATCATTGCCACACGATCGGTGCATCATGTTCCTGCATGTTCAGGACCCTGGGGGGTGGAGATTTGGTAGCGAATCAGACTAAGGCGACACATCCCCATGCGATGACCGAGATGTGCGAAGAAGGCGGCCAACTTTATGCTGCCGCCCTGCGTACCGGGCGTATCGCCAGGGAAGATGCGGCGTCGGCTCCCTGCCTGATGGAGTTCGCCCTCCTCCACCCCGATCCCGACGATCCGGACTGGCTGCGTCCGGTCCCGCCCGCCGTGGCCCTCGCCCAGCGGCTCAATCCGATCGAGAACGAGATCACCGAGCGCCGCCGGCAGTCGATCGAACTCTCCGACGCCTTCGCCCCCTTCATGGTGCTCGGCGCCCAGATGTCGTCCAGCAGCGACTCCATCACCGTGCTGGAGGGCAGTGAACGCATCAACGCCGCGCTCAATCTGGCCACGTCCCAGTGCCAGACCGAGATGCTCACGGTGCAGCCGAGCGGCCACCGGCCCGAACACAGCCTCAAGCAGGGGCTGGGCCGCGACCGGCCGCTGATCGAACGCGGAGTGCGCATCAGAACGCTTTACCCGCACACCGCCCGGTACAGCTCCGAGCGGCTGGACTACGCCGCCCGGCTCTCCGACGGCAAGGTGGAGCAGCGCACCATCGACGGACTGGTCGAGCGGCTCATCATCTGCGACCAGACCGTCGCCTTCATCCCGACCCGTGACGACCAGAAAGTGGCCCTGGAGATCCGGCAGCCGGGCCTCGTCAGCTACCTCATCAAGGTGTTCGAGTTCATGTGGGACCACGCCGTCCCGCTGAGCGCCGGGGCCCCGTACGAGACCGCCCCCGACGGCATCACCGAGGTCCAGCACTCCATCGCCAAGCTCCTGGTCGAGGGGCACGTGGACGAGGCCATCGCCCGCCGCCTGGGCATGAACGTCCGCACCTGCCGCGCCCACATCGCCAAGCTGGCCACCGCCCTCGGCAGCGGCAGCCGCGCCCAGCTCGGCTATCTGATCGCCCAGTCCGGCATCCTGGACCGGGAGCAGTGACGCGCTGAGCGGCTTGGGCGCCGGACACCGCGCGCACCGCGTCGAGGACCCGTGCACCGCCGGACGGGAGCTGTACGAACGCGCGCTGCGGGAGGGGCACACAGCCGCCGCTGACGCGGCCGGTACGCCCTGCCTCGCCGGCTCCGGGCCGCTGCACCCCGCTCGGCCGCACATCGCCAAGCCCGCCGCCGGCCTCGGCAGTGGGAGCCGGGCGCAGCCCGGTCACCTCATCGCGCGGGCGGGGGTTCCTGATCCGGACCGGTGAGGGCGGTGCTCGGCAGGGGCGGCCGATGGCCGTCCAGGCCGACCTGGGCGATACGCACCCCCAGCTGGGTACGGCTGGCCGCGCCCAGCGTCTCCGACAGACGGGCGATGTGGGCCCGGCAGGTGCGCACGCTGATGCCCAGCCGCTCGGCGATCACCGCGTCCTGGTGGCCCTCGGCGAGCAGCGCGGCGATGGACTGCTCGCGGTGCGAGATGCCCTCGATGCCGGTGTCGGGGAGGGCCGCCGTCAGGGGGATGGCGAGCCGCCAGAGGCGCTCGAACACCGTCACCAGGTATTCGACCAGCGCCGGGTGGCGCAGCTCCAGGGCCATCGTGCGGTCGGCGTTGGCGGGGATGAAGGCCACCGTGCGGTCGAAGAGGATGAGCCGGTCGATGACCTCGTCCAGGGTGCGGGCCTCCACCGTGTCACCCATCAGTTCGAGGTAGTTCAGCAGTCCCTGGCCGTGCCGGGCGACGTGGGTGTACAGGTCGCGCATGCGCACGCCGCGGCCGCGCAGGGCGAGGGCCCGGTGCAGGCCCTCGGTCAGCTCGGCCTCCCGCCGGATGCCGCCGGGCTGCACGGTGAGCACCTCGGTGGTGCACGCCTCGGTCGCCTCGTCCATCGCGGCCTGGATGCGGGAGAGGCCGTCCAGGACGCGGATGGCGCTGCCCTCGGCCGGTGCCGCCAGTGCGTTCAGCTGCCGGCCGAGGCCCGCGTACCACTCGAAGGCGGCCACCGCCGAACCCACCCGCCGCTGACTGGCGCTGACCTCGTCGTAGACCCCGCGCAGCAGCCGGGTCATGACCTCCTGCGGGGAGGTCGGCACCAGCCAGTCCATGTCGTCGGGATCCGGGTGCAGCAGGGCCAGCTCCAGCAGACAGGGCACGGGCTCGGCGTCCGTGCGCCGCACCCGTCCCCGGCGTACGGCACGGGAGTACACCCGATCCCCGGCCTCACACAGCCGGTCGGCACCGTGAGGATGCTCCTCCGCCCCGCGCCCGGCCATCGCCCATTCCACCCCCGGTGTGCTGCCACTTCCGCAGCGCAACTATGCGCGGCGCCGACCCGGTCCGCAACACGGCTCCCCACAGAGGTGCGCCCAAAGCGCCCTGTTCTGCCCGGGTTTGGCGAGGCTCCGCCCCGCGCATTGCAACAAGATGAAGGTGGTGGCGCCGGCGTCACCTCGGCATCGCGGGCGTCGCTTCCCCCGGGTGCCCACGGCACCCGGAACGGTCCCGGCCGGGGTGCCCCCACTCCGGCCGGGCCACCCGGCCGCGTCCTGGAAACGCGGCGCCGGGGCCTACTTGAGGCCGAGCGTCGCGCAGGCCGCCTTGTACTTGGCGGTGCAGATCTCGTCGACCGAGTAGATGCCGTCGGCGACGACCGTGTCCTTGATGGTGTGCTGCGTCAGCGCGCTCACCTGGACCAGCTTGGACGGGATGTCCTTGAGGCTGGGGCTGTCCACCCGGTCCTGGGTGAGGGCGTCGAACTGGATGTCCTTGCCCTGGATCTTGGTGACGGCCATCTGCGCGGCGGCCTCGGCCTCGTCCGGGTAGGACTTGTAGACGCTCATGTACTGCTCGCCGTCCACGATCCGCTGCACCGCGTCGAGTTCGGCGTCCTGGCCGGTGATCGGGGGCAGTTTGGTGACGCCGGCCGACTTCAGGGCCTTGATGACACCGCCGGCCATACCGTCGTTGGCGGCGTAGACGCCGGCGATGTTGTCCTTGCCTATCGAGGCGATCGCCTGGGCCATCCTGCTCTCGGCGATCTCCGGCTTCCAGTCCTTGGTGTCGAAGGAGTCCGCGATCGTCACCTTGCCGGACAGCTCCGACAGCGCACCCCCCTTGAACTGCTTGGCGTTGGGGTCGGTGGGCGAGCCGTTCACCATGACGATCTTGTCGGAGGTGTCGACGCCCGACCCGAGGGCCTCCAGCAGGGTACGGGCCTGCACCTCGCCGACGAGTTCGTTGTCGAAGGAGATGTAGGCGTCGATCGGACCCTCGGCGAGACGGTCGTAGGCGATGACCGGAATGCCCGCGTCCTTGGCCTTCTTCACATCACCGGCAATGGCGTGCGCGTCCACCGCGTCGAGCAGAATGACGTCGGCCTTGGCGTCGATCATGTTCTGCAACTGCTCCGACTGCCGGGCGGCACTGGCGTCGGCATTCGCGTACTCGACCTTGCCCTGCTTACCGGTGAGTTCGGCGACCTTGCTCTTGATGATGGGGTAGTCGAACTTGTCGTAGCGGCTGTTCGCCTTCTCCGGGAGCAGCAGGCCCACGGTGATGTCGTTGCCCTTGGTCGGGCTCGCGCTCGCGCCGTCCTCCGTCGCGTTCAGCACGCCACAGCCGGCGAGCGAGAGGGTCATCGTGGACGCGGCCACGGACAGGACGATACGACGCATTCGGGGGCTCACTTCAGGTGCGTTCCGGACGTGGGTGCTGCAATACGACCCAGGTGTCTGAAAAGACAACGCGGATGCCACACCCGGCGTCAAGAAGAATCACTTAACGAGTGCGCAACACCACGCTCAGCAGCACCTGTGGAGGTCACGCGAAACCACCTTCAAGGGCTCTTTACGGGCCGTCCATCCAAAGGGAGTTCACGGGTCGGCAAAGACCGCACAACCGGCCCGTCCACCACGAGCCATGATCATCGGCGGCGCCGGCCCGCACCCCGATTCGATCAGAAGACCGAATGAACCCAGCCAGACGTACGCCCGCCGCAGCCGCCGCACACGCCGCCTCCGGCCCCCTCCACGGCACGGCCTGCGCACCCCTCGGGCCCCCTCCACGGCGCCGCCTGCGCACCGCGGCGGGGCGGGGCGGGGGAACGACGAGAGGGGCCCGGTGTCCGGGCCCCTCTTCGTGCGCGCCTGGGCGCGTCAGTCCTGCTGCTGCCGCTTCGGCCGCCACACCACCAACGCGCTCGTCTGCTGGACCTCCTGGTACGGCACCAGATCGCGCCGGTAGGAGGCGTGCACGGCCGCCTCGCGCTGCTGCATCGCCGCCGCCGCGCCGTCCAGGGCCGCCTCCATCTCCGCGAGACGGGACTGGAGCGCGGCGACCTGGTTCTCCAGTTCGATGATCCGCTTGATGCCGGCCAGGTTGATGCCCTCGTCCTGCGACAGCTGCTGCACCTGGCGGAGCAGCTCGATGTCACGGGCCGAGTAGCGGCGGCCCCGGCCCGCGGTGCGGTCCGGGGAGACCAGGCCCAGGCGGTCGTACTGGCGCAGCGTCTGCGGGTGGAGTCCGGAGAGCTGGGCCGCCACCGAGATGACGTAGACCGGGGTCTCCTCGGTCAGTTCATACGGGTTACGCCGACGGCCGTCCATACACTCAAGCTCCCTTCGCGGCCTCGAACAGCTCCGCCCGCGGGTCCTCGCCCACGGTTGCCTCGCGATACGCCTCCAGCGCGTCACGAGCCTTCCCCGACAAGTCCGTGGGGACACGCACCTCGACGGTGACGAGCAGATCGCCGCGGGTGCCGTCCTTGCGGACCGCGCCCTTGCCCCGCGCCCGCATCGTACGGCCGTTCGGGGTACCGGGCGGCAGTTTCAGGGTGACGGCGGGGCCGCCGAGGGTCGGCACCCGCACCTCGCCGCCGAGGGCCGCCTCGGCGAACGTCACCGGCACGGTGACGGTGAGGTTGTCGTCCTTGCGCCCGAACACCGGGTGTTCCCCGACGTGGACGGCCACGTACAGGTCGCCCGCCGGGCCGCCCCGCTCACCGGGCGCACCCTTGCCGCGCAGCCGGATGCGCTGGCCGTCGGTCACCCCCGCGGGGATGCGGACCTGCATGGTCCGCGACGACTTGGCGCGCCCGCTGCCCTTGCACTGCAGGCAGGGGTGCTCGGCGATCAGGCCGCGGCCCTTGCAGTCGGGGCATGGGTCGGTGAGCGAGAAGCCGCCGCCGGAGCCCCGCGCCACCTGTCCGGTGCCGACGCAGGTCGGGCACACGCGCGGTGTGCCGTTCTTGTCGCCGGTGCCCGAACAGGCCTTGCAGGGCGCCTGGGAGGACATCCTGAGCGGCACCGTGGCGCCCTCGATGGCCTCCGTGAAGCTCAGCGTGACCTCGGACTCGATGTCCTGGCCGCGCCGGGGCTGGGTACGCGTGCCCCCGGCGCCGCCACCGCGGTTGAACAGGCCCCCGAAGACGTCACCGAGCCCGCCGCCGAAGCTTCCGCTCTGGGCGTTGCCCCCGAAGAGGTCGCCCAGGTCGAAGTTGAAGGAGCCGCCGGCCGCGCCCGGTCCGGGGCGGAAGCCGCCGTTGCCGAACAGCGCGCGCGCCTCGTCGTACTCCTTGCGCTTCTTGGGGTCGCCGAGGATGTCGTTCGCCTCGGAGATCTCCTTGAAGCGCTCCTCGGCCTTGGCGTTGCCCTTGTTGGCGTCCGGGTGGAACTCGCGGGCGAGCTTCCGGTACGCCTTCTTGATCTCGGCCTCGGTGGCGTCCTTGGGGACGCCGAGGACCTTGTAGTAGTCCTTCTCGATGAAGTCCTTGGTGCTCATCCTCGACGTCCCTCCTTCCGTCCGGTGTCTACGTCAGCCCTCCTCCGGGCCACCGTTGTCCTTGTCGTCGGCCGCCGCGCCTTCCTCGGTGCCCTCGGCCTTGACCGTCTGCGCGCCGGGCTGTGGCTCGGCGACGGCCACCCGCGCGGGGCGGATGGTGCGCTCGCCGATGCGATACCCCGGCTGCAGGATCGCCACGCAGGTCGTCTCGGTGACGTCCGGCGCGTAGCTGTGCATCAGGGCCTCGTGGATGGTCGGGTCGAAGGGCTCGCCCTCCTTGCCGAACTGCTGGAGGCCCATCTTGGCCGCGACGGTCTCCAGCGACTCGGCCACCGACTTGAAGCCGCCGACCAGTTCGCCGTGTTCCCGCGCGCGGCCGATGTCGTCGAGCACCGGCAGGAGCTCGGTCAGGAGGTTCGCGATGGCGATCTCCCGGACCGCGACCCGGTCGCGCTCGACGCGGCGGCGGTAGTTCTGGTACTCGGCCTGAAGGCGCTGGAGGTCCGCGGTGCGCTCGCCCAGCGCCGTGCGCACCTGGTCCAGCTGTGCGACCAGACCGGCACTTTCGTTCGCGTCCCCGGCCGGGGCCGCCGCCTCCTCGGAGGCGGCGGCCTTCGGCTCGGCGTCGTCGGAGGTGGCGCCGGAGGGGACGTCGGGCTTCTCCTCGAAGCCCGGGGTCTCCTCCGTCACGCGGCACCGTCCTTGCGCTCGTCGTCCACGATCTCGGCGTCGACGACGTCGTCGTCGGCCTTGGCCTGGCCGGCACCGGCGTCACCGGCACCGTCCGCGGCCTGCGCCGCCTGGGCGTCGGCGTACATGGCCTGGCCCAGCTTCTGCGAGACGGCCGCGACCTTCTCGGTGGCGGTGCGGATCTCGGCGGTGTCCTCGCCCTTGAGCTTCTCCTTCAGCTCGGCGACGGCGGACTCCACCTCGGTCCTGATCTCGCCGGGGACCTTGTCCTCGTTGTCCTTGAGGAACTTCTCGGTCTGGTAGACGAGCTGCTCGCCCTGGTTACGGGTCTCGGCGGCCTCGCGGCGGGCGTGGTCCTCCTCCGCGTACTTCTCGGCCTCCTGGCGCATCCGGTCGACCTCGTCCTTCGGCAGCGAGGAGCCGCCGGTGACGGTCATCTTCTGCTCCTTGCCCGTGCCCAGGTCCTTGGCGGTCACGTGCATGATGCCGTTGGCGTCGATGTCGAAGGCGACCTCGATCTGCGGGACGCCACGCGGCGCCGGCGGCAGACCGGTCAGCTCGAACATGCCGAGCTTCTTGTTGTACGCCGCGATCTCGCGCTCACCCTGGTAGACCTGGATCTGCACGGACGGCTGGTTGTCCTCGGCCGTCGTGAAGATCTCGGACCGCTTGGTCGGGATCGTGGTGTTGCGCTCGATGAGCTTGGTCATGATGCCGCCCTTGGTCTCGATGCCGAGGGACAGCGGGGTCACGTCGAGGAGCAGGACGTCCTTGACCTCACCCTTGAGGACACCGGCCTGGAGGGCGGCGCCGATGGCGACGACCTCGTCCGGGTTGACACCCTTGTTGGCCTCGTTGCCGCCGGTCAGCTCCTTGACGAGCTCGGCGACGGCGGGCATACGGGTGGAGCCGCCGACCAGGACGACGTGGTCGATCTCGCCCAGGGCGATGCCGGCGTCCTTGATGACGTTGTGGAACGGCGTCTTGCAGCGCTCCAGCAGGTCGGCCGTCAGCTGCTGGAACTGCGCCCGGGTGAGCTTCTCGTCCAGGTGCAGCGGGCCCTCGGCGGAGGCCGTGATGTAGGGCAGGTTGATCGAGGTCTCGGTGGAGGAGGACAGCTCGATCTTGGCCTTCTCGGCGGCCTCACGGAGGCGCTGGAGGGCCATCTTGTCCTTGGACAGGTCCACGCCGTGACCGGACTGGAACTGCTTGACCAGGTAGTCGACGACGCGCTGGTCCCAGTCGTCACCACCGAGGTGGTTGTCGCCGTTGGTGGCCTTCACCTCGACGACGCCGTCGCCGATCTCCAGCAGCGAGACGTCGAAGGTGCCGCCACCGAGGTCGAAGACGAGGATCGTCTGGTCGTCCTTGTCGAGGCCGTACGCCAGCGCGGCGGCGGTCGGCTCGTTGACGATGCGCAGGACGTTCAGACCGGCGATCTCGCCGGCCTCCTTGGTCGCCTGACGCTCCGAGTCGTTGAAGTAGGCCGGGACGGTGATGACCGCGTCGGTCACCTTCTCGCCCAGGTAGGCCTCGGCGTCCCGCTTGAGCTTCTGCAGGATGAACGCGGAGATCTGCTGCGGGTTGAAGGGCTTCCCGTCCAGCTCGATCTTCCAGTCGGTGCCCATGTGGCGCTTGACCGAGCGGATGGTCCGGTCCACGTTCGTGACCGCCTGGCGCTTGGCGACCTCGCCGACGAGCACCTCACCGTTCTTGGCGAAGGCGACGACGGACGGCGTGGTCCTGGCGCCCTCGGCGTTGGTGATGACGGTGGGCTCGCCGCCTTCCAGAACGCTGACGACGGAGTTAGTCGTGCCCAGGTCGATGCCGACCGCACGTGCCATGGTTGATTCCTCCAGCTGACTTGAGTGGAACAGGCTCAAGTGTGCACGAGGAGATTCTCGGGGTCAACAGACCTGAGTCAGCAAGGCTCAACTCTTATCCGTTCCTTACACGCAACCGCCCGCTGACCTGCGTAGATGTCGTAGGCCGGGGCGGCTGGGCAGGACTCCGAAGGAGTACGAGCACCAGAACGACGAGGACCGCCCCGCCGGCCACCCAGAGCGCGGCCCTGCTTCCGGTCCATCCCGCGTGCACCAGTACCCCCACGAGCACCGAGGAGAAGGAAGCGGCCCCCAGCAGCACGACCGACCCCTGCGGAGTGAGCCCGAGCCTCCGCAGCCGGTGCGCGAGATGGTCCGGGCCGCGCCGGAGCAGCGGACGCCGGGCCACCGTCCGGGCGAGGACCACGAGCAGCGCGTCCGCGACGGCGACGGCGCTGAGGCAGAAGACCACCGCCACGCTCGGCCCGAGTTCGTACCCCGCGCGCGTGAAGACGACGGCGGAGGACAGCAGGAACCCCGTGAACAGGGAGCCGCAGGCGCCGAGGCCGATCCGCGCCGGATGCCAGTTGTGCATCAGGAAACCGGTGAGGGCGGCGGCGACCACGCTCAGCAGCACGGCCAGCCCGTCCATCACCTCCGCCGCGGCGCACGCGCCCACCCCGAAGGCGGTGACCACCCCGACCGTGCCGGCCAGGCCGTCGGCATGGTCGAGCCCCTTGAAGGCGAGCGAGGCGAGGACGATCCAGCCGACCGCCAGCATCCCGCCCGGCACGCCCGTCTCGTCGTACGGCACCACCCAGGCGGCCGCCACGACCGTGCCGGCGACGAGCACGCGCGTGCGCAGCCGCCACACGTCGGCCACCAGACCGAGCCCGGCGACCGCTGCCGCCGCCGTCAGCAGGTCGCCGACCCCCTCACCGAGCGGGGCGACCCGGCTCCACTCCCCCACCCCGGCGACCAGGCAGGTGACGGCCACGACGGCGAGCCCGCCGAGGAGCGGCAGGGGCCGCTGCCAGCGGCGGTCGAGGATGCCGGCCCTCAGGGCGGGCGCCCGGAAAACCGCCGCGAGCACGGCGGCGAGTAGCAGGGCGGCGGTGGCGGCGGCGATCCCGTAGAGCACGGCTCTAAGGTAGGGGCGAAATTAGCAATTCGGTATGAATAACACGATCCGATTGCCTGGCGGCGACCCATATCACCCCGCGCTCTGCTGCATCTCGACGGAAGATAGGGGTACTCTCAGACGGACTACATAAGTTACCGCTTAGTAACGTCGATCAGTTCAGACAGCTCGTTCAGACCGAGGCCGCCTCAGGAGCCCCAATGCAACTCGCCGCGATCATCGTGTCGCTGGTCCTGATCGTGGTCGGCGTGGCACTGTTCGGCCGCGCCCTCCTGCAGATCTACAACTTCATGCGGCTGGGCCAGCCGGTGCCCGCCGGTACGCGGACCGACGATCCCGCACAGCGCACCATCACCGTGGCCAAGGAGTTCCTCGGCCACACCCGGATGAACCGCTGGGGCATCGTCGGCGTGGCGCACTGGTTCGTGGCGGTGGGCTTCTTCTCCCTGCTGCTGACGATCGTCAACGCCATCGGGCAGCTGTTCCAGGCGGACTGGCTCCTGCCGATCATCGGTGACTGGGCGCCGTACAACGTCTTCGTCGAGTTCCTCGGCACGATGACGGCCCTCGGCATCCTCGTCCTGATCGTCATCCGCCAGCTGAGCAAGCCGGACAAGCCGGGCCGCAAGTCCCGCTTCGCCGGCTCCAACTTCGGCCAGGCGTACTTCGTCGAGGCCGTCATCCTCATCGTCGGCGTCTGCATCTTCATGCTGCACGCCCTCGAAGGCGCCCAGCACCACGTGGACGGCTACGAGGCCTCCTTCTTCATCTCGTACCCGGTCGTCGCCTGGCTGCGGGACCTGGACGTCTCCACGCTCCAGAACCTCACCTACTTCTTCGCCGGCCTGAAGATCGCGACCTCCTTCATCTGGATGATCACGGTCGCCCTGAAGACCGACATGGGCGTGGCCTGGCACCGGTTCCTGGCGTTCCCGAACATCTGGTTCAAGCGCAACGCCACCGGTGAGACCTCCCTCGGCGCGCTGCTGCCGATGACCTCCGGCGGCAAGCCGATCGACTTCACCGACCCCGGTGACGACGACGTCTTCGGCGTCTCCCAGGTCGAGCAGTTCTCCTGGAAGGGCCTGCTGGACTTCTCCACCTGCACCGAGTGCGGCCGCTGCCAGTCGCAGTGCCCCGCCTGGAACACCGGCAAGCCGCTGTCCCCGAAGCTGCTGATCATGTCGCTGCGCGACAACGCCCACGCCAAGGCGCCCTACCTGCTCGCGGGTGGCGGCAAGACCGTGGAGGGCGAGGAGAAGGCGTCCGAGGAGCAGCTGGCCGGCGTTCCGGCCGCCGCCCTCGCCGAGGCCGAGCGTCCGCTGATCGGCACCGCCGAGGAGAACGGCGTCATCGACCCGGACGTCCTGTGGTCCTGCACCACCTGCGGCGCCTGCGTCGAGCAGTGCCCGGTGGACATCGAGCACGTCGACCACATCGTCGACATGCGCCGCTACCAGGTGATGATCGAGTCCGCGTTCCCGTCCGAGGCGGGCACGATGCTCAAGAACCTGGAGAAGAAGGGCAACCCCTGGGGCCTGGCGAAGAAGCAGCGCCTGGAGTGGACCAAGGAGGTCGACTTCGAGGTCCCGGTCGTCGGCAAGGACATCGAGGACCTCACCGAGGTCGAGTACCTCTACTGGGTCGGCTGCGCCGGCGCCCTGGAGGATCGCGCCAAGAAGACGACCAAGGCCTTCGCCGAGCTGCTGCACATCGCGGGCGTCAAGTTCGCGATCATGGGCGGCGACGAGAAGTGCACCGGTGACTCCGCCCGCCGCCTCGGCAACGAGCCCCTGTTCCAGGAGCTCGGCATGGAGAACGTGATGGCCCTGAACACGGCGTTCGGCGAGGAGCTGGACGACGAGGGCAAGGTCACCGCGGAGTCGAAGAAGCCGAAGTCGGCCAAGAAGATCGTCGCCACCTGCCCGCACTGCCTCAACACGCTCGGCAACGAGTACCCGCAGCTCGGCGGCGACTACGAGGTCATCCACCACACCCAGCTGCTCCAGCACCTGGTGGACGAGGGCAAGCTGATCCCGGTGACCCCGGTCGAGGGCATCATCACCTACCACGACCCGTGCTACCTGGGCCGCCACAACAAGATCTACACGCCCCCGCGCGAGATCATCGGCAAGGTCCCCGGCCTGCGCAACGAGGAGATGCACCGCCACAAGGAGCGCGGCTTCTGCTGCGGCGCCGGCGGCGCCCGGATGTGGATGGAGGAGCGGATCGGCAAGCGCATCAACAACGAGCGCGTCGACGAGGCCCTCTCCCTCAACCCGGACATCGTCTCCACCGCCTGCCCGTTCTGCCTCGTCATGCTCACGGACTCCGTGAACGGCAAGAAGAACGACGGCAAGGCCAAGGAGTCCATCCAGGTCGTGGACGTCGCCCAGCTCCTGCTGGACTCGGTCAGGACGCCGGTCGACCCGGCGGGCGAGCCCGAGACCGAGAGCGAGCCGGAACCGGAACCGGTGAAGTGACCGACCACTGAAAACCCCGACGGCGCCCCCTGCCCCGCACAGGCAGGGGGCGCCGTCGTATGCACGGCGTGATCGGCGGATCCGTTCCACCGCGATGGAGGCCGTTCTCCGTAAACCCGCAGGCCGGCCCGATCCGCCGTTCCTTGGGTGTGGAACCGATCTGCCGATCAGTCCCCCCGCGGCCGCCGGGCCGCGGGGGGTGGGGGTGGGGGTGGGGGTGGGGGTGGGGGTGGGGGTGGGTTAAGGGGTTTTCGGGGATGCCTGCTGGACTACCTCGAAGGACCACAGGGTGGAGCCGGAGGCCGCCGGCTTCGGACGCTCGCCGCCCTCGCCGCCGCCCTGGTGCGCGGACTTCATCGGCCCCTCCATCCACGCCTGGAAGGACTCCTCGTCACGCCAGCGCGTGTAGACGAGGTAGGTGTCGGTGCCCTCGACGGGCCGCAGCAGCTCGAACCACTCGAAGCCGTCGGAGTTCTCCACCGCGTGGGCCCGCGAGGCGAACCGCTTCTCCAGCACCTCCCGCTGCTCGGCGGGCACGGTCAGCACGTTGATCTTCACTACGCTCATGGACCCATCCTGGACCATGCCCCCGACCGTTCTCAGAAGCCGGTCGTGACGGCGTACACCAACAGGACGAGTACGAAGCCGCCCCCGGCGAACAGCAGGGACACCGCGTTCGCCTCCTGCCCGAGCAGGATCGGGCGCCAGGCATGCTCATCAGGCAACCGAACATGGCGCCGGAGGCGAGCGCCACCAGCAGCCAGACGCCGGCCGTACGGCCCTTGACCGTTGGTGTGGGGCGGCGTGGCCGCCGGGTGCGCGGCGGCGCGGGTGGTGGCGCTGTGGGCGCTGCGGCTCACCGGGGAGGACGGACCCCCGAGCCCCGCCGACCGGCCGTGCAGCGCGGGCCGGCCCGGGGCGGCCGCACCTCACCTTCTGCGGATGCCCCGCCATGCCTCGCCCGCCTGAACACCGCCTCCGGCGCACGGTCCTGCTCCCCCGGGCTCGGGCGGTGCTCCGCGAAACTCCCGGGGAACCCTGAGCGGTCCCCGACGGTCCCCTGGTACCGCGGCCTGACGGTCCCTTAGGGGATGTCACAGGTCGGCCGCAAAGCCGGGCCCTGAGCGCCGGGCCCGGCCCGTCGGCCGCCGGGACCAGGTACGTTCGATGACGTGGCTGGATTCAGGATCGGACGCGGGGGCCGGGACAACCGCACCCCCCAAGGACAGCAGGCTCCCCAGGGACCGTCGCGCGGACGCGGGCAACGCCCCGCTCAGCCCAGGGGTCCGTCTCACGGACAGCCGTCGTACGGGCGGCCGGGCCCCTCGGGCCCGTCTTACGGCTACCCGTCGGCGCCACAGCCGTCGTACCCGCAGCAGGGGCAGCAGTACGGCTACCCGGGGCCGGCCGACGACGGACCGGAGTACTTCGGCGACGGCGGCTACGCGCAGCCCGGGCACGCCCCGCACGACCCGTACGCGGCCAACAACCCGGGCCACACCCAGGCGTTCTCGGTCGACGAGGCCGCCGGCTACACCCAGGGCTCGACCTACCACGCCGGCTCGGCCGCCGCGCCCGCCGGCCCGGTCGGTCCTCCCCTGCACTGGAAGGCACTGCTCAAGGGGGTCGTCTTCGCCCCCGACCAGACGTTCCTGCGCATGCGGGACTACACGATGTGGGCCCCCGCGCTCATCGTGACCTTCCTGTACGGCCTGCTGGCCGTGTTCGGCTTCGACGACGCCCGCAAGGACGCGATCGACTCCTCGTTCTCCACCACGGTGCCGATGGTGCTGCTGGCGGCCGTCGCGATGGTGGTGGGCCTGTTCGTCCTGGGCGTGGTCACGCACACCCTGGCCCGCCAGCTGGGCGGTGACGGCGCCTGGCAGCCCACGGTGGGCCTGTCCATGCTGATCGCGGCCCTCACGGACACGCCCCGCCTGGTCTTCGCCATGTTCTTCGGCGGCGACGCCGGCTTCGTCCAGGTCCTCGGCTGGGCCACCTGGATCGGCGCGGGCGCCCTGCTGACCCTGATGGTCTCCCGCTCCCACGACCTGCCCTGGCCGAAGGCGCTGGGCGCGTCGGCGATCCAGCTGGTCGCGCTGCTGTCGATAGTGAAGCTGGGCACGTTCTAGCGGTCGCCGGCCACCGGATGCGACAGGGCCCTCGGCAACATGCCGAGGGCCCTCGGTGTACGACGCCCCGGGCCGGGCGTGGACGGCCTGCCGGGCGTGGACGGCCTGCCGGGCGTGCCTGGCGTGGACGGTTCGCTACGCGTCGAGGACCTGTCCCTCACGCTTCACCACGGGCGGCTCGACGCTCCACGGGAAGTTGATCCAGTCATCGGTGCGCTTCCACACGTACTCGCACTTCACGAGCGAGTGCGACTTCTCGTAGATCACCGCGGAGCGCACCTCGGCGACGGTGTCGAGGCAGAAGTCGCGGACCAGCTTCAGGGTCTTGCCGGTGTCCGCGACGTCGTCGGTGATCAGCACCTTCTTGTCGGAGAAGTCGATCACGTTCGGCACGGGCGCGAGCATGACCGGCATTTCCAGGGTGGTGCCCACGCCGGTGTAGAACTCCACGTTCACCAGGTGGATGTTCTTGCAGTCGAGGGCGTAGGCGAGCCCGCCGGCGACGAACACCCCGCCACGCGCGATGCTCAGCACGATGTCGGGCTCGTACCCGTCGTCGGCGATCGTCTGCGCCAGCTCCCGGATGGCGGACCCGAACCGTTCGTAGGTCAGGTTCTCCCGCACGTCTGCGTCGGTCATGTCGTCGTAGCCCTCACACCTGGGTCCGATGGAAATTGAGATAGGACCGCGAGGCGGTCGGCCCGCGCTGCCCCTGGTACCGGGAGCCGTACCGCTCGCTGCCGTAGGGGTGCTCGGCGGGCGAGGACAGCCGGAACATGCACAGCTGACCGATCTTCATCCCCGGCCACAGCTTGATGGGGAGCGTGGCGAGGTTGGACAGCTCGAGCGTGACGTGACCGCTGAACCCGGGGTCGATGAAACCGGCGGTGGAGTGCGTGACCAGACCCAGCCGGCCGAGCGAGCTCTTTCCCTCGAGCCGCGAGGCGAGATCGTCGGGCAGGGTGATGACCTCGTAGGTGGAGGCCAGCACGAACTCCCCGGGATGCAGGATGAACGGCTCATCGCCCTCGGGTTCGACCAGGCGGGTCAGATCGGCCTGCTCGACGGAGGGGTCGATGTGGGGGTACCGGTGATTCTCGAACACCCGGAAATACCGGTCCAACCGTACGTCGATGCTCGACGGCTGCACCATGGATTCGTCGTAGGGATCGATCCGCACCCGCCCGGCGTCGATCTCGGCCCGGATGTCCTTGTCTGAGAGAAGCACGTAGCGAGGATACGCAAGGCGCGCGGAGCCGTGGCAATCACGACGGCTCCGCGCGCCCGCTGTCACACTCCGACTACAGCCGGTCCCTGACCTTCCCGTTTGCCGCCGTACCGCCCGGTGCCGGTTTCCGCTCGCACCGCTCGGTACCGCCTACCGCTCGTACCGCTGCTACCGCTTCTCCATGACCACGGGCACCGCACTGCGGAGCCGGGCGCATCGCGGACACCGCACGAGCCGGCCGGGGCCGAGCCGCTCGGCCTTCTGCATCGGGAACGAAGCGGTGCTGAAGACGTGCCCGTCCGCGCAGCGGACGACGGTGCGTTCCATCAAGTCCCTCAAGTCCCTTCCCCAAGAGCCTCGTCCGGCGATTCTGCCCGGACGACAAAAGCCACATTACGGGATCAAAGAGACGACTCTCCAGGCGGCACTCCGGCCTCCACAGCGCCTCCACGGTACGCCCCAACTCGAGCCGCCCGCAGCCGGATCCCACCCTGAGACAGACTCAAACCCCCGGGATTCGAGCACCAGGGGTCTGCGATGATGTAAAGTGAGCGAGCGTCCGGACACGGGGTTCATCGAGACCATGTCCGTACTTACGCGGGTGTAGTTTAATGGTAGAACATCAGCTTCCCAAGCTGAGAGCGCGAGTTCGATTCTCGTCACCCGCTCCACGAAGAAGGCCCAGGTCAAAGACCTGGGCCGTTTTGCTGTCCGGTGCGATCACTCGCCGCGTGCCAGATTCGTGCCAGAAGGCTTGTCGGGCCCCTTGTCGCGCTGGGTCTCCCTGACCGCAGCCCGAGCCTTCCGCACCGTCGCATCCAGCCCGGCGGCCACCTCCTCCTGCCGCTCGTCGTCGGAGTGCTGATAGATCAGCGCCGCCTTCTCCGAGGACTGCCCGGCACGCACCATGGTGTCTTTGAGCGTGGCACCGGAGCGCGTGGACAGCGTGTGCCCGGTGTGCCGAAGGTCGTAGAACCGGAAACCCTCGGGCATCCCCACGACCTCCCGCGCCCGCCGCCACTTCCGCCCGAAGGTGCTGCGCCGGAACGGAGCGCCCTTCTCCCCTACGAAGATCAGCCCATCGGGGCCCGGCTCGGCGTAGCTCTCCAGATGCCAGCAGAGCTCCCGGCGGAGGAACGCGGGAAGAATCACAGTCCGGGTGCCCGCCTCCGACTTGGTGTCGCCCTGGACGCGCCGCCCGTTCATCCGCTCCGGCTCGGCGAGGCGGACGCGGACGCGAAGGTTGTCGAGGTCGACGTCTCGGCGGCGGAGGCCGGCCAGCTCTTCCGGCCGCATCGGGCCGTACGCGCCCAGGTAGACCATGAGCCGCCACCGCATCCCCACCGCTTCGGCGAGGGCATCCACCTGGGCGACGGTCGCGATACGCCGCTCAGCCGCCTTCTCCTTCCCCGCTCCCTTGATCCGGCACGGGTTGCGCGTGATCAGCTCGTCGTCCACGGCCGTCTCCATAATGGCCTTGAGGAGCCGGTACGCCTTGGCAGTCATCGTCTTGGCGTTCGTGGTCCGCAGCCGATCGGCCCGCCACTCGCGGACACGCGGAGCGGTGATCTCGTCCAAGTCCGACTCGGCGAAGGCGAACAGGTGCTTGTCGAGGAGGTATCGGTACAGGTCGCGGGTGAGCGGCGCGAGCTCCCGTTCATCGACCCACTTGTCTGCGTAGGCCCGGAAGCTCACCGCACCTGCCTCGGGGTCGCGCCACTCCCCCCGGCGGATCTCCGTCTGTTTCTCGGCAAGCCAGTCGTCGGCGTCGGCCGTGGTCTCGAAGGTGACGGGAGCCGGACGCATCACGCCGTCAGGGCCCGGATAGCGAGCCTGGTACCGGCCCGAAGGAAGCCGTCTGATCGCGCCGAAACGACGGCGCCTGCCCTTGCTGTTGGCCATCAGGCAGCAGCCCTCCCGAAGCGGGAACGAGGCCGACGCAGCGGCTCCACAGTGCGCGAGGCGAGGTATTCGCGAAGTGCACTCTCAGGAATGCGGACGTGCCGGCCGACCTTGACGTACCGGATGCGCCGCTCCTCGATCAGCCGCCGGGGGAAGCGCGCAGTCGTGCCCAGCAGCTCGGCCACCTGGTCCACGGACAGGTAGCGCTCGTTCATGTGGTCGGCTCTCCTTCCGTTCCGGGAGCAGGTTCGAGGGATGCGGCCAGCCAGGTTTCGCCCGCGCTGAGGCCCGTTCCGGCGAAGACCCAGTGCGCGAGGACGAGCGTGGTTTCGCCGTCCTGGGGTGCGGGCGAGGCAGCTTGGGCGCGGCGCCATTCGGCGCGGGCGTCGCGGAGTGCGCCGAGGGTGGTGGAGTAGCGGCGGGATTTGGTGGAGAAGTGGCCGCGGAAGCCGAGCATGTGCGCCCAGGCTCGTAGGCGGAGGTCGGCCAGCTCGGGACGTGCGCCGAGGGTCCAGGCGGTTCGGATGAGGCGGCGGGCGTGGTCGGTGATCCGGGCCCCGGCCAGCTCGGCGAGGAAGCGGATCGGCCGGTCGAGGGTGCCCGTCGCGGTCTCGGCGCCCTTGGTGGCGTACTTGGCGATGTACGCGGCTACAGCCCGCTCGGTCAGCTCCTGGCCGCCGTCGAAGTCGGACGAGCGGATCGGGCGGACGTCGAGCTGACGGCCGAAGGCGAAGGAGTGTGCCCGGCCGTCGACGGTCGGGCCGTGGACACGGGCGGCGGTGGCAGCGGCACGGATCGCGTCACCCAGCAGCTCAGCCGTGGCCCAGGCCGGGGGCGAGGTCTCGCCTCCCTCGGGGCCGTCGAGGCGGATGACCGCGTGGAAGTGGACGGCGCCGCGCTTCTGGTACTCGGCGACCTTGGCGAAGGAGATGCGGGCGTGGTCGCGGAAGGCCCGTTGCGTGAGGCCGGCGCGCTTGGCGACCTCACGGCGGAGGTAGATGGAGAACCGGCGCCAGAGGGCCCCGGCCTGCGCGTTCCAGAGCACGGCCGCTTCGTAGTCGTACGTGTCCGGGTCGAGGGGCGTGCCGAGGGCCGAGTCCGTGTCGTCGTGCCGGGCACCGCAGCGGCAGGGCCGTCCGCTGGAGGGGCGGTTGTGGACCGGGCCGAAGCTCGGCGCGGTGAACGTGGCGAAGACGCGTGGGTGCGTGCCGACCTGCTCGGGGGTGCCCTTGCCGCCGCGGAGTCCGGCGGTGATCAGGTGGTAGGTGTCGCGGCGGTAGACCTCGGCGCAGGCCGGGCAGCGGGTGGCACGGCGGTTGTTGCAGCGGACGAGGAGGTTTCCGGCGGGGAGGGTGGTCGAGTCGAGGTGGTGCAGCACGCGCCCGACCTCACCGGTCGTGGTGTCGACGGCGTACTCGGTGCGGTGGCCGTCGAGGCGTACCGGGTGGGTGCAGCCGCCCAGGCCGGAGAATTGGCGGGCCAGTTCGGGCAGGGTGCCGAGTGAGGCGAGCATGGAGAGTTCCGCCAGCGGTGGCGGAGTCTGCCGGGTGATGATGGGTGTTCCTTTCGGCTGTTTCGGCGGTTGGGAGGGACGGCCCCGGGGCGGCGGGATGCTTGGCGGCTTGTTGCCGCCCCGGCGGCCGGTCAGCGCTTGGGCGCGCTGTTGACGAGGGAGCGCAGGACGACGGCGGCGATGGCCACGGAGATGGCCGACACGGTGACCGCCGCCAGGAGCGCGGTGAGGACGACGCCCACGACGACCACGGCGGCGACCGCTCCGACCCCGACGCCCACGAACGGGGCGACCGGGCGACCGGCAGAGTGAGCCGGAACCGGGGCGTGCTCCTGCGGGATGTGCATGGTGATGCTCGGGACGTGCGGAGTGTCGGGCATCTTGGGACGGAACACGGCGGGTCTCCTTTGCGGTTGCTTGCGGTCGTTGGCTCAGTCGCGGTTGCCGTTGACGACGTCGACCCCGGAGCGGGTGCCGGACTCGATGGCCGGGGCGAGGACGGTGTGCGAGAGCCAGAAGCCGAACAGGGCGATCACGACGGCGACCCACAGGCGGATGCCGAGGAACTTGATCGCGGCCCAGGCGATGACGCCCAGGACGAAGACGAGCGGCAGCGAGACGGTCACGGGATCTCCTCGGGTGTCGTCTCGGATCAGCGGACGGCGCAGCAGTGGGTGCGCGCGGCCAGCTCGGCGGCGGCCCGGCTGTCGTAGTCGGTCGAGAAGCCGCAGCGCGGAGCCGTGCAGGCGGCGGTGTGCTTCTCACGGCCCCGGCCGTCGTAGTACGTGCCGACCTGGACGGGACCGATGCGGACGAGGTTGCGGAAGCGGCGGTTGGCGGGCATCAGGGGTTCTCCTTCTGGTCGTCGCCGGTCTCGCCGGTGAAGTCGGTGACGTGGTCGGCGAGCCAGCGCAAGATCTCGTCGCCCTCGTAGCTGTCGGCGGCGAGGATCACGGGTTCGGCGATGAGCACGGCTTCGGTGAGGCGGTTCTGTCGGGTCAGCTCGGCGGCACGCTTGAGTGCGCGGAGCGTGGACGGTCGCAAGGTGGAAAGTCCTCCGAGATCAGGTGAGTTGATCGGCGATTGCTTCGGCCAGCGGCAAAGGGACGCCGAGCCGGGCGCGAAGGGTTGGAGTGTCTATGGGGGTACCGGTCCGGGCGTGGTGCTCGTCGGCGACCTTGCGGGCGAGGGCGACGAGGGCAGGCGGTACGGCAGCGGACGGCACGGGAGCGGACGAGGGTTGAGCCGACACGACTTCGACGGACGGAAGCTCGGCCACCGCTACGGGCGGCTCCACCTCTGTCTCTCTTGCGGGCGGTTGCGGTGCCGAGTCCGTGATCGTCGAGGGCGGTTCGGTGTCGGTCGCGGCGTGGGATGTCTGGGGTGCGCCGTGGGCGAGGAGCGTGCCGCCGAGGAAGGCGACCGCGGGCCAGCCGGCGACGAGGATGCGCAGCCAGGCGGGAACGTCGTCCAGGTCGAGCAGTCCGGCGGTGGCGACGTTGGCGCCGAGTGAGGCCGCCAGCGCGACGAGGAACCACCACCACCCGGCCGCTTTCGACTCCCCCGAGCGGAGTCGCCGCCAGGCCGCCACCATCAGCAGGTCGACGGAGACCGGGTAGGCCCACGCCTTCCAGCCGTCCTGTCCGGCGGCGAAGGCAAGGTCATGCAGGTGGGCGAAGGACAGCGCGGCGGCGATGAGCGCCTGGACGAGTACGGCGTCCACACGGACGGGCAGGGCACGCACGGCGCGACTCCTTCCGGTTTCGGGCATGGGTGGGGTAGGGACATGGCGCGGGACGGTCGCGCCGACCGTGGGAACGGGTGCGGCTACTCGGCGACGGGGCGAGGAGCGGCTACCGGCCCGGAGGCCTCCACCAGCGCGGGAGGGACGTAGGGGCGGAAGGGCGCGAGGGCGGGCACGTCGGGTGCGAGGTGGGCCGCCTCACGGCAGATGGCCGCCGCTTCGGCGAGGGACAGGTGAGGCGTGCGGATGCGGGACCAGCCACCGGACGTGTCGCCGACGACGGCGAGGCCGGGCAGCTCGGGTGCGATGGCACAGGCTGCGAAGACCGCTTCGGGGGCGATGTCACCGAGCGCCATCTTGGCGGAGGCTTCATCGTTGACGCGGTGGCAAACACGGCCGGTCAGCTGCGCCCGGAGCATGGTGGCGCCCTTGCCCAGCTCGGCGCCGAAGCGCTGCCCGCACACCTCCAGATAGATGCCGGCCGCACGGCCGAGCTGAGCGAGCCGGATGAGCTGGGTGACCATCTCGTCCCGCCGTTCCTCCTCCTTCTTTGTGGCGACAAGGAAGAGTTCCGCCACCTCGTCGATGAACAGCACGATGGGAGTCGGGCGTTCGTCGTCGGGCAGGCCCCAGATGTCCGAGGTGATCAACTCATCCGGAGTACCGGGGGCGATGCCCTGCCGCGCCTTGATCAGGTCGTAGCGCTCCTCCATTTCCTTCACCAGCACGGGCAACAGCTCGGCCGCCTGTACCGGGTCGGTGGCCAGGGCGGAGAGCCGGGCAGCGAACGGCGCCAGCTCCACGCCCCGCTTGCAGTCGATCCCGACGAGGACAACCGGCTGGGCAGCCAGCCCGGCGAGCAGGTTCCGCAGGAACATGGACTTGCCCGACAACGTGGCGCCGAGAACCAGTTCATGCGGTACGGCCCGGTAGTCCCGTACGAACGCCGTCGCATCCTCGCGCAGAGCCACCGGCACCCGAAGCGGTCCGGGGACGGCCCGACGAGGCATCCGCACGTTCCGCAGGACGTCGAAGCCGACGAGCCGCAGTTCCACGACTCCAGGCTTCACGTCCCGCACGTACACGGCGTGAACACCCCAGGCGTGCCACAGCCGTTCGGCCGAGGCCGCCACATCCGCAGGTTCCTGTCCCGGAGCCAGCCGCAGCCGGAGCCGCAGACCGGTCGAGGTAGGCCGGATCACGCCCCGCCGAGGCGGTACGGGCCGGACCTCCCGCCGAGTGGTCGCCTTGACGGCCAGCGCCCGCAACCGGGACGGCGGGACCGTCAGGCCACACGCGTCCATGGTCGAGGAGTACGAGGCCAGCAGCCGGGCCACCGAGATCGGCAGCCCGACCGTGGACCAGTACGCCGCAGGGTGGGCGTGCCGGGCGTAGAGCGCGCCGCCGCCTATCGCAGCAAGCGGCGCACCCCACTCGGCCAGCGTCACCAGGTCGGTCACGGCGATCAGCCCGCCTGCGCCATCGGGAAGGCACCCGGAGCCACGGCGGTGGCCCGGTAGGCGATGCCGTGCCGCTGCTGGCCGTTGAACACGCTCTCCCACGGCCGGGCGACGAGCCCCGGCAGCGAGACAGGAGCGCCGACCGTCAGCCCGTCGGTCACCCCGCTCTCGGGGATGGTGACCTGGATCAGGGACGACTCGCCTTCGTCGATGAAGACGACGCCGACCGTCATCAGTGCCTCACCGCTCACGGCATCCTTGGCGATCTCACCGGTCTGCCGGTCACGCACCTTCGGCGCCGGCGCTTCGGTGAGCAGGATCGTGGCGGTCGAGGCGTCAACGCGGATCACACGCACAGAGATTTCTCCTTCGAGTCGATCAACCCGCCACCTGACAAGTTGACTTAGCAAGTTCGAAGCTAGAGATGGCAGGTTGACTTGTCAAGGGAGTTAGGGGCGAACTCGCCTGGATCAGGCGTCAGTTCAAGCGATAGGTGTCTTCGAGTTCCTGACGGTCGGCCGGAAGCAGCACATCAGAGACTTGCAGCGCCTGTCCGGACGCATCGCACGCGATGACCAGGATGCTGAGCACGGGCACACCGTCAGGCAAGCCCAGAAGCTCGGCTTCACCACTCTCAGGCAGTCGAGCCGAGACCCGTTCCGTCACGTGGTCATAGCGGACCTTTTTCCGAGCCTCCACATGCTTGCGCACACTGCCGCTCAGGGCATCAGTGCTCGCCAACTCGGTCCCCTCGACCAGGCCGGCGGGGAAGTACGTCGAGACCAACTCGACCGCTTCACCCTCCTCCTCCGCAAGGAAACGGCGCATGAGGACCTTGGCTCGCTTCGGGAGCCCTAGCGCGGAGGCGATCCGCGCGGGAACAGGCATCTCAGCAACTTCGACCAGGCGCCCGGAGGACCGCGACTCGTCGCGATTCAGGACCGCTCGCCCCCGCCGGTCCTGTTGCTCAACGACTTCAGGACGGCCCCGGACGATCGTGCCGTACCCCTGCCGAGACTCCAGCCAGCCGTCCCGCTTGAGCAGTTCCAGGGCCCGCACGACGGTCGGGCGGGACATTCCGAAGGACTGCACCAGTTGGTTCTCACTGGGCACCCGAGTGCCAGGCGGATAGGTGCCGTCCTCGATGCGGCGCTGAATCGTCTGCGCGAGGCGTACGTACTTCGGTGCCTCCACTTCATACGCCATGAACGCCGCCGCCTGTCGAGATTGGCCAAGTCAACTGGTCAACCAGACTAGCGACAACTGCGCCGTCAGAACAGAACGGGCCCGAAGACCTCATCAGGCGACCATGCGTCGGCCATGGTGAACGAGACAACCGTCCCGCCGAAGCGGCTGGGACCGGAGTGCCACGAGTCGGCGATGGAGTCGACGAGGAGCAGCCCGCGCCCGTGGGCATCGCTGGCGTCCGGCTTCCGCATGCGCACACTCGCCGGGAATCCCGGATTGTGTACCTCCACCCGAAGTGACGTCTCCACGCGATACCACGCAACGCGCACCACCCAGCTCTCATCAGCCCGCCCGTAGAGAATGGCGTTAGTCACCAGCTCCGAGATCATCAACGCGCAGTCGTCGATCGAGCAGGCCGGGTTGTACGGGGCGATGAACTTCCGGAACCATCGCCGGGCCCGAGGGACGGACTCCGCGACGGGGTGCAGGGTCATGGCGCCGAGTCGCGGCGAGTCCGCAGAGGGATAGCGGTCGATCGAGTAGGCCATCCGCACTCACTCCTTGCCGCTGCCGTCGCAGTCGAGGCAGCGTCGTTTCGACGTGGCACGGACGCGGTCATTGGCCGTCGAGAGCGCCAGAGCCGTACGGGAGCCGACGCGCTTCCAGCCGCGCCCCCGACATCCCCGGCAAGTTGCACGCGCGCCCTGGTCCGGCCGCTGACTCGTCACCCCGTGCCCCCTTCCGAATCAAGTGGCCTTAGCCACTTCCTGGATAGTGGCATTAGCCACTTGGGCTGTGCAAGCGATTCGGCACAACCGCCAGGCCATCAGGTGAGCGGATAGCCCTGCTCG
Organism: Streptomyces musisoli; assembly: GCF_016741855.1. Taxonomy (GTDB): domain Bacteria; phylum Actinomycetota; class Actinomycetes; order Streptomycetales; family Streptomycetaceae; genus Streptomyces; species Streptomyces musisoli. The sequence goes on along the minus strand of NZ_JAERRH010000007.1, from coordinate 139,770 downwards.
AACGCCCAGCGATGCGGCGGGTACGTGGCTTCGGCGAACTCCAACGGCCGGTCCTGGAGGTCGAAGACGACATGATGAACGATCAGTACGGCGGACGTGGATGGCAGTTGAAGATCCGCAGCCTCCTCCTCCGTCGCATCGCGAGCACACATGCGATCTTCGGCATAGCTGCCCTGACGCCCGGTCATGTTCTCGACGTACATGAGCGTCCCTTCCTGGATGCGCTCCGGCTCCAGGAGCTTCGGCGCACGCTGGCCGACATCCGGAGCGAACCACGACGTGGACAGCGTGATCGGCCCGTCCTGGTTGTTCGTCACCCGCCGCCGATGCACGGCCCGGCGGTCCTTGACCAGGCCCAATGCCTCAGCGACGTGATCCGGGGCCTCCATCCAACCGGCTGAGGTGATCACCGCGTACTCACCAGGCGTGTAGATCTTCCCGGTCTGCCGAGCCCGCCCGTACAACTCACGCGCCCGCCGGTTGACCTCCAGGCTCCGCACGTACGTGCCCGACCCCTGACGCTTCTCGACGAGTCCTTGATGACTCAGCGCCTCCAACGATCGCGCAGCCGTCGGACGGGACACCTTCCAGCTCGCAGCCAACTGCCTCTCCGAGGGAACCTCGTCCCCCGGCCGCAAGTCACCCCGAAGAATCTGATCACGGATGTAGTGCGCGATCTGGAGATACTTCGGCTGAGCCTCCTCGATCTGCGGCATGCCGCCTCCTCACCTTTCCCATAGCCAAGTGGCTATGGCCAGTAGCCACTATAGGATGAGTGGTCAACCCCCGACCCCGTAGGCTGAACCGCATGAAGCGGTTGATCGTCGCAGCAGGAGGAGGGGGCGACGCAGTCGCCGCCGCAATGCTTCACGCCGCCCTCTACGGCGACGAGGACCAGGCGGTGATCTTCACCTACGCGTGGGACCGCCTCTTGATCGACCCGGTACCGGGCCCCCGAGGACCGAACAACTTCACCGGCCTCCAGCACCTCACCCCAGCAGTCCGGACAGTGCCGGCCGAGGCCCGCCCGATCGCTCCAGCAGGCTCCACCCTCCCCCGACTCGCGGCAGAGCTCCCGCACACATTCGCGCTGATCGACCCACACCACGGAGTCGAGGGCATCACCCGCCAACTCGAAGAGTTGGCAACCCACTTCTCACCGGAGACGATCGATCTCCTTGACGTCGGCGGAGACATCCTCGCCCGAGGCGATGAGCCGACGCTCAAGAGTCCGCTTGCCGACGCCGTCACGCTCGCCGCGTGCTGCCAAGTGAACGCACCGATCCGCCTATTGGTGGCAGGCCCAGGCTTGGACGGCGAACTGCCTTCTGACGAAGTGCGCGGCATGCTCGGCCCTCTTGTCCACACTTTCACGGCCAAGGACGTGGAGCCGATCAGCTCGGTCCTGGAGTGGCACCCCTCCGAGGCAACCGGGATGCTCGCGGCGACAGCCCGCGGCACACGCGGCACGTGCGAGATGCGGGACGCCGGCCTTCCCGCCCACCTCACCGACGAAGGGCCGACCGTCCACGAGGTCGACCTGGACGAGGCGCTGAGCCGCAACGAGTTGGCCCGTGCCATCACCACGACCGCCACCCTGGACGAGGTAGAGGCACACAGCCGCGAAATCTGCGGATACTCAGAGATTGACTACGAACGCAACAAGGCCGCATGGCTCAAGGACCAGCCACCGGCGCAGCTCGACCCCGAGGCTGTACTGACCCAACTCGATCAGTTCGAGGCCGAGGCCCGAAGCCGCGGAGTCACCCACACAACGTTCCGCCGCATCACCGAGGCACTGAACTTCAATGGCTCCCTACGCGAAGACCTGCGCCAACTGCTGATCAGCAGCCGTCCGGAGAAGTACGACGCGCCCCTGTGGCGGATCACAGATCCTGCTGAGTAACAACCTTCTTCACAGGTTCAAGGCGGCTCGCTCCGCTCACCGCGCGCGGCCCGGCCCCCGGCCGGGCCTGCGCTCCTGTCTCCGCCCCGCTCCAGCCCGGCCGGCGCCCGTGCCGCGCACAGAGCAGTCAGCCACCTGATGCCAGAGAAGGGGTACGTCGTGGCTGGGGCGGTCGACTCCACGGCTTTAGGCAGCCACTTTGGCGCGAGCCTCGAAGATCATGGCCCCAACGTCGTGCTTTACCGGGCAGGTCCACAGACTGCCCGACGCGCCGGAAGCTTACGGGGCCATGATCACTCGCGCCAAAGCAGCTCCAGCCCAAAGCCGCTCCGCCAACCTTGAGGTCAACCACTAGATGTAGTGGGTGGATCAAAAAAGACCACCACATCTAGTGGTGGTAGATCGGGTGAGTGGTGTAGCTTTCCACTAACGGCACGTCATATCGTATGTGGAGGGAGTGAGATGCCCACACGCCAGCTTATTCGGGCATACGTAGATGAGACTGGCGATCGCGGTATCTCCGCTACAGCATCTCCGTACTTCTCCTTTGCTGCCGTCCTGATCGCGGACGAGCACGAAGCCGTAATGCGCGCGGCCCTGTCCCAGCTTCGACGCGATCTTAGGGTGCCGCCCGGTAAAGCCCTCCACTGGAAAGATCACGTCAAGGTCTATCCCAGGCGCCAGTACGTATCCAAGATCCTCTCGCAGGTACCAGGCGTCAAGATCGTGTACGTGGTCGTCGAAAAGGCAGCGATCCCCGCACACGCTGGGATGAGACAGGATCAGGTGATCTTCTACAACTTCGCTGCGGGCATGATCCTGGAAAGACTGTTGCTCGCCGCCGGCGACTGGCCGGGGGGCGCCCGCGACATCGTCGTGAAATTCGGGCACGTGCGGGGCTTCGACCATCGAACCACGTGCGACTACTTCAAGATCAAGACGCAGCAAGGCCCGACGTGGGTGCCGTGGCGCCTACTCCGCGGTCAGCCGACCTTCGAGGACCAAGCCAAGTGGGATGGCCTCCAGGCCGCTGACCAGTACGCAGGAATGCTCAGCGCTGCCATACGTCCCGACGGTTATGGTGGCTACGAGCCTGCGCACTTGCTTGCGATACGTCACCAGATACGCCGCAACGGTCGAGGCGTGACCCGCAACTACGGTTTCAAGATCCTTGGCAACGAAGCCACCTTCACGTCTTTGCCGTGGTGGCCCAAGGAAGGTCTGTGACGTAGCAGAAGGGCCACCTAAGAGGCCCGGGGCGCTTCAACCGACATCTCGGAAGGGTCTGGCAGCAGACCAAGCGTTCTCCCCGCGACCACTTAGGTGGCCCTTGTTTTCTCTACCCTAGCGGGTTCAAGTTGCGAGGGGCCACACCGCGTACGAGGTTCGTCCGAACGTGAAATCTGATCGTGACAGCGACTTGTGGCTACCGCCCAGCTGAAGCGATCGATGAGGTTACAGGGACTACTGGTGCCATACAGCGGTGCTGCAAAGGCCACTGAGACGACCTCGTAAGCCGCCGTACAACCGGCATACCCGCCTCGACCGTTGTCTCGACGATGCCCCAGCTGGTGACCCAAGTAAGGCAGAGGGCGAGCAGCACGGCACGGGGCCGCGACCGATCCCCCGATCCGGTCGCGGCCCCGCGTCTCAGGGCGTTGAGACTGTTCACGATCCGCAGCAGCCACCCGCCGCCGCTTCTTCGGCAGGGGCGCTCGCGCCGAGCTGGATCAGCTGAGGTGCCGGGGCGCAGCATCCGCCACTGGTCTGGTCTGCCTCGGGGGCATCGAACAGGCCCGCTCCGCCGCACACCCCGGTTTCCGGGAGGGTCAGTTCGACGCGGTCGGCGGACTCGATGTCGCCGGCGAGGGCGGCCACGACGGAGCGGACCTGCTCATAGCCGGTCATGGCGAGGAACGTCGGGGCGCGGCCGTAGGACTTCATTCCGACCAGGTAGACGCCCTGCTCCGGGTGGGCCAACTCCCGGTGGCCGTGTGGGTAGACGGTGCCGCAGGAGTGCTGGTTGGGGTCGATCAGCGGAGCGAGCGCGGTCGGGGCCTGGAGGCGTTCGTCCAGGCCGAGGCGGATCTCCGAGAGGAACGACAGGTCGGGGCGGAAGCCGGTCAGCACGATCACCTCGTCCACCGGCTCCAGTCGACGGCCGTCCTCGGCGACCAGGACCAGGCGGCCGTCGCCATCGCGCTCGATCACCTCGGTGCGGAAGCCCGTGACCGCGTCCGCGTGCCCGTCGTCCATTGCTGCCTTAGCCGCCAGGCCGAGCGCGCCGCGAGCCGGAAGCTGGTCGGCGGTGCCGCCGCCGAAGGTGGACCCGGAGATGCCACGGCGCAGGATCCACACGGCCTTCGTGCCCGCACCGTCCTCAGACTTGGCCAGGTCGGCGAGGTAGGCCAGCGCGGTGAACGCGGAGGCTCCGGAGCCGATGACGGCGGTGCGCTTGCCCGTGTACCGGGCCCGCACAGCCGGGTCCTTCAGGTCGGGGACGCGGTAGGTGATCTTCCCGGCGGCCGCTCGCTCCCCGAGGGCGGGAAGGCCGCTGCCGCCGGCGGGGCTCGGGATGGTCCAGGTGCCGGAGGCGTCGATGACCGCGCGGGCGAACAGGCGCTCTTCCCGGCCGTCGGCGTGCTCGACGTGGACGACGAAGGGCTGTGCTTCGCGGTCGGCGTCGACGATCCGGTCCCGGCCGGTGCGGGAGACGCCGGTCACCCGGGCGCCGGTGCGGACCTTGTCGCCGAGCGCTTCCGCGAGAGGCTTCAGGTAGAGGTCGGCCCAGTCTCCGCCCGACGGGTAGGTTCCCGCGTCCGGCTTGCTCCAGCCGGTGGGGGCGAGGAGCTTTTCTGCGGCGGGGTCAACCACTTCGCCCCACGTGGAGAACAGCCGCACGTGCGACCACTCGCGCACAGCCGCACCGGCGGCCGGACCGGCTTCCAGCACCAGCGGCTCGATACCGCGCTGAACCAGATGGGCGGCGGCGGCCAGACCAGTAGGTCCAGCTCCGATCACGACGACGGGCAGCTCGATGGTGACGGGCGCGTTCACGGCGACTCCTCGCTTGTTTCGACGTTTGTCGATGCGTTGCGCCGCCAGCATGGCACCCCGATTAGACGAACGTCAACATAGACATCCATCAAATCCGCGATGCCTAGAAGTGCACGCGATCGGAAGAGTGGTCACCGGCGGCAGCCTCGGAAACTGTGGCGGCCGGGCCGAGCCATCCGCCCCTGGCCTCTTGGTTTCGACGTGTGTCAACATAGACGCATGTCGAATACGAGGGTGCTGCCGCTAATAGAGCCTGAGCCTGCCGGCGCCGTGGCGCCGTGCTGCCCGCCGCTCACCGAGCGGCCCTTCACCGCGGACGAGGCCGAGACGGCCGCGCGGATGTTCAAGGCGCTAGGCGACCCGGTGCGGCTGCGCTTGTTCTCCGCCGTGGCTTCCCATGAGGGCGGGGAAGCGTGCGTGTGCGACATCTCTGATGTCGGCGTCTCCCAGCCGACCGTCTCCCACCACCTGAAGAAGCTCAAGGAAGCCGGGTTGCTGACCTCCGAGCGGCGCGGCACGTGGGTGTACTACCGGGTCGAGCCGTCGGTACTGGCGGCCATGGGCAAGCTGCTGACCTTCGCACCGGCTACGGTCTGACGCTCGCCCCGTTGCGGCGATCGGCGAGCACAGAAGGCCGCCGATCACCACCCCTCACGCCGGTGTCACTCACCAACCTTCGGGGCCGGCCGGAAGATGAGAGCCACGAGCGCCAGGCCGACCACGGCACCGATCAGCTGCATGGCGATGAAGCCCGCGACCGAGCCGGGAGCGATACCCGCGAAGGTGTCGGTGAAGGCACGCCCGATGGTCACCGCCGGGTTGGCGAAGGACGTGGATGAGGTGAACCAGTACGCGGCGCCGATGTAGGAGGCGACCGCTACGGGGGCGAAGCGAAGCCGGTCGGTGCGGGCGAGACCGAAGATCAGCAGGATCAGCCCCGCGGTCGCAACCACCTCACCGAGAAGAAGGTGCCCGTCGGACCGGTCGTGGGTGGACCACTTGACCAGCGGCTCGCCGAACATCGCATCGGCCAGGATTGAGCCCGCGATCGCGCCGACGATCTGCGCGGGGACGTAGACACCCAGCTCGCGCAGGCTCACGCCGGCGCCGCCTCGCCGGGCGGTCCACCACTCGGCCAGGGTGACGGCCGGGTTGAAGTGTGCGCCGGACACCGGGCCGAGCAGGGTGATCAGGACGCCGAGGCCGAAGACGGTGGCCGTGGAGTTGGCCAGCAGCTGGAGGCCGACATCCTTGGTCAGTTCGGTGGCCTGAATGCCGGAGCCGACCACGATCGCCACGAGTGCAGCCGTGCCGACCAGTTCCGCCGCCGCCCTGGCGAGCAGCGGAGGGGCCTGGGGCGGGGTGGCACCCGGGGCAGGCTGAGGGCCGGCGGCCGGGGCTATGGGGGACTCTTCTGCTCTGTCGTGCTCAGCGGCCTCGGTGGCGCTCAACAGGTCTCCTCGATGCGTGCGAATGGTGACGGGACGCGGCGTGCGACGAACGCCGACTCAGGGGCAGGTCCGCTTGGTGTTGTTTTCAGCGGTGGCTCGCGCGGTCTCCGCAAGGTCGGCGAACTGACCTGCCAGCGACGCGATGACATCGGGCCTGAGCCGGTAGTAGGTGAACCGGCCGCATGGCTCCGTCTCCACGACCCCGGCCTCGCGCAGCACCTTGAGGTGGTTGGAGAGGTTGGTCTGCTTGGCCCCCGTCTCCTCGATCAGGTGCGTGGTGCAGAGCGTCTCCCTGGCGAGCAAGGTGACGATCTGGAGCCTGAGCGGGTCGGCCAGCACCCGGATCAGATCAGTATCGACTGACGTCAGCATGGGCTGATACTGTCACATCAGCCTGGACTGATACCAGTGCAGGCTGATCCCACGGAGCCGTATCCCACGTACCGACGGCGACGGTCCGAAGGGACCCGCTCGGTCCGCTCATGAAGGAAGAACCGATGTCCTCCAGCCCGCTCGCCTCCGTACTGTTCGTCTGCGTCCACAATGCCGGGCGCTCGCAGATGGCCGCCGGCTTCCTCTCCCACCTCGCGGGCGACCGGATCGAGGTCCGCTCCGCCGGTTCCATTCCCGGCGACCAGGTCAACCCCGCCGCGGTCGAGGCCATGAAGGAAGTCGGCGTCGACATCTCCGAGGCCAAGCCGAAGATCCTCACCACCGAGGCCGTCCAGGCATCCGACTACGTCATCACCATGGGCTGCGGCGACGCCTGCCCGATCTTCCCCGGCAAGAAGTACCTCGACTGGGCCCTGGAGGACCCGGCCGGCAAGGGCGTCGAAGCCGTCCGGCCTATCCGCGACGAGATCAAGACCCGCATCGAGGCGCTGATCGCCGAGATAGACGCTGCGGCGAGCTGACACTCACTGCCCTCAGCGAGACGAACGACTTCGGATGTCACCTTGCTGGACGCTGATTGCGGTACAGCAGCGGAGTACAGCAACCACCGCAACCGCAGCCGACCATCAAAGGCCGCCGGAGACCCCGCGACCAGCGTCCTGGACTGCAATGGCCGTCCGGCCGATAGTTCGGGACGAGGAGGTCGTGCCAGACGCGTGCCAGATCGTGCGGGGAACCACGGGGAACACCGGGGAACCAGCCAGCCTCGCTCCAGACACCGATTCCGCTCAGCAGCAGGTCAGCCGCGGATTTAGGCCCCAGATCACCTCAGCTTCCCAAGCTGAGAGCGCGAGTTCGATTCTCGTCACCCGCTCCATGATGAAGCCCCAGGTCAGTGGCCTGGGGCTTGTTTCATTGGGGAATTGCACATGGATGAGCTGGAGGCGATCCCTCAGCTCAATTCCCTGGGCGATGGCGGACACCCGTCCTGTACGTGCTTCGTCGTGGGCGGCGCAAGGCCCTTGCAGGAGCAGGCACTTGACCCCTAGGAGCCTGCGTCGGAGCGGGAGGTCGTCGGGGAGTACCCGGAACGCCTTGTAGCGGCCCAACGGGCGTGCACCCCGGACATCTCGTCGGTCGAGGGTGAGAATCGCGTCCATGCCACAGTCGGCGGCAAGCGCCTTGTTCACCGCGTCGGCGAGGTCGAGGTCCAGCACGCGGTAGCGGACACGGACGGACCGGGCGGCGCGTCGACCCGGACTTCGCACTGGACGCCTGCCGCCGCCTTCGCGGGGGGTGTGACCTTTATTTCGGTATGGGAGTCTCGGGCGCGTTCGCCGTTGCGCCATCCGCTCGCGACGGTGGCAGCGGCGCATGTCCCGTCGAGCGAGGTCAGAGGGCCGTGCGCGGAAGTCACGGCAGGAAAGCCGCGCCCGTGGAGAGCAATATCTGTGTCCGCGAAATGAGAAATAAGCGCGGGGTACGGCGACTATTTCTCGACCGCCCGGCGGAGCGGAATTGTCCACAGCGCAAGGCTGAGCGCCCCGTGCTACTGTCGAACGAGTTGCAGGTGTGGTTGCCAGAAGGTTTTTCCGACGGCTGATCATCACGGCGACACGGAAGCGCACAGGGCGTATTCCCGTACACCGCCTCCGAAGGAGAGACAACATGGCTACTGGCACTGTGAAGTGGTTCAACGCGGAAAAGGGCTTCGGCTTCATCGAGCAGGACGGCGGCGGCCCCGACGTCTTCGCCCACTACTCGAACATCGCCGCCCAGGGCTACCGTGAGCTGCAGGAAGGCCAGAAGGTGTCGTTCGACATCGCGCAGGGCCAGAAGGGCCCGACGGCCGAGAACATCGTTCCCGCCTGACGCACCGGCACTGACGCATACTTCGCAGCTGGGGCCCGCACCTTGTGGTGCGGGTCCCAGCTCGCTTCATTCCCAGGATGATTCGTCGCTGTCATTTTTCGGCCCGTTCTCGCGATTCTCTGCGCCGCTCAGTCTGCTGCGGAAATTCCCTGATGCGTGCCCGCATCGAGGAAGGTTCCGCATCAACCGCACACGTACCACTCGCGCGCGCACCAATCGCACATACGACCGCTTCGGAGGAAGCGCCGCCGCAGGCCGCTCCGGCGTTTCGCGCCGCTCCGACGGCTACGGAAACCGACAGCCGGCGCGGGGCGAGTTCGCCCGCCGAAGATGGTCACGCTCGCGCTGCCGTTGTCGAGTCACCCCCGGCCAACGCCGCGGCACGACTCGGCTGATGGCCTCGGCCGGCATCAGCCCGCGCGTCACCCCGGTCCGCTCGGGCGAGGCGGAGCAGAGCCGCATGACAGGCGCCCAAGCGCCCTCCGGGTTCCCTGTGGTCCTCACCACGCCTGTCGTGGAACGCGCCCGCCGCGCGTTTTCGCCGTACCGGGACCGCCAGGGCCGACCCGTCGGCGGGAGGGTGCGCCGCAGGGCAGGTCGAGTACCTGACCATGTGCGCCGGGTCTCGGCTTCACCTGCCACGAGCGCCCCGAGGGAGCGCCCGTGGGCGAGGGAGGACCCGTGGCCGGAGGACGGGCGGGCGACCGCTCTCAGGATCCCGGTGGGGGCCTTGGCGACGCGCGTCGGCAAGGCCCCCACCGCTGTGTCGCCGTCCGCTCGGAAAGCGCCGGCCGGGCAATGGGCGGAGGCAGCGTCTCAGGCGTCGTAGTGGATGAGATCTCCTACTGTCCACGCGCTGACGTCCTTGATCGCGACTCGGTACATGCCACCCGTCGCCGGGATCCCGAGGCTGCCCTGCAAGATCCGGGCGAGATGAAAGTGCAGATGCGTGGGCGCCTCGTCGCGACCGGACCGGTTCCCTCCCGGCCGGCGGGCGAAGACGTCCGAGAACGGGCCGAGCCGGTCCGAGTCCTTCAAGACCTCCGCCACCCGCTCCCTCCACACGGCCTCGGGAGCCAGCCGGCCGGTGATGACGGCGCCGCCGACGACCACGGTCAGCGACATCTGATTGCTTTCCTCGGACTCCACCGCGGTGGAGATGGCGACGAGCAGCTCATCAGGGTTCGACATGACGGCAGAGCTTATGCGGCCCACCCGTACCCGTACCCCCGCGGGGCTGAATCGGCTGCGCGCGGCAGCAGGCGGCTCCGCCAACAGGGGAGGGCCGATCGCGGCAGGCTTCTTCCTCCACCAGAAGAGTGAAACCTACTTCTGCAGGAGTAGATTTTCGTTCCTGATGTGGGTACGCTTCTTCTCGTAGAGACGGTCGACGAGATCCGCCAGACACGAACTGGCGGGTGGCTGAACACGAAGTGCGCAGGTCAGTGCGGCTCTCGGGCCTCGAAGCCAGAGTGTTCCCAGAACGGTGACGGGACTGAGAGCCGCACTGGGCGGCTCGCACGTCGAGGAGCTGCCAACAGCAGTACCGGTTCAATCAGTGGTTGGTTCAGAGAGGAACGGAGGAGCAGACGCCATCAGGATCGCCCGGCCCGAGAAGCACTCGGCCCGGGTACCGCAAGACCCCGGAATGGATGGTGGTCCCCGGTCAAGCAGCTGCGATCCCCCCGCACCCCCCTCTGCCGGGCCGGGTAGCGGAAACAGAAGGTCGGCACAGCAGTAGGGCCGACAGATGGTGTTCAATTTCCTTCGGGGCCCTGGTGCCGTACGGCACCAGGGCCCCTCGACGCGTTGCACAGCGAGGTGACATGACATCGGACAACCCTCTGAACGATCGTCTGGACGACGACGACTACCCCGCGTACACGATGGGCCGGGCAGCCGAGATGCTCGGCACCACTCCGGCCTTCCTCCGAGCCATCGGCGAGGCTCGTCTGATCACTCCGCTCCGCTCGGAGGGAGGACATCGCCGGTACTCCCGCTACCAACTGCGGATCGCCGCTCGCGCCCGGGAGCTCGTCGACAAGGGGACTCCGATCGAGGCCGCATGCCGCATCGTCATCCTCGAGGACCAGCTCGAGGAAGCGCAGCGCATCAACGCCGAGTACCGCCGCGCCGCCAGCGAATCGGCGGGCAGTGCCGGCTCCGGCTCCGCCTGAACCCGCGGGCGCGTTCCGTATCCGGAACGCCGTCTTGCGGCCGAAGGAGAGCACGGCTCGGAAAATCGCCGGTCCGCTGCTGCCGAACCGCGCCGCCCTCGCCCCCGGGAGGCGCACCCCGCCGGAAGGGCTGTGCACTCGCCAAGGGTCCGCGGGCTGGTCGACGCAGGCAGCGGCGCCAAGCGCAGAGCCCGTTCACGCAAGCGCTTCGGCCGGCGTCCTTCGACGCCGTGCCCACAGCGTGCCCATAAGAGCGGACAACCAGGGTCCCCAGCGGCACCAACCGGCCCGCGCAACGGCGCAGGCGTCTCCATCCCCACAGGTCAGCCGCCATGCGACCGTCCAAGCGCCGTCGCGAAGAGGCGGTGGTGGAAACCGGCGCGCAGAGGCCACAGCTTCCGGCAGGTCGCGTAGTACCGCATCGCGCAGCGCCGTCGGCGCATCCCGGAGCCAAAGGCACGCCCGGAACGTCTCAAGACCGGGTCCGGCCAGGCTGGACCGCAGTCGGCACCACCGGTCCGTTGTATCACCAGGGCAGAGGTTCAGGGCGGCGGTCCCACCACCATCCGTGGGACGAAGCGGCGCCCTCCACCGGAAGAAGCTCCTTGCGGAGCAGACCGCCGGTGTCATCGACTGTCAGCTCGGCGAAGAGGGCGTCCAGAGGCGCAAGAGAGTTCCGGAGCAAGACAGTAAGGTCCTGCGGGAGTCGAGTGCGCACCTGCTCCAGCTCGTCGCGCACTTCGAGGCGTTCACCGTAGAGGTCCGGGGGATACCAATCGGAAGGCGCCCACGCGGCTTCCATCTGGCGGACGAGTTTTTCCCACGCACCGAGGCGATCGCTCGCCGTCCAGGCCGGCGATCCCAAGGTGCCGGCCTCGTCCGGGTGCATGCGTCGCAGGTACGCGGCGAAGGCGTCGGCGAGTGGCGTTGCGATCTTCAGTTCGCGGACCACTTCCGGAATCCGGGCCACCGTGACATGCGGCAGTCGGCCGACGGGATCCTCCACCCGGTCGATCGTGTAACGAGGTTCGTCGTCGGAACCGTACAGGCGTGCTCGCGTGACCAGACCGTCTTCCCTGGCGAGCCAGTACGCGCTCGGAGGCGCTTCTTCGGCGGGGAAGAGAACCACGGTGTCTGCCCCCCGGGCGAAGGCGGACGCCAGGTCGCGTTCGCTGGGTTGCGGTTGCACGGACTCCTGGACATAGATGTCCAGGGACGCGGACACGTCACCCAGCACCGTGACCTTGTCGCAGAACACCAAGGCATCCCAGTTGCGCAGCTCCTGGTCAGTGTCCTCGTCAGCGACGTCGATCTCCTGCACACGGACGTTCAGACACTGCGCAAGTACCGCAGCGACAACGTCGACGCTCAAAGGCTCTACGGTGAGGAAGTTGTACGTCATGACGGATAGGTCCCGTTGTAGATGTCCAAGGCCTTCTGCACGGCCTGCGGGTTGTTCACGAAGCGCGGGGCACGGGTCAGCTGCGGGGCCGCACTGATGTCACCCTTGGCCTTGACGATCTGCTGGAGCGCGGCGTACTCGTTCCGGTCGAGCTTGACGATGCCCTCCCCGCTGTCGGGGAACACCCTGCCCGAGGGTTCGACCTCGTACGTGCGCCCGTTGATCTGATAGCGGCTGATCTGCGCTCTCCAGGTGGCATTGCCGGCAGCGATGTCAGCGACGTCTTGATTGGCGTGCCGCTCGTAACCCCGCAGGAAGACACTGTTCACCTCCTTGATCTCGCCGCTCCCCGCCCCTGAGACAGTATGCCGAGGGTTCGGAGGCAGGAGACTCTTCCCAGCCGCGGGCCCGTTGACACCGTTGACCACAGGCCACGGCCCCTTACCCGGTCCGGTAGCGGCGCCGCCGGAGCCACTGACCCTCATCGCATAGGCGTCGCCGGCCGCGAGATCACCCGGTACCCCGGCCAGGGCCATGCGAGGTCCGGCGAGATCGATGTCGATGCTGTCGAAAAAGCTGGTCAAGCCTCCGGCGCGAACGGCTCGGTAAGTGGCGCCGGCCCCTCCGAGGAGACCACCGGTGAGGGCTCCGTACGCGCCGGCCTGCCGTGCCTCATCGAGGCCGAGTCCGCCCTTCTGCTCGCCCAAAGCGATAGAGACAGGCTGCGTGACGGCGAGATCCACCGTGATGGATTCGACGCCGGCGAAGGCTGCGGTGGCCAGGGTGGTGCCCGCGATGGTGGCGATCTCCTCGGTCACCGCGATGCCCAGGCCGGCGGCCATGTCCGCGACGGTGACCGCTGCCGCTGCTGCCGCGCCCTCCGAGATGCCCGCCGTGAAGATGGCCAGGGCGGTTCCGGCGACGAGGGTGGCGCCGACGATCTCCAGCTCGTGTTCCAGCTTCTTCTTCGCGCCGTGCACGGCATCCGCGTACGCGTCCAGCGCCTTGGCCATGTCGCGGGCGGCGTCGGCCAGATCCTTCAGCCAGCCCTGCCCATCGTGGTAGTAGCGACGCCAGTACGGATCATCGAAGGCGGAGATGGCCTCGCCCTTGTTGTGCTCGATGATGGAGCGCGCTGCTTTGTTGGCGCCGGAGGTGACATCGTCGACGTCGTCGGCGAAGTCCCTCCACACCTTCGCGGCATCCCGCAACCCGTCTTCATCGGCGTCCGGCCACCACATGCCCGTCAGGTCCTGGACGACCTTGCGGGCCTTGTCCGCGACACTCACTTGCCATCGCCCTTGGTGTCGCGATCAACGTGGATCCGGCTGAACATGCCTCGGATCAGCTCTTCGTTGTCGATGTGCCCGTCAGCCATGTCGACCATGGCTTCGTGAATGCCGGCCAGCCCCTCAGCCAGGATCTGGGTGGACTGCTCGATCTGCTTGACGTGCGGGCCATAGGCCTTGTGGAACTTCTCGCCCTGCTCGTCGTCGCCCCAGGGAGAGCCGGCCGCAGCCAGCCCGTGCTTCAACTTCGTGAGCGCTCGCGCAAGGGCAACGCTCTGATGGTGAAAGTGAGGTGCTGTCGCCTTGAGATCTGCGATCTTGATGTCGAGCACCTCGCCGCTGTCACCCATGACTTGACGTCTCCCCCTCCGTTGACCAACCGGGCATTCGACCCTAGTTAGCCATCCCCCTTCACGTCCGCGAGCTGCGCAAAGGCCGAGTAAAGGTCTGCTGGTGGGTCGTGAGCTCTGTCACCGGCCAGCGCGTGAGAGGCGTGAGCAGACTCGCCCGTGACGGCCATGCGTGATTGCCTCGTTCGGGATGCCGTCTTCTTCCTGGATGTGCAGGACTCACTGGAGGGCGGACGGCGGCCTTCGCATGCAAGGACCGGGATGGTAGTGGTGCGGCAGTCGGCAGAGCACGCACCATGACGGACTCGAAGCCATTCGCCCGCCGGCCTGCGCACGCGCAAAGAACCTGCCGAAACCGGTCATCGCACCGACGCAGTACCGGGGCCCGTAGAGCATGTGCGCACAGGCCCCCACACGCCCTTACGTCGTGCCCTTGGCGTGCCCTTCAGGACGGACAACTGCGGTCAACAGCGGTGCCATCCCGCCCACACGACTTTATTGCTGTGTGTGGGGGGGCAGGGGGCGTACATCGCGTACGAGCCGGCACTGCCGAACACGCTCCTCACGTAGCTGTTGTGGGCGATAGTGGCCCCCCGAGGGGTCGTGGGCCGGTGCGTTGGTCCCGGTTGCCGGGAGGGCCGCACGTCCGCGTTCGGTCGGCTGCCGGAGCGGGCCGCTCTGATCGTCTCCGTGACAGCAGGCCCTCAGCCGTGGTCCTGCCGTGTCGGGTGGTGCGGGGATGCGTCGGCCTTTCCCGGCGGTTCCGGGGCACTGTGCGGCTCGTGGCGGGGGTGGTCGTCCGTGCCCCCGGAGTGGTGCGGGGCCGGCTTACGGGTTTCCGCACCGTGCTGCCGGGCCGGTGCCCGACGCGTCGGGGCTGCCGGGTCGGAGGAGTCCAGGTTCAGGGAAACGGGCTCGGCAGCGGATCCGTCCGCCGGACCGGAGGCGTCGGACGTCCTGGAGACGTCAGACGTACCGGAGGCGTCGGACGTACCGGAGGCGTCGGACGTACCGGAGGCGTCGGACGTACCGGAGGCGTCGGACGTACCGGAGGCGTCGGACGTACCGGAGGAGGGCTGGTCCCGGTGAGTCCCGGCGGCCGGTGCGTCGGTGCCGGGCCCGCTCCGGGAGATTCCCGTGCCGGACGGCGGATGGGCGACGGTCCGGGTCGTGCCGGCGCGGTCGTCACCGCTCCCGCCGGCGCCCGGAGCGACGGCGAGTGTCGTCCCGAGGGCCACGGAGAGTGCGGCCAGGGCGGTCCCCACCGCGGTGCGGCGGTGCCCCCGTGCGCCACCCGGAGGCCGGGACCCGGCGACCGTCACGACCCGCCTGTGTGTGGGCGCTTCGGCGGAGGGGTGAACGGCGCCGGTTGGTGAGAGGCGGGCCGTGGAGGGCGGCGGGGGCGGCAGCGGGGCGGCTCCGGGGTCGAGTGACGAGAGGTCGAGGGAGGAGAGAGCGTGCGCGCACTGCTCGGCGTCCGGGCGCTCCTCGGGGTGCCGGGCGGTCATGGCCTCGAGCAGGGCGGCCAGGTCCGGGCAGAGCCAGGCGGGGACCGTGGGCGGGCGGTGCAGCCGGGCGATCGATGCCTCCAAGGGGGTTCCCTGGTATTCGAGTTCGCCCTTCAGGCACTCCAACAGGACCAGGCCGAGCGCGTAGACGTCCACGGCCGGCCCGACGTGCCCGCCCTCGACCTGTTCGGGCGCCAGATAGGCGGCGGTTCCTGTCAGCACGTCAGGAGCCGTGTGACGCGTGGCGTCCGCCAGGCGTGCGATGCCGAAGTCGGCCAGGTGCGGGGCACCGTCCGGATCGAGCAGGACGTTCGACGGTTTGACGTCGCGGTGCACGATCCCGGCCCCGTGGACGTGGGCGAGCGCCTCCGCCAGGGCGGTGCCCAGATCGGCCACTCGCCGCTGGGGCAGCGCGCCGCGCGCGAGGAGGCCGCTCAGCGTGGGGCCGTCGACCAGTTGCAGGACCAGGTAGGTGCGGTCGTCGTGGCGGCCGGCGTCGTAGACGGTGACCAGCCCGGGGTGCTGCAGGCCGGCCAGGAGGACGGCCTCCCCGGCGAGACGGTCCTCGGTCCGCGGCTCGGCGCCCGGCCGGAAGACCTTGACCGCCACGCGCCGCCGGAGGCGCGTGTCGACGCCTTCGTAGACGTCGGCCATGCCTCCCGATCCGATCCGCCCGCCCAGCCGGTACCGCCCGGCCAGGACATGGGGGGACCGCCTACCCGCCGGAATCCGCGCGGGAGTCGGCAGGGCTTCTGTTCGGCGGACCTTCATCTGGCTCTCCGTTGCTGTCACCGCGTACCGGACTCGGCCGTGGGCCGTGCTGCGCGGCGGGTACCCCGAGGCGGTGCCGGTATCCGGACGAAGACAGCGACTCGATGCGTACGGGCCCACGGGTTCGGGAAGCGGCCGGCGCCCTTGTCGGACCCACCCGTCACAATCCATCCATGCTGACAGCGACGGACGGCCGGGGCCGCGAAGTGCG
The DNA here is from genome assembly GCF_016741855.1 of Streptomyces musisoli. GTDB lineage: Bacteria > Actinomycetota > Actinomycetes > Streptomycetales > Streptomycetaceae > Streptomyces > Streptomyces musisoli. The sequence goes on along the minus strand of NZ_JAERRH010000007.1, from coordinate 123,383 downwards.
GCGTCCCACGGAGCCGGCAGTGGGGACCATGCTCGCCGAACTGAGGCGCGGCAACGAGTACTTGATCCTGGAGCGGCGGGACGAGGAACGTGAGGGCGACTGGTACATCCAGGTCTGGTTCCGCGACGACAACACCTACCAGCTGGAGTACCGCGACGGTGTCCCCGCGGAGCACTACCAGACCCGGACGGTGTCCCAGGAGAAGGTCCTGCAAGCGCTCCTCGGCTGGATGCTCGACGGGCCCGGCTGGCGGGAGGGTTTCATGTGGAACCGCATCGGCGGGATGTTCGCGCTCGCCCCCGGCGGCGAGGACGAGCCGACTGCGTAGAGCCGGGCCGCCGCCCACGCGATCAGGTTTCCGGGGGCCGGGGCCGGAGGACCGTTTCCGGGAGCAGGACCAGAGGACCGATTCCGGGAGCCGGGACCAGAGGAACGTTTCCGGGAGCCGGGGCGGAGGACCGTTTCCGGGAGCGGGACCAGGGGACCGTTTCCGGGGGCCGGGGCTAGGACGGGGGCGTCCGGCGTCAGGGGAGGGGAGCCGTGGTTCAGTTTTGCCGCGCCAGGTATCGAATCCCCAGGTCAGGGGGCGTGAAGCGGTTGTCCCCGTGTGGATCTGTGCCCACGACCACAGCAAACGGGATGCGCGTAGGTGCATACTGAGCCATGACAAAGCCTGCTGCGCCGAAGCGTCATCTGCCCACCAGCCCCTTCAAGGCCCCGGTCACACCGGTTCCCAAGCACTTCGCCGTGGGTGACCAGGTCACCCACGACGTGTACGGCCTCGGCCGAGTGATCGGTATCGAGGACGGAATCGCGGCGCTCGTGGATTTCGGCTCGGCGCAGATGCGGATCTTGAGCCCGTACGCCAAGATGACCAAGCTGTAAGACCGCTGTGCCCGGTCACGGCACACCAGGCCCCTTCCGGGACCTGTCACGAAAGAGAGTCCTCCCATCGATCTGACGTCGCTGTTCTCCGCCGTGGAGGGGCAACCCCGCCGTTCCACCGCGGCGTCGCCGCCTCCGGCGACCAACCCCTTCCAGGCCCCGGACTTCGGGGACGAAGAGATCTGGCCGCTCGACGACGCACAGGAGCCCGCCTCGGGCAGGCGTGCGGCGCGATCCGAGGCCGCCTAGGTCCACGCGTGACGGGGGGCGCCCCCGCACCGGGCGCTCGGGTCGTGCGAGGGCCGCGGCCGTATCTGTAACACCGCGTCCTACTCGTCGTCCTCGTCCCGGCCCTTTTCGAGGACGAGGAGCGGTTCGCCGCCATGAACGGGTGACCATGAACGTGTGACTCGGTGAAGGCGATGACCTCCGTGAAGCGTTCGAGCGGCAACGGCCGGCCCCGGGGAATGCTCAGCACTCCATCGGCGACGAGGCCGCGGACCTCGGACAGCGCGCGGCTGCACATCGAGTCCGCGAGTGTCCAGGGCTGCACCGGCCGGGGCGTGCGGGTGATAGTGGAGGCATGCATTCCGACCCCGGTTCCGGGAGGATCGCCGGCCCGGACGGTGGCGGTTCGCGCGTGGTGATCGTGATGGGCGTGTCCGGGTCCGGCAAGTCCACCGTGGGAGCCGGGCTCGCGCGGTTCCTCGGTGTGCCGTTCCTGGAGGGGGACGTCCTCCACTCCGCGTCGAACCGCCTCAAGATGGCGTCCGGGCACCCGCTGGACGACGCCGACCGGCGGCCCTGGCTGGAAGCGATCACCGTGTGGATCCGGACCACCGCTTCGAGCGGACACGGAGGCGTCGCCGCCTGCTCCGCGCTCAAGCGCGCGTATCGCGACCAGTTCCGGCACACGGGAGCGGACGTGTGGTTCCTGTACCTGGCCCTCGACCGCGAGGTGGCCGAGAGGCGCCTGACACGGCGGAAGGGCCATTTCATGCCGCCGGAGCTGCTCGACTCGCAGTACGCCACGCTGGATCCGCTGCACGCCGACGAACCGGGCGTCACCATCGACATCAACGACTCGGAGAGCCCGGCCGAGGTTCTGGCGGCAGCGGTGCGGGCCGTGTCCGCGCCGCAACGGTGACCGCCGCGGAACGGTGACCACCGCCGCGGAACGGCCACCGCTCCGGCGAACGGCGCGACCGCTCCGGCGAACGGCCACCGCTCCGGCGGACGGCGACCGCTCTCGCGGGCCGAGTCCGGACCGAAACCTGCCCGACTCCCGGTGCCGTCCGTACCTCCCGGCTCCCGGTGTCGTCCGTGACCACGTCGGATCCCCGTGCCGTCCGTGACCACCTCGGCTCCCCGTGCCGTCCGTGACCACCTCGGATCCCGTCCCCAGGAGGTCCGGATGGATCTGATCCACTTCCGTAGGGACGGGACCCCGTGTGGCCCCGCCCGGGGCTAGGGAACGCAGGTGGCGCCGTCCGGGGCGGAAGGGCCCGGTCGCCCCAGGGATCTCGTCCGACGAGCCGGTGCCGGGGCTGCGACTTAGCCTGATCGAGGGGGTGCGTTCGGGTGAATCGCAGGCCGGAAGGGGCGCCCCGATGGACGACTACCCGCTGATCGAGAACCACGGACTGATCGGCGATCTCCAGACCGCGGCACTGGTGACCACCGAGGGGGCGGTCGACTGGTTCTGCTCCCCGCGGTTCGACTCGCCGAGTGTGTTCGGGGCGCTTCTGGACCGGCAGAAGGGCGGCCACTGCACGGTCCGGCCGGCCCACCCGATGCATTCGACCAAGCAGTTGTACCTGCCCGACACGGCGATCCTGGTGACCCGGTTCATGACCGAGGCGGGCGCCGGCGAGGTGGTCGACTTCATGCCGGTGACCGGTAGGACGACCACGCGCCGGCACCGGCTGGTGCGCCTGGTCCGCTGTGTGCGCGGCACCATGACCTTCGACGTGGAGGTCGCCCCCCGGTTCGACTACGGGCGCGGCAAGCACGAGGTGCACGTCACCCCGCACGGAGCGGTCTTCGTCGCGGAGGACGGCACGGAACTCACCGTGCACCCCATCCGGGAGCCGGAGGACGAGCGGTTCTCGGACGTCCTGACGCACCGGGACGCCGACCTCCAGGTCTCGCTGACCCTGACGGCCGGCCAGCAGCGCGGGCTGATCCTGGAGATGGGTGCCGACGGACCGCCCAGGGAGATCCGGCGCGAGGAACACGAACGGCTCTTCGGCGAGACGGCGGCGTTCTGGCGGTCCTGGCTCGCTCAGTCGCGCTACACCGGACGCTGGCGGGAGGTGGTGGAGCGGTCCGCGATCACGCTGAAGCTCATGACCTTCGCCCCCAGCGGCGCCGTGGTGGCCGCTCCCACCGCGGCCCTCCCGGAGCAACTGGGCGGCGAGCGCAACTGGGACTACCGCTTCACCTGGATCCGCGACGCCTCCTTCTCCGTGTACGCCCTGCTGGGACTGGGCTTCACGGAGGAGGCCAGGGCGTTCATCATCTGGCTCGGTGACCGGGTCAAGGAGCGGGCCGGCAGCACCGGGAGCACGGGCCCGCTGAACATCATGTACAAGGTCGACGGCTCCTCCGAGCTGAACGAGCAGATCCTCGACCACTGGGAGGGCTACGCGGGTTCCGCCCCGGTCCGGATCGGCAACGGCGCCGCCACCCAGCTCCAGCTGGACATCTACGGCGAGGCGCTGGACAGCATCTACTTCGCGCACCAGCACGGCTTCCAGGTTGGCTACGGGGGCTGGACCTCGCTGCGGACGGACCTGGAGTGGCTGGCCGACCACTGGGACCAGACGGAGGAGGGCATCTGGGAGACCCGCGGCGGCCGCCAGTCCTTCACCTACGGCCGGGTGATGTCGTGGCTGGCGTTCGACCGCGCGCTGCGCCTCGCCGAGGCGAAGGGCTGGCCGTCCGCGGCCGACCGCTGGAGGGTCGAACGGGACGCCGTCTACGAGCAGGTCATGGCCAAGGGCTGGAGCGAGGACCGGCAGGCCTTCGTCCAGCACTACGGCAGTGAGGTCCTCGACTCCTCGCTGCTGCGCATGGCGACGGTCGGGTTCATCACCCCCGGGGACCCGATGTGGACGGCGACCCTGGACGCCATGGAGCAGGAGCTGGTCAGCGACAGCCTGGTCTACCGGTACAACCCCGATGCCTCGCCCGACGGCCTGCGCGGCTCGGAGGGCACCTTCTCCCTGTGCACGTTCATGTACGTCGACGCGTTGGCTCGCGCGGGCCGGACCGACCGGGCTCGGCTGGTGTTCGAGAAGATGATGGGGTACGCCAACCATCTGGGCCTGTACTCCGAGGAGATCGACCCCACGGGCCGGCAACTCGGTAATTTCCCCCAGGCGTTCACACACCTTGCGCTCATCGACTCGGCGATCACCCTCAACGAGGCGCTGGCCAAGCGCTGAGCACTTGGCTGCGGGGCCGCGACGGGCCGTCGATCGGCCGCGGGTCCGCGGGGGCCGGTCGCGGTTCCCCGCGCCCCTTCAGGGCGCTGCCGGACCGCCCGGTTCAGGGTTTCACCGCCGCAGGTCGGCGTCGGTGAGGCCCTCCAGTTCGCCGTGCGTGTCCAGCCGGTACAGCAGGGCGACCGCGGGGATGACGAGTACGACGGCGACGAGGGTGACGAGCGCCAGCCAGCGCAGGGTGGTGTGGGCGCCCGCGCCCTGGGCGACGGTCAGCGAGGTCGGGACGAGGTAGGGGCGCTGTGCCATGCCCCAGGCGATGACGGCCGACGCGACCACGCCGACCGCCGTGACCCGGGACCAGGCCCCGGATGGCCGGGTCAGCAGCCATGCGGTGGCGAGCGTGGCCAGTACCGCCACGATCACGAAGAAGAGACCGGTGCCGTGCGTGAGGCCGTGCCAGACGTGGGGGGCGTCGCCGTGGGTGACGAAGAGGGTGACGACGGCGAGCACGGCGACGGCGACGAGGGCGGCGAGGGCCCGTCGGCGGAAGTAGCGGTCCAGGTCCGGTTCGGCGAATCGGCGGGCGTCCGCGGCGAGGAAGACGGCGCCGAGGGTCGCCGTGGCCGCGATGGCGAGCAGGCCGAACAGCAGGGAGGTGGGGTTGGCCCAGGCGTCCGTGGACGCCGTCGTCGTGGCGGTCACCCGGCCGGAGGCGACCCCGCCGGCCGCGGCGCCGAGGAAGAACGGCGTCAGCAGGGAGGAGACGGCGAAGACGGCCCCGTACAGGCGCCGGCCGGCCAGCCGCCGGACGGGCTTGCGCAGGGCGAAGCCGGCGCCGCGCAGCACGATGCCCACGGCGGCCAGCGCCAGGGGCAGCCACATGGTGGTGAAGACCTGCTGGAACAGGACCGGGAAACCGGTCCACATGATCACCAGCACGAAGACCAGCCAGACGTTGTTGACCTCCCAGACGGGTTCCATCGCGTGGTCGATCAGCCGGCGCGGTCGTTTGCCGCGCTCGGCGCCGCCCGCGGTCAGGTCCCAGAACCCGGCTCCGTAGTCGGTGCCGCCGCCGCAGGCGTAGGCGGCGATCGCGAGCAGCAGGACGACGGCGATGACCCCCGCGATCACAGCCGGCTCCCGGTGGAGCGCGGCCCGTACGGGGTGTCGGTCTCCGGGGTGTCGGGCTCCGGTGTCTCCTTCGGCGGCAGCGGCCCGCCCTGCCGGTCCGCGAGTCGCCAGCGTGTGCGCATCTTCAGCAGCACCACGAGCAACGACCCGAAGACGAAGACGTACACGACGACGACCAGTGCGAACATGATCCACAGGCTGGTGGAGCGGGTCGCCGTCACCGCCTCGGCGACCCGCATGTTCTGGTAGACGATCCAGGGCTGGCGACCCACCTCGGTGGTGATCCACCCGCACTCGACGGCGACGACGGAGGCGACGCCCGCGCACGCCGCGGCGCGGAAGAACCACGGGGAGGCGGGCAGCCGGCGGCGCCAGAGCCACAGGACGCCGTACCAGAGCGCGAGCAGCAACAGCAGCGAGCCGATCCCCACCATGATGTCGAAGGTCCAGTGGACGATGGTGGCCTGGGTGGGCGTCGGCCGGTCGCTCGCGGGGACCGTGGTCAGCCCGGTGACCTTGGTGTCCGGGCGGAAGCCGGCCAGGATGGAGTCGAGCTGCGGGATCCTGATGCCGCCGGAGATGGTGCCGTTCGGATGCAGCCGGCCGAACAGGTACTCCGGGACGTGGGTGTCGGTCTTCCAGACGATCTCCATGGCGGCGAACTTCACCGGCTGCTTGTGGAAGACCTGCCGGGCGATGGAGTCGCCGAGCACGAACTGCACCGGCGTGCACACCGCGGCGAACGTGAAGGGGATCGTGAAGCCGAGCCGGTGGTAGCGGTCACGGCGGCCGCGCAGCCAGCCCATGGCGTAGACGCCCGCCGTGACATAGCCCGCCGTGACGAACATCGCCACGACGAAGTGCCAGTACTCCGGGCCCAAGATGGGCGTGAAGATCGCCTTGCGGACGTTCACGTCCACGGGGTTGCCCGCGGCGTCGAGGCTGAAGCCGCGGGGTGTGTTCATCCACGAGTTGGCGGCCAGGATGCCGAAGGCCCCGAGCAGCGCCACGAACGGCAGGGGCAGTCCGAGCAGGAAGTGGGCCCGGGAGGGCAGCCGTCGCCAGCCGTAGAGGTAGATGGCGATGAGGACGGCCTCCAGGAAGAAGCCCCACGCCTCGACCCCGAAGCCGATGCCGAACACATCGCCCCACCGGCCCATCATGCCCGGCCACAGCAGCCCGAACTCGAAGGACAGCACCGTGCCGGTGACCACGCCGATCGCGAACTGCACCGCCATGACGGCCGACCAGCGCCGCGCCAGCAGCAGGGCGGTGGCGTCGTTCCGGCGCAGACCGTAGCCGTGCATGATCAGCGTGATCAGCGGCAGCGCCACGCCCAGCGGCACCAGGACGATGTGCGTGACGAGGGTGAAGGCCATCATCGATCTGGCCGGCAGCGTCTGCGCCGGGGCGTCCGCCAGCAGCAGGACCGTGTGCATGGTGTCGTCCCTCCCGGGACCGGCGCGGGTGGGACGGGTCAGCCGCCGGTGGCGAAGCCCGGGAAGAGCGTCATCCCGCCGTCGACGTACAGGGTGGCGCCCACGACGTAGTCCATGAGGTCGGAGGCGAGCCCGACGGCCGCGTAGCCGATGTCCTCGGGGTCGCCGATGCGGTCGTACGGGATTAGCCGCAGCAGGTCCTCCCGGGCCTCGGGCGTCTCCCAGGCGCCTCGGTTGATGGGGGTCTTGATGGCCCCGGGGGCGATCGCGTTCACGCGGATCTTCTTCGGGGCGAGCTCCTGGGCCAGCGTCTCCATCATCATCTGCACGCCGCCCTTGGAGGAGGCGTAGTTGACGTGCCCGGCCCACGGGATGAGCTGGTGCACCGAACTCATGCAGATGATCTTCCCGGCCGCACGGGACACCTCGGGGACCACCCCGCGGCGCAGGAACTCCTTGGTCGCCTCCCGGGCACACAGGAACTGGCCGGTGAGATTGACGTCCAGGACCTTCTGCCACTGGGCGAGGGTCATCTCGGTGAACGGGGCGTCGCGCTGGAGTCCCGCGTTGGCGACCAGGATGTCGATCGTGCCGAACTCCCGGACCATGCGGTCCGTCATGGCGACGACCTGCTGCTCGTCGGAGACGTCCGCCTCGTAGGCGGCCGCCCGGACCCCGAGTCCGGTGATCTCCTCGACCACCTTCTCGGCCTCCTCTGCGCCGGCCACGTAGTTGACCACGACGTCGGCCCCGGCCCGGCCCAGGGCGATGGCCGTCGCCCTGCCGATGCCGGAGTTCGCGCCGGTCACGAGCGCCTTCTGCCCCCGCAGCAGGTGGGCCGGGATCACGCCCTGGGATGTTCCCTCGGTGGAACTCACGATGTCCTGCTCCTCCGCTGCGTGCCCGCTTGCGCGGGCTCCGTGGCCCGGCGGTCCACGCATCAGACAAGCACCGGCGAGGGGCGGCGGCACGTCCCGGCGGACCGCGTTGCGCTGCCCGGCTGAGGATCTTCGCCCGGTCGGAGTCCACGGGCGCGCACGGGCTCAGCCGAGCCGCTCCAGCAGGTGGTCGCCCACGCGGAGGGCGTTCGCGATGGCCGTCAGGGACGGATTGACCGCGCCGATGCTCGGGAAGAAGCTGGTGTCGACGACGTAGAGGTTGTCCAGGTCGTGCGCCTTGCAGTTGACGTCCAGGGCCGAGGACGCCGGGTCGGTGCCGAAACGCACCGTGCCGGCCTGGTGTGCGGTGGCGCCGATCGGCATGCCCTTGTGCAGGTAGATGCTGCGGGACAGCAGACGGTGCTCGTGCATGCCGAGGTGGCCGAGCATGTGCTGGAGTTTGTGCCGCAGGCGCTGGAGTCCGGCGATGTTGTTGCCCTCGTCGAGGGTGAGCCGGATCCGTCCGCCGTCCTCCAGGGTCACCCGGTTGTCCGGCTGCGGCAGGTCCTCTCCGCACAGCCAGAAGTCGACGGCGTGATGGGCGAGGACCTCGAACGGCATGTCCGGGGAGACGGCTCCGGCCCAGCGCGGGGCCTCGCCGTGGATCTGCTCGGCGTCCGACTTGCCGAGCATCTGGATCCCGCCGAGCGGGTACTCCCAGTCGTCCGCGCCCAGGTACCAGTCGTGCAGGGCGAGGGTCTTCTGGAACCGGGTGCCGTTGGGTTCCTTCGACACGGCCATCAGCGCCAGGTTGTTGTGGCGCATGTAGTGCCGGCCGACCACGTCCGAGCTGTTCGCCAGGCCGCGCGGGTGCCGGTCGTTCGCCGAGGCCAGCAGGAGCGCCGCCGAGTTGACGGCGCCGCACGCCACGACCACGACGTCGGCCGAGAACCGGGCCTCCCGCTCGCCCGGCAGCTCGGCGACCACGCCGGTGACGGTGCGTCCGGTGGCGTCGGTCTCCAGCCGGGTCACCCGGGCGTTGGTGATCATCTCCACGTTCGGGTGCTCCAGCGCCGGCTCCACGCAGATCACCTGGGCGTCGGACTTGGCGCGGACCAGGCAGGGGAAGCCGTCCACGCGGTCGCAGCGGATGCAGACGCTGCCGTGGGTGGCCCGGCCGCCCTCGTCCTGGGTGAGGTTGACCCCGATCGGCAGGTGGAAGGGGTGCAGTCCCTGCTTCTCCAGGTCCACGCTCAACTGCTCGATCCGCGGCTCGTGTTCGACCGGCGGATACGCGTACTGGGCGCTGCACGGCCCTTCCCAGGGGTCCTCGCCGTGCCGGCCGTGCACCAGGTAGAGGTGCTCCGCCTGGGTGTAGTACGGCTCCAGGTCGTCGTAAACGAGGGGCCAGGCGGGGGAGATGCCGTCGTGGTGGCGGAGTTCGCCGAAGTCCTCGGGGCGCAGCCGGAACAGTGCCGCGCCGTAGAACTTGGTGTTCCCGCCGACGTAGTAGTTCACCTCGGGCGGGAACTCGTTGCCGTGCCGGTCCAGCCAGAACTCCGGGGCCCGGTACTTGGCCTTCACGAACACGGCCGTGGAGTCCCAGTTGTCGCGTTCGCGCGGCAGGTAGTCGCCGCGTTCGAGGACGAGCACCCGTTTGCCGGACGGGGCGAGGCGGTGGGCCAGGGTGCCGCCGCCGGCACCGGTACCGATGACGATGACGTCGTACGGGGGCAGGGCGTCCATGGCAACCACCGTCCTTGTTCGCCTGGTCCGCGGCCGGTGCCGGTCTGCCTCCTTCGAACGTACGCGCCGTAGGGGGGTGCGGCACCCGGAGCGGTCGCCCGCACCGGCACGGTCACAGCAGGGCGATCGGGTTCACCGGGGAGCCGGTCGCCGCGGGGAGCCTCAGCGGGGCGATCACGCAGAGGAAGTGCCAGCGCGCCTGCCGCTCGCAGTGCGGTACCAGCTCCTCGAAGTCCAGCCAGTCCAGCAGGTGCAGCCCCAGGGCGTTGACGGCCAGCACGTGCACGGGGAACCCGACCTCGGCGACCGCGCTGGGCGCGGCGTCGCTGTTGCCGTCCGATCCCAGGACGGACACGCCCCGCTCGGCCAGGAACTCCATGGCCGTCGGATGCAGGCCCGCCCGTGCGCGCGTCACGTCCCAGGGGCCGAGGGTGCGGCGCCGCAGGCGGTGCCCCACCCGTACGAAGAGCAGGTCGCCCGGTCCGACCGCGGTCCGCTGGGCGGCCTCGGCCGCGACGAGGTCCTCGGCGGTCACCTGGTCGCCGGGATCGAGCCAGGGCACCTCGCGCAGCCGCGGGATGTCCAGGAGGACACCGCGGCCGGCGATGCCGTCCCGCACGAGATCGAGGGTGAGCGCTCCGGCGCCGGCCGGTGTCACGGTGCTCGCGGGGACGCCGCCGTACAGTTCGCCGTCGAAGATCACGTGGCACAGCGCGTCGAGGTGGCTGTCGACGTCCCCGTGCACGTTCATGGCGAACCGGTCGCGGGCGAACACGAGCCCGGGTGCGCCGGTCTCGCCGTGCGCGGGAGCCGTCATCCGGTGGGAGGCGGGCTCCGGACTGTCCGGAGCGCTCCGCGTCTCGACGGTCGCGGCCAGCGACACGGTGCGCCCGCACCGGACCTCGGCGGCGGCCGCCACGACGCGCTCCGGCGTCAGCCGGTGGAGCGCGCCGCGCCGGTTCTCGCCGCCCTCCGGGGCCCGGCCGCGCAGCCGGCGGTACAGGTCGCGGAAGGCCGCTTCGGTCAGGGGCCGCGGTGTCGTGGGACGGGAGGGTACGGGCGGGTCCGAGGCCATCGGGAAACCTCCTGCTCGCGCCGGCGTTCCTCCCGACACCGAATCACCAAGGCGGCCGGGCCACACGCCGGGCGCGGGCGGATTACGCCGGCCGGTCGAAGCGGCGGGCGGCGCGTCGCACCCCCTGGGCCGGCCAGCTTATAGGTGCGGCCGCGGTCGGAGCCGGTCAGGGACCGGTGACCGACCTGATCGTGTAGGGGAAGCTCTCCTGCTGCCAGACCACCGTGAACCGGGAGGCCGGGCGGGTGTCGACCCGGGGTACGCGGCCGTTCGACGTGAGGGTCCTCGTGGCGCCGAAGGTGCCGGTACGGCTGATCAGGCGGGCGCTGGTCCTGGTGTAGCTGTACGGGGGCGTCGACTTCGGGACGACCGTGTGGAAGACCAGCATGCCGTCGCCGTCGTCGTCGAGGGCCAGGTCGGGGCGGTCGCCGAGGCCCAGGCCGGTGACGGCGCCCCGGGTGCCGGCGGCGGACAGGCGGCGGCCGAGCAGCTCGAGGTCGCCGCTGCTGTTGTGGCGGGTCCAGACGATCATCGAGTTGCCGCCGAGGTCGGTCGCGAGGGCGTGGTGGAAGCCCACGTTGTCCGTGGACGCCGAGATGCGCAGGGGGGCGGCCAGGGTGCCGGTGCGGCTCCAGCGGGAGGCCCAGACCTGCGAGCGGGCGCCGCCGCCGGAGTGGTAGGTGATGACGGCGTCGCCGTCGCGGTCCACACCGACCCGCACCGCGCCGAAGCCGGCGTACGACGCGATCGGCGAGGTGAGCACTTTCGCCGCGGAGACGGACGTCGACGTGATCCGCTTGGCCACGACGTCCGCGTCGCGTGCCCAGGCGACGACGAACCGGCCGCTGCGGTCCACCGCGACGGCCGGCTTGTCCGCCGTGCCCGAGCCGAGGGTGATGGGCGCGCCGAGCGTGCCGTCGGATCCCATGCGGCGGGCGACCGCGTACCAGCTTCCGTCGCGGACCTCCGTCCAGGCCGCCATCGCGCTGCCGGCCGGGGACACGGCGACCACCGGGGTGGTCGCGGGCGCCGACGTGGACAGCTTCTGGAGCGGACCGACGAGGCTGCCGGAGGCCGAGATCCGGCGGCCCACCACCTGGCTGTCCTGCTGCCAGACCACCGCCGAGTCGCCGGTGTCGTCGGAGGCGGCCTGCGGCCAGGACGGCGCGGCACCGTCGGGCGACAGGGTGCGGATCGCCGTCACCGTGCCGCCCGCGGTCTTCACCCTGGCCTGGATCCGGTAGTAGCAGCCCGGCGTCGACAGGTCGCAGGCGTTCCAGACCAGGAGGGCGTCGCCCTGCCGGTCGACCGACACCGTGGGCGAGTCGTCGGGGGTCCAGCCGGAGGCCGACACGCTCCACGTCGCCGTCCACGCCGCCTCGGCGTTCATCGCCATCGTCGCGGTGAACGCGATCCCGGCCGCCGCCGCGGCGGAGACCCCGGCAAGGACACGGTGCTTCACCGAGCGCCGATGATGTACTGCACGCGGAGCCATCTCATCCCCAGTTCATGTCTGTGGCTTGGGCACAGCCGTCACACAGGCTGTCTGCAATACCAAGCGCACCCGCATGCTCAAACGTCACACGCGGTCGGGGGGATGGGAGCGTTCCGGTCTTCGGCGGAGAAGTGACGGCCGCGGCGGGCCGGCCCCGGCGGTTGACGCCCTACACGACGGTCGGCCGCAGGCCGGAGACGACGCCCGCGAACCGTTCCGCCGCGAATTCCGCTTCCTGCGTGGTCATGGTCAGCGGAGGCATCAGCACGACCGTGTCGGGCGTGTAGTGGACCAGCACGCCCTGCCGCCGGCACGCCGACTCCAGGTCGCGGCGGTCCTGCATCGAGAGCGGGCTGCCGTCCCGGTCCACGAGGTCGACCGCCACGTACGCGCCGACGGCCCGGACGCCCCCGAACGTGGGTGCCCCCTCGAGCAGGTCGTTCAGCCGGTCGCGGAGGAGGCGGCCGAGTGCCCGCCCGTGGGCCACCAGGTCCTCCTTCACGTACGCGCGGATCGCGGCGAGCGCCGCGGCGCAGGCCACCGGATGGCCGTCCGTGGTCGACGCGTGGGCGAACACCGTGCTGCCGGTGTCGAACGCCTGGTAGATCTCGTCGGTCGCCAGGACGGCGCCCAGCGCCGCGTAACCGGCCGTGATGCCCTTCGCGAGGCACATGATGTCCGGCGAGACACCCGATATGCCGGCCGCGAACATCTCCCCCATCCGCCCGAACCCCGTGAACGCCTCGTCGAAGATCAGGACGATGTCGTTCTTCGTGCAGTAGTCACGTGCGGCTCGCAGGTACGCGTCGCGAAGCGGCTGTCCGTTCCTGCCCTTCACCGGCTCGAGTATCAACGCGGCGACGCGCTCCGGCCCCAGCGCGTCCAGCTGGGCGGCGAGTTCGGTACCGGAATCGCCGGTCGGCTCCGGAAGGTGGGCGAAGCCGTCCGGCATCGGGCCGAAGAGCCAGTGCATGATGCGCTGCCCGCTCGCCGCCATGGCCGCCATGGGGCTGCCGTGGTAGCTGTCGCGCAGCCCCACGACGAGGCGCTTGTCCCGCCGGCCCTTGTTCCGGTGGTAGGAGCGGGCCATCAGGACCGCGCTCTCGACCGCCGCGCCGCCGGTGTGGCAGAACCGCACACGGTCGAGGCCGGAAGGGGCGATCTCGGTGAGTGCCCCCGCCAGTTCGACGACCACGGGAGCCGGCAGTTCCCACCGCACCATGCAGACGTAGGGCAGCTCCTGCGCCTGCCGGGTCATCGCCTCCACGACGTCGGTCCTGCCGTAGCCGAGCATCATGTTGCCCACGCCCGCGCGGGCGTCGAGGGCGCGGTTTCCCGCGGCGTCGATCAGCCAGGATCCCTCGCCCCTGACCCACATGTCCGCGGGTCCGCTCCGGTCGAGGATCGTCGACGTGGGTACGGTCCCATGCCACAGGGAGTACGTTCCACGGTCCCATGTACTCGGCGTCACGGCCATGTCCTCCCCGGTCTCCGCGCTACTCGGCCGGCGCCTGGACCACGGAACACGTGAAGGTGTATCCGCCGGTGCCCTGGATGAGCATCCCGTACTCGCCCGGGTTCAGGGTGGCCTCGATGTCGACCAGGTTGCCGAGGAAGTCTCCGGCGCCGAGGCAGCCGGTGTCGGTCTCGACGTAGCGGGGGTTTCCGCCCACGTACTCGGCGATGGCGGGCTTGAACATGCCCTCGCGCATCGTCCGGGTGAGACGCGGCAGGGCGATGCTGCTGATGTCCTTGGTCTCGATGCCCGCCGAGCGCAGCGCCCGGGCGACGAGTTCGTGCAGCTTGGGCACACCGAGCTTGACCATGCGGGCCGCCGCGCCGGACTCCCGGAACACCTTGTTGGCGCGGCGCAGGTCGATCGGGGTGCCGTGGCCCAGCGGAACGGAGGTGAACTCGTCGTTCCCCCGCATCTGGATCTCGCCCTCGGTGTCCGACGCCATCTCCAGCGAACGGAGGTGCAGGAAGTCGTCGCCCTCCCCGGTCCGGCCGAGGACGACCGCGGTCGCCGAGTCCGAGTAGGCCGCGTCGTCGTCGGTCGCCCAGCGGTCGAATCCCGGTGCGCAGAACCGGTCCGCGGTCGTGACCAGGGCCGCGCTCGCGTCGGGGGTGGCGGTCAGCCACTTGGCCGCGAGCTGAAGTGCCAGGCCGCCACCGTTGCAGAGCTGCTGCACGTTGACGGGAAGCCCCTCGATGATGCCGGACTGGAAGGCGACGTAGTGCGCCGGCGACCACATGTCGAAGCCCTGGTGGTAACTGAAGGAGTGGACCAGGCAGCTTATGTCGGACGGTGCGACTCCGCTCGTCTCCAGGACGGTCTTCGCGGCGAACACGGCCATCTGGGGCGGCGCGATGTCGTCCGGGGCGACGTACAGTTCCTCGACGCCGATGCGTTCCAGGTCCGCCGCGCCGACCTCGCCGTCGGCAGGGCCTTGTTTGGTCGGCGGAAGCCAGAGAGTCGCCGCCTTGATGCTCAACCCGGTCGCTGTCACTGAAATCCTTGCCCTTCTGTCGTCTTCATTCGGGATTCCCATGGCTCAGGCACGTGCGTGTGGTGCCCGAACGCCGCACATGTCACTGCGACTCAGGAGCCTCCTGATCATTCCGTTGTGACAACAGCGCCCTGCGGTCCACCTTGCCCGAGCCCGTCAGCGGCAGGCTTTCGCGCACATGGATCTCCCCGGGCAGCATGTAGCCGGGGACTTTCCTGACCAGGTGGTCGTGGCACGCCTGGGGCGTACACGCCTCGTCGGCCGGCACCACGAACGCCACCACGACCTTCTCGCCGGACTCTTTCTCGCTCGTGGTGACATAGCTCTGCTTGACGTGCGGCACCTCGTTCATGAAGTGCGTGATCTCGCCCAGTTCGATCCGGAAGCCGTTGACCTTCACCTGGTCGTCCAGCCGTCCCTGGAAGACGACATTGCCGTCCTCCCGGAAGAAGCCGCGGTCTCCGGTGTGGTAGAGCGTCACCTTTTCCCCGTCGATGTCGTACTCGACGTACTTCTTCTTCGTCAGCTCACGCATTCCCAGATAGCCGGGCGACAGCCCGGGTCCGGCCAGGCACACCTCTCCGGCTTCGCCGGGGGCGCACAGCACGCCGTCACGGACGAGGTACAGGGACGTGTTCTGGATGGGCAGGCCGATCGGCAGCGCCGAATCGCCCTGGACGGAGTCCCGGATGGGGTAGTAGGTGGCGAAGACCGAGCACTCCGTCGGCCCGTAGACACTGACGACCCGGTCGTTCCCGTAGTATTTCCGCGCTCTTTCGATGTGTCCCAGGGAATGCGCCTCGCCGCCGGTGAGGATCGTCCGTACGCCGTCGAAGGTGCCGGGAGCCTCGTCCACGATCACGTTGAAAAGCGCCGTCGTCACGAAGACCGCCGTGACGCCGTTCTGCCGCACGACCCGCTTCAGTTCCGACAGCCGGACGTGATCCGACGGGTAGAGCACGCATGTCCCGCCGTTCAGCAGTGCTCCCCAGATCTCGAAGACCGCGGCGTCGAAGAATATCGACGCCAGCTGCGGGATGACGGCATTCTCGTCGAGGGAGACGAAGCAGGCGTCGGACACCAGGCGGACGACGCCCCGGTGCCGGATCGGCACTCCCTTGGGAGATCCGGTCGAGCCCGACGTGAAGACGATGTAGGCGATGGAGTCGGGACCGACCCGCAGGGGAGGGTTCTCCTCGTCCGCGTTCAGTGCGGCCGGGTCGACGGGGACCACCCGCATCGCCCCGAAGCGGGCCGTCATCTCGTCGGACGCGTCGGTCAGCAGCGCGATGCAGCCGGCCTGGCGGAAGATCCCGCTCAGGCGCTCGTCCGGCCAGGTGCGGTCGTACGGGAGGTAGGTGGCGCCGCACTTGATGATCGACAGCATCGCGATGATCATCTCCGGGGAGCGCTTGACGCACAGTCCCACGACGTCGCCGGGGTGCACTCCAGCCGAGCGGAGCCGCCCGCTCAGGCTGTTCGCCAGGCCGTTCAGCTCGCGGTACGTGAGCCTGCGCTCCCGGTGGACGACCGCGACGGCATCCGGACGACGGGCGGCAGCGGCCTCGAAGAGCTCCTTCAGGCTCTCCGCCGGGTAAGCGGCTTCCGTCCGATTGATCTTCTGATGAATAGATAGAGCCTCTTCCGAGAGGGCGATCTTATCCATTCAAATTCCCCAGACGTGTGTTGACGATATCTGTTACGAACTCTGGGTGACTGTCCACGAAGAAATGTCCGCCAGGAGCTTCGATCAGCTCGTAATCCTGCTGGGTGAACTTCTGCCAGCCACGCATGGTCTCCCAGCCGTCGATCGGATCGTCCGGGCTGTACAGGGCCGTGATGGGCACGTCCACGCCGCAGGCGTGGCGGTCGTCCCACAGCTCGGCCAGCCGGATCTCGCTTCGCACCGTCGGCAGGAGCAGGCGCATCAGCCTCTCCTGTTCGAAGAGTTCCGCCGGAGTGCCGCCCATGCCCGCCACCGCGTCGCGGAAGTCGCTCTCCGTCATCTGATGCATGTACGGGCGCCGTTGCGGCATGTCGGGGCTCCGGCAGCCGGAGACGAACAGCCGGCGTGTCATCCCCGGGTACTCGGCCGCGGCCCGGTGGGACAGCTCGTAGGCCAGGCGCCCGCCGAAACTGTGGCCGTAGAAGGCGTGGCGGCGGTCCAGGTGCGGTGACAGCGCCTCGAAGACATCGTCCACCAGGGGCTGCCACCGGTCGTAGCGGGCTTCCTTGAGCCGGCGCCCCCGGCCGGGCAGTATCACGCACACCAGCTCGATGTCGTCCGCGATCCCGTCGGTCCAGCCACGGAACGTCTCAGGGCTCCCGCCCGCGTAGGGAAAGCAGAACAGCGTGCCGGCAGGCTCTGCCGCCGCCGCCTTGAGGGTCATCACCCACTTGTCGCCCGTCGCCGCCACGCCGGACCTGCTAGTCCGCGACCGCGTCGGCGTTTTTGCCGTTCCGCTGGATGCTGGCCACGATCTCCGTGATCCGGCTCTCGGTGAACAGTTCGTCCGCGGGCAGCGACTCGTCGCCGAACTCCCGCTCCGCCCGCTCGATCAGCTTCACCGCGGTGAGCGACGTGCCGCCGGCCTCGAAGAAGTCGTCCTCGCCGCTCGCCACCCGCAGGCCGAGCTGCTTGCACTCGTGGATGACCCAGGCCTGAAGGGTTTCCGGTGCCATTCGGTTGTCCGTCTCGCTCATTTTTCCATCTCTCCTAGTGCACGGGGAATCGGAAGCCGTTGACAGTGCTGTCGACAAAGCGGTTGTGGCCGTACCGGTCCTCACCGGAGGTCATCACACAGCCGTACTTCTCGAGACTGGCGCGCGCTCCGAATTCCTGGAGCTCGTCGGAGTACGGGTAGACCCGGACCTGGGTGGGCAGGTAGCGGGAGGCGAAGCCGAGCCGCATCTGGTCGGTTTCTCCGCTGTGCGGGTGGGACGCGTGCATGAGCGTCGACCAGAAGAGGATGAACTGTCCCTGACGCATGACCTGGGAGACGGCCTTGGACTCGTCGGGAGTCCAGTCCGGGTCCTTCTGCAGCTGCCGGTAGTCGTAGCCGAAGAGGCCGCGCTTGACGCCGTCCTTCTCCACCTGGTTGATGATGTCCGGGTTGTACTCCATTATCTTCGACTCGTCGTAGTTCATCGACGTGTGGGTGCCCGGGATGAACTGGAGGCAGCCGTTCGCGACCGACGCCTCCGTGAAGGCGGTCCAGGCCGTGATGGTGCCTCCGAACTCCGCGTCCTCCGGCCACACGATGTGCGGGTGCTTCGAGCCGTCGACGCTGGAGAAATTGTCCGCCTGGTGCCAGTCCGTGCCCTCGTCACCCGGGTACTTCGGGAACAACTCGGTACGCCAGCAGAGCGTGTCGGGGCCGAGGATGCTGGACACCCGGTCCACGATCTCCGGCCGGGTGACGTGCTCGGCGAGGAAGTCGACGTCGAGGTGACGGTCGTAACTGGCCGCCAGGTTCGTGTTCCCGGATTCGGTCTGGCCCTCGCTGTAGATGGACGTCTTGGTCTTGAGCAGTTTCGGCCTGAGCTGCCTGAGATTGCTTTCCATCTCTTCTTCGGTATAGAGATCGAAAGGACCGATGTAGCCATCGCGAGCGAACTGTTCGAGCTCTTCGGCACTCAGCGCGAACGTTTTACGAGCCATGATTTCTCCTCGTTCCTAATCGCGCTCGAAGGTATTACTTGGAGCGGCGTAGGGCTGGATACTGCGGCCGCCGGCGGCTCGATGACCGAAGCACCGGAAAATAAGTCGAAGAACCGGGAAAAGACGTTAGCCGCGTAATACCCCTATCGGGAACCCCTATCCAGGGGCCGACCCCTATTGGCAACCCCTATCCAGCGGTCGGTCACCTCTGTCCCGGGACGACACGCCGGCCGGCCGCCGAGCGGGAAACGGTCCGGCCCGGATCAGGGCCGTGCCGGGCCGGGCCCGACCGGGCGCCGCCGGACGCGGCCCAGCCGAGCGAACGGCGGCGCCGGGGTGCGCTCCGGCACCACGGGCGCACCGCGCTGATCGGCGTCGGAGCCCTCACGCTCCCGGGTGCGGTCCGGCCCCGGGAGCGCTCTCCGGGCGGCGGAGGAGGACGGCGGGCGCGGGCCGTACGGCCGGCCCACACGGCCGCATCGGAAATCTGTCACGGCGAGGCCACATCTTCGCCCCCGGCGGAGTTAGGGTTGTGGTACGAGGCAGATGGCGCCGAGTGTCTCGGAGCGCGGGTGCCACGCACGCCCTCCCCGCCGTGTCCCCGAAACGAAGGTGCCATGCCCGCCGAGAACGCCTCTGTCGCCGGCAACCTCGACGACGACGACTACCCCGCCTTCACCATGGGACGGGCAGCGGACGTTCTCGGTACCACACCCGCCTTCCTCCGGGCCGTCGGCGAGGCCGGGCTGATCGCCCCCCTGCGGTCGGAGGGCGGCCACCGCCGGTACTCGCGCCACCAGCTGCGCACCGCCGCCCGCGCCCGGGAACTGGTCGACCAGGGCACTCCCATCGAGGCCGCGTGCCGGATCATCTCCCTCGAGGACCGGCTCGACGACGCCCTCCGCCTCAACCGGGAAATGCGCCAGGAGCTGGACGGGCGCCGCGCGGATACCTAGTGCCGCCGGTACAGAATTACGTACCGCGGTGGGGCGAGAATTACCGGACGGCCGGAAAATGCGTGGCCGCTGCTGCCGACCTGTGTTAGCGTGATAGCAGTTGCAGTTTTGGTTGCCAGAGATTTTTTCTTTGCAGAGCTTTCCGGATCTTTCCGGAGGGGTGATCATCGCGGCGACTCGGCTCCGCAAGGCGTGGAGTCCGGCACTGCCCCCCAAGGGAGATTCAATATGGCATCTGGCACCGTGAAGTGGTTCAACGCGGAAAAGGGCTTCGGCTTCATCGAGCAGGACGGCGGCGGCGCTGACGTGTTCGCCCACTACTCGAACATCGCCACCAGCGGCTTCCGCGAGCTTCAGGAAGGCCAGAAGGTTACCTTCGACGTCACGCAGGGCCAGAAGGGCCCGCAGGCCGAGAACATCGTTCCCGCCTGACGCTGACGCGAATCGTCGCGAGCCGGTGGCTCGCGCATCACGTGGCTGGGGCCCGCGCTCTTGGGGTGCGGGCCCCAGCCGCGTTGTTTTCCGGATCTCCGGATGCACCGGCCCGCCGACAGCCCCGGCTGCGCCACGAGGTCCGGCTTTTCTTTTTTCCCCGGCTCATTCTTGCGAATCCCGGTGCGGTCGTCGCCGCCGGACGGAATTCCTCGATACGCCGCATCGAGGAAGGTTCCTCCTTGAACCGCACCCCCCGCCGCGCCAGCGGCACCGCCGGTGGCTCCCGCACGGACCGAAGGTCCACGCGTTCGGCAGGCTCCACCCGCACGACGGACTCCGCCTCCGGTGGTCGCCCCCGTGCGCAGGGATCGGGCCGTCAGGGTTCCCGCCCGGGTGCCGGCCGGAAGAGCGGTCAGGGCGCACACTCCGCGCCGCGCCGGCAGGAGTTCGCCCTGCCGGTCACCCTCACCGAGCCGCTGCCGGCCGTCGAGACGTTCGCCGAACTGGACATGCCCGCACGGCTGTTGAGCGCGCTGCGCACCGAGGGCGTGACCGAGCCCTTCCCGATCCAGGCCGCCACCCTGCCGAACGCCCTGGCCGGCCGGGACGTCCTGGGCCGCGGTCGCACGGGCTCGGGCAAGACGCTCGCCTTCGGTCTGCCGCTGCTGGCCCGTCTGGACGGGCAGCGGGCCGAGCCGCGGCAGCCGCTCGCCCTCGTCCTCGTCCCGACCCGGGAACTGGCCCAGCAGGTCACCGACGCGCTCACCCCCTACGCCCGCGCCCTGCGGCTGCGGCTCGCCACGGTGGTGGGCGGCCTGTCGATCGGCCGCCAGGCGAGCGCGCTGCGCGCGGGCGCCGAGGTCGTCGTCGCGACGCCGGGCCGCCTCAAGGACCTCATCGAGCGGCAGGACTGCCGGCTGGACCGGATCGCCGTCACCGTCCTGGACGAAGCCGACCAGATGGCCGACATGGGGTTCATGCCCCAGGTGACCGCACTGCTCGACCAGATCCCGGACCGCGGACAGCGGTTGCTGTTCTCGGCCACCCTGGACCGCAACATCGACCTCCTGGTGCGCCGCTACCTCCACGACCCCGTCGTGCACTCGGTCGACCCGTCCGCGGGAGCGGTCACCACGATGGAGCACCATCTGCTGCACGTGCACGACACCGACAAGTACGACACCGCGACCGAGATCGCCGCCCGCGACGGACGCGTGATCATGTTCCTGGACACCAAGCACGCGGCCGACCGGCTGGCCAAGCACCTGCTGTCCGTCGGTGTGCGGGCCTCGGCCCTGCACGGCGGCAAGTCCCAGGCGCAGCGCAACCGGACCCTCGCCCAGTTCAAGGACGGCCATGTGACGGCCCTGGTGGCCACCAACGTCGCCGCCCGCGGAATCCACGTCACGGGCCTCGACCTCGTCGTGAACTTCGACCCTCCCGGCGACCACAAGGACTACCTCCACCGCGGTGGCCGTACCGCACGCGCCGGCGAGTCCGGCACCGTCGTCACCCTCGTGCTGCCGCACCAGCGGCGCGCGGTGGACCGTCTGATGGCCGACGCCGGCATCGCTCCGCTCACCGCCCGGATCCGCCCGGGCGAGGCCGAGCTCCAGCGCATCACCGGCGCCCGGACCCCCTCCGGCGTTCCCGTCACCATCACCGCACCGGCGGCCGACGGACGTCGCGAGGGCGGCGGCTCCCCCGGTCGGCGCCGCAGCCGGGGGCGCGGAGCGAGCGGCCAGGCCGCCGGCCGTGGAGCGGGCGGTCAGGACGCCGGCCGTGGAGCGGGCGGTCAGGACGCCGGCCGTAAGGCAAGCGGTCAGGGCGCCGGCCGTGGAGGGAGCGGTCGGGCCGGCTCCCGGGCCCGTCGGGCCGCGCCGAAGAACCCCGCCCAGGGGCTCTGACCTGGCCGGTTGCGGGGTGGGGGCGAACGCGTGACCGTGGAGGCACAACCCACGACGAGCGCCGAACGGAGTTTGTGATGCCGATGAGCAAGGCTGGACTCTACGCGCTCGACCTGACGGCGGCGCGCTGGGTCAAGAGCAGCAAGAGCACGGACAAGACGACCCCCTACTGCGTCGAGGTGGCAGACCTCGGTGGCGGGGCCGTTGCCGTCCGTGACTCGGACAACCGGGACCTGCCGCCTCTGCGGTTCACCGCGGAGGAATGGGCCGCGTTCCGGGAAGGCGTGCGCGAGGGCGAGTTCGGTTAGCACGTCCCGCGTTCCCCAGAGGCCACGATTCCCCCGTTCCCGAAGGGCCGGAACGCCCCGCGTGCCCTGAACCCTCGGAGCCGCACGGGGGGTTCACGCCCGACCCCGCCGGGTCCGCCGTCGGAGCAGGGCCCGGCCCGGTGGGCCGTCCTGAAGGACGCGTGGGCGAGTCCGCGCCTCGGTGTCCTCTTTCCGGCAATGCCCCGGGTCGGTGACCCGGGGCCTTCGGGCCTGTGCTCATCGGCAGGCGGGCGTCCGCCGGGCTCGTACCCGGTGACGCGCGTGTCCGGGGGCGGTGCTCAACGGGGCACGCAGCCGAACCAGTTCACCTTGTTCTTGTCGCGGGTGTAGCCCAGGCACCGGATGGTCCTGTCGTGGAGGGTGCCGGTCCGTTCGACGCCTCCGTCCACGTAGTCCGTCTTGTTGTGGGGCTGTACGAGGGTGTCGATGTCGACCTTGTACCAGCGGTGCTCCTGGTCCGGAATGCTGCACCCGAAGCCGGTCACGTTCCGGCTGGGCCCCTCGCTCCATATGGGGCGTTCGGCCCGGTCGCAGTGCGCCCTCTCGGAACGGGCGTCGGCGATGCCGGCGCCCGTTCCGAGCAGGGCCGTGGCGCCCGTGGCGACCGCCGCGGCAGCGCCGAGCAGGCGCTTCAGAGTGAGGTTCATCGATCGGTCCTCCTACCGGATGTGGTGACGGCCGGGAGTCGCCGTGGCACCTTGCTGTGATCGTCACACCGGTTCGGGAGGTCCCGCCCGCCGGCCGGTGGTGCCGTCCCCCGACCCGGTGACGACGGTGCTGCCAATGCAGCAGGCGCGGTCACTCCGCCGGTGTCCGACGCGGCCGGCCTCCCGCCGGCCAAAAGCGCCGCCCAGGGCACCAAAGGACGCGCCCCGCGGGCGCCTTCAGGCCCTTGCGCGTCCCTAGACGGCCGCACCCGTCCCCGACGGCCACGCCAGTCCCCGATTGCCACGCCCGTCCCAGACAGCCGTGGCCGTCCGGATTGCGCGCCCGTGCCCGATGGCCGCCTCCCGGCGGAGCCTCTAGCGTCGGACCATGCACGCGGCCCGCGCGGAGTCGGCGGAGGACACGGTGCCCGGCCTGTCCGCCGGGCCGGTCGCGCTGGCCTGGCTGACGCAGTTCCTGGTGGGGACCGATCTCTTCGTCGTCGCGCCGCTGCTCCCCCGTATCGCCGCGTCGTTCGGTGTCTCCACGGCCGCCTCCGGCCTCCTCGTCACGGCCTTCTCGATCGCGTACGTCGTGGCCTCGCCCTTCGCCGGCTGGCTCTCCGACCGGCGGGACCGCGCCACGGTCCTGGTGGTGGCTCTGGTGCTGTTCTCCGCGGCCAACGCGGGGACCGCTCTGGCGCCGGGGTTCGGGCTGCTGCTGGTGGCCCGCGTGGTGGCCGGTGTCGCGGCCGCCGGGACCGGTCCCACCGTGTACGCCCTGGTCAGCACCCGTGCCCGGCCGGGGGCCCGGGCACAGGTGCTGGCCGTGGTGGGGTCGGGCCTGCTGACCGCCCTGTGGGTGGGCGCGCCGGCCGGGTCGCTGCTGGGGCGGTACGTGGGCTGGCGGTCCGCCTTCGTCATCCTGGCCGCGGGCACGTTCCTGCTGGCCCTGCCGCACGCGTTCGTCTGGCGTGCCCGCCCGGTCCCGGCGGCCGCCGCCGCGCCGGACGCGCCGCGGGGGGCCGGGCGGCCCGGTACGGGCGCCGCGGTGTCCGCCGTCGCGGTCACGGCCCTGTGGGCCTTCTCCGTGTACAGCCTGTACACGTTCCTGGCCGTCGCGCTGCACGCCGACGGCAGGGCCACCGCCGTGACGTGGCTGCTGGTCGTCTACGGCATCGGTGCCGTCGTCGGCGGCCAGGTGGGCGGCCGGTTCGCGGACCGTTCCGATGCCGTGCGGGTCACCAGGTCGGCGCTGGCGCTGACGGCGGTGCTGGAAGCCGTCGTGGCCCTGGTCTTTCCCGTCACCTGGGCGCTGGCCTGTGCGCTGGGACTGTTCGCCCTGGCCGCCTACGCCTTCTTCCCCGCCCAGCAGCGCCACCTGGTGGACCTGTTCCCCGAGCGGGCCACCGCGATGCTGTCGTGGAACAACAGCGCGCTGTTCGTGGGACTGTCCCTGGCCGGTGCCGTCGGCGGGCAGATCGTGCACGCCCTGGACTACCCGGCCCTGCTGTACGCCGGTGCCGCGGTGGCGGTGCCGGCGTGCCTCGTCGCCCGTGGCCGGCCGCGCCGGTCCCGCGAGCGGCCCTGACGGGACCGGCACCGGGGCCGGGGGCGTCCGGGTGGCCGGCGCGCGCGGGACCCCGGCGCGCCGGCCGCTCCTCAGCCCTTGTGCCGGTAGACCACCAGATACGGCACGTTGCCCTCGTCGTGGGTGAAGACGCCGACCCCGGCGAGGTCGGCGGCCGGCACCTCCGCCCCTTCGGGCAGCGGCTTCGGGGTGCCCGTGGCCAGCGACAGCTCGACAGGCGCCTTCGTGCCGGTCAGGCTCTCGCCCTTCGTGAGCGAGGTGCCGTAGGCGGTGCCGTCGTCGGTGACGGTGTCGAAGCTCAGGGGTTTGGTGTCGTCGGTCTCCTCGAAGCAGTACCCCTTCTTCGACTGCAGGTCGAAGGCGAGGTGGTCGGAGACGAGGTAGCGGCCGTTCGGGGAGAGCGCGGAGCCGGGCGCCTGCGCCGACCCGATGAACGGCTTGGCGCACAGCGCGGACGCCTGGACCTGGCCGGTCCTGCCGTCGAGCACGGCCCACACGTTCTTACTGCCGCCGTTCTTCTGCTCCCAGCGGGCGATGAGGTGCCCGCCGGTGCCCGGCCAGACGGCACCGGTCGCGGGATCGGCCTCGGCCGGTGCGATGCGGTCGTCGTCCCAGGAGCCGGGGATGCCGAACGCGCCCGCGCCCTCGTTGAGCACCACCGGGTCCCGGTCCGTCAGGGCGGCGATCTCGTTGCCGTAGGAACACGACGAGCAGCCGGGCGCCTTGAGGGAATCCGTGTCGTACGTGGTGGTGCGGCCCGTGGCCACGTCGAGGGCGGCCGTGCGCTCGTCCGTCACGGGTATCAGCAGCCGTTCCCCGCCGTCGGTGACGCGGCCCGTGCCGTAGTCGGAGGCCGGGACCTCGACGTGGTGGGCGGGCGCGACCGCGTCACCCGAGCCGTCGGCGGCGTAGACGTCCACGGCGTACACCTGCTTCGCCTTGGACAGGGCGTCCTCGCCCTGCTCGCCCCGGGACCAGGTCACCAGGTACTCCTTGCCGCCGGCGGGGACGACGAACAGGCCGGGGGCCCAGCCCTCGGAGAGGTTGTCGAACGGCTTGCCCGTCCAGCGGACCTCGCCGGTCACCGCGTCCCGTACGGTCACCCGGTAGGTGGATCCCCGGCTCGTCATGACGGCTATCGCACCGGCCTTCGGCAGCACGGCGTACTGGCCGAGCTGCTTCCCCGAGAGCTGCCAGCCGCGTGCGGTGTCGTACCCGGCGGGCACGTCGAGCTTGAGCGTGGGTGCCGCTGTGGAGGCGTGGGCGGACGGTTCCTCGGCGCTGCCGGAAGGCTTCGCTCCGCCCGATCCGCCGCCGCAGGCCGCGAGCGACCCGATGGCCACGACGGCGACCGACGCCTTCGCGAGTACCGACCTCATGCACTGCCCCTTCCGTTGCCCGGAGGACAGCCCACGAGCCGAACCGCCTCCCCCGATGGCGTGATCTCTACGGCAAGTCTAGCGACGGGACCGCGTCGGCGGATTACCTCAACGACCTGCCCGGACAGCCGACTTCGAGGGGCGCCGGATCAGCCGGAGCCTGAACCTCCGCAAGTCGGGCGGGCGTTGCGGACCACGCAGGAGCGCACTGGCGGCAGGCTCGCTCCGGCAGTCCCTCAGGCCGCCCGGCGGGCCGTCCCGGCGCGCCCGCCGATCCGTACCGCAGCGGTGCCCGTGGGCGGTTCGACCGGCATGCGAGAGGGGGCCGTTAGGTTCGAGGGCATGGAGATCCACCGGACCGCAGTGCCGCATGCCCTCCTTCTGGAGCCGAGGCGGATCGAGGACGAGCGCGGGTGCTTCTACGAGGCGTTCCGGTACGACGTCCTCGCCGAGACCCTCGGCCGGCCGATGCTCCCGGTGCAGAGCAACTACTCGGTGTCCCGGCGCGGGACGCTGCGCGGGCTGCACGGCGTCGTGCTGCCGCCCGGACAGGCGAAGATCGTCACCTGTGTCCGCGGTGCGGTGCTCGACGTGGTGGTCGACATCAGGCCCGGCTCCCCCACCTATCTGCGGCACACCGCCAACCGGCTGTCCGCCGCCGACGGGCGGGCCGTGTTCGCCGCCGAGGGGCTCGGGCACGCCTTCCTGGCGCTGACCGACGACGCCTGTGTGAACTACCTGTGTTCCACGACGTTCGTCCCCGGCACGCAGCTCGACCTGGACGCGATGGATCCCGAACTGGGGCTGCCCTGGCATGAGGAGAGCCGGGCCGGCGGCTTCGAGCTGCTGCGCTCGCCGAAGGACCGGCAGGCCCCGACGGTGGCCGAGGCCCGGCGCGCCGGCCTGCTCACGTCGTACGAGGAGTGCCTGGAGCACTACGCGAATCTGGCCTCGGGCCACGGCAAGAACACGGGCACGGGCAACCCGGGCACGGGCACGGCCGGCGGCGGTGCCGGCACGGGGGCCGTGGTCTGAGGCCCGGATGACGACGCCGGCCGCCGGGCCGTCCCCCGCGCCATCGTGGGTGGGGGACGGCCCGGCGGCCGGCTGTCGTACCGGGGGGCGCGGACCGGGGACGGCGGACCGCCGGGAGCGGTCCGTCGCGAGCCGTCTGTCGCGAGCCGTCCGCCGCGAGCCGTCCGCCGCGAGCCGTCCATCGCGAGCCGTCCATCGCGAGCGGTCCATCGCGAGCCGTCCGTCGCCGGGCAGTCCGTCGCCGGGCAGTACGTCGCCGGGCATGCCGCCGGCCGCCGGGCATGCCGCCGGCCGCCGGATCGCCCCGCTTCCGTGGGGACGGTCCGGCGGCCGGTGGCCGTCTTCGCGTGGCTCTCAGCCGAGCGCCAGGTCGAGGACGGCGAACAGGGTGCGCGCCTGGACGTTCACGCAGTTGGCCTGGCCTATGCAGGCGGCCAGCTGGGCCCGGCTGAACCAGCGGTGGCCCGGCGGCTCCTCGGCGGCGAAGTCCGCGTCGGCCTCGATGATCCGGTAGTGGCTCTCGGCGTTGAGGAACCGGCCGCCCTCCTCGGCGTGCACGACGTCGTAGCGCACCGTTCCCGCGGTGCCGTCGAGGACCTGGTCCAGGAACGGCGGGCGCAGGCCGGCCGGCAGCCAGGCGTAGTTCCCGGGGGTGTACTGCACGGTGGGCGCGAGCTGCACCGTGTCGAGGAATCCGGCCTCGGCCCGGGCGTGCATCAGCACGTGGGGCACGCCGTCCACCCGCTTGGTCACGAACGCGGTCACGCCCCGGCCCCGCGGCTCGAACAACGGCTGGCGCCAGCTGGTGATCTCCCGGTTGCCGGCCTCCACGGCGACGCCCACGACGTCGAAGTACCGGCCCTCGCGGTGCCGGCCCGCCATGGCGTCCCACTCCCAGCCCGGCAGGTCCCGCAGGGGCACGGACCGGGCGGTGAGGGCGCGCCGGGCGCGCTCGTGGGTGAACCAGCTGCGCAGTTCCTGGTCGGTGTGGAGCGCCCGGTCCCGCTCGGCCGGACCGGTCAGGGCGGCCGACAGACAGGACAGGACCGTACGGGAGTCCATGTTGACCAGGTTGTCGTGGTGCAGCAGCGCGCCCAGCTGTCCGAGCGTCAGCCAGCAGAAGTCCTCGTGCAGGGGTACGTCGTCCAGTGCCTCGACGACCATGTTCCGGTTGCTCTTGCCCAGGAACCAGGCCCCGTGCTCCGACTGGAGGCTGTCGGTGAGGGCACGGGCGCGGCCGGCCGCGAGCGCGCTGGTGAAGTACTCGATGTACTTCACGTCGGCGCCCCGGTGCACCTTGGTGTAGTTGCTGCGGGTCGCCTGCACCGTGGGGGACAGCTGGAGCAGGTTGGGGTTGCCGGGCTCCATCTTGGCCTGCATCAGGCAGTGCAGCACCCCGTCGAACTCCTTGACCAGGATGCCGAGGATGCCCACCTCGCTCTGCCGGATGACCGGCTGGTGCCATTCGGGCACCGGCCCGTCCTCCGCGGTGACGTGCAGTCCCTCGACCGAGAAGAACCGCCCGCTGCGGTGCACCAGGTCGCCGGTGTCCTCGGCGAAGGACCAGCCGTCCAGCTCCGTGAACGGCACGCGGAAGACCCGGAAGCGGCCCGCGCGGCGGCGGCTGTCGAGCCACCCGGGCAGCTCGTCCGTGCTCAGGTGGTGCCCCTGGCCGGCCGCCGCGGACCGGGCGAGCCGCTCGGGCAGCCCGGTCGCGCGCCGTGGGCGCAGGGGGCCGCCGGTGCGGTGGGCGGCCGGGAGGGGCGGGGCGCCGTGCGGCGTCCGCGCCGGCGCGGCGGTCGACGGTGGTGATGCGGGCATGGCAGCCTCCGGAAGCGGGATCGGGGTCGTCAGGACGGGGAGCCGGGGACCTTGGCCTCGATCAGGTACAGCGCGCTGCGCGCCTGGGTGACGCCGGTGAACTCCAGGCCGGCGCGCCGGAACAGGTCCTCGAAGTCGCCCTGGTGGTGCTCCCGGCCGCCGACGTTGAGCAGCAGGAAGAGGTCCATCGCCGTGGTGACGCGCGGCTCCGGGCTGAGGTCGACGAGGTTCTGCACGACGACGATGCGGGCGCCCGGCTCGGCGTGCTCGGCGACGTTGCGCAGCACCCGCACCGAGCGCTCGTCGTCCCACTTCAGGATCTGCTTGATGACGTACACGTCGGCGCTGACCGGTACGGCGTCCAGGCAGTCGCCCGGGGTGACGCGGGCCCGCCCGGCCAGTTCGCCGCCCTCGCGCAGCGCCGGGTCGGCGCCCGCCACGACCTTCGGCAGGTCGAACAGTTCG
The DNA here is from genome assembly GCF_016741855.1 of Streptomyces musisoli. Classification (GTDB taxonomy): domain Bacteria; phylum Actinomycetota; class Actinomycetes; order Streptomycetales; family Streptomycetaceae; genus Streptomyces; species Streptomyces musisoli. Next base: position 94,552 of record NZ_JAERRH010000007.1, on the reverse strand, counting down.
CCGCTGACGTGCGGGTTCGCCTCCAGGATGGTGCGCAGCAGGTGGCCGTGGCCGCCGCCGATGTCCGCGACCGTGCGCACGCCGTCCAGGTCCAGCGTGTCGGCGACGGCCCGGGAGGTGAGCGCGCTGGCCTGGGTCATGGCGCGGTTGAAGATCTCCGCGTCGTCGCCGGAGTCCTCGCGCAGGTAGCTGAAGAAGTCCTTGCCGTACAGCTCAGGCACGACGGCCTTGCCGGTGCGCACGGCCTGCTCCAGCCGCGGCCAGGCGTCCCAGGTCCAGGCGGCGCCCGCCCACAGCACCATGTCGGCCATGCCGCCGCCGGGTGCGTCGGAGCGCAGCAGGCGGGAGGCCCCGGTGTGGCGGAAGCGGCCGGGGGCGGTCTCCTCGAACACGCCGTGCGCGGCGAGCGCGCGCAGCAGCCGGGCCACGGTGTCGGGGGCGGCGTTGACGGCCCGGCCCAGGTCGCGGGCGTCGGCGTCCTCCTCGCCCAGGGCGTCGGCGACACCGAGGCGGACGGCGGTCTGGAGTGCGGAGGCCGCGGCCACGCTCAGGGCGATCTCCCTGATCCGGGTCTCGGCGGCGAGCTGGTCGTCCTGCGGCGTGCCGGTCGGCTGGGTCTGCATGGCGGGTTCCTCTGTGGTGGGTGTCGGTTCGATGGGTGCGGCCGCGGGGACGGCGCGGCCGGCCCGGTGGCGTACGGCGATGTCCTCGAGGACGGGGACCAGGGCGGCCGGGGTGGGCAGCCGGGACAGTTCGTCGCGCAGCTGGGCCGCACGGGTGCGGTAGCCGGGGTCGGTCAGCAGCCGGTCCAGGGCGTCCCGCACGGCCGTCGCACGGTCGGCGTCGCCCGCGGGGACGGCCAGTGCGGCGCCGGCGGCCGCGACACGGCGGAGGTTCAGCTCCTGCTCGGCGGAGAACGGGATGCCGAGCTGGGGCACGCCCGCGGCGACCGCGGTCATGGTGCAGCCGGCCCCGCCGTGGTGCACGACGGCGGAGCAGCCGGGCAGGACGTCGGAGAGCGGCGCGCCGGGCAGCAGCCGGACGCCGGGCGGCAGGGTGCCGAGCGGGGCGGTGTCGTCGGGGTCGGCCAGGACGAGCACCTCGGCGCCCGACGCGGCGCAGACGGACGCCAGTTCGGGCACCAGCCGGGCGGCGGGGCCGTACACACCGGCCAGGGAGCGGCCCCAGACCAGGCAGACCCGGGGGCGGCCGGTGGACGGCGGCCGGAGGTCGGGCGGTTCGCCGGGGCCGTTGTACGGGGTGTACCGCAGGTGCAGCCGGCGGGCGTGCGTGGGCGGTTCGATGCCGGGCGGGCAGGGGTCGACGACGTACTCGATGAGGTCGTCGCTCATCTCCGCCACGCCGTACCGGGGGAAGGACCCGGTGGGGTCGCCGGGGATGATCCGCAGTTCCGGCTCCGGTTCGGCGGTGCCGTGCGGGCCCCAGAGGTGCAGGACGGCGGGCACGTCCAGCACCCGGGCGGCGAGCAGGCCCTCGATGCTCATCCGGTCGTGCACGACCAGGTCGGGGCGCCAGGCGCGGGCGAAGGCGACGACCGCGTCGAAGCCGTCCCGGGTGGCCTGGAGGATCCGCGGCCGTTCGGTCGTGCGGAACGCCGCGAAGTCGAAGTCGTCGAGGTGGGCCAGCTCCTCGCCGGTGACGGGGTGCAGGGGCGGCCCGGGGTGGGGCCAGTCGCCCTTGCGGGCCTGCCGGTAGGCGTTCAGCCGTCCCTGCGTGGCCATGTCCAGGCCGGGCCGGACGATCGGTTCGGGGGTCAGGCCGGTTCGGCGCAGCGTCTCGGACTCGCTCGGCGCGCACACCACGCGCACCTCGTGCCCGGCGGCCTGGAGCGCCCGGCCGAGCGGGACCAGGGGGTAGTAGTGCCCCGGCCAGTCCGACACGGTGAACAGCACACGCACGTCGGTCTCCTCGTCAGTGGGAAGGTCTGCGGGCGGGGCTCGCCGGCTCCGGGCGGCTCGGCTCCGGCCCCGTCACGGGGTCAGGTGTCCGGCGATCCAGCCGCCGTCGACGACCACCTCGGTGCCGGTGACGTAGGAGGAGTCGTCCGAGGTGAGGAAGAGCACGACGGACGCGGTCTCGTCGGCCTCGCCGAACCGGCGCAGCGGCAGGGTCCGGTGCAGCCACTTGACCTGCATCTCGTGCAGGTCCTCGGTCATCTCGGTGCGGATGACGCCCGGGCAGACCGCGTTGACGCGGATGCCGTCCGGGCCCAGCTCCATGGCGGCCACCTTGGTCATGCCGACGACCGCGAACTTCGAGGCGCAGTACGCGGACAGGTACTTCAGGCCCATCAGCCCGTCGACGGAGGAGATGTTGACGATGCTGCCGCCGCCGGCCTCGCGCAGGGCCGGCACGACGGCCTGCATGCCGAGGAAGACGCCGAGCTGGTTGACCTCGACGACCTGCATGAACGCCTCGGGCGCCATCTCCTCGACGCTGCCGATGTCCACCACGCCGGCGTTGTTGACGAGCGCGTCGAGCTTGCCGTACGCCGCCTTGGCCGCGGCGACCGCGGCGGTCCAGTCCTCGGCCCGCCGGACGTCCAGGTGCACGTACGTCGCCGCGTCGCCCAGCTCGTCCGCGAGCCGCTTGCCGGGGTCGTCGAGGATGTCACCGAGGACGACCTTGGCGCCCTCGGCGACGAAGGCGCGGGCCGCGGCGGCGCCCTGGCCCCGGGCGCCGCCGGTGATCAGGGCGACCCTGCCGTCGAGCTTTCCCATGGTGATGCCTTTCGGGGTGGAGGTACGAGGGGGAGGCGGGCGGGCGGTCAGGCCGCGCGCAGCCCGGCGACGGCGGCCCAGAGGCTGCCCGGGGTGCGGAAGGTGTCGGAGACGAGGTACTCGTCCGGGAACGACACCTCGTACTGCTGCTCCAGCCGCAGCAGGGTGTCGATGGTGGCCATCGAGTCCAGGCCGTGGTCGCTCAGGCAGGTGTCGCTGCCCAGCGCGCAGTCCTCGGTCAGCAGCGGCAGCGCGTCGCGCAGGATCTTCTCGAAGGCCTCGTCCCAGGGGACGGTCATGGTGGCGGCTTCCTTTCCGAAGAAGGGCGAAGAAGGGCGAAGAAGGGTGAGGCAGGGTGAGGGAGCAGGGGTGGCGGGGAGCGCGGCGGCCGGTCAGGCGGCGGACCGGGCGGCCGGTGCGGGCGGCTCGGCGGCGAGGGCCTTCTTGTCGGTCTTGCCGTTCGGGGTGAGCGGAAGCTCCGCGCGCACATGGCACACGGGCGGCACCTTGGCCGGTTCCAGCCGCTCGGCCAGCAGGGCCAGCACCTCGGCGGCGGGCCGGCCGGCGGCGACGTACAGGACCATGTCGGCCCCGTCGGCCGGCGGCAGCAGCGCCGCGGCCCGCACCCCGGGCACGTCCAGCGCGGCGGCCTCGATCTCCAGCGCGGACATCCGCACCCCGCGCCGCTTGAACAGGTCGTCGCGGCGCCCCTCGACGTACAGGTGGCCGTCGGCGTCGAGCCGGCCGTAGTCACCGGTGTGCAGGGTGACGGTGCCGGTGCGGGGGTCGGTGCGGAAGCGTTCCCCGGTGATGCCGGGGGCCCGCCAGTAGCCGGCCATGACGTGCGGTCCGCGTACCGCGATCTCGCCGGTCGCCCCGGGCGGCAGCGGGCGCCCGGCGTCGTCCAGGACCAGCACCTGCGTGCCGGTCAGCGCCCGCCCGACGGAGTGCGGGCGGTCCAGGTCGCCGTCGGGTTCGAGGACCGTGATCCGTTTGCACTCGGTCGTGCCGTACATCGGGGCGATGCGCGCCCCGGGGAAGGCGGCGCGCAGCCCGTCGATGACGGGGCGGTTGAACGCCGCGCCCGTGCTGGTGAACAGCCGCACCGTGGACGCCTGCCTGCCGTCGCGGGCGGCGAGCCGGAGGACCAGTTCGGCGAGCGAGGGCACCACCGGGAAGACGGTGACGGCGTGCCGGTGCAGCAGTGTCATCAGCCCGACGTGGGAGTCGGTGCGGGAGACCACCAGTTCGGCGCCGGCCGCGACGGTGAGGAAGATCTGGTAGAGCCCGTAGTCGAAGGAGAACGGGATGGCGTTGAGCACGACGTCCTGGGCGCGGTAGCCCAGCCGCTCCGCGATGGCGCCGGTGACGAAGACCGCGGCGCGGTGCGGGGTCATGACCGCCTTCGGCATCGACGTGCTGCCCGAGGTGTACATGAGCAGCGCGAGGTCGTCGGCGCGCACCGGTACCCGTCCGCGGTGGGCCGCGTCCGCGTCCGGCAGCTCCGCGAGGTCGTGCACGGGTGCCGTGCCCAGCTCCGTCAGCAGCCCGGTGTCCGCGCCCTCCGCCACGACGAGGGACGGCTCGGCGTCCGCCATCACCCGGGCCAGGTGGAACCGCTTCATGGCGGTGCCGACCGGCACGAACACGGCTCCCGCCCGCAGTGCCCCGAACAGCAGGGCCACGAAGGGCCGGGAGTTGCCGAGCCGGGCCAGTACCCGGTCGCCGGGCCGGACGTCCCGGTCGGCGAGCCAGGCCGCGCAGGCGTCCGCGGCCCGGTCCAGCTCCGCGTAGGTCCAGGCGCCGTCGGCGTCCCGGACCGCGGTCGCGGCGGGCCGCCTCGCGGCCGCCTCCGTCAGCAGGTCGTGCAGCAGTTCGGCCATGTCACATGCCTTCCGGTCGCTCGGTGGGCGGGGAGCCGGGCACCGCCTCGTCGTCCCACCGCGGCACGTCGGTGATCTCCACCACGGCGGCGGTGCAGCTGTATCCGGCGCCGCCACCGAACAGCAGGATCCGGTCGCCGGGCGCGACGGCCCGGGTGCGCAGCAGCCACTCCAGGCCGGCGTTCCAGTCGCCCGCGCCGATGTGCCCGGTGGTGCGCCCGTACTCCCATGTGGTCAGCGCCTCGGGCACCTGGAGCAGGTGGTGGAAGTGCCAGCCGCCCTCGAAGCGTCCGGTGGCCCCGATGACGACGCGGGCGAGGTCCTTCAGCTGGGTCCGCGCCTCGGCCAGTGCCTGGTTGCGGGCCTGGTTGATGAGGCGCCCGGTGCGCAGTTCGACCTGCTTGGGGTCGCCGGCCGCCGCGTGCTGCGCGGCGCGCGCCACCAGGTCGACGGGGGTGTCCGGATCGGGGACCGGGCGCAGCGGCTGGTCGCCGCGGGCGGAGGCCTCCAGGGAGTTGTCGACGACCGTGGCGGTGGACAGGACGCGGGCGAACCCGCCGGTGGTGGAGAGCACCATGGCGGTGCCTCCGTCGCCGTACACGTTGTAGTCGTGCATGTTCCAGCGGTCGACGGTCGGCGGGGCGAAGCGGTCGCCGGTGGTGATCAGGGCCGCGTGGCCCTTGCCGATGCGGGCCCGCAGGTGGGCGCCCGCCAGTTCGATCGCGCCGAGGGCGCCGTTGCACCGCTGCTGCACGTCGAAGGCGGGAACGTGCCGGCCCACGGTGCCGGCGGCCACGTACGAGGCGGTCGGCCAGATGTCGAGGCCCTGGTACCACAGGCTGCTGTGCAGGAGCAGCGAGAAGTCGTGCGGGGCGAGGCCGGACCGTGCGAGGGCGGTGCGGCCGGCGCGTACGGCCATGTCCGGCGGGGCGACGTCCTCGGCCACGCACACGGAGACGTAGTCGCGGGCCTCGGCGCGCCCGGCGTCGTACCGGCCCTGCTCGATCGCGCGGTCCACGGGCAGCGCCTCGGGCAGCCAGGTGCCGAGCCCCGCGATGTACAGCTCGTCCCACTTCATGACGCCTGCCTCAGCCGGTCCGCGCCGCAGAACTCCCGGACGGAGCCGATCATGTAGTCGAGCATCTCCGGGGTGAGCAGCGGGTGGACGCCGATCCAGAAGGTGTGCTCGGTGACGATGTCGCTGTTGGTGAGGTCGCCGACGACGCGGTGCGGGCGGTCCAGGTAGGCGGGGTGGCGGGTGAGGTTGCCCGCGAACAGCCGCCGGGTGCCGATGCGCCGGGCCTCCAGGAAGTCGGTCAGGCCCTTGCGGGTGAAGGGCGCGTCGGGCCGTACGGTGATCACGAAGCCGAACCAGCTGGGGTCGCTGCCCTCCGTGGCCTCGGGCAGCAGCAGTCCGGGCGTGCCCTCCAGGCCGGCGCGCAGCCGCTGCCAGTTGGCGCGCCGGGCGCGGCCGAAGTCGTCGAGCTTGGCGAGCTGGGTCAGGCCGAGGGCGCCCTGGAGGTCGGTGGCCTTCAGGTTGTAACCGACGTGCGAGAAGATGTACTTGTGGTCGTAGCCGTACGGCAGGGTGCCCATCTGGTGCTGGAAGCGCTTGAGGCACTTGTCGTCCTCGCCGGGCTCGCACCAGCAGTCGCGGCCCCAGTCGCGCAGTGACTCGACGATCCGCGCGAGCGCGAGGTTGCCGGTCAGCACACAGCCGCCCTCGCCGGTGGTGAGGTGGTGGGCCGGGTAGAAGCTCACCGTGCTCAGGTCGCCGAAGGTCCCGGTGAGCCGTCCCTGGTGCAGGGAGCCGACGGCGTCGCAGTTGTCCTCGATGAGGAACAGCTCGTGTTCGGCGGCCAGTCGGGCGACCTCGGCGACCGGGAAGGGGTTGCCCAGCGTGTGGGCGATCATGATGGCCCGGGTGCGGGGGCCGATCGCGGCCTCGATGCGGTCCAGTGTGGTGTTGTACGTGGCCAGGTCGATGTCGACGAAGACGGGCACCAGGCCGTTCTGCACGATCGGGTTGACCGTGGTGGGGAAGCCCGCGGCGACCGTGATCACCTCGTCGCCGGGGACCAGCCGGCGGTCCTCCAGGTGCGGCGAGGTCAGCGCGGTGAGGGCCAGCAGGTTCGCCGAGGAACCCGAGTTGGTCATGTGCGCCTTGCGCAGGCCCAGCGCTCGGGCCAGGGCGCTTTCGAACTTACGGGTCTTGACCCCGGAGGTGATCCTCAGGTCGAGCGCCGTCTCCACCAGCGCGGCCCGGTCGTCCTCGTCCAGCACCGCCCCGGCGGGCAGCAGCGGAGTGACACCCGGCACGAACTCCTGTGTGCTCGCCGTCTCCCGGTGGTACTTGCGTACGTGTTCCAGCAGCAACGCTTTACCGCCGCTCACCTCATCGCCTCCCGCGCGCCTGTGGGCCGAGCGGCCCTGCCTCGGACATCCGGGCCACGGGCTCCGGGTCCTTCTTCATCGGGGGTTGATTCACGGGACAGTCCGGCACGGTGCCGGACGCCCGCCCCGGGTAAAGGTGGTGCACGGGGCTCAAGAAGCCCTTGAAGTCGGACCGCGGCCCGCCCGGGTCGCCTCCCACAGCGCCCGCAGGGACTCCTGGAGGGGGCGGCGGGGCACCCAGCCGAGCGCTTCGCGGGCGGCGGCGTGGTCGACGCGCTGCCACTCCACGCCCGCGCTGCGGGCCGCCTCGCCGCCCTCCTCGACGACCCGCGCGGGAATGCCGCTGGCGGCGATCAGGTCGTCGACCATGCGGCGCACGTCGACGGCCTGGCCGCGGCCGAGGTTGAACACCCGGCCCGCCACGGGCCGCTGCGCGGCGGCCAGGACGGCCTCGGTGATGTCGCGTACGTCGACGAAGTCCCGGCGGGCGCGCAGCGGGGCCAGCCGCAGTTCCGCCGCGGTGCCGCGGTCGGCCGCGGCGCTCAGCTGCTCGGCCACCCGGCCCAGCAGGCTGCCGCGCGGCAGCCCGGGGCCGACGGCGTTGGCGACGCGCAGGACCACCCCGGCCGGCCGGCCGTTCGCGCTCGCGTTCAGGACGGTGCGGCTGCCGAGCAGTTTGGTGCGGCCGTAGACGGTCGCGGGGCGCGGCGGGCTGTGTTCGTCGAGGGTGGTGCCCCGCGGGACCGGGCCGTACTCGTGGACCGAGCCGAGGTGGACCAGCCGGGCCGGTTCGGGCAGCTCGCCCACGGCCGCGACGACGCGCCGGACGAGGCGTACGTTGACGTCCGTCATCTGCCGTGCGGACACGTCCCACACCGCGCCCGTCGTGTTCACCACGACGCAGGGCGCGAGGTCGCGCAGCAGGCCCGCCAGGGCGGGTTCCGGTGCGGCCAGCAGGTCGAGGGAGACGCCGTGCACGCCGGGCAGGCCGGTCACGGCGCGCCGTGCCACGGACACCACGTCGTGGCCGGCCGCGGCGAAGGCGGCACACACGTGCCGCCCGACGAAACCGCTGCCGCCGAGCACGACGACGCGCGGGGCGGCGGCCAGGACCGCAGGACCCCGGCGGACCGGGCCGGCGGGGCCCAGGCGACCGGTGGGGTCCGGGCGGCCGGTCGGGTCCGGGCGGCCGGTCGGGTCCGGGCGGTCGGTGGGGGGCGGCTGGGGTGGGCCGCTCATCGGGTTGCCTTTCTCTTGCGCGGCCGTCAGGCGGCGGCGGACGGCGAAGCGGTGTGCGGCGCGGCGGGCGTGGCCGGAAGGCGGCCCGTGGACGCCAGGTGTTCCAGCACCGGCACCAGCCGGTCCGGGGCCGGGCGGGCGCCGTTCTCCGTGCGCAGCCGGGCGGCCGCCGCACGGTAGGACGGGTCGGACAGCAGGGCGGTGACCGCCGAGCGGATCAGCTCCGGTGTGGCGCGGTCGCCCGTGACGTGCCGTCCCGCGCCGGTGGCGGCCAGACGCGACCCGTCCGCGTCCTGTTCCGGCCCGAACGTGAGGGCGAGCTGGGGCACCCCGGCCGCGGCCGCCGTCATCACGCACCCGGCGCCGCCGTGGTGCACGATCGCGTCGCACGTGGGCAGCAGCAGGTGGAGCGGGAACTGCTCCACCACCCGCACGTTGTCCGGCAGTTCACCGAGCGTGGCCACGTCGTCGGGGTGCACCGGCAGGACGATGTCGAGGTCCTGGCCGGCCAGGGCGCCGACCACCCGGGGCACCAGGTAGGAGGCGGTGCCGTAGGTCCGGCCCACCGAGTTGCTCCACAGCACGCACACCCGCGGCCGGGCCGGCGGCTCGAGCGCCCACGGCGCCATCGCGCCGGGCCCGTTGTACGGGACGTAGCGCACGGGCAGCCGGGTGGCGCCGGTCGGCGGGGCGAGACTCGGCGGGCAGGGGTCGATGACGTACTCGACGAGGCCGGGGCCCATCTCCGGCAGACCGTGCCGGGGGAAGGCGCGGGTGTAGTCGACGGGCAGCGGGTGCAGCTCGGGATCGTCCTCCTCGGTGCCGACCGGTCCCCACAGGTGGGCGACATGGGGCACGCCCAGCGCGCGGGCGGCGAAGATCCCGTCCATGCTGTGCCGGTCGTGGACGACCAGGTCGGGCTGCCAGGCGCGGGCGAACGCGAGGACGCCGGCCAGTCCCTTGCCGGTCTCGCCCGCGATCCTGCGCTTGCACTCCTGCGCGTACCCGGCGAAGTCGAAGCCGTCGAGCGACTCCAGTTCCTCGCCGGTGTCGGGATGCAGGCCGGGCAGCCCCGGGTAGCGCCAAGTGCCCGCCTTGATGTCGGTGAGGTTCTTGAACCGGCTCAGGAAGACCATGTCGAGGTCGCCGAGGACCGGTACGGGGGTGAGTCCCGCCCGTTCCAGGGTGCGGGCCTGCGACGGGGCGCAGGCCACCCGGACCTCTTGGCCGGCGGCCTGGAGCGCCCAGCCGAGCGGCACCATCGGGAAGTAGTGGGTCGGCCAGTCGGAGACCGTGAACAGCACGCGCATGGGAGCACCGCTTTCTTCGGGCGTTTTCGGGCGTCGGCCCGCTTCGGGCGTCCGCGTGATCGGTGGGCGGGGACCGCGGCCGGCGCTCAGGCGGCGCGGCCGGCCGTGCGGTCGGCGACGAGGCGCTCCAGCTCACGGACGAGCGCGGCCTGCGTGGGCCGCTCCCGGTTCTCCTCGCGCAGGTGCAGCGCGGCCTTCGCGAAGGACGGCTCGTCCAGCAGCCGCCGTACCAGCGAGCGCACCGTGTCGCGGTCGGCGAGGTCGCCGCGCAGGTGCAGTCCGGCACCGGCGGCCGCCACCCGGGTGCCGTTGGCCTGCTGCTCGGCCGCGAAGGTCAGCGCCAGCTGCGGGACGCCGGCCGCGACGGAGGTCATCGTGCAGCCGGCCCCGCCGTGGTGCACCACCGCCGCGCAGGTCGGCAGCAGGAACTGGAGCGGGAAGCGCTCGAAGGCCCGTACGTTGGCGGGCAGTTCACCGAGCGCGGCGATGTCCTGCGGGGTGCCCGTCAGGACGACCTCGACGTCCAGCTCACCGAGCGCGGCGACGACCTCGGGCACGATGAACGACCGCGGCCCGAACATCCGGGTCAGCGAATTGCCCCAGATGACACAGACCCGGGGCCGGTCCGGCTGCTCGAGCACCCAGGCCGGCATCTCACCGGGCCCGTTGTACGGCGTGTAGCGCACCGGGAGCCGGTGGGCGCGGGTGGGCAGCCGCAGGTCGCCCGGGCACGGGTCGACGACGTGCTCGATCAGGTCGGGGCCCAGCGCGCCGACGCCGTGGCGGGGGAAGAAGCCCGCGGGGTCCTCGGGCAGCAGCCGCAGCGCCGGCTCCTCCTCGTCGGTGCCGACCGGGCCCCAGGCGTGCAGCACCGCGGGCACCCCGGTGACCTTCGCGGCCAGCAGGCCCTCCACGGCCAGCGGGTCGTGGACGACGAGATCGGCGCCCCAGCGGCGGGCGAAGTCCAGCGTCCCCTCGTAGTTGCCCTTGACCGCGGTGGCGATCTCCCGCTTGTTCTCCCGGGCCCAGGCGGGGAAGTCGAAGTCGTCCAGCGAGGCCAGCTCCTCGCCGGTGACCGGGTGCAGCGGCAGGCCCGGGTAGGGGCGCCGGCCGGCCTGCGCGTCCCAGAAGTACAGCAGCCTCGTCTGGGTGACCATGTCGAGCCCGCCCAGCAGCGGCACCGGGGTCAGCCCGGCCCGGGAGACCGGCTCGGCCTGCGCGGGCGTGCACAGGACCCGTACCTCGTGACCGGCCGCCTGCAGCGCCCAGCCCAGGGGGATCATCGGCGCGTAGTGCGCCGACCAGTCGGACACCGTGAACAACACACGCATGGTGAGACCTCTCCGTCAGCCGCGGGCCGGCCCCGCTCGGCGGGGGGATGCTCCCGGGCCGGGCTCGATCCTGTGTCGAACCCTCCTCGACCGCGCCGGGTGAGGGGCCGTCGGCTCCAGGCCTGCTGGAGCGGGTCTCTACTGCCCGGACCCAGCCTCGGCCCAGACCGGCGCAGTCGCACCCGAAGGAGGACGCCGCCATGACGGACGCGGCCATCCGCACGACAGGACTACACAAGACGTACACCAGCGGCGGCCGGCCCGTGCACGCCGTGGACGGGCTGGACCTGGAGGTGCGGCAGGGCGAGTTCTTCGGGCTCCTCGGGCCGAACGGAGCCGGGAAATCCACCACGCTGGGGATGCTCACCACACGGATCGTGCCGACGCGCGGCAGCGCGGAGGTCGCCGGGTTCGACGTGACGGCACAGGCCGTGGACGTCCGCCGGCACATCGGTGTGGTCACCCAGGCCAACACCATGGACCGGGCGGTCAGCCTGCTGGAGAACCTGGAGTTCCGCGGCCGCTTCTTCGGGATGAGCACCAAGGAGTCCCGCGGCCGGGCCATGGAGCTGCTGGAGCGGTTCGGGCTCGCGGAGGTGGCCGGCCGGCTCGACGACCATGTCTCGGGCGGTCAGTCCAAGCGGGCCATGGTCTGCCGCGCGCTGATGCACCGGCCGGACATCCTGTTCCTGGACGAGCCCACGGCCGCGATCGACCCGCAGGCGCGGCGCAACCTGTGGGAGCTGCTCCGGGAGCTGAACGCGGCCGGGCAGACCATCGTGCTCACCACGCACTACCTCGAAGAGGCCGAGGAGCTGTGCGACCGGATCGCCGTGGTCGACCACGGCAAGGTCCTCACCTGCGGCACCGTCGACGGCATCAAGGCCAGTGCCGGTGCCGAGACCGTCATCACGGTCTCCTTCGACGAACCGGCCGACGCGGCGGCGCAGATCGCCGGGAAGCTGGACGGCGTGCAGCGTGCCGAGGCGGACGGCCGCGATCTGCGGGTGCACGCCACGGCCCCCGCCGACGGCCTGCTCGGCGAGCTGATCTCCGTCGGACGCGACCACGGCCTGTCCGTGCGCAACGCCGCGACGCTGCCGCCGAGCCTCGAGACCGCCTTCCTCAACCTGACCGGACGGGAGTACCGGGAATGACCACGACCATCGCTTCCCCCACCGCGACGGCGACGCCCGCGCGCAGCGGGCGGCTGTCGACCGGGCTGCACACCTTCGCCGCGCTGCTCAGCCGTGATCTGCGGGTCACCCGGCGGCAGTTGGGCTCGCTGGTGCTGCGTGCCGTGATGCAGCCGCTCGCGTTCACCTTCGGGTTCGCCTACGTCCTGCCGAAGATCGGGCTGGCCGGCGGCTTCGGCGGGGACCAGCCGGGCGCCCCGAAGTTCACCACGGTGCTGGTGCCGGGCCTGGTGGCCATCACCATCGCCGTGCAGGGCATCACCGCGGTGATGATCCCGCTGCTGATGGAGCTGACGTACACCAAGCAGATGGAGGACCGGGCGCTGGCGCCGGTGCCGCTGTGGGTGATCGCCGCGCAGAAGATCGTGTCCGCCGCCATCCAGGCGATGCTGGCGGGCCTGGTGGTGTTCCCCGTGGTGCTGCTCGTGCACGCCGGCGGGCAGGCCCCGGACGTGCACGTCCACGACTGGCCGCTGTTCGTCACCACCTTCGGCCTCGCCTGCCTGCTCGCCGCCTGCACCGGGCTGCTGCTGGGCACGCTGTTCGACGTGCAGAAGGTGCAGCACCTGTTCGCGGCCGTGATCACGCCGCTGACCGTGCTCGGCTGCGTGTACTTCCCCTGGTCGGCCCTGAAGGCGGTGCCCTGGCTCCAGTACCTGACGCTGCTCAACCCCGTGGTGTACATGGGCGAGGGGCTGCGCGCCTCGCTCACCCCGGAGGTCGGGCACATGCCCGTGTGGGCGTTCCTGCTCGCGGAGGCCGGCGGTGTCGTGCTGCTGGGCGGCCTGGCGCTGCGCAACTTCCGGCGCCGCGTGCTCGGCTGAGACGGCCTGACCCCGACACACCAGCGCCCCCGGCGGATGTCCGCCGGGGGCGCTGGTGTGTCGTGCGGCGGCCGCGGTCAGCCGGCCGGCTGGTCGTCGCGGGTGACGCGGCGCTCCTTGACCTGCCAGGCGCCGTCGACGCGGACCAGCACGTCCTCGCACACGCACGTCATGCGCAGCGCGGCGGAGCCGCCCCGGGGGGTGCTGAATATCAGCGCGTAGCAGCGCACGTCGAGTACCTCGGCGCCCTCGCGCGGCACGACGGACACCATGCCGTGCCAGTGCCGGCGCTGCACGCCCTCGGCCGCCAGCTCGTCGTGGGTGCGCCGGACCCCCGCGGCCAGGGCCGCACGGCCGGACACCGGCACGGGCAGCGTCTCCGGGTGGAAGAAGCCGTCCTCGGTGAAGGTGGCGGCCCACTCCTCGGCGGCGCCGGCGTCCAGGAGGTGGAAGTGGTGGGCGTAGAACTGCTGCACCTCGGCGTAGAGCTGGGCGAAGAGGGACGGGTCGACGGCCGGTGCGGTCGCGGTGAGCGTGGTCATCGTGGTGGCTCCTTGTCGGGTTGCCGTGGGCGGATGGGTGCGGGAAAGGGGCAGGGAACGAGCCGGGGCCGGTCCGCGGACCGGCCCCGGCTCGTTCCGGGCGGTGCGGGCCGTCAGTCCTCGTCGTCGACGAGGGCGACCGCGCGGGTCCAGCCCGCGCCCGCGCCGGTGATCTTGATGGGGAAGGCGGACAGCTTGAAGCCGTACGGCCGCGGCAGCCGGTCGAGGTTGGCCAGGCGCTCGATCTGGCAGTACTCGCGGTCACGGCCCGCGAAGTGGGCCGGCCACAGCACGCTCTTGTCCTTGGTCTGGGCGTAGGTGCTCAGGATGTGACCGAAGGGGGCGTCGAGGCTGAAGGCGTCGGTGCCGATGACCTTCACCCCGAGGTCGAGCAGGAACTCGGTCGCCGAGGCGTCCAGGCCGACGAAGTCGGTGAAGTACTGCATCGTGCCGACGTTGCGCCAGGCGCCGCTGTTGATGAGCGCGATGTCGTACGGCTGCGGCTGGTAGCCGATCCGGTCCAGCTCCTTCTCGATCACCGACGCGTCGACGGTGCCCACGCCGGCGTCGGTGAGGTCGAGCACGAACGCGGGCCGGAAGAACCAGTCCAGCGGCATCTCGTCGATGTTGCGGGGACGGCCGTCACCGTAGTTCGCCCGGGATCCGTAGTGGGAGGGGGCGTCGATGTGCGTGCCGGTGTGGCTGTTGAGCGTGAGGTTGTCGATGGACAGCAGCTCGCCGTCGGGGAGTTCGGCGGGGTCGAACTCCAGGTTGAAGTTCTCCCGCATCTCCCTGGCCATCTGCTGTGCCCCCTCGGCCGGGGTCACGATCTCGTGGGAGACGGGCTCCGGCTCCCACTGGGAGGCGTCGATCGGGGTCGACAGGTCGATGTACCGCATGTTCTCTCCGTGGTTCGGCGGCTTGACGGGTGGTCGGAGGGCCTGACGGTGGTCGGGGTCAGACGAAGAGGTCCTCGCGGACCTGGATGGCGGGGTTGCCGTAGGCGATCCGGCGGGTGATCTTGCGGCCCAGCGGGGTGCGGCTGACGGCCTTGGCGATCCGGGGGCGGACGGTGGCGGCGAGGCGGCTCTCGGCGAACATGCCCTTGCTCTGCATCACCTGGAACCGCATGACGGCGTCGATGTCCGGCGAGCGCTCTTGCTCGTAGGCGGCGAGCGGGCCGGACCCGACCGGGCCGGTGCCCCGGCCCAGTGCGCCGACCAGGACGGGGTGCAGGGCCGCCGCGTCCTGGATGGCGAGGTTGATGCCCTGCGCGCCCAGCGGGCTGTGGGTGTGGGCGGCGTCGCCGATCAGCACCAGCCCGTCGCGCACCCAGCGCTCGGCGCGGGCGGCGAAGACGTCCAGCAGCGTCAGGTCCGTCAGCGCGCCCACCGAGGCGCGGATCCGGTCCGCGTACTCGGGCAGCGAGCGGGCCACCTGCTCCCGCACGTGCTCGATGCCGAGGGCGGCGATCTCCCGGTAGCTGTGGTGCGGCAGGGTCCAGCCGATCTGGACGCTGCCCGGGTGGGAGTCGTAGGCGATGACGGGGCCGCCCGCGCCGCGGTGGATGCGGACGACTCCGGTGGGGTCGGCCGACAGCTTGAACCACAGCACGTCCATGTCGAACACGTCGTGGCGGCGGTTGGTGATGCCGGCCAGGGCGCGGGTCTTGGAGTAGCGGCCGTCGGCGCCCACGACGACCCGGGCCGTCACCGTGCGGGCGCCGTCGCGGCTCTTGGTGGTCACCCCGCGCACGGCACCGCCGTCCTCGATCAGACGCGCGACGCCGTGCCCCGGCAGCTGGCGGAACTCCTCGAACCGCTCGCACCGGGACAGCAGCGCCTCGAGCAGATGGCGCTGGGGAAGGCTGAGCAGGTGGTCGTACGGGGCGGGCAGGCGCCGGTAGTCGAAGTCCATGAGCACCCGGCGGGGATCGGTCAGCCGGAACCGGGTGAGCTCGAAGGCTCCCCGGTCGCGGGCGTCCTCCAGCACGCCGAGCCGGTCCAGCAGGGCGAGCCCGCCGGGCTGGAGGATCTCCCCGCGGTACTCGCGGTCGAGGCCGCGGGCCTTCTCCACCACGGTCACCCGCACCCCTGATCTGAGCAGCAGCAGCGCAAGGGTGAGCCCGGCGGGACCGCCGCCGACGATGCACACGTCGGTCCTGATGTCGGTCACGGTGCTCTTCGCATCCTTAGTCGTCGGTCCGGTCCACGCGGTCCGGTCGGACCGCGCGGGCCGTACGGTCGGGTCGGCCGGTACGGGGCCGGCCGCTTCGGTCGGGCCCCGCGGGCCGGTCCGGGCGCTTCGCAGGGGCCGGGTGGTGCGGGCGGTCGAGGTCAGGCCCGCAGCCGGGAGCCGCCGTCCACGGTGATCACCTGGCCGTGGATCCAGGCCGCCTCGTCCGTGCACAGCAGTGCCACCGCGTCGGCCAGGTCCTCGGGCCGGGTCAGCCGGCCGGCCGGGGTGCGCGCGGCGAGCGCGCGGGCGGCCTCGGGGTTGACGGCCGCCGGGCCGCCCTTGTCGAGCTTGGCCGTGCTCACCGCGTTCACCGCGATGCCCCGCGGCGCCAGTTCGGCGGCCAGGTAGCGGACCAGGCTCTCCAGCGCGGCCTTGGCCAGGCCCAGGCCGACGTAGCGGGGTACGACCGCCTGCGCGCCCAGGCTGGAGACGGCGACGACACGGCCGGGACCGCCGGCCATCGCCTCGGCCAGCCGCGCCGCGGAGTGCAGCAGCGGGTCGACGGCCGCCGCGATGTCCTGGTGGACGTCCGGGACCGAGGCGGACAGCGTCTGCGCCGGATGGAAGGACGCCGCGTTGTGGACGAGGATGTCCAGGCGGCCGTGGCGCTCGGTGATCCGGTCGAGCAGGGCGGGCAGCGTCTCGGGGCGGGTGATGTCCCCCTTCACCGCGACGGCGGTGCCCTTCAGTCCGCTCAGCGCGGCGACCGCCTCCTCGGCGTCCGCGTCGCTGCCGGCGTAGTTGAGGTACACGTCGCAGCCGGAGGCGCACAGCTTGCGGGCGACGGCCCGGCCCAGGCCCCGGGTGCCCCCGGTGACCAGCGCGACGCGCCCGTCCAGTCCCAGCGTGGCGGCCTCCGCCGCCCGCGGCGCGAGTGCCGTGGTCACAGTTCCTCCTGAGCGGTCGCAAGGGTGAGGGGGGCCGGCGGGGCGGGTTCTTCGCCCCTCGCCCGGGCGAGGGCCGCGAGCGCGGCCGGGTCGGCGAGCGAGGTCCCGCGGGCGGCCAGATAGCCGTCCGGCCTGATCAGCAGCCACGAGCCGGGGGCCGCGCCCAGGTCGGTGCGCAGCACCTGCCCGGGGTCGGCGAGCGGCACCGGGATGTCGGGCACCGCCTGCCCCGGCTCGGCGGACGGCACCGGCCCCGGTCCGGCGAGCGGCGCACCGGCGCCCGGCCCGTCCGTCACGGCGGACACGTCAGCCGCAGCCGCAGCCGCAGCGGACGCGGTGACCGTTCGCACGGACAGCCACTGCCGGTACCGGTCGGCCGCCCGGCGCACCGCCGGGCCGTCGCCGAAGGACAGCAGGGTCCAGCGCGGATCGCGCAGTTCACCGGCGAGTGCCGTCCAGCCGGCGCTCGCCGCCCGCTCCGGCAGCACCTGGCCGATCCGTTCCCCGGGCCGGGGTCCGGGGCCGGACGCGTCCTGGGCGGACGTCAACGGGCTGTCGGCGTAGCGGAGGTCGAGCCCCGACACCCGGCCGAGCGCGGTGCGCTGCATCTTCCTGCGCAGCGGCGGCAGCAGCCGGGCCGCGGTGAAGACGACCGGCAGCGCCACCGAGGCCAGCGCGTTCTTCAGGGCGACCAGCTGGGTGGCGCGCTTGGTGGAGCTGAGCAGGGTCCGGCCGACCGGCACCCGCTCGGCGGCGTAGGTGTCGAGCAGCTCCTCGCGGGCGTGGCCGTGCACCACCAGCGCCAGTTTCCAGGCGAGGTTGTAGGCCTCCTGGATCCCGGTGTTCATGCCCTGCCCGGAGGCGGGGCTGTGCACATGGGCGGCGTCCCCGGCGACGAAGACCCGGCCCGCCCGCATGTCCGGCACCATGCGCTGCTGCGCGGTGAACACCGACACCCAGCGCGGGGAGTGCACGCGGACCTCGTGGCCGAGCCCGGCGGTGAGCTTGCGCGAGAACCGCTCGGCGACCGCCGCGTCGTCGCCGCCGTAGCTGACGTCGACCGTGTCGAGCATGCGCCAGCGGCGCTCCCTCGGCATCGGCGCCATCATCAGGGTGCCGCCGTCGACGCGGATCAAGTAGATGCTGTTGGGCGGCAGTTCGGTGTCCACCGCCGCGTCGGCGAGCAGCCAGGTCTCGTTGGACTCGCCGACGAGCGGCAGACCCAGCACCTTGCGGACCGTGCTGTGTCCGCCGTCGGTGCCGACCAGCCAGGGGACGCGGACGGCCTCGGTGCCGCCGTCCGCGGTGCGGAGGGTGGCGGTGACCCCTTCCGGGTCCTGGCCGAAGTTCTCCAGGCGCACGCCCCATTCCACGTGGACGCCGAGACCGGCGAGCGCCTCGCGCAGCACCTCCTCGGTGGCGACCTGTTCGATGGTCACCGTGAAGGGGAACCGGGTGGGGCTGGCGCTGTAGTCGGCGTCGAGCCGGGCGAGCCGGCGGCCGTTCTGGAACAGGGTGAACGCGGTGATGCGCCGGGCCCGGGCGAGGACGGCGTCCAGCAGCCCGATCTGGTCGTACGTCTCCAGCGTCCGCGGATGCGTGGCGATGGCGCGGCTGGTCGCGGCCGGGCCGGCGGCCGCGTCCACGAGACGCACCCGGACACCCCGCCGGGTGAGTTCGTAGGCCGTGGTCAGCCCGACCGGCCCGGCGCCGACGACGAGCACCTCGATGGGTTCTCGCACAGTCCTCATGCCTCCTTCCGTCTGCCCCGGCCCCGCGGCGAGCGCCGGGGGCCTGGGCGGCGGGGGTACGGGTACGGGTGGTCAGGCCGCGTGGGCGGCGGTGCTCTCGTGGATCAGCTCGTACAGGTCGGGGGTCGGCTTCTCGATGACGCCGGCCAGCTGCTGGACGCGGCTGCGGAAGCCCTCGCTCTGCACGGCGCGGACGTGGTCCTCGGGCTTCTCCCACTCGGCGATCTCCACGAAGACGCCGGGACGGCGCAGGGAGCGCAGCATGCGGTGGCTGACGTAGCCGGGCTGCTGCTGCATGTACTCGGTGATGCCGGCGGTGATGCGCTCGAAGTCCTCGACGTCGCCGATGACCTTGAGTTCGTTGATGAGCGTGGCCATGTCCTGTCCTTCTGTGCGTGGGTACGGGGTCAGGTGCCGAGGGCCGTCGCGCGCAGCAGACGGCGCTGGATCTTGCCGCCGGGGCCGCGCGGCAGGGCGGGCACCGCGTCGATGTAGTGGATCTGCTGGAAGGGGGCGAGGTCGGCGTTGACCTCCTCGGCGATGCGGGCCGCCAGGGCCGCGGCGTCCTCGCTCTCCGGTGCGCGCGGTACGACGAGGGCGTGGGCGACGGCACCGCTGAACTCGTCCGGGTGGCCGAAGACGACACAGTCGGCGACCGCCGGGTGCCGGGCGAGGACGGCCTCCACCTCGGTGGGGGCGACGATCTCGTTGTCGCACTTGAAGACGTCGCCCAGCCGGTCCGCGACGAACAGGTAGCCGTCCTCGTCGAGGTGGCCGACGTCCCCGGTGGAGAACCAGCCCTCCTCGTCGAAGCCCTGCCGTCCGTCCGGGCCGAGGTAGCCGCGCATCAGCTGCGGGCCGCGGATCTGGATCTCGCCGCGCTCTCCGGCGCCGAGGACCCGGCGCGTGGCCAGGTCCACGACGCGGCACTCGGTCCCGGCGACCGGCGGACCGCACGAACCGGGCCTGGGCCGGGCGGGCAGGTCGAGGGTGACGGTGGGCGAGGCCTCGGCGAGGCCGTAGCCCTGCACCACCGGGATCCCGAACGCCGCGGACAGCACCCGGGCCGGCCCGGCGGGCAGCGCGGAGCCGCCGCAGAAGATGCCGCGGACCGTACGGGGCTTCAGCTCGGGCAGCCTCGGGTCGGCCGCGAGCCGGGCGAGCCGCATCGGGATGCTGAACCAGTGCGTGGCCTCGTACCGGTCGGCTTCGGCCACGGCGGCCGCCGCGTCGCCGTCGGGGCACAGGACCTGCGTGGCTCCGGCCCACAGCGCCGAGTTCAGGTGCATGAGGTGGAACAGCGGCAGCTGGTTGAGCGTGACCGACGTGGCGTCGAGGCCCTGGGCCTGGGCGGTCTGGGCGGCGTTCACCGTGAGGTTGCGGTGGGTGAGCGGCACCGCCTTGGGGGCGCCCGTGGTGCCGCTGGTGAAGTGCACGCAGGCGGTGGTGCCGGGATCGGCCGGCTCGTCCGCGGTGCCGTCCGCGGGGGCGCCGGCGAGCAGCGTCTCCAGCGCGACGGTCCCGGCCGGCGCACCGGCCGGCGGGCGGTCGAGTACGACGACGGTGGCGAGGTCGGGCAGTTCGTCCCGGAAGGGCGCGAGCCGCTCCCACATCTCGCCGGTGAGGAAGGCGAGCCGGGCGCGGGACGCCGCGAGGACGTGCCGCAGTGCCTCGCCCCGCACCAGCGGGTTCAGGGTCACCACGGTGTTCCCGCTGCGGGCGGTGCCGTAGTACAGGCTCGCGAAGACCGGTGCGAGCACGGTGGCCGCGCCGACGGTGGCGCCGGTGCCCACGGCCTGCCGGACGGCGGCGGCACAGCGGTCGGTCGCCGCGTCCAGCTCCGCGAACGTCAGGGCCCGCGTGCCGTGGCGCAGGGCGGTCCGCGCCGGCCAGTTCCTCGCCGCCCGGCGCGGCAGCTCCCCGAGCGTCAGGTCCGGCAGGTCCAGCGGCTTGCGCCGGTGGCCGGTACCGGTCGCGTCACGCACGGGCCGTCTCCCGTGCGCGGGACTCGGCCCGCTCCCGGGCCCGGCGCTCCGCCAGCTCCTCGGCGTACTCCTTGGCGAAGCGCAGGTTGCTCACGCTGTTGGCGCTGAGCGCCTTGCGCAGGTACGCGCGGGCGTCCTGCACGGTCGCGCCCGGGAACAGCAGGTCGAGCGCGTCCGGGTTGATGGTCGCGGTGTGCCGGGCGGAGGCGACGACACCCTCGGGCGTCTCGGTGAACAGCCAGTGCCCGGTGTGGGCGGTCAGCAGCGGAGCCAGGCTGATCTGCTTGTACACGATCTTGTGGTGGGGCATGCAGACCCGCACCGAACGCGTGGTGTGGGCCCGGCCGTCGGGCGTGAGGGTGTCCATGTCGAAGAACTGGATGCCGCGCTCGTCCTCGGTCATGTCGATCCGGGTGACGTGCGGGAAGCGGTCGGGCCACTCCCGTGCGCGGTACAGCAGCGCGTACGAGTCCTCCGCGGTGCCGCCGATGAACAGCGGGTCCTCGAAGGAGATGGTCAGCTCCGCCAGTTCCTCGCGGTGCTCGGCGGCGTACGCCAGCTCGCCGAGCTGGGCCTCCGCGTGCTGTCCGACGCCGGCCGACACCTCGGCGGCGGCGGCCGCGGGGACACCGTCGGCCAGTACGAAGGTGTGACGCACGGTCAGTTCGCTGGTGCCGTCGGCGCCTTCGCGCACCCGCCACTCGCCGCCCGAGGAGGCGGTGGGCCCGGCCGGCGGGTCGTTGCGGAAGGCGACGGTGCGTGCCTCGTGGTCCAGGTCGCGGTACGACGTCCAGGAGGCGGCCTGGTCGTGGCCGCGCACGGCCCACACCCGGACCTCGTCCGACGCGGCGCCGTGCGCCGTGCGCTCGATGTGGGCCACCGAGCGGATGAGCTGCGGCCAGCGCTCCACATCGACGACCAGCTGGTAGACGGCGTCGGCGGGCGCCCGGACCGTGATGCTCCGCTCGACGACATGGGATTCCGGCTTCGACACGGCAGTCCTCTCGATCAGGGGGTCCTCGGGGGCGGTCACGTCCCGCCTCACCACCGACGGCACCCTCGGCCGCCGCCCTCCAAGGCCACTGGAGCCCCGGTGGACCGGGTGGAGGGGGGTGGGGGTGGAGGGGGTGCGGGGGTGGGGGTCCGGAATCCGGTGGGGCCGGGTGGCGGGCGGGGCCGGAATCCGGGGGTCCACCGGTGCTCTAGGTGGCGTCGCCATCCTGGCCGCGGTCACGTCGTGACCGGTCTCCGGTGTGGGCCGGGGACCGTCGGGTGGCTCAGGGGAAGGACCACATGGACATCAGGAAGCTGGGCGCGGCCGGCCCCGAGGTCTCCGCCGTCGGGCTGGGCTGCCTCGGCCTGACCGGCGGCTACGGCCCCGTCGACGAGGACGCCGCCGTCGCGCTCGTGCGCGAGGCGCTGGAGCGCGGCGTCACGCTCCTCGACACGGCCGACTTCTACGGCGGCGGCGGCGTGGAGACGCTGCTCGGCCGCGCGCTGGCCGGCGTACGCGACCGGGCGGTGATCGCCACCCGAGGGGGCGCCGTGTTCTCGGGCCCCGGGCGCCCGACCGGCTTCGACGGCTCGCCGGCGTATCTGCGGCGCGCCTGCGAGGCCTCCCTGGCCCGGCTGGGCACGGACCGCATCGACCTGTACTACCTGGCCCGCGTCGACCCCGCGGTGCCGGTGGAGGAGAGCGTGGGAGCCCTCGCCGAGCTGGTCGCCGAGGGGAAGATCGGCCACATCGGCCTGTCCGAGGTCTCCGCCGGCGTCCTGCGCCGCGCGCACGCCGTGCATCCTGTGGCGGCCGTCGCCACCGAGTACTCGCTGTGGTCCCGTGATGTGGAGGACACCGTGCTGCCGGCCGCCCGTGAACTGGGCGTCGGCCTCGTCGCGTGCAGCCCGCTCGGCCGCGGCTTCCTCACCGGCACCGTGGACGCCGCCTCGCTCGGGGCGCGCGACTACCGCCGCAACCACCCCCGGTTCAGCCCGGAGAACCTGGCGCGCAACACCGGTCTGCTCGTCGACGCGGCCCGGATCGCCGCCGAGAGCGGCATCCCGCCGGCCCGGCTCGCGCTGGCCTGGGTGCTCGGCCGCGGCGACGACATCGTCGCCATCCCCGGCACCAGGCGCCGCGCGCACCTGCTGGAGAACATCGCGGCCGCCGCCGAGCGGCTCGGCCCCGCGCACGCCGAGCGGCTCGCGGCCTGCTTCCCGCCCGACGCGGTCGCCGGCTCCCGCCTGCCCCAACCGCCCACAGCCGCCCGGTCCCAGGAGCCCGCCCGCCCCTAGGCGCCCGCCCGCCCCTGGGGCCCGACGGATCCTGGGCGTCCGCCCGGCCCTGGGGCCCGACCGATCCTGGGCGTCCGCCCGGCCCTGGGGCCCGACCGATCCTGGGCGTCCGCCCGGCCCTGGGGCCCGACCGATCCTGGGCGTCCGCCCGCCCCCGGGCCGCCGGGCCCTGGGCATCCGCCCCCCGCCCCCGCCCGCGTCCGCCTGGTCCGTAAGCACCCGCCCGCCCCCGCGTCCGCCCGGCCCCAGACGCCCGCCCGCACCCGCGTCCGCCCAGCCCCAGGCGCCTGCCCGCACCCCCAGCCCCAGGAACCCGTCCGGCCCCCGGGTCGTCCGGCCCCCGACCCGGCCGGCCCGCCCCGCAGCAGACCGCAACCGAAAGGTCCCTTCCATGAAGTACGAGGCGGTGTATGTCGCAGGCAACGGCACCTGGCTGCCGCGTCCTCTCCCGGTCGGCGACGCCGCGGCGCAAGGGCTGTGCCGCGAACGGGACGTGGCCCGCACCGAGTTCGTCGCCGCCACCGTCTCCACCGAGGAGCCCGCCCCCGAGATGGCCGCCCGGGCCGCCCGGCAGGCGCTCGAGCGCTCCGGGCTGCCGGCCGCCACCGTGCGGCTCCTGCTCTACGCCAACGTCTACTACCAGGGCCACGACATGTGGGCCCCGGCCTCCTACGTCCAGCGCGCCGCGCTCGGCGGCGGCCGGTCCCAGGCGATCGAGCTCCACCAGATGTCCAACGGCGGCATGGCGGCCCTGGAACTCGCCGCCACCCACCTCACCGCGGCCCCGGGCCCCTCGGCGGTGCTCACCGTCGCAGCGGACCGCTTCTGCCTGCCGGGCATCGACCGCTGGTTCAGCGACCCGGGCAGCGTGTTCGGGGACGGCGGCGCCGCCCTGGTGCTGTCCAACGAGGACGGCTACGCCCGCCTGCGCAGCCTGGTCACGGTCTCCGACCCGTCGCTGGAGGCCATGCACCGCGGCGACGACCCCTTCGGCCCGGCGCCGTTCTCCGTCCGCAGCCCGCTGGACGTGAAGGCGTGCCAGAAGGGCTACCTGTCCTCGGCGAGCATGAGCGAGACCGTCGCCCGCAGCGCGCGCGGGCAGCGCGAGGCCCTGGAGGGGGCGCTCGCCGACGCCGACGTCAAGCTCGACGACATCGACTGGTTCGTCCTCCCCCACTTCGGACGCCGTCGGCTGGCGGCCAACTACCTCGCCCCGTACGGCATCGACCCGGACCGCACCGCCTGGTCCTGGTTCCGCGGCGTGGGCCACCTCGGCGCGGGCGACCAGTTCGCCAGTCTCGGCCGGCTCGTGGACACCGGTGCCGTCGGCCCCGGCGACCGCTGCCTGCTGCTGGGCGTGGGCGCCGGCTTCACCTGGTCGGGCGCCGTGGTGGAGATCCTGCGGCGTCCCGCGTGGGCCGCGGGCCCCGCCTCCGGCGACCGACCGCACCCCTCGACCCCCCACCCCTCGACCCCCCACCCCTCGACCCCCCACCCCGTGCCGTGAGGGCGGCACCGACGAAAGGAACACCGATTCCGATGCCAACCGTCCACGGGAGCCCGCCGACGACGGCCGTGCGTCCCGCGCCGGCCGCCGCGATCAGTCTGACGGGCGTGTCGAAGAGCTACGGCGACGTGCACGCCGTGACCGGGCTCTCCTTCACGGTCGAGCCGGGCCAGACCATCGGTCTGCTCGGCCCCAACGGCGCCGGCAAGTCGACCACCCTGGACATGCTGCTCGGCCTGGTGCGGCCCGACTCCGGTGAGGTCCGGCTGTTCGGGCAGCGGCCCGCCGACGCCATCCGCTCCGGGCGGGTCGGCGCCATGCTCCAGACCGGCGGCATGATGCCGGAGGTCAGGGTCCGGGACGTGATCCGCCTGGTGCACCGGCTGGCCCGGCACCCGCTGCCGGTCGACGAGATCATGCGGCAGGCCGACATCGAGGACATCGCCCGCCACCGGGTGGACAAGCTGTCGGGCGGTCAGCGGCAGCGCCTGCGGTTCGCCCTCGCCATCGTCGAGGACCCCGAACTGATCGTGCTGGACGAGCCCACCGCCGGCATGGACGTGTCGGCCCGCCACCGGTTCTGGCAGACCATGCGGGCCCAGACCCGGGCCGGGCGCACGCTGCTGTTCGCCACGCACTACATGGAGGAGGCGGACAGCGCCGCCGACCGCATCCTGGTGATGCACGAGGGCCGGCTGCTCGCCGACTCCACGCCGGCCGAGATGAAGGCACGGGCCGGGCTGCGCCGGATCGCCTTCACCGCGTCCGGCGCCGAACACACGGCACTGCGTTCCCTGCCGGGCGTCCTGGACGCACACGTCCACGGCGAGTCCGTGGTGCTGCGCAGCACCGACTCCGACGCCACCGTCCGGGGCCTGGTGCTGGACGGGCCGCCCTTCCGGAACCTGGAGATCACCGGGCTGGGGCTGGAACAGGCGTACCTGAGCCTGACCGAGGAACCGAGCGAGTCGCGCGAGAAGGAGCCGGCACGTTGACCGTCATGCTGGAGCTGGAGATAAAGCGCGCCCTGCGCGACTGGCGTTTCGTCCTGTTCACCGTCGGAATGCCGATCATCATCTACCTGTCGTCCGCCCGGGGACAGGGCCACACCCTCGGCGGCACCTCGACCGCCAAGTACCTGCTGGTGTCCATGGCGGTGTTCAGCGCGATCGGCGCGTCCCTGAACACCGGCGGCCCGCGCATCGCCGCCGAGCGCGAGGTGGGCTGGACCCGCCAGCTGCGGCTCACCTCGATGTCCAGCGGCCTGTACATCACGGTGAAGGTCCTCACGGCGGCGGCGGTCAGCCTCGCCGCCACCCTGACGATCTTCCTGTTCGGCGCGGTGTTCAACCACGTCCGCATGTCCGCCGCGCTGTGGCTCGCCTCCGGCTGCGCCGTCTGGCTCGGCAGCCTCGTCTTCTGCGCGCTGAGCGTCATGCTGGGCTACATGTTCTCCACCACCTCGATCACCATCGGGCTGATGGTGGTGAACATGGGCTTCTCCATGGTGGGCGGCCTGTTCTGGCCGGTGGAGATCTTCCCGTCGTGGCTGCGGATCGTGGCCGAGCTGACCCCGACCTACCACCTGGCCGAACTCGGGCACAGCACCCAGCTCGGGCACTGGCCGCACCTGTCGGACCTGGCCGTGCTCGGCGGCTATCTGGCGCTGTTCGCCGCACTCGCCGCGTGGCTGTACCGGCGCGACGAGATCCGGGTTTGAACCCCGCACACGACGAAGGGCCCGCCCCACAGGGGGCGGGCCCTCGGCGTTTTCCGCCGCGGGCCGCGTCTGCCGGCCGGCGGGTCGCGTTCTCCGTCAGCGGGCGGCCAGCTTCTCCAGGTCCTCGACCAGCCGCAGCGGGGACGGCAGCGCCGCGATCTCCCGGCGCAACTCCTCGGCGGCCGTGCGGTGGGCGGGCCGCCCCAGCAGTGCCGTGACGGCCTCCCGGATCCGCGCCACGCCGGCCTCGTGGGCGGGTACGGCCAGACCGGCCCCGGAGCCGGCCAGCCGCCGGGCGTTGAGGAACTGGTCCATCGCGCAGGGCAGCGCCAGTTGCGGCACACCCGCGGCCAGCGCCGTCATCAGCACGCCGGCCCCGCCGTGGTGCACGACCGCGGCACAGCCGGGCAGCACCTGGTGCAGCGGCTGATCGCGCAGGACCCGTACGTTCGGCAGCAGCGGGCCGAGCGCGGCGGCGTCCGCGGCGTTGGCGGTGACCACCACCTCCGCGTCGAGCCCGGCGACGGCCTCCACCACCGTCGGCAGGACGGCGGCCTGCGGGCCCACCATCCGGGCGACCGAGTTCCCCCACACGACACAGACCCGCGGCCGCGCCGCGCCGGCCGAGACCCGCGGCCGCGCCGCGCCGCCCGGCTCCCCGGCCGACGCGGTGATAGGGCCGGCGAGGGAGCCGTCGAGACCGGGGCCGCCGTGGCCGGGGCCGCCGAGACCGGGGCCGCCATGGCCGGGGCCGTGACCGGGTCCGCTGTGGCCGGGGCCGTTGTAGGGGACGTACCGCATCGGCAGCCGCCGTGCCGACGTCCGCGGGCGCAGCGCCCCGGGGCACGGGTCGATGACGTGTTCCACCAGGTCCGGGCCGAGTTCGCCGACCCCGTACCGGGCGAAGGAGCCGGTGGGGTCCTCCGGGCGGAGCCGCAGACCGGGCTCGTCCTCGTGGGTACCGGCCGGCCCCCACAGGTGCAGCACCGCCGGCACCCCGAGGACCCGGGCGGCCAGCAGGCCCTCCATGCTCAGCAGTTCGTGCACCACCAGGTCGGGCCGCCAGCGGCGGGCCAGGCCGACGGCCGCGTCGTGGCTCACCCGGGTGGGGGCCGCGAGACGTACGCCGCTCTCCCGGGCGAACTCGGCGAACGAGAACTCCGACAGCGACCGCAGGGGCGCGCCGGTCACCGGGTGCGGCGGCAGTCCGGCATACGGCCAGCGGCCCGCCTGCGCGTTCCACACGTTCTGGAGGCGGGCCAGGAAGACCATGTCCAGCTCGCCGAGCACGGGTACGGGGGTGAGTCCCGCCCGTGCGACGTCCTCGCTCTGCGAGGGGGCGCACGCCACCCGCACCTCGTGTCCCGATGCCTGGAGCGCCCAGCCGAGCGGCACCAGGGGATACCAGTGGCCTTTCCAGGCCGAGACGGTGAACAGCACACGCATGGGCGGCCTCCTGCACACAACCGGGTCGGCGGGCCAGCGTCGCGCGCCCGCCTCGAGGAGGGGTGGAGGCCCGGCCGGTCCGCCGTCCCGGTTCGAGCCGCAGTGGAGCGGTGCTGAAGCGGGCCCGGCCACGCTGGCGCCCGGAAACCGCCGGCGGCCGCCCCAGGGGGCGGCCCGTGGAAGGAGCGAGCGTGACCGAGGCCGACAGCACACCCCAGCCCCTGACACCGCAGAGGCTGTTCGAGATGATGGCCGGCTTCAAGGCGACCGCCGTGCTGCGCGCCGCCGTCGAGCTGGGTGTCTTCGACGCGCTGGCCAAGGGGCCGGCGGACGCGGCGGAGGTGGCGGCCCGGCTGGGCGCCGATCCGCGCGGCACCCGCCTGCTGCTGGGCGCGCTGACCGCGCTGCGCCTGCTCGACGAGCGGGGCGGCCGCTACGAACTGGTCCCAGGCGGACAGGAGTTGCTGGTCAGTGACAGTCCCCGGTACTGCGGCGGCATCGCCGCGGTGGCGTCCAGCCAGGGCGAGTGGGAGGCGCTGGGGCAGCTGGCGCGGACCGTGCGCGAGGGGACCCCGGTGCCGGGTGTCGACGCGCTCGCGCCCGACTTCCCGTACTGGACGGACTTCGCCACCCACACCACGTTCGGCACGCTGCGCGCGGCCGAGCTGCTGGCGGACGTCCTCGACTCCTGGGCCCGCCCGCGTACGGAGCTGAACGTGCTGGACGTCGGCTGCGGCCACGGCCTGGCCGGTTACGTCCTCGCCCAGCGGCTGCCGCAGGCCCGCGTCGGCTCGCAGGACTGGCCGACGGTGCTGGAGGTGGCCGGCCGGCACGCCGAACGCCTCGGTGTGCGCGACCGGGTGGAGATGCTGCCGGGCGACGCCTTCGACGTTCCGCTCACCCGGACCTACGACCTGATCGTGCTCGGCAACGTGCTGTTCCACTTCCCGCCCGAGCGGGCCGCCGCGCTGGTGCGCAGGCTGGCCGGGGCCCTCGCTCCGGACGGCCGGCTGGTCGTCATGGGCTTCACCACCGGCGACCAGCCCGCGGCGGACGAACCGCACGCCCACCTGCTGGGCCTGCTGATGCTGTCCTGGACGCGGGGCGGCGAGATGCACTCGTCGGACGCGCACCGCGGGATGCTGGCCGCGGCGGGGCTCACCGAGACCGAACTGCACGCCCGGCCGGGCCTGCCCCTGCGCATCCTGGTCGCCTCCCGTCCCGGGTCCGGGAGCTGAGCAGGCATGCGCCGCTGTGTGCCCGCGACGGCTCGCGGTAGCCTCCGGCGGGACGCTCGAGCGGGCCTCGAGCGAGGTGTGGGATGCATGGGCGGGCCGGCCGGGTTCCGCCCGGACGGCAGCGACGACCGCGGCGCAGACAGGAGTTGGGCATGGTGACCGGCGCACGGCACGACGAGCGGATCCCGCCCCCGGCCTCCCGGCCCGGCTCCCGCCGGTGGCGCGTGCCGCCGGCGACGGCGTCCGTGCTGCTGGTCACCGGGGCGGTGACCGCGGCCCAGTTCCCGTTCCCCGACGTGCTGGAGGCGCTGCGCCGCGACCCCGACGCGCTGGCGTCGGGCGAGTGGTGGCGGACCCTGTCCCCGCTGCTCGTGCAGTCCCCCGGCTGGCAGGCCCTGGTGACCGTGCCCGCCGTCGCGGCCCTCGGCGTCCCCGTCGAGCGGATCTTCGGCGCCCGGGGCATGCTCGCGCTGTACCTGGTGCCCGCGGCCGCCGGCGAGTTCGCCGGCTACCTGTGGCAGCCGCACGGCGCGGGCAACTCCATCGCCGTGCTGGGGCTGGCCGGCGGGCTGGTGTCCTGGCTGTTCCTGGAGGCGCAGGACCGCGGCTGGCCCCGGCCGCTGCTCAACCGGGTGCGGATATGGGGGGCGGCGGTGCTGGCCGGAGCGGTCGTGGACACGGCCTTCCGTGACATCCACGGACTGCCCACCCTGGCCGGTGCCGCGCTCGGCGCGGGACTGCTGCTGCGCCGTCGCCGCCGCGCGAAGGGCTGACGGGGGACGGGACACGGACCGAGGGCGTCCCCGGATCCTCCGGGGACGCCCTCGGTCGTCGCGGTACGGCGGTCCGTCACACGCCGGCGCCCACTGCCGCCGGCGCGCCGCTGCGTTCCCGTACCGCGTTCAGCCGGTCCAGGCCGCCGAGCACGGTGTCCGTGTCGCCCACGAAGTCCACCAGGCAGGCGATCTCGTCCACGCCCGCGGCCCGTACCCGGGCGGCGACACCGGCGCACCGCTCGACCGATCCGATGAGCGAGGTGCCGTCGAGGTAGCGGTTGACCCCGAGTCCGGCGAGCCGCTCGCGCGCCTCCTGCCGGGTCATGAAGTCACGGCCCTGCCGGCCGCCGCTCATCGAGCCGCCCGCGCCGACCGCCCGCGCCTCCAGGTCGATCGCGGTGAGCAGGTACCGCTTCAGCCACGGCACCGCCACGGCCTGTGCCTCCTCGTCGGTGTCGGCGACGTAGGTGTGCATCATGACGGTGACGCGGCCCGCGTCGAAGCCCGCCTCGGCGCGGGCGCGACGGTAGACGTCGATCTTGCCGGCGAGCGCGTCGAGGTCCTGGTTCTCCAGGTGGGTCAGGACGTTGGTCCCGAGCCGGCCCGCCTGCCGGAAGGTCTCCTCGCTGCGGGATGCCGTGATCCACACGGGGAGTTCGCGCTGGACGGGGCGCGGGAACAGGTCCAGTCGGACCTCGTCGCCGCCGGGGCCGCGTCCCGTCCAGCGGCCCGAGGTCCAGGCGCCGCGGATGGCGGCGATGTCCTCGACGACGCGTTCGCGGCGGGTGGCGTAGGCGTCGGGTGCGAGCACGAAGTCGTTGACGTTCCAGCCGGAGCCGACGCAGATCGCGGCCCGGCCGCCGGAGATGCCGTCCACGACCGCGAAGTCCTCGACGATCCGCGCCGGATGGTGCAGCGGCGTGACCACGCTGCCGGCCCGCAGTTGGACCCGCCGGGTCACCGCGGCCAGCGCCGCGGAGGTGACGGCCGGGTTGGGGAAGGCGCCGCCGAAGCGGTGGAAGTGGCGCTCGGGGGTGGAGACGAAGTCGAAGCCGAGCGCGTCGGCGCGCTGGGCGCTCGCCAGGAGCAGCCGGTAGGCCTCGGTGGCCGCGTCGCCGACGGCCGCGAAGAAGAACAGTCCGAAGCCGAGCCCGCCGGGCGGGGCCGGGTCCGGTCCGGGTGCGGCCGGGTGCCCGGGGGCGGGAGAGGACACGTCCGTCATCAGGCTGCTCCTTGTTCGGGGGCACAGGTGCGGGTGGGGGCGGCGCCCCGCGCGGCGGCGACCAGGCGCTCCACCGTCGGGACGATCTGCTGCGGGGTCGGGCGGGACAGCATCGCCGTACGGATGCCGTCGGCGGCCCGGCGGTAGGACGGGTCGTCCAGGAGCCGGCGCACGACGGAGCGCAGCGTCTCCGGGTCGGCCTCGTCGCCGGTGAGGTGCACGCTCGCGCCGGTCCCGGCGAGGTAGCCGGAGTAGAAGCTCTGGTCCGGCATCTGGGTGATCGTCAGCTGCGGCAGGCCGTACAGCGCGGCGGTCAGCATGGAGCCCACGCCGCCGTGGTGGATCACCAGGTCGCAGGAGGGCAGCAGCATGTGCAGGGCGCCGTCCTCGGCGACCCGGACGCCGTCGGGCACCCGGCCCTCCAGCAGCGGCCGCTGGGTGGGTACGACGGCGGTCACCAGGTCGATGTCCAGCTCGGCGAGGGCGTCCAGGACGCGCGGCGCGAAGAAGGACTTCCCGCCCGCCACCTCCGTCATGGTGATGCCGAGGGTGACGCACACCCGCTTGCGGCCGTCCCGGCGCAGGAACCAGTCGGGCACGTGCTGGGAGTTGCTGTAGGGCACGTACCGCACCGGTACGCGCTGGGTGTTGCCCGTGACCTGGAGGTCGTCGGGGCAGGCGTCGATGTTCCACCACTCCGGGATGTCGTCCACGTCGATCCCGAAGCGCGCGAACAGCTCGGCGAACTGCGGCGGCAGGTTGTGCCGGCCGATGCCGCGGCCCACGATGTCCGGCCCCCACAGGTAGCGCAGCGAGACGGCGCCGCAGGCGGCGGCCGCGAGCGGGCCGGCGAGCGTCGTCGGCTCCCACACCACGGCGTCCGGCCGCCACCGGCGGGCGAAGGCCACCAGGTCGTCGGCCATGCCGTCGGCGACCGTGCAGAACAGCGCCTTGGGGTCGCCGGGCCGGGCGCCGGCCCCGGCGGGGCGGCCGGCGGTCCGGTCGCGGTAGCGGGCGGCGAAGTCGGCCTCGCCGCCCACCGGGACCACGGGCAGCCCCGAGCGGGCCACGGTCTCCACGAGTTCCGGCTGGGCCGCCACGCACACCTCGTGGCCCGCGGCCCGCAGCGCCCAGGCGAAGGGCGCCATGACGAAGTAGTGCGACGGAAGGACCGCCGTCACGAACAGCACACGCACCTGTTGCTCCTCAGGCCGTAAGGGTCGGGTCGGGTAGGGGCACGTACTTGTCGAGCACGCGCCGGTGGTAGTCCGCGTCGAAGCGCGTGTACGCGGGGCCCGCCAGCCGGCGCAGCCGCGCGGTGCTGACCCGGTGGTTGCCGCGGTGCCCGTCGACGTAGCCGCGCACCGCGGTGGTGCCGAGGCGCTGTTCGATCCGCTCGACGACGGCCTCGATCGGCACGGGCACGCCGGAGGCGATGTTGACGACGTCCCGGGAGGTGCCCAGGGCGAGCAGGCGGCCGACGAGGGCGACGACGTCGTCGATGTCGATCAGGTCCCGGGCGGCGCCCCGGTGGATGACCACCTCGCCGGCCCGGACCTGTCTGATCAGCGAGGGCAGCAGCTGGTGCGCGGGCTGGCCGGGGCCCACGACGTGGCCCATGCGCAGGATGAGGTGGTCCGCGCCGGACGCGCGGATCTCCTCCTCCAGGCCGTGCTTGTGCCGGCCGTAGGGGGTGCAGGGCACGACGGGTTCGTCCTCCCGGCCACGGCAGTCGTCGGCGCCGTACATGCCGGTGGAGGCGGTGGAGAAGAACACGAGCCGGCTGCCCTCGGCGCGGCAGGCGCGCAGCTCGCGGCGGACCAGGTCCGCCTCCCGGGCGAACTCGGCCTCGGAGGTGCCGGCCGCCCAGGAGACTCCGGCGGCCAGCAGCACGACGCCGTCGTGGGCGTCCCGCAGCGGTGACAGGTGCCGGGCGAGGAAGCCGTGGCCGACGATGCGCATCCGTCCACGCTCCTCAGACGTCCGCGCCGGCCGGGGCGGCGGCGAGCCGTTCCAGCAGGGGGACCACGTCGACGGGCGACGGCTGCCGGGCGATCTCCCCGGCCAGCGCGCGGGCCCGGTCGCCGTACGCGGCCCGGCCGAGCACGGTCCGGGCGGCTTCCGCCACGGTGTCGTCCGACGCGTCGGAGGGCAGGGCGAGCCCGGCTCCGCTCGCCGCGATCAGGTCGGCGTTCTCGAACTGGTCGGCGGTCTGCGGCAGGCACACCTGCGGCACGCCGTGCACCAGCGCGGCGAACGCCGAGCCGGCCCCGCCGTGGCTGACCAGCAGGTCGCAGCCGGTCAGGGCGCGGTCCAGCGGGAAGCGGCCGGCCGCCAGGACGCCCTGCGGCAGCCGTTCCCAGCCGTCCGCGACCTCGTCGTCGACGGCGATGACGACCTCGGTGTCCGTCCCGGCCAGCGCGGTCGCGAGGGCGAGCAGCCGGCCGCGGAAGTCGAGCCGGCCGTGCCGGGGCAGCATGCTGCCCAGCGTCAGGCAGATCCGCGGCCTGCTGCGGGGCAGTCCCAGCCAGGCCGGCCGGACGTCGGCGCCGTTGTGGGGGACGTAGCGCATGACCGGGCCTCGGGCCGGGCCGTCGCCGCGCAGCGAGGGCGGGCGGACGTCGAGGACGAGGGCCGGCTCGGGCAGGGCGCCTTGGCCAAGGCGCGCCAGTTCCGGGGCGAGTTCCTCGGTCGCCGGGCCCCGGGAGTCGCCGAAGTCGGACAGGCCGACGCCGGCCTCCGCCCATGGGATGCCGTGGGCGGCGGCCGCGAGCCGGCCCGCGTACTCCAGGGGCTCGCTCAGCACCAGGTCCGGGCGCCAGTCCTCGACGATCCGCAGGGTTCCCTCCAGCGTGCGGGCGGCGAGCCGTCCCCAGGCGCGGGCGCTGCTGCGCCGGCGCTCGGCCGGGTCCCGCGGCGGGGGCAGCGGCCGGCCGTCGCGGTCGCGCAGCATGAACTCCTCGAAGGCGACGTGCGGTGCGGACGCGGCGGCGGGCAGCCCGGCCCCGGCGACCGTGCCGGTGAAGCTCTCCGGGCAGGCGACCAGCACCTGGTGGCCCGCGGCCCGCAGCGCCCAGGCCAGCGGCACCGTCGGGAAGAAGTGCCCGTGCAGGGGCGCGGTGGTCAACAAGACCCGCATGTCGACTCCTTGGTCGTCTCGCGTGCGGTCGGGGTGGTCAGGACGCCGGGCTGAGCGCCTGGGACGCGTTCGGGTGGTGCCACCAGTCGCGGTTCTCGCGGTACCAGTCGACGAGGTCGGCGAGCCCCTGCTCGAACGGCACCCGCGGCTCGTAGCCGAGCTTCTCCCGGATCTTGCTGTCGTCGAGGGAGTACCGCAGGTCGTGCCCCTTGCGGTCGGCGACCTTGCGCACCAGGCTCCAGTCCCGGCCGCACAGGTCGAGGAGCCGCTCGGTGATCTCCCGGTTGGTGGCGTGGTGGCCGCCGCCGATGTTGTAGATGTCGCCCGCCTCGCCCTTGGTGAGCACCAGCTGGACGGCCCGGCAGTGGTCGTCGACGTGCAGCCACTCGCGGACGTTGCCGCCGTCGCCGTACAGCGGGACCGGCAGGCCCTCCAGCAGGTTGGTGGTGAAGAGCGGGATCAGCTTCTCCACGTGCTGGTGCGGGCCGTAGTTGTTGGAGCAGCGGGTGATCGACAGGTCCAGGCCGTGGGTGCGCCAGTAGGAGCGGGCGATCAGGTCGCTGCCCGCCTTGGACGCCGCGTAGGGGGAGTTGGGCAGCAGCGGGGACTCCTCGGTCCAGGAGCCCTCGTCGATCGAGCCGTAGACCTCGTCGGTGGAGACGTGCACGACCCGTTCGACACCGGACCGCAGGCAGCCCTCCAGCACGCTCTGCGTCCCGCCGACGTTGGTGCGGACGAAGTCGGCGGCGCCGGCGAGGGAGCGGTCCACGTGGGACTCGGCGGCGAAGTGCACCACGGCGTCGTGGCCGGGCAGCACCTCCTGGAGCAGCGGCAGGTCGCAGATGTCCCCCTTGACGAACTCCAGGCGGGGGTGGCCCAGGGGCAGGTTGTCGGGATTTCCGGCGTAGGTGAGGCTGTCGACCACGGTGACATGGGCGTTCTCGAAGCCTTGGTACGCGCCGGCCAGCAGGGAGCGCACGTAGTGCGAGCCGATGAAGCCCGCGCCTCCCGTGACCAGGATCTTCATGGTCTCTCCTTCCTCGGCCTTGCTCGGCAGAGTTGCTCGGTGACGCTCAGCGGACCTCGGCGGCACGAGGCCGAGCCGAGCGTCATGCCCGCGCCTCGAAACGGGATCGATCCCGCGTGGACCCGGCCGCCGGGGCGAGCCGCTCCACGGCGGTGCGCAGCGCGGCCCGGTCGTCCTCCGGTCCGCGCGGGCGCGCGGCCAGCAGCGGGGTGACGCGGCTGCCGCCGCGGGTGACGCCCGGGTGGCGGCGGGCCAGCGCCGACAGGCTCTGCCCCGGGCCGGCCTCCACCAGGTGGTACGGCCCGTCCGCGAGCAGCCGGTCGAGCGCGGCCCCGAACAGCACCGGCTCGGCGGGCTGCATGGCCCAGAAGACGGGGTCGGTGGCCTCGGCGTCGGTCAGCGGCCGGGCCGTGTAGCCGGAGACGATCGGGATGCGCGGCGGGCGCAGCGTCACCGCACGGAAGGACGGGATCTGCGCGGCGCAGGCCGCCCTGACCGAGGGGCTGTGGAAGCCCGTGGTGGCCTTGGCCCGCGCACAGGTCAGCCCGTCGGCCCGCAGCAGTTCGGCGACCGTGCCGAGGTCGGGTTCCGGGCCGGCGAGCAGCAGCTGGTTCGGGGAGTTGACGGCGCCGATGACGACCTGGTCGGTGAGCCGGTGCGCGACCTGCCCGGGGTTGGCGGCGACGGCGAGCATGCCGCCGGGCGGTGCCTCGGCGAGCAGCCGGATCCGCTCGGCGAGCAGCCGCACGGCGTCGTCGAGGTCCAGCACCCCGGCCAGCACGGCCGCGGCCGTCTCGCCCGCGCTGTGCCCGAGCAGGGCGGCCGGCCCGAGGCCCCGGGCCAGCAGTGTCCGGCCCAGCGCGTAGTCCACGGCGAACAGCAGCGGCTGGGCGCGCGAGACGTGGTCGAGCGGCACGGCGGGCGTGTCGGCGGCCCAGTCGGCGCGGATGCGGTCGCCCTCCGCGCCGAGCAGCGCGAGGACCTCGTCGACCGCCTCGGTGAACGCGGGTTCCGTGCCGTAGAGCCCGTGGGCCATGGCCGGGCGCTGGGCGCCCTGGCCGGGCAGCAGCAGGGCGATCCGTTCGGGGCCGCCCGTGTCGTCGTCCGGCCGGCGGTCGTGCGGCGGGCGCGCACGGGTGTCGACTGCGCTCATGGTCCCTCTCCTGGTAGTTCGGCGGCCCGGCAGGGGCCGTTCACCGAAGGCGGGGCCGGACCGGTCGGGTGCGGCGGTCCGGGAAGCAGACGGCGGCCGCCCCGCGGGGGGAGCGGGGCGGCCGCGCGGTGGCCGTCGGGGGACACGGCCGGGTGGGGTGGTCCGGGTGGTCCGGGTGGCCCGGGGTCCGGGTGGTCCGGGTGGTTCAGGCGGCGATCCGCTCGGCCCGGGCGGCGGAGTTGACGACGTCGAGCAGCGCGCGGGGGGTCTCGGCCTCGGCGACGGCGTCCTCGTCGAGTTCGATGCCGTGGTCGCGCTGGATGATGCCGACGACCTGGAGCAGGGCCAGGGAGTCGTAGCCGAGTTCCATGAAGACGGTGTCGAGGACGTCGCCGTCCAGGTCGACGCCCTCCTCCTCACCGGCGCACTCGCGCAGCAGACGGGTCAGTTCCGGAAGGTCGATCAGGGTGTGAACGGACATGGGTGGTTGTTCCTCTCGGATGACCGGGACGGGCGGCCGTGCGCCGCCGTCCCTGATGGGCGGGCGTGGCGCGGCGGGCTGCCCCGGCCGCGCGGGGCGGGTCAGACGCGGCGCACGACCATGGCCGCGTTGAAGCCGCCGTATCCACGGGCCAGGACGAGCGCCGTGCGCAGCGGGGCCTCGCGGGCGGAGCCGGTGACCAGGTCGAGCGCGCAGCCGTCGGCGGGGGCGGTGACGTTGGCGGTCGGCGGGACGACCCCGTCCCGCAGGGACAGCAGCGCCGTCGCCACGTCCAGGGAGGCGCCGCCGCCGAAGAGCCGGCCGGTCATGGTCTTGGGTGCCGTGACCGGCACGCCGTACGGGCCGAACACCTCGGTCAGCGCGTCGGCCTCGGCGCGGTCCAGTTCCGGTACGCCGGCGGCGTCGGCGAAGACCACGTCCACCTCGGCGGCGGTCACCCGGGCGTCGGCCAGGGCTTCCTCGACGGCCCGGCGCAGGCCCGGCGGGCGGCCGGATCCGGGGCGCGGGTCGAAGGTCGCCGCGTAGCCGGCGATCTCCCCGTAGATCCGCTCGGCGCCCCGGGCCTTGGCGGCCTCGGCGTCCTCCACGAGCAGGACGGCGCCGCCCTCGCCCGGTACGTACCCGCTCGCCTGGTCGGTGAAGGGCAGGTAGGCGCGGTCGGGGTCGTCGGCGGTGCTCAGCCGGCCGGTGGAGATCTGCGCCACCCAGCCCCACGGGCACAGCGCGCCGTCCACGCCGCCCGACACCACGAGCGGGATGCCGTGGCGGACGTGCCGGCGGGCGTGGCCGAGCGTGTCCAGACCGCCGGCCTGCTCGGTGACGAGCACACCGCTCGGCCCGCGCATCTTGTGCCGGATGGAGATCTGGCCGGTGTTGACGGCGTAGAACCAGGCGAAGGACTGGTACGCGCTGACGTACTCCTTGCCGCGGCTCCACAGCTGCTGGAGCTCGCGCTGCCCGTACTCCACCCCGCCGCCGGAGGCCGCGGTGACCACGCCCATGCCGTACTCGTCGAGCGCCGCCGGGTCGACGGCGGCGTCCTCGACGGCCCAGTCGGCGGCCGCCAGGGCCAGCCGGGTCATGTGGTCGGTCTGCGGCAGCAGCCGGCTCGGGATGTGCTCCTCGGGCACGAAGTCCGGTACCTCGCCGGCGATCCTGCTCGGGTACGAGCCGGCGTCGAACCGGGTGACCGGGCCGAGGCCGCTCGTGCCGGCCAGGGTCGCCGCCCAGTACTCCTCGGTGCCCAGGCCGTTGGGCGCGACGACCCCGAGGCCGGTCACCACCGCTTGCGCCGTCACCGGCTGCTCCTTTCGGGTCGGGCCAGCACCAGCGCGGTCTGGAAGCCGCCGAAGCCGCTGCCCACGCTGAGGACGACATCCGTGCGCCGCTCGCGGGCGTGCAGCGGGATGTAGTCGAGATCGCACTCCGGGTCCGGCTCGGTGAGGTTCGCCGTCGGAGGCAGCACGCCGTGCTCGATGGCCAGGGCGCAGGCGGCGGCCTCCAGACCGCCGATCGCGCCCAGCGAGTGCCCGATCATGGACTTGATGGAGCTGACGGGGGTGCTGTACGCGTGGTGGCCGAGGCTGCGCTTGAAGGCCGCCGTCTCGTGCCGGTCGTTCATCTTGGTGCTGGAGCCGTGGGCGTTGACGTAGTCCACGGCCGACGGGTCGATCCGGGCCTGGGCCAGCGCCACGTCGATGGCCTCGGCCATCTCGCGGCCGTCCGGCTTGAGCCCGGTCATGTGGTGGGCGTTGCAGCGGGAGGCGAACCCGGCGATCTCCGCGTAGACGTGGGCGCCGCGGCGCCGGGCGTGCTCCAGGTCCTCCAGGATCAGCGTGGCCGCGCCCTCGCCGAGGACCAGGCCGTTGCGCGTCCGGTCGAACGGGCGGGAGGCGTGCTCGGGGTCGTCGTTGCGCGGGGTGGTGGCGTGGATGGCGTCGAAGCACGCGGAGGTGATCGGGGAGATGGGCGCCTCGGTGGCACCGGTGATCACCATGTCGGCGGAGCCCTCACGGATGAGTTCGGCGGCGTGGCCGAGCGCGTCGAGCCCGGAGGTGCAGCCGGTGGACACCATCGCGGCCGGGCCCTCGGCGCCGGCCGTCCAGGCCAGTTCCCCGACCATGGAGCTGGGCACGAAGTGCCGGTAGAGGTCCGGCACGGCGTACTCGTGGTCGACGTTCCACTTCCGGCCGCCGTCGCTGACCACCACGTACTCGCGTTCCAGGCTGGTGGTGCAGCCGACCGCGTTGCCGAGGGTGGCGCCGATGCGGGTGGGCTCGTAGGTGTCGGCCTCGATCCCGCTGTCGGCGAGCGCCTCGCGGGCGCTGACCACCGCGAACTGCGCGGCGCGGTCCATGCGCCGGATCTCCTGCGGGGACAGGCCCGCCGCCTCCGGGTCGAAGTCGCACTCGGCGGCGACCCGCGACCGGAACGGCGAGGCGTCGAAGTGGGTGATGATGCGGGTCGCGGAGCGCCCGGCGGTGAGCATCTCCCAGTAGGCCTTGACCCCGATCCCGCCGGGGGCGACGACACCGAGTCCCGTGATGGCCACGCGTCGGGTCATGGCCGGACCGCCCTGCTCGTCTCCGGCCGGGCCGGAGCTGTCCTGCTCGCTGTGGAAGTCACTGCTTCCATCCCCTCCCTGTGGCACTTGTTTCGCCCTCGACTGCCAAGTCATGGTCGGCTCGGCCCCTCGACACGGACTCGAGAACCGGTACGTCCCGGGCCCCGGACCGCGCCGGTACGCGGTCCCCGGGGCGCGCCGCTGCTCCGTCCCCGGCGCGCGCGGGCCCGCCGCCCGGCCCGGACTGCCCCGCGGCCTCGCCCCGCCCGGCCCGGCGGATCGCGTCGAGCAGCAGCGCCTGCCGCAGCGTCGCCCGCCGGTCAGGCCCCGCGGGCCCCTCGCCCTCTCGCACCGCTCGCGCGAACTTCCGTACGGTGTTGGCCACTTGGTCGTCGGCGTCCAGGGTGATCCGCTCGGTGCCGCCGGCCCGCTCCAGCGTCAGGACGGGACGGTGGTCGGCCGGCGGGGTGAAGGCGCGGTCGACGCACAGCCGGCCCGTGGTGCCGGAGATCTCGTACGAGGAGCGGTAGCCGAAGCCGATGCCGAAGGTGAGCTGGGCCGTGACCCCGTCCGGGCCGCGCAGCAGCACCGCCCCGGACGTCTCCACCTCGTGCCCCGGCGGACGGTCCAGCACCGCGCCGGCGACCCGCAGTCCGGGGCCGAGCACGTGCAGGGCCGCGCGCACCGGGTACAGACCGACGTCCAGCAGCGCGCCACCGCCGAGGCCGGCGCTGAACCGGATGTCGTCCGGCGGCAGTTCGGGGATGGTGAAGGCGGCGTGGAAGGCCCGGGGCCGGCCGACTGCGCCCTCGTCGAGCAGCCGGCGTACGGCGGCGTGCTGGGAGTGGTGGTCGAACATCACGTTCTCCCGCAGCACCAGATGCCGCGCCCGGGCCAGCGCCAGCAGCGCCCGGGTGCGCGCGGCGTCGACGGTGAGCGGCTTCTCGGCCAGCACGTGCTTGCCGGCCAGCAGCGCCCGCTCGACCCACTCGGCGTGCAGGGCCGCGGGCAGCGGCACGTACACGGCGTCGACGTCGTCGCGCTCCAGCAGCGCGGCGTACCCCTCGACCGGCTCACCGCCGAACCGTCCGGTCAGCGCGGCGGCCCGTTCCGGCTTCCGGCTGGCGATCGCGGCGACCTCCACCCCGGGCTCGGCGGCGAACGCGGGCAGCATCCGCCGCCGGGCGATCTCCGCGGCCCCGAGCACGCCGATCCGCACGGGCCGGGCGGCCGCGCCGCCCGGGTCCACCGGTCTCACGCGGCCACCTCGACGGTCGTGTGGTCACCGACCACCAGGCGGTGCCGGCCGGGGCCGGTGTCGTCGCACCGGACCACCGCGGCCCGGCCGATCAGGGAGCCGTGGATGCCGTGCACATGCCGCACGGTGGCACCGTCCAGGGCGATGGAGTAGTCGAGCCGGGCGTCGCTGAGGACGCAGTCGCGGCCGATGGCGGTGTGCGGGCCGACCCAGCTGTCCTCGACCACCGTGCCGGCGCCGACGACGACCGGGCCGTGGATGCGGGAGCGCACCACGCGGGCGCCGGGCTCCACCACCACCTGGCCCACCAGTTCGCTGGCCGCGTCGACCTCGCCCGCGACGCGTGGCACGAGCGTGTCGAGCAGTTCGCGGTTGCACTCAAGCACATCCTCGACGCGGCCCGTGTCGCGCCAGTAGCCGTCGTACTCCGACGCCTTGACCTCCTCGCCCTGCGCCACGAGCAGGGCGATGGCGTCGGTGATCTCCAGCTCGCCGCGGGCGCTGGGCCGGATCGCGGCCACGGCGTCGTGGATCGCGGGTGTGAAGAAGTAGACGCCGATCAGGGCCAGGTCGCTGACCGGCCGCTGGGGCTTCTCCACCAGGTGGGTCACCCTGCCGTCGGCGTCGACCTCGGCCACGCCGAAGGCGCGCGGATCGGGCACCTTGTGGACGACGACCTGGGCCGCGGGGCGGCGCTCACGGAACTCCTCGGCGATGTGCGAGACGCCCTGCGGGAGCATGTTGTCGCCCAGGTACATGACGAAGTCGTCGTCGCCGAGGAAGTCCCGGGCGAGGGTGACGCAGTGCGCCAGTCCCCGGGGCTCGTCCTGGGGGAGATAGGTGATCCGCATGCCGTAGCGGCTGCCGTCGCCGAGCAGCGCCCGGATCTCCGGCCCCCAGTCGCCGACGATGATGGCGGTCTCCTCGACCCCCACCGCCCGCAGGTTGCCCAGGATGTGCTCCAGCACCGGTTTGTTGGCGATCGGGATCAGCTGCTTGGGCATCGAGTAGCTGAATGGACGCAGGCGGGTTCCCTTGCCGCCCGACAGCACCAGGGCCTTCATGGACCTCTCCTCACCGCGACGGCCGCTCTCGACGAAAGACGGCTGCGGGCACCGGGTGCGGCGGTAGCGCCCCGGCCCCGATTCGGACCCTGGAACCGTGCCGCCCGACGGTCGAAACCCCCTCAAGCACCGGGGGAACGCCAGGCCCGGGCCAGGGCCGCACGAGCCGACGGGGTGCCCCGGCGGCCGGGCGGGGGGCCGGAGGGGTGCCTCGGTGGGGGGAGCCGGCGGGGTGCCTCGACGGGCCGGGCGGGGACCGGTGGGGGGGGAGCCGGCGGGGTGCCCCGGCGGGCCGGGCGGGGACCGGTGGGGGGGAGCCGGCGGGGTGCCCCGGCGGGCCGGGCGGGGGCCGGTGGGGGGAGCCGGCGGGGTGGGTCCGGCAGGGCCCCGGTGTCAGCCCGCCCGCAGGAGCTGGGGGCCCGCCGCCCAGGAGCCGGCGACCGGTTCCCAGTCGATGCCGGGGCCGCCCCTGAGGATGGTGTGCTGGAGGCGGGCCACCGCCGGGGACGGCTCCAGGCCCAGCTCCCGCTTCATCGACAGCCGCAGCCGGCTGTAGATCTCCAGGGCCCGGCCGCGCCGGCCGGCCCGGCACAGCGCGGCCATGTACTGCCCGTGGAACGTCTCGTCCAGCGGGTACTCCGTGCACAGCCCGGCCAGTTCGGCCAGCACCTCGTGGTGCCGGCCGAGCCTGAGGTCCGCCTCGATCCGGCGGCCGAGCAGGGTGAGCCGCGACTCCTCCAGGTGCAGCGCCTCCGCCGTCAGCCGCGGCCCGGTCTGCACGTCGATCAGGGCCCGGCCCTGCCACAGCGCCAGTGCCGCACGGAACTCGTCGGCCGCCGCGCCGAAGTCGTCCGCGCCCATCGCCCGGTGGCCGGCCGCCGCCCGTGCCTCGTAGTCGCGCACGTCGACCCGGCCACCGTAGGTGTGCAGCAGATAGCCGCCCGGCTTGGTGACCAGGACGCCCTTGGCGTCGACGCCCGCCGGCCCGGCGCCCTCGGGGCCGGCGGCGAGGGCGGCGGCGATCAGCCCGCGCAGGTGCAGGATGTACGTCTGGAGCGTGGTCGCGGCGCTGCGCGGCTGCCGCTCCTCCCACAACTCCTCCATCAGGGAGTCCACGGACACGAAGCGGTCCGGGCTGAGGGCCAGCAGGGCCAGCACCTTGCGCGGCTTGGCCGCGGTGGGGGCCACCGGAACCCCCCGGCAGGTGACCTGGAACGGTCCCAGCACGCCGATGTCCAGCATCTCGTCTCTCCTTCGGGGTCGGGCCGGGATCCGGTGTCCACCGGAGCGGGCCCTCGGGCCCAGCACCATCACGACCAGGACTGGAGCGGGGCTCGACTCGCCGTGGAGCTGGGACCGACCAGGGCTCCGGCCCGCTCGCGCGGCAGGCCGCCGCCCGGGACGGCGACCGGGTCGAGGTCCGGGTGCGCGGCCAGCACGGCCTGGTGCAGACGCTGCACCCGCGGCGAGGGCTCCAGGCCCAGTTCGTCGATGAGCGTGGCGCGCAGCCGGCGGAACACCTCCAGTGCCTGGCCGGCCCGGCCCGCGCGGTACAGCGCCACCATGTAGTGGGCGTGCAGGGCCTCGTGCAGCGGCTGTTCGGCCGTCAGCGTGGTGAGTTCGCCGAGCAGCCGGTGGTGCCGGCCGAGCCGCAGGTCGGCGCCGATGCGCAGCTCGACCGCGCCGAGCCGGCTCTCCTCCAGGCTCATGCGCTCGATCCGCAGCCGCGGCCCGGCGGGGACGTCGACCAGCGCCGGCCCGTCCCACAGCCGCAGGGCGTCGCCGAGCAGCGTCGAACCGCTCGCGTCCTCGCCCGCGGCCAGCGCCTGCTGCCCACGGGTGATCAGATCACGCGCCCGCAGCACGTCCACGGACTCGGCGGGCAGCGCCAGGCGGTAGCCGCCGTGCTCGGTGACCAGCAGCTCCTTGGCCGAGACGCCGGAGCCGTCCCCGACCGCGGCGGCGATCTTCCGGCGCAGCTGGAGGACGTACGTCTGCAGGGTGGTGGCGGCGCTGCGCGGCGGCTCCTCCTCCCACAGCTCCGCGAGCAGGGAGTCGATCGTCACGATGCGGCCGACGTGGACCGCGAGCAGTGCGAGCAGCTGACGCGGCTTGGCCGCCGACGGAACCACGGACACGTCACCGATCCGGGCCCGCAGCGGACCGAGCAGTCTGATGTCGGCAATCACGGGTCTCTCCCTTACTCCCCCGCGGGCTTCCGGCCCGATCCATCTGGTGTCAACACCCTCGCCGATCCGGGGAGATGACGGCAGTGCGAGCGTCACCGGCGCACCGTGGCCTGCTCACGACCGGGGCCGTGCGCCGGTCACCGCGTGAGCCGTGCACGGCACACCGCCGGCCCCGTGCCCGGGTCACCGTCCACGCCGTGCGCCCCTCACCGCCCGCACCGTGCCGGGGTCACCCCCGGCGCCGTGCGCACCTCACCGTCCACGCCGTGCGCCCTTCACGGGCCGGGCGCGTACGCCGTCCCGGGGCGGGCCCTGCCCTGCTCATCCCGCGGGGGTGCGGCCGTCCCCTGCGGGATGTGAATCCCTCATATGCCGTTGGTGACGGCCGCACTGGTCCGGTCCGGGCCCCGCCACGTTTACTCCTGGCGAGGGTTCACGCAGTCCGTCCCCGTCGAAACGGCCCGTCACAAGCGGGTCCGCGCCCTCAAGGAGGAGAAGACATGTCACTTGACCACGACTGGCGCTTCGCCGAACTCGTCGCCCGCACCTGGACCGAGACCGACCTCAAGGAGCGCTACCTCGCCGATCCCCACCGCGTGCTCGCCGAGGCCGGCATCGACCTCGCGCCCGGTGCCCCGGCCCCCGCCCTGCCCGACGGTGCCGACCTGGACGTCGTCGTGGCCCCC
Source organism: Streptomyces musisoli (assembly GCF_016741855.1). Taxonomy (GTDB): domain Bacteria; phylum Actinomycetota; class Actinomycetes; order Streptomycetales; family Streptomycetaceae; genus Streptomyces; species Streptomyces musisoli. The sequence continues at coordinate 50,449 of NZ_JAERRH010000007.1, read as the reverse complement.
TTCGACACCCTGCCCGCGGTGGCCCCGGCCGCCGGGTTCTGCCTGAGCCTCGTGGACCCCCCGTCCATCGCCGACCTCCCGGTCGTCCGTCACTCCCGCGCCCTGCCGGAGGCGCTGGCCGCATGACCACCGGACGAGGGACCGACGGCTCGGCACTCATCGGCTTCAGGCGTCACCTGCGGCCGGAGATCGTCCCGGGGGACGCCGTCTACTTGGTTTCGGAGCACGGGGTGACGGCCCTGCCGGGAGCGGAGATGGCGGCTCTGGCCCCCCTGCTCGACGGCACCCGCGACCTGCCCGCCCTGCTGCGCGAGACCGCGCCCTCCGTGCCGCCCGCCCAGGTCGGCAGCCTGGTCGGCCAGCTCACCCGCTCCGGGCTGCTCGACCACCGCCACCCCGACGACACCCCGGCCGCCGATCCCGCGGCCGAGGCGTACTGGGAGAGCATCGGCAGCGACGTACGGCGCCGCGCGACGGCCGCGCCCCTGAGCGTGCGGATCGTCGCCCTCGGCGAGGCGGACACCACCGCCCTGCGCCTCTCCTGCCAGGGCGCGGGCCTCACCGTCGTGGACGACCCCGGCGCGGCCGGGATCGACCTGGTGGTGTGCGAGGACTACCTGGACCCCCGGCTGGCGGAACTGGACCGGCAGCGGCGCGCCGACGCCCGGCCCTGGCTGCTCGCCAAGCCGTACGGCACCACCGTCTGGATCGGCCCGGTCTTCCGGCCCGGCGACAGCGCCTGCTGGCACTGCCTGGCGCACCGGGTGCGGACCCACCGCGCCGCCCAGTCCCCGGTGTGCCACGCGCTGGGCGGCACGTCGGTGCTGCCGCCGCGCGCGGCCCTTCCCGCCACCGTCCGGCTGGGCCTCGACCTCGCCGCGCTGGAGTGCGCCAAGTGGCTGGCCGGCCACCGGCACGCGGCACAGGACGGCGTGGTCACCTTCGACACGCTGACCCTGACGAGCCGCACCCACCGCCTGACCCGGCGCCCGCAGTGCCCGCAGTGCGGGGACGGCTCGCTGACCGGCCGGCGTGCGGACGCCCCGGTGGTGCTGAACTCCCGTCCGAAGGCGGAGCGTTCGGGCGGCGGGCACCGCGCCCTGCCGGCCCGCGAGGTGTGGGAGCGCTACGCCCACCTGGTGAGCCCGGTGACCGGTGCCATCAAGGAGATCCGCCGCGACGACCGCGGCCCCGCGCTGCTCAACGTCTACCGGGCGGGCCACAACCTCGCCCTGGGCCCGCGCCGCATGGCCGACCTGCGCACCTCGCTGCGCCAGGAGAGCGCGGGCAAGGGCCGCACCGCGCTCCAGGCCCGGGTCGGCGCCCTGTGCGAGGGACTGGAACGCATCAGCGGCACCTGGCAGGGCGACGAGCGGTGGGAGCGCGGCACACTGCGCTCGCTCGGCGACCGCGCCATGGACCCCCGCCGCCTCCAGCTCTGGCACGAGCGGCAGTTCCGCGAGCGCCGCGCGTGGAACGCCGGCGGACACCCCTTCCACATGGTTCCCGAGCCGTTCGACCGGGACGCCGAGCTGAGCTGGTCCCCCGTGTGGTCGCTCACCCGTGGCCGGCACGTCCTGCTGCCCAGCGCCCTGCTCTACTACGACGTCCCCGACGCCGACGCCCGCCGCATGGTGCGCGCCGACTCCAACGGCTGCGCGGCCGGCGGAACCCTGGAGGACGCGGTGCTCCAGGGACTGCTGGAACTGGTGGAACGCGATGCCGTGGCCCTGTGGTGGTACAACCGCACCCGCCAGCCCGCGGTCGACGTGACCGCCTTCGCGGACCCCTGGACCGACCGGGTACGGGAGATGCACCGCGAACTGGGCCGCGAGGTCTGGGTGCTGGACCTCACCGCGGACCTCGGCGTGCCGGTGATGGCGGCACTGTCGCGGCGGACCGACCGGCCGGCCGAGGACATCGTGTTCGGCTTCGGCGCCCACCTCGACCCGGCCGTCGCCCTGAGCCGTGCCCTGTCGGAGATGAACCAGCTGCTGCCCGCGGTGCTCGACACCCGCCCGGACGGCACCGGGTACGCCTGTTCCGATCAGGTGGCGCTGCACTGGTGGCGCACCGCGACCCGGGAGTCCCTGCCCTACCTCGACCCGCACCCGGCCGAGGCGCCGCGCACCCCCGCCCACTACGCCCACCGGCCCACCGACGATCTGCTCGACGACGTCGGCGAACTGCGCCGGCGGCTGGAGGGGCGCGGCATGGAGGTGCTGGTCCTCGACCAGACCAGACCGGACCTGGGGCTGCCCGTGGTGCGGGTGATCGTGCCCGGGCTGCGCCACTTCTGGCCGCGCCTGGCACCGGGACGGCTGTACGACGTCCCGGTCGCCCTCGGCAGGCTGGACGGGCCAAGGGCGTACGAGGACCTCAACCCCGTACCGCTGTTCGTCTGATCCCGTGTCCGTCCCGCCGACCCCCGCCTCCTTGCCGCCCCGCCCGACCGAGCTCCAGGACCGACCCGCCGTGGCCTTTGAGAACCCCGCCGTGCCCCTCCTCGTACCGGACGTCGCCGAAGGCGAACTGTGGTCGCTGCGCGACGACGTCCACCTCCAGGAGGAGGACACGTGCGTCCTGCTGGGCTCGCGCTGGGGCACGGTGCGCATCCCCGGACCGGCGCCCGTGCTGCGGCAGGCGCTGCGCCGCATGGAGCTGGGGCCGGCCCGCCTGGAGAACGTGCCGGGCACCGACGACCTGGCCTGCCGGGTGGGGCTGCTGGTGGCCCTGCGGCGGCTGGGCGGGCTCGTGGTGCGCTCGGTCGGCGCCCCGGACGGGCACAGTCCGCTGCTGTCGGTGGTGCCGAACACCGTCGACGCCTCGCTGCGGCCCGTCCCCGTGCCGGCCGACGTGCCGCTGCGGCTGTCGCGGTTCGCGGCGCTGCGCACGGAGGGCGACGGCTGGGTGCTGGAGTCCCCGCTGTCGTCGTTCCGCGCGGTCTTCACCCGGCCCGAGGCGGGCTGGCTGATCGCCTCCCTCGGCGGTCCGACGACGCCGAAGGCGGCCGTGGAGCGGCTGCCGGTGTCCGGACCGGCGGCGCTCACCGTGCTGTCGTACCTGGTGGCGACCGGCATGGTGCAGTCGGCGACGGCCGCGGCGGAGGCCGAGCACGCGGTCCTCACGGGCACGGATCCGCGCGCCGGGGTGAACGGTGCGGGGCCGGCCGGGGCCGGAGTTAACGGTGCGGGAACGGCAGGAGCCGGGGCGTACGGTGCGGGAACGGCCGGGGCCGGGGCGTACGGTGCGGGGGAGCTGCGGTTCGCCGAGGACGACGACCCGGCGCTGCGGCCCTGGTCGCACCACGACCTGATGTTCCACTGGCGCAGCCGTCCGGGCCGCAACGACGGTGTTTTCGGCGCCACTTACCCGATGAGCGGCCTCCAGGACATGCCGCCGGCGGTCAAGCCGCTCCCCGCGGGCCCGCGGACCGCCCTGCCCGGGCCGGCCGCGGGCGCGGGCGGAGCACGGGAGCTGACCCTGGCCGAGGCCCTGGAACGGCGTACGTCGGTCCGGGAGCACGGCAGCCGCCCGCCGACCCTGGACCAGCTGGGCGAGCTGCTGCACCACGGGCTGCGGGTGCGCACCGCGCCCGACCCGCACCCGGGGACGCCCGACGGTCCCGTCCCGGCCCGCGCGAACCGCCCCTACCCGAGCGGCGGTGCCTGCTACGAGCTGGAGTTCTACCTGAGCGTGCAGCGCTGCGAGGGTCTGGAGCCGGGCGTCTACTACTACGCCCCGGCGGAGCACTGCCTGGTCCGCCTGCCCACCTCGGAGGCGCTGCGCCGCGGGGTGCTCGCGGAGGCCCAGACCGGCGCCGGGATGGCCGCCCTCCCGGACATCCTGCTGACGATGACCGCGCGGTTCGCCCGGGTGTCGTGGAAGTACAGCGGGCTGGCGTACGCGCTGACGCTCAAGCACGTCGGCGTGGTGCAGCAGACGCTCTACCTGCTCACGACGGCGCTGGGGCTGGCCGGCTGCGCGATCGGCACGGGCGACACGGAGCAGTCCGCCCGGGCGTTCGGGCTCGACTGGCGCGAGGAGTCCGCGGTGGGGGAGTTCACCATCGGTTCACTGCCGGACGGCGGCTGACCGCTCGGAAGTTCATCCCGGCCCAGGGATGACTTTCGGTCAACCAGGAGTCGACGCGGAGCGCCGCCTTGTTCACAAGTCGATCACGCTCTCTTCCCAGAAGTTGCCTCTATCATCACCACTTGCAAGGCAATGTGACGGGGGGCGATGCCTTATGCAGTTGCGGACCGACGATCCGCGGAAAACAAGGGACGAAGCCATCGGGGGGCCGAATCCGAGAACGACGGACCACGCGGAGGCGGAAGGACCCAGGCTCGCGGCGCTCGGTACGCACGCTCCGCCTCCGCGCTTCGCACTGGCCGTCGTCTTCACCGTCATGGCGGGGTTTTTCGCCATGCAGGTCGTGGACATCCTGGACGAGGGGATATCGCCGGTCCGCATCGCGCTGTGCGTGACGGTGCTCCCGCTGACCATCGTGCTCCAGATCGCCCAGACGCTGCCGCGCTACCAGCGTTTCCGTGACCGGTACGGGCGCTGGATCCTGCTCGGCCAGGTCGTGCTCGTGGTGGTGCCCTGCCTGCTGCTCGGCTGGGCCTGGGGCGGCATGGGCGGCTTCGTCGGCGCGTCGGCGCTGCTCGTCCTGCCGACGCGCCGGGCGGTGCCCGCCTTCGGGCTGATCGTGCTGCTCATCGCGGTGTCCACCGGCATCAACGAGGGGTTCGCCACCGTCGCGGTGCCGTACATGATCGTCTCGACCCTGCTGACCGGCATCATCGTCTACAGCCTGATCCGGCTGGCCACGCTCGCCATCGCGGTGCACGAGGCGCGGGACGACTTCGCGCGTCTCGCCATCACCAAGGAGCGGCTGCGGTTCGCGCGTGACCTGCACGACCTGCTGGGCTACAGCCTGTCGGCGATCACCCTCAAGGGCGAGCTGGCCTACCAGCTGGTGGAGCCGGCGCCCGAGCGGGCCCGCGAGGAACTGCGCAGTATCGTGGAGACGTCCCGTCAGGCCCTGGCCGACGTACGGGAGGTGGCCCGCAGCTACCGGTCGCTGTCGCTGCTCAACGAGCTGTCCTCGGCCCGGTCGGTGCTGTCCGCCGCGGGCGTCGAGGCGCATGTGAAGGTCGACTACGACCGGTTGGCCGGGGAGGCCGACACCGCGCTGGCCACGGTCGTCCGCGAGGGCATCACCAACGTGGTGCGGCACAGCAGGGCGACCCGGTGCCGGATCGAGGTCACGCAGCGCGACGGGGTGGTCCGTCTGCGGATGGACAACGATGGCGTACAGCCGCGGTCCGAGGAGTACTCCGGCACACCGGGCGGCTGCGGGCTGGACAGTCTGGCGGCGCGGATGGCCGCCGTCGGCGGCCGTTTCACGGCCGGGACCACCCCGGACGGCGGCTTCCGGCTGCTGGCGGAGACCAGCCCGGCGAGCTGACGGGGGATCACCGGGCGGTCGGCCCACGGCCGCCCGCCCGGCCCGCCCGGAGGCTCAGACCCAGCCCGCCTCGCGGGCGATGCGGACGGCGTCCAGGCGGTTGCGGGCGCCGAGCTTGACGACGGACGACGTCAGATAGTTGCGGACGGTGCCGGCCGACAGGAACAGCTGCCGGGCGATCTCGGCGGCCTCGGCGCCGTCCGCCGCGAGCCTCAGCACCTCGGTCTCACGGTCGGTGAGCGGGTTGTCGCCGCTGTCCCAGGCGGCCATGGCCAGCTCGGGGTCCACCACCCGCTCGCCCCGCTGCACTCGGCGTATCGCCTGGGCGAGCTGCTGCGGCGGCGCGTCCTTGAGGACGAAGGCGCGCACGCCGGCCGACACCGCGCGGCGGAACGTGCCCGGCCGCCCGAGGCTGGTGAGGATCATCGCCTTGCACTCCGGAAGCTGCTTCTGGAGGTGGGCGGCGGCGGTCAGTCCGTCCGTCCCCGGCAGGTCGATGTCGATGACCGCCACGTCCGGCGTGCAGGCCAGGGCCTGCGGCACGATCTGGTCACCGTCGGACACCTCGGCGACGACCTCGATGTCGTCCTCGAGGTTCAGGAGCGCCACCAGCGCCCCTCTCACCATGTGCATGTCCTCGGCCAACAAGACCCTGATGCCCATCGATCCCCCTGGTCCGTCCTGCTTTTCACCCGAGCAGGCGAGAAATGTTCGAACATGTCCGGCCATGATCCTACGATGTTCGAATGATCATGCCAGGAAACGGTCATTCCTGACAGGCATCAGCGGACGGGTACTGCTGTGAGCGCCTCCACCAGCCCCCGGTCGAGCCGGGCGGCGGTCCCGCCGGCACCGCCGGCGTCGTGCAGCGCCCAGCTGACGGTGTACTTGTCCTCGACCCGCGCGCTGCCGAAGCTCCACTCGTCCCCGGTGCCCGTCAGCCCGTGCGGCGTCAGCACCCGGGGCACCACGCCGTCCAGCGGGAAGCCGAAGTCGTTGAACCGGAACCGCATGCCCTGCCCGATGGCCTTGCTGTAGGCCTCCTTGAGGGTCCATAGCCGCACCATCTGCCGCGGCCGGTCCGCCTCGCCGACCCCGGCCAGCGCCTCGATCTCATGCGGCGTCCAGAAGCGCCGCTCGGAACCGGACAGCAGGGTCTGCCGGTCCGCCGGCTCGGCGTCCACCCCGACACCGCCGCGCCGGGTGATGCCCAGGAGCAGCAGGTCGCCGGTGTGACTGAGACTGATGTCGAGCTGGTCGCAGCCGCGCAGATAGGGCCGCCCGCCCGGCTTGTACGCCAGTTCCACGGTGTGCGGCGGGGCCTGGACGGCGTATCCGGCGACATGCTTGATCAGGCACCGCGAGGCGGCGAACCGGTCCCGCACGGCGGCCACGGCCATCGTCTCGTAGCGGTTCCATTCCCGGCCGAGCAGCTGCCGCAGCCCGGCGGTGTGCGGCTCGCGCGGGATCCAGTCGTCGAGCAGCCCGTACACCAGGACGGTGCCCTGCTCGCGCAGCGCGTGCCCGATCCGCCGCCACGGGCCGGCCGGGCCGTGCACCCGCAGGGGCGCGCCGACCGCCGCGCCCGGCTCCCGCCGACCGCTCACCATGCCGGTGCCTCGTGAGCCGCCCGGGAGCGTTCCGTCTCCTGGGCCAGATGGCGGGCGAGGGATCCGATCGTCGGATGGTCCCAGGCCACGGTCGGCTCCAGCAGCACCCCGCACGCGCTCTCGGCGTCGACGGCGAGCGCGAGCGCCCCGACCGCGTCGAGGCCGCACTGCTCGAAGGAGGTGTCCGGACCGATGCCGTAGGCCCCGCAGGACGCGCCCGGACCGGCGCCGTCCGTGCCCTCGGCGGCCAGGCCCAGGCGCGCCGCGAGTTTCCCGGCCAGCCACTCACGCACCCGGCGCTCCTGCCACCCCGTGCCCTCGTTGTCGTCCACCGCGACCTCCCGCCGCTCGTGTCCCGCCGCCTGTCGGGGACCGGCCGCCCGGCCCCGGATCACGGGAGGTCCGGGCACGGACGGTCCCCGTACAAGTCGTAACTGCGGCCGCTGTGGTACCGGTCGAGGATCTCTCGTACGACACGCTCCGCGGTCGGCACCTCGCGCTTGGGCAGCGGCAGGCCCAGCCGGTGGCTGAGCCCCATGAGCGCCTCGACGAGCCACGCGGGCCCGGCGAGGAAGGAGTCCGCGGTGTCCCGGTGCCGGTACCAGACGCCGAGGCACGCGGCGCCCGCCGCGACCAGTGCGTAGCGGTCGGCGAGGGCCTGCACCCGCGGGTCCGCCAGCGCGGCGGTGTCGTCGGCGGGCAGCTCGCTCAACTCCTCGCGCAGCCGCCGCAGTTCGCCGGTCAGCCCGTCGGTGAGTTCGCGCAGCAGGCAGAGTTCGGTCTGCGGGCCGCCCCGCCGGTCACCGCCCGCGCCGAGCGACCGCCCGATCCCGTCCAGCGCCGCGGCCAGCGGGTCGCCGGCCGCCCGCAGCGCCGGCCGGCCGACGTCCAGCGGCGGCAGCGCGCCGCCGGTCTCGAACAGCTCCCACGGCGGGGGGCCGTCCCGCAGCCAGGAGCGGCGCGCCAGCTCCGGCAGCTGCGGCACGAGCGCCGACTGGCAGGCCGTGCCGCCGACATGGCCGAGACCGGTCAGCGGCAGGTCGCGCAGGAACGCGCGGAAGACACCGTACGGGCCCTCGTCGCAGTGGAAGCGGGCACCGAGGACGGCGGACAGGTCGTAGACGCTGTCGCGCAGCAGCCGGGGGACGACGTATCCGGTCACGGCGGCGGCGACGCTGGACGGGCCGGGCAGCAGATGCAGCGCGCGGCCGGCGACGAGGGTCAGGCAGTCGCACACCAGCAGGTTCGCGAAGACCCGGGCGAGCACGGCGCGCTGCTGCGGGGGGATCGCTGCCGGGTCGCCGCCCGGTGCCTGCTCCCCGGCATGCCACACGGCCGTACGCAGCGCCGTGTCACCACCGCCCAGCACCATGCCCGGAACGACGGCGCGTGCGAACTGGTACGAGCCCAGGGCGAGTTCGTCGCCGTCACCGACCTGGCCCAGCAGTGCCCCGGCGGGCAGCCGGCAGGCGTGGAACTCCACTCCCCCGACCTCGCAGGCACGCAGGCCGAGGCCCTGGCGGGCAGGCCGGCGGGCGAAGCGGTCGCCGGGCAGGGACGCGGTCTCGGTGAGCAGCACGCTGTGGCTGCGCGCCCCTTCGCCCGGGGCGGTCCTGGCGAAGACGACCAGGGCGTCGGCGCGGGCGGCGCCGGCCACCGCGGGTTTGCGGCCGTCCAGCAGGATGCCGTCCGCACCGGGTACCGCCTCGATCCCGCCGTGCACGAAGCAGTCCCCGTGCTCCAGTTCGCGCGGTGCCACCGCGAGCGTGCCGCCGCCGAGCAGGAGGTCGGCGGTCCACCGGCGCTGCCGCGCGGTTCCGGCCGCCCAGACGGGCAGGGCCGCGAGCAGCGGGCCCACGACCTGGCCGACGCCCAGGGACGCCGAGCGCCGGAACAGTGCCCGCGCGACGCGCACCAGCCGGTCCGTCCGCTCCAGCCGTCCGCCCAGCGGCACGGGGACGGTCTCCGCCGCGATCCCCCCGGCCGCGAGGACGGCGGCCCCGGGCAACGGCCGACCCCGCGCATCGGCGCCGAGCAGCGCCCTGCCCTGCGAGTCGGCGTCGAGCAGCGCCCTGCGGCCCAGCGGGTTGGCGTCGTCCGCGGGGTCTCCGAGGAGCCGCTCCACCTCGGCGATCCGTTCCCGTACGGCCCACTCGGCGGCGTCGGCCCCCGCGGTGGTGCGGGGCGCGGGCGCCGGCTGCTCGGTCGGGATCAGCATGATGACGACTCCTGAGGGGTCGGACGGTGCAGCACGGAGAAGTCGCTCCCCTCCTCGTACTGCGTGATCAGCGGCTCGGCCAGCCGGTCGAACAACACCTCGTCGGCCACCCGGGGGCGGCGCACGCCGAGGTGGGCCAGCACGCGCGCGAGACACGCCTCGAGCCACAGCCCGTCCCGCCAGAGCGCCTCGCTCGCATGACCGACGGCTCGGCCGGCACGACGGGACGCACCGCCCGACTCCCCGGCCACGCGGGGCGACACGGACGCGACAGAGTCACCGGCCACGCCGGGCGACACGGAAGCGACGTCTACCGAGCCACCGGCCACACGGGGCGACACGGACCCGGCGTCCACCGAGCCACCGGCCACACGGGGCGACACAGACCCGGCGTCCACCGAGCCACCGGCCACACGGGGCGACACAGACCCGGCGTCCACCGAGCCACCGGCCACACGGGGCGACACAGACCCGGCGTCCACCGAGCCACCGGCCACGCGACGGGACACGGACGCGGCTGCCGAGTCGCCGGCAGGGGCGGTCGGGGCGTCGCCTCGCCTCGGGCTTCCGTCGCGCGCATCGGTCGGGGGGCCGTCCGCGCCGTGGTTGCCCAGCCACACGCCGAGGCAGGCCGCGCCCGCAAAGCACAGCGCGTACGCCCGCGCGTCGGCCAGGCTGCCGGGCGGCGTCCGGCCGGCCGTCGGCGCGGCGGCGGCCATCCGGTGGTGCAGCACCTCCGCCTCCGTCAGCAGCCGGCCGGCCAGTGCGGCGACACCGTTCAACGCCGGGTTGCCGCAAGCCAGTTCGCGCAGGTGCGCCACGGATCCGGGCAACGTGCCGAGCACGGCGCTGCCGTACCGGGACAGCAGGGCGAGCCGGTCCGGGTCCAGCGGCGGCACCGGGCCGCCGAGACCGAACAGGCGAGCCAGCCGGGGCCGGTGCTCGGACGGGGAGAGGTAGTCCCGCGCCAGCGGCCGGAACTGCGCCACCAGCAGGGCCGGGCACAGAGCGGTACCGGCAAGGGCGTCCAGCTCGAAGGTCCCCGGTGTGAACAGGTCCGGCGCGGAGGCGTCCGGTGCGGACGTGCCCGGCACCGGATCGGCGTCCGGCACGGAAGTCTCAGGCACCGAGGCGTCCGGCGCGGAGGCGCTCGACCCGGAGGTCTGCGACGCGGAAGTCTCCGGCACTGAGGCGCCCGACGCGGCGGCCCCCGACGCGGACGCGTTCCGCACCGAATCGGTCCCCGACGCTGCCGTGGCCGACGCGGACGAGGCCGACGCGGACGTATCCGACGCGGACGCGTCCCGCACTGAATCGGCCCCCGACGCTGACGTGGCCGACGCGGACGTATCCCACGCGGAGGCGTCCGGTGTGGACGTGTCCCGTGCTGGAGCGGTGTCCGGGGTTGTGCCGGTGGTGCCGGGTCGGGCGGTGTGCGGTGGGGGCGGGGTCGGGGGGTCGCCCTCGCGGCCGTCGGCGGGTTCGGGTCCGCGGGGGAGCCCGAGCCGCCGCAGCCGGTCGGGTACCCCGGCGGCCAGCGCGGGCACCAGTAAGCCCACGACGGCCGAGGTCACGCTCATCTCGCTGGTCAGCAGATGCAGGGCACGCACGCCGACCACGGCGAGGACCTCGCCCAGCAGCACATCGGCGTACGACTCCGTCAGCTCCCGCATCCGCCAAGCGGACACGGAGCCGTCCGCGGACCGGTCGCCCGGCGGCCCGTCCGCGGAGTAAGCCACGCGGCTCAGCGCGGCACGCAGGGCGCGCTCGGCGCTCCCGAGCGAGACCGCCGACAGGACGCTCCACGCCACCTGGTCGGCCTTCAGGAGCACCTCGATGCCGGCGCCCTCCCGCCCCACCAGCGCGTCCGCACCCACCCGGGCGTCACGGAAGGCGACGGCGCCGGACGCCGCCGCGACCGGCCGGCAGGCGTCCGCGGACAGCTCCCGCGTCTCGAACAGGAGCAGCGAGTAGGCGCGCGGACCGGGCACGGGCGAGGTGCGGGCGAGCACGGACACGAACCGCGCGTCCGCCAGGCCCCCGGTCAGCCGCTCCTCCCCGTCGAGCCGGTACCCGTCCCGGGTCGGATAGGCACTCAGCCCGGCGTCCGGACCGACGGCATCGGCCCGGGTCAGCCCGCAGGACACACGGGCGCCCGCGGCCACCGGCCCGGCGATCCGGCGCGCGACGGTGGTGTCACCGGACACCCACACCGGCGCCACGGCCAGAAACGCACCGGCCTGCGCGGCGGCCGCCGCCGGATCACGGCGGGCGAACGAGCGCAGCAGCCGGTGGAGCCGCCCGTAGTCGTCCAGCGCACCTCCGAACTCGGCAGGCACGCAGGCCGCGGACAGCTCCGGCAGGCGTGGCGGATCCGTGTCGCCCGCAGGCGCACGCTCCGTCCCGATCCGCTCCGTCACCCCGGCCCTCCGAGTCCCGCCGTCGTCCCACCGTCCAGAAGTCCGAGTCTCCGTCTTTGGTCTAGAGCACATCTCGAACCTCCTTGGATCACCGACGGTCGTGGAGCGGCTCGCCCGGACCCTGACGTCGCCGGGCGGGCGGGGACCGGACGACAGGGTCCCGGGTCTTTCGTCTGGAACAGGCCGGATCAGGAAGGTGCCAGGACCCGCGAGCCCGGCCTGACCCAGACGAGCGGCCCTAGCGCGCGGGCCACTCGGGGCTGACCGCGCTGAGTTCCCGGGACAGCCGCAGCTCCAGTTCCGTCAAGGGCAGGTCGTCTCGCACCCGCTCCGGATGCAGGGGCGGCGGCTCCACCAGCCGGCCGGTGCCGTCCGGCGCCCCGGGCACCCACCGCACCGGCTCGTCCCAGGCCCCGTACGACATCGGCCAGGGCATGACCGACCCGAACCAGAACCCCAACGCCTGCAACCCCGGCAGGGTCAACACCTTCACCAGCGCCCGGCCGAAAACGGCCAACACGTTCCTCACACCGTCGCCTCCCCTCTCCTAGCGGCCCACACCTGACGCCCCCCACCCTTCCGCCCGCACCTCAAGCCCCCCTCCAGAAACCCCCGAGCGCCATCCCCCGCCCGCCCCGTCACGCGGGACCGGGGCCCGCCGGGTGCGCATCGGAGGAACGGCGGGGCAGGGCCGTCTCGTCGCCCGACGGCGCGTCCGGAAGAGGGTCCGGGAGAGGGGCCGGGAGAGGGGCCAGGAGAGGGGGCGCACGGGGCCACGGAAGATGACGGCAGGCCGGGAAACGGGAGAGGACGCACGGTGACCCGGCAGACGACGGCGGGCCCCGGCACGGGAGAGGCGCACGAAGATCCGGGAAGTGACGGCAGCCCCCGGCACGGGCAAGGGCGCACGGGGCCCCGAAAGGTGACGGCAGGCCCCGGCACGGGAGGGGGCGCACGAGGACCCGGAAGGTGACGGCGGGCCGTCGGTGGTGGTCCTTCGCAGCCGGCGGCGTGGGCGTCAGGGATCCACGGCGAGGGTGGTACGTCGTGACGGACGGGCCCCGCCGCCGTCCTCAGCCCGCGCCCCTGCCGCCATCCTCAGACCGCCAGTACGCGCCCCTGTCACCGTCCTCGGCCCGCGCCCCTGCCGCCGTCCCCAGTCCGCCAGTACGCGCCCCTGCCGCCGTCCCCAGTCCGCCAGTACGCGCCCCTGCCGCCGTCCCCAGTCCGCCAGTACGCGACCCTGTCACCGTCCTCGGCCCGCGACCTGCCGCCACCCTCAGTCCGCCAGTACGCGCCCCTGTCACCGTCCTCGGCCCGCGACCCTGCCGCCATCCTCAGTCCGCGGCCCCGTCGACGTCCTCAGTCGGCGAGGGCGCCCATCGGGTCCCAGGCCGGGAGGACGATCGGCGGTTGTTCCAGGGCCGTGGCCAGGTCCGCGGGCAGTGCGGAGCGGCGGACCGCGATCTCGAAGACGTGCTCGCCGAACCACGAGTCGTTCATGGTCCAGAAGCCCTTGTCGGCCTTCTCCTCACCCCAGCTGTTCTCCACCCGCCAGCGGCGCGGGCTGCCGTCGACCACGTCGACGCCGGTGAACAGCATCGCGTGGGTCATCTGCGTGTCGTGGTGCAGCAGCCGGTCGGCCTTGTCCATGGTGAAGGGGGCGTCGTAGACGGCGGCGTAGTCGAAGAGACCGGCGTCCCATACGCCGGCGTCCGCGCGCATCATCTTGGCCACGTCGCAGCCGAACCACACCGGCTCCCCGCCGACGATCGTGTCCATGGTCAGCTGCTTCAGCTGCTCCATGGGCACGTTCAGGTAGACCACCGGCGGGGCGTCGACGACGTTGCCCAGGTACTCGACGGTGAAGGTCCGGCCGAACGGGCTCGACTCCCGCGGGTCGTGCACCAGGCACACGTACTCGTCCAGCGGGAGCTGCACGTACGAGGCGGCGAACTCCGCAGGGGTGAGCCAGCCGTCGCGGTGGAACTCCTTGTCCTTGTCCTCCCACTGCCACAGGAACCGCCGCGGGGGCGTGCCGAGGTGGATGCCGAGCACCCGGTGGACGGCTGCCAGCACCTCCCGCTTGCGCTCCCGCTGCGCGTCGGCTCCGTCGGCGGCCAAGGCGCGCAGGTCGCGGGCCCCCTGGCGGAGCAGCGTCTTCAGGGACCGGTTCATCGCCCGGGTCGAGGAGGAGCTGTCGGTCTCCGGCATCGCCGACTTCGGGACCAGGCCGTGCTTGGCGACCAGCGCCACGAACATGTTCCACTGGCCGCCGTCACCGATCGGGTCCGCCAGCAGGTGCGCGACCGTGCGGTCGTCCACGTCCCGGCCGGAGGTGTCGATCACCGCCTCCAGGAAGTGGTTCGCCCGCTCGAACTTGTCCCACCACAGCAGGTAGTTCTGGGAGAACTCGAAGTCCTTCACGCCCAGCTTGCGCGCGGCGCCGACCCGGAGCAGGTTGAGCCCGGCGAACATCCAGCAACGCCCGCTCTGCTTCTGGTTGGTGACCTTCCAGTCGTCCAGGTGGTGGGAGACCGAGTGGTCGATGCCCGTGAGGATCCGCCGGTCGAGGGCGATGTCGTCCACGGGCGTCTGGGTGACCGCGTTCTGCATCAGCCGGTTCGCCGGCCGGGCGGTGAACTCCTTCTCGAACGCCTCCAGCTGATCGGAGGTCAGACTGCGTTCCATGGCCGGCCGGGAGTCGTCGTTTCCGAAGGACACAGCGGTTTGCCTCCAGTTTCCCCGTGGTACCCGAGACGAGCGCGCACTCACCGTCGCACGGCCGATCAGCCGCAGTCAACGGAGTCCGCGCCCGCCGCGGGCCCCGGCCGACCGGACCGCGCTCAGCCCGTGAAGAACCGCTTGTCGAGCGCGATGCTCAGCAGCCGGTCCATGCCCAGCTCGGGCCGGGGGCGCGTCACCGGGGCGCTCTCGGCGAAGGAGTTGATCTCCCGGACCACCACCCGCCGGCCGTCCGGGCGCAGGGTGTCGACCAGCCACACCTGGGCCGAGCCGCCCTTCTCCGACTTGCCCCGGACCTTCTTCACCCGGGTTCCGTCGCCCAGCGTCACGGCCTCGCAGTGACCGGGGACGTCGTCGCAGTCCATGAGTCCGGCCAGGGAGTCGGTCATGTCGTACTGCACGTCGACCTCGACCATGTTCTTCCCGTGGCCGTCGTCGTGGACCAGCTGGACCAGTCCGTCGGAGGCGTTGACGTCCGAGACCGTCCCGCCCCGGGGCAGGTGGTCCTTCAGCACCCGGGTCAGCCGCGCGCCGGACGCGTGTTCCCGACGGGGGGAGGCGGTGGAGGCCGGGGTCCGCTCCGGGGCCGGGAGCGCGGCGATCACCTTCTGCCAGGCTGAGCTGCGCACGATCGAGGTCAGCTGGGGGAGGGACAGCAGCGGGTCGGTGCCGCCGGACGACGCCTTCTCGCCGCCACCGCCGAACTCCTGCACCGACAGCTGGGCGCCGTCGGCGGTGGTGAGCACCACGTACCAGCGTTTCTGCCCGGTGTCGGAGTTGGGGTAGGTGAACGACTTGGTGGTGTTGAGCACCGCTCCGCCGGGGAGCTTCTGCGTGGTGCACGTGTCGTAGGGGCGCACCTCGACCGGCAGGCAACCGCCGTCGCCCTGCTGGTCGTAGGGCAGGCCCGGGTCGAGCCGGGAGACGGTGAGGTCGATGCCGGAGACCCCCTCGGCGGTGGTGTAGGTGAGTTCGGCACCCGGCCGGACGCCGTCGTCGCCCTCCTGGGTGCCCCTGCCGGAGGCCGCGGAGACGGTGCCGCCCGGCGGCAGCAGGCTCTTGAGCGTGCGGACCATCTCCTCGCCGCTGACCGGCGCGGCCGCCCGGGAGGCCGGCTTCCCGGTGGGCGTGCCCCGGGCGGCGGTCCGCAACTGTTCGGGGGTGCCGTCGCCGTGGCCGCCGAACGCGCCCGTGGCCAGCAGTCCGCCGCCCGCGCCGACCACCGCGACGGCCGCGGCGGCGATCCGGACGGCGGCGTACAGCCGCATCCGGCGGCCCCGACCGACGGAGCGCCGTACCAGGTCGGCGGAGTGGGGCGGGAAGTCACCGGTGGTGCGGCGCATGGCGTGGGCCACCCGGACCTCGAACTCCTCGTCGACCTTCTCGTCGACCTTGTCGTCGACCTTCTCGTCGAACTCCTTGTCGGGGGACATGCGGGATCTCCGTTCGTCAGGGGTCGGCCGCGGCGCGGAGCACCGCGCGGCCGCGCTCGTCATGCGGTCAGGTCGGCCAACTCGGCGCCGAGCAGGGTGCGCAGCCGCTGGAGGGCGCGCAGGCTCCGGGTCCGTACGGCACCCGGCGACAGCTTCAGAACATGGGCGGTCTCCTCGACCGAGCGGTCCTCCCAGTAGCGCAGCACCAGCACGGCCCTGTCCTTGCCCGTCAGCTGTGCCAGGCCGTCCAGCAGGGCCATCCGCAGCTCCGGGTCCGCCGCCGGTCCGGCCCTGTCGGGCAGCCGGTCGCTGGGGCGCTCGGTGGAGCTGCGCCGCCGGCGCTGGGAGACGTAGGTGCGCACCAGCACGGTGTCGGCGTAGGCGACCGGGGATTCCGCGCGGTTGATGCGCCGCCAGGACCGGTACATCTTGGCGAGGGTCTCCTGCACCAGGTCCTCGGCGAGGTGCCAGTCACCCGTGAGCAGGCAGGCCGTCCGGAACAGCGGCCCGCTGCGGGCGACTGCGAACTCCAGGTAGTCCGCGGGTGCTTCCCTCACCGTGTGTCCTCTCGTGGCCGGCGTCATCCCTTACACGCGGTGGGGGTGCGTGCGCGTTACAGCCCGGCGGCAACTCCTTCCCGACGGCCGGTACGTCCGACCCGAGACCGCCCCGGACACCCGGACGCCCCGGACACCCGGACGGCCCGGACACCGGGGCCTCCGCGATCACCAGGGCCACCGACGAACACGGCCGGGCGGGCCGGGTGCCGGGGCGGGCGGGGCCACTGCCGAACACGGCCTCGCGAGCCAGGCAGCGGAGCCTCCGGGATCACCGGGACACGGGGCCACTGCCGAACACGGCCGGGCGGGCCAGGCGCCGGGGTATCCGGGGGCACCGGGGCCTGCGGGGGCACCGGGGCCTGCGGGGGCACTGACGAACGCGGCCGGGCGGGCCGGGTGCCGGGCCTCCGGGATCGCCGACGAACCTGGCCGGTACCCGGCGTCCGTCACTCCCCGCCGCTGCGCAGGGCGGCGAACGCCTCGTGCAGCAGCCGCCCGAACTCCTCGACCGCGGGCGGCCCGGCCGGCACCTCGTCGCGGGTGGCGAAGGCGATCAGGGCGCTGCGCACGGCGGCGACCGAGGCGCGGGCGAGGACGGCGGCGCGCAGGGCGCGCGCGCCGGCCGGCTCGTCCGGCGACCGGCGCGCGAGACGGTCGCCGAGGGCCCCGGTGAGGCCGTCCTCGAAGTCGGTGAGTACGCCGGTGCGCCGCGGGCCGGTGGGCAGGGCGCGCGGCGGGACGCCGATGAAGAGGATGCCCAGACCGCCGTCGAGGCGCCCGGCGGCGGCGATCAGGCCGTTGAGCACGGCGGTGTAAGGGGGTTCGGACGCCGGACGCCCGGCGACCTCCTCCACGAGCAGCGGTACGAAGTCCAGGACCTCGGCGAAGACCAGGTCCTCCTTGGAGGGGAAGTACCGGAAGAAGGTGCGTTCGGTCACCCCGGCCGCGGCGGCGATGTCCTTGACCGTCGTCTCCTGGTAGCCGCGCTCGGCGAACATCCGGGTGGCCGTGCGGAGCAGGCTCCGGCGCGTGGCGGCCTTCTTCCGGTCCCGCCGGCCCATCTCCTGCACGTCCCGCTCGTCCACGCGTTCATCCTGACACGCCGCCCACCCCCGACCGCCCGGCCACCTGCCGCTTGCCCCCTGCCCCTGCCGCCTGCCACCTGCCACCTGCACCACCCGGCACTACCCGGCAGCCGGCCCCAGACCCCGGACCCGGGACCCCAGCACCCGGACCCATAACCCCCGCATCCCGACCCGGATCCCAGACCCCAGACCCCAGACACCGTCTCTCGGCCCCGGCCCCCACCCGACCCTCAATCCCCAACCCCCAACCTCAGCCCCTGATCCGAGTCCTCAGCGGCGCCCCCAGCCCAAACCCCAGGCCAGACCCAGCCCCCAGCCCCTGGCCCGAGTCGCCAACCCCCAGTCCCTCAGCCCCAGCCCCCAGCCCTCGACCCCCACCCCGACCCCGACCCAGCCTCCGGCCCTACCCCAAGAAAGTGTCAGCACTGACACTTCGGGTATCGTGTCAGTCATGACACTTTTCCGTCCGCCGGTCTCCTGGCTGCGCGCGCGTCGGCGTACGACCGCCGTCCTGGCCGCCGCCCTGGCCCTGGCCACCCTCGTCGGCACGGCGGAAGCGGTGGTCCGGGACCGGATCGCCGACCGGATCGCGGCCATGGCCGCGAAGCGGCTCGGCACCACCCCGGACGTCGGCCTCGGCACCACACCCGCGCTGTGGCAGCTGGCCCGGGGCACCCTCCCCGACGTCGAGCTGACGGCCGACGGGGTGGCCGCCCGGCGGATGACCGGTCTCACGGTCGACGCCCGCCTGCGTCAGGTACGCCGCAACGGGCACGGCGGCACGGTCGGTTCGTCCACCGTGACCGTCGACGCCGACGCCGCCTCCCTGGCCGGCATCGGCGCGGACCGCCCGGACGGCGAGGTGGCGGACCGCCCGGACGGCGTGGTGGCGGACCGCCCGGACGGCGTGGTGGCGGACCGCCCGGACGGCGTGGTGGCGGACCGCCCGGACGGCGTGGTGGTCCCCGACCCGGCGCACGGACGGTTCGTCGTCCACCTCGGCCGCTCGGGCGCCCTGACCGTCCCCGTCACGCCCTCCCTGCACGGGCGGACGATCCGGGTCACCCCCGGGCGGCCCGCGTTCGCCGGCACCCCCCTCCCCGACGCCCTGGCCGAGAAGGTCACCGCACGGGCAGCGCGCACGGTCTCCCTGACCGGCCTCCCGCTGCGGCTGGAGCCGCGCCGCCTCACGGTCACCGGCACCGGACTGCGGCTCACCCTGAGCGGCGGCCCAGCCACCGTCACCGCCTGACCCCGGAGCCACCCCCGTACGAGGCCCCCACACGAGGGCTCCCCCCGTACGAGGCCCCCCGCACGAGGGCTCCCCCCGTACGAGAGCCCACGCGGGAGGGCCCCCCGTACTAGGGATCTGCCCGGACGAGGCTCCCCGCACAAGGGATCCGCCCCGAACGAGGTTCCTCCCCGAACGTGCCGCTCAGCCCCGCAAGTCCCCCTCAAGGAGCACGGTTTCCCATGGCTTCCCTCCTCCACCGGCTCGGCCGGGGCGCCTTCCGGCACCGCCGGGCGGTGCTCGCCGCCTGGCTGCTGGTGCTGACCGCGGCGGTCACCTGCGTGATCACGGTCGGCGGCAGCACCGACGACGAGTTCACGGTCCCGGGCTCACCGGCCCAGACCGCGATGGACACCCTCAGGACCGAACTGCCCTCGGCGGCCGGCACCAGCGCCCAGGTCGTCTTCGTCGCCCCCGAGGGCCACCTGATCACCGAGCCGCGGTACGCCCAGGCCGTCAGCGCCACCATGGCGCGGGCGGCGAAGGCCCCGCAGGTCGTGTCCGTCACCGACCCGGTGCGCGACAAGGTCATATCGGCGGACCGCACCACCGCCCTCGGCCAGGTCCGCTACCGGGTCTCCCGCGCCGGCCTGCACGACGGCAGCCTCACCGCGCTGGAGAGGACGACCGGGGACGCCGAGGACGCCGGGCTCACCGTCGAGGTCGGCGGATCCGCGTACGGCAGCGGCAAGAGCACCGGCCACACGAAGGAGGCGATGGGCGCGGCCGTCGCGCTCGTCGTGCTCACCCTCACCTTCGGCTCGCTGTTCGCGGCCGGCATGCCCCTGCTGACGGCGCTCACCGGCCTGGCCGTCACCCTGCTCGGCCTGTCGGCGCTGACCGGCGTCCTGGCCGTCTCCAGCACCGCGCCCTCGCTGGCGTCCATGCTGGGCCTCGCGGTCGGCATCGACTACGCCCTGTTCATCGTCTCCCGGCACCGCTCCCAGCTGGCAGCAGGCATGGACACCGAGGAATCGGCGGCCCGGGCCACCGCCACGGCGGGCAGCGCGGTCGTCTTCGCCGGCCTGACGGTGATCATCGCGCTGTGCGGACTGGCCGTCGTACGCATCCCGTTCCTGACCGTCATGGGCGGGGCCGGCGCCGCCGCCGTCCTCGTCGCCGTCGGCGTCTCCACCACACTGCTGCCGGCCGTGCTGGGCTTCGCGGGTGAGCGGCTGCGGCCGAAGCCGGGCTCGCGTGCCGCCCGGCGCGAACAGGCCGCCCGCCGCGCCGGGGACGACGGGCGCCGGCCGCTGGGCGAACGCTGGGGCAGGGCCGCGATCCGCCGCCCGCTGCTCACCCTGGCCGCGGTCCTCGTCGGGCTGCTGACCGTCGCCCTGCCCGCCCGCGACCTCCGGCTCGCCCTGCCCGACAACGCCTCGGCCCCGGCGGGCAGCAGCCAACGGCAGGCGTACGACGTGGTCTCCCACGAGTTCGGCCCCGGCTTCAACGGCCCGCTGCTCGTCCGCGCCGACATCTCTCACGCCGGCGACCCGCGGCAGGCCACGGCCGCCCTCGTCCGGGAGCTGAAGGCCACCGACGGCGTCGCCGCGGTCGGCGAGCCCCAGGTCGTCGGCCACGGGGACACGGCCGTCATCCAGGTGGTGCCGGAGACCGGCCCTTCGGACGCGAGGACCAAGGACCTCGTCGAGCACCTCCGCGACGAGGCGGGCGACCGACGGGAGCGGACCGGTGCCGAGGTGTCGGTGACCGGTACGACGGCGGTGAACATCGACGTCTCCGACCGGCTCGCGAGTTCGCTGGTCCCCTTCGCCCTCGTCGTCGTCGGCCTCTCCCTGCTGCTGTTGCTGCTGGTCTTCCGCTCGGTGGTCGTGCCGGTGAAGGCGGCCCTGGGCTTCCTGCTCTCGGTGGCCGCCACCCTCGGCGCGGTCGTGGCCGTCTTCCAGTGGGGGTGGCTGTCCGGCCCGCTCGGGGTCGGCGAGACCGGGCCGGTGGTGAGCGTCCTGCCCATCCTGGTGATGGCCGTCCTGTTCGGACTCGCCATGGACTACGAGGTGTTCATGGTCAGCCGCATGCGCGAGGCGTACGTCCACGGCGCCGCACCGCGCGACGCCGTCCTGGCCGGGTCCCGGCACGCCTCCCGCGTGGTCACCGCCGCCGCGCTGATCATGTTCGCGGTGTTCGCGGGCTTCGTCCCCGGCGGCAGCACCATGCTCAAGCCGATCGCCTTCGCCCTCGCCGTCGGAGTCCTCGTCGACGCGTTCCTGGTCCGCATGACGCTCGTCCCGGCGGCCCTGGCACTCGTCGGCCGGGCGGGCTGGTGGCTGCCCAAGTGGCTGGACCGGCTGCTGCCGAACCTCGACATCGAGGGCGAACGGCTCGCGACGGAGCACCCGGCCGAGGGCACCGGCCCCGGGGGCACCGGCGTACCGGGCACGACCGAGGGCACCGGTCCCGGGGGCACCGGCGTACCGGGCACGGCCGAGGGCACCGGTACCGGCGTACCGGGCGCGGCCGACGCGTCCTTCCGAAACAGCCGCCCGAGCTGAACGGACCCCGGTCACGGCGCCCGCGCTCCGCGGGGCGGGGCAGGGCTGACGGACCCTCCCGTCGGCCGGGCCCCGCCGACGGTGTGACCGCGGCCGCGGCGCCCGCTCCGCTGCTCCGTCCGGGTGCATCCGTCATCCGTTCGGCCGCGCGTCGGCCGCTCAGGGACCCGGGGCCGCCCTCGCGCGGCGAGGATGGCGGTGACTCACGTCATGGCGTGAGCCGACGTCGAGTATCGGGAGACGGACGACTGGTGAGCATCCTCAACGAACCCCAGGGCGGTGCCGAGGCAGCCGAGGACTCGTACGAGAACGAGCTGCCGGTCCGGCGCAAGCAGCCCGGCAATGTCGTGGTGAAGTGGCTGACCACCACCGACCACAAGACGATCGGCACGCTGTACCTGCTCACGTCGTTCGCGTTCTTCCTGATCGGCGGCGTGATGGCGCTGGTCATGCGCGCCGAGCTGGCCCGCCCGGGCATCCAGTTGATCTCGAACGAGCAGTACAACCAGATGTTCACGATGCACGGCACGGTCATGCTGCTGATGTTCGCGACACCGCTGTTCGCCGGCTTCACGAACTGGATCATGCCGCTCCAGATCGGCGCGCCCGACGTGGCGTTCCCGCGGCTGAACATGTTCGCCTACTGGCTCTACCTGTTCGGCTCCTCCATCGCGGTCGGCGGTTTCCTCACCCCGGACGGCGCGGCCGACTTCGGCTGGTTCGCGTACACCCCGCTGTCGGACGCGATCCGCACCCCCGGCCCCGGTGCCGACATGTGGATCATGGGTCTGGCCTTCTCCGGCTTCGGCACCATCCTCGGCGCGGTCAACTTCATCACCACGATCATCTGCATGCGTGCCCCGGGCATGACCATGTTCCGCATGCCGATCTTCACCTGGAACGTGCTGCTGACCGGTGTGCTGGTCCTGCTGGCCTTCCCGTGTCTCGCCGCGGCGCTGTTCGCGCTGGAGGCGGACCGCCAGTTCGGCGCCCACGTGTACGACCCGGCCAACGGCGGGCCGCTGCTGTGGCAGCACCTCTTCTGGTTCTTCGGCCATCCCGAGGTGTACATCATCGCGCTGCCGTTCTTCGGCATCGTCACCGAGATCATCCCGGTGTTCTCCCGCAAGCCGATCTTCGGCTACATGGGCCTGGTCGCCGCGACCGTCGCGATCGCCGGCCTGTCCGTGACCGTGTGGGCCCACCACATGTACGTCACCGGCGGTGTGCTGCTGCCGTTCTTCTCCTTCATGACCTTCCTGATCGCCGTGCCGACCGGCGTGAAGTTCTTCAACTGGATCGGCACGATGTGGAAGGGCTCGCTGTCCTTCGAGACGCCGATGCTGTGGGCGGCCGGCTTCCTCGTGACGTTCCTCTTCGGCGGTCTGACCGGTGTCATCCTGGCCTCGCCCCCGTTGGACTTCCACGTCTCCGACTCGTACTTCGTGGTGGCGCACTTCCACTACGTGGTCTTCGGAACGGTCGTCTTCGCGATGTTCGCCGGGTTCCACTTCTGGTGGCCCAAGTTCACCGGCAAGATGCTGGACGAGCGCCTCGGCAAGATCACCTTCTGGACGCTGTTCGTCGGCTTCCACGGCACCTTCCTGGTCCAGCACTGGCTGGGCGCCGAGGGCATGCCGCGCCGGTACGCCGACTACCTCGCCACCGACGGCTTCACCGCCCTGAACACGGTCTCGACCATCAGCTCGTTCCTGCTCGGTCTGTCGATGCTGCCGTTCCTCTACAACGTGTGGAAGACGGCCAAGTACGGCAAGCCGGTCGGTGTGGACGACCCGTGGGGCTTCGGCCGCTCGCTGGAGTGGGCGACCTCCTGCCCGCCGCCGCGGCACAACTTCGTCACCCTGCCGCGGATCCGCAGCGAGTCCCCCGCCTTCGACCTGCACCACCCGGACATCGCGATGCAGGAGTTCGAGGCCCACGGATTCCCGGCCACGACCGACCGAGGGCGCGGGTGAGCGGTCCGGGGCGGCAGGAAGCCGACCTGGGGGGCAGCCTCGGCAACGAGGTCGAGGGCTACCTGCTGTGGCAGGCCAGGGTCGCCGAGGCGGAGCGGCGCGCGCGGGAGTTCTGCGACGAACTGGACTGGCTGACGACGGCGCAGCGCGAGGAGATCGAGCGGCGGTACGTCGCCGACAGTCTGCGGCGGGCCCGGGCGGATCTCGAACGCGTCGCGGCCCGGTGCGTGTCGCTGCGCGCCGAGTACGAGCACCGCTACGAGGTGCTGCGGCGGCGCTGCGTGGGGGTGGCGCTCGCGGTGTGCGCCGGCTTCACCACCCTGGCCACGCTGCTGCTGGTCCTCTGACGTCCGGGTTCACCGCACGGCCCAGGTGAGCGAGTTGGCGGCCCGGTCCCGCGCGGCCGGGTCCCGCAGGGCCGTGGTCCGGTCGGTCACGGTCGCGGTGACCCGGTGGTCGTGGCCGCGGACGCCCAGCGCGTGCGGGGTCACCGACCGGGC
Organism: Streptomyces musisoli; assembly: GCF_016741855.1. GTDB lineage: Bacteria > Actinomycetota > Actinomycetes > Streptomycetales > Streptomycetaceae > Streptomyces > Streptomyces musisoli. The sequence continues at coordinate 26,625 of NZ_JAERRH010000007.1, read as the reverse complement.
GCCGGCCGCCCACGGGATCCGCCTGCCGTCGACGTACCAGGTGAGGCGGAGGTCGGCGAGTCCGGTCAGCGGGGCGAGGCGCACCGTGATCGGCCGGTTCGCGCGGACCGGCCGGCCGGTGGGGACGGAGGAGGTGAGGGCGTCCGCGTCGGCGTAGAACCCGTCGATCATCGCCTCGCGTCCGACGACGTTGAACTCGGTCGACTCCAGGCTGCGCATGAGGGACGTGCCGGTCGGGCGGTGGATGCCGGTCTCGTAGTAGCCGCCGCCCTCGTACGTGCCGACGACCGATCCGGTCGGGTCCTGGACGCCGGCCCAGCGGTGCCACTTCGCCCGGTCCGGGTCGCGGTGCAGGGTGAGGTTGGCCGCGGCGGGCTCCTCGGCGTAGGGGTAGGCGCCGTAGCCGGGGTACTGGTACTCGTCGGCCAGCCCGCCTATGGAATGCCCGAGTTCGTGGGCTCCTATGAGGTAGGAGCGTTCGTTGCCGGACGACATCGTCGCCACGCCGTGGAAGGGGGCGGCCGGCGGCAGGTCGGTGGCGGAGTAGCCGGCGCCACCGTACTTGGCGGAGTGCGCGACGACGAAGACGATGTCGGCGTCGGGGGCCAGGGCGGCGTACCGCGTGACCGCGTCGGTGTCGACGCACAGCAGGCGTTCGAGGCCGTCGCAGAAGAAGGAGGAGCCCAGCGCGGTGTCCTTCACGTCGTCGGCCGTCGGGTCGCCGGAGACGCCGGACACGCGGGAAACGGCGTTCACCAGCCAGATGTTGAAGAGCCCGCGGTAGCTGCGGTACGGCTCGACACCGAAGACCGCGTCCAGTTTCTCCTCGGCGTCCGCGGCGAACTCGTCCTGTTCGTCCGCGGTGTAGCCGTCGCCCGTCACCACGAGGTCGAGCCGCCCGGACACCGGCCCGGTGTGCTGGAGCGGCCGCACCTGCGGGCCGGTGCCCGCCGGGGCCAGCGGACCACGGGCGGCGGACCCGGCCGCCGGGGCGGCCACCGGGACGGTCACCTGCCGGGGTTCGGCCCCGGGGCCGGGGAAGTACTCGACGGTCCGGGTGCGTTCCGCGGGCGAGGCCGCCCGGGCCGGCCCCGGGTTCGCCAGGCCGGCGAATGCCGCCACGGCCAGCAGGACGGCTCCGGCGGCACTGACCGGACGAGGGAGCGCTCTGGCGCGGTGCGGCACGGCGACCTCGCTTAAGTAGCAGATTAAGTGCACTTAACAGCGCGCTTAACCTAGCGGCGCGGATGCCAACCGACAAGGCACAGGGGAGAGTTGACGGCCACCGGCGGTCATGCCCGGCGGCATGCGACGCGCAGGCCGCCGGGGACCACGACCGCCGCCGCCGGGGGCTACCGACCGCCGCCGCCGGGGACCGCGACCGCCGGGGGCTACGACTGCGACGCGCCGGTGCCGCCCTTGTGGGTCGCGCTGTGGGACAGCCACTCGGACCAGCCGACGTTCCAGTCGCCGTAGCCGTTGCCGGCCTCGACGGTCTCCTTGGAACCGGTGACGCGGATGACGTCGCCTGGCATGACCCGCTGGTAGAAGCGTTCGGCCGTGCCGTCGGTGGCGAGACCGACACAGCCGTGGGTGACGTTGGACCGGCCGGCGTAGGTGTTCGCGTTGGGGTTCTGGTGGACGTACGTGCCGGACGTGGTGATGTGCACGGCCCAGGCGTAGTAGCCGTGGTAGGCGTCGCCGAGGCCGACGGTCCGCGAGTCCATGTAGACCTTGGGCTGCTTGTCCATCACCACCATGGTCCCGTTCCAGGTGTCCAGGCCGGGCCGGCCCGCGGTGACCGGGATGCGGGTGGTGGGCTTGCCGTCCTCCTCGACGGTCATCGTGTGGCGGCCCACGTCGACGGTCGCGACCAGGGAGCGGCCGACGGTGAAGTGCCGTACGGCCTGGGTGCCGACACGCAGCGTGACCCGGGTGCCGGGCTTCCAGTAGGCCGGCGGGCGGTAGTCGACGCGCTGCCCGTCGAGCAGGTTGCGGTCCTTGACCCAGCTCCAGGCGCCCTTGGCGGACGGCTCGGTGCCGACGGTGAGCCAGTGCTCGACCGCCGCCCGCTGCGACTCGGGGACCGCGTGCGCGAAGGTGACGGATATCGGCATGCCGACGCCCACCGTGGCGCCCTCGCCGACATTGACCCGGGCGCCGGCGAGGGCGGCCGGCTCGGGTACGGCGGGAGCGGTCCGGCTGTGCGCGGGGGCGGGCCGGTGGGCGTTTTCGCCGGCCGGGGTGGTGGGCTCGGTGGCGGCCGACGAGGTGGTGCTCGCGCAGCCGGTCGCCGCGAGGAGGAGCGTGCAGGCGGCGGTGAGGGCGGCGGCGACGGAGTACCGGCGGCGCGGACGGCGGCCGGGCGAGTCGTACGTGGACACGGATTTTCCCCCTGAGGTGTGTACGGACATCGTCTGTACGCACCGCACGGAGCCCCGGTTGCATCCGGTTCCCGGGAAGTTCCGCGGTCCCGGGCGCCGGGGCGGATGGCCCGGAACGCCCCGTAGGATCGCCTTTCGGGGACGGGGACACGGGGGGCCGGATGACGGAGGAGGAGTTCGACGCCTTCTACGCGTCCGCATTCCCCCGCCTGGTGGGGCAGTTGTACGCCTTCACCGGCGATCACGCCGAGGCACAGGACATGGTGCAGGAGGCGTTCGTGCGGGCCTGGGACCGGCGTGCGTCGTTCGACGCGGCCGAGGCACCGGAGGCGTGGATCCGCACGGTCGCCACCCGGCTCGCGGTCAGCCGCTTCCGGCGGGCCCGGCGCTGGCTGGAACTCGTACGCAAGGACACCCCGCCGGACCGGACCCCCGGCCCCGGGCCCGAACACGTCGCCCTGGTCGCCGCCCTGCGCGAACTGCCGCCGGCGCAACGGCTGGCCGTGGTCCTGTACCACGTGTGCGACCTGAGCGTGCAGCAGATCGCCGCGGAGACCGGCTCGCCCGTCGGCACGGTCAAGGCGCGGCTGGCGCGGGGCCGCGCCGCACTCGCCCGCCATCTGTCGCCCGAGGAGGCTGAGACCATGACCGGGACGAAGGAGGCCACCCATGCCTCATGACCCGTCGGGACCGGCCGGGCCCGGGGAACTCTCCGACCGGCTCACGGAGGCGTTGCGCGAGGTGGCCGCCCGGGGCCGGCGGTCCGCCCCCGCGCCGGGCGCCGCCGTGCGGCGGCGGGCCGCCCAGCGCCGCCGCACCCGCCGGGCCGTGCTGGCGTCGGCCGGGCTCGTCGCCGCGGGCACGGCCGTCCTCGCCGGGGCGGTCCTGCTGGACCCCGCCGACCGGTCGGCGCCCCCGCCCGCGGCCACGGCCTCCACCGCCGCTCCGGCACCGCCCCCGTCCCCCGACGGCACCACCGTCCACGAGATCAGGATCGATCTGACCGCGCTGGAACTGCACGCGGGAGGATGGACGTTCCCCATCTCCGCGCCCGGCATGAACCAGCCCTTCCACGACGACGCGGTCGCCCGCGTCACCGGGCGCCTGCGCCACGAGCGGTTCAGCTCCTCTCCGACCGGCGTGGTGGAGCAGCACGACTGGGTGCTGGCCTTCCTCGGCCGGCGCGGCGACGAGCACTTCGTCTACGGCACCGACTCCACGGTGGACATCCCCGGCCGCCGCCCCTCCACGCTGGGCCTGATCGGCCTGCGCACCGACGACGCCCGCTGGCTGTTCGAGCACACCGTCGTCGGCGCCAAGGTCACGATCACCGGCGCCGGCACCTGACGCCCGGCGGCCGAGCGGGTCCCGCAGGACCGCGGCGGTACCGCCGGGCGCCTCCTCCGCAAGCGGGGGCGACGGGGACACGGGGCGGCGGGGCGGCCGGTCGGCGGGGCGGCCGGTCGGCGGAAAGATCCGTGAAAGGCACTGTCCGCCCGGCCGGTTGGCCAGAATGTACCGGGATCGGTCAGGTGTACGTGAAGGGCGGGAGGGAACCTCATGCGGAACCTGGAGCCCGGCGATCCGCCGGACGTCGGCGGCTACCCCCTGCTCGCCCGGCTCGGCGCCGGCGGCATGGGGCAGGTCTTCCTCTCCCGCACGCCCTCCGGCCGGCCGCTGGCCCTGAAGACCGTGCGGGACGAGTACGGCGACGACCCGGACTTCGCGCGGCGGTTCGCGCGCGAGATCGCCAGCAGCGACCGGGTCCGCTCGCCCTGGACGGTGGCCGTCGTCGACTTCAGCCCGCCGGAGCGGCGGCCCCAGTGGCTGGCCACGGAGTACGTCGCGGCCCCCTCCCTCGCCGAGTGGGTGGAGCGCCACGGGCCGCTGCCGGAACCCGCCCTGCGCTCGCTCGCCGCCGAACTGGCCGAGGCGCTGCGGGCCGTGCACCGGGCCGGTCTCACCCACCGGGACGTCAAACCGTCCAACGTGCTGCTCGCCCGCCACCACCCCCGGCTCATCGACTTCGGCATCGCACGCGCCGCCGACGACACCCGCCACACCCGTACCGGTGGGGTCATCGGGTCACCCGGCTACATGGCGCCGGAGCAGATCACCTCGGGCCTGTGCGATGAGCCGGGCGACATCTTCGCGCTGGGCGCCGTGCTGGTGTACGCGGCCACCGGCAGGGGGCCCTTCCTGCACCCCGGGGAGGAGCCCTCGGCGGGGCCGCTGCTGTACCGGGTCGTGCACGAGGACCCGGGGCTGGACGGCGTACCGCCCTCGCTCGTCCCGCTGCTGCGGGCCTGCCTGGACAAGACGCCCACCGCCCGGCCCACCGCGGACCGGGTCGTTGAGCTGGCCGGCGACGGGGGCTGGACCGCCTCGCGCCCCGCCCGCCTGGAAACGGAACTGGTCGAGCGGGAGGAGGAGTTGGCGGCCGCCCTGGCCCGGGCCGCGAGTGCGCACGCCCCGGAGCCGACGACGTCCGCACAGACGGGCGCGCAGACGGGCGCACCGGCGGGCGGATCGGCGGCCGGATCGGCGGGCGGAGCAGCGCCGACGGGTACACCCGGCGGACCCACGCCGGTCGGCGGACTTGCGCCGGGCGGCGGACCTGCATCGGCCGGTGGGGTCGTGCCGGCCGATGGGCCCGTGCCGGCCGGTGGGCCCGTGCCAGCCAGTGGGCCCCTGCCGGCCAGTGGGGTCGCGGCGGCCGGTGGGGTCGCGTCGGCCGGTTCGGGCGGCGGGTTCGCGTCGGTATCGCCTCCGTCCGGCTTCGGTCCGGCCGTCGCCCTGCCCGGTCCGACGCCCGTACCGACCGGGGCCGGTGTACCGCCCCTCGTACCGCCCCGCCCCCTCGACCACACCCGCGCCACCCGTCCCCGCGCTCTCGGCCTCACCGCCGGCCTCGCCGGCTGCGCGCTGGCCGTGGCGGCCGTCGTCGCCCTGGTGGTGAAGTGGCCCGGCGGCACCGCGGACAAGGGCGGCGACCGCACCGGCGGCCCGTCGCCCACGGCCACGGCGGCTGCCCTCCCCTCCTCCTGGACCGGCACCTGGGAGGGCCGCGGACCGGGCAGCTCCGCGGCCGGGACCAGCGAGGTGACCGTCACCCTCACCCTGCACCCGGCGGCCCGCGGCGAACTCGTCGGACGCCAGGTCAGCCGGATCACCGTGGCGGGCACCGGCCGCGACATCGGCTGCACCGAGACACTGCGGCTGCGGGAGGTGCACCGCGACTCCATGGTGTTCGAGGCGGCCACGAGCACCCCGACGGATCCGTCGCTCGTCGCGCTGTGCGTCCGCGGCAACCTCTACACGCTGACCAGAACCGGCCCCGACACCCTCGCCCTGGGCGACGAGGGAAGCCAGGCGCCGGGCTCCCCCACGCGGTTCGACAGGTCCTAGTGGGGGCGGCGCCCCGCATCCGGCGGTGTGCCGGGGTCACTCGTCGTCGGAGGTCCGCACCGGGGTCGACCGTCCCGGCGGGGGCAGTTCGGCCAGTTCGGCCCGGACGTTCAGGACGTCGCCGATGAACAGGTCGTAGACCACGATGCCGATCGCACCGCCGATCAGCGGCCCGACGATCGGGATCCACCAGTAGTTGCTGAAGGACCCGGCCACGCTTCCCGGGAACGCCAGACTGCCCCAGCCCTCCGCGTAGGTGAGCAGGCGCGGGCCGAAGTCGCGGGCCGGGTTGATGGCGTAGCCCGCGTTGGCGCCGTAGGACATGCCGATGGCGGCGACGGCGAAGCCCACGATCAGCGGCCCGAGGTTGGCCTTGACGGCCTGGTTGCGCAGGTCGATGACGGCGGCGATCAGCATCAGCAGGAAGGCCGTGCCGACGATCTGGTCGATCAGCGGCCCCCAGACGCCACCGTGGAAGTACGGGGCCGGGAAGGTGGCGAAGATGGAGAAGGTGGCGTTGGTGTGCCCGTTGACCTTGGGCCCCGGCACGATGCTGTCGTAGGCGTTGATCGCGTCGTGGTAGACGAGGTAGACCAGCGCGGCCCCGGTCAGGGCGCCGACGACCTGCGAGAACCAGTACGGCAGCACCTTGGCCCAGGAGAACCCGCGGCGCAGGGCCATCGCCAGGGTCACCGCCGGGTTGAGGTGGGCGCCGCTGACGCCGCCAGCGACGTACACGCCGAACACGACGGCGAGGGCCCAGCCCCAGGTGATGAGCAGCCAGTCGCCGGCCGCCAGGAAGATCGTGGTGGGGGTGGCGGCCCGGCCCGAACCGGGCAGCGCGGCCACCGCCATCGCGACCACACCGCAGCCGAAGGCGATGAGGACGAAGGTTCCGAGGAACTCCGCCACGCACTCGCCCAGCAAACCGCCCCGGCTCCTGAGACGGGACGTCTTGACGAGCGAAGGGATTTCCACAGCCATGAAGGCCCCCTTTGAAGAGAGCAATGCGGCCAACATCACCATATTGGCCCACAAAGTCACCTCTCGCAGGGTGACGGACGCTCATGCCCGGTCCGACCGGCGTCCCCGGCCCCCGGTCCGCCGCTCCGGCGCCCCCGCCTCACCCTGCCGGGCAACCGCCCGGGCGGTCCCCGTCCCGCCCTGCCTGGGGGCCGTGCCCACCCCACCGGGACACCGCCCGGCCGCCGTCGCGCGGCCCGCCGGCCGGGTCAGCTGTCGAGGTCGTCGGCGTAGTGCCGGAACCCGTGCCGGTCCCGGTGCATGGACCACAGGGTCTGCGCGAGCACGTCCGGGTCCTTGCGCGCGTGCCCGGCCGTGATCGCACCCGGGATCACCAGCTGCGCGACGTGGATGCCCTCCGCCGCGAGCCGCTCGTGCAGCAGATGGCCGTACGCGCTCTCCGCGGCGAAGGCGATCGAGGTCCCGGCCCGCTCGGGGTGCGGCACGGCTGCGGTCCCGCCGTTGACGAACAGGATCGTCCCGCGCCCGAGCCGTCGCATCCCCGGCAGCACCTGCTGCACGGCGGCCACCGGTCCGTAGACCGAGAACTCGATCGGCGCCACCAGATCCCGGTGCCCGGTGTCCAGCACGGGCCGCATGAAGTCCCGGTGCGGCACCGGGCTGTACTGGAGGACCTCGATGGTCCCGAGGGCCTCGGCCAGCTCCCTCAGCGCCACGGCCAGCTGCTCCGGCCGGCGCACGTCGGCGGCGAACCCGCGGGCGGCGATCCCCTCGTCCGCCAGCGCGTCGACGATCACGTCGAGCCGGCCCGGGTCCCTGGCGACGAGTCCGACGACGAACCCCTCCCGCCCGAACCGCCGGGCGACGGCGGCCCCGAGCCCGGGCCCGGCTCCCACGATGGCGACACTGCTCATGCCCACCATCCGTACCGCACGAGCCACCGCCTCACACCGGCCGCGGGACCCGGCGCCGGCGTCCCGGCCGCCACGGCCCTCACCCTCCCACCCCACTCCCGCTCCCGCTCCCGAGCCCTGCCCCGGCCCCGGCCCCGGCCGATGCTCAGGCCCGGCCGATGATCAGGCCAGGCCGATGCTCCGGCCAGGCCGATGCTCCGGCCCCGGCCGATGCTCAGGCCATCCAGAAGAAGACCGCCGTCATCCGTTTCTCCTCCAGCGTCCGGCCGGCGTAACGGGTCGCGCTGTGCACCAGGTTGGCGTGGTAGAGGAGCAGCCGGTTGTACCGGTGCGGGACCCGTACGTCCTCCTCGAAGTGGTCCGCCGGGACGAACCGCGTGCCGAGGGCCTCGACGAGGTTGTTGTGCGGGGCCTGGACGATGTTGCCGCCGAGCCGGCCGCCGGGCAGCGACTGGCGGTAGAAGGCGGTGCCGCAGTCCTTGGGGACGACCGGATTGAGGTAGAGCACGGCCGCGTACCGGCACAGGGCGCGGGAGTCGGTGTGCGGGCGGGGCTCGCTCTCGCCCTCGCCGACCACCTGCACGCAGTTGTGGTTGAGGGTGCCGCCGCCGGGCGTCCGCTGCACCCACAGTTCCCTCGCCCCGGTCGCCTTCTTCACCAGCCGCTCGACGCCCGCCAGTTCGGCCGGTTCGAGGCCGGGCATGGCCCGCAGACCGGGCCAGGTCTCCGAGGTGTACGGGTACCCCTCGACCCAGTCGTCCTTGGCCAGGCACCGCTGCCGTACGGCGTCGATGCCGGGCAGGACGTCGTCCAGCACCCAGTAGTCACGGCCCTCGGTGGGCTTGCGGTAGGGCAGGACGGGCAGCGTGGCCGGGGGGCGGGGCGGGGGCTGTGGGGACATGCGGCGAATCTAGGACCGCAACCGGCCCGCCTTCTCCCGGTCGATGGTCAACGTTTCGGCAACCGTCTGTCATGTACACCAACGAAGGGCAATCGGAGGCGCCGGACGTCTATCCACAGTTTTTACCTGCACGGCAGAGACGAATCCGTCTCCCGTCCGTACTGCTGTGCGTCCCCACCGCCCACGCCGTCACGGTGGGCGGGATCCACGACCGGGCAGGAGGCACGGTGCGCTTTTCGCGGAACGCGACGGGAACTCTCTTCGTGGGCGGTGCGATGGCCCTCACCCTCGCGGCACTCGCCTACCCGGGCATGCTCGGCCTGGACAAGGTCACCACCGCACAGGACCGCATCATCTCCAACACCCAGTGGGGACCGCTCACCGAGCAGGACCGGGACTTCGTGGTGAAGGTGCGCGCGGCCGGCCTGTGGGAGTACCCGCTCGGCCAGATCGGGCTGCAGAAGGGCTCCTCCAAGGGCGTCAAGACGGCCAGTGAGCACCTGGTCGACGGGCATGCCGCGCTGGACGCCTCCTGCCGCAAGATCGCCCCGATGCTGAACATCACGCTGCCCAACATCGCTAGCCCGCAGCAGGAGGGCTTCGTCACCCAGCTCAAGGGCGAGACCGGCAAGCAGTTCGACACCGACTTCGCCAACATCCTGCGGATGACGCACGGCTCGATCTTCAACACCATCGCGAAGATCCGCTCCACGACCAAGAACTCACTGGTCCGCGCGCTCGCCGACCAGGCCAACGACACCGTCCTCGACCACATCACGGTGATGGAGAAGACCGGTCTGGTGGACTTCGACCAGACCCTCTTCAACCAGACCACACCGCCGAAGCTGCCCCAGTCCGACCTGACTCCGCCGCCGCCCGCCGCGGGCCAGCCGGAGGTGGTGCTGGCCCCGCCGCCGACCGCCACGTCCACACCGCTGGACCTGAGCGGCCTCACCGGCGGCGGGGCGCCGGGCGGCACCGCCCCCGGCCCCAGCCCGTCGGCCGGCTAGGGTCTTTCGTCCGGGTCGGGCCGGTTCAGGCGGCGGGGCCTGGCACCGCGAGCCCTGCGTGATCCGGACGAGAAGCGCCTAGGCCAGCCAGACCGTCGTGTCCGGCGGCAGGGTCCTCCCGTCCGGCAGGGGGGCGCTGCTCAGCAGGACCTCGCCGGGCGGCAGCGGTACCGGCCCGGTGCCCAGGTTGGTGACGCTGCGCCAGACCTCCGTGCGGGCGAAGTCCAGTACGTCGCCGGGCGCGCCCGGCGTCCAGGTCAGCGTCTCGCCCTCCAGCAGCTTGCGGCGCAGCCGCAGGGCCGTGCGGTACAGCTCCAGCGTGGAGCCCTCGGTGCCGGCCTGCGCCTCGACGGAGCGGGCCGCGAAGGTCGACGGCTGCGGGAGCCATCCGGCCCCGGGCCCGAAGCCGTACGACGGTCCGGCCGTCGTCCACGGCAGCGGCACCCGGCAGCCGTCGCGGCCCTTGCGGACATGGCCGGTCTGCTCCCAGACCGGGTCCTGGAGCACCTCGGTGGGCAGGTCGGCGACCTCGGGCAGGCCGAGTTCCTCGCCCTGGTACAGGTAGGCCGAGCCGGGCAGCGCCAGCATCAGCAGGGTCGCCGCCCGGGCCCGGCGCAGGCCGGCCGCCGGGTCGACCGCGGGCGCCGTACCGCCGGACAGCAGCCAGGCGGCCGGGTCGGTGCCGGGCGGCAGCATGAGCCGGGAGGCGTGCCGGACGACGTCGTGGTTGGAGAGCACCCAGGTCGCGGAGGCCCCGACGGCGCGGGCCGTGGCCAGCGAGCCGGTGATGACCTCACGCAGTTCCTCCGCGTCCCACCGCGCCTCCAGGTACTCGAAGTTGAACGCCTGGCCCAGTTCGTCGGGCCGGGCGTACAGGGCGCGGCGGGCGCCCGGGACCCAGGCCTCGGCGACGGCGGTGCGCGGCGGGCTGTAGGCGTCGAAGATCTTGCGCCAGTCGCGGTAGATCTCGTGGACCTCGTCGCGGTCCCAGTACGGGTGGCTGCCCGGCGCCACCCGGGGCAGAGCCGCCTCGCCGGTCGCGCCGATACCGCCGATGTCCCGCAGCGGCTCGGCGAGGTCCTTGGCCAGGCCGTGGGCGACATCGACGCGGAAGCCGTCGACGCCCCGGCCGGACCAGAACCGCAGGGTGGTGCGGAAGTCGGCGCGGACGTCGTCGTTCGCCCAGTTGAGGTCGGGCTGTTCGGGGGCGAACAGGTGGAGGTACCACTCGCCGTCCGGCACCCGCCGCCAGGCGCTGCCGCCGAACACCGACTGCCAGTCGCTGGGCGGGAGTTCGCCGTGCGTGCCCCGGCCCGGCCGGAAGACGTAGCGGTCCCGGGCGGGGGAGCCGGGGGCGGCGCGCAGCGCCTCCTGGAACCAGGGGTGCAGCCGGGAGGTGTGGTTGGGTACGACGTCCACGACGACCTTGAGGCCGAGCCGGTGCGCCTCGGCGACCAGGGCGTCGAAGTCGTCCAGGGTGCCGAGGCGCTCGTCGACACCGCGCGGGTCGATGACGTCGTAGCCGCCGTCGGCGAGTTCGGAGGGGTAGAAGGGGCTCAGCCACAGCGCGTCCACGCCGAGCGTGGCGATGTGGTTCAGCCGCTCGGTGACGCCCCGGAGGTCACCGAGGCCGTCCCCGTCGGCGTCGGCGAAGCTGCGCGGATAGACCTGGTAGACGACGGCCTGCCGCCACCAGTCGGGGTTCCGGGACGAGAGGTCGGGTGCGGGGTCCGGCGAGAGGTCTGCCATACGGGCTCCGTTCGGGCGGTACGACGGTCGCTGTGCCGTTCGGTCGGCCATACAGACTCTGTCCACCTTGCCCGGGAAAGGAACGAGAACTAACGTTCGACAGTTTCCAGGTACAGCTTCACGTACCGGTCGACGTCCACGTCCAACGCCACGTCCACCAGGGCCCGTTCCCGCCCGCCCTCGTGGATCTCGGACTCGCCGGGCCGGGGGCGGCGGTCCACGACGGTCTGGCCGCGGGACGGGCCCGGGGCCAGGGAGACCTCGACCGGCAGCAGCCGGGTGGTGATGCCCTGCGGGTCGGCGACCGCGCACACCGCGCCCGCGTCGCCGAGGCCGCCCGCCTCCTCCGCCTCCGGCTGCTCGCCCTGGGTGGTCGGCCGGTGCGCGAGGAGTTCCCCGGCCAGGCGGGTGCCGGGCTCGGTGCTCGCGCGCAGCCGGTGCACCTCGTCGCCGGGGACGACGACCCGCATGAAGACGTCCAGGCCGTACATCGTGATCGGCACCCCGGCCGTGAGCAGGATCGCCGCCGCCTCGGGGTCGTGCCACACGTTGAACTCCGCGACCGGCGTGGCGTTCCCGGTGGTCACGGCCCCGCCCATGAAGACGATCCGCTCGATGTTCCGGGTCACCTCCGGGTGGGTGCGCAGCAGCAGGGCGATGTTCGTCAGCGGGGCGGTCGGGATCAGGGTCACCGGGCGCGGGGACGCGAGGATCTCCCGGCGCAGCAGGGTGACGGCGTCGACGTCCGCCGGGACCCGGGCGGGTGCGGGCAGGCCCAGGTCGCCCATGCCGTCGGCACCGTGCACATGCCGGGCGGAGCGGGCCGGTTCCAGCAGCGGGCGCTCGGCACCCCGCCCCACCGGGATGTCCGGGGCGCCCGCCTGCTCCAGCACGGTGAGGGTGTTGCGGACCACGCCGTCGACGTCGGTGTTCCCGGCCACGCAGGTCACCGCCCGCAGATCCAGTGCCGGGTGGCGTACGGCGAACAGCAGGGCCAGGGCGTCGTCGACGCCGGTGTCGCAGTCGATGATCACGGGGATGGGCTGACCGGTCACGGCGGACTCCTTCCGTCGATGCGACCTTAGGTCAGGCCGGGCGGTCGTGACCGGCGCCGGGCGGGCGGTCCCACAGCGCGGTGCCGCGCGCCGCCACCCGTTCGGCGATCCGGCCCAGCAGCTCCGGCACCGGGAGCGCGCCGGGCCGCCGCCCGTCCCGCAGCCGTACGGCGGCGAGCTCGGCGCCGGCCTCCCGGGCACCGATCACCGCCTGGTACGGCACGAGCCGCGCGGCGCGGATCCGGGCACCCAGGGTGCCCTGATCGGGTCCGGCGAGTTCCGCGCGCAGGCCGAGCGCGACCGCCTCGCGGACCACCGCCGCCGCCTGCTCCACCTGCTCCCCGCCGACCGGCAGCACGACCAGCTGGACCGGGGCGAGCCAGGCCGGGAACGCGCCGCCATGGGCCTCGACGAGGTGGGCGACGGCCCGCTCGACGCTGCCGATGACGCTGCGGTGCACCATCACCGGCCGGTGCTTCGCGCCGTCGGCGCCGATGTAGTGCAGGTCGAAGCGGGCGGGCTGGTGGAAGTCGATCTGCACGGTGGACAGGGTGGACTCGCGGCCCGCCGGATCCGCGATCTGGACGTCGATCTTCGGGCCGTAGAAAGCGGCCTCGCCCTCCGCCTCCTCGTAGGCCACCCCCGCCTCGGCGAGGACCTCCCGCAGCAGTCCGGTGGCCCGTTGCCACAGGTCCGGGTCGGCGACGTACTTGCCGCCCCCGCCGGGCAGGGAGAGGCGGTGGCGTACGGCCTCGATGCCGAGGTCGGCGTAGGCGCGGGCGATCAGCTCCAGCGCGGCGCGGGCCTCCGCCACCGCCTGGTCCAGGGTGCAGAAGATGTGGGCGTCGTTGAGCCGGATGGCACGCACCCGGGTCAGGCCGCCGAGGACACCGGACAGCTCGGCACGGTACATGGTGCCCAACTCGGCGATGCGCAGCGGGAGTTCGCGGTAACTGCGGGAGCGGGAGCGGTAGATCAGGGCATGGTGGGGGCAGAGGCTGGGCCGCAGCACGACCTCCTCGGCGCCGAGCCGCATCGGCGGGTACATGTCGTCGCTGTAGTGGTCCCAGTGCCCGGAGGTCTCGTACAGCTCCCGTTTGCCGAGCGCGGGGGAGTACACGTGCCGGTAGCCGGCCCGGCGTTCGGCGTCCCGGACGTACTCCTCCAGGGTGTGCCGGACGACCGCGCCGTCGGGCAGCCAGTACGGCAGGCCGGCGCCCATCAGCGGGTCGGTGTCGAAGAGGCCGAGTTCCCGGCCGAGGCGGCGGTGGTCGGGGAGCCGGTCCGGGTCGTCGCTGCCTATCTGGTCGTTCATGGGGTCTCCTGCGTGGGTTCGGCGGGAGAGGCGGACACCCCGTGGCATGCCGAAGCCCCGGGGCGTACGCCCCGGGGCTTCGATGCTGGCAGGTGTCAGCGCGCCGGGACGGTCTCCGGCGTCGTCGTGCTCGACGGGCACTGCTGGGCGCGCTGCATGGACGCGACGCTAACAGCCCCGCGCCCCCCGCACCACGCGTTTTCCGCCGCTCCCTCACCCGTACGGACCGGAGCGCTGGTGGGGCGGTCGGGCCGGTGATGCCGTGAGATCAGGCAGCCGCCGGCCGGTCCGGTGGCGCCGTGAGATCAGGCGGTCCGCCGGCCGCACGCAGCCCAGGAGGCATCGATGTCCCCCGCGATACGCCCCCGCATACCCCGTGCCGTCCTCCTCCCCCTCGTCGCCACCGGTCTCCTCATAGGCGGCGGCTGCGCGGCCCTCTCCCTGGAGCACCCGGAGAGCGCGCCGCACCCCCTGCCCACGGTGGACCGGCCCAGGCCGACGTCCAGGACGTCCGCCCGGGCCGACGGCTCCACGCTCACCGACGAGCAGGCGCAGGGCGCCCTGATCACCCAGGCGGACCTCGGCGCCCCCTGGACCGCCACGCGCGGCGCGGCCACCTGGCGGGACGGGCTGCTGAAGACGCGCACCACGGCCGTCGAGTGCCAGCGGCTGCTGGACGCCCTCTACAGCGACGAACTCCTCGGCGCCCCGGCCCGCGTCGCCATCGGCCTGGACGACGCCGACACCGACGCCCAGATCCGCTTCCAGATCGGCGCCCGCCGCCCGGCGGACGTCGACGCCGTGCTGGCCTGGCTGGGGACGATGCCGACGCGGTGCGCGCGGTTCACGGCCACCACGGACCTCGGGCTCGTGGAGGACGTCCAGGTGACGAACGCGCCGCTGCCGGAGGTGGGGGACGTGCGCCAGGGCCTGCGCGTCACCTTCGCCGGTACGGCGCCCGAGGGGCAGGGCTTCCTGCTCACCATGGACGTGGCCGCCGTCCGGGTCGGCGAGGACGCCTTCGCCCTCACCAACGGCGGTCTCGGCGACGTGCCGAACGACGCGACCCAGGCCGCCGTCCAGATCGGCGCCCTCCGCCTGGCGGACATCCGCAGGCACGGCCGGGCGCTGGTGTGAGACCGGGACGCACCCGGCTCACAGCGGCGGCTGCGCCGGGGCCGGACCCAGGGTGGTGGTGCCGGGGGCGGTGCGGTGGCCCAGGCCGGTGCGGTAGGCGTCCAGGGCGGCCTCGACGCGGCCCGTGCGGCGCAGCAGGTCGCCCAGGAGGCGGCACAGGTCGGCGAGGTCGCCGGCCGCACCCGCGCGTTCCAGGAGGCTGAGGGCGCGGACGTAGTGCTCCTCCGCGGCCTCGGTGTCCCGGGTGTCCTCGGCGATGATGCCGAGCAGGCGGTGCGCGGCGGCGGCGTGGACGGCGCCGCGCTCGGAGGAGAAGTCCCCGAGGACGCCCTCCAGCAGCTCGGCGGCCTCCCCGGACTTGCCCCGGCGGTGCAGGACGTCGGCGAGTTCGACGGCGGCCTGGCTGCGGTACAGGGCGGCCCGGCTCGCCGAGAGCATGGTGTGGGCCTGCCGCAGCTCCGCCTCGGCACGGTCCAGCCGGCCGTTCTGGGCGCAGACGTAGCCGCGCATCCAGTGGCAGTTGGCCAGCTCGGTGCGCAGGCGCAGCTGGCGGTACAGCTCGGCCGCCTTGGCCAGGGAGACGTCGGCCTCGGCGACCCGGCCCTCGGCGAGCAGGGTGCGGGCCACCGAGCGGTGCATCCGGGCGATCAGCGCGGGGTCGCCGGCCCGCGGGGCGAGCGCGAGGGCGAACTCGGCGGCCTGGGCGGCCCGGGCGTGGGCGCCCATGTCCATGTACGGGCCGATGACGCTGGCGTAGAGCAGCAGGAGCGCGTCGGGGTCGTGCAGGCCGCCGCGGTTCAGCTCGTCGAGGGTGGACTCCAGCAGGTAGACGGCGTACCGGAGTTCGCCCGCGAGGTAGTGGGCGACCGCCCGGCCCCGGACGGCGGGCACGCGCACCGGCAGGGCCTTTCCCGCCATCTGCTCCTCGGCCCGCTCGAAGTACTCGCGCGCCTCGGTCAGGTGCCCGGTCTCCAGGGCGCATTCGCCGAGTCCGAGCAGGGCGTCGGCCTGTTCGCACCCGAGCCCGTGGGCCTCCGCCTCGGCGCGCAGCACGGCGTACTGGGCGGCGGCCTCCTCGGCGCGGCCGTCGGCGAGGACGCGCTGGGCCTCGGTGAGCCGCAGCCGCAGGTCGGTGGCGAGGTGGGCGGGCCGGCCGACGGCCAGTTCCTCGAAGGCGACCCCGAGCCGGTCGGCGATGTGCCTGAGCGCCTCGTCCGAGGCCCGCACCCGGCCCGCCTCCAGGGTGGAGATGTAGGCGGGGGTGTACGCGGGCTCGGCCAACTGTCGCTGGGTGAGACCGCGTTGGGTGCGCAGCCGCTGTACGCGCCGCCCGATGACCTCTGGATCGTCCCGCTCCCGCATGGCCCCGCTCCCCCAACTCCCTCGGCACCCCTTGCCGTTGGGATCCGGCAACCCCTAGGTTAAATGGCGAATTAAGCACGCTTAATACGCCGCTGTTGTGTTGCGAGGTCGCCGTGCCCGGACGTACATCCGCACCTTACGCACCCCCCACCGCCCTCCCCCACTCCCGGATACGCCCGACCGGGCGAACCTCCGCCGCCAGAGGCGTCGCCGCGGCCGTCATCGCCGCCGTGGCCCTGCTCCTCGCGGCCAACGCCGGCCCGGCCCGCGCGGCCGGCACCCCACCGGCGCAGATATCGGCCCAGCCGATGGACCGCTGACGGCCCCCGCAAGAGCGCCCGCCCCGGGCCTCCGCCGCCCTGTGGACACCGTCATCGAGGGCCTACCCTGACCCCGTGACCTCCCCAGCCGCCCGTGTCGCCCTGGAACTGACCGCCGATCTTCCCGTCACGGAGCTGGAGGACCTCTACCGGGACCTGCACCGGCACCCCGAGCTGTCCCTGCGCGAGCACCGCACCGCGGCGACGCTCGCCGGGCGGCTCACCGGGGCCGGGTTCGAGGTCGCCGAGGGCGTCGGCGGCACGGGGGTCGCCGGGGTGCTGCGCAACGGCGACGGGCCCGTGGTGCTGGTGCGGGCCGACATGGACGCGCTGCCGGTCACCGAGGACACCGGGCTTCCGTACGCCTCCGCGACCGACGGGGTGATGCACGCCTGCGGGCACGACCTGCACGTCACCTGGCTGGCCGGGGCCGCGCAGGCGCTGGCGGCCGGACGGGAGACCTGGAACGGGACGCTGCTGGTGGTGGGGCAGCCCGCCGAGGAGACCGGCGGGGGCGCGGCCCGGATGGTCGCCGACGGGCTGTACGAGCGGTTCGGGCGGCCGGACGTGCTGCTCGGACAGCACGCCGTCCCGGGTCCGGCGGGCCTGTACCCGCACGCACCCGGCCTGATCATGTCCGCCTCGACGGACGTGGACATCGTGGTGCACGGCCGGGGCGGGCACGGTTCGCGCCCGGAGGCGACCGTGGACCCGGTGGTGACGGCCGCCTATCTCGTCACCCGGCTCCAGACGGTGGTGTCGAGGGAGATCGCCGCGGGCGAGTCCGCGGTGCTGACGGTGGGCCGGATCGAGGCCGGCAGCCGGCCCAACATCATCCCCGCCGAGGCGCGCATCGCGCTGAACCTGCGCACCCGGTCCGAGGCCGTCCGGCAGCGGATGCTGGCCGCGGTCCGGCGCATCGCGCACGGCGAGTGCCTGGCAGCCGGCTGCCCGCGCGAGCCGGAGGTGACCATCGCCGCCACCTTCCCCATGACGGTGAACGACGCCGGCACCGACGCCACCGTGGCCGCCGTGCACGGCGAGGTGTTCGGCGCGGGCACGGTCCCGGACCCCGGTCCTGTGATGGGCAGCGAGGACTTCCCCGAACTCGCGCTCGGCTCCATCCCGTACGCGTACTGGCTCGTCACCACCACACCCGCCGAGGTGTGGGAGCAGGCGCCCGGCGACACCCTTCCCGAGAAGCTCGCGGCGGTGCCGAGCAACCACAGTCCGCACTTCGCGCCCGATCTGTCCACGGTTGCCCCGGGTGTTCGCACCCTTGTCTCAGGGGCCCTGGCGCTGTTGTCGGTGACATGACCTAGTCTTTGCGCACCCGCCACACGAGGCACACACGGCGCGCACAGGGGACTCGCACATCGCCGTGCCCGGGTGGCCCCATGCCTTCATTCGTTCCGGGGGGTT
Organism: Streptomyces musisoli; assembly: GCF_016741855.1. Lineage (GTDB taxonomy): Bacteria > Actinomycetota > Actinomycetes > Streptomycetales > Streptomycetaceae > Streptomyces > Streptomyces musisoli. Next base: position 8,664 of record NZ_JAERRH010000007.1, on the reverse strand, counting down.
CGAATCAGCGTGCGCAAGCGCTCTCTCCTTGCCGCCACCACCCTGGCGGCCCTCATCGGCTCGACGGCGCTGGCCGTGCCGTCGTACGCCGACACCGACCGGCCGATTCCGCTCACGGACGCCGGCGACACCGTGGTGGACGGCGTCCACCAGCACATCTTCCTCGCCGACCGGTACAACAACCGGATCGTCGTCACCGACGCCACCGGCAAGTACACCGGCACCACCCTCACCGGCCTGCCGCAGGTCAGGGACCTCGAGCTGAGCCCGGACGGCAACACGCTGTACGCGGCCCTCTACGGCGCCGACAAGATCGTCGCGATCGACACCGCGACGCTCCGGCAGACCGCCGAATACCCGACCGGCGCGGGCACCATGCCGTCCAGCGTCTCCTTCGCCGACGGCAAGCTCTGGTTCGGCTACGGCGACCAGTGGGAGTCGGGCCTCGGAAAGGTCGACCTGACCGCCGAGACCCCGGTGGTCACCCTCGACCTGGCCGCCGGCCACGACTTCGCCAGCCCGCCCAAGCTGTACGCCGACCCGGACAACCCGGGCACGCTGCTCGCGCTGGACGCGGGCATCAGCTCGGGCCCCATCATCGTGTACGACATCTCCTCCGGCACGCCGGTCATCCGCGTCACCGAGGACAAGGGCGGCTTCTACAAGGACGCGGCCCTCACCCCGGACGGCCAGAACGTCGTGGTCGCCGGCCCCGGCACCCGCGCCCTGACCGAGTACCGGCTCTCGGACCTCGCCCAGGTGCGCACGTACCCGGTCAAGGACCAGCCGGAGACGGTGAGCATCGCCCCGGACGGCACCGTCGCGGCCACCGTCCTGGACACCGACGACATCGGTGACACCTACGTCTTCACGGGCGGCCCCGGCAAGCCCAGCGTCCGCAACGTCTCCCACTCCTGGATGCCGTGGGGCGCGCACGCCATCAGCTGGTCCGCGGACGGCGCGAAGCTCTTCGTGCAGACGGGCTCGGGCGAGTCCACCAAGCTGCACCGGATCGACGAGCCCCGCAAGTACGAGGCGACGCTGACGGTGAACGCCCCGACGACGGCGGCCCGTGCCAAGTCCCTCAAGGTAACCGGCAGGCTGACCGCCGGGCTGGCCCTGCCCGCGGGCACCCCGCTGAAGGTGACCCGCACGGACAGGGAGTCGCCGAAGGGCAAGTTGCTCGGCACCAAGCCGCTCGGCAGCGGCGGCGCGTTCGGCTTCACCGACACGCCCCAGTCCGGCGGCACGGTCACGTACACGGTGACGTACGAGGGCGACGCCACGCACACGCCGGCCAGGGGCGCCGACTCGGTCGCCGTCTCCCGCGCCAAGCCGGTGCTGACGATCGGCAACAACGGCAAGGTGTACTCGTACGGCAAGGACGTCAGGTTCACCGCGCACCTCGGCAGGACGTACTCGAACCGCACCGTGGAGATCTGGGCCGACCCGTTCGGCGCCGACAAGCCGAACAAGCTGGTGAAGACCGGCAAGGTCAACTCCCACGGCGACCTGTCGGTCACCCTGGACCTGAGGCGGGACACCAAGGTCACCGCCAGGTACAAGGGCGACTCCCGGTACACGTCCGCGTCCGCCTCCAGCACCGTCGGCGCCAAGGTCAGCGTGTCCACGTCGGTCTCCAACCACTACCGGGCGAAGTCCGCGTGGGGCCACACGTACTACTTCTTCCACAAGACCAAGAACCCGTTGATCACCACGAAGATGCCGTACTACCCGGGCCGGGCGCAGAAGTTCGAGTTCGAGGTGTACTACCAGGGCCGCTGGTACCCGGGTGACCCCGCGTACTTCAGGCTGGGCACCGGCGGCGTCTCCAAGGTGACCATCACCGGGAACCACAGCGAGGACGTCGGCTGGCGCTTCCGGGTCCGCTCGTCGTACATCAACGGCACCTCCGGCGACAGCGTGAACTCCACGACGCACGGCGCCTGGAAGTACTTCACCTTCACCGGGTAAGGCTCCGCCCGGGGCTACCGGGCGGCCTGGAGCCGCCCGAGCTGCCGCTGGACGTTCTCCAGCGCGCCGCGCCGGCGCCCCGGCACCCTGAGCCGCAACTGCGCGAGCGCGGGCCCGAGTTCACGGGCCCGCGCCGCGTCCTTGATGGTGGCCCACTGGTGGTGGGCACGGTCCACGGCCGCCTCCACGGCGGGCGCGTCCACCGCCTGCCCCGCGGCCAGCCGCGCCTCGGCCACCGCCAGCCAGACCCGGCAGCTGCGCACCGGGTCCCCCGCGAACATCGCCAGATCGGCCCGGACCTCGCTCCAGTGCAGCGCCGGCTCGGAGCCGGCACCGTGCGCCCGCACGGCGTCCTCCTGGTACCGGGCGGCGATCGCATCGGCCTCCGGGTGCCGCCCGGACTGCACGGCGGCACTGATGGCGGCGTGCGGATCGGCTAGCCGGGGTGCCGGAACCAGGTCACCGCCCCGGAACCCGGCGGCGGACTCGGCGACGGGCGAGCCCGCCCCGCCCCCGACCGCACCCGCACCCACACCCGCACCCGCACCCACACCCACCGACGTCACCGCATGCCCACCCGCACCGGATGACATCGCCGCACCCCCGCTCACATCGAACCCCCCGGCACCCGCCGACGGCGAAGGCGCCCCGCCGGGGCCACCCGCACCCGGCGACCGCACCGCACCCCCGCTCGCGCCGAACCCACCCGCACCGGCCACGGGCGCGAACCCGCCGGCCGTCGGGAAGCCCGGGGCGTACCCGCCGGTGTGGGCCAGGAGCAGGTTGCCCGCCGTCTCCTCCGGGACCCGGGCCAGGGCCTGCTGGTGGAGGGCGTCCAGGGGCGGCCGGTGGCCGCTGCGCAACAGCGTGGCCACCGTCTTCATGTAGGCCGGCTCGGCCGGACCACGCCGCCCGGCCGCCGCCGCGGCGACACGGCCGTACACCGTGATGTTGCGGCCGCAGTCGAGACCGCGTTCGGTGACATGGCGCCAGCTCTCGGCGTCGGCGTGCAGATCGACGACGAGCGCGGTGTCCGCGGCGGAGCGCAGCCGCAGCTCCTCGCGAATCCACTGCCAGGGGAGCGCGGTGTACCGGACGGTGGCGGGGGTGGTGCGGGCCAGGGCCAGGTGGAGCAGGTGCTGGCGGCGGTCCAGGTGCAGCTGCCCGGTGAGGTACACGGTGAGCGGTCCGGGGGCGGCCGCGGCGGCCCGCAGCCGGGTGAGGACGGCCTGCGGCTCCAGCGGATCGGCGAGTTCCACGACGTTCGCGGTGTCGGTGCCGGACAGCACGGCGGGAGCGACGGCGGCCAGCACCGGCAGGACACCGGCCGCGTCCACCAGGCGCCCCCGGCCCAGCGGCGCGGCCGCGAGCAGCAGCACGGTTCCGGGCATCGTGCTTCCCCCTGTCACCCTGGGGACCCCGTGGAACCTCCGGCCCCGAGGACCCCGTAGATCCGCTCTCCAGCCAGCACCGTAACCGCTGCTGCTGCGAACCGGCGCCTCAGGACCGTAAACGTCCCTGTTCGAGGTCTTCGCCCGGAGCACCCGTGGCGTCCGTCAGCCGGCGCAGCGCGAAGATCGTGGTGTCGTCCTCCAGCCGGCCCCTGCTGTGCCGCAGCACGCCGTCGCGGACCCGGCGGACCAGGCGCCGGGGCTCGGCCCGGCGCGGGTCGGCCCGGACCGCGCGTTCGACCTCGCGGGCCAGCTGGTAGAACTCGCCGGGCGTGTCGCGGGCCTCGGTCACCCCGTCGGTGACCAGCAGCAGCGTCTCGCCGGCTGCCAGCGGCACCCGGTGCACGGGCGGCAGGCCGCCCGCGAGGTCGCCGAGGCCGAGCGGCACCCCGTCACCGCTGGGCAGCTCACGGACCCCGTGCGGGCCGACGACGAGCGGGGGCTCGTGGCCGAAGTTCGCGATGTCGATCCTCTCCGGGGCGTCGTCGGGGAAGGCGACGAGGACGGCGGTGGCGAAACGGTCGCCGTCGTGGTGGCCGAGCGCGGTGGAGTGGGAGCGGTGGCGCAGCATCCGGATCTCCAGACGCTCGGCGACGGTCGCGAGGTCCTTCTCGTGGTAACCGGCCTCCCGGAAGGTGCCGAGCAGGGCGGCGGCGGCCTCCACCGCGCCGAGGCCCTTGCCCTGCACGTCCCCGACGAGGACCCGGGTGCCGTGCGGGCCGGGCTGGATGTCGTAGAAGTCGCCGCCGACCCGGGCGTCGACGTCTGCGGCCAGATACACCCCCGCGTGCTCCAGGCCGGCCCAGCGCGGCGGCAGCGGGCGCAGCACGGTACGCCGGGTGGTCTCGGCGATGTCCCGGATGTGCAGGAGCTGCCGTTCCTGGCGCACCCGCACGGCGGCGGCGAGGGTGGCCAGGGCGCCGCCGAGGGCGACCAGGAGGAAGTCGCCGAATCCGGCCTTGTACTGGTCGGGCCAGGCGCTGTCCACGACGAAGTACGTCACCACGGACACCACGCCGTAGGCGGCCGTCGTCCACACCCCGCAGATCGCGGCGGCGATGCCCGGCACCAGCACGATCCAGGAGATGATCCGGAAGTCCTCGCCCGTGGCGAAGTCCAGCAGGATGACGCCGGCGAGCAGCAGCAGGGGCGGCAGCCAGGCGATGCTCCGCCCGTGGACCCACAGCAGTCGGCGGCGCCCCCCGTACTCCATCTCCGTCACGGCCGGCCGCCCTCCATGTCTTTCAGAGAAACACGGGGGAGACAGGCACGCATCCGGGCACTCGTCACCTTCCTGGCCGACTTGCCAGGCCGTGCCCCCCGGTGTGCCCTGGTACCGGGGGCAGAGCGGGGGGCGAGGAGAGAGGAGTCCTCTCATGGCTCAAGCGGCACCCGCGCCCGGCGGCATGCCCAGGCCCGGCCCCACCCCCCGGGTGGAGGGCCGGAAGACCGGTGCGCGCGCCCGTCCGCCCGACATGTTCGATGCCCGCACCCACGCGATGGCACGGATCGGCGTGCCGGTCGTGCTGGGTCTGGTCTACGGCTACTGGGTGGCGGCCAACAACCGGTCCGGCGGCGAGATCACCGGCTGGAACCTGCTGCTCGGCTTCGTCAGCGCGCTGGTGTTCGCGGTGGTGTGCATGGCGCTGCTGGCGCTGGCCCCGCGGATGCCGCGGGAAGTGCACGCGCTGCTGTGGTCCGCGTTCGCCGGCTGCGCGTTCGGCTTCCTGTACAGCCAGAGCGGCAGCCTCCTCTCCACCCAGGGCGCCGGCCAGGGCAGCCACGACGACCTGGTGCGGTCGGTGCTGATGTCACTGGCGGTGGCAGCGATCACCTTCGCCGTCTGCTTCTACCGCTACTACACGCGGGAGGACGCCTCCGGACGACGGATCCGCTGAACGGGCGCACCGGCGTCATACGTGGGTCCCGGCCGGCCGGCCGGGACCCACGTGTTCCCCTGTGTTCCCCGGCCCCTCGTCGGAGCGGGTTCCCGGACGCGGCCCGGCCCCACGACCCGGAGCGCCGGACGCGCCGGAACCGCCCGGAACCAGCAAACACCCGTTCGGGTGATCCCTCCACCGGAGGCCCGGCCCGCGCGCACACCGCCTCCGGGATCCCCGCGGGACGCCGGTTCCGCCAAGGGGGTTCTCCCGCCCCCCGATTGCAGTCCTCCCGCTCGCGCGCGGGGCCCGGGGGTCCTTGCCTGGAGACGTGCCCACACGCCGCCTCCGGAGCGCCCTGTCGGCCGTGCTGATCGCCCTGTCCTGCCTCCTCGTACCGTTCGGCGCGCTGGCGGCCTGGGCGGCGTACGGGCTGGCCGACACGGGCCGCTACGTCACCACGATGGCGCCGCTCGCCGCCGACCCGGCCGTGCGGGAGGCCGTCGTGGACACGGTCGGTGACGGCATCCTGCGCGCGGTGGACCAGCACCTGGACGTCCGCCCGATGCGCGGCTCGGTCCGCCCGTTCGTGCACGACGCGGTGCGCTCCTTCACCCAGACGCGGGCCTTCCGGCTGGCCTGGGACACCGGCAACCGGGTCACCCACGACGCCGTCCTGCGCGCCCTGCGCGAGGAGGACGAGCGCACCGTCACGGTCGACCTGGCTCCCGTCACCGCCCAGGTCAAACGCCAGCTCACGCACGACCACGTGCCGCTCGCCGCACGCATCCCGGTGGAGCACACCGCGGTCGCCGTGCTCCCGGCGGGCCGGCTGACCACGCTCCGAAAGGGGTTCCACGTGCTCGAAGTCGCCGGTTTCTGGCTGCCGGTGGCGTCCGTCGCCTTCGCCGTCGGCGGGATCGCCCTCGCCGTCCGCCGGCGCCGGGCCGTCGTCGCCACCGCCCTGGGCACGGCCCTGGGCGGCGCGCTGCTCGCCCTCGCCCTCTCCGTCGGCCGCGGCCTGACCCTGGCCGGCCTGCCCGCCGGCGTTTCCCACCCGGCCGCGGGCGCGGTCTACGACGCCCTCACCGGCACCCTGCGCACGGCCGCCTGGCTGCTGCTCGGCCTCGGCGTCGCCGTGGCCCTCGTCACCTGGCTCACCCGGTACCTGCGGCTGCCCCGTCCCGCGCGAGGCCGGCGAGGGTCTCCAGCGCCCACGCCAGCTCCGGCTCCGGGGCCGACCCGAGCCCGAGCCTGACCGCGTCCGGGGTCCGGCCGGGGTCCACGCAGAAGGCCGTGCCCGGTGTGACGGCGATGCCGTGCGCCCGCGCGGCCGCCGTGAAGGTGTCCGCCCGCCACGGCGGGGGCAGCTCCCACCAGGCGAAGTAGGCGGCCGGATCGGACCGTACGGCGAAGCCGGCCAGCTTCTCGGCGACCAGCCGCTGCCGCCGCCGGGCGTCCTGCCGCTTGGCGTCCACCAGGCGGTCCACGGTGCCGTCGCCGAGCCAGCGCACGGCCGCCTCCAGCGCGAAGGCTCCCGCGCTCCACCCGCCGGACCGGACCGCCCGGGCCATCGCCTCGGTCCGGTCCTGCGGGGTGACGACGAAGCCCACGGTGAGGCCGGGCGCGACACGCTTGGACAGGCTGTCGACGAGGTGCACGAGATCCGGCGCGAGCGCGGCGAGCGGGGGTGTGCCGCCCGGGTGCAGGAAGGACCAGATCCGGTCCTCGACCACCGGTATCCCCAGCCTGTGGACGGCGTCGGCCAGCTGCCGCAGCCGTCCGGGCCCTGTCGTCCGCGAGGTGGGGTTGTGCAGGGTCGGCTGGAGATAGAGGGCGGACAGCGGCGCGCTGCGGTGGGCTGCGGCGACGGACTCGGGCACCGGTCCCGCGGCGTCCGTGGCGAGCGGGACGAGGACCAGGCCGAGGCGGGCCGCGATCTCCTTCACCAGCGGGTAGGTCAGCGGTTCCACGCCGACCCGGCCGCCGGGCCGGACGAGGGCGGCGAGGGCCGCGGCGATCGCCTGGCGGGCGTTGCCGGTGAACAGGATCCGCTCCGGTCCGGTGCGCAGCCCGCCCCGGGCGAGCAGGGCGGCCACCGCCTCGCGGGCCGCCGGGGTGCCCGCGGCGGCGGCCGGCCGCAGCGCCTGGCCGAGCGCGTCCGGCCGCAGCAGCGGGGCCAGGGCGGGGGCCAGCAGCTCCGACTGGCCGGGCACCGCGGGGTAGTTCAGCTCCAGGTTCACCGGCGGGGCGCCGGCCGCCTCGGTGAGGGCGTGTCCCGGCTGCCCGTCCAACGCGGTGGCCCGCACGAACGTGCCGCGCCCGACCTCGCCCACCACCAGTCCGCGGCGCACCAGTTCGGTGTAGACCCGGCCGGCCGTCGACGGCGCGATGCCGTGCCGGCGCGCGAACGCCCGCTGGGGCGGCAGCCGTTGGCCGGGGCGGAGCCGTCCGCCGGTGATGTCGGTCGCGATCCGGTCGGCGATGCGCCGGTAGTCGTCCACAAGTCCCCCTGATCTCCGGGCCGTTCAATTGCACCGAGGGCAAAGATTTTATTGCACCGAGCGACGGAAGGGTCCTAGGGTCGTCACATGCCCGCCTTCCTCGCACACGAGGACAAAAACCCCGGACTCACCTCCCGGGTTCCCCTCGTCCTCGTCCACGGACACCCCTTCGACCGCACGATGTGGCACCCGCAGCTGACGGAGTTCGCCACCACCCGCCGGGTGATCGCCCCCGACCTGCGCGGCTACGGCGCCTCCCCCGTGACCCCCGGCACGGTCCCGCTCGCCCGCCACGCCCAGGACATCGCCGGCCTCCTGGACCACCTGGGCGTGGACACCTTCGTCCTCGCCGGGCTGTCCATGGGCGGGCAGATCGTCATGGAGTGCGCCGCCCGCCTCGGCGACCGGATCCGGGGCCTCGTCCTCGCCGACACCTTCCCGGCCGCCGAGACCCCCGAGGGCAGGAGGAGCCGCAACGCCATGGCCGACCGGCTGCTCGCCGAGGGCATGCGCGGCTACGCCGACGAGGTGCTGGAGAAGATGGTCGCCCCGTACGCCGGCGCCGACGTCAAGGCCCATGTGCACCGCATGATGACGGCCACCGCGCCGGAGGGCGCCGCCGCGGCCCTGCGCGGCCGCGCCGAACGCCCGGACTACCGCGCGCTGTTGGCCCGGCTGCCGGTGCCCGCCCTCGTCCTGGTCGGCGCCGACGACACCTACACCCCCGTCGCCGACGCCGAGGCCATGCACGCGGCCCTCCCCGACTCCACCCTGCATGTCATCGAGGGCGCCGCCCACCTGCCCAATCTGGAACGCCCCCGGGAGTTCAACCGGGCACTGGGAGATTTCCTGGCG
>NZ_JAERRH010000068.1 GCF_016741855.1 Streptomyces musisoli | reverse complement strand
AGCCTGGTTTCGGTAACAGGTCCGGCATGGCCGCCCAGGGCAACCCGCACGTGTTGTGCGCCGGCCGCAGCGCGCCGGCGTCCCCGGCTCAGGGCGCGGTGGCTTCCCAGGCCGCCTCGATCATCCGGAAGACCTCGTCCACCGTGGCCCCGGGATCGTCCGCCCGGCAGGCCAGCGCGTAGGCGTCGATGGCGAACCGCGCGGTTGCCCGGCAGGCCGTCGCACTCCGGCAGAGGTGGGGATCGGCGGCCAGCGCCGCTGCCAGCGCGTGCGCGTGACGCAGGCTCATGGACTCCTCGTATTCCCGCAGGGCGGGTGATCCCTCGATCATGCGTCGGACGGGGGTGCTGCCCTCCGCCGTGCAGTGCCGCACCAGGGCCTGGATCTCGCGGTGCAGCGCCGGGATGAGCGGCTCGTGCGCAGGCCGGTCGGTCACCGCCCGCGTGAGGCGCTGCTCGAAGTCCTGGTCGCGCTCGAACACCAGGGCCTCTTTCGAGGCGAAGTGGGCGAAGACGGTGGTGACGGCCACGTCGGCCTCGGCCGCCACGTCACGGATGCCCACGGCGTCGTACCCGCGCTCCAGGAAGAGCCGCAGCGCGGTGTCAGCGATCTTCTGGCGGGTCGCGGCCTTCTTGCGTTCGCGGCGTCCGGACGGCTCGGTCATGCCCTGACACTACCAGGTATGAATTCCTAACCGTTGTTAAACCCTAACCGTTAGGGTTATCTTCGCCGCATGAGGAAAATCAGCTTCGCCGAGTTCGGCGGTCCCGAGGTCCTGCAACTGGTGGAAGCCGAGGAGCCCCACGCGAGCCCCGGTCGCATACGCATCGCCGTACGGGCGGCGGGCGTCAACCCCGTCGACTGGAGGATCCGGGAGGGCCAGGTCCTGGGAGCCCATCCCGTCGAACTGCCCGCCGGGGTCGGACTGGACGCCGCCGGAGTCGTAGATGAGGTCGGCGAGGGCGTCGAGGGGGTCGAAATCGGCGACCGCGTCTTCGGCGAAGGCGCCGACACCTACGCCGAATTCGCCGTCCTGTCGGCCTGGGCCCCGATGCCCGAGGGGCTGACCTTCGAGGAGGCGGCCGGGTACCCGTCGGTGGTGGAGACCGCGCTGCGCATCATCCGCGAGGTCGACGTGCGGCCCGGACAGACGCTGCTGGTCAGCGGCGCTTCCGGCGGCGTCGGGTCGGCGGTGGTGCAGATCGCCCGCGAGCGCGGCATCACGGTGATCGGCACGGCCGGGGCCGCGAACCAGGACTACCTGCGTGGCCTGGGCGCCCTCGCCACGACCTACAACGAGGGCTGGGTCGAACGGGTACGGCACCTGGGCCGGGTCGACGCGGCCCTTGACCTGGCCGGCTCGGGCGTGATCCGCGAACTCGTCGAGCTGACCGGGGACCCGGGCAAGGTCGTCTCCATCGCCGACCTCGGTGCGCCGCGGTTGGGCGTCCGGTTCTCCGGCGTGGCCGGGAGCGTGCCGGACGCGCTCGCCGAGGCCGTCGACCTCATCTCCCGGGGCCGGCTCCACATCCCGGTCGAGAAGTCGTACCCGCTCACCGAGGCAGCGGCGGCGCACGCTGACAGCCGCACCGGCCACACCCGGGGGCGCCGGGTCCTGGTCGTCTGAGCCGCGGCCCGCCCCGCGTACGGGCAGAGCCGGGCCGTGATCGGCACGAACGGAGCAGACGCCGGATACGACGCCCCGCGCAGCGCCCGCCGCCTGGACGGCACGAAACAGGCCGTCACCACTCGCGACACCCGCCCATTCGGCAGCGGCGTGCGGGCCCACCCGCGCGCGAACGGAGGGGATACGCAGCCGGCCGACGAACACCAGCCGGTGCTTCGCGCCGGCGCCCACGGACCGCTCGCGTGGACGAGCGGCAAACCCTGTCTGGTGACGGCAATGCCACAACGCGCCGAGGCCGCCCAAGACCGGACCTGCCGGCTGGAGCGGTGGCGGCCGCGGCCGTACGAGTCACCGGT
>NZ_JAERRH010000067.1 GCF_016741855.1 Streptomyces musisoli | reverse complement strand
AACACAGTGGACGCGAGCAACTGAGGACAAGCCCTCGGCCTATTAGTACCGGTCACCTCCACACGTTACCGTGCTTCCAGATCCGGCCTATCAACCCAGTCGTCTACTGGGAGCCTTACCCCATCAAGTGGGTGGGAGTCCTCATCTCGAAGCAGGCTTCCCGCTTAGATGCTTTCAGCGGTTATCCCTCCCGAACGTAGCCAACCAGCCATGCCCTTGGCAGAACAACTGGCACACCAGAGGTTCGTCCGTCCCGGTCCTCTCGTACTAGGGACAGCCCTTCTCAAGACTCCTACGCGCACAGCGGATAGGGACCGAACTGTCTCACGACGTTCTAAACCCAGCTCGCGTACCGCTTTAATGGGCGAACAGCCCAACCCTTGGGACCGACTCCAGCCCCAGGATGCGACGAGCCGACATCGAGGTGCCAAACCATCCCGTCGATATGGACTCTTGGGGAAGATCAGCCTGTTATCCCCGGGGTACCTTTTATCCGTTGAGCGACGGCGCTTCCACAAGCCACCGCCGGATCACTAGTCCCGACTTTCGTCCCTGCTCGACCCGTCGGTCTCACAGTCAAGCTCCCTTGTGCACTTACACTCAACACCTGATTGCCAACCAGGCTGAGGGAACCTTTGGGCGCCTCCGTTACCCTTTAGGAGGCAACCGCCCCAGTTAAACTACCCATCAGACACTGTCCCTGATCCGGATCACGGACCCAGGTTAGACATCCAGCACGACCAGACTGGTATTTCAACGACGACTCCACAAACACTGGCGTGCCTGCTTCAAAGTCTCCCAGCTATCCTACACAAGCCGAACCGAACACCAATATCAAACTGTAGTAAAGGTCCCGGGGTCTTTCCGTCCTGCTGCGCGAAACGAGCATCTTTACTCGTAGTGCAATTTCACCGGGCCTATGGTTGAGACAGTCGAGAAGTCGTTACGCCATTCGTGCAGGTCGGAACTTACCCGACAAGGAATTTCGCTACCTTAGGATGGTTATAGTTACCACCGCCGTTTACTGGCGCTTAAGTTCTCAGCTTCGCCTGGACGAATCCAAGCTAACCGGTCCCCTTAACGTTCCAGCACCGGGCAGGCGTCAGTCCGTATACATCGCCTTACGGCTTCGCACGGACCTGTGTTTTTAGTAAACAGTCGCTTCTCGCTGGTCTCTGCGGCCACCCCCAGCTCAGAGCGCGAAGCTCATCACCGGATGTGGCCCCCCTTCTCCCGAAGTTACGGGGGCATTTTGCCGAGTTCCTTAACCATAGTTCACCCGAACGCCTCGGTATTCTCTACCTGACCACCTGAGTCGGTTTAGGGTACGGGCCGCCATGAAACTCGCTAGAGGCTTTTCTCGACAGCATAGGATCATCCACTTCGCCACAATCGGCTCGGCATCAGGTCTCAGCCGTATGCAAGGCGGATTTGCCTACCTTGCGGCCTACACCCTTACCCCGGGACAACCACCGCCCGGGATGGACTACCTTCCTGCGTCACCCCATCACTCACCTACTAACCGCTTGGTTCGGCGGCTCCACCACTCCCCTCAACTCCGAAGAGATCAGGGCGGCTTCACGGCCTTAGCATCACGATGCTCGATGTTTGACGCTTCACAGCGGGTACCGGAATATCAACCGGTTATCCATCGACTACGCCTGTCGGCCTCGCCTTAGGTCCCGACTTACCCTGGGCAGATCAGCTTGACCCAGGAACCCTTAGTCAATCGGCGCAAACGTTTCTCACGTTTGTATCGCTACTCATGCCTGCATTCTCACTCGTCAACCGTCCACGACTACCTTCCGGTGCCGCTTCACCCGGCAGACGACGCTCCCCTACCCATCACAGCACCCGTTGGGGCTATATGCTGCAATGACACGACTTCGGCGGTACGCTTGAGCCCCGCTACATTGTCGGCGCGGAATCACTAGACCAGTGAGCTATTACGCACTCTTTCAAGGGTGGCTGCTTCTAAGCCAACCTCCTGGTTGTCTGTGCGACTCCACATCCTTTCCCACTTAGCGTACGCTTAGGGGCCTTAGTCGATGCTCTGGGCTGTTTCCCTCTCGACCATGGAGCTTATCCCCCACAGTCTCACTGCCGCGCTCTCACTTACCGGCATTCGGAGTTTGGCTAAGGTCAGTAACCCGGTAGGGCCCATCGCCTATCCAGTGCTCTACCTCCGGCAAGAAACACACGACGCTGCACCTAAATGCATTTCGGGGAGAACCAGCTATCACGGAGTTTGATTGGCCTTTCACCCCTAACCACAGGTCATCCCCCAGGTTTTCAACCCTGGTGGGTTCGGTCCTCCACGAAGTCTTACCTCCGCTTCAACCTGCCCATGGCTAGATCACTCCGCTTCGGGTCTTGAGCGTGCTACTAAAATCGCCCT
>NZ_JAERRH010000066.1 GCF_016741855.1 Streptomyces musisoli | reverse complement strand
CGAGGAGAGCGTCGAGGAGGCCGGCGTCGAGGCGGTCGTACTGGGCACCCTGCGCCGCAACGAGGACGAACAGCGACGCTTCACCCTCGCCCTCGGCGAAGCCTTCGTGGCCGGGCTGGCGGTTGAGTGGCCCGCCACCAAGCGCACGCCGGACCTCCTTGGGCTGCCGACGTATGCCTTCCAGCGTGAGCGGTACTGGCTCGACGGATCGGCCGGCCTGACGGCCGCGGACGCCGCCGACCCCGAGGAGAGCCGGTTCTGGGCGGCCGTCGACACGGCGGACCGGGCGGAACTCGCCGAACTGCTCGCCGTGGACGACGCCTCCCGGCTGGAGGACGTCATCGGGCTGCTCGGCCCCTGGCGCCGGGACAACCGTGAGCGTTCCGAGACGGACGCCTGGCACTACCGCGTCGACTGGCGGCCGGTGTCCGAAACCCAGGCGGTGACCCTCGGCGGCGCCTGGCTGCTCGCCGTTCCGGACGGAGACGCGGCCCACCCGTGGGCGGAGGCCGTCGAGGACGCCCTGTCGTCCGCCGGCGCTCGGGTCGTACGACTGACCGTGGCCGCGGACTGCGACCGGGAGCAGCTGGCCCACCGCGTCACCGAGGCCGTCGCCGGGCTCGACGGCACCGAACCGGCCGGCGTGCTCTCCCTGCTGGCCCTGGACGAGACGCCGCGTCCGGACCACCGGACGCTGACGGCCGGACCGGCCGGGACGCTCCTGCTGATCCAGGCACTCGGCGATGCCGCCGCGCACGCCCCCCTGTGGTGCGTCACGCGCGGAGCCGTCCGGGTTCCCGGTGCGGAGACGGCGATGCGGCCGGCGCAGGCGCAGGTGTGGGGCCTCGGCCTGGTGGCCGCGCTGGAGCACTCCGACCGGTGGGGCGGCCTGGTCGACCTGCCGGAGGCCCCCGAGCCGCAGGCACTGCGCAGGCTGTGCGGTGTGCTCGCCGGGAAGCAGGGCGAGGACCAGCTCGCCCTGCGCCCCTCCGGCGTCTTCGCCCGGCGCCTGGCGCGTGCCCCCCGCAAGGCCCCGCACGGCCGCCCGGCATGGCAGCCCCGCGGCACCATCCTGATCACCGGCGGAACCGGAGGTGTCGGCCGCCGCTTCGCCCGGTGGCTCGCGGCCAACGGCGCCGAGCACCTGGTCCTCACCAGCCGCCGGGGTCGCGCCGCGGCCGGGACCGAAGAGCTGGAGTCCGAGCTGACGGCTCTCGGCGTACGGGTCACCGTCGCCGCGTGCGACGTCGCGGACCGGGACGCGCTCGCCGAACTCGTCGCCCGGGTCGCCGCCGACGGCGAACCCGTGCGTGCCGTGATCCACGCGGCCGGTACGACCGACACCGCGCCGCTGGCCGGGACGGACCTGGACCTGCTGGCCGGGCTCACCTCCGCCAAGGTGCTCGGCGCGCAGCATCTGGACGACGTCTTCCAGGACACCGACCTGGACGCCTTCGTCCTCTTCTCCTCCGGCGCCGGCATCTGGGGCGGTGGCGGACAGGGCGCGTACGCCGCGGCCAACGCGTACCTCGACGCGCTCGCCCAGCAGCGCCGTGCGCGGGGACGGTCCGCGCTGTCCGTGGCGTGGGGTCTGTGGGGCGGCGGCGGAATGGCGGACGGCGAGGTGGGGGACCGGATCCTCAGCCGAGGCGTACGGGTGATGAACCCGGACCAGGCGGTCGCCGCGCTCGTGCCCGCCACGGCGGCCACCGAGCCGACCAGGATCGTCGCCGACATCGACTGGGAGGTCTTCGCCCCCCAGTTCACCGTGGCACGGCGTTCCCCGCTGCTCTCCGACCTCCCCGAGGTGCGGGCGGCGCTGGCGGAGCAGGACGGCACGGCACGCGCATCGGCCGCCGGCACCGGCTCCTCGACGCTGCTCGACGGGCTGACCGAGGCAGAGCAGCATGCGGCCGTGCTGGACCTGGTCCGCACCCAGGCCGCCGCGGCACTCGGCCACAGCACCCCGGACGCGGTCACCCCCGACCGTGCCTTCCGCGAGCTGGGCTTCGACTCGATGATGGCCGTCGAACTGCGGAACCGGCTGAACACGGCGACGGATCTGCGGCTGCCGAGCACGGTCGTGTTCGACCACCCGTCGGCCGCCGCGCTCGCCCGGTTCGTACGCGCCCGTCTGCTGGGGCTGTCCGGCGACCCCGCCGGGGACGTGGAGCCGTCGCCGCTGATGGTCGCGGGCGAGGCGGATGCCGAGCCGGTGGCGATCGTGGGCATCGGGTGCCGGTTCCCGGGTGGGGTCGGCTCGCCGGAGGACCTGTGGCGGCTGGTCACCTCGGGCACGGACGCGGTGTCCGGATTCCCGACGGACCGCGGCTGGGACCTGGAGGGGCTCTACGACCCGGATCCGGACGCGGTGGGGAAGTCGTACACCCGGTCCGGCGGGTTCCTCTACGACGCGGCGGAGTTCGACGCGGGGTTCTTCGGTATCTCGCCGCGTGAAGCCCTGGCCATGGATCCGCAGCAGCGGTTGCTGCTGGAGACGTCGTGGGAGGCCATAGAGCGGGCGGGCATCGACCCGGCGTCGCTGCGGGGCAGCCGCACCGGCGTCTACGTCGGTGCCATGGTCCAGGACTATGGCCACCGCCTGCACCAGGGCACGGCCGAGACCGAGGGCCACATCCTGACCGGCACAACGGGAAGCGTGGTCTCGGGCCGGCTGTCGTACACGTTCGGCCTGGAGGGACCGGCCGTCACCGTCGACACCGGATGCTCCTCCTCGCTGGTCACCCTGCACCTCGCGGTGCGGGCGCTGCGCAGCGGTGAGTGCTCACTCGCCCTGGCCGGCGGCGTGACCGTCATGCCGACCCCCGGACCCTTCATCGAGTTCAGCCGGCAGCGGGGTCTGGCGGCGGACGGCCGGTGCAAGGCGTTCGCGGAGGCCGCGG
>NZ_JAERRH010000065.1 GCF_016741855.1 Streptomyces musisoli | reverse complement strand
TACCCTCCAGCCGGTTCAAAAACCACATCCGCCGCTGCGCGAACGACAACGGCACCACCGCCGGCCGCTCCACCGCGGCGAGTGCCCTCCGAGCGACGTCCGCCTGCCCCGTGTGGGCAGCCAGTTGAGCCACCGTGGGTGCCTCGAAGAGGGTGCGCAGCGGCAGTTCCACGCCGAGGGCGGTGCGGATGCGGCTGACGACCCGGGTCGCGAGCAGGGAATGGCCACCCAGGTCGAAGAAGCTGTCGTCGACGCCGACCACGTCCAGGCCGAGGACTTCGGCGAAGACCGCGCACAGCACCTCTTCGTGGACGCTGCGCGGCGCGCGGGCCGTAGTCGCCGGTTCGAAGGCCGGCGCGGGCAGGGCGCGGCGGTCGAGCTTGCCGTTGGGAGTCAGCGGAAGGGCCCGGAGCACGACCACGGCGGACGGAACCATGAACTCCGGCAGGCTTTCGCCGATGTCCCGCCGCACCGCGGCCGGGTCCGGCACATCGGCGTCGTTCGCCGGGACGACGTAGGCGACCAGGCGCTTGTCCCCCGGCCGGTCCTCACGCGCGATCACCGCGACCTGCCCGACCTGCGGATGTGCCGACAGGGCCGACTCCACCTCGCCGAGCTCGACGCGATAACCACGGATCTTGACCTGCTCGTCGGTGCGGCCGAGGAACTCCAGCACGCCGTCACCGGCACGCCGGCGGGCCAGGTCGCCCGTGCGGTACATCCGTTCACCCGGTGCTCCGAACGGGTCGGCGACGAACCGCTCACCTGTGAGGCCGGGTCGGTTCAGGTAGCCGCGGGCCAGTCCAGCGCCCGCGAGGTACAGCTCCCCCGTGACTCCGGCGGGCACCGGTCGCAGCGAGCGGTCCAGCACGTACGCGCGCGTCTCCTCCAGCGGCCGCCCCAGCGGCACGGGGCTGGTGACGTCGGCCGCCGCCCGCCACAGCTTGCCGGTCACGCACAGGGTCGTCTCGGTCGGACCGTACAGCGTGCGCACGCTCGTGCCGGGGCAGTGCGTGAGCACGTGGCGCATGGCGTCCGCCGAGATCACGTCACCACCGGTGAGTACCTCCCGGGTACGGGAGAAGGTCGTCACCAGGTCCTCGGCCATGACGCGGAAGAGGCCCGCCGTGAGGTGGAGGTGCGACACGTCGTGCGACCGCACCAGGCGGTCAAGATCCGCGGCCTCCAGGGTTCCCTCGGGAGCCACGACGACCCGGGCGCCGTTCAGCAGCGGCACCCAGATCTCGTACACGGAGATGTCGAAGGCGTGCGGGGCGTGCATCAGCACGCCGTCCCCGGGACCCACGTCCCACCCGGAGTCCACGACCAGATCGAGGACGTTGCGGTGCGAGACGGCCACGCCCTTGGGTACGCCCGTGGAACCCGACGTGTACATCACGTACGCCAGGGCGTCCGGAAGCACGGCCGCGGCGGTCACAGGGGTGGAGGATGTGCACGGGGTGGTCTCAGCGGTGGCAGGGCCGGCCGCAGCAACGGTGAGGTCGTCGACGACCAGCACCGTGACCCCCTGCTCCCGCTGCCCGGAGGCCAGGGCGTGCCCGGCGAACGCGGCATCGGTGAGCAGGACGGGTGCGTCGGCCTCGTCCAGCACCGCACGCATACGTGCGACCGGGTAACCGGTGTGGAGAGGTACGTACGTCCCGCCGGCCCGAAGCACGCCGAGCAGCGCGGCGACAAGGTCCGCCGAGCGCTCCATGAGCACGGCGACCGGGGTCTCCCCGGCCACGCCGAGTGTCGTCAGCCGCTCGGCCAGTGCCCGGGAGCGGGCGTCGAGTTCGGCGAAGGTCCACCGCACCTCGCCGCACTCCACGGCGATCGCACCGGGCGTGCGGGCCACGACGGCGGCGAACATCGCCGGGAGGGTGCCCGACGCCCCGCTGATCGCTGATGCGTCGCGTTCGGGTCGGGCGGGCCCCTGCCAGTCGACCAGGAGCTGGTGCAGCTCCCGCTCGGGGAGGAGTTGCAGCTCCGCCAGACGGGCGTCCGGATTCCGTACGGCATGCGCGAGGAGCAGATCGAATCGCTCGGCCATACCTTCCACGGTGATCCGGTCGAACAGGTCGGTCGCGTACTCGAAGACGCCGGACAGCCCGGCCGCCCCGCCGTTGCACGTGTGACGCTCGCCGACGTTGACGGTGAGGTCGAAGCGGGCGGCTGACACACGGGCCGCCTCGTCGACTCCGGCCGACACGGTGAGGCCGGGCAGGCTCAGGTCGGCCTGGTCGTTGTTCTGGAGGGCGAGCATGACCTGGAAGAGCGGGTGGCGGGACAGGGACCGCGTCGGGTTGAGTACCTCGACCAGGTGCTCGAAGGGCACGTCCTGGTGCGCGTAGGCCGCCAGGTCCGTCTCCCGCACCCGCCCGATCAGCTCACGGAACGTGGGATCACCGGACAGGTCCGTGCGCAACACCAGCGTGTTCACGAAGAACCCCACCAGATCGTCCAACGCCTCGTCGGTACGGCCCGCGACCGGCGAACCGATCGGAATGTCCGTCCCCGCACCCAAACGGGACAGGAGCGTGGCGAAGGCCGCCTGGAGCACCATGAACACGCTCGCACCCGACTCCCGCGCCAACGCGGCGAGGCGGGCGTGCGTCTGCGCGTCCACCTCGAAGGGCACGGCGTCGCCGCGATGGGACGCCACGGCAGGACGCGGCCGGTCCGTCGGCAGCTCCAGTTCATCGGGGGCCCCGTCCAGAGCCGCGGCCCAGTGGGCGAGCTGGCGCGAGCCCAGGCTCTCCGGATCGTCCTCGCTGCCCAGCAGATCGCGCTGCCAGAGGCTGAAGTCGGCGTACTGGACGGGCAGCGGCTCCCAGTCCGGAACGCGTCCCTCGGTGCGTGCCGCGTACGCGGTGGCTATGTCCCGCGCCAGCGGCGCCATCGACCAGCCGTCACCCGCGATGTGGTGGAGCACCACGACGAGGACATGCGTCGCATCACTCATCGCCCACAGCCGTGCGCGGAGCGGTGCGTCGGTGGTCAGGTCGAAGCCGGCGCCCACGAGGGCCGCGAGGCGCTCGACCGACTCGGCGGACGTGACGTCCTCCGGTTCGAGACCGGGAAGCTCAGGTGCGTCGGGGGAAAGGATGTGCTGGTAGGGCTCGCCGAGGGAGTTCTCAGGGAAGAGCGTCCGCAGACTCTCGTGCCGCACGATCACATCGTGGAATGCGGCCTGG
>NZ_JAERRH010000064.1 GCF_016741855.1 Streptomyces musisoli | reverse complement strand
CCAGGGCCGAGGCCCACCGGGAAAGGGGGAGGAGCCGGTGGCGGCGGGGCGGTGCCAGGCCCGGGGCCCAGGACCCGGGCGCAAGCCTTAGACGTCATCTCATTTGGTAAGTCTGCGGTAGCAGATGAGGGTGCATGCGAGGCTCGTGAAGGCGAGGAAGTGCTCAGCCTTGCGCTCGTAGCGACGATGGAGACGACGGCACCCAGCGAGCCAGGCCATCGTGCGCTCGATGGTCCAGCGGTGCCGACCGAGCCGCTGCGAGGTCTCGACTCCCTTGCGGGCTATGCGGTGCCGGATACCCCGCTGGGATACCCATCGCCGCAGGTGAGAGTAGTCGTAACCCTTGTCGGCGTGCAGTTTGCCGGGCTTACGCCTACGGGGACCTCGCCGGCCTGGCTGTCGTGGACGTTGGCACCGGATATGCTGACAGACAGGGGCAGACCGGTCCGCTCGGTGATCACGTGGATCTTCGAGCCGTACTTGCCCCGGTCGAAGGATTCGGACCTGTCAGCTCCCCTTCTTCAGGGCCCTCATACTCACCGAATCGATCGCGCAGCGAGACCAGTCCAGGTCTTCGCGGGCTCCGAGTTCGTCGAGGTGTCGGAGTACGAGTTGAAGTGCAGGACTGCGTACGGATGAACGTGCATAGCTGTCAGGCGACTTCGGTTTCGCGCTCGATGGCCTTGAGTCGGTTCTTCAGCCGGTAGCTGGGACCGTTGATGGAGATCACGTCGCAGTGGTGCAGGAGGCGGTCGAGGATGGCGGTGGCGAGGACTTCGTCGCCGAAGACCTGTCCCCATTCGCTGAAGGTCTTGTTCGAGGTAAGGATGATTGAGCCCTTCTCGTAGCGCTTCGAGATCACCTGGAAGACCAGGTTTGCCTCGGCTCGCTCGAGGGGCTGATAGCCGACTTCATCGACCACGAGGACACCCGGCCGCAGGTAGGTGCCGAGTTTGCTGGTCAGACGTCCTGTCTCTTCGGCGGCCTTGAGGTTGCGGACCATGTCGTCGAGGCTGGTGAAGTAGATCGAGTAGCCGGCCCTGCAGGCGGCGACCGCGAGCGCGACGGCGATATGTGTCTTGCCGACCCCGGGCGGCCCGAGCAGGGCCGCGTTGGCCTTGGCCTCGACGAAGGAGAGGGTCGCGAGGTCTTTGACCTTGCGCGGATCGAGGTCGGGCTGGAATGAGAAGTCGTATTCCTCCAGTGTCTTGTGGTGCGGCAGCTTGGAGAGCCGAAGTCCCTGGCGGAAGCGTCGGTCATCGCGGACTGCAAGTTCTTCAGACAGCACGAGGTCCAGGAAGTCGAGGTAGCCGAGCTTTCCCTCGTCGGCCCGTCGGGTGAACTCGTTGATGGTCTCCGCCAGATGGGGCAGGCCGAGCTTGCCGGCCGTGCTGCGGATGCGGTTGCCGGTCAGCTCGCTCAAGACGATTCCTTCGTGCTCGGGTGGGTGGTGAAGGGACGGGTTCCGGTCAGCTCGTCATAGACCGACAGCGGTCGGCGGCCGACCTCGATCCGGGTGGCTGCGGCCCGGTTCAGCAGGGCCTGCAGCGGACCGACCTCCTCGCCCTGTGGCTGCCGGCGAGGCCGAGGTGTGTCATCGCCGGTGGTCGTCCTGCGTCCTTTGCCGGTGGGCAAGCCGTCCCAGTGGGCTTCCTCGACGACACGGACCCCGCGGCCGACCGCTCGCGGATGCATCGCCAGCAGCGTCTCCCCACTGATATCGGGTGCGGTGGAGTGCAGCACGACCTGCGACTTCGTGGCCCGGATCTCCACCAGCTGCCGGGGTCGGACCCGTCGGGCCGGCACCGAGTAGAGGTTCCCGCCGAAGGCGACGAGGCAGTCCTTGCCGACCGGCCGCAAGTGCCGCTCGGCCACCAGATACGGGGTCGGCGGCAACGGCCTGAGGGCCGCGTGGTCCCGGGCGGCTCGTTCACCGATCACTTCCCGATGGGTCTTGTGGATCTGCGAACGCCGCCGTGGCACCCAGGCCGCGAAGGCGGCATCCATCTCCTCGAGCGAGGAGAAGGCGCGGCCGGACAGGACGTGGTCGCGGACGATCAGCACCTGGCGTTCGACGCGGCCCTTGCCGGTGGGCCGGTAGGCGGCCAGGACGTCGATGTCGAAGTCGTAGTGGCCGGCGAACCCGACCGCCTCCGGATGCAGAGGCACCGCTTCGCCAGGGGCGACGTGCCGACGGACGACGGTCTTGGTCCGGTCGTAGACGATCGTCGTCGGGACCCCGCCGTAGTGCGCAAATGCCCGACGATGGCAGTCGAAGAAGGTCTGCAGGTCTTGACTGGTGGTGAAGCAGCAGAACGGGTCGCGGGAGTACGACAAGGTCATGTGGAACGAGTAGACCTTCGGGATGCCCATGTGGGCGAGGACCTTGCCCTCATTGCCCCAGTCGACCTGGGCCTGGGCGCCCGGGATGACCTCGAAGCGGCGGTGCATGCCCGCCAGTTCCTTCGGCGTGATGCCGAGTTCCTCGGCGATCCTGGGACGAGCCTCCTGAACGTAGAGCTTGGTCCGCTGGTAGTTGCCAGTGAACCCGTACTCGCCGACCAGCCGCTCATGGATCACTGCGGCCTTCATCAGAATCTCAGCCCGCAGCATCGAGTCGATCAGCGGTGCGAACTCGTCGATCACCCTCGCCCGCGATCGCCCGTTCGGGGACCGGCGCGGGGGCGACGTCGGCCCCTCGGCAGACAGGTACTTGCTGACTGTCCGCCAGTTCAGCCCGGTCTCCTTGGCGACCTCCGACAGGCTCATCGCACCGGACTCCACCAGGCCGCGAAACCGCCGAAGCTCCAGCCACCGCTCCGGATCCAGGACCACGACCGACCCCCTCCACCGCCTGAACGAGACAGACAGCAGAGTGCCGGGCACCGGCTCTCAACACGTCAAGAACTCTGCACGTTCATCCGTACGCGGCTCTGCACGTTCACGTGTACGCCGACACGAGGACCAGGCGGTGCAGCTTGGCCCACACGCGAGCCTTCGTCCATTCGGTGAACCGTCGGTGAGCTGTCGCTCCGGACGGTCCGAACGACGACTTCGGCAGCTGCTGCCACGTGCAGCCCGACGTCGCCACGAACACAATCGCCGCCAGCACCTCACGGTCGCCGTGCCGGCGCCGGCCGCCACCTTGAGGCCGCGATGGCGCCTCCGGCGCGACCCTCTGGAACAGTTCCCACAGCTCGTCCGGCACCAGCCGCTCAATGATCCCCACCACAGCCGACAGCCTACTCAGCCAAATGAGATGACCT
>NZ_JAERRH010000063.1 GCF_016741855.1 Streptomyces musisoli | reverse complement strand
GTCGAGATCGCCGATCGCGACGACCTGTACGGCAACCCGCGCCACCCCTACACGCGGGCCCTGCTGTCCGCCGTGCCCGAGGCCACGGTGGACGAGGAGCCGCGTGAGCGCATCCGGCTGACCGGTGACGTGCCGTCGCCGATCAACCCGCCCTCCGGCTGCCGCTTCCGCACCCGGTGCTGGAAGGCGACCGAGAAGTGCGCGACGGAGGCGCCGCCGCTGGTGCAGGTGGAGGGCAACAAGCCGGGTCACCTGACGGCCTGCCACTACCCGGAGACGGCGGACACCGTCCCCGCTCCGCGCCTTTCCAAGGACCCCGAGGCGGCGGCCTGACACACCCCTTTCCGTCAGCCGCCCCCTTGTGGAGCGGACTTTCACCGGCCCATTGACCCGAGCCCTGAACGTCCGGTCCGGGGGACGAGGGCCCGCGCCTCCCCAGGCACGGGCCCTCCTCCATGTCCGGGCACGGCCTCAACTCCCCCATGTTGTGAGGTCCTTGGGAAGTGGCCCGTTCCTGACGCGCCGTTCAGCATCGTGTGTCAGACTGCCGCGGTGGTGGATCACGTCTTTGCCGATCTCTCGCTCGCCGCACTGTACGACAGCCTCAACCCCTGGGGACCGGGTGACGACTTCTACCTCGGTCTGCTGCACAGAGCCGGGTCCGTGCTGGACATCGGCTGCGGCACCGGGCAGTTGCTGCGGCGGGCCCGCGCCGAGGGGCACCGGGGGCGGCTGATGGGCCTCGATCCGGCGGCCGCCATGCTCGTCCAGGCGCGCCGTGCGCGGCCCGACATCGAGTGGGTGCTCGGCGACGTGCGGGTGCGGCGGTGGCGGGGGGAGTTCGACCTCGCCGTCATGACCGGGCACGCCTTCCAGGAACTGGTGACGGACGAGGAGATCCGGGTCTGTCTGCGCGCCGTCCACGCCGCCCTCCGGGACGGGGGACGGTTCGTGTTCGAGACCCGGAACCCGGACGCCCGCGCCTGGGAACGGTGGACCCCGGACCGGATCCACCGGGCCACCGACGCCGACGGCACCTCCGTGCGGGTCTGGCACGAGGTGCAGGGCGGCGGACCGCACGGCGACCGGTTGCACTTCACCGAGACCTACACCGGTCCCCAGTGGCCCGCCCCACGGGTCAGTCACAGCGTCCTGCGTTTCCTGGACGCCCAGACGCTGGAGGGATTCCTCGGGGAGGCCGGTCTGAGGGTCGTCGAGCAGTACGGGGACTGGGAACGGGGGCCGCTCGGCCCGTGCTCCCCCGAGATCATCACGGTGGCGCGGAAGGCATAGCGGGGGCCGGGGTTCCGCACCGCGTGCGTGATTGTGATCATGCGTGTGATCACTGGTTGACGCTTCTCGTCGTGGCGTAGGTTTTCCGCACACGCGTGCGAGGCCCGGGAGGGCCGTCGTGTTCCGCACGCCCTTCACGCGCCCCCCTCACCCCAAGGTCCACGCCTCGCCATGTCCTTACCCGCATCCGTCCGCCGGTGCCGCCTGCCCGTCTGGCTGATCCCGGTCGCGTGGACCCTCGCTCTGGGCCTGTGGGGCCTGTCCCGGCAGCGGAGTGTGTGGCGCGACGAGGCCGCGACCTGGATGGCGGCCCAGCGGTCCGTCCCCGAGATCTGGCACCTGCTGGGGCAGGTCGACGCCGTGCACGGGCTCTACTACCTGCTGATGCACGTCCTGTTCTCGTGCTTCGGCGCGAGCACCACGACCCTTCGGCTGCCCTCCGTGCTGGCCATGGCGGTGGCGGCGGGCTGCGTCACGGCCGTCGGCCGGCGGCTGGCCGGCGTCCCGGCCGGTGTGGCGGCGGGACTGGCCTTCGGGCTGCTTCCGGCCGTGCAGTTCTCCCTCCAGGACGGCCGCCCGTACGCACTCGTGTCCGCGGGCGCCGGGATCTCCACCCTGCTCCTCGTCACCCTCCTCGAGGAGGGGGGCCGTGCCGCGCGCTGGGCGGCGTACGGGGGCACCGTCCTGGTGTGCGCGCTGCTGAACTGGCTGTCGCTGCTCATCCTGCCCGCACACCTGACGACCCTGCTGTGGACGAAGGCCGGGCGGGCGGCGGGGCTGCGCTGGGCGGTGGCCGCGACGGCGGCGGTCGCCGGCGCGCTGCCCCTGATCCTGTTCAGCCGGACCCAGGCCCACCAGGTGGCCTGGATCCCGCCGCTGACCTGGCACATGACGATCGGCCCCGCCGTCCTGCTGGCACTCGGCGCAATCGGGGCCGTCCTGGACCGGCCGGGCGCGGGCCGGTCCTCGACGGCGGCCGTCGGACTGCCCCTCCTGGCGGTGCCGCAGCTCTCGCTCATCGCCGTCTCCCTGGTCCAACCCCTTTTCCTGGACCGCTACATCCTGTTCAGCATGCTGGGTCTGGCGCTGCTGATCGGCGCGGCGCTGGGGGCGGCGGTGCGGTCGGCGCGCCCGCGGTTCCCGCGCGCCTGCGCATGGATCGTTCCGGTGGTGACCGCGCTGGCGGTGGTGGCGCTGCTGCCCCAGTCGCTGGCCAAGCGGTCCCCGGCCAGCCGGGTGGACGACGTCCTGGCGGTGGCCGCGGACGTCCGGGAGCTGAAGCGGACCGGGGACGCGGTGGTCTTCGTGCCGGCGGACCGGCGCGACACCTCTCAGGTCTCCCCCGACGACTTCGCCGGCCTGCGCGACATCGCGCTGGTGAGGGGCCCCGTGGAGTCCGGGACGCTGAGGGGTGAGGAGGCCGCTCCGGACCGGATACGGGCGGCGATGCTGGCGCAGCGGCGCATCCTGCTGGTCACCGACGCGCCGGAGGTGGCCCCGCCGGTGTCGGCGGAGCGGGACAGGGCGAAGACCGCGGTGCTGCGGCAGCACTTCACCGCGGTGGCGGACAGACGGGTCCGCGGCCGGCGGGTGACGGTGTACGAGCGGGGGCACGGACGGGCACCGCACCCCCAATCGTCCCGTCACCCGGTCTACGGGGCCCCCGGGTTCCCCTCCTCCAGCGCCGCCAGGGCCGGATCCAGCACGATGTCCTCGTCGCGGGCCTCGATCGTGGGCTCCTCCGGGAAGTGGCAGGCCGTCAGGTGGCCGTCCCGGTTGCCGGAGAGCCGGATCAGCGGCGGCTCCTCGGCCGCGCACTTGTCCTGCGCCTTCCAGCACCGGGTGCGGAAGCGGCAGCCGGAGGGCGGTGAGATGGGGGACGGAACGTCGCCGGCGAGGCGGATGCGTTCGCGCTGCGGCGCCTCCTCCTCCACCAGGGTCACCTCGGGGACGGCGGAGAGCAGGGCGTGGGTGTAGGGGTGGCGCGGGCGGGCGTAGATGGATTCGCGGTCGCCCACCTCGAT
>NZ_JAERRH010000062.1 GCF_016741855.1 Streptomyces musisoli | reverse complement strand
GCGGGGCGCCGCCTGCCTCAAAACCTTTTCTCACCAGCTCGAAACGCGATCACGATCCGGCCTTCCAGGGATGCGACCTTGCCGTCACCCGGCCGCATGCGCAGCCCGCGACGTCCTGGACGAGGTCGGGCACGGAGCCGCGGACACCGGCGAAATGGACGCAGTCGCATGCGCGGTGTCGACGCCCTCGCCCAGGACCTTCACCGGCCCGGGAAACTCTTCTCCACGATGGTGCCGTCCACGGTGCTGCCGGGGGCGAACTCACCGAGCACACGGCGCCGGTGGTCGCCACACAACCAGTCCGCCACACCGTACGCGGGCCACCAGGCAGGGCAACTCTTGCTGCCGCGTCGCCCGTTGGCATGCTGGTGGTGTGCCCTGGGCCGCCAGGGCCCGGTTGTCATCACGTTGCGACGGGGGCAGAAGCGATGATCGAAACAGTGTTCAGGACCGAGGACTTATCGGTGACCGACCGGGTCGACGCGTGGCGGGAGAAGTTGTCCCAGATACACGCGCCCGTGGACCTGGCCTGCCGTCCCGACTCCGACTTCCGCGCACAGCAGCGTGTCGTCCAACTGGGAGGCGCCCTCGTGTGGTCCTCGGCCTGGTCGCCTCAGACCATCAGGAGGACACCGCGGCTCATCCGCCACTCCGACCCGGAAGTGGTCCATCTCTCGCTGATCACCAGGGGCGCCGTAGGTTTCCGGGTGGGCGGCCCGGACGCCCTGTACGGCCCGTACGAGCTCCGTACCAACGACTCCTCCCGACCCTTCGAGATCCTCATGGGCCCTCAGGGGGAAGTCGTGGACGCCGTGAGCGTCGACGTGCCCCGAGCACGCCTGCCCCTGTCCTCGGACGATCTCGACCGGGTGATCGGTCACCGGATGACGGGACAGGAGGGCGTCGGGGCCCTGCTGGCGGCCTTCCTCACCACCCTGACGGACGATACCCGTTCGTACACCGCCGCCGACGTGCCCCGGCTGGAGACGATCGTTGTCGACCTGCTCGCGGCCGTGTTCGCGAACGCGCTCGACGCCATGGACTGCCTGCCCGCGGAGTCCCGGAGGCGGACCCTGACCTTGCGTGTCCAGGCGTTCATCCGCAACCACCTGCACGACCCCGATCTGACGCCGGCCACCATCGCCGCCGCGCACCACATCTCGACCAGCCATCTCCACCGGCTGTTCCAGGACAGCGGAACCACGGTGGCCGGCCTCATCCGCCACCTGCGTCTGGAGCGCGCCCGCGAACAGCTCGCCGACCCCGCCCGGAGCGACGTCCCCGTACATCTCGTCGCCGTGCGATCGGGCTTCGAGCACCATGCGGTCTTCACACGCGCGTTCCGCTCGGCCTACGGCATGTCGCCCCGCGACTACCGTCGCTGTGCCCTGCTCCACGAAGCCGGCGGCGATCTCGCAACGGACTGAGTGCGGACAGATCGTCAAACAGGCGTGGACTGTGCGTCAACATGTCCGCATCCGCGACCCGGAGGATGACACCAACCGCCTGAGGCACCTAGGCACCTCGGAACTGCCCCCCCCCGGACGACCCGGGGGAGCAGCCGGGGATCGCACGCTTTGAGGCGGCAACGGACAAGCGTGACAACAAGGAGGGATGAGCAGTGAGGAACAGCCTGGCCGCGGCGGCTGCCGCAGTGGGGATGACCGCATCGTTGCTGGCTCTCGTGCCGGCGACCACGGCGAACGCGGGACCGCTGATCTGCGACCCGGGAAGTCACAGGGTGGACTGGGTCACCACGAGTCGGACCCGGGTGCTCACCCACAAGGTGAAGGGGTACGAGAAGGAGTACACGGGCGGCAGCCGCACGATCACGAAGACTCTCGAGCACTCGAAGACGCTGACTTCCGGGCGCAGCGTCGACTCAGGGGCTTCCGGAGGGTTCGGAGTAAAGGGGATCCTGATCAGCTTGGATGCACACGTCAACGGCAGCTACGTGCATGAGAAGGGCCACACCACGACGCGAAGCGTCAGTGTCTCCGACACATTGACGAAGAAGGGCCGGTACTTCTTCTACCTCGGCAGGCTCAAGGCCTCGGGGTACTGGGTCGGGTACCGGTGCGACGGCGGGACCAAGTGGATCCAGCAGGCCCACGGCCGGGCGAGGAGCTACGGTGCCGCGATAGACGGCGCCGTGCGCTGCGGCGAGCGGGTGAGCAAGAAGAGCATGGCCTACCTGGTGAAGAAGAAGTACTGCTGACCGAAGTCGCCAGTCGACACAGCCGTCCCCGCCTCCAGTCCCATGATGACAGGCGCGGTGCACGAAGTGGGCCCGGCCAGGACCGTGCCTGCTGATCCTGCTTCGTCGCGCTCGGTGGTGGGGCAGGGGGCGCGCACCGGCGCAGCTGCTCGGCTGTCCGGGCCGCCCTGCTCGAGCCCGTCGTCCAGCTCGCTGTCATCTGCGCCGCCGCGGCCAGGCCGCCCAGGCACTCACCCTGAACCTGCGCTTCGCGGGCGGCACCCCTGGCAGAAGACCAGGGATCCGATGCGGCCCGCGGTGCGTCGGGGTGGGCAGCATTTTGAGCCGAGCCCGGCCCGGGAGGTGGAGAGCCGCCGGTTGCCGATCCGTGTACCGCTCGGCGTCACGACAGTTGCTGCGATAACCTCGGGCGATGGACCAGGTGTTGGACGAGGGACCGTTCTTTCACGGTACAAAGGCCGAGCTGCAGGTCGGAGATCACCTCACCGCCGGTTTCCGTTCCAACTACCGGCCCGAAATCGTGATGAACCACATCTACTTCACCGCGTTGCGCGACGGCGCGGGACTCGCCGCCGAACTCGCCGCCGGCGAGGGAACCCCGCGCGTGTATGTCGTCGAACCGACCGGGAAGTTCGAGAACGATCCCAACGTCACCGACCGGAAGTTCCCTGGCAACCCCACCCGCTCCTATCGCAGCAGGGAACCGCTCCGGATCGTTGGCGAGGTCACCGACTGGACGCGACTGACACCCGAAGCTCTCCAGATGTGGCGGGACAGGCTGGCCGCAATCCGTCTGGACGACCGCGCCGAGATCATCAACTAGAGGTCGTCCTGTAGTCGCTGGTCACGCGAGACGTTCTTTTCCTGTGCCCGGTGTGATCACGGCGTCGGAGCCGTCCCGGACAGCCCCCGCTCACCGTGCACCTCAAGGGTGCGACGGTGGTCGGCTCATCGCCCGTCCACGGACCGGATCGGCCGGCACCAGCGGCTCGATCCGCTCCCCATCGCATCACTGATCACTGATCACTGATCGGACAGACACATCCGACCAACTGAGACCAACTCACCAGAGAGACCGACGCTAGGAGTTGTGAGGGTTGGGGATGGTTTCACGTAGGCGGTCGAGGAGAATCCGGGCCGCGGGGCTCGAAGGGCCGCTGGCCCGCCAGGCGAGCGCGATGCGGCCACGCATCTCGGGCCGGACGATCCGCACGATGCGAAGGTGTCCGTCGAGTCGGGAATCGTTCTCACCGGCAGTTGACTTCCGCTCCCCGGGCTAAG
>NZ_JAERRH010000061.1 GCF_016741855.1 Streptomyces musisoli | reverse complement strand
TTCACCGATGAGCCACCAGCCGCAGGGCGACGGGCCCGCACCGACCCTGGAAGAGCTGCGCGAGCAGGTCGAGCACGCCCGCGACGAGCTAGCTTGATCTTTAACCTGTGCGGCGGGGCATTGGGGTGGTTGACCTCTTCTTTTGTCGTTCTGCTGGTGGTGTCTTCTTGGGTGTGTGCACGTCGTGGCGGGGTGCGGGATGGGTGTTCTTTCGGCCCGCTGGTCGCCCGGGGCCGGGGCGGGTGGGTTTTGGTGCTCTGGCCGGGCAGGTGGTCTGTGGGCGGATGTGCCGGAAGTCGCGGCGGACGCGGGCGGGAGTGAGCCTGTCTGGAGAGCTGGGTTGCTCCCAGGGACGGCGTCGGTCGGCTGCGAGGGTGCGGGCGAGGCGGAGTTGGGTGTAGGCGGCGAGGATGAGCCAGGTCCAGCGGTCGGCGGCCTCGGACGTGCGGATCTTTGGGGAGGTCCAGCCGAGGGTCTGTTTGAACAGGCGGAAGGTGTGCTCGATGTCGAAGCGCCGCAGGTATGCCTGCCAAAGACGGTCGGCGTCTGCCGGGGTGGCGCCGGTGCCGGACCACCAATCCAGACCGGCTTCGGTGTTGCTCCGCTGGGCAGGTGGCCGATGTCCAGGCGGATCACCGTGCCTTCGACGACCGGGTGGGTGCCGTCGGCGGCTGCCCAGGAGGAGCGGTGGGTGAGCCTGGGGTGCAGCCGGTCCCAGGAGCGGGCCCTGGCGGTGCCGCAAAGGCGTGTGTCGGTGACCGTTTCGGTGTCCGGGACGCCCCAGGTGTCGGGCTGGCCGAAGACGAATTCACCGCCGTGCCGGGGTGGGCGGCCCATCGTGTGTGACTGGCGGGGTGGGACAGCCCGGCGCAGGACTCGGTCTGAGCGCATCCGGGCGAGCACCTGGACCGGGAGATCTTTGAGGAGGAACGCAAGGCGGGGTGCGTCGTATCCGGCGTGCGCGACGACGAGGACGTCGGGGTCGCCCTCCTGCCATTGCCCAGCGGTGATCAGCCGGTGGAGCATGTCACGCAGCTGCCGGGCGGTGACGGTGGCCGTGTCGTCCCCGGGGGCCAGGCGAAGCGCGTCCAAAGGGGCGGTCCAGGAACTGCGACCCGGGCTCGAGCGCGCAGATGATCGAGTACGGCCAGCCGGGGACAGGGATGTGCTGGTCCTTTCCCCGGCCGTAGGTGTGACACAGGATCCGCTGCGGTGAGGTGTGGGCATCGGGGCGTAGCCAGCGGGTGATGTCGATGGCCAGAACCAGTCGGCCGTCAGCAGCCCGAGGTAGTGGCACCGCGGCCAGGGCCCGCCGCAGCCGGCCGGTATCGACCCGGCCACGGGCGACGGCGGCGTAGAGCCCGCCATGACCGCGGCGGTGTTCACCGACCAGCGACAGCTCGGCCAGCGATCTCACTGGCCCGTCGCCGCACAGAACAGCTTCAGCCAGCTCGAACAACGCATCCGAACGAGCGGTGAGGCAGGAGTAGAACTCGCCTCGGAAGCATGCCAGTTCAGCCAATGCCTCCTGCCGGGCATCGCGATGCAGCAGACTCATCCTCACGGCCTTCGTACTGGATGTGTGTGTTCCTTGGTCGGAGCACATGTTCAGGCGAAGGCCGCTTTGACGTACGGCGGTTACCGAACCGAGTGATCAAGTTCGAGGCACCATTCGACGCCAGTCGTTAAAGATCAAGCTAAGGGCTGTCCCATAACTCCTGGTCACAGGTGAGATGGACTTGCCGTGACAGGTGTGATCACGTTGTTGGCGCCGTCGCCGATAGCCTCGTTAGCCGATTTCTGGCCGCTCTACTTGAGGCCCGCCTCACAAAGGCAGCCAATTGGGCCACCCCACGGGCGTGCCGCCCGGTTCGCACATGCTGTCCGGGTGGCCGGGTGACACGTACCACACTGCCAGCTCCGGCCAGAGCAGCATCGCACTGGCAAGGATCGTCAACACCATTGGCAACAAGAGGCGTCGGCGACCCGTTATCTTGCGCATCACCGCCCACAGCACGGTGGACACGGTCGCCACGCCGATCGACGCGACCACCCATACAACGAGTTGGTAGGAGCCGTTGGCGCCGATGTCGCAGTTCGCCCAGGTACTGATCAACAGCAACGAGGCCATGCACCCGGACCCCAGAAAGACAACCCATCCGATCAGCCAGGCGGCCGCGCTGTACTCGGCGTTCTTTCCCGCCGGGGAGCGCCGCTCCGTTGTCTCCACGCATGTGCCTTCCGCCGGGGTTGGTGTGCCGTAGGGGCGGCCGACCATCAGCCGTCCCGTCCTTGCGGCGCGTGATGCTACAACGGGCGGTGGCCACAAGTGAGATGATCTTGGTGTGGCTGGTGTGATCACGGCGTCGGAGCCCTCTTGGATAGCCCCGTTCACCGGGGTGAGCTCGCGCTGTTTCACCAAGCTGGTGACCGCGCTGCGCCGCCAAGGTGTCGATGAGGTGCGGCGGGGCCGGCCCTGGAGCCTGTCGCTGGAGGACCGGGTGCTGCTGGTTGCCGCGTACTGGCGGACGAACCTGACGCTGCGCCAGCTGGCCCCGCTGTTCGGGATCTCGAAACCTGCGGGAAACCGCATCATCGACCAACTCGGTCCGCTGCTCGCACTCCAGCCGCGCCGGCGGTTCCGCAAGGACGCCGTCCTGATCGTGGACGGCACGCTCGTGCCGACCCGTGATCACAGGGTCGCCGAGCAGTCGAAGAACTATCGGTACTCCACCAACCACCAGGTCGTCATCGACGCGGACACGCGGCTGGTCGTGGTGGTCGGCCAACCCCTGCCAGGCAACCGCAACGACTGCAAGGCGTGGGAACTGTCCGATGCCAAGGCAGCCGTCGGTAGGACCACGGTGATTGGCGATGGCGGCTATCGGGGCACTGGCCTGGTCATCCCGCACCGGCGCGCGAAGGGGCAGGCGGAACTTCCGGCTTGGAAGGAGGAGCACAACACCTCACATCGCCGGGTCCGTGCCCGTGTCGAGCACGTCTTCGCCCGTATGAAGAACTGGAAGATCCTGCGCGACTGCCGGCTGAAGGGCGACGGTGTTCACTACGCCATGCTTGGTATCGCCCGCCTGCACAACCTCGCCCTCGCCGGTCAGGTGGGCGAGCCCCCGCAGCGATCTCCCGCGCTCTCATCGGCTGGGAGATCATTTACGGGACAGCCCTTAGCGAGCCCGGCCCCACCGTCCGTCTCATTTTCCGTCTCATTCAGCCCCGTTCACGGCCGTTCAGACGGGACCGAAGGCGGTAGCCGATCCCAGGACCGACCGCCGATGAACGCAGGTGAACGGCCCCGTTCGACGCCCCCAGAGCCCACCAACACAGTTGGAAAGCGTGCACCTGTCCCATGTAGCGGGGCAGGCAGCGAGCGGCTAGCGGTTGCGGCTTGCTCCGGTCGACGACGAGCCCCCCAACGCGAGGGCATGGCCGCCAGGGTGCGGCAGGCGCACGCGCTTGTCCGGTCGGCACGCCCGCCGCCGCGGCCGACAGTCGTCGACGGATATACAGGCACGCATTGGGGCAAGGACCGACGCCAACATGTGCAGCTCGACTCGGTCATTAAGTGGTTGTTGTCTTTCCGGTCTTGATGGCTGTGTTTCCGCTGGTCAGG
>NZ_JAERRH010000060.1 GCF_016741855.1 Streptomyces musisoli | reverse complement strand
GAGAGGCCCAAATGACCCCGGGCATAGATCACAATCATTACGAGGTCCACAGCGATGGCCGCCGCGGCCGCGTATCCCGTCCCGCGCGTCAGGCTTCTGGAGCGCGGTGTGAGTACTGCCGTCAACACCCAGGTGACCGCCAGGGCGACCGGAACCCCGATCTGCGGCGAGGCGCCGGCCAGCAAGGTGAGCAACAACCATAGGCATACCGGGAGGCCGAACTGTGTCGCGCGGCCACGGCGTGCCGGGGTATGCGTCGATGCCGTGTCCGGCCATGGGGGGAGGCTGGAAGCGAGCGGCGCGGTGGGCGGCATCTGGACCATCGTCTGCACCTGCGATTGTGTTATCTGGACGGCGCCATTCCCGCCTGCGTCCTGAGAGAGGGCCGCCCGGCGCGCGAGTGACGCACTCATAGCGCGGGCCATCCTGGCCACCAGGATGTTGCGGGCTTCGTGGCCTGCTGGTGGTTCGGGCTCTTGTGCGCGTTCGAGTTGTCGTAGCGCCTGGGAGAGGTCGGTGGCGTTCGGGTACCGCTGATCGGGGTCCTTGTGCAGCAGGGTCAATACGAGGTTGTCCCAGGCGAGTGGGATTTTCGTGGACACCGAGCTGGGGGCGGGGGGTTCCTGGGTGAGGTGTGCCGTGAGGTAGCCGACGGTGTCGGGGGCCTGGAACGGCAGTTGGCCTGTGATCAGCTCGAAGAGGAGGCAGCCGAGCGCGTACAGGTCGCTGCGCGGTTCCGGGAAGCCGCGTGCTTGCTCGGGCGCCATGTACGGGGGAGTGCCCACGATGAAGCCGGTTTGGGTGAGTCGGTCCGCGGTCGCGTAGGGGTCGGCCGCTCTCGCAATGCCGAAGTCGAGGACCTTCACGTTGCCGGACAGCGTGATGAGGATGTTGGACGGCTTGATGTCCCGGTGCATGATTCCGGCGTTGTGCGCATCAGCAAGGGCATCACCTATCTGCGCGCCCCATCGGGCCGCGTCCGGCAGGGTGACGGCGCCTCGGCGCAGCATTGCATCCAGGCCCTCGCCTCGGACGAGTTCCATCACCAGGAACGGGACCCGTTCGTTTCCCGTGCCGGTCTCTCCGAGGTCGTGGATGGTCACGATGTTGGGGTGCTGCAGTTGGGCGGTGATCCGTGCCTCGCGCAGGAATCTGGCGCGGGCCTCGTCGCCGAGGCTTCCACCGCCGGCGAGCAGGGAGATCACCTTGACTGCGACGGGCCGGCCCAGCGTCTCGTCCTGCGCCTCCCATACTTGCCCCATACCGCCCTCGCCGAGCTGTCGCACCAACCGGTAACGCCCCCCGAGGAGCTGATCTCGCACTGCTACGCCTCCCCGAACACTTCCGGCCCTCCCGCCGGCGAACCGGCGCGATGAGATTGGGTGGTCATTCTTGTGGACCTCGGAGGGACTGCCAGATGCGTTCCGGCAGGACACGGGAGGCCTGCTTGAGGTCGATGGTGGGGTCGCCTGCCAGCCAGCGTCGGGCGGTTTCTGCTACGGGGCCGATGAGGAGCATCTCCGTGAGCGGGTCGGGAAGGTCGACGATGTGTCCGGTTTCAGCATGCGGCCGTGCCCAGGACTGGAGGCGTTCGATGCGGGGGGCCTTGGCCGCGGCGATGGCTGCAGTGTGGGCGGGCAGGAAACCTGCGTAAGACGAGGCGTGGATGAATCGGGCCTTGGCAGGTTGTTCCTCGGCGAACCGCAGGTAGGCGACGACCACCGCACGCACCCCGGTGCGGGCGGTCCTCGTCCGCTCGAGCGAGGCGATCAGCGCATCGAGTAGGTCGGCCATGCATCGGGCGTAAAGCGCGGCGGCGAGTCCGTCGAAGCTGCCGAAGTGGTGGTAGAGGCTGCCCAGGCTGATTCCGCTGGTGGAGGTCACGGCCTGCACCGTGAAGCCTTCGGGTCCCTTGTGTTCGTGGACCTCCAGTGCGGCGGCAAGCAGGCGCCGCGCGGTCTCCTCGCCGCGCGGCTGCTTAGGCGACACCGGGCGCTCCGCACGGCGGCACGACCGGTGACAGGCCGGTCAGCTCCAGCGCCTGCGCCCAGACCTGCTGCGCCAGCGCGACGTCGCGCGCCATGGGAGCCAACGGCGTCTCCCTGCCGCTGTGGAAGTACCGTCCGGTGACGTCCGAGGCGGCTTCGCCCTGAGCCAGCCGGACGATGGGAGCCGCTGCGGTTCGTGGCGGCTTCCACAGCAGTTTCATCGCCTTGAGCAGGTAACCGGGCACGCCGGCACGGTCGCCCAACTGCGTGCGCACCACCCCGGGATGCACAGCGTTGATGCGTACCCCCGCCGTGCTCCAGCGTTGCGCGAACAAGGGAACCAGGAGCAGGTTGCACAGCTTGGTATCCGCGTAGGTGCGCAGCGGGTGGAAGTCGGCACCCGTGGGCGTGTGCTCCAGGTCTACACGTCCCTTGACGTACAGCCCGGCACTGACCTGCACAACACGTGCCCGGGAGGACAGCAGTCGAGGCTCCAGGAGGTGGTTAAGGGCGAACGGAGCAAGGTGGTTGGTGACGAAGGCATGCTCAAGACCATGCTTGCCGCGGACCAGGCGGCTGGGCCAGATGCCGGCATTGTGGATGAGCACATCGATGCGAGGGCAGCAGGCGAGCAGCGTTTGCGCTGCGGAGCGGACCCCGGAGAGCTCGGAGAGATCACCGACAACGAGGGCGACGTCCGAACCACTCCGGGCCCCCAGGGCCGAGCGGGCCGTCTCACCGCGCTGCCGGTCGCGCGCCAGGAGGACGACCCGGTAACCCTGGCGCACCAGCTCCTGTGCGACGGCGTATCCAATCCCGCGGTTGCCACCCGTGACAACGGCTGTCGGTGTCGAGTTCATGACCCCACCATAGAACCTGCTGGAACAAGTTTCTAGAGAAATATTCTAGTACTGGCCTTGCATCCGTCCCACCTGCAGCCCAGACTTTGATCGGTCACCGACGGGGTGGTCCTTCCCCCGGCGGCCTGGTCAACCCCTTCGGGAACAAGGCGAAACGGGGGCCGTGGCTGCGAGAGCTGGTGCCCTAACGTCGCCGGGCTCAAGCAGCCGCCAACAACTAGTTGAGGGGGAAGCGTGGACGATCGTCAGTCTGATGGCGAGTCCGGGCAGCAGACGCCACCGAAGGGGCCACCGCCGCCGACGATCCCGCCGCCGCCCGCCGGTCCGCCCGCCGCACCCGTACGGCCCTCTGCCTGGCAGAGGGCCACGGGCAAGCAGAAGACCTTGTTGTCGGTGGCCGCCGTGGGCGTCGTCCTGGTGGTCGTCCTGACCGCCATCTCCTCGTCCGGCAGTCCGGACGACTCCGCCGGGGGTTCCGGTGGGCCGGTGGCAGATTCGTCGGCCGTTGCCGCGGCCCACGGCACCGCGGCCGCCACCGCCCTGAACGAGCTGCCCGGCATCCACCTGTCCGCGGCCTACGCCCCGTCCGGCGGTAAGCCCGTCACCCGGGCCGAGCTGACCGTCACCGACGACGGGAAAGCGTCAGGCACCTTCGAGGAGCCGGTGACCGGCAAGGCCACCATGGCGTGGTCCGGTGAGCAGCTCTACCTTTGATCTTGGCCAGTGCTCCGCCCTTTAGGGCGGGGGTGAAGGCCATCTCAGAATTGCTCTGACCCGCACCGGGGGCACGGGTCCGCACCGTTGACCTCAGCTC
>NZ_JAERRH010000006.1 GCF_016741855.1 Streptomyces musisoli | reverse complement strand
TCCGGCGTCGATCCGGACGTCCAGCAGATCGCCGCGGTACGACATGGCGGCGGGACGGGGCCGGTCGGCGGGCAGGTGCAGCTGGTCGGGCAGCCCGGCCAGGGCCTCGGTCCAGTGGGCGACCTGGCGCGCGAACACACTGTCCGTGTCGTGCTCGTCGCCGAGGATCTCGTGCTGCCACAGCGTGTAGTCGCCGTACGTCACCGGCAGCGGCGGCCATTCGGGAGCCGTACCGCCCCGCCGGGCGGCGTAGGCCGTGGCGAGGTCGCGGGCCAGCGGGCCCATGGACCAGCCGTCGGCGGCGATGTGATGCAGCACCAACAGCAGCACGTGCTCCCGCGGCGCGAGGGTGAACAGCTCGGCCCGCAACGGCAGTTCCGACGTCAGGTCGAAGGCCCGCTCCGCCGCCTCGCGCAGCAGGGCCGTAACCTCCGCCTCGCGGGCCGCGCGCACCGCCAGCGGGACGGTGACGTCGGCGGCGTCCAGCACCCGCTGGTGCGGAACGCCGGCGGTGTGCGGGAAGACCGTGCGCAGGGTCTCGTGCCGGGCGACCACGTCGGCGAGCGCGGCATGCAGCGCGGCCCGGTCGAGGTCGCCGGACAGCCGCAGGGCGAGCGGCATGTGGTAGGTGGCGCTCGGTGTCCCCAGTTGCTGGAGGAACCAGAGCCGGCGCTGCGCGAACGACAGCGGCATGGGCTCGCGGCGGGGCTGGGGCACCAGGGCCTGCCGCGCGGTGCCGGCGTCGTGCAGCCCGGCCGCGAGCCCGGCGGGCGTCGGCGTCCGGAACAGGCTGCGCAGTTCCAGCTCGACGCCGAGGGTCGCCCGGACCCGCGAGACCAGCCGGGTGGCGAGCAGGGAGTGCCCGCCCAGGTCGAAGAAGTCGTCGTCGGCCCCGACCCGCTGCACGCCCAGCACCTCGGCGAACAGCTCGCACAGGATCTGCTCCTGCGGCGTGCGCGGCGCACGGCCGCTCCCGGCGGTACCCGGTCCGGGCGCGGGCAGCGCCGCCCGGTCGAGCTTCCCGTTCGGCGTCAGCGGCAGCGCGTCCAGCAGCACGAACGCCGACGGCACCAGGTGGTCCGGCACCCGGTCGCCCAGGTACGCCGCCAGGGCCGCGGCCGTCACACCCGTCCCGGCCACGGCTGTCGCACTGGCGCCGGCTGTGGGCATGTCACCAGCCCGGGCCGTGGCCGTCGCGCCGGTCCCGGCCGTGGGCACCACGTACGCGACGATCCGGGTCTCGCCCGGACGGTCCACCCGGGCGAGCACCGCGACCTGGGCGACCCCCGGGTGCGCGGACAGCTCGGCCTCGATCTCGCCCGGCTCGACCCGGAACCCGCGGACCTTCACCTGGTGGTCCGTACGGCCTCCGAACTCAAGCTCCCCGTCGGCGCGCCAGCGGACCAGGTCACCGGTGCGGTACATGCGCGTACCGGCCGGACCGTACGGGTCGGCGACGAACCGTGTGGCGGTGAGCCCGGGCCGGTTCAGGTACCCGCGGGCGAGCCCCGCCCCGGCGAGGTACAGCTCGCCCGGCACGCCCGGGGCGACCGGCCGCAGCGCCGCATCCAGCACGTATACCCGGCAGTTGGCGATCGGCCGGCCGATCGGCACCGGCAGCGGGCAGTCGGCGGGGTCGGCCGGCAGCGGGTAGGCGGTGATCACATGGGTCTCGGCGGGGCCGTAGTGGTTGTGCAGCGCCCGGCCCGGCCGGCGTTCCTGAAAGCGGCGCACGGGACCGCCGAGGCGCATCGCCTCCCCGGCCTGCGCGACCAGCCGCAGGTGCGGCAGCCCGAGCCCGGCCTCCTCGGCGGCCTCGGCCAGCGCCTCGACCACCAGGTTGGGCGCGAACAGTTCCTCGACCCGGTGCCGGTCCAGCCAGCGGGCGAACAGCTCGGCACTGCGCCGCTGCTCCTCGGTCGGCACCACGAGGGTCTTGCCGTACAGCAGTGCGGAGAGTGTCTCCTGCACCGAGACGTCGAAGCTGATCGCGGTGAACTGGGCGGTGCGCGTGCCGGGTTCGCCGCCGACGGATCCGTGGTGCCACGCCAGCAGGTTCAGCAGCCCGGCGGCGGGCATCACCACGGCCTTGGGCCGGCCGGTGGAGCCCGAGGTGTAGATGACGTAGGCCGGGTGCCGCGGGTCCACGGCGACGGCCGGATCGTGCTCGGGCCGCTCCCCGTCCGGTGTGACGGCCGCGAGGTCGTCGAGGACCACGGCCGGTCGTGCGTCCTGGAGCATGTACGCGATGCGGGCGGCCGGGTACTCCGGGTCGACCGGAAGGTAGGCCGCACCCGTCTTGAGGACCGCGAGGACGGCGACCACCAGCTCGGGGGAGCGCGGCAGCCGCAGCGCGACGACCTGCTCCGGGCCGACCCCGCGCGCGATCAGCGCGTGCGCCAGGCGGTTGGCCCTGCGGTTCAGCTCGCGGTAGGTGAGTGCGGTGTCCTCGAACACCACCGCCGGCGCGTCCGGGGTCGCCCGCACCCGGGCCTCGAACAGGGCCGGCAGGCCGGCCTCGGGAGCCGGGCACGCGGTGTCGTTGCGCGTGACCAGCAGCTCGTGCCGCTCCTCGGCGGTGAGGACGTCGATCCGGCTCAGCGGCCGGTCCGGGTCGGCGACCACCGCCGTCAGCAGGCGCAGCCACCGGGCGACCAGCGTCTCCACCGTGGACCGGTCGAACAGGTCGGTGCTGTACTCGACCCGCCCGACGATGCCCTCGGCCGGCCCGCCGGTGCCGCCGCGCTCCAGCAGGTGGATGGAAAGGTCGAACATCGCCGTGGGCGTCCGCACGAGTACGATCTCGGCGCTCAGCCCGGGCAGGGCGAACTCGGTGCGGGGCACGTTCTGCAACGCGAGCAGCACCTGGAACAGGGGCTGGCGGGCGAGCGACCGGGCCGGATTGAGCGCCTCCACCAGGTGCTCGAACGGCAGGTCCTGGTGCGCGTACGCGGCCAGCGCGTGCTCCCGGACCCGCCCCAGCAGCTCGGCGAAGGTCGGATCGCCCGAGGTGTCGGTCCGCAGCACCAGGGTGTTGACGAAGAACCCGACGAGGTCGTCCAGGGCCTGGTCGGTCCGGCCGGCGATCAGGCTGCCGACCGGGATGTCCGTCCCCGCGCCGAGCTTGTCCAGCAGTGCCGCCAGGGCGGCCTGCAGCACCATGTAGGCGCTGGCCCCGTGCTCCCGGCCCAGCCGAATGAGCCCGGCGTGCAGTCCGGCGTCCAGCTCGACCGGCAGGTGGCCGCCGGAGTAGGAGGGAACGGGCGGGCGGTGGCGGTCGGCGGGCAGCCGGATCTGCTCCGGCAGGTCCGCCAGCGTCCGCGTCCAGTAGGCCGTCTGCCGGGCGGACAGGCTGTCCCGGCCCGCCGCGTCACCGAGCAGCTCGTGCTGCCACAGGGCGTAGTCGGCGTACTGGACGGGCAGCGGCGCCCACCGCGGTTCCCCGCCCCGGCAGCGCGCCGTGTACGCGGTGGCCAGGTCGGACGACAACGGGTTCAGTGACCAGCCGTCACCGGCGATGTGATGGACCACCAGCAGCAGCACATGCTCGTCCGGTGCCACCTCGAACAGCTCGGCACGCAGCGGCGGTTCGGTCGCGAGGTCGAACCCGCGCGCGGCGGCCGCCGCCAGCAGCTCCGGCAGGTCCGTCCCGTCGGCAGGAACGGCCCGCAGCCTCGGCCGTACCGACCCGGGGGCCAGCACCCGCTGGAACGGCACGCCGTCCGCCGCCGGGAAGACCGTCCGCAGGCTCTCGTGCCGGTCGACGACGTCGGCGAGCGCCTTCTCCAGGGCCACCCGGTCCAGCGGTCCGCGGAGCCGCCACGCCAGCGGCATGTTGTAGATCGGCTCTGCGCCCTCCAGCTGGTGCAGGAACCACAGTCGCCGCTGCGCGGACGACAGCGGCACCCGCTCGGGCCGCTCCGCCCGCCCGAGGGCGAGCCTGGCTCGGCCGGCGCCGCTCAGAGCGGCGGCCAGCCCGGCCACCGTCGGGGTGCGGAACAGGGTGTGCAGCGGCAGCTCGACGCCCAGGGTCGCCCGGACCCGGGCCACCAGCCGGGTGGCCAGCAGGGAGTGCCCGCCCAGGTCGAAGAAGCTGTCGTCGGCGCCGACCTGCGTCAGGCCCAGTACCTCGGCGAACAGCCCGGCCAGCACCTGCTCCTGCGGGGTGTGCGGCACCCTGCCGGCCCGCGATCCGGTGAACTCGGGCTCGGGCAGGGCGTGCCGGTCGAGCTTGCCGTTGGTCGTCAACGGCAGGGCGCCGAGGGTGACGAACGCGGCGGGCACCATGTAGTCCGGCAGCCACTCGCGCAGGTGGTCGCGCAGGTCCTCCGGCCGGAGCGCGGCGCCGTCGACGGGCACCAGGTACGCGACCAGGCGGGTGTCCTCCGCATGGTCCTTCCGGGCGATCACCGCGACCTGACCCACCTGCGGGTGCTCGGCCAGCGCCGTCTCGATCTCGCCGAGTTCGATCCGGAAGCCGCGGACCTTCACCTGGTCGTCGGCACGGCCGAGGTATTCCAGCTGGCCGTCGGAGCGCCGGCGCACCAGGTCCCCGGTGCGGTACATGCGCTCACCCGCCGCGCCGAACGGGCAGGCCACGAACCGCCCGGCGGTCAGCGCCGGCCGGTTCAGGTAGCCCCGTGCCACGCCCGGTCCGGCGAGGTACAGCTCCCCGGTCACGCCCGGCGGCACCAGGTCCAGCCGCTGGTCCAGCACATACGCCCGGAAACCGGCGACGGCACGGCCGATCGGCGGCACGCCGGACCCCGGCGACAGCGGCTCGCTGATCGTCGCGATCACCGTCGTCTCCGTCGGACCGTACGCGTTGATCATGCGGCGCCCCGGCGCCCAGCGCGACACCAGCTCCTGCGGGCACGCCTCACCCGCCACCGTCAGCGTCGGCACGGCCACCGCGTCCGGCGAGAGCGCCGCCAGCACGGACGGCGGCGCCGTCGCGTGGGTGAGCCCGAGGCTCGGGTCGGTCAGCGCCGCGACCGGCTCCGTCGCGGGTGCCGGCACCAGCGCCGCACCGGTGAGCAGAGCGCCGAGGATGTCCCACAGCGAGACGTCGAAGCTCGGCGAGGAGAACTGGAGCACCCGGCTGCCCGCGTCGATGAGGAGCCGCTCGGCCTGCACCGCCGCCATGCCCCGCAGGCCCGCGTGGCTCACCACCACGCCCTTGGGCCGGCCCGTCGAACCCGACGTGTAGATCACGTACGCGGCGTGCCGGGAGTCCACGGCCACGGCCGGATCGGTCTCCGGCCACTGCGACACGTCGGCCACCATCGCCGGGTCGTCGACCACCACGCTCGGCAGCGCGTCCTCCAGCATGAACGCGATCCGCGACTCGGGGTACCCCGGATCCACCGGCAGATAGGCGGCTCCCGCCTTCAGGACGCCCAGGACGGCCACCACGAACTCCACCGACCGCGGCAGGGCCACTGCCACGACCTGCTCGGCACCCACTCCGCGAGCGATCAGTGCGTGCGCGAACCGGTTGGCCCATGCATCCACCTGGCGGTACGTCAGTTCCACCTCCCCGGCGGCCAGGGCAACGCCTTCCGGGGTGGCCGCCACCTGGGCCGCGAAGGCCTCCGGCACGCTCCCGGTGACCGCTCCGTCCCCGACGGCGGGCAGCAGCTCGCGGCGCTCCTCGGGGGACAGCAGATCGACTCGGCCGAGCCGCTGCCGCGGGTCGGCGACGGCCGCCCTCAGCAGCCGCACCCAGCGCGCGATCAGCGTGTCGACGGTGGCCGGATCATACAGATCGCTCGCGAACTGGACGGACACGTCGATCCCGTCCGGGCGGCCGTCCCCGCTGTGCCGCTCGGACAGCGAGAAGACCAGGTCGAACTTGGACTCGGTCGTGATCAGCTCCACCTCGCCGACGCGCAGCCCGGGCGGGGCGAGATCGGCCCGGGGCGCGTTCTGCAGCACCAGCATGATCTGGAACAGCGGGTGGTGGGCCAGCGACCGCACCGGGTTGAGGGCCTCGACCAGATACTCGAACGGCAGGTCCTGGTGGGCGTACCCCGCCAGCGAGGTGTCCCGCACCCGGCCGAGCAGCTCGGTGAACGTCGGATCGCCCGAGGTGTCGGTGCGGAACACCAGGGTGTTGACGAAGTAGCCGACCAGCTCGTCCAGCGCCTGGTCGGTCCGGCCCGCGACCGGGCTGCCGACCGGGATGTCGTCGCCCGCGCCCAGCTTGCTCAGCAGCGCCGCCAGTCCGGCCTGGAGCACCATGAACAGACTGGTGCCGTGGGCGCGGGCCAGCTCGCGCAGGCCGCGGTGCAGCTTTGCGTCCAGCCCGGCCCGCACGAAGCCGCCCTGGTACGAGGCGACCGCCGGCCGGGGCCGGTCGGTGGGCAGCCGGAGCTGCTCCGGCAGGCCGGCCAGCTGCCGCTTCCAGTAGCCGGCTTGGCGGGCCAGCAGGCTGTCCCGGTCGGCCGCGTCGCCGAGCAGCTCGTGCTGCCACAGGGTGTAGTCGGCGTACTGGACCGGCAGCATCGACCACGGCGGCTCCTCGCCGCGGCAGCGCGCCGCGTAGGCGGCGGTCAGGTCCCGCGCGAACGGGCCCAGCGACCAGCCGTCACCCGCGATGTGGTGGAGCACCACCTGGAGCACGTGCTCCTCCGGCGCCAGCTCGAACAGCCCGACGCGCAGCGGGAGATCGACCGCCAGGTCGAACGGGCGGGCCTTCGCGGCCGCCAGCATGCCCGGCAGCGCGTCCTCGGCGGTCCGGCTCACGTCCAGCCGCGGGCGGCCCGCCTCGCCGTCCAGCACGTGCTGGTACGGGACCCCGTCCACCGCGGGGAAGACGGTACGCAGGCTCTCGTGCCGGGCCGCCACGTCCGCCAGGGCGGTCTCCAGGGCCCGCCGGTCCAGGTTCCCGGACAGGCGCCACGCCAGGGAGATGTGGTAGTTGGCGCCGGCCCCCTCCAGCTGGTGCAGGAACCACAGCCGCCGCTGCGCGAACGACAACGGCGTCCGCTCGGGCCGTGGGTGGGGCACCAGTGCCGTCTGTGCCCGGCGGGCACCCGCCAGGGCGCAGGCCACTCCGGCCGGGGTCGGGGTCTCGAACAGGGTGCGCAGCTCGAGTTCCACGCCCAGGGTCGCGCGGACCCGGGCGGCCAGACGGGTCGCCAGCAGTGAATGCCCGCCCAGGTCGAAGAAGTTGTCCTCGACACCAACCTCGGCCACTCCGAGGACCTCGGCGAACAGCTCGCACAGGATCTGCTCCTGCGGCGTACGCGGCGCGCGGCCGGTGTGCGCCGGAGCGAGGTCGGGTGCGGGCAGGGCACGCCGGTCCAGCTTGCCGTTGGCGGTCAGCGGCAGGCTGTCCAGGGTGACGAACGCGGCCGGCACCATGTACTCCGGCAGCCGCTCCCGCAGGTGTTCGCGCAGCTCGGCCGGGCGCAGGGCGACACCCGGGGCGGCCACCAGGTACGCGACCAGCCGGGTGTCGTCGGCGCGGTCCCGCCGCGCGAGGACGGCGACCTGGGCGACACCGGGGTGCGCGGCGAGCGCCACCTCGATCTCGCCGAGTTCGATCCGGAAGCCCCGGACCTTCACCTGGTCGTCGGCCCGGCCCACGAACCGCAGGCTGCCGTCCGCACTCCGGCGCACGACGTCGCCGCTGCGGTACATGCGCGCACCGGCCGGCCCGAACGGGTCGGCCACGAAGCGCCCGGCGGTCAGCCCGGGCCGGTTCAGGTAGCCGCGCGCCAGCCCGGCGCCCGCGACGTACAGCTCGCCGGGCACGCCCGGGGGCACCGGCCGCAGGTGGGCGTCCAGCACATACGTGCGCAGGTCCGGGAGGGCCGTGCCGACCTGGCCGGCGGCGGTGCCGGACCGGCCGAGCGCCGCGTACGTGACGTGCACTGTGGTCTCGGTGATGCCGTACATGTTGACCAGCAGCGGCGCGTCGTCCGGGTGCCGCTCGTACCAGCTCGCCAGCCGGGCGTGCTCCAGTGCCTCGCCGCCGAACACCACGGTGCGCAGGGCGAGCGAACGGCCGGTCTCCGGCGCCTCCTCGTCGGCCTGCATCAGCTGGTAGAAGGCGGACGGCGTCTGGTTGAGCACCGTCACCCGCTCACGGGCGAGGAGCTTCAGGAACAGGTGGGGCGAGCGGCTGGTCTCGTGGTCCACGACCACCAGACGGCCGCCGTGCAGCAGCGGGCCCCACAGCTCCCACACCGAGAAGTCGAAGGCGTAGGAGTGGAAGAGCGTCCAGACGTCCTCGGCGCAGAAGCCGAACAGTTCCTCGGTGGTGGCGAACAGCCGCACCACGTTCCGGTGCGGGACCACGACACCCTTGGGGTCGCCGGTGGACCCGGAGGTGTAGATGACGTAGGCGGGGTGTCCCGGATCGAGGGGGATCTCCGGGTCGGTGTCCGGCAGCCCGTCCAGGTCGGCGGCGTCCAGCAGGAGCCGGT
This sequence comes from Streptomyces musisoli, assembly GCF_016741855.1. Lineage (GTDB taxonomy): Bacteria > Actinomycetota > Actinomycetes > Streptomycetales > Streptomycetaceae > Streptomyces > Streptomyces musisoli. The sequence continues at coordinate 475,345 of NZ_JAERRH010000006.1, read as the reverse complement.
CCACCGGCTCCGTGTCCGGCGGTCCGCCGGTCCGGCCCGTCGTCACGAGCAGCGACGGCCGGGCGTCCCGAAGCAGGTAGGCGATCCGGGCGGCGGGGTAGCGGGGGTCCACCGGAACGTAGGCGGCGCCCGCCTTGAGGACCGCCAGGACCGCCACCACCAGCTCGGCCGAGCGCGGCAGGGCCAGCGCCACGAGCTGCTCCGGCCCCACACCCCGGGCGATCAGCGCGTGCGCGAGCCGGTTGGCCCGGGCGTTCAGCTCGCCGTAGGTCAGCGTGTCCTCGCCGCTCACCACGGCGACCACCGCCGGGTTCGCCCGCACCTGCCGCTCGAAGAGCGCGGTGATGCAGCCTCCCGGCAGTTCCCCGCTCCGGCCGGCGGCGGCCGGCGAGTCCCCGCTCCGGCCGTCGACCGCCGGCGACTCCCCGTCCCGGCCGGCGGCGGCCGGCAGCAGCGCGCGGAGTTCGTCGGCGGACAGCACGTCCACCTGGCCGATCCGCCGGCCGGGGTCGGCCACCACGGCACGCAGCAGCCGCAGCCACCGCTCGGTGATCCCCTCCACGGTGGCCGCGTCGAACAGGTCGGTGCTGTACTCCACCAGGCCCGACAGCCCGTCGGTGCCGGGCCGTTCGGTCAGCATGAACGTCAGGTCGCACTTGGCCGTCCCGGTGTGGACGAGGTCGGCCGCCACGCGCAGCCGCGGCAGCTCGAACGTGCCGAGCGGCGCGTTCTGCAACGCGAGCATGGTCTGGAACAAGGGGTGGTGCGCCAGCGACCGGGTCGGGTTCAGTGCCTCCACGAGGTGCTCGAACGGCACGTCCTGATGCGCGTACGCGGCCAGCGCGTCGGCGCGCACGCGGCCCAGCAGTTCGCTGAACGACGGGTTCCCGGAGAGGTCGGTCCGCAGCACCAGGGTGTTGACGAAGAAGCCGACCAGGTCGTCCACGGCCTCGTCGGTGCGTCCGGCGATCGGCGTGCCCACGGGCACGTCGGTGCCCGCGCCGAGCTTGCCGAGCAGGGCGGCGAGCCCGGCCTGGAGCACCATGAAGAGGCTCGCCCCGCCGTCCCGGGCGAGCGCGCGCAGGCCCCGGTGCAGTTCGGCGTCGATCCGCACCGGCAGGTGGGCGCCCCGGTGGGACGTCACCGCCGGTCTGGGCCGGTCGAACGGCAGCTCGACCTGCTCGGGCAGGTCAGCCAACCGCTCCCTCCAGTAGCCCAGTTGAGCGCTCAGCAGGCTGTCGGGGTCGGAGCCTTCGCCGAGCAGCTCCCGCTGCCAGAGGGCGTAGTCGGCGTACTGGACCGGCAGCGCGGGCCACTCCGGCTTCGCCCCTTCGGAACGGGCCGCGTACGCGGTCGCCAGGTCCCGTGAGAGCGGCCCCATCGACCAGCCGTCACCGGCGATGTGGTGCACCACCAGCAGCAGCACGTGCTCCTCGGCGGCCAGCCGGAACAGTTCGGCGTGCAGCGGCGGTTCCCCGGAGAGCTCGAAGCCGTGCCGGGCCGCCTTTGCCAGCCGGTCCGGCAGGTCGTCCTCGCCGACCTCGGTCACCCGCAGTCGGGGCCGTGCCGCGTCGAGGTCCAGCACCCGCTGGCACGGCACCTCGTCGACCACCGGGAAGACGGTGCGCAGACTCTCGTGGCGCTCGACCACGTCCGCGAGGGCGGCTTCCAGGGCCCGCTCGTCCAGGTCGCCGGAGAGACGGAGCGCCAGCGGGATGTTGTACGTGGCGCTCGGGCCCTCCATGCGGTGCAGGAACCACAGCCGGCGCTGCGCGAAGGACAGCGGGACCGCCTCGGGCCGCTCGCGCCGCCCCGGTGCGGGCCGTGCCCGGCCCGCGCCGTCCACCACCGCCGCCAGCTCCGCCACGGTCGGCGCGTCGAACAGGTCACCCAGCCTCAGCTCGACGCCCAGCACCGACCGTGCCCTGGCGACCAGCCGGGTGGCGAGCAGCGAATGCCCGCCGAGGTCGAAGAAGCTGTCGTCAGGTCCGGCCTCGGCCACCCCGAGCACCTCGGCGAACAGCCCGGCCAGCACGTGTTCGGTCGCGGTGCGCGGAGCCCGGCCCGGGGCGGCCGCGGCCCGCTCGGGGGCCGGAAGGGCCCGCCGGTCGAGCTTCCGGTTCGGCGTCAGCGGCAGCGCGTCCAGCATCACGTACGCGGCCGGCACCATGTACTCCGGCAGCCGCTCGCGCAGGTGCTCGCGCAGCGTGGGCACGGCCACCGTGGCACCGGGCACCGGCACGAACCAGGCGACCAGCCGGGTGTCCTCCTCGGTACGCGCCAGAACGGCGGCCTGCGCGACCTGCGGGTGCTCGACGAGGACGGCCTCGATCTCGCCGAGTTCGATCCGGAAGCCGCGGACCTTGACCTGGTCGTCGGTGCGGCCGAGGAACTCCAGGTTCCCGTCCGGGTCCCACCGCACCAGGTCGCCGGTGCGGTACATCCGGGAGCCCGCCGGACCGAAGGGATCGGCCAGGAAACGGCCGGCGGTCGGACCAGGCCGGTTCAGGTAGCCCCGGGCCAGGCCCGCGCCCGCGATGTACAGCTCACCCACCGCTCCAGGCGGCATGGGCTGCAACGCGCCGTCCAGCACATACAGCCGGGTGTTCCCGACCGGCCGGCCGATCACCGGACGCGGGCTCGAGGCCAGCGGTGCGACGACCGAGTTCACCGTGCACTCGGACGGACCGTAGAAGTTCAGGCAGGACACCCCGTCGGCCGCGCGCAGCCGGTCCCACAGCTGCTCCGGGAGGGCCTCCCCACCCGCCGCGACCATCGCCGGACGCCACTGCGGGTCGTCCAGCATCCCGTGCGCGACCAGAACCCGGAGGTACGACGGGGTGGCCTCGACGAAGTCGAGCCGGCGGCGCCTGGCGTAGTCGACGAAGGCGTCCGGGTCGGTCCAGGTCGCCTGGTCGAGGACGTGCAGCTCGTGGCCCGCGAACAGGCTGAGCACCTGGTTCCAGGCCGCGTCGAAGGAGACCGACGTGGTCAGGGCCACCCGCAGCCGCTGCCGGTCCGCGAGCAGGGGCGGGAACAGGGTCTGCTGCTGATCGGCGAACAGGTTGAGCAGGCCGCCGTGGGTCGCCGCCACACCCTTGGGGCGCCCGGTGGAGCCGGAGGTGTAGATGACGTAGGCCGGATGCTCCGGGGCGACGGCCACCTCCGGGTCCGCTGCCGGGCAGTCCGCGACCATCGCTGCGGTCTCCGGATCGTCGACCACCAGCCACCCGGCGGGACCGGTCTCACCGAGCCGCTCCCGGGTGCGGGTGTCGGTCACCGTCAGGACCGGCCGGGCGTCGTCGAGCATGTACCCGATCCGGGCGGCAGGGTATTCCGGGTCGACCGGGACGTAGGCGGCGCCGGTCTTGAGCACCGCGAGGATCGCCACCACGAGTTCCGCCGAGCGGGGCAGGGCGACCGCGACCAGGCGCTCCGGCCCCGCCCCGCGGGCGATCAGGGCGTGTGCCAGCCGGTTCGCCCGCGCGTCCAGCTCCGCATAGGTCAAGGACGCGTCCGGCGCCACCACGGCGACCGCCTCCGGCGTCGCCCGCACCTGGGCCCGGAACACTTCCGGCAGGCTCTCGGCCGGGGCCTCGGCCACCGGGCCGGCGCCCAGCGCCAGCAGCTCACCCTCCTCGTCCGCGGCGAGCAGACCGATCCGGCCGACCGGCTCCTGCGGGGCGCAGCCCGCGACGGCGTCCAGCAGCGCGATCAGCCGCCGTTGGTGGACGGCGAGCTCGTCCTGGCTCCAGGTCTGGGGCGCGCCCTTGAGTTCGATCCGGAGTTCCTCGTCCCCCCGTCGGCCCACGACCCAGAGGGCCAGCCCGGTGGCCGGTTCCGGGAGCAGGTAGTGCAGCGTGGCGGGGTGCCCGGCGAAGCTCGACGCGGAGTCGAAGACGAGGATGTTGACGACGAGCGGGAACGCCGCCCCGGGGGACCCGGGAACGCCGAGGTCCCGGAACAGGTCCTCGCTGCGGTAGCGCTGGTGGGCGAGGGCCCCGTCGGCCTCCCGTGCCACCTCGGTGACGAGGTCGTGCCACCGCGTTTCCGGGCGCACCGGCAGGCGCAGGGGCACCACGTTCGCCACCGTGCCCGGCGTGGACATCAGGGCGCGTTCGGCGCCCTCGCGCCCGGTGACGGGGAAGGCGATCAGCACGTCCCGGTCCCCGGTGAGCCGGTGTGCGTAGAGAGCCGCCGCCGCGATCAGCGGGCGGGACCAGTGGACTTCGGTCTGCGCCGCCGCCGCTCGCAGCGTCTCCACCCGGAGCACCGCCGGTTCCACCGAGGGGCGCGGTCCGCTCCCGCCGCGCGGATCCCGGCCGGTGAGGTGAGTCGGTTCCGGCCGGTCGGCGAACCGCGCCGTCCAATGCGACCGATCGGAGGTGAACTGCGCCGAGGCGCGGTAGTCGGCGTCGCTGCGGATCAGCTGGTCGAGAGAACCGAACGGCGACGGCGGGACCCGGTCGCCCGCGGCGAGCGCCGCGTACATCCGCCTGATCCGCCGTCGGACGAGGGAGAGGCCGAACCCGTCCATCACCAGGTGGTGGTAGTTCTGGTACACGAGGTGGTGCACCGGTGAGAGGCTGATCAGCGCCAAGCTGAAGAGCGGGTCACGCGCGAGGTCCAGCGGACGCATCCGGTCCCGGGCCATCCACGCCAGCGCCGCCGCGCGTGGGTCGGGCTCCGAGCCCAGGTCGAGCAGACCGGGTTCCCAGTCCCATGTCCCGCGGACGACCTGCCGCGGCTCCTGCCCGTCGTCGACGAAACTCACGTGCAGCGCGTCGGTCTCGTCGACCACCCGGCGCATCGCGGTCTCGAGGAGCTCCGCGTCGACCGGGCCGTGGACCTCCAGGTAGTCGCCGATGCGGTAGGCGTCGAGCGCTGTCCGCGCGCGTTGCTCGGCGAGCCAGATCTCACGCTGGGCCGCCGTCAGGGGAAGGACGTCGCCGTCGCGACGGGACATGGGGGTACCTCCAGAAGTGTGGGCAGCGTGGTCGCCGGGCGCGCCGGGACGCGCCGACCGCGGTACGTCACGCGGTCGGCGGTCGGGTGGCGCGGCAGCTGCGGTCAGGCGGCGAGTTCGCCGGCCTGGAGTTGCCAGAGGGATGCGTAGAGTCCGTGCTGGGCGAGGAGTTCGTCGTGGGTGCCCTGCTCGGCCACGACTCCGCCCTTGTCCATGACGTAGATCCGGTCGGCGTGGCGGACCGTGGAGAGCCGGTGGGCGATGATCACCATGGTCCGCTCGGCCGCGAAGACACGGAGCGTGCGCTGAATGGCGGCCTCGGTCTCGTTGTCCACGGCGGAGGTGGCCTCGTCGAGGATCACGACCGGCGCGTCCTTGAGGATCGCCCGCGCCAGTGCGATCCGCTGCCGCTGACCGCCCGAGAGGGCGGCGCCGCGTTCGCCGATCACGGTGTCGTAGCCGTCCGGCAGGGCCGCGACGAAGGTGTGTGCCTCGGCCATCATGGCCGCCTCGACCACGGCATCGTCCGATGCGCCGAAACTGCCGTAGCGGATGTTGTCGCCGATGGTGCCGTCGAACAGGAAGGGGTCCTGGGCGACGAACCCGATCGCGTGGCGCAGGTCGTGCCGCGGCATGTCCCGCACGTCCCGTCCGTCGAGCAGCACGCTGCCGAACTCCGCGTCCTGGAAGCGCATCAGCAGCTTGGCGATCGTGGTCTTGCCGGAGCCGGTGGCGCCGACGAGGGCGGTGACCTGCCCGGCGGGGATGGTCAGCGAGAGGTCCTCCAGCGCCGGCGGCCGGCCGGGGTAGGCGAAGGAGACGTTGTCGAGGACGATCTCCCCGCGCACGTCCTCGACGTCGAGCGGTCCGCCGGTGCCGTCGGTCTCGGCGGGCAGGGCGCGCAGCCGCCGGACTCGGTCGTAGGCGCTGAGCGTGCGCTGGTACTGGTCGACGATGCCGCCGAGCCGGTTCATCCGCAGCAGCACCATCTGGGGCAGCCCGATCAGCGGGCTGAACACCTCGAACCGCAGGCTGCCGTTGAGCACCGACCGGCCGCCGATCAGCAGGGTGCCGGCCATCGAGCTGGTCGTGCAGACCCGGACGACCTCGCCGTGGCTGATCGTGCTCCGGTCGGTCTCGTGGTCGCTCTCCTGGACCGACCCGCTGAGCCGGTCGATGCGCTCGGCCTCGTAGTCCTCGGTGCAGAAGCTCTTGACGGTGGCACCGGCCTCCAGCGTGTTCACCAGCTGGCTGTGCAGCCTCGCGCGGTGCTCGCCGGAGACGGCGTAGTCGGCCGCGACCTTGTCCTGGTAGTGGAACGACAGCCAGGCGATGACCGGGATCGGCAGGAACGCGATCCAGGCGATCTGCGGCGCCAGCAGCAGGAACAGCGGCACGAGGAGGGCCAGGCTGGCGCCCAGTTGCAGCACGTCGCCCGCCGAGGAGGCGAAGAAGGCGCCCAGCTGGCGGACGTCGTCGGTGAGCGCGCCGGCGATCCGCGTGGTCCGCTCGCCCTCCAGGTGCCGCAGTTCGAGGTGCTGCACATGGGCGTACGTCCGCTTGCGCCATTCGTGCTCGATGTCCTGGCCGAGCCGGCGCCACTGGAGGTTCGATGAGTACGAGAGGCCCGCCACGGCGCCACAGGCGGCGGCCACGAGCCCTGCCAGGCCCCAGAGTTGAGCGGACGCGGTGGTCAGCCCGAAGCGGACGAGGGGTGCGGCCTCGCCGTTGATGAGGACCAGCGCGGTCCAGCCCAGGAAGGTGCCGAGCGCCATCTCCGAGACCTGGCAGGCGACCGACAGCGCGGAGGCGCGGTAGAGACGCCGGCGGTGTGGTCCGGCGATCTCCACCAGGGGGTGTCGTTCGGCTTCGGTTCCGGTCAGCTCCCGGGTCGCGTCGGCCGTTCTGTGCCAGGCCTTCCGGACGACGGCCGCGGTCGCCGCCGCCACTCCGCCCAGCGCCACCAGCTGCTTGCTCAGCGCCGACCCCTTGACCAGGGCGATGCCGGCCGCCACGCCGCCCCCGACGGCGAGCACGGGGGTCACGACGCCGTGATCCGCGAGCGGGGCCGGTTCGGCGGCGGGCGGTACCGGGGCCGGACGCCCGGCTCCGGCCGAACCCTCCACGACCAGGGTGACGGCTCTGCGGAGGAGCCGGCCGACGTCCGCGGTGTTCACCCGCGCGTCGTGCCGGACGAGGACCCCGCCGGTGACCGGGCTGGCCTGCGCCTCGGTGATCCCGGGAAGGCGGCGCAGGACCGCGGCGAGGACCTCGGCCGTCCGTGGCCGTCCGAGAACCAGCTTGACGTCCCAGCGCTGGCGGCCCGGAATGACCGAACGCGGGCGTACGTCCAAATCCGCGGAGCGATAACCGGCTGCGGCACCCAGCAGAGATGGCATGTGTACGTTCACCTTTGTGGAGGTCGCAAAAACCGTGACAAGCACGATGGCTCAACGCGACAGAGCGGAAAGTATGGAGAAATCAATACGGCCGACGGATCCGCGGCCGACCGCCATTCGGGCGCATTCGTCCGAGCCCGCATGGCGGCCCGGGCCGCTGGGAAGAACCGTCAGCGCGGCTTGCCGGCGCCGGCGGTCGTGCGGATCTTCGGAGTCCTCGCCTCGCCGTCGGCCCGGCCGGCGGCCTCGTCCTTCTCCATCTTCGGGGCGCTGCTCTCGGCGGCCCGCTGACCGTCGCCCGGACGGGCTTCGGCCTCACCGGCGGGGATCTGCGCCGCCACCACCTCGGCGGCCACCTCGGCCGCGAGGTCGTGGATGTTCTCCCCGGCCTCGAGGGTGGCCTTCTTCACCTCGAGGACGAGACCCACGGACGTCCTGACGACGCCGCGCATCAGCGGCTTGAGGAGACGCTTGGCCAGTGGCGCGGCGATGAGGCCGACCAGGAAGGGCGGTACTACGGGTGGCATGGTGCTCCATCCTCTCTACGTACACGTATGACGGGGACCCCCGGCACTGCGAACACCGGAGCAGCACAACTGGGCGGACGGAAGCGCCCCTTTTCACAATTGGCGATTTCCCTGCTGGGTCGATTTCTCGTCGATGGGGTCCAGCACCCGCTCTTCGCTCACCGTAGTGGAGTCATGTCCACAGAGACCAAATCGTCCCGGCTGGTTTCACTCATGAGAGTGCTCTTGATCTTGCCGAGCAACATTGATTTCCGTGTACACACTCACCGGACGGTCTATTGGGCTGATTTTCCTACGTACCGGGAATTGCCGCGTTTTCCCGTGCGGCGCCGAGCGGTTGGGCGGCCGGGATGACGCCGTAGGTGTGGGTGAACCGCCGGGTGAGATGGGCCTGTTCCGCGAAGCCGCCTCGGTGGCCACCGGCGAGGGTGCCGTGCCCTCGGTCGCGTCCGTGCCGCTCGGCTTCTCCGCCATGGGGGCACACACGCCGTGTGGGGCGGCCGTGCCTGGGACCCGTTCGGACCCGTGCCCGCCTGCTACGGGGCGAGCCGGATGTCACGGTGGCCATGTGCTGTGCGGCCTGCGACTCCCCGCACGCCCAGGTGGCCGACCGCGACACGCCGCCGCCGGGCGACCGGGTGGCCCCTGCCCCCCGTCGCGGACTCGCCGCGGCCGTCGGCTACTTCGCCGAGGTCGACTCGCGGCGGTGCGCGAACAGAAGTGGTGACCGCGTCGGTGGGCAGCGGGGCGCCACGCCGGTTCGTACGAGTTCAGAGGAAGTCGGCGAGCCCGTCGAGGAAGCGGGCCACGTCGTCGGTGGTGTTGTAGGGGGCCAGACCCGCGCGCAGGGCGGGGCCTTCGAGCTTGAGCGCGGTGAAGGGTTCGTGGGCGTAGAACGATCCCGCCGGTGCCACCACACCGCGCGCGGCCAGATGTGCCTGGGCCTCGCGGGCGTCGCGGCCTTCGAGGGTCATCAGCAGCGTCGGGGTGCGGTCGGCGGCCTTCGAGTGCACGGTGATGGCGTCGCCCAGAAGGTCCAGACCCTCCTGGAGCTGTGCGCGCAGTGTCCGTTCGTGCGCGTGCAGGGATTCCAGGGAGCGGGTCAGGCGCTCCCTGCGCGAGGCCCCCGTGCCGGGGTCCAGCTCGGCGAGGAAGTCGACGGCGGCGGTGGCACCCGCCAGGATCTCGTACGGCAGCGTGCCGAACTCGAAACGCTCGGGCACCGTGTCGGGGGACGGCAGGAGCTTGTCCGGGCGCAGGGTCGCGAGGAACTCCGGTGCCGCCGCGAGCACCCCGCAGTGCGGTCCGAGGAACTTGTACGGCGAGCAGACGAACATGTCGGCCCCGAGGGCGGGCACGTCCACGAGGTGGTGCGCGGCGTAGTGCACGCCGTCCACGTACACCAGGGCGCCGACCTCATGGGCGCGGTCGGCGATCCGGCGGACGGGCGGTTTGGTGCCCAGCACGTTGGAGGCCGCCGTGACCGCGACCAGCCGGGTCCGGGGCGTCAGCGCCCGCTCGTACGAGTCGAGGTCCAGCTCGGTCTCCGGGGCGATCTCGATCCAGCGCACCGTCACTCCGGCGCGCTCGGCGGCCTGGATCCATGGGCGGACGTTGGCGTCGTGGTCGAGCCGGCTGAGGACGATCTCGTCGCCCGCGTTCCAGGTCATGGCCAGGTGGCGGGAGAAGTCGTACGTCAGCTGCGTGGCGCTGCGGCCGTGGACGACGCCGTTCGCGGGCACGTTCAGCAGATCGGCGTAGGCGGCACGGAAGCCCGCGACGGCACGCTCGGCGTTGAGCTCCGACGGGCTGACGGTTCCGCGGTTGGACAGGGGGCCGGTCAGCGTCGCGGCGATGGCGTCCGCGACGGGGCTGGGCGTCTGTGTTCCGCCCGGTCCGTCGAAGAAGGCGAGCCCGGTGGCGAGGGCGGGAAAGCGGGCCCGCAGGGCGGCGAGGTCGATGGCCATGGTCTCTGCTTTCTGCCGGGTGGAGGCTTTCTGCCGGGTGGAGGTCATCTCGAGCGGAGGTCTTCTGCCAGCCGGAGATCTTTTGCCGGGGGACCATCACCCGGGCCCGTGGGAAGCGGTCGGCGACCACTCCCCCGAAGAGCGAGAACACCAGCACCGAGAGGGTCTGGCACGCAAGCCCCAGCAAGAGGGCGCCCGGCGATCCTCCCGGCAGACCGAGGATGCCGAGCACGACGGCCAGACCCGCGCAGTACAGGCGGTCACGCGTCGCTGACCTGGTTAAGCGTGGATACGTGTGGCTCGTCGAGTCGTCGGCCGGGATCGGTCCGGCTCCTGTCCTCGGTGAGACGAGCCTGCTCAGCTGTTGCCGCCGCACGCGTCAGCCCGTGGGCGGCTCCCAACGGATGTGTCGGCCCGCCCCGGGTCAAGGCGAGGTGGGCAGGTGCGGGGAGCGGAGCACGAGCAGGGTGATCTCGCTGGGGGCGAAGACGCGGAACGGCGGGCCCCAGAAGCCGGTGCCGCGGCTGGTGTAGAGGAGGGTACGGGTGCCGTGGTGGCTGAGGCCGGCGAGGGCGGGCTGGTCGAGGCCGACCAGGTGGTGGAAGGGCCAGATCTGGCCGCCGTGGGTGTGGCCGGAGAGCTGGAGGTCGATGCCGGCGGCTGCCGCCCGGTCGATGAACTTGGGCTGATGCGCCAAGAGCAGGACGGGCAGGTCGGGGTCGGCGCCGTCCAAGGCCCCGGCGAGGTGGGCGCGGTGGCCCACCAGGCCGGAGGACTCGGCGGTGACGTCGTCCACGCCGGCGACCACGAGGGTGTCGCCTCCGCGTTCGAGCAGCAGATGGCGGTTGCGCAGCGGCTCCCAGCCCAGCTCGTCCATGAGATCGACCCAGCCCTGGGCCTCGCTGTAGTACTCGTGGTTGCCGGTGACGTACACCCGGGCCCGGGTGGCCCGCACGGTACCGAGAGGGGCGGCCTGTGCGCGGCGGCGTTCGGCCGTGCCGTCCGCGATGTCGCCGGTGTGGCAGACCAGGTCGGCTTCCAGAGAGTTCACCGTCTCGCACACCCGCGCCGACCAGCGAGCGCGATCGATCGGGCCGTAGTGGGTGTCGGTGATGAGGACGACGCGGGTGCCGTCCAAACCGGCCCCCAGTCTCGGGAGTCGCACGTCGAGTCGGCGCACGCGTGGCACGCGGCGGGCTTCGGCGTACCCCCAGGCGAGCAGTACGGCGGTCACGCCGAGGACGGCCCAGGTGACGATCCGGGCCCGTTCCTGACTCCCGCCGACGCCGGCCACGGTCAGGGCGAGCCGCAGGAGCACGCCGAGCAGCACGGACCAGGTGAACAGAACCCAGCTGGTGCCCAGCAGGGTGTCACCGACGATCGCCGCCCGGTCCTGCTGGCGCCGGCCGTGGCCGCGCATCATCGCGAGCGGCATACCGATGAGGCCGAGGACGAACAGGGCGGTGCCGGCCATTGTGACGGGCAGCGGCCAGTGCTGGCCGGTGTACAGGAGCACCCAGCAGGGCACGGCCCACAGCAGGACGGGGGCGATCAGGGGGATGTAGCGCATCAGGCGGTGCAGTCGGCTCTGCCGCGGTGCCCGTGCTTCGCTGTCGGCGGGTCGGGTGTTGCTGGTGTCGGTCACGCTTCACCTCTCTGACCAGGCTGCCGTCTCGCGCACTGTATCCGGTCACCCTCGGGCCGGCCGGACCGGCGTTCATGCGTGCGGCCTTGGGACGAAGGGTTCTCTGCGCGATGGCAGGACGCCGCCGCAACCCCCCTCGGCATGAGACGCGATCAGGGCGCTGCTGCCCCGGCTCGGCACTGCCGCCACTGGAGAGCGCGCCGGCGGGGCGATGGCCAGAGTCGAAGATGGTGAAGTCACGTGAACATGTCCCGCAGGAAGTGGAACTCTCTTTCGGATGCCATGCAGCAACGCCAGGAACCCAGTTGATCACCACAGGTACCTGCCGTGCCGGGTTGCCCGGAGCGTGACCATGTCTCCGGGCGACCCGATTGCAGGATCTAGAAGAAGCCCAGCCTCTTCGGCGAGTACGACACCAGGAGGTTCTTCGTCTGCTGGTAGTGCTCCAGCATCATCTTGTGGGTCTCCCGCCCGATCCCGGACTGCTTGTAGCCGCCGAACGCCGCGTGCGCGGGGTAGGCGTGGTAGCAGTTGGTCCACACCCGGCCCGCCTGGATCGCGCGGCCCGCGCGGTACGCGGTGTTGATGTCCCGGGTCCACACGCCCGCGCCCAGGCCGTACAGAGTGTCGTTGGCGATCTTGATCGCGTCGTCGAAGTCGTCGAAGGAGGCCACCGAGACGACCGGGCCGAAGATCTCCTCCTGGAAGATCCGCATGCGGTTGTCGCCCTCGAAGATGGTCGGCTGGACGTAGTAGCCGCCCTTCAGTTCGCCGTCGTGCTCGACGCGTTCGCCGCCCGTGAGGATCCTCGCGCCCTCCTGACGGCCGATGTCCAGGTAGGAGAGGATCTTCTCCAGCTGGTCGTTGGACGCCTGGGCGCCGATCATGGTGTCGGTGTCCAGCGGGTGGCCCGGCCTGATGAGCCGGGTGCGCTCGACGGCCGCCTCCAGGAACTCCGCGTAACGGCCGCGCTGGATCAGCGCCCGGGACGGGCACGTGCACACCTCGCCCTGGTTGAGCGCGAACATCGTGAAGCCCTCGAGCGCCTTGTCGCGGAAGTCGTCGTCGTGCGCCCACACGTCGTCGAAGAAGATGTTCGGTGACTTCCCGCCGAGTTCCAGGGTGACCGGCTTGATGTTCTCCGACGCGTACTGCATGATCAGCCGCCCGGTCGTGGTCTCCCCGGTGAACGCGACCTTCGCCACCCGCGGGCTGGACGCCAGCGGTTTGCCCGCCTCCACACCGAAGCCGTTGACGATGTTCAGCACGCCCGGCGGCAGCAGGTCCGAGACCAGGCTCAGCCAGTAGTGGATGGAAACCGGGGTCTGCTCGGCCGGCTTGAGCACGACCGCGTTCCCCGCCGCCAGCGCCGGGGCGAGCTTCCAGGTGGCCATCAAAATCGGGAAGTTCCACGGGATGATCTGCGCGACGACCCCGAGCGGCTCGTGGAAGTGGTACGCCACCGTGTCGTCGTCGATCTCGCCCAGCGAGCCCTCCTGCGCCCGGATCGCCCCGGCGAAGTAGCGGAAGTGGTCGATCGCGAGCGGGATGTCGGCCGCCAGCGTCTCCCGCACCGGCTTGCCGTTCTCCCAGCTCTCGGCCACCGCCAGCCGCTCCAGGTTCGCCTCCATGCGTTCGGCGATCTTCAGCAGGATGTCGGAACGCTCCGCCACCGGCGTACGCCCCCACCCGGGCGCCGCCTCGTGCGCCGCGTCCAGCGCCCGCTCGACGTCCTCCGCGGTACCGCGCGCGACCTCCGTGAACGGCTGCCCGTTGACCGGCGACGGATTCTCGAAGTACTGCCCGCGCGCCGGCGGCACGTACGCGCCGCCGATGAAGTGGTCGTAGCGCGGCTGGTAGGAGACGATCGCGCCCTCGGTGCCCGGCGCCGCGTATCGAGTCATCCTGCTCTGCCTCCCGGTGCAGCGCTGCCCGCCGTTGGGCAGCTCTCGGCGCGAGGCTAGACAGGCGGACGTTGCAAGTACGTTGCGTGGGAGGACGACCCGTGCCTCCCACGGTTCCGCGCCGGTGCCGGGCCGGCCGGCGCCGCGAACTCGGCCTCCAGCGCGGCGAGCCGCGCGCGGACCGGGGCCGTCGGGCGCACCGCGGCGAGCGCCCGCCACACCGCCACGTCGTCCTCGCCCCACGGCGCGTGCGCCCAGTCCGCCAGCAGGTCCGCGTCGCCGTGCGCGACCAGCGCCGCGCGCAGCCCACCGGAGAGCCGATCCCGCAGCCGGACGACGGCCGGGGCCTGTGAGCCGGGCAGCAGTGGTCCGGTGTACGCCTCCGCCGCCGCGGTCAGCGCCCCCGTCTCCAGCCGCCGCTCGACCACCGTGGCGTCCGACTCGACCACCCCCGTCAGCCGGTACGGCCGTGAGGCGAGCGACCCGGGGCCCAGCAGCCGCCGCAGCCGGGCCAGTTCGGCGCGCAGCGTCACGGGGGTCACCGACTCGTCCGCGTACAGCGCGCACAGCAGTTCGTCCCCGCTCAGACCCTCGGGATGCCGGGACAGCAGCACCAGGATCTCGCTGTGCCTGCGGCTCAGCCGGATCCGCCGCCCGTCCAGGGCGAGTTCGGCCTCGTCGCGGCCGAGCGCGCTCAGCAGCGGCGCCTCCTCGGTGCGGGGCGGGGTGAGCAGGGCGAGCTGTGCCTCCGCGGCGCGCGCCACCGCCTGCACGAAGCCGAGACTGTGCGGATGGGCGAGCCCGTCCCCGCCGGTGATGTCCACGGCCCCCAGGACCCGTCCGGTGCGTGGATCGTGCACGGGTGCGGCGGCGCACGTCCACGGCTGCACCCGCCGTATGAAGTGCTCCGCGGCGAAGACCTGCACGGGCCGGTCCACGGCGACGGCGGTGCCGGGCGCGTTGGTCCCGACCGCGTTCTCCGACCAGCGGGCCCCGGGCACGAAGTTCATCCGGTCCGCCCGGCGCCGGGTCGCCGTGTGCCCCTCCACCCACAGCAGCCTGCCGTGCGCGTCGCACACCGCCAGCAGATGCTCGCCGTCGGCCGCGAACGTGCCCATCAGCTCCCGGAACAGGGGCATCACCCGGGCCAGCGGATGCTCGGCACGGTAGGTGCCGAGGTCGCCGTCGGTCAGTTCCACGCTGGCGGTGCCGTCCGGCCCGACCCCGGCCCGCGCGCTGCGCCGCCATGACTCCGCCACCACCGACCGCACCGGGCGCGGCACGGTGCCCACCGCGGTGAAGGTCTCGTGCGCCCGGCGCAGCGCCCGGACACGCTCGGCGGGGTCGGCCCCCTGCTCCAGGGCAACCCACGGATCGTTCAACTCGGCCTCCCCGTAGGGTGAAACTGCGGTGGACGCGGTGCGGTGTACGGCGGTGGACGTGGCGCGGTGAAGCGCGGGGTACGCGGTGCGGCGGACCGGGCTGACGGTGTCGGGTGCGGCGCACCGGGGTGGTGCTGTCTGCTGTCGGGTACGGCGGTCGGGCTGCTGGTGTCGGGTGTGGTGGATCGGGCTGGTGGTGTTGGTTGTGATCAGGCCGGTGATGTCGGATGCGGCGGGGTGGGCGGTGACGCGGCCGGCTCGGTGGTGCCATGGCGACCGGGACCATCGTCACCCCGGTGGTGCGCCCGGACAACCGCTCGGTCGGCCGCTCAGCCTCCGGCTAGGAGAAGTTGACCAATCTGATGTAGCGCACCCAGTCCCATACCGGCCCCGGGTCGGTGTGGTCGGTGCCGGGCACCTGGTAGTGGCCGATGATGTGCTCCCTGTCCCTGGGGATGCCGTATCTGGCGCAGATCGCCGCCGTGAGTCTCGCCGACTGCTCGTAGAGGGCGTTGGTGAAGTAGCCGGGCTGGTCCACCCAGCCTTCGTGCTCGATGCCGATGCTGCGAGTGTTGTAGCTCCAGTTGCCCGCGTGCCAGGCGATGGCGGCCTCGTGCACGCACTGGGCGACGTGTCCGTCCGTGGAGCGGACCACATAGTGCGCGGAGACCTTCTTCTGCGGATTGGCGAAGATCGCCAGCGTGTTGGTGTACGTCTCCTGCGTGACGTGGATGACCACCCGGTCGATGGCGTAGTCGGCGGGGCGGTCGGCCACCGTGTAGTTGGAGCTGCTCGCCGGTTGCCACTCCGCGGGCGGGTAGTCCACGGTCCCGCTCCGTGCTGCGGCACGCGGGTCGGGAAGCAGGGTGTAGGGGACGGCGGCGAGTGCCGCGCCCTTCAGCAGCAGTCGCCGTCGGCTGAGCCGCGGCCTGGCTCGGTCCATGTTCATGTCCATGGCGGGGTGCCTTTCGGGATGCCTTTCGGGATGCCTTGGGGAGGCCGTTCGGAAGTCAGGGGTACGGCGAAGACGTCAGCCGCGCAGGGCCCGCGCGGTCTCCCGCAGTCGTGCGTGCACGCCGCGGTAGGTCTCCCGGGCGGGCAGCCACTCCTTGCGGAGCTTGGCCACGCAGGTGTAGTTCGTGTCGCACACGTTGGCCAAGGGTGATTCGACGGTCTGGGTTGCGAACTGGTACGCGTCCAGTTCGCTGAAGCCGTAGTCGCGCACCAGCCACCGCACCAGGTCGAGCTGCGATATCCGGAACGCGTCCTCCAACGGGCGTGCCGAGCCGGTCGAGATGATGTGCGTGTCCGACTCCAGCCGGGGCCAGGGTGTGGCGACGTCCTTGAGGAGGTCCACGACCACCACCGTGTTCATCGCGCACTCCACGGCCACACCGCAGGTCTCGCCCTCACCCTGCCGGGCGTGTCCGTCGCCGAGGCTGAGCAGGGTGCCCTCGACATTGACGCCCAGGTAGCAGGTGACGCCGGCGCGCATCTCGGGGGTGTCCATGTTCCCGCCGTGGGGATCGGGGACCAGGGCCGAGCGGACTTCCAGGCCGGCGGGGGCCACGCCCACCGTCCCGTGCATCGGATCCAGGGGCAGCTCCACCTGGATGTCACCGTCCCGTGCCCGGAACAGGGCGGTCCGCCGGGTCCGGTCCAGTTGCCAGATCCAGACCCGCTCCGGCAGCGGCGGCTGGAGGGAGGCCGTGGTGTGCGTGGAGGTGAGCGCGCCGAAGAGGGGGACCGTCGTGGACGCCGCCCAGTCGCGGGCCGGTTCGATCGACACGAAGTGGACGGCCACGGTGTCACCGGGCTCGGCGCCCTCGATGTGGAAGGGGCCGCTCTGGGGATTGAGGTAGGGGAACTCGCACACCTCGGAGACGAGGTCTTTCTCGGAGCGGACCCGGCCGGCGAAGCAGTCCTCCGTGTACAGATCGAGGACCGTGCCGGGTGCGATCCGGGCCATGGGTGCGGCACCGCCGAACGTCCAGGCGTACTGGTCCGGTTCCGGGTGCACGGTGAGGATCGGGGGGTCGGTCATCGCTGCATGGCTCCCTTCTGAAGGCCGTTCGTCGACGTCGGGGTCGGGCCGTCGGGGGATCGGGTCGGCGGGGCAGCGCGGGGCCGCCGGAGTGACGGGTGGTCAGCGGACCACGGGCCTGAGTGCTGGGTCGTTACGCGAGCATCCTGGCCGTTCTTGACGGGCCGTCGGCTGCCGCTCACGTGAATCACGTTACGGCGCGGTCCGGTTGGGCAGAAGGGCATGTCGCGGTTCTGTGGACAAGTCGCGGCTTGTGGACAACTCGCTCACCCGATCGGGCGAAGAACGAGGGTGCGGGGCGGGCAGCACGTACCACGCGGGCGCAGGAGGAGGACCGGCACGGCACACCTGTCGGCTTCCGCCGAACATCGCAGCCATCGGCTCCCGCCGTACGGCACACCCGTCGGCTGCCGTCGCACGGCACACCGGCCGGCTCCCGCCGCGCGCGGCACTTCGCGTCACCGGCGGGCGCAGGAGGAGGACCGGCACGGCACACCTGTCGGCTTCCGCCGAACATCGCAGCCATCGGCTCCCGCCGTACGGCACACCCGTCGGCTCCCGTCGCGCGCGGCGCTTCGCGTCACCGGCCCTCGGGAGCCATGGTCCGCACGCGGCGTCTCAGGATCGTTCCGCCACCACCGCGGGATCGTCCAGTACCGCACGGACGACCGAGTGCGCGGCGCCCAGAAGGGGGCCCTGCGGACCGAGCCGGGAGACGGTGACCGGGCAGGCCGGGCCCGCCGTACGGCCCGTCAGCTCGTGCTCCAGCGCCGGCAGCAGCCACGGCGAGAGGCCGGCCAGGGCGCCGCCCAGGACCACCGTCTCGGGATCGAGCAGGTTCACCGCTCCGGTCAGGGCGATGCCCAGGGCCGTACCGGCGTCCCGCAGAGCGGCCCGTACCCCCGCGTCGCCCGCCTCGGCGCGCTCCGCGAGCAGGCCGACCAGATCCTCCCGCGGCTCGAGCCCGGCAGCGCGCAGTACCGCCTCCTCACCCGCGTACTGCTCCAGGCATCCCCGGCCGCCGCAGGGGCAGGGAGGGCCGTCCGGCCGTACGGGCACATGGCCCAGCTCGCCGGCGAACCCCCGGGTCCCGCGCAGCAGCCGGCCGTCCACGACGACCGCGGCTCCGATGCCGATCTCGGCCGACACGTGCAGGAAGTCACCGGGGGTGCCGGCGCCGAGCCACAGCTCGGCCAGGGCGCCGAAGTTGGCCTCGTTGTCCACGGTCAGCGGCCACTCGCCGGGCAGCAGCGAGCCGAGGTCGGTGTCGTGCCATTCGAGGTTCGGTGCCCGCACGACCGTCCGGCCGTCCCTGGCGACCAGCCCGGGCACGGCGACCGCTAGCCCGGCGGGCCAGAGTTCCGCGCGCTCCGCTTCCGCGACGACCTCACGGACCAACGCCGTCAGGGCCTCGATGACGGGCCCGGGTGCCCGGCCCCGGTGGGCGCCGCGGCGGACGGCCCGCGCGCGGACCTCGCCGCGCAGGTCGACCGCGCACACCGCGAGGTGGTCGACGCCGATCTCCGCCCCGATCCCGGCCGGCCCCCGCCCGCTCACCGCGAGCGCCGACCCCGGCCGGCCCACCCGGCCGGGCCGCTCGGGGCCCAGCTCCTCCAGCAGCCCCCAGCGGATCAGCTCGTCCACCAGCGTCGACACGGCCGCCCGGGTCAGCCCGATCCGCGAGGCGACCGCCGCCCGGGACAGCGAACCCTCCGCGCTGACGGCGTGCATCACCCGGGCGAGGTTGCGCCGGCGCATGCCCTGCTGGGTGTCCGGCAGGGTACGTCCGGTGCCCGGCGGGCGCGCCTCGTGCAGCGGTGCGGTCATGCCTCCGTCGTCCTCGGTGTCTGGCGCCCGGCCTCGCGCGGGCGGCCTGGTCACTGTCTGCCGGTCTCCCGCTCCAGCAGCGGGGCCGCGTCGGAGAGTACCCCGGTGATCCGGTCCAGCGTCGCCCCGTCCCGCTCCACGGCGCCCAGCACCGGGCCCGCGGCCGTGTTCCAGCGACGGGCCACCGCCGCGGGGTCCTCGCCGGTCAGCAGTCCCGCCGCCTGCGCCGCCGCGCCCAGGGCGACCAGTTCCCCGGCCTCCGGGACCTGCACCGGCCGCCCGGAGAGCCGGCGCACGGTCTGCTGCCACGCCGTCCCACGGGCCCCGCCGCCGATCAGGACCAGCGGGGTGCCGCGGTCCGCGTCCTCGTCGAGGACCAGGTCGAGGGCCCCGAGCAGCGCGTGCACCGCGCCGTCGTAGGCGGCCTGGAGCAGCTGGCCCGCGGTCGTGTCGTGGCGCAGCCCGTGCAGCACACCGGAGGCGTGCGGCAGGTTCGGCGTGCGCTCACCGTCCAGGTACGGGAGCAGGGTCACGGAGCCGCCGGGTTCCACCGCCTCACGGTCCAGGCCCAGCAGGGCCGCCACGCGGTCCACGGCGAGGGTGCAGTTCAGGGTGCAGGCCAGGGGCAGCCAGTCCCCGCGCGCGTCGGCGAAGCCCGCCACCGTGCCGGTCGGATCGGCGGGGCGGTGCTTGGAGACGGCGTAGACCGTGCCGGAGGTGCCGAGGCTCAGCACCGGTGTGCCGGGCCGCAGACCGAGACCCAGCGCCGCCGCCGCGTTGTCGCCGGTGCCGGGCGCCACCAGCGTGCCCTTGGAGAAGGGCACCTCGTGGCTGCCGCGCACCGTGCCGACCACCTCGCCGGGCCGTGCCACCCGGGGCAGCAGTGCCGGGTCGAGACCGAGGTGCGCGAGGGTCTCCTCGTCGTACGCCTCCGTGCCGGACGCCCACCAGCCGGTGCCGGAGGCATCGCCGCGATCGGTGGTGCCCTGCCCGGTCAGACGCTCGGTGAGGTAGTCGTGGGGGAGGCGCACCGCCCTGGTCGCGCGGACCGCCTCCGGCTCGTGCTCGGCGAGCCACGCCCACTTGGCGGCCGTGAAGGACGCGCCGGGCACACTGCCGGTGCGCTCCGCCCAGGCCTTGGGTCCGCCCAGCTCCTCCACGAGACGGCGGGCCTGCGGTGCGGAGCGGACGTCGTTCCACAGCAGCGCCGGACGCACCGGCTCGCCGCGCTCGTCGAGGGTGACCAGGCCGTGCTGCTGACCGCCGATCGACACGGCCGCCGCCTCGTGCGCCGCTTCACCG
Organism: Streptomyces musisoli; assembly: GCF_016741855.1. Taxonomy (GTDB): domain Bacteria; phylum Actinomycetota; class Actinomycetes; order Streptomycetales; family Streptomycetaceae; genus Streptomyces; species Streptomyces musisoli. The sequence goes on along the minus strand of NZ_JAERRH010000006.1, from coordinate 455,382 downwards.
CACTGGCGCAGCGCGGCGCACAGCGCGTCCCACCACCGGCGCGGATCACTCTCCCGGCCCAACCCGGTGGTCACGGTGTGCGGCGCCTGGCCACTGGCCACGACCTGCCCGGTCGCCGCGTCGACGACCAGTGCCTTCGTGGACTGGGTGGACGTGTCCACCCCGACGACGAGCGGACCCTCGGCTGCTGACATCGGGCTCTCCCTCTTCCGCGGATCCGCGGGATGTGCGGTGGGCTGTCGAAGACACCTTGCTGTCGAAGACATCTTGTCTCTTCCCAGCGGTGCGCCCGCATACTAATTTGTAAAGCGCCATGACGAAATAGTCGTACGCAGCAAGGAGTCGCGGCATGAACTACCGGCCCACCCCCGAGGACAGGTTCACCTTCGGCCTTTGGACCGTCGGCTGGCAGGGAAGGGACCCGTTCGGCGACGCCACCCGCCGCGCCCTCGACCCGGTCGAGACGGTGCGGCGCCTGGCCGACCTCGGCGCCTGCGGCGTGACCTTCCACGACGACGATCTGATCCCCTTCGGCTCCTCGGACAGCGAGCGCGAGTCGCACGTCAAGCGGTTCCGCCAGGCCCTGGACGCCACCGGCATGACCGTCCCGATGGCCACCACGAACCTCTTCACGCACCCCGTCTTCAAGGACGGGGCGTTCACCGCCAACGACCGTGACGTGCGCCGTTACGCCCTGCGCAAGACGATCCGCAACATCGACCTGGCGGTCGAACTGGGTGCGGGCACATATGTCGCCTGGGGCGGCCGGGAGGGCGCCGAGTCCGGGGCCGCCAAGGACGTGCGTGTCGCCCTGGACCGCATGAAGGAGGCCTTCGACCTCCTCGGCGAGTACGTCACCACCCAGGGCTACGACCTCCGCTTCGCGATCGAGCCCAAGCCGAACGAGCCCCGCGGCGACATCCTGCTGCCCACCGTCGGCCACGCGCTGGCCTTCATCGAGCGCCTGGAGCGGCCCGAGCTGTACGGGGTGAACCCGGAGGTCGGCCACGAGCAGATGGCCGGTCTGAACTTCCCGCACGGCATCGCCCAGGCCCTGTGGGCGGGCAAGCTCTTCCACATCGACCTCAACGGCCAGTCCGGCATCAAGTACGACCAGGACCTGAGGTTCGGCGCCGGCGACCTGCGGGCCGCCTTCTGGCTCGTCGACCTCCTGGAGAGCGCCGGTTACGACGGACCCCGCCACTTCGACTTCAAGCCGCCGCGGACCGAGGATCTCGACGGCGTGTGGGCGTCGGCGGCCGGCTGCATGCGCAACTACCTCGTCCTGAAGGAGCGGTCGGCCGCCTTCCGAGCCGATCCGGAGGTGCGGGAGGCGCTTCGCGCCTCGCGTCTGGACCAGCTGGCCCAGCCGACCGCGGCCGACGGCCTGCCGGCCCTGCTCGCCGACCGCACGGCCTTCGAGGACTTCGACGTGGAGGCGGCAGCCGCGCGCGGCATGGCTTTCGAACGGCTCGACCAGCTGGCGATGGACCACTTGCTGGGGGCGCGGGACTGACGGCCACGCGCGCGTGGAGCGATGCCCGGGCGCCTGAGACGCGCGACGTCGCCCCCCGGACGTCCGCGGCGACGACGACCCGGACGGCGACCCGGAGGGCCGGGCAGGGCGGCACCTCACATGCCGCCCTGCCCTATCGGGCCCGCCGTGACGGAATCCGGCCCGGCGGGCTCCGTCACAGGCTCCTGGGCAGACGCACGTACGTCACCGTCGTCTCGACACCGCTGTCGACCAGGCGGCCCTGGGCGTCGAACGCACCCTCACCGTCGGTCATCCCGAAGTCGTTGTCGTTGACCAGCGCGAGCGTGTCGTGATCCACGCGCGCGACACCCTCGATCTTCCGGGGGACCCCGGCGACCTTCCCCAGGTCCACCACGAGCTGCTTGGACAGCACCGGCACCCCCGCGGCCGCCGGATCGTCCAGCTGCTCCAGCGACGGGGACGTCGTGTCGTCGTCCCACGGGCCGCCGAGGATGTCCGCCCCGCGCCCCAGCCGGACCAGCTGGAGCCGCGCCGCCTTGTCGGTGCGCTCCTCGACGAGCAGCCGGTCAGGGCCGACCGCCACCACCGACGAGATCTTCAGCTCGGAGGTGTCGTCCTCGCCCGGGTCGACCACGTTCACCGGGTCGAACCGGTAGGCGTACTCGGCGGTGACGGCCTTCATGCGCGGCGAGAAACGCAGCAGCCGGGTAGTGCGCGAGGCATCCCCGGCGTCACCGTCCGGCAGCGAGAGCGGGCTCTGCAGGGCCATCACCAGGTCACCGCCCGGCAGCTGCGCCAGCCCCTCGAACCCCCGGTTGCCCTTGCGGTGCAGCAGCACCGACGGCAGCGCCTCCACCACCGGGTAGTCCGCGCCGGTCAGGCCGAGGCCCTCGGGCACATAGCGGGCGAGTACCTCCCCGCGCGCGGAGACGTGGACGAGGGACGGACCGTACTCGTCCACCAGCCAGAAGGTGCCGTCCCCGGCCCGCACGATGCCCTCGGTGTCCAGGCCGTCCGGGTCGTAGGAGAGCGGCGTCCGCGCGTCGTAGGTGTACGGCGCCTCGTCCCGGCCCTTCTGGTCGGACAGGCCGGTGACGGCCTTCCCGGAGGCGGTGGTCAGCGGTATCGCGTCGATCACCTCGACGCTGTTCCCGCGGACCCGGATCTTCACGATGGCGGGGTCGAAGCCCGGCACCGGGAAGGTACGGCGCTTCTTGCCGTCCACCTTGATCTGGCCGTTGGGGCCGCGGTCGGTCACCGTCCAGTACTCGCCCTTGCGGTCGGCCGGGTAGATGTCGCTGCCGATGCCGCCGAGCTTCACCCCCCGGTCGTCGGCCACACTGCCGGGCAGCAGCGCGTTGCTGAACGTGCCGAGCGGGATCTCGCCGAGCGTCGCCGTGCGGACGACACGGGCGTCCCCGCACGGCGCCGCCGTGGCCGTCCCCGCGGCCACGAGGACGGCGGCCAGGGCCAGGGGCAGACCCGTGGCAACGGAACGGTGGGCGCGGCGCCGGCCGGCGGCATGCGGGGACATGGGTCCTCCTCGGTACAAGGTCACTGGCTGCGGACACGATCGGGCCCTTGGGGGAACGCCGCACGACCGGGGTGTGAACGTGCGGGGTCCGGCGCTCATCGGATCGTGCCCGTCGCACGGTGACCGCCTGTCAGAGTCCGTCTCTCGCACGCGCCTTCGTGCCGAGTCGCGAGGAGGCCAGCGCCGTCGCGGGGTCGGAGTCCGCCCCGCCCGCCGGAACCCGGCGCCCTGTCTCGTCGCGATACGGCCACCGGCCGCCCTCTTCCCCCGGCTGCGGCTGAAGGCCCTCGTCCGCGACGGTCCACCGGTTCCCGCCACGGTGGAACGAGGTCGGCGGAGTCGATAACGAGGGTGCAGTGCGGCGCCGGCGCTGCGGTGCGCCGAAGCCATGATGTGGATCACTTCACGATCTGTTCGATGCGGGCTGTCGCCGCGGAGCCGGGATCGAGCCAGTACGGGTGCGCTCAGGGATGTCTCAGGGGTGGGATGCGGAACCGCGGAGGGCGGGAGGCCGTTCTCAGATCAGAGAGCGGCAGTGGCCGCGAAGGAGGCGACGCTCATGTCCAAGAACGCGAAGATCGCCGCAGGGGGCGTGGCGGTCGGGCTCATCCTGTGGATATGGCTGCCCTGGTGGGTGGCGTTCCTGATCATCGTGGGGGTTCCGGTGGCCGCGTACCTCGCCCTGGACCCCTCGCAGCGGCGCAGGCTCCGCCGGGTCACCCGCAAGGAACTCGGCCGCTGAGGCGCCGGCGAGCGGCGGGAGGACACTCAGCGGTTCGCCGACGCACGGCGGGGCGTGGTCGCCGAGGCCTCGGCCCACCGCAGAGTGATGGTCGCTGAGGCGTCCACGCCCGGCGGAGGCCGGATGCCGCGCGAGTACATGGCCTCCCTGGGCCGAGGCTGGACCAGGGCCGGCCCACGGCAGGGGTTCGCTCGCCCGGCGAGGCGGCCGCGCGGTTCGGCGGACCGCCGGTGGCCGCGCCCCGTGCGAGGGCGCGGTCCCCGGGGAAGGCCGGTTCGGAAGGCACCGTCCGGGCGCCTCGGCTCACAGGGGCCGTACGGCCATCTTGTCGAGCGCCTCCAGCAGTCCCGGCAGCTCGGGGCCCCGGCCCACCGGCAGGATCTCGCCGGGCTCGTCGTCGAGCAGGACGAACGCGATGTCGTCGGTGCGGGCCACCATCGACCAACCGGGACCGTCGGCGCGCAGGGTGCGGGCCTCGCCGGGGGCGAACGACGACCGCACCCGGCCGAGCGGCGGCGGCGACTCGACGTAGCCGCGCGCCTCCGCGAGCACCCGGCGGACACCGGCGTGGCCGCCGGTGGAAGCGCCTGGCGCGCCCGGCGGCGCGGACTCCGCGGCCGCCGCCTGTCCGCGGGGCGGGGGGAAGGAGTCGTCGTCGATCTGCTCCCGCCAGGCCGCCCACTGAAGCGCTATCTCGTCGGCGCCCAGGCGGCGCTGGGCGGGCCCCCAGGAGCCGGTGTCCGGTGGGCACAGCGCCGCCCGGCCCGCCGTCTCGGCAGGAGGGTCGTGCGGTGCGGGCACGCCGGGTGCGGCGACGGCGACGGCCAGGGGCCACCCAGGCAGCGCCGTCACGACCGCGCGCTCGTCCGGTGACAGCTCGTACTCCATGCCGCAGTCCCAGGACGCGATCGCCACGGCGACCAGCGAGACGTCGTCGATGACGACCGTCCAGCGAGCACCGTCCCCGTCCTGGCCCAGCACCAGGCCGTATCCGTCGGCGAGCGGCGGGAGATCCAGCGCCGCGCATGCCTCCGGGTAATCGTCGCCCAGCACGCTCGGAAACTGTGCCGGCGTCAGCAGTACCGCCGTCAGCACATACAGCGCATCGTCCGCGGCGGCGACGGCTATCTCGTCCGTCCCGGCCATCCCTGCCTCCCGAGTGGTTCGTCCATCGGCGCGCACCCTAGTGCGAGCGCAAGCCCCTTGTCACGACTGTGCACACCACGCGGAGCTGCAGGTTTCCGCCTGGACGGGGGCGAAACGGCCACACCTGGAGAAGGAAGTTCCGCTCAGGCCGCGGGCAGCCCGAGGAGGTCGCGGGCCACCGCGCCCGGCGACTCGTCGCGCTCCCGGGCCAGCGCGACGACCGCCCGGCAGGCCAGCTCGCTCACCCCGAAGGACAGCGCCTCGGGCGACACCCAGGCCGCCGCCTCCTCTATCCGGTCCTGATCGTCCTCCGCGCGGGCCGCCACATAGACGGCCGCCGCTTCGAACAAGTTGTGTGCACGCCTCTGCCCGGTACCCGCGGGCTGCTCGCGCGTGGCGGTGCGGAGCCTGCCGGTGTACTTGCGGATCATGTCGAACACGCGGACCACCCTCTCCCCGAACGGGGTCGTCGTCGATCGCCCATCTTCTGTCCCACAACGTAGAGTCGGAGTTTCGGTCGCAGAAGGGGGACGACACGGTGAAGCGGTTCGAGAACCTGGAGCGGATCCGCCGGCTGGACCCGGTCGCGGACGCGCTGGAGATCTACCGGATCAGTGTGTCGTCGGAGTTCCCCTGGGACTACGCGCGGGCCCTCGAACTCGCTCTGTACCGCACCTACGCCGTGCCCGGCATCGGGCGTCTGCTCGCGCGGACGGCGGAGCTGACCGAGCGCACACAGAAGCGGTACGACGACACGGTGCTGCTCCTCGACACCGTCGTGGAGCACGGCTTCGCCACGGAGGAGGGGCGCACCGCGATCCGCCGCATCAACCGGATGCACCGCAGCTACGACATCAGCGACGACGACATGCGGTACGTGCTGAGCACCTTCGTGGTGGTGCCCCGGCGCTGGATCGACGCCTATGCGTGGCGGCGGCTGTCCTGGCACGAGGTCGTCGCCACCACCGAGTACTACCGCACCCTCGGCCGGCACATGGGCATTCCGGACATCCCCGAGACCTATGAGGAGTTCGAAACCCTTCTCGACTCCTACGAGGAGGCCCACTTCGGCTGGGACGAGGACGCCCGGCGCGTCTCGGACGCCACCCTCGGTCTGATGGCGTCCTGGTATCCCGGCCCCCTGGCCCCGTTGCTGCGGACCGCGACGCTCGCCCTGCTCGACGAGCCGCTGCTGCGCGCCTTCCACTACCCGAGACCCGGTGCCGTCACCACCGCGCTGGTGCGCCGCGCCGTACGGGCGCGCGGACGGCTGGTCCGGCTGCTGCCGCCGCGCCGCGACCCGCACTTCGCGCGCCAGAACCGGGAGGTCAAGGGCTACCCGAACGGATACCGTGTGGCCGATCTGGGCACCCACCCGGTCCCCGGCCTGCGCGGCTGCCCGGTGCGGCACGAGGGCACCTCAGCGGCCGGCCCCGTCGAGTGACGCCAGGGTGTCACGCAGCCAGGCCAGTTCGGCCCGGCTCGTGGCCCGTGCGATGGTGAGGACACCCCGCCGGAACGGGTCGTCCAGTTCCTCGGCGGCCAGCGGCCGGTCGCCCTCGTAGAAGAAGCTCGCCGGCTCCTCCAGGAAGGCCAGCCGGCGCCGCAGCACCACCGCCTGCGCGGCAGGGTCCGCCAGGTGCCGCAGGAACGCGAGCAGCGTGAACCAGTGGTTCTCGTCGGTGATCTCCCGCTGCGCCGGCTCGGCGAGCCGGCGCCTCAGCTCACGTCCCCCGTCCTCGGTCAGGCTCAGCACGTGGCGCGGCGCGGCCACCGCACCGGGCTCCGTCGCTCGCACCAGCAGACCCGCCTTCTCCAGCCGCTTGATCGCCGGGTAGAGCGTGCTCTCGGCGACGGGGCGCACATGGCCGGTGAGCGCCGCGATGTGACGGCGCAGGACGTAACCGTGCAGCGGGGCGTCGTAGAGGAATCCGAGGATGGCGAGTTCGAGCATGGCCGCATTCTTCCCCAGGAGTACATCGCCGCACCAATACCGCCTTGACGCTATACATCGGTGTCGAGGTATGGTCTGGCATCACACAACGCAGGGAGGGGCACGTGCAGCAGGCCACATTCGACAGCAGGGGAAGCCGCATCCGGTGGACCGAGGCGCCCGGGGCGGAGCCCGCCCGGGTGTTCCTGCACGGACTCGGATCGATGTCCGCCGTCTACCACGCGCACATCGCGGCCCGCCCCGAACTCGCGGGACGGCGCAGCCTCTTCGTCGACCTCCCCGGTCACGGCACGAGCGACCGCCCCCGGGACTTCGGCTACACGCTGGAGGACCACGCCGGCGCGGTCGCGGCCGCACTGGACGCGGCCGGTGTCGCCGGCGCCGAACTGATCGCGCACAGCATGGGCGGCGCCGTGGCCGTCGTCCTCGCCCACCGGCGTCCCGACCTCGTATCCCGGCTGGTCCTGACGGAGGCCAACCTGGACGCCTTTCCGCCGTCGACCGCCGCCAGCAGCAACATCGCCGCCTACGACGAGGACGAGTTCGTGGAGAAGGAGTATGCGCGCGTGCTGGAGGCCGTGGGACCGCTGTGGGCGGCCACCATGCGGTTGGCCGACCCGCGCGCCCTGCACCGCAGCGCCGTCGGGCTGCGCCAGGGCTCGGATCCGGTGATGCGAACGCTCCTGGAGGGACTGCCCGTCGGCCGTGTCTACCTCCAGGGCGAGCACAGCGGCGAACTCACGGGCGTGAAGGGCCTGGAAGCCGCCGGGGTGCGCGTCGTGACGGTGCCCGGCGCCGGGCACAACGTCATGTTCGACGCCCCCGACGCCTTCGTGGCGGCCGTCGCCGGAACGGACTGACCGCCGCGGCCGTCAGTCGTCAGTTCCTCAGTCTTCGCGCACCGCGAGTGCGAGGAAACGGGCGTCCTCGTCGACGTACGACGTCATACGCCAGCCCGAACGGGACAGCAGCGGCCGGAGATTGTCCTCGGCCCGCAGGTCGCCGGGCGTGATCCGGCGGCCCTGGCGCGCCGCCAGGGCCGCTCGGCCGATGGGGTGGAAGAGGGCGAGCGTGCCGCCCCGCCGCACGCCACGGGCCAGTTCCCGCAGGTTGTCCACCGGATGCGGCAGGTGGGCGATCAGGCCGGCCGCGAACACGGCGTCGAGACTGCCCGAGCGCAGCGGCAGCGCGGCGACGTCCGCGAGCAGCAGCCGCCCGTGGCGGTCCCGGCCGGCCTGCACGGCGGTCTGGAGCATCGCCGGGGTCAGGTCGGCGCCCAGAACCACCCCGGAGGGGCCCACGGCGGCCCGCAGGGGCGGCAGCGCCCGCCCCGTGCCGCAGCCCGCGTCCAGCACGCGATCCCCCTCGCGCAGTCCGAGGCCGGACACGGCGGCCGCGTAGGCCGGGCCGTCGTCCGGGAACCTGCTGTCCCAGTCGGCGGCCCGGGCGGTGAAGAACTCCTGGACATGTGTGTGGTCGTCGCTCATGCTCCGCATGATTCCTCACCGCCACGAGGGATGTCTCTGCGCGCACGTTCGAGCGGGACGCGATCGCTTCGTCGCAACTGTGCGCATATTCCAGCACCTTTCGAAATGCGCCCCCGTTGTGCGCCCCTGCCCCCGCTAGCGTCCCGGGGCCATGGGACACCTGGACCACGCCGCCTTCGGCTGGCTGACCCCCGCGCTGTCGTACGTGATGGCCTGCATAGGCGCCGCACTGGGACTGCGCTGCACCGTGCGCGCGCTGGCCGCCACCGGCCGTGCGCGCCGCAACTGGCTCGTCACCGCTGCCTCCGCGATCGGGACGGGCATCTGGACCATGCACTTCGTGGCCATGCTCGGCTTCCGGGTCAGCGGCACCGACATCCGCTACGACGTGCCGCTGACGATCCTCAGCCTCCTCGTCGCCATGGTCGTCGTCTGCGCCGGCGTCTTCGCCGTCGGCCACGGCCGCGACCGCACCCGCGCGCTCCTCCTCGGCGGCCTCACCACCGGACTGGGCGTCGCCAGCATGCACTACCTGGGCATGGCGGCGGTGCGGTTGCACGGACACGTCGAGTACGACCCCGTCCTCGTCGGACTGTCGGTACTGATCGCCGTCGTCGCGGCCACCGCCGCCCTGTGGGCCGCACTCAACATCACGTCACCCCTGGCGGTCACCGTCGCCTCCCTCGTCATGGGGGCAGCCGTCAGCAGCATGCACTACACCGGGATGTTCGCGGTGAGCGTGCGTGTGGAACCTTCCGGCGACGCTCTTCCCGGCGCCACGGCGATGCAGTTCATCTTCCCCCTGGCCGTCGGCCTCGGGTCGTACCTGTTCATCACCTCGGCCTTCGTCGCCCTCTCTCCCACGGCCGGCGAGCGCGAGGCGTCCGCCTCCGCCCAGCGGCCCGTCGAGAGTGCCGCCCGCTAGCGGGACCTCGGCCCGAGCGCCCCCGACCACGTCCCGAGCGAGGAGGCCATGCGCCCACCCCGTACTCCTGAAAAGGCCGTCGACCCCGTGCACCGTCCGCGCGGACGCCGCGCACACGCCGGACCGCCCGCCGACGAGGGCGACGACCGCCCGCTCGGCACGCCGCCCGCCACGGCACGGGCGCGCGGGAGCCGCCTTTACCCGCGGCCCCGGACCGTGCGCGCCAAGGTGGTCAGCCTCCTGATGGTGCCCGTCGTCTCCCTGCTCGCCCTCTGGGCGTACGCCGCCGTCACCACCGCCCAGGACGTCGCCCGCCTGCGCCAGTCCCAGCGGGTCGACGCCGAACTGCGCACCCCGGTGGCCGCGGCCGTCACCGCGTTGCAGGCCGAGCGCACCGCTGCCGTCCGCTACGCCACGGCCCCGAGCGCCCGGAACGGCGGCGATCTCGAGGACCTGGCGGCCCGCACCGACCGGGCCGTGGCCAGGCTGCGGCTCGGCCGTGGCAGCACGGTCGCCGACAGCCAGGAACTGCCCGCCGGCATCTCGGGGCGCCTGGATGCCTTCGTCACCGGTGCCGAGCACCTCGGCACACTGCGGACGGCGGTACTGGGCCACAGGGCGGCCTGGGACGACGCGTACACGCGATACACGAAGACCATCGGCGCGGCCTTCGCCGTGGACGGTGCCCTCACCGGCGTCCAGCAGGCCGACGTCGCCTCCGACGCGCGCGTGCTGCTCGAATTCTCCCGCGCCGCCGAGGCACTGGCCCAGGAGGACGCCCTGCTGGGCAGTGCACGGACCGAGGGCACCCTGCGGGGGGAGCGCCTGAGGCTCTTCGGCGCCGCCGTCGCCACCCGCCGTGCCCTCACCGAGACCGCCGTGACCGACCTGCCTTCCGCGCAACGCACCGCATGGCGGGAGTTGGCGGGGAACGGCTCGTACACCGCCCTGGGCGCCACGGAGGACAGGCTGCTCGCCGCCGGGCCGGGTGCCGGTCCGGCCGACGCGGCACCGCAAGCCGCCTGGAGTGCCGCTCACGCGCGCGTGCAGGACGGCATGCGGACCATCGCGGCGGCCACGGGACGCGCCGTCGCCGGCCGAGCCGACCCCGTCGCCCGCGGCCTGCTCAGCCCCGCCGGCGCCGTCGTGCTCCTCGGGCTCGCCGCCGTCGCCGCCTCCCTCCTCATCTCCGTCCGCATCGGCCGGGCCCTCGTGGTCGAACTCGTCAGCCTGCGCAACGATGCGCTGGAGATCGCCCGCCGCAAACTCCCCGAGGCGATGCGGAGACTGCGCGCCGGCGAGGAGATCGATGTCCAGGCCGAGGCGCCCGCCGGGCCACTCGCCGAGGACGAGACCGGGCAGGTCGCCGAAGCCCTCACCACCGTCCACCGCGCCGCGCTCAGCGCCGCCGTCGAGCGCGCCGAACTCGCCGGCGGCATCTCCGGGGTCTTCGTCAACCTGGCCCGCCGCAGCCAGGTCCTGGTCCACCGCCAGCTCAGCCTCCTCGACAGCATGGAGCGGCGCTCCGACGACCCCGACGAACTCAGCGACCTGTTCCGCCTGGACCACCTCACCACCCGGATGCGGCGCCATGCCGAGAGCCTGATCATCCTCTCCGGAGCCGCACCCGGCCGGGCCTGGCGCATGCCGGTGTCCCTGACCGACGTCGTGCGCGCCGCCGTGTCCGAAATCGAGGACTACGCGCGCGTGGAGGTGCGCCAGTTCCCCGAGGCCCATGTCGTCGGCACGGCGGTCGCCGACCTCACCCACCTCCTCGCCGAGCTCGTCGAGAACGCCGCGCAGTTCTCACCGCCCCACACACGCGTGCGGGTCACCGGCGAACCCGTCGGCAACGGCTACGCCCTGGAGATCGAGGACCGGGGACTGGGCATGGGCGCCGACACCCTCGCGGAGGCCAACCGGCGCATCGAACAGTCGGAGGCGCTCGACCTCTTTGACAGCGACCGCCTCGGGCTCTTCGTGGTCAGCAGGCTCGCCTCCCGGCACGAGATCAAGGTGCACCTGCGGACCTCCCCGTACGGAGGCACCACCGCCGTGGTCCTGCTGCCGACGGCACTGCTCCACAGCGGCCCGGCGGAGCGCTCCTTCCCACAGGACGGACAGGCCCGCGCCGGCCTGGACGGCGCCCACGCGCGCGTACCCGGAACGACCGCACCCCAGGAGGCGGCCGTCACCGCTCGCCCGGACCGGCCCGCCCTGGCGACCGGGCCCGGCGCGCACGGCACCGTGCAGCCGCCGGGGCCCGGCACGGCCCGGCCTGCCCCCGGCCCGGACGCGACCGCGCCGGCGTCGAGCCCCTCCGGCACCCAACCGGCATCCGGCTCCCACGGCACCGCGGCGGCTCCCGGTCCCCACGGGCTCGGGGAGGCTCCAGGCCCCCACGGCACCGTGGCGGCTCCCAGTCCCCGCGGCACCGTGGCGGCTCCCGGCTCCTCCGGCACCAAAAGGGCGTCCGACTCCTCCGGCACAGCCCACGAGCCCCCACCTCCCGTAGTCACCGCCTTGAGGCCGCACCGTCCGCAGGACGACTGCGAGGCCAGCGACGACCTCCCGCGCCGTGTGCGCCAGGCGAGCCTCGCCCCCCAACTGCGCCACCAGCGCCCCGAAGAACCGGACGCGCGGCCCGACCGGCACGGTGACGACAGGCGCACCCCCGAACTCGTACGGGACCGCATGGCGGCATACCGCGACGGCTGGACACGCGGTGGTGGCGGACAGCCCGGCCGCGGTGCCGCTCACCGCCCCGAATCGGGCAGTCCCAGCAGCGAAGGAGACCCGGAATGATCCAGGACCCGAACCCGAGGACCGGCCGGCGGTCCGGCGAACTGGACTGGCTGCTCGACGACCTGGTGATGCGCGTCGGCGAGGTACGGCACGCCGTCGTGCTGTCCAACGACGGCCTCGCGGTCGGCGCCTCCACCGGCCTGGCACGGGAGGACGCCGAGCATCTCGCCGCCGTGGCCTCCGGCTTCAACAGTCTCGCCAAGGGCGCGGGACGGCACTTCGGAGCGGGCGGAGTCCGCCAGACCATGGTCGAGATGGACGACGCGTTCCTCTTCGTGGCCGCCGCCGGTGACGGCTCCTGTCTCGCCCTGCTCACCGCGGTCACGGCCGACATCGGACTGGTCGCCTACGAGATGGCCCGCCTGGTCAAGCGTGTCGGAGAGCATCTCCACACGGCGCCGCGCGTCACGGCGCAGCCACCCGCCGCCGGATGAGCCGGAGAGGCTGGACCCATGACGGAGACTCCGGTCGACGGGCCCCTGGAGCCGGGCAGCCAGTGGTACGACGGCGAGGCCGGGCCCCTGGTCCGCCCGTACGCCATGACCGGGGGACGCACCCAGTCCGGGCCCACCGGTGTGCGCTTCGACCTGATCGCACTCGTCGTCCTCGACCCTGCCGCACCGGCGCTCGACGACTCCGTACTCGGTCCCGAGCACCGGACCCTGATCGGCCTGTGCCGGGCGGAGACGCAGTCCGTTGCCGAACTCGCGGCGGACGCGGACCTGCCGGTCGGCGTGATCAGGGTGCTCCTCGGAGACCTCCTGGAACTCGGCTGCGTGGCCGTCAGCCGCCCCGTGCCCCCGGCACACCTGCCCGACGAACGGATCCTGCGCGAGGTCATCGAAGGATTGCGAGCGCTGTAGATGAACTTCCGAGGACCGCCGCACGCCTCGCTGCGGCTGCGGCTGCGGCTGCGGGTGGGGATGCGAGTGCCGACGTGGGGACCGGTGGGGCGGGCCGGCCGCTGCCGCAGCTGTACGCCTGGCAGGATCCCGACCCGTCCGATCCGGGCGTGTTGCGTCAACGATCGTGCGCAAGCCGGTCATATCGGGGCCGGTTCGGTACAACCCCTCCGACACGCAACCCCGTTGTCATGATGCTGACTTCACCACCGGAGCATGTGGACGCCGGCCGCGGCCGGCCCTCCCGAGAGAAGTGATCATGGTCTCCGAGCACTCCGCCGGCGGCGACACCTCCGCCCTGGCGCTGAAGATACTGGTCGCCGGCGGCTTCGGCGTCGGCAAGACGACCCTGGTCGGGGCCGTCAGCGAGATCCGGCCGCTGCGCACCGAGGAACTGCTGAGCGAAGCCGGTCAGCTGGTGGACGACACCGACGGGGTGGACCAGAAGGCCACCACGACCGTGGCCATGGACTTCGGGCGGATCACGATCCGTTCCGGCCTGTCGCTCTACCTCTTCGGTACACCGGGACAGGACCGCTTCTGGTTCCTGTGGGACGAACTGGCCCAAGGAGCCCTCGGCGCCGTGGTCCTCGCGGACACCAGGCGGCTGGAGGACTGCTTCCCCGCCGTCGACTACTTCGAGCACCGGCGCATCCCGTTCGTGGTCGCCGTCAACTGCTTCGCGGGAGCCCGTGCCTACGGCGCCCACGACGTCTGCCGGGCCCTCGACCTGGACCACGGCACGCCCGTGGTCCTGTGCGACGCACGCGACCGCGCCTCCGGCAAGGAAGTGCTGATCCGGCTCGTCGAGTACGCCGGGCGGATGCACACCGCCCGGCTCCTGGACTCGGTCGGCTGAGCCGACCGCTCAGGCCGCGAGGTCCCGTACGGCCACCACGTTGTCGATGCTGACGCGGACGAGGAGTTCCCCCGGCACGCCGTTGCGGGCGCCGTACTCCTCGGCACGGTCCTCGCCCATGTACCGGGCGGCGATCCGGGTGGCCCACCGGCGCACCTCGGCCAGGTCCTCCGACAGTCGGGCGCGGCCGCCCAGCACCACGAAGTGGAACGGCGGACGATCGTCGTCCACGCACAGGGCGATCCGGCCGTCACGGGCCAGGTTGCGCCCCTTGACCGTGTCCTTGCCGGTGTTGAACACCACATCGTCGCCGTCCAGGAGGAACCAGATCGGAGCCACGTGCGGGCTGCCGTCGGCGCGGACGGTGGACAGCTTGCCGGTGCGGGTGCCGTCCGAGACGAACGCCCGCCATTCCTCATCGGTCATCTTCTCTGCCATGGCCCCATCCTGCTTGCTCGCGGGCCGGTCGTGGGGAAGGCTGGCGGGGAGTACCTCCAGCCAGGGGGAGACATCACACGGGGAGATGGACATGGTGCAGAACCAGGGCCTCGGCTGGCTCCTGGACGATCTGACCGAGCGGGTGGACCACGTCCGCCACGCGCTCGTCCTGTCGAACGACGGGCTGGTCACCGCAGCGAGCACGGGCCTACGCCGCGAGGACTCCGAGCATCTGGCCGCCGTGGCATCCGGGCTGCACAGCCTGGCCAAGGGCTCGGGGCGGCACTTCGGCGCGGGCAAGGTGCGCCAGACGATGATCGAGTACGACGACGCCGTGCTGTTCGTGACCGCGGCAGGCACCGGCAGCTGTCTGTGCCTGCTCAGCGGGGCGGAAGCCGACATCGGTCAGATCGCCTACGAGATGACCCTGCTCGTCAACCGGGTCGGCGAACACCTCGGCGTCGACGCGAGGCAACCCGAGCGGACTCGTATAGCGGACGTCTGACCTGGGGCTTCTCCGGTTTCGCGGAGTTATCCACAGGTTCGCCACGACATGCGAGGGTCCGGTTACGGTGGGTGCACGGCGAACGCGCAGGGCGTGAGCCAAGAACTCCACGGGGGAGTACGACCATGGCGGCGAACACTATCGACCCACCCCGCCCCGGCACCTGCACACCGAGCCGTGCCGCTCGCGAACTGGGACTCAGGCGAAGCGAGTTCGACCTCGCCGTGCATCTCGGCCGCATCCGGACCGTGCCCGACGAGGGCGGGGGAGGGGGCCGCCGGGTGGAACACGCGGAGATCGACCGCCTCCGCGCACAGGACGGCTTCCCCGAGTCCCTTCGCGAGCGGGTGCGGGCCGTGGGCACGGCGGAGGGAGCCGCCCTCATGGACATCCCGGCCGGCCGGTTCATCCGGCTCGCCCGGCTGGGCCTGCTCGTGCCGGTCGCCTTCTACCTGAACCGTTACCGGGCCGTGGTCTGGCTCTATCTGGCGGAGGAACTGCGGGAGTTCGTGTCGGCCCCGGAGAACAGGCACCTGCTCAAGGGGCGGACACCCGAGACCTTGCGGGGCCAGCTGGCGACGGGAGTGGACCTGCGGGCACGCAACTGGCGCGGACGCCATCTGGGCTTCCTGCTGCGGCAGGCCGAGGACCCCTGGGCCCGGGCCGGCGCCGTGGCCGCCTTCCTGGCCCCAGTCGAGGTCGCCGAGGTCATCAAGGACCCCTACGAGCGCGCCGTCCTGAACCGGTTCCGGCCCGGACCGCCCGGGCACGGAGTTCCCGGTTCCCCCGCCGCGGCCGTCGCCGAGCGGATCATGACGGCGCAGGACGCGGACGAGATCGGCTGGCTGCGCAGCGATCTGGCGCGCTCGGTCGGGGAGGCCCGCACCGTCTCGCCCGCCCCGCGTCCCGCCACCCGTCGTGACCCGACGGCGGTCCGCGCGGCCGCACGGCCGATTCCGCCGATGGCCCGGACGGTCACCGCACCCAGAAAAGAGGCGACGCACTCCTCTGATGCGACCGGGCGGCCCCCCGAACTGCCGGTGCGCCTCCCGGGGTTGCATGTGCCGCCTCCGGAGCCGGCGGCACGAGGGGCCGTGCCGCCCGTCCGCCGGGGCCACGGACCGGTGCAACCCGCCGCGCCGCGGCCGCCCCGCGGCCTGCGGGCCTGGCTGCGACGGAGAAGTCCACGGCCCGCGGGCCCCGTCAGGGTCTGAACACCCGGACGGTTCCGAACCCCGCGTCAAGTGCCGACGCCCCGCCGCGGCCCCTGCCGCCGGGTGCTACAGGGACGGCCCTTGTCGACGGGTGCTACAGGGCCCGGAAAAGGCCCTCCTGGACGACCGACACGAGCAGCCGTCCCTGGAGGTCGTAGATACGCCCGCGGGCCAGCCCGCGCCCGCCCGTGATGATCGGGGACTCCTGGTCGTACAGGAACCACTCGTCGGCGCGGAACGGCCGGTGGAACCACATGGCGTGGTCCAGGGAGGCCATGTCGAAGTTCCGCGGACCCCACAGGGGCTCCACCGGAATGCGGACCGCGTCCAGAAGGGTCATGTCACTGGCGTAGGTCAGCGCGCACGTGTGGACCCAAGGGTCGTCGCCCAGCGGTCCCACCGCGCGCATCCACACGGCGCTGCGCGGCTCGGCCCCCTTGATCTCCTCGGCGTTCCAGCGCAGCCGGTCGACGTAACGGATGTCGAAGGGCTGGCGGCGCGCCATCCGCTCCAACTGCTCCGGCAGCGCTCCCAGTTGCTTGCGGATCTCCTCGGTGACCGTCGGCAGCGACTCGGGGTCGGGCACCTCCCGGGCCGGCGGCAGCTGGTGCTCGAACGGTCCTTCCTCAGGCTTGTGAAAGGAGGCGGTCAGATTGAAGATCGTGCGTCCCTGCTGCACGGCCGTGACCCGGCGCGTCGTGAAGGAGCGTCCGTCGCGGACCCGCTCCACCTGGTACACGATGGGCACGCCCGGCCGGCCCGGGCGCAGGAAGTACGCGTGCAGCGAGTGCACCGGGCGTTCGCCGTCCGTGGTGCGTCCGGCGGCGACCAGCGCCTGGCCCGCCACCTGGCCGCCGAACACCCGCTGGAGGGATTCCTGCGGGCTGCGGCCACGGAAGATGTTGACCTCGATCTGTTCCAGGTCGAGCAGGTCGACCAGCCTCTCGGCCGGATTCGTCATCGGTGGAGTTCTCCTTGGCTTACCAGTGGCCGGGAACGGCTCACAGCTGGCCGACGTCGGTGACGCGGACGACGGCACGCCCCTCGGCGTCGGAGGCCGCGAGGTCGATCTCCGCGCTGATACCCCAGTCGTGGTCGTCGTTCGGGTCGTCGAAGATCTGCCGGACGCGCCAGAGGCAGTTCTCCGGCTCCTCCTTGATCACGAGGAGCTTCGGGCCACGGGCGTCGGGACCGGTGCCCAGGTCGTCGTACTCGTCCCAGTACGCGTCCATCGCCTCGCCCCACGCGTCGGCGTCCCAGCCGGAGTCGGCGTCCATCTCGCCCAGTTCCTCGACCTGGTCCAGGGCGGCCAGCTCCACGCGGCGGAACAGGGCGTTGCGGACCAGCACGCGGAAGGCGCGGGCGTTGGCGGTGACCGGCTTGACCTCGTCGGCCTTCTCCTGGGCCTCCTCGGCGGTCATCTCCTCCGGGTTGGCGAGCTGCTCCCACTCGTCCAGCAGACTGGAGTCCACCTGGCGCACCATCTCGCCCAGCCACTCGATCAGGTCTTGCAGGTCCTCGGACTTCAGGTCGTCCGGGATGGTGTGGTCGAGGGTCTTGTAGGCGCTGGCGAGGTAGCGCAGCACGATGCCCTCGGTGCGGGCCAGCTCGTAGAAGGACACCAGCTCCGTGAAGGACATGGCCCGTTCGTACATGTCCCGGATCACCGACTTCGGCGACAGCGGGTGGTCGCCGACCCACGGGTGGCTCTTGCGGTAGGTGTTGTAGGCGTGGAAGAGCAGCTCTTCCAGCGGCTTCGGGTACGTGATGTCCTGGAGGCGCTCCATGCGCTCCTCGTACTCGACCCCGTCCGCCTTCATCGCGGCGACGGCCTCGCCGCGTGCCTTGTTCTGCTGGGCGACGAGGATCTGCCGAGGGTCGTCCAGGGTGGACTCGACCACGGAGACCATGTCGAGGGCGTAGGACGGCGACTCGGGGTCGAGGAGTTCGAACGAGGCCAGGGCGAACGTGGACAGCGGCTGGTTCAGCGCGAAGTCCTGCTGGAGGTCGACCGTGAGCCGGACGATGCGGCCCTCTGCGTCCGGCCTGTCGAGCTTCTCCACGATCCCGCCGTCCAGCAGCGAGCGGTAGATCGCGATGGCCCTGCGGATGTGCCTCAGCTGCTGCCTGCGCGGCTCGTGGTTGTCCTCCAGCAGGTGGCGCATCGCCTCGAACGCGTTGCCCGGGCGGGCGATCACCGAGAGCAGCATCGTGTGCGTCACCCGGAAGCGAGAGGTCAGCGGCTCCGGGTCCGACTCGATCAGCTTCTGGAAGGTGTTCTCCGTCCAGCCGACGAAACCCTCCGGCGCCTTCTTGCGGACGACCTTGCGCCGCTTCTTCGGGTCGTCGCCCGCCTTCGCCAGCGCCTTCTCGTTCTCGATGACGTGCTCCGGCGCCTGCGCGACCACGAGCCCCGCCGTGTCGAAGCCGGCCCGGCCGGCCCGGCCCGCGATCTGGTGGAACTCACGGGCCCGCAGGGTGCGCACCCGGTTGCCGTCGTACTTGGTCAGCGCCGTGAACAGCACCGTGCGAATGGGCACGTTGACGCCCACACCGAGCGTGTCCGTGCCGCAGATGACCTTCAGCAGGCCGGCCTGGGCGAGCTTCTCCACCAGACGCCGGTACTTGGGCAGCATGCCGGCGTGGTGCACACCGATGCCGTGCCGGACGTAACGGGAGAGGTTGCGGCCGAACTTGGTGGTGAAGCGGAAGTTGCCGATCAGCTCGGCGATCTGGTCCTTCTCCTCACGCGAGCACATGTTGATGCTCATCAGCGCCTGCGCCCGCTCCACGGCCTGCGCCTGCGTGAAGTGCACGATGTACACCGGGGCCTGCTTGCTCTCCAGCAGGTCGGTGAGCGTCTCGGTGAGCGGGGTCAGCTGGTACTCGTAGGAGAGGGGCACCGGGCGGGTCGCCGAGCGGACCACCGAGGTGGGCCGGCCGGTGCGGCGGGTGAGGTCCTTCTCGAAGAAGGACACGTCACCCAGGGTGGCGGACATCAGGATGAACTGCGCCTGCGGGAGTTCCAGCAGCGGGATCTGCCATGCCCAGCCGCGGTCGCCTTCCGCGTAGAAGTGGAACTCGTCCATGACGACCTGGCCGACGTCCGCGTTCTTGCCGTCACGCAGCGCGATCGAAGCGAGCACCTCGGCGGTGCAGCAGATGACGGGCGCGTCGGCGTTCACGGAGGCGTCGCCGGTGAGCATGCCGACGTTCTCGGTGCCGAAGAGCTTGCACAGCTCGAAGAACTTCTCCGAGACCAGCGCCTTGATCGGTGCCGTGTAGAAGGTGACCTCGTCCCGGGCCAGCGCGGCGAAGTGCGCGCCCGCAGCGATCATGCTCTTGCCGGAGCCGGTGGGCGTCGAGACGATCACGTTCGCCCCGGAGACCACCTCGATCAGAGCCTCCTCCTGGTGGGGATAGAGGGTGAGGCCACGCTCCTGCGCCCACGACTCGAAGGCTTCGTACAGGGCGTCGGGGTCGGCAGTCGGCGGCAGCTGATCGATGAGGGTCACGACCCCATCTTGCCTGGCCCACCGCCCGAGCGGGGAATCGGCTGCGAGCAGGAAGATCACGGCCGCTACGCTGTGTCGCCGACGCAGCGTCAGCGCACCAGGTCAACTGGACAGCGGCACACGAGGAATGGGGCGGAAAGCGGCCATGATGGGACCAGCACACTCACTGTCGGGGGCCGCGGCCTGGCTGGGCGTCGGAGCCGCCGCGGCGGCGGCCGGGCACGCGATGCCCTGGCCGGTGCTCCTGTCCGGCGCCCTGATCTGCGCCGGCGCCGCCCTCGCCCCGGACCTCGATCACAAGGCGGCCACGATCTCGCGGGCCTTCGGGCCGATCTCGCGCTGGATCTGCGAGATCGTGGACAAGCTGTCGTACGCCGTCTACAAGGCGACCAGGAAGCAGGGCGACCCGCGCCGCTCCGGCGGGCACCGCACGCTGACGCACACCTGGGTGTGGGCGGTCCTGATCGGCGCCGGCTCCTCCGCGGCGGCGATCGCCGGAGGCCGCTGGGCCGTGCTGGCGATCCTGTTCGTGCACATGGTGCTCGCGATCGAGGGTCTGCTGTGGCGGGCGGCGCGCGGCTCCAGCAGCGACGTCCTGGTCTGGCTGCTGGCGGCGACCAGCGCGTGGATCCTCGCGGGAGTGCTCGACAAACCGGGCAATGGCTCCGACTGGCTGTTCACCGCACCCGGGCAGGAGTACCTCTGGCTGGGGCTGCCGATCGTGCTGGGCGCGCTCGTGCACGACATCGGGGACGCGCTGACGGTGTCCGGCTGCCCGGTCCTGTGGCCGATCCCGGTCGGGCGCAAGCGCTGGTACCCGATCGGTCCGCCGAAGGCGATGCGGTTCCGGGCGGGCAGCTGGGTCGAGCTGAAGGTGCTGATGCCGGTGTTCATGCTGCTCGGCGGCGTGGGCTGCGCCGCGGCCCTCAACGTGATCTGAGGACCCTGCTCGGCCGGAGACCTTCAGCCGGGGCACTCCCGGCCGAAGATCCGTCAATGGGGGACCTCTCAGCCGGGGACCTCTCGGCCGGGCACCTTTCAGCTGGATCGGTCGGGCACCTCTCAGCCGGAGAAGGAGTCCTCGTCGACGATGTGCATCGCGGCCTCCTCGGCGGAGGCGGCCGCCCCGTCGATGCCGACGTCGGTGGCGACGAGGGCGGCCTCCTCGTCCTCGTGCGCCCCCTCGTCGGGGGCCACCAGCCGGCCGGAGCGGAAGTTGCCGACCTCGTTGTCCAGAAGCTCCCCGTCCGTGCCGTCGCAGTCGCCGATGCCGTCGCCGTCCGGCGCGGCGAGATCGGGCTGCTCCTCCGCGAGCCGCTGGTCGAGGGTCTCGCCCGCCTGGCGTTCGGCTGCGGTCACGCCGCGGTGTTCGACCGCCCACGGTCGCTCGGGAGGGGACCAGCCGCGGTCGAGGGGGTCTGCGACGCCGTCGAAGTCCAGTGTGTCCTCGACGTCGAGCACCCCCGAATCCTCCCGGATCTCCGAGGGATCGGGCTGGTAGACGTCGTCCCCCCAGCCGTCGGCGCTGTCCACGAGTACCTCCAGGTGGTGAGGACGGCCGGATGCCGCCCCAGCGGGTGGCGGACCGTCGGCACACACGGCACGGGGGTCACACACCGTGCACCAGGCGGTTCCCGGGTGCGTCCCGAGCCTGTGCCGCCGCTTTCCAGCCTTCCACCCCTGCTCGGCACCGCGCAACGGCACACATCCAGGAAGGGGCACCCGGCCCCGCACCGGGGCGTAAGGGGCCCCGCCGGGCACCGGTGCCGGACGGCACCCGCATGCCACGGCAGGCGCTCGGCTCACCCGTGCCAGGACCGCCACAGCGCGGCGTACGGCCCCTCCGCCGCGACCAGATCGTCGTGGCTGCCCAGCTCGCTGATCCGGCCGTTCTCCACGACGGCGATCACGTCGGCGTCATGGGCGGTGTGCAGACGGTGGGCGATGGCCACCACGGTGCGGCCGTCGAGCACCCGTCCCAGGGAGCGTTCCAGATGACGGGCCGCGCGCGGGTCGAGCAGCGAGGTCGCCTCGTCCAGGACGAGCGTGTGGGGATCGGCCAGCACCAGCCGGGCCAGCGCGATCTGCTGGGCCTGTGCCGGGGTCAGCGCGAGGCCGCCGGAGCCGACCTCGGTGTCAAGGCCGTCGTCCAGCGCCCGCGCCCACCCGTCCGCGTCGACCGCGCCCAGGGCCGCCCACAGCTCGGCGTCGTGGCTGCCGGCCGGGCCTTCCCCGGTCGTGGGAAGCCGCGAGTGGGGGAGGGCCAGCAGGAGGTTGTCGCGCAGGGAGCCCACGAAGACGTGGTGCTCCTGGTTGACGAGGGCGACGTGCGAGCGAACGCGTTCCGCTGGCATCCGGGACAGCTCCGCCCCGCCCAGGGTGATCCGGCCGTCCCGGGGCGCGTAGATCCCGGCGAGCAGCCGGCCCAGGGTGGACTTGCCCGCGCCGGACGGGCCGACCAGGGCGAGCCGGGTGCCCGGCGCAACCTCGAGGGAGACGCTGCGCAGCACGTCGACGCCCTCCCGGTAGCCGAAGTGCACCCGGTCGGCGTGTACGGCCCGGCCGTCGGGGTTCAGAGAGGCGTCCCCGGCGTCCGGCTCGATGTCCCGCACCCCGACCAGGCGGGCCAGCGACACCTGGGCGACCTGCACCTCGTCGTACCAGCGCAGGATCAGGTTCACCGGATCGACGAGCATCTGCGCGATGAGCGCCCCGGTGGTCAGCTGCCCCACACCGATCCAGCCCCGCAGGACGAACACGCCGCCGACCATCAGAACCGAGCCGAGCACGAGGAGGTGGACGGCGTTGATGACCGGGAACAGCACGGAGCGGAGCCAGAGCGTGTAGCGCTCCCAGGCCGTCCATTCCTTGATCCGCCGCTCCGACAGCTCCACGCGGCGGGCGCCGAGGCGGTGCGCCTCGACCGTGTGCCCTGCGTCCACGGTCTCGGCGAGCGCGGCGGCGACGGCCGCGTACCCGGCGGATTCCGAGCGGTAGCCGGACGGCGCCCGCCTGAAGTACCAGCGGCAGCCGATCACCAGGACCGGCACGGCGAGCAGCACCGCGGCGGCCAGCGGTGGAGCCGTCACGACCAGCCCGCCGAGCAGCAGCAGGGCCCATACGACGCCGATGGCCAGCTGCGGCACGGCCTCGCGCATGGCGTTGGCCAACCGGTCGATGTCGGTGGTGATGCGGGACAGCAGGTCACCGGTGCCCGCCCGCTCCAGCACGCCCGGCGGCAGCCCGACGGACCGGACCAGGAAGTCCTCGCGCAGGTCGGCCAGCATCCGCTCGCCGAGCACCGCGCCCCGCAGGCGCACCTGCCGGACGAAGACGGCCTGCACGGCGAGAGCGAGCACGAACAGCCCGGCGGTCAGGCCCAGGTGCAGTTCCGCGGCCTTGTCCGACACCCGCTCGACCAGGCCGCCGAGCAGGTACGGGCCCGCCATGGAGGCGATCACGGCCACCGTGTTGACGGCGATGAGCAGCAGGAAGGCCCGGCGGTGCCGGCGGAACAGCTCGGCGACGTAGGCGCGCACGGTCGCGGTCGCGCCCACGGGCAGGGTGGTGGCGGTCGTCGGGGCCGCCGGGTCGTACGCCGGCGGCGCAACGCCGATCATGCGCTCTCCTCGATCTCTTCCAGCTCCTGGAGCGCGTCCAGCAGCATGCCTTCGTCGGCCGCGGCCAGTTCCTCGTCGGTCTCCCGGGTCACCACGGCCCGGTACCGCGGCTCGGCGTCGACCAGTTCGCGGTGCTCGCCGACCGCCACGACCTCGCCCTCGTGCACCAGGGCGACCCGGTCCGCGCGGTCCAGCAGCAGTGGCGAGGAGGTGAACACCACCGTCGTCCGCCCCGACCGCAGCCTGCGCAGCCCGTCCGCGATCCGGGCCTCGGTGTGCGAGTCGACCGCGGACGTCGGCTCGTCCAGTACCAGTACCTCCGGATCGGTGATCAGGGACCTGGCGAGGGCCAGCCGCTGGCGCTGGCCGCCGGACAGGGAGCGTCCGCGCTCGGTGATGCGGGCGTCCATCGGATCGGCGGCGTCCAGCGAACCCTGCACGAGCGCGTCCAGGACGTCCTCGCACTGTGCCGCCGCCAGCGCGTCCGCGGCCCGTACGGCACCGGACGAGGGCACGTCGAGCAGCTCACGCAGGGTGCCCGACAGCAGCACCGGCTCCTTGTCCTGGACGAGGACGGCGGTCCGGGCGCTGTCGAGGGGGAGTTCGTCCAGGGGCACCCCGCCGAGCAGCACCGACCGGTCGGGCTCCGTGGGGTGCCCGCCCAGCCGCTCGGCGAGCCTGCCCGCGGCGTCCGGGTCGCCGCACACCACGGCGGTGAGGCGGCCGGCGGGAGCGAGGAGTCCGGTCACGGGGTCGTGCAGGTCGCCGCCCGGCGCCACGGCCTCGCGGATGCCGTCGGTGGCCGTGGACCGCTCCAGCGACAGCACGCGCGCGGCGCGTCTGGCCGAAGGGCGGGAGAAGGAGTACGCCATGGCGATCTCCTCGAAGTGCCGCAGCGGGTAGTTGAGGACCATGACGGCGCTGTAGACGGTGACGAGCTCGCCGACCGTGATCCGGCCCTGCCGGGCCAGGCCGATGCCGTGCCAGACGACCGCGATCAGCAGCAGCCCGGGCAGCAGCACCTGGACGGCGGAGATCAGCGACCACATCCGGGCGCTGCGCACGGCGGCGTGCCGCACCTCCTGGGAGGCCCGGCGGTAGCGGTCGAGGAACAGCTCCTCGCCGCCGATGCCGCGCAGCACCCGCAGTCCGGCGACGGTGTCCGAGGCCAGCTCGGTGGCCCGGCCCGCCTTCTCACGCTGCACGTCGGCGCGGCGCGTCGCCCGGGGCAGCAGCGGCAGCACCGCGAGCGCCACGACGGGCAGGCCCACGGCGACGACCACGCCGAGAGCGGGCTGGTAGACGACCAGGCCGGCACCGACGACCACGACGGTCAGCGCGGCGGCCGTGAACCGGGAGAGGGCCTCGACGAACCAGCCGATCTTCTCCACGTCGCCGGTGGACACGGACACCACCTCGCCGGCGGCCACCCGACGGGTCAGGGCCGAGCCCAGCCGGGCGGCCTTGCGGGCCAGCAGTTGCTGGACGCGGGCGGCGGCGGTGATCCAGTTGGTGACGGCGGTCCGGTGCAGAAAGGTGTCGCCGACGGCGACGCCGATCCCGCAGAGCAGCATCAGAGCACCCGTCAGGGCGAGCCGGGTGCCCGAGCCGTCGACGGCCGCCTGCACGGCGAGGCCGACGCAGAAGGGCAGGGCGGAGACGGAGACGAAGTGGAGCAGGCCCCAGGCGAGCGACTTCAGCTGCCCGCCCAGCTGATTGCGCCAGAGCCACCACAGGAATCGGGGACCCGAACGCGCGTCGGGCACGCCCGGATCGGGATACGGAAGGTCTTGAATCTGCATGACGTCCCAGTGGCTCGTGTCAGGGGAGGGCGAGGAGCGGACAGCCGCGGGAGCGGCAACAAGCCGTGAAAGGTTCGCGTCGCGGAGTGGTGAATTTCAAACAGTTTTTCTCGATGCCCCACGAAATCCGCCGGCTTCCGGCCATGGCCCCGTCGCCCCGTCAAGTACCGGGCATACACGTCCCCCGGAGCGGTGATGACGTGAAAGACCCCCCGATCGGCCGGTCCGCGGTGACAGCCTGGTCGGGTGCAGCAAGACAGCGTGCGGCGCACCACGGTCGCGGCGGCGGCCTGCGGCGCCCTCCTCCTCGTGCTCTCCGCCTGCGTCACCATCGCCCCCGGCCCGGCCCGTGCGGCGCACGGCCCGCGGGATGCCCGCGGCCAGGACGCGCCGACGCCCACCGAGCCGTCGGCCCCCACGGCCGACCCGGCCCGCATCCCGGGGGTCGGCGACCGCCTGTACCGGCGTGTCCCCGCGGGCTCCCGCCAGGTCGTGGCCGTCTACGGGGAGGGCCGTGACTCGGCCGCCTCACGGGTCGTGCTGTACACCCGCAGGGACGGCCGCTGGCACCCGGTGGGCAGTTGGCCCGCCCACAACGGGCGCGCCGGCTGGACCACGCACCACCACGAGGGCGACCGGCGCAGCCCGGTCGGTGTGTTCACCCTCTCCGACGCGGGCGGGGTGCTCGCCGATCCGGGCACGCGGCTGCCGTACGACCGGAACGAGGCTGCCTATGCGCCCCCGGCCGGCTGGGACGAGGCCCACCAGCACGATTTCGACTACGTCATCGCCATCGACTACAACCGCATCAGGGGCACCCCGCCGCGCGATGCCACGCGCCCCTGGGGCGCGGGCAGGGGCGGCGGCATCTGGCTGCACATGGACCACGGCAGCGGCACCTCGGCCTGCGTCAGCGTCTCCGAGGACGCCATGCGGCTCCTGCTGCGCACGCTGGACCCGGCTCGCGAGCCGGTGGTGGTGATGGGGGACAGGGCGACGCTGACGGAATAGCGCGGTCCTGCCGGAACCGGCGCCCGGGCAGGGCCCGGGACCGGTCCCGGCCGCCGCGGTCCCGTCAGGGGGCCGGCGGAGCCCCTTCCTCCTGCGGTCCTGCCGTGGTGGCGGTCGCGTCCAGCACGTCCACGTCGCTCGCCCGGACGTACCCGAGCCGGTGGCCGATCTGGATCTCGTAGTACTTCTCCCGGCCCCACACCACCGGGTTGGGCGTGTCGCCGAACGACTTGGCGGTGTAGGAACTGCCGACGCCGGACTGCGTCACGTACCGCTGGCCCGCCTGGAGGCTGTAGGGCAGCGGCGACTCGTCCGGCTCGTCCATGTCGTCCGGGTAGGCCTCCTCCTCCGGCAGCGCGCGCCCGAACACCGGCACCTCGTCCAGACCCTCCTTCGGCGTGACCATGTGCCCGGCCGCTCCGACGGCGGTCGGGTGTGCCTTGGGGTTCTTGAACCAGGCCTTCCGCCCCTGGAACCAGATCGCCGTCCAGTCGCCGCTGCGGTCAGCGACGGCGAAGGTCTGCCCGGCGGAGACGCGCGATCCCAGGTCGTTGACGTCCTCGGTGGAGTCGTCTCCGTCCGGCTTCCGGCCCGGGTCCTGGATCAGCGGCGCGTTCTCGCGCGGTTCGGTGTAGAGCCGGACGGCGCTGGAGCCGTGCGGCCGACACGGTGAACCACTGCGGGTGCAGCCCGTGAACCGCGGCTGGTTCGTGTTGTAGTCCGGCAGGATGGTCACCATGTCGCTGTCCGGTCCCGCGGTGGCCCGCAGCGGTGCGCCGAGGAGGTCGAAGTAGTGCCGCCAGTCCCAGAAGGGGCCGGGGTCGTCGTGCATGTCGGGGATGGAGTCGGCGGTCGGGGCCGGCACGTTGTCGTGGCCGAAGATGTGCTGCCGGTCGAGCGGGATGTCGTACTTCTTCGCCAGGTACCGCACCAGGCGTGCGGACGCCTGGTACATCTGCTCCGTGTACCAGGTTCCGGGCTGCGTGAGGAAGGCCTCGTGCTCGATGCCGATCGAGCGGGCGTTGACGAACTGGCTGCCGGAGTGCCAGGCCTCGTCCTTGGTCCTGACGTGCTGGGTGACATGGCCGTCGGTGGAGCGGACCGAGTAGTGCCAGGAGGCCTCCGACGGGTCCTGCACCGTCTGGAACATGCTCGCCAGCGACGCCTCGGTGTCGTGGATGACGATGTATTCGATCGGCTGGTCCCTGGGCCGGTCGGCCAGGTCGTGGTTGCCGTAGGCGCTGTCGTCGATCTCCTCGTACGGCGCGCCGAGCCAGTCACAGGCGAGTTCGGCGGGGCACTCGACCTCCTCCGACCGCTGGGGACCCTGCGGGACGGGGGTGCGGTGGTGGGGCCGCACACCGGGCGTGGCGGGGAGGGTGACGTCCTGGCCCTCGGCGGTGGTGCGGTGCGCGCCCTGCCGGATCACGGTGAAGACGTCGGCGGCGTACGTCGCGGCCGACGCGACGTCACGGGTGCCGGGGAAGCGCGCCACCGCGTCCCACCAGTCCGCGGGATCGCTGCTGAGGGGCTTGCCGAGCTGGGTCTGGGTGGCCGCCAGAAGGGCCGCGCCGCCGCGTACGTTGGCGACGGTGTCCGTCCGCAGCCGTCCGGCCGTGGCCTGGATCAGCCGTGCCGCGTGCTGAAGATCCGCCGGCTGCACGGCGTGGCGGCCCGTGACGCCCACGGCTTCCTCGGCGGACGGCCCCGCCGCTTCCTTGGTGGACGGCCCCGCGGCCCCCGCACTCGGCCGGGCGTGGGGGCCGTCCCCGGCCTTCGGTTCGGGCGACAGCGCCGGGGCCTTGACGAGGTCGGTGTCCAGCAGGTGCATCGGACCGAAGCCGCCCGAGACGCTCGGAGCCCCGGGGTGGGCGTCCCAGCGCGACTGCATGTACGCCACGCTCATGAGCACACTGCGCGGCACCTGGAACTCGCGCGCGGCGTCCGTGAAGGCGTTCTGCAGCCGTCGGTCGGACGGATCGTCACCGCCGGACATCGGGAGGATCAGCAGAGGTGGCAGCAGAGCCGCCCCCGCGATCACACAAGCCGTACGGCGGCATCTCCGAATGGCCGCGGGGACATGTGCAGAAACATTTCTTCTCATCGCAGAGGCTCTCCCAACCACGCTCGTTCGCAACCAGGGCAAAGGAGCTGCCCGCCGTGCCACCCCTCGTACGTTTCCGTGCCCCGGGCGCCGTGTCGTGGCGAGAGTCACCGGGGTGGACCAGCCGTCCCGCAGAGGCCACCCGGTCGGCCGCAGTGACTCCGCTGCCCGGGGCAACCAACGCGGCCGGGTGCGGGCTCAGTCCTCGACCGGGTCCACCTGCCAGTCGGGGTGACCCGGCATGGGCGGGGTGTGCGCGCCGTACAACCACGGCGTCAGAAACGGCTTCAGGTCCTCGCCCGCGACCCGGGACGCGAGCGCGACGAAGTCCGCGGTACCGGCCGCACGGCCCCGGAAGGTGGTCGCCCAGGCCCGTTCGATCCTGCCGAACTTCTCCTCGCCGACCTTCTCCCGCAGCGCGAACAGCACCAGCGCCGAACCGTCGTACCGCATCACCTTGAACAGCGTCGCCTCGGTGGGCTCGGCGGGTGCTCCCTCGTCGTGCCGCCACTGGTCGTGCTGCTCGTACGCCGCCCGCATGGCGGATTCCATGCTCACGCCGCCGTGCTCGCCGGAGTACAGGCGTTCGTAGAAACGGGCGTGACCCTCGCTCAGCCACAGGTCGGACCAGCGCCGGATGGCGACGCTGTCGCCCGTCCAATGGTGTGTCAGCTCGTGGACGAGATTGCGTTCGGCGTCGACCCGGTCGCCCAGCAGGTCGTCGCGCGGTACGACGGAGAGCGACTGGGTCTCCAGCGCCACCGGCAGGTCCGTGTCCCCGACCAGCACCCCGTAGCGGTGGAACGGGTAGGGGCCGAGCCGCTGTTCCAGCCACTCCAGGTGCTCCGGGGTGAGCGAGCGGTACGCCTCGGTGTCCGCGACCAGACCGTCCGCGACCACGTCCCGTACGGGCAGCCCGTGCGGGCCCCGGCTGTCGACGAACGTGAACTTCCCGATCGCCAGCTGGACGAGCTGTGGCGCGATCGGCTGTTCGGAGTCGTACGTCCACCGGACGCGGCCGTCGGGCCGCCGTGTGGTGCCGACGAGCCGGCCGTTGGCCACCGCGCTCAGGCCCGCGGGGGTGGTGATCCGGAAGGTGACGGGCGCCCGCAGGCTCGGATGGTCGTCCGCCGGGAAGATCATTCTGGCGCCGTCGGGCTGTGCGCAGACCACGGTGCCGTCCGCTGTCGGCACCCATCCGTAGTCCTGGATCGCGTCGTCACGGTGCCGTCCCTGTGTCGGGTCGGCGGTGTAGGCGACGCGGACGGTGAACGTGCGGCCGCGCGGGATCGGCTTCGCGGGAGTGACGACGAGTTCGTCGCCGTCGCGTTCGGCGGTGGCCGGTGCGCCGTCGACGGTGACGTGGTGCAGCGCGTTGCCCGCGAAGTCGAGGTCGAAGCGGGACAGGGCCTGCGTCGCGGTGGCGCTGATGGTGGCGCCGGCCTCGAAGGGTGTCCGCGGTGCCCGCCAGTCGAAGTCGAGCGTGTACCGGCGGACCCTGTAACCGCCGTTGCCGGCGAGCGGCATGAGCGGGTCGCCGATGCCCGGTGCGCCGGGGGACGGGTCCGGGCCGGCCGGGGCGGCGGAGGCGCCGGGGGCGGGGGTGCCGCGACCCGGGCCCGGGCCTGCGCCGGGGAAGAGGGCGTCACCGGTGAGGACGGCGGCCGCGGTGACCGCGACGGCGCCGGTGAGCGCGACGGCTCCGGTGGCCGTGAGGAAGAGCGCGGTGCGGCGGGTGCCGAGGACGGGACGGTGAGGCCGCCGCGGGGGCTCCGAACCCGTGGGTGACGCCGTCACCGGAGGGGTCCGCGGGGGTCGAGGGATCGGTGGACCGGGCTTGCGGCCGTGCGCCCCGCTGGGCTGCCGGCGGTCATGATCTCCATGACGGCACTATGCCAGGAAGGTGTGTTTATCTCACTAAATGTTCCTTCGTTGGAAGGTCGCGCGGGGCCGTGCGACGGCCGT
Source organism: Streptomyces musisoli (assembly GCF_016741855.1). GTDB lineage: Bacteria > Actinomycetota > Actinomycetes > Streptomycetales > Streptomycetaceae > Streptomyces > Streptomyces musisoli. Next base: position 425,356 of record NZ_JAERRH010000006.1, on the reverse strand, counting down.
CCTCATCGCGCCGATCTGCCGAGGCGTCATTGCGGGGGCCGCTCGTCTCCCCGTAGAACACGGGCCATGAGAAGACGGTTAGTCATGTCCATGCTCGCCGGAGCGACCCTTGTGGTGAGCACGCTGTTCGGCACGGGGACCGCGACCGCCCAAGCGGTCGACGCGCCCGCCGAGTTCGGCACCGACTGGCACGACCCGGTGACCGCGGCCCCGCCCGTCGACCGGCCGCACACCCGCTCGTGCCAGGTCACCCTCGCCGACGCGCAGTTCCGCGACTTCACCCCCTACCGCGGCGGCTACACGCCTCCCGAGGGCTGCGGCGACCGCTGGAGCAAGGTCGTGCTGCGCCTCGACGGCAAGGTGAAGGGCCGTCAGTACGACCGGCTCGGCTACCTCCACGTCGGTGGCGTCGAGATCCTGCGCACCTCCACTCCGGAGCCCTCGCCCGACGGCATCGAGTGGCACGTCGAAAAGGACGTCACCCGCTACAGCGACACCTTCCGCAGCGCCCAGGACGTCGAGATGCTGATCGGCAACGTGGTGGACGACACCTACACCGGCGTCATCGACGTGCACGTCACCCTGACCTTCTACGCGGGACGCCCGCAGGCGCCCGTCCCCGACCGCGTCCTCACCCTCGCCGACACGTCCGCCGGCCCGACGCTCACCACCCCGCGCAACAGCGAGCGGATCGTCGCGGAGGTGTACGCGACCGGCTCGGGCGGCGGCTGCGAGGAGTTCTGGTACCTGACCGTGGCCGACCCGGCGCCGTACTCGTGCAAGGCCGACCGCGGACCCTACCGCGAGGTGCAGATCAGCGTCGACGGCAAACTCGCGGGTATCGCCGCGCCGTTCCCCAACGTCTGGACGGGCGGCTGGTCCAACCCCTTCCTCTGGTACGTCCTCCCGGCCCCGCGCGCCTTCGACGTCCGGCCCATCGAGTACGACCTCACGCCCTTCGCCGGCCTCCTCAACGACGGCCGCCCGCACCGCGTCGAGGTGTCCGTCGTGGGCGTGCCCGCGGGACAGCCGGGCTGGAGTGCCCCGGTGAACGTGCTCGTCTGGCGGGACGCGCACCGCGCCCACGTACCCGGCGCGCTCACCGGGGAGAAGGCGGGCGACGTGACCGACTCCTCGGTCTACACACCCGGCTCGGATAACCGGGTGCACACCGAGGCCGGGCACCGGCTCACCGTCTCCGGGTACCTGGACACCTCGCACGGGCGCGTGACCACCACCGTCACCCGGACGCTCGCCAACACCTCCGTCCACCGCTGGACGGCCGGCGAGACCACGGACGGGCTCGACGCGGTCTGGACCGACGACGAGACCGTCATCGTCGGCGGGCCCGGGCGCGGTGACGGCCCCGCGCGGACGACGCACACGCACCGGCGCTACACCGTGAACGGCGCCATCACCCTCGGTCCGGACAACCGGCTGCGCACCGTACTCACCCTCGGCGACCGGGCGTCGGTGGAGACGCGTGAGGGCGGCCGGCGCACCGCGTGGTCCCTGCTGGACGACACCTACAGCGGCGACGCCGCCTACACGGCCGACGTCCCGCGGGACCAGCGGCACGCGGTCGGCACGTCGACCGAGCGCTATCGCGTCCTCGGCCCGGACCGCTGTCACGACCGGTCGCTGACCACGGTCCAGGGGGCGCTGACGGAGGACCGCAGCCGCTGCTGACGGCGGCGGTACGGCCGGCTGCCGTCCGCGGCGTGGGTGTCCGGCCGGGTGCCGTCCGCGGCGTCAGGGCCGGCCGGCCGGGCCGGTGGCACGCGGCGCCCACGCGTGGCGCGGGCGGTGGTCCCGGTCGGGCGGCGGCCCCGCTCCGTCCTCAAGAGCGGGGCCGTGGCCGTTCAGCAGCGCTGGGCGGTGTCCCCGTCGATCAGTGTGTCCAGCAGCACGCCGAGCACCTGGCGCTCCTTCTCCGTCAGCGGGGCCAGGATCTCCTCGGCCGCCGAGCGCCGGGCCCCGCGCAGTTCGCGCAGGGTCGCGCGCCCCTCGTCCGTCAGCTCGATCCGGGTCACGCGCCGGTTCGCCGGGTCCGCTGCCCGTCGCACCTTGCCGCTGCTCTCCAGCCCGTCGACCAGCGTCGTCACGGCGCGGGGCACGACCTCCAGGCGCTCGGCGAGGTCGGCCATGCGCGGCGGTGAGGCGTAGTGCGCGAGGGTGCGCAGCAGCCGGGACTGGGCCGGGGTCACGCCCAGGTCGCGCAGTTCCAGATGACGTTTCTGGATGCGGTGCACCCGGCGGGTGAGCCGTAGCAACTGCTCGGCGAGCAGTCCGTCGGGATCGGGGGTGGTCATGCGGGAACAATATCAGGATGCCGTTCATTGTGAGTATAGGTAACAATGAGCTACGATCCGTCAGGCATCGTCGGCCGCTTCCGGCCGGCACCCGTTCCCCTCCGTAGGAGCCCATGCACCCCGACCGTGAACCCTCCTGGACCCCACCTGCCGACGCCGGCGAACAGCCCCGGCAGGTGCGCCGCATCCTGCGGCTCTTCCGTCCCTACCGCGGGCGGCTCGCCGTCGTCGGCCTGCTCGTCGGCGCCTCGTCGCTGGTGTCGGTGGCCACGCCGTTCCTGCTGAAGGAGACGCTCGACGTCGCGATCCCCCAGGGCCGCACCGGCCTGCTGAGCCTGCTCGCGCTCGGCATGATCCTCAGCGCCGTCCTGGCCGGCGTCTTCGGCGTGCTCCAGACGCTGATCTCGACCACCGTCGGTCAGCGGGTCATGCACGACCTGCGCACGGCGGTCTACGGCCGGCTCCAGCGCATGTCGCTCGCCTTCTTCACCCGCACCCGCACCGGCGAGGTGCAGTCCCGCATCGCCAACGACATCGGCGGCATGCAGGCCACCGTCACCTCCACCGCCACCTCCCTGGTCTCCAACGCCACCAGCGTGATCGCCACGATCGTCGCGATGATCGCCCTGGACTGGCGGCTGACGATCGTCTCCCTGCTCCTGCTGCCGGTGTTCGTGTGGATCAGCCGCCGCGTCGGCAACGAGCGCAAGAAGATCACCACCCAGCGGCAGAAGCAGATGGCCACGATGGCGGCCACCGTCACCGAGTCCCTCTCGGTCAGCGGCATCCTGCTCGGCCGCACCATGGGCCGCTCCGACTCGCTGACCGCCTCCTTCGCCGAGGAGTCCGAGCGCCTGGTCGACCTGGAGGTCAGGTCGAACATGGCCGGGCGCTGGCGCATGGCGGTGATCACGATCGTCATGGCCGCGATGCCCGCGGTCATCTACTGGACGGCCGGTCTCGCCCTGCAGTTCGGCGGCCCCGACGTCTCCCTGGGCACCATCGTCGCCTTCGTCTCACTCCAGCAGGGCCTGTTCCGCCCGGCCGTGAGCCTGCTCGCGACCGGCGTCCAGATCCAGACCTCGCTGGCGCTCTTCCAGCGCATCTTCGAGTACCTGGACCTGCCCATCGACATCACCGAGCGCGAGCGGCCGGTCCGTCTCGACCAGATCAAGGGTGAAGTCCGCTTCGAGGACGTGGAGTTCCGGTACGACGACAAGGGAGGCCCCATCCTCGACGGCGTCGACGTCACCGTGCCGGCCGGCGGCAGCCTCGCGCTCGTCGGGCCGACGGGTGCCGGCAAGTCCACGCTCGGCTATCTGGTGCCCCGTCTGTACGACGTCACCGGTGGCCGTGTCACGCTGGACGGGGTGGACGTCCGTGACCTCGATCTCGACACCCTCGCCCGCGCGGTCGGCGTCGTCTCGCAGGAGACTTACCTCTTCCACGCCTCGGTCGCCGACAACCTGCGCTTCGCCAAACCGGACGCCACCGACGAGGAACTGCACGCGGCCGCCGAGGCGGCGCAGATCCACGACCACATAGCCGCGCTCCCCGACGGCTACGACACGGTCGTCGGCGAACGCGGCCACCGCTTCTCCGGCGGTGAGAAGCAGCGCCTGGCGATAGCCCGCACCATCCTGCGCGATCCGCCGGTCCTCATCCTGGACGAGGCGACCAGCGCCCTCGACACCCGCACCGAAGCGGCCGTCCAGCAGGCGATCGACGCACTGTCGGCCGACCGCACGACGATCACCATCGCCCACCGACTGTCCACGGTCCGCGGCGCCGACCAGATCGTGGTGCTGGACTCCGGACGCGTCGCCGAACGCGGTACACACGACGAACTCCTGGAGCGGGACGGCCGGTACGCGGCCCTGGTGCGCAGAGATGCGCGACTGCAACCGACAAACTGAACATATGCCGGGTTTAAGACGGTATGCGTATTACCGTGCCCGCATGCAGACGAAGACTCCGTCACGGAGCAGGATCCGACTGACACGCCGGGGCAGACTCGCCGTCGTCGTGGCTGGTGCCGTCGTGGCCGGCACCGCTGTGGCGGTGCCGCTGCTGACGCTCGCGGCCGACCACGAACAGGCGAAGACCGCCATGCTGGTCATCCCGGAGGGCTGGCGGGCGAGCCAGGTCTACGCCGCGATCGACAAGGCGCTGGAGCTGCCCCCCGGCAGCACCCGCAAGTCCCTCGGCAAGGCCGCCCTGCAACTGCCGAGCCAGGCAGGAGGCAACCCGGAGGGCTACCTCCGCCCGGCGACGTATCCGGTCCGGCAGGGCGCGACCCCCGAGTCGCTGCTGCGGACCATGGTCGAGACCGCCAACCGGAGGTACAGCGCCGCGCCGGTCGCGGCCGGGGCCCAGCGCGAGGCGATGAACGTCTACCAGACCGTCACCATCGCCAGCATCGTCCAGGCCGAGGCCGACACGAAGGTGGACATGGGCAAGGTCGCCCGGGTCATCCTCAACCGGCTTCAGCGTGGCATGCCGCTGCAGATGGACGCGACCATCAACTACGCGCTGAACCGCAACACCGTCGGCACCGGCCAGGACGACACACAGATCGCGAGCCCGTACAACTCCTACCAGCGCGTGGGGCTGCCGCCGACACCGATCGACAATCCCGGTGAGCAGGCGATGCGCGCCGTCCTCAACCCGACGCCGGGCGACTGGCTGTACTTCGTCACGGTGAAGCCCGGGGACACACGCTTCACCGCGGACTACGACGAGCACCTGCGCAACGTGGCAGAGTTCAGCGCCGCGCACCAGAGCGCGGCGGCCCAGCCCTCGGGCGGCGGCCCGCCGGGACCCCCGTACAACCCGGCCAGCTGAGCCGGCCGGACCTCACGCGGCGACCTGCTCCTCCGCCGGCAGCCGCCTGATGTCCCGTACGGCCGCCCGGCCTGCCCGGTTGGCCCCGATGGTGCTGGCCGAGGGGCCGTAGCCGACGAGGTGGACCCGCGGATCGGTGACCGCGCGGGTGCCCTCCACCCGGATGCCGCCGCCCGGCTCGCGCAGCCGCAGCGGAGCGAGATGGTCGAGCGCGGCCCGGAAACCGGTCGCCCACAGGATCACGTCGACGGCCGCCCTCCGGCCGTCCCGCCACTCCACGCCTTCCGGGGTGATCCGGTCGAACATCGGCTGCCGGTCCAGGACCCCGTCCGCAAGGCCCTGGCGGATGGCGTCGTTGAGGGGCAGCCCGGTGACCGAGACCACACTGCGCGGGGGCAGTCCCTGCCGCACCCGGTCCTCCACCAGCGCCACCGCCGCGCGGCCCGCCTCCTGGTCGAACGGTCCCTCGCGGAAGACCGGGGGCCGCCGGGTGACCCAGACGGTCCCGGCCGCATACGGGGCGAGCTCCAGCAGATGCTGGGTGCCCGAGGCGCCGCCACCGACGACGAGGACCCGCTGCCCCGCGAACTCCTCGGGGCCGGCGTACTGCGCGGTGTGCAACTGCCGCCCGCGAAAGGTCTCCTGACCGGGCAGGCGCGGCCAGAACGGGCGGTCCCAGGTCCCGGTCGCGTTGATCAGCGCCCGCGTCGACCAGTCGCCGGCCGACGTCTCCACGAGCAACCGCCCCCCGACGCCCTCGCGCACCGCGCGCACATCCACGGGACGCCGTACCCGCAGGTCGAAGGCGCGCTCGTAACGGTCGAAGTACTCCCGGACGACCTCGGCCGAGGGCCGCGCCGGGTCGGCGTCCGTCAGCTCCATGCCGGGGAGCGCGTGCATCCCGTGCACCTTGCCGAACGTCAGCGAAGGCCACCGGAACTGCCAGGCGCCGCCCGGCCCGGGGGAGTGGTCGAGGACCACGAAGTCGCGGTCCGGCTCGAAACCGGTCCGCCGCAGGTGATAGGCGGCGGCCAGACCGGCCTGACCCGCGCCGATGACGACGACCTCGACTTCGCGTGCTCCGTTCACGTCCCTCCCAACAGGCAGCCGCGCGCGGATCTTCCCGGCAGCTCGCCGGCCCGGCGCTTGCCCACGGCGGCGGAGTCCGTGACGCGAGGGACCGAGGGAGGACCAACAGGCCGCAGTGCACGGTCGGGTGCACGCAGACCGACGACGTCCGGCCGGGACGGGTCACACGGACCGGGAATGGTGGCGCCGCCGGGTGTGAAAACCGGCGTATGGGTCAGGATGGGGGCATGTCCGATGCCTTCACCACGCGCATGCTGCACGTCTCCACCGGCTCCCGGGAGCGGGTCGTCGACCTGACCGCCGACTGCGAGGAGTTCCTGCGAGAGGCGGCGGCCGGCCGAGACGGCCTGCTCAACGTCTTCGTCCCGCACGCCACCGCCGGGATCGCGATCATCGAGACGGGTTCGGGCAGCGACGACGACCTGCTCGCGACCCTGCACACCCTGCTGCCCGCCGACGACCGCTGGCAGCACCGGCACGGCAGTCCCGGCCACGGCCGCGACCACGTCCTGCCCGCCGTCGTCCCGCCGCACGCGACGCTCCCCGTGATCGGCGGACGTCTGGAGCTGGGCACCTGGCAGTCGGTGTGCCTGGTGGACACCAACAAGGACAACCCCGACCGCCGGGTACGCCTGAGCTTCCTCGGCTGAACCGTCCCGCGCCCCGCCGGTCTCTCCCGGCCGGGCGCGCCGGGCGGGAAAGTCAGGCGGGGTGCGGATGGTCGGCCGGGCGCACCGGGCGGTGAGCCGGGACGAGAGGAAGTCGGCCGGGCGCACCGGGCGGGTATCCGGGACGGGCGGAAGGGTCAGCCGCGCGTGGCGCCGCCCTCCTCCTTCTCCTTCTTCAGGTTCTTCAGCCGCACGGCCTCCTTGCGGACCTCGGCCTGGGTGGCGCGCTCCTTCTCCAGCCACTCGGGCCGCTCCTGCTTGAGCGCCTCGATCTGCTCCGTGGTCAGCGCCTCGGTGACGCCGCCCCGGGCGAGACCCGCGATGGACACGCCCAGCTTGGCGGCCACCACCGGACGCGGGTGGGGGCCCTTGCTCCGCAGCTCGCGCAGCCACTCCGGCGGGTTGGCCTGGAGCTCGTTGAGCTCGGCGCGCGTGACCGCACCCTCCTGGAAGGAGGCGGGAGTGGCGGGGAGGTACACACCCAGCTTCTTCGCCGCGGTCGCGGGCTTCATCGTCTGGGTGCTCTGCTGCGACTTCATGACGCCAAGGGTATCGGCCGAGTGCGGGGGCGCCGACCACCGCCGGTGCGGGCGGCCTGCCCGCTGCCGGTAATCTGGCCTGGTGACAGGCTCGGAGGAATCACCGTCGTTCCGGCTCGCGTACGTTCCCGGCGTGACGCCCGCCAAGTGGGTGAAGATCTGGAACGAGCGTCTGCCGGACGTCCCGCTCACCCTCGTCCAGGTCCCGGCCACCGAGGCGCCCGAGGTGCTGCGGGCGGGCGAGGCCGACGCGGGCATCGTCCGGCTGCCGGTCGACCGCACGTTCTTCAGCGCGATCCCGCTGTACACCGAGACCTCGGTGGTGGTGGTCCCCAAGGACCACCTGATCACGGCCGCGGACGAGGTGACCCTGGCCGACCTCGCCGACGAGGTGCTCTTCCACCCCCTGGACGACGTCTTCGACTGGGACGCCCCGCCGGGCGAAGCGGCCTTCGAGCGCCCCGTGACGACGCCGGACGCCATCGAGCTGGTGGCGGCGAACGTCGGCCTGCTGGTCGTACCGCAGTCGCTGGCCCGCCTCTACCACCGCCGGGACCTCACCTACCGCCCGGTAGTCGACGCACCGCAGTCGAGCGTCGCCCTGTCCTGGCCGGAGGAGGCCACCACCGACCTGGTGGAGGACTTCATCGGCATCGTCCGCGGACGCACCGTCAACAGCACCCGGGGCCGTACGGCGGCGAAGCCCGCGGCCGACGACAAGGGCAGGCGCTCCGACCGGGGCGGCACCCGGCAGACACCGGCCGGCAAGTCGCAGGGCAGGTCGTCGACGAGGTCCTCCGCGAAACCGGGGAGCCGCACGGGCGGCGGCAAGCCGGCCAAGCGGGGGAAGCCGCGCCGGCGGTCGTGAGCCGAGCGGCCGGGCGAGGTGAGTCGCGCCGGCGGTCGTGAGGCGATGGTCGGGCGAGGGAAGCCGCGCCCGCGGGCGTGAGGCGAGCGGCCAGGCGGGGGAGCCGCGCCGGTGGGCGTGGGGGCGAGTGGCCGGCCGGCTCTCACGGGCCGGGCCGCACTCCTTCCGGCGCGCCGTCCTCTTCCCGGCCCCGCCCGAGCGGCTCTCCCGCCGTCTCCGGTTCGGGCCGCACCTCGCGGTCCCGCAGATCGGCGACCGCCAGCGCGAGCGCGACCAGGATGATGCCCACCGAGGAGAGCAGCCCGTACTGCATCGCCGTATCGGTGCTTCCGTGATTGGCGAGGTGGGCGAAGTACACCGAGCCCACCACCGCGATCCCGGCGGCCGAGCCGACGCGCTGACCCGTCTGAAGGACGCCCCCGGCCGCTCCCGCACGGTTCACGGGCACCCGGGTGAGGGTGAGGGTGGTGTTCGGGGAGACCGTCATGCCGGATCCGATGCCTCCGACGAGCAGCGGCAGCGCCGACGCCCAGCCGAGATTCGGCCCGGGCGCCAGTTCCACGGCCGCCACCACCCCGAGCAGTCCCAGGGCCACGCCGCCCAGCCCGATGACGACGAGCTTGCGGCCGAACCGCACCACCAGGCGGCCCCCCACGGCGGCCCCGATCGCGGAGGCCACCGCGAAGGGCAGCACCGTGAGCCCGGAGGCCAGCGCGCTGTACCCCAAGCCGTTCTGCAGGTACAGGGCGTAGAGGAAGAAGACGGTGGTGAAGCCCGCGAAGTAGGTGAGGCTGATCAGCGCGCCGAGCGTGAAGGAGCGCAGGGAGAACAGCGCCAGGTCCACCAGCGGAGCGCGTCCCAGCGCCGCCTGCCGTTTCTCCCAGGCCCAGAACGCGCCCAGCAGCACCAGGGCCACCGGCAGCAGCGCCCACTTCTCGCGGCCGGTCCACTGCTGCTCCTGCACCAGGGGGAGCATGAGCGCGAACACGCCCGAGCCGAGGAGCAGCACCCCGAACAGGTCGAACTCCTCGTGCCTGCCCGCCGCGGGCAGACGCGGCAGCAGCCGGAGCCCCGCGATGAAGGCGGCCACCCCGATCGGCAGATTGACGAAGAACACCCAGCGCCAGCCGTCGTCGGTGCCGACCGCGTCGATCAGCAGGCCCCCCACCAGCGGGCCCGCCGCCGTCGAGACGCCGATGACCGTTCCGAGCACACCGAAGGCCTTGGCACGTTCGGCGCCCTGGAACATCTGCTGGATCAGCCCCGAGGTCTGCGGGGCGACCAGGCCCGCCGCCGTGCCCTGGATCAGCCGGAACAGCACCAGCCAGGTGGGGCTCGCCGCCAGCCCGCAGGCCAACGAGGCCACCGTGAACAGGGCGAGACCGATCAGGAAGGCCTGCCGCCGACCGCGCATGTCGCCCAGCCGGCCCGCCGGGACCAGCGCGAGCCCGAAGGTCAGGGCGTATCCGGAGACGACCCACGACTGGACCGCATCCGAGGCCCCCAGCCCGTGTTCCAGGGAGGGCAGCGCCACGTTCACGATCGAGGTGTCGAGGAGCGAGATGAAACCCGCTGCCAGACAGACCCCGAGCGCCTTCCACCGCCGCTCGTCGGGGGCGGTCCGGGCCTGTTCTGTGCTCATGGGGTCACGCTATGCAGCCGTCGCCCGTCGCGCACCCGGAGCCACCGCGAGTCACGCCGGGGCGCGCCGCCTCGTCAGCCCGTGGCACTCAGGCCGCGCGTACCTCTTCCGCGCCGTGCCGGTCGCGCCGTACGGGGCCTCTTCCGTGCCTTGGCTCACGCAGCACGGGACGTCTTCCGTGCCGTGGCGCTCACGCAGCGCGGGACGTCTTCCGCACCGTGGCACTCACGCGCGCAGGACTTTCTCGGCGCCGTGACGCTCAGACCACGCAGGACGCCGCTTGGTGCCCTGGTGCTCAGGCCGCGCGGCACCAGTTCTGTACGCTCACTCCGCGCGGCAAGTCTTCGGTGGCGTTCGCACCACCACGGCGCCGTTCTCCCGCACGAGCCGTCCTTCGGCCATCCAGGTGTCCACGGCGTCGCGCACCCGGCACCGGAGTGGTTCAGCGGGCCGTGTCCCGCAGCCAGGCGTACGCCGACCGGGCCGTGAACTCCGTCTGTCCGCCCCGCAGCAGCAGGTCGGCGGTGGCGAAGCCGGGAGCGTCGGCCTGGGCGGGGACGTAGGGGACGGCGATGCAGCGCATCCCGGCGGCATGGGCCGCGGCCGCGCCGGGGGCCGCGTCCTCCAGGACCACGCAGTCGGCCGGGGCCGCGCCGAGCCTGCGGGCCGCCTCCAGGAAGACGTCCGGGGCGGGCTTGCCCCGGGACACCTCGTCGGACGAGACCACCGTGCGCAGGAAGGCGTCCAGGCCGGTGCCTCCCAGGATCACCTCGATGGCCTGCGGGGAGGAGCCCGAGGCCACCGCCATCGGCACGTGCTCGGCGGCCAGCAGCTCCACGAACGCGCGCATCTCCGGGTACGCGGGCGTGTGGGCGCGGGCCAGGTCGAGGTAGCGGCGGTTCGTCGCCGCCAGCAGCTCGGTCACCGGGGCGCGCAGACCGTAGCGCTCCCGCCAGATCGTCACCGTCTCCCGGGTGCTGACCCCGACGTAGCTCTCGTGGTCCGCCCAGGTGAAGTCGGGGACGCCGTGCTCGGCCAGGGTCCGCCGGCTCGCCTCGTAGTAGTTCGGCTCGCTGTCCACCAGCGTTCCGTCGAGATCGAAGACGACCGCGAGGGTGCCAAGATCGCTCATGGCGTCCAGGATGCGTCAGGCGCGGGCCGACCGGCCGACCGACTCCACCAGGGGCAGCAGCCGGTGCGGGACGCGCTCGCGCAGCGCCACCTCGGTGCGGGTGCGCACCACGCCCGGGAGGCTGATCAGCTTCTGGATCACGTCCTCCAGGTGCGCGTTGTCCCGGCCCACCACCCGGGCGAGCAGATCCCCGCCACCGGTGATCGAGAAGGCCTCCACGATCTCCGGTACGGCGGCCAGCGCGTCCCCCACGTCGTCCAGGTGGCCCTGTGTGACCTCGATGTGCACGAAGGCGAGGACCGGGTGTCCCAGCGCGGCGGGGGAGAGGGAGGGGCCGGTGCCGGTGATCACCCCGTCCCGTTCCATCCGGTCCAGCCGTGCCTGGAGCGTGCCGCGGGCCACGCCGAGGATGCGGGCGTACTCGCGCACGCTGGTGCGCGGCTGCTCCAGGAGCAGCCGCAGGATGCGGGTGTCGAGTTCGTCCACGGTCATGATGTCCGACTGTACCAATGGCCCAGGCCTCCCGCCCCTGCTCGTGCCGTCCGACCTGGACCGTTGGCATTCCGGTGGATCTGCGGAAGCGGAGGATCATGAACCAATGGCTCAGTGAATCGGGCTCGACTTGAGCCACTGCCCCCGGTGATGCTCTCATGGACGTGTCGATGGCGCTGCGGATCCCGCGGCGCCTTTTCTGTGCCGGTTTTTCCCAGGGGAGGGCAGCAGTGCTGAAGAGGATGTTCGTGGCTCCGGACCCGGGCCGGGCGCGGTTGCGCTTCGCCGCGCGGGCCGTCCTCGGCATCGGGCTGGCGGTCGTGGTGTGCGGACTCGCCGGTCACTCCCTCGCCGGTGCGGTCACCGGCGGTCTCGCCGCCCTGCTCGCCCTGTTCACCGTGACCGATCCGACCGTGCGCGGCCAGGCGGTCACCACCGCCCTGCTGCCCGTCGTGGGCGTGCCGGTGCTCGCCGTCGCGGCCGAGCTGCACGACGTCCCCGTCGCCCGTGACTTCGCCTTCCTGGCCGTCGTCGGAGCCGGCGTGTACGCCCGGCGGTGGGGTCCGCGCGGGCACAGCCTCGGCGTGTTCGCCTTCATGACCTTCTTCGTGGCCCAGTTCCTGCACGCCACTGCGGCCCAGCTGCCCGAGCTGTATGCCGCCGTCCTGCTGTCCGTGCTCACCGCGGCCGCCGTGCGGTTCGGCGTCTGGTGCTACGAGCGCCGGCTGCCCCCGGCCGCCGCACCCGCCCCGCCCGCCGGGACCGGACTGGCCCGGGTGACCACGCGGCAGGCCGTCCAGGCGACCTCGGGCGCGGCCTTCGCGCTCGTCGTGGGCCAGCTGGTGTCGGGGCAGCGCTGGTACTGGGCCGTCGGCGCCACCTGGTGGATCTTCGTCAACACCACCTCGCGGGGCGAGACGCTGGTCCGCGGCTTCCGCCGGGTCCTCGGCACGGTGATCGGCGTCTGCCTGGGCTTCCTCGTCGCCGTGCCCGTGGACGGTGCCCCGGTCCCGACGGCCGTCCTCGTCGCGGCCGCCGTCTTCGGCATCTTCTACACGGCCGCCGTCTCCTACACGTGGATGATGCTCTGGGTGACCGTCCTCGCCGAGTCCCTCTACGGCCTCCTCGGCGTGCTCAGCCCCGGGCTGCTCGCCCTGCGCCTCGCGGAGACCGGCGTCGGCGCGCTGGGCGCCGCGCTCGCCGTCGCGGTCGTGCTGCCGGTCACCACGCACGCCACCACCGACGCCTGGATCCAGCGGGCCCTGCGCTGCGTGCACGAGTGCACCGCCGAGGCCGCGGCCCGCCTCGCCGGCTCCGCCACGGCCGACCCCGCACCCCGCGTCGCGGAACTGGAGCAGCTGCTCGGCCGGGTACGGCTGTCCGTGGCCCCGCTGGTGCACCCGCTGAACCCCAGGCCGGCACGGAAGGCGCGGGCCCGCCGGGTCCTGGCGCTCCTCGACGACTGCGCCCGCGAGATCCGGGGACTGGTCACGGTCGCCGCCGACCCCGAGGCCTCCCACGACGCCCGGCTCGCCGCCGCCTGCTGGCGTGTGGAGGCCGCCGTGGAGGCCCTCACCGCCGGCCGCGCGGAACCCGTCCAGCGCCCCGCCGAATCGCCCGCCGAACCCGCTCTGGCCCATCTGCACGGTCTGGAGCGCGCCCTCGCCGACCTGGCGGAGCCCCTGCGCACGCCGTCCGGCTCGCGGCTGGTCGGCGCCTGAGCGGCCACGGGACGCCCCGCGTCCTCGCCGACCTGGCGGAGCCCCTGCGCAGGCCGTCCGGCTCGCGGTTGGCCGGTGCCTGAGCGGCCACGGGACACCACGGGGCGCCCCGCGCGAACCGGCCTCTCACCCTGCCCTCTTGGTCTAGACCGGAGCTGATCGACTGCTACCGTCAGCCCCGGACCGGCTCGGCCGGCTCGACTGGCTCGACCGAGAGGGGACAGCGGTGGCACAGGACGGCACGGCGGGCAGGCACCGGGCGTTCATCGGATCGTTCACGGCGGCGGGCGGCCCCGGGCTGGTGACCGCGGAGGTCGCACCGGGCAGTGGGGCCCTCACCCTCGTGTCCGCCGTCAAGGACGTCCCCGACCCCTCCTACCTGGCCCTCTCGTCGGACGGGCGCACGCTCTACGCGGTCAGCGAGACGGCCGAGGGTGCCGTCGCCGCCTACCGCGTCACCGGCGACCGGCCGGAACCCGCCGGCGCGCCGGTACCGGTGGACGGCAGCGGCCCCACCCACCTCAGCCTGCACGACGGACACCTCCTCACCGCCAACTACGGCTGCGGCAGCGTCACCGCCGTACCCCTGCGCCCCGACGGCACGCTCGCCGGCGCGCCCTCAGGCAGGCTCCAGCACAACGGCTCCGGACCCCACGACCGGCGCCAGCGCGGCCCGCACGCCCACCAGGTACAGCCCGACCCCAGCGGCCGCTGGGCCGTCAGCGTCGACCTCGGGACGGACTCGGTCCGCGTCTGCACCCTCGCCGGCGGCACCCCCGCCGTGCACCGCGAGATCGCCCTGCGCCCCGGCTCCGGCCCGCGCCACCTGGCCTTCCACCCGGACGGCGAGCACGCCTACGTGGTCAACGAGCTGACCCCCACGGTGACGGTGTGCCGCTGGGACGCCGCGGGCGGCTCGCTGAAGCCGCTGACCGAGGTCCCCGTGCTGCGGGACGCACCCGCAGGCGACGCCTACCCCTCGGGGATCGTGGTCTCGCCCGACGGCCGTTTCGTGTGGACGGCGACCCGCGGCGAGGACGTCCTGTCGGCCCTCGCCGTCGAGGCGGACGGGCTCCGGCTGACCGCCACGGTGCCCTGCGGCGGACGCTGGCCCCGCGCCCTGGCCGAGCACAGCGGCTTCCTCTACGCGGCCAACGAGCGCTCCGGCGACGTGACCTGGTTCGCCGTGGACGAGACGACGGGCACTCCCCGCTACGACGGCTCCGTGCGGGTCACCGCAGCCTCCTGCATCGTCTTCGGCTGAGCGCCCCGGCCCCGGAGACGGCGAAGGGCCCGCCCCCGGGAAGGGGCGGGCCCTGTGGCGTGCGGATGCCGGACGCCGGCGGTCGCGTGCGTCAGCGGACCGGAGTGCCCTGCGGCTGCTGCGGGGAGATGCCCAGCGCCGTCGTGTACTTGGCGAGCGCGAGCTTGCCGATCGCCGGGTACGCGCCGAGCGCCTCGGCCGTGGCGCAGCCCGCCTCCTCGGCCGCGGCGGCCAGCAGCCCCGCGTCGATCTCCGGGCCGATCAGGTACGGCGCCAGGGCCAGCTGCTGCGAGCCGGAGGAGCGCAGCTGCTCGGCCACGGAGGTGATGGAACCCTCCTGGTCCAGGGCCGCCGCCATCACCGGCACGGCGAGACGCGCGGCGAGCAGCATGCCGGTGATCCCGGCCGCCTGCACGGCCTCGTCACCGCCCACGGAGGCCAGGATGATGCCGTCGGCGGCGGTGGCCACGGTGAACAGCCGGGCGCGGTCGGCACGGGCCAGGCCGGCCTCGGACAGCCGCACGTGCAGCGCCTCGGCGAGCAGCGGGTGCGGGCCCAGGGCGTCGGTCAGATCGGCGGCGACCCGGCTGTCCATCACGGACTGGCGGATCTGACGCAGCAGCGCGCTGTCCGGACCGGCCAGCAGCGGGACGACGACGGCGACCGGGCCGTCGGGCTCCTTGATGCCCTCGATCCCGGCGGCGACGGCCTGCTCATAGCGGGCGGTGCGCTCCTCGGCGGTGCGGGCCAGCACGGAGCGGAGCGTGGGGAACTCGGAGTCGTCCCCGTCCAGGTACCCGATCCGGGCGTCCAGGCCGGGCAGCTCGGAGCGGGCGATGCTCACGACCTCCTCGGCGAGGCTGCGCGTGGCGGCGCTGGGCGCGCCGGGCACCGCGAGGACGAGCGCGGGCGCGCCCTCGGGAGCCACCAGCGGTTCCGGGCGGCGGTGCCGTCCGGGCTGGCGGGGTCGCGGCATTCGTACGGGCAGGCCGGACGCGGGTCCAGTGGGGGAGCTCATGGCGCCGCATGTTACTGGTTTCCTGGGTTCCTCCGTTCGGGGAGGGTGCAGGTGAGCGGTATCCGTCCGGTTTTGTCTGATGAGTTACGCACGCATGACACGCGTTTCGGGCACATGCCGGACGCATGGGTCGACACCGCTACAGAACCGCCCTCGGCGCGGGACCCTCAATCGCCCTTCGGACGGCTCACGCACAGCAGCACCGGATCGCTCGGCAGGGTGAGCCGCCCCGCCGCCAGATCCGTCGCGATCCGCACCGAGCCGTGCAGCGGATCCCCTTCCGCGGGCACCTGCCGGGCGTGCGGCAGCCTGCGCGCCAGCTCCTCCCACAGCGGTACGAGGAGCGGGTCGCCCATCTTGAACAGGCCGCCGGTGAGCGCCACTTCGCACGCGCCCCGGGCCGGGCACACGGCCGCGGCGGAGTCGGCCATGTGCCCGGCCGCCGCACGCAGGATGTCCGCGGCCACCGGGTCGTGTGCGGCGCAGGAGGCCACCCGGGGCGCGAAGGAGGCCAGCACGGCGGCCCGGTCGGTCCGCGGGTACAACAGGCCGGGCAGGCCGCGCACCGGGCCGAACTGCTCCTCGGCGCAGGCCAGCAGCGATGCCGAGGCACCGTCCCGGCCGTCGTGGGCGCGCAGCGCGGCCTCCAGGCCGGCCCGCCCGATCCAGGCACCGCTGCCGCAGTCGCCGAGCAGATGCCCCCAGCCGTCGGCCCGCCGCCAGCCCGTCAGGTCCGTGCCGATCGCGATCAGTCCGGTGCCCGCGGCGAGAACGGCGCCCGGCCGCGGCCCGAGGGCGCCGGCGTAGGCGGTGACGGCGTCGGCGGCGAGCGCCACGGTACGCACGCCCAGCTCCCGGGCGAGGGCGCCGGGCAGTTCGGCCCGCAGGGCGTCGCCCATGCTGGCGAACCCGGCGGCACCTACGACGGCCGTGCCCAGACCGTCCACTCCGGCCTGGGCGGCCAGGGCGCGGGCCACCGGGACGAGTTGTGCCGTCAGATGGGCGGGGTCGATGCCCCGCGCACCCGTGCGGACCGGTTCCCGGGTCTCGTGCCGGGCCGAGGGCTCCCGCCCGGGGACGCCGACGGCGACCCGGAGGCCGGAACCGCCGGAGTCCACGGCGAGATACCCCGGAACGGTCATGGCAGACGCCAGTCCACCGGTTGTCCGCCCTGCTGGATCAGCAGGTCGTTGGCCTGACTGAAGGGGCGCGAGCCGAAGAAGCCGCGGTCGGCCGACATGGGCGAGGGGTGTGCGGACTCCACTGCCGGCAGCCGGCCCAGCAGCGGACGGAGGTTGCGGGCGTCACGGCCCCACAGGATGGACACCAGCGGCTTGCCGCGCGCGGCGAGGGCTCGTATCGCCTGCTCGGTGACCTCTTCCCAGCCCTTGCCGCGATGCGCGCCGGGGCTGCGCGGCGCGGTGGTGAGCGCCCTGTTGAGCAGCAGCACGCCCTGCTGCGTCCACGGCGTGAGGTCTCCGGTGGACGGCTGGGGCAGCCCGAGGTCGCCGTGCAGCTCGCGGAAGATGTTGATCAGGCTGGGCGGCAGCGGGCGCACCTCGGGAGCCACGGAGAACGACAGGCCCACCGCGTGCCCCGGAGTCGGATACGGGTCCTGACCGACGATCAGGACCCGTACCTCGTCGAAGGGTTGCTGGAAGGCCCGCAGGACGTTCGGTCCGGCCGGCAGGTAGGTGCGTCCCGCGGCGATCTCCGTGCGCAGGAAGTCGCCCATCTCGGCGATCCGTCCGGCGACGGGTTCCAGGGCCTTCGCCCAGCCCGGTTCGACGATCTCATGCAAAGGTCGTGGTGCCACGGGCGTCACCCTACTGCCGTACACCCGTCGGCGATCAACCGATGGCCGGAGCACGACCGGGAGCAGCCTCGCGGTCAGCCCGCCCGTCTCCGCCCGCCCGTCTCCGTCCCTGCGCCCGTCTCCGTCCGTCCGCCCGTCCGTGCGCCCGTCCCTTCGCCCGCGCCCGCGGTCAGCCGATCACCGCCGCCCGTACGCACAGCACGTCGGGCAGGTGCGTGACCAGCGACTGCCAGCTGTCGCCGTCGTCGGCCGAGGCGAACACCTCGCCGTTGCGGTTGCCGAAGTACACCCCGGCGGGGTCGTTGTCGTCCGTGCACAGGGCGTCCCGCAGGACCGTGCCGTAGTGGTCCTCCGCCGGCAGGCCGTCGGCAAGGGGCTCCCAGGTCGTGCCCGCGTCCGAGGTGCGGAAGACCCGGCAGCGGCGCTCGGCCGGCACCCGGTCGGCATCGGCGTTGATCGGGAAGACGTACGCCGTGTCGCCGCGGTGGGGATGCGCGGCCACCGCGAAGCCGAACGTGGTCGGCAGATCCGCGCCGATGTCGGTCCACCGCCCGCCCGCGTCGTCGCTGCGGTACACCCCCCAGTGGTTCTGCAGGTACAGCCGGTCCGGGTCGCCCGCGTCCCGGGCGACCTTGTGCACGCACTGGCCGAACTCCGGGTTCGGATCCGGCAGGAACACCGCGGACACCCCCGAGTTGGACGGCGACCAGCTCGTGCCGCCGTCCGTCGTGCGGTACACCCCCGCCGCGGAGACGGCCACCGTCACGGCCCGCGGATCGCGCGCGTCGGTGAGCACCGTGTGCAGGCCCTCGCCGCCACCGCCCGGCACCCACTGTGCGCGGGTCGGGTGCTCCCACAGCGGCCGGATCAGCTCGAAGCTCTCGCCGCGGTCCTCCGAGCGGTACAGCGCGGCGGGTTCCGTGCCCGCGTACACCACGTCGGGTTCGGCGGCGGCCGGGTGCAGCTGCCAGACGCGCTCCAGGGAGGCGCCGGTGTCCTTCGGGAACTTCACGGCCGGTCGGGCCGGTTCGGTCCAGGTGCGGCCGAGGTCGTCGGAGTGGAACACCGACGGGCCCCAGTGCGCGCTGTCACCGCCCGCCAGCAGCCGGGGCCGGGCGCCCCGGGTGTCGATCGCCACGGAGTAGACCGCCTGCGCGTTGAAATACGGACTCTCGTCGAACTCCCAGGGGCCGCCGCCCCGCCGCCGCCCGATGAACAGGCCCTTGCGGGTGCCCACCGTGAGCAGTACCTCGGCCATGCCGATCACCTCCGGGACGCCTTTGTCCAGGTAGTCGTCAGATATCGGCCAGTCTGCACCCCACCACTGACACTCTCCCGCGCGGCGCTCGTCCGCGCAGGTCACGGGCTGTGTCGCCGGCCGGCGACGAAGATCGGCCGGTTCCGTTCCGGCATGCGCCTGCGCGAGAGGGGTGTCTCGTGCGACCGTCGGGGTGACGGCTCGTCGTGAGCAACGGAGCGATCTCTCCCGTATGGGAGGGCGGTCCGGCCGGTCGGTGCGCTCGTGAGGAGGAAGCCTTTGAAGGCGTTCCGTGGTCCGAAGGTGTGGCTGTGGCGCTGGCGGCGCAACCCGCTCAAACGTCGGGCCGACGTGGTGGAGGCCTGGGTGGTGCTCGGCGCCTGCCTGCTGACCGTCGTGGCCGGCGTGCTGGCGGGCCTCGTCGCGGCCGGCTCGGTGGAGCACGGACTCGCCCGGGAGCGGGCCGAACGGCGGGTCACGGTGGCCCGGGTCGTCACCCAGGTCCCGGGGTCGAACCCAGCCCAGAGCAGCGATGCCTCCGCCGGTGAACGGGTCTGGACCAAGGTGCGCTGGACGGCCGCCGACGGCTCCGCGCACACCGGCCAGGTCCGGGTGGAGCCCGGCAGCAGGCCCGGCACGCCGGTCACCGTCTGGACCGACCCGCAGGGCCGGCTCCTGTCCCGCCCCACCACCGTCTCCGAGGCCGCGTTCCGGGCCACCCTGATCGGCCTCCTGGTCGGTGTGAGCGCCGCCGCCGTCCCGTTCGTCGGCGGGCTGGCCGTGCGGGGCCGACTGGAACGCCGACGCATGGACGCCTGGGACACGGAATGGTCCCGCCTCGGCCCGCAGTGGGGGCGCATGGTCTGACCCACCCGC
This sequence comes from Streptomyces musisoli, assembly GCF_016741855.1. GTDB lineage: Bacteria > Actinomycetota > Actinomycetes > Streptomycetales > Streptomycetaceae > Streptomyces > Streptomyces musisoli. The sequence continues at coordinate 405,817 of NZ_JAERRH010000006.1, read as the reverse complement.
ACGTTTCCGCCCGCCCGCCTCCCCGTGCGCACCCGCTCGCCCGCACGCCCCGCACGTTTCCGTCCGCCTCCCTGTACGCGCCCGCACGCCCCGCACGATTCCACCCGCCTGCCTGTACGCGCCCGCTCGCCCGCACGCCCGGCGCCTGCCCGCGCCCGCACGCTCACCCGCGCCCGCCGGGACCTCCTCCCGCGCCGCTCCGGCCCCGCCCTCCCGCGCCACCGTTCCGCGACCGGTGCCGTCCCGCCGTCCGCGCCTCCGCCCCGCAGTCGGTCCCGCGCATCCTCGTCCGGAATCCGCCCCTACGGCCCCGCCAGTACCTCCCGGCACGTGCGCAGCAGTTCCTCGTCGTCGGGGATGTCCCGGCTGCCGTACGCCCCCTCGTGGGACGTGTGGCGACGGGGGTGGGTCAGTTCCTCGCCGATCAGGTCGTGGAACGGCTCCGCGGCGGGCCCCATGGTGCTCAGGCAGCGGGCGACGGCGACGCGGGTGCGCGGGTCCGCCGTCCACGCGGACCGGAACACCGGCCGGACCAGGTCAAGATCCCCGGTGATGCGCCACAGCACGCGCGCGGCCTGTATCCGGTCCCGGGCCGGTCCGGACCGGAGGAGCCGGCGCAGGCCGGGCAGCGCGGGGCGGGCGGCCGGGCCCAGCCTGCCGAGCTCCCGGACGGCGCTGCGGCGCAGGCCCACGTCGGCGCTCCCCAACTCCCGCAGCAGGACGGGGAGTACGGCGGAGGCGTCCGCGCCCGCCGACCACAGCGCGCCCGCCGCGGTGGCCGCGTGGCGGGTGTGGAGGAGGGGGCGCAGGAGCGGTGCCGCTTGAGCGGCGGCGCCCAGCTCCGCCAAGGTCCCGATCACCTGGTCGACCACCTCCTCGCGCGGGCCCAGGTCGTCGGGGGTGCCCCAGAGCAGCCGCAGCACTTCGGGAACCGCCTCCCGGTCGCCGACGGCCCTGACCGCCGTCAGCAGCGGGGCGGCGAGCCGGACGGCGAGGGGCGAGTCGAGCGGGACCCGGCCGAGGCGGTGACGCAGCGCGGCGGCCAACGGCGCCGCGGCCCGGCCCAGATGAGCGACCTCGTAGCCCAGCCCGGCCGGTGCCGCGGGGCCCGCAAGCAGCTGGGCCAGGGCCGGAACCGCGCGCGGATCGCCGCTCCTGGCCAGCGCCTTGAGCGGGCCGCCCAGCGTGGGCGAGGAGCGTTCCCAGCGGTGGGTCCACAGGTCGGGCCGGGCGGTCACGAGCGCGTGCAGCTGGTCGGCGGCGGGCGTGGCCAGGGCGTACAGCTCCGCAAGCACCGACACGGCGGCGTCCCGTAACCGGTCCTGATCCGTGTCGAGTTGGGCGCCGAGCAGCCGCACCGGCCCGTCGTACGCGCCGCGCCAGCCGCGGAACAGCACCCCCGACATCCATACGGCATTGCACCGGTCCACCGGGTCCGGACTCGTCAACTGCCCGGTGAGCAGGGCGATCCGGTCGTCCACCCGGTCACCGAGCGCGTCGTGCAGGGTGCGCAGGAGCGCGGCGCCCTGTTCGTCGGAGGGGCGCAGCCGCCGTATCCGGCGCACCAGGGTGTCCGTGCCGGAGTGGTCCCGGGCCGGGAGGCGCTGCGCGGACCGCTGGTGGAGCAACCGCACCGCCGCCGGCACCAGGTCGGCGGGGAGCCGGCCGGGCGCGCGCAGGGCCAGTTGGCCGAGTGCCGCGAGCCGCTGCCCCGGCGCGTAGGGCGGCGCGCTCTGTTCGACCAGCAGGTCCACCGCGCCGTCGGCGTACGCGGGGTACCGGTGCGCGAGCCGGCCGAGCGCCTCCGTGAGGGCCGGCAGGACGGAGTCGTCCCGCTCGGCCCGCAGCCGCTGCCGCAGCAGTTCCAGCACCCGCCGGGGCTCGTCCAGGAAGCGCACCAGGGCCCCGGCCGCCGCCTGGCGCACGGCGGGATCAGGGTCCCCGGCGAGCGCCGCGAAGGTCTCGGCGCCCGCGCGCACCGCCTCCCACGCCCGGCGGTCCCGCCCCGCGCCCTCGGCGCTCTCCCCGCCGATGCTGACCAGGAGTTCCACTATGCAGCCCCGCTCCGGCACCTCCTCGCGGGCCGCCAGCGCGAACAGGAAGGGGACGCAGGCCAGCGTCGAGTCGTACACCCTTCCCTGGTGGTGCACCGCGCCGTACATCCCGTCGAGCGCGGTCGCCCGCTCGGCGGTGTCCGCGGACGCCAGGGCCCGCAACCATCCGGGCACGTCCTCCGCGCTGCCGTACGCGTGCCGCAGCGAAGCCCAGTCGACCTCGTCGATCCCCGTGAACACGTTGTCCTCCCCAGACGAGTGCCACCTGATCGCGAGTGTGCACCACGGCACCGACAACGGTCCGAATCCGCGTGCTGACTGTGTGCGATCCGTCGGCGGTCACCGGCCACGGGGAGGCGGTCGTGGCCACACGCGCGAGGAGGGGTCAGTTCCGGCCTGGGAGGGCGCGCTCCAGGATGCCGTCGAGGCCGGTCCCCGCGGGCAGGGTGCCGAACGCGTGGCCCCAGTCGCCGCCCAGCCGGCTCGCGCAGAAGGCGTCCGCGACCGGGTGCGGAGCGTGCCGCACGAGCAGCGACGCCTGAAGCGCGAGCGCCATCCGCTCGACCAGCCGGCGGGCGCCCACCTGATCGGTTTCGGCCAATTGGTCCTTGAGCGCGGCCACGGCCGTGTCGAGGCGGGCGTCGGCCCCGCGCGCGAGGGCGAGTTCGGCGAACAGGGCCTCGGCGCTGTCCGGTTCACGACCGAGGGCGCGCAGCACGTCGAGCGCGTTGACGTTCCCGGACCCCTCCCAGATCGACAGCAGCGGGGCCTCCCGGTAGTGCCGGGGCATGCCGGAGTCCTCGACGTACCCGTTGCCGCCCAGGCACTCCAGGGCCTCGGCGGTGAAGGCCGGGCCCCGCTTGGTGACCCAGTACTTGCCGACGGCGGTGGCGATGCGCCGGAAGGCCCGCTCCCCGGCGTCCCCGCGCACCGCGCGGTCCGCCGCGCCGGCCAGCCGCAGCGTGAGCGTGGTGGCCGCCTCCGACTCCAGCGCGAGATCGGCCAGGACGTTGCGCATCAGCGGCTGGTCGATCAGCCGGGCGCCGAACGCGCTGCGGTGCCGTGCGTGGTGGCCCGCCTCTACCAGCGTCTTGCGCATCAGGGCCGCCGAGGACATCACGCAGTCCAGCCGGGTGCAGTTGACCATCTCGATGATGGTCTTCACGCCGCGCCCCTCCGGGCCCACCAGCCAGGCCACGGTCCGGTCGAACTCCGGCTCCGAGGAGGCGTTGGACCGGTTGCCCAGCTTGTCCTTCAGCCGCTGGATGCGGAAGGTGTTGCGGGTGCCGTCCGGCAGGATCCGCGGCACCAGGAAGCACGACAACCCGCCCGGGGCCTGCGCGAGGACCAGGAAGACGTCGCACATCGGCGCCGACGTGAACCACTTGTGGCCGCGCAGCGTGTACACGCCCGGCTCACCGGTGGGCGTGGCCGTGGTGGTGTTCGTCCGGACGTCGGAGCCGCCCTGCTTCTCCGTCATGCCCATCCCGGCGAGCAGCCCGGGCTTCTCGGTGGGGACGCGCAGGCCGGGGTCGTACTCCCGGCTGGTGAGGAGCGGCTCGTAGACCTTGGCGAGATCCGGCTGGGCGCGCAGGGCGGGCACGGCGGCGTAGGTCATGGACGTCGGGCAGCCGTGGCCCGCCTCCGTGTGCCCCCACACCAGACCGCCCGCGCTCCGTGCCACGTGCGCGCCGGGGCGGTCGTCGGCCCACGGAGCGCCGGCCAGGCCCTCGGCGACCGCCGTCCGCATCAGGTGGTGCCAGCTGGGGTGGAAGTCCACCTCGTCGACGCGGTGGCCGTAGCGGTCGTGGGTGCGCAGCACCGGCTCGTGCCGGTTGGCCTGCTCGCTCCACTCCTGGGCCTCCGCGCTGCCGGCGCGCGCCCCCAGCCGCCGGATTCCGTCCTCGGCCCACCCGGCGCCCTCCCGGCGCAGCCCCTCCAGCAGGGCCGGGTCGTCGGAGGCGTCGTACGGGGCGAGCGGCGGGGCCTGGTTGGTGACGTCGTGCGTGGCGTACGGCTGCTGGGGCTGCGACGGCAGCTGCGACTGCGCGGGAATCGAGACCATACGAGCATGTTGCACTCTTCCTGCGACTGTAGCAATGATGCAACAAGAAGGCGCACGTACAGTACGGGACCATGCGCATGAACGTCCCCGCGGAGTCGGATCCGGCTGGTCTGCGACCCCTGTCCGCCCGGTCGGTCGTGCTGAGTCTGCTCCTCGGCGTGCATCCGCCCCAGCTGCCGGTGAAGGACCTGGTCCGGCTCGTGGAGCCGTTCGGCGTCGGCGGCTCCACCCTGCGGGCCGCGCTGAGCCGGATGGTCTCCGTCGGGGATCTCCGGCGTGCGGACGCCGTCTACCGGCTCAGCGACCGGCTGCTGGCCCGGCAGCGCCGCCAGGACGACGCCGTGCACCCGCGTACGCGCGCGTGGGACGGCGACTGGGAGATGGTGGTGATCACGGCGACCGGGCGCGGCCCCGCCGAACGCGCCGACCTGCGTGCCCGGCTGCTCGCCCTGCGCCTGGCCGAACTGCGTGAGGGCGTGTGGCTGCGCCCGGCCAACCTCGACCGTCCGCTGCCGCCCGCTCTGCACCGGGTGGCCCTGACGTGCACGGCCCGCCCCGACGAGCCGCCGCGCGAGCTGGCCGCCCGGCTCTGGGCGCCGGCCGACTGGGCGGCCGGCGCCCGCTCGCTGCTCGACCGGGCGGCCGCGGCCGAGCACCCGGCCGCCCGGCTCGCCGTGTACGCCGCGGCCGTCCGCCACCTGCTCGCCGATCCGGTACTGCCGGACCCGCTGCTGCCGCCCGACTGGCCGGGGGAGGCCCTGCGGGCGGCGTACGCCGGATTCCGGCGGGAACTGGCGGGGGCGCTCGGTGCGTCGGAGGAAGAGTACGGACCGCGGAATGATCCCTTCGAAGACGTCAACACCGCAGGCTGACAGCGCTGTTGGAAGGAACGTGCTCGGTCTGGAAGTCACGCCGTGTCACAGTGGCGTTGTCGCGACGAACGACTGGGGGATACAGCGATACACGGGGGACGGGGGAAAGAAGTCCCTTCTGCGTAGCGCACGTTGAAAGTTGCGCTCGCTGCGCGTCGCCCGGCACTGTCAACTCTTCCTCCGTGCAGCGTCGTTGGGTGGCGTGGAAAGTCTCATCGAACACGGCCATACCCTCGAGGGGCCGGGCAGCACCGCGCCGAAGGACAGGGTCCGCCTCTCCATCGGCCCGGAGAGCCCGGCCGATCTCGTAGCCGATCTTGAACAGGCCCTGGAAAGGGCTGCGAAGGAAGACAGTTGAGCCCCGAGTCCCCCGACACAGACACCACCGCGGGCGCGGTGCACACCGCCGCGCCGGCCTCCTCCCCCGGCCGCTCCGCACCGGAGCGGTCCGGGGGACCGGAGCCGGCCGGCGGACCGGCTCCGGCGGACCGGCCCCGGCTGCTGCGCGACGCGTCGCTGTCCGCCGTGCTGGCGGGCTTCGTGGCCGTCGTCGTGTCCTACTCCGGTCCGCTGGTCATCGTGCTCTCGGCGGCCTCGGCCGGACACCTCGACACCGCGCAGACCAGTTCCTGGGTGTGGGCCATCTCCATCGGAAGCGGTCTGACCTGCATCGGGCTGAGCCTGCGCACCCGAATGCCGGTCATCACCGCCTGGTCGACGCCGGGAGCGGCCCTGCTGGTCACGAGCCTCGGCGCGTACTCCTACGCCGAGGCCATCGGCGCGTTCCTCATCACCGGTGCCGTCATCACGCTGATCGGGCTGACCGGCGTGTTCGGGTGGCTGATGCGGCAGGTGCCGACGGCGGTCGTCTCGGCGATGCTGGCGGGCATCCTGTTCGGCTTCGGCACCCATGTCTTCACCTCGCTGGAGACGGCACCGCTCATCGCCGGATCCGTGCTGCCGGCCTATCTCCTGGCCAAGCGTCTGCTGCCGCGGTACGCGGTGCTGATCGCCCTGGCCGTGGGCGTCGCCGCCAGCGCGGCCACCTCGCGGCTGCACGTGCACGTGGACAAGATCGAGCTGGCCCGGCCGGTGCTCACCACGCCGGAGTTCTCCGTCGCCTCCCTCGTCGGCATCGCCGTGCCGATGATCCTGGCCACCCTCGCCTCGCAGAACGCCCCCGGCATGGCGGTGCTCTCCGCCTCCGGCTATCAGGGCGAGGACCGTCTGCTCATCGGCACCACCGGTCTTGCGTCCACCGCGCTGGCCCCCTTCGGGTCGCACGCGATCAACCTGGCCGCGATCACCGCCGCGATCTGCACCGGCCCCGAGGCGCACCACGATCCGCGGCGGCGCTATGTCGCCGGTGTCTCCTGCGGCGCCTTCTACCTGCTGATCGGCGCCTTCGGATCCACGCTGGTGGCCTTCTTCGCCGGGCTTCCCGAGGAACTGGTCGCCGCCATCGCCGGTGTCGCCCTGTTCGGGGCGCTCGCCGGTGGCATCACCGGCGCGGTCAAGGAGGAGAAGGACCGCGAGGCCGCGCTGATCACGTTCCTGGCCACGGCGTCCGGCGTCACCCTCTTCGGCATCGGCTCCGCCTTCTGGGGCCTGGTCTTCGGCGTCGCCGCCCACCTCGTCCTGTCCGGGCAGTGGCGCAGGGGGACCAACGAGGCGTGACCGGGGGCCGGGCGGCCGCCGGCGGCCCGGCCAGGCGATGTCCCCGGCCCCGGCCGGGGCTCACTCATGCCCGAGCCGGGGTACGCGCAGTACATGCCCTCCGCGCCCGAGGACAGATGCGTCGCGCCCCTGAGCCGGCCCACGTGGCGCCACCCGGGGGCGGGTGGCGCCACCGGGAGCCGTGACGTTTCCTGGTAGATACGGGCGTTCCCTGGAAAAGAGGGGATGACCAGCGCGGTCGCGGGCACTCGGTGGGCCGGATAGGCGATCTCGTCCGAGGAGAGTCATGGCTGAGCAGAAGTCGTCGTCGGCCCTCACGGCGCCCCTGCGCGGCGCGGCCTCGGTACTGCGCAGGGTGCCCGGCGCCGGAACGGTGAGCAGGGCCGCGGAGGAAACACTGGACAAGGTCGGCGCGGTCTCGCCCCGGGGCCGGCGCATGGCGGTGTACGCCGGAGCCGGGGTGCTCGGCGCGGCAGGGGTGGTGGAGTGGCCCGTGGCGCTCACCGGCGCGGCGGTCGCCTGGCTCACCCAGCCCCGGCCCGGCCGGCCGGCGGACGCGGGCGCCATCGAGCCCGCACACGATCTCGGCACCGCGGCCCTCAGGTCCGGCGCCGGGGGCCACGGGCACGGCCGGACGGCCGGGCCGGCGTCCGCCGGGCCCGGGACTCCCGCGGGCACCCGGGCCTCCGGACACCTCGCGGGGTCGAGCGCCAAGGGGTGGTCCGGTCACGCGCGGGCATCCGGTCCGCCCGAATCCGCCCACGGTGCGAGGGCATCGACGGCCAGAACGTCGTCCGGTCCCCTCGGCCCGACCGCGCGGCCCGACCGCACCACGCTCTGAGGAGGTCATGTTGCCCGGTTTGCTGACGGTGCCGTTCGCCGCCGCTCGTCTGCTGCCCGCGGCACCGCGGCTGCTCGCACGGGCGGCGGCACCGGCGGTCGGAATGGCCGCCGGTGCCGCCGCCGGTACGGCCCGCGCCGGCGTGCGCGGCGCGGACGCCGCAGCGCGGGTTGCCCGGGTGGCCCGCAACGCGCTGCCCGGGTCAGGTGAGCACTGGCGCTCGGGCGCCCGCGCCCACCTGGTGGTGCGCCCCATGGAGGGGGACCCGGCGCGCCGCGCGGGGGGCACGGGACAGCTCGCCCGCCGGGTGGCCGAGGCGCTGGAGGAGCATCCCGACGTGCTCCTCGCCTACTGGGACCAAGGACTCGCCCGGCTGGTGGTGACCGCGACCGGCGAGGAGGCCGCCGACCGGGTCCTGGACCACGCGGCCGACCTGGCCGAACGGCACGGCCTCGTCCTGGCCGGCGGGGACGTGGAGGAGACCACCCACCCGGCCGACCCGGCCGGGGTACGCGCCGCCGCGGCCACGCTCGCCGCCGACGGCGTCGGGATCGCCGCCGCCCTGACCGCGTACTCGCTGCGGCTGCCACCCTCACCCCGGATGGTGACCGCGGTCGTCACCCTGCTGCGGGAGAACCCGCGCTTCCGCGCCTGGCTGCGCTCCCGGCTCGGCGACACCCGGATGGATCTCGTGCTGGCCTGCGCGAACGCGGCCGCGCACGGCGCCGGCCAGAGCCCCAGCTCCCTGCTGCTCGACGGCGCTCTGCGGGCCTGCCAGGTCGCCGAGACGGTGGCCCGCTCGGCCGCCTTCGACTCGGTGCACGACCAGTTGTGCGGTCCGGACCGGGTCAGCCTTGCCGCGGCCGGCCCACCGCGCCCGCCGCTGCACGTCTCGCCGGCCCAGGAGTACGCGGCCCACGCCTCCGCCGGCAGTGTCCTGGGCGCGGCGGCCACCCTGCTGGTCAAGCACGACGGCGCCGAGGCGGCGGAAGCGGTGCTGGCCGGCTCCCCGAAGGCCGCCCGGTACGGTCCCGCCGCGTTCCACGCCGTGCTCAGCGCCGCGCTGGCCCGCACGGGCGTCCTGGTCCGCGCCCCGGAGCGGCTGCGCCAGCTGGAGATGACCGGCACGGTCGTCCTGCACCCCGCAGCGCTGCGCACCGCGGACGGCGAGGCAGACCCGTGGACCGAGCCGGTGCTCGACGCGGCCCGCCGCGCCGGGCTGCGGGTCGTCCTCGTCGACGACCCGGCCCTGGAGGACTTCACCGGCCTCGCCGACCAGGTCGTCGACGCCCGCCGGCCGCTGGACGACGTCGTGCACGAGGCACGCGGCGAGGAGGGCGCCGTGCTGGTGGTCGCCCGGGTGCGCGGGGACGACGACCACGCGGCGCAGGCCGCACTGCGCGCCGCCGACGTCGCGGTCGCCCTGACCGACCGGGACGGCGCCGTCGTCTGGGGCGCCGACATCCTGGCCCTGCACGGCCTGCCCGACGTGTGGCGGGTACTGACCGCCGTCCCGGCCGCCCGCGCGGTCGGACACCGGTCCCAGACGCTGGCCCGCTCCGGCGCCGCGCTGTCCGGACTGCTCGTCGCCGTCGGCGAGTCCGGCCGCGGGGGCGGCCGCCGGGCCGTGCTGCCCGGCCTCCGCCACGCGCCGGTCGACGCCGGCGCCGCGGCGGCGCTGCTGTCCGGGATCCGGGCGGCGGTCGGCGTGGCGGCGGCCCACACACCGCACCCGCGCCCCCGGGTCCACTGGCACGAGCTGGACCCGGACCAGACCCGGGAGCGCCTCGCACACGAACCGGCCGCCGACACGTTCGACACGCTGACCGCCAGGCTGCGCAGGGCGACCGAGGGCGTCACCCGGCACCCGGCCGCCGCACCCGCACGCTGGACCTACCGGCTCGGCCGGGCCGTCAGCGGCGAACTCCATGATCCGCTCACCCCGGTGCTGGCGGTCGGCTCGGCGGCGTCGGCGATCCTCGGCTCCATGGTGGACGCGCTGCTCGTCGTCGGCGCCCTCGACCTGAACGCGCTGGTCGGCGGCGTCCAGCGGCTGCGGGCCGAACGGGCGCTGTCCGGGCTGGTCGCGGAGCAGAAGCAGAAGGCGCGTCTGATCCCGTCCGAGGACGAGGCCCCGGCCGGCGGCACCCGCACCGTGGAGGCGGGCGGGCTCCGGCCGGGTCATGTGATCCACCTCAAGGGGGACGACGTGGTGCCCGCCGACGCCCGGCTGCTGTGGCAGGACGGCCTGGAGGTGGACGAGTCCGCGCTGACCGGCGAGTCGCTGCCGGTGGAGAAGCAGACGGACCCCACGCCGCACGCCGCGGTGGCCGACCGGCGCTGCATGGTCTTCGAGGGGACGACCGTGGTGGCGGGAGAGGGCCGGGCCGTCGTGGTCGACATCGGAGACCGCACCGAGGCCGCCCGCGCCGTGCACCTCGCCGCCCGCACGCCCCCGGCCGGCGGTGTGCAGGCCAGGCTCCAGGAACTCACCCGCAAGGCGCTGCCGTTGACCCTGGCGGGCGGCGCCTCGGTGACCGGCCTGGCGCTGCTGCGCGGCACACCGATCCGTGAGGCGGTCAGCGGCGGTGTGGCGGTGGCCGTGGCGGCCGTACCGGAAGGCCTGCCGCTGGTGGCGACCGTCGCCCAGCTGGCGGCTGCCCGGCGGCTGAGCCGGGGCGGTGTCCTGGTGCGCACCCCGCGCACGCTGGAGGCGCTGGGCCGCATGGACACCATCTGCTTCGACAAGACCGGCACGCTCACCGAGAACCGGCTGCGGCTGGTGCGCGCGACCGACGCCGACGGCACGCTCCACGGGGTGGACGACGCCGGCGCCGAGGAGACGATCCGGGCCGCCGCACGGGCCTGCCCGCGGCTGAACGGCGGCACGGAGCAGCCGGTGCACGCCACCGACGAGGCCGTGCTGACCGCCGCGGGCCAGGACCCGGACTGGAACCAGCTGGCGGGTCTGCCGTTCGAGGCCGCGCGCGGGTACGCGGCGGCCGTCGGCCGCGGCGGGGACGGCCCGGCCGTGCTCGTGGTCAAGGGCGCCCCGGAGACCGTGCTGCCCGCCTGCTCCGTGCTGCCGGAGCACGCCTCCGCCGCCGCGCAGGCGCTGGCCGCGGACGGCCTGCGGGTGCTGGCGGTGGCCGCGCGGCGGCTCGGCGAGGGCGAGCAGGAGTCCGAGGCCCTCGACCGGCCGCTGGAGGGCCTGGAGTACACGGGGCTGCTGGCCCTGTCCGACGTACCGCGCGAGACGTCCACGGCGCTGGTGAACGGGCTGAACGGGGCAGGCGTACGGCCGGTCATGCTCACCGGTGACCATCCGCAGACGGCGCGGTCCATCGCCGCCGACCTGGGCTGGCCCGCGGACACCGTGGTGGTCACCGGCGACGAGCTGGCCGCGGCGGACCGCGGGGCCCGGGCCCGGATGCTGCGCGACGCGGGTGTGGTGGCCCGGGTGGCACCGGAGCAGAAGCTCCAGGTCGTGGAGGCGCTGCGGGACGCGGGCCGGGTGGTCGGCATGGTCGGCGACGGCGCCAACGACGCCGCCGCCATCCGTGCCGCCGACATCGGCGTCGGCATCAACGCGCGGGGCTCGGCCGCCGCGCGCAACGCCGCCGACATCGTGCTGACCGCCGACGACCTGACGGTGCTGATCGACGCGGTCGGCGAGGGCCGCGCCCTGTGGCACAGCGTGGCCGACGCGATCGCCATCCTGATCGGCGGCAACGCGGGCGAGGTCGGGTTCGGCATCCTCGGGACGCTGCTGTCCGGCCGGGCGCCGCTGTCCACCCGGCAGATGCTCATGGTGAACCTGTTCACCGACCTGTTCCCGTCGATGGCGGTGGCGGTGACGGAGAAGGAGGGCGAGGCGGACCTCGCCAACGTGGAGGAGGCCGCCGGCGTGCTGGGGGAGCCCCTGCTGCGCAAGATCCGGCACCGGGCCGTCACCACCTGCCTCGGCGCGGTCGCGGCCTGGCTGATCGGCCGCTTCACCCCCGGCACCGCGCGCCGCTCCAGCACCATGGCGCTGTGCGGGGTGGTCGGCACCCAGCTCGTGCAGACCCTGCTGGACCGGCGCGACAGCCGTCTGGTGCAGATCACGTCCCTGGGCTCGGCCCTCGCCCTGGTCGCCGCGGTGCAGACGCCGGGCGTCAGCCGTCTGTTCGGATGCACCCCGCTCGGTCCGGTCGCCTGGGCCGGCGTCGTGGTCGCGATCGCGCTGGCCCTGGCGGGGCAGCGGACCCTGCCCCGGCTGGAACAGACCATCGGCCGCCTGCTGCCGACGTGACCGGATGACCGGGGTGGGTGACCGGGGCGAAGGATCAGACGGATCGGTGGTACTGCTCCGGGACCCGGACCTCCCCGCCCAGCTCCCGTGCGGCCTGCCGGGCCCAGGAGGGGTTGCGCAGCAACTCCCGGCCGAGCAGCACCACGTCGGCCTCGCCGTTCGCCAGGATCTTCTGCGCCTGCCCGGCCTCGGTGATCAGTCCGACGGCGCCGACCGGCAGCGGCGTCTCGGCCTTCACCCGGGCGGCGAACGGGACCTGGTAGCCCGGACCGGTCGGAATGCTGACGCCGGCCGCGTTCCCGCCGGTGGAGACGTCGAGCAGGTCGACGCCGTGGGCGTGCAGATCGCGGGCGAAGCGGACGGTGTCGTCCGGGGTCCAGCCGCCCTCCTGGAGCCATTCGGTCGCGGAGACGCGGAAGAACACCGGCTTTCCCTCGGGCCAGACCTCGCGTACGGCGTCCACGACCTCCAGGGCGAACCGGGTGCGGTTCTCGTACGAGCCGCCGTAGGCGTCCGTGCGGTGGTTGGAGTGCGGGGAGAGGAACTCGTTGATCAGGTAGCCGTGGGCGCCGTGGATCTCGACGACCTCGAAGCCCGCGGCGAGCGCCCGGCGTGCGGCGGCGGCGAACCGGCCGACGGTCTCGGTTATCTGATCGGTCGTCAACTCCGTGGGCACGGGGTGGCGTTCGTCGAACGCGACCGAGCTGGGGGCGAGCGGCTGCCAGCCGTGCGCATCCGGCCCGAGGGGCGCGCCGCCCTTCCACGGCTGGTCGGTCGACGCCTTGCGGCCGCCGTGGCCGAGCTGGATCCCCGGCACGGTGCCCTGGGCGGCGAGGAAGCGGGTGATCCGGCGGAAGGCCTCCACCTGGGTGTCGTTCCACAGGCCCAGGTCGTACGGGGAGATCCGGCCCTCGGGCGCGACCGCGGTGGCCTCCACGACGATCAGGCCGGTGCCGCCGGCGGCGCGCGCCGCGTAGTGCGCGAAGTGCCAGTCGTGCGGGGCACCGGCCAGCGGGCCCTCCGGTTCGGCCGAGTACTGGCACATGGGGGCCATCCACACCCGGTTCGGGATGGTCACTTCGCGCAGGGTGATGGGCTCGAAGAGCGCGCTCACGACGGACTCCATTCGTCACGGACCGCTGGTGGGTTCGTACGGTACTCCTCGTACTACGAGAGATGTCAAACTACGATGCCTCTCGTACAATGGTGCCACCGGAGGATTTCCGCGACGAAGGGCAGGCGCCGTGACCGAGACCGCCACCACCGGCCGTGCGCTGCCGCACCCGGAGCGGGAGCAGATCCGGCTGGAGTCCGTGCTGCACGCGCTCTCCGACCCGATGCGGCTACAGATCGTGCGCGAACTCGCCGCCAAGGAAGCGGAGTTGTCCTGTTCGCAGTTCGAGCTGCCGGTGACCAAGTCCACCACCACGCACCACTTCCGGGTGCTGCGGGAGAGCGGGGTCATCCGTCAGGTCTACCGGGGCACGGCCAAGATGAACGGCCTGCGGCGGGACGACCTGGAAGGTCTTTTCCCGGGGCTCCTCGACAGCCTCCTCGCCGCCGCGGACCGGCAGGCCGGCCGACTCGGCGACGAGGGCTGAAGCACCAGCGGCGCCCGGACCGCCTTCGGTGCCCGGGCCGCTCTCGGCGGCCGATCCCACTCGGCGGCCGATCCCACTCGGTGGCCGATCCCGCGCGGTGGCCGACCCCGCTCGGCGGCTGAAGGAACGGCTACGGCACCCGCGCCGCGCCGAGCAGTGTGTCCCAGTCGGACAGCTTGACCACGCCCCGGCCCAGCCGCGCCCCCAGTTCGGCCTCGGCCCGCTCGATCGCCAGCCAGCCGTTCCAGGGCACGGGTTCGACGCCGGTGGCCCGCAGGGCCGCGACCGGATCCGTGGGCACGTCCCCCCGGCCGAGTGCGGGAGCGTCCGCGAGCAGGGAGGTCACCGTCTCCTTGGCGCAGGGCCGGTTGGTGCCGATGACCCCGGTCGGGCCGCGCTTGATCCAGCCGGCGACGTACTCGCCGGGGGAGGGCGTGCCGTCGCGCAGGACGCGGCCCTCCTGGTGCGGGATCGTGCCGCTCACCGGGTCGAACGGCAGCCCGGGCAGGGGGACTCCGCGATAGCCCACCGAGCGCAGCACCAACTGCGCGGGCACGTCCTCGTAGCGGCCGGTGCCGGTCACACCGCCCCGGTCGTCCGGTTCCGTCCGCTCGAAGCGGACCGCGCCCACCCGGCCCGCGACCTCGAGCAGTTCCACCGGGCGCAGGAAGAACCGCAGCCGGATCCGGCGCGCGGCCGTAGCGGCCGGCTCCGCCGCCCAGCCGCGCAGCACCTCCACATTGCGGCGCTGCCCGGACGGCAGTGCACCGGGATCGGCCGTGTCGAGCGCCAACTCCGCCTTGTCCACGACCACTTCGCAGCCGGGCAGGCCACCCAGCTCACGCAGCTCCTTCGTGGTGAAACGGGCCTGCGCGGGGCCGCGCCGGCCCACCATGTGCACCTCGCTGAGACCGCTCGCCGCCAGCGTGTCCAGCGCGGCCTGCGGGATGTCGGTGGGACGCAGCTCCGCCGCCCCGCGGACCAGCATCCGGGAGACGTCCACCGCCACGTTGCCCACTCCGATGACCACCGCCGACCGCACCCCGCGCAGGAAGCCCGCGTCTGCCGCGTCCGGGTGCGCGCTGTACCAGGACACGAACTCGGTCGCCGACCAGCTGCCCGGCAGCTCCTCACCGGGGATCCCGAGCCGCCGGTCGGTGGCGGCGCCCACGCAGTACACGACCGCGTGGTACAGCTCCCGCAGCCGCTCCACGGGCAGTCCGCCGGGGCCGCCCACCCGGACCCCGCCGAGGAACCGCACCCGCTCGTGCTCCAGCACGGACCGCAGACTGCCCTGGAGGGACTTGATCTTCTCGTGGTCGGGGGCGACACCGTAGCGGACCAGCCCGTACGGGCACGGCAGCCGGTCCAGGACGTCCACGTGGACTCCGGGGTCACGCTGGACCAGGTTCTGGGCGGTGTAACACCCGCTCGGCCCCGAACCGACGACGGCGACACGCAGCACAGCGGTACTCCTTGCCCGAAGGAGGGGCGTGCGGACGCTTCCAGCATGGCACCGGCGGGGGCCGGTGGGCAGGGGCCGGTGGAGTGATCCGGATGCGCGGCTTTCCACAGCGGGTGTGATCATGCGGTTACGTTGCGTGTGTGCTTGAAGCGTCCTTTCTCAGTCTCTCCGAACGGAACGCGGAGGACGGCGCGGTCTCCGTGTGGCCCGCGTGGGAGGTGCGGGAGCACGGCGGCGCCACGGCGTGGTTCCATGTCCGGCTGGCCTTCCCCGACGGCGCCGGGGTCGACGCCCTGGCGGTCCTGAGCGGGGGACGACTCTCCATCGAGGACGTCAGGGCGCAGCCGGCCCTGTCCCTCGCCGACCTGACGGTGCTCGCCGACTGGATCGAGGGGCCGCTGTCCGAGGCGTGCGGTGTGGCGCCGGAGAAGAACCCCGCGGGCGGCACCGGCACCGGGACCGGCACCGAGGGCGAGGCGCGCGTCGAGCGCGGCGGCCACGCGGCGGACGCGGCGGGAGCGGAACCGGGCGCCGGCTGCCCGGCGATGTTCGCCGGGACCGAGGCGGGCGCCGGCTGTCCCGCGATGGCGGTCGGAGCCGACCCCGGCGCCGGCTGTCCCGCGGTGGCGGACGGGGTCGAGTGGGGCGCCGGTCGTGTGGCGGTGGCCGGCGGGGCTGAACCGGGTGGCGGCCGTCTCGCTCCGGCGGGCGTAACCGGACCGGTCCCCGGCCATGTGGCGGAGGCCGGCCGTGTGGCGGAGGCCGGCGGCGATGGGTCGGAGGCCGGCTGTGCGGGCTCGCGCCGCGCCCGGCGGGCCTGGCCGCGCGGCGTGGAGGGCCGCCGGCTCGTCGCGGAGCAGTACCGCGCGGCGCGGGACGAGGGCGCGGATCCGGTGCTCGCCGTGATGGACGCGACCGGGCACAGCCGCCGACGCTCCCTCCGGCTCATCGCCCAGGCGCGGGACGCGGGCCTGCTGGCGCCCCGTCACGCCCGGCGCTGACCGGACGGCCCGGCTGACCGAACGGCCCGGCTGATCGGACGGCCCGGCGGCCTCAGCGGGTGTTCGGCCGCTCCTCGGTGGCGAAGAACCGGGACAGGTCCTCGTCCTCGGTCTTCGTGTCCGGCTCGCTCTCCGGGGGCACCCCCATCTCCCAGTCGAGCCCGTACCGCTGGAACAGCTCGGCCCGCAGCACCGGTACCGGCATCGGCACGCCCGGCACCAGCGCCGCGAACACCGCGCCCATCAACAGGGCACGCAGCATCGGGTAGTCGGCCGAGACGTCCTGCGCGCCGTACCGGGCGACGGTGTCGCCCAGCAACTCCGCCAGCCGGCGCTGCTCCGGACACTGCACGAAGCCCTCGGCCTGGAGCAGGCCCGCCATGTGCTGGCGCATCAGCACGGTCCGGTCCCGGGCCAGGCCCAGGATCGCGTCGATGGCCCGGGCCAGCCGCTCCCGGCCGTCCTCGGTGCACGGCTCCCGCTCCAGAGCCTCTTCCAGGGTGCGGTGCATCAGCCGGTGTACGGCGGACTGCACCAACTGGCGTTTGCCGGGGAAGTAGTACGACACCAGTCCGCGCGCCGAACCGGCCCGGTCCGCGATGTCGCCCAGCGTCGTCGCCTCGAACCCGCGCTCGCCGACGAGTTCGACCGCGGCCTGGAGGAGCCGTTCCCGGGAACGCCGCCGCAATTCTTCATTGACCGAGGCGCTGCGCGGGGACATTCTGAAACTCCTGCGTTGACTGGCTGCCAGCCAACTATACTCAACGCAGCGGGTTCGCCCTGTGTTTGGGGCTTGCCCGATGCAGCCGTCCGTCTGAGGCGACGCGGGGGATCGTCTCAGACGGACGGCACGCCGACTACTTCCAGGGTCTGGATCCGGCGCTGCGCCGCCCCGGGCACCGTGCGCCCGTCCGGCGGACGGTCAGCGCATCAGCTCCAGTACCGGGAGCAGCGCGTCGGGGCGTTTGGCCACCGGCAGGTGGTCCACGAAGTGCACGCGGCAGCCGAGGGCCGTGGCGCCCCCGTCCGCCGGCCTGCTGTCGCCGACCATCAGCACCTGCCGCGGATCCGCGCCGAGCGCCTCGCAGGCGACCGAGAACAGCCGCGGGTCCGGCTTCTGCACCCCGTGCTCGTACGACAGCACGTACGTGTCCACGTACGGGTCGAGCCCGTGCTCGCGGAAGACCGGGCGCAGGTCCCAGCCGATGTTGCTGACCACGCCGACGCCGATCCCGCGTTCGCGCAGGGCGCGCAGCACCTCCGCGGCGTCGGGGTACGGGGTCCACGCGGCGGGTGACATGTGCCGTTCGTACAAGGCGTCGTGCAGCCCCGGATCCGGCAGCGGCACCCGCCGGGAAAGGGCCGTGTACGCGGCCCGGTGCAGTTCCGCGCTCTCGTCCCGGACCGCCCAGAGGTCCGTGAGGTCCGGCGGCAGTTCCACCGGCACCGCGCCGCCGGGAAGCGCACCCGCCTCCTCCAAAGCCTGCGCGGTGCTGATCAGTTCGGTTTCGGACAGGACCCGACCCGTCTCGGCCAGTACCGCGCGCAGCCAGGACTCGGTGGTCTCGACGCGGAACAGCGTCCCGGAGAAGTCGAACAACACGGCAGCCATGTGCGGGACTCTACCCGCGCCGGCGCACGGGGAGTTCCGGCCTGCGGTTGCGCGGCCACTCGTACACCATCACCGCCAGTGCCGTCAGCAGTGCTCCGAACAGCCATCCGCCGAGCACGTCGGAAGGCCAGTGCACACCGAGCCACACCCGGGTCACGCCCACCCCGGCGACGGAGACGAGCGCCGCCGCCACGGCCGTACGCCACAGGGCGCGGGCCGGGCCGCAGCGGTGCAGCAGCCACAGCAGCAGACCGCAGACCACGGTGGCGGTCATCGCGTGCCCGGACGGGAAGGCCGCGTAGTGCGCGGAGTCGACGGGGTCCGCCCAGACCGGGCGGGGACGGTCGACGGCGGCCTTCACCGCCTGCTGCACGATCGTGGCCAGCGCGCAGGTGACCGCCAGCCACAGCGCCGTCCACCAGGCCGCGAGGCGCCAGATCAGCCACACCGCGGCCGCCCCGCACACCAGGCGCATGGTCAGCGGGTCCCACACCCAGTCCGTCAGCACCCGGAAGATCCGGGTCACCTCGTGGTCGTGGACCGCCCAGCGGTGGGTGGTGCGGGAGATGTCGCCGTCCAGGGTGAGCAGTGGGTGCCAGCGCACCGCGACGAGGCAGAGCAGCAGGACCGAGCAGACTGTGAGGGCGGCGGCGACGCGGGCGGCCGTGCGGGGCGGCGCCGGCGGTCGGGAGGGCGGTGACGACGGGGGAGCGGCAGGGCGACGGTGCATGCCGCGATCCTTGTTGATCGGGAGGCCACGGCCAAGACCGGCATGACCGGGATCCCCCCCGTAGCCCGCCGCCTTGGGACCCGGCAGCCGGCCACCGGCTCCGGCACCGTGGGACCCGGCAGCCCGCCACCGGCTCCGGCACCGTGGGACCCGGCAGCCCGCCACCGGCTCCGGCACCGTGGGACCCGGCAGCCGGCCACCGGCTCTGGCTCCCCTGGAAGGGCTCACCTGACTCGGGATCGCCCACCCGCAGCCCGCCGCCGTGTGGCCGTCAGCCCACCACCGGCTCCGGCACCGTGGGACCGGCGCAGCCCACCACCGGCTCACCTTCCTCGGCTCACCCGCTCCGGCTCTCCTGTGAGGGCTCACCTGACCCGGGATCAGCGGCTGCGGGCTCGACCCGGGTTCACCTGCTCCGGCTGCTCCGCCCCGGCGTCAGCCCAGTGCCCGCAGTCCGGGCACCAGTGCCACCAGTACCGGGAGTGCCGGGACGAGCGCGGCCGTTGCCGTCAGGCGCAGGCGGTGCAGTGCCGGCAGGCGGTCCGGAGCGGTCAGCAGCCGGTGCACGCGCTGCGGCACGTGCGCCTGCGGCATCGGTCCGGGGCCGAACACGCCCCGTTCCTCGTTGAGTTCGACCAGGGCCAGGGCCGTCGTCAGCCGGCCGAAGCGCCGGGACGCCATGTCGTCGGCGGCCAGCTCGACCAGCCGGTGCATCTCGTCGCGGAACGCGGCGAACACCGGGACCTGCGGGAACCCGCCCGCCAGCGCTGCCGAACAGTGCAGCAGCCAGTCGTGCCGGGCCTGCGCGTGCCCCTGCTCGTGCGCGAGGAGCGCGTCCAGCTGCCGCCCCTTCAGCCGGCGCAGCGCGGCCGTGGTGACGACCAGCCGGGGTGCGGTGCCGGGCAGCCACCACGCGTCGGGACGGTCGCCCTCCAGCACCACCAGCCGTCCGCCCGTCGGCTCCTCGCCCGGCAACAGCGGTGCCCGCACGAGCAGTTCGGTCCGCCGTCCACGCCGCCGTGCCCGGGCCCGTACGACCTCGCGGACGAGCATCGCCAGGCTCCACAGGCCGCCGCAGGCGAGCAGCACGGCGGTGGGCGCCGCCCAGGGGCCGGCCGTGCCGAGGGCGTACGCGTCCACGACCGTGCGCGGCGCGCTGGCGAACACCGGCCCGCGCACGGCCTGCCAGGCCGCCGCCGCGCTGAGCGTCATCGACAGGGCACAGCACAGCAGGACGGCCGCCACCACGCACTGCCACACCCACAGGGCGACGACCGGCTCGCGGTCGGGCCAGTCGGCCCGGGCGAGCAGCCGCGGGGCGACGACGGCGGTCAGGGCGCCGAGCAGCAGCAGGGCCACGGGGACCATCATGGTCAGCACCCTATGAGCGCCGCACCGCCCAGCGGTACGGTCCACGGCGCCGAAGTGACGCACACAACGCGTGCGCCGCGGAGCCTGTCCCACCCCGTCGTCGGGGCCGGGCGCTCACATCGCCAGCAGCATGGCCACCATGCCGATCCCCATCGACAGCCGGCAGGCCCGCGCCACCTCCGGGCGGTCGCCCCAGCCGGCCGCCACCGGCCCGCCCGCCGAGGCGGCGGCGGGCACCAGGCGGGCGCCGGAGAGCAGCACATAGCCCACGAAGTACAGCAGGAGCACGCCGGTCAGCAGGGGCACGCCGGTGCCGCCGTGCGCATGGTGGTCGGCCTGCGGGGTGACGGCCATCGCCACCGCCATGTAGACCATCGCGGCGCTGCCCACCAGGTGGTGCAGGTGGTACGGGCCGCCGCGCGCGGTCCACAAGGCGCGCAGGGCCGCCGCGCCGAACACGGCCGCGTACACCGGCCACGCCCATCTCGGCGGTGTGAACACCGCCGCCGGCACGGCCATCGCCGCCATGCCGAAGCCCATCAGCGCCTCGCCGCCCGCGGCCCGGCGCTGCTCCTCGACGCCGCTGCGCATCCGCAGCAGGCAGTAGGCCCCGGTCGCCGCGCACAGCGCGACCAGCAGCCAGGCTGTCGACACCGGTCCGGGCACGCGGCACCTCCCCGCTCGACGGTCGTCGAGGGATGCGATGCCCAGGCGCGGCGGAGCGCACGCGAGCGCAAGGGGGTACGCGGGGAGCATACGGGGGAGCACGGACGGTGAGCGCGGGGGCGGCGCGGCACCGGAGTAACTGTTTTACCAGTAAAACACATGTTAAATTGATGGTATGAGCAGTGCGACCCCCCACCGTCTCCCCCTCGCCGCAGCCCTCCGCCTCGGACGCCCCTCCGACATCTGGTTCAAGCCCGCGCTGAGCGCGGTCGCCGCGATCGCCCCGCCCAACCTCACGCTGCTCGCGCTCGGCCGCCTCGATCTAGCCATGTACACGATGGCCGGATCGTTGTGCGCCCTCTACGGCCACAACCGGCCCTACGCCGCCCGGGCCCGCGCCCTGGCCTGGGTGGTGCTCGGTATGGTCGGCGGCCTCGCGCTCGCCCTGCTCGCCGCGGCGCTCACCACGAACGCCGTCGTCCTCGTCACCGTCGGCGCCGCCCTCGCGGCCGTGCAGAAGACGGTGAGCGACGCCACCCGCACCGGGCCGCCCGGCAACGTGGTCCTCACCTTCGTCAGCTCCGCCTCCCTCTTCGCGCCGCAGACCCTCGGACAGGTTCCGGAACACATCGGGCTGGCCCTGGCCGCGGGAGTCTGGGCCTGGCTGGTCGGCATGGCACCCGGGCTGCTCCGCCCCCACGGTCCCGAACGCCGCGCCACCGCCCAGGCGCTGAACGCCACCGCCGGATACGCGGACACGCGCGGCACCGGCGACGGTCACGCCCGGGCCCGCGCCGTGAGCGCCGCGGCGATCCACGCCGCCTGGCAGTCGCTGCTCGCATCCGGTGCCCGCCCCGACCCCACCCGGCGCGCCCTCGAACGACTCCTCGTCCGCGCCGAGGTCGCGCTCGCCGCGCCCGCCGACACCGACCCCGCGCGGCTGCGCGCGTGGGCCCGCGGGCTGCACGGCACCGGCCCGGTCCCGCGTGCCGGGCAGCCGCGCGAGTCCGCCGACGAACTCCTCGGCGTGGCCGCCGAACGCGGCCTGCCGCCCGGCTCGCCGTGGCACCGCCTCACCCCCTTCGCGCCGATCGCCGCCCGCACCGCGCTCGGCTGCGCCCTCGCCGGATACGCCGCCCTCGCCCTCGGCGTCGGCCGCCCCTACTGGGCGCTGGTGACCGCGGCCTCCCTCTACCAGGCCAACGTCACGCTCACCTGGAGCCGGGGCGTCCAGCGGGTCGTGGGCAACCTCCTCGGCGTCCTCGCCTTCGCCGTCCTGGCGCCGCTGGCCCACCTGCACCCCGCCGCCCTGGTGCTGTGCTGTGTCGCCCTCAACTTCGGCGCGGAGGCCCTCATCGGCCGCAACTACTGGCTGGGCAGCGTCTGCGTCACCCCGATGGCCCTGCTCATCACCGAGTTCGCCCGCACCCAGGACCCGGCCGAGCTGATCACCGACCGGGTCGCGGACACCCTCGTCGGCGCGCTGGCCGGCTTCGTCGCCGCCGTCGCCGTCACCAACCGGCGCGCGGGCGACCGCCTGGGCACGCGCTGACCGCGGCCGAGCGCGCCCGGGAGACCGCCGCCCGCCTGCTCGCCGAGCCGCACCCGGCGCCTCGCGCCCTGGAGTCCGCCGGCCGCGCTCTCGCCGCCGCCCTGGTCGATCTGCGGACCACGGCCGACGCCGCAGCCGGCGAGTGGTGGCAGCGCGCACTGCCGGCGGAGCGGGTCGTGCTCGCCGAGCAGGCCGGACACCGTACGCTCGCGGCGACGGTACGACGTCAGGGGCTCGTACCGCAGGACCGATCCCGGGACCAGGGCCCGGGCAGGACGACGGAGGACATGCGGCCATGACGGCGACGAACGGCGGGCCGACGCCCGCGGGAGACACGACCGGTGCCCGGCCCGGGGGCGACACCGGCCCCGGGCGGAGCGACACCGTCTCCGCCGTCGTCCGCCAGTGGCAGACCGTCCATCCTCAGCTGGACACCGGCCCCATGGAGATCATCGGCCGGATCAACCGCTGCGCCGCCCTGCTCCAGCAGGCCGAGGACGCGCCGCTGCGCCGGGCCGGCCTGAGCCGCGCCGAGTTCGACCTGCTCGGCGCGCTCCGCCGCACCGGCCACGAACTGACCCCGGGCGAGCTGGTCCGGGAGACCTTCTCCTCCGGGGCCGCCGTCACCAAGCGGCTCAAGCAGCTGGCCGAGCGCGGCCTCGTGGAGCGGCGCGGCGACACCCGCGACCGCCGCGTCGCCCACGTCCGTCTCACCGACGCCGGCCGTGAACTGGTCGACGGCATCCTCCCCGAGCAACTCGCCTACGAGACGGCCGTCCTGGCCGTCCTGGAGCCGGACGGACAGGGTGAACTCGCCGGTCTGCTCGCCGAGTTGCTGGGACGCTTGGAGGGCCTGGGGGGCGCGCCGCGCGCTTGAGGCCGCCCGGGGCCGCACTCCGCCGACCAGCGGCCGACGACCGTATCCGTGGCTTGCACATATGACTAAGGGTTGAATACCGCCGGACCGGCCTGCCATATTCATGACCGCCTGACAGCCCGTATCGGTCGGGTTCGTTCCACACCGTCCGGCACCGCTCCGGATCGCCCACCTGCCCACCTTGCTCGGCCACGTCCAGCACAGGGGGCGGGCCGGAGCGCAATGGACGGAGACCTGTGGCATGACCACGCACCAGACCACCGCACTCCTGGTCGGCCTCGCCGCCATGGTCGTCCTGGCGCGCCTGCTCGGCGCACTGGCCCGGCGCCTGGGCCAGCCGGCGGTGATCGGCGAAGTCCTGGCCGGCATCGCGCTCGGACCGACCCTCTTCCACGGGGCGATCTCCGACACCCTGTTACCCGCCGACATACGGCCCCTGCTCAGCGCGCTGGCCGCGGTCGGTGTCGCCGTCTTCATGTTCATCGTCGGACTGGAGTGGGACGCGGCCCTGATCCGGGGGAGCGGAGCGATCGCCCCCAGCGTCTCGTTGAGCTCCATCCTGCTGCCGTTCGGCCTCGGCGCCGCCCTCGGGCTCTACCTGATGGACGACTACGGCACCGACGACAAGACGGCGTTCCTGCTCTTCCTGGGCATCGCCATGTCGATCACCGCGTTCCCGGTGCTGGCCAGGATCCTCACCGACCGGAACATGGCCGGCACCCCGCTGGGCGTGGTCGCGTTGGCCTGCGCCGCCATCGACGACGTCCTCGCCTGGGCCCTGCTCGCCGCCGTCGTCGCGATCAGTGGTTCGGCAGGTCCCGACCAGTGGCGGATGCTGCTCGCCATCCCCTACCTGCTGGGCATGCTGTTCCTGGTGCGCCCCGCCCTGCGCCGCCTGGCGGACCGCCTGCCGTCGCCCCGGCTCACCCCGACCGTCTTCGCCGGCATCCTCGCCGGCCTGCTCCTGTCCGCCGCCGCCACCGAATGGCTGGGCCTGCACTACATCTTCGGCGCGTTCCTCTTCGGCGTCGTGCTGCCGCGCTCCGGCACCGAGCGGCTCCGTCGTGACGTGCACGAGCGCCTCGGTCAGATGAGCGGCACCCTGCTCCTGCCGGTGTTCTTCCTGGTCGCCGGTCTCAAGGTCGACCTGTCCGGACTCGACGCGAGCGGGCTCGGGGACCTCGGGCTCATCCTGCTGGTGGCCGTCGGCGGAAAGTTCGTCGGCGCGTTCGCCGCCGCCCGCGTCAACCGCATGCCGCTACGGCAGTCGGCCGCGCTGGCCACCTTGATGAACACGCGTGGCCTGACCGAACTCATCGTCCTCAACGTGGGTCTGCAACTGGGCTACCTCGATCAGGAGCTCTACTCGCTCATGGTCGTCATGGCCGTGGTGACCACCGCGATGGCGGGTCCGCTGCTGACCTGGCTGCTGGGCCGCCCCACCGGTCACGACGGCGCCACGGCCGAAGCCGCCGGGGACACCGACCACACCGAAGCACCCGAACGCGCGACCGGCCCCGCCGTATAGGCCCGCCCCGACCCGACCGCCCCCGACACGACGTGGGGCGGTCGGTCTAGATACCGGGCCGGTAGCGCAGCGGGTGGTCCGACGGGATCTCCACCAGGACGATCGGGGTGCCGTCCGGGTCGGCGATCCACATCTCGACCAGGCCCCACGGCTCCTTCAGCGCGGGCCGGACGATCTCGACGCCCCGGGCCCGAAGTTCCTCGCCCGCCGCCGTCACGTCCTCGACCTGGAGCCACAGCCGCACCGCCGGCGAGGGCGGGCCGTCGGACCGGCCGGAGACCTCCAGGAAACCGCCGCCGAGGAAGTACACCGTGCCGCGCTCGGGACCGGTACCGAACTCGCGGTAGACGGACAGCCCGAGCTGCTCGCCGTAGAACGTGCGGGAGCGCTCGGGATCGGAGGGCCGGAGCAGGGTCCGGCTGCTGAGTACATGCACCATGCGGGGGGAGCCTAGCGGCAGCGATACCCTCATCGGTGGCTCAGCACGCCCGAGATCGGAGACCACCGTCATGGACAACCCCGCCGCCGCCCTCGTCTTCCGCGATGCCACCGACGCCGACGTCGACGCCCTCGTCGAGCTGATCGAGTCCGCCTACCGCGGGGACAGCAGCCGGGCCGGGTGGACCACCGAGGCGGACATCCTGGAGGGGCAGCGGACCGACCCCGAAGGCGTACGCCAGGTGATCAAGGCGCCGGACAGCCGGCTGCTCACCGTCGAGCAGGGCGGCCGGATCGTCGCCTGCTGCCAGCTGGAACACCGCGGGGTCCACGCCTACTTCGGCATGTTCGCGGTGAGCCCCACCCTCCAGGGCGCGGGCCTGGGCAAGGTCGTCATAGCGGAGGCGGAGCGGGTCTCGCGCGAGACCTGGGGCGTCACGGAGATGCACATGACGGTGATCTCCGTGCGCGACGACCTGATCGCCTGGTACGAGCGGCGCGGCTACCGCCGTACGGGAAAGATGACCCCGTTCCCGTACGGCGACGAACGCTTCGGCATCCCGCAGCGCGACGACCTGCAGTTCGAGCTGCTGGTCAAGGAACTCGCGTGAGCGTGACGGCGTGACGGCGTGACGGCGTGACGGCGTGACAGCGTAGCTCCCACGGCATGGCGCGATCCCCGGACCATGCCGCGACGCCTGCATTGTGCGGCGGCGCCTGCACCGTGCCCCGGCGTGGGCGCCGACGCCGTGATGGGGTGGCGTGCCTGTGCCGTGGCGCCGCGTCGCCTACGCCGTGAAACGCCCGGTGCGTTTGATCTCCGGGAAGTCGGTCGTCGCCCCGTCCAGCTCCAGCGCACGCACCAGCCGCAGATGCTCCTGCGTGTTGACCACCCAGCCGATGATCCGCAGCCCGGACGCGCGCGCGTGCTCGACGACCTCCAGGGTCAGCCGGCGGATGTCGAGGCACACGGTCGCGGCACCCACGGCGACGGCGCGGTCCACGACATCGGTGCCGTACCGGCTCGCGATCAGCGCGGTGCGCACGCCCGGCACCTGGCGCGCGATCTCGGCGACCGCGGCGTCGTCGAACGAGGAGACCTCCACCCGCGCGGTCAGGTCCTGCGCGCGCATCACCTCCGCCAGCGCCCGCGCCGCGGCCACATCCTTGATCTCGGCCTGAAGCGGCGTGCGCACCGCCTCCAGGACCTCCTCGAACACCGGCACCCGCTCCCCGCGGCCCGCGTCCAGGGCGCGCAGCTCGGCGAGGGTCTTCTCGGCGATCGGTCCGGAGCCGTCGGTCGTACGGTCCACCTCTGCGTCGTGCATGACGACCAGGGCACCGTCCTTGCTCAGGTGCAGATCGAGTTCGATCAGGTCGAGGCCGGCCTGCTGCGCGGCGACGAAGGAACGGAGGGTGTTCTCGGGCTCGACGCCCATGACCCCGCGGTGACCGATGGTAAGGAAGTTCAAGGTTCAACTCGCTTCCGTCGACGGCGGCTCGGCGATGCGCGGACCGACGGAGGCGTCCCGGACGTCGTCGTCCACGCGGCAAGGTCGCAGCCTAATGGCCGGGCCGGGCGTTGAACCCGCAGCTGCGCGGGGCATTCGGGACTCGGGGCAGGCGCCAGTTGGCCGGTATCCGCCCTGGCCGTCACCCGCCCGTGGGCGAGTCCCCCGTGCCCTTGACCGACCGGACGGCGGCCGCCGCGGCGCCGCTCAGCGCCGACGGAAGTGAGCGCCGTCACGGTTTAGGGCAGGAAAAATGTCGGCGACCAGGGGGTCGCACAGAATAATTTCCCGCCCACGGTCTTGCTGAGAGAAACAGGGTATGCATACGGTGTCCATACGCGAGGTTCTCCTGTGAGGGATGGGACATGACGGAAATTCTTGTGCAGTCGGGTGCGGAGGGGCAGGCTTCTCCGCTGACCAGGGTGATTGAGCACCCGGCTTGGCCCGTGCTCAAGGATGCCGTGGAGCAGATCCGGCCATGGCAGTCGAAGGACGGATCGATCGACTTCGAGGCCGAGGGCGCCCCGCAGCGGGCCGACGCCGTGGCGGCCGTCGAGCGTGTCGCCGACGCCGTCGAGCAGCTCTCCCCGCTGGTCCCGCACGACGCGGCCTACCACGAGGCCCTCGTGAAGGACCTGCGCCGCTGGGCCGAGGGCGGCTTCGAGGTGCCGGACTTCCTGGACTCCCTGCTGGCCTTCCAGCCCGCCGCGAACCGTCAGGACGGCCTTCAGCACCTGGTCGTCTTCCCGATGTACACGCAGAACGGCAACCTGGACCGCAACCTCGAGGCGGTCGTGCTGCGCATGGTCTGGCCGGACTGGCTGTCCGAGCTGGAGCGCACCCGCTACGACAACCCGCTGTTCTGCGGCATCACCTTCGAGGACTTCACGCCGGGCTACGACACCCACTCGGCCGTGCTCTTCCCGGAGACCATCGCCGTCCGCGAGGCGCCGGAACGTTTCTCCTGGGGTGGCATCTTCTGCGACCGCGAGGCCGCGCGCTTCCGCCGCGTGACCGACGCCGCCGTCGGCATCCTCGGCCTGGAGCTGCCCGAGGACATCGCCGCGATGGTCCACGACCAGAAGCGCTGCGAAGAGGCCTTCGTGCTCTGGGACATGGTCCACGACCGCACCCACAGCCACGGCGACCTGCCGTTCGACCCGTTCATGATCAAGCAGCGCCAGCCGTTCTGGATGTACGGCCTGGAGGAGCTGCGCTGCGACCTCACCGCCTTCAAGGAGGCCGTGAAGCTCCAGGCGGACGGCGTCGCCCAGGCCCGTGACGTCCAGTACGCGGTGCTCTTCGACCGCATGTTCCGCTTCCCGGTCAGCGGCGACCGCAACCGCAACTACGACGGCGTCGGCGGCCAGCTGCTCTTCGCCTACCTGCACAAGCACGACGTCGTCCGCTGGACCGACAACAAGCTCTCCATCGACTGGGAGCGCGCCCCGCAGGTCACCAACCAGCTGTGCGCCGAGATCGAGAAGCTCTACAAGGACGGCATCGACCGCCCGAAGCTGGTGCACTGGTTCGCCGGCTACGAACTGGTCTCCACCTACCTCGCCCCGCACCCCGGCTCCAAGTGGGCCAAGGGCCCGGACGCCCTGGACCTCACGCAGCCGCCGCGCAAGCTCGTGGACGACGTGCTTCCGGACGAGTTTCCGCTGAGCATGTTCTATGAGGCGCTGTCCAAGAAGCTGAAGAATGTGATCGCCTCCACCAAGGGCATCACGGCGGACGGCGCCGAGCGGATCGCCGCGTGAGCGACCGCCTCGGGAACACTGCTCAAGAGGGGAAGAACATGGTGGGGAACGGGTCTCTCAGTGGTGCGGTGATCGCTGTGGCCGGCGCGGGCGGACCGGCCGGGCACGCGGCTATGGTCCGGCTCGCCGAGGCGGGCGCGGTCGTCGTCGGCGCGGACAACAATCCGGAGCGACTGGCGGAGGCGGTCGACGCGGCCCGTTACGCCCGCGGCGGCGCCACGGTCACCGGCGAGACCGTCGACCTGCTCGACCTCCAGTCCACCCGCGACTGGGCCGCGCGCATCGAGAAGGACCACGGCCGCGTGGACGGTCTGGTCCACCTCGTCGGCGGCTGGCGCGGCAGTGCCAACTTCGCCGAGACCGACCTGGCCGACTGGGATCTGCTGGAGAAGCTGCTGGTCCGCACGGTTCAGCACACCTCCCTCGCCTTCTTCGACGTCCTGCAGCGCAGCGACCGCGGCCGGTACATCCTGACCAGCGCCGCCGGTGCGCAGAAGCCGACGGCCGGCAACGCGGCGTACTCCGCGGCCAAGGCGGCCGCGGAGGCGTGGACGCTCGCCATGGCCGACGGCTTCCGCAAGGCGGGGGGCGAGGAGGGGCCGCGCTCGGCGGCTGCGATCCTGGTGGTGAAGGCGCTGGTGCACGACGCCATGCGCGCCGAACGCCCCAACGCGAAGTTCGCGGGCTTCACGGACGTCAAGGACCTGGCCGAGGCCATCGAAGGCGTCTGGAGCAAGTCCGCCGCCGAAGTGAACGGAAACCGTCTGTGGCTGACCGAGAAGCCGTGAACCCTCCCAAGACCGACGCGCGTCGCCACCACGACCCGCAGGTCCGCGGTTTCGCCAGTGACAACTACGCCGGCGCCCACCCGGAGATCCTGGCCGCCATCGCCCTCGCGAACGGCGGCCACCAGGTGGCGTACGGCGAGGACGACTACACCGAGAACCTCCAGCGGATCGTCCGCAGCCACTTCGGGGCCACGGCGGAGGCCTTCCCGGTCTTCAACGGCACCGGCGCGAACGTGGTCGCGCTCCAGGCGGTCACCGACCGCTGGGGCGCGGTGATCTGCGCCGAGAGCGCGCACATCAACGTCGACGAGGGCGGCGCGCCCGAGCGCATGGGCGGCCTGAAGCTGCTCACCGTGCCCACGCCCGACGGCAAGCTCACGCCCGAGCTGATCGACCGGCAGGCCTGGGGCTGGGAGGACGAGCACCGCGCGATGCCGCAGGTCGTGTCGATCACCCAGAGCACCGAGCTGGGCACCCTCTACACGCCGGAGGAGATCCGCGCGATCTGCGAGCACGCCCACGCGCACGGCATGAAGGTGCACCTGGACGGCTCCCGGATAGCCAACGCCGCCGCCTCCCTGAACGTGCCCATGCGGACGTTCACCAACGCGGTCGGCGTCGACATCCTCTCCTTGGGCGGGACGAAGAACGGCGCGCTGTTCGGCGAGGCGGTCGTCGTCCTCAACCAGGACGCGGTGCGGCAGATGAAGCACCTGCGGAAGATGTCGATGCAGCTGGCCTCCAAGATGCGCTTCGTCTCCGTGCAGCTGGAGGCCCTGCTCGCCAAGGACCTGTGGCTGCGCAACGCCCGCCACGCCAACGAGATGGCCCAGCGGCTCGCCGAGGGCGTCCGCGCTGTGCACGGCGTGGAGATCCTCTACCCGGTCCAGGCCAACGGCGTCTTCGCCAAGCTC
Source organism: Streptomyces musisoli (assembly GCF_016741855.1). Classification (GTDB taxonomy): domain Bacteria; phylum Actinomycetota; class Actinomycetes; order Streptomycetales; family Streptomycetaceae; genus Streptomyces; species Streptomyces musisoli. The sequence continues at coordinate 376,197 of NZ_JAERRH010000006.1, read as the reverse complement.
CCGCACGACGTGAGCGAGCGGCTGCAGAAGCGGTTCCGCTTCTACTTCTGGGACGAGGGTGCCGGGGTGGTGCGCTGGATGTGCTCCTTCGACACCACGGAGGACGACGTCGACGCCTTCGTGGCGGCCCTCAAGGAGGAGATGGCGCGCTGACCCCCGAGTATGCATAGATATGCGGTCACCTGAAAAGTCATTGACTGTCAGGTGATCGCATTCCTATGCTCTGCGGGCATGGAGCTGATCCAGAACACAGCCGACCTGTCCGCCTACTTGGCTGCCGACGAGGCCGTCGACCACCATCATCCGGTGGTCCGGGCGGTCGCCGCCCGCCTGGCCGCGGGGGCCACTGACTCGTATGAGTATGCGCGGGCCGCCTATGAATTCGTCCGCGACGCCATCCCGCACTCCTGGGACTCCGGTGACCCGCGCGTCACCTGGCGCGCCTCCGACGTGCTGGCACTGGGTACCGGCATCTGCCACGCCAAGTCCCATGCCCTGGCCGCCCTGCTCCGGGCCGAGGACATCCCGACCGCCCTGTGCTACCAGCGCCTGACCGGCGACGCGGGCGGCCACATGCTCCACGGCCTGGTCGCGGTCCGCTTCAACGGCGCCTGGCACCGGCAGGACGCCCGCGGCAACAAGGCGGGCGTCGACGCCCGCTTCTCCCTGGACGGTGAACGGCTGGCCTGGATCCCCGATCCCGCGTCCGACGAGCTGGACTACCCGGTCCTGTACGCCGCACCGCACCCGGCCGTCCTGGACGTCCTGCGAGCCGCCCCCGACCGGTCATACCTGTGGAAGACGCTCCCCGGCGCCCTCTGAGCCGGAACGGACGGCTCCCGAACGGAGGGCGGCCGGGGTCACCCGCAGAAGGACCCTGAGCGAACCCCCGGCCCGTGCCGCTCGACGCCGCGCCGCGGACACCCTGTGCCGCACCGCACGTCGTCGGCCTCGCGTCGCGGGCTCAGTGCGCCTCCGCCGCGCGCAGCTGGTCCGCAGTCGGGGCCGTGCCGCCCAGGTGGGCCGGCAGCCACCAGGAGTCCTCCGGGCCCCGGGGGCGGCCGGGGTAGGCGCGCTGGGCGGCGTCCAGGAGTTCCTGGACGCGTTCGCGCAGCCGACGCGTGATGGCGCCGGCGTACTGGTCGCGGGGTGCCTCCACCGCCTCGCCGACGCGGATGGTGACGGGCAGGTGGCTTCGCTTGAAGTTGCGGGGCTGGCCCTTCGTCCACAGCCGCTGCGTGCCCCACACCGCCATCGGGATCAGCGGGACGCCCGCCTCCTGGGCCAGCCGGGCCGCGCCGGACTTGAAGCTCTTCAGCGCGAACGACTGCGAGATCGTCGCCTCCGGGAACACCCCGATGACCTCGCCGGAGCGCAGCGAGTCCAGCGCGTGCGCGTACGCCGCCTCGCCCTGCGCGCGGTCCACCGGGATGTGCTTCATCCCGCGCATCAGCGGCCCGGAGATCCTGTGCCGGAAGACGGACTCCTTCGCCATGAACCGCACCAGGCGCTTCTGCGGCAGGGCGGCCAGGCCGTTGAAGATGAAGTCCAGATAGCTGATGTGGTTGCTCACCAGCACGGCGCCGCCCGAGCGCGGGATGTTCTCCGACCCCTGACAGTCGATCTTCAGGTCCCAGACCTTGAACATCGTCTTGGCGAATCCGATGACGGGACGGTAGACCAGCTCTGCCATGGGCGGGGTGGACCCTTTCTGCTCTGCTCGGGAAAGGGGATCCCGGCGGGAAAGTTACGCAGCCGTAGGTTTTACGGCGTCTCGCAGATCGTGCCCGAAGAACGGACGGGTAGCCAGTCCTGGTGCCCCGCGGCGGCGAGATCCTCGTCACGTCGGCCTACAGTCCACCTTGGATCTTTAAATCACCTTTACTTCGCTGGGGTCGTCGTCGGGAATCGCCGCGGTCGCCGCATGGTTGTGCCGAGGATGACCGGACCGGTGGTCCGCCCTTCGCGGGTGCCCGCCACGGCGAGCCGCGCGAGCGGCGGAACGGGAGTGCGGGTGCGCGGGCGCGACGACGGCAAGCGGCTCGGGACGGCCGAACTCGGCGGCGAACTGGGGGAGCGTGCAACGCTGGTGCAGTTCTCCAGTGCCTTCTGCGCGCCCTGCCGGGCCACCCGGCGCGTCCTCGGTGAGGTCGCCGGGATGGTGCCCGGCGTGACCCACCTCGAGATCGACGCCGAGGCCCACCTGGACCTCGTACGCGAGCTGGAGATCCTCAAGACGCCCACCGTCCTGGTCCTGGACGCCGGCGGGCGGGTGGTGCGGCGCGCCACCGGACAGCCCCGCAGGGCCGACGTCATCGCCGCCTTGGGCGAGGCCGTCTGAGCGGGGCTCAGCGGACGGTGAGACATCTTCCAGATCGCGGAACCTGCTTGACTGTGTGCCACACCTATCGTCAACCTGACCGTATGCCGACCGAACTCCTTCTCCACGGGCGGGTCCACATCGACCTCGCCCGCACCGCGAGCGCGCGTTGTCCCGGCTGCTGAGCAGCCACGGACCCGTTCCCCACCCCTCGCAGAAGGACAACTCCATGACGGCCACGCCCGGCCTCGGCACTCCCCAGCTCGCCTCCCCCGACCTGCTCCGCTCCACCTTCCGCCGGCATGCCGCCGGAGTCGCGGTGATCACGGCGCGCGGCGCCTTTGGCCCCGTCGGGTTCACCGCCACCTCCCTCACCTCCGTCTCCGCCGAGCCGCCACTGGTCTCCTTCGGCATCGGAACGGGCGCCTCCAGCTGGCCCGCCGTGGCCGAGGCGGACCACGTCGGCGTGCACATACTCGGCGAGCACCAGAGGGAGCTGGCCGCCACCTTCGCGCGCAGCGGAGCCGACCGCTTCGGCGCGCCCACCGCCTGGCGGGACGGCCCGGAGGGCGTCCCGGTGCTGGACGACGTGCTCGCCTGGCTGGTCTGCCGGATCGTGGGCCGGGTCCCGGCCGGCGATCACCGCATCGTGCTCGCCGAGGTGGTCCTCGGCGACCCCTCGGGGGCCGGCCGCCCGCTCCTCTACCACCAGGGCCGCTTCAGCGGTCTGCGGGATTGATCACGGCCCCCGCGCCCGCGGGGGCCGTCGAGTTCCGGTTACGCTGCGTTGCGAAGGTCACAGTTCAAAGCGCTTGCTTAGCGGGCAGGAACTGGGTGTACTGACGAGTAATATTTCGGTCGGAGCGCGCCCGACGCCCCGACCGGGATCGGCCGCTTGAGGCGCCTATGCTGCCTCCAAGAGGCAGCCCGGAAATAGACGATGCAGTAGGAGAGCCGGCGTGAGCTTGAGGATCGTTGTCACTGTGAAGTACGTGCCCGACGCCACTGGCGACCGGCACTTCGCCGATGACCTGACCGTCGATCGTGACGACGTGGACGGTCTGCTCTCCGAGCTGGACGAGTACGCGGTCGAGCAGGCGCTGCAGATCGCGGAGAACTCGGACGACGACGTCGAGGTCACCGTTTTGACCATCGGCCCCGAGGACGCGAAGGACGCGCTGCGCAAGGCGCTGTCGATGGGTGCCGACAAGGCCGTCCACGTCGAGGACGACGACCTGCACGGCACCGACGCCATCGGCACCTCCCTGGTGCTGGCCAAGGCCATCGAGAAGGCCGGTTACGACCTGGTCATCTCCGGCATGGCCTCCACCGACGGCACCATGGGCGTCGTCCCGGCGCTGGTCGCCGAGCGGCTGGGCGTCCCGCAGGTCACCCTGCTGTCCGAGGTCTCCGTCGAGGACGGCGTGGTCAAGGGCCGCCGCGACGGTGACGCCGCCTCGGAGCAGCTGGAGGCCCAGCTCCCGGCGATCGTCTCCGTGACCGACCAGTCCGGCGAGGCCCGTTACCCGTCCTTCAAGGGCATCATGGCGGCCAAGAAGAAGCCGGTTCAGTCCTGGGACCTGTCCGACCTGGACATCGAGGCCGAGGAGGTCGGTCTCGACGGCGCGTTCACCAAGGTCGAGGCCGCGAACGAGCGTCCGGCCCGCACGGCCGGCACCATCGTGAAGGACGAGGGCGAGGGCGGCAAGCAGCTCGCTGAGTTCCTCGCGGGCCAGAAGTTCATCTAGGGCCCGCCCCCGCTGACCGCCCCTCAACTTCTTTTCGCAGGAGAGCAATCCCATGGCTGAAGTCCTCGTCTACGTCGATCACGTGGACGGTGCCGTCCGCAAGCCCACCCTGGAGCTGCTGACCCTGGCCCGCCGCATCGGCGAGCCGGTCGCCGTCGCGCTGGGCAACGGCGCCGCCGACACCGCCGCCACGCTCGCCGAGCACGGCGCGGTGAAGGTCCTCACCCACGACGCGTCCGAGTACGCCGACTACCTGGTCGTGCCGAAGGTCGACGCGCTGCAGGCCGCCCACGAGGCCGTCTCCCCGGCCGCCGTGCTGGTCCCGTCCTCCGCCGAGGGCAAGGAGATCGCCGCCCGTCTGGCGCTGCGCATCGGCTCCGGCATCATCACCGACGCCGTCGACCTGGAGGCCGGCGACGAGGGCCCGGTGGCCACCCAGTCGGTGTTCGCCGCCTCGTTCACCACCAAGTCCCGTGTCATCAAGGGCACCCCGGTCATCACGGTCAAGCCGAACTCGGCCGCCGTCGAGGCCGCCCCGGCCGCCGGTGCGGTCGAGGCCCTGTCCGTCACCTTCTCCGACAAGGCGACCGGCACCAAGGTCACCGGCCGCACGCCGCGTGAGTCGACGGGCCGTCCGGAGCTGACCGAGGCCGCGATCGTGGTCTCCGGCGGCCGTGGTGTCAACGGCGCGGAGAACTTCTCGATCATCGAGGCGCTCGCCGATTCCCTGGGTGCGGCCGTGGGTGCCTCGCGTGCCGCGGTCGACGCCGGCTGGTACCCGCACACCAACCAGGTCGGCCAGACCGGCAAGTCGGTCTCGCCGCAGCTGTACATCGCCAACGGCATCTCCGGTGCGATCCAGCACCGTGCCGGTATGCAGACCTCCAAGACGATCGTGGCCGTCAACAAGGACGCCGAGGCCCCGATCTTCGAACTGGTCGACTTCGGCGTGGTCGGCGACCTCTTCGACGTGGTCCCGCAGCTGACCGACGAGATCAAGACCCGCAAGGGCTGAGTTCCGCCCTCGCTGTACGAGGCCCCCGCGACCGCGCAGACGGTCACGGGGGCCTCGCCTCATCCCAGCGTCAGCAAGGCCTGCACCGGCAGGTGGTCGCTGGGGAACTGGCCGTTCAGCGAGAAGGTGCCGATCGAGGCCCGGTGGACCGTGATCCCGGGGGTGGCGAGGATCCAGTCGATGCGGTCCCCGTCCGGCCTCGGCGGCCCGTATCCGTGGAAGGTCCCGTACAGGGCGCCGCGCTCGGCCGCGGTGTCCCAGGTGTCGGCCAGGCCGGTGGCCAGCATCGCGTCGTAGACCGGGCTCCTGTGCGCGGCGACGTTGAAGTCGCCGGTGACGAGGAGCGGCAGCGAGCGGTCCAGCCCGGCGATGCGCCGGATGATCAGGGCGGCGGCACGCGCGCGTGCCCTTCGGCTGCGGTCGTCGAGGTGGGTGTTCAGGACGAAGAACTCCCGGTCGCCGTCGAGCAGGTCCCGGAAGCGGACCCACGTCACCATCCGGACGGAACCGCCGCCCCAGCCGTTGGACCCGATGACGTCCGGCGTGTCCGAGAGCCAGAAGTGGTCGTACTCCTGCGGGGCGAGCCGGCGGGTGTCGTAGAAGACGGCCGTGAACTCGCCGCGGCTGCCGCCCGCGCGTCCGGTGCCGATCCAGTCGTAAGGGGCTCCGAGGTCGGCCTCGATGTCGCGCAGTTGCTGGTAGAGCCCTTCCTGGGTGCCGATGACGTGAAGGCCCTCGCGGTGCAGCAGGGCGCGCACCGCCGGTCTGCGGGCCGCCCAGCTGTTGGGCTCGGCGGTGCTCGCGTGGCGGAGGTTGAACGACATGACGTGGAGCGGGGGAGCGCCGGGCCGTCCGCCCGCCGCGGCGGGGCCGGCGGAGGGTGCTGTACTGGACGGGGGCAGGGTGACCGGGGCCGTCGGCGCGGCCTTCCGGCCCGTACGGCGTATGACTCGGCTGAGGATCGGCACGGGTGCTCCTTCTGCGACGGCTGCCGGGCGGCTCGTTGCCGAACCGCTGTGCGGGAAGGAGGGGCTCGGTCCAGGCTGCCAGATCGACGTGGACGCGCCGAGAGCGGGGAGGGGAGTGATCGCCGCGCGGTGTTGACCAGCGCGAAGGTTGGCGGATAACTTCACTATACGGATTGTTGATTCCGTAGAGCGGAAAGCTTGGAGGGTGTGGGATGGGTCAGCAGGAGAAGGTGGCGACGAGCCTCGCAGGCACCGTCAGCGAGGAGATCAGCGCCTCCCTCGCACCGGTCGACGCGGAGCTGGAGCGCCGCTACCCCGGGGACCCGGGCACCCGGCAGCCCGTCCACACCGTCTACGTCCCCGGTGACGCCTTCGCCGCCGACACCCTGCGCACCTGGGGCGACCAGGCCCTGGCCCTGCTCGACGAGCACGCTCCCGACGCCTCCTCCTTCGCGGCCGTCCTCGGCCTCGCCGACGACCTCGCCGAGCCGGTCCACTCCCGCGTCCGCGCCAAGCTGGAGCGCGAGCCGATCGAAGACCTGCGCGTCGACTTCGAGGACGGCTACGGCCCCCGCCCCGACGCCGAGGAGGACGCGGCGGCCGCCCGCGCCGCCCGTCTGATCGCCGAGGCGTACCGGAACGGCACGGCGGCGCCGTACATGGGCATCCGCATGAAGTGCATGGAGGCCCCCGTACGCGACCGGGGCATCCGCACCCTGGACGTCTTCCTCACCGGCCTGATGGAGGCCGGCGGCCTGCCCGACGGCCTCGTCCTCACCCTGCCGAAGGTGACCTACCCCGAGCAGGTCGGCGCCTTCGTCCGCCTCCTGGAGGCCTTCGAGAAGGTGCACGGCCTGGACGCCGGCCGGCTGGGCTTCGAGATCCAGATCGAGACCAGCCAGTCCATCCTCGCCACCGACGGCACCGCCACGGTCGCCCGCATGATCCAGGCCGCCGAGGGCCGCGCCACCGGCCTCCACTACGGCACCTTCGACTACAGCGCCTGCCTCGGCGTCTCCGCGGCCTACCAGGCCAGCGACCACCCCGCCGCCGACCACGCCAAGGCGATCATGCAGGTCGCGGCGGCCGGCACCGGCGTCCGCGTCTCCGACGGATCCACCAACGTCCTGCCCGTCGGCCCGACCGCCAAGGTCCACGACGCCTGGCGGCTGCACTACGGCCTCACCCGCCGCGCCCTCTCCCGCGCCTACTACCAGGGCTGGGACATGCACCCCGGCCACATCCCCACCCGGTACGCGGCCGTCTTCGCCTTCTACCGCGAGGGCTTCGAGCAGGCCGCGGGCCGCCTCGCCCGGTACGCCAACCGGGCCGGCGGCGACGTCATGGACGAGCCCGCCACCGCCAAGGCGCTCAGCGGCTACCTCCTGCGCGGCCTGGACTGCGGCGCCCTGGACATCGCCGAGGTCGCCCGCCTCAGCGGCCTGACCCGCGCCGACCTGGAGGGCTTCGCGGCACCCCGGCGCGGCGACCTCACGGCCGCCGCGCAGTAGGCGACTCCACCAGTCCGCGCCGCGGCCCGGGCCGGCACCGGCGCTGCGGCGCGGGCGTCCCGGCCCGGTCTGCTGCGACCGTCGCCCGCTCCACCAGGTCAGGTCTTCCGGCCCGGCGGCCTCGCCGGCCCCGCGGTGTGCGCCGTACTCGGTCGGCCGGCGGCGCCGCCGGCCGTGGGCGGCGCCCCGGTGTGGTGGGTTCAGTCCGCCGGCGGCAGTTCGCCCGAGCCGCGGGTGATCAGGCGGGTCGGCAGCTCGATCCGCTCCGGTGCGACGAGCGTGCCGTCCAGCTGGCGGAAGAGGCGCTCGGCGGCGGTACGGCCGAGGGCCGCGGAATCCTGGGCGACGACCGTGAGACCCGGCTGCAGCAGATCGGCCAGCTCGATGTCGTCGAAGCCGACGAGCGCGACCGGCCGGGAGTGCTCGGCGAGGACCCGGATGACGGTGACCGTCACCCGGTTGTTGCCGGTGAAGATCGCGGTGACGGGGTCGGTGCCGGACAGCATCTCCTCCGCCGCCCGCCGCACCCGGTCCGGGCTGGTCACCCCGAGGGACATCCAGTGCCCCTCGACGGTTATGCCGGCGTCCTCCATGGCCGCCCGGTACCCCCGCAGCCGCTCGGCCGCGGTGTGGATGCGGGGCATGTCGCCGATGAAACCGATCCGGCGGTGGCCGTGCGCGATGAGGTGGGCGACGCCGCCGCGGGCACCGCCGTAGTTGTCGGACAGCACCACGTCGGCGTCGATCCGCCCGGCCGGGCGGTCCACGAACACGGTGGCCACGCCGGCCCTGATCTCCGGCTCCAGATAGCGGTGGTCGTCCCCGGCCGGGATCACCACCAGGCCGTCCACCCGCCGCGCGCACAGGGCCAGCGCCAGCTCCTGCTCGCGCTCCGGGTCCTCGGCGCTGGAGCCGTTGATCAGCAGGGCGCCGTGGGCGCGGGCCACCTCTTCCACGGCGCGGCTGAGCGGCCCGTAGAACGGGTCCGCGAGGTCCTCCAGGACCAGGCCGATGCTCGCCGTGCGGCCCTTGCGCAGCACCCTGGCGCTGTCGTTGCGGCGGAAGCCGAGGGCGTCGATCGCCTCCTGGACCCGGCGCTCGGTGTCCGGGGTGACCCCGGGCTCGCCGTTGACCACCCGGGAGACCGTCTTCAGCCCGACTCCGGCACGCGCCGCCACGTCCTTCATCGTCGGGCGGTTGCCGTACCGCGTCCCGGGAAGGCGGTCCGCGCGGCGGGTGGTCTCGGGCACGATGCGCTGTCCTGTCTCTCGTCAGTCTCTCGCACCGGGGTAGTGCGCGATCCGTGGGCTTGTATGAGGATGTGGCGTCGAGCATAGAGCCTGGACAACGTTGTCAGATGCGAGAGAGACTGTCCACCGCTGTCTCCGGCCTGCGCCCCCACCGCTTGACCGGCCTGCCTCTTTTTCTCAAGCTTCAACGGGGAGACCTGACTCTGATGCACACCGATTTCGTGGCGGCCCTGGACATCGGCGGCACCAAGATCGCCGGCGCGCTGGTGGACGGCGACGGACGGATCCTGGCCCGGTCCCAGCGCGCCACGCCCGCCCAGCAGGACGGCGAAACGGTCATGCGGGCCGTCGAGGAGGTGCTCGGCGACCTCGCCGGGTCGCCCCTGTGGGGACGCGCCGGCTCGATCGGCATCGGCAGCGCCGGCCCGGTGGACGCCTCGGCTGGCACCGTGAGTCCGGTGAACGTGCCGGGCTGGCGTGACTTCCCGCTGGTCGACCGGGTGAGTGCGGCCACCGGAGGCCTGCCGGTCGAGCTGATCGGCGACGGCGTCGCGATCACGGCGGCCGAACACTGGCAGGGCGCCGCCCGCGGCCACGACAACGCGCTGTGCATGGTGGTCTCGACGGGCGTCGGCGGCGGCCTGGTCCTCGGCGGGCGGCTGCACCCCGGTCCGACGGGCAACGCCGGCCACATCGGCCACATCAGCGTCGACCTCGACGGCGATCCCTGCCCGTGCGGAGCGCGCGGCTGCGTGGAGCGCATCGCCAGCGGCCCCAACATCGCCCGCCGGGCGCGGGAGCAGGGCTGGTGCCCGGGTCCCGACGGGGACACCTCGGCCGCCGCGGTGGCCGCCGCCGCCCGCGCGGGCGACCCGGTCGCCGTGGCCTCCTTCGAGCGGGCGGCGCAGGCGCTGGCCGCCGGAATCGCGGCCACCGCGACCCTGGTCGAGATCGACATCGCGGTGATCGGCGGGGGTGTCGGCAAGGCGGGCGAGATCCTGTTCACCCCCCTGCGCAAGGCCCTCACCGACTACGCGACCCTGTCCTTCGTGCGGCGGCTGACCGTCGTACCCGCGCAGATGGGCACCGACGCGGGCCTGGTCGGCGCCGCCGCGGCGGCGTTGGCCCGCAGGCCGGACGCGACCGCGGCGAGCGTGTAGGCGTCGGTGGCCTGGCGGCCTGGCGGCCTGGCGGCCTGGTGGCCTGGTGGCCTGGTGGCCTGGTGGCCTGGTGGCCTGGTGGCCTGGCGGCCTGGTGGCTCGGTGGCCGGTGGCTCAGCAGCTCAGCCGCGCGTCCGCCCAGTCGGCGTGGTCCGAGTCGATGCCGTCCCCGCCGTCGGTGACGACGAGCCGGACCACCTGCGCGCCGGTGATGTCGGCGGTGACCGGTTCGGCGGGCATCGCGTTGGTCAGGACGCCCGTGGCCGCGGCCTTCGTGTCGTCCGCCCAGATCTCGAAGGCGACGGTGCCCTTCGTGCCCTTCTCGTCGTCCACACCGACGGAGGCGGTGACCTTCTCGCAGGCCCTGCCGGTGTAGAAGGAGATGTCGCTGAGCGCGTGGACGCCGAGTCCCTTGGCGTAGACCGTCCCGCCGACGGTGAGCGGGTGGCCGTCGCCGGGGTCGCTCTCCCCGTTGCTGGTGTCGTGCTCCACCGGCCCCCAGCCGCTGGTCGCCGACAGCCACGGCAGGTCGCCGAGGTACGACGTGCCGGAGGGCGGGGGCACGGCGACGGACGCGGTCAGCGGGAGCGTGGTGGTGACCGGCGTGCCGGACGGTGAGCGGTGACCCGTGCGCAGCGTGAGGCCGTAGGAACCGGCCGGGGTGCCGGCCGGGGCGGTCACCAGCCAGCCGGTGCGCAGTGTCCGGCCGGTGGGCAGGGTGGCGGCCGAGGTCGCCGAGGTGGCCCGTACGGTCCAGCCGGCGGGGCCGGTCAGCGTCACGGACACCCGCCGCGCGGGCGTGCGCCCCAGGTCGGTGACGGTGCTGGTCAGCGTGGCCGGCTTGGCCGCCTCCAGCAACGGGCTGCCGTCCAGGCCGAGTTCGACGGCGGGCGGTTGGTCGGCCCAGCGCGGGTCGGCCGAGACGCGCAGCAGGACCGTGCCGTGGGCCGGGACGGTGGCCGCGATGGTCCCGGCGGTGTTGTAGCCGCGGTGCTGCCACAGGTCGCGCAGGGTGTAGCCGTCGGCGTCGGGCAGGCCGACGGCGTTCGCGGTGGTGGCGATCCGCTGGGCGGTGCCGGATTCGTTGAAGAGGGCCACCGCGCGGCTGCCGTCCTTCATCTCCTTGGCGACGACCCAGCGCCCGCCCGCGGAGGAGACCACCGCGCCCTGCTTGCCGAGCGGGTCCTGGTCGACGGCGATGACCTCCTTGTTGTCCAGGATGTCGAAGGTCGCCTGGGAGGCCTTGCGCAGGTCGGTGCCGATGAGCAGCGGCGCGGCCATGACCGACCAGAGCGAGAAGTGGGAGCGGTACTCGGTGTCGGTCATACCGCCGTTGCCGACCTCCAGCATGTCGGGGTCGTTCCAGTGGCCGGGGCCCGCGTACGGCGCGAGCGGGAGGTTCTGCTTCAGGATCGACAGCATCGAGTTCCAGCCGTCGCTGATGTCCCCGGTGGTCCGCCACAGGTGGCCGACGTCCGCGGCCCACTCCCACGGCTTGTTCTCGCCCCATTCGCAGATGCTGTAGACGATGGGCCGTCCGGTCGCCTGAAGCGCGTCCCGCATGGTGCGGTAGCGCTGCTCGGCGTCCACGCCCTGGTTGTTGCAGTTGTCGTACTTCAGGTAGTCGACGCCCCAGTCGGCGAACTGCCGCGCGTCGCTGTACTCGTGGCCCAGGGCGCCCGGGAAGCCCGCGCTGTTGCAGGTCTTGGTGCCGGCGCTGGTGTAGATGCCGAGCTTGAGGCCCTTGGCGTGCACGTAGTCCGCGACCGCCTTGATGCCGCCGGGGAACCGCACGGGGTCGGGCACCAGCTTGCCGCTCGCGTCGCGGTTCGGCAGGGCCCAGCAGTCGTCCAGGTTGACGTACCGGTAGCCCGCGTCCTTCAGGCCCTTCGTCACGAAGAGATCGGCCATGCCCCTGACCATGGCCTCGTTGAACTCGGCCCGGCAGTGCGTGGAGTTCCAGTTGTTGAAGCCCATCGGCGGGGTGAGGGCGAGGCCGTCGGCCAGGGCGGGGGCGGCGGGCGCCGCGGGGGTTGCGGCGGAGGCCGCCAGGGCGGGGGCGGCGGGCTCCGCGGGGGTTGCGGCGGGGGCCGCCAGGGCGGGGGCGGCGAGTCCCGCGGCGCACAGCAGTGCTGCGGTGAGTGCTCCGGCCACTCTGCGGCGGGTGGTGCGGCTGTGAGGGTGACGCATCGTCGACGTTCCTCTCCAACTCGCGAACGGCGGGATGACGGCATGTACGCGTCATCGGTGCGCGTTTACGGTAGGACGTGTCGGAGTCTGTTGGAAGAGGTCGGAGCTGAGGGGTTCCAGTCGTTCGGATGTGTTCGCTTCCCCCTGGGCCGGGACTGCGAGATCGGTCGGCGAAACCGCGGTGATCGGCGTGACCCCGGGCGGTCCCACACAGTTGATCAGCGCATGAAGAAGCGCAGCATGCTCGCCATCGCCACCCTCGCCACCGGATTCGTGGTCGCCGCCGTCACCCCGTCCCACGCGGCGGGCGGCGCCCCCCTCGACGACCCCAAGGTCTCGACCGCCCTCGACACGGTCGGCCAGCTCGTCGACGACGGCACCCTGGCCGTCGACGAGAACCCCCTCGGGCAGGAGTAAGGCCCGCTGTCGTCGGGCGTTGTGCCGGTGCCCGGCCGCATGGGGCGCCGGCACTCTCGTGTGCGCGCGGGCAGGCGCCCTCAACGGGAGCGGGTTTCCGTGGCAGGGTGGAGCGGGCAAGCCTCAGGGGGCCAACAGAAGAGGGGGAGTCCGTGACCGTCGTCTGGATCAACGGCGCGTTCGGTGCGGGGAAGACCACCGCCGCACGTGAACTGATCGAACTGATCCCGAACAGCGCGCTCTTCGACCCCGAGGTCATCGGCGGGGCGCTCACGCACCTGCTGCCGCCCAAGCGCCTCTCCGAGGTCGGCGACCTCCAGGACCTGCCGATCTGGCGCCGGCTGGTGGTCGACACCGCCGCCGCGATGCTCGCCGAGCTGGGCGGCACCCTGGTGGTGCCCATGACCCTGCTCCGTCAGGAGTACCGCGACGAGATCTTCGGCGGCCTCGCCGCCCGCAGGATTTCCGTGCACCATCTGCTTCTCGCCCCGGCCGAAACGATCCTGCGGGAGCGGATAGCCGGGCGGGAGGTGCCGCCCGAGGCCCCCGACGGCGAGATACGGGTGCGGCAGTGGGCGTACGACCACATCGAGCCCTACCGGGCCGCCCTCGCCGCCTGGCTCACGGCCGACGCCCACCCGCTCGACACCAGCGCCCTCACTCCGTACGAGACCGCCGCCCGCATCGCCGACGCCGTCGGCAGCGGTGCCGTACCGGCCTGCGACATCGTGCAGACGCCCGAGCCGACCGCCGAGACGCTCGCCGCCGGGGTGCTGCTCTTCGACGAGCAGGACCGGGTGCTGCTCGTCGACCCCACCTACAAGCCCGGCTGGGAGTTCCCCGGCGGCGTGGTGGAGCGGGGGGAGGCGCCGGCCCGTGCCGGGATGCGCGAGGTCGCCGAGGAGACCGGGATACGGCTGCGGGAGGTACCCCGGCTCCTCGTCGTGGACTGGGAGCGGCCCGACCCGCCCCGCTTCGGCGGGCTGCGGCTGCTGTTCGACGGGGGCCGGCTGGAGTCCGGCGCGGCGTCCCGGGTGGTCCTGCCCGGCCCGGAGCTGCGCGCCTGGCGGTTCGCCTCGGAGCAGGAGGCCGCCGCGATGCTGCCCCCGGTCCGCTACGAGCGGCTGCGCTGGGCCCTGCGAGCGCGCGAGCGGGGCACGGCGCTCTACCTGGAAGCCGGCGTGCCGGTCGGCTGACCGGGGCCCGCCGAAGCGGGCGGGGCGCGCCGGGGGCCGCACCGGTCGGCCGCATCGCGCCGGGCCGGCCGGGACCCGGGCCGCGCGGCGCCGGACCCGCGGACAGGATCTAGCCGAGCGAGCGGAGCGCGGCGGCGGCGCCGGTCATGACCGGGTCGCCGTGTCCAAAACAGGCCACCTCCGCATCGAGGTCCGCCAACCGGCTCACCGAGTCCAGGAGTTGCGGGCGGTCCAGGTTGAACACGCCCGGAATCGGCGTGCCGTCGGCCGGTGCGGCCGCCACCGTGTCCCCGGTGAACAGCACGCCCTCGGCCGGCAGGAACAGCGCGATGCTGCCATCGGTGTGCCCGGGGACGTGGACCACGTGCGCGCCGCCGCCGAAGCCGAGTACGTCCCCGTCCGCCACGCCGGTCACCGCGGGCGGCGGCACCGGGGTGCCCCCGGGCAGGTGCCGGACCGCCTCGGCGTGCAGCGGCCGCTCCCACTCCTCGAACCGCGGTGCGGGACCCGGCCGTTCACCTCGTACGAACGGGGCGTCCAGATGGTGCGCGAGCACCTCGGCCCCGCTCAGCGCGGCGAACTCGCCCGCCCCGCCCGCGTGGTCCTCGTGGAAGTGGGTCAGGACGACGCGTCGCACGTCCCGGGGTGCGCGCCCCAGTGCGGTGACCGCGTCGGCGATCGTCCGCCCGGAGCCGATCGGGCCCGCGTCGATCAGGGTCGACTGGTCGCCGTCGTGCCAGAGGTAGGCCTGGCCGACGGGGAAGCGCAGCAGGTGCAGACGGGGCAGCAGTTCGATGACGTCCATGCGCCGACGGTAGGCAGGGCCCCCGCCCGGGGGCGAGGGCCCTCTGCCCCGGGCAGAAGGGTTCAGCCCGCCGCGTAGTTGCGCAGGAACAGCGCCTCGGCGACCGACAGCTGCTCCAGCTCCCGGGGGGACACGCTCTCGTTGAGGGCGTGGATCTGCGCCTCCGGCTCGCTCAGGCCGATCAGCAGGATCTCCGCCTGCGGGTACAGGGCCGCCAGGGTGTTGCACAGCGGGATGGAGCCGCCCTCACCGGCGTACTGCATGGTCTCGCCCGGGTAGGCGACCGCCATCGCGTCGGCCATCGCCTGGTAGGCCGGGCTGGTGGCGTCGGCGCGGAAGGGCTGGCCCTGGCCGATCTGCTCGGTGGTGACCCGGACGCCCCACGGGGTGTGCGCCGTGAGGTGGGCCTCCAGCAGCTTGGTCGCCTCCGTCGCGTCCATGCCCGGCGGCACCCGCAGGCTGATCAGCGCGCGTGCGCCGGAGTGCACGGACGGGGTGGCGCCGACGACCGGCGGGCAGTCGATGCCGAGGACGGTGACGGCGGGGCGGGCCCAGACGCGGTCGGCGACCGAGCCGTTGCCGATCAGCCCGACCCCGTCGAGCACCTTGGCGTCCGCGCGGAACTGCTCCTCGGGGTACTCCAGGCCGTCCCACGTCCCCGTGGAGTCCAGCCCGTCGACCGTCGTCGTGCCGTCCTCGGCCCGCAGCGAGTCCAGCACGCGGATCAGCGCTGCGAGCGCGTCCGGGGCGGCGCCGCCGAACGAACCGGAGTGCAGATTGCCCGCGAGGGTCTCCATCCGCACCCGGACCAGGGTCATGCCGCGCAGCGTGGTGGTGACCGTCGGCAGGCCGACGCGGAAGTTGCCCGCGTCGCCGATCACGATGGTGTCGGCCGCCAGCAGCTCCGGGTGCTCCTCGGCGTACCGCTCCAGGCCGCCCGTGCCCTGCTCCTCCGAGCCCTCGCAGATCACCTTGACGTTCACCGGAACCCCGCCGTTCGCCTTCAGGGCGCGCAGCGCGAGCAGGTGCATGATGACGCCGCCCTTGCAGTCGGCGGCCCCGCGGCCGTACCAGCGGCCGTCGCGCTCGGTCAGCTCGAACGGCGGGGTGGTCCAGCCGGCCTCGTCGAGCGGGGGCTGCACGTCGTAGTGCGCATAGAGGAGAACCGTTTTGGCGCCCTCCGGGCCCGGCAGGTAGCCGTACACGGACTGCGTGCCGTCCGGGGTGTCGAGCAGGGCCACGTCCGTGAATCCCTCGGCACGCAGCGCGTCGGCGATCCAGTTCGCGGCGGCCTCGCTCTCGCTCCTGGGGAACTGCGTGAAGTCCGCCACCGACTTGAAGGCGACCAGTTCGGCCAGCTCCGCCTTGGCCCGGGGCAGCAGCGAGGCGACGGTCTCGGCGACCGGATTCGACGACATGGGCACGCTCCTCGTGGGTGCGACGTTGTACGGGGTGAGTACACCGATCCTCCCACAGCGGCCTGCGCGGACGGCCGCCGTAGGATGCGACAGGACACTTGGCAGCGGCTTGATCGGAGCGGTAGACCATCGTGAGCGGCGAGAACTCTTCGGCGGACGACGTGCAGCGGGTGTGGGACGTCGTCGTGGTGGGCGCGGGCCCCGCGGGCGCCTCGGCCGCCTATGCGGCGGCGGTTGCGGGACGGCGCGTGCTGTTGCTGGAGAAGGCCGAGCTGCCCCGCTACAAGACGTGCGGCGGCGGCATCATCGGCCCCTCGCGTGACGCGCTGCCGCCCGGCTTCGAGCTGCCCTTGCGGGACCGGGTGCACGCGATCACCTTCTCCAGCAACGGACGCTTCACCCGCACCCGTCGCTCCAAGCAGATGCTGTTCGGGCTGATCAACCGCTCCGAGTTCGACCAGCAACTGGTCGAGCACGCCCAGAAGGCGGGTGCCGAGCTGCGTACGGGCGTCACGGTGCAGCGGGTCGAGCAGCACGGCTCGGCGGTGCCGGACCGGCGCACGGTCGCCGTCGTCCTTCAGGGCGGGGAGACGGTGCTGGCCCGCGCGGTGGTCGGCGCCGACGGCAGCGCCAGCCGGATAGGGGCCCACGTAGGTGTGAAGCTCGACCAGGTGGACCTCGGCCTCGAGGCGGAGATCCCGGTCCCGGAGACGGTGGCCGAGGACTGGAAGGGGCGGGTCCTCATCGACTGGGGCCCGATGCCGGGAAGTTACGGCTGGGTGTTCCCCAAGGGGGACACCCTGACGGTCGGTGTGATCTCCGCGCGCGGTGAAGGCGCCGCCACCAAGCGGTACTTGGAGGACTTCGTCGCCCGGCTGGGCCTCGCCGGGTTCGAGCCGGCGATCTCCTCCGGGCATCTGACCCGCTGCCGTGCCGACGACTCGCCGCTGTCCCGGGGCCGGGTGCTGGTGTGCGGGGACGCGGCCGGTCTGCTGGAGCCGTGGACCCGCGAGGGCATCTCCTTCGCGCTGCGCTCGGGCAGGCTGGCCGGGGAGTGGGCGGTCCGCATCGCCGAGGCGCACGACGCCGTGGACACCCGGCGCCAGGCCCTGAACTACGCGTTCGCGATCAAGGCGGGGCTCGGCGTCGAGATGAGCGTCGGCAAGGGACTGCTTGCCGTGTTCGAGAAGCGCCCGGGCCTCTTCCACGCGGCCCTCACCGGGTTCCGTCCGGCGTGGCGGGCGTTCCGGGACATCACGCAGGGCTCGACCTCGCTGGGCGAGATCGTCCGTTCCCACCCGCTCGCCCAGCGGGCGCTGACCGCGCTGGACCGGGGGCAGACGGCGCCGGCGTCGCCGGCGCAGGAGCCCGCCGGTTCCTGACGTCCCGAGGCCCCCGCCGGTTCACGGGGGACCGGCTGGTTCATGGCGGCCGGCCGGTTCGCGAGGGTCCGGCCGGTCCACGGGGGTCCGGTCGCTCAACGGGGTCCGGTCGGTTCACGGGGGGCCGGCTGGTTCGTGGCGGCCGGCCGGTTCGCGAGAGTCCGGTCGGTTCACGGGGGTCCGGTTGGCCCACTTGGGGCGGTCGGTCCAGGAGGATCCGGTCGGTTTCCGGGCACGTCAGCCGGTGACGGTGATGCGGAAGACCGGGTGGTCCGGGGCGCAGGCGATGATCTCCTCGTCGGAGGACTTGGCGGTCACGCCGTCGAAGTACTGGTTGACCTCCCAGCCCCACTTCTCCAGGTAGGTCCGCAGGACCTGGAGCTTCTCGGCGTCGGGAAGCTCCACCGCGGTGAAGCCGCGCACCTTGCGCCCGACGCGCAGCTCGCCGCCGCCGGCGGCGCGCATGTTCCGCACCCACTGCGAGTGGCCGCGCGCGGAGACCAGGTACTGCTCGCCGTCGTAGGTGTGCGGGTTGACCGGGATGCGCTGCATGCGCCCGCTCTTGCGGCCGGGCACGGACATCTCGGCGGTGCCCGCGAGGCTGACGCCGTGCCGGGCGAGCCAGCCGATCACGCTGTTCAGGCGCACGTTGAGCCGGCTGCCCTTGAGGTAGTAAGGCGAAGACGACGACATGGGGACCCCCACCGGAGAGTTTGGGAGAGCGGTGCTCTCGCTTGACTCCAGTGTGGGGCGGCCATGTCCTCCAAAGCAAGAGCGGTGCTCTCTTTTTTGTGCGGCGCTCTCCTTTGTGTGCGGTGCTCTCTCGCGTGGCACACTGCTGGCATGAGCACCCCACAGGGCGCCCGCGCACGGGCCAGGCAGGAAATCACCGCGGCCATCAAGGAGGCGGCGCGCAGACAGCTCGCGGAGGAGGGCGCGGCCAAGCTCTCCCTGCGGGCCGTCGCCCGCGAACTCGGCATGGTCTCGTCGGCCCTGTACCGCTACTTCCCCAGCCGGGACGACCTGCTCACCGCCCTGATCATCGACGCCTACGACTCCCTGGGCGAGGCGTCGGAGCGGGCGCGGGACGCCGCCTCCACCGCCCCGCCGCCGGCCCGCTGGATCGCCGTGTGCGAGGCGGTGCGGGGCTGGGCGCTCGCCCATCCGCACGAGTACGCGCTGATCTACGGCTCGCCCGTGCCCGGCTACTCCGCCCCCGAGACCACCGTCCGGGCCGCGGCCCGGGTCGGCCTGGTCCTCATCGGCATCGTCCGGGACGGCCACCGGGGCCCGGGCCTGGCCGGCCTGTCCCTGACCGCCGGCCTGCGCCCCGAGGCCGAGCGGATGGCCGCCGACCTCGCCCCCGACCTGCCGCCCGAGGCCGCGGTGGCGCTGGTGGCGGCCTGGGCCCAGCTGTTCGGACTGGTCGGGTTCGAAGTCTTCGGGCAGTTCCACCGGGTGGTGGAGGACCGCGAGGCGTTCTTCCGGCACGCGGCCGCCCGGCTCGCCGAAGGTGTGGGCCTGAACGGGTCCTGAGCCGCGTACTTCCCGGCGGAGCGGGCCTTGCCGGAACGTGAGCCGTGTGCTCCCCCGGGTGGGGCAGACCCGAACCGGACCCCGGCTGCGTACCTCCCCGGGGAGCGGCCCGACCATGTCCTGAGCCGCGTACTCCCCGGGGAGTACGCGGGATCACCCCGGGCGGCCGACGCCTTCGCGGTCCGGCGGCGTCTAGCGTGGCCCGCATGGAAGAGCAGCACCGAGGCGGCCCCTCGCACTGGTGGAGGTACGGGCCTGCGTGGTGGAACCGCCCGGACGACCCCGAGGCACACCGCGCCCGCCTGCCCTGGCGCTCCACCGTGCTGATCACGGCGGTCGTGATGATCGGCAGCACCTTCGCCGCGCACGGTCAGCACGAGCGCGTGCCGCTCGACGGCTACGCGCGCGTGCTGCTGCTCCTCGCCTCGGTCCTGCTGCTGTGGCGCAACCGCCACCCGGTGCCCGTCGTGTTCGGCACGGCGACGGCGGTCCTCGTCTACCTGGCCCTGGGCTTCCCCTACGGTCCGGTCTTCCTGACCGTCGCGGTCGCCTGCTTCAGCGCGGTCGTCGCCGGGCACCGGCGGGCCGCCTGGGCGGCCGTCGGGCTGCTGTGGGCCGGACACGTCCTGGTCGCGCTCCGGCTCTTCCGGTGGCTTCCGCCCGCCGGGGACCGCGGCGCGGGCCTGGGGCAGGAGATCGTCGTCGCCACCTGGGTGCTGGCCGTCGTCGCCCTGTCCGAGCTGGCCCGGGTGCGGCACGAGCAGTGGGCGCGGGAACGCGCGGACCGCGCCGAGGCGGCGCGGCGGCGCGCGGACGAGGAGCGGCTGCGCATCGCCCGCGAACTGCACGACGTCCTCGCGCACAGCATCTCCGTCATCAACGTCCAGGCGAGCATGGGCCTCGCGCTGCTCGACAGCGATCCGGAGCAGGCGCGGGCCGCGCTCACCACCATCAAGTCCGCCAGCAAGGAGGCGCTCGGCGAGGTGCGCCAGGTGCTCGGCACCCTGCGCGCACCGGGCGCCGCACCGCGCGCCCCCGCGCCCGGCCTGGACCGGTTGCCGGAGCTGGTGGAACAGGCCGCGGCGGCCGGCCTGACCGTCGAGACCGAGGGCGAAGTGCCACGGCTGCCGCCGGGCGCCGACCTGGCGGCCTTCCGCATCCTCCAGGAGGCCCTCACCAACGTCGTACGGCACTCCGGTTCGCGCCACGCGCGCGTGCGCTTCGGCTACGACGACGGCGTCCTGCGGCTGAGGATCGACGACGACGGACCGGCGACCGGCGCGGACGCGGGGGGCAGCGGGAACGGACTGGCCGGGATGCGGGAGCGGGCCGCCGCGCTCGGTGGCACCATCGAGGCGGGCCCGCGCCCCGACGGCGGCTTCCGCGTGCTCGCCGTGCTGCCGTCGCAGCTCAGGGAGGATCAGTGATCCGGGTACTGCTCGCCGACGACCAGTCGCTGGTGCGAGCCGGTTTCAGGGCGCTGCTCGACGCGCAGCCGGACATCGAGGTGGCCGGCGAGGCGGCCGACGGCGAGGAGGCGCTGCGCCGGGTGCGTGAACTGCGCCCGGACGTGGTCCTCATGGACATCCGCATGCCGCTGCTGGACGGCCTGGCCGCGACCCGGCGCGTCACCTCGGACGCGGAGCTGGCGGACGTGAAGGTGGTCATGCTCACCACCTTCGAACTGGACGAGTACGTCTTCGAGGCGATCCGTGCGGGCGCCTCCGGCTTCCTGGTGAAGGACACCGAGCCCGACGAACTCCTGCGCGCGGTAAGGGCGGTGGTCCAGGGTGACGCGCTGCTGTCGCCGGGCGTCACCCGACGGCTGATCGCCGAGTTCGCCGCCCGTTCCAAGGAGCCCGCGGCGGCCGGGGCCCTCGCCCGGCTCACCGAGCGGGAGCGGGAGGTGATGGCACTGGTGGGCATCGGCCTGTCCAACGAGGAGATCGCCCGCCGGCTGGTGGTCAGCCCGCTCACCGCCAAGACGCATGTGAGCCGGACCATGGTGAAGCTGGGCGCCCGGGACCGCGCCCAGCTCGTCGTACTCGCCTACGAGTCGGGGTTGGTGCGGCCCGGCTGGCTGGGCTGAGCCGAGCCCCGGAAGCGGACCAGCACGCTGATCACCCGGGCCGCGAACACGACCGGCGCGACCACCGTGCCGAGCCGCAGCAGGACCTCGGACAGCAGGCCGGGCAGATCGAAGAGCAGCGCCGGTCCGGCGACGGCCCCGAACAGCACCGCCGCCGCGAACGCGGCACTGAACAGCGCGTAGCCGATCTCGACCGTCGCCGCGTCCCGCTCCGCCCCGGTGCGGCGGCCCCCGTATGCAGACATGCCGTCAGTCTCACAGGCGTGCGCCCGGCGGGGCAGACAACTCCCGCCGGGCGCACGTGTGGAGGCGTCCCCCAGGGCTCTCGTTCGGATCTCGCCGGGCTCGCGGGCTGATCCAGGCGACAGACCCTAGTCGCGGACCGGCACGCGTTCCGCCTCCGCCTCCTTCACGGTGGACCTGGCGACCACCACGGACCGCTCCGGACGCGGCCGGCGCAGCCCGCTGAGCGACAGCAGGAGGCCCACGACGGCGATCAGCGTGACCACCACCAGCCCGGGCCGGTAGCTGTCCAGCACCGCCTGGGGAGTGGCCTTCTCGGGGGCGTGCGCGGTCACCACCGCCGTCACGACGGCCAGGAAGATCGCGCCGCCCACCTGCACCGAGGTGTTGAGCAGCCCCGAGACCATGCCCTGCTCGTGCTCGTCCACGCCGTTGGTGGCCTGGACGTTGAGGGACGGGAAGGTCAGGGCGAAGCCCGAGCCGACCAGGAGCATGGTCGGCAGGATCACGGTCGCGTAGACCGGGTCGAGGTCGATGCGCAGGAACAGGGCGTATCCGGCGGCCATCAGGACGAAGCCGAGCACGATCAGCCGTGCCGTGCCGAACCGGTCGATGACGGTGCCGACCTTGGTCGCGGAGAGCGCCACCAGCGCACCCGCCGGGAGGAACGCCAGTGCCGTGTGCAGCGCGGACCAGCCCAGCACCTGCTGCATGTAGAGCGTGACCAGGAACTGGAAGCCCATGTAGCTGCCGACGAACGTGAGCGCGCCCAGCTGTGCCCGGACCTGGGAACCGGAGCGCAGCACCCCGAGCCGGATCAGCGGGCTCGGGCTGCGCCGTTCGACGACGACGAAGACGGTCAGCATGACGGCGACGGCGATGAAGGACAGGACCGTACGGGCCGAGGCCCAGCCCGCCTCGGGTGCCTGGACGACGGTGAAGACCACCAGCAGCATCGAGGCGGTGCCGAGGACGGCGCCCGGTATGTCGTAGCCGCCCCGGCCGCGCTCGCGTTCGCCGCGCGGCAGCAGCCTCAGGCCGGCGAACAGGGCGATCAGCGCGACCGGCGCCGGCAGCAGCATCGTCAACCGCCAGCTGGCCTCGGTGAGCAGGCCGGAGAAGACGAGGCCCATGGAGTAGCCGGTGGCGCCGCAGGTGGTGTAGATCGACAGGGCCCGGTTGCGCAGCGGGCCCTCGGGGAACGTCGTGGTGATGATCGACAGGCCCGCCGGTGCCGTGAAGGCCGCGCTGAGGCCCTTGACGAAGCGGCTGGCGATCAGCAGCGGGCCCGAGTCCACGAGTCCGCCGAGCAGCGAGGCCAGCGCGAAGACGCCGAGCGCCACCAGGAACACCTGGCGTCGGCCGAGCAGGTCGGCGGTGCGGCCGCCGAGGAGCAGGAGGCCGCCGTAGCCCAGGATGTAGCCGCTGATGACCCATTGCAGGGCCGACGTGGACAGATGGAGATCGGAACCGATGGACGGCAGCGCGACGCCGACCATCGACACGTCCAGCGCGTCCAGGAACATCGCGGCGCACAGCACCAGCAGGGTGCCCCACAGCCGGGGTGTCCAGCGAACCCCCGAGGACGGGGTCGCGGTGGTGGTGAGCGGAGAGGTCATGCCGGGGAGACTACATGCGCATGCATCAGATGCAAACGCATTTAATTACGGTGCAATGAATTCGTTTCTCTGCTACGGTGCGCCCATGGCGGCGAAGAAGGCCGAGCAGGGGCTCGTGGAGCAGTGGCGGGGAATACTGGCGCTGCACGCCCGCACCCAGTGCGAACTGGACCGGGCACTGCACGGACACGGCCTGTGCGCGAGCGACTTCGAGGTTCTCGACGTGCTGGCCGAGGGCGCGGCGGCGGACGGCGGCTGCGCCTACCGGGTGCAGGAGATCTCCGACCGGGTCCACCTCAGTCAGAGCGCGCTGTCCCGGCTGATCGGCCGCCTGGAGAAGGACGGCCTCGTCGAGCGGGCGATGTGTTCGCAGGACCGGCGCGGGGTGCGGGTGGCGCTCACGGCGAAGGGCCGCACGCTGCACGGCGAGGTACGGCCGGTGCAGCGCGCGGTGCTGGCCCGAATGCTGGACGAGGCCGGCTGACCGGACCTCAGATCCCCGAACGCTCCTGCCACAGGGCCGCGAGCGAGGGATCGCCGCTCACCTCCGGCACGGCGGTCCGGTTCCACAGCGCCAGGTACAACTGATCGGCGGGACCGGACAGTTCGGTCTCGGCCGCCTCGTCCGCCGTGCGCACGGTCACCGGCGGCTCGGCCGTGAGCCGTACGGTCCACACGGCGTCCGTCTCCGCCCCGGCAACCTCGGCACGCACCCGCAGGACGCGCGGCTCCTCGCTGCGCAGCCGGCTCCGGGAGCGGGCGTGGAAGCCGCGCAGCAGTTCGTCGATGCCGTCCACCGCGAAGCCGGGCTCGACCGGCGAGGGCGTACCACCGCGCGCCGCCTCGGCGTCGTAGCGGTGCACGGTGGTCTCGTGCGCCTGGCGCCGGGTCCAGAACGCCAGGGGTGACGGGCTGGGCGCGGGATGGAAGGTCCAGCACTCCAGATCGGCGGGGGCGGCGGCCAGGGTGTCCACCAGCAGGCGGTGGCCGTCCCGGTACCAGGCCAGCAGCTCGGCGCCGTCCAGCTCCGGCGGGTCGTCGACGGGCCGGGGCGCGGTGTGTCCGCCGGCGATCAAGCCGGCGGCCCAGCGGTGCACCGTGCCGGTGTGCCGCAACAGGTCACGCACCTGCCACTCGGGGCACGTCGGCACCTTCGCATCGGGTCCCGCGGCAGCGGCGGCCGCCGCCAGCAACGTGCCCTCGCGGTCCAGGGTCTCGAGAAATTCGGCAGTTTCCATGAGCCTGAGTGTGCCGGACGGAGGGCACCCCCGGGACCGCGGCATCGAAGTCACGCTTGGCCGGTCCACGACATCCATGCCCAGGGCCCCGCTGACGAGCAGGCCGGCGTACTCGTCGAAGCCGCCCGCCCCGAAGAGGCCGACGAGGGGACCCGGTGAACATCACGCCGCTCGCATCCTGGCTCGGCCGATCACGCGAGGTGGTGCGGCACGGTGGCCAGGAGCCAGTCGGCGAGGACGGCGAAATCGTCGTCGGTGAGCCCGTCGGCCGGGTCGACGCGGTGGAGCAGGAACGGCTCCCGGCGCTGGGCGGCGACCCAGAGCCGGTCCGGGGCACCGATCTCGTCGTCGACCCAGACGAACGGCCGGCGGCCGGCCCACTCGACGAGGTGCCGGGTCTTCCAGTGCAGACCGCGCGGGCCCTCGTCGACGGGCGTGTCCGGCCACCTCACCACGGGCAGGCTCGGCAGCCCGATCCGCGGGGCGACGGCCTCGTTCGCGGCGTCCAGCCATGTCGAGGCCCACACGAGGTCGCACCGCAGAGCCGTCAGACGCGCTCCGACCGTGGGATCGAGCCGGTTCAGCAGCGGATTGCCCGGGCCGGAAGGCTGCTCGGGCGCGGCAGCGGGGCCCGCGCGACGGCGGCCGGCCGACGGTCCGAACGGGATGAGGGGTCCGTCGATGTCGAGGAAGAGCAGGGGGCGCTGCTCCGAGCCGGTCACGATGCCACGGTAGCCCGGCGCGGGCCGTGCGGAGGAGGCCGGGCGAGTCGCGGCCGGAGGTGCGCATGCCCAGGGGAGGGGAGGTCCCCGGCACGCATGGCGGCCGCGACGGTCATGCCGGCATGCGCACCCGTGTCCGCGTGTGGCGCACGTCATGACCGCACGTCGGAACTCGGCGCGTGCTCGGTCCGACTCCTACAGCGGTACGGCCGCAACAGCTCCCCGCCGTACGACGGTTCGACGCGACCAGGAAGGCCGACCATGGCCGAACCCCGACACCCGTCCCGCTCCCCGGACGTGGTCCCCCGCAAGCTGATGCCCCCGCCCGCCCTCTGCGGCTTCCTGTTGCTGCTGGCACTGGTCTTCACGGTGTCCTACGCCGTGGGATCGGCCGCCGGACCCGTGGCCCCCGGCATACACGGCACCGGGTCCGGGACCAGCGGCGACGGGGGCGACGGCACTGGCGGCGCCGGCCCGGGGGACATGCCCGGGATGCACGGAGGCGGTGGCTGATGGGCGCCGAACCGGCGTCGCCGCTCGTGGTCACGGACCTGACCGTCGGTGGGATGACCTGCGCCGCCTGCGTGCGGCGGGTGGAGAAGAAGCTCGGCAAGCTGGAAGGGGTCACGGCGACCGTCAACCTGGCCACCGGCCGGGCCCGGGTCGGTCACCCTGAGGACATCCTGCCGGAGGACCTCGTCACGGCCGTCGAACAGGCGGGCTACGAGGCATCGCTCCCCGAGTCCCCCGCGCCGGAGGCACACGGCGGGACAGCCGGTGACGACGAGGGGTCCGGGGCCGCTGCCCGGCAGGAACACGAGCGGCTGCTCGTCACGGCGCTGCTCGCCGTCCCCGTCCTGGCACTGTCGATGGCGCCGTCCCTGCAGTTCCGCAACTGGCAGTGGCTGTGTCTCGTGCTGGCGGCCCCGGTGGCGGTGTGGAGCGCCTGGCCGTTCCACGTGCGGGCGGTACGCGGACTGCGGCACTCGGCGGCCACCATGGACACACTCGTCTCGCTCGGCGTGGTGGCGTCCTTCTCGTGGTCGGCGTACGCCCTGTTCCTCGGCGGAGCCGGTGATCCCGGCATGCGGATGCCGTTCAGCCCGCTGCCGTCCGCGTCGGACGGCGCCGCCCACGTCTATCTGGAAGCCGCGGTCGGCGTGCCGCTGTTCGTGCTGGCCGGCCGGTTCCTGGAGGCACGGGCCAGGCGGGGGACCGGAGACGCCCTGCGATCGCTGGCGGAGCTCGCGGCCAAAGAGGTGTCCGTGCGCGACGAGCACGGCGAGCGTTCCCTCCCGATCGGGCAACTGCGGGTGGGGCAGGTCTTCGTGGTGCGCCCCGGCGAGCGGGTCGCCACCGACGGCCGGGTGGTGGAGGGCAATTCCGCCGTGGACCTGTCCCTCGTCACCGGGGAGAGCGAACCCTTGGCGGTCGGGCCCGGCTCGGCGCTGGTCGGCGGGGCCGTCAACGCCGACGGTCTGCTGCTCGTCCGCGCCACCGCCACCGGTGCCGACACACAACTGGCCCGGATCACCCGGCTGGTGCTCGGGGCCCAGGCGGGCAAGGCGCGGGCACAGCGGCTGGCCGACGCGGTGGCCGGGGTGTTCGTACCCGTCGTGCTGGCCGTCGCCGTCACCGTGCTGGGCTTCTGGCTCGGCGCCGGAGCCGACCCGCAGGCGGCGATCACCGCGTGCGTGGCCGTCCTCGTCGTGGCCTGCCCGTGCGCGCTCGGCCTGGCCACGCCGACCGCCCTGATGGCCGCCACCGGCCGCGGGGCCCAGCTGGGCGTACTCGTCAGCGGCCCGCAGACGCTGGAGGCGCTTCAGCACGTCGACACGGTCGTCCTGGACAAGACGGGCACCCTGACCTCCGGGCACATGACCGTCGCACGGGTGACCGCCGCGCCCGGCGGACCCGGCCGGGACGTCGTCCTGCGCCTGGCCGGTGCGGTGGAGCAGGGCTCGGAACATCCGCTGGGGCGGGCGATCACCTCGTACGCCCGACGGACGGGGGGCGGGGAACCGCTGCCGGCCGTCCGGGACTTCGCGGCCACCGCGGGGCAGGGGGTGCGCGGCCGCGTGGACGGCCGGGCGGTGGAGGTACTGGTGCCGGACGGCGAGTTGCCGGCCGCTCTGGCAGAGGCCCGCGCGGCGGCGGAGTCCGCGGCGCACACAGCGGTCGTCGTGCGCGTGGACGGGGTGGCAGAGGCGTTGATCGAGGTCGGCGACGTCGTCAGGCCCGGCAGTTACCGTGCCGTGGACCGGCTGCGCAGACTGGGCATCCGCCCGGTCCTCGCCACCGGCGACCGCGAGGCGCCCGCCAGGGCCGTGGCCGACGCACTCGGCATCGACGAGGTGCACGCCCGCTGCACCCCCGAGGACAAGGCGGCCCTGGTGCGCAGGCTTCAGGAGGAGGGCGGCCGGATCGCGGTCGTCGGCGACGGCGTGAACGACGCCGCCGCGCTCGCCGGCGCCGATCTGGGCATCGCCATGGGCAGCGGTACGGACGTGGCCATCGGGGCGGCCGACCTGACGCTGGTGCGCGGTGACATCGAGGCCCTCGGGGACGCCGTCCGCCTCGCCCGGCGCACGCTCGCCACGATCCGGGCCAACCTGGTGTGGGCCTTCGGCTACAACGTCGTCACCGTCCCGCTCGCCATGGTCGGTCTGCTGGGCCCCATGGTGGCCGCGGCCGCCATGTCGGCCAGCTCGGTGCTGGTGGTGGGCAACAGCCTGCGTCTGCGTGCCTGGAGGCCTTCTCCCGTCCCGGCGCGCGGGCGACGGCAGGGGAGGGCGGGCGACCGGTGAAGGACACACTCACCCGGCCGTCGGCCCGGCTCGCCCGTCGCCGACGGCTGACGGACACCCTTCTCGCCGTCCTCGTTCCCGTCGCCGCGTCCAGCCTGGCCCTGGCGGGCCTGACCACCTGGGTCGGCACGGGACGTGCGGGCAGTCCCGCCCGCATACGCGTCACCGAGGGACGCGTCCTCCTTCCGGGCAACGGTTCCTCCGAGACGGCGGCGTTCTTCCGCATCACCAACGAGGGCGGCTCGGCCGACCGTCTGGTGGGCGTCACCTCACCCCGCGCCCCCGGCGGAGTCGGTCTGGCCCGTCATCGGATGGGAAGCGGCGCCACGGCCTACCGGGCCCCGGTGGAGTCGGTCGAGATACCGGCGGGCGGGAGCCTCACCATGTCGCCCTACGGGGTGGATCTGACGGTGGCGGCCCCGGCCGGCGAGTGGCGGGCCGGCGACCTGGTGTCCTTCACACTGGAGTTCGGCCGCAGCGGACGGGTGACGCTGCCCGCCGTCGTGGTCCGGCCCGGGACGGTCACGTTCTAGCGGCATCCGCCTTCGAGGACATCGTGGTACAGAAGTCGCTGCCGATACCCGTGCAGTTCCCGCCCCGCCGGTGTGCCGGGTGTCACCCTCCTCTGGCTGAGTCACGGGGCGGGAGTCCGCACGTACCCCCTGACGACGACCGGACCACGGGTGCGAAGATGGGCGCGTCATGACTGTCGGAGGGTGGTGCCGCACGCTGCGGGCGGGAGTGTTCGCCGCCGTCTGCGTGCTGCTCGCCGCCCTCGGCCACGTGATGATGTCCGGTGCCCCTGTGCCCTGGTGGGCCATGGCGGCCGCCGGTGCCGGGACGGGTACAGCCGGATGGTGCCTCGCCGGCCGTGAGCGCGGACGCGCACTGATCGTCACCGTGGTGGTCGCGGTCCAGGCGGTGCTCCACGAGATCTTCGCCCTGACCCAGGCGCACGCTTGCGGTCCGAACGCGGTGTCACCGGGCACGGCATCCGACGTGGACCCCATGCACATGGGCCTCCTGCACATGGGGTCCATGCACATGGGCTCCGTGCACATGGGGTCCATGGACATGGGCTCCGTGCACATGGACGCGATGAACACGGCGGGTACGGGACACGTCGGTCACGGTATGCACGGCATGGGAGGCGGCGGCGCGTTCGGCATGTTCGCCGCCCACCTGCTCGCCGCGGTCCTGTGCGGCCTGTGGCTCGCGTACGGCGAGCGCGCGGTCTTCCGCATCCTGCGGGCCGTCGCCGCCCGCCTGGTGGCACCTCTGCGGATGCTGCTCGACCTGCCCGTGCCGCCAAGCCGTACGCCGGTGCGTCGGCGCCGCGACTCCGGTCGCCGGACCCTGGCACGACTCCTTCTCTGTCACGCGATCACCTCCCGGGGACCGCCCGTGGGTGCCGCTGTCGCCTGAGACAGCCGGAACCACCGGGGCTTCCCCTCTTCTGCTCTTTCTCGGCAAGCCGCCTGAGCCTTCCTCGGAAGAGTTCACCAGCCGTGCCGCGAACGGTTCCTGAGGAACCCGCGCGCACACGAGCCTGCGCGAGCCCCGGGCACCGCCGTACCACCCGTACGGCCGCACCCCATTCGCCGGAGAGCCATGGCCCCACCCCGGGCCGGCCCCGGATGACCTGAGAAGGACACCTCGTGATCACTTCTGTGCTGCCCGCTCCGCGAACGCGCAGGGCCTCGGCGGACGCGTCGGCGACCGCCTGGGCGCTGGCCGCCCGAGGCGGTGACCCGGACGCCGCCGAACGGTTCGTGCGCGCCCTGCACGCGGACGTGCTGCGTTACGTCGCCCACCTCGGCGCGGATCCCCAGAGCGTCGACGACCTGACCCAGGAGACGTTCCTGCGGGCCCTCGACAGCCTGCACCGCTTCGAGGGGCGCGCCTCGGCCCGTACCTGGCTGCTGTCCATCGCCCGCCGTGCGGTCGTCGACAGCTGGCGCCGTGCCGCGGTCCGGCCCCGGACGGCGGACACGCATGACTGGCAGACGGCCGTGGAGTGCGCCCAGCCGCGCGGTCTGCCGGGTTTCGACGACGGCATCGCGCTCCTCGACCTGTTGGAGACGCTCCCCGACGAACGTCGTGAGGCCTTCGTCCTGACCCAGGTGGTCGGGTTGTCCTACGAAGAGGCGGCCGGGATCGTGGGCTGCCCGCTCGGCACGGTCCGGTCCCGCGTGGCCCGGGCCCGGATGACGCTCGCGGGGCTGCTGGCCGAGGCCGACGGATCCGGCCCGGACGCGCGCGTGGAGCGGTCCGCCCGTCGAGCGGCCGCCACGGCGGCCTGAGGGCGGTGACGCCGGCGTCATCTCCGGGCGATCCCCGGAAGTGGCGCCGGCGATTTCCCCGCCGCCGCGGCACATTGACCGAAAGTCGCGGGAACTCACTCGGTCTCCCGTCCGACTACTGATGCGACGGCGCGGCACGAGCACGGTCGCGGCTTCGGTCAGGAGGGCCTCATGACACCCGAGACAGAGCACGCGTTCGCGGTGATCAGAAGCGAACACGGTGCGGAATCCCTCAGCAGGGTGGAAAGGATGCTGGAGCCAGGCGGGGGAGGGCCACGCCATCCCCTCCAGAAGGGAGCCAGATGGATCCTGCCGGGACTGTCTCCCACTCCCTGGCACGATCCCTTTGCCCACCCGGAACTCACCCCTGTCGTCAAGGCGCTGGAATCCGCCCATCCGGTCATCAAGGCCGAACTGGGCTCGGCCTGGGCGGCACGCCGGGAGGTATTTTCCGACTACGAGCACTACCTGACCCGGCAGAAGGACTGGCAGGCGCTCCACCTCTACCGCGACGGTGCGCTGGTCGAGGAATCGGCGGCAATATTCCCCACCACCCACGAGGTGCTCAAAGAGTTCGCCGTCGACCCGGAGAAGATCTGTCCCCTCCTGGAGTGCCACTTCTCCACCCTGCTGCCCGGAGCGTCGATAGCACCGCACTGCGACCTGTGGAACTTCAGCATCAACCTGCACCTCGCCGTGGACATCCCCGAGGGGTGCAGCATCACCGTCGCCGGTGAGACCCGTTCCTGGCAGGAGGGCAACTGCCTGCTCTTCGACTACTCCTTCGAGCATGCGGCGCGCAACGACGGCGATCGTCCCCGGACCTGCCTCCTCGTGGACCTGTGGCACCCGGAAACGACCATTCCCGAACGGCGGGCACTGGTGACGCTCATCTCGGAAATCAGGCGACTGATGGGGGAGATCTGACCGCCTGAAACCCCTGTGAAAAGAACCGGCAGTTCTGCACTGTCGGTTTTCGATGCTGCCCTGAAAGGCGAATGTACGGCCCCGGGGAATTGTTGGGGCTGTCATTCTCAAGTTCTTCCCGGGGTGCTATCGTGACCGAAAATGATCGAGAAATCGACGAATTCGTTTATTCGTCGTAATTTCAATCTTCTTTATAGGTGAGGGGGGACCGGACGATGCCGGCACGACTGCCTCTTCTTGTCCTGGCGCTGGCCCAGTTGGTCATCGCCCTCGACTACAACATCGTCTACGTCGCCCTCCCGGACATAGGCGCCGGCCTCGGCTTCCCGGAGCACGACCTGCAATGGGTGGTGAGCGCCTACGTCGTGACGACCGGCGGCTTCCTGCTGCTGGGCGGCCGGGCCGCGGATCTGCTCGGCCGGCGCCGGACATTCGTCGCCGCGGCACTGGTCTACGCGGGTGCCTCACTGGTGGGCGGGTTCTGCCGGACCCCGGGGGCACTGGTCGCCGTGCGGGCGGTCCAGGGCATCGGCGGGTCCCTGCTGTTCCCGGCCACCCTCTCGCTGATCAACACGATCTACGCCGAAGGACCCGACCGGAACCGGGCGTTGGCGGTGTGGGGGGCCGCGGGAGCGGGCGGACTGTGCTTCGGCTCCCTGCTCGGCGGAGTCCTGGTGGAGGCGTTCGGCTGGCCGTCGGTGTTCTTCGTCAACGTTCCCGTGGCAGTGGCGATCGCGTGGGCGGGCAGGGTCCTGTTCCCCGCGGACGTCCCACGGCCCGGAACACGGAGGTTCGACCTCGCGGGTGCGTTGACCGGCACGGGAGGCATCACCCTCCTGGTCTTCCTGCTGGTGCATGCGCCCGCGGCGGGCTGGAGCGGGGCTTCCGTGCTGGTCAGTGCGGTGCTCTCGCCGACCCTCCTGACGCTCTTCGCCGTCGTCGAGACACGTTCGCGCGATCCCCTGGTGCCCACCCGGCTGTTCAGGCATCGCAGCCTCGTCGCGGCGATGGCGGTGACGGCCGTGTACAGCGCGACCTTCGGTTCCGTTCCCTACTTCCTGACCCTGTACCTCCAGAACGTGCGCGGATACGGCGCGTTGGCGACCGGCCTCGCCTTCCTCGTCCCGGCGGTGGTGGTCGCTGCCGGAACCCGGGCGGGCGAGCGGGCCGTCGTGGCCGTCGGCGTGCGCCGCATGCTGGCCGGCGGCATGGCGCTCGGCGCGCTGGGAGCGGCCGGCCTCGGTCTCGCACTCACCGAGCACGGGTCGTACCCCTTGCTGCTGCCGGGCATCGTGCTGCTGGGCCTGGGACAAGGGGCCGCCTGGACCGGCATGTGGATCACGGCTGCCGCCGGTGTCGCCCCCGAGGACCAGGGCGTGGCGTCGGGCCTCGCCTCCACCAGCCTCCAGGTCGGCGGCGCGGTGGGTCTCGCGGGGCTGGTGGCGCTGGCCGGAGCCGTCGGGCGCCACCCGGGGAACGGTGCCCCGCCGGACGGGACAAGGGCCGCCGTGTTCGCGATAGCCGCCGCAATCGCCTGCGCCGTACCCCTGGCCCTGGCCGTGCGCACGAAGACCGAAAGCCCCTAGCCCTCTTCCGCCGTTCCCGGCTCGTCCGGGCGCCCCCCGGAACTCCCACACCTGGAGAACAGCCGTGCCCAGTCATGCTCCCGGCCCGCCTGCCGCCGTCCTGTGCGGACTGGCCGGATGGGTGCCGTCCCGCGTGGTCACCAACGACGAACTCGCCGAGCGACTCGACACCGACGACGCCTGGATCCGCACCCGGACCGGCATCCGCCGCCGTCACGTGGTCGAGCCCGGCCAGGCGACGTCGGACCTGGCCGTGGAGTCCGGGCGGCGGGCCCTGCGCCATGCCGGGGTCGGCTCCGTCGACGCGGTGATCGTCACCACGACCACCCCGGACCGCCCGTGTCCGGCCACGGCGCCGACGGTCGCAGCGCGCCTCGGTCTGGCCGGAGCGGCCGCCTTCGACGTGGGCGCGGTGTGCACCGGGTTCGTGTACGGACTGGCCACGGCCGTCGGGCTGATCACCTCGAGCGTCGCCGAACGGGTCCTGCTCATCGGCGCGGACACCTACTCCACGATCGTGGACCCGCTCGACCGGGCCAACGCGATCATCTTCGGGGACGGCGCCGGAGCCGTGGTCCTGCGCGCCGGTACCGCGCGGGAGCCGGGTGCCGTGGGTCGGTTCGACCTCGGCAGCGACGGCGCGCACGAGGATCTGATCACGGTCGCGGCGGGCGGCTCCCGCCAGCGATCGGCCGGCGGCGAAGTACGGCTCCGGGACCGGCACTTCGCGATGCGCGGCAACGAGGTCTACCGCCACGCGGTGACCCGTATGGCCGAGTCCGCGCGCGCGACCCTGCGCCGGGCCGGCTGGACGATCGACGACGTCGACCACTTCGTGCCCCACCAGGCCAACCTGCGCATCCTGCACTCGGTCGCCGACGACCTGGGACTGCCCCGCGAGCGCTGCGTGGCCAATGTCGACTGCGTCGGCAACACCGGCGCCGCCTCCATCCCGCTCGCCCTCGCCGACGCGGCCGCCCGGCAGGCGATCCGCCCCGGCGACCGGCTCCTGCTCACCGCCTTCGGCGGCGGCCTCACCTGGGGCTCCTGCCTGCTGGCCTGGCCCGAACTGCCCGTACCGGCCCACCCGTACGACCGAGGAGAAGAACCCACCCCATGAGCACGACCACCTACCACCGGTTGGTGGAGATCCTCGCGAAGCTGCACGACGCTCCGGCCGACCGCTTCACCCCCGAGGCCACCTTCGCCGGCCTGGACGTCGACTCGCTGACGATGGTCGAGATCAGCATCCGCATCGAACGCGATCTCGGCGTCACGGTGCACGACAGCGAGCTGCGGCCCACCCTCACCCTCGGCCGTACCGCCGCCCTGATCGACGCACAACGGGCGCGCTGAAACAGGCCGGTCGACCGGTTGCTCCCCTCACGAAGGAAGACGCCCATGAAGATCTCCGTACAGCCCGGTGCGGCTCTCGGCGCCACGGTCGAGGACTTCGACCACGCCACCGCCTCCGACGCGGACATCGAGACGCTCAAGCAGACCGTCTACACGAAGAAGATCGCCGTCCTGAAGGGCCAGGACCTCTCCCCCCGGCAGTTCCTGGGCCTCGGCAGGCGTCTCGGGCGGCCCGAGACGTACTACGAGCCGATGTACCACCACCCCGAGATCCGGGAGATATTCGTCTCCTCCA
Organism: Streptomyces musisoli; assembly: GCF_016741855.1. Classification (GTDB taxonomy): domain Bacteria; phylum Actinomycetota; class Actinomycetes; order Streptomycetales; family Streptomycetaceae; genus Streptomyces; species Streptomyces musisoli. The sequence continues at coordinate 342,096 of NZ_JAERRH010000006.1, read as the reverse complement.
ACGTCCCGGAGAACGGCAGGCAGGTGGGCGTGCCGAAGACCGGCAAGTTCTGGCACGCCGACTACCAGTTCATGCCCGACCCGTTCGGTATCACCCTCATCCACCCCCAGGTCGTCCCGCAGCGGGACCGCGGCACGTACTTCATCGACATGGGCAGGGCGTACGCGAAGCTGCCCGAGGTCCTCAGGAAGGAGGTCGCCGGCACCCACTGCCGGCACTCGGTCCGCAAGTACTTCAAGATCCGCCCGCACGACGTCTACCGCCCGCTCTCCGAGATCATCGAGGAGGTCGAGCGCAAGACACCACCCGTCCGCCAGCCCACCACGTTCACCCACCCCCTCACGGGCGAAACGGTCCTGTACATCAGCGAGGGCTTCACCGTCGGCATCGAGGACGCGGACGGCGAACCGCTCGACGACGGCCTGCTGCACCGCCTCTTCGAAGCCACCGGCCAGCTCGACGACACCTTCGAACACGACAACATCCACCTCCAGAGCTTCGAGCAGGGCGACCTGCTGATCTGGGACAACCGCAGCCTCATCCACCGCGCCCGGCACACCACCACCCCGGAGCCGACCGTCTCCTACCGCGTCACCGTCCACGACGAGCGCAAGCTGCACGACGGGATACGGGTGCCATGACCACACCCGCCGTCGACCGCCCGTACGCCACCGACGCCGGCCTGCTCGCGCGGGTCCTGAGGCCGTACAAGAAACATTGCAGGTACCTGAGGGCCGCCGAGGTCACCGCCGGCCCCGAAGGCGTCATGGCGCACTGCGAGTTCGCGATCCCGGAGTCCTGCTACATCGACGACACCGGCCACCTGAACTCGGTGGAGACCAACATCGCCTACAACCAGATGATGTACTACCTCGTCGCGAAGTCCGTGAAAGAGGGACTCCTCGCCGGGTTCGAGAACTGGACCCTGGACGACTTCTGGCGGCACCAGCTCCCGGACATCCTCATCGCCCGCTTCGCGGGCTCCTTCCGGCGCCCCGTCGACCCCCGCCGCTTCTTCGGGGAGATGACGTTCCTGTCCGTCACCCGGCGCGAGCCCAGCGGGGGCGAACCGTTCCTGCACGCCACGACCTCGTACCGCTACTGGGACGCCGACGGCGGCCGGTGCGACGGCGAGGCCACCCTCGCATTCGTCAACATCCCCTGAGCCACCGAAGGGACCGCCCATGGAGACGCTCGTCCAGACCACCCGCTTCCACGCCGACCGTCGGCCCGACACCCCGGCCGTGCTCTGCGAGGGCCGCAGCCTGTCCTACGGGGAACTGCACCGCGAGAGCAACCGCATCGCCCACGCCGTCCGCGCCGCCGGACTGACCGAGGGCGACCGGGTGGCCTACCTCGGCAAGGAGTCCGAGCACTACTACGAGATCCTCTTCGGCTGCGCCAAGAGCGGCACCGTCCTGGTCCCCGTCAACTGGAGGCTCACCGCACCCGAGGTCGGCCACATCCTCCAGGACTCCGGCACCCGGCTCCTGTTCCTGGAACCGGAGTTCGCGCCGATCGTGGACCGCATGCCGACCGCGCCGCCCGGGACGGTCGTACCCCTCGGCCCGGACTTCGCGGGGTGGAAGGCCGGACACCCCGACAGCGACACCGAGTTCGACGCCACCGCCGGCACACCCGTCGCCCAGCTCTACACCAGTGGCACCACCGGCCTGCCCAAGGGCGTCGTCCTCGCCCACCGCAGCTTCTTCGCCATCCGTGACGCCCTGACGGGCGAAGGGCTCGACTGGATCGACTGGCGGCACGGTGACATCGCACTCGTCGGCATCCCCGGCTTCCACATCGGCGGCCTGTGGTGGGCCACGCAGAACCTCAACGCGGGCACGACGATCGTGGCGATGCGCGCCTTCACCGCCCGCCGGGCCGTCGACCTGATCCGCGACCTCGGCATCACCACGGCCTGTGTCGTTCCCGCCATGCTCCGCATGATGCTCACCGAACCGGGTGCCGGCGCACAGGACTTCACCACCCTGCGCAAGGCCGTCTACGGCGGCTCGCCGATCTCCGAGAGCCTGCTGGAGGAGAGCCTCGCCGTCCTGGACTGCGAGTTCGCGCAGATCTACGGGCTCACCGAGACAGGCAACACCGCCGTGTGCCTGCCGCCGGCCGACCACGTCCCCGGCGGACCCCGCATGCAGGCCGCCGGCCGTCCCTACCCGGGCGTCCGCGCCAAGGTGATCGACGGCACCGGCAGGGAACTGCCCCCAGGTGAGATCGGCGAGGTCTGCCTGCACACCCCGGCCCGGATGGTGGAGTACTGGGGACTGCCCGACAGGACCGCGGAGACCCTGGTCGCCGGGTGGATCCACACCGGCGACGCCGGCTACGTCGACGAGGACGGCTACGTCTTCATCCGCGACCGCATCAAGGACGCCATCCTCGTCGCCGGGGAGAACGTGTACCCCGCGGAGATCGAGAACGTGCTGGAACACCACCCGGGGGTGACCGAGGCGGTGATCGTCGGAGCCCCCGACGAGCGCTGGGGCGAACGGGTCCATGCGTACGTCGTCCCCGCCGCGGGGGAGCAGCCGAGCCCACGCGACCTGCACACCTTCCTGGTGCCGCGCCTCGCCGCCTTCAAGCTGCCCTCGGCCTACGAGTTCATCGACCACGTCCCACGCAACCCCAGCGGCAAGATCCTCCGCCGCGAACTGCGCGACCGCTTCTGGGGCGGCTCCGCCCGCAAGGTCAACTGACGCCACCGCCGACCGTCGTGGAGACGAACCATGCCCGAACCCCTCACCCTGGAGAGCTTCCGCGCCGACCTCGCGGAGTTCCTGTACCTCCGGCCCGACGAAATCGACCTGGACGACAACCCGTTGGACGCCGGCCTCGACTCCCTGCGCATCGCCACGCTGCTCGAACGGTGGCAGGCCGCCGGCGCGCACGTCAGCTTCGTGGACCTCGCCGAGCGCACCTCCTTCGCCCAGTGGTGGCGGCTGCTGACCGAGCGCCGGGGAGGTGCGGCACGTGCCGACACCTGAGCCCGCGCTCCGCCACCCGCTGCTGGCCGCCCAGGAGGGCATCTGGACCGGCCAGCAGCTCGACCCGGACAGCCCCGCCTACAACACGGCCGAGTACGTGTGCATCGACGGCCCGGTGAACGCCTCCGTCTTCGACACCGCGCTCCACCTCGTCGTCGGCGAGACCGAAGCCCTCAACGTCACCTTCGGCACAGACGACGAGGGCCGCCCCTGGCAGACCGGCACCCCGGCCGGCGACTGGCAGATGCACACGGCCGACTTCACCGCCGAACCGGACCCGGACGCCGCCGCCCTCGCGTGGATGGCCGCGGACATGGCACGCCCGGTCGACCTCACCCGCGGCCCCGTCTTCGGCCACGCCCTGCTGAGGACCGCGGACGACCGCCACCTCTGGTACCACCGCGTCCACCACATCGCCCTCGACGGCTTCGGCCTCTCGCTGGTCGCCCGCCGTGTGGCCCAGGTCTACACCGCCCTCATGGCGGGCGAGCCCGTGCCCGACAGCGCATTCGGCACCCTCGAATCCGTCCGGGCCGAGGAACGCGCCTACCTGGACTCCCCTCGCCCCGCCAGGGACCGCGCCTACTGGACCGGCCGGTACGCCGACCGCCCCCCGGTGGCCACCCCGGCGGGCCGGTCGGCGCTGCCCGCCCGCACCTTCCACCGGCGGGTCACCGACCTCGACACCACCCAGGCCGAAGCGCTGCGCACCGTCGCCCGTGAGCTGTCGGTCACCTGGTCCGAGGTGCTGCTCGCGGCTACCGTGGCCCACCTGCACCGGCTCACCGGGGCGCCGGAGATCGTCCTCAGCCTGCCGGCCATGGGCCGCCTCGGTTCCGTGTCGCTGCGGGTTCCGGCCATGGTGCGCAACATCCTGCCCCTGCGCGTCGCCGTGCGCGCCGGCGACAGCCTGCGCGACCTCACGGCCCGCGTGTCCCGCGAACTCCGCGCCGGGCTGCCGCACCAGCGCTACCGCTACGAACAGCTGCGCCGCGACCTGAAGCTGGTGGGCGGCCGGCGCAGGCTTTCCGGGCCCGGCGTCAACATCATGCCGTTCGAGTACGACCTGCGGTTCGCCGGACACCGCAGCACCGTGCACAACGTCTCCGCCGGCCCCGTCGACGACCTCGCGGTCAACGTGTACGACCGGTCCGACGGCACCGGAGTGCGGATCGCGGTCGACGCCAACCCCGAGCTGTACGAGGAAGCCGAAGTGAAGGCGTTCCAGGACGGGTTGCTCGCGCTGCTCGCCGACGCGACGGCCGCTCCCGACCGGCCCCTGCGCCCGGTCCCCGCACCGGTCCCGCACGGCGGTCCGCTGCCCGTCCCCGCACCGGTCGCGCACGGTGTTCCGCTGCCCGCCCCCGCACCGGTCCCGCACGGTGGTCCGCTGCCCGCCCCCGCGCCGGTTCTTGACGGCGGTCCGCTGCCCGTCCCCGCCCGGCCGGTGCTCAGCCTGATCGCCGACCATGCCGCCCGCAGGGGCGGAGCCGTCGCCGTGGAACACGACGGCGACAGCGTCACCTACGCCCGGCTCCTCGGCAGCGCGCACGACCTGGCCCGCCGCCTGGCCGCCAGGGGCGTAGGCCGGGGCGACCTGGTGGCCGTGGCGCTGCCCCGGGGCATCGACGCCGTCACCGCCGTCCTCGGCGTACTGCTGTCGGGCGCGGCCTACTGCCCGCTCGACCCGGATGCCCCCACCGGGCGGACGGCCCGGCTCCTGGACGAGGCCGCGCCCGGCCTGGTCCTCACCACGGCCCGCCGCGCGAGCGTCTTCGCGGGCACGCCCGTCCTCACCCCCGGCCGGCCGGACGACTTCCAGGGCCCCACCACGTCACCCCACGCGAGCACCTTCGCGGGCACGCCCGTCCTTCCCCCCGGCCGGCCGAACCAGTTCCAGGGCCCCATCCCGGCACCCCACGCGAGCGACTCGGCGGGCACGCCCGTCCTCACCCCCGGCCGGCCGGACGAGTTTCCGCTCCCCGCCCCGGTGCCGCCGTCACCCCGGAGCCCCGCCTACGTCATCCACACCTCCGGTTCCGGCGGCCGCCCCAAGGGTGTCGAGATCAGCCACGGTGCCCTGGCGCACTTCGTGGCGGGTGCCACCCACCGCTACGGGCTGCGCAGCGAGGACCGCGTGCTTCAGTTCGCGCCCCTCCACTTCGACGCCAGCGTCGAGGAGATCTTCCTCACCCTCTGCGCCGGCGCGACCCTCGTCGTCCGCACCGAGGAGATGACGGAGTCGGTCCCACGGTTCCTGGACGACTGCGCACGCCTGCGCGTCAGCGTGCTGGACCTGCCCACCGCGTACTGGCACGAACTCGCCTACACGCTCTCGACGGGAACCGCCGCCCTTCCCGAAGGTGTGCGGGCCGTCGTCATCGGCGGCGAGGCAGCGCTCCCCGAACGGGTCGAGCGCTGGCGCAAGGCCGTCGGCACCTCGGTCGAGCTGTTCAACACGTACGGCCCGACCGAGGCGACCGTCGTGGCCACCGTCGCCGACCTGCACGACCCCGCGCTCGCCCCCGGCGACGTGCCGATCGGACTGCCGCTGCCCGGCACCCGGGCCGCCGTCGTCGACGGCGAGCTGTACCTCATGGGCGACAACCTGGCCCTCGGCTACCGAGGGTCCGGCGCCTTTGGCGCCCCCCGCTTCGCCCCTCTCGCCGCACTCCCCGGCGCACCCCGCGCCTACCGCACGGGCGACCTCGTACGCATCGGCGACGACGGCCGGCTGCGGTTCCTCGGCCGGGCGGACGAGGAGTTCAAGATCAGCGGCCACCGTGTGCATCCGGCCGAGGTGGAGAGCGCACTGGTGACCCACCCGCGGATCCGCGAAGCCGCGGTCGTCGGACAGACACTGCCGGACGGGACGCGACGCCTCGCGGCCCATCTGGTCACGGACCCTCCGGCTCCCTCGGCCTCCGAGGTGCGGGACCACCTGAGGGCCAGGCTGCCCGCGGCGATGATCCCCTCCGCCGTCGAACTCCACGACCGCCTGCCCCGCACCCGAACCGGCAAGATCGACAGGGCCGCGCTGGGCACCCCCCGCACCCCGAAGGCCCCGACCGAAGGAAGCCGGCTGGAGCGGACGATCGTCGCCGTCTGGCGGCACGTGCTGGGTACGGACGACGCCACCGCCGACGACGACGTCTTCGTCCTGGGCGCCCACTCCCTTCAGGCCATCCAGGCCGCCAACAGGCTCGGGGTCGAACTGGGCCGCGACATACGGGTGGCCTGGCTCTTCCAGCACCCCACCGCCGCCGGACTCGCCCGCTTCCTCGACGACCGGCCGCCCGCCGCGACCGGACTCCCGGCGGTCCTGGCCACCGACACCGTCCTCGACCCGGACATCAGGCCCGGCGCCACCCGCCGCCCGGACGCGCTCCGGCGCATCCTGCTGACCGGCGCCACCGGATTCGTCGGAGTGCACCTGCTGGCGGAACTCCTCGCCACCACGGACGCCGGGATCGTCTGCACCGTCCGCGCGCACACCACCGACGAGGCCCTGGACCGCCTCCACCGGGCCCTCGCGGAGCATCGCCTCGCGCTCGCCGAGGACGTGAGGCCGCGCATCACCGCACTCCCCGCCGACCTCGCCCGCCCCGGGCTCGGTCTCGCACCCGAGGACCTGAGCCGGCTCGCCGACACCTGCGACGCGATCTTCCACAACGCCGCGACGGTCAGCATCATGCGGGAGTACGGCACCCTGCGCGCCGTCAACACCGGGTCCACCCGGGACCTGCTGCGCCTGGCCGCCCCACGGGCGGTCCCCCTGCACTACGTCTCCACGCTGTCCGTGGCCCCGCCCGTGAGCCACAGCCCCGAGGTGACGGAGACGTTCCTGGCGCCCCATCCCGGTCTCCGGTACGGCTACCAGCAGTCGAAGTGGGCCTCGGAACGGCTCCTCGAACAGGCCGCCGAACGAGGACTGCCCGTCACCGTGCACCGCCTGGGCCGAGTGGTCGGACCCGCAGGCACCGGGTACGTGAACGCACCTGACTTCCTGTGGAGTGTGCTGCGGGCGGGCATCCCGGCGGGGATCGTCCCGCACCTGTTCGAGGACGAGATCTGGACACCGGTGGACCACACCGCCAAGTCCCTCGCGCACCTCGCCCTGACCGCCGCCGGCCCCGTCTTCAACCACGCGGCGGTCCCGAGGGTGCGGCTGAGCGACTTCTACGACTGGGTCGAGGAGTACGGCTACCCCCTGCGACGTCTGCCGCTCGCCCGGTGGCGGGATCTGCTGCCCCGCTCGGCCGACGTGGCCGCGACCACGCTCGCCTTCTTCGACGCGCACGAGACGAGCGGGAGCGAGGCTCCCGACCTGCGCCTCGGGCACATCCGTGCCGACAACTTCCGCGACGGACTGCGCGGCACCGGCATCACCTGCCCGCCGGTCGGCCGGGACCTGGTGTTCCGGTACCTCGACCACTGCGTGACCACGGGGGCACTTCCGTCCCCGGCCGGCCGGCGGCCTCGTCCGGCAACGCGAGCGAAGTGAGCCGGAGTTCGCCGGGAACTCACCGCCGCCCCGTCACGACTACTGCAACGGAACACCACCGAGCCCCGTGAGCAAGGAGCCAGCATGTCCATCAAACGGCCGGTCGCCACAGCCCTGGCCGCGGCCCTCTGTCTGGTCACCACGGCATGCGCCGACTCCTCGACCGACGAGAAGACCGACGGCGGGCGGACCGGGGCCGCGTCGAAGTCCGGATACCCGGTGACCATCGACAACTGCGGCCGGACCGCGACCTTCGAGAAAGCCCCCCGCCGGGTGGTCGTCATGAACGGCGCCTCGGTCGCCGAGGTCTCGACCCTGCTCGCCCTCGGCCTCGGCGACAGGATCGTCGCCAACGAGCAGACGTACGGAATGAGCGAGGTACCGGGCCGGGCCGAGGCCATCAAGGCGCTGCCCACCGGCGACATCGAACTCAACGACGCCTACGACATCCCCCGCGAGGCGATGCTGGGCCTGCGCCCGGACCTGGTGCTGTCCACCACCTCGTACGGCTTCGACGAGAAGAACGGCTTCGCCACCCGGGACCAGCTCGAACAGGTGGCCGCCGAGACGTACGTCTCCCCGCAGGGCTGCAAGCAGGACACCTCGAAGATGACCGTCGCCGACAGCTACACCCTGCTGCGCGACATGGGAAAGATCTTCCACGTGTCCGACCGCGCGGAGAAACTGATCGCCGCCTCCCGGAAGCACATCGGCGAGGTCTCCGCCAAGGTCAAGGGCAAGAAGGCGCCCAAGGTGATGGTGCTCTTCTCCAACATGTCCATGGGCGGCAACGCCTTCAGCTCCGTCGTCGCCCAGGGCATCTACAACGACATCCTCGCGAAGGCCGGCGGTGCCAACGCCTTCGCGTCGGCATCCGCGACCTCCTTCGCCGACCTGAGCAAGGAGAAGGTCGCCGCCACCGACGTCGACGCGCTCGTCGTCATCGGCTACAACGACCCCCACCCGGCGGCCTACGCCAGGAAACTGCTGAAGGAGTTCCCCCAGTGGCCGGCCGCCAGGAAGAACACGTACGTGGTCCTGTCCGACTCGATGTACCTCGGTCCGAGCAACGACCTGGCGGTGGAGAAGATCGCCAAGATGCTGCACCCGGACGCGTTCCGAGCCGGCCGGCCCGGCTGAGGGTCACCCTGGCCTTCACCCTCCTGCCCGTCGCCCTGATCGCCACCATGATCGTGGCGATCAGCATCGGCGCGGTCACCGTCCCCCTGGGTGACGTCTGGGGCATCGTCTGGCACCACGTCACCGGGCAGGGCGCCGCCGGTGACCTCGCGACCGACCAGATCGTCTGGAACTTCCGCACTCCCCGGGTGGTTCTGGCGGCCCTGGTCGGCGCGGGCCTGGCCGTCTCGGGCGCGGTGCTCCAGACCGTGGTGTCCAACCCGCTCGCCGACCCCATCGTGCTCGGTTTCTCCTACGGGGCCACCCTCGGAGCGGTGCTCGTCATCACCCTGGGCGGAGGCGTGGCGCTCGCCGGGCTCGGCGTCTCGGCGGCCGCGTTCCTCGGTGCGGTGGCGGCGGGCGCACTGGTCTTCGCCCTCGGGCGGAGGAACGGCCGGATGGCCCCCACCCGGCTGGTCCTGGCCGGGGTCGCGGTGGGCTACGTCTTCCTCTCGGCGACGAGCTACGTCCAGTTGCAGGCCACGCCGACCGAGCTGCGGACGGTGATGTTCTGGATGCTGGGAAGCGTGGCCGGCGCCCAGTGGGACCAACTGCCCCCGGTGACGGTGGTGGTGCTGGCGGGCACCGCCCTCCTCACGCTCTTCGGCCGGAGGCTCAACGTCCTGCTGGCCGGGGACGACTCCGCCACCGCGCTGGGCGTCGACGTCAACCGCCTGCGCGCCGTCCTCCTGGTGCTCAGCGCGCTGCTGACCGGAACCGTCATCGCGGTCGCCGGCAGCATCGGCTTCGTCGGCCTGATGATCCCGCACCTGGTCCGGCTCACCCTCGGCGCCGACCACCGCCGCCTCCTGCCCCTGACCGCCCTGCTGGGCGCCCTCTACCTGGTCCTCGTCGACCTGCTCTCCCGCACCCTCGACCGCCCCAACGAACTCCCGCTGGGCATCCTCACCGCGCTGCTGGGCGCTCCCTTCTTCCTGTGGCTGCTGCGCCGAAACAGGGGCCTGGACTGAAGCATGAAACTCACCGTCGACCGGCTCCACATCACCCTCGACCGCAGCCCGATCCTCCACGACGTGTGCCTGGAGGCACGCAAGGGCGACATCGTCGGCCTCGTCGGCCCCAACGGCAGCGGCAAGTCCACGCTGCTGCGCGCCATTTACCGCTCGCTCCGCCCCGCGCAGGGCGTGGTCCGCGTCGGCGACGACGACGTATGGGCCCTGTCCGCGCGCACCGCGGCCCGGCGTACCGCCGCCGTCCTCCAGGACGCCACCGGCAACACCACCGGCCTGACGGTCACCGAGATCGTCGCCCTCGGCCGCGCACCCCACCACGGGCTGCTGGGGCGCGACGGCGCCGAGGACCACCGGGCCGTGGAGGACGCCATCGACCGCTGCGGGGTACGACCGTACGCGGACCGGGACTACGCCTCCCTGTCCGGGGGTGAGCGCCAACGTGTACTGCTCGCCCGGGCGTTGGCGCAGGATCCGCAGCTGCTCGTGCTCGACGAGCTGACCAACCACCTGGACATCCGCGCCCGGTTCGAGCTGCTGGACCTGATCCGGGCCACCGGTGTCACCACGCTGGCGGTCCTGCACGACCTCGATCTGGCCGCCCGACTCTGCGATCACCTGGTCGTCCTGCACGAGGGAGCCGTCGTGACGGCGGGACCGGTCCTGGACGTGCTGTCCCCGGCACTCCTGGCCGACGTCTTCGGCGTGCGCGCGCACGCCGGGCAGCACGCCGACGGCGTCGTCCGCATCACCTACGCGGCCCAGCCGCTCGCCCGCGGCGGCGGGGAGGAGCCCGGTCCCGTGGCGCGCGACGGCACCGGAGCGGAGGAGGGCCGGACCGTGGGGACCGGGGACCGCTGACACGCGGTCAGGCCCCACGTCGAGCCCTCCTTGTCCGTCTCGTCAGCCGGTGTCGGCGGTGCGGGCGCTCCAGCGCTCCTCGACCTTGGCCAGGCGCCAGTAGGCGATGGCCACGGCCCAGACGACCACGAACAGGCCGACGATGACGTAGCCGACGTTGTCCAGGTTCAGGTCCGCGATCCAGCCGGTGACGTCGTCGCTCAGGCCGAGCTTGTCGTGCAGCACGCCGACCAGCTCGATCGTGCCGACGAAGAAGGCCACCGCGATGGACAGGCCGGTGATCGTGAGGTTGTAGAACACCTTGCGGACGGGGTTGGAGAACGCCCACTGGTAGGCGAAGTTCATGAAGGTGCCGTCGAGGGTGTCGAACAGGCTCATGCCCGCCGCGAAGAGGAGGGGCAGGCACAGGACCGCGTACCAGGGCAGGCCGGCGGCGGCGCCGTTGCCGGCCAGGGCGAGGAGGAGGACCTCGGTCGTGGTGTCGAACCCGATCCCGAAGAGGAAGCCGAGCGGGAACATCTGGCCGGGGCGGCGGATCGACTTGGTGAACCGGCCCAGGAGGCGGTTCATGAAGCCACGCGAGTCCAGGTGGGCCTCCAGTTCCGCCTCGTCGTAGCGTCCGGCGCGCATGGCCTTGAAGACGCGCGCGATGCCGAACAGAGCGACGAGGTTGAGCGCGGCGATCAGGTACAGAAAGCTGCCGGAGACCGTGGTGCCCACGGTGCCGAGGACCTGGTGGGTCCGGGAGCCGTCGTCCATCAGGGTGCCGGCGAGCTTCGCGCCCCCGGCCACCAGCGCGGCCATCGCGACGACCACGCTGGAGTGTCCCAGAGCGAACCAGAAACCCACGGACACCGGCCGCTGGCCGTCGGCCATCAGCTTGCGCGTGGTGTTGTCGATCGCGGCGATGTGATCCGCGTCGAAGGCGTGCCGCATGCCGAGGGTGTAGGCCGTGACGCCCAGACCGACCCCGAACGCCTTCGAGTCGACCTCGTAGTGGCGCGGGAGCACGAGCAGGAAGAGGATCCCGAAGGCGACCACGTGCAGGGCGACGACCACGGCCAGGAGACCCGCGGTGCGGACGGTGTCCTCCCGTCGCCAGCGAAAGGACGGGACGGCGGTTTCGGGCACGCCTCGGGACACGGTCATACGGTCACGCTCCAACACCTCGTGGATCAGCTTCGTGCTGCCGTGGCCGGTCTCCTGGCTGACGGGTCGACGCGCCCGCCCCTGCCTTCCCGGCCGTGCGGCCAGTGGCAAACATGGGGCGGGAACTTCCCGATCACAGTGGCGAGGGCCGCTCCGGACTGAGCCCTTTGGGGGCCGGCACCGGTCTTCCCGAACACCACGGCCCGTTCACCCTAGAAGGCCGTGCACGTCAGCTGCAAGATCGCACAGCCGGGCAGGCACGGAGGGGTGCCGTCGACCGGGGGCCGCGGTGGTCGTGACACCGGGCCCGACACCGGGCCCGACACCGGGCCGAGGGGAGCAGCTGGGCCGGGGAGATGGGCCGGGCCGGGGGAAGGACCGGGCCGGGAGGGGCTGGGCCGGGGTCGGCGGCGGGCCGGGGGTCTGTGCGGCGTCAGTGCCCCAGCACCCGCCGTGTCGCCGCCCCGATGACGGCGGCCACGGCGGCCAGCGCGGCCACGCTGGTCAGTGCGGCGGGCAGGGAGAACCAGTCGGCCATGAACCCGATCGCGGGCGGCCCGAGGAGCATGCCGCCGTAGCCCAGGGTGGAGGCGATGGCGACGCCGGACGGACCGGCCAGCGCACCCGCCCGCTCCACGGCGACCGGGAACAGGTTGGCGAGTCCGAGCCCGGTGACCGCGAAGCCGGTCAGGGCGGCCCAGACGGAGGGCGCGAGCGAACCGATCAGCATGCCGGCCGTGGCCACGGTGCCGCCGGCGACGACGGTCCGGGCCCGGCCGAGCCGGGCGAGCAGCGTCGTCCCCGTCAGCCGGCCGACGGTCATGGCGAGCGCGAAGCACGCGTACCCGGCAGCCGCCGTGCCGGCGGAGGCGGCGAGATCCTGTTGCAGGTGGAGCGCGCCCCAGTCGGCCATCGCGCCCTCGCCGTACGCCGTGCACAGGGCGACGAGCCCGAAGACGACGACGAGCCCGCGCCCGGTCCGCCCGCCCGCGGCACTCCCGCCCGGCGCCGCCGCCGACGGCGCGCGTTCCGGCGGCGCGGGCGACTCGTGCCGCAGCAGGGTGCGCCCGGCGACGGCCGTGACCAGCAGCCCGATCACGGTGAGGCCGAGGAGATGGCGGGTGGGGGAGAGGGCGCCGGCGACCAGCCCGCCGAGGCCCGCGCCGACCATCCCGCCCAGGCTGAAGGCTGCGTGGAAGCCGGGCATGATCGGCCTGCGCAGGGCGGTGACCAGGTCGACCGCCGCGCTGTTGAAGGCCACGTTGACACCGCCGTAGGCCGCGCCGAACAGCAGCAGGACGGCCCCCAGCGCCGGCGCCGAGTGGGTGAGCGGGGGCAGTGCGACGCTGAGCGCGAGCACGGTCATGCAGACCACCGTCACCGGATGACTGCCGTAGCGGCGGCACAGCCGTCCGGTCAGCGTCATGGTCAGCACGGCCCCCGCGGAGACCCCGAGCAGAGCGAGCCCGAGGGCGCCGGTGGAGGCGTGCGTCTGGTGCTTGATGTCGGGGATGCGGACGACCCACCCCGCGAAGATGAAACCGTCCAGTGCGAAGAAGGCGGTGATCGCTGCGCGCAGTGCCGCGAGGCCCCGGCCTGGCACGACGCTGTGCGCGCGGGTTTTGTTTATTGTCGGCACAAAATGCAGGGTAGGGGTGGGGGCGGGGATCGGGCAAGCGGCTGGAGGGCGGCCGGGTGGTTGCGGGCCCGGCCCCCGCACCGGGTGAGCGGGGGTGCCGGCGTCTCCTCCCGACACCGCACCCGGCCGAGCTGCACGGCTCCGCCCTGTGTCGCGTGTGGCTGTGGTGGGACCCGTCCATGAACCGGTGGCGAAGGCGGCGTACCGGATGTGCGGCCGGTGAAGAGCGGTACCACTGTGCGGGTTGCCCTGGTGGGGGCGGTGGGACCTCCGGCGCGGCAGCCCGAACGGGCCTGCCCACCTGCGGTTTCCGTCGACTGGGTGGCGCGCGGTGGGGCAATCGTGGTTCGAGGTGGACCCGTTCGAGGGATGGATGCGTGTGCGGGTTCCGCAACGTGCGGCGGATACGGGATGGTTAATGCTTGCGCACGCGCTGGTTGCGGGCGGGTGAGCGCGCCATGATGGGCCCATGACGTTGGCCTCGCGCGCGCTCGCGCAACTGGCGACCTGGCCGGACCTGAGACAGGCCGTCCCGAGCTGCGGTCTGGGGCGGGCGCTGACTTCGGCCCAGGGTGAGGTCGTCCACTTCCACTCCGAGCGTGATGTCGATCTGCGGCTCACCGACCGGGCCGTCCGGCGGTTCGCCAAGGACCTCAGGGACTCGGGTGCGATCAGGATCGTGCCCGGCTCGCAGTGGGTGACCCTGCGCCTGGACGCCGCGAGCGACGTGGACCTGCTGCTGACGCTGGTCAGCGTGGCGCTCCAGGCCCCGCAGATGTGGCCCGACCCGGCCGACCGGCCGGTGGCGGGCTGCAACGACCAGCGGGGCGCGGGGTTCGTGAAGACGGACCTCGGCGCCTTCTGAGCCCGGCGGGCCCCTCCGGCCGACCTCTGCGGCGGTCAGCAGCCAGCATCGGCGGCCAGCGGCCAGCGGCCAGCAGCCAGCAGCCAGCAGTCAGCGTTTAGCTGTCGGCTGTCGGCGGTCAGCTGCCAGCAGTCCGCTGTCGGCAGTCGGTGTCGGCAGTCGGTGTCGGACTCATCCCTCACACCGCCAGCACCCGCACGCCGGCCTCCTCGAACCGCCGTACCGTCTCCTTCTCCACCGCCGCGTCCGTCACCAGCGTGTCCACCAGCTCCGCTCCGCAGATCCGGGCGAACGCCCGGCGGCCCAGCTTGCTGGAGTCGGCGGCGACCACCACCCGCTCGGCGCGCTCGCACAGCAGGCGGTTTATGGCGGCCTCCGCCTCGTCGTGCGCCGCCGCCCCGTGCGCGACGTCGAAGCCGACGACACCGAGGACCGCCACGTCGAGCGTGATCTGGCTCAACACGCCGTCCGCCAGCGGGCCGATGAGTTCGTACGACTGGGCACGCGCCACCCCGCCCGTCACCACGATCTTGAACTGGGGGCGGACGGCAAGTTCGTTGGCGATGTTGAGCGCGTTGGTGACGACGGTGAGCGCCGGGGATCCGGTGGTGAGGTCACCGCGTACGGCCAGCGCCCGGGCCACCTCCGTGGTGGTCGTGCCGCCGGTCAGCCCCACCGCCTCGCCCGGGGCGACCAGCTCGGCCACCGCCTTGGCGATGCGCTGCTTCTCCGAGGCGCGCCGGGCCGTCTTGTAGCGCAGCGGGAGTTCGTACGACACCCCGTGCACCACCGCTCCGCCCCGGGTGCGCACCAGCATCTGCTGTTCGGCGAGCTGGTCGAAGTCCCGGCGGATGGTCGCCGCCGACACCGCCAGCTCGGCCGCGGCCTCCTCGACCTCCAGCCGGCCACGCTCGACGAGCAGTTCCAGCAGCGCCTTCCAGCGGGCGTCCCGGGACATCCGCAGCCTCCGTTCCTTATTCCGGCGATCCTCGGGACGGCCTCGCGATCGTCCCGTACCGGCCTCCCGACCGTTCTCCAGCCGGCCAGCCAGCCAGCCAGCCGACCGGTCGGCCGAACGTCCAGCCACCGGGCCGGTCTTCCGGTCGTGCCCCGACCGAACCGCCAGCCGTTCTCCGTCGTTCTCCGTCGCTCTCCGACCGCCTCCGGTCTCCCGGCGACCCTAGCGCACTCGGCCCTGCCCCCGAATGCTTGATTGTGTTCGAAAGCTCGCTATATCTTGCAGGAACAATCAGCAAGGGGAGGGTGTGGGCATGACCCATGTCGAGAACGAGCTGAACAGCCAGCCGGAGTGCTGGATACGGGCGGCCGAGCAGGCGGAGCGGTACCGGGGCGCACTGCCGGAGCCGGGGGAGCGGGTCGCCGTCGTCGGGTGCGGGACCTCGTACTTCATGGCCCAGGCGGTCGCCGCCCTGCGGGAGGGCGCCGGGCAGGGCGAGACCGACGCGTTCGCCGCCTCCGAGTTCCCCGCCGGGCGGTCGTACGACCGGGTCGTCGCCCTCACCCGGTCCGGCACCACCACCGAAGTACTGGAACTGCTGCGCAGCCTGGCCGGGCGGACACGCACCACCGCGGTCACCGCCGACCCCGGCACCCCGGTCATGGCTGCCGCCGACGACCTCGTCGTCCTGGACTTCGCGGACGAACACTCCGTCGTCCAGACCCGGTTCGCGACCACCGCACTCACCCTCCTGCGCGCCCACCTCGGCCTCCACACCGACGCCGTCGTCGCCGACGCACGCACCGCCCTCGCCGCTCCCTTGCCGGAAGGGCTCGTGCGATGCACGCAGTTCACCTTCCTCGGGCGCGGCTGGACCGTCGGACTCGCCAACGAAGCCGGGCTGAAGATGCGCGAGGCGTCCCTCTCCTGGACCGAGGCCTACCCGGCGATGGAGTACCGGCACGGCCCGATCAGCGTCACCACCGAGGGCACGGCCACCTGGATGCTCGGCGCGGCGCCCGACGGCCTCGCCGAACAGGTCCGCGCCACCGGTGGGCTGTGGATCGAGGGTGAGCTGGATCCGCTCGCCGAACTCGTGCGCGTACAGCGGCTCGCGGTCGCCGTCGCCGCCGCCCGGGGGCTGGACCCCGACCGGCCCCGGCACCTCACCCGCTCGGTGATCCTCACCCCCTGAACCCGTCGGCCCCGTCCCGGAAGGACACCACCCGTGCCCCTCGCACCCACCGGCGAGCTGGTCACCCGGGCCGCCGCTGCCCGCTCCGCCGTCGCCGCGTTCAACGTCATCACCCTGGAACACATCGAGGCCGTCATCGCCGGAGCGGAGTCGGCCGGCTCACCCGTGGTCCTCCAAGTCAGCGAGAACGCCGTCAAGTACCGCTACGGACGGCTCCTGCCGCTGGCCCGCGCCGCCGTCGCCGCCGCCGAACGAGCCGACGTACAGGTCGCGTTGCACCTGGACCACGTGCAGAGCGACGACCTGCTGCGCCAGGCGCCCGACGCCGGGTTCAGCTCGGTCATGTACGACGCGGCCCGTCTGTCCTACACCGACAACCTCGCCGCCACCCGGGTCGCCGCCGACTGGGCGCACGGCCAAGGGCTGTGGATCGAGGCCGAGCTGGGACAGATCGGCGGCAAGGACGGCCGGCCGCCGCTCGACGCGCACGCGCCCGGCGCCCGTACCGACCCGGGCCGCGCGCGGGACTTCGTCGCCCGCACCGGTGTCGACGGCCTGGCCGTCGCCATCGGCAGTGCGCACGCCATGACCACCCGCACCGCCGAACTCGACCACGGACTGCTCCGGCGGCTGACCGCCGCGCTGACCGTGCCGCTCGTCCTGCACGGCTCGTCGGGGGTGCCGGACGACGGACTGGTCGCGGCGGTCGGCGGCGGCATCGCGAAGGTCAACGTCGGCACCGCCCTCAACATCGCCATGACCGGGGCGATCCGGGCGTTCCTCGCCGCCCGTCCGGACGCCGTCGACTCACGGAAGTACCTCAGCGTCGGCCGGGAGGCGATGGCGCACGAGGTGACCCGGATCATCGGCGTCCTCTCCCGCACCCCTGCCTGATCCCCGCCACCGAGACCGGGCACCGGCACGCCGCCGTACCCGGTCGCCACGGTGCCCGGCGCACCGAGCGGCTGCGCCGGACCAGGCCGTTCCAGGCCCCGGGGCTCACCCCACAGCGGAACCTCCGGCCTGCGCCCGCCCCACCGAGCACCCGGGCCGCGCACGCTGACGAGCCCGCGGTCCGCCCCGCCGGCCCGCGCCTCACCTCCGTGGCCTCCGGGCCGCGCCGGCCGTCGAAGCCTTCGTCCCCCGATCCCCCACCGGTGCCTCCGGGCCGCGCGCAGCCGGCGACGGGCTCGCGCTAACCCCTCTTGACGGCCTTCAGGACGACGAACTTCGGATCGCTCGCCACGAGTCGGCTGTTCCCGAACAACCGCTTCAGCTTCACGTGGTAGCCGAGGTGCCGGTTGCCGATCACCCACAGCTCGCCGCCCGGCCGCAGCGCACGCTTCGCCCCGGTGAACATCCGCCACGCCGTCGCGTCCGTGGTCGCCTGGTGGGAGTGGAACGGCGGGTTGTTCAGAACCAGGTCCACACTGCCGGGCGCGACCCCCGCCAGCCCGTCCCCGACCCGGAACTCGGCGTGTCCCGGCACCCCGTTCGCCTTGTACGTCGCCTCGGCCGAGGCCACCGCCTGGAACGACTCGTCCACGAACAGCACCTCCGCCGTCGGATCGGCCAGCGCGACCGCCGTACCGACCACGCCGTTGCCGCAGCCCAGGTCCACCACACGCCCGGCGCCCGGCGCGGGCAGATGGCCGAGGAGGAAGCGGGTGCCGATGTCCAGCCGCTCGGCGCAGAACACGCCCGCGTGGTTGACCACCGTGTGCCCCGACACCGCGCCGACACCGTCCGGCAGGGCGTAGCTGTACGGCCACGGGTTGGCGGGCCGCTCCAGCGACGGGTCCGGGGTGCAGAAGATCAGCCGGGCCTTCTGCTGTGCCCGCGAGGTCCGGGTCGGCCCGAGGATCCGCTCGAACAGCTGGAGCGTCGAGGTGTGGATCTCCTTCACCATCCCGGTGCCGACCACGACCGTGTCCGCGTGCACGGCGGGCGCCAGCCGCAGCAGCTGGTCCTCCAGCAGCGCGAGGCTCTTGGGCACCCGCACCAGCAGCACGTCCACCCGCTCCGGGGGCGGGTCCTGCGTGGTGAGCAGCCGTACGGCACCCGGCTCCACGCCGGCCCGCGCCAGGTTCGCCCGGGTCGCCTCCTGACCGAGGAAGGAATCCGTGATCTGCGCCGGCCGGTGCTCCGCCAGCGCGGTGACCAGCGCCCCCCAGCGGTCCCCGACCACCACGACCGTGCCCGTGAGCGGCACCTTCTCCTCGGCGAGGTGGCGCAGCAGGTACGCGTCGGAGGCGTCCCAGGCACGCAGCCGGTCGCGGGGATCCTCGGGGAAGCGGGTCAGCTCGACCTCGCCCCACGGTGTCGTCATACGGTCGCTCATCGTGCGTCCAGGCTAGCGGAGCCGCAGATCAGGGGCCGTGGGGCAGGATGGGGGCATGGAGGACGAGCTGTTCGGCCGGGAGCGCGCGGAGGTCGCGCCGGGCGCCGTGCACGTCCCGGACTGGCTGGACCCCGGGCGGCAGCGCGCCCTGCTGGACGCCTGCCGGGAATGGGCGCGGCCCCCCGCCGGACTGCGCACGGTCCGCACCCCGGGCGGCGGCACGATGACCGCCCGCCAGGTCTGCCTCGGCTGGCACTGGTACCCGTACGCCTACGCCCGCACCGTCGTCGACGGCGACGGCAGCCCCGTGAAGCCCTTCCCGGGCTGGCTCGGCGAGCTGGGCCGGCGCGCGGTGACCGACGCGCTGGGCCCGCCCGCCGCCGCGGCCCCGCCGTACGACATCGCGCTGATCAACTTCTACGACGGCGACGCCCGCATGGGCATGCACCGCGACGGCGACGAACAGGCGGACGCCCCGGTGGTCTCCCTGAGCCTCGGCGACACCTGCGTGTTCCGCTTCGGGAACACCGGGACCCGCGCGAAGCCGTACACCGACGTGGAACTGCGCAGCGGCGACCTGTTCGTCTTCGGCGGCCCGTCGCGGCTCGCCTACCACGGTGTGCCGCGCGTCCGCCCGGGCACGGCGCCGGCCTGGCTGGGCCTCGCCGGGCGGCTGAACATCACCCTGCGGGTGAGCGGCCTGTAGGCGGAGCCACGGGCCACCCCGGGTGCGGATCATGGGAGACTCGCCCTCATGAGCGGCAAGGCGGAACCCCGGGCAGCGGGGGAGAGGACCACCTCGAGGGCGCGGCTGGACCGGGGACGCGGGGCACTGGGGCCCGCGCTGGAGCTGGTGCACACCGGACGTGCGCCGACCCGGGCCGTGCTCACCGCCGAACTCGGCGTCACCCGGGCGACGGCCGGCGCGGTGGCCGCCGAACTGGAGGCGCTGGGCCTGATCCGGGTGGACGCCCGTCCCGGCTCCGGGGCCGGCTCCCAGGGGCGCCCCTCGCACCGGCTGGAGGTGGCCGAGGACGGACCGGTGGTCCTCGCGGCACAGGTCCACGCCGACGGCTTCCGCGCCGCGCTGGTCGGACTCGGCGGGCGGATCGTGGCGACCGCGCCCGGCTGCGAGACCGTCGACGCCGACCCGGCCAAGGTGCTCGGCTCCGTGGTCGAGGCGGGCGCGGAACTGCTGCGCAGCACCGGACGGCGCTGTGTCGGCGCCGGGCTCGCCGTGCCGTCCGCCGTCGCCGAACCCGACGGTCTCGCCCTCAACCCGCTGCACCTGGCCTGGCCCGTCGGCGCGCCCGTCCGGCGGACCTTCGCCGAGTGCGTGCGCGCCGCCGGCATCGGTGGACCCGCGTTCACGGGTAACGATGTCAACCTCGCCGCGCTCGCCGAGCACCGGCACGGCGCCGGCCGGGGCGCGCGCGACCTGCTGTGCGTGGCCACCGGGCACCGGGGCGTCGGGGGCGCGCTCGTCCTCGACGGCCGTCTGCACACCGGCAGTTCGGGCCTCGCGCTGGAGGTCGGCCACCTCACGGTCAACCCCGAGGGCCGCCCCTGCCACTGCGGCAGCCGCGGCTGCCTGGACGTGGAGGCGGACCCGCTGGCCCTGCTGGTGGAGGCCGGCCGCGAGCCCGGTCCCGAGGTGTCGCTGCTCCAGCAGGCCGGCGACCTGCTGCGCACCCGGTACGACGACCCGGCCGTCCGCCGGGCCGCCGAAGCGCTCATCGACCGCCTCGGTCTCGGCCTGGCCGGCCTGGTCAACATCCTGAACCCGGACCGCATCATCCTCGGCGGCCTCCACCGCACCCTGCTGAACGCGGACCCCGGCCGGCTGCGCGCGGTGGTGGCCGGCCGAAGCCTGTGGGGCCAGAGCGGCGGCGTGCCCATCCTGCCGTGCACCCTGGACCACAACAGCCTGGTAGGAGCGGCGGAACTGGCCTGGCAGCCGGTACTGGACGACCCGCTGGCCGCGCTGGCCGAGAGCGGCTGAGACCTTCCCCAGGACCGGACCGGCCCCGCTACGACGGCC
Source organism: Streptomyces musisoli (assembly GCF_016741855.1). Classification (GTDB taxonomy): domain Bacteria; phylum Actinomycetota; class Actinomycetes; order Streptomycetales; family Streptomycetaceae; genus Streptomyces; species Streptomyces musisoli. The sequence continues at coordinate 321,388 of NZ_JAERRH010000006.1, read as the reverse complement.
GGCCGGGCCGCCCGAGGCCGACGAGGAGCGCGTCGAGCGCCTCGGCGCGGTCCTGCGGGCGGACGGCGACGATCACCACGTCGGAGCCGTCCACCACGTCCTGGTTGCCGGCCCGGACCCGCACGTTCGGATACCGCCCGGCCAGCTCGGCGGCCGTGCGCGCGCCGCGCGGCGAGAGAAGGATCTCCGGCGGCTCCTCGACGCCGTCGCTCAGGCCCTCCACGACGGCCCGGCCGATCTCGCCCACACCGATGATCCCGATGCGTTCCACTGTGTCTCCCTCTCGTCCCAGCTCTCGCAGTCCCCTGCCGGTTACCGGCTGCCCGTGAGGCCCCGACCGCCCGGCGCCCCGGGTGACGCCCAAAGCCGTCAGTACGTCACCGTGATCCGTCGCCCCGGGCCGTCCACGGTGACCGATCCGCCGTAGGGGATCACGAGTTGGGGATCGGTGTGCCCGAGGTCCACGTCGAGGACCGCCATGGTCCGCGGGGCATAAGCGGCCAGCGCACGAAGCACCGCCTCACGCTGCTCGGCGGTGTAGCGCCGCTTGGCGTCCGCGTCGTTCGGCCGCTGGAACGACCACGCCTTGGCGCGGCCCATCAGCAGGGCCGGGAAGCGCTCCAGCAGGCCCCGTTCGCCCATGTTGCGCAGGATCCGGAAGACCTCCTCCCCGCTCGGCAGCTCCTCCGACGTCTCCAGGAACAGCACGCCGCCGTCGTAGGCCGCGGGATCGCGTTCGACCTCCCGGTCGGCCATCAGCAGCCACGAGAGGATCTCCAGGTTGCCTCCCCAGGCGCGCCCCTCGACGACCCGGTCGGGCCGGTGCCAGGTCCAGCCGCCGGCCGGCTGGGCGTCCGGCTCCGTGCCGAAGGTGGCCGGGTCGGCCCAGTCGCGGTCGGTGTCGCGGTACCGCTCGGCGCAACGGAGTTCGTAGGGGCCCGACGTGAACAGGGCCGCGCGGACCGAGTCGGCGGTCAGGGGGTGCAGCGCGTACGGGCGCCCGATCTCGGTCATCAGGCAGGCGCCGTGGTAGGCGACGATGCCGAGGTTGTACAGGACGGCCAGCAGATTGGTGTTGTCGCTGTAGCCGAAGAACGGCTTGGGGTTGGCGCGGATCAGCTCGCGGTCCAGGTACGGCAGCACGGTGATCTGGTCGTCGCCGCCGATGGTGGCCATCACCGCCTTGATCGTCGGATCGGCGAACGCGGCGTGGATGTCGGCGGCGCGCTCCTCGGGGGCGGACCCCGTCTTGCGAGTGGTGGGGTACTCCACCGGTTGGAGGCCGAAGTCCTCGCGCAGGCGTTTGAGCCCCAGTTCGTAGGGGAGGGGAAGCAGCCCCGCCAGACCGGAGGCGGGCGAGAGGACCGCTATCCGGTCGCCGGGCACGGGTTTGGGGGGATACACGGGTAAGTTCATGCCGGTCAGGCTAGGTGCCCGACCGGCCTTCGATCACTTCATTTCGGACGGGTCCAGCGCCTCACCCCGCACGCCGTGGCCTCGCCACCAGTTCACCCCCGCAGTTGGGACAGAGCCGGCCCAGGGCCGCTCCGCACGCATCGCAGAACGTGCACTCGTACGAGCAGATGAGGGCGGGGCCGTCCGGTGACAGCGGGGCGGTCTCACAGCGCTCGCAGCGGGTGCGCATCTCCAGTGCCATGGTCTTTCGTCCTTCCGGGGAACGGTCGTCGGTCTTGTGCCCTCATCCTCCTGATCAGACGCGGCGACGTAACCGTCCGGCGGGACAGGTATCCGCACGATCGGGCCGCGGCGGCGTGCTCACGTCCAGTCGGTCCCGAACGCCCGCCCCGGGTGCCCGCCGAGCACGAGGTCCGCCAGCTCCGCGCCCACCTCCTGCGCCAGCCGCTGCCGCACCCGGCGCAGCAGGTACGGCATCCCGGGCCCGCCGTCGACCGAGCGGGCCCCGGCGACCACCGTGTCCCCGCCGAGCAGCAGCCGGTCGCCGAACCCCGCCTCCGCCAGCGCCCGTACGGCCTCCGGCATCCGCCAGTCGGTGGCGTGGTGGGCGCGGGACGGCCCGTCGAAGGCCAGCCAGCAGCCCGAAGCGGCGGCCTGACGGTGCACGACCGGATCGGGGGAGCGGTTCAGGTGCCCCAGGATCACACGCCGGCCGGGCACGCCCAACTCACCGCACAGCAGGTCCAGTACGTCCAGCGCACCGGTGCCCAGCTCCAGGTGGACGGCGATGGGCGCGCCGGTGGCATGGTGCGCCTCGGCCGCCGCCGCCATCGTCCAGCGGGCGTGCGCGTCCAGCCCGTGGAAGCCGCCCGCCACCTTGATCAGACCGGCCCGCACCCCGGTCGTCCCGATGCCCTCGGTCAGCTCGGAGACGAACAGCCCGGCCAGCCGTCCGCCGCGCAGCCGGCCGAGCGGCTCCGCGTCGTAGTGCGCCGCTTGGTGCAGCCCGGTGGCGCAGACGATCCGCACCCCGGTCGCCCGGGACAGGGCCGCCAGATCCCCGGCCCGCCGTCCCATGCCGTACGGCGTCCACTGCACGACGGCCGCTCCGCCCGCCGCGCGGAACGCCGCCAGCTCGGCCCGCGCGGCACGGACGTCGTCCAGCTCCTGCCCCGGCAGCTGCGGGCTGCGCAGGAAGAGATGGTCGTGCGCGTCGCACACGCCCAGTTCGCCGGGCCTGACGTCGCCGAGCACGGTACGGACGTGTGTCACCACTGCCGTCCACGCGGGAGCCGGTCGCGGCCGGGTGCGGACAGGTGCAGCACCTCGAAGACGTCCCCGTCGGCCTCGGGGGAGTCGTGCTCCCAGAGGGAGAAGTGCACCAGCTCCCAGCGGTGCGGGTCCACGGCCGCCGCCGCGAGCACGGCACCGTCCCGCGCGGCCAGGCCCTCCGCCTCGGCCACCGCGTCCTCCATCAGGGCCGTCAGCTCGACCCCCTCCGGCACGGGCCGGCGCCGCCGGACGGCGAACGCGGGCCGCGTGCCGCCGCCCTCGGCATATCCGAGGCCGGTCCACTGCCGCACCGCTGGCCTGCCGAAGTCGTCGACGAGCCCCTGAAAGGCGCCGCCCCACAGGAAGCGGTTCATGCCCTCGACGGTGTTCCACAGGTAGAACGGCGCGTACTGGTTCACCGGGGAGCCGTGCACCCCGCGTTCGCGTACCAGGTAGCTCTTGAAGCCGAGGCCCTCCCAGTCCTCCAGCAGGGGGCTGACGCGGGCCACCCGCGCGCGGATGATGCCCATGTCGTAGTCGGCCGGGAGGGTCGACTCGTACTGCAAGGCGTGCATCGGGGTTCCTTCCGTCGTGGCGGGCGTGTTCAGGCGGGCCGGGCGGAGACGGGGCGGCCGTCGGCGCGGACATGGCGGCCCCAGTCCACGGTGGTGCCGTCCGCGGCGGCCTCCACGACCGCCAGGTGGGTCATGAAGGTGCGGGGACCGGCGCCGTGCCAGTGCCATTCGTCCGGCTCGATCCACACCGTGTCGCCCGCCCGGATCTCCTCCACCTCACCGCCCCGGCGCTGCACCAGCCCCTCGCCCTCCAGGACGTGCAGCACCTGCCCGTGCGGGTGCCGGTGCCAGGCCGTGTGCGCACCGGGTGCGAAGTGGACGTTGAACATGCGCAGCCGGGACGGCGCGGCGGGAGCGGCTATCTCGTCCAGCCAGACCGTGCCGGTGAAGTTCTCCGCCGGGCCCTGCCGGGTGTCGGGACGCCGTCTGGTGATGTGCACTGAGTCAGTTCTCCTGTCCTGGGGCCGGCGGCGCGAGCAGGGAGAGCAGGCCGCGTACGCCGGCGTCGAAAGCGGCGGGGGATCCGGAGGCGCGGGCCAGGACGTAGCCGCCCTGCACGGTCGCGAGGACGGCGGCGGCGATCTCCTCGCCGTCGAGGCCGGGCGCGAACTGCCCCCGCCGCTTGCCCTCTTCGACGATGTCCGCGATCCGCCCGCGGATGGCGGCGATCGTCTCGTCGACCGGTGCGCGCAGCTCCTCGCTCGCGATCACGTCCGGGTCCATGGTGAGCCGGCCGACCGGGCAGCCCCGCAGCACGTCACGCTCGCGCAGCAGGTACGCCTCGATGCGCTCGTACGGCGTGCCCGGACCGCCGAGAACGGCCTCGGCGGTGGCCCGCAGTTCCTCGGCGGTGCGCCGGATCGCGGCCAGGGCGAGATCGGGCTTGCCCTTGAAGTGGTGGTACATGCTGCCCTGGCCGGCCCCCGCGCGCTCCAGGATCGCCTTGGGGCTGGTGCCCACGTACCCGCGCTCCCACAGCAGCTCGCGGGTCGATTCGATCAGTCGTTCCGAGGTGCTCATGCCCTTACTGTACATACTAGTAGTTACAGAGCGCCAGTCCGTGCGTCGCCGGCCCGCGGTGCGTCCACGGGAGCAGCCGTGCCACGGCGCCGTACTCCCCGGGCGGTACGCGTGGTGCCGCCGGCCGCACGACGACCCGGACCCCCTGCCGGAGGGAGCCTCGGAACATCACCCGAAGACCCGAACCGACGAGGGAGATGACCCGAGATGCAGACCCTGGCCAACTGGGACGGCGGGCCCGGCCCGTGGATCCTGTTCTTCCCGCTGATCTGGGCGGCCGTCGTGATCGGCGCCGTCACCGTCCTGCGCCGCACCGCCTGGCGCGGGCGCGGCGGCCCCTGGCGGCCGGTGGACGCGGGACGTCCGGCGGGCGACTCGCCGCTCGCGGTCCTCGGCCGCCGCTTCGCCTCAGGAGAGATCGACGAGGACGAGTACTGGCGCCGCCTGTCCGTCCTGGAGGAGCAGTTCGGCCGCATGGGCAAGGGCGGTGCGGCATGACCACGGCGACCGCGGAAGGGACCGCGGCCGCGTGACGGACGCCGTGACGGTGTACGGCGGCGGCGACACCGCCGTGCAGTTCGCCTTCGCTGCGGGGGTGGTCCCCGCCCGGTCAGCCGGAGACGGCGGACCGGGCGGGAGCCGGTGCCCCGGCCGCGGGGGAGGCGGGCCCCGCGGCGGGCATGGGGGCCGAGGCGGGCGCGGAAGCCGCGTTCACCACGGCCACGGCCGGAACCTGGGCGCCGGCGGGCACCGGGGCTCCCGGGCGGACAGCGCCCGGCGGTACAGCGGTCCCCGCCGGGACGCCCGCCGCTACCGAGGCCCCCGCCGACGCCACGGCCCCTGCCGTGACGGGCGCGGGCGTGGTTGCCGGCCTCGCCGCGCCCCGCGGCGACCGGGCCGGACGGCCGGGGGCCGCCGCGGGGGCCGGCAGCGTGAACCACACGACCTTGCCGTTCTCGCCGTCCGGCCGCGCGCCCCAGCTCTCGCTCACCGCGGCCACCATCGCCAGGCCCCGTCCGCACGTGGCCAGGGGCGTGGCGTCCGGCGCGGCCGCGGCGTCGGCCGGTACCGGAAGACGGGGATCGTGGTCGCGTACCGAGACCGTGAGCCGGTCCGGCAGCAACTCCAGTTCGACGGTGCACGACTTGTCGGGCCTGGCATGCCGGTGGACGTTGCTCAACAGCTCCGTCACACCGAGCGCGGCCCGGTCTATCAAGGGGTCCAGATGCCAGTAGCGCAACTGCGCAGATACGATTCTGCGGACCTGGCCGATCCGCGACGGCAGGGCTTGGAGCTCCACCGTGCAGTGCCTGCTTGGGTGACTGATCACGGCTGCGACTCCCCGATGTGAGGTCCGGAGGGACCGGAATAAACACGGAGAACAACGGATCCAGCAGGGTGCTTGCGTCCAAACGTCCGCCTGCTGTCGTGGCCGGCGGGCTGGTTCGCAGCGTTATCGCCGGTAAACCCAGAGTGACGTGAGACCAGCGTGACGCAGCGGATGCGCTCCCGCAACTCGCCGCGACGGCGCGTCGCTCAGCCGCCGCCTCCCGCCGCCCGGCGGACCGCCTCGACGAACCGCCGGGCGGCGGGCGCCCCCGGCCGGCCGGGGGCGGGGTCGTGCTCGCCCAGCGTCAGCAGGTACCGCGTGCCGTTGACGTCGGCCAGCGCGCGGTCGTCCGGCACGAACCACGGCGTGGAGGCGCGCACCGCCTGCACCGGCGCGCTGTCGATCTCGCTGCCGTAGCTGTTGAGCAGCTGCAGCCTGCCGTCGCTGATCCGGACCTGTCCGGCCCGGGTGAGCGAACGCAGGCGTTTGCCGATTCGCACGCCTGTGGCAGTGAACTCCGGCTCCGCCATGTCTCGCCGCCCCCTCGCGGGTGTTCCCGTGTTTCCGTGTTTCCGTGTGCGCGCCCGTTCGGGACAGGTCGTCCCGTCGCGTGCAGTCTGCCCCGGCGCGGCGTGAAGCACCAGTACACGCGGGGCGCCCGTGACAGGCGCCCGGAGCACTTCCGCCCATGCGCCCCCAGGGGGCTCGCACGTGCGTGCCCCAGTAGTCCTTTGAATGGCTCAAAGATGCGTTTATGCAGGTGGGAAGGCGTGGGAAAGGTGCCTATGCTCGATCTGCCGGCCCGCGTGAGGCGCCGTCGGCGACGAGCGTAAGGAGCCCCTCCGTGAGCACCACTCCCCAGACCAGGACCGGCGCCACTCTCGACGTCGACCGCAGTGATCCCGCGTACCGCGCATGGCTGAAAGAAGCCGTTCGCAAGGTTCAGGCCGACGCCAACAGATCGGCGGACACCCACCTGCTGCGCTTCCCGCTGCCCGAGCGCTGGGGTATCGACCTCTATCTGAAGGACGAGTCCACCCATCCGACCGGCAGCCTCAAGCACCGGCTCGCCCGTTCCCTGTTCCTCTACGGCCTGTGCAATGGCTGGATCCGGCCGGACCGCCCGGTCATCGAGGCGTCCAGCGGCTCGACGGCGGTGTCCGAGGCCTACTTCGCCAAGCTGATCGGCGTGCCCTTCATCGCGGTGATGCCGCGCACGACCAGCGCCGAGAAGATCCGCCTCATTGAGTTCCACGGCGGCCGGTGCCACTTCGTGGACGACTCCCGGAAGATGTACGAGGAGTCCGCCCGCCTCGCGGTGGAGACCGGCGGCCACTACATGGACCAGTTCACCTACGCCGAGCGGGCCACGGACTGGCGCGGCAACAACAACATCGCCGAATCCATCTTCCGTCAGCTCCAGTTGGAGCGGTTCCCGGAGCCGGCCTGGATCGTCGCCACGGCGGGCACCGGCGGCACCTCCGCCACCCTCGCCCGCTATGTCCACTACATGCAGTACGACACCCGGATCTGTGTGGCCGATCCGGACAACTCCTGTTTCTTCGAGGGCTGGACCGCCGGCGACCCGGACGTCACCTGCGACTGCGGCTCCCGGATCGAGGGCATCGGCCGGCCGCGCATGGAGCCGAGCTTCGTGCCCGGCGCGATCGACCGGATGATGAAGGTGCCGGACGCGGCCAGCGTCGCCGCGGTGCGGGCGCTGGAGGGGGCCATCGGCCGCAAGGCGGGCGGCTCCACGGGCACCGGACTGTGGAGCGCGCTGAAGATCGTCGCCGAGATGGTGGCCGAGGGGCGTACGGGCAGTGTCGTGACCCTGCTGTGCGACCCGGGGGACCGGTACCTGGACAAGTACTACTCGGACGCCTGGCTCGCGGAGCAGGGCCTGGACATCGCGCCGTACGCGGCGGCGATCGACTCTTTCCTGGCCACGGGGGTGTGGCCGCGCTGAGCCGGCCCCGCACTCCCGGCAGCGGCCGCCCGACGGGCGGGTGACGGGGGTGTGTGGGTTTCGTGACGTCTCAAGTGAGGCTCGGTGCAAGCTGGTTGTGTCTGTACGACTGATAAGATCATCACACTTTTCAGTGGGCTGACGGCGTGTCACGAACGCGTCTGGGGGACAGTCAAAGGCACCATCGCGCTCTCATGCTCCTGGCGCGATGCGACTTGAAGAGAGTCTCATGACGTCATTGACCACGGATCCACTGCTGTGGATCTTGCTGGTGGTGCTCATCGCTGCGGTCGTCGCGGTGATGCGGGCCCGGAGGACCAACATGGCTCTCCGAAGAACGAGGAAGGACCTGGAGACAGGACTGGGAGAGGCCCGCGGCGACGTCGGCCAGCTCCACACGCACATCGCCGCGCTGACCGCACAGCATCAGCGGGACCTGGCCGACGTACGCGCGGACGCGGAGGCGGCGACCAAGGCGGTGCTGAAGTCCGCCATGGGAACGCTCCAGTCCCTCGCCGAGGAGCAGCAGGTGCTCCTCGACGACCTGCTGAAGAAGTACGGCGACACCACGGACGTCCTGGGCGACCTGATGACGGTCGACCACACCGGCAGCCAGTTCGGCCGCCGCGCCAAGGGCATCTCCGTGCTGTGCGGCGGCTGGCTGGGCAGGCGCGACGGCGCCGCCACGGTCTACGACGTCGCCCGCAGCGCCCAGGGCAGGATCAGGGACTTCAACCGGGTCAGCGTCCACTCGCAGGTGAACGTCTCGCTCGTCGGCAAGGCGGTCGAGCCGGTGGCCGTCGTGCTGGCCGAACTGCTGGACAACGCGACGAACTACAGTGCGCCCGGAACGCCGGTCGAGGTCAACATCCAGACCGTACCGACCGGTTTGTGTTTCATCGTGGACGACGCCGGCCTCGGCATGGACCAGGAGACCAAGGACCGGGCGGCGTCCCTGCTGTCCGTGGACGGTCCCGTCGACATCACCGGGCTCGGCGATCCGCCGCGGTTCGGCTTCGCCGTGTGCGGCATGCTCGCCGCCCGCTACGGCTTCGCCGTCTCCGTCGGCTCCGTATCCCCCTATGGCGGAGTGCGTGCAGTGATTCGTGTGCCCGAAAGCCTCCTCGCGGCCGATGCTCCTTCCCCGGCTGTCGACGCCCACGACACCGCGGGCGCGGAGGCCGCGCCCCAGCGCCTCGCGCCGGTCCCGGTCGTGGGCCCCTCGCACGTGGTGGGAACCACCTCGGGCGGGCTGCCCAAGCGCCGGCGCCGCAACGGCTCCGTCACGGTGGTCCCCGCCCTCGACGCCGCCGGTCAGGAGGGGACGCCCCAGCCGGTCAGCGAGGTGACGGCGTCACGGCTCGGGGCATTCGCGCGCGGAACTCAGCTCGGTCGCACCACGAACACCACGGAAGGATCTGACGACAAGTGAAGACCGACCTGTCCTGGGTGCTGAACGACGTGCTCGAGGTGCGCGGAGCCCGGCACGCCGTCCTCGTCTCGGGTGACGGCCTGCTGTTGCAGCGCTCGGACGACATCGGGCGGGACGACGCGGAGACGAACGCCGCCGCGATGAGTTCCATGCAGTCGCTGAGCCGTGCCGTCGCGGGGTTCGTGGGAGCGGGACACGGCATCTGGAAGCAGACCCTGCTGGAGTACGACGGCGGCTGGATCTTCCTGATCGCCGCGGGCCAGGGCGCGTACCTCGCCGTCTCGGCCGCGCTGGACGTCGACATGGAGGCCATGTCCTTCCGCATGCAGAAGACGGTGGTCTCCCTGAGCAAAGCGATGAGTGTGGCACCGCGCACGGACAGCGGTGCGCACGCATGACGACGCCGGGTGAGGAAGCCTCTGTCACCAGTGATTTCGTCCGCTCCTACGTCATCACCGGCGGCCGCACGCTGCCGGACGCGGACGACCTGGCGCTGCACACCCTGGTCACGCTGGCTCCCGAGCGGATCCGTCCGCTGGGAGCCGGTCCCGAGGTGATGGCCATCTGGAACCTGTGTGCGGGCGGCTACCTGTCGGTCGCCGAGGTGGCCGGACACGTGGGACTGCCGGTGGGGGTGGCCCGGCTGCTGCTGACCGACTTATTCGAGCAGGGACACCTCCTGCGCCGCGCCGAGCCGCCAAGGGCTCAGAACGTTGACAGAGCGACCCTCGAGAAGGTTCTGAATGGACTCCAATCCCTCATCGGCTGAGACGGCCCCTGGATCCATATACGTCTCCAGCGCGGTGACCAATGCCGCCAAGATCCTGGTCGTCGGGCACTTCGCCGTGGGCAAGACGACCTTCATCGGCTCGCTCTCGGAGATCACCCCGCTGCGCACCGAGGAGAAGATGACGCAGGCGTCCCTCCACGTGGACGACCTCAGGGGCGTGACGGAGAAGACCACCACCACCGTGGCGCTGGACTTCGGCCGTCTGACACTCAGCGACGACCTCGTGCTGTACCTGTTCGGCACCCCCGGGCAGCAGCGTTTCATGCAGCTGTGGGAGGACATGGCCCGTGGCGCGCTGGGGGCGCTGCTGCTGGTCGATCCCGGACGGCTGGAGGAGACCTTCCCCGTCATCGACCTCGTCGAGCGGTACGGCCTGGAGTACGCCATCGCGGTCAACGGCTTCGCGCCGGGCACGGTGTACGAGGAGGCGGAGGTGCGCGAGGCGCTCGACCTGCTCCCCGACACCCCCGTCGTCTACTGCGACGCGCGTGACCGGCAGTCCTCCGCCCACGCGCTGATCGCGCTCGTGCGTCACCTGCTCACCCGAGCCGCCTGACACGCCCATCCGCCCGGACCTACGGCCCGGAGCCAGCAGAAGGAACCTCATGGACCCCCAGTCAGCCCCCGCCCCCACCGGGGCCAGATGCCCGATGCACGACACCGCGTTCGCCGCCGACCCCCACCAGGTCTACGACCGGTTGCGCGCCCACGGTCCGGCCGGGCCGGTCGAACTCGCCCCCGGCATCGACGCCACCCTGGTCGTCGGCCACGAGACGGCGCTGCGCGTGCTCCAGAACTCCACGCTCTTCGCCCGGGACGCCCGCCGCTGGAAGGCGCTGAACGAAGGGCGGATCGGGCTGGACCACCCGGTGCTGCCGATGATGATGTACCGGCCCAACTGCCTGTTCACCGACGGTGCCGTGCACCTGCGGCTGCGCAAGGCCGTCACGGACAGCCTCGCCCGGCTCAACATCACCCGGATCCGCCGGGACGTCGAGCCCATCGCCGACTACCTCATCGACCAGTTCAGCGAGCGGGGCCGGGCTGACCTGCTGAACGACTACGCCAAGCTGCTGCCGCTGCTGCTGTTCAACAAGCTCTTCGGCTGCCCGGCGGACATCGGTGACACCCTCACCAGCTCCATGTCGGCGATCTTCGACGGCAAGGACGCCCTGCGCGCCAACGAGGAACTCACCGCCTGCCTCATGGAACTGATCGCCCTCAAGCGGCGCCGGCCCGGCGACGACGTCACCTCCTGGCTGATCCAGCACCCCGCGGGACTCACCGACGAGGAACTCAAGGACCAGCTGGTCATGCTGATGGGCGCGGGCGTGGAACCCGAGCGCAACCTCATCGGCAACGCGCTGCTCCTGCTGCTGGCCCCCGGCGCCGGCGGGCGCGACTCCGGGATGCTGATCGAGGAGGCGATCGATCACGTGCTGTGGGACCAGACGCCGATCGCCAACTACGCCACCCACTACCCGGTCCAGGACGTGGACCTCGGCGGAGTGGTGGCCGAGGCCAACACGCCGGTCGTCATCAGCTTCGCCGCGGCCAACAGCGACCCCGCGCTCGCCGAGGCCCGCCGGACCCGCAGCAAGGGCGCCCACCTGGCATGGGGGGCCGGCCCGCACGCCTGCCCGGCCAAGGACCCGGCGCAGGTCATCGCCGTCACCGCGATCGAGAAGATCCTCAACGCCCTGCCCGACCTGACGCTGGCCGTCCACGAGAAGGAGCTGGAATGGCGGCCGGGGCCGTTCCACCGGGCACTGGCCACGCTGCCCGTGGCGTTCAGCCCGACGCCGGCGACCCGCATGGTCGCCGCGTTGCAGAACAGGGCCGTCCCCGCGGCGGCGGAGCAGCCGGCGCGCACGGCTCCGGCCGCCGCCGCACGTCAGGAACCAGCCAGGAAGAAGGGCTTCTGGAGCACGTTTTTGGACATTTTCCGGGTCTGATGTGCCGTGTGTGACGGGAGCAACACTGTCAGGCGCATGACCAAGGAGGGGGGAAGGGTAGGTTCCGGCGGTATCGGTAGCGCCCCGCCACAAAGGAGCTTTGCGTGACCGCCGTTGGCGTCATACGCGGTATCACCACCGACCGCCGAGCCGTCATCCCCTCGCTGCGCAGGCTCCGTTCCGAGGAGGGACAGGCCAACCCCCTCCCCGTCTGGGACGAACTGCGCGCACTGGGCGAAGTGGTGCCCGCTCCCTGGGGCGGGTACTTCGTGACGGGATTCGACGCCTGTAACCAGATCCTGCGCGGCCGGAACTGGCTCGTACCGGACTTCGCATGGCAGGAGCGCAGGCCCGACGCGGCACGCTGGCAGGACCCGGCGACGCGGGAGATGACGCGGACGCTCTCCCGCCTCAACCCGCCCACGCACACCTTCCAGCGCCGCGCCCTGGGCAACCTCTTCGACCGCGGCACCCTGGAGGCCATGGGGCCGGGGATCGACGCCCAGGTCTCCCGGCTCCTGGACCGCCTCGACCTGGAGCTGCGCCGCCACGGCGAGGCCGACTTCGCCACCACGGTCGGCGACCAGCTGCCGATCCACACCGTGGGTCACTGGCTCGGCATCCCGGACGAGCACTTCCCGCACATCCTGGACTTCACCCACCGGCAGGTCCACGCCCAGGAGCTGCTCCCCACCAAGAGCGAACTGGCGGTCTCGGCCGAGGCCACCGTGGAGATGAAGGCCTTCTTCACCGGCTTCGTCGCCGACCGGCGCGCCCGCCCCGGCAACGATGTCCTCAGCGGCTGGATCCGCTACTGGGACGCGCAGTTCCCCGGTGACCGCGCCGCGGCGGACCAGATGCTCTACGACCTGACGATGTTCATCACCATCGCCTCCCTGGAGACCACCGCGACCCTGCTGGCCAACGCCGTGTGGCTGCTGACCCAGGAGCCCTCCCGGGCCGACTGGCTGCGCCGGCACCCCGAACACGTCGACGACGCCGTCGACGAGGCGCTGCGCTACGACCCGCCGATCCACCTCAACTCCCGGTTCGCCGCCGACGACACCGTCCTCGCCGGCGTACCCATCGCCAAGGACACCGTCGTCCACGTCCTCTACGGCGCCGCCAACCACGACCCGCGCCGCAACCCGGACCCCCACGTCTTCGACATCCGCCGCAAGGGCGGCCACCTCACCTTCGGCGGCGGCGCCCACTACTGCCTCGGCACGTCCCTGGCCCGCCTGGAGGCCCGCCTGCTGCTCACCCGGCTGCTGCAACGATTCCCCACCCTGCGGCCGACCGCGCGCCCGACCTACGCGAACCGGATGGTCTTCCGGCGCATCACCTCCCTGAAAGTGACGACATGACCGCCATCCCCCTCAGAGCCCTTCCGACCGGTGACGTACGGCAGATCCTGCGGACCCGCCGTGAGGGTCCCGTCCTCACCATCGAGCTGAACACCCCCGAGCAGGGCAACACGGTCACCGACGCCCTGCTGGACGACCTGCTGGCGGTCCTCCAGGGGCAGGGTCCGGCCGTCCGCGTGGTCGTGCTCAGCGGGAACGGCGACGACTTCTGCCTCGGCGGGGACCGCGGCGAGTTCACCCGGCATCTCGCCCACGACTCCACGGGCAGCGGCATCCGCATGTCGGGGATCAAGGCCCAGCGCGTCTGCGACGCCCTGACCACGAACCCGGCCGTCACCATCGCCCGCGTCCACGGCAAGGTCATCGGAGCCGGCATGGCCCTCGCGCTCGCCTGCGACCTGCGGGTCGGATCCGAGGACGCGACCTTCCGGCTGCCCGAACTCGCCCTCGGACTGCCCACCGCCTGGGGCGGCCTCCTGCCCCGCCTCATCAACGAGGTCGGTGCCGCACGCGTCCGCGAACTCGTCCTGACCGGACGCGCCTTCACCGCCGCGGAGGCCCAGTCCCTGTCCATCCTTCAGCGGGTCGTCCCCGCCCATGAGCTGGACGCGGCCGTCGCCGAATGGGCCCGGCCCATCGTCCGCCGCCCCCCGGCGGCACTGCGCGTCACCAAGACGCTGCTGAACTCGCTGTCCGCCGCCTCCCGCCTGGCCGACGTCTCCGTGCTGGACGCGGAGCTCATGGCCGCGGTCGTGGCCGAGTCGCACCAGGCCCGCGGCGCCGGCTGATCAGCGCGGCGTCACGCGCCGGTCCAGGGACGTCACCGCGTCACGGAAGGCGCGTCCCAGACCCGCCCGGGCCAGCCCCAGGACGACCCGGAACGGTGCCGTGCCGTCGGCGGCGAAGGTCCACTGCACCCGGGTGCCGGTGCCCCGGGGAGCGAGGCGCCACTCCTCGACCAGGGCACGGGCGCCCGGCGCGTTGGTGGTGTCGACGCGGTAGGCGTACACCTCGGGCGCCTTCGCCGCGAGCACCGTCTCCGTGAACCGTGTCCCGCCCCTGAGCCGTATCTCCCGCCCGGCGCCGCCGTCGGTGGCCCGGGCGAGCGTCACGGCCGAGAACCACTGGGTCCAGCCGGGCACGTCCTCGGCGAGCGCGTGGAAGACCTGCTCCGGGGACGCGGAGATCTCCCGCGCGAAAACCAGGCGTACGGGCGCGGTCCCGACGAAGTCGAGATCCACCGGGCGCAGACGACGAGCCATGGACGTAACCCCCTTGCGCCACTTTCGCGGCGCGGTCGACCGGGCAGGGCCACCATAGCTGACGGTGCCTCAGATGTCTGTGGTGTCTTCCCCGGGCTCGCCCGCCACGACCACCCGCAGATGCTCGGAGATCTCCGCGCGGGCCTCGGCGGGCAGGCCGGCGTCGGTCACCAGCGTGTCCACCTGGTCCAGCGCGGCGAAGGAACTCAGGCCCACCGTGCCCCACTTGGTGTGGTCGGCGACCACGACGACCCGGCGCGCGGAGTGCACCAGCCGCCGGTTGGTCTCGGCCTCCGCGAGGTTCGGTGTGGACAGGCCGGCCTCCACCGATATTCCGTGCACGCCGAGGAAGAGCAGATCGAAGTGGAGCGAGGCGATCGCCTGGTCGGCCACCGGGCCCACCAGGGAGTCCGACGGGGTACGCACCCCGCCGGTGAGCACCACCGTCGCCGATCCCTGCCGCTGGCCCGATGTGCGCTGCGCCGCGTGGAAGACGTCCGCGACCCGCACCGAGTTCGTCACCACGGTCAGGTCCGGCACCTCCAGCAACTGCTGGGCGAGCGCGTACGTCGTGGTACCACCGGACAGGGCGATCGCCGCCCCCGGGCCGACCAGGCGGGCCGCGGCGCGCGCGATGTCCTCCTTGGCGGTCAGCTCCAGTCCCGACTTAGCCTCGAACCCCGGCTCGTGCGTGCTCGCCTCGACCACCGGCACCGCACCGCCGTGGACCTTCTCCAGCATGCCCTGGCGGGCCAGCGCGTCCAGATCGCGGCGCACGGTCATGTCCGAGACGCCGAGCTTGCGGGTCAGCTCGTTGACCCGCACCCCGCCCCGGCGCCGGACCTCGTCCAGGATGAGGGCGCGGCGCTGCTCCGCGAGGAGGTTCTGATTCTCACTCACGTACGCTCCGGTCCTTTCGCCGCCAACCGTCCGACACGTCCGGCGCACCGGCTCCGACCAGGAAGTTCAATCCGTCCGGCAGTGCGCGGGCGTCCCATCCTTTCACGGGTCCGTGCCGGTTGCGCCACCGCCTGCCGGCCCGGGCCCCCGCCGCCCGGGCCGCGGGCCGCCCCGCCCGCCGTCACACGGATCGGGGAGATTCCGTGACGAGAGGTGTACGGGGCCGCGGGACCGGCGATCCTGAAGCGCGCACGGCACAGACGTCAGGGCGTCACGGGGGAAGTGCGAGAACAGTGGAACACGCACAGCACCGCCGCGCGGAGCGGCAGGAGAACCGGCCCACGGAACACGACGGGAACCGGCCCACGGAACACGACGGGAACCGGCCCACGGAACACGACGGGAACCGGCCCACGGAACACGACGGGAACCGGCCCGCGGAACACCACGAGCACCAGACCGCCGGGCCACACGAGACCCGGCCCGCCGGGCGGCAGACAGGGCGGGCTGCCGGTTCGTATGAGGACCAGGGCGCCGGGACGGCCGAGGACCCAGTCGTCGGGCGGTGGGCGGGGCGGCCGGTCGGGTCCGGGGACGACCTGGAACTGCTGGTGCACGGGGTCGGCGGCACCACGCCCGAGAGGATGCTCGGCGACCCGCGCACGGTCCGGGTCACCGGTGACGACACGGCCGCCGTCTTCCGGCGCGCCGAGGACGCCGGGCCCACCCCGGACGGTGTGGGCGCCGAGGGGGACCCAGGGGGCGATCACGGGAGAGACCTCGGGGGAGACCTCGGGAAGGGGGCCCGGCGCGGGCCGGTCCGGGAGGCGTACGTCTGGTGCAACCTCACCTCCGGCGACGGCAGCCGCGCCCTGTGGCTGCTGTTACTGCCGTTCATGGTCGTCAACCTCGCTCACTGGATGCGCCCCAGCGGACCCGGCCGGCCGCGTACCGTCCGGCTCTACGGCCTCCTCGTGCGGCTCTCCGCCCTCACCCTGACCGTGCTGCTGGTGGCCGCCGCCTGCGAGGTGGCCCTCGACCTGCTGGCCTGGCAGTGCGCGGGGACCCCGGCCTGCGTACGCCGCCACTCCTGGCTGGGCTTCCTGGCACCCGCCGCCCCCGGAGCGCCCGCCGGGCCCGGGGGCTGGTGGAGCGCGCCCGGCCGCCGGCTGGCCCTCGCCGCGGCGCTGCCGGCCGCGCTGACCGGCCTGCTCTGGTACCTCTCGCACCGCACCTGGCGAGCGTACGAGTCCCACCGGCCACTGTCCGCCGACATGGGACCGGACACCGGCGGCCCCGGGCCGGGAGCCGACGGGCGGGGGTCGGTCGGCGACGGCCTCGGGCCGGGAGCCGACGGGCGGGGGTCGGTCGGCGACGGCCTCGGGGCGGGGGCCGTTGGGCGGGGGTCGGGCGGCGGTGGCCTCGGGGCGGTGGCCGACGGGCGGGGGTCGGTCGGCGATGACCCCGGGGCGAGGGCCGTTGGGCCGGGGTCGGTCGGTGAGGGCCCTGGGGCGGAGGCCGGTGAGCCAGGGTTGATCGGCGACGGCCACACGTCCGTCGCCGGTGGATCCGGGCCGGGCGATGACGGCTTTCGTACGCGCGCCGGCGGCTCGGAGCCGACCGGCGACGCCCCCGGGACGGGCTCCCACGGCCGCGGCGCGGGCTCCCACGGCGATGGGGCGCGTGTCGATGAGGCCGAGGCGGACGTGCACGGCAGTGCGCTGGTCCGGGCCGGTTTCTGGTACGGGCGCCGGCTGGTCGCCCGGCTGCGGGCGGCCCACACCGCGGCGGGGCTGCTCACCGTGGCCGCCGCCGTCGCCACCCCCGCGGTCCGCTTCGACCACCGGACCGGCGGCCCCGCCGCCCTGGACGCCCTCGGCCTGCTGCTGACCGCGGCCCTGCTCGCCTGGGCGGTCGCGGTGGTCGGAGTCGTGTGCCGCCGAGGCCGCGGCGAGAACCGGCTCGACCAGCGGCTCGACCAGCACCTCGTCCGCTCGTTACCGCTCGTCGCGCTCGCCCTGCTGCTGCTCAGCCTGGTGTACGCGGGCTGGTCCCGGCCCGGCTGGCAGTCCACCGGACGGATCCCCGGTGATCCGGCCTTCGGCGCCCTCATGCTGGCCCAGGGCTTGCTCGTCATCGCCCTCGGCGCCGTGGCCCGGGACCTTCACCGGCGCCGACGCGACCCGCGCGCCGGAATGCGGGGCCTCGGCGGTCCCGCCGTGACGCTGCTCGCCTGCGCCCTGGGCGGAGTGATGTCCGGCGGGCTCGCCCAGCGCGTCGCCGACTGGCTGGACGGCACCCGCGCCCTGCTCGCCGGGCCACCCGTGCTGCTGACCTGGCAGGCGTCCGCCATCCCACCGCTTCTCGTGGTCCTGTCGGTCCTGGCCGCGCTGCTCGCCGTGCGCACCGCCCGGCTGGCCCGTGCCGAACGCGACCGCGTGCGCCAGGAGCACCCGGGCGAATCCGAGGACCCGTCCCGCACCCGGGCCATCGCCCGGGCCCGCGCCGTGGCCACCCTCACCGACCGGGCGCCCCTCGTCGTCACCGTCCTCACCGTCGCCACCCTGCTCCTGGGCACCTCCGCGCTGGCCGGCGCCCTGGCCACCGGGAAGACGCCCGTCGGGGCGGCCCGCCGCACCCACCACCTCGTCCAGGCCGTGGCCGAGACCTCCCAGGCGCTGGGCTCCTGGCTCGTCGGATTCGGCTTCCTGCTCTTCGTGACCTGGGGCAGGCGCGCCTACAAGGACGCCTCCGCGCGGCGGACCATCGGCATCCTCTGGGACGTCGGCACCTTCTGGCCGCGCGCCGCACACCCCTTCGCACCGCCCTGCTACGCCGAGCGCGCGGTGCCGGACCTGACCTGGCGCATGGCCACCTGGACCCGCCGCACCGGGGGCCGGCTCGTCCTGTCCGGGCACTCCCAGGGCAGCGTCCTGGCCGCGGCGGCGGCCTGGCAACTGCCGCCGTCCGTACGCGGGCGGGTCGCCCTGCTCACCTACGGATCCCCGCTGGAGCGCCTGTACGGCCGCTGGTTCCCGGCCCACTTCGGGCCGCCGGCGCTCGCCGCGCTGCACCATGACATCGCCTGCTGGCGCAATCTCTACCGGCGCACCGACCCCATCGGCGGCCCGGTCCGCGTCGCGGGCGACGCCACCCCGGAAGTCGACCACGAGCCGCTGCCGGACCCCCGCGCCTACGGACGCACCGCCGAGCACCCGCTCCCGGCCCCGATCCTCGGCCACTCCGACTACCAGTCGGACCCCGCCTTCACCCGCGAACGAGCCCACCTCCTGACCCGCCTGTGCCCCGGACTTCCCGGCCAGCGCCCGGGGCAGGGGACGTGACCCGGTCACATCGAGGGCTTCACTAATCAAGTTTTACCAGCGAGGCGAAAAGGTGTACGCTCCCAGCGCTGGAAACAGCTAGACAAATTTGATTAGCCCTATCGAAGGAGCCCGTATGCCCCTCCTGCCCGACACGGGATACAGCCCGACCCACGAAGACCGCGTGAGCCTGGACGCCTGGTTCGCGGAGTACGACGCGGCGAGCGGCAAGCGCGATGTCGAGCGCATGGCGGACCTGGCGGTCTTCCCGCTCAACCTCGTGAGCGACGACTCCGCGGGCAACGGCCGGTCGGCGCAGTGGGACCGGGAGCGGTTCGTCGCGACCATGACGCAGGTGATGGGTGGAGGAAGCCAGGACATCGCCTTCGAGTCCACCCGGACTCCGGTGTTCCTGTCCTCCTCGATGGCCGTCGTCTTCACGGACTCGACCATGACCGTCGACGGCCACTCCCAGCGGCTCCGGTACGCCGACATCCTGCTCAGGCGGGACGGGAAGTGGGCGTTCCAGACCATGATCCAGGGCGGCTGGGGCGACAACCTCTAGTCCCGCAGCCCCCTGGGCTCCGCGGCGCGGAGGAGTGGAAAGCCGGTGCGGGCTGCCCGGGCTGCCCGAGTGCTCAGGGCAGCTCCGGCAGATCCTCCGCGTACAGCAGGGTCAGGTCGTCGGTGGTCGGATCGGGAAGCTGGGCGACACGGCCCGCGTGGCGCTCCACCATCGCCTCGAACGTCTGCCGGGCGGTGCGGCCGTTGCCGAACGCGGGGCCCTTCGGGATCGCCGTGAAGTACTTCAGCAGCGCCTCGGACGCTCCCGGTGCCAGCCGGTACTCGTGCTCGTCGGCCTGCTGCTCCACGATCCGCAGCAGTTCCTCGGGGCCGTAGTCGCCGAAGGTGATCGTGCGGGAGAAGCGGGAGGCCACGCCAGGGTTGACGGAGAGGAAGCGCTCCATCTCCGCGGTGTACCCGGCGACGATCACCACCACCGCGTCCCGGTGGTCCTCCATCAGCTTCACCAGCGTGTCGATGGCCTCCTTGCCGAAGTCCCGCCCGGCGTCCTCCGGGGACAGCGCGTACGCCTCGTCGATGAACAGCACACCGCCGCGGGCCCGTTCGAAGGCCTCCTGGGTGCGGATCGCGGTGGAACCGATGTGCTCGCCGACCAGGTCCACCCGGGACACCTCCACCAGGTGGCCCTTCTCCAGGACGTCCAGCGAGGCGAGGATCTCGCCGTAGAGCCGGGCGACCGTCGTCTTGCCGGTACCGGGGGAGCCGGTGAAGACCAGATGCCGCTTGACGGAGGCCGCCTTCAGGCCCGCCCGCTGCCGGCGCCGGCCCACCTCGATCATGTCGGTCAGCGCCCGCACCTCGCGCTTGACGCTCTCCAGGCCCACCAGCGCGTCGAGTTCCCCGAGCACGTCCTTCGACGTCCGCTGCGGCTCCGCGGGTTCGGCGACGGCGACGGGCGGCTCCGGCTCCGCCGCGCGCTGCCCGGGGAACGCGCCCAGCAGGCCGGCGGACTGCGGCACCGTCTGCGCGGCCGTCTCCCGGGCCGCGGGCGTCCGGGGGCCGCCGCTCTCGTCGCTGGTGCAGTCCTCCACGACCGGTCCCGTCCCGGAGCCGGCGGCCGGGCCGCCGTCGGCGAACTCGTACCCGCCGCGCGCGCACCGTTCCGTACGGCACTTGCGCAGCGTCGTACGGCAGCCGTCGATCACATGGAAGCCGTAACCGCCGCTGCCGGTGACCCGGCAGCCGAGGAAGCTGCCGCGGCCGCCAGCGGAGACGTAGAAACCGGCCTCGGCGGGGGAGTCGACCGTGCAGCGCTCGATGGTCGGGTCGGCGCCCTTGGTGACGATCACTCCGGTCTGGGTGCCGTCCACGGTGCAGTTGTTGAGCGTGCCGCCGCTGCCGTGGTCGCGGAACCAGGCACCGGTGGCCGCCTCCCTGATCCGGCAGTCGTCGAGCTGCGCGGTCGCCCCGTCGCTCACCGACACGGCCGTGTTGCGCACCTGCGACAGGTCGCTGTCGACGACGTCCGCGCGGGAACCACGGTCCAGCACGAACAGCGCGTCCGGCACGTCGTGCACGCGGCAGGAGTCGAGGACGGCGGTGGCCCCGTCGCTCACCCACACCGCCGGGTAGTCGCCGGTGCTGTCGAAGATCTCGCACTGGTTGGCGTCCACCCGGGTCCCCGGATCCCACACGGACAGGCCGTTGCGCCCGAACTGACGGACCGTCGTCCGGGTCAGCGTGAGCACCGAGCGGGAGCGCAGGTCGACCGCGTTCTCCGGGATGTCGTGGATGCGGCAGTCGGCGAGCGTGAGCACCGCGTCGGTGTCCAGGGTGATGCCGTCGGCGGTGGTGCGGTGCACATCGCAGTCGGTCAGGTGCGCGGTGGCGCGCTGGGTGATCTGCACACCGGAGCCGCGCACCTCGTAGATCTCGCACCCCACGGCCTCCAGCGCGGAGTTCTCGCCGGTCGCGGTGAGCCCGGTGCCGGAGGCGTGGTGCACCCGGCAGCGCTCCAGGCGCGGATGGGCCCCGCCCCGGACCGCCACGCCCGCCTGTCCGGCCGCGACGACCTCGCACTCCTCGAACACCCCGCCGCCGCCGTCGAGTACGGCGATGCCGATTCCGGCCGGGTTGTCGACGGTGCACCGGCGCACGGTGGGGCGGGCGCCGCCGCGCACCTCGATGCCGGTGGCGGACCGGGTGACGATCCGCATGTCCATCAGCTCGGGCGTGCCCTCCTCGATGAGCAGCGCGGGCGCCGCCGCGTCCTGGCCCTCCACGTGCAGGTCCTGCACGACGGCCGAGGCCCGCACGGTGAGCGGCACCCCGTCCAGGGGTGCGATCCGCACGGAGCCGGGCGAGCCCTCGGGCCCACGGAGTGTCACCGCCCGCTGGACGACGAGGTTCTCCCGGTACGTGCCGGGGGCGATCGTGAGGACGTCGCCGTCGGCGGCGGCCTCCAGGGCGGCGGCGAGCGAAGCGTACTCACCCGTGCGGCGCCGCCACCGCGACGTACCGGTGTGCGTCACCTGGACCGTGCCCTGTGCCATGGCGTTGTTGTGCCCCCACCTCGTCGTACTGATGGCTCGCCGTCCGTCGGGACGCTGCCGCCGGCACCCGGACCGCGACCGACCTCGGCCTCCGGGCGTGAGCGCGTTCGCGCTCCCGTGGAAATCCGCTCGGCCCCGCGGTCCTGAACCCGTGGGCCTTCGCCGACAGCGCTTCGGCCGGTCCACCGTAGCGTGTGCCAGGACGCCCGGTTGACCAGAGCGGGAAGGCCGTCAGATGCCGGTGCCCGCCTTGCCCCAGTCCGGGCCGGCCCGGTCCCACGCCTGGTCCCAGCGCGCGTACCGGCGGCGGACCAGGCGCCAGACGGTCAGGCGCCGACCGGTCTCGACCAGGGCCGCGGTCAGCAGGGCCGCACCGAGCCCGGCGAGCACGGCGTGCGTCGTGGCCGTGGCGGAGTCCAGCGGGCGGGTCGTTATTCGGCCGTGCGGGTCGGTCCAGAGCCCGAAGTGGTCCCCTCGGTGCGGGGTTCTGAGGTTCGCCAGGACCGGGCCGTGCCGCCGGGTGCCGTCCGGCGCGGCCCAGTACGCGAGGACACGGCTGTGGGTCTGGCGTCCGGGGGCCGTCTCGGGGTCGGTCTCGGGCAGGGCGCCGCCCAGTGCCCGCACCACGACCGCCGTGACGAGACGGCGCCCGTGCTGCTGGTGCCGAGCGGATCGCTGCAGCGAGTCCTGGGCGGAAGCACCGACCAGACAGCCCGTCACGGGTGCGCCCACGGTGATCAGCAGCAGCGCGACGAGCGCCACCCACGCCTCGGCCAGATCGGTCGTGCGGCGGAGCGGATTGTGCCGCCAGCGCCAGAGACCGCTGAGTGCCCGCATGTCCCCACCCCCCTGCGGTCCCTCACCACCCCCGGCGCCGGCCCCGCCCCGGCCGGGACCGGGAAAAGGCGACGTCAGGCGTGCCGCGGTGACCGACGCACGCGGTGTCTCACGAATTCCTCACGCTTCCCCAACGAGCGGGCCACGGCCCCCGGTTCCCGTTCCGCCGGATCAGTGCCGGTCCGCTGTCCGTGGGCCGTCGGCGGGCTCGTCCGGCACCCGGACCGGGTCGCCGACTCTGATCGTGCCGGGGAAGAGGGGCACGAGGTACTGCCCGAACACCAGCTTCCCGCCGATCCTGCGGTGGCGTGCCAGGGTCTGCAACGGTTCCCGGCCGCGCACCGCGCTCTCCTGGTCGGTGGTGGTCACCACACACCGGCCGCTCGGCTTGGCGGCCCGGAAGACCACCTCGCCGACGGCGATCCGCGTCCAGTGGTCCTCGGCCCAGGGCTCCGTGCCGGCGACGACGATGTTGGGCCGGAACCGGTTCATGGGCAGCGGGCCCTCGTGGGCGTTGCGCCCCTCGGCGATCAGGGAGTTCAGCGCCTCCAGCGAGGCCACCGTGGTGACCAGCAGGGGATAGCCGTCCGCGAAGCTCACCGTCTCGCCGGGCAGGGCGTAGTCGGGGTCGATCGGGCGGCGGGTGGCCGGATCGTCCATGTGCACCAGACGGACCTCGGCCCCCAGATAGGCGCTGCACCAGGCGTGCGCTGCCGCGGCGGCCGGCACCGCCTCCACCTTCGTGCCGAACACGGTCACCGGCATGGTCTCCGTCTGCTCCGGCACCGCGACCGTCAGCGGTGCCCGGCCGGGCGCGGACAGACGGACGCCGCCGCCGGCCAGAGGCTCGGCGGCGGCCAGTGCGAGGCGCGGCTCCTCGCGCTGTGTGACGACCTTTCCCCCGTCGTCGATCAGCGTCCAGCGTCGGTCACCGGCCAGGCCCCAGGGCTCCACGACGGCATCCCGGAGCGACACTGCCCGGAACGCCTTGACCGGATGGACGTGGATCGACTGCACTTCGGCGCTTCCCATGCCGTCCATCGTGCCAGGTGGCACCGACAGCCTGGGCGCGCCGGTCAGTAGCCGCGGTACTGCTGGTTGTTGTACGGGTCCTGGTACGGAGCCGGCGCGGGCCGCGGCGCGGCCGGACGCATGGCCTCGTACCCGGTGCCCCCCGCCATCGGCCGCTGCTGCTGCGGGGCCTGCGGTCCCGGGTAGCCGCGCGGGGCGCTCGCCTGCTGCGGGATGTAGGCCGTGGGCGCCTGCTGCAGCGGTGCGGGCTGCTGCTGCGGGTAGCCGTAGGCGGGGGCCTGCGCGGACGGGGCCGCCGGGAGGGCGGGGAGGGCCGACGGCAGGGCGGGCAGGCTGCTGCCCGTGTCGTAGGCGGCGGGGACCCGGATCGGGGCGATCTGCGGGGTGCCACGCTCGGCCACGAGCGAGTCGTAGATCGGGGTGTCCGGGAAGGAGGCGGAGTAGTAGCCGCCACCATAAGTGGAGCGGGGGGAGGTCATGGCACATAAGTTAAGCCCACGATGTGCTGGTTGGGGAGACCGATAAGAGGGTTGTTTTCCGTGTCGGCAGTGACCTGGGATCCCCAATATGAGCGAACTCGGCAAAAAGGGACGCCCGTCGCCGTTTGGATCGTGTAAAGGCGGGGTTCCTTCGGGGTTACCAGCGGTTGACCGGCGATCTTGCTGCGCGGATCGTGGGTGCGTGCCGTGCCCGGGAATAGGTTGTGCGGGTAGGGATGACACGGGCCGAGACGACCCGGACGAAGGACGAAAGCCGACGCGCGATGGGGGCGGACATGACAATGTCGAAAGGGTCGAACACGCCGGTGCCGAGCACGGCGCTGCGCGTCGAATTGGGCTGGCGCTCCGGTCCAGGAGTGCCGGACGCCGATGCCTCGGCGCTGCTGCTCGCGTCCGGAAAGGTCCGCTCCGACGGAGACTTCGTCTTCTACAACCAGCCCGCCCACTCCTCCGGCGCGGTGCGCCACGAGGGCAAGCGGACGACCGGCGACCGGGTCACCGACACCCTGCTGGCCGACCTCCCGCGCGTGGAGGGCGCCATCGAGCGGATCGTCCTCGCCGCCTCCGCGGACGGCGGAACGTTCGGGCAGGTCCCGGATCTCTACATCGAGGTGACCGACGCCGCCTCCGGCCAGGTGGTCGCCCGCTTCGACAGCCCCGGCGCGACCGTCGAGACGGCCTTCGTGTTCGGCGAGCTGTACCGCCGTCAGGGCGGCTGGAAGTTCCGTGCCGTCGGCCAGGGCTACGGCAGCGGACTCGAGGGCCTCGCAACGGACTTCGGTATCACCGTGGACGAACCCCAGCACGCCGCACCGCCCGCGGCCCAGGCCCCGGCCACCGTCCCGCCGCGCCCCGCCGCGGCCCCGGTCACCGCACCACCGCCCCCCACCGCGGCCCCCGCCCCGCCGCCCGCGGCCCCGCCCGTCCGCCTGAGCAAGGTCACGCTCACGAAGGCGGCCCCCTCCGTCTCGCTGGCCAAGCAGGGCGGCACCTCCGGTTCCATGCGCGTGAACCTCAACTGGCAGATGCGCAAACAGGCGCAGGGCTGGGGCAGCCGGTGGGGCGGCGCCGGCAACCTCGACCTCGACCTGTGCGCGCTGTACGAACTCACCGACGGCCGCAAGGGAGTCGTACAGGCCCTCGGCAACGCCTTCGGCGCGCTCCGGCGCCCGCCGTACATCCAGCTCGACGGCGACGACCGCACCGGAGCCGTGGCCGACGGTGAGAACCTCACCATCAACCTCGACCACAAGAACGACTTCCGGCGCATCCTCGTCTTCGTCACCGTCTACGAAGGCGCCAGCTCCTTCGCCGACCTGCACGCCACCGTCACCCTCCAGCCGCAGCACGGGGCGGCCATCGAGTTCTCGCTCGACGAGTGCACCGTCGCCTCCCCGGTGTGCGCGCTCGCCCTGATCACCAACACCGGCGGCGACCTCGTCGTCCAGCGCGAGGCGCGCTACCTCGTGCCGGAGCGCGGGGCGAGCCCGCAGCGGACCGTGGACCACGCCTACGGCTGGGGCATGAACTGGACGCCCGGCCGTAAGTGACCGGGCTCAGCCCTCGTCGGGCACGGCGTCCGGACGGGCGTAGGTGCGGCCCTTCCAGGCGGCCCCGCGCCCGCGGTGGTGCTGCACGGCGGAGTCGACCGTCATCAGCAGATACAGCGACGCGGTGAACGGCAGCAGCGGGGCGAGCCACCACGGCTGCCGGTAGTACCGCAGCATGGGCACGTACGTCCCCGCCATCACCGCCCACGCCGACGCCCCGGCGAGCGCCGTCGCCGCACTGCCGCCGGCCGCGCCCACGACCACGGCGGCCGGCGGGACCAGGTACACCAGCGCGAGTCCGGCGACCGTGCCGAGGAGCAGCAACGGGTTGTGCCGCAGCTGGGCGTACGCGCTGCGCGAGACCATCCGCCACAGGTCACCCAGCCGCGGATAGGGACGCACGCTGTCCACCCGGTCGGCCAGCCCCAGCCATACGTGACCGCCCGCCCCCTTCACCACGCGCGCGAGCGCCACGTCGTCGATGACGGCGTGCCGGATGGACTCCGGGACGCGCGCCTGCTGCGCCATCCCCGCGCGCAGCAGGACACAGCCGCCCGCCGCCGCGGCCGTACGCGCTCCCCTCCGGCCGATCCACCGGAAGGGATACAGCTGCGCGAAGAAGTAGACGAACGCCGGGACCACGAGCCGCTCCCACATGCTCGCCACCCGCAGCCGCGCCATCTGCGACACGACGTCGTAGTCCCCGGTGCGGGCCGCCGCCACCAGCGCGCGCAGGCTGTCCGGCGCGTGCGCGATGTCCGCGTCCGTGAGGAGCAGGTACTCGGGGTCACGCGCGCGTGCCAGCCCGATGCCGTGCCGCACCGCCCACAGCTTGCCCGTCCAGCCCGTCGGCGGCTCACCGGGCGTCCCCACCGTCAGCGGCAGCCCGCCGTGCCGCCGGGACAGCTCGCGGGCCAGCTCTCCGGTGCCGTCCGTGCTCCCGTCGTCCACCAGGAAGACCTCCGCCCGTCCCGGATAGTCCTGCGCCAGCAGCGACGGCAGGCTGAAGGGCAGCACGGCGGCCTCGTCGCGGGCCGGTACGACCACACAGACCGACGGCCACTCGTCCGGTTCCCGGCGCCGCGGCAGCCGGACGTCCGTGCGCCAGAAGAAGCCCTGGCCGAACAGCATCCAGCACCACGCGGCCAGTGATACGACGGTGATCCACAGGAAGGCGCCCACGGCGGCAGTCTGCCCCACCCGACCGGCTCACAAGAGCGCATCGTCTATCGTGGCCAGGTGAAGATCGCGCTCATGGACTCCGGAATCGGCCTGCTTCCCGCTGCCGCGGCGGTACGTCGGCTGCGGCCGGACGCGGACCTCGTGCTGTCGTGGGACCCGGACGGAATGCCCTGGGGACCGCGCACCCCGGAAGACATCACCGAGCGGGCCATAGCCGTCGCCGAGGCCGCCGCCGCGCATGAGCCCGATGTCCTGATCGTGGCGTGCAACACCGCTTCGGTGCACTCCCTGCCCGCCATGCGGGCCCGCTTCGAGCCGGACCTGCCGATCATCGGCACCGTCCCGGCGATCAAGCCCGCTGCCGCGGGCGGCGGCCCCGTCGCGATCTGGGCGACCCCGGCCACCACGGGAAGCGCCTATCAGCGCGGGCTGATCGACCAGTTCGCCGACGGCGTCACCGTGGCGGAGGTGGCGTGCCCGGGCCTCGCGGACGCCGTGCACCACGCGGACGAGACGGCGATCGACGCCGCGATCGCCTCGGCCGCCGCGCGCACCCCGGACGACGTGACCACCGTCGTCCTGGGCTGCACCAACTACGAACTGGTCGCCGAGCGCATCCGGGCGGCCGTCCAGCAGCCCGGCCGCCCGCCCCTCGTCCTGCACGGCACCGCCGGTGCGGTGGCCGCCCAGGCCCTGCGCCGGCTCGGAGCGGAGCCGGCCCCGGCCGCCGTCGCCGACACCACCCTCACGGTGCTGCTCAGCGGCCGTGAGGCGACGCTCCCCGACACGGCGCTGTCCTACGCGGAAGGCCGTTTCCTACAGGCGGTCAGCCCCGTCCGCTGACCTGCGCGGAACGGACCCGGCAGTGCGGTCCGCGGTGCTCCGCCCGGGCCAGTCGCCCCGCGCCATGCCCTACCCGCGCGGCGAAACCTGAGTAACCTCATGAATATGAGGGACCACCCCGACGCCGACGACAAGCTCCACCCGGACGTCTGGACGGGACGCGCCACCAACCGGGTCCAGTGGCTGCTCGCCCTGGTCGGCGCCGCCTGCATGGCGCTCGGCATCGAGCTGGCCGTCGACTCGGCCTGGACCTCGGGTATCGCCCCGCTGGTGATGTCCGTCGTGGGCTGCATCGCGGCCGGCCTGCTGGTTCTCTTCGGCACGCTCGCCTTCGTGCACGTCGACCTCAAGCTGGACCGGGAGTGCGTCGAGGTGCGCTGCGGGCACGTGGGCCTGCCGCGCCGCCGTATCCCGCTCTCCCAGGTGGCCGGCGCCGACTTCACCGCCCTCGTCACCCCCCGGAACTGGGGCGGCTGGGGCTACCGCTGGCGCCCCGAGAAGGGCACCGCGGTCGTCGTACGCCGCGGCGAGGGCATCGTGCTGCGCCTGTGGGACGGCCACACCTTCACGGTCACCGTCGACAACGCGGAGGCGGCGGTCCGGGTCATCAGGGACCGGCTCCGCACGATCAGGCCGGGAACGGCCGGCTGACCCGGACGGCCGGCTGACGGAACCGGCCCGCTGACGGCAGTGGCCCACTGATGAGACGGCCGGCTGACCGGAGTGGCCGGCCGGTGGGACGGCCGGCCGGTGGGACGGCCGGCCGGTGGGACGGCCGGCCGGTGGGACGGCCGGCCGGTGGGACGGCCGACCGATGGGACGGCCGACCGATGAGACGGCCGACCGATGAGACGGCCGACCGATGAGACGGCCGACCGATGGGACGGCCGGCTGGGGCGGCTTGTCGGGGCTGTCTGGGCGGCACCCGGGACAGCCGGTCGGCGTGTCCGTGCCGCGTCACGCTCCGCGGCCGGGAGTCATGGAGTCGCCCGCCCACGGCCGGGCCGTGGCCCAGCCGGCCAGGAGTCCGGCGCCCGCCGTCACCGTCGTGAAGCTCAGCGCGTTGCTCATCGAGGCGAGGGCGGCCAGTGCCGTCAGGGCCGCGCCCGCGGTGAGGGCGACCGGCGTGGGGCGGGAGGTGCGCCACAGCGCGTACAGGACCCAGCAGAACACGGCGGCCAGCAGGAACACACCGATCAGGCCCTGCTCCGCCGCCTGTTGCAGCGGGGCCGAGTGCGGTCTGCCGTCGGACAGCAGTGTCCGCGCCGTGATCCGACTCGGCTCGCCGAACCGGCCGGGGCCGACCCCGAGGCCGCTGTTCCGGTCCGCCAGCCGCAGGGCGTCCTGCCACTGCGACACCCGGTGCGCGGGAAAACGTCCTGCGAGCGCCCCGGCGAGGCCGTCGGGCAGCGCGCCCGCCGCGACCGCCCAGATCGCCGCCGCCACCAGTCCCGCCGCCATGGCCAGGCCCGCCAGCCACACCCCCCGGCTGCGGGCCGAGCCCGCCGCCAGTGAGCACAGCAGCACGGCCGCGCCGGCCACACACCCGGCCGCCGACCCCAGCACGATCCCGGCGGGCACGGTGGCGCAGGCCAGCGCCCCCAGCACGAGCCGCAGCGCCGGGACGCTCGTCGCCCAGGCGGCACAGCACGCGGCCCCGGCGCTCAGCGTCAGCAGGGCGGCCGTGGCACCGGCGTGCCCGAGCGGGGCCGCGTACCAGGGGCCGGGGGAGAGCCCGGGCAGCGCCGCGGCCAGCACCAGTCCCGCCGCCGCGCCGGCGCAGGGCGCGGCCACCGGCAGCAGCGCGCCGGAGACCCGGCCCGTGGCGTACCCCGCGGCCACGGCGAGCACCGCCAGCAGCATGCCCTCGGGCCGCCCGTCATGGACCGCCGCGGTGATCAGCGACCACCCGGCGCAGGCTCCCAACAGGAGCATGCCCGTCCCGTCGGAAACGTTTCTTCGTGTGCTGTGGGCGTCCGCACCGTACGCACCGGTCGCGGACCCCGTCCCCGTCGACCCCACCGCCGCCCCTCGTACCCGGTCCCCCGACCTGTGGCAGGCCACGACCGCGTGCCGGGTCCGGCCGCGCCGTCGAGGCTGGCCACACCGTAGCGGCTCATGACCGCTTTGGGCACGAGACGCGGAGGAACGGCACGATTCCGCCAGGTACAGCGCCCGTCCCGGTCCGAGCGCAGGCGGGGGTGCGAACCGGTGCCCCGGGGCGGGGAAGCGCGGCCAGGAACCCGGCCGCCGGCTCCCGGTGACCGGCGCCCACCAGCGACAACCGCCGGTGCGCCCGCGCCGGACCGTGCTGTCGGCGGGAACGTCAACCGCCGTACACTCACCCGGGTGACCGTCACCGCAACTTCCGTGGACCAGCCGGACCAGCTCCAGCCGCGCCCCGCCTCCGGCGCGCGCCGTGGCCGATTGCTGCGCCTGGTCCCGGCCCTCGCCTCCGTGCTCTGCGGAGTGCTGCTCTACGTCAGCTTCCCGCCACGGACCCTGTGGTGGCTGGCCCTGCCCGCCTTCGCCGGTTTCGCCTGGGTGCTGCGCGGCCGGAGCCGGAAGGCCGCCTTCGGCCTCGGCTACCTCTTCGGGCTGGGTTTCCTGCTGCCGCTGCTGGTGTGGACGAGCGTGGAGGTCGGGCCCCTTCCCTGGCTGGCCCTGGTGGCGATCGAGGCGCTCTTCGTCGCCCTGGTCGGCGTGGGCGTCGCCGCGGTCTCCAAGCTGCCCGCCTGGCCGGTGTGGGCCGCCGCCGTGTGGACAGCGGGCGAGGCGGCACGCGCGCGCGTGCCGTTCAGCGGCTTCCCCTGGGGCAAGATCGCGTTCGGTCAGGCGGACGGCGTCTTCCTGCCGCTCGCCGCGGTGGGCGGCACCCCCGTGCTCGGCTTCGCGGTCGTCCTGTGCGGATTCGGTCTGTACGAGGCGGGGCGGCTGATCGCCGAGCGGCGCCTCACCGGTACCGTGCGGCGGGCCGCCGCGACCGCCGCGCTGCTGAGCGTCGCCGTCCCGGTGGCGGGCGCGGTCGCGGCCCGCGCACTGGTGAGCGACACGGCGGAGGACGGCACCGCGACCGTGGCGCTGATCCAGGGCAACGTGCCGCGCGCCGGGCTGGAGTTCAACGCCCAGCGCCGGGCCGTGCTCGACTACCATGCGCGCGAGACGCACAAGCTGGCCGCCGACATCAGGGCGGGCAAGGTCGCCAGACCGGACTACGTCCTGTGGCCGGAGAACTCCTCCGACATCGACCCCTTCGAGTACGCCGATGCCGCCACCGTCATCGAGCAGGCGGCCAAGGACATCGGCGTGCCCGTCTCGGTCGGCAGTGTGGTCGAGAGGGACGGCGAGCTGTTCAACGAGCAGATCCTGTGGGACCCGGTCAAGGGCCCGACGCAGACCTACGACAAGCGGCAGATCCAGCCCTTCGGCGAGTACCTTCCGCTCCGCTCGCTCGTCGGCGCGATAAACAAGAACTGGACCGACATGGCCCGCCAGGACTTCAGCCGAGGCGGCAAGCCGGGCGTGTTCGGCATCAAGGGCGCCGAGGTGGGCCTGGCCACCTGCTACGAGGCCGCCTTCGACTGGGCCGTGCGGGACACGGTGACGCACGGCGCGGAGATGATCTCCGTACCGAGCAACAACGCCACCTTCGACCGCAGCGAGATGACCTACCAGCAGCTCGCCATGTCCCGCATCCGCGCCGTCGAGCACAGCCGCACCGTGACGGTGCCGGTGACCAGTGGCGTCAGCGCGGTCATCATGCCGGACGGGCGGATCACCCAGAAGACCGGCATGTTCGTGCCCGCGTACCTCGTCCAGAAGGTGCCGCTGCGCACGTCCACGACCCCCGCCACCGACCTGGGCGTCCTCCCGGAGATCGCCCTGGTGCTGGTCGCCGCGGGAGGGATCGGCTGGGCCGTCGGCTCCGGCCTGCGCGCCCGCCGGGCAGCCGACGCGTAACACGTACGACCGACCGCTCTCGCGCCGCGGACCGACCGCTCTGGTGCCGCGGACCGACCGCTCTGGTGCCGCGGACCGGCCGCTCTGGTGCCGCGGACCGACCGCTCTGGTGCCGCGGCACGACCGCTCTGGTGCCGCGGACCGGCCGCTCTCGTGCCGCGGCACGACCGTCGTACGTCCCCGGAACCGGCCGGGCGCCGGTCACCGGCCCGCTAGGGTCGGATCATGGCTACCCCCGAATTCATCCGCACGCTCAGGGACTCCGCGGGCCAACAGCTGCTCTGGCTCCCCGGGGTCACCGCGATCGTCTTCGACGACGAGGGCAGGGTGCTGCTCGGCCGGCGGACCGACACCCGTAAGTGGTCGGTGATCGGCGGGATCCCGGAGCCGGGCGAGCAGCCCGCGGCCTGCGCCGTGCGGGAGGTCTTCGAGGAGACGGCGGTGCACTGCGTGGCCGAGCGGGTGGTCCTGGTCCAGGCGCTGGAGCCGGTGACGTACCCCAACGGCGACACCTGCCAGTACATGGACATCACCGTCCGCTGCCGGGCCGTGGGCGGCGACGCCCGGGTCAACGACGACGAGTCGCTGGAGGTCGGCTGGTTCGCGGTGGACGCGCTGCCCGCACTGAGCGAGTTCGGCCTCTTCCGGATCAAGCAAGCCATGTGCGATGCACCCACATGGTTTGACCCTACGACTGCCAGCTGAAGTATGGGTGGCCGCCACATGTGGTGGCCGTGGGGTTCTGCTTAGGGTCGGCACATGACCTCGCCCACCCCCCTGTCCGGCCCCCGGCTCCAGCCCCTCGCCCTCGACCTCGACGGCCGTACCGCGCTCGTCACCGGCGCCGCCAGCGGCATCGGCCGCGCCTGCGCGCTGCGGCTGGCCGCCGCCGGGGCCGAGGTGCGCGCCGTCGACCGGGACGCGGCCGGCCTGGCAGAGCTGGCCCAGCAGGCGGAGCGGGCCGGCGACCTCGCCGGCACCGTCGTACCGCGGGTCGTGGACCTCACCGACCTGGACGCCGCCGAACGCGCCGCCGAAGGCACCGATGTGCTGGTCAACAACGCCGGACTGCAACTCGTACGCCCTATCGAGGAGTTCCCGCCCGAGGTGTTCCACACGGTGCTGACCGTGATGCTGGAGGCACCCTTCCGCCTCATCCGCGGTGCCCTTCCGCACATGTACGCCCAGGGCTGGGGCCGGATCGTGAATGTGTCCTCCGTCCATGGCCTGCGCGCCTCGGCCTTCAAGTCGGCCTATGTGGCCGCCAAACATGGTCTCGAAGGACTGTCCAAGACGGCCGCACTGGAAGGTGCCGACCACGGAGTCACCTCCAACTGTGTGAACCCGGCCTATGTGCGCACCCCACTGGTCGAGAAGCAGATCGCCGACCAGGCGCAGGCGCACGGCATCGCCGAGGAGCGCGTGCTGTCCGAGGTCCTGCTGAAGGACAGCGCGCTGCGGCGGCTCATCGAACCCGAGGAGGTCGCCGAGGCCGTGGCCTATCTGTGCAGCCCGCAGGCGTCCTTCGTCACCGGCACGTCGCTCGTCCTGGACGGCGGGTGGACGGCCCACTGACCAGTGTGGCAGCCCGGACCGAGAGAGTTTTCCACAGGCCTGCCGGGCCGGGTGGCCGATACGGAATCCTGTGACCATGTCCCGCGATCACCTTCAGCCGGCACCCAGCGGCAGCGCCGAGGCGCCGTACCTCGACCTGCTGGCCCGCGACGCCTCCATGGAGGCCTATGAGCAGCCCGTCCTGCTCGCCCGCGCCGAGGGCGAGCAGGACGGCCGGATCGCCGCGCTGGAAGAGGCCAGGCTGCTCGCCCTGCGCGTGCGAGCCGAACTCGAAGGCCGCCGGCGGCGTGAGGCGGAGCTGTCGGCGCTCTTCGAGACCGCGCACGACCTCGCCGGGCTCCGCGACCTGGACGCCGTCCTTCAGGCCATCGTGCAGCGCGCCCGCTCGCTCCTCGGCACGGACGTCGCCTACCTCAGCCTCAACGACCCGGAACGCGGCGACACCTACATGCGGGTCACGGAGGGCTCGGTCTCCGCCCGCTTCCAGCAGCTGCGCCTCGGCATGGGAGAGGGCCTCGGCGGGCTCGTCGCCCAGACCGCGCGGCCGTACGTCACCGACGACTACTTCCACGACAGCCGGTTCCAGCACACCCACACCATCGACGACGGGGTCAGCGACGAGGGCCTGGTCGCCATCCTCGGCGTGCCCCTGATGCTCGGACCGCACGTGATCGGCGTCCTCTTCGCGGCGGACCGGCGGGCGAGGGTCTTCGAGCGCGGGCAGATCGCCCTGCTCGGCTCCTTCGCCGCACTCGCCGCGGCGGCCATCGACACCGCCAACCTGCTCACCGAGACCCGCTCGGCCCTGGCCCGCCTGAAGCGCGCCAACGAGATCATCCAGGACCGCAGCGCCGTCATCGAGCGGGCGTCCGAGGTCCACGACCGGCTCGCCGAACTCGTCCTGCGCGGCGGCGGAGTGCACGACGTGGCCGCCGCCGTCTCCCAGGTCCTCGCCGGCACCGTGGAGTTCACCGAGGCCACGGCGGCACCGGCCGAGGCGCTGGAGGCGTCCCGTGCCGACGGGCACGCCGTACGGCACGGCGGGGACTGGATCGCCGCGGTGGCCGCGGGCGGTGAACTCCTCGGCGCGCTGGTCCTGCGCGGCCACCCCGGTCTGGACCCGGTCGACCAGCGCACGCTGGAGCGCGCGGCGATGGTCACCTCCCTGCTGCTGCTGGCGCGGCGCTCCGCCGCCGAGGCGGAACAGCGGGTGCGCGGCGAGCTGCTGGACGACCTGCTGGACGCGCGCGACCGGGACCCGCGCCTGCTGCGCGAACGCGCCAGCCGCCTCCACGCCGACCTGGACGCCACCCATGTCGTCCTCGCCGCCCGCCTCGACGGCCCGGCGGCCGACGCCGACGAGGAGGCCGCGGCCCGCCGCCGGCTGTGGTCCGCCGCGTCCCACCTCGCGGCCACCCGGCACGGTCTGGCCGCGGCCCGCGACGGCGGCACCGTCCTGCTGCTGCCGCTCGGCGCCGGCGACACCGCCACGAAGGTGGCCCGCCGCACCGCCGGCCACCTGGGCACGGCCGTCCACCAGCCGGTCACGGTCGGCGCCTCCGCACCCGTGACGGACCTCGCCGCGCACCCCGAGACCGTGGCGTCCGCCTATGCCGAAGGCCGTCGCTGCCTGGACGCCCTGCACCTGCTGGGCCGGGCCGGGGACGGCGCGGCGGCCGAGGACTTCGGCTTCCTCGGCCTGCTCCTCGCGGGCGAACGGGACATCGCCGGCTTCGTCGAGCGGACCATCGGCCCGGTGGTGTCGTACGACGAGCGGCGCGGCACGGAACTGCTGCGCACCCTGGACGCGTACTTCGAGGGCGGGATGAGCCCGGTCCGCACCAAGGACGCGCTGCACGTCCACGTGAACACGGTGGCGCAGCGGCTGGAGCGGGTGGGCCGCCTCCTCGGCGCGGACTGGCAGACCCCCGCCAGGGCGCTGGAGATACAACTGGCCCTGAGGCTGCACTGGTTGGCGAAGCCGGGACGGCACCGACCGGCCTCCCCGTGAAGGCCGGTCGGTGCGGGGGCGTGGCGCGCCGGTCAGACGGTGCGCGCCTCGGCGGCCGGGCGTGGCGCCGGTCAGACGGTGCGCGCCTCGGCGGCCGCTGCCGCCCCGGAGGGCTCCTCGCTGTCGCCCTCGACCTGTGCGAGATCCCGATGCCGTGTCTCGCGTGAGACGCCCACCGCGATCAGGGTGAGGACCGCGGCGGCGATCACGTACAGCGCGATCGGGGTGGAGCTGTCGTAGTCGGAGAGCAGCGCGGTGGCGATGAGCGGTGCCGGCGCGCCGGCCGCCACGGAGGCGAACTGGGCTCCGATGGACGCGCCCGAGTACCGCATCCTGGTCGCGAACATCTCGGCGAAGAACGCGGCCTGGGGCGCGTACATGGCGCCGTGCAGGACGAGTCCGACGGTCACGGCCAGGATCAGGTAACCGAAAGATCCGGTGTCCACGAGCGCGAAGAACGGGAACATCCACAGTCCGACACCGGCCGCGCCCAGCAGGTACACCGGCCGCCGTCCGACCCGGTCGGACAGTGCGCCCCAGGCCGGGATGACGGCGAAGTGCACGGCGGAGCCGATGAGTACGGCGTTGAGCGCGGTCTGCTTGGAGACGCCGGCCGAGGTGGTGGCGTAGACGAGGATGAACGCGGTGATCACGTAGTAGCTGATGTTCTCCGCCATCCGGGCGCCCATCGCGACGAGGACGTCCCGCCAGTGGTGGCGCAGCACGGAGACGAGCGGCAGCTTCTCGGTCTCGGTGCCCCGCCGTGCCTCGGCCCGCTCCAACGCCTCCTTGAAGACAGGCGATTCGTCGACGGACAGGCGAATCCACAGACCGACGATCACGAGCACCCCGGAGAGCAGGAACGGTATCCGCCAGCCCCAGCTGCCGAAGGCGTCGTCGGACAGGACGGCCGTGAGCAGCGAGAGCACGCCGGTGGCGAGCAGCTGCCCGGCCGGCGCGCCGGTCTGCGGCCAGGAGGCCCAGAATCCGCGTCGCCGCGCGTCTCCGTGTTCCGACACCAGCAGGACGGCGCCGCCCCACTCGCCGCCCAGCGCGAAACCCTGCACCAGCCGCAGCGTGGTGAGCAGCACGGGAGCCGCGCTGCCGACGGTGGCGTGGGTGGGCAGCAGGCCGATGGCGAACGTCGCCCCGCCCATCAGCACGAGACTCAGCACGAGCAGTTTCTTCCGCCCGAGCCGGTCACCGTAGTGCCCGAACACGAGCGCCCCCAGCGGGCGGGCCGCGAACCCGACGGCGTACGTCAGGAAGGACAACAGGGTTCCGACGAGCGGGTCGGAGTCCGGAAAGAACAGCTTGTTGAACACCAGCGCGGCGGCGGATCCGTACAGGAAGAAGTCGTACCACTCGATGGTGGTCCCGATGAGGCTGGCGGCGACGATTCTGGGGAGGCTGGCGGGGGGTGGGGGAGCAGTGGTTCCGGAGGCCATGTGCGCCACTTCCTCGTGTGCGGTGGGGACGGGTACGTGTCGGCACACGGTAGGAAGATGCAGGTCAGGCGCACATGTGGTGGGGCTACATAGTTTCGGGGTTGGCTATGCGTGTGACCACCATGCCGGTTCACGGAAGGGCGTTTCAGGGGCTCGAAGACGGTCGAAACGAGTGCTGTCCGGGATGCGCAACAAGCCCGCGGCGGATGGTCATCACCCGGTGCGTGAGTTGGACGGGCGGTCAGGGGCATTCGTACGTGAGGCGGGTGGCAACCGTTCGGTGGTCGGGAGAGACGATGTGTAGTTCGGCTCGTGCCCTGTAGTGGCCCTTGCCCTGGAAGGTCCACAGAAGGTGTAGCCGCGCCTGCCTCTGGCCCCGGGGCACCGTTTCCCGCAGGACGGCCGAGGCGGTGCCGTCGCTCCGGCTCCAGCGGTAGGAGAGTGTGCCCGGGCGGCCGTTGGTGGTGACCCGACCGACGATGTCCGCGGTGCCGTCGCACGCGACAGTCGTCGGCCGGACGGTGACCGACAGCGTGCGCACCCCGACGGTCGGCGAGAGATGCTGCCAGGCCAGGAACGCGATGACACAGATCAGCGCCAGCGCGGGCAGGGTGTGTCTGCGCAGGCCCCGGCGTAGGGGTGCGGGAGCCGGTGGCACGGTGGGCGGCGTCCTGTTGGTCCGTTGCCCGGCGGCGGCCGTCACTCCGGGGCCGAAACGCAGCACGGTGCCTTCGATGCGATCCGGCCGCGTCGGCGCGGTGGGCCCGAGCCCCTTGCCGGGCGGCCCGACGAGGGTGTCGTCGGGCTCGGGCCGCTGGATCCAGTGGCTGGCGAGCACGGTGGCGCTGTACCCGGCGTCATTCGGAAGCGTTTCGCGGACCGGGGGGCGTTCGGCGCCGGGGGCGAGGCGGGTGGCGGGGGCGTGCTCGTCATCAGGTGCGAGGTGGACGGTGGGGGCGTGCTCGTCGGCCGGGACGAGTACGTGGGTGGTTTCGGCGCCGGGTTCGAGCGCGTGGGTGGGTTCGCAGTCGTGGGCAGGTGCCGCGGAGCGGCCGTCGTCAGCGGTCATCGAAGGTCACACTGCCTGGTCGGAAGCTGCTGCGAGGCGCCGCCGTCGGCGGCGGCCGGGGTCGTCGTGGCCTGCACCGCCCAGTAGCAGCCCTTGTTCTGGAAGGCGTGGTCGACGGTGAGCGCGTACTGGGTTGCGCCACTGCGCTCGAAAGTCTGCGACGTACCGTCGGGGGTGCCGAGCATTCCCGCGGAATCGCTGGTGAACCACGAGACGGTGATGGAGACCGGCCCGGTGCCGTCCGTGGTGACGCCGATGGTCGCCGTGGCGGTGGACGGATCCGTCTGACGGAAGGCCGACACCGCGACGTCCCTGACCGCGGGAGCGGCCGGCGTGGGGGAGGCGGTGGTCGGAGTCGGGTGGGTGGTCGGCTCGCCGGACGGCGTCTCCCCAGGCGGAGTCGTGGTGACGGACATCGAGGGGTCGTCGGTGCCCGTGATCTCCGGAGTCGGTGGGGCCGAGGACGACAGGCTCGGGGACGCGGCGGTGGTCGGGGACGGGAAGGGGTGGGCCGACGAAGTCGGTGCGATGGGCCCCTGCGACGTCATGCCGGGCCGGGCGATGGTCGTGGCCAGGGCCTGTGCCGTTCGTTGCGGATCCGCTGCCGGGGCGTGCTGGGCGGCGTAGGCCAAGAGGATGCCCAGGAGCACGGCCGCCGCGGACACCAGCATCCCGGCCCGGCCGGGGAGCCACGACCGGGCCCGGCCGTGGCCCGCTCCCTCGGCCAGGACCGTGCGTGCGGTGTCCGTCGTGGTCTGCGGGGCTTTGCGCGCCGAGGGCAGCAGCAGCGGCAGCAGCGCGGCCAGCGCCGCGAGCCGGCCCCGCCCGCGCTCCTCCCAGTCGGGCCCGTAGGCGGCACCGGCGGCCGCCACCAGTTCCGACACGAACGCCTCGGCGTGAGTGGGCCGTTCCTCCGGGTCCTTCGCCAGGCCGCGCCGCACCAGTGCGCGCACCGGCTCGGGGACCTCGTCGGCCGGGATCGGCGCATCGACGTGCCGTAGCGCGAGTTCGGCGAGGTTGTCACCCGAGTACGGCTTGTGGCCCGTCAGGCACTCGAAGAACGTGGCCGTGACCGCGTACACGTCGGCGGCGGGAGAGGCCGGTGCGCCGGTCCACTGTTCCGGCGCCATGTAGGAGGGCGTTCCCGCGATGCCGACACGGGTGCCGGTGTCCACCGCGATTCCGAAGTCGACGAGCTTGGACGTTCCGTCCGTTGCGACCAGGACGTTCTCCGGCTTGTAGTCGCGGTGGACGATGCCGAGACGGTGCGCGTCGGCCAGGCCGAGCAGCGATCCCTTGAGGATCACGAGCGCGGCCTCGGGCTCCAG
This sequence comes from Streptomyces musisoli, assembly GCF_016741855.1. Lineage (GTDB taxonomy): Bacteria > Actinomycetota > Actinomycetes > Streptomycetales > Streptomycetaceae > Streptomyces > Streptomyces musisoli. The sequence goes on along the minus strand of NZ_JAERRH010000006.1, from coordinate 282,365 downwards.
TGGACCCTCCCTCGACAGCAGGATCCGCAGGGAGACACCGTCCACCAGCTCCATCACGATGGCGGCGCCTTCAGGACTCTCGACGTACTCGTACAGTCCGGCGACGTACGGGCTTTCCAGCCCGCCGAGCAGTCGCGCCTCGGCCCTGAACTCGGACACGAAGCCCGGCCGGTTGCACAGCGACTCGCTGAGATACTTCACCGCGACCGGGACGCCGGTCTCCTCGTGCACCGCCAGCACGACCCGTCCGCTCGCCCCCGCTCCGAGTTCGAGCGACTCGATGTATCCGGGCACTGCCCATGCGTCCATCCCGTCCCCCAGTTCCGCCGTGCCACCGGAGTCCTACTCGCTCTGGAGCTTCGGGCACGCGCTGAAAGACACAATCTCGGCCACAACGGTTGCGGTGCGGTGCCGCGGGCGTCACGGGTCGCCACTCCTCGCAGCGCGGGAACCGGCGCTGCGGGTGGCGGAACTGACCTGGACCGGGCCGCGGCTTGCGTCCCCGAAATGCGGCGTCATCCTTCCGCTGCCGGGGCCGGGCGTTCATGCGCCCGGCTCTCCCGCGGCGCCGGAGAGGGGAATGCCCGGATCCAGGCCACGCCCGTGAAGCTCTTGGCCGGCACGTGGATTTCGGCGCGACGGAACCCCGTGGCGGTCAGACCGCTGTAGCCGTGGGAGACGAGGTCTTGGTAGAGGCCGTCCGAGAAGGCGGCGACCAGGTGGGTCGCGGGGGCGTCGGCGAGGGCACGGCGCACGGGGTCGGAGTCGAGGACACGGAACAGCGAGACCACCGCGGAGCCGGCGTACCCACTGTCCGCCTCGTGGACGATGCCCTGGTGCAGACAGGCCCTCATCCGGACTCGCTGCGGGGGACTGGCGGTGGCATTGGCCTCGGCCAGGGCCGCGGCGAGGCCGTTCAGGAGACCCGGCACCACCCGGGTCTCGTCGACGTCCGGCTCGAACACGAGCAGATAGCCGTCACCTTGTGCCTGGCGACCGCACCTGTGCCAGTCGATGCCGGCCCGCGCGCATGCCTCACGCAGCGCACGCAGCAGGACTCGCTGCAGACGGACCATGCCGGTGTTGTCGCGGGCGCTGTACTTCTCGATGTCCACGGCGAGGCACAGGCGCCGCAGTCCTGGTGGCAGTCGCTCTCCGGCAGCCGAGGCGGTGTCCTCGTACGAAGCCAGTGCCCAGGCGCCGGGCAGCGCCCCTTGCCGGACGGTGGGTCGTACGGCGGCGGGCCAGAGGTCGGCGGCCGAGAGCCGGAACGGTGTCTCCTGCGGGGTCTCCGCCTCTCTGCGCCGGAACGCACCGCCGAGCACCGGCTGTACGGTGACCGTTGTCAGGCTCAGCCTGCCGGACAACTCGGTCGCGGCCGCCGGGAGCCGGACGACTGCTTGGGCCCACCGCCCGTCGGGGCGCAGCGCACCGCTGCGTCCGGGTGCCCGGAAGACCCATTGGAGCCGGTCCTTGCCAAGCCCGAAAGCGGCGACTTCGGCTCCGTCGGCTGCCGTGCTGCCGGGGGCCGGGTGCAGGGTCACGGCGTGCGAGCCGTCGTCGAGCCGGACCGTGAGGGTCGCCTCCCGGTAGTCGCGGGCGCCCGGAAGTTCCTCGAGGTCGAACGGGAAACAGAGCAGGATGTCGCGTGGCGCCCCTCCGACCGTGGTGAGGTCGTCGGTGACCGGGGGCAGGGCGTAGGCGAGGGGGCGTCCCAGGGAAGCGCCGGCGATCCGTTCGCGTGAGGGCTCACCTCCTTTGGGTACTGCGGTGTCTCGGTCCAGTAGGTCGATGGCGGCCAGTTCGTCGTCCTGTGTACGGTCACGTCCCAACGCCCTGATTCCCCTCACCGGTTGTGTGGCTGCCGGTAGTCGCCGTCGGTTCCGGGCCTTCGTCCGTCCCGGTCAGCCGGGCGGACATGCGCAGTTCGTCCGGTGAGAGGATCGTCAGTCGGCTGTAGCCGACCTGGACGACGCCCCTGTGGGCAAGTTCGCCCAGGGCGTGGTGCACGCGGCGTTCCCCGGCGCCGACCAGCCCGGCGATCTCCGCCTGGGTCAGGCGCGGCCCGATGAGAACGCCGTCTCCCTGCGGCCGGCCGTAGTCTTCGACGAGATCGAGGAGGACCCGGGCCACGCGGGTAGCCACCGGACAACTGCCGAACTCACCCCGGCGCCGTACCGACCAGCGGTTCTTGCGCACCAGCATCCGGCTCACCGCCAAGGCGGCCGCGGGGTACCGGTCCAGGCAGCCGAGGAAGTCCCGTTGCCCGATGCGCCGGACGGTCACCGCACCGGCCGCGGTGACCGTGGCCGATCGCGGCCCGTTGTCCAACGCGGCGAATTCACCCACGAGTTCTCCGCCGAGCCGGACGGCCAGCAGAGCCGTGTCGCCGTTCTCCGAGAGGGCCGTGACCTTGGTGACGCCGGTCATCAGCAGCAGGACGAATGTCTCCTGCCGGCCTTCGCCGAGGAGTGTCTCCCCGGGGGCGTAGGTACGGGGTGTCCCCAGGGAGAGCAGGGCCTTCACGGCCTCGCCGGAGCCCGCCAGCTCCGCCAGCAGAGTGCCGTGCGGCCAGCGGCCCCCGGGCTGCGGGCCTGTGGGGATCTTCTCCGGCATAGCGGTACCTTCCCGACCTCACCGGCGTCTTGTGGCAGTTGCCGCATGCGGCATCGTAATGGGCCGGTGGCCGTCAAAGTCGCTGTTTGGCAGAGAATTGCGTTCCGCACTGCCGGCCGGGAGGCGCTCCCGAGAACGCATGCTCGCTGCGCAAGGGGCTCGGCACGGGGACCCCACCGTTGCACGACGACGGGGTCCCCGTGCTTGCGCCGCGGACCGTCGGAGGCGGCACGCTCAGCACGGTGGATTCATGCGCCGGCCTCCCTGGGGTGGGGCAGTGCGACGGCACGCACGGTGCGGACGCAGTAGTGGAACTCTTCCGACCCTTCCATGACTTGATCCCTGAACGCACCCCACACTTCCTGCAGCAGGGGCTTCAGGGCCGGCTCGGTGGCTTCCGAGGCCCGGCGGGCCTCGGCCGACGTGAGCACGCTCAGGTCCATGGGGCGGTCACCGACGAGGAGGTGCACCGTCTCGGGTCGCGCGCCCAGCCGCGGGACGTCTGCCGGCCAGGTGATCTTGACCGGCCTCGTCGTGCGCGCGCTGCGGTGCGGTGCACCGTGGGGCTCGATACGGTAGCCACTGGGCTGGTCGTTGGTCACCAGGGTGGTACGACCGCTCAGTCCGACGCCGAGCACCCAGAAGTACAGCGGCTCCTCGGAATGGTTCGTCACAGTGACGCGGTAACGGTCTCGGTCGTACAGGCGCTCGTCCGCCCACGGCAGGGTGCGCCAGGTGCCGCTGCGGGCCGGTACCTCGATCTCGAATCGGACCTCCACGTCGGCGGCCAGCAGGGCTCCGCCCTCCGGGTCGCGCAGGGCGCGTACCCGATCACCCCGTGCCAGGTCCTCCAGCAGCCCGGTGACGCTCGGGAGTTGCGACAGAGTCGCTTCCCACGGCTTCCGGAAGGGCAGGTCGTCGCCGTTCACCACGGTGGCGGTGCCGTTGCGGAGACGGACGGTGGCGAAGGCGTCCCCTTCGCGGCTCTCGGCCAGCCGGGGACAATCGGCGAGCTGTCGACGCAGCGCGTCGGCAACGGGGCCGTGGCCGTCGACGCACACCAGTCGGCGGTCGTGCACGCGCAGCGGCAGGGCGTAAGAGCCAGGTGGCAGCTCCGCCGTGAACAGCTCTGCAGACAGGGGAGATCCACCGGTGGAGGCATCGGTCTCCGGCTGCGTACGCAGTACGGCGTCACCTCCCTCCATCATGTCCACGGTGGCCGGCACCGTCGCGGCCGTGCCGTCGCCCGGCTCCCCGCCTTCGGTCTCCCGGCCCGTGGCCTCGAGGAACTCCGGATCCCCACCGAGGCCGTCGCGCGGAAACACCATGCGCAGCGTGTCCCCGCGGTCGAGGCCGAACAGAGCGCCACCGGGGACGACGAAACGGCCGTCCCTGCGGACCAGGGGCAGCCGGTCCGGGTCCGAGTGCTCTTCCAGGGAGAACGGCAGCCGCCCGGAGGGTCCTCCGGCATCGGGCCACTGCAGCGGCTGCCGCTGCTTGACACGGTCGCGCACACGAGCGATCAGCGATGACCAGGGCACCTCGTGGGCTGCGGGCGTGTCGAGTACGCCGGCCAGTGCGGCAGTGAACACCCCCTGGCGTCCGGCACCCGGGCGGATCTCGGCCTCGAACGCTGTCCCGTGCTGCGGACAAGCCGACAGCCTGACGACATTCGGGACCAGCGGGGCGTTGTGGCGGGCGAGGGCAGCGGCGCGGGCGAGCCCGTCGTCGTGCGTCACCTTGGGCGGTACCGTCGACTTGAGCCGCCACCGGCCCGGCTCGTGGTCGGCGTCGCGCACCGCTCCTCCGGAGTGGCACGAGTCGAGCACGGACGTGACGTTGGACGTGATGCGGCTGAGAACACGGACCGCGGCGGTCAGCTCGGCGGCCACATAGCCCCTGAAATCGTCGGGTGTGCTCTGTTCGATGTCGACGGGCACCAGGTACTGCAGGTCCCCGTGTAGCGCGCCGTGTCCCGAGAAGTAGACGACGACACCGTCGCCGTACCTGGTGTCCCGGCACAGCTGTTTCAGCGCCCGTGTGATACCCCCGTAGGTCGCCTCCTCCTCGACGTGGGCACGGATGTCGGTGAAGCCGTGCTTTGCCAGCACCCCGTGCATGATGTCGACGTCGGTGTTCACGCCCGTCAGGCCGAATGTCTGGGCGCCGATCAGCACCGCGCGCAGTGTCATGTCATACCCCCACATGGATGAAGGGCGCCCAGTGATACGGGTGCCGGTCGTCCGCTTCCGCTGAGCGCAGCTGTTCGCTGTCCCTGGTCCCGAGGCGGTGCCAGGACCTGGAGCGGTACGCAGGTCCTGGACACTCCCCGGCCCGTGCGCTGAGCGCCCGGAACTCCTCGTCCCGTTCCGTAGCTGACAGGTTCCGTACCTCCAGCTGGGCCTGCGCCAGCGCCGCGCCGACGGAGGCCGCCGGATCGTCGGCGAGACGACGGTAGGTACGAGTGATCACCAGGCAGCCAGTGCTGTCACGGACGGGCCAGAGCGAGACCACGGCGTGCCGCGCGCCGGTGATCAGTGCCGCGCGGGTCAGCCCGAGAACGTCACCTCCCGCGGTGGCCGTACCGCGTCCGGTATCACAGGCGGACAGGGTGAGCAACTGCGGGGCACGAGCGGCGGTGAGGAGGTCGGCGAGTCCGAAGTGGTCATCCCCGGCCAGCTGGAGCCGGCCGCGGTGGGGCGCGAGATCGTCGATCAGCCCGTGGGTGGCGAGGTGGATCACCGCGCAGTTGCTCGCCGCCTGCAGCACCTCCGCCCGCGTCGCGGCAGTTCCCGTCAGCAGTCGGTGGCGGGGCAGCAGCCGGGCGATCTCCGCCGTTTCGGCCGCGGTGCCGGGCAGGGGCGCCAACCCGAGGCGGGGGGTGGTGGCGGGGTTGCCCACCAGAAGTGCGTCGAGCTCGGGCCAGGGCCGCTCCGGAGGCTGTCGGCGGGTGAGGAGGGACGCTGCAGGGAGGTACGACACCTCATGGGTGGCGCCGAGGAGGTCCCCGTCCCAGGGAAGCGCGTGGAAGGGCAACAATGCGAGACCGGCCGGCAGGATCACGATCACCTTCCGCCGGTCGCGGAGCTGCCGGCGGAAGGGCTCCAGCATCAGATCAGCGAGCTCCTGGCCGTCGGCTTCGCCATCACCGCCGCCGTCCTCACCGGCACACCAGGCGTGGAACCGGCGGACGCTCGCGACAGTGCCGTGGGCCCAGCGGGCATGGCGCCGCGGGCGCAGGGTGTCACGGGTCATGGCCCAGCCGACGAGGTCATCGTCGTGGAGGTGGTAGGTCAGAAGGACGGCGTCACGGGACAGTGCGGTGGCAACTGCGGCAGCGTCCGGGGGCTCGGTGGTGTGCGACGCGGTGAACGCGGCGGGAGCGAGCCTGCGTACCTCCGACTCGGCGGCGTCCAAGTCCCGTTCCACCTCGTCGATCCGACGTCTGCGCTCGGGTACCGGCGCGGTGACCGCGCTGCGGCGGAGCGCCGCGGCCTCCGTCTCGAACTGTGCGGACCAGCGGATCTCGGCGGCCAGCCAGTTCCTGACCGCGGTGTGAGCCGCCTGGTCGTCGCCCACGGCGTCGAGGGCTCGCACGGCGTCGAGGAAGCCGGAGCGGGTGCGCTCGGCCACGTCGAATGAGGCGGCGGCCGCGTCGGGTCTGCAGCCTTCCAGCAGGGACAGCACGGCGGCGTGGTAGAGGCCGGCGACCACCGGATCGTCGGCGGACGAGGCGCGCAGAGCGTCGCGAGCCAGCCTGATGCGGCGCTCTTCGTACGCTGACAGCCCGCGCAGGGCGTGGCCGGCTGCCTTGTCGTACACGCCCCTGCCCAGCTCCAGGTCCGCTTGGAACGCGGGCAGTTCCCATGGCTGTGCGGGTTCGGGGCCGTCGGCGCCGATCCGGCGCACATAGGGTGCGGCGCGCTCGGGCTCGCCCACGTTCAGCCACAGGGCGGCGGCTTGGCTCGCGGAAAGGTGCTCCTCGATGGCCGCAACCTCGGCCCGGGCCGCGGACCGGTTGCGCAGGTCGAGATGGGCGGAGCAGCGCACGAGTCCCGCGAACATCGGGTCCGTGATCCGTTCGGCCTCCCGCAGGGTCTGGTGCGCGTGGAGGTCGGCTTCCGCGTCCAGTCCGGCCGAGCGGGCGCGCCGGGAGCGGAACCAGGTCTCCTGGGCACGGGAGGTGACGAGGTCGGACTCGAGCATGCCGAGCACGGACCGCAACGCGTCCGTGGAGGCTGAGCCGGTGTCGTCCGTGTCGGTTTCCTTCGCGTCCGCGGCGGTCAGAAGGCTCTCGGCGACATCGATCGCCGACTGGATCGAGGAGCGTGCGGCGGCGATCAGATCAGGGTCCCGCAGGGCGGACGCCTGGTCGTGGAGGACCTTCCCGCACTGGATGACGCCGAGGCAGTCGGTCAGGTCGAGCGGCTCGCCCCGGTCGGTCCGCTGCCGGATACGGTGGAGGTGTTCCTGCTGTTCCATGCCGGAGAGCACGAACGTGGCGAGGCGGTGGCCGGCCCGCTGGTAGCTGCCTGCCGTGGCGCGGGCCGTCGGGTTTCCCCGGCCGCCCGCGGGCTCACTGGTGAGCCGCATCGCCAGCAGGCCGGCCCGCTTGCTCTTGACGACCTCGCCCTGTGCGCCCCAGTACCGGGATCGGTCCTCGACGAGGTGGCGCAGCCCCCGGAGCCAAGACGAACTACCGTCCGTCGTGGCCCAGTTCACGATCCGTTCCGCGGCAGCGGATTCGGCCTCCCCGGCTTCCCCCGCCTCGATAAGGCCGAGCGCTTGGTGGACGCGGACCAGTGCCGTGCACCCGCCGTCGCCGGCGGAGACCGCCAGTCCGAGGGCCTGGCCGAGGAGATCGCGGCACTTCTCGTGCCGGCCGGCGAGCCGGTGCGTGTGGGCGAGGCGCAGCAGCGCTGCCGCCCGGCCGCGCGAGGATTTCGCCAAACCGTACGATGCTTCGGCGCGCTCGTAGCTGGCGGCAGCCGCCGCCAGCACGGCCGGGTCCGGCGCGGCCGGTTCGAGGGTGCAGCATTCCGCCGTTCCCGGGGGGCCGAGCTGCCAGTCACCGGTGAGTAGTGCGGCGAAGCCCTCGGCGGCGTGATTGCCGGTGATGCACTGCTCCGCGTCCCGCAGCAGGGGCGTTGCCGTCGCCCGGTCACCGGCCCGGACACGGAGATCGGCCGCGAGCAGCCGGTGGTATGCGCGGACGTCCGCGTGACCGAGTGCCACGAGCGGCTCGTACAGAGCGTCGAACCACTCCAGCGGCTGCAGCACGTCGTCCGCCGGCTCTCGCTCGGTCCAGGGACTCCGCGCCGCGTATCGCAGGCTATGGGACCTTGCTGCGATCGAGGCCGTGGCGTGGCCGAGCGTCATGCGGGCGGAGAGCAGCACGACGCCGACCTGACCGGCGAGGTGTGCGCAGAGCCGAACCGGCGGATCTGTGATCGATGCGATGGCCGCCTCCGTCCCGGAGTCGGCATCGGTCAGCGCGCGGAAGTCTTCGCGCCGCAGGTGGAGGAACGCCGCGCCGGGGTGCCAGTTGTGTTCCATCGCCACGGCGGCCGCACGCAGCGCCCCGGCCAGCGGTGCGTGGCCGGGGGGTGCGGGCTCGGAGCGCGCCAGGAGAGCAAGGGCCCTTTTGGGCTCGCCGGCGGCGAGCGCCGCCGCGGGCCGAAGCCATCCGCCCCACGTGGGGTCCTCGGTGCTCGGTTCCCCCGAGAGGTATGCCGCCGGGTCGCTGCCCCTCTGTTCGGTCAGCAGCAGTCCGATCAGCTGTTCGTGGGCATCACCGGTTTCCCCGGCCACGCCCCGGCCTTCGGTGTCGGCCATGCCTTCCCCCTGTCCCCGCGGTATGAGCCGGGACTTTGATACCGCACCATCCCTGTGGCCGATTCCGCAACACGACGGGATGTCCGCTGCTGGTGACTGGCATGGTGCAGGCCGGGTCGGGAGCCGTGTCGCGGATGGGGGCGAGTGCCATGGAACGGTCGTCTCAGCACGTCAGAAGCGGGTTACCGCTCGAGCCACTTGGGGCGGCGCCCCGGCGCGCAACGGCGCTTGTGCGCGCCGCCAAGCGACTCCACACTCCTGCCCACGGCCCCAAGTTGTCCGACAACCATCTCGGCGGCCGCCTGTGTCCTGCCACTCTGGTCCGGTCGGCGCGCAGGGGCGGGAACCGGCCCTGCGCGGCATCGGGGGAGCATTCGGGGGGACACATGGCACGGGCGGTCGGACGCGCCCTGGCGACGCTGGCGGCGGTGCTTGTCCTGACGGTTCCCTCGACGGGGGCTTCGGCGGGCGACGGCACCACGGTTCCGGACTGGCTGGACCGGACGGCGAGAGAGATGGATCCGGGCAAGGGACAGGGCGGCACCCTTGTGGTGACGGTCGGGCAGCCGCTCGCCCTGGGCGAGGGTGATGTGCGGGCGGGCATGGAGGGTGTCGTCGAAGCCATGAACAAGCCGGACGTCCGGCTGGTGGTCGTTCAGGAGAGCCCTGACAGCGGGCCGGGCGGCGCCTTGCTCCTGTTGCTCGCGGACAGCGCAGTCGTCCCCCGGGACGCCGGCATCAGCACACTGTCCCAGAAGCTTCTGCAGTCCGCCAAGGAGCTGCACCTCTGTGACCGGACCAGGAACCGTCTGTGCCAAGCCCTCGCCCAGCGCAACGGCAAGCACGTCCGGGCCGGGGACCCCGGCCCCGAGTCCGATCCGCGTATGGCGCAGGACGAGCAGGCGGCACTGGGGAAAGCCCGCCCCCCCGAGGGCACCGAACCGCACCGGCTCGTGTTGCCCCCGCCCGACGGCACGGACGGAGACGGCACCGGTCCGCCCGTGACGCTGCTGTTGACGCTGCTCACCGCCGGGGCCGCACTGATCGCCCTGGCGGTCCTCCGGACGAGGTACCGGCCCGCGTCCGCCGCCGGAGGGGCACGCGACGCCGCCCTGCCCGCATCCACCGGACCTGCAATCGACTCCTCGTCGCCGGCCCGTACCGCCGCATCCGCGCCCGCGCCGCCGCGGTGTCCACCGCAACGGTCGTGGCCCGCGGACCGTGCGGAGCCCGCCCCGGGCGGTTCGCGCGCCGTGCCGGCCGGCCCAGTCCGTCCGGCGACCGTACGCACCGGCCTGCATCCACAGGGATACGTGGAACTGGACGGCTGGCTGTACCGCGCGAGTTGGGCCGAACCGTATCTGGCCCCGCCGGCCCCCGGCGAGACCGTCGACGTCACCGACTGCCGGGCCGGAGCCCTCCTCGCCTACGCGCCCGGGGACTGCCGGAGCTGACACGAGAGCCGGACACCGGCGCCGAAGCCGGCGCCTGCCGTGCGCGCGCCGAACCGCAACGAGCGACACCTGCACCACAACACGGACACGACAAGGGGATCACGTCCCATGAACCCAGCGATTCCGGGCCCACCGACCACGCAGCCGCAGGGTCTGCCCGCCGCGTACGCGGACATCGAGCTCGGCAACAACGCCCAGCGGCTGCCGCTGCTGCTGTGCCTGGACATCTCCAGCTCCATGGCGGGCGAGCCGATCCGGCTGCTCAACGAGGCGCTGACCCTGTGGGGGCGTGAGATCCAGGAGGACGTGGGCCTCAGCTCCAGCGTCGAGATCGCCGTGGTGACCTTCGGGGGCGCCGGGATCGGAGTCTGGCAGGGCCCGAGCCTCCTCGACCCCCGGACCACGGCCAGTCCCTTCGTCACCGCCCATCAGTTCCGGCCGCCGCAGCTGACCGCCTCTGGCGTCACGCTGCTCACGGAGGCCGTGGAGACCGGGATACGCCTGGTGGCGGCACGGAAGACGGAGCTTCGCCGGTCCGGCCTCCAGTACTACCGCCCGCAGATCTGCCTGGTGACCGATGGTCTGCCGACCGACAGCCAGGGGATGGCGACGGATGCCTGGCGCAGGCTCGTCCCGGTGCTCGCGGCGGAACAGGGCGCGAAACGCTTCCGCTTCTACGCCTTTGGTATCGGCGGGATCAGCGAACGCGGTCAGCAGGTGCTCCGGGAACTGGCGCCGAAGTACCACGCCACGCTCAAGGGCTTCCCGTTCCGCGACCTGCTGCAGACCATGTCGGCGAGTGCCAGCGCCGAACAGCAGGGGGCGGAGGAGGAGACCTTCGAGCAACTGTTCAACCGGTTCAAGACCCAGCGGTCGGCCTGGGACTCCTGAGAGCGGCAGCGAGGGTGAGGGACCATCGGGTGGCGCGGGCCACGGAGACAGGACCGGTCGAGGGCCGGGCATGGCGCGTGCACGGCATGAGCGTGCAGGGGTACAGGCACGCCCAGCAGGGGATGCCGTGCCAGGACGCCTGGGGGACGACGCACACCGGGCCACCCCGTTCCAGGATCACTGTCCTGGCGGTGGCCGACGGCGCGGGCAGCAGACCGCGCTCGCAGGAGGGTGCGCAGCTGGCGATCCAGCTCGCCACGTCGGTGTACGGGGCGCGTCTGGCCGAGTGGGACAGGGCGCCGCGGAACGCCGAGGACCTTCGCGGGCAGCTGCAGGACGCCTTCCTGGAGGTGCTGGACGCGTTCCTCGCCGACACCCGGGCGCTGTCCGGCGACCGCTCGGGCAGCAGTGCCGGCCGGGACGGCCCGGCGGACTTCGCCACCACCCTCACCGTGGTGGTGCTGGGTACCGGCTGGCTGGGCTGCACCTCGCTGGGGGACGGGTTCGTGGTGCTGCGTGCCGGCGAGGAGGACGGCGAACCGCAGTTCCATCTGCTGCCGCAGCCCGAGTCCGCAGGCGAGTACGGCAATGAGACCACGTTCCTCAGCTCGGCGGACGCCGCGCTGAGGGTGGGGATCGCCTGCGTGCGGGACGACGGCGTGGACGGCGTTGTCGTCTCCACCGACGGTCTGGCGCAGGCCGCGCTGTCCGGTGGGCAGGGACCGGTGCTCTCGGTCAACCGCTCGTTCGCCGCCTCGGTGCTGCGCTCGCTGGACCGTCCGGGCCCGGACCCGCGGTCCGACGCGCGGGAGTTGCGGGCGCTGCTGCTGTCGGACCGGCTCACCGCACTCAACGCGGACGACAAGACGCTGGTGCGGGCGGTCCGTACGACGGACGGTCCGGGGTTCGGAGGGGAGCTGCCGTGACGGGGCGGAGGGTACTGCTGGACGGCAGACCGGTGGTGCTCCTGGAGCAGGCGCTGGGCTCGGGCCTGGAGGCCGCCGTGCATCCGGTGGAGGGCACCGACGACCTGGTCGTGAAGGTCTACCATCAGCCCGACGCCGCGCGTGAGCACCGGCTACGGCGGATGCTGGCGCTCAACCCCCTGGCGGGACGCCCGGTGGACGGAGGCCAACCTCCCGAACTGGCCTGGCCGGTGGGGCTCGCGTACGGAACGGACGGCGGGTTCCTCGGCTACGGCATGGGGCGTTTCGCGGGGCCGGAACACGTCCAGCTCATGGCGCTGTTCAACCGGGAGCAGCGGCTGCGCAGGTTCCCCGCGGAGGCCGACTGGCGGTTCCTGCTCGGAATCTGCTGGAACCTGGCGTTCATGACGGCCAGGCTGCATCACGAGGGCCTGATCATCGGTGACTTCTCGGCGAAGAACGTGGTCGTCGACCAGCGTGGCTTCGCGACGTTCCTCGACTGCGACTCGATCGGCTTCGCCGCCCCGGGCACCGGTGAGACGTTCCCCGCGACCCTCCACACACCCGACTACGCCGCCCCCGAGCGGCTGCGGGGCGAGCCCGGCAGTGTGCCGAGCGACGACTTCGCGCTGGCGGTCCTCGTCTACCAGCTGCTGACCGCCGGGTATCACCCGTTCGGCGGGGTGCCCCGGGACAGCGAGGACGACGTCCAGATCTCGGACAACATCACAGCCAGCCGCTCGTTCGTCGTACGGCCGGAAGCCATGATCATCCCGCGCGGCCTGGTCGATCCGGCGGTGCTCCCGCCGGCCGTGCTGGCCCTGGCCCGGCAGGCGTTCGGATCGGGACTGCTCGACACAGCGCAGCGTCCGTCGTCACAGCAGTGGCTCGCGGCTCTGGAGGAGTCGCGGGCGGAGGGCGCGATCACGATCTGCCCGCGGCGGCCGAGGCACGCCCATGGGGCCCATCTGGCGCGTTGTCCCTGGTGCGACCGGGCGGACGAGACGGGGCACGACGCCTTCAACGCACCCGAGCAGACACCGCAGCCACCTCCCACGGGGTCGCCACCCGTGCCTGAGCCGCTCTCCCCAGGGCCGGTTATCCACGGAGTCACGCCGCCTCTTCCCGCCCACCCGCCGGGGCAGCAGGCTGCGCCTTCGGACGGAAACGACCCCTGGTCGGACTGGATCAAACCCCTTCTGATCGGCGCAGGCGTGGTGCTCTTCTTCCTCCTGCGCTTCCACTGGGGGGTGTGACGGCATGACGGACACCCTCCTTCCGCCGTCCGTCGAGGGACCCCACAGCAGGGTGTTCGACCGAATCGCCGAGGAGCTCGGCCCCATGGGCCCGGAGGCAGGCAACCTCCCCGTCATCCTCCGTGCCGCGGGGATCCGCATGACGCAGCCCATGCGGGTGGCGGTCGCCGGCCAGATCAAGCGCGGCAAGTCGACACTGGTCAACGCCCTGCTCGGCGAGGAAGTCTGTGAGACCGGTCAGCTGGAACTCACCTTCAATGTCGCCGAGTTCCACCACGCGCAGCGGCCGCGGTTGCTGGTCCACTTCAAGGACGGACGTCCGGCCGAGGAGTGGCCCCCCGATGCGCTGTCGCGGCTGACGGTGCGTGACGCCGCGGCGCTGCGGCGACTGCGTGCCATTCGCAAGGTCGAGGTCGGTCGGCCCAGCGCGCTGCTGCGCCGCTTCCGGCTCGTGGACACTCCGGGGCTCGGCAGCGTACACGGCACCGATGCCGACAACACGCTGTCCTTCCTCGGAATCGACGATCCGGTGGAACGCGAGGACGCCGCCCGGGTGCTCGGGGAACTGGGCGGGGACGCTCGGTCGGTGCACGACCTGAGCGCGGCCGAGATGGACCGGGCCGACGCGGTCGTCTTCGTCTTCAGCCGTGGTCTGGGCCGGGCCGATCAGCAGGCGGTCGACTGCTTCGCCGGGGCGTACGGGGCGGTCGTGAGCCCGCTGAAGGCGTTCGGGGTGCTGTCGCGCAGCGACCAGTACTGGCCCCCGATCGGCGAAACCGGTCGCGACGGGATGCCCGCCGACCCCTTGGATCACAACCCGATGGAGACCGCGCGCCGCATCGCCGACGCGTACGCGAGACGGCCCGCCGTGCGACGCGTGTTCCGCACGGTCGTACCCGTCGCCGGCCTCCTCGGCATCGCCGCCCAGCGCATGCCTTCCGAGGCGTTCGGTCCGCTGTCGGAACTGGCCAACGTGCCACCCCGGCAACTCGCGGACCTCATGGAGGACGTCGGTCACTTCTGCGGCCGCGACCATCCGCAGCTACCGGTCCCGGCCGGCGTCCGTGCCGATCTCGTCGGCCGGATGGGGGCATGGGGGGTCTTTCTGGCCTGTGGCCTGCTGCGTGAGGGGCTGGGAGAAGACGCGGTACGGCGGAGTCTGCTGGAGAGCAGCGGTGTGCTCGCGCTGCGGGCGCTGGTGCTGCGGCATTTCGGGAACCGAGCCGGGCTGATCAAGCTGGACCACGGTCGCCGCGAGATCGCCGACGAGGTGTCCCGGCTTCGGGCCACGGCGCAACTCACCGGCCGGCCGGTGCCCGCCGCGGCGGACCGGGTGGCCGCTGTGCTGGAGCGGCTCCAGGTCACCGATCCGGGGCCGGCGGAACTGGCCGCGCTGCGCGCGTACTACCACGGAGGTCTCGACCTGACGGCGGAGCAGGAGTCCCAACTGCTCGCGGTCACAGGCGAACAGGGCACCAGCTGCGCGGCCCGTCTGGGACTGCCCGTCGGCACACCCGTCGGCACGCTGCTGGCGACGGCTCGCCGCCGCGCCGCCCAGTGGGCCGCCCTGTGCTCCGACCCGCTGCTCGACGGGCCCACCCTGACCGTGGCGCGGGCGGTACTGCGCTCCTACGAGCGGGTGGCGGACCAGATCGGCCGGGCCTGGCAACTGCTGTACGGCGACGAGGACGAAGGGACCGCGCGATGAGCTGGGAACTGGACGATCCGGGCGCCGGTGCCGGCGTCGACCCCGCGGCCGACGTGGACCTCACCGACTACCTGGACCCCGCGTCCCCCATCAACCTCACGGATCACATGCTCCTGGGCGCCCCCGTAGGCCAGCCTGCCGTGGCGGTCCCTCACGAGGACAGCGGGGCGGCGGCTCCGGCGCTCGATCCGGCCGTCGGCGGCATTCCCGACCTGCCGAACTTCCATCCGGGGCAGAGTGATCCCACGGCGGTCACCGGAAACCCCGGCGAAGCCATGGAGGTGTGGCGCCCGCACACCGGTGAGAACGCCTGCGCCATCGGCGCGCAGGGCATGGTCCTGACCTATCTCACCGGACAGGAGTTCAGCGAGCAGCAGCTCACCCAGGAGGCGGCGAGCATGGGCTGGTTCGACGGTTCCGGCACCGCGCCCGACGATGTGGGAAATCTGCTGGAGTACCACGGTGTCCCGGTCGAGCACGTCGAAGGGGCGACCCTGGAGCAGCTGGAAGAGGTGGTCGCGAGTGGCGGCGCTGCCATCGTAGGGCTCGACTCCAGCGAGATCTGGACCCCCGGTTTCGACCCGGCCGACGACCCGGTGGGCGGTGTGCCGGGCATCCCGGGCCAGGGTGCCGACCACGCCGTGTGGGTCACCGGTTTCGACCACAGCGACCCGGCCAACCCCATGGTGATCCTCAACGATTCCGGGCATCCGGACGGACAGGGCCTGGAAGTCCCGTTGGACGAGTTCCTGGGGGCGTGGCAGGACTCCGGCAACCTGCTGGTGGCAGCCGGTTCCCCCGGGGTGGTGCCGGCATGACCCGCACCGGTCGTGATCTGCCGCGCTGCGAGGATCTCGTCAGGACACTGCGCCGCTCACGGACCATGCGCGAGGTCGCGCCCATGGAGTGCGGCATCGCCTGGCCAGTTCCCATCGCGGTGCTCCAGGACGGCGAGCCGCGGGTCTTCGCCCGGCTGCCGCTGTTCGTCCTGCGTCCCGATCCGGCCGGCGGCGCCGATCTCTTCGCGCCGTTCGCCACTGCCACCCTGGACTGGTCCACCGGGCGCCTCGTCGAGTACTCCGACCTGCGCTTCAAGGAGCCGCACCGCTCCCGGCAGGAGTGGGCGCACCCCGTTGGCCGATTCCCCCATCCCGCCGTGGAGGGGCTGTCACATGCCGGGTACCGGGCGCTGCGCACCCGTTTGTTCGGCACGTACGACGAACTCTTCGCCGCGTTCTCGCTCGGGCAGCAGCCTGACGGGGCGGTGACCGCGGAGTTCCGCGCGCTGCTGGGCCGGCTGCTGGAGCCGTGTCTCGTCCCCTGCTACCGGCGACTCGCGCCCAAGTTCCTCCGGCAGTACCTGCCCGGCGATCATCCGCCCGACGAAGGGTGAACCACCATGCGGCACAACACCATCAGTCGTCTTCGCACCGACGTGCTGGCCGCCTATCCGAAAATCCTCGACGAACTGCTGGACGAGCTCGGTCCCCGGCAGCGGGAACTGCTCGCGCGGTCCAGGCAACGCCTGGAGGCCGGCACCTGTCACGTGGTGGTGGTCGGAGAGTACAAGCGCGGCAAGTCGTCCCTGCTCAATGCGCTGATGGAACGACCCGGTCTGTTCCCGGTGGATGCCGACGTGGCCACCTGCGTGGTGTCCACGCTGGCGTGGGGAGCCGAGGAGCGCGCGGTGGTGCACCTCGGGGACACGGGCGCCGGGGGCGTCACGCGGCTGGAGCTGCCGTTGCCGGAGCTTGCGGAGTATGTCACGGAGCAGGGCAACCCCGGCAATCACAAGAACGTCCGGCTGGTCGAGATCCAGGCCCCGGTACCGCGACTGGAAGAAGGCCTGGTGGTCGTCGACACCCCCGGGGTCGGCAGCGTCAACGGTGAACACACGGCGGCCACCCGCGCCTTCCTGGAGCGAGCCGACGGACTGGTGTTCGTCTGCGACGCGATCGAGCCGCCCGCCACGTACGAGCTGGACTTCCTGGGCGAGGCCCTGGAGAAGTGCGAGGTGGTCGTCACCGCCGTCACCAAGACCGACAGGGTGCGGGATGCCGGCCCGGTGGTGGCGACCACCCGCGACAAGCTCGCGGTACGCACCGGAAGGCCGGCCGACGACCTGGTGATCGTGCCGGTGTCCTCCTTCCGCAAGCTCAAATGGCTCAGGGACCGCACCGACGACCGGTTGCTCACCGACTCGGGATTCCCGGAACTGGAGCACGAACTGTGGGAGGGGCTCGCCACCACGAGTTGGGCCACACAGCTTCGGCAGGCACTGGACGGGCTGGGCGACGCCCTGACGACGGCGGGATCTCCGCTGGTGAACGAGTTGGCCGCGCTGGAGTCCGACGAGTCCCTCCGGCGGATCCGCCGCCAGGTCGAGGAGACCACCGCCCGGCTCACACAGTTGAGTTCCGGCAGCGCGAGCTGGCGTGCCGAGCTGACCCGGCGCTTCGAGGTGGACACCCGGCAGGCCCGCGCGGCGCTGCAGGACGCCTTCGACGCGGTGCTGCGCCGCTATCAGGAGATGGTGTCCGCCGGATCCGACCCGGGCTCCGACGAGCTGATCGGCGAGGTCGCCTCCGGCATGCACGGGGCGCTCACCGAGGCACGTGACCGGCTGGCCGGCGTGGCCATGCAGATCATGGAGGACTTCGCCCGGCTGACCAGTCTCCGCCTCACGTCGCCCGAGGCACCCCAGCCTCCCTTCACCCCCAGCATCGCGGTCCCGACGGTGCCGCTCAACGTCCGGCCGGCCCGCGTCTTCGACCAGATCCGGGCGAGTTGGTCCACAGGAATGGCGGGCCTCGGAGTGGGAGCAGGCGTCGCCATGATCGAACCGTTCAGCGGCATGGTGGTGGCAACCGGGCTGGGCCTGATGGGCTTGGTCCACGGCGTCCGCAACCATCGGCAGGATCTACGCGAGCGCGCCCAACGCGAGCGCGACGCACGGCTGCTCCAGCTGGTCTGCCAGGAGATCGCCGCCAACCGGCGGCACGCCTCCGAAGCCTTCCAACACGCCTACGGGGACATCGCCCAGTCCATGGTCAAGGAACTGAACAGCCAACTCGCCGCACAAGAGGAGTCGCTGACCGAGTCGTGCCGCAGACTCCACGAGACGAGCCGACAGACCAAGGAGACCCACGCACACAGGCGCGGTGAACTGCGTACCCGCCAGGAGCGCTACCGCCACCTGCAGGGGGAACTCGACCGGCTGCGCTCCCGCGTGGACCGCCTGGCCACGCGGTCGGCAGCACCCCCCGCACCGCGGCCCGCGCCGACGGAACCTGCACCGCGCCCGGCGCGGCCGGGAGTGCCGCAGCACGCCGCACCGGCCGCACCCTCTGGGGTTGCCGCCATGGCCGGGGCCACGGCGGCAGCGGTGGCCGGCGAGGTGGCGGTGGACCTCGCCCTGGACGCCGCACTGCACGCGCTGGGCCAGGGCGTCCCGGCCGACACCGCGATCGCCGTCCCCGGCCAGGAGGCAACCCATGTCGCCGGGATGGACTTCCCTTCGGATTCGGCGGGAACCGACACCACCCTGCCGCCGGAGATCGGCGCGTCCTTCGACCCCGACCAGTTCGACACACCATGAGCGACGGCACGACCAGCGAAACAGCGGGCCGCCCCCACGGCGTGGTCTACGGCATCGACTTCGGCACCTGGACCTCCGCCTTGGTGGTCCTGCGCCAGGGGCACCCCCCGCTGCCGGTACGCGACCCCGTGAGCGCTCACGGGGCCACCTCGGTACGCAGCGCCGTGTGTCTGCTGCCCGACGGATCCATGGTGGTGGGGCAGGCGGCCCAGAACGCGCGCCTGCGACGTCCCGAGCATTTCCGGGCCGAATTCAAGCGGGAGTTCGGCGAGCCGTTCCCGCACCGGCTCGGCGAGCGCCGTTTCACCAGCGAGGAGCTGACCGCACGGGTTCTCGGCTTCCTCGTGGCACAGGCCCGCCGTGCCGTCGGGGCCGAGCCGGACCGGGTGGGGATCAGCGTTCCGGCCACGTGGGAGCGAGCCCGCAGGGGGCTCATGGTGGACGCCGCCGAGGCCGCGGGCCTTCCGCGGGAGACGGTGGAAGTGCACACGGAGCCGGTTGCGGCCGCCGTCCACGCCCTGCACGATCACGGGATGGACCGGGAGCGGACCATTCTGGTGTACGACCTGGGTGGTGGCACGTTCGACCTGGCGATCGGCCGGGGGACCCGGGACGGCCTCACCGTCCTCGGTTCCCCCGGCGGCCTGCCCCATGTCGGCGGGCTGGCCATCGATCAGGTGGTCCTAGGCCTGATAAGGGCCCGTTGTCCCGCCGCCCTGGATTCAGTGCGGTCCTCCGACCCCGGCGCCGACGTGCTGCGCCGCAGGACGCAGCTTGCGGAGGTGTGCACAGCCTTCAAGCAGCAACTGTCCGTCTCCTCTGAGCATACCGATCTGCTCACCATGCTTGATCCTCCCGTCGAGGTCACGGTCAGCCAGGCCGAGCTGAGGGAGGCCATCCGCCCGCTGCTGTCGGACACCGTCGCGGAGTGCGAGCGAGTGCTGCGGGCGCACGGCCTCGGCTGGGCGGATCTCGACCTCATCGTCCCGGTGGGCGGCAGCTCCCGGCTTCCCATGGTCGGTGAACTGCTGGCCGCCCGCTCCGGGCGGCCGGTCATGGACGTGTCCGAGCCGGAACTCGCGGTGGCCAAGGGGGCGGCCTGGCTCGCCTGGGACGCGGTTCGCGCCCGTGTGGCCGACCCGCCGTCCCTTCCCGACGCGCCGCCGGAACAGCCCCGTCCGGGACGTACGTTCCCGGCAGGGGTCAGAGCTCTGCTTGACGCCGGTCTGACCGATCGTTTGGTGCTGCAGGCGGTACGACGTGCCCGAACCTGACGTCCGGTCGTTCGACGGGCTCCCGCTGGCCGATCACTGGCATCGGCTGGTGCGTATGTGGGGGGCAAGGCACGGACTTCCCCTGGAGGCCGATGCGAGCTCCGTGACGGTCGGGGTGGACCATGCGGACGCCCGGCGGAGGATCACTGTGGCGTTCACGACGACGCGCAACGAGCTGCTGCTGGTGCTGGTCACGGACGACCGCTATCTGACAGAGGACCGGATCGCTCTCGCGGCGGCCGCCGCCAATGCCTGGAACGTCGACCGGCTGGCCCCGATGCTCGCGGTCTGCAACCTCGGCGGCGGCCAGCCCCCGTACCTGAGCGGTATCCGTACGCTGCCACTGGTCTGTGCGCTGTCCCAGCAGGCGTTCAATGCGCTGGCAGACCGATGGCTCGACGAAGCACGGGATCTGTTCACCTGGTGCCACCGGGAGTTCGGGCTGTAAGAGGTCCTGAGCAAGGCGTTGGACGTGCCGGTGGGTGATGAGGCGGGTGGCGAGACCGAGGAATGGGAGCAGCGCGTTTCAGGTGCCTTCCTCGCGGGGGCGACCCCCTGCGGGCGATCACTGCACGTGGTGTCTGACCGGCGCCTCGGCCATCGACTGCCAGCCTCGGTCGCATCCGCACGGGGTGTGTCTCGGCACGATCCGTCGCCGGTGTTGGTCCGTTGCGGGCCACCGATGGGGCGAAACCGCAGGTTCTAGCCCCGGTCGGATGAGTTGTCGTACCGCTCGATGGTGGTGCCGATGAGGCTGGCGGCGACGATTCCGGGGAGGCTGGCGGGGGGTGGGGGAGCGGTGGTTCCGGAGGCCATGTGCGCCACTTCCTCGTGTGCGGTGGGGACGGGTACGTGTCGGCACACGGTAGGAAGATGCAGGTCAGGGGCCCATGTGGTGGGGCACCATACTTCGAGTATTGGCTATGCGTGCGGCCGCGTGCTTCGTCACCGGGCGCGGATCGTCTGCGTCGCGTTCCCGGCGGCCTGCGCCGGCGTCACCGAGCGGGGGGCGCCGCACCGCCTCGCCACAGCGGTATCCCGGCGAGGCGGCGCCCATCGGCGCAGATCACGAAGGAGCCGGGGTTGGCGGCGTTCGCGCGGGGTGCCCGCGTCGACCTGCCTCGGGCCGGACCCCCGGACGCTCCGTCCGCGGCCGGGCGCGCGAGGGTGCCTGGGCACCGCTGCGGACTGCCCGGACGTCTGTCGTCAGCGGGTGGGGTCGAGAATGATCTTGCGGACACCGTCGGAGCGGCCTGCGAACAGTTCGTAGGCAGCCGGGCCTTCGGAGAGGGCGAAGCGGTGGGAGACCACGACCTCGGGCTTGATCCGGCCGGCACGGGTGAGGGCGATCAGGGGAGGGAGTTCGTAGTGCACCGAGCACAGCCCGATGGCGAACTCCAGTTCTTTGACCTGCGCCAATCCCATGTGGAACGGGAATGCCTTGCTCTGGCTGACCCCGATGACGCTGACCCGGCCGGCCTGTCGGACGGCCTTGAGGGCGAGCTCGATGGTGGCGTCCGAGCCCACGGCCTCCACCACGGCGTCCGGCCCGCGTCCGTCGGTCATGTCCCGTACGGCCGTCCGCGCGTCCTCTCCCTCGACCGGCTCGACACCCAGGGTGGCTGCGAAGGCGCGGCGCTCCGCGACCAGGTCTGCACCCAGCACCCGCGCTGCGCCCATGGCGAAGGCGGACTGGGCGGCCATGAGGCCGACCGGGCCGAGGCCGATGACCAGTACGGTCTCGCCGGGCTGGATGCGGGCTCGGCGGCAGCCGTACCAGGCCGTGGGGGCGTTGTCCGTCAGGACGACGGCGGCCTCGTCGGAGATGCCCTCGGGCACGCGCACCAGATTGACGTCGGCGTAGGGCACCGCCAGGGCCTGAGCCTGGCTGCCCGGGAGCTTCGGGCTCACTCCGTAGCAGAGGTCCGTGCTGGACGTGGCGCGCTCGCAGCGGGCGGTGAACCCGGCCGCGCACGACCGGCACCGCGCACAGCCGACGGAGGCGGGGACCAGAACCCGGTCGCCGCGCCTGAATCGGGTGACCTGGCCGCCGGTGTCGACAACGACGCCGACGCACTCGTGTCCCGGTGTGTAGCCCAGGTCCTGGCTGAACCCGTGGCCGCGGTAGATGTGCAGGTCGCTGCCGCAGATGCCGGCCGCGGTCACCCGCACCACCGCGTCGGTCGGGCTGGTGACGGCCGGTTCGGGGACGTCTCCGTAGCGGATGTCGTGACGGCCGTGGTAGGTCAGCGCCTTCACCGGAATTCTCCCTACTCTCAGCCTGTTCCCCGTCGCCCGGCTGCCCGGCCGGCTCCGCGAACTGCTCCGAGTCGGTGGGCCGAGGTTCCACCCGGCGGTTGCTCCTGCGCATCTCCGGCGGTTCCTTCGCCGCATGCATACCGGCTAGTCGGTATGAACGGTGAGTTTATGGGTGCTGTGCCTCCGAGACAAGAGGGGGTCCGGAGCGAGCTACGGTTCGCGCGCTGGCCGGCCCACTCGTGCCCTGTATCGCATGTCGCGCCTGAGGGCCGTCCATGGCGGATGACCCCCCGTGCTGCAGAGCGGCCGAATGGCGACCTGTTCGATAGTCATCCGGCACAGTGGAAGCGGCGGGGTGTACGTCTGTCAGCGCCGAGTCGGCACGGTCACCGATCCGGTGCTGGTTCCGTGCAGACCTCGATGGCCGAGATGATGGAATCCGGAGCGGGAGCGGCGGTGCCGCCCTTCACCCGCGAGTACGGCACGGGCGACACCGAAGCCTTCAGTCGCGGTAGCCGCTGTGTGATCCGGTTGAACAAGTCCGTCAGCGGCTCGCTGACGTCCTGACCGAACTCGGACAGCCCGTAGGTGACCTGGGGCGGCGTCGTCGGCTCTACCTCCCGCCAGATCAAGCCGTCTTGGACCAGCGCGCGTAGGGTCTGAGCGAGCATCTTCTCGCTGACGCCCTGGATGCTGTCGCGCAGCTCGTGGAACCGAAGGTCGTTGCTCCGCAAGGAGATCAGCACCCAGATACCCCATCTGCTGGTCACGTGGTCGACCACGTTCCGCGCGGGGCAGTCGGTGTGAAACACCTCATACCGGTTGCGTGTCTCAGCCTGCGTCAGCTGCGCACCTTCCTTCATGTCGGGAGCTTACCCCTGGGTATGTTCTTACGAAAAGTAAGCCTGCCTCCTAGCGTCAATTACCGAAGTGCACGAAGGACTAGGAGCTGAACATGATCGTGGTGACCGGGACTACCGGGAATGTGGGCCGACCTTTGACGCAGGCCCTGGCCGAGGCGGGCGAGCTGGTGACGGCGGTGTCGCGGCACGCGGTGGCGATGCCGGACGGAGTCCGGCATGTGACGGCCGACCTGGCCGAGCCGACAAGCCTCACACCCGCGTTGGACGGGGCGAAGTCCCTGTTCCTCCTGCTGTCCGGCGACCTGCACGCCCCCGAAGCCAGGCCGGCCGACATCATCGGCCTGGCCGCGGCCAGTGGGGTCCGCCGGGTCGTCCTGCTGTCTTCGCAGGGCGTGGCGACCAGGCCGCTCGGCCCGTCGCGGGTCGCGATGCGCGCGGTGGAGGATGCGTTGCGGGAGTCCGGCCTGGACTGGGCTGTCCTGCGACCGGGCGGTTTCGCCTCCAACGCTTTGGCCTGGGCGGAGTCCGTCCGCACGCAAGGGACGGTCGCCGCGCCCTTCGGCGACGTAGGGGTGCCGGTCATCGACCCGGCGGACATCGCCGAGGTCGCGGCGGACTGCCTGCTGGACGACCGGCACACCGGCGGGGTGTACGAGCTGACCGGGCCGGAGGTCATCACGCCGCGTCAGCAGGCGGAGGCGATCGCCGCCGCGCTCGGCTCGCCCGTACGGTTCCAAGAACTCACCCGCGACGAGGCCAAGGCCGCGATGACCCGGTTCGTGCCGGCGGAACTCGCCGACGACACCCTGGACATCATCTCCGCCCCGAACCCCGCCGAACTGCGGATCAGCCCGGACGTGGAACGAGTCCTCGGCCGCGCCCCGCGCCCCTTCGACGGCTGGGTCGCCCGCAACATCGCCGTTTTCCGCTGAGGCGCAGCCCGACTGAGACCGCCGACCCCGCTCTCATCGCCGCGGACCCCGCACCGCTTCTGAAAGAGAGCCACGGCCGCTGCGGCCTCCGCGTCGTAGCGGCCGTCGATCGCGCCGCCGTCGTAGATGTCCCGTATCTGCCGGAGACGCACCTGCAACTCGTAGACCCGATGTTCGCTGTCGCCTTGGCGCGGGACGCCCGTGCCCGGTATTTCGGGGAGCGGTGGGTCCGGTGTGCTGGGTTGCGGGCGGTCGGTCTGACCCGGAGCCGCGGGAGGGGGGACTTCGGTGCGGGATTCAGGGGCTTCCATGTGCCCGGGGAGCGAAGAGCAGGTCGCAGGCTCGGCGTTTCGGTCGGTCAGCCGCCAAGCGGCGAGGGTCAATCCGCTCGCCGCGCCCAGCCCCAGGACTCCGGAGACTCGCAGGTCCCTGGGCTCGTGAATCGCCGCCCTCTGCCACGGGTCCTGCCCGGCCGGGGACTCCTGCTGCGTCCGCTTTCTGGGCAAGGAACCGGAGTGGCGAAATCCATGGTTGGTGCGACAGCCTCCGGGTCCGCCGGTCGACGGCGGCGTTCCCGGTGACGGGGGCGGGACGGCCTGCAGCCCTCGGGGCAACGCCGGTGACTCCGGCGCGGCAGCATGCGGGCTGGCGCCGGTATGTAACCCACGCCTCAGTCAAAGCCCGGCCGGTGGTCCAGTCGCATGTCTCGGCCTACCGAGCCCCGAATTCACCGAGCCGGGGACCGATCACCGCGTCCGCGCCTGTGACACCGCCGAGCGGAGCTGGACCGATCGTGGATCGGCTCGGTGATCCTCACCCACCAGGCGCTCGGCCCCTCACATGCACGGAGCGGGTGGGCTGCCGAGAGCACGTGTGATAGCCCACAGTTAAGTTGTGCACAATCAAATTGCGTACTAGCGTCTGTGGATACTGCATCACGACAGGGAGGCGGCATCATGAAGCCCGTCCGCTACGAGGAATACCGTCCCATCGAACGCCCGTCCTACCACGAGGAGATGGAGGCAGTTGTCGCCGAGGTGGCACGTCGTACGCGCGCCTCGGTCGAGCGCGAATCCGTCGGCCGAGCTGTTCGCGCTGCTCACGCAAAGACCTACGGCCTCCTCAAGGCCACGGTCACGGTCGGTGACAATCCCGGCTTCTACGGGCAGGGAATCTTCGCCCGGCCGACCGCGTACGACGCCGTCGTCCGCTACTCGAACGGCTTGGGCCACCACCGCCCCGACCACCAGCTGGGCGCGGCGTGCGGAATGGGCATCAAGCTGTTCGGGGTCGCCGGCCCCTCACTGCTGGACGACGAACCGGACAGCGGCACCTTCGACCTCAACCTGATCAACAACGAGGTCTTCTTCGCGAACACCGCCTACGACTACATGGTGATCGAGGATTTGTTCGCCGAACTGCCCGAGGCCCTGGTGGACCCAGCCCGCCGCAAGACCTGGATGGCGGAGTTCCTGACCCGCCGACAGACGCTCACCGATCCAGACAGCTGGCTGTGGGACGAACTGCTCGCCATGCTGTCGTTCACTGCCGTTCCCCGCAGGAACCTGCTGTCGTACACCTACAACAGCATGGGCGCCTTCCGGTACGGCGACCACATCGCCAAAATCCGTACCGTGCCGACGGCCGCGTCCCTGGCCTCCCTCGCGCACCCGATCGTGGATGTGCGCGCGGACAACGAGGCATTCCGCCGCACCCTGGTGGCCGAGGCCGCGGAGCGAGACCACTCCTTCGAGGTCCAGGTCCAGCTCAACACCGATCTGGCCCGGATGCCGGTGGACAACACGTCCGTCAAGTGGCCCGAGGACCTGTCCCCCTGGGTGACGGTCGCCCGGGTGGATCTCCCGCGCCAGGACATCGGCGGGCACGACAACCTGGCGGCCGCCGACGCCACGTCGATCACGCCGTGGCGATCACGCGAGGAACACCGGCCCATCGGCGAGATCCAGCGGGTGCGGCAGGAGGTGTACCGGCGCTCGTCCATCGAACGGCACCGCATCAACGGACAAGAACGGCGCGAACCGGTCGGCAGCGCTGAGCTGTTGGGCTGAGCTTTTCGCCGCCACGCCGGGGCAGCCGCCGTCGTGGGGCTGCAGGAGCATCCTGTCCACCACGACATGCTGCGTACCCTCAAACTGTACGGTGGGGCCTGATCGGGAGGGCCCCGGTCTCGAACAGACGCCGCCCATGGAGGTACCGGGTCGGGAGCCGCAGGGGCGGCGCTGCCTCGCGGACCAGGTTGC
This sequence comes from Streptomyces musisoli, assembly GCF_016741855.1. Lineage (GTDB taxonomy): Bacteria > Actinomycetota > Actinomycetes > Streptomycetales > Streptomycetaceae > Streptomyces > Streptomyces musisoli. The sequence goes on along the minus strand of NZ_JAERRH010000006.1, from coordinate 256,492 downwards.
CGGCGCCTGCTGGGCCTGCGACTGTTCCCCTCCCCAGTTCGCCGGCCGTGTTGTCGCACCGTCCGGGTGGCGACTGCCTCGGCGGATCGACTGCTGTGCCACGACGATCGCGTTCACGGTCTGCTCAGCCCTGACCGGCCGTTGCACGCAGCTCCGCGAATCCCCGGAGCTGCGTGCCCGATTGCGGAGACCGTCACAGGTGTGGGATACCGCGTCCGATGAGCCCACACGGTTCGCGGACGGACCCCGCCGCTCGAACCGGGTCCTCTTGGCGAGGGAGCCTGCGGCTGCGCCTGACCGCGGTGTTCGGCCTGCTGTTCTTCGTCGCCGCAGCGGCCGTTCTCGCGGGGGCTGTGATTCTGGTGCGCAACAGCATGCAGTACAGCCTGGACATCGTCTTCTCGCCCGACCACGCATCCGACAGTGACGCAGGCACCAAGAGCATCATCATGGACTCGATGCGCAGGAACCTGCTGACCAAGGGCGGTCTGAACGTCGCGCTGTTCGTCCCGCTGGGGGTGGCCATCGCCCAGGTCCGACCGAGGACACGTGCCTCGCTGACGGCTGTGGCCGCCGCCGCGCTCCCGTTCGGTATCGAGGCCGTTCAGTACGCCGTGCCGTGGCTGCTGCGCGCCGGCGACGCCCAGGACGTCGCCGGCAATCTGCTCGGCCTGGCGCTGGGAATGACCGCACTCGCCCTGCCGTGCCCCCGCACCCGCGACGGACGGAGCGGGGAGCCGCAGCGGCCGCGCCGTGAGCGCACTGCTCGCTGACGCCCGGTGAAGATGCGTCCGGACACGGCGCTACTCCTGTCCGGGGACCGCCATCTCCCCGAGGAGCGACCAGTCGTCCTGCGGAACGGCCGCGTTGACGATGCGCGGCGTCTCGGCCAGATGGGGCGGCAACGTCTGCTGCGCAGCCTTGAAATGCGCGGACTGCACATGCGCGGCCCCCGCCTCGTCGTCGCGGAAGGCCTCGACCAGGACGTACTCCGTCGGCTCCTCCACGCTGCGCGACCAGTCGAACCACAGGCAGCCGGGCTCGGCGCGCGTGGCCCGGGTGAAGTCGGCGGCGATCTCGGGCCAGCGGTCGGCGTGCTCGGGACGGACTCGGAACTTGGCGGTGATGAAGATCATGGGATTCCTTCGCTGATGTCTGTGGCGTCCTGCATCAAACAGGCGCTGCGTACGGCGGATCGTACGACCTCGGTTTGTCGTCGTCGGCTCGCGGACCTCACGACAGCGGACGCGTCGCGGCATACCGCCGTACGGCGGCGGCGCCCCGGCGGCGCGGCGCGTCGCCTGATGGGTGGCCCGCCGTGGTGGGCGGGCCGGGGGCGGGGGCTGCGACGGTCGTCACGACCGGAGTACCAACTGGCCGTCCGCGTACGGAAGGACCTTGGCGCGCGGCAGGTGCACGAACACCTCCTCGCCGACCGGAACTCCTTCCTCCCGTGGAGTCTTGGTCCTGACGAGCTGCCCGGCGACCTCGACCTCCAGCACGCGCTGCGCGCCGTGGTCGCTGACGCCCCGCAACCGGCCGGAGAAGGTGTTGGGGCCGGGCTCCGTGACGACCTTGACGTATTCGGGCCGGATGCCGATCTGGATACCGGCCGTGTTCCGGGGAATGTCCCAGGCAGCGGACAGCGTCCGGCCGCCCAGCGCGAAGCGCCCGTCGCTGCGGTCCACGGTCAGGAAGTTCATCGGCGGTGAGCCGATGAAGTAGCCGACGTAGGCGGAGGAGGGCGCCTCGAAGAGCTGTTCAGGGGTGCCCTGCTGCACGGCGCGGCCGTCCTTCATGACCAGCACTTCCTGCGCGAAGCTCATCGCCTCGTACTGGTCGTGCGTCACGTAGATCACGGTGGGCCGGAACTGCTCGGTGATCTCACGGATCTTGCGCCGGAGGGAGAACTTCAGCTGCGGGTCGATGACAGTGAGCGGCTCGTCCATCAGTACGGCCGCCACGTCGTCACGGACCAGGCCGCGGCCCAGTGAGATCAGCTGCTTGTCGTCGGCGGTGAGCCCGCGGGCAGGCTGCTCCAGCCGGTCGTGCAGGTCCAGGGCCTCGGCGACCTGCCGGACCTTGGCGTCGATCCGCGCCTTGTCCCAGCGCCGGCACTGCAGCGGGAAGGCGAGGTTGTCGTAGACCGTCATCGACTTGTAGATGACGGGGAACTGGAAGACCTGGGCGATGTTGCGTGCCTTCGTGGGCAGGGCAGTGACGTCGACGCCGTCGAACAGCACCTGTCCCCGGGATGGTCTGACCAGGCCGGAGAGGATGTTCAGCAGTGTCGTCTTGCCGCAGCCGGAGGGTCCCACCAGCGCATAGGTCTTGCCGGACGCGAAGGTCAGGTTCAGCGGCTTGAGAGCCCACCGCTCTTCCTCTGCACCCGGCGCGTAGGCGTGCCCGACGTCGACGATGTCCAACTGCGCCATGTCAGCGCCCTTCCACTGAAGCGAGATCGTATGAAGGCGTTCGCACGAGCGTGCCCTGCTCGTCGAAGGCGAACAGCCGGTCGGGACGGAGCCGCAGCTTGACCGGGTCGCCAAGGGCGACGTCGTGAATGCCCTCGATCTGTACGACGAAGGGGGCCTCGCCGACGACCACATGGACGAAAGTCTCGGAGCCGGAGATCTCCACGAAGGTGACCTCGCCCTCGACTCCGCTGGAGGCCAGGCTGACGTCGGTAGCGCGCAGACCGAACTGGTAGGAGCCGTCTGGCAGGTCGGCCAGGTGCGCGGAGACGTGCGTGGCCTGGAAGCCGGCCACCGTGACCCGCCCGCCCTCGAGCCGGCCCGCGAAGATGTTCATGGGCGGGTCGTTGATGATGGACGCCACCGTGGTGGTCGCCGGGCGTTCGAAAACCTCCTGCGGGGTGCCGGTCTGGAGGATCCGCCCCTCGTGCATGACCAGGACCACGTCCCCGAGCATCATCGCCTCGGCGGGTTCGGTGGTCGTGTAGATGACGATCGTGTCGCCCCGGTCCGAGAAGAGGGCCTTGAACTCGTCGCGCAGTTGTTCGCGCAACTTGTAGTCCAGGTTCGCCAGTGGCTCGTCGAGCAGGAGGATGCCGGTACCGCGGGCCAGGGCGCGAGCCATCGCGACGCGCTGCTGCTGGCCGCCGGAGAGCTGGGAGGGCTTGCGCCTCTCGAAGTCCGCGAGCCCCACGCTCGCCAGACTCTGCCGGACCCATCGCCGGATCTCGTCCCGTGACAGCCCGGCCCGCTTCAGCGGGAAGGCGACGTTGTCGAACACATTGAGATGCGGGTAGTTGATGAACTGCTGGTAGACCATGGCGGTGTCGCGCCGCCACACCGGCGTCTTCAGGAAGTCGGTTCCCGCCCGGGTCAGCGAGCCGGAGTCCACTTTCTGCAGGCCGGCCAGGGCCCGCAGCAGCGTCGTCTTCCCGGCCATCGTCCGGCCGATGACGGTGTGGAGCCGTCCTGGCTGGAAGGTGGCGGTCACGTTCCTGAGGTGCTCGACGCCGTCGACGGTCAGGCACAGATCAGTGGCGCTGAGATTCATCGGACGGCTCCCGACAGGTTCCCCTTGGACAGATAGCGCTCCACCCAGAGGGCGAGCAGGATCAGCGGTGCCACGCCGAAGAGCGCGGCGGCGGACAGCGTCCACCACGGTGGTATTGAGGAGTTGAGGGCGACGACCGCCTGGGGCAGCGTCTGGACCTCGGTGAAGGTCAGCCGGAAGGCGAAGAAGAAGTCGTTCCAGCCGAACACGGCGCAGAACATCGCCGCCACGGTCAGCCCGGGCAGGGAGTTCGGCAGGATCGCCCGTACGAAGGTCTGGAACGGAGGGCAGCCGTCCAGCATCGCCATCTCGTCGATCTCCCGGGGGATGCCGTTGAAGAAGTCCACCATCACCCAGACCGCGATCGGCAGCAGCAGCGCGACCGTCACGATGACCAGGCCCGGGATGCTGTCCAGGAGGCCGCCCCACTGCAGGAGGTAGAAGAAGGGGATCACCAGGACGACGGGCGGCATGATCCGTTGGGAGACGAAGAAGAAGACGATGTCGCTGTTCTTGATGAAGCCCAGCCTGAACCGGTACCGGGACAGCGCGTAGGCGGCCAGGGACCCCAGGGCCAGGCTGATGGCGGACGCGGCGATGGTGATGATCGCGCTGTTGACGAAGGGATCGATCACATCGATACCGCCGGCTCCGCCGAAGATGTTGCGCCAGCCGGTGAGGGTGGGCTTGTACTGCACCCAGGGGATGTAGGTGGGACCGCCCTGGACGGCGTTGGCATTCTTGAAGCTGGTCGTCATCGCCCAGAAGAACGGTCCTGCGACGAAGCAGGCCCACAAGGCGATCACGGTGTACTTGAACACGGGATAAAGGTGCGACCTCATGACTCCCCCTTCAGCTTGAAGGCCCTGGTGAGCAAGGCGGCGACGACCGTGAGGGTGACGATCATCAGGACGAGGTAGGTCAGGGACATCGCCCCGCTGTAGCCGGTCTGCTGATCGCGGAGCCCCTGGATGTAGAGGTAGTAACCCGGGGTCTCCGTGGAGGACCCCGGCCCGCCGGACGTCAGGACGTAGACGCTGTCGGAGAGCTTGGACGCCTCGATCAGCCGGATGACGATCGCCGCGACCGAGACCGGTGCCATCAGTGGAAAGGTCACCTTCCAGAAGGTGCGCCAGGTGCCGGCTCCGTCGATCGCGGCGGCCATGAACGGTTCCTTGGGAAGGCTGAGCAGGCCGGCCAGCAGCAACAGGAACATGAAAGGGGTCCATTGCCAGACCTCGACGGTCATCAGCGCGGCCAGGGCCGGTCCGGACTCGGTGAGCCAGGGAATTCTCGTCAGGCCCAGCATCCCCAGCAGGTCGTTGACCGGCCCCAGCGACTCATGGAAGATCGTCTGCCAGATGGCGGCCATCACCACGGGCGTGGTCATCATGGGGACGAGGAAGAGCACCCGCCAGAATCTGCGGCCGCGTACGTTGCGCCAGACCAGCAGGGCCATACCGAACCCGATGACGTACTGGATCAGGACCGTGCCGCCCGCCAGCAGGACCAGCCGGGTGATGGAGGCCCAGAACCGGCTGTCGTGCAGCATCGCGGTGTAGTTGGCCCCTCCGATGAAGTTCATCCGAGGGTTGCTGACGTTCCAGCCGGAGAAGCTGACGCGGATGGTGAACAGAAGCGGGAAGATGATGATCAGAAAGAGCGTGAGCAGTCCCGGTAGCAGGAACATGCTCTTGTGCCGGCGCAGGCCGTCCATGGTTCTCCTTGCGGAAGAGGGCGGGCGCCCCTGGGTGGCCGACCGGTCCGATCCGGCCACCCAGGGCGTCCTCGCGTCGGATCAGGAGTTGTCCTCGAGCGCGACCACGTTGCGATAGGCGCTCTGGACCTTGTCCTTGCCGATCTGGTCCGTGATCTTGGACCATTCCTTCGCCACGTCGTCCAGTGCCTGCTGCGGGGAGCTCTGTCCCGCCAAAGCCGCGGCGACACCGTTGGCCAGCGCGGACATGTACTGGTTGACACCGGGAACGCGCAGGTCGAAGACGCGGTTGGGGCTCTTCTCCATACCGGAGAGCGTGAGCACGTACGACTCGGCGACGTTCTTGTCCCAGCCCTGCTCCTCCCAGAACGCCGGGTCGAAGTGGGCGTAGCGGTAGGGGTTGACGCCGAATCGGCCGATGGTCAGGTCGAGTGCGGCGTTGGCCTCGTTGCTGAAGAAGCACAGGTAGTCGAAGGCCATCTGCTGGTGGCGCGAGGCCTTGGCCACCGCCGAGGTCCATCCCCACGTGAAGTAGGGCGCCTGATTCGCCTTCTTCTCCCACGACTTCGTGGTCCGGTTGTAGACCTCCGTGGAGCCCGGCAGCGGCGCCGCCTGAACCTTGTTGCGGATCCTGCTGTCCGGCTGCTGGGCCTGGATGAAGGCGTCGTCCCACGAGTAGGACATCAGCGTCTGGCCGCCTCCGAAGGAGAAGATCTCGTCCCCCAGGCCGAAGTTGGCACCGCCGGGTGCCCAGGCCGACTTGGCCTTCACCATGTCGTCGAGGGCGCGGACGAAGCCCGGCGTGTTGATCAGCGGCTTCATGGTCTTGACGTCGAAGAAGACTCCGCCCTTGACGTCCGGGTTCTTCACGTACGGCGCCGCACGGCTGATGAACGCGGAGAAGGTCAGGTCGTCGCGCTTGGTCACCTCGGCACTGCCGTAGTTGGGCTTGCCGTCACCGTCGACGTCCTTGCCACTGAAGAACGCGGCTGTCTGCTGGTACTCGGCCCACGTCTTGGGGATTTCCAGGTCTTTGCCCGTGGCCTTCTTGTACTCCGCCTGCCACTCGGGGTCCTCCAGCACATCGGTGCGGACCTTGAGGTAGTGCCGGTCACCGTCCACCGGGTACTGCACGACCTTCCCGTTCCAGGTCGCCACGTCCATGTAGGCCTTGGTGACGTCCTTCATGCCGGGGGTGTCCAGGTACGTCTTCGGCACCGGGGCCAGGTACGGGGCCATGTCGCCGATCCACAGGGACGGGTAGAACATGACGTCGTACGCCGGCTGGCCCGCCTGCAGGGGCGTGAGGATCTTCTGGTGAAGTTCGCCGAAGGGGACGTTGACCACCTCGACCTTCCCGCCGGTGATGTCCTCGAACTGCTTGGCGTGCAGCTGGGTCGGCTCACCGATGACGGGAACGGCGTGGCTGATGATCTTCAGTGTCTGTCCGGAGTAGTCCTTGCGGCTGATCGACTCATAGCTGCAGGGTCCGGAGACGTCCCTGACCTTCGTCGCCGGGTAGTCCCTGCCGTACTTCTTGTAGCTGATCTCCGAGCCGGGCTTGAAGAGCGCGGCCTTTTCCTTGGGCTTTTCCTGTGCCTGGTTCTGGGCGGTGCATGCGGTGGCGGTCAGGGCCGCGACGGCCGCGACGGCGACCAGGCCGGTGTACGGTCTGCTGCGCATGGGGCTTCTCCTGCGGTGTCAGGGGATCAAGATCGCTCGGCCGCGCACGGCGCCGGCGTCCAGGTCGTCGAGGGCTTGCCGGAAGGAGGCGAGGGGATACCGCTGGGTGTGCAGCGTGACCTTGCCTCGGGCGGCCAGGACCATCAGCTCGGAGAGGTCGTTGTAGGACCCCACGAGGTTGCCGATGAAGTTGATCTCGGCGGAGATGACGTCGATCGTCGGCACGTTGAGGTGGCCGCCGTAGCCGATGACGTAGTAGTTGCCGTTGCGGCGCAGGCAGGCCACGCCCGTCTCGACGGCGCCGCCCTCACCGACGAAGTCGAGGACGGCCTCCGCGCCGTGCCCCGCGGTGAGGTCCCGCACGCGGTCGGCTTCGCTGCCGTCCGCGACGAGCGTGTGGTCGGCGCCGAGTTCCTCGGCCAGCGCCAGGGCCTCGGGGCTGCGGTCGATCACGATCATCTCGACCGGCGACAGGGCCCGCAGCACCTGGATGCCGATGTGTCCCAGTCCTCCCGCACCGATGACCACGGCCTTGTCACCGGGCCGCAGCACCCGGGCCGCCTTGGCGACGGCGTGGTACGCCGTGAGCCCGGCGTCGGCCAGAGCCGCGACCGAGGCCGGTTCGAGGGACGGGTCGAGGGGCACGACCGAGCGGGCGGTGGTCTTCAGGTACTCGGCGTAGCCCCCGTCGGTGTCGATCCCGGGGAAGGCCGAGTTCATGCAGTGCACGTCGTCGCCGGCCCGGCAGGCGCGGCACAGACCGCAGGTCACGAGCGGGTGCAGGATGACCGGGTCGCCGACCCGGACGTTGGTCACGGCCTGCCCGACCTCCGCGACCCAGCCGGCGTTCTCGTGACCGATCGTGTAGGGGAGGCCTATCCCGCTCTTGTCCTTCCACTGTCCTTCGAGGATGTGCAGATCGGTCCGGCAGACCCCGGCGCCCCCGATCTTCACGATCACATCCAGCGGACCGGTGATCTGCGGGTCCGGCACGTCCACGAGCACGGGCGGCTCGTCGTACTCGATGACCTGCACGGCTTTCATGGCGGCTCCCTGCGAGTCGGCGGGTGGGTGGTGCGCCGATTACACAGGCCGCCGTTCGCAGGTCGATGTCTCAGAATCCGGCCGCGGATGTCTCAATGTGATACACGCCGTAGGCGCGGTGCCGCCGAGCTGTTCCAATCACTGCACCGAGGAATGTGACGCGCGCGCCACGGGAGTGTTAAATGCCCCGACACCAACCCGGGAGCTCACTGAGAGCAGCCAGAGAGCTCTATCTGGAGGTCACCAAGGACCCGAGCGCCCGGCCGCTCGTGGTCGCCTCATGGCAACGCTCGATCGAGTACAAGGTGAAGTCGGGCAGCCTTGAGGCTCCCTATCTGGACAACCCCAATCTGGACAGCCCCCTCGCCAGGGCGGCGCTGCCGATCCTGGACAGGCTGCACGAGCAACTCGCCGACGACCCAGTGTCCACGATGATCACAGACCGGAAAGGTGTGGTGCTGTCCCGGAAGGTGTCCCACGAGGGTCTGACGACGCACCTCAACCGCGTGCAGCTGGCCCCAGGCCATGTGTTCGCCGAGCGCTACGTGGGCACCAACGGCATCGGGACCGCGCTGGCGAGCGGCCGCCCGGTCATGATCGCCGGAAGGCAGCACTACGTCGAGGACCTGCGGGACTTCCACTGCGCGGCCGTGCCGATCCTGCATCCCATCCGGCGCACCCTGCTGGGAGCCTTCAACCTCACTACCATCCGTCAGGGCTCCGACGGCATGCTGATGGCCTTCGCCCGCTCGGTCGCGGCCCAGATCGAGGCCGAGATCGCGGCGATCGCCTCGCGGCGTGAGCGGGCTCTCTTCCAGGACTACATGGCGGCGTGCTCCTCGGCGCGCCCGGGGCCCGTGCTGGCCCTGAACCGGGATGTCGTCATGATGAACGAGCAGTTCAGGGCGGCGGTGACGGGGCCTGACCACTATGCGCTGCTCGATCACGCACGGGAGATCGCCGACGACCGCCGGGCGGAGGGGACGCGCAGCATCGCCCTGCCCTCCGGGCGCGTCGCCGAACTCAGGGTCAGCCGCTGTCGGCGCGAGGACAGCAACGCGGGCGCCGTCCTGCGAGTCCGGCTGATCGGGCGCTCCCAGCCCGGCCCCGCGGTTTCCACCGCACCCGCCCGGCCGGTCCTGGGCCTGCTGGGCTCCTCCCCGCAGTGGTTGCGCGCGGTCGCCGACAGCGAAGCGGCGTTCGTCGCCGGAACACGGCTTCATCTCCTGGGCGAAGCCGGCGTCGGCAAGAGGACGCTGGTCGAGGCCCTGCACCGGGCCCATGGCGCCGGACGCCGGCTGGAAATGGCGGAAGCGCCGCTGTCGGATGGACCAGCTGTCACCGAGCGCTGGCTGCACGACATCCGAGAACTGCTTGCCGTACCGTCCAACGTGCTCGTCCTGCGCGACGTCCACATGCTGAGCGACCAGCTGCGGCAACGGCTGAGGAGCCTGTTGACGCAGCTGGACGGCACCGCCACCGGACAACTCGTGATGACCAGTCAGCCCTCGATGGTCGGCACCGACGACCATCTGGACCGGTTCTGCGATGCCACGGTGGAGGTGCCGCCCCTGCGCCATCGCTACGGGGACATCGAGCACCTGGCGCGCTCGTTCCTGCGTAAGTACCGGCCGAGCGACGAGAGCAGGTTCTCCCCGGATGCGCTGGCCCTGCTTCAGCGATGCCCCTGGCCGGAGAACGTCCGGCAGCTGGAGTCGGTGATCCGTGGCCTGGTCCGGCGGCCTCCCGGCCGGGTGATCCACGTGGAGGACCTGCCGCCGGAATGCCGGGTGTCCTCGCACAAGGTCCTGACCACCATCGAGACGCTGGAACGCGACGCCATTCTGCGTGGGTTGATGACCCGCAACTCCAACGTCCAGCGCACCGCGCAGGACCTCGGGATCTCCCGCGCCACCATGTACCGCAAGATGCGCCGTTACGGGATCGTCCCGTCGAGCCTGACCTGACGGGCCGCCGTCGGGCACGGCTGTCCTGGCCCTTCGCCGGCCGTGGACCATCTGCTGCATCTGTGGATGCCGCGCACACGTGGACCGCACGCCTGGTCACCTGTGGGACGTGCTGGGACGGGAGCCGGGGTTCACCCGTCAGTGGCAGAACATGGCCCAGCGCATCCGTGCAACTGGCGGTCCAGGCCATTCATTGCCGCACGAGGCGCTGGGCACAGGCTGAAGGACCGTACGAACCAGTACCCGACGCGGGCGGCCGGGAAGGGAGTACCGACAGAGGCGGTCCTCCACCGTGGCCCGCTGGAGGAGGCCGACGCCCAGGGAGGCTGACGACGTGGGGCGGTGTTCCCTGATCAAGGCCGCGGCGTCGGCGAGAGGGTCAATGCGCCTCTGCCGGCTACGGTGCGTGATGGCTGGCCAGTAGTCGGCGTCCTCGCAGACTCAGTCTGACCCGCACCGGGGGCCGACCCAGCACGGTCCGCTGCCGGTGCTGGTCAAGTGCTGACCTTCAGGCCACCGGTGAGGCAGAACCGCATCCCAGCTCCGAGCGGATGAGTCGTCGTACCGCTCGATGGTGGTCCCGATGAGGCTGGCGGCGACGACAGCTCGGTCGTGCCGATCAGCCAGCGGAGTCGGACATCCCCGTTGGTCCCATGGCCGTCCGGCGTCGCCGGACGGCGCCGACGACGATGTCGGCAGCCAGGAAGGCGGCGAGCGGTATGCCGAACAGGGGGAGCGCCCAGCCGATCCCGGCGACGGCGACGACGCCGGCTGCCAGGGTCCAGGAAGGAATGCCGCGCCAGGCTCCGCGGGCGGGCGGGGCGCCGAGGAGGGCGCGGCGGTCGGAGCGAGTGGGGCGACGCTGCCACCACATCCGGTAGCCCCAGACGATCATGAAGATCAGACCGATGGCCAGTACGGCCAGCCCAATCTGGTTGACGAGTCCGAACAGCGTGCCCATGTGCGCGTTGACGCCCCAGCGGGTCAGCTTGGCCAGGACCGGCCAGTCGGCGAAGTCCACCCGGTCGATCACCTCGTCGGTGGAGGCGTCGACGGCGACGCTGTCGCGTCCGACCGGCCACAGATTGCGGGTCTGCGAGACCGTCCATGCGGTGGTGTCGTCCTGCGGGACGCCGATTGTCACGGGCCCGGACAGACCCTCGCGCCGTGCGGCGTCGAGGACGCCGTCGATGGCCTTCGGGTCGACACCGTGGGCGGTGTCGGAGTCTGCCGGACCACCGTGGTGGTGGCTGCCCGGTGCGTCGCCGGATTTCCCCGACAGGGAGGCGGATACGGCGGGCGTGTGGGAGCGCAGCGCGTCCAGGGCCTGGGTGAAGTGATCGCCCGCGAAACGTGACCAGGTCAGTCCGGTCGCGGAGAGGGCGAGCAGGCCGATCGCGAGCCACACACCCGTCACCGCGTGCCGGCTGCGGGTGCGGCGTACGCCCTTCTTCGCGGCCAGGTCGGGCAGCAGCAGGCGCCGGGCGGTCCGGGTGCGTCGCTGCCGGCGCCACCACAGGACCAGGCCGCCGAGGACGAGGACCCACAGCCAGCTCGCCGCGATCTCCGAGTAGTACCGGCCGACTGTGCCCAGGTGCAGGTTGCGGTGCAGGTCGTCCAGCCATGTCTTCAGCGGCGTGGATCCGTACCAGGTGGTCAGCTGGCCTGAGACCTTGCCCGTGTACGGGTCCACGTAGACCGTGTGAGCCTTCTCGCCCAGCTCGGGCAGCGCGAAGTCCACCTGCGTCGTCGAGTCACCGCTTCCTGGGCGGACGGCGACCAGGGTGCCCTTGGGGTGCGCGGCCCGGGCGGCGGCCACCTGTTCGGCCAAGAGCCGAGAACTGCCGGTGGCGTGCGCGACAGCGAGTTCCTTGTCGTAGACGAGCGAATCCAGCTGGGGGGTGAACGTGTAGAGCAGACCCGTCACTGCCGCTACGAGAAGGAACGGCGCCACCAGGACCCCGGCGTAGAAATGCAGTCTCGCCATCAGGGCGCCGAAGCCCGAGGCTTGTCGCGCCGACCGCGCCGTCGGTACTTCAGTGCCTCTGTCCGTCTGTCTTTCGGCGACGGAATCGTCCGGCTCGGGGAGGCCGGCGGCCTCGGACTTGACTGACATCAATCCACCTCGTTCTTCGTTGGCAGCACGCGACATCCCTCATCGGCCTCAGGCGGTGGACGCCCGACCGACGACACCGCTGCGGCGTCGCTCACCAGCCTGGTTTCGGCCGCTGTCCTAAAGCAGTCGGATGAGGGGGCTCTTGAGTTCCCGCGCCGACCGCTCGAGTGCGCAGAAACTCGTCGAGGTCCGTGCGCGCACGGTTCCCGCACCCCCGACCACACGGCGCTGAACGGTCGCCGTCCCCTACTCGTAGAGAGAGCGGGTACGACCAGGTGACTCGCGGGCGGAGGCGCGCATGCTCGGGCGGGGGGAAAGATCCTCGGCGGACGTGGCAGCATCTGTCGCCGTGAGTGTGTCCCCGGCAGTGCGGAGCGTGCGCGCGGCGGTGTTCGCCGCGCTCTGCGTGCTGCTCGCTGCCGGGGGTCATGGTCTGGCCACGGGCGCGGCCCCGTCGGTGTGGGCGCAGATCACGGGTTCTGTGCCGGTATTTGCCGCTGGGTGTCTACTGGGGGGCCGCGAGCGGTCGCTGACCGGTATCGGTGGCGCGACGCTCGCCGCCCAGGGCGGGCTGCACCTCGTGTTCCACGCCGCCGGGCGGCATCACCCCGTGATGGTCATGCACGGTGTGCGGATGTCCCATGATCAAGCGCATGCGGCCACGCCTCACGCGACCGCCGCGCACGTCGGGGCTGCCCTCGTGCTCACCTGGTGGTTGCGGCAGGGAGAGGCCGCGCTGTGGTCGCTTCTGAGGCGGACGGGCGCCTTCGTTCCCGGCCTTGTCGCCTGGTGGCGGCTGGCCCGTGGGTCGGTGCGCGTTCCGGACGCGCCGTTCGTCCGGTGGTCCGGTGGGAAATTCTGGTCACTGAGGATGGTGCGGCTGCGGTACGCCGTTCACCGGCGTGGACCGCCTGCGCGGACGGCGTAACGCGATCGGACCCCGACCCACCCACCCCTCAGTACGGAGATCAGTCCACTCATGTCCCCGAACCGCACCACCCTGCGCCGTGCCGGCACCGTCACCGCCCTGACCGCCGCCGGGATCCTCGCCGCCGCCGGCGTCGCCTCCGCGCACGTCACCGTTCATCCCGACAGCTACGCAAAGGGAGCCACGGACGGTGTCCTGACCTTCCGCGTGCCGAACGAGGAGGACGGCGCGAGCACCACCAAGGTGCAGGTGTTCCTCCCCACCGACCACCCCGTCCTCGGCGTGCTCGTTTCCCCGCAGGACGGCTGGACCGCGAAGGTCACCAACACCAAGCTCAAGACGCCGGTCAAGACCGACGACGGCACCATCACCGACGCCGTCTCGGAGATCACCTGGACTGGCGGCAAGATCGACCCCGGCCACTACGAGGACTTCAACGTGGCCTTCGGTCAGCTGCCCGACGGCACCGACCAGCTGACCTTCAAGACCCTCCAGAGCTACTCCGACGGCAAGACCGTCCGCTGGATCGAGGAGCCGACCGGCGGCGAGGAGCCGGAGAACCCGGCGCCGGTCCTCAAGCTCACCGCCAAGGGCGCGGCGGAAGGCCGTACCGCGTCAGCGACTTCCTCCGCACCCGCGAAGAGCGCCGCGAACTCCGCGTCGAACGCATCCGACGATTCGACGGCACGGGGGCTGGGTGTCGCCGGTCTGGTCGTGGGCGTACTGGGTCTGGCTGCCGCCGCCTTCGCCGTAGTGCGCACGCGTTCCACCGGGGGCGGGGACGCGTAGCACGTGTGTTCGGCATGCGTCGGCACACGCCATAGTTCCTTGTCGGAACTCGGCCGTCGATCCGTCTGACTTCCAGCGCGGGACGGCTGAAACTGGTCTTCGCGCGTACGACGGTTCCGCTGCGGCTTCTTGCCGACCGCCGCCGCTTTCCCGACGGGCGGCGGTCGGGAGGGGAGAGACGCCCAGCGCTCGGTGAGCCGGGCGCTGGTGTGCGGCTGGGAGGGAGCCATGGCTGCATAAGTGCTGGGGCCTTCGAGTACAGGGTCACGCACAGCGCGGCCGAGGAGCCGTGACGCGTTCGGGCTCCGCCGCGCGGGTCACGCCGTGGCGTCCTCGAACTGGCCCAGAAAGCGGAGGCGGCCACCGGACGCCTGGAAGAGGTACATCGCCTTCGTGGTGTAGCCCGCGCTCGAGCCGGTGTAACGCAGTCGCTTGGTGATTCCTCGGTAGTCGGTCTCCCGCAGCCGCCGCACGAGCGGTCCCCGTTCAGTGAGGGACGTGCCCAGCGTCGTCAGCGCGCGGGCCACGAAGAGTGTCGCGTCGTAGGCCTCCGCGGAGTACCAGGGCGGGGCGGTGCCGAAGCGGTGGCGGTAGTCGGCGACGAAGGACTTGGCTGCCGTCACTCGGGTCGGATCGAGGAAGGCGGTGGCGAAGACCCAGCCCTCGGCGGCGTCCCCGGCCACGGTGAGGAAGCGGGTGTCGAGGGCGCGTTGGGTGGCCAACCGGGCTCCGGAGTAGCCGGCTGCGCGCAAGGCCCGCGCCAGTTTCGCCGCGCGTTCGAACCCTCCGGCGAACAGCACCGCGTCCGCCTTCCAGTCGGTCACCGTCTCGGCGAGGGCACGGAAGTCGTCGGCCGTGTCGTCCTCGGCGGCGAGGCTGCGCCGGGTCGTGGTGCGCTGTCCGGATCGGAGCGCCTGGGTGACGTCCGCGCAGAGCTCCCAGCTGAAGTCGCCCTCGGCCGCGTCGTCGATCAGCACCGTCCTGCGCGTTCGGACGGTGCGGACGAGGTGGGCGATCAAGGGTGCCGCCAAGGTGCGGTCGGGGGGCCGGGTGGCCGCGTAGGTCCGGTACCTGCCGGCGGACACTCCGTCGAGCCCGACCGACACGGTGACCATGGGCAGCAGCGCTTTCCGGTACTGCTCAAGGACGGCCTCGGCGCAGGAGTCGGTGGTCGGCCCGATCACCGCGCGGATCCGGCCGTCGGCCGACAGTCGCCGCGAGATCTGCCGTGCCCGGGTGGTGCTGCCCGCGTCGTCGTGCACCTGGAGGGCGAGGTCGAAGCCGCGGTCGGCACGGGAGTTGAGGTGATCGACGGCGAGCCGGACACCGTTCTCCTGCGCCAGGCCGGCCGTCTTCTGGTCTCCGGACAGATCGGCCTGGAGGGCGACGATCTGCTCAGGAAGCCGTGTGCCGCCCCCTTGCGCCGGCGCGCGGCGGGTGCGACCCGCGGTCCACCAGGTGGCCGTGGCGCCCGCCGCCACGACCCCGGCGGACGAGCCCAGCATCAGCAGGCGACGCCGCGTGGCGCCCTGCGGCCGTTCCTGCAGGCCCGGCACCGTGTCGGCGCCCGCCGGGGCGCCGGACACCTCGGTCGCCTCGACCGCGGGCAGAGCGAGGACGGCGGCCGAACGGCGTGCGATCAGCCGGGTGAGCGACTCCGGCAACCAGCCACCGGCCTCGCCCGCACGGTCCAGAGCCGCCCGGACCTCCGACACGGTGGGGCGGGCGCCGGGCTCCTTCGCCAGGCAGTCCCGCAGCAGCGGCAGCAACGGCGTCGGTACGGCGTCCAGGTCCGGCTCGTCGTGGACCGTACGCACCAGCACCTCGGCCGCCGAGCCCCACCCGAAGGGGCGCTCGCCCGTCACCGCGTACGCCAGCAGACAGCCGAGCGAGAACACGTCGCTGGCCGGCCCGATCTCCCGGCCCCGCCCCTGGGCCTGTTCGGGGGAGAGGAAGCCGGGGGAGCCGACCACCATCCCGCTGGCGGTGAGCGCGGTGTCCTCCGGCGGCCGGGCGATCCCGAAGTCGATCATCCGCGGCCCGTCGACCGCGAGCAGCACATTGGCGGGCTTGACGTCCCGGTGCACCAGACCCGCCCCGTGCACCGCCTCCAGCGCCTCGGCCAGCCGCGCCCCCAGGACGCGGGCACTCCGGTACGGCAGAGGGCCGCACTCCTCCACCGCTTCCGCGAGGGAGGGCCCCGGCACGAACGCCGTTGCCAGCCACGGCGACTCCGCGTCCGGGTCCGCGTCGAGCAGCGGCACGACCCAGGGGTTCGCCACCCGGCCCGCCGTCTCCACCTCGCGACGGAAGCGGGCCCGAAAGCCCGGGTCGTCCGCGTGCGCGGCGCGGATGACCTTCACCGCGACGAGCGAACCACCACCGGAGCGGGCCAGGTAGACCACGCCCATGCCGCCCGCGCCGAGGCGGCGCAGCAGCCGGTGACCCGCGATCCTGGCCGGGTCGGCTCCGCGCAACGGCTCCATCATCGCCCCATCAGCCGGCCACCTGGTACGGCGCCGGGCCCTGGTACGCGAATCCGCCGCCCTCGACCTTCCACAGGTGGACTCCGCTGCCGTCGGGCACCAGCGCCCCGGTCTCCTTGGAGAAGGCGAGGTTCCGGGCGATGCCCTTGTGCGACCCCGATCGCAGTGCCGTGGTCAGAGTCTGCCGCGTGCGGCGCCCCGCGCTCAGCGACCGCAGCGTCTTCACGGCGAACTGCGCCACGTCGTACGTCTCCACGGCGTACCGCTCCGGCTCCGCTCCGAAGAGCTTGCGGTGGGCGGCCCTGAACGCCTTCGCCGCAGGCACCACGGTTGCGTCCATGGCCGGGGCGACGATCACCCAGCCCTCGGCCGCGTCCCCCGCGGCGGACAGGAACCGGGCGTCGAGCACCCCTTGGGCGGCTGCCCTGACTCCCGAGAAGTCACGGCTGGTCAGCTCACGGGCCAGCAGCGCGGCCCGGTCGTGGTATCCGGCGAAGACCACCGAGTCGGCACCCGCCTTCAGCAGGGCGTCCAGGGTCGGCCCGAAGTCGGTGCGCAGTGCGCTGACCACCTTGGGCACGGCAGGCAGCGGCACCTTGCGAAGGAGGGTGGCGAGGGTGCTGCTGATCTCCCAGGCGTAGGCGTCCGCCGCCCGGTCGTCGACGATCCCGACCGTGCGCGACTTCGCCGTACCGCGCAGGTACACGTCCAGATAGAAGGGCAGCAGCGTGTCCGTCACCCGGGCGTGCAGGAAGGACCGGCTGCCCATCACCTGCAGCGCGGTGGCGCCGGGCGTCACCGCGATCAGCGGCAGCGACGCGGCGTCGTACGTCGCCAGCGAGGCCAGGGCGGCGGCGTCCGTGGTGGGACCGATCACCGCCAGCACGGAAGGGTCGGCAACGAGTTCCTTGGCCGCCTTGGGCGCCCGGGTCGGATCGCCACCGTCGTCCACCGTCTTCACGGCGAGGGTGAAGGGCCTGCCCGCACGGGAGTTGAACTCGTGGACCGCGAGCCGCAGCCCTCGATCCTGAGCCCGGCCGACCGCTTTCTGATCACCTGTCAGATCAGCGTGCAGACCGAGGGTGTACACCGGACCGGTGGCCGTCGGCGTGGCGTCGTCCTCGCCGCCGCCGTTCCCGTCGAGTGCCGCCCACGCCGCCAGTCCACCCCCGGCCGCGACGACCGCCGCGCCTCCGGTCAGGAGCAGGAACCGGCGTCTGCCGACGGCACGGGCCGCCGGCTGCGCGGCCGCGGTGTCCGACGGGGCGGTGCCGGCGGACACGGGGTCGACCTCGGTCATGTCGACGGCGGGCAGGGCGAGCCCGGCCGCCGAGCGTTCCGCGATCAGCCGGACCAACGGCTCGGGCAACCAGGCTTCGTCCGCGGCCAACCGCCCGTCGGCCGCCTGCCCGGCCTCGCCGCCGGCGACCGCGTCCGGCGCGTCGGTGTCCCGGGGCGTCGCGGGACGCACCGCCTGCAGCGCCTCCCGTGGGTCGGGTGGCGTTTCGGACGCGGTGACCGTGAGCGTCTCCGACAGCGCCTGCGCCGTGGGCCGCAGCCGCGGGTCCTTCTCCAGGCAGCCGCGCACCACCTCGGCGAGCGGCCGGGGCACGCCCTCCAGGTCCGGGGCGTCGTGCACCGTGCGGTACAGCAGCGCGTCCAGCGAGCCGGTGCCGAACGGGGGACGGCCGGTGGCCGCGAAGGCCAGCACGCAGCCGAGCGAGAAGATGTCGCCGGGCGCGGCCGACTCTCCTGTGCCGCGGGCCTGTTCGGGTGGCAGGAAGCCGGGGGTGCCGACCACCACACCGGTCGAGGTGAGCGCGGTGTCCCGCGGATCGCGGGCCACACCGAAATCGATCAGCCGGGGCCCGTCGAGCGCCAGCAGCACATTGCCCGGCTTGACGTCCCGGTGCACGAGGCCGGCGCCGTGCAGCTCCCCCAACGCCTGGGCGAGCCGCGTCCCCAGTACACGCAGGCCCCGTACGGGCAACGGCCCGTGGGCCGCGACGGCCTCTCCGAGCGAGGGTCCCGGCACGAAGGCGGTGGCCAGCCAGGGCTGCGCCGCATCCGGGTCCGCGTCGACGAGGGACGCCACCCAAGGACTGGTCATCCGGCGGGCGGTCTGCGCCTCCCTGCGGAACCGTTCCCGGAAGCCGGCGTCCTCGGCGTACTCGGCCTGGATCACCTTCAGTGCGACCAGCGAACCATCCGCCGAGCGGGCCAGGTAGACCACACCCATCCCGCCCGCGCCGAGCCGCCCGAGCAGTCGACGACCCGCCAGCCTGGACGGATCGGAAGTACGCAACGGCTCCATCACTTCCCCTTCAACCGCTGCTGGACGCGCACCAGCATCTGCCCGAGGACGTCGGCGCCCAGTTGTTGCAGCTCCTGCTCGGTGTGCCCCTTCGCGCCCGTCACGGAGACGGCCACGACGACCGTGCCCAGCCGTGCGACCATCCACCGGTACGGCTGCGCGGCACCGTCCTTCTCGACGTACTGCCCGGCCTCCAGCACGGAGTCATCGGCGTACTCCTGCTCGCGGGCGCCGAAGGGGGTGCCGAGCGAGTTCAGGCCTGTGATCCGGGTGTCGGCCCGGGGGTGCTGCTCCGGGCAGCGCAGGGCTTCCTCCAGGGTGGTGCTCAGTTGTTCGTCGGCGCCGAGGGCGGAGGAGTGTGCCGTGGCCGCGGCGGTCACCTTGACGGCCCCCTTGGAGCCGTCGGCGGGCAGCAGGCTGTAGCGGGACAGGCTGGCCAGCACGCCCCGAGGGGCCTTCTCCCGCTCCCAGCGGCAGCCGTCGTCCAGCACGGGCCAGGTGCCCGGCCGGCTCACGGCAGGATCCTGGGCGACGAAGCCCCGCCCCCAGTCACCCGGAGTGAACACCACGGACTCCACCAGCCTCTGTCCGTCCTTCGAGGTTCTGGGGACGAAGGCCGCGTCGGGTGTGAAGACGGGGGTGGCGGTCGACCCGCCCGTCGGGGGCGCCGTGGCTTGCGGCGAGGCGGTGTGCGCGGACGCCCCGGTCCGCCGCGGGGACCCGCCGTCCGCTCCATGAGCCGAACACCCGGCCAGCAGACTCCCCGTCACCAGGAGCGTCACCCAACTACCCCGTACACCATGGGCGTTGCCTCTCACGCATTCCCCTCTGCACCGCTTGAGTTGTCCGACTGGTCGAACGTAGACGGGCGGCGGGGGCGGCGGCCTCAGTGGAAACACGTAATCGACTACGGGTTCCGCCATGCCGCAGGGTGTTCGGTGCGCGGGTGGCGTGCAGTACGTCGTTCCACGGATGCGCCGGTGTACACGGCACCGCCACACCGAGGCGGTGCAGAAATCCCCCGGCCCGCGTCCTTCCCGGGCACGCCCCGGGCCCGGAACTCGGCACAGGTCCTGGCAGTCCTGGCGGCCGCCGTGTGCTGGGCGTTCATCCAGCTCTACCGGGCCGATGACCCGCGGGCCGGCGGTCGGCTCCAACCGACCCGCCGGCGCCGCTCACGACCCGGTTCCCAGTCCGACGCGGGTCATGAGTCCGGCCAGGGCCGCGCGGGACGGCACCGACGCCTTGCGGTAGATCGAGGACAGGTGGGTCTCGACGGTGCGGCGGCTGAGGTGGAGCCGGGCGGCGATGTCCTGGTTGCTCAGCCCCTGCGCCACCAGCTCGGCCACCTCCAGCTCACGCACGGTCAGTTCCGCGAGCTGCGCCGGGAGCGCCGGTGTCTCCGCCAGCACCTGGGGGCGGATCAGTTCGGCGAGGTCCACCAGCAGGCGTGCGCCGCCGCCGACGGCGATGCGGTGCGCCCGGTGCCACATCGCGGCGGCGCGCGCTCCCTGCCCGGTGCGCTGCACCAAGGGCGCCGCTCGCAGCAAGGAATACGCCTCCCACAGGGTCTGGCCGCAGCGGGCGTATTCCTGTGCCGCCGCGTCGAGGAGCCGTACGGCCTTGCCCGTCTCGCCGTGGTGCTCGGCCAGTGTGGCCTGGGCGCGCAGGGCGGCCGCGCGCTGACCGTCGAGGCCGAGCCGGTCGGCCTCGTGGGTGGCCTGAGCGGCCCAGCGGCCGGCCGCCTCGACGTCCCCGGCGGTGAGGGCCGCGGCCGCGAGCGTGTCGAGCTGACCCGGACGGATCGACGGCTGCAGCAGGGGCAGTCCGGGGCCGCCGCCGGCCGTCGTGATGGCCTCCTGGGCGCGATGAGGGTCACCGCTGACGAAGGTCGCGTGCCCGAGCATGCACCAGGCCAGCGACGACCACCAGCCCCTGCCGCGGCCGGCCGCGGCGGTGGCCTCCTCACCGGTGGCCAGGGCGCTTCCGTCGCCCAGCGGTCGGGCCAGCAACAGCACCAGCGTCTTGATGGCAAGGGTGAAGCCCAGAAGGTCGTCGCTGCCCGCGGCCCGGGCGATGGACTCCGCCTCCTCGGCGGCCTCCAGCGCCGAAGGCAGTCGGCAGGTGGTGAGGTGGACGAAGGCCCGGCTCGTCAACAGATGCGGCAGGACGTGGAGTTGTCCGGTGCGGCGGGCGATGCCCAGCCCCCGGGTGATGTGCCGCTCGGCATCGGCGTAGCGCTCCAGCAAGGTTTCCGCCCAGGACAGCCAGACCAGCGCCTCGCACAGACCGGCGATGCCGGGATCGGTCAGAGAGTCCGCGAGTGACGCGGCGGAGTCGGCGAACCCGGCCGCCGCCGCCGTCTCGCCCTCGTACGCCTCGCCCAGGGCGGCAAGCGCGAGCGCCGCCGCCTCACCGGTGGGATCGTCGTCGGCGCGGGCGACGGCGACGGCCCGCGCGACGTCCGCGCGTGCCTGTGGATAGGACGCGGTCAGCAGGGCGGACATGCCGAGGGCCAGGCGCAGGGAGACCGCCTGGGCGGGGGACGGGCCGGGGTCGCGGGACAGCTCCCGGCGCAGCAGGGCGGTGGCCTCGGGGGAGTGGCCGAGGTGCCGCTCCATCACGGCGCACTGGGCGACGGCCCGCGTCCGTAGTTCGGGATGGTCCTTGCCGGCGGTCTCGATCAGCCCGTGCAGCAGGTCCCGGCTCTCCCGTAGGTTCCCGCTGACGCCGAGCGCGCGGGCGCGCGCCAGGACCAGTTCGCCGCGTCGCGTGAAGCGGTCGGGAGTGTCCGGCATATGGGTCAGGACGACATCCAGCAGCTGGGCGGCGATGGCCGGCGCGGTCGACGCGAACCGTGCGGCAGCCTCGGTGAGCACCTCCGCGGCCTGGGCGTCCCAGTCGGTCAACGACCGTGCGACATGGTGGGCCCGCTCGGTGGCGGGAGCGCCGCGGCGGGCGAGTTCCCGCGCGGTGCGGCGGTGGAATCCGGCACGCCGCCCCGGCGCGGTCCTCTCGTAGACCAGGGCCCGGACCAAGGGATGACGCAACATCCACCGGCCGCCCGGCCCGGCGCGCAGCAGGTCGCGCACCACCAGGGCTGTGGTCTCCTGCTCCACGTCCCGGACGGAGAGCTCGCTCGCCACGGCCAGCAGGGCGGACGAGGCGTGGTCGCCGAGTGCCGCGACCGCCTCCACGAGCCGGCGCTGCGACCCGGTGAGCGTTCCCAACTCGTCCAGCAGCAGCGCCGCGAGCCCGCCGGGTACGCCGGCCGCGTACCCGGCGTCCGTGGCGTCGGCGTGGATGTCCGGGGTGTGGCCGGGCAGAGACGCCCCGGTGCGGTGGGCGTGCCCCAACGCCAGCAGATACAAGGGGTTGCCCTCGCTGGCGGCGTGCAGCCGCTTGGCCTGGTCCTCTGCGATGTCGGGCGCCAGCGCCAGGACGGACTCCTGTTCGGAGAGCGGCTCCAGGGGGAGGTGGAGCACGGTTCCGCTGCCCGCGCCGCGCGTCAGCGCCGCGGTCAGGGTGGTCGGCGTCTGCCGGACCCGCCGGGCCACCACCAGCAGGACGCGTCCGCGCGCGGGGTGCCGGATCATGTGGTCCACGAGCTCGCGTGACGCGGGATCCGCCCAGTGCACGTCGTCCAGAGCCAGCACCAGACCGCGCTGACCCAGCTGCGTCAGGAACGCCGCGATCGCACGATGCAGCCCGAACCGGGCGGCGGCGCTCTCGACGGAGCCGTCGCCCGGGGCCTGCCGGACGCCGTGCAGCACCGAGTGCACCTCGGCGAAGGCGGCCTGTGCGCCGGGATCGGCATCGGCGAACGCGTCCGTGAACAGATGGAAGGGAACCTGCTGTTCATACTCGGTGGCCCGTCCGCGCAGTACGGTGAACCCGGCCCCGCGGGCCCGCGCGCAGACCTCGTCGAGCAACCGGCTTTTGCCGATGCCGGGTTCACCGACGACGTCGACGACCTCCGGCAGCCCGGAACGGCCCAGCCCTGCCAGCACTGCATCCAGCCGTTCCAGCTCCGCCGATCTGCCTACCAGTCCCGCCACGTCCCCGTCCCCCCAATGGTGATCTCTCACCTGCGTCGATCCCTGTTCCCCCACAGGTCAGCCTAAGGCGAGGTTTCGCGCCCCTCCTGTACGCGGGTCAGTGAACGTGACCCGGGCATCCGGGGCCGGTCGGCTCACAGGCGCCGCGCGGTGGCTGACCGGACCGACGGACCGTGCCCGGCCTCGCCGCTCAGCCTTCGCGGGCCGAGGCTCCGGTGCCGGCGCGGGCGAAGGAGGGCCGGGCGGTGTGTCCCGTGCTAATGTCGACTCTTTGCAGCGTTGCCGTGTCGGTGGCCCGTACCCTCGTACGGTGTCCCGGCCGGCGGCCGCGTCCCCGCCGCGCCTTCCTCGGTACGGTCCTTTCGGAGGAAGGCTTTCTGTGAGCGATCCAGTACGTACCGATGCCCGGCGGCAGGACCGTGTCTCCGAGACCCCGGCGCCGCCCACGGTGGCGTCCTTCGCACAGCTGGGGCTGCCGGCCGAGGTTCTGCGGGTGCTCGGCGAGCACGGTGTGACGGTGCCCTTCCCCATCCAGGCGGCGGCGCTGCCGAACGCGCTCGCGGGACGGGACGTCCTCGGCCGGGGCCGCACGGGATCCGGCAAGACGCTCGCCTTCGGCCTCGGGATGCTCGCCCGGACGGCCGGGCGGCGCGCGCAGCCCAAGGAGCCGCTGGCGCTCGTTCTGGTCCCCACCAGGGAGCTGGCGCAGCAGGTCGGCGAGGCGCTCGCCCCGTACGCCGAGGCGCTGCGGCTGCGGATCGCGACGGTGGTGGGCGGAGTGTCCATCGGACGGCAGGCCGCCGCGCTGCGGGACGGCGCCGAGATCGTCGTCGCCACGCCCGGCCGGCTGCACGACCTCGTCGAGCGCAAGGGCTGCCGGCTGGGACGGGTGCGCATCGCGGTCCTGGACGAGGCCGACCAGATGTGTGACATGGGGTTCCTGCCGCAGGTCACCGAGATCCTGGACCAGGTGCGTCCCGACGGGCAGCGGATGCTGTTCTCCGCCACCCTCGACCGCGACGTCGATCAGCTGGTGCAGCGCTACCTGCGCGACCCCGCGGTCCACTCCGTGGACCCCTCGTCCGGCGCTGTCCCCGAGATCGAGCACCACGTCTTCGTCGTGCACGGCCCGGACCGGTACGCCGTGACCACGGAGATCGCCGCCCGGGACGGCCGCGTCCTGCTGTTCCTGGACACCAAGCACGGCGTCGACCAGCTCACACGGCATCTGCGGGCCAGCGGCGTGGCGGCCGCCGCCCTGCACAGCGGGAAGTCCCAGCCGCAGCGCACCCGGACCCTGGCCCAGTTCAAGAACGGGCAGGTCACCGCGCTGGTGGCGACGAACGTCGCCGCACGCGGCCTGCACGTCGACGACCTCGACCTCGTGGTCAACGTCGACCCGGCCACCGACCCGAAGGACTATCTGCACCGCGCGGGCCGCACGGCCCGGGCCGGCCGCTCCGGCACCGTCGTGACCCTCGTCCTGTCGGGACAGCGCCGCGAGACGAGCCAGGTCATGACGGACGCCGACGTCGCTCCCAAGGTCACCAAAGTGCGGTCCGGCGAGGCGGAACTGAGCCGGATCACCGGCGCCAGGGCCCCCTCCGGAGAGCCTCTCGACGGCGGGCCGGCCGTACCGCGCCCCAGGAACCACAACGCCCCGTTCCGCGGTCTGGGCAGTACGAAGGACGCGAAGAGCGGCTCCGGTGGCAGGGGATCCCGCAAGAGCAGCGAGGCCCGCAAGCTCGCGGAGGCCCGCAAGGCGGCCCGGGTGCGGCGCGGCGGCTGAGCCCGGCTTCCTGGACCGCGTGGCGATGTCTTCGGCCATGCCGTCCGCGGCCTCGTGGTCGACGGGCAACCGGTGCACCACCCCGGTCGTGCCGTCGCGGTCGGGGTGGTCTGGTCCCGGCACCCGGCTGACCGCTGGTCACTTGGTCCGCAGCATCAGGGCGAGGCGTGTCTCGGCGCCGTAGACCCCGTCCTCGTCGCCGCGGATCCCGTACCGCTTCTGGAAGAGGGCGACCGCGGCCCGGACCTCCGCGTCGTAGCGGCCGTCCACCGGGCCGCCGTCGTAGATGCCCGGTATCTGCTGGAGTCGTACCTGGAGCTCGTAGACTCCGTGGCCGCTGTCGCCCTGGCGCAGGACGCCCGTGCCGGGGATCTCGGGAAGCGGCGGATCCGACGCACCGGGCCGAGGCCGGTCCGTCCGCCCTGCGGCCGGGGGAGAGGGGTTCTCCGGCGCGTAACTCGCCGGCCGGCGGCCTGCCATGTGCCCGGAAGGCCGGGAGGAGGGTGGCGGTTCGGTGTCGTGACCGATCAGCAGCCAGGCGGTGAGGAGCGCGCTCGCCGCGCCCAGCCCGACGATTCCGGCGACTCGCAGGGGGCCGCCGCCGGTGAACCGGCGCGCCCTGTGACCGGTCCTCCTTGCGTGCGCGCGGCCGGCCGGCACCACCGGCGGGGGTGGGGCGGCCTCCGGTTCTCCGGGTGACCCCGGCGGCTCCGCCGCGAGGTCCTCCGGGGTGCCGGCCTGGCACGAGCCGAGTCCTCTGGGTGGCCTCGGTGGCTCTGCCGCCGCGGCCTCCGGGAGGCCGGCTTGGCGCGAGTCGGGCCTTCCGGGGGACCTCGGTGGCTCCGCCGCGACGGCTTCCGGGGTGCCTGCCGGGCATGAGCCGAGTCCTCTGGGTGGCCTCGGTGGCTCCGCCGCCACGGCCTCCGGGAGGCCGGCTTGGCGCGAGTCGGGCCTTCCGGGGGACCTCGGTGGCTCCGCCGCGACGGCTTCCGGGGTGCCTGCCGGGCATGAGCCGAGTCCTCTGGGTGGCCTCGGTGGCTCGGCCGCGACGGCTTCCGGGGTGCCTGCCGGGCATGAGCCGAGTCCTCTGGGTGGCCTCGGTGGCTCCTCCGCCGCGGCCTTCGGGGTGTCGGCCTGGCGTAGGTCGCCGGTCTGCAACGGTTTGACGGCTGTCGGCCGGTGGGGGCCGGGCCGCTCGGGGGGCGGGCCCGGCGGCATGCGTTCGGCCGGCGGTGCCTCGTCGGATGCCGAGGAAGCAGGGGGCGGGGACGGCTGGTGAGGGCGGACATGCTCGGTCGGGTGATCGTGCCGTCCCTGGGGCCGGGACGGGCCCTCTGCGGGTTCCCGTCGCTCGTCGCGCAGGAGGTCGGCGCGTGCGGCATCCAACGCGTCCAGCACGGCCTGGAAGGAGTCCCTGGTCTCGCGCACGATGTCGGGGTCCGAGGCGGGGGTTTGCTCCGGGTTGGCGTCGTTGCGCCCCATGGTTTCTCCTCGGCGGGTCTCGTTCCTGACGGACCGGTACTTCCCCGGCGGCGGCCGGGTTCCAGGCCTCTGCCTCCGGTCGCCGTGGTGCCTGCGCGCTGGGTCCCGGCCGCGGGTGCCCCTTCTGCTCCCTGGGCAATACGTGGGCCGCGCGGCTTCGTCTTCGACCGCGGCCGGTATGTAACTCACGCCTCATGCCCGGGGTGGTCCGGCACCCGTCTCGCCCGCCCCGCGGAGCCCGCATCCGTCGAACGGCCGGCCGACCACCGCGTCCGGGCGGGCAACTCCGGCCCGCCGCGCCTCCTCAGCCGTCGGCGACCGTCCCGGCGGGGTTACCTACCCCACACCTCGGCCGGCGTTTGAGTGCTCGCCCGATCGGCCCCGTTGACCCAGGTAACCGGTGTTCCCCTGAAGACCGGTGAGGGAGGTTCGCAGATGTAGAGGTCGGTCCGAAAAACCCTGGGCGGCGGCTTCCCGCCGTCGGCCGCCGCCCGGATCGGGCAGGCCTCTCCCTCCGTCGATTCAAGGACTGAGAACGGTCGCTTCATGGACTACTGCATTCCCTGCAACCGCACGCTCAACGGAGCCGTGACCTGCCCCGAGTGCGGGGCGTTCGACTCCGGCATGGGACAGCCGAGCGAGCGGAGAGACGGTGCTCCGGCCGTCGACGCGGCGATGCCGGTGGTCCGCTCGAGCGGGGAGCCGGGCAGCCCCGAGTTCCCCCTGCCCGGGCCGCCGACTGCCGTGCAGGACTTGGTGGCAGACCGGTACGACGACCGTCCGTCGCGGCTGCGGAAGTATGCCGTCCAGTCCCTCGCCGCGGCCGCCTTCACCATTCTCGGAGGGCTGGCCACCGCTTCGGTGATCCTCCCCTCGGCGGCACCGCGGGCAGCGTCGGTCCCGGAGCCGCCCCCCGCGGAGCCCGAGGTCCGCATCACCGATTCACCGGCTTCACCGGAGCGAGTGCCCACGCACCCGGCGCGAAAGGGCGTCCGGGACCGCAGCAGCGACAGGATCCGGCGTCCGCTGCCGCAGCCGGCCCGCAGCAAGTCACCGGTCTCCCGGCCACCCGTCGCCGCCACCACCAGCGCGCCGCCACCCGCGAAGGAGAAACCGACCCCCCGCCCCTCCAGCAGCCGCCGCCCCAGCCCGCCGACACGGACGGCGACCCCCACCCCGCGGCCCTCCGCCACTCCCTCCGGCAGCATCAGCGCCTCTCCCACCAGCAGCGGCTCACCGAGCAGTACGGCGGAAGCCGGTGGCTGAGTCCCCCCGGGACCAGAAACGGACGGTCCCCACAGCCGCACGCACTCCCCGCTCCGGGAGCCGCACGCACCACCGCGACCGGGCTGGAGGAGATCAGCGAGTCGGCCGTGCGCGTCGCCGGGCGAGCCCGCTGCACCGCACGTCACCTCGGCCGGACGTACTCCCCGGTTCCCGGAGCCGCGCACCCGCCGAGCCCTCGCTGCACCGGACCGCTCCGCCTCGACGCGCCTCGCCACCAAGGGATGCCGACGCCCGGCACCGTCAGCCGAGTTGGATGAGGCCGGCTTCCTTGACGGCGCGGCCGAAGGGGCTCGCGAGTTCGGCGAGACGCGCGCAGCCGCTGTCACCCAGGGCCGCGTAGGCGGGCAGGGCCAGGCGGTCGGTACGGTCCTCGATGTGCCGGCGCAGGCGCACGCCTTCCGGGCTCAGGGCGTCCCCGTCGAGGAGCCCTCGCTCGCGCAGGCGCTCCTGGGCGCCCGCCCACTCCTCCTCGGGCCATGCGCGGCTCGCCCTGAGGAAGGCGACGGGGACCTCACCGGTGGCCGCGTGCAGGATCAGCGCCTCCAAGCCCCCGACGCCCTCGCTCAGCAGACACGCGACATGGCCGTCCCCGCGGAACTCCCTGAGCAGCGTCTGGGCGTGCCACAGCCGCAGTACCGGCTCATCCGGCCAGGGCAGTGCGGCATGCGCGGCGAACAGCGGGCGGCCCTGCCCGTTCTCGCAGGCCGCCTCGGCGGCCCGGTGGGTCAGCGCCAGGACCTCGTCCAGCGCGGGCAGCTCGTGGATCGCGGCCCGCCGCAGGGCTTCGCCCGCCGCGGCGTACCGCGCGTCCAGCACCTGCTGAGGTGTCGTCACGTCCCAGGCCCCGACGACCGCCCGCCGGACGAAAGCGGGGTTGAAGTTGTAGAACGTCGAAATGATCAGCTCGGCGGACGCCCGGCCGAAGGCGGCGCTGCGGGAGGCGAAGTACCCGGCGCGGCCGCTCAGTCCGAGATCCCCGTACCGTCGCCTTGCCTCGGGGACGAAATAGATCATGCCGTGCACGGGCTCGAGGCGGCGCCAGGCCGCGCGCGCTGTCTTCATGGGGTCACCTCTTCGGAGAGTCGACGAGCGGGATCCCGCAGGTACGGCCCGTTGATCCGCCGTTGCCGCACCGGCCCCGTCCGCGGGGTGCCGTACAGGGGGCGGGCATCGGGCGGCCCTCGGGCGGACCCGCCACGATCGTGTCGAGCACGCCCGCAGCCAGGTGACGTGCCAGGACCGGTCACGACCACCCCATCATACTGACTGGTCGGTAGCTTTCAGTGGAAGGAACCGACTGTCAAGACCCGAAGCAGGCGTATCGCGGTCACGGCGGTATTCCGCCGGCACCGGAGCCGGCACGCCGGGACTTCAGCCGACGGCTCGCGTCCACGGGAGGGTGTGGGCAGAAGGCCGGGTGCCACTCCGTGTGCCGTGGAGCGCCGGCACGACCGGCTTCTCGGCGCGGGAGCGCTCCTTCAGCCCCAGGATCTCGACGGCCTCGTCCAGCGTGCCGGGGCCACCCGCCCCGACCGGCCCCGCTGCCCGGCCAGGGGCGGGGGTTCAGCCGGGAGGAGTCGACAGATGGACCAGGATGCCGCACACCTCGCCCACGATCTCCCGCGCCTCCGTCTCGTCCACGCAGTCGGCCAGCTCGCGCGCCGCCCCTCCGATGACGGTGGTCAGTACGCTCACCCGGACCCGGCCGGCGCGTCGCCGTTCGTCCACCCGCAGCAGCCGGGCGTTGCGCCGCACCCATGCACGGTCCCACTGGCGGCGCAGCGCGTCGAATCCCGAAGGGCCGTCGTCCTCCGCGAAGAGCCTGCCGAGCCGCCGGTTGTCCCAGGCACCCCCCAGGTACGCCCTGGCTCCCGCCACGAAGAGGACGACGGGGTCGTCCACACCACGGCCGCGCTCGGAGGCCAGGGTGGCCGCGGTCCGGCGCTCCTGCTCCTCCCGGAACTCCTCCCAGAGGGCGAGGTAGAGCCCCTGTTTCCCGCCGTAGTGCTGGAAGAGGCTGCCCACCGGAATGCCGGAGCGCGCCGCCATCTCGGCGAGCGAGGCGTCGGTGTAGCCGCGCTCGGTGAACACCTCCAGCGCCGCGTCCAGCAGCGCGCGCCGGACCGTTCCCCCCTGCCCGGCAGGCGGCCGGCCTCCCGCCTCGGTCCCGGCGGACTCCACGATGCCACTCACCGGCACTCCTCACCTTCCTCGGCGCCGTCGCGGATGGCGAGGGCGACCAGCAGCTCCAGGAGGTCGGCGATCCGGCGCGGATTGCGGCCGGTGCGCTCCTCGA
Source organism: Streptomyces musisoli (assembly GCF_016741855.1). GTDB lineage: Bacteria > Actinomycetota > Actinomycetes > Streptomycetales > Streptomycetaceae > Streptomyces > Streptomyces musisoli. The sequence goes on along the minus strand of NZ_JAERRH010000006.1, from coordinate 227,011 downwards.
TCCGGCGCAAGCGGTAGTGCGCCGTGTTGTGGTGCACCCGCAGCCGTTCGGCGGCCAGCCGCAGATTGAGGTCCGCATCCGCGAAGGCCCGGATGGTCGCGGCCAGCGTGTCGCCCCGTCTGCGGTCGTCCTCCAGCAGCCCACGCACCCGGGGATCGACCAGCTGGCGGGCCAGATCGTCGGCGCGCAGCGCCAGGTAGTCGAACGGGGACAGCCGCGGCAGCGCGGCCACCCCGCCCCCGCTCGGCACCAGCTCCAGAGCGGCCCGCGCCTCCTCGTACGCCCGCGGGAGTTCGGACGCGCCCCGGGCGACCGTGCTGATGCCCATGCAGAGAACGGTCCCCTCCCGCGCGAGCCGCTCCTGCACGGCCTCGAAGTGGGCGCACACGTCGTCCGCGTCCATGCCGGCCCGGAGCACGGGCACGGCCACCACCTCGCCGTGGCGCACGACCACCAGGGTCCGGCCGGCCCAGGGGCCGGCGACGCTGATCGACGCGCTGGTGGCGTAGCCGTTCTCCGCCGAGGTGTGGTCCCCCGTGCGCGCGTCACCGACACAGACCGCCGCGACCGCCATCATCGACGAACGCGGTCCGATGCCGTACGCCTGTGCCGCGGCGAACAGCGGACCGCGGGTCGGTGCCACACCGGCCAGGAGCTGGTCCAGGAGGTCCCGGCGCTCCCGGTCCGCGTCCGCCACCACGTGCTGCTGGTACTCGACGTACGCCTGCGCGGCATGGGTGCTGGCGTAGTCGACGTAGCGCATCAGCGGGGTGACGAGGGACAGCGCGGCCTGCTGGGCCTCGGGGGACGTGCCCGCGCAGTCCACCAGCGCGTCCCACATCACCTGCCGGCCTACCCGGAAGGCGCTGATCCAGTCGTCGAGGGCGAACCCCGCCCGGGCTCGGCGCATGGCCGCCGCCCGGCTGAAGACCAGGTCCTCGGGAGCGATGTCGCGGTCGCCGGCCAGCGCCGCCAGCTGCATCCGGTAGTGCTCGAGCACCTGGCCCCGCACGTCGGCGAAGAACCGCTCGTCCTGTAGCGCGTACGACGGGATCTCCGCGCGCATCACCTCGACGGCACTGTCCGCCACCTCCTCGACCCGGTCGTGGACGGCACGCAGGATCCGCCACCGCTCCCGGCGGAGGGGTTCGGAGAGAGGGGAGGTGCCCAGGGCGGGACCGCGAGGCATGGCGCCGATCGTCGCCGTCCGGCTCGTATTCCGTCAACAGACTTGCGTGAGACATCTGCCGGCAATTGTGCGCCGCGCACAGTCCGGCGACCGGGAAGTTGGGTGCTCACACCCAATGTGCGCCTGGAACGCCCCCACCTACTGTGACGGTCGCCAACCCCCCCACCACGTCGGAAGGGGCGTCACTCATGCTCGCGGTCGACGGTATCACCGTGCGTTTCGGCGGGATCACGGCGCTGGACGGTGTCTCTTTCACCGTCGGGCCGGGCACCGCCGTAGGACTCATCGGGCCGAACGGAGCCGGCAAGACCACCTTGTTCAACTGCCTCACCAGGCGCTGTACCCCCGACGGGGGAGACGTGCGGTTCGAGGGCGAGGACCTGCTGGCCCTCCCACCGCACGCCGTGGCCGGGCGCGGCATCGCCCGGACCTTCCAGAACCTGGGCCTCTTTCCGCGGCTCACGGTCCGGGAGAACGTCATGGTCGGAGCCCACAGCCGGGGGCGCACCGGACACCTCGCCGCGGCGCTCCGGCTGCCCCGCGTCCGGCGGGAGGAGAGGGAACTCGGTGACCTGGCGGACGACTTGCTGCGGCGGCTCGGCCTGGCCGACGTCGCCGGCCACCCCGCCGCGGGGCTGCCGTTCGGCACACTCAAACGGGTCGAACTCGCCCGGGCGCTCGCGGCACGGCCCCGGCTGCTGCTGCTCGACGAACCCGTCAACGGGCTCAGCCACGGCGAGGTCGGCCAATTCGCGGATCTGGTCCGGTCGGTGTGCCAGGACTTCGATCTCACCCTCCTGGTGGTCGAACACCACATGGGGTTCGTGATGGGGCTGTGCGACAAGGTGGTCTGCCTCGACTTCGGCCGCAAGATCGCCGAGGCGCCGCCGGAGGAGATCCAGCGCGACCCGGCGGTCGTCGAGGCGTACCTGGGGGTGGCCGCATGAGCGAGCCCACCACCGGCCGCACCGAGCCCGGGGCGAGTGCGGAGCCGGACGTCCCGGAGGTCTCCGGCACCACCGGCCGCACCGAGGCCGGGGCGAGTGCGGAGCCGGACTTCCTCAAGGTCTCCGGCCTGCACGCCGGATACGGCCGGGCCCGTGTGCTCCAGGGCCTGGACTTCTCCGTCGCCCGCGGCGAGGTGTGCGCCATCCTCGGACCGAACGGTGCGGGCAAGACCACGACGCTGCGCGCACTGAGCGGCATGGCCGGGGGCCGCGGCTCGGTCACCCTGGACGGCACCGAGCTGCTGGGCCGCTCGCCCGAACAGGCCGCGAGGCTCGGCGTGGCGCACGTCCCCGAGGGCCGGGGCACCTTCAACGACCTGACCGTCGAGGAGAACCTGCGCATCGGCGCTCACCTGCGCACCGCCCGCCGATGGCGGGGCCGCGCCGAGCGTGCGGCCGTCACGGCCGACCTGGAACGGATCTACGGCCACTTCCCCCGACTGCGCCAGCGGTCGCGGCAGGCCGCCGGCAGCCTCAGCGGCGGGGAGCAGCAGATGCTCGCCATCGGCAGGGCGCTGATACGGCGGCCCGCGCTGCTGCTCCTGGACGAGCCGTCCCTCGGGCTCGCGCCGCTGGTCACCCGCGAGCTGTTCGAGATCGTCCGTGCCGTCAACGAGGAGGAACGCACCACCGTGGTCGTCGTCGAGCAGAACGCCCGGCTGGCGCTGGACATCGCGCACCGGGCGCACGTACTGGAGGCCGGCCGCCTGGTGCTGTCCGGACCGGCCGCACGGATCCGCGAGGACGGGCACATCGCCGAGGTGTACCTCGGTGTCCCCGCCCACGCCAGGAAGGCCGGGTGAGCGCCGTGACCGATCTGCTCCAGCAAGTGGTGGAAGGACTGGGCTCCGGCGCGGTGTACGCCAGCCTGGCGCTGGCCCTGGTGCTCATCCACCGGTTCACGGGGATCGTCAACTTCGCGCAGGGCGAGCTGGCCATGCTCTCGACCTACGTCGCCTGGCAACTGGTGGCGTCCGGGATGCCGTTCTGGCTGGCGCTGCCGGTCACCCTCGCGGTGTCCTTCGCCGGCGGCATGCTGGTCGAGCGGATCGTCATCCGTCCCGTGCAGGGCGCGCCGGAACTGACGGTGGTCATCGTCACGGTCGGCCTGTTCATCTTCGTCAACGCGCTGGCGGGCCTGATCTGGTCGTTCACCGTGAAGGACTTTCCGCGGCAGTTCCCCGACGGCGGGCTCGACCTGGCCGGGGTGCGTGTGGACTGGTCGACGCTCGGGATCCTCGGCGTGGTGGCCGTCGTCATGGGTCTGCTCTACCTGCTGTTCCAGCACACCTCCAGCGGGCTGGTGATGCGGGCGGTCGCCTGCAACCCCTCCTCCGCCCGGCTGTCGGGCATCCGGGTGGGACGGGTGCTGATGCTCGGCTGGGGGCTGGCCGCCACGGTCGGCGCGGTGTCGGGCGTGCTCGTCGCCCCGGTGCTGTTCCTGGAGCCCAACATGATGGGCGGGGTGCTGATCTACGCGTTCGCCGCGGCCACCCTCGGAGGCTTCGACAGCCCGGTCGGAGCGGTCGTCGGCGGTCTGATCGTGGGCGTCGCCGAGACGCTGACCGGGGCTTACGTGGACGTGATCGGTGCCGATCTGAAGGTGGGAGTCCCGCTGATGATCATTCTTGCGGTGCTGCTGGTGCGGCCACAGGGCCTGTTCGGACGGGCGGCGGTGGTGCGCGCATGAGCACGATCGCCGTCACACTCGGCACGGACCGCGCACGCCGACTGCGGGCCGCGCTCACCGTACTGCTCGCGGCGGCGGTCGCCGTCGGCGCACCGTTCTACTTCGCCCCCTTCCAGGTCTTCCAGCTGACCATGGTGCTCCTGTACGCCGTGGCGCTGGCCGGGCTGAATCTGCTGGTCGGGTTCGGCGGGCAGATCTCGCTGGGGCACGGCGCGTTCTTCGCGGCGGGGGCCTACACGTCGGCGGTCATGCTCGACCGCTACGACACCGGGCACCTGGCCACGCTGCCCGTCGCGGCCGCCGGATGCTTCCTGCTGGGCCTCGCGCTCGGGGTGCCCGCCCTGCGGCTGCGCGGGCTGTACCTGGCCTTGGTCACCCTCTCGCTCGCGGTGTTCCTGCCGCCCCTGCTCAAGCGGCTCGAACCGGTCACGGGCGGCTCCATGGGCCTGATCGTCGACAAGCCGCAGCCGCCCGCGTGGAGCGGGCTGGCCGAGGACCAGTGGACCTACTTCGTCGTCCTCGCGGTCACCGCGGTGGCTCTGCTGCTCGCCCGCAACCTGCTGCGGTCCCGGGTCGGCCGGGCACTGCGCGCCGTGCGGGACGACGAGAGCGCCGCCGAGGTCATGGGCGTGCGGCTGTCGCTGCACAAAACCCTGGCCTTCGCGTGGAGCGCGATGTTCGCGGGTGTCGCCGGCTGTCTGTACACGTGGGTGATCGGCTTCGTCTCGCCCGACTCCTTCAGCTTCGTCCTGTCCGTCACCCTGCTGGCCGGCCTGGTCGTCGGAGGGCTCGCCTCGCTGTACGGGCCCCTGCTGGGCGCCGCGTTCGTCACCTACGTGCCGAGCGTGTCCCAGGACCTCAGCGAGGCGGCACCGGGAGTCGTGTTCGGCCTGCTGATCATCGCGGTGATGTTCGTGGCCCCGACGGGACTGGCCGGCCTGCCGGGCCGTGTGCCCGTCGCCGTCGCCCGTCGCCTGTCCGACGTCGCCGCCCGTCGCCCGTCCGGCGTCTCCGCCGTCCTCCACCGGACGCCCCCGGCCGCGTCCGCGCCCGGCCCGGAGTCGCCGTCCCGGCCCGGAACCAGAGCCTCCGAGCCCCTCACCCCTGCGGATCCCGAAACCGTGGGCGCACCGCCCCGCACGGAAAAGGAATGACCCACATGCACAAGACGACCGCTCTGCGGGCGGCCGCGGCCGCCACCGCCGCCCTGCTCACCGCAACCGCCTGTAGCACCCAGCGAGGGCAGGACGCCCCGGACACCGCCGCCGGCGGCGCGTGCAAGGGCCAGCACACCACCGGCATCACCGACGACACCATCGAACTGGGCGGGATCTACCCGCTGTCGGGACCCGCCTCCGCGTACGGCACGATCAGCAAGGGCGTGGCGGCCTACTTCGAATACGTCAACGACAAGGGCGGCATAGACGGCCGCAAGGTGCGGTTCATCGTCCGCGACGACGGCTACCAGCCGCCCAAGGCGGTCGAGGAGGCCCGCAGACTCGTCGAGCAGGAGAAGGTCTTCGCCGTGTTCCAGACCCTGGGCACCCCCTCCACGGCGGCCGTGTGGGACTACCTCGACAAGCAGAAGGTGCCGCAGCCCTTCGTCGCCACCGGTGCCTCCGTCTGGGGCACGGACGACAAGCACCCCTGGACCATCGGCTGGCAGCCCAACTACGTGGCCGAGGCCCGGGTGTACGCCAAGTACCTGACGGACGCGAAGCCGAAGGCCCGGGTGGCGGTCCTCTACCAGAACGACGACTTCGGCAAGGACCTGCTCGGCGGGTTCGAGAAGGCCGTCGCCGGCAGCGGCGTCAAGGTGGTGGCCAAGGAGAGCTACGAGGTCACCGACCCGTCCGTGTCGGCGCAGATGGCGAGCCTGTCCCGGTCCAAGGCCGACGTCCTGCTGGACGTCACCACCCCCAAGTTCGGCAGCCAGGCCCTCGCCGCCGACGCCAGGAACACCAAGTGGAACCCGCTGCACATCGTGAACAACGTGGCCTCGTCCGCCGCCGTGCTCAAGCCCGTCGGGTTCGAGCACGTCCAGGGCGTGGTCTCGGCGACCTACTTCAAGGACCCCGCCGACCCGCACTGGGCGGACGACCCCGCGATGAAGACCTACCTGAAGGCCATGCACGAGCACGCCCCCGACACCGACCCGGCCAACCAGTTCAACGCCTACGGCTGGGCCGTCGCCGCCAGCCTGCACCGGGCCCTGGACTCGATGAAATGCCCCACCAGGGAAGGGCTGCGGGACGCGGTGCGCAACCTGAAGGACGTGAAGGTGGGACTGCTGCTGCCCGGTGTCACCCTGTCCACGGGCCACGGCGACGCCTTCCCGATCGAGACGATGCAGCTGATGCGGTTCAAGGGCGAGCGGTGGCAGCTGTTCGGCAAGCCGGTGGACACCCGCAAGGAGTTCGGCCCGCTCACGAACTGAGCGGGCCGGGCGGCCCCGGGCCGGTGTCCAGACGCCCGGGGACCGCCCCGCCCGGCGGAGCGGTCCGGCACCACCTGCTCAGACGGCGCTCAGCCCTCCGTCGACCACCAGGCTCTGCCCGGTGATGTACGAGGAGCGGTCGCAGAGCAGGAAGGCGACGGCTTCGGCCACCTCCCAGGCGGTGCCCTGGCGCCCGAGCGGTATGCGGGCGAACGAGGTGGCACGCGTCGCCCGCCCGGCCGAGGCCGCACGGCCCATCGGGGTGTCGATCAGACCGGGGACGACCAGGTTGGCGCGGATCCCGCGCTGCGCACCCTCCCTGGCGACATGGCGGGTGAGGCCCGACAGGCCCGCCTTGGAACTGTCGTAGGCGGGAGAGTCGGTGGCGGCGCGCAGCCCGGCCACGGAACCGACGAAGACGATCGATCCTCCGTCGGCGATCGCGGGCAGTCCGTACTTGGCGGCGAGGAAGTGAGCGCTCAGGTTGACCGAGAGCACACGTTCCCACTGCTGCGGTGAGGTGCCCGCGAGGCCCGCGCCGAGTCCGATGCCGACGTTGACCACCATCGCGTCGAGCGAGCCGAGTCCGCGAAGGGCCTCGGCGACCATGGCCGAGGACTGGACGGGATCCGTGGCGTCACCGACCACGGCCAGGCCACGGGCGCCCTCCTCTTCGACCAGGGCGGTGGTGGCCGCCGCGGCGGAGGGGGAAACGTCGGCGCAGGCCACGGAGGCTCCCTCGCGGGCGGCGAGCACGGCGACGGCCCGCCCGTTGCCCACCGGTGCTTCCGGACCGTCGCCGGGGCGGGTGCCCGCGCCGATGACCAGTACGTTCCGGCCGTTCAGCAGGCCGAGCGCGGGAGGCGCGGAGTGCCGGGGCTCAGGCATCGCCGGGTACCCCTTCCGGTGCGTCCGCACCGGCGCCGGGGGGCGCGGGCAGGGTCTCCGCGGCGTAGTCGGGCTCGAGCCGGGTTCCGGCGGAGTTCAGGAAGAACGCGACCATGTGGTACTGACCGACGAGCATGGTGATCTCGATCAGCTGTGCCTCGTCGTGGTCGGCGGTGAGTGCGGTCCAGGTGGCCGCGGACAGATGCGCGTCCCGGTGCAGCTCGTCGGCGGCGCGCAGCAGACAGGCGTCGGCCGGCGACCAGCCCTGGGCGTCCGGGCCCGCGCCGATTCGCCGGATCTCTTCGCGGGTGATCCCGGCGGCTCCGGCCAGCGGTACGTGTCGCCCCCATTCGTAACCGGCCCGGGTGTTGCATGCGGTGCGCAGGATCAGCAGTTCCCGGGTCCGGGCCGGCAGCCGGCCCTCGCGCAACAGATAACTGCCGAACGGCAGGAAGTGCCGGAAGAGGCCGGGGTGCCGCGCCAACGTGGTGAAGACGTCGGCGAGGTGGCCGTCGGCATCCCGCGGAATCGCGGCGAGCAGCTCCCGGGTGGACGGGTCCCAGTCGTCCTCGGGCAGGGGTGGGATGCGCGGGCCGGTGTCGTCGGCGGCGCGACGGGGTCGGTGACGGTGCTCGTCGGTCATGGCGGTCTCCGCAGTGTCGGTCGGGACGGGTCGTGGCACGAGGGCGGGTCCGAGCACGTCGATCGGCGCTTCACCGGGCATGCGCCGAAGCGCTCCTTCCGCCGCCGTGCCACTGTGCTTCCGGGCGCCGGGGGTTGTCGACGGCTCGCCGGCCAACGGCGGAGCCCGGCGTATTGTCCGGTTGCACAACGGCCGGTACCGAAGGGGCGGAGGTGATGTCCATGCCCGGACAGTCGGGCACGCCGGCGCCCCTCGAACGGGTGATCGTCGCGATGGCCGCCCAGCAGAGACAGGTGGGCGGGCGGTTGCACACGGAGCTGGAGGAGCACGTCCCGTCCTATCGCGCGGTGCCGCGGGAACTCCTGGACCAGATCTGGCACCGGCACTTCCAGCGGGCTCTCGCGGTGGTGCGGGAGGGCAGGGTGCCCGCACCGGAGGAGTTCGGCGAAGCCGACGTGGCCCGGGACCGGGCCGCCCGGGGCGTGCCGCTCAGCGACGGACTCCGCGCCTTCCGCCGAGCGCTGAGCGCGATACGGGACCTGTTCATCGCCGAGGCGACCGAACGCGGGCTGGACCCCGGTGTCATCGTCGACCGCACCAGGTGTCTGTGGGAACTCGCGGACGTCGCGAGCCTGCGGATCACCGCGGAACACCGGCAGGCTGAGGTCGACTCCGCCCTGTTCGACGCCCGCCGCCGCGCCGACTACCTGCGCGGACTGCTCTACGGGACGCTGAGCGCGGCGGAGATCCACAGCGGTGCGGCGATCTACGGACTGGACCCGGCGCGGCCGTACCGGGCCGTCAGGGCCGTCCCGGACGGCGATGCCGGTCCGGAGGCGCTGGAACGCTCTCTGGCCGCCCACGGCCGCGGGAACGGCCGGGCAGCGCTGCTCACCGTGCTGGACGAGGTCGTCGCAGGAGTCGTCGAGGCGAAGCCGGACACCGGTGACCTGGAGGTGACGGCCGGGCTCGGCCCGCCGGCGGAACTGACCGCCGTGCACCGCTCCTTCCGCGCTGCCGGCCGGATGCTGGAGGCCGCCCGTGCGTACGGACTGCGCGGCGTGTACGACCTGGGCGACCTGTCCTGGCGGGTGGCGGTCGTCGCCGAACCGGAACTCGCCGAGCTGCTGTACGACCGCTATCTGCGCCCGCTGGAGGCGGAGGGCGAGTTCGGTGCGCTCATCGAGGAGTCGGTGCGCCGGTACCTGGGAGGGGGACGGCGCATCGGCGAGGTCGCCCGCGACGCGCACGTCCATGTCAACACCGTCCGCTACCGGCTGCGCCGCTTCGAGGAGCTCACCGGCACCCGCCTGGACGCCGCGGACACCGCGGTGGAACTCAGCTGGGCCTTGGCGGCACGCGAGCTGGGGACGCCTGCGCGAGGGCCGGCCGGGCCTGGCCGTGGCCACTGACCGGCACGCTCGCCTGACGTCTGCTCACTCGGCCGCGGCGAGCAGCCGTGCCTCGCTCTCCTCGTAGAGCCGCCGGTTCTCGCGGCTCTCGGCGGCGCGGCGCCGGTGGTCCAGCCGGCTTCCCAGCCACCCCGCCAGATAGCCGAACGGGATGGACACCAGGCCGGTGGACTGGAGGGGGAACCAGTCGAAGTCCGCGTCCGGGAAGACGGCGGACGGCGTGCCCGAAACCGCCTTGGAGAAGACCATCAGCACCAGTGCGCTGGCCGTGCCCCCGTAGAGGGCGGCGAGCAGACCGGTACGCGTGAACCCCCGCCAGAAGAGGGAGTAGGTCAACGCGGGGGCCACGGCAGACGCCCCGATGCAGATCGCCAGCGTGGTCAGTACGGCGACGTCCCAGTCCCGGACCAGCACGGAGAGCAGGATGGCGACGGTTCCCACCATGACGCTCGTCCAGGCCGCCACCGTCATCTCGGTGCGCGGCGCCGCCTGTCCCCGCCGCAGCGCGTGGGCGAACAGGTCGTGGGCGAGCGACGAGGCCGCGGCCAGGGTCATCCCCGCGACCGAGGACAGCAGGGTGATGAACACCGTGCCCGCCACCGCCGCGTAGAGAACCGTCGTGCTCACCGTGCCGGCGCCGCCGCCGAGCGCCCGGGACAGCATGAGCACCGACGTCCGGCCGTGCGCGTCGGCCGCGGTGATGTACTGCGATCCCACCAGGGCCGCCGCGCCCGTGCCCATGATGATCACCGTCAGGCAGAACGTGGTCACCGTACCGACCGCCCAGGACATGGAGCGGCGTACGGCGGGCACGTCCCGAGCGGAGTACAGACGCATCGTGATGTGCGGCAGGCAGGCCGCGCCGAGGATCACGGTCATCTGGAGACTGGCGAAGTCCAGCCGTTGGCTTGCCGAAGTGCCCAGCTGCAGGCCCTGCTGGAGGAAGGCCGGGCCCGTGCCGCTGCCGCGCTCGGCGGCCCGGAGCACCGCGCCGGGGCTCCAGTCGAAACGGTTGAGGACCAGGGCGGCGACGGTGACGCTGGTGCCGAGCAGGAACACGATCTTGATCATCTGGACGAGCGCGGTGCCCCGCATGCCGCCGATCGCGGCATAGATGATCATCAGGCTGCCGACGAGGGCGATGCACGCCGTCCTGGCGCCGGACTCGTGCGACATGCCCAGGATGAAGGTGAGCAGCGACCCGGCCCCCGAGAGCTGGACGACCAGGAAGGGGAGGGTCGCCGCGAGCGTCACGACGCAGGAGGCGATGCGGACGGACCGCCCGGACATGTTGCGGGCCAGGACGTCGCCCATCGTGAAGCTGCCGGCGTTGCGCAGCGGTTCGGCCAGCAGGAACATCAGCAGCACCAGCGACAGGGCGGTGCTGACCGCCAGGACGTAACCGTCGTATCCGGCGAGGGCGATGATGCCGGTGGTGCTCAGTACCGTGGCCGCGGAGATGTAGTCGCCCGCGATCGCCAGGCCGTTCCTGAACGGGGTGAGCGAGCGGTAGCCGGTGTAGAAGTTCGTCAGGTCGTCGCGGTCGGGCCCCGCCATCACACACATCAGCAGCGTGAGCGTCACCAGGGTGCTGAACAGGACCAGGACGACCGCCTGCGTCCCCGAGCCGTAGTCGTTCATCCCGCCACCCCCGCGTCCCGGCCGGGCCGGACCGTTCGCTCCCTGACGGCCAGCGCCAGCGGGTCCACGGAGTGCCGTGCGCTGCGTCCGTACCAGAAGACGGCCGCGAAGGTGACCAGGAGTTGCAGCACCCCCAGGGCCATCCCCAGGCTCAGCTCCCCGGCGATCTGCGAACCCATCAGGCCCGGCGCCCAGCAGGACAGCACCACGTACACCACGAAGGATCCGAGCGCGGTGAGCGTGGACACGCGGCGGAGCACCTTGTAGGCCGAGCGGAGGTCGGCGAGGTCGGCACCGTGCGCATGGGCGTCCCGCGCGTGCGGGGAACGCCGCGGGGCCTGCCCGTACGCGTCGTACGGAGGGACGCCCTGTGCGGGGGAGCCGTACGCGGTGTCCTGCGGGACGCCCTGTCCGTACGGGTCCTGCGGGACCCCCTGTCCGTACGACCCCTGCCACGGGTCCCGCCCGTACGACTCGCGCCGCGGGGCGCCGTCATGGGGCGCGGGCCGTGGCTGCGTCCAGTCAGGCGACGCCGGTGGGTACCGGTTGTCGTGAGGGTGTGTCATCGCGTGGCCTTCCGGTGCGGCTCGGATCCGTGGGAGGTGGCGTGAAGCATCGGTGTGGCGGCGCACGATACCGACTGGTTGGAATGCCTGATAAGCCTGTCGAGAGTCACGGTTCCGGCTCGATGCCGCATCCGGTCGGCGACGGTCCGCCGATGATCGGATGCCCCGGACCCTAGGCTGCCGGACGCAGGGACGGCCTGTGGGGAATGTCACGGCGAACGGCATACCCGCTGGTCGGTATGGTCGGGGTTCCGTGACGACAGGAGGCGTGATGTCCACGACCAACCGTCAGATCCGTCTGGCAGCCCGACCCGTGGGCGAGGTGAAACCCGAAGACTGGGAGCACCGTGCTGAACCGCTCGTGGAACCGGGGCCGGGCCTGTTCGCGGGCCGGACGCGTGTCATCTCCCTGGACCCGGCCATGCGGGGCTGGCTGGACGACCGCCCCTCCTACCTGCCGCCCGTGGGCATCGGGGAGGTGATGCGCGCCGGATCCGTCATCGAGGTCACCGCATCGAACCACCCCGGCTTCCGGCCCGGCGACCATGTGGCCGGCACCTTCGGCGTCCAGGAGCACGTGGTCTCCGACGGCCGGGGCGCCATGAAGATCGACACCTCCCTCGCCCCGCCCTCGACGTACCTGGGAGCGCTGGGCATCCCGGGCATGACCGCCTACTTCGGCCTGCTGGACGTCGGCGCGCTGAAGGACGGCGAGACCGTCGTGGTGTCCGGTGCGGCCGGCGCGGTCGGCACCATCGCCGGGCAGATCGCGAAGGCCAGGGGCTGCCGGGTCGTGGGCATCGCCGGCGGGCCCGAGAAGTGCGCCATGCTCACCGGCGAGCTGGGCTTCGACGCGGCGATCGACTACCGCGCCGAAGACGTCAGGAAGGCCCTGCGCGAGCACGCCCCGGACGGCATCGACGTCTACTTCGACAACGTCGGAGGGGAGATCCTGGACGCCGCCCTGACCCGGCTGGCGATGCACGCACGCGTCGTGGTCTGCGGCGCGATCAGCCAGTACAACAACGCCACGCCCGTCCACGGCCCCTCCAACTACCTCTCGCTGCTGGTGCGTCGCGCCCGCATGGAGGGCTTCGTCGTCTTCGACTACGCCAAGCGCTACGCGGAGGCCGCGCAGGAGATCGCCGCCTGGATCGGCGCCGGCCGCATCAAGGTCAAGGAACACGTGGTGAGGGGCACGGTCGACGACTTCCCCGCGACGCTGCAGATGCTCTTCCGCGGCGAGAACGTCGGCAAGCTGGTGCTGGAGCTGACATGACCGCCGGCGGGAGGGGGCCGTCGCCCCGCTGAGACGGCAGCGGGGCGGGGCCTCGCGCCGGGCGGGGCGAGTGCTGCGGATCACCACCGGTGAACCGCGAGCAGGTCCTGCGCCGGCCCCCCGCGGGGAGTGCCGGTCGTGCCGCGGCCTCGCAACGGCGCCGGGGAGAGCCGGCGGCCGCCGTACCGCAGCGTCGCCGCCGGTCCGCCCGACGGCCCCGGCGGCGTCGGTACGCGGACTTTCCGATGCCGGTGTGCGCCGCCGCATTGTTGGTTAGGGTGGCGAGCGAAGACATGCTCGATGCCCATGACCAGGGTACTGGTGGGGAGTTGGCGCCAACGGAAGTCGAAGGCCACGCCGACCGGCGGCAGTGGCGGGGGATCGTCAGGACCGCGCGGGTCCGCAAGCCGGTCCGGCCCACCGCAGGGCGACCGGACGCGGTGGGCGTGTGACCGGCCGGCCGGCGCCCGCGGCGCTGCCCCCGACACTGCGCAGGTGGCTCGGACCGATCGCGGCTCTCGCCGCGCTGCTGGTCCTCCTGCTCGGGGTCCGGTATGCCGACGCGAGCAAGCCCGGCAGGGTGGACGCACGGATCGGGGCGACGGTGGACGGTGTCGGGCCGCCGTGGCGGCACGTCGCCCTCGCCCTGGACTTCCTGGGGGAGCCCGGGGGAGCGGCCATGCTGATCGTGGCCACCGTGACGGGCTGCCTGCTGCTTCGGCGTCCTCGCTCGGCGGTGCTCGTCGTCGCCGGCGCCGGCCTGACCGTGGGAACGGCGACGCTGCTCAAGCACCTGGCGGGACGCACCATCCACGGCGCCGACAACCTGTCCTACCCGAGCGGCCACACCGCCTTCCTCACCGCGCTCGCCCTCGTGGCGGCGCTGCTCGCGAGCGGCCGGCTCGGCCTCGGCAGGACGGCCGGCACGTCACTCGTGCTCGCCACGGCGCTGGTCGCCGGCGCCGCCATGGGCTGGGCGCAGGTCGCCCTCGGCGCGCACTACCCGACCGACGTGCTCGGCGGCTGGTGCACCGCGCTGGCTGTGACACCGGCGACCGCGTGGCTGGTCGACCGGACGGCCGACCGGCTCACCGACCGGACGGCCGACACCGGCCCGCAGCAACGCCGCTGACGTCACGTCAGGTCACGACAGGCGGCGGAACACGGGCTTCACCGGCCGTCCGGCCAGCCAGGGGGTGGGGTCACCGGCGTCCAGCGCCTTCCGGTACACCGCGCACGCCTCGCCCACCACGTCGACGGTGCGATCGATGTCGGCGTCGTCGAGCGCGCTGCTCACCACGAACGACGGGGCCAGCACCCCACCCGCGAGGAGCCGGCGCAGGAACAGCGTGCGGTACGGCTGCGACGGCTGCCGGTTCTCGTCGAGGGTGGCGAAGACCAGGTTGCTGGCCCGGCCCCGGACGACGAGGTGGTCGCCGACGCCCATGGCGGCCGCGGCGTTGCGGACACCGGCGGCCAGCCGCTCGCCGAGGGCGTGCAGCCGCGCCGTGACGCCCTCCTGCGCGTAGGTGGTGAACACGGCCATCGCGGCTGCCAGGGAGTGCGTCTCCGCACCGTGCGTGGTGGACAGCAGGAACACCCGGTCGCCCGAGTGGCGCAGCCCGCCCCGCTCCATCAGTTCGCGGCGCCCGGCCAGCGCGGAGACGGCGAATCCGTTGCCCAGCGCCTTGCCGAACGTGGAGAGGTCGGGGACGACGCCGTACAGGCCCTGGGCGCCCGCCTCGGACCAGCGGAAGCCGGTGATCATCTCATCGAAGATCAGGACACAGCCGTGCCGGTCGGCCAGCTCGCGCAGGCCGGCGAGGTACCCGGGCGGCGGCTCGGTGTGGGTGGCCGGTTCGAGGATCAGGCACGCGACCTCGCCCTGGTACCGGGTGAGCAGCTCCTCCGTGGCGGACAGGTCACCGTAGGGGAACGCCACGGTCAGCTCGTTGGTCGCCGCCGGAATACCGGCGGACATCGGCGTGGTGCCGATGAACCAGTCGTCGACGGAGAAGAACGGATGGTCGGCGCAGAGGGCGACCCGCGGGCGCCCGGTGGCGGCGCGGGCGAGGCGCACCGCGGCGGTGGTGGCGTCGGAGCCGTTCTTCGCGAACTTCACCATCTCGGCGGTCGGTACCGTGGCCAGGAAGAGTTCCGCGGCCTCGACCTCCACGACGGACGGCCGGACGAAGTTGCTGCCGCGGTCGAGTTCCCGCCGCACCGCCTCGACCACGCGTGGGTGGGCGTGGCCGAGGCTGACCGACCGCAGGCCGGAGCCGTACTCGATGTAGCGGTTGCCGTCGACGTCCCACACATGGGCACCGCGGCCGTGGCTGATGACCGGGGCCAGGTTCTCGGGGTACTGGTCGTCGCCCTTGGCGTAGGTGTGCGCGCCCCCGGGGATCAGGGCGTGCAGCCGCTCGTTCGCCCTCCGCGACCTGGGAAGGCGGAACTCTTCGGTGCCTTCCGTGTTTTCTGTGCCTTCTGTGTCCAACGCCGACCTCAACTCTCCATGTGCTTCAGGACCTGGGCGAGGCTCGGCGCCTCCCGGTCCCGCTGGGACATCGATGTGACCGGCAGCGGCCACGGGACGGCCAGCTCCGGGTCGTCGAACGCGATCGTCACGTCCTCGGCCGGATCGTGCGGGCGGTCGATCCGGTACGAGACGTCGGCGGTCTCCGTCAGCGCCTGGAAGCCGTGCGCGCACCCCGCCGGGATGTACAGGGCCGCCTGCGTCTCGTCGGACAGCTCGAAGAAGGCCCGGCCGCGGTAGGTCGGCGAGTGGGGCCGCAGGTCCACGACGACGTCGAAGATCCTCCCGTACGAGCACCGCACCAGCTTGGCCTCGCCCGCGCCGGAGCGCAGGTGCAGACCGCGCAGCACGCCTCCCACCGAGCGGGACACGCTGTCCTGTACGAAGGCGTCCGGGTCGAGGCCCACCGAGCGGAACACGTCGGCGTCGAAGGTGCGGCAGAAGAAGCCGCGCTCGTCGGCGTATGGTGTCGGCTCGAACAGGAACGCCCCGTCGATCGCCGGGACTTCGGTCGCCTTCATGGAGCCTCCCGCAGGGCGTGGGCGTGGTCGGCCGCCGGGAACAGGGCCGCTGTCAAGGAGCTGAACTGGTGCTCGAGGTGCCGGGCGGCGGCCAGGTTCCGCTCGGCGAGGACCTGCCTCAGCTCGGCCGAACGCTTCTCCAGCGCCCGGAACTGTTCGAGCAGCCGGTCGGCGTCGACCTCGCGCGCCGGGTGGCAGTACGCGCCGAGCCCCATCCGGTCCATGAGCGCGTCGCTCTTCGCCGCATAGCTGACGGCGAGCGCGGGCGTGCCGGTCTTCAGCGCGCAGATGAGGTTGTGGTACCGGACCGCCACCACGGTGTCGGCAGCCGCGGTCTCCCTCATCAGGTCGGCCAGTGAGGCCGGCTCGGCGGCGGTCACCAGCGGCGAGTCCACCGCCTCGAGGATCGCGGCGACCACCGGCGCATCGCACTCGTCACCGGTGAGCAGCCGGACCGGCCTGCCCTCCTCGACCAGCGCGCGGACGAACCGGATCGTCCCGTCGAGGTAGCGCCGGTGGATCTCCTCGGCCCGGGCGCGGTCGTCGTTGCCGCCGTGGAAGTCCATGACACCGACGCAGACCCGGCCCGGCGGCCCCGAGGGCACCCTCGCGTCCGGCGTCGGCAGGGAGAAGGCGAGGTCCGGGTAGACCTCGTCGCGCGCGGTGTCCACGCCCATCGCCCGCATCGCGTCACGGGACTGGTCGTCCCGGTACGACCGGTACGCGGCCAGCCGCCCCGACCAGCGCACCAGGGCCCGGGTCGGCCGGCTGCCGATCGTCGCGGCGCCGACGCTGACCAGCGCGACCCGGGTGCGCAGCAGCCGGCCGCTCGCGCAGAGCAGGAACAGCGAGTACGGGAAGCCCCACGGCCGCAGCGGCAGGGTGGCCTCCAGGACGCCCATGCCCGGCACGATCACCACGTCGTGCCGGCGCACCCAGGCGGCGGTGCGGAAGGCGTCGACGAGTTTGCCGAGGCCCTTCGACGCGATGGCGCCCGCACGGGACGCGGTCCGGTACTCCGCGCGGTTCCAGTGGAGCCGCGTCGCGGGGATCCCGAACTTGGCCGTCACCGCCTCGGGTCCGCCGCACAGCGCGTCCACGACCGCCTCCGGGTGCCGGGCGCGGAGGTATCCGAGCACGGCCTCGAGCGACCCGTCGTTGCCGAGGTTGCCGGAGCCGAGCAGACCGAACACCCCGACCCGTACCGGAGTCTCACGTGACGTCATGCCCGCCTCCCGTCACGTCCGGCGACGAGGGCGTCGACGCAGACGGTCAGCTTGGCGGGGTCGACCGGGGCGCGGTCCTCCACCCGCTCGCCGGCGCCCGGCCGGACCCGGCTGGTCATCCACGTGGCCAGGTGGCGGTAGCACTCGCGCCGGTCGGCCGGGGACAACGGGGCCCGCCGGATCGCCGAGGTGAAGCCCCACACGTACTCGGCGAGCAGGCGGGGCGTCGGGTGCAGCGGGCCCGCCCGGCGCGGGTCCAGGTTGACGCACCGGGAGCGCTTGGACGGGTTCGCCCGCTCGGCGCGGGTGGGGTGGTCGCGGCGGAAGTAGAGGAGTTCCGGCACCTGGTGGAACCGCCCGTGCAGGGCGATCTCGGCGACGAACGTGCGGTCCGCGTGGTGGTAGCTGTCCATCGGCCTCACCCTGCGCAGCGCGTCGGCCCGGATCACCCCGTAGAAGTCGTCACCGCCGGGCTCGAACAGCATGCTGCGGAACCGCTCCGGCGCGTGCGGCGAGCCGGTGGCGAGCGTGTACTCGTAGGGGACCTTCACCTGGCCGTCGCCGTCGATGACCGCCTGGTCGGCGTGCGCGAGGATCACGTCCGGCCGCTCGTCCAGCGCCTCGACGCAGCGCCGCAGCAGATCGCGGGCGTAGAGGTCGTCGTGCGAGGCCCACTTGAACAGCTCGCCACGGCACTGCGTGAACACGTAGTTGTGGTTCGGCGTCGCGCCGACGTTCCTGAGCAGCCGGATGTACCGGATGCGTGCGTCCTGCGCGGCGTACTTGCGGCAGATGTCCTCGGTCCCGTCGGTCGAGGCGTTGTCGGAGACGACCAGCTCGAAGTCCTCGTAGGTCTGGCCGAGCAGCGCGTCGAGCGACTCGGCCAGGTACTCCTCGCCGTTGTACACGGGCAGGCCGATGCTCAGCCTGGGTTGGGCGGTCATGAAGTCCTCACTTCGGGGATCGTGTTCTGGCGGTGCTCGCGCAGGGCGGACCGCAGTTGCAGCCACCACACGGCCGAGCCGCTGACGGTCGCGGCGGAGACGCCCCAGGCCGAGCCGACCGTGCCGGCGACGGCCGCCCCGCCGAGCCCGCCGCCGACGTAGCAGGCGGAGGCGAACAGCTGGCAGCGCAGGCTGCGCCGGGCCGCGCCGAGCGCGCGCAGCCCGGCCGCCGCGCCGGTGCCGAGGCCCGCGCCCGCGACACTGAGGGTGATCGGCACGATGAGGGCCGCCGCGGAGTGCCAGACGTCGCCGAGCACCAGCTCGCCGAGCCGGTCCGGCATCAGCAGCAGCGCCCCGCCCCACAGCAGCGCGGCGGCGGCCTGCCCGCCGCCCAGCACGAGGCAGAACGAGCCGAGGCGGTGCGGGGCCTGCCGCAGCACCCGTGCCGCCTCCGGGACGGTGACCAGCGACAGCCCCATCAGTACGGCGAGGAACGGGCCCATCAGGAGCTCGGCGCCCCGCACCGCACCCACCGCGCCGACCCCGGCGATCGCGCCGAGCCCGTACGCCCGCAGCTGGCTCGCGCCGCTGAGACTGACGTTCTCGACCAGGTACCGGTAGCCGAGATCGCGCTGCTCCCGGAGCCACGCGCGCGCCTGGCTCGTCCGGGGCCGGATGCCGGACTGGAGGCAGCCGTACGCGGCGGCCACCGTGGCGGCCGCACCCCAGGCGAGCACGAAAGCGCCCACGGTGCCCACGCGGGCCGCCACGACCATGGCCGGGACGAGCGCGATGCCGCACACGAGGTCGTTGACGAACGCCTTCCGCCCGGCGCCGGCGGCGAAGAACGAGAACCGCCAGGCGTCCTGGAGCAGCAGCCCCGGCAGCACGACGCCGAGGCAGGCGAACGCGGGCCCCACCCGGCCGCCGAGACCCAGCCCGACCACCAGGCAGGCCGCGCCGATGGCCGAGCCGACACCGAGCGCGGTGCCCGACGACCGGACCACCGCCCCGCGCCAGGACGCGTCCGGCACGCCGCTGAAGCGCACCACGAGCGGATCGGTGGCCAGCCCGCGGGAGACGTTGAGCACCACGCCGTAGGTCACCCAGGCCAGGCTGAACACGCCGAACGCGGTCACCCCCAGCGAGCGCGCCACGTAGATCCCCACCGCGAAGTTGGTCATGCTGGAGGCCGCCTGGTCGGCCAGCCCCCAGGACAGCCGGCCGACGAGGGCCCGCTTGGCGGACCGGCCGCCCTCGGCCCCGGCCGCCGGTGGCGCCGTCTTCTCCTCCCCGGTGGTCATCGGCGTCATGCCTTGATCAGCCCGGCGCCCCGCAGGGCGCCGGCCGCGCCGGCGACGGTGTCGAACGGCAGCCCGGACCGCTCGGCGACGTCCAGCAGACTGTGCTCGCCGTCGGAGAGGTTGAGCACCCAGAGCATGGCCATCTGGGCCTGCTTGGTGTCGCTGCGCCCGCCGAGCGCGTCGTACAACCCGCGCCGGCCCAGCTGTGGTTCGCCGTAGGGGCTGAGGTTGAGGTACCGCCGGTTGCGGTCCAGGACGGCGAACGCCTCGCGGCAGACGGCAAGGGTGTCCGCCATCGCCTCCGGGGAGACGAAGTCCAGGTTGTCCGCCGACGTGTGGTACTCGGGATAGCCCGCGTACGGGGTCCGGGTGAGCGAGCCCACCCCGAGGTCGAACCCGGGCGAGCAGTACTGCCGCTCGTCATAGCCGTACGGAGTGAACTCGGCCACGTGGTGAGGTCGTCCGGAGGCGGCCAGCACGTGCCGCAGCACCCGGTCGATCTCCGCGTCGCCGCGCCTGCTCTGCTTGTACGTCAGTGACCCCGGGTCGCCGGCGCAGGCCAGCACCAGACCGTGCTTGACCCGGTCGATCCGCTCCGCGTTGCGGGCCAGCCAGGTGATCGCCCCGATGGTGCCGGGCGCGAAGATGAACCGGTAGGTGTAGTAGGGCGTCTGCTCGGCCAGCGCCCTGGCCAGGAACGTCGCCACCGCGACGCCGGCCATGTTGTCGTTGGCCAGCGACGGGTGGCAGACGTGGCAGGAGACGATCACCTCGTCGGCGACCTGTCCGGGGACCACGTGCTCGGCGTAGGTGAGGTGGCCGTCGGCGAGCGTGGAGTCGATGCGCACCTCGTACTCGCCGTCCGGCAGCGCGTCCAAGGTGTCCTGGGCCAGGCAGAACCCCCACTCCTGCTGGTAGTAGCTGGTGCGGTACGGCACCCAGGACGGGTGCTCCGGCAGGGTGTGCAGGTGCGCGCGCAGCTCGGACAGGGGCATGGTCCCCGACACCGGCACGCTGTAGCCGAGCACATGCAGGCTGGACGCGGCGAAGTCGACGACCCGGTTGCCGTCCGGGCCGGCGATGTAGGCGTCCCGGATGTTCCACTCCTGCGGCACCGTCCAGTCGAGCACCTGCGTCCCGGTCGGCACCTCGTGCACGTGCAGCGGGATGTACTCGCCGACGATGTCCAGGGTGGCGCGCACACCGTCGCCGGTGATGCTCCGGCAGAGCGGGTACACCCGCTCCACCAGCTCGTACATCCGGTCGCCGACCGCGGTCACCGGCGCCACCGCAGGGTGTCGTCGACGGCACCGGCCTCGGACGCCGCGCGCAGCACGGCGAGGCGGGTGAAGCGCTGTTCGAAGTCCTCCCGGGTCAGCCCGCACTTGCGGTAGGCGTCGGCGAGTTCGAGCGCGCCCTGCTTCACCGTCCACTCACAGTCGAAGCCGGGGATCGCCGTGCGGAACCGGGAGAAGTCCACCCGGTACGACCGCGGATCGGCACCGTTCTCCCCGGTGATCCGCACCTTCGCGCCGGACACCGCCTCGGCGACCTGCTCGGCGATCTGGGCGACCGTGACGTTGTTCGTCTCGCTGCCGATGTTGAACGCCCGGTCGTGCACCGCTTCCCGCGGCGCGGTCAGCGCGGCCGTGAAGGCCCGGGCGATGTCGGCGGCGTGCACCAGCGGGCGCCACGGGGTGCCGTCGGAGAGCACAAGGACCTCGCCGGACAGCAGCGCGTGGCCCACCAGGTTGTTCAGCACGATGTCGGCGCGCAGCCGGGGCGAGTGGCCGAAGGCGGTGGCGTTGCGCATGTACACCGGGCTGAAGTCGCCGTCGGCCAGCGCGTGCAGGTCGTCCTCCACCCGCACCTTGGACTCCGCGTACGGCGTCACCGGGCGCAGCGGGGCGTCCTCGGCCACCAGGTCGTCGCCGCCGGCGGCGCCGTACACCGAGCAGGTCGACGCGTACAGGAAGCGCCGCACCCCGGCGTCGCGGGCCAGCCGGGCAAGGCGTACGGACGCGTGATGGTTGATGTCGTAGGTCAGCTCCGGCGCCAGCGATCCCAGCGGGTCGTTGGACAGGGCGGCCAGGTGGATCACGGCGTCCACCCCGGCCACGTGTTCGGCCGTGACGTCGCGCAGGTCCACCCGGTGCCCCTGCGGGTCCGCGGGCTCCGGGCCGAGGACGCAGTCGGCGAACAGGCCGGCGTCGAGGCCGACGATCTCGTGCCCGGCGGCGGCGAGGACCGGGGCCATGACGGTTCCCAGATAGCCCTGGTGTCCGGTGAGCAGTACGCGCAAGGTTCAACCCCCCAGGTTGAGCGTGATTTTGGTGACGGCGAACGCCTCGGCGTATCGCTCGTGGCATTCGATGCCGCGGATCCGTGCCAGCCCGAGGAATGCCTCCCGGTCGTACCAGGGCCGGTGCCGCTGCGAGGGATAGTGCTCCTGAAGCAGCCGCACCTTCTCCTCGGCGATCTCCGGCGACAGCGGCTGGTACGCCGCCATGCGGCCGAGGTCGCCGTCCCACTTGACGATCTCGTAGCCGAGCACGAGGTGGTCGCGGAAGGCCGTGGGTATCAGCTGCGCCAGGCCGCGGTGGTCCTGGTGCGCGTCATCGGCGCGCGGCGCCAGGATCAGGTCCGGGTCGGCCCGTCCGCGCAGTTCCTCGACGGCGGCCTTGGCCTCGTCCCAGTGCACGGGCATGCGGCCGTCGGGCAGTTTGAGCACGGTCAGTCGCAGGTCGGCGCCCGGACAGAAGGCGGCGAGCGCGGCCCGCTCCTCCTGCTCGCGTTCGGTGCCGCCGCCGGAGAGCACCAGCGCGTCGACCCGCAGCCCGGGCCGGGCGCGGCACAGGGCGAGCAGCGTGCCGCCTGCGCCGATCGCGATGTCGTCGCAGTGCGCGCCCACCGCGGCGATCGCTTCCGGGGACCCGGCCCCGAGCCGGATCACGCGCGCACCCCGGCGTCGTCCCGCTCCCACACGGCCCACGGGCGCTCGCCCCGCGCATAGGCGGCGTCGAGTGCGGCGCGCTCCTTCACGGTGTCGGTCGGCTTCCAGAAGCCGCGGTGCTGGTGCGCCACCAGCCGGCCGCGCTTGGCCAGTTGGGCGCATCCGTCGGCGACCAGGTCGCCGTTCTCCGGTATGTGGTCGAAGACCTCCTGGCGGAGCACGAAGTAGCCGCCGTTCTCCCACAGCGGCAGTTCGCTCACCGCGGTGATGCCTCCCACCAGGCCGTCCTCGCCCAGGTCCACGCAGTGGAACGAGGACTGCGGCGGCACCACCATCATCGACGCGCCGGCGTCGCGCCGGGCGAAGTTCTCGATCATCTCCGGCAGCGGGGCGTCGGTGAGCACATCGGCGTAGTTGGCGAGGAACATCTCGTCGCCGTCCAGGTGGTGCCGCACCCGGCGCAGCCGCTCACCGATCGGCGACTCGATGCCGGTCTGCGCGAACGTGATCGTCCAGTCGGAGATGTCGGTGGACAGCAGCTCGGTCCGCCCGCCCCGCAGCACGAAGTCGTTGGACGTCGTCTCCTCGTAGTTGAGGAAGAAGTCCTTGATGTGATGAGCCCCGTACCCGAGGCACAGGATGAACTCCCGGTGCCCGAAGTGCGCGTAGTAGCGCATGACATGCCAGATCAGCGGCCGCGGACCGACCATCGCCATCGGCTTGGGCACGTCGTCCGCGGCGCCGCTGCGCATCCGCATTCCGTAACCGCCGCAGAACAGGACGACCTTCATCGCTTGACCTCGACAATGCTCAGTTCCGGGATGGGGAAGACCAGCCGGCCGCCCCACTCGTGCACGAAGGACAGCTGCTCGACCAGCTCGGCCCGCAGGTTCCACGGGAGGACGAGGACGTAGTCCGGTCTGTCGGCGGCGATCTGATCGGGCGGCAGGATCGGGATGCGGGTGCCCGGGGTGAACCTGCCGTGCTTGTACGGGTTGCGGTCGACCGTGTACGCGAGCAGGTCGGGCCGGATGCCGCAGTGGTTGAGCAGGGTGTTGCCCTTGCCCGGGGCGCCGTAGCCGACGACCCTCTCGCCGCGCTCCGCCGCCTCGACGAGGAACCGCAGCAGATCCCGGCGCACCTTGGCCACCCGGGCGGAGAACTCGGCGTATCCGGACAGCTCCTGGAGCCCGGCGGCCTTCTCCTTCTCCAGCACGTCGGCCACCCGCTGCGACGGCTCGCCCGCCACCTCGGCAGGCCGGGCCCACAGCCGGATGGAGCCGCCGTGCGTGGGCAGCAACTCGACGTCCACGAGCGCGAGTCCGCCGCTCGCCAGCGCCCGGATCGCGGACGCGACCGTGTAGTACTGGAAGTGCTCGTGGTAGATCGTGTCGTACTGGTTCTCCTCGATCAGGGTCAGCAGGTGCTGCACCTCGATCGAGACCCAGCCGTCGTCGGCGACCAGGGCGCGCAGCCCCTGGGTGAACCCGACCACGTCGGGGATGTGCGCGTACACGTTGTTGGCCACGACCAGGTCCGCCGGGCCGTGCTCGGCGCGTACGCCGGCGCCGGTGTCCGGGGACAGGAACTCCGTGAGCGTGGGCACACCCGCGTCCCGCGCCGCGGCACCGACGTTTACCGATGGCTCGATGCCGAGGCAGCGGATCCCGCGGTCCACCACGTGCTTCAGCAGGTACCCGTCGTTGCTCGCGACCTCGACCACGAAGGCGTCGGGGCCGAGACCCACCCGCTGGACGGCGTCGGCGACGAACGTCCGCGCGTGCTCCACCCAGGAGGTCGAGTACGAGGAGAAGTACGCGTATTCCTTGAACGTCTCCTCCGGCGTGATCAGCGGAGGAATCTGCGCGAGCCAGCAGTCGGTGCAGACCCGCAGGTGCAGCGGGTACGCCGGTTCCGGCTCGTCGAGTCGGTCCGCCGCGAGAAAGCTCTCGCACGGTGGCGTGGCCCCGAGGTCGACGACGCTCGCCATCGCTTCCGAGCCGCAGAGTCGGCATCGTGTCATCTGGTGTCCCCATCCCCCCTGCTCGCGCGGGTGTCCCCGCCGCGAGTCTGTGCCGACCGCCCCGCGATCGCGGTGCGGTACTCCTCCAGCAGGCGCTCCAGCCCGACGGCCGGGCTGAAGCCCTGTTCGTAGCGGAGCCGGGCCGCCTGGCCCGTCTCCCGGTTGTGGTCCGGCTCGGCCGCGATCCGGCGGATGCAGGACGCGAGCGAGGCGGAATCCCCCGGCCGGTGCAGCAGCCCGGTCACGCCGTCCTCGACGAGTTCGACGAAGGCGCCGTGACCGGCGGCGACGACCGGGACGCCGGCCGCCATCGCCTCCACGACCACCAGGCCGAACGCCTCCAGCCAGGTCGAGGGAGCCACCACCGCCACCGACCGGGCGATGGCCTTCTGGCACTCCGCCGTGTCGTACAGACCGACGTAGCGCACGTCGTCCCGGCCCGCCGCCCAGGCGACGACCTCCGCCTCCAGCGGTCCGGTGCCGGCGATCACCAGCGGCACGCCCACCCCGCCGCTCGCCGCGAGCGCGTCCCACGCGGTCATGAGCAGCCGTACGCCCTTGGCCTCGGCCAGCCGGCCGAGATAGAGAAGGTGCTCGCCGTCGCCCGACCGGCGGGCGTCCGGGTCGGGCACGAAGTTGTGCTTCACCGCCAGCCGGTCGGCCGGCATGCCGGCCCGCACCAGCACGGCGCGCTGCGCCGCGGAGATGCAGAGGAACCGCTCCACGCCGGACCACCAGCGCCGCCGGTTCACCCTCAGGCTGACCGCGAGCGGCACCGTCGCCAGCCTCGAGTTCCGGTAGCAGCCGTGCCGGACGGCGGGCAGCGCCGCCGCCGAGCCGACGCACTCGGTGCACGGCCGGCCGTCCCGCTGAAGCGTGCCGGGCGGGCAGACCTGGGTGTAGTTGTGCAGCGTGGCGACGGCGGGCACGCCGGCGTCGGCGCAGGCGGCCAGCACCGCCGGCGACAGCAGCGGGAAGACGTTGTGGACGTGCACCACGTCAGGCCGCTCGGCGCGCAGCAGTGCGGCGAGCTCCGTGCGGACCGCCGGGTTCCACGGCACCAGCAGCGGTACCGCGACCTTGCCCGGCAGGGACCGGGCGGCGATGTCGTCGCTGCGCCGCTCGAACACCTCGACCCGGTGGCCGGCCCCGCGCAGCAGCGCCACCTCCTGGTCGACGACCTTGTTCTCCCCGCTCGGCTGCGCCGAGGCGTAGCGGTTGTGCACCACGAGGACGTGCATGCTCAGGTCACCTCCGATCTCTGGGCCCTGCGCGGGACGCGGCGTCGGGCGGCTTCCGGCGTCGGCAGGCCGGTGGCCGCGGCAGGTGCCGCCAGCAGCGAGGCGGCCACGGTCAGATGCAGCAGATACGGCGAGGCGTCGCCCAGCCCGGCCTCGGTGTACGACGCGATCGCGCAGTAACTGATCAGGTAGATCGCGCAGGCCCTCGACAGCGACGGTGGCCGCAGCAACGCGACGCCGCCCAGCACGATGATGATCGCCGCGACCAGGGCGACGCCGGTCAGCCCCTGCTCGTTGTAGACGGCCAGCCAGCTGTTGTCGATCGGCAGCCCGCCGAACGACTTGTCGCCCAGGCCCACGCCGAACAGCTGCTCCGAGGCAGTCCGGGGCGCTGCCAGCAGGGCGTCCCAGACCTTGGCCCGACCGGTGAGGTTGGAGAAGTTCTCCTGGCTCTGCCCGCGCAGGAACCACGCCTGGAGCGCGGAGGCGAATCCCACCGCGGCCACCACGGCGCACAGCACCGCCCAGGTGAAGAACCGGCGGGCCGCGGCGCTGGTCAGGATGAGCGAGCCGATCGCCAACGCCAGCCCGATGAACAGGCCGAGGGTGGCCGTACGGGTATGGGTCAGCACCAGCAGCACGAACGACGGCACGATGACCACCGCGGCGCTGGTCCTGTCGGTCCGGCGGTCCAGCGCGAGCAGCACGGTGAGGCCGATGATCACCGCCGCGTACTGTCCGATCTGCGGCGGGGTGAGCGGCCACAACGCGCCGACCAGCCGCCCGCCGTAGAGGTCGGGCAAGGCCGCGCCCGGTGAGACGACCAGGCCGGCGGCCACCGACCCGAGCACCGCGAAGTACATCCGGATGTGGTGCCGGACGAACGTCGGACCGCCGTCCCACCAGCGGCTGAGCAGCCACAGCGTGCCGATGAAGAGGGCCAGCCGGGCGCAGCGGAACAGCGCGCCGAACCCGGACTCCAGGTGCACGCTGGAGAGCACGCTCGGCACCAGCAGCAGGGAGAGCAGCAGCAAGAAGGCGCTGGCCCGGATGCGCAGCCGCAGATTGAGGACGAGGGCCAGCGCGAACGCGGCGACCAGCGAGCCCATGGTGACCATCTGGATGAGGGAACGGGGCAGCGGGACGATGGTCTTCGCCCCCGCGGAGCCGAGCGTGTTGAGGACCAGCAGCCCCCAGACTGTCCCGACGATCTTCGGCGTGTGGTCCGCGCGCATCTCAGCCACCGCCCCCTGCGCGGAAGGTGCTGCCCGCGTCCTGCTGGTACGGCGTGCCCTGCCACTGCCCGGAGTCGAGCACCCGGCTGGGGTCGTGGGCGACGAACTTCCATGGACCGACGTAGACGTTGTCGTGCCAGCGGTTGTGCTGCTTGCGGGTGATCGCCTCGGCCACCCGCTCGCCCTGGTACGGCGACCAGTCCGGGAAGGTGCCGTAGTTGGCCAGCACCGCCATGCGGTCGCACTTCACCGTGCAGGAGACGACGGACTCGTCCAGTACGAAGCGGTTGCCGTGGATGTCCACCCGCTGGGTCTTCCACCGGCAGTCGGCGTACAGCGGTGCGGTGGCGATCGCCGGCCGAGCGCAGCGGCCGGTGTCCTTCACCAGCAACGTGCAGTCACCGGACGAGGTGTTGGCCGGGCTGTTGCAGAACCGGTCGGCGTTCTCCCACAGGGTGATCCCGGACCAGTTGTCCTCCAGCACGTTCCGGTAGATCTCGATCTTGTCCGTGCGGGCCTGGATCCGTGGTTCGCCGCCGGACTCGGACAGGTAGACGGTCGCGAACGGGAAGCTGTCGCCGCGGTCGGCTGCCTTGCGGCCCTCGACCCAGTTGTTCCGCCGGATCGTGTTGTTCCGGATGACCGCGTTGTAGCTGGTCTCGTAGATCAGCGCGGCGCCGTCGTTGTCCTCCAGCACGTTGTCCTCGATACGGAAGTCGTTGTTGTTGGTGTCCGCCCACAACCCCGCTCCGCGGTTGTCGTGCACCCAGTTGGCGCGCACGTCGGCGCCGTCGACGGCCCAGAACTTGACGCCCGCGGTGCAGCCGCAGCCCGGCCGCCGCCGCTCCCAGTCGTCCCTGTTGTTGCCCACGATCTCGTTGCCCTCGACCACCAGGCCGCTGATACGGCCGCCGCTCTTGTACGCGTTCATGCCGTACTGGCCGTTGCCGCGCAGGCAGCTGGCGCGGACCTGCTGGCCGGCACCGGCCATCAGCCCGGCGCCGGAGTTGTTCTGGATCGTCGCGTGCTCGATCACCCACCCGTCGGCCGAGTCGTGGTTGACCACGCCCTCGTCGTGCGGCGCGACGAAACCCCGCACCGTCAGGTAGCGGATGGTGACGTTGCGGGCGGTGCCGCCGAACGCGTACTGGTTGGTCTTCCGGCCGTCGAGCACCGCGCCCGGCGCCCCGAGGTACCTGTCGCCCTCTTTGGGGATGACCTGGGCGTAGCGGTCGGGATCGAGGCGGTGCCTGCCCGGTCGCAGCCAGAAGGTGGTGTGCGGAGGACTGCTCTTGGTCTTCGCGGCCAGATCACCGGCCACCGCGGGGTCGACCGTCACCGCGCCCGCGGGCGCCTTCGCCGGACCGGCCGCGGGATGGGCGCACACCCGGGCCACGGGCGTGGACGGCACAGCGGCCGGCCCCGGCCGCGCGTCCGGCGTGCTCTCACAGCCGGTCGCCGCCAGCAGGGCCAGCGCCAGCGGTGCCGCCGGCCATGCCCGGTGCCGCCACTTCATCCCCACGCGTCCTTCCTCCCTAATCGCGGAACCTGAGTACGGTGGTGAACTCCTCCGTGCCGTCGGCGAAACCGGTGCCGACCAGCGTTGTGGCGGGTTCCTTGCGTCCGAAACCGGCGGAGTACCAGCCCAGCGGCGGGTCGCTCTCCCCGCGATGCGCCCGCCAG
The DNA here is from genome assembly GCF_016741855.1 of Streptomyces musisoli. Taxonomy (GTDB): domain Bacteria; phylum Actinomycetota; class Actinomycetes; order Streptomycetales; family Streptomycetaceae; genus Streptomyces; species Streptomyces musisoli. The sequence goes on along the minus strand of NZ_JAERRH010000006.1, from coordinate 198,593 downwards.
CGCAGCTGTCCGGGCAGGTCGAGTTCCGCGGAGCGGTCCTCGCCGTCCCGGGTCCAGGTGAGCACCGCCCGGTTCCCCTCCAGGTCCGCGGAGACCGCCGGGCCGAGGTGGAACGCAAGCTGCACGGCCCGGCCCTCGCCGCGCACCTCGTCGACCACCCTCAGCTCCTGGCTCGCGGCCGTCAGCTCCACCCGGCGGCGGTGCACGGAGCGCTGGTAACCGTCGTGCTCGGCGCACCAGCGGGACGTTCCCCCGTCGCAGGCTCCGGAGGCGTCCGCGACCAGGACGCGGCTGCGGGCGTGCCGGGTCCACAGGAACGGGCCGCCGGAGACGGACTGGTCGCCGCCGTCCAGCCGGAGGGTGTTGTGGCCGAGGGTCGACCGGAAGTACCGCCGCCACTCGGGCTGCCCGTGGTAGCAGTACGTCCCGGGGTCGGCGAGCACGTCGACCCCGTCGTGCCGGACCTCCACGGACAGCGCGTCCGCGTGAGCGTGCGCGGCGATGGACAGGAAGCCGTGCGGACCGCCGTCGCAGCGGCACCAGATCTTCTCGGGGCCGCGCAGGATGGTCATGCCCGCGTCGGCGAAGTGGGCCGGCCGGCTCGCCGGGCGGGACACGGCCCGTGCGGTCCCGTCCTTCGGGTACGGCTGGACGAGCGCGGCCAGCAGCGGGGTGCGCACATCGGTGCCGGTCACCTCCGGCCACCAGGCGAGCCGGCCGAACACGGCCTCCCCGGTGGCCAGCAGCGACCCCCAGCGGTCCGTGCCCGCACCGTCCACGACCAGACCGTGCCCGTCGTCCGCGTCCCCCTGGCGGGGCGGCCGCAGCCGGTTGTCCACCATGGCCGCGAGTGCGTCGGTCATCCGCAGCAGCACCAGCCGGACCGTCCCGGGGACGGGCACGCCCGCGGCATCCGCCTCGGCCACCGCGGCCAGGCCCAGCTCCAGCACCAGTCCGTGATACTCGGTGGCCAGCTCGCGGTTGAGGCCGGAGCCGAAGGTGTTGCCGCGCAGATGCCTCTCCAGCGACCGCAGCGCGTCGTCCCGCCAGCGCGCCGAGGAGGGGAACCACCCGAACGCGCAGGCCGCGGCCAACTGCCCGGCGGCCTCGGCGATGACGTGGTTGTTCGCCGAAGACCCCCGGCTGGGGAAGGCGGCCAGCCAGCGCTGGTGGTGCCAGATCTGGTGGAGCGCCTTCGGGTTGCCCTCGAACAGCCCGGCCGCGCCCGGCCAGCCGTCGAGCAGCCGGCGGATCCACACCCAGGACAGCAGCCGGATCCCCAGCTCGATGCCACTGGTCCAGTGCACTCCGCGCAGCGGCGCGTTGCCCGCCCACCACGACCGCAGGTGCCCGGCGACCCGCTCGGCGTATCGCTCGTCCCCGGTGAGCGCGTAGGCGGCGGCGAGCACGGTGAGGTACTGATGCCGGGACAGCTCCCAGATCTGCTTGATGTCCCCGACCGCGTCCTCGTTCCGGTACGGCACGTCGAAGGCGTAGCCCCACGGAGCCCGGCGCCCGGTCTTCGGGTCGTACCACCAGTCCGGGTCGGCCAGGTCGTCGCGGACCACCCCGAAGTACTCGGCGTGCCCGGCCATCAGCCGGTCCGCCTCGGCGACGAGACGCTTCGCGGCGTCCGGTGGCACCGCGGCGATCGTCCCGGCGGGCAGCACCGAGGTGAACCGGGCGCCGGTCACGCGCGGGCAGGTGGGCCGCACCGACCGCCACCGCCGCCTGCGCACCGCGTCGACCGCCCGGCCCCCGACCTCCCCGGGCCCCATCCGGGACAGCCGCCGCAGGTACCAGCCCGCGCTCATGGTCATCGCGCCCTCGCCAACGTCACCGGCGCGCCGCCGGCCAGACCGGTCTGCACGGCGAGGGTGGCCGCCGTGGTGGCGACCAGCGACTCCAGCGGCACCGGCATCGGGCCGCCGGTCCGCACGGCCTTGATGAATGCGGCGAGTTCGGCGTTCTGGCCCTTGTCGCGGGCCTTGGGCAGCCGTGAACTGACCCACTTCTTGCGGCCGTAGACGGAGGCGCGGACGAAGTCGTCGAGGCGCAGCACCTTGCCGTCGGCGACCAGGTCCAGCGTCTCCTTGGGGAAGCCGGGCGCCCCGGTGGTGACATAGCTGATGGTGGCGGTGGACCCGTCCGGGTAGCGCAGCACGACCTGCAGGTCCTCGTTGCCGGAGGGGGCGACCGCGTAGACGGACACCGGGTCGGCGTCGAGCAGCCAGCTCGCCGTGTCGATGAAGTGGCCGCCCTCGCCGGCGAAGCGTGAACCCTCGGTGCCCTGCTGGAGGTACCAGCTGCCGTGCTGCAGCTGACCCGCGTTGACCAGGTAACGCAGGCTCGCCGGGCCGGAGCGGGTGCCGAACTGCTTCCTGGCCTCCTGCAGCAGCGGCGCGAACCGGCGGTTGAAGCCCACCTGGAGCCGGTCGTTGCCGGACTCCTCCACCGCCGCGAGCACTCCGGCCAGCTCGTCCTCGGTGAGCGCCAGGGGCTTCTCCACGAACACCGTCTTGCCCGCCAGCAGTGCCTTGCGGGTCAGGTCGGCGTGCGAGCTGTGCCGGGTGACCACGAAGACGGCGTCGATGGACTTGTCGCCGAGCACGGCGTCGAGGTCGGTGGTCGCGTCGGCGAAGCCGAACTTCCGCTGCGCGTTGGCCGCGGACAGCGCCGTCGTGGTGACGACGGTCGACAACTCGACGCCGTCGCGCTGTGCCAGGTGCGGCAGCAGCATCGACGTCGCGTAGTTGCCGGCGCCGACGAACGCCAGCTTGACCGGCGTCTTGGCAGAGCGGGCCGGGTTCGGCTTCACGCTCACCGTGGGGACGGCGACCGCCGGGGCCTTGGCTTCCCCGGCTTCCTCCGCCTGCTCGGGGTAGCGGAACAGCGCGGTGACGGCCTTCAGCTCGCCGTCCTTGAGGCGCCGGTAGGTCTCCACGGCGTCGTCGAAGTCGGCGACATGGGAGATCAGGGGCTCCACGTCGATCTTGCCGCGGGCGGCGAGGTCGAGGAAGCACGCCAGGTTGCGGCGCTCGGTCCAGCGCACGTAGCCGATCGGGTAGTCGCGGCCCTCCAGCTCGTACTCCGGGTCGTAGCGCCCGGGGCCGTAACTGCGGGAGAACCGGACGTCGAGTTCCTTCTCGTAGTACGCGTTCCACGGCAGGTCCAGGCGGCACTTGCCGATGTCGACGACCCGGCCGCGGTCCCGGCAGAGCCGGGCGGCCAGCTCCACGGGCTGGTTGCTGCCGCCGCCGGCGGCCAGGTACACCTGGTCCACGCCGTGACCGCCGGTGAGTTCGGCGACGGCGTTCTCCACGGCGGCGGAGGCCGGGTCGCCGCAGGCCGCGGCGCCCAGGCGCTCGGCGAGTTCGCAGCGCGCCGGGTCGGGGTCGGCGCCGACGACACGGACGCCGGAGGCGGCCAGGAGCTGCACCACCAGCTGCCCGATCAGTCCGAGGCCGATGACCAGGGCCACTTCGCCGAGCTGCGGCTCGCCCTGGCGGACGCCCTGCATGGCGATCGAGCCGACGGTGCCGAAGGCCGCGTGCCGCGGCGCGAGGCCGTCCGGCACCGGGGTGTAGAGGTTCTTCGGCACCCAGTTCAGCTCGGCGTGCAACGCGTGCTCGTTGCCGGCACAGGCCACCAGGTCGCCGACCTTCACATCGTCGATCCCCGCGCCGACCTGCTCGACCACCCCGCACAGCGAGTAGCCCAGCGGCGTGTAGGAGTCCAGCTTGCCCATCACCTTGCGGTAGGTCGCGGGGACCCCGTTGGTGGCCACGCTCTGCATGACCTTGGCCACCTGGTCCGGCCGGGAACGGGCCTTGCCCAGCATCGACATGCCGGCCTCGGACACCTTCATCAGCTCGGTACCGGTGGAGATCAGCGAGTAGGCGCTGCGGACCAGCACACCGCCCGGCTTGCACCCCGGCACCGGCACGTCGAGCACCGCCAGCTCGCCGCTCTTGTAGTTCTGCACAACCTGTTTCACCCGAACTCCTCTGATTCCTAAGCCGTTAACCGAGTGCTCTGGCCGGACCCAGAGGTCGCGTCGCGATACCAGTACTCGAGGGTCAGCACATGCCACAGATGCTTGGAGAAGTCCCGGTGCCCGGCCGCGTCCTCGGCGACGAGCCGCGCCAGCGCGTCGCGGCGCAGGAACCCGGAACGGACCAGCTCGCCGTCGTTGACCACCTCGCGCACCAGCGGTGCCAGATCCCGGCTCATCCAGGCGCGCAGCGGGGCACTGAACAGGCCCTTGGGCCGGTACACGATCTCCCGTGGCAGGATCGAGCCGGCCGCCTCCTTGAGGACGGCCTTGCCCTGCCGTCCGACGATCTTGCGATCGCCGGGCACGGCGAACGCCGCCTTGACCACCTCGACGTCCACGAACGGCACCCGCACCTCGGTCGACGCCGCCATGCTCGACCGGTCCGTGTACGTGAGGTTCAGGCCCGGCAGGAACATCCGGGCGTCACCCAGGCACATACGGTTGACGAAGTCGTCCAGGTCGTTGTCGTCGTAGGTGTCCGCGTGCTCGGTCAGCACGTCGTCGACCGTCCCGGCCAGGTCCGGATCGACCAGGGCGAGCAGCTCGTCCCGGTCGTACATGGTGTAGCTGCGCCGGAACGCGGTCTCCTCCGGCAGATCGGCGAAGGAGAGGAACCGCTTGGCGAAGCGCACCGACCGGTACCCCCGGCGGGCCGTGGCGACCGGCAGCCGGTCCACGGCCCTGGACAGGCCCCGCCGCAGGGGCCGCGGGACACGCTGGTAGCGCAGCGCGAGCAGGTTGGCCAGGTGCTTGCGGTACCCGGCGAACAACTCGTCGGCGCCCATCCCCGAGAGCATCACCTTGACCCCGGCCTCCCGGGCTGCCGAGCAGATCAGGAACGTGTTGATCGCGGCGGGGTCGCCGATCGGCTCGTCGAGGTGGTACGTCATCCGCGGCAGCAGGTCGAGCACGTCCGGGGCGATCTCGATCTCGTGCAGGTCGACACCGAACCGCTCGGCCACGTGCCGGGCATAGCGCAGGTCGTCCGGCATCGCCTCGAACCTGGCGTCCTCGGCGCGGAAACCGATCGTGTAGGCGGAGATCCCGGGCCGGTCACGGGCCGCCAGCGCGGTCAGATAGCTGGAGTCCAGCCCGCCGGACAGGAAGGTCGCCACGGGTACGTCGGAGAGCAGGTGGCGCCGGGTCGACTCCTCGACCGCGGCGGCGACATCCGGCCGCTCGCCGCTCCGGGCCCGCTCCTGGGCCTCGGCGGCGACGTCCTTCAGGTGCCAGTACCGGCCGCGCTCCACCCGCCCGTCGGGGCGGCACCGGAGCCAGCTCCCCGGCGGCAGCTTCTCCGCCTCGCGGAACGCGCACCGCGAGTCCGGCACCCAGTAGTAGAGGAGCGAGGCCACCAGCGCCGCATGGTCCACCTCCAGCGACCCGCCGGTCACGGCGGCGAGCGCCTTGAGCTCGGAGGCGAACACCAGACCCCCGCCGCGCCGGAGCAGGAACAGCGGCTTGATGCCGAGCTGGTCGCGGGCGAGCACGAGTTCACCGGTTCGCTCGTCGAAGATCCCGAACGCGAACATGCCGCGCAGCCGGGGCAGGCAGTCCGTGCCCCAGCGCCGCCAGGCCTCCAGCAGCACCTCGGTGTCGGAGGTGCCGCGAAAGCGCACCCCGGCGGCCGCCAGCTCGGCACGCAGCTCGGGCGCGTTGTACAGCTCGCCGTTGTACGTCAGGACGAGGCCGCCCGAGACCATCGGCTGGGCGCCGGTCTCGGACAGGTCGATGATGGCCAGCCGGCGGTGCCCGAGGTGCACTTCGCCGTCACCGGCGGGGTGGCTGTACCGGCCCGCCCCGTCCGGACCGCGATGTGCCAGGGTCTCGGTGAGCCGGTCGGCGACGGCCTTCCCGTCCGGCCATCGGTAAGTGCCTGCGATGCCACACATGTGCTAGCGCGCCTCCTGGTCGCTGTCCGGGACCCGTGCCGCCCGCATCGGCAGCCGCTCCGTCCGGTGCCGTCCGTCCCCCACTGCCTGAACGGCGTGGGAGGTACCCCCACCGTTCTGCCGGGACAGCCGTTCGTTCTGGCCGCGCAGCGCGGTGTGCGGCCCGTCCCACAGCGTGCCGTCGGTCCGGTCCCGCGGATCGGGGTCGATCAGCACCACACCGATCACGGGGATGCGCTGGTCCGCGAGCTGCCGCGCCACGGTGTGCAGCCATGCGGCGCTGCCGTGCCCGGCACGCACGACGAGCACGGTCCGGGTGCCGAGGTACTGGAGATCGGTCCACGCCGTGCCCGGGGCCACCGAGCCGACGCCGACCCGGCGTTCCTCGTCCGGCACGGCCGCGGCACGCTCGCCGCCGACCACGGGCGGGTCTCCCGGCTTCGCGCGGCGCCTGGCCGGCCGGCGGCCGGGCAGACCGTCGATCACGGTCACCGGCCCTTCCGCCGCCAGTGCCCGGGCGAGGTCCAGGGCGATCACGCTCGTGCTGCGCGCACAGCCCAGTTCCAGCAGTGACACCGGTTCCGCGGAGCTGCGCACGGCGCGGGTCAGAAACACGGTGAGCCGTTCGCGTTCCGTCCGGATCCGCCGGCGCCGCCAGGGCCTCGCCGACCGGCGGGGCAGCTCCGCGATGACCGAGGCACCGAGGTTCGCCGCGATCTCCCGCCGCAGCACGGGACGGTCCGCCACCACCGAGCCGACCGCCGCCACCACGAGCCCGAGGACGAGCCCGAGGACGAGCCCGATCGTGGCGTCGGTGACAGCGGCCTTGGGCAGGGAGTGCCGCACCGCGCGCGGGGCGTCCACGATCTGGGTACCGGCGACGAGCCGGGGCGTGCCGATCCGGGCTTCCGCGGCGCGCTGGGCGAAGTCGCCGATCCGCGAGGTGAGTTCGGCCCGGCGGGCGAAGAGCGACTCCATGTTCGCCGATGCCTTCGGACCGCTCTCCGCCGATCCGTCCCCGATCGCCTTGTCGACCTGGGCGAGTTCGTCCCGCATGCGGTCACGCTGGTCGAGCAGGCTCTTGGCCTCGGCGTTCGCCGCTTCCTGGATCCGCCTCACATGGTCCGCGACGAACGCATCGGCCAGCGCCTTGGCACGGGCCACCGCTTCCGCGTCACTCTCACCCGTCACATTGATCTGGAGCAGATTGTTGGTCAGGCCGATACCCCCGTAGTCCTTCATGAAGTCCTCCGGCTTGGCCGGAGACCCGAGGGACTTCAGGGCCTTGTCGGCGATCCGCGTGGTCTGAAGCAGCGCGACGTCGGTGCGGATCAGCGTTCCGGGGTCGTTCGGCTGGTCCTCCTGGTGCGCGACCAGCACCTTGGTCACCGCGGTCGGCGGTGGCGGCAGCAGGACCGCCAGCGCCGCGCCGGCGAGCAGCCCCAGCAGCGCCATGGAACACCACAGGCGGCGCCGCCTGCGTACCGACACCACCAGCGCCTGGAGGTCCAGCAGCGGAGCGGCGGCCGACGACTGCGAAGTGGTACTCGTCGTCACCCTGATCCTCCTGTCGCGTCGTCCACCGCGAACACCGGCGTGGCGGTTTCCCGAGGACGGCCGGCAGACCGCGTCGCACGGACCCGGACCGGGCCGGCGAGGACGATGCCGACGACCTCGTGCCCCGCGTCCGCACACGCCTCGGCGATGCCGGCCAGCTCCCCGGCGGTCCAGCTGCCGGCGCTGAGCACCACCAGGGCACCCAACTCGTGGTCGCGGTCCGGCACCATCGGCCGGGACACCGAAACCCCCGCCGTCCGGAACAGCGGATCGCTCTCGGCCTCGGCGACGAGCTGCTCCGCGGCCCGGCGGGCGGTCTCGTCGCCGTCCGGGACCACGAGCAGCAGCCGCCGGGGTTCCGGCAACCGGTCGCGGAGGCGGGCGCACACCCGCCGGTAGCGGATCCGCCTGCCGGCCTCGTCACCGGACGCCCGCGGGGTGGGTACGTCCCACCGGATGTCGACGCCCAGCAGCCGGCGGAACCGGGCCCGCGGGCCACTGCCTTCCGGCCGGTGCGCGGGCCGTTCACCCGGTACGTCGACGGTGCCCAGCAGCTCCGAGCCGAGCGCCGCGGCGATCTCCGGTTCGGTGCGCAGCCGGCGACTCATCCGTGCGGCGGCGAGATGGCCGATGACCGCGAGCACGAAGAACAGCAGCGCCCCGGCGACGATGAGCTGCATCCTCGTCGGCGGTGCCTCGCCGGCCGGCCGGGCCGCCGGCCCCATGACGACCAGGTTCGCCTGGCCGGCGGCCGGGTCGGCCTCGTCCAGCTTGTTGATGGCCTCCTGGAGCGCGGTGCGCAGCTTCGCGAGTTCGGTGCGGGTCTGCACGCTCTCCACGGTCTGCCCCGAACCGGCCGCGTCGGCCAGCTCGGTGATGCGGCGGCTGGTCCGCACCACCATCTGCCGCAGTGCCTCGGGCTGCGCCGCCGCCTCGGGGTCGGTGTCGTCGCCCGCGATCCGCGCGGCGAACGTGACGAACTGCCGGGCCACCTGGTCGGCGAGCTGCTGTGCGCGCTTCGGGGTGTCGGCCGTTCCCGAGACCTTGATGATGTTCCCGTCGGTGGCCGTGGCGCTCACCTGATCCCGTAGTCCGCTGCCGCCGACCCCGGGCCAGCCGAGCGTGGCCGCCGCGCGGTCGAGCACCACCGAACTGGTCGCGATCTCTGCCTGGGTCAGCAGCTCGCGCTCCTCCCACGCCCCCGGCAGCAGTACCGACGCCGACGTCGTGTACCGGGGCGGAAACAGGAAAGAGGTGCCGTAGCCGACGAGCGCTCCCACCACGGTGAGGATGATGAGAAGCCGCCGGCGCCGACGGATGATCCGCCCGATCGTGACCAGGCGTATGGTGTCATCGCTCAACTGCGCGGCCTTCTCCCTGCCCGGTTCGGGCCGCCCGCCGACACCGGCGCCTGGTCACGGCAGGCGGCGGCGTAGGCGGCGAGCAGCGACGCCTGCGAGTTCCGCCAGGACAGCGGCCCGCTGATCCGCTCCTGGCCGGTCTTGCCCATCTGGGCGCGCCTCTCCGGATCGTCCAGCAGCAGCGCGATGAGCCCCGCGAACTCGGCCTCGTCGTTGGCGGGCGCGTAGACGGCGGCGTCACCGGCGGAGACCCGCGCCTCCCGGAGGTCGAACGAGACGATCGGCCGGCCCATCGCCATGTACTCCAGGACCTTGTTCATGGTCGACACGTCGTTGAGCGGATTGTGCGGGTCGGGGGAGAGGCAGACGTCCGCGGTGGACAGGTAGCGCACCAGGTCGGCGTCCGGGATGCGCCCGGTGAACTGCACCTGCTCGGAGAGACCGAGCCGCCCGGACAGCTCCACCATCGCGTCGAAGGCGTCGCCCGCGCCGACGAACACCGCATGCCAGTCGGTCCGCCCGAACTCGTCGCGCAGCTTCGCGAGGGCCCGCAGCGCGTAGTCGACGCCGTCCTGCGGACCCATGACGCCGAGGTAGCACAGCAGATGGGGCTTGCCGCGCTTCAACTCCGGCTCGGGTGGAACCGGTTGGAACCGGTCGACCGCGGGTGCGCTGCGCACCACGAAGACGTCCTCCGGTCGCTTGCCGCCACGGCGCAGCGCGACGTCCCGGTAGCTCTCGTTCGTGGCGAGCACGACGTCCGCGGCCCGGTAGGTCCGCCGTTCCAGCGCGCACACGGCGCGGTAGAGCAGGTCCTGGCCGCGGTCGAACCGGGAGAGGTACAGCTCCGGCACCAGGTCGTGCTGGTCGAAGACGAACCGTGCCCCGCGCCGTTTCAGCCACAGTGCCGGCAGGAACAGCAGGTCGGGCGGGTTGCAGGCGTGCACCACGTCGACCGGGCCGACCTTGCGGGCCAGCCGGGCCGTGTGCCACAGCGCCGAGCCGTACTCCCGCAGGTAGCCGGCCGGTCCTCCGGTGGCCGCGCGCAAGGGGTAGCGGTGGATCCGCACCCCGTCGATCACCGCCTCCGGTTCCGTGTCCCGCTTCTCCCCCCGGGGACAGATGACGTGCACTTCCCAGCCCGCGTCGCGCAGCGTCGTGCACTCCTGCCACACGCGCCGGTCGAACGGCACCGACAGGTTCTCCACCAGGACCAGCGCACGCCGGCCGCGCCCGTCGCCGGCCCTGTCACCCAACGATGTGTCACCAAGCAAGGCCCACGTACCCCGGTTCGGCCCGGCGCGCCTCGGCGTCGGGAAGGCGGATGAGATCGACGATCACCGGGCCGTCCCCGTGGGGCAGCGCCGACAGCACCGCCGGGTCCCTGGTCCCGACCAGGCACACCTCGGCGTGCTCGAGCACCTCGTCGACGGAGTCCGCGAGCAGCTGCGCGAGGTGCGGCAGCCGGGTCTCGATGTACTCGCGGTTCGCGCCGAGCAGCCGGGAGAGGCTCACGTTGGCGTCGTAGATCTTCAGGTCGTACCCCTTGCCGAAGAGCCTCTCCGCCAGCTCGACGAGCGGGCTCTCGCGGAGGTCGTCGGTGCCGGGTTTGAAGGACAGCCCGAACAGGCCCGCCCGCCGCTTGCCGGTGCGCTCGACCAGCTCCACCGCACGCTGCAGATGGTCGGAGTTGGAGGGCAGCACATGGGAGAGGATCGGCACCGAGACGTCGGCCCGCCGCGCCGCGTGGACCAGGCTGCGCAGGTCCTTGGGCAGGCAGGAGCCGCCGAAGGCGAAGCCGGGCCGCAGGTAGGCGGGGCTGATGTTCAGCTTGCGGTCGGCCAGGAACACGTCCATCACCTGGTGCGAGTCCACCCCGAGGGCCTGGCACACGGCGCCCAGCTCGTTCGCGAAACCGATCTTGAGGCCGTGGAAGGCGTTGTCCGCGTATTTGATCGCCTCGGCCGTCGGGACCGGCACACGGAACACCTCGCCGGGCAGGCCGTCGTACAGCGCCGTCACCGTGTCGCCGCTCGCCGGGTCGAGTTCGCCGATGACGGTCTTGGGCGGGTCGAAGAAGTCCCGCACGCTCGTGCCCTCGCGCAGGAACTCCGGGTTGACCGCGACCCCGACGTCCACGCCGGCCGTGCCGCCGACGTACTTCTCCAGGATCGGGACGAGCAGGTTCAGGCAGGTGCCCGGCAGCATGGTGCTGCGGAACACCACGGTGTGCCGTCCCCCCTGCTCGGCCCCCTCGGCCAGCGCGGCGCCGATCTGCTCGGTGACCCGTTCCAAGTACGTGGTGCACAGGCTGCCGTTGGGCTCCGACGGGGTGCCCACGCAGACCAGCGACACCTCGCTGCCCATGACCGCCTCGCGGACGTCGCCGGTGGCGCGTAACGCTCCGGTCCGCACGACCTCGGCGATGAGCTCGCCGATCCGCTCCTCGACCACCGGGGCCTTGCCGTCGTTGACCAGGTCGACCTTCACCTGGTTCACGTCCACCCCGATGACCTCGTGGCCCATGCTGGCCAGGCACGCGGCCGACACGCAGCCCACGTAGCCGAGCCCGAAAACGCTGACTCTCATGACCCGTTCCTCCCCCCAGGCAGGCCCTGCCGGCCTGCGTTGCGTGCGCCGGCCGGACGCCGGCCCCCGCGCATCAGTAGGCCCCCTGCCCCCGGAGCACCGCACGCAGCGTCTTCCACAAGATCACTGTGTCCAGGGCGAGCGACCAGTCCTCCACGTACCGCAGGTCCAGCCGGACGGCCTCCTCCCACGGCAGGTCGCTGCGTCCGCTGATCTGCCACAGGCCGGTGAGTCCGGGCTTGACCAGCAGCCGCCGCCGGATGTCCGGGTCGTACGCGGCACATTCCTCCGGTAACGGAGGCCGCGGACCGACGAGCGACATCGATCCCGTGAGCACGTTGAACAGCTGCGGGAGCTCGTCCATCGAGTACCGGCGCAGCACCGCTCCCACCCGGGTCACCCGCGGATCCCGGCGGAGCTTGAAGAGCGGGCCGGCGCCCTCGTTGCGGTCGGCCAGCGCGGTACGCGCCCTGTCGGCACCGGTGACCATGGTGCGGAACTTGAGGATGGTGAACTCGCGGCCGTCCTTGCCGACCCTGCGCTGGCTGTAGAACGGCCCACCCCGGCTGTCCACCATCACGAGCAGCCCGACGAACACCATCAGCGGCGCGAACAGCATCAGCAGAAGCGTCGCGCCCATCCGGTCGACGACCTCCTTGACCACCCGGCGGCCCCCGGTGAAGGTCGGCATGCTGACCCGCAGCAGCGGGATCCCGAGTACCGCGTCGACGTGCAGCCGCGGGCCGGCCACCTCCATCAGCACGGGGGCCACGACCATCTCGGCGTCGCTGCTCTCGAGGTTCCAGGCCAGCCGCTGCAGCCGGTCAGGTGACCAGTGCGGGTCGGGTGTGACCGCGACGACGCGGTAGCCGTCGTGGCGGACGTGTTTGGCGACGTCCGCCAGTGGGCCGACGACCGGCACTCCGTCCAGTTGGCCGGCGTCGAGTCCGAGAAGGTCCGTCGTGCACACCGCTTCCACCCGCCAGCCGAGGTGCGGGAACTTGCGGGTCCGGGTGATCAGGTCGCGCACGGTGGCCAGGCTTCCGGCGGCGAGCACCGGTCTCAGACAACGCCCTTCCTTCCGCTGTTTGTGCAGCCATAGGCGCAGCAGATAGCGGGCGGTCATGGTGACGAGCGCGATCGCGGGAATCGCGACGAAGATCCAGAGTTTGATGTTGCGCGAGGTGAGTGCGATTCCGCCGAGTGCCAGTGCGACGGTCGCCATGAACAGTGAGCGTCCGAGCCGGCGGAATTCCTCCGCGCCCTGGCCGAGAACGGCCGGAGCCCACGACCGGCTCACCGCAAGCGCCCCCAGTACCAGCAGCTCGGTGCCGAATGCGAGAATTCCCCATTTCTCGTGCCAGTTGGCCGCGTCCCGAGCCCCGAAGAAGTTGCCTATGGCCGCCACCACGAAGGCGGTGGTCACAGTATCGCTAATGATCACGGTACGGCGGTACCGCTGTTCCCAGCCGATTGTGGGATGGCTGATTGTCCCGTCCGCCACACGCTCGCGCGCCGACGGAAACGAGCTGACTGCTCCCCCTTGCCGCACAGAACCCCCCAGGTTCCAGTGGTTCGACGTCTTCGCCTCACACTGTTCCTCCAGGCGGAAGGCCCCCGCCCCCCGCCCTGCTCCCCCTTAGGGAGGCCCCGCGCAGCGCTGTTCCTCCTTGCGGAAGTCCCCCGCGCCGCGCCGTGCCTCCTTGCGGAAGGCCCCCACCCTCCGCGCATGGCATCCCGCTTTCGCGGAGCCATGTGAACAACCCACCCTGGTGGCAGTGACACGCATGCCCTGCCGGACTCTCGAAGTGCGCGGGAACCCGCGGAAACCTCTGGTGCTCCCCGCACTCGAGGCCCCCTTCAGGGCTCCAGGAATTTGATCACCCCCACGTCGGGCGCCGGGGACGCGACTGCTGCCTTTCCATAGCGCCGGACCCATAGATCATTAAGGGCTGCCTCAGGTGCGAACAGCTGAAGCACGGTCAATCTAGACCATCGGAACCGGAATTGGAGAGGGGATGTGTGTAATTTGTGTTCAAGCTTTCAGGCATGCGAAGCTCGGCGCTTGGTCGTCACGCGGACGTCATCGCCGTCACCGCTGAGAACGCCCTGCTCACGACCCTGGGCTCCGCTTCGTGGAGACGTTGTGGATCATCGCCGCGGCCGCTTCGCGGGGCGTCGGAACGGGCTTGTTCGTACCGCTCCGCCCACCGGCTTTCGGTGAGGCCGGAGGGCTTTCGGCGGAAGACCCACCCGACAGGACATCTGTTCGACGGGGTCGCGGGTGGGCGGCCGGGGCGGGCGCGCCGGGCGGGGGATATGTTCGCCGCCCGCGCGGGACGTCGCGGACGTCGGCGGTGGCGCGGGTCCCGAAGGGTGGAGGAGACGTTCGGCGACGGCGCGAGAACGTGAGGGAAGGGGCCGACGGGCCCGCCTGGGCCACTGGATCACCGGACCGGCCGCCCCGTATCCCGACCGTTTATGTATCCAGGGATTTGCATTACCATCGGCACTCCACCGGCGGCCGAGGCAAGCCGTGTGTCCGTCCCGGAGGCCAGGATGTGATGTCAGCACGCCGATCGTCCAGGCCGGCAACCGCCCACGCCGCCGACCTGCGCCACCGCATCGTGGCCGCTCCATGCCGCGCATCGTGACCTGATCGCGAGGACGCACGGAGAGCACCGCCACAGCCTCCCCACCGCTTCCCGCGGGCTCGCCCGCGTGCCTCCGCCCGACCGTCGTGCGACGTGTCCGTACGGACGACGGAGCAGACCGGGGGAGCAGCGGGACGACCCGGTCGACCACCCGCTCGGCCGCGCACCGAGAAAACCCTTCCTCACCGAGATATTGCGAGGTCATCGTGGCCGCTCTCGACACCCTGGACGTCTCCATCCTGCGAGAACTCCTCACCCGGCCCCGAGCGGGGATGCGCGAGTTCGCCCGCACACTCGGCATCGCCCGCGGGACGGTGCACACGCGGATGAGTCGCCTGGAGCGGCTCGGTGTGATCACCGACTATGCGCCGCGGATCTCACCGGCACAGCTCGGCTTCCCCATCCTGGCGTTCATCCATCTGCACCTGGCACAGGGACAGCTCGCACGGGTGACACGGGCCCTGGTGCTCGTCGACGAAGTGCTGGAGGCCCACACGACGGCCGGGGAAGGTGACGTGCTCTGCCGAGTCGCCGCCCGGGACACGGAGCACGTCGAGGAGATCATCCAGCGCTTCCTGCAACTGCCCGGTGTGGTGCGCTGCCGTACCGAGATCGCACTCAGTGAGCGGCTGCCGAGCCGCATCACCTCGCTGCTGTCCCTGGTCGACCAGGACCTCGCGGCGAACGAGACGAAGGCCCCCGGACCGGCATCCGACTGACCGCACGCGGGCGTCACCGAGGAGGACGGGCCGGCCACCCCGTGGTCCGGCCCGTCCACCGTTTCGCGTTCCGGAGGGCCCCAGCGGCCTTCGCCGAGGTGTCCGGAGGGGCCTGACGCGCCACCGGCCTGAGCCGATGGATCACATGGCCCAGCAATGGCCCGCATGTTCTGGTCCAACGGATCAGTTGTCGGCGCCCGGGGCAGGCCACAGGCCCATGCTGGTGCGACTGTGCCCCAGCGCACTCTGCGCTCCTCAGCATGAACAGGAGGCGAGATGACGACCATCGTCAGTGCCGACTTCCGTCCTCACGACGGTGAACGCGACGGTGTGCCGGTCGACCCCCGCCAGCGGTACCAGGCCACGGCCGGTTGCGTCCAGCTCACCGGGATCCAGGCACTGGCTCGGTTGCCGATCGACCAGCACCGGCGCGATCTCGCCGCCGGCAAGGACGTCGCCACCTTCATATCCGGTTACGAGGGTTCCCCCCTGGCCGGCTACGACCTGGAGCTGGGCCGCCTGCGGTCCCTGCTGGACGCCAACGACGTGCGGCACGTGCCCGGGCTGAACGAGGAGGCCGCGGCCACCGCGGTGCAGGGCAGCCAGTTGGTCAACACCCTCGACGGTGCCACGCGCGACGGCGTGCTCGGCGTCTGGTACGGCAAGGCCCCCGGCCTGGACCGGGCCACCGACGCCCTGCGGCACGGCAACCTCATGGGCGCCCACCCCGCGGGCGGCGCCCTGGTCCTCGTGGGCGACGACCCGGCCGCGAAGTCGTCGAGCGTGCCCTGCTCCTCGGAGCTGGCGCTGATGGACCTGGCCATTCCGTTCCTCAACCCGGCCGACTCCCAGGAGGTGCTGGACCTCGGCCTCCACGCGGTGGAGCTGTCGCGCGCCAGCGGTCTGTGGGTGGGGTTGAAGATCGTGACCGCGGTCGCCGACGGCTCCTCGCTCGTCGATCTCGGAGCCGAGCGTCCTGCGCCGGTCCTCCCGCCGGGCTCGGGCCGTCATGAGCCGACCGCCCGGCTCCTCCAGCCCACCCTCGGTCCGCTGGAGCGGGACCTGATGACCACCCGGCTGCGGCTGGCCCGCGAGTACTGCCGGCTCAACCGGCTCAACCGGGTCGAACTGCGCGGGGACGACGACGTCATAGGGATCGTGGCCTCCGGCCGCACCTACCGCGAGCTGCGCGCCGCGCTCGACCGGCTGGGCCTGACCGACGCACGCCTCACCGAGGCCGGCATCCGGCTCCTCAAGATCGCGATGCCCTATCCCCTGGACGCCGAGACGATCGTCGAGTTCGCCGACGGCCTGGACCAGATCATCGTCGTCGAGGAGAAGCGCTCCTTCATCGAGACCGCGGTGCGCGAAGCCCTCTACGGTCACGCCGGTGCTCCCCGGGTCTTCGGGAAGGAGGACGAGCAGGGCAAGGAGCTGATCCCGTCCTACGGTGAACTGGATGCCGACATCCTCGTCCGCCCGCTCGCCCGCGAGCTGGCTGCCCGAGGCGTCCCGGTCGAGCAGCAGCGCCCCGAGCGGATCGAGGGACGCACCCAGCTCCCGCTGATCAGCCTGCCCAAGCGGGCCCCCTACTTCTGCTCCGGCTGTCCGCACAACAGCTCCACCAAGGTGCCCGACGACTCGCTGGTCGGCGGCGGCATCGGCTGCCACGCCATGGTCCTGCTCATGGACGAGGACCAGGTCGGCACGGTCACCGGTCTCTCCCAGATGGGTGGCGAGGGCCTCCAGTGGATCGGCATGGCGCCGTACACCCGGCGCGAGCACTACCTGCAGAATCTGGGCGACGGCACCTTCGACCACTCCGGCTCGCTGGCGATCAGGGCCGCCGTGGCCGCCGGGGTGAACATCACCTACAAGCTGCTCTACAACTCCGCCGTCGCCATGACCGGCGGCCAGAGCGCGGTCGGCGCCATGGACCTCCGCCAGATCGTCGACGTCCTGCGTGCCGAGAAGGTGGCCAGGATCATCGTCACCTCGGACGACGTACGCCGGACCCGGCGCATGCGGCTGCCGCACGACGTCACGGTCCGGGACCGCGGCCGGATGGAGGAGGCGCAGCGGGAACTGGCCGGGACACCCGGCGTCACCGTGCTGGTCCACGACCAGGAGTGCGCCACCGAGAAGCGGCGCAAGTGGAAGCGCGGCAAGCTCGACAAGCCCACCACCCGGGTGTTCATCAACGAGCGCATCTGCGAGGGCTGCGGTGACTGCGGGCACAAGTCCAACTGCCTGTCGGTCCAGCCGGTCGAGACCGAGTTCGGCCGCAAGACGCAGATCCACCAGGCCTCGTGCAACGTCGACTACAGCTGTTTGAAGGGCGACTGCCCGGCCTTCATGACGATCACCGGCGTCGAGTCCGCCAAGGGCTCCGCGGGCGGTACGGCCCGCGACCCGCGCGTGTGCGGTGAGGCCCCCCTGCCCGACCCGGTCCCCACCGTCACGGGCGGCGACTTCGGCGTACGGCTGACCGGCGTCGGCGGCACCGGGGTGGTGACGATCTCCCAGATCCTCGCCACCGCGGGCCTGCTCGCCGGCTGGACGCCGCGCTCGCTGGACCAGACCGGACTGGCGCAGAAGGGCGGCGCGGTCGTCTCCGACATCCGCTTCCACCGTGCGGGGGAGGGGCGTACCAACAAACTGGGTGCCGGCGAGTGCGACCTCTACCTCGGCTGCGACATCCTGGTGGCCGCCGACGCGGCCAACCTCACCGTGACCTCCCCCGACCGGACGGTGGCGGTGCTCAACACCGCGCGGGTCGCCACCGGTCACATGGTCGCCGACGTCCGCCAGACCTTCCCCGACACCGCCGCCATGAGCGAGCGGCTGCTGGCACGGGTGCGCCCCGGCGCCGAGGTGCTGGACGCACGGGAAACCGTGCTGGCCCTGCTGGGCGACGACCAGTACCTCAACACCTTCCTGGTCGGCGTCGGATTCCAGCTGGGCGCCCTCCCGCTGCCGGCCGCGGCCATCGAGGAAGCCGTCCGGATCAACGGAGTCGCGGTGGAGGCCAACCTCCAGGCGTTCCGCTACGGGCGGCTCTGGGTCGCCGACCGGAGCGCGGTGACGGCCGCTCTCGGGACGGACGGCTCCCGCGGGTCCGAGCCCGCGGACACGTCGGGCGATCCCAGCCCGCTCGGCAAGCTCGTGGCCCGCCGCATCGCCGAGCTGACGGCGTACCAGGACGCCCGGTACGCCGCCCGGTACGCCGAGACGGTGGACGCGGTCCGCGAGCGCGAGCGGAAGACCGTCCCCGGCACCGAGGACCTGGCCACGGCGGTGGCCAGGAACCTGTTCAAGCTGATGGCCTACAAGGACGAGTACGAAGTGGCCCGCCTCGCCCTCGACGAGGGCGTCGCCGCCGAGCTGGCGGAGCAGTTCGGTCCCGGGGCGAGGGCGCAGTGGAACCTTCAGCCCCCGGTGCTGCGGGCGCTCGGGATGCGGCGCAAGATCCGGCTCGGTGGCTGGTTCCGTCCCGGCTTCACCGCCCTCTACGGCATGCGCCGGCTGCGGGGGACCGCTCTCGACCCGTTCGGCCGGGCTCATGTGCGCAAGGTCGAGCGAGCACTGCTGGAGGAGTACGCCGAGCGCGTCACCCACCTGCTCGACGGCCTCACCCCCGCCAATCACGCGGTGGCCGTGCAGATCGCCTCGCTCCCCGACATGGTCCGCGGGTTCGAGGAGGTCAAGCTCCGCAACGTCGAGGCGTACCGCGCCCGGCTGCGGGAGCTGACCGAGCGCCTCGACCGCGACCCCGGCGAGGGCCGGGTCAGGAGCGCCGAGCAGGGCACCGCCCGCGCACAGGGCTGAGGGCCGTAGCGCCCCCGGCCACGGAATGTCGAAGCCCCACCAGGCAAGGAGTAGCCGACGACGAGGCCGACTTCGAGCGTGTGATGCATGGTTGAGGCCCCGCCCGCGGAGCGGGGCCTTGAGCAGCGCGGACGATCGTCGTCGGCGGTCGCCGTGCTCGTGCGGTCACATGACGTCCTCAACCGATGCCGGCGACCGTCGTGGCCACGGAGAGGACCAGCGCACCGAGCGCGCCCCAGACTCCGTGGCGCCGCAACCTGCGCCGGTCACCGCGGCGGCGGACATACAGCGCGGTGGCCCCGGCGAAGGCCAGGCCGCCGACGACGAACCACGGTCCCCACAGCCAGAGGTACCAGCCGGTCAGCCCGGCCAGCTCCGGCTCGACCGACACGGCCCCTGCCTCGACCAGCACGCCATGGACGACGAAGAGCCCACCGTGCCAGGTGAGCAGGCCGGCCGCGACACCGCCGCAGAACACCAGGTGCCGGCTGATCCGCGTCCCCCGCGGTCGCGTCAGGCCGATGCCGACCAGTGCCCCGAACAGCTTCAGGAAGCCGGTCACCACCAGGACGGCAAGGAACCACGGCACTCTGTCGTGAGCGAGCTTCACCAGTGACGGTGACACCGTCGACCGCGCGCCGAAGGTACTGCCCGTCGCCCAGACGAAACTGGGTATCGCGAACAGCGACCCCCATGCCGCAGCGACGTATCCGGGCCACTTGCGCAGGTCGATACGGACCGCGCGGGGCGGGACGGGACGCACCGCCTGCTCGGATGTACGCATGATCGACATGACTCAACCATGATCCGAACAGCGGCGGCGTACGTCCTCCGCGCAGAGGATCCGCCTCCCCCGAGAGAGCTACCTCCGAGGCCACGCGCGGATGGTGACACATCACCAAGGGATGGCGCACGCTCGCGAGAAAGAGACCATGCACCAGACGGCCAGGGGGAGAAGCACGTTGCACCGGCACGGCGACTCCCCGCCGGTGACCACCGCCTTCGCCCGCGTCGCCCCGGCCCGGACCGCGGGCCGCTGGGAAGACCGACGGCGCCCGGTCTCGCGTCGTAGCCGCTTCAGGAACGCATGTGCAGACCCATGTGAAGAAATTCCTCGCAGAAGCAGGCCGCGGCACAGGATCCACCTTGCATCTCGGACGTCCGCACATACGGCGGCTGCCACCTGTCGCGTGACGTCAGCCGGGGAATCACACTGGTCGGTGGGGCGCCCTCGCCCTCGGGGGTGCTTGCTCGCGACGGAAGGACGGATCCATGCCCACGGACACGCTTCCCGGCCCGCTGCGATTCCTGATCTTCGGCGCGGCCCTGCGCGCCGATTCGACCAACGCCCGCCTCGCCTCTCTCGTCGCCCGGCTCATCTCCGACACCGGTGCCGCCGTCGACCTCGCCAACATGCGCGACTTCGACATGCCCTTGTACGACGGTGACATGGAGACCGGCGAAGGGCTGCCGCGCGGCGCCCTCGCCCTGCGCGACCGGCTGGAGCGGAGCGACGCCTTCGTCATTTCCTCGCCGGAGTACAACGCCTCCGTGCCGGGAGTGCTGAAGAACGCGATCGACTGGGTCTCGCGTGTCCGGCCGCAGCCTTTCAAGACCAAGCACGCGTTGCTCGTCTCCGCCTCGCCGTCGCTGGTCGGCGGCAACCGCGGGTTGTGGGCTCTGCGGATTCCCCTGGAACACCTGGGCACCCGCGTCTACCCGGACATGTTCAGCGTGGCCAACAGCTACCAGGCCTTCGCCGAAGACGGAACACTGGCCGACCCGGGGCTGCAGCAACGTCTCACCGAGACCGTCTCGGGGTTCCTCAGCCTCGTCGAAGCGGACGTGCGCTACGTCTGCCTCGAACGCCGGTGGTACGAATTCCTGGGAGACCGAACCGAGGCGGCCATCACCCAGCGTGCCGAGAAGTAACGCCTAGCCACCTCGGGAGTGCTATTGCCCAAGGGCGGCCCGTGGCTGCGCATGGGTCCGCTCCGGACGGGCGTGGTCTGGGCGAATCAGGTGAAACCAAGACGTGCCAAGAGGATTGGCGCGCTAGATGTCTGTGGGAACACCCCCACAGCGCGCGGCAGGTGCGCTGACCGTCGTCCTCGCGCTCGCACAGCACAAGGCCGCCGAAATCCATGCGCCGGCTGCACTCGGGACAGTCAGGGACTCGGTCGGTCATGTGGCGCACCCCAACGGAGCGACAGCTTCGTCCCGGTGATCACGGGCTTGGGCGCTGGCGCGGTGGGTTCCGAGGCGACCGTCCTCGTCGCCGCCATCAGCGAGTGGCTGTGACTCTTGGTCGTCACGCGGCGGGATCCACGTTCCATGCCGCGGGCAGATCGCTGCCGCAGAAGACGCAGACGAAGTGGTCCTCGCGGACGATGTTGTGCTCCTGGCAGTCCGGACACCGCCGGAACACCACCTCGTGGGTGAAGCCGGAGGGCCGCCGGAGCTCTGCAGCATCCAGAGCGCGGGCCACTTCCGACCAGGAGGTGACGTCCGGGCAGTACCCGGTGGACTGGTTGCTGACCTCGCTCACGGTCCACCGGCCCACCTCACACGTGAAGCCGATCTCGCCGGCACTCAGCACCATGTCTCCGCCGGCACAGGCCACGTGCTCGCTTCGCCGCGGCGCCAACCGAAGCACACCGTCCATACCGACCACGAAGGTGAACGGTTCGGCCAACTCCGCCGCCGACTGCTCCATGACCCATTCACCGAAGTCAGCCGCCCAGCCGATCCGACGCCCGCCGTCACCAGGCCGGACCGCAGCCCGCAGCTCGACCGGTCCGACATATCGATAGCTCCGCCCCCGCCCACTCACCTCAGCCAACCTAGAGCACTTCCGACACACACCACAGGGGTACGGGTAGCCAGTACCGGACTGCGCGACGAAGAAGAAGCACCCCGTGACGCTTCAGCGGATGGACAACGTGGGCATCGCCGTCGACGACCTGGAGGCTGCCATCGCCTTCTTCACCGAACTCGGCATGGAGCTGGAGGGCGAAGCGCGGATCGAAGGAGTCTGTGCGGACCGGATGCTTGGCCTCGCCGGGGTCCGCAGCACCCGCCTGCGCCGCCATGGCGCCGAACTCCTCGGTGTGGCGCGGGCGGGCGGTCCGGATGAGGCGGGCGGTCTCCACCGGGCCGTCACGCGGCGTCCGGTGCGCAGGAGGCGCATCGCCGAGGAAGCCGTGAGCGGAGCACATCAAGAAGCGGCCGTGAAATCCGTTGGGCACGCGTTCGACTCGGGCCTAACATCGCGCGCATGACGACTCATCACGAGATAATCGACGCCGCGCTGGCCAAGATCACCGCCGGTTACGTGTTCCCCGAGAAGACGGCTGCCATCGACGTGGCGATCCGGCGCCGGCTGGCCGAAGGCGCATATCAGGGCCTGGACTTGCGGGAGCTGTGCGAGCGAGTCACGGACGACCTCCAGAGTGTCTGTCCGGACAGACACCTGCGGTTGCTGTGGTCCGAGGAACCTCAGTCGATGGACGAGGAGCCGGAGGACGTCGCTCGCGCTCGGTTCGCGCAGTACGCCAGGGAGAGCAACTACGGCGTCCGGCGGGTGGAGCAGCTCGACGACAACATCGGCTACCTCGACCTGCGCATGATCGCCCCCGCCGACCTGGGCGGTCCCGCGATCGCTGCCGCCATGCAACTGCTCGCTCCCACCCAGGCATTGGTCATCGACCTGCGGCAGTGCCGGGGCGGCTCACCGGAGGGCGTGCAGTTGTGGTGCAGCTACTTCTTCGCTGACGACGGGGTGCACCTCAACGACATCTACCAGCGGGCCACCGGCTCGACCCGCCAGTACTGGACCCTCGGGCACCTGACCGCACCGCGCTACCTGGACCGCCCGGTCACCGTGCTGACCAGCGACCTCACCTTCTCCGGCGGAGAGGAACTGGCGTACAACCTGAAGGTGCTGGGGCGCGCCACCTTGATCGGCCAGACCACCCGCGGTGGCGCCCATCCCACGGACCGTATTCCGGTCGCCCCGCACGTTGCCGTGACTGTCCCCGCCGCCCGCTCGATCAACCCGGTCACCGGCACCAACTGGGAAGGCGTCGGTGTCGAGCCCGACGTGGCCATCGCGGCCGGGGACGCACTGAAAGCGGCACTAGAAGACCTGCGCACACGAATCGGCTAGCAGCGTTCGACGCCCTGCGGATAAGCGGCGGGGAGGCAGGGGACGGAGGCGGGGGCAGGTAAAGGTGCCGTGAGCAGGGAGCCCTTGCACCCGCAGCCGCTTGGGCGCTGACCTGACCGGGATGGGACCCAGCCCGACCGGTGTCCACCGGGGTGCGAGTCGCCAGAGAGTGGGGGACCCCATGGCTGATCCCGACTAGAGATCTTCAAGGTGTGGGTTACGTCGGGGCGCCAGCGCGATCCGCGCCAGATCGCGCAGCCAGACGTGTGCGGGGTCGGTGTCATAGCGCTGATGCCATGACAGGTACACCGCGGCCGGCGGTAGTTCCAGCGGCAGTGGGAGCAGGGTCAGACCGAGAACCGTGGCCGCTGAACACGTCGTCGATTCGGGGGCTGTGACGAGGAGGTCGGAGCTGCGCACGAACTCGAATGCGGCCCCTTCGGTGGGCGCGGTCGCCACTACCCGTCGGGTGAGGCCGAGCCGCGCGAGGGCGTCGTCGAGGGCGTTGCCGAGCCTTCCGCGCCGCGAGACGGTGATGTGCTCGGCCGCGGCGTACCGCGCGGCGGTGACAGCCTTGACTCGGGTGAGCGGGTGCCCTCGCCGTACGACGATGACGTGCTGGGTCTCAGCCACCCGATCGGCGCGAATGTCGGGTGCGGTCGGGGGGTTCGCGTTCGCCTCCAGGTCGACCTCGCCGCGACGCAGCTCGGGGGTGTCGATGCTCGATTCCGCGATGAAGCGCAAACGCACGCCCGGCGCCTGCTTGCGTACGGCCGCGAGAAGCGCGGGGCCATTGAGGGCGACGAGTGAATCGTGCCAGCGGAGTGTGAAGGTGCGCTCGAGCGTCGTGAGGTCGAGTTCGCGGCTCGGTGCCAGCACGCCCTGGACCTGCTGCAGCAGCTCGTGCACCTGTTCCCGGACGGCGATCGCGTACGGCGTCGGGGTCATCGTGCGCCCGGTACGCACCAGGATCTGATCCCCCGTCGTGCGCCGGATCCGGCCGAGGCTTCGACTCATCGCGGGGGCGGTGACGTGTAGGCGCTCAGCAGCTCCGGCCACGCTGCCTTCCTCCAGGAGCGCATCGAGCGCGGCGAGCAGGTTCAAATCCAATTGCATGAGACTCATGCTAGCCGTGCTTTACATGCACTTGCAGTTAATGACGGGCCCTCCTACCTTCGAGATGCGGGCGCGAAAGAAGAACGGTTTTCGCCTGGTCCGTCTCATCACCCCCCTGCTCAGATGGGAGCACCGTCATGCCCGAGTCGATTCAGACCACCGGAGTTGCCGCAACCGCCGGCTCCGCGTCCGACGCCGACCTGCTCGCGCAGACCGCGATCGCCGTGCGCGCGGCGGCTTCGGCGCTGCGGGAGCGGTTCGGCGACGTGGTCCGCTACCAGACCCGCGAAGAGCTGATGCGCGCGCTCGCCGCCAACGACGACGCGGCCCTCGACGTCCTGCGCCCCCGCCTCACCCTCCTGCGCCCGGGCGCCCGCGTGGTGGAGGACGAGCTCGCGGGCGGGGCCCTGCCCCCCGGCGAGTGGTGGGTCCTGGATCCGGCCGAAGGCAACGTCAACCACCTGCACGCCCTGCCGGAGTGGGCGGTGACCGCCACTCTCGTGCGCGACAACCAACCGGTGCTCACCGCAGTTCACCTGCCGTTGACCGGTGAGACCTACACCGCGCTCGCCGGCGGCGGCGCCCACCTCGACGGCCGCCCGCTGCACGTGTCCCAGACCACGGACCTCGGCCTGAGCCTCGTGGCCACGAGCCAGGCCAGGCCGGACGAGGACGAGAAGGTCGTGCGGCGCATCGGCTCCTCGATCACCGCGATGCTCTTCGATGCGCTCGTGGTGCGGACCTCCGTGCCCGCCACCCTGCACCTGCTGAACGTGGCCGCCGGCCGGATCGACGCCTTCTGGCAGTTCGCCGGGGCCCGCGCGGACCTGCTCCCCGGGGCGCTGCTCGTCGCCGAGGCCGGCGGGCGGATATCCGACGCCGAGGGCCGCCCCTGGACCCCGGAGAGCGAGACCTTCCTGGCCGCCGCGCCCGGCGTGCACACCGAGGCCGTCGCCACGCTCTCACGCTGACCGCGCACCACAGAGATCGAGCAGGTCCGCGCATCGTCCGGCTTCGGTGGGGAGTCCGATCTCGCGGAGGTGCCGGCTGTGCCGTTCGCCGCCCGGTGGTTTGCCAGGTATCCGAGCCGGAACGAGCTGGTCACCACGGTGTGCGGCGATCCGTCCGCCGATCTGCTGGAGGGGCGTCGCCTGGCACCCCGATCTGCAGACCGACCACGCCCGCACACTTCTACCCGTTCACCACCTCACTGCCATAGGCGGCAGGGCGGCAAGCACCGCCAGAGCGGGTTGGTAGGCGGCTGCCACGAGCCCGGCACGGGCGGATGGGAAGCGCTGTGCCCTCGCGGTCCCCGATGGTCACGAACCGTCGTCCGGCGCGGTGTCGAAGGCTGCGAGGCCGTACTTGTCGGAGGTGTTGACCTGGACGACCAAGCCTCCGGAGGCGAGTAGCCGGTCGGGGTGGTTGCGCAGGTAGGGGGCGGGGAGCTGGCCGCTCTCGGTGACGGTGCCGTCGGCCAGGGAGCGGCGCCGCACCGTGTACGACCAATTGGCCGGACCGTCGGTGTCCTCACCCTCCACGATGTACACCGAGTCGCCCTGGATTCGCAGTGGTTCGAGTTCCAGGACCTCCTCCCGCATCCCGGTGTGCCAGCGGACCTTCCCCGTGGTGAGGTCGATGGCCACCAGTCCCCGTGCCGTGCCGCCCGGACCCGACTCCGCCTCCGTCACCAGCACCCCCTTCGCGACGAGAGACCCGTTCAGGCTCAAGGTGCCGAAGGACTGCTTGACCGGCAGGTCCAGTGGCTTTCCCCCTTCGGAGGTGAGAACGCGCAGAAAGTCGTCACCGGACACGTCGGTGTACCGGGCCACGACAGGCTCGGCCGCCACGACCCTGGCGGCTGTCGCTCCGCTTCGCTCGATCTCATGGGTGGTGCGAACCTTGCCGGTGGCGATGTCGAGTTCGACGACGCGTTCGGTGTCGGTGTCCTCCCGGTCGCACGTGTCGGACACGGCGACCGTACGCACACCGGGAACCGCGTCGTCCACTTCGCAGTCCCCCCGGGTCCAGGGGTACGTCCAGATGTGGGCGCCGGTGGCCCGGTCCAGGCCGAGGATGCCCTTCTCGCCGGACACCACCATGATGTCGCCGGACACCGACGCCACGGCCATGGGTGCCTCACCGACCCGGCGGTGCCACAACAGCTTGCCGGTGGCGCTGTCCAGGGCCGCGGCGACGTCGCATGCGGCCGGCGAGGTGTAGGCCCTGCCGAACCGGACGAGTCCCACAGCGCCGCTGGTCGCCGTACCGGCGTCCGAGGCCCCGCAGGGAACGAGGCCCTTGGCGGGCGGTGCGACGGTCCATTCGGATGTTCCGGTACGCGAGGCGAAGGCGCGGATCCCGGAGGCGTCGATGCGTACCAGTGTCTTGGGGGTCAGCCAGGCGCCCATGACCTCCGAGTCGACTTCGGAGATGCCCCGCTGTGCGGTCCACACGGCCCGGCGGTCGCCCTTCGCCGTGACGTCCGGGAGCGGGTCGGCGCCCTCGGCGGCGGGACCGATGCCGGCGCGCCCGCTGGTTCCGCCGCCCGCGCTCTGCTTGTCGCCACCCCGGTCCGGCAGGTAGATCGCGCCCGCGACGGCCAGCGCGGCGACGGCGACCGCGACGGCCGCGGCGGTGAGCACCCCGCGGCGGCGCCGACGCGGCTCCTCCGGCCCGGACTCCGGCCCGGACTCCGGCCCGGACTCCGGGACGGGCGAGGGCGCAGGCGGGGACACGGGCGCGGGCGGGGCGATGCGGTACGACGTGGGCTCTTCGGCCGCGCGTGCGGGGGCCGGAGAGCCGTCCCGTACCCGCGACTGGGCGGCACGGGCGGCGGCGATCACCTCACGCGGCGTGGGCCTTGAGGCGGGGTCCTTGGCCAGGCAGCGCCGTACGAGCACGGTCAGTTCCTCGGGCACGCCGTCGATGTCGGGTTCCTCGTACACCGTCCGGTACGCCAGTACCGCCGGTGGAGCGTCGCCGAAGGGTTGGCGGCCCGTCGCCGCGTACAGCATCACCCCTCCGAGGGAGAAGACGTCCCCTGCCGCACCGACCGGCTCCTCGGCGACGACCTGTTCGGGTGGTGCGTAGCCCAAGGTGCCCAGCGCGTGGCCGGCGCGTGTGAGTTCCTCCGAGTCCGCCGCCCTGGCGATGCCGAAGTCGATCACTCTGGGTCCGTCGTCGGCCAGCAGCACGTTGGACGGTTTGAGGTCCCGGTGCACGATGCCCGCCGCGTGGATGACGATGAGCGCCTCGCCGAGTGCCGCGGCGAGCGAGCACAGCCGGTCGACGGGCAGCGGCCCGTCGCGGCGCACGGCGGCGCTCAGCGAAGGGCCGGAGACGTACTGAGTGGCGAGCCACGGGGTCTCCGCGTCGGCCTCGGAGTCGACCAGTGGCACGGTGAAGAAGCTGAGGACCTTTCCCGCCGCCTCCACCTCGCGCCCGAAACGCCTGCGGAACTCCGGGTCGGCGGTGAACTCCGCGTGGACCAGCTTGACCGCGACCCGGTGCCCCTCGGCGTCCTCGGCGAGGAACACCCGCCCCATGCCGCCCTGCCCGAGTCGGCCGAGGATCCGGTAGCGGCCTATGCGCTCCGGGTCCTCCGGCGCCAGCGGGGCCGTCCCCTCGTTCACGACCGGCTCCCTGATGCCCGGAACATCATCACTCCCTTGGTCAGCAGGTTGTGCTGACCGGTCATCAGCGCGAGCCTGTCCCCGTACAGGCGGACGCCGTCGAACTCCGCCCGGTCCGGCAGCCGGGGAAGTTCCCCGACTGCCGTGGGCGTACCGTCGTCCAGCGCGTAGCGGACCAGAGCGGTCGTACCCGGTTCCGTCACATGGACCACCAGCACACCGCGGTCGTCCACCCCCGCGATCACCGGTCGGCCGCCGCTGGGCGCCGGCCGGTGCCAGCGGATCTTCCCGGTACGGGAGTCGAGGGCAACGACCCCGTCCGTGCCCGACTGCCGGTCGTCGTTGTACTGGGTGAGGGTGACGACGGTGTCACGCCATCCGAAGAAGGCGGGGGTGAGCTGGAAGCGGTTGCGCGTCCAGATCCCGAGCGTGCCCTGCGGCTGTGCCTCGCGGAGCAGCGGACCCGGCTTCCCGTCGTTGCTGAAGACCATCATGGGGCCCTCGATGTCGGCGACCGGTCCGGGCAGACTGATGACCGGGGGCTCCGCCGTCTCCAGCCGTGCCACGGGTACGTCGTCAGGGACCCTGGAGGTCCAGCGAATACGGCCGTCGCCGGCGTTCACCGAACGGACCGTCGTGGGACGGCCGTTCCGCCGGGACTCCTCCGTCGCGGGGCAGGTCAGCGCTTCTACGACACTGGACTGCCCCACCACCATGCCGTTGATCACGCAGGCATCGCGGCTGCCCCTGTGCGACCAGGCGGGGGCCCCGTCACGCAGGCGCCACGCCGTCACCAGATCGCCGGTCATGACCACTACGCGGTCTCCGGTGACGCCGAGGACGTCCGAGTCGATGCCATCGGTCGCATATATGTCACCCGGTCGGCGGCGCTCCCACAAAGAGGTGCCGGACGCCAGGTCCACCGCGACGACGCGGTCGCAGTCGGCGGTTCCGTTGTTCTCCCCCTTCTCGTCGGCCGGGCCGAAGATCACGGCTCCGACACCGCCCGGTGCGGTGCGCGAGGCCGCACAGGGCACCATTCCCCGGACCGGCGGCTTCAGGGTCCACAGGACCCGGCCCGTGTCGGGGGACAGTCCCTGGACCGAGCGGCGTCCGACGCGGGCGAACACACGGTCGGTGAGCCAGGCTTCGACGGCATACGCGTTGCCGTTCTCCGTCGCCTTGTCGTACTCCGCCTCGTTGGTCTCGTGGAGGATCACGGTGTCCTGCCAGGACCGCGACCAGACGCCCCGGGGGACGGCCGGGCCGAGACCGCTGACCGGTTCGGCGAGCGCGGGGACTGAGGGCGACGGCCGGGCTGTCGCCCGGTCCCCGGTACTTCCGCCGGCGGACGGGGCGTCGCCGCCGCGCAGAACCAGGAGGCCCACGGTCAAGGCACCCGAGACGACTACGGCCAGGGTTCCCGCGATGAGCGCGACCCGGCCGCGGACCCGCCGACGACCCGGAGCGGACGCGGATACCGGCGTGGACGCGGGAGAGGGACGGAACGGCCGGCCGCCGACCGGCTCGCCCAAGGCCGACGACGTTCCCGGGCCAGGCGACACCGCCGGATCCGCGACGGGCTCCGTCTCCGGAGCGGGGCCGGTGAGCGCGTCCCTGATCAGGCGTGGCGTGGGCCGCCGCGCAGGGTCCTTGGCGAGACAGGAGGCCAGCAGCGGCAGCAGCGCGGCCGGGGCCCCGACGAGGTCCGGCTCCTCGGTCAGCGTTCGGTGGCCGACCCGGTGCGCGGGCCCGCCACCGAACGGCTGTCTTCCAGTTGCCGCGTACGCGAGTACCGCGCCCAGCGCGAACACGTCGCTCGGCGGCCGCGCGCCGTCACCCGTAAGCTGCTCGGGGGCCATGAAGCCTGCTGAGCCGACCACGAGACCGGTCGCCGTCAGCCGTGTCCCGTCCACGGCACGCGCGATACCCAGGTCGATCACCTGGGCTCCCTTGTCCGGATGCAGCAACACGTTGGACGGCTTGAAGTCGCGGTGCACCAAGCCGGCACCGTGTATGTCCATCAGCGCACCGGCCAGCGCACGGCCGAGCTCGCGCAGCCGGTCTTCCGGTAACGGGCCGGACGACCGGACCGCGTCGGCGAGTGTCGGGCCGGGTACGAAGACGGTCGCCAGCCAGGGTTCGGCGGTGTCGGTGTCGGCGTCGACCAGTGGCACCACGAACGGACTTTCGACCTCCCGAGCGGCGGCCACCTCGCGCCGGAACCGGGCCAGAAAGTCAGGGTCGCGGGCCAGACGGGCGTGTACGGTCTTCAGTGCCACGGGAGGCCCCTCGGGCGAGTCGGCCCGCCGGGCGAGACAGACCTCTCCCATCCCCCCTTCGCCGAGCATCCGTTCCAGGACGTACGGCCCGACACGGCGCCCCTTGACGTCGTCCGCGCTACGTCGCCCTAACTGTCCCTCATCCACGGCTCAGGCCCCCCGTCGCTCGTCGACGGGTGATCGTAGCCGCTTCCGCGCCGCTGTTTAAGGCGTCCAGGCGAAGGCGGGTGTATCCCGGAGGCTCGGCCGAATCCGGCTGACGCATTGTTGATCGGACTCGGATGCGGCTTTGAGGTCGCGGCCCTCTGTCGCCCCGGACGGCCAACGTCGGGCTGCCCGAGCAGCGGAAACAGCGCATCGCTCGCTGCGGTGTGGGCGGGTGGCAGTACCGGTGATCACCATGACTTTGATGCCATCAGCACAACTAGAGCGTGGCCGCCGAGCGAATTGTTGCCCAGCGCCGCCGCTGCCTGCGTGTCCTGACACCCCCAGCACCTCGACCCGAGTCCGAGGGGCCGGCCGACGCCGCATCTTTCGCCGACAAGGAATCAGGCCGACACGGCCTCCGCCCTGAGCTGAAGGCCTGCCGTGCCTACTGGACCGCCAGCGACGACTTGGTCGCCCTCACATCATGGCGGCGCCCGGCGCGGGGAAGAGGCCGGGCCCCTGACTTCGGTGATCCGCACCCTGTCGTCCAGCCGGTCACCTTCTCGAAGACGTCCCGCAGCTTCGGTTCGGTGCTGGGCAGTTGCTTGTCGAAGACCTTCTTCCCGGCCGGGGTGAGGCCGTGCCCGTGATGGGCGGTCTTGCCGACATCCAGGCCGAGGAAGACGCCTATCTCGTCGCTGTCGTTCAAGCCGTCCTCCCGAACGGATGTCATGCGTGCTGGCCTGGGCGTTGGCGTCGTGCGCGCATCCACGTTATGCAGACCTGCCGCCCGCAAGCGGCCGGACATTGCGCCGGGCCAGGCGGTGGTCGGACCTCTCATCAGCGTCTCCAACGGCGCCTCTCGGGCCCGGTGACACCACCCCCCCCCAGGTCATGCGTTCGACATGGGGGACCAGCCATGCTGGCCTCGGAGGCCAGCGGCCCTCTTGCAGGACCGCAGAAAACATGACGGGGGGCAGACGGCCTGCCGGCCGCTTTGCGGCAGCCGTCGAGCGATGGCCTGCAGGGGTGGGTGCAGGGAGGTCCGACGCTGTGGGGGTATGCCAAGGCCCAGGCCGAGAGGCGGGGCCTTGGGTGATCAGTCCAAATCGTCAAAGTCGTCGTTCAGGTACTGCTCCACCATCGCCTGAAGCGTCGCTTCCGATGGCATCAGACCACCGAAGAATTCCGTGGCCTTGCGTGCCACTTGCTCGTCGGTACTTTCGACATCGATGCCAGCCGCCACAAGCTCATCTCGTGTGGCGAGCTGAAGGTGACACATGGAGCAACGCAGTGCGACAACCGCGAAGTCCGGATTTTCTGGTGTGCCCTGGTTCACTGAGAGAACGTGGCCGGCGCTTCCGCAGGCGGGACACCTCTCGCTACTGCCGATCTGGAGACCGTCCCTCGTTTGGCCCACGGAAAAGCTTTTCAGCCGTAGCTGCTCGATCTTGAGGCGCTCCTGAACGTGGTCAGGGAGGTTGGAGAACCGATCATCGTAACGATGCCTCGCCTGCCCGATCCGGACCTGAACGTCCCGAGAGACCTCGCTGCGCCTGTTGTCTACGGCCATGCGGGCAGTGGCCGTCCACCGACCCCAGAAGGCGTCTAGCGGACCTCCAAGGTCATTCAGCATTGTCTCGACGGTCTCGGCGAGGGTCGGCAGGAACGCCTTTGCCTCGTCCCCGCTGCCTGTGTGGGCTACGCCGTTCCGTACATCGATGAGCGCGTCCAGACCCTTGTCTGGAGCGAGGACCTCCAGGGTTCGTAGGCGAGCAATGGCCTCTGACGCCCCGATCGTGCGGATCTTCTTCGCCTCTCGGTGGCCGCCCATGTGGAACAGCATGTCTGTGCTGACATTGCCCCTGACCTCAATGATGTAGATCGGATTCCTCGAGACCAGGACGGCCTTTGCGAGCCGCTCGATCGCAACTCCAGCGTGGAGTGCGAATTCGTCGTACTCACCGCGCCCGTGGTCTTCCATTGCCCGGTGCGCGACCTTCTTGGCGCCCTCGTAGAAGCTCTCAAACGAGAGGGAATCATCCATGTCTGGACGATAGCCGCATTTGTGCTGCTGGTGTGATCGGTTTGAGAGACCCAGCTCCAGTAGCGCTTCGTTAGGTTCTTCTTCTGCTGGTCGGCAGGGGTCGGGCCGCAGGTGGTGCAGGTGCCGGTCCAGCACCTCAGCAGTCCTGGAGAGCGTCGAGGACTTGGTGGAGGGTCAGGCCGGCGTCTGGGTTGAGCCACCGGAGGGTGAGGAAGGTCTGGGCGGCGGTGACGAGGGAGACATGTGGTGGTGCCAGCCGCGCCAGGTGCGGCCCTCGAAGCGGTCCAGGCCCAGGCTGTGTTTGAGCTCGCGGTAGTCGTGCTCGATCCGCCAGCGGAGCGCAGGCCGTAGGAGCGAACGCGGACTGCTTCCGGGTCCTCCGGTGGTGGCTGCTCGTGCTCGAGGAGCCAGAGGTGAACCAGGCAGCCTCGGTAGTTCACCAAGGCGCGCCGGCGTAGGCGGAGTAGGCATCGAGTCGTTCCTGCCGGAGCTTCTCGCGCCGGGTGATCCGGTGGCTCATGTCGGTGGTGCGGTACTGAAACGCCAAGCTGCTTCGTGGTGCGCGGTGTGGCGGGCCGGTGTGTGCCCGTGTCGCCTGCCTGCTGGCACGCGTGGCGTGAATGTGTGGGTCCTCGTCAGCCCAAGGGGCTGCCAGTGGCGAGGACGGCCGTGTGAAAGGTAATGGGATGTGGGGATTCATGACGTGATGTCGGCGGGACGTCCCGGCGTTCGGGCGCAGGTTTTTACCGTCTGGGGGTTGCCACCCCTCACGAGTCCATCGGATTCTTGGTCACCATGCCCCCGGGCAGAAGGTTCTGCTGGTCACGGGGGGTGTACGGGTCCCTCCGCGCTGAGCGGGGGATGTCCATGCACCTCGAATTCCGGCACCTCCGTGTCCTTCTCACGGTTGCCGAGTCCGGCAGCATCCGCAAGGCCGCCGCACGGCTCCAGCTTTCCCAGCCGGCCACGAGCGCTCAGCTCAAGCGGATAGAACACGAATTGGGCGGCCCGCTCTTCACCCGCAGTGTCGACGGCGTGACGCCGAACGAGAACGGTCAGTACGTCCTGCGCTGCGCCCGTGACCTCGTCGTCGGCTTCGACCGGCTGCGCGAGTACGCGCGAGCGGCGGCCGAGGCGGACCGGGAGGCCGCCACCCCTCTGAGGGCGGGCGGAACCGCCGGCCCCCTGGTGTCCCTGCTGGTCTCAGCCCTCTTCGAACTCGTACCGGAACGCCGGCTCACCATAGATGCCCGGCGTTCGGTGCGCAGTCTGGTGAAGTCGCTGAGTCTGTCGAAATGCGACATCGCGGTGTTCGGCGAGTTCCCCGGCTTCCCCCTTCCGGTCGGCGAGTCGGTGGCGACACGCACGCTGCTCCGTGAGCCGGTCTTCGTCCTGCTCGCCGAGGACCACCCGCTGGCTCGCCAGGAGAGGGTCGGCCTCCATGAGCTGGCGGGCGAGGAGTGGGTCATGCCGGAGGCCGACGAGAGCGGTGTCCACGCGTACCTGCATCTCACCTGCCAGTCGGCGGGATTCACTCCGCGTATCACCCATGTGACCCCCGACCTGTCCGTGGCGCAGATCCTGGTCGCCGGCGGGCGCGCCGTCTGCGGCGTATGGCCGACCGCCGACGTCTCACCCCAGGGAACGGTGCAACGGCCGCTCGTGGACGTCCCGTTGCACCGGCGGCTGCTCCTCGCCTGGAACACCGAATCGGTTCCGCCCGAGCTTGCCGACGCGGCGAGCGCGCGTCTGCTGGCCGCCTATCTGTCGCTGGTGCGGCAGCGGCCGCGGTATCTGGCCTGGTGGGAGGACGGCGGCGAGCAGTTCGCCCTCGGCGAGAGCAGGTGACCGGCCGGCGCCCGGACCCCGATCCCCTATAGCTCCGCCGTTATATCCCAGATGGAGTCACGTCAGGCACATGTCACCTGGTGAACACTTCGCGTCAACGTCCCAGGACGTCGTCACCCCACGACGAGCGAAGGAATCACCCCGTCATGCCCCGTCCTCTTCTTGCCCTTTCCGCGATGGTCGCCGCCGGCGTCATCACCACAGGAGCGATGGCCATACCGGCGTACTCGCAGCCCCATGCGGTGCAGCACGGCAACTCCGACCGCGACACGGCGATATCCCAGGCCAAGGCGAACGTGACCCGGCACGCCGGCGCCTTCGGTTTCGGCGCGGGCCAGAAGCTCCACGTCAAGGACGTCGTCATCGACGCCGACGGCACCCAGCACGTCCGCTTCGAGCGGACCTACCGCGGCCTCCCCGTCGTCGGCGGAGACTTCGTCGTCCACCAGAAGGCCGACGGCTCGCTCAAGGGATCCACCCGCGCCAAGGCCCACACGGTGGCGCTCAAGTCCGTCGTTCCCCACGTCGGCGCCAAGGGCACCGCGGCCGGCGCCCTGAAGCGCTCGCACGGGCTGGTACGCAACGCCAAGGCCACCCCCGAGCTGGTCGTGTGGGCCGCCGACGGCACCCCGCGCCTGGCCTGGCGCACCACCGTGCAGGGCCTCGGCGACAAGGGCCAGCCGCACGGTAGGGTCTTCGTCACCGACGCCACCACCGGCGCGGCGATCGAGAACTACGACGCCGAGCGCGAGGCCACCGGCACCGGCCACTCCGAGTACACCGGTGACGTCGGCATCGACACCACCCAGCAGGCCGACGGCACCTTCGCCCTGATCGACCCGGTGCGCGGCCACATCACCAAGGACGCGCACAACCTCTCGTCCTCGTCCGTGAAGAGCTCCTCCGGCACCCTGTTCACCGACGCCGACAACACCTGGGGCGACGGCAGGAAGTTCTCCACCGACCGCTCCACCGCCGCCGTCGACGCACACGTCAACACCGCGGAGACTTTCGACTACTACAAGACGACCTTCGGCCGCAACGGCATCAAGAACGACGGCCGCGGCGCCACCGTCTTCGTCCACGTCGGCACCAACTGGGACAACGCCCAGTGGTCGGACACCTGCTTCTGCATGCTGACCGGCGACGGCGACGGCACCAACGACCCCGAGCAGGTGGACCTCGACACCATGGGCCACGAGATGACCCACGGCGTCACCTCGGCCACCGCCAACCTGCGCTACAGCGGTGAGTCCGGCGGCCTGAACGAGGCCACCAGCGACATCCTCGGCACCATGGTCGAGTGGTACGCGAACAACCCGGTCGACACCCCCGACTACCTCTTCAGCGACCAGTCCACCCCGCCGTGGCTGCGCCGCTTCGACAAGCCGTCCCTGGACGGCGGCTCCGCCGACTGCTGGTCGAAGTCGGTCGGCCGGCTCGACGTGCACTACTCCTCGGGCGTCGGCAACCACTGGTTCTACCTCGCGAGCGAGGGCAGCGGCGCCAAGACCATCAACGGCGTCTCCTACAACAGCCCCACCTGCAACGGCTCCACCGTCACCGGCATCGGCAACAAGAAGGCATCCGCCATCTGGTACCGGGCGCTGACCGTCTACATGACCTCCACCACGGACTACAAGGGCGCCCGCACCGCGACCCTGAACGCGGCCAGGGACCTGTACGGCGCCTCCAGCCCCGAGTACGCCACGGTGGCGGCCGCCTGGAGCGCGGTCAAGGTCGCCTGACGCACGCACGCGCCACCCGCGACGCACCGGCGCCAAGCGCACCGGCAACTCAGCGCACCCCCACTCAGCGCACCCCCACTCAGGCACACCCGCGTTGACGCGCACCCGCGCTCCGGCGCACCCCCGCTCAGGCGCACCGCCTGATCTGCAAGCCCCGGCCCGGACGACGACGGTGATCCCCACCGCCGTCGCCCGGGCCCCGGTGTTTACGGCGGCTGATCGTCACTGCGGCCGGGACGGGCGTTGTCACCGGCAGCTCCTTCCCTGATGGCCGGGCGTCTCGCGCTCCTGCCCGGTCAGGGACGTTTCCTCCTGGGGCAGTATCCGGCTCGGGTGCCGGTGGGTGGCTCACCGGGCCGAGGAGGGGCACGCCCCGGTCGCTCCGTCCGGTCAGCAGGCGATCGGAACCCAGGTGTGCACGGGGTAGGTGAAGGGGTAGGAGTCCCGGTAGCTCGACAGGATGTCGAGTTCGGCGCCGGTGGGTGGGGCGACCAGCCTGAACGTCTGCCAGGCGTCACCGGTGGGATCGGTGACGCCGGACGCTCCCGAGGTGTAGCCCTTCTTGCCAGGGATCCAGTAGTCGGTCCAGACCTGCATCCCCGCGAGGCCGGGCCCGTCGTGCGAGCGGTGCACGGTCACGTCCACCGCGCGGACGGAGAACGGCCATTTGCCGACGGTGGTGCACTGCTGGAACACGGTGGTGGGGGCGAAGTCCGGCCACCACCTCTTGTCGGCCTCGCTCGGGTTGTCCCGCGTGCAGTGGAGCAGGGGTTGGGTCAGCGTGTTGCTGTAGTAGGTGCCGTCGGTCCAGGCGATCTCGAAACTGATGCTCAGCGTCGAGTCCGCGGGTGGGTAGTCGATCGTGTAGTTGAAGGTGGCGTTTCCCCTGACGGGGTCGTACTGGCCGAAGAGGGTGCCGTACTTGCTGGTTCCGGGGATGGTGTAGACGACGGTGATCTTGGACCCGGCGGGGTCGTGCCCGATGGCTTCCAGGTTCACGCTGAGCCGGTCCACGGGTACGGCGATGGTCGTCGTACCGCTCCCGATGGTGTCTGTGCCGCAGTGCTGGTCGATGTGGGGATCCCGGGCGTCTATGCCGGCGAAGGCGGGTGACGTTCCGGCGGCGGTCAGGCCGACGAGCACGGCCAGACTCGCGATCAGTGCTCGCCAGGTTCTCCAGGTTCTCCAGGTTTGCCAGGTTCTCGAAGTTCTCCAGGTCATCGCGGAAGCTCCCTCAGATGGTCGGTGCCGACGGTGCTCTCCACTTGCGGCGGCAGAGACGCCGCCGCGGGGCACCCGGTTCCGGCCCTGAACGGCTTGCGCCGGAGCCGATCAGCGGCGACCGCCGAGGCGGCCGGCCTCGACCGGGAGGAGACCCGATGAACGCCAAGTGACTGTCGGGAGCGGGTCGATTACTCTCGGCTTTCCTCGCCCTCGGGCCGTCGCCCGTGTGCTGCGATAAAGTGTGAGAAAAGTGCTGTGCCCGCCGGTCCCTCGCCTTTCGGTCGAACGCCGGGGGGAATAACGGCCGATAATCGCCCGGTCTGCGGAGAACAAGTCCAGCAGTCGCGGGGCACAGTTGTATTTTGCGGGTCCGTTCTCCCGTAGGTCGGTTTTCATGGACCTCAACACCATCACCGAAGTAATCCGGCGGCCGTCCGAGCGGCCAGGCGGGGACTGGCACGAGGGCGACGCCTGGCTCGCAGGCGGAACTTGGCTCTATTCCACGGAGCAGCCGGACCTGCGACGGCTGATCGACCTGACGGCATTGCCCTGGGAGCCCCTTGTCCCGACGGGCGAGGGCCTGGAGATCAGCGCCACATGCACCATTCGCGACCTCTACGTCTTCCCGTGGCCGGAAGGCTGGACCGCCGGAATTCTCTTCCGGAAAAGCTGCGAGGCATTCCTGTCCTCGTTCAAGGTCTGGAACGCGGCGACCGTGGGCGGCAACATCTGCCTGTCGTTGCCCGCCGGCCCGATGATCACGTTGACGGTCGCGCTGGAGGCGCGGTACGAACTCTGGGCCCCCGACGGGTCCGTGCGGTTCGTCGACGCCCTCGACTTCGTCGCCGGCGACCACCGCAACGTCCTCGCTCCCGGGGAGATCCTCCGGCGCGTCACCGTCCCGGAACACGCGCTGCGCAAACGCACCGCGCACCGCCGCTTCACGCTCACCCGGCTCGGCCGTTCGACGGTGTTCCTCGTCGGCACGCAACGGCTGGGCGCGGACGACCTGCTCCTCACCGTCACCGCCGGCACCACGCGGCCGGTCCGCATGGCCTTCGACTCGCTGCCCGACGCCCGCACCCTGCGGCAGAGCATCGACGCCGTCCCGGCCGACGTCTGGTTCGCCGATCCCAACGGAACCCCTGACCACCGTCGGCATCTGACACGGTACTTCGCCGAGGAGATCCGCCGCGAACTCACGGCTGGGGACCTGGCATGAGCTACCTCGTGAACGGCAGGAAATTCGACCGGGAGCCGGCCCCCGGCCAGTGCCTGCGCACCTTCCTGCGCCAACTCGGCCACTTCGGCGTCAAGAAGGGGTGCGACGCGGGCGACTGCGGCGCCTGCACGGTGTGGCTGGACGGCGCACCGGTACACAGCTGCATCACCCCCGCGTTCCGTGCGGACGGCCGGGAGGTGACCACCATCGAGGGCCTCGGACGCCCCGGCGCCCCGCACCCCATGCAGCGGCAGTTCGAGGACGCCCCGGGGTTCCAGTGCGGTTTCTGCACCGCAGGGATGATCATGACGTCGGCGACCTTCACCGAGGCACAGAAGGCGGATCTGCCCCGGGCGCTGAAGGGCAACCTCTGCCGCTGCACCGGATACCGGGCGATCGAGGACGCCGTGAAGGGCGTCGGTGCGGTGGAGACGGCCGCACCGGGCAGGGCCGTCGGGACGAGCGTCGGCGCGCCCGCGGGGCACGACGTCGTGACGGGGCACGCCGAGTTCACCATGGACACGCAGATCGACGGCATGCTGCACCTCAAGGTGCTGCACTCGCCCCACGCACACGCGCGGATCCTGTCGGTCGACAAGAGCGCGGCCCTCGCGGTGCCCGGCGTGCACCGGGTCTACACCTGGCAGGACGTACCCCGCAGACGCTTCACCACGGCCATCCACACCGACCACCTGGTCGACCCGGACGACACCTACATCCTCGACGACACCGTCCGCTTCGCCGGCCAGCGCGTCGCCGCGGTCCTGGCCGACACGGTCGGTGCGGCCGAGGAGGGCTGCCGACGGCTCGCGGTCGAGTACGAGGTGCTGCCGGCGGTGTTCGACCCGGAAGCGGCGATGGCCGACGGCGCGCCGCAGCTGCACGGCTCCGACGATCCCTTCGTCCGCGACCCCGTCCACAACATCCTCGTCGAACTCCACTCGCACATCGGCGACGTCGACGCGGGTTTCGCCGCGGCCGACGTGATCCACGAAGGCACCTACTTCTCACCCCGCGTGCAGCACGCGCATCTGGAGACCCACGGCTCGATCGCCTGGATGGAGGACGGCCGGCTGAACGTCCGCACCAGTTCGCAGTCACCGTGGATCGCGAAGGTCAAACTGGAGTACCTGTTCGCGCTGCGCCCGGACCGGCTGAGGGTGTTCTGCAAGCGCGTCGGCGGCGGATTCGGCGGCAAGCAGGAGGTGATCACGGAGGACCTGGTCGCGCTCGCCACCCTGGACACCGGGCGGCCCACCTGCCTGGAGTTCACCCGTGAAGAGGAGTTCACCACGGCCTCGCCACGCCATCCGATGACCCTGACGGTCAAGCTCGGCGCGAAGGCCGACGGAACGCTCACCGCCTTCCAGGTGCGCAACGTGTCGAACACGGGCGCCTACGGCAACCACGGTGGCGAAACGGTGTACGCGGGCGGAGCCGCCGTCATGATCTACCGCTGCCCCCACAAGAAATACGACGCGTACTCCGTCTACACGAACACCGTGCCGAGCGGGGCGCTGCGGGGATACGGGATGACGCAGCCGGCGTTCGCCGTGGAGTCGGCGATGGACGAACTGGCCCGCGCCCTGCACATCGATCCGCTGGAACTGCGCCGGCGCAACATCGTGCGGCCGGGGGACCCCCTGGTCGCCCTGCACGACGGCCCCGACGACGTGGTCTTCAGCGAGGACGGACTCGCCAAGTGCATCGACCTGGTGGACGACGCCCTGGCCCGTACGGCCGGCCGGCCGCCGCCCGGCGCCGAGTGGTTCGTCGGAACCGGTGTGGCCGGTTCCCTGCACGAGACCGCGCCCCCGACGGATCACCTCTCCGAGGCCTGGGTCACGCTGGGCGACGATCTCATCTACGAACTCGCCGTCGGGACCGTCGAGTTCGGGGAGGGAACCTCCACGGCCCACGTCCAGATCGCGGCCGATCAGCTGGGCACGACGCCGTCCCGGATCCGTCTGGTGCAGTCCGACACCGACCGCACGGGATTCGACACCGGCGCCTTCGCGAGCGCGGGCCTGTTCGTGGCGGGCAACGCCGTCCTGCGGGCGGCCGGCGCCGTACGCGACCGCATCCTGGAGTTCGCCGCGGCGCACACGGGCGTCCATGTCGTGATGTGCACGATGGACGGCGACGGTGTCGTGTGCGGGGACCGGCGGGTGTCGCTGGCCGAACTCGTCTCCCTGGCCCGCACACGTGGGATCCGGTTCACCGCCGCACGCAAGGCGTACGGCTCGCCCCGCAGCGTCACCTCCAACACCCAGGGGTTCCGGGTCGCCGTGCACCGCGTGACGGGTGAGATAAGGATCCTGTACAGCGTGCACGCGGCGGACGCCGGCGTGATCATCAACCCGGTGCAGGTCCGGGGGCAGATCGAGGGCGGTGTCGCGCAGGGGATCGGGTTCGCGCTGACCGAGAACCACCAGGTCGACGACAGTGGCGTCATGTCCAACCCGAACCTCCGCAACTACCGCATCCCCACCTACGCCGACATCCCCCGGACCGAGGTCCTCCTGGTGGGCTCGGCGGATTCGGTGGGGCCGATGCGGGCGAAGGGGATGGCCGAGTGCTGCATAAACCCGGTGGCCCCCGCGCTCGCGAACGCGGTGCACGACGCCACGGGCGTCCGCTACCGGGCGCTGCCGCTGACTCCGGAACGCATTTACGGCCGACTCCCCGCGGAGCAGTCGGTGTCGACGGGGTGAGGCACCATGGACACCCGGAAGAACGTAGCCGCCGCGGCGACCGCGATCATCGGCCAGAAGGTCCTGCCCGGGAGAGCGCAGGAGTTCGAGAAGTGGCAGGAGGACCTCAACGCCGCGGCCGCCTACTACCCCGGGTTCCTCGGCGCCGAGATCTCCCCGCCGACACCGCTGCAACCCGATTGGGTCGTCGTGTACCGCTTCGACTCGGTGCCGCATCTCCAGGCGTGGATCAACAGCGCGACCAGGCAGACGTATCTCGACGTCGGCGCCAAGTACTTCGACGGGCCGGCGACCCAGCAGGTGGTCAGCAGCGGCACCCAGTCACTGGATCCGCTGGTCACCGTGGTGGTCACCCACCGCGTCCTGGCGAACCAGGTCGACGACTTCCTCGCCTGGCAGCACCGCCTGGTCGAGGAGGAGAGCAAGTTCGAGGGGTTCCGCGGAACCGAGCTGTTCCGCCCCATCGAGGGGCTACAGGAGGAATGGACCACGCTGTACCGCTACGACAGCGCCGAACACCTCGACGCCTGGCTGACGTCGCCCCAGCGGCGGGAGGTCCTGGCCGAGGGCGAGAAGTTCAACGAGTTCAAACTGCGCACGATCGACAACTCGTTCGGCAGCTGGTTCGCCTTCGAGGGCAACGGCAAGGAGGCGCCGCCGCCGCCCTCCGAGACCAGGACCTCCCTCGCCATCTGGGTCGGCCTGTACCCGACCGTCGTGCTGCTGACCCTCGCCCTGTCCCCGCTGCACATGCGGCTCTGGATCGGCCTGCTCGTGGGCAACCTGCTGTCCAGCTTCATCATGAGCTTCCTGACGATGCCCTACTACGTGAACCCGCTGCTCGGGCGATGGCTGCGGCCACCGCCGGACGAACCGGCGGCCAGGACCGACCTGCGTGGCCTCGGTGTCGTCGCGGCGGTGGTGGCCTTGTGGGCGGTGGTCTTCTACCTCGTCACGGTCCGGTTCTGGACCCTGCCCTGACAGGCCGTCCGGCAGCACCGACCGGTACGGCGGGGCAGGGACCGACCGGTACGGCGGCCCCTAGGGGAGGGCCAGCTCGGCCCAGATCGTCTTGCCGGACGAGGTGTACCGCGTCCCCCAGCGCTGGGAGACCTGGGCGACGAGGAACAGGCCGCGGCCTCCCTCGTCGTCCCGGCGTGCCCGCCGCAGGTGCGGTGCGGTGTGCGCGTTGTCGGAGACCTCGCACAGCAGACAGCGGTCCCTGATCAGCCGGAGCATCACCGGCCCGGTGGCGTACCGCATGCCGTTGGTGACCAGCTCGCTCACCACGAGTGCGGCGGTGAACGACAGCTCGGACAGGTCCCACTCCGTCAGCTGGCGCTCGGTGAGCGTGCGGGCGTGCGCCACCATGGCCGGGTCGGGGGGCAGCTCCAGGTCCGCTACCCGCTCGGTGCCCAGACGCCGGGTGCGGACGAGCAGCAGGGTGGCATCGTCCGCCTGCGGCCCGGGCGGCAGGGCCGACAGCGCCCGGTCGCACAGCTCCTCCACCGGGCACCGCTGCCAGGCGAGGACCTGGGACAGGCGGTCGATCCCGCTGTCGATGTCGGTGCGCCGGTCCTCCACGACGCCGTCGGTGAAGAGCGCCACCACGCTGCCGTTGGACAAGTTCAGCTCGACGTTCTCGTAGGGCAGGCCGCCCAGCCCCAGGGGCGGTCCCGGTGCCAGCGCGGACAAGGCAACCGCGCCGTTCGTGTCGGCCACGATCGGCGGCGGATGGCCCGCGCTCGCCCAGACGCACCGGCCGCTGACCGGGTCGTAGATCGAGTAGAGGCAGGTCACGCCGAGCGTCTCGTCGCTCAGTCCGTCGTCCGCCTCGGACCCCGAGTCCTGCGCGACCAGGTCGTCCAGCCGGGTGAGCAGCTCGGCCGGGTCCAGGTCCAGCAGGGCCAGAGTCCGCACGGTGGCACGCAGCCGGCCCATGGTCGCTGCCGCGTGCACGCCGTGTCCCACCACGTCGCCGACGGTCAGGCCCACCCTGGCACCGGACAGCGGGATCACGTCGAACCAGTCGCCGCCCACGCCCACGCGGCTGTCGGCGGGCAGGTAGCGGTACGCCACGTCGACCGCGCTCATCTCGGGCAGGTGCTGCGGCAGCAGGCTCCGCTGGAGGACCAGGGCCGCCGCGTGCTGGCTGGTGTAGCGGCGGGCGTTGTCGATGCCGACGGCGGCGCGCTCGGCCAGTTCCACGGCGAGTGTCTGCTCCTCGGCGCCGAAGGGGTCGGGGTTGCTGCTGCGCCGGAAGGTGGCGAGGCCCAGGACCGCGTCGCGGGCGAGCAGCGGGACGAAGAGGCAGGAGTGCGAGGCCCCCGTTCGCGTCCCGCCCCGTGCCTCGGGCGGGGACGCGTCGACGATGGGGCGGCTGGTGGCCAGGCTCAGCGCCTGCGGTGACGACGGCGGGTAGGAGACGGGACTGGTGCGGAACTCCTCCGACGTCCGGCCGTGCATCCGGAGCAGACTGTGCCCCGGCGCCGAGCCCGTGGGCGGCTGCCGTCCCTCGATGACCGCCGGCGGCAGGTCCACCAGCACCTCGTCGGCCAGCTGCGGTACGGCCACGTCGGCCAGCTCCGCGGCCGTGCGGCGTACGTCCAGCGAGGCACCGATGCGCTTACCCGCCCGCACGAGCAGGGACAGACGTTCCTGGGCGCGGTAGCGCTCCGTGATGTCCAGTGACTCCTCGAACAGCCCCAGGGGCTCGCCCCGGGCGTCCACCAGCCGGTGGTAGGAGCAGGACCACACGTGCTCGCGCACCGGATCGGCGGGGGCGCGCCCGCGGTAGTGCATGCCCGTGATGGGTTCCCCCGTCGTCAGCACGTGCTCCATGATCTGGTCCTCGTCCGGAGGGTGGTGACGGGAGATGAACTCCCCCTCGGGGAAGAGGTCCGCGGCCGGCCGGCCTATGTACTGGGCGATCCCCGCGAGCTCCAGATCGGTGGCGACGTTCGCCCAGACGACCCGCCCGTCGTTGTCGAAGATCGTCAGGCCCACGGACGACTCGGTCGCCAGTCCCTGGAGCATCGCCAGCTGGAGCTCCCAGCAGCGCAGGGTCTCCAGGGCGGTCGCGACGACGACGGTCGCGGCGGCGCCCTGGTGCGCGAGCGGGCTGAACGTCACGGCGGCGCGCAGGGTGCGTCCGTCGCCGCAGCCGAGGTCCAGGACCGTGCTGCGGGGCTCGCGCGCCTTGCAGAGGGCGGACAGCCTCGGCCCGTGGCCCGCCGCCAGCAGCCGGGCGGCAGGCCGGCCGAGCACATCCTCGGCCGCGTGTCCCAGGA
This sequence comes from Streptomyces musisoli, assembly GCF_016741855.1. Lineage (GTDB taxonomy): Bacteria > Actinomycetota > Actinomycetes > Streptomycetales > Streptomycetaceae > Streptomyces > Streptomyces musisoli. Next base: position 154,495 of record NZ_JAERRH010000006.1, on the reverse strand, counting down.
GGCGCTGGGCCGAGGATCCCCACCCGCAAACGCGGCCTTCGGCGTCCAGTACCGCGGCGGCGGCCTTGGAGAGGTCCAAAGGACTACGGAAGTCGACGTTGGCCGCATGCGGAAAACGATCCATGACACCGCTTCCCTTCGTGCCCCCTTCAGCATCCCGTGCCCTACGACGGACGACAACCGCACACGCGATCGCCCCCGGATCGGTCGTCACCCGGAGCCGATCCGCCCCGGGGGGCATTGCCGTCGAGGCGCTGCCACGGAGGCCGGGGACCCGGGCGCCGGGACACCGAAGCAGGGACACCGACGCAGGGAGACCGAGGTTCCGCCACCGGGAGCGGAAGCCGGCCGCGGGGTGAGCCGCGTCGCATCGGGGCGGGCGGTGCTTGCTATGCAACGAGTTGCATAGAAGGATCGGTGTCATGGCGCTCGAACACGCGATCCTGGTGTCGCTCCTGGAGAAGCCGGCCTCCGGCTATGAGCTGGCCCGGCGTTTCGACCGGTCCATCGGCTACTTCTGGACCGCGACCCACCAGCAGATCTACCGCGTGCTCAAGCGCATGGAGGACGACGGCTGGGTCGACGCCCGGGACGTCCCCCAGCAGGGCCGGCCGGACAAGAAGGAGTACTCCGTCGCCGATCTCGGCCGGGCCGCGCTGTCCTCCTGGCTGCACGACCCGATCGAGCCGGAGAGCGTCCGCCACGACCTGGCCGTGAAGATCCGGGGCGCCGCCTTCGACGATCCGACCGCCCTCATCCGCGAAGTGGAGCGGCACCGGCAGGCACACCGGGACCGGCTCGCGCACTACCTCGCAGGACAGGCACGGGACTTCACGGGGCCGAAGGCGCCCACGGCCGGTGCGCAGGCGCCTCTCGACGCGGAACGAGAACTCCAGCACGCCGTCCTGCGCGGCGGCATCGCGTACGAGCGCATGATGATCGACTGGCTCGACGACGTGCTCGCCACGCTGGCCCGGTTCGGCCCGGGCCGCTGACCGCCTCCGCGCCGGCCGCCGGCCCGCCCGGCCGTCCGACCTCCCGAATCCCACCCGTCCACCAGCCGAAAGGCGTCACACCCATGGCCGACCAGCTGCTGTTCAACCCGCGCACGTACGACCCCGCGCACTTCGACCCCGAGACGCGCCGCCTGCTGCGTGCCACCGTCGACTGGTTCGAGGAGCGCGGCAAGCGGCGGCTGATCGAGGACTACCGCACCCGCGCCTGGCTCGGCGACTTCCTCGCCTTCGCGGCGAAGGAGAACCTCTTCGCCACCTTTCTGACCCCGTCGTCCGCCGCGGGGGAGACGGAACCGGACAAGCGGTGGGACACCGCCCGGATCGCCGCGCTCAACGAGATCCTCGGCTTCTACGGGCTCGACTACTGGTACGTCTGGCAGGTCACGATCCTCGGCCTCGGCCCGGTCTGGCAGAGCGACAACGCCGCCGCCCGCACCCGCGCCGCCGAACTCCTCGCCCAGGGAGAGGTGTTCGCGTTCGGCCTGTCCGAGAAGACGCACGGCGCCGACATCTACTCCACCGACATGCTGCTCGAGCCCGACGGCGACGGCGGCTTCCGCGCCACCGGCTCCAAGTACTACATCGGCAACGGCAACGCCGCCGGACTCGTCTCCGTCTTCGGCCGCCGCACCGACGTCGAGGGCCCCGACGGCTACGTGTTCTTCGCCGCCGACAGCCGTCACCCGGCCTACCACCTGGTCAAGAACGTCGTCGACTCCTCGAAGTTCGTCAGCGAGTTCCGCCTGGAGGACTACCCCGTAGCGGCCCAGGACGTCCTGCACACCGGCCGCGCCGCCTTCGACGCCGCCCTCAACACCGTCAACGTCGGCAAGTTCAACCTGTGCACCGCGTCGATAGGCATCTGCGAACACGCGATGTACGAGGCCGTCACCCACGCCCACAACCGCGTCCTCTACGGCCGCCCGGTCACCGCCTTCCCGCACGTGCGGCGCGAGTTGACCGACGCGTACGTCCGGCTCGTCGGCATGAAGCACTTCAGCGACCGCGCCGTCGACTACTTCCGCTCCGCCGGCCCCGACGACCGCCGCTACCTGCTCTTCAACCCGATGACGAAGATGAAGGTGACCACGGAGGGCGAGAAGGTCATCGACCTGATGTGGGACGTCATCGCGGCCAAGGGCTTCGAGAAGGACAACTACTTCGGCCAGGCTGCCGTGGAGATCCGCGGTCTGCCGAAGCTCGAGGGCACGGTCCACGTCAACCTGGCGCTGATCCTGAAGTTCATGCGCAGCCACCTCCTCGACCCGGCCGACTACCCCGCCGTGCCGACCCGGCTCGACGCGGCCGACGACGACTTCCTGTTCCGGCAGGGGCCGGCCCGCGGCCTCGGCTCGGTCCGCTTCCACGACTGGCGGCCCGCCTTCGACGCGTACGCGCACCTGCCCAACGTGGCCCGCTTCCGCGAACAGGCCGACGCGCTCTCGGAGTTCGTCACCACGGCCGCCCCCGACGCGGAGCAGAGCCGCGACCTCGACCTCCTCCTCGCGGTCGGCCAGCTCTTCGCCCTCGTCGTGCACGGTCAGCTCGTCCTGGAGCAGGCCGCCCTGACGGGACTCGACGAGGACGTCCTCGACGAACTCTTCGCCGTCCTCGTCCGGGACTTCTCCGCGCACGCCGTCGAACTGCACGGCAAGGACTCGGCGACCGGACAGCAGCAGGACTGGGCGCTGGGCGCGGTCCGGCGGCCGGTCGTGGACGAGGCGCGCACGCAGCGGGTCTGGCAGCGGGTCGAGGCGCTCTCCGGCGCGTACGAGATGGCCCCGTAGCCGCGCCGTGCGCATCACCGGCGGCCTGTCCACACGGGCCGGCCGCCGGCACACGGGCCGGCCGCCGGCACACGGGCCGGCCGCCGGCCGCCCGGGGTCCGTGCGAACTCCCGGTCACCTGCCCGGCTCAAGGCCCGACGGGATCCGCATCGGTGCTCAGGGCTATGCCGTCATGCAGCGTGTAGCCGAGTTCTTCCAACCGGGCGATGACGGCTTGCGGAGACCGACTCGTGGCCTTGGCGGCTCGCAGGACGTGACCGGGCCCGACCGGCTGGTCGTATTCGAGCCAGGGGACTTCACCGTCCAGATCACGGCTGATGAGCCGGCCGTCGTCCGGTTCCCCCTGCGGCGCCCTCGCCGAGGGGCGCAGACCGTAACTCGCGAGACGCGACGAGACGTAGTCGATCGTGCGTCCGGTGGCGGAAGCGGCCCGCACGAGCTGGGCAGGGTGAACGCTTTCACCGGACGCGAGCCAGGGTGGCTGTTCGGTGCAGTTCCGGCTGAGGAGACGCAGATCGCCGGGCTCCAGGGGCGGTACGGGAAGCGTGCCCACGTGGTGGCCGAGCTCGGTCAGGCGGCTGACGACATGGTCGACGGTGTGCCCGGTCATGGTCGCGGCAAGCACGATGTGCGCCGGGTGCACGGTTGTGCGCGGATTGATCCAGGGCGCGCGCCCGGAGGTGTTCCGGCTCAGGATCCGCAAGTCGTCGGGTTCGAGGCGGGACGTGGGCGCGATGGGGGTCGAAAAGCCGAACTCCCTGAGGCGAGCGGCGACCTCCTCGACCGCCCACCCCGTCTTGCCGGCCGCCAGCACCAGGTGGGCATTGCTGACCTGGGTCCCCAGGGCGAGCCAGGGCTGCCGCCCGTCCAGGTCGCTACTGAGGATCAACTGGTCCTGATCCCCCGGCCGGGGCATGGGATCGGTGGCCACGCGATAGCCGAGTTCGGTCAAGCGGCGGATGATGTGCTCGCCGGTACGCCCGGTCTCCTTCATGGCATCGATGACGTGTGCCGGGTGCACGGGCTCACCTGGGTCCAGCCAGGGGCTGTCTCCCGTCAGACGTTCGCTGATGATGAGGAGGTCCTCGGGTTCGAGCTGCGTCACCGATGTGGTGGGGGGCGAGAAGCCGAGTCGTTCGAGGCGAGCGGTGATCTCTCCGAAGGACCACCCCGTCTTACCGGCAGCCTCGGCTATCAGGCCGATGCTCACTCTGAACTGGTGCCACGACACCGGGAACCCGTAGGACCCGATCGACCCTGCGTTCCAACGGGGCCGCAGCACATAAATGTCGGACGGAACAGGGAGCACCACCGTCGAGGGCTTGGTGGTGACGAATCCTGGGTAGAAGCCCGCATCCACCAGGGCCCCGATCCGGAAGGGTTCGATCGCGGCCGTGTCGGTCGAGCTTGCCCATGCACCCAGCATGAGTTCGGCGGCCGGGGGTTCGTCCAGGGGGTGGTACCCGCACTTCGTGATGTCCACTTCCCGGCCCGCGATCCGCCACGGTGTGAACCCGGAACGCACCGCTTCGGCGAAGATCTCGTCGGCGAGGCCCGGGCTCTCTTCGAGCACGTGCGCCAGCCAGTCGTGCCGGAAGACGGTGTCCCCGGCGGCGAGCAGACGGGGGATCTCCTGGCGCATCAGCCGCTCGACCTCGGCGGTGTCCACGTCGATGATCCGCCGCCGGTCCACGGTCAGGCGCGGGGTGTGCCTGCCCGACAGATTCACCACGGCACCGAAACGGCGCTGTCCGGCCCACAGTCCGTCGGCCAGTACGGCGCCACCGGTGCTGCACCACCACACCGCGGGCGTCGAAGTCGCCACCGCGACGGTGTCCTCCGCGCGCACGGCGTCCGGCTTGTGCGGGTCGGAAGTGCCCAGCGGCGCACGGTCGCCGAGGACGTTCGCCGCCCAGCTCTGGGTCTCGCCCCGGTCGTCGCCCGCCGTGACGGCGTACGGGGAGATCCACAGGATGCGGCGCAGCACGTCGACGCAGGAGGACACGTCGGCCGAGCGGAGCCGCAGGCGCACGCTGGTGTAGGCGTCGGGACTGCGTTCCAGGCGCTGGATGCGGAACAGGGAGCCGGGGCCGGCGATATCGATGCGCAGATGCTCGCCCGGCAGGCCGTCGGGGGTGAGACGGCAGGTGGTGACGGTGATGTCGTCCGCCAGCATGAAGTAGCTGAGCACCCCGACGCCGAACTGGCTGTTGGGGTGCATGGAGATGCCGTACTCGTCCCAGCGGGCCTTCTCCTCGATGTACTCCGGCAGGTCCGCGAAACTCATGCCCGCATGCGAGAAGACGTCCCGGAGTTCCACTTCCCCCATGCCGATGCCGTTGTCACGGCACTCCAGATACGGGCCTTCCTCGTCGACGCCCTGACTGAAGGCGATCGTGCCCTCGTACGGCATGCGCCGGCCGCGCGTGGCGCTCAGGTACCGGGTACGGGCTTCGCGGTAACGGCACGCGTCGAGGGCGTTCTGGTACAGCTCCCGGATGGCGAGCGCGGGATCTCCGTAGAGCTGCTCACCCATCAGCAGTTCCTGGATGCGGTCGTCGGCCAGCCTGAAGCGCAGCTCGGTCGACTCGTACGCGCGGCGGCCGCCGGCGTCGGCCGCGGGGGTCACCTGCTCGGCGGTGGCGTGCAGGGGCAGGTTGCGCAGCAGAGGCGGCCGTTCTCCCTCGCCGCTGCTGATGTCGATCCGGGCCAGCAGCACGTCGATCGCTGCGGCATGCTGACGCAGGCCGAGGTCGACGGCGAGATGGTCGCACGTCGCTCTCAGCACCCGGGCCCGCCCGTTCGCCTCCCACCGGAAGCGGTCGAGCGTGCTGTGCAGGCCCCCGAGATCGACGGCGTAGCCGATGCCGACGTGGTCCACCAGCACTTCCGGCAGGGTGATCGGGTCGATCGCGAAGAGGTGGGCCATGCGCAGCAGTTCCGCGAGCTGGTGCGCCCTGACCCGTTGTGCGGTCTCGGCCATACCCACACTGCGGGGCATCGCGCCGGCGCCCTCCGGCCGTCCCGGGAGCTGGGGCGCGCGCAGCAACTGGGACATCAGCGGCGGGTCCAGCACGTCCTCCACGAGCCTCCTCTCCCTGGGGGAGCGGTCCCCCAGGGGAACGGCGAGGCGGTCGAGCAGGGTCTCGGCGGCTGCGGGGTCGTAGAGCCTCGGCTCCAGGACGAGCCAGCGGTGGAACAGCCACCAGCCGATGGCCCGCGCGGCCTCGTGGGAGTCGTTCCGCAGAGCGCGTCGCACCAGGCGGGGGTGGTTGCGCAGGAAGACCTCGTAACTCCGCCGGGCGGGCGCGGTGCTCGGGGCCTCGGCGAGCTGCGTCGGCGCGAACGAGCTGTAGCGGTGGGCGTTCTGCATCCAGAAGGTGGCGTGCAGGTAGGGATGGGTGACGAGGAGGAACACCTCGGCGGCGGTGAGCGCCAGTTCCTCGGGACGGAGGCTGCTGTCGAGCAGCAGGCTGTCGGTCCACTCGGCCACCCTGTCGGGGAAGGACGGGGAGTGCCATGGGTCGTCGTTCAGCGCCATGCCGTCCTGTGCCGTCGCGACGGCCGCCCGGGCGACGAGCGCGGTGGCGGTCTCGCGCAGCAGGGGCAGCCCGCGTTCGTCGGTGACGTAGTTCCACAGCGGGTGGTCGCGTGTCGCGGCCACCCATGCATGTTCCTCGGCGGGCGATGGCGCGCCGCTCTCCGCGAGATGCGCCGGCGGTCCGGTGTACGCCCGGTTCCGGGCGAGCACGATCTGGTGCCCCTGGTCGCGGGTGCTCATCCTGGGCTGGGGGACCCGGAGGCCGTCGACGGTCCTGCCGAGCAGTCGGGTGTGCAGGGTGTTGAAGACGTCGACCATGGTGAGATGGGGGAGATGTTCACCCCGGCGTCCTGCGGTCAGCTCGCCGCTGAGCCCCTCACTCAGCAGCTTGATCAGCTCCAGGCTGAAGATGCTTCCGTCCGGCAGGCACAGCGAGCGTTCCGTCTCGGCGGCCGAGGTCAGGACGCAGGCACCGGTGATCTCCGTGTCGAGCTGCGTCGGGGTCTGCTCGTCCGACATGGACAGCGCCCGGCCGCTGAAGCAGCAGTCGATGATGACGACCTTGCGCTGTGCGGCACAGCCGGAGACGAGGTCGCGGATGTCGCTGTACTTGACGGAGTGGTAGGGGCGCTGTCCGCTGGATTCCCTGGTGGCGAGGAGGAACGACCGGTCCCGGCCACCGAAATGGCCGTGTCCCGCGTAGTAGACGAGCAGCAGATCGGTTGCCGCCTCCGTGGCGTCGTGCAGCGCGTCCAGCATCTGCTGCTGCGTCCCGTCGTGGGGTACGACGCCGCAGTCCTGCTCCGCCAGCCCACCGACGGCATCGCTGGTGAGCAGCTCCAGCAGGGCGGGGATGTTGTGCCGGACGCCGTCCAGCCGGGGCAGTTCGCGGAAGTCGTGGACGCCGAAGAGGACGGCCCGCGACCGGCCGGCGTCCGAGGTCACTCGTCCGCTCCCGCGGTGCCGGAGTCGTTCAGGCGGCGCAGCAGGTCTCCCAGTTCCGCAGGGGTGAGGTGGCCGATGTCCACGGTGCTGTCCCCGTGCACCAGGCGCTGCCCGCCCGCTTCGCCGTCGGCCGGTGCGGGCCGCTCGTCCTGCCTGACGGAGCGCCAGGCGACATAGGCCAGCACGAAGTCGGCCACGTCCACCGCATTGCCCAGGACGATGTCGAGGGCCTCCAGCACGCCCATCGTCGGTCCACGGCCCGTGACCGTGGCGACCGGCAACCGGGCCGCACCCGGGTCGGCCGACAGCCACGACCGAAGATCCACGAGTGCTTCCTCGTCGCCGTCCGCCAGGATGCGCAGCCTCATTCCCCGCCCCCAGATCAGTGACAGTGCATCAGCCTGCGTGAGCTTAGCCAGGGCACCGCCCGCCCGGAGGGGATTGCGGCAAACTGTCGGGGCGGACGCGTCATGTGGTGTGCGTGACGGCCCTCGAATCGGCCGCGAAGTGCTCCGGACCTGCAATGTTGCCGCCTGAACAAGGTGCGGTGAGGGCGTTGCGCGGTCTGCCGACCGGGCTGCCCGGTGGCCGGAACGCCGTGGCCGGGACGCCGGAAGGTCTCGTCCGTCTCTCATGGCCGTCCTCCGCGATGTGCGGTTTTCGGTCACACCGAGCGGGGCCGTCACCGGCGGGTCCGATTACGTGCCTCTTCGACCATTGCGGATTCAACTTGCGTCGGTTTCCTCGAGATGCAGTGGGGCAGCCGGTCCCCTAGCGTGGTCATCAAGAGTGCGTCCAGGGTGTTCCTCTCCCTTGCCGTGGGGTTCAGCGGGCGGTCCCGTCATCGCGAGAACCACCAGACTCCCAGGAGACGTCATGGCCACGGCCCCTGCCTCCAGCCGCCCTGTCCCGGCATACCTCCTCGCCGGCATCAGACTGTTCAACGGAGCCGCCGGTCTGCTGGCACCGGAGCTGCTCATCCGGCGGTTCGACCCCGACCGCGACCCGCCCAGCCCGGCCGCGGTCTACGCCTTCCGCCTCTTCGGCATCCGCACGATCCTGCTCGGCCTCGATCTGCTGACCCACAGCGGCGAACGGCTGCGCGACGACCTCCGCGACGGAATCCTGATCCACGCCAGTGACACCGCGACAGCGGCCATGCTCGGCCTCCATGCGCGCGTCCCGCCACACACCGCGGTACTGACCACCCTCATCTCGGCCGTGAACACCGCCCTGGCCGTCAGCGCCACCGCCTCGCTCGCCAACTCCCCGAAGGGGAGACGGACGTGACGTCCGAGGCCGGGGCCGCTGTGCCCACCGAGACGGGCTTCGACTACATCGTCGTCGGTGCCGGCGCCGGTGGCGGGCCGCTGGCGGCCAACCTCGCCGCCGCGGGCATGCGCACCCTGCTCCTGGACGCCGGCGGCGCCGAGGACGACGACAACTACCTGGTGCCCGCCTTCCACGCCGACGCCTCCGAGGACCCCGCGCAGTGCTGGAACTACTTCGTACGGCACTACGGCGACGAGCGGCAGCAACGGCGCGACACCAAGTTCGTACCGGGCGAGGGCGTCCTCTACCCGCGCGCCGGCGCGATCGGCGGCTGCACCGCGCACCACGCGCTGATCACCGTCTATCCGTACAACGACGACTGGGACGCCATCGCGGCGGAGACCGGCGACGCCGGCTGGCACAGCACGGCCATGCGCCGGTACTTCGAGCGGCTGGAGCGCTGCACCTACCGGCCCCGGCCCAAGCAGTTGCCCGGCAATCCGCTCCTGGCCGCGCTGCTCCGCAACCTGCCCGTCGTGGCGGCCCGGTACCGCAACGACGCCCGGCACGGGTTCGACGGCTGGCTGCCCACCGCGCTGGCCGACCCCCGACTCGTCGTACAGGACGCCGAGTTGCTCAAGGTCATCGTCTCCGCCGCGGAGGACACGCTCGCCGGCTTCCTCGACCGGCCGCTGTCCCCCCTCGAGGGATTCGGCTCCTTCGTCGACCCCAACGACTGGCGGGTACAGACCCGGGCGCTGCAAGGACTGTGGCAGATCCCCCTCTCCACGGCCCTCGGCCGCCGCAGCGCGGTACGCGAACGCGTCCGGGCCGTGCGCCGCGACCACCCCGATCACCTGGTGGTCCGTACGCACGCGCTGGCCGCCCGGATCCTGCTGGACGAGGGCAACGCGGCGACCGGCGTCGAGTACCTGGACGAGGCGCACGCCTACCGGGCCGATCCCGGCGCGCGGCCGGACCCGGCGCCGGCGGTGCCGCGCCGGGCCCTCGCCTCCCGCGAGGTGATCCTGGCCGCCGGCGCCTTCAACACTCCTCAGCTGCTGATGCTCTCGGGTATCGGGCCACCGGAGGAACTGGGACGGCACGGCATCCCCGTGCGGGTCGGCCTGTACGGGGTGGGCACGCATCTCCAGGACCGCTACGAAGTCGGTGTGGTCAGCCAGATGCGCCGCGCGTTCCCGCTCCTCGGGGACTGCGACTTCCACGCTCCCGGGCCCGGGACCGCACCGGACCGCTGCTACCGGGCGTGGCAGGACGGCAAGGGCCTCTACACCACCAACGGGGCCGTCCTCGGCATCACCCGCAAGTCCCGCCCGGACCTGGCCGCCCCAGATCTGTTCATCTTCGGCGGTCCTTTCGACTTCCGGGGCTACCGCCCCGGCTACTCCCTCGACCTGACCCGCCACAAGGACCGCTTCACCTGGGCCATCCTCAAGAGCCGCACCCACAACACGGGAGGCCGGGTCCGGCTGAGATCGGCGGACCCGCGCGACACCCCCCTGGTCGACTTCCACTACTTCACCGAGGGCACGGACAAGGAGGGCCTGGACCTCGAAGCGATGGCCGACGCCGTGGAGTTCGTCCGCCGCATGAACCACAGGGCCGACGCCGTGGTCCTCAAGGAACTGTGGCCCGGCGAAGAGACCGAGGGCCGCGACGCCGTCCGCCGCTTCGTCCAGGACGAGGCCTGGGGCCACCATGCGTCGTGCACCTGCCGGATGGGACGTGCCGATGACCCTTCCGCGGTGGTCGACAGCGCGTTCCGGGTGCGCGGGGTGGACCGTCTGCGGATCGTCGACGCCTCTGTCTTCCCCCGCATTCCCGGCTTCTTCGTCGCCGCCCCCATCTACATGATCAGCGAGAAGGCGAGCGACGTGATCCTCCACGACGCCACCCGCGCCTGACCGCGCCACCGCCTCCCGGCCCCAGCGACCGAACCACCCGGTCCCCGCCCCCGTCCCGTCCCCGAACCCCCGCCCCCGTCCCCGCCCCCCGCCCCCGTCCCGTCCCTGAGCACAACGATCAGGAGCCACCCAAGGAGTATCGCGATGAGCACGCACCGACGCGCCCCACGGCGCTCCCCGGCCGGATACCGCACGTCGTTCCCCTGGCGGATCATCACCGGCGCCGCCCAGTACGTCGACCGCCGCATCGGCTGGGACAGACTGCCCGTGCCGGCGGGCCTGCTGACGCTCTTCGGGCTGCGGGTCCGGCTCCGGCAGGAGAACCTGCACGACACCGGCCGGCTGCCCGCGGTCGACGAGCCCGAACCCGCGCCCCCGTCCGCGAGCCATCAGGTCAACCGGACCGCCGACGGCAGCCACAACGACCTCGGCGAGCCGCGCATGGGCATGGCCGGCACCCGCTTCGGCCGGAACATCCCGCTGGAGGCCATCGCCCCTGCCGCACCCGCGGACGTGCTGTCCGCGCCCAGTCCGCGCGAGGTCAGCCGCGCCCTGCTCACCCGCGACGAGCTGGTCCCGGCCGAATCCGTGAACTCCCTGGTCGCGGCCTGGCTCCAGTTCATGATCCGTGACTGGTTCAGCCACGGCACGAGCCCCGCGGACCGCCCCTGGGAGGTTCCCCTGCTGGACGACGACCCGTGGCCCGAACCCCCCATGAGGATCATGCGGACCCCGGACGACCCCACCCGTGACCCCCAGGCACCCGCCGGTACGCCCGACACCCGCGTCAACGTGTCCTCCCACTGGTGGGACGCCTCCCAGATCTACGGGAAGAACGAGGCCGAACAGCACCAGCTGCGCACCGGAGCACTGGGCAGGCTGCACCTGTGGGACGACGAGCAGGCACCCGTGCCGGCCGACGCCTCCCAGGACCCCACCCGCGTTCCCGGCTTCTGGCTGGGCCTCGCCATGATGCAGGACCTGTTCACCCGGGAGCACAACGCGATCTGCGACCACCTGCACGGCGCCTACCCGTCCTGGAACGACGAGGAGCTGTTCCAGCGCGCCCGGCTCGTCAACTCCGCGCTCCTCGCGAAGATCCACACCGTGGAGTGGACACCGGCCGTCATCAGCCATCCCACCACCGTCAAGGCACTGCGCGCCAACTGGTGGGGCATCGCGGGCGAGCGCGTCCACAACCTGTTCGGGCGCATCAGCGACAGCGAGGTCGTCAGCGGCATCCCCGGCGGCGAGACGGACCACTACGGCGTCCCGTACGCCCTCACCGAGGAGTTCGTGGCGGTGTACCGCATGCACCCGCTGATCCGCGACGACTGGCACCTGCGTGCGGTCGCCGACGACACGACCCTGCGCCACTGCACCCTGCGCGACATCTCCGGCCCCGGAGCGCTGAAGTTCCTGGAGACGACGGAGATGGCCGACCTGCTCTACAGCTTCGGCACCCTGCACCCCGGACTGGTCACCCTGCACAATTTCCCCCGGTTCCTCCAGGAGTTCGAGCGGCCGGACGGGCACCTCCAGGACCTCGCCGCCACCGACATCCTGCGCTCCCGTGAACTGGGCGTGCCGCGCTACAACGAGTTCCGGCGGCTGCTGCGGCTCAAGCCCGCCGAGAGCTTCACGGAGCTGGCGCACGACCCGGCGTGGGCCGAGCGGATCGAGCGGCTCTACGACGGCGACATCGAGAAGGTGGACCTGATGGTCGGGCTGTACGCGGAGAAGCTGCCGCGCGGGTTCGCCTTCAGCGACACGGCGTTCCGCATCTTCATCCTCATGGCGTCGCGCCGGCTGAACAGCGACCGGTTCTTCACCACCCACTACACCCCCGAGGTCTACTCCAAGGCCGGTATGGCCTGGATCGACGACAACAGCATGGTCACCGTCCTGCTGCGGCACCACCCCGCGCTGCGCACGTCGCTGTCCGGGCTGACCAACGCCTTCGTTCCGTGGCACAACGCCGCGCCGAAGGAGACCTGAGGCAGGCACCCGCGGCGGAGCGCGGCGAAGGAGACCTGCGGCATGGTGACGGAGCGCGCCGAAGGAGACCCGGGGCACCGAGGAGACCCGGGCCACCGAGGAGTCCCGGGCCACCGGCGACGCAGCGGTGGTCCGGGCGGGCCGCTCCTGCCGGCCGCCGCGCCGGCCGCGTCGGTCACCTGCCCCAGATCTCCCGGTACCCCTTCCGGAAGCCCGACGGGTTCCAGGCCGTGGCCCCTTCGCTGTTGTCGGCCGTGGCGATGTGGACCGGTGCCACATAGCCGCTGGCCGGGCGGCCGGAGAAGGCGCGGTTGAACTCGTCTAGGATCTGCCAGCCCTGGAGTGTCAGCGGTTCGGGGACGGTGGCCGCCTGGTACTGGCCGCCGTTGACGCGCTGGAAGGCGGACGGGTCGCCGTCACCCGCGCCGATGTTGAACGGCGGGCCGGTCCCGGCCTTCCCGGCCGCGCGGAAGGCGGGGGCCGCGTCGGCGAAGTACAGGTCGTTGATCGCCACGGAGTACGTCCACCGGCTCCCGAACCGGGCGAGGAGGACGGAGACGTCCCGGGGGGTACGGCTGCTCGCGTCCGGGATCGGAATGTTCTCGTACGCCAGCAGCCGCACGCCCGGACAGGCGGCCAGCCCCTTGTCGATCAGTTCGGACTTGTGCTTGGCGAAGGGGATCGAGGCGTCGGTGAAGAGGACGACCCCGGCGTCGCCGTGGGAGCGTGCGATGACCCACTGCGCGCTGATCGCGGCGACGTCGCCGACGTCGGTGGTGACGTTGGTGAAGAGCCGGGGGCTCGTGCTGGGGCCGGGGGACGCGACGGCGTGCCAGCCGATGAGCGGGATGCCCGCCGCGGCGGCGCGGGCGACCTGCTGTGAGGTGGAGGCGGGGTCGAAGCCGCCGATGACGATGCCCGAGGGCCTGAGGGTCACGGCCTGGCTCAGCGCCGCCTGGATGCCGGCGGGGGTGCCCTCGCCGTCGATCACCCGGACCTTCCAGCCGATGACCCTCGCGGCCTCCCGTACGCCCTGTGCGACGCCTGCGACCCCGGGGTTGGTCATGGTCTGCGCGACGTAGACGATCGTCCTGCCCGGCACCGCCGGGGGACCGCCGGCCGGTCCGTTCCAGGGGACGTCGGTCCGCTCCGCCCGGGTGACGGCGGCCTGGGCCTCGGCCTGGGCCGCGGGGCAGCCGCTCGGTCCCGTGGCGGAGACCTCGGGAGGGTGCGACGAGCCGCGTTCACAGCCCGCGAGGGCGGTTGCCGCCAGCAGCAGGGCGAGGGCGGCCGATCGGGCTACGGCCGTGCCGTGGACGGCCTCGCGGCCGCGGTGCACGGCCGCTGCTCGTGACGGGACGAGGGGGTGCGGGGGCGGGGGACCGGTGACACGGGTCATGGCGCGGTGCCCGTCGTGCCGCCGCTGCCCGGGGGCGGCGGCGCGGGAGGGGCGGGCGCGTCCCGGGCCGCGTCGGCCCCGGTGCGCAGGCGGCGGGCGGAGTAGCCGGCCAGTCCGACGGCGAGCAGCAGGGTGCCTCCGTAGAACAGGGGGATCGTCCAGAAGTCGGCGCCGAGCTGGCCGATGCCGGTCAGGCCGACGGCGAGCACGGCGACGGCGACGAGCGTGCCCAGGGCGTTGGGGCGGCCGGGCTGGATGGCGGTGGAGCCGAGCAGGGCGCCGACGAACGCGGGCAGCAGGTAGTCGAGGCCCACGCTGGGATTGCCGATCTGCTGCTGGGCGGCGAGCAGCACACCGGCGAAGCCGACGATCAGCCCCGATGCGGTGAACGCGTAGACGGTGTACCTGCGGATCGGGATGCCGACCAGTTCGGCGGCGCGCGGGTTCGAGCCGACGACGTAGAGGTACCGGCCGAGCGGCAGCCGCTGGAGCACCAGCCAGAGGGCCACCGCGAGCACGAGGACGTAGAAGGCGGGGACCGGGAGGCCGAGGAACCGGGAGTCGTAGAGATCGGTGAAGGCGGAGGGGAGCCCCTGGGGGCCGGGGACGATCCGGCCGCCGCCGGTGACCCAGCCGGTCACGGCGTACATCATGCTGCCGGTCCCGAGGGTGGCGATGAACGAGTCGATCCGGCCGAACTCGACGACGACACCGTTGAGGACGCCCACCACCGCCCCGCCGGCGATCACCGCGAGGCAGGCCCACGGCCACGGCCACCCCTCGTTGACGACGAGTTGCAGCACCATGACGTGCGCCAGGCCGAGGCCGTAGCCGAGGGAGAGGTCGAAGGCGCCGGTCACGATGGGCACCGTGGCGGCGAGCGCGAGGACCGCGGGGATCGACTGGGTGGACAGGATCGAGTCGACCGTGTCCCGGGTGGGAAACGTGCGCGGCAGGACGAGGGAGAAGACCAGGAAGAGCACGACGGTGAGGGCCGGCAGGCCGTAGGCGCCGACGAGGTGTCCGGCGGCCCGCCGTCGGTGCGGCCGGGACGGGGACGTGGAGGAGGACGGCGGGGTGGTCATGACTCCGGCGCGGTTTTGGACGGGGGCATGGCCGAGGCCGCCCGGGTGAGCCCCGCGACGGTGAGGGCGGGACCGCTCAGCTCGGCCGTCACGGACCCGCGGACGAACACCAGGGCGCGCCGGCACACGCCCGCGACCTCCTCGAAGTCCGTGGACACGAGCAGCACCGCGAGGCCGGTGGCCAGTGCCTCGTCGAGCAGGCGGTACACGGCGGCCTTGGCCCCGATGTCCACGCTCGCGGTCGGTTCCTCCAGGATCAGCAGGCGCAGGCCCACCCGCAGCCACCGGCCGATCATGACCTTCTGCTGGTTTCCGCCGGACAGCGTGCCGATGGGTGCCTCGCTGTCACGGGGGCGCACCGAGAACCGTTCGATCAGGCCGGCGGCCTCGGCGCGTTCGCGGCGGGGTGCGATCCACCGCAGCGCCGGCAGGCCATCGGCACGCGGGTTGGCCAGCAGGTTCTCCCGCACCGTCAGTTCGGCGGCGCAGCCCTCCCGCTGTCTGTCGCCGGGCACGAAGCCGACCCCGAGGCGGACCGCGTCGGCGACCGAGCCGGGCCGGTACGGCCGGCCGCCGAGCAGGACCCGGCCGTCGATCAGCGGCCGGGTGCCGGCGAGGGCGCGGCCCAGGTCCATGTGCCCGGCGCCCGAGAGGCCCACCAGGCCCAGGACCTCCCCGGCCCTGATCTCCAGGCCGACCGGGCCCGCGCCGGCGGTCCGTACGCCGTCGAGGGTCAGGACGGCCGGGTCGTCGTCGGCGGGGGAGGTGGCGAGCCGGTGGCGGGCCGGTTCCGCGCCGACGATGTCATGCACCAGGCGGCCGGGGCTGTGGTCCGCCAGGGTGCCGTGGCTGACGAGGCGGCCGTCGCGCAGGACGGCGAAGGCGTCGGCGACCTCGTACACCTCGTCCAGCCGGTGGCTGACGTAGAGGAGGCCGTGACCCCGCTCGCGCAGGGCGTGCAGGACGTGGAAGAGCCGAGCGCGGTCCGCGGCGGGCAGGCGGGCGGTCGGCTCGTCGAGGACGATGAGACCCGCCCGGGAGGCCAGGGCCCGGGCGATGGCGACCAGCGAGCGTTCGGCGGGCGTGAGGCCGGCGACCGGCGCGGCGGGGTCGAGGTGTCCGGCGACGGTCCCCAGGGCGGCGGCGCAGCGCTCCCGGGTGCGCCGCCAGGAGATCAGCCCGGCGCGGCGGTGGTACCCGATGCCCAGGGCGATGTTCTCGGCGACCGTCATCCAGTCCACGAGGCCGAGATCCTGGTGGATGAAGGCCATGGCGCGCGCGGCGGCATGGCTGCCGAGCGGGTGCCCGTCCACCGTGACCTGTCCCGCGTCGGCGCGGTGGACGCCGGCGAGCACCTTGATGAGGGTGGACTTGCCGGCTCCGTTCGGGCCGAGGAGGGCGAGGACGCTGCCCGCGTGGACGTCGAGGTCGACCCCGTCCAGCGCGAGGGTGCCGCCGAACCGCTTGGTGAGCCCGCGGATGCGGACCAGGGGTTCCGCGGGGGCGTCGGGAGGGTCGTGCACGGACATCTCCGGAGGTCGGCCTGGCGAGTTCTTCCCGACTGTCGCCCTCGATCCTAGTGGGACGATCCATGGCGATTCGGGTATTCAGCACATTTGTGGCACCAACGGGTCAGCGGTGTCCCGGCCTCAGAGTCCGTCGAGGCCGCACTCCGCCCAGATGACCTTGCCCTGCGGCAGGTAGCGCGTACCCCAGCTCTGTGCCAGCTGGGCGACGAGGAACAGGCCCCGGCCGCCCTCGTCGGTGCTGGCCGCCCGGCGCAGGTGCGGGGCGGTGTTGCTGGTGTCGGAGACCTCGCAGATCAGGGCGCGGTCGTGGAGCAGCCGTACGCGGACGGGTCCGGAACCGTGGCGGATGGCGTTGGTGACCAGCTCACTGAGGATCAGCTCGGCGGCGAACGCGGCTTCGTCGAGTCCCCAGTCGGCCAGCTGACGCATGGCAAGGGCGCGGACGTCGGCCACCACGGCCGGGTCGGGCCGCAGGTCCCAGGCGGCGATGCGGTCGGGGTCCAGGGCGTGGGTGCGGGCGACCAGCAGGGCGATGTCGTCGTGCGGGTGGGCGGGCGCCACGCTGTGCAGGACCACCTGGCAGGCCTCCTCGGGCGTGTGCTCCGGGTGGGCGAGGGCCTCGCGCAACTGGTCGAGGACGTCGTCGACGTCGCGGTGCCGGTCCTCGATGAGCCCGTCGGTGTAGAGAACCAGCTGGCTGCCCTCGGGGAGGTCGGTCTCGACCGCTTCGAAGGGCAGGCCCCCCAGGCCCAGGGGAGGCCCGGCGGGCAGCTCCGGGAAGGACACCGTGCCGTCGGGGCGGACCACGGCGGGCGGCGGGTGCCCGGCACGGGCCATGGTGCAGCGTTGCGTGGTCGGGTCGTAGACGGCGTACAGGCAGGTCGCGCCGATGATGTCCGCCTCGTCGGCGGCCGGGTCCTCCCGGTCCAGGCGTCCCACCAGGTTGTCGAGGTGGATGAGGACTTCGTCCGGGGGGAAGTCGAGTTCGGCGAAGCTGCGCGCGGCGGTGCGCAGCCGGCCCATGGTGGCTGCGGAGAGCATGCCGTGACCGACGACGTCCCCGACCATGAGGCCGACACGGGTGCCGGAGAGGGGGATGACGTCGTACCAGTCACCGCCCACGTCGGACTCGGCGGGCAGGTAGCAATGGGCGACCTCGACGGCGTCCTGCTCGGGCAGCCCGTGCGGGAGCAGGCTGCGCTGAAGGGCCAGGACCATGGTGCGCTCCCGTGTGTAGCGCCGGGCGTTGTCGATGGACAGCGCCGCGCGGGAGGCGAGTTCCTGGGCCAGTGAACGGTCGTCGTCGCCGAAGGGGGCGGGGTCGCGCCCGCGGTAGAAGGCGGCCACGCCCAGCACGACACCGCGTGCCACGAGCGGGACCGCGATGAGGGAGTGGACGCGGGTGAGCAGCTCCCGGGTGTGCTCGGGGTCGTGCGCGAGCCAGCCGGCGGCGGCCTTCAGGTCCGGTTCCAGCACCGGCTCTCCGCGGGTCAGACAGCGCAGCTGCGGCGTGGTCGGGCCGTAGTCGACCTGCTTGCCGACCGGGTGGAAGGGGCAGTCGTCGCGGATGCCGTGGACCACGGCGCGGCGCAGGTCGCCGTGCGGGTCGGCGGACTCCGCGCCGCGCAGTACCGCCTCCGGCAGGTCGATCGTGACGTAGTCGGCGAGTTGGGGCACCGCCGTCTCGGCCAGTTCCAGGGCGGTGCGGCGCACGTCCAGGGTGGTGCCTATGCGCGTACTGGCCTCGGACAGCAGCTCCAGGCGGCGTCGCGCGGCGAGGGCGTGCCGTGCCACCTCCGGCTCCCCCACGAGCAGCAGCCCTCTCGACGGGGGTGCGAAGGCGGGGTGGCCGTCCTCCGCCCCGAGGCAGGTGACCCCGCTGCCTCCGGTGGCGGCCCGGCCGGATGCGGTGACGGCGACGGCCCCCGACGGCGGGGCGGCGCGGGAGGCGGCGGGTTCGGCGGGGAAGAGGGGCGACTCGTCGGTCTGCCGTGGGACGAGGAGGGGATGCCGTGGTGGGGGGCCGGGCAGAACGGCCTCGATGGCCAGGCCCTCGACACCGCCGGCACCGGTCATCGGGCGGCACAGCAGCGTGACGCGCCGGCCGTCGGACAGCGGGACGTGAACGGCGGCCCGCTGCGCGCGGGAGATCAGTTCGGTCGCCTTCTCCACGAGGACCGCACGGTCCCGGGAGTGCTGTCCGAGGGCCAGTTCGTCCAGTCCGACGGTGTGGTGACGGCCTACGGCGGCTTCCGCTTCGGTGTCCAGGTACTCCCGCAGCAGCGCGCGCTCACGTGCGGAGCTGTGCCGGAGCAGCCGCCGTTCGATGGCTCGCGCCGCCTTGCGTATCACCGTTGCCAGCGCGGGGTCGTCGAAGGTGCGGGGGTAACCGAAGCACAGGACGCCCTCGATGCGGCCGCTGAGCGGGTCGCGGACCGGGAGCGCGCGGCAGGCGCTTTGCTGGGCGCGCTCGGCGAAGTGCTCGGCACCGTAGACCCGGATGAGCTGCCGCTCCGCCAGCGCGAGACCGATGCCGTTCGTCCCGGCGAACTGCTCGGCGAACACGAAGCCCGGCACGCGCTGGATCGGCGGGAGGCTTCTGGCCAGGGACGGCTCTCCGAAGCGGCGCAGCAGGACCGTGCCGCTCGCGTCGGCGACACAGATGTTCATCTGACTGCCGGCGAACCTGTACTGGAGCCGGTCGAGCACCGGGAGGGCCGCGCGGATGATCCGTGCTTCCGTGTCGAAGTCCTCCCGGAAGGGGAGGTCGCTCCCGTCCGGCGACAGTCCGAGGGAGCGGCAGCGTTCCCACGAACTGGAGATGGGTGTGCGTACGCCCGCCTCGACCGGCCCGCCCTCCAGAAAACGCTCGCGCGAGCGGACGGGTTCCGTGCCGCCCTCCGCACGCCCCGTCCGCGTCGATGCCCCGCCGAACCGAACCACGCTGCGCCTCACTCGCGATAGTCCGCTTTCTGGAAACAGTCTGACATAAATGAGAATACGGACATCAGGGTGATAGTTCGCGACGGAATATGTTCTTCGTGTGCATGACCGTCCAGGGCCGGCGGTCAGAGGACCGCCACCGGGTTGACGGGCGAACCCGTCCCGCCCGGCACGTTCAGCGGCGCCACGACCAGCAGGAACTCGTACCGTCCGGCCTCCGCGGTCGCCGCGGAGAGGGCTTCCAGGTCGAGGTTGTCCAGCAGCGGTACCCCCATCGCGGCCACGGCGAGGGCGTGGACCGGCGAGTGCACACCCTCCACGGGGGAGGGCCGGACGTCGCTGTCGCCGTCGCCTCCGAGCAGTGCGACGCCGCGCTCGGCCAGCAGCGGTACGGCGTCCACGTGGAGGCCCGCGCTCGCCGTGTCGGGATCCCAGGCCCCCAGCTCCGTGCGGCGGCGGACGTGCCCGGACCGCAGAAGCACCGCGTCGCCCTCGCCGATGGTCACGCCGAGCGCCCGCTCCGCGGCCGTGACGTCCTCCGCGTGCACGGCTCGCCCCGGCTCCAGCCAGCGGACCGAGAGGACGGCGGGCAGGTCGAGGAGGACGCCCCGGGCGACGAGGGGCCCGAGCGCCGACACCGCTCCGAAGCGGGCACCCGCGGCACCGACGACATCGCCGGCCGTCCGGCCGTCGTAGAGCCGTCCCCGGTAGGCGATGTGGCTCAGGGCGTCGAGATGCGTGACCCCCTTGCCGTGGTAGTCGGCGGCGATGAAGTCCTTGTGGGTGGAGGGTTCCGGGCTCTCCACGTCACCGAGATCGGTCATGTGGTGCAGGGCGGGTCTGCGGTTGTCGGGTCCGGGCCGCGTGTTCCAGGGCAGCGCCAACGGGACGACCACCCCGGAGCGCACCGCGGCCGTGGCCCGCCGCACATGGTCCGCGGTCACCCGGTTCCAGGCACCGCGGTCGGCCGGGTCCCAGCGGCCCCAGGTGCGGAGCGACGCGAAGAGCGCGTCGAAATCCCGGCGGGAGACGGCGGGCCCGTTGCCGGCCGCGGCCGGTCCGGGGCCGGGAGCACCGGCGGACCTCGAAGTCATGTCCACCACCCACCGTTCTCCGGCCGCGACGGGCCGGAGCGAGGCACTCGTGATCGGCTCCAGCCTCGCACAGCCCGCGCCCCCGGGCCCGGGGAGCCGGGGACGGCGGCGATGAGACCGTGGATGTGCGCCGCACCGGTCCGGGACGACCATGGACGGGGAAATGCCGCCGGCGGTGCACGAGCCATGGCACCGGGCGGGAGGGAAGATGAGGGCATGGGCACCACGGATTTCTCCCGGGGAGTCGACGGCCGGTCGCTGACCGGCCCCGCCGCACCGCCCAGTGGCCTGCTCGATCTGCTCAGCGTCGCCGCGGTGGTACTGAACGCGGACGGCCAGGTGGTCTTCTGGAGCTCGAAGGCCGAGGAACTGTTCGGCTACACCGCGGCGGAGGCGCTCGGCCGGTACGCGGCCGACCTGACGGTCCACGAGGAGCACCGGGACGCGGTGATCAAGCTGTTCGCCGAGGTCATGGAAACCGGCACCGACTGGGCCGGGGCCCTGCCGATCCGGCACAAGAACGGCAGCACCCGCCTGGTGGAGTTCCGCAACATGCGACTGCTCGACGACCTCGGTGACACCTACGCCCTGGGCCTCGCCGCGGACCAGGCCGCCGTGGAGCGGGTCGAGCGGGACGCCGCGCTGGCCGTGCGTCTGGTCTCCCAGTCCCCGGTCGGGCTGGCCATCCTGGACCCGGACCTGCGGTACGTGGCCGTCAACCCGGCTCTGGAACGCATCACCGGCCAGTCCGCCGCCGAGCGGCTCGGCCGGTCGGCCGGCGAGGTCCTCACCTATCTGAACACGGACCCCGAAGCGCGTCTGCGCCATGTCCTGGAGACGGGCGAGTCGGTCGTGGACCGGGACATCGTCTGCCGGCCCCCCGTCGACCCGGACCACGAACACGCCTGGTCCGTCTCGTACTACCGGCTGGAGGACTCCGGCGGACGCGTGCTGGGCCTGGCCTACTCCGTCATCGACGTCACCGAGCGCCATCGGGCCGCCGCCGAGGCGGCACAGGCCCGGCAACGGCTGGCGCTGATCGCGAGCGCCTCCGCCTGTGTGGGGACCACCCTCGACCTGGAGACCACGGCGCGTGAGCTGGCCGACCTCGTCGTACCGGTCGTGGCCGACGTGGCCGCGGTGGACCTGCTCGACAGCGTTCTGCGCGGCCGGACCGCCTCGCCCGAGGGTCCGGCCCGCTTCCGCGCCCTCGCCGTCAGCGCGGCCCACTCCACGCAGGCCGCCGACGCGGCCGACCCGCCGGGGGGACTCGCCACCTACGAGAGCGACCGGCTGATCACCCGGTGCGTGCGTACCCGCGAACCGGTGCTGGTGCCGCACACCACGCGCCGGGACCTGGAGCGCATCGCCCGCCACGGCGAGGCCGCCTCCCTCCTGGAGGCCGCCGGAGTGCACTCGTACCTGGCGGTGCCGCTGATGGCACGAGGCGAAGTCCTGGGCGCCCTCGACCTCGTGCGCACCCGCAATCCCGCGCCCTTCGACGACGACGACGTGCTGCTCGCCTCCGAGCTGGCCGCCCGGGCCGCGGTCTGCATCGACAACGCCCGCGGGTACCAGACCCAGCGCCACGCGGCCCTCACCCTCCAGCGCAGCCTGCTTCCCGAACTCCCCTCACATCTGCCGGGCCTGGAGGTCGCCTGCCGCTACCAGCCCGCCGGCGCCACCAGCGAGATCGGCGGTGACTGGTACGACGCCATACCGCTGCGGGGGGACAAGACCGCCCTGGTGGTCGGGGACGTCATGGGCAGCGGCATCAACGCCGCCGCCGCCATGGGCCAACTCCGCACCGCGACCCGAGCGTTCGCCGAAATCGATCTCGCCCCGGCCGATGTCCTGTACCACCTGGACCACCTGACCGAAGGGATCGAGCAGACCATCACCACCTGCATCTACTGCGTCTGCGACCCCCGCCAGGGCCGGTGCCGCCTGTGCCTGGCCGGCCATCTGCCTCCCGC
Organism: Streptomyces musisoli; assembly: GCF_016741855.1. Taxonomy (GTDB): domain Bacteria; phylum Actinomycetota; class Actinomycetes; order Streptomycetales; family Streptomycetaceae; genus Streptomyces; species Streptomyces musisoli. Next base: position 131,985 of record NZ_JAERRH010000006.1, on the reverse strand, counting down.
CCTGCTGCGGGCCGGCCGGCCGGCGCGGCTTCTCGACCTGCCCACCGGTGCGCCGCTGGGCGTCGGCGGGGTCCCCTTCCAGGCCACCACGATCCCGTTCCGCCCCGGCGACGAGCTGGTCCTCTACACCGACGGTCTGGTCGAGACGCGGAGCGAGTCCATCGACGCCCGGCTCGGCACCCTGCTGGACGCCCTCACCGAGACGCGTGGCCGCGACCTGGAAGACACCTGCGACCGCCTGCTGGAGATCCTGCGGCCGCCCGGCGGCGAGGACGACGTCGCTCTGCTCATCGCCCGGGCGAGGGCCTGCGACCGGTGACGGACGGCCGGGGCCGGGAACGTGACGGGGCCGGGAACGTGACGGGGGCGGGAGTGGGCGCCGGGAGCGTGACGGGGTCGAGAGTGGGGGCCGGGAGCGTGACGGGGCCGGGGAACGTGGCGGGGCCCGGGAGTCGAGCAGATAGCCGAACACCGCGTCGCCGATCCGCTGGTCGGTGACCTCGGCGCCGTTGGCCTCCTCACGTCGGTCGCCTCCGCCTTGACGTGGTTGCGCGGGACCTTCTTCGTGCGGATCGTGCGGACCGGGTCCGTCTTCCACCAGTCCGTGGAAGGGGCGTGCGACCAGGACTCGGCGGCGTCGAGGGCCGGCAGCTTCCGGACGAACGTGTGCAGGTCGGTGAGCTGCTTCTCCAGGAAGAGGAGGTAGCCGACCGGGACGTCGGCGATGACCGTGCGGCCGTCGACCGTCACGTCCGCGCGGGCCGTGCAGTTCGGTCCCCTTCGAACAGGAGGGAACGTATCCCAGTGGCTCGAACGCCCGCGCGCCCTTCTATCGCCCTGCCGGGGTGATCCGCCAAGCACCGTCCCCCGCCCGGCAGTTCGGCCCACCGCACGTGACCGGCCGGTGAAGAAATCGGCACGGACAATTCTTGACTGTTCCTTGGCGATTCAACCAGCGCCCAGGGCTGCACGTTTGCGCTTCGGTTGCCTCGAATGTGCGTGAGTCCTGTGGAGATTGACCATTGGTGGGGCTGTAGGGGCGCAGCACGGCATTGATCTGCTCGCGACAAGTCGGCACTCTCCGAAGCACGCGCAGCGCTGCCGTTCGAACGCACATCCCCCCACTGCACGAGGAGACCCCTCTTGACGGCGCATCACAAACGCACAGGCAAGGCCAGGACCGTCACCGCGGTCGCGGCCGCCGCGACCGTCGTGGGCACCGCCCTCTACGTGTCCCCCATCGCCCAGGCGGGACAGCCCGCGGAGGGCACGGTCTACGGCCTGAACGCCGAAGGAGCCGTGGCCGGCAGCTACATCGTGCTGCTGGACCAGAAGGCGTCCGCGGCCGAGAAGCAGGAGCTGGCCACGGAGTACGGCGGCGAGATCAGCCGGACCTTCGGCTCGGCGGTCAACGGCTTCTCCGCCGGCAGCCTCACCCAGACGGAGGCCAAGCGCCTGGCCGCCGACCCCGCGGTGGCCACGGTGGTCCAGAACAAGAAGTTCCACATCGACGCCACCCAGGACAAGCCGCCGTCCTGGGGTCTGGACCGCATCGACCAGAAGGACACGGCCGGCGACGGCAAGTACACCTACCCGGACAAGGGCGGGGAGGGGGTGACCGCGTACGTCATCGACACCGGCGTACGCATCAGCCACAAGGACTTCGAGGGCCGCGCCGTCTACGGGTTCGACGCCGTCGACAAGGACGACAAGGCCGACGACGGCAACGGTCACGGCACCCACGTGGCGGGAACCATCGCCGGTGCCGCCCACGGCGTGGCCAAGAAGGCCAAGATCGTCGCGGTCAGAGTCCTCGACGACAACGGCTCCGGAACCACGGAGCAGGTCGTCGCCGGCATCGACTGGGTGACCAAGAACCACCAGGGGCCGTCGGTGGCCAACATGAGCCTCGGCGGAGGCGCCGACCCCGCGCTCGACGAGGCGGTCCGAAAGGCCATCGCCTCGGGCGTCACGTTCGCGGTCGCCGCCGGGAACGAGTCGGTGGACGCGGGGCAGGGTTCGCCCGCCCGCGTCCCCGAGGCCATCACGGTCGCGTCCTCCACCAAGGACGACGCCCAGTCGGACTTCTCCAACTTCGGCAAGACCGTGGACCTGTACGCGCCGGGCTCGGACATCACCTCCGACTGGAACGACGGCGACCAGGCGACCAAGACGATCTCCGGCACCTCCATGGCCACCCCCCACGTCACCGGAGCCGCCGCCGTCTACCTGGCCGGGCACCCGGACGCCACGCCCGCTGAGGTCGCCACCGCGCTCACCGGCGCGGCGACCAGCGACAAGATCACCAACCCGGGCGGCGGAACGCCCAACAAGCTGCTGAAGGTGACCGAGTAGGTCCACCGGGGACAGCATGGCCCGGCGGTGCCGCCCGTACGAACGGCGGCACCGCCGGGCCTCGTCGTCAGCTGCCGCCGACCCTTGCAGTCAGCTGCTGCCGGGCCTTGTCGTCAGCCGCTGTGGACGCCGACCTCGTGCAGCGAGTACCCCCACTTCGTTCCCCGTTCCGTGCCCGCGACGCGGACGTAGCGCGCCGGAGTGCCGGCGAAGCGGACGGTGTCGAGACCGCCGTCACCCGCGGTGGTGGACCAGACCGTCCGCCAGTTCGCACCGTCCGTCGAGAGCTGGACGCTGTACGACTTCCCGTACGCGCGCTCCCAGTCGAGCGTGACCTGTCCGACCCGGTGGGTGGAGCCCAGGTCGATCCGCAGCCACTGGTCGTCGCTCCACTCGCTGGCCCAGCGGGTGTCCCGGGTGCCGTCGACGGCGCGGCTCGGCGCGAAGCTGGTGAACGGGTTCCACCACTCCGTCGAACTGGCCGTCGCCGACGCCCCCTTGGCGAGGTTGACCGCCGCCTGGTGCCGCTCGGTCGCTCCCCATGTGTCGAGGTAGGATTCGGCGCCCCTGAAGAGGTCGTTCACCACACTCTGGCCCCCGACGAGCCTGATGTCCTCGATCCAGTCCGGGACGAGGCCGTAGTGCGCGGCGCCGTCGGTGTTCAGGTCCCAGGTGCGCTCACCGGTGGTCTGCCGGTCGATGAGGGAGCCCCCGTCGACACTGCGGAAAGGATAGGTGACCTTGTTGGGCGCGTCGGCGCCCCGGGGGCCCGGCCAGCCTCCGACACCGTTCATGTCCGTGCCGTAGCCGTATCCGACGCCGTACTTGTCCCGCAGCGCCTTGGTGCGGTTCGCCTCGGCGACGAATCCCTCGGAGCCGTTCATGTACTGGGCGATGAAGCCGCCGAGGCCATAGACCCGTCCGGTCCAGTTCAGGTCCATCCAGCTGTGCGAGGAGATCACGCCGGGGTACGACTCGGACTCGAGGATGTCGAGCGCGCGGCCGACGGCCTTGACGCTCATGTGGTCGATCTCCAGCATCATCTTGCGCTTCATCATGCCCCGCACGGCGTACTCGCCGAGGTCGGTGAGTCCCCGGACGTTGCACTGCGCGTCGGAGTCGTACGAGGGGACGCTCACGCCCGCCGGGAGTTTCGCCTCGGCCCCGGGCGCCGCGGCCGAGCCGATGGGGTTGTCGTGCTGCGGGCCCGTGCACTTCTCCGTCTTCCAGAAGGTGCCGGTGGACAGGAACTGCCCGACGTTGATGGCCGTTCCGAGGCTGCCCGAGTCGAAGCGGACGCCGCACAGCGCGTTGTCGAACTTGTGGCACAGGAACATGCTGCGCACACCCAGCGCGTACAGCTCGTCCAGGCCGGCGTCGATGTCCGCCTTGTCGCACTGCGCGACGTCCAGGATCTGCTTGCAGCCGAAGGGCTCGGAGGTCTCCACGCCCAGGACGACCGCCAGCTTGCCCTGCTCGATGACGTCCCGGGCCTGCGCGCTGTCGGTGACGATCCGGAACCAGCCCTTGCCCGGGCCGCCGTACATCCTGTCGACGTAGGCCTGGAGGTCGTACGTCATCTTCGCCTGGAGCCGGATGGACGTCATCTCGTCGCAGCTGCGGTCCTTGAAGAAGTACACCGAGCAGATGACCCCGTTGGTGACGAGGTCGTTGACCAGCACCCGCTGGCCGCCGCGCCAGGCCCGCTCCACCCACGCGTAGTAGTTCTGCTGGTGGGTCAGCGAGTCGTGTGCGGGCCAGTCCTTGAAGGTGGGCCAGCCGACCGGGTCGTGCCTGCCGTCACCGCCCTTGGTGATGAAGTCGAAGACGGCGAGCGAGCCGTCGGGGTAGTGCTCGGGACAGTCCTTGAGGGCGTCGGCGATGCCGGCCTCGGAGAACACCTTGCCGCAGATGAGGCGCCCGCCGAAGGCCTCGTTGGCGAACAGGTGGTCGTGGGCGTCGGCGAACCCGCGCACCTCGCCCTTGGCGTCGGTGCCCGTGAACGGCGCACCCGTGACGTTGATCCCGGAGTCCGGCGCCGGTCGCGCGCCCGGGACCCACCACTCGTTACCGGCCGCCGTGGCCGGGGCGGGGCCGAGCACGACGGCCAGTACGAGGAGGAGCAGTGACACTACGGTGACGCCTTTGCGTCGGTCGTACGGGCGGCTGGTCATGGCCACGGCCCACGTCCCTCGGTCGGCGGGATGCGCGGTCGACCGACGAGGGGGTCAGCGCCCGCAGGCACTCGCGCACACCGATTTGTCATGTCTATGTAATGCGTGCGCCATGAGGATCGCCAGTGCCGCCGTACGAGTCAAGAGCCGGGCTCCGGGTGATGGCCGCGGGGGCCCGCCGCCGGCCGACCGGGCGCGGGCTCCAGGGGCACCGGCCCATTCGAGGGTTACTCACAGGTGGTAATAAGCTGGATGAACGTGAAAACCGTACGTATACGACCGCGCCGGACAGCGGCTCGAACGTGAGGGAGTGACCGATGACATCGCAGACCGAGCGAGCCGTGCTGGCGGGCGGTTGTTTCTGGGGCATGCAGGACCTGATCCGCAAGCAGCCGGGCGTGGTGTCCACCCGCGTCGGGTACAGCGGCGGCGACACGCCCGACGCCACGTACCGCAACCACGGGGACCACGCCGAGGCGATCGAGATCCTCTTCGATCCCATGACCACCAGCTACCGCGACGTCCTGGAGTTCTTCTTCCAGATCCACGACCCGACCACCAGGGACCGCCAGGGCAACGACATCGGGCGCAGCTACCGGTCCGCCATCTACTACGCCGACGAGGAACAGCAGCGGATCGCCCTCGACACCATCGCGGACGTCGAGGCGAGCGGCCTGTGGCCGGGCAAGGTGGTCACCGAGGTGGAGCCCGTGGGCGACTTCTGGGAGGCCGAGCCCGAGCACCAGGACTATCTGGAACGCTACCCGAACGGCTACACCTGCCACTTCCCGCGGCCGAACTGGAAGCTGCCGCGCCGGGCCTCGTCCCCGCAGAGCTGAGGCGCCGGCCCCGCCGGGCTGCCGCCGCCCCGTGAGCACGAATCCCCCTCCGCACGAGCCTCGTCGCGCGGAGGGGGATTCGTGCTCACGCCCTGCGCTGCTGCCGGATCGGCGCTCCCACACGGTGCAGGTGCGTCAGGGCCTCGCGGTAGGACTGGATCAGTCCGGTCTCGTGGTACGGCACCCCTGTCTCGGCGCAGTACCGGCGCACGATCACCTGGGCCCGGCGCAGATGGACCGTGGGCATGCTCGGGAACAGGTGGTGCTCTATCTGATAGTTGAGGCCGCCCAGCATCACGTCGGTGAACCGGCCGCCACGCACGTTGCGGGACGTCAGGACCTGGCGTCGCAGGAAGTCGAGCCGCTGCTCACCGGTGAGCGTCGGCATGCCCTTGTGGTTGGGAGCGAAGGTGCATCCCAGGTAGACGCCGAACAGGCACTGGTTCACGGCGAGGAACGCCACCGCCTTGCCCGGGGAGAGCACCAGGAACAGGGCGGACAGGAAGGCGGCCATGTGCAGCAGGAGCAGGACGCCCTCCAGCAACCGGTTCTTCATGAACGGTGAGCGCAGCGCCCGCACGCTCGCGACGTGCAGATTGAAGCCTTCCAGGGTCAGCAACGGGAAGAACAGCAGTGCCTGGTGACCGCCGAGGAGGCGGGCCGGGCCCCGGCTGGCACGAGCCTGTTCGGCGGACCACACCAGGATGTCCGGGGCGACGTCGGGGTCGAGTTCCTCGTGGTTGGGATGGGCGTGGTGGCGGGTGTGCTTGTTCATCCACCACCCGTAGCTCATGCCGATGCCGAGATTGCCGAACAGCCGCCCGCCGATCTCGCTGTGCCGGCGCCGTCTGAAGACCTGCCGGTGCGCCAGATCGTGCGCCACCAGAGCCACCTGCCCGAACACCAGGGCCAGGAAGGCGGCCACGGCCAGCTGCCACCAGGTGTCGCCGAGGGCGAAGAAGGCACCCCAGCCGGCGGCGAACGAACCGGTCACGAGAGCGAGCCGCACCGCGTAATAGCCGGGGCGCCGCTGCAGCAGACCGGCCTCGGCGATCCGTCGGGACAGTCCGGCGAAGTCGCTGCCGGCACCCGGGTGGGAGGCGCCCGCATCGACGGCGGAGCGGCGGGTGCCGGCAGGGGCGTCGGGGGAGAACGTCATGCCGAGAATTCTGGAGAGGTCCTACGCCCCGCGGAATCCTGCCGGCCACCGTATGCGCACGAGGCCTCACCCCACCCCGCAGCCGGGGGTTTTCCCCCGGAGCCCGCTCAGGAACGGGCGGGTGCCAGCCATCGGCCGGCGAGGCCCGCGACCCACCGCGTGGCCTCCTCGGGTGTCGCGGGCGGTGCCTCGACGACGACGAGTTCCGTCACACCGGCCCGGGCGAGGCCGGGCAGCAGTTCCGGGGCGGCGTCGGTCAGCGCGACCGCCATCCCGACCTCGCCCGGCGGACGGTTGCGCTCGGCGCAGTGCCCGGCGAGCACGGAGGCACGCTCCACGGCCTCGGCGGCCGAGAGGTTGAAGCCGTACCATCCGTCGGCGATCGTCGCGGCCCGGCGCAGCGCCGCGTCGCCGTTGCCGCCCATGACGACGGGGATCCGCCGGTCACGCACCGGCTTGGGGTTGACGCGCACATCACGGAAGCGCACGCATTCCCCCTCGAAGGTGGCCACGTCCTCCCGCCACAGCGTCCGCATCGCCGCGAGGTACTCCTCGGTCCGCCGGCCGCGTCCCGCGAACGGGACGCCCAGGGCGGTGAACTCGTCGGCCGACCAGCCGATACCCACGCCGAGCGTGAACCGCCCGGCCGAGAGGACGTCCAGGGTGGCCGCTTGCTTGGCCACCACCACCGGATTGTGCTCGGGAAGCAGCAGTACTCCGGTGGCCAGTCCGATCCGGTCCGTCACTGCCGCCGCGTAGGACAGGGTGAGCAGGGGATCGAGCCAGTCGGCGTCGGCCGGGACGGCGATCCGGCCGTCGTCGGCGTACGGGTACCGCGAGACCGGGGCGTCGACCAGGACGACGTGCTCGCCCACCCAGAGCCGGCTGAACCCGTGTGCTTCCGCGGCGCGCGCCACGGCCCGGACGATCTCCGGACGAGCGCCGTCGCCGATGCCCAGGGCGTGCAGTCCCACCCGCATGAGTCGCCTCCCTGACGTCCGTGCGGAGTCCGCCGCGCCGGACAGCTCCAGGGCGTGCGGACCAGCGGGAGCGAGAAGGAACCCCGACGGTAACAGCAGCGGCCGGGAACGGCCGTGCGACGTGCCGTCCGGCGTCCGCCGGGCCGGCGTGGGCCCTGCGGACGCCGGACGGGCGTGGGCCCTGCGGACGCCGGACGGGCGTCAGGCGGCGCGGCCCGGCAGGGTGTTGATGTCGATGACGGCCCGTTGGAGGTCGCCTTGCGGCCGGTGGCCCAGGTCGTCGATGGTCACGATGTTCATGTGGCCGGCCGGGCCGGGCGCCCGCCAGTCCGTCCTCAGCTTGGTGACCAGCTGGGAGTTGAGGCCGTTCGCGAGGTGCATGAGGTAGTTGTCGCGGACGGCCGCCGGGAAGAAGGGCGCCAGCAGGCGGATGAGGAACAGCTGGGGTATCTGTACGTCCGGCTGCACGATGCTCGACAGGACGAAGAACCGTCCGGCGTCCGGGCCGGGCTCGCGGTCGAGGGCCGCCTGGTTGAGGGACAGCGTCTGGTCGTAGACCTGCTGTGGCGGGCTTCCGTTGAAGAAGGACTTGAGGATGTCCCACCAGCTGGGGTTCCCCGCCGGGTAGCTGCCGCGGTCGGAGACGCCGTTCGCGTGCCAGGCCCAGGGCCGGTCGACCGTCGCCGACGCGTCGACGAGCACGACGTTCTCGCCGGCCCGCACGAAGTCGCCGTAGGCGGAGGCCGGCGACAGCTCGGTCCGGTCGGCGACGCGGGAGCCGAACAGGGCGTGCAGCCGGTTCAGCGGTTCCGTGGCGTCGGCGCCCGCGGGGGCGGCGGCCGACACACTGATGATGACGACCTCCGAGGGGTGCGCGTCGATCCAGCGGCCGACCGAGGCCGCCTCGCCGGTGGCGTCGTCGAAGAACAGCCCTCCCATCGGGGCGCCGTGGAAGGTCCTCCACTGCCCGCCCTCGTAGCACAGCCGCAGGTCGAGATAGCGGGCGCCCTGGTCGAGCTGTTCGGTGAGACTGCCGCTCTGGGCCCGCGAGATGCTGGCGGCCAGGCGGGGGTCGAGCTTGGCCGCGTCGTAGGACCAGCCGCTGGTGCACAGGCCCGGGTCGGCCGGGATGCTCCAGCTGCCGGAGTCGTGGCTGCCGGGCATCGCGATCCGGTTCAGCGGCCGGCCGTCGAGGTAGCCGCGCATCTCGCCCATCCATCGCGACAGGTCCACCGTCGCCGCGGCGGCCCGGCCGGTCGGCGCGGCTTGCGCGGCCTGCGCCGGTCCGCTGCCGATCAGCAGCGTGGCGACAGCGAGAACCAGGGCGACCAGACCGGCCGCCGATCTTCGTGAGCGGGTGCCGTGCGTTGCACGTCTCATCTCCGTACGCCCTCCTTGGGGGGAAGAGGCCGAGGTCGGGGACAGAGGGTAGGGGGAGCGGGACGACATGCCCAGACCGCTCACGGATGCGGTGCGACACACTCGTCGACCGGCAGGGGCACCGGCTCTTCCGCTTCCCGGAACCTCTCCGCGTCATGCCCCCGCCCCGCGGCCTCGTCCACGCGGCCGGGGGCGGCGCCGGACTCCGGCCCGGACACCGCATGCGGACCGGACACCGAGGCCGGGCCGGACACCGATGCCGGGCCGGTGCCGGAAACCGGGCCGGTGCCGGGGAACGGGCCGACGGGAGGGCCGGACACCGATGCCGGGCCGGTGCCGGAAACCGGGCCGGTGCCGGGGAACGGGCCGACGGGAGAGCCGGACACCGATGCCGGGCCGGTGCCGGGGACCGAGCCCGTGCCGGACGCCGGGCCGACGGGGGAGGCCGGCTCGGACGCGGGCGTCTGCTCGGCGGCCTCCCCGGGCCCGGTCCGCACGCGCGCCCCGCCCTCCGCACGCGGTACCCCCCGGCCCGTCCGGCGCAGCGCCAGATGCAGTACCGGGATCAGGACACAGGTGACCGCGGCGCTCTGCCACAGCAGCGCGTCGAGCCGGCCGGCCGCCAGGTACGCGCCCGCGGCGACCGCGGCCAGCGCGCACACTCCACGGTCCACGATGCTCTCCACGGACAGCAGCGTGGCGCGCGGCGCGTCCGCCGGGATGGCGTCGTTGATGAGCTTGCGCTGCACGGGATAGACGAACCCCGTGATCGCGGCGAACGCGCACAGCAGCGCCACCACGAGCCAGGGCCCGCCGAGAGCGGTGCCCGCCAGGACCACGGCGAGCGCCACGCTCAGCAGGGACACCCACTGGGCCGGGGACAGCCGGCGGCTCAGCCACTGCGGGCGGGCCGACGCGATCGCCTCGGCCACCGTCATGGCCGCGAGCACACTGCCGTGCGTGCCCTCCCCGATCCCGTGGTCCAGCAGCACCGGCTGGAAGAGGTTGACCTGGCAGATACGCGACAGCGTGAACACCGCCACGCCCTGCACCATCAGCAGCGGCAGCCACGGGGAGAGGCGCAGGGCCCGCAGTGCGGCCCCCGTGTCGCGCAGCAGCGCGCTCCGCCGCCCGCGCGCGCCCGGCCCGGTGTCCCCGCCGCGCGGTGCGAGGCGGGGCAGCGCCAGGGCGCAGACCAGCGATCCGGCGGCGCCGACCGCGCTGAGCACGTACGGGGTCGGCGCGGCCAGCGCCATCAACGGGCCGACGAGCGGCCAGCAGACCACCTTGGCGGCCAGCCCGAGGGACCGCGCGGTGCCTTCGGCCCTCAGGTAGTGGGCCTCCGCTCCCTCGGCGCGCAGACCGTCGTAGAGATAGGCGCTCGCCGCGCCCGAGGTGAGCGAGCGGCCGGCCGCGATGGCGAGGAAGTGGACGAGGAAACCGGTGTACGACGGGGCCAGCACCGGTGCCATGTTCGCCGCCGTCATGACGACGGCGCCCGCACGCAGGCAGTTGCGGGCGCCGATACGGTCGGCGATGACACCGGTCGGAATCTCGAACAGGCAGAACGCGATGTAGTAGATGCTCTGGATGCCGAAGATCTGGTTGTCGGACAGGCCGGCGTCGCGTTGGTAGGCGTAGAAGACCGGCATCCACCACAGCAGGTTGAACAGCAGCTGGAACCCGTTGTTCAGGCGGATGATCCGACGGGCCACCGGGGAGGCGACCGGTTCGGCCCTGCGGTGCCACGGCGCGGGCATACGGCGCCTCACCGGGCGTAGGGGCGGATCTGGACCAGACGGAACGCCCCCTCGTCGGTCATCAGCCACTCGATGTCCAGGGCGTCGTCCGGGTCGTCCGCGCTGAAGTGCGACTGCAACAGGCGCCCGGTGAGGGCCAGTCGGGCGAGCGCCGTGCGGGCCTCCGGTGGCAGGTCCGTGCCCGAGCTGCCGATGTCCAGCGTGCGTCCGCCGCCCTCGACGGTGTTGTACAGGTACTGCTGCGGCAGGATCGTGCCGTCCACCACCCGTTCCGGCGAACCGGGCGTGCAGTTGAGGTACACGTTGCGGAAGTCCTCACGACGGGTCGGGTTGCAGGTCACCAGCACACCTCCGAGGCTCGCGGGCACGTACTCCTGGACGATGACTCCCATGTAGGTGTCGTCCAGGGAGATGCCGACCTGGTGCCGCAGGCGCACACTGCGCGGCGACAGCAGCGAAGCCCACACCTGCCGCACGGCGTCCATGAGCTGCTCCACGCCGCGCACCGTGGTCACCGAGTCGTAGATCCCCGCGGCCGAGAAGCCGGGCAGGTCCTCGGCGTTGGAGGAGGAACGCACCACCATCCGGTGCCCGGCCGGCAGCCCCGGCACCCCCGCCGTGATCGCCCGGGCCACCTCGTCCGGCATCGGCGTGGTGCGCACGAGATGCTGGAGGCTCAGGCACAGCGGGTCCACGATGTCGAACGCCTCGAGTTCCAAGGCCATCTTCAGCTTGCCGATGCCCTGTTGGAGGGCGGGCGAGGAGGTCAGGAACAGGTGGTGCAGGCGGAACGGCAGTGCCACGCCCTCGGGGGCGCGGACGGTCTCCGCCACGCAGCGGGCCGCGGCAGCCCGCAGCCCCTCCGGTGAGCCACCCTGCTCGCCGAGCCGAGTGGCCAGATGGCCGAGGAGATCGCGGCGCGGCGGGCGCGGGCGCGCGTAGAACACCGTCAGGTCGGCCGTGCGGCTGTCCAGGACGTGGTGCAGTTCCCCGAGGTTGGCAGCCTTCGTGCCGTAGCTGTCGCGGTCGGTGCGCCGCAGCCGGTGCAGGGCCAGGACCGGGGCCTCCTCCAGCAGCGGCGTCTCGATGCGGATGCGCTGCTGGTGCCAGGCGGGCTTCTTCAGGTCCGGTGCGGCCGAGAGCGGTTCCAGGGTGATGGAGTCCTCGCGCACCCGGTAGCGCACCCAGGCACCGTCCAGTCCGTCGCGCCGCACGAGGGCGTCGAGGTCGCGGACGATCGCGTTGGGGATGCCCCAGCCCGAGGCCAGCACGTTGGTGTGCGAGAGCGGCGTGGTGGGGGAGGTGTTGATGAAACCGGCGACCCGGGGCACGTCGTCGGGCAGGCGGGGCATGGCGACGATGTCCGCCCAGCCGAGCCGCGGGGCGGCGGCCTCGTACTCGGCCATGGTGCGGAAGTGGCGCAGGCGGCCCTCGGCCTCTCCGGGACTGAGGCAGGTGCGGGTCCGGTTGCCGAGCAGCGCGTGGCTCAGGATCCGGGGGACGCGCGCCTCGGCGATCGAGGCCAGTTCCTGTTCCTGACCGTGGTTGGCGGGCTTCAGCAGCAGCGGCAGACGTCCGTCCACCCGCCCGCGCACGTACAGGTAGAACTCCTCCAGCAGGGCGCCGCCCATGGTGTCCGCCTCGGTGGTCTCCAGCACCAGGAACGGACTCTCGGAACCGTCCGGCTCCTCCTCCGCGTGCAGGGACAACACCCCCAGCAGGAAGCGCCGTTCGGGGGACATGTACACGGACGCGTTGAACGCGTCCAGATCGGCGTCGAGTTCGTCCAGGGTCATGCCGAGGACACGGGTGGCGATGTAGTTCACGTGGAAGGGATGGACCCGGGTGTCGAGCAGGTGCCAGGTGCTCTCGACACGGTCCACCACGACCTTCAGGTACGGGTGTCCGGCCAGGACCCCGGACAGGGTGCGGAACAGCGGCAGCGACAGGTTCGCGCCGACGACGGTCCGGTCCCCGCCCGCCCCCGGAACCTCGGTCTCGCCCAGCGTCAGGGTCATGCCCGCACCCCTTCCGTGACGTACCGCGGCAGGATGCGCGGCATGGCGTCCACGAGGGCGGTGAAGTCGCGGACCACGGCCTGCGGCCGGCCGGCGGACACCAGGCACAGGCCCGCCATGGTGTTGGCGCCCGCGGCCGGATCGTAGACCGGCACCGGTGTGCCGTCCGGCAGCGAACTCTCCCCGACGACGGTCAGCGTGCTGCCCGCGCCGACCGGAGCGGAACGGATCACCGAGGCCGAGTCCCACAGGTGCCGGTGCGGCCACGGGGCACCCGCGCCGTCCACGGCGAGGACGACCAGGGACCCGGCCGCGCCCACGGCGTCCGCGGGCGTCAGCGCCCTGAACGGCCAGCCGGGGGATCCGCCGAGCAACTGCTCGGTGAACATGGCGACCAGATCGAGCCCGAAGACCTCCTCGATCTGCGGCACGGTCATCGCGCCGCCGAAGCGTGCCGCCGTCTCGATCACCCACATGCGGCCGTCCGCACCCAGCTTGATCTCGGTGTGCGTGCCGCAGTTCTCCAGCCCCAGCGCGTCCACGGCCCGGCCGGCCAGTTCCACGATCCGGTCCTGGGCCTCGGTGCCGACCGCGGCCGGCGTGATGCCCGCGCGTTCCGTGAACGGCGCCACCGTGGGCATCCGGCCGCTCAGGCAGACCGGCCGGAAGACGCCCTCCACGACGACGCCCTCGACGCTGACGTAGTCGCCCCAGCCCGATCCCTCGAACCACTCCTCGGCACAGCCGCTGACGATCTCCTCCACGATGAAGTCCTCACCGGCGCCCGCGACGTGCAGCTCCGCGTAGCCGAGCCGCGCCGACTCGGTCATCACCGCATGCGACCGCGCCCAGGCATCCGCGACGTCCTCGGGTCCCGCGAGAATCTGGTGGGCGGTCGAACCGGCGCTCCAGGCCGCCTTCAGCAGCAGGGGGAAGGACAGCTCGGCCGTCGCGGCCTCCAGCTGACCCAGCGTCGCGACGCTGCGGAACCGGGGCTGGGGTATGCCGCGGCGGTGCCAGGCCGCGCGCATCAGACGCTTGTCGCGGGCGAGGGCGGCGGCCGGACCGGCGCCCCGCAGCCCGAGCTGCCGGGAGGCCTCGGCTACCGCGACCACCGCGTACTCCGAGAAGGTGATGACCGCGTCCGCGCCGACCTCGCGGGCGCGGGACGCGATGAGTTCCACCAGGTCGTCCGCGCCCGCGTCCTCGCGTGCGGCGACCGAGGCGCACAGCCCCGCCGCCCGCTCCGCCACACCGGCGGGCAGTTCGCTGAGTGCCAGCAGGTGCACGACGGACCTGGCGGCCACCCTGGTCAGGGCGTACCCCGCCGGGGGCCCGCCCTTCGCATGCACGTACAGCACCTTCGCCACGGAAACCCAACTCCTTCTGTCGTCTCGGCTGTTGCTCCTGCCGCGCGTCGGTTCGCGCGGTGCGCGGCGGGGCGGAGCCCGGGGTGCGCCGGCCGCCCGCCCATTCCGGTTCTCGTTCCAGCGAAGCAGTCCGGTTGCCCGCCCCACGCCGTGCCGAGCGTGAACGTCTCAGGCAAATGCCTTACTGGGGACAGCGGTTGGCGTTGTGTGAAGGTCCGGTGATGTGCCCGTGCCCGGCGCCGGCCCGGATGCGCCGACATCCGGCCTGTCCCGGGGGATCCGGCATGCCGAGCCGCCTACGGGACACGCATGATGTGTCACGCAAAGTGATGTCCGTGGAAAATTGAAGGAGTTGAGCCGTGGACGAGGCCGATTTCAAGACTCTGCTCGCGACGCTTCCGGTGTCCTGGTGGGAGGCCGACGGCGGCTCGGGACTCGTCGAGAGCGGGGGCGGCGCCTTCGCGGACGAGCGCACCGCGCGCCGCTTCCTGGAAGCCCTGAGCACCGGTCGCGGCGGCTCCTCGGCGTTACCCGGCGACGGTCCCTGCCAGGCACGGTTCGAAGGCCGCACCTTCGACGTCAACCGGTCGGTCCACGGCGACGGGGCGCAGCGCCGTCGCAGCCGGGGAGTCGCGGTCGAGGTGGGCGGCGCGCCGCCCGGCCCGGGGGCGTACACGTCGTTCGCCGATCTGAGCCCCGCCGCGGTGTTCGTCCGCGACGCCGACGGCCGCTACGTCTGGGCCAACCACGCCTACGCCCACCTGTACGGCACCACCCGCGACCACCTGATCGGCCGGCACCTGACGGAGACGGACGGTCCCGACGACGCGGCCCGCTTCCTCGCCCTGGACGAGGAGGTCCTCAGCGCCGGCCACTCCGTGCGGCACACCCTCGTCTACCGGCGCCCGGACGGCTCCCCCGGGCACGCGGCCGGCTACCGCTTCCCCGTCAGCTGGGGCGCGCTGCGCTGCGTGGCGGGCATCTACGTCGACATCACCGAGTACACCCACGCACTCGACCAGTGGCGTCAGGCCGAGGAGGATCTGCGTGCCCTGCGGGACCACAGCGGTCTGCCCTGTCTGCGTCTGTCCGCGGACGGCGTGGTCGGCGAGGCCAGCGCCGCCGTCGCCGAGGTGCTGCGGGTCCGGCTCCGTGACCTCATCGGATCGCCGGCCGACAGCCTGCTGGCCGAGACGCCCGAACGTGCCGCGCTCCACCGGATCTGGGACGACCTCATAGGCGGCCGGCGCAGAAGCGCGCGCACCAGCGCCGTGCTCGTCGACGGGGAGCGGCGCCGGCGCCGGGTCTGGGTCCATCTGAGCGCCGTGCGCCGCAGCGGGAGCTGGGCGCCCGACGTATGGGCGGTGATCACCCGCCTCGGCCTGAGCCACGAGCCGTACCCCGCGCTGACCGCCGCCCAGGTGCGGATACTCGCCCTGCTGGCCGCCGGGCACAGCAACGCCGACATCGCCGAGGCGCTGCACCTCTCCCGGCAGACGGTCGACTACCACCTGAGCCGCCTGCGGCACCTCCTGGGGGGCGCGACCCGTCCGGCGCTCGTCGCCCGGGCCTATGTGCTCGGCATTCTCTCCCCGCACGCGTGGCCGCCCCGTTCCAGCACGGCGGCACACCCGCTCAGCCCCGCCTGACCGGTCGCGCCGTATCACTACCGGGACCGCACCCGTGTCACGGCCGAGACCGCACCCGTGTCACGGCCGGGACCGCTCCCGAGTCGCCGCGGGGACCGCTCCCGAGTCGCCGCCGTCGACCCCGGTGCGGCGTGTCACCTCCGGCCCGGCACCCCGGTTCCGGCGGCACTCCTCAGTTCCGGTGGAGCGCGCCCTCGGTGCGCAGGTCGGCGAGGGTCGGGTAGCCGTCGACGGCCATGATCAGGTCCGCCTCGGCCAGCAGCGACCGCAGGACGTGCACGATGCCGTCCTCGCCGCCGACCGCGAGCCCGTACGCGTAGGGCCGGCCCACGCCGACGGCGGCGGCGCCCAGGGCGAGCGCCTTGACGACGTCCGCGCCGGAACGGACCCCGGAGTCGAAGAGCACCGGCAGCCCGTCCGCCGCCGCGACGACGCCGGGCAGCGCGTCGAGCGCCGCGAGGCCGCCGTTGGCCTGCCGGCCCCCGTGGTTGGAGCAGTAGACCGCGTCCACCCCGCCGTCCCTGGCCCGGCGGACGTCCTCGGGGTGGCAGATGCCCTTGAGGATGATCGGCAGGTCGGTGAGCGACCGGAGCCAGGGCAGGTCGTCCCAGGTGAGCGGGTTGCCGAAGACCTGGACCCACTCCAGGACAGCGGCCCGCGGATCCTCCTGCGGCGCCTTTGCCAGTCGGGCGCGGAACACCGGATCGGAGGTGTAGTTCGCCAGGCAGTGGCCGCGCAGCTGAGGGAAGTTGCTGGCCGCGAGGTCACGCGGCCGCCACCCGGTGACCCAGGTGTCGAGCGTGACGACGATGCCCCGGAAACCCGCGGCCTCCGCCCGGTGCACCAGACTCTCGGCCAGCGCACGGTCCTTGGGCGTGTACAGCTGGAAGAAGCCGGGCGTGTCCCCGAATTCCGCCGCCACCTGCTCCATCGGGTCGACCGTCAGCGTCGAGGCCACCATCGGCACCCCGGTCCGGCGGGCGGCGCGTGCCGTCGCCAGGTCGCCGTGCCCGTCCTGCGCGCACAGCCCGATCACCCCGACCGGCGCCATGAACAGCGGCGAGGGCAGCCGCAGGCCGAACAGGTCCACGCTCATGTCCCGCCGGTCCGCGCCCACCATCATCCGCGGCACGAGCCCCCACCGCTCGAACGCCGAGACGTTCGCCCGCTGCGTGAACTCGTCCCCCGCCCCGCCGGCCACGTACGACAGCACCGGCGCCGGAAGCGCGGCCCGCGCCCTCGCCTCCAGCTCCGCGTGCGTCATCGGCATGCTCGGCAGTACTCCGAACAGCCCCTCGAAGTAGATCTCGTTCTGGTAGTCGCCGTACTGCCCGCCGAGGTTCGCCTGCATCGTCGTCCCAGCCCTTCCGAGCACCGCTGCCGGGGCCCTCCCGGCCAATGGCCGCTCCCACCCTGCCGACCGAACGGGCCCACCGCCAGGTCCCGGTCAGCGGGCGACCATCCCGAACTGTCGCCACGGACGATCACCCGGCCTCCGGCGCGGGCGACGGCCCGCCGCCCTCGGACCGACGCGAACACCGGTTCGCTGTCGGGGATCTGGCGTGGCTGCGCCCCTTCGCGTGTCAGGGACTCGGCGTGGTTTCGGCGTGCGCCTCGGGTCCGCGGCGGGCGTCCGGAGCGTGTTCCGTGCCGGGTGCTACTCGTGCGACTCCGCCGAGGGCTCCTCCCCGGTGAGCAGGCCCTCCGGGTGGCGGCCCGGGGGCTGCTGGGGTTCGGGACGTGCGGGAGCCGGCGGCACCAGGCGTTCCACCGGCGCCTCGGTGGTCACCGTCACCGTCTCCCCGTGGTGCAGCACCTCCAACGGCTCGCCCTCGACCAGCTGATAGCGCGCCCGGGACCGGCCGATGTCCACCTTCAGCCTGCGTCCGCGCATCAGCACGGTGAACGCCACCCTGGACAGCGCCTCGGGCAGTCGCGGTGCGAACGAGAGCCGGTCCGGCTGCCCCGCCCCGCCGACGTGGCGGCGCATGCCCCCGAAGCCTGTGACCAGGGCCATCCAGCTGCCGGCGAGGGAGGCGATGTGCAGGCCGTCGCGGGTGTTGTGCTCCAGGTCGTCCAGGTCCATCAGGGCGGCCTCGCCGAGATAGGCGTAGGCCAGCCGCAGATGCCCGGTCTCGGCGGCGAGCACCGCCTGGCAGCACGCCGACAGGGACGAGTCCCGGACGGTCAGCGCGTCGTAGTAGGCGAAGTTCCTGGCCTTCTGCTCCTCGGTGAAGATGTCCGGGCACTCCAGCATCGCCAGCACCAGGTCGGCCTGCTTCACCACCTGCTTGCGGTACAGATCGAAGTACGGGTAGTGCAGCAGCAGAGGGTAGTGCTCGGGCGGTGTCGCCTCGAAGTCCCAGCGCTGGAAGGACGTGAAACCGGCCGACTGCTCGTGCACGCCCAGGGACTCGTTGTACGGCACCGCCATCCGGGCCGCGGCGTCCCGCCAGGCGGCGGCCTCCTCCTCGTCGGCCCCGAGTTCCGCCGCCCGGTCCGGGTGGCGCACCGCCACGTCCGCCGCGGCCACCAGGTTCTGGCGGGCCATCAGGTTGGTGTACAGGTTGTCGCGGGAAAAGGCGCTGTACTCGTCCGGGCCGGTGACACCGTCGATGTGGAAGACGCCCTCCGCGTCGTGGTGGCCGAGTGAACGCCACAGCCGGGCGGTCTCCACGAGGAGGTCGAGCCCCTCCCCGCGTTCGAAGTCCTCGTCCCCGGTCACCACGATGTACCGCACGACGGCCCCGGCGATGTCGGCGTTGACATGGAAGGCGGCGGTACCGGCCGGCCAGTAGGCGGAACACTCGGCGCCGTCGATGCTCCGCCAGGGGAACGTCGCTCCCGCCAGCCCCAGTTGACGCGCGCGATCCCGCGCCGCCGGCAGCGTCCGGTGCCGCCACCTGAGCGCGGAGGCGACGGTCTCCGGCGCGGTGTACGTCAGCACCGGCAGCACGTACGACTCGGTGTCCCAGAAGGAGTGCCCGTCGTACCCGGTCCCGGTCAGGCCCTTCGCGGGAATCGCCCGGTTCTCGCCGCGGGCCGCCGCCTGGAGCACATGGAAGAGGGCGAACCGCACCGCCTGCTGGATCTGCGCGTCGCCCTCCACCTCGACGTCCGCGCAGGCCCAGAAGCGGTCCAGGTATGCCCGCTGAGCGGCGAGAAGCCCGTCCCAGCCGGTGCTGACGGCACCCGCCACCGCTCCGTCCACCTGATCGTGGACGGCCGGCAGCGATCGTTCGCCCGACCAGCCGTACGCCACGAACTTGACCAGCCGCAGCGGCTGTCCGGGCACCAGGTCCGCGGTCACCGTCAGCCGGCTGACGTCGGGCTCGCTCTGCGCCGTCCAGCGCGTGCTCCCGGGTCCCTCGACGATGTGGTCGGCCGCCGCCGCCACCCGCAGCCTGCTGCGGTCGGTGCAGTGCACGAGCCGCAGCCGGGTGTCCTGCGCGAAGTGCTCCTCGGGCACCAGCGGGGACCCGGTCGCCGCGGCGACGCGCGGGTCGCCCTCGAAGCGCGGCAGCTGTTCGTTCGCGACCAGCTCGGACTGCACGGCCACCGTGGTCGGACCGTCGACCGGCTCGACCTCGTACACGATCGCGGCCACCGCGCGCTGGGTGAAGGAGACGAGCCGGCGCGAGGTGATCCGGACCGTCCGGCCGCCGGGCGAGGTCCATCGCGCCGTCCGGCTGAGGACACCGGAGCGGAAGTCCAGGACCCGCTCGTGCGCCAGCAGCCGGCCGTACCGCAGATCGCACGGGTGGTCGTCGACGAGCAGCCGGATGACCTTGCCGTCGGTGACGTTGATCATCGTCTGGCCGGACTCGGGATACCCGTAGCCCGCCTCGGCGTAGGGCAGCGGGTGCCGCTCGAAGACGCCGTTGAGGTAGCTGCCGGGCAGTCCGTGCGGCTCGCCCTCGTCGAGGTTGCCCCGCCAGCCGACGTGCCCGTTGGAGAGCGCGAACACCGATTCGCTCTGCGCGAGTACGTCGAGGTTCAGCTCGGTCTCACGCAGGCACCACGGCTCGACCGTGAAGCTGGGATGAGTGATCACCGGGCCTCCAGGAGTTCGGCCAGGTCCCGCACCACCACATCGGCCCCGTGCGCCCGCAGCTGCTCCGCCTGGCCCACCCGGTCGACCCCCACGACCACGCCGA
Source organism: Streptomyces musisoli (assembly GCF_016741855.1). Classification (GTDB taxonomy): domain Bacteria; phylum Actinomycetota; class Actinomycetes; order Streptomycetales; family Streptomycetaceae; genus Streptomyces; species Streptomyces musisoli. The sequence continues at coordinate 112,144 of NZ_JAERRH010000006.1, read as the reverse complement.
ACCGTCCCGCCCGGCCCGCCGCCACACCGGCGAGGGCGTCCTCGAACACGGCCGCCTCGGCCGGTTCCCTCCCCAGGGCGCGGGCCGCCTCCAGGAAGGTGTCCGGGGCGGGCTTGCCCCGCAGCCGGCGCTCGTGGGCCACCACGCCGTCGATCCGCTCGTCGAACAGGTCCTCGATCCCGGCCGCCACCAGGACGTCCCGGCAGTTCGCGCTGGACGACACCACCGCGCAGCTCAGTCCGGCCGCCCGTACGGCGTGCACGAAACGGACCGAGCCCTCGTAGGGTTCCACCCCGTCTTCCCGGATCCGCTGGAGCACCAGGACGTTCTTCCGGTTGCCCAGCCCGTTCACGGTCTCCGCCTCCGGCGGGTCGTCCGGCGCTCCCTCGGGAAGGCTGATGCCGCGGGCGGAGAGGAACGTGCGCACCCCGTCCTCGCGGGGCCGCCCGTCCACGTACTCGTCGTAGTCGTGCACCGCGTCGAAGGGCACGAACGCGGCCCCTTCGCGGGCCGCGCGCTCGCGGAGATAGCCGTCGAACATCTCCTTCCAGGCGGCCGCGTGCACTTTCGCGGTTTGGGTGAGCACCCCGTCGAGATCGAACAGACAGGCACGGACGTGAGCAGGAAGCCCCAGCATGCCGCCGAGGCTAGAAGGCGCGCGCGGCCGACGGCGGCAGCCCGCCGCCCCGGCACGCCGGAAGGCACCCGCACGGCGCTCCGCCCACCGGCCCGGGGAGAACCACCGGGCCGGTGACATGGCCGGCTCGGGCCGCGGGAGCGGCTGGTGCGCCGCGCCCCCGGACAGCACCCGCGCGTGACCGCCCACGGCGACCCGGCCCACGGTTCACCGACCACATGCGGGACCGCCGACGCGCACCGCCCCACCCGAAGGCGGCGGAGCGGTGCGCGTCGGCGGACGGCTGCCCTTCCGGGCGGCTATCCCCTCCCGGCCCTGGCCGGTGCCGGTACCGCGCGGACGCCGGACGCGGCGGCCTGGTCGGGCAGGGTGAGGAAGAGGGTCATGGCGGCGCTCGCCAGATAGAGCCCGGCGAAGATCCACATCACGCCCTGGACGCCGAGCGGCCCGAGGAAGAGCGCGACCACGGCCGGGCCGACGAAGGTGCTGGCACCCGCGCCGAGATTGAGCGCCGACATCGCCTGGCCCTTGTGCTCGGGCGCCAGGCAGGGCATGAGCGCGGACAGCGGCACATAGCCGGCGAGCGTGGCACCGAAGAGGCTCACCAGCACCATGGCCAGCGGGAAGTCGTCGCCGGAGGCCACGGTCCCGTAGTAGAGCAGGAGCGTGGTGACCGCGCAGCCCACCCCGCCGAACCAGGCGACGGTGCGCTGCCAGCCGAGGCGGTCGCCGACGAGGCCGAAGAGCAGGTTGAAGAAGATGTTGGTGGCGAACATCGCCGACAGCAGGCGCAGCCACTCGGTCAGGGAGAAGCCCAGCGTGTCGGTGAAGAAGACCGGCAGGAACACCAGGAAGCCGAACTGCGCCGCGGTGTTGACGGTGCGCACCACCGCCCCGACGCCGATGCGCGGCCTGCGCCAGACGATGGACAGCGAGCCGAGCAGCGTGGCCACCGGCCGCTCACCCGCGGGCGCCAGCCGGCTCCGGCCCGTCGGCTCGCGCACGAGGAACAGCGCGATCAGGCCGCCCGCGACGACCAGGACCAGGGCCAACCACAGGGTGCGGTACGTGCCCACCCACGGCACCGTGAAGCTGGCGACCAGCGAACCGAGGGTGGGCAGCCCGCCCGTGAAGGCGAACCAGAACCAGCCCACGGCGGAACCGAGCCGGTGCCGCGGGGTCACCGCCGTCACCCAGACCAGGAAGCCGTAGGCGAAGAGCGGATAGCCGAAGCCGCGCAGACCATAGCTGACCATCAGCAGCCAGTAGTGGTGCGCCGGGACCGCGAGGCCGAGGAAGGCCACCTGGAGCGCGGCCCAGATGCCGAGGCCCAGCATCATCACGCGGCGCGGGCCCCACAGGTCGGAGAGCGCCCCCGAGAACCACGCGGAGACGCTCGCCGTGACGCCGTACACGGTGAACAGCAGCGCGACGCGTTCCTTCGAGATTCCCTCGTCCAGCAGATAGGGCGAAAGGAATCCCGATTCGACACCGTCACCGATCATGAAGACCAGGACACCGAGAAAACCCCAGGAAAGGGCCTTCGGAATGCCGATGCGGTCCAGAAAAGCGGGTGATTTCGTCACGGGCACGGAATGCGGATCCACGGGGACGGACACGGCGGCCACCTTCTTGCGGAAACGGGGAGAGCGGAGTGCCGAACGGCGTGGCACCGATGAAAAATCCGCAGCGGGGCGGGGTCAATCCGTCGGAGGGAAGACCTCGCGGGCCGTGTCGCCCCTGGCGTTAAGTCGTCGTCGCGGCGTTGTGCGGGAGGGCCGGGTGCGGGCAGATAGCCCCTGGTCAGACGGTTGTGCGGGGCGCCGTACGGGGAGGCGCGCCGAGTGAGGACCGTGTGATGTTCACGTGGCGCCGTGCGGCCGCGGCGGGCCGGCCGCCCCGGTGACCGTGCGGACGTGGACGCCGTTGTCGCGCAGCCGCCGTACCTCCGCCGCCGGCGCCGCGTCGTCGACGAGGACCAGGTCGAAGTCGGTGAGCGGAGCGAGCGCGTACAGGCCCTGGTTGGCGAACTTGGTGTGGTCGATGATCAGTACCCGCCGCGAGGCGGCCGCCATCATCGCCTGCTTGACCTGCACCGTCTCGGGCGACATGTGATAGCAGCGGCCTCCGGTCACCGCCGTCGTGGACATGAACAGCACATCCGCACGGAACGCCTGCACGCTCTGCGCCGTGTGCGCGCCCATGAAGGCGTCGTAGGCCGGGAAGTAGGTGCCGCCCAGCGCGACCAGTGCCACGCCGGGCTCGTGAGCCAGCGCCGAGATGGCCGGGAGCGAGTTGCTGATCGCCGTGATGGGGGTGTGGTCCGCCAGATGCCGGACCAGGTTCAGGCAGGTGGTGGAGTCGTCGATCATCACGATCTGTCCGGGCGCGAGTTCCTCGGCGGCGGCACGCGCCAGCGACTGCTTGGTCTGCGCCATCGTCGTCAGGCGCTCGCGGGTGCTGCCGTGGAACTGCGTCGAGGGCAGACAGCTCGCACCGCCGCGCACCTTGCGCAGCCACCCCTGGGCCTGGAGAGCGTCCAGGTCACGGTGGATGGTCATGACGCTCACCGCGAACTCGGCCGCCAGCTCGGCGGTGCGCACGAACCCCCTGCTCGTGACGAGTTCACGCAGCCGGTTCCGGCGCTCCTCCTGGGCGTCCGTACGGGCGTCGACACCGGTCATGGCAGCCCCTCCTTCCTGAGTGCCTGCGGCTCACCGTCACATCGGACGGGAAGGGACGAGAAGAGGCTTGTGAAAATCCCACATGAACGTAACACGGCCCCGACCTGGCCGGTGCCTGTGCGAGCGGCGCCCTGGCGGGGCGGTGCGCCCGGTCCGGCGGGAGACTTAACACGAGGCCGGGGGCCGGGCACGGGATAAGTCACCCGAGCGATTGACGCCCCTTCGGACAGGCGTTTCCCTGATTTCGCGAGCCGCCCGTGACTGGACCGCTCGATCCGACGGTCCGGTCCGTGGGCGCGGCCTTTGTGAAGGGGCAGGTATTGCAGTCATGTCGGTTCTCACCATCGACGTCGGAACCTCCGTCATCAAATCCGTCGTGTTCGACGACCAGGGTCAGGAGTTGGCGGTCTCCCGCATCGGCACCGAGGTGCTGCGGCCCCGTCCCGGATGGGCGGAGCAGGACATGGACGCGGTGTGGAACGGGGTCGTCTTCACCGTGCGCAGCGCCCTGTCCCGGCTCGGCCCCGGCCGGGACCCGGTGTGGCTGGTGAGTTTCACCGCCCAGGGCGACGGCTGCTGGCTCGTGGACGGCGACGGCCGCCCCACCGGACCGGCGGTCCTGTGGTCCGACGGGCGCGCCGGCGACCTGCTCACCCGCTGGCAGGCCGACGGCGTCCTGGAACAGGCGTTCCGCCGCAACGGCTCGCTCACGTGCAGCGGCATGCCGAACGCGGTGCTCAGCTGGCTCGCCGCGCACGACCCGGAGCGGCTGCGGCGCTCCCGCAGCGCGCTCACGGCGGCCGGCTGGCTGTTCCTGAAGTTCACGGGAGTCACCGCCGTGGACGAGTCCGACGCCTCCGCGCCCTTCCTCGACCATGCCACCGGCGCCTACGACCCGGTGATCCTCGACCTCTTCTCCATGCGGTGGGCCGAGCCGCTGCTGCCGCGCATCCTCGGCGAGCACGAGCGCATCGCCGAGATCACCCACCACACCGCCGCCGAACTCGGCCTGCCCGCGGGGCTGCCCGTCGTCATGGCCCCCTACGACATCGCCGCCACCGCCCGCGGCGCCGGAGCCGTCAGCCCCGGCCAGGCGTGCGCCATCCTCGGCACCACCCTGTGCACCGAGATCGTCACCCGCGAACCCGACACCGGCGGGGAGCCCTGCGGCATCAACATCGCCTACCGCGGCCGCGAACGCATCCTGCGTGCCTTCCCCACTCTCTCCGGCACCGAGGTCCTCGACTGGGCCTGCCGCACCCTGTCCGTCCCGGACCCCGCCCAGCTCGGCAGGCTCGCCTTCGGCACCGGACCGGGCGCGGGCGGGCTGGCGTTCCTGCCGTACCTCTCGCCCGCCGGTGAACGTGCCCCGTTCCTCGACCCGCGCGCCCGCGGGTCCTTCTGGGGCCTGTCCCTCGACCACACTCCCGCCCATGTCGCCCGCGCCGTCTTCGAGGGCCTGTCCCTCGTCGTCCGCGACTGCCTGGCCGCCTCCGGGACCGACGTCCACGAACTGCGCCTGTGCGGCGGCGGATCCGCCAGCGACGCCTGGTGCCGACTCATCGCGGACGTCACCGGGGTGCCGACGGCCCGCGGTGCCGACACGGAACTGGGTGCCAAGGGCGCGTTCCTGACCGGACTCGTCCTCACCGGGGCGGAGAGCAGCATGCACAGCGCCGCCGCCAAGTACGTGCGGATGCGCGCGAACTGGCAGCCGGACGCCGAACGGGCCGCGTTCTACGACGGCCTCTACGACTCGTACCTCACCTGGCGCGCCGCCGCCCGCTCCCTCGGCTGGGCACCGGCACCCACGGCCGGACCCGCACCGGCACCTACGGCCGGACCCGGACCCGCACCTACGGCCGGACCCGGACCCGCACCTACGGCCGGACCCGCACAGGCCCCCGCACCCGCGGCCGGACCCGCACCCGCACCCGCCCCCGCGGCGCGGCCGGGCGCCGCCCCCGCCGTACCGGCCGAGTCTCCCGCCGGCACCACGGAGGCCCCGCATGTCTGACGCCCTGTCTCCCGACGCCGTCCACCTCGGACTCGATCTCGGCACCCAGAGCGCCCGCGCGGTCGCCGTGGACGGCACCGGCCGGCTACTGGGCGCCGCCTCCCGTCCGCTGACCGGCCACCGCGACGGCGTACGCCACGAGCAGGACCCCGAGCAGTGGTGGACCGCGCTCGCCGCCGCCTGCCGCGAGGCCCTGACCGGCATCGACCCGCGCCGGGTGCGCGGCCTGGCCGTGGACGCCACCTCCGGGACCGTGCTCCTCGCCGACGCCACGGGCAACCCCCTCACCCCGGGGCTGATGTACGACGACCGTCGGGCCGACTCGTACGCCGAGCGCGTCAACACGCGCGGCGCGCGGGTGTGGGAGAAGCTCGGCTACCGCGCCATGCAGCCGTCCTGGGCACTGCCGAAACTGCTCTGGCTGCTGGACGGCCCGGCCGGGCCGACCGGGCCGACCGGGCCGGGCGGACGGGGCGTCCCGGCGGGCACCCGCCTGCTGCACCAGGCCGACCTGATCACCTGGCGGCTGGCCGGACACCAGGTCGCGAGCGACGCCAGCCACGCCCTGAAGACGGGGTACGACCTGATCGACGAGCGCTGGCCCGAGGCCGAGTTCGACGCGCTCGGCGTCCCGGCAGGCCTGCTGCCCGACGTCGTACGGCCCGGGACGGTGCTCGGCACCGTGTGCGCCGCCGCCGCGGAGGCGACCGGCGTCCCCGCCGGCACCCTCGTCACCGCCGGCATGACGGACGGCTGCGCGGCACAGATCGGCGCCGGGGCGCTCACGCCCGGCGCCTGGAACTCCGTGCTGGGCACCACCCTGGTGTTCAAGGGGGCGAGCCCCCGCCTCGTCCGCGATCCCGGCGGGGTCGTCTACTGCCACCGCGGCCCCGGCGGCACCTGGCTGCCCGGCGGTGCCTCCAGCAGCGGCGCCGGCGTCCTCGCCGACCGGTTCCCCGGCGCGCGCCCCGCCGACCTCGACGCGTTGACCGCCCGGGCCGCCGCGACCGGTTCCACCGCCGTCGTCTACCCGCTCGTGGGTTCGGGCGGCGAGCGCTTGCCGTTCCGGGCCCCCGAGGCCGAGTCCTTCGTGCTCGGCGAGCCCTCCGGCGACGCGGAGGAGTTCCATGCCTGCCTGCTCGGTGTGGCCTTCGTCGAACGGCTCTGCCTCGACTACCTCGACCACCTCGGCGCTCCCGTCGACGGCCCGCTCACGTTCACCGGCGGCGGCGCCCGCAACCGCTACTGGTCGCAGCTGCGCGCCGACGTGCTCGGCCGTGTGGCCCGGCTGCCGGAGCAGGCCGAGAGCGCCCTCGGCATGGCGGTGCTCGCCGCCACCGCCTCGGGTGCCACGCTGGGGGCGGCCGCGGGCGCCATGGTGCGGCTGCGCGAGGAACTGCGTCCCGACCCCGCCCGCACCGCCCGACTGCTCCCCGTCTACCTCGACTTCGTCGACGCGCTGGCACGCCGCGGCTGGCTGGACCAGGCCGTGGCCGACCACGCGCGCGGAAAGGCCCGACAGTGACCGACTTCGTCCTCGTACGCCACGGGGAGACCGTGTGGCACGCGGAGAACCGTTACGCGGGCCGCACCGACGTGCCGCTCACCGAACTCGGCCGTCGGCAGGCCGCCGAGCTGGGGGACTGGGCCACCGGGCAGCGCCTGGACGCCGTGCTGTGCTCACCGCTGTCCCGGGCCCGGCTGACCGCCGAGCCCGCGGCGGCCGCGCTCGGCCTCACGCCCTGGGTCGACGAGCGCCTGTACGAGGTGGACTTCGGCCGTGGCGACGGTCTCACCCGCGCCGAGATGGCGGAGGCGTTCCCCGAGGCACTCGCCGGCTTCCTCACCGACCCGGTCGCTCACCACCTGCCCGGCGGTGAGCATCCGGCCGCGGCGGCGACCCGCGCGATCGACTGCCTGGAGGAGGCCGCGCACAAGCTCCCCGACGGGCGGGTCCTCGTCGTGGCCCACTCCACCCTGCTCCGCCTGGTGCTGTGCCGGCTCCTCGGCATCCCCCTCGCGCACTACCGCCAGGTCTTCCCCGCCCTCCACAACGGTGCGCTGACCGAACTCCGGCTTCAGGACGGCCGGGCCTCACTGCTCCGCCTCAACGCACCCGTCCGCTGACCGCGCCCGCCGGACCTCGGCGTATCCGTCCGCGGCCTTCGCCCGCCCGGCTTCGACATCTTTTGCCGCCGCCCTCGCCCGCCGGGCCTCGACACATCCGTCCGCCGACGCTCGCACCCGAGCCTCGACGCATCGTCCGCCGACGCTCGCACCCGAGCCTCGACGCATCCTCCGCCGACCCCAGCTCTCCGGGAGAACCACCGTGCCCACCACCGTCCTCGCCGCCGGCGACCACTTCGTCCTGCCCGAGCTGCTCGAACAGGAACTGCGCGCCGCGACGCCCGCCGGCACCGAGCTGGACGTCCGGCAGCTGCGACTTCCCTGGCCGCACACCCCGTTCGGCAAGGTCGCCGAGGTCGACGAGGCGTCCGGGACCGAGGAGGAGATGATCGAGGCACTCAGCGGCGTGCGCATCTGCGTCACCCAGATGGCGCCCCTCACCGAACGGGTGCTGGTCGCCTCGCCCGAACTGGAGCTGTTCTGCGTGAGCCGGGGCGGTCCGGTCAACGCCGACCTGGCGGCCGCCACCCGGCACGGCGTCGCCGTCTGCTACGCCCCGGGCCGCAACGCCGTCGCCACCGCGGAGCACACCCTCGCGCTCATCCTCGCCGCCGCCCGCCGGATCGGCGACGTCCACACCGACCTCAAGCAGGGCAGGTGGCGCGGTGACTACTACGACTACACCCGCTGTGGGGTCGAGATCGACGGCTCGGTCGTGGGGCTGGTCGGCTTCGGCGCGATCGGCTCGCGCGTCGCCGCTGTGCTGGCCGCCATGGGGGCCACGGTGCTCGTCCACGATCCGTACGTGCGGCCGGAAGCGGTACAGGGCGTCGCCCGGCTCGTTTCGCTGGACGAGTTGCTGAGCCGCTCCCGGATCGTCTCCCTGCACGCGCGGGTGACGGACGAGACCCGGGGCATGATCGGGCGGGACCGGATCGAGACCATGCCGAGGGGGGCGGTCCTCGTCAACTGCGCCCGCGGCGCGCTGGTCGACTACGACGCGGTGTGCGACGCGCTCGACTCGGGCCGGCTGGCGGCCGCCGGCTTCGATGTGTTCCCCGCCGAACCGGTACCGGCCGGCTCACGCCTGCTGACCACCCCCGGAGTCGTGCTCACCCCGCACATCGCCGGCGCCAGCCGCGAGGTCGCCCACAAGGCCGCCCGGATCGTCGCCGCGGAGGCCGGCCGCTTCCTCCGCGGCGAGCCGCTGGCCCACTGTGCCAATCCCGGGGCCCTGAGCAGCTGACAGGGCGCCCCGGCAGGCAGGGCGCCCCAGCTGCCGGCCGCTGCCGGCGCGGTCTCAGTGACCGGCGGATCCCTCGGGGCGCGCGTGGCGCGGCAGGAGGAACGCCAGCAGGAAGGTCAGGGCGAGCAGAGCGTCCACGATCCACAGCACCGACTTCATGACGGAGCCGAAGCCGCCGCGGAAGGCCGACGACGCGGTGTCCTCCAGCGCGGCGGGTATCCGGGCACCGGCCCGGGGCGAGGTCAGGGCGGACCGGGTGTCCTTGTCCAGCCGCGTGCAGGATGCCGGGGTCGCCTCCGGATCCTTGGCGACGGCGCGGTCCGCGGCGCACGCGCGCAGATCGGTCACGATGTGCTCCCGGGCGGCGGGCGCGACGTGCGCGGCGGCCAGCTCCCGTCGCAGACCGTCCGAGCGGTGGTCGACGGCGTCGGCGATCCCGCCGCCCAGCAGACCGAAGAACACGGTGCCGAGGAGCGCCACCCCGAAGGCGCCGCCGAGCTGCTGCATCGCGGTCATCGTGCCGGACGCCGAGCCCGTCTCGTGCTGCTCGACGCTGGAGAGCACGATGTCGAAGAACGGCGCCATCAGCAGGCCCATGCCGATGCCGGTGACGAGCAGGGAGGGCACCAGCTGCCAGGGGCCGACGCCGTCGCCCACCATGTCGAGGGTCAGCCACACACCGAACACGCCGGCCGCCATGACCAGCGTGCCCGCCTGGAGCACCGCCCGCCCGAACCGGGCGACAGCCTGGGCGACGCCGAAGCCGACGACCATGCCGCCCGACCAGGGGACCATCAGCAGGCCCGCCTTGAGCGGGGCGTACCCGAGGCCGATCTGGGCGTAGAGGTTGAAGACCAGCATGAAGCCCTGCATGGTCGAGAAGAAGACCAGCCCGAGGGCCATGCCGCCGCTGAAGCCGCGCTTGCGGAAGAGGCTGGGCACGACCAGCGGGTCCCGGCCGGCCTTGCTGAGGCGCGACTCGTAGACGCCGAAGGCGACGAAGACGAGCACCGAGGCGGCCATCATCGCGAACGTCCAGCCGGGCCAGTCGTACTCGCGCCCCTGGACCAGCGGGAAGATGATGAGCAGCGCGCCCAGCGACACTAGGAGCATCCCGGGGATGTCCAGACGCGGCTTGCTCGCGGACCTCGTCCTCGGCAGGTAGCGCAGGGCGCCGAGCAGGGCCGCGGCGCCCAGCGGCAGGTTGATCAGGAAGATCATCCGCCAGCCGGTGCCGAAGTAGTCGGCGTCCACGAGCCAGCCCGCCAGGATCGGCCCGCACACCGCGGACAGCCCCATGACCGGGCCGAACAGGCCGAAGGCCTTCTGGGACTCCTTCGGCGGGAACATCTCCTTGATCATGCCGAGGCCCTGCGGCAGCATCACCGCGCCGAACAGCCCCTGTACGACGCGTGCGGCGATCAGCATCGCGGGCGAGACGGATATCGCGCACAGCAGCGAGCCCACGGTGAAGCCGGCCGCGCCCACCAGGAACATCCGGCGGCGCCCGTGGATGTCCCCGAGCCGGCCCCCGGTGACGAGCCCGACGGCCATGGAGAGGGTGTACGCGGCGGCGAGCCACTGGAGGGTGGAGGCACCGCCGCCGAGGTCGGCCCGCATGGCGGGGCCGGCGATGTTCGTGACCACGGCGTCGAGGAGATCCATCACCTCGGCCGCGAGGATCACGAAGAGGGCAGCCCAGCGCCGGCGGTAGGGCGCCGGCGTGTCGGCGGGCGTCTCGACGGACGCGACACCGGTCGTGGACATCGGAACTCCTCGAAAGAAGGCCCGCGCCGCGATGGGCGACCGCGGGCGCGGCGGGACGTACGGATTAGCAGCGAACACTGTTCACCAACAGAACAGCGTTCACTGTAGCGGAACGGCGCTCGGCTGGAGAACGCTGTTCATCAAGATATAGCGCAATGCCAGGGCCTAGACAAGATATATCGCGTTTCTGAAGGCGGGTGAACGGTGCTCGCCGCGGAGAACATCGTTCTCCCGCACCTAGACTGTTCTCATGACCGACGACACCGCCGGCACTCCCGCAGCCCCTCCGCCGTCCCCTTGGGAGCGCGAGCGTCCCGCCCGTGCCCGCGTGGCCCCCGCACGGGAACCCCTCTCCAGTGAACGGGTCGTCGACGCCGCCTTCACCGTGCTCGACCGGCAGGGGCTCGACCGGCTGTCGATGCGCCAGGTGGCGGCCGAACTCGGCGTCGCTGTCTCGGCGCTCTACGCCCACGTCAGTTCCAAGGACGACCTCCTGGAGCTGATGTACGCCCGGCTCTTCGACAGCTTCGAGATGCCCGCACCGGACCCCGAGCGGTGGCGGGAGCAGGTGCGGGACTACGCCCGGTCCTGGCGGCACTGCCTGCTGGCCCATCGCGACATGGCCAGGATCTCCCTGGCCCACGTCCCCTTCACCGCCGAACTGCTGCCGCACGTCGAGGCGTTGCTCGCCGTCTTCCGCACCGCGGGGCTGCCCGACCGCATCGCGGCGGAGGCCGGTGACCTCATCTCCACCTACATCGACGGGTTCGTCCTGGAGGAGGGCATGTGGCGGGACCGGGCCGCGATGCACGGCGGTGACGCGTCCTCCCTGGCCCGCCCCGACTGGCGCGAGATGGCCGGCGAGATGCAGAACTACTTCGCGTCGCTGCCCGCCGAGGACTTTCCCCATCTGCGCGCCCTCGCGGGCCTCATGGTCACGGACTCCGCCGACGAGAGGTTCGACATCGGTCTGGAGATCATCCTGCGCGGCCTGGCGAGCTATCTGCCCTCACCGTCTGCGTGACACCGCCGGTAGGGGACGTGCGGGGGAAGGCCTGACGTCCGCAACGGTGTCGCGCTGCGCGGAGTGCTCCAGGGCCTGACCCGAAGCGGACCTTGTGGCAAGATCGCGGGATGCTACGACTAACCGACTTCATCATCGACTGCCCGGACACGATGAAGCTGGCGGCCTTCTACTCCGAGGTGACGGGGCTCCCGGTCAAGGAGGGCAGTGACGGGAACTGGGCCGGTATCCGGTTCGGCGAGATCGAACTGGCCTTCATCCAGGTGGAGGACTACCGCGCCCCGCAGTGGCCCGACAGCGAGCACCCCAAGCAGTTCCACCTCGACTTCGAAGTCGACGACATCGAGGCCGAACAGCGCCGCGTCCTGGCCCTCGGCGCGACCCTGCAACGGGACTGCACCGGCCCCGACGGCTACGGCTTCCGCGTCTACACCGACCCCATCGGCCACCCCTTCTGCCTCTGCCGCAACAAGGGTGTCGTCTGGACCGATCAGGGCCTCATCTGGCCCGAGCGCGACTAGCGGGCCGTATCGAAGCAGGTCGAGCCGTTCGTCGACGGCGGTGATGTGGACGGTGGCCCGGCGGCGGGCGGCGCGCCCGTCGAACCGGGTGGCCGCCGCCCGGCGGCGTTCGCTCCTTCCCGATCAGGACACGCCGCCGCTCACCTCGCTTCGAACACGCCTCAGGCGTCGGCGGCCTTCGGTCCGCTGATCCGGCGGGCGGTCTCGACGACCGCCGTGCGGTGGCGCGCCAGCCGCTCCGGTGGCCAGGGCTGCCCGGCCTCGTCCGCCCAGAACCAGGCCTGGGCGGCGGCGAGGACCATGGTGAGGAGATCGGCGGGCTCCATCCCGGGGGTCAGTTTCCCGCGCCGCTGTGCGTCCGCCACCTGCGCGGTCTTGCGCCGGAGGGCCTCCGCTTCGGGCTCGGTGGCGGCGGGGCGTTCCAGCAGCTTCCACAGCCGCAGGCGCATGAGGTCCGGCCGGGCCACGAGATGGTCGAAGATCGCGCCGGCGTATCCGGGCAGGTCGTCGGCGTCGAACGGCACGGACTCGGCGCCCGCCTCCATCGCGCGTCGCAGCACCTCGTCGAACAGCTGCTCCTTGTTGCCGAAGTAGGCGTAGATCAGCCGCTTGTTCGCCCCGGCGGTCTCGGCGATCCGGTCCACCCGGGCTCCGGCGATGCCGTAGGCGGCGAATTCGGCGAAGGCGGCGTCGAGCAGCCGGGCCTTGGTGGCGTTGGAGTCCCGTGGCATGCTCGCCACCCTAGCAAGTAACTACCTAGTTATTGACACTGGTGTCCGGAAGGTCTACCGTCCTGTATCTATCCAGTTAGTTACTGAGTTGGAGGAACCCTCATGGAACATCGTGCACTGGGCGGCCAGGGCCTGACCGTCGGCGCCCAAGGGCTGGGCTGCATGGGCATGAGCGCCTTCTACGGCGCCACCGACGAGGCCGAGTCCCTGGCCACCGTCGACCGCGCGCTGGAGCTGGGCGTCACGCTGCTGGACACCGCCGAGAGCTACGGGCCGTTCGTCAACGAGCAGCTCGTCGGCAAGGCGCTGGCCGGGCGCCGGGAGGCGGCCGTGCTCGCCACCAAGACCGGCGTGGAGATCACCGACGACGGCCGCGCGCTCGGCCTGAACGGCCGGCCCGAGTATGTGCGCCGGGCCCTCGAACGCTCGCTGCGGCACCTGGGAACCGACCACGTCGACCTCTACTACCTGCACCGCATCGACCCGGACGTGCCGATCGAGGAGACCGTCGGCGCCCTGGCCGAGCTGGTCGCCGCGGGCAAGGTCCGCCACATCGGAGTCTCCGAGGCGTCCGCGCGAACCATTCGCCGGGCCCACGCCGTGCACCCGCTCACCGCCGTCCAGACCGAGTACTCGCTCTTCGAACGCGGCATCGAGCACGACGGGGTGCTCGACACCCTGCGCGAGCTGGGGATCGGCCTGGTCGCCTACTCACCGCTCGGGCGCGGCTTCCTGTCCGGTGCCATCACCGGCCCCGACGACTTCGCCGAGGACGACTGGCGCCGCACCGACCCCCGCTTCCAGGGCGAGAACTTCGGCCGCAACCTCGACGTCGTCCGGGAGGTCCGCCGTATCGCCGCCGCCAAGGACGTCACCCCCGCGCAGCTGGCGCTCGCCTGGGTCCAGCACCAGGGCGCGATCGCCATCCCCGGCACCAAGCGCCGCCGCTACCTGGAGGAGAACGTCGCCGCGACCGCGGTGACCCTCACCGCGGAGGACCTCGCCGCCATCGAGGCCGTCGCCCCGCACGGTGCCGTCACCGGCGACCGCTACGCACCCGAGCTGATGAACACCCTCAACGGCTGACAGCCACCCCCTCCGCCGCCGGCCCGCGGGCCGGCGAGGGCCGAGACCCCTGCCGACGGGTGCCACCGCCGCCGACCGAGTGCCATGCGGGCGTCCGTCCGGCACCGTCGGCGGCACTCCGGGGTAGACGTGGAGTGATGAACGGACGGCGAGGTGATGTCACACGGAACAAGGGTCACCCGGAAGGCGGGCATCGGCTTCGGTCACGGCGCACTCCCCGGCTCGCTGCCCTGGCCGTCCCAGGCCTCGTGCCTCATCGTGGAAAGGGCTGCTGATCTGCGGGTAATCCGTTTCGCCCGACCCGCGGGGCGAGGCGGACGCGCCGATGAGGCCGGCGGAGGGAAGGAGCGCGTGCGATGAGGCGAGCGAAGCAGCACCCGGAGCGGGCGGATCCGCTGGCGGGTGCCGCGGCGGACCCGAGCGGGCTGATGGACCTGCTGGGCGTCGCCGCGGTGCTGTTGGAGGCCGACGGCAGGATCGACATGTGGAGCCCGCAGGCCGAGGAGCTGTTCGGTTACGCCCGCAGTGAGGCGGTCGGGCAGTACGCGGCGCCGCTCCTCCTCCACCCCGAACACCACGACGCGGTGATCACACTGTTCGCCGAGGTGATGGAGACCGGGCGGGGGTGGGCCGGGGCGTTCCCCGTCCGGCACAAGGACGGCAGCACCCGCATGATCGAGTTCCGCAACATGCGGCTGACGGACAACCTCGGCGACCACTACGCCCTGGGGCTGGCCACGGACCGGAACACGCTCCGGCAGGTGGAGCGCGAGCTGGCCCTGTCCAACCGGCTGGTCACCCAGGCGCCGATCGGGCTGGCCGTCCTGGACACCGATCTGCGGTATCTGGCCATCAACCCGGCGCTGGCCGCCATGCACGGCGTCCCCGAGCCCGACCACGTCGGCCGGAGCTTCCGCGAGATCCTCCCCGGCGAACCCTTCCGGGGGGCGGAGACCGTGATGCGGCACGTCCTGGCCTCGGGCATCCCCGTGGTGGAGCAGCAGGTGGTGGGCCGCACCGCCGCCGATCCGGAGAACGAGCACGCCTGGTCGCTGTCGGTCTACCGACTGGAGGACCACCACGGCCAGGCACTGGGCATCGCCACCGTGGTGGCCGACGTCACCGACCGTTACGAGGCGGCCAAGAAGGCCGACCAGGCCCAGCGGCGCCTGCGCCTCATGGCCAACAGCTCGGCCAGGATCGGCACCACTTTGGAGGTGGAGCGCACCGCCCGGGAACTGGCCGACGTCGTGGTGCCCGACCTGGCCGACATGGTCGCCGTCGACCTCCTGGACTCGGTCCTCCAGACGGGCCGTACGGACGTCGAGGAGGGCCCGGCGCTGTTCCGCGCGCTGGCGGTGAAGACCGCGTACCCCACCGACGCCGCCCAGGCGATCGTTCCCCCGGGCCGCCTGACGACCTACCACGCCGACCACCCGGCGTCCCAGTGCATCCGCACCCGCCGCCCCCTCCTGATCGCCCACCTGGAGGGCCGGGAACTCTCCCGGGTCGCCGCCGACTCCGAGGCCGCCCGCCTGCTCGCCCGGGCCGGCGTCCACACCGACATGGCCGTCCCGCTCATCGCCCGTGGACAGGTGATCGGAGTCATGGGGCTGGCCCGCGCCCGCAACCCCCTGCCGTTCGACGAGGACGACCTCACCCTCGCCTGCGAGCTGGCCTCGTCCGCCGCGCTGAGCATCGACAACGCCGTCCTGCACCAGCACATCCGCAGCGCCGCCGAGACCCTCCAGCGCAGCCTGCTCCCGCAGCTCCCGCCGCGGCGGCCCGGCCTCCAGGTCGCCGCCCGCTACCGGCCCGCCCAGGCCTTCCACGAGGTCGGCGGCGACTGGTACGACGTGATCCCCCTCGGCGGCGACCGCACCGCCCTCGCGGTGGGCGACGTCATGGGCAGCGGCATCCCGGCCGCCACCACCATGGGCCGCCTGCGCACCGCCACCTCCACCCTGGCCTACCTCGACCTGGAACCGGCCCGGATCCTCACCCACCTCGACAAGATCACCCGCGACCTGGACCCCTACATCGCCACCTGTGTGTACGCGGTCTACGACCCCCACCGCGCCCAGCTGCACGTGGCGTCCGCCGGCCATCTGCCCCCGGTCCTGGTGCGGGCCGACGAGCGGCCGGAACTCCTCGACCTGCCCACGGGCACCCCGCTCGGCGTCGGCGGCGTCCCCTTCGAGACCACCACCCTCGACCTGGCGCCCGGCGACCGCCTCGTGCTGTACACCGACGGACTGGTCGAGACGCGCCACGACCCCATCGACGAACGCCTGCAAGACCTCCTCGGTCTCCTGGCACCGGCGGACCGGTCCGTGGAGGAGACCTGCGACCGGCTCCTGCGGCAGCTGCGGCACCCCGCCGACCACGACGACGTCGCCCTCCTCGTCGTCTGCGCACAACCACTCACCGCCACGGACCCGTCGTCGGCGGCGGCGGCCGTGCACACCGAGACCTGACCCCCGGGCGCCGGCGTGCCCGACCCGCAGGACGCCGGGCCGCCGGAGCCGGTGCGGATTTCGCCCATGGGTCCCCGGCCGCAATGCGGCCGGCTTTCCCGGACGGTCGAAGATCCCCCCGGCACCGGCACCGGCACCGGCAGTTGCAGGGGTACTTCCAGTGGGGCCCCTTCATCACCATCGAGGACTCCTGACGGTCCGGCCGTGACGGGCGGCGGCGCGGCCGGCACGCGCCGCCCCCGGTCCGGGAGAGGTCAGCGCGGGGTGGGTCTCCGGTCGGGACGGGCCGGGTCGAGGGTGAAGAGGGTGCCGTCGGAGGCCGCCAGGACCAGGGCACCCTTGTGGAACCACACGGTGGGGAGCAGGCCGCTGTCGAGTACCTCCGCGCGGGCCGAGGACTCCCACAGCAGGGTGCCGCTCGCCGCGTCCAGGGCGGCCACCCGGCCGCTGCCGCCGGCCAGGTACACGGTGCGCCCGCTCGGGTCCACCGAGACCGTGCCCGGCGTCTCCAGCGTCGTACGGCTCTGCCACAGCCGCTCTCCCGTCGCGGGTGAGACGGCGGTGACCAGACCGCTGGAGGTGGCGAAGTAGACAGTGCCGTGCGCCAGGGTGGGGATTCCTCCCCGGTAGTGCTCGGGCAGGTCCGTCACCGAGCGGTCGGCGGTGCCCGGGTCGACGTGCACGATCCGGGTGTAGATCAGGTCGGGGCTGTTGGTCACGGGCCGGTCGTCCGCCTCCACGAAGAGGAGCCGGCCGTCCTGGACGCCGGCCAGGCTCCGCTGCTGCGCGGGGACGTCAGGGTGCGCTCAGAGGTGCCGGTGGGGTCGACGACGAGCAGCTTCGTGGCGTGGGAGTTCTCGGCGCCGGCGGCGCACTCCACGTAGGGGCGGTCGCCGACGGCGAGCGGCGCGCAGTCGTACCCCGTCGGCAGAGGGATCTGCCGGCGCACCGTGCCCCGGAGTGCGGAGCGGACGGTCACCGTGCTGCCGTCGCCTTCCTGTGTCAGCGTCAGTCCGGCGGCGTAGGCCGAGCCCAGGCTGTCGGTGCGTACCGGGTGGGACCAGAGTTCCCTTCCGTGGGCGGCGTCGAGCGCGAGGACGGACTGGGACCTGCCTGTGCCGTCCTCGTTGGTGATCGTCAACTCGACCAGGACAACGCCTTCATGGATGCCGAGGACGGTCGTGATGTACCGGTCGGCCGGGAGGGAGGCGGGGGTGATGCCGGAGCGCCACAGGGTGCGGCCGGTGGAGGCGTCGATGCGTTCGGGCAGGAGTGCGGTGCCGGCGCAGTAGAGGGCGTCGCCGTGCGGCAGGCAGGTCGGCGCCCTGTCGCCCTCGTACCCAGGCTTCACGCCATGTTCGGCGACCGCGTACGCGGTGGTCTCCCATGGTTCCCAGCCGGTGGGCAGGGCGCTCCACCGGGCGGCGGGTGTGGAGTTCACCCGTGCGGTGCCGTCGCCGTGGCCGTCGCCCGGGACGAACAGGAGGCATCCCGCCAGGGCCGCGGCGAGCGCACCGGAGACGGCCATGAGCGTGCGCGCCGTGCGTGGCCGGGGCCGGCGGTCGGTGGCGGTCTCGCCGGCGGCGCGGGGCGGGGTGCCTGAGGGCGCGGAGGACGTCCACGGGGTCAGGGTCTGCGGTTCACCTGCGGGCGGCTCGGGCAGGGCGTCGGCCAACTCCTGTGCCAGTTGCCCGGGTTGCGGCCGGTCGTCGGGGTCCTTCGCCAGACAGCGGTCCAGTACCGCGCGCACGGGTCCGGTCACCCCGTCGAGGACGGGCTCGTGGTGGACCACCCGGTATCCGGTGAGGAAGGGGCTGTCGGCGTCGAAGGGGCCGCGTCCGCGCGCCGCCGGGTCTCCACACGTCACGGCCGTCGGCCGACCCGGATCTGGCCGAGCGGTGGCACGGCCCGTCGGCACGGGCGGGCGGCCGCCGGAACGGTGCCGATATCCTCGCGGACGTGATCTCAAGGGGAACGACGGGTATGGCCGAGGGGGCGCCGACAACAGCTCGGCTGCGGGATGTGCTGCAGCGTGCCGGGCGCGTCGTGATCGTCGAGGGATCGCCTGCCGATGCCGGCTCAGCCGAGCGGGCGCGCACCGTGGTGACCGGTGCCGGGATCGACGACCTGGCCGGCTGCTGGCCATCGTGGACGGTGGCACCGGCGACCGGTGCCGGTGCCTCGGCTGGCCGACGATCTTGGTGTACGACGTGAGCGGCGAGCTGCTCGCCTGCTGGACCCTGCACCACCAGACCGGTCTGAGCGGGATCGGTGACTGCGACGCCGACCTGCGGGACGGTCCGGCACTCACGGCATGGCTGGCCGAGCGGGGCCTGACCCGATCGCGGGAGGTGCAGTCGGCGCTGGCCGATCAGGAGGCCGAGGAGGAGCGGCGTCGGCTGCGCTGGGTGCAGGCCGCGCCCGCCGGGCTGCGGGACGCGGCCGAAGCCGTGTCCCTCCCGCCGCGGCGTGACCAGCAGACCTGGTCGGGCCGGCTCCGGGACGCCAAGGACCGGCTGGCCGCTCTCGTCCCGCACCGCTATCCCGACGGGATCGAGCGGATCCGTGTCCTGCTGGCCTGGGCCGGCACCGCCTCCAGAGAGCCCACCGGCGGCCTGAAGTGGTACGACTCGGCGATACAGCAGCAGTTGCTGGGTGAAGACCCCGACCTGATCCTCGCCGCACTCGCGGCGCGCCCGCCGGACCCGGCCCAGCTCGACGGCGCGGCCGAGCTCTTCAGCTCCCTCGAATGGACCGGAGCGCACGGCATGCAGCTGCCCGAGCCGCTGAGGTCGACGCTGATCAGGCACATCCAGGCCGACGGCACCGACGCCATGAGATTCCGGCTGCGCCATGGCTACTACGGCGCCGAACGATCCGTGTGACGGCACCTTGCCAGCGGCCGGCGGGAGCGCCCCGGCCGACGGCAGCGCCCCGGCCGGCGGGAGCGCTTCGGCCGGCGGGAGCGCTTCGGCCGACGCGAGCGGCGACGGGACCGCGCCCGGTCCGTCAGTGGTGCCGGGCGGACCGCCAGGCCGAGGCATCGAGGAAGTGGACGTCGAAGCGCTCCTGGTGCGGCATGAGGCTGTCGTGGGACTCCAGCCCCTGGGGGATCCGGCCCAGGGGGCGGAAGTGGTCGAAGCGGTCGACGCCCGGCGTCAGGACCACCAGCAGCTCGGCGGAGACACCCGGCGCCGCGCCGAAGGCGTGCGGTATCCCGGGCGGGACGACGACCAGTCCGCCCTGCCCCACGGAGACCGCGTCCCGCCTGGCGCGTGCACCGCGGGGCGTCCGGCGTGGCCGGGCGCCCCGCGTGCGTGGTGACCCGGCCTCAGCCGGCGGGGTCGAGGACGACGGGCAGTTCCGCCAGGCCGCGGAAGGCGGGGAACGGCACCTCCAGCCACCTGGGCCCGCCGGCACCGTCGGCCAGTGTCATCCGCGGGAACCGGTCGAACAGGAGCGTGAGGGCCAGCTGCGTCTCCAGCCGGGCCAGCGGGGCCCCCAGGCAGTAGTGGCTGCCGTGCCCGAACCCGAGATGGGCGTCCTGCGCGTTGTCCGGCCGCCTCACGTTCAGCTCGTCCGGCGCTTCGAACTTCAGCGGATCGCGGTTGGCCGAGGTGAGCGCGATCTGGACCAGGGCGCCTTTGGGGATCCGGGTCCCGCTGTACTCCAGGTCCTCGGTGGCGTAGCGGAACGTCGCGCTCTCGACGGAGCCGTCGTAGCGGACCAGTTCCTCGACCGCCGCGCGGATCAGCTCCGGGTCCTCCCGCACGGCGCGCAACTGCGCGGGGTGCGACAGCAGGTGGTGGACGGCGTTGCCGATGAGGTAGGCGGTCGTCTTGTGCCCCGCGAACATCAACAGAAAGGCCGTGGAGACGAGTTCGCTCTCGGTGAGCCCGCCGTCGTCGGTGTCCCGGACCGCGGTGAGCGCGCTGAGCAGGTCGTCGCCCGGGTGTTCCCGCTTGGCGGTGATCAGCTCGGTGAAGTACGCGTGCAGGTCCTCCTCCGCCCTCTGCTGGGCCCGCTTGAACTCCTCGCCGAAACCCGTCTGCGCCACGGTGGTGGACAGGTGCTGCATCCGCGTCCGGTCCTGCGGGGGTACGCCCAGCAGGTCGCAGATCACGATGATCGGCAGCGGGAACGCGAACGCCGGGAGCAGGTCGAAGGGCTCTCGGGCCGGGCAGTCGTCGAGCAGGTCCCGGACGACCTCCTCGATCCGCGGCCGGAGAGCCTGCACACGCCGCGGGGTGAACGCGGAGTTCACCAGCCTGCGCAGCCGGGTGTGCTTGGGGGCGTCGGAGTTGAGCATGTTGTCGTCCAGCGCGACGGACGAGTCACCGAAGATCCTCCGGTAGGCGTCCATGGCCCCGTACATGTCCTTGCTCAGCCGCGGATCCGCGAGCGCGGCCCGCGCGTCCTCGTAACGGGTGATCAGGTACGTCTCGTTGCCGTGCGGCGGTCGCATGGGGCAGACGGGCGCCGCCGTGCGGAGATGGGCGTATACCGGGTGGGGATCGCGCCGGAACTCGGGGATGCACCGTTCGGCCGCGGTCACGGCCTCTTGCGTGGTGGTCACGGACGACTCCTGAGGTCGAAGACTTCCTGGGCGTTGCCGCCGAGGATGAGCTGCTGGGACGCCTTGTCGAGCGGCAGCTTCTCGATCATGTGGACGAAGTCCTCCAGCGGCGCGGCCATCGGCGGTGAGTCGGTGCCGAAGAGCATCCGCTCGGGCCCCAGCACCTCCGCGTTCAGGCTCAGGTGCGCCGCGCTGAACGGGCTCGTGTCGACGTACATGCGCCGCAGCGCGGCGGCCGGGTCGGCCGCCGGCTCCACGACCGCCCGCCGGGCGGGGCCCGGGGCGGCGGAGGGCGCCCCGGGCCGGCCGGCGGGCGGCGCGCCCCCGGCCCAGTGCCGGGGGCGCGCCGCGGTCTGCAGGCGCTCCGGCAGCAGCGCCATCGCGCCGCCGCCGGTCGCGCCGATCAGTCGCAGACCCGGGTACTTGCCCAGCCATCCCGCGAACGCGATCATGGCCATGCCCATCGTGACGTCGCCGAAGCGGCCGATCTGCTCGACGAAGCCGATCTCGTCCACCCGTTCCGTGCCGGCCGGTTCGGCCGGGGCGTGCACCAGGACCGGCACCCCCGCCTCCGCGGCCAGCGCGAAGAACGAGTCGGCGCGTTGCGAGCCGAGCAGCTCCCCGTGAACGCTGGACGTGGTGATCAGGCCTACGAAGGCGGGGTCCGCCAGGGTCTCGCGCACCCCTTCGAGGTGATCGTCGTCCCCGAACGGGTTGGCGTAGACGTACCCGCGCAACTGGTCCGGGAACTTGCGGATCAGGCCCGACATCCAGGCGTGGAAGCCGCGCAGCCGGTCGCGGGGCTGGGCGTAGTTGTCGACGCCCGGCACCCGTGCCATCGCACCCGCCCCGACCGGGCTGCCGATGATGGTGAGGTCGATGCCGGCCTCGGCGCGGGCGGCGAGCATGCCGTCCACGTCGGTCAGGCTCGGGGGCATGGGGAAGCGTGCGGCCGCTTCCGGTGGGGACAGGTGCCCGTGGATGTCGATGATCACGTATCGGTTCCCGGTTTCGGTGCGAGTGCGCGGGTGACCGCGGCACAGTCCTGGTCGCCCAGTCCTTGCTCGGTGGCGCGGACGTGGGTCTCCGCCGCGGCGGTCGCCAGCGGCAGGCTCAGGCCGACTGCTGCTGCCTGCTTGGTAGCGAGCATGAGGTCTTTCGCCATCAGCCGCAGCCGGAAGTCCGGCTCGTCGAAGCGGCTCGCGGCCAGGCGCCGCGACTTGAAGGCCATGACCGGCGAGGCGAAACCGCTGCCGGCGATGGTCTTGAGGACCTGCTGCCGGTCCAGTCCGCAGGCGCCCGCCAACTCGGTCGCCTCGGCCAGGGCCTGCACCTCGATGCCCATCAGCAGGTTGAGGAGCAGTTTCATCCGCATGCCGGAACCGAGTGCGCCCAGATGGACCACTTCCTTGCCCAGCGTCTCCAGCAGCGGCAGGGCGGCGTTGAACGCCTGGTCCTCGCCGCCGATGAACAGCCGCAGCTCGCCGTCGCGGGCGTGGTCGCGATTGCCGAGCATGCCCATGTCGAGGATCCGGGGGATGTCCCCGGCGATCTGGACGACCTCCTCGGGGGCGACGGTGCTGGCGCAGAGCAGGACGCCGGGGTAGGGGCGCTCGGCCAGCACGCCGTCCGGGCCGCGCAGCACGGCGGCGAGGGCCTCGCCGTCGGCCACGGCGCAGATGGCGGCGCTCGTGCCCGCGACGGCCTCGGCCGGGTGGGCGGCGACGTGGGCGCCCGCCTCGGCGAGCGGTGCGCTCCGGTCCGCGGTACGGTTCCAGACCCGGACCTGTACGCCCTCCTCGAGGAGGCGGCCGGCCAGCCCGGCGCCCATGGCGCCGAGGCCGAGTACGGCGACGGGGCCGAAGGCGGTGCGCGTCACGACGACACCCCCTTCGTCTCCTTGACGACCCGGAACCGGAGCGACTGCCGCTGGTCGACGAACTCGCGCAACGGGGCCACGAGTTCCTGGTGCTCCTCGCTCTGCTGCCAGGCGAAGAAGGCCTCGGCCGACTCCCATTCGCTGGTGATCACCCACTGCCGGGAGTCGTCGGCGGGTGCGCCGAGCCGCTCGACGATGTGGCCGGGGGTGCCGGCGACGGACTTGCGGAGCTGCTCGTACAGATCCAGGAATCCCTGCTCGCCGCCCTCGATCACGCGGACCGCGAAGACGACGTTCAGCTTTTCGGCCGACTGGCCCTGGTGGTTGGTGCCCATGTCTCCTCCTGAGTGAGATCTGGCGGGACACGACTCCCACGGACTCATGTCGCCCGTACGGCCGCAACTCCGAATGGGGGAGGGGCCAGTGGGGACAAGGGCTGCACGTTCCGCGATTAGCCATTTCGGGTGAGTTGCGGCCCGGGCTCGTGACGCCGGAGGCCGGACCCGGGCGGCCGCGTCCGAACGGGTCCGGGACGCTGGCCCGTTCGAGTGACCACCCCCCCTGCTCCGCGCCGGGCCCGCCGCGTCGGGAGGCATCCGCGCCGGTCGCCGGCGGTGCTGTCGCCGGCCCCGGCGGGAAACGGGTGGGCCGGCGCTGCCGTGTGTGTCGGGCTCCGCCGATGTGTGAGCCCCTGGCATGCCCACCTGCGGGATCCGGGCCCGGCTGCCTCTTTCGGGTGAGGGTGGATCGATTCGGCGGACGGTGACCGCGCGGTGCGAAGTGATCTTGGGAAGGGTGACTGCGCACGTCGTCGCTCCGTACGTCGTGACTCCGCACGTCGTCATTCCTGGTGAAGGGACACCTCTTCCATGCGTCTTCGCAATGCCGCCGTGGCCGCCCTCGGCGCCCTCGCCCTGACCCTCGCCGTTCCCGGCTCCGCCTCCGCCGCGTCCGGGGAGTTCCAGTACACCTACACCGGTCTGGACGGCACGCCCCGTACCGCGGTGCTGGAGGACCCGGACAGCGGGGAGTGCATCACCCTGCCCGAGGTCGCGGACCCCGGGTCCAGTTCCCCGGCCCACTCCCCGCGCAACCGGACCGACGAGTACGCGCTGGTGTTCACCGAGCCCGACTGCACGGGGGACTCGTTCACGCTGCGGCCGCGCACCGGGTACGGGAGCGAGCGGCTCAAGCTCCGGTCGGTCGTCTTCTTCCGCTGACGCGGGGGGAGTCGAGGCTCCCCGCACCGGTCGCCCGGCGCCCCTCCACAAGGGGCCGGGTGACCGCGTGCACGCCCCTGATGGGATGATGGCCGGTGACATAAGGCGACGGCGGTCCGAGGAAGCCGGTGTGAATCCGGCGCGGTCCCGCCACTGTGACCGGTGAGCGAGTTCCGGCAGGCCACCGCCCCCGAGGGGGTGGGAAGGCGGGGCGAGCGGCGACCCGGGAGCCAGGAGACTCACGCGGTCGCCTCCTCAGGGAACACCGGGGCGGATCTCCCCGGGAGGGGAGTGGCGCGGCATGTTCGAGCAGTCGGCGGGAGAGGGACCGGGCGGGGGCGCGCCGGCGGGCGGTCCGGCCCCGAGCCGGGTCGTGGTGTGCAGGGACTGCTGCTGCGGGAGCCCCAAGGTGAGAGGCGTCGATCACGCCGCGCAGACCGCACGGCTGCGGGCGGAGGTGCCGGTGCGCATCTCCGAGTGCCTCGACGTGTGCGATCAGGCCAACGTCGTCGTCGTACAGCCCTCCGCCGCCGGCCGGGCCGCAGGTGCGCGGCCGGTCTGGCTCGGGCTCGTCAACGACGCGGACGCGACGGAGGACATCATCACCTGGGTGCGTGCCGGCGGCCCGGGTGTCGCCCCCCGGCCCGACATCCTCGACCTGTACGCCTTCGCGCCGCCGCGGAGCGGTGCGGGCACCTGACGACCGGGACGCCGAGGAAGCCGGTCGCGCCGGTGTCCGGCGGCCGGTCGCGCTCCGGCCGTACGGGGGCCGGGGCCACCTCGGCGCGTGCGGCTTGAGAAGATCGTCCGCGACCGTGGATGCACCACATCCTGGAAGGAACCGACGAGATCATGCGCGTCATCGTGTCCCGTGGCCCGGCGAAGGCGTTCCGATGAGCGGCGGCGAACAGTCGGTCCGGCCCGGCACCGCCGACCCCGTCCTGCTGCACACCAGGGGACGGGCCGCGTACATCACGCTCAACCGGCCCAAGGCGCTCAACGCCCTCAACCACGAGATGGTCCGCCGGATCGACGAGGCGCTGCGCGCCTGGGAGCACGATCCGGCCGTGGAGACCGTCGTCCTCACCGGCGCGGGGGAACGCGGGCTGTGCGCGGGCGGTGACATCCGCGCCGTCCACGACGACGCCCGCGACGGCGACGGCACCGCCTCCGCCGCGTTCTGGCGCGACGAGTACCACCTCAACGCCCGCATCGCCCGCTACCCCAAGCCGTACGTGGCCGTCATGGACGGCATCGTCATGGGCGGCGGCGTCGGCCTCTCCGCGCACGGCGGCGTCCGCGTCGTCACCGAACGGTCGCGGATCGCCATGCCCGAGACCGGCATCGGCTTCGTCCCCGACGTCGGCGGCACCTATCTGCTCGGACTCGCCCCCGGCGAACTGGGCACCCACCTCGCGCTGACGGGTGCGCAGATCGGCGCCGGCGACGCCCTGTTCTGCGGGCTCGCCGACCACTACCTGCCGTCCGCGGCCCTCCACTCCTTCGTCGACGACCTGGCCGGCACACCTGTCGGGGACGCCCTCGCGCGGTACGTCCAGCCGCCGCCCCGGGCCCAGCTGGCCGAACGGCGCGAGTGGATCGACGCCTGCTACGCCGCCGGCACGGTCGAGGAGATCGTCGAACGGCTGCTCGCGCACGGCGGACCCGAGGCGAAGGAGACGGCCGAGACCCTGCTCACCAGGTCGCCCACCTCCCTCAAGGTCACCCTGGCCGCGATCCGCCGGGCCCGGCGCCTCGGCCCGCTGGAGCGCGTCCTCGACCAGGAGTACCGCGTCTCGTGCGCCGCCCTGAGCACCCCCGACCTGGTCGAGGGCGTCCGCGCCCAGATCGTCGACAAGGACCGCGACCCGCGCTGGTCGCCCGCGACCCTCGCCGAGGTCGGCGACGCCGACGTGGAACGCTTCTTCGCCCCGCTCGGCGAGCGCGAACTGGGACTTGCTGCGCCCGACACAGGCCAGGAGGCGGCCCGCTGAGCCGTACCGCCGCGAACGGCGCCTGGAGCACGCGGTGTTCGCGACCGCCGATGACGCGGGGCAGCGCTTCCCGCGGCCGGGCGATCAACGGAATCCGCCACCGCCGGCCCACGGGCACCAGGACCGGCCGCCCGTGCGAGAGGAAGATCACGCCGGGTGCGGGCGGTCTTGGCCGGGCGCCGGTCACGCGGTACGGTCTGTCCGATATCGACGACGGCGAGTCGGAAGCCGGTGAGAATCCGGAACGGTCGCGCCACTGTGTGCGAGGCGTCCCCTGGTCGTCTCGTGAGTCAGACCCGTGGCCGTCGTCCTGTGCACCACCGAGATGGGACGCGAACTCCCAGAGGAGGTCCTGCCATGGCGCAGACCGTCGCCCAGCCGACAGCCACCACCCCCGCCGTTCCCGCCACGCTGCCGCTGAAGGCGATAGCTCCCTGGGCGGTCTTCTTCGGCATCCTGATGCTGGTCCTGCTCTACTTCGTCGGCGCCGAGCAGGGCGCCACCTCCGTGTTCAACGGCACCGATGTCCACGAGTGGGTGCACGACGCCCGCCACCTGCTCGGTTTCCCCTGCCACTGACGCGAGGGGACAGCGCACCACCATGAACTCCGCAACGGTAAGAAACCTCCTCGTGCGGGGCATGCTCGCCGGCCTGGCCGCCGGTGTGCTCGCCCTGCTCGCGGCCTACCTCCTCGGCGAGCCGAGCGTCGACAAGGCGATCGGCTTCGAGGAAGCCCACGCCCACGCCCACGCCCATGAGCACGAGGTGGAGGTCGTCTCCCGCTCCCTCCAGTCCACCGCCGGCCTCGCCACCGGCGTCCTCGTCTACGGCGTCGCCTTCGGCGGCATCGCGGCGCTCGCCTTCTGCTTCGCCCTGGGCCGCGTCGGCCGCTTCGGTCCGCGCGCCACGGCGCTGCTGCTGTCGGGCACCGCACTGCTCACCGTCTACGTCGTGCCGTTCCTGAAGTACCCGGCCAATCCGCCGTCGGTCGGCGACCCCGACACGATCGGCAAGCGGACCACCCTGTACTTCCTGATGATGCTCCTCAGCGTCCTCCTCGCGGTCGCCGCCACCATGCTGGGCAAGCGCCTCGCGCCCAGCCTGGGCAACTGGTGGGCGACGGTCGTCGCGGTGGCCGCGTTCGCCGCCGTGATCGGTCTGGCCTACGCGTTCCTGCCGGTCGTCAACGAGGTGCCGGAGCACTTCCCGGCCACCCTGCTGTGGCGGTTCCGCCTGTCCGCGCTGGCCATCCAGGCCGTCCTGTGGGGCGGATTCGGGCTCGCCTTCGGCGAGTTGGCCGAACGGCTGCTGAACCCCAAGCCGGCGACGGCCACCGGTCGGGCGGTTCCGGCCGCGCATTGACTCCTTCCGGACAGCAGAGGGCCCTTCGGAACCATCCGGGGGCCCTCTGGCGTTCTCCGGACACCGACGAGGACCGGATCCGCAGCCGTGGCACGGAAGGCCGGTCGGCGGCGGGCACCCGGGCGAGGAGCGGAGGAACCGAGTGGCCAGAACCCCCCAGCCGCGCCGCATCAGGCTCGCCGGCCGCGAGGCGGTCGCCCTCACCCCGGAGGAGTACGAGCAACTGGTCGCCGGCCGACGGCAGATCGGCGGCCAGAGCGCGCGGGTCCGGGTGCTCGCGCACCAGGCCAAGCGCACCGAACAACTCCTGTACGAGCTGGAGACCCTGATAGCCGCCCAAGGGGACGTCTGCCGGGACCGGACCCATGTGCCGTCGGTGACCTGCCCCGACACCGAAGCCGCCCGGAAGGACGCCGACACCGCCTGCCTGCGCTGCGCGGTGGCGGCACTGCTGCGCCGCCACCGCGACGCGACGTCCTGAGGCCCCGCCGTCCGGCGGTCGGCCGGCCGGAGCCTTGTGCGGCACCTTCAGTCGCTCCCCCCTGCGGCCGGCGGGCGGCCCAGCCGTAGGTTCCAGCGTCCGGCCCGGCCGCTGAGTTCGGTCACGGTCAGCGGCGGCACGTCCAGGCGCCAGAACACCGAGTCGGGGATCCCCAGCGCGTCGACGACGGCCGCCCGCACCACCTCCGGCTCCACCACGGCGAGCGTACGGCCCTCCAGGTCCTGCGCGTTCGCCAGCCAGCGCGCGACCCTCGCGCACAGGTCCCGCACGGACTCGCCGCCGTGCGGCGCGCAGCCGGGGTCCGAGAGCCAGCGGCCCACGGCCTCCGGCTCGGCCGCCCCCACCTCGTCCAGCGTGCGGCCCCGCCAGCGGCCCACATCGAGGCCCGCCAGCTCCTGCACCGGCACACCGTCGAGGCCCAGCGCCGCCGCCGTCCGACGGCAGCGCTCGCCGGGGGAGACGAGCACTCGGGCCGCGGAGGGGAGCGCCCCGGCCGCCGACCGGGCCCGCGCCACGCCGGTGTCGTCGAGCGGGCCGCCGTCGTCGAACCGGGCCTGCCGCAGCGAGACGCTCATGGCGGGGGAGACGAGAAGGACTCGACCGGTCACGCGGGTGCTCCTGTTGCAGTCGTCACGGGACGCGGGCCGCCACCCGAGATGTAGGGTGCCTGGGCCCGATGTGGCCGGCCGGTTCAGCGGCCGGGGGCAGGCGGTGCGGCTGCGCACGGGCGTCGGCCTTCCGTTCCTCCGGCCGCCGGGCCATGCGGTGTCCGGCCTGCCCGCCCGCCACGGCCGCGAACATAGCATCGGCGGCAGGAGCCAGGCGCCGCCGGGGCGGCACGGCCGGGGCGGGCGGTCCCTCCCCGGCCGTGCGGCGCCCGTGTCAGGACCCGGAGAGCTCCTGGCGCACCGTGCGGGCCGCCTCCACCAGGTTCTCCAGGGAGGCCCGCGTCTCCGGCCAGCCGCGGGTCTTCAGTCCGCAGTCCGGGTTGACCCACAGCCGCTCGGCCGGGATCGCCCGCAGACCGGTGCGCAGCAGCTCGGCGGCCTCCTCGGCGCTCGGCACGCGCGGGGAGTGGATGTCGTAGACACCCGGCCCCGCCTCACGCGGGTAGCCGTGCGCGGCCAGTTCGCGGGCGACCTGCATGTGCGAGCGGGCGGCCTCCAGGCTGATGACGTCGGCGTCGAGGTCGTCGATGGCCTGGACGATGTCGCCGAACTCGGCGTAGCACATGTGGGTGTGGATCTGGGTGTCCGGGCGCACCCCGCTCGTGCTGAGACGGAAGGCCTCCGTCGCCCAGGACAGGTACCCGGGACGGTCGGCGGCGCGCAGCGGCAGCGTCTCGCGCAGGGCGGGCTCGTCCACCTGGATCACCGGCGTGCCGGCCGCCTCCAGGTCGGTCACCTCGTCGCGCAGGGCGAGGGCGACCTGCCGTGCGGTGTCGCCGAGGGGCTGGTCGTCGCGGACGAAGGACCAGGCGAGCATGGTGACGGGGCCGGTGAGCATGCCCTTGACCGGGCGGCCGGTGAGGGCCTGCGCGTACCGCGTCCAGCGCACGGTCATCGGTTCGGGGCGCGAGATGTCGCCGGCCAGGACCGGTGGGCGGACGTAGCGGGTGCCGTAGGACTGGACCCAGCCGTGCTGCGTGGCGAGGTAGCCGGTGAGCTGCTCCGCGAAGTACTGGACCATGTCGTTGCGTTCGGCCTCGCCGTGCACCAGGACGTCCAGGCCGGCCTTCTCCTGGAAGGAGATCACCTCCTGGATCTCTGCCCTGACGCGTTCCTCGTAGCCGGCGGTGTCGAGGCGCCCACCGCGCAAGGATGCCCGTGCGGTGCGCAGTTCGTCCGTCTGCGGGAAGGAGCCGATCGTCGTGGTCGGCAGCAGCGGCAGGCCGAGATGGGCCCGCTGGGCCGCCGCGCGTTCGGTGTACGCCGGGGAGCGGCGGGTGTCGGCCTCCGTGACGGCGGCGGCACGTGCCCGTACGGCCGGGTCGTGGGTGATGGGGGAGTTCGCGCGGGAGGCCAGGTCGGCCCGGTTGGCGGCGAGTTCGGCGGCGATCGTGTCGGTGCCCCGGGCCAGGCCTCTGGCGAGCGTGACGGTCTCGCGCGTCTTCTGCCTCGCGAAGGCGAGCCAGCGCAGGATCTGCGGCTCGATGTCGCGTTCCGCGGTGGCGTCGAGCGGGACGTGCAGCAGGGAGCAGGACGCGGACACGTCCACCCGGTCCGCCAGACCCAGCAGGGTCCCGAGCGTGGAGAGCGACTTCTCCAGGTCGTTCACCCAGATGTTGCGGCCGTTGACGACACCGGCGACCAGACGCTTCCCGGGGAGCCCGCCGACGGCGGCCAGGTCGTCGAGGTTGGCGGCTGCGGCCTCGGTGAAGTCCAGGGCCAGCCCCTCCACCGGGGCCTTGGCGAGCACCGGCAGGGCCTCGCCGAGCCGGCCGAAGTAGGACGCCACGAGCAGCCGGGGACGGTCGGTGAGGGCGCCGAGGTCACGGTAGGCGCGCGCGGCGGCGTTCAGTTCGGCCGGGGCGCGGTCCTGGACCAGGGCGGGCTCGTCCAGCTGCACCCATTCGGCGCCGGCCGCGCGGAGGTCGGCGAGGACCTCGGCGTACACGGGCAGCAGGCGGTCGAGGAGGGTGAGCGGTGCGAAGCCGGCGGCCACGCCCGGCGCCGGCTTGGCGAGCAGGAGGTAGGTGACCGGGCCGACCAGGACCGGCCGGGCGGTCAGGCCCAGGGCGAGGGCCTCCGTCAGCTCCGTGACCTGCTTGGCCGAGTCGGCGCTGAAGACCGTGTCCGGGCCCAGTTCCGGCACCAGGTAGTGGTAGTTGGTGTCGAACCACTTCGTCATCTCCAGCGGCGCGGCGTGCTGGGTGCCGCGCGCCATGGCGAAGTAGCCGTCCAGCGGGTGGGTGGCGACGGCCTCCCGGTGCCGTGCGGGGATCGCACCGACCATGACGGTGGTGTCCAGGACGTGGTCGTAGTAGGAGAAGTCGCCGGTGGGAACCTCGTGGATGCCGGCCTCGGAGAGCTGCCGCCAGTTCGCGCGGCGCAGTTCGGCGGCGGTGGCGCGCAGGGCGTCGGTGGTGACGCGGCCCTTCCAGTAGCCCTCGACGGCCTTCTTGAGTTCCCGGTTCCGGCCCTGGCGGGGGTAGCCGTACACGGTGGCCCGTGCTGCCGCGGCTGCGGACTTGGTGGTCACGGAGATCTCCTTCGCGAGATGAATCCCTGAGATCCCGGGGACGGGACGAGAGCGCGAAGGGGTGGCCCGACCGGACGGCGGTGTTCTGCCCGTCCGCTCGTGTGCACGCCGACCCGCCCTCGAGGTCACCGGAATGTCCGCGCCCGAATCGTTCGCGCGCGGGCAGTTGGCAGGTCTTCGGACTCGCGGGCGCGTCTCGTTGTCGGACGAGACACCTAGTGGCCGTCGCTTCCCAGGCCCTCGCGGACCCAGTGCGTATGACGGCGGTCGTTCCCGCTCACCGCTGCGGGGCAGTCCCGGATTCCCACCGGGTTCCCTCTTGCGACGCATCCCGCCTGGCGGACGGGGCGAACCAGCTGCACGGGTCAGCCTAACGGGCCGCGGCCGGGCCGGGGCCGCGCACCCGTGATTACCGGCCGACTCCACGGCCCGCCCGCCAACCGCCCGCGACGCCGGTCGACGACCGGACTGGTCACCCCGCTCGGCCTCGCCTTCCGCCGCCGTACCGACCGGGCGTCCCGGCCCTGGACGCCGCGGGGGACGCCCCGCCCTGCTCTCGAGCGGAGGGCATGACGAACGCGGTGCCGTGTGACGGCGTGCCGCGTGCTACGACGTCTGCGCCCTGTCGTAAAGGGACTTGACCACGTCGCCGAAGTACGGGCCGAACATCCGGTTCGGCAGGAAGATGTAACCGAAGCTGTTCACGGAGACCTGTAGACCGGTGCCGGTGGCCTCGTCGAAGCCGGTGAACCACGGACCGCCGCTGGAGCCGCCCGTCATGTTGCAGCCGAGGCTGTGATCCTGCGAGAACAGGAAGTCCTTCGAGCTGTTGCCGCTGCAGTAGATGAGCTTCGTGCCGTCGTACGGCGACGCGGCGGGGAAGCCGAAGGAGTACATCGGCTTGTTGTAGCCGCCGTTGAACTGGATGCCCTGCGCGCCGACGACCGAGGTGAGCGTCTTGCCGTTCAGGGGTGCCACGACGGCGGCGCCGACGTCGTAGTTGATGTCCTCGTTCGCCTCCCACTGCGGTGTCGTGAGCGTCTTGGCCGCGGTCCACTGGCCGTACGGCGCCTTGCCGTTGTCGTAGGCGGGCACGAAGACCCAGTTGGTGTGCCAGCTGCCCTGGTACTTCACGCAGTGGCCGGCCGTGATGACGGTGCTGGCGTTCTGGCTGGTGATGGCATTCCCGGTGCAGGAGGCGGTGCGGCCCTGGAAGGTGAAGAACACCCGGCCCGAGGTGGTGACGGCGGCCCCGCCGCCGGTCCATGGCCCACCGGCCTGCGGGAAGGACGCGAGGGCCTGGGTGGGGGCGACGGTGGTCGGACTCCCGTGCGTATCAGGGGCCTTGAGGGTCCTGGCCGCCTGCCGGGTGAGCAGCAGATCGAGGGGGGCGGCGCCGCGCATGCGCTCGGCGGTCCAGAAGGTGCGGGCCTTGCGCTGGTCCGTCGCCGGTGCGGTGTGGGCCGTCGCCCGTCCGGTCGCCGGTGTGGTGTGGGTCGCGGCCGGCGGTCCGGAAGGCATCGCGGCCGGCACCGCGTCGGCGGCCCCGGCTTGGACGAGGCCGCCGGTGAACAGGGCTGTGACGGTCAACAGAATGCCCGCAGCGGTGCGATGTCGTCTCACGCAGGTCTCCTTCTGCCATGCCGGGACTGGTCGGGTCCGGGCAGGGTGGGGGAACGAAGAACGGTGCGGACGGACGTGCGTGAGGCAGGGTGCCACGGAAACGCTGGAATGTCAGGGGCACGTAAAGTTGTTTCGGCCGGGAGCCGGGACGCGCGGGCTCCGGCGGCCGGAGGGCGGACGGCGGAAGGCGGAAGGCGGAGGGAACGGGTCGGGGGCGCGGGCTCCTGGGGTTGGTCGGACGGCGGAAGGGAGGGGCCGGGAGGCGGGGACGCCGGGATGCCGGGATGCCGGAAGGCCCCCGCTCCCGTCTCAGTGGCCGGGGCGGCGCAGCAGAAGGTCGGCGACCACCGGCCGGTGGTCGGAGGCCGTCGTCCGGGCCTCGTGCGTGCGGGCGACGGTGACGTCCGGTGAGACGGCCACGACGTCGATGCGCTTGACCGGGTCGAGCGCCGGGTAGGTCTTGCCGCCGTTCGGGGCGGCGTCGCGCAACGGGCCCCACAGCTCCGCCAGTTCGGGCGCCTCCGGCTCGGCGTTGAACTCGCCGAGGAGCACCTTCGGTCCACAGTCCTCGGCCAGCACGGCCAGCATGTCGTCGGCCTGGGCGCGCCGGACCGAGGGGTCCGTCCGGTAGTCCAGGTGGGTCGAGTACACGTGCACGATCGCGCCCCGGACCGTGACCGTCACCTCGGCGAAGCCCGGCGCCGGGGCCGGTACCGGGTCGGGTGTCTGCGTGGACAGCCGGGTGATCTCGTGGTTCTGCGCGTCGCGCACCGGAAAACGGCTGAGCACGGCGACGCCGTACTGCCGCCGCGGTCCGTCCGCCGGGTCCGCGGGAAGGTCGTAGATCGGCGCGAAGAAGACCCGCATGTGCAGTCGTCCGGCCAGTTCCCGGGCCTCGTCGGTGAAATCGCTCCGGGCGCCCCAGTGCACGTCGACCTCCTGGAGGCCGATCACGTCGGCGTCCAGGTCGCGGATCGCGGCCGCCGTGCGGTCGAGGTCGAAGACGTTGTCCTCGCCTGCGCCGGCGTGGATGTTGTACGTGGCCACGCGCAGCGGCACACGCGGGCCGTGCGGGGGAGCCGTGGCCGGTCCGGTGTCCGCCACCCGGCCGGCCGCGGTCAGCGGGCCGTGCGGGGGAGCCGTGGCCGGTCCGGTGTCCGCCACCCGGCCGGCCGCGGTCAGCGGGCCGTGCGGGGGAGCCGTGGCCGGTCCGGTGTCCGCCACCCGGCCGGCCGCGGTCGCGGTCGGCGACAGCGCGCCGAGCGCGGCGGTGACGGCGAGCACGGCGGTGGCCAGCGCGCGGTGAGCGAGCCTTCGGTTCCTGCGGTCCACTGAACCTCCAGATCGTGTCGGAGAGTTGCGGAGCGTGCGGTACCGGGCCGACGGGTCGTGCGAGTGCGACGCCGCTCTCCCACGGCCACGGCCCGGAGCCGTACGAGCGATGCCGGACGCGGCTGCCGCGGTGCCGCCATGAGCACGGGTACGCCGCAGGCCCGCAGGCCCGCAGGCCCGCAGGCCCGCAGGCCCGCAGGCCCGCAGGCCCGCAGGCCCGCAGGCCCGCAGGCCCGCAGGCCCGCAGGCCGGCAGGCCTGGAGGGCGCCGTGCCCGGAGGTCGTGATGTCCGTCGCGACGCCGGGACGTGCACAGCGGCTCGCATCAACTCCGCGGGCTTGGTGAGGGGTTGACGCGCGTAACCGTAAAACACGCTTGGGGCCCTGGCAACGGTCCCTCGCCTGCGCCACCGAAGGCGAACCGGCCCGGCGGAACTCTCGCGTCGGACAGCGGCGTTTCGGCCACCCGCGTCCCGCGCGGTTCCGTTGCCGGGCAAGGGTCCATGCATCCCGCATGTTCGAGGACCCGCTCCCTGCGGCGGATCGGACTCCGTCCGAAATACGTGTGTTCGATATCGCGGCCCGGTCGTTGAACCTGACGACACCACCGGACGACCGTCGAAGAGGGGACCACGGTGATCTGGGCCGGACAGAGGGAGCACAAGGAGCGTGGCCCCGCAGCGGGCGGGATCTCGGACGCGGAGCGGGAACTGTTCGACGGGATCCGCGCCGGCCGGCTCTACACCGAGATGGGCTGGAGAAGGAGTTGACCACCGCAGAGACGCCCGCGAGCCGCACCGCCCGCGAGCGGCACCGGGAGCCGCTGGACGTCCACCTGATCCTGAGACGGGAGACCGCCGGCGGGCCGGAGGTGCTGATGTCACGCCGGGCCGGCGCCGTGTACGCCGCCGGGCTCTGGCACCTGCCGTCCGGGCACCTGGACGGCCCGCACGAGGACGTCGTCACCGCCCTGCTCCGCGAGGCCCGGGAGGAGACCGGCGTCACCATCGATCCGGCCGACGTCCGGGCCGCCGTCACCGTGCACCACCGCGGTCCCGGGGGGCGCTCCAGGACCGGGTTCTTCTTCGAGGTCCGGCGGTGGCGCGGCGATCCGCGGATCACGGAGCCGCAGGTGTGCGACGCGATGGACTGGTTCCGCCTCGACGTCCTCCCCGCCGGGACGGTGGCCTACTGCAAGGCAGGGCTCGACGCGTACTCGGCCGGCGCCCTGCTCGCGGTGCACTTCCAGCAGCCGCAGGACGAGATCGCCTACGACCCCGCCGCCGACAGACTCCGCATCGTTCCGGGTGCCGACCCCGCCCGAGGACCGCGTGTGCGGCGTCCTGAGGATGCCCGATGACCGGCGCGGTCCTGGAGCCGCCGGGCACCGTCACCGGCCCGGCTCCGGCCCGCGCGACCCCGGCTCCCGGACCGGAGCCGGCAGGAAAGGAGACCGCGTGAGCCGGACCTGGCTGTGGTGACGGCACCCGCCTCGGCGGCCGGTGACCGCACCCGCCTCGGCGGCCGGTGACGGCGCCCGCGTCGTCAGCCGGTGACGAGTGAGGTGAAGCGGTCGACGTCGATGTTGCCTCCGGACGCGATGATGCCGATCCGCCGCGGCGGGTTGTCGACGCGCCCGGCGAGCAGCGCGGCCAGGGGCGTGGCGCCGCTGGGCTCCAGGACGATCTTCAGGCGTTCGAAGGCGAACCGCATCGCGGCCACGATCTCGGCGTCGCTGACGAGCGCGATGGAGTCCACCAGGCGCTGGTTGACGGCGAAGGTGATCTCGCCGGGGGCGGCCAGGGCCTGCCCGTCGGCGATGGTGCGGGGGACCGGGATGGTGACGCGCGCACCGCTCTCCAGGGAGCGCTTGGTGTCGTCACCCGCCTCGGGCTCCACGCCGATGACGCGGATGCCGGGATGCAGCGCCGTGGCCGCGGTGGCGCTGCCGGCGATGAGACCGCCACCGCCCACGGGCACCAGCAGGGCGTCCAGCGGCCCGGTCTCCTCGAGGAGTTCCAGGGCGGCCGTGCCCTGGCCGGCGATGACGTGCGGATGGTCGTAGGGCGGGATCAGGGCCAGACCGCGGTCCACGGCCAGCGCGTGGCCTAGCGCGGTGCGGTCCTGGGTGTAGCGGTCGTAGGTGACGATTTCCGCCCCGTATCCGGCGGTCGCCTCCAGCTTGGAGCGGGGAGCGTCCTCGGGCATCAGGATGACGGCGCCGGTGCCCAGTTCGCGGGCGGCAAGCGCGGTGGCCTGGGCGTGGTTGCCGGAGGAGTAGGCGGCGACGCCCTTCGCCAGCTGGTCCGGCGGGAGCTGGGCGATGGCGTTGTAGGCGCCGCGGAACTTGAAGGCGCCGATCCGCTGGAAGTTCTCCGCCTTGATGAACACCTCTGCCCCGACAAGGGAGTTCAGGGTGCGGGAGGTGAGGACGGGGGTGCGGTGGACGATGCCCTCGAGGCGGGCGGCGGCCTCGCGGACGTCGGCGAACGAAACGGGCGGTTCGGCGGCCATGGGCTGTCCTTCGTGTGGTGGGTCGGATGCCGGCCGTGGTGCCGGGGCGGACACCGGCCGGGGCAGGCGTGGCGGGCGGGCGGTCACCAGCCGGTGACACGGGGCCAGTAGGCCTCGACGGCGGGCGCGGCCGTCGTGCCGCGGCTGCCGTCGATGACGTGGTAGCCGTGGTGCTGGGCGGCGGTGGCGCAGGCGTGGTTGGGCAGGACGCGCAGGCGGGTGCCGATGGGCAGTTCGGGCAGGACGGCGCCGTTCCGGGCGGTGAGGGTGCCGTGTTCCTGGCTCGCGGCGGTCATCACCAGGTCCGGGATCAGGGCGCCGGAAAGGTCGGTGACCAGGCCGTAGCCCTGGTCCTGGGCCTGGACGGCGGTGCCGCGGTCGCGGGACATGGCCATCCAGCCGCCGTCGGTGACGATCCAACCGTACTCGGGGCGGTGGCCGATGACGGTGACCACGACCGACAGGGCGAGGTCGGCCAGGTCGCAGACGCCGAGGCCGGCCATCACCAGGTCGAAGAAGACGTAGTTGCCCGCGCGGAGTTCGGTGATCCCGGTGAGGTCGTCGGCGGCGTGGGCCGTGGGGGTGGAGCCCACGCTGACCGTGGCCACGGGCAGGCCGGCCGCCCGCAGCCGCCCGGCCGCGGTGACCGCGGCGTCGCGTTCGTTCCGCGCGGCCTCGCGCTGTTCCTCGGCGGTCCGGCAGAAGTACGACTCGCCGGCATGGGTCAGCACGCCGTCCAGACAGCCGGCGTCGTGCAGGATGCGGCCGATCCCGGTGAGGCCGGAGGCGTCGGGTTCGAGGCCGCCGCGGTGCCCGTCGCAGTCGATCTCGATCTGGGTGGGCAGGGCGATGCCGGCCTCCCGTGCGGCCGCGGCAACGAACGTCGCCTGCTCGGTGCTGTCCAGCAGGAGGCGCAGGGTGACGCCGCGGCGCGCCAGGGCGATCACGCGCGGGAGCTTGTGCGGTTCGATGCCGACGGCGTAGGTGAGGTCGGAGTGACCGGCGTCGGCGAACGCCTCGGCCTCGGCGAGAGTGGAGACGGTGACGGGCCCGGGGGAGCCGTCGTGCAGGAGGGCGGCGTCGGGGCTCTTGGCCGTCTTCACATGGGGGCGCAGGGCGACGCCGAGGCGGTCCGCCCGCTCCCGCAGCCGGGCGATGTTGCGCCGTGCCCTGTGGACGTCGACGACGGCGAACGGGGTGTCGGCATCGGCCAGGGTCCGGGCGGCGGGCCCGGAACCGGCACGGGAGGAAGGAGCGGGGGAGGGGGCGGTGCTCATCTGCGAGAACCCTTCACTTCGCGTAGTTGTAGACCGTCGCCCGGGACACGCCGAGCAGGTCCGCGATGGTCTGCGCCGCGTCGCGCGAGTCGAAGTAGCCGTCGCGTTGCAGCTGTCGCACGAGGGCCTTCTTGTCCTCGCGGCTCAGCGAGCGGGGCGTGGCGGCACGCTCGGCGGCCTGGGCCTCGACCGCTTCGCGCAACTCGCGCGCGGTGCGGTCCCGCAGGGTCTCCAGCGGCTGGTCCCGGTGCTCGGTGTCCGTGGCCACGAGGTTCGACAGGGCGAGGGTCACCGGGGACAGGACCGACACGTCGAGGTTCAGGCACAGTGCCGCGACGTACTCGCCGGCGGCGTTCTTGATGCCGATGGACGTGCTCTTCGCGGGACGGCCGTCGGGGAACCGGTTGGGATAGTTCTGGATGACGCTCGGGTACGCCGGATCGGCGATGCGCGCCAGCCCCAACTCCGTCGCAGGGTCCCCGACCTGACGCCCCGACAGGTTGTTCTCGATCGCACGGATCGCGTGGTCCGGGTCGCGCAGGTCGTGCAGCACCACCTCGCACAGGCCGGGGAACATGCGGCCCAGCGCGACAGTGATCTTCTCGGCCTCCCGGACGAGGTGTTCGTCCGCGCTGTCCGGGGCGTCGTCCATGACACCGTCCCCCCGGTCGTCGACGCGTGGTCTAGATCTAGACTTGAAGTCTAATTCGTTGGCGGTCGGCTGTCCAGGGAGGCCGGTCCGGGTGACCGGCGGTTCGCCGGCCGGGCGCCTCACGGCGTCAACTACCTTCGGGGGAGGCAGGTTTCACGGACGGCACGTTCCACCGAGGGGGACACATGGTCGACCTGTACAGCGCCGGACACTCGTCGTGGCTGCGCCGTTTCCACGAGTCGAAGCCGGCCGCGCCGCGGCTGCTCTGCCTGCCGCACGGGGGCGGCTCCGCGAGCTTCTACTTCAGCGTCTCCAAGGCGCTGTCACCCGCGGTGGACGTACGGGCCGTGCAGTATCCCGGCCGTCAGGACCGGTGCGAGGAAACCCCGGCGGAATCCATCCAGGAACTCGCGCAGGGTGTGTTCGATGCGCTGGACGAGCGGGACGGGGCGCCCCTGGCCCTGTTCGGGCACAGCATGGGCGCCATGGTCGGCTTCGAACTGGCCCGGCTTCTGGAAGCCGCCGGGCGGCCCCCCGCGGTGCTCTTCCTGTCCGGCCGCCGGGGCCCGTCCATCCGGCGGGCCGAGAACGTCCACCAGAGCGGCGACGAACGGCTGATCGAGGAGGTCACCCGGCTCGACGGCACCAACTCCGTCCTGTTCCGGGACGAGGAACTGCTGCGGGCCATCCTGCCCGTGCTGCGGGCCGACTACCGCGCGGCCGAGACCTACCGGCCCACCCGCGGCCCACGGCTGCGCAGCCCCTTCGTCGTGCTGACGGGCGACGCCGACCCCTGTGTGACCGTCGACGAGGCCCGGACCTGGTCCCAGGAGACCGACGGCCCCTTCGAACTCCACGCCTACCCCGGGGCCCACTTCTACCTGGTGGCGCAGCAGCAGGCCGTACTGGACCGGATCGAGGTCACCCTGCGGCGGCTCGGTCCCGGCGGCGGGGCGGCCGCCTGAGACAGACCACGCGGTGCCCGGCACGCGGAGCCGCGGGGCCGGGCGGTATGACGCGGGCGGCACCGCTGGACCGGTGCCGCCCGCCGGTGTGCGTCAGCCCAGAACCTTGGCGGACTCGATGACCACGGACTCGGTGGGGACGTCCTGGTGGCCGTGCCGGCTGCCGGTCTTGACGCCCTTGATCGAGTCGACGACCTCCTGGCCCTCGGTGACCCGGCCGAACACGGCGTAGCCCCAGCCGTTCGGGTTCTTACCCGAGAAGTTGAGGAAGGCGTTGTCCGAAACGTTGATGAAGAACTGGGCCGTCGCGGAGTGCGGGTCGCCCGTCCGCGCCATCGCCACGGTGTAGTTGTCGTTCTTCAGCCCGTTGTCGGCCTCATTCTGGATCGGCGCCTGGGTGGGCTTCTGGTCCATGTCCGGGGTGAAACCGCCGCCCTGGATCATAAAACCCTTAATTACACGGTGGAAAATCGTGCCGTCGTAGTGGCCGCTGCGGACGTACGCAAGGAAGTTCTCGACGGTCTTGGGCGCCTCGGCGTCGTTGAGTTCCAGCACGATCCGGCCGAAGTTGGTGTTCAGCTCGACTGTCGACATCCAAATCTCCTTATTCCTGTGGGGCTTGCCCACGTTACGGTACGACCCTGGTGGCCGCTCTCCGGTGCGATCGAGGACCACGCCGATCCGACGGCTCAAGCGCACCAAGGAATATACGACCACAGGGCCCTCACCCGACGCTGCGGCGCCCCGTGCTTCGAACGGCCATCCGGGTCATGGCCGACCGGCACAACCGGTCCGCCGAGCCAATTCGCCGACATTCCCCAAGGCGGCCGGAGCGCCGCCTCGGCCCGTCCGTTCCGGACCGTCGGCGCCCAGGGCCCCGACGGCTTCACCCGCGTGCCGGTCACCGGCCGAGCGGTCAGGACGGCCGGGGCGCGTCGTGCGGCGTCGGCGGCAGCGCCAGATGGGCCAGGTCGTCCGGCGGCGGTGTGCTCACCGGCCACAGCGGAGCGGCGTCCCCGTCGGCGAGAGCGGCCGGCGCGTCGGTGAGGTTCATACGCTCGCGCAGCCGCCCGTAGAAGTCCGTCGGACCGAGCCGGACCGCCTTCAGCCGGCGCGGAGCGGCGTACACCCCGATCCAGTCCCCGGGACTCAGCACCCCGCGCAGCTGGCCGTCGATGCTGACCGCGGCCCGGCCCGACCGCTGGAGCACCCGCAGCGCGATGGGCTCGTCCGGCGCGGCCACCACCGAGCGGTTGAACACCATGTGCGGTGCGACCGGCGTGAACACCAGGCCCTCCGCGCGGGGCGAGACCACCGGGCCGCCCGCGGCGAAGCTGTACGCCGTGGACCCCGTGGGCGTGGCCACCAGCAGGGCGTCGGCCGAGTAGCAGGCCAGGAGCCGGCCCGCCAGATACACCCCGACCGACACCTGCCGGTCCCGGGCCAGCTTCTCCAGGACCACGTCGTTCAACGCGGTGACGTTCAGCGCGACACCCCAGTCATTGCCCGCGACGCACTCCGTGCGCACCCGCGGCGGGGGCAGCATCGGCCCGCGGCCGTACCGCAGCAGGGCCTCCATCTGCGTGGGCACCTCCAGCCGGCACGACGCCCGCAGCGTGAGGAGCATCCGGCTCTCGACATCGATCCGCCCCTCCCGTACGGCGTCCAGCGCCTCGCGCACCGCCGTGGCGGGGACCTCCGTGAGGAAGCCGACCCGGCCGAGGTCGACACCGAGCACCAGGGCGTCGTTCTCGGCCGCCAGCCGGGCACCGCGCAGGAACGTGCCGTCGCCGCCCAGCGTGACGATGAGGTCCGGGTCGCCCGCGCTGTCGACCTCCTCGCGGGCGCTGTGCCGCGCGCCCTCCTGCCACACGTCGATGTCCGAGCAGCCCACCGCGTGCTCGGCACACCACGCGCGCACGGCCCGCGCGGCGGCGACCGCCTCGGCACGTCCGCCGTGCACGACCAGGCCGACACGGTTCACCGTCATACCCGCACACCCGCCTCCCGGTCGGCTCCTGCCCAGCGCCATCCTCGCCGCGGACCGCACCGGCCCGGCGCACGCCACGCCGCCGGAGCCCGAGGCACTACGCCGTCGGCCCGCCCGGCCCCGCCCCACGTGTCCGCGCTCCCCCCGCCCCTCCGGCTCTGCACGTCCGTCCGGTCCTGCGTGCCCAGGGGACCCAGCGAGGCCGCTTCCAGCCCGGCACGCCGTCCCCTTCGTCCACCGTCTCGGACCCGGCAACCCCGGCGCCCCCTGCAACCCCGGCGGCCCCGGCCACCAAGGCCCGCGGGCCGGCGGGCGGCACCCGGTCCGCGAGGCCGCCCGGGGTACCCCGGCCCCGCCTCCCCGATTGCCTCCGGCGACGGCGTGTTCGCCGATTGCGACGACAAGGTCACGATGACGGCGGTGTCGTCGGCGAAGCCCGCCTGACGGCGTCGCCCTCCGACCACACGCCGGGCCGAGTGGCGTACGGGACGGGTCGAGTGGCGTACGGGACGGGCCGAGCGACGGACGGGACGGGTCGAGTGGCGTACGGGACGGGCCGGGTGACGGACGGGACGGGTCGAGTGGCGTACGGGACGGGCCGGGTGACGGACGGGCGGGGCCGGTGCGGCGACGACCGGTACCGGTGGGCGAGGAGTGAGGGAACGCTGCCCGGATGTGCCCGGATGTGATCTCTCTCCTTGCGGCCGTCGCGCCACTCCTGTGAGCTTCCCCCTCGAACGATTTTCCGAAGAACTGTTATCGGCACCGCACCGAGCGGTCTCCCAGGTAACGGACAGCATCGTTCGGCGTCGAGGACAGGGAAGTTCTGATGAGCACACAGCACACGGTGGACACGGCGGCACTGGTGAACGCCGCCCGAGCGGGGGACGGGGCAGCCCAGGACGCCCTGGTCAGCGCTTACCTCCCGCTGGTGTACAACATCGTGGGGCGGGCTCTGAACGGTTCGGTCGACGTCGACGACGTGGTCCAGGAGACCATGCTCCGGGCCCTGGGTTCGCTCGGCGACCTGCGGACCCCGGAGAGCTTCCGCTCCTGGCTCGTGGCCATCGCGATGAACCGGGTGCGCGCACACTGGCAGGACCGGCAGCTCGCACCGGACGCCGTGGACGAGACCGCCGATGTCGCCGACCCGGGCGCCGACTTCGTGGACCTGACCATCGTCCGGCTCCAGCTGTCCGGCCAGCGCCAGGAGACCGCGCGCGCCACCCGCTGGCTGGAGCCGGAGGACCGGGAGGTGCTCTCGCTGTGGTGGCTGGAGTGCGCCGGTGAACTGACCCGGGCCGAGGTCGCCACGGCCCTCGGTGTCTCGCCGCAGCACACCGCCGTACGGGTGCAGCGGATGAAGGCACGGCTGGAGGCGGCCCGCGTGGTGGTACGGGCGCTGGACACCCGGCCCCCCTGCGAGGAGTTGCGCGGTGTGCTGGCCACGTGGGACGGCCTGCCCTCCGCGCTGTGGCGCAAGCGGATAGCCCGGCACGCCCGCGACTGCGTGCGCTGCGGCGGCCTGTGGAGCGGTCTGCTGCCGGCGGAGGGCCTGCTGGCCGGGCTGGCGCTGGTCGGCGTGTCCACGGCGCTGCTCGCGACGACCCGGTCCGCGGCGACCGGCATGACCGCGGCCGGCTCGGCGGTCCCGCTCCCGACGGACATGGAAACCACCCACCCGGCCATGGACATGGGCACCGCCGGACCGGACGGCGGCGCGGCCGGCTGGGACCAGGGCTCCGCGGTGCCGGGCCAGGACGCCGGCGGGACGGACGCGGGCGGCTACGGCCGGGGCGCGAAGACGGAACAGGTCGGGCTGCGTGCCTCGCGCCGGCGTACGACCGCTCGCGACGACGCGCGGCGACGGCGGCGGATCCGGCGCCGGGCCGTCGGAGGCGCGGTGGTGGCGGTCTGCGTGGCGGGCGGCGGCCTCTGGTACCTCGGCCCCGGCTCCGGAACGGAGAAGAAGGAGACGACCGCGGCGCCGGCCGCCAACGCTCCCGTGGCGGACCTCGCGAAGCCCAGTGCCGCCGTGACCTCGTCGTCGCCGTCGGCGTCCGCGTCACCGTCCCCGTCGCACTCGAAGAAGCCGAGCCCTTCCAAGAGCCCCCGGCCCGTGAAGAAGAAGACCAGCACCCCCAAGGCACAGCAGACCGTGCGCGTCACTCCGCAGGCCACCCGCACTCCGCAGGCACAGCCTGCGCCCACGGGCACGGTG
Source organism: Streptomyces musisoli (assembly GCF_016741855.1). Taxonomy (GTDB): domain Bacteria; phylum Actinomycetota; class Actinomycetes; order Streptomycetales; family Streptomycetaceae; genus Streptomyces; species Streptomyces musisoli. The sequence continues at coordinate 68,519 of NZ_JAERRH010000006.1, read as the reverse complement.
GCGCAGGTGGTCGCGCTGGTGAACAAGGAGCGGGCGTCGGCCGGATGCGGTCCGGTCACCGAGGACTCGCAACTGGACAAGGCCGCGCAGGGCCTCTCCGACGACATGGCCGCCCGCGGCTTCTTCGACCACACGGACCCGGACGGCAACGGCCCCGGCGAGCGCATCACCGCGGCGGGCTACCGCTGGTCCACGTACGGCGAGAACATCGCCCGGGGCCAGCAGACCCCGCAGTCGGTGATGGACTCCTGGATGAACAGCCCCGGCCACCGGGCCAACATCCTCAACTGCTCGTTCAAGAACATCGGCGTGGGCGTCCACAATGGTTCGGGCGGCCCCTGGTGGACCCAGGACTTCGGCTCCAAGCTCTGAACCACCGCCCGGCGGGGCCCTCATACCCGCCGGACCCACTGTCAGGAACGAGCCGAGCCGTCACCGGGCCGCACCGTACCCGGCCGGACGAACCGTCACCAGCTGGTGCGAGCCGTCACCGTGCGAGCCGTCACTGGGCCGGGCCGTCACGACCGGCCGGGCCCGTCACGACCGGGCCGGGCCGTCCCGGCCGGTGCGGGCCCTCACGACCCCGGTCCGTCGGCGCGGCCGGCGTACGGCCGGGCCGGTTCCGGAGTGCTGCCCGGCGTGTGCCCGAACGTGCGCCGGAAGACGTCGATGAACGCGCTCGCCGAGGACCAGCCGCAGCGGTGCGCCACGATGGTCACCGGCGTCCGCTCGGCGAGCAGGACCAGCGCGTGGTGCAGCCGCAACTGGGTACGCCACTGCGGGAACGTCATGCCGAGGTCGCGGCGGAACAGCCGGGAGAGGGTACGGTCGCTCGCCCCGACCTCCCGGCCCAGCTCCGTCAGGGTGCGGCCGTCGGCCGGATCCGCGCACAGGATGTCGCACAGCGCGCGCAGCACGGGGGACACGGGCGTGGGCAGGCGCAGCGGCTGCTGCGGCGAGGCGCGCAGTTGGTCGATCAACACCGCGCGCAGCCGGGCCCGTTCGGGACTGCCGTCCTCCGGGGTACGGGTGTGGGCGACGATCAGTTCGCGCAGCAGCGGGCCCACGGCGAGCACGGTCGGCGCGTCCAGGCCGAGCGGGTTCTCGGTCGCGGGCAGTCCCACCAGGTGCAGTTCGAGCGCGCCGTGCGCCTGATGGGCGTGGACGGTGCCGGCCGGGACCCAGATGGCGCGGGTGGCCGGTGCGATCCAGGAACCCGCGTCGGTCGCGACGGCCAGCACGCCCCGGCCCGCGTACACGATCTGGTGCTCGTCGTGCCGGTGGGCGTCTATCGTCGCGCCGGAGTCCAGCCACTGGGTGCGCGTGGGGGCCACCGGCTCATGGCGGATCTGCGGCATCACCCGGCAGTTTATCGAAAGCGCGACATGCGGGCCGGGCCGGAGCATGGCCGGATGCGAAGGAAAGCTTCCATCACCCTGCTGTCCGTCGGGCACGCCTGTGTCGACGTCTACCAGGGGGCCGTCGCGTCCCTGATCCCGTTCCTCGTCGCCGAGCGCGCCTACGGCTACGCCGCGGCCTCGGGCGTCGTCCTGGCCGCCTCCCTGCTGTCCTCGGTGGCGCAGCCGCTGTTCGGGGTGCTCACCGACCGCCGGGCGGTCCCCTGGCTGCTGCCGGCCAGTACGCTCCTGGCCGGCCTCGGCATCGCGCTGAGCGGCACCGGTGACTCGTACGCGTTCACCCTGGTGTGCGTGGCGGTGTCCGGAGCCGGCGTGGCCGCCTACCACCCCGAGTCCGCCCGTGTCGCACGGCTGGCCGGCGGGGGCGGCCACGGCGCCATGGGCTGGTTCTCGTTGGGCGGCAACGTCGGCTTCGCCCTGGCGCCCCTCCTCGTCGCGGCCGTCGTGGGCACCGGCGGACTGCGCTGGACCCCGCTGCTGGTGCTGCCGGCGCTCGCCGGTGCGGCGCTGACCCTGACCGTGCTGCGCGCGCCGGGGCAGCGGCAGCGCCTCCTGGGTCCGGCACCGGCGGCGGGCACCGACGACCGGGCGTCCTTCCTGAGGCTGTCGCTGGCCGTGGTGTGCCGCTCGGTCGTGTTCACCGGCCTGAGCAGCTTCCTGTCCCTGTACGCGGCACAGCGCCTGGGCGGCAGCGTGGCGGCCGGTACGGCCGCGCTGTTCGTGCTCTATCTGGGCGGCGCGGCCGGCTCCGTGCTGGGCGGCCGGCTGGCCGGGCGCAGGGACCGGGTCACGGTGTGCCGCTGGTCGTACCTGCTCTCGGCCGCGGCGGTGGCGGGCGTCGTGTTCGTCCCCGGCCCGGCCCTGTACCTGTGCGTGGCCCTGACCTCCGCCGGCCTCTACGTCCCGTTCTCGCTCCAGGTGACGCTCGGCCAGGACTACCTGCCCTCTCGGGTCGGCACCGCCGCCGGCATCACCCTCGGGCTGACCGTCAGCGTCGGCGGCCTGGTGAGTCCCCTCATCGGCCGGGTCGCGGACGCGACGTCCCTGCGGACCGCGCTGGCCCCGCTGGTCCTGATGCCGCTACTGAGCTGGCTGTTCTTCCGCACCCTCCCCGAGCCACCGGGCCCCGGCCGGCGGGCGGACCCGCCGGCCGCCGGCGGTCAACGGGACGTGCCGAAGTCCTGGGTCCAGTAGCTGCCGGGCTGCGCGAGACCGACACCGATCTCCTTGAACCCGCAGTTGAGGATGTTGGCCCGGTGGCCCGGGCTGGACATCCAGCCCGCCATGACCTGCTGCGCCGTGCTGTAGCCGTAGGCGACGTTCTCGCCGTAGCTGCTCCAGGTGTAGCCGGCGCGCGTGATGCGGTCGCCCGGGTTCGACCCGTCGGATCCGGTGTGCGACATGTTCTGGTGAGCCGCCATGTCGGCACTGTGGGCCTGCGCCGCCTTGGTCAGCGTCGCGTTCAGGGTCAGGGGCTGACAACCGGCCTTGCCCCGCTCGGCGTTCACGAGCTGGAGGATCTCGGCGGTGACCCCGGACGCCGTGGTGGCGGGCTTCGGGGTGCTGGGCGCGGAGGGGGACGAGGCCTTCGGGGTGGTGGGGGTCGAGGCCTTCGGGGCGGTCGGGGCCGAGGCCTTCGGGGCGACCGGGGCCGTAGTGGCCTTGGGAGCGCTCGGAGCCGTGGTCCGCTGGGGACGGAGGACCGTGACCTTCTTCTTGGCCCTCGGGTGAACGGTGACCGGAGGCCTGGCCGGTGCGGTGGTCTTCGGCGCGGCCGTCCGCGGCGCGGTGGTCGGTACGACGGTCTCGACGCCGTTGCGGTGGTGATGCCCGGGAGTGTGCTGCCACTGCACCACGGGCGCGCTCGTCAGGGCGGCCTGCGACTGGGGGTCCGTGGCGGACGGCCAGTCGGAACAGGCCAGGGCGACGGATGGCACGCCCACGGCGCCCATGGCGGCGACGGCGATGACTATCCGCCGGTAGTGCTTCGTTTTGCGGTGCTGGCCCATACGTCAACCTCGCTCGGTGATCGCGGAGCACTCATTCTTGGGACGGCCTCACAAGGAGCGCAAAGGGCGCTTCTACTATCGGGCTTCGTACGCCCTCGTGGCCCTTGTCAGGCACATCAAGACATGTCGACTTCGCGATCGCGATGTTTGCGCAACACTGTCGCACCGTCAGGAACGCCCACTCGGCGACCGATACGGCGGGATGCCGATCGGCCGGTCCGTCGGCATCCGGGCGGCGGCTCACGCCTATGGCAAGCCGGACAAATCCCATATGTCGAGAGTGGGGCACCTACTAGGGAGCATGGTTAGTAGTTGACAAGACTGTGATGGATGTCACCTCGCGAGGGGGCGCCGTCGCAGGCTCGCGCACATGAGGCGGCGGCCGGAGCCACAAGGCGTCCGGCCGCCGCGCGTCCGTGGCGATCGCTGTCACTCGTTCCGGAAGACGGCCTTACTGACCTCGGCCGGGTTCTGGAACTCCTTCTTCCCGAGGTGGGAGATCCGCTCGGTGATCTCCTTGGGGGCGTGATTGTTCTCGGCGACCTTCCGAAGCTGCTCGGAATCGGCCGGGTACTCCACGCCGGACAGGGCTTTTTGCAGGTCGGTGGGGCTGACATCCGCCATGGCTCCTCCAGGGCGGTCGGATGGGACACGGTCCTGTCGCCGGCGCCGCATGCTGCGCCGGACCGGTCAGGTACCCACGCGAGCGAAGCGGATTCAGGGATTCCGTCCGGCGGTGCGCCCCGCGACGCACGGGTACTCGGGGGCTCCGGAGAGACACGGGATCACGTGCGAGAGGAGCCGAGGACCAGATGAGCGAGAACACCCCTTCCCAGGCCGAGGGCGAGCCGGAGGCGGACGCCCATGACGCGGAGCAGCCGGACCGCACCACTCCGTCCCAGGCGGAGGGATCGGACCCCGCCGATGACACCACGGACGAGGACGACGCGTGAGGGGGACGAGGACGACGCATGAGGGAGACGTCATGGGCACGGCACACACCAGCGTCCCGGAGGTGCTGGACGCGTTGAAGGAGGTGACCTACCCGGCCGACAGGGACCGGCTCGTCACGGCGGCGGAGCAGGCGGGCGCCTCGGACGACGTCGTCATGGCCCTGCGCGGCCTGCCCGCCGAGGAGTACGCCGGCCGGGCGGAGGTGGCGAGGTCGGTCCGCGTGGCCCCGGAACCGGAGCACGGCCACGGCGCCGCGCAGCGGCGACAGCGGGCGGGGCGCGGAGGCAGGCCCGGCGTCGCCCAGCACCTGTGGGAGGAGCCGAAGACCCCGATCCAGGAGGAGTTCGACCGCTGAGACGGAGATGCGCGACGAGGTGAACGGCCCGTACGGCGCCGCCCCCGGGACGCCTTGACGCCCCCTCACCACCGGCCTAGCGTGATCGTAAACGTCTAGACAGGTGGGGCAGGTGGCTCAGTGATGGCGTCTCCGCAGGACCCTCTCGGCGGCGCGTCCACCGGCCGGGCCCTCCGAGTGGAGACCCACGGTCTCGACGTGATCGAGGACACGGAGCGCCGGGGTACCCCGCGCACCCTGTTCTGGCCCTGGTTCGGGGCCAACGTCTCGGTGCTGGGCCTCAGTTACGGCGCCTTCGCGTTCGGCTTCGGCATCTCCTTCCGGCAGGCCCTCGCCGCCGGCGTGCTCGGCATCGTCGTCTCGTTCCTGTTGTGCGGCTTCATAGCGGTCGCCGGCAAGCGGGGCTCGGCACCGACCATGGTGCTGAGCCGCGCCGCGTACGGTGTGCGCGGCAACCGGCTGCCGTCCGTGGTCTCCTGGATGCTCACCGTCGGCTGGGAGACCGTGCTGACCGCGCTCGCCACGATGGCCACCGCGACGGTCTTCAGCCGGCTGGGCTGGGGCGGCGGCACCAGCACCGAGGTGCTCGGCCTCCTGGTGGTGGCCGGGCTGACCGTGGCCGGCGGGGTCATGGGCTTCGACCTGATCATGCGGCTTCAGACCTGGATCACCCTGGTCACGGGCGTCCTCACGATCGTCTACGTCGCGCTCGTCGCCGACCGCATCGACTGGAGCGCGGTCGGCGCCGTCCCGGCGGGTTCGACGCAGGAGTTCATCGGCGCGCTGGTGTTCATGATGACCGGCTTCGGCCTCGGCTGGGTCAACGCCGCCGCCGACTACTCCCGCTATCTGCCCCGCAGTTCCTCCAGCCGGGGAGTGATCGGCTGGACCACCTTCGGTGCCTCCCTCGCCCCGCTGGTCCTGCTGGTCTTCGGCCTGCTGCTGGCCGGTTCATCCGAGGACCTGAGCAAGGCCGTCGCGGCCGACCCGATCGGCGCGCTGACCACGATCCTGCCGACCTGGTTCCTGGTGCCGTTCGCCGTGGTCGCCGTCCTCGGCCTGGTCGGCGGTGCCGTCCTCGACATCTACTCCTCAGGCCTGGCCCTGCTCTCGGCCGGCCTGCGGGTGCCGCGCTACCTGGCCGCGCTCGTCGACGGCGTGCTGATGATCGCCGGCGCGGTCTACATCGTGTTCTTCGCCGACGACTTCCTCGGCCAGTTCATGGGCTTCCTCACCACGCTCGGCGTGCCCATCGCCGCCTGGGCCGGCGTCATGCTCGCGGACCTGGCCCTGCGCCGCCGCGACTACGACGAGGCCGACCTGTACCGGCCGCACGGCCGCTACGGCGACGTCCCGCTCCTCCCGCTGTGCCTCACCCTCGCCGCCACGGCCGTCGGATGGGGGCTGGTCACCAACACCGCCGCGAACTGGCTGACCTGGCAGGGCTATCTGCTGGAACCGTTCGGCCTCGGCGGTAGGACCGGCGCCTGGGCGTACGCCAACCTGGGCGTCCTCGTCGCCCTGGCGCTCGGCTTCCTCGGCACGCTGCTGCTGGGCCGCGGCCGCGTGCGCGACCAGGAGAACCGGGCCCCGAGCCCGACACCCGACGGGGAGCCGCAGCACGCATGACCGCCGGAACCCCGGCGATCGCGGAGGGGGCGGTACGTATGACCGCCGGGGTCCTCGCCGGTCGCGGAGGGCGGCGTACGCATGACCGCCGGAATCCCCGCCGGCCACGAGACGGCCGGCGGCCGTGGCAGCCCACGGTCAGGCTCGCCGAAGCCCGCTACGGTTCCGCCCCCGACCTACGGCCGTCGGAGTCCCGTAGCCCCCGATCTCCGGCCATCGGAGTCCCGTAGCCCCCCGGGCCTCCGGCCCCGGGGCCCCGTACGATGCGCCCCCGACCCCTGGCCGCCGGAGCCCGGTGCGGTTCCGTCACCGGTCCTCCCGGCGATCTGCACGCATGCCCCGGACCCCACCGGGTACGCGAGCCGGAGCACCCCGGGCGCCAGCCCGCCCGGGCGGCCCGTACGACCGCCGCTACCTGGGGATCAGCCATGGAGACACCCGCACACGACGCCACGCCGACGCCGGCCCAGCAGGCCTTGGACGCGTTGGCCGTCAACGCCGAGGACCAGATCGCCCTGGACACCCTCGCCCACAGTGACGTGCTCGTCCCGGTGCCGGACGACGCGGTGGACGGAGAGGGGGCCGACGCCACGACCGTGGCCCTGCCGGTCCTGGAGCAGCCCGGAGGCGACCAGGTCGTCCCGGTGTTCACCACGGAGGGCGAGATGGCCGAGCTGCTGCCCTTCGTCTCGCGCTACCGCCTGATCCCGCTCGGCGCGCTCGCCGCGCAGTGGCCCGCGGAGGACCTCTCCCTCGCCATCGACGGCAGCTCCACCCACTCGCTGACACTGACCTCGCAGGGGGTCCGCACGCTGCTGGCCCGCTGACCCCACCGCAGCCGCGCCCGCCCGCCAGGCCGGTCGTTCCCTGCCCCCGGGCGGCGGATGGGTCCTGTGCCTTGCCCCCGGGCGGCGCAAGGGCCCTGTTCCCTGCCTCCGGGCCGCGGAAAGACCTCGTTCCCGGCCCGGGCGGCGCAAAGACCCCGTTCCCTGCCTCCGGGCGGCGGAACGAGCCCGGGGCATGCCGTGAGGCGCGGTCGGCCTGCTGGTTCCGGGGCCGGCCCTCGGCAGCGTCCTTCGCACCCTCTCGGTTCCCCGGGGCCCTGTGCCCCGGGCCGGTGTTCCGCCTCCGGCGGCTGCCGCTGTGGAGCGCTCCGGCTCACCGGCGCTCCGGCTCACCGGCTCACCGGCGTGGATCGGCCCGAACCCGGTTGATCCCGGCTTCGCGATTCCCCGGCCCCTCCCGTCCCGCGGCGCCGCCCGGCGGACCTGCGGCCCGGCGAAGGTCGGCCGGAACTCTTCCCCGCTCCCGGGTGGTCACCGGCCCGGGGAAGGGAAGATCCCAGCGGAGGACAAGTCCGGGCGAACGCGAAGGGACCGATGGCCGTGAGGGTCGTCCTGCTGGGCACCGCCGCCGGGGGCGGCTTCCCGCAGTGGAACTGCGCGTGTGCGCTGTGTGCCGCCGCCCGGGACGGCAAGCTGCCGTCCCGGACCCAGGAGTGCGTCGCCGTCAGCGGCAACGGCCGCGACTGGTGGCTGCTGAACGCCTCACCCGACCTGCGGGCACAGCTCGCCGCCACCCCGGCCCTGTGGCCGGGGCCGGGCCCCCGGCAGACCTCGGTGCGCGGTGTGCTGCTCACCGACGCCGAGGCCGACCATGTGAGCGGCCTGGCGTCGCTGCGCGGGGCGGCGGGCCTGAAGGTGTACGCGGCACCGCCGGTACGCGCCGTCCTCGGCCCCGCCCGTGCCGCGCTGGACCGCTACGCACCCTGGGAATGGGCGGACAGCCTCGCCGACGGCGGCTTCGTGCTGGCCGGGGGACTCGTCGTGACCGCTCACCCGATGGGCGCGAGGATCCCGAGGTACGTGCCGGCCCAGGCGCCCGCGCCCGCGGGGCCCTGGGTGACGGCCTACCGCATCGAGGACCTGGCCAGCGGGGGAGTGCTGGTGTACGCGCCCTGCGTCGGGGCCTGGAGCCCCGCCCTGGACGAGCTGTGCGCCGAGGCCGACTGCGTGCTGCTGGACGGCACGTTCTTCGCGGCCGACGAGATGGGCACGACGGTGCGCTCCGGCGCCGGGCAGGCCGCCCTGGGACATCTGCCGGTCACCGGGCCGGACGGCACGCTCGCCGCGCTGGCCCGCCACCCCCGCCCGCGCCGGATCTACACCCACCTCAACAACACCAACCCGCTGCTCGACCCCGGCTCACTCGCACGCGCACGCGTGGCCGAGCACGGCGCCGAGATCCTGCCGGACGGGGCCGAGCTGGTGCTCTAGGGTCTTCCGTTCGGATCAGACCGCGCGAACCCGGCATGATCCGAACGAGAGGCCCTAGCGCTCCTGCTCGGTCAGCATGCGCCGGAGCACAGCGCGCTGGAGCGGAAGCACCTCGGCGTGCAGCGTGCGGCCCCTCGGGGTGAGCGCGACCCAGACCCCGCGGCGGTCCTCCGCGCACACCGAGCGCACCACCAGACCGTCCTTCTCCAGCCGGCCGATCAGCCGGGACAGCGCGCTCTGACTGAGGTGGACCCGGCCGACCAGGTTCTGCACCCGGCACTGCTCGCCCTGCTCGGGCCGTTCCGTCGCGAGGATGTCCAGCACCTCGAAGTCACTGGCGCCGAGCCCGTACGGGTGCAGGGCGCGGTCGATCTCGCACATCGTGCGCGCGTGCACCGCGAGGATGTCCCGCCAGCGTTCCTCGAGCCGGGTTTCGACCGTTGTGACTGCCATACCCGCACCGTAGCACCGATCCAGCCAATCGTTGAGTGTGCAACTAGTTTGCGGTGGGGGCGGCCCTCGGGGCTCAGGCGGCCGGGTCCTGAAGCAGGCCCACGAGGTTGCCTTCGGCGTCCTTCACGGAGGCGATCAGCCGGCCGCCGCCGACGTCCTGCGCGTCCTGGAGCACCTCCGCACCCGCCTCCACCAGCGCCGCCAGACGCTGCCGCAGGTCCGTCACGTGCCAGTACGGCACCGGCCCGGTCATGCCCTTGGCGTGCCCGTTCGGGTCCAGGCCGACGTCCTGGCCGGCGGCCTTGTAGCCGACGTAGTAGGGCTCGTCCGCGTACGGCTCGACGCCCAGCAGCGCGCCGAACAGGGCCTTGGCGCGGTCCAGGTCCTTGACCGGGTAGATGATCGTCTGCAGGCCGGCGGTCATGAGGCTCACTCCTTCGAGAGACGTGACCCGACGGGTTCCTCGTCGGTGCTCCCACGCTAGGGCCGGGGCGCCCGCGGCGGCTTCTCGGATCCTGACCGGTTGCCGCCGTCACTCGTTGTGCAGCACCTCGGCGACGGTGAGGCGGGCGGCGCGGCGGGCCGGGACCAGCGCGCCCAGGACGGCGATCAGCACGCCGGCGAGCGCCAGGACGGCCAGCAGGGGAGCGTGCCAGACGTCCGTCATGGCCCGGGGCAGGGTGATGTCCACCCCGGCGGCCATGCGCGGGACGACCACCCCGTGGGCGGCGATGCCCAGCGGCACACCGATCAGGGACCCCAGAGCGCCCAGCACCCCCATGGACGTCACCGTCATCACCGTCACCTGCCGCGGGGTCATGCCGATGGACTTGAGCATGCCGAGATCGCGGCGCCTGTCGTGGGTGTTCAGGACGACGGTGTTGAAGACCCCCAGCGAAGCGACCAGAGCGAGCATGAGGGTGAGCCCGGTCGCCGAGCCGATGATGGTGCCGGTGACGCTGTTCGAACCGCTCAGCTGGACGGACAGCCCCGGATCGGCGGCCCGGACGGCGCGGGCGTACGCCTCCTGGCCCGCGCCCTCGCGCAGCTTCACGTGGTAGGCGATCGGCTGGACGCGTGGCATGAGGGCGGTCGCCGTCGGCCAGGCGCCGATCACCAGCCGGTCGTCGGTGTCCAACGTCTCGCCGACGACGGTCACCTCCTCCTCGCGGCCGTCCTTGCGCAGCCGTATCCGGTCCCCGAGGTGCACCCCGTTGCGGCGCAGGAACGGCGAGCCGGCCACGACCTCTCCGGTCCGCCGCATCCAGCGGCCCCGCACCAGCGCGCTGTCCAGCGACCGGCCGCCGCGCCGGCCCTCGAACATGACCACCTGTGTGCTGCCGACGAGGAGCGCCTCGTCGTCCGAGCGCGCCGTGACATGGGTCGCGCCCGGCAACCCGCCCAGCAGCGACTGGAGTTCTCTGTCGCCGTGCACCGGCCGCACCTCCTTGCCGTGCCGGTGGTTGCCCACGTACACGGTCACGTCGTAGGTGGAGTGACCGACGTTCCCGTAGCTGTCGAGCGTCGCCGCCAGGCCGGCCGCGAACGTCACCGTCGTCACCCCCAGCACCACGGCGGCCAGCGTGAGCGCGCTGCGCGCGGGCCGGGCGAACGGAAGCCCCGCGCCGAGGCTGACCGACCGGGGCAGCCGGGCGCTCGCCAGCCGCCGCTGGATGCCGAGCGCGCGTCCGTGACGGGGGGCGCTGCCCGCGCTGATGGCCCGAGCCGCCGGCATCCGCCGTGCCCGCACCGCGGGCCCGAGCGCGGCGAGCACGCAGACCAGGGGCATGCCGAGCAGGGCGAGCAGGTTCACCCACGGCGCGATCCCCAGGCTGTCGTGCAGCACCCCCGAGGCGGGCCCGGTGAACGCGAACTTCAGGAACGGATGGGCCAGCAGGTTGCCGACGAACGTGCCGAGCGCACAGCCCAGGACGGCCGGAACGCTGATCATCGTCAGATAGACGCCCAGCACCTGCCCCGGGGTGAAACCGAGCGCCTTGAGGATCCCGATGTGCCGGAATCCGGACACCACGGCCCCGCTGACCACGTTGGCGACGATGAGCACCGCGACCAGGATGCCGAGGACACCGAACGCCATCAGGTACGGCGCGTAGGCACGCGCGTTGCTGCCGATCCGGTGTTTCAGCGCCAGGTGCGTCCGGGACCCGGCGAGCGCGCCCCGCGGCAGCTTTCCGGTCACCTCGGCCAGTTGCTTGCGCAGCCCGCTCTCCGTCGCCGCGTCGTGGAACCGGAACAGCAGCTGGCTGCCGGTCGGATGCAGGGCCCCGATCTGTTCCGGGGCGACCCAGGCGTCCGCCGTGTGGCTCAGGTCGAACGCGAACCCGACGATGGTGAGCGTCGGACCCGACGGCACGTGGAACTTCCTGCCGAGGTCGTCGGCGGTCCACTCGGACTGCCGGTTCAGGACCATCTCGCCCGGCCGGGTGGCCCACCGCCCCGCCCACAGGTCGACCCGGCCCACCGCACCGCCCGGACCGGCACGGCCCACGACCGTGATCTCACCGCCGAGACCGTAGTCCGACGCACCGCGCGGAACGTTCACCGCGGCCTGTGCGAACGGCCCGGCCACCGCCTCCACCCCCGGCGCCCGGGCCGCGCGCGTCAGCTGGGCGTCCGGCACCCTGTCCCGCGCGAACACCGCGACGACATGCGGCCCGTGCTGCGCGCCGAAGATGCGGTCGAACGGCGCGGACGCGGCGTCCACCAGCCCGAGCGCCACCACGAGCGCCCCCGTCGACACCAGCGTGACCAGCCAGATCACCAGCGTCTGCAACCGCCTGCGGCGCACGGCGGCCCGCGCGGCCTTCCACACCGCCCTCATGCCGCCGGCTCCAGGGCCTGCTCGCCGGTCACCCGGCCGTCGGCCAGCTCCACCAGACGGCTCGCGCAGCGCTGCGCCAGATGCCTGTCGTGCGTGACGATGATCAGCGTCTGACCGATCTGGTTCAGATCGATCAGCAGGTCCATCACCTGCTCCCCGGCCCGGCTGTCCAGCGCGCCGGTCGGCTCGTCCGCCAGCAGCAGCGCGGGCCGGTTCATCAACGCCCGGGCCACGGCGACCCGTTGCCGCTCGCCGCCGCTGAGCACCGCCGGATGGGCGTTGCGCCGGCCGGCGATGCCCAGCTCCTCGAACAGTTCCAGCGCGCGCCGGCGGGCCTGCCGGGCCGGAGTCCCCGTCAACTGGGCGGCGAGCGCCACGTTGTCCAGGGCGGACAGGTCGTCGATGAGGTTGAAGAACTGGAAGATCATGCCGATCCGGCGCCGCCGGTACAGTGCGAGACCCTTCTCGCTCAACTCCCCGACGCTCTCGCCGTGTACGACGACCGTGCCGTCCGACGGCCGGTCCAGGCCGGCGATCATGTTGAGCATCGTGGACTTGCCGCACCCCGAGGGGCCCATCACCGCGACCGCCTCACCGGCCCTGATCTCCAGGGACACCCCGTCGAGCGCCACGGTCTCGCCGTACTCCTTGCGCACCCCGTCGAGCCGTACGACGGTGTCAGCCGTTCTCACCTCATTGACCATGGGCAGGACGCTAGACGCGGGACCACGGCCTCGGCATCCACCTCCGGATGGCACTCCGCCGCCGAACTCATCCTCCGGATGCAGAACACTGAATCCCCAGGTCGATGCGGATGTCAGAGCCGTCTGCAACCATGAACGGCATGGGGGAGTACGACATGCTGACGGCGGCGCTGGCGGTGGCGTGCGCGGCCGTGCTGGGGCTGGCCGTGGCGCTGGTGCGCACCCGGCGCCGCTGGCGGGCGGCGGTGGGGGAGCGCGGCTGGCTGCTGGAGCGGGAGCGGGAGAGCGCCGCCGAGGCCGCGATGGCGGCCGAACGGGACCGGATCGCCCGCGAGTTGCACGACATCGTCAGTCACAACGTCAGCCTGATGGTCGTCCAGGCGAGCGCCGCCCGGGAGGTGCTCGGCACCATGCCGGATGAGGCCGCGACGGCACTCGGAGCGGTCGAGGACGCGGGCCGCGGCGCGATGACCGACCTCAGACATCTGCTGGGCCTGCTGGCACCCGCGCAGGACGGCAGCGACAGCGCCCCGGAGCCCGGCGCGGACGCGGCACACACGCCCCTGGACCCGCAGCCCGGACTCGACCGGCTCGGCCCGCTTGTGGACCGGATATCGTTCGCCGGCCTCCCCGTCGAGGTCCGCGTCTCGGGCGAGCCCCGCCCGCTGCCGCAGGGCATCGACGTGACCGCCTACCGCATCGTCCAGGAGTCCCTGACCAACGCACTGCGGCACGGCGACGGAGGCACGGCCGAGGTGACCGTGCGCTACGCCGACCACGCCCTGCGCGTCGAGATACTCAACACCGGCCCCAGCGTGCTCACCGGCACCGCGCCGGCCACCCGCGGACGGCACGGCGAGGGAACCGGGCGCGGCCTCCTCGGCCTGCGCGAACGGGTCGCCGTCTACGGCGGTGACCTCGACGCCCGGCGCAGACTCGGCGGCGGCTTCCGCGTCCGTGCCCGCATACCCCTGGACCGTCCGTGACCCCGGACGCGCCCGAGCGGGCGCCCCGTGTCCTGATCGCCGACGACCAGACGCTGATCCGGACCGGCTTCCGGCTGATCCTCACCGCCCGGGGCATCGAGGTGGCCGGCGAGGCCGCCGACGGGGCCGAGGCCGTCGCCGCGGCCCGCGAGCTGAAACCGGACGTCGTCCTCATGGACATCCGGATGCCGGTCATGGACGGCCTGGAGGCCACCCGGCACATCCTGGGCGAGGCGCCCGGCTGCCGGGTGCTCATGCTGACCACCTTCGACCTGGACCGGTACGTGTACACGGCCCTGTCGATCGGAGCCAGCGGCTTCCTGCTGAAGGACGTCACCCCCGAGCACCTGGCGGCGGCGGTACGGCTCGTCGGCACCGGAGACGCCCTGCTGGCGCCGCAGATCACCCGGCGCCTGGTGGAGCGGTACGCGACCGAGGCCGAGCACACCATCGAGGCCGTGCCCGCCGACCTGGCCGCGCTCACCCCGCGCGAGCGGGAGGTGCTGACGCTGATGGGCCGTGGCCTGTCCAACGCCGAACTCGCCGCCGAGCTGACCCTGAGCGAGGCCACGGTGAAGTCCCACGCGGCCCGCGTCTTCGCCAAGCTGGGCCTGCGCGACCGCGCCCAGGCGGTGGTCATCGCCTATGAGACGGGGCTGGTGAGACCACAGGTGCGGTGACGGCGCCCCGCGGCGGGACCCCCTCCCTCGCCAAGAGCGCTCCTCCATGACGTGGTTCGGCCATCGCTGAGCCGTCCGCGACGGGCCCGGTCGCACACGGCGGCCGGGCCCTCGCCGTGTTCCCGGGGCGGCGGGACACCTCACCGATCGCACGGCCGTTCGGTACCGGACAACGGCCGTCGAGTCCCGGACGCGACGGCGTTGCCCGCGCCACAGTGGGAACACTGCGTACGAGGAGGCCGGAAGCGGAGGCGGACGGATGACGAAGACTCCCTCGGGCCGGATGCGGCGGACCATCCTGGAATGGCTCAAGGACCCGGCACTTCACTTCCCGGCCCCGCGCCGCCGCGACCTCGCCGCGACCGGCGTCACCGCGCGGGCCGTCGCCGCCAAGCTGGGCGTACCCCGCCGGACCGCCGTCGCCCACCTGGACTTCCTCACCCGCCTCGGCGTCCTGCGCACCCGCCGCATCCGCTGCCGCACCCACTACCGGCGCGACGAGGTCCGCATCGCCGAGGTGGCCAGGATGTTTGAGAAGGGCTGGTGACGCGCAGGACGACAGAGGGCGACAGGCGGAGGGGGCCACGCATGGAGCGACCCGGGGAACTCGTGCCGCTGCACTACGTATCCCTGGGCGCCCAGGGCCCCGAGGACGTCCTCCCCGATCCGCACGGGCGCGTGCTGACCGGAGTGGCGGACGGGCGCATCCTCCGCCTCCACCACCTCGGCGACCCGCGCGCGGCCCGCGTGGAGGTGCTGGCCGAGACCGGCGGCCGTCCCCTCGGTCTCGAACTCCTGCCGGACGGTGACCTGCTGGTGTGCGACGCCGAACGCGGCCTGCTGCGGGTGGGCACCGGCGACGGCACCGTCCGCGTCCTCGCGGACTCGGTGGCGGGGGAGCCGCTCCGCTTCTGCAGCAACGCCGTGGCCCTGGCCGACGGCAGCGTGTACGCCACCGTCTCCAGCCGCCGCCACTCCCTCGACCGGTGGATCGGCGACATCGTCGAACACACCGGCACCGGACGGCTCCTGCGGCTCGGCCCCGAGGGCGGGGAGCCCGAAGTCGTGCTGGAGGGGCTGCAGTTCGCGAACGGACTCGTCGCGAGCGCCGACGGCACCTTCCTGGTGATCGCGGAGACCGGCGCCTGCCGCCTCACCCGCTACCGGCTCACCGGCCCCCGCGCCGGCCGCGCCGAACCCTTCGCCGACCTCCCCGGCATGCCGGACAACCTCTGGCGCGAGGGCCCCGACGGCCCCATCTGGGTCGCCCTGGCCGCCCCCCGGGTCCCGGCCCTGGACCTGCTGCACCGCACTGCGCCGGCCGTCCGCCGCGCCGCCGCCCGCGCCGCAGTGCGCGCGCCGTACCGCCCGAGCGGGACCACCGGCGTGATCGCCGTCGACGACCAGGGCCGTACCGTCCACCACCTCGCGCGCCGCCGGTCCGGGTTCCGTATGGTCACCAGTGTCGGCGCGGTCGGCGACCACCTGGTGCTCGGCAGCGTCTGGGAGTCCGGCGTGGCCGTCTGCGCCAGGCCGGCCGCCCGCTGACCCGGCGGTACCCTGGTCCCGGCCGGGATCACCCGTCGGGGCAGGGCCGAACAGGAGACGTGCCAGCATGACAGCCCCGGAAACGGAGACGCCCGGCGTCCGTCCCGCGTCACGCCGGCGCGCCGAGTGGCGTGCGCAGGCGCCCGTGGTCGGCGTCGTGGCCGCCGGCGGCGCGCTCGGCGCGGTGGCCCGCTACGCGCTCACGCTCGCCTGGCCCACACCCCCCGGCGGCTTCCCCTGGGCGACCTTCTGGACCAATGTCTCCGGCTGCGCGGCCATGGGTGTCCTCATGGTGCTCATCACCGAGGTGTGGGCGGCCCACCGCCTCCTGCGGCCCTTCCTCGGCACCGGGGTCCTCGGCGGCTACACCACGTTCTCCACCTACGCGGTCGACATCCGTGCACTGGTCGACGCCGGCCGCCCCGGCCTGGCATTCGCCTACCTGGCCGCGACGCTCTGCGCGGCCCTCGCCGCGGTGTGGCTGGCCTCGGCCGCCGCCCGCCGGGTCCTCACCGGGAGACAGCGATGACGTCACTCACCGGCCGCGCCCTGCGGCTGACCGTATACGTCGGCGAGAACGACACCTGGCACCACAAACCCCTCTACTCCGAGATCGTGCACCGCGCGCATGCCGCCGGACTCGCCGGTGCCAGCGTCTTCCGGGGCATCGAGGGCTTCGGTGCCACCTCCTGCGTCCACACCTGCCGCCTGCTGTCGCTGAGCGAGGACCTGCCGGCCGCGGTGATCGTCGTGGACACCGAAGAGCGGATCCGGGCGTTCCTGCCGCTGCTCGACGAAGTGATCGGCGAGGGGCTGGTGACCCTGGAGGAGTGCGAGATCGTCCGGTACGGGGGACGGACCGCCGGGTCGGACGGAACGGACCCGGAAGGTAAGAAGTCGTTGTGAACTGGCTGCTGGTCGTCGCGGGGGCCATGGTCGGCGCGCCCCTGCGCTATCTCACCGACCGCGCGGTGCAGGCCCGCCACGACTCGCTCTTCCCGTGGGGCACGTACGTCGTGAACGTGTTCGGCTCCCTGATCCTCGGGCTGCTGACCGGCGCCGTCTCCGCCGGGGTGGCCGGGCCCCATCTGCGGCTCCTGCTGGGGACCGGGCTGTGCGGTGCGCTGACGACGTACTCGACGTTCTCCTACGAGACCCTGCGGCTGACCGAGGCCGGCGCCGGCGTCTACGCTGCCGTGAACGTCGTGGCCAGTGTGGTGGCGGGACTCGCAGCGGCGTTCGCCGGCGCCGCCCTCGCCGGAGCCCTGTGGGCCTAGGCGCTTGCCCTGCGCCCGGGCATAGTGAGTACTGTCTACAGCACTGTCGACCAATCCTCCCCAGAACTGGATCCCATGAGCGCCATCTCCGTCGGTCAGGCCGTCGTCCTCGGAGTAGTCGAGGGGGTGACCGAGTTCCTCCCGGTGTCCTCCACCGGCCACCTCAAGATCACCGAAGGGCTCATGGACATCCCCGTCGACGACAAGTCCGTCGTCGGGTTCTCCGCCGTCATCCAGGTCGGCGCCATCGCCGCCGTGCTCGTGTACTTCTTCAAGGACATCAAGCGGATCGTCACCGCCTGGTTCCGCGGTCTGACCAACCGCGAGGAGCGTTACCACCACGACTACAAGTTCGCCTGGTGGGTGATCGCGGCCACCATTCCGATCGTGGTGGTGGGCCTGGCCGCCAAGCCGCTGATCGAGGGACCGCTGGCCTCGCTGTGGGTGGTCGCCGGCTCGCTGATCATCGGCTCCGGGGTGATGTGGGCCGCGGACCAGATGGGCCGGCACAAGCGCGGTGAGGACGACACCTCCTTCAAGGACGCGATGTGGGTCGGCTGCTCGCAGATCCTCGCCCTGCTCTTCCCCGGCTTCTCGCGCTCCGGCGCCACCATGTCCACCGCGCTCATCCTGGACCTGGACCGCGTCGCCGCCACCCGGCTGTCCTTCTTCCTCGGCATTCCGGCCCTGACCGGCGCGGGCCTGTACGAGCTGAAGGACGCCCTCGGTGCGGGCGTCGGCGCCGCCCCGCTTGCCGTCGGCACGATCGTTTCGTTCGTGGTCGCCTACGCCTCCATCGCCTGGCTGCTCAAGTTCGTCGCCAAGCACTCCTTCAACGCCTTCGTGCTCTACCGGGTCGTCATCGGCGTGCTGCTGCTCGGCCTGCTCGCCACCGGCACGCTCGACAGCTGAGCGAACACCGCTGATCACCCACGGGGTGCGGATGCCTGCATTCAGGCGCCGCACCCCGTGAATGTCTTTTTGCGTCACACCTTGACAGTTTCCGCTCGCGACCCGCAGGATCGCTCCCGTGAACCTGTCAGACAGCCAGACAGGTGGTCTCGCCCCCCGGCGCGTCAGCGCCATGGAAGCGGTGCTCGACCACCTCCGGAGCGCCATCGAGCGCGGCCGGTACGCCATCGGCGACAAGCTCCCCTCCGAGGCCGAGCTGTGCCGCACCCTCGAGGTGTCCCGCCCGGTGCTGCGTGAGGCGCTGCGCGCGCTGCAGACGATGGGTCTGACGGTCTCCCGGACCGGCAAGGGCACCTTCGTCGTCGCGAACACCGTCGAGGACCCCACCTTCGGCGACTACGCGGCCAGCGACCTGCTGGAGGTGCGCCGCCACATCGAGATCCCGGTCGCCGGCTACGCGGCCCTGCGCCGCACCCCGGAGAACCTGGACCACCTGGCCCACCTGCTCGACCGCATGGAGCGGGAGACGGACACCACCGCCTGGGTCGCGATGGACACCCTCTTCCACCTCGCCGTGGCCGAGGCCGCCCAGAACCCCGTCTTCCGCCGGGTCATCGAGGAGATCCGCGACGCACTGGCGCGTCAGTCGGCGTTCCTCAACGAGCTGGGCGGGCGCCGCGAGCAGTCCAACCGCGAGCACCGGGCGATCGTCGAGGCGCTGGTCGACGGCTGCGAGCACGACGCGCTGGAGGCCATGAGCCACCACCTGGACCGCGTCGAGACGACCCTCACCGACATCATGCGTCCCCAGCGGACGGACCCCCCTACGGAAGGCGGACCCGAGGCGTGAGCGAGCAGCACCTCAAAGACGAGACGCGCCCCTCGACCGGCCATGTCGACGCCGGAGACGCCGGCTACAGCAAGGGCCTGAAGCACCGGCACGTCAACATGATCGCCATCGGCGGAGCCATCGGCACCGGCCTCTTCCTCGGCGCGGGCGGCCGGCTCGCCGACGCCGGACCCTCCCTCTTCGTCGCGTACGCCGTCTGCGGCGTCTTCGCGTTCCTGGTCGTCCGTGCCCTCGGCGAACTCGTCCTGTACCGCCCGTCCTCCGGCGCCTTCGTGTCGTACGCCCGGGAGTTCCTGGGCGAGAAGGGCGCGTACACCGCCGGCTGGATGTACTTCCTCAACTGGGCGACCACCGGTATCGCCGACATCACGGCGGTCGCCACCTACACCCACTACTGGGGCATGTTCTCCGACGTCCCGCAATGGTTGATCGCGTTGATCGCCCTTGGGGTCGTGTTGACCGTCAATCTGATCTCGGTCAAGATTTTCGGCGAACTGGAGTTCTGGTTCGCGATCGTCAAGGTCGGCGCGCTCGTCGTGTTCATGTGCATCGGCATCTTCCTGCTGGCCACCCAGCACCCGGTCGACGGCCACCACCCCGGCCCTTCCCTGATCACCGACAACGGCGGCGTCTTCCCCAACGGCCTGCTGCCCATGCTGCTGATCATCCAGGGCGTCGTCTTCGCCTACGCCTCCGTCGAGCTGGTCGGCGTCGCCGCCGGCGAGACCGAGAACCCGGAGAAGATCATGCCGAAGGCGATCAACTCGATCATGTGGCGCGTGGGCCTGTTCTACGTCGGCTCGGTGGTCCTGCTGTCGATGCTGCTCCCCTGGAACAGTTACGTCGCCGGCGAGAGCCCCTTCGTCACGGTGCTGTCGCACATCGGCGTCCCGGCGGCCGGTGACGTGATGAACCTGGTCGTCCTGACCGCGGCCATGTCGTCGCTGAACTCCGGCCTGTACTCCACCGGCCGCATCCTGCGGTCCATGGCGATGAGCGGCTCGGCCCCCGAGTTCACCGGCCGGATGAGCCGCAGCCAGGTCCCCTACGGCGGCATCCTGCTCACCAGCGGTGTCTGCGTGCTCGGCGTCGGCCTGAACTACGTGGTCCCCGCCGACGCGTTCGAGATCGTCCTGAACTTCGCGGCACTCGGTATCCTCGCGACCTGGGGCATGATCATGCTCTGTCACCTGCGCTTCTGGCAGAAGACCCGGCAGGGCGAGCTGACCCGGCCGTCGTACCGCCTGCCGGGCTCCCCCTGGACCGAAGTCGTGACGCTGGCGTTCCTCGCCTGCGTCCTGGTCCTCATGTACGCCGACGGCGGCGCCGGACGCACCACCGTGCTCTGTCTGCCGCTGATCGTCGCAGCACTGGTCGCGGGCTGGTACGGCATCCGCGCCCGCATGACCCGCACCTCCACCGGCGCCGACGCGTGACCCGCGTTCCGGCCGACCCCGACCCCATGATGCAGGCAGTGATGTACAGCAGTTCCCCCGCCGACGCGCCCTTCGTCCGCGAACCCCTCCACGCCCCCGTCGCCCACCTCATACGCGGCGGTGTCGTCGAGGGCATGCACTACGGCTCCGTCGTCGTCCTCGGCCCCGACGGCCAGGTGCGGTTCCAGCTCGGCGACATCGAGGCGGCCTTCTACCCGCGCTCCGCCCTCAAGCCCGTCCAGGCCGTGGCCATGCTGCGGGCCGGGCTGCCCCTCGACGGCGAGCTGCTGTCGCTGGCCGCCGCGAGCCACTCCGGCGAGGAACGCCACCTCGCCGGCGCCCGGCGCATCCTCGAACTCGCCGGCCTGACCGAGGACGACCTGCGCAACGTGCCCGACATGCCGTACGGCCCGGCGGTCCGGGACACCTGGGTCCGCGAGGGCCGGCAGCCCTCCCGCCTCGCCCAGAACTGCTCCGGCAAGCACGCGGCCATGCTCTGGACCGCCAAGCTCAACGGCTGGTCCCTGGACGACTACCTCGACCCGGAGCACCCGCTCCAGCAGGCCGTCGCCGAGATCGTCGAGGACCTGACCGGCCAGCGCGTCGCCCGGGTCACGGTGGACGGCTGCGGCGCCCCGCTGTTCTCGGTCTCCCTGCACGGCCTCGCCCGCGCCCTCGCCCGGATCACCTCCGCCGCGCCGGGCACCCCCGAGGCCCGGGTCGCCGACGCCATGCGCGAACACGCCGAGATGGCCTCCGGCTCCGGCCGCGATGTCGCCGCGCTCATGCGGGCCGTGCCCGGGCTGCTCGCCAAGGACGGCTTCGAGGGCGTCCAGGTGGCCGCGCTGCCCGACGGCACGGCGATCGCCGTGAAGATCGCCGACGGGGCGAACCGGGCGCGGATCCCGGTCGCGGCGGCGGCGCTCGCGCGCGCGGGCGTGGACCCCGGGCTGCTCACCGAGTTCGCGGGGGAGCCGCTGCTCGGGGGAGGGGAGCCGGTGGGCTGCGTGCGGCCGGTGCGTGCGCTGGATCCCCTGCCGCTCACCGCCTGCGCGTAGTCCGCCGCATCCGACGGGCCGACGGGGGACTGCGGGCCGTCGCCGGTCCGCGGGCCGTGTGCGACCGGTCGCGCAGTTCCCCGCACCCCGCTGACACACAGCTGCCGGCACCCCGCTGACACGCGGTTCCCCGCGCCCACAGACGCGCAGTTCCCCGCACCCCGTCGGGGCGCGCCTGCCCTCGACCCCTCAGAAAGAGGATCCGTACCCTCATGAACGCCGCCACCCGCAGCGAACACGATCTGCTCGGCGACCGTGACGTGCCCGCCGACGCGTACTGGGGCATCCACACCCTGCGCGCCACGGAGAACTTCCCCATCACCGGCACTCCGATCTCCGCCTACCCCCACCTGATCGACGCCCTGGCCGCCGTGAAGGAGGCCGCCGCCCTCGCCAACGAGGAACTCGGACTGCTGGCGCCCGAGAAGGCCGCCGCGATCGTCGCCGCCTGCCGCGAGATCCGGGCCGGCAAGCTGCACGACCAGTTCGTCGTGGACGTCATCCAGGGCGGGGCCGGCACGTCCACCAACATGAACGCCAACGAGGTCGTGGCGAACCGGGCGCTCGAACTGCTCGGCCACGCCAAGGGGCGGTACACGCATCTGCACCCGAACGAGGACGTCAACCTCGGCCAGTCAACCAATGACGTCTACCCGACCGCCGTCAAGATAGCGACGGTCTTCGCGGTACATGGGCTGCTCAAGGCGATGTCTGTACTCCAGGACGCCTTCGCCCGAAAGGCCGTCGAGTTCCGTGACGTGCTCAAGATGGGCCGTACACAGTTGCAGGATGCGGTGCCGATGACGCTCGGCCAGGAGTTCTCCGCATTCGCCGTCATGATCGAGGAGGACCGCAGCCGTCTCGCCGAGGCCGTCGAGCTGATCCATGAGATCAACCTCGGTGCCACGGCCATCGGCACCGGCCTCAACGCCCCCGCCGGCTACGCCGAGGCCGCCCGCCGCCACCTGTCCGTCATCACCGGCCTCCCGCTGGTCACGGCCGCCAACCTGGTCGAGGCCACCCAGGACTGCGGTGCCTTCGTCCAGATGTCCGGCGTCCTCAAGCGGATCGCGGTCAAGCTCTCCAAGAGCTGCAACGACCTGCGTCTGCTGTCCTCCGGCCCGCGCGCGGGCCTGGGCGAGATCAACCTGCCGCCGGTGCAGGCCGGGTCGTCGATCATGCCGGGCAAGGTCAACCCGGTCATCCCCGAGGTGGTCAACCAGGTCGCCTTCGAGGTCATCGGCAACGACGTCGCCATCACCATGGCCGCCGAGGCCGGACAGCTCCAGCTCAACGCCTTCGAGCCGGTCATCCTGCACTCCCTGTCGGAGTCGATCACGCATCTGCGGAGCGCCTGCCTCACGCTGGCCGAGCGCTGCGTGTCCGGCATCACCGCCAACACCGAGCGGCTGCGCGCGACGGTGGAGAACTCCATCGGCCTGGTCACCGCGCTCAACCCGCACATCGGCTACACGGCCGCGACCGACATCGCCAAGGAGGCCCTCGTCACCGGCCGCGGTGTGGCCGAACTGGTGCTGGAGAAGGGCCTGCTGCCCGCCGGGAGGCTGGCCGAGCTGCTGCGTCCCGAGGTCGTCGCCGGCAGCCGCGCACCGATCGCCTGACCTGCGCAAAAGACACCACGACTACGCTGCGGGACCGGCCGGGAGGCACAATGGCGATCATGACAACGACGTCGTCCCTCGCCTTCCTGCCGGTCCTGGAGCGCATCGCCGAGGAGATCAGCCGCACGCCCGGGCGCGGCCGGCCCGCGGACTACATCCCGGCCCTCGCGGCCTGCGATCCGCGCAGCTTCGGGATGGCCGTCGCCGAGCTGGACGGCACCGTGTACGGGGTGGGGGAGTGGCGGCAGCCGTTCTCCACGCAGTCGATCACCAAGGTCTTCACGCTCGCCCTGGACCTGGCCCGCGAGGGCGACGAACTCTGGGAGCACGTGGGCCGCGAGCCCTCCGGAAACCCGTTCAACTCCCTGGTCCAGCTGGAGTACGAGAACGGCATCCCGCGGAACCCCTTCATCAATGCGGGCGCCCTCGTCGTCACCGACCGGCTGCAGACCCGTACCGGCGACGCGGCCGGCGAGCTGCTGTCCTTCCTGCGCGCCGAGAGCGGCAACCCCGCCCTCGACTTCGACCGGGAGGTCGCCGCCTCCGAGACCGCCCACGGCGACCGCAACGCGGCCCTCGCCCACTTCATGGCGTCGTACGGCAACATCGACAACGACGTGCCGGCCCTGCTCGACCAGTACTTCCGGCAGTGCTCCATCGCCGCGTCCTGCGCCGACCTGGCCCTGGCCACCGGCTTCCTCGCCCGGCACGGCATCCGCGCCGACGGCAGCCGGCTGCTCACCCGCAGCCAGGCCAAGCAGGTCAACGCGGTCATGCTGACCTGCGGCACGTACGACGCCGCCGGAGACTTCGCCTACCGCGTGGGCCTGCCCGGCAAGAGCGGCGTCGGCGGCGGGATCATCGCGGTCGTACCCGGCCGGTGCACACTGTGCGTGTGGAGCCCTGGCCTGGACGAACGCGGCAACTCGGTGGCCGGCGTCGCGGCACTGGACCGGTTCACCACGCTGACCGGCCTCTCCGTGTTCTGACCGGCCGGCCCTCACCCGCCCGGCGCCGAGGGTGTTCCCGTGCCCCCGCCGCCTCACACGCCGGTCACGTACGGGCCGCCCACAGGCGAAGGGAGCGTCGCCTTCCGGCCACCCGGCGTTGACACGCTGAGCCGGTGTTGGCCATGGCGTTCCCCGTCGATCTCCGCAGCTGCCAGGTTCTGGGCCTGGCCGGTACCGCCTTCCTCGCCCTCGGCGGCGAGACGGCCGGCGCCCTCCCGGTCCGGGACCTCCTGGCGCCCGCCTCGGTGCGGGCGGCGCTCGGCCTGGTCGGGGTGTATTTCGGTGTCGTCCTGCTGATAGCGGCCTGGGTGCTCCTCGGCCGCCTGGTACGCGGCCCGCAGCCGCCGGGCCCGCGCGCCCTGCTGCTCGTGCTGGCCGTCTGGGCGGCCCCGCTGCTGCTCGCCCCACCGCTGTTCAGCCGGGACGTCTACAGCTATCTCGCGCAGGGCGCCATGGTCGACTCGCACATGGACGTCTACGCCGACGGCCCGGACCGGCTCGGCGGCCCGCTCGCCGAGGAGGTCGCCCCGATGTGGCGGCACACCGGCGCCCCGTACGGCCCCGCCTTCCTCGCCCTGGCCTCCGCCCTGTCCGCACTCACCCACGGCGAGCTGCCCGCGGGCCTGCTCGGCATGCGCCTGATCGCCCTGCTCGGCGTGGCCCTCATGGCGATGGCGCTGCCGCGCCTCGCCCGGCTCAGCGGCGCCGACCCGGCCGCCGCGCTGTGGCTCGGCGCCCTGAACCCGCTCGTGCTGCTGCACCTGGTCGCGGGCGCCCACAACGACGCCCTGATGCTCGGCCTGCTCGGGCTCGGCCTGGTGGCCGCCGGGCGCCGGCCGGCCGTCGGCGCCGTGCTCGTCACCCTCGCCGCCCTGGTCAAGGCACCGGCCGCGCTCGGCCTGCTCGCCGTCGTGGCCCTGCGGGTGCGCTCCGGCCGCCCGCCGCTGCCGGCCGTCCTGACCACGGCGGTGGCCGCCGCCGCGACCACGGTGGCCGCCACGGCCGTCGCCGGCACGGGCTACGGCTGGATCGGCGCCCTGGACACTCCGGTCTCCTCGCACAACTGGGCGCTGACGAGCCTGCTGGGCCGGGCCACCGGCGCCCTGCTCACCCGCCTCGGCAGCGGCCTGGCCCCGCTGGCCGTCCCGGCCTGGCACCTGTTCGGCCTCGCGGCCACCGCCGTGGCCGTCCTGCTGATCTGGGTCCGGCTGCGCCCCCGGCCGGTCTACGCGCTGGGCCTGAGCCTGCTCACGGTCGCGGTCTTCGGCCCGGCGATCCGGCCCTGGTACGTGCTGTGGGGTCTGTTCCTCGTCGCCGCCGCCGCGCCGAGCACCTCGGTGCGGCACCGGGTGGCGGCTCTCGCGGGGGTGCTCGCCCTCGCCGTGCTGCCCAGCGGCGGGCCCGCCGACCTCGGGCAGCTGGTGCTCGCGGTCTCGGGCGGTGTGCTCGGCGTGGTCGTCCTGTGGCAGGCCCGGCAGGCGGCCCAGGCCCCGGCTCCGGTCCCGGGAGGCGCGGCATGACGGGCCCGGGGGGAGGGCCGGGGCTGCCCGGGCGGCCGGCGATGCCGGGACCGCGCACGGACCGGGGCCGGCTGCTGCTCGTCCTGCTGCTGGCGGCCGCGGTGACCGTCTTCACGGCCACCGTGCCGCTGCTGCGCGGCTTCTTCGACCTGCGGGTGTACTACGGCGCCGTGCACACCTGGGCGCACCACGGCGGCCGGATCTACGACTACCGGGTGCCGGGCACCTCGTACGGCTTCACGTATCCGCCGTTCGCCGCCGTCGCCATGCTGCCGCTGGCCCTGCTCGGCCGCACGACCGCGATCGCGGTGTCGCTGCTGGTGAACCTGGCCGCGCTCGCGGCGGTCCTGCGGGTGCTGGCGGGGCCGGACTGGCGGCGCCACGGCTGGTACCGATGGGCGCTGTGCCTGTGCCTGCTCGCGCTGTTCGAGCCGCTGCGGGACACCTTCGGCTTCGGCCAGGTGAACCTGGTGCTGCTCGCCCTCGTCCTCGGCGACTGCCTGCTGCTGGCGACCGGCCGGGGCCGCCGGGCGGGCGCCGGGATCGGCCTCGCCGCCGCCGTGAAGCTCACGCCGGCCCTGTTCATCGGCCTGCTGCTGCTCGCCGGGCGCCGGCGGGCGGCCGGCACCGCCACGGCCGTCGCCGTCGCCGCGACCGCGCTGGCCGCCTGGGCGGACCCGGCGGCCTCCCGCTTCTACTGGACCGAGGCGCTGTGGGACACCGGGCGGGTGGGCCGCCTCGACTACGTCTCGAACCAGTCGCTGCAAGGGGTTCTGGCCCGGCTCGGCGAGACCGGCCGCCCGCTGTGGGCGACGGCGGTCCTGCTGACCCTGTGCGTGTGGGCGTGGCGCAGCCGCCGGGCGGCCGGGGCCGGCGACTGGACGGCGGCGTTCGCGCTCACCGGTGCGGCGGCCTGCCTGGTCAGCCCGATCACCTGGGTGCACCATCTGGTGTGGCTGCTGCCGTCCTTCGCGGTGCTGGTGCGCGCCGGGCACCTGCGGGTCGCGGCCGCCCTGTACGCGGTGCTGTGCACCAGCGTGGTGTGGCTGTGGTTCGACGACGCTTCCGGCGTCGGCGGGTTCCTCGGCGGCAACACCTACACGTGGATCTCGCTGGGCCTGCTGCTCTTCCTGCCGGCGGGTCAGCCACGGGCCGCGCGGCCGCCCTTGGCCCGCAGCGCCAGGGCCACCGCTCCCGCACCGAGCCCGGACAGCCCCGCGACGACGGCGGTGCCGGACCAGCCCGAGTCGTCGTCCGGCGCCGGTGCCCCGGCCGCCGCAACCGGCGCGGCGGACGCGTCGGCGCGGGAGGGCGGGCGCAGCCCGTCGAGCGAGCCGACCGGGTCCACCTGCCCCGCCGCCGCGAAGCCCCAGTCGAGCAGCGCGCGGGCCTCCTCGTACACGGTCAGCCCGCCCTCGGCCT
Organism: Streptomyces musisoli; assembly: GCF_016741855.1. Classification (GTDB taxonomy): domain Bacteria; phylum Actinomycetota; class Actinomycetes; order Streptomycetales; family Streptomycetaceae; genus Streptomyces; species Streptomyces musisoli. Next base: position 41,558 of record NZ_JAERRH010000006.1, on the reverse strand, counting down.
GAGGGTTCAGCACGCTCACCACGAGGGTGCGCCCGCCCCGGCGCGCCGCGGCCACCAGGGTGTTGCCCGCGTTGCTGGTGTAGCCGTTCTTGATCCCGATGAGGCCGGGGTAGGGCGTCACGCCGTCCTCGCCGGTCAGCAGCCGGTTGGTGTTCTCGATGGGGAACGACGACCCGTCACCGGGGAAGCGGGCCTGGGCGGTTGAGCAGTACCGGGCGAAGTCGGGGTTGCGCAGGCCCGCCCGGCCGAACACCGCGAGGTCGAAGGCGGAGGACACCTGGCCGGGGGCGTCGTAGCCGTCCGGGGAGACCACATGGGTGTCCAGGGCGCCGAGCGTGCGTGCCTTGTCCTGCATGCGGGCGGCCGTGGCCTCCCAGCCGCCGCCGAGCCGGGCGAGGACGTGCACGGCGTCGTTGCCGGAGCTGAGGAAGACCCCGCGCCACAGGTCGGCCACCTGGTAGGTGTGCCCTTCCTCGACGCCCACCAGGCTGCTGCCCTCGCCGACGTCCGCCAGTTCCTCGTACCGCACGGTGTGCTGGAGCCCGCTGGGCAGCACGGGCAGCACGGTGAGCGCGAACAGGGTCTTCAGGGTGCTGGCGGGCGGCAGTTCGCGGTGCGCGTCGTTGGAGGCCAGCACCTCGCCGCTGTCCGCGTCGGCGACGAGCCAGGAGAGTGCCGAGACCTCGGGCACCGCGGGCGTGCCCCGGTGCGGCCGGACCTGCGTGCCGGAGCGGTAGAGCAGGGACGGTCCGGGCATCGCCGTGCGGGGGCGGGGCGGGGCGGGCTCCCCGGTCCGGGGACCGGGCGTCCCGGCCCGGGGCCCGGCGGCGGCAGCGGCCGGCGTGAGCACCAGCAGGCCCGCCGCGCAGAGGGAGCAGGCCGACACCGCAGCGCGATAACAGATTCCGGTGACCATGTGATCAACCTATGAACAGGGGCCGTGGGCAGCAGGTTGTCCGGGCCGTTCGGGTTGCCGAGCAACCCGGATGCCGCACCCGGCGGTCCGGGACCGGGTGCCGGCCGGCCGGTGGGGCGGGCCGGATCAGCCGGCCGGCAGGGTGGGCCGGATCTGCCGCAGGAACGCGGCGTTGCCGGGGGTGGCGCGCAGCCGTTCGAGGAGGGTCTCCAGCGCCGAGGGTCCGCTCTCCCGGGAGCGCAGGGCCCGGCGCAGACCGTGTACGGCCGTCAACTCGGCCGGGGGCAGGAGGAGTTCCTCGCGCCGGGTGCCGGTGGCGTCGATGTCCACGGCGGGGAAGACGCGGCGGGCGGCGACCTCGCGGTCCAGGCGGAGTTCCATGTTCCCCGTGCTCTTCAGCTCCTCGAAGAAGTAGCCGTCGGCGCGGGAGCCGGTGTCCACCAGGACGGTGGCGAGGATGGTCAGCGATCCTCCCTCCTCGGCCTGGCGCGCCGCGCCGAAGAACCGCTTGGGCCCGAGCAGCGCGCCCGCGTCGACACCGCCGCTGAGGGTGCGCCCGCCGGCGGCGGAGGCGTTGTTGTGGGCCCGGCACAGCCGGGTCAGCGAGTCCAGCAGCACGACGACGTCCTCGCCGGACTCCACCAGGCGCTTGGCGCGCTCCACGACCAGCTCGGCCAGGGCGATGTGCTCCTTGGGCGACCGGTCGAAGGTGGAGGCGTACACCTCGCCGCGCACCGAGCGGCGCATCTCGGTGACCTCCTCGGGCCGCTCGTCCAGCAGGAGGACCATCAGCCGGCACTCGGGGTGGTTGCCGGCCAGGGCGGCGGCGAACTGCTGGAGCAGTACGGTCTTGCCGCTCTTCGGCGGGGCCACGATGAGGCCGCGCTGGCCCTTGCCGACGGGCGCGAGCAGATCGGTGACCCGTCCGGCCGGTCCGGCGGCGGGGTGTTCGAGGCGCAGGCGCCGGTGCGGGTGGAGCGGGGTGAGGTCGCGGAAGTGGCGCCGGGAGCGCGGCTCCCCGGGGGCGTGTCCGTTGACGCGGGCGATCTCGGTGAGGCTCCGCGGCGCGCCCCGGACGCCCTCGACCAGGTCGCCCTTGCGCAGTCCGTGGCGGCGGATCAGCGCCGGCGTGACCTGGGGATCGGCGGGGGAGGGGAGCAGGCTCGCGGCCCTCAGGTGCCCCTTCCCGTGCGTGTCGATGTCCAGGACGCCGCTGACGAGCGGAGCGGCCGGGGTCTGCCGGGCCTCGGGAGGGTGTTCGAGAGTGGTGGTCATGAGGGGGTCCTTTCGCGGACGGATGAGGGAAGCGAGGGGGGAAGGGGCCGCGAACGGGAGGCGTATCTGCGACTGCCTCCGGGCGGCGGAAACGGCACCTCGGGTACGGCGAAGAACGCCTGTCACGAGGGGGACCGGGAAGCTGACGCGCCGGAGCCCGGAACATCCGGTGAGCGGCGAGCGGATCAGCTGAGGAGAGAAACCGGCACCGGCGCCCACGATGGGCGTGCACGAGTGCTGACGGCACGGTACCACTGGATGGGCCGTCGTGTCCTCGACCATGTCAACAAGGCATGGCGCCGGTCTGTTCCCGGGTGCCGCACGGGGCACTTCGCCGTAACCGGCCGGCCCGGCCTACCATCGATCGTCTTGTCGGGGGAATGTCAGGAGAAACCGGTGGAGACCTCGTCCGCCCGCCCACCGCGTCGTCCGGACTCCGCCGGAGGCCGCGGTGCCCGCCCGGCCGCGTGTCCGCGACCGGCCGCGCGGCCCGACCGGGGCCGCCCATCGAGGAGTTGACGAACCGCTGCCGGAGACGAGGGCGCCCTCCCTCCCGCCCTCCCGTCCCCTCGGCCGGCGCTGCCCGAGGCGACCCGGCGCTGCGCGCCGAATTCGTGGGCAACGGTGTCCGGCACCTCCCGGTGCGGCCATCGCCACCCGCTGCCGAGCCGCGCGGCCCAAGGTGCCGTCGTGAATGCGGCGCAGATGTCCGCAGACCGTAACGATCCCGGACGTCGGGGGACTTGACCTCCAACCATGTACTATCTTCACGACATGTCCACGCCACCGCAGCCCCCGCAGCCGGCCGACCAGCCTGCTCAGCCGCCCGCGCACCCGGCCGTACCGCCGCAGTCCACGGCCTATCCGTATCCGAACCCTCAGTCGCCGCCGGCGGGAGCCTTCTACGCGCAGCCCACGCTGGTCGGGCAGCCCCTGCCGGGGCAGCCGGTGATGCCGCAACAGGCGAACCCCTATGTGCAGGCGACCCCGTTCGGGCCTGTGCCGCCGGCTCCTCCGGCCGGCGGCGGGGCCGGCCGGGCGGTGCTGTGGGCCGCCGTCGGCGCGGTCGTGGCCTCCGCCGCATGGGCGGCCGGTGTCTTCCTCGTCGGCGGGAAGGGCGACAGCGCGGACCTGCGCGGCTACTCGGCGCCCTCCGACATGTGCTCAAGCGCCGATTACTCGTCCTTCAAGGGTGAGTACACCGAGAACGACTCCTCGCCGACCCACACCTCGCTCAAGGACAAGGCGCTGGACGAGAGTTACTGCAGCCTGGGGCTGAAGAAGTCCGGCTCGTCGTACGCCGACGCCTATCTGTCCATCCAGCTGGACCTGCACAGGAAGACCGACCCTGGGCCCGAGTTCACCGCCACCTGGAAGAACTACGGGGACAGCCACACCGGGTACGACGTCGACCCGGTCGAGGGCATCGGCGACGAGGCCTACATGGTCAGCCAGGACACCACGAAGGGCTCCTCCAGCGGCTCGCGGTACGCCACGCTCGCCGTCCGCGACGGCTGGGTGACGTACACGATGAGCTACAGCTCCTACCTGTCCTCGTACGACGAGGACAAGGACCCGCCCGTCCTCACCGACGTGACCGGCTGGCTGAAGACCGACGCCAAGGCCACGCTGGACCGCCTGCGCAAGTGACGGCCGCCGGGCCGGGGCGCGGCGCGGTCGCTCACGCCGACCGCGCCTGCGCCTCCTTCGCGATCTGCTCGAACCGGGCGCCCATGGCCTCGGCGAGGGCGTGCGCGCCCGACAGCGGACGGACCATGACCATGAAGTCGTCGATCAGGCCGTCCTCGTTCACGTGGAGGAAGTCGCAGCCGGTCAGTTCCCGGTCGCCCACCCGGGCCCGGAAGACCAGCGCGTGATCCGTGCCGTCCGGGTCGCCGATCTCCCGGACGTACCGGAAGTCCTCGAAGACCTGGACGACCGCGCGCAGGATCGCCGCGGTGATCGCCTTGCCTGGATACGGCTTGAAGACGACCGGGCTGGTGAAGACGACGTCCTCGGCCAGCAGTGCCTCGGCGGCGGCCAAGTCCCCGGCTTCGACGGCCTCACGGAACGCGCGCATCGGACCTCGCATAGTCAATTAATTGATTAGGTGCGGATGAGATTAATCAACGGCTGTTAGCCTGTCCATATGTCGCTCAAGTACGCCGTCCTGGCCGCCCTGCTGGAGGGCGAGGCCTCGGGCTACGAGCTGTCGAAGACGTTCGACGTCTCGCTCGCGAACTTCTGGCCCGCCACACCGCAGCAGCTCTACCGGGAACTGGAGCGGCTCGCGCAGGACGGGCTGGTCCAGGCGCGCACGGTGGAGCAGGAGCGCCGGCCGAACAAGCGGATGTTCACGCTCACCGAGGCCGGCCGGGCCGAGCTGGACGCGTTCGCCGCCGAGCCGCCGAGACGCCCCACCGCCATCCGGGACGAACTCCTCATCAAGATCCAGGCCATGGACGGGGGCGACCCCGAGATCACCAGGGCGCTGATCGAGGAGCGCGGGGGCTGGGCGCGCGGCAAGCTCGACCGCTACCGGCGGGTGCGCGAGGGCCTGCTCGGCGGGCGCACGGAGGACGAGTTCCTGCACACCTCCGACCGCGTCGGGCCCTACCTCACCCTCATGGCCGGCATCGCCTTCGAGGAGGAGAACCTGCGCTGGTGCGAGCGCGCCCTCGCGATCCTGGAGCAGCGCCGGCACACCACCTCACCGCTGACTCCCGGCGACATGCCCGCTTCGGAGCGGTGACGGCGCGGTCCACACCGCGTCCGGCGGCCGGCCCGTCCGGGTGACGTGCCCCGTCAGCCCCGCCGGTCGCTCGTCGGGGTGGTGATCCCGCGTGGCACGGGCCGTGACCGTGGACGCTGCGGCACAGTGGGCGGGTGTCCCGCCGACTTCTTCCCCTGCTGGTGGCGGCGCTGATGAGCGTCGCAGGCTGCACCACCGTCAGTTCCCGTCCCACCCCCGGTGCCGCCCCGGAGCGGCACCCGGCGGCGAGACCGTCGGTCCTCCAGGCCCCGCCGAGAGAGCCGTCCGCGCGTGCGGCGCTCGTCCGCACCGGCCACGGACGCCCGGCCGGGCACGGCACGGCGGCCGAGCACACGCGGAACCCCGGGCCCGGCCGCCGGCGGGTGCCCGCGACGCCTCCCCGGGCCCAGGCGCCCGCCGCACCGCCGGTGCTCCGCCATCGCCCGGAGCGGCCGCCCGTACGCCGTCGCCCGGCCCCCCGCCCCCGTCCGGCCTCCCGGCGGCCCGCCGTCACGCACATGCGCGACCTGTGCCGCCAGGCGGACGGCGTGGCCGCACCCGAGATCGCCCGGCTCTGCCACGACACCTACGGCTGACGCCCAGCGGACCGGGTCGCCGCGGCGCCGTCGGCCGGAAAGGCGCCGGTGGCCGGGGTGCCGTCATAGGGTGATGGCATGTTCGGTCCAGAAGGCCCCACGCTCCGTGAACTCGCCGTGCAGGCACTGTCGTCCGTGGAGCGCGGCTACGACCTGCTCGCGCCGAAGTTCGACCACACCCCCTTCCGGACGCCCGACGGCGTGCTGGACGCCGTGGCGAAGACGCTGGCGCCGCTCGGCCCGTTCACGGACGGACTCGACTTGTGCTGCGGCACCGGTGCCGGTACGCGGCTGCTCACCGGACTGTGCCACCGCAGCGTCACCGGGGTCGACTTCAGTGCCGGCATGCTCGACGTCGCCCGGCACCGGGTACGGTCCACGAGCGCACCCCGGGTCGCCTGGGTGCGCGGTGACGTCCGGGCCCTGCCGTTCACGGCCGCCTTCGACCTCGTCGTCTCCTTCGGGGCGTTCGGGCACTTCCTGCCCCGGGAGCTGCCGGGCCTCTGCGCCGGGGTCCACTCGGTGCTGCGCCCCGGCGGCCGCTTCGCCTTCCCGGTGTTCGCCCCGCCCGGCCCCGCACACCCCGCCTTCTGGACGCTGCTCGGCTTCGACACGGCGATGCGGGTGCGCAACGCGCTGTGGCGGCCCCCGTTCGTCATGTACTACCGGGCCCTGCGACTCGGCGCCCTGCTGGGCGAGTTGGAGCGGGCCGGCTTCGCGGTCGAACTGTACGCGCTGCCCGAGTTCGGGCGGCGGGCCGACGGCAGCCCGCGCGGCAGGCTGGTGGTGGCCCGCAGGGACGACGTGCCGGCCGCGGAGGTCAGCCCGCGGCCGGCAGGGTGAACTCGTAGACCAGTGCGGCCCGTTCGGCGTCGACCACCAGATCGGTGATCTCCAGCGGGCGGGCGAACTGGTCGTGCACGCGCCGGGTCACCCGTACCGAGGACGCGTCGCCGACCTGGGTGATGGCGTCCCGGTGGTGCAGGGACAGCCCCGCCTTGCGCATCCAGTCGTAGGCCCGCCGCAGCTGCGCGGGCGTGGCCCCGTCGGCCCGGTCCCGGTAGCGGGCCAGCTCCGCCACCTCGGCCAGCGCCACCGGTGAGAACGACGTCACCGCAGTCCGCAGCGACCGGCCGTCCGGTGTCACCGAAAGGTAGCGGTGCATCAGAGTCGGCCGGTACGGGGCCAGGCCCAGCGCCTGCGCGTGCTCCGGCGGCGGCGGCTCCCAGGTCACCGTGGCCCGGTCGACCGCGCACGGGTCCGCCGACCGGGCCCCCACCGGGAAGGTGAGCGACTCGGGCGCCTCGACCGGCCGGCCGGGCAGCGTGGCATGGCTGCCGCGCCGGTCGGTGGCGACCACACCGCTGCGGCGCAGCACCTCCAGCGCCTGTCGGACGGTCTCCCGGCTGACGCCGAAGTGCGCGGCCAAGTGCCGTTCGCCCGGGAGCCGTTCACCCGGCGGGATGGTGCCGTCGCGCAGTTCGTCGAGCAGCAGTGCCGCGATCCGTCCGTACAGGGGCCGGTCGTCGTCGGGCGGGGGATCGAGCGGGGTGGTGCGGGCCATGCCGCGCCCTCCTGTCGGTGACGTGACGTAGTCGTACGGGCTCGTTGCGCGACCACAATTAGCATTGGTCTAAACCACAAGGGAAGGGCGGCCTGGTGGTTCGACCGAAATACACCCGCGCGCACGGCGGTCACCAGGCGCCGCGCCGCGCGCTCACAGGGCGCGGTACAGGGCGTCGACCAGCGCCGCCTTCCGTGGGTCGTCGGCGATGTGAGGCCCCATCCGGTTCATCACGTAGCCCAGCGACACGCCTGCTTCCGGATCGGCAAGTCCACAGGAGCCGCCGAACCCGTCATGGCCGAAAGCGCGCGGGTTGGGGCCGTACGCTCCCTGGGGCCCGCTCAGCCACAGACCGAGCCCGATCTCCGTCTCGCCCTCGAATGCCGCGCCGAGCACCAGGTCGCGACAGCTGCCCTGGCCCTCACGCGCCCGCTCCGCGGCCTCCGGTGACAGGATCCGCCGGCCGCCGTAGGTGCCGCGCCCGGCGAAGACGCCGTACAGCGCCGCCACCGCCCGTGCGGTGCCGTGACCGTTGACCGCGGGTATCTCCGCCGCCCGCCAGCCGGCGCTGTTCGCCTGGGCGGCCCCGACGGCGGGGTTGGCCAGGGCGGCCAGGGTGACCGGTGGCAACCGGCGGAAGAACGCCGCCTCTTCGGCGGCCGACGCGGTCCGCGGACGCACCAGTTCGGCCGCCCGGCCGGAGTCCCGCCCCGGCAGTCCGACCGTGAAGTCGATGCCGAGCGGTCCGGTCACCTCCCGCTCCAGGAAGGCTCCGGGGCGCAGCCCCGAAACCCGGCGCACGACCTCCCCGACGAGGAAGCCGTAGGTCAGCGCGTGGTAGCCGGACCGGGTGCCCGGCTCCCACCAGGGTGCCGTGGCCGCCAGCCGTGCGGTGGTCGCGTCCCAGTCGTACAGCTCCTCCAGGCTGTGCGGCTCACGCAGGCCGGACAACCCGGCGCGGTGCGACAGGAGATGGCGCACGAGCACCTTCTCCTTGCCCTCGGCGGCGAATTCGGGCCAGTACGCCGCCACCGGTGCGTCGAAGTCGAGCAACCCCCGGTCGGCGAGGATGTGGGCGCACAGGGCCACGGGCCCCTTGGTGGTCGACCACACGTTCACCACGGTGTCCCGCTCCCAGGGGCGGGTGCGCGCCGGGTCCGCCCAGCCGCCCCAGAGGTCCACCACGCTCTCCCCGGCGACGGTGACCGCCACCGCCGCGCCCAGTTCGCCACGTGCGCGGAAGTTCTCCTCGAAGGCCTCCCGGACCGGGGCGAACCGCGGATCGCAGTGCCCGTGGATCCGAGCGTCCGTCCCCGGCGCCTGCTCCGTCCGCGGTGCCTCTTCCGTCCCCGGTGACCGCTCGGTCCCCGGTGCATGCTCCGTCCCCGATGACCGCTCGGTCCCCGGTGCATGCTCCGTCCCCGGTGACCGCTCCGTGCCCGGTGCCTGCTCTGTCTCCTGTGCGGACATCTGACCTCCGTCGTCGCGGGGGCCCGGGACGCGACACCGGACCCGGGGTCTCCGAACGTACCGACTGGTCGGACCGGAGGGAAGGGCGGGGTTACGCCACCAGCCCGGCCGGGCGCCGCACCCTGAGCGGACTTGAGAAAGAGGTCGATGTCCGGGTACGGGGGGCGGTCCGTCAGCGTCATCGCGTGCGGGCGCTGGTCCGGGGTCCGAGCAAGAACTTGCTCCGGGTGGGGGTGGGCGGACTCGTCGTGCTCCGGGTGCGCGGGTCACCCGTCGGTCACATCCGTGGCTGCGTCCACCGGGGCCCCGTCCGGGCCCACTCCCGCTCCCACTCGGCCAGCCGGTGGCGCAGGGCGACCCGGCGCTCGATCATGCGGCCGAGGAACACCACGATCGCCGTGCCCCCCGCCGCGCACAGCCCCACGGTGACCGCGTGCTGCCACACCGCCGCCTCGTCCGGCGGCGGCGACACACTGCGTCCCCGGGAGTCGAACCACACCGACACCGGCTCCCCGGCCCGGGCCCCCGCCGGCACCCGCGCCCACGCCGTCCGGACCCCCTTGCCCGGTTCGGTCCACCGGACCTCGGCGCGGTAGGGATGCCGGCGGTCCTCCTCCAGCGCGGACCGCCGCTCGGGCTGGGCGCCGATCACCACGGCACGCACCTGGTGGCGCTCGGCCCGCTGCTGCACGGCGAGTGTCCGTGCCCTGTCATGCGCGTGCAGGCCAGCAGCCACTCCGGCCAGCGGCGCGACCACGAACAGGAGGACGGTGACCACCAGCACCGTCCACGCTTCCACGACGTCCGACCGGCGCCGCAGCGGATTGCGCCGCCAGCGCCAGCCCCGCACCCGGATACGCATGTCCACCTCCTCGCCACCGGAGCCGGAGAGCCGGGAAGCCGGGTTGCCGGTCCACCGCCCCCGCCGCCCACGCGCACGAGCGTCCACACCCGTCTCGTACCCCGTTCGGAGCACCTCGCGCATGCCGCGAACCGCTAGTTCCAGCCCATATGGCGCACGGCACACGCCATGCGCCCCACGATCGCGCGCCCGGCTCCCCCGCGCGACTCGGACGCCGTTTCCGAACCGCCCGTGCCGGACCGGGGCGCCGGGCCGAACCGCTCGGTGCGGAGCCGCTCGCTCAGCCGAACCGCTCGATCCGGATGCGCTCCACCGGCTGGCCCGCCGCGACCAGCAGCCGGGAGGCGTGCTCGGCGAAGCCGTTGGACCCGCACACATAGGCTTCCCACCCACCGACGGGCGGCTCGGCCAGGAGCGGCGCCACATGTGCGGCCGTCATACGTCCCACCGCCACCCCGGGCGGGGCACTGCGGGTGAACACGGGCGTCGTCTCGGCGCCCAGCTCGGACGCGTAGATCAGCTCTTCGGGGCTGCGTGCCGACACCAGCATCCGCAGCGGGAAGGCGAGGCCGCGCGCCCGGTGGTGCCGCACCATCGACATCAGCGGTACGACCCCGGAGCCGGCCCCGAGCAGCAGGGCGGGCCGGTCGCCCGGCCAGGCGAAGAAGCCGCTCAGCGGGCCGCGCACCTCGATCGTGTCACCGGGCCGGGCCACGGTGTGGAACCAGCCGGAGACCTCGCCGCCCGGCACCCGGTCCAGGGTCAGCTCGATGTGCCCGGAGTCGTCCGGCGCCGACGCGATCGAATAGTGGCGCTGCGCCGCATAGCCGTCCGCGGCGGTCAGCCGCAGCATCAGGTGCTGACCCGGCAGATGCCCCGCCCAGGCCGGCACCGCCAGCCGGAAGGTGGCCGCGTGCGGTGTCTCGCGGCGGATCTCCGTGAGCGTGGCGGTCTGCCACGCCGTCTCCGTCGGGCCGTTCACCGCGATCCGTCCGGGCACCGCGAAGCGCGTCAGGGGAGTCGTCGTCCCAGTCACCGTCTCAGTCACCGGAGTACCGCTGCTCCTCCCACGGGTTCCCGCGCGTGTGGTAGCCGTTGCGCTCCCAGAAGCCCGGCTCGTCGTGGTCCAGGAGCGTGATGCCCGCGATCCACTTGGCGCTCTTCCAGAAGTAGAGATGGGGCACCAGGAGCCGCGCCGGGCCGCCGTGCTCGGGCGCCAGCGGTGCGCCGTCGTACTCCCAGGCGATCCACGCCCGCCCGCCGGTGAGGTCGGCGAGCGGCAGGTTGGCGGTGTACCCGGTGTGGGAGTGGGCGAGGGCATGGGTGGCGGACCCTTGGGGCCGCACCACGTCGAGGAAGGCGTCCAGCGAGACACCGCCGAACCGCACGCCGAACTTCGACCAGCCCGTCACACAGTGGATGTCGCCCTCGTACGCGGACGCGGGCAGCGCGTGCGCGGTGTCCCAGTCCCAGGTGTGCGGGCGCTCGACCAGGCCGTCGATGCGGAAGGACCAGTCGGTGGCCGCGAGGTCCGGGGTGACCTCGGCGGACAGGACGGGCCAGTCCCCGCGCGCGTCGTACTGCCCGGGCGGCAGTCCCGGGTTGTGGACGCGCGGGCGGCCCGAGAAGCCTCGCGTGACGTTCATGCTTCAACCGTACGCTGTCGTACCCGGTGCTCCGGCCCCGGTCGGCGCCCCGTCGTTGCGGCCGTATGAACTCTGTCCGGGCCCGGGAATACCGGCCCGCCGCCCCTCCTTGCCGATCGGTGCCGGCTCCGGTGCGCCGGTGACGGCGCGACTCCCGCCGCCGCACGCGCCCGGCGGTCCGGGCCGACGCGTCAGACGCGCCGGTGACAGCGCGAGGGAAGTGAGGAACCGAGGATGCCCCAGTCGTACGTTCTCAGGGCCGGGACCGGGATCGAGGTGGCCGGATGACCGTCGTGAGCGGTCCGGGCAGCCCCGGCCCGGCCGGCACCGGCGTCCCGCACGTCCTCGACAACCCGGCCCGTGCCGCCCTGACCGGCCCGCACGCCCACTTCGCCGAGCGGCGCGGCCGCGTGCTGCGCTACCCCGTGGACGTCTCGCCGTGGCTGGCGCTGCCCGACGAACCCGACGAACAGGACTGGGCGGACCTCGCCGCGCTGGCCGGGCCCGGCGCCGACGCCCCGCTGCCCGGCTTCTGCGGGGAGGTCCCGGCGGACTGGGAGATCACCTTCCGGGTCGAGGGCGTGCAGCTCGTGGACGACGGCCTCGCGGCCGCACCGGACGCGGAGGCGGTCCGCCTCGGGCCGGCGGACGTACCCGACATGCTCGACCTGGTGGCACGCACCCGGCCCGGACCGTTCCTGCCGCGCACCGTGGAACTCGGCACCTACCTGGGCATCCGGCGGGGCGGAGCGCTGGTCGCCATGGCCGGGGAGCGGCTGCACCCGCCGGGCTGGACCGAGATCAGCGCCGTCTGCACCGACCCCGCCTTCCGGGGCGAGGGACTGGCCACCCGCCTGATCCGGGCGGTCGCGCACGGCATCCGGGAGCGCGGGGAGACGCCGTTCCTGCACACCGGCGCCGCGAACACGGGTGCCGTGCGGCTGTACGAGTCCCTCGGCTTCCGGCTGCGGCGGCGCACGGCGTTCCTCGAGGTCCGGACACCGCGACGGCCGGCCGGCGGCCGCGCGGCGGTGCCGGTGCCGCAGCCCGGGTGACCCCTCACTGCTCGTCGGCGCCGGCCGGTCCCGCGTTGTACCGCTCCAGGTAGGCCGCGAACCGCACCAGGTCCTCCTCGGGCCAGTCCCTGAGCCGTTCCCTGAAGGCGGTGCGGCGGCTGCGGGTGACCTGGGCGAGGATCTCCTGGCCGGCCTCGGTCAGGTGCAGGACCTGGACCCGGTGGTCCTCCGGGTCCAGCCGGCGCTCGATCAGACCCGTGCGTTCCAGCGCCGTCACCTGGCGGCTCACCGTGGACTTGTCCAGGGCGTAGTGGGCCGCCAGGTCCGTCGCGCGGCAGCCGCCCTGCTCCTCCAGGTGGCCGAGCAGGGTGTACGACACCAGGGACAGCTCGGGGTGCATGCGGCCCGCCGAGGCGCGGGCCCGGCGGGCGAAGATGGTCATCTCGCGCTGGATCGTCTCGACGGCCGACTCCGCTGCGCTCACGGGAATACCTCCTCCGGCGTTCTAGTTGTATAGTACAACTTGAGTAAAAGTTGTATAAGCCAACCTTTGGAGGGCCGCGCGCGATGAGGTCACCGGCACTGCGCCATGTGCTCACGCACCTGATCACCCCGCTGCTGATGTGCATAGGCATGGGGCTCGCGTACATGGGGGCCTTCGTCACCCCCGAGCCGCACCACCTGCCGGTCGCCGTCGTCGGCACCACCCCGAAGGCCAAGGCCTTCGCGCAGACGGTCAAGGACACCGCGGGGGACAGGCTCGACGTCCGTACGGTGGCCACCCGTGCCGACGCCGTCGGCCTGCTCGAGTCCCGCGAGGTGACCGGCGCCTACGTGCCGAGCGCCGCGGCGCCCGAGCTGCTGGTGGCGAGCGCCGCCTCCGACATGGGCGCCACGGCCGTGGAGAAGGTCTTCACGCCGGTCGCCGCCGAGGAGGGCGTGCCGCTGAAGATCACCGACGTGGCCGCGCCGGTCGCCGACGACCCCACCGGACAGGGTCTGTTCTTCCTGCTGATCGCGGTCAGCATCGGCTCCTACGCCTCGGTCGCCGCGCTGGGCGCGGCGGGTGCCGGTCTCGCCGTGCGGGTCCGGGCGCTGCTCGCCGTCGGTGTCTCGGCGGTGGTGAGCGGCATCGGCGCGGTGCTCGCCGGACCGGTGTTCCACCTCGCCCACCACGACCTCGCGGGCGTCTGGGGCATGGCCTGGCTGTACTCGGCGGGCATCCTCCTCATCGGTGTCGGCCTCCACACGTTCCTGAAGCGGTGGACCACGCTGACCATGATGGTGCTGTTCGTGATGCTGAACTTCACCAGCTCCGGCGGGTTGTTCCGGCCCGAACTGCAAAATGGCTTCTTCGGCGCCCTGCACGCCTTCTGGAACGGCGCCGGCTTCGTCGAGGGCGTGCGCAGCCTGCTCTACTTCGGCGACGACGGCCTCGCCCGCAATGTGTGGACTCTCGCCGTGTGGCTGCTGGCCGGCATCATGACGACCGCGGCCGCCGCCCTCTACGAGCGCACCCGCCTGCCCGCCTCGGAACCCGCACCGCCCGCGGCGGAGCGCGCGGCCCGGCCGGCCGCCACGGAGCAGGCGGCGGCCGAGGAAGAACTCGAGGAGACGGTCGGCGTCTGACCCGGCCCCTGCTGTCCAGCGCCCGCGGCCCGGCATCGGGCGCCCGGCACCTGCGGTCCGGTCCCACCGTCCGGAGCCCGCGGCCCGGTGCCCGCTGTGCGGCACCTGCCATCCAGCGCCCACCGCACGGCATTTGCCGACCGGAACAGACCGCGGCCGGACCTTCCGCGGCCTGCGGCGTGGGGTAAAGTGGCCGTCCGGTCGCGGACGGTCGCGACCCCTGTGCGAGGAGGTGGGACCCATCAACGCTGTGTCGGCCGGGGTGCTCTCCTCTCGTGACGGCGCGGTACACCGACAGCGGTGACCGCGGGAGCGCCCTGAAGGTTTCGCGCTCCCGAAAGGCTTCGGCTTTCATGTCCGTTCCCGCACCGTTCTCCCCGTCCTCGGTCGTCTCCGCGCTGCGCGCCGCGGGATGCGTTTTCGCCGAGGACGAGGCCGAGTTGATCCTCGCCACCGCCCGTACCCCCGAGGAGGCGGCCGGCATGGTGGACCGGCGCGCCGCCGGACTGCCGCTCGAACAGGTCCTCGGCTGGGCCGAGTTCCACGGGCTCCGCGTCACCCTGGAACCGGGGGTGTTCGTCCCCCGCCGCCGCACCGAGTTCCTGGTCGACCAGGCGCTGGCCGCGGCGCCGGACGCGACCGTGGTCGTGGACCTGTGCTGCGGCTCCGGCGCGCTCGGCGCGGCCCTCGCCCACGCCCTGGACGGCGCCGAGGTGCACGCCGCCGACATCGACCCGGCCGCCGTGCGCTGTGCCCGCCGCAACCTCTCCGCCTTCGGCGGCCGGGCCCACCAGGGCGACCTGTACGACGCGCTGCCCCGGGCCCTGCGCGGCCGCGTGGGCGTCCTCACGGCCAACGTGCCCTACGTCCCCACCGCCGAGGTGGCCCTGCTCCCGGCGGAGGCCCGCGACCACGAGCCCCTGGTCGCGCTGGACGGCGGCGCCGACGGCCTCGACGTGCTGCGCCGGGTGGCCGCCGGCGCGCCCGAGTGGCTGGCCCCGGGCGGCTGCCTGCTCACCGAGACCAGTGAAGGCCAGGCCCGGGCCGCCGAGGAGGCGTTCACCGCCGCGGGCCTGACGACCCGTCTGGCGGTGTCGCACGAGCTGCACGCGCACGTCGTCATCGGCGTACGGCCCTGACGGCTCCTCGTGCGGATCAACCCCACGAAGGCGGGCACGACCGACACGGTCGATCAACTTCGTTGATCAACCCCGTACACCCGCAGCAGGATGCCGGCGAGGGCACGACGTCCGGCCCCGGGCCGCGATGTCACGCGCACCCGTCCGCGAACCGGATGAGGGCGAGGAGCGGGCGGAGGCCGCGGTGAGCCGCCGGGCCGTGGCCGTCCGCCGGGGCGGGTGCGGCGGCTACGGCAGGTGCTGCGCCCGGGCGATGAGCAGGGCCACGTCGTCGTGGTTGTCCGGGTGGTGCAGCGTACGCAACAGGTAGTCGCAGGCCTCCTCCAGGGGGCGGGCCGGGTCGTCGAGCAGGGACAGCAGGAAGGCCAGGCGCTCGTCCAGCGAGTGGCGGCGGGTCTCCACCAGCCCGTCGGTGTAGAACACCAGCTCGTCGCCGGGTTCGAAGTCGACCGTGACGGTGAGGAAGCCGACCCCGCCCACCCCCAGCGGCACACCCGTCGGCAGGTCGAGCAGCTCCGGCGGGCGGCCGGGCCGCACCCGGGCCGGGGGCAGATGGCCCGCGTTGGCGATCCGGCACTGCCGCAGATGCGGGTCGTGGACGGCGTACACGCAGGTCGCGATGGAGTGGTCCAGGGCCGAGGTCGTCTTGTCCAGCTGTTCCAGCAGCCGGGCCGGGTCGAGGTCGAGCGCGGCCAGGGTGGTCGTCGCGGTGCGCAGCCGGCCCATCGTGGCGGCCGCGCTGACCCCGCTGCCCATCACGTCACCGACGACCAGCGCGGTCTTGTCACCCTCCAGCGGGATGACGTCGAACCAGTCGCCGCCGACCTCGCTGGTCGCGCCCGCCGGCTGGTAGCGGGAGGCCACCTCCAGACCGGTGGTCACCGGCGGATGACCGGGCAGCAGGCTGCGCTGAAGGGTGAGCGCGGTGTTGCGGGCGTTCTGGTACCAGCGCGCGTTGTCGATCTGCACGGCCGCGCGGGATGCCAGTTCGCGCGCCAGCAGGACGTCGTCCTCGTCGAAGGGGGCCGGATTGCGGGTGCGCTTGAGGTCGAGCGCGCCCAGCACCTGGCCGCGCGCGATCAGCGGCACCGCGAGGTACGAGTGCAGGCCCGCCCGGCCGAGCAGCACGGCCGCCTCGGCGGAGCGGGCGATCCGCGGCAGGTCCTCGTCCTTCACCTGCGGCACCAGCACCGCCTCGCCGGTGCGCACGCACTCGGTGACCAGCCGGTCGGGCGCGTACCGGGCGATCTGACCGGGCGGGTCGGCGGCCTGCACGGCCTCCGAGCCCTTCTCCGGACGCAGGGCGAGCGCCCGGATCACCGCGGACTCCGAAGGCCCCAGCGTGCTGGGCCGGCCCTCGACCACCGCGTCCAGCAGATCCACGGCCGCCACGTCCGCCAGTTCCGGCACGGCGACCTCGGCCAGCTCGGAGGCGGTGCGCTCCAGCTCCAGCGTCGTACCGATCCGGGCGGAGGCGTCGGCGATCACCGCGAGCCGGCGCCGCGCGGCCTCCGCCTCCACCGAGGCCTGGTGCTGCTCCGTGATGTCGACCAGCGAGACGGCCACACCGAGCACGTTGCCGAGGACGTCCTCCAGCCGGTACATCGAGTGCGACCAGGTGTGCTCCTCGTCCGGGTCGGCCGGGGTGCGGCCGACGAGCGTGCTGCCGATCAGCGGCACGCCCGTCTCCAGCACCCGCCGGGCGGCCGCCTGGAGGGCTTCGGCGTCCAGCAGCGGCAGCACCTCGGGCAGCGTTCTGCCCACGTGCTCGGCGGCCGGCACGCCGTTGATCTTCTCCAGGGCCGGGTTGACGGAGACGAACCGGACGTCGGTGTCGAGGACGGCGTAGCCGATCGGGGACTGCTTCACCATCCGCTCGGACAGCGCCACGTCCTGCTCGAGCCGCCGTACGGTCGACTGGTCGGCGGCCAGCCCGAGCGCGTAGACGTCCCCGCGGTCGTCCAGCAGCCGCATGTTGCGGAACTCCACCAGACGGGTCGTGCCGTCCTTGTGCCGCACCGGGAACCCGCCGGCCCAGCTCTGCCCGGTGCGCATCACGTCGGCGAAGAGCTTGCCGACCAGTTCGATGTGCCGTTCGTGCACCATCAGCCGGGCGGCGTACTGGCCGAGGGCCTCCTGCGCGGTGTACCCGAACAGCTCCTCCGCCTGTGGGCTCCACAGGACGATCCGGCCGTCGGTGTCCAGCACCACCGACGCCACGCGCAGCACGTCGAGCAGACCGCTGGGGCGCACCGGCCCGCGCGCCGGCTCGCCGTTCTCCGTCACCGGAGCCCCGGCTGCACTCATGCCACGCACCGCCTTCGCCCGTCCGCACGGCACGTCGTCCCCCGTGCCGACTCCCCTTGTTCTACCGCGCTCACACCCGACTCTCCGACGCCCTTCGCCGTCTACCTCCACCATCCCTCAACACGGCCGAGGACGTCCGCCGAAGGCGCCGCGCCGGTGGTGCGCCGCGGGGCCTCCTGCCGAGACCGTACAGCGCTGTCCCGCGGGCCGTGAGAGTTCACGCTCATGTTGCTGCATTGGCCTGTACATGACTATCGCGCCACGCCAGACTGTCCGCCGACCGAGTGTCTCCGCCCGTCCACCCTGTGTCCCCCACCCCGTCCCAGGAGTCGGCCATGCCAGCGTCCACCCGGCCACGTTGTCACGCAGTCCTCGCCGGACTCGTCACCCTCGCCACCGCCGCCGTCGTGTCTCTCGCCGGAGCCACGCCCGCCGGCGCGGCCGGCGTCTGGACCGAGACCGGCTCCGACCGCGCCGACCCGCTCACCGAGAGCCAGGGCCTGGCCTCGGTGGAGGTCCCGGCGAACAGCCCCAACCGGTACACCGGCATCGGCACGATCCCGTTCGGCCTCTCCAGCCGCGGCTGGAACCACGTCGGCGACCCCGACGCCTCGTACAACGGCTACTACATCGAGCCCTACCAGCGGGACTCCGGCAACACGAAGATGTACCGCGTCCAGGCGCCCGGTGGCGCCTGGACGGAGTACGTCCACACGCTCGGCGCCGGCGAGGCGCTCAACAACTCCTGGGCCGCCGTCTCGCCCGACGGTCAGTGGATGCTGTCCGGCGAGTGGGGCACGATGACCCGTCTGCTGGTCTTCCCGACCCCGGGCGTCAACCCGTCCACCTCCCCTTCGGCGAACCTCCCGCAGGTCTCGGCCGTCCGTCTGGACCACGCCGTCCGCGACGTCCAGGGCTGCGACTTCTCCGGCCCGACCACCCTGCTGTGCTCCTCCGACGACCCCGAGGGCAGCCTCTTCGGCCTCACCAAGCCGCTGCTCCAGATCGACCTCTCGGCCGCGCCGAACGGCACGGCGGACGTCTCCGGCCATGTCACCGCCCTGCGCCAGCTGCCCCTGCGCAGCGCCTGCTCGGGCAGCTTCGAGGCGGAGGGCATCGACTACGACCGCCGCAGCGGCGTCCTGCGCGTGATCGTGGTCTCGCCCGGCTTCTGCGTGCTGACGGACAGCAAGACGTACAAGTTCTCGCGGGGCTGAGGAGGCCCTTCCCGCTCGTGTGAGCGCCGGTCCGCGCGCGGCCGAAGCCCGGGTTCGGGCGTGTCCGGGCCGGGTTCGCGCGCGGTCGGGACGGGTGCGTGCGCGGCCGACGGCCGGGTCCCTGCGCGGCCCGGTGCGGCCGGGCGGGGTCCGGGCCGGCCGCGCGGCGGAAGGCGGCGCAATCGCGTGCCGCTGAGGTGTGCGCCGCGTCCGGTGGTGCTTTCCTGGGGATGGACGCGGTTCGGCGGGGTACCCCGTTCCACCGCAGCGCGGCCACGAAAGGAGCGATCATGGCAGACACGGAGCGGTCGCATCCGGAAACCGTCTCGGTGGAGATCAGCGGGTATTCCAAGGACGACGCCCGGCTCGTCTTCGAAGCGCTCAGCGCCTGCTTCGCCTCCGACCGGGCTCCCGAGGAAGTGCCTCAGCAGCTCCACGAGACCCGTCCGATGGTGTGGCTCGGCACCTACGACGTCGCGGACACCCGCGGGCACGGATGCCCGCCGGTCCACCTCGACTCGCCGGTCCAGGCGGACGTCCAGGGCAGCTACTGGGCGGTGGAGCGGTTCCGCCACACCCTGGACTCGATGTTCACCGTCCAGGAGACCTGCACGGCCTCCGGCGATCAGGAGCGGGACCTGCACCTGCGACTGGAAAGCCGCTGACCCCCTGGCGCGGTACGCCCCGGCCGGCTAGCCGTCGGCCGGGGCGTACTGCGCCAGGCCGTGGCCGAAGGACCAGTCGGCGGAGCCGTTCTCGGTCAGGGTGACGAAGACGTTGCGCGGTTCGGTGCCGGTGCGTTCGTGCACCAGCTCGGCGATCCGCCGGTACATCGCCCGCTTGCGGTCCGCGTCGCGCCCGCCCCGCAGGGTGATCGCGACGAACACCACCGAGTCGTCCCGGCGGATGCCGGGGTAGTCGCCGTGGCGCAGGGTGCCGGTCACGCCGTCGTGGCCGGTCAGCACCTGGAAGCGGTCCTCGGGCGGGACGCAGAGGGTCTCCACGAGGGCGTCCTGGACGGCCTGGCCGAGCGCGTCGAGGCGGGCGGGGTCGGTGCCGAGCGCGTCTATGCGGACGAAGGGCATGGTGAGGCGTCCTTTCGGGCGGCGGTCCGGACTCGGGTGAGGTTGGACTCAGGCGGGTCCGGGCTCGGGCGAGGTCTGGAATCGGGCGGGTCCGGCCTCGGGGTGAGGTCTGGACTCGAGCGAGTGTACATACTAGTAGTTACAGAGTGGCTGGAGTCACCCCTCGGCAGTTGTGCAACTAGTTGCATAAAGGCGCGGGCTTCCTCTACAACAAGGGGTGACGACACCGCGCACGGAGGGCCCGATGAGCCGATACCCGCACCTGATGACCCCGCTCGACCTGGGCTTCACCACGCTGCCCAACCGCGTGCTCATGGGCTCGATGCATGTCGGCCTCGAGGAGGCCGAGCGCGGCTTCGAGCGGATGGCGGCGTTCTACGCGGCCCGCGCGCGCGGGGGAGTGGGACTCATCGTCACCGGCGGCATCGCGCCCAACGACGAAGGGCGGCCGTACGAGGGCGGAGCCAGGCTCACCACCGAGGCCGAGGCCGAGCAGCACCGGGCCGTCACCGAGGCCGTGCACCGCGAGGGCGGCCGGATCGCGATGCAGATCCTGCACTTCGGCCGCTACGCCTACCACCAGGACCTCGTCGCGCCGAGCCCGCTCCAGGCCCCGATCAGCCCCTTCGTGCCGCGCGAGCTGACCGACGCGGACGTCGAGCGCACGATCGACGACTACGCCCGCGCCGCCCGCCTCGCCCGGCAGGCCGGCTACGACGGTGTCGAGATCATGGGCTCCGAGGGCTATCTGATCAACGAGTTCATCGCCGCGCAGACCAACCGGCGCACGGACCGCTGGGGCGGCTCGTACGAGAACCGGATGCGGTTCCCCGTCGAGATCGTCAAGCGGGTGCGCGAGGCCGTCGGTGAGGACTTCATCGTCATCTACCGGCTGTCCATGCTGGACCTCGTCCCGGGCGGGTCCTCGCTGGACGAGGTGATCACCCTCGGCAAGGCGGTGGAGGCCGCCGGTGCCACGATCATCAACACCGGCATCGGCTGGCACGAGGCCCGTATTCCGACCATCGCCACCTCCGTGCCGCGCGGTGCCTACACCTGGGTCACCAAGCGGCTCATGGGTGAGGTCTCGGTGCCGCTGGTGACCACCAACCGCATCAACACCCCGGAACTCGCCGAGGAACTGCTGGCCGACGGCTACGCGGACATGGTCTCCATGGCCCGCCCGATGCTCGCCGACCCCGACTTCGTCGCCAAGGCCGCCGCCGGCACCCCGGAGGCCATCAACACCTGCATCGGCTGCAACCAGGCCTGCCTCGACCACACCTTCAGCGGGCAGATCACCTCCTGCCTGGTCAACCCGCGCGCCTGCCACGAGACCGAGCTGGTGCTCTCCCCGACCCGGCGCCGCAAGCGCGTGGCCGTCGTCGGTGCCGGTCCGGCCGGCCTCGCCTGCGCGGTCTCCGCAGCCGAACGCGGCCACGCCGTCACCCTGTTCGACGCGGCGAGCGAGATCGGCGGCCAGCTCAACGTCGCCCGCAAGGTTCCGGGCAAGCAGGAGTTCGACGAGACCCTGCGCTACTTCCGCCACCAGCTGGACGAGCACGGCGTCGACGTACGCCTGGACACCTGGGCCGGCCCCGAGACCGTGGCCGACTTCGACGAGGTGGTCGTCGCCACCGGCGTCACGCCGCGCACCCCGGACATCCCCGGCGCGGACCACCCCCGCGTCCTCGGCTACCTCGACGTGCTGCGCGACGGCGCACCCGTCGGCGACCGCGTAGCCGTCCTCGGCGCCGGCGGCATCGGCTTCGACGTCGCCGAGTACCTCACCGACGGCGGCGACAAGGCGAGCGAGGACCCGCAGACGTACTTCCGCCACTGGGGCGTCGACACGGACTACGAGGCTCCGGGCGGCCTCGCCGCGCCGCAGCGGCCCGCCCCGCCGCGCACCGTCCACCTGCTCCAGCGCAAGACCAGCAAGGTCGGCGCCGGACTCGGCAAGACCACCGGCTGGATCCACCGCACCGAGCTGAAGCACCGCGGTGTGACCATGGTGCCGGGCGTGCGCTACGACCGGATCGACGACGCCGGCCTGCACATCACCGTCGGCGAGGAGAGCACCGTCCTGGAGGTCGACACGGTGGTGCTCTGCACGGGTCAGGAGCCGCGCCGCGACCTGTACGAGGAGCTGGTCGCCGCCGGGCGCAGCGTGCATCTGATCGGCGGCGCGGACGTCGCCGCGGAACTGGACGCCAAGCGGGCGATCAAGCAGGGTACGGAGCTGGCGGCGACGCTCTAGAGGTGCGGGACGGTACGGCACGCGCCCGTCCCTAGGATGAGCCCATGTCACTCCCGCACGCGATCCTCACCGCCCTGCTGGAAAAGCCGTCGTCCGGGCTGGAGCTGACCCGCCGGTTCGACAGGTCGATCGGCTACTTCTGGTCCGCGACGCACCAGCAGATCTACCGCGAGCTGGGGAAACTGGAGGCCGGGGGCTTCATCCGCACGCTGCCGGCCGAGCAGCCGGCCCGCGGGCAGAAGAAGAGCTATGAGGTCCTGCCCGCGGGCCGCGCCGAACTGGCCCGCTGGACCGCCGCCGCGCAGGACCCGAGGACCATGCGGGACCCGCTCCTGCTGCGGCTGCGCGCCGCGGCCGTGGTCGGCACCGCGGGTCTGGAGGCCGATCTGCGCCGCCATCTGGAGCTGCACCGGCGGCAGTTGGCGGAGTACCGGGAGATCGAGCAGCGGGACTTCCCGCCGGACCGGGACGCCCCGCAGGACCGGCTGCGTCACCTGGTCCTGCGGGCGGGGATCGACCTGGAGACCTTCTGGACCCAGTGGCTCACCCACGCCCTGGCGGAGTTCGGTGAACTGCCCGGCGAGGGCGGCACCGCAGCCGACGCCGTGCGCTGAGCCGGGACGTCCACGGCAGAGCGGGCACGTCCGGCCCGGAGCGGACGGGTTCGCCTCGGAGCCGGTACGACCCGGCCGCATCGGTACGGCCGTTCAGGGCGTGGCCCGAGTCCGGCGGCTCGGGGTCGGTACGGCGGCTCGGAGTCTGTACGCCGGCTCGGAGTCGCTACGGCCGCTCGGTGCCGGTACGGCCGTTCAGAGTCGGTACGGCTTCGAGCGGCGGCGCAGGACCCAGCCCGTGGCGACGACGCCGGCGCCGACCAGGGCCGCGCCGACGCCCAGGGTCAGCGTGCCGTAGTCGCGCGCGGCGCCGCCGAGGCCGCCCATCACGCCCCGGGACGGAGCCGCGCTGGACCTGGCCGTCGTCGAGATCGTCGGGCTGCTGGACGCGGAGACGATCACGGACTGGCTGCCCGCGGTGCTGCCGCTGGAGCAGACCACGACCACGGTGTACGTTCCTGGGCTCACGCCCGTCCAGGCCGCCGACTGACTGACGGTCGTGCCGGCCAGGGGTGTCTGCCGGCCCTGGGAGAAGTTCGCCTGGCGGCTGGTGAGCAGGGCCGCGGTTCCCCAGCTGCCGTTGATCTGGGTGCACGCGCTGGTGACCACCGAGACCGTGGAGCCCGTGGTGCTGACGGAGATGCCCGAGGCCGCGGCGGACGGCCCGGCGAGCGCGGCCGGGAGCGCGGCGGCGGTTGCCAGGGTCAGGCCGGAGCGGAGCAGAAGTCGCGAGATGTGCATGGACTGGCCCTCCGGCGGCACGGTTGGCGGTACGTCCCATGCGCCGCCGAGGGGTCGGGAATCGCCCGTGCTGCCTCAACCGAAGCCAACTCCGCGCCGGGCGGGCGCGCACGCGGGAGGGACCCGGTCAGGTGACGGGTTCCGTCGTCCGGTGCACGGGGCTCGCCGGCGGTGGGCCTCCGGCGGACCCGCCGTCCGGCACGGGAGGCGTCACCCGCCCGTGGTCACCGTCCGTTCGGCCGAGTAGCCGCCCCAGGTGCCGTCGGGCAGCCGGGGCCGCAGCCGCACCCGGTGCTCCTCCCCGGCCGCGGTGCCCACGTAGAAGCCGTGGCGCGCCCGGCCGCGCGGCGGCGTGCCGCCCCAGACGAGGGAGGTGGCCGCGGTGCCGTCCAGCTGGATCTGGTACTCGGTGATCACACCGTCCGCGCGCGGCGGGTCCCAGGCGAGGTCGATGTAGTAGGCACCGCCGGAGCGGTGGGTGGCGGCGGTGAACCCGGTGGGAGCCGTGTCGCGGCCGTCGTCGCTGCCCGGCGTGGTGAGGCGGACCGCGGCGCCGGCGGGGGAGAGGTTGTCGGCGGCGTCCCGGGCCCGCACGGTGAAGACGTACCGGCTGCCGGGGCGCAGCCCGGTGACGACGGTGGCGGTCTGGTTCCCGCCGACGCTGTGGATCTTCACTCCGCCCTGGTAGACGTCGTACGACAGCACGCCCCGGTCGTCCCGGGACGCGCCCCAGGACAGCTGGGCGGCACGGCTGCCCACGGCCCGCCCGGTGACCTGCCGCGGCCGGGTCGGAGCCGAGTGGTCGGCCGCCGTCACGGCCGGCGTGCGCGACCGTACCGCCACGCTCGGCGGGCCCAGCCGGCCCGCGGTGTCCCGGGCCCGCACGGTGAAGGCATACAGGGTGGACGGCCTGAGCCTGGTGACGTCCACCATGTGCTGCGCACCCGGCACTTCGGCCACTTTCGTGGTGCCGCGATAGACCTCGTAGGAGCGGACCCCCGATCCTTCCGGCGCCGCGTTCCACATCACGTGCACGCTGGTGGCGCTGCCCGCCGCGGCGGTGACCCCGGCCGGAGCGCCCGGCACCCGCCCCTCGCCGTCGTCGGCCCGGCTCCAGCCACAGGAGACGACCAGCAGCAGCGCGCCGCAGGCCAGGACGAGCGGAGGGGGAACGCGTCGCACGGCACTGCCCTCCCGGACGGCCTCGGCATCACGTAAAGGTCCGGACCAATATGGCCCGGCCGGTGCGTCCTCAGCAAGGGGGCGGTGTTGGTGACCATCGCCGGACGTTACGTATGCTGAACCTCCCTACGGCTGAACTGCCCGTGGAACCGGGGAAGTTCACGTCTGTGGCGCGGACACGCTGTCGTCGCCGGTCCCGCGCCGACGCGGGTGGCCGGGGACCCGGACTGGTGGACGGTCCGGGTCCCCGGCCCCTGTTGTCCCTGCCGCCGCCCCCGTGAACCGCCCTCACCGGCTTTCCCCTGACGGGGTGTCGGGATCGTGCTCCATCCGGCCCCGTCGTCCCCTCACGGGGTGTCAAGGGCTGCTCCATCCGGCCCCTTGGCGGTGGCACCCGCGAACGAATACCCCATCTAGCAGCACAGTGTCCTGCATTGTCCCTTTTGTCCCCAACGGAGGGTCCTTCATCGTGCGTGTCCCCACGCTGACGCTGGCCGCGGCCGGCGCCGCTTTGGTCGCCCCGGCGGCCGTGCCCGCCCCGGCCACCGCCGTTCCGCCTCCCGTACGGCCCGTGGCCCGTGCAGAGGGCGCGGTGGTCGCCGCCGACCTGCTGGCACGGGTCGGCGAGTGCAGCCAGCTCTCCCGGGGCCGGTACCGCACCGACGCGGACAGCCGGGCGACCGTCCGGGTCTGCGGCACCCGCGACGCCGTCTTCTGGAAGGCCGATCTGGACATCGACTGCGACGGCCGCCCCTCCGCCCGCTGCAACCGCCGCACCGACCCGGTCTTCGCCGACACCACGGCGTTCCAGCAGTCCGACGGCCGCCACCTGAGCGCCGAGCGGCTGCCCTACATCGTGGTGCCGGCGCCCAGCCGCCGCTGGAACTTCCTCTCGTCGGGCGTACGCGGGGGCTCGGTGGCCGCCGTCGTCTACAACGACCGGGTGCAGTACGCGGTCGTCGGCGACACCGGCCCGCGCGACATCATCGGCGAGGCCTCCTACGCCACCGCCCGCCGCCTCGGCATCCGGCCCGACCCGCGCGACGGCGGGGTGCCCTCCGGCGTGACCTACATCGTCTTCCGGGACTCCCGCGTCCGCCCCATCCAGAACCGGGCGGCGGCGGAGGCGGAGGGAGAACGGCTGGCCAGACTCTTCGTACGGAAGAAGTGACCCCCACCCGGCACCGCCGCCGCTTCACCGGCACCGCCACATGAGCACCGGAGCACCGGAACACCGGCACCGGAACACCGGCACCGGAACACCGGCACCGGAACACCGGCACCGGAAAACCGGCGGCACCGGAAAACCGGCGGCACCGGAAAACCGGCGGCACCGGAAAACCGGCGGCACCGGAGCACCGGTGACCAGGCCGGTTCCCCAGTCCCGCCACCGGCTCCGTCCCGTTCCGCCGCCGGAACTCGGGAGCCGTCACACCTTCCGGTAGCTGTACGCCTCCACCGCCGCTGCCTCCACCGCGTCCAGGTCGGCACCCGAGGCGGCCGTGACCACCGCGGCCACCGCGCCCTCGACGAACGGCGCGTCCACCAGGCGCGCGCCGTCCGGCAGTTCGTCACCCTCGGCGAGCAGCGCCTTGACCGTGAGCACGGCGCTGCCGAGGTCGGTGAGCACCGCCACCCCGGCCCCCCGGTCGACCGAGGCCGCCGCGGCGCAGATCAGCTCCGCACTGGTGCCGAGCCCGCCGCCCTCGGTGCCGCCCGCCGGGGCCACCGGTACCGCGGTCGTCCCGCCCGCCAGGCCCTTCGCCAGTTCACCGACCGAGGCGGCCACCTCCGCGCTGTGCGACACCAGAACGATCCCGACCAGCTTCTCCTCACTCACCGTCCGCCTCCGCCGTGTCGGCCAGCGCGGCGATCAGCAGCGCCGACGAGGTCGCGCCCGGGTCCTGGTGGCCGATGCTGCGCTCGCCCAGATAGCTCGCCCGGCCCTTGCGGGCCTGCAGCGGCGTGGTGGCCTCCGCACCCTCCTCCGCGGCGGTCCGCGCCGCGGCGAACCCGGAAGCGAGCGCGTCCACGGCCGGTACCAGGGCGTCGATCATGGTCTTGTCGCCGGGCGCCGCACCGCCGAGCTTCATCACCCCGTCCACGCCCTCGCGCAACGCCGCCGCCAGCTGCTCCTCGCCGACCTCGGCGGCATCGCCGAGCGCCTTGCCGGTCCGGCGCAGCAGGGTGCCGTACAGCGGCCCCGACGCGCCCCCGACCGTCGAGATCAACTGCCGTCCGGCCAGGGTCAGGACGGCACCCGGGGTGTCCGGTGCCTCCTTCTCCAGCACGGCCGTCACGGCCGTGAACCCGCGCTGCAGATTGCTGCCGTGGTCGGCGTCCCCGATGGCCGAGTCGAGGGCGGTGAGCCGGTCCGCCTCGCGGTCGACGGACGCGGCGGCCGCCGTCATCCAACGGCGGAAGAAATCGGCGTCGAGCACTGGATCTCCTTGCGTGGTAGGGCGGTCGGCCTGGTGGCCGGTCGGTGGCCGCTGCCGAGGATCACATTCCCCAGCGCAGGGCCGGCGTCTTCACCGGCGCGTCCCACAGCCGCAGCAGTTCCTCGTCGGCCTGGCACAGCGTCACCGAGGCGCCAGCCATGTCCAAGGAGGTGACGTAGTTGCCGACGAGGGTGCGGGCCACGGCGACGCCGCGCTCGCGAAGTACCCGCTGCACCTCGGCGTTGAACCCGAACAGCTCCAGCAGCGGGGTCGCGCCCATGCCGTTGACCAGCACCAGCACGGGGCTGCGCGGCGGCATGTCCTCCAGGACGGCGTTGACCGCGAAGTCGGCGATCTCCCCGGAGGTCATCATCGGCCGCCGCTCCCGGCCCGGCTCGCCGTGGATGCCGATGCCCAACTCCAGCTCCCCGGCGGGCAGATCGAAGGTCGGGCTGCCCTTGGCCGGGGTCGTACAGGCGCTGAGGGCCACACCGAAGCTGCGGGAGTTCTCGTTGACCTGGCGGCCGACGGACTCCACGCGCTCCAGCGGCTGCCCCTCCGCCGCGGCGGCACCCGCGATCTTCTCCACGAAGAGCGTCGCGCCGGTACCCCGCCGGCCGGCCGTGTAGAGGCTGTCGGTGACCGCCACGTCGTCGTTGACGAGCACCTTGGCGACCTGGATGCCCTCGTCCTCGGCCAACTCGGCCGCCATGTCGAAGTTCAGCACGTCACCGGTGTAGTTCTTCACGATGAACAGGACACCCGCCCCGCTGTCCACGGCCGCCGCGGCACGCGCCATCTGGTCCGGCACCGGCGAGGTGAAGACCTCCCCGGGACAGGCGGCGGAGAGCATGCCGTGGCCGACGAACCCGCCGTGCAGCGGTTCGTGCCCGGAGCCGCCGCCCGACACGAGCGCGACCTGCCCGGCCACGGGGGCGTCCCGGCGGACGATCACCCGGTTCTCCACGTCCACGTTCAGGTCGGGATACGCGTCCGCCATGCCGCGCAGCGCGTCCGCCACGACCGTCTCCGGTACGTTGATCAGCATCTTCATGCCTATCTCCCAAAAGGATGAGCAGGTGAGTCCCTGACCGGTGTCTTTCTTGTTCAGGCCGGGTGCGGCCAGGTGTCGGCCCCGGCGGTCCGGGGCAGTCCGCAGCGGGTTTCGGCGGTGCTGATGCCGATCGAACGCCGGCTTGGCCGATGGAGCATCGGTTCCCCCCAGTGCGCGCCCGTGGGGCAGGTGGACGGAGTCTTGTTCCTCAGTATCGGCCTTGCGGCAGCGAAGGTCATGTGCGCCGCGGGCAGGAGCGGTTCGACGTGCACACCGGTCTCCCCTCCACCCGGACCGGGAACAGGCGGTCCGGGGCATGGCCGCCGGGTTCCGCACCTCCGTGGGCAGTGGCGTCGACGATCCGCGCCTGAACCGCGGCAGCGCCCGAGCGGCACCGCGGAGCGCGTCTGCCGAGCGGTGGCGGCCCGGTGCCGGGTGGGACGTACGCGGGGGGACATGCGGATGTCACCGATTTCGTCGCGGACCGGCCTGCGGCGGACCGCACCGCATCGGCCGGGCCGTCCGGGGAACTCGGTGGCGCGGAACCGGGAGGCTGCCGACCGGTGGAGAAGGAGGTGGCGTCGCCGTGGACGAGTGGGAGAGGCGGGAGATGCACGACGAGGTACGGCTGTCGGCGCGCGAGCGGCTCGCGCTCCTGCAGATCGAGGCGAACCTGCGACAGGACCGGCGGTTCGCGCACCGCATGGGCGACGCGCGGGCCGGGGGCTGGCTGCCGGCGGCGGTGCTGCTGCTGGGAGTCGCGTCGGTGTTCGTCGCCGTCATGGGCATCCGCACCTCGGACCCCACGCTGCTGTGGTGCTTCGCGCTGCTGTGGCCGCTCACTCTGCTCCAGGCGTTCCGGCTGCTGTGCCGCGCGGCCCGCCCGCGCCCACGGCCCAGCCCCGGGCCCCGGGTGACCCCGTGGCTCTGAACGCTCGCACACCTCACGGACGATGCCGCCCTGCCGGTACGGCAGGGCGGCATCGTCCGTACTGAACGGCGGGGGTCCCTGGGGATCAGCCCTCCTTGCCCCGCCCGGACAGCGCGTCCCGCATCCGGTCGACCATGCCGACGCCGGGGGCCAGCAGCTTGTTGGCCGGGGGAGTGTCCGGTGCCGACGGGTGCGGACGGGTCGGCGCCGTCTTCTTCGCCCGGCGGACCTTGTCGCCGAGGTCCATCAGCGCGTCCGGGGGACAGACCGACTCCAGCTGCGGGAAGAGGTTCTGCTCCTCGTCGGTCACATGGGACCGGATCTCGCTCATCAGCTGCATCATGAGCGTGTCGAACCGCGGATCGTCGGCCTGGCAGCCCTCCAGGTCCTTCATGATCTGCTCGGCCTTCGCGTGGTCCTCGAGTTCCTTGTCGGCCAGGGCGTCGCCGCCCGTCAGGTGCTCGCGCACGGCCGGGTAGAGATAGGCCTCCTCGGCGACCGAGTGGCGGACCAGCTCGATCGTGGCCTGGTCGCACAGGTCCTTGCGTTCCTTGGAGCCGGGCGGCAGCGCCTCGATACGGCCGAAGATCTCTTCGACCTCGCGGTGGTCGGTGGTCAGCTCCTGGATGACGTTTCCGCCGTGACCCATTGTCGTTACCTCCTGCGTGAAACGCGGCGGCCCGTGAACGGCCGGCCGTCGCCGCGCCGAGTGCCCCGGGCACGGCGCGCTACACGGCCGGCCGCGCGCGGTCAGCGCATCGAGTGGCGCGTCTCGGCCGACCGGCCCGCCCCGGACGGCGCCCGCACCACCAGTGGTCCAGGATGTCCGGCGGCGTCCGCCGTCACCGGCGCCGGCCGGCCCACGGCACGAGCCCGCTCTCCTCGGTACCGCCGGTGTCCGCGGGATCCGTGGGGGCGGCCACCGCCCCCGGGCCTCCAGTCGACTACGGGACCTGAACCTGCCATGCAGGGCGGCGACTTGGGGACCGCGCACCGGCCCGCACCACTGCCGTGCGACCCCTCTCGGGCGTCCCCCCACCCTCACGGAAGCTGAACCGGCCTGTGAGCGGCAGCCGGGCCGGGAGGCGGCCGGGGCGCGCGGCGGGTGCGGCGCGGGTCGCCGGGACGTCGTCGTGCAGGGATGTCCTCACTGTGGTAAGCGAGTCGCCGGAGTCGCGCGAGCACCCGGGATTCCGGAGAATGAGAATCCAACGTGTGAAACCAACTGGCACGGGAACCCTGCCAGCCGGTGCCGTCCAGCCAGTGGCGGCCGACCAGGGCGGTCCTCCGGATCAGCGGGACCCACGCCCTGTCCCCTCCCTCACCCGACGGGCCGACGCTCCTCCAACGGGGCCGGCGGCGCCGTACCCGGTGACGCCGCACGTGCCCAACGCCCGCGCACGGCCCGTACGGGCCCGCCGGCGACGCATTCCCCGACGCGGACGACGTGGACGAAGGACGACGAAGGGAACAGCCCTCATGACTGGCGACACTCCGTTCTCCTGGCGGCGCGCCCTCGTGACCGGCGGCGCCGGCTTCCTCGGCTCCCATCTGTGCGAGCGGCTGCTGGATTCAGGTGTCGAAGTCGACTGCGCCGACAACCTGGCCTGCGGGCGGCGCGCCAACGTCGCGCACCTGGAGGACCGGCCCGGTTTCCGGTACGTGCACTGCGACGTGTCAGGCGCCGAGTGCCCCGAGCGGCTGGCGGGCCCGTACGACCTGGTCCTGCACTTCGCCTGCCCGGCCTCGCCCGCCGACTACCTGCGCATGCCCCTGGAGACCCTGGACGTGGGCAGCCTCGGCACCCGCAACGCCCTGACGATCGCCGAACGCGACGGCGCCCGCTTCCTGCTCGCCTCCACCTCCGAGGTGTACGGCGATCCGCAGGTGCACCCGCAGCACGAGGGCTACTGGGGCAACGTGAACCCGGTCGGGCCGCGCAGCGTGTACGACGAGTCCAAGCGGTTCGCCGAGGCCCTGGTCACCGCCCACGCCGGCACCAGGGCGGCGGACGCCGGGATAGTGCGGCTGTTCAACACGTACGGTCCGCGGATGCGGGCCCACGACGGCCGTGCCGTGCCCACCTTCATCTGCCAGGCCCTGGCCGGCGAGCCGCTCACGGTGACCGGTGACGGCAGCCAGACCCGCTCCCTGTGCTACGTGGACGACACGGTCGAGGGCATCCTGCGGGTGGCCGCGAGCAGGTCCCTGCGGCCGGTGAACATCGGCGGCAGCGACGAGATCACCGTTGCCGACCTGGCCCGCCGGGTGGTCGCCCTCACCGGCTCCCGCTCCCCGATCGCGTTCGTGGACCGGCCCGTCGACGACCCCGGCCGCCGCCGCCCCGACACCACCCTCGCGCACGAGCTGCTCGGCTGGTCGCCGCAGGTCCCCTGGGAGGAGGGCCTGAAGCAGACCATCGCGTACTTCGCGGCCCTGCCCCCGGAACCGGTCCCGCGCGGCCCGCGAGCGGCCCCGCAGACCTGACCCCCGCCCGTCCCCGGCTCAGGAGACAGCGCATGCACGTCCTCGGTATCAACGCACTCTTCCACGACCCCGCCGCCGCCCTGATCACCGACGGCAGGACCGTGGCGGCGGCGGAGGAGGAGCGGTTCTCCCGCCGCAAGCACGGCAAGCGGCCCGTACCCTTCTCCGCCTGGGAACTGCCCGAGCAGGCGGCCCGCTGGTGCCTGGAGCAGGCCGGCCTCGCCCCGTCGGACCTGGACGCGGTCGCCTACTCCTACGACCCCTCGCTCGCCCGCCCCGCCGAGCGGATGGGCCTGCACGACCCCTGGGACCACCTGCGCCAGGAGTACGCCCGCGCGGCGCCGGACTTCCTCGCCGAGGCGCTGCCCGGACTCGACCCGGCCAAGGTCAGGTTCGTCCCCCACCACGTGGCGCACGCGGCCTCCGCCGGGCCCGTCTCCCCGTACCCCGACTGCGCTGTCCTCGTCCTGGACGGCCGCGGCGAGTGCGGCTCCCACCTGGCCGGCCGGTACACCAACGGGGAACTGACCGTCCTCGCCACCCAGGAACTGCCGGACTCCCTCGGCCTGTTCTACGAGGACCTCACCCAGCACCTCGGCTTCCTGCGCAGCAGCGACGAGTTCAAGGTCATGGCGCTCGCCTCCTACGGCACCCCGCGCTTCGCCGCACGGCTGCGGGAGTACGTCCACGCCGACGACACGGGCGGTTTCCGCGCCCGCCCGGTGCCCTGGGCCGACCTCGTGCCGCCGCGCCCGCCCGGCGGCGCCTGGAGCCGGGACCACGCCGACCTCGCGGCCAGCGCCCAGCTCTGCCTGGAGGAGGCCATGCTCGGTCTCGCCCGGTGGCTGCGCGAACGCACCGGCGAGGACGCCCTCACCATGGCGGGCGGCGTCGCCCTGAACTGCGTGGCCAACACCCGGCTGTGGCGGGAGAGCGGCTTCCGGAACGTCTGGGTGCAGCCCGCCGCCGGCGACGCCGGTACGGCCCTGGGTGCGGCGGCGCATGTCGCCGGGCAGAAGGACACCCTGGAGCCGATGCCGACGGCCGCCCTCGGGCGCGGCTGGAACGACGCCGAACTGCGCGCGTGGCTGGAGCGGGCGGCCGTACCGTACGAGGAGCCCGCCGACATCGCCGAGACGGCCGCCGAGGCGCTGGCCGCCGACGGGATCGTGGCCTGGTTCCAGGGGCGCGGCGAGTACGGGCCGCGCGCGCTCGGGCACCGCTCGCTGCTCGCCCACCCCGGCAAGGCCGGCAACCTGGAGCGGCTCAACGCGGTCAAGGGCCGCGAGGAGTTCCGCCCCGTGGCGCCCATGGTGCTCGCCGAGCGCGCGGCCGAGATATTCGACGGGCCGCTGCCCAGCCCGCACATGTTGTTCGTGCACGAGGTGGCCGCCGACTGGAAGGCCCGCATCCCGGCCGTGGTCCACGTCGACGGCACCGCCCGCATCCAGACCGTGGACCGCGCCCAGGAGCCCCTGGTGGCCCGCGTGATCGAGGGCTTCGAACGGCGCACCGGACTGCCGGTGGTCGTCAACACCAGCCTGAACACCGCCGGTCGGCCCATGGTCGACGACCCCCGGGACGCCCTGGAGTGTTTCGGCTCGGCCCCCGTCGACCTGCTGGTCCTCGGCCCGTTCGCGATCCGCCGCGGAAAGGCGTTCGCATGACCGGCGCCCCGGGCTACACCGTCGTCGTCCCGACGATCGGCCGCCCCTGCCTCGCCGAGTGCCTGCGCGCGCTCGCCGCGGCCGACGGCCATCCACCGCACGAGGTGGTCGTCGTGGACGACCGGCCCGCGCCCGACGGAGACCTGCCGCTGGAGACGGCCGGCCAGCTGCTCGACCGGGTGCGCACCCTCAGAACCGGTGGCCAGGGCCCGGCCGCCGCCCGCAACGCCGGCTGGCGGACCGTCCGTACGCCCTGGACGGTCTTCCTGGACGACGACGTCCAGGTGCTTCCGGACTGGTCCCGGCGGCTCGCCGAGGACCTGCGGGCGGCCGGTCCGGAGGTCGGCGGCGTCCAGGGGCAGCTGCGTGTCCCCCTGCCCCTGGACCGCCGGCCCACCGACTGGGAACGCACCACCAAGGGCCTGGAGAACGCCGCCTGGGTCACCGCCGACATGGCCTACCGCACCGAGGCGCTCAAACGGACCGGCGGCTTCGACGAACGCTTCCCGCGGGCCTTCCGCGAGGACGCCGACCTCGCCCTGCGCGTGCAGCGGGCCGGCTGGTCCCTGACCCGGGGCGCCCGGGTGACCCGGCACCCGGTCCGCCCGGCCCACTGGTGGGCCTCGCTGCCCGCGCAGCGCGGCAACGCCGACGACGCCCTGATGAACCGGCTGCACGGACGCGACTGGTGGGACCGCGCCCAGGCACCCCGCGGCAGGCTGCCCCGCCACCTGGCGGTCACCGGGGCGGCCCTCGCCGCCGCCTCCTGCGCCCTGAGCGGGCGGCGCCGTGCCGCCGCCGCCTGCGTGGCCCTGTGGACGCTGGGCACCGCCGAGTTCGCCCTGGCCCGCATCCTGCCCGGCCCGCGTACGGGCCGTGAGATCGCCGGGATGCTCGGCACCAGCGTGCTCATACCGCCCCTCGCCGTACGGCACTGGCTGCGCGGAGTCGTCCGCCACCGGCACGCCCGGCCACTGGGAGGTGCCGGATGACCACCGTGTCCGCGGTGCTGTTCGACCGCGACGGCACCCTCGTCGCGGACGTGCCGTACAACGGCGACCCGGGCCGGGTCCGGCTGCTGCCGGGCGCCGCGGAGGCCGTGGCGCTGGCCCGGTCCCAGGGCCTGGCCACCGGCGTGGTCAGCAACCAGTCCGGCATCGGGCGCGGACTGCTCACCGTCGAACAGGTACGCGCCGTCGACGCGCGCGCCGACGCGCTGCTGGGCGGGCTGGACGTCTGGGTGTTCTGCCCGCACGCCCCCGACGCCGGCTGCGGATGCCGCAAGCCCCGGCCGGGCCTGATCCACACCGCCGCCGAGCGGCTCGGCGTACCGGCCGCCGCGTGCCTGGTGATCGGTGACATCGCCGCCGACGTGCTGGCCGCCCGCGCCGCGGGCGCCCAGGGCGTGCTGGTGCCGAACGCGGCCACCGCACCGGCGGAGGTGCGGCGCTTCGCCGGCCGGAGCGCCCCCGACCCGCTCACGGCCGTACGGACCGCCCTCGGCCTGACCGCGGGGGAGGTGATCCCGGGGAGCGCGGGGGACGGGACACCGAGGGGCCCGGGCGCGGCGGACGGGAGGCCGGGGAGCCCCGCCGCAAAGGACGTGGCCCCGGGGAGCCCGAGTACAGGGAACGTCGTCCCGGTGAGCCCGGGCCCAGGGGGCGTGACCGTGAGGAGGTCGCCCTCGTGAGAAGCCTCGTCGTCCGGCTCGACGGCTTCGGTGACGTGCTGCTGGCCGGCCCCGCCGTGCGCGCCGTCGCCGCCCGCAGCACGCACGTCACCCTGCTGTGCGGCCCACGCGGCGCGGACGCCGCCGGGCTGCTGCCCGGCGTGGACGAGGTGCTGGTGTGGGAGGCGCCCTGGGAGGGCTTCGATCCGCCCCCGGTCACCCGGGCGGACATAGACGCCCTGCTCGCGCGGCTGCGCGCCGGCTCCCACGACACCGCGCTGATCCTCACCTCCTTCCACCAGAGCCCGCTGCCCACCGCCCTGCTGCTGCGGCTCGCCGGCGTCGGCCGGATCGGCGCCGACAGTGCCGACCACGCCGGCCGGCTCCTCGACGTGCGCCACCGCCGGTCGGCCGGCCGGCACGAGGCGGAGGCGGCCCTCGACACCGCCGCGGCCATGGGCTTCCCGCCGCCGCCGGGCGACGACGGACGCCTGCGCGTCCTCCCGCCCCCGGACACCGGAGGCCTGACCGGACCGGGCCCCTACGTCGTCCTGCACCCGGGCGCCAGCGCCCCCGCCCGCGCCTGGAGCCCCCACCGCTGCGCCGAAGCCGTCACCCTGCTCGCCGACGCCGGGCACCGCGTGGTGGTCACCGGCGGCCCCGCCGAGACCACCCTCACCCGCCAGGTCAGCGGCGACGTGGCCGTCGACCTCGGCGGCCGGACCGGCCCGCGCACCCTCGCCGGGGTGCTCCGCACGGCCGACGTCGTGATCAGCGCCAACACCGGACCCGCCCACCTCGCCGCCGCCGTCGGCACCCCGGTCGTGTCCCTGTTCGCACCCGTGGTCCCCGCCGACCGCTGGGCGCCGTACGGCGTCCCCGTCATCCTGCTCGGCGACCAGTCGGCGCAGTGCGCGGACACCCGGGCCCTCACCTGCCCGGTACCCGGCCACCCCTGCCTGGACGAGGTCACCGGACAGGACGTGGTGCGCGCGGTGCACAAGCTCATCCAGGAGCGGCAGTCATGAACATCCTCGTCTGGCACGTGCACGGATCCTGGCTCACCGCCTTCGTGCAGGGCCCGCACACCTACCTGCTCCCGGTCACCGGGGACCGCGGACCCGACGGCCTCGGCCGCGCGGTGACCTGGGACTGGCCGCCGTCCGCACGGGAACTCACACCCCGGGAACTGTGGGACACCGACATCGACCTGATGGTCCTCCAGCGCCCGCGCGAACTCGACCTCGCCCTGCGCTGGACCGGCCGCCGGCCCGGCGTGGACGTGCCCGCCGTGTACGTCGAGCACAACAGCCCCGACGAGTCACCCGAGCGGCAACTCCACCCGCTGGCCGGCCAGTCCCGCATACCGGTCGTCCACGTCACCCACTTCAACCGGCTGATGTGGGACAACGGTCAGGCGCCCACCGAGATCGTGGAGCACGGCATCATCGACCCCGGCCGGCTGTGGACCGGCACCGAACGGCGCGCGGCCGTCGTGGTCAACGAGCCCGTGCGCAGGGGCCGTACCACCGGCACCGACCTGCTGCCCCGGTTCGCCCGGTCCGCGCCCCTGGACGTCTTCGGGATGCGCACCGAAGAACTCGCCGACCACCTCGGCCTGCCGCCCGGGCGCTGCCGCGCCCGGGACCTGCCACAGCACGAGCTGCACCGGGAGATGGCCAGGTGCCGCCTCTACCTGCACCCCGTGCGCTGGACCTCGCTCGGCCTGTCCCTGCTGGAGGCCATGTTCCTCGGCATGCCCGTGGTCGCCCTGGACACCACGGAGGTCCGGGAGGCGGTACCCGA
This sequence comes from Streptomyces musisoli, assembly GCF_016741855.1. Classification (GTDB taxonomy): domain Bacteria; phylum Actinomycetota; class Actinomycetes; order Streptomycetales; family Streptomycetaceae; genus Streptomyces; species Streptomyces musisoli. The sequence continues at coordinate 5,232 of NZ_JAERRH010000006.1, read as the reverse complement.
CGGCGCCGGGGTGGTCTCGAACCGACTCGACGTACTGGAGGACGCCGTACGGGCCTTCCTCGCCGAACCGGAACTGGCCCGCCGCACCGGCGAGGCCGCCCGGACCGCGGCCCAGGCGCGCTACGGCGAACGGCGCTTCCTCGACGACTGGGAGCGCCTGATCAAGGAGGTCACCCGATGAGCCGCATTCCGCACACCGCCGGGCGCGTCGCCATGGTCTCCGAGCACGCCAGCCCGCTGGCCGCGCTCGGCGGGCCGGACGCGGGCGGCCAGAACGTGTACGTGGCACAGGTCGCCCGGCAACTCGCCAGACGGGGATACCGGGTCACGGTGTACACCCGGCGGGACTCGGCGGGCCTGCCGGACCGGGTCACCCTCATCGACGGCGTGCAGGTGGTGCATGTGCCCGCCGGGCCGCCCGCACCCGTCCCCAAGGACGAACTCCTGCCCCACATGACCGAGTTCGGGAACTTCCTGGCCCGGCAGTGGGCCCACAACCCGCCCGACGTCGTGCACTCCCACTTCTGGATGTCCGGCCTCGCCGCCCTCGCCGGCGCCCGCGACCTCGGCATCCCCGTCGTGCAGACCTATCACGCGCTGGGCACGGTGAAGAAGCGCTACCAGGGCGCCGCCGACACCAGCCCGCCCCAGCGCCTCGCCGTCGAGGAGGCCATCGGCCACGAGTGCGCCGGGATCATCGCCACGTGCAGCGACGAGGTGGCCGAACTGAAGGCCATGGGGCTGCCGGAGGACCGGATCAGCGTCGTGCCCTGCGGCGTCGACCCCGACCAGTTCGCGCCGGTCGCCCCCAACCGCCCGCCCGGCGCCCGCAGGCGGCTGCTGGCCGTCGGCCGGCTCGTCCCCCGCAAGGGCTTCGACCGCGCCATCCGCGCCCTGGCCGGCATCCCCGACGCCGAACTCCTCATCGCCGGCGGCCCCGAGGCCGATCTGCTCGGCGCCGAACCCGAGGCGGCGCGCCTGTACGGCATCGCGGCGGAGTACGGGGTCTCCGACCGGGTCACCCTCCTCGGCGGGGTCGGCCGGGCCCGCATGCCCCGCCTGATGTCCAGCGCCGACCTCGTGCTCTCGCTGCCCCTGTACGAGCCCTTCGGCATCGTCCCCCTCGAGGCCATGGCCTGTGCCACGCCGGTCGTCGCCACCGCGGTCGGCGGCCAGCTGGACACCGTCGTGGACGGCTCCACGGGCCTGCTGGTCCCGGCCGACGACGACCACGACCTCAGCGCGGCCGTCCGCGCCCTCCTCGCCGACCCCGGCCGGCTCGCCCGGTACGGAACCGCCGGCCGCGCCCGGGTCCTCACCCGGTACACCTGGGACCGGGTCGCCGAGGGCGTGGCCGGTGTGTACGGCGCGGTGTCCTCGATCCGCTCGCTCTCGGGAGTCGTCCGATGAAGACCGTGACCGGCACGCAGTCCGTCGTGGACACCACCCACTGCGACGACCTGATGAAGGCCCTGGAGACCTTCCGCGACAGCGGACCGCTCATCGAGCGCTGGGGCACCGAACTCGCCCGGCGGCTGGGCTCGGGCGCCCGGCTGCTCGTCGCGGGCAACGGCGGCAGCGCCGCCCAGGCCCAGCACCTCACCGCCGAACTCGTCGGCCGCTACCGCGACGACCGCCCGCCGTTCTCCGCGGTCGCCCTGCACGCCGACACCTCCTCGACCACCGCGATCGCCAACGACTACGGCGTCCAGGAGGTGTTCGCCCGGCAGACCGCCGCCCACGGACGCCCCGGGGACGTGCTCCTGCTGCTGTCCACCAGCGGCGCCAGCGCCAACCTGCTGGCCGCCGCCGACCGCGCGCACCGGCTCGGGATGACCGTGTGGGCGCTGACCGGCCGGCCCCCCAACCCGCTTCAGCTCGGCGCGGACGACGCGCTGTGCGTCGACGCCCCCGTCGCCGCCACCGTCCAGGAACTGCACCTGGTCGCCGTGCACATGCTCTGCGAGGCCTTCGACCGCTCCGTGGCGCGGGGCGACGCCGACCACCGGGCCGATGGCCGCGGAGCCGACGGGAGGTCGGGTGCTGACGGAAGGCCGGGCGCCGACGGGAGGTCGGGCGCTGACGGAAGGCCAGGTGCTGGCGGGGGGCCGGGTGCCGACGGAGGGGCGGGTGCTGGCGGGGGGCCGGGTGCCGACGGAGGGGCGGGTGCTGGCGGGAGGCCGGGTGCTGACGGAGGGGCGGGTGCCGACGGAAGGCCGGGTGCTGGCGGGAGGCCGGGTGCTGACGGAGAGCCGGGTGCCGACGGAGGGGCGGGTGCTGGCGGAGAGCCGGGCGCTGACGGGAGGCCGGGTGCCGACGGAGAGCCGGGCGCTGACGGCAAGCGTGGTGTCGTCGGCCGGCTCGTCGGCCGCGCCCGCACCGTCGGCCGGACCGCGCCCGGCACCTCCGTGGCGTCCAGGAAGGGACACGCATGACCGCCTCGCAGACGCCCCTGGTCGTCGTGGGCGACGCCCTGCTCGACCACGACCTGTGCGGCCGGGCCGAGCGGCTGGCCCCGGACGCGCCGGTCCCCGTCGTCCACGGCACCCGGCGCAGCTCCCGCCCCGGCGGCGCGGCCCTCGCCGCCTGCCTCGCGGCCGCCGACGGACGCCCCGTCACCCTGGTCACCGCCCTCGGCGCCGACGCCGCCAGCGACACGCTCCGGGAACTGCTGGCCGGCCGGGTCGGCCTGGTCGAGGTGCCGCTGGAAGGCGCCCTGAGCAGCAAGACCCGAGTCATGGCCGGCGACCGGCCGCTGCTGCGCCTGGACGACGGCGACGGCCGCGCCCGCGAGGCGAGCCCCCAGGCGGTGGCCGCCGTCGCGGCGGCCGGGGGCGTGCTCGTCGCCGACTACGGCCGGGGCACCGCCGACGTGCTGCGCGACGCGCTGGCCCACACGGCGGCCCCCGTCGTCTGGGACCCCCACGTAAGCGGGCGGCCCCCGGTCCCCGGCGTCCGGCTGGCCACCCCCTCGGCCCAGGAGGCCCGGGCCTTCGCCCGGCGCCTGGACGACGCGGAGGCCGGCGACACGGCCGGACTGCGCACCGCCGCCCGGGACGCCCGCACCCTCGTCCGCGCCTGGCAGGCCCAGGCCGTCGCCGTCACCCTCGGTGAACGCGGGGCCCTGCTCTCGCACGGCGAGACCCCGCTGCTCGTGCCGACGCCGGCCGCCGCCACGGGCGACCCCTGCGGCGCCGGCGACCGGTTCGCCGCTGCCGCCGCCGGCCTGCTCGCCGACGGCACCCACACCGAGGCCGCCGTCCAGGCCGCCGTCCACGCCGCCACCCGCTACGTCGCCGAGGGCGGCGCCCGTGCGGTCGCCGTCGCGGACGAGCCGGAGACGGACACCATGCCCTCCGCCGACGGCGACCCCACCGCCGACGCCGTGCGCACCGCCGCGAGGGTCCGGGCCGCGGGCGGCACCGTCGTGGCCGCCGGCGGCTGCTTCGACCTGCTGCACGCCGGGCACGTCGCCCTGCTCCAGGCCGCCCGCCGGGCCGGCGACTGCCTCGTCGTCTGCGTCAACTCCGACGATTCGGTGCGCCGCCGCAAGGGCGACGGCCGGCCCCTCGTCCCGGCCGCCGACCGGGTCCGGGTGCTGCGCGCCCTGGAGTGCGTGGACGCCGTCGCCGTCTTCGACGAGGACACCCCCGAGCGCATCCTCGGCGAACTCCGGCCGCACATCTGGGCCAAGGGCGGTGACTACGCCCGGAGCCGGCTGCCCGAGCAGCCCCTGGTGGAGAGCTGGGGCGGACAGGTCCTGCTGCTGCCCTATCTCGACGGCCGCTCGACCACCGGCCTCGCCCGCCGCGCGGCCCAGGCCCCCACCCCGGCCGGAGGACACCCGAGGTGACCTCCACCGACCGACAGAAGTCAGTCGCACCCACGGCCGACCACCGCCGACCGGAGACGCCCTCCCACGACCGGCGGAAGTACGAGAGGTCCACGGCGGGCCGGCGGGAGCGCGAGGTGTTGGCGGCCGACCGGGGGGCGCGCGGGGTGGTCTCCTGCGACTGGCGGGAGCGTGAGGCGTCCGTGGCCGGTCGGCGGAAGCGTGAGACGTCTGCGGAGAATCCACGGGAGCGTGAGGTGACTGCGGCCGAGCGAGGGGAGCGCGGCGCGACTTCGGCCGGCCGGCGGAAGCAGGCGGCGTCCGCAGCCGGGCGGCGGGAGCGCGAGGCGAACGGTGACCGGCCGGAGGGCCGGAACGGTGCCCAGCATCCTCCGCGTGTCCTGGTGCTGCGGGCGCTCGGTCTGGGCGACCTGCTGGCCGGGGTGCCCGCGCTGCGCGGCATCCGCCGGGCCTTCCCCGGGCACCAGGTCGTCCTTGCCGGGCCGCCGGGCCTCACCGAACTCGCCCTGACCACCGGGGCGGTCGACGCCGTCCTCGCGGCCGAGGCGCCGGGCCGCGCGGTGCCGGACCTCACCCACTGGCCCGGCCCGCCGCCCGACGTGGCCGTCGACCTGCACGGCAACGGCCCCGAGAGCCGCGACGCCCTGGCCGCCCTGCACCCGCGCCGGCTCCTCGCCCACGCCTGCCCCGACGGCCCGCCCTGGCTCGGCCACGCCAACGAACGGGACCGTTGGTGCGCCTTCCTGGGCGCCTACGGCATCCCGGCCGACCCGCGTGACCTGCGGCTGCCCCGGCCCGCCACACCCTCCCCGGCCCCCGGCGCGGTCGTGGTGCACCCCGGCGCCGCCTCGGGCTCCCGCTGCTGGCCGGGGGAGCGGTACGCCGCCGTCGTCCGCTGCCTGCGCGCCGCCGGACACCACGTGGTCCTCACCGGCGGACCCGGCGAGGACGACCTGGTCCGCTCGGTCGCCGAACGCAGCGGCCAGCCCGCCGACGACGTGCTGACCGGCGGCATGCCGCTCGGCCGACTGTCCGCGCTGGTCGCCGAGGCGTCCCTGGTGCTCAGCGGCGACACCGGCCTCGCCCATCTCGCGGTGGCCCACGGCACCCGTACCGTCACCCTGTTCGGACCCGTGTCCCCGCGCCTGTGGGGGCCGCCCCCGGGCCCGGACCACCTGGCCTTGTGGAAGCCCGGCCCGCCCGGCGACCCGCACGGCCGCACCCCCGACGCCCGTCTGCTGCGCCTCCGCACCGGCGAGGTCGCCGCGGCCTGCCTGATGCTCCTGCGCGACACCCGTGGCCACCGCCGGTTCACCGGCCCCGAGGTGGCGTATGTCCGCTGAGCATGCCTCCGGCGGCGTCCGTCGGTTCACCGGCCC
>NZ_JAERRH010000059.1 GCF_016741855.1 Streptomyces musisoli | reverse complement strand
GGGCGGAGCACTGGCCAAGATCAAAGGTAGAACTGCGCGTTCGGCACGAACTCGTGAGCGCTCCAGCCGGCGTTCATCGCGTACAGGGAGAGCGGCGGGCCGCCCAGGCCGGCCGAGGCGTTCATGAAGCCGCCGGCCGCACCGGCGGCCACCGCGCCCCGGGCGCCGACCAGGCCGGGCACTCGCAGGCCCTGCATCACCAGGAGTACGGCCAGGGTCACCAAGAGCCCCATCCCGACGAGCAGGACCGGCTGGGACAGTTGGCCGGCCGCCCAACTTCCGGCCGGGACGGCGCATACGGACGCGATCACCAGCGGTACCATCGCCGTCAGCCGCACGCGCCGCCAGCCGCTGACGAGCCCGACCGCGCTGATGGCACCGGCCGCGCAGTTGGCCAGGGCGACGCCCTGGTGCGGACCGAGCAGCAGCACGAGTGCGGGCACGGCGACGAGCGCGAAGCCCATCCCCGTCAGCCATTGCACGCACGCGCCCAGCATGACGACGAGTCCGCCGAGAAGCAGTGCCGCCTCGCCGGTCATGCGCCCCCGCAGTGCCTTCGGAGGGAAGAGGACGCGGCGCCATGAGGTGACGTCCGGCGGCCTGCCGGGGAGTCTGTGATCATGGCTCGTATGGACGAAGAAGTCATTCCCATCCTTCATGTCAAGAGCACTGAGCTGGCGGTCGGGTGGTACGAGCGGCTGGGCTTCGCCAAGCAGTGGGAGCACCGCTTCAAGCCGGGACCCCACGTTCGTCGAGATCGCCCGGGGCGGGGTGCGGTTGTTCTTGTCGGAGCATCAGGGCGACGCCCGTCCGGGGTCGTTGGTCTATCTCCGGGTGCGTGATGTCGACGTCATTGCTTCCGCGTTCGGTGCGCGGGTGGCGGACGCTCCGTGGGCGCGGGAGATCGAGTTGCGCGACCTGGATGGCAACCGGCTTCGCATCGGTACACCGGTCACGTGAGCGCCCGCGGGCCGGGACGGGGGGCGTGAACTCCGGGGCGGCGGTCGCTCGGCCGTCCGGCGCCGCCGGACGAGGTCCGCGGTGCTCGGCGTCAGGACGGGCCGATGGCCTGCATGACGGCGTGCCAGGGAGTGGCGTCGAAGATCAGGCGGATGCTGTCGATCCGGCCGTCGGAGAGGTGGAAGTGTTCGGCGGTGCGCTGGGTTCCGATGGTCGGGAGCGACGTATGGACGTCGTAGACCAGCGTGGCTTCGCTCTCGCCGTACAGTTCGCTGACCAGGTCGACGCCGGTCACGATTCCCAGGAACGCTTCCAGGCCGCTGAGGTGGTCATGGTGACTGCCGGAGGCCATCAAGGGGCTCTGGAAGTGGAAGGTGTCGGCGAGCGTGCGAGCGGCGGCGGGGATGTCACCGCTCAGCCGGGCCTGGTGGTAGGCGCTGACGGTGGCGCGCGTCGTGGTCGTCATGCGGGAGTGGTTCCTTCGCTGTCAGTGAGATGGGCGGCGATGCGCTGCTGGTTGTGAACCAGGCGCAGGCACAGGTGGCGGAGCTGGTGGAGTTCGGTGTCGGTGAATCCGTGGAACAGGGCTGCCATGGCGCGCTCGGTCGGTTCCCGGAAGCCGTCCAGCCACGCCGAGCCGGCGGGAGTGATGCGGGCGACGACGGCTCGGCGATCGCCGGGCGCGGGATCGCGTCGAACGAGTCCTTCGCCTTCGAGCGTGTCGACGAGCCCAGTGGCGTTGCGAGGGGTCATGCCCGCGGAGCGGGCGAGTTCGCCGAGATGCATACCGGTCTCGCCCAGGGTGCGCAGCCGGAGCAGCACGTCGACAGCTCCCGCACTCAGGCCGCGGCCTTCCGAGCCGTGGGCGCGAAGCCGCTCGACGGCCTTGTGCGCGGCACGCGCGGCGGCTGCCGCCTCCAGGCGGATGGTGTCGCCACCATCCGCGAACACAGCGAGCGAGGCACGGACCTGAGGGTCATAGATCATTCCGTCCGGGTCCCGGGCGAGCCCTCCGCCATTAGTTACGTCCTTCATAATGAAGTCATACTGAATCCTGTCCGGTTCGGTCAAGATCAGAAGACGGCCCGATGCGCAGCCCTTGACGCGGACCATCGGCGCCCCCGGCGCCTCACGGCCCATCAGCCCCTGAGGGCCGGCCTCGGCGCAGACGCCGCTTCGCGGTCCCCCATCGTCCCGGCCTTGCCGTCGAGGAAGGGTGGGCCGGCGAGGCCAACCGGCTCCGCCACGCCGCAGGTCTCCGGAGCCCGTTCTCCTTCCGGCCCAACAGCCAGTCGGTCCGCAGAGCTAGTTGTGGCTTTGGGATCAGGCCGGCAGCGGGCGCTGCGAGGCGAGGGCGGCGCGCATGAGGCGGCGGGCGCGAGGCGCGGCGCGCTCGTCGCCGAGGAGCTGGATCTCCTGGTTGGCGGCCATGGCGAGGCCGCCGAGGAGCGACACGAGGTCGTCAGGGTCGAGGTGCGGGTCCAGGTCGCCGGCGGCCTGTGCGGTGGTGATCTGCTCGGCGAGGAAGCCGCGCCAGCGGGTCACCGTATCGTGCAGGCGGGTGCGCAAGTCGCCGTATCGTGCGTCGAGTTCGCAGGACGCCGCCGTGACGAAGCAGCCGTTGGGAAACGGGCTGTCGGCCAGGTAGGCGCACCAGGCGTCGATCACGGCGTACAGGCACGGCAGGCCCGGGCCGGTGGCGCGGCCGGGTGCCACCACCGCCTCCGTGAACATCTCCACCGCGCGGTCCAGGGCGGCCAGCTGGAGCTCGGCGCGTGAACCGAAGGGGCCGACGACTCCGGCCTTGCTCATGTCGAGCGTCTCGGCCAGCGCGCCGATGGTCAGTCCGGACAGTCCGAGGCCCGACGCCTGCTGCACCGCGACCTCGACGATGCGCTCCCGGGTACGCCGGGCCTCTGCCGCTGTTTTTCTCATGCCCCCAATCTTACCGATCGATCGTCTGCTAATTTAGAGAACGATCGTACGGTAAACGACTGATGGGGGGGCGCCGCATGCGTGTCCGTTGGCTTGGCTGGGCCGGAGTGGAACTCGAATCGCAGGGAGAGAGTCTGGTCATCGACCTGCTCGGCCGGCCCGAAGGCGTCCTGGACGGGACGGCACTGTCCGGAGTGCCGATGCCGAAGGTCGTACCGCCCCGCACGGAGGGCCATGTGCTCGCCGGACTGTGCACCCATCTCCACCGCGACCACACCGACGCCGGCGCCCTCGCCCGCGCCCTGCGGCCCGGCGGAACGGTCCTGCACCCCGAGTCCTTCGGCGGTGACGACCACGAGAACCTCTGGACGCTCAAGGCCGAGGCCGAACTCACCGCCCACGACCTGCCCCGGCGGCCCATGGGCCTGTGGGAGACCACCACCATCGGGCCCTTCACCATCGCCGCCGTCCCCGCCGTCGACACCCTCGGCGATCCCCAGGTCTCCTGGGCCGTCGAAGCCGACGGCACCCGCGTGATCCACCTCGGCGACACCATGTACCACGGCTACTGGTGGCGCGCCGCCCACCGCTACGGCCCCTTCGACGCGGTCCTCACCCCCATCAACGGACCGATCGTCTGCTTCCCGCACTGCCAGCCGCCGAGCCCCTACCCGGCCTCGCTCGACGCCCGACACGCCGCCGTCGCCGCCCGCCTCCTCCAGGCGAGGACCGCGATCCCGATGCACTACGACGGCTTCCACTCCGACTTCTACGCCACCCAGCCCGACGAGCTCGCCCGCTTCCTCGACGCCACCGCCGGCGAACCCTACGAGGTCCTCGCCCCAGCCGTCGGAGAGGAACTGACCCTGTGACGCCCGGCCCCCCATGACGCCTGACCGCTCCGTGCCCGCCTCTGAAATCGCCGCCATGCTCCTCGTCCAACCCCCGCCGTTGGATCGGCCCGGTCAGCGTGTGGACGCCGGGTTCCGAGGAGGGTGACGGCAGCGCCGGCCGGGGGGTGAGCGCGACTCCCGCGCGGCGGGCGATCAGTGCGGTCAGCACGGTGACGGGGGTGGAGGTGCCGGTGGCCGGGCAGGCGCTCGGAGGTCCTGGGCGGCGCGCAGGGCCTGGTCCACGCGGGACATGACCGCGGTGTCGGCGGGGCCGAGTTGGCGCCGTCGAACCGGCGCCCACCCGTAGCTGGACGATGTTGGCGTGCGACGCCGCAGAAGGCGGGATGGGCCATGGCCGCGCGGGCCTGCTTGATCTTCGCGGCTCCAGGACCTGCGCGGCCGTCGTGCTGTCACGGCCTGCCCGGGAGGCTGGTCAGACCCGGTCCAGGGGCCGGTGCGGACCGCTGGGAAGTTCCGTTTCGATCGTGTCGCCAGGGCGCACCACGCCGCCCTCCCTCACGATGCTCATGATTCCGGCCTTGCGCACGATGTTCCCCGCGTCGTCGCGGCCGACGACCTGCTTCAGCAGCCCGTCCTGGAAGTTGTCGATCTGCGCGCAGGGATTGCGGAGCCCGGTGACTTCCAGGACCGCGGAGTCGCCGATGCGCAGCAATGTGCCGACCGGCAGACCGAGCAGATCGATGCCACGCGTGGTGATGTTCTCGCCGAGGTCGCCGGGCGCCACCTCGAACCCTTCTTCGCCGACCTCGGCGAAGAGCTCTTCATGGATGAGGTGGACCTGGCGCAGATTCGGCTGGGTGGGATCCTGCGCGACGCGCGAGCGGTGCTTGACCGTCACACCGGCGTGCACGTCCCCCTCCACACCGAGCCCGGCAAGCAACCTGACGCTGTCCCGGTTCGGCTTGGTGAACGAGTACTCCCCGCTGCTACTGACCGCCGTCACTCTCCCGCTCATGTCCTGGAACCCCCTCGTCGGTAACTGTGATCAGCCACGAGCCTAGCCCTGGACCTTCAAGGCACCACAGCATCCACGATCAATCGCGGGGGGCCGCGAGGTCGGTGTCGACGTTGCCCCGATACGGGCGCCCGGCGGCGGCATCCCGCCGGCTTCCATCCCTGATCTTGCAGGGTATCCCCGGCTTCAGCCGGGGAGGGAATGCATCCTTGACCCGGAGCCGCGAATCGGCGGAGTTCTCTGCGGCTCCGGGGTGACGGTCAGACAGGCCGCTTCTGGCCTTCGATGTACTGCTTGATCACGGTCAGCGGTGCACCGCCGCAGGACCCGGCGAAGTAGGAGCGGGACCAGAACACGGAGTCCAATCCGATCCGGTTGATCCGGCT
>NZ_JAERRH010000058.1 GCF_016741855.1 Streptomyces musisoli | reverse complement strand
TCTCAGTAAGCTGGCCCTTCTTCATGGCGATGGTCCTGACCATCGCGGCGTACCGCTACCGCGACATCAAGACCCGGCGAGCGGCAAGTTCGAGCTCGACATGAACAACCAGCTCGTGATCACGCACACGACTTCGGACATCCATGCAGGCGACTTCGGAAACTGACAGTCAGCGCAAAGTCGACTTCTACCTTCGACTGCGGGCTCTGGATGTCTTCCCTGAGGACGCCCCGGCCACGATCCGGGCCTTCGGGCTTGCCGCCGGCCGACTGAGCATCGAAGAACTCGTGGATCACTATCCGATCCGGTGTCGCCCGGTTCGCGACCTGATCGTGGACTACCTGCGCGAACGGCAGCCGTCGTTGGACTACACCAGCCTGGACGCGGTCTCGCGGACCCTGGCCGGGCTGTTCTGGACCCGGTCGAAGCCCTCTCACCAGGCATCGGCTCCCTGCGGCTGCCACCAGCACTGGCCCGCGCCTGGAAGACAGACATCGCCACCAAGAAGCGCACCACGATCGGTTCGGACGGCACCGCCGTCGAGGTCGCCAGCCCCAGGCTGAACGCCAAGGACGAGCTCACCCGCGTCCGCGCCTTCTATCTGGACATCGCCCACCGGGCTGCGGAAGAGCCAGGCCGCTGGGCACGGTGGGTGGTGTCCTGCCCGATCAGCGACGAAGAGATCAGCAAGGCCAAGGACCGCAAGCACCGCAAGGCCCGGATGGACCAGCGCACCCGCGAACGGCTTCCCGTCCTGCCGATGCTGGCCGACACCGTCGACCGCAGGCGACGTGCCGCAGCCGAACTACTTGCCGCCGCCGAGCACACCGGCCCGGGGACCTGATCCCCGACACCGCCGGAGCCTTGCGCAGAGCCGTCACGACCAAGGCCGCCGGGCACATGACCTGGGCCGAGGGAGACCTCGACGGGGCGGCGGCGGAACCTCACATACGAGGAGACTGAAGCCTTCTGGGCCTTCGCCGCGATCGAGGTCCTACGCCTGACCGGCATCCGCAACGAGGAGCTCCTGGAGCTGACCCACCACAGCGTCACCGAATACCGGCTCCCGAGCACCGGCGAAGTCGTGCCCCTGTTGCAGGTCGCCCCATCCAAGACCGACAGCGAACGGCTCCTGCTGGTCAGCCCGGAACTGGCGGACGTCCTTTCCATCATCGTCCGCCGCCTGCGAGGAAGCAGCCGTGCGATCCCGCTGGTGACCTCCTACGATGTCCACGAGCGGGTCTGGAACCCGCCGATGCCGCTGCTGTTCCAGCGCGGTATCGGCACCGAACACCGCGCTTTCACCCCGACCGCGCTCCGCAAGCTTCTGATCAACGCGCCGGCCGCCACGGGCCTGACCAATGCCAGCGGAGAACCGCTCGTCTTCTCCCCGCACGACTTCCGACGGCACGCTCGCCGAGTGCGACCGGGTCGGCGACGGACGGGCCGACTACTCGCACAAGCATCGTCGGCACGGGGTGAACGTGCAGGTGGTCACCGATCCGGGCGGCCGGCTGCTGTGGCTGTCACCCGCGTTGCCGGGCCGGGCTCATGACCTGACCGCGGCCCGCACCCACGGGATCATCCGCATCTGCGAGCGCCAGGGCGTCCCCATCCTGGCCGACCTCGCCTACCAGGGCGGCGGGCCCTGGGTGACCACGGGCATCAAACGCAGACCCCTTCAGGAGCTCACCCTCACCGAAAAGACCGTCAACCGGGCCCTGGCCGCGGCACGGGCACCGGTCGAACGCGGCGTCGCACGCCTGAAGTCCTGGCGGATCTTCCGCAGATCCCGGTGCAGTCCGAACCGCATGACGTCAATCGCCAAAGCCATCCTCACCCTGGAGCGGCAACGCTGAAGAACCTCAGTTACTTTCAGACCATGGCCGAACCAGCGTGTCGTCCAGTCGCAGTGCCACTGCTCCTGTCATACAGCCAACGACGAGGTGCCTGCCGACGCCCAGTACGGTGAGCACTCCGTCGTCGATCCGAATCGTACCGAGATGCTCCAGTGAGACGAGGTCGACGAGATCAACTCGGTGTCTACTGACGCTTGTTGCGGACCCGTCGGTTTCACAGATCAGAGTGGATGGCTCAGTGCCGAACACGAGCACTTGTCGGCCCGCTATCTCCATCACATCCATGTTGGAGTGGGTAGAGAAGAGATGAGTACTCTTCCGCCGTACCAGCCGGCCCGTGGCGAGGTCCCAGATACTGAGGTCACCGAACGTGCGGGTGACCGCGACCGTCAGGTTGCGCAGGGTGGTGACGGTGACAGCCCGCACCTCGGAGTCGTGCAGCATCGGCTCGCCCATGGCCATGCCGGTGGCCGGGTCCCACATCTGCACACAGCCGCGTGTGGACTTGTCGCCGCTGAAGGTGCCGGCGGTCAACACCACGGGTCGCCCGGCCACCTGCGCGCAGGTGACGGCCCACAGCCAATCACCGGGATGCCTTGCGGTGGGGTGCGCCGGCGATCCGGACTCCAGATCAAGAAAGTGAACGTCACCGTTCAGCTCGGCGGCCACCACCAGCGGGTGGTCGCCGCCCACGAATCCTGCTCCTTTGAGCCAGAATGGGCCGTAGAATCGTTCGGTACGCCATGCGGCAACCGCAGCAGTGCGGGTCTTTTCGTGAGCTGAGCATATGGTGGCTGGCCCCAGGTGCCACAGCCGCACAGCGCCGTCATGTGCGCCCGTCACCAGATAGGTCTGGTCGCCGACCTGACCGCTCGCGATCGTGTAGATCAACACGCCCGGGTTGAAGGGATCAGGGGCCCCGTCGCCGTTTCCGTACGCCCAGGCGAGGTGCGCGAACCAGTCGTCCCCGAAGTCCTCCACGCCGCCGTAAGGCCGGCCGGACCCCAGTTCCGCGAGGAACTGGCCGTCGGTCAGGCGACGTGCGATAAGGCGCCCGCACCCGCTGAGTACCAGGGTCGGCTCCCCGTCTGACTCGACCATCGCAATCGCATGGACGTTGCCGTGGTAGCAGCCGTGTGCGTCGACGCGGTCGCCCCAGCCCAGGTGGGCCCACGATGTCGTCCACGGTCGGTGTGGGGCGATGCGGTCCACCTGCTCGGCGAGGTGGTCGAGGCCGAGGTGGCGTGCACCCTGTTCCAGCTCCGCGGCTCGCCGGAGCCGGTCGTCTCCCTGGTCGGGGACGAGGCGGAAAAACTGTGCTCGGCTACGGCTTTCCTCCGGTTCGGCGTGATCGGTCCACTCTTCGAGTGCCGTCGTCAGGACCCCGTGTTCGGCTGCAAGGACGAAGTCGGCGTCCTTGAGCAGAGGCTCCAGCTGTTGGGCGGCCGCGGCATGGAGGGCCAGATAGCGGCGTACGTAGGCTGGTGCGCTGTCCCAGTCCCGGCGCGCGCCGACGATCGGCGCCAGCTCGGTCAGGGCCTTGGTGATCTGGCGTTGGGCCACGTCTTCGCTCCTGCTCAGTCGCAGGGCTTCCACCAGCGCCTGGTGGTACAGGCGGTAAGAGGCGGTGCCGTCGTCGACGATCTGCTCGACGAGGAAGTCGGCCGCCGAGGCAAGCAACCAGTCCACGTCGGCCAATGTGTAACCGCCTGGGGCAAGGGTGCCTGCCAGTGTCACCCACACCACGTCCCGCGCCAGTCCCCTGCCATGAACGTACGCGAGCGGCATGAGGAGATCCCGCACCCGGACCCGATCCGGCCCGAGGCGGACCAAGTAGTCGTCGAAGGCGTCGGCGACCGTCCCTGGCAGGCGCAGCGAGTCGTCGATGTCCGGATCGAAGACGGTGTCGCTGTTTGTCAGTGTCCGACTGACAAGTTGCGCGATCAGGAAGGTCGGGAACGCGCGGTCGGCGACCGCGTCCGCCACCCGTTCGGCCAGTTCCGGTCGGTTCCGGTACGGGCTCCTCAAGTGCGGATCCTCCGTGGACAGCAGCCTTCGGCGCACGTAGTCGACCAGATCGTCACGGTGCAGCCATGGCTCGCTGTCGAGGTCGATGACCCGCGCGTCGTGGCCGCAGGCCCTCAACAGTGTTCTCTGGTGGCCGGGCCGCGTGCCGACCAGGATGCGTACCCCAGCTTGTTCGGCGTCACCGGCGACCCGCCGCAGGGCACGCGCGATGGCGTCCGGCTCGGCCGCCTCATCCAGCGCATCCACGACCACAGTCACGGGCGAGGGCTGGGATTGCAGGTGCTTGACGAGGAGGTCCAGCTGCCGGTCGGGCAACGTGGCAGCCAGTTCAGTCCCTGTCACCGCAGCGATGCGGGCCAGCACGTCAGTGAGTGACCGTCCGCGCGCCAGGATCGCCAGGCTCACACAGCCGATCTTCGGAACCGTACCGTCGGGTGCGTCATCCAGTGGGGTGAGCGTACGCGTCGTGGGGTGGGCCAGCGTGACGATCCGCGCCAGTACGGCGGACTTGCCCGACCCTGGGCCACCCGTGACGACGTGCACCTGCCCGTCGGGAGCCTCGGCATCCAGCCAGGCGACGAGTTGCCGCAGGGCGAACGTGCGGCCGGTGAAGCACCAGCCGGCCCGGCCCTGTTCCACGCCGCGCGCCCTGGGACTCCAGTGGGCTTCCAGCTCACCGTCATCGAATCGGACGCCGCAGCCTCCTGCGGTCGTCCTCGGCGCCTTCTCGGTCGGAGCCGCCATCCGCCGTCCGCCCCGGTTGTCCTGCCGGTAACGGTAAGCGGCGTCGTGCCAGGCGTACCAGGTCCGTTCCGTGCTGCGGTCGAATCCACCATCTGGCAGCAGCACCGACGACAGAAGTCTGCGCAGGGATCTCCAGTCCGGAACGTTCTCGCCGCGCTGCCACCGGCTCAGCTTCTGCTTCGACAACGCGAGTTCCTCTGGGGCTGCGTCGGCGATCTGGGCGAGCGAGAGCCTCCTGGCTTTTATCAGAGCCCTGAGCTTCCTCCCGAAGAACGCAGCTGGATCGTCTTGGGCCGTCCGGTGGTCGTCCGGTGCACCAGACGATCCCGCTACGCCGTCCCCACCGGCTGTGAGCTGCGAATCTACCCCGTTCCGCGGCGGTCGCGGATCGCGTGACGGGGCATGAGGCTGCGAAGGTGCCATGGCAGGCCAACCTATCCCGAGGGGGGTACCTCCATGACTCATCTCCTCACATTGCTGCATCACGCCGGGCCGGCCATCCAAGCGGCGGCCCTGCTCTACAGCGCGACCGTCGTCCTGAGCGCCCTGGTCGCGATGCTTGCGACCCGCTCGGCGCGCCGCCGGGCGGCTCGCGACGTCCTTGCTCTCCTGCTCCGGCACCCCGTGGAGGCCGGAAGGCTTCGAGCACGAGAAGCCGCACAGATGCGTCGCACGCCGCGGACGCGGGCGCAGACCGTGGATGCGAGGCCACCGGCGCCTTCCGGGCAGGACTACGAGCCGGAACCCGACGATGCCTGAGCCACGAGCGAGGCGTCGCACGACTGAAGTCCTGGCGGACCTTCCGCAGGGCCCGGTGCAGCCCGGATCGAATGTCGTCAATCTCCGCAGCTGTCCTCACCCTGGAGCGGCAACGCTGAAGAAGCTCAGTGATCCCACCGATTCCTCGCCCGCGTCCTCGAGTACAGCGCGAGCGCGGCTGGGAGATAGCGAACGGCCCCAGACGTTCGTAACCTGTCCTTCATGACAAGCCGTCATCAGGGCAGCTGGACGCATTACATGATGGAGTTGCCCGCCGGGCAATACGAGTCCCGAAACATTGTCCCCTCAGGAAAGGTGGCGATGACCTGTACGTGCGGCTGGAGAACGGATGCCCCGCACAGCGAGATCGATCGGATCAAGCGGGAGCACAAGAGCGAGCACAAAGACTAAGA
>NZ_JAERRH010000057.1 GCF_016741855.1 Streptomyces musisoli | reverse complement strand
ACGGTTAGAGAACGGCCAGTAACGCGGATGCGGGAACAGGCCGGAAACCCCCAGAGCGCTGAAAAGCTGGCCGGTCAAGCCGCCGACAGCTGCTACCCAGATGCCCTGATCGACCTGACGCTGATACGGGAGCAGGCCGGAGACCCCCAGAGCGCCGAAACCCTGGCCTGGCAGGCCGCCGACGTCGGCTACCCCGAAGCCCTGACCTACCTGGCGCAAATGCGGGAGCAGGCCGGGAATCCGGAGGGCGCCGAGACGCTCTACAGGCAGGCCGCCGACGCCGGCTACCCGGAAGCCCTGACCGGCCTGGCGCAAATGCGGGGACAGGCGGGAGACCCCCAGAGCGCTGAAACCCTCTACAGGCAGGCCGCCGACGCCGGCGTTCGCTTCGATGAAAGGCGGTGGCCGTACGGGCTGGACCCGGACGGTTCACCCACCCCTCGATGGTTCTGAGCAGGGCTCGCCGCACGGAAGTATCGCCCCACTGTGGCACCGTCCCAAGTAGGCCACCGAGGGCCCGACTCACACCAGGACGGCCGGAACGGCGTCCTCAGCCGTCCAGTCCCCCTCGAACAGGGCGGCAACCAGGCGCACGTGGTGGTCGGGGAGCTGGCCGGAGCCGGAGCGATGTCGGTTGCGGGCCTTGGCGAGCCAGGCGCCGATCTTCACGGTGTCGCCGTCGACGCGGATCGTCTCGCGGGCGGCGGGAATGCGGCCTTCGCGGTGCAGGAAGAGCTCCAGCAGCTGCACCGTCTGCTCATAAATACGGCGAGCGCGGCGGGCCGGGGCGAGCGGATTCGCCTCGGGGGTGAGGCCCAGGACGGCCATCAGCTGCTGCTGACCATTGGCGAAGGCTTGCCAGGTGGCCTCCCGTGCGTCGCGACCGGCCACTGGCCGCAGAGGGCACCAGGCGCGCCCTGGACCCGATGGTCGCCTCCACCACTGACATCCCACCCCCCACCTATTTCCCAGGACTTGGTCAGTGAGAGGAGGAGAGAAGAGGGTTGTGACTCCGCGCCCCAGCCCCGATAAGCCGTGGTGGCCTGGGGAAGCGCGGTCAACGCTCCCGCGACAACAGTTGTTGCGGGTGTCTGTAGTGGCGGGCGGCCGTGTCTCCTCGTTGCCGATGTCCGGCCCGGATCCGCTCCGCACCCCGCCCGCCTGCTCGACGCCCGCCACAGCCATCTCGGAAACACGTACGGAGAGCGGTGATCCATTTGACCGGAACTAACTTAAAGCGACAGAATTACTACTTAAAGTAGTCAAACCGCAATCGAGAGGTGCCACCATGGGCGACTTCAACACCGTTACCGTGCCCGCCAAGACCGAGGGCGGGGTGAAGTGCGGCGTGACGGTCCAGCGCGACGACATCTTCACCATCTCCGCCAGCGGCCGGGCACAGTACGACCAGGGCCAGACCCCGCGCGTCACCTACCCCGACGGGACCCGCTACATCAACGACAAGTTCGCCGGAGCGCACGTGTCGCAGACCGTCCTGCCCGGAGCACCGGTGGGGTCGCTGATCGCCCGCGTGGGTTCCGGCCCGTGGTTCGCAGTCGGCTCCTGCCAGACCTTCCGCGCCCAGGAGAACGGCGAAATCACCGTCGCCTACAACGACCGCCCCGGAATGTACGGCGACAACTCCGGCGAGTACACAGCGCTTGTCGAAAACCATGGCGCCCCCTCCTAAAGCGCCCTGCAATCCCCGGTAAGAGCGGGGCAGCAACCCAGCACCGATTCACCGCTCCCTCTTCCCACGCGACGCAGCCTCGCCGGTTGCCAGGGCCAGCCGGCTCCCCTGGTGCGCGCATTCGAACCGGTCGGAGGGCTGACCAACTCCGCCACACTGGTCAAGAGGGGAGCACGCGTCCGGCCGCACCCGGTCAAGGGTCGGCCGGACAGGTGCGCGCACCGGTGCGGTGCATCGAGTGCCGCACATCGTCGAGTGGTGCACACCGGGTGCGGCGCGGGACATCGTGGCCGCGCGAGTGGAGCCCACCGTCAGCCGGTACGCACCCGATGGAGCCGCTGGTCACCGGCGACGCGTGCCCGGTAGCCGGTCACCGTCGGCAGGTGCCGTTGGGCTTGGCGGGATCTTTCGTCTGACACGCCGGGCACAAGGAGTAGCCGCAGGACCGCCGGGAGGCAGGCCCACCCGTTCAGCGGCCGGGCTGATCGCCCGCCTTGCGGTCGGAAAGGCGGCCACCGCACCGTGTGCGCCTCATGGCCGCCGGGCACCCCATGAAAGGGTGTGCAGCGGGAGGCCCGCGGCTGATCCTTTTTCGGCCGCGGCGCCCGTCATCCTCAGGTGTGGTCCCCCCTGCCGGCGACCAGACCCGGCCTGCGGCGTCGCCCCGCCCCGGACCCGGGGTCTGAAGCCCGGAGCGGGGGCACGGTGGCACGGTCGTCCCTGCCCGTGCCACCGCGGATCACCCATGCGACGCCACCATTCTCCCCCCGGCAACCGGCCCGCGCCCGCTCCCGTCGAGCCGCGTGACCTGCGCATTAGCCGGTCGTTGCGCACGGCGTCGCGCCATGAACATCCCTGCCCCTACCAGGGAGGCCCGACGTGAGGGCCCAGCCTCCTTCGTCAAGCGTCGGGCCCTCACCCTTGTCAACTGGCACGGCCCCTCGACCGCGACCGGCCCGCGGCGCCGGCCCCGACCCCGGACCGGCCGCTGGAGGGCACCACTCACGCGGCTTGAACGGCTTCGGCCGGTCGGGGTGCTGCCGAGGTGGGACAGGCGGTTTGGCGGGTGCGGCGGCTGGTGTCCCCGAACGAGCAACTTCGGTCGTGCGGTGAAGTTCGCGGTAACTCCGTCCGCCACCTTCCGATCGTGGAGGGGGGTCACCTGGTGGACATCGTCTCCCTCGGCGACATGGCGATCGAACGGGACGAGCAGCCGGCGCCGCGTTGGCAAAGGAGCGGCAGCCTGGAACAGAAGACGGTGCTCTCGAGAAGATCCGCTTGTGATCGATCGGCGAGGGGCCGAACGGTCCGCGGACCATGGCTATGCCGAGGCAAGGAAGTCCCGGACCGCGTCCGCAAAGCCGGCCGGGTCGTTGGCATACAGGAAGTGGTCCGTCTCCAGTTCGACAAGACGGGTGCCGGGCCGCCGAGAAGCCATCTGCGCTGCCTGCTCCGCCGACAGCACACCGCCTTTGGCGCCGCGTATCAGTAGCGCCGGGCAGGCGGAGCCGGTCCAGTCGGCCCAGTGATCGCCATGGACCTGGTCCTCGGAGTCGTAGATGTCCTTGGGGTGGAAGTGCAGGCCCCACGTTCCGTCCGTCCGCTCGCGAACGGCGGATCCGAGGAAAGGGGCGAACGGACCCAGCTGCGCCACGAACGCCTCCCGACTGTGGCAGGTGCCCTCCGGAAGGTTGAGCACGAACGCCAGCGGGTTGCTGCCGTCCAGGCCGAGCTCGGCACAGCCCTCGCCATTGACCAGCGCGGTCACGCGCTCGGGGTGGCGGGCAGCGAACTGGTAGGCGTTGATCGCTCCGAGCGAGTGGCCGAGGAGGGCCGCGCTGTCCAGCCTCAGGTGGTCCATGAGGGCTTCCAGGTCGGCAAGGTAGCCCTCCCGGCTGTAGTCGGCCGCCCGGTCGGAGTCGCCGTGGCCGCGCTGGTCGGGCGCGATGACCCGCCAGTCCGGGGCGAGGCGGGCAGCGAGATCGGCGTACGACATGCCCTCGGACATGTGTCCGTGCAGGGCGAGCAGCGGGCGGCCCGGTCCGCCGAAGTCCACGTAGGACAGGGTGCGGCCGTCGATGGTGAGCGCGGAACGCTTGGCGTTGTCGGTGTTCATGGGTTCACCATAGACGACATCTATACACATGTACAATACGCTTGTGTAAGACGGTTGTCTGAATCTGTGCGTCATGCGGTCGCCCTGACCAATCGCCGGGCGTGCGTGCACATCTGGCATGCAGAGCTGGCCACACGCAGTCCGCGGCGGCGCTGAGGACGCCCAATCCCCCTTGGCCCTCGCCGGCCCAAGGGCCGGGGCGTCGCTGCAGACGGCGCGGCGAGGGTGGTCAACGGGCCGGCGTGACGGTGACGGGAACGTTCGGGCAGGCGGTGAGCACCTCGGCGAGCGCGGCCTGCTCGCCGGTGTCGATGCTCAGGCCCCACCGCGTCTTGTCGACCACCCAGTCGGTGAGACCAGGGCGGATCGTGGCGCGTGCGTGTCAGTTCCTCGGGCCGGGCCGCGGTCAGGGCTCTGGCCGAGAGCGAGCAGAGCATCGAGGCGGTAGAGCGCTATCTCGTGCAGTTCTGGCCTGCAGCTTCGTAGTCCAACGTCGTGGCGGGAGCGGCGGGCCGCTCCCGCCACGACGAAGGTCAGCCGCTGATCCTCACGATGAAGCCGTCGTCCAGGCCGTCGAGTATGCGGTTCTTGTTGTAGAAGCTCCTCATCGAACGTCATCTTCCGCGCCGGTTCCGGTGCTGACGCACCCTGCTCGGCCGTCGGCGGCCGGCCTGACCTCGGACTCCACTGGGCTGCGTGAGCGCGCGCTTCGCGCAGCGCAGCGGGCCCGGGGCGAGGTTCCGGGCCCGCTATGCACCGCACGTCTTCGGTGTGGACGCTCGGACGGACGGCGCGCGGCGGCGGGTCGTCGCGCGCCGTACCGCCGCGGTGTCATCTGACGGCGGCCGGTAGGCTTCGAAGGCCGCTGCCTGGACGGCACCACTCTGCAGCGCGTGGGGCCGGGCGTGCCCGGTTTGGCCCCGCGGACAACGTGCGTTGCCTGGCTGGCCAGCCTCGGACTCGACTGGGCGGCCCAGGCCTCCGAGGCCGGGTAGCCGGGCGAAAGCCGCGGGACGGGCGGCCCACCGCCGGATTCAGCAGGCGCAGTCCCAGCGCAGCGACTTCCAGGTCTTGGGCCCGACGATGCCGTCGGGCGTCCTGTCGCCCATCCACCGCTTCTGGTACCACTTGACGGCCTTCAGGGTGTCGTTGCCGAAGACGCCGTCGATCGCGAGACGGCCCGAATAGTGCGACGCCTTGATGAGGGCCTGGATCTCCTTCACCTTGTTGCCCCGGTCGCCGAAGTCGGTGTAGGCGGTGCCCTTGTAGTAGCGGCAGTAGTAGCCGATTCCGGGGGTCATGAGGCAGCTCCGGGCGGCGCTGACGCCAGCTGATGAGGCGGCTGGCGCTGTGGCCGGTGCGGCGCTCGCCGCCGGCGCGACAGCGACCAGGGTCCCGCCGAGGAACGCGGCGGAGACCAGCCCGGTGGTGATGCGCTGACGTATGTTCATCGTCGTCATGGACGCACGGTCCTTTCTCGAGGAGCGAGCCGGGTCCCCCCGTTGGGTCCCCCGACGGCCCGCCGTGCGATGCGTACGTGCGGTTCAACGGTATGAACAGTCGACTGGGCCGGCGTCCCCTGGTGGTTTGACTCCAGGCGAAACCAGGGCGGTACGAGACGAGCCGCCTACAACTACCGCGGTAGAGGGTGGCTGTCATCCACGTCTGACACCGATGCGGCATCAAAGGGTTCAAGGTGATCCCGCGACGTTGGGTGGTCGAGCCGCCCCCTACCCCGAACATGCGCAAGACGCGCAGAAAGGGCGGCGCAGGTCCGTGTCCCCGGCCGCGGCGGATCGTTGGCACGGCATCGCGCGCTCCCCTCTCGCGCGAAACGCGTGAGGGCCCGGTTCTTCTGCAGCCGCCACGGCGCCGGGCGCTCACTCTGCGCCATGGAGCAGGTGTCGCCGCTTCCTAGAAGGGAACGCAGGGCGCCGCATGAGTGGCGGAATCCAGGCGGCACAGCAGGGCGACAGCCGTGCCACCGTCCGATGCCCCTCACCGGTCCCGGAGCCGAGCCGCCGCCGAGGCCTCCCGCCTGGACGGCACTGCTCTTAAGCCGCGCAGGGCGGGGCGTGCCCAGCTTGGCCCTGCGGACAACGTGCGCTGTCGGCTGGCAGCGCCTTGGGGTGTGCTCCGCCCACCGAGGCCATCGCCACGGCGGTCGCCGGACCGCTCGCCGCGCCCCGGCCCTGAACCATTGGATGCCGGGCCGGGGCCACGGGCCGGCGCGGAGGTCACCGCGGTGGCGCCCTGCTCCTTGAGGGCAGCCCCGACGACGTCGCCCGGGTGTGCACCGCCCTGCTGCTCGAATACGCAATCGCGCCCTGGGCAGGCGATCTCCACCTCGTCGCCACCGGCTTCGCCGACGACCTCCTGCACGCCCCGC
>NZ_JAERRH010000056.1 GCF_016741855.1 Streptomyces musisoli | reverse complement strand
ACTCCACGCCCAGCACCGCACGCACCCGACTCACCACACGAGTCGCCAACAGCGAATGACCACCCAGATCGAAGAAGCTCTCCTCGACCCCCACCCGCTCCACACCCAAAACCTGAGCGAACACCCCGCACAACACGTCCTCACGCACCGAACGCACCGCACGCGAGACCGCACCACCACCGAACTCCGGAACCGGCAACACCCGCCGGTCCAACTTCCCGTTCGCCGTCAACGGCAGCGCCTCCAACACCACCACCACCGACGGCACCATGAACTCCGGCAGACGTTCGGCGGCCTCGCGGCGTACGGTCTCGGGGTCCAGTGGGTGCTCGGCGTCGGGTGTGCCGACGACGTAGGCGACCAGGCGCTTGTCACCGGGCCGGTCCTCGCGGGCGATCACGGCTGCCTGAGCGACGCCGTGGGCGTCGCTCACCGCGGCTGCGACCTCACCGAGTTCGATGCGGAAGCCACGGATCTTGACCTGCTCGTCGGCCCGGCCCACGTACTCCAGGTCGCCGTCGGCGCGCCAGCGGGCCAGGTCGCCCGTGCGGTACATGCGTTCGCCGGGCGCGCCGTGGGGGTTCGCGACGAACCGCTCGGCGGTCAGGCCGGCGCGGTTCAGATAGCCACGCGCCAGCTGCGGTCCCGCCACGTACAGCTCACCGGTCACGCCCGCCGGAAGCGGCCGGAGGTGGGTGTCGAGGACGTAGACCCTTGAAGCGCCCTGGGGCCGGCCGATCGGTACGGGGCCGTCCGCGAGGGCGGTGTCCGGTTCGATCCGGTGCTCGGTGCAGTTGACCACCGTCTCGGTGGGGCCGTACGCGTTGAACACGGTGGCCTTCGGGTGCCGCAGGCGCCACTCGGTGAGGTCGGTGCCGGTCAAAGCCTCGCCCCCGAGGACGAGTTCGGCCGATGGCGAGTGGCCGTCGGGCAGCTCACCGAGCAGCGTGAGGTGGCTGGGTGTCGCCTTCATGTACGCCGACGGGGTCGCGGGTGCTTCGCCGGCCGCCTCGGTGCTCTGGAAGAAGTGGACGACGCGTACGCAGCCACCGACGACCAGCGGCGTGTACATCGACGCGACCGCCATGTCGAAGGTGAGGGGCGAGTGCAGTGCGGTGATCTCCCCTGCACTCGGATGGTTGGCCGTCGCCCATACCAGGTACGCCGTGAGGGCGCGGTGCTCCACCATGACGCCCTTGGGGTGTCCCGTGGATCCCGAGGTGTACATGACGTACGCCCGGTGGGACGGGAACAGGGGCGCCGAGCGCTCCTCGTCGCTCAGGTCGCGGGCCGCGGGCTCCGGCTGTGCGCCGGTGCCGTCGGCGGGGGTGGCCGTCTCCGGCTCGTTCCCGCCCATTGTGACGACAGGCAAGCCGGGAGGCAGGGCGGCATCGCCGCTGGCACGCGTAACCGCGCAGACGGCTCCGGCGTCCTCGACCATGTAGGCGATGCGCTGTGCCGGGTGGTCCTCGTCCAGGGGCAGATACGCGGCGCCCGACTTCATCACCGCTATGAGGGCGACGACCGCGTCGGCCGAGCGGGGCACGGCCACCGCCACCACGCGCTCCGGGCCCGCCCCCTGCGCGACGAGGCGACGTGCCAGCCGGTTGGCGCGGGAGTTCAACTGGTCGTACGTGAGAATGTCGCCGCCGTCGTCGACGGCGGGTGCGTCCGGCGTGCGGGCCACCTGGTCTTCGAACATCGCGGGGAAGGTCAGCGGGAGGGCCGGAGGCTGAGCGGGCCCCACGGCCCAGCCGTCGAGCAGGCACTGCTCTTCCTGGGGCTCCAGGATCTCCGCTCGCGCCACGGTCCGGTCGGGGTGGGCCACCAGTCCGCGCAGGAGGCGGACGAACCTGCCGGCCATCGCCTCGGCGGTGCTGCGGTCGAAGAGGTCGGTGGCGTAGCTCCACGTACCGGTCATGCCGGCCGGTCGACCCTGGCCGGCGGGGTCCTCCGCGGCGCCGGCGTCCGCGTACTTCTCGTCGAGGCTCACCGACAGGTCGAACTTCACCGCGCCGGAGGGTGCAGGTTCCGCGGCGATGTCGAGGCCGTCGAGGCGCAGCCTCGGCGGGGTCGTGTTCTGGAAGGCGAGCATGACCTGGAACAGCGGGTGACGGGACAGGGAGCGCGCAGGGTTGAGCACCTCGACCAGGTGCTCGAACGGCACGTCCTGGTGCGCGTAAGCCGCCAGGTCGGCCTCTCGCACCCGCCCGATCAGCTCACGGAACGTGGGATCACCGGACAGGTCCGTGCGCAACACCAGCGTGTTCACGAAGAACCCGACCAGATCGTCCAACGCCTCATCGGTACGGCCCGCGACCGGCGAACCGATCGGAATGTCCGTCCCCGCGCCCAGACGGGACAGAAGCACGGCCAGAGCCGAGCGGACCACCATGAACAGGCTGGCGCCCGTCTCCCGGGCGAGTTCCGTGAGGTCCGCGTGGAGCGCCGCGTCGATCTCCACCGGAACGCTGTCGCCCCGGTACGACGCCACTGCGGGCCGGGGCCGGTCCGTCGGGAGGTCGAGCTGCTGCGGTGCTGCGGACAGGGCTTCCCGCCAGAATCCGACCTGGCGGCTCATGAGGCTGTCCGGCTCGCCGTCCTCTCCCAGCAGTTCCCGCTGCCACAGGGAGTAGTCGGCGTACTGGACGGGCAGCGGCCGCCAGGCGGGAGTATCGCCGTTGACGCGGGCTTCGTACGCGGTCGCGAGGTCCCGGGCGAGCGGCGCCATGGACCAGCCGTCACCCGCGATGTGGTGCATGACCACCACGAGCACGTGCTCGTGCTCGTCCACCGCGAACAGGTGCGCCCGCAAAGGGAGTTCCCGCGTGACGTCGAAGCCGCGGGCCGCCAGGGCCGCGACGGCCGCCGCCAGCTCCTCTTCCCTTATCCGCTCGACCGCCAGAGGCACCGCACCGGCGGCCTCGACCACTCTCTGGAACGGCGTGCCGTCGGCGCCCTCCGGGAATACGGTCCGCAGGCTCTCGTGGCGTGTCATGACGTCGCCCAGAGCGGCCGCCAGTGCCTCCCGGTCCAGCGACCCGGTGAGGCGAAGGGCGACGGGCATGTTGTACGCCGCTCCTGAGTCGCCCTCCAGGCGGTTGAGGAACCACAGGCGCTGCTGCGCGTACGACAGGGGCACTTCGGCAGGCCGCCGTGCCGGCGACAGCGGGGGCCGCGATGGGCGCGCGCCGCCGATGCGCTCGGCCAGCAGCGCCACGTTCGGGGCCTCGAAGAGGGCGCGCAGCGGCAGTTCGACGCCCAGTTCCGTACGGATGCGGTTGACCAGGCGCGTCACCAGCAGCGAGTGTCCGCCCAGGTCGAAGAAGCTGTCCTCGATGCCGACCCGGGCAAGGCCGAGGACCTCGGCGAACAGGTCGCAGAGCAGTTGCTCCCGCGCGTCCCGGGGCGCACCGCCCGACACTGCCGACGAGAAGTCGGGCACGGGCAGGGCCTTGCGGTCGAGCTTTCCGTTCACCGTCACCGGCAGCGCTGCCAGCACGACCACCGCCGCCGGGACCATGAACTCCGGCAGCCGCTCGCCGACGAACTTCCGTACTCCGCCCGGGTCGACGCCTTCGACGCCGCCCGCTCCCGCGACGGGCACGACGTACGCCACCAGCCGCGCGTCGGCCTCGCCCTGGGCGTGCACCGCGACGACGGCCTGCTCCACCAGGGGGTGTGCGGCCACGGCCGATTCGACCTCGCCGAGTTCCACCCGGAACCCGCGGATCTTGACCTGGAAGTCCGTCCGCCCGAGGAACTCGATGTTCCCGTCGGCGCGCCAGCGCACCAGGTCACCGGTGCGGTACATGCGGGCGCCGGGCGGGCCGTAGGGATTGGCGACGAACCGCTCGGCGGTCAAGGCCGGCCGGTTCACATAGCCCCGTGCGAGCTGGACGCCGGACACGTACAGCTCCCCGGCGACTCCGGACGGGACGGGCCGCAGCTTCGCGTCGAGCACGTACGCGCGGGTGTTCCACACGGGGGCGCCGATCGGCACGCTGGAGGCGCCCGGCTCGTACCGGTACGGCCAGCGGGTGACGTCGATGGAGGCCTCGGTGGGGCCGTAGAGGTTGTAGAGGCGGGCCTCGGTCAGTGTCGTGCGGAACTTGTCGGCCAGCTCCAGGGACAGGGCTTCGCCGCCGAGGATGACGGTGTGCAGCGAGGAGCATGTGGCCGAGGCGGGCTCCGCGAGGAAGACCGCGAGCATCGACGGCACGAACTGGAGGGTCGTGACCCGTTGTGCCCGGATGACCTCGACCAGGTAGGCCGGGTCCCGGTGGCCGCCGGGCTTGGCGACCACAAGGGTCGCACCGACCTGGAGGGCCCAGAAGAACTCCCACACCGACACGTCGAAGCCGGTCGGCGTCTTCTGCAGGATCCGGTCGCCCGCTCCCTGCGGGTGCTTGGCCTGCATCCACGCCAGCCGGTTCACGATCGCATCGTGCGGGATCATGACGCCCTTGGGGCGCCCCGTCGATCCGGAGGTGTAGATC
Source organism: Streptomyces musisoli (assembly GCF_016741855.1). GTDB lineage: Bacteria > Actinomycetota > Actinomycetes > Streptomycetales > Streptomycetaceae > Streptomyces > Streptomyces musisoli. Next base: position 1,751 of record NZ_JAERRH010000056.1, on the reverse strand, counting down.
ACGTACGCGGGGTTCGACAGCGTCAGAGGGGCGTGCCGCTCCGCGTCACGCACGTCGCCGTCCGGCCTGTTGGCGAGGAAGTCCTCGAAGCCCGGGTCGTCCACTACGACGGTCGACGCGTCCGCCGGCAGGAACGGCAGCGTGTCCCGCGTGGTCAGGACGCACACCGGCCGGGCGTCCTCGATCATGTAGGCGATCCGGTCGACCGGGTACTCCGGGTCGACCGGCAGGTACGCGGCGCCCGCCTTGACGGTGGCGTACACGGCGACGACCTGCTCGACAGAACGCGGCAGCGCGAGCGCGACCAGGCCCTCGGGACCGGCGCCCCGGTCCATGAGGAGGCGGGCGAGCCGGTTCGCCCGGGAGTTCAGTTCGGCGTACGTCACCTCGACGTCGTCGTACACGACCGCGACGGCGTCCGGCGTACGCCGCACCTGCCGCTCGAAGAGGTCGGGCAGCGGGGCCTGGAGCACGTCGGCCCCGGTGTCGTTCCACTCCTCCAGGATCCGGGTGCGCTCGGCCGCGGAGAGGACGTCGAAGTCGCTGAGGGCCTGGTCGGGCCGGAGAACGGCGGCACGCAGCACGCGGACGAAGCGCGCCACCAGCTCCTCCGCCGACGCGCGGTCGAAGAGGTCCGTGGCGAACTCCAGTTCACCCGCGACTCCCCCGCCCTGTTCCTGGTTCTCCGTGAGGTACATGCAGAGGTCGAAGCGGGCCGCGGGTGCCACCACGCCCAGGTCGGAACCGGTCGAGACGGTCAGGCCGGGCAGAGTGAGGTCCGCCTGGTCGTTGTTCTGCAGGACCAGCATGGTCTGGAAGAGCGGGTGGCGGGACAGGGAGCGCGCCGGGTTGAGCACCTCGACCAGGTGCTCGAACGGCACGTCCTGGTGCGCGTACGCCGCCAGGTCCGCCTCCCGGACCCGCCCGATCAGCTTACGGAACGTGGGATCACCGGACAGATCCGTGCGCAACACCAGCGTGTTCACGAAGAACCCGACCAGATCGTCCAACGCCTCATCGGTACGGCCCGCGACCGGCGAACCGATCGGAATGTCCGTCCCCGCGCCCAAGCGGGACAGGAGCGTGGCGAAGGCCGCCTGGAGCACCATGAACATGCTCGCACCCGACTCCCGCGCCAATGCTGCCAGCGAGGAACGGAGTTCGCCGTCGATCGCGAACGAGACCACGTCGCCCCGGTAGGAGGCGACCACCGGGCGGGGCCGGTCCGTGGGGACGGCCAGTTGCTCGGGAAGGTCGGCGAGAGCCGATGTCCAGTAGGCCAGCTGGGAGTTGAGCACGCTGTCCGGGTCCGATTCGCTCCCGAGGGTCGCCTGCTGCCAGAGCGTGTAGTCGGCGTACTGGACGGGCAGCGGCTCCCAAGCCGGGAGACGGCCCTCCGTTCGCGCCTCGTAGGCCGCGGCCACGTCCCGGGCGAGCGGAGCCATGGACCAGCCGTCGCCCGCGATGTGGTGCAGTACCACCACCAGGACATGGGTTCGCTCGTCCAATGCGTACAGGTGCGCGCGGAGGGGAAGCTCGGCGGTCAGGTCGAAGCCCCGGCCGGTGGCCTCGGCGACCACGTCCACCAGACCGTCCGGCGAGGTGGCCGTCGCCTCCAACGTGACACGTGCGCGCGTCCCGGACACCACTTCCTGGTACGGAGTGCCGTCGGCGCCCTCGGGATAGATCGTGCGCAGGGACTCGTGCCGCTGGACGACATCGCTGAGAGCGGCTTCGAGCGCGTCACGGTC
>NZ_JAERRH010000055.1 GCF_016741855.1 Streptomyces musisoli | reverse complement strand
AAGACCGTGGCCTACACGGCCGGTTGATCGTGGGGCCGGTTTTGGGAGTGGGCGGTGGGGATGGATCGTGCCCCGAAGTGGGGGCCGTCACCGACACGCTGCTCGGCCGGCCATGGCCCAACTGGCTTGGCTGGACAGCGGCACCGGGCAGCCGAGGGCGCCAACCGCCGACGGGATGTTCTGCCGCCGGCTCGGTGAGCGGGTCGGGCGTGAGTGGCTGGGGCCCCTCGCGCCGTGACAGGCGCCGGCTACGCGCGACGGCTCTTCCGAGTCCGGTGGAAGGACCCGCACGGGTTTCGTAACGCGTCCGTTTTCGTCGGTCGTTCGAGCGATCCGGTGGAACGGCATGTGCGCCATGGTCGCTGCATGACCGACACCCCCCACCACAACGCCACGGACCCGCAGCGCGCCCCCGAGCCGGCCGAGGGCCCGGCCGGCGCCACCCGCAGATCCGTCATCGCCACCCTCGGCGGCGCCGCGCTCGGCGTGACCGCACTGGGACTCGCCGCCACGCGGGCCGCGGCCGCGGCGCCCCGGAGCGCGGACCGGCCCGCTCCCCCGCTCGCCGCGGCGTGCGTCCTCACGCCCGAGCAGACCGAGGGCCCCTACTACCTGGACCTGGAACGGGTCCGCAAGGACATCACCGAGGGCAAGGCCGGCGTTCCGCTGACCCTGCGCGTCACGGTCATAGACAGCACCACGTGCGCCCCGCTGCCCAACACGGCCGTCGACATCTGGCACTGTGACGCGCTGGGGATCTATTCCGGCTACGTCGCCGGCGGATCCACCCCCGACACGACCTTCCTGCGCGGTGTGCAGCTGACCGACGCGTCCGGGGTCGCGGAATTCACCACCGTCTACCCGGGGTGGTACGTCGGCCGGGCCCTCCACATCCACGTCAAGACGCACGCCGGGGGCACCGTCTCCAACGGCACTTATCACGGAGGCCATGTCTCCCACACCGGCCAGCTCTACTTCCCGGAGACGTACAACACCAGGGTCGCCGCCCTGTCCCCCTACCGGAACAACACGGCCACGCGCACGCTCAACGCGAGGGACGGCATCTACCGCAACGGCGGTTCGGCCACCCTGCTGACCCTCACCCAGACGGGCAGCGACCTGAACAAGGGCGTGACCGGGACCGTCGTACTCGGGATCGACCCCACCGCCACACCCTGACGGTCCTCCGGAAGCGGTGGCCGAGCCCTGGGACGGTTGCGGCCGCCGCATACACCGCCCACTCGCCGTGCAGGGTTTCGGCACGAGAACGTGCGGCCAGGAATCGGGGATGAGCCGGAGTCGAACGTGCGAGTTATGCGGTACGACGCTGATCACGAAGCCGCAGGGCGGCCGGCCGGCTCGGTACTGTTCCAACGCCTGCCGCCAACGGGCGCTCCGGTGTCGGACGGCAGCGCGGGACACCTTCCGGACCCAGGGTGCCGCGCCGCCCGCCCCCACCGCAGCACCCGCCGCGGCGACCGCGGCAACCCGTGGCCGCGCCCTGCCGCGGGCGCTCGACTCCTTCGTCGGCCGGCGGCAGGAGCTGTCGGGCCTGCGCGCGCTGCTCAGGAGCACACGGCTGCTCACGTTGACAGGGGCGGGCGGTGTGGGCAAGACGCGGCTGGCGCTGGAGTTCGCCAGAGGGGCATCCAGCCGGTACGCCCGGCTCGACCTGGTGGAGCTCGACGCGCTGCGGGACGGCGCAACTCTGACGCAGTCCGTGGCCGCCGCGCTGGGCGTGGGCGAACGGGCGGGCCGTACCGGGGTCGACGTCCTGGTCCGTGCCATCGGTGACGCCTCCCGGCTGCTGCTTCTGGACAACTGCGAGCACCTCGCCGAGCCGTGCGCCCGGCTTGTCGTGACCCTGCTGGGCCGCTGTCCCCGGCTGCGGATCTTGGCCACGAGCCGTGAGGCACTGCGGGTGCCCGGGGAGACCGTGTTCCGGGTCGGCGAGCTGTCCCTGCCGCCGGCTGACGCCGGGGACGACGTGACGGCCCTGCAGCGGGCGGACGCGGTGCGGCTGTTCGTGGAACGCGCCGCGCACCGCTCGCCCGGGTTCGCGCTGGACCGGACCAACGGCCCGCTGGTCGCGGAGATCTGCCGACGGCTGGACGGCCTGACTCTCGCCGTGGAACTCGCGGCCGGCCACATCGGCACCCTCGCGCCGGGCGACATCCTCGCGGGCCTGGACGACCAGTTGTCCCAGCTGGACCTCTTGGCCGGTGGCAGCAGGACCGGGCCCCGGCGGCACAGCGGGCTCGCCACCGCCGTCGACTGGAGTCACCGGCTGCTGGATCCGGCGGAACAGGCCGTCTTCCGGCGCCTCGCGGTCCTCGTCGGAGGGTTCGATGTGGCCGCGGCGCGCTCGGTGTGCGCCGGCGGCGGCATCGAGCCACGAGAGGTCTTTCCCCTCCTGTGCGCGCTCGAGGCGAAGTCCCTGATCGTACGGCTGCCGGGGGACGCGGCGCCCACCCGCTTCCGGCAGCTCGGTGTCATCCGCGCCTACGCCATGGAACGTTTGCGCGCATCCGGCGAGCTGCGCCCCACCCTGCGCAGCGCCCTCACGTGGCTCCACGAGCTCGCCGAGCGAGATCGTGGGCATGTGTTCGCCGACCAGGCGAGCAGCCCGCTGACGGCGGAACGGGAAACCCTCGCCTCGGTGCCGGCCCACGCCACCGGCCAGGACGAGGCCGCACGGGTACGGCTGACCCTGGAGCTGGCCCGGGTGCACTACCAGCAAGAGCAGCCATCGGCCGCGGGCGCACTGCTGAGCGGACTGCTGCGGGAGCCCGGCGGTCGGGCACTGGGCGGGGAGGTGGCCGCGCTCGCGGCACGCGTGGCCGCCCAGCAGGCCGACCCGCACCGAGCACTGTCCCTGGGCGAGCGGGCGGTGAACCTGGAACGGCGGCGTCACGTGCCCGCCGGGCTCGCCAACGCACTCGACGCCAGGGCCGCGGCGTGGCTGTGTCACGGCGAATTCGCCGAGGCCGTCACGGATCTGCGCGCGTGCCTGGACGTCGTCGCCTCGCTCGGCTCGCCCGAAGACGTCGCGTGGTGCACCCAGCACCTGGCCTGGGCGCTGCTCCAGGCAGGCGGGCAGCGGGAGGCCGATGAGCTGATGGCGGATTGCCTTCCGATGCTCAGGGAGCAGGCGCCCTGGCCCCGGGCCGCGGCCGCGCTGCACACCGCGGGCGCCGTACGGCTGGCTCTGGGGCAGTTGGAGAGCGCCGAGGCCCTCTTCGCCGAAGTGCTGCACATCGCCCCCGGAGGGAGCTTCCACGCACTGTATCCCGTCGAAGGCCTGGCGCTGGTGGCCGCGGAGAGCGGTGACATGCAGCGCGCCCTGCGGCTGTGCGAGGCGAGCGCGCAGGCGCGACGCCGGCTGGACACCGAGCCCGAGGCACCCTGGCGGCGCAGGATCGAGCAGGCGGCGGCCCGTGCCCGTACCCTGCTGCCAACGGCGGCGCGGGAGGCCGCGGTCGTCGGCGCTCGCAAGCTGCGCGGGGACCGGCTCGTCGCCTACGCCCTGCGGACAGGGAGCGGTGAACAGGTGCGGCGGGGGCCGGACACCCTGGGGGCCGGCGACGAGCGGTGGCGGCTGACCGCCAGGGAGTTGATGGTGGTCGAACTCGTCGCGAAGGGGCTGACCAACCCGCAGATCGCGGGCAGACTCGGGCTTTCGGCGCATACGGTCGCCACACACCTGGACAGGGTGCGCGACAAGCTGGGTCTTCGCTCACGCACACAGATCGCCCTGTGGTTCGGTCGAAGAGATTCGGAGGCTTCGGTTCCGTGACATCGTGCGGTCCAGCGGGAACTCACCGAACTCCGTGCCGACCGTGAAGCCCTCGTCCGCGTCGTCCCCCAGCCGACCTTGGAAGAACCGGCAGCTCGGTTCGACCGCGAGTTGCAGAATGGGGCCGCCCGCTCGGCCCGCCTCATAGCCTGTACCGGTGAGTCCGTACCGGTTGTCTCGCCGGGGCAGGCGCCAGACGGATTCCGCAACCGGCCCCGCGCCCTCTTGGTGCGTGTTTCTGATCCGGGGTGTTCCACCACTGACGTTCAGGCAAGCGTTTGGACGGTGTAGAGGGCTCCGACTCCCGTGGCGAGGGCTCCGAGTAGAAGTCGGAGAAACCGCTCGGGCAGGTTGGGCTGAAGACGGGCTCCGAGGTTGCCTCCGACCAGTCCGCCCAGGCCGCAGGCCAGACCGAGTATCCAGTGGGGTGCGATGTCGTCACCTCCCGTGAGGGCCAGCAACCCGTATGCGTTGGCGCCGATCACCGAGGTCAGGAAGGTGGAGGCGAGGGCGGCCGGGGCGACCTGGGCGACGGGCATCCCGCGGCCGACCAGAATGGGGCCCAGGATGGAGCCGCCCCCGATGCCGTAGATGCCGCCGACTGTCCCGACTGCCAGGGCCAGGGCGGTGACCGTTCGCGGGGAGGGTTGTTCAGGCGTGTTCGCGCCTGCGGCTCGGGGGTGAATTGTGCGGGCGCACAGCCAGATTCCGAGTGGTAGCAGCAGCACGGCGACCAGGAGCCGGAAGACGGCAGGGCCCGGGACGGCGAAAACGCGGATGGCCGCGCCGAGGACGACTCCTGGCAGGGTGCCGGCGATCAGAAGGCGGGTCAGCGGGCCGTAGAGCATGCCGTCATGGCGGTAGCGCAGGAGGGCGCCGGGGCCGGCCACGACGTTGAACAGCAGATTCGTTGGTGTGACGGCGGGACTGGGAACACCCAGAGCGCTCAGTTGGACGGGGAGGAGGAAGACCGCGCCTGAGACCCCCACTGGTGCAGTGATGATCGCTATCAGCATGCCTGCGGCGAAGCCGAGCACCCCAGTTGACCAGTCCATCAGCCCCCCGCTCGATGTGATGCCTCAGTATCGGCCCCGGTTCAGGCGGCCTGTGTGAGCGGGGGTGGGGTGAGGGGCGGGCGGCTCGGGCTCTTCCTGCCGGGGGAGGCGGGTCTCGGGAGGTCATCCAGGGAGTTGGGCGACGACGCGGAGCGGGCCGGGAAGCCACAGTGCTTCCCGGCCCGTGATGGTTCTGCTGCTGGTCAGGTGTTCGCTGCCGCGGTGAATCGGGTGGCGACGTCTTCCCGGTTGACGAGGTCCCAGAGCTTGGTGACGTGGTCGGGGCGGACGTTCTTGTATTGCAGGTAGCAGGCGTGTTCCCAGGGTTTCGACTGCGGTCGTGTTCGCGGGTCGTGCTGCTCAAGGCGTTCCTGCTGTACGAGTGCGGGATGCGGTGGGGCTCGGCTCGTCGCCGGCGGGCCGGGGAGCCGGTCCCGGTGGTGCCTATCCCCGGCGGGGAGAGGCTGTGCGTCGCGGGTCGGCACATACTCGGTGCCATGAACGGGACATCACAGCTCGGAGACTTCCTGCGGGCGCGGCGCTCCCAGCTGCGGCCCGAAGTAGCCGGCGTGCCTACCTACGGGGAGCGCCGACGGGTGCCGGGGCTTCGCCGTGAGGAGCTGGCGCTGCTGGCGGGGGTGAGCGCCTCCTACTACGCCCGTCTGGAGCAGGGGCACTCGCTGGGCGCCTCGCCCGAGGTGCTGGACGCGATCGCCCGGGCTCTGCGCCTGGACGAGTCCGAGCACCGTCACCTGCACGACCTGGCCCGACCGCCCAAGCCCCGCAGCGGGCGGCGCCCCGCGCTCGAGCGCGTGACGGTGGCGACCGCCCAACTGCTGGACACGCTCGGGGACGTTCCCGCGATCGTGATCGGCCGGCGCAGTGACGTCCTGGCGTGGAACCGGCTGGGCCACGCGCTGTTCGCCGGACACCTCGACCCCGGTGCCCCGGACGTACCGGCGCAGCGCCCCAACATGGCCAGGCTGGTGTTCCTCGACACCCATACCCGAGACCTGTACGCGAACTGGCCGGGCAAGGCCAGGGCGGTGGTGGGGAATCTGCGCCTGGTGGCGGGCCAGTACCCGCTGGACGCCGCACTCCACATGCTGCTGGGTGAGCTGAGCACGAAGAGCGAGGACTTCGCCTCGATGTGGGCCGACCACCGGGTCAAGGCCTGCGCGGTGGCCGAGTACGAGATGCGGCACCCGCTGGTCGGCTCACTGACCGTGATTCAGCAGACCCTGAACCAGGGACCGGGCCCCAGCATCGTCGTCGCCACCACCGCTGCGGGCTCGCCCTCGCGAGCCGCCCTGGAACTCCTCGCCCAGGCCACCGCCCGGGCCGCCCCTGCCCGTTCGGACAACCGGCTCAGCACCGGCTGACCCCGGTTCCCCTCCCTCCGGTCGGCACCCGCGCATGCTGGTCCCGGCCGGGCATCCCTCATGCGTTGGCGTGTCGCTGCCGCATGCCCGAAAGCAGTCAAGGAGCCCCGTGTTCACCAAGCTCTCCAAGGCCGCCGTGTCGGCCGCCGCCCTGGCTGCCGCGGTCGCGATGGCCGCTCCGGCCCCGGCGTCGGCCGCCTCCGACCCGCTCAGGTGCGCGCGTACCACCGTGCACTTCGACCTGGCCAAGGGCCAGACCCCGGAGAACATCGCCCTGGGCCCGGACGGCACCGCGTACGTCACCCTCGCCAAGGCCCGACAGGTCGCCGCGGTCTCCCGGCACGGTGGCGTACGGGTCCTGGCCACCCTGCCCGAACCCGCCGACGGCGGCATCCGCACCCCGGCGCTGGGCTTCCCGCTGACCACCGGCGTCGTCCGGGCCCAGGACGGCACCTTGTACTTCCTGTACGCCACCGGCACCGCGGACCTGACCGGCGTATGGCGCCTGCGCCCGGGCGGCCGGCCGCAGCGCATCGCCGCACTGCCCGCCACCGGCCTGCCCAACGGCCTGGCCCTGGACGCCCGTACCCGCACCCTGTACGTCACCGACTCCATCCTGGGCACCGTCTGGCGTGTAGCCGCCTCCGGCGGCACTGCCAGCGCCTGGTCCACCGACCCGGCGCTGGCCCCCGCCGGGTTCCTCGGCGCCAACGGCCTGAAGATTCACAACGGGGCGCTGTGGGCCACCAACCTCGACAAGGGCACCATCGTCCGCATCCCGCTCCTGGCCGACGGGCGCGCCGGCACCGCCCGGGTCACCGCCACCGGCCTGACCGGGATCGACGACTTCGCCTTCACCGGCGACGGCGACGGCGACGGCGACGGCGACGGCGACGGCGACCAGATCATCGCCGCCCTCAACACCGTCAACCAGGTCGCCCTGATCCGGCCCGACGGCACCCGCACCATCGTCCTGACCGCCGCCGACGGCCTCCAGGGCCCGACCTCCATCGCGCTGCGCGGCAACACCGTCCACGTCATCAGCGCCGCCTACCTCACCGCGAGAGACCCCAACCTCATCCTCGCCCACCTGGGCAGCTGAGCCCCGCTCGGCAGCGCCCGTCGGTGCTCCCCGGCCGGGGAGCACACCGGTTCCCCGGCCGGCACCGGCGCCCCCGGCTGGGACACGTACGACACCCAACGGCACACCACCATGCGCATCGCCCAGGACTGGAGCCTCACCCACGACCTCCGCGCCGCAGAGCGCCACGCCTGGCACCGCTGATCCGGCACGGGCGG
>NZ_JAERRH010000054.1 GCF_016741855.1 Streptomyces musisoli | reverse complement strand
TAGATCAAGGAAGGCACCCATGTCCCCGGCAGCGGCGGCCTGCCAGGCCAAAGTTTCGGCGCCCTCCGGATCTCCGGCCAGTTCCCGGAGCCGTGCCAGGCCGGTCAGGGCTTCCGGGGCGCCTGCGTCCCACGCCCGCCGGCACAAGGCTTCGGTGCCGTTTGGGTCTCCGGCCTGCTCCCGCATCCGAGCTAAGCCGCTCAGGGCACGGGTGTCGCCGGCGTCGGCGGCCTGCCGGTAGAGGGTTTCGGCGCTCTTCGGGTCTCCCGCGTGCTCCCGCATTCGCGCCAGGCCGGTCAGGGCTCTCGGGTGACCGGCGTCGGCGGCATATCGGGCCAGGGTTTCGGCGCCCTCCGGATTCCCGGCCTGCTCCCGCATTTGCGCCAGGTCGGTCAGGGCTTCGGGGTAGCCGACGTCGGCGGCCTGCCAGGCCAGGGTTTCGGCGCCCTCATGGTCCCCGGCATTGTTCCGCGCTCTCGCGAGGAAGACCAGGACAATCGGCGCGCGAACCTCGACGGCTCGTCGGGCCAGAAAGTCGGCGTCCTCATGGTCCCCGGCCTCGTCCTGTCCTTGCGCGAGGATGATCATGGCCCGGGTGTCGCCGGCGCCGGCGGCTTGCCGGTAGAGGGTTTGGGCGCCTTCCCGATCCCCGACGGCGCTCCGTATTGCGGCAATCCCCAGCAGGGCATCCGGGCTGTGGGGTGCGAGCTTGCAAAAGAGGTGGTGGGCCCATTGCAGGCGCTGCCGGTCGTCGGCGGCGCGGGCCAGCCTGGTGAGTTCGTAGGGGTCGGTGAGATGGGTGTGGGCTGCGTGCCAGAAGGAGGCCGGTGGGCACAGGGCTAGGCGCGTTGTACGGCCGTGCTGTTCGAGGTAGTCCGCGAGGCGGAACACCGGTCCTGACGCTGGGGCAACCGGCGCGGCCGGTGCAGGGAGACGTGGCGGCCGGGTGGCGGTGCGGCGCAGCGGGGCTTGTTTGCCGTGGACGGGACGGGCGAGGGCAGCAAAGGCGGCTTCGGCCCAGTTCTCGGTGAGCTGCTCGTAGTCGTCGTCGGTGAGGTAGTCGGTGGCGGCATCGATGAGGAAGGCCTGGGGAAGGTGGAGTCCGACGCCGAGGCGGCGGGCGTCCATCGCGGCCTGCAACAGGGCTTTGACGGGCGGGGTTCCGTGCTCGTAGCGGCGCACGAGTTCCGGTGCCCCGGCAAGGTCCTGGGTGACCCGTCCGTTGACGCGGGCGCGGGTGAGGGCGCTCGCCAAGAACGGGTCACCGTCTCGGGCCAGGGCGGAGGCGGCCTTGAGCGCCTCCTCGTCGAAAACGTCGGGGACGGTGACGTTGACGGTGCGCCCGGTCAGGAGTTCGCGGACCTGGCTGTGCGGGTCAGGCTCCCCAGGATGGTGAAGGGCCGTGTAGGTGTCGGCGTACTCGGGCCATAAGGTGCCCAGGACGAGGACCGGCCTGCGGTCGGTGTGGGTGAGCAGAGTGCGAAGTGCGGCCGCGATGCGCTCGCCGGCCTCGGGATGGCCGAGATAGTGCTGGGCCTCGTTGAGCCACACCACCGTGCGGGGCCCCACGCGATCGAGGTCGGCGAGCGCGGCTTCGGCCCGGGTCGGATCGTAGGGGTGCCACAGCCGCCACCCCTTGGCGGCGAGCGGCTGGACGGCCTCCCAGCATGCCCGCGTCTTGCCGGTCGACGACGAGCCGACCAGCACCAGCATGCCACTGCGCCCTTCGGCCGCCTCGCCCACCGCGTCGGCCAGAGTACGGTCGTGGGCGCGACGCACATAGCCGGGCAGCGCCCGTTGCTCCCGGGCACCCGCGCCAGCTGTGGTGGTGGGGCCTCCGGCGGAATGGACCTCCAGGTCGTGAGGATCCCACTGCTCGACCGGCTTGCCGAGCCCTTCATCCCGCACACGCACAGGGCTGGCGGTCTTGCCTGCCGCTGTCCGGCGCAGCTGAAGCAACTCCCGCTTCTGCTCGTCCGACAGGCCCAGCTTGCCGGCCAGCGCCGCGACCGTCGCGGCGGACGGAACAGGACCGCCGTCCTTGAAGGCAGCCTGGACGGTCGTGCGCGACAGTGCCGCTCCGGCCGCGAGCTGCGTCTTGGTCAGCTTTGCGTGGGCCAGCGCGTCTTCCAATCGCTTGCGCAGCTCGGTGAGTGCCGCTTCACGCCTATCAGACTCCCCGCCCACATCCACTCCCGGCCCTACGCGTGTTCAACGGTGTTCATCATTGTCCGGCCGGACCACGACGCACACTGTTTCCGCGACCTTCACTCACGTCACCGGTCTTGCGGTACCGCCGACAAGCGCGGCAGTCACCCAGGCTGCGGCGCCACCACGTCATCCGGCTGTACCGACGCCCGTTCACCAGGATCGTCATCTTCGCTGCCGCTCACCGCTCGCCCTGAGGACGACAGTTCGCGAACGGTCCGCATCCAGGTCTCGCCGAATCCGACGGGCCCGGTTGCGTCGCCGGGGAGGCTGAAGATGTCCGGGTCGTCGCCGAGCTGCTCCATCAGCGTCTCGCACAGGCTCTCCAAGAGCGGCTCCGTGCAGATCGCCAGGGACTCGGCGAACTGCACGGGGGGAGGGGCTGATGGCGATCACGTGGTCCAGGCCCACCGGGAACATGCCCCAGGCGTCGATCCGTTGCCGCAGTGCGGCCTGTGCGGGGATGTCCGGCAGGAGCAGTCCGTGCAGCATGTACAGCCCGTAGCACCCGCGCAGGCCGACCAGTACCTCCCGCGCCCGTACCAGCTCCTCGTCGCTGGCCCGTCTCACTGGTCACGCGGTGTCCGCGTGCTGCTGGAGCAGCCCCCAGTCCACCGGCGGCCCTTCACCGCTTTCCACCTTGCCGAGTGCCTGCGCCCAGTCCTCGACCGTCAGGTCGAACATGCCGGAGGCGGCGAGGGTCTCGGCCAGCGCGTCCGCCCCGACCCTCCTGCGCCCCGAAGCCGATCGCGGCGACCAGGTGGACCATGCTGCTGGAGTCCGGCCCTTCCGCCTCGACGGGCACGTCACCGCCGGCTTCGAGCGCGGCGCGTACCAGGGCGGGGTTCGCCGCCCCGCGGTAGGGCTTCATGGGCCGGCCGGCGGCTTCGTACAGCGAGCGCGTCCTGCCCCTCCTCGCCCGCCCCGGCCACGCTGCGCGCGAACGCCACCAGGCGCTGCGACACCGACCGCTCCAGCACCCGAGTTCACGGATTAGAACGGAGATCTGATCACCCTGGTGCCGGGCGAGTGAGTGCTGGGGGGCGCGTGTGGGGCTGTCACCGGACCTGAAACTGATCGTGGAGAGCATGATCAAGGCGTCCATGACCATGGTGGACAAGGTCATGGTCGGCACCCGGGACACCGCCATCGCCTGCGGGGGCCACGACGCTCGACCAGATTGGCTCAGTGCCTACGCGATGGGCGAGACCGGCAAGGGGCTGATGCGTGCCTGCCGGGAGCTCATGGCGCAGGAAAGCAGCATCGCCGCCGCGATTCTCGGCAAACAGGTGGACCTGACCTACAGCATGGGCAACCCCGCAGCGGACTGCTCGGAAAGCTTTCTGGGGCTGGGGCAGGAGCTGCCGGAGGTCGTCGGCGACACCGCGTGGTGCGAGCAGTAAGCGCCGGCGGTCTGAGTGACCGATTCCACGGCTCCCCTGAGAAGCTACGGGATGTGGCGGGTACCTGGCAGCGCGGTGCGCGGCTGATCGCTCGCTTCGTCGAGGACGCGCAGGTCTGTGCGCACACCGGGGACAAGGCCCACTCGGGGAGGCCGCCGCCAAGTTCCGCAGCTACTTCAAAGGCTTCGTCGGCTTTGCCGCGCCGCCCGAGCAGGCTCATCCGCACGAGCCGCTGGTCGCCAATCTCGTGGCCGCCTGCACTCAGCTGGCAGCGCAGGCGGACCCCGGGCTGGCCAGGGTCCCCGCTCGTGCGCTCCACCGCAGTCGCCGCCCACACCGAGGCCAGCGCCGTATGAAAGGCGAACGAGGTCTGGTCGTCGGCCGTCGCCATGTCGACGACCACCAGACCCGGCTCCGACGCGTACACCTCGTGAATCGCTTCCATGAACGCCACGGCGCCCCGCGCCTGCCCGGGTTCACCACGGCCGGCGGTCCACCCGACTGCAGGACCTACCGCGTCCGGGCGCACCGGCCGCGGAGGGTGTGCCGGTCATCCCGCCTTCCGTCCGTTCGGGGTGAGCGGGGCGGGTTCTCGGGCGGATCGGGGGTACGAGTCGCTTGCGAGTTGCGAGAGAAGGTCATGTTCGGTGCCGGCCCGCCGCGCGTAGCAGTCGGAAGTCGGGCGCGGGTCACGGGCAGGGCTGACCCGTGCGGTTGTTCGCGGCATGTGCCACCGCTTCGGCGACGGACTCAGATCCTTGGGCAAGTTCCAGGACGAGCCCTGCGGTGGCAGGTGTGACGAGCAGGGCCGCCAAGACCTCGGCGACGTCGTCGCGCGTGACCTGGCCCACGCTCTGCTCCGCGGTGAGACGCACCGCGCCGGTGCCGGGATCGTCGGTGAGGGCTGCCGGGCGAAGGATGGTCCAGTCGAGGTCCTGTGCCATGACGTGCTCGTCGGCGGCGGTCTTGGCGTGCACGTAGGCGGCCCAGACCTCGTCCGCGTGAGCCGGGGGCGGACTGCCGGCGCCACGGGTGGAGATCATCACGTACCGTCGGACCCCTGCCTGCAAGGCGGCCTCGGCCAGAAGTACGGCGGCCTGACGGTCGACGGTGTATTTCCGGGCTGCCCCGCTGCCGGGGCCGGCGCCGGCAGCGAAGACCACTGCATCAGCTCCCACCAGTACCGCAGCGACGTCGTCCGACGTCACGGCCTCCAGGTCGCAGACGATCGGCCGCATACCGTCGTCCGACAGGTCGTTGCCGTGGGCAGGGTTGCGGATGAGCCCGACGACAGCGTCACCTCGGGCGGTGAGCAGTCGGCCCAGGCGCCGGGCGATCTGGCCGTGCCCGCCGGCGATGACGATCTTCATGAACTTCTTCTCCTTGGGGCTGTTCAGAAGGTGATGCGCACTTTGAGCGCCGACCGGTCGTCCATGGCGCGGTAGCCGTCCGGCACGCCGTCGAGGTCGATGGTGCGGTCGAAGACCGGAGCGGGATCGATGACGCCGGCCAGCACGTCGGCGAGCAGTTCAGGTATGTACGCGCGCGCCGGGGCGACGCCGCCTGCCAGAGTGATGTTGCGGTCGAACATCTGGCCGATGTCCACGCCGGCGCTGCCGCCGTGCGGTACGCCGACATAGCCCACGGCGCCGCCGTCGCGAGTGAGGGAGATGGCGGTACGCATCGACTCCTCCGTCCCGACGGCCTCGAGTACGGCGTGTGCGCCCTGGCCGCCGGTCATCTCCCGGATCGCCTCGGTCGCTGCCTCGCCGCGCTCGGCGACGACGTCGGTGGCGCCGAACGAGCGAGCGATGTCCGTGCGGCTCCGGTGGCGGCCGAGCGCGATGATCCGGTCGGCGCCGAGACGGCGGGCGGCGAGCACGCCGCACAGGCCGACCGCTCCGTCGCCCACGACGGCGACCGTGGCTCCGGGACGGACCCGCGCCGAAATGGCGGCGTGGTGTCCGGTGCTCATCACGTCGGAGAGGGCCAGCAGACCGGGGAGGAGCTTTTCGTCGGTGACGGCGTCCCGGGGCAGTTCCACGAGGGTCCCGTCGGCGTAGGGCACACGGACCGCTTCCCCCTGGCCCCCGTCGGATCCGACCTCTCCCCAGAACCCGCCGTGCGGGCAGGAGGTCTGCAGGCCCTGCCGGCAGTAGTCGCACGTGCCGTCGGACCAGACAAACGGCGCGACCACGAAGTCGCCTGGAGTGAATCCGGTGACCTCGGAGCCGACCTCCTCCACGACGCCGAGGAACTCGTGCCCGATGCGCTGCCCGGCCACGCGCGAGGCCACTCCGCGGTAGGCCCAGAGATCGCTGCCGCAGATACATGCGCTGACCACGCGTACCACCGCGTCCGCGGGGTGCTGGATGCGGGGGTCCGGGACCTCCTCAATGCAGATGTCGTGCGGTCCATGGATCACGGTGGCGCGCATGCGAGGACTCCTGATGCTGTGAAAGGGGTGGGGCAGGCCGACCAGCGTCGTCGCATGAGGTTGTTTCTGTCCAGCTACATCAGGTACATCATTCCTTTAAGCTGAACTAATGCTCGATGTTCGACGACTGGTCCTCCTGCGCGATCTGGCCGCGTACGGCACCGTGACCGCTGTGGCGGAGCTGCACGGCGTCACTCCCTCTGCCGTCTCGCAGCAGCTCCGGCTCCTGGAGGAGGAGACCCGTTCCCGCCTGCTGGAACGCACGGGCCGGTCCATCTACCTGACGCCTGCCGGGCACCGGCTGGCCGAAGACACGGAGCACGTGCTCGACGCCCTCGAACGCGCGCAACGCCGCTTGCGCAGCCATGCCACGGAGCCGGTCGGGCCACTACACCTCGCCGCCTTCCCCAGCGCCCTCGCTCCGCTGGCAGCCCCACTCAGCCAGGCCCTGGAAGACGCCCACCCCGGGATGAGCCTGCACATCACCGAGGCCGAACCGGAACTCGCCGTGCGCCTGCTGCTCCAGCGACGCGTCGACCTCGCGCTGGTCTACCGCTACACAAACCTCGCTGATCCCGTGCCCCTGGGCGTCGAGACCCACCAGTTGCATGTCGATCCGCTGGTCGCCGTAGTCCAACGTGATCACCCCGCGGCCGCCGCAGAAGGATCTCCCGTCGCATTGCGGGACCTCGCACACACGCCGTGGATCACAGCCCCCGCGGACACCGCCTGCGGCGCAGCCGTCCTCCACGCCTGCCGGTCGGCGGGATTCACCCCGCAGATACAACACACCTGCTCCGACTTCAACGCCATGATCGCCCTCGCGGCGAGCGGCGGCCACCCTGTCGTCCTCCCTCGCATGGCCGCGGTTCAGCTCCCGCCCACGCTTGTCGCTCGGCCGGTGGACGACCCCACGCTCGCTCGCACGATCGAGGTCGTCACCCGGATCGACGCAGGCCACGAACCCGCGATCGGAGCCTGCCTCGATGTGCTGAGGTCCCTGGCGCCGAGCAGCACGGATGACCGAGCTGGTGCCGTCGCGGAGCATGGCGAACAAGACGCTGATGCATTGGCGGGCCAGACGGAGGAGGGCCGCACCGCGTCGGCTCCCTTGCGCCGCAGTGCGGTCATCGATTTGGAGAAGCAGCGCGGGCTCACTTCGGTGAGCGGGGCTATCCAGGAGGCTCCGACGCAGTGATCACAGCAACCATGATGTGATCATCTCGTGGTGCTCGCCGGCTAGGCCCCGTGACGCTTTCCTATCTACTCGCCGACGGCTCCATCGATCGCTTCGCGCAGAAGGTCGGCGTGGCCGTTGTGACGCGCATACTCCTCGATCATGTGGGTGAGGACGTAGCGGAGCGAGATGGTCTCACCGCGGAAGTTGACGGTGTCGTCGAGGGAATCGATGGATGAAGCGACGGCACGGGCACGGGCGCACTCCTCGCGCCAGACTCCGAACGCCTCGCCAACGTCGGCGTCCTCGACGTGGAACTCGGCGAACGTGCCGTCGACCTCGCCGGGCCAAGGCGTCTTGACGTCCTCGGCGTTCACGATGAAGCGGAACCAGCTCCGCTCGACGGAGGCCGCGTGGCGCACCAGGCCCAGGAGCGTGAGTCCTGAGGTCGGGATCGCCTTCTGCTTCAGCTGTTCGCCGGTCAGACCCGCGCACTTCATGGCCAGGGTGGCCCGCTGGTAGTCGAGGAACGAGGTGAGCGACGCACGGTCGTCGGCCACCTTCGAGGGGTGTATGCGCTGGTCATCGTCCACCAGGCGATCATGGCAAGAACGCGTCCCCACAGGCCACCCCTGGTCCGAAGGGCGGACGTCAACGCCCGACGACCCCCACGACGTTGAGGCTGGAGATCAATTACGGGACAAGCTTCAGTCAGTGCTCGACCGCACTCCCTGAGTGGCAGTGGGGAGGTTCGGCTGGCTCCAGTAGCTCAAGTGCCCGCATCTAGCACGCCGCCGCCACCGGCCGAAAAGGGGACAGCACCGTCAGGACGAACCGCCGCCACCTCCTACGAGGCAGCGGTCACTCTCGCGTCGTTCGTGCTCTGGGCAAGATCCGTTTGAAGACGGGCCCTGGTACATCACCGGGCCCCGCGGCGGAGCCGGCATACGCGAAGGGGGGCAGGGCATCCGAGGTGAAGTGGGTGGGCTGACCACGCTTTGGGTGCCGCCCGTCGACGTCA
>NZ_JAERRH010000053.1 GCF_016741855.1 Streptomyces musisoli | reverse complement strand
CGCACGGCCGTCAGCTCAAGCCGGTACCTGCGACCCGACAGCATAGAAACACCCCCCAACTGATGTGATCACGCTAGCGCGGGCCACTGACAACACAGCGAACTCCGCCGCTTCGCGGCTCCGGCACGAGGATGAGCTAACCCCGCCCTAAAGGACGGGGCTTGCGCTCAAGACATCCGGTCAGCCCCATTGCTCTCCCCCTCTGCCGGGCCGGTCCGCACCCTTCCCGGGCGGGGCGGCTCCCGCCTCCACGGCTCGCCGAATGCTCAGTCGATGCAGAACTCGTTGCCCTCGATGTCCAGCATCGGGATGCACGAGTCGTTGCCGTCGTACAGCGTTCGCACATGTATCGCGCCGAGCGGGATCAGGCGTGCGCATTCGGCCTCGAGCGCGGCGAGGCGCTCCTCGCCCACGAGTCCGGTGCCGACCCGCACATCGAGATGCAGCCGGTTCTTGGCGGCCTTCCCTTCGGGGACGCGCTGGAAGTACAGTCGCGGGCCCACACCCGAGGGATCGACGCAGGCGAACCAGGAATCCCGCTCCCCGGGCGGCTGCGAGAGCTTGAACTCCTCCCACGTGGCGAACCCCTGCGGTGGCGGCGGTACGACGTATCCCAGCACCTCGCACCAGAAGCGGGCGAGGCGCTCGGGTTCCGCGCAGTCGAAGGTGACCTGGAACTTCCTGATCGCTGACATCGGCGCACCATAACAGGGGGACTCTGCCGCCCGTCTCCCCGGGCGGATCCGCCCGCAACCCCGTCTCGTCCCGAGCCGGTTGGGGCTCGGGAACGCCGGCCGGCCGCTTCCGTGCTCGCGGAGTTCAGCGAGCGCACCGTCCGCCCGTACGAGCCGCACCGAAGTCCGCGCCCGAGCCGGCTCGCCGAACCCCATTGACGCATTGGTCCAGACCTTCTACGTTCTGGTCCAGACCTTCCAAGTCAAGAGCCCGCAGTCCGGCAACGCGCACGCACGGTTCACCTCACCCCTGTACTACCCCACGATGACAGGGAGAGCCATGTTCCACCGGCGCAGACCATCCTTCACGCCCTCTCTCAGAAGCCCGCTCGGAGCGCTCTCCGGCAGCCCGGGCACCGGACCCGGCACCCGGCGTCACGAGGCCCGGCGTCACGACGCGCCGCGTCACAACGCCCGGCGTCACGACGCGCCGCGTCCCGAGGCCCGGCGTCGCGAGGCCCGGTTCCGGCGGCGGATCGCCGCCCTGGGCACCGCGCTGCTCCTGCCCCTCGCACTGCTCACCGCGCTGGCCGCGCCCGCCCACGCGGCCGGCACGCTGACGGCGACCTTCACCACCCAGGACAACGGCTCCTGGTGGAAGGGCACTTACGTCGTCCGCAACAGCGGCCCGGCCGCCGTCAGCGGCTGGAGCCTGGAGTTCGACCTGCCGGCCGGAGTCTCCCTGACCGGCCACTACAACGGCGACGCGACCGTCTCCGGGCGGCACGTGACCGTGAAGAACGCCTTCTACAACGCCAACGTCCCGGCCGGCGGCAGCACCGAGCCGTACAGCTACTGGTTCATCGCGGGCGGGCCGATCGGCACCCCGACGGGCTGCACCGTCAACGGCGACAAGTGCGACGGCACCCCCGACGTCCCGCCGACCGCTCCCGGCACCCCGAAGGCGACCGCGGTCACGGCGCACTCGGTCGCGCTGAGCTGGGCCGCCGCGCAGGGCGGCGACCACACCGTGGCCTCCTACGAGGTGCTCGGCGGCTCGGGCACCGCGGCCACCGCGACCGGCACCTCGGCCACGGTCACCGGCCTGACACCGGCGACGAGTTACACGTTCACCGTGCGCGCCAAGGACACACGCGGGAACGTGGGACCGGTGAGCGCCCCGTTGACCGTCAAGACCGTCGACCCGGCGACCGACCCGGCACCGCCGACGGCGCCCGGCAATCTGCGCGCCACCGGCAAGACCGCCTCCAGCGTCGGCCTCGCCTGGGACAGGTCCACCGACAACGTGGGCGTGGCCGCCTACGACGTGTACCGCGGCGCCACCCTGGCCAAGAGCGTCGGCGCGGACACCACGACGGCCACCGTCGACGGGCTCTCCCCCGCCACCGCCTACACCTTCACCGTCAAGGCCCGCGACACCGCCGACAACTCCTCACCGGCGTCGAACACGGTGTCCGCCACCACCGACGACGTGGCCGGACAGGGCAATCAGCTCAAGGTGGGCTACTTCGCGCAGTGGGGCATCTACGGCCGCCAGTACTTCGTGAAGAACCTGGACACCTCGGGCGCCGCGGCCAGGCTCGACGTGGTCAACTACGCCTTCGAGAACCTGGATCCGGCCAGCCTCACCTGCCAGGCTGGGGTGACCAAGGGCGTCTCCGCCAACCCTCAGGACCCCGACGAGGGCACCGGCGCGGGCGACGCGGACGCCGATTACGCGCGTCCCATGTCGGCCGGGCAGTCGGTGGACGGGGTCGCCGACGACGGCTGGGGCAAACTCCGCGGCAACCTCAACCAGTTGAGGAAACTCAAGGCCAAGTACCCGAAGCTGAAGGTCGTGGTGTCCCTCGGCGGCTGGACGTACTCGAAGTTCTTCTCGGACGCCGCGGCCACGCAGGCCTCCCGGCAGAAGTTCGTCAAGTCCTGCATCGACGTGTGGATCAAGGGTGATCTGCCCGTCTACAACGGCGCGGGCGGCCCGGGCACGGCCGCCGGGATCTTCGACGGCATCGACATCGACTGGGAGTGGCCCGGCTCGGAAGGACACCCGGGCAACCACTACGGCACCCAGGACAAGGCCAACCTCACCGCGCTGCTCGCCGAGTTCCGCAAGCAGCTCGACGCGCTCGGCGGTGGGCACCGGCTGCTGACCGCGTTCACCCCGGCCGACCCGGCGAAGATCTCCGCCGGCTGGGACCTGAACCGCATCTTCGACTCGCTCGACTACGCCGACGTGCAGGGGTACGACTTCCACGGCGCCGGCAGCGACAATTCCTGGGAGCCCAAGCGCACCGGCCACGGCTCCAACCTGTACGCCGACGCGCAGGACCCGTACCCCTTCCACTTCAGCATCGAGGACGCGATCGAGGTCTATCTCGACGCCGGGGTCAACCCCCGCAAGCTGACGGTGGGCTTCCCGTTCTACGGGCGCGGCTGGCAGGGCGTGACCGACGGCGGGGCCGCCGGCGAGTGGCAGGACGCCGGCGGTGCGGCGCCCGGCCAGTTCGACACCGAGGCCGGAGTGCGCGGCTACCACAACCTGATCACCAGCTTCCCGGCCATGACCGTCCGCCACGACGAGCAGTCCGTCTCGACCTTCGGCTACACCGGTCCGGGCGGCCAGTGGTGGACGTTCGACGACGCCTGGTCGATCGGGAAGAAGACGGCCTGGATCAAGTCCAAGGGGCTGCTGGGCGGCTTCGTCTGGGAGATGTCCGGCGACACACCGAACGGTCAGCTGATGACCGCGCTGAACGACGGACTGAAGTAGCCGCACCACCCACCCGACGCCACGGTACGGCCCCCGGGGGGACGGTCGGCCGCGCCGGGCGTCCGGGTTTCACCGACAGACCGGCCGCCCCGTCGACCAGGGGCTGGACCCGGTAGGAGACTGTGGGCCCCGTTCACGAGGAGCAGTCGTGAGGCAGCACACCCATCCGTTCGTCCCTTACCGGCCCGACCGCTACGACGAGGCCGAAATGCTCCGGCGGGGGAAGGACTTCGTGTCGTTCCTCGACCGTCGGCGCAGCGTGCGGTTCTTCAGCGACGAGCCGGTCCCGCGCGCGTGCATCGACCTCGCCATCGCCGCGGCGAACACCGCCCCCTCCGGGGCCCATTTCCAGCCGTGGAAGTTCGCCGTGATCGGCGACGCCGAGACCAGGCACCGCATCCGGGTCGCCGCCGAGGAGGAGGAGAAGGTCAATTACGAGGGCGGCCGGATCCCGCCCGAGTGGCGCGCCGCGCTCGCCCGCCTCGAGACGAGCGCGGACAAAAGCTTCCTCGACGTCGTGCCGTGGATCGTCGTCTGTTTCGCCGAGAAGAGCACCGCGCTGCCGGACGGTTCGCTGCGCAAGAACTACTACGTGAACGAGAGCGTGGGCATCGCGTGCGGCTTCTTCATCGCCGCCCTGCACGCGATGGGGCTGAGCACCCTGACGCACACGCCCAACCCGATGGGCTTCCTCACCGCGATCTGCGAACGGCCCGGCAACGAACGGCCCTACATCCTCTTTCCCGTCGGCTACGCCGCGGCCGACTGCGAGGTCCCGGACCTGGCACGCAAGTCGCCGGCGGAGGCGACAGCGGAGATCCCGGGCCGCCTGTGAGCCGGCTCGGTGGACCAGCGGAGCGGAGCCGGCCCTGACGCCGGGTTCCCGCCGTTCCGGTTTCGCGAGACGGCGTGCAACCTTGGGGGCAGGTGGTGAGTCTCCTGAGCGATCACGTCGTGATCGGATCCACGAGGAGACCATCATCAGCGCCATACACAAGACCCTGACCACTGTCGCCGTCACCGGTGTCGTCCTCGCGGGCTCCACCGCCTGCGGGACGATGGAGCAGCTCTCCGCCGGCAAGAAGCTCGACCGGGCCTTCGAGAAGCTCGGCGCGAAGCACACGGTCTCCTTCGAGATCGACCTGGACACCGACGCCACGTCCTTGAAGGCGCTGGACGCCGAGTCCGGGCCCGAGCCCGGCGAGGAGATGCCGGACGAGGCCGCCGAGCTGCTCAGCGGGGCGAAGATCAAGGTCACCGTGCAGTCGAAGAAGCCGATCGACGAGTCCGGCGAGAAGGACCTCGTCGGTACGGCGGTGAAGATCAGCGGCCCGGACGGCGACCTCGCCGAGTACCGGGTGATCGGCGATTACACCTACTTCCGTTCCGACCGCGACGCCGTCGGCAAGGTGACGGGCAGCCCCATGCCGGCCGCCGAGGACCTGCCCCCGCAGGCCGGGGCGCTCAAGGATGTCCTCGAGGGCAAGTGGGTGAAGTTCAGCACCAAGGAGATGGAGAAGGCCGCCGGGGGCCGAGGCGGCGGGGAGGATCCCGCGCCGGCCCCGTCCCTCGACGCCAAGTCGCAGAAGAAGCTCGTGAACGCCCTCCGCAAGGTGATCGCCCACGAGGTGCGCTTCAAGACGGCCGGCGGCGGGGACGGCACCGAGCACATCACCGCCACGGCTCCCTTCCGCACGCTGGTCACCGAGCTGTTGGGCGAGATCCGCCCGCTGGCGAAGGACCTGCCGCCGGGCGTGGAGCTGCCGTCCGACAACGACCTGAAGGACGCGCCCGACGCCAAGGTGACGGCGGACTTCACGCTCAGGAACGGTGAGCTGTCCGAGGTGAAGGTGGACCTCGCCAAGCTGGCCGACGACGCCGGGGTCAAGAAGCTGGGCCTGACGCTGCGGATGAGCGACGGCACCAAGCCCACCGCCCCGGCCGGCGCCACGGAGCTGGACCTGGACGAACTCGCGCAGGGATTCTTCGGCGGCGCGGAGATGAACGATGCGGAGTTCGACGAGAGCGGCCTCGGCAACCTCGACGGCCCCGACGGCCTCGACGGCCTCGACGGCCTCGACGGCCAGGACTTCCCGCAGGACGAGTTCTGATCATGCGAGGCTGATCCATCGGGCGGCTCCGGCCCGTATCCGCGGTGGCCAGAAGACCGGCCCCCGGGCACACACCGTGCGCCCGGGGCCGCGTCCGGCGGAGGGCGCGGTGGGCGGGACCGGGTGGTCGATGTCCGGGGGGCGCCCGCACTACCGGCGCCGCCCCCTGGTTAGATATGGATCAGGACTGCGCCGCCCCCATCGGAAGATCGGCGCAAGGTCAGCCCACGTCGACCACGGGGCGCGTTGCACGCCAGCACGGGACCGTTCCACACCTGCCCCCGTTCAGGGCCCCAGGCCCAGGTCCCGAGAGACACATGCGTTCCGACACCGCACCACGCCCGGCTGCCCGGCGCCTGCTCGCCGGCCGCGCTCCGGCCCCTGCCGGACACCGTCACACCCTTCACGCCACGACCTCCGCCGTCTCGGTGCTGCTGCTCCTGGCCGCGGCCGGCGCTGTCCTGGACGAACCGCTGCTCATCCCGCCCCTCGCGGCCAGCGCCGCCCTCGTGCACAGCACCCCACAGCTGCCCCTCGCGCAACCGCGCAGCGTGATCGGCGGCCACCTGCTGTCCGCGAGCGGCGGCTATCTGGTGCTGGCCGCCTGCGGGAGCTCGACGTGGGCCGCCGCGCTGGCGGGCGGCCTCGCCCTGGGCACCATGATGATCACCAGGACGCCTCACTCCCCGGCGGCGGCCACCGCCGTCATCGTCGTCCTCCAGTCCCCCGGCCCGCTGCGCTTCCTCGCCCTTCTGCTCACCGCGACCCTGCTCCTGGTCAGTGCCGGGATCGTCGCCGGGCTGCCCAGGCACGCGCCTCGCTATCCCGCCTACTGGTGGTGACAGGCGAGCGCGCATCACCGCCGGCGCAGTCGCGCATCCCGTCCCGCCGTCCCGGGGCAATCCCCGCGCGCCGCGGATCCGTACCTACTGCACCGGAGGCGACCCCTCCGCGGGCGGCCCGCCGCGCGGTCCGGCGCCTGCGGGCCACCGGACGGCGCGGTCCGCGGGCGGTGGTGCCTCGCCCGCGGGGGCCGAAGCCGTGCTGTGGCCCGCGGCCGCCGGTTCCCGGCCGGCCTGCTCCGGAACATGACCTGGAACCGCCATGAACTCGATCTCCGCCACCGACATCACCCTGAGAGGACTGGGAGTGTGCTGCGCCGTCGGCAACGTCGTCGTGCACGCTCTCCTCGTCCCTGATCACCTTGAGGAGAAGTTCTACATCGGGATGCTGTTCGCCGTGGGCAGTGCTGTCATGCTCGTCGTGGCGGCCGCCCTGGTGAGCGGGAAACGTCTCGCGGCCGCATGGCTGACGGGAACCGCCGTCAGCCTCGGAATGATCACCGGATTCCTGCTGTCGCGCACCGTCGGTCTGCCCTACGGCTACTACGAACCCGACTGGGAGCCGCCGTACGGCCCGCTGTCCCTGATCGCCGAGGGACTGTTCGTCCTTGTGTTCCTCACCTGGCTGGGCACCAGGCCGATGGCCGACGCCGCCCCGGTGCGGTCACGTACGAAGGGCGCGGAGCGGATCGAGCCCGCGCGCGTGACGCAGAGGAAGTGAGAGCCGGCCGCCGAGGCTGTGCCCGCGTCGTCCGCCGCGTCGAGGGAGGCCGAGGGAGGCCGACGAGGGGCCCGAGGCCGGCGCGGCCCGGGCCCTCTCGGCTGCCCGCGCGCCTTCCGCGGCCCCGCGGGGCGCGGCCGCGTCGACCACCGGCCGACGCCCGGACGGCGGGATGGCTCCGATGCACCGGCAGCCGGTGCTCGGGACCGCAGGGCGCAGGTGGTTCAGCCCGGTGCGGGCCGGGGCGTCCCCGGCCGGAACCGGCCGGCGGTCCGGGCTATTCTGGCCGGCGTACCTGGACACGGGGTGCCCCCGCACGGGGGCTGAGATCACACCCGTTGAACCTGAACCAGTTAGGACTGGCGGAGGGATGTCGTATGTCGTTGCCGTATGCCCATGAAGAGACGGCCGTCGCCGAGGCGCGGCGCGTCTTCGACGGCCGGATGCCGACGGCCCCCGGGGATCTGCGGGTGGAGGCGCGCGGCATCACGCCGGTGCCCGAGGACGCTCGCTACGGCAGCCCCCGGCGGCTGTTCACGGTGTGGTTCGCCCCCAACCTGACGATGACCGGCGTGTTCACCGGCACCGTCGGGGCGGCTTTGGGACTGGACTTCGCCACCGCGCTGCTCGCCGTGGTGCTCGGCACCCTGCTCGGCGCGGTGCCCACGGCCTACCTGGGGACCTGGGGCAGCCAGACCGGGGCGGCCCAGCTGCCGCTGGCGAGGCTGGCCTTCGGACGGGCGGTCGCTCTGCCGGGTGTCCTGCAGTGGCTGTCGTCCATCGCCTGGGACGCGCTGATCGGGCTGTTCGGCGGGGACGCGCTGGCCCAATTGTTCGGCTGGCCGTTCTGGTTGGGTGTCCTGGTGATGCTGGCGGCCCAGGGTGCGCTGGGCGTGATCGGGTACGAGGCGATCCACCGCCTGCAGACGGTGATGACCTTCGCGCTCGCCGCCGCGCTCGTCGCGTTGGCGGTGAAGCTCGCGCACGGCACCCAGCCCGCGACGGCCGCGACCGTACAGGGCGCCGACCGGGCGGGCGCGTTCGTGCTGACCTGCACCATCGCTTTGAGTCTCGCCCTGTCGTGGGCGCCGTACGCCAGCGACTTCAGCCGCTACCTGCCGCGGACGGCGTCCCGTCCGCGGATGTTCTGGTGCACCCTGCTCGGTGTCGGCGTGTCCTTCGTCGCGGTGCAGGCGCTCGGTCTGTGGGGTGCCGCGCAGTTCACCGACCAGACCGCCCGCGGGGTGGACCGGCTGCTCGGCGGCGGCGCGCTCGGCGCGTGCGGGCTCCTCGCGATCGCTCTCGCGGCGCTGTGCAGCAACGCCATGAACGACTACAGCGGGTCGCTGGCGCTTCAGACGGTCGGTATGCGGCTGCCGCGGCCGGTCGCCGCCGCGCTCGCCGCGGTGCTCGGTTTCCCGCTCGTGCTGTGGATGCACGCCGCCGACACCACCGCCCGCTTCCAGAACGTGCTGCTGTTCGTCGGCTACTGGATCCCCGCGTTCGTCGCGATCGTGATCGTCGACTGGGTGGCCCGAGGGCGGGCGCGCGGCGGCCGGCCGGTCGACCTGGCGGCGGAGGAGGCGAAGCCGCAGCCGTGGTGGCCGGCTCTCGCGGCGTTCGTCGTCGGTTTCGCCGTTGCGGTGCCGTTCATGAGCACCAGCCTGTACGTGGGCCCGGTCGCCCGTGCCCTGCACGACGCCGACCTCGCCTACCCCGTGGCGTTCCTCGCGGCCCTGCTGGTCTACGCACCGTTGCGTGTCCGGCGCCCGGCCTGACCGCGCTCGTTCCTCCCGGACCACTCCCGTGCCCCGGCCCCTGGTGGAGGCCGCCGGTCCAGGCGGCCTTGTGGCCACAGGACTTGAGTCGCTCCGTGCCGGCGGTTGTGGTCGTTCTGGTGCCATCCAGGTCGGAATTTCGCATTCCGCACCCCCGTTCGAAAACGACCGGGACAGACGTGCAAAGATCCGGACAATGATGCGGGCGCGCCCCACACCCGGCTGCGCGCGCCGCCTGATTCCGCATACCTCATGGAGTCATACGTGACCCAGTCTTCCCGGCGTGCACGCGCCCTGTCGCCTCTCGCCACCTCGGCGATCGCCGTCGCCCTGGTCGGCGTCACCGCCGGCACCGCTCTGGCCGACGCGCCTGCGGCGGCCGGTCCGGCCAAGGACGTCACCCGGAGTGCCGCCGCGGCCGGTCGGCACCGGCCCACCCCCGCCGCGCCGTTCTTCTACCTCACCGGGATCCTGCCGTCGGGCCAGATGTACGTCTACATGCCCGACGGGAAGGGCGGCTTCGACGACCGGTCGGGCGTCGCCGTCTGGCCGCACCTCAGGTACGAGGTGTCGATCGACCCCGACCTGACCGGCTGGCAGGACGGCGCGTACCAGGTCATGGACGACGGCACGCTGAACCTCTGGCGCGGCGGCCGCCTCAAGAAGGTCGCCACGGGCTGGGGGCGGTACAACGTCGCCTTCTCCCCGGGCACCCTGGGCCACGCCAAGCACCCCGACCTGTTGGCCCGCGACAGGCAGGGTGTCCTCTGGCGCTTCCAGACCAGGGCGGACGGCACGCTGGCACCGCGCGTCGAGGTCGGCACCGGCTTCGACCGGTTCACCCAGGTCACCGGCAAGGGTGACCTGACCGGCGACCGCAGGTCGGACATCGTCGCCCGGGACAAGCGCGGTGTCCTGTGGCTGTACAAGGGCACGGGCGATCCGCACAAACCGTTCGCGTCCCGCGTCGAGGTGGGTGCCGGCTGGAACCGGTTCAACAAGCTGGTGGCCACGGGTGACGTCGACGGCGACGGCCACAGCGACCTGCTCGCCCGCGACCCCCGGGGCACCCTGTGGCTGCACAGGGGGACGGGCAGGGCGGCCGCGCCCTTCAAGCCCCGCGTCGAGATCGGCAGCGGCTTCAACCAGTACCGCGACCTGTTCTGACTCCCCCGCAGGAGCACTCGGGCCACGGTTCGTCACCCGGCCACAGCAGTCATCCGCCGATGCAACCGGTCCGGCAGTCCGGCTCCGCCCGCTCGGGATGGAAGACGACCGCGTCGCGCGCGTGGGGAGCGGGTTCGGGAAGAACGGCGAGTATCGCTTCGACCGCCGGTCGTGGGGTGCGGGTCATCACGCCTTCCGGTCAGCTGGCCGTGGATTGCCCGCAGC
>NZ_JAERRH010000052.1 GCF_016741855.1 Streptomyces musisoli | reverse complement strand
GCCGGTCTACTGATCACTGCTCTCGCCCACCAGCGAGGCTGACGAAGCCCACGGCTCTGACCAGTTCAGACGCCGTGGGCTTCTGTCGTTGTCGGTCGGCGTCGGGCAGCCTCGCACGGCCCAGGGACGGCCCGGACTTCGCGGCGGGACCTGGCTTCCTGCCGGGCCTCGTCCACCGTGGCTGCCTAGCCTGCCAAGTCGCTAGAGGGGGGTCTCGGTGGCCGGTGGCAGCTCCTTGCTGTTCGCCATGGCCTGGCCGAAGCTCTTGCAGAACTCGGTGAAGCTCCACTGGGCACCGGGGGCTGGCGCGAACGAAGCGAACGACCCTACGTGCTCACCACTCACTGCTACGTCCAACGTGCCTTGCTCGCCGATGCGTGCGCTCGGACACTCTCGAAGATCCTGCGCGAACATGGGCCTGGTCTGCCTCCCCTGTCCCAGCCAGGCACCCCAGTAGATGGTTCGGTCCGTGAGGAACAGGACGCCATCCTGAGGGGCGTCCCACAGGTTCCGTGCGGGCGCACTGGCAATCTTCCGTTCTCCAGGCTCAAGCACGGGCTCAATGCTCTGCCAGTACTCCGCCTGAGCTTTGTCGTAACGCCGCTGTGCCCACTGTCTCAACATCACTAAAGCCCCTCCCCTCAGCTGCACCCAGTATCGGGCGTTTCGCAGCGTCTGTCCCTGGGTTCGAGCGATATCCCATGGGCGGGCCCAGTAGGCGTGACTGCCGGCGGGCGAGCTCCCGCCGATGCCACGCGTGTTCGCTGGGAGTGGCTACCGTCGGCCGTCCATGCCATCCACGCAGCGGTCAGCGGCACGCCCTCGCTCAGGAGACGATGGCTCAGCTCAGCCACAAACTGACCATTGGCGGCCGTGACCTGCGGCCGTCTAATCGATCAACGCCCTGACCTGCTGCTGCGCCGTCGGCATCTGGCGGCGTTGGTCACTATTGAGCGCCCTTCCACGGCCCGAGGACGGCCCGGGAGGGCGCTTGCGTGTCCATGAGCGGCTCGGCACCACCGGCCGTTGCATTTCGTCGTGGGCTGCGCTCGTCAATATCGCTGATAGGTGACAGTGGTCGTCGCTAGGCTGGCCGACACTGAGGTTGGTGCAGGGGCTTCTGGATCAGGCAGAGCGCCGGTAGGCCTGAGGGGGAGATTGAAAGATGGTAGAGGCGAATCGACCACCTGAGCCGAACTTGCGACGTGAATTGGCGCGACTGCGTAGTGCCATTCGACGTGACACAATTGACTGGTGGCAATCGTCCCATCCAGACGGTGACCCTCCAGAGACCATTCGGCAAGTAATCGCACTTTGGTTTTCTGGGCAGCTTCAGGGGATAGTCGATCTGCCCGAAAAGAGAGCGGAGCGGCTAAGGCTAAATGCGCGAATTCAGGCCAGTCGAGTGCATGAGCTAAAAGCCCTTGATGCTGAAGATGCAACAGTGGTTGCGGAGGCGATTCGTGCTGCGCACTGGACTGACAATTCCCGCGCGAGCTGGTCACTAGTCCTTGATGACTTCGTTGAAGATCACGGTTTTTTTGTTTTTCCGATCATATTTCTGGTTGTCATCTTCCCTCTGGGATGGGTCTGGCCGTGGCTGGTTCAGGAAGACGACTTCAAGGAGATCGGAGCCGGTGGGATGCTGGCTGCCTTTGTTCTGCTGGCTCTTCTTATGGCACTCCATGGGAGGATATTGGCACTGCTGCGCGCAACTTTACCTAAGTCGGTTCAGTTATGGCGAGCTGCTGTCATGACTGGTGTCGCTTACATGCTTTTTGAGGGCCGGTGGCAGCGTGATCTTAGACAGCAGGTATCGCGTCAAAAGGAACACGTTCCGCGAAAGTATCATGACGTGATGGCTCACGCCGACCTGTGTGCGGTCTACGCCCTAAAGT
Organism: Streptomyces musisoli; assembly: GCF_016741855.1. GTDB lineage: Bacteria > Actinomycetota > Actinomycetes > Streptomycetales > Streptomycetaceae > Streptomyces > Streptomyces musisoli. Next base: position 10,973 of record NZ_JAERRH010000052.1, on the reverse strand, counting down.
GGTTTCTGGCCCTCGTTGTAGCTGCCTTCATCATCTCTGCTGGCAGTTCTTTACTTTACAGGGCTGGGCCTAAGGAGCCAGCGGACGCCGTTGTTGCCTCTCGCATGCTGCTAGAGCTGTTGAATCTGGCGAGCTGGTCGCAAGCTGCGCTCGATCGAGCTAATGGCGCAACGGAAGGCTTTCGGCCTTATATAGCAAGCGACGAGCGGAGAAACATGCTGCGATGCCTGGACCGGGTCGCTCATGTAGCCGAGGGCAATTGGAGACGGAGTCTAAAAGTCGGAGATCACATTGCGGACAGTGCAGTCGCCGATCTTGGTCAGGGTATAGCAGCTTCAGCTCGCAGATGGAAAACCGTAGCATCAATAGGGGGTGAACGGTTGGAGGAAATGAGTCAGGCTTTTGCAGCTGCTTTGCTTGATGCAAGTCGAGGTGACTGGGAGCTGCTAGTATCGGAAGTGTCTGGGCGAGAGCTTCTGCGACGTAGGATGCTAAGAATTACGCGGCATCTGATAGCTTTGAGTCTAATGATTGGCTCCGCCTACGTCGTGCTCATGGACCCATTCGGCTGGCTGGGTAAAACCAATAGCCCCACCGTTGGTTCATTCCTCCTCATGCTTGCAGCCATCGTTAGTGTGTCGATCGATCCAACTATCGTTGAACGCTTCGCAAATGCATCGAAAGTTACTGCACATTTCACAGCGAAGAAATGAGATGGCCCCTAAAGTGTGAGGTCGGCGGAGCGGCTTTGGGCTGGAGCTGATTTGGCGCGAGTGATCATGGCCCATTACGCTAGCCAGCGGATCGGGCAGGTTTGTGAGCCTGCCCGTTAGTGCCCGATTTTGGGCCATGATCTTCGAGGCTCGCGCCAAATTGGCTGCCTAAAGCCGTGGAGCCGACCGGCCTCAGCCACAGGGGGTTTTCCTACCTCTGTCCGCATGCACGCAGCGCGCCGCCGGGCGGGGCCGCCGCTGGCGAAGACAGGGCGGCGGCCCCGCCGATAAGGCGGCGCGCGCCCGCGCCGTGCGCGGGCCTTGATGATGTAGGGAAAGTCTTACCGCGCTAGTGACCTGGCATCGAGGAATCGATCATGCAGCCCGGCTCTTCGGCTCCTCGCCGTGCTCCAAGTACACCGGAGTGGAACTGGCCCTGGCCTCGGCAGCCGCCCTGATACGTCGGGCCAATCGTGGGATCGTCCGCTCGGCCAGCTGGTCCGCAGAGACGAAGGCGAAGCCCTTCAGCTCTTCCGGCTGGAGCTTGACGCTTGCCAACCGGTCCTGGCTAAGTTGGCCGCCGTCGAACAGGTACAGCACCTTGTCGCCCTCGGCCTCGTTGGGGGCCCAGTCGACCGCGAGCAGGCGCCCGATGGGCGGTGTGATCCCCAGCTCCTCCTGGACCTCACGGATGGCGGCGTGCAACGGGGACTCGCCGATCTCGACGTACCCGCCGGGGATCTCCCAGTAGTCCTTGTAGGAGGGCTCCACCATGAGGACCCGCCCGGCGGCATCAAAGAAGAGCACACCCGCTGCCATACGCGGGTGCGCCATCTTCGCTTCGTGTGCATTCGGCGCCATGCAGCCGAGGGTACCCAGCTCAGACCACGCGCAGCCTGTCGGCCAGGTCCGCCAGGTTCCGGCTCGGCCGGCCGCGCTGCCCTCGCACCCAGGTGAGCACCAGCTCCCGCGCCAGGTAGTGGCTCCGCACCTGCTCCGGTGCCCAGCTCTCTGCTTCGAGGACCTTGGCGAGCGCATCGTCCATGCGGTTGTGGGAGCTGAGGGCCCGAGCTACTTCGAGGTTGTGTCGCGTACGGCGTTCCGTCGGCAGTCCTGTCGTGTCGATCTGCGGACCAAGGTCGACCGCTACCTGCATGTCGCCCAGCTCGGCCGCCGTGGCCACTCGATGAATGGCGACGTTCGTCGGCCCGAAGGCGGTCCAGACGTGGTTGGCGTCGGTGCCGAGGCGGTCGGCTACCCGTTTCGCCTCGTCCAGGAAGGTCCGCGTCGTGGCCCGGTCGTCCGCACGGGCTGAGGCCATGGACCCCGCCAGGAATAGAGTCCCGTAAATGGACAAGAACTCGGGCGTCGCCTCCTGGAGACCCGGCCGGAGGTACTCGCCCGCGTCCCCGACCAGCTGAACGGCTGCATCGAACCGGCCGTTGGACAGCAGGCAGTGCGCGACGGATCGGAAGAGAGAACCGGTGACGACCGGGTTGCCGGACTGTTGTGCTGCCGCCAAGCCGCGGTCAGCCGCGATCCATGCCAGGTCGGCCTCACCGAGCTTGGTCAGTACCATGGCCGCGCCCTGGTACGTCATAGCCATCAACTCGTGTGCCCGCTCTCGCTCCCGGCCCTGGTACGACTGGGCAGCGATGAGTGCGTCGGCCAGCAGCAGCGGCAGGCGCCGGGTCGCGAAGCCATAGCGTGATTCCTGGTAGGCGTCCCAGACCTCTGCGACATTGCGGCTCAGCTCGTCGAGCGACGTCGGCTCGCCTTCGGTGGCGACGCCCAACAGTGGTGTCAACTGGCGGTAGTTCATGAGGGCTGAGCGGAGTGCCGGCACCGTGCGGGTGCCGCTGTCGGACGTCCACTCCAGGAGGGTGGGTTCAGCCAGCAGGTCGCCGAGCGTCACGTCCAGGGCGTCGGCGAGCGACTTGATGACGGAGAGCCGGTCCAGCTCGATCCGGTTGTTCTCCGCCTTGCTCAGCCAGTCCACCGTGCGGCCCACCAGTCCGGCCAGGACCTCTTGGGAGATCCCCCGCCTTCGGCGGTACCAAGCGACTCGTTCACCGATCGTCAGGTTCGTCGTCATTCCTCGCATGGCTAGAGCGTCTTCCCATCTCCCTATGGGACCCCGGAGGAATTTTCCGGGGTAGTGCGCCGCCTCGCCCCTAGCGTCGTAGCTACCCCGAGAGGTCGCCAGGCCGAACAAGCGACGAAGGAGCCACGATGCCGCTGACGCCGGCCGAAGTGGTGGAGCTGACCCGAGAAGTGAAGGAGCTGGCCGAGGAGGTGAACGTCATCGCACGCCGTGCCGACGAGCTGGTCAGCCGTCTTGCGGCTGCTTACGCACCAGTTGCTCAAGCTGATCCATCCGCTCCGCGAGCCGACGCACCTCGCGCCGTACGTCGGACAGATAGGCGGCGATCTCCTCGAACTCCGGGCTGTGCTTCGTCTGGCGGGGCTCCTCGGGAAGAGTGACGAAGCTGCCCTTGCCCTGGTGGGAGATCGCGTAGCCGTCTTCACGGAGACGTGAGATCGCCTGGCGGGCCACGGTCCGCGAGACGTCGTGGTCGTTCATCAGCTCGGTCTCGGACGGCAGCTTGGTGCCGGGTTCCAGCTCTCCCTGCCGGATGCGCCTCTTGAAGTCGTCGGCAATCTCCAGGTACTTCGCCCGCCCGGTGAACTCGGCCATAGCCCCTCTCAGTGCTTGTCGCACTAAGTGCAGCACATTCAACCGACACCCGTCGAGAAGCACTTGACGTACTAAGTAGGTTAGGTGCACTCTCGTAGCGAGTCGACGTACTAAGTACGTCAAGTTCGAGTCTTGAGGAGCGCGCTCATGCGTCAGATCCCCGTCGACACCTCCGCCGCGACCGTGATGGTTGCAAAGACCCCGCAGCCCAAGGTCAAGGACCGCCGTACCGGCGAGATCGCCACCGACGTCGAGACCGGCGCGAAGCTGATGACCGTCGACGTGATGTTCGCTGCCAACGACGAGGTGGAGATCCTGTCCATCACCGTCCCCGAACCGGGCATCTCCGGTGAGCTGACCATGGGTACCCCGGTCGCGCTCACGGGCCTGATCGCCCGGCCGTGGGAGAACGACTTCAACGGCCAGAAGCGCCACGGCATCGCCTTCCGCGCCGTTGCGGTCACGTCCCTCGCCGCCGCCGCGAACTCCAAGGCGGCCTGATCATGGCCGCGTTCACGGTCGCTCTGGTGCTGGTCGTCGCCGCTGCGGGTCTCCTGCGGTGGCGGCGCCCCGCCTGGTACTGGCTGACCTTCGGCGTCACTCTGGCAAGCCTGCGGGTCCTGATCCGCTACGCCTCCGTCATGGACGCCTGCGGGCTGACCGTCCCGCCCTCACGCTGGCGACTGACCTTAGCCCGGATGGCCAACCGGCCGGTCCCCGAGTCCCGCCCACCGCGCATCCTGCGGTTCAGCCCGACCCGGACCGGCCTGATCCTGCGGCTGGGACTGCGCCCCGGCCAGGACGCCTTCGACGTCGCCGCTGCCTCGGACCGGCTGCGCCACTCGTTCTCGATGTACGGCGTCACCTCGCGTGAGCTGCGCTCCGGTGTCGTGGAAGTGCGGATGACCGGCTACGACGTCCTCAAGCGGGTGCAGATGCCCGCCAAGGTCGATACCCGGCCGATGCGGATTCCGGTCGCCCTGCGCGAGGACGGCTCGGTGCACTACCGCGACTACCGTGCCGTTCCGCACGCCCTCACCCTCGGCGCCACCGAGTCGGGTAAGTCCGTCTATCAACGCAACCTGGTCGCGGGGCTCGCCTCGATGGACGTCGCCCTGGTCGGCATCGACTGCAAGCAAGGAGTCGAGCTGTTCCCGCTGGCCCGCCGGTTCTCCGCCCTCGCCGACAACCCCGACACCGCCGCCGAGCTGCTCGACGCGCTCGTGACCCGCATGGAAGGGATCTACCAGCTCATCCGTGCCGAACAGCGCATCACCGCCGGCGTCCCGGACGCCGAGATAGCCGCCGACATCTGGGACCTGCCCGAGCACCTGCGGCCAGTTCCGGTCGTGGTCCTGGTCGACGAGGTCGCCGAACTCGCCCTGTTCGCCGGCAAGGACGAGGAGAAGCGCCGCGACCGGATCATCACCGCCCTGGTCCGCCTCGCCCAGCTCGGCCGCGCCGCCGGCATCTACCTGGAGATCTGCGGTCAGCGCTTCGGCTCCGAACTCGGCAAAGGCATCACCATGCTCCGCGCCCAGCTCACCGGCCGGACGGCCCACCGCGTCAACGACGAGACGAGCGCCAACATGGCCTTCGGCGACATCTCCCCGGACGCCGTCATGGCCGCCATCCAGATCCCCGCCGAACTGCGCGGACTCGCCATCGCCGGGGACTCCACCGGCGGCTGGCACCGCATCCGCGCCCCGCACACCTCGCTCCGGCAGGCCGTCAACACCTGCAACCGGCATGCCGACCGCACACCGGACCTGCCTGAGCTGACTCCCTTCCGGCCGGAGTTGACCGCCCTCGCTGCAACCGCAGTGTCGGTGTCCAAGACGGCGCCTGCCACGGCCTGACCACCCCGCTCCCCGGCGGGCGCGACCGCTTTCGCGCCAGGTCCTACCCCTGCCATGCCTGATCCCAGAAAGGCCCTCCCGATGTTCTGCGAGCACTGCGGCGACCTCGATGGCGCCGAGACCGGTACCGACCACGACGAACGCGACTGCCCCTGGTACGAGACCGCCGGCGACGACACTCCGGAGGACTGACGCCATGTGCCCCGAGTGCGAGGACTTCGCCCGCACCGTCCTGCTCCTGGGCCAACTCGCCCTTTACGCCGACACCACCGGCGCCGACCTCCACTTTGTCGACGCCGTCAGCCCGTCCCTGGCCGCCTCGCTCCCGCAGCCGCCGACCGGTGAGGAGTCCTGATGGCCGCCCGTCACGGCCTGCGCGTCGACGCCGTCCTGGTCCAGGCCGTCATCGCCGGAGCGCTGTCTTTCGCCCACCTGCACGACCTGGCCGCCGCTGCCGGACAGGACGGCTGGAAGGCCTGGGCCTACCCCGTTTCCGTCGACCTGCTCCTGGTCGCCGCCTGGCGACGGCTCCGCAGTGAGGGCCCGTCCCGCTTGGCCTGGTGCTGGTTCCTCATCGCCCTCTTCGCCTCGCTGGGCGCCAACGTCGCCACCGCCGGATTCCTCGACCTGACCGACCCGCCCGCCCTGCTGCGCCTGGGCATCGCCGGATGGCCCGCCCTGGCCTTCCTCGGCGGCACCCTTCTCGCCCACTCGGCCAAGCAACCGACGACCGAACCGCCGGCACCCGCCCCGGCCCCGGATCCCGACATCGCGGCCGACCGCGAACCGGCCCCCGAACTCGCCCCGGACCCGGAGCCCACCCCGGCCCCGGCGGAGGAACCGGCGGCGCTCCCGGTCGCCGACCCGGTGCCCGCGGTCCCCGCCGTCCTGGTCGACCACGCCCGCAAGGTCGCCGCCGACTACCGCGACCGCACCGGCGCCCCCATCGACACCGACACCCTGCGCGCCCGCCTCGGCGTCCCGCCCCACCTCGCCGACGCCATCGCCGCCCAGCTCGCCTGACCCGGAAGCAAGGACGACAGATGACCTCCGACCCCGCCGACCTGACTGCTGCCGACTACCTCGACGGCGCCAGGGAGATGACCGCTACCGGCCGCCCCTACCTCGCCCACCTGCTGGCCGAGGAAGCCGCCCGGCGCACCACCGACCCGGCCACCGCCGCCGGTATTCGTGCCAGCTTCCCCGACCCGACCACCACCCGGAAGGAGAGCGACTGACATGCCCGCCCGCGACAACTTCCACTCCCTGATGCGGATCGGCCCCGTCCAGATCGGCACCCACCGCGACCGCAACGGCCGGACCAAGTACACCGCCGTCTGCACCGCCGACCGCTGCGGCTGGTCCGCCGACTACTCCAGCCAGACCGCCGCCCAGCTCGCCGCCCGCACCCACCGCTGCCGCGTCCGCTAGGAGACACCGCCATGCAGGTCCCGCTCTGGTTCGCGCTGGCCGTCGTCGGCTACCTCGGCGTCAAGCTCATCCGCCCGCCGGCCTGGCTCATCGCCGTCCTCCTCCTCGGCGGCTACCTCCTCGCCGACAGCGTCCTGGCCCCCGCCATCGACACCGCCCTCACCAAGTAGCGAAGGGAGAACCGCCATGCTCCGCCCGAAGATCCCGACCATGCCCACCCCGACCGGACTCGTCTCCCCGCCCGCCGTCATCGAGCCGACCACCGTGGTCCAGCACCACCCGACGCCCGCCCCGATTCCGGCCCCCCAGGTCCCCTCCCGGCCCACCGTCCAGCTCACCCCCGGCGCCGTCCTCGCCCTCGTCGGCGGCGGCACGGCCGTGGTCCTGGTCGTCGGCGCCGTCCTGGTCTCCATGCTCCTGGCGGTCGCCATCACCGGCGCATCCGTCGCCGTCTGCGCCCTGGTCATCCGCTCACTCATCACCTCGCAGCACCGCCGCTGAACGGTCCCAGGCGCGACGCACAAGCCGCCAAGCACGCCGCCGCTCCCGGGACCGGGCTCCGCCAAGCCAACCGCCATCGCCAAGGGACAAAGACATGAACCTGCACATGGCCGCGAACATCGTGCCGTTACTCGGCTGGGCCGTGCACGGCGGCATCCTCACCCGCCGCCTCGTATCCGCCCGCCGTGACCCGCTCACCGGCCTGCTCACCCGCGCCGGATGGACCGCCCGCGCCGAGCACTGCATCCGCCGGCACCCGACCGCCGCCGTCCTCCTGGTCGACCTCGACCACTTCAAGACCCTCAACGACACCCACGGCCACGCCGCCGGGGACGCAGCCCTGGTGGAGATCGCCGCCCGGCTGCGCACCTGGTGCGGACGCAACGGCACCGCCGGTCGCCTGGGCGGGGACGAGTTCGTCGCCGTGATCCGGGACCTGGCCGCCGTCGACCTCGACGCGCTGACCGCCGCACTTCACCAGCCGCTGCCCTACGCCGGGACGTCGCTCCCGCTGGCCGCCTCGGTCGGCGTCTGCCCCGTCGCGGAGCTGGCGGTGCCGCTCCTCACGGACGCGCTCGCCGCCGCCGACGCGGCCATGTACGCGACCAAGGGCCGTACCCGCCGGGGCTCCCGCACCCCTCGCTGAGAGGCCACCGGGTGGCGCACAAGCCGCCAAAGCACGCCGCCACCCGGGGCCGTTCCTTCCAACCGCAATCGAAAGGAACCACCATCATGGCCCACCGCACCCCGCCCCCGCCGAGGATCTGCCCGGCCTGCGACGGCTTCGCCTCCGCCGCAATCACCCTCGGCGGACGCGACTCTCGCGGCTGCCTGCGCACCATCACCGCCCACTGCCCGGCCTGCCAGGGCACCGGCACCGCCACCGTCCGCCGCTTCCCGGAGGGCGCCCGTGCCTGAGCAGCTGCTCGACCGTGCCACCCTCGGCGACCTGCTGAGGGTGGCTTCGGCCTCTGACTACCACCGCTGGCACGAGCAGATCCGCCGCACCGGCGGCTGCGCCGACCCCATCCACCTGACCGGCTGGGTCCTGCACAAGGACAAGACCACCGGCGAAACCCTGCACCACTACTCCACCGAGAACGAGCCCGGCGGACGCCTCCGCCTCGCCTGCGGCAACCGCCGCGCCTCCCGATGCCCGTCCTGCGCCTGGACCTACGCGGGCGACACCTACCACCTCATCCGCGCCGGCCTCGCCGGGGACGACCGCCGCGACATCCCCGCCACCGTCCGCGACCACCCCCGCGTCTTCGCCACCCTCACCGCACCCTCGTTCGGCCGCGTGCACAACCGGCCCGACCGAGGCGTCTGCCGCTGCGGCACCCGCCACGCCGCCGACGACCCCGCACTCGGCACCGCCCTCGACCCGGACACGTACGACTACGCGGGCGCAGTGCTGTTCAACAACCACGCCGGACAGCTCTGGCAGCGCTTCACCAACCGGCTCCGCCGAGAGGTCGCCGCCCGCGCCGGCCTCTCACAGCGGGCACTGAAGGAATGCGCCCGGCTGTCGTACGGCAAGGTCGCGGAGTTCCAGAAGCGCGGGGCCCTGCACTTCCATGCGGTGATCCGCATCGACGGACCGGACGGCCCCGGCACCCCGCCGCCGACCTGGGCCACGGTCGACCTCCTCACTGACGCGATCCGGGCCGCCGCCGCGCACGCCTACACCTCGGTCTCCGTCCCGGCCGCCGCCGACCAACCCGCCCGGACCTTCCGCTGGGGCCGACAGCTCGACGTCCGCCCCGTGAAGGCCTTCGGGGACGGCTCCGACATCACCGAACAGGCCGTCGCCTCCTACGTCGCCAAGTACGCCACCAAAGCCGCCGAGAACACCGGCACCCTCGACCGACGCATCGGCGAACTCTCCGAACTCGACCGCCACGGCGTCCCCGACCACACCCGCCGCCTCATCGAGGCCTGCAAACTGCTCGACCCGCTCTATCCGGACCGACGCCTGTGGGCCTGGGCGCACATGCTCGGCTTCCGCGGCCACTTCTCCTCCAAGTCCCGCCGCTACTCCACCACCCTCGGCGCCCTCCGCCAGGCCCGCGCCGACTACCGCGCCGCACAGGAACACGCCGCCCTCGGCCTCGACGACCAGGAGCCGGACACCGTCCTCGTCCTGGCCGACTGGCAGTACGCCGGCCACGGCCACACCCCCGGCGAATCCGCCCTCGCCGCCACCATCGCCCGCGACCTCCAACTCAACCGCGAAACCGCCCGCGAAGCACTACGCGACCAACTCTTCAACGAAAGGGAGTGCTGACCATGGCCTCAGAGCTGCCGAACCGGTTCCTGACCCCCGAGGACCTGGTCGAGATGTTCGAGCTCCCCAGCGTCGAGACGGTCTACCAGTGGCGCCGCAAGCACACCGGCCCCCGCGGCTTCCGTGTCGGCCGGCACCTGCGCTTCGACCCGAACGACGTACGGGCCTGGGTGGACTCCCAGCTTGAAGAGGCTGAGGCAGCCTGATGGCCGGGCACATTCAAGACCGCTGGTACAAGACCGAGCCTGGTCCCACTGGCAAGGTCGTCAAAGTCAAGACCGAGCGATACGGCGTCGGCCTGCGCTACCGCGCGCGCTACGTCGGCCCGGACGGCACCGAGAAGTCGAAAAGCTTCCCCGACCGGCAGAAGCGGCTCGCTGAACAGTGGCTCTCGCAGGTCGAGGCGGACATGGCGCGCGGGCAGTACATCGATCCGCAGGCCGGTCGCCTCACTGTGCGGCAGCACGCCGAACGGTGGCTGGCGTCGCTCACCATGGACCCCGGCACCTTCGTGGGCACCGAGCAGCGCATCCGCCTGCACGTCCTGCCCTACTTGGGCAGCCGCACGCTGGGCTCACTCCGGCCGACGCACATCCGCGAGTGGCTGCGGAAGCTACACGACGGGGGAGTGGCACCCGCCTATCAGCGGGTGATCTTCGCCAATCTCTCCACCATGCTGACAGCGGCTGTGGACGACCGTCTGATCCCTGAAAACCCCTGCCGGTCGTCATCTGTCCGCGCGCCGAAGCTCGACCCTCGTCGGATCGTTCCTTGGCAGCGCGAGCGTGTTCTCGCGGTCCGCTCGGCGCTGTCCGAGCAGTACCGGGCCATGGTGGACCTCGCTGGCGGATGCGGCCTGCGCCAGGGTGAAGTCCTGGGCCTGGCGGTGGAAGACGTGGACTTCATCGACGGCGTGGTTCACGTCGTGCGGCAGGTCAAGCTGATCCGCAACCGGCCGGTGTTCGCGCCGCCCAAGGGAGCCAAGGAGCGGACGGTCCCGCTGCCCGAGAGCGTCGCTCGGTCGATCGAGGAGCACATCAGTCAGCATCCGCCGGCCTCCGTGACGCTGCCTTGGCGCGCTGTCGACGGAGCACCGGTGGCTGCTTCTCTGATCTTCCATCGGGACCAGGGCCGTCCGATCAACCGCAACGACTTCAACCGCGGGGCCTGGCGCCCAGCTCTTGAGGCAGCGGGCGTCCCTCTTGGTCGGGCGAGCGGAATGCACGCGCTGAGGCACTTCTATGCCTCCGTCCTCCTAGATGCGGGCGAGAGCATCAAGGCGCTCTCCGAGTACCTGGGCCACCATGACCCGGGCTTCACCCTCCGGACGTACACCCACCTGATGCCCAGCAGCGAGAAGCGGACCCGCGAGGCGGTGAACCGAGTGTTCGCGGACGGCCCGGATACCGATGACGGCCCCACGACGGCCCAGGGGGAGTGATGACGCGGGAAACCGGCAGGTCACGGGGTAGATCGTCTGACTT
>NZ_JAERRH010000051.1 GCF_016741855.1 Streptomyces musisoli | reverse complement strand
CATGGCCGCACTGCAGGAATCGGTGTCGAAGGCCAGGGCGTCCCGTGGTGACGACGCCGGGCCTGCCGAAGTGCACGAGCTGCCGAAGCCGAAGAAGAAGGCGGCCGCGAAGAAGCAGCCGGCCAAGAAGACCGTGGCGAAGAAGACGACTGGACGCCGTCCGAGGAGCAGTGCCTGAGGTGCGGCCGGACCGGATCCTAGCGGGGACCGCTTGGGTGCCCGAGTGCTTGGTCCGGCCAGCAGTGCGGGCAGGGGGGAACGCCTTCAGCGAGCGTCCGGAGCGCGGTCCTGGTCGACGCCGCGGCTTCGTCTGCCCGCGTTCCAGCAGCCACCGGCGTGGACATACGCCGAGGGCGACTCCTCGCCGCCCTGGACGACGGAGATCCCGCGCAGCATGCCCACCCTGGTGACGCCCTTGTTCACCGGAGACTGGACCGACGAAGGCACATCGCCCGCGGCCCTCCCGTAAGACATGCAGAGGGCCCGGTCCCTTGACGTGGAGCGTCAGCTGGCCCGTGTCACTGCGGCGTGCAGTTCGCGTACGCCGCTGGTGCGCGGGTGTCGTTCGGCGAGTTCGGAGACGATGTGTCGGATCGCGGGCCGGTCGCGGACCTCACCGGGGCTGGCCCTATAGGCGTCCAGGAGTGCGCGGGTGGTCTGTTCGGGCCGTTGCCAGGCCCACCAGGCACGCGCCATGTCAGTGCCCAGGCGGGCCTTGCGCTCGGCGGTCGGGAACTGCTCGGGCCGCAGGTTCTTTCCGGCGTCCAGGGCGGCGCCGGCGTCGCCGAGTGCCCCATGCACGCCCACCGCATACAGGTCGACGCCGGCCGGGCTGATCACGAACAGCCGGCCGGGTGGAGCGACCTGGGGCAGGCGGCGGGCGGCGCGGCGGGCCTCATCGGTCATCGCCAGGGCCTCGCTGCGCTGCCCGGCTCGGGCGGCGGTGTAGGCCAGGGCGCAGAGCATCTGCGCGTAGGCGGCGGCCGCCGCCTCGGTGCGCAGGCTGCTCGCCTCCAGGCCGTCGGTTGCCGAGGACATCAGGCGCTGAGCGGCGCCGTGTTGGTCCTGGTGGCGCAGCACGATGGCCAGTTCCCGTGCTGCGGCCGCGGCTGCGAGCGGGGAGCCGGAGATCTCGGCCCAGGTGCGGGCACGGTCCGCGGAGAGCCGGGCGCGGTCGTGGGAGCCGAGCTTGATGAGCACGGCGGAGGCGAGGCTGTACACGGCGGACAGCCGGGCCTGGTCGAGGTTGCGGCGGGAGGCAACGGCGTGGTGCGCGTCGGCGATGAGGCCGGGCAGGGCGGCAGGAGCCGTGCGTGCGCACCCTGGTCTTAAAGTGCGCGGGCGCCCCTCAGGCGGCCGTCCAGCGGTGGATATCGATCATGAGGCCGTCGGTGGTCGCCGCGGTCTGCTGCACCGGCTTCTGCCTGCTGCCACTGGCAACACCGTGACCGGAGAGGGTGCCGACCGATACCCGGCGAACCAGGAAAAGAGCCTGAAAGGCATGAATCATGTCACACGAATTTTGGTTCAATGTTCAACCGAACGGGAGTAATGTCGCTCCCGCCCCACAACCCCGGGGCATTGCCCGGGCCCTACAGGGCCACGGTGCACATCAAGGAGAAAGTCCATGAATCACGCATTCGGACGCCGCGCCGTCACCACGGCCGTTACTCTCGCCGCAGCAGCCGGCACGTTGCTGGCCGTGGGCACCACCGCCTCGGCTGCTGCGAATCCTCCCGCCGGCCATGCCGTTGTCTCTCACACCGCAGACGCCGCACCGCACGCGGACCGCCGTACAGAGCGGAATGACCACGGCGGCGTAGCGGACTTGAGCGAGCGGAGTAGGTACGACCGCCGCCACGACGGAAACGAGTACCGCGGGGACCACCGCGGCGATCGGCGCTTCGAGGGACCCCGCCACCGGGAGCGGGAAGCCCGGGTGTGGTACAGCAGCAAGCACGGTCACCACCACCACTATGACGGTCACCGCCTCTACCGGTGGGACCACGGCATGTGGATCGTCGTGATCAGCGACAGCCACGGCTTCGACGGCAGTGTCTTCCGCTGACCCCACAAATGGCGAGCGCCGGTTCCGGGCACGCGTCACTATCGCCCGGTCCGGTGCGCCCCGATCCTGAAACGCGTCGAAACCATGACCACTTGCATTGACCGCATGCTCGACATGGAACTCGAGACCTTTCCGGGCGTGCGGATAGTCGTGCCCACCCATCTGCTCTACAGATCGCAGGACCCGCTCGCGGTTCAACTCCTCTTCCACGACAGCGTCCAGGGCCTAATCCCGTGGGTGTTCGCGCGCGACCTTCTCGCCGAAGGGACCCGGGCTCCGACCGGAACCGGCGACGTGCGCATCTGGCCCACAGGAACCGGCGCCGAGGCGCTCGTACACCTCCTGCTGTCGTCCCCGCACGGGTCCGCCCACCTCATGGCCTCGCTCCCGGAGGTCGAGCAGTGGGTGCGCTCGACATACCGGCTCGTGCCGACTACTGAAGAGACCCAGGCCCTGGATCTCGACACCCACCTCGCTCGATTCCTCAACGGGACACCGTGAGCCCCTCGGGCGGTCATGAAGCCCGCGTCAGGTTCTGGGCCCGCCGGACGGGCCGGCCTTGAAAGCACCTGTGATCGTTCGCCCGTGACGAGCATGCATCCGGCACCAAGTCCGCTCACTCCAACCCGTCTTCATCCAGCACTTGTCGGGCTGCGAGTCCCTCCGAACGGGAACCGCCCGACCGAAAAGGCGGCGACGCCAGCCCGTACACAAGCACCCCGCATTTCGTACAGAGCTGTGCCTGCAGCCCACACCTGCCGGCACAGCTCCTCATCATCCCTCTGACGATCGGACCGCCAGGCCCTTCAAGCCCGAGCAACTGCACTTGCGTCCAGCAGATCCGCGGCGAACCACACCGACCCCGCGTGGCTGCCGCGCACCTGACAGGCGCTCACCTCCGGTGCCGAACCGCCCCCGTCCCCCTCGGCGCGACGTCTCAGGCCCCGGCAGGAGGCCTTGGCGTGCCCTGAAAAGGGGGCACGCACAGGCAATGGCCGACCCTCCCGACGCCACGGCGGCCACATCCCGGCGGCCACCAACTCGGTGACAGGAAAACGGATCTACCCCCCATCTACCGGCGTATGCGCCGCCGGGCACGCCGACAGGGCCACCCCGTTGGTGGCGCGACCATGCACGCCAGGCGGAAGCAGAGGGAGGTAGGCCCATGCAGGCGGCGCCGGAGCGAAGGGCCGCGGCGCCTCCGAAGGGCGCACCGCCGGGATGCCTAACCCGCACGATATGGTCCAGGCCACGGCTTTCCCCGGGCGTGAGAAGTCCGCCCATAGCCTTCAGGGCCGGATGCCGCGCCTGGGCATGGACAGGCGCGACGATCGTGCAGCGCAGCGCCTCCTGTGCCGGCGGATCGGGCGCCGGTGTTCCACGCAGCCGGATGGTGCTGTCAGAGACGGTCGACCCCGCTGACGCCGAAGGGGCTCGCGACGGTGACCGACGCCAGTGCCGGGCCCCCACGCCGGGGCGTTACACGCTCAGTCGCCGGTGGCGGCGTGTGCGTCAGGCCGGCGCGGGGGCCGCACGCGGTCAGCGGCAGGAATCTGGGCCGGAAGGCGGGGGCGCACCAACGCCGTAGCCCGCCCGTCCGTGACGGCTTACCGACCGTGGCCGCCGACGGACACGAACATGGCCAACTGGTCGCTGATCCAGGGGTCGAACATGGCCAGCTGGTCGGCGACCCAGGAGTCAGGGCGGTCGTGCGCTCCCCGCGGCTGACCGGCGCACCCGGAGCCGTTGTTCCGGTCTTGGTGACCGGGGAGGTTTTGGCTGTCGTCGGCGACCGCCTTGATGTGCCCGTCCGCCTGGAACGGGGCGGCAGTCGCGGAACCACCGGCCGCCCACAGGGCACCCCCGATGAGCGCCGCGGAGACGCCCGCACGCGCAACACGCGACATGATCTTCTTCATGATCTTTCCTCCTTGGGCAGCCCGGCGGCCTGGTCACTGCGAACGGTGGAACCCGCCGGTGCCACTGCGCTAGAGAACATACGCACCCGCCGCATGGTTGAACAATAAACTATCTCCGTGAGACAAAACACGCGCTCGGGGAGGAGCGGACAGATCGCGGCGTAGCCTCTCGCGTGCCGTTCCAGCCTGACCCGGCCCGCGATCGCCCATGCCGGGCCGCCCGCCATGCAGCCCTGCACTCCGGCGCGCCGCCCGCCGCGGGGGGCAATCCTGGCGGTTACCACCCCCCGTTTTGGACCGTGGTCGGCGTCACGGCCAAAAAGGGCAAACGATGCCACTATCGATGTCGTGCAAGATTCAACGATCTTTGTGGAGCGTACGGCGCTGACGGTCACCGCACCGGTACGCGCCCTCGCCCGCCGGTTCCGAGGCAAGCGCGCCGATCATGTGGTGCACGGGGTCAAGACGGTCATCGCGGCCCTGCTGACCTGGGGAGTCGTCGCCCCGTGGGTCCCTCAGAACCAGCCTTACCTCGCCGTCGCAACAGCCGTGCTCATGGTCAATGCCTCCACGGTGTACGAGTCGGTGAGGAAAGCGGCGCAGAGCGTAGGGGCGAGGATCGCCGGTCTGATCATCGCCCTCGCGGCCGCGCGGCTTCTCGGACCGACCGCGGGCGCCGTCACGGTCATCGCTCTCATCGCGGTCCTGGCCGGTCCCCGCCGCACCGCCGACGACCGTCTCCAGATCGCTTCTACGGCGGTGATCGCATTGACCGCCACCGCCACCGATCCCATGGGCCACCTCTTTTACCCCGTACTGCAGACGCTCACCGGCGCGGTCGCGGGCATCGCGGTGAACGCCCTGGTGCTGCCTCCGCTGTATCTGAACGACTCCGACTCCGCTCTGCGTGACCTCGCCGATGCTTTGGGTTCACTGCTGCACGACATGGGATCCGGCCTCGCCCGGCGACAGCTCTCCTTGAAGGGCTACGGCTGGCTGCACCAGGCCCGCGCCCTGGACAAGCGGCTCACGCACGCGGAGCAGCAGATACAGCAGGCCGACGAGAGCCTGCGCTGGAACACGCGCTGCGTCGCGCACACGCGACGCAGGAACACGGCGCACACGGAGAGCGATGCGTTCAAGGTGCTGCGCGGCATAGCGATCCAGGTCCGCGGAATCGCCCGCACCCTGGCCGACAGCGCCCACGACGGGCACGCCGATCACCATCTGGGGCAACAGTTCCTCGACCGGTACTCCCAGGCCCTGCACCTGGCCGCCGCGGCCGTCCAGGGGTCCGTCGAAACCCACCTGATCGCAGACACCTCCGACGCCTCCCCTCGCGAACGGCTGCGGACAGCGATCGAGGAGACCCTCACCTGGCACCATGCCATCACCGACATGGTCGGCTTGGGACGACTCACCAAACCAGGCGCATGGCACGTCTACGGCTCACTCATGACAGACCTGGAAAGGCTGCTGAGCGACCTGGACCACGCACACAAGCACTGACCCAGCCCGCCCCGGATGGCAGCCCCGGGCCACGTGCTCCCCACCACCCAGACGTCAATGCAGAGGACGGGCGCGGCGCGGTGGGCATCGGTGGCACGACAACAGCCGGCAGCCCGCGCGAAGCGCAAGCTGGAGGTCGCAGCGTAGACGCGTCGGTCATGTCTCTCCCAGCAGCCGTTGCATGGGGGCGAGGTCCTCGTCGACCATCTTGCGATGTGCACGATGTCCGCATGCGCGCAGCAGGCGGCTGAAGTCGGCGGCGGCAGCGGTGATGCGTTCTCCCGGGCGCCTGTCCGGGTGACGAAGTCGCTGGTCGCGGCGTAGGCGGGCCGGGGCGAGACGATCGCGTGCAGGTACGAGAACATTGGCCGCAGGGCATGTTCGAGCACCAGAGAGTGCCGCTCGGTGCCGCCGGTCGAACCGATGAGGATGGGCATGTCCGCCCGGGCCTGTTGCGGCATCACGTCGGTCGACTGGCTCCACGAAGCCGGCATCCACTACATCCAACTGCACGCCAGCGAGACCGGAAAGCCGGTCTACGAAGCTGCGGGCTTCGTCATCGGCCGCTACCCAGGCATGGACCTGATCACGACATCCCCCGCCAGACGACCCCTGATGGAACCGATCAGGGGAAGTTCGGAGATGGGTTCTCAAGCGCCACGTCTTCCCGGGCAACCCCGCCGATCCGGAGGCCGACGGGGAGGCGACGCTGAAAGCCTCGCTGCGCCGGGTGCTGACCTCCGGCGAGACCGATCACATGGCTCTGCAGAGGTACGACGTCCCGGTCGCCGGCGACCGGGAGGTGTTCAAGGAGCGGGGTGGACCGCGATCATGTCCGCAGTTATGTGAACGCTGATCGGCTCCCCCTCTCCGGGTTCACTGTGCCCTCCTGCCTTGGGGCGTGTCCTGTTGATCCGCCTCGACCTGTCGGGCCCTTCAGGGCGGGCAGGGTGGGTCAGGCTTGGCTCCGAGGGCTGATGCGGCGGCGCCGGGTCCGGGCTGTCACGTAGCCGGTCAAGCCGCCGAGGACGATGCACAGCGGGGAGTACAGCAGCAGGTCCCAGTGCCGGAACTCGGCCGGCGCCTCGCCCAGGGCGAAGCCCGAGACGACCAGGCCACCCAGCCCGCGCATCGACAGCACACCGCAGATCGTCCACAGCCCGCTCCGGACCAGGCGCGAGGCAGCCAGACGGTTCGCCGGCCTGGCGCCGGTGACGACGAGCCAGGAGGCCACGCCCAGCAGACCCGCGACGGCCAGCGTCAGAGGGCGGGACGGCAGCTGCGACTCCTCCACCCCCACCACGGCGGCCGCGTACTCGGCCCGCGAGTCCAGCGGCCAGGGGGAGAACACCCACACCGCGTGCAGGGCCCCAGCCGCCAGCAGACCCGCACTCGCCACGGCAGCCGTGGCCCGAACTCCCAGGCCGGCACATGCCGTTGATACAGCGCCCGGCCGTCGTGGCCCCTGCTCACACTCCGCCGGTCCGAGCACCCATGCCACCAGGTTCATCCCGCCACCCCTTCCGAGACAGTTCCGTACACTACTGTACGGATGTTCCGTGCAGTAGTGTACGGAACATGGGAAAGGGCAAAGTCAGCAGGGACGACTGGACGATGGCCGCGTTGCGGGCGCTGGCCCGCGGCGGGGTCGCAGCGGTAGCGGTGGACCGGCTGGCGCGCGAGCTGGGCGTCACGCGCGGCAGCTTCTACTGGCACTTCGCCGACCGGGAGGCCCTGCTGGTGGCAGCCCTGGAGACCTGGGAACTGCGCGCCACCACCGAGGTGGTGGCGGCCGTCCGAGCCCTGGACGACGCCTGGGCCCGGGCCCGCGCCCTGTTCGCGGAGGCCCTGGGCAGCGAGGAGATCGCCGGTCTGGAGCCCGCCCTCGCCACGCAGACCAGCCACCCGGCCATCGCCAAGGTGGTCGCCAGGGTCACCGAGGCCCGACTGGCCTTCCTGGCCGAGGTCTTCACCGACCTGGGCTTCGACCCGCAGGGCGCCCGCCACCGAGCACTCGCCGCCTACGCCGCCTACCTTGGCTGGCTCGAACTGCGCCGGACCGCAGCCACCCTCGCCCCAGAGACACAACTCCACGATCCCGGCTGCTCAGCCGCGCTCGACCACCTGGTCGCCATGATTCTCACGCCGGCCGAGCCGCCCACCCTGGGCGGACCCGCCGACGGTCAACGGGCGCCTGAAGCACGGTCCGCGACGTGGACAACACGCTCCGGCTCCCCTGCATGAGCACTGTCATCTCTCCGGACCAGGCGAATTCGCCCTACGGTCGCAGAGGTACCGACGCACTCAAAGATCCTCATCAGCATGCCGCGCCACCGAGCGTCTTCGCACTCAGAACGGTGCCGTTCCCTCGCCGATGAAAGGCACGGACGTTTCTTCATCGGGCCCGGCCAGAAAGCGGATCCGACGCTCCTGACCGGTCGGCAAACGCAACCGAGCCTCAGCGTCTCTCATCGCGCCCGCCAGCCTCTCCGGAACACGGTGCAGCCGAACGAGCGTCACCCCGCGTGGTCACCGAGCCGCTCCTCTACGGCCGAGCTTCGAAGACAGTCACTCGAGGAAGGGCCGTCGGCTTCGCCGTCCGCTCTCAGCGGACACCATTCGCTCCCGCCTGCGTCTGCAGGGCATCCACCAGTTGAGGGTTGATGCCGAGAGCCAGGAACGCCACGCGCCCGGCACCGCGCCGTTCGATCTCGAATCGGTGGAAAGCCAGGAGGAGCGTCAGGTTGGACATCCACTTCAGCTCGGTCACCTCTGTCCATGCCACCACATGGCGCACTCGGCCAAAGGTGCTGGTGACCACCAGACCGCGCGTGTAGAGGTAGCACCTGCGCAGCCCGAACCTGGCGCTGAGACCGCGCCAGGCCAGCGTGAGACCGAACAGTGAGAGCATCACGGCTCCCGTCGCGATGACGCCCTTTTGGAATCCCGACGAGAGGACGACCAGACAGACCAGCAAGGCGACGAACACCCCTGCCAGGAACCGCCGTGCGAGCTGTGCGAGGGCGCCCCACAGTCCTGCGACGGCGTAACTTCCTCGCTCCTCGCCGAGACCGAGTGCCTCCGCGCGATCCCGCACGGAGGCCTGTCGTCCCTGTTCCGAGCCCATGCTCCCCCTCCACAACGTTCGGCGTCCCGAGTCAAACGCCAGGACCCGGGCCGACACCCCTGGATTCACTTCGTTACGGAGGCATCCTGTCCGTCCGGAGAGCGCAGTCCGCCTGGGTTACCTGGGGCGCGGTAATCGCGGGCAGACGATGCGACGGCTGCCGCAGTCTCGACGCACACCGTGACAGCTCATTCCGTACGTTCCGGTGCTCGACCCGTACGACGGAGGTCCACATGCCCACCACCGCGCCGCCCCCTCTGGGGACCCTGGCCGCTGAACTCGCCGCGCTGCGTGACCGCATGGAGGCGGTGAGCCTGGCGATCCACGCGCGGCCGGAGCTGAAGTTCTCCGAGTTCCACGCCCAGGAGGCGCTGACCCGCTGGCTCACGGAAGCCGGCTTCGCCGTGACGGAGGCGGTGGGCGGGATGGACACCGCGTTCGTGGCCGTGCACGAGGGCAGCCGGCCCGGCCCGTACGTCACCGTCCTGGCGGAGTACGACGCGCTGCCCGGCGTCGGGCACGGCTGCGGGCACAACCTCATCGCAGCCGGGTGCGCCGCGGCCGCGATCGCCGTCGTACGGGCCTTGCCGTCGCACCCGGGAACGGTCGCCGTCATCGGCACGCCCGGCGAGGAGATGGGCGGTGCCGGCAAGGTCCGGCTGGCCGAGGCCGGGGTGTTCGAGGGCGTGGACGCGGCGATGATGTTCCACCCGGCCGACCGCTCCGTCACCACCCAGCACTCGCTGGCCGCGGCGCACCTGCGCGTCGCCTTCACCGGCGTGAGTGCGCACGCCGCGAAGTCACCGTGGGAGGGCCGCAGCGCACTGGCCGCCGCCCAGTTGTTCCTCACCGCCCTCGACGCGCTGCGGCAGTTCGTCCCGCCGACAGCACGCCTGCACGGCGTCGTCACGGACGGCGGGCAAGCCCCGAACGTCGTTCCCGCCCACGCCGCCGTGGAGTTGTACGTGCGGGACCGTACGGCCGTATCGGCCGGGGCCCTGATCGAGCGGGTCCGCGCGGCCGCCGAGGGAGCGGCGCTGGCCACCGGAACCGCGGCCGAGGTGTCAGAGACCGGACCGCTCTACGCGGAGCGCCGCGACAGCACCGTGCTCGCCGAACGGTTCGGGCAGGCCGTGCGCGCACTGGGCCTGGACATCGCGCCCGCCGGTCCGGACAGCCCCGCCGGTTCCTCCGACATCGGCAACCTCTCGCAGCTTCTGCCGGTGATCCACCCGTACATCCAGATCGCCGAGTCGGGTACGCCCGCCCACTCCGAGGCGATGCGTGAGGCGGCGGCGACCTCGCTCGCCCACGACCGCACCGAGATCGCGGCGACCGGTCTGGCCCGCGTGGTCGCCGAACTGCTCACGGACGAGGACCTGATGGCGGCCGTGAGAGCGGAGTTCGCACAGGTGGCTGCGGGAGCCGAGGTGCTGACGTGAGCGGCCCGCGGTCCTACACTTCCCGTCATGCCGGTCGTGATCGTCCTCGAAGGGGCCGCCCCCGACCGCTTCACCGTCACCGTGTCGCCGCTCGCGGAACTGGCAGCATGCCTGCACGTCCTGACAGAACACACCCACCACACCGAACACGCGCCCTGGGCCGAGGAGACCACCCGCGACGCCCCGCCCGCGTTCCGAGCCGGCCTGCGTCGCTTCGCCCCGCTGTGGACGGCGCTGCGTTGGCGTGGCTTCTATCCGGGGCTGAACGCCCCCCTGCCGGAACTGACGACGGATCGGTTCGCCGAACTCACCGCCCATACCTGTGCCAGCGGCTACCGCGGCTTCGACTTCAGCCGCCTGCTCCACGACCCGGCACAGGCTGCCGCGCTGCGCCGGGCGGCCTCCGGTCTGCCGGAACCGCACCCGACCCTCGCCGAAGACCTGCTGCGCGACCCGGAGCAACTGCGCACCGACATCCTCGCCTTCCTCGACATGTGTCGCCGCGTCTTCTTCGCCGACCTGTGGGCGACGACCGAGCCCGCGCTCGCCCGTGCCGCGCACCTCGTGCGGCAGCGGCTCGCGGACGAGGGACCGGAGGCGGCCCTGCTCTCGCTCAGCCCGTCCAGCGCACGGCCGGCCGGTCCGTCGCGGGTCGTCTTCGACAAGGTGCACCACGCGGTGATCAGCCCGGCCCGTACGCCGATCCTGCTCATCCCCACCCGATACGGCGCCCCGCACCTGCTGGTGAAGGACGAACCGGGGCTCCCACCAGTCGTCCACTTCCCGGTGCACGCCCCGGAGATCGGGGTCACCCTGGCCCGCAGCCGCATGCTGGCGCTCACCGATCCTCGCCGGGTTCGGCTGTGCCGGCTCATCGCCCGCCAGGCGATGACCACGGCCGACCTCGCGGACCGGCTGTCGATGACTCGCCCCCAGGTCTCCCGTCACCTTCGCACCCTGCGCGACCTGGGGCTCGTGCGCGTGGAACGCAACGGCCGCTACGTCCACTACGGTCTCGACCTCGCGGCGGTCAAGCGCATCGGCAGGGACGTGGCCACGGCCCTGCAGTACTGAAGGAGGCGGCGGCCTGACGACCCGGTACCCGATCCTCCGCCACCGCGAACTGCGGCCCTGGCTGACGTGGAGCGCGTGGCGAGCGGCGCGCTCCGCTGGTCGCGGGGGCGGGTGAGATCCTCGAAATCGCAACGACGTCACCCAGTTACTGCCTCTGCTGGACATGGTTCCGGCCGTCGCAGGCGTCGTCGGCCGGCCTAGACGCAGACCCGATGCCCTGCTCGCCGATCGCGGTTACGACCACGACAAGTACCGCCGACTCCTGCGGCAGCGCGGCATCCGCCCGGTCATCGCCGAAGGGGGCGTGGAACATGGCTCTGGCCTGGGCGTTTTCCGGTGGGTGGTAGAGCGCACGATCGCCTGGCTGCACGGCTTCCGCCGACTGCGGATCCGCTGGGAGCGACGCGACGACATCCACGAGGCCTTCCTCGGCCTCGCCACCTGCCTGATCACCCACCGACACGTCCGACACCTTTGTTAGGACCTCTTATCGCCGCACAGATGGCCAGGGCGAGTGCGCGGGTGCCCGCCCGCCGGGCGTGGGACACGGATACGTTCCAGAACCGGGATCAACTGCGGCGCGTCACCCCACTGTCCGGGCGTGATCAGGATGGACAGTGGCCGGCATCCGCCGTCACTCGCCAGGTGGATCTTGGTGGTAAGCCCGCCGCGTGAGCGGCCCATCGCCTCGTCAGGCCGGTGCTGCACTGGCCGCCTACGGCGTCCAGGCACCGGTGCCGACCGGTGACGGGCCCCGGCGGCATGCTGGTGGGCACGGCACACGGTGGAATCCACGCTCACAACGCTCCAGTCGATCCGCCCCTCCGCGTCGGCGTCAGCTTGGACAGCTCAAGGATCCGATCTCATGTGCCAGCCGCCGACCAGCGCCGGTGGCGGTCATGCACCGTCTTCCATTTCCCGAACCGCGTAGGCAGGTCTCGTCACGGCGTGCCAGTCCGCTGGCGGAAGAGAATGCCGTTGATGACTACGCGGTGATCCCGCCACCGACCGCCCCGCCCTACATTCTTCGGAAGGTGCGGCTCCAGCCGAGCCCACTCCGCGTCCGTAGGATCACCCCGCCCCACACGGGAGGGAACGATCCACCGCCACGCCAGTCACCGACCCGTCGGACAGGCCCTAGGAGCGAGGTTAGGCGATCACGGGCGTGACCAGCGGATTAACCACCTAGGGCGGGTGCTGGCGGGACTCACTCCGGCGAACCCCGAGCCCCGTGAGTCCCCGCCCGTTCTGGCGCGACAGTGGCATGGCCCTGGGCCCATGCCACGCCTCCTCGATGCGAACCATGGGCGGGGAGGTCGCTGAGGTTTCGTAGGCTCTAGTTAACGATCGTATTGAGGACGACAAACCCCAGATAGAGCGTCAGGAAGGAGAGGCAGATGTAAAAAAGGCGCGGTCTGCCCTCATTTTTCCTGTCAAGTGCAACGAGGGACAGTAATAAGAGCACTACAAAGAGTATATCTGACACTTTGCACCTTTCCCTTTCCCGCTTCTGCTCAACACAGCGAGGTCCGGGGCGTCAGCGTTACAGAGTATGGCCACGCCACTACAGGTGCGGGCGATCGGCGGAGTCTCAATGACCCAGTCAAGCGCGCTGCCCGGATCTTGGAGCACCAGTTTGGAAGACCGCGTATGCGGACGTCGACTGAGTTGGCTGAACGCTGACGTACGACTTCGTTGGCCGTTGGCCGACACTCCCCGAGGTTCCCCTTCTGTCGCCGCACGATCGGGCACGGCTGGGGCACGGAGTGCTGCGACTACCGGGCAGCGGTGCGACGGTAGGCGCATGGACCCTGTGGATGTCGTGGACGCTGGAAGGCGTGGGGAGCGCCGGCCAGATAGTGACTGATGTCGCAGCGGCCGTCAGGGCCTTGTATGGATCTGTGGAACGGTCACGGAGGGCCTTTGGCTCCGACGAGCGAGCATGGGAACACCTGAAGCATGCCGCAGATCAGGTGCGGGATCGCTTGCTCGGAGACGGGCGTGAGGTTCTGGAGCGAGGTCGGCCATGGTCACTGACGTTCGGTGGTGTGTACATTCAGCTCATTCCGCGAGGTCGCACGATCAACTAGGTCGGCCGAG
>NZ_JAERRH010000050.1 GCF_016741855.1 Streptomyces musisoli | reverse complement strand
GGCTCCGCGTACTGGGCCACCCGGCTCCGCGTACCGGCCCGTCCCCGGCTCCGCGTACTGAGCGACCGGGGCTCCGCGTACCGGCCCGTCCCGGGCGGGCAGGACCGCGAGCGGCGGCAGCCGCGACGACGTCACTCGTCTTTCCCCCTCGCCTGGCGTCGCCCCCTGTTCGGCGCCGCCCCGCCCGGCCGCGGGCGCCTCACCGGCAAGACGGCGGTTCACCCCGCGCGGGTAGCCGAGCCCTTCCGCCGCGTCGTCGACGAGGTGCGGACCGTGCGCCGGGCTTCGGCCGGCACGGAGCACGGTCGTCGACGGTTCCCTGGGCTGATCCTCTCCGGTGGCTGGCGTGGGCGCGGCCGTCAGGCCGTCGTGTGCGGCCGATCGTGCTCGGCGGACGGCCCGACCCGGTGGGCCTCGTCCTGGACGAGCAGAGACAGGAGCGAAGCCACCGTCAGGCCGAGACCGGCTTCGGCGGGATGACGCAGAATCCTCGTGGGATCGATCCGGTAGGTGTTGCCGCGCCCCTCCCGGGTGTGGGAGAGGTAGCCGTCCTGCTCCAGGTCGGCGATGATCTTCTGTACGGCGCGTTCGGTGAGGCGGCAGCGTGCCGCGATGTCGCGGATGCGCGCGGTCTGGTTGTCCGCGATGGCCGCGAGTACGCGGGCGTGATTCGTCAGGAACGTCCATCCGTTGTGTGACTCGGGCACCCCATCCATGCTCCAAAGTTTACTGACAAGACATGCATGCATCGAAAAACACGTACGGCGATTCGTGCATTGGTTGACGTATATCGGGTTCTCGGGGGAATGTGGAGGCAGACCTCGGCGAGCAGATGAGGGAGCGACCCATGCATGACCCTGCCCATCGGGCCGAACGGCGCCCCGCGTCGGGTCCGCTTCCCTCGGGCGCCGCGGACGGGCACGGGAAGCCGCTTGCGCCCGGCCAGGCGGTCACCTCCTACGCAGTCGGCGGGGACCGGATCCACGTGACGGTCCGCGGCGAGCTCGACCTCGAATCCGGCAACCTCCTCCGGGAGGACCTTCACCGGGCTCTCGCCGCCTCCTCCGGCGGACTCGACCTGGACCTGAGCCGTCTCGGCTTCTGCGACTGCGCCGGCCTGCATGTCCTCCTGGAGCTGCGACGGCGCGCCCTAAGTCAGGGCAAGACCGTCGTCATCCAGGCCGGCGGCCCCGCGATCGACAGGCTGCTCGGCCTCCTCGGCTGCCGAGAGCTGTTCGCCCCTGCGGGACCGCGCCGCCCGGAGCTGCGTCACTCCGCACCGGCCACCGCGCACGCCCCGAAGGCGGCAACCTTTCGGGGCGTCACGTCGGCACGGAACCGGACGAACCTCGCCGAACGCCGTCGCACTCCGCATACCTGAGCGATCCGCGTCGGTGACCGGCACTCTCGTCTGACGACGACACCGGCGACAGGTACACCGCCGGCCCCTCGGCACCGCCGCTCCCTCGGCACCGCCGGCCCTTCGACGCCGGCGGTCTGTCAGCGTCGGCGGTCCCGGTCGCCGGGCAGCGGGACGGCCCGCAGTGCGTGGGCCGCGGCGTCCAGGTCCGCGCCCGGTACGCCGTCGAAGACCTCGCCGTGGGCCGCCGCGTTGCCCAGGAGCGCGCGCTCTGCGAGACGGACCTCCTCGGGGGTGAGCCGGATGAACATGCTGTGCCCGTCGTCCGGGTCGGGGCTGCGGTCGGCCAGTTCCCGCGCGGCCAGCCGGTTGAGCGTGTTGGTGGTCCCGCCGGACGACAGCAGCACGGCGCGGCCGAGTTCCGGCGCGGGCCCCCACACCCCGCGCCCCGTCGCCGCGCTCGCCCGGGCCGGCCTGCTGGGCCCCGGCACCCTTTACGTGCACGGCAATTCACTGCCTGACGACGTACTGCGCCGGATCGCCGACTCCGGCGGCACCGCCTCGATCGCCCCCGCCGTCGAGGCCGCCATGGGCCACGGCGCGCCGATGACCGACCGGCTGCGGGCCGCCGGCGTGACCACCGGTCTCGGCGCCGACGTGGTGACCACCGTCGCGGGCGACATGTTCTCCCTGATGCGGGCCGCCCCGGCCACCGGCCACCTTTCCGCCGACCGCCACCGTCCTGCGCATGGCCACCCAGGACGGCGCCCCCGCCCACCTGCGCCACGCCTGACACCCCCGGCCCCCGTCCCGCGTCCGCCCCGGAAAACCGAAGCCCCGCGCCGTGCCGGACCGGCCGGACCGGCCACGCCGGCGCCGGAGCGGGCCCGCACGCGCTCCCCGGGTGCTTCCCGAGCCCCGTACCGGGCGCCCGGACGGTGTCGTTGACTTGGCTGGGCGCCGGCGCTCCGCCCCGACCACACCTGGGAGACGACATGAGAACAACTCGCCCGTGGGGCAAGGCCGTCGTCATCGGCGGCAGCTACGCGGGACTGGTGACCGCGCGCGTACTGGCCGACTTCTTCCACGAGGTCGTCCTCGTGGAACGGGACGCCGTCGACGAGGACACCGGTGTCCACCCCGGTGCCCCGCAGGGCTACCACGCGCACGCCCTGCTGGCCAAGGGCGGCCAGATCCTCGAGCGGCTGTTCCCCGGACTGCGTGAGGAGTTGCGCGAAGCAGGGGCACCGGTGTTCGACTACGGAGAGGGCATCGACTTCATGCTGCCCGTCGGGCTCGCGCCACGGCACCGTACCGGCGTCCGCATCCAGACCTTCACCCGCGACGAGCTGGAACGCCGCCTGCGCCGCAAAGTGCTCGCACTGCCCCAGGTCACGCTGATCCCGTCCACCCGGTGCACGGGACTGACCCACGACCCCTCCGGCCGGGTGAGCGGCGTCAGATGCCGGCCGCACGGCACACGGCCCGCGCAGGAGCCGTTCGAGGTGGCCGCCGACCTGGTCGTCGACGCCTCGGGACGCTCCAGCCCCCTGGCGGACTGGCTGCGCGCGACGGGCATCACCGTGCCGCCCACACGGACCGTGAAGGCAAAGGTCACCTACACGTCGATGAACTTCGACCGGCCCGACGAGGGGCACCCCGGCCACCCGGACTACTACATCGCCTACCAGATGCTCTTCGCTCCCAGCGTGCCCCGGGCCGGAGTCCTGCTCGCCGTGGAACGCAACCGGTGGACCTGCTCGCTCTTCGGATTCCAGGACCAGCCGCCGACCGACGACAAGGGCTACCTCGCCTTCGCCGAAACCCTGAACAACCCCCGCCTGGCCGAACAGATCGGCCGGCGCACCGTCCAGGAACCCACCCGCCGCTACACCAACGCCGACAACCAGTGGCGGCTCTACCACGCCGTCAAGAACTGGCCCGATCGCCTCATCGCCGTCGGCGACGCCCTCTGCGTCTTCAACCCCGTCTACGGCCAGGGCCTCACGGTGGCGGCGATGGAGGCCGAACTGCTCCAGCGCATGCTGCGCCCGCGCCGGGCGTCCGGGCGACTGGACGGCGTCGCCGGCGCCTTCCAGAAGAAACTGGGCCGCCTGCTGCTGAGCCCGTGGACGCTTGCCACCAACTCGGATCTGATGTGGACCCCGAAAGGCCGGCCCGCCACCGCGCGCTTCGCCCACTGGTACAACACCCGTCTGTTCGACGTGGCGGTGACGGACGCGAGCGTGTGGGCGAGGTTCGTGCGCGTGGTCAACATGGTGGCCTCACCGGCCGTGCTGTTCCACCCCCTGGTGGTCTGGAAGATCCTGACGGCCACCGTCCGGCGCACGTGAACCGGGCGAGCGTCAGAGGCACTTGGCGGCCCACAGCAGCAGCGCGTCACCGTTCGACGCGCCGCGGACGTCACGCAGGGAGTTCACCTCACGCGGCTCGGCCATGGGCGCAGGGCAGTGGGACAAGGAACCACCACAGGCATACGGTGACCCCTCACCGCTTCGGTGCCGAGCGGCGGCATCCGGTGGCCTCCCACCGCTTCGGTGTCGGCCGGCGACGTGTGGTGGCCTCTCACCATTTCCGTGCCGGGCGGCGACATGTGGTGACCTCCCACCGTTTCTGTGCCGGGCGGCGACATGTGGTGGCCTCTCACCGTTTCGGTGCCGGCCGCGTGGCCGGGCGGGAAACGGCTCAGGGTGCGGGGCCAGGCGGGAAACGGCTCAGGGGGCGGTGAACAGGGCGGGGAAGCGGGGGGCCAGCCACGGCCGGGGGCCCCAGGCGAGGATGCGCCCCTGGGCGATGGCACGCCAGGGATGCAGCCGGCCCAGCGCGATGAGCAGGAAGGCGACCGGGTCGAGCAGGATGGTGCAGTGCGCGCGCTGCTCCGGTGTTCCCGGACTCACCCGCACGGTGCCGTCGGCCACGCACACGCCGAACTCCTCGCCCCCGCGCAGCCGGATCCGGTATCGGGCCGTGAGGGCGGCCGTGGCCGCGGGGTCCGCGACCCGCGGCATGACCGCGAGCATGAACGGCAGGCACAGGCCCGCCCGTGCCGGGTCGACCATGTGCGGCCGCTTCAGGGCGCGAGCCAGGTCGTATCCATGGCCGAGCATGTGCGTGAGCAGGTACGACGCGAGAACGGACCGGTTCATCGGGCCCAGGGGAGTGGCCGGTGCCGCCCCGTCGCCCGCACGGCGCGACACAGCCTCCAGGAACGCCTCCGCCTGCTCCCTGATCATCGTCGCGAGAGGCTCCGCCCGGCGCTCCGTGAAGACGGCGAGGGACTGCGCGTTGGCCGCGGCCAGGCTCTGGGGCGTGCCGTCGCCGTAGGGCCGCTCCCGCCCGGCGGCCAGGTCGGCCATCAGCTCGTTGGCCAGGGCCAGGTGGGCGGCGGCCTCGCCGACGCTCCACTGCGACCCCGGCACGGCGAGCGCCGTGTCGCCCGCGCCGCGCACCAGCGCCGCGATCTCCTCGGCGGTGCCCCGGATAGCCTGCCCCAGCCCGTCGGGCAGGGCCCACGGGCTCTCCCGCCGTACCGTCGTGTCCACGCTGCCCGCTCCGCTCCCCGCCGCCCGGCACGCCCACCGTGCCTGCGGCGCTCGTACCCAACCAGACGCGGCCGCGCGCGGCAAGACACCGCGGCACGGTCCTCGACGCCGCCGGCCGGCTCATGCCCGCGGCGCCGCCCAGACACCCGCCGCCGGCCGGCTCATGCCCGCGGCGCCGTCCACGTACCCGCCGTCGGTCGGCGTGCTGGTGGCGGCGTCCGGGGACTCGGCACCGCCGCCGGTCAGCTCATGCTGGTGGCGCCGTCCAGGCACTCGCGGATGATGTCGGCGTGGCCGGCGTGCTGAGCGGTCTCGGCGATGATGTGCATCAGCACCCGGCGGGCCGACCACTGCGCGCCGGGCTCGAACCACGGTGCTTTCGGCAGCGGCCACCTGGCGTCCAGGTCGGGCAGGACGGCGACCAGCTCGTCGGTCCGGCGGGCCACCTCGGCGTAGTCGGCCAGCACACCGGCCAGCGTCTCGCCGGGCAGCAGCCGGAACTCGTCCGCCCGCCGGGCCAGGTCGGCCTCGGTCATGGCCGTGAAGTCCCCCATCGCCGAGGGCCCGTTCAGGATGAAGTCCACCCAGTTCCGCTCCACCGCGGTGACGTGCTTGATCAGGCCGCCCAGGCACAGCGCGCTGGCGGTGGTCCGCAGCCCGGCCTGCCGGTCGCTGAGGTCACGGGTGGTGAAGCGCAAAAAGTGCCGGTGCTTGGCCAGCATCTCCAGCAGGTCGGCGCGCTCACCGGTGACGGCCGGGGCCCCGGCCGGGCCGCGGTCGGTCAGCTCGTTGACGTTCATGGTCTTCCGCCTTCCGGTGTCTTCCGTTCGGACAGGGACCACACTAGAAACCAAAGAGGTCAGATCCTGTCCTCTTTGGGATGCCTCGGTGAGCCCGGCGCACAAAGGTGTGCGCGGCCCTTCGGCCGTGGGCCCGCCCCGCGCCGGCAGCGATCCGTCACGACGGCCGCCCGCCCAGCCCTTCAGGGACCGAAGCGGAAACCGCGCCGGCGCCGTGCCGTTCAGCCCGGGCCGGCCCGGGCTGTGCCCGTGGGCGGTTCCGGCAGCCAGTCGCGGGCGGGGTCGTACTCCAGCCACCGCAGCCGGCCGGCCCGCGCGGCGCACGCGGCGGCGAGCCCGTCCAGCCCCGGATGCCCTCCACCGGCCCGCCACAGCAGCGACCATGCGTACAGCGGTGTGGGTTCCACCAGCGGGACGGAGCGCAGCCCGGGGATGTCCGGCAGCGGCACGTCGGCGGGCAGCAGCGCGAAGCCCCGCGCGTCGCGGGCCACTTCGGCCAGGAAGTGGGCGAGGCCCAGGTTGACGCTCGTGGCCCGCTCGCGGATGCCGAACCGCTCGGCGAACCGGTGCAGGAAGTCCAGCCGGTCGAGCGCACCCGGCGCCCACAGCACACTGCCGCGCAGCCGCTCCGGCCGCAGCGCCGGCTCGGCCGCGAGCGGATGGCCCACGCTCAGGACGGCGTCCACCGGCTCCAGACGGACGAGGCGGTGGGCCAGCCCGGCGTGCAGCGGAGGGTGAACCCGGCCGAAGGCGGCGTCGATGTCACCGCTCAGCAGCGCCGCCGACACCGACGCCAGATCCCGTCCGTGACCCAGCGCCAGGTCCCCGGCCTCCTCGGCGACCTGGGCCAGCGTCCGCATCGGCGCATACAGGTGCCCCCAGACGTCCACCCGCAGCGGACGCCGCCCGCCGACCGCGGCCGCGACCGCGGCGTCGGCGGCGGCCAGGGCCTGCCGGGCCGGCAGGAGGAACCGCGCCCCGCCCTCCGCCAGACGCACCCCCCTGCCGTCGCGGTCGAACAGCGCGACGCCCAGCAGGAATTCCAGACGCGCGATCCTCTTGGACAGCACCTGCTGGGATACGCCGAGCGTCCCGGCCACCCGCCCGAAGTGCAGTTCCTCGGCCGCACGCACGAAGGCACGCACCTGCGCCAGGTCCAGATCCACGGCCCCCACCATAGGCGACAACCAACAGTTGTCGATCTCGCCCGGCCGTTGTTGGATCACCGGGCGGACCCGGCGGTTGCATGCTCGGTATGCGAAGACTGATTCCCACGGGGGACACGGCACGTCCGGTCGCCTTCGCCGAGACACCCCAGCCCGTCCCCGGACCCGACGAAGCCCTGATCAAGGTCGAGGCGTTCGCACCCAACCGCGGCGAGACCTTCCTCCTCGAACAGCCCCGGCCCGGCCTGCTGCCCGGCTAGGACATCGCCGGCCTCGTCGTACAGGCCGCGGCCGACGGCTCGGGCCCCACGGCCGGCACCCGCGTGGTCGGCCACCCCGCCCACGGCGGCTGGGCCGAATACGCCAGCGTGCCCACGCACTCGCTCGCCTCACTCCCCGACGGCATCGACCGCGTGACCGCGGCAGCCCTGCCACTGGCGGGGATCACGGCTCTGCGGCTGCTGCGCACGGCAGGATCCCTGGCCGGCCGGCGGGTGCTGCTGACCGGCGCCTCGGGCGGGGTGGGCCACTACACCACCGAACTGGCCGTCGCCGCCGGAGCCGAACTGACCGCGGTGACGGCCACACCGGCACGCGGCGAGCGCCTCGCACGGCTGGGCGCCCAGGTGGTCCACGAAGTCGCCGCGGCCCATGGACCGTTCGACGTCGTCCTGGAGTCCACGGGCGGCCCCCACCTTCCCCTCGCCCTGTCCAAGGTCCGCCCCGGCGGCACCCTCCTCTGGTTCGGACAGGCGAGCCGTACCCCGGTCACCCTCGACTTCTTCGACCTCCTGGGCGGGCCCGAACGCGCCAGGATCCAGCACTTCCACTACGCCGGCGCACCCTACGGGCCCGATCTCGCCACCCTGGTGCGCCTCGTGGACCGGGGCCGGCTGCACCCGGAGATCGGCCGCACCGCCGACTGGACCCACACCGCCCGCACACTGGTCGACCTGCGAGAGCGCCGGATCCGCGGCAAGGCCGTACTGACCACGGGAGAACCACGTTGAACGCCGCCGACTTCACCGCCGCCCAGTGGAGCCGCGCCACCGCGGCAGGCATCGACCCCCACGAATACCAGCGCGTCACCGACGGCCTCGCCGGCGCCGCCGACTGGGGACCCGCCATGCTCCGCACCGGCCACACCCACCTGGAACGCGCGCACAAGGCACACTCCTCCCGGTCCGCGGCCGGGCACCTGCTGACGGCGGCCCGCTGGTTCCACCTCGCCACCCTCGCCCACGACGGCCAGGCACAGCGCGCCGCCACCGAGGCGGACGACGCCCTCGGCCGCGCCCTGACCCTGCTGGAGCCCGGCGCACGGCGGGTGAGCGGCGAGGGATTCACCGGCTGGCTGCGCGGCCCCGCCGACGCCCCGGGCACCGTTCTCGTCGTCCCCGGCCTGGACTCGGCCAAGGAGGAGTTCCTCGACCTCGCCTCCGCGCTGCTGGCCAGGGGCCTGGCGGTGTTCGCGATGGACGGCCCCGGGCAGGGCGTACTCGCCGCCACCACCACACTCAGACCCGACTACGAGCGGGTCGTGGGCCGGGTCGTCGACGCACTCGGCGTCGCCCGCATCGGCGTGGTCGGCCTCAGCCTGGGCGGCTACTTCGCGGCCCGCACCGCCGCGCTGGAGCCGCGCGTGGCCGCGGTGGCGACCGTCAGCGGCCCCTTCCGCCTCGACTGGCGGCAACTGCCCGCACCGGTACGGCACATCATGGCCCGCCGTGCCGGCGGCCGGGACGCCGCCCGCGACTTCGCCCGCCAGGTGGACCTCACCGCCCTGGCCCCCCGCATCGCGGCCCCGCTGCTGGTCGTCGACGGAGGCCAGGACGTCATCCCCGGCGTGACCGACGGCGAGCCGCTGGCCCGCACGGCGCCCCGCGGCACGTACCTCGCCGTCCCGCACGGCGACCACCTCCTGGGCAACGCCCGCCCCGACTGGCTGCCCCGCCTGGCCGACCACATGACACACACCCTGACCGGAGCACCGGCATGAACCGCCTCGCGCTGCCCCAGAACGGCCCCGTCTCGCGGCCCGGTTCCGTCATGCCGGGCGGGCAACGGGGCGCCGCACGCCGGGCCGTGACCTGGACGGCGCCAAGCGCACGGACACCGCCCTCGTGAGCGCAGAAGAAAGGGCCGTCGCGGAGACGTAGCATCACGGCGGCCGTCGAGGAGACGAAGCGGCACGGCGGCCCTCGCGCAGCCGTACCAGCCGGCCGGCGTGGGCCGGCGTGGGCCGGCCGCACCCGGCGGGGCTTGGGGATCTGCCGTCAGCGCAGCCCAAACCCGCTCGCGCCGGTGCCCGTTGCCGAGCGAGACTGACGCGCGATGAGTACGGAAGCAGACTTTCGCACGGCAAGCGGCCGGGTGCGGGGCAAAGGGGCCGGCAACGGCGTCACCGCCGTGCTCGGCATCCCCTACGCGGCCGCACCCTTCGGCGCCCGCCGGTTTTGGGAGCCGCAGCCCGCGCCGGCCTGGGACGGGACCCGGGACTGCACGGCCTTCGGCCCCATCTCCCCCCAGTCGGCGCAACTGCCCAAAGCGCCCGTATGGCGCCCCGGCGACGAGGACATCCTCACCGTCAACGTGTGGGTGCCCGAGCGTGCGGACGGCGGCGCACTGCCGGTGCTCTTCTTCATCCACGGCGGTGCCTACACCTTCGGCTCCTCCGCCCAGCCCGACTTCGACGGGACGGCCCTGGCCCACGCCAAACTGGCCGTGGTCAGCTGCAACTACCGGGTGGGCTTCGAAGGCTTCGGCCACGTGTCCGGCCATCCCGGCAACCGCGGACTGCTGGACCAGATCGCCGCGCTGCGCTGGGTCCGGGACAACATCGCGGCCTTCGGCGGCGACCCCGGCAACGTCACCGTCGCCGGACACTCCTCCGGAGCAGGCTCGGTGGCCTGCCTGATGGCCATGGAGCAGGCACGGGGACTGTTCCGGCGGGCCATCGCCCACAGCGTGCCCAACGCCTTCTACACAGCCGAACTCGCAGCGGCGGTCACCGAGCGGATCGCGGGCGAGGCCGAAGTCGCCCCCACCCCGCAGGGACTGCTGTCCGTGCCGCCCGAGGCGCTGGTGGCCGCCTCCGACACGGTCACCGCGCACTGCCGGACGAACCCCGTGGCGGCGGTCCACGCCTTCGACCCGGTGATCTTCCAACCCGTCGTCGACGGCGAGGTGCTGCCCGCCGACCCGCTGCGCGCGCTCACCGCCGGGGCGGCGCGTGAGGTGGACCTGCTGGTGTGCCACACCCTCGAGGAATGCTGGTTCCTCCACACGGTGGGCGCCGTACGGGAGGTCACCACCGAAGCCGGACTGGCGGACTTCGCCGCGGCGTTGTCCCTCCCGGCCCACCTCGTCGACGGCTACCGTGCGGCGATGCCCGACGCGCCGGTCCTGGACCGCTACCTCGCGCTCCTCGGCGACGCGAAGTTCGGCGAGTACACCACCCGCCTCGCCGAGCACCACGCGCGGGCCGGCGGCCGGGCGTACCTGGCCCGCTTCGCCCGCAGGCGCAACGGGGCCCGGCCCTGGCACACCGCGGACATCCCCTTCGCCTTCGGCAACCTGGACGCCGCCGGCGCCGACTTCCTCATCGGCGGTGCCCCCGACGACCACGACCGCGCCCTGTCCCGCCGCATGCTCCGCTCCTGGGCCGGATTCGCCGCCACCGGCGACCCGGGCTGGCCGGCGGTCACCGCCGCCACCACACCGGT
This sequence comes from Streptomyces musisoli, assembly GCF_016741855.1. Lineage (GTDB taxonomy): Bacteria > Actinomycetota > Actinomycetes > Streptomycetales > Streptomycetaceae > Streptomyces > Streptomyces musisoli. Next base: position 2,830 of record NZ_JAERRH010000050.1, on the reverse strand, counting down.
CAAGTCCTGGGCCGTCCCCGACGCTCCCCTGAGCGCCGACGACACGTCCACCGGGCTCCGCGCCCTGTGGCGCGACGTCCCGTTCGGCCTGCTGCGCCCCGGACAGCCGGCCAGGCACCGTCCGCGTGGACTTTCCGGCGCCGCGGGCCCGGCCTCCGCGCGGCCCTCCGCCAGGACTGACGTCATCACAGCCCCGGCCGTCTCTTGACGCCGTCCCGGCCCCGGCCGCCTCTTCGGCGGTGGCACGCACCGGGCGGCCGCGCACGTGAGCTGGCCCCGGCCCGCCCGGTCGGCCCCGGACCGCCCGGCGGGACGGCGTTTCGAACCGCCGTCCGGGCCCGCCTGATACCTAGGCTCGGTCCGTGGGACAGCCGGAGCAGCACGCCGAGGGCGCGGGACCGTTCGTCACCAGGCTGACGTGGCACCTTCCCGGCGGCGGCATGGCGGTGTGGGAGTCACGGATCGCCCGGCGGCGCGGAGCGCTCGACGTCCGTCCGCCCGGCGCGGCGCACAGCCGCCGGATCCATGCGGATGCCGTCGCCATCGGCCGGCTGCGCAGACTCAACGGCATCGCGGCGATCGCGTTCATCGTCGGCGGGGCCCTCTTCGCGGCCGGCGCCGGCGTCGCCCTGTTCGGTTCCGGCGATGCGACCGAGTGCGCGTCGATCTACTTCGCGGGCGGCCTGTTCTTCAACACCGGCGGCTATGTCTCGCTTCTCCAGGTCATCAACGCACCCCGCCACGACCCCGCCGGGGGAGGCCGGCTGGCCACCCACCGCTGGCGGTGGTGGAGCTACGAGCCGATGCGGTTGGACTGGCTCGGCACGTTCGTCCTCCTCCTGGGCACGCTCGTCTTCGCCGTCAACCTGCTGGACTCCTTCCTGCGGGGCCTGAGCGTCCAGCAGATCAACCGGCTGATCTGGGTGCCCGACGTGGCCGGCTGTGTGCTGTTCCTCGTCTCGGGGCACCTGGGCCTGGCCGAGATCTGCCACGGCCGGCCCTGCCTGCGTCCGCACAGCCTGGGCTGGTGGATCGTCGCCGTGAACCAGTTCGGCTCCGTCCTGTTCATGATCTCCGCGCTCGCCGCCTACACCCGCCCCGCCACCGGCAGCCTGCTCAGCGCCGACGTCGCCAACTGGGGCACACTCACCGGCGCCCTGTGCTTCTCGGCGGCCGGCGTCCTCCAGCTCCACGAGCACCCTTGAGTCCCGCGCCGCCGCAGCACAGCACCTCACCCGCCCAGCCCTGTTCGCCAAGCGCCGGCACGGCCCACGCATTCGCCCGCGACCGGCCCGAACCGGCGGGGTGGGCGGGCGCCATGCGAGGGGACGGGCCGGCGGACGGTGTCCCGCCCCTTCACCCGCAGCCGCCCCTAGGATGTCGGGTGCGCAAGTCCGCCGCCTGGCACGGAGGTTGTCCCCGCAGATGAAACTGGCCGCGATAACGCTCGACTGCCCTGATCCGCTCGCTCTGGCGGCTTTCTACCAGCGGGCCACCGGCCTCGAACCGCACCCGAAGTCGGACGCCGACTTCGCGGGCCTCAACGGTGAGCACGGACTGTTCATCGGTTTCCAACGGGTCGACGACCACCGGGCCCCGAGCTGGCCCGGCCAGATCGTCCCCCAGCAGCTGCACATCTGCTTCACGGTCGAGGAGGACCTGGACGAAGCCGAGGCCCGGCTGCTGGAACTGGGCGCGGGCAAGCCGGACCACCAGCCGCACGGGGACAGGGCGCGGGTCCTCACGGATCCGGCCGGCCATCCCTTCTGCATCAGCCCGCGCTGACCGCCGGGTCGCGAGCCCCTCGCCCGCGCTGCCGGCCCGGACCGGGACCCCCGGCCCCACTGCTCCACGACCACCGGCTGTACCTGCGCCGGGCCGGAGCGGACCTACGCGGTGGTCGTGCTGTCGCCGCAGGACGCGGCGCGCGTCGTCAGGCGCCGGTGTGCTCCCAGCAGGTCGACGTCCCAGTACCGGTCCTCGTAGCCGAGGCCGAGCGCCACGACCTTCGAGTTCATGAGGGCCTTGTGGAACTCGTTGGCGGGGTCGGGGTCGGTGGCCATGTCCGCGAAGTACCCGTCGTGGTCGTACCCGTAGAACATGAACTCGTAGACGAAGGACGAGAAGATGCCCGCGTCGCTCAGCCGCGCGCGCAGGTCCCTGCCGTCGCTTCCCACGGACGTGAGCTTGTTCTGCCCGGACATGTCCTTCGCGTGCGCGCGGGCGACGTCGCCAGCCGTCTGCGAGATCAGCAGCGCGGGCAGCCCGTGGCCGGCCCGGTCCTCGTTGATCTCGCAGACGATGCGGTCGACGTCCGGGTAGTAACCCGCCACGGACGTCACCGCCGCCCGTTGCGGCTGCGGCGCTGCACCCGAGGCCGCGTTGGAGGGCCCCGGAGCCAGCAGCCCGAGAATCCCGGCCGCCGCGATGGCAACCGCCGGCCTCACCACATGTCCCATGTCCAGTCTCCTCCACAGCACGCCCCCCGATCGGGGACGACGTGCCCACTGTCGCGGCCACCCCCACCCCGCGGGCGACCACGACATGCCCCGATCCCCCACACGGACGCGGCTCCGCGCCGCTCGCACGGCCTGTGGGCCGGATGCCGCGTGCGGATGCGTGCCGCGTCCGCCTCGTCACAAGATCCTGACCGGATGTCTTGAGCGCAAGCCCCGTCCTTTAGAGCGGGGTTAGCTCATCCTCGTGCCGGAGCCGCGAAGCGGCGGAGTTCGCTGCGTTGTCAGTGGCCCGCGCTAGCGTGATCACATCAGTTGGGGGGTGTTTCTATGCTGTCGGGTCGCAGGTACCGGCTTGAGCTGACGGCCGTGCA
>NZ_JAERRH010000005.1 GCF_016741855.1 Streptomyces musisoli | reverse complement strand
CGCTTTCCAGGTTCCCGCTCTCGCGTTTCCCTTTCCGGCGGTTCCGACTCTATCAGATCCTTTCGGCGTCCGATTCCCGGTCGGCGGGTTTTGTCTACGGGCTTTTCGGCTTTCGCCTCCGGCCTTTCGACATTCACTACGTTAGCTGATTCCCTCGGCGACTCATAATCGAGTCCCGCGAGTTCGAATTCGGGCACACGGACGCGCCAGAAGCGACCCCGCTGAGGGGTTGTAACTAAGTAGTGGGTTGGCCGCTCCGGCTGCAGGCGATCGCCGTACCCGGTTCAGCGGCTCGGGATACATTACGCACCTCGGGAGGCCGAGTCAACTTCGGCGGCGCCGGGGTACGTGCGCCCGATAGGGGCTGACGGTCGGGTCGCCGTCCACCCAGTAGCGCCACGGGTGCAGGTCACCGTCCCCGCCTTCGCCGGCGACACCGGTCCGGGGACCGCTGCGCACCTGGTAGGAGGGGACCGGTGTGCCCGTCAGCATTCTCAGGGGCGTCTCGCCGGAGTCGCACGCGTCCGTGCCGTCCAGCACCCGGTCGACCTCCAGCGCCGTGGCCAGCCGGGCCGGCCCCTTGGCCAGTTCCTTGTCGTTACGGGCCGAAACACGTCGCTTCCGGGCCAGCTCGGCACCCTCCACCACCTGGCCCGCACGGAGCAGGACGGCGCTCGCCCGGCCCTCGGGTCCGCAGACCAGGTTCATGCAGTGCCACATGCCGTAGGTGAAGTAGACGTACACGTGTCCGGGCGGACCGAACATCACGGCGTTGCGGGCGGTGCGGCCGCGGTAGGCGTGCGAACCGGGGTCGTTCGGGCCGTCGTAGGCCTCCACCTCCGTGAGGCGGAGGGCGATCGGGCCGTCGGGGGTCGTCCGGACCAGGATGCGGCCGAGAAGGTCCGGGGCCACCTCCAGGACCGGGCGGTCGAAGAAGGCGCGGGGCAGTGGCGTACGGTCCGGGGGCGCGATCATGCCCTCCGAGGGTAGTCCAGACGAGGCACCGCGCCGGCGGAACCGGTTGCGGGCGGATCGCGTTTGTACGGGTCGAGGGTTCATTCGTAAAGGGAGTGCCATGGCGTTCAAGAAGCTGCTCGCGAGCCTGGGTGCCGGCGGGGCGTCCGTCGAGACGGTCCTGACAGAGGTCAACGTCGTGCCGGGTGGTGTCGTCCAGGGTGAGGTGCGGATCCAGGGCGGGTCCGTGAACCAGGCCATCGAGGGACTCTCCGTCGGCCTTCAGGCCAAGGTCGAGGTGGAGAGCGGCGACCAGGAGTACAAGCAGGACATCGAGTTCACCAAGGTGCGGCTCGGCGGTGCCTTCGAGCTTCAGGCGGGCGCCGTGCACGCGGTGCCGTTCGGGCTGGAGATCCCCTGGGAGACGCCGGTCACCATGATCGACGGCCAGTCGCTGCGGGGCATGCACATCGGTGTGACCACCGAGCTGGCCATCGCGCGGGCCGTGGACTCCGGTGACCTGGACCCGATCAACGTGCACCCGCTGCCGGCGCAGAAGGCGATCCTGGACGCCTTCATCCAGCTCGGCTTCCGCTTCAAGAACGCGGACATGGAGCGCGGCCACATCCGCGGTACGCGGCAGAAGCTGCCGTTCTACCAGGAGATCGAGTTCTTCCCGCCGTCGCAGTACCGGGGCCTGAACCAGGTCGAGCTGAGCTTCGTGGCCGACGAGCACGCGATGGACGTCGTCCTGGAGATGGACAAGAAGCCGGGTCTGTTCAGCGAGGGCTCGGACACCTACCGCTCCTTCCAGGTGGGTCTGAACGACTGGCAGGGGACCGACTGGGCGGCATACCTCAACCAGTGGCTGTCCGAGGTCGGCAGCAAGCGCAACTGGTTCTAGGCTCGGGAACTGCTGATTCCGTAACCGATCAGGAGGTACCGAGGTGACCGAGCTCAAGCGGCGGCCGCTCCCCCACGACTTCCATCCGCCCGTGCCGTCGTTCACGGTGACGAGCGAGGACGTCGAGGAGGGTGCCACGCTCAAGAGCGCCCAGGTCCATGCGGAGGGCAACACCTCGCCGCAGCTGCGCTGGGAGGGCTTCCCGGCCGGGACCAAGAGCTTCGCCGTGACCTGCTACGACCCCGACGCGCCGACCGGCAGCGGGTTCTGGCACTGGGTCCTGTTCGACATCCCGGCCTCGGTGACCGAGCTGCCGGCGGGTGCGGGCGGCGGCAAGTTCGAAGGGCTGCCCGCGGGCGCCGTGCACGTGCGGAACGACTACGGGACGAAGGACTTCGGCGGTGCCGCTCCGCCGCCCGGGGACGGACCGCACCGGTACGTCTTCACGGTGTACGCCGTGGACCAGGAGAAGCTGGGCCCGGACGCGGACGTCTCTCCGGCCGTCGTCGGCTTCAATCTCCGGTTCCACACCATCGCGCGCGCCCAGCTGATCGGTGAGTACGAGAACCCCGCGAAGGGCTGACCGCACCGCCACGATTCAGCCGAGCGTTCATGGAACGTTTGCCCGCCTCCGGTCTTGGAAGTGATCGGAGGCGGGCATTTTTTATTGCGTTGTCCATCTCGGCGCGCCCGTCCAGAGTTGACCCCAGCCCGCCGGGGGGTGGGCAGGTGCACACGGGAGGTGGGCTGGATGCGTGACACGTTGGTCCTGAACGCGAGCTTCGAGCCGCTGTCGACGGTGACTCTGAACCGAGCCGTGGTCCTGGTGCTCCAGGACAAGGCCGTGGTCGAACAGGCCCATCCCGAACTGCGCATGCGCGGTGCCGATGTGGACATACCCGCGCCCCGGGTGATCAGGCTGTGCCGGTACGTACGGGTGCCGTTCCGAAGACAAGCCCCGTGGTCGCGGAGGGGTGTGCTGGTCCGGGACCGGCACCGGTGCGCGTACTGCGGTCACCGGGCGACGACCGTGGACCACGTCCTGCCACGGTCGCACGGTGGGCAGGACACGTGGCTGAACACGGTGGCCGCGTGCGCGGAGGACAACCACCGGAAGGCCGACCGGACTCCGGAGGAGGCGGGGATGACTCTGCTGAGGGAGCCGTTCGAACCGACGCCGGCCGATGCGATGCTGCTCGCGCTGGGGGCCGAGGACTTCGCGGCCCTTCCCGACTGGCTGGCCCGGGACGCCGCCTGACCGTTCGCCGCAGGGCTGCGGGCGGTGCGTCCGTCGCGGGTTGTTCGTGGTCGATCGCGCACCCCGCGCCCCTGAGGGGCGCGGGAGAGCCCGGCGCTCCGTTCGTGCCCTCTGGTCCGGCTAGTCGATGTCCGGCTTCTCGCGACGCTCCGCGCCGCCGCCCGACGAGCCGTTGCTGCCCGAACCGCCGCCCAGAGGACCGAAGTTTCCCACCGCGCCGGAGAGGCCCTTGAGGGCGTCGCCGATTTCGCTGGGAACGATCCAGAGCTTGTTCGCATCGCCTTCGGCGATCTTGGGGAGCATCTGGAGGTACTGGTAGGAGAGCAGCTTCTGGTCCGGGTCGCCGGCGTGGATGGCCTCGAAGACCGTACGGACGGCCTGGGCCTCGCCCTCGGCGCGCAGGGCGGCCGCCTTGGCCTCACCCTCGGCGCGCAGGATCTGGGACTGCTTCTCGCCCTCTGCCCGCAGGATCTCGGACTGCCGGACACCCTCGGCCTGGAGGATCGCGGCGCGCTTGTCGCGGTCGGCGCGCATCTGCTTCTCCATCGAGTCCTGGATGGAGGTGGGCGGCTCGATGGCCTTCAGCTCGACGCGGTTGACGCGGATGCCCCACTTGCCGGTGGCCTCGTCCAGGACCCCGCGCAGGGCCGCGTTGATCTCCTCGCGTGAGGTCAGCGTCCGTTCGAGATCCATGCCGCCGATGATGTTGCGCAGGGTGGTGACCGTCAGCTGCTCGATCGCCTGGATGTAGCTGGCGACCTCGTAGGTGGCGGCCCGGGCGTCGGTGACCTGGTAGTAGATGACCGTGTCGATGTTCACGACCAGGTTGTCCTGGGTGATCACCGGCTGCGGCGGGAACGGTACGACCTGTTCGCGCAGGTCGATGCGGTTGCGGATGGTGTCTATGAACGGGACCACGATGTTGAGGCCCGCGTTCAGTGTCCGCGTGTAGCGGCCGAAGCGCTCCACGATGGCCGCGCTGGCCTGTGGAATGACTTGGATGGTCTTGATCAGGGCGATGAAGACCAACACCACCAGGATGATCAAGACGATGATGACCGGTTCCATCGTCGTTCCCCGTACCCTTCTCCGCTTCGGCGCCTTCGGCAGATCTCATGACTGTTGAAGATCTTGCTGGTCGAGTCTGACAGACCGTCGCGCAACTCGTGAGTCGTTCGCGGTGAGTTGTCTCAGAGGACGATGGCGGTGGCCCCTTCGATGTCCACGACGTCCACCTCCTGGCCGACTTCGTAGGCCCGGCCGGTGTCGAGGGCACGGGCCGACCAGACCTCTCCGGCGAGCTTGATACGGCCACCGGACGCGTCGACGCGTTCCAGTACGACAGCCTGTCTGCCCTTCAACGCCTCCACGCCGGTGGCGAGTTGGGGGCGCTGTCTGCCGTGTCGGGCCGCGATGGGCCGGACGACGGCGATGAGGGCGACGGAGACGATGACGAAGGTGAGGACCTGGATGACCGTGTCGAAGCCGAGGGCGGAGACGACCGCCGCGGCGACGGCCCCCACCGCGAGCATGCCGAACTCCGGCATCGCGGTGACCACGAGCGGGATTCCGAGTGCCGCCGCGCCGACGAGCCACCACACCCATGCGTCGATGTCGTTCACACGGTCATGGTAGGGCCGCGGTCGGGCGGCGGACAGGGCGCGACCGGGAGGGCGCCGGGGTCAGGAGAGGGGCAGCCCCTGCGCGGTCCAGCGGTCGCCGACCTGCTCCACGACGAGCGGGAGGCCGAAGCAGCGGGAGAGGTTACGGGAGGTCAGTTCGAGCTCGACGGGGCCGGCGGCGAGGACCTTGCCCTGACGGATCATGAGGACGTGGGTGAAGCCGGGGGCGATCTCCTCGACGTGGTGCGTGACCATGATCATCGAGGGGGCGATGGGGTCGCGGGCGAGCCGGCCGAGGCGGCGGACCAGGTCCTCACGGCCGCCGAGGTCGAGGCCGGCGGCGGGCTCGTCCAGCAGGAGCAGCTCGGGGTCGGTCATCAGGGCGCGGGCGATCAGGGTGCGCTTGCGCTCGCCCTCGGAGAGGGTGCCGAACTTCCGGTCCAGGTATTCGGTCATGCCGAGGCGGTCGAGGAAGGCGCGGGCGCGCTGCTCGTCGACGGCCTCGTACTCCTCCTGCCAGCCGGCGGTCATGCCGTAGGCGGCGGTGAGGACGGTCTGGAGGACGGTCTGGCGCTTGGGGAGCTTCTCGGCCATGGCGATGCCGGCCACGCCGATGCGCGGGCGCAGCTCGAAGACGTCGGTGCCAGGCTTGCCGAGGGTCTCGCCGAGGATGGTGGCGTCGCCCTTGCTGGGGTAGAGGTAGCTGGAGGCGACGTTCAGGAGGGTGGTCTTGCCGGCGCCGTTGGGGCCGAGGATGACCCAGCGCTCGCCCTCCTTCACCGACCAGGAGACCTGGTCCACCAGAGCCCGGCCCTCACGGACCACGGATACGTCCTGAAGCTCCAGAACATCGCTCATGAGCGCGTTGTCTCCCCTTGCAGTGTGGCCGGTCTCGGCTGTCGCGTACGCCTGTGGCTCGGGTCCGCCGCGCCGGTGGGCGCAGCCCTCATGAAATCTACGCCACGAGTGCCCCGCTCCATTCCATCGGTCCGGTCCTTAGGGTGGGGGCATGCTCACGGAACCGCGTTCAGGACGCCTCGCCGCTTGGGGAAACGCCCTTTTGGCCGGATTTGCCTCTCCGGATGACGCCGTACTCGCCATCGTGGGCGAGGACGCGGTGCACCGGGTGGAGGGGCTGCCCGGTGAGTCCGCGCCGGTCGGGCTGTCGCTCGCCCTGGGGCGGCTGCGCACGCTGGGCGTGACCGGTCTGCGGGTGGCGCTGCCCGCCCCGGGGCATCCGCTGGGGCTGAGCGGTCCGCCGGAGTTCAATGCGCGGGCGCTGGAGGCCGAGGAGGCGGCGGTCTGTCACGGCGCCGCGTTCGGGCTGGTGCCCCGGCTGTACGAGGCCGGGCCCGAGGGTGATGTGCATGCCGAGGTGGTCTGGCACGTGCTGCCGGTGCGGGAGGCTCCGCCGGCCGACGTCCCCTCGCTGGGCGAGGCCGAGCGGGAGCTGGCGGAGGCGCTGCGCGAGGCGACCGTGGTGCTGGCGAAGCTGGACGTCGCCGGGTCCGGGCCGGTGGCGGAGGCGGCGATCGACGCGTACCGGGCGCGGGCCGAGCGGGGCCGGGAGGTGCTGGCGCCGGGATATCCGCCGCGTGCGGTGCGGGTGTTGGAGCTGGCGCAGCGGGTGGGGCTGCTGGTGTCGCTGGCGTACGACCGCGGGCACGGGGGTGCGGTGAGCGCCTCGGAGATGGCGGCGCGGGGGGAGGCGCTGCGGCCGGTGGAGCGGACGGCCCGGCGGGCGCAGGTGGCGGCGTACAACTCGTTCGTGGAGGAGCGGGAGCGCGGGGGGCGGTAGGCCGTCGGGGCCCGGTCCGGCGTGTTCGCGTCGCCCGGGGTGGTCTCCCCGGGGGCGCCGGTCCCGGGCCCCTGTGCCGGCCGGCCGTCAGCCGTTGACGCCGGTGTTGCCGAACGCGGGGTTCAGCAGGCCGATCACGTTGACGGACAAGCCCTCGGCGTTGATCGGGACGTGCACCGGGATCTGGACGACGTTGCCCGAGGCGACGCCGGGGGAGTTCACGGCCGCGCCCTGGGCTCCCGCGTCGGCGACGGCGGCACCGGCGGAGGCGCCGGCGGCGATGCCCGCGGCGGTCATGACGAGCGCGGCCTTCTTGGCGATGTTCATGGGACGGATTCCTCCTGCGTGTGCGTGTCCGACCCGACCGTGGGTCGTGTGCTGATCAACGCGGGAGCCCCCGCGGGGGTACGGACACCCCGGGGTCCAGCGCCCGTTCGGGCCAGTCGGACGACAACCTGACAGGCCCCCCGGCCGGGTGTCCGGAGGGCCTGGTGTCGTCGTCGGCCGGACCTCAGTGGTTGAGGCCCAGGTTGCCGAAGGCCGGGTTCAGGACGCCGATGACGCTCACGCTGTTGCCGACGGCGTTCACCGGGACGTGCACCGGGACCTGGACGACGTTGCCGGAGCCGACGCCCGGCGAGCCGTGGGCCACGCCGTCGGCGTGGGCTCCCCCGTGGGCGGAGGCCATGCCCGCACCGGCGGCCACCAGGCCACCGGCCACCATCGTCACGGCCGCTGCCTTCTTCAGGTTCTTCACTGTCTGCCCCTCCTGGACGTTCACCGCGGCGATCGCCGCGACACGCACTGGAGAACGGCGGAGATCACCGGAGGGTGCGCCATCCGGGTGACATTCCCACGACGGTATGAATCTCGGCCTGGGCCGTGACCCTCCGTGTTGTCGTGCGTGAGGCGTTGGGCAGGGCGTCTCAACCGGTCACGCCGTGGCGTACGGCCCACAGCGCGGCCTGGGTGCGGTCGGCGAGGTCGAGTTTCATCAGGATGTTGGAGACGTGCGTCTTGACGGTCTTCTCGGACAGGACGAGGGCGCGGGCTATCTCGCGGTTGGAGCGGCCGTCCGCGATCAGGCCGAGCACCTCGCGCTCCCGCTCGGTGAGCGCGCTCCCCCGGCCGTGGGTTCCGTTGGCCTCCTCCTGGGAGAGCAGGGCGTCGGCGACCTCCGGCTGGAGCAGGATGTGCCCGGCGTGCACGGACCGGATGGCGCCGGCGAGGGCGTCGGGGTCCACGTCCTTGTAGACGTAGCCCGCGGCGCCCGCGCGCAGGGCCGGGACGACCGTGCGCTGCTCGGTGAAGCTCGTGACGATGAGCACGCGCGCCGGGTTGCCGAGCTGGCGCAGCCGGCGCAGCGCGTCGATGCCGTCCATGCCCGGCATCTTGACGTCCATGAGGACGATGTCGGGCCGCAGTTCCTCGGCGCGTTCGACTCCTTCGGCGCCGTCGGCGGCCTCGCCGACGACCTCTATGTCGTCCTGCACCTCCAGGAAGGTGCGCAGGCCCCGGCGGACGACCTGGTGGTCGTCGACCAGCAGGACCTTGATCGGTTCAGCCACCGGGGACCTCCATCTCGATCGTGGTGCCCTTGCCGGGCGCCGATTCCACGGTCAGCGCGCCTCCGACGCCGCCGGCCCGGTCCCGCATCGAGACCAGTCCGAGGTGGCGTCCGGCGCGGCGGACCGCCGTGGGGTCGAAGCCGTCGCCGTCGTCGGTGACCCGCAGGACGGCGCCGCCGCCGCGCCGCTCCACGCTCACGTCGACGTGGGCGGCCCCGGAGTGCCGCAGTGCGTTGTGCAGGGCCTCCTGGGCGACCCTGAGCAGGGCCTCCTCCTGGGAGGCGGGCAGGGCGCGGAAGCCGTTGCTGGTGAAGGTCACGCGGGCGGTGTGGGCGCGGTCGAGCACCTGTGTCTGGGTGCGCAGGGTGGCGATCAGACCGTCCTCGTCCAGCGCGGCGGGCCGCAGCTCCACCACGGCGGCGCGCAGCTCGTCGGCGGCCTCGGCGGCGAGGGAGGCCACCTGGTGCAGTTCGCCCTTGGCGCGGGCCGGGTCGCGGTCGACGAGCGCGGCCGCCGCCTGGGCGGTCAGGCGCAGGGAGAACAGCTTCTGGCTGACGGCGTCGTGCAGTTCCTGGGCGAGGCGGGAGCGTTCCTCGGCGATGGTCAGTTCGCGGCTGCGCTCGTAGAGGCGGGCGTTGGTGAGGGCGATGGCGGCGTGCTGGGCGAGGATGGCGAGCAGTCCCTCGTCCTCCTGCGTGAAGCCGCAGCTGCCCTCCGGCTTGGGACAGCGTTTGTTCGCGAGGAAAAGTGCGCCGAGGACCTCCTCGCCGTCCTTGATCGGCAGCCCCAGGAAGTCGACCAGGTCGGGGTGGGCGTCCGGCCAGCCCTCGAAGCGGGGGTCCCTGCGCACGTCGGCGAGGCGCTCGGCCTTCGCCTCGTGCAGCATCGCGGCGAGGATGCCGTGCTGGCGCGGGAGCGGGCCGATGGCACGCCACTGGTCGTCGCTGACGCCGTCCACGACGAACTGCGCGAAGCCGCCGTGGTCGTCGGGGACGCCGAGGGCGGCGTACTGCGCGTCGAGCAGCTCGCGGGCGGAGGCAACGATCGTCTTGAGGACGTCACGCACCTCCAGGTGCCTGCTCATGGCCAGCAGCGCGGAACTCACCGCGGCGAGGCCGGACCGGGGGCCTTGACTCATGTCCTCACGGTACCGGCGGGGTGTGACGGCGCGGATCGGGCCCGTGACGGCGGGGACCGGTCCGCTCGCCGTAGGTCTGGCGGCGTAGTCCCCGGTCCGGGACGGCGGTGTCGCCGCCGGCGGTCGACCGTGCGTACGAGGAGGCTCTGCGCGAGCTGTACCTGTGGCACGAGTTCGGCGAGGTCTCTCTCATCCTCCCGGAGGAGGGTGCTCACGCAGAGCATTGCGATGGCAACGGGCGGTGAGAGGGTGTCAGGTTCTATGTGACCCCGCGCATAGGGCCCACATCACGTACGAAAGGGCATAGGAGATAAACCCTCCCACATGAACGGGAATGATGGTCCCGTCTGTCCTATTTTGCCCTTCCCTGATCCACTATCGAGGATAGTACGTCACACCTTTGCCTGGGCATTTTGCGCCCGCTAAGAATGGCTTCCGTCGCTCAGCGCCGCGGGTTTCGAGCCGCGGCGTTCGTGTGGGAGGAGCCGATTCCCCCGGCGGACGCAGGAGCGACCTCCGCGCTACTCGAAGAGGTCCATCAGCCATGCCCAAGAACATCCTCAGCCGTGCTCATAGTCGTACGCTGACCAAGCAGCGCAAGATCGCCGTCGCCGGTGTCGCCGCCCTCGGCACCGCGGCGCTCGCCTTCTCGGCCGCCCCCAGCAACGCCGACACCGTCACCACCGGTGCCCCGGCCACGGCTCCGCAGGTCGTCACGGGCACGGTCCTGAAGAACGTCAAGGGCACGGTCACCGGCCGGCTCGCCGCCGAGAACGTCAAGCTCGACACCATCGCGGCGCAGAAGAAGGCCGCCGACGCCGCAGTCGCCAAGAAGGCCGCCGACGCCGCCGCGAAGAAGGCCGCCGCGGCCGCCGCCGTGAAGAAGGCCGCGCAGCAGCACGCCGTCCAGCAGGCCGCCGCCCGCTCCACGCAGCGTCTTCAGATCCAGCCGGTCGCCGCGAAGACGTACGCCAACAACCTCGACGGCTGGATCCGGCAGGCGCTGGACATCATGAAGGCCAAGGGCATCCCGGGCAGCTACCACGGCCTGCACAAGAACATCATGCGGGAGTCGTCCGGCAACCCCATGGCGATCAACAACTGGGACATCAACGCGATCAACGGCATCCCGTCGAAGGGCCTGCTCCAGGTCATCCCGCCGACCTTCAGCGCGTACCACGTCCCCGGCACGTCCTGGAACATCTACGACCCGGTCGCCAACATCACCGCCGCCGCCAACTACGCGGCCGACAAGTACGGTTCGATCGACAACGTGAACAGCGCGTACTGAGGTCGGCGCGGACCTCTGACGTGGCGCGGAAGGGCGGCACCCCTCGGGGGGATGCCGCCCTTCACGTCGTCCGGACGCGGTGACGCGGTTACTTCCGCATGACCTCCGGCTCGTGCCGGCGCAGGAAGCGGGACACGAGGAAGCCGCAGACCACACCGAGCACGATCAGCGCGACCATGTCGATGCCCCAGGCCGAGGCAGCGTGGTCCCACAGCGGGTCGGTGCTGCCCGGGTCGTCGGTGTTCGGGGCGATGTTGTTGAAGTCCAGCGTGGCACCGGCCGCGGCGACCGCCCAGCGCGACGGCATGAGGTACGAGAACTCGTTGACGCCGACGGTGCCGTGCAGGGTGAAGAGGCAGCCGGTGAAGACGACCTGGATGATCGCGAACATCACGAGCAGCGGCATGGTCTTCTCGGCGGTCTTCACCAGCGAGGAGATCACCAGGCCGAACATCATCGAGGTGAAGCCGAGCGCCATGATCGGCAGGCACAGCTCGAACAGCGTGGAGCCGCCGAGGACGAGCCCCTCCTTCGGGATCTCCCGGCTGGAGAAGCCGATCAGGCCGACCATCAGGCCCTGCAGCACGGTGACCGCGCCCAGCACGACCACCTTGGACATCAGGTACGCCGACCGGGACAGGCCGGTCGCCCGCTCCCGCTCGTAGATGACCCGTTCCTTGATCAGCTCACGCACGGAGTTCGCGGCGCCCGCGAAACAGGCGCCGACCGCGAGGATCAGCAGCACGGTGGTCGCCGTGCCGTTCGGGATCGGCACATGGGTGCGCGGGTTGACCGGGTTGACCAGCAGGCCCTTGTCCGAGTCGATCAGCAGGCTGACCGCGCCGAGCACGGCGGGCAGGATCACCGTAAGTGCCAGGAAGCCCTTGTCGGAGGCGATCACCGACACGTAGCGCCGGATGAGGGTCATCAGCTGCGAGCCCCAGCCCTGCGGCTTGGGCGGCTTCATCGCCTGCGGCGGAGGCATGGGTACGGACTGCGGGGCGATCGCGTCGATCTCCGCGGCGTACATCTGGTAGTGCTGCGAGCCCTTCCAGCGGCCCGCCCAGTCGTAGTCGCGGTAGTTCTCGAAGGCGGAGAAGACGTCGGCCCAGCTGTCGTAGCCGAAGAAGTTCAGCGCCTCCTCCGGCGGGCCGAAGTAGGCGACCGCACCGCCCGGCGCCATCACCAGCAGCTTGTCGCACAGCGCCAGCTCGGCCACCGAGTGGGTCACGACGAGGACCGTACGGCCGTCGTCGGCGAGGCCGCGCAGCAACTGCATGACGTCACGGTCCATGCCCGGGTCGAGACCGGAGGTCGGCTCGTCCAGGAAGATCAGCGACGGCTTGGTGAGCAGCTCCAGGGCCACCGAGACACGCTTGCGCTGACCGCCGGACAGGGACGTGACCTTCTTGTCCTTGTGGATGTCGAGCTTCAGCTCGCGCAGCACCTCGTCGATGCGGGCGTCGCGCTCCTGGGCCGTGGTGTCGGCCGGGAAGCGCAGCTTGGCCGCGTACTTCAGGGCCTTCTTTACGCTCAGCTCCTTGTGCAGGATGTCGTCCTGCGGGACCAGACCGATGCGCTGCCGCAGCTCGGCGAACTGCTTGTACAGGTTCCGGTTGTCGTAGAGCACCTCGCCCTGGTTGGCGGGCCGATAGCCGGTGAGCGCCTTGAGCAGGGTCGACTTGCCGGAGCCGGACGGGCCGATCACGGCGATCAGCGACTTCTCGGGGACGCCGAAGGAGACGTCCTTGAGGATCTGCTTGCCGCCGTCGACCGTGACGGTCAGATGGCGGGCCGAGAAGGAGACCTCACCGGTGTCGACGAACTCCTCGAGGCGGTCGCCGACGATCCGGAACGTGGAGTGGCCGACGCCGACGATGTCGCTCGGGCCGAGCAGCGCCGAGCCGCCCTTCGCGATCGGCTGGCCGTTGACGTACGTGCCGTTGTGCGAGCCGAGGTCGCGGATCTCGAACCGGCCGTCGGGCGTGGCGTGGAACTCTGCGTGGTTCCGGGAGACCTGGAGGTCCGAGACGACCAGGTCGTTCTCCAGGGCACGGCCGATGCGCATCACGCGGCCGAGCGCGAACTGGTGGAACGTGGTCGGGCTGCGGTCGCCGTAGACCGGCGGGGCCCCCGCGCCGCCACCGGGCGTCTTCTGCACGTACTGGTCGGCGGGACCGGCCTGCTGCTGCGGGAACGCGGGCGGCTGCTGCCAGCCCGCCTGGACGGCCTGCTGATGCGCCGGCGCCTGGTGCGGCACGGCCTGCTGCGGAGCCGCCTGCTGGGCCCAGCCGGGCGCACCGGCGCCCTGGGCCGCGTACGGCGCCGACTGCTGCTGGTCCGGGCCGCCGACCGGGGCCGCAGCCGCCGACAGGCTCAGCCGCGGTCCGTCGGTCGCGTTGCCGAGGTGCAGCGCCGAGCCGGGGACGATCTCCATGTGCTGGATCCGCTGGCCCTGCACGAACGTGCCGTTGGTGCTGCCATGGTCCTCGATCGCCCAACTGCGGCCGTTGAAGCTGACCGTGGCGTGCCGCCAGGACACCCTGGCGTCGTCGAAGACGATGTCCCCCTGCGGATCGCGTCCGAGGATATATGCCCTGGACGGATCAAGTGTCCAGGTACGTCCGTTTGTTTCGAGTACGAGTTCCGGCACTCCATGCCCCACTGAGTTGTCCCCCGAGTTGCCCCCATCACAGGGAGTCTAGGGATGTCGAACATCGTGGGGAACTATTTCAGGCTCCGCCCCCTGACCGAAACCCGGGCCTTGCCAAGGACGCCGGCACGCGCTCCAACTCGCCCTGTTGACGGGGTTGAAACCGGGCCGGAAAGTGGTAATCACCGCGAGGGGGACAAGCGCGGCCATCGGCGCCGCGGCGTGGATCGGGGGGTCTGCCATGAGTGCTGGCACGGACGTCGGGACCGCGCGGCACCGTGCGCCGCTGCCCTGGGGACACATCCTGTTGTCCGCGATCGCCGCCGTGAGCTGGGCGTTGACCGGTATGGCGGCCACGGCCGCGCTCGGTCTGCATCTGCTCCAGGCGGACTCCGCGGGGTCACTCGGCCCGATGACGGCGGCCGTTGTGGCGCTCGGGGCGGGTGGTTCGGTCTCCCCGGCGGGTGATGTGTCCGCTTTCGGCCTGAAAGGAGCCGAGGCTCACACAGCCGTCGAGATCACGCCACTCGGTGTGAGCCTGGTCGGGGCCCTGCTCCTGTCGTGGTTCTTCCTACGGTCCCTGCGCGCGGCCGGAGTTGTGATAGCTCCGGCCGAACTCCTGGCGCGCGCGGGCTCGGTGGCCGTGCTCTTCACGGCGGTGCTCGGCGGTCTCGCGTGGGCCGGCCACGACGTCGTCACCATCGACGGCGGCTCACTGGGCCTGGACAAGCTGCCGGGCGGCGGTGACACGGGGGGCGGACTGAGTCTCCCCGGTCTCGGCGACGTGAGCGGGCTGCTGCCGGACCGGATCGGAGACCTGATCGACGCCAAGGCTGCCGTCGGGTTCACCGTGGACACCTCGGCCACGCTCCTCGGCGGCCTCGGCTGGTGCGCCGGCGTCCTGCTGATCGCGCTGCTCGCCGCCCGCCGCGCTCCCCTGCCGCCGGGCTGGGCGGTCGTGCACCGGGTGGTCCGCCCCGCGGTCTCGGCGCTCGTCACCGTCCTGCTGGTCGCCGTGGCGGCGGGGCTCGCGGCGGGGGCGTACGCGGCGATCGGCGACGACCACCCGCGGCGGATCGCCGGCGCGGCGCTCCTCGGCGCGCCGAACGGGGTCTGGCTCGGCGTGCCCCTCGGTCTGTTCGTCCCCTGGGACGGCAGGGCGACCGGCCTCCTCGGCACCGTGCTCCCGCACCCGCTGGACCAGCTCCTCGCCGGGCGGTCCGACCAGCCGGTGACGGTGGGCCGGCTGGCCGGTCTGGACGGGCGGGTGTGGCTGCTGGCGGTGGCCGCGGTGCTGATGATCCTGCTGGCCGGGGTGCTGACGGCGGCCCGTACCCCGGTCCTCCGGTACGCCGACACCGTCCTCGGCTTCACCGGCCGGTGCGCGCTGCGGCTGGGTGTCGCGACCGCGCTCGCCCTGCCTCTGCTCGCCTGGCTGACGGACGTGTCCGTGGACGCCGGCCTGTCCGTCCTCGGTTTCGACGCCTTCGGCGCGGGGATCGAGCTGCACGGCCGGCTCGGCATGGCGCTGCTCCTGGGCGCCGCCTGGGGTGCGGGCGCCGGAGCGGTGGGAGCACTGCTGGCGTGGACGAGCGGGGCGGCGGGAACACGGGCGGCGCGCGCGGCCGTGGTGGCCGCGGCTGCGGTGGCCGCGGCTGCGGTGGCCGCGGCTGCGGTGGCCGCCGGGCCGGGAGGCGCCGGGCCGGCCGGGGTCCGGGGAGTGGGACGAGGTGACGCCGCGAGTGAGGCATGGGTGTCACGGGCGGAAGCCGGGGGTTTCGGGTACGACGAGTACGGCCACTCCGCCGGGCGGGGCGGCGGGGGCATCGCCGGGCCAGGCGGTGGCGGTGCCGCCGGGCAGGGCGGCGGGGGCATCGCCGGGCAGGGCGGTGGGGGTGCCGCCGGGCTCGTCGGGCGCGGGGCGGGGGCCGGGCCGTACGTGCCCGGCAGCCCGTACCGGCCGCCCAACCCCGACACCAATCCGTATCTGCGGACGCCGGAGGAACCGCGGGACATCTGGCCGCCCGCGGCGGGACAGGACGTGTACGGCGCGCCGACCATCGCCGGTTCCCTCGGTCCTCCCCCACCACCCCGGAGGCGGCCGTCGCCGCGCCCGGGTGAACGCGAGCCCCGGACGTCGGACGACGGACCCCCGCCTCCCCCGCCCCCGCCCGGAGAGCCCGGCCGGCGCGGTTGAGCGGACGGCCAGGGATCGGCACGCACGCCGGCACCCGTACCCAGGGATCGGCACGCACGCGAGGCCGGGACGGCCAGGGACCGGTACGCACGCCAGGCCGCGACGACCAGGGATCGGCACGCCCGCCAGGCCGGGACGGCCAGGGCTCGGCACGCGCGTCGGGCCGCATGACCAGCTGGGCGCGGCCGACGGGATCCGTACGCGCTCTGGTCCCCGGGGATCGCCGTCGTCGGCCCGCCGTGGCACGCTCGTGGTGAAGGCGGGACGGTGTCCGCCGCGAGGCGTGCCGCGCCGATTCCCGGCGGAAAGGTTCCTGACACCGGCCCGCCACCCATTGTTCCGTGTCCGTCAGGCGGACCTCGGCGGCGGACGGCACTGGGTGCCGGATACGGTGGTGACACCATGAGCGCTTCGCAGACCTCCGTTTCGCAGACCTCCGAGGTCCCCACCCTCCTTGTCAAGATCTTCGGCAAGGACCAGCCGGGCATCACGGCGGGCCTCTTCGACACCCTCGCGGCCTTCCTCGTCGACGTGGTCGACATCGAGCAGGTCGTCACCCGGGGCCGCCTGGTGCTGTGCGTGCTGGTGACGCAGCCGCCGGCCGGCCTGGAGGGTGATCTGCGGGCCACCGTGCACAGCTGGGCCGAGTCGATGAAGATGCAGGCGGAGATCATCTCGGGACACGGCGACAACCGTCCGCGCGGACTCGGTCGCTCTCTGGTGACCGTCCTCGGCCATCCGCTCACCGCCGAGTCGACGGCCGCGATCGCCGGCCGGATCGCGAAGGCCGGCGGCAACATCGACCGTATCTTCAGGCTCGCCAAGTACCCCGTGACGGCAGTGGAGTTCGCGGTGTCCGGCGTGGAGACCGAACCGCTGCGCACGGCCCTGGTCTCCGACGCCGCGGCACTGGGTGTCGACATCGCCGTGGTCTCGGCGGGACTGCACCGGCGGGCCCAGCGGCTGGTGGTCATGGACGTGGACTCGACCCTGATCCAGGACGAGGTCATCGAGCTGTTCGCCGCGCACGCCGGCTGCGAGGACCAGGTCGCCGGGGTGACGGCGGCGGCGATGCGCGGGGAGCTGGACTTCGAGCAGTCGCTGCACGCGCGTGTGGCGCTGCTGAAGGGGCTGGACGCGTCGGTGGTGGAGAAGGTGCGGGAGCAGGTCCGGCTGACGCCGGGCGCGCGTACCCTGATCCGCACCCTGAAGCGGCTCGGCTACCAAGTGGGTGTGGTCTCTGGTGGGTTCACCCAGGTCACCGACGACCTTCAGGAGCGGCTGGGCCTGGACTTCGCGCAGGCCAACACGCTGGAGATCGTCGACGGCAAGCTGACCGGCCGGGTCACCGGCGAGATCGTGGACCGGGCGGGCAAGGCGCGCCTGCTGCGCCGGTTCGCCGCGGAGGCCGGGGTGCCGCTGGCCCAGACGGTGGCGATCGGCGACGGCGCCAACGACCTGGACATGCTGAACGCGGCGGGCCTGGGCGTGGCCTTCAACGCCAAGCCGGTGGTCCGGGAGGCGGCGCACACGGCGGTGAACTTCCCCTTCCTCGACACCGTCCTGTACCTCCTCGGCGTCACCCGGGAAGAGGTCGAGGCCGCCGACACGCACGACGAGGGCTGAGCGGGAACGGTCCGCCGCGCACGACGAGGCTCGGACCGGCCAGGCCCCTGCCGGCCGCCGCGAGGGCCCGGCAGCCTATGGGGATGCCGGGCCCTCGCGCCGTTCAGTGACCCGGTCGGCGCCGGATCACTCGGAGGGGGCCCAGTAGTCCATGAGTGTGGCCACGCCGGGCTCGACGCCCTTCCAGGGGCCGTCGAACGACAGCAGGGCGAAGCCGGCGGCGGGGAAGCCGCGCCGGTTCATCCGTTCGCGGGCATCGCCCTCTGCCGAGCCGGCCAGGATGTCGGCGAGTCCGTGCACGCCCGGGTTGTGGCCGATCAGGATCACGCTCCGGACGTCGTCGGGGAGCTCGTCGAGCACGGCGATCAGCTCGCCGGGCGAGGCCTCGTAGACCCGCTCCTCGTAGACGGTTTTCGGCCGGTGTGCCAGCTCGTGGACGGCGAGCTTCCAGGTCTCGCGGGTGCGGGTCGCCGTGGAGCACAGGGCCAGGTCGAAGGTGATGCCGGTGTCGGCCAGCTTGCGTCCGGCGACTGCGGCGTCCGTACGGCCCCGCTCGGCGAGCGGGCGCTCGTGGTCGGAGACCTGGGGCCAGTCGGCTTTCGCATGCCGGAAGAGGACGATCCTGCGGGGTTCTGCGACGCTCATGGGACCCAGCTTCGCATGAAACAGGCCACCCGGCGCAGGGAGTTGACATGCGGATTCACCGCGCGAGGGGGCTCGCCGTCAGCGCGCGAGGAGCTGCTGGGCGCGCTCGAGGAGGCGGGCGATCGCCGGGTCGCCGCTCGCCGCGTGGGCGTCCGACGGGTTCATTATCAGCGCGAGCAGCACCATGAACGCGAGGGCGGGCAGGGCGAGCGCCCACCAGGGCAGCCGGATGTCGACGCCGCCCGTGGTCGCCGGGTGGGGCCGGTAGTGGGTGCGGGCCGGCATGGTCGCCTCCGTGGGTCTTCGAGCGGGTCCGTGACCGCCTGGTGCGGTCACATCTCGAAGCTACGGAATCCGGGGCCGCCAACCCATCCGGAGTTCCACCCAGTTGACCCTGACCCTGACCCCCTAGGGGATGGTGGGGTCAGCCCCACCATCCACCGGGCGAACCGGACAGACCGGGCGAACGGGTGGCACGGGAGGGCCGGGGAGCCGGGGAGCCGGGAGGGGCCGCCGTCAGGGGGAGGCGATGGTCGCCACGATGGCGATGATCACGAAGATGGCGAGGAACGAGCCGAAGATGAGCAGCATCTTCTTCTGGCCGTTCTTGGGGTTCGGGTCGAGCACAGGCTGCATGCGCCCAGTCTCGCACTCCGCCCGGCTCCGGCGGCGCCAGGGGCTCCCGGCGCCGGTTCAGCGCGTCGCCTCGTCCTCGACCGTGCGGTCGCGGCCCGCCAGGAAGCCCACCGCCATCTGCGGCACCATCAGGGCCGCCATGAGGGCGATCGGCAGCCCCCAGCCGCCGCTCTGCTGGTAGAGCACGCCGACCAGCAGCGGGCCGGGGATGGAGAGCAGATAGCCGGTGCTCTGGGCGAACGCGGACAGCTGGGCCACGCCGGGACCGCTGCGGGCCCGCATACCGACCATCGTCAGGGCGAGCGGGAAGGCGCAGTTGGAGACGCCGAGCAGCAGGGCCCACGCCCAGGCGCCGCCGGCCGGGGCGAAGTACAGCCCGGCGTATCCGGCGAGGCCGCAGGCGCCCAGGGCCAGCACGATCGGGCCCTGGTGGGGCAGCCGCGTGGCGACCCGCGGGATGACGAAGGCGAGCGGCACGCCCATCACCATGGTCACGGCGAGCAGCACGCCCGCGGTGCCGGCCGGTACGCCGGCGTCGCGGAAGATCTGCGGCATCCAGCCCATCGTGATGTAGGCGGCCGTGGCCTGGAGGCCGAAGAACACGGCGAGCGCCCAGGCGGTGCGGCTGCGGGTCATGCGCAGCGGAGCCTGCTGTTCCGCAGCACCGCGCACGGGCTCCTGCGGCCGGGCGGCGCGGGTACCGCGGTCCCGGACCAGTGGCAGCCAGGGCAGGACGGCGACGGCGGCGACGGCCGCCCACACGGCGAGGCCGGACTGCCAGCTGCCGCCGAGGGCGTCGGTCACGGGGACGGTCACCGCGGCGGCGAGCGAGGTCCCGAGGGCGAGAGCCATCGAGTACAGGCCGGTCATGGAGCCGACCCGGTCCGGGAACCAGCGCTTGACGATGACGGGCATCAGGACGTTGCTGACGGCGATGCCCATCAGGGCGAGGGCGCTGGCGGCCAGGAATCCGGCCGTGTTGCCGACGTACGGGCGTATGAGCAGGCCGGCGGTGATGGCGGCCATGCCGGCGCACACCACGGCGGCCGGTCCGAAGCGGCGTGCCAGGCGGGGCGCGGTGACCCCGAAGACGGCGAAGCAGAGCGGGGGCACGGAGGTGAGCACTCCGGCCACGCTGCCGCTCATGCCGAGCCCGTCGCGGACCTCCTCCAGGAGGGCGCCGAGGCTCGTGATGGCCGGGCGGAGGTTCACCGCGGACAGCACGATGCCGGCGACGACCAGCCGGGTCGCCCACGCGCGCGTGCGGCCCGCACCCGGGGTCGTCCCGGATGCGCTGGTCTCGGCGGCCCTGCCGCGTTCGGTCGGTGACATCGCCGTACGGGTCTCCACGATCCGGGTTTCCTCACTAGCCATGAGACCCATCATAGAATCATGGGATGATTGCGTGTCCACTCCCGGCGTTCATGGCCCGTGCCCGGTGTCCACTGGTCCGGGTCTCCCGTGCGAAGGTGTGCCATGCCCTTGAGCCACCCGCGCCGTTCGGCGCTGTCCGAGCAGGTCATCGCCGAACTGCGCAACCAGATCACGTCCGGCGAGTGGCCGGTCGGCTCCCGCATCCCGACCGAGCCGGAACTGGTCGAGCAGCTCGGTGTCGCCCGCAACACCGTCCGTGAGGCCGTCCGCGCCCTCGCGCACAACGGTCTGCTGGACATCCGCCAGGGCTCGGGCACGTACGTCGTGGCCACGAGCGAGCTGGCCGGCGTGATGCACCGCCGCTTCGCCGACGCCGACCCGCGGCACATCGCCGAGCTGCGTTCCACGCTGGAGTCGGCCGCGGCGAAGCTGGCCGCACAGCGGCGCACCGAGAAGGACCTGAAGCAGCTGGACGCGCTGCTCGCGCGGCGCGAGGAGGCGTGGGAGAAGGGTGAGGCGGAGCCCTTCGTGACGGCCGACGCCACCTTCCACCTGGCCGTGGTGGCCGCCTCCCACAACGACGTGATGACGGCGATGTACGCCGACCTGGGCGAGGTGCTGCGGGACTGGCTGCGCGCGGACGTCGGGGCGGAGCTGAGGCCGGAGACGCACATGGACCACACGCGCCTGCTGGAGGCGATCCGCGCGGGGGACGCGGACGCGGCGGCGGAGGAGGCCGCGAGCTACCCCTTCCTGTGCGACCGGGGGCGGTTCAGCGCGCCTTCTGGTGGCTGATCCAGACCGAGCGGATCTCCTTCCAGCACCGGCCGGTGAGCCGGACGGTCATGGCGGGCCCGACGTCCACCGGGGCGCCGTCGGTGTCGATGTCCCACCAGCGAGCGCACTCGATGTGCAGCCGCACGCGGTCGATGTCGACATAGGGGTTGTGGCAGTAGGTCTCCACGTGGGAGCCGCGGACGCTCGTACGGCACGAGGCGCCGAACCGGCTCGGCGGGGGCTGCTTGCCGTCGCTCACGCGCGTGTGGGGCAGCGCGTCGTACGGCAGCGACAGGACGAGGGTCAGGGCCACGGTCACCGGGGCCAGGCTGCGGGGCAGGCGCACAAGGGGACCTCCTCGGCCGGGCTGGGGAGGGACGTGCGGGGGAAGGCGTAATCCAGGGTGCGCCGTCGCCGCGGCGGCGGCCCGGCCGGTGAGCCGAACGGGTGACATGGCCCGCCGGCCGTCGCCCCGACGCCCCGGTGCCTTCGGGATTCGACCCGGAGGTCCGGTGCAAGGGGCCGGTGCAAGGCCGACGAAAGGGCGACGAAAGGGCGACGCCCCGCTCCCCGCTCGCGGCGGGGAACGGGGCGTCGGTGGGCCTCGCGGGGATCAGGCGCCGATGGCGTGCAGACCGCCGTCGACGTGGATGATCTCGCCCGTGGTCTTCGGGAACCAGTCGCTCAGCAGGGCGACGACACCCTTGCCCGCCGGCTCCGGGTCCTTCAGGTCCCACTCCAGCGGGGAGCGGGTGTCCCACACGGAGGCCAGCTCGCCGAAGCCCGGGATGGACTTGGCGGCCATGGAGCCGATCGGGCCCGCGGAGATGAGGTTGCAGCGGATGTTCTGCTTGCCCAGGTCGCGCGCCATGTAGCGGTTGGTGGCCTCCAGGGCGGCCTTGGCCGGGCCCATCCAGTCGTACTGCGGCCAGGCGTACTGGGCGTCGAAGGTGAGGCCGACGACGGAGCCGCCGTTCTGCATCAGCGGCAGGCAGGCCATGGTCAGCGACTTCAGGGAGAACGCCGAGACGTGCATGGCCGTCGCCACCGACTCGAACGGCGTGTTCAGGAAGTTGCCGCCGAGCGCGTCCTGCGGCGCGAAGCCGATGGAGTGGACGATGCCGTCGAGCCCGCCCAGCTCCTCGCCGACCACGTCGGCCAGGCGACCGAGGTGCTCCTCGTTGGTCACGTCCAGCTCGATGACCTTGGTCGGCTTCGGCAGCTTCTTGGCGATGCGCTCGGTCAGCGTGGGCCGCGGGAACGCGGTCAGGATGATCTCGGCGCCCTGCTCCTGGGCGAGCTTGGCGACGTGGAAGGCGATGGAGGACTCCATCAGCACACCGGTGACCAGGATGCGCTTGCCCTCGAGAATTCCGCTCATGGTGATCAGTGACCCATTCCCAGTCCGCCGTCAACAGGGATGACGGCTCCAGTGATGTACGAGGCGTCGTCCGAGGCGAGGAACCGCACCGTCGCGGCGATCTCCTCCGGCTGCGCGTAACGGCCGAGCGGCACCTGAGACACGATGTTCTCGCGCTGCTCGTCGGTGAGCGCCTTGGTCATGTCGGTGTCGACGAAGCCGGGCGCGACGACGTTGAAGGTGAGGTTGCGCGAACCCAGCTCGCGGGCGAGGGAACGCGCGAAGCCGACCAGGGCGGCCTTCGAGGCGGCGTAGTTCGCCTGTCCCGCCGAGCCGAGCAGGCCGACCACGGACGAGATCAGGATGACGCGGCCCTTCTTGGCGCGCAGCATGCCGCGGTTGGCACGCTTGACGACACGGAAGGTGCCCGTGAGGTTGGTGTCGATGACCGAGGTGAAGTCGTCCTCGGACATGCGCATCAGGAGCTGGTCCTTGGTGACGCCGGCGTTGGCGATCAGGACCTCGACCGGACCGTGCTGGTCCTCGATCTCCTTGTAGGCCTGCTCCACCTGCTCCGGGTCGGTGATGTCGCACTTGACGGCCAGGAAGCCGGCCGGCGGCTCACCCGAGCGGTACGTGATCGCGACCTTGTCGCCGGCGTCGGCGAAAGCGCGGGCGATGGCGAGGCCGATGCCCCGGTTGCCTCCGGTGACGAGAACCGAGCGGCTCAACGGATCACCCTTTCGATAGCGGTCTGACACATCCGCCCGAACACCTGGATGACAGGCGGCTTCATCGAAAACCTATCGGTAGCGCCATGCCCACGGACAAGCGGGCACCGACAGTGGCGCGGGGGTGTCACTGTCGGATCCCTACAGAATGAGTCCGTCCGGTACCCAAACCTGTGGTCCGCCGGCCCGCTCCCGCGACATGATCGGACCCGACAGGACACGACAGCAGGGAGACCTCCGTGCCTCATTCCATCGACGAAGCCTTCACTGCGCTTCCGCTACGGGCCCTCGCCGACGCCGCGCTCGCTCGCGCGCGTGCGCTGGGGGCCGAGCACGCGGACTTCCGGTTCGAGCGGGTGCGCAGCGCGTCCTGGCGTCTCCGGGACGCCAGGCCCGCCGGATCCTCGGACACCACCGACCTCGGGTACGCGGTCCGGGTCGTGCACGGCGGTACGTGGGGCTTCGCCTCGGGAGTGGACCTGACCATGGACGCCGCGGCCCGCGTCGCCTCGCAGGCGGTGGCCATGGCCAAGCTGTCCGCGCAGGTGATCCGGGCGGCCGGGTCGGACGAGAGGGTGGAGCTGGCCGACGAGCCGGTGCACGCCGACAGAACGTGGATCTCCTCGTACGAGATCGACCCGTTCTCGGTGCCCGACGACGAGAAGGCCGCGCTGCTCACGGAGTGGAGCGCGCGGCTGCTGGCCGCGAACGGCGTCAGCCACGTCGACGCCTCGCTGCTCACCGTGCACGAGAACAAGTTCTACGCGGACACCGCCGGGACCGTGACCACCCAGCAGCGGGTGCGGCTGCATCCGCAGCTGACGGCCGTGGCGGTCGACGAGTCGAGCGGCGAGTTCGACTCCATGCGCACCATCGCGCCGCCGGCGGGACGCGGCTGGGAGTACCTGACGGGCACCGGCTGGGACTGGGACACCGAGCTGGAGCGGATCCCGGAGCTGCTCGCCGAGAAGATGCGCGCACCGAGCGTGGAACCGGGCCTGTACGACCTGGTGGTCGACCCGTCCAACCTGTGGCTGACCATCCACGAGTCCATCGGCCACGCCACCGAGCTGGACCGCGCACTCGGCTACGAGGCCGCCTACGCCGGCACCTCCTTCGCCACCTTCGACCAGCTCGGCAAGCTGAAGTACGGCTCCGAGCTGATGAACGTCACCGGTGACCGCACCGCCGAGCACGGGCTCGCGACCATCGGCTACGACGACGAGGGCGTCGAGGCGCAGTCCTGGGACCTGGTGAAGGACGGCACGCTGGTCGGCTACCAGCTGGACCGGCGCATCGCGCGGCTGACCGGGTTCGACCGGTCCAACGGCTGCGCGTACGCCGACTCCCCCGCCCATGTGCCGGTGCAGCGCATGGCCAACGTGTCCCTCCGGCCGGATCCGGCCGGGCTGTCCACCGAGGACCTGATCGGCGGGGTCGACCGGGGCATCTACGTCGTCGGCGACCGGTCCTGGTCGATCGACATGCAGCGGTACAACTTCCAGTTCACCGGTCAGCGCTTCTTCAAGATCGAGAACGGGCGGATCACCGGCCAGCTCAAGGACGTCGCCTACCAGGCCACGACCACCGACTTCTGGGGCTCCATGGCCGCCGTCGGCGGTCCGGGGACCTATGTCCTCGGCGGCGCCTTCAACTGCGGCAAGGCCCAGCCCGGCCAGGTGGCCGCGGTGTCGCACGGGTGCCCCTCCGCCCTCTTCAAGGGCGTCAACATTCTGAACACCACGCAGGAGGCCGGCCGATGAGCGCGCCCACCGACAAGGCGAACAAGCCGCACGAGATCGTCGAGCGGGCCCTGGCGCTGTCCCGCGCCGACGGCTGCGTCGTCATCGCCGACGAGCACTCCACCGCCAACCTGCGCTGGGCGGGCAACGCGCTCACCACCAACGGTGTGACCCGGGGCCGGACCCTCACCGTGATCGCGACCGTGGACGGCAAGGAGGGCACCGCCTCCGGCGTCGTGTCGCGGTCCGCGGTCACCGCGGACGAACTCGAGCCGCTGGTGCGGGCCGCCGAGGCCGCCGCGCGCGGTGCCGGGCCCGCCGAGGACGCGCAGCCGCTGGTCGAGGGGGTGCCGCAGGCCCCGGACTTCACGGACGCGCCCGCCGAGACCTCCTCCGCCGTGTTCGCCGACTTCGCCCCGGCGCTCGGCGAGGCCTTCGCACGCGCGCGTGCCGGCGGCCGGGAACTGTACGGGTTCGCCAACCACGAGATGGTGTCGACGTACGTGGGGACGTCCACCGGGCTGCGCCTGCGGCACGACCAGCCGACCGGCACGCTGGAGCTGAACGCCAAGTCGCCCGACCGTACGCGCTCGGCGTGGGCCGGCCGGTCCACCCGGGACTTCAAGGACGTCGACCCTGGCGCGCTGGACGCCGAGCTGGCCGTCCGGCTCGGCTGGGCGGAGCGGCGCGTGGAGCTGCCCGCGGGCAGGTACGAGACGCTGCTGCCGCCCACCGCCGTGGCGGACCTGCTGATCTACCAGCTGTGGTCGGGGTCGGGCCGGGACGCGGTCGAGGGACGGACCGTGTTCTCCAGGCCGGGCGGTGGCACCCGCGTCGGCGACAAGCTCTCCGAGCTGCCGCTGACCCTGCGCAGCGACCCGGACGAGCCGGGTCTCGAGTGCCCGCCGTTCGTGGTCGCCCACTCCTCCGGCGGCGACCAGTCCGTGTTCGACAACGGGCTGCCGGCGCCCGCCACCGAGTGGATCCGCGAGGGTGTGCTGAAGCACCTGACCACCACCCGGCACAGCGCGGCCCTGACCGGCCTGCCGGTCGCCCCCGCGCTCGGGAACCTCATCCTGGACGGCGGCGACGACCGCTCCCTGGAGGAGATGGTCGCGGACACCGAGCGGGGGCTGCTGCTGACCTGCCTGTGGTACATCCGCGAGGTCGACCCGGCGACGCTGCTGCTGACGGGCCTGACCCGGGACGGCGTCTACCTCGTCGAGAACGGCGAGGTGACCGGACAGGTGAACAACTTCCGGTTCAACGAGTCGCCGGTGGACCTGCTCGGCCGGGCCACGGAGGCCGGGCGCACGGAGAAGACGCTGCCGCGCGAGTGGAGCGACTGGTTCACCCGGGCCGCGATGCCGGCGCTGCGTATCCCGGATTTCAATATGAGCTCTGTCAGTCAGGGCGTATAACCTCGTAGTCGGCTGTCATCCGACCGCCCGAAGATCATCAAGGAGACACGAGAACCGTGACGGACATCGTCGACGAGCTGAAGTGGCGGGGGCTCATCGCCCTCTCCACGGACGAGGACGCACTGCGCAAGGCGTTCGCGGACGGCCCCGTCACGTTCTATTGCGGCTTCGACCCGACCGCGCCCAGTCTGCACCTCGGCAACCTCGTGCAGATCCTGACGATGCGCCGCATCCAGGAGGCGGGCAACCGTCCGCTGGCGCTGGTCGGCGGTGCCACGGGTCTGATCGGCGACCCGAAGCCCACGGCCGAGCGCACGCTGAACGCGCCGGAGGTCGTGGCCGGCTGGGTGGAGCGGCTGCGCGCCCAGATCACGCCGCTGCTCCACTTCGACGGGCCGAACGCCGCGGTGATGGTCAACAACCTGGACTGGACCCAGGGCCTGTCGGCCATCGAGTTCCTGCGGGACATCGGCAAGCACTTCCGGGTCAACAAGATGATCGCGAAGGAGGCCGTCTCCCGGCGGCTGAACTCCGACGCGGGCATCAGCTACACCGAGTTCAGCTACCAGATCCTCCAGGGCATGGACTTCCTGGAGCTGTACCGGCGCCACGGCTGCACCCTGCAGACCGGTGGCAGCGACCAGTGGGGCAACCTCACCTCGGGCACGGACCTGATCCACCGCACCGAGCCGGACGCCGTGGTGCACGCGCTGGGCACCCCGCTGATCACCAAGGCGGACGGCACCAAGTTCGGCAAGACCGAGTCCGGCACGGTGTGGCTCGACCCGGAGATGACCACGCCGTACGCGTTCTACCAGTTCTGGGTCAACGCGGACGACCGGGACGTCTCCAAGTTCCTGCGCATCTTCAGCTTCAGGTCCCGTGAGGAGATCGAGGAGCTGGAGCGGCAGACGGAGGAGCGTCCGCAGGCCCGTGCGGCGCAGCGGGCGCTCGCCGAGGAGCTGACGACGCTGGTGCACGGCGCCGGCCAGACGGCGGCGGTGATCGCCGCGTCCAAGGCGCTGTTCGGTCAGGGCGAGCTGGCGGAGCTGGACGACCGGACGCTGGCGGCGGCGCTGTCCGAGGTGCCGCACATCCAGGTCGCCGAGCCGGCCGCGGTGGTCGACCTGTTCGCCGAGGTCGGCCTGGTGGCCAGCAAGTCCGCCGCCCGGCGCACGGTGAAGGAGGGCGGCGCCTACGTGAACAACGTGAAGGTCACCGCGGAGGACGCGGTGCCCGCTCGGGAGGATCTGCTGCACGGGCGGTGGCTGGTGCTGCGGCGCGGGAAGAAGAACCTGGCCGCCGTGGAGGTCATGGGCGCCTGAGCGGCGTAGCGGTACCGGCGCCTGAGCGGCGTGGGGGCGTGGGTGAGCCTGGCGGCTGCGGCTTCGTCGTAACCGGTCGTACGGTTCCCCGCGCCCCTTTCCGAGGCGCTGCCCCGAGGGTGGGCGCTGCCCCGAGGGCGGCGGTAAAGCTCAGGCCCGCTGCTGCTTCTTCTTGCCCAGCGTCGCCATGTACAGGGCGTCCACGGCCGCGACGATGATGATCGCGGCCACCAGCTGGAAGATGTGGCGGCTCCAGTCGATGCCGCGGGTCTCCTCCACACCGACCGCTCGGGCGACCGCGTTGCCCACGATGGCGCCGAGCATGCCGCAGATGGTGGTCAGCCACAGCGGACTGTGCTGCTTGCCCGGAATGACCGCCTTGGCGATCAGGCCCAGCACGAATCCCACGATGATCGCCCACAACCATCCCATGGCTCGCCTCCTCGTACGGCTCGACGTGAGCATTACGGCCAGTGTGGTTCCGTCCGTCGTACGGCGCATGTCGGGTTCCCCCGTACGCGGCGTGGCCCGAGGCGACGCCGCGGGCGGAGCGCGACCCGGTCTCGAAGGCGGCGGGTGCGCGGCGTAACGTGGAGGTGTCCTCGCCGGTTCCCCGCCGGGTGCGGACGAGGATGCGGGCCGGGGAGTCCCATGCGGGCGGATGGTGGAATGTGATGCGGAAACAGCACGGCGGCAGCGGCCAGGTGTTCCGGATCACCGGTGCCCGGACCGGTCTCGCCGAGGATGTCCGGGGGCGGCAACGACGGTATGTGATCTCGATGTCGATCCGTACCGTGTCGGTGATCCTCGCGGCCTCGCTGTGGAACGTCGAGCGGTACGTCGCCATCGTCGCTCTCGTGTTCGGAGCGGTGCTCCCCTATGTCGCCGTGGTGATCGCCAATGCGGGACGGGAGCGGCCGCCTTCGCTGCCCTCGACGTTCGTCACCGCGCCGACGCGTCCGATGATCACGCCGCCGCGGGCCGACGAGCAGGCGGATTCGGCGCGTAGGTCCACGCCGGAGGGCGAGTCGGCGAGCGAGGCGGCGGGAGCGCGCGGCGAGCACAGCGACCCGGTCTGAACGTCGTAAGCGGAACGCAGCCTCGCGGAAAGCTCAAGAAAACCTCAGATCAATCCTGCTGTTCCGGTGCCGGGCGGTGGGGTACCCGTGACATACTGCGTACGCGCTCCGCATCCCCCGTCGGAGCGACGGACCGACGCCGGGCAGCTCCCCCCGTGGCTGCCCGGCGTCGCCTTGTTTTCCGCCCGATTCAGCCCCTCCGTGAGACGAACCCGAGACGAAGCCGTGAGTGACGAGACCCCGATCTGCTCCGCGAAGGGCTGCCGTGCCGACGCCGTGTGGGTGCTGGCATGGAACAACCCGAAGATCCATACGCCGGAGCGGCGCAAGACCTGGCTCGCCTGTGACGAGCACCGCGAGCATCTGTCGCAGTTCCTCGGCGTGCGCGGGTTCCTCAAGGACGTCGTGAAGTTCGAGGACTGGCGGGCGACCGAAGAGGACTAGGGCCTTTCGTTCGGATCAGCCCGGTGTGATCCGGACGAGAGGTCCTAGCCGCCGATCGCCGACATGGGGCGGTCCGGCTGCACGAACGACGGGTCGTCCAGGCCCGCGCCCGCCTTCTTGCCCCACATCGCCAGCCGCCAGATCCGGGCGATCTCCTCGTCCGGGGCTCCGGAGCGCAGGGCCGCGCGGAGGTCGGTCTCCTCGGTGGCGAACAGACAGGTGCGTATCTGGCCGTCGGCGGTGAGGCGGGTGCGGTCGCAGGCCGCGCAGAACGGACGGGTGACCGAGGCGATCACCCCGACCCGGTGCGGGCCGCCGTCGACCAGCCAGCGCTCCGCCGGCGCCGAGCCGCGCTCGTCGGCGCCCTCGGCGGTGAGCTCGAAACGGGTGCGCAGCGAGGCGAGGATGTCGCCGGCGGTGACCATGCCCTCGCGCTTCCAGCCGTGCTGGGCGTCCAGGGGCATCTGCTCGATGAAGCGCAGCTCGTAGTCGTGCTCGATCGCCCAGGCCAGCAGGTCGGGTGCCTCCTCTTCGTTCAGGCCCGGCATCAGGACGGAGTTGACCTTGACGGGGGTCAGACCGGCCTCGCGGGCGGCCGTCAGGCCCTCCAGCACGTCCTTGTGGCGGTCGCGGCGGGTGAGGGTCTTGAAGACGTCCGGGCGGAGGGTGTCCAGGGAGACGTTGACCCGGTCCAGTCCCGCCGCCTTCAGGGCCGGCGCGGTGCGCTTGAGGCCGATCCCGTTGGTGGTGAGGGACATCTGGGGGCGCGGGGCGAGGGCCGCGACCCGCTCGACGATGCCGGCCAGGCCCGGGCGGAGCAGGGGCTCACCGCCGGTGAAGCGGACCTCCTCGATGCCGAGCGTCCGGACCGCGATGTCGATCAGGCGGACGATCTCGTCGTCGGTCAGGAGGTCGGGCTTGGCCAGCCACTGCAGGCCCTCCTCGGGCATGCAGTAGGTGCAGCGCAGGTTGCACCGGTCGGTGAGCGAGACCCTCAGGTCGGTGGCCACTCGGCCGTAGGTGTCGATGAGCACGTGGGCCCCCTCCCTCTCCCGATCACTCATGTTCGGTCAGGTGTGCTTCCTTCGTCACCTGCGAGCCTACGTGACCGCGCCGACAACGACAGCGGCCCGATCCCACGAGGTGCGCGACGGCCGCGTCGTAGGACCGTACAGTCCGGGCCGACGCGGCCGTCCGTACGAACCTCAGTGTGCTCCGGTGCCGGTCAGGGACCGCACCTCCAGTTCCGCGTACTTGCCCGCGTCCGGGACCTCCTTCGACAGCAGGGTGCCCACCACGCCGAGCAGGAATCCCACGGGGATGGAGATGATGCCGGGGTTCTCCAGCGGGAACCAGTGGAAGTCCACGTCGGGGAACATCGAGGTCGGCTTGCCGGAGACCACGGGCGAGAACAGCACCAGGCCGACCGCGGTGACCAGGCCCCCGTAGATCGACCACAGGGCGCCCGTGGTGGTGAACCGCTTCCAGAACAGGGAGTAGAGGATGGTCGGCAGGTTGGCGGAGGCGGCCACCGCGAAGGCGAGGGCGACCAGGCCGGCCACGTTCAGGTCGCGGGCCAGGGCGCCGAGCACGATCGAGACGGCGCCGATGCCGACGGTCGCCCAGCGGGCCGCGCCCAGTTCCTGCTTCTCGGAGGCCCGGCCCTTCTTGATGACGTTCGCGTAGATGTCGTGCGCGAAGGAGGACGACGAGGCCAGGGTGAGGCCGGCGACCACCGCGAGGATCGTGGCGAAGGCGACCGCGGAGATGGTGGCGAGCAGGACGGCTCCCCAGTCGGAGTCGACGCCGCCCAGATGCAGGGCCAGCAGCGGCGCGGCCGTGTTGCCCGCCTTGTTGGAGGCGATGATCTCTTCGGGTTTGATCAGCGCGGCGGCGCCGAAGCCGAGGGCGAGGGTCATCAGGTAGAAGGCGCCGATCAGACCGATCGCCCAGATCACGGATTTGCGGGCGGCCTTGGCGGTGGGCACCGTGTAGAACCGGATCAGGATGTGCGGCAGGCCGGCGGTGCCCAGGACCAGGGCGATGCCGAGCGAGATGAAGTCCAGTTTGGTCGTGCCGGTGGCGCCGTACTTCAGGCCGGGCTCGAGGAACGCGCTGCCCTTGCCGCTGTTGTCGGCGGCGCTGCCGAGCAGGTCGGAGACGTTGAAGTCGAACTTCAGCAGGACCAGGAAGGTCAGCAGCAGGGCACCGAGGATCAGCAGCACCGCCTTGACCATCTGGACCCAGGTGGTGCCCTTCATGCCGCCGATGGTGACGTACACGATCATCAGCACGCCGACCAGGGCGACGATGCCGATCTTGCCGCCGTCGCTGGTGATGCCGAGGAGCAGGGAGACGAGGACGCCGGCGCCCGCCATCTGGGCCAGCAGGTAGAAGATCGAGACGACGATGGTGGAGGTGCCGGCGGCGGTGCGGACGGGGCGCTGGCGCATCCGGTAGGCCAGCACGTCGCCCATGGTGTAGCGGCCGGAGTTGCGGAGCGGCTCGGCGACCAGGAGCAGGGCGACGAGCCAGGCGACGAGGAAGCCGATGGAGTACAGGAAGCCGTCGTAGCCGAAGAGGGCGATGGCGCCGGCGATGCCGAGGAAGGACGCGGCGGACATGTAGTCGCCGGAGACGGCGAGGCCGTTCTGGAAACCGGTGAACTGCCGTCCGCCGGCGTAGAAGTCGGCGGCGTCCTTGGTCTGCCGGCCCGCCCAGACGGTGATGACGAGGGTCGCGGCGACGAACACCGCGAACAGGGTGATGATCAGCGTCCGGTGCTCGCTCGCCTCGCCGGCGGCCAGCAGGGTGTGCTGCGCGGGACTCATGCTCCGCCCTCCATCCGGGACTTGATGGCTTCGGCCTTCGGGTCGAGCTTGGCGGCGGCGTGCCGCGCGTACCACCACGCGATGAGGAACGTGGTGAGGAACTGGGCGAGGCCCAGGACGAGGGCGACGTTGATGTTGCCGGCCACCTTGGTGCCCATGAAGTCGCCCGCGTAGTTGGACAGCAGGACGTACAGCAGGTACCAGGCGGCGAAGGCGATCGTCAGCGGGAAGGCGAAGGAGCGGTGGGCGCGGCGCAGTTCACCGAACTCCGCGCTCTGCTGCACCTCGGTGAACTCCTCGGTGGAGGGAAGGTGGGCTTGGGGTTTCGCGGGCGGCGGTGTCTCGGTAGCCACGGAGTCTCCTCGCGTCACGGACATGCGCTTGCTGGTCTCACAGGATCGGGGATCACATTACAGGGAGTCACCTGGCGACTCCCTGTTGTGATTTCCGGCGGGGGCCACGGTCCCGATGGGTCCCCGTTCACGGTCACGGCGCCTCACGCGGGGCGGTTCAAATCCGCCTGACTCTTTCGGAGATCAGGCTCGGGAGATAGCTTCGCCCTGCACCACCCGTCATGTACCTGCCCGAGCACCACCTGTGTCTCGGGCGGTTCCGTATCCGGATGATGTGGAGATCCCATGGCTCATCTGCGCTCCAGACGTCGGCTCGCGCTCGCCGTACCGGTCGTGCTGTCGCTGACCGCCTCACTCGGTTTCCTTCCCTCGGCGGCCTCGGCGGCGACCTCGGCGGCCACGGCGGCACGAGCGGCGGACGGCCCCGGCCTCGCGTACGTGGTCAACACCCGGACGGACCACCGCACGATCGAGTCGGTGCAGGAGGCGATCACCCGCAACGGCGGGACGGTCGTGGCGAGTTACGACCGGATCGGGGTCATCGTCGTCCACTCCCCGAACCCCGACTTCGGCGCGCGGATGCGTGCCGTACGGGGCGTGCAGTCGGCGGGCGCCACGCGTACCGCTCCGCTGACGGCGGCGGGCACGACGGACGAGGGCGCGGTGCAGGTCCTGTCGAAGGCGGAGGCCGCGAAGACTTCCCGGGCCGCGGCGCCGGGCGAGGAGCCGCTGGAGGCCGACCAGTGGGATCTGCGGGCGATCGGCGCCGACAAGGCCGCGACGATCAATCCTGGCAGCCGCCATGTCACGGTCGGCGTCATCGACACGGGTGTCGACGACACCCATCCGGACATCGCCCCGAACTTCTCCGCCTCGCAGTCCGCGAGCTGCGTGAGCGGCAAGGCGGACACGACGTACGGCGCGTGGCGGCCGGCGGACGCCGACCACTACCACGGCACCCATGTGGCGGGTGAGATAGCCGCGGCCCGCAACGGCATAGGCGTGGCGGGTGTGGCGCCGGGCGTGAAGGTCGCGAGCATCACCGTGGCCCAGCCGGACGCGACCTCGCTGTTCTACCCGGAGAGCGTGGTCTGCGCCTTCGTGTTCGCCGCGGACCACGGCATCGAGATCACCAACAACAGCTACTACGTCGACCCGTGGCTGTACAACTGCATGGACGACCCCGATCAACGCGCCATCGTTGACGCGGTCAACAGGGCGCAGCTGTACGCCCAGCGCAAGGGCACGCTCAATGTCGCCTCGGCGGGCAACTCCAACGACGACCTGGACTCCGACGCGCTCACGGACGACTCCAGCCCCGACGACGCGACGCCGCAGACCCGCACGGTCGACCCGCACAAGTGCTTCGACGTGCCGACCCAGCTGCCCGGTGTGGTCACCGTGAGCGCGGTGGGCGTGAAGGGCGCCAAGGCGTACTACTCCAGCTACGGCCGGGGCGTGGTCGACGTGGCGGGGCCCGGCGGCGACCGGTACCAGATCCCGGACACGCCGTCGAAGAACGGCCGCATCCTGTCCACGCTGCCGAACGGCCAGTACGGCTTCCTCCAGGGCACCTCGATGGCCTCCCCGCACGTCGCCGCGGTGGCCGCGCTGCTCAAGTCGTCCCACCCGCACGCCACTCCGGCCCAGCTTCAGGCACTGCTGAAGGCGGAGGCGGACAACCCGGGCTGCCCGGCCGAGCCGTACGACGGTGACGGCGACGGGGTCGTGGACGCGACCTGCGTCGGCGGCAAGCGGGTCAACGGCTTCTACGGCTTCGGGGTCGTCAACGCACTGCGGGCGGTCAAGTAGCAGGAGGCGCTTCACTATGCACTATTGAGCGCGATATATTGATTGAATCAATAGTGCATAGTGAAGTCATGACTGCAATCAATGATGCCTGGAAGGCCCTGGGCGGGGAGCCCGGTCTCCTGCCGCGTGTCTCGGCCGTCGTGCACCGGGACAGCCTCGACTCGCGGCTGCCGGTACGGGAACTGGCACGCGCGTGCGTGGGAGCGTGCGCGCTGGCCGCCGCCGAACTGGGGGCCCGGCGGGCCGGGCTCGCCGAGGTGCCCGCGGTCACCGTGGACGACGGCGCGGTGGCCGC
The DNA here is from genome assembly GCF_016741855.1 of Streptomyces musisoli. Lineage (GTDB taxonomy): Bacteria > Actinomycetota > Actinomycetes > Streptomycetales > Streptomycetaceae > Streptomyces > Streptomyces musisoli. The sequence goes on along the minus strand of NZ_JAERRH010000005.1, from coordinate 503,069 downwards.
GGCCTTCCACAGCGAGCGGCTTTTGACCGTCGACGGCCGGGCACCGGACGTCTTCGCGCCGCTGTCGCGGTTCTGGCGCACGGCCGACGGCTGGGTGCGCACCCACGCCAACTATCCGCACCACCGGGCCAGGCTGCTGGGCGCGCTGGGACTGACGCGGGACGCCTCGGCAAAGCAGGTCGCCGGCCGGCTCGCCGAGTGCTCCGCGCTGGAGACGGAGGAGACCGTCTACGGCGCCGGCGGCCTCGCCGTGGCCCTGCGCACGCCCGAGCAGTGGCGGGCGCACGAGCAGGCCGCCGAGGTGGCGGTGCGACCGCTGGTCGAGCGGGAGCGGCTGGACGGCGCACGCACGCGCGTGCTCCCTCCGCTCGATGCGGGCGCCCCCGTCCTGCTGCCCGCCGCCGGGCTGCGCGTCCTGGACCTGACCCGGGTGCTGGCCGGCCCGGTCGCCACCCGGACCCTCGCCCTGCTGGGCGCGGACGTGCTGCGCGTGGACGCCCCGTGGCTGCCGGAACTGCCGGACCTGCACGCCGACACGGGCTTCGGCAAGCGGTCCGCCACCCTCGGCCTGCCCGCCGCCCGGGATGCCTTCGAGGAACTCCTGAGCACGGCCGACGTCGTGGTGACCGGCTACCGGCCGGGCGCCCTCGACCGGCTGGGGCTCTCCCCGGAGGCGCTGATCGCACGGCGCCCCGGCCTGGTCGTGGCGCAGGTGTCGGCGTGGGGCGCGTACGGGCCGTGGAGTGGGCGGCGCGGCTTCGACAGCCTGGTGCAGGTCGCCACCGGCATCGCGGTGACCGAGGGCACGGCCGGGAAGCCGGGCGCGCTGCCCGCGCAGGCGCTGGACCACGGCACCGGCTACCTGCTGGCGGCGGCCGTCCTGCGGGCGCTGACCGAGCAGTCGTACGAGGGCGGGAGCCGGCTGGTCCGGCTGGCGCTGGCCCGGACCGCCCACTGGCTCACGGCCGGCATCGGGCCGGTCCCGGCCACGGGGGCGCCCTGCCCGGGTCCGGAGGCCTGGCTGGCCGAGACGGACGGTCCCCTCGGCCGGCTGCGGCACGCCCGCACGCCCGTGTCCTTCGCCGAAGGCCCCGCCGGCTGGGAGCGGCCTCCGGTGCCGTGGGGCTCGGACCCGGCGAAGTGGCTGTGACGGCCGTCAGCCGTTGGTCACCAGCACCTTGAGCGCCGTGCGCTCGTCCATGGCCTTGTAGCCGGCCGGGACGCCCGCGATGTCGACGGTCATGTCGAACACCGGGGAGGGGTCGATCGAGCCGTCGAGGACGTCGGGCAGCAGGTCGGGGATGTAGGCGCGGACGGGGGCGACACCGCCGCGCAGTGCGATGTTGCGGTCGAACATCACTCCGATGTCCAGGCCGGTGCCGCTGCCGTGGGGGACGCCCACGAAGCCGACGGCGCCGCCGTCGCGGGTGATGCCGACGGCCGTCCGCATGGACTGCTCGGTGCCGACCGCCTCCACGACGGCGTGCGCGCCCTGCCCGCGGGTCAGCTCGCGCACGGCCTCGACGGCCGCGTCCCCACGCTCGGCGACGACATCGGTGGCGCCGAACCGGCGCGCGATGTCGGTACGCACCTCGTGCCGGCCCAGTGCGATGATCCGCTCGGCGCCGAGCCGCTTGGCGGCCAGGACGGCGCACAGGCCGACCGCGCCGTCGCCGACGACCGCGACCGTGGCGCCGGGCCGGGCGCCCGCGCCGAGGGCGGCGTGGTGACCGGTGCCGAGGACGTCGGACAGGGTCAGCAGGGCGGACAGCAGGCGCTCGTCCGAGGCGGCGTCCTTGGGCAGCTGTACCAGGGTGCCGTCGGCGAAGGGCACGCGGACGGCCTCGCCCTGGCCGCCGTCGTGGCCGACGGTGCCCCAGAAGCCGCCGTGCTCGCAGGACGTGGTCAGGCCCTCGCGGCAGTAGTCGCAGACGCCGTCGGACCACATGAACGGGGCGACCACCAGGTCACCGCGCCGGACGGTACTCACCTCGGAGCCGGTCTCCTCCACGACGCCGAGGAACTCGTGCCCGATCCGCTGCCCCGGCTGCCGGGCCGCCTCGCCGCGGTAGGCCCACAGGTCGCTGCCGCAGATACAGGCTCGCAGCACGCGCACGACGGCGTCGGTGGGCAGCTGCACGACGGGCTCGGGCACGTCCTCCACGCGCATGTCGTACGGGGCGTGAATGGTGGTGGCGCGCATGGCGGGGTCCTTCTCGTGCGGGGTGTGCGAGATCGTCCGACGCGCTCAGGGGTGCCGAGCGCACTTCACGGTACGCCGGGCCCTCCGGGGCCCGCGCGGGCAGGAGTGTCCCTCCCCGGTCGGACCCCCCGGCCGGTCCGCGCGGCCGGACGTGCGCGACCCGAGTCGGACCCCCGCCCGGCCCGCCGGCCGGACGTGCCCCCGCCGGGGTCGCACACCCGCCCGGCCGACGGGCGGATGTGCGCCGTCCGCGGTCAGACGCCCACCGCGCCCAGCAGGCTGCCCGCCGCGTAGGTCACCGCCATCGCCAGGGCCCCGCCCGCCACGTTGCGCAGTACCGCCCGCCCCGGATCCGCCGCGCCGAGGCGGGCGGACGTCCAGCCGGTGACGACGAGGGCGGCCAGCACCGAGACGACGGTGACGGGCAGGCGCGGGCCGGGCGGGGGCAGGACGACGGCCAGCAGCGGGAGGAGCGCGCCCACGGTGAAGGCCAGGAAGCTCGCCCACGCCGCGTGCCAGGGGTTGGTCAGCTCGTCCGGGTCGATACCCAGCTCCACGCGCGCATGGGCCTTCAGCGCGTCCCGCGCGGTGAGCTGTTCGGCGGCCTCGCGGGCCACCTCGCGGGACAGGCCGCGCTGCGCCAGCAGCTCGGTCAGCTCCCGCAGTTCGGCCTCCGGCTGCTCGCGCAGTTCCCGGCTCTCCACGGCCAGGGCCGCCATCTCGGAGTCGCGCTGGGTGGAGACGGAGACGTACTCGCCGGCCGCCATGGACATCGACCCGGCGAGCAGGCCGGCCAGCCCCGCGGTCAGCAGGGCGGACCGGCTCCCGGTCACGCCGGCCACGCCGACGACCAGCCCCGCGGTGGAGACGATGCCGTCGTTGGCGCCCAGCACGGCCGCCCGGAGCCAGTTGAGCCGGGAGCCGAGCGCGCCGCCGTGGGTCTCGTCGTGGATGGGTTCCGTCACAGCAGGGAGGATCCCACCCCGGCCGTCACGGCCGCCGTACCGACATCGGCGCTCCGTTGGCCCCACGGCGCCGGGCCGTCCCCCCGGCTCTCACCACACCCGGACCGAGGCTCCCCGGGCGAACACCGGGCTGGTCGCGTCGGCCGGCGGTTCCGCCAGGGGCTCGGCGACCTCGGCCACCGTCGGGCCCACCTTCGCCGCGACCGGGTCCAGGAGGGCGAGATCGAAGCCGTAGACCCGGGCCGCGTTGCCGCCGACCATGGCCGCCACCTCCGCGCGCGGGACGCCCGCGTAGGAGTACCGCAGGGCCTCGCGGGTGTACGGGTGGGTGCCCTCGTCGTGCGGGTAGTCGCTCCCCCACATGATCTTGTCGACGCCGATGCGGTCCCGCAGCGGCACCTCGTGGGGGCGCATGAAGCTGGCGCCGACGTAGCAGTGGTCCCGCCAGACGCGGGAGGGTGCCTCGCCCATGCCCGCGCCCAGGCCGGCGCCGAACTTCGCCTCCGCGGTGTCGCCGCGCGCGGCCGTGGCGACCAGGCGGCCGTGGTAGTAGTCCAGCATGTCCAGGACCCCGGGGATCCAGCCGGAGCCCTGTTCGGTCAGGACCAGCCGCAGGCCGGGGTGGCGGCGGAAGGCGCCGCCGAAGACCAGGTGCCACAGGGCGCGGTGGGAGAACCAGGTGGTCTCCACCATGAAGACCGCCCGCGCGGCCGGTTCCTCGCCGAGCGGCGGGGACGCCGAGCCGGCGTGGTGGTTGACGGGGAGCCCGAGTTCGGCGCAGGCGGCCCAGATCGGGTCGTACGCGCGCGAGTACAGCTCGGGCAGGCCGGAGCCGGGCGGGGTGCCGGGCAGCATCAGGCCGCCCCGCAGGCCCGCCGAGGCGGCCCACCGGATCTCCTTGACGGCCTCCTCCACGTCCCCGAGGAGGATCTGGAAGACGCCGGCCCGGCGGCCCGGAGCCGCCGCGCAGAAGTCCGCGAGCCACCGGTTGTGGGCGCGCAGGCCCGCCCAGCGCCGCTCGAAGTCCCCGGCGTCCGGGGGCGGGGCCATGAGCGAGCCGGACGGGAAGAACGGCGGGATGGTGTTCGGGAAGAGCACCTCCGCGACGATGCCGTCCGCCTCCATCTCCGCGAGGCGGCGCTCGGAGTTCCAGTTCCGGTCGGCGGAGTCGGCGAGCAGGTCCTCGTAGGGGTTGACGTAGGTGGCCGCCCAGACGTCGAAGTCGTCGTGGTGGCGTTTCTCCAGGTACGGCTTGTAGTCGAGCAGATCGGCGCCGGCGTGGCAGTCGGCCGAGATCACCGTGTAGCGGTCCTCGCTCATCGGGTCGCCTCCGGGAGGGGGAAGTCGCGGTCGGGTCCCAGGAGCGGGAAGTCGCCGTCCGTCAGCCAGTGCCGGCCGCTCTCGCGCGAGCGGGCCCAGGACGCCTCCACGGCCGCCTGGTCGGTGGGCTGGCCGAGGTCGGCGGGTGTGGGGCCGATGCGGCGGGCCAGGGGCGTCAGCTTCCCGGTGTCGAAGCCGAAGGCCTCGGCCGCGGCGAGGCCCAGTATGCGGCGGGTCTCGGCGACCGGTATGTCGTGGAAGGTGCGGCGCAGCCACGCGCGCGTGTCGGGCCAGGTGCCCTCGGGGTGCGGGAAGTCGCTGCCCCAGAGGATGTTGTCGACGCCGATCTCGTAGCGCTGGGCCAGTTCGCGCCGTTTGGTGTTGGTGGCGCAGACGAAGACCTGCCGGTCCAGGTACTCGTGCGGCGGGCGCTCGAGTTCCTGGAACGGGGAGAGCTTCTTGCCGCCGTGGGCGCCGAGGTAGAGGCGGTCCATGAACCACAGCAGGTTCGGCAGCCACCAGCAGCCCGACTCGGCGATGCCGAAGCGCAGCCCGGGGTGGCGTTCGAAGACGCCGGACCAGAGCAGGAACCACAGCGGGCGGGCCGGCCACCAGGTGACCTCGGAGACGTAGATGCCGAGGTGGTCGCCGTACTCGTGGCGCGGGGCGGCGCCGGAGTGGGTGAGCACCGGCATGCCGCGTTCGGCCGCCGCCGCCCACACGGGGTCGTAGCGACGGTCGTGGTACGGCTCCTGCCCGGCCCACATCGCGGGGATCATCAGGGCGCCGAGGCCGGACTCCTTCGCCCGGTGGATCTCGGCGACGACCCGGTCGACGGGCGCCGTGACCGGCAGCAGGGCGACTCCGCAGTGCCGTTCGGGATGCTCGGAGACGAACTCCGCCAGCCAGCGGTTGTGCGCCTGTGCGCCCGCCATCCCCAGCTCGGGGTCCTGGTCGCCGGAGAGGCCGAGGCCCACGCCGAAGGGCGCGGCGGTCTGGCTGTCCACGGCGTCGGCGTCCGGGAAGACGACCTCGGCGGCCACGCCGTCGCCGTCCAGCTCCTTCAGGCGCTGCGCGGTGTCCCAGCCGCCGCGCAGGCCCTCCCCGTTCTCGCGGAACCACCGGTCGGCGAACGCCTCGTTGCGGATGCCGAGGCGGGTCATCTCCTCGCGCCGCCGGTCGCGGCCCGCGAGGAACTCGTCGAAGTCCCGGTGGAAACGGGACTCCAGGTAGGGCCGGTACCGCTCGGTGGGCAGCCCGGCGTGACAGTCGGAGGAGATGATCAGGTACGGGTCGTCGTCTGTGCTCACCAGGGCCTCCTCTCGGTCTCTCGGTTCAGTCCAGGACGAAGCTTTCGAGGTACGACGGGTTCGCGCGGTCCAGCATCGACCGCGACCGCGCGCGGATCTGGGCGTCGCTGTGCTCGCTCGCCGGCAGCAGCCAGAAGCGGTCCTCCCGGATGCCGTCCACGACGAGGCCGGCGACCTCCTCGACGGGTGTGAAGCGGACCTCCCGGCCGGCCGCGCGCATCGCCGCCTCCCACTGGCCGAGGCTGCGGTAGGGGGTCCTGCGCGGGCGTCGCTTGGCGTAGCGGGCGGGGCGGTTGCGGTGCGACTCCCACAGCCCGGTGCGCAGCATGTGCGGGCCCGGGAAGAGGACGGAGGCGCCCACGCGCGCGTGTTCCGCCTTGAGGTGGGCGTAGAGGGACTCGGTCAGGGTGACGACGGCCGCCTTGGTGACCGCGTACACGGAGGCGGTCGGGAGGGGGGCGACCCCGCCGTCGGCGGAGGATGTATTGACCACATGACCGGGTTCACCGGACTTGATCATCCTGGGCAGGAACGCCTGGACGCCGTGGAACACGCCCCACACGTTGACGGCGAAGGCCCACCTCCAGTCGTTCGGGTCGTGTTCCCACATGCGGCCCTCGGCGCCGGAGCCGACGCCGGCGTTGTTGCACAGGACGTGCACGGCGCCGTAGGTGTCGTACGCCGCCTCGGCCAGTGCCATGACCTGGTCGCGTTCGCCGACGTCGACCACGCGCGCGTGGACGTCGGCGCCCTCGGCGCGCAGGCCGGCCGCGGCCTCGTCCAGGGCGGCCTGCTCGACGTCCGCGAGGACGACCTTCAGGCCGTCGGCCGCGAACCGGCGGGCCATCGCGAGCCCGATCCCGCTCGCCGCTCCGGTGACGACGGCGACCTGTCCCGCTCGTACGTCCACAGCCGTTCAGCTCCTCTCCCTGACTTCGCCCGGCCCGTGTTCCGGCCCGGGGTCCGGGGTGCATCCCCCGGGACGGCACGGCATCAGCGGTCCCCTTCGGCGGGGGGTGGCGCGTCGAGGACCTGTAGCGGGTCGTCGTAGCGCTGGTGGAGGTAGGGCAACAGGGCCTGGGGGTCGACGCGTTCGACGACCCGGCCGCTCTGGTCGCTGGTCTTCTCGCCGATGGTGATCTCCACCAGGTCCCGGACGGGAAGGTCGGCGACGGGGTCGTACATCGACTCCCGCAGGACGACGTCCCCGGTGATCCGTTCCAGCCGGCGCACCTTCTCGTGGCGTACGCAGTGCACGAGGACGGGGTCGCCGTCGAAGCCGTCGCCGTCCACGGCGGGCAGGAACTTGAAGTAGAAGTCGGTCCTGCGGGCGGGCCCGGGCAGGGGCTGTGGGCCGCTCACCGCCCCGCGCACCTCCACGAAGGCGATGCCGTGCCGCGCCATCGACGCCTGTACGACGAGGCCGTCGCGCTCGACGGTGACCTCGCCGAGCTTCTTGGGCTCACCGAAGACCTCCCGGCCGCCGGTGAGGGCACGCTCTCGGGTCATCGGCATCACCAGCGGATACCAGCCGTCGACCCCGCCGTGTGCGGCGGCGACCGCGAAGGAGCCCGCGCCGAGCGGATGGCCGGACAGGTCGACCCTGCTGACGGTCACCCGCACCAGGGGCCGTGCGGTGGGCTTCAGCGGGGGCGGCAGCACCGCCGCGACCGCGTCCGGGTCGGTCTCCCAGACGGCCACCACACCGGTGGACCAGACGTCGGGGAGCCGTGCGCTCGCGGTGCGCGTGGCCGCGATCTCCCGCTCGGTCCGCGCGCCGTACCGTACGCGTGCCATAGCCGTACCGCCCTTCTCCTGACGGACCGTCACCTGTAACACAGTTACAGCAGACCGGGTGCGGGGTAAATACACGTGCGCCGACGGGAGTTGGGGGGATCATGGCGATCGGGGCGAGGAGCGCGCTGTCCCGGGAAGCGGTGCTGGAGGCGGCCGCCGGGCTGGTGCGCCGGCACGGCCCGGACGCGCTGACCATGCGCAGGCTCGCCGCCGAACTGGGCACGGCGGTGACGTCGATCTACTGGCACGTCGGGGGCCGCGAGGCGCTGCTCGACGCGCTCGTGGAGCGGACCGTGGCCGGCCTCGGCGAGATCCGCCCGGCCGGGCGCACCCCGGAGCAGCGCGTGCTGTCCGTCGCCCGCGCCCTGCGGCGCCAGCTGCGCGACCATCCGCATCTGGTGGCCCTCGTGCACGAACGCGGTCTGACCGAGCGGATGTTCCTGCCCGCACAGCAGGTCCTGGTGCGGGAGGCGCACGCGGCGGGGCTGCGCGGAGCCCGGGCCGCGGAGTTCGTCCGGGCCGTGCAGTTCCAGGTCGTCGGACATGTGCTGGTGGAGCGCAACCGCGAGCGGGCTCCGGCGCAGCACCCGGGCGAGCAGGAGCTGTGGCGCGCGGACGGTGCCGGGAGCGATCCCGCACTGGCCCGGGCGCTGGCCCGCCCGGTGGACACGGAACGGCTGTTCGTGACGGCCGTACGGGCGCTGGTGCGGTCCCTGCTGGCCCCGCACGGGACATGACCGTCACCCAACCGCCGCCCACCGCCCCGGCCGACGGGGGCGGCTCGCGGCGGCACGCACGCGTGTGGGAGAGAGCCCTCACAAGCACGCGCGCGTGCGGAGGGCGAAGTGGAGACCCGGCTGCCGCGAGCACGCGCGCGTGGGGGACCGAGCCGCCACGGACACGCGCGATGCGGAGAGCGCGCTTTTCGTCGGCCCGCACACCTGCGCGGCGATCGAGCGGGCGGGCGAGTCCGGGGCGCCCGGCCGGGACCTGAGGGACCGCCCTGTCGGTCGCGGCCCGTATCCTCATTGACCATGCTCGAAGACCGTGCGACCGCAGTGTCCTCCCCCACCCAGTGGCCGGCCGCGTATCCGAAGGGATACGCGGTCGTTGACGTGGAGACCACCGGCCTGGCCCGGGACGACCGGATCATCTCCGCGGCCGTCTACCGGCTGGACGCGCACGGCGAGGTGGAGGACCACTGGTACACGCTGGTCAATCCGGAACGCGACCCGGGGCCCGTGTGGATACACGGTCTGACGAGCGAGGTGCTCGACGGCGCGCCGCTGTTCGGGGACATCGCCGAGGAGTTCGCCGCCCGCCTGGACGGCCGGGTGCTCGTCGCGCACAACGCGGTCTTCGACTGGCAGATGATCGCGCGGGAGTACGCACGCGCGCGGAGCGAGGCGCCGGTGCGGCAGCGCCTGTGCACCATCGCGCTGTCGAAGGAGCTGGGCCTGCCGCTGCCCAACTTCAAGCTGGAGTCGCTGGCGGCACACTTCGGGGTCGTACAGCAGCGGGCGCACCACGCGCTGGACGACGCGCGCGTGCTGGCGGAGGCGTTCCGGCCCAGCCTGCGCGCCGCGGCGGAGGGCGGCGTCCGGCTGCCGCTGCTGGAGTGCCGCCCGCTCACGGAGTGGTCGGACCGGCCCGTGCCCCGGCAGTCGACGGGCGGCTACGGCGGCTACCGGGGCGGCGGTTGGCGCCCTTCCCGCAAAAGGCCCGTATGCCCCTATCCCAATCCGGGTCGTTACGAGGACGGCAAAAGACTCAAACAGGGCATGCGGGTGGCCTTCTCCGGTGACACGTCGACCGAGCGCGAGCTGCTGGAGGACCGCGCCGTCGAGGCCGGGCTGCACGTGGCCACCAGCATCTCCCGGCTGACCAGTCTGCTGGTGACCAACGACCCCGACTCGGGCACGTCGAAGACGGTCAAGGCCCGGCAGTTCGGCACACCGGTCATGGACGAGGCCGCGTTCGGGCAACTGCTCAGGGATGTCGAGCCCGCCGACGAGTAGTCGCCCCACCGACGGCGCCGCACCGGCGGGCAGGCGCTCGACCGCCGGGCAGAGGCTCGACCGTCGGGCAGGCGCTCCACCGCCGGGCGATCGTACGAACGGGTGATTGCCACACGACTCACCCGGCCGCCGCTCGCCCGGGAATCGGCGACGGCCCACCCTGTGGCGCATGGCGACATGCGAAGTTTGCGGCAATGACTACGGAATGACCTTCGAGGTCCACGCGCAGGGCCAGGTGCACGTCTTCGACTGCTTCTCCTGTGCGATCCACCGTATGGCCCCGATCTGCGAGCACTGCCGGGTGCAGATCATCGGCCAGGGCGTGGAGGTGGAGGGCCACTGGTACTGCGGCGCTCACTGCGCCCGCGCCGAGGGGAGGACGGGCATCGTCGACCGGGTGTGACCCGGTACCCGCCTGAATGCACCCCATGGCTCGGAGGTAACGTCGTGGGGTGCACCGCTACCGCTTCCTGTTGTCCCGCCAATGGGTGATCCTCACTCTCGTCGCGATCGCGCTGATCCCGACGATGATCAGGCTGGGTTTCTGGCAGCAGCACCGGTACGAGGAGCGCACGGCCCGCAACGACCTGGTCTCCGCCGCGCTGCACGCGAAGCCGGTCCCGGTCGAGCGGCTGACCTCCCCCGGTCACACGGTGACCCGCACCGAGAAGTACCGCACGGTCACCGCGACCGGCACCTTCGACACCGCGAAGGAAGTCGTGGTCCGCCGCCGCACCAGCTCGGACGGCGAGGTCGGCTTCCACGTCCTCGCTCCCTTCGTCCTCACCGACGGCAAGGTGCTGCTGGTCAACCGCGGCTGGATTCCCGCGAACGGCGTGCAGACCGCCTTCCCGAAGATCCCCGCACCGCCCGCCGGCCGCACCACCGTCACCGGGCGTCTGATGGCCGACGAGACGACCGCGGCGAGCGGCATCAAGAACGTCAAGGGCCTCCCCGACCGGCAGATCATGCTGATCAACAGCGCGGAGGAGGCGCGGCGGCTGGGCGCGGCGGTACTCGGCGGCTACATCCAGCAGACCGCTCCCGAGCCCGGGAACGGCTCCCCGGAGCAGATCTCCGACCCGGGCAGCGAGGACGCCCCGCTGAACTACGCGTACATGATCCAGTGGTGGCTGTTCGCGGCGGCCGTTCCGGTCGGCTGGTGGTTTTTGCTCCGGCGGGAGATCCGGGACCGGGAGGAGGCCGCGGCGGAGCCGCGTCCGGAGGAGAGCGAACCGGCCGCGGTCTGAACGCGCCGCCGTCCGCACGGGGATCACTCCCCCGGTGGCCCACCTGATTGGCCCCCCGGCCCGCCGGGAAACCGCATCCCGTGAACGCGAGCATCGAGGACTACGCCCTCATCGGGGACGAGCAGACGGCTGCGCTGGTCGGCAGGGACGGCTCGATCGACTGGCTGTGCCTGCCGCGCTTCGACTCCGGTGCCTGTTTCGCCCGGATGCTGGGCGACGAGGACCACGGCCACTGGCGGATCGCTCCCCGCGGAGCGGAGGTCTGCACGCGCCGCGCCTACCGCTCCGACACCCTCGTCCTCGACACCGAGTGGGAGACGGCCGACGGCGCGGTGCGCGTCACCGATCTGATGCCACAGCGCGGACACGCCCCCGACGTCGTACGGATCGTGGAGGGCGTCAGCGGCCGGGTCACCGTCCGCAGCACCCTGCGCCTCCGCTTCGACTACGGCTCGGTCATGCCCTGGGTGCGCCGCTCGGACGGCCACCGGGTGGCCGTCGCGGGCCCGGACTCCGCCTGGCTGCGTGCCGAACCGGCCGTGCACACCTGGGGCGAGGACTACGGCACCCACTCGGAGTTCACGCTCGCCGAGGGCGAGCGGGTCGCTTTCGTGCTGACCTGGCACCCCTCGCACGAGAAACGCCCGCCGCTCATCGACCCGTACGAGGCGCTGGAGAGCAGCGTGACCGACTGGCGGCGCTGGGTCCTCCAGTGCCGGTACGACGGCCCCTACCGGGACGCGGTGGTCCGCTCCCTCATCACCCTCAAGGCCCTCACCTACTCCCCGACCGGCGGGATCGTCGCCGCGGCGACCACCTCGCTGCCCGAGAAGCCGGGCGGCGTGCGCAACTGGGACTACCGGTACTGCTGGCTGCGCGACTCCACCCTCACTCTCGGCGCACTGCTCACCGCGGGCTACCACGACGAGGCGGAGGCCTGGCGGAACTGGCTGCTGCGCGCGGTCGCCGGCGACCCGGCCGACCTGCAGATCATGTACGGCGTCGCGGGCGAACGGCGGCTGCCGGAGACGGAACTGCCGTGGCTGCCCGGCTTCGCCGGCTCCGCCCCCGTGCGCATCGGCAACGGCGCCGTCGACCAGCTCCAGCTGGACGTGTACGGCGAGGTGATGGACTCGCTGTCGCTGGCCCGCTCCTCGGGTCTGCCGGCCCGGCCGCACATGTGGGCCATGCAGCGCGCGCTGATGACGTTCCTGGAGACGGCGTGGCGGCAGCCGGACGAGGGCCTGTGGGAGGTGCGGGGCGGCCGGCGCCAGTTCGTGTACTCCAAGGTGATGGTGTGGGTGGCCGCCGACCGGGCCGTGCGGACGCTGGAACAGCACAAGGAGCTGGACGGCGATCTGGAGGGCTGGCGCAGGCTGCGCGACGAGGTCCACCAGGAGGTGTGCGAGAAGGGCTTCGACGCCGAGCGCAACACCTTCACGCAGTACTACGGCTCCCGCGAACTGGACGCGGCGCTGCTGCTCATCCCGCGCGTCGGGTTCCTGCCGCCGGACGACCCACGGGTGGTCGGCACGGTCGACGCGATCCGCGACGACCTCGGACACGGCGGCTTCCTGCGCCGCTACGACACTGAGGACTCGGTGATCGACGGGCTGCCGAGCGGCGAGGGCGCCTTCCTGGCCTGCTCCTTCTGGCTGGCCGACGCACTGCATCTGACCGGCCGGAAGAAGGAGGCCCGCGAGCTGTTCGACCGGCTGGTGGGCCTGTGCAACGACGTGGGTCTGCTGGCCGAGGAGTACGACCCCCGCGACGGCCGCCACCTGGGCAACTTCCCGCAGGCGTTCAGCCACGTCGGCCTGGTGAACACCGCCCTCACGCTGTACGGGGACGACGAGGCAGGATAGGGCCATGGATCTTGGACTGAAGGACCGGGTGTACGTCGTCACGGGGGCCACCCGGGGCTTGGGCAACGCCACCGCGCGGGAACTCGTCGCGGACGGGGCGAAGGTGGTCATCACCGGGCGGGACGCGAAGCGGGTCGCCGACGCCGCCGCCGAACTGGGCCCGAACGCGGTGGGCGTGGCCGTGGACAACGCCGACGCCGAGGCTGCCGAGCGGCTGATCGCGGCCGCCCGTGAGCACTTCGGCGGTTTCCACGGGGTGCTGGTGAGCGTGGGCGGGCCGCCGCCCGGGTTCGTCGCGGACAACACCGACGAGCAGTGGCGGGCCTCCTTCGAGTCCGTCTTCCTCGGCGCGGTGCGGGTCGCTCGCGCCGCGGCGGCGGAGCTGGAGGAGGGCGGTGTCATCGGCTTCGTGCTGTCCGGGTCGGTGTACGAGCCGATTCCGGGACTGACGGTGTCCAACGGGCTGCGGCCGGGGCTGGCCGGGTTCGCCAAGTCGATCGCCGACGAGCTGGGGCCGCGCGGCATCCGGGTGGTGGGCCTGCTGCCGGGGCGGATCGCCACGGACCGCATGCGGGAGCTGGACGCGCTCTCGGCCGACCCCGAGGCCACCCGGGCCGCCAACGAGTCGCGGATCCCGCTGCGCCGGTACGGGCTGCCCGAGGAGTTCGGACGGGTCGCGGCGTTCGTACTGTCTCCGGCGGCGTCCTACGTGACGGGGGTCATGGTGCCGGTGGACGGGGGCACCCGCCACGGCTTCTGACGGCCGGTGGGCCGCAGGGCGGGGCGCACGGCACGGGTTCCGACGGCCGGTGGGCCGCAGGGCGGGGCGCACGCCACGGGTTCCGACGGCCGGTGGGGCCGGAAGACGGGGCGCACGCCACGGGTTCCGACGGCCGGTGGGGCCGGAAGACGGGGCGCACGGCACGGGTTCCGACGGCCGGTGGGGCCGTGAACGGAGGGCAGGACGGGGGCTCTGGCGGCCGTTGGCCGTCTGTGGCCGTTCGGCGGTCGCGCGGTTGCCGTGCACCCTGGGCCGGTCCGCCTCGGTCGTCAGACGACCCGTTCCGCGCGGTGGCCGGCCTCCGTCAGCCGGACCTCGGCCGGGAGGGACGCCAGTCCCGCCGACTCGCGCGCGTGGGCCAGCGCTTCGGTGGTGAAGGCGGTCAGGGTCTCGCCCGGAACGGCGTGCGGCTCCAGCCGCAGCCCGGCCCGTACCTGCGGGCTCGTACGCCGGCCCCGCAGGTCGACGTGGGCCCGGGCCACGCCGGGCAGGCCGGCGGCTTCGGCGGCCAGTGCGCTCTCCAGGGCCCTGCCCCGCAGCCGTGCGCCCGCGCCGTCGCCGGTGTCGACCGGCAGGTCGGTCAGCCGGCGGCGGCGCACGGCCGCCGCCAGCCACCACAGGGCGAGGAGGACGAGGAGGGCCAGGGCGGCGATGACCGCCGGCCACCACCAGGCGGTGTGCCGCCAGCGGGTGCGTTCGGCCCGGGTGAGCAGGACGTCGTGCGGGCCGGTGTGCAGCCACCAGGAAGGCGGCGGCGCACCCAGGCCGACGGCCAGGACGGCGCCGCCGAGCGCGAGCAGGAGCAGGCCGGCGAGGGCCAGCAGGACGCGGTTGACGCCGGTGCGCATCGCGTTCATCCCTTCCGGCCGGGCCGTGTCACGTGCACGGACAGCCTGGGCGGGCGGGCCAGTGCGAGGTCCCCGATCGCGTCGGTGAGCACGGTGTCCAGGTCGGCGCGTACGTCGTCCGGGTCTCGGAAGTGCGAGACCGCGCGGACGTCGGCCTTCCGGCGGCGCACCCGCACCCGGGCCGCCCGTACGCCGGCCACGTCCATGGCCCGGTCGCGCAGGACCAGCCGTGCCGCGTCGCGCCGGAGCGCGGCGCGCACATCCGGGTGCGGGCGCCGCATCGGCAGCAGGTCGCGCAGGCCGGGGGTGACCGCGAGGGCGATCAGCCACAGACCGAGGGCGACGGCGAGCGCCGCGCCGGCGAGGACCCAGGTGTCGTCCAGGGGCCGTTCGGCCAGGTTCCGGGCCAGCTCGCGGCGCCAGCGCATCGCCGGGTGGTGGGCGCGTACGGCGGCGATGTCGTAGAGCAGCAGGCCCGCGCACGCCAGGAGCAGTACCGCGACGAGGGCGGCGGGAACACGGCGCGGCGACCAGAACCTGCCGCTGCTCTCGCCGGTGGACGGGGTGCTGCCGGGCGGTCCGGCGACGGTCGGGGCGCTCCGCGTCTCGCTCATGCCGTCCTCCCCGGGCCCGCGGCCGGGTGCAGGCGTTCGACGTCCACGGCGACCTCCCGCACCTCCATGCCGGCCAACGTGCCCACCCGCTCGGTGACTTGGCGGCGTACGGCGGCGCAGCGGGCGCCGATGGCGCACGGGTAGGCGAGTTCGATGTGCACGCGGATGCGGGCCGCGTCGTGCAGCACGGCCACCGTGGCGTGCGGGGGCGCGGCCGGCCCGGGCAGCGGGGCGAGAACCTCGCGGGCCGCCTGTGCGGCGATCTTGGCCACGACCCGGTCGGCGATCCGGGTGGCGCCGCGCTCGGCCGGGGGCACCCGGGCCGGCGAGGGGCGCAGCGTGCCGGTGTCGGCGCTCACCCGGGTCACCGCCGCCGGTCGCGCCGGTCGCCGCGGGTGCGGAAGAAGTCACCGAGTTCCAGGTCGCCGTCCGCGAACCGGCCGGCGATGAAACCGACGGCCCCCAGCGCGGCCACCAGCAGAAAGGCACCGAAGCCGCCGAAGTACCCGGCGAATCCCAGCACCATTCCGGCGATCATGCCGACCACGGCCATACTCATGCAGCGCTCCTCGGTCCGTCAGGCGTGCGGTGTCCGTGCCGGGTCCGGTCTCACTGGAGCCGGGGCTCCGGTTCCTCTTCCTCCTCCTCGGGCAGCTTGACGTCGCTGACCGCGATGTTGACCTCGACCACCTCGAGGCCGGTCATGCGCTCCACGGCGGCGATCACGTTCTCCCGCACGGCGTGGGCGACATCGGCGATCGAGACGCCGTAGTCCACGACGATCTCCAGGTCGAGCGCGGTCTGCACCTCGCCGACCTCGGCCTTGACGCCGCGGCTCACCGATTTGCTGCCGCCGGGCACCCGGTCGCGTACGGCACCGAAGGTGCGCGCCAGGCCGCTGCCCATGGTGTGGACCCCGACCACGTCCCGGGCGGCGAGCCCGGCGATCTTCTCCACGACGCCGTCGGCGATGGTCGTCCGGCCCCGGGTCGCCGGGTCGCCGCCGCCGCGCCGGGGGGTCTTGCGGGTGGAGATCTGATGTTCGTGGTCGCCTTCGGGGGTGGTCGTCATGTCGGTCATGGCCGTACGTCCTTCCGGTCGTCCTCCGACCACGGTAAGCACGGTTGCGCCGTCGCGCGCCCGTGATACGGCAGGCTGGAGGAATGACAGCGGACCGGTGGGCGCAGGTGGTACGGCTTCAGGTGGGTCTGGGCAGGCTGCTTCCGCTCGGCGGCCCGCAAGACGGCGCGTGGATCGCGGAGGTGGCCGCCGGTGCGGTGCTGGGGCGCGCCGCCGCGGACGGGGTGCCGGGGGTGCGCCTGGGTGCGCTGCGGATCGGGCCGGCCGGCCCGGAGGCCGCGGACGAGCCCGTCGTGCCGGCCCCGCCGAGTGCGCTGTGGCCGGGCGCGCTGCGGGTGACGGCGGATTTCGCGGCGACGGCGGCCGAGCCGCTGCCGTCGGCGGCGTCCCGGCTGCGGCTGGCTCTGGCGGCGGCCGCGACGGAACGGCTGGGCCTCGTGGTCACGGAGGTCGACCTGCGGGTGACGGATCTGCTGGAGGCTCCGGGGCAGGCCGCGGCGGCGGTTCGGCCACCGGAGCCACCGCCCGCCCGGGAGCCCGCGGACCAGGAGGAGGCCGCGGTGGCGCGGGCGGCCCTCGCCGTTCCGGGGGTGCTGCGCCTGACCGGGTCGCTGGGCGGTCTGGGCCGGGCGGTGCACATCGAGGAACGCGGAGGGGACACCGCTCTTCCCCACCGCCACGTGCGCGTCGAGATCGCGACCGGCACGGACCGCCGGGCGGTGGACGTGGCCCGGCAGGTCCGCGCGGCGGTCCGGGACGCGCTGCGGGACCGGCCGACGGTGGCCGTACTGGTCACCGCGGTCGGTTAGGGTCTTTCGTTTGGCTCAGGCCGGATCCGGTACCGGCTCGGACCGGTACCGGAGGTCTTCCGGCGAAGCCGGTACCGGCACTATGCCGACAAGGCCGGTGCCGGAGTTCCTCCCGCTCAGGCCGGTGCCGGAGTTCGTCCGGGTCAGGCCGGTGCCGGAGTTCGTCCGGGTCAGGCCGGTGCCGGAGTTCGTCCGGGTCAGGCCGGTGCCCGGCCCGGTCGTGCTTATTCGCCGAGTCCGGCCAGGTCCCGCAGCCGTCGGGCCTGGGCAGCCCGCTCCGCGGCACGCTGCTCCTCGTAGGAGCGGCCGACGGCACCCTGGAGCAACCCCTTGGTCTCCACCACGGCGTCCCGCGGCGCGGCCAGCACCGCGGCTGCCAAGTCCCGCGCCGCCGCGTCGAGTTCCGACGCGGGCACTGCGAGGCTGGCCAGTCCGCTCGACACCGCCTCCTCGGCCCCGACGAACCGCCCGGTCACGCAGATCTCCAGCGCGCGGGCGTACCCGACGAGGCCGACCAGCGGATGGGTGCCGGTCAGGTCGGGGACGATACCGAGGCTGGTCTCACGCATGGCGAACTGCACGTCGTCGGCGACGACCCGCAGGTCGCAACCGAGCGCGAGCTGGAAGCCGGCCCCGATGGCATGCCCCTGGACGGCGGCGATGGACACGATGTCGGTCCGCCGCCACCAGGTGAACGCCTCCTGGTACTCGGCGATGGTCGCGTCGAGCCCGGCGTCGTCACGACGCGCGAGTTCGATGAAGGTCGGCTCGCCCGGGATCCCCTCCGGGGTGAACATCTGACGGTCCAGCCCGGCGGAGAAGGACTTGCCCTCGCCGCGCAGTACGACGACGCGGACGGAGCCCGGCAGCAGCCGCCCGGCCTCGGCGAGCGCCCGCCACAGGGCGGGGCTCTGCGCGTTGCGCTTGGCCGGGTTGGTCAGCGTCACCGTGGCGAGCGCGTCGTCGACGGTGAGCCGTACGCCGTCCTTGTCGAGTACAGGAGCGAGGTCCTGGTCGGGCGAAGCCATGGGGCGCCTCCGATGGGTGCGGTCATCACGCAGTGCCTTACGGCATGCTAAGTGACTGCACAGTAACCACCCGGTCGATCAGGCCGCCGACCGGGTGGCCACCATCGAAGCCGATGGGCCGCCCGGAGTCAGGACGTAGCGGCCTTCTTGCCCCGGGTCGCTCCGCCACGCCCACGCAGCGTGACGCCCGACTCGCTGAGCATCCGGTGTACGAAGCCATACGAGCGGCCGGTCTCCTCGGCCAGCGCCCGGATGCTCGCACCGGAGTCGTACTTCTTCTTCAGGTCTGCCGCGAGCTTGTCGCGCGCGGCGCCGGTCACCCGGCTGCCCTTCTTCAGAGTCTCGGCCACCCGTGCCTCCTCATGGGAAGTGCGCTCTGGTCTCCTCATGATCACCCCTCCCGGGCGCGATGGCCACCCATTCGGCAAGGTCGGTGAGACATCGTTGTGACGACAGGAGCCGGTCCCCACAAGCGGAATAAGGGATTCCAGCGGGCGGGGACCATGGGTCCGTCCGGGTGGATTCACGAAGTACCAGGTCAGGCACGCAAAGCGGCCGACCCCTTGGGGGCCGGGGGATCGGCCGGAAAATCCGTGTACGACACACCCCGATACGAGGAGATCTCACACAGATGACGGATCACGGATCGGCCGAATGATCCATACGCAGTGGATCAGGCTTTCGATCAGGCCAGGGCGACGAGATCCGCGTAGTCGGAGCCCCACAGGTCCTCGACGCCGTCGGGCAGCAGGATGATCCGCTCGGGCTGGAGCGCCTCGACCGCGCCCTCGTCGTGGGTGACGAGGACGACCGCGCCCTTGTAGGTGCGCAGGGCACCGAGGATCTCCTCGCGGCTGGCCGGGTCCAGGTTGTTCGTCGGCTCGTCCAGGAGCAGCACGTTCGCCGAGGAGACGACGAGGGTGGCGAGGGCGAGCCGGGTCTTCTCGCCGCCGGAGAGGACACCGGCCGGCTTGTCGACGTCGTCGCCGGAGAACAGGAACGAGCCGAGCACCTTGCGGACCTCGACCAGGTCCATGTCGGGGGCGGCCGAGCGCATGTTCTCCAGGACCGTGCGGTCCGGGTCGAGGGTCTCGTGCTCCTGGGCGTAGTAGCCGAGCTTGAGGCCGTGGCCGGGGACGACCTCGCCGGTGTCCGGCTGCTCCACACCGCCCAGCAGCCGCAGCAAGGTGGTCTTGCCGGCGCCGTTGAGGCCCAGGATGACGACCCTTGAGCCCTTGTCGATGGCGAGGTCGACGTCGGTGAAGATCTCCAGCGAGCCGTACGACTTCGACAGGCCCTCGGCCATCAGCGGGGTCTTGCCGCAGGGCGAGGGCTCCGGGAAGCGGAGCTTGGCGACCTTGTCGGACTGGCGGACCGCCTCCAGTCCGGAGAGCAGCTTGTCGGCACGGCGGGCCATGTTCTGCGCGGCGACCGTCTTGGTGGCCTTGGCGCGCATCTTGTCGGCCTGCGAGTGCAGGGCGGCGGCCTTCTTCTCGGCGTTGGCGCGCTCGCGCTTGCGGCGCTTCTCGTCGGCCTCGCGCTGCTGCTGGTACAGCTTCCAGCCCATGTTGTAGATGTCGATCGCGGACCGGTTCGCGTCCAGGTAGAACACCTTGTTGACGACGGTGTCCACCAGGTCGACGTCGTGGGAGATCACGATGAAGCCGCCGCGGTAGGTCTTCAGGTAATCCCGCAGCCAGACGATCGAGTCCGCGTCGAGGTGGTTGGTGGGCTCGTCCAGCAGCAGGGTGTCGGCGTCCGAGAACAGGATCCGGGCCAGCTCGATGCGGCGGCGCTGACCGCCGGAGAGCGTGTGCAGGGGCTGGCCGAGCACCCGGTCGGGCAGGTTCAGGGCGGCGGCGATGGTGGCGGCCTCGGCCTCGGCGGCGTACCCGCCCTTGGTGAGGAACTCCGTCTCCTGGCGCTCGTACTGCTTCATGGCCTTGTCGCGGGTGGCGCCCTTGCCGTTCGCGATGCGCTCCTCGTTCTCGCGCATCTTGCGGATCAGCACGTCGAGGCCGCGGGCGGAGAGGATGCGGTCGCGGGCGAGGACGTCCAGGTCGCCGGTGCGGGGGTCCTGCGGGAGGTAGCCGACCTCGCCGGAGCGGGTGATCGTGCCGCCGGCGGGGATGCCCTCACCGGCCAGGCACTTCGTCAGGGTGGTCTTGCCGGCGCCGTTACGGCCGACGAGGCCGATGCGGTCGCCCTTGGCGATACGGAAGCTGGCGTTCTCGATGAGGACGCGCGCGCCGGCGCGCAGCTCGATACCGGAGGCGGAGATCACGGACAGACTCCAGGGCAGACAGGGGTTGGCGGGTGGGCGGCTGAGGACGTTCCCGCCGTCTAATGCGCGAGGAGAATGGCCATGGGACAAGTCTAACGGGGCCGGGCAAGCGCTTTTTCTGCGTCCAGGTGTCCCGGGTTCCGGGCGGGGAGATCGTTGCCCAGCGGGGTGCGGTCGGGCGCGATCCGGCCCAGGTCGTCCAGGGCCACGAGCTGGCCGGTCCAGGCGGCGTCCGCGCACGGCTGGGCGAGGAGCAGGGCGGCGCCCCGCCGTACGGCGCCCTCGGGCCGGAACGCGCAGCCCGCCCGGGCGGGCAGCACCCAGCGCAGGTCGCCGTCGGCGGTGCGGTACGCGGTGACGCGGCTCGGGGCGACGACGCCGAGGATGCCGCGGCCGAGGGGGCGCAGGACGCCGGTGCCGCCCTGGGCCGGGAGCCACTCGGCCGCGTCGGGCAGGGCCCGGTGCCAGCGCACGGAACGGCCGTCGGTGTCGGTGATCAGCCCGTCGTCCCAGAGTGTGATCGCCGCCCCGCGCGCGGGCAGCACGGCGTAGGGACGGTGCCCCACGCGCGCGTAGCGCCAGCGCGGGACCCCGGTACGGCGGTCGTAGCCGACCACGGCAGCGCCCTGCGCCCGCACCGCCCACTCCCCGTGCCCGCCGGGCAGGAGCCGGTCGCCGTAGGGCGCGGGCCGATGGTGATGAACCACACCGAGAAGCCCCGCGGCCGCGGCGGTGAGCAGCAGACCGACGGCGAGACGACGGACGGCCGCGACGAGGACACGGGAAGCCGGGGCCGGCACGGCGGGAGCGGACTCGCAGGGGGCACCTACGGGAGCGGGGACGACGGGCGCCAGGTACGTGATCGCCGGGGGCGGGGCGGGTTCCCGGGGCGGGGTGGGGCGGTGGGGGTCGGGGGCGTGGGGTGGAAGTGCCACCTTGCCCCCTTCGGTCTCCACCGTCCCGGAATAGGCGCCGAGCGTAGTCACCGCCCGGGGGGTCGGCCGGGTGGCCGGGCGGGCGGCGGCGGGATGTCCCCCGTTCGGCGGTTTGACCCGCGGCGCGGGAACGGCAGGGCGCCGCCGGCGGTCCCCTCCCCCAGGCGTACGCGTTCGACCGAGGCGCGGAAACGGCAGGGCGCCGCCGGCGGTCCCCTCCCCCAGGCGTACGCGTTCGACCGAGGCGCGGGAACGGTGGGGCGCCGCGGGCGGTTCCTTCGCCCGGGCGTACGTGTGCCGCCTGGCCTTGGCCGGGTCGTGGGGACAGCGGTCGTCCAGGGCGTTCGGCTGAGGGTTGTCGGTGGCGCCTGCGAGACTCGGAGGGCACGGCGGTACCGATGCACGAAGGAGTGATCGGCATGGCAGGAACGGGCGGCGGCGCACGGCCGAGCGTCTACCCCACGCTGCTGTACGCGGACGCGAGGACGGCGATCAGGCAGCTGACCGAGGCCCTCGGCTTCACCGAGCTGTCGCTGTACGAGACGGCGGACGGCAAGGTGATGCACGCCGAGCTGGTCCAGGGCAGCGGCGCGGTGATGGTCGGCTCCAAGGGCCGCGGCGGCCTCTTCGACACGGCGTTGAAGGACGCCGGACCCGCCGGGGTGTATGTCGTGGTGGACGACGTGGACGCGCACCACCAGCGGGCCGTGGAGCACGGCGTGGAGATCCTGATGCCCCCGACGGACCAGGACTACGGCTCGCGGGACTACATGGCCCGGGACGTCGAGGGCAACATCTGGAGCTTCGGGACGTACGCCCCGGAGATCGGGGCCTGAGCCGCCCCTTCTCCGTTCAGCCCCCGGTGTGCACCTGGAACGCGGCCCGGCGCACGGCCTTGGCGAGGGCCGGGTCGGGGTGCGCGGCGGCGAGCGCGACCAGGACCTGCACGGTGCGCGGGTGGCCGACGGCGCGGACCTCGTCGAGCAGCCGGGGCACGGTGGGTTGCACCGCCGACTCCAGATGCCGGACCAGCATCGGCGCCTCACCGTGGTCGGCGACGGCGGCGGCGGTGTCCACCCACAGCCAGGTGGCCTCCTCCCGGGTGAGCACCTCGTGGGCGTCCTCCGGGTCCACGCCGTCGTGCTCGGCGAGCCACAGCAGGGCGTAGGGCCGGAGGGCCGGCTCCTCCACCACGGCCCGCACGTCGGGCTCGGCGGGAGCGCCGACGACCCGCAGCGCCTCGAAGGCCAGGCCGCGCAGCAGGGCGTCGTCGCCGCGGGCCGCGTCGACCAGTTCGGTGACGGCGCTGCCGACGGGGCGGGCGGCGAGCCAGGCGCGGTACTCGGCGCGGGCCGCGTTGGGGCGGAGCTGGGCGCACCCGCGGAGCATGTCCTCGGCGGACTGCTCGATGTTGCCGGCGGGGCTCTGCGCGGCCACGCAGATCTGCTCCAGCTTGACCCAGACCGCCCAGCTGCCCAGCGGGGTGAGCGTGGCCTGGCCGTCTCCGTAGGTGAGGGCGCCGACGGTGGCGAGGGCCCGCAGCGCCCAGTCGAGCAGGGGAGCCAGCGGGGCGTCGCCGGCGGGCGGGTCCGCCGGTGCCGGGGCTCCGGCCGGCTGTCCGGTGCCGGACTCGTAGGAGACCTCGCAGCGTTCGGTGCGCAGTTCGGTGACCCGCTGCTGGAGCAGGTCGAGCAGCTGCTCGACCGGAACGGGGCCGGCGGACAGCTGGAGGAAGGAGAGCACCTGGGGCATGGCCGAGACGACCTCGGCCACGGCGGCCGGCTCGTGCCCGTCCGGTTCGGGGCAGGCGAGCGACCAGGCGTCGAAGAGGGCGACCCAGCCGCGCAGTACGGCGCTGTCGTCGCGGTCCCAGGCGCGCAGGCGCCAGCCGGGGCGCGCGCTGTCGCCGTGCACCTCGACGAGTCCGGCGAGGCGGGCGGTGTCCCAGTCGGCGCGGAGCTGAGCGGTGCTCAGGCCGAGGTCGGCTGCGGCGCGTTCGGCGGTGGCGTCGGAGAGGGTGGCCTTGCCGTCGGCGGTGGCACCGTCGCGGCCGGGACCGAGGGCGGCGTCGGCCCACCGGGCGACGCGAGCCGCGCCGGCCAGACCGGTGCGGGCCATTCCGGCCAGTTCGGCGGGGGCGGGCGTGCCCTCCGGCGGCCGGGGTGCGGGGCGGCTTGGGCGCCGCTGGTTCACAGCTCTGGGGGCGGCGGCCAGGGGTCGCGGTCGGACGAGTCGGAGCCTGGAGTCGCGCGGGATACGGGACGTCACGGGTGCAGTCTTCCGGTTGACGGTCCGAAAACCCAAACGGAATGTCACGGCGGGCGACGGGGCTGGCCAATGCACGAGGCACGGCGAGGGCTGCACGGTCGTGATCCGGCCAGCCGTACGGCCTTAAACGGAATGCTTCGGGGCGGTGCCGGGCCGCGCCGGCGCGGGGTGGTCACATCAGCGGGGTCAGGAACCGGCGCAGCCGCTCCTCGTACTCCTCGGGGTCGGCGTTCCACATCGCGGCGTGCGGGGCGTGCGGGACGGTGTGCAGGGCGACCAGGCCGGCGCGGTGCCGGGCGAGCCGGCGGGAGAGGTCCCAGGGGGCGACCTGGTCGTCCGGGCCGTGGACGATCAGGGTGGGGACCTGGAGCAGTTCGGGGTCGGTGCTCGCGGCGACCCGGTCGGCGTGCAGTCCGGCGCGGCCCTGCGCGGCCCGCACGGCGAGCGGCAGCAGCGGTTGCGGGGTGTGGCGGGCGCGGGCGAGGGCGCGCAGCGTGGCCTCCCAGCTGAGCACCGGCGAGTCGAGGACGAGTCCGGCGATGCGGTCGCGCATCGCGGAGTGCTCGGCGGCGCGCAGGGCCATGGTGGCGCCGGTGGACCAGCCGAGGAGGACGACGCGGCGGGCGCCGTAGCGGACCGCGTAGCGGATCGCCGCCTCGACGTCCCGCCACTCGGTCTCGCCGAGGTGGTTCAGCCCGTCCGGCGGGCGTGGGGCGCCGAGGTCGCCGCGGTAGGCGAGGGCGAGGACCGGCAGCCGGCGGGCGTGCAGGAAGCCCATGACGTTCAGGGCCTGTTCCCGGGTGGTGCCGAGACCGTGCACGGCGATCACCCAGGTGTCCCGGTGACCGGGCACGAACCAGGCGGGCAGGGCCCCCAGTTCGCCGGGCACGTCGACGTCGGCGTGGTCCAGGCCGAGGGCGGTGCGGGGGTTGCCGACGTACAGGTTGGGGGTGAGCCACACCCCGTCGCCGGCCGTGAAGGTGCCGTGGGTGACGCGCTCCAGGCGCCGTACGACGGTGTCGGCGGTGTGCGCGGCGGCCTCCAGGACGGGGCCGACGACGGCGTGGGAGCCGTCCCCGGCGAGGCCGTAGGTGCCGGGGCGCAGGGCGGCCAGGTCACGGGTGAGCGTGATCTGCCCGCCGGCCGTGCCGTGCACGGTGAGACGGGGCTCGGTGGGCAGGGGCCGGCCCGCGGGCGCCTTCAGCGCGGCGTCGCTGGCGAGCCGGCCGGCGGCCACGGAGGCCGTGCCGGCGGCCAGGACGGCGGTGAGCGCGGTGGCGGTCGCCTTGACGGTGCGCACGGCTCCAGTGTCGTGGGGGTTCGCGCCCCCGGCCAGCGGAGCGGCCGGGCGGAGTGAGGGCCCGGGGGGCACGGGTGGGCGGAGTGAGGGCCACCGGGCCACGGGCGGGTTCGGCGGCGCCGGCCGGGTACGCCGTCGCCGGGCGCCGGTGTGGCGGATCAGGTGGTGCCGACCGGAACCGGCGCGCCGCGCGAGGGTGCGGCGGAGCAGGGCGAGCGGCGTCGGCAGGGAGCGGAACGGGTTGCTGCTCGGCAAGGGGTCACCTCCGTTGGCCGTACCCCTTCAAGCGTTCCCCGACCTCCGCCAGTTGTGCCTCGGTCAGCAGGGACGGTGTCAGACCGGGCACCGAGGACGCCGTCAGCCACAGCCGGCACATCCACTCCAGCTGGGCGGTGCGGTCGTACGCCTGGCCGAGCGTGGCGCCGTGGGTGATCGTGCCGTGGTTCTGGAGCAGGCAGCCGGAGCGGCCGGTGAGGGCGCGGAGCATGTGCTCGGCGAGTTCGGCGGTGCCGTAGGTGGCGTAGGGGGCGACCCGTACGGGGCCGCCCAGAACGGCTGCCATGTAGTGGACGAGCGGCAGCTCGGGCACGAGCGTGGAGACGGCCGTCGCGTGCACGGCGTGGGTGTGGACGACGGCGCGGGCGTCGGTGGTGCGGTAGACCGCGAGGTGCATGGGCAGCTCGCTGGTCGGTACGAGCGTGCCGAGCACCTGGCGTCCGGTGAGGTCGACGCCGGTGATGTCGCCCGGGGTGAGCCGGTCGTAGGGGACGCCCGAGGGGGTGACCAGCACGAGGTCCCCGATGCGGGCGGAGACGTTGCCGGAGGTGCCGACCACCAGCCCGTCGGTGACGCTCCGGCGCGCCGTGCCGACCAGGTCGTCCCACAGGCGTGCCGCGTCCTGCTCCGCGTCCTGTCGCCCGTCTGCCGTGTTCCGCCGCGGTTCAGCCATGCGGTGATCCTGCCAGCCGGGCCGGCGGGGAGCGGGCGGGCGGGTCGTTTCGGTCCGGAATTCGTACGGCCGATCGGGCGGATTTCAGGGCGAAACGCCTGAATTCGGTGCGGATTCCGTGATCGGCGGGCCTTCAATGATCCCTCTTGCCCACGGGACGACCGCTGCCGCCCGCCAGTGCGGTGGTGCACGTCGTCCGCCATCCCGGGGAGACGCATGGCTCGTGAACACACCCCTGCCCGTCGCCGCGCCGGTGTCCTCGCGACGGCCACGGCGGCCGCCCTGGCACTCTCGGGCACCGCGACCGCGTGGGCCGAGCCACCGGTGACGGGCGTGCCGGGCGAACCGCCGGTGTCCGTGGGGTCACGGCCACTGCGGCAGACCGGCCCGCTGGATCCCGCCGCACTCCTGGCACCGGCCGGCCCGATGTACCCCGCCGCCCTCCGGGATCCCGCCGCACCCCTGACACCGGCCGGCCCGATGTACCCCGCCGCACCCCTGGCGCGGCCCGGCCTGACGGAGCCGGCCGGGCTGCTGGTGCCGGTCATGCCGCCGGTGTCGGCCGTGGGCCGCTCCAAGAAGCCGAAGGGCCACGACGTGTCGTCCCACCAGAAGCGCGTGGACTGGCCGGAGGCCCGGGCCGGGGGCGCACGGTTCGTATACATCAAAGCGACCGAGTCCACGAACTACCACAGTCCCTATTTCTCCGGGCAGTACACCGGCGCCCGCAAGGCGGGCCTGCTCCGGGGCGCTTACCACTTCGCCCGGCCGGACCGGTCCTCCGGCGCGGCACAGGCCAGGTACTTCGTGCGGCACGGCGGCGACTGGCGGGCCGACGGCTGGACGCTGCCGCCCGCGCTCGACATCGAGTACAACCCGTACAGCAGCGCGCACCAGTGCTACGGACTGGGCAAGGCGCGGATGGTCCGCTGGATCCGGTCGTTCAGCGACGAGATCGAGCGGGAGACCGGCCGCCGCCCGGTGATCTACACGACGACCCAGTGGTGGAAGCTGTGCACCGGCGACAGCCGCGCGTTCTCGGGGAGCCACGCCCTGTGGATCGCCCGTCACGGCACCTCGCGGCCGGGGGCGCTGCCGGGCGGCTGGCGGTACTGGACGTTCTGGCAGTACGGCACCAGGGGCGCGCTGCCGGGTGACCAGAATCTCTTCAACGGGCCGTTGAGCCGGCTGCGGATCTTCGCGCAGGGCCGGTAGCCAAGGGACGTCTGGGCCGAGGGAGCAAAGCGGAACCACAAACCCGCGTTACGGACACCCCCACGCCCGGCTCAGTTCACCTTCCGTTCACCCAGGTTGCCTACGTTCATCCAACCAATGACCTCGAACGATTGCCTGGGTAAATGGAAAGCTTCTCGCTGATCCTCGCGATTGTGGTGGTAACCGCACTCGCGTTCGATTTCACGAACGGTTTCCACGACACCGCGAACGCGATGGCGACCACCATCTCCACAGGCGCCCTGAAGCCCAAGATCGCGGTGGCCATGTCCGCCGTCCTCAATCTTGTGGGCGCCTTCCTCTCCGTGGAGGTCGCGAACACGATCTCCAAGGGTCTCGTCGACGAGACCGGCATCCGCCCCGAGGTCATCTTCGCCGCCCTGGTCGGCGCGATCCTCTGGAACCTGCTGACCTGGCTGGTCGGCCTCCCCTCCAGCTCCTCGCACGCCCTGATGGGCGGCCTGGTCGGCGCCACCGTCGCCTCGGCCGGCTTCGGTGCCGTCCACGGTGACGTCCTGGTCACCAAGGTGCTGCTCCCGGCGGTCGCCGCGCCGCTCGTGGCAGGCATCGCCTCGATGCTGGCCACCCGCTTCTCCTACGGCATAGGCGGCAAGGCCGAGGGCGAGGCCACCCGCAAGGGCTACCGGGCCGGCCAGATCGCCTCCGCCGGCCTGGTCTCCCTCGCGCACGGCACCAACGACGCCCAGAAGACGATGGGCATCATCACCCTCGCGCTGATCGCGGGCGGCTCGATCGCCCCCGGCTCGAACCCTCCCACCTGGGTGATCCTCTCCGCCGGCCTGGCCATCGCGCTCGGCACCTACATCGGCGGCTGGCGCATCATCCGCACCATGGGCAAGGGACTGACCGACCTGGAGCCGCGCCAGGGCTTCGCCGCCCAGACCAGCGCCGCGACCGCGATCCTGGCCTCCTCCCACCTCGGCTTCTCCCTCTCCACCACCCATGTCGTCTCCGGCTCGGTGATGGGCGCGGGCCTCGGCCGCAAGGGCGGTGTGGTCCGCTGGTCCACCGCGACCCGCATGCTCGTCGCCTGGCTGCTCACCCTCCCGGCCGCCGCGCTGGTCGGCGCGGGCGCCGAGTCCGTCACCGACCTGGGTGACTGGGGCACCGCCGTCGTCGCCGTCTTCCTGATCGCCTCCAGCGCCGCGATCTGGAAGATCTCCCGCCGCGAGGTCGTCGACCACACCAACGTCGTCGCCGAGACCACGGAGCCGGCCGGTGTGGTCACCACCGCCATCGCCGCCGTGACCCCGCCGCCCGCGGGCACGGTCGCCGAGAGCCTCACGGCCACGATCCCCGCCCCGGCCGCCGAGCCGGCTCCCGCCACCCCGCCGGCCGCCACGGTCTGACCCCGCGCACCGGTTACTGAAGGAAGCATCCCCATGAAGATCGACTGGGCGGCCATCGGCTCCGTCTTCGGCGTCAGCCTCGTGTTCACGGTGGGCCTGGTGGCCCTGTTCACCCTCGGCATCAACGGTCTGGCGCGGCGCGAGAAGGCCGCGGCCCAGGGCGGCTCCGCCGGCCTCGCCGTCACCGGCGCCTACGTCTGCTTCGCGGCCTGCGCGGCGGCGGTGGCGTACGGCATCTACCTGATCGTGGCCAAGCCCTGACCGGCCCCTGATCATGGCGCGGGTGCGGCCCGCGCCCTCGGCCGCTCTGCGGCCGGCCATCCCCGAGGCTCCCCTCCGGTCGTTCCGGAGGGGAGCCTCAGGCGTACCCGCACGCCCCTTGGTGTGGGGATCGGCACACTCTCCCCATGCAGGTCAACGGCAAGTTGACGGCCGTTCCGGGAGCGTGGTGGACTGCCCACGCCATGTACGGCGGCAAGAGAGGAAGCCGGTGCGAATCCGGCGCGGTCCCGCCACTGTCACCGGGGAAGAACCCCCGGGAGCCAGGAACTCTCACCGCCGATTCAGTCGAACCAGGGCGCGGACACCCTGAGTGAGGACACAGATCGCCATGCCCGGCTGCCGAAGGACCAGTACCAGGACCGCTCCTGTGCCCACGGCCGGCTGAGCCGATGGGTGCCGATCGCACGTACGCGTACGGCGCCGCCGCCGGCGTCCTCGGTGACCTGCTCCTCGGCGATCCGCGCCGCGGGCATCCGGTCGCCGCCTTCGGCCGGGCGGCCGCAGCCGTGGAAGGCGCCTTGTGGCGCGACCACCGCGGCTGGGGCGCCCTGCACACCACCGTGTGCGCCGGCGGTGCCGTCGCCCTCGGCGCGCTGGCCGCACGCGCCGTACGCCCCTCCCGTTCCGCTTCCGTCGCGCTGACCGCCGCTGCCACCTGGGCCGTCGTCGGCGGCACCTCGCTGGCCCGGGAGGCCCGCGCCGTCGGACGCGCCCTGGAGGCCGGGGACGTCGAGGCCGCCCGGGCCCGGCTGCCCCATCTGTGCGGCCGGGACCCGCAGGCGCTGGACGCCGACGGTGTCGCCCGGGCCGTGGTCGAGTCGGTCGCCGAGAACACCTCCGACGCCGTGGTCGGCGCCCTCGTCTGGGGCTCCGTGGCCGGGATCCCCGGGCTCCTCGGGTTCCGGGCGGTCAACACCCTGGACGCCATGGTGGGCCACAAGTCGCCCCGCCACCGGCGCTACGGCTGGGCCTCAGCCCGCCTCGACGACGTCGCCGGCTGGCCGGGCGCCCGGCTGACCGCCATGCTCGCCGCGGCGGCCGGACCCGATCCGCGCGGCGCCCTGCGCGCCTGGAAGGCCGACGCCCGCAGGCACCCGAGCCCCAACGCCGGGCCCGTGGAGGCCTCCTTCGCCGGTGCCCTCGGCGTCCGGCTGGGCGGGACGCTCTCCTACGGCGGCCGGGTCGAACACCGCCCCGTGCTCAACGGCGCCACCGGACGGCCGGTCCGCGTCACCGACATCGCCCGGGCCGTACGGCTCTCCCGCCGCGTCGGGCTGCTCGCCCTCGGCACCACGGTCGCCGCGCGCGCACTCCTGAAGGGACGTGGCAAGTGAACGGTGGTCTCCTCGTCGCCGGCACCACCTCCGACGCCGGCAAGAGCGTCGTGACGGCCGGCATCTGCCGCTGGCTGGTGCGCCAGGGCGTGAAGGTCGCGCCGTTCAAGGCGCAGAACATGTCCCTCAACTCCTTCGTCACCCGCGAGGGCGCCGAGATCGGCCGGGCGCAGGCCATGCAGGCCCAGGCGTGCCGGATCGAGCCGACCGCGCTGATGAACCCGGTGCTGCTCAAGCCCGGTGGCGAGCAGAGCAGCCAAGTGGTGCTGCTGGGCAAGCCGGTGGGCGAGCTGAGCGCGCGCGGCTACCACGGCGGGCGCCAGCAGAAGCTGCTCGGCACGGTGCTGGACTGCCTGGCCGAGTTGCGGGGCACGTATGACGCGGTGATCTGCGAGGGGGCGGGAAGTCCGGCCGAGATCAACCTGCGGCGGACCGACATCGTCAACATGGGCATCGCGCGGGGTGCGCGGCTGCCCGTGCTCGTGGTCGGCGACATCGACCGCGGGGGCGTCTTCGCGTCCTTCTTCGGGACCGTCGCGCTGCTGTCGCCCGAGGACCAGGAACTGGTCGCCGGGTTCCTGGTGAACAAGTTCCGGGGCGATGTGTCGCTGCTGGAGCCGGGGCTGGACATGCTCCACGGCCTCACCGGGCGGCGTTCCTACGGCGTGCTGCCGTTCCGGCACGGGCTCGGCATCGACGAGGAGGACGGCCTCAGGGTGTCCCTGCGGGGCACCGTCCGCGAGTCGGCCGTCGCCCCGCCCGTCGGCGAGGACGTGCTGCGGGTCGCCGTGTGCGCGATCCCGCTGATGTCCAACTTCACGGACGTGGACGCGCTCGCCGCCGAACCGGGTGTCGTGGTGCGGTTCGTGGACCGCCCGGAGGAACTGGCCGACGCGGACCTCGTGGTCGTCCCGGGAACGCGCGGCACCGTCCGGGCACTTCAGTGGCTGCGGGAGCGGGGCCTCGCCGACGCCCTTGTGCGCAGGGCCGCCGAGCAGCGGCCCGTCCTCGGCATCTGCGGCGGCTTCCAGGCGCTGGGCGAGTACATCGAGGACGAGGTCGAGTCGCGCGCCGGGCACGTCGAGGGGCTCGGCATCCTGCCCGTCCGCGTGCGGTTCGCCCGCGAGAAGACCCTGACCCGGCCGAGCGGGGAAGCCCTCGGCGAGCGCGTCGACGGCTACGAGATCCACCACGGGGTGGCCACGGTCGACGGCGGTGAACCCTTCCTGGACGGCTGCCGGGTCGGGCAGACCTGGGGCACCCACTGGCACGGTTCGCTGGAGTCGGACGGCTTCCGGCGGGCCTTCCTGCGCGAGGTGGCCGCCGCCGCGGGCCGCCGCTTCGTGCCGGCCCCCGACACCTCCTTCGCCGCGCTGCGCGAGGAGCAGCTCGACCGGCTCGGCGACCTGATCGAACAGCACGCGGACACGGACGCGCTCATGCGGCTCATCGAGTCGGGCGCGCCGCAAGGACTGCCTTTCATTCCACCGGGAGCGCCCGCATGAGCACAGTGTTGTTGTTGTCGACCGCCGACACGGATCTGCTGGCGGCCCGGGCCTCCGGCGCCGGTTACCGCATCGGCAACCCCACCCGGGTCGACGTCGCCGGGGAACTGCCGGGCCTGATCGAGGGCGCGGACCTCGCCGTCGTACGCCTGCTGGGCGGCAAGCGGGCGTGGGAGGACGGGCTGGCCGCGCTGCGGGCGTCCGGCATCCCGACCGTGCTGCTGGGCGGCGAGGCCGTGCCGGACGCGGAGCTGATGGCCGAGTCGTCCGTGCCGGCCGGTGTGGTCGCCGAGGCGCTGAAGTACCTGGTCGAGGGCGGCCCGGAGAACCTGCTGGAGCTGTCCCGGTTCCTGTCGGACACCGTGCTGCTGACCGGTGAGGGCTTCGAGGAGCCGCGCCGGATGCCGGAGTTCGGCGTGCACGGCGCGTACGAGGTCCGCGAGGGCCGCCCGACCGTGGGCGTGCTCTTCTACCGGGCGCACGAACTGAGCGGCAACACCGCCTTCGTGGACACCCTGTGCGAGGCGATCGAGGCGCGGGGCGCCAACGCCCTCCCCGTGTACTGCGGTTCGCTGCGCGGCGCGGACGCCGGGCTGTACGAACTGCTGGGCCGGGCCGACGCGCTGGTGGCCACCGTGCTCGCGGCCGGCGGCACCCACGCCTCGCAGGCGTCGGCGGGCGGCGACGAGGAGTCCTGGGACATCGGCGCGCTCGCCGACCTCGACGTGCCCGTGCTCCAGGGCCTGTGCCTCACCTCCTCGCGGGCCGCGTGGGACGAGTCCGACGCGGCGCTGTCCCCCATGGACGCGGCGATGCAGGTCGCGATCCCGGAGTTCGACGGCCGGCTGATCACCGTCCCGTTCTCCTTCAAGGAGCAGGGCCCCGACGACGTGCCGGTGTACGTCGCCGACCCGGAGCGGGCCGCGCGGGTGGCCGGAATCGCCCTGCGCCACGCACGGCTGAAGCACAAGCCGAACGCCGAGAAGAGGATCGCGCTCGTCTTCACCGCGTACCCGACCAAGCACTCACGGGTCGGCAACGCGGTCGGCCTGGACACGCCGGCGTCGGCGGTACGGGTGCTGGACGCGCTGCGGGACGCCGGGTACGGGCTCACCGAGTACCCGGACAACGGTGACGAGCTGATCCACCGGCTGATCGAGGCCGGCGGCCACGACGTGGAGTGGCTGACCGAGGAGCAGCTGGCCGCCGCGCCCGCGCGGGTGCCGCTGGCCGACTACCGGGCCTGGTTCGAGAAGCTGGACCCGGAGCTGCGGGACGCGATGACCGAGGCGTGGGGCGAGCCGCCGGGCAGCCTGTACGTGGACGGCGACGACGTCGTGCTGGCCTCCTTGCAGTTCGGGAACGTCGTCGTGATGATCCAGCCGCCGCGCGGCTTCGGTGAGAACCCGATCGCGATCTACCACGACCCGGACATGCCGCCCTCCCACCACTACATGGCGGCCTACCGCTGGCTGGAGGCCGCGACATCGGAGGGGGGCTTCGGCGCCGACGCGATCGTGCACATGGGCAAGCACGGCACGATGGAGTGGCTGCCGGGCAAGGGCCTGGGCCTGAGTGCCGGCTGCGCCCCGGACGCCGTGCTCGGCGAACTGCCCCTCATCTACCCGTTCATCGTCAACGACCCGGGCGAGGGCACGCAGGCCAAGCGGCGCGGGCACGCCACGGTGGTCGACCACCTGGTGCCGCCGATGGCCCGGGCGGACACCTACGGCGACCTGGCCAAGCTGGAACAGCTGCTGGACGAGTACGCGCTCGTCTCCGACCTGGACCCGACGAAGGCCCCGGCCGTCCGCGCCCAGATCTGGACCCTGGTCAAGGCGGCCGAGCTGCACCACGACCTGCACGTGAACGAGCAGCCGGACGACGACGAGTTCGACGAGTTCGTCATGCACATCGACGGCTATCTGTGCGAGATCAAGGACGTGCAGATCCGCGACGGCCTGCACATCCTCGGCGGCGGGCCGGTCGGCGAGCCGCGCGTGAACCTCGTCCTGGCCGTGCTGCGCGCCTCCCAGGTGTGGGGCGGGCAGGCGAACGCGCTCCCGGGCCTACGGGCCTCGCTGGCGGCCCACTACGGTCTGGACGAGAAGGAGCTGCTGGCCGAGCCCGGCGCTCCGGTGAAGGTGCCGGTCGAGCTGACCGACCTGGCCGACGGCCCGTCCCGGACCGCCGCCGACACGATCGACCTGCTGGAGCAGCTGTGCCGGCGGATCGCCGAGGGCATGGAGGCGCGGGCGTGGGACCGTGCGGTCGTGCCCGCGGTCCTGCGGGGCGTGCTCGGCACCGAACTCCCGCAGGCGGTCGCCGTGCTGGAGTTCGCGTGCGACGAAGTCGTCCCGCGTCTGGCGAGGACCACCGACGAGATCGGGCACATCCTGCGGGCGCTGAACGGCGGTTACGTCCCGGCCGGTCCCTCGGGCTCGCCGACCCGCGGTCTGGTGAACGTGCTGCCGACGGGCCGCAACTTCTACTCGGTCGACCCCAAG
The DNA here is from genome assembly GCF_016741855.1 of Streptomyces musisoli. Classification (GTDB taxonomy): domain Bacteria; phylum Actinomycetota; class Actinomycetes; order Streptomycetales; family Streptomycetaceae; genus Streptomyces; species Streptomyces musisoli. The sequence goes on along the minus strand of NZ_JAERRH010000005.1, from coordinate 469,214 downwards.
GCCATTCCGTCCCGGCTGAGCTGGGAGGTCGGCCAGTCGCTCGCGGACTCCCTGGTCGCCCGCTACCTCCAGGACACCGGCGAGTACCCGAAGTCCGTCGGCCTCACCGTGTGGGGCACGTCCGCGATGCGCACCCAGGGCGACGACATCGCCGAGATCCTGGCGCTGCTGGGCTGCCGCCCGGTGTGGGACGACGCCTCGCGCCGCGTGACCGGCTTCGAGGTGATCCCCCCGGCGGAGCTGGGCCGGCCGCGCATCGACGTGACCGTCCGGATCTCCGGCTTCTTCCGGGACGCGTTCCCGCACGTGGTCGGGCTGATCGACGACGCGGTGCGGGCGGTGGCCGAGCTGGACGAGCCGGCCGAGGCCAACTACGTGCGGGCGCACGTGGACGAGGACACCGCCGGGCACGGCGACCGGCGCCGGGCCACGGCCCGTGTCTTCGGCTCCAAGCCGGGGGCCTACGGTGCCGGTCTGCTGCCGCTGATCGACGCCCGCAACTGGCGCTCCGACGCCGACCTGGCCGAGGTGTACGCGGTGTGGGGCGGCTACGCCTACGGGCGCGGCCTCGACGGGCGGGCGGCGCGCGGGGACATGGAGACGGCGTTCAAGCGGATCGCGGTCGCCGCGAAGAACGTGGACACCCGTGAGCACGACCTGGTCGACGCCGACGACTACTTCCAGTACCACGGCGGCATGGTCGCCATGGTCCGCCATCTGACGGGCGCCAACCCCGAGGCGTACGTGGGCGACAGCGCCGTACCGGACCAGGTGAAGACCCGCACGCTGGGCGAGGAGACGCACCGCGTCTTCCGGGCCCGGGTGGTCAACCCGCGCTGGATGGCGGCCATGCGCCGGCACGGCTACAAGGGCGCCTTCGAGATGGCGGCGACCGTGGACTACCTCTTCGGGTACGACGCGACGGCCGGCGTGGTCGACGACTGGATGTACGAGAAGCTCAGCGCGGAGTACGTCTTCGACCCGGAGAACCGGGACTTCATGAAGAAGTCCAACCCGTGGGCCCTGCGGGGTGTCACCGAGCGGCTCCTCGAGGCGGCGGACCGCGGGCTGTGGGCGGAGCCGGACGCGGACACGCTGGAGCGGCTGCGCGCCACGTACCTGGAGCTGGAAGGCGACTTGGAGGGCGACCAGTGACCACCCCGTTCCCCTTTACGGCCGTCGTCGGGCAGGACGATCTGCGGCTCGCGCTGCTGCTGAACGCCGTGTCGCCGGCGGTCGGCGGTGTGCTGGTGCGCGGCGAGAAGGGCACCGCGAAGTCCACGGCGGTACGGGCGCTGTCGGCGCTGCTGCCGCACGTGGCCGTCGTGCCCGGCTGCCGGTTCTCCTGCGACCCGGCCTCCCCGGATCCCGCGTGCCCGGACGGGCCGCACGAGGCCGGCGGCGGCACCGGGCGTCCCGCGCGGATGGTCGAGCTGCCCGTCGGCGCCTCCGAGGACCGGCTGGTCGGCGCCCTCGACATCGAGCGGGCGCTCGCCGAGGGCGTGAAGGCGTTCGAGCCGGGTCTGCTGGCCGACGCGCACCGCGGCATCCTGTACGTCGACGAGGTCAACCTCCTCCACGACCACCTGGTGGACCTGCTGCTGGACGCGGCGGCGATGGGCGCCTCCTACGTGGAGCGCGAGGGTGTGTCCGTGCGGCACGCGGCCCGCTTCCTGCTCGTGGGGACCATGAACCCCGAAGAGGGCGAGCTGCGCCCGCAGTTGCTGGACCGGTTCGGCCTCACCGTGGAGGTCGCGGCCTCCCGCGAACCCGACCAGCGGGTGGAGGTCGTCCGGCGCCGGCTGGCCTACGACGACGACCCCGCCGGCTTCGCCGCACGCTGGGCGGAGGAGGAGGCCGCCGTACGGCAGCGCATCGTGGCGGCCCGGGAGCTGCTGCCGCGGGTGCGGCTGGGTGACGGTGCGCTGCGGCAGATCGCGGCGACCTGCGCGGCGTTCGAGGTGGACGGCATGCGCGCCGACATCGTGATGGCGCGCACCGCCGGCGCGCTGGCCGCGTGGGCCGGACGGACCGACGTGCTCGCCGAGGACGTGCGGCAGGCGGCCCTGCTGGCGCTGCCGCACCGGCGCCGCCGGAACCCGTTCGACGCGCCGGGTCTGGACGAGGACAAGCTGGACGAGACGCTGGAGGAGTACGCCGGCGACGGCGACGACGACCCCGATCCCGACGGTCCCGGGGGCGGCGGCGGGCAGCCGGCGCCGGACGGCGGTCCGCAGGGCGACGGGGGCTCCGCCGCGCAGCCCGAGGCCGGTGAGGGCGGGCAGCCGCAGCCGTCCGGCGGGCAGGAGCAGTCGGCCGTACGGGCCGCCGAGCCGTTCCGGACCAAGGTGCTGAGCGTGCCCGGCATCGGCGAGGGTGCCGCCGGGCGGCGGTCGCGGGCACGGACCGAGCACGGCCGGACTACCGGGGCCCGGCGGCCCCGGGGCACGCTGACCAAGCTGCATCTGGCCGCGACCGTGCAGGCCGCGGCCCCGCATCAGCGGGCGCGCGGCCGGTCCGGGCCGGGGCTGGTGATCCGCCGGGACGATCTGCGGCAGGCGGCCCGGGAGGGGCGCGAGGGCAACCTCGTGCTGTTCGTGGTGGACGCCTCGGGGTCGATGGCGGCGCGGCAGCGGATGAGCGCCGTGAAGGGTGCCGTCCTGTCGCTGCTGCTCGACGCCTACCAGCGGCGGGACAAGGTCGGTCTGGTGACCTTCCGGGGCTCCGGCGCGGACGTGGCGCTGCCGCCGACGTCGTCCGTGGACGCCGCCGCCGCGCGGCTGGAGTCACTGCCGACCGGCGGACGTACGCCGCTGGCCGCCGGGCTGCTGAAGGCGCACGAGGTGCTGCGGGTGGAGCGGCTGCGGGATCCGGCGCGGCGGGCGCTGGTCGTGGTGGTGACGGACGGGCGGGCCACGGGTGGTCTGGAGCCGGTCGCGCTGGCGGGGCGGGCGGCACGGCTGTTCGCGGCCGAGGGCACCGCCTCGGTGGTCGTGGACTGCGAGTCGGGTCCGGTGCGGCTGGGGCTCGCCGGGCAGCTCGCGGGTGAGCTGGGCGGTACGGCGGTGACGCTGGACGAGCTGCGGGCCGACTCGATCGCCGGGCTGGTCAGGGATGTGCGGGGAACGACGTCGAGGAGGGCCGCGTAATGCCGCAGGGACAGCCGAGTGTCGTACCGGACGACGGCCTGACGACCCGCCAGCGGCGGAACCGTCCGCTGGTCGTCGTGCACACGGGCGTCGGCAAGGGCAAGTCCACCGCCGCGTTCGGGCTCGCGCTGCGCGCCTGGAACCAGGGCTGGCCCATCGGGGTGTTCCAGTTCGTCAAGTCGGCGAAGTGGAAGGTCGGCGAGGAGAACGCGCTGCGGGTGCTCGGCGCCTCCGGTGAGGGCGGCACCGTCGACTGGCACAAGATGGGCGAGGGCTGGTCGTGGGTCCAGCGGGACGCCCAGATGGACAACGAGGAGAAGGCCCGGGAGGGCTGGGAGCAGGTCAAGCGGGACCTGGCCGCCGAGACGTACCGGCTGTACGTGCTGGACGAGTTCGCGTATCCGATGCACTGGGGCTGGGTCGACACCGACGAGGTGATCGAGGTGCTGCGCGACCGTCCCGGCACCCAGCACGTGGTGATCACCGGGCGGAACGCGCCGGAGAAGCTGGTGGACTTCGCCGACCTCGTCACCGACATGTCCAAGGTCAAGCACCCCATGGACGTGGGTCAGAAGGGCCAGAAGGGCATCGAGTGGTGATGTCGTCGGTGCCCCGGCTGGTCGTCGCCGCGCCCTCCTCGGGCAGCGGCAAGACCACCGTGGCCACGGGGCTGATGGCCGCGTTCGCCGCGCGGGGGCTCGCCGTGTCCCCGCACAAGGTCGGGCCGGACTACATCGACCCCGGGTATCACGCGCTCGCGACCGGGCGGACGGGGCGCAACCTGGACGCGTACCTGTGCGGGCCGGAGCTGGTCGCTCCGCTGTTCCTGCACGGGGCGCGGGGGTGCGACATCGCCGTCGTCGAGGGTGTGATGGGCCTGTACGACGGGGCGGCGGGGGAAGGCGAGCTGGCCTCCACCGCCCATGTCGCCAAGCTGCTGCGGGCGCCGGTGGTGCTCGTCGTGGACGCGTCCTCGCAGTCGCGGTCGGTCGCGGCGCTGGTGCACGGGTTCGCGTCCTGGGATCCGGAGGTGCGGGTCGGGGGCGTCATCCTGAACAAGGTGGCGTCGGACCGGCACGAGGAGCTGCTGCGGGAGGCGCTGGATTCGGCCGGGGTGCCGGTGCTGGGTGCCTTGCGGCGGGTGCGGCAGGTGGACACGCCTTCTCGGCATCTTGGGCTGGTGCCGGTCGCCGAGCGGCGGTCGGCCGCGGTCGAGGCCGTCGCGGCGATGGCTGCGCAGGTGGTCGCCGGGTGTGACCTGGACACCGTCGAGGCGCTGGCCCGTGCTGCCGGGGAGCTTCCCGGGGGCTCCGCCCCCTGGACCCCCGCTTGCCCACCCACCCACCCGACTCGCCCGGCTGGAAAGCGGGACGAAGAGCCGGCTCGGCCGGTTGGAAAGCGGGACGAGGAGTCGGCTCGGGCTGTCGGGGAGCGGGGCGAGGAGTCGGCTCGGGCGGCCGGCAAGTGGGGCGAGGAGTCGGCTCGGGCTGTCCGGGAGCGTGTGCCCGTTGTGGCCGTCGCCGGCGGGGCCGCCTTCACCTTCTCCTACGCCGAGCACACCGAACTGCTCACCGCCGCCGGCGCCGAGGTCGTCACCTTCGATCCGCTGCGCGACGAGGAACTCCCCGAGGGCACCGCCGGGCTGGTCATCGGCGGCGGATTCCCCGAGGTGTACGCGGGCGAGCTGTCCGCCAACGAGCCGCTGCGCAAGGCCGTGGCCGCACTGGCGCTCTCCGGGGCGCCGGTGGCGGCCGAGTGTGCCGGCCTGCTCTATCTGTGCCGGGAGCTGGACGGCCGCCCCATGTGCGGCGTGCTGGACGCCACCGCGCGGATGAGCGAGCGGCTGACCCTCGGCTACCGGGACGCCGTGGCCGTCGGCGACAGCGTGCTGGCGGTGGCCGGGACGCGGATGCGCGGCCACGAGTTCCACCGCACCGTCGTCGAGCCGGGCGCCGGTGCTTCTCCCGCCTGGGGCATGCGGGCCCCGGTCCGGCGGGTCGAAGGTTTCGTACAGCAGGGCGTGCACGCGAGTTATCTGCACACGCACTGGGCGTCCGAGCCCGGTGTCGCCCGTCGGTTCGTGGAGAGGTGCCGGACGTCATGAGCAGCACGCTGGTCGGAGTCGGGGTCGGCCCCGGTGATCCGGAACTGGTGACCGTCAAGGGGGTCAATGCCCTGCGGGCCGCCGATGTCGTAGTCGTACCCGTCATGGCCGCACCCGACGGAACGGACGGCGGGGAGCCGGGCCGCGCCGAGGCGACCGTGCTGCACTACGTGCCCGCGGAGAAGGTCGTCCGGGTGGTGTTCGCGCTGAACGAGCGGACCGACCGGACGAGGCGCGAGGCGGCCTGGGACGCGGCGGGCGAGCAGGTCGCCGGCCTGCTGCGCTCGCACGCGTCGGTCGCCTTCGCCACCATCGGCGACCCGAACGTGTACTCCACGTTCACGTACCTCGCGCAGACCATCGCGGAGCTGGTGCCCGGTGTCACCGTTGCGACCGTGCCCGGGATCACCGCGATGCAGGACCTCGCGGCGCGCTCCGGGGCCGTGCTGACCGAGGGCACCGAGCCGCTCACCCTCGTCCCGGTCACCGCCGGGTCCGCCGTGCTGAAGGAGGCGCTGGCCGGTCCGGGCACGGTCGTGGCGTACAAGTTCGGCCGGCAGGCCGCCGAGGTCGCCGAGGCGCTCGCGGAGACCGGGCGGCTCGGGGACGCCGTGTGGGGCTCGGCGCTGGGACTGCCGGAGGAGTCGGTGCGGCCGGCCGCCGAGCTGGACGGGACGCCGCTGCCGTACCTGTCGACGCTGATCGCGCCGCCGCGGCGGGACGACGGCCGGGGCGGGAAGCTGTGACGCCGTCCGCGCGGTCAGCCGGAGACGCCGACCACCAGCCAGACGAACGCGACGCCGGCCACCGTGCACAGCAGGGTGGAGCGGGCCGGGTGCTCGTGGTGGGCCTCGGGCAGGATCTCGGCGGCGGCGAGGTAGAGCAGTACGCCGCCGAAGAGACCGAGATAGCCGCCGAGCACCGGTTCGGGGATGCGGAAGAAGGCCGTGGACAGCGCGCCCAGCACGGGTGCGCAGGCGTCGGCGACCAGCATCCCGACGGCCCGGCGGCGCGCGTTGCCGTACAGGCTGGTGATGGTGAAGGTGTTGAAGCCGTCGGCGAAGTCGTGGGCGATCACGGCGAGCGCCACGGCCGTGCCCATGCCGCCGCCCACCTGGAAGGCCGCGCCGATCGCCACGCCGTCCATGGCACTGTGGCCTACCATCGCGCCGGCCGCCGCGAGACCCACCTCGGGCGCCCGGTGGTGGTGTTCCTCGGCGCCGCCGTGCGCGGCCTGGCGCGCGGCCAGGGTGCGCTCGCCCAGGTGGGCCAGCAGGAAGCCGGCCACGAAGAGCAGCAGGGCGGCGGGTACGCCGAAGACCTCGCGGTCGGCCGCGTGCAGTGCCTCCGGCAGCAGGTCCAGGCCGACCACGCCCAGCATCAGCCCGCCGGCCAGTCCCAGGACCAGGTGGCGGCGGTCGGTCACGCGCTGTGCCGTCCAGCCGCCGGCCAGCGTCATCACGAACGCGCCCAGCGCGACGAAGACCGCCATAGGCCCTTGGTATCCGATGGACCGGCGTCCACGCACATCCGATAGCAGCAGCCGCAGTACTCGTAGCACTTGTAGGAGAGGACCGATCCCCATGGCCGATGCCCCCACCGGCAAGGTGACCTTCGTCGGTGCCGGCCCCGGCGCCGCCGATCTGCTGACGTTCCGGGCCGCCAGGGCCATCGCCGAGGCCGACGTGGTGATCTGGGCCGCGAGTCTGGTCCAGGCGGAGGTCCTCGACCACGCCCGCGAGGGCGCCGAGATCCTGGACTCGGCGGCCATGTCCCTGGAGGACGTCGTCGCCGTGTACCGGCGTGCGCGCGAGGAGGGACTGAAGGTCGCCCGGATCCACTCCGGTGACCCGGCCCTGTGGGGCGGCACCCAGGAGCAGCTGGACCGCTGCCGGGAGATCGGCATCGCGACCGAGGTCGTCCCGGGCGTGTCCGCCTTCTCCGCCGTGGCCGCGCTCGCGCAGCGCGAGCTGACGATCCCCGAGGTGGCGCAGTCCGTGGTGCTGACCCGGCTGGGCGGGGGAAAGACGCCCATGCCGCCCGGCGAGGAGGTGCGCGAGTTCGCCCGCCACGGCACCACCATGGCGGTCTTCCTGTCGGCGGCGCGCAGCGGGCAGCTGGTGCGGGAGCTGCTGGAGGGCGGCTACCCCACGGACACCCCGGTGGTGGTCGCGTACCAGGCGACGTGGCCGGAGGAGCTGGTCGTGCGGTGCACGATCGGCACGCTGGAGGAGACGGTCAAGGAGCACAAGCTGTGGAAGCACACGCTGTTCCTGGTCGGCCCGGCGCTGGACGCGCACGGCACCCGCTCGCACCTGTACCACCCCGGTCACTTCCACGGGTACCGGAAGGCGGACCCGGAGGCGCGGCGGGCCCTGCGTGAGCAGAGGGCGAAGAGTTGATCACGGTCGTCGGCACGGGGACCGGGGCGCCGGTCCCGCAGGACGTCCTCGCCGGGGCCGCGCTGGTCGTCGGCGGGCGGCGGCACCTGGACGCCGTACGGGTGCCGGAGGGCGCCGGACGGGTCGTGCTCGGGCCGCTGGCGCCCGCCCTGGACACCGTCGCGCAGTACGTCGGCAAGGAGCTGCCGGTCGTCGTGCTGGCCTCCGGCGACCCGGGGTTCCTCGGGATCGTGCGGGCGCTGGCCGAGCGGTTCGGTGCCGGGCTGCTGGACGTGCGGCCGGGCGTGTCCTCCGTGGCCGCCGCCTTCGCCCGGATCGGGCTGCCCTGGGACGACGCGGTCGTGGTCAGCGCGCACGGCCGGGATCTGCGTACGGCGGTGAACGTGTGCCGGGCGCGGCCGAAGGTGGCCGTGCTGACCGGGCCGGGGGCCGGGCCCGCCGAGCTGGGCGCCGCGCTGCCCGGTGACCGGGTCCTGGTCGTGGCGCGGGCCCTCGGCGACCCGGAGCGGGAGCGCGTGGAGCGGGTGACGGCCGCCGAGGCCGCTGCCCGGGACTGGGGCACGGCGGTGAGCGTGGTGCTGTGCCTGGACGAGGCCCGGGCGCTCGGTGCGGTGCGCACGGTGGCCGCGGTGCCGGAGGCGCCCGCCCGGTGGGCGCTGGACGAGGGCGAGTTCACGCACCGGGACTCGATGATCACGAAGTTCGAGGTGCGGGCGCTGGCCCTGGCCCGGCTGGGGCCGCGGCTGGGCGACCTGGTGTGGGACGTGGGCGCCGGGTCGGGCTCGGTCGCGGTGGAGTGCGCGCGGCTCGGCGCGGCCGTCGTCGCCGTGGAGAAGGCCGCGGACGGGGTCGAGCGGATCCGTGCCAACGCGGACGCCCACGGTGTGGACGTGGACGTGGTGCACGGCTCGGCGCCGGCCGCCCTGGCGGGGCTGGCGGATCCGGACTCGGTGTTCGTCGGCGGCGGGGGCCGGGAGCTGCCCGCCGTCGTCACCGCGTGCGCGCGGCGGGCGCGGCGGACGGTCGTGGTCGCCGTGGCCGCGCTGGACCGGGTGCCGGCGGCCCGCGAGGCGCTGACGGCCGCCGGGTTCGGCTGCGACGGGGTGCTGCTCCAGTCCTCGCGCCTGGCGCCGCTGCCGGGGGACGTGACCCGGCTGGCGGCGACCAATCCTGTGTTTCTGCTGTGGGGCGACAGAACCCCCGCCTCTAGTGAAGGAGTTGCCCAGTGATCGGCCTCATTTCCGCCACCGCGGCGGGAGCGGCGGCGCGGGACCGGCTGGCCGCGGCCTGGCCGGACCGTACGCGCGTGTACGAGGGTCCTGTCGGGGAGGCCGTGCGCGCCGCGTTCGCCGAGTGCGGGCAGCTGGTGTGCTTCCTGGCGACGGGGGCGGTGGTACGGCTGCTCGCTCCGCTGCTCGGCGACAAGGCGGCCGACCCGGGCGTGGTGTGCGTGGACGAGGGCGGCCGGTTCGCGGTGTCGCTGGTCGGCGGGCACGGCGGCGGCGCCAACGAACTGGCCCGCGAGGTCGGTGACCTGCTGGGCGCGGAGCCGGTGGTGACGACGGCGACGGACGCGGCCGGACTGCCCGGCCTGGACACGCTCGGGCTGCCGTACGAGGGCTCGGTCGCCGTGGTCTCCCGGGCGCTGCTGGACGGCGAGCCGGTGGCGCTGGAGGCGGAGGTGGCGTGGCCGCTGCCGCCGCTGCCTCTCGCGCCCGAGGGGCGGTACACCGTCCGGCTCACCGACCGGGCCGTCGCGCCCGGTGAACGCGAGGTGCTGCTCAGGCCGCCGTCGCTGGTGGTCGGGGTCGGTGCGTCCAAGGGCGCGCCGGAGGCCGAGGTGCTCGGGCTGGTCGAGGAGGCGCTGGCGGAGGCGGGGCTCTCGCCGAAGTCCGTGGCCCTGCTCGCCACCGTGGACGCCAAGGCCAAGGAGCCGGGCATCGTGGCCGCCGCCGAGCGGCTCGGGGTGCCGCTGGTGACGTACTCCGCCGAGGAGCTGGCCGGCGTCGAGGTGCCGAACCCGTCGGACGCGCCGCTCGCGGCCGTCGGTACGCCGTCGGTGGCGGAGGCCGCCGCGCTGGTGCACGGCGGTGAACTCGTCGTCCCCAAGCGGAAGTCGGCGCGGGCGGACGGGCAGCCGGCGATGGCGACCTGTGCCGTGGTACGGCGTCCCGGGCGCGGGCGGCTCGCGGTGGTCGGGCTCGGGCCGGGCGCCCGGGACCTGCTCACCCCGCGCGCCGCGGCCGAGCTGCGGCGGGCGTCGGTGCTGGTCGGGCTCGACCAGTACGTGGACCAGATCCGCGATCTGCTGCGGCCGGGTACCCGGGTGCTGGAGTCGGGGCTCGGCGCCGAGGAGGAGCGGGCCCGTACGGCGGTCGCGGAGGCCCGCAAGGGGCACGCGGTGGCGCTGATCGGCAGCGGGGACGCGGGCGTGTACGCCATGGCCTCCCCGGCGCTCGCGGAGGCCTCGGACGACATCGACGTGGTCGGGGTGCCCGGGGTGACGGCCGCGCTGGCCGCCGGGGCGGTCCTGGGCGCGCCGCTGGGCCACGACCACGTGTCCATCAGCCTGTCCGACCTGCACACGCCGTGGGAGGTCATCGAGCGCCGGGTGCGGGCGGCGGCCGAGGCGGACATCGTCGTCACCTTCTACAACCCGCGCTCCCGGGGCCGCGACTGGCAGCTGCCGAAGGCGCTCGGCATCCTCGCCGAGCACCGCGCGCCGGCGACGCCCGTCGGAGTCGTCCGCAACGCGTCCCGGCCGGACGAGTCGAGCCGGCTGACCACGCTCGCCGGACTGGACCCGGCGACGGTCGACATGATGACGGTCGTCACCGTGGGCAACACCGCGACCCGGAACATCGCGGGGCGCATGGTGACGCCGCGCGGCTACCGCTGGCAGGAGGAGCCGAAGTGAACGGTGCGGCCCGTGTGGTCCATCCCATCGAGGAGGAGTCCTACCGGCGGCTGCGCGCCCGCCTGGACACCTCGCGCTTCCCGCCGCTGACCCGGGCGGTGGTGGAGCGGGTCATCCACTCCGCCGCCGACCTGGAGTACGCGACCGACCTGGTCATGGACGAGGACGACCTGGTGAAGGCGCACGCCGCGCTGCACGCCGGGGCGCCGGTCGTCGTGGACGTCGAGATGGTGGGGGCCGGCATCACGCGCAGGGAGACCGTCTGCCGGCTCAGGGACGCCACGGCCGGCCCCGGACTGACCCGTTCGGCGCACGGGATCCGGCTCGCCTACGAACAGGTCGGGCCCGGCGCCCTCTGGGTGATCGGCAACGCCCCGACCGCGCTGGAGGAGCTGCTGACCCTGGACGCCTCCCCCGCTCTCGTCATCGGCCTGCCCGTCGGCTTCGTCGGCGCGGTCGAGTCCAAGGAGGCGCTGCGCGCGAGCGGGCTGCCCGCCGTGAGCAACGTGTCGGAGAAGGGCGGGTCGGCGGTCGCCTCCGCCGCGCTCAACGCCCTGCTGTACCACCCCGTTTCGTCTGAGGAGATCTCGTGACCACCCCGCCCGCCCTGCTGATCGCCGGCCACGGCACCCGTGACGACGCCGGAGCCGAGGCGTTCCGCGACTTCGTCCGGGAGCTGGGCCGCCGTCACCCCGAGCTGCCCGTCGCGGGCGGCTTCATCGAGCTGTCCCCGCCGCCGCTGGGCGAGGCCGTCACCGAGCTGGTCGAGCGGGGGGTGCGCCGGTTCGCCGCGGTGCCGCTGATGCTGGTGTCCGCCGGGCACGCCAAGGGCGACATCCCGGCCGCGCTGGCCCGGGAGAAGGAGCGGCACCCCGGGATCTCGTACACCTACGGACGTCCGCTGGGTCCGCACCCGTCGCTGCTGAACGTGCTGGAGCGGCGCCTGGACCAGGCGCTGGACGGCGCGGACCGCTCCGAGGTGACCGTGCTGCTGGTCGGGCGCGGCTCGACGGACCCCGACGCCAACGCCGAGGTGCACAAGGCGGCGCGGCTGCTGTGGGAGGGCCGTGGGTACGCCGGTGTGGAGACGGCGTTCGTGTCGCTGGCGGCGCCGGACGTGCCGAGCGGCCTGGACCGGTGCGTGAGGCTGGGGGCGCGGCGGATCGTCGTCCTGCCCTACTTCCTGTTCACCGGCATCCTGCCGGACCGGGTGCGGCGGCAGACCGAGGAGTGGGCCGCCGCGCACCCGGAGACCGAGGTGCGGTCGGCCGACGTCATCGGGCCCGAGCCGGAGCTGCTGGACCTGGTGATGGAGCGTTACGAGGAGGCCGTCGAGGGCGATCTGCGGATGAACTGCGACTCGTGCGTGTACCGGATCGCGCTGCCGGGCTTCGAGGACAAGGTCGGGCTGCCGCAGCAGCCGCACTTCCACCCGGACGACGACGGTCACCACCACGGGCACGGGCATCACCATCACGGTGGGCACTCGCACAGCCATGCGCACTGAGGACACCGGCGGGGTGGGGCCCGATCTGCGGCATCACGGGGACGCGGAGGTACGGGACGACGGGGCGGGGCTGGTCGATCTCGCCGTCAACGTCCGCGCGGACACGCCCCCGGCCTGGCTGCGGGAGGAGATCGCCGGTTCCCTGTCGTCCCTCGCGGCCTACCCGGACGGGCGGGCCGCGCGGGCGGCGGTGGCGGCGCGGCACGGGCTGCCGGTGGAGCGGGTGCTGCTGACGGCGGGGGCGGCGGAGGCGTTCGTGCTGCTCGCCCGCGCGTCGAAGGTCCGCCGGCCGGTGGTGGTGCATCCGCAGTTCACGGAGCCGGAGGCCGCGCTGCGGGACGCCGGGCACACGGTGGAGCGGGTGCTGCTGCGGGCGGAGGACGGGTTCCGGCTGGACCCGGCGGCCGTGCCGGAGGAAGCCGACCTGGTGGTGATCGGCAACCCGACCAATCCGACGTCGGTGCTGCATCCGGCGGAGACGGTCGTACGGCTCGCGCGGCCAGGGCGGACCCTGGTGGTGGACGAGGCGTTCATGGACGCCGTGCCGGGTGAGCGGGAGGCGCTGGCCGGGCGGACCGACGTGCCGGGTCTGGTCGTGCTGCGCAGCCTCACCAAGACGTGGGGGCTGGCCGGGCTGCGCATCGGGTATGTGCTGGCCGCGCCCGAGGTGATCGACGAGCTGGAGCGGGCGCAGCCGCTGTGGCCGGTGTCGACGCCGGCGCTGGCCGCGGCTCGGGCGTGTATGGCGCCGCGGGCATTGGCCGAGGCCGGGCACGCGGCGCATCGCGTCGCCGGGGACCGGGCGTACCTGGTGGCCGGGCTGGCGTCTTTCGCCGACCGTGGCGTACGGGTGGTGGAGCCTGCGGAGGGGCCGTTCGTGCTGCTGCGGGTGCCGGACGCGGCCGGGGTACGGCGGCGGTTGCGCGACCTGGGCTACGCGGTACGGCGTGGGGACACGTTTCCGGGGCTCGGGGCGGAGTGGGTGCGGGTCGCCGTGCGGGACCGAGCGACGGTGAACGCCTTCCTGAAGGCCCTGTCGGCCGCCCTGGCTCCGCCCACCGCCCCACCCGTCTCGCCTGGCTGAGAGGCCGGCCTCCGGGCCCACACCGCCCGAGAGCCCGAGCCCTGCTCCGGCCACCCCACCCCGGCGAACCGTCGGCCAAAGGCCCGGGGCTCCGGCCCGGCGCTTCGGCCCGGGGCCTCTTGCCCGGTGCTTCGGCTTGGCACTTCGGCTTGGACGGGCCGGCCTTCCCGGACTGCTTCACCGCCTGGCAGGACGGCGAGCCCCTCGACGCCGAGGCCCCGGGGTACGCCAAGGCCGCGCTGGACCAGCTGGTCCGGTGGTCCGGGGGTCCGGTGGTCCGCCACGCTCCCGGCGGGCCGGGGAGCCGCTCCCTATCCGGGCCGACGGCCGGAAGGGAGCGGCCGGGGCGGTGCGTCAGCCCTTGCGGCGGCGGGCCACCGTCACCGCTCCCCCGCCGACCAGCAGCAGCGCCAGCGCACCGCCCGCGAGGTAGGGGGTCGCGGAGCTGCCGCCGGTCTCCGCGAGGTCGGCCTGCGCCGGGGCGCCCTGCGGGCGGACGTCGGCGGCCGGGTCGTGGCTCGGCACCGGCTTCCCGGTGGGCGGCGCCGCCGGGGACTCGCAGGTGGCCTTGGCCAGGGTCACGGTGCCCTCGACGTCGGCCACGTTGAGCTTCAGCGGGTTGACGGAGACCTTGAGTTCGAGGGCCGTCGCGGCGGCGGTACGGGTCGTGGTGGTGCGCTGGGCGAGATCGAGGCGGACCTCGCCGACGCCGGGCACCTTCACCTCGGTCGGGCCGCCGGCGGTCAGCGTGACGCGCTTGCCGAGGACGGTGACCGTGCCGAGGACGTTCGCGGAGGCGGCCGGTGCCTTGCCGGCCTCGCAGGTGGCCTTGGCGGTGATCGTGTCGGCCTCGATCAGGGACAGCAGGGGCAGGCCCGGCAGGTGCAGCTTGGCGTGGGCGACCCGGACCGAGCCCTCGGCGCGCCGCGCCGTGACCGTGGCCCCGGCCTCGGCGACGTCCGCGCCGAGCACGGTGAACGGCTTGCCGCCGTCCACGCCGTCGAGCCGGGCGGAGAGCGCGGTCCTGTCGGCGCTCCGCGGTGCCTGGACCTCGTTGAGGGAGACCGCGAGCGGGACGTTCACGGTCTTGTTGAGCAGGGACACGTCGAGCCCGGTGCGCAGGACGACGGCGGAGGCGCGACCGTGCTCACCGGTCGCGTGCGCCGCGCCCGCGCCCAGGACCGCGGGCGCCGCGGTGAGGGCGGTGACCGTCACGAGGGCGGCGAGGCGGCGTGCGGGCATGCGGAAGTTTTTGCTGTTCAAGGCGGTGGGACCCCCAGACGGGACATGCTTGGGACCCGTCAACCTTGTACGCACTGTGGGTGAACGGTCAGTTATCCAGGGTCACTTCACTCAAACGTGGATATTTAGCACGTGGATTCGAATCACGGGCACATCTACTCGACGACGTGCCCGTTGAGCACCACCCGTCGCGGCGCCGCGAGCACCCGCACGTCCGCCCGGGGATCGGCCTCGTACACCACCAGGTCGGCCGGGGCGCCCTCCTCCAGGCCGGGCCGGCCGAGCCAGGCACGGGCGCCCCAGCTCGTCGCCGAGAGGGCCTCGACGGGCGGGATGCCGGCCTTGACGAGTTCGGCGACCTCCCCCGCGACCAGTCCGTGGGCGAGCGAGCCGCCGGCGTCCGTGCCGACGTAGACCGGGATGCCGGCGTCGTAGGCGCCGCGCACGGTGTCGTAGCGCCGCTCGTGCAGCCGGCGCATATGGGCCGACCAGCGCGGGAACTTGTGGTCGCCGCCGTCCGCGAGCCGGGGGAAGGTGGCGATGTTGACGAGGGTGGGGACGATGGCGACCCCCCGCTCGGCGAACAGCGGGACGAGGTCCTCGGTGAGGCCCGTGGCGTGCTCGATGCAGTCGATGCCCGCCTCGACCAGGTCGCGCAGGGAACTCTCGGCGAAGCAGTGGGCGGTGACACGGGCGCCGAGCCGGTGGGCCTCGGCTATGGCCGCCTCGACCGCCCCGCGGGGCCAGCAGGGCGACAGGTCGCCGAGGTCGCGGTCGATCCAGTCGCCGACCAGCTTGACCCAGCCGTCGCCGCGCCGGGCCTCCCGGGCGACGTACGCCACCAGGTCGTCCGGTTCGATCTCCCAGGCGTAGTTGCGGATGTAGCGGCGGGTGCGGGCGATGTGCCGGCCCGCCCGGATGATCTTCGGGAGATCGTCCCGGTCGTCGATCCAGCGGGTGTCGGAGGGCGAGCCCGCGTCCCGGATCAGCAGGGTGCCCGCCTCCCGGTCGGTGCGGGCCTGCTTCTCGGCGGTCTCCGCGTCGACCGGGCCGTGCGCGTCGAGGCCCACATGGCAGTGCGCGTCGACCAGGCCGGGCAGCGCCCAGCCCTCGACGGTCCGGACCTCCCGGGCGCCGGCGGGGCGCTCGTAGGAGATCCGGCCGCCGACCACCCACAGTTCGTCCCGGACGTCGTCCGGACCCGCCAGGACCCGGCCCTTCACGTGCAGCACCGCGCGATCGCTCATGTACCGCACCTTAGGGCCTGCCGTTCGGATCATGCCGGGCCCGCGGACCCGCGAGCCCGCCCGGACCGGACGGAAGACCCCGGTGAGCTACGGCCCGGACTTCCCCACCTGGTCGGAGATCTCCTCCTCGACCTCGGCCATCGCCGGGTCGAGCAGGCGGGACAGGAAGTGCCGGGTGCGCTCGTGCTGCGGGTCGCCGATGACCCGCTCGGGGCTGCCGTCCTCGACGACCACTCCGCCGTCCATGAAGACGACCCGGTCGGCGACCTCGCGCGCGAAGGTCATCTCATGGGTGACGACCATCATCGTCATGCCCTCCCGGGCGAGCATGCGCATGACGGCGAGGACATCGCCGACCAGCTCCGGGTCGAGGGCGGAGGTCGGCTCGTCGAAGAGCATCACCTCGGGGCCCATGGCGAGCGCGCGGGCGATGGCGACGCGCTGCTGCTGGCCGCCGGAGAGGGAGGCCGGGTAGGCGTCCGCCTTCTCGGACAGGCCGACCCGGGCCAGGTTCTCGGCGGCGATCCGCGCGGCCGTCGCCTTGTCCCGCCCGAGGACCCGGCGCTGCGGCAGCGCGAGGTTCTCGGTGACGCTCAGGTGCGGGAAGAGGTTGAACTGCTGGAAGACCATGCCGATGCGGCGGCGCACGGCGTCGATGTCGACGTCCGGGTCGGTCACCTCGGTGCCGCCGACGAAGACCTGGCCCTTGGTGGGCTCCTCCAGCAGGTTCACGCAGCGCAGCAGCGTCGACTTGCCGGAGCCGGAGGGGCCGATGACACAGACGACCTCGCCCTGGCCGATCTCCAGGTCGATGCCGCGCAGCACCTCGTTGTCGCCGAAGGACTTGTGCAGTCCGCGTACCTCGATCTCCGGGCGGCTCATCGGATCGCCTCCTGGGCCTTGGACTCCATACGGCGGACGACGAAGCTGAGCGGGATGGTGACCAGCAGGTAGCACAGGCCCGCGACCAGGATCGGCGTGGAGTTGGCGGTCGTACTGGCCAGGTCGCGGCCGAACTTGGACAGTTCCCGCTCCTCCAGGGTGACGCCGAGGAACAGCACCAGCGAGGAGTCCTTGAAGAGCAGGACGAGTTCGTTGGTGAGCGGCGGCAGGATGATCCGGAAGGCCTGCGGGATGATGATCGAGACCATCGCCTTCGCCGGCGAGAAGCCGAGCGAGCGGGCCGCCTCCATCTGTCCCTTGGGCACGGCCTGGATGCCGGCGCGGATGGTCTCGGCCATGTAGGCGGCCGACACCAGGCCGAGCGCGATGGCGACCTTGCCGTACGTGCCGCCCGGGATCTCCGTCCCGGGGAACGCCAGCGGGACGGCCACACCGACGAAGATGAAGATCAGCAGTGCGGGCAGGCCGCGGAAGATCTCGATGTAGACGCCCGCCAGCCAGCGGTACGGGCCCACGGAGGACAGCCGCATCAGCGCGATGACCATGCCGAGGACGAGCCCGACGACGAAGCCGGACAGCGTGTAGAGCACGGTGTTCTTCAGCGCCAGCGTGATGACGTCCGGGAACATCTGCTTGGCGATGTCGGCCTGGGCGAACTGGTTCTGGAGCCGGCCCCAGTCCGCCGTGACCGCGAAGGCGATCACGGCGGCGACGAAGACGACGTACTGCACGCCCCGCGACAGGCGGCGCTTCTGACGCCGGGTCAGTCCCTTTTTCTTCGGCTGGAGTGTTACGTCCGTATCGGTCATGAGGCGGCGGGAGGGGCGACGGAGGCGTTGTACGGGCCGATCCACTGCTCGTAGATCTTCTTGTAGGTGCCGTCGGCCTTGGCGGTCTTGAGCGCCTTGTTGATGGCGTCGAGCAGCGCCTTGTTGCCCTTCTTCACGGTGAAGCCGTACTGCTCACCGGTCTTGAGGTTGTCGACGACCTTGAACTTGTCCGCGTTGGCCTTGTCCTTCAGCCAGCCCTGGACGACCGGGTAGTCGATGACGACGGCCTGGACCTGGCCGGTGCGCAGGCCGTTGAGGACGGCGTCGGAGGACTCGAAGGAGACCGGGTCGTAGCCCTTGCCCTTCACGTAGTCCTCACCGGTGGTCTGCGCCTGGGCGCCGAGCTTCTTGCCCTTGGCCTTGACGTCGGCGAGCGAGTTGATCCCGCTGCTCCTGTCGACGAGGACGGCCTGGGTGGCCTCGAAGTACGGGTCGGAGAAGTCGACGTTCTTCTTGCGCTCGTCGGTGATGGTCATGCCGGCGGCGGCCAGGTCGCACTCCCCGGAGTTCAGGAAGGCGCCGGTCTTGAAGTTCTCGAAGGGCGTGTCGAGGATCTGCTGCTTGACGCCGAGGTCCTTGGCGACGAGGTCGATCAGGGACACGTCGAAGCCCTGCACCTTGCCGTCGACGTCCGACTGGAACGGCGGGTAGGGCAGGTGGGTGCAGGTGGTCAGCCGGCCGCCCTTGGCGAGGTGGACGCCCTTGACGGTGGTCTTGCCGCTCCCCGAGTCGCTGGAGGAGCAGCCGGCCACGACGAGCGCGAGTGCGGCGGTCGTGGTGGTGGCGGCCAGAAGGCGGGCCCGGCGCCCTGCGAGCGTTTTCATGGGGAGATCTCCTGTGGGGGAACTGTGGCTTCCGATTATAAGGAAGGGTTTGAGTCTCTCAAATCAAACCCATGGTTACGAGGGCCCCCGACCTAAGATCGGTGGAGTCGACCCCCCGAGAGCGAAGAGAGCACCGCCGTGACCCACCCCTTCCTCGACCTGCCCCCGCTGAGTGCCGAGCGCTTCGCCGCCATCGAGGACGCGGTGGCCCGGCTGCTGGACACCCGGCAGGACGTCCTGGTCACCCAGGGCGAGGCGCTGCTGCCGCTGGAGGGCGCGATCCGCGCCGCGGCCGGCCCGGGCACGGTGGCCCTGAACGTGATCACGGGCCCGTACGGCCAGACCTTCGGCAACTGGCTCCGCGACGCCGGCGCCACCGTGCACGACGTGTCCGTCCCCTTCCACACGGCGGTGACGGCCGAGCAGATCCGCGAGGCGTTCGCCGCGCACCCGGAGATCGACTTCGTGTCGCTGGTGCACGCCGAGGCGGCGACGGGCAACACCAACCCGGTCGCGGAGATCGGCGAGGCGGTACGGGAGCAGGGTGCCCTCTTCTACCTGGACGCGGTGGCCTCCGTGGGTGCGGAGCCGGTACTGCCGGATGCGTGGGGTGTGGACCTGTGCGTGATCGGGGCGCAGAAGGCGATGGGCGGCCCGGCGGGGGTGTCGGCGATCTCGGTGAGCGAGCGGGCGTGGGCCCGGATGGCCGCCAACCCGAAGGCCCCGCGCCGGTCCTACCTCTCGCTGCTGGACTGGAAGGAGCGCTGGATCGACGCCGGGCGCAAGGCGCTGCCGCACGCTCCGGCCCAGCTGGAGATGCTGGCGCTGGAGGCGTGCCTGGAGCGGATCGAGTCGGCCGGCCCGGCGACGGTGATGGCCCGGCACCGGAGCGCCGCGCTGGCCTCGCGGGCCGGGGCGGTGGCGCTGGGCGGGGGCCTCGCGCCGTATGTGCACGAGGAGCGGGACGCGGCACCGGTCGCCACGACGCTGCGGGTGCCGTCCGGCGTGGTGGCTTCGGAGCTGGTGGCGCGGGCGCTGGAGAGCGACCCGGCACTGCCGCTGGCGGCCGGCGGCGGCGCCCTGGCCAAGGAGATGATCCGGGTCAACCACTACGGGCCGGACGCGACACCGGGCGCGGTGCTGGGTTCCCTCGCGGCGCTGGGCGCGGCCCTCGCAGAGAAGGGAACGCAGGTGGATCCGGTCGCCGCCCGCCGGGCCGTGGAGAGCGCCTGGCGTCAGACCCCGGTCGCCTTTTCGTAGCTCTCGGTCGCCTTTCCGTGGCCGACGGTGGTATTTCCCGGGGGTCGTGCCCCCGGGAAATCTTCCGCCCGCAGAATCGGCGAGCCCCGAATTAAATTTACTTTCACAATTCCCGCCCAATTCCCCCGATGATAGCTTCCCGTCTTCTTCTGCCCGCTTTTTGCAGAGCTAAACAGGGGAGTTTTCCGGCAGGTTTCCTGCGCTTTCCGTGTTGTGACACACTCCACAACAGAAGCGATTTGTACCGATTTGACGTAGGGTGATACGGGCATTTCGCCCAGGCATTGCGGATCCATCGCGCCGACTCCCGTGCACTTTTCAATTCGCCTCGCTAAATTCGTGCCGCATGACTGCCGCACCCGCAGACCTGCTCATCGAACGTCCGGCAACGAGTGACGGAGCCGCGCTCTGGCGTCTCGCCAGGGACTCGGAAACCCTCGACCTGAACTCCTCCTACAGCTATCTGCTGTGGTGCCGGGACTTCGCCGACACCTCGGTGGTGGCGCGCGGGGCGGACGGGGAGCCGGTCGGTTTCGTCACCGGATACCTGCGGCCGGAGCGTCCCCGCACCCTGCTCGTCTGGCAGGTGGCCGTCGACTCGGCCCACCGCGGCCTCGGCATCGCCGCCGCGCTGCTGGACGGACTGACCGCACGGCTGGTCGCGGAGCGCGGCATCACCGAACTGGAGACCACCATCACCCCCGGCAACACCGCCTCCGAGCGTCTGTTCACCTCGTTCGCCGAGCGGCACGGCGCACGGGTCAGCCGCGAGGTGCTGTTCGGCGCCGACCTTTTCCCGGACGGCCCGCACGACCCCGAAGTCCTGTACCGCATAGGCCCGCTGACCGACTCCACCCCCCACTGAGGAGCGAATCACCGTGACCATCACCCAGCCCGACCTCAGCGTGTTCGAGACCCTCGAGTCCGAGGTGCGCAGCTACTGCCGCGGCTGGCCCGCCGTCTTCGACCGGGCGCAGGGCAGCCGGATGTACGACGAGGACGGCCATGCGTACCTCGACTTCTTCGCCGGTGCCGGCTCACTCAACTACGGCCACAACAATCCGGTGCTGAAACGGGCGTTGATCGACTATCTGGAACGGGACGGAGTCACGCACGGCCTGGACATGTCGACGACGGCCAAGCGGACCTTCCTGCGGACCTTCCAGGATCTGGTGCTGCGCCCGCGTGACCTGCCGTACAAGGTGATGTTCCCGGGTCCGACGGGCACCAACGCGGTGGAGTCGGCGCTGAAGCTGGCGCGGAAGGTGAAGGGCCGCGAGGCGATCGTGTCGTTCACCAACGCCTTCCACGGCATGTCGCTGGGCTCGCTCGCGGTGACCGGGAACGCCTTCAAGCGGGCCGGTGCGGGCATCCCGCTGGTGCACGGCACGCCGATGCCGTTCGACAACTACTTCGACGGCCAGGTCCCGGACTTCCTGTGGTTCGAGCGGCTGCTGGAGGACCAGGGCTCGGGCCTGAACAAGCCCGCCGCGGTGATCGTGGAGACCGTGCAGGGCGAAGGCGGCATCAACGTCGCCCGGCCCGAGTGGCTGCGCGCGCTCAAGGAGCTGTGCGAGCGGCAGGACATGCTGCTGATCGTCGACGACATCCAGATGGGCTGCGGCCGTACCGGTGCCTTCTTCTCCTTCGAGGAGGCGGGCATCACCCCCGACATCGTCACCGTGTCGAAGTCGATCAGCGGCTACGGGCTGCCCATGTCGCTGTGCCTGTTCAAGCCCGAACTGGACGTGTGGGAGCCGGGCGAGCACAACGGCACCTTCCGCGGCAACAACCCCGCCTTCGTCACCGCCACCGCCGCCCTGGAGACCTACTGGACCGACGGCTCGGCCATGGAGAAACAGACCCGCACCCGCGGCGAACAGGTCGAACAGGCACTCATATCCGTCACCGAGGAGAACCTCGCCGACGTGAAGGAGTACCGCGGACGCGGCCTGGTCTGGGGCCTGGAGTTCCACGACAAGGCCCGCGCCTCGCGAGTCGCCCGCCGCGCCTTCGAACTCGGCCTGCTCATCGAGACCTCCGGACCGGAGAGCGAGGTCGTCAAGCTGCTGCCCGCCCTGACCATCACCCCCGAGGAGCTGGACGAGGGGCTCAGCATCGTCTCCCGCGCCGTCCGCGAAACCGCCTGAACCACCCGTACCGCAAGGAGGAGACACAGCACGTGATCGTCCGATCGTTCAAGGACATCGAAGGCACCGACCGGCACGTCAAGGCCAAGTCCGGGACCTGGGAGAGCAAGAGGATCGTCCTCGCCAAGGAGCGGGTCGGCTTCTCCCTGCACGAGACCATCCTGTACGCCGGGACCGAGACGTCGATGTGGTACGCCAACCACATCGAGGCCGTCGTCTGCACCAAGGGCGAGGCCGAACTCACCGACCACGAGACCGGTGAGACGCACACCATCACGCCCGGCACCATGTACCTCCTCGACGGGCACGAGCGGCACACGCTGCGCGTCAAGGAGGACTTCCACTGCCTCTGCGTGTTCAACCCGCCGGTCACCGGACGGGAGGACCACGACGAGAACGGCGTCTACCCGCTGCTCACCGAGCCCGAGGAGGTGTGACACCCATGACCACTGTCACCGACCTGTACCCCACCCGCGGCACCGGCGAGGTGACCGTCCCCCGCCAGGACCCGGTCGTCTGGGGTTCCCCGGACACGCCCGGGCCGATCGCGACGGCCGACCTCCAGTCGTACGAGCGGGACGGCTTCCTCACCGTCGACCAGCTGATCACCCCGGCCGAGGTCGAGGTGTACCGGCGTGAGCTGGACCGGCTGGTGACCGACCCGGCGATCCGCGCCGACGAGCGGTCCATCGTGGAGCCGAAGTCGAAGGAGATCCGCTCGGTCTTCGAGGTGCACCGGATCAGCGAGGTGTTCGCGAACCTGGTGCGCGACGAGCGTGTGGTCGGCCGCGCCCGGCAGATCCTCGGCTCGGACGTCTACGTCCACCAGTCCCGGATCAACGTCAAGCCGGGCTTCGGCGCCAGCGGGTTCTACTGGCACTCGGACTTCGAGACCTGGCACGCCGAGGACGGCCTGCCGAACATGCGCACGGTGTCCGTCTCGATCGCGCTGACCGAGAACCACGACACCAACGGCGGCCTGATGATCATGCCGGGCTCGCACCGGACGTTCCTGGGCTGCGCCGGCGCCACGCCGAAGGACAACTACAAGAAGTCGCTGCAGATGCAGGACGCGGGCACCCCGTCGGACGAGGCGCTGACCGCGCTGGCGAGCGAGTTCGGCATCCGGCTGTTCACCGGCAAGGCCGGTTCGGCGACCTGGTTCGACTGCAACTGCATGCACGGCTCCGGCGACAACATCACGCCGTTCCCCCGCAGCAACGTCTTCATCGTGTTCAACAGTGTGGAGAACACCGCGGTGGAGCCGTTCGCGGCGCCGGTGCGGCGGCCGGAGTTCATCGGGGCGACGGACTTCACTCCCGTGCGGTGAGCCGATGACGCCGCCAGGCGCTTCACCCCGGTGAAGCGCCCCGCGACCCCCGGGCCGGGGCCTCCTCGTGTGGGACGGGAGGCCCCGGCCCGGTCGTGTCAGCCGGACAGCGCCTCCAGCAGACGGTCCACGTCCGCGGCCGTGTTGTTGACGTGGAAGGCCGCGCGCAGATTGCCGGCGCGGTCGGAGACCTCGATGCCCGCCTCGCTCAACCCGGGCTGCCGGGTGCCGAGTCCGGGGACCGAGACGATCGCCGAGCCGGGGGCGGGCACCGGTTCGTGGCCGAGGTCCGCGAGGCCGGCGCGGAACCGGTCGGCGAGGGCGACGTCGTGGGCGTGGATCGCCGGCACGCCGAGTTCCTCGACGAGTTCGAGGGACCGGCGCAGACCGGCGAAGGTGAACAGGGCGTGAGTGAGGTCGAACCGCCGTGCGGAGTGGGCGAGTTCGGCCACCGGGCCGTAGCAGCTGTCCCACGGCCGCTCGGCCGCGACCCAGCCCGCGAGCACCGGGGACAGTCCGCCGAAGTCCTCGGGGACGGTGAGGAAGGCCGCGCCGTGCGGGCCCAGCAGCCACTTGAAGGAGACGCTCGCGGTGAAGTCGTAGGCGCCGGCGTCCATCGGCAGCCAGCCGGCGGCCTGGGAGAAGTCGACGTAGGTGCGGGCGCCGTGGGTGCGGGCGGCCTCGCGCAGGGCGGAGAGGTCGGCGATCCGGCCGTCGGCGGACTGCGCGGCGCTGACCGCGACGAGCGCGGTGCCCGGCCGGACGGACTCGGCGATCCGCTCCAGCGGGACCGTGCGGACCTTGAGGTCGCCGCGGACGTGGAACGGGTTGAGCACGGAGGTGAAGTCGTCCTCGGCGGTGAGGACTTCGGCGCCCGCGGGCAGCGAGGCCGCGATCACGCCGGTGTGCGCGGCGACCGAGGCGCCGGCGGCGACCCGGCCGGCCGGGACACCGGCGAGCCGGGCGAACACGGCCCGGCTCGCCTCCACGTCCTCGTACAGCGGGGTCAGCGGCCGGCCCTCGGCCCGCAGCAGCGCCGCCTCCTGGAGGGCGGCGACGGTGCGGGCCGGCAGCAGGCCGTTGCTCGCGGTGTTGAGATAGATGCTCTTCGGACGGAACTCGGCGCGGACGAGGCTGTCGAACGTCTCCGTGGTCTCCATGGGTCCACTCTGCGTCCCGGGGAACTACCCGTCCATTGCGAATTTTTACGTGGTTTCCCTTAGGAACGCTTATACGAACCCGCCGACCTGCGGTTTCAGCCGTGCTGCGGGACCGCGCACCCGTCCGGACCGCAGGCTTCGGCGTCGCCCCGGCCGACCGGCTCGAGCGGGGAGCGCTCGCCCCAGGCCTGGTCGAGCGCCTGGGCGAAGACCTCGGCCGGCTGGGCGCCGGAGACGCCGTAGGTGCGGTCGAGGACGAAGAAGGGCACGCCGTTCGCGCCGAGCCGGGCGGCCTCGCGCTCGTCGGCGCGGACCGCGTCGGCGTAGGCGTCCGGGTCGGCGAGCACCGCGCGGACCCGGTCCGCGTCCAGTCCGGCCTCGACGGCCAGTTCCACCAGACGTTCGTCGCCCTCGGTGAAGACGGACCGCTCCTCGGCGAAGTTGGCCCGGTAGAAGAGCTGCACGAGCCGGTCCTGCCTGCCGTGCTCCTTGGCGAGGTGCAGCAGGCGGTGCATGTCGAAGGTGTTGCCGTGGTCGCGGTCCCGGGTGCGGTAGTCCAGGCCCTCGGCGGCGGCCTGCGCGCCCAGGTTGTCTTCGCCGGCCTGGGCCTGCGCCTCGCTCATACCGTACTTCCGGGTCAGCATGGTGATCACCGGCTGGACGTCGCCCTTGGCGCGGCCCGGGTCCAGCTCGAAGGAGCGGTGCACCACCTCGACGTCGTCGCGGTGCGGGAAGGCAGCGAGCGCCTTGTCGAAGCGGGCCTTGCCCACGTAGCACCAGGGGCAGGCGATGTCGCTCCAGATTTCGACGCGCATGTCTTCGGATCTCCAGCTCGTACGGGGTCGGGGGCTCTCCCCGGCCGGTACGTGAACGTTCAAGCAGGCCGGTTCATTCCCGCGGCGGTACGGAGAAGAGCAGGTCGAGGTGGTGGTCATCCTCGGCGGGCGGGTTCTCCGGGTCCGGGATCCAGCCCTGGCGGGCGTAGAAGGCCTGGGCGCGCCGGTTGTCCACGTGCACGTCGAGCACGGCCGTGCGCCTGCGGTCCGCCCGCCACTCCTCCACGCAGGCCGCGTGCAGGATCGTGCCGATACCGGCTCGCCAGTGGTCGGGGTCGACGTGGAACTGGAAAAGCTTGACCTTGTCGGCGGGCGCGCCGTCCGGGGTGCGGAAGGAGGCGATGCCGACGATCCGGCCGCACTCGACGGCGCACAGCACCCGGCCGTCGGCGCGCTCGATGGAACCGCGCCAGGCGTCCACCCAGTCGACGTCGGACTGCGGTACGCCGTCCGGGTAGTACGTCGACCGGGCCTTCAGGTGCAGATCGGCGATGATCCCGGCTTCGGCGGGCAGGGCCGTGCGGATCATGAGGGCGTCGTCGTCCACGCGTTGACTGATCATGAAAGGGAGGACGTGACCGGGGTGGCCCCGGTTGCGTGCCGGCTGAACTGGGCGCGGTAGGCGCTCGGGGTGAGGCCGGTGCGGCGGACCAGGTGGGCGCGGAGCGAGTCGGCGGTGCCGAGACCGCTGGCGGCGGCCACCTGGTCCATGGGCAGCCGGGTGGTCTCCAGCAGTTCCTTGGCGCGCTCGATGCGCTGGTGCAGCAGCCACTGGAGCGGGCTGACCCCGCTCTCGGCGTGGAACCGACGGGTGAGGGTGCGCACGGAGACGCCCGCGTGCCGGGCCAGGTCGGTCAGGGTGAGGGGCTTGTCCAGGTTGCGCATGGCCCAGCCGCGGGTGTCGGCGCAGGCGGTGCCGCGCTCGGGCGGCAGCGGGGTCTGGGTGAACTGGGTCTGGCCGCCGGGACGCACCGGCGCGACCAGGGCGAGCCGGGCGACCTCGTTGGCGATGGCGGCGCCGTAGTCGGTGCGGATGATGTGCAGGCACAGGTCGATGCCGGCGGCGTAGCCGGAGGAGGTCAGGAACTGCCCGTCCTGGGCGTAGAGGACATCGCCCTGGACGTCGATGTCGGGGTGGCGGCGGCGCATCTCCTCGGCGAACGCCCAGTAGGTGGTGGCCTTGCGGCCCTTGAGCAGGCCGGCCTCGGCGAGCGAGAAGGCGCCGGAGCAGATGGAGGCGATGCGTACGCCCCTCCCGGCGGCCTCGCGCAGGGCCCGGAGCACCCGTGGGTCCGGCGCGAAGGGCTCACCGGCGCCCGCGACGATCACGGTGTCCGCCTCCCGCAGGGCCTCCAGGCCGCGGGGCACATGCAGCTGGAGCGTGCCGGTGGTGGGCACGGGCCCGGGGTCGGGCGCGCAGATCACCACCTCGTAACCGGGGTGTCCGTCGACCCGCACCTTGTCGAACAGCAGCTCGGGGATGGCGAGGTTGAACATCGACACGGGCGGGGACGCGACGACCGCGACACGCAGCATGGCCAGAACCTCCGGATGCATGGCATTCAGGTCACTACTGTACGCAAGGAAGGATCAGCAGCATGGGGGGCATGTCAACGAACCAGACCACCCGTTCCCCACAACCTGCCTTGAGGGAAGGCGAGTTGCCGGGGAGTGGTGCCGTCACCCTGCTCGCCGCCGTCCTCGGCTTCGCGCTGATCACCCTGGACGCCTCCGTGGTGACCGTGGCCCTCCCGGCGATCGGCTCCGCGCTCGGAGGCGGCCTGGCCGGGCTCCAGTGGGTCGTGGACTCGTACACGCTGGTCTTCGCCGCCCTGATGCTCTCCACCGGGGCCTTCGCGGACCGGGCCGGGGCGACCCGGGCCTACGCCCTGGGGATCACGGTGTTCACTCTCGCCTCGGCCGCCTGCGGTCTGGCGCCGAACCTCCCGGCGCTGATCGGCGCGCGGGTGGTGCAGGGTGCGGCGGCGGCCGTCGTGCTGCCTGCCTCGCTGTCCCTGGTACGGCAGGCGTACCCCGATGCCGGGCGGCGGGCGAGGGCCGTGTCCCTGTGGGCGGCCGGGGGTTCGGTCGCAGTGGCGCTCGGCCCGGTGGCGGGCGGTGCGCTGACCACGGCGTGGGACTGGCGGGGGATCTTCTTCATCAATCTGCCGCTGGGTGCCCTCGCCCTGCTCCTGCTGCTGCGGGCGCCGCGTTCGGCACGCCGGCCCGCTCCGCTGGACGTACCCGGGCAGCTGACGGCCGTGGTCGCCCTGACCACGGTGACGTTCGCGGTGATCGAGGGCGGTGCGACGGGGGCGGTGGCCCTCGCCGTGGCGGTGGCGGCGGGGGCCGTGTTCGTGCGGATCGAGGGCAGGCAGCCGCATCCGGTCGTTCCGCTCGGGCTGTTCCGGGACCGGGCGGTGCGCGTGGCGGTCGCCACGGGGGCCGCGTGCAGCGTGGCGTTCTACGGCACGGTGTTCGTCTTCGCCCTCTTCTTCCAGCAGGTGCAGGGCCGTTCGGCGCTGTTCGCCGGGCTGGTGTTCCTGCCGATGTCCGGGCTGATCCCGGTGACGAACGTGGTGTCCGGGAAGCTGGCGGGACGGTACGGTCCGCGCCTGCCGATGCTGGTGGGGCAGGCGCTGGCGCTGGTGGGACTGCTGGGGCTGCTGTCCGTCGACGCCGGCACGTCCGCCGCCGCGGTGGCCGTGCTCCTCGTGCCGGTGGCACTCGGCTGCGCGCTGACCATCCCGCCGTTGACGGCGGTGATGATGGACGCCGTGCCGGCCGAGCGGGCCGGACTGGCGGCCGGGGTGCTCAACGCGGCCCGGCAGGTGGCCGGCGGGCTGGGCATCGCGGTGTTCGGGACGCTGGTGGACGGCGGCTTCGTGGCGGGGCTGCGGGCGAGCCTGGCCGGCTCGGCGGCCCTGTTCGCCCTGACGCTGGTCCTGTGCCGACGCCCGCTGGGCGGTCCGGCCGCCCGTTGAGAGTGCGGGGCCCGCAGCCGTGGTGCGGGCCCCGCCGCCGTGAGTGTGGCCCGCAGCCTTGGCGCGGGGTCCCCAGGGGTGATGCGGGGTCCCCAGGCGTGGTGGTCCCCAGGCGTGGCGCGAGGTCGCGCGAGCCCGGCATGATCCGAACGAGAGGGCCTAGCGCTCCAGAGCCCCGTCGAAGCGGCGGGGAAGCCCCAGGGGGTTGTCGTCGCGGAGTTCCGCCGGCAGCAGTGCCGCGGGCGCGTTCTGGTAGACCACCGGCCGCAGCCATCGCTCGATGGCCGTACCGCCCACGGACGTCGACGTGGAGGTGGTCGCCGGGTAGGGGCCCCCGTGATGCTGGGCCGGGGCCACGGCGACCCCCGTCGGCCAGCCGTTCACCAGCACGCGCCCGGCCAGCGGGGTCAGCTCGGCGAGGAGTTCCGGGCCCCGGCCGTTGCCGGCGGCCTCGTCCGAGGACAGCTGGACCGTCGCCGTGAGGTTGCCCGGCAGCCGCGACAGGACGGTCCTGGCCTCGTCCTCGTCCGCGTAGCGGGCCACCACGGTCACCGGCCCGAAGCACTCCTCCAGCAGCAGGTCGTAGGCGCCCTCCGCGGCCAGCCGCTCCGCCGGCACCGTGAGGAAGCCCGCGCTGACCGCGTGCTCGCCGCCCGCGCCCGGGGTGACCGGCGAGTCCACGTCCTCGAGCCGCGCGCGCTCGGCCACACCGGCGATGAAGGCGTCCCGCATCCGGTGGTCGAGCAGCACCCCGGCGTCGGTGTCGCTGACGGCGTCGGTCAGGGACTTCACCACCTGGTCGCCCGCCGCGCCGGAGGGCACCAGCACCAGGCCGGGCTTGACGCAGAACTGGCCGACCCCGAGGGTCATCGACCCGGCCAGCCCGCCGCCGATCTCCTCGGCCCGCTCGGCCGCCGCGGCCTCGGTCACCAGGACCGGGTTCAGCGAGCCCAGCTCACCGTGGAACGGGATCGGCGCGGGGCGCGCGGCGGCGGCGTCGAACAGCGCCCGTCCGCCCCGTACCGAGCCGGTGAAGCCGGCGGCGGCGACCTGCGGGTGCCGGATCAGCTCGACGCCCGCCTCGAAGCCGTGCACCAGGCCGACCACGCCCTCGGGGATGCCGTGTTCGGCGGCGGCCCGGCGCAGCACCTTGGCGACCAGCTCGGACAGGGCCGGGTGGTCGGGGTGGGCCTTGACGACGACCGGGCAGCCCGCGGCCAGCGCGCTCGCGGTGTCGCCGCCGGCGACGGAGAAGGCGAAGGGAAAGTTGGAGGCGGAGTAGACGGCGACGACGCCGAGCGGCACCTTGTAGCGGCGCAGGTCCGGGACGGGCGGGGTCGCGGTGTCGTCGGGGTGGTCGATGACGACGTCGAGGAAGGCGCCCTCGTCGACGATGCCGGCGAAGGCCCTCAACTGGTACGTGGTGCGGGCGAGTTCGCCCGTCAGCCGGGTCGGGCCGAGCGCCGTCTCGGCGTCGGCGGTCTCGACCAGGCCGTCCCGGGCCGCGTCCAGGCCCGCGGCGGCCGAGCGCAGGAAGGCGGCGCGGACCGCGCGGTCCACGAGGGCGCCGCGCGCGGCGTGGGCCGCCCGGACGGCCGCGTCCACCTCCTGGGCTGTGGCCTCCACCGCAACCTGTTCACGCTGCTTCCCGGTGCGCGGGTCGACACTCCAGACTGGTGCTGCTGCCACCGCGGGTCCCTCCCATGAAAAGGCCGCTTCATCTAGAACTATCCAGGTCACCCATCAGCCGCGTTCGATATACTGAACACCGTCTCTGATGATGAACGCTGCTCGGAGACTATATAACTCAGTCCTCGTCGAACGAAGGGGTCAAGGGCGATGACGGCAGGCGACGCAGGGGGCGGGGCGCAGGTCAAGTCCGCGGTACGGACCGTGGAACTGCTCGAGTACTTCGCCGGCCGGCCCGGTATGCACTCCCTCGCGGCCGTGCAGGAGGCCGTGGGCTATCCCAAGTCCAGCCTGTACATGCTGCTGCGCACTCTGGTGGAACTGGGCTGGGTGGAGACGGACGCCACCGGCACGCGGTACGGCATCGGGGTCCGGGCGCTGCTGGTGGGCACGTCGTACATCGACGGCGACGAGGTGGTGGCCGCGGCCCGCCCGACGCTGGACCGGCTCTCCGACGACACCACGGAGACCATCCACCTGGCCCGGCTCGACGGCACCAACGTGGTCTACCTGGCCACCCGCCAGTCCCAGCACTATCTGCGGCCCTTCACCCGGGTCGGCCGCCGGCTGCCGGCCCACTCCACCTCCCTCGGCAAGGCGATCCTCGCCAGCTACCCGGACGAGCAGGTGCGCAAGCTGCTGCCGGAGACGCTGCCCGCGCTCACCGAGCACACCATCACCGACCGGGAGAAGCTCATCGAGGAGCTGCACCAGGTCCGGGAGCAGGGCTTCGCGGTCGACCGTGAGGAGAACACGCTGGGCCTGCGCTGCTTCGGCGTGGCCATCCCGTACCGCACGCCCGCCCGGGACGCCATCAGCTGCTCGGTCCCGGTGGCCCGGCTGACCCCCGCCCACGAACAGATGATCAAGGACGCGCTGTTCGACGCGCGGGACCGGCTGACGCTGGCGACGCGCAGGCTCTGAGCCCGCGGGACCGTAGGCTCGGCTCCATGGAGATCGCGCTGCGGGGCGTACAGGACAACGACCTGCCGGTGTTCCGCCGGCAGATGACCGACCCGGAGGCCGTCCGGATGGCCGCGTTCGCTCCGGCGGACCTGGGCGATCCGGGGGCCTTCGCGGCCTACTGGGGACGTCTGCGGGACACCACCCACGTGCTGCGCACGGTCCTGGCCGACGGGACGGTGGCCGGCAACGCGGCGGTCTACGGCGTGGCCGGCGAGCGCGAGGTGACGTACTGGATCGACCGTGCGTACTGGGGCCGGGGCGTGGCGACGGCCGCCCTGCGGGCGCTGCTCGCCGAGGTTCCCGAACGGCCGCTGTACGCGCGGGCGGCGGCCGACAACGCCGCCTCGCTGCGCGTGCTGGAGAAGTGCGGGTTCCGCGAGACGGCCCGGGCGCAGGGGTTCGCGAACGCGCGCGGGCGGGAGATCGAGGAGGTCGTGCTGATCCTGGAGAACCGAGCCGGCAGGGAGTCTGCCGACAGGCGATAAGCCGACGGGCGATAGGCCGGCACGGAACGAACCGGCAGGGAGTGAACCGGCAGGCGACGAGCCGGCACGGAACGAACCGGCAGAGAATGAACCGGCAGGCGACGAGCCGGCGGGGAGTGAAGCGGGGCGGGCCGGTCTCCTCCGTGCGGGGGAGGGAGATCGTCGCGGGGCAGGACGCGGATCGCCGTTCCGTGCGGGAGTCTTCTGCCATGACCGCCTCGGCTGTGTTCCTCTTCGGCCGGCGGGCGCGACGGCGCTGGGTGCATCTGATCCTGGGCGGTGCGCTCGCCATGCCGTACGTTCTCGTCGGCTCGGTGATCCTTGGGCCGGTCATCGGCTCCGACGACGTCTTCTCCTCCTTGCCCCTCCAACTGGGCTCGTTCGCCATCGGGTTGCCGATCGCGGCCGTCACCGCCCTGTTCGCGCCGACCCGGCCGCTGGTGTCCGGTGCG
This sequence comes from Streptomyces musisoli, assembly GCF_016741855.1. Taxonomy (GTDB): domain Bacteria; phylum Actinomycetota; class Actinomycetes; order Streptomycetales; family Streptomycetaceae; genus Streptomyces; species Streptomyces musisoli. The sequence continues at coordinate 437,693 of NZ_JAERRH010000005.1, read as the reverse complement.
GTCCGTGCCCTGAGCGGGACCGACGGGGACGCCCTCGCCCACGGTCCGGCCCGGACCCGGGGCGAACGGGCCCGCACCGCCGCCTGGTTCACGCTCCACCTCGGGCTCGGCGGGATCGTCTCCGGAATGTCGCTGGCCGTGCCGCCGTTCGCGGCCGTGCTGATCGCGCTGCCGCTGTTCGCCGGGCTGCGCGGCACCCGGCTCGGGCTGCCCGCGGCCCTGGGCGAGGGATGGGCGGTGGCCCTGACGCCGGTCGCCGGTCTGGCCATGCTGCTGGCGCTCGCCGCCTGCGCCGCCGGCTGCGGGGCGCTGCTCGCCCGCTGGGCGCCCGCGCTGCTCGGGCCCACCGCGCGGGACCGGCTGGCCGCCGCCGAGGCGCGCGCCGCCGACCTCGCCGTGCGCAACCGTCTCGCCCGTGAACTGCACGACTCCGTCGGCCACGCCCTGAGCGCGGTCACCCTCCAGGCGAGCGCCGCCCGCAGGCTCCTGGACACCGACCCTGAGTTCGTCCGCGAGGCGCTCGCCGCCATCGAGGACACCACCCGCCGCACGGTCGGCGAACTCGACACCGTGCTGGGCTTGTTGCGGGACGGCGACGCGCCCGGCACCGCTCCCGCCCCGACCCTCGCCGCCGACCTGGACGGACTGCTGCGCCGCACCCGCGCCGCCGGGCAGCGCGTGACGGCCACCGTCGGCACCGACCCCGCCGCGCTGCCCCCGCTGGTCTCCCGCGAGGCGTACCGGATCGTGCAGGAGGGGCTCACCAACGCCCTCAAACACGCCGGTGAACCGGTCACCGTACGGATCGCCGCCGCCGACGGCCGCCTGGAGATCACCGTGGAGAACCCGCTCGGTACCGCCCCGGCCCCCCGGCGGCCCGGCGGCGGCCACGGACTGTCCGGCATCGCCGACCGGGTGCGGCTGCTCGGCGGCAGCGCGCAGGCGGGGGCCGCCGGCGGACTCTGGCGGCTGCGGGTGCACCTGCCCCTCCGGACCACGTGACCGCGCCGCCCTCGAACCCCGCCGCCCCGGCCGGATCGCACCATCCCGACCCGATCGCACCATCCCGACCCGATCGCACCGCCCCGGCCCGATCGCACCATCCCGACCCGATCGCACCGCCCCGGCCCGATCGCACCATCCCGACCCTATCGCACCGCCCCGGGCGGATCCGCCGCACCCCGACCGAAGGAACCTCCATGTCCGAGCCCGTCATCCGGATCGTCCTCGCCGACGACGAGCGCATGGTCCGCACCGCCCTGCACGCCATCCTCTCCGCCGAGCCCGGCCTGGAGGTGGTCGGTGAGGCGGCGACCGGCGCCGAGGCCGTGTCCCTGGTCCGGGAACTGCGGCCCGACGTCGTGCTCATGGACGTCCGCATGCCCGGGACCGACGGCATCCGGGCCACCGAGCTGATCGTCGGCACGATGGAGGCGCCGCCGCGGGTCGTCGTCGTGACGACCTTCGAGAACGACTCCTACGTGTACGACGCCCTGCGCGCCGGCGCCGCCGGCTTCCTGCTCAAGCGGTCCGACGCCGACACCCTCGTACAGGCGGTACGGCTGGTCGCCCGCAGCGACAGCCTGCTGTTCCCGTCGGCCGTACGGGCCCTCGCGGCCGAGCACGCCCGGACGGACGCCCCGCCCGCGCCCTGGGTGAGCAGGCTCACGGGCCGCGAGGGCGACGTGCTGCGGCACATGGCCACCGGCCTGACCAACGCGGAGATCGCCCGGTGTCTGGACGTGGGACCGGCCACGGTGAAGACGCACGTGGCGGCCGTCCTCGCGAAGACCGGCACCCGGGACCGGACCCAGGCGGTGATCGCCGCGTACCGCGACGGCTTCCTGAACGCAGGATGAGAAAGCCGGTCGTACGGGAACGATTACCCCCTCTCGATCGTCTTCCGGGCGGGATGAACAAGACGATCAGGCGGGCGTCCGTCTTCGCGCTGCTGCTCGTGCTCGCCCTGTTGGTCAGGGCGACATGGGTGCAGTACTACGACGGCAAGGCCCTCGCAGAAGACAACCACAACCGGCGGAACGCGATCGAGACGTACTCGGCACCGCTGGGGAACATCATCGTGGCCGGGAACGCCGTCACCGGCTCGGCCCGGACGAAGGGCGGCGACCTCGCGTACAAGCGCACGTACAAGAACGGCAAGCTGTACGCGGCGGTGACCGGCTACGCCTCGCAGGCCTACGCGCCCACACAGCTGGAGGGCATCTACGCGGACCTGCTCAACGGCACGGACGCCCGGCTGAAGACGGTGATGGACACCGTCACGGCCCGGCGCGCCGATCCGGGCAACGTCCTGACGACGATCGACCCGGCCGTGCAGAAGGCGGGATACCGGGCGCTCGGCGGCAACAAGGGCGCGGCCGTGGCGATGGACCCCAAGACCGGCAGGATCCTCGCGGCGGTGTCGACCCCCTCGTACGACCCCGCGTCGCTCACCGACGCGAACGAGGCCGGATCGGCCTGGAAGGCGCTCAACGCGGACAAGGACAAGCCGCTGACCAACCGCGCGCTGCGGCAGCCGCTGCCGCCCGGCTCGACGTTCAAGCTGGTCGTGGCGGCGGCCGCGCTGGAGGACGGGCTGTACAAGGACGTGGACGTGCACACCGACAGCCCGGATCCCTACATCATGCCGGGCACGGTGCGCGCTCTGCCGAACGAGAGCAAGTCGGCGCCCTGCAAGAACGCCTCGATCCGGGTCGGCCTGCGGTACTCCTGCAACAACGTCTTCGGTCACATGGCCGTCCAGCTCGGGCAGGACAAGGTGAAGGCGATGGCCGAGAAGTTCGGCTTCAACGACCAGGAGCAGGACGTGCCGGTGCGGGCGTACCCGAGCGTCTATCCCTCCGACATGGACAAGGCCCAGACCGCGCTGTCCGGCATCGGCCAGTTCGACGTCACCGCCACCCCGCTCCAGATGGCCATGGTGTCCGCGGCCATAGCCAACGGCGGCAAGCTGGTTTCGCCGCATATGGTGTCGCAGATCACCGACAGTGGCGGTGATGTGTTGAAGGACTACGACGACGGCGCCGAGACCGAGGAGATCGTCAGCGCCACCACCGCCGAGCAGCTCCAGTCGGCGATGGAGACGGTGGTGAAGGACGGCACCGGCACGAACGCGCTGATCGACGGGGTGACCGTCGGCGGCAAGACCGGTACCGCGCAGCACGGTGAGAACAACAGCAAGACGCCGTACGCCTGGTTCACGTCCTACGGCAAGTCCGACTCCAGCGGCAAGGAGGTCGCCGTGGCGGTCATGGTCGAGCAGTCGGACGCGGCCCGCTCGGAGGTCAGCGGCAACGGGCTGGCCGCGCCGGTCGCCAAGGCGATGATGCAGGCGGCGCTCAAGTAGCACCGCCCGGAGCACTCCGGCAGCACCGGCCGGAGCACTCCGGCAGCACCGGCCGCGGCACTCGACCAGCACACGCGGCCTGCCGCGCGGCTCCGGCCGCCCCTGAAGGCACGTCCCGGGCCGGTGGACACCGGCCGCGGACCGCGCCCGCCGGTCCCCGCCACGGCATGGTGCCGCCGGTGACGGGGGCCGGGTGCGAGCGGTCGGCCGCCGCCCGCCCGAAGGGGCTCAGCTGACGAAGTACGTCGGGTTCGGCAGCTTGTACGTGCGGTCGGCGTGACCGCCGTCCAGGTCCGAGTACTGGTCGCCGAAGTTGGCGATGATCTCGTAGCCGAGGTCGTGCTCGATGTGCTCGCGCGTCCCGCCCTTGTACTGCACGGTCGTGCAGTTCCAGGCGCCCGGGGTGGCGCAGTCCTTCAGGTAGGCCGGCGGGTTGGCCTTGTCCTTGAGGAACATGTGGTCGGCGTCGAGGTTCACATCGGCGCCGACCTTCTTCAGGTTCTCGACCGCGCCGGCGCGCTGCGCCTCGCTCAGGCCGGAGTTGTAGAAGACCTCGACACCCTTGGACTCGGCGTAGCGCACCAGCTCCGGGCTGCCGAAGACGGCCGGGCGGTCCGCCTTGTTCACGTAGTCGTTCCACGTGGTGGGGTTGTACGTGTAGTTGTAGCGCTTCTCGTAGTCGAGGCTGAGCAGCAGCGTGTCGTCGATGTCGAAGACGACGGCCGGCTTCTCGCCCCGGTGGTGCGCCTTGCGGGCGGCCCTGTCGATGTAGCGCTTGGCGTCGGCGTCGATGCGCGCCAGGTCCTTGGCGTACGGGCTGTCCGGGGACGCCTGGTAGACGCCGTTGCTGTCGGCGGTGGTGCCGTAGTAGGTGTCGATGTCCTTCACCAGGAGACCGATGTTGTACGGCTCGTGGGTGGAGTTCGCCGTCGACTGACCGGCGGTGGCCGCGCCCGCGCCGTACAGCGCCGCACCGGCGACGACACAGGCGGCGCCGGCCGCGACCGCCTTGAGGGACTTCCGCATGGATTCTCCGGATCTGGTGATGAGAGTGTGATGTACCAGGTCAGAGACTGTCTACGCGCATAACACCCGGCACTGCGAGGCCTGTTACCCGATCGATACGCATGTTCTGCCGCCGGCGGCTCCACCGGTGAACGGAACATCACCTCCCCATGACCTCGGCGTGACGCCCGCTTGACCCGGTCCGCCCAGGGTCTTTCGTCCGGATCGGCCCGGCATGGTCCCCAGACGGAAGGCCCCAAGGCCGGTAACCGTTCGGGTTGTTGCCGGCCCGGCCCACCGAGGAGCCCCCTGTGGTCACTGAGCACCTCGCCGTACGGCCCGGCCCGGACGGCCGCGGAGCCCGGCCGTGGCGGGGCGGTCAGCCCGCGTACGGGTCAGGCACCGTGCCCGTCCGGGCGAGGAACCCGAAGTCACAGCCGGTGTCCGCCTGGGTGATCTGCTCGCTGTAGAGCGCGCCGTAGCCGCGCTCGTACCGCACGGGCGGTGGGGTCCACTCCGCTCTGCGGCGGGCAAGTTCGTCGTCGTCCACGTGGAGCCGGAGGCTGCGCGCCCGGACGTCGAGCGTGATGAGGTCCCCGGTGCGGACGAGGGCCAGCGGACCGCCGACGTGGGACTCGGGTGCCACGTGCAGCACGCAGGTGCCGTAGCTCGTGCCGCTCATCCGGGCGTCGGAGATGCGGACCATGTCCCGCACGCCCTGCTTCAGCAGATGGTCCGGGATCGGCAGCATGCCGTACTCGGGCATGCCCGGGCCGCCCTTGGGGCCGGCGCCCCGCAGCACCAGCACGCTGTCGGCGGTGATGCCGAGCGCCGGGTCGTCGATGGTGCGCTGCATGGTCCGGTAGTCGTCGAAGACGACGGCGGGGCCGGTGTGTTCGAGCAGGCGGGGCTCGGCGGCGATGTGCTTGATGACCGCGCCGTCCGGGCAGAGGTTGCCGCGCAGCACCGCGACGCCGCCCTCGCCCGCGACCGGGTTGTCCCGGGGGCGGATGACGTCGTCGTCGTGGACCCGGGCGCCCGCCAGCTGTTCCCGCAGGGTGCCGTGGCAGACCGTCGGCCGGTCCAGGTGGAGCAGGTCGGTGATCCGGGAGAGGAAGCCGGGCAGGCCGCCCGCGAAGTGGAAGTCCTCCATCAGGTACCGCTGTCCGCCGGGCCGGACGTTCGCCAGCACCGGGACCGTGCGGGCGATCCGGTCGAAGTCGTCCAGCGTGAGCCGTACGCCCGCCCGGCCGGCCATGGCGATCAGATGGATCACGGCGTTGGTGGAGCCGCCGAGGCCGAGCACGGTGGTGACGGCGTCCTCGAAGGCCTCCCGGGTGAGGATGCCGGACAGCTTCCGGTCCCGGTGGACCAGGTCGACGACGGTCAGGCCCGCCTTCGCGGCCATCCGGTCGTGCCCGGAGTCCACCGCCGGGATGCTGGACGCGCCCGGCACGGTCACCCCGAGGGCCTCGGCCGCGGCGGTGAGGGTGGACGCCGTGCCCATCGTCATGCAGTGGCCGGGCGAGCGGGCCAGGCCGCTCTCCAGCTCGGTCATCTCGCAGTCGCCGATGAGGCCGGCCCGCTTGTCGTCCCAGTACTTCCACATGTCGGTGCCGGAGCCGAGGACCTCGCCGCGCCAGTGGCCGGGGAGCATGGGGCCCGCGGGCACGAAGACGGCGGGCAGGCCGACGGAGGCGGCCCCCATCAGCAGTGCCGGCGTGGACTTGTCGCAGCCGCCCATGAGCACGGCCCCGTCCACCGGGTACGAGCGCAGCAGCTCCTCGGTCTCCATGGCGAGCAGGTTGCGGTAGAGCATGGGGGTCGGCTTCTGGAAGGTCTCGCTGAGGGTGGAGACCGGGAACTCCAGTGGGAAGCCGCCCGCCTGCCACACCCCGCGCTTGACGGCCTGGGCCCGGTCGCGCAGGTGGACGTGGCAGGGATTGATGTCGGACCAGGTGTTGAGGACGGCTATGACCGGCTTGCCGAGGTGTTCCTCGGGCAGGTAGCCGAGCTGGCGGGTACGGGCGCGGTGGCTGAAGGAGCGCAGGCCGCCGGCGCCGTACCACTGGTGGCTCCGGAGCTGCTCCGGCCGCTTCACAGGGACCATCCGGCGGCGATGGCGGCGACCTCGGCGCGCTCGCCCTCGGGCAGCGGCCCGCTCGGCGGGCGGACGTCCCGGCGGCACAGGCCGAGCGCGGCGAGGGCTTCCTTGACGACGGTGACGTTGTCGGCGCTGCCGTGCGCGGCGCGCAGTTCCTCGAAGGGGCGGATCTGCTCCCAGACCTTCATGGCGGCGGGGTAGTCGCCGGTTCGAAGCGCTTCGAGCATGTTCAGCGACACCGCCGGGGCGACGTTCACGAGTCCGGAGGTGAAGCCCGTGGCGCCCGCGGAGAAGTAGGCGGGGGCGTACGGTTCGGCGAGTCCGGCCACCCACACGAGGCGGTCCAGGCCGGCGTCCCGGGCGAAGGCGGCGAACCGGGCGGCGTCCGGGACGGCGTACTTCACGCCGATGACGTTCGGACAGTGGCCGGCCAACTCGGCGAGCCGGGCGCCGGACAGCCGCTCGTCGCGGATGTACGGCACTACGCCCAGCTCGGGTACGGCCTCGGCGACGGCGCGGTGGTATTCGGCCCAGCCGGCCGCCGAGACGTACGGGTGCACCGGCTGGTGGACCATGACCATCCCGGCGCCGAGGTCGCGGGCGTGCCGGGCCGAGGCGATCGCGGTGGGCAGGTCGTGGCCCACACCGACCAGGATCGCGGCGCGGTCGCCGGCCTCGTCCGCGGTCGTCTCGGCGACCAGGCGGCGCTCTTCGGGGGTGAGGGCGTAGAACTCGCCGGTGTTGCCGTTCGGGGTGAGGGTGGTGATCCCGCCGTCGAGCAGGCGGCGCAGCAGGGCCCGGTGGGCGCCGGTGTCGACGGAGCCGTCCGCGGCGAAGGGGGTCACCGGGATGGCCACCACGCCGGCCAGGGCCGCCCGCTGGGTCTCGAACGCCACGCCGCTCATCGCTCGCCTTCCGCGGGGTGGGACTCGGGGAACGCACGGTGCACGAAGGACGCGATGTGGCCGTGCAGGGCACCGGCGGCGCCGTCCGCGTCGCCGTCCAGCGCGAGCCGCAGGATCTCCCGGTGCTCGGCGGCCTCCCGCTCCCAGGAGGGGGCGGCGGCCCAGGCGACGGCGGAGACGAGGGCGGCCTGGTCGCGGAGCTCGTCCAGCATCCGGCCGAGCAGCGGATTGCCGCACGGCAGATAGAGGGCACGGTGGAACTCCCGGTTGGCCAGGGAGCGTTCCGCGGTGTCGGTGGCCTGGTCGGCACGAGTCAGCGCGTCGCGGGCGGCGTCCAGACAGGCGCCCCGCCGGACCACTCGGCGCAGGGCCTCGGGTTCGAGCAGCAGCCGCACGTCGTAGACCTCGCGCGCCATGTCCGCGTCCACCATGCGCACCGTGACGCCCTTGTACTGGCTCATCACGACCAGGCCGGTCCCGGCGAGGGTCTTCAGCGCCTCGCGCACCGGGGTCTTGGAGACCCCGAACTGCGCGGCCAGCTCGGTCTCGACCAGGGCCTGACCGGGCGTCAGCCGCCCCGTCAGAATGCGGTGTCTGATCGCGTCCAGCACATACTGCGTGCGGGACGGGATCGGCGTGGGCACAGAGGTCATACGGCCCTCTCGGATCTCACATATCGCGTCTCCTATATGACGTACGAAGTACGACGCGTTGAAGGTAGGAGGGGGCGCATGGTTCGTCAATGCCTCCGACAAAGGAAGTCGGTGCCGCCGGCGGGTGGTTCAGACGGTTCGGATGTCACCCTCGACGGCGGTGTAGGCGGGCCGGCCGGCGATGAGCGACGCGCGGCCTGCGGCCGCCTCGCGACTCAGCGTGGGGCCGACATGGGTGACGAGCAGCTCGCGCACGCGGGCGTCCCGGGCGATGCGGCCGGCGTCCTCGGGCGTGAGATGGACCTGCTGGTGGTGTTCGCCGTCGCGATGCTCGTCGATGTCCGCCTCGCACAGGAACAGGTCCGCGCCGGAGGCGAGTTCGACGAGCGCGGGGCAGGGTCCGCTGTCTCCCGAGTAGGCCAGCACGCTGCCCTGGCTCTCGGCGCGCAGCCCGTACGCCTCGGTGTCGTGGGCGACGGCGCGGGCGGTCAGGCGCAGGTTCCAGTGCCGGACGTCATGGCCGTCGTACAGGCTCCGGAAGTCGAAGACGCCCTTCAGGAAGTCCACGTCCGGGCGGCCGAAGAAACCGGCCAGCCGGCGCGCGCAGTCCTGGGGCGCGTAGACGGGGATCGGCGCGTTCGGGGCCATGCCGCCGAAGGCGAAGGCGTAGGCGGCGGCGAGCAGGTCGGCGGTGTGGTCGGCGTGCAGATGGGAGATCCAGATCGCGGTGAGCCGGGCGGGGTCCGTGTACCGCTGCAACGCGGCGAACGTACCGGGTCCCGCGTCCACCCACACCTCGGCGCCGCCGCCGGACACCAGGTATCCCGAGCAGGGCCGGTCGGGGCCCGGGTGCGGCGAGGCGGTACCGAGGACGGTGAGGGTGAGCGGCATAGCAGGGAGCGTACGGTGCCCCGCGCCCTGCTCCCGCTCGTTTCGGCAAGGTGGGCCCGGGCGGCGGGCCGGGTTCAGGTCTCCATCACGTCGTCGCAGTCGGGGCAGACCAGGGACGCGTACTCGGCGGGGTACCACGGCTCCCCGGAGGGCGCCGGGCCGGCCTTCTCCATGGCGAAGGTGTCCTTGCCGCACAGGGTCCGTGGTCCCGCGGCGTCGGACCGGCCGGGGGCGGCGGGCGCCGCGTGCACCCGGCGGGGGTGCCGCTGCGCGTCGGCCGCCGGCTGGTCGAGTTCGTACACGACGACGATCCCGCTCATGTCGGCGGCGTTCACCCGCGACCGGTACCCGGGAGGGTGAGTTCACGGCCGCGGTAGAAGCTTTCGCGTTCCTCGACGACGTACGGCGCCATGGCCGCCCGGCGCTGGGCCTCCGGCTCGGAGGACCGCCAGGAGTCGCAGGCCTCCCGGGAGGCCCAGAACGACACCCCGGTGACCTCCTGTCCGTCCTCCGACCAGTACGCGTAGGCGCGGTGCATGCCCTGGGGCGCGGGGGCCGGACGCCATGCGTTCTCGAAGTCCTCCAGCGTGCCGGGCCGCAGGCGGCGCGTCGTCACCCACACGTAGTGCTCGTCCATTGCGGCTTCCTCCGTAGCTCTGGGGCCCGGCTCCGGGGCCGGGCGATGCCGGTGCGGGCCATGGATCGAGGGCCGGTCGTGGCCCTGCTCCGGGACGACGAGGGTCCCTCCGATCGTGCCCGCCCACCGGCGGCGGCGCTCGCCCGGAGACTCCGTTCAGGCGTGCCACCGCCGGGCCGGGGACCCCTGGGTTACGTTCAGGCGGGCTCCCTCCGACCGGCCCGCACCCCCTGGCTTCCGTTCAGACGGCCCCTCGCCCGGCCTGCACCCCTGGCTTCCGTTCAGACCGACCCTCGCCCGGCCTGCACCCCCCTGGCTCCGCGCCACCTGCGCCCTGGCCTCCTTTCAGGTGGCCGCCCGGCGCCCGGAAACACATCGGTGCCGAGCCGCCATACGCGCCGCGGACCTACAAGCACCGTCCCCGCCACCGGACCGCCCCACGGCACCCGCCCCGCCACCGGACCGCCCCACGGCAATGCCCCACCGCCGAACCGCCCCACGGCCCCGTGTCCCCACCGCCGAACCGCCCTACGGCACCCCTCCGCCACCGCCGAACCGCCCTACGGCACCCTCCCGCCACCGGCGTGCCCAATCCTGGAACCCGGGCATTCTGCCGATCCCGGGGCCCCTGCCTTAGGCGCACGATGACCGGGCATGACGACTTCCCTGACCGTGCTGCGGGACCGCAACGCGGGGCTGTACCTGACGGCGGTGGTGGTGTCCGGCTTCGGCACCTCCTCGCTGTGGCTGGCGTCGGGCGTGTGGGTGAAGGACCTGACCGGCTCCGACGGTCTGGCCGCCCTGTGCATGCTCGCCATGTGGGCGCCCACCCTCGCCGGACCGGCGCTCGGCACGCTCGCCGACCGGTTCCCCCGCAAGCCCCTGCTCATCACCCTGGACCTGGGTCTCGCGGCCCTGCTCCCCACCCTGTTCGCCGTCGGCTCCCCCGGCCGCCTGTGGCTGCTGTTCGCCGTCCTGCTGGTGTACGGCGCCGCCGGTGTCGTCCACGACGCCGCCGAGTCGGCGCTCGTGACCGCCGCGGTCGGCCCGGACCTCCGCGGCGACTTCAACGGGCTGCGGATGACGGTCACCGAGGGCATGAAACTCGTCGCCCCGCTCACCGGGGCGGGCCTGTACACGGCCTTCGGCGGCCGGGCCGTCGCCTGTCTGGACGCGGTCAGCTTCGTGCTCGCGGCCGGGGTGTGCGCCCTGCTCCGGGTACGCGAGGAGCGGCCCGTGCGGTCCGGCGCGGGCTGGTGGCGGGAGACCGCCGAGGGCGTCCGGCACCTGTGGGGTCACCCGGGACTGCGGCCGCTGGTCGGGGCGGGCGGCACCACGATGCTGCTGACCGCGCTGAGCGCCACGACGGTGTACGCCGTGGTCGACCGCCTCGGCCACTCCCCCGCCTACACGGGCGTGCTCTACGCCGCCCAGGGCGCCGGCTCGGTGGCCGCCGGGCTGCTCGCCGGGCCGGCGCTGCGGCGGCTGGGCGGCCGGCGGTTCGCGGCGGCCGGGATCGCGCTGACGGGGGCCGCGGTGGCGGCGCGGGCCGTGCCGTGGGACCCGGCGGCACTGGCGTCCGCTGCGGCGGGCGGCCTGGGGCTGCCCTGTGTGCTGATCGCCGCGCTCACCGCGGTGCAGCGCGAGACCCCCGGCCCGCTGCTCGGCCGGGCGACGGCCACCGCCAACACGCTGATGTTCACTCCCAACGTGCTCGGGCTGGCAATCGGCGCCGGCCTGGTGGAGGTGGCCGGTCCCGGGCTGCTGCTGCCGCTCTACGGCCTGGCGCTGCTCGGGACGGCGGCCCTGCTGCCTCAGCGGGAGGACAGCGCCGCGCGCACCGCCGCCAGGTCCCCGTCCGACGCCAACCCGGCGTGATACAGCCGCAGTTCCGTCGCACCTTCGGCACGCGCGCGTGCCGCGTCCGCCGCGAGGGTGGCGGGGCTGCCGCCCATGCCCGCAACGACGGTGAGGTTGGCGGCCAGCACCGTGTCCTCCCGCGCCCGCTCCGCGAAGGGCGCCAGCAGGGCCGTGCCGCCCGTGCAGGGCACCACCACGCCGTCGGCCACCGACAGGATGTGGGCGGGGTCGACGCCCACGTTGGCTCCGCAGTGGTAGGAGACCGGGTCGGCGTGCAGCAGGACGCGGAAGCCGGCGGGCGCGGCGGCGCGTACGGCGGCGACGGCCTCCTCCTGGAGGGTGCCGGCGATGGTGTCGCGCCAGGCGCGCGTGGCGGCCGCCGTCTCCTCGCCGAGCAGTTTCACGGCCGTCGGCCAGCCCTCGTCCCCGGCCGTGCCCCGCCACAGCGGCTCCAGCGCCCCCCGCACGGCCGCCGCGAGGGCGTCCGCGTCCAGGCCCCGGCCGCAGTAGCCGGCCCGGCAGGACGGGCAGAAGCACAAGGACATCAGGTACTGGCCGGCGTCCCCGAGGCCCACGCCGGCGGTCTTGTCGTGGGCGTGCAGGTGCTGGAGCCCGTACCAGCCGAGGGACTCCAGTTCGGTGCCGTGCGCGCCGGGGCGTACCGCGGCCTCGGCGGCCAGGTCGACCAGGTACGCGCGCGTGGCGGGCTGGGCGATGCAGGGCGCCCACGGGTAGCGGTCGCCGTAGGCGTTGACGACCGAGGTGTCGGGGTGTTCGGCGCCCAGCCGGGAGTTGTGGGCGAGGACGACCCAGGTGTGCACCTCCAGGCCGGCCGCGGCGAGGGCCTCGGCCGCCTCTCCGTAGGCGTTGCCGGGTGCCCAGCGGCCGGCCGGGTAGGGGCGCAGGCCGCGGCCCGCCCAGCGGTCGCCCGGGGGGTAGAGGACGGCCGCGTACTCGGCGGTGACGATGCGGTGCCGGGGGTGGCGCGGGGTCAGCGCGCGGGTGGAGTGGTAGGCGGCGGCAAGGGTGACCTGTCCGACGCCGAGTCCGGCGATGCGCGCGGGGGCCCCGGGGTCCCCGTTGACGTCCCAGGGGTAGACGAACGCCGATGCCTTCACGCGGCCTCCCCGTACCGCGCCTTCACGCGTCCTCCCCGTACCGCGCCGGGCCGTGCTCGCTCACGCGTCCTCCTCCAGCAGGGCGTGCCCCCGCTCGATCAGCCGGGCCAGTTGTTCGACGTGCTCCTGCGCCGGCTCCTGGAGCGGGGGCCGGACCTCGCCGACGTCCAGGCCGCGCAGCCGTACACCCGCCTTGACGAGGGAGACGGCGTAGCCGCTGCCCTGCGAGCGCAGTTCCACGAACGGGTGGTAGAAGCCGTCCAGGAGGCGCCGCAGGGTCACCGTGTCACCCGCGGTGAGGGCCCGGTGGTAGGCGAGGGCGATCTCGGGGGCGAAGCAGAAGACGGCCGAGGAGTACAGGGTGACGCCGAGGGCGTGGTACGCGAGCTGGGTCTGCTCGGCGGTGGGCAGGCCGTTGAAGTACAGGAAGTCGCCCGGGGCTCCGGTGCGGACGGCGCTGACGATCCGCTGCATCAGGCCGAGGTCGCCGAGGCCGTCCTTGAGGCCGGTGATCCCCTCGGTGCGGGCCAGCTCGACCACCGTCCGCGGGGCGAAGACGGCGTTGTCGCGCTGGTAGACGATCACCGGCAGCGCGGTGGCCGCGGCGACCTCGCGGTAGTGCCGCAGCAGTCCCTCGTGGCCGGCGTGCACGAGGTACGGCGGCAGGGCGAGGAGGCCGTCGGCGCCCGCGTCCGCGGCTAGACGGGCGTAGCGGACGGCGAGGGCGGTTCCGTACCCGGTGCCCGCGACGACCGGGACACGGCCTTCGGCCGCCTCGACGGCCACCCGGACGCAGGCCTCGAACTCCTCGGGCAGCAGCGCGTGGAACTCCCCCGTGCCGCAGCAGGCGAAGACGGCGGCGGCACCGGCCGCGACGCCCTGGCGCACGTGGGTGCGGTAGACGTCCGGGTCGAGTGAGCCGCCCGGGCCGTAGGCCGTGACGGGGAAGAAGAGCGGCCCGCTCGGCTCGCGGAGCCGGGCGGCGAGAGGGGCTGGCGTCACGGGCGCTCCCTGTCCGATGCATGCTTCTGATCGGTGTCTATATTTCTGAACGCCTTCACGCTACGGGCCGCTCTTGGAGCGGGTCAAGCGGGCGAACGGGCAACACAGCAGCGGATTTCCCCTTGTCGGGGCACACTTGACGGGGTGCGCCACCGCTCCCTAGCGTTTCCATGAATGTGAACCACGTCCACACATGCGGCCTTGGTCGAGGACAGCAAGGAGATCGAAGGATGCCCGCTCCCCGCACCGTCCTGCTCACCGGCGCCGCCGGCGGGCTCGGCACCCTGATGCGGTCCCTGCTGCCGGAGTACGGCTACGCGCTGCGCTTCTTCGACGTCCGTCCCGTCGAGGGCGAACCGGACGCGATCACCGCGGACCTCGCCGACGAGGAGGCGCTGCGCGAGGCGGTGCGGGGCGTGGACGCGGTCCTGCACCTCGCGGGCATCTCCCTGGAAGCGCCCTTCGAGAAGATCCTGCGGTCGAACATCGAGGGCACCTACAACCTGTACGAGGCCGCCCGCCGGGAGGGGGTGCCGCGGATCGTCTTCGCCTCCTCCAACCACGCCGTCGGTTTCACGCCGGCCCCGCGCGCGGGCGAGCCGCCGATCCCGGTCGACACCCCGCGCCGGCCGGACACCTTCTACGGCCTGTCGAAGTCCTTCGGCGAGGACCTGGCCCAGCTGTACTGGGACAAGCACGGCCTGGAGACCGTCTCCGTGCGCATCGGCTCCTGCTTCCCGGAGCCCACCAGCGTGCGGATGCTCTCGGTGTGGATGAGCCCGGCCGACGGCGCCCGCCTCTTCCACGCGGCCCTGACCGCCGAGGAGGTCGGCCACACGGTCGTCTACGGCTCCTCCGCCAACACGCGCCTGTGGTGGGACCTGACCAGTGCGCGGGCGCTCGGCTACGAGCCGCGGGACGACTCCGAGCCGTACGCCGGGAAGCTCGTCGCCGAGCACGGCGAACTGGACCCGGAGAACCCCGCCCACAGCCACCTGGGCGGGCACTTCGTGAACGACCCGCCGATCTGGCCGTACTGAGCCGCCCGACGGCCGCCGGCGGCCCTCCGCCGGCGCACGGCCTTCGGTGGCCGGAACCGAATCCCCCCCACGCGCGCGGGCGGGCACCGAACGGGCCCGCCCGCCGCCGCGTCCGGGCATCGACCGCGCCCGATCCCACACCCTTTCGCGCAGCCGCGCAGGTCCGCCGCGGGCACGGCCGCCGCACAACGGGCGCAAGCGGGCACGATCGGGCACCCAGCAGACCTGGTCAGCCCGGCGGACCGACGGTAGAACTTCCTCCATGGGCCCGAACGGGCAGTTCCGCGGTGGAAGTGGGTGACGACATGAGCATGCGGACCACGGAGGAACGCCGACGCGAGATCGTGCGGGCCGCGCGCGCCACCGGCTCGGTGGACGTCACCGCGCTCGCCGCCGAACTGGGCGTGGCCAAGGAGACCATCCGGCGCGACCTGCGCGCGCTGGAGGACCACGGACTGGTCCGCCGCACCCATGGCGGCGCCTATCCGGTGGAGAGCGCCGGCTTCGAGACGACACTCGCCTTCCGCGCCACCAGCCATGTGCCCGAGAAACGCCGGATCGCCGCCGCGGCGGCCGACCTGCTGGGCGACGCAGAGACGGTCTTCGTCGACGAGGGCTTCACCCCGCAGCTCATCGCCGAGGCACTGCCGAAGGACCGGCCGCTGACCGTTGTCACCGCGTCCCTGCCGGTCGCGGGCGCCCTCGCCGAGTCCGACCGGATCTCCGTGCTGCTGCTCGGCGGCCGGGTCCGCCCGGGCACGCTCGCCGCCGTCGACCACTGGACGACGAAGATGCTGGCCGGTTTCGTGATCGACCTCGCCTTCATCGGGGCCAACGGCATCTCCCGCGAGTACGGCCTGACCACGCCCGACCCGGCGGTGAGCGAGGTGAAGGCGCAGGCCGTGCGGGCCGCCCGCCGCACGGTCTTCGCCGGCGTGCACACCAAGTTCGGCGCGGTCAGCTTCTGCCGGTTCGCGGAGGTCGGCGCGCTGGAGGCGATCGTGACCAGCACCCTCCTGCCGGCCGCCGAGGCCCACCGCTACTCCCTGCTGGGCCCCCAGGTCATCCGGGTCTGACCGGCCGGACCCCGCCCGTCCCCACCCTCAGAGGCACCCCCTACCCAGAGGCGCCCGTTATGTCCCTATATCCGCCGTTCATGCCTTCATACCTCCAGGAGCGATCCATGCGTACCCCGAGCCGACGGAGGCCGCGAGCCACGCTCGCCGCGGCCGCCGCAGGCACGCTGCTCGCCCCGCTGCTCTCCGGCTGCTGGGCCGGTGCGGGCGGGACCGGTTCCGGCGGCGACGCCATCAACGTCCTGATGGTCAACAACCCCCAGATGACCGAGTTGCAGAAGCTGACCGCCGCCCACTTCACCAGGGAAACCGGCATCAAGGTCAATTTCACGGTCCTGCCCGAGAACGACGTCCGGGACAAGATCAGCCAGGACTTCGCCAACCAGGCCGGCCAGTACGACGTGGCCACGCTGTCCAACTACGAGATACCGATCTACGCCCGCAACGGCTGGCTGCACGAGATGAACTCGTATGTCGCGAAGGACCCTTCGTACGACGAGCAGGACGTCCTCCAGCCGATGCGCGAGTCCCTGACCGGCGACGACGGCAAGCTCTACGGCCAGCCCTTCTACGGCGAGTCGTCCTTCCTGATGTACCGCAAGGACGTGTTCGCGGCGAAGGGCCTGACGATGCCGGCCCACCCCACCTGGCAGCAGGTGGCCGACCTCGCGGCGAAGGCGGACGGCGCCCGGTCCGGCATGCGGGGCATCTGCCTGCGCGGACTGCCCGGCTGGGGCGAGGTGATGGCACCGCTGACCACCGTCGTGAACACCTTCGGGGGCACCTGGTTCGACAAGGACTGGACGGCCCGTCTCGACTCCCCCGCCTTCGTGAAGGCGACCAAGTTCTACGTCGGCCTCGTCCGCGAGCACGGCGAGTCCGGCGCCGCCCAGTCGGGCTTCGCCGAGTGCCTGAACAACATGACCCAGGGCAAGGTCGCCATGTGGTACGACGCGACCTCCGCGGCCGGCCTGCTGGAGGCGGACGGCTCACCGGTCAAGGGCAAGCTCGGCTACGCCCCCGCGCCCGTGGAACGGACCAAGTCGTCGGGCTGGCTGTACACCTGGGCCTGGGGCATCCAGCAGGCCTCCCGCAATCCGGACAAGGCCTGGAAGTTCGTCTCCTGGGCGTCGAGCAAGGGCTACGAGCAGCTCGTCGGTGAGACCAGCGGCTGGTCCGACGTGCCGGCGGGCAAGCGGGCGTCGACCTACACCAACGCCGCCTACCGGGCATCCGCCGCCGCCTTCCAGGAGATGACCAAGGAGGCCATCGAGAACAGCCGCCCGAACGACCCCGGCGTACAGCCGCGCCCCGCGCCCGGCATCCAGTTCGTCGGCATCCCCGAGTTCACCGATCTCGGCACCAAGGTCTCCCAGGAGATCAGTTCCGCCATCGCCGGACGGCAGTCCACGGACTCGGCCCTGAAGAAGTCCCAGCAGCTCGCCGAGCGCATCTCCAAGGAGTACGAGGGCCGATGACCGCGACGACAGCCCCCTACGCCGCGACACCCGTACGCGCCTCGCGGCAGCCCTCCGCCCGCCTGCGCGCCTGGGCCACCCGGGCCCCCCTCCTGCCCGCCCTCGTCTTCATGATCGCCGTGACCCAACTGCCGTTCGTGGCCACGCTGGTGATCTCCTTCTTCGACTGGAACGCCCTCTACCCGAAGGCCCGCCACTTCACCGGCCTCGACAACTACCACCAGGTCATGACCGACGCGGACCTGCGCCACTCGGTGTGGACGACCGTGCTCCTGACGGTGACGGTGGTCCTCGTCAGCCTGGTCCTCGGCCTGGCGCTGGCGCTGCTGCTGAACCACAGGTTCCGCGGCCGGGGCATCGTCCGCACCCTGCTGATCGCCCCCTTCCTGGTGGTCCCGGTGGCCGCCGCCCTGCTCTGGAAGCACGTCCTCTACAACCCCGAGTACGGCCTGCTCAACGGCCTGTTGCACTACGTCGGCGGGCCGCAGCCCGACTGGATCTCCCGTATGCCGCTGCTGGCGGTCGAGGCCTCCCTGGTGTGGCAGTGGACGCCGTTCATGATGCTGATCCTGCTCGCCGGTCTGCAGAGCCGCGACCCCGAGCAGATCGAGGCCGCGCGGGTGGACGGCGCGAGCGACTGGCAGATCTTCCGCCATCTGACGCTCCCGCACCTGCGCCGCTACCTCGAACTCGGCGCACTGCTGGGCTCGATCTACATCGTCCAGAACTTCGACGCGGTCTTCACGATCACCTCCGGCGGCCTGGGCACCGCCAACCTGCCCTACACCGTCTATCAAAGCTTCTACCAGGCCCACGAGAACGGCCTCGCCTCGGCCGCCGGCGTCCTGGTGGTCATCGGCTCGATCATCATCGCGACCTTCGCCCTGCGCGTGGTGTCGTCCCTGTTCCGCGAGGAGGCGTCCCGCGCATGAGCGACATCGGCGTGACGATCAGAAGGCACCGGGGCCTGGGCTACGGCCTGGTGGCCTGGCTGGCCGGCATCGTGTTCTTCCTGCCCATCGCCTGGATGGCGCTGACGTCCTTCCACTCCGAGGCGGACGCGGCGACCAACCCGCCCTCCTTCGGCGCCTCCCTCACCCTGGACGGCTACCGCGAGTTCTTCGGCAGCGGCGGCGGGGCCAGCCCCTGGCCGGCACTGATCAACTCGACGGTGGCGTCGCTGGTCTCGACGCTGTGCGTCCTGCTCCTCGCCCTGCCCGCGGCCTACGCGCTGTCGATCCGGCGCGTGCGCAAGTGGACGGACGTCCTGTTCTTCTTCCTGTCCACGAAGATGCTGCCGGTCGTGGCCGGCCTGCTGCCCATCTACCTGTTCGCGAAGAACACCGGGATGCTGGACAACATCTGGCTCCTGGTCATCCTCTACACCTCCATGAACCTGCCGATCGCGGTGTGGATGATGCAGTCCTTCCTCGCCGAGGTCCCGGTGGCGGTGATCGAGGCTGCGCAGATCGACGGCGCCCGGCTGCCGACGATCCTCGCGCGCGTGGTGGCCCCGATCGCCCTGCCCGGCATCGCCGCCACCGCCCTGATCTGCTTCATCTTCAGCTGGAACGAGCTGCTCTTCGCCCGGGTCCTGACGGGCGTGGTCGCCGAGACCGCCCCCGTCTTCCTGACCGGCTTCATCACCAGCCAGGGCCTGTTCCTGGCCAAGGTGTGCGCCGCGTCGCTCGTCATCTCCCTGCCGGTGCTCGCCGCGGGGTTCGCCGCCCAGGACAAGCTGGTCCAGGGCCTGTCGTTGGGAGCCGTCAAATGAAGGCCGCCGTCATCGAGTCCGTGGGCCGCGCCGTCGTCACCGAGGTCCGCGACCCGACGCCAGGGCCCCGCGAGGTCGTCGTCGAGGTCGCCGCCTGCGGCCTGTGCGGCACGGACCTGCACATCCTCCAGGGCGAGTTCGCGCCCAAGCTGCCGATCGTCCCCGGACACGAGTTCGCCGGCGAGATCGTCGCGGTCGGCGCCCAGGTCACCGAGGTGGCGGTCGGCGACCGGGTCGCCGTGGACCCCTCGCTCTACTGCTACGAGTGCCGGTACTGCCGCACCGGACACAACAACCTGTGCGAGCGGTGGGCCGCGATCGGTGTGACGACGGCGGGCGGGGCCGCGCGGTACGCGCTCGCCCCCGTGGCGAACTGCGTGAAGCTGCCCGAGCACGTGCGCACCGAGGACGCGGCCCTGGTGGAGCCCCTGTCCTGTGCGGTGCGCGGCTACGACGTCCTCCAGTCCCGCCTCGGCGCGCACGTGCTGATCTACGGCTCCGGAACCATGGGCCTGATGATGCTGGAGCTGGCCAAGCGGACCGGGGCGGCGAGCGTGGACATGGTCGACCTGAACCCGGCCCGCCTGGAGACGGCGCGGCGCCTCGGCGTGTCCGGCTCGGCGGCGAGCGCGGACGAGCTGGACCGGCCGCAGGGCTGGGACGTGGTCGTGGACGCCACCGGCAACGCGGCGGCGATCCAGGACGGCCTGGACCGGGTGGCGAAGGCGGGCACGTTCCTCCAGTTCGGGGTGGCCGACTACGCGACCCGGGTGACGATCGACCCGTACCGGATCTACAACCAGGAGATCACGATCACCGGTTCCATGGCCGTGCTGCACAGCTTCGAGCGCGCCGCGGAACTGTTCGCGGGCGGCGTCCTGGACCCCGACGTGTTCATCAGCGACCGGATCCCGCTGGAGCGGTACCCGCAGGCGCTGGAGCAGTTCGCGTCCGGCGTGGGCCGGAAGATCGTGGTGGTGCCGTAGGGGACCCGGCCGGCCGGGCCGTCCGGCCGCGTCCGCCGGTTCGTCGGGCGGGCCGGCTGGGTCGTTCGGCCGGGTCCGCCGGTTCGTTCGGCCGGTTCAGCCGGTTCGTTCAGCCGGTCGTTGGACCGGTCGTTGAGCCGGTTCGGCCGGTCGTTGGGCCGGTTCGGCGGGGTCGTCCGTCGGGGCGGTTCAGCCGTTCGGCCGGTAAGGGAACGGTAAAGCGGTGTCGTTCGTTCACCCGGCATGACAGCTATGACCCCTGGCTCGAACATCCCTCTCTCGGCCGCGCGCGTGACGGTGGACGTCTCCGCTCCGGTGCGGCTCGACGTGTCGGGCCTGCTGCTCACCGCCGACGGCAAGGTGCGTTCCGACGACGACTTCATCTTCTACAACCAGCCCACGGGCCCGGGCGTGACGTACCGCTCCGGCGGCGGCACGGCCCCGGACGCGGTCACGGTCGACACCGCCGCCGTGCCGCCGGAGATCGAGAAGATCGTCGTCACGGCCAGCCCGGACGCCGCCGGCCAGACCTTCCAGGGCATCGAGCCGACGGCCACGATCCGGGACGCGGACGGCGGTGCCGTGCTCGGCACGTTCACCCCGCCGCAGCTCGGCACCGAGACCGCGCTGGTGGTCGTGGAGGTCTACCGCAGGGGCGGCCAGTGGAAGGCGCGGGCCGTCGGCCAGGGGTATGCCGACGGTCTCGCGGGCATCGCGACCGACTTCGGCGTGTCGGTGGAGGAGCCGGCCGCGGCTCCGGCCGCGCCCGCGGCCCAGCCGCAGCAGCCGGCCGCCGCCCCCGCCGCCCCGCCGCAGCCGGCCGCCCCGGCACCCGGCGCCGGGAAGATCAACCTGGACAAGGGCCGGGTCAGCCTCCAGAAGAACCAGACGGTGTCCCTGGTCAAGGGCGGCCGCCCGCTGCTCTCGCAGGTGCAGATGGGCCTCGGCTGGGAGCCGGCGTTCCGCGGCAAGGACATCGACCTGGACGCCTCGGTCATCGCCTACGGACCGCAGCGCAACCACATCGACAGCTGCTACTTCGGCAAGCTGACGATCCTGAACGGCGCGGTCAGGCACTCCGGCGACAACCTGACCGGCGAGGGCGGCGGCGACGACGAGGTGATCGCGGTCGACCTCGGCCGCCTCCCCCAGGAGGTCACCGGTCTGGTCTTCACGGTCAACTCCTTCTCCGGCCAGAAGTTCACGGAGGTCGCCAAGGCGTACTGCCGCCTGGTCGACGCGGCCACGGGTGAGGAGCTGGTCCGCTTCGACCTCACCGCGGCGGAGCCCCAGACGGGCGTCATGATGGCCAAGCTCGTCCGCCAGTTCTCCGGCGAGTGGGACATGACGGCGATGGGCGACTTCGTGAAGGCACGGACCGTACGGAACATGGTCGAGCCGGGGGCGAGGGCGCTGTAGGGCCGACAGAAAGCGGGGCCGGACCGGAGCCGGGCGGGACCGGAGTCGAGCCGGGCCGGAGCCGGGCGGGACCGGAGTTGAGCCGGGCCGGAGTCGGGCGGGACCGGAGTTGAGCCGGGCCGGAGTCGGGCCGGGGACTCGCCGTCGCACTGACGGCCGCCGCCCGGCTGCGGCTTCGTCGTGGCCGGGCGCGCAGTTCCCCGCGCCCCTTCCGGGCGCCCGGCCTCAGCCGGATCGCAGGCCCTCGTGCAGCAGTCCCAGGTAGCGTCGGATCTCGCGCTCCCCCGTTCCCGCCAGCTCCGCGGCCGAGGCCACTCCGTGCGCCAGCCGCAGCACCTCGATCGGCTCCACATCCGCCCGCAGCGCGCCCGCCGTCTGCGCGGCCTCGACCAGCCGGGCCACCGCGCCCTTCACCACGTTCCCGCACACGGTCAGCGCCGCCGCGCTGCTCTCCGTCACCGCCGAGCCGAGCAGGGCCTTCATGCCCCGCACCTCAAGGGTGCCGACAGCCAGCTCGTACAGCCACTCACCGAGCGCCTCGCCCGGCGGCAGCTCCTTCGCCAGCTCGTCGGCGCGCGCTCCCAGCGCCTCGATGCGGTCCAGATAGGCCGCCTCCAGCAGCGCCTGCCGGTTCGGGAAGTGCCGGTAGAGCGTGCCCGAGCCGACGCCCGCCCGCTTCGCGATGTCGTCGAGTGACGCCTTCTCCCCATGCTCGGCGAAGGCCTCCGCCGCCACCTCCAGCAACCGCTCGTAGTTCCGCCGAGCGTCCGCGCGCATGGGCCTGCCCTGCGTCATCCACCCACTCCTTGCAAACCGGGGACCGTCTCCGTATCTTATCGAGCACTAAACGGAGACAGTCCCCGCTTAACGCCGTAGTGCTCCGTGGGCAGCTCATCCCTGCCCGCGATGCCGCGTGCCGGGGGACGACCAGACCGGGAGACCGCCTTGCCCACCCAGTCCGCACCGTTCACCCGCCCATCCGCACCCGCCGTGCCCGCGCCGCCCGCCCGGCTCGGCACCACCCTCCTCGTCATCGTCACGGCCTACCTGATGGTCGGCGTCGACTCCACAGTCGTCAACGTAGCGCTGCCGGACATCCAGCACGGCCTCGGCTTCAGCCGCACCGGCCTGTCCTGGGTCCTCAACGCCTACACCCTCACCTTCGGCGGTCTGCTGCTGCTCGGCGGGCGCGTCGGCGACCTCCTCGGCCGCCGCCGCACCTTGACCGCCGGCGTGCTGCTGTTCGCGCTGTCCTCCCTGCTCGGCGGTCTCGCCGCCGACGGCGGCCTGCTCCTCGCCGCCCGCGCGCTCCAGGGAGTGGGCGGTGCCCTGATCGCCCCGAGCACCCTGGCCCTGATCACCACGAGCTTCCCCGACGGCCCGCGCCGGCACCGGGCGCTGAGCGTCTACTCCTCCATGGCCGGCATCGGCGGCAGCATCGGCCTGGTCCTCGGCGGCATGCTCACCTCCTGGGCGTCCTGGCGCTGGGCCCTGCTCGTCAACGTCCCCATCGGCCTGGCCCTGGCCCTCGCGCTGCCCCGCTTCGTCGCCGAGACCGCGCGCCACACAGGCCGGTTCGACCTGCCGGGCGCGCTGACCGGCACGGCCGGCACGACCTCGCTGGTGTACGCGTTCATCCGGGTGTCGGAGGGCGGCTGGAGCGACTCCCAGGCGCTGCTCGGCTTCGCCGCGGCGGCCGTGCTGCTCGCCTTCTTCCTCCTGGTCGAGTCCCGGGCGGACCAGCCGGTGCTGCCGCTGCGCCTGTTCGCCGACCGGAACCGGGCCGGCGGGTACGTGGCCATCCTGCTGCTGCCCGCGGGCATGTTCGGCGCCTTCTACTTCCTCACCCTGTTCGGCCAGCAGGTGCTGCGCTACAGCCCGTTGCGCGCGGGCTTCGCCTTCCTGCCGCTGACCCTGGTGATGTTCACGACCGTACGGCTGGTGCCGCGGCTGCTGGCCCGGTTCGGCACCAAGCCGGTGCTGCTGACCGGCCTGTCCCTGGCCGCCGCCGGCACCGGCTGGCTGGCCCGGCTGCAGCCCGGCGACGGCTACGCCACCGGGCTGCTCGGCCCCCTGGTCCTGGTGGGCCTCGGTCTCGGCATGAGCTTCATGCCGCTCAACGCGACGATCCTGTCCGCCGTCACCCCGGAGGAGGCGGGCGCGGCCTCCGGACTGCTCCAGACCCTTCAGTGGCTGGGCGGCACGGTCGGCCTGTCCGTCCTGGTGACGGTGTACGGCACGGCGACCCGGCACGCGACCGGCTCCCCGGACACCGTCCTGACCCGGGGTGCCGCCCACGCCTTCGCCGCCGGCGCCCTGCTCACCCTGGTCGGCCTGCTGGTGACGGCGACGGTGCTGACCGGCAGGCGCGCGGCCGGCCGCCGGGCGGCGCTGTAGGCCGCCCGGGCCGGCCACCCGGCGGCTGCTCAGGCGGCCGCACGGGCATCCGGGCGGGCGGCTGGTCACGCGGGTTGCTGGTCAGGTGGCCGGTCCGGCTCCGGGCCGGCCACCCCGCGGCTGGTCAGGCGGCCGCACGGACGGGCGGCTGGTCAGGTGGCCGGGCCGGCGGCCCAGGGCCACTGGCCGTCCCGGCCGCTCTCCAGCAGCGAGACCATGCGGAACGCGGCGTCGGAGAGCCCGCCGAAGGTGTGCCGGTTCCCCGTCCCGGACGGACCGTGGCCCGCCCGGTAGCCCTCCAGGTTCCAGGTGTAGACCGGGACGTGGTCCGGGATCTGGGCGGTCGGGTCGCCGTGCCGGTGCGGGGAGTACTGCTCGTCGGTGACGATCAGCACCCGGTCGTGCCGCTTGTAGTGCCGGCGCACCGCCTCGGTGGTGTCGGTGCCGCCCAGGTCGCCGAAGCGCTCCAGGATCCTCAGCACCGACTCGCCCTTGCGGAACCCGATCCTGTCACTGGTCGAGCCGAACTGGACCAGGTCGGCGTCCGCCGCCCGCAGCGCGAGGGCCGTGCCGAAGACGGCTGCCGCGTCCGCCCGGTTGAGCTGCGAACGCTCGGACACCTGCGACCAGAACATCGAGCCCGAGCGGTCGACCAGGATCAGCGTCCGGCCCGGCAGCGCGGGCACGTTGGACAGCGAGTGCCCGAGCGCCTGCTCCAGCGGGTAGGACCAGCGCAGCGAGGGCGCGTGCTGGTACGCGGCAAGGTAGCGGAACGGGAACTGCCGCGAGCGGCGCACCTGTTCCGGGTCGCTGATCTTCGCCGCGACCCGGGCTGCGACCTCGTCCGAGACACCGGCCTCGTCGAAGTTCCGCAGGTTGCGGACGAGTGCCATCGCGCCCATGGACGGGATCACGGCCTCCCAGGCCGCCTTGTCCAGCGGGCCCTGGAGCCAGCCGGCCAGCGCCTCCCAGGTGACGCCTGCCGCGGCCAGCCGCTCGGCGCCGTCGGCCGAGGTGACGACCGCCCGCCGGGCCTCGACGGGCAGCGCCATCAGCTCGCGGTGCAGGGTGAGCGCCGGGAGCGACGCGGGCGGCACGGCGGTGTCCGGGTGGTGGCGCCGGTCGAGCGCGTACCGGAACAGATCGCCCTGCCACGGCTTGTCCGGGTCCGGCGACGCGTGCACCAGGTTGAGGATGTCACCGAAGCGGTAACCCTTGGACGGGGTGTCGTACTTGAGCAGCGACCGGGCGTGGAAGAGCCGTCGTACCGCGTCGGCGACACCGCGCTTGACGGGCTTGGGCACGGCGCGGCCGTACCTCGACGTCCAGTACGCCAGCAGTTCACCGGGCTCGTCCGGGCGCTGCAGCACGGAGGCCACGACCTGCCGGTTCGACGGGCCGTCGGTCGCCCCGGCCGCCAGCCGTGCGTGCACGTACTCGGCGGCGCCCACGATGGAGGCCGTCCGCATGTTGCCCTCGCCGCGCAGCCAGCCGAGCAGGCCGGCCGTCCACTCCGGGTCGCCGACGGCGAGGTCGCGGACGAGCCGGGTGAAGCGGTCGTCACGGTCCTGGGCGTTCTCGTAGAAGGTGTGCTGGGAGACGAAGTTGGCGACGGCGAGCAGGAACAGCTCCGAGCGCGGATCACGCTCCCGGCCCCGGCCGCCCTCGTGGGTCGGCAGGGCGCGGCCGGTCGACGTCACCGCCGACTTGAGCTGCGCCCTGACGGCACGCGTGTTGAATCGCGCCATGGTGATTCCCCCGAATTCATGTGCTTTTCGGAGGGAGGCGCAGCAAATGGAAGGTGCCCGAGATCAGGAGTCGACGACGGGACTTATCATCTGGCGCGTCTTCCTTTCCGCCACACCGGCCGCGAGCCGATGACGGGATTCGAACCCGCACCCCTGTTCCCAAGGACCAGATCCCTGAAGTATCCGCTGCCTGCGCACCGGACACCCACCATGTGCTGCGCCTCCCGAGATCAGTTCGGCGGCGGTCGTGGATTCTTTGCGAAAGAAGTAACCGCAGCCTGCGCACCGGGAGGTGCGTGAAGTTTTCGGTGTCCAGAGATCGAGGTCGGCGGAACCGACGTGTGGTGCTCTGCCTCTGAGCTACACCGGCGTGTCGAAGCCGGTGGCGGGATTCGAACCCGCGGCCTCCCCATTAACAGTGGAAGTAGGTCCTGCCTGTCGCACCTGGACGGGCACCACTTTAGGAGGAAGGCCGCGGGCCGGGCCAACGAATTTGTCTACCGCTTGTGCCGCTTCCAGGGACCGGTGATGGCGAGCATGATGCCGGGGGTCTGGATGTTGGCGAACAGGGTCTTGCCGTCGGGCGAGAAGGTGACGCCGGTGAACTCGCTGTACTCGGGCTTCTCGGCGGTGCCGATGTTCAGCTCGTTGCGGGCGATCGGGTAGGTCCGGCCGCTCTCGGTGGCGCCGAACAGGTGCTGGACGCCCTCGCCGTCCTCGGCGATGACGAGGCCGCCGTAGGGGGAGACGGTGATGTTGTCGGGGCCGTCGAAGTCGCCGTCCTTGGACGGGTCGGGGTTCACCCCGAACAGCACCTTCAGGGTGAGCGTGCGGCGCTTGGGGTCGTAGAACCAGACCTGGCCGTCGTGCTGGACCGGGCTCTCCTGGCGGGCGAAGGAGGAGACGACGTAGACGCCGCCGTCGCCCCACCACATGCCCTCCAGCTTGCGGGCGCGGGTGACCTGGCCGTCGGTGAACTGCTTGCGCACCGAGACGGTCTTGGCGTCACGGTCCGGGACGTCCACCCAGTCGACGCCGTAGACGGTGCCGATCTTCGTGGCGCGGGACAGGTCGTCCACGAACTTGCCGCCGGAGTCGAAGCACTTGAACGCCTGGAGCACACCCGCGTCGTCGGCGAGGGTGCGCAGCCTGCCGCGGCCGTGGTGGAAGCCGTGCGGCGGGGTCCAGCGGTAGAAGAGGCCGTTGGGGCCGGCGGCGTCCTCGGTCAGGAAGAGGTGGCCGCGCTTGGGGTCGACGACGACGGCCTCGTGGGCGTAGCGGCCGAGGGCCTTGATCGGCTTGGGGTCGCGGTTGGCGCGGCGGTCCTCCGGGTCGACCTCGAAGACGTAGCCGTGATCCTTGGTGAAGCCGTTCTTGCCGGCCTTGTCCTCGGTCTCCTCGCAGGTCAGCCAGGTGCCCCATGGAGTGCGCCCGCCCGCGCAGTTGGTGGCGGTGCCGGCGATGCCCACCCACTCGGCGACCTGGCCGCCGCGGCGGACCTCCACGACGGTGCAGCCGCCGGCCGCCGCGGGGTCGTAGACGAGACCCTCGGTCAGCGGCACCGGGTGCGGCCAGCCGGCGCGGGCGCCGGCCAGCTCGTGGTTGTTGACGAGCAGGGTGGCGCCACGGGGGCCGTCGAAGGTGGCGGTGCCGTCGTGGTTGGACGGGGTGAACTCGCCGGACTCCAGCTTGGTCTTGCCGCAGTACGTGATGATCTCGTAGCTGAACCCGGCCGGCAGGGCGAGGATGCCCTCCGGGTCGGAGAGCAGCGGGCCGTAGCCGACGCCGTGGTGGTGGCCCCCGTGCGCGGACTCGGTCCCGGCGCTCTCGCTGTCCGTGGCTGCAAGGGCGTTCGGCGCGGTGGCGAGGGCGCCGACGCTGCCCGCCAGGGCGACCCCGGCACCGGTGATCGCGGATTTTCTGGCGAAGTCCCTGCGGGTGAGCGACATGGTGTCTCCTGTGACGACGGTGGCAGTGCCGTGGAGGGTGGGGGGCCTCGGTTCGGCGCACACGCTCCCGCCCACTGCTGAACGGGAGTTGAACACCGCGCTACCACCGGGGTGCCTGTTCCATGAATCCGTATGCGCCGGACCATGGCCGGGACAAGGGCACCTTCCCCCCGGCACTCATCCGCCGTGCTGGGACCGCGCCTTGAACGCCGCCTTCCGCGCCTCCTTGGCCACCTTCTTGTCCGGGTGCAGCCGGCCCATCGCGTCCAGGACCTCCGCGGTGGCGGGGTGCTCCACCCGCCAGGCGGCCGCGAAGAACCCGCTGTGCTGTGCCGCCAGCCCCTCCACCAGGGCCTGGAGTTCGTCGGAGTTGCCCTCGGCCCGGAGCTGTGCGGCCAAGGTGTCGACGGTCAGCCAGAACACCATGTCCTGGGACGGCGCGGGCACGCCCGCGGCTCCGCGCTCGCTCAGCCACACCCGGGCGAGCCCGCCCAGTTCGGGGTCGTCCAGCACCTCCCGCAGTGCGGGTTCGGCCTCGGGGCCCAGCAGTGACAGCGCCTGCTGGCAGCGCAGCCGGCGCAGCGGGGCGCCCGCGTCCGCACCGCGGGCCGCCGCCAGCAGTTCCCGTGCCGCCGCGAGGGGTTCGCGGCGGCCGAGCCACTGCTCGGTCTCGGCGCGGGCGGCGGACCGGCCGAACCGGGCGGTGCCGTCGAGCAGCACGTCCGCGCCCTTGTCGGTCAGCTCACCGACGGTCGGCACCTCGAAGCCGGCCTCCAGCAGCCGTGCCCGCAGGCCGTACACGCCGAGCGGGGTGAGCCGGACCATGCCGTAGCGGGAGACGTCGATGTCGTCCACGGGCGCCGC
This sequence comes from Streptomyces musisoli, assembly GCF_016741855.1. Taxonomy (GTDB): domain Bacteria; phylum Actinomycetota; class Actinomycetes; order Streptomycetales; family Streptomycetaceae; genus Streptomyces; species Streptomyces musisoli. The sequence continues at coordinate 409,420 of NZ_JAERRH010000005.1, read as the reverse complement.
GGGCTCCTCGTCGGCGTCGGCCATCAGGGCCTCGTCCACCGGCTGGTACTCCACCAGTCCGACCGGTTCCAGCGCCCGGAAGCAGTCGTCCAGCCGCATCATCGCGTCGGAGACCTGCTCCAGGACGTCGTTGGTGGGTTCGCTCATGCCGTCGGGCACGATCATGGAGGCGGCGAGGGCGGGCAGCGGGACGGAGCCCTCGCCGGGCCCGTCCTCACCGACGGTCAGCAGGTAGAGGTTGCCGAGGACGCCGTCGAGGAACTCCGCCTCGGCCCGCGGGTCCCAGTCGAGTGACGAGAAATCGACCTCGCCGCCCTCTTCCAGCGCGTCGACCAGGTCGTCCAGGTCGGGGACGGCCGCGTCGGCGACGACGGTCTCCAGCGCGGCGAGCCAGACGGTGAGCACGTCCTGCGGTGAGCCGCCGGTGAGCAGCGCCAGCTCCTCGCCCGCGCGGACGGTGCCGGCCTCCTCGTCCACGATCTCGACCAGGCCGGCGTCCACGGCGACCCGCCAGGCCTCACTGGCGTACGCGGCGGCGTCGTCCCCGGTGAGTCCGAGCAGGCCGGCGGCGGCCGGCAGCTGCTCCTCGGCCAGTCCGCCGCCGGCGTCCACGCGGGTCTCGGGGCCGGCCCAGCGGGCGAGGCGCGCGGCGCGGGAGAGCAACGGTGTGGACAGCGCGGCGCGCGCCAGCTCCGCTTCGGGGTGCAGCCGCACGGGCGGCAGGGGGGAGCTGTCTGACATCGGCTGGTTCTCCTCGGACCGTGAAACGGGCTCAGCCGCTCAGCCTAGACGGATTTCCACCCATGCCGCCCGGTTCATCTCCCCGTCAGCGGCCGTACATGGCCGAAACCTTGACAACTCCCGGGGCCAGGCAGGAGATTGACGCGCGTAGAAGTTGGGGGGACAACTGTTCACTCGGCTCTATGCGTGTCACAGAGGGCTACGAGCCCCGCACGCTCCCGTTCCACCCTCGTCCCGGCGCTCACGTACGTCCCCGGAGGGAATCCCTTGCCGAGCAGGTCTTCCGCGCGCCTCGCCGCGCTCACCGTCGCCGCCGTCTGCAGCGCGGCGTCCGCCGTCGTCCTCACCTCTCCCGCGCACGCCGACTCGGTGCGCGTCCACGACATCCAGGGCACGACCCGGATGTCCCCGTTCGCCGGGCAGAAGGTGACCGACGTGCCCGGCATCGTCACGGCCACGCGCACCTACGGCTCCTCCAAGGGCTTCTGGATGCAGGATCCGACGCCCGACGACAACCCCGCCACCAGCGAGGGCGTGTTCGTCTTCACCAGCTCCACGCCGAAGGTCGCGGTCGGCGACTCGGTGACGGTGACCGGTACGGTCTCCGAGTACGTCCCGGGCGGCGCCTCGTCCGGCAACCAGTCGCTGACGGAGATCACCAAGCCGGCGGTCACCACCGTCTCCACGGGCAACGCGGTGCCCGCGCCGGCCGTCGTCGACGAGGACTCGGTCCCGGGCGACTACACCCCGGCCGGCGACACCGCGTCGAGCGGCTCCGTCAACGGCCTGACCCTGGACCCGTCGAAGTACGCCCTGGACTACTACGAGTCCCTGGAGGGCATGACCGTCCAGGTCGCCGACGCCCGTGTGGTCACCGCCACCGACCCGTACAGCGAGCTGTGGGTCACGGTGAAGCCGTGGGAGCACCGCAACCGCCGCGGCGGCACGGTGTACGGCTCCTACGAGTCGCAGAACACCGGCCGGCTCCAGATCCAGTCGCTGGGCTCCACCGCCGACTTCCCCAAGGCGAACGTCGGCGACACCCTGGGCGGCACCACCACCGGCCCGCTGGACTTCAACCAGTTCGGCGGTTACACCCTCGTCGCGAGCAAGCTGGGCACGCTGGAGAGCGGCGGCCTGGAGCGCGAGACCACGCAGAAGCAGTCGAGCCGCGAGCTGGCCGTGGCGACGTACAACGTCGAGAACCTCGACCCGTCGGACGCCACCTTCGACAAGCACGCCTCCTCGATCGTGAACAACCTGCAGTCGCCGGACATCGTGTCCCTGGAGGAGATCCAGGACGACAACGGCGCCAAGGACGACGGCACGGTCGGCGCGAGCGTGACCGTGAACAAGCTGATCGACGCGATCGTCGCGGCCGGCGGCCCGAAGTACGACTGGCGCGCCATCGACCCGGTCAACGACCAGGACGGCGGCGAGCCGGGCGGCAACATCCGCCAGGTGTTCCTGTTCAACCCGGAGCGGGTGTCCTTCGTGGACCGCGCGGGCGGCGACTCGACCACCGCGGTCGGCGTCACCAAGGTGCACGGCAAGGCCGGGCTCACCGTATCGCCGGGCCGGATCGAGCCGGCCGACGCGGCCTGGAAGAGCAGCCGCAAGCCGCTGGCCGGCGAGTTCGTCTTCCGCGGCAAGACGGTGTTCGTGATCGCCAACCACCTCAACTCCAAGGGCGGCGACCAGGGTCTGACCTCGCAGTACCAGCCGCCGGTGCGCAGCTCGGAGATCCAGCGCCACGCGCAGGCGACCGTGGTGAACGCGTTCGTCAAGGACATCCTGTCCGTGCAGAAGAACGCGAACGTCATCGCGCTCGGCGACATGAACGACTTCGAGTTCTCCGGGACCGCGAAGATCCTCGAGGGCGACGGCGAGCTGTGGTCGGCGATCAAGTCGCTGCCGAAGAGCGAGCGTTACACCTACGACTACCAGGGCAACCAGCAGGTCCTCGACCAGATCCTGGTCAGTCCGGCGATCCGGCGCGGCTGCGACTTCGAGTACGACAGCGTGCACGTCAACTCGGAGTTCAACGACCAGATAAGCGACCACGACCCGCAGGTCCTGCGGTTCCGTCCGTGACACGGCCGCACTTCCGTCCGTGACACGGCCGCACTTCCGTCCGTGACACGGCCGCGCTTCCGTCCGCGACACGGCCGCGCTTCCGTCCGTGACACGGCGGCGGGACCGGCCGGGCTCCGTGCCCGGCCGGTCCCGCCGCCCCGTGCTCACCGCCGGCGGTCGATCCTGCGCCAGATGACGGCCGCGCCGACGACGGCGGCCCCCGCCGCGCCCGCGATCAGCACCGGCTTGGGATGGCGCATCGCGGCGTCCATGGCCGTCCGCACCGGGCGCGGCACGCGCAGGTCGTGCTGCACGGTGTGACCGGCGTGGGCCGCCCGGTCCTGTAGGACGTGCCCGCCGTGGCCGGCCCGCTCCTGCATCAGATGGCCGGCCTTCGCCATCCGTTCCTGGGCGTTGTGGCCGGCCCGGACGGCGCGGTCCTGCATCAGGTGCCCGGCCTTGGCCGCCCGGTCCTGCACCTGGTGGCCCGCCCTGGCCGCCCGGTCCTGCATGCCGTGCCCGGCGTGGGCGGCGCCGGAGCGCAGCTGGACGGTCATGGCGCCGGCCTTGTCCTTCAGGTCGGCGGCCCGCGCCCGGGCCCGGCCCTTCACATCGGCCCGGCCCACCAGCTGGGCGACGGTGTCACCGAGCTGGCTCCGGGTGTGCTCGATCTGCCGCCGCAGCTCGTCGGGGCCCTTGGCGCCCGAGCCGTGCGGATTGCTGTGCCTCATCGGTGTGCCCTTTCCCTGATCACGTCGACGTCCGCCCTGACGCTGCCGAGGGTCTCCTCGGGCGTGGGCGGCGCGGCGCGGCGCAGCTGGGCGCGGCCGGTCGCGGCCAGCAGCCCGGCCACGGCGAAGAACACCGCGGCCACGACGAGCGCCGCCGCCCACACCGGCAGCACGAGACCGAGGGCGGCGGTGGCCGCTCCGGCCAGGACGATCAGCCCGACATAGCCGACGGCGCCCGCCGCGCCCAGCAGTCCGCCGCCGCGTCCGGCCCGGCGTCCCTTCTCGGTCAGCTCCTCCTTGGCGAGGGCGACCTCCTGTCGCAGCAGCCGGGAGAGCTGTTCGGTGGCCCGGCCGACGAGTTCGCCCGTGGAGGGGTGTCCGTCGGCCGCGGGCCGTGTCTGCGTCCGCGTCTGCGTCTGCGTCCGCGTCTGCGGGGTCACGGTCACGGTGTTCCGCCTCCTTCCTGTGCGGAACCTCCGGGTACCCGGGCCGAAGGTCCTTAGCCGTGCTCACCGCCGGTCCCGCGCTCACCGAGGCGTGCGAGTTGGGACTGGAACCAGTCGAGCCGTGCCTGCAACAGCGCGGCCTCCGCGACCAGTTCGGGTACGCCCAGTCCGTCGGCGGACGACAACTCCGCGAGCCCGGGGCTCGCGGCCCCGGCGAGAACCCGTAGACCCTGCCCGGCCAGCCTCGCGAACCCGGCGAGCGAGACGGCGGTACGGCCGCGCGCGCAGCCGCCGCACCGGGGGGCCAGCACCCGCCAGCCCGGCCGGCCCCAGCCGGCGTCGGCCAGCGCGACGGCGGCGGCGCCGCAGCCGCAGGGTCCGGCCGTGACGGTGCGCACCCGCTGCCGGGCGTAGCGGAAGCCGCGCTCGAAGCGGATGTAGGCGCCCAGGACGGAGACCTCCAGCAGGGCGGCCGCCCGGTGCTCGGCGGTGCACAGCAGGGCCTCGGCCACCGCCCGGTCGTGCACGCAGTGGAAGCCGCAGTCGCAGCGGCGGGCGGGCGGACGGTGTCGCAGGCCGTAGACGCAGGAGGCGTCGTCGAGGACGCCGTAGGGCAGCGCCCCGCCGAGCGACACACCGGTGAACCCGGCCCGGCCGCCGTCCTGGGACAGCACCGGGTGGGCGATCTTGTATCCGGTCGGCGGCTCCGTAGGGCGTTCCGCCGGGAGCCGCAGCCTCATCGGGCGGCCGGGGCCTCTTCGCGGGCCGGCTCGGCCGGTTCGGTGCGGGCGGTCTCCTCGGGGAGCAGGGGTTCCTCTTCGTCGACGAACGGCCGCTCCTCGGCGATGCCGGTGGCCAGTGCCTTGCCGAGCTTCATGGCGCCTCCCATGACGTGAGTCGGTGACCCTCCGGCCATAGTGACCCATGAGGGGCCGAGTTGGACACAGGATCTTCGGCCCACCTCACCGACTCATCAGCATCTCTTAGCGATACCTCGTAGAAGAATTAAGTAGAGCTTCACCGATGTGCTGCCGAGACTACTCCCATGACAAGCACACGCAAGCCCGCGCCCTTCGGCCGCACCCTCTGCGCGATGATCACGCCCTTCACCGAGGCGGGCGCCCTCGACCTGGCCGGCGCCCGGCGGCTGGCCGCCCGGCTGGTCGCGGAGGGCTGTGACGGCCTGGTCCTCAACGGCACCACGGGCGAGTCGCCCACCACCACCGGCGAGGAGAAGGCCGAGCTGGTCGCGGCCGTACGGGAGGCGGTCGGCGACCGGGCCACCCTGGTCACGGGCGTGGGCACGGCCGACACCCGGCACACGGTGGAGCTGGCGCTCGCGGCGCAGAAGGCGGGGGCCGACGGGGTCCTGGTGGTTACGCCGTACTACAGCAGGCCGCCGCAGGATGCGGTCGCCGCCCACTTCCTCGAGGTCGCCGACGCGAGCGCGCTGCCGGTGATGCTCTACGACATCCCGGGCCGGACGGGCACCCGCATCGAGCCGGACACCATGATCCGCCTCGCGGAGCACCCGCGGATCGTGGCCGTCAAGGACTGCTCCTACGATTTCCTCGGCACCCAGAAGGTGCTGGCGCGGACGGAGTTGGCGTACTACGCGGGCTGCGACGAGCATGTGCTGGCGCTGTACGCGGTCGGCGCGGCGGGCTGTGTGAGCACGGTCGCGAACGCCGTACCGGCGCACATCGCCGCGATCCTGGACGCGTTCGACGCGGGCGACACCGCCCGGGCGGCCGAACTCCAGCTGGCCGTCACGCCGTTCATCGAGGCGATGATGAACGCGGGCCTGCCCGGCACCGTCACCGCGAAGGCCCTCCTGTCCCGCCTCGGCCTCCCCGCGGGCCCACCACGCACACCACTGCTCCCCGCCGACCGGGAGACGACCGACGAACTGCAGGCCCTGTACGAGGCACTCACCGCGAGCTGAACCGAGGCCCTGCCGGCAGCGCACCACGCACCGCACCGAGCTTCTGCCGACACGGCACACGAGGCTCCCACCACGCACCGCACCGCGCACCTGCCGACACGCACACGAGGCGTCCACCGCGGGTTGGTCGGCGGCGAGCGGCCACGGCCCCCATCCCACCCGCTCCCCTCGGGCCGGCCGAGGAGAATTCCGAGGGGCCGGCCACCCTTCCTGCCGTACGGTGTCCCCGTGAGCCGCCCCCTGCTGTTCCTGGACGTCGACGGCCCCCTCAACCCGTACGCGGCCCAGCCGGAACGCCGGCCCGAGGGCTACACGACGATCCGGGTGCCCCTGTACGGGCGGCGTCCGCTGCGGGTCTGGCTGAACCCGGCGCACGGCCCGGCCCTGCTCCGGCTCGGCTACGACCTGTGCTGGGCGACGAGCTGGATGGCCGAGGCCAACGTCTGGATCGCCCCGGTCCTCGGCCTGCCCGAGCTGCCGTACGTCGACTTCGGCACCGGCCTGTTCGCCGAGCGGCCCGACGGGGTGCACTGGAAGACGGAGGCGATCGTGGCGTACGCCGGGGGTCGCCCGTTCGCCTGGGTGGACGACGAGCAGAGCCCGGCGGACACGCTGTACGTCCTGTCCCGCCATCCCGGCCCCGCCCTGCTCCACCACGTGAACCCGAGAACCGGCCTGCGCGAGCCCGACTTCACGACGCTACGGGAGTTCGCCCAGTCCCCGCCCACATGACGAGGCGCCCCTCACCACGGGGTGGGGGCGCCCGGCCGGATGGGGTACGTCAGTTGTGGCTGTGCAGGATGTCGTTCAGGCCGCCCCAGACCGCGTTGTTCGGGCGGGCCTCGACCGTGCCGGTGACCGAGTTGCGGCGGAACAGGATGTTGGACGCGCCGTTCAGCTCGCGGGCCTTGACGATCTGGCCGTCGGGCATGGTGACCCGGGTGCCCGCGGTGATGTACAGGCCCGCCTCGACCACGCACTCGTCGCCGAGCGCGATGCCGACGCCCGCCTCGGCGCCGACCAGGCAGCGCTCGCCGATGGAGATGATCACGTTGCCGCCGCCGGACAGGGTGCCCATGGTGGACGCGCCGCCGCCGATGTCCGAGCCGTCCCCGATCACGACGCCCGCGGAGATCCGGCCCTCGACCATGGAGGTGCCGAGCGTGCCGGCGTTGAAGTTGACGAAGCCCTCGTGCATGACCGTGGTGCCCGCCGCGAGGTGCGCGCCCAGGCGGACCCGGTCGGCATCGGCGATGCGCACGCCCTTCGGGGCGACGTAGTCCGTCATGCGCGGGAACTTGTCGACCGAGGTCACCTGGAGGTGCAGGCCCTCGGCGCGGGCGTTCAGGCGCACCTTCTCGAGGTCGTCCACGGCGACCGGGCCCAGCGAGGTCCAGGCGACGTTGGCCAGGTGGCCGAAGATGCCGTCCAGGTTCTGGCCGTGCGGCTTGACCATACGGTGCGAGAGCAGGTGCAGGCGCAGATAGACGTCGTGCGCGTCGAGCGGCTTCTCGTCCAGCGAGGCGATGACCGTGCGGACCGCGACCACCTCGACACCCCGGCGGGCGTCGGGGCCGGTCGCCGCGGTCGCGCCGCCGCCCAGCAGCTCCGCCGCCCGCTCGGCGGTCAGCCGCTCGGTGCCGGCCGGGCCCGGCTCCTCGACCAGCTCGGGGGCCGGGAACCAGGTGTCGAGAACGGTGCCGTCGGAGGCGATCGTGGCGAGGCCGGCGGCGACGGCGCCGGTGGTACGGGTTGCAGACTCGGTCATGGAGGAAAACCTAACGTGGGCGGGGTGGTGAGGGCGAACCGCGTCTCACGTGCCGGGCGCCGGTTCAGGGGATCAGCCGAGTCAGCAGGGTCCGCGCGTACTCCTCGTCGTACGAACCGCCCGTCAGCAGCACCTGGAGGCAGATGCCGTCCATCAGTGCGAGCACGGCCCGCGCCGTGACCGGGTCCGTGCGCCGGGCCAGCAGCGCCGCCGCCTGGTCGGTCCACTCGGCCGCGACGGGGCGCAGTGCCGGGCGGCGCAGCGCCGCCAGATACAGCTCGTACTCCAGTTCCACGCCGGTCCGGTCGCCGCCCAGCCACTCCCCCAGGGCCCGGGCGAGGTCCGCGGCGAGGTCGCCTCGGCCGCCGTCCGGCAGCAGCTCGGCGAGAACCTTGCCGAAGCCCTCGTTCGCCTGCCGCAACGCGGCCACCAGCAGCTCTTCCAGGGTGGCGAAGTGGTAGGTGGTGGAGCCGAGCGGTACGTCGGCCTCGGCGGCGACCGTGCGGTGGCTCAGCCCGGCGATACCGTCGCGGCCGGCCACCCGGATCGCGGCATCGATGATCCGCTGCCGGCGCTCGGGGTCGTGGCGGCGGGGCATCAGTGGCTCGCCCCGCCCAGATTCAGCACCACCACTCCGCCGATGATCAGCAGGATCCCGGCGGCCTTGGCCGGTCCCAGCCCCTCCCCGAACAGCAGCAGGCCGAGGACGGCGATGGCCGCGGTGCCGACGCCGGACCAGATGGCGTACGCGGTGCCGATCTGGACGGTCTTCAGCGTCAGGGCGAGCAGCGCGAACGAGACGACGTATCCCAGCGCGGTCACGAGCGAGGGCCAGAGCCGGCTGAAGCCCTCGCTGTACTTCATCGCCGTCGTGGCGGCGACCTCGGCGGCTATGGCGCCGGCGAGTGTCAGGTAACCCATGTGTACGAGCGTACACAACGGTTGCGTACGGGCGTACACATCCCCCTGGCCGGAAAGCTCCGCACACGGAAGCGGCGGCACCCGGGGGTGCCGCCGCTTCACGCACGAGGTGTTCTCAGACGTTGAACCCCAGCGCCCTCAGCTGCTCGCGACCGTCGTCCGTGATCTTGTCCGGACCCCACGGCGGCATCCAGACCCAGTTGATGCGCAGTTCGTTGACGAGGCCGTCCGTGGCGGACTTGGCCTGGTCCTCGATGACGTCCGTCAGCGGGCAGGCCGCCGAGGTCAGGGTCATGTCGATCGTCGCGATGTTCGCGTCGTCGATGTGGATGCCGTAGATCAGACCGAGGTTGACGACGTCGATGCCCAGTTCGGGGTCGACGACGTCGTACAGCGCCTCGCGGATCTCTTCCTCCGAGGCCGGCTTCATCTCAGCGGTCTCGCTCATGCCGTCTTCCTTTCGGCGTCGGCGCCACCCAGTGCCTGGGCCGTCGCGTCCTTCCACGCCATCCAGCTCAGGAGGGCGCACTTGACCCGCGCGGGGTATTTGGAGACACCGGCGAACGCGACCGCGTCCTCCAGGATGTCCTCCATCGCGTCGTCCGGCTCGATCCGGCCCTTGGACTGCATCAGCTCCAGGAAGGTCTCCTGGATCTTCTGCGCCTCGGCGACGTCCTTGCCGACCAGCAGCTCGTTCAGCACGGAGGCGGAGGCCTGGCTGATGGAACAGCCCTGGCCCTCGTACGAGACGTCCGCGATCGTCGTGCCGTCGTACTTCACGCGGAGGGTGATCTCGTCGCCGCACGTCGGGTTCACGTGGTGTACCTCGGCGTCACCATCCCTCAGACCACGCCCGTGCGGGTTCTTGTAGTGGTCCAGGATGACTTCCTGGTACATCGAATCCAATTTCACGACGACAAACCTCGCATCCCATCGTCCGTGGCGTGGTCTTTCCGCCGGGGGTCCGGGGATTGTCCCCCGGGATAACACAGCACGGTGTCGACACGCCTCTCAGCCGAAGAAGTTCCGTACGTGCTCCAGCCCCTCGACCAGTGCGTCGATCTCGGACGGCGTGGAGTACAGATAGAACGACGCTCGCGTGGTCGCAGGAATTCCGTAGCGCAGGCAGACCGGACGGGCGCAGTGGTGGCCGACCCGGACCGCGATGCCCTGCTCGTCGAGAACCTGGCCGACGTCGTGCGGGTGGATGTCCCCCAGGGTGAAGGAGATCGCCGCTCCCCGGTCCTCGGCCGTGGTCGGGCCGATGATCCGCAGGTCGGGGACCTCCGCCAGCCGCTGGACGGCGTACTCCGTCAGCGCGTGCTCATGGGCGAGGATCTTGTCCATGCCGATCGACTGGAGGTAGTCGATCGCCGCGCCGAGGCCGACCGCCTGGGCGATCGGGGGCGTGCCCGCCTCGAACTTGTGGGGCGCAGGGGCGTACGTGGAGGAGTGCATCGAGACGGTCTCGATCATCTCGCCGCCGCCCAGGAACGGGGGCAGGTCCTCCAGCAGCTCCTGGCGGCCCCACAGGACGCCGATGCCGGTCGGGCCGCACATCTTGTGGCCGGTGAAGGCCACGAAGTCGGCCTGGAGGGCCTGTACGTCCATCGGCATGTGCGGCGCGGCCTGGGAGGCGTCGATGCAGACGAGCGCGCCGACCTCCTGGGCGCGGCGGATTATCGTCTCGACCGGGTTGACCGTGCCCAGGATGTTCGACACCAGCACGAAGGAGACGATCTTCGTCTTCTCCGTGATGACCTCGTCGATGTTCGACAGGTCCAGGCGGCCGTCGTCCGTCAGGCCGAACCACTTCAGCTTCGCGCCCGTGCGCTGCGCCAGCAGCTGCCACGGCACGATGTTGGAGTGGTGCTCCATCTCCGTGATGACGATCTCGGTCTCGTGATCCACCCGGTAGGGCTCGTCGGCCCAGCCCAGCATGTTCGCCACGAGGTTCAGCGACTCGGAGGCGTTCTTGGTGAAGATCACCTCGTCGCGGCTCGGCGCGTTGATGAACGCGGCGACCTTGTCGCGAGCGCCCTCGTACAGCGCCGTGGCCTCCTCGGCGAGCACATGCACACCGCGGTGGACGTTGGCGTTGTAGCGCTCGTAGTACTCGCTCAAGGCGTCCAGTACCTGGCGCGGCTTCTGGCTGGTCGCCGCGTTGTCCAGGTACACGAGCTTCTTGCCGTCGTGGACGACTCGGTCCAGAACGGGGAAGTCCTTGCGGATCGCCTCGGTGTCGAGGAGGCCCGGCAGCTGTGTCACGCGGATGCGCCACCCTTCACGTATGCCTCGTAGCCCTCGTTCTCCAGCTTGTCCGCGAGCTCGGGGCCGCCGGACTCGACGATGCGGCCGCCGGCGAACACGTGGACGTGGTCGGGCTTGATGTAGCGCAGGATGCGCGTGTAGTGCGTGATCAGCAGGGTGCCGACCTCGCCGGTCTCGCGGACGCGGTTCACGCCCTCGGAGACGATGCGAAGCGCGTCGACGTCCAGGCCCGAGTCGGTCTCGTCCAGGATCGCCATCTTCGGCTTGAGCAGCTCCAGCTGGAGGATCTCGTGGCGCTTCTTCTCACCGCCGGAGAAGCCCTCGTTGACGTTGCGCTCGGCGAAGGCCGGGTCCATGTTGAGGCGCTGCATGGCCTCCTTGACCTCCTTCACCCAGGTGCGCAGCTTCGGGGCCTCGCCGCGGATCGCGGTGGCGGAGGTGCGCAGGAAGTTGGAGACCGAGACGCCGGGGACCTCGACCGGGTACTGCATCGCCAGGAACAGGCCCGCGCGGGCGCGCTCGTCGACGGACATCTCCAGGACGTCCTCGCCGTCGAGCAGCACGGTGCCGCTGGTGATCGTGTACTTCGGGTGACCCGCGAGCGAGTAGGCGAGGGTCGACTTGCCCGAGCCGTTGGGGCCCATGATGGCGTGCGTCTCGCCCTGCTTCACGGTGAGGTCGACGCCCTTGAGGATCTCCTTCGTGGCGTTGTCGGCCTCGACGGTGACGTGCAGGTCTCGGATTTCAAGCGTTGCCATGGGTGCCTCAGGACTCCTGGGTGAGGGAGACGAGCACGTCGTCCCCTTCGATCTTTACGGGGTATACGGGGACGGGGCGCGTCGCGGGGAGGCCGGACGGCTTGCCGGTGCGCAGGTCGAAGGCGGAACCGTGCAGCCAGCACTCGATCTGGCAGTCCTCCACCTCGCCCTCGGAGAGGGAGACGTTCGCGTGCGAGCAGATGTCGTAGATCGCGAACACCTCGCCCTCGGTCTTCACGACCGAGACCGGCGTGCCGTCGAGTTCCACCCGCTTCGGGGTGTCCTCGGCCAGCTCGCTCAGCCCACAGGCGCGTACGAAGGTGCTGGTCATGCGACCGACGCCTCCAGCTCCTCCTCGATCTTGCCGAGCAGGCGCTCCTCGATGTCCGCGACACCGATCTGCTGGACCAGCTCGGCGAAGAAGCCGCGGACCACCAGGCGGCGGGCCTCGTGCTCCGGGATGCCGCGGGCCATCAGGTAGAAGAGCTGCTCGTCGTCGAAGCGGCCGGTGGCCGAGGCGTGGCCGGCGCCGACGATCTCGCCGGTCTCGATCTCCAGGTTCGGCACCGAGTCGACGCGCGCGCCGTCCGTGAGGACCAGGTTGCGGTTCATCTCGTAGGTGTCCGTGCCCTCGGCCTTGGCCTCGATGAGCACGTCGCCGATCCAGACCGCGTGCGCGTCGTCGCCCTGGAGCGCGCCCTTGTAGACGACGTTCGACTTGCAGTGCGGGGTGTTGTGGGTGACCAGCAGGCGGTGCTCCTGGTGCTGGCCCGCGTCGGTGAAGTACAGGCCGAACAGCTCGGCCTCGCCGCCGGGGCCGGCGTACTCCACGCGCGGGTGCAGGCGGACCACGTCACCGCCGAAGGTCACGACCACGGACTTGAAGGAGGCGTCCCGGCCGATCAGCGCGTTGTGCTGGGCGACGTGGACGGCCTTGTCGTCCCAGTCCTGGACGGAGACGACGGTCAGCTTGGCGCCGTCGCCGAGGACGTAGTCGACGTTGGCGGCGAGCACCGCGTCGCCGGTGTGGTCGATGACCACGACGGCCTCGGCGAACGCGCCCAGCTCGATCACCTGGTGGCCGTAGGCGGTGCCGCCCTGGCCGTGCACCGCGACGCGGATCGGCTCGGTGAGGACGGTCTCCTTCGGGACGGTCACGACCGAGGCCTGCTCGAAGGCGGAGTACGCCTGGGCGGCGATCCGGTCCACGGGGGTGCCCGCCTTGCCGAGCCGCGCGTCGTCGCGGCCGACGGTCTCGACGATGACGCCCTCGGGGGCCTGGACGTCGACCTTCACGCCCCCGCCGTTCGCCACGGCGGTGCCGTCGTGCAGCCCGCGCAGGCGCTCCAGCGGGGTGAACCGCCACTCCTCCTCACGGCCGTGCGGGACCGGGAAGTCCGCCACGTCGAAGGACGGGGGCGCGCTCATGCGCGAGACGACGGTCGACTCCGCGGCGACCGCGATCGAGCCGGCGGTGGTGGAACCCACCGGTGGGGGTCCCCCCGCGCGAGCGGAGCCGAGCGTGGGGGAGTTCTGGGCCTCAGCCATGGCTGTCGTAGTGCTCTCTTTCCTGAGTAAGACGTCTGCTGGCGATGGGGCGGTCCTAGCCGACCGAGCCTTCCATCTGCAGCTCGATCAGCCGGTTGAGCTCCAGCGCGTACTCCATGGGCAGTTCCTTGGCGATCGGCTCGACGAAGCCGCGCACGATCATCGCCATCGCCTCGTCCTCGGAGAGGCCGCGGCTCATCAGGTAGAAGAGCTGGTCCTCGGAGACCTTGGAGACGGTGGCCTCGTGGCCCATGGACACGTCGTCCTCGCGGACGTCGACGTACGGGTACGTGTCCGACCGGGAGATGGTGTCGACCAGCAGCGCGTCGCACAGCACGTTGGACTTGGAGCCCGGGGCGCCCTCGCCGATCTCGATCAGACCGCGGTAGGAGGTACGGCCGCCGCCGCGCGCCACCGACTTCGACACGATGTTCGACGACGTGTTCGGCGCCATGTGGACCATCTTGGCGCCGGCGTCCTGGTGCTGGCCCTCGCCGGCGAAGGCGATGGACAGGGTCTCGCCCTTGGCGTGCTCGCCCATCAGGTAGACGGCCGGGTACTTCATCGTCACCTTGGAGCCGATGTTGCCGTCGATCCACTCCATGGTCGCGCCCTCGTAGGCCACGGCGCGCTTGGTGACCAGGTTGTAGACGTTGTTCGACCAGTTCTGGATGGTCGTGTAGCGGCAGCGGGCGTTCTTCTTGACGATGATCTCGACCACGGCGGAGTGCAGCGAGTCCGACTTGTAGATCGGCGCGGTGCAGCCCTCGACGTAGTGCACGTAGGCGCCCTCGTCGACGATGATCAGGGTCCGCTCGAACTGGCCCATGTTCTCCGTGTTGATGCGGAAGTAGGCCTGGAGCGGGATCTCGACGTGCACGCCCTTCGGCACGTAGATGAAGGAGCCGCCGGACCACACGGCGGTGTTCAGCGCGGCGAACTTGTTGTCACCGGCCGGGATGACCGTGCCGAAGTACTCCTTGAAGAGCTCCGGGTGCTCCTTCAGCGCGGTGTCGGTGTCCAGGAAGATGACGCCCTGCTCCTCCAGGTCCTCGCGGATCTGGTGGTAGACGACCTCGGACTCGTACTGGGCGGCGACACCGGCCACGAGGCGCTGCTTCTCCGCCTCGGGGATGCCGAGCTTGTCGTACGTGTTCTTGATGTCCTCGGGCAGGTCCTCCCAGGACTCCGCCTGCTTCTCCGTGGAGCGCACGAAGTACTTGATGTTGTCGAAGTCGATGCCCGACAGGTCCGAGCCCCAGTTCGGCATGGGCTTCTTCTCGAAGAGCTTCAGGCCCTTCAGGCGCAGCTTCGTCATCCACTCCGGCTCGGACTTCTTGCCCGAGATGTCACGGACGACGTCCTCGTTCAGGCCGCGCCTGGCGGAGGCACCGGCCACGTCGGAGTCGGCCCAGCCGTATTCGTACTTGCCCAGGCCCTCGAGTTCGGGGTGGGCAGTCTCCGTGGGGAGAGTCATGCGGGGTTCCTCCCGGCCGTGCTTGCAGGTGCGTCAGTGGATGTCTTGGGGATGAACGTCGTGCATACGCCGTCGCCGTGCGCGATGGTCGCCAGTCGCTGAACGTGGGTTCCGAGCAGCTCGGCGAAGATCTCCGTCTCCGCCTCGCACAGCTGCGGGAACTGTTCCGCGACGTGGGCGACCGGGCAGTGGTGCTGGCAGAGCTGCTCGCCGACCGGTGCGCTGCGCGCCGTAGCAGCGTACCCGTCGACACTCAAGGCCTTGGCCAGCGCTTCGGCCCGTTTGTCCGGTGTCACGGCCTCGATCGCCTTGCGGTACGCGCTCGCCTGGGCGGCGATCCGGGCGCGGGCGAAGGCGGCGACCGCCTCGGGGCCGCCCCCCTGCTCGGCGATCCAGCGGAGCGCGTCCGCGGCGAGCTTGTCGTACGACTGGTCGAAGGCGTCCCGGCCGCAGTCGGTGAGCGCGAAGACCTTGGCGGGCCGGCCACGCGTGCGCGTGCCGTACACCCGCTGCTCGCGCGCCGCCACGACGTCGTCGGCGACCAGGGCGTCCAGGTGACGCCGGACGGCCGCCTGGGTCAGTCCCAGCCGGCCGGCGAGTTCGGCGACGGTCGACGGGCCGTGGTCCAGGATGGACCGCGCGACCCGGTTGCGCGTCGAGCGCTCACCGGTCGCTAGCTCCTCCTGGGGGGTCCCCGTGGGGGTCTCCCGAGCCTCGCCGACGTTTTTCACAACGCCATTGTTGCGTAATTCCGCGGAGACTGACAAGCGACGTCCGGATCATCGAACGGTGCCCTGCGTCACTTAGGCATACCTAATCCGACCTGCGGAAACGATCTTCTGATCGATCATTCCGGCGCTTTCCCGGGGGTAATCCAGTGGCGCCGCGAGGCCCCGTCCGGAAGACTCCCGGACCATGCCCGCACCCCCTCCGACCGGCCCTCTTGTCACTCGCGACACCCTCGCGGCAGGCCTGCGACTGGTGGGTGTCGAGACCGGCGAGACCCTCCTCGTGCACTCCTCGCTCAGCTCACTCGGGTGGGTGAACGGCGGCGCGGTCGCCGTCGTCCAGGCACTCCTCGACGCGCTCGGCCCGTCCGGCACGCTCGTCGTCCCCACCCAGACCGGCGACCAGTCCGATCCGGCCGTCTGGGGGAACCCGCCGGTGCCCCCGGAGTGGTGGCACCGGATCCGCGCCACCATGCCCCCGTACGACCCGCTGGTCACCCCCTCGCTCGGGGTCGGCGTGATACCGGAGACCGTGCGGACCTGGCCGGGCGCCCTGCGCAGCGCCCACCCGCAGACCTCGTTCGCCGCGCTCGGCCCCCGCGCGCGGGAGATCACCGAGGGGCACGCCCCGGACTGCCGGCTCGGCGAGCGCAGCCCGCTGGCCCGGCTGGAGCGGCTCGGCGCCCGGGTGCTGCTCCTCGGCGCGGGCTACGCCGCCTGCACCGCCTTCCACCTGGCCGAGTACCGGATACCCGCGCCCCGCGTGGAGGTCGGGCGGCCCGCTCCCGGCGGCGGCTGGGAGACGGTGGTCGAGGTCTCGATCACCTCCGACCGGTTCGACGAGCTGGGGCACGACTACGAACGGGACCGGTCCGTCCTGCGCGGGCGGGTGGGCGCGGCGGAGGTCCGGCTGTTCCCGGTGGCGGACGCCGTGGCCTACGCCGAACGATGGCTGCCGCTGCACCGGCCACGTGAGGAGGAATACCCCCCACCCGGCCGCCTGGAGGGCAAGCGGTCTCCCTAGACTCTGGACCCATGCGAAGTGAGCCCGTCCACCCGTCTTCCGACCACCCCCCGTCCGGGAGACGCTTCGCGCCACACCCGCTCATCGAGGTCCGGGGCCTGGTGAAGCGGTACGGCACGAAGACCGCGGTGGACGGCCTCGACCTGGTGGCCGGGGCGGGCGTGACCGCCGTGCTCGGCCCCAACGGAGCGGGCAAGACGACCACGGTCGAGACCTGCGAGGGGTACCGGAAGCCGGACTCCGGCACGGTGCGCGTCCTGGGCCTCGACCCGGTGCGGCAGTCCGCCGAGCTGCGGCCCCGCGTCGGCGTGATGCTCCAGTCCGGGGGCGTGTACTCGGGCGCCCGCGCGGACGAGATGCTCCGGCACGTGGCGAAGCTGCACGCGCACCCGCTGGACGTCGACGCCCTCGTCGAGCGCCTCGGCCTCGGCTCCTGCGGCCGGACCGGCTACCGCCGGCTGTCCGGCGGCCAGCAGCAGCGGCTCGCGCTCGCCATGGCCGTCGTGGGCCGCCCGGAGCTGGTGTTCCTGGACGAGCCGACGGCCGGCCTCGACCCGCAGGCCCGCCGGGCCACCTGGGACCTGGTGAGGGACCTGCGCGCCGACGGCGTCTCGGTGATCCTCACCACGCACCACATGGACGAGGCCGAGCAGCTCGCCGACGACGTGGCGATCATCGACGGCGGCCGGGTCATCGCCCAGGGTTCCCCGGAGGAGCTGTGCCGGGGCGGCGCCGAGAACACCCTGCGCTTCACCGGCCGCCCCGGCCTCGACGTCGGCTCGCTGCTCAAGGCCCTCCCGGCCGACTGCACGGCCGCCGAGCTGACCCCGGGCTCCTACCGGGTGGCCGGCAAGGTCGACCCCCAGCTGCTGGCCACGGTCACCTCCTGGTGCGCCCAGCACGGGGTGATGCCGGACCGGATCTCGGTGGAACGGCACACCCTGGAAGACGTCTTCCTGGAGCTGACCGGCAAGGAGCTGCGCTCGTGAATCAGGCCCGCCCGCAGACCGGCCGGGGGCCCGGGGGTCGTCCCACGGAAAGATACGGCCTGGAGCCGACCGGCAAGGAGCTGCGCTCGTGACCACCGCGGGTACGTACACCCCGAAGCCCGGAGCCGCCCCGCTCCCCCGCATGATCGCGGCGCAGGCGGCGCTGGAGACGAAGATGCTGCTGCGCAACGGCGAGCAGCTGCTGCTGACGGTCGTGATCCCGACCCTGCTGCTGGTGCTCTTCAGCTCGGTCGACATCGTGGACACCGGCAAGGGCGAGGCCGTCGACTTCCTCGCCCCCGGCATCCTGGCCCTGGCCGTGATGTCGACGGCGTTCACCGGCCAGGCCATCGCCACGGGCTTCGAGCGCCGCTACGGCGTCCTGAAGCGGCTCGCCTCCTCACCGCTGCCCCGCTGGGGCCTGATGACCGCGAAGACGGCGTCCGTGCTGGTCACGGAGATCCTCCAGGTCGTCCTGCTGACCGTCATCGCCTTCGCGCTGGGCTGGTCCCCGCACGGCAGCCCCGCCGCCGTCCTGCTGCTGCTCGTCGCCGGCACCGCCGCGTTCTCCGGGCTGGGCCTGCTGATGGCGGGCACGCTCAAGGCGGAGGCGACGCTGGCCGCCGCCAACCTGGTCTTCCTGCTGCTGCTCGTGGGCGGCGGGGTGATCGTGCCGCTGGAGAAGTTCGGGTCGGCGGGCGAGCAGGTGCTCGGGCTGCTGCCGATCTCCGCGCTGTCGGACGGCCTGCGGGACGTGCTCCAGCACGGCGCCGGGATGCCCTGGGCCGACCTGGGGATCCTCGCCGCGTGGGCGGTGGCCGGGCTGGCCGCCGCGGGGAAGTTCTTCCGCTGGGAGTGACCTCGCCCACACGGGGCGGACCGCGCGGAGCAAGGGTGAGCGCCCCCTTCGGGCACGCGTCCGCGTGGACCCCGTGCCGCGTGGGGGCGGCACCTTCGGGCGCCCGCGCAGGTGGGCCGCCGTGACGCGCGGAAGCGGCCCCTCGCGCACCCGTGCGCATGGACCGTCGTGACGCGCGTGAGTGACCCCTCGGGCACGCGTGCGCACCACCCCTCCCGGCGCGTGGGAGTGACCCTCGTGAACGCATGCACAAGCAGCGGCCTACGATGGTGCGCGTGCCAAAGCTGAACCGCGCCGATGCCGAAGCGGCCCTGCGCAACCCGCTCGCCTTCATCGCCGACCGCTGGACCCCGGATCCCAGGACCGTCCGGCGGGCGGCCCTCGCTGCCCTGGTGATGGCGGTGGTCATCGTCGTCACCGGCGGCGCCGTCCGCCTGACCGGCTCGGGCCTGGGCTGTCCGACCTGGCCCACCTGCACCGACGACTCGCTGACCACCACCCGGGCCATGGGCTTCCACGGGGTCATCGAGTTCGGCAACCGCATGCTGACGTACGTGCTGTGTGCCGCCGTCGGCTGGGCCATCATCGCGGCGCGCTCCCAGAAGCCCTGGCGGCGCGGGCTGACCCGGCTCGGCTGGGCCCAGTTCTGGGTGGTGATGGGCAACGCCGTGCTCGGCGGCATCGTGGTGCTGGTCGGTCTCAACCCGTACACCGTGGCCGCCCACTTCCTGCTCTCCACGGCACTGATCGCCGTCGCGACGGTGACGTGGCAGCGCACGCGGGAGGGCGACGCGGCGCCGCGGCCGCTGGTCGGCAAGGCGGTGCAGCAGCTGGTGTGGTTCCTGGTGGCCGCGTCCGTGCTGCTCATCGCGGTCGGCACGGTGGTGACCGGGGCCGGGCCGCACGCCGGTGACTCCAGCGAGGTCGAGCGCATCCACATCGACTGGGAGATGGTCGCCAAGCTGCACGCGGTGCTCGCCTGGATCGTGGTGACGCTGACGTTCGCGCTGTGGTTCGTGCTGAAGGCGGTCGACGCGCCGAAGGGCCCGCTGGCCCGGACCCGTGAGCTGTTCCTGGTCCTGCTGGCCCAGGGCGTGATCGGTTACGTGCAGTACTTCACGCACCTGCCCGAGGTCCTGGTCGGCCTCCACATGCTCGGCTCGTGCCTGATCTGGATCGCCACCCTGCGCGTCCTGCTGTCGCTGCGCGAGCGCCCGGAGGCCGCGCTGGACGTGCCGGGCCCCTCGGCCGAGGTGACGGTCGGCTCGCACGCCTGAGTCACCCGTACGTGGTGACCAGGGCGTCGATCGCCGGGCCCAGATAGGCGCGGGTCAGCCCGGCCCGGCGGGCGAGCCAGTCGGCGGTGACCGGGGCGGGGGCGGGGGCTTCGTACCGCCGGCGGGCGATGTCCTCGACGACCTCGGCCGGAGCGCCGAGCGCCGGCAGCTCGGCCAGCGCCTCCCGTTTGGAGATCAGCCGCCCGTCCCGCAGGGTCACCGTGGCACGGGCGAAGGTCAGCAGGCCCAGATCCACCCAGACGTCCTGCCGCCACAGCCGGGCCTTGCCGACGGCCGGCCGCCAGAAGCTCCGCTGGTCGCGTACGACGAAGCCGGCGAGCTGCCCGTCGGGGACCGGCGGGAGCAGCCCGGCCGGTGGCTCACCGTGCAGCACCCGGCCGAAGTCGTGCAGCTCGCGCCGGGTGACCGGGGTGACCGGCCGGCGCGTCACGCGTCCGTGCGCCCAGGTGAGGTGCGAGCGGTCCGGGTCGCCCAGGGTGGCCGGGGTGAGGTAGCTGCAGTGGAGCTTCGCCGCGAGGGGCTCCTTGCGCAGCCTCCGGTGCAGCACCACCAGCCGGCGGGCGGTCCCCAGGTCCACCGGGGCCGGCAGAACGGCGATCAGGTCCAGGTCGCTGCGGCCCTCCTGGTAGTCGCCGCCGGCCAGTGAGCCGTGCGCCCAGACGGCGCGGGGCCGCAGCGGCTTCAGTGCGTCCAGGAATCCGGTGAGCAGGGATGCGGTCGTCATCCGCCCAGTCTCGACGGCTCATCCGAGTCCGTACACCCGGCGCGCGTTGTCCGCCGCGATCAGCCGGGCCACCCGCTGGGCGTCCTCCAGGGACCACGCCCCCTCGGCCACCCAGGTGCCCAGCACCCGTCCCAGGGCCTCCCGGAAGAGGCGGGCGCCGACGACGTGCAGCTCGGGCAGGCCCTGGGCGCCGGTGGAGAAGAGGATCTTGCCGAAGGGGGCCAGCTCCAGGATCTCGGCCAGGACCGTGGCGGCCCGGGCTCCGGTGCGCACGAGCGCGGCGCCCGAGTCGGCGTAGACGTGCGGGAAGACTCCGGCCAGATGAGCCGCGTGGCGGTGGTACGGGTAGCCGTGCAGCAGGACCAGGTCGGTGCCGAGCCCGGCGGTGGCCCGTACGAAGTCCGTGAGCAGCACCGGGTCCGTGCGGTCGATGCGGGAACCGGGCTCGCCGAGTCCCGCGTGCAGCTGGAGGGGCAGGCCCGAGGCGACCGCGTTCCACAGCAGGTGGCGCAGCAGCACGGGGTCGGTGAGGGCTCCGCCGACCCGCCGCCCGGCCAGCCAGCGGCCCGCCGCGCCCCGCACCTCCCCGGGCCCCGGCGGCTCCGGTGCCAGGGCCAGGCCGTGCCTCAGGCCCGCGACGGAGGTGAAGGCGACGGCGGTCGACGCGGCTCCGTGCACCGACTCGGCGAGGTTGGAGAGGAAGGACTCGACGGTGCCGGAGGTGTCGGCGACCTGCTCCGCGAGCAGCTCCAGGCGGACGATCTCACGGGCCTCGGCCGCTCCGGCGGAGGCAAGTTCGGTAGGACCGGTGAGGTCGCCGGGCAGGCCCGTGTCGACCAGGTACGTCGTGATGCCGCTGCCGCGCAGCAGCCTGCGGCCCGCTTCCAGCACACCGAGTTCACGGCGCCGCGCGAGATAGCGGGCGGGCGGGCAGTGCGGTTCCAGGCCGAGTATCGGCGGGCACCAGCGCCGTACGGCGAAGCCGGTCTGGGTGTCGAAGAGGGTGGTGCCCGGCGCGGGCGGTCCCGCGGTGCGGGCCAGTTGGGCCTCGAAGGTGCCGAGGCCCAGTTCCGTCCGCAGCACGCCGTGGCAGTACTGGTCCACGAGGGACGGCATTTCGATCATCCGGGGCTCCCCGTGGGACGTGGGCGCGCTGTGCTGCCCTACACGTCCTAACGGGTGAACCGGACTGAGGTGGCGGCGGCCGACCCGAAGGGGCGCGGGGCTGCATCTGTGTGCGGCTCCGCCCCGGCGGCACGGCCGGCCACCACGGACCGGCGGCCGGCGAACCACGGGCACCGGCGGGGCCGGGGCCCTTTCGTCTGGATCATGCCGCGCTCGGCCCGATCCGGACGAGAGACCCTAGCCGCCGATCTGCATGCCGGCCATCCGCTTCCACTCGTACGGGCCCGTCGTCACCTTCGCCGCGAACTCGCCGTCGAAGGACTCGTGGACCGTGATGCCGGACTTGGCCACCGCCTGCTCGGCGATGGCGTAGGAGGGCGCCACCAGGTCGCCCCAGCCGCCGTCCTCGCCGACGAGGACGATGCGGGCGCCGCGCTCGCCGATGTAGGCCACCTGGCCCTCCGCACCGCCATGCGCCTTCGCGAAGGCGCTGATCCGGTGGGCGAGCCGGGACACCTTGCGCTCTGCCCTCGCGTCAACCTGCTGCGTGTCTGCCATGGCCAGGATGCTACTCATCGGTAGATCGACTGGCGAGGGCAGGGCTCTGTGACATACGCCCGGCGGGCGTCAGCGCAGGAACGGGTCGACGGCGACCGCGACGAAGAGGATCGAGACGTAGGTGATCGACCAGTGGAAGAGACGCATCTCCTTCAGCTTGGCGCCGGTCGCCTCGGCCTTCGCCCGGTTCTGGAGCCCGTGCGCCTCCCACAGCCAGAAGCCGCCGGCCGCGAGGGCCACCGCCGTGTAGAACCAGCCGGTGTAGCCGAGCGGGGTGAGCAGCAGGGAGACCAGGACCATCACCCAGCTGTAGATGACGATCTGGCGGGCGACGACCTTGTTGGAGGCGATGACCGGGAGCATCGGCACGCCCACGCGCGCGTAGTCCTCCTTGACCTTCATGGACAGCGGCCAGTAGTGCGGCGGCGTCCAGAAGAACATGACGAGGAAGAGGATGACCGGCGCCCAGGACATCGAGTTGGTCACGGAGGACCAGCCGATCAGCACGGGGAGGCAGCCCGCGATGCCGCCCCACACGATGTTCTGCGACGTGCGCCGCTTGAGGATCATCGTGTAGACGACGACGTAGAAAAGGAGCGCTCCGAGTGACAGCCAGGCGCTCAGCCAGTTGACGGTGAGTCCGAACAGCAGCGTCGAGACGACCGCGAGCGTGATGCCGAAGACCAGGCACTCGAGCGGGCTGACCATGCCGGTCACCAGCGGGCGCTGCGAGGTGCGGTCCATCAGGGCGTCGATGTCCCGGTCGATGTACATGTTCAGCGCGTTGGCGCCGCCCGCGGACAGGTAGCCGCCGACGCAGGTGAGCAGGACCAGCCTGAGGTCGGGCACACCCTGCTGCGCCAGGAACATCACCGGAACGGTGGTGATGAGCAGCAGCTCGATGATCCGCGGCTTGGTCAGCGCCACGAACGCCTTGACACGGGCCCCGAACGGCCGGTGGACCGGGCTTTGGCTCGCACCGAGCGCACCCTCCCCCAGGGCCTCGAGGGCCTGGGAGGTGCTCCCAGGACGGGATTCGACGGCCGTCACGCACACCCCTGACAGAGACATCCCAGCAAGCCTCCCCATGTGAAGTCCCGGTAAAGGCTCGCGCGTACCACGCCACTTTAGACGTTGCCCATACCCCGGCCTTCGCGGGGGTGGGGTCGTGTTGGCGGGGCCGCCCGGACATGCGCACAAAGGCTCGACCCAGGGGCCGCGGCCAAGGCCCGGCCCGCCTCCGTGCGACGGCTCCGTCCGAGTGCGCGCGACGGCTCGGTCCGAACGCGTGCGCAGGCTCCGTCCGAGTGCGCGCGGAGGACCTGTCCGACGTGCGTCCGAAGGGCCTGTCCGACGTGCGTGCGGAAGCTCGATTGAGCAGTCAGATGAGCGCTTCCGTATTCATGTGCCAAATGCCGTCCCGGCCAGTCGAGAGGCGGATCGTACGCACTCCCGGCAGTCTGGAAACACTCGAAAAAATGCACGTCCTCACGGGGGTAGGCTCGACAGCGGCCGGTGGGCGACAAGCCCGTCGGCGGCCGGGTGGGCGCATGCCCCGACGACCGGCGACCGACATGTGGAGAGGAGCCCTGACCCAGGGTGAGCACCAAGCCGACCACCACAGACCTTGAGTGGACCGACCTGGACCAGCGGGCCGTGGACACCGCTCGTGTCCTGGCCGCCGATGCCGTACAGAAGGTCGGCAACGGCCATCCCGGTACGGCGATGAGCCTGGCCCCGGCCGCCTACACCCTCTTCCAGAAGGTGATGCGGCACGACCCGGCCGACCCGGAGTGGACCGGCCGCGACCGCTTCGTGCTGTCCGCGGGCCACTCGTCCCTGACCCTCTACACCCAGCTCTACCTGGCCGGTTTCGGTCTGGAGCTGGACGATCTGAAGGCGTTCCGGACGTGGGGTTCGAAGACCCCGGGCCACCCGGAGTACGGGCACACCAAGGGCGTCGAGACCACCACCGGCCCGCTGGGCCAGGGTGTCGCCAACGCGGTGGGCATGGCGATGGCCGCCCGCTACGAGCGCGGTCTGTTCGACCCGGAGGCGCCGCGCGGCGAGTCCCCCTTCGACCACTTCGTCTACTGCATCGCCGGTGACGGCTGCCTCCAGGAGGGCATCTCCGCCGAGGCGTCCTCGCTGGCCGGCCACCAGAAGCTCGGCAACCTGATCCTGCTGTGGGACGACAACCACATCTCGATCGAGGGCGACACCGAGACGGCCGTCTCCGAGGACACCGTCAAGCGGTACGAGGCCTACGGCTGGCACGTGCAGCGCGTGGAGGCCCAGGACAACGGCGACCTGGACCCGGCGGCGATCTTCGCCGCGATCCAGGAGGCCAAGGCCGTCACCGACCGGCCGTCCTTCATCGCGATGCGCTCGATCATCGCCTGGCCGGCCCCGAACGCGCAGAACACCGAGGCCGCGCACGGCTCGGCGCTGGGCGACGAGGAGGTCGCGGCCACCAAGCGCGTCCTCGGCTTCGACCCCGAGCAGAGCTTCCAGGTCGAGGACGAGGTCATCACCCACACCCGCAAGGCGCTGGAGCGGGGCGCTCAGGCGAAGGCCGAGTGGGAGAAGTCCCTCCAGGTGTGGCGGGACGGCAACCCGGAGCGGGCCGCCGAGTTCGACCGGATCGGCAAGGGCGAGCTGCCCACCGGCTGGGAGGAGAAGCTCCCGGTCTTCGAGCCCGGCAAGGGTGTCGCGACGCGCGCCGCGTCCGGCAAGGTGCTTCAGGCGCTCGGCGCGGTGATCCCCGAGCTGTGGGGCGGCTCCGCCGACCTCGCCGGGTCGAACAACACGACCATCGACAAGGACAGCTCCTTCCTGCCCGAGGGCAACCCGCTGCCGGAGGCCAACCCCTACGGCCGCACGATCCACTACGGCATCCGTGAGCACTCCATGGGCGCCGAGATGAACGGCATCGCCCTGCACGGCAACACCCGGATCTACGGCGGCACCTTCCTCGTCTTCTCCGACTACATGCGCAACGCCGTGCGCCTGTCGGCCCTGATGCACCTGCCGGTGACGTTCGTGTGGACGCACGACTCCATCGGCCTCGGCGAGGACGGCCCCACCCACCAGCCGGTCGAGCACCTGGCCTCGCTGCGCGCGATCCCGGGCCTGAACGTCGTCCGCCCGGCGGACGCCAACGAGACCGCGATCGCCTGGCGCGAGATCCTGCGCCGCTGGACCAAGGAGTTCGGCAAGGGCCAGCCGCACGGTCTCGCCCTCACCCGCCAGGGCGTGCCGACCTACGAGCCCGACGAGAACGCGGCCCGCGGTGGCTACGTGCTGTTCGAGGCCGAGGGCGGCGAGCCGCAGGTGGTCCTGATCGCCACCGGTTCCGAGGTGCATGTGGCCGTCGAGGCGCGTGAGCAGCTCCAGGCCGACGGCGTGCCCACGCGGGTCGTCTCGATGCCGTGCGTGGAGTGGTTCGAGCAGCAGGACCAGGGGTACCGGGACTCCGTGCTGCCGCCGTCCGTCAAGGCCCGAGTCGCCGTGGAGGCGGGCATCGGACTGACGTGGCACAAGTACGTGGGGGACGCCGGCCGCATCGTTTCCCTGGAGCACTTCGGTGCGTCCGCCGACGGCAAGGTGCTCTTCCGCGAGTTCGGCTTCACTGCCGAGAACGTGGCCGCCAAGGCCCGGGAATCCCTCACCGCCGCCCAGCGCTGACGCTCATTACGACACGTAGGAGATGTAATTCCATGACAGACGCACTCAAGCGCCTCTCCGAGGAAGGCGTCGCGATCTGGCTGGACGACCTGTCGCGCAAGCGGATCACGTCCGGCAACCTCGCCGAACTGATCGACCAGCAGCACGTCGTGGGCGTCACCACCAACCCGACGATCTTCCAGAAGGCGATCTCCCAGGGCGACGGCTACGACCAGCAGCTGTCGGACCTCGCCGCCCGCAAGGTCACCGTCGAAGAGGCCATCCGCATGATCACCACGGCGGACGTCCGCGACGCCGCCGACATCCTGCGCCCGGTCTTCGACGCCACGAACGGCCAGGACGGCCGGGTCTCCATCGAGGTCGACCCGCGCCTGGCGCACAACACCAAGGCGACCGTCGCCGAGGCCAAGCAGCTGGCCTGGCTCGTGGACCGCCCCAACACGCTGATCAAGATCCCGGCCACCAAGGCGGGTCTGCCGGCCATCGCCGAGACGATCGGCCGCGGCATCAGCGTCAACGTCACGCTGATCTTCTCCCTGGAGCGCTACCGCGCTGTCATGGACGCCTACCTCACGGGTCTGGAGAAGGCCAAGGAGCACGGCCTGGACCTGTCCAAGATCCACTCGGTGGCGTCCTTCTTCGTGTCCCGCGTGGACACCGAGATCGACAAGCGCCTGGCCGGGATCGGCACCGACGAGGCCAAGGCGCTGCGCGGCAAGGCCGCCGTCGCCAACGCGCGCCTCGCCTACCAGGCGTACGAGGAGGTCTTCTCCTCCGACCGCTGGAGCACGCTGGAGAACGCGGGCGCCAACAAGCAGCGTCCGCTGTGGGCGTCGACCGGTGTGAAGGACCCGGACTACCCGGACACCCTGTACGTCACCGAACTGGTCGCACCGAACACGGTCAACACCATGCCGGAGGCCACGCTGGAGGCCACCGAGGACCACGGCGAGATCAGCGGTGACACCGTGACCGGCACCTACGAGCAGGCGCGTGCCGACCTGGACGCGCTGGAGAAGCTCGGCGTCTCGTACGACGACGTCGTGCAGGTGCTGGAGGACGAGGGCGTCGACAAGTTCGAGGCGTCCTGGAACGACCTGCTCAAGTCGACCCAGGCGGAGCTCGAGCGCCTGGCCCCCTCGGAGGGCTGAGTTGTCACCCGTTTCCGGTTCCGGAGCGAACCCGCTTCGTGACCCGGCCGACCGACGGCTCCCGCGTATCGCGGGGCCGTCGGGCCTGGTCATCTTCGGCGTCACCGGCGACCTGTCGCGCAAGAAGCTGATGCCCGCGGTGTACGACCTCGCCAACCGGGGTCTGCTGCCGCCGGGCTTCTCGCTGGTGGGCTTCGCCCGCCGCGACTGGGAGCACGAGGACTTCGCCGAGGTCGTCCACGACGCGGTCAAGGAGCACGCGCGTACTCCGTTCCGCGAGGAGGTCTGGCAGCAGCTCATCCAGGGGATGCGCTTCGTCCAGGGCACCTTCGACGACGACGAGGCATTCGAGCGGCTGCGCGCCACCATCGAGGAGCTGGACAAGGCACAGGGCACGGGCGGCAACTTCGCCTTCTACCTGTCGGTGCCGCCCCGCTCCTTCCCGGTGGTCATCCAGCAGCTGAAGAAGCACGGCCTGGCCGACCAGACCGGCGGCTCCTGGCGCCGCGCGGTCATCGAGAAGCCGTTCGGGCACGACCTCGCCTCCGCCGAGGAGCTGAACAAGGTCGTGCACGAGGTGTTCGAGCCGGACCAGGTGTTCCGCATCGACCACTACCTCGGCAAGGAGACCGTCCAGAACATCCTGGCGCTGCGCTTCGCCAACACGATGTTCGAGCCGATCTGGAACCGGTCCTTCGTCGACCACGTGCAGATCACGATGGCCGAGGACATCGGCATCGGCGGCCGGGCCGGCTACTACGACGGCATCGGCGCCGCCCGTGACGTCATCCAGAACCACCTGCTCCAGCTCATGGCCCTCACCGCGATGGAGGAGCCCGCCTCCTTCGGCGCGGACGCGCTGGCCGCGGAGAAGGAGAAGGTGCTCGGCGCGGTCCGGCTGCCGAAGGACCTGGGCAGCAGCACCGTCCGCGGGCAGTACGCGGCGGGCTGGCAGGGTGGCGAGAAGGTCATCGGCTACCTCGAAGAGGACGGCATCGACGCGAAGTCGAAGACCGACACCTATGCCGCGATCAAGCTGGAGGTCGACAACCGCCGCTGGGCGGGCGTCCCCTTCTACCTGCGCACCGGCAAGCGCCTCGGCCGTCGGGTGACGGAGATCGCGGTCGTCTTCCAGCGGGCCCCGCACTCCCCGTTCGACACGACGGCGACGGAGGAGCTGGGCCAGAACGCGGTCGTCATCCGCGTCCAGCCGGACGAGGGTGTCACGGTCCGCTTCGGCTCCAAGGTGCCGGGCACCTCGATGGAGATCCGGGACGTCTCCATGGACTTCGCCTACGGCGAGTCGTTCACGGAGTCCAGCCCGGAGGCGTACGAGCGGCTCATCCTGGACGTGCTGCTGGGCGACGCCAACCTCTTCCCGCGCACGGAGGAGGTCGAGCTGTCCTGGAAGATCCTCGACCCGATCGAGCAGTACTGGGACAAGCACGGCAGGCCCGCGCAGTACAAGTCGGGCACCTGGGGTCCCGTGGAGGCGGACGAGATGCTCGCACGAGACGGACGGAGCTGGCGCCGGCCATGAAGATAGACCTGACCGACACCACCGCCGGAGAGATCAACAAGGCGCTCGTACAGGGCCGCCGCGCCATCGGCACGCCTGCCGTCGGCATGGTCCTCACCCTCGTCATCGTCACGGACGAGGAGAACGCCTACGACTCCCTGAAGGCCGCCAACGACGCCTCGCGCGAGCATCCCTCGCGCACCCTGGTGGTCATCAAGCGGGTCTCCCGCAGCCTGCGCGACCGTACGTCCTCGCGGCTGGACGCCGAGGTGCGGGTGGGCGCGGAGGCGGGCACCGGCGAGACGGCCGTCCTGCGTCTCTACGGCGAGGTCGTCGAGCACGCCGACTCGGTGGTCCTGCCGCTGCTGCTGCCGGACGCCCCGGTGGTCGTGTGGTGGCCGGTGAACGCCCCGCTCGACCCGGCGAAGGACCCGCTGGGCGCGCTGGCCCAGCGCCGGGTCACCGACACCTACACCGCCGAGCAGCCGGTGCGGGAGCTGTCCGCCCGTGCCACGGCCTACACGCCCGGCGACACCGACCTGTCCTGGACCCGGATCACCCCGTGGCGCTCGATGCTGGCGGCGGCCCTGGACCAGGTCACCTGCGAGGTGCAGGCCGTCGAGGTGGAGGGCGAGGAGTTCAACCCGAGCTGTGAGCTGCTGGCGATGTGGCTCGCGGACCGGCTGGACGTGCCCGTCAAGCGCTCCCCGTCCCCGGGCCCGGGGCTCACGGCCGTCCGCATGGACACCAGCTGCGGCCCGATCGCACTGGACCGCGCGGACGGTTCGCTGGCGACGCTGTCCATCGAGGGCCAGCCGGCCCGCGCGGTGGCGCTGAACCGGCGGGACACCGCCGAGCTGATCGCGGAGGAACTGCGCCGGCTGGACCCGGACGACACCTACGCGTCGGCGCTGCGTTACGGCGTGGAGCGGCTGAACACGGTTGTCGGCCGGGCTGCCGAGGCGCCCGCGGGTCAGCCGCCGGCGGAGGAACCGGCCGAGCCGGCCGCGGAGTCCGAGCCGACCACGGAGTCCGAGCAGGCCGCGGAGTCCGAGCCGGCCGCGAAGGCACCGGCGAAGAAGGCGGCGGCCAAGACCGCGAAGAAGGCACCGGCGAGGAAGGCGGCGGCGAAGTGAGCACTCCGCAGCTGGTCGTCCACCACGACAAGGAGCTGATGGCGCAGGCCGCCGCGGCCCGCCTGATCACGAAGATCGTGGACTCGCAGGCCTCCCGGGGCAGCGCGTCCGTGGTCCTGACGGGCGGCCGCAACGGCAACGGACTGCTGGCCGCGCTCGCGGCGGCGCCCGCCCGGGACGCCATCGACTGGAGCCGCCTCGACCTGTGGTGGGGCGACGAGCGCTACCTGCCCGAGGGCGACCCCGAGCGCAATGTCACGCAGGCCCGCGCGGCCCTGCTGGACTCGGTCCCGCTGGACCCGGAGCGCGTGCACGCCATGCCCGCCTCCGACGGTCCCCACGGCACGGACGTCGAGGCGGCGGCCGAGGCGTACGCGGCGGAGCTGGCGAAGGCGGCCGGACCGGAGAACCACGGCTCGGTCCCGACCTTCGACGTCCTGATGCTGGGCGTCGGCCCGGACACCCATGTGGCCTCGCTCTTCCCGGAGTTGCCGGCCGTACGGGAGACCGAGCGCACGGTGGTCGGTGTGCACGGCGCGCCCAAGCCGCCGCCGACCCGGATCTCCCTCACCCTGCCGGCGATCCGCGCGGCCCGCGAGGTGTGGCTCCTCGCGGCCGGCGAGGACAAGGCGGAGGCCGCGGCCATCGCCCTGTCGGGCGCGGGCGAGATCCAGGCTCCGGCGGCGGGCGCGTACGGCCGTGCGCGCACGCTGTGGCTGCTGGACTCCGCCGCGGCTTCACAGCTGCCGCGGTCGCTGTATCCGCCGGCTTCGCCGTGAACCGGTGAGCCTCTGAGGAACGATCAGAACGAGGGCGGCAGGGGACGACTCCCCTGCCGCCCTCGTCGTGTGCGCTGACGCCGCCTCGGCAAGTCCTTCACCACTTACACGAAACATTCATACAACACTCAACTTTTGTGTAAGCTCCTGGGCGCACCGTTCGCATCACCGAGGGGGGACCTCACCTCATGCGCATACGCTTCACTTCGGCCGCCGCCGTCACCGCCGCCACCGCCGCCACGCTCGCGGTCGTCGCCGCCCCGGCCCAGGCCACCGAGTACTCCTCGTCCCTGAAGATCAAGGGCGTCCAGTACGACGCCCCGGGGCGGGACTCCAACAACTGCCGTACGGGCAACAGCAAGAGCGAGTACGTGACGATCAAGAACTACTCGCGGACCGCGACCATCAACCTCAAGGGTTACGTGGTCAGGGACACCACCAGCACCAACAAGTTCACCTTCCGCTCCAACCACTACCTCCAGCCCGGCGACTACGTCTCGCTGCGCGGGGGCCACGGCACCGACTCGGACGCCAAGAACGTCGTCTACCGCCAGAACTGCAACTTCATCTGGAACAACGACAAGGACACCATCTACCTGTACAAGCCGTCCGGCGCCCACGCGGACACCCACGCCTACACCAAGTCCCGCGACGACCGGGACGGCAACGGCTACATCAACTACCACGGCTGACGCGACGGCGCCCCGCCCGCGGCGGCCCGGTCAGGGTCGGCCGCCGCGGGCGGGGCGCGGTCACTTGACCGAACCCGCCATCACGCCCTGGACGAAGTGCCGCTGGAAGGCGAAGAAGACCACCACCGGCACGATCAGGGACAGGAAGGCGCCCGGCGCCAGTACGTCGATGTTGCTGCCGAACTGGCGGATCTGTGACTGGAGTTGCACGGTCAGCGGCTGCGAGGAGCTGTCGGCGAAGAGCAGCGCGACCAGCATGTCGTTCCAGACCCACAGGAACTGGAAGATGGCGAGCGAGGCGATCGCCGGGCGGCCCACCGGCAGGACCAGCCGGGTGAAGATGCGCCACTCGCTGCCGCCGTCCATCCGGGCCGCCTCCAGCATCTCCTTCGGCATCTCGGCGAAGTAGTTGCGCAGGAGGAAGACGGCGAAGGGCAGTCCGTAGGCGACGTGGAAGAGGACGACGCCGGGGATCGTGCCGAACAGGCCCAGCGCGCCGAAGAGTTTGGCCACCGGCAGCAGGCCGATCTGGACCGGCACCACCAGCAGGGCGACCACCAGCAGGAAGAGGGGCTCGCGCAGCGGGAAGTCCAGCCAGGCGAAGGCGTATCCGGCGAGGGCCGCGATGACGACGACCAGCGTGGTCGCCGGCACCGAGATCAGCACGGTGTTCCAGAAGGCCTGGGTCATGCCCGCGTTCTTCAGCAGGGCCGAGTAGTTGTCGAAGGACAGCTGGCCGGGGCCGGACAGCGCCGTCCACCAGCCGCCCTTCGCGTTGTCCTGGGACGAGCGCAGGGAGGACAGGAACAGTCCGGCCAGCGGGGTGAGCCAGACCAGGCCGATGACCACGAGGACGGCCTGGACGAGACCGTTGCCCAGAGAGCGCCGCAGGGCGTTCATCGCTGACTCCTCATCGTTGGCTGTTGCGGAAGCGGCGGACGTTGAAGACCATCGCGGGGATCACCAGGAGCAGGAGCAGGACGCCGAGGGCGCTGCCGAGTCCCTGGTCGTTGCCGCCGCCGAAGGACACGAGCCACATCTGGGTCGCGAGGACGGTCGCGTCTTCCTGTACCGGTCCGGGCGCGATGATGTAGACGAGGTCGAAGACCTTCATCACGTTGATCACGAGGGTCACGAAGACCACGGTGAGTACGGGCGCGAGCAGCGGTACGGTGATCCGCCGGAAGATCTGCCACTCGTTCGCCCCGTCCATCCGGGCCGCCTCCAGGGCGTCGCGGGGCAGCGCCGACAGTCCCGCGCCGATCAGGACCATCGCGAAGCCCGTCCAGATCCACAGGTACGCGCCGATGATCGCCGGGGTGACGAGGGCCGGGCCGAGCCAGGAGACGCCCTGGTAGGGCGGGGCGAAGTTCGACTCCGGGAGCTTCACCGTGTACGGGCCCGCCGTCAGCCCGGCGAAGCGGAAGGAGCCGTCGGCGGCGGTGGTCGCGCTCGCGACGGTCTTCCCGTCGCGCTCCGCCTCGACCTTCATCCCGGGCAGGCCGCTCTCCTTCGGGTCGACCTTGCCCTGCTCGCCTCCGCCGCCGGGGGTGAAGTCCAGGTAGACGACACCGCGCAGTTCGCCGGGCCCGGCCTTGCGTGCGGCCGCCGTGCGGGCGGGCGAGGCGTCGCGGGGCAGGTCCCCCGGCAGGACGCCGACCATCGGGAGCGTGACCGAGTCCCCCGCCGAGGCGGTGGTGCGGTACGAGCCGTCCCGGTCCTGCGTGAGCAGTCCGGTGCGCCCGCGGGCGGTGGGGTACGTCGACGTGCCCTTGAAGGCGTCGTGGACGGAGACGACGGCCGCGTTCAGGACGCCCTTGTCCGGGTCCTCGTCGTAGGCGAGCCGGAAGATGATGCCGGCGGCGAGGAAGGACACCGCCATCGGCATGAAGAGGAGCAGCTTGAAGGCCGTCGCCCAGCGGACCTTCTCCACCAGGACGGCGAGGATCAGGCCGAGGCCGGTGAGCAGGGCGGGGGCGACGACCACCCAGATGGTGGTGTTGCGGATGGCCTTCAGCGTGGCGGGGTCGCGGAACATCTCGGCGTAGTTGTCGCCGCCGACGAACCGGGTGCCGGAGGCGTCGAAGAAGCTGCGGCCGACGGAGAACAGCACCGGGTAGACGACGAGTGCGCCGAGCAGGAGCAGGGCGGGGAAGACGAAGAGCAGGGCGATCAGCCGGCCGCGCCGCCGGCCGCGGCGCACGGGCGCCGGGCCGGCGGCACGCGGGCCCGCCTGCCGTTTCTCGAGTGTGGTGGCGGTCATGGTGCTGTCGCTCAGTCCTGGTAGGCCTTGGCCGCCGCCGACTCCAGCTTCGCCGCGGTGCCCTTCGGGTCCGACGGGTCGCGCAGGAAGTCCTGGAGCAGCTTCCACTCGCCGGCGCCCTTGGTGCCGCCGAAGGCCGCCGGCGCCTGGTCGGACATGTCGAACCGGACCGAGTCGCCCGCGCCGACCAGGGACTCGGCGGTGGCCCGGGTGACGTCGTCGCCGTACGAGGCGAGGTCGAGCTTCTTGTTCGGGGACAGGAAGCCGCCCGCCTTCGCCCACACGGCCGCGGCCTCGGGGGTGGCCAGGTACTCCAGGAGCTTCATGCCGGCCTTGGCGTTCTTGCCGTCCTTGAGGACGACGGCCGCGTCACCGCCGCTGACGACCGGGGCGTTGCCGCCTTCGACCGCGGGGAAGGGGAAGAAGTCGGCGTCCTTGCCGATGGACTTGCCGTACTGGTCGTGGGCGACGCCGGCGACGAAGTCGCCCTCGTAGACCATGCCCGCCTCCGGCTTGGGCCCGAAGACCTTCTCCACCGAGCCCGGGAAGTCGGTGTTGAGGGCCTCCTTCTGGCCGCCCGCGACGAGCTGCTTGTCCTTGAACAGCTTGCCGAGCGTGGTGAGCGCCTTGACCACGGTCGGGTCGGTCCACTTCAGCTTGTGGGCGGCGAGGGCGTCGTACTTCTCGGGGCCGGCCTGGGAGAGGTAGACGTTCTCGAACCAGTCGGTGAGGGTCCAGCCGTCCTGTCCGCCGACCGAGAAGGCGGCGAGACCGGAGTCGGAGACGGTGTGCCCGGCCTTCAGCAGCTCGTCGTACGTCTTCGGCGGCTTGACGCCGGCCTGGGTGAGCGCCTCGGGGCTGTACCAGACCGTCGACTTGTGGGCGGCCTTGAAGTACAGGCCGTAGAGGGTGCCGTCGACGCTGCCGTACTTCTTCCACACCGGTGCGTAGCCGGCGGTGATCGTCTGCTGCGCGGTCGGGGACAGCGGCCTGAGCCAGCCCTTCTTCGCGAACTGCTGGAGCACGCCGACCTGCGGGACCATCACGACGTCGGGCGCGTTGCCGCCCTCGATCTTGCTGCCGACGACGGTGGAGACGTTGTCGCCGGTGGAGACGAACTGGGTCTTGGCTCCGGTCTTCTCGCTGAAGGCGTCCAGCACCTTCTGGAAGTTCTTCTGCTCGCTGCCGGACCAGACGCCGGCCACGGTGACGGTCTGGCCGCCGAGTTCCTTGTCGCCACCGCCCGCGGAGACCGGATCGCCGCCGCAGGCGGTGGCGCCGAGGGCGAGCGCGAGAGCGGTGCAGCCGGTGAGCAGGGTCGTGTGTCGTCGCATCATCGTCGACGGACCTTTCCTTGGGGGACGGATGATCAGATCTCGTTGAGCCACCAGGCCGCCGTGGCGCCGGGCAGGACGCCGGGCGGGCAGGGACCGCTGGAGAGCAGGGGGGTGCCGGAGACCGGCGCGGGGGCGTTGGCCGTGCCGAAGTTGACGGCGCAGACCAGGCCGTCGCCGCGGGTGAAGGCGAGGACGCCGGGCGGGGCGTCCAGCCACTCGAGCGTGCCCTCGCCCAGCTGGGGCAGGGACGCCCGGAGTTGCAGGCCGTCGCGGTACAGGTGCCAGAAGGAGCGGGTGTCGGCGAGGGCGCGGTCGGTGGCGTACTCGGCGAAGTACTCCGGCTGCGGCAGCCAGGGCTTGGCACCCTCCGCGCCGGAGGTGAAGCCGAACGGCGACGCCTGCCCGGACCACGGAAGGGGCACCCGGCAGCCGTCGCGGATGCGGGCGCGGCTGCCGGTGCGGTGGAAGATCGGGTCGGTGAGGACGTCGTCGGGCAGGTCGACGACCTCGGGCAGGCCCAGTTCCTCGCCCTGGTAGATGTAGGCGGCGCCGGGCAGGGCCAGCATCAGCAGGGCGGCCGCGCGGGCGCGGGCGGCGCCGAGTCCGCTGCCCTCGGTGGCGGGTTCGCCGTAGCGGGTGACGGTGCGGACCTGGTCGTGGTTGTTGAGGACCCAGGTGACCGTGGAGCCGGTGCCGGCGATGTCCTGCATGGCCTCGGAGATGACCTTGCGGAAGGCGTCGGCGTCCCAGGGGGCGCCGAGCAGGTCGAAGAAGAAGGCCTGGTGGAGTTCGTCGGGGCGGACGTACAGGGCGTGCTCGCGGGCGGTGGGCACGGAGACCTCGCCGACGAGCAGGCGTTCGCGGCCGTCGCGGGCGCGGTACTCCTCGCATGTGGAGCGCCAGCGGCGCCACACCTCGTGCACCTCGGGCTGGTTCCAGGCGAGCGGGTTGACCGAGTCGCGGGTGCGGGCGTCGGCCTCCGGGTCGTCGGAGTCGGGCAGTTCGGGGTGCTTGTACAGGCCGGCGGCGACGTCGATGCGGAAGCCGTCCACGCCCCGGTCGAGCCAGAACCGCAGGACGCGGTCGAACTCGTCGGGGATCTCGGGGTCGCGCCAGTTCCAGTCGGGCTGCTCGGGCGTGAACATGTGCAGGTACCACTGGCCGTCGTCGACCCGGGTCCAGGCCGGTCCGCCGAACATGGCGTGCCAGTTGTTGGGCGGCTCGCTGCCGTCGGGGCCACGGCCGTCGGCGAAGTGGAAGCGGGCGCGGGCCGGGCTGCCGGGCTCGGCGGCGAGGGCCTCGCGGAACCACGGGTGCTCGCTGGAGCAGTGGTTGGGGACGATGTCGAGCAGCACCTTGATGCCGAGCCGGCGGGCCGCCGACATCAGCAGGTCGAACTCGGCGAGGTCGCCGAAGACCGGGTCCACGTCGCGGTAGTCGGCCACGTCGTAGCCGTGGTCGTGCTGCGGCGACGGGTAGAAGGGGCTCAGCCAGATGCCGTCGACGCCGAGCTTCTTCAGGTACGGCAGTCCGGCCCGGACGCCGGCCAGGTCGCCGATGCCGTCGCCGGTGCTGTCGAGGAAGCTGCGGACGTAGACCTGGTAGATCACCGCGTCCCGCCACCAATGATGCCTGTTCAACCCAGTGGACCTGTCTCTGAAGGGGGGCTGTTATGCATGCATGTTAGGTAGGCGGCGCGCCAAGGTGTCAACGAAGTGAACGCAAGCTACCGACCAGTCCGAGGCTCAAACCTGGGCAAATCACCGCAAGGCGAACGCAGTCGTGATGGGGGCGTTACTTAACAGGTAACTAGCCGCGAGCGATGGCGTCGAGTTCGCGCGCCAGCCGGCGCACGGCCTGCCCCGGCGTCTGCCGCCCGGTGAGCGCGTCCTGCACGACCGCCTGCACGGCCAGGCTGACCTGGTCGTAGTGCGGGCTCTTGGGACGCGGGCGGGCGGTGAGGACGGCGGTGCGCAGGGTCGGCAGATACGGGAACCGCCGCACCAGTGCGGGGTCCTCGTAGAGCGCGGCGCGCACGGGCGGCAGCGCGCCCCGCATGAGCACCTGCCGCTGGACGGGCGCGCTGGTGAGGTACGCGATGAGCCGCGCGGCGGAGTCGGGATGCCGGGCGTGGGAGTTGACGGCGAGGTTGGAGCCGCCGAGGACGCTCGTCCCCGGTCCGTCGGGGCCGGGCAGCGGTACGGCGCCGATCCGCCCGGCGACCTTCGTGCCCTTCTCCGCGGCGACGGCGTAGGCGTAGGGCCAGTTCCGCAGGAAGAGCAGCCTGCCGTCCTGGAAGGACTGCTTGGACTCCTCCTCCTTGTACGTCAGCGCCCGCTTCGGGATCCAGCCCTCGCGGAGGCCGCGGGCGAGGAAACCGATGCCCTCGCGGGCGGCGGCCGAGTCGACGGTGACCCGTCTGCCCTCGCCCCCGAGGACGGTGCCGCCCGCCGAGTACACGGCCTCGGCCGCGTTCACGGTGAGCCCCTCGTAGGGCAGGAACTGGCCCGCGTAGCCGTCCAGTCCGTACTTCGGCGCGATCGTCTTCGCGTCGCGCTCCAGCTCGGCCCAGGTGCGCGGCGGGGGCACGCCCTCCTTGGCGAGGACGTCCTTGCGGTACAGGAGAAGTCCGGCGTTCGTGACGTACGGGACCGCGTACAGCCGTCCGTCGTACGTCGCGGTGTCCACGACCGGCGGCAGGAAGCTGTCCAGCGGGAAGCGGTCGCGGGGCAGCGGGCGGATCCAGCCGGCCGCAGCGAACTCGGAGGTCCAGTCGACGTCGATGTTCAGCACGTCGAACCGGCCCCGGTCGCCGCCGCGCAGGTCGGTCGTCATCTGCGCGTGCGTCTCGTCGGCGGAGTCCGGCAGCTCGACCAGGGTCACCTTCTCACCCGGGTGCGTGCGGTTCCAGCCCTTCAGCAGCGGCCCGAGATAGCCGGTGAGGTCGCCTGCGGTGGCCAGGGTGAGCGGGCCGCGACCGCCGGGCGGGCCCCCGTCGGCGCGGGCGCCCGAGGTGACGTACCCGGTCATGATCACGACGAGAACGAGAAGGCCCCTACCGGCGGTGTGCATCCACCGCATAGGTTCCTCCTTGTACACCGGCACCACGGGCACCCTCGCCCGGGGACAGAGGCCATGTATACCCGTTAGGTATGCGCGATACTAGGGCCTGGAGCACATGGAGCAGACAGGAGGACAGCACGAGTGCGCCTGCCCCTCCTGGCACTCCTCGCCCGCGGCCCGGCCCACGGCTACGAGCTGAAGCAGGACCTTGAGCAACTGCTGGGCGCCGCGTACCCTCAGCCCAACGTCGGCCAGATCTACGTCACCCTGAGCCGCCTGGAGAAATCCGGGCTGATCGAGGGCGAGGACGTCGAGCAGTCCAGCCGGCCCAACAAGAAGGTCTACCACCTCACCGAAGCCGGGCGTGAGGCGCTGAGCGTCTGGTTCGAGGACACCGAGGACGAGCCGCGGGTACGGGACGAGTTCTTCATGAAGCTCGCCCTCGCCCCGCGAAGCGGCCTCGCCGACCCGATCACCCTCATCAACCGGCAGCGCCGCCAGTACCTCAACACCATGCGCAACCTGTCGAAACTGGCCGCGGCCGAGAACCGGGACAACCGAATCGCCCAGCTGCTGATCGAGGGCGCCATGCTGCATCTGCAGGCCGACCTCGACTGGCTGGAGCGGTGCCAGGAGGAACTGGAATGAGCGAGGACACTCCGGCCCGGCGGGCCGAGAGCATTCCGGTTCTGCGGACCGAGACCACCCCGGTGCTGCGGGCCGAGGGCCTGGTGAAGACCCACCGCGGCGAGGGCGCGCCCGCCCACGCGGTCCGCGGGGTCGACCTGAGCGTGGCCCGCGGCGAGTTCGTGGCGATCACGGGGCCGTCCGGTGCCGGCAAGTCGACCCTGCTGCATCTGCTGGGCGGGCTCCAGCGGCCGGACGAAGGCAGTGTCTGGCTCGCCGGCCGGTGCACGGACTCCTTCAGCGAGGCCCGCTGGGCGGTGGAGCGGCGCAAGGCCATCGGGATCGTCTTCCAGTTCTTCAACCTGGTGTCGAACCTGTCGGTCGCCGACAACGTCGAGCTGCCCGCCCTGCTGGCCGGCGTCCCGCCGAAGAAGGCGCGCGCCGAGCGCGAGGCGCTCCTCGCCGAGCTGGGCCTGGAGGGCAAGGAGCGCAGCATGCCGGGCGAGCTGTCCGGTGGCGAGCAGCAGCGGGTCGCCCTCGCCCGGGCCCTGGTCAACCATCCGCCGCTGCTCCTCGCCGACGAGCCCGCCGGCAGCCTGGACAGCAAGGGAACCCGCGAGGTGATGCGGCTGCTGTCCCGCTTCCACCGGCGCGGGCAGAGCATCGTGCTCGTCACGCACGACGCCCGGCTGGCCAGCGCCGCCGACCGCGTGATCAGCTTCTTCGACGGCCGCATAGCCGACGACGCGGCCCTGGACGGCACACCGCCGTCCCGCCGCGGCGGGATCTCCGGCGTGCTGGAGCTGAGGGACTGACCGTGCTGGATCTCAGGGACATGCGAGCCACCCTGCGCTGGGCGCACTCCGATCTGCGCGCCCACCGCGGCGAGGCGCTGTTCCTGGTGCTGGCGACCGCGGGCATCGTCGCCTCCCTGCTGCTCGCCACCGCCCTGTTCGGGTACGCCACCAACCCCTGGCAGCGGACCTTCGCCGAGGCGCGCGGCGCCCATGTCTGGCTGCACACCGCGCCGTCCGCCGACGCCCGCGAACTGGCCCGGCTGGACGGTGTCTCCGCCGTCGCCGGCCCCTACCGGACCGAGTCCGCCACCGTCGCCGTCCGCGGCACCCGCGCCTCCGTGGAGCTGCGCGCCACCCCGAGCCTGCCTTCCGTGGGCCGGCCCCTGCTCACCGCGGGGCACTGGCTGGAGCCGGCGGCGCCGGACGGCGTGGTGCTGGAGGGCAGCCTGGCCCGGGCCCTGCTGGCCGAACCCGGCGACACCCTGACCCTGCCCGGCACGGCCCGCACCCTCACCGTCGAGGGCATCGCGGGCAGCGCCGAACCCCCGTACCGCCCGGGCGACCAGCCGGGGCTGGTGTGGGCGCTGCCGTCCGCGGTGCGCGCCCCGGCCGGCCAGGTCATCGGGCTGCGGCTCGATGATCCGGCCGACACGGACTACGCGGTGCAGCGCGCCGTCACCGTGCTCGGCGCGGGCGCGGTCGGCGAGGTCTCCACCTGGCAGCAGGCGCGCGCCGAGGCAC
The DNA here is from genome assembly GCF_016741855.1 of Streptomyces musisoli. GTDB lineage: Bacteria > Actinomycetota > Actinomycetes > Streptomycetales > Streptomycetaceae > Streptomyces > Streptomyces musisoli. Next base: position 369,641 of record NZ_JAERRH010000005.1, on the reverse strand, counting down.
AGGGCGACAACCGGCTGCTGGGGCAGGTCCTCGGGCTGTTCGGGCTGGCGGCCCTGGTCGCCGCGGGGTTCGCCGTGCACGGGGCCATCGCCACCCGGATCCGCGGGCATCTGCGGGACCTGTCCGTACTGAAGGCGATCGGCTTCACGCCCGGCCAGGTCGTACGGGTCTTCCTGCTCCAGCACCTGGCGTACGCCCTGCTCGGCGCCGTCGCCGCGGCCGCCCTCACGGAGGGGCTGGGCAGCCGGGTCCCGGGGCGGCTCGGGGACGCGGTGGGGGTGTGGCAGGGGCTGCCCGGGCACACCCTGGCGGTCGTCGCGGTGCCCGCGGGCGCGGTGCTGTTCATCGGCCTGACCACGGGGCTCGCGGCCTGGCGTGCCGGACGGGTGCCACCGGTCCCGGTGCCGCGCCGCACGTCCGGGTCGGCCGGCGGGCGGCTGACCGGAGCGGCCCGGCAGGCGCTCGGGCTGCGGCTGCCGGCCGCGCTGGTCCTCGGCTGCCACAAGGCGTTCGCGGGGCGCGGCCGGTCACTGGCCACCGTGGCCCGGCTGACGCTGCCGCTGCTGCTGATCGTGGTGGCGCTCAGCGCGTGGACCACGATCGACCGCTTCCACAGCAGTCCCGAGCGGGTGGGGCTGCCGACGTCGCTGACGGCCCGCTCGGACGGTGCCCTGGACGCGTCCGGCGTACGGTCCGTGCTCGGCCGCGACTCCCGGGTGACCGCCGCCTATCCGGGGGTCGAGGTGGCCGCGCTGGTCCCCGGCCAGACCGGCACCATCGCCCTGCGCGGCGTCGGCACCCGCACCGAGCCCTACCCCTACGCCCTCGCCGAGGGCCGCGCCGCGCACGGACCGGACGAGGCGGTGGCCGGCCAGGGGCTGCTCGACCTGCTGCACGCGCGCGTCGGCGACTGGGTCCGGATGACGGTGGGCGACCGGCCGCAGATCCTGCACATCGTGGGCCGCGGCCTCGAACCGCGCAACGCCGGCCGGGTCGTGACCACCTCCCTGGACACCCTCCGCGAGAACGACCCGGAGCTGTCCCCCGCCTTCTACGAGCTGCGGCTGCGCCCCGGCACCGACCCGCAGCGGGTGGCCGCCGCGCTCACCTCGGCCGGCCAGGGGCACCTGGAGGTGCATCCCGTGGCCAACCCCGCCGACGGGCTGTCCCCGCTGCGCGGTGTCGTGGCCGGGCTGATCGCCGTCCTGGCCCTGATCGGGCTGGTCGAGCTGCTCACCGCCATCGGCGGCAGCGTCCGGGAGGGCGAACAGGACGTGCTGGCGCTCAGGGCGATCGGCATGTCCCCACGCCAGATCACCGCGATCACCGTCACGGCGACGAGTTGCACGACCCTGGCGGCCGTCGTCGCCGGCACGGCACTGGGACTGCCGCTGGCCCGGCGGCTGATCGACGCCCAGGGCGGTTCCAGCGGCATCGGTGCCGGGATCGCCCAGTCCCCCTCCCCCGGCCTGCTGCTCCTGCTCGGCTCGGCCGCCGTCCTGGGAGCGGCGGCACTGGCCGCACTGCCCGCGGCCCGGACGGCCCGCCGCCGCCTCGCGGACACGCTGAGCGCGGTGGCCTGAGAGCGAACGCGGCCGGCTGCGAGCGAGCGCGGTCGTCCGAGAGCGAGCGGGGTCGTCCGGGAGCGAGCGGGGTCGTCCGGGAGCGAACGCGGTCGGCTGAGAGCGAGCGCGGTCGTCCGAGAGCGAGCGGGGTCGTCCGGGAGCGAACGCGGCCGGCTGCGAGCGAAGGCGTGCCGCCGGGCTCGGCGGACGGCCGTGCCCGACGGAAGCCACCGCCTCGGCCGCCGAGCCGCGAACGCCGGTGCCGGGGGCGCCGTGCCGCGTAACCGTGCCGCGGGCGGGGGTCAGGCGCCGCGCCTGGCGAAGACCTTGTCGTTCCAGGTGTCCGGGGCCTGCCGGATCTCGGTCAGCAGGCGACCGAAGACGTCTCCGTCGAACAGCACGCCGTTGTACTCGGCCGGAATGCGTACCTCGTTGATCTCCGCCGTCGGCGTGCCCGGCCCGTTCGGCTCCTTCGCCCCGCCCGCGCGCTCGTACACCTTCTGGGCCGCGCTCACGAACGAGCGGTACTTCATGGTCTTGACGGCCGAGTCGAAGGCCGGCCCGCGCAGCCCCTCGACCCGCCCGGCCAGCTCGAGCAGCCGGGCGTCGGTGAATCCGTCAACGCTCTCCTCGGGCTGATGGGCGTAGAGCACGTCGTGGTACTCGGCGAACCTGCCGGCGTCCAACGCGGCCCGCAGGGCGTTGACCGCCTTCCTGGACCCGGAGCCGCCCAGCCGGCCGTCCAGGAAGGAGGCGAGGGTGTACTCGATCTTCACCTCACGACGGACCGAGGCCAGGCGCAGCTGGGGTGCACCTCCGCTGATCTCGAACTCCTCGCACACCGGGCACCGCGGATCCTCGTACAGGCGCACGGTCACCGGAGCCTCGGAGTCGCCGACCACGATGGTCGTCCCGTCCGCCGCGAGCCGCTCCGGCACCTCGTACGTCCCGGCGTACTCCTTCACGGCCCGCGCCGTGGCCGTGGGACGGCCGTGCCCGCCGCCGGGTCCGGGGTACGGCGCGTGGTCCCTGCCGCCGCAGCCCGTCCCCGACACCCCCACCACGGCCACCGCGACCGCCGCGGCGAACCCCCTGCGCATCATGCGTGCTTCCTCCCCTGGATCACCGGAACCCTAGGGGACGGCCACGAAAAGCGCACCGGGAAAGATCGCCACGGCGGCCCGGCCCCCGGTTCAGCCGCGGCCGCGCAGCTTCCGGTACTCGGCGACCAGCGCCTTGGTCGACGCGTCCAGGCCGGGCACCTCGGCGCCCTCGGTGAGCGCGGGCTCCACCCGCTTGGCGAGGACCTTGCCCAGTTCCACGCCCCACTGGTCGAAGGAGTCGATGTTCCACACCGCGCCCTGCACGAACACCTTGTGCTCGTAGAGGGCGACCAGCTGGCCCAGCACGGACGGGGTCAGCTCACGGGCGAGGATCGTCGTGGTCGGCCGGTCGCCCTGGAAGGTCTTGTGCGGCACCAGTTCCTCGGGCACGCCCTCCGCGCGGACCTCATCCGCCGTCTTGCCGAAGGCGAGCGCCTGGGTCTGGGCGAAGAAGTTGGCCATCAGCAGGTCGTGCTGGGCCTTGAGTTCCCCGCTCAGCTCGGCCACCGGTTCGGCGAAGCCGATGAAGTCCGCCGGGATCAGCTTGGTGCCCTGGTGGATCAACTGGTAGTAGGCGTGCTGGCCGTTGGTGCCGGGCGTGCCCCACACCACCGGTCCGGTCTGCCAGTCGACCCGCTTGCCGTCGCGGGCGACGTACTTGCCGTTGGACTCCATGTCCAGCTGCTGGAGGTAGGCGGTGAACCTGGAGAGGTAGTGGCTGTAGGGCAGTACGGCGTGCGACTGGGCGTCGTGGAAGTTGCCGTACCAGATGCCCAGCAGGCCCAGCAGCAGCGGAGCGTTGGACTCGGCGGGCGCGGTGCGGAAGTGGTCGTCGATCAGCCGGAAGCCGTCGAGCATCTCGCGGAAGCGGTCCGGGCCGATGGCGATCATCAGGGACAGGCCGATCGCGGAGTCGTACGAGTACCGGCCGCCGACCCAGTCCCAGAACTCGAACATGTTGTCCGGGTCGATACCGAACTCGGAGACCTTCTCGGTGTTCGTCGACAGCGCCACGAAGTGCCTGGCCACCGCCTTCTCGTCGGCGAGCGCGGCCAGCAGCCACTTGCGCGCGGAGGTTGCGTTGGTGATGGTCTCGATGGTGGTGAAGGTCTTGGAGGCGATGATGAACAGCGTCTCCGCCGGGTCCAGGTCCCGGGTCGCCTCGTGCAGGTCGGCACCGTCCACGTTGGAGACGAAGCGGACCGTGAGGTCGCGGTCGGTGAAGCTGCGCAGCACCTCGTAGGCCATCGCGGGGCCCAGGTCGGAGCCGCCGATGCCGATGTTGACGACGTTCCGGATGCGCCTGCCGGTGTGGCCGGTCCAGGCGCCGGAGCGGACACGGCCGGCGAAGTCGCTCATCTTGTCGAGCACGGCGTGCACGGCCGGGACCACGTTCTCGCCGTCGACCTCGATCACCGCGTCCCGCGGGGCACGCAGGGCGGTGTGCAGCACGGCCCGGTTCTCGGTGACGTTGATCTTCTCGCCGCGGAACATGGCGTCCCTGAGGCCGAAGACGTCCGTCGCGGCGGCCAGCTCGCGCAGCAGGCGCAGCGTCTCGTCGGTGACCAGGTGCTTCGAGTAGTCGATGTACAGGTCGCCGACCCGGAGCGTGTACCCGGTGCCGCGCGCGGGGTCGGCGGCGAACAGCTCTCTCAGCCGCGCGTCCGCCAGTTCCTCGCGGTGCTTGGCGAGCGCGGTCCATTCGGGCGTCTGGTTGAGCCTGGTACGGCCGTCTGCGTTCATATCCGAATTCAGCCTTCTTTCGGTACCTGTCCCGCTGCGGGTCCCAACCTAATTGATCAGCACGCGGGACGGGCGGTGGAGGCGCTGTCCTCACGGGCGACAACTGGTACGTCGGGCCTGCGCACCGGTATCAACGCGGTGACGGACAGGACGAAGAAGACGGCGGCCAGCAGGGGCGGGCTGCCGGCGCCCCAGGCCGTGGCCGCGGCACCGCCCAGCAACGCGCCCACGGGTGCTCCGGCGACCGCGAGGGTGCGGAACGCGGCGGCCACCCGGCCCACCATCCCGGCGGGGGTGCGCTGCTGCATCAGGGTCGTGGTGTTGACGTTCCACACCATGCCCATGACGCCGAACACGGCCATGGCGGCCACCAGGGCGACGAGACTGCGCACGGTCCCCATGACGACGAGGGCGCCGATCTGCACCGTTCCGGCGAGCAGGACGGCCCGCATCCGGCCCAGGCGGGCGGCGAGCCGGCGGTTCACCGCGGCTCCGGCCAGGCTGCCGAGGGCGTAGGCGGTGGTCGCCGCCGCGTAGCCCGCGGTGTCCCCGTGCAGCGGGCCGGTGATCAGGACCACCAGGGTGGCGACCAGGGCACCGACACCGGTGTTGCACAGGGCGGTGGCGGCGCACAGGCCGCGCAGGGCGCCGTCGCGCCACAGGGTGCGCAATCCGTCGGCGATCTCCCGGCGCAGGGTGCTGCCCGCGGGTCTCGGCTCACGCTCGGGTGCGCCGGCGCGCAGGGAGGCGACCAGGGCGGAGGCCAGCAGGAACGTGGCCGCGTCGGCCGCGAACGGCGCGGCGGTTCCGGCGGCGAGCAGCAGCGGCACCACCGGCGCGCCGAGCAGACCGCCCGCCACCCGCTGCCCCGTCATGAGGCGGGCGTTCGCACTGCCGAGGGCCCCGGGGCCGACCAGGGCGGGCAGCAGGGCCGTGGCTGCGTTGTCGAAGAGGGTCTCCAGCGCGGTCAGCGTGAAGGCCAGCAGAACCAGCAGCGTGATCGAGGCGTGGCCGAGGGCCACGGCGGCCGCGAAAGCGGCGACGAGCAGCGCTCGTACCGCATCCACCGTCCACATCGCGCGCCGCTGGTCGACACGGTCGGCGACCGCTCCGCCGAGCAGCCCGAAGACGATCCAGGGCAGATAGCCGCAGGCGGTCACGGCGGCGATGAGCAGGGGCCGGTCCGTCAGCGAGACGGCGAGCAGCGGCAGCGCCGCCCCTCGCAGTGCGTCACCGAAGCTGGAGAGCACGGCGGCGCTCCACAGCCGCCCGAAGCCCCCGCGCCACGCGGGCGCATGCCCGTCCGCCGCCTCGACCGCCGTCACAACTCCCCCTCGCGGTTCACGCCTTCACGAGAACCGTAGAGGGCACCACTGACAATCGGTCGGCGCCGAGTGGCGGATACGGCTCCGGCCGGGCGCCCGCGGGCACCCGGCCGGTGAAACTCCTAGATCTCGCCCCGCAGTTTGGCGAGCGCCTCGGCGAGGATCGCCTCGCCGTCCGCGTCGCTGCGCCGCTCCCGTACATACGCGAGGTGCGTCTTGTACGGCTCGGTGCGCGGCGGGTCCGGCGGGTTGTCCCGGTCCTGGCCGGCCGGGAAGCCGCAGCGCGGGCAGTCCCAGGTTTCGGGGACCTGCGCGTCGCTGGCGAAGCTCGGCTGCGTCTCGTGCCCGTTGGAGCACCAGAAGGAGATGCGCAGACGCGGCGCGGACTCGCCGCGCTCGGCCTCGCCCATCGGCCCCGCCCCGACCCGGCTTCCTCGGATCGCGTTGCCACTTGCCACGGTCGTAACTCCCTGCGTGATGGTGCCGCGAAGCGAGTCGGCGTTTCGCTTCGCCGCGAGCGCCTCAGTCTACGTAAGGCCCAACGCGCGTCCAGTGATTGGAGTTACCGGACCCCACACCAAGACGCAAGCCCCATGATAGGCCGCGCTCAGGAGCGCGTACCGAACACGGGGCTTTACGTGCGGAATATACGGGTTGTGCGGGACGTACGCCCCGTTTGCACCGTACGTGCGTCAGTTGTTCGTCTTCATCAGGATGCCGAGGACAATGATGGACGCGAACCACAGCAGACCGACCACGATCGTGATCCGGTCGAGGTTGCGCTCGGCGACCGAGGAGCCGCCGACGGAGGACTGCATGCCGCCACCGAACATGTCGGAGAGGCCGCCGCCCTTCCCCTTGTGCATCAGCACCAGCAGCATCAGCAGCAGGCTGAAGACGATCAGGGCGATCGAGAACCCCAAAACCACGGCTGGACCAACTTCCTCGGATTCGGATGGACGACGGGGGCACAGCACCTCGGCTGCGCCCCCGCAAGGGTACGACGTATCGCCGCTACCGCCTACTCACAGCTCGTCCTACTGATCGCGGAAACGCACGATCTTGACGAACTCGTCGGCGTCCAGCGAGGCACCGCCGACCAGGGCGCCGTCGATGTCGGCCTGGGCCATGATCTCGGCGACGTTGCCCGACTTCACGGAGCCGCCGTACTGGATGCGGATCTTGTCGGCCACGTCCTGCGAGTACAGCTCGGCGAGCTTGGCGCGGATGGCGGCGCAGACCTCCTGGGCGTCCTCGGCACCGCAGACCTTGCCGGTGCCGATGGCCCAGACGGGCTCGTAGGCGATCACGACGGTCTCGGCCTGCTCGGCCGGGAGGTCCTTCAGACCGCCCTCGACCTGGGCGAGGGTGTGGGTGACGTGGTTGCCCGCCTCGCGGACGTCCAGTTCCTCGCCGACGCACAGGATCGGGGTGAGGCCGTGCTTGTAGGCGGCCTTGACCTTGGCATTGACCAGCTCGTCGGTCTCGGCGTGGTACTGCCGGCGCTCGGAGTGGCCGATCACCACGTAGGTGCACTTCAGCTTGGACAGCATCGGGCCGGAGATCTCGCCGGTGTAGGCACCGGAGTCGTGCTGCGAGATGTCCTGGGCACCGTACTTGATCTTGAGCTTGTCGCCGTCGACCAGCGTCTGCACGGAACGCAGGTCGGTGAAGGGCGGCAGGACGGCGACCTCGACGGCCTCGTAGTCCTTGTCGGCCAGGGCGAAGGCGAGCTTCTGGACGTGGGCGATGGCCTCGAGGTGGTTGAGGTTCATCTTCCAGTTGCCCGCCATCAGCGGCGTGCGCCCGGAAAGATCAGTAGAAGCCATTGAGGTCAGTCCTCCAGTGCGGCGAGGCCGGGGAGCGTCTTGCCCTCGAGGTATTCGAGGGAGGCGCCGCCGCCGGTCGAGATGTGGCCGAATGCGTTTTCGTCGAAGCCGAGCGTACGCACGGCCGCGGCGGAGTCACCGCCGCCGACGACGGTGAAGCCGTTCGAGTCGACGAGGGCCTGGGCGACCGCCTTGGTGCCCTCGGCGTAGTCGGGGTGCTCGAAGACGCCCATGGGACCGTTCCAGAAGACGGTCGCGGCGTCGGCGAGCTTCGAGGCGTAGAGCTCCCGGGTCTTCGGGCCGATGTCCAGGCCCTCCTGGTCGGCGGGGATCTTGTCCGAGTCGACCGTCGTGGGGTTGGCCGGCGCCTTCGTCTTCAGGTCCGGGAACTCCGGCGAGACGAGGACGTCGACGGGGAGGACCAGCTCGACGCCGTTCTTCTCCGCGCGCTCCATGTACTCGGTGACGGCCGGGATCTGGTCCTCCTGGAGGAGGGAGATGCCGACCTCGTGGCCCTTGGCCTTGAGGAAGGTGTACGCCATGCCGCCGCCGATGAGGAGGCGGTCGGCCTTGGCCAGCAGCTCGTCGATGACGGCGAGCTTGTCGGAGACCTTGGCGCCGCCGAGCGCGACGACGTAGGGGCGCTTGACGTCCTCGGTGAGCTTCTTCAGGACGCCGACCTCGGTGGCGATGAGGTGGCCGGCGTAGTGCGGCAGCCGGGCCGGGAGGTCGTAGACGGAGGCGTGCTTGCGGTGGACCGCGCCGAAGCCGTCACCGACGTAGACGTCGGCGAGGGCGGCCAGCCGGTCGGCGAAGGCACCGCGCTCGGCGTCGTCCTTGGCGGTCTCGCCGGGGTTGAAGCGCAGGTTCTCCAGGACGGCCACCTGTCCGTCCGCGAGGCCGGCGACCGTGTCCTGGGCGGACTGCCCGACGGTGTCGGTCGCGAAGGCCACGGCGGAGCCGAGGAGTTCACCCAGGCGGGAGGCTGCCGGAGCAAGGGAAAAGGCGGGGTCCGGGGCGCCCTTGGGGCGGCCCAGGTGCGAGGCGACGACCACCTTGGCGCCCGCGTCCGCGAGGGCCTTGACGGTGGGCAGGACGGCGCGGATGCGGCCGTCGTCGGTGATCGTCCCGTCGTCCAGCGGAACGTTGAGGTCGGCGCGGACGAATACCCGCTTGCCGCTCACGCCGCCGGCGAGAAGTTCGTCGATCGTCTTCATTGAGTGGACTCCAAAGGAGGGCTCGTGGTGCACCTGATCGTAAGAGGACGTGGTCAGTACGTGGGACAGGGCCCGGACAGCGCGGCCGTGCGCTGCCCGGGCCCTGCTCTCACTTCATGGTCCCGCTGTGTGCGATCAGAGCTGACCGCCGACGAAGACCGTGAGGTCCACGAGGCGGTTGGAGTAGCCCCACTCGTTGTCGTACCAGCCGATGACCTTCACGTTCTTGCCCTCCTGGACCATGGTCAGGGAGGAGTCGAAGGTGCAGGACGCCGGGGCGTTGACGATGTCGGAGGAGACGATCTGGTCCTCGGTGTAGTCGAGGAGCCCCTTCAGCTCGCCCTCGGCGGCCTTCTGGAAGGCGGCGTTGACCTCTTCCTTGGTGACCTCGCGGCCGAGTTCGACGACGAGGTCGGTGACCGAGCCGGTCGGGACCGGGACGCGCATGGCGATGCCGTCCAGCTTGCCCTTGAGCTGCGGCAGGACCAGGGCGGTGGCCTTCGCGGCACCCGTCGTGGTCGGGATGATGTTCTCGGCGGCGGCACGGGCGCGGCGCAGGTCCTTGTGCGGGAAGTCCAGGATGCGCTGGTCGTTCGTGTACGCGTGCACCGTGGTCATCAGGCCCTTGACGATGCCGAAGTTCTCGTCGAGGACCTTGGCCATCGGCGCCACACAGTTGGTGGTGCAGGAGGCGTTGGAGATGACGTGGTGGTTCGCCGGGTCGTACTTGTCCTGGTTGACGCCCATCACGATGGTGATGTCCTCGTCCTTGGCCGGAGCCGAGATGAGGACCTTCTTGGCGCCGCCGGCGATGTGCTTGGCGGCGTCCTCCTTCTTCGTGAAGATGCCGGTGGACTCGATGACGATGTCGACACCCAGCTCGCCCCACGGGATGTCGGCCGGGTTGCGCTCGGAGAGCACCTTGATGGTGTGACCGTCGACGGTGATGGTGTCGGCGGTGTGGGAGACCTCCTGCTTGAGGCGGCCCAGGATCGTGTCGTACTTGAGCAGGTGAGCGGTGGTCGCCGTGTCACCCAGGTCGTTGACAGCCACAACCTCGATGTCCGCCCCCTGCTCCAGCAGCGCGCGGAAGTAGTTACGACCGATGCGGCCGAAGCCGTTGATGCCTACGCGGATCGTCACGAACCGATCTCCTCGTTGGTACGCCGGCCATGCGGTGCCGGCGAGCTCTGTTTGGGATGTCCCCGACCACCACCGACCCTACCTCTCCGAGGGCCCCTGAGTGACATCGAGATGCCGCATACACGGGCAGGCAGTCCGTACCCGCCAGTAGGGGTACGGACCACCTCGGAACGGCAGTGAATTCATCCGTACTTGTCATGGAATGCCGGGCACTCTTGGCACCTTTTTCACTCGTTCGTGAGCGGGTCGGCTCACTTGAGGAATACCCCGTTCGTGCACCCCTGAGAGGGGGTTCCGCTCACCTGTCGAGTGCGTCGAACGCCTTCCTCAACAAAGCCGCCCGATCGGCCGCCGACGGCACCTGTTCGAGACCGAAACCGAGCAGCACGGTGTCGTCCGTGGCGACCGCCCCATAAGTACGGAACAGGGTCCCGGTGCGCGTCCAGTCCTTCAGGACCGCCGGGCTGCCCTCGGGCGGTCCGGCCGCCTTCCAGGGACCCAGGGACGACTCGAAGCCCTCGGTCTCCTTCGCCGCGCCGCCGACGAGCAGCGAGGCGTCGTCGGCGAGGACGCCGTGCCCGCCGCTGCCGGGGTCGGTGACATAACCGATCGAGACCTCGACGGACTTCCCGGCGTACGCGCTCAGGTCGAAGCTCACCTGCTGCCAGCCGCCGGAGCTGCCCGTGAGGCTGTTCCAGGCTCCGGTGGTGCCGGTCGCGGTGCAGGCGTTGCCGGCGAGCGTCAGGTAGTGCTTCAGCCACGGGTGCTCACCGATCAGGAACCCGGCCCCGCACTCGGCCGGCACGGTCGCCCGCGTGGCGCCTCCGGCCTCCGGCAGGGTCGTCCAGTCGTCCGCGCCCACGACGTGCGCCTCGATCACCGCGTGGTCGTAGCCGGGCTCGGTGTCCCACAGCAGCCGGGTGCTCAGGGCCGGTCTGTCGGCCGCGGTGACACCGGTGAGGTCGATGGTGCGGGTGAGGCGCTTGTAGGCATCGTCGGTGTGCACGGCGGCGGCCATGGAGGCGCCGGCGTACGGCCCGTACGGATTGACGGTCCCGGCGAACGCGCCCGCGCCCGCGCTCTTGAACTGCGGATAGGTGGCGGCCGGCAGCTCGTCGGAGGTGACGCCGTAGGTGCCGGCCTTGTCGAGCGGGTTGCCGGGGGCGTCCCCGAGGGCACCGGTGACGCCGTCGAGCGCGCCGGAGCCGCTGAAGCCGGTGGCCCCCTTGGTCGAGGTACGGCTGTAGGCGCCCAGGTAGTACTGGCTGAAGTCGTCCGACGGGGTGCCGTCGCCGAGGTCGACGCTGCCGCCGGCCAGCTCACCGGCCTCGATCAGCCGGCCGCCCTCGTTGAGGTAGGCGCGCAGTTGCAGCTGGGTGGGGTTGGCCGGGCCCTTCGTTCCCGAGTAGTGCACGACCGTCCGGAAGTGCCCGAGCACACCGAGCGCGTCCGGCACGCCCTGGGTGGCCACGTCCCACACGAGCGCCCGGTGGCCGGCCGCCTTCAGCGCGTCCGCGTACGTCCGTGCCTGCGTGGCGGCCGCGCCCTCCTCGGCGACCACGAGGGTGTCGGCCTTCGACCGCTTCGCGACGGTGTAGGTGAAGTGGGAGCTGGAGACCTTCTTGCCGGCCCTGGTCTCGCCGGTGAACCACACCTCGACCTTGTCGCCCGGCCGGCCGTCCTGCACCTTCGCGCGGTACTCGTCGAAGTACAGGTCGTCCTCGCCGCCGTAGGTCTGTCCGCCCTTCCAGTGCCTCAGCGCCCGGTCGAGCGTACGGCCGCCGTTGACGCGGTACTTCAGCTCCTTGTCCCGGACCGCCTTGCGGACGACGACGGAGACCTCCTGGTCGGCGCCGCGGGAGTACGACGTGGAGAACGCGGCCGGGGTGAAGTCGGCGGCGCCCAGCCCGACCGCGGAGGCCGGCCTGTCGGGATGCGCGGCGGTCTCGGCGACGGAGATCGCGAACGGGATGTTCTTCTCGAACTCCTGCCGGATCAGCTTCTCGTCGTCGGGGAAGTTGAACTCCGACTGGCAGTCCTCGGGCTTCCAGGCGTCGTTCGGGTCGACGCTCGAAGCGGTCCGGCAGGTCGACATCTCAGGGGTGAACATCGCCAGGCCGTTGACGTTCGACGCGTGCCCGTCCGCCTCGCCGTTGGTGGTGTACAGCTCCGAGGAGAGCTGCGAGTGGTAGCCGGGGATGGCGGGCTTGTCCGGGGTGCCGGCGAGTGCCTTGTAGAGGACGTCGTCCGGGGTCGGGGTGGCCACCTGCCAGCCGACGCCGTAGAGGAGGAGTTCGGCGGCGGAGTGGTAGTTGATCGCGTACCTGAACCCGATGCGCTTCTCGAAGCCGTCCACGGCCCGGGTCTCGGGCTCGGACGCGGGGCTCGCGCCGCGGTAGGTCTGGCTGGTGGGGTTGGGGGACGAACCCTCGTCGTCGTAACCCCACTTGTAGGCGAAGTTGCGGTTGAGGTCGACGCCGTCGCCCGTGCTGATGACGCCGTCGCCGTTGACGTCCCGCAGGTTCTTTCGCCACAGGCGGTTGCCGGGGTCCTGGAAGGTGTAGTCGTAGCCGTCGGGGTTGGCCGACAGGACGAACCACAGCTCGGTCGAGTCGACGAGCTTCTTGACGCGCTTGTCGGTCTTGTAGTGGTCCAGGTAGTAGTGCATCAGACGCCGGGTCATCTCCGGCGTGATCCACTCCCGCGCGTGCTGGTTGGACATGTAGAGCACGGACGGCTTGGACCCGTCCTTCGACTTCTTCGCGTTCCTGGTCAGTTTGAGCGCGAGGATGTCCTGGCCCTTGATGGTTCTGCCGATGGACTCGACCTTGGTGAGACCCGGGTTGGCCCGGGCGGTGCGGAGGATCTCCTCCTTGAGCCCGCCGCTTCCGCTGTACGGGCGGAACACGCCCTGGGCGGCGTCCGCGACCCGGTTCCGCGCCTTGGCCGAGAGGGTGTGTTCGATGAGGCCGACGCCCTGCTTGCGCAGCTGCGACGCCTGCTTGTCGGTGAGGTAGACCTCGACCGCGGCCCGGCCGCCCCCGGCCAGCCGCTCACCGAGTTCATGGCCGTCCTGACCGGCCTTGAGCAGCAGGGGAATCTGCTTCTGGGTGACATCGGCACGGAAGACCTTGACCTCGTCCGGGTCGGACTTCGCCCGGTCTCCGTTCTGTGCCTGGGCTGTGGGTGCGAGGCTCGCTCCGCCGAGCAGGAGCGCGCCGACAGCGAGGATCGATCTCGCTCTGTGTCTCATGAACCCCCCTGGAGGTGGTCCGCCACAGCGGCGAACAGGCTGCCAGGCTCATGTCACACGATGATCGAGTCAAGAGCGCCGCACGGACACGCACATGCCGGTGCCGACCACCCGAACGGGGGCCGGCACCGGTGAGTTGACGGGGCGTCGGGTCAGCCCGCCAGGTTGTCCGCCAGCTCCTCGCCGAGGTTCGCCTCCGTACCCGGGATGCCCAGATCGGCGGCTCGCTTGTCGGCCATCGCCAGCAGGCGGCGGATCCGGCCCGCGACCGCGTCCTTCGTCAGCGGCGGGTCGGCGAGCGCACCCAGCTCCTCCAGGGACGCCTGCTTGTGCTCCATGCGCAGCCGGCCGGCGGCGGCGAGGTGCTCGGGAACCTCGTCGCCCAGGATCTCCAGGGCACGCTGGACGCGGGCGCCGGCGGCCACGGCGGCGCGGGCCGAGCGGCGCAGGTTGGCGTCGTCGAAGTTGGCGAGCCGGTTGGCCGTGGCCCGCACCTCGCGGCGCATCCGGCGCTCCTCCCAGGCCAGCACGGACTCGTGCGCGCCCAGCCGGGTGAGCAGGGCGCCGATCGCGTCGCCGTCCCGGACGACCACCCGGTCCACGCCGCGCACCTCGCGCGCCTTCGCGGCGATCGACAGCCTGCGGGCGGCACCGACCAGCGCGAGCGCCGCCTCGGGGCCCGGGCAGGTCACCTCCAGGGAGGAGGAGCGGCCGGGCTCGGTCAGCGAGCCGTGCGCCAGGAAGGCGCCACGCCAGGCGGCCTCCGCGTCACAGGTGGCCCCGGAGACCACCTGCGGGGGCAGGCCGCGGATCGGACGGCCCCGGCCGTCCACGAGGCCAGTCTGCCGGGCCAGCTGGTCGCCGCCCGCGACGACCCGTACGACATACCGCGAGCCGCGGCGCAGTCCGCCCGGCGCCATCACGATCAGCTCGGAGCTGTGGCCGAAGATCTCCAGGATGTCCCGCTTGAGCCGGCGTGCCGCCATCGCGGTGTCCAGCTCCGCCTCGATCACGATGCGCCCGCTCACCAGGTGGAGGCCGCCGGCGAACCGCAGGATGGCGGAAACCTCCGCCTTCCTGCAGCAGGTCCGGGTGACGGGGAGCCGGGAGATCTCGTCCTTCACCGCTGCCGTCATCGCCATGGGCCGATCCTTCCATGCATCCGAAAAATACGGTCGTACGCGGCGGCCAACAGTTCCGGATCGTGCCGGGGTGATCCGTCGGTCCGGGCCACGGGCGCCAGCTCGACCGCGGCTCCCAGCCGCTTGGCGGCCTCGGTGAGCGAGTCGCGGTCGGGCACGGCGGCCTCGTCGGCCAGCACCACGTCCAGGGCGAGTTTAGGGGCGTGTCGCCCCAAAACCTCCAAATGACGCTGCGGGGAGAACCCCTCGGTTTCTCCCGGCTGCGGAGCCAGGTTCAAGGAGAGCACACGGCGCGCCTTGGTCTGCGTGAGAGCGTCCAGCAGCTCGGGGACGAGCAGGTGCGGAATGACCGAGGAGAACCAGGAGCCGGGGCCCAGCACCACCCAGTCCGCGTCCAGGACCGCCGCCACCGCTTCGGGCACGGCGGGCGGGTCGTTGGGCACGAGGTGCACCGACTGCACCTCACCCGGCGTCAGGGCGACGGTCGCCTGCCCGCGCACCGTGTCCACGTCGTCCGGACGCTCCGGGTCGTGCCCCTTGACCAGGGCCTGCAACTCGAGCGGCACGGCGGACATGGGCAGCACGCGGCCGTGCGCGCCGAGCAGCTTGCCGACCAGGTCCAGGGCCTGCACATGGTCGCCGAGCTGCTCCCACAGGGCGACGATCAGCAGGTTGCCGACCGCGTGCTCGTGCAGATCGCCCTGGGACTGGAAGCGGTGCTGGATGACGCGGGCCCAGGTCTGGCCCCAGTCGTCGTCGCCGCACAGCGCGGCCAGCGCCTTGCGCAGGTCGCCGGGCGGCAGCACGCCCAGCTCGTCCCGGAGCCGGCCGCTGGAGCCGCCGTCGTCGGCCACGGTGACGACGGCGGTGAGATCGCCGGTGATCCGGCGCAGCGCGGCGAGCGACGCGGACAGACCCATGCCGCCGCCGAGCGCGACCACCTTGGGCTGGGCGCCGCGCCGGCGGGGCCGGGCCCCGCGAGCCTCGACCGGGCGGCCGGCACGCGTGTCCGGCACCATCCGGCGCAGCCTGCTCAGCCGCGGTGTACGTTCCGTCATTCCCGTCCCATGTCCCGGTGCACGACCACCGTCTCCACACCCTCGGCCGCGAGGCGCGCGGCGAGCTTCTCCGACATCGCGACCGAGCGGTGCTTGCCGCCGGTACAGCCGATGGCGATGGTCACATACCGCTTGCCCTCGCGCCGATAGCCGGCCGCGATCAGCCGGAGGAGTTCGGCGTACCGGTCGAGGAAGTCCTTCGCGCCGGGCTGGTTGAAGACGTAGCCGGCGACCTCCTCGTTGAGGCCGGTGTAAGGGCGCAGCTCCGGGACCCAGTGCGGGTTGGGCAGGAACCGCATGTCCGCGACCAGGTCGGCGTCGACCGGGAGGCCGTACTTGAAGCCGAAGGACATCACGGTGGCCCGCAGCTCGGGCTCCTCCTCACCGGCGAACTGGGCGTCCATCTTGGCGCGCAGCTCGTGCACGTTGAGGCTGGAGGTGTCGATCACCAGGTCGGCGTCGCCGCGCAGCTCGCGCAGCAGCTCCCGCTCGGCGGCGATGCCGTCGACGATGCGCCCGTCCCCCTGGAGCGGGTGCGGGCGGCGCACCGACTCGAAGCGGCGCACCAGGGCCTCGTCGGAGGACTCCAGGAAGACGATCCGCCGGGTGACGCCCCGGGTGTCCAGGTCGGCGAGGGACTCGCGCAGGTTGTCGAAGAAGCGCCGGCCGCGCACGTCCACGACGACCGCGATCCGCGCCACGTTGCCCTGGGAGCGGGCGCCCAGCTCCACCATGGTGGGGATGAGGGCGGGCGGGAGGTTGTCCACGACGAACCAGCCGAGGTCCTCCAGACACTTCGCGGCCGTGGACCGGCCTGCTCCGGACATGCCGGAGATGATCACCAACTCGGGGATGGCCGCCTCGGGGACCCCGGCTGTCTCGCTGCCCGTACTCACCTGTGCTCCGTTGTCCTGGCCGGTGTCCCGGCCGGCGTCGGTGTCCTGCCGGACGACATCGTCGCCCGTGCCGCTGTGTGCCTGATCTCGCTGTGCTGTGGGGTGTTCGTCGTGCTCGGTCATGTCTCCTGCCCCCGTCGTTCGTCCGGGGCGCCCGCGGTCACGGACTCCCCCGAGGAACCGCCCGTCGTACCGGGTCCCTCGTCTTCAATGATCTCTCCGGTGGCCGTGTTCACGGCCGGTGCGGCCGGGGCCGCCTGGGCGAGGGCCACGGCGATGGTCTCGGCCGTCTTGCGGCCTATCCCGGGCACTTCCTGGATCTGCTCGATTGTGGCGGACCGCAGCTTCTTCACCGAGCCGAAATGCTTGATGAGCGCCTGTTTGCGGGTCTCGCCGAGGCCGGGGACGTCGTCCAGCGGACCCGCGCGGAAGCGCTTGGCACGCTTGGTGCGCTGGTAGGTGATCGCGAAGCGGTGGGCCTCGTCACGGACGCGCTGGAGCAGGTAGAGGCCCTCGCTGGTGCGGGGCAGGACCACCGGGTCGTCCTCGCCGGGCACCCAGACCTCCTCCAGGCGCTTGGCGAGGCCGCAGACGGCGATGTCGTCGATGCCCAGCTCGTCCAGGGCGCGCCGGGCTGCCGCGACCTGCGGCCGGCCGCCGTCGACCACCACCAGCTGGGGCGGGTAGGCGAACTTCCTGGGGCGGCCGTCGTCGTCCTTGAGGGAGTCGGTGATCACGTCCGTGCCGGTGAGCGCGCCGTCGCCGTCGGCGAGGGCCCGCTCGGTGCCGGAGCCGTCGGGGCCGCCGGCGAGAGCGCCCTGGGCACCCGGACCGCCGGGGCCGCCGAGGCCGTCAGGGCCGCCGGGGCCGTCGGCGAGAGCGCTTTCGGCGTCCGAGCCGTCGGTCCACTCACCCGTCCTCTCCTTCTCGGCGAGGTAGCGCCTGAAGCGGCGGGTGATCACTTCGTGCATCGAGCGGACGTCGTCCTGGCCGGCGAAGCCCTTGATCTGGAAGCGGCGGTACTCGCTCTTGCGCTGCAGCCCGTCCTCGAAGACGACCATGGAGGCCACCACGTCGTCGCCCTGGAGATGCGAGATGTCGTAGCACTCGATCCGCAGCGGCGCGCTGTCCAGGTCGAGGGCCTCGGCGATCTCCTCCAGCGCGCGCGAGCGCGTGGTCAGGTCGGAGGCGCGCTTGGTCTTGTGCAGCGCGAGGGCCTGGAGGGCGTTGCGCTGCACGGTCTCCATGAGCGCCTTCTTGTCGCCGCGCTGCGGGATGCGCAGCGACACGTTCGCCCCGCGCCGGCCGGTCAGCCAGTCCTGGACCGGCTCGACCGGGTCGGGGAGGGCCGGGACCAGCACCTCCTTGGGGACCGCGTCCCCGCTCTCCTCGCCGTACAGCTGCTGCAGGGCGTGCTCGACCAGGGCGCCGGTGGTGATCTCCTCGACCTTGTCGGTCACCCAGCCGCGCTGACCGCGGACCCGGCCGCCGCGCACATGGAAGATCTGCACGGCCGCCTCCAGCTCGTCCTCGGCGACGGCGATGAGGTCGGCGTCGGTCGCGTCGGCGAGGACGACCGCGCTCTTCTCCATGGCCTTCTTCAGGGCCCCGATGTCGTCGCGCAGGCGGGCGGCCCGCTCGTACTCCATCTCCTCGGCCGCCTCCATCATCTGTTTCTCCAGACGGCGGAGGTAGGCGCCGGTGCGGCCGGCCATGAAGTCGCAGAACTCCTCGGCCAGCTCCTCGTGGTCCTCGGGGGTGATCCGGCCGACACAGGGCGCGGAGCACTTGCCGATGTAGCCGAGCAGGCAGGGGCGGCCGGTGCGGGCGGCGTTCTTGAAGACGCCGGCCGAGCAGGTGCGCACCGGGAACACCCGCAGCAGCAGGTCGACGGTGTCCCGGATGGCCCACGCGTGTCCGTAGGGCCCGAAATAACGGACGCCCTTCTTCTTGTGACCGCGCATCACCTGCACCCGCGGGAACTGCTCGTTCATCGTGACCGCGAGGTAGGGGTAGCTCTTGTCGTCGCGGTACTTGACGTTGAACCGGGGGTCGTACTCCTTGATCCAGGAGTACTCCAGCTGAAGCGCCTCCACCTCCGTGGACACCACCGTCCACTCCACGGACGCTGCTGTGGTCACCATCGTCCGGGTGCGCGGGTGCAGGTTCGCCAGGTCCTGGAAGTAGTTCGCCAGGCGCTGGCGCAGGCTCTTCGCCTTTCCGACGTAGATCACCCGGCGGTGCTCGTCACGGAACCTGTACACCCCCGGAGAGTCCGGGATCTCACCCGGCCTGGGGCGGTAGCTGGAGGGGTCGGCCATGTCTCACACCCTACTGGCGAGCACCGACACCGCGTCGGGCCTGTGGACAACGCCCGCACCGGACGGCGGCGCCGGGGCCGACGGCGTACCAGGGCCGACCGCGTACCGGGGCCGACGGCGCGCCGGGGCCGACGGCGCGCTTCCCGCGGGTCCGGCCGTGCGCCCCTCCCGGTCCACCGGCCCGCCCTCCCCCCGGTCCGCTGCCCCGGCTGTCCGGGACGCCCGGGCACGTCCGGCGGCAGGGTTCCGGCCATGCCGGGGACACACCGACTGCCGCCGTCTCGCCGCGCGGCCCAGGATGAGGCACCCGGCGGCCCGCGCCGGCCCCGTCCACCGGCCGTCGAACGGCTGGGTCCGGCCAGTCGGCCGGACCGACCGGGCACGAGGTGTTGTCGGGTTCTGGTCAACACGCTTCAATGCGGGGGAACTCGGGGCCGTGCACACGATGTGTGCGGGCGCGGCGTGCCCGGCCACGGGTGTCCGCAGCGCCCACGGGGGTGGTCTCGCATACCCGCACAGGCGGTCTGACCAGCCGTAGCGACACCTCACAGAAAGGCCTCCCGGCATGCGGCATGCCACAGAGCACGCGGACGTCCCCACCGCGGAACTGGACACGGCCCTGCGGGGCGGCCCCTTCCACGTGGCGCTGCGCGCCGCGATCGCCGCACGCGGACTGCCGCTCCAGCGCGTGCAGCACCATCTGTCGCGCCATGGGGTCAAGGTGGGTGTCACCAGCCTGAGTTACTGGCAGCAGGGCGCCCGCCGCCCGCAGCGCCCCGAGTCGCTGCGCGCCGTACGGGCACTGGAGGAGATCCTCCAGCTGCCGGACGAGTCGCTGATCCGGCTGCTCGCGGAGGCCGACGGACGGACGACGGCCGGCCGCCCGGCGGGCCGCTCCTACCGCTCCCTGATCGAGGCCTCCGACGTTCTGGACCGCCTCACCACCGATCTCGGCTGGTCCCTGGACGGCGGGATGCACACCCTGGGGCACCACGAATGCGTCCGGATCGGTGCCCGGCGCGAACTGTCGAGCCGCGAGGCCCACCACATCGTGCGGGCCCACCGCGACGGCGTCGACCGCTTCGTCGCCGTCCACCACGGGGACCCGGGCTGCGACCCGCGCCGCATCACCGTGCACGCCCTGGAGAACTGCCGCACCGGCCGCCTGCGCTGGGACCAGGACACCGGCGTCCTGGTGGCCGAGCTGCTCTTCGGCACCCGGCTGCGTTCCGGCGACACCTTCCTCTTCCGGTACGGCATCGAGGACGGCACCGCGGGGACGTCCCGCGAGTGTCTCCGCCGCTTCGGCTTCCCCGGCGGCCAGTACGCGCTCCAGGTGCGTTTCGACACGGCCGCGCTGCCCGTGCGCTGCCACCGTTTCGCGCAGCACTCGACGGCGGCCCCGCGCAGCGGCCGGCAGGATCTGTCCGTGACCGGCCCCCACCACTGTGCCCATCTGGTCGAGCCGCGGATCCGGCCGGGCATCGTGGGGATCGCCTGGGACTGGGAGTGAGCGGAATGCCGCTGCCGGCCCGCTGAGCGCGTTCGACGGGCGCGTCCGGCGCGGCCGCCGGGTCGTGTGGTTCTCCCGGTCAGTCAGCCGGACCGGCGACGATCCTGCCGTTCGCGGCCTTCACCGACAGCTCGGTCAGGGGCTCGGTGGCCGGTTCCTGGACCACCTTGCCCGTCACCGCGTCGAACCGGCTGCCGTGGCAGGGGCAGATCAGGGTCGTCCCCTCCAGCTTGTTGATCGGGCACCCGGCGTGCGTGCAGATCGTGCTGTACGCCTTCAGCGTGCCGTCCTGGTCACGGCTGACGACCACGTTGTGATCCCGGTAGAGCTGCGCCCCGCCCTTCGCGACCTCGGTCTCCTCGCCGAGTTCGACGGGCGCGGTCGGCGCGGCCGCGGCGCTCCCGTCCGGGGCCGCGCATGCGGCCAGGCCGAGCCCGGCGACCGGGGCCGCGGCGGCCCCTCGAAGGACGGTACGGCGGCTCGCGCAGGGGCGGGTGGGCATCTGGGACTCCACTGGTCAAGGGGTGTGCGGAGCGACGATACCGGGACAGAGGAACCGGTCTCGGGGCGGGGCGGGACGGGGCGGTGCCGACCGAAAGCCCCGGGTACCGCACGAGTCCTGACCGAGCGGCGGCGGGGGCCGCGCGGGCGGAGGCGCGTGGCGTCCTGGGGTGGCGCCGAAGCCGGCTCCGGGACCCCTGGGGTGAACGGGAGGCCCGAGGTGGCGGTCCGGTCGACGTAAACGCTTGCGCAAGCGTTTACGCGGGGCGGGGTCATGGGATAGCGTCCGGCCGGAAGGCAGCCGTGGCCCAGGACTGGTCGCCCGGGAACGAGCGCCTGGCCGAATCGGGCGGATCGGCGGTCGCGGCGGGTCTCCTCCGCGTCGACCCGTCGGCTTGGGGGCCGGCTCGTCAACCCAGGGACCGGCTCGTCAACCCAGGGACCGGCCCGTCAGCAGAGGGGCCCGCCCGTCGGCCCAGGGAAGGGGACACGATGGCCACCATGGCGGATGTCGCCCGTAGTGCCGGAGTCTCCGTGGCGACCGTCTCCCACGTCCTCAACGGCACCCGCCCGGTACTCCCGCACACCCGTCAGGCCGTGCTCGACGCCATCGACGCCCTCGGCTACACCCCCAACACCCTGGCCCGCTCCCTGGTGACCTCACGCACCCGCTCCATCGGGCTCGCGGTCTCGGCCATCAGCAACCCGTACTTCACGGAGATCCTCCAGGGCGTCGAGACCGCCGCCCTGGAAGCCGGCTACAGCCTGCTCATCGCGGATCCGCACGACGATCCCCGGCACGAGCGCAAGGTGGTGCAGCTCCTCCACGAACGCCGGGTGGACGGCATGATCATCGCCCCGTCCGCGGACCCGCACGACCTCGTCGGCTACCTGCGCCGCCATGGGGTGCCGACGGTCTTCCTCGACCGGCTCATCGACACGGGCACGGCGGAGGACCTCCCGCCAGCCGACACGGGGGCCGCCGCGGTATCGGGCGCGCCGCGCTTCGACCAGGTCTGTGCCGAGAGCGCCGCCCCGACGGCCCGGCTCGTCACCCACCTCGCCGGGCGGAGGCACCGCCGGATCGGGCTGATCGCCGGCCTGCCCGGCCTCAGCACCACCGGTGAACGTGTCCGGGGATACCGTGACGGCCTCGCCGCCGCCGGTCTGGAGTACGACGCCCGCCTGCTCGTCTCCGGCAACTCCGAGTCGGAGGGCGCCGAGCGGGCCACGGCCGCACTGCTCGGCCTGCCCGATCCGCCCACGGCATTCGTCACCGCCAACAACGCGATGACCATCGGCGCCCTGCGCGCGCTGCGCCGGCAGGGCCGGTCCGTACCGGACGACCTCGCCCTGTGCTGCTTCGACGACTTCGCCTGGGCCGACCTGTTCTCGCCCCGGCTTACCGCCATCGCCCAGCCCAGCCGGGAGCTGGGCGCTCAAGCCGTCCGGTTGCTCCTGGACCGGCTGGCCGAGCCGGACCGGCCCGCCCGGACGGTCCGGCTGCCCTGCACGTTCGTCCACCGGACGTCCTGCGGCTGCCCGGAGGAGCCGGGCCGCGCCGAAGGGGCCGGGAGCCCCGCATCATCCACGCTGTCCGAGAAGGGAACCGTCTCGTGATCGTCGTCGCCGGTGAGGCACTGATCGACCTGGTACCGCAGGGCCCGGGTGCCCTGGCGGACCTGAAGCCGGCGCTCGGCGGCGGCCCGTACAACACCGCCGTGGCCCTCGGCAGGCTCGGCTCCCCCACCGCCTTCTGCTCCCGGACGTCGGACGACGCCTTCGGTGAGGCCCTGCTCGACGGGCTGCGGCGGGCCGGGGTCGACGTGTCCGGCGTGCAGCGGGGGCCGGAGCCGACGACTCTCGCCGTGGCCACGGTCGACGCCGCCGGCTCGGCCGCCTACTCCTTCTATGTCGACGGCACCGCCGACCGCCTGTTCACCGCGCCCGCCGCGCTCCCCGCCGGTACGCGCGCGGTGTCCTTCGGTACCTGCTCGCTCGTCCTGGAACCGGGGGCGAGCGCCTATGAGGAGCTGATGCGTACCGCTGCCGGGCAGGGGTTGTTCACCGCGCTCGACCCCAATGTCCGGGCGGGACTTATCCCGGACGCGGACGCCTATCGGGAGCGGTTCCGGAGCTGGCTGCCCTCGGTGACGCTGCTGAAGCTGTCCGCGGAGGATGCCGCGTGGCTCGGCGGCACCCCCCGCGACTGGCTGGCCGCGGGACCGGCGGCCGTGGTGGTCACGCGGGGCGGCGACGGTCTGACCGTGTTCACCCGGGACGGCGGGGAGCATTCCGTGCCGGGTGAGAAGGTCGATGTCGTGGACACCATCGGCGCCGGTGACACCGTGAACGCGGCCTTGCTGCACGGGCTGGCCGCAGGGGACGCGCTGTCTCCGGAAGCACTCGCCGCCCTCGGGACGGAGGGCTGGACACGGCTGCTGCGCTTCGCGGCACGGGCGGCGGCGGTCACCTGTTCGCGGGCGGGGGCGGAGCCGCCCTACGCGGCGGAGCTGGGTGAGCCGGCGGGGCTGTGAACGGTCTGGCTTCCCTGTGCTGTTGACAAGGTACGGCCGGGCCTGCGGTGTGCGGGGACCTGTCGGACCGCTGGACCGGATCGGCTGATGGTGGAACGAGCGGCGCCCCGCGGGGAGTTCCCGCGGGGCGCCGAAATCTTGATGTGGTGTCAGGCGGAGGGCGGACGGCGGAGGACGGCGGTCGTTCTCACCGCCCTCCGGGCCGACCGGCGCAGCGGCCGCACGCAAGCCTCGGGCCACGCGCCGACCGGCTGAAGGCCGTGCTCCGTCCCTCTCGGGCCGGGCGCCGGCCGTCCCGGGCCGTGCGCGAACTGGCTCAGGCCGGGCGCCGACCGGCTCAGGCCGTGCGGGTCCGCGTGGTCTTCTTCGCGGGCGTCGCCTTCTTCGCGGCCGTGGCGGCCTTCTTGGTCGCGGTGTTGTTGGCCTTGGCCGTCACCGTCTTCTTCGTCGGGGACTTGGCCGCGGCCGTCTTCCGGGTCGTGCCACCGCGCGGTGCCTTCACCGGCTCGGCGTCGCTGATGCGGTCGGCGCCGAGGATCTCCCGCAGGAACTTGCCGGTGTGGCTCGCCGGCACCCCGGCGACCTCCTCCGGCGTGCCCTCGGCGACCACCAGGCCACCGCCGGCGCCGCCTTCCGGGCCCATGTCGACGATCCAGTCGGCGGTCTTGATCACATCGAGGTTGTGCTCGATGACGATGACCGTGTTGCCCTTGTCGACAAGCCCGCCGAGCACCTTGAGCAGCTTGCTGATGTCCTCGAAGTGCAGACCGGTGGTCGGCTCGTCCAGGACGTAGACCGTGCGTCCGGTGGACCGCTTCTGCAGCTCGCTGGCGAGCTTGACGCGCTGCGCCTCACCACCGGAGAGGGTGGTGGCGGACTGGCCGAGGCGGACGTAACCGAGACCGACGTCGTTCAGCGTCTTCAGGTGCCGCGAGATCGCCGGGACCGCCTCGAAGAAGTGCATGGCCTCCTCGATCGGCATGTTCAGCACCTCGGCGATGGACTTGCCCTTGTAGTGGACCTCCAGGGTCTCCCGGTTGTACCGGGCGCCGTGGCAGACCTCGCACGGGACGTAGACGTCCGGGAGGAAGTTCATCTCGATCTTGATGGTGCCGTCGCCCGCGCAGTTCTCGCAGCGGCCGCCCTTGACGTTGAAGGAGAAGCGGCCGGGCAGGTAGCCCCGCACCTTCGCCTCGGTGGTCTCGGCGAACAGCTTGCGGATGTGGTCGAAGACACCGGTGTACGTCGCCGGGTTGGACCGCGGGGTACGGCCGATCGGTGACTGGTCGACGTGCACGACCTTGTCGACCAGGTCGTCGCCGTCGACGCGCGTGTGCCGGCCGGGGACGCTCCGCGCGCCGTTCAGCTCACGGGCGAGATGCGTGTACAGGATGTCGTTGACCAGGGTCGACTTACCGGACCCGGAGACGCCGGTGACGGCCGTGAACACACCCAGCGGGAAGGACACGTCGATGTCCTGGAGGTTGTTCTCGCGGGCGCCGTGCACGGTGAGCTGCCGGGACAGGTCGCGCGGACGCCGTATGTCCGGGAGCGGGATCGACTTGCGCCCCGAGAGGTACGCGCCGGTCTGCGACTCTGCGTTGTCGAGCAGTTCCTTCACGGAACCGCTGTGGACGACCTTGCCGCCGTGCTCGCCGGCCCCGGGGCCGATGTCCACGATCCAGTCGGCGACCTTGATCGTGTCCTCGTCGTGCTCCACGACGATGAGCGTGTTGCCCATGTCGCGCAGGCGCACCAGGGTCTCGATCAGTCGGTGGTTGTCCCGCTGGTGCAGACCGATGGACGGCTCGTCCAGGACGTACAGGACGCCGACGAGACCGGAGCCGATCTGGGTGGCCAGACGGATGCGCTGAGCCTCGCCGCCGGAGAGAGTGCCGGCCGCGCGGTTGAGCGAGAGGTAGTCCAGGCCGACGTCGACCAGGAAGCGCAGCCGCTCGTTGACCTCCTTCAGGACCCGCTCGGCGATCTTCTTGTCGCGGGCGGTCAGCTTCAGCTCGCCCAGGAAGTCCGCGCAGTCGCTGATCGACATCGCGGAGACCTCGGCGATGGACTTCTCCATGATCGTGACCGCGAGGACGATCGGCTTCAGACGCGTGCCCTCGCAGGAGGGGCAGGGCACCTCGCGCATGTAGCCCTCGAAGCGCTCGCGGCTGGCGTCGCTCTCGGCCTCGCTGTGCCGGCGCTTGACGAAGGGCACCGCGCCTTCGAAGGGCGTGGTGTACACGCGTTCGCGGCCGTACCGGTTGCGGTAGCGGACCTCGATCTGCGTCTTGTGGCCGTAGAGCAGTGCCTTCTTGGCGCGCTGGGGCAGCCCCGCGAAGGGGATGTCGGTGCGGAAGCCGAGCGCGTCCGCGAGGGCGCCGATCAGACGGCCGAAGTAGTCCTTGGTGTGCCCGTGCGACCAGGGGTGGATGGCGCCCTCGTCCAGGGACTTGTCCGGGTCGGGGACGATCAGCTCCGCATCGACCTCCATGCGCGTGCCGATGCCGGTGCACTCGGGACAGGCGCCGAAGGGCGAGTTGAAGGAGAAGGAACGGGGCTCCAGCTCCTCGAAGGACAGGTCGTCGTACGGGCAGTACAGGTGCTCCGAGTACATGCGCTCGCGCTCGGGATCGTCCTCGGGGAGGTCCACGAAGTCGAGCACGACCATGCCGCCCGACAGGCCGAGGGCGGTCTCCACGGAGTCCGTGAGGCGTCGCTTGGCGGAGTCCTTCACCGTGAGGCGGTCCACGACCACCTCGATGGTGTGCTTCTCCTGCTTCTTCAGGGTCGGCGGCTCGGACAGCTGGACGGTCTGCCCGTCCACGCGCGCGCGGGAGTAGCCCTTGGTCTGCAGGTCGGCGAAGAGGTCGACGAACTCGCCCTTGCGCTCGCGCACCAGCGGGGACAGCACCTGGAAGCGGCTCCCCTCCGGCAGTTCCAGGACCTTGTCCACGATGGCCTGCGGCGACTGGCGCGAGATCGGGCGGTCGCACTCGGGGCAGTGCGGCTTGCCGATGCGCGCGAAGAGCAGACGCAGGTAGTCGTAGACCTCGGTGATCGTGCCGACCGTCGAGCGCGGGTTGCGCGAGGTCGACTTCTGGTCGATGGAGACCGCCGGGGAGAGACCCTCGATGAAGTCGACGTCGGGCTTGTCCATCTGGCCGAGGAACTGCCGGGCGTACGAGGAGAGCGACTCCACGTAACGGCGCTGGCCCTCCGCGAAGATCGTGTCGAAGGCCAGGGAGGACTTGCCCGACCCGGACAGGCCCGTGAAGACGATGAGCGAGTCACGAGGCAGGTCGAGCGAGACATTCTTCAGGTTGTGCTCGCGCGCGCCACGGACGATGAGACGGTCGGCCACGCCGGTCCGCACCTTTCTTGAGAGAAGTGACAGGGGCGGGGCCCCCGTCCTTCTTCAGACTAGGGGGAGCCACTGACAACGCCGGTCGGATTTCCCGGTTGCATAACAACCCCCGGCCCTCCAGCATGCCCGACGCCACCTTCGACGATATAGCACGTGCATTCGATTTGAGGTCGGGGTTCGTCACCTTCACCCAAACGTGTGGCCGGGCTAGGGTCGGCGGCATGATTGATCACGCTCATGACCTGGCCTGTGTACGCGAAGCGACCGATCGGCTCCTCACCGCGGTCGCCAAAGTGGACAACGCCTCGCTCGCCGAGCCGTCACGGCTTCCGGGCTGGAGCCGCGGGCACGTCCTCGCCCACCTCGCCCGGAACGCGGACGCGCTCGTGAACGTCCTCGAAGGCCGTCCCATGTACGAGAGCGCCGAGGCGCGGGACGCCGACATCGAGCGCGACGCCCCGCGGCCCCTGGCGGTGCAGATCGCCGACGTCCGGGAGAGCGCGGACCGCTTCCGGGCGACCGGGGACGCCCCCGCGGACTGGACGCGCACGGTGGAGCTGCGCAACGGGGTCACCGACTCCGCGTCCCGGGTGCCCTTCCGGCGGTGGGTGGAGGTGGAGCTGCACCACGTCGACCTCGGGATCGGGTACGAGCTGGAGGACCTACCGGCGGAGTTCCTGGAGCGGGAGACCGGCTTCCTCGCCCAGCGGTTCTCCGGGCACCCCGACGTCCCGGCGACGCGTGTCACGGACGGCACACGCACGTGGACCACCGGTCGCGAGGCCGACGCGCCCGAGGTCACGGTCACCGGCCGGCCGGCGGACCTGGTGGGCTGGCTCGCCGGGCGCCGCGACGGGGCCGCACTGGAGGTGCGCGGCGGGGAGCTGCCGAAGCTGCCCCCGCTGTAGGCGACGGCCGCCCGCGGGCTCGCCCGCACGGACGTCCACCGGGGCTCACCCGCTATAGGCTGCCGCCATGACGTACTCCGGAGAGGTCAAGGTCGGCGGACCGGCGGATGTGCACGAGCTGAAAGACCTGATGATCACCAAGATCGCGGTCGGCCCGATGGACAACAACGCCTATCTGCTGCGCTGCCGGGCCACCGACGAGCAGCTCCTGATCGACGCCGCCAACGAGGCGGAGACGCTCCTCGCCATGATCGGTGACGACGGCATCGCGTCCGTCGTCACCACGCACCAGCACGGCGACCACTGGCAGGCGCTCGCCCGGGTCGTCGCGGCCACGGGCGCGCGCACGTACGCCGGCCGCGACGACGCGGCCGGCATCCCGGTGCCCACCGACGTGCTCGTCGACGACGGCGATGTCATCAGGGTCGGCCGGGTGGAGCTCACCGCGCGCCACCTGGTCGGCCACACACCCGGTTCGATCGCGCTGGTCTACGACGACCCGCACGGCCACCCGCACGTCTTCACCGGCGACTGTCTCTTCCCGGGCGGCGTCGGCAACACGCGCAAGGACGCGAAGGCGTTCGCCAGCCTGATCCACGACGTGGAGACGAAGATCTTCGACGTGCTTCCGGACGAGACATGGGTCTATCCGGGGCACGGCAACGACACCTCGCTGGGCGCGGAACGGCCGCATCTGCCGGAGTGGCACGCGCGCGGGTGGTGAGCCGGCGCCTTACGGTGGCTCGGCGGGTGCCCGGGCGGCTCGTGCGTGCGTTCATGGGCGCCCCGCGGTTTCCCGCAGCCCCGTGAGATGTGCCCGGCGTCGAAGAGGGGCGCGTGCTCCGGCGTACAGGTCGTACGCGCGCCCCGCGCACGCCAGTTGCGCCCGCGCCAGGGGCGCACCGGGCACCCGCGCTGGGCGTACGCCACCTCTTCGCGCGCCCCGTGTGAATCCTTCGCACGCATCGAACCCCCGTGCGCACTCGCGGAGAACGCGCGCCCGCAGTCAACTGGTAGCAGCCCCGCACAGGATGACGGCTCCTGAGCGGTAGGGGTCGCCGGTCTTCAACCCCGCCCTCGGCCGGCGGCCCAGGCTGGGGCACACGCGCGTGGCCGGATACGGCCGTGTTCACACCGCCGCAACACCCGTTCCCAGTATGCGGACAACCACCGCCGTGACCTGGACAGACGCGGTGTTCGCTGCCACTCTCCCGCCATGCATCCTGCCCCTCGCGCCGTGCGTCGCGCGGTCGCCGCCGTCACCGTAGCCCTGCTCGCCACCGCTGTCGGCTGTGCGCCGCAGCCCGAGGAGAAGGCGTCGGCCGCCCCGTCCGGGCCGGCCGCGAAGAGCTGCGCCCAGGGCAGTCTCGCCACCAAGACGTCCGGCAAGCTGACGATCGCGACGGACGAACCGGCGTACGAGCCCTGGTACAAGGACGACAAGCCCGCCAACGGGCAGGGCTTCGAGTCGGCCGTCGCCTATGCCGTGGCGAAGCGGCTCGGGTACGGCAAGAGCGCGGTCGTATGGCAGAGCGTGCCGTTCAACAAGGCGTTCGCGCCCGGGGTGAAGACCTTCGACTTCGACATCAACCAGGTGTCCATCAGCGCCGAGCGCAAGGGGGCCGTGGACTTCTCCTCCGGCTACTACGACGTGCGGCAGGCGGTCATCGCGCTCAAGGGCGGCGAGGCCGCCCGGGCGACGAGCATCGCGGACCTGAAGAAGCTCAAGCTGGGCGCGCAGGTGGGCACCACGAGCCTCGACTACATCACCGACGTCGTGCAACCGGCCCGGCAGGCCGCCGTCTACGCCAAGAACGACCAGGCCAAGTCCGCGCTGAAGAACGGCCAGGTCGACGCCGTCGTCACCGATCTGCCGACCGCTTTCTACATCACCGCGGCCGAGGTGACGGACGCGAAGATCGTCGGCCAGTTCGAGAACCAGGGCGGTTCGCCGGAGCAGTTCGGGCTGGTGCTGGACAAGGGAAGCGCGCTGACCCGGTGCGTGACCGGAGCCGTCGACGCCCTGCGCAAGGACGGCACGCTGGCCCGCATCGAGAAGCAGTGGCTCTCGGACGCCGTCGACGCTCCGGTGCTCAAGTGACGGTCACCAAGGACGAGTCGGCCCGGGAGGGGGCGGACGGCGAGGGCGACATGGCTGGCGGCGCCGACGACGGCTATGTGCCCTCCGAGCGGCGCCTGGCGCGCGAGCGCTACCGACGCGCGCGTGCGCGCCGTGCCACGGCCCTCGCGTCCCTGTCGACCCTCGTCACGGCCGCCGTTCTCTACCTCGTCGTCGTCAACGCGCCGGGCTGGCCACGCACCAAGGAGACCTTCTTCAGCGCGCACTACGCGCGCGAGGCGTTCTGGAAGGTCCTCGAAGGGCTGTGGCTGAACGTCCGCCTGCTGTTGATCTGCGGTGCCGCCGTCCTGGTCCTCGGCATGCTGATCGCCGTCGCACGGACCCTGCGCGGCCCGGTCTTCTTCCCGCTCCGGGTACTGGCCGCGGCCTACACCGACTTCTTCCGCGGGCTGCCGCTCATCATCAATCTGATGATCGTGGTGCTGGGGGTTCCGGCGCTGCGGCTGCAGGGCGTGACGGTCGATCCGGTGGTGCTCGGCGGCACGGCACTGACGCTGACGTACTCGGCATACGTGGCGGAGGTGTTCCGGGCCGGCATCGAGTCCGTCCATCCCTCGCAGCGCGCGGCGGCACGCTCGCTGGGTCTCACCAGCCGGCAGGCCCTGCGGCACGTCGTACTTCCTCAGGCGGTGCGCCGTCAGGTGCCGCCGCTGCTCAACGACCTGGTGTCGCTGCAGAAGGACACCGGGCTGGTGTCCATCGGGGGTGCGGTGGACGCCGTACGGGCGGCCGACATCATCGTGGGCCGCAGTCTGAACTACACGCCGTACATCGTCGCGGGGCTGGTGTTCGTGGCGCTGACCATCCCGATGACCCGGTTCACCGACTGGGTGACGGCCCGGATGGACCGGCGGCAGGCCCAGGGAGGGTCCCTGTGAACGCCCGGGAGGATCGCTGTGAGCACGCCTGAGACCACGACCGTGGGCGACGCGCCCGTCCTGCGGATGGAGTCCGTCCGCAAGACCTTCGGCGGCTCGGTCGTCCTGCGGGACGTCGATCTGGAGGTCGCCCCGCACACGGTCACCGCGCTGATCGGCGCCTCGGGCTCCGGCAAGTCGACGCTGCTGCGCTGCGCCAACCTCCTGGAGGAGATCGACGACGGCGCGATCTGGCTGGACGGCGAGGAGATCACCGATCCGCGGGTGGACCAGGACGCGGTACGGCGCCGGATCGGCGTCGTCTTCCAGGCGTACAACCTCTTCCCGCACATGACCGTGCTCGACAACGTCACGCTCGCCCCGCGCCGGGTGCACGGCGTCAGCCGCGCGGAGGCCGAGGAGCGCGCCAGGGAGCTGCTGGAGCGCCTCGGACTGGGCGGCAAGGCGGATGCCTACCCGGACCGGCTCAGCGGCGGTCAGCAGCAGCGGGTGGCGATCGTCCGGGCCCTCGCGGTGCGGCCGCGGCTGTTGCTGCTGGACGAGATCACGGCCGCGCTCGACCCGGAACTGGTGGGTGAGGTCCTGGAGGTGGTCCGTGACCTGAAGGACCAGGGCATGACCATGGTGCTGGCGACGCACGAGATGGGCTTCGCCAGGGACGTCGCGGACCAGGTCTGTTTTCTGGACGGTGGGGTCGTTCTGGAACGCGGCACCGCCGAGCAGGTTTTCGGCGACCCCCGGCAGGAGCGCACACGGCGCTTCCTGCGGCGGATCGTGGAGGCCGGCCGGCTGTAGTGCCGCGCGCGGGTCGGCCCTCGGCTGCGCCGTCCCGCCCGGCGCCGGATCACTCGTCGGCCTGCCCCGGCCGGCGCCGGATCACTCGCCGCGCCGGTTCAGTCGCCGCTCTGCGCCGCCCCGAGCAGCGTCGCGACCCGCTCCACGCCGAACACGTAGCCCTGCACTCCGCAGCCGGCGATCACACCGTCGGCGCGCAGCGAGACATACGAGTGGTGCCTGAAGGACTCACGCTGGTGGATGTTGGAGATGTGCACCTCGAGCACGGGCATGCCGTCGCACGTGTTGAGTGCGTCCAGAATGGCGACCGACGTGTGCGAGTAGGCGCCGGGGTTGATGACGATGCCGCAGTGCCCCAGCCGGGCCTCGTGGATCCAGTCGACCAGTTCGCCCTCGCGGTTGGACTGCCGGAAATCCACCGTGCCCCCGTGTGCGGCCGCCGCCTCGGCGCACAGCTCCTGCACGTCGGCCAGCGTTTCCCTGCCGTAGATCTCGGGCTGGCGCTGGCCGAGGAGGTTCAGGTTCGGCCCGTTGAGGATCATGATCGGGGCGTTGGCCAGGGTGCAGGGCACGGTTCCTCCGGTCCGTTCGGCGCGGCGCGGCTGCGACCGCTGTTCGCACCCGGTCTATCACGCTCGTCAGGGCGGTCGGCGAGGCCATGCGCGCCGGTCGCCCCGGCGTGCACTCCGGTCCCTTGATCACCACCGTACGCCCCCGTAACCCCTGATCACTGTGGGTAGTTGACGCGGCATGAGCGATGTACGCGCCGTGAGTACCCCGTCCATGCTTCGGCTCGCCGCCGCCTCCCTCGCCGGGACGGCGATCGAGTTCTACGACTTCTTCGTCTACGGGACCGCGGCGGCTCTGGTTCTGGGGCCGTTGTTCTTCCCGACGTTCTCTCCGGTCGCGGGGACGCTGGCGGCGTTCGGGACGTTCGGGGTGGGATTCGTGGCCAGACCGCTGGGCTCGGTGCTGTTCGGGCACCTCGGGGACCGGCGCGGACGACGGCCGGTGCTCGTCATCTCGCTGCTGCTCACCGGCGCCTCCACGGTCGCCGTCGGCTGTGTGCCGTCCTACGGGACCATCGGTGTGGCCGCACCCGTCCTCCTGCTCGTCCTGCGTTTCGTCCAGGGGCTGGGGCTCGGCGGGGAATGGGGCGGGGCGGTGCTGCTGACCGCCGAACACGCTCCCGCCGGGCGGCGCGCCCTGTGGTCGAGCTTCCCCCAGGTGGGTCCGGCACTCGGCTTCGTCCTGGCCAACGGGGTGACGCTCGCCCTGTCGGCGGCACTGTCCGACGCGGAGTTCGCGCGCTGGGGCTGGCGGGTGCCGTTCTGGGCGGCCGGCGCTCTGGCGCTGGCCGGGTTGTGGCTGCGCTCGTCACTCACCGAGAGCCCCCGGTTTCTGGAGATCGACGACCACGCGCGCGTGCCGCTCGTCGAGGTCGTACGGCACCACGGGCGGCTGGTGCTGCTGACGGCAGGCGCGCTGGCGGTGGGGTACGCGGTGTTCTACGCGGTGACGACCTGGTCGCTGGCGTATGCGACGGAACGGCTCGGCGTGAGCCGTACCGTCATGCTGATGTGCGTCATGGGCGCGGTGCTCGTGAAGGGCGCGCTCATTCCCCTCGTGGCGCTGCTCGGTGACCGGTACGGGCGCCGGCCGATGTGTCTGACGGGGTGCGCCGCCTGCGTCCTGTGGATGCTGCCGATGGTCGCGCTGCTGGCGACCGGCGAGCCGCTGCTGATGTTCCTCGCCATCCTGGGCGCCCTGCTCGCCTTCGTCACCATGTTCGCGGTGATCGCCGCCTATCTGCCGGAGCTGTACGAGCCTCGGGTGCGCTGCACGGGCGCCGCGGTGGGCTACAACCTCGGCGGAGTCCTCGGCGGTGCTCTCACCCCGATCGTCGCCACGGCGCTCGCGGAGCGCGGCGGGCGGGTGCCTTGGGGTGTGGGGGTGTACCTGACGGGTATCGCGCTGATCAGCCTGGTGTGTTTCGCGCTGCTGCCGGAGACGCGGCCCGTGCCCGTGCCGGCGGTGGAGCCGGCCACGGGCTGACCGGACGCCTCGCGCGCCGGCTTCCGGTCACGGGTTGATCGCCAGTTCCAGATAGGCCGCGAACAGCACCAGATGGACGCCGCCCTGCAGGGGTGTGGCCCTGCCCGGCACCACGGTCAGGGAACTGACCACCACGGTCACGGCGAGCAGCAGCATGTGCGTCGGACCGAGGCCGAGGACGAGCGGCCCGGACAGCCAGACGGAGGCGAGGGCCACGGCCGGGATGGTCAGGCCGATGCTGGCCATCGCGGAGCCGAGCGCGAGGTTGAGGCTGGTCTGCACCCGGTCCCGGCGGGCGGAGCGCAGCGCGGCGATCGTCTCGGGCAGCAGGACGAGCAGGGCGATGACCACGCCGACCACCGCCTGCGGCAGGCCCGCCGCGGAGACACCCGCCTCGATCGTGGGCGACACGCCCTTGGCCAGGCCGACCACACCGATCAGGGCCAGCCCGAGCAGGCCGAGGCTGAACCAGGCGGTGCGCACGGACGGGGGCCCGGCATGGTCCTCGCCGGTGATGACCTCGCCCTGCCGGGTGATGGGCAGGAAGTAGTCACGGTGGCGCACGGTCTGGGTGGTCACGAACAGGCCGTACAGGATCAGTGAGGACAGTGCGGCGAAGGTCAGCTGGACGGAGGAGAACTCGGGTCCGGGCCTGCTGGTGGTGAAGGTCGGCAGCACCAGGCTGAGCGTGGCCAGTGTCGCCACGGTCGCCAGCGCGGCACCGGTGCCCTCGGGGTTGAAGACGGCCGTGCCGTGCCGCAGGGAGGCGACGAGCAGGCAGAGCCCGACGATGCCGTTGCAGGTGATCATCACAGCAGCGAAGACGGTGTCCCGGGCCAGCGTGGAACTCTTGTCACCGCCGTCGGCCATGAGGGTGACGATCAGGGCCACCTCGATGATCGTCACGGCGATGGCGAGCACCAGGGAGCCGAAGGGCTCGCCGACCCGGTGGGCGATCACCTCGGCGTGGTGCACCGCCGACAGGACGGAGCCGGCGAGCACGAGGGTCACCAGGGCGACGACGGCGCCTGGCAGGTCCCGGCCCCAGGTGAAGACCAGCAGAACGACCGCGAGCACCGGCACGAGGATCGTCCATTGATGGGTGAGCGACCGGAGCCGAGTGATCATGCGGCGATGGTCGCAGAGGCTTACAGGGTTCGCATTCCGTTCTTTTCGGATACCTCTCATCCTTTCCGGTGCGGGGCCCGGTGCCGGTGGGACCAAGCCCCGCGTCACATCGAGACCCCGCAGAGGGGCGGTACGCGATCGCGGGCTTCCGCGAGGCGCGGTCAGACTTCGACGCTGCTCTTACGGGCGCCCTCGCCGCCGGCCCGCGCCGCCTCGGCGGCCGCCTGCTTCCGGGAGGCGAGCAGGCTGGTGACGGTGGTGACCGCGAGGACCGCACAGATCACGCCGAGCGAGACCGGGATGCTGATCTCGGGCACGTGAACGCCGGACTCGTGCAGGGCGTGCAGCACCAGCTTGACGCCGATGAAGCCGAGAATGATCGACAGCCCGTAGGAGAGGTGGACCAGCTTCCGGAGCAGTCCCCCGATGAGGAAGTACAGCTGGCGCAGGCCCATCAGGGCGAAGGCGTTGGCGGTGAAGACGATGTACGGGTCCTGGGTCAGACCGAAGATCGCGGGGATGGAGTCCAGGGCGAACAGCACGTCCGTGGTGCCGATGGCGAGCATCACGACCAGCATCGGGGTCATGACGCGCTTGCCGTTCTGCTGAATCCACAGCTTGGTGCCGTGGTACCGGTCGGCCACGCCGAACTTGCGCTCCACGGCCTTCAGCAGCTTGTTCTCCTCGTACTCCTCGTCCTCCTCGTCCGTGCGGGCCTCCTGGACTAGCTTCCAGGCGGTCCAGATCAGGAAGGCACCGAAGAGGTAGAACACCCAGGCGAAGCTGGCGAGGATCGCGGCCCCGGCGGCGATGAAGACGGCCCGCAGGACCAGGGCTATGAGGACGCCGACGAGCAGGACGCGCTGCTGATACTGGGCGGGCACCGCGAACTTCGCCATGATCAGGACGAAGACGAAGAGGTTGTCGACGCTCAGCGACTTCTCGGTGATGAAGCCGGCGAAGAACTCGCCGGCCGGCTGTCCCCCGCCGAAGACGAGGAGGCCGAGACCGAAGAGGCCGGCCAGGGCGATCCAGACGACCGTCCAGATACCCGCTTCCCTGATCGACACCTCATGCGGCTTGCGGCCGATGAAGAAGTCGACCGCGATCAGGGCGGCCAGGCCCACGATGGTGAAGACCCACAGGGTCATCGAGACGTCCACTGCACCTCCGGCATTACGTAACGGCAAACACGTCAGCGTTGTCGCTGCCGGAGGTCTCTTCCACCCGCGATGGGCCGACGCCCCGGGACCGGAAACGGTCCGTACTGACGGGTGCGCCGCAGTCAGGGAGTACTCCCCTCCGTACGTAAAACGGTACCCAATCACCAAGGAAAGGTAAAGCGCTAAGTAAAAGAAACACCAAGTTACCTGCTCAGGATGGCTTTACCCGCGCTTGGCGCGAGCGTTGACCACCTCGGCGAGGACCTCTTGCAGGATCCGGCTGCCGGCCGGGACGAGCGAAGGTTCGTAGGTCCAGGCGTGACCGATCCACGGGTCGGCGAGATGGTCGTCCGGCAGCGGGGTGAGTCGCAGCAGCGAACGCCACAGCGGATCGAGCAGGGGGCCGAAGGCGGCGGCGTCCGCACGGTCGGCGACCAGCATGAGGTGCACGCCCACGGCCGGACCCTCGTCGGCGAGATAGCGGAGCCGGGTCACCGCCCGCTCGTCGAATCCGTGCGGGAAGTCGTTGACGATCAGCAGCTGCTGCGCGGTGTCCACATCGGCCGGCAGCGCCTCGGCCGCACCGCCGCGCACCGCCATCTGCACCAGGTCGACCCGCCGGGTGAGCCGCTCCAGCGTCTGCGAGACCCCCGCCGCCCCCGCCGCGGGCGGTGTCGCGAGCACGCCGGACTGCGTCAACGGCAGCAGTGCCCGCGCCCCCGCACCCGCCGGATCGACGACCTGCACGGCAAAGGCCCCGGGCGGGTGTACGGCGAGGAGGCGGGCCGCGAGGGCGACCGCCGCCTCCATGGCCAGGTGACGTAGCTCGGCGGAGTCGAGAACGCGGTCGTCGACGGCTGCCACCGGGCCGCTGTCGATCCACAGCCCCCGTTCCAGCGGCAGCCTGACCAGCAGCGGGATGCTCAGTGGGGCGCTTTCCGGGAGGTGGAGATCACCGAGCCGCAGGGCCATCGGCTCCTCGTCGGGGGCCCGGTAGGCATGCCAGACGGGGTTGTCCCAGCGGGCGTAGGCGGGCGGGAGCGCGGGCTCGACCACCTCTGCCTCGTCGGTGAGCTGGGCCAGGTCACGGTCGAGGGCGGCGCGTGCCTGGTCGGTCAGCTGGATGCGGCGATCGTGGGCCGCCTCGCGGGCGGCGTCGCCCGCCCCGCTGAGTCGTGCGCGCGGGTCGGCGAGTGCCTGGTCCAGTTCCTGCTCCAGACGGGAGTCGGCGAATTGGACAGCACTGCGGTAGGCGGCAGTCGTGCGGGCCAGGTCTTCGAACATGCCCCAGATCTGGTTGTACAGCCGCTCTTCCATCGACCAGCCCACGGCGTCTCCGGCGACCGGCCGCGCGGGCTGCCCGTCGGCGGCCGTGGGGGCCGGAGGCGGGGGCGGCGACGGAGTGCGGCGGGGGTGCGTGTAGTCGACCGGGCCGCCGGAGTGCGGGAGGCCGGGACCGCCGTCGCCGTCGGCGCCCGGCGGGCCGTACGGGTGTGCCGGCTCCGTCTGGCCGGAGGCGGAAGTCTCATGAGGCGTGGACGCGGCTGGCGTCGCGGAAGCGGTCTGGGACGCGGAAGGCGTCCGGGGGGCCGCGGGGAGATCGGGCGCGGAAGCGCCCTGCGAGGCATGCGGAGCGGAAGGCACCTGGCGGCCCGGGGCGGGCTGGGCCGCGGACGCCGCTGCCGTCCGCGGGGACGGCTCGCTCGTCGCCGGTGCGGATGTCGCGTGGGGCAGGCCGCGCGCCGCCGCCTCGTGGACGGCCGTCGCGAGGTCGTCGGCGTCGCGCAGTCCTTGGTCGGCGAGGAGCGCGGGAAGCCCGCCGTCGTAGCCCTGGCCCATCGCACGTATCTTCCAGGCGCCCTGCCTGCGGTACAGCTCCAGCGCGATCACGGCCGACTCGGTGTCCAGGCCGGTGAGGGTGAAACACGCGATCTCGGTGCCCTCGGAGCTGTACACCGCGGTGTGCGGGGCCGGGACCGCACCGAAGCGGAGCGGTCCCGCGGTACCGGTGGGCAGGGCGAGGAACACGTCGAGCCGGTGTACCGCCTCGGGCAGGGCCGCCAGGTCGACGGTCAGACGGTGCTCGGGGGCGGCCTGCGGGGCCGCCTCGACGCCGTGCGCGACGGGAGCGCCGGGGTGGACCACCCACTGGCGGCCGTGCACCATGCCCTGCTCGTCACCGAGTGTGGCGCCGGCGAGGACCGGCACTCCGGCGGAGATCCGGATCTCCAGCCGGACGTGGGACAGCGGGTGGTTCTGTCCCCGCACCAGCTCGGCCGCCATCGCCGTCGCCCCCTGTGTCGTTCTGTCGTTCGTACCGCGCCCGGCGAGCGGGCGGTCCGGGCCCGGGATCCTTCCCCCGGATCGGGCCGGTTCCGGGGCCGGGCCGCCGGCCCCACCCGAGCATGCCGGGCCCCGTGCTTCCAGGCCCCTGCTTCGGCCCTGCGCTTCCGTGCCACGGCCCCGTGGCCCGCGTCCACCTGACCCGCGACCCGTGCCCCGGCAGGTTCAGGAGGCAGGTCCTAGAGGTGGGGCAGGATCGCCGGCATCAGGTCCTGGAAGGTGCGGCCGTTGGCCGGGGCGCCGATGGCGGTCATCGTCCAGCCGGAGCCCGCCCGGTGCACCTTGGCCATGATCTGGGCGGTGTACTCGCCGCCGCCGGCCAGCGTGTAGCGGGCGAGTTCCTGGCCGTTGGTCTCGTCCACGAGCCGGCAGAACGCGTTCTGCACCTCCTGGAAGGTCTGGCCGGTGAAGGAGTTCACGGTGAAGACGATCTGGTCGATGTGGACCGGGACGCGCTGCAGGTCCACCAGGATCGCCTCGTCGTCCCCGCCCTGGCCCACTCCGCCGACGAGGTTGTCACCGGTGTGGCGCACGGATCCGTCGTCGCTCACCAAGTGGCGGAAGAAGACGACGTCCGTGGGCTGCCCGCCGGCGAAGAGGACCGCCGAGGCGTCCAGGTCGATCTCCCGGGTGCGGGAGCCGAACAGGCCGCGCCGCTTGGCCGCCTGCCAGCCCAGCCCCATGCGGACCGCGCTCAGGGTGGCCCCGTCCTTCTTCTCCAGGCTGATGGCCTGGCCCTTGGACAAGTTGACGGACACGGCTGAATCCCCTCTCGACGTTCCCCTGTTGCCGCGCCGAGCTGTTGCCGTGCGCTGCGCGGTTGTCCAGAACCCTACGCAGGGCCACTGACAGTGCCGACCCCGGCCCGCGCTTTTGTGTCGGTGTTGCAACACTTGGCGCTTATGCCGAGGCCGGCAGCGGGAGCGGGGCTCAGGCGATGCCGGCCTCCCGCATCTGGCGCAGCTCCTTCTTCATCTCGGAGACCTCGTCGCGCAGCCGGGCGGCGATCTCGAACTGAAGCTCCGCCGCGGCGGCACGCATGCGTTCGGTCATCTCCTCGATCTGCTCGGCGAGTTCGGCCGCCGGGCGGTCCGTGGGCACCGCCTTGCCCTTGGCCGCCTTGCCGGCCTTCGCGCCCTTGGCCGCCTTGCCGCCGAGCGACGGAACGGGTGCCTTGGCGCCCTTGCCGTCCTTCGTCTGGCGGTAACCGGAACCGAGGAGCTGCTCGGTGTCGACCTCCTCGCGGGCGATCTGCGCGACGATGTCGTTGATCTTCTTGCGCAGCGGCTGCGGATCGACGCCGTTCGCCTCGTTGTAGGCGACCTGCTTCTCCCGGCGGCGGTTGGTCTCCTCGATGGCCTTCTCCATCGCCGGGGTGATCTTGTCGGCGTACATGTGGACCTGGCCGGAGACGTTGCGCGCCGCACGGCCGATGGTCTGGATCAGCGAGGTGCCCGAGCGCAGGAAGCCCTCCTTGTCGGCGTCCAGGATCGCCACCAGGGACACCTCGGGCAGGTCGAGGCCCTCACGGAGGAGGTTGATGCCGACCAGGACGTCGTACTCACCGGCGCGCAGCTCGCGCAGCAGCTCGACACGGCGCAGGGTGTCCACGTCGCTGTGCAGGTAGCGGACCTGGATGCCGAGTTCCAGGAAGTAGTCGGTGAGGTCCTCCGCCATCTTCTTGGTCAGCGTGGTGACGAGGACCCGCTCGTCCTTCTCGGTGCGCTTGCGGATCTCGTGCACCAGGTCGTCGATCTGGCCCTCGGTGGGCTTGACCACGACCTCCGGGTCGACCAGGCCGGTCGGCCGGATGATCTGCTCGACGACGCCGTCCGAGCGCGACAGCTCGTAGGCGCCCGGGGTGGCCGACAGGTAGACGGTCTGGCCGATGCGTTCCTGGAACTCCTCCCACTTCAGGGGGCGGTTGTCCAGGGCGGAGGGCAGGCGGAACCCGTGGTCCACCAGGGTGCGCTTGCGGGAGGCGTCGCCCTCGTACATCGCGCCGATCTGCGGGACCGTGACGTGCGACTCGTCGATGACGAGCATGAAGTCGTCCGGGAAGTAGTCCAGCAGGGTGTTGGGCGGGGATCCGGGCAGGCGGCCGTCGAAGTGCATCGAGTAGTTCTCCACGCCGGAGCAGGTGCCGATCTGGCGGAGCATCTCGATGTCGTACGTGGTGCGCATCCGCAGGCGCTGGGCCTCCAGGAGCTTGCCCTGCTTCTCCAGCTCGGCGAGGCGCTCCCCCAGCTCCTTCTCGATGTCGTTGACGGCCCGCTCCATGCGCTCGGGGCCGGCGACGTAGTGGGAGGCGGGGAAGACGTACAGCTGCTGGTCGTCGCTGATGATCTCGCCGGTGAGCGGGTGGAGCGTGGACAGGGCCTCGATCTCGTCGCCGAACATCTCGATGCGGACGGCCAGCTCCTCGTAGACCGGGAAGATCTCGATGGTGTCGCCGCGGACCCGGAAGGTGCCGCGGCTGAAGGCCACGTCGTTGCGCGTGTACTGGATGTCGACGAAGCGGCGCAGCAGCTCGTCCCGGTCGATCTCGTCACCGACCCGGAGGGGGACCATGCGGTCCACGTACTCCTGTGGGGTACCGAGGCCGTAGATGCAGGACACCGAGGCGACCACGACGACGTCACGGCGGGTGAGCAGCGAGTTCGTCGCCGAGTGGCGCAGACGCTCGACCTCCTCGTTGATCGAGGAGTCCTTCTCGATGTAGGTGTCCGACTGCGGGACGTATGCCTCGGGCTGGTAGTAGTCGTAGTACGAGACGAAGTACTCGACCGCGTTGTTCGGGAGGAGCTCGCGGAACTCGTTGGCCAGCTGGGCGGCCAGCGTCTTGTTCGGCGCCATCACGAGCGTGGGGCGCTGGAGCTTCTCGATCATCCACGCCGTGGTGGCGGACTTGCCGGTACCGGTCGCGCCCAGGAGGACGACGTCCTTCTCGCCGGCCTCGATGCGCTTGGCCAGGTCGGCGATGGCCGTCGGCTGGTCACCGCTGGGCTGGTAGGGGCTGACGACCTCGAAGGGCGCCACCGTGCGTTCGATGTGGGATACGGGCCGCATGTCATCCACCGTACGACCCCGCACTGACAACGGGTCCCGATCAGCGGTTCTGGGGGGTGCGGGAGCCGTGGTGCTCGGGCCGCCGGGCCGGCCTGCGCCCCTCGTGGAGGGTGGCGCGGCGCTCCGTGTGGGGGGCGACGGCGGCGGCCGGGACGCCCGGTTTGTGCTCGACGGGCCTCCAGTCGGGCCGGCCGATCGCCATCAGCGGGTCGAAGATCACGACGACGCCCGCGAGGAGCAGGAAGGCGAGCGGGCCGATCAGCATGGGCGCGAGCGCGGAAGCCGCGGGGGCGCCCCCGGCGGTGTGGGAGGCACGGTCGAGGTGGACGCCGAGGGCGGCCATTCCGGTGTAGTGCATGCCGCTGACCGCGAGGCCCATGACGAGGCTCGCACCGACGCTCCACATGAACCCCCGCACCTGTCCTGCGGCCCACAGGGCGGCGGTGGCGGCCACGACCGCTATGACGACGGAGGCGGCGACGGTGAAGGTGTTGTAGGTGAACCGTCCGTGGAAGCTGACGCCCGCCATGCCGAGGTAGTGCATGGAGGCGACGCCCAGACCGGTGATCGTGCCGCCGGTGAACAGCGGGGTGCCGGTGGCGCCCCGGTAGCCGACTATGAAGATCCCGACGCCGACCATCACGATGGCGAGTCCGAGACTCGCGTAGGTGAGCGGCTTGTCGTAGTGGATCTGCGTCTCCTCGATGCTGAAGCCCATCATGGCGACGAAGTGCATGGTCCAGATGCCGGAGCCGATCGCCGCCGAGCCGAGGGCCAGCCAGGCGGGGCGCCGGGAGTGTGTGACCAGCAGAGACCGTGTGGTGCAGCGCAGGCCCAGGGCGCTGCCGAGGCAGGCCATCAGATAGGCCACCAATGGGGTGACGGCCCCGTAGCTGAATCCGTCGACCGTGCCTTGCATCCGCGGCTGCCCTTCCGCTGTCTTGCGTCCCGGAATAGTTGGATATGCCCCCGTCCCAGGACCGCGCGGGCGGTCAGGGTTGTCGCAGAGAGTATGACCCCCACCGGAATGGTCGAACGATTTTCCGGCAAAGAAACACGGCCTTGCCCCACATGTGCGCCACCGGTGAGCGGACTGGGACATCTCCGTTCAGTGTGTGGCCATCGTGCGCCCGGGTGCTGTCGACCTTGGGCTGTCAGTCTGGTGGCTGTCGGTATTCGCTCGACGCGAGGAGTGCGCATGTACGTACGCGTAGTCGCCGCCACGGTCGCCGCGGCCCTGGGGACGGCGACGGCTCTGCTGAGCCCCGGCTCAGACGCCCGGGCGGGCGAGCACGGTGTGCCCACGGTGATCGCGCACCGGGGCGCCTCCGCCTACGCTCCCGAGAACACTCTGGCCTCCATCGACAAGGCCGCCGAGCTGGGCTTCTCCTGGGTCGAGAACGACGTGCAGCGCACCAAGGACGGCGAGCTGGTCGTCCTCCACGACGACAGCCTGCAGCGCACCACGAACGTCGAAGACGTCTTCCCGGGCCGGGCGCCGTGGAAGGTGCGGGACTTCACCGCGGCGGAGATCGCCCGGCTGGACGCGGGCAGCTGGTACTCCCCCGCGTACGCGGGCACGCGCGTGCCGACGCTCGAGCAGTACATGCGCCGGGTCGAGCGCAACCACGAGAAACTGCTTCTGGAGATCAAGAATCCGGAGCTGTACCCGGGAATCGAGCAGCAGACGCTGAAGCTCCTCGGCAACGAGGGCTGGCTGGACCGCGGGCACCTGCACCGGCTGATCGTGCAGAGTTTCAGCGCCGACAGTGTGCGGACCGTCCACGAGCTGAAGCCGGCGGTCACCACCGCCTACCTCGGAAAGCCCTCCGTGGCACAGCTGCACCGGTTCGCCGGCTTCACGGAT
Source organism: Streptomyces musisoli (assembly GCF_016741855.1). Classification (GTDB taxonomy): domain Bacteria; phylum Actinomycetota; class Actinomycetes; order Streptomycetales; family Streptomycetaceae; genus Streptomyces; species Streptomyces musisoli. The sequence goes on along the minus strand of NZ_JAERRH010000005.1, from coordinate 326,782 downwards.
CTGATCAATCCCTCGTACACCTCGCTCACCCAGGGCTACGTCTCGACGGTGCACGCCTTCGGCGGGCCGCACGACCGGCCGCTCGGGGTGTTCGCCTGGACGGTGGACGACGCGGTCACCGCCCGCAGGGCCGCCGCCTACGGGGTCGACGGGGTCATCACCAACAAGCCCGACGTGGTCCGGGCGGCGCTGGGCGGGGACTGAGCCGGCGGGCGTTGTCAGTGCCGGGTCGTACCGTGGGCGCATGGACAGCCATGGGCGGGATGAGCAGCGGGTCGTGTGGGCGGTGGTGGGCTCGGACATCGGGCCGCTGATGCTGGCGGCGACCCGCGACGGCCTGGTCAACGTCGTCTTCCACGCCTCGGACGCGGTGCGCGACCGGGCGCTGGAGCGGCTGGCCGCCCGGTTGGGCGGCGAGCCCGTTGAGGATCCGGAGTCGCCGCTGCTGGCGGAGGCGATACGCCAGCTGCGGGCGTACTTCGCGGGTGAGCGGCACGACTTCGACCTGCCCCTGGACTGGTCGCTGATCTCCGGGTTCAACCGGCAGGTGCTGCGCGAACTGGCGTCCGGTGTGCCGTTCGGCACCGTGGTGGGGTACGGCGATCTGGCGGGGCGGGTGGGGCAGCCCGGCGGGGCGCAGGCGGTCGGCGCGGCGATGGGGGCCAATCCGCTGCCCGTGGTGGTGCCGTGCCACCGGGTGGTCGAGAGCGACGGTGGCATCGGCGGCTTCGGGGGCGGACTGGAGACCAAGCGCAAGCTGCTCGCTCTGGAGGGTGTGCTGCCCGAGCCGCTGTTCTGACGGCCCGGGACCAGGCTGGTCGTCCAGTCGCCGTAGTGCCGGGCCTCTAGTCGTCGTAGTGACGGGCCTCGAAGACGTTGCCGTCGAGATCGCGGAAGTAGAAGCTGCGCGCGGCGTTGCCGCGGGCGCCGGACAGGCCGGTGTCGATGTCCGACACGGGGACACCGTGATCCTCGAGACGGGCGCGCAGGGCGTCGAAGGCGTCGACCGGCAGGGACAGGCAGACGTGGTTGACCGGGTGGCCCGCACTGTCGGCCGAGCCGGGCAGCATCTTCATCCGTGGGGCGAAGCTGTGCGGGGCGAGGTCGAGGATGGTCTCCTCGTTGACGCGTATGGAGGGGAAGGCCACCTTCCCCTCGGTGAACTCGGCGACCCTGATCGTCTCCAGGCCGACGGCCTTCTCGTAGAAGGCGGCCGCGGCGACCGGGTCGGCCACCCACAGGACGACGTGGTCGAAACGCGTGGTGTTCTTCGTCATGGGTCCCAGGCTGGTGGCCTCCTCCCACGAGGCACAAGCGTTTATTCGCGGCCGATGCCCGCCAGAGATGAGGAAGGACCGACGGACAGGAGGCGGACACGTGGTGCTGGTGGTGTCGGAAGAGGTGCGGGAGGCGATCGACGCGCGGCGGCCGGTGGTGGCTCTGGAGTCCACGATCATCGCTCACGGCCTGCCCCGCCCGCGCAACCTTCAGGTGGCGCTGGAGCTGGAGGACTCGGTGCGGCGGGAGGGTGCCGTGCCGGCGACCATCGCGGTGCTCGACGGGCGGCCCCGGGTCGGCCTGGACAAGGAGCAGCTGGAGCGGGTCGCGAACGAGGACGGCATCCGCAAGCTGGGCCACCGCGACCTGCCGCTCGCCGTGGCGGCGGGGGCGAGCGGGGCGACGACGGTGTCGGCGACTGCGCAGCTGGCCGCGCTGGCGGGGGTCCGCGTGTTCGCCACGGGCGGGCTGGGCGGGGTGCACCGGGAGTGGACGGTGACGCAGGACGAGTCGGCCGATCTGGGGCTGCTGGCGCGTACCCGGATAACGGTGGTGTGCGCGGGCGTGAAGTCGATCCTGGACGTGCCGGCGACGCTGCAACGGCTGGAGACGCTGGGAGTGGCCGTCGCCGGGTACGGCACGGACCGGTTCCCCGGCTTCTACCTGTCGGACTCGGGGCATCCGGTCGACTGGACGCTGGACACCCCGGAGCAGGTCGCCGACGTCATGCGGGCCCAGGACGGGCTGGACGCGCCTGATTCGGCACTGATCGTCGCCCATCCTGTCCCGGAGGCGGAACAACTCGACCCCGACTTGCACGCGCGCGTGCTCGCCGACGCGCTGCACGCGTGCGCGGAGCAGGGTGTCACCGGGCAGGCGGTGACGCCGTTCCTGCTGGACTACCTGGTCCGGCACACGGACGGCGCCTCGCTGAGCGCCAACCTCGCGGCGGTGCGCGGCAACGTCCGGCTGGCGGCGCGGATCGCCACGGCGTGGGCCAGGGGGTGAGCGCGGGCCGGAACGGAGCGCTGCTGGTCGTCGGGGACGTGGTGACGGACGTGGTCGCCCGGCACCGGGGGCCGCTCGCGACCGGCACCGACACGGCCGCCGTGATCCGGACGCGGCCGGGCGGCGCGGGCGCCAACGTGGCCTGCTGGGCGGCCCACTCGGGCTGCGCTGACGTACGACTGCTGGGCCGGGTGGGGGCGGACGCCGTCGCGTGGCACGAACGGGAGCTGGTCGCGGGCGGGGTGCGGCCCCGGCTGGTGGTGGATCCGGGGGCGGCGACGGGGACGGTGATCTGCCTGGTCGACGGGGGCGCGGCGGCCGAGCGGACGTTTCTGACGGACAGCGGGGCGTCCCTGAGGCTCACTCCCGCCGACTGGTCGGACGCGCTGCTCGACGGGGTGGCCAGACTGCACCTGTCGGGGTATCTGCTGTTCACGGAGTCGAGCCGGGCACTCGCGGGGACGGCCCTCGCGGCGGCACGCGCGCGTGGCGTGCCGGTCAGTCTGGACCCGGCGTCGGCCGGTTTCCTGCTGGAGCTGGGGGTGGACCGTTTCCTGGCGTTCGCGCAGGGACTGGACCTGCTGCTGCCCAGCCGGGACGAGGCGTGTCTGCTCACCGGGCTGCCGGATCCGGCGGACGCGGCGGCCAAGCTGAGCCGTCTCGTGCCGCTGGTGGTGGCCAAGGCGGGCGCGGACGGGGCACTGGTGGCGCGTTCCGGCTCGGTACTGGCCCGGGTCCCGGCCCTGCCTGCGGCGCCCCGGGACACCACGGGGGCGGGGGATGCGTTCACCGGCGCATTCCTCGCCGCGCTGATCGCGGGCGCGGTGCCCGAGGAGGCGGCGGCACGGGGCTGCCGGGCGGGGGCGGAGGCGGTACGGCGGGTGGGCGGAAGGCCGCCGCATCGGGGCAGCGGAAACTAGGCGCCGGGAGGCCGGTCGTCGCGCCTCCCGGGGCGGGCGGCCGGCCGACGGCAGCCGAAACGGTCCGGCACTTGACGGTGCCCCGGCGCGGGAAGCTGTTCCTTGCGGCCCCAGGCCGTGATCATCGGTGCGGTGGCCAGGTCCATGGCACCGGCTGCCACGTTGGCCAGGTGCCGGTCGGTCTCCGCGTCGGTGGCGAGGCCGGCGGCGGCGAGCCGGTCGCGGATCCGACGGACCGTCGCGGCTTCGGAGTGGTGCAGGCGGGCGAGGTCACCGGGAAGTACGCGTCCGCCTCGACACCGTGCAGTCCGGACTCCCGCAAGAGCCGCGGGAGTTTGCGCCCGTAGGACAGGTCGGCGCCGCGGTCGGCGAGCAGCTTGCGGAAGCCTTGGCGGAGCCGGTTGGCGAGCCGTTGCTCGGGGCCGTGCTCGCCGGGGCGGATCAGGGGCTGGAGGGCGGGATCGGCGTCCTCGATCAAAAGCCGTCCGCCGGGCCGCAGAGACTCGATCACCGACCGCAAGGCCCGTTCCCGGTCGGGTACATGGACGAGGACGAGCCGGGCGTGGACCAGGTCGAAGCCCTCCCCCGGCGGCTCCTCGGCGCCCACGTCGTGGACGCGGACCTCCACCGGCGGGCGGGCCGCGGGGGTGAGCCGCGAGGTGTCGATGTGGGTAGCGACGACCCGCCCGGCCTGGCCCACCTTCTCGGCGAGCCAGGACACGACGGAGGTGCCATCGGCCCCGACTTCACAGCAGCGCCGGCCCGGTCCGACACCGAGGCCTTCGAGGTGCCGGAAGGTCGTGGGGCCGAAGAGGTGCGCGAAGGCGTCGAATCGCCGCCCTGCCTCGTTCTGCTGGTTGTCCAGGAGGTATCCGTCGGATCGCGGCATGCCCCGATCATCCCGGTCACCCGAGTTGTCCGCCTCGACCGGCCCTTCGTCCACAGGCGGGAACCAAGCGGAACTCGCCGCTCCCACAGGCTTGCCCGCACGTTGACCAGGACTGGCAGACTTGCCGAGCAAGGCGCGAAAGCGTTGTGCGAGGAGATCCACGCGAGGAGATCCAGATGTCCATGGCAGGGAATCTGCGGAAGGTCACGGGGCTGGGCAGGGTCGGCGGCCTGCGCAAGGTGGCGCGGCTGGCCCGGCGGCGGCCGCGCGTGGACCTGAGCCATCCCGCCAGGTCACCCCTGGGATCGTCGGTGGTGAACTGCGTGACGTATCAGGACGGCGTGCGCGTGCCGGGGTGCGCCGACCTGGTGGACGCCGTGCGGCTGGTACGCAAGACCGGCGAGGGTTTCGTCTGGCTCGGGCTGCATGAGCCGACGGCCCGCGAGTTCGCCGGCATCGCCGAGCTGTTCGACCTGCATCCGCTGGCGGTGGAGGACGCGGTCGAGGCACACCAGCGGCCGAAGCTGGAGCACTACGGGGACACGCTCTTCGCGGTGTTCAAGACCGTCTGCTACGTGGAGCACGAGCAGCTGACGGCGACCAGCGAGGTGGTGGACACCGGCGAGATCATGATGTTCGTCGGCGAGGACTTCGTGATCACGGTGCGGCACGGGCGGCACGGCTCACTCGGCCCGCTGCGCGAGGAGTTGGAGGCGGACCCGCACCAGCTCGCCAAGGGGCCGGCGGCGGTCCTGCACGCGATCGCCGACCATGTGGTCGACGACTATCTGAACGTCACGGATGCGGTGCAGGCCGACATCGACCAGGTCGAGACGGAGGTGTTCTCGGAGAACGGAGCGCGTCTCGACCCGGGCCGCATCTACCAGATGAAGCGTGAACTGCTGGAACTCAAGCGGGCGGTGGTGCCGCTGGGCCGCCCGGTGGAGGACCTGGCCACCCGGCCCATACGGGCCGTCGCCCCGGAGATACAGGCCTACTTCCGGGATGTGCTCGACCATCTGATCCGGGCCAAGGAACAGATCGCCGCGTTCGACGAGCTGCTCAACTCGATCCTCCAGGCACATCTGGCGCAGGTGACCGTCGCGCAGAACGAGGACATGCGGAAGATCACTGCCTGGGCCGCGGTGATCGCCGTGCCGACGATGGTGTGCGGGGTGTACGGCATGAACTTCGACCGCATGCCGGAGCTGCACTGGCAGTTCGGCTACCCGGTGGTCATGACCGTGATGGCGGGGGCGTGTCTGGCGCTGTACCGGGGCTTCAGGCGCAACGGCTGGCTCTGAGCGGCGCAACGCGGAGCCGCGTGCCTCGGCGGCCACATGGGGTCGGCCGGTACCCCGGTTGCTTGCCGGCACTTCGGCTCCGGGTGCCGCCGGGGCCGGATCCGTGGACGGCGCCTTCGGATCATCCGCTCCAGGCGGGGTGGCGCGGGTCGTCGGCGCGGACCAGGACATCCGCGGTCGCGGCCGGGTCGGTCTCGGCTTCGTAGCGTTCGAAGGCGGGGAGCGTCCAGTGGTCGGCCTCGGGGGTGCGACGGCGCAAGGCGCCCGGGGAAAGGAGGAGGTGCACGGTCAGGTCGAAGGGGAACCAGTGGCGCAACAGGAGGGGGCCGTGGAGCAGCAGGATCCCACCGGCCGGGAGTTGGACGTAGGAACTGCGGGTGGCCCGGTCCGTGGCCGGATCCCACAGGTCGGGCAGGACCCGCCCGCTGCCTCCGGGATCGAGCGGTCCGAAGACCTCGCGCCACAGGGCGCCCGTGTCGAACCATCCGCTGTAGTACGACTCCGCGTCCCGCCACCCGTGCTCCAGCCGCAGTGAGGCCGGGCGCAGGAAACCCTCCGTGCCGACGACGAGCGAGGGCCGGCCGCGCACCCGCAGCGCCTCCCCGACACGCGCGGCGAGGTCTCCCGGGTGTACGGCCGGGGCACCGTCGAAGCCGACCCGCTGCCAGTTCCCGCCGTCGGCCGGCGCGGCACCGGCCAGACGGTCGGCGAGCCGCTCGGCCAGCCGGTCCCAGGTGATCGCTTCGAGTCGCACACCGCCCATGATGCCGGGTGGCCCGGGAGACCGGCGAGGACGGCCGGGAGACGGGACCGGCTCCACGGCGGCCCGAGAGCAGGGCGGGAAGGCGGGCTTCGCTCCAGGCGGGGACGGGCTGGTTCCGGCGGGCTGAAGAGCGGGAGGAGGTGCGGGGGCGGGACTGGCAGCGGAGAGGAAGAGGAGGAGAAGGTGTGGGCGGGCGAGGGAGGCGTGGGCGGTGGCGGGGAAAGTACCGCGTATGGCGCTTCCCGCAACTCCCCACTCCCCCGGTCGGCTTGTCGTCGTCCAGTCGCTGAAGCGCAAGCGATGTGCCGGCTGCCGGCGCGGTCCCCTGTCGCTGCTGGTGCTGGAGGACGGAGCACCGCGGTGCCTGGACTGTGCCGACCTCGGGCACCTGGTGTTCCTGCCGCGCGGCGACACGGCCCTGACCCGCAGATCGCGGGAGGGGAGCGCGCTGTCGGCGGTGGTGGTGCGGTTCAACCGGCGCAAGAGCCGGTACGAACGCCAGGGCGTGCTCGTGGAGGAGGCCGCGCTGGTGCGGGCCGAGGCACGCTGTCTGGCGGACGCGGAGGCCCGGCGCCGGCGGCGCGCCCGGGACGCGCGGCGCAGGGCGGTGGAGGACGAGCGGTTCGCGGTGGCGTTCGCCGCCGAGATCCTCCGGCTGTTTCCCGGGTGTCCGGCCGAGCGGGCCCGGGCGATCGCGGCTCACGCGTCGGTGCGGGGCAGCGGGCGGGTGGGGCGCAGCGCGGCCGGGCGGGCACTGACCGAGGGGGCGGTGATCTCGGCGGTCGTGGCGGCGGTACGGCATGTGGACACGCCGTACGACCAACTGCTGATGTCCGGGGTGTCGCGGTATGAGGCACGGCGCCGGATCACGCCGGCCGTGGAGAGCGTGCTGCGGACGTGGCAGGAGGCCGGAGAGGCCACGGGCTGAGGGCGCGCGAGACAGGAGGAGGCCGGAGAGGCCACGGGCTGAGGATGCGGAGGGCAGGAGGAGGCCGGGGAGGGCACGGGTGAGGATGCGGGAGACGAGAGGAGGCCGGAGAGGCCACGGGCTGAGGGCGGGAGACAGGAGGCCGGAGAGGGCACGGGCTGAGGGTGCCTTAGGCCGGAGTAGGCGGGAGGCCGGGAGAACGTGCGGGGCGACGTCGGGACACGGGCTGCTATCGGCGTCCGCCGTGGCCGGTCCCCGGTGTCGGATTTGCGCCGGAGTCCGGGTGACATCCGTGCCGGGCGCCCGGCCCGATGGGAGGACCCGTGCCGGAGGCCGGTTCGGGCGGAATGGGATGGGGGCGTGGGGATGATCGACGGGCCGTTCTTCGTGTTGGTCGTGGCGGGGGTCCTGGGGACCGGGCTGGTGGCCGGTGTCTTCTTCGGCTTCTCGGCCTTCGTGATGCGGGGGCTGGCGGCGCTGCCGCCCGCGCAGGGCGTCGCGGCGATGAACGCGATCAACGTCGCGGCCGTACGGCCGGCCTTCATGGCCGTGTTCGCCGGTTCCGCGGCGCTGAGTGCGCTGATCGCGGTGGTGACGTTCGTCGTGTGGCCGGCCGAGGGGACGGTGGAACTGCTGTCGGGCAGCGCGTTGTATCTGGTCGGCTCGTTCGGGCTGACGATCGTCGCGAACGTGCCCCGCAACGACCGGCTGGCCGGGCTCACGCCGGGTGCGCCGGAGGCAGCCGGTTACTGGCCGGCGTACGTACGTGAGTGGACTCTCTGGCACCACGTCCGGACCGTCGCCTCGGCCGCGGCGTCCCTCGCCTACATACTGGCCCTCGCCTGAGCCCGGGTGCGCCCGGGTCGGCCCCGGGTGGCCGTGCGTCTGTCCCGGTTGTGCCGTGCGTCTGTCCCGGGTGTGCGTGCGCCCGGCTGTCCTGACCGTTCGCCGGGGATCACCCGGACCCTGCCTGAGCGGCGGCCGGGAGCCGGCCGGGACTGCGCTGGGGAGACCCGGGGAGAAAGCGCTGTCCACCACTCTGCGCGGCCGTCGACGGGGACGTATCGTGGCCGAAAGAGTGCCGCCCGAAGACGCACGGCCCTTCGTACACCCGGTGCCTCCGGTGCCCGTACGCGAGGAAGACGCCATGGCCGATCCCAAGGGGTTCATGACCACGCCGCGCCAGGAGTGGCCGCGGCGGCCCGTCGAGCAGCGGGTGCGGGACTGGGACGAGGTGTACGTCCCGGGAGCGCTGCTGCCAATCATCAGCAAGCAGGCCGACCGCTGCATGGACTGCGGCATCCCGTTCTGCCACCAGGCCTGTCCGCTGGGCAATCTCATACCCGAGTGGAACGACCTGGTCTCGCGGGAGGACTGGCGGGCCGCGAGCGACCGGCTGCACGCCACCAACAACTTCCCGGAGTTCACCGGCAGGCTGTGCCCGGCGCCGTGCGAGGCGGGGTGTGTGCTGGCGATCAACCAGCCGGCCGTCACCATCAAGAACGTCGAGTGCGCCATCGCGGACAAGGCGTGGGAGGAGGGGTTCACCCCGGCCCGGCCGCCCGATCGGCTGTCGGGGAAGACGGTCGCCGTCATCGGCTCCGGGCCCACCGGGCTGGCCGCGGCACAGCAGCTGACCCGGGCCGGACACACGGTCGCGGTGTACGAGAAGGACGACCGGATCGGCGGTCTGATGCGGTACGGCATCCCGTCGTTCAAGATGGAGAAACGGCATCTGGAGCGGCGGATCGAGCAGATGCGGGCCGAGGGGACGAGGTTCCGTACCTCGACGGCGGTGGGCCGGGATGTTCCGGCGGACGAGCTGCGGACCCGGTACGACGCGGTGGTGATCGCGACGGGTGCGACGGCGTGGCGGGAACTTCCGGTGCCCGGCCGTGCGTTGAAGGGGATACACCAGGCGATGGAGTATCTGCCGCTGGCGAATCGGGTGTGTGAGGGGGATCTGGAGGCTTCGCCGCTGTCGGCCGCCGGCAAGCACGTGGTGATCGTGGGCGGCGGGGACACCGGGGCGGACTGTCTGGGCACCGCGGTGCGCGACGGGGCCGCGTCCGTGACCCAGCTGGACATCTACGCACAGCCGGATGCGGAGCGCGACGAGGACAGCGAGCCGTGGCCGACGTACCCGAAGATCTACCGGCTGTCGGCGGCGCACGAGGAGGCGCGGGAGCTGCGGACGGCGCCGGCGGCGGACGCGGACGCGCGGCTGTTCGCGGCGTCCACGCTGCGTTTCACGGGGGACGAGAGCGGGCGGGTGCGGTCGCTGCATCTGGTGGAGGTAGACGAGCGGCGGGTTCCGGTGCCGGACACCGGGCGGACGCTCCCCGCCGACCTGGTGCTGCTCGCCCTCGGGTTCTCCGGGCCCGACCAGGAGGACGGGCTGATCGACCAGTTGGGGCTGGCGCTCCAGCCGCGCGGCACCATTGCCCGGGACGACGGCTTCGCGACCAACGTCCCCGGGGTGTTCGCCGCCGGGGACGCGGCGCGCGGGCAGTCGCTCATCGTGTGGGCGATAGCGGAGGGGCGGGCGGTCGCGGCGGCCGTCGACCGCTACCTGACGGGGCGTTCCCGGCTCCCGGCCCCGATCACGCCCACGGACCGGCCCATGGTCGTCTGAGGCGTTGCCCGAGGGGGCGCGGAGAGCCGGGGCGTCCCCCCGCCGGTGGGGTCGTCAGGGCTTGCGCTCGTCCGTGCCCGCCACCTTCCCCGTGGCCAGGGCCACGCGGTTCCACGTGTTGATCGTGAGGATCAGGGAGAGCACCTGGGCCAGTTCCTGGTCCTCGAAGTGGGCGGCGGCCTCGGCGTAGACGGTGTCGGGGACGCCGCCGTCGGCGACGAGGGTCACCGCTTCCGTCAGGGCGAGGGCGGCCTGTTCCTTCGGGGTGAAGAAGTGCCGGGCCTCGCGCCAGACGGCGACCATGTGGAGCCGGTCCTCGCTCTCGCCGGCCTTGCGGGCGTCGTTGGTGTGCATGTGCAGGCAGTAGGCGCAGTGGTTGAGGTGGGAGGCACGGATCTGGATCAGTTCGACCAGGGCCGGGTCGAGGCCGGCGCGGGCGGCGGCGTCGAGGCCGATGATCGCGCGGAAGACCTTCGGTGCGGACTTGGCGAAGTCCAGGCGGGTGCGGGCGGCCTCGGCGGCGGCGATCCCGGCGGTGGGGTCGAGGGCGGCGGCGGTGTTCGCGTTCGTCGTCATGTGCTCCAACCTAGGTGGCGAAAAGACCGGCTGTAGGGTGCACTTCCATGACGGGATCGTGGGTCAATTCGGCGGAGCGGATCGGGGCCGACCTGCATCTGGAGCTGTCGGGACCGGGGAGCCGGCGGGCGGCGCTGACCGGGGCGCTGCGGGAGGCCGTGCGCAGCGGCCGGCTGGCGCCGGGCACCCGGCTGCCGCCGTACCGGTCGCTCGCCGCCGACCTTGGTGTGGCTCGCAACACGGTGGCCGACGCGTACGCGGAGCTGGTCGCGGAGGGCTGGCTGACCGCCCGGCAGGGTTCGGGGACCAGGGTCGCCGGGCGGGCCGAGCCACTGGGCCGGAACCCGCGGACACCCGCGAAGACGCCTCTGCGCACGCGTGGCCCGCGGTACGACCTGCGACAGGGCACGCCGGACGCGTCGGCCTTCCCGCGGGCGGCCTGGACGGCCTCGTACCGCCGGGCGCTGCAGGCGGCGCCGAACGAGGCGTTCGGGCCGGGCGATCCCGCCGGGCGCCCGGAACTGCGCCGGGCGCTGGCGGAATACCTGGCACGCGCGCGTGGGGTGCGTACCGAGCCGGACCGGATCGTGATCTGCTCGGGTTTCGCGCACGCGCTGCGGCTCCTCTTCGGCCGGGGCACCCGGGACGGGCCGGCCGCGGGCGGGGTGCTGCGCGGTCCGCTCGGCGTGGAGGGGTACGGGCTGGGCTTCCACCGGGATCTGCTCGCGGCGGCCGGGGTGCGCACCGTGCCGCTGCCGCTGGACGAGCACGGCGCTCGGGTGGACGCGCTCGGGCGCGAGCGGGCGGTGCTGCTGACGCCCGCGCACCAGTTCCCGACCGGCGGTCCGCTGCACCCGGAACGCCGGGCCGCGGTGATCGACTGGGCACGCGCGCGGGGGGCGGTGGTGCTGGAGGACGACTACGACGGCGAGTTCCGGTACGACCGCCGGCCCGTGGGCGCGCTTCAGGGGCTCGACCCGGAGCGGGTGATCCACATCGGGTCGGTCAGCAAGAGTCTGTCACCGGCGCTGCGGCTGGGCTGGATGGTCCTGCCGCAGCGGTACGTGGGGCCGGTGCTGGCGGCCAAGGGCGAGCGGGAGGCGTGGGCGAGCGTCCTGGACCAGCTCGCGCTCGCGGACTTCGTCGCCGGTGGGTCGTACGACCGTCATGTGCGGCGCATGCGGCAGCAGTACCGGCGCCGGCGGGACCGGCTCGTCGCCGCGCTCGCCGCGCAGGCGCCGCACATCGAGGTGACGGGCATCGCGGCGGGGCTGCACGCGGTGCTGCGGCTGCCGGCCGGTACGGAACGGTCGACGGTGAAGGCCGCCGCGTGGCAGGGCATCGCCCTCGACGGCCTCGCCGCGTTCCGGCACCCGCAGAACCCGACGGCGGCCGGGGACGGACTGGTGGTGGGGTACGCGACCCCGGCCGAACACGCCTACGGGGCGGCGCTGGAGGCGCTGTGCGGGGTGCTGCCGCCGGGGTGAGGACCGGGACGGCCGGAAGGACCCGCGGAGACCGGGGGCGGTGGCGGAGGCGACCCGGCAGCTGGTTGGCCGACGTCCGGGGCGCGGCCGGCCGGTGCTACGGCTTGCGCGCCACCGCCCCGTAGCCCGGGATGACGCCGTCGTCCTGGCCCGGCACCGGCTCGCCCAGCTCGGGGTGCCACCGGTGCACGATCTCTACGCCGGGTTCGACCGGTTCGAGGCCGGTGAAGAAGCCGGCGAACTCCTCGCGGGAGCGCAGGGCGAGGGTGATGCCGGCGGCCTTGAGCTTCTCGGTGGCCGCCGCCGACTCCTCCGGGGTGAAGTCGGCGGTGGCGTGGGTCATCATCAGGTAGCTGCCGGACGGCAGGGCGGACAGCAGCCGGGAGACGAGGGCGTGCGCGCCGTCCTCGTCGGAGACGAAGTGCAGCAGGGCGATGAGGGAGAGGGCGACCGGCCGGCCGAGGTCCAGGATCCGCCCTGCGCCCTCGACGATGGCGTCCGGGTCGCGCACGTCGGCCTGGAGGTACTCGGTGACGCCCTCCGGGGTGCTGCGCAGCAGGGCCGCCGCGTGGGCCAGCACGATCGGGTCGTTGTCGCAGTAGACGACCCGGGCGTCGGGTGCGATCCGCTGGGCGACCTGGTGCAGGTTCGGCTCGGTCGGTATGCCGGTGCCGATGTCCAGGAACTGCCGCACACCCTGCTGGGCCAGCCAGCGCGTGGCCCGGTGCATGAACGCGCGGTTGACCCGGGCCATCACCGGCACCCGGGGTTCCAGGGCCAGCATCTGCCGGCCCATCGCCTCGTCGACCGGGTAGTTGTCCTTGCCGCCGAGATACCAGTCGTATATCCGCGCGGGATGCGGCTTGCTGGTGTCGATCCCGATGGCCGTCGGGTCCTGGCCTGTCATGCGGCGCTCCGTAAGCGTCGGACGCGTGGAAGCATCAAGTCACTGTCACAAGGGGAAGTTGCAAACGAGCAAGGGATAAAAACCGTCCACGGCCGCGGTGCCCGGCCGCCGGTGTGTTCAGGACAGCAGGAAGTCGGCCTCCCCCGCCTTGGCGCCCTCGATGAACGCGGTCATCTCGTCCATGGTGTAGATCAGCGCCGGCCCGTCCGGGTCGGTCGACTGGCGCACCGCGATCCGGCCGTCGGCCAGCTTCATCGCCTCCAGGCAGTTTCCGCCGTTGCCGCCGCTCCAGGGTTTGTGCCACCCTTCGCTGCCCAACTCCCGCGCCGGCATGCCGTTGTAGACGCGCCCGCGCGGACTGATGCGATCCATTCACAGCTCCTTGCGGAGATCCAGGAGGATCTCCTTCGTGCGTTGTGCCGTAGCGGCCTGCGCCGCCATGCGGTCCATGACCTCCAGGTGGGTCGCCACCTCGGTGCGCGCGTCCAGGTAGACCGCGCCGGTCAGGTACTCGCTGTAGACCATGTCCGGCAGTTCTGACATGGCAAATCGGAACAGCACGAAGGGCCCGTACGTTCCCGGGTGCGGCCCGTTGGCGAACGGGGCGACCTGGAGCGTCACATGGGCCAGCTTCGTGGCCTCGAGCAACTTGTCGATCTGCGCGCGCATCACCTCCGGGCCGCCGACCGGGCGGCGCAGGGCGGTCTCGTCCATCACCGCCCAGAAGCGGGGGGCGTCGGGGCGGGTGAGCAGTTCCTGGCGTTGCATGCGCAGCGCGACGTGCCGCTCGATGTCTTCCGGACTCGTCTGGCCGATGGCGCCGGACTTCAGCACCGCGCGCGCATAGTCCTCGGTCTGCAGCAGGCCGGGGACGAAGTGCGGCTCGTAGGAGCGGATGAGGCCGGCCGCGCCCTCGAGACTGACGTACATCGAGAACCAGTTGGGCAGGATGTCGTGGAACCGCTGCCACCAGCCGGGAAGGTTCGCCTCCTCGGCCAGCTGGACGAAGACCTCGGCCTCGTCGTCGGGGACGCCGTACGCCTTCAGCAGCAGTTGCAGGTACGGGATTTTGAGGGCGACCTCGGCCATCTCCATGCGGCGGACGGTGGCGGGGGCCACGCGGAGGACGCGGGCGGCCTCCTCGCGCTTCAGTCCGGCGCGTTCCCGCAGGTCCAGCAGGCGCCGGCCGAGGACCACCTGGCCAACCGTCGGCGCGGACCGCGGTTCGCTCACGCTCCCACCTCCACCGTAAGCCTCCACCGAAAGTTTCCCGACAGCCCTGCGGCGCCATTCGAAGGTTCATTCGAAGATCGGATCGGATCTCCGACGACTCCAATTGGCGCCGCGCGAGGTGCTGTTGCGAGCAGTGTGCCACGGCCTCTGACCGAGTCACACTGCACTCTGCAATTTTCAGAGTGACTCTTGCCAAGTGTCCGTGGCAGGGAGATAGTGGCAGGCGTGATTCCGTCCGCGCCTTTAGGAACAGACGCCGCCGCACACCGTTCCGGTCCCGGCGCCGATCGGGGTCCCACCGCGCGAGCCGGTTCGAGCGAGGGCGAGGGAGCGCTTCCGCAGGAAGGCGCTGCCGAGCGCAGGTTCCGCTTCGAACTGGCCGCACATCCGGGTTCCGTCGCCCGAGCGAGACGCCTGGCACAGGCCCGGCTGTCGGGCTGGTCGGTCTGCGTGGACACCTGTGACAACGCGGCCCTGGTCGTGTCCGAGCTGGTCACCAACGCGATCGTGCACACGGCGAGCGGCCGGGTCGTGTGCGAACTGCACGCCCATGACGACACGGTGCGCATAGCCGTGCGAGACGAGGGCTGTGCTCCTGGCGAACCCCACCCGTCACCGCAGCGACCCGATGAGGAGCACGGGAGGGGGTTGCTTCTCGTCGACGCGCTGTGCCGGGCCTGGGGTGTCCAGGAGCACGGCCCCGGCCTGCTGGTCTGGGCGGAACTGCCCCGCCGGACCGACCCGGCCGCCGGCACCCCCGAGGTGCGGTGCGACCTCGGCTGGGGTGCCCGCCCGAAGCCGGGCCGCCCGGACGACTCCGACCAGGAGCAGCCGGCCGAGGCGAGCCGACGGGCGCCTGAGCAGTACCGGCACGGAACGGCGGGACAGCACCGGCACATCACCCGTCCGGAGCAGCATCCGCACGCCGGCCATCCCGAGCAATACCCGCACGCCGGCCATCCCGAGCAGCATCCGCACGCCACCCGCCCAGAGCAGCACCGGCACGCCACGCATCCCGAACAGCTCCGGCACACGGCGCCGCAGCAGCGCGCGTACCGCGCTCCGGAGCAGCCCCTGCGCGGGGAGCGGCCGTGAGGAGCGGCGGCGGCGCCGGGCACCCCGGCGGCATCGGAACCGGACAGGAGCACGCCATCGGCCGCAATGCCCGTATGGGCCAGGACCACGCCATCGGCCTGAACACCCTCGTGCGTCTGCAGCGCCGGCGCCCGGCCCCGGGTCCGGACCGCCGGCTGCCGCTGCCGGACGGCATGACGGCCCCGCTCGGCTGTGACGCCGTGGCCGTACCCGACCGCCTCGGACCGCTCGTCGTACCCCGGCTGCCACGGGTGGGGTGTGTGTACGCCGACGGTTCGCACTGGTGGTGGATCGTTCCGTCGGACTCCGACTACGCCCTGCCGTGGCCGGCCCCGGCCCAGTACGCCCCGGGCGCCCTGATCACCGGTACCGCCCGGCTGATCCACCGCCCGGAAGGCACGGTCCCGTACACCCCGCCGATCCCGCTGTACCTGGCCCTGTGCCGGGTGACGGACACGGCCCCGGACTGGTCACGGGCCGTATCGGCGTAACCGCCACACCCACCGCCCGCACCCACCGCCCGCACCCAGCGCCCTGCCTTACTCCCACCCCGGGCCTTCCCGCCCATCACCGGCTTACGCCACCACCGGCTCACGCCACCACCGGCTCACGCGGACGGCGTCCACCCACCCGCTCCGCCATCGCGTCCACCCGCCCCCTCCGCCTTGACGCGGACGGCTCCCCCGACCCGCGGACGGTCTTCCATCCGCCCCGCTCCGCCCCACCGCCACGCGGACTGCGCTCCCACCGCGCCCCTCGTGCGTCCCCTCGCGCCCTGCCGGACCGCCGCCCCGGCCGCGATAGTGGCCGTTCCGTCCTGGGTCCGGGAGGTCACGGTGAGGAAGAGGCGGGAGACGGCCGAGCCCGTGGTGTCGGCGTCGGAGCGGCTGCTGTTCGGCGGCCCACTGCGGTACGACATGGGCTGGAACCGGCACGCGGACGCCTTCATGGCGCTGAGCTTCCGGGCGATGATGCTCCGGCTGCCCGGCATGCTGGCGTCCAGCCTGCGGCTGGCCCGGCAGGCCGACGCGGGGGCCGCACGCGTGATGCTGGCCGCCGAGGTGGGCCGGGGCGCGGCCCAGGCGGTGAGCCTGCTCGCCGTGAACAACGCGCTCGGCAAGCTGCTCACCGGCCCGGACATCGAGCAGCGGCTGCGCTCGGCCGGCCCGGCCCTCGCCGTGATGGCCGCCGTGATGCTGGTCGCCGCGCTGCTGCGGGCCGCCTCGACCTACGCCACCGGGCGGCTGGAGCCCAAGGTGGAACGGGTGGCGACCGAGCTGTACCTGGAGCGCGCGGCCAACGTCGAGCTGGCCGCGATCGAGGATCACGCCTTCCACAAGCTGCTGGACACGGCCCAGTACGGCGCCCGGTCCGCCCGGCACATGATCAGCTACAGCGCCCGGGTGATCAACGCGATGATCTCGCTGATCGCCGCTGCGGGCGTGCTCACCGTGCTGCATCCGGCGCTGCTGCCCCTGCTGATCACCATGACCCTGCCCAGCGCCTGGAGCGCGCTGACCAACGCCCGGCGGCGCTACGAGTCCTTCCACACCTGGGTGCAGCATGCCCGGGCCGGCCAGCTGATCAGCAGTCTGCTCACCGAGCCGGCCGCGGCCCCCGAGATCCGGGTGCATGCCGTGGGCCCGTTCCTGCTGCGCCACTTCCGGTCCATGTCGGAGACCGCGGAGACGGAGCAGGCCCGGCTGTCCCGGCTGGCCGCCCGGACCGGCCTGATCGCCGCGGCCTGGACGGGCCTCGCGACCCTCGCGACGTACGCGACGCTGGGCGCGCTGCTGCTGGGCGGCGCGATGGCCCTGTCGGTGGCCGGTACGGCGGTGATCGCGATCCGTACGGGTGCGGCGAGCCTGGACACACTCGTGCTGGAGATCAACCAGCTGCACGAGGAGGCCCTGTTCGTGGGCGATCTGCAGCGGTTGTACGCCGAGGCGGCCGAGCGGGCCATTCCGGTGGGCGGGGAGCCGCTGCCGCAGGACCCGAAGGAGATCCGCTTCGAGAACGTCACCTTCAGCTATCCGCACGATGCGCACCCCGAGCCGGAGACCGGGCCCTCGCATGACGCCCGTCCGCAGGGCCCCCGTCCGGCCCTCGACGATGTCACCCTCACCCTCCCCCTCGGCCGGATCATCGCGCTCGTGGGCGAGAACGGCTCGGGCAAGACCACACTGGTCAAGCTGCTCGCGGGGCTGTACACGCCGGACCGGGGCCGGATCCTGTGGGACGGCGTCGACGCCGCGCGAGCCGACCGGCGGCTGCTCGCCGAGCGCATCGCGATGGTGGCCCAGGACTTCAAGCGCTGGCCGTTCACCGCCCGGGTGAACGTGGCCGTCGGCCGGTCCACCGCGGCGATGACCGAGGAGCGTCTGGCCGCGGCGGTCGCCGAGGCGGGGGCCGAGGAGGTGGTCGCGGATCTGCCGCGCGGTCTGGACACCCTGCTGGCCCGGAACTTCAGCGGCGGTCACGAGCTGTCCGGCGGCCAGTGGCAGCGGCTGGGCATCGCCCGGGCCGCCTACCGGCGCGGG
This sequence comes from Streptomyces musisoli, assembly GCF_016741855.1. GTDB lineage: Bacteria > Actinomycetota > Actinomycetes > Streptomycetales > Streptomycetaceae > Streptomyces > Streptomyces musisoli. The sequence continues at coordinate 309,219 of NZ_JAERRH010000005.1, read as the reverse complement.
AGCATCCTGATCGTGGACGAGCCGACGGCGGCGCTGGACGCGCGGGCCGAGCTGGAGGTCTTCGAGAAGATCCGGGCGCTGGCGGGCGGCGGGCAGACGGTCGTCCTGATCACCCACCGGCTGGCCTCGGTCCGGCATGCCGACCTGGTGCATGTGCTGGAGCAGGGGCGCCTGGTGGAATCCGGCACCCCGGAGGAGCTGCTGGCCAGGGGCGGTGTCTACGCCGAGCTGTACACGCTCCAGGCGGAGCAGTTCACGGCGAGGACACCGGCAGCCCCACCGGCACCCACACCCCCACCCACCCCGACAGCGACAGCGACAGCGACAGCGACAGCGACAGCGACAGCGACAGCGCACAAGGTACCCGCGCCGAAGCCGGCCTGAACCGCCCGGCCCGGGCCCCGCCCGGCCTCCGTGCCCGGCCTGGGGCCCGGCTCACTCGACGGCGTCGCCCCCGCGGACGATCACCAGGAACGTGTCCGTCGCGAGGTCCATGACGACCTCGGCGGGCAGGCCTTCCAGACGCCGCGCGTGCGCGAACTCCTCCGCGGGCCAGGAGCCGCGCGGACCACCGGCGGGAAAGCGTTCGAGCACCGTTCGCCCGTTCACCATCTCGCACCTCCAGAAGCGTCGTACGTGTAGGAGTTAACGCTCTGGAGGGGGGAAACGCCTCGCTCAGTGACGCGACTGAGACATTCTCGACACCAGGTCGGCGCGGACCGTGAGGATCCGTTCACCTTGTGACACGAACCGTACGCTCCGTGTCACGTGTCGTACTCGTCGTGAAGGCGGAGGCGGTCGCTGCCGACGGGGCTGCGGCCGAGCGCCGTCAGGTCCAGCAGGGCCGAGATGGTCCCGAGTCCGTCCAGCCCGCCGTCGTACACGGAGTACGTGTGGAACACCCGGTCGTGGTCGCGCAGGAAGCAGCTCAGGCCCGGGCGCTCGACCAGGTCTCCGTCCGACTCGACGGTGGCCTCGAAGTCGTGGTTGAAGTCGCTGTGCGACGAGGAGTACCAGGGCACCGCCCAGCCCATCCGCGCCTTGAACGGCAGGATCCGGGTGAACGGCGCCCGGGAGACGGCCGCGAAGGAGGTGTTCCGGGCGCGCAGCTGGGCGAGGTGGCCGACCTGGTCCAGGAAGGCGGCGCAGCACGGGCAGCCGGTCTCCCACTCCGGCGCGAACATGAAGTGGTGGACGACGAGCTGGGTTCGTCCCTCGAAGAGGTCGAGGAGGGTGGCCTTGCCGTCGCCGCCCTCGAAGACGTACTCCGGGTCGGTCTCGACCACGGGCAGTCGCCGCCGTTCGGCACCCAGAACCTCACGCGCCCGTCTGACCGCCTCCTCCTTGCGCAGCAACTCCTCGCGCGCCGCGCGCCACTGCTCGCGCGAGACGATCTCCGGGAACGACATGGGCTCTCCTGTCCGACGGTCGGTTCGGGGTGGTGACCGCCGGCGGCAGCGGAACTCATCGCCGGACAGCGAGAATTTTTCGGCCAACCCCCGTGAGGCTCACTTTCCGGCCGGGCCCGGCCGGATCGTCGTCAGCGGGCCCACGGCTCAATCGCCCTCCGGCCACCCGCGGCCGATTGATCGTCCGCCGACCTCGGCCGACGCGCCCTCCGCCTTCCCCGGCCGGCCCGTCGTCCGCCGACCTCGGCCGACGCGCCCTCCGCCTTCCCCCGGCCGGCCCGTCGTCCGCCGGGCGGTCGGCTCAGGTGTCGTACCGCTGGACGCGCCGGCCGTGGTCGCGTGCGGTCAGCGTGGGCAGCCGTTCCGTCAACTCCCCCACGATCTCCGCCACATCGAGGGTGAGGAGTTCGCGGTCCCGCATCAGGACGCGGCCGTCGACGACCGTCGTGCGGACGTCGGCGGCACGGGCGCTGTGCACGAGGGTGGCGGCGAGGTCGTGGACCGGCTGGGTGTGCGGGCCGGTGAGGTCGACCAGGACGAAGTCGGCGCGCCGGCCGGGCGCGAGCACGCCCACCCGGTCCCCGAGCCCGACCGCGCGGGCGCTCTGCACCGTGGCGTGGTGCAGGGCCTGGCGGGAGGTCAGCCAGCGCGGGTCGCCCTCGGCGGACTTCTGCATCAGGGACGTCAGCGTCATCGCCTCCCACACGTCGAGGGAGTTGTTCGAGGCCGCGCCGTCCGTGGCGAGGCCGACGGGGACGCCGGCCTCCCGCAGGGCCCGCACCGGAGTGGTCGTCGGCCAGGCGAACCTGAGATAGCCGCGGGGCGCGGTGGCCACCGCAGTACGGCCGCCCGTGCGTTCCAGCAGCGGCAGATCCCGCTCCACGATGCCGGTGCCGTGGGCGATGAGCAGGTCGGTGCCGAGGAGCCCCGCGCGGTCCAGGACCTCGATGGGGGTGAGACCGTACCGGGCGAGGCTGGTGTCGGTCTGGTCGCGGTTCTCGGCGGCGTGGATGTGGATGGGCAGGCCGTGCTCGCGGGCGAGTTCGGCCGTGGCGCTGAGGTCGGCGCCGGTGACGGTGTAGGGGGCGTGCGGGGCGAGCGCGGTGGTGATGCGGCCGTCGGCGGCGCCGCGCAGACGCAGCGCGAAGTCCAGCGACGCCTCCCGCCCCCGGGGCCCCTGGCTGGAGAAGTAGACCTCGCCGAGGTGGGCGCGCAGCCCGCACCCGGCGACGACGGCGGCGACCGTGTCCATGTGGAAGTAGTGGTCGGCGAAGCAGGTCACCCCGCCCCGGATCATCTCGGCGCAGGCGAGGCGCGTCCCCAACTCCACGTCCCGTCCGGTGAGGTTGGTCTCGACGGGCCAGACGACGTCGTTGAACCACTCCCCGATCGGCAGGTCCTCGGCGAGTCCCCGCAGGGCCGCCATCGGCGCGTGCGTATGGCAGTTGATCAGTCCGGGCAGCGCGACCTGCCCGTGCGCCTCGATCCGGGTCACGGCCGGCACCTCCCGCGCGGCGGCGGCCGTGATGACCGCGTCGATCATCCGGTCGCGGACGACGAGGGCGGCGTCCTGGCGGAAACCGATCCGTTCCGGGTCGTCGTGCTCCTCGTGGACGAGGACCGTGCAACCGGTGACGACCAGGTCGGCGGGAGAGGCGCTCGGGGGCCCGGCGGCAGTCATGAGCCCAACGTACGGTCCCGTCGTACGGTGGTGTGAGCCGAACCGCGCATCCGGTCGCGGCCCTGTCGCGCGGTGCGCGGGACGAGCACCCTGGCCTCACCACAGCCCGTCCGCGGCCCCCGCGGCCCCCTGAAAGGAGCCTGCGCATGCTCCTCGGCACCTGGAACCTGGAGAACCTCTACCGCCCCGGCGGCCCGTACGGCCCGGGTGACAAGGACGCCTACGAGGCGAAACTCGCCGCCCTCGCCGATGTGATCGGCGAACTCGAACCGCTGCTGCTCGGCGTCCAGGAGGTCGGCGACCCGGAGGCGCTGGCGGATCTGGCCGGCCTGCTGGGCGGAGACTGGCACACGGCCCTGTCCACGCATCCCGACGGGCGCGGGATACGGGTCGGTTTCCTCGGCCGTACCGAGCTGCGCGTGGTGGCCGACACGGCCGCCTTCCCGGCCCGGCTGCGCCCGGTGCAGTCGGACGACTCGGGTGCGACGGAGGCGGAGGCCGGCCGCGGTTTCCTGGCCGTGGCGACGGACACCGGGACGGGTGAGCTGACGGTGGCGGTCGCGCATCTGAAGTCCAAGCTGCTCACCTACCCCGGGGGCCGTTTCTTCCCCCACGACGAGGGCGAACGGGCCCGCTACGGCGCCTACGCCCTCTACCGCCGTGCCGCCGAGGCCGCCGCCCTGCGGGCGCTCGCGGACGAGCTGCTGGCGGGCGAGGGCGGGACCCGGGACGTGGCCGTGCTCGGCGACCTCAACGACGAGGTACCGGCCGCCACCACGCAGATGCTGCTCGGCCCGCCCGGCTCGGAGATCGGCACGCCCGGTTACGACCGTCCCGACGGGGGCGACCCGGTTCGGCTGTGGGACGTGGCCCCGCTGATACCGGCCGGCCGCCGCTACTCCCGGATCGACTCCGGGCGCCGCGAACTGATCGACCACGTGCTGGTCAGCCACCACCTGGCGCACCGGGTGACGGAGGCGGGCACCGGCCTGCCCGCCGGCCCGGCGCCGCTGCTTCCCTCGGTCGGCCCGGATCCGGCGGAGCGCCGCGACGCGCCCGGCTCGGACCACGCCCCGGTGTGGATACGGGTCGCCGGGGACTGAGCCGCATGGGCACGGCCGGACGGGCCCCGGACGGCTACGGCTAGACGGGCCCCGGACGACTACGGCCGGACGGCTACGGCATGGACGGCTACGGCCGGACGGCCCCCGACGACTACGGCCGGACGGCTACGCGGCTGCCGGCAGCGGCACCCCTACCCCGCGCCCCTCCAGCTCCCCCAGCGCCTCTCGCAGTCGGCCGAGGTGCCTGGGGGTGAGCCGTCCGGTGTCGTCGAGGTGCACGGCGCAGGCCGTGGTGGTGTCCACGAGCCGTTCCAGCGCCTCGGCGACGGCTTCCGTGCCCTCGGTGTGCCGGGCGAGGGCGGGCAGTTCGGCGGCGGCGACCGCGATGGCGGTACGCGCTTCGGCGAGGGTGCGGTAGGCCTCGCGGCGCAGCGCCCACCGCTCGGCGCGGTCACCGGACTCGCCGAGCACGTGCAGGAGATAGGTGTGCGCGGCACCGTCGGCCGCCGCGAGCCGGGCCCGTACTCCGCCGCCCCGCTTCCCCGGCATCGGCAGATGCCCCACGACCAGCACGAGCGCGCAGGCCAGCAGGGTCTCGCCGATCCGGCTGACCGAGGCCTGCGGCTCGCCGCCGGCCATGATCAGGGCGAGGACGAGGACGGTGACGACGGCGGTGAGCGCCGCGAAGTGCCGGGTGGCGACCGGTATGAGGGCGCCGCACACCGCGACCAGCGCGATCAGCCCCGCCGGGCGGGGCACCAGCGCGGCGAGGCCGGCGAACACCACGGCGCCGAGCACGGTACCGGCGGCCCGGCACAGCACCCGGGAGGCGAGCGGACCGAGGTCGGGCTTGACGAGGAAGACGGCGGTGGCGGGCAGCCAGTACCAGTGCGCGTGCTGCCCGTACCAGCGGCTGTTGTGCAGGGCCTGGGCGATGGCGGCGCTGGCGCCGAAGCAGAGGGCGACCCGCAGACCGTACTCGCGCCCGCCGGCACCGAGCGCGGCCCGCAGCGCCTGCCGGACGCCGCGGCGCCGGCCGAGCAGCCCGCGCTGGGCGCCCTCACCGCGGTCGAAGGCGTCGGCGGCCCGCAGCAGAGCGTCGTCCAGAGCGCGCAGGGCGGGGACCACGGGAGTCCCGCCGCGCGTGCGCAGCCGGGCGTTGGGGAGGTGCGGCGCGGGCAGCGGGCCGGTGCCGGTGTTGCCCCGGACGGCCGCGGCGAGCCGCCGGGGCCCTTCGGCCGTCCGCGCCGGCACGGGCTCCCCGGCCCAGTAGAGGGCGGTGGCGGCCTCGGCGAGGGGCAGCGCCGCCGCGAACCGGGCGTGCAGCCGGCGCTCGGCGGCCGATCCGGTGTACGGGCGCAGCCGGGGTCCGGCGAGGGCGTCCTGGGCATGGTCGAGGGCGGCGGTCAGCGCGGCCCGCCGGGCGGTGGCCCGTTCCCCGCCCACGGCGTCGAGGAGTGCGGCGATCGCGTCGTAGACATCGGCGACCGCTTCCCGCTCCCCGTCGAACCGGAAGTCCCCGGCGAGCGAACCGGGGGTGGGCAGGGCGAGCCGCAGTGCCAGCAGCCAGCCGGCGCCCGCCAGGAACGCCAGGGCCCGCTGCCAGCCGCTCTCGGCCGCCGGCATTCCGGCGCCGACGGCCGCGGCGACGAGCAGCTGGGTGCCGGCGGCGGAGGCGACGGGCCCGACGGCGCTGATGCCGCCGGCGGCCAGGCCGAGCGCGGTGAGCGCCAGGGTCAGCGGCACCGCGGCCAGCCCCTGCCCCGCGTACGTCCCCGCGAGCAGTCCGAGCGCCCCGGCCAGCGCGGGCACCCCGAGCCGCTGCACGGAGGCCCGGCGGCTGCCGGGCCGGTCGTTGATGCCGGCGAGCATCGCGCCGATGGCTGCGAGCACTCCGTCGGCCCGCTGGCCGAGGAGCACCCCGGCGAGGAGCAACGGCCCGGCGGCGAGGGCTCCCCGGCACACGGCGCTCCAGGGGACGGGACCGCGCTGGGCACGGAAGGCGTGGGCGAGCCAGGGAGGTGCGGCGGGCCGGGACACGGGGCTCCTGCTCATTCGAGGGCGGGGTGGGCCTTCGGACGACGGTGGCCGGTGGACGTGACTCCACGGTAGACGGCGTTCCCCGTGTGAACAGGACGATCACGTTTCAGGAAGGTGAAAGATGCCGGGACGACCGGATTCTTTATGAACACAATGCCCACGCCCTCCTTGTGAAGGCGAAACGGGCCCCGCGCCTTCGAACGCGCTGCCCGCACTGTCCTTGTGAAGGCGCAGCAGGTGCCACCCTTTCAAGCGCGATGCCGGCGCAGCCCCCTGTGAAGGCGAAGCAGGCGCCGCCCCTTCGAGCGCGATACCCCGCGCCGTTCCCTCTCCCTGTGACGCGAAGCCGCGCTGTCTCACGAGGGTGACGGGCGCGCCGGACGCAGTGCCCCGGCGATGATCTCCTCGGCCCGGCCGGTTCCCAAGAAGTGGTCCGGTTCCGGGCGGCGGTCCGGTCTCGGCGAGCCGGTGAATCCCCGGGGAGCCGTCCCGTCCCCGGCGAGCGGTCCGGCGGCTCGTGCGCCGGTAATTCGGATGCGCGCGTAGCCAAGAAGGTCCGATGATCGGAAAATTGTTCGCCGAGCCCTGACGGAACACCGTCCGCGCCGGCCCTCGCAGGACCCTGTCCACCGACCCTTGCAGGAGCCGCTTCCGTGATCCGGCGCGTCACCACCCCCGGGCTCTTCCCCCCGCCCTCCTACTCCCACGCCTCCGTCGTCGAGGCCGGCACGAAGCTCGCGTTCCTCGCCGGCGCGGTGCCGCTCACGGCCGACGGTGAGCTGGTGGGGCCGGGGGATCCGGTGCGCCAGGCCGAGCAGGTGATCGCCAACCTGCGCGAGCAACTGCGGTCGGTCGGCTCCGGCTTGGAGCACGTGGTCGCGACGGATGTGTATGTGGTCGCCGACGAGCCCGCCACGCTCTCCGCGGTGTGGAAGGTGGTCGAGGCGTCCGGCCTGAGCCGGGGACCGCACTCCTCCACACTGCTCGGCGTCTCCTGCCTCGGGTACACCGGACAGCTGGTGGAGATCACGGCGACGGCTGTGGTGCCGGAGCGGGAGGAGGAGCGGCCGACACCGGACACGGTCCACCTGCGGCCGACGCCGGACACGGTCCACCTGCGCAGGGCGGTGCCGGCGGACGCCCGCGCCGTCGCCGACGTCTGGCTGCGGTCCTTCGCCACCGCCCTGCCGACGGTCGGCCGGGCGCACTCGGACGACGAGGTGCGCGCGTACTTCCGGGACGTGGTCGTGCCGCTCCAGGAGACCTGGGTCGCCGAGGCGACCGACGCTGGCCGGGAGGTCGTCGGCATGATGGTGCTGGACGACGACGAGCTGGCCCAGCTCTATCTCGCCCCCGACTGGCGGGGCCGCGGCCTCGGGGACCGGTTCGTCGCCCTGGCCAAGGAGCGCAGCCCCCAGGGCCTCACGCTCTGGACCTTCCAGGTCAACACCGCCGCACACCGCTTCTACGAGCGGCACGGTTTCGTCGCCGCCGAGTACACGGACGGCAGCGGCAACGAGGAGCTGGAGCCGGACGTCCGCTACGTGTGGCGGCCCTGACCGCTACGCCTGGGTGACGGGTGAGGTCGCGTGGGCGAAGGGCGCGGTGGGCGAAGGGCGCGGTGGGCGAAGGGCGCGGTGGAGCGGCTGGCGCCCCATGAGGAGGCGGGCGCGCTACGGCAGCCCGGCCGCGTCCGCCGCCGTACGCAGAACCTCGCGCAGCATCCCGGCGGTGAGCCGGCCGGTGAAGGTGTTGCGCTGGCTGACATGGAAGCAGCCGAAGAGGTCCAGGCCGTCGAGCGCGACCCGGGTGCCGTGGGCGAAGGCCGGGCGGGGGCGCGGCACGGTCCAGCCCGCCTCCGCGAACGCGGGCAGCGCGGCCTGCCAGCCGAAGGCACCGAGGACGACCGCGGCCTTCAGGGTCGGCCTGAGCAGCGTCAGCTCCTGGACCAGCCAGGGGCGGCAGGTGTCGCGCTCCCTGGGAGTCGGCTTGTTGGCGGGAGGGGCGCAGTGCACGGGCGCCGTGACCCGCACGCCGTACAGATCCAGCCCGTCGTCGGCGCTCACGGAGATGGGCTGGGAGGCGAGCCCCACGTCGTACAGCGCCTGGTAGAGCACGTCTCCCGAGCGGTCACCGGTGAACATGCGGCCGGTGCGGTTGCCGCCGTGCGCGGCCGGGGCCAGCCCGATGATCACCAGCCGGGCGTCCGCAGGGCCGAACCCTGGCACCGGCCGTCCCCAGTACGTCCAGTCGGCGAAAGCGGCCCGCTTCGTACGGGCCACCTCCTCGCGCCAGTCGACCAGCCGGGGGCAGGCCCGGCAGTCGGCGACGCGCCGGTCGAGCCGGGCGAGGGCGCTGCTGTCGTCCATACGGCCACCGTATGCCCCGAACACCCGGGCGAACGCCGCGACTGAGATCAGCGCGGCCGACCGGCACGAACCGCCACGCGGACGACCAGCACGGACCAGCGGCACGGGCCGCCAGCGCGGACGACCGGCACGGACCAGCGGCGCGGACCGCTGGCGCGGAAGGCCGGCACGGACCTCCCGCGCGGACGACCGGCCCGGACGACCGGCACAGACCCCCGCGCGGACGCCCGGCACAGACCGCTGGCGTGGAGGGCCGGCGCGGACCCCCGGCGCGGACCCCCGGCGCGAACGTACGGACACGGCGAAGTCGTCGTGGCCGGGCGGTCGCGGGCGCCGGAAAACGCTTCGGGCTCGACCGCCCCGTGGCGTTAAGGTCGGGGCATGGCTTCCGAGGATGCGGACGAGAACGTGGACCGTGAGACGGGTGAGGGGAACGGCGAGGAGACGGACGCGCCGGGCGGAACCGCCCCCGCCGAGCAGCCGGTCGACCCCAAGATCGCAGCCGCGGTGGCCGCCGCCGAGGCCGCCGGGCCCTCCCATGGCGAGACTGTCCGCATCGACAGCTGGATCTGGGCGGTCCGCCTCATCAAGACCCGCTCCCTCGGCGCCGCCGCGTGCCGGGGCGGGCATCTGCATGTGAACGGCGAGCGGGTGAAGCCCGCCCACTCCGTGCGCGTCGGCGACGAGGTGCGGCTGCGGCACGAGGGCCGGGAACGGGTCGTGATCGTCAAACGTCTGATCCGCAAGCGGGTCGGCGCGCCCGTGGCCGCCCAGTGCTACATCGACAACTCCCCTCCGCCTCCGCCCCGCGAGGCCGTCGCGCCCGCCGGTCTCCGCGACCGCGGCACCGGCCGCCCCACCAAGCGGGACCGCCGCGAACTGGATCGCCTCCGCGCCCTCGGCGGACCGGGCGGCCCGGCAGGCTTCGGCTTCGGCGGGCCGACCGGCTCCGGAGGCTTCGGCAAACCGGGCAGCCCCGCAGGCTTCGGCGGAGCGGGCGGCTCCGACGCAGCGGGCAGCCGGGGCGGACCCGACGCGTCCAACGGCCGAGGTGGGCCCGGCGGCCGGGGCGGGTCCGACGGACGGGGCGGACGGCGTCCTCGCTGACGTCGGCCGGGCCCCCACTGCCCGGCCGACCTTGGTGGTGGCAGTGCGCCGGCGCAGCAGTCACAGCAGGTCCAGGTCCCGTTGCACGCCCAACAGGCATCCTGACCGTACCGGGCGCCACACACCGCTGGCACTGATCACACCGCTCACCATGAGCGCGCCGGGCGCCACCGATCGCACCGCTCACCATGACCGCGCCGACGCCACTGATCACACCGTTGAGAGTGATCGCACTGCTCACACCGCCCGCCCCGATCCCGCGGAGCCCGATCTGAGGAGCCCCTCCCTCGGTGGGCCCCCGTTCGCGCCGTCCCGGTCGGCTCGCGCTCCCTCAGGCCATGGGCACTGCCCTCACCCACATCCCGTCCGGTGTCAGATACGTGTCCACCTCCAGTCCCGCCTCCGCCAGCGCCGACTCGAACTGCCCCTTCGTCAGAGGTCTGGCCAGGAACGTCTGGGTCCAGACCGCGTCCGGGAACACGTACTCCGCGCGGACCGAGTTCACCCCTTCTCCGGCTGGCTCGGCCGAGGCGATGCGGACGGTGAAGCCGCTCGGGTCGACCCGTTCCCGGGGCACGTCGGTGTGATAGTCCGGGCCCTCCCGCTGGATGAGCACGCAGCCGCCCTCCGCCACGTGCCGGGCGCAGCTGCGCAGGATGCCTCTGCGCACCTCCTCGTCACCGGTGTGGACCAGGAACGACGCGAGCAACACCACGTCGAACTTCTCGCCCAGTTCGAGGTTCTCGATGGGGCTGCATATCGCGCGCGCCCCGCGGACCCGGTCCAGCATCTCGGCGGACTCGTCCACCGCCGTGACCGTGAAGCCGAGTTCGAGCAGGGGATGCGTCATCCGGCCCACCCCGCAGCCCAGTTCCAGGATGTGCGCCCCGGCCGGTACCGCCGCGGCGATGACGTTCGGCTCGTCACCCACCGGCAGCCGTGCGTACAGCTCGACCGCGCAGCCGTCCGGGGTGACCGCTCCGGGGCCCGTGCCCTCGTGTCCCTCACGCATGTCGATCCTCATGCCCGGATAACGGCCCGCCCCCGCACGCCCGTTCCCCTCCTCCCCCGGTTCACTCGTTCGAGCTACTCGGGCTGGGACGGGAACCATCTGTGCGTGAGATATCAGTGGCCGCCGACCCACAGGTGGTGCCCGACCGCCCGCTTCAGAGACGTACGGGGTGGCAGCTCCGCCACCGGCGGGTCCGGGGCGCCGAAGTCGGACTGGACATGCTCGGTGTCGGCCGGCCAGCCGTGACTCACCGGCGATGCGGAACCGAGGCGTCTGGAAGCGGCCGATGTACGGCCTGCGGTGCACGCCCCGCGGTGCGGCGCGATGTGACGGCCCAGGGCGGTCGGCGCGCGCCGAGAGTTCTCGGCCGGCACCATGCCCCCGACGCCTCGTCGAGCGGCCGTCTCGGCCGTCCCGACCAGCGCTGCTCTCAGCCGTCAGCCGTCCCGACCAGCGCTGCTCTCAGCCGTCCCGACCAGCGGTGGTCTCGGCCGTCCCGTCGAGCCCGTGGTCTTCGCCGTCCCGTCGAACGTTGATGCGCGTGGTCGACGAAGAGTACGTTGCCATTGGGAGTGATGGCCGATGCGTACGGGCAGTGAACCGGCGACCGCACGCAGTGCTCTGCGAGCGCGGTTCTGGCTGAGCGTGTGGGGACTGCTCTGGGCGATCTTCGGTACGGCGGCGTTCGCCCTGGCCGGGCGCCCGGGCTGGGCGGTGGCGTGCGGGGTGCTGTGGCTGGTGATCACCGTGGACACGGCCATGATCCTCCGGCACATCCGGCAGGGGCCGCACTACCAGCCGGGCCGCGACATACCCCCGTACCGTCCGCCGGACGGCGGACCACCGCGCTTCGAGCGGCTGAGGCGGCACCGGCCGAGCGGACCGCCGTACCCGGGGCCGCCGAGGCACCGGCATCCCTGAGCCGGGTCCGGCCTCGCGTCAGTCGTCGAAACGTGCCGCCTTCAGATACTCCGGGTTGGGATCGAGCGCGGCGGCCAGCCGGAAGTGGCGTTTGGCCTGGTCGGGGCGGCCTTGGCGCTCGTAGGTGCGGGCCAGGGCGAAGTGCGCGAACGCGTTGTCCGGCTCGCGCTCCAGCACGATGGTGAACTCCAGCTCGGCGGGCCGTAGTTGCGCAGCGGCGAAGAAGGCACGCGCGCGGAGCAGCCGCGCGGCGGTGTTCTCGGGGTGCGCGGCGATGACTCCGTCGAGCAGCTTCACCGCGCCCCGCGGGTCCCGTGCGTTGAGCAGTTGCTCCGCGGCACGGAAGTCGATGACATGCGTTTCCGGAGTACGTCCGGTGGAACCGCTGGTCTCGGGCACGGCTGAGTCCTTCCCTTGCTCCAGCGCTTCAACGCCCCGGGCCGGCCGACTATTCCGTGCCCTCCTGCGTTCCCGTCTCGCTGCCCGCGGCCGCCTGCCGCGCCCGGTGTGCGAGGTCGTCCCACACCTCGGCGACGCGCTTCTTCAGCGCTTCCAGGGGCACGTCGTTGTCGATGAGGATGTCCGCGATCTCCCGGCGCTGTTCGCGCGTCGCCTGTGCGGCCATGCGCGCGCGTGCGTCCTCCTCGGTCATACCGCGCAGCCGTACCAGCCGGTCGAGCTGGGTCTCGGGGCCGGCGTCCACGACGATCACGACGTCGTAGAGCGGTGCGAGTCCGTTCTCGGTGAGCAGGGGGACGTCGTGGACCACCACGGCGTCCTCGGCCGCGGCGCTCTCCAGCTCACGGGAGCGGGCGCCCACCAGTGGATGCACGATCGAGTTGAGGACGGCGAGCTTCTCGGGGTCGGCGAAGACGATCGAGCCGAGCCGGGGCCGGTCCAGGCTGCCGTCGGCGGCGAGGACGTCCGTCCCGAAGGCGTCGACCACGGCCACGAGGCCGGGGGTGCCCGGCGCCACGACCTCGCGCGCGATGCGGTCCGCGTCGATCAGCACGGCCCCGTGCTCCACGAGCAGCCGCGACACCTCGCTCTTGCCGGCGCCGATACCGCCGGTCAGGCCCACTGTCAGCATGAGCGGAAGCTTAGGCCCTGCCGCCGAGGGCGCCACCGACGGCCCCGCGGACGCCATCGCCCACGGCGCCACCGGCCGCCCACGGCACCGCACACGGCGCCACCGACCGACCCACGGCACCGCACACGGCGCCACCGCCGGCTCGAGGCGCCATCGCCGGCCCGTGAACGACTTCGCACATGCGCCACCGACGGCCACATGGACCACCCCGCGCCCACGGGTCTGGCCGACCACCCCGCGTCGCGCACAGGCAGTCGGCCGCCCGCCCCGAGCCTCGGACGTCGTCTCGCGGTGGACCTAGTTGTCGCCCTCGCGCTCCGCCAGGAACCGCTCGAACTCCTGGCCGATCTCGTCCGCCGACGGGATGTCCACGGGCTCGGCCAGCATGTTGCCACGGGTCTCGGCGCCCGCCGCGGCATCGTACTGGTGCTCGAGGCCCTGGACGAGTGCGGTCAGTTCCTCGTCGCCCTCCCGGATCTGCCGGTCGATCTCGTTCTGCGTGCGGTGCGCCTCCGTGCGCAGCGAGTGGGCCACGCCGGGCAGCACCAGACCGGTCGCGGCGGTGACGGACTCCAGGACGGTCAGAGCCGCGTCCGGGTACGGGGAGCGGGCGATGTAGTGCGGCACGTGGGCGGCGACGCCCAGGACGTCGTGCCCTGCCTCCATGAGGCGGTACTCGATCAGCGACTCGGCGCTGCCGGGCACCTGCGCCTCGTCGAAGGGGCTGCGATGGCCGGGGACGAGGTCGGTGCGGTTGCCGTGCGGGGTCAGACCCACGGGGCGGGTGTGCGGGACGCCCATGGGGATGCCGTGGAAGTTCACGGACAGGCGAACGCCGAGCCGTTCCACGATCTGCCGCACCGCCGCCGCGAACCGCTCCCACTCCACGTCCGGCTCGGGGCCGGACAGCACCAGGAACGGGGCACCGGTGGCGTCCTGGACGAGGTGGACCTCGATGGCGGGGAGTTCGTAGTCGGTCCAGCGGTCCCGCTTGAAGGTCAGCAGGGGCCGGCGGGCCCGGTAGTCCACGAGCCGGTCATGGTCGAACCGGGCCACGACCTGGTGGGGCAGTGAGTCGAGCAGCCGGTCGACGATCTGGTCGCCGGTCTCACCCGCGTCGATGTATCCGTCGAAGTGGTAGAGCATGACAAGGCCGGCCGACTCCTGGGCGAGCGCCATGTCGACGACGGCGAGGCCCTTCGGCTCCCATGCGTACAAACCCTGCGGATCAAGCACTGTGACCGCTCCTCCTCGTGTTCCTCATCGACAACGCGCCCTGGAACGCGGGAATTCCCGCGACACACCGCTGATCTGCGATCTCGTGCGAGAGGCATTGACGCTCCGTCAACTGGTCCGTACCTTCTGGACCATCGATGTTCACATTGACGTTCATCGTTCACGTATGAGAAAGGGCCCGACGCGGCCGAGGGCGTCGTCGTGGACGGCGTCGCGGTGCACGGCCTGGACATGGAGGGCGTGCACTTCCGCAACTCCAGCACCGACGGCATGATCAGGAACTCGAGGATCTACGACACCGGGAACGACGGCCGGGGCATGGGCGAGGGCGTGTACAAGGGCAACGATGTCCTCGTCCAGGACAACACCGGTACCCGGACCAGCAACGACGGCTACCAGACCCACACCCAGTAGTCCGGCTGGGGCTGCGGCACGGTCTTCCGGGGCGACAAATCGACTTTGACAGGCGCCACCGGCTCGACCCAGCTGGCGATCAACGTGACGAACTACAGCACCGCATGCCGGACGACGGTCTACAGCAGCAACACGGTGACGGGCGGCAAGGGCCTGACCGACATCCCGGTCGCCCCCTGAGACGGGCGGGGGCGAACCCCCCAGGGGTGCGGGGCTGTGTCGATGCGCGGCTCCGTCGCGCGGGCGCGGCCAGCCGCAGCCGGCCCGCGGCGGAAAGTCGACCGGCGGACCCTCGAACAGGGCAAGGCCACCGGTGGGTCCTCGAACAAGGCGAGGACACCGGCAGACCCTCGAACAAGGCGAGGACACCGGCAGACCCTCGAACAAGGCAAGGCCTCCGGCTGACCCAAGGCAAGGCCACCGGTGGGCCCTCGAACAAAGCCCCCGGCAGGCCCCCGGCAGGCCCCCGAACAAGCTTGAGGGGCCGTACCTCGAAAGGTACGGCCCCTCAGCCTGCTATCGGCTAAGCCTCAGCGGCTGCGTTCAGCTCTGGCCGCCGGCCAGCTTCTCGCGCAGCGCGGCCAGCGCCTCGTCCGAAGCCAGGGCACCAGAGGTGTCCGCACCCTCGGAGGAGTACGAGCCGCCACCCGAGGCGGCCGGAGCCGCAGCCTCGCCGCCCTCGGCCGCGGCAGCGGCGTCGGCCTCGCGGGACTTGATGACCTGCTGCTGGTGCTGCTCGAAGCGGGACTGCGCCTCGGCGTACTGGCGCTCCCACTCCTCGCGCTGCTTCTCGTAGCCCTCGAGCCAGTCGTTGGTCTCGGGGTCGAAGCCCTCGGGGTAGATGTAGTTGCCCTGGTCGTCGTAGGACGCGGCCATGCCGTACAGGGTCGGGTCGAACTCGACCGAGGCCGGGTCGGCACCGAAGGACTCGTTGGCCTGCTTCAGCGAGAGGCTGATGCGACGACGCTCGAGGTCGATGTCGATGACCTTGACGAAGATCTCGTCGTTGACCTGGACGACCTGCTCCGGGATCTCCACGTGGCGCTCGGCCAGCTCGGAGATGTGGACCAGACCCTCGATGCCCTCGTCCACGCGGACGAACGCACCGAACGGAACCAGCTTGGTGACCTTACCCGGGACGACCTGACCGATCTGGTGGGTCCGGGCGAACTGCTGCCACGGGTCTTCCTGGGTCGCCTTCAGCGACAGGGAGACACGCTCGCGGTCCATGTCGACGTCGAGAACCTCGACGGTGACCTCCTGGCCGACCTCGACGACCTCGGACGGGTGGTCGATGTGCTTCCAGGACAGCTCGGAAACGTGGACCAGACCGTCGACGCCACCCAGGTCCACGAAGGCACCGAAGTTGACGATCGAGGAGACGACGCCGGAGCGGACCTGACCCTTCTGGAGGGTGGTGAGGAACGTCTGGCGGACCTCGGACTGGGTCTGCTCGAGCCAGGCACGGCGGGACAGGACCACGTTGTTGCGGTTCTTGTCCAGCTCGATGATCTTCGCCTCGAGCTCCTTGCCCACGTAGGGCTGGAGGTCGCGGACGCGGCGCATCTCGACCAGGGAGGCCGGGAGGAAGCCGCGGAGGCCGATGTCGAGGATGAGACCACCCTTGACGACCTCGATGACGGTACCGGTGACGATGCCGTCCTCTTCCTTGATCTTCTCGATGGTGCCCCAGGCACGCTCGTACTGGGCGCGCTTCTTCGAGAGGATCAGGCGGCCTTCCTTGTCCTCCTTCTGGAGGACGAGGGCCTCGATCTCGTCACCGACGGCGACGACCTCGTTCGGGTCGACGTCGTGCTTGATCGAGAGCTCGCGGCTCGGGATGACACCTTCGGTCTTGTAACCGATGTCGAGCAGGACCTCGTCCCGGTCGACCTTCACGATGACGCCGTCGACGATGTCGCCGTCGTTGAAGTACTTGATCGTCTCGTCGATCGCGGCGAGGAAGGCTTCCTCGTTACCGATGTCGTTGACCGCAACCTGCGGGGTGGTGGCGGTGGTCTCGGTGCTGCTCGTCATGTGGGAAAGGGCTCCGGTACGGACATTGAAGTCGTAGGTACTGCTACGCCGGGAGCCCGTATCGCTCTGCAGAAGCCGGACAGCCAAGGAAGCGCCCCACCAGGAACTGGTGATGGCGCCTCGACAACCGAGGGGACATACAACAGATGCGAGCGCAGCCTGCTACGTCTGAGGTGCGCAGGCCCGCAGCGCAACTTGTAGCATACGGGGGCAGCCGGACAGGGTCAATGCGCGAAGGCGCACACCCGGGGCGGATCGCCGCATAACCGGCAGAATATTCGCCCCAACGGGCCACACGGGCCCAGGGGATCCCTTCCGTGGAGACCCCCGGCGGGTTGGACGGAAGAGTACGACGAGGGAGCCGATCATCCAAGAGCCGGAAGCGTACGAGCCTGAGCAGTCCGCGGGTTTCGAGCCGGAGGCCACTCGGCGCGACACGAGCGTCACGGAGAGTGCGCGGGCCAATCGTGGCTGGTGGGACCGCAACGCGGACGAGTACCAGGTCGAGCACGGCACGTTCCTCGGTGACGACCGCTTCGTGTGGGGCCCGGAGGGCCTGGACGAGGTGGAGGCGGAGCTGCTCGGCCCGCCGGAGGAGCTGAAGGGCAAGGACGTCCTGGAGATCGGCGCGGGCGCGGCGCAGTGCGCGCGCTGGCTGGCCGCCCAGGGGGCGCGCCCGGTGGCCCTGGACCTCTCGCACCGCCAGCTCCAGCACGCGCTGCGGATCGGCGGATCGTTCCCGCTGGTCTGCGCGGACGCCGGCGCGCTGCCGTTCGCGGACGGCTCCTTCGACCTGGCGTGCTCCGCGTACGGGGCGCTGCCGTTCGTGGCCGACCCGCGGCTGGTCCTGGGCGAGGTGCGCCGGGTGCTGCGGCCGGGCGGGCGGTTCGTGTTCTCGGTGACGCATCCGCTCCGCTGGGCGTTCCCGGACGAGCCGGGGCCCGAGGGCCTGTCGGTCTCCGCGTCCTACTTCGACCGCACGCCCTACGTGGAGCAGGACGAGCAGGGCCGCGCGGTGTACGTGGAGCACCACAGGACGCTCGGCGACCGGGTGCGGGACATCGTGGCCTCCGGGTTCCGGCTGGTGGACCTGGTGGAGCCGGAGTGGCCGGCCTGGAACACCTCGGAGTGGGGCGGCTGGTCGCCCCTCCGCGGAAACCTGATCCCCGGCACGGCGATCTTCGTGTGCGAGCGGGACTGACGCCTGCCTGTCGCCTATGACCGGTCATCTACGCGCGCGTGCACATGCGTGGACGCGCGCGTAAGTGCATTTGTGGACGCAGGTGCAGCCGTTTCTCCCCGGGCCGCCTCGCGGATCCTTCCGTGGGCGGCCTCGGGTGTTTCTCCGCGGGCGGCCGCGCGGACTTTTCCGTGGGCCGCCTTGTGGGGTGCCTCCATGGCGGGGCACGCGCGCGTGGGCCGTTCTCGCCGGCGTACGACACTGGGGGCGTGATCCGTTACGACGCCCTGGACGCGCTGCCCGTGCGCTCCGCCCTGCCCGCCCTGTCCGACGCCCTGGACGAGGGCGGCACCGCGGTTCTCGTGGCGCCGCCCGGCACCGGCAAGACGACGCTGGTGCCGCTCGTGCTGGCGGGGCTGGTCGGGGGCGGTCCCGAGAGGCGGGTGGTGGTGGCCGAGCCGCGGCGGATCGCGGCGCGGGCGGCGGCCCGGCGGATGGCGTGGCTGCTGGGCGAGCAGCCCGGGCGGAGCGTCGGCTTCACCGTGCGCGGCGAGCGGGCCGTGGGCCGGCACACGCGTGTGGAGGTCGTGACGACCGGTGTCCTGCTCCAGCGGCTCCAGCGCGACCAGGAGCTGGCCGGGGTGGACGTGGTCGTCCTCGACGAGTGCCACGAGCGGCATCTGGACGCGGACACGGTGGCCGCGTTCCTGTGGGACGTCCGGCAGACGCTGCGGCCGGAGCTGCGGCTGGTGGCCGCGTCGGCGACCACGGACGCCGAGGGGTGGGCGGCTCTGCTGGGCGGGGCACCGGTGGTCGAGGCGGCGGGTGTGGCGCATCCGGTGGAGGTGGTGTGGGCTCCGCCGGCCCGGCCGGTACGGCCGCCGCACGGGATGCGGGTGGATCCCGCGCTGCTGGCGCAGGTGGCGTCGGTGGTGCGGCGGGCGCTGGCCGAGCGGGACGGGGACGTGCTGTGTTTCCTGCCGGGCGTGGGCGAGATCGCGCGCGTGGCGGGTCTGCTGGGGGATCTCGGTGACGTCGAGGTGCTCCAGGTGCACGGGCGGGCGCCGGCCGCCGTGCAGGACGCGGTGCTGACGGCGGGGCGGCGGCGCCGGGTGGTGCTGTCGACGTCCGTGGCGGAGTCCTCGCTGACCGTGCCCGGGGTGCGGGTGGTGGTCGACTCCGGGCTGGCGCGGGAGCCGCGGGTGGATCACGCGCGCGGGCTGAGCGGGCTGACCACCGTACGGGCGTCGCGGGCGGCCGGGCGGCAGCGGGCGGGGCGGGCCGGACGTGAGGCGCCGGGTGCGGTGTACCGGTGCTGGGCGGAGGCCGAGGACGGCCGGCTGCCGGCTTATCCGGCACCGGAGATCAGGGTGGCCGATCTGACCGCGTTCGCGCTCCAGGCGGCTTGCTGGGGCGATCCGGACGCCTCCGGGCTGGCGTTGCTGGATCCGCCGCCGGGCGGGGCGATGGCGGCGGCTCGGGAGGTGCTGGCGGCCGTGGGAGCGGTGGACTGTGCCGGGCGGGCCACGGAGGTCGGTGCCCGGCTGGCCCGGCTGGGGGTGCATCCCCGGCTGGGGCGGGCGCTGCTGGACACCTCCGGTGAGGGGGCCGCGGTGGTCGCGCTGCTTTCCGAGGAGGTGCCGCGGGACTACGGCGATGACCTCGGCGGTGCTCTGCGGCGGGCCCGGCGTGGGGGCGACGCCTACGCGGGGCGGTGGGCCGCGGAGGTGCGGCGGCTGCGGGCCGTCTCCACGGAGTTCGCCCACCGGCCCGCTCACGACCGTCACTCACAGGCGAACGCCGGAGCAGGACCGACCACCGGGGCCGGGGAGCGCGCCCCCTCGGAGCGGGCCGAGGGGCCGGACCGCATCGGGCCCGCCGAGGAGCGGGACCGGGGCAGGCCTGCCGAGCGGTGGGACCGCATGGAGCAGTCGGCGGGACGTGACCGCCCGGCGCCCTCCGAGGGACCGCTCCGGACGGGACCCGCCCGAGGGCGGGACCGGACGGGGCCTGACGGGCGGCGGGGCCCGGTGAGGGCCGGTGAGCGGCGTGGTGACGCGGAGGGCGTCGGAAGCGAGGCCGCCGGGATTGTCGCCGCCCTCGCCTTTCCCGAGCGGGTCGCGCGGCTCGACGGCGGGTCGTACCTCATGGCGTCCGGGACGCGGGCCGAACTGTCCGACGGGTCCGCACTGCGGAGCGCTCCCTGGATCGTCGTGGCCGTCGCCGACCGGCCCTCCGGCAAGGGGCACGCGCGCGTGCTGCTCGGGGCCACCGTGGACGAGGAGGTGGCGCGGACGGCCGCACGGTCCCTGCTCGGCGAGCGGGACGAGGTGCACTGGGCCGGCGGGGACGTCGTGGCCCGGCATGTCGAACGGCTGGGGGCGATCGAGCTGGCCGTACGCCCGCTGAAGGACGCCGACCCCGCGCTCGTCCGGGGCGCGCTCCTGGAGGGGCTCCGCCTGGAGGGGTTCGGGCTGCTCCGCTGGTCGCCGGAGGCCGAGGCGCTGCGGCAGCGGCTGGCGTTCCTGCGTGTCCATCTCGGGGATCCGTGGCCGGACGTTTCGGACGGCGCGCTCCACGCGCGCGTGGACGAGTGGCTGGAGCCCGAGCTGGGCCGGGCCCGGCGGCGGGCCGATCTCGCCCGGATCGACGCCGGGCAGGCCCTCGCACGGCTGCTGCCCTGGGCGAGCGGGGAGGCCGCGTGGCTGGACGAGCTGGCGCCCGAGCGGATCACCGTACCGAGCGGGTCCAGGATCCGGATCGACTACGGGGATCCCGGGCGGCCGGTCCTCGCCGTCAAGCTTCAGGAGATGTTCGGGCTGCGGGAGACACCGGCGGTGGCGGGCGTGCCGCTGCTCGTGCACCTGCTCTCCCCCGCCGGACGCCCTGCCGCCGTCACGGCCGACCTCGCCTCTTTCTGGCGGGACGGTTACCGGGCCGTCCGGGCGGAACTGCGCGGCCGGTATCCGAAGCATCCGTGGCCCGAGGACCCGGCGACCGCCGAGCCCACGCGGCACACCAACGCCCGGCTCAGGCGCTGACCGGATCGGGGTCCTCCGTCGGGGTGGGTGCGGGGTCCCGCGGGCGGCGTGCGCGGGCCTCCAGGTAGAGGGCGAGGGCGAGGAGCAGCAGGCCGAGGCCGAGGGAGCCCCAGGGGACGTAGGAGGTGAGCGCCAGGACGAGGGTGCGGTTGTGCTTGACCAGCGCGACCGTGTGGTCGATGTAGTCCTCGCGCATCTTCACGTGCCCGGCGAAGGCGGTGACCTTCGCCCGGCCGCCCAGCAGGGTGCCGCCGCGCAGTTCCTCCTTGTGGAGTTCCTCGCCGTAGACGGGGGCGCCGGTGACCGGTTCGACCCAGAATCTGCGGACGGTGCTGTACCAGCGGGTGGTGCCCGTCTCGGCGACCGTCTCCGGTGTGATGCCCTGGACCGGCATGGTCTTCGGCATGGGGACCTTGGTCCAGGGGACGGTCTGTTCGAAGTAGTAGACCGTCAGGCCGCGGAAGTTCCGGGTGCCCTTGTAGTGGATGGGGCTGGTGGTGCGGGTCTGCGCGTCGAAGTACTCGTAGTCCCGTTTCTGCGTCAGGAAGGGCCACTTGAACTCGATGCCCTCGCGCTTGACCGGGTCGCCGTCGACCATCTCGCCGCCTGCGTGCACCGGGTCCTGGCTGTGGGCGTCGAAGATGTACCGCTCGGGCACCTTGGAGACCATCTTGCCGTCGGGGCCCTGGACGTAGGAGAGGCCGTCCCAGACGACGACCGGCCGTCCCGCCGTCTTCTCGATCCTCTTCGCGGCCTCGACGTCGCCCTTGAGGGTCTGCACGATGGTGACCTTGGAGACCTTCCTGGCGCGCATGGTGCCGTAGTCGAGGAGGGTGGCGTCCCTGGCCTCGAGGACCATGTCCTGGTACTCGTCGGCGGGGATGCGGGCCACGCGCGGGAAGGCGTACCAGCGCAGCAGCGGGGACAGCGCCGCGCAGAACACGGCGCAGGCGAGCAGGACCAGGCTTGCCTTGCGGCGCATTCCCGGCCTCCCTCCCGGACGGGCGCGGCTACGGGTGCGGCGGCACCGTCGTCAGCAGCGGCTTGGGGGACGTCCGGCCCGGCGAGGGGCCCAGCGCGCTGATCGTGAGCACAAGGGCGAGCGCGAGGGCGAGACCGGTCGCGGCGGCGATCAGGGCGCGCATGCGGGGCCTCCCGGCGGATGGTCCGATGACCTGACTGGGTTCTGATGGTTCGTCAGGTCCGGCACCGTAGCAACGGGCGGTTGAGATGAGAACAGCGGTGCACGTACGAACAGGGCGCCCTCCCCGCCGGAGCGGGAGGGCGCCCTTCGTGGTGCGTCACCCGGAAGCGACGGCCCGGGGGGTGCCTCTATGTCTTTCGTCAAGCGAGGCGTGGGGTTCTGGGTTCGTAGAAGGCGCCGTCGCGGAGCATCGCGAACAGCACGTTGATCCGTTGTCGGGCCAGACGGAGCAGTGCCTGGGTGTGGGTCTTTCCTCTGGCCCGGCATTTGTCGTAGTAGGTGCGGGAGGCGGGATCGTGCAGGGCTGCGAACGCGGACAGGAACATCGCCCGCTTGAGCTGCCGGTTGCCGCCGCGGGGTGCGTGTTCGCCGTGGATCGAGGTCCCGGAGGACTTGGTCGTGGGGGCGAGGCCGGCGTAAGAGGCCAGGTGGGCGGCGGTGGGAAAGCTGGTGCCGTCGCCGACGGTGACCAGCAGTGTGGCGGCGGTCCTGACGCCGACGCCGGGCAGCGACGTCAGGACCTTGGAAAGAGGGTGATCCTCCAGCAGGGCCTCGATCTGGGCTTCGAGTGCCCGTCGCTGTTCGTGGACGGCGCCGAGAGAGCGGGCCAGCGACGGGATGACGATGTCGAGGGTGCCGGTGCCGGGAACGACGACGGTCTGTTCGTCGAGGGCGTCGAAGACGTCGTCGATCAGCCGGGCGGCCATGCGCGGGGCCTTGGGCCGTATGACCTCGACGAGTTTGCGGCGTCCGGCCTTTCGCAGGGCGGCGGGGGATCCGTAGCGTTCCAGCAGCCAGGTGACGGCCTGGTGGTCGAGTCGGGGGCCGAGGACGCGTTCCAGGCTGGGGTGGAACTGGGTGAGCAGGCCGCGGATCCGGTTGCTGGTGCGGGTGGCCTCGGCCGCCAGGTCCTGGTCGAAGCCGACCAGCACGGTCAGTTCGGCGGTGATCTCGTCGGTCAGTTCCAGCGAGCGCAGGGTGTGCGGCATCGTCCTCGCTGCGTCGGCGATCACGGCTGCGTCGCGTGCGTCGGTCTTCGCCTCGCCCGGATACAGGTCGGCGATCCGGCGCATGGCCAGTCCGGGCAGGTAGGCGACCTGGCAACCCGTGCCCCGGGCGACCGTGAGCGGGAGGGCTCCAATCGAGGCGGGCTGGTCCACGATGACCAGCACGGCGCCGAACTTGGTCTTCAGCTTGGTGAAGACCTCCCGCAGTTTGGGCTCGGTGTTGGGTAGCTGCTTGTCGAAGACCTTCTTGCCGGCCGGGGTGAGCCCGTGCCCGTGATGGTTCGTCTTGCCGACGTCCAGGCCCAGGAAGACGCCTATCTCGTCGCTGTCGTACAAGCCGTCCTCCCGAACGGGTTCGTGCGTGCTGGCCGGGGCGTTGGCGTCGTGCGCGCATCCACGTTGTGCAGACCTGCCGCCCGCAAGCGGCCGGGCATTGCACCAGGCCAGGCGGTAGTCGGACCTCTCATCAGCGTCTCCAACGGCGCCTCTCGGGCCCGGTGACACCACCCCCCAGGTCATCCGTTCGACAGGGGGGACCAGCCATGCCGGGCCCGGAGGCCAGCGGCCCTCTTGCAGGACCGCGGAAAACATAACGGGGGGCTACCGGGCGCGGCTGCCTCAGGAGGAGGCGGTCGGGCTCGGCGTCGGCGTCTCCGGTGCTTCGGTGGCAGCCGCGACCTCCAGCTCCACGGTGAGCGTCGCCCCGCCTGTGGTGGTGATGCGGAGCAGGAAGGTGCCGGTGGTGTCGTCCGCGTACAGCTTGGGCAGGGTGAGCAGGCCCTTGGCGTCGGTCTGGAGGCCGGTGAGCGTGTGTACGGCCTTGCCTTCGGCGTCCTTGAAGTAGGGGCCCTTGTCGTTCTCCGTGGCGTCGGTCTCGGACTTGACGAGGGTGGCGGTGGCCTCGACCTTGTCCGCGATGTCGCCCTTGTACGTCGCCTTGAGCTGGACCTGGTCGGCGAACTCGCCGCCCGGGGTGCAGGTCAGCGGGGTGTCGCTGGTGCGGGCCAGGGTGTCGGCGGCGCGCGCGGTGACGGTCGCCGTGTAGTCGACGCCCTTGACCGAGCGGCCCACGACGGCGGCGGTCACCTTGAAGTCGCCCGTCTTCTCGCCGGCCTGGAGCGCCGGGGCGAGCGCGACGCCCTTGGCGTCGGTGGCGACCGTGGCCACGGTCTCGCCGCCGGTGAAGGTGGCGTCGGTGTCGCCGGTGATGGTGAACCGGACCCTGATCTTGGCGATGGACTTGCCGGCCTTGGTCTCGGCGCGGGTGCCGATCCGCTCGGTGAAGGCGTCGCCGGCCATCGCCGTGAGCTTCTTCGTGCCCGCGTCCTCCAGGTGGTCCACCAGGTCGGTGTGGGTCGGCGGAGGCGTCGGCGGGACGGGCGGCCGCGGCGGCTTGGGGTCCGGGGTCTCCTTGCCGCCGTTGCCGTCGTTTCCGCCCTTGTCGCCACCCTTGTCGTTGCCGTC
This sequence comes from Streptomyces musisoli, assembly GCF_016741855.1. Classification (GTDB taxonomy): domain Bacteria; phylum Actinomycetota; class Actinomycetes; order Streptomycetales; family Streptomycetaceae; genus Streptomyces; species Streptomyces musisoli. Next base: position 284,943 of record NZ_JAERRH010000005.1, on the reverse strand, counting down.
GGCGGGCTTGTCGGGCCTGGGTTTGTCGGGCTTGGGGGCCGGCTTGGTCCTCGGCGGCTGCGAGGGGCCCGGGGACGTGGTGCGGCCGGAGTCGTCGTCGCTGCGGTGCTCGGGCACGCCGCCGGAGCCGTCGGGGACGGAGTGGGTGCCCTTGCGGTAGTACTCCATCCAGTTCAGGACGAGGTTGAGGTAGTCCTGCGAGTTGTTGTAGCTGAGGATCGCGCTGTGCAGGTCGGCCTCGCGGGACAGGTCCCAGTCGTTGCGGCACAGGTAGTGGCCCGCGGCGAGCGCGGCGTCGTAGACGTTGTTGGGGTCCTTCTTGCCGTCCCCGTTGCCGTCGCGGCCGGCCCAGGCCCAGGTGGACGGGATGAACTGCATGGGGCCGACGGCCTGGTCGTAGGTGCTGTTGCCGTCGTACGCGCCGTCGTCGGTGTCCGGGATGAGCGCGAAGCCGTTGCCGTCGAGCTGCGGGCCCAGGATCCGGTGCAGGGTGGTGCCGTCGGCATCGACCTGTCCGCCGCGGGCCTGCCCCGACTCGACATTCCCGATGGCGGCGAGCAACTGCCAGGGCATGTTGCAGCCGGCCTTGGAGGAGCGCAGTTCGGCGGCGGCCTTCTGGTAGGCGTCCAGGACCGTCGCGGGGATGCCGCCCTCGGTCCTGCCTCCCGAGCCGGAGGTGGTGCTGTCGGCGCTCGACGAGGGGCTGGGGGCGGGGCTGTTGAGTGGCGGCAGGTCCGTGTAGTACGGCGAGTTGCCGGTGGCGTTGCCGTCGGTGCCGGGTACGGAGGTGGCGGCGCCGGCCGTCGCCCGTCTGCCGTGGGTGTCCTCGCCGGTCGCTCCCGGAGCCTGGGACGCGGACAGAGCCGCGACCGCTGCCGCGGCCACGGCGGTGGTCGCCGCTCCCTTGCGCAGCCGCCTGCCGAAATGCGCCGCCATAGAGTGAACCCCTCCCGTGGACGCCCGCGCGTCCGTCACCTGCTCTGTCTGCCTCGCTCTGGTGTGACGGTTGACCCGGTGTTCTGGTTGCCCCTGTTCCGTCCTCACTTCAGTGCGACGTGTGTACGACCGTGCGACCGGCACGGCGCCGCAGGCGACCCTACGACAACTTGCTGTGGACGGGCACCTGTTGACGCCCGGTTTTCACCCTTTGGCCGACTGTCGTCGGCGCGGATGCCCTCGAACGGCGTCGCGCATACTGGGCGGAACTGATCGCCGGTGCCCAAGTCCCGGCCGTCGAACGCTCCGGAGGCTCCGTTGCCCTTCACGCTCAGCCATGCGGCGGCCGTGCTGCCCGCGATCCGCAGGGACGGGAGCGGCCGGGGCCGGCTGGTGCCCGCGGTGCTCGTCGCGGGCTCCTTCGCGCCCGACATGCCGTACTACTCGGACGGCGTGCTGCGGGGCGGGATGGAGTTCGGGTCGGTCACGCACGCGTTCGCCGGGGTCGCCACGGTCGACGTGCTCATCGCCTGGGCCCTCGCGGGGCTGTGGCTGCTGGTCCGCGAGCCGTTGCTCGCGCTGCTGCCGCGGGCCCGCCAGGGACGCCCGGCCGCCCTGCTGCGCTGCGGTGCGCCACGCGCGCGCGTGGGGGCCGCGTCGGTGGCGTGGTGGTACGGCTCCGCGGTGGCCGGCGCGCTCACCCATGTGGTGTGGGACGCGTTCACGCACCACGACCGGTGGGGCACGCGGCTGGTTCCGGTCATCGGGCGGGCCCGGCCGGCGGGCGTGCCGTTGTTCACCTGGCTCCAGTACGGGTCGTCCGTGGCGGCTGCCGTGCTGATCGCGGTGTTCGTGGTGGGAGCGCTGCGGCGGGCGCCGGGCGGGGCACCGGTGGGGGTGCCCGTGCTGTCCCGGCGGGACCGGTGGTGGGCGCTCGCCGTGATCGGGTGCTGTGTGACGGCCGGGGCGGTGCAGCGGACGGCGCGGTGGCGGGAGCAGCGGGGCGCGGCCGGCAGCCCCTGGGAACTGCTGCCCACCCTCTGTTTCGGGGTGGGCGCGGGGGTGGTCCTGGGGCTGCTGCTGTACGCCGTGGGGGTCAGGGTCTGGCGTCCGGCCGCCGGTCCTGGGGATCCCGGGGATCGCGCCGGGGTGGTCGGTGCGGACCGGGGGCGGCCGGTCTCTCGGTGAGGGACGCGACGAAGACCGTGAGGGTGGGCCTGGGGCGGGATCTCGGGATCAGCGCGAGGGTAAGGGCGAGATAGCCGCGGGCCAGATCGGTCCACTGGCCCCAGTCGGGCAGGCGGCCCGGGCGGCCGGCGAGCGTGCGCCGGAGATCCTTGGTGACGTTGCGGACGGTCGTGGCCAGGTCGGCCGGGATGCGGGCGGTGCTTGCGTCGGCCGCGAGGGCCGGGACCGGCGCGGCGGGCATGGCCTGCGCCGAGGCGGTGACCGCCCGGACCCCGGTTACTGCCTCGGGCGTCCGGCGGTGAAGCATGCGTATACCCATGCCCGCAGTGTTGCGGCTGCGGGGGGTGGGGGGCGTTTTGGCGGGGGCCACGAGAGTGACGGGTTCCTCCGGGGGTTCTGCCTGTTTGCTGCGGGTGGGGGAAGGGCCGTCGTGGTCGGCGGGACGGGTGGCTCCGCCGGGATGCGCAGTGGTCGCGGGGCGCGGGCGGGGCTCGGCTCCGCGGGTGGGCATCGCGGTCATGGGGGCTCGGCATCGCCCGGATGCGCCGTGAAGGTTGGTCGGTGTCGCGGCGGAAGACCGGTGGGCCGGCCGGGTAGTGCCGGAGGGGGCGGCGGGTTCGGCACGTCGCGAGTGTTCGCGTCCGTGCCGTTGCGGCGCCCCCTCCGTCACGCGTCGTGCTAGTGCGCTGCCGACTCCCAGTCCGGTCCCACACCCACGGAGACGTCCAGCGGGGCCCTCAGCTCGACGGCGGCGGCCATCTCGCGGCGGACGATCTCCTCCGCGGCCTCCCGCTCGCCGGGGGCGATCTCCAGGACGATTTCGTCGTGTACCTGGAGGAGCATGCGGGACTTGAGGTCCGCCGCCCGCAGCGCGTCGCCCACCTTGAGCATGGCGATCTTCACGATGTCCGCCGCCGTGCCCTGGATGGGCGCGTTGAGGGCCATGCGCTCGGCCGCCTCGCGGCGCTGGCGGTTGTCACTGTTGAGGTCGGGCAGGTAGCGGCGGCGCCCGAAGAGCGTCGCCGTGTAGCCCGTCGCCCGCGCCTCGTCGACCGCCCGGCGCAGATAGTCCCGGACCCCGCCGAAGCGCTCGAAGTACGCGTCCATCAGCGCGCGGGCCTCGGCCGCCTCGATGTTCAGCTGCTGGGACAGGCCGAACGCGGACAGGCCGTAGGCCAGGCCGTACGACATCGCCTTGATCTTGCGGCGCATCTCCGCGTCCACCGCGCCGGGCTCGACGCCGAACACCTGGGAGGCGGCCGTGGTGTGCAGGTCCTCGCCGGAGGTGAACGCCCGGATCAGGCCCTCGTCCTCGGAGAGGTGGGCCATGACACGCAGTTCGATCTGGCTGTAATCCGCGGTCATCAGGGACTCGAAGCCCTCCCCGACCACGAAGCCCCGGCGGATGGCCCGGCCCTCGTCCGTGCGGACCGGGATGTTCTGGAGGTTCGGGTCCGTGGAGGACAGCCGGCCGGTCGCGGCCACCGTCTGGTTGAACGTGGTGTGGATACGGCCGTCGCTCGCGATGGTCTTGATCAGGCCCTCGACCGTGACCCGGAGCTTCGCCTGCTCGCGGTGCCGGAGCATGATCACCGGCAGTTCGTTGTCGGTCTGGGTGGCGAGCCAGGCCAGGGCGTCGGCGTCGGTGGTGTAGCCGGTCTTGGTCTTCTTGGTCTTCGGCAGGGCCAGCTCCTCGAAGAGGACCTGCTGGAGCTGCTTGGGCGAGCCCAGGTTGAACTCGTGGCCGGCCGCCGCGTGCGCCTCCTTCACGGCCTGCTGCACCGCACCCGCGAACATCTGTTCCATCGCTTCGAGGTGCGCCCGGTCGGCCGCGATGCCGTGCCGCTCCATGCGGGCGAGCAGGGCGGACGTCGGCAGCTCCATGTCGCGCAGGAGGTCGGCGGCGCCGACTTCCTCCAGGCGGGCCCGGAAGGCCTCGCCGAGGTCGAGGACCGCGCGGGCCTGGACCATCAGAGCCTCGGCCTCGGCGCCCTCGTCCGCGCCGAAGGCCAGCTGGCCGTCGGCCGCGGCGGCGGGGGCCAGCTCGCGGTGCAGGTACTCCAGGGAGAGCGCGTCCAGGTCGAAGGAGCGGCGTCCCGGCTTGACCAGGTAGGCGGCGAGCGCGGTGTCCATGGTGACGCCCTCGACGGACCAGCCGTGCTCGGCGAAGACCCGCATGGCGCCCTTGACGTTGTGGAACACCTTGGGGCGGTCCGCGTCGGCCAGCCAGGCCGCGAACGCGTTCTCGTCGGCCTCGTCCAGCTCGGACGGGTCGAACCAGGCCGCCGCTCCCCCGGCGGCGGCGAGGGCGACCTCGGCGACCGAGCCGGTGCCCAGCGCCCAGGTGTCGACGGTGGCGACGCCCAGGGTCCCGGTGCGGTGCTCGGCGAGCCAGGGGGCCAGCTCGCCGGTGCGCAGGATCGTGCCGTCGATCTCGACGCCGTCGGCGACGACCGGGGCGGCCTCGGCCTCCTCCGTGCCCGGGTCGACGGCGAAGAGACGCTCCCGCAGGGACGGGTTGCGGATCTCCAGGGTGTCGAGGACCATCGCGACGGCCTTGCGGTCGTACGGGGCCCGCTCCAGGTCGGTGACCGACCTCGGCAGCTCGACCTGGCGCTCCAGCTCGGTCAGGACGCGGTTGAGCTTGACCGACTCCAAGTGGTCGCGGAGGTTCTGGCCGGCCTTGCCCTTGACCTCCTCGACCCGCTCGACCAGCTCAGCGAAGGAGCCGAACTGGTTGATCCACTTGGCGGCGGTCTTCTCGCCGACGCCGGGGATGCCGGGGAGGTTGTCGGACGGGTCTCCGCGCAGCGCCGCGAAGTCCGGATACTGCGCCGGCGTCAATCCGTACTTCTCGAAAACCTTCTGTGGGGTGAACCGGGTCAGCTCCGAGACGCCCTTCGTCGGGTAGAGCACGGTGGTGTTCTCGGTGACCAGCTGGAAGGAGTCGCGGTCACCGGTGACGATCAGCACCTCGAAGCCCTCGGCCTCGGCCTGGGTGGCGAGGGTCGCGATGATGTCGTCCGCCTCGAAGCCCTCCACGGCGAAGCGCTGCGCGTGCATCGCGTCGAGCAGCTCGCCGATCAGCTCGACCTGGCCCCGGAACTCGTCCGGGGTCTTGGACCGGTTCGCCTTGTACTCGGTGAACTGCTCGGAACGCCAGGTCTTGCGGGAGACGTCGAAGGCCACCGCGAAGTGCGTGGGCGCCTCGTCACGCAGGGTGTTGGCCAGCATCGACGCGAAGCCGTAGATCGCGTTCGTCGGCTGGCCGGTCGCGGTCGTGAAGTTCTCCGCGGGCAGCGCGAAGAACGCGCGGTAGGCCAGCGAGTGCCCGTCCATGAGCATCAGCCGGGGACGGGTGCCGCCGGGGGTCTTGTCGGTCTGCTTCGATGCTGTCTCTGCCACGTCCCCGATCCTGCCACGCCGCACTGACAGTCCGGGCCGGACGGTTCCCGTCGCGGCTACAGCGGGACACGCCTCGGTCACGCAACGCAATGAGTCCCTCGCACAGGCAACGCCGAGAGGTCCGCGCAGGGCCGCCCGCAAGATCCGCGCAAGCAGTGCTCCCGGTCCGTGCTCCGCCCGCCCGGCACGGCTGTCGGTGCCCCGTGGGAGGATCGTCGGCGTACTTCTCACACGTAGTCGAAGGGGACCGTGCGATGGCGACGAAGCCGCCCAAGGGTGATCCGGTTCAGGACGCGCCGCAGGTCACGGAGCCGAAGCACGCGGCGGCGGGGCTGCCGGCCATCGGGCACACCCTGCGCATCGCCCAGCGGCAGATGGGGGTGAAGCGCACCGCGCTGACGCTGCTGCGCGTGAACCAGAAGGACGGCTTCGACTGCCCGGGTTGCGCCTGGCCGGAGCCCGAGCACCGGCACGCGGCGGAGTTCTGCGAGAACGGCGCCAAGGCGGTCGCCGAGGAGGCCACGCTGCGCCGGGTCACACCCGAGTTCTTCGCCGCGCACTCCGTCGCCGACCTCTCCGGCCGCAGCGGCTACTGGCTGGGCCAGCAGGGCCGGCTCACGCACCCCATGCACCTGCCCGAGGGGGGCACGCACTACGAGCCGGTCTCCTGGGAGCGGGCCTTCGGCATCATCGCCGAGGAGATCGCCGCCCTCGGCTCCCCGGACGAGGCCGTCTTCTACACCTCGGGCCGCACCAGCAACGAGGCCGCGTTCCTGTACCAGCTCTTCGCGCGCGAGCTGGGCACCAACAACCTGCCCGACTGCTCGAACATGTGCCACGAGTCGTCCGGGTCGGCGCTCAGCGAGACCATCGGGATCGGCAAGGGAAGCGTCCTGCTGGAGGACCTGTACCAGGCCGACCTGATCATCGTCGCGGGCCAGAACCCTGGCACGAACCATCCGCGCATGCTCTCCGCACTGGAGAAGGCGAAGGCGAACGGCGCGAAGGTCGTCAGCGTCAATCCGCTGCCCGAGGCGGGCCTGGAGCGGTTCAAGAACCCGCAGACCCCCAAGGGCATGCTGAAGGGCGCCGCCCTCACCGATCTGTTCCTCCAGATCCGCATCGGCGGCGACCAGGCCCTCTTCCGGCTCCTCAACAAGCTGATCCTGGACACGGAAGGCGCGGTCGACGAGGAGTTCGTCCGCGAACACACCCACGGCTTCGAGGAGTTCGCGGCGGCCGCGCGCGCCGCCGACTGGGACGAGACGCTCGCGGCGACCGGCCTCACGCGCGCGGAGATCGAGCAGACCCTCGGCATGGTCCTCGCATCGAAGCGGACCATCGTCTGCTGGGCCATGGGCCTCACCCAGCACAAGCACTCCGTCCCGACCATCCGCGAGGTGGTCAACTTCCTCCTGCTGCGCGGCAACATCGGCCGGCCGGGGGCGGGCGTGTGCCCGGTGCGCGGGCACAGCAACGTCCAGGGTGACCGCACCATGGGCATCTTCGAACGGCCCGCCCCGGCCTTCCTGGACGCCCTGGAGAAGGAGTTCGGGTTCGCGCCGCCGCGCGAGCACGGCTTCGACGTCGTACGGGCCATCCGCGCGCTGCGCGACGGCGAGGCGAAGGTGTTCTTCGCCATGGGCGGCAACTTCGTCTCCGCCTCCCCCGACACCGAGGTCACCGAGGCGGCGATGCGCCGCGCGCGGCTGACCGTGCACGTGTCGACCAAGCTGAACCGCTCGCACGTCGTCACCGGCGCGCGGGCGCTGATCCTGCCGACGCTCGGCCGCACCGAGCGCGATCTGCAGGGCGGCGGCGAGCAGTTCGTGACGGTGGAGGACTCCATGGGCATGGTGCACGCCTCGCACGGGCGCCTGCGGCCCGCGAGCCCGCAGCTCAGGTCCGAGCCGGCCATCGTCTGCGGTCTGGCGCGCCGGGTGCTCGGCGAGCGCAGCGTCGTGCCGTGGGAGGAGTTCGAGAAGGACTACGCGGCGATCCGGGACCGCATCGCGCGGGTGATCCCGGGGTTCGAGGACTTCAACGCGCGCGTGGCCCGGCCCGGCGGCTTCACGTTGCCGCACGCCCCGCGCGACGAACGCCGCTTCCCGACCGCCACGGGCAAGGCGAACTTCACGGCGGCGCCGGTGGAGTACCCGAAGCTGCCCGAGGGCCGGCTGCTGCTCCAGACCCTGCGCTCGCACGACCAGTACAACACCACGATCTACGGCCTGGACGACCGCTACCGCGGCATCACGGGCGGGCGCCGGGTGGTGCTCGTGCACCCCGAGGACGCGCGGTCGCTCGGATTCGCCGAGGGGGCGTACGTCGACCTGGTGAGCGAGTGGCGGGACGGGGTGGAGCGGCGGGCGCCCGGCTTCCGGGTCGTGCTGTATCCGACGGCCCGCGGGTGCGCCGCGGCGTACTACCCGGAGACGAACGTGCTGGTGCCGCTGGACGCCACCGCCGACACCAGCAACACCCCGGCCAGCAAGTCCGTCGTCGTACGCCTCGAGGACCACGCCGGGGACGCGGCGGGCCGTCTGGAACAATCGGCGACCGACTGAGCGTTTGCTCAGCCAATGGACAGGTGGACGAAGATCGGAGCACGCCCCATGGGTGAGCAGCAGCGAGTGAAGTTCCCGCAGGAGATCATCGACGAGTACGCGGCGCTCGGTGTGGACCTGCCCGCCCTGTTCTCGGCCGGTCACCTCGGCACACGGATGGGGGTGCAGATCCTGGAGGCCTCGCCGGAGAAGGTCGTCGGGACCATGCCGGTGGAGGGCAACACCCAGCCGTACGGCCTGCTGCACGGCGGTGCCTCCGCGGTGCTGGCGGAGACCCTGGGCTCGGTCGGCTCCATGCTGCACGGCGGCAGCTCGAAGATCGCGGTCGGCGTGGACCTGAACTGCACGCACCACCGCGGTGTCCGCTCGGGCCTGGTGACGGGCGTGGCGACGCCGGTGCACCGGGGCCGGTCGACGGCGACGTACGAGATCGTGATCAGCGACGAGGAGGGCCGCCGGGTCTGCTCCGCGCGGCTCACCTGCCTGCTGCGGGACGTGCGCCCGGGCGAGGCGGCCCCGGCGGAGTCCACCGGAAGCTGATCCCCCGCTTTTGCGGAAGCCGGGCCCCGCTCGCGCCGAGGCGTTGCCCCTCGCCGTCCCGCCCCTTAGCTTCGGCACATGGGACGGCGAGGAGGCCCCCCGCCGGGGGCGAGGGTCCTGGACCCCGGACCGGAGTCGCGCCAAGGCGCCTTCACGGAAGACGGGTCGAGCACCCGTCAGGCACACCCGGCCGGCACCGCGTGCCGTCGCCGCGGGGCCCCGGGCGGAAGCCCCCGGTCATGAGCGGCATCGGTCCGCTGGAGCCCGGCGAGGGCACGCGCGCGTGGGACGGCCACCCGCAACAGGAGCCGCGTCCGGCCGGCCGGACGCGTACGGCCCTGGCCGCCTGGTACGGCCGCCACCGGCGGATCACCCTCGCCCTGCTCGCCGTGGCCGTTGTCCTGGCAGGGGGCGGCTATCTCTACGCGACCCGCCCCCAGCAGCCGCCCCCACACCCCGACCGGCCGCGCGCCGAGACGCCGTACCCGGTCCAGGTGGTGGACGTCACCTACCTAGACGGCCGCACCACCCCGGCGGGCGCCCCGCCGCGCAGCTTCAGCTTCGCCGTTCTACTGAGCGTGACATCGGGACCGCCCGTCACCGTGACCCGTGTGACCCAGCCGTACGCAGGGCTGTCATTGGTGACGGAACCTCAAGTTCCGTTCCTGACAAAGGCCGGTTCGGCACACAAGATCACGATAACGATGCACGTGACGAAATGCGGAAAAGCCCCCAGGAACGCCGCCCTCCCTTTTCTGGACGTAACTCTGCGTAATGCGCGCGCAATGCAGGTACAGAGCTTCATCCTGGGCCCGCGCTACGCACGGCACCTCTCCCAGGCCCTGGAAGTCGCCTGCAGCAACGGATCCGGGTAATCAGCAAAACAGCCGAGACACCTGATTGGATCATGGCACGTCCTGCGGATTCTCAGAATGCGGACGTCGCGAATCCACCTGAATTCCGCCTTCCCGCCCACGAAGTACCGCTGTGCATTACGTCGTGTCATAACAAGAGCGTCACAGCCTGGGTCAGACACTCCTCCACGTTCCCCACACACGCCTAGAGTCACGGCCAGTCACCGCGCCTTCGGATTCTCAATTCAGCGCGGCGCGCGACTCGACCGCTTCCACGGGGAGGCGGTTGTGCCTGGGGAAAGGACTGATCGTGCGTCAACGTTCGCTTATCGCCATCACCGCCGCGCTGGCGGCGGGAGCGCTCACCCTCACCGCCTGCGGTTCGCGCGACAGCGGCGACAAGAAGGACTCGGGCGAGGGCGGCGGCACCACCGTCGTCATCGGCGTCGACGTCCCTCTGACCGGCGACCTGTCCGCCATGGGCCTCGGCATCAAGAACTCGGCGGACCTCGCCGCCAACAACGCCAACAAGCAGAAGCTCGTCAAGGGCGTCAACTTCAAGATCGAAGCCCTCGACGACCAGGCGCAGCCCTCCGCCGGCCAGCAGAACGCCTCCAAGTTCGTCAGCGAGAAAGAGGTCCTCGGCGTCGTCGGCCCGCTGAACTCCTCGGTCGCGGAGTCGATGCAGAAGGTCTTCGACGACGCCAAGCTGGTCCAGGTCTCGCCGGCCAACACCGGCCCGGCCCTCACCCAGGGCCCGGACTGGCAGACGAAGAAGGTCCGCGGGTACAAGTCGTACTTCCGCACCGCGACCACGGACGCCATCCAGGGCCCGTTCGCCGCCCAGTACGTCTTCAACGAGGCCAAGAAGAAGAAGGTCTTCGTCATCGACGACAAGAAGACCTACGGCTCCGGCCTCGCCGCGACCTTCACCGACGAGTTCAAGAAGCTCGGCGGCAAGGTGGTCGGCACCGAGCACATCAACCCCGACGCCAAGGACTTCTCCGCGGTCGCCACCAAGGTGAAGAACTCCGGCGCCGAGGTGGTCTACTACGGCGGCGAGTACCCGCAGGCCGGCCCGCTGAGCAAGCAGATCAAGGCCGCAGGCGCCAAGATCCCGCTCGTCGGCGGCGACGGCATCAAGGACGACACGTTCATGAAGCTGGCCGGCTCCGAGGCCACCGGCGACCTCGCCACCTCCGTCGGCGCCCCGGTCGAGGACCTCCCCTCCGCCAAGCAGTTCGTCGCCGACTACAAGGCCGCCGGCTACAAGGAGGAGTACTCCGCCTACGGCGGCTACGCCTACGACTCCGCCTGGGCGGTCATCGAGGCCGTCAAGAAGGTCGTCGACGCCAACGGCGGCGAGCTCCCCTCCGACGCCCGCGCCAAGATCACCGAGGCCATGCAGGGCGTGTCCTTCGACGGTGTGACCGGCAAGGTCTCCTTCGACGAGTTCGGTGACGCCACCAACAAGCAGCTCACCGTCTACGCCGTGAAGAACGGTGCCTGGGTCCCCGTCAAGTCCGGTACCTACTCCGGCTGACCCCCGCCCGAACCACTCAAGAGCCGCGCGGGGCGCTGTTCCATCGGCGCCCCGCGCGGACTCGCATCCGGCCACATCCCTCGCACTTTCCGAACGCTCGGAGGACATGCGGTGAACGAACTGCCGCAGCAGCTGGTCAACGGCCTGCTACTAGGATCCATGTACGGGCTGGTCGCCATCGGCTACACAATGGTCTACGGCATTGTCCAGCTCATCAACTTCGCCCACGGCGAGATATTCATGACGGGAGCCTTCGGCGCCCTCACCGTCTGGCTCTGGCTCCCCGGTGGCACCAGCATGTGGCTCGCGCTGCCACTCATGATCATCGGCGCCATCGTCGTCGCGGTCGCCATCGCCGTGGGGGCGGAACGGTTCGCCTACCGGCCCCTCCGCACCGCCCCACGCCTCGCCCCGCTGATCACCGCCATCGGCCTCTCCCTCGCCCTCCAGCAGGCGGTGTGGGCCTGGTACCCCGAAGCGAAGTCCGCGCGCACCTTCCCGCAGATCGACGGCGGCCCGTTCGAAATCGGCAGCGTCACCATCCAGACCGGCGACATCTTCCTCGTCCTCGCGGCCCCCATCAGCATGGCGATCCTCGCCTACTTCGTGATGAAGACCCGCACCGGGCGCGGCATGCAGGCCACCGCCCAGGACCCGGACACCGCCAAGCTCATGGGCGTCAACACCGACCGCATCATCGTGATCGCCTTCGCCCTCGGCGCCGCGTTCGCCGCCGTCGGAGCCGTCGCCTACGGCCTCAAGTACGGCGAGATCAACTTCCGCATGGGCTTCATCCTCGGCCTCAAGGCCTTCACCGCGGCCGTCCTCGGCGGCATCGGCAACATCTACGGCGCCATGATCGGCGGCGTGGTCCTCGGCGTCGCCGAAACCCTGGCCACCGCCTACATCTCCGACATCCCGGGCATGGACAAGTTCGGCAGCCAGTCCTGGGCCGACGTCTGGGCCTTCGTACTCCTCATCCTCGTACTGCTGTTCAGGCCACAGGGTCTGCTCGGCGAGCGCGTCGCGGACAGGGCGTGAGACCGATGACCACACAGACCACCGCACCCGAAACCCCCGGCGCCCGCAAGGCCGAAGCCCCCTCCGGCCTCGTGCCCCTCCCCGAGAAGGCCGGCCGCGCCATCGCCCTCGGCGGCAGCGTACTGACCATCGTCTCCACCTTCCTCGCCTGGACGTGGACCGCCGAATTCCCCGGCGACCTCACCGTCTACGGCTACCCGGGCGGTCTCCAGGTCCTCGTCCTCGTCGGCGCCGCCCTCGCCACCCTGTTCGCCCTCTCCTCCTACGGCCTGCGAGGCCTCGGCTGGCTGACCCCCGCCGGCCCCGACGCCGCCCTGAAGCTCGCCACCCTGGCCACCTTTGCCACCACCTGGTACACGGTCCTCGCGATCAGCAGCAAACTCGGCGGCCTCGTCAACCTCGAACCCGGCGGCTTCCTCGTCGCCGTCAGCAGCCTCGCCGCCTTCGCCGGCGCGCTCGCCCTGCCCTTCCAGCGGCCCGAGCCCGAGCCGATCGACCCCGAGGACACCGGCTGGGAGAAGTTCAAGCACAGCGCCGCACACGGCTGGGAGACGACCAAGGCCGTCTTCACCGCCGGATCGCCCCGGCCCGTGCCCGCCCTCCCCTCGTACGCCGAGATCCTCATCATCGTCGCGTCCCTCGCACTGGGCCTCATCGTCTTCACCTACGGCATCGGCACCGAGTACGACGAGCAGTTCATCGGCTTCCTGATCACCGCGGGCTTCGGCTTCGCCGCCCTCAACAAGGCCGGCCTCATCGCCCACGCCTCGCAGATCGCCTCCCGCCACCAGAACATCACCATCTGCGGCGCCTTCGTCGCGGCGGCGCTGTTCCCCTTCACCCAGACCGACGACCAGTACGCGACCCTCGGCGTCTACATCCTGATCTTCGCCACCGTCGCCCTCGGCCTCAACATCGTCGTCGGCCTCGCCGGCCTCCTCGACCTCGGCTACGTCGCCTTCCTCGGCGTCGGCGCCTACGCGGCCGCCCTGGTCTCCGGATCCCCCAGCTCGCCGTTCGACGTGCACTTCCCGTTCTGGGCCGCCGTCCTCGTCGGCGCCGCCGCCTCGCTCGTCTTCGGCGTCCTCATCGGCGCCCCGACCCTGCGGCTGCGCGGCGACTACCTCGCCATCGTCACCCTCGGCTTCGGTGAGATCTTCCGCATCACGGCCAACAACCTCGACGGCACCTCCGGACCCGACATCACCAACGGCTCCAACGGCGTCTCCTCGATCCCCAACCTCGACGTCCTCGGCTTCGACTTCGGCAACCAGCACGACGTCGGCGGCTTCACCATCGGCCGGTTCGCCAACTACTTCTTCCTGATGCTCATCATCACCGCGGTCGTGGTACTGGTCTTCCGCCGCAGCGGCAACTCCCGCATCGGACGCGCCTGGGTGGCCATCCGCGAGGACGAGACCGCCGCACTCGCCATGGGCATCAACGGCTTCCGCGTCAAGCTCATCGCCTTCGCCGTCGGCGCCTCCCTCGCCGGCCTCGCCGGCACGGTCCAGGCCCACGTCACCTACACGGTGACCCCCGAGCAGTACCTGTTCGCCGGCCCCATCCCGCCCAACTCGGCCTTCCTGCTCGCCGCGGTGGTCCTCGGCGGCATGGGCACCATCAGCGGTCCGCTGATCGGCGCGGCCCTGCTCTTCCTCATCCCGAACAAGCTCCAGTTCCTGGGCAACTACCAGCTCTTCGCCTTCGGCCTCGCACTCATCCTGCTGATGCGATTCCGCCCCGAGGGCCTCATCCCCAACCGGCGCCGCCAGCTCGAATTCCACGAAGAGGCCGAAGCGCCCACCCTCCTGACGAAGGCGGGGGCCTGACCACCATGACCACCGACACCACCACGAAGGACGCCACCCCCGGCGCCGCCGTCCCCGGCGAGACCGTCCTCGACGCCCGCGGCGTGACCATGCGCTTCGGCGGCCTGACCGCCGTACGCGGCGTCGACCTCACCGTCAACGCCGGCGAGATCGTCGGCCTCATCGGCCCCAACGGCGCCGGCAAGACGACCTTCTTCAACTGCCTCACCGGCCTGTACATCCCCACCGAGGGCGAAGTCCGCTACAAGGGCAACGTCCTGCCGCCCAAGTCCTTCAAGGTCACCGCGGCCGGCATCGCCCGCACCTTCCAGAACATCCGGCTCTTCGCCAACATGACCGTCCTGGAGAACGTGCTCGTCGGCCGGCACACCCGCACCAAGGAAGGCTTCTGGTCGGCCGTGCTCCGCGGCCCCGGCTTCCACAAGGCCGAGAAGGCCTCCCGGGACCGCGCCATGGAACTGCTGCAGTTCGTCGGCCTGGACCACAAGTCCGAGCACCTCGCCCGCAACCTCCCCTACGGCGAACAGCGCAAGCTGGAGATCGCCCGCGCCCTGGCCAGCGAGCCCGGCCTGCTGCTGCTCGACGAGCCGACGGCCGGCATGAACCCCCAGGAGACCCGGGCCACCGAGGAACTGGTCTTCGCCATCCGGGACATGGGCATCGCCGTCCTCGTCATCGAGCACGACATGCGCTTCATCTTCAACCTGTGCGACCGCGTGGCCGTGCTCGTACAGGGCGAGAAGCTGGTCGAGGGCGACAGCGCGACCGTCCAGGGCGACGAGCGCGTCGTCGCGGCCTACCTCGGCGAACCCTTCGAGAACGCGCCCGGCGCCGAAGAGGTCGCCGAGGTGGAAGCCGCCGAGGCACACGCCGAAACCGCGGCCGAGACCGCCGCCGAGGCAGACGCCGAGACCACGGCCGAGGCAGACGCCGAAACCCCGGCCGAAACCACGGCCCAGACCGCCGAGGCAGACGCCGAGACCACGGACGAAACCGCCGAGGCCGACGCCGAAACCACGACGGACGCAGCGCCCGGCAAGGAGAACGACCGATGACCGCACTGCTCGAAGTCGAGGACCTGCGAGTCGCCTACGGCAAGATCGAGGCCGTCAAGGGCATCTCCTTCAAGGTCGAGGCCGGACAGGTCGTCACCCTCATCGGCACCAACGGCGCAGGCAAGACCACCACCCTGCGCACCCTGTCCGGACTGCTCAAGCCCGTCGGCGGACAGATCAAGTTCAACGGCAAGTCGCTCAAGAAGATCCCGCCCCACCAGGTCGTCTCCCTCGGCCTCGCCCACTCCCCCGAGGGGCGGCACATCTTCCCGCGCATGAGCATCGAGGACAACCTGCGCCTCGGCGCGTTCCTGCGCAACGACAAGCCGGGCATCGAGAAGGACATCCAGCGCGCCTACGACCTCTTCCCCATCCTCGGGGAACGCCGGAAGCAGGCCGCGGGCACCCTCTCGGGCGGCGAGCAGCAGATGCTGGCGATGGGCAGGGCGCTGATGTCCCAGCCGAAGCTGCTGATGCTGGACGAGCCGTCGATGGGCCTGTCACCGATCATGATGCAGAAGATCATGGCGACCATCGCCGAGCTGAAGTCCCAGGGCATGACGATCCTGCTCATCGAGCAGAACGCCCAGGCGGCGCTCTCGCTGGCCGACCAGGGTCACGTCATGGAGGTCGGCAACATCGTCCTGTCCGGCACGGGCCAGGACCTGCTGCACGACGAGTCGGTCCGCAAGGCCTACCTCGGCGAGGACTGACCGCACCCGCACGACGAGGCCCGCGCCCCTCTTCTCCGGGGGCGCGGGCCTCGTCGTACATACCGGGCCCCTTCGGCGGGGCGTGCCGCGTTACGGGCCCGGGTGCTCAGTCCTTCTTCGCGGCCTTCTTCTCCTCGCTGTCCGCGATGACCGCCTCGGCGACCTGCTGCATCGACATGCGGCGGTCCATGGAGGTCTTCTGGATCCAGCGGAACGCGGCCGGCTCCGTCAGGCCGTACTCCGTCTGGAGGACGGACTTCGCGCGGTCCACCAGCTTGCGCGTCTCCAGCCGCAGGGTGAGGTCGGCGACCTCCTTCTCCAACTGCTTCAGCTCGGTGAACCGGGAGACGGCCATCTCGATCGCCGGAACGACGTCGCTCTTGCTGAACGGCTTGACCAGGTAGGCCATGGCACCGGCGTCCCGGGCGCGCTCGACGAGGTCACGCTGCGAGAAGGCGGTGAGCATCAGGACCGGAGCGATGGACTCCTCGGCGATCTTCTCGGCCGCGGAGATGCCGTCGAGCTTGGGCATCTTCACGTCCAGGATCACCAGGTCGGGCTTGTGCTCCCGGGCCAGCTCCACGGCCTGCTCACCGTCCCCGGCCTCGCCGACGACGGTGTACCCCTCCTCCTCCAGCATCTCCTTCAGGTCGAGCCGGATCAGTGCCTCGTCCTCGGCGATGACGACACGGGTCGTCAGCGGAGGCACGTGCGACTTGTCGTCGTCGGGCGCGTCTACGGGCTGGGGCGACTCGGGGGTCACGGGGGCTCCTCGTTCAGGGCAGGGGTACTGCTGACAAGAGCCTACCTAGCTGCGCCTCTCGCCGGTGACCCGGTACACTCCTGCAGGGCTACCTCGCCGGGTTGGCGCAACTGGTTGACGCGGAGGTCTCAAACACCTCTGTCCGAGAGGACGTGTGGGTTCGAATCCCATACCCGGCACTTCTGAAGCGGAGGATCACGTTCGCGTGGTCCTCCGCTTTTTAGCGTACCGAGACACGATCAGTGACACAGAGTAGTCGCATGAACGTTCACGAGACGGAAGTACGAGCCCGTGCGCTCGGCCTCCTGCGCAGTGGCTCGAAGAACGCGGATGTAGCCCGCGAGCTCAGCGTCCCGGTCGGCACGATCGGCTACTGGAAGCACCTGGATCGCGCGAAGCGCGGCGAGTGTCCCGGCAGGCATGACCCCAAGTGCCCACGCTGCGATGGTCGCGGCCTCGACGAGCCTGCCTACAGCTATCTGCTCGGCCTCTACCTCGGCGACGGACACATCAGCCACTACTCCGCCCATCGCGTGCCCAATCTCATGGTCACATGTGGCGAGTCATGGCCCGGGCTTCTGGACGAATGCGAACTGGCCATGCGCACCGTCTTCCCTGACAACTCGGTATGCCAGGTACGCAGGACCGGCTGTCGCAACGTGAAGGTCTACTCGAAGCATCTCGAATGCCTCTTCCCCCAGCACGGCCCCGGCAAGAAGCACGAGCGCGCCATCGTCCTCGAGCCGTGGCAGCAGGCCATCGTCGACGCCCATCCCTGGGAGTTCATCCGTGGCCTCATTCACTCCGACGGATGCCGCATCACCAACTGGACGACCCGGCTGGTCGCCGGTGAGCGCAAGCGGTACGAGTATCCGCGCTACTTCTTCTCCAACAAGTCCGACGACATCCGGAAGCTCTTCACCGACGCCCTGGATTCGGTCGGCGTCGAGTGGACGACCTTGGCCCGGGGCAGCGACCCGTTCAACATCTCCGTCGCCCGCAAAGCCTCGGTCGCCCTCATGGACACCCACGTAGGCCCCAAGCACTGACTCCCGGTGAGGCTCTACTTCGGGCTGTCGTCCTCGCCGATGTGGTGGACGCGGACCATGTTGGTCGAGCCCGAGACGCCGGGCGGGGAGCCGGCCGTGATCACCACGACGTCGCCCTTCTCGCAGCGGCCGTACTTCAGCAGCAGCTCGTCCACCTGGTCGACCATCGCGTCGGTGGAGTCGACGTGCGGGCCGAGGAAGGTCTCCGCGCCCCAGGTGAGGCTGAGCTGGGAGCGGGTGGCCGGCTCCGGGGTGAAGGCCAGGAGGGGAATCGGCGAGCGGTAGCGGGAGAGGCGGCGGGCGGTGTCGCCCGACTGGGTGAACGCCACCAGGAACTTCGCGCCGAGGAAGTCGCCCATCTCGGCGGCGGCCCGGGCGACCGCGCCGCCCTGGGTGCGCGGCTTGTTCCGTTCGGTGAGCGGCGGCAGTCCCTTGGCCAGCATGTCCTCCTCGGCCGCGGCGACGATCTTCGCCATGGTGCGCACGGTCTCGACGGGGTGTTTGCCGACGCTGGTCTCGCCGGAGAGCATCACCGCGTCCGTGCCGTCGAGGACCGCGTTGGCGACGTCGGAGGCCTCGGCGCGGGTGGGGCGGGAGTTCTCGATCATCGAGTCGAGCATCTGGGTGGCGACGATGACGGGCTTGGCGTTGCGTTTGGCGAGTTTGACGGCGCGTTTCTGGACGATCGGCACCTGTTCCAGCGGCATCTCCACGCCGAGGTCTCCGCGGGCGACCATGAGTCCGTCGAAGGCGGCCACGATGTCGTCGAGGTTGGCCACGGCCTGTGGTTTCTCGATCTTGGCGATGACGGGGAGGTGGCGTCCCTGTTCGGCCATGATGCGGTGGACGTCCTTGGCGTCGTCGCCGCTGCGGACGAAGGAGAGGGCGATGACGTCGAATCCGGTGCGCAGCGCCCAGCGCAGGTCGTCCTCGTCCTTCTTGGAGAGGGCGGGGACGGAGACGGCGACGCCGGGGAGGTTGAGTCCTTTGTGGTCGGAGATGATGCCGCCGTCGAGGACGCGGGTGTGCACGCGGGGGCCGTCGACGGCGGTGACTTCCAGGCAGACCTTGCCGTCGTCGACGAGGATGCGTTCGCCGGGGGTGACGTCGGTGGCGAGGCCGGCGTAGGTGGTGCCGCACTGGTGGCGGTCGCCTTCCGCGCCGTCCTCCACGGTGATGGTGAAGGTGTCGCCGCGTTCAAGGAGTACGGGTCCTTCGGTGAAGCGGCCGAGTCGGATCTTCGGGCCCTGAAGGTCGGCGAGGATGCCGACGCTGCGGCCGGTTTCGTCCGCGGCTTTGCGTACGCGCTGGTATCGCTCCTCGTGCTCGGCGTGTGTGCCGTGGCTGAGGTTGAAGCGGGCGATGTCCATTCCGGCCTCGACGAGTGCTTTGATCTGGTCGTACGAGTCGGTGGCGGGCCCCAGAGTGCAGACGATCTTTGCTCGGCGCATGGGTCCGAGCCTATGCCTTACCGGCGGGTAGAGAATTGGGCCCATGTAACTACTCAACGGACTTTAGGCAAAGGGTTATTGACAAGTGTTGAATTGTGCGGTGGTCCGCTCCTATGAGCGATGGTCACCAGATCGCAACCTTCCGGCCCTGTTGCCGTAGGTCATGCTCAGGTCAGAATCTACGCGCGTTGTTGATCCTGCGCCAAGGAGACCTGAAGATGCCGTTGAACCGCCGGAAGTTCCTGAAGAAGTCCGCCGCCACCGGAGCGGGAGTGGCGATCGCCGGCGGGGCGACGGCTCCGGCGGCCGAGGCGGCGGAGGGCGGGAAGCCCGGGCACCCCGTCAAGCGGTACTCGCTGACCGTCATGGGCACCACCGACCTGCACGGTCACGTCTTCAACTGGGACTACTTCAAGGACGCGGAGTACTCCGACAAGGCGGGCAACGCGATGGGCCTGTCGCGCATCTCGACGCTGGTGAACCAGGTCCGGGAGGAGAAGGGCCACTGCAACACCCTGCTGCTGGACGCGGGTGACACCATCCAGGGCACTCCGCTGACGTACTACTACGCCAAGGTCGACCCGATCACCGCCAAGGGCGGCCCGGTGCACCCGATGGCGCAGGCGATGAACGCGATCGGGTACGACGCGGCGGCGCTCGGCAACCACGAGTTCAACTACGGCATCGAGACGCTGCGGAAGTTCGAGGACCAGCTGGACTTCCCGCTGCTCGGCGCCAACGCGGTGGACGCGAAGACGCTGCGGCCCGCCTTCCCGCCGTACTTCATGAAGACGTTCCACGTGCCGGGCGCCAAGCCGGTGAAGGTGGCCGTCCTCGGTCTGACCAATCCGGGCATCGCGATCTGGGACAAGGCGTACGTCCAGGGCAAGCTGGCGTTCCCGGGCCTGGAGGAGCAGGCCGCCAAGTGGGTGCCGAAGCTGAAGTCGATGGGCGCGGACGTGGTCGTCGTCTCCGCGCACTCGGGTACGTCGGGGACGTCGTCGTACGGCGACCAGGTGCCTTACGTGGAGAACGCGGCGGCCAACGTGGCCAAGCGGGTTCCCGGCATCGACGCCATCCTGGTCGGCCACGCGCACGTGGAGATCCCGGAGCTGAGGGTCGTCAACGAGCAGACGGGCAGGACCGTCGTGCTCTCCGAGCCGCTGTGCTACGCCGAGCGGCTCACTCTGTTCGACATCGAGCTGGTGTTCGGCAAGGGCCGCTGGGAGGTGGAGTCGGTCTCCGCGTCCCTGCGCAACTCCAACACCGTCGCCGACGATCCGAAGATCACCAAGCTGCTGGCCGACGAGCACGCGAAGGTCGTGGCGTACGTCAACCAGGTCGTGGGCCGGGCGACCGAGACGCTGACGACTGTCGACGCGCGGTACAAGGACGCCCCGATCATCGACCTGATCACCAGGGTCCAGGAGGACGTGGTGAAGGCCGCACTGGCGGGCACCGCGTACGCGTCCCTGCCGGTGATCGCCCAGGCTTCGCCGTTCTCCCGGACTTCCGAGATCCCGGCGGGCGACGTCACCATCCGGGACCTGTCGAGCCTGTATGTGTACGACAACACGCTCGTCGCCAAGCTGCTGACGGGTGCACAGGTTCGTGCCTATCTGGAGTACTCGGCGCAGTACTACGTCCAGACGGCGCCCGATGCGGCGGTCGACGTCGACAAGATGACCAATGCGGGCAACCGCCCGGACTACAACTACGACTATGTGTCGGGCCTGGCGTACGACATCGACATCGCCCAGCCGGCCGGGTCGCGGATCAAGAACCTCACGTTCGACGGGGCTGCGCTGGACGACGCCCAGCAGTTCGTGCTGGCGGTGAACAACTACCGCGCCAACGGCGGTGGTGCCTTCCCGCACGTCGCCACCGCGAAGGAGCTGTGGTCGGAGTCGACGGAGATCCGCACCCGGATCGCGGAGTGGGTGACCGCCAAGGGTGTCCTGGACCCGAAGGACTTCGCGTCGGTGGACTGGAAGCTCACGCGGAACGGCACGCCGGTCTTCTAGAGCTCGGGCAGTGCCAGGTGGACGGCGTCGGCGATCAGGTGTGTGCCGGCGCCGTCGACGTGCGGGCCGGCGCCGTTGTGGGACCGGACGGGGATGTGGTCGGGTTCGGCCGGGGTCCGCGTCGGCGGCGGCGTCCGGTGCCACGTCGAAGGGGTGGGGTGTCCCGGGCGGTCAGGCGTTCGTGGCCGCTCATCTTCCGTCGACGAGTGGCGTGAGCCGCTTCGGCTGTCGGGCCGACGGCACCCGCTCCGCCGGGTCGTCGAGTCCGAAGGTCGTGAAGGCCGTTCGGGTGGGCAGGGGGTAGGGCTCCTTTCCGGTGAGGGAGTTGAGGATGGTGGCGCTGCGCCAGGCGGCCAGGCCCAGGTCGGGGGCGCCGACGCCGTGGGTGTGCAGTTCGGCGTTCTGGACGTATACCGAGCCGGTGACGGAGGGGTCCAGGACGAGGCGGAACTCTTCGTCGACGCGGGGGCGTTCCCTGCTGTCGCGGCGGACGTAGGGGTCGAGGCCGGCGAGGAGGCGGCCGAGGGGGCGTTCGCGGTAGCCGGTGGCGAGGACGACGGCGTCGGTGGTGAGCCGGGAGCGGCTGTCCTGCTGGAGGTGTTCCAGGTGCAGCTCGATCTTGGTGGCGGCGATGCGGCCCGCGGTGCGGACGCGGACTCCGGGGATGAGGACGGCGTCAGGCCAGCCGCCGTGCAGGGTGCGGCGGTAGAGCTCGTCGTGGATGGCGGCGAGGGTGCCGGCGTCGATGCCTTTGTGGAGTTGCCACTGGGCGGTGACGAGTCGGTCGCGGACGGGCTCGGTGAGGGCGTGGAAGTAGCGGGTGTAGTCGGGTGTGAAGTGTTCCAGGCCCAGCTTGGAGTACTCCATGGGGGCGAAGGCCTCGGTGCGGCCGATCCAGTGCAGTTTTTCCCGGCCGGGCGGGCGGTGCCGGAGCAGGTCGAGGAAGATCTCGGCGCCGGACTGTCCGGAGCCGACGACGGTGACGTGTCCGGCGGCGAGGACGGAGTCGCGGTGGGCGAGGTAGTCGGCGGCGTGGACGACGGGGACGCCGGGTGCGTCCACCAGGGGCCGTAGGGGGTCGGGTACGTAGGGGGCGGTGCCGACGCCGAGGACGATGTTGCGGGTGTAGGTGCGGCCGAGGGCTTCGGCTTCGCCGTCGGCGTCGAGCTGGGTGTGGTCGACTTCGAACACGTCGCGTTCGGGGTTCCAGCGGACGGCGTCGACCTGGTGGCGGAAGCGGAGTCCGGGGAGTGCTTCGGCGACCCAGCGGCAGTAGGCGTCGTACTCGGCGCGTTGGATGTGGAAGCGCTCGGCGAAGTAGAAGGGGAAGAGCCGCCCGCGGGTTCTGAGGTAGCTGAGGAAGCTCCAGGGGCTGGTGGGGTCGACCAGGGTGACGAGGTCGGCGAGGAAGGGCACTTGGATGGTGGCGCCGTCGATGAGCAGTCCGGGGTGCCAGTCGAAGCCGGGCCGCTGTTCGTAGAAGACGGCGTCGAGTTCGGCGAGGGGGTGGGCGAGGGCGGCGAGGGAGAGGTTGCAGGGGCCGATGCCGATGCCGACGAGGTCGCGTGGGGAGTCCGGCACGTCGCGTTGCGGGTGGGTCATGCGGGGGTGCTTCCTTCGACGAGTTTGAGCAGGTGGGCCAGGTCGTCCGGCCGGGTGTGAGGGTTGAGGACGGTGGCCTTGAGCCAGAGCCGGCCGTCGGGCCGGGCGCGGCCGAGGACGGCCCGGCCTTCGTGCAGCAGCCGTCGGCGTACGGCGGCCACGGCGGCGTCGTCCGCCGCGGTCGGCCGGAACAGCACGGTGCTGATGACGGGCCGGTCGTACAGGTCGAAGCCGGGGTGCTCGTGGATCAGTGCGGCGAACTCGCGGGCGCGGGTGCAGACCTGGTCGACGAGGGCGCCGAGTCCGCTGCGGCCCAGTGTCTTCAGGGTGACGGCGATTTTGAGGATGTCGGGGCGGCGGGTGGTGCGCAGGGAGCGGCCGAGGAGGTCGGGGAGTCCGGCTTCGGTGTCGTCGTCGGCGTTCAGGTAGTCCGCGTGTTGGTGGAGTGTGGTGAGTTCGCTGGGGCGGGCGACGGCGAGGAGGCCTGCGGCGACCGGCTGCCAGCCGAGTTTGTGCAGGTCGAGGGTGACGGTGTGGGCGGCTTCGAGGCCGGCGAGTTTGTCGCGGTGCCGGTCGCTGAAGAGGAGGCCCGCGCCGTAGGCGGCGTCGATGTGGAGCCGGGCGCCGTGGGCGGTGCACAGGCCGGCGATCTCGGGGAGGGGGTCGATGAGGCCGGCGTCGGTGGTGCCGGCGGTGGCGGCGACCAGTGCCGGTCCGGGGAGGGCGGTGAGGGTCGCGTCGAGGGCGGCCGGGTCGAGGGTGCCGTGGGGTGCCGGGATCACGACGGGGTCGGGCAGGCCGAGCAGCCAGGCGGCGTGTGGCAGCGAGTGGTGGGCGCTGTCGCCGCATACGAGGCGCACGTCGGCGCCGTGCGTTTCGCGGGCGAGTAGGAGGGCGAGCTGGTTGGATTCGGTGCCGCCGGTGGTGACGAGGGCGTCGGCGAGGCCGGCGGTGCGGGCGAGGGTGCGGGCGACCGCGGCCTCGAGGGCGGAGGCGGCCGGGGCCTGGTCCCAGGAGTCGAGGGAGGGGTTGAGGGCGCTCGCGGCGAGGTCGGCGGCGGTGGCCACGGCGAGTGGTGGGCAGTGCAGATGGGCGGCGCAGAGCGGGTCGGCGGGGTCGGCAGCGCCTGCGGCGAGGGTGTGTACGAGGGTGCGCAGGGCGTCCGGGTCGCCGGTGTCGGGCAGGACGTCTCCGAGGGCGTCGGTGACGTGTGCGGTGACGGCGTGCGGTCCGCCGGCGGGCAGGGGGCCGCCGCGCTCGTCGGTGCCGGCCGTGAGTGCGTCGAGGACGGTGGCGAGGAGCGGTCGCAGGGCGTCGGGGCCGCCGGGGCCCGAGGCGAGCGGCGGCGTGCTCGTGTCCTGTCCTCCGCTCATGGCTTCTCCTCCGGGGCACGGGAGCGTGCGGCGGGCCGGTGGGTCCCGGGGCTGCTTCCGGCTTGTGGGTGGAGTTCCAGCTTGTACCGGAAGGGTGCCCTGTGTCCCGTAAGGCCGGTGAACGGAACCCGAAAGTGTGTACTGCCGTGGTGGAAGGCGCCGTTGAGGGGGGCGGTCGTGTGCCGCTGTCCGCCGC
Organism: Streptomyces musisoli; assembly: GCF_016741855.1. Taxonomy (GTDB): domain Bacteria; phylum Actinomycetota; class Actinomycetes; order Streptomycetales; family Streptomycetaceae; genus Streptomyces; species Streptomyces musisoli. Next base: position 260,811 of record NZ_JAERRH010000005.1, on the reverse strand, counting down.
GGCGGGGCGTGGCCGCGGGCCCGCGGGGCGGCCGGCGGTGCGGGCCGGTGTGCTTACGGGGCCCGTGGGGTGGGCCGGCGGTGCGGGCCGGGGTGCCGCTGGTCTCGTTCGCCGTACCGGGGCTCGGCCGGGGCGCTTCCGGGACCCGTGGGGCGGCCGGCGGTGCGGGCCGGGGTGCCGCTGGTCCCGTTCGCCGTTCGGTCGGGCGTCGGCGGCTCGGCGGCTCGGGTGGCTCGGCGGCTCGGCGGCTCGGCGGCGGAGGGGGGTGGCCGGTCCCCCGTCTTCAACGGTGGGGACCGGCCGTGTCCTGCGTGGTCGGTTCTGCTCCGCGTTCTACTCCGCGTTCTACTCCGCGTTCTCCTCGCCCCGCACCCGCAGCGCGCGGGACAGGTCGTCCAGGCGGTCGGCGAGGGTGCGGCGCAGCGCCGGGGTGAGTTCGGTGTCGCGCAGGCAGTCCTCGCCGAGCCGCAGGTTCTCGGTGTCGACGGCGTGTGCCGGGAAGCACCAGCGGCCGGCGGCGACGGCGATGGCGGGGCCGCGGCGGGCGGCGAGGGCGACCGCGTCCTGGTAGAAGCGCGGCACGTACTCGCGGACCAGCTCTTCCTGTTCGGGCTGCCAGAAGCCCTGTGCGGTGGCCGTGAAGAGGTAGTTGGACAGGTCGTCGCCGGTGAACATCGCCTCCCAGGCCGCCCGCTTGGCCTCCGGGTCGGGCAGGGCGGCGCGGCAGCGGGCGGCGCCCTCCTGGCCGGTGGCGCTCGGGTCGCGGGACAGCTCGGCGGCGATGGCGGCCTCGTCGGTGGCGCCGAGCACGGCGAGCCGGGCGAGGATGCGCCAGCGCAGTTCGGGGTCGAGTTCCGGCCCGCCGGGCACCGTGCCGTCGGCGAGCCAGGCGGCGATGGTCTCCGGGTGGGCGGCCACGCCGATCAGGTGCCGTACGGCGATCAGCCGCAGGCCGGGGTGGTCGCCGTCCTCGGTGCGCCGCAGCAGGTCGCGGCAGAGGGAGGTGAGGGTGGCCAGGGCGGCCGGCCGGTCCTTCGGTGCCAGGTACTGCTCGGTGAGCTGGCCGGCGGCGAAGGCGAGGACGCCTTGGGCGACGGCCAGGTCGGTCTCGCGCGGCAGGTGGGCGCGGGCGGCCTCCAGGTAGCCGGCGGGCGGGAGTTCGCCGTCGCGGACGGCGTCCCTGAGGGCGTTCCAGACGACGGCGCGGGTGAGCGGGTCGGGCAGGCCGGACAGGCCGGTGCGGACCGTCTCGGAGGACGTGGTGTCGAAGCGGACCTTGGTGTAGGTGATGTCGCCGTCGTTGAGGAGGATCAGGGCGGGGCGCTTGCCGATGGGCTGCGGGGCGGTCTGCGGGACGTCGAGGTCGAGGCGTTCGCGCAGCACCAGCCGGCCCTCGTCGGCGACGTCGTGGTCGTACAGGCCGACGCTGAGGCGGTGCGGGCGGCTGCCCGCGTGCTCGGCGGTCAGCGTGCAGGTGCCGTCGGCGGGGGCGATGGTGGGGGTGAGGGTGTCGACGCCGGTGGTGCGCAGCCAGCTGTCGGCCCAGGCGTGCACGTCGCGGTCGGTGGCCGAGGCGAGGGAGTCGATGAAGTCGGCGAGGGTGGCGTTGCCGAACTTGTGCCGCTTGAAGTGGGTGTTGATGCCGGCGAGGAAGTCCTTCTCGCCGAGCCAGGCGGCCAGCTGGCGCAGGGCGGAGGCGCCCTTGGCGTAGGAGATGCCGTCGAAGTTGAGCAGGGCGGAGGCGGTGTCGTCGACGTTCTCGGGGGCGACGGGGTGGGTGGTGGGCCGCTGGTCGGCGTCGTAGCCCCAGGCCTTGCGGGTGACGCCGAACTCGGTCCAGGGGTCGGTGAACCGGGTGGCCTCGGCGGTGGTCTGGTAGCCCATGTACTCGGCGAAGGACTCGTTCAGCCAGATGTCGTCCCACCACTTGAGGGTGACGAGGTCGCCGAACCACATGTGGGCCATCTCGTGGGCGATGACCATGGCGCGGGTCTGCCGCTCGGTGTCGGTGACGGCGGAGCGGTAGACGAAGTCGTCGCGGAAGGTGACCAGGCCCGGGTTCTCCATGGCGCCGGCGTTGAACTCGGGGACGAAGGCCTGGTCGTAGGAGTCGAAGGGGTACGGTTCCTCGAACTTCTCGTGGTAGCGGTCGAAGCACGCGCGCGTGACGTCGAGGATTTCGTCGGCGTCGGTGTCGAGGTGGGGGGCGAGGGAGCGGCGGCAGTGGATGCCGAAGGGCAGGCCGCGGTGTTCGGTGCGCACCGAGTGCCAGGGGCCGGCGGCGACGGCGACGAGGTAGGTGGAGATCAGGGGGGTGGGGGCGGCCTGCCAGATGCCGTCGCCGCGGTGTTCGGTGACGCCGTTGGCGAGGACGGTCCAGCCTTCGGGGGCCTTGACGGAGACGTCGAAGACGGATTTGAGGTCGGGCTGGTCGAAGGCGGCGAAGACCCGCTGGACGTCGTCCATGAACATCTGGGTGTAGACGTACGTCTCGCCGTCGCTGGGGTCGGTGAAGCGGTGCATGCCCTCGCCGGTGCGCGAGTAGCGCATGGCCGCGTGGACGCGCAGTTCGTGCCGGCCGGCGGTGAGGTTCTTCAGTGGCAGCCGGTCCTCGCTGAGCGATTCCGGGTCGAGGGGCTGTCCGTCGAGCGTGACGCTGTGCAGTTCGGCGGGCTTCAGTTCGACGAACGTGTCCCCGTCGGACCGGGCGGTGAACCGGATCGCGGTGCGGGAGTCGAAGGTCTCGTCACCGGTGGTGAGGTCCAGTTCGACCGTGTACTGGTGAACGTCGAGGAACTGTGCTCGGAGCTGCGCTTCGTCGCGCGTGAGTACGGACATGCAGGACATGCTGCCTGATGGGACCGGCAGCGCACAGGGGCGGATCGGTACGTGGCTTTTGTCCCTCGTGCGCGCCCCTGGCCGTCGTTCCGCCGGTCCCTCGTCGGTGCCCTGGTCAGGCCGCTGGTTCAGGCGTCGTGCGCCGGCCGCTCGTCGTGGGTGTCCTCGGCGATCCGCTCGTGGTGCCGGATGACCTCGGCGATGATGAAGTTCAGGAACTTCTCGGCGAACGCCGGGTCGAGTTTGGCGCTCTCGGCGAGGCGGCGCAGTCGCTCGATCTGCCGGGCTTCGCGGGTCGGGTCGGCGGGCGGCAGCTGGTGCAGTGCCTTGAGCCGGCCGACCTGCTGGGTGGCCTTGAAGCGCTCGGCGAGCATGTGGACGACGGCCGCGTCGATGTTGTCGATGCTGTCGCGCAGCCGATCCAGTTCCTGGCGGACCTCGGGGTCCACGGCATCGGTGCCGGTGTTGCTGGTGGTCATGGGGGTCAACCCTATGTGCTGGGCCGGGCGGGTCCTACGGGATGTCCGGTGACTGGATCATCGGCGGATCGCCGGGGTCGGGGACGCGGTCGCTCCAGCCGCCGGGGACGGTGCGGCCCTGCTGGGCGCGGAACCGGACGGGGGCGAGGCCCACGCGCCGGGTGAAGAGGCGGGAGAAGTAGGCGGGGTCGTCGTAGCCGACGCGGCGGGCGACGGCCGCGACGGGCAGTTCGGTGGCGGCGAGGAGTTCCTTGGCCCGGCCGAGGCGGATGCCGAGGAGATAGTCCTTGGGGCTGCACCCGGCGGCCCGGCGGACGGCGCTGCGCAGCTCGGCGGGGGTCATGCCGTGCCGTGCGGCGTGGTCGGCGACGCTCATCGGGGTGCAGGCGTCCCGGGCCAGGGCCGCGAGCACCTGGTCGCCGTCGGGGGCGAGGTCGGCTCGGGCGCGGCGCAGGGCGACGAGGAGTTCGTGGACGGCGGCGCCGGTCTCCACTTCCAGCAGGGGGTTGCCGCGGCGGGCGGCGCGGGCGATGCGGGCGATGACCGCGCGGGGTGCGGAGGCGTCGGAGAGGGGGACGACGGGCCGCTCGGGCTGGATGTAGCCGAGTTCGGTGTAGGTGCCGGTGGCGGGTCCGGCGAAGTCGACGAAGCCCTCGTCCCAGCCGGTGTCCGGGTCGGGTGCGTAGTGGTGGGGTGTGCCCGGGGTGAGCCACAGCAGTGCGGGTGCGGTGACGGTCGTGCGGCGGTCGTCGGCGCTCCGGTGCCAGCCGCGGCCCGCGCTGATCACGACGGCCACGTGGTGGTCGAGGGTGCGTGGGCCGACCGTGGGCAGCGTGCCGTGCTGGAGGCCGACGCCGAGGCAGACGAGGCCGAGGCGGTGGTGGGCGGGGGCGGGGCTGAAGAACCGCATCCAGGTCTGGTACATCGCCGCTCCTCCCGGCGTCGGCTTGGGCGGACTTCCGTCCGGGTGCGTTTGTCCAAGCGACGCCGATCTTCGTCCATGGCGCCGGTCACCGGAAGGGGTGAGGCTTTGGCGCATGAGCGAGTTCACGGTGGGGGAATCGGACTTCCTGCTGGACGGGCGGCCGGTGCGGCTGCTGTCCGGGGCGCTGCACTACTTCCGGGTGCACGAGGGCCACTGGCGGCACCGGCTGGCGATGCTGCGGGCGATGGGCCTGAACTGCGTGGAGACGTACGTCCCGTGGAATTGGCACTGGCCGGTGCCGGGCGGCTACCGGGACGTGCGGGCGCTCGGCCGGTTCCTGGACGCGGCAGGGGAGGCCGGTCTGTGGGCGATCGTGCGGCCGGGTCCCTACATCTGTGCCGAGTGGGAGAACGGCGGGCTGCCGCCGTGGGTGACGGGTGAGCCGGGCACGCGCGTGCGTACGCGTGACGAGCGTTATCTGTCCCGGGTGCGGCACTGGTTCACTCACCTGATGCACGAGATCGTGCCCCGGCAGATCGATCGCGGTGGTCCGGTGGTCCTGGTGCAGGTCGAGAACGAGTACGGCAGCTACGGCAGTGACAGCGGTCATCTGGAGCACCTGGCCGGTCTGCTGCGCGCCCGGGGGATCACGGTTCCGCTGTTCACCTCGGACGGGCCCGAGGACCACATGCTGACCGGGGGCTCGCTGCCGGGGGTGCTGGCCACGGTGAATTTCGGCTCCCACGCGCGCGAGGCGTTCGCCACGCTGCGCCGGCACCGCCGTGAGGGCCCGCTGATGTGCATGGAGTTCTGGTGCGGCTGGTTCGACCACTGGGGCGGCGAGCAGGTCGTGCGGGATGCCGGGGAGGCGGCCGGGGTGCTGCGGGAGATCCTGGAGTGCGGGGCGTCGGTGAACCTCTACATGGCGCACGGCGGAACGAGTTTCGGCGGCTGGGCGGGCGCCAACCGGGGCGGCGGGCTGCACGAGGGCCCGCTGGAGCCGGACGTGACGTCGTACGACTACGACGCGCCCGTGGACGAGTACGGCCGCCCGACGGAGAAGTTCTGGCGCTTTCGCGAGGTGCTGGCCGGCTGTCACGACGGGCCCCTGCCCGCACTGCCTCCGTCGCCCGCCCGGTTGGGCCGGCCGGCGCAGGTGCACCTCGACGGCTGGTCGTCCCTGGGGGACGTGCTGGAGACGCTGGGCGGTGAGGAGGCGACGGCACCGCTGCCGCCCACGTTCGAGGAACTGGGCGTCACGCGGGGTCTGGTGCGCTACGAGGTGGACGTGCCCGGGCCGCGGCAGCCGTACCCGCTGTCCCTGCGGGGGCTGCGGGACCTGGCGGTGGTGTACGTGGACGGCGAGCGGGCCGGGGTGCTCACCGAGGAGGAGCCCCGCCTGAAGGAGCCCGTCGGGGGGCCCGCGCGTGTGGAGTTGTGGGTGGAGTCCCTCGGAAGGGTGAACTACGGTCCGCGCTTCGGGGAGGCCAAGGGGATCACCGGCGGCATCCTGCACGAGCGGCAGTATCTGCACGGGGTACGCGCGCGTGGGCTGGACCTGGACGCCTTCCGCGGCGGCGTGGCGGGGGTGCCGTACGGCGCGCTGCCCGAGGGGGGTGCCGCGGGGCTGTACCGGGGCACCGTCCCGGTCGGTGGGGCCGGGGACGCGCGGCTGGAGCTGCCCGGCTGGACCCGCGGCTTCGTGTGGGTCAACGGCTTCAGCCTGGGCCGCTACTGGTCGGTGGGCCCCCAGCGGTCCCTGTACGTGCCCGGGCCGGTGCTGCGGGAGGGCGAGAACGAGGTGTGGGTGCTGGAGCTGGAGGAGGCGGACCCGGGCGGGCGGGCGCCCCGGCTGCTGCCCGTGTGACGGGCGGTCCGCCGCGCCTACAGTGGAGGAGGGTTCCGGCGTCTTTGGGGGTGCGGGCGTGGCGAACGGCGGACCGGTCGAGCACGGCTACCCGCATCTGGAGACGGTGCGGGCCGCCGTCACCGCGCTGTACCGGCGTCTGTCCCGGGACACCATCGAGACGTTCTCGGCCAGCGTGGCCCCCGCGGACGTGGCCTTCTGCGACACCGACGACCTGCATCTGGGCGCGCAGCGGGTGGCCCGGGAGATCGTGCGGCACTTCCGGCTGCCGGATGCGCGGTTGATCGTCGGGTTCCGGGAGATGACCCACGCGGCGAACGTCGAACTGGCGGCGGGCCCGGAGTACTTCGTGGAGCTGAACGACCGTTTCCGCACGCACCGCGGGGACATCGGGGCGGCGCTCGCCCACGAGGTGGCGCACGTCTATCTGCACCGTCTGGGCCTGTCGTTCCCGACCACGGCCCAGAACGAGATCCTGACGGACACCACGACGGCCTACCTGGGCGCGGGCTGGCTGCTGCTGGACGCCTACCGGGAGGACGCGGTCTCCTCCCAGAAGCTCGGCTATCTCACCCCGGAGGAGTTCGGCTACGTCCTGGCCAAGCGGGCGCTGCTCTTCGGGGAGGACCCGTCGGTGTGGTTCACCAGTCCGCAGGCCTACACCGCCTACGCCAAGGGGCTGGCCCAGGCCCGGCTGGACGGGCAGCAGCCGCCGCTGACGGGGGCGGGGTGGGCGGGCCGCCGCCGCTACGCCCACGACCGCCGGCACGCCGCCACCGCCCCGCCGTCGGCCCCCTACACGTTCACTCCCGATCCCGCCGGGCAGCTGAGGGTCTCCTTCCCCTGCCCGACCTGCCACCAGCGGATCAGGGTGCCGGTGCGGGGGCGGGTGCGGGCGCGGTGCGGGTTGTGCCGGACCGTGCTGGAGTGCGACACGTAGGCCGCCGGTACGCGCGCGGTGCGGGCCATGCCGGACCGTGCTGGAGTGCGACACGTAGGCCGCCGGTACGGGCGCGGTGCGGGCCATGCCGGACCGTGCTGGAGTGCGACACGTAGGCCGCCGGTACGCGCGCGGTGCGGGCCGTGCCGGACCTGGAGTGCGACACGTAGGCCGCCGGCGGTCAGGGCGGTGGCCGGTGGTGTTCTCGTGGGTTCACGTGCCGTGGACCCGGCCCGGCGGCTCCGCCGCGGCGAGCAGTTTCCGTGTCGCCTCCCCCGCCTCGGCCGGTGTCCGGCGGGTGCCCCCGTCGGTGGTGGGGCCGGGGCGCCAGCCCTCCATGACGGTGATCCGGCCGCCCTCCGCCTCGAACACCCGGCCGGTGACGCCCGCGCTCCCGGCGGAGCCGAGCCAGACGACGAGCGGGGAGACGTTCTCGGGGGCCATGGCGTCGAAGCCGGCGGCGGGTGCCGCCATGGTCGCGGCGAAGGTGCGTTCCGTCATGCGGGTGCGGGCGGCCGGTGCCACGGCGTTGACCTGGACGCCGTAGCGGGCCAATTCTGCGGCCGCGACGAGCGTGAGGCCGACGATCCCGGCCTTTGCGGCGCTGTAGTTCGCCTGTCCGAGCGAGCCCAGCAGGCCGGCTCCGCTGCTGGTGTTCACGACCCGGGCCTCCGGGACGCGCCCTGCCTTGGCTTCGGCACGCCAGTGCGCGGCGGCGTGCCGCAACGGCAGGAAGTGGCCCTTGAGGTGGACCCGGATCACCGCGTCCCAGTCGTCCTCGTCGAGGTTGACCAGCATGCGGTCGCGCAGGAATCCGGCGTTGTTCACCAGGGTGTCGAGGCGGCCGTAGGTCTCGACGGCGGTCGCTACGACGGAGGCGGCGCCGGCGGGCGTGGCGATGTCACCGCCGTGCGCCACCGCCTCGCCGCCGGCGGCGCGGATCTCCGCCACGACGGCGTCCGCCGGGCTCGTCGCGGCCGGGGCGCCGTCCAGTGCGACGCCGAGGTCGTTGACGACCACGCGGGCGCCCTCGGCCGCGAAGGCGAGGGCGTGGGCGCGGCCGAGCCCGCGGCCGGCCCCGGTGACGACGACGACGCGGCCGGTGCAGATTCCGCTCATCTCAGCCCTCCTTGCCGGCGGTCGGGGCGTCCGGGACGTCGGGGCCGGCGGTCGCGGCGTCCAGGAAGGCGGGCCGTTCCCCGCCGCCGTGCACGTGCAGGCTGGCCCCGCTGATGTAGGCGGCGGCGTCGGAGGCGAGGAAGAGGGCGGCGGCCCCGACGTCGGCGGGCAGGGCCAGCCGGCCCAGCGGGACGGTGCGGGAGACGGCGGCGATGCCGTCGGGGCCGCCGTAGTGGAGGTGGGACGACCCGGTGTGGACCATGCCGGCCACGAGGGTGTTGACCCGGATCTCCGGTGCCCATTCCACGGCCATGGAGGCGGCCAGGTTCGCGAGGCCCGCCTTGGCCGCGCCGTAGGCGGCCGAGCCGGGCGAGGGGCGGCCCCCGCTGACGCTGCCGACCATGACGATCGAGCCCCTGCTGTGCCTGAGGTGTTCGTAGGCGGCGAGGGACGCGGTCAGCGGGGTGATCAGGTTCAGTTCGATCACCTTGGCGTGGCGTTCGGCGTCGGCGTCGGCGAGGCGCCGGTACGGGGTGCCGCCGGCGTTGTTGACGAGGACGTCCAGCCGGGGCAGTCCGGCGAAGAAGGCCCGGACCGCGGGCGGGTCGCGCAGGTCGACGGCGGTGAACTCGACCCCGTCGACCTGGTGTTCCGGGGGTCGGCGGGCGCAGGCGAGGACCCGGGCGCCCGCCTCGGCGAAGGCCCGGGCGATCCCGGCGCCCACGCCTCGGGTGCCTCCGGTGACGACGACGGTGCTGCCGCGCAGTGAGTTGTCCACAGGCCCTCCCGCTTGTCTGCGGCGACTGCTAGCTTCGAAGCCTCGCACCTAACAAATGTTTGGTGGAAAGGTAGCTGATGCGTCCATGGGTGTCTCCCGTTCGTCCCCGGAAAAGGGGATTTCCGTGGTCACCGTCGACTGGCCGCCGGTCAACGCGCTGCCGGTGCGCGGCTGGTTCGCCCTGGCCGACGCCGTGCGCGAGGCCGGCCGGGACCCGGAGGTCCGGTGCGTGGTGCTGGCCGCCGAGGGGCGCGGGTTCAACGCGGGCGTGGACATCAAGGAGATACAGGCCGCCGGCCAGGAGGCCCTGATCGGCGCCAACCGGGGCTGCGCGGAGGCCTTCGCCGCGGTCTACGAGTGCGAGACGCCCGTCGTGGCGGCCGTGCAGGGCTTCTGCCTGGGCGGCGGGATCGGCCTGGTGGGCAACGCGGACGCGGTGGTGGCGAGCGAGGACGCGGTCTTCGGGCTGCCCGAGCTGGACCGGGGCGCGCTGGGCGCCGCGACCCACCTGGCCCGGCTGGTCCCGCAGCACCTGATGCGCACGATGTACTACACCGGGCGCACGGCGAGCGCCGCCGAGCTGCACGGGCACGGCTCGGTCTGGCGGGTGGTGCCGCGCGCGCGGCTGCCGGTGGCCGCGCTGGAGCTGGCCCGGCTGATCGCCGCCAAGGACGGCCGGCTGCTGCGCATGGCGAAGTCCGCTCTCAACGGCATCGATCCGGTCGACGTGCGCCGCAGCTACCGCTTCGAACAGGGCTTCACCTTCGAGGCCAGCCTGAGCGGACTGGCCGACCGGGTCCGCGACACGTTCGGGAAGGAGGGGGTGTAGATGGGCGACAAGACGATGACCGCCGAGGAGGTGGTCTCCCGGCTGGCCTCCGGCATGACCCTGGGCATCGGCGGATGGGGCTCCCGCCGCAAGCCGATGGCACTGGTCCGGGCGCTGCTGCGGTCCGGCATAGGCGATCTCACCGTCGTGTCGTACGGCGGCCCGGACGTCGGGATGCTGGCCGCCGCGGGCCGGATCCGCAAGCTGGTCACCGCCTTCGTCACCCTGGACTCCGTCCCGCTCGAACCGCACTACCGGGCGGCGCGCGAGCGCGGCGGCTTCGAGCTGACGGAGGTCGACGAGGGGATGTTCCAGTGCGGGCTGCGCGCGGCGGCGCAGCGTCTGCCCTTCCTGCCGGTGCGGGCGGGGGTGGGCTCGGACGTCCTGCGGGTGAATCCGGAGCTGCGCACGGTGACGTCGCCGTACGCGGACGGGGAGACGCTCACGGCCATGCCCGCGCTGCGGCTGGACGCGGCCCTCGTGCATGTCAACCGGGCCGACCGGCTGGGCAACGGGCAGTATCTGGGCCCGGACCCGTACTTCGACGACCTGTTCTGCGAGGCGGCGGACGCGGCGTACGTCTCCTGCGAGCGGATCGTGGACACCGCCGAGCTGACGAAGGAGGCCGCCCCGCAGTCGCTGCTGCTCAAGCGGCTCGCGGTGACCGGGGTGGTGGAGGCGCCGGGCGGCGCGCACTTCACGTCCTGCGCACCGGAGTACGGCAGGGACGAGGAGTTCCAGCGGCTGTACGCGGGCACGCCCTGGCCAAAGTTCGCCGGCCGTTTCCTGGGCGGGGGCGAGGCCGGCTACCGGGCGGCGGTCCGGGAGTGGCGGACGGAGCGGGAGCGATGAGGGCCACCCGCGCCGAGTACTGCGTGATCGCCTGCGCCGAGGCCTGGCGCGGCGCCGGGGAGGTCCTGGCCGGTCCGATGGGCCTGATCCCGTCGCTGGGCGCGCGGCTGGCCCGGCTCACCTTCGCGCCGGACCTGCTGCTGACGGACGGCGAGGCCCTGCTGGTCCGCCCGGACGGCACCCCGGAGGGCTGGCTGCCCTACCGGCAGCACCTGGAGCTGGTGGCGGGCGGGCGGCGGCACGTGATGATGGGCGCGAGCCAGCTCGACCGGTACGGCAACCAGAACATCTCCTGTGTCGGCGACTGGGCGCGCCCGCGCAGACAGCTGCTGGGGGTCCGCGGGGCGCCGCTGAACACGCTGAACAATCCGACGAGTTACTGGGTGCCGAGGCATTCCCGGCGGGTGTTCGTGGAGCGGGTGGACATGGTGTGCGGGGTGGGGTACGACCGGGCGGCCGGGCTGGGCGCCGCGGCACGCTTCCATCGCATCGTCCGGGTCGTCACCGACCTCGGGGTGCTGGACTTCGCGACGCCCGACCGCTCCATGCGGCTGGTGTCGGTGCATCCGGGGGCGAGCGTGGAGCAGGTGCGGGAGGCGACGGGGTTCCCGCTGGCCGTGCCGGACGGGGTGCCGTGCACCAGGGAGCCCGAGGCGGAGGAGCTGCGGCTGATCCGTGAGGTGCTGGACCCGGACGGGGCGCGCACGCGCGAGGTGCCGGACGGGACGGGGGGCTGATGGAGACCGCGCTCACCCGGCTGGTCGGGGTGCGCCATCCGGTCGTGCAGACGGGGATGGGCTGGGTGGCCGGACCGCGGCTGGTCTCGGCGGTGGCGAACGCCGGCGCTCTCGGCATCCTGGCCTCGGCGACGATGACGCTCGACCAGCTTCGGGACGCGATACGGGAGGTGCGGTCCCGTACGGAGGCGCCGTTCGGGGTGAACCTGCGGGCCGACGCGGGCGATGCGGGCGACCGGGTGCGGATCCTGGTGGAGGAGGGCGTCCGGGTGGCCTCCTTCGCCCTGGCCCCCTCCCCCGAGCTGATCGCCGGGCTGAAGGCGGCGGGTGTGGTGGTGATCCCGTCCGTCGGCGCCCGGCGGCATGCCGAGAAGGTGGCGGCCTGGGGTGCGGACGCGGTGGTCGTGCAGGGCGGCGAGGGCGGCGGGCACACCGGCGAGGTGGCGACGAGCGTACTGCTGCCGCAGGTGGTGGACGCGGTGCGGATCCCCGTCGTGGCGGCGGGCGGCTTCTTCGACGGGCGGGGCCTGGTGGCGGCGCTGGCGTACGGGGCGGCGGGGGTGGCGATGGGCACCCGGTTCCTGCTCACCGCCGAGTCGACGGTTCCGGACGCGGTGAAGGCGAGGTATCTGGCGGCGACGGTCCGGGATGTCACGGTGACCCGGGCGGTGGACGGCCTGCCGCACCGGATGCTGCGCTCGGAGCTGGTGGACGCGCTGGAGCGGTCGGGCCGTGTACGGGCGCTCGGCCGTGCGGTCCGGGAAGCGGCCGGCTTCCGGCGGCTGTCGGGGCTCACCTGGCGGCAGCTCGTCCGTGACGGCCTCGCCCTCCGGCACGGCAAGGAGTTGTCCTGGAGCCAGGTGCTGCTCGCCGCGAACACGCCGATGCTGCTGAAGTCGGCGATGGTGGACGGCCGTACGGACCTCGGGGTGATGGCGGCCGGGCAGGTCGCCGGGGTGATCGACGACCTGCCGTCGTGCGCGGAGCTGGTGGAGCGGGTGATGGCGCAGGCCGCGGAGGTCATCGGTGCGCTGCCGGCCGGCGGTGGGGCCGGGGTCGCGGACTGAGGTCCCGGGGTGCCGCTCGCGGGCCTGTGCGGGGGGCGTGTGCCGGGTCGTGCTCAGAGCCGTTCGATGATCGTCACGTTGGCCTGGCCGCCGCCCTCGCACATCGTCTGGAGGCCGTACCGGCCGCCGGTGCGCTCCAGTTCGTGCAGCAGGGTCGTCATCAGCCGGGCGCCGGTCGCGCCGAGCGGGTGGCCGAGGGCGATCGCGCCGCCGTTGACGTTGACCTTGCCGGGGTCGGCGCCGGTCTCCTTCAGCCAGGCGAGGACGACCGGCGCGAAGGCCTCGTTGATCTCGACGAGGTCGATGGCGTCGAGGCTCAGGCCGGTCTTCTTCAGGGCGTGCGCGGTGGCCGGGATGGGGGCGGAGAGCATGCGGATGGGATCCTCGCCGCGCACGCAGAGATGGTGGACGCGGGCGCGCGGGCGCAGCCCGTGGTCCCGTACCGCCCGCTCGGAGGCGAGCAGCAGGGCCGCGGCCCCGTCGGAGACCTGGGAGGAGCAGGCCGCGGTGATGGTGCCGCCGTCGAGGACGGGCTTCAGTGCGGCCATCCTCTCCAGGGAGGTGTCCCGGCGGGGGCCTTCGTCGACGGTGACCCCGCCGTGCGGGACGGTCTCGCGGTCGAAGCGGCCGGTGTCGATCGCCCGGATCGCCCGCCGGTGCGAGCGCAGGGCGAACTCCTCCTGGTCCTCCCGGCTGATGCCCCACCGGGCGGCGATCATCTCGGCGCCGGCGAACTGGTTGACGGGCTGGTCGCCGTAGCGGGCGCGCCAGCCGGTGCTGCCGAGGAAGGGGCCGTCGGTCAGGCCGAGGGGGACGGCGGCCCGGCGGGAGGCGAAGGCGATGGGGACCTGGGACATGTTCTGCACCCCGCCCGCGACCACCAGGTCCTGGGTGCCGGACAGGACGGCCTGCGCGGCGAAGTGCACGGCCTGCTGGGAGGAGCCGCACTGCCGGTCGACGGTCACGCCGGGGACCTCCTCGGGCAGGCCCGCGGCCAGCCAGCAGGTGCGGGCGATGTCCCCGGCCTGCGGCCCCACCGTGTCCAGGCAGCCGAAGACCACGTCCTCCACGGCGGCCGGGTCGATCCCGGAGCGCTCGACCAGCTCTTTCAGCACATGTGCGCCCAGGTCGGCCGGGTGGACCGCGCTGAGTCCTCCCCCGCGCCGTCCGACGGGTGTGCGGACCGCTTCGACGATGTAGGCCTCGGCCATGACGACTCCCTCACAGGAAAGGGTTATTCGCGTACGGCGATCCCGTCCAGCACCATCGACAGGTACTGCCGGGCGATCTCCTCGGGGCTGTGCCGGCCGCCGGGCCGGTACCAGGAGGCGGCGACCCACACGGTGTCCCTGACGAACCGGTAGGTGAGCCGGACGTCCAGGTCGGCGCGGAAGACCCGGTCGGCGACTCCGCGTTCCAGCGTGCTGAGCCACGCCTTCTCGAACCGGCGCTGGGACTCGGCGAGGAAGGCGAACCGGTCCTGGGCGACGAGCTGCTTGCTCTCCTTCTGGTAGATGGCGACGGCGGCGCGGTGCCGGTCGATCTCCCGGAAGGACTCCGTGACCAGTGCCTCCAGCGTCTGCCGGGGGCCGAGTCCGGAGGCGAGGACGGTGTCGTAGCCGTCCCACAGCTCGTCGAGGAAGGTCCGCAGGATCTCCTCGAGCATCGACTCCTTGGAGTCGAAGTGGTAGTAGAGGCTGCCCGCGAGCATCCCGGCGTGGTCGGCGATCCTGCGGACGGTGGTGGCGTTGTAGCCGTGCTCGGCGAATACCTCGGCAGCGGTGCTGAGGAGCTCGCCGCGCCGGGCCGCTGCCGCGGTCACCTGGGGCTTCTTCTTGGTCGGCACGCACCCATTGTGGTCTGCTCCCCGCCTCAGGGGTGCTGGCTGCTGACGGCGACGACCTCGCCGGTCATGTAGGAGGAGTAGCCGGAGGCGAGGAAGACGATCACGTTGGCCACCTCCCAGGGCTGCGCGGCCCGGCCGAAGGCCTCCCGCCCGGTCAGTTCGGCGAGCAGGCCGGCGGAGGTGACCTTCTCCAGGTGGGGGTGCATCGCGAGGCTGGGGGCGACCGCGTTGACCCGGACGCCGAACGCGGCGGCCTCGATCGCCGCGCACCGGGTCAGCGCCATCACTGCGGCCTTGGCGGCGGCGTAGTGGGCCTGCCCGGCCTGGGCGCGCCAGCCGACGACGGAGGCGTTGTTCACGATCACCCCGCCGCCGGTCCCGCGCATGGCGCGCAGGGCGGCCCGGGTGCAGCGGAAGGTGCCGTTCAGCGTGACGTCCAGGACGCGGGTCCACTGTTCGTCCGTCATGTCGACGAGGGCCGAAGTGCCGCCCAGTCCGGCGTTGTTGACGACGACGTCCAGCCGTCCGTGCACGGCTGCCGCCGCCTCGAACAGCGCCCGCACCTGGGTCTCGTCGGTGACGTCGCACGGCACCGCGGTGACCGCGCCGGGGAACTCCCGGCCCAGTTCGGCCTCGTGCTCCTTCAGCCGGCGCGGGTGGGCGTCGCTGATCAGCACGCGTGCGCCCTCTTCCAGGAAGCGGCGCGCGGTGGCTCCGCCGATGCCGGTGCCGGCCGCGGCGGTGACGACGGCGGTGCGCCCGCGCAGCAGTCCGTGCCCGGGTACGGAGGCCGGGCTCTCGACGCCTGTCATGGGACCACGCTAACCTACCAAACACTTGTTAGGGAAGGACGGTGACGTCACCGTGGACCTGACCCACTCCCCGGCCGACGAGAAGTTCCGCGGGAAGGCCCGGGCCTGGCTGGACGCCCACGTCCCGCGCACGCCGCTGCCGTCCCTGGAGACGGCGGAGGGCTTCGCGGCACACCGCGCGTGGGAGGCCGAACTGGCCGCGGACCACTGGTCGGTGGTGTCCTGGCCGGAGCGGTACGGCGGGCGGGACGCCGGGCTCCTCGGCCGGCTGGTGTTCGAGGAGGAGTACTGGGCGGCGGGCGCGCCGGGCCGGGTCGGCCAGAACGGCATCAGCCTGCTCGCGCCGACGCTCTTCGAGTACGGCACGCGGGAGCAACGCGCGCGCGTGCTGCCGCCGATGGCCACCGGCGAGGTGGTGTGGGCGCAGGCGTGGTCGGAGCCGGAGGCGGGCTCGGATCTCGCCGCGCTCTCCTCCCGGGCGGTGCGGACGGACGGCGGCTGGCTGCTCAACGGGCAGAAGACCTGGTCGTCGCGGGCGGCCTTCGCGGACCGGGCCTTCGGTCTGTTCCGCAGCGAACCGGGCACTGCCCGGCCGCACCAGGGGCTCACCTACCTGATGTTCGATCTGCGGGCGCCCGGCGTCACCGTCCGCCCGATCGGCCGCCTGGACGGCAAGCCGGCCTTCGCGGAGCTGTTCCTGGACGACGTGTTCGTCCCGGACGAGGACGTGATCGGCGAGCCGGGGCAGGGCTGGCGGATCGCGATGTCCACGGCCGGCGAGGAACGCGGGCTGACCCTGCGCGCCCCGGGCCGCTTCCTGGCCTCGGCCGCGCGGCTGCGGGACCTGTGGCGGGACCGGGGATCGCCCGAGCACGCCCGCGCCGGGGTGGCGGACGCCCTGATCGGGGCCCGGGCCTACCAGCTGTTCACCTATGCCGCCGCCTCCCGGGTCCTGGACGGCGACCGGCTCGGTCCGGAGACCAGCATGAACAAGCTGTTCTGGTCCGAGCTGGACCTCGCCCTGCACGAGACGGCGCTCGACCTGCTGGGCCCGGAGGGCGAACTGGCCGACGGCACCTGGGCCGAGGGGTACGTCTTCTCCCTCGCCGGGCCCGTCTACGCGGGCACGAACGAGATCCAGCGCGACATCGTCGCCGAGCGGCTGCTCGGCCTGCCGAAGGGACGCCGCTGATGCGCTTCCTCCTCGACGCCGACCAGCGCGCCTTCGCCGGCTCGCTGCACGCGATGCTGACCGCCGCGGACACCCCCGCGGTGATCCGGGACTGGAGCCGCGGCGACCACGCGAGCGGGCGCGCGCTGTGGTCGCGGATCGCCGGGGCCGGGGTGTTCGCCCTCGCGGTACCCGAGGAGTACGGCGGGCTGGGGCCGCGCCCGGTGGAACTCGCCGTGGCGTGCATCGAGTTGGGACGGCACGCGGTGCCCGGTCCGCTCGCGGAGACGGTCGGGGCGGCCGTCCTCCTCGGCGGTCCCCCGCTGGCGGAGCGCTTCCTGCCCGGTCTGGCGGCCGGGACGGACCTGGCCACGGTGGCCGCGCCCGGGAGTCACGCCGTCGACGGCGACGCGGCCTCCGTGCGTCTGTCGCCGGCCCCCGGCGGCCTGTACCTGTCCACGCAGGCCCCCGGACCGGTGCGCCGCTCGCTGGACCCCGCCCGCCGGCTGACCCCGCTCGCCCCCGGCGGCGAGCTCCTCACCCCGGCCCCGCCGTACGACCGGGCGCTCACGTGGATCCGGCTCGCCACCGCCGCCCAGGCCCTCGGCGTGGGGCTGGCCCTGCTGGACCGCACCGTCGCCTACGTGCGGCAACGCACCCAGTTCGGGGTCCCCGTCGGCTCCTTCCAGGCGGTCAAGCACCGCCTGGCCGACGCCAGGACGGCGCTGGAGTTCGCCCGGCCCCTGCTATTCGGCGCGGCGGTGTCCCTGCGCCCGGCGGACGTCGCCGCAGCCAAGCTCACGGCGTGCGAGGCGGCGTACCGGACGGCCCGTACGGCACTGCACCTGCACGGGGCGATCGGGTACACGGCGGAGTACGGCCTGTCCCTGTGGCTGACCAGGGCACGGGCGCTGCGCTCGGCGTGGGGGACGCCGGAGGAGTGCCGGGAGCTGGTGCTCGCGGAGGGGCTCTAGGAGGCGGCCGGCAGGCCGGTCGGGAGCGACTGGCGGGCCGAGCCCCGGTCAGGCCGCACGAGCGACCGCCGGGCCCGGAACCCGGCCGGCCCGCAGACCGCGGACAGGCTCGTACGGTGGCCGGGGCCGAGGTCAGGACGGCCGTACGATCCCCTGGGCCCGCGCGGCCGACAGCCACCTCGGGAACTCGCCGACGAGCCGGTCGTACAGCTCGGCGTCGGAGACCTGCCGGGGGTCCCGGCCCGCGTGGAAGAACCCCGCGTTGTCCACGACCCGCTTGCCGGGCACCGCCAGCTCGTCCAGTTTCCGCAGGAACTCGAACTGCCGGCTACCCGGGTCGCCGAACCCGACGAACTGCCAGAACAGCGGGAGCCGGGCGGCCTTGCACAGATAGCGCTCGGCGGCGAGCTTGTTGATCGGGCCGCCGTCGGTCTGGAAGACGACCAGGGCGGGGGCGGTGGAGCCGCTGTCCAGGTAGTGGTCGATGACGGCGTCCATCGCCAGGTGGTAGCTGGTCTTGCCCATGTGGCCGAGCCCGGCCGCGATCCGCTCGATCCGGCCCTCGTGGCCGGCGAGGGCGATGTCGGTGACCGCGTCGACGTCCGTGGAGAAGAACACCACGGGCACGCTCCCGTCGTCGTCCAGGTGCGCCGACAGGCCCAGCACCCGGTCGGCGAGCGCCTGCACGCTGCCGTCCCCGTAGTAGGGCTTCATCGAGCCCGAGTAGTCGACGACGAGGTAGACGGCCGCCCGCAGCCCGTCCAGACCGTGTTTGCGCAGGGACACCCCCGCCGACCGGTAGGCGCCCACCAGCGCGGGCGCGGTCTCCTCCACCTTGCGCAGACTGATCGCGGCCATGGTCCCCCCTCGGCTGTCCGGGGCCCGAGCCTACGTGATCACGGCCCGCGTGCGGACATGCAACGACGCCTGCCCAGTCGTCCGGTCGGGGACAGGCGGGCAGGCGCCGTCAGTGTTCCGCACGCCGTTGTACGGGACGTCTATGGGGGACCCGGGGTCCCTTGTGGGTGCCTCAGACCGCCAGGGCGCGGTCCGTCGGGCGGATCGGGGCGGGCAGGTCGCTGGCACCGGTCAGGTGGCGGTCGACTCCGCGGGCGGCCGAGCGGCCCTCCGCGATCGCCCACACGATGAGGGACTGGCCGCGGCCGGCGTCACCGGCGACGAACACACCCGGCACGTTGGTCTGGAAGTCGGCGTCGCGGGCGATGTTACCGCGTTCGTCGAGGTCCAGGCCGAACTGGTCGACCAGGCCGTTCTCCCGGTCGGTGCCGGTGAAGCCCATGGCGAGGGTGACCAGCTGGGCCGGGATCTTGCGCTCGGTGCCCGGCTTGGAGGTCAGCTTGCCGTCGACGAACTCGACTTCCGACAGGTGCAGCCACTGGACGTTGCCGTCCTCGTCGCCCTCGAAGTGGGTGGTCGAGACGGAGTAGACCCGCTCGCCGCCCTCCTCGTGGGCGCTCGTCACCTTGTAGAGCATCGGGAAGGTCGGCCAGGGCTGGCTGGTCGGGTGCCGCTCGTCGTTCGGGCGGGGCATGATCTCCAGCTGGGTGACGGAGGCCGCGCCCTGCCGGTGGGCGGTGCCCACGCAGTCGGCGCCGGTGTCACCGCCGCCGATGACCACGACGTGCTTGCCCTCGGCCGAGACCGGGGCGGTGACGTAGTCGCCCTCCTGGACCTTGTTCGCCAGGGGCAGGTACTCCATGGCCTGGTAGATGCCCTTGAGCTCGCGGCCCGGCACCGGCAGGTCACGGGCGGTCGTGGCGCCGGCGGCGATCACGACCGCGTCGTACCGCTTCTTCAGGTCGGTGGCCTTGAGGTCGCGGCCGATCTCGACGCCGGTGCGGAAGCGGGTGCCCTCCGCGCGCATCTGCTCGATACGGCGGTTGATGTGCCGCTTCTCCATCTTGAACTCGGGGATGCCGTAGCGGAGGAGGCCTCCGATGCGGTCCGCGCGCTCGTAGACGGCGACCGTGTGACCGGCCCGGGTCAGCTGCTGGGCGGCGGCGAGGCCCGCCGGGCCCGAGCCGATCACCGCGACCGTCTTGCCGGACAGGCGCTCGGGGATCTGCGGGGCGACGTCCCCGGTCTCCCACGCCTTGTCGATGATCGAGACCTCGACGTTCTTGATGGTGACCGGCGGCTGGTTGATGCCCAGCACGCACGCCGACTCGCAGGGGGCCGGGCAGAGGCGGCCGGTGAACTCCGGGAAGTTGTTGGTCGCGTGCAGGCGCTCCTGGGCCGCGGCCCAGTCCTCGCGGTAGGCGTAGTCGTTCCACTCCGGGATCAGGTTCCCGAGCGGACAGCCGTTGTGGCAGAACGGGATGCCGCAGTCCATGCAGCGGCTGGCCTGCTTGCTGATGATGGGCAGCAGGGAGCCGGGGACGTAGACCTCGTTCCAGTCCTTCAGGCGCACGTCGACGGGACGGGACTTGGCGACCTCACGGCCGTGGTTCAGGAAGCCCTTCGGGTCAGCCATTGATCGCCGCCTCCATCATCTTCTCGGTGATCTCGGTCTCGGTCAGACCGGCTCGCTCGGCGGCGTCCTTGGCGGCGAGCACTGCCTTGTACGTGCTGGGGATGATCTTGCTGAAGCGCTCCACGGCCTGGTCCCAGTCGGCGAGCAGCTTCTCGGCGACGGTCGAGCCGGTCTCCTCGGCGTGGCGGCGCACCACGTCGTGCAGCCACTGCTTGTCCGTGTCGTCCAGCGCCTCGACCGAGCCGACGTTGCCGGCGTTGACGTTGTCGCGGTCGAGGTCGATGACGTAGGCGACACCGCCGGACATGCCCGCCGCGAAGTTGCGGCCGGTCGGGCCGAGGACGACCGCGTGACCGCCGGTCATGTACTCGCAGCCGTGGTCGCCCACGCCCTCGGAGACCACCAGCGCGCCGGAGTTGCGGACGCAGAACCGCTCACCGGTACGGCCGCGCAGGAACATCTCGCCGCCGGTGGCGCCGTAGCCGATGGTGTTGCCCGCGATGGTCGAGTACTCGGCGAGGTGGTCGGCGGCCCGGTCCGGGCGGACGACGACGCGGCCGCCGGAGAGGCCCTTGCCGACGTAGTCGTTGGCGTCGCCCTCCAGGCGCAGCGTGATGCCGCGCGGCAGGAACGCGCCGAAGGACTGGCCGGCGGAGCCGGTGAAGGTGATGTCGATGGTGTCGTCGGGCAGGCCCGCGCCACCGAACTTCTTCGTCACCTCGTGGCCGAGCATGGTGCCGACCGTGCGGTTGATGTTGCGGATGGCGACCTGGGCGCGCACCGGCTGGGCCTCGGTCGCGTCGTTCGCGGCGAGGGCGTCGGCGGCGAGCTTGATCAGCTCGTTGTCCAGGGCCTTCTCCAGGCCGTGGTCCTGGGCGATCAGCCGGTGGCGGACCGCGCCCTCGGGCAGGTCGGGCACGTGGAACAGCGGCTTCAGGTCCAGGCCCTGCGCCTTCCAGTGGTCGACCGCGCGCTCGACGTCCAGCACCTCGGCGTGGCCGACGGCCTCCTCGATGGAGCGGAAGCCCAGCTCGGCCAGCAGCTCGCGGACCTCTTCGGCGATGAACCGGAAGAAGTTCACCACGTACTCGGCCTTGCCGGAGAAGCGGTCGCGCAGGGTCGGGTTCTGGGTGGCGATGCCGACCGGGCAGGTGTCCAGGTGGCAGACGCGCATCATGACGCAGCCGGAGACGACGAGCGGGGCGGTCGCGAAACCGAACTCCTCGGCACCGAGCAGCGCGGCGATGACCACGTCACGGCCGGTCTTCAGCTGGCCGTCCGTCTGGACCACGATCCGGTCGCGCAGGCCGTTGAGCAGCAGCGTCTGCTGGGTCTCGGCCAGGCCCAGCTCCCAGGGGCCGCCCGCGTGCTTCAGGGAGGTCAGCGGGGAGGCGCCCGTACCGCCGTCGTGGCCGGAGATCAGCACCACGTCCGCGTGCGCCTTGGACACACCGGCCGCGACCGTGCCGACGCCGACCTCGGAGACCAGCTTCACGTGGATCCGCGCCTGCGGGTTCGCGTTCTTCAGGTCGTGGATCAGCTGGGCCAGGTCCTCGATGGAGTAGATGTCGTGGTGCGGCGGCGGGGAGATCAGGCCCACGCCCGGCGTCGAGTGACGCGTCCTCGCGACCCACGGGTAGACCTTGTGGCCGGGCAGCTGGCCGCCCTCGCCGGGCTTGGCGCCCTGGGCCATCTTGATCTGGATGTCGTCCGCGTTGACCAGGTACTCGGAGGTCACGCCGAAGCGGCCGGAGGCGACCTGCTTGATGGCGGAGCGGCGGGCCGGGTCGTACAGGCGGTCCGGGTCCTCGCCGCCCTCACCGGTGTTGGACTTGCCGCCCAGCTGGTTCATGGCGATGGCGAGGGTCTCGTGCGCCTCCTTGGAGATGGAGCCGTACGACATGGCGCCGGTCGAGAACCGCTTGACGATCTCGTCGGCCGACTCGACCTCGTCGATGGAGATCGGTGCGCGGTCGGACTTGAAGCCGAACAGGCCGCGCAGCGTCATCAGGCGCTCGGACTGCTCGTTCACACGAGACGTGTACTTCTTGAAGATGTCGTACCGGCCGGTGCGCGTGGAGTGCTGGAGGCGGAAGACCGTGTCCGGGTCGAACAGGTGCGGCTCGCCCTCGCGGCGCCACTGGTACTCGCCGCCGATCTCCAGCGCGCGGTGCGCCGGGGCGATGCCGGAGGCCGGGTAGGCCTTGGCGTGGCGGGCGGCGACCTCCTCGGCGATGACGTCGATGCCGACGCCGCCGATCTTGGTGGCGGTGCCGTTGAAGTACTTCTCCACGAAGGCCTCGTCCAGGCCGACGGCCTCGAAGACCTGGGCGCCGCGGTAGGAGGCGACGGTGGAGATGCCCATCTTGGACATGACCTTCAGGACGCCCTTGCCGAGGGCGTAGATCAGGTTCTTGATGGCCTGCTCGGGCTCCAGGCCGCTCAGGAAGGTACCCGCGCGCAGCAGGTCCTCGACCGACTCCATCGCCAGGTACGGGTTGACGGCGGCGGCGCCGAACCCGATGAGCAGGGCGACGTGGTGGACCTCGCGGACGTCGCCGGCCTCGACCAGCAGGCCCACGTGGGTGCGCTGCTTGGTGCGGATGAGGTGGTGGTGGACGGCCGCGGTGAGCAGCAGCGACGGGATCGGCGCGTGCTCGGCGTCGGAGTGCCGGTCCGACAGGACGATCAGGCGGGCGCCGTTCTCGATGGCGGCGTCGGCCTCGGCGCAGATCTCCGCGATGCGCGCGGCGAGGGAGTCGCCGCCGCCGGAGACCCGGTACAGGCCCGACAGGGTCGCGGCCTTGAAGCCGGGCATGTCGCCGTCGGCGTTGATGTGGATGAGCTTGGCCAGCTCGTCGTTGTCGATCACCGGGAAGGGCAGGGTGACCGAGCGGCAGGAGGCGGCCGTCGGGTCGAGCAGGTTGCCCTCGGGGCCCAGCGAGGAGCGCAGGGAGGTGACCAGTTCCTCGCGGATCGCGTCCAGCGGCGGGTTGGTGACCTGCGCGAACAGCTGGGTGAAGTAGTCGAAGAGCAGCCGCGGGCGCTCGGACAGGGCCGCGATGGGGCTGTCGGTGCCCATGGAGCCGATCGGCTCGGCGCCGGCGCGGGCCATCGGGGCGAGGATGACGCGCAGCTCCTCCTCGGTGTACCCGAAGGTCTGCTGGCGGCGGGTGACCGAGGCGTGGGTGTGGATGATGTGCTCGCGCTCGGGCAGGTCGCTCAGCTCGATCTCGCCGGCCTCCAGCCATTCGGCGTAGGGCTTCTCGGCGGCGAGGGACGCCTTGATCTCGTCGTCCTCGATGATGCGGTGCTCGGCGGTGTCGACGAGGAACATCTTGCCGGGCTGGAGGCGGCCCTTGCGGACGACCTTGGCCGGGTCGATGTCGAGGACGCCGACCTCGGAGCCGAGGACGACGAGGCCGTCGTCGGTGACCCAGTAGCGGCCGGGACGCAGACCGTTGCGGTCGAGCACGGCGCCGACCTGGGTGCCGTCGGTGAAGGTGACGCAGGCGGGGCCGTCCCAGGGCTCCATCATCGTGGAGTGGTACTGGTAGAAGGCGCGCCGGGCCGGGTCCATGGAGTCGTGGTTCTCCCACGCCTCCGGGATCATCATCAGCACGGAGTGGGGCAGCGAGCGGCCGCCCAGGTGCAGCAGCTCCAGCACCTCGTCGAAGGAGGCGGAGTCGGAGGCGTCCGGCGTGCAGACCGGGAAGACGCGGTCCAGGCTGCGCTCGCCGAAGAGGTCGGAGACCAGCTGGGACTCGCGGGCGCGCATCCAGTTGCGGTTGCCCTTGACGGTGTTGATCTCACCGTTGTGCGCGACGAAGCGGTACGGGTGCGCGAGCGGCCACGACGGGAAGGTGTTCGTGGAGAACCGGGAGTGCACGAGCGCGACCGCGGAGGCGAAGCGGCGGTCGGACAGGTCCGGGAAGAAGGGCTCCAGCTGGCCGGTGGTCAGCATGCCCTTGTAGACGATCGTGCGCGCGGAGAGCGACGGGAAGTAGACACCGGCCTCGCGCTCGGCGCGCTTGCGCAGCGCGAACGCCTTGCGGTCCAGCGTGATGCCCTCGCTGACGCCGTCGCCCACGAAGACCTGCCGGAAGACCGGCATGGTGGAGCGGGCGGTGGCACCGAGCAGCTCCGGCGCGACCGGGACCTCTCGCCAGCCGAGGACGGTCAGCCCCTCTTCGCCGGCGATCGTCTCGATGGATGAGACGGCGCCCTCGGTCCCCTCCTCGGGCAGGAACGCGATGCCTACCGCGTAGGCACCGGCCGCGGGAAGGTCGAATCCGGCCACCTCACGGAAGAAGGCATCCGGCACCTGACAGAGCAGGCCCGCACCGTCGCCGGAGTCGGGCTCGGAACCGGTGGCACCACGGTGCTCCAGGTTGCGCAGAACGGTGAGTGCCTGTTCAACCAGGGTGTGGGACGCCTCGCCGGTGAGGGTGGCGACGAAACCGACGCCGCACGCGTCGTGTTCGTTGCGGGGGTCGTACATACCCTGCGCAGCAGGGCGAGCATCCATGAAGGACCAGTTCTGGCCATTCGCGGAATGCTGGGACGGCTGGCGCGGCGTACGCATCGGCTCTCCCGTCGTCGTCATGAGGCATGTGGCAAGTGCCGAGGGACGACGTTGGCCCTCTGCGTGAGATCAAAATTTCGTGCAGGTTACATGATGGGGCGGTTCCCGGGAACCGGATAGGCCGTTCCACCATGCGGACGCCGCGGTCGCGACGGAGGTACCACGCGGACGCGGCGAGTGCCGTCCAGTCACGGCGGATGCCGTGCGGTGACGGCGGGGTTGCCGTGCGGTGACGGCGGGGTTGCTGCCGTGCGGTGACGGCGGTGCCGCGGTGACGGCGGGTGCCGCGCCAGGGCGGCAGACGTACGCGGGGACCGGCGCGGACAGGATCGGTCGGATCGGCGTCCGGCGGCCCTAAGGGGGCCGGGGAGGGCGTCATCGCCCACCCCGCAGGGGTGCAGCAGGCGTCATTGCCCACAGTGCTTACGGCTCATGCCCCGTGACCGGGCACTCGAAACCAGCAGGTAACGGGTAATTATGCGACCCATCGCATAGCTACCGGTCCGGCTATCCTACGGCCGTTCCGAACAGGCCGCCCAGGGCGTACGTCACACCGGCCGCCGCACCACCGAGGGCGAGCTGCCGCAGACCGCTGAACCACCAGCTGCGCGCGGTCACCTTGGCCACGACGGCGCCGCATCCGAAGAGTCCGGCGAGGGCGAGCAGCACGGCCGGCCACAGCGCGGTCGCGCCGAGCAGGTACGGCAGCAGGGGCAGCAGGGCGCCGAGGGCGAAGGACCCGAAGGACGACACGGCCGCGACCAGCGGCGAGGGCAGGTCGCCGGGGTCGATGCCCAGCTCCTCGCGGGCGTGTATCTCCAGGGCCTGCTCGGGATCCCGCGACAGTTGCCGGGCGACCTGCCGGGCCAGCGCCGGTTCGACCCCGCGGGCCACGTACAGCGCGGCCAGCTCGGCCTCCTCGTCCTGCGGGTGCCTGCGCAGCTCGCGGCGCTCGATGTCGAGTTCGGCCTCGACCAGCTCCCGCTGGGAGGCGACCGAGGTGTACTCGCCGGCGGCCATGGAGAAGGCGCCGGCCGCGAGGCCCGCGAGACCGGTGATGACGATGGTCTGCTGGCTCACCGAACCGCCCGCCACGCCCGTCATCAGGGCGAGGTTGGAGACCAGACCGTCCATCGCACCGAAGACGGCGGGGCGCAGCCAGCCGCCGTTGACGTCGCGGTGCGTGTGGTTGTCGCGGTGCGCCACGTGCAGCGCGGCCTCGGTCTCGATGATGGCCATGCGGACCCCCAGGAAAGCTTAGCCAAAGCTAACTTTGGACGAGTTCTACTTTTCGACAACACAGAACCTACGCCCTTCATTCCCCCTTCGCCAGCAAGGAAAGGCTGGGCTAACCAGCACCTTTAACTTTTGGCGCTCATATGTGCGATTGATAGCTCAGATGCCGAGCGGGTGACAGAGCTGCGCTCCGGGCTCGCCGGGGCACCTCCCGTGGGACACATCCGCAAAGGGGTCCCGTGCGACCCCGCCGAAGGAGGCCGCCCATGGCATCGATCGCCTGCACTCCCCCGGTCCCGGTGCCCGGGGACGCCGCCGGACCGCGCGAGCGGGCCCGCGGTGCGCTGCTCGGTCTGGCCGTGGGCGACGCGCTGGGGGCGCCCGCGGAGAACCTCAGACCCTCCGAGATCCGTGCCCGCTGGGGCCGCATCACGGGCTACGTCACCGACCGGCCGTGCGGCACGGACGACACCGAGTACGCGATCTTCTCCGGACTGCTGCTGGCCCGGCACGGCTCGGCGCTCACCCCGGCGCATGTGGAGGCGGCCTGGCACGAGTGGATCGCCGACCGGGCCGAAGGCCCCTTCCGCGGGGCGGGCTTCAGCGAGCGCGGCACCCTGGAGAACCTGCGCCGGGGTCTTGCCGCGCCCATCTCGGCCCAGCACCGGCACGCCTGGAGCGACGGCCTGGCGATGCGGGCGGCTCCGTTCGGCGTGTTCGCCGCCGGGCGCCCCGCCGAGGCGGCCCGGCTGGTGGCCGTCGACGGCTCGGTCAGCCACGAG
The DNA here is from genome assembly GCF_016741855.1 of Streptomyces musisoli. Classification (GTDB taxonomy): domain Bacteria; phylum Actinomycetota; class Actinomycetes; order Streptomycetales; family Streptomycetaceae; genus Streptomyces; species Streptomyces musisoli. The sequence continues at coordinate 234,480 of NZ_JAERRH010000005.1, read as the reverse complement.
GGCGAGGGCATCTACGGCGGTCAGGCCGTCGCGGCCGGGGTGGCGGCGGCGATGACCGGCGCCTCCGTTCCGGTGGTGATCGCCGCCGCCCTCGCGGTCGTCCCGGACGACTCCTGGACGGCCCGGTCCCTGCGGCGCGCGGTGGCGGTGGCCCATCTCGGCGAGCGTGCGGTCCGCTCCGCGGTCGTCATCGGCGGCTACCCGTGGACCGACCTGGCGCCGGAAGCGGTCGCCCTCGCGTTCGGCGCGTACGCGGCGGCCGACGGCGACTTCCGGGAGGCGGTGCTGACGGCCGTCAACATGGGCCGCGACGCGGACACGACGGCGGCGGTGGCGGGCGCCCTGTCCGGCGCGACCCAGGGGCTCTCCGCGATCCCCCCGGACTGGGCGGCGGCGATCGGTCCCGTCCGGGGCCGCTGCCTGCCGTCCATGGCGGGCCACCACGTCCTGGAGGTGGCGGACCTGCTGGTGAACTGGGAAGACGGGGAGGCGGCGGACACGGTGCCGGCAAGAGGGGTGCGGGTGGCCGAGGAAGCGGGGGTGGCCGGGACGGCGGGCGCCATCGGAGAAGCACAGGTGGCCGGGACGGCGGGCGCCATCGGAGAAGCACGGGTGGTGGGGGAAGCAGCGGCTGTCGCGCAGGCAGCGGTGTTCGGGGGAGCAGGGAGTGTCGAGCCGGCGGAAGCCGTTCCGATCGCGCCTGCCACGGATGCGAAGGCGGTGCCTGTGGCGGCGGTCGTCGCGGAGGCGGACGCGCTGCTCATGGCAGCGCCCGTCGGTACAGAGGTGATCGCGCCGGCGGCGTCTGTCGCCGACGCGGGGACGGTTCCGCCGGTGGCGGAGATTGCCGCCGTGGCAGAGATGATCCCCATGGCAGGGGCTGCCGGAGAGGCTCTGGCGCTCGAGGCCGACGTGGTGGTGCTGGCCGGGCTGCTGTCGGACACGGCGCGAAACGCACTCCCGGCGGCAGCGCACCGGCCGGCCACTCCCCTCCCACCCCCACCGGCCCCCGCCCGGCCCACGACTCCCCCTCCCGGCAGCCGAACCACCGAACCGGTCCCACCCCCGCCACTCGCCCCCCAAGCCCCCGAGCCCGTACCACCCCTTCCCCCGGGGAGCCCGTCGTCCTCGGTCGAGGAGGGGGCGGAGGACCGGGGCGAGGGGCCCGGACGGGACCGTAGTCCCCTGGTGGGTGCCGGGAATGCCGGACAGGCGGACGGCGAGGGCCGGTCATGACGGCGCGCCGTATCGAGGGCCTCCTCCTCGGCCTCGCCGCGGGAGACGCCGCCGGCTGGCCCGCCGCCCGGCACCGCGCCGCCCGTATGCCCGAGTGGACCCGCCGCCTCACCCGCGAACTGGACACCTTCGCCGAGCAGAACGCCACCACCACCCTGCCGGTGCCGATCGCCCTCAACCAGCCTCCCGAGCCCCTCCGCCTCGGCCCCTCCGACGACGCCGAATGGGCGGTGTTCGCCGCGGAGGCGGTCCTGCGGGCCGGCGACGCCGACGTCCTCGGCGACCTCGGCCGGGAGCGCCGCACCCGCGCCGCCATCGACCTCACCTGGACCGCCGTGGCCGCGGAAGTCGCCGCCGCCGCGGACCGCGCGCCCGAGATCGAGTCCGCCGTACTCCCCCTGCGCGCCCGCATCTCCGTCCGCGCCGGCCTCGGCAACCTCGCCACCGGCCTGCGCCCGCCCGCCACCGGCCACGACAACCCGCACTACTTCGACGACGCGGCCTGCGTCCGCGCCTGCGTCCTCGCCGTCGCCCACCCTGGCGACCCGCAACAGGCCGCCGCACTCGCCGAGTTCGACGCCCGCTACACCCAGGACGGCGACGGGGTGCACGGCGCCCGTGCCATGGCGGCGGCCCTCTCGCTCGCCCTCGCCGACGCGGACACGGACGCCTGCGTCACCGCCGCGCTCGCCGAACTCCCGGCGGACACGGAGATCGGCCGCAACACCCGGCACGCACTCGCGCTGGCCGGGGACAGCGCCTCCGCCTTCGCCCTGATCCCACTCCTCGAACACCAGATCGTCGACCACGTCTACAGCTACGGCATCGCCGCCGCCGAGACCGTCCCCGTCGCGCTCGCCCTGGCCACCGCCGCCGGGGGCCGTATCGCCGAGGCCGTACCGGCCGCCGCCTGCCTGTCCCGGGTCGCCGACTCCGCCCCCGCCCTCGTGGGCGCACTCACCGGCGCCCTCGGCGGCGGGGCGGCCGTCCCGGAGACCTGGCGGGACGCCTGCCGCATCCTGCCCGGCTGCACCCTGCCCCGCCTCACCGGCACCGACCTGGTGGAACTCGCCGGACTCCTGGAAGCCGCACAACCGGCCCGCCCAGGAGGATGATTCGGGCATGACGCCCAAAAAAGAAGAAAGCAGCGGTCCGGGGCCGAGCGGTCTCGCCGACCGCATCACCGGCGCCCTGGTCGGAGCCGCTGTCGGCGACGCCCTCGGCGGCCCGGTCGAGGGCTACTCCCCCGACCAGATCGCCGAGCGCCACGGCGGCCGCGTCCGCGGGATCGTCGGCCCCTGGCACGGCGACGCCTGGCGCACCGCCCGCCCCATCGCGCCGTACCACAAGGGCGACGGCCACGTCACCGACGACACCCTGATGACGCACGCTCTGATCCGGGTGTACGACCGCGTCCGCGACCACCTCGACGCGTACGCGGTCGCCGAGCACCTGGTGCCGGACCTGATGAACACCCCCCGCTGGATCCCGGAGCTGGAGGCCGAGGCCCTGCCGCTGCACCGCCTCTTCCTCGCCGAGAAGTGGCTGGTGACCCGGCTGGCCTACGGTCACGCCGACCCCCGGGAGGCGGGCGTCGGCAACATCGTCAACTGCGGCGCCGCTATGTACATGGCCCCGGTCGGCCTGGTCAACGCGGCCGGACCGGCCGCCGCGTACGCCGAGGCGCTGGACGTCGCCGGCGCGCACCAGTCGTCGTACGGCAGGGAGGCGGCCGGTGTCTTCGCCGCGGCGGTGGCCGCGGCGGCCGCGCCCGGCGCCACCCCGGACACGGTGGTGACCGCGTGTCTGTCCCTGGCCAAGGACGGCACCCGCACCGCGATCGAGCAGGTCTGCGAAGTCGCCGCCCGGCACCGGGACTTCGAGTCGGCGCTCGGCCCGCTGCGCGCGGCGGTGGCCCCGTACGACTCCGTCGGCCCGGACTACCGCACGCCCTCCCTGGCCGCCCGCCGCCCCTCCCGCCTCCACTCCATCGAGGAACTCCCGGTGGCCCTGGGCATGTTGCTGGTCTCCGGCGGCGACTACCGGCACGCCGTGCTCGGCTCGGTCAACTACGGCCGCGACTGCGACTCGATCGCCACGATGGCCGGCGCCCTCGCGGGCGCGCTCGGCTCGCCCGTCCCCGAGGAGTGGGCGAAGACGGTCGCGGACGCCAGCCGCCTGGACCTGTGGGCGCCCGCCCGGGTGCTCACCGAGGTCACGTGCGAGATCTTCGACCGGGACGTCCACCGCCGGCGCGCCCATGAGCAGGCGTTCCGCACGCTCGGAGGCCGGCCGTGCTCCGTCTGACCTGGGTCCAGCCGGAGGATCTGCTGGGCCACGAACTGCGCCAGGCCCGCCTGGACGGGCGCGAGCCGTCGGCGGTCGAGGCGCGCTGGCGGGCGGCGGGCGGCCCCGACGCGCCGGAGCGGGCGGGCGCGTCCGCGCGCGGCGTCTCGCGCTACCTGCGTCTCCTGGCGGAGGACCTGCTCGACGAACTGGCCGACCTGCCGAGCGCGCTGGCCGAGGACGAGCCGACGGACCTGGCCCGCATCAGGTCCCAGTGTCCGGACTGGCCGACGCCCCCGGCGGGCCGCGGGGAGCCGCCGCCGGACGGTTCCGGGCAGTGGACGGCAGACCCACGTCCCGCGTTCCCGGCTCCCTCCGAGCGGCAAGGCACCCCCGCCACTCCGGAGCCGCCCGCCGTCCCGTCCCGGGCCCCTTCGGGCGGCCGCCTCGCGGCACTGGAGGCCGCCTGGCTGGGCCGGGCCATCGGGTGCCTGCTCGGGAAGCCGGTCGAGAAGCTCCCCCTCGACGGCATCCGCGCCCTCGCCGGGGCGACCGGGAACTGGCCCCTCAGCACCTACTTCACCGCCAGGGGAGTCCCGGAGGACCTCCTGGCCGCCCACCCCTGGAACCGCCGCTCGGCCACCACCTCCCTGGCCGAGAACATCGACGGCATGCCCGAGGACGACGACCTGAACTACCCCCTGCTCAATCTCCTCCTGCTCCAGCGCCACGGACGGGACTTCACCACCGACGACGTGGCCCGGCTCTGGCTCGAAGAGCTTCCGCCCGGCCGCACCTTCACCGCCGAGCGCCTCGCCCACCGCAATCTCCTGGCCGGTATCGAACCCCCGCACACGGCCCGCCACCGCAACCCGTTCCGCGAGTGGATCGGCGCCCTGATCCGTGCCGACATGCACGGCTGGAGCAATCCCGGTGACCCGGCCGCCGCCGCCGAACAGGCGTACCGCGACGCGGTCCTCACCCACACCGCCAACGGCGTCTACGCCGCGATGTTCACGGCCGCCACCATCGCCACGGCCGCCACCGGCAGCCACGACGTGCACGCCTGTCTGCGCACCGGCCGCGCGGTGGTCCCGGCCCGCTCCCGCCTCGCGGCAGCGCTCGACCACGCCGTCGAACTGGCCGCCGCCAGAAGCGACTTCGACCAGGTCGTGGACGAACTCCACGCCGTCTACGCCCCCGCCCACCACTGGGTCCACGCCCTGCCCAACACCGCGCTGACCGCCGCCGCCCTCACCCACGCCGACGGCGACTTCACCGGCTCCATCTGCCGTGCCGTGTCGGGCGGCTGGGACACGGACTCCAACGGCGCGACCGCCGGCAGCATCGCCGGTCTCCTCGCCGGTTCCCCCGCCGCGCTCCCCGACCGCTGGCGGGCCCCGCTGAAGAACCGGCTCGCCACCACCGTCGCCGACTTCGACGGCACCGGCTTCGACACCCTCGCCCACCTCACCCACCTGGAGGCGACCCGCTCATGACCCACATCGCCGTCCTCGGCAGCCTGAACATGGACCTCGTCACCTATGTCGCCAGAGCCCCCCAGCGCGGGGAGACCGTGACGGGACGGGAGTTCCGCACGGTCCCCGGCGGCAAGGGCTCCAACCAGGCGATCGCCGCGGCCCGCGCCGGCGCCACCGTCTCGATGATCGGCGCCGTCGGCAACGACGCCTTCGGCCAGCGGCTGCGCGACACCCTCGAACACTCCGGAGTGGACACCGACTCCTTGCGCACGGTGGAGGGCCCCTCCGGCACCGCGCACATCGTGGTCGACGACGAGGGCGGCAACGCGATCGTCGTCATCCCCGGCGCCAACGGCACCGTCGACCACCTCTCCCCCGGCGACGAAGGGGTGATCGCCAGCGCCGACGCCCTGCTGCTGCAACTGGAGATCCCGCAGGCGGCGGTCGTCGCGGGTGCGGAGGCGGCCCGCCGGCACGGCGTCCGCACCATCCTCACCCCGTCCCCGGCACAGTCGTTGCCGCCGGAACTCCTCGCCGCCACCGACCTGTTGGTGCCGAACGAGTACGAGGCGGTCGTCCTCACCGACCGCGCCGACCCGCGCGATGCGGCGGCCGCCCTGCTGGACCTGGTGCCCGAGGTCGTCGTCACCCTGGGCGCGGCCGGCTGCCTGTACCTGAGCCGGGGCGCCGAACCCCTCGTGGTGCCCGCGCCGCAGGTGACCGCCGTGGACTCCACGGGCGCGGGCGACACCTTCGCCGGCGCGCTCGCGGTGGCCCTCGGCGAGGAGAAACCGGTACGCGAGGCCCTGTCCTGGGCGGCCGCGGCGGCGGCGATCTCCGTCCAGCGGGCGGGGACGTCGGCGGCCATGCCGTACCGCCCCGAGATCGAGGCCCAGTACAGCGCATGAGTACGACGACACGGACGCTCCCGGCCCTGGACGGCCTGCGGGTGCTGGACCTGGCGACCCTCTTCGCCGGGCCGATGGCCGCCACCCTGCTCGGCGACTTCGGCGCGGAGGTGATCAAGGTGGAGCATCCCCGGCGGCCCGACCCCTCCCGCGGCCACGGCCCGGCCAGACACGGTGTGGGCCTGTGGTGGAAGGTGCTCGGCCGCAACAAGCGGACCATCACCCTCGACCTGTCCACCTCCGGCGGCCGGGCCACCCTGCTGCGGCTCGCCGCCACCGCCGATGTGGTGATCGAGAACTTCCGCCCCGGGACCCTGGAGAAATGGGACCTCGGCTGGCCCGAGCTGTCGGCGGCCAACCCCCGGCTGGTGCTCACCCGGGTCACCGCCTTCGGCCAGTTCGGGCCGTACGCGCACCGCCCCGGATTCGGCACCCTCGCCGAGGCGATGAGCGGCTTCGCCGCGGTCACCGGCGAACCGGACGCGCCCCCGACGCTGCCGCCCTTCGGGCTCGCCGACTCGATCGCGGGCCTGGCGACCGCGTACGCCGTGCTGACGGCGCTGTCCGGACGCGAACGCACCGGTGCGGGCCAGGTCGTCGACATGGCGATCATCGAACCGATCCTGTCCGTCCTCGGCCCGCACCCCACCTGGTACGACCAGCTCGGCTACGTCCAGGAGCGCACCGGGAACCGGTCCGCGAACAACGCCCCGCGCAACACCTACCGCACCGCCGACGGCTGCTGGATCGCCGTCTCCACCTCCGCGCAGTCGGTCGCCGAACGGGTGCTGCGGCTGGTGGGGCGCCCGGAGCTGACCGAGGAGCCGTGGTTTGCCACGGGCGTGGAGCGGGCCGCGCACGCCGATGTGCTGGACGAGGCGGTCGGCTCGTGGATCGCCGCCCGCACCCGCGCCGAGGTGCTCGCGGCCTTCGAAAAGGCGGAGGCGGCGGCGGCCCCCGTCCAGGACGTCCGGGACGTGCTGGCCGACCCCCAGTACCAGGCCCTGGACACCGTCACCACCGTCACCGACCCGGAGCTGGGCCCGCTGCGCATGCAGAACGTCCTCTTCCGGCTCTCCGGAACGCCCGGCGAGATCCGCTGGGCCGGCCGTCCGCACGGCGCCGACACGGACGCCGTGCTCACCGAACTCGGCCTCACCCCGGCCGACATCGCGGCCCTGCGCGCGGAGGGCGCCCTGTGACCCGCTACCCGCTCACCTGGCTCTACGTCCCCGGTGACCGCCCGCACGTCGTGGCCAAGGCCCTGGCGGCGGGCGCCGACGTGGTGGTGATCGACCTGGAGGACGCGGTCGCCCCGGATCGCAAGGAGTACGCCCGCACGGCCACCGCGGAACTCCTCACGGAGCCGCGGCCGGCCCCCGTGCACGTCCGCGTCAACGCCCTGGACGGACCCTGGGCCGCCGCCGACCTCACCGCCCTGGCCGGTCTGCCGGGCCTGTGCGGACTACGGCTGCCGAAGGTCACGGCCCCGGACCAGGTACGGCAGGTGGCGGTGGCCACACCGGTCCCGCTCTACGCGCTCCTGGAGTCGGCCCTCGGTATCGAGCACGCCTACGCCATCGCCACCGCCCACCCCGCGCTGCGGGGCATCTCCCTGGGCGAGGCGGATCTCCGGGCAGACCTGGGGGTACGGGCCGACGCGGGTCTCGACTGGCCGCGCTCCCGGGTGATCGGCGCCGCCCGGGCGGCGGGCCTCGCCCCGCCGCCGCAGTCGGTCCACCCCGACATCCGCGACCTGGACGGCCTCGCCGCCTCCTGCGCCCACGGCCGCGCCCTCGGCTTCCTGGGGCGCGCCGCGATCCACCCCCGGCAGCTGCCGGTGATCGAGCGGGCCTACCTGCCGACGCCGGCGGAGATCGAGCACGCGGAGACGATCACCAAGGCGGCGGCGGCCGACCAGGGTGCCCAGGCCCTTCCCGACGGCCGCTTCATCGACGCGGCGGTGGTCGCCCTGGCCCGCCGAACCCTGTCCCTGGCGTACCGGACGTAGAACGCCGAGGGACCCTTAAGCGGAGGGACACGGCCGAGGACCGCAAGGTGAAGAAACGCGACCCCGACGCACACAAGGCGACCGCCGCGAAGCCGACCCACACGAAGCGCATCGAGGGCGCGCGGGAGATCCCGGGCGCCCTCGGTGTCGTGGCTGCGGCCGTCAGCTCTTCTTGGCCGACTCCGCCTCGTCCTTCACCGGTTCTCCGGCGTCCTCGGCATCCTCTGCCCGGTCCTCGCCCTCGGCCACGGCTTCCGTGCCCTCGGCCGCTCCGTCGGAGACACCCTCGCAGACCCCGTCGGCCGGACCGCCGGAGGCGACCGCGGCCGGCTCGACCACGGCTTCGCGCCCCGGCCGCATCTTCGCCGACACCACGATGTAGAGCACCGCCAGCAGGAAGACGATCACCGCCGTCCAGACGTTGAGGCGGACGCCCAGGATGTGGTGGGCGTCGTCGACGCGCAGGTACTCGATCCAGGCGCGGCCCACACAGTACGCGGCGACGTACAGCGCGAACGCCCGGCCGTGGCCCAGCTTGAAGCGGCGGTCGGCCCAGATCACCAGGAGGCCGACGCCGATGCACCACAGGGACTCGTAGAGGAAGGTCGGGTGGTAGTAGCCCGGCACCCGGCCGCCCTCGGAGGAGGTGATGTGCAGCGCCCAGGGGACGTGCGTCTCATGGCCGTACAGCTCCTGGTTGAACCAGTTGCCCCAGCGGCCGAGGGCCTGCGCGAAGGCGATGCCGGGCGCGACGGCGTCGGCGTACGCGGGCAACGGGATACCCCGGCGCCGCGCGCCGATCCACGCGCCGAGCGCGCCGAGCGCGATCGCGCCCCAGATGCCGAGGCCGCCCTCCCACACCTTGAAGGCGTCCACCCAGTCACGGCCCTCGCTGAAGTACAGCTCGTAGTCCGTGATGACGTGGTAGAGCCGGCCGCCGACCAGGCCGAACGGCACCGCCCAGACGGCGATGTCGGCGACCGTGCCGGACTGCCCACCACGGGCGATCCAACGCTTGTTGCCGAACCAGACGGCAACGAAGACGCCGATGATGATGCAGAAGGCGTAGCCGCGCAGCGGGATGGGGCCGAGGTACAGCACCCCGTGCGACGGGCTGGGGATGTAGGCAAGGTTCATGGCAAGTCCGACGCTACCGTGCCGGGCCGTGGGGACGGCAAGCAGCCCGGCTACGGGTCCATAACGGGGGCGTGAGAAACGCTTACCCTCGGTTGGCCGATTCCACCAGCTGCTTGAGCTTGGCCGGGGTCATCGTCTGGTCCTGGTAGATGTTCTTGCCGTCGAGCAGCACCGTGGGCGTGCCGCTGAAGCCGCCGGCCCGGAACGCCTGGTTGGACTTGTCCACCCAGCTGTCGTGGGTGCCGTCCGTGACGCACTTGCGGAAGGCGGGCGTGTCCAGGCCCTTCACCTTGCCGGCCAACGCGATCAGCTTGTCGTTGCTCGCGAAGGCGTCGTCGGTCTCCTTGGGCTGGTTCGCGTACAGCACGTCGTGGTAGTCGCGGAACCTTCCGGCGTCCTGGGCGCAGGCCGCGGCGTTGGCGGCGCGCAGCGAGCCGCTGCCGCCGAGGTTGCCGTCGATCAGCCGGACCAGGTGGTACTCGATTCTGAGCTTGCCCGCGTCGGCCAGCTCGTGGAGGGTCGGCCGGTACGCGGCCTCGAAGGCCTGGCAGGCCGGGCAGCGGAAGTCCTCCCAGACGGTGAGCGTCGACTTGGCGCCGTCCTTGCCGACCGGAATCGCGAGGCTGTCCTTGCCCTGCGCCCCGGAGGGTGCCACGGCCGGGCCCGCGTTGCCGGCCTTGTGCTTGCCGGAGTTCGCGGCGACCACGCCGATCACCGCCGCGAGGCCCAGGACGCAGACGACGCTCGCGCCCACGATCAGCGTGCGCCGTCGCTTCTCCGTGGCCTTCTGCTTCTCGCGCTCGACCGCCAGCCGCTCGCGGGCGGTGCGCTTTCCGTCACGGTTCTTCTCGCTCACACCCCCAGAACGAACCGGGGAGGCGCAGCGCGCCTCCCCGGCCGGAGGTCCACTCGTTCGAGTGACCGAATCATCTGATACAGGACATCAACGGCGGTTACACCTGTCGGCGCACGCCCTTCGCAAGCCCGGCGGCCAGCTCGCGGACCGCCGCGAGACCGGAGGCGTGGTCCGGGGCGTCCAGCATCCGCTTCACGAACGCCGAGCCGACGATGACCCCGTCGGCGAAGCCGGCGACCTCGGCGGCCTGGGTCGCGTCGGAGACGCCGAGCCCGACGCAGACGGGCAGGTCGGTGCCCGTGCCCCGGGTGCGCCGGACCAGGTCCTCGGCCTGCGCGCCGACGGACTCGCGGGTGCCGGTGACGCCCATCAGGGAGGCCGCGTAGACGAAGCCGCTGCCCGCCGCGGTGATCTCGGCGAGCCGCTCGTCCTTGCTGCTCGGCGCCACGACGAAGACCGTCGCGAGGCCATGCTTCTCGGCGTGCTCCCGCCACAGCGCCGACTCCTGCACCGGGAGGTCGGGCAGGATGCAGCCGGCGCCGCCCGCCTCGGCCAGCTCGGTGGTGAAGCGCTCGACGCCGTAGCGGTCGATGGGGTTCCAGTACGTCATGACGAGCACCGGCTTGCCGGTGGCCTCGTGGGCCTCCCGGACCGTCCGCATGACGTCGGCGATCTTCACTCCGCCGCGCAGGGCGATGTCGTCGGCGGTCTGGATGACCGGGCCGTCGAGCACGGGATCGCTGTGCGGCAGGCCCACCTCGACGACGTCGGCGCCGCCGTCGAAGACGGCCTTGATCGCCTCGATGCCGCCGTCCACGGTCGGGAACCCGGCCGGGAGGTAGGCGATGAGCGCCGACCGGCCCTCGGCCTTCGCGGCCGCGAGGGTGTCCGTCAACAGCTGGCCCCTCTTGCTGTTCAACGCGGCGCCGCTCACTTGGCGTCCCCCTCGATCTCGGCGGTGTCGGCTTGGTCGGCGGCCACCTCGGCGTCGGTGTCGTAGAGGCCGAAGTAGCGGGCGGCGGTGTCCATGTCCTTGTCGCCGCGGCCGGACAGGTTGACGACGATCAGGCCGTCCTTGCCCAGCTCCCTGCCGACCTCCAGGGCACCGGCGAGCGCGTGGGCGCTCTCGATGGCCGGGATGATGCCCTCGGTGCGCGACAGCAGGCGCAGGGCCTGCATGGCCGCGTCGTCGGTGACCGCGCGGTACTCGCCGCGGCCGGAGTCCTTCAGGTAGGAGTGCTCGGGGCCGATGCCCGGGTAGTCCAGACCGGCCGAGATCGAGTACGGCTCGGTGATCTGGCCCTCCTCGTCCTGGAGGACGTAGGAGCGCGAGCCGTGCAGGATGCCGGGCTCGCCCGCGGTCAGGGTGGCCGCGTGCTCTCCGGTCTCGATGCCGTGCCCCGCGGGCTCGCAGCCGATGAGTCGGACGCCCTCGTCGGGGATGAAGGCGTGGAAGAGGCCGATGGCGTTGGACCCGCCGCCGACGCAGGCGACGGCCGCGTCCGGGAGGCGCCCGGCGCGCTCCAGGAGCTGGCGGCGGGCCTCGACGCCGATGACCCGGTGGAAGTCGCGGACCATGGCGGGGAAGGGGTGGGGGCCGGCGACCGTACCGAACAGGTAGTGGGTGCGGTCGACGTTGGCGACCCAGTCGCGGAACGCCTCGTTGATGGCGTCCTTGAGGGTGCGGCTGCCGGACTTCACGGCGACGACCTCGGCGCCGAGCATGCGCATCCGGGCCACGTTCAGGGCCTGGCGCCGGGTGTCGATCTCGCCCATGTAGATGGTGCAGTCGAGGCCGAACAGCGCGCAGGCGGTGGCCGTCGCGACGCCGTGCTGACCGGCGCCGGTCTCGGCGATGACCCGGGTCTTGCCCATGCGCTTGGTGAGCAGGGCCTGGCCGAGCACGTTGTTGATCTTGTGGGAGCCGGTGTGGTTGAGGTCCTCGCGCTTGAGGAACACCCGGGCGCCACCGGCGTGTTCGGCGAACCGCGGCACCTCGGTCAGCGCGCTGGGGCGGCCGGTGTAGTTGACCAGCAGGTCGTCGAGTTCACGGGCGAACTCGGGGTCGTGCTTGGCCTTGTCGTACTCGACGGCGACCTCGTCCACGGCGGCTACGAGGGCCTCGGGGATGAACTTGCCGCCGAACGCGCCGAAGTAGCCCTCGGCGCTGGGGATCCGACCCTCCGGGTCGGGGATGAAGAACTCGCTGGGCATGCGGAAACCTCACGGTGAGTGCGGTGAAAAGACACTGATCGCCGTGGGGGCAGGGCTGGTCGTCGAGCCTCAGGTCGTCTGTGGCCGGTCACGCTCACGCGGCGGAGCCGCACCTGCGGACACTGCCCCGCGCCCCTTCGGGGCGCGCTGCCATCGGCGTCCGTTGACCTGCCCGGGTTCGTCACCGATGACGTACCGCACCCGACGGCCGTGCACGCGCCGTGCGGGCGCGCGGCAGCCACGGGGCCGGCAGCCGCGCGCGAGGCGGGCGTACGGGTCCCGGGTCGTCAGGGTGATCGGGAAAGTCATCGCCGGTCAGCCTACCGGGATCAGCCGCGCCCGTGCCGCAGCGCCGGGTGTTCGCCCGCCGCCACCAGATCGGCGACCGCCGACTTGGGGTCGCGGCCGGTGACCAGGGACTCGCCGACCAGCACCGCGTCGGCTCCGGCGTTGGCGTAGGCGATCAGGTCGTGCGGGCCGCGGACGCCGGACTCGGCGACCTTGACGAGGTGGTCGGGGATCTCCGGGGCGACCCGCTCGAACGTGCCGCGGTCGACCTCCAGCGTCTTCAGGTTACGCGCGTTGACACCGATGATCTTGGCGCCCGCGTCCACCGCCCGCTCGACCTCGTCCTCGTCGTGCACCTCGACGAGGGGGGTCAGGCCGATGGACACCGCGCGCTCGATCAGCGACTCCAGGGCCGGCTGGTCGAGGGCGGCCACGATCAGCAGCGCGAGGTCGGCGCCGTAGGCGCGGGCCTCCCACAGCTGGTACGAGGTGACGATGAAGTCCTTGCGCAGCACCGGGATGTCCACGCGCGCGCGGACGGCCTCCAGGTCGGCGAGCGAGCCGCCGAAGCGCCGCTGTTCGGTGAGGACGGAGATGACGGCCGCGCCGCCCGCCTCGTAGTCCGCCGCGAGCCCGGCCGGGTCGGCGATCGCGGCCAGCGCGCCCTTGGAGGGGCTCGAGCGCTTGACCTCGCAGATCACCTTGACGCCGTCGCCCTTCAGCGCGGCCACCCCGTCCTTGGCGGCGTGGGCCTTGGCCGCGCGCTCCTTGAGCTCGTCGAGGGTGACGCGTGCCTGCCGCTCCGCGAGGTCGGCACGGACTCCGTCGATGATCTCGTCGAGCACACTCACGCGAGCGGCCCCCTTCCTGACGGTGGTTCCTTCAGGTTCTGAAAACCCGTGGTCAATTGCGATGGTATCCGCACGAGCGCCGAGGCCTCGCATCCGGTGGACGCCGGTCCCATTACCTGGACATCCGCCGTTCGATCAAGGATGCAACCAGCCACCGAACGGCAGGTTCCGGATGACGGTGAAGACCAGCAGTAACGCGCCCGCGGTCCACAGGTGCGCCGGGCCGAGGCCGATCCGCAGCGGCCGGCCGCGCGCCGCGCGGACCGTCCAGACGGCCCACAGCACGGCGAAGCCCAGGCAGGCCGCCACACCCGGGGCGTTGTCGCGCAGGGCGGCCGGCAGGTCGCCGTGGACGAGGGCGTGCGCGCCGCGCAGTCCGCCGCAGCCGGGGCAGTACAGGCCGGTGAGCGCGTACAGGGGACAGACGGGGTAGTGGCCCGGTTCGTTCGGGTCGACGGCCCCGACGTAGGCGAAGGCGCCGGCGACGGCCGCGAACAGCCCCAGCGGGACTACGACCCGCCGCGGCGGGGGCGGGAGCGGGCCCGTCCCGCTCCCGGGCGCCCGTCGCGGGACGGTACGGCTGTCGGCGTTCACGCGTGAATTCTGACCCGCCGGTCCGGCACGCGCGCGCGTAGCGGGTCCCTTCGGGGCGGGGTCCGCCGAAGACGAGGGGCGGCCCGGCACCTCACCGGTGCCGGGCCGCCCCTCGCGAAAGCGCTGTGCTCAGCTCTCGGCGCCGGCCGGCTCGCGGGTCACGGCGGGGGCGTGCGCGAACGCGCCGGACTGCTTCGGCTGGCCGAGGCCCATGCTGCGCATGACGGCGCCGGCGACGCCGCCGAGCAGCACGATCACCATGCCGGCCCAGAAGCCGACGGGCTGGGCCATCACCATGAAGGCGCCCGCGACGCAGAAACCGATGAAGGCGATGATGACACCGGTCCAGGCGGCCGGGGTGTGACCGTGGCTGCTGCCCGCCATGACTTGCTCCTCGTTGCTGTGTACGTGTCGTAGTAGGCGTCGTACGTGTCGTTACGGTTGCGAGCCCGCCCGTCACTTTCCGAGTCGGACGCTCGTCGTCCATTGTCCCGTACGCGCACGCGTGCCGGACGCGGGGGTGGCGTCTGATGCACCACATCCGGTCCGCCGCGGCCGCGAGGCGGAGGATCGCATCCTGTCCGCCGCGCCCGGCAGGCGTCCGGCGTGCTCGGCGCGCGGCTCAGGCGCCGGTCGGGTCCTCGCCGCGGTCCAGGGCCTTCCAGATCTCCTCGGGCCGCTCCGGGTCGGCCGGCCGGGCCGTGCGCCGGGCGCCGGCGGCGCCGCGCTCGTAACGGCCGGACATGGCGGGCCACAGGCGGCCGTAGCGCAGGGCGAGCACTCCGGCGAGCAGGATCAGCAGCCCGCCCACGGCCGCGACGTAGGGCCAGCCGGTGTGGCCGAGCGCGTCGACCGTGGCGGAGGTGTCGCCGCTGGCCTTGGCGGCCTTCTCGTCCAGCGCGGAGCCGTCGGAGGCGGCCGTGAGGGACGCGGCGGCGATCCCGGCACCGGACAGGGCGAGCAGCCCGGAGACGACGAAGCGCCCGGCCCTGCGGACGGCGAAGACGGCGACGAGCGCGGCGAGGCCCACTATGGCGAGGGCCGCGGGGACGCCGGTGACGTCGCTGCCCTTGGCGGTCAGCGGGAACGCGCCGCCGGCCACCGTCGCGGTGCCCTCCGCCCAGCGCTGCCGGGTCGCGAGCAGCGTCACGGCCGCGCCGAGCGCACCGAACAGAAGGGCCACGGCGAGGCTCCGCCGGCCGGACCGGGCGGGTGCGGCGGCTTCGGGGCGGGGGTGAGGTACGGCAGTCACGTACTCCACTATCGCCTGAACCCCGGGCGAACCGTCACCCGGGGTTCGTATGAGAAGCGCCCTACCGCCCCAGCCGGTTCGCGGTGTGCACCGCCCGCAGCACCGCGGCCGCCTTGTTGCGGCACTCCTGGTCCTCGGCGACCGGGTCGGAGTCGGCGACGATGCCCGCTCCGGCCTGGACGTGGGCCGTGCCGTCGCGGAGCAGGGCCGTGCGGATGGCGATCGCGGTGTCGGAGTCGCCCGCGAAGTCCAGGTAGCCGACGCAGCCGCCGTACAGGCCGCGCCGGGACGGCTCCAGTTCGTCGATGATCTGCATCGCGCGGGGCTTGGGGGCGCCGGAGAGGGTGCCCGCCGGGAAGCACGCGGTGAGCACGTCGAAGGCCGTGCGGCCGGCGGCCACCTTGCCGGTGACGGTCGAGACGATGTGCATCACGTGCGAGTAGCGCTCGATGGACATGAAGTCGACCACCTCGACCGAGCCGGGCTCGCAGACCCGGCCGAGGTCGTTGCGGCCGAGGTCGACCAGCATCAGGTGCTCGGCGCGCTCCTTGGGGTCGGCGAGCAGCTCCTCGGCGAGGGCCTGGTCCTCCTGCGGGGTGGCCCCGCGGTGCCGGGTGCCGGCGATGGGGTGGACCATCGCCCGCCCGTCCTCGACCTTCACCAGCGCCTCCGGGGAGGAGCCGACCACGTCGAACCCGTCGAAGCGGAAGAGGTACATGTACGGCGAGGGGTTGGTGGCGCGCAGGACCCGGTAGACGTCCAGGGCGCTCGCCGTGCACGGGGTCTCGAACCGCTGGGAGGGCACGACCTGGAAGGCCTCGCCCGCGCGGATGCGCTCCTTGACGTCCTCGACGGCCCGCTGGAAGTCGGGACCGCCCCACCGGGCGGTGTACTCGGGCAGTTCGGAGGGCGGCAGCACGGCCGGGGGCTGGGCGACCGCGCGCGTGAGGTCGGCCTCCATGGCGTCGAGCCGGGCCACGGCGTCCGCGTACGCCTCGTCGACGCCCGTGTCCAGGTCGTTGTGGTTGATCGCGTTGGCGATCAGCAGGACCGAGCCCTCCCAGTGGTCCATGACGGCCAGGTCGCTGGTCAGCAGCATGGTCAGCTCGGGGAGCCCGAGGTCGTCGCGCTCACCGGGGCCGATCTTCTCCAGCCGGCGGACGATGTCGTAGCCCAGGTAGCCGACCATGCCGCCGCTGAAGGGCGGCAGTCCCTCCGTGTGCGGGGTGTGCAGGGCCTGAAGGGTGGCGCGCAGGGCCGCGAGGGGGTCGCCGTCCGTGGGGACGCCGACGGGCGGGGTGCCGAGCCAGTGGGCCTGCCCGTCCCGCACGGTGAGGGTGGCGGCACTGCGGACCCCGACGAAGGAGTACCGGGACCAGGACCTGCCGTTCTCCGCGGACTCCAGCAGGAAGGTTCCCGGGCGTTCGGCGGCGAGCTTGCGGTAGAGCGCGACCGGGGTGTCGCCGTCTGCGAGGAGCTTGCGCGTGACCGGGATGACGCGGCGGTCGGTGGCCAGCTTGCGGAAGGTCTCGAGGTGCATGGCGGCTGACCTTACTGATCGGATGCCGGAAGAGCGGAATCCGCGTCTTTGAGCAGTACGTCCTCGTCGAAGCAGGTGCGGGCGCCGGTGTGGCAGGCGGCCCCCACCTGGTCGACCTTGACCAGCAGCGTGTCGGCGTCGCAGTCCAGCGCGACCGACTTCACCCACTGGAAGTGGCCGGAGGTGTCGCCCTTGACCCAGTACTGCCGGCGGCTGCGGGACCAGTAGGTGCAGCGGCCGGTGGTCAGCGTGCGGTGCAGCGCCTCGTCGTCCATCCAGCCGAGCATGAGGACCTCGCCGGTGTCGTACTGCTGGGCGATGGCGGGGACGAGCCCGTCGGCGCTGCGCTTGAGCCGCGCGGCGATCTCCGGGTCGAGGCTGCTGGGCCGGGGGGTGCCGGTCGTACTGGTCATGGGTGCCATTGTGCCGCGCGGCACCGGCCGGACCGGTGCCGCGTCCACTGCGCGGACTGGTTACCTGGCCGTAGGCTGACTCCATGTCGACCTTCGCCAAGCGGGAGCGGCTCCTGCTCGCAGATCTCCTGGAAACCGTCGGACCGGACGCCGAGACCCTCTGCGAAGGCTGGCGGACCCGGGACATGGCGGCGCATGTGATCGTGCGCGAGCGCCGCCCGGACGCGGCCGGGGGCACGCTGATCAAGCCGCTCGCGCCGCGCCTGGAGAAGGTCATGGCCGAGTACACCTCGAAGCCGTACGAGGAGCTGATCCAGCTGATCCGTACCGGCCCGCCGCGTTTCTCGCCCTTCCAGCTCAAGCAGGTCGACGAGGCGGCCAACATCATCGAGTTCTACGTCCACACGGAGGACGTCCGCCGCGCCCAGCCGGACTGGACCCCGCGCGAGCTGGACCCGGTGTTCCAGGACGCGCTGTGGTCCCGGCTGGAGCGTGCCGCGCGGCTGATGGGCCGGGGTGCGCCGACGGGGCTGGTGCTGCGGCGCCCGGACGGCCAGACCGTGGTGGCGCACCGGGGCACCCCGGTGGTCACGGTGACCGGTGAGCCCGCGGAGCTGCTGATGTTCGCGTACGGCCGGCAGGACGCGGCCAGGGTGGACCTGGAGGGCGACGCGGACGCGATCACCCGGCTGCACGACTACCGCCAGCTGGGCATCTGATCCGGTCGCCGGGGCCCGTGAGGTTCGTCAGCCGGGGAGTTCGGCGCGGCGCAGGGCCGGTACGACGAGGGCGACGACCCCGCCGAGTCCGCACACGGCGGCGCTGACGGCGTAGACCGGGCCGAGCCCGAAGGCGCCGATCGCGGCGGCCGCGAAGGGCATGCTCAGCGGGGTGAGGCCGAGGCTGACGAGGCTGGAGACGGCGGTGACCCGGCCCAGGTAGGCGGGGTCGGCCTGGGTCTGGAGCAGGGCTCCGCACAGCGCGCCGCTGAGCCCGGTTAGCAGGCCGACGAGCAGGGCGGTGCCGACGGCGGCGGCCAGGCCCGGCACGAAGGCGAGGGCGCCGACGGCCACCGAGCCCGCGACGCACGCGCAGCCGATGACGAGCCCCGCCCGCGGCACCCGGCCCCGGACGGTCAGCAGCAGCGAGGCGGCGCCCGCGCCGACGCCGAACCCGGCGAGCGTCCAGCCCATGCCGGAGGGGCCCCAGCCGCGTCGGTCGGCGAGCAGGGTCAGGCCGACGTTCAGGGGGCCGACGAAACCCAGGTCGCCGAGGGCGATGGCCAGCATCAGCGGGGCGAGGACACGGTGCCGGCGGATGTAGCGCAGGCCGGCTCCCAGGTCGCTCCAGGCGGTGCCGTTCCCGGCCGTGGGCAGGTCGCGTACCCGTACGGACAGCAGCAGCGGCACCGAGACGGCGATGAGCGCACCGGCGAGCGCGAACGCCGCTGCCGCGCCGCCGAGGGCCACGCCGAGCCCGCCGAGGGGGGCGCCGACCACGCTGGAGAAGCGGATGGCGAGGCCGCGCATGCCCTGGACCCGGGCGAGCTGGCCCTTCTCGGTGAGCCGGGCCGGCAGGGCGCCCACGGCGGGCACGAAGACGGCGTCGACGGTGCCGAAGACCAGGGCCAGCAGGGCGAGCGGCCACAGTCCCGGGCTGGTGACGAACAGCAGGGCGGCCACGGCGAGGACGGCGGCGCAGCGTACGGCGTCGCTGCCGATGACGACCCGGCGCGGGCCCAGGCGGTCGGCGATCACGCCGCCGCCGAGCATCAGCACGGCCCGGGGCAGCGCGCTGGCGGACATCACGAGCCCGGCCTGGGCCGGGGTGCCGGCCTGGACGGCGGCCCAGGACAGGGCGATGTAGTAGGTGCTGTCGCCGAGCATCGAGGAGGTGTAGGCGGCGAGCCAGCGCAGGATGTTCGGGTCGCGGTGGGCCTGCGCGGGCGGCGCCGGCGGCAGGAGTGTGGCGGTCACGAGGGGGTGTCCTCTCAGACGCGGAACGGGAAGCCGTACACGTGCAGCGCGACGTGCTCGCGCCCCGCCGTGTCACCGGCGGCCTCACGGGCGCGTCCCTGCTCGTCGTAGCGCTTGAGCAGGGCGCGCAGTTCGTCCTTCAGGCCGGCCAGTTCCCCGGGGGTGAGCCGCAGCAGGGCCTCGGAGTCGCCGGCCGCCTTGTTCCACTCCGGATCCCAGTGGGCGCGCTCGTCGAGGTACGTCCGGTACATCTCGGTGCGCTGGTCCAGGAAGAGCCGCGAGGCCGCCAGGTGGGCAGCCACCTTCTCGGGGGCGTCGCGGAAGTCCTCGTCCCGGATGGACACGCCTTCGGAGGACGGCTGCCACCAGCGCTCGCGGGCGTCCGCGCTGCGCGGCTCGGCCTCCTCCACCAGCCCGTGCTCGGACAGTTTGCGCAGGTGGTAGCTGACCAGGGAGACGGCCTCGTCGACCTGTTCGGCCAGCTGCGAGGCGGTGGCCACCTCGGCGACGAAGAGCAGGCGGTAGAGCTTCATGCGCAGCGGATGGGCGAGGGCCTTCAGGGTGCCCATGTCCGTGATCCGGCGGTCCTCTTCTCGCGACATGCCTCGACACTAGATGCGAAAGAAACATTGCGCAACGAGTATTGCGCAATTTTCCTTTCGCATCCTGCCGTGAGAAAGCCCCGGCCACCCGGCCGGGGCCTGCCTCGACGATCACGCGACCGGGTGCCCGGCCGGCGCCTGTCCGGCCGGGTGCCCGGCCGATGTCACCTGACCGGGTGTCCGGCCCCCCGCAGCGTCTCCTTGACCTCGCCGATCCGCAGGTCGCCGAAGTGGAACACCGACGCGGCCAGCACCGCGTCCGCGCCCGCCGCGACGGCCGGCGGGAAGTCGGCCAGCTTGCCGGCGCCGCCGGAGGCGATCACCGGGACGGTCACGTGCTTGCGGACCGCCGCGATCATCTCCAGGTCGTAGCCGTCCTTCGTGCCGTCCGCGTCCATCGAGTTCAGGAGGATCTCCCCGGCGCCCAGCTCCGCCGCCCGGTGCGCCCACTCCACGGCGTCGATGCCGGTACCGCGGCGGCCGCCGTGGGTGGTGACCTCGAAGGTGCCCGACTCGGTGCGCCGCGCGTCAACCGAGAGGACCAGCACCTGACGCCCGAAGCGCTCGGCGATCTCCCGGATCAGGTCGGGGCGGGCGATCGCGGCGGTGTTCACGCCCACCTTGTCGGCGCCCGCCCGCAGCAGCTTGTCCACGTCCTCGGCCGTGCGGACGCCGCCGCCGACGGTCAGCGGGATGAACACCTGCTCGGCGGTGCGGCGCACCACGTCGTAGGTCGTCTCCCGGTTGCCCGAGGACGCGGTGATGTCCAGGAACGTCAGCTCGTCGGCCCCCTCGGCGTCGTACACCTTCGCCATCTCGACGGGGTCGCCCGCGTCGCGCAGGTTCTGGAAGTTGACGCCCTTGACGACCCGGCCGTTGTCCACGTCCAGGCAGGGGATGACTCGGACCGCCAGGGTCATGAGTGCTCAGGCTCCTCTGAATGCTTCGATTTCTGCTTCGACCAGGATGCGCGGATCCACGAACCCCTCCACGACCAGCAGGGTCGAGACCGGACGCACGGAGTCGAACAGCTCCTTGTGGGCCCGGCCCACGGCGTCCACGTCGCGCACGTGGCTCAGGTACATGCGCGTACGGATCACGGACTCGACACCGAGCCCGAACTCCGCGATCGCCTCCAGGGCGCTGGTGAAGGCCACCTTGGCCTGTTCGTACGGGTCGCCCTCCCCGTACAGCACGCTGCCCTTGAAGGACGTCGTACCGCCCACCAGCACCCGGTCACCCGCCGCGACGGCGCGTGCGAACCCGAAGCTCTCTTCCCAGGGACTTCCGCTCTGCACACGCCGTACGGCTTCGGACGTCATGACACCGTGTCCTTGTTCAAGATGTGGCCTCCAGTGCTTCTTCCAGGGTGAACGCCTTCGCGTACAGCGCCTTCCCGACGATGGAGCCCTCGACACCGAGGGGTACCAGCTCGGCGATGGCGCGCAGGTCGTCCAGGGACGACACGCCGCCGGAGGCCACCACCGGGCGGTCGGTGGCGGCGCACACGTTCCGCAGCAGCTCCAGGTTGGGGCCCTGGAGGGTGCCGTCCTTGGCGATGTCGGTGACGACGTAGCGGGCGCAGCCCTCCTTGTTCAGGCGCGCCAGCGTCTCGTAGAGGTCACCGCCGTCGCGGGTCCAGCCGCGGCCGCGCAGGGTCGTGCCGCGCACGTCCAGGCCCACCGCGATCTTGTCGCCGTGCTCGGCGATGACCTTGGCGACCCATTCGGGGGTCTCCAGGGCGGCGGTGCCCAGATTCACCCGGGTGCAGCCGGTGGCCAGGGCGGCGGCCAGGGTGTCGTCGTCGCGGATGCCTCCGGACAGCTCCACCTTGATGTCCATCGCCTTGGTGACCTCGGCGATCAGCGCGCGGTTGTCGCCGGTGCCGAACGCGGCGTCCAGGTCGACCAGGTGCAGCCACTCGGCGCCGGAACGCTGCCAGGCGAGGGCGGCCTCCAGCGGGGAGCCGTAGGACGTCTCGGTCCCGGACTCGCCGTGGACGAGGCGTACGGCCTGGCCGTCGCGGACGTCGACGGCGGGGAGGAGTTCGAGCTTGGCCATGGTCTACAGGGTTCCGATCCAGTTGGTGAGGAGCTGGGCTCCGGCGTCGCCGGACTTCTCGGGGTGGAACTGCGTGGCCCACAGGGCACCGTTCTCCACGGCGGCCACGAACGGCTGGCCGTGCGTCGACCAGGTGACCTTGGGGGCCGCGATCGTCGGGTTGTGGGTCTCCAGCCGCCAGTCGTGGACGGCGTAGGAGTGCACGAAGTAGAAGCGGGCGTCGGCGTCCAGGCCGGCGAACAGCTCCGAGTCGGCCGGGGCGTCCACGGTGTTCCAGCCCATGTGGGGCACGACGTCGGCCTGGAGCGGCTCGACCGTGCCGGGCCACTCGTCCAGGCCCTCGGCCTCCACGCCGTGCTCGATGCCGCGCGCGAAGAGGATCTGCATGCCGACGCAGATGCCCATGACCGGGCGCCCGCCGGACAGCCGGCGGTCCACGACCCAGTCGCCGCGGGCGGCGCGCAGGCCCCGCATACAGGCGGCGAAGGCGCCGACGCCCGGCACCAGCAGGCCCTCGGCGTTCATCGCCCTGTCGAAGTCACGCGTGATCTCGACATCGGCGCCCACGCGCGCGAGGGCACGCTCGGCGGAGCGGACGTTGCCGAAGCCGTAGTCGAAGACCACGACCTTCTTGGCGCTCAATTCCACACCTCCAGCCGCAGGACGCCCGCGACCAGGCACATGCCCGCGCCGATGGAGAGCAGCACGATGAGGCTCGCGGGCATCTTCTGCTTCACGAAGGAGACGATGCCGCCGACCAGGAAGAGGCCGACGACGATCAGGATGGTCGACAGACCGGTCATGGGTTACAGCGCGCCCTTCGTGGAGGGGAGGATGCCGGCCGCGCGCGGGTCGCGCTCGGAGGCGTAACGCAGCGCCCGGGCCAGCGCCTTGAACTGGCACTCCACGATGTGGTGCGCGTTGCGCCCGTACGGCACGTGCACGTGCAGCGCGATCTGCGCCTGGGCGACGAAGGACTCCAGGATGTGCCGGGTCATCGTCGTGTCGTACTCGCCGATCATCGGCGCCATCTTCTCGGGCTCGGTGTGCACGAGGTAGGGGCGGCCGGAGAGGTCGACGGTGACCTGGGCGAGGGACTCGTCCAGCGGGACCGTGCAGTTGCCGAAGCGGTAGATGCCCACCTTGTCGCCGAGGGCCTGCTTGAAGGCGGCGCCCAGCGCGAGGGCGGTGTCCTCGATGGTGTGGTGGGAGTCGATGTGCAGGTCGCCGTCGGTCTTCACGGTCAGGTCGAACAGACCGTGCCGGCCGAGCTGGTCGAGCATGTGGTCGTAGAAGCCGACGCCGGTGGCGATGTCGGTCCGGCCGGTGCCGTCGAGGTCTATCTCGACCAGCACCGAGGTCTCCTTGGTGGTGCGCTCCACGCGTCCAACGCGGCTCATGAACTCTGCTCCTTCTTCACATCACGGACCGCGTCGAGGAACGCGTCGTTCTCCTCCGGGGTGCCGGCGGACACCCGCAGCCATCCCGGCACGCCGTTGTCCCGGACCAGGACACCCCGGTCGAGGATCCGCCGCCATGCCTCGTGGGCGTCGTCGAACCGGCCGAACTGCACGAAGTTCGCGTCGGACGCGGTGACCTCGTAGCCGATCGCGAGCAGCTCGGCGACCAGCCGGTTCCGCTCCGACTTCAGCTGCTCGACGTACCCCAGCAGCGTGTCGGTGTGCTCCAGCGCCGCCAGCGCGGTCGCCTGGGTGATCGCCGAGAGGTGGTACGGCAGCCGGACGAGCTGTACGGCGTCCACGACCGCCGGGTCGGCGGCGAGGTAGCCGAGGCGCAGCCCGGCCGCGCCGAACGCCTTCGACATGGTCCGGGAGACGACCAGGTGCGGACGGCCCGCCAGCAGCGGCAGCAGCGAGTCACCGTGGCTGAACTCGACGTACGCCTCGTCCACGATCACCATGGACGGCTTGGCCGCCTGTGCCGCCTCGTACAGCGCGAGGACGGTCTCCGGCGGGACGGCGTTGCCGGTGGGGTTGTTGGGGGTGGTGATGAACACGACGTCGGGCTTGTGCTCGGCGATGGCCCGCCGGGCGGCGGTGAGGTCGATCGTGAAGTCCTCGTTCCGCGGGCCCGCGATCCATCCGGTGCCGGTGCCGCGCGCGATGAGCGCGTGCATGGAGTACGACGGCTCGAAGCCGATCGCCGTGCGGCCCGGTCCGCCGAAGGTCTGGAGCAGCTGCTGGATGACCTCGTTGGAGCCGTTGGCGGCCCACACGTTCTCGATGCCGAGCGGGTACCTGCCCGTCCGCGTCAGGTAGCGGGCCAGCTCGGTGCGGAGCTGCACCGCGTCCCGGTCCGGGTAGCGGTTCAGGTCGCGGGCGGCCTCGCGCACCCGCTCCGCGATCCGCTCGACCAGCGGCTCGGGCAGCGGGTAGGGGTTCTCGTTGGTGTTCAGCCGTACGGGGACGTCCAGCTGGGGCGCGCCGTAGGGGGACTTGCCGCGCAGCTCGTCCCGTACGGGGAGATCGTCGATGCCGGTCACTTGCTCTCGGGTACCTTCCAGCCGAACCTCGCCTTGATCGCCGCGCCGTGCGCCGGGAGGTCCTCCGCCTCCGCCAGCGTCACCACGTGGTGCGCGACCTCGGCCAGCGCGTCCTTCGTGTAGTCGACGATGTGGATGCCGCGCAGGAAGGACTGCACGGACAGGCCCGAGGAGTGGCAGGCGCAGCCGCCGGTGGGCAGGACGTGGTTGGACCCGGCCGCGTAGTCGCCGAGCGAGACGGGGGCCCAGGGGCCGATGAAGATCGCGCCGGCGTTCTTCACCCGGTCGGCCACCGCCGGGGCGTCGGCGGTCTGGATCTCCAGGTGCTCGGCGCCGTAGGCGTCGACCACCCGCAGGCCCTCCTCGATGCCGTCCACGAGGACGATCGCGGACTGCCTGCCCTTCAGCGCGGGCACGATCCGGTCGTCGACGTGCTTGGTGGCCGCGACCTGCGGCTCCAGCTCCTTCTCCACCGCCTCCGCCAGCTCGACGGAGTCGGTGACCAGGACGGCCGCCGCGAGCGGGTCGTGCTCGGCCTGGCTGATCAGGTCGGAGGCGACGTGCACGGGGTCGGCGGTGGAGTCCGCGAGGATCGCGATCTCCGTGGGGCCGGCCTCGGCGTCGATGCCGATCTTGCCGGTGAAGTAGCGCTTGGCGGCGGCGACCCAGATGTTGCCCGGGCCGGTGACCATGTCGGCGGGCGGGCAGGACTCGGTGCCGTGGGCGAACATCGCGACGGCCGTGGCGCCGCCGGCCGCGTACACCTCGTCCACGCCGAGCAGGGCGCAGGCGGCGAGGATGGTCGGGTGCGGCAGGCCGCCGAACTCGGCCTGGGGCGGCGAGGCGAGCGCGATCGACTCGACACCGGCCTCCTGCGCGGGCACAGCGTTCATGACCACGGAGGACGGGTAGACCGAGCGGCCGCCGGGCGCGTACAGACCGACACGCTCGACCGGCACCCACTTCTCCGTGACCGAGCCGCCGGGCACGACCTGGGTGGTGTGCGTCGCGCGGCGCTGCTCGCGGTGGACCAGCCGGGCGCGGCGGATGGACTCCTCCAGGGCGGCGCGCACCGCCGGGTCGAGACCGGCGAGCGCTTCGGTGAGCGCCCGGGCCGGGACACGGACGGATTCCAGCCGTACTCCGTCGAACTTCTCGGCGAAGTCGATCAGCGCCGCGTCCCCACGATGATGCACGGCCTCGCAGATCGGACGCACCTTCTCCAGGGCGGCCGAGACGTCGAAGTCGGCTCGGGGCAGCAGGTCGCGCAGGGCGGTGCCCTCGGGAAGGGCGTCGCCGCGCAGATCGATTCGGGAAATCACAGTCCCAATTCTCTCAGACCGCCGTCGGGAGCCGTCCGCGCGTATCAATGGCTGATACAGAACGTGGGTCAATGGCTGGTACATAGGGTGGCCGGAACCCGGAAGATCACCTTCACGTGTGGTGTTCCGGGGGTCACGCAGCGGGCATGAACGGCTGTACGAAAACCAGTGAACGGGGAGAGGAGAGCGGTGACCGAGGGGGCCGGCATCCACACGGGGGACCTGCCGGACGACCTGACCGCGACCGAGGCGGGCATGTGGCAGGCCTTCCGCAACGGCAGCGTCTACGACCTGAGCAGCGGGGACTTCGCGGTGGACGATCCGCACGGCGGGCATCCCTGGGGTCCCGAGCGGACCGTGCGGGCCCGCATCGTGTGCTGGCTGCTGCTGGACGGCCCGCCGGCGCTGGCGGGCCGGGTGTCCGCGCTGAAGCTCGTCGGCGTGCGGATCGCCGACGCCCTGGACCTTGCGGGCGGTCAGGTCACCCCGTACGTGGAGCTGCGCGGCTGCCGCTTCGACGAGGAGGTCCGGCTGCCGGAGGCCCGGTTCACCACCGTCCGCATGGTGGACTGCTCGGTGCCGCGCCTGGAGGCGGCCCGGGTGCACACCGAGGGTGATCTGCATCTGCCGCGCTGCCGCTTCCGCAGCGGGGTCCGGCTGACGGACGCGCACATCGGCACCGACCTGCTACTCAACCAGGCGATCGTGCACCGCGACCGCGGCGGCCGGTCGATCGCGGCGGACGGCATGACCGTCGGCCAGGACCTCCAGGCGGAGATGCTGGAGTCGCACGGCGAGATGAGCCTGCGCGGCGCCCAGATCGGCGTCTCGCTCAGCCTGCGCGGCGCCAAGCTCACCAACCCCTACTCCCGCTTCGCCCTGAACGCCCCCCAGATGACCGTCGAGCGCACCCTGTACCTGACCCCGGCCGGCGTGGGCAGCCCGCTGCTGAGCGGCACGACGCCCGCACGCGGGACGCGCATCCAGCACTTCGAGTGCCGGGGCGGGGTGCGGCTGGACGACGGACGGTTCGGGGACGCCGTCGACCTGGAACGGGCCCGGTTCGTCTTCACCGACGACCAGGAGCTGGCACTGCGCCGGGTGCAGACGCCGGAGCTGCGCTTCCTCGGCGACAAGCCACAGCGCGGCAAGGTCGTGCTGTCGGGCGCCCGGATCACGACCCTGGTGGACCGGGCGAGCAGCTGGCCCGACGCGGGCAACCTGCACATGGGCGGCTTCACCTACGAGAACCTGGTGCCGCAGGGCCCGTTCCCGCTGGCCCGGCGCCTGGACTGGGTGGCGGCGGCCACCGCGGAGTACGCCCCGGAGCCGTACGAGCGGCTGGCCGCGGTGCTGCGGGCCGCCGGGGAGGACGAGGACGCCCGCGAGGTGCTGCTCGCCAAGCAGCGCCGGCGGCGCGAGACCCTGCCGCCCGCCGCCAAGGTCTGGGGGTTCGCGCAGGACTGGACCGTCGCCTACGGCTACCGTCCGGGCCGGGCCGCGGTGTGGATGGCGGTGCTGTGGGCGGCGGGCACGCTCGCGTTCGCCCACGCGGACCATCCGCCCATGGACTCCGGTGGGCACCCGGCCTGGAACCCGGCGCTGTTCACGCTGGACCTGCTGCTGCCGGTGATCGACCTCGGCCAGGCCGGCCAGTGGCAGCTGCGCGGCGGCTGGCAGTGGCTCGCGGCGGCGATGGTGCTGCTCGGCTGGGTCCTGGCGACGACGGTGGCGGCGGGCGCGACCCGGCTGCTGCGCCGGAGCTGACGGCACACACCGCCGGCCGCCTCGCGGTGCGTCGTCACCACCGGAACACACCGCCCGCAGTCGATCACACGACCGTTCGCATCACCACGGAACACACCGCTCGCCGGCGATCACACGGCCGTTCATCGCCACCCGCGAACACGCCGCCCGCCGTCGATCACACAGCCGTTCGCCGAACACGCCGCCCGCAGTCGATCACACGACCGTTCAACGCCACCGGCGGAACGCGCCGCTCTGCGCCGATCACACGACCGTTCCCCGTCACCGGCGGAACACGCCGCTCGCCCGCACCACGCGCACACAGTATGAACATTTACCCTTTACCGGTCCTTGACCGTACGCCGTACAACCTTCCATGACTTGCCACAACCCTCTGGCGCCGCCCCGACCTGCGGACTTTCAATGGTCGACACCATGGCTCTGCTGCCCTCGTTCATCCGCCCCACCCGGATGACCAAACGCTTCGCGCGCCCGGCCGGCCGACCACCGGCGGGGGACGAGGCCGTGCTCGATGCGCCCGACGACCGCCTGTCGCCCGCGCTCGTCGCGGCCGGCCGGGGCGAGTACGCCACCGCGGCCGGCCTGCTCGCCGCCACCCGTACCGCGGGCGAGTGGGAGCAGCGGGACCGGTACGTGCGGCGCCTGGCCGCCTTCGCCCGCTCGCGCCCCGAGTGGTACGAGACGTGGCTCGGCGCCGCCCCGGACGACCCCGGGGCGCTGCTGGTCGGGGCCCAGCTGGCGGTGGACCGTGCCTGGCCCTCGCCGGCCCGGGCCGAGCTGCTGCGCGAGGTGAGCCCGCTGATCACCGCCGCCGCACGGGCCGACGACCGCGACCCGGTGCCCTGGCGCATCGCGCTCGACCACGCGCGCGGCTCGCGGGCCGGACACCGCTACTTCGAGGAGCTGTGGGAGGCGGCCGTCCGGCGCGCCCCGCACCACTACGGCTGCCATGTGGCCGCCCTGCGCTACCTGGCCGCGTCCTGGCACGGCTCCCACCACGAGTGCTTCGACTTCGCCGACCTGGCCGCGCACGACGCCCCGGCCGGCTCGCTGGTCCAGGCCCTGCCCGCCCGGGCGGCTTTCGGCTACCTCACCGACGGCTGCGGCCCCACCGTGCCGCGCGCCCGGCTGGACGCGGCGGCCGACCGTGCGATCACGCTGTCCGGGTGCCTCCCGGCCGCCGACCCGGGCCCCGCCGAGGTGCGCAACAAGCTGCTGTACGTCCTGCTGCGGCTGGACCGCCCGCAGGACGCCCGCGTCCAGCTGCGCCTGATCGGCCCGTACGCCACCTCGTTCCCCTGGGACCGGTTCTCCGACGACCCGCTCGGCCACTTCCTGCGCCTGCGCGAACACCTGGAGACCGCGGGTCCGGGAGCCGCTCCGACAGGGCTGCTGCCGGCCCCGCCGGGACCGCTGGGCGGCCACCGCGGACACGCCCCCGCCGCAGACCATTAGGCTGGGGCGCCGTGACCACCGTCCGTCTCCCGCTCTTTCCGCTGAACTCGGTGCTGTTCCCGGGGCTCGTGCTGCCGCTGAACGTCTTCGAGGAGCGCTATCGCGCCATGATGCGCGACCTGCTGAAGACCCCCGAGGAGGAACCGCGCCGGTTCGCCGTCGTCGCCATCCGCGACGGCCACGAGGTCGCGCCGAGCGCCCCGGGCATGCCGGATCCCACGGCACAGCCCGAGCGGGGACCGGCCGCCGGCTTCGGCCCCGACCCGCTCAAGGCCCTGCACGGGGTGGGGTGTGTGGCGGACGCGGCGACCGTCCGGGAACGCTCCGACGGCACGTTCGAGGTGCTCGCGACCGGTACGACCCGGGTGCGGCTGCTGTCCGTGGACGCGTCGGGCCCGTTCCTGACCGCGGAGCTGGAGGAGCTGCCCGAGGAACCCGGGGACGAGGCCGGCGCGCTCGCCGAGGGTGTCCTGCGCTCCTTCCGCCAGTACCAGAAGCGGCTGGCGGGCGCCCGGGAGCGCTC
Organism: Streptomyces musisoli; assembly: GCF_016741855.1. GTDB lineage: Bacteria > Actinomycetota > Actinomycetes > Streptomycetales > Streptomycetaceae > Streptomyces > Streptomyces musisoli. The sequence continues at coordinate 205,204 of NZ_JAERRH010000005.1, read as the reverse complement.
GATGTCCAGCGGTGCCGAACTGCCGGACGACCCGAGCGTGGTGTCGTACCTGGTGGCGGCGGCGATGGTGCACGACACGCCGACCAAGCAGCGGCTGCTCCAGGCGCCGGACACCGCGTCCCGGCTGCGGGACGAGCTGAAACTCCTTCGCGCGGAGACGGCGATCATCCGTAACCTGCCGTCGTTGCCCGCGTTCGAGCTGACACGGGCGCCGACGAGCCTGAACTGAGGAACACCGGGAAGACCGAGGCCGAGACACTCCGATGGCGAAGAAGTCGAAGAAGCAGCAGCAGTCCGGGGGAACGCCCGCCACGGTCGCCCTGACGGCGGCGGGTGTGGACTTCACCGTCCACTCCTACGACCACGACCCGTCCCACCCCTCCTACGGCGAGGAGGCGGCGGAGGCGATGGGCGTCTCCCCCGACCGCGTCTTCAAGACCCTGGTGGCCGACGTGGACGGCTCCCTGGTGGTCGGCGTCGTCCCGGTGGCCGGCTCCCTGGACCTGAAGGCCCTGGCGGCGGCGGTGGGCGGCAAGCGGGCGGCCATGGCCGACCCGGCCCTCGCCGAACGCACCACGGGCTACGTCCGCGGCGGCATCTCCCCGCTGGGCCAGCGCAAGAAGCTCCGCACGGTCCTGGACGACTCGGCGGACGCCCACGCGACGATCTGCGTGTCGGCGGGCCGCAGAGGCCTGGAGGTCGAACTCTCCCCCGCCGACCTGACCACCCTGACGAACGCGGTACTGGCCCCCATCGGCCGAGACTGACCCTGAGCCACCGCCCCCCCACCGCCACCTGCCCAGCCCACCGAGCCACGCGGCCACCGGCCCGGCCGACCGAGCCGCGCGGCCACCTGTCCAGCCGACCGAGTCGAGTGGGCGGGCGGGCGAACAAGGACGGGGCCCGGAGCGAAGCCCCGAATACGGCACCTGTCCAGCCGACCGAGTCGGGTGGGCGGGCGGGCGAACAAGGACGGGGCCCGGGGCGAAGCCCCGGCCACGGCCGCCCCGGCTACGGCTACGGCTGCGGATACGGCGGCTCGGGATCCCGCGGCCCGAACAGCGCGGTCAGCCCGAGATGCACCAGCACCCCCGCGAACGGCCAGGCCAACAACGCCCCCTTCGCCGCCAGCTTCAACGGCGCCGAGAACGTCACCCCCTTGCCCACCGCCTGCGCATGCGCGAGCACGTCGGACTCGGGTCCCAGCCAGACCCCCAGCCGCCAGGCCAGCAGGGACCCCAGCAGCCCGCCGAGGCCCAGTGCCACGACGAGCGGCACACCCCCGCGCCGCCGCAGCAGGAACACCACGACCGCACTGACCAGCCCGAAGGCGAGGCCCAGCAGGGTGAACGTACCGTCCACCCCGATCGCCTGCTCCCCCTCGGAGTCCTTCAGGTAAACGACCCAGTTCTTGTCTATCTCGTCGCCGACGAGCGGCACGTGCGGCGCCAGCCACCACCACAGCAGCCCCAGCAGCACTCCCGCGAGCACCGACGCCACCGTGATGACGGCGGCCTCCCGCACTTCCGTCCTCATGGCGGGACCGTCCTGTTCGTACCCGCCCCCGGCGAACGCCCCGGCGGACGGCGAGGCCTGCCGGACCTGGTGCGGGGAGTCGTCGTGCGGCGGCGGTGGTGGAGTCAACGGTGCGGTCACCCTGCCATCGTGCCAGGTCGTGCTGTGGGCCGCGTCACCGGACGGCGGCCCTGCGGTAGGCCCAGGTCGCCACGGCCAGCGAGACCACTCCGACACCCGCGCACACGCCCAGGTCAGCGAGGACGACGGCCCAGTCCGGGTGGGCCCCGAAGGTCCGCGCGTAGGCCTCCACGCCGTAGGTCGAGGGCAGCAGATCACGGGCCAGCCGTACGGCCTCCGGCATCCGGTCGGCCGGCAGCACGCCCAGCAGCAGCGCCGCCGACATGCCGAGCTGCCCGAGCAGCGTGGCCAGCTCCGGCCGGGGCGCGAGCAGGCCGCAGGCGGCGCCGAGGCCGGCCAGCGCGGCCCCGGCGAGCGGGATGACGGCCACCAGGATCCACAGGTTGGACAGCGGCAGCCCGAACAGCGCACAGCCGAAGGCGGCGGTCACCAAGGTCCCCGGCACGGTGAAGGAGGCGTACGCCGCCGCCGCGCCCAGCACCACGGCCGCCGGCGGCACCGGCAGCGTGGCGTAGTGGTCGAGTCCGCCGCTGGCCCGCAGCTGCCCGAAGTACTGCGAGAGCAGGTTCAGCGCCACGTACGCGACGACGAGTACGGACGACCCGGCCACCACGGACTGTGCCTCGGGGCCGCTGTCGACGACACCGCGCATCATCACGGTGATCCCGACGGACTGGAAGGTCGCCACGAACAGCAGCGGGATCCGCGCCACCCGGGCCCGGGACAGCTGCGCCCGGTAGACGGCCGCCAGCGACGGCCACAGCCGCGCGGGCGGGCCCAGCTCGGCCGCACGGGGCGCCGTCTCCGGCACGGCCCGGGCGCCGCCCGGCAGAACCTCGGCGGGTACGACACTCACGACGAGCTGCTCCTCTTCCCTGCGGCAGTCGCGCCCACGGCGGTCGCGCAGATCCATACGCATTCCGCGGTCCGCTCGCTCACGCTCTCACCAGGCCCTGCCGCGCTGCGCCGCCCAGCGCCAGGTAGACGTCCTCCAGGCTGGGCGTGGCGAGCGTGAAGTCGTCCAGGGCGGCGAAGGCGGCCCCGCCGGTCACGGTGGCGACGACGGCGCGGGCCTCCTCGGGCGCGAGCCGGAGCGTCCAGCGCCGGCCGGACTCCACGGCCCGCTCGCGCAGCACGGCCACCTCCGGCACCTCCAGCGGTGCCCGGTCCCGCCACACCAGCTCCACCCGCACCTCGCCGGCCACCTGCGCCTTGAGCCCGGCGGGGGTGTCGCAGGCGATGACCCGGCCCTCGTCGAGCACGGCGACCCGGTCCAGGACCGTCTCGGCCTCGATGACGTTGTGGGTGACCAGCAGCACGGTCGTGCCGTGCTCGGCCCGCCGGCGGTCCACGGCCGCCCAGACCGCGCGCCGGGCCACCGGGTCCATGCCGGTGGTCGGCTCGTCCAGTACGAGCAGGGCCCGCCGGCCGACGAGGGCCGCGGCGAAGCAGGCGAGCCGCCGCTGCCCGCCGGACAGCTTCTTCAGCGCCCGCCCGGCGAGCGGGGTGAGCCCCAGCTCCTCCAGCACGGCGTCCCGCTCGGCCCGCGCCCGCCGCGCGTCCAGGCCGCGCAGGCGTCCGGTGGTCTCGGCGGCGAGGGAGACGGTCAGCTCGTCCAGGGCCGTGGACTCCTGGCCCAGGTAGGCGAGGATCCGGGCGGCCCGCTCGGGGTGGCGCACGATGTCGTGGCCGAGTATCTCGACGCTGCCCGCGTCCGGCCGCAGCAGTCCGGTGAGCTGCCGTACGAGGGTGGACTTGCCGGCGCCGTTCGGGCCGAGCAGTCCGAAGACCTCGCCGCGCCGTACGTCCAGCTCCACCGCGTCGGTGGCCCGTACCTCGGGCGTGCCGGGCGCGCCCCGCCGGCCCTTCACGGCCGGGTAGGTCTTGCTGAGCCCGCGCACGCGTACGACGTCGTCGTACCGAAGTGCCTGTGCCGCGCGCGTCATCACAAGGGACGAGCCTACGGGGTCCGGGGCCCCTACTCGCCTTCGGGGGCGGCCACGGGCCTTCAGTCGGCGGTGGGCGCGTGCGGTTCGGCGGCCGCCGGCACGTCGAACTCCCGCCAGAACCCCGCCCGAATGGCGTAACGGTCGTGCTCGTCGATCTGGTCGTCCTTGTGGGCGAGCAGCCCGAACCGTGCCGCGTACCGCAGCAGCTCCCCGTCGATCCGGTGCGGGACGCGCGGATACATCTGCGACAGCCGCTGGAGATGGCTCTGGTCGCCGAGCCGGGACATCCATCTGCGGGCGAAGACCTGCCCCACCTCGTAGGGATCGCCGCCGACGGTGGTGATGTCCTCCTCCCGGTCCGCCCACCGCTGCTCGGCGGTGGTGAGCTGGGCCAGCGTCGGCATGGAGGCCACCTCGGGGGGCTCGGAGACCGCGCCCGGCCGGTCGACCCAGCCCTTGTCGGAGGACCAGCGCAGGGTCGCGGTCGCCGGGTGCTGCGCGGGCTGGGCGCCGGGTGCGCGCAGCGCGGCCAGGTCCTTGGGGGTGGGGACGCCCTTGGGGGCGGGAACCCGCTCCGCGGCGCCGTTCTCCGCCGCCGGGGCGGCCGGCGGGTGCGCGGGCTGCTCGGCGGGCCGCTCGGGCGACGCGGTGAGCGCGGACTCCGGAAGCGGCGCGGAGAGGATCGCGGCGATCTCGGGGCGGGTCGCGGGCGGCGGGGCGCAGACCCCGGTCAGCTCCTTGGCGCGGACGGCCTGGGTGATCCAGGCGCGGTCGAGGACACGCCGCTCGTCGGCCTCGGCAACCAGGTCCTCGGACTGGTTGTAGTCGCCGTCGGCGGCCTGGACGGCCCACAGGTGGACGGCGACGCCGTGCTCCTTGGCGGCCATCATGCCGGGCAGCAGGTCCCCGTCGCCGGTGACGAGGACGACGTCGGAGCAGGCGCGGTTGCGGGCCAGCTCGGTCAGCTCGGCGTGCATCGCGGCGTCGACGCCCTTCTGGGCCCAGCGTCCGTCGCTGCGGGTGAGTGCACCCAGCCGGACGGTGACCCGGGGCATCACGCGCAGCCGGCGGTGCTCCGGCTGGGGGACCCGGTCGGGAGCGCCGTCGAACCAGTAGATGCGCAGCAGCGGGCGCTCGGTGTCGGACTCCGCGCGTTCGCGCAGCGCCTGGATCAGCGCGGCGTGGTCGACGGTGATCCGGGATCGCGAGGGCTCACCGGCGAGGAGGCTGGCGGCGGCACCCAGCAGATACCCGGCGTCCACCAGGACGATGCAGCGGTCCACGCGACTCACCCTCTTCCCGGGAGGTTTTGCTTCGGACTTCCTTCGAGTCTGCCCGACCGCGCGGGGGTTAACGGCCCGAACTCGATCTTCGGCGTGGCGTTTCCGGTTCCCGTCCGCCCAGCTGCCCTGTCACACACGGTAATTATCCGACATGCGCCTGTTGTCAGCGTATGTGAATCTGGTCCCGGCCCTGGCCCCTAGATCCCCCACAGGAGGCATCACCATGGCCAAGAACAAGAACCGTAAGCAGGCCGGCCCGCAGAACCGCGCTCAGCAGCCGGAGCACGCACAGCGTCCTTCGGCCGAGGAGCACGAGCCGCAGCTGGCGCAGGTCCCCGGCAGCCCCTCGGACGGCGCTCGCGGCAAGAAGCAGAAGAGCTTCGGCCACAACTAAAGGGCAGTTGAAGCCCAGGCACACGCAAGGGGCGCACCCGTCTCGGGTGCGCCCCTTCATGCCGTGGTGGATCAGCCGGCCAGGCAGGACGGGCCGAGCAGCACCTTCAGGTCGCCGAACAGCGCGGGGTCGGGCTTGACCCGGTGCCGGTCCAGGCGCAGCACGGTGGTCTTGCGCGGGCCCTGGAGCCTGATGCGGACCTCGCTGTCACCCTTGTGGTGGCTGAGGATCTCGCCGAGGCGGCTGACCATCGGCGGAGTCACCTTCACCGCCGGGATGGTGAGGATCACGGGGGCGTTGGTGCCGGCGTTGGAGAGGTCCGGGACCATCAGCTCCATCGCGACGAGCCGGGGCACGTCCTCCCGCTTGTCGAGCCTTCCCTTGACGAACACCACGGCGTCCTCGACGAGTTGGGTCGACACCAGCTGGTAGGTGGCCGGGAAGAACATGCACTCGATGGAGCCCGCCAGGTCCTCAACGGTGGCGATCGCCCAGGCGTTGCCCTGCTTGGTCATCTTGCGCTGGAGGCCCGAGATGATGCCGCCGATGGTGACCACCGCGCCGTCGGCGTGCTCGCCGCCGGTGAGCTGGGCGATGCCCGCGTCCGCCTTGTCGGACAGCACGTGCTCCAGGCCGAAGAGCGGGTGGTCGGAGACGTACAGACCGAGCATCTCCCGCTCCTGGGCGAGCAGATAGGTCTTGTCCCACTCCTCGTCGGTGAACTGCACGTCGAGCCCGAAGCCGGGCTCGCTGCTGGTCTCCTCGCCCATGCCGCCGAAGAGGTCGAACTGGCCCTCGGCCTCCTTGCGCTTGACCGCGACCACGTTGTCGATCATCGGCTCGTACTGCGCCGTGAGCCCCTTGCGGGTGTGGCCCATCTCGTCGAAGGCGCCGGCCTTGATCAGCGATTCGGTGGTGCGCTTGTTGCAGACCACCGCGTCGACCTTGTCGAGGTAGTCCGGGAAGGAGGCGTACTTCCCCTTGGCCTTGCGGCACTTGATGATCGACTCGACGACGTTGGTGCCGACGTTGCGGACGGCGGAGAGGCCGAAGAGGATCACGTCGTCGCCCTGGGCGGCGAAGTTGGACTCGGACTCGTTCACGTTCGGCGGGAGCACCCGGATGCCCATGCGGCGGCACTCGTTGAGGTAGACCGCGGACTTGTCCTTGTCGTCCTTGACCGAGGTCAGCAGGGCGGCCATGTACTCGGCGGGGTAGTTCGCCTTGAGATAGGCGGTCCAGTACGAGACCAGGCCGTACGCGGCGGAGTGCGCCTTGTTGAAGGCGTAGCCGGCGAAGGGGACCAGCACGTCCCACAGGGCCTGGATGGCCTCGTCGCTGTAGCCCTTCTTGCGGGCGCCCTCCTGGAAGAGCACGAAGTTCTTCGCGAGTTCCTCGGGCTTCTTCTTGCCCATCACGCGGCGCAGGATGTCGGCCTCGCCGAGCGAGTAGCCCGCGATGATCTGGGCGGCCTTCTGCACCTGCTCCTGGTAGACGATCAGGCCGTAGGTGACGGCGAGGACCTCTTCCAGGGGCTCTTCCAGCTCCTTGTGGATCGGGGTGATCTCCTGGAGCTTGTTCTTGCGCAGCGCGTAGTTCGTGTGCGAGTCCATGCCCATCGGGCCCGGACGGTAGAGCGCCGACACGGCGGAGATGTCTTCGAAGTTGTCGGGCTTCATCAGGCGCAGCAGCGAGCGCATGGGGCCGCCGTCGAACTGGAAGACGCCGAGGGTGTCGCCGCGCTGGAGCAGCTCGAAGGTCTTGGGGTCGTCGAGCGGCAGGGACAGCAGGTCGATGTCGAGGCCCTTGTTGGCCTTCACCATCTTGACCGCGTCGTCCATGATCGTGAGGTTGCGCAGGCCCAGGAAGTCCATCTTCAGCAGGCCGAGCGACTCACAGCTCGGGTAGTCCCACTGCGTGATGGTCACGCCGTCGGTGTGCCTGACCCAGACCGGGACGTGCTCGGTGATGGTCTCGCTGGACATGATCACCCCGGCGGCGTGCACGCCCATCTGCCGGACCAGGCCCTCGACGCCCTTGGCGGTGTCGATGACCTTCTTCACGTCCGGTTCGTTCTCGTACATCCCGCGGATCTCGCCGGCCTCGCTGTAGCGCGGGTGCGAGGGGTCGGTGATGCCGTTCAGGTCGATGCCCTTGCCGAGGACGTCGGCGGGCATCGCCTTGGTGAGCCGGTCGCCCATGGCGTACGGGTAGCCCAGCACGCGCGCGGAGTCCTTGATCGCGTTCTTGGCCTTGATCTTGCCGTAGGTGCCGATCATGGCGACCTTGTCGGCGCCGTACTTCTCCGTCACGTACCGGATCACCTCGACGCGCCGGCGCTCGTCGAAGTCGATGTCGACATCGGGCATGGAGACGCGCTCGGGGTTGAGGAAGCGTTCGAAGATCAGGCCGTGCGGGATCGGGTCGAGGTCGGTGATGCCCATGGCGTAGGCGACGATCGAGCCGGCCGCGGAGCCTCGGCCGGGGCCGACCGCGATGCCGTTGTTCTTGGCCCACATGATGAAGTCGGCGACCACGAGGAAGTAGCCCGGGAACCCCATCTGGATGATGACGTCCATCTCGTACTCGGCCTGCTTCTGGCGGTCCTCGGGGACGCCGCCCGGGAAGCGGCGCTCCATGCCGCGGCGGACCTCCTCCTTGAACCAGGTGACCTCGGTGTAGCCGTCGGGGATGTCGAACTTCGGCATGAGGTTCTTTGCCTCGAACATGCCGGTGGTGTCGACCATCTCGGCCACGAGGAGCGTGTTGGCGCAGCCCTCCTGCCAGGCGTCCGAGGAGTCGATGGCGTACATCTCGTCCGTGGACTTCAGGTAGTAGCCGGTGCCGTCGAACTTGAAGCGGTCCGGGTCGGAGAGGTTCTTGCCGGTCTGGATGCACAGCAGGGCGTCGTGGGCGCCCGCCTCGTGCGCGTACGTGTAGTGCGAGTCGTTCGTGACCAGCGGGGGGATGCCGAGCTTCCTGCCGATCTCCAGCAGGCCGTCGCGGACCCGGTGCTCGATCTCGATGCCGTGGTCCATCAGCTCCAGGAAGTACTTGTCCTTGCCGAAGATGTCCTGGTAGTCGGCGGCGGCCTTCAGGGCCTCGTCGAAGTGGCCGAGGCGCAGCCGGGTCTGCACCTCGCCGGAGGGGCAGCCGGTGGAGGCGACGATGCCCTCGGACCACTGGGCGATGGTCTCCTTGTCCATCCGGGGCCACTTCTGGAGCCAGCCCTCGGCGTAGGCGTCGGAGGAGAGCCGGAAGAGGTTGTGCAGGCCGGTCCTGTTCACGGCCCACATGGTCTTGTGGGTGTAACCGCCGGAACCGGAGATGTCGTCCCGCTTCTGGTGCGGCTGGCCCCAGAGGATCTTGCGCTTGTTGCGCCGGGACTCGGGGGCGACATAGGCCTCGATCCCGATGATCGGGGTGATTCCGGCCTTCTTCGCGGAGTGGAAGAAGTCGTACGCCCCGTGGAGGTTGCCGTGGTCGGACATGGCGATGTGCGTCATGCCCATCTCGTTGCAGGCCTCGAACATGTCCTTCAGCCGCGCGGCACCGTCCAGCAGCGAGTACTGGGTGTGGACGTGCAGGTGCGTGAACGGCGGCTTCGACACGGTTTCGGCCTCCAAGGAAAACGGGCGTCGACGATCTTCCGACCGGCTGTGGACCGACTGCGGACGGTCTGGGGGACAGCGTCGAAGTCTATGCCCCGGCACTGACACACGCGGGTCGTCCCCACGTACCTTCATGCGGGAACCGGGCACTCCCGCGTGGCGTCGCCCGTTGAAGACGGCGGAAGCGCTGTCGTACCCGTACCTGCACATTCACGCACCACCCGTCCTGCACCAGGAGGCACCCCGCGATGTCGGTCCCCCAGCTCAACGACGAGCAGCGCGGCGAGGAGATCCTCGCCGTCTTCGACACCGCCTTCGGCCGGCTCCTGGCCGCCGACCCGGCCGCGTTCCGGGTGAAGTTCCGCAAGATGGCGGCCTCCGCGTTCGCGTTCTACCGGGGCACGGCGTGCCTCTTCTACCACGACCTCGACGCCGAGAAGCGCGGCGGTCCGTACCTGGACGACCGCACCTCGCGCGTGTGGATCCACGGCGACCTGCACGCCGAGAACTTCGGCACGTACATGGACTCCAACGGCCGGCTGGTCTTCAACGTCAACGACTTCGACGAGGCCTACGTCGGCCCCTTCACCTGGGACCTCAAGCGCTTCGCGGCGTCCATCGCCCTCATCGGGTACGCGAAGGCGCTCAGCGACGCGCAGATCACCGAGCTGGTGACGGTCTACGCCGCCGCCTACCGCGAGCGCGTCCACGCGCTGGCCACGGGCGCCAAGCGGGACGAGGTGCCGCCGTTCACGCTGGACACCGCGCAGGGTCCGCTGCTGGACGCGCTGCGTGACGCCCGCTCGCTGACCCGCTTCGAGCTGCTGGACTCGATGACCGAGATCCGCGACTTCGAGCGCCGCTTCGCCCCGGGCGGCGGCTCCATCGAGCTGGACGCCGCCACCCGCTACAAGGTCCTCGCGGCCTTCGACGGCTATCTGGAGACGCTGCCGGACGCCTCCCTGGCGCGCCCGGACTCCTACCGGGTGAAGGACGTCGTGGGCCGCCGGGGCATCGGCATCGGCTCGGCGGGCCTGCCGTCGTACAACATCCTCCTGGAGGGCCACAGCGACGCCCTGGAGAACGACGTCGTGATCTACATCAAGCAGGCCCAGACCCCGGCCGTCTCCCGGCACATCACGGATCCGGCGATCGCGGAGTACTTCCAGCACGAGGGCCACCGCACGGTGATCTCCCAGCGCGCCCTCCAGGCGCACGCCGACCCGTGGCTGGGCTGGACCGAGCTGGACGGCACCGGCCAGCTGGTCGCCGAGGTCTCGCCGTACGCCGTGGACCTGGACTGGGGCGACATCGACGACCCGGAGGAGATCGCCGCCGTCGTCGCCGACCTGGGCCGGGCCACGGCCACGATGCACGCGGCGGCGGACGACACCTCCGGCGAGTCCCTGGTGCCGTTCTCCACCGAGCGGGCCATCGACGCGGCGCTCGCGGCCGACGAGGAGGGCTTCGCGCCCCTGCTGGTGGACTTCGCGCACGCGTACGGCGCACGCGCGCGTGCGGACCACCAGATCTTCGTCGACCTGTTCCGCAACGGCCGGATCCCGGGGCTTTAGGTCCCGCCGGTTCACAGGCACCCTTTAGGGGTCCCTTACCGGCGTACGTGACAGACTCTCCTCTCGCTATGGACATATCCGGGACTCCGCTCAGAGCCGTGCGCGCGGCGCTGTTCACGGCCTTCGTCGTGACGCTCAGCACCGCGTCGCACGTGCTGCTGTCCCGTGCTCCGCTGCCGGCGGCGACCGTGGGCGCGGTCGCCGCCGGGGTGTTCCTCACCGCGTACGCGCTGGCGGGCCGCGAGCGCGGCTTCGGACGGATCGCGGCCCTGCTGATCCCGCTGGAGCTGGCCGCCGACACGGTGTTCACCACCGGTCAGCACACCTGTTACGGCCGGGCGGGCGGCCCGATCGCCGGCCCGCTGCGCGCGGTCGGCCTGGACGTGCTGTGCGAGGGGCAGGTGGGCACCCCGCTGGCCCAGGTGACCAGCGACCCCGGGCACATCGGGGCACTGCTCGCCCACGCCAGCCCGGCCGCCGCCTGGCTGCTGCTCGCCGCGCACCTCGGGGTGGGTCTGCTCGCCGCCGCCTGGCTGCGCCGGGGCGAGCGGGCGCTGGCCCAGCTGCTGTGCGCCGTAGCCGCCTCCACGTTCCGGCCGCTGCTGCTGGCGGTGGCCGCGGTCGCCGTACGGCCGCTGCCGGCCCGCCGGCTGCCCCGGCCGGCCCCGCGCCGCGCCGCCGCCCGCGACCGGCTCCTCGTGCACTCCCTGGGACGGCGTGGACCGCCGTGCTCCCCTGCCGCCGTCTTCGTCTGAGCGACGACCGCTCCCGCGGGAGCGACAGCCGCTCTCCGACGGCCCGACGGCGCCTGAGCACGACCAGTCCCCCACACGTATCCCGCGTACGACGTGTGCGCGTCCCACATGGAGATCACTATGAGCAAGCGGAACAGCCAGGCGGCGAAGACGGCGGCCCGGGAGCGGCTGCGCCAGGAGCGCGAGCGGCAGGCCAAGCGCGACAAGGTCAGGCGGCAGCTGGTCGTCGCCGCCTCGGTCGTGGGCGTCCTGGCCGCGGCCGGCGGCATCGGTTACGCCGTCGTCCAGATGAACAAGCCCGCCTACTGGGAGGCCGCGAAGGACCACAGGCTCGTCAAGCCGGCCAACACCTCCGGCAAGGACGGCACGACGATCGTCCTCGGCAAGAGCAGCGCCGAGAAGACCCTCGTCCTGTACGAGGACCCGCGCTGCCCGGTCTGCGCGACGTTCGAGCAGACGGTCGGTCCGACGGTGAAGAAGGACCTCGACGCAGGCAAGTTCAAGATCCAGTACGTCGGCGCCACCTTCCTCGACAACAGCCTGCCGGGCGAGGGCTCCAAGAACGCGCTCAGCGCCCTCGGCGCCGCTCTGAACGTCAGCCCCGAGGCGTTCCTGGAGTACAAGTCCGTGATGTACTCGGCGAAGTGGCACCCCGCCGAGACCGACGACAAGTTCAAGGACGACGCCTACCTCATCAAGATCGCCGACACGGTCCCCGCCCTGAAGGGCAACGCGGCGTTCCAGAAGGCCGTGAAGAACGGCACCTACGACCGGTGGGCACTGGAGGAGTCCAAGGTGTTCGACAAGGACGGCGTCAGGGGCACCCCGACCCTGCGGATGGACGGCAAGAACCTGACCGGTGCCGACGGCAAGAACGCGCCGATGTCCGTCGCTGAGTTCAACACCGCGCTGGAGGCGGCCCTCAAGGACTGACCCGACGTCCCGTCGAACTGCGGGCGAACTTTTGCGGGTTCGCCCGCCTTGACGCGTACCGATCAGTAACCTGATCGGTCGTGACCAGTCGATACAGATCAGCCGAGGCCGCAAACGGCCTCGATCCGCTTCCGCCCCGCCGCCGTACGGTCGTCAAGGCCGCGGCGGCGGCCGCTGTCCTGGCCGGCCCGCTGGCCGCCGCGCTGCCGGCCCGCGCCGCCACGGACGCCCCCGCCTTCCTGCACGGTGTCGCCTCCGGCGACCCGCTGCCCGACGGCGTCCTGCTGTGGACCCGGGTGACCCCGACCCCGGAGGCCATACCGGGCTCCGGGGCCGGCCCGGACACCGAGGTCAGCTGGGTCGTGGCCCGGGACAAGGCGTTCAGCACCATCGTCGCCAAGGGTTCCACCACCGCGACGGCCGCCTCGGACCACACCGTCAAGGCCGACATCCGCGGCCTGGCACCGGCCACGGACTACTGGTTCCGCTTCTCGGCCGGTGGCACCGACTCCCCGGCGGCGCGCACCCGCACCGCGCCGGCGGCGGACGCGGACGTGTCCGGTCTGCGCTTCGGCGTCGTCTCCTGCGCCAACTGGGAGGCCGGCTACTTCTCCGCCTACCGCCACCTCGCCGCCCGCAACGACCTGGACGCCTGGCTGCACCTCGGCGACTACATCTACGAGTACAAGTCCGGCGAGTACGCGGCCCGGGGCAAGGTCGTCCGCCCGCACGCCCCCGCCAACGAGATCCTCACCCTCGCCGACTACCGGATCCGGCACGCCGAGTACAAGACGGACCCCGACCTCCAGGCGCTGCACCTGAAGGCGCCGGTCGTCGCGATCTGGGACGACCACGAGTTCGCCGACAACGCCTGGTCGGGTGGCGCGGTCAACCACACCGAGGGCGCCGAGGGCACCTGGGCGGCCCGTCAGGCCGCCGCCAAGCAGGCCTACTTCGAGTGGATGCCGGTCCGCCCGGCCATCGCCGGCACCACCTACCGGCGGCTGCGCTTCGGCAAGCTCGCCGACCTGTCGCTGCTGGACCTGCGTTCGTTCCGCTCCCAGCAGGCGTCCACGGCGAGCGGCTCGGTGGACGACCCGGAGCGCACGCTCACCGGGCGCGCCCAGCTGGACTGGCTGAAGGCCGGCCTGAAGGCCTCCGACACCAGGTGGCGGCTGGTCGGCAACTCGGTGATGATCTCGCCGTTCTCCTTCGGCTCCCTCTCCGCAGACCTGTTCAAGCCGCTCGCCAAGCTGCTCGGGCTGCCTCAGGAAGGCATCGCCGCCAACACCGACCAGTGGGACGGCTACACCGACGACCGCCGCGAGCTGCTGGCCCATCTGCGCTCCAACGCCATCGGCAACACCGTCTTCCTGACCGGTGACATCCACATGGCGTGGGCCAACGACGTGCCGGTGGACGCGGGCACCTACCCGCTGTCGGCGTCGGCCGCCACCGAGTTCGTGGTGACCTCGGTGACCTCCGACAACCTGGACGACATCGTGAAGGTGCCCGAGGGCACCGTCTCCGCGATCGCCTCACCGGTCATCAAGGCCGCCAACCGGCACGTCCACTGGGTGGACACCGACCGGCACGGCTACGGCGTGCTGGACATCACCGCCGACCGGGCGCAGATGGACTACTACGTCCTGTCCGACCGCACCAGCGCGAACGCCACGTCCAGCTGGACGCGCTCGTACCGCACCCGCAGCGGCACACAGAAGATCGAGCGGACCTACGACCCGGTGTAAGAGCGCACCGGAGCGTCCCGCTCAGCCGAGCGACTCGAGGAAGCCGAGCGCCACCCGCCAGGTGGCCTCGGCGGCCTCGGCGTCGTAGTCCGGCAGCCCGGGGTCGGTGTACAGGTGCCCGGCACCGGCGTACCGGTAGACCTCCACATCGGCGCCGGCCCGGCCCATCTGGAGATACCAGGCGCTCAGCCAGTCGTCCGTCTCGAACGGGTCGGGCTCGGCCACGTGCAGCTGCACCGGCAGCTCGTCCACGTGCGCGGTGGGCGCGATGTCCGACGTGCCGTGCAGGAGCAGCAGCCCGCGCGCCTTGTCGTCGCCGAGGGCGAGGGTCTGGGCGACGGAGGCCCCGAGCGAGAACCCGGCGTACACCAGCCCCCGGTCCGAGTACGGCGCCGCCGCCAGCACGGCCCGCTTCAGCAGTTCCTCCTTGCCGATCTCCTCCTTGAACCCCATGCCCTCCTCGGCGGTGTCGAACGTGCGCCCCGCGAAGAGGTCAGGCGTCCACACCTCATGGCCCGCAGCGCGCAGCCGGTCCGCGGCGTCGTGCACCGCGGGCCTGAGCCCGTAGGTCGAGTGAAAGAGCATGATGTTCATGAGGCCATGGTGCCAGCCGGGCACCGGGCCGTGCCGCGGCCCATACCCACACACGCGCCGAACTCACATGTTCATGCCCCGCCGAAGCCGGTTAGGTTCCGAGGCATGGAGAACGTAGTCCGCCCCGTGATCGTGGTCGGCGTCTCCGTGTTCCTGACCGTTCTCATCGGCTGGGCCACGGACGTACTGCTGCGCAAGGCCGACGAGCGCCACAGCGAGACCCCGCTGTGGGGCCTGCTGCGGCGGGCCCGCGTGCCGTATCAGCTGGTGCTGTGCGCGGCCCTGCTCAGAGGCTCCTACGACGAGGCCGAACTGTTGCAGGAACACCGGACCGGCATCGGCCGGACGCTGACCCTGGTGCTCATCGGGGCCGCGGCCTGGCTGGTGATCCGGATCGCGGCGGCCGTGGTCGAGACGACGTACACCCGTTACGCGCGTGTCCACCACGACGCCGCCCGGGTCCGGCGGGTCCGCACCCAGGTGACGCTGATCATGCGTGTGGTGTCGGCGATCGTCGGGGTGGTCGCCGCGGCGGCGATGCTGCTGACGTTCCCGGCGATGCGCGCGGCCGGCGCGTCCCTGCTGGCCTCCGCCGGAGTCCTCGGCATCGTGGCCGGCGTCGCGGCGCAGTCCACGCTGTCGAACATGTTCGCCGGGCTTCAGATCGCCTTCGGGGACATGGTCCGGCTCGGCGACACCGTCGTCGTGGACGGCGAGTGGGGCACGGTCGAGGAGATCACCCTGACCTTCCTGACGGTACGGACCTGGGACGAGCGCCGGATCACCATGCCGGTGTCCTACTTCACCTCCAAGCCTTTCGAGAACTGGTCCCGCGGCACCCCGCAGATGACCGGGATCGTCTACTGGCACCTCGACCACAGCGTGCCGATGGAGGCGATGCGCGAGAAGCTGCGGGACATCCTGCGTGCGTGTCCGGCCTGGGACGGCCGCGCCTGCAGCCTGCAAGTGACGGACTCCACGCCGAACACCGTCCAGGTGCGTGCCCTGGTGACCGCGAAGGACGCGGACGACATCTGGACGGTCCGGGTCACGGTGCGCGAGGAGATGATCACCTGGCTGTCCGCCGAGCACCCCTACGCGCTGCCCCGGGTGAACACGGCGGAGTCCGTGCTTCCGCCCCACCGCATCCCCTCCCCCGACGGCGCCTCCCTCCGCAGGGCCTACGACTTCCCCCGCACCGGAGGCCGCGGCTGACCGGGGGCCGGGCCGCAGGGCGGGCGCTCAGTGGCCGCGCTCGGCACCTCCGTTCACCTGGATCACCTGGGAGGTGATGTGCCCGGCCGCGGGCGAGGCCAGCCAGTACAGGGTCTCGGCCACGCCACCCGGCGTGCCGGCGCGACCGTTCGAGGTGTCCCCGACCACGGCGAAGGCGTGCGCCGCCGCCCGTCCGATTCCCGTGCCGCCCCCACTGATCACGATGTTGCGACTCATGATCCGAGCGTAGGAGCGATGCGCCGGGGGTGCCGGGAGTCATCCACAGGATCGGCACATTCATATGACTATCCGGGCACGTATGGACGCACCGCTCACCGCGGACCGTGCTCGGCCCGCCGCGGCCGGCGCTCGGCCCACCGCAGGCGGCACGCGCCACACCGCCTGCGGCACGCGTCCCACCGCAGACCGCGCATGCCGGACCGCGGGCCGCGGACGTCTCACCGCAGGCTGCGCACGTCGAGATGGCGCAGCACCCGGTCCACGACCTCCGGATCCGCCCCCGGCTCGCTCCGCGCGGCCAGCACCTCGTGCCGGGCGGCGCTGAGCATCTCGCCCTGGATGCGCCGCACCCGCTTCAGCCGCCTGGCCCGCTGCCGCTGCGCCTCCCGCCGTTCCGCCTCCCCCATGTCCGGGCTGATCCGGATGCCGATGTCGTAGGCGCGCCGGAGCATCTGCTCGGACAGCTCCTCGGGCAGCTCCTCCACCTGCTCGATCTCCCGCAGCCGGCGTTTGGCCGCCTTCGCGGCGCGCACCGCCAGCTCCTTCTCGAACTCCTTCTCCCGCACGGAGTCGGCCCGCACCCCGAGCCGCTTCACCAGCCAGGGCAGCGTCAGCCCCTGCACCACCAGCGTGCCGACGATGACCCCGAAGGCGATGAAGATGATCTCGTCCCGGTCCGGGAACGGAGAGCCGTCGTCGGCCTTGAGCGGCACGGCCAGCGCCAGCGCCACCGAGGCCACCCCGCGCATACCGGACCACCACATCACGACGGTCTCCCGCCAGCTCACCGGGATCTCCTCGTCGTAGTCCCGCCGTGCGTGCAGCCGCTTGGTCAGCCAGGTCGCCGGCAGCAGCCACATCAGCCGTACGACGATCACCACCCCCACGACGGCGGCCGCCCAGCCGAGCATCTCGCCCCACCGCCCCTGGGCCGTGCGGACGGCGTTGTGCAGCTCCAGACCGATGAGCCCGAAGGCGACGCCCGTGACGAGGGTGTCGATGATGTCCCAGAAGGTGTGCCCGGCGAGCCTGGTCATCACGTCGTCCGCGTCGGTGGCGTACTCGGCGAGGAAGAGCGCCGCGGTGAGCACGGCGAGCACCCCGGAGCCGTGCAGCTTCTCCGCGAGCACGTAGGAGGCGTACGGCACCAGCAGGGTCATGCCGATCTGGAGGGTCGGATCGCCCAGCAGGTCCATCGCCTTGTTCGCGCCCCAGCCCAGCACGAGGCCCACGGCCAGCGCGACGACGGCCGACAGCACGAGGTCCAGCCCGGCCCGCCAGGGCGAGAACGCGCCGCTCACGGCGGCGGCGATCGCCACGTGGTACAGCACGATGGCCGTCACGTCGTTGAAGAGCCCCTCGCCCTCCAGGATCGACACCAGTCGGCGCGGCAGTCCGAGCTGCCCGGCGACGCTGGTCGCGGCGACCGGGTCGGGCGGTGCGATCAGGGCGCCGAGCGCGACGGCTGCGGCGATCGGCAGCCCGGGCACGATCGCGTTCGCGACGAGCGCCACGCACACCGTCGTCACGAACACCAGGGCGACGGCCAGCAGGAAGATCGGGCGGATGTTGGCCGCGAACTGCCGCCAGGAGGTCCGGCGTACGGCGGCGTAGAGCAGCGGCGGCAGCAGCCCCGGCAGGATCAGCTCGGGCGGGATGTCGACGTTGGGCACGAAGTCGACCACCGCCAGCACCCCGCCGAACAGGGTCATCAGCACCGGCGCCGGCACCCCCATCCGGTCGCCCACCGGGACGCTCACCAAGGCCCCGAGCAGCAGTACGAACAACAGAGCCAGCTGATCCACGGACGGCACTCCGGGGGTCGACGATCACACGGCAGACCTCAAGTCTGCCACCGCCACCTGCGGATTCCCCACGACCGCCTTGGTCCGACCCGCGTGTTCGCATACACTGCTCGCCCACCCGAGACACACCGCCGCCCGACCGCCAACGTCTTTCAGCGACCGTAGGATTGACGTCTTGTCAGCTCAGTCGGGCCGAGTTCCGCCGCGCCGGTCGCCGTCCTCGGCACCCTCCTGGAGGTCACAGTGGACATCGAACTATCCGACCTTCTCGCGTCCTTGCGCTCCGAGATCGAGGCCGCCCGCGCCGAGGCCGACGGCAAGGACGTCCGGTTCCGGATCGATTCCGTCGACCTGGAACTCCATGTCGCCGTCGAGAAGACGAAGCAGGTCAAGGGCGGTGTGAAGTTCTGGGTGCTCTCCGGTGACCTCACCGGCGGGTCCAAGGACACCCGGACCCATGTCATCAAGCTGCGCCTGTCCCCCGAGACGTACGACGGGCAAGGACAGCCGACCACGGTGCTGACCGGAGATGACGTCTCCGACCTGATCGGCTAGGGACGGGTATGGGGGGCGGGGTCGACCACGGGGCGCGCGTCGCGGAAGTCCTGGTGCGGCAGGGCGGGGACACGGAGTACGGCTCGGGCTTTCTCATCAGCAAGAGTGTGGTGCTCACCGCCCGGCACCTCCTGCGGCCGACGACGGCCGCCGCCGGCCCGTACACCATCAGCGTCATGCTCGGCGGCTCGGAGGAGAGACTCCCCGCCGACGTGGCGTGGCGCTCGAAGACCCAGGACCTGGCGCTGCTCAAGCTGCGCGCGCCCGTGCCCGGCGTACCCCTGGTCCGCTTCGGCCGCCTGCCCTCCGCGCCCGGCACGGTGCAGGTGTCCGCCAACGGCTTCCCCCGCTTCGCCCATCGCCCGGAGCGGCCGGGTCTGGCCGGACGCGACAGCTTCGCGCCCGCGGGCGCGGTCCGGCTCGGCTCGAACCTGAAGTCCGGCATGCTGGACATCGCGATCACCGATGCGCCCAGCTTCCCGGCCCCGGAGGCCGAGCTGTGGAAAGGCATGTCGGGCGCCGCCTTCTTCACCACGGAGGGACACTTCCTCGTCGGCGTGCAGCACCAGTGCCGGACCGTCACGGGAACGAACACCGTCGAGGCCGAACCGATCGCGGGTGCGCTGGAGGATCCCGGCTTCAGGGAAGTGCTGAAGACGGACGGCATCAGGGCGGCCAAGCTCAGGCCCACCGACGTCTCCCAGGCCGGCGGTGAGGACACCCTGGCCGCGGTGGTCGAACAGAAGGACCTGCTCGCCGGCCTGACCGGCTTCAAGCGGAACCTCATCTCCGATCACCTGCCGTTCGTCTCCCCGGGGGACGACCACGAGGCCGACCCCGAAAGGATCATGAGCCGCATCCTGGACGGCGACGACACCGGGCTGCTGCTCGTCGGCTCGGCCGGCACCGGGAAGACCCGCACCGGCATCGAGGTGGGCCGCGTGGCCCACGAGGCCGGCTGGCGGGTGCTGCACGTCAGGCCCGGCGGATCCGCGTCACTCGTCGACGAGATCGCGAAGGCGGTCCTGGCCGGCTCCGAGGACGTCCTCGTCGTGCTCGACTACCTCAACCTGTTCATCGCCGACAAGGAAGGCGAGTCACCGCTCGACCTCGAGGCGGTCAAGGGCCGTCTGCTCCCCGACGCCAAGAAGGCCGGCATCGAGGTGGTGTTCCTGGCGTCGGTGCGGCCGGGCTGGCTTCAGCAGCACAGGAGCCGCCTGCGGTCCTTCTTCGGCGAGGTGCATCTGCGGCAGGACGAGGAGTTCATGCGGGCCGTCACCGACCAGGGCCTGCACCACCTCGCCCGGACGGCCGTGGACGAGTACGGCCTGCCCCGCATGCGGCGGCTGTGCGGCCACCGCCCCATCCTCACCCTGCTCATCGCCTCCGAAGTGGAACGCCGGGTCGTGCGCGGTCTCGCCCCGCCCAACCTCGCGGGCATGCGCGAGGGCGGGGAACTCGCCAAGTGGCTGCACGCCCGGCTGCACGAGGACGCCCTCACCGTGCCCGCTCCCCGGTCGCCCCTCGACGGCGTGCACGCCACCGACGACCTCGTCGCCGCCGCGGCCGCCGCGGCGGCATGCCCGCAGCCGGAGGCCGAGGTCCGGGAAGCGGCCCGCGTCGCACTGGCCACGACGGCGAGCGGCGCCGGGCGGGCCGACACCGTCGTCGACGCCCTGATCGGGCTCGGCTGGCTGGAAGGCGAGCGCGGGCACCTGGAGGTGGCCCACGACATCGTCTGCGACCAGCTGACCGATTCGGTGATCCGCCCCGACGGCACCCGGGTCGACAAGCCCCGCACCCACGACCTGCTGGCCGGCTGCTTCACCGAGGCCCGCACCATCGGCCGCTACGCGACGAACCTCGCCCGGCTGCTCGACGATCTCGCACTGCGGCAGCGGGACGCGGAGGTCGGCGACGTCCTCGCGGACTGGTTCGCCGGGAACGCCGCCGCCATCGGTGACGTCATGCAGCGCGACCCCGACGTCGGCGGCTACGCGCTGGGCGCGATCTGCTCGGGCCCTCCGTGGGCCGGCGCCCTGGCGGAGCACTGGTCCGAGATCGTCGCCCCCTGGCTGGAGGAGTACGGCGACACCGTCAACGCCCGCCATGTTCTCCGCCGCGGCCTCAGGCACCTGCCGACCGACGCCGCTCAGCGCCTCGTGCCCACCGCGCTCCGCTGGCTGGAACTCCACAACCGGCGCCGCGAGGGCAGCTTCGTGCTGACCATCCTGCTCGAACGCGACGAGGTCGGCGCGCGGTTCCTGCCCGACGTCCTCCAGGCGACCGTGACCTGGCTCGCCGACAACTCCTCCCTCGCCGAGGCGAGCCACCTGCTCGCCAAGATGCTGACGCGCAGGGACCTGACCGCGCACCAGGAACAGCGGATCGTCGCCGCCGCCCTCCGGTGGCTCGGCCACCACAAGGGCAAGCGCGAGGCCACGTATGTGCTCGCCCCCCTTCTGGACCACCCGGCCCTGCGGCTCAACGCACGCAAGGCCGTCCAGGCGGCCGAGCAGTGGCTGCGGGAGTACAGCACGTGGCCGGAGGCATGGCGGGTGCTCGCCAAGCTGCTCTCGCGCGACGAGCCCACCCGGGACGCGCGGCGGACGGCCTTCCGGCACGCCGGGGAATGGCTCGGCACGAACGGTCACCGCCAGGAGGCCAGTCACGTGCTCGGCAGGCTGCTCACGCGCGGCGACCTGACCGACCCCGAGCTGCGCGGCGCGGTACGGTCCGGCATCGGCTGGACCCGGGCCCAGCCGATCGAGTCCAACTGGACGTACGTACTGGAACTGCTGCTCAAGCGACCCGACCTGACCGACGCCGAACGCGCGACCACCGTCCGGCTCGCCGACGAGTGGCTGGAACACCATGTCACGGACACGGCCGCGGACTTTTTCATCCGCACCGTGCTCGAAAGGCCCGACCTGACGCCCGAGGAGACCCGGCGGACGGTGGCCTACGCCGATGCCTGGCTGCGGCTGCACGCGCTGGAGCACAACGCGGACCGCATCATCAACTTCCTCCTCACGTACGACGGCCTCACCGCGGACGAACGCGGAATGGCGACGCGGTACGCCGAGCGGCGGCTGGAGGGCCAGCCGCACGACGAGGAGAACAGCTACGCCCTGGTCAGGCTGCTGGGGCAGCGCGACGTCTCCGAGGAGGAGGCCGCGGGACACGTGTCGGCCGCGCTGGACTGGCTCGCGGCGCACGGGACCGGCCCCTCGGCCAGCCACGTCGTCCGTGCCCTGCTGGAACGGCCGCACCTGGCCCACGACGTCATGACCCGGACGTCCGCCGTGGCCCTGGCCTGGCTCGACCACCATCCGAACGGCACCGGCACCAGCTTCGTCCTCGGAGCCCTCCTGTCCCGGCCCGACCTGCCCGCGGAGTCCGTGCCGGCCACCTTGTCCCGGGCGATGGCCTGGCTGACACCGAACCGTCTCGAACATGCGGCGGGCGTCGTCCTGTTCAACCTGCTCCTGCGGCGGGACATCGACAGGCTGGACCTGGACGGCGAGCACGTGCGCGCGCTCTTCGACCTGTCCTTCGCGTGGCTCGACCGCCACGAGACCGACGTGCCCATGTCGGGTCGCGTCCTCGGCAGCCTGCTGTTCCGGACCGACCTCGAACCGTCCGAGACCGAGCGGGCCGTCTCCCGGGCGCTGCCCTGGGCACGGCGCCATCTCGACAACCACTGGGCGGAGCGCACGGTACGCGCCCTGCTGCGCCGCGAGGAACTGGACGAGGCCGACCGCCGCACCGTGGTCGAAATGGCCACCGTCTGGGCGCACACACACGGCGAGCACCCCATAGCGGCCAACGTCCTCATCGAACTGCTGGGGCGGACGGACCTCACCGGCGAACAGCGGTCCCGGGTCGAGGCGGCCGGTTCCAGGTGGGTGGCGGTGAACCCCGGCAGTCCGAAGATCGCCGCCGTCCACGCGGCCAGGGACAGGGCCGCCGCGGCCGCGGAGGCGGCCGGCTCGCTCTCCGAGGCGCTCGCCCGGCTCGAGCGGAGCAACGGCGAACTGCCCTCGTTCGACCGGTTCAGGGACCTGCTCGGCCGGCGGCTGCTGACCCAGGACGCCTTCGAGTCGATCGCCTCCGTCGTCCTGGAGTGGACGGAGTCCCATCCGGACAGCCAGGACAGCGCCTGGCACCTCGGCTTCCTCCTCAGCAGGCAGCGGCTCACCGGCGCGGCCCTGGACCACGCGTTCGGCACGGCGGAGCGGTGGCTGCGGCGGCACGTCCCGGCGCCCCAGGCCAGCTCCGTGCTGACCGGCGTGCTCGACCGGAGAGACCTCGGCGAGGACCGGCTCCGGGCGGTCCTGCCGCACGTCGAACTCTGGCTGCGGGGTCACGCCGCCTTGGAAGACGCCCAGCACGTGCTCAGGAAGCTGCTCGCCCGCCACGACCTGGCGCCGGCCGAGCAGCGGAAGGCGGTGGGCACCGCTCTGCGGTGGCTGGAGTCGCACGACGGCATCGACCAGGCAGCACACATCCTGGCTCCTCTCAACGCGTCGCCGTGGCTGACGCCGCGGGACGTCTCCGCGCTGGTGGAACACTCGCTGACCTGGATGAGCGCCGAGCGCGGCGGCCGGGACATCCAGTCCGTTCTGGAGCCCCTGCTCGAACGTTCCGACCTGACCCCGGCCCAGCTGACGAAAGTCGCCTGCCGCGCCCTGAGCTGGTGCGACGGCAATCTCGGCGAGATCAGCGCACCCAGGCTGCTGAAGGTGGTCCTGTGCCGTACGGAGATCCCGGGCCATGTCTCGGCCGCCTCGGTCGACCGGGCCTACCACTGGATCCGGCCCGACCCGACCGCCTTCGACGCCTGCTTCTTCCTCGACGCCCTGCTGCGCGTGCGCGACCTGCCGGACGACCGGCTCACCTCCGTGGTCACCTGGTCCTTCGACTGGCTGGACACGCACATGCCGCAGTTCAAGTCCCGCCTGGTCCTGCGCTCCCTCCTCGCGCTGGACCACCTCGGCCGGGACCGGGCACGCCAGGCCGCGGACCACGCGCTGACGTGGCTGCGCAGGTACGAGGCGCGCCTCGTGTCCGATCCTTCGAAGGGACACGGCCAGGAGATCGTGGAGCTGCTCCTCGTGCGCACCGACATGAACGAGGACGCGGCCGAGCGGGCACGCCACTTCGCGACGCTGTTCGGCCTGGCCGGGTGAGTCGGGGCGGATGACTCGGGGCGGATGACCGGCCGGGTGACTCGGGGCGGGTGGCCCGGGGCGGCGGGCCCGAGCCGGGGCCGGCCTCGCCCACGTCCCGCCCGCCGGGCCGTGTCCCACCGGCCCCGGCGCATCGGCCGGGCCGTGTTCTACAGGCCCCGGCGCATCGCCCGGTGGGGTATGCCGGCGTCCGGGAACTCCGGGCCGTACGCCGTGTAGCCGAGGCGCTCGTAGAAGCCCAGGGCGTGGGTCTGTGCGTGCAGGTCCACCCAGGCGAGGCCACGCGCGCGTGCCGCGTCCTCGATGGCGCGCACCAGGGCCGCGCCGACGCCGAGCCCGCGCGCCGCGCGAGAGACGGCGAGCCGCCCCAGCGAGCCGACCGACGGGTCCCCGCCGGTCTTCTTCGCCGCCGCCTCGCCGTACAGCAGCCGGCCGGTGCCCAGCGGCACCCCGTCCTCGCGGACCGCCAGCACATGCACCGCCACGGCGTCGTGGGCGTCGTACTCGATGTCCTCGGCGACGCCCTGCTCGACCACGAAGACCTCCTTGCGGACCGCGAAGCATGCCTCGCGGTCGGCGGGGTCCTCGGCGATCCGGACCGTGTAGGACGCCGGGCTCACGCCCACGTCTCCTCCCGGACCTGGTCGAGGGCCTTCTGCAGGTCCTCGGGGTAGTCGCTCGCGAACTCCACCCAGCCGCCGTCGCCGGGGTGCTCGAAACCGAGGCGCACGGCGTGCAGCCACTGGCGGGTCAGCCGGAGCCGCTTGGCGAGGGTCGGGTCGGCGCCGTAGGTGAGGTCGCCGACGCAGGGGTGGCGGTGGGCGGACATGTGGACGCGGATCTGGTGGGTGCGGCCGGTCTCCAGCTTCACGTCGAGCAGGGAGGCGGCGCGGAAGGCCTCGATGAGGTCGTAGTGGGTCACCGACGGCTTGCCCTCGGCCGTGACCGCCCACTTGTAGTCGTGGTTCGGGTGGCGGCCGATCGGCGCGTCGATCGTGCCGCTCGTCGGGTCCGGGTGGCCCTGGACGAGGGTGTGGTACCGCTTGTCGACCGTGCGCTCCTTGAACTGGCGCTTGAGCGACGTGTACGCGTACTCCGACTTGGCGACCACCATCAGGCCCGAGGTGCCGACGTCCAGGCGGTGCACGATGCCCTGGCGCTCGGCGGCGCCGGAGGTGGAGATCCGGTATCCGGCGGCGGCGAGACCGCCGATGACGGTCGGGCCGGACCAGCCCGGCGACGGGTGCGCGGCCACGCCGACCGGCTTGACGATCACGACCACGTCATCGTCGTCGTGCACGATCTCCATGCCCTCGACCGGCTCCGCGACCACCTGGACCGGTGCCGGCGCCTGCGGCATCTCGACCTCGAGCCAGGCGCCGCCGCGCACCCGCTCGGACTTGCCGACCACCGCGCCGTCGACCTGGACCTTGCCGGCCGCGGCCAGCTCCGCGGCCTTCGTGCGGGAGAAGCCGAACATGCGGGAGATGGCGGCGTCGACGCGCTCGCCCTCCAGGCCGTCGGGCACGGGCAGGGTTCGGATCTCGGGAATCGTGCTCACCCGTCGAGTATGCCGGACGGCTCAGCCGCGCCCGAACGAGCCTGTGGACAAGTGCCCCGGCTCAGTCCTTGTGGACCGTGCCGTCGGGGTCCAGCCCGCGGAAGGACAGCAGCACGATCAGGATGCCGCCGCACACGATCGCCGAGTCGGCGAGGTTGAACACCGCGAAGCCCTTGGGCGCGATGAAGTCCACCACCTCGCCCTCGAAGACGCCGGGCGCCCGGAAGATCCGGTCGGTGAGGTTGCCGAGGGCGCCGCCGAGCAGCAGCCCGAGCGCGATCGCCCAGGGGAAGCTGTACAGCTTGCGGGCCAGCCGGATGATCACCACGATCACGGCCGCGGCGATCAGCGTGAAAATGATCGTGAAGGCCGCGCCGAACCCGAAGGCCGCCCCCGGGTTGCGGATCGCGTGCAGCTCCAGCAGGTCCCCGACGACCCGGATCGGGGCGTGGCCCTCCAGCCGGGACACGACGAGCAGCTTGCTGACCAGGTCGAGGGCGTAGGCGAACACCGCCACCGCGAACAGCACGGCGATCCGGCGCCCGCGACCGGTCCGCGACGGCGCCGGGGTCTGCCGCTCGCCCGCGCCGGCGTCCCCGGCCGCGCCGGAGCCGGCGGGTGCTCCGGCCGCCGTCGTCCGCCCGTCGTCGCCGTCCGGGGTGTCCGGCGTACCGATGATGCGCTCCGCCTCTGCCACGTGAGTCCCTCAACCTAGGTGCCTGACTGGGGACGAGACTACGGCACGGTCCGGCGCCGCCCCACGCTCAGGAGCGACGTTCCTGCTTCTGCTTGCACTCCACGCACAGCGTGGCCCTCGGGAACGCCTGCATGCGGGCCTTGCCGATGGGGTTGCCGCAGTTCTCGCACAGGCCGTAGGTACCCGCGTCCAGCCGTTCCAGGGCTCGCTCGGTCTGGGTGAGCATCTCGCGCGCGTTGGCGGCGAGGGCCAGCTCGTGCTCGCGCGTGATGTTCTTCGTGCCGGTGTCGGCCTGGTCGTCGCCTGCGCCGTCCCCGGAGTCCCGCATCAGGCCGACGAGGGACGCCTCGGACGAGCTGATCTCCTCTCGCAGCCGCTTCAGCTCGGACTGGAGCTCCGCGCGGGCCTCGTCGACCTCCTCCGCGGTCCAGGGGTCCTCACCGGGGCGCACCGCCAGCTCGCCGGGCTCCACCGCGGCAGCCCGCGCCTTGGGAAGGGCGGTCTGTTCCGCCGTGGCCGTGCCAGGAGTCTTCTTCGCAACCACCGTCGTGGCTCCCGTCTGCTTCGCGGCGTGCGCCGCGCCCGCTTTCTTGGCCGTGCCCTTCTGGGCCGCCCCCTTCACCGCGGCCTTCTGACCAGTGGTTTTCTCGGCGGCGGTCTTCTTGGCGGCCGTCTTCGGGGCCGCCGAACCCTTGTGGGCCGGCTTACCGGCCGCCACCGCACCGCCGGTCGTCGCCTTCTTCCCGGCCGTCTTCTTGCCGGCCGTCTTCCCGGTCGTCGCGTCGGCGCCCGCCGCCGCGGCGTCCGTCCTCTTCGCGACCGTCCTCTTCGCGACCGCCTTCCTCGCGACCGCCTTCCTCGCGACCGCCTCCGTGGCGACCGAGTTCCTGGCGGCCGACTTCTCGGCGGCTGTCGTGCCCGGAGCCGTCTTCTTGGTGGCAGGCCTCGCGCCGGTCTTCCCGGTCGCCGGCTGCTGTACGGCGGTCTTCTTCGCCACCATGGCCGCGACCCCTTCACATACTGTGATGTTGCTCGCGAATCGTTCTGGGACGATAAATCGACTTCAGTCCCGCGGCAACGGGGCACACCGCCCGATTCGCCCGCCCGCACCCCCGAGCCGCGGGCCTGCATCCGTTGTGCCCCGCTCCCCGCCGGGTAATCCGCCGCGACCGGCCCGCCCGAACCCGGGCAGCCGCCCCCTCGCCATTCGGGTCACGCGGCCCGGTCGCACGGCGTCCGCCGTCGCCGCGCGGAAAACCGGTCCGCCGCTGTCCGTGCGGCGCCGTACACTGGGCGGAGCGAGAAGCGTGGATGGGGACGAGTAGCGGCGTACGCAGCCCAGAGCGACCCGGGGACGGTGTGAGCCCGGGGGCGAGCGCGACGTGAAGATCACCCCGGAGCCGCCGGAAGAAACCCGCAGCCTCAGCGCTGCGGCGAGTAGAGCCGGCTTCGCGACCCCAATGAGGGGGCTCACCGGCGCGTACGGCGTGGCGGAGGGCCAAGGAGGGTGGTACCGCGGGAGCGCGCCGCACACGGCGTAGACAGGAACGAAGGCTCTCGTCCCTCCGACGGAAGGCAGCAAGTCCGTTGGAGGATGCTCGCAGATGACAGCGCCGACGTACCGCCAGGTGCCCGCCCAGGTCGACCTGCCCGCGCTTGAGCACGCGGTGCTCGACTTCTGGCGCGACCAGAAGATCTTCAGCAAGAGCCTGGAGCAGTCCGAGGGCCGCCCGGAATGGGTGTTCTACGAGGGCCCGCCCACCGCCAACGGCATGCCCGGCGCCCACCACATCGAGGCGCGCGTCTTCAAGGACGTCTTCCCCCGCTTTCGCACCATGCGCGGCTACCACGTGGCCCGCAAGGCCGGCTGGGACTGCCACGGCCTCCCGGTCGAGCTGGCCGTCGAGAAGGAGCTGGGCTTCTCCGGCAAGCAGGACATCGAGGCGTACGGCATCGCCGAGTTCAACGCCAAGTGCCGCGAGTCCGTGACCCGGCACACCGACGCCTTCGCCGCGCTGACGACCCGCATGGGCTACTGGGTCGACCTGGACGACGCCTACCGGACCATGGACCCCGAGTACGTGGAGTCGGTCTGGTGGTCGCTGAAGGAGATCTTCTCCAAGGGCCTGCTGGTCCAGGACCACCGTGTCGCCCCCTGGTGCCCGCGCTGCGGCACCGGCCTGTCCGACCACGAACTGGCGCAGGGCTACGAGACGGTCGTCGACCCGTCCGTGTACGTCCGCTTCCCGCTCACCTCCGGCCCGCTCGCCGGCGAGGCCTCGCTGCTGGTGTGGACGACGACCCCCTGGACCCTGGTGTCCAACACGGCGGTCGCCGCGCACCCCGAGGTCACCTACGTCGTCGCCACCGACGGCGAGGAGAAGATCGTCGTCGCCGAGCCGCTGGTCGCCAAGGCGCTCGGCGAGGGCTGGGAGCCGACCGGCCGGTCCTTCACCGGCGCCGAGATGGAGCGCTGGACCTACCGGCGCCCGTTCGAGCTGGTCGAGTTCCCGAGCGTCAGCGAGGGAACCGATGGGCACAGCCCTGAGCCGGCGCACTACGTGGTGAACGCCGAGTACGTGACGACCGAGGACGGTACGGGCCTGGTCCACCAGTCCCCCGCCTTCGGTGAGGACGACCTCAAGGTCTGCCGCTCCTACGGCCTGCCCGTGGTCAACCCGGTCCGCCCCGACGGCACCTTCGAGGAGGACGTCCCGCTGGTCGGCGGCGTCTTCTTCAAGAAGGCCGACGAGAAGCTCACCGAGGACCTCCAGCAGCGCGGCCTCCTCTTCAGGCACCTGCCGTACGAACACAGCTACCCGCACTGCTGGCGCTGCCACACCGCGCTGCTCTACTACGCGCAGCCCTCCTGGTACATCCGCACGACGGCGATCAAGGACCGTCTCATCCAGGAGAACGAGAAGACCAACTGGTTCCCGGAGACGGTCAAGCACGGCCGCTTCGGCGACTGGCTGAACAACAACATCGACTGGGCGCTGTCCCGCAACCGCTACTGGGGCACCCCGCTGCCGGTCTGGCGCTGCGAGGACGACCACCTCACCTGCGTCGGCTCCCGCGCGGAGCTGTCCGAGCTGACCGGCACGGACCAGTCGAACCTCGACCCGCACCGCCCGTACATCGACGAGGTCACCTTCGCCTGCCCGCACGAGGGCTGCGGGAAGACGGCCACACGCGTGCCGGAGGTCATCGACGCCTGGTACGACTCGGGCTCGATGCCGTTCGCGCAGTGGGGCTACCCGCACAAGAACAAGGAGCTGTTCGAGAGCCGCTACCCGGCGCAGTTCATCTCCGAGGCGATCGACCAGACCCGCGGCTGGTTCTACACGCTGATGGCCGTCGGCACGCTCGTCTTCGACAAGTCGTCGTACGAGAACGTCGTGTGCCTCGGCCACATCCTCGCCGAGGACGGCCGCAAGATGTCCAAGCACCTGGGCAACACCCTGGACCCGATCCCGCTCATGGACCGGCACGGCGCGGACGCGGTGCGCTGGTTCATGGCGGCCGGCGGTTCCCCGTGGGCGGCCCGCCGGGTCGGCCACGGCACCATCCAGGAGGTCGTCCGCAAGACGCTGCTGACGTACTGGAACACGGTCGCCTTCCAGGCGCTGTACGCCCGCACGTCGAACTGGGGGCCGTCCGCGGCGGACCCGGCCCCGGCCGAGCGGCCGGTGCTGGACCGCTGGCTGCTGTCCGAACTGCACGCGCTGACCGACCAGGTGACCCAGTCGCTGGAGGCGTACGACACGCAGCGCGCCGGCAAGCTGCTGTCCGCCTTCGTCGACGACCTGTCCAACTGGTACGTCCGCCGCTCGCGCCGCCGCTTCTGGCAGGGCGACAAGGCCGCGCTGCGCACGCTGCACGAGGTGCTGGAGACGGTCACCAAGCTGATGGCTCCGATCACCCCGTTCATCGCCGAGCGGGTCTGGCAGGACCTGGTCGTCCCGGTCAGCCCGGGTGCGCCGGAGTCCGTGCACCTGGCCGCCTGGCCGGAGGCGGACCTGACGGCGATCGACCCGGAGCTGTCGAAGCAGATGGTCCTGGTCCGCCGGCTGGTGGAGCTGGGCCGCGCCACGCGCGCGGAGTCGGGCGTCAAGACCCGCCAGCCGCTGTCCCGTGCGCTGATCGCGGCCACCGGGTTCAGCTCCCTCGACCCGGAGCTGCACACCCAGATCACCGAGGAGCTGAACGTCGAGGGGCTGGCCTCGCTCAGCGAGGTCGGCGGCAGCCTGGTCGACACGACCGCCAAGGCCAACTTCCGGGCGCTCGGCAAGCGGTTCGGCAAGCGCGTCCAGGACGTGGCGAAGGCCGTCGCGGGCGCCGACGCGGCCGCCCTCTCCCTCGCGCTGCGCGAGGGCACGGCGTCCGTGGAGGTCGACGGTGAGACGGTCACCCTCGCTCCGGACGAGGTGATCATCACGGAGACCCCGCGCGAGGGCTGGTCGGTGGCCTCCGACTCCGGTGCCACGGTGGCGCTCGACCTGGAGATCACGGAGGAGCTGCGGCAGGCGGGCCTTGCCCGCGACGCGATCCGGCTGATCCAGGAGGCCCGCAAGAACAGCGGTCTGGACGTCGCCGACCGGATCGCCCTGCGCTGGACCTCCACGGACCCGGCGGTGGCCGCGGCGCTCACCGAGCACGCCGGGCTGATCGCCGACGAGGTCCTCGCGACCGACTTCGCCCAGGGCGAGGCGGACGACACGTTCGGCGAGCCCTTCACCGACGAGGGGCTGTCGCTCGCGTTCCGCCTCCGCAAGGCGTAACCACCGGAACGCCGAAGGCCCGGCCCCCCGAGCGGGGGCCGGGCCTTCGGCGTCACGGCAGAGCCACTGGACGCGCCGGAGCGGGCCTGAATTCGAACCGGCGACCTCCTCCTCACGGAAGAGCGACCGGACGCGCCGGAGCGGGCCGGATTCGAACCGGCGTCCTCCTAGATGCCATCGAGGCGCGACGACCATCTGCGCTACGCGCCCCGGCGCACGGAGGACGTTACCAAGGCCGGTCATCGAACGCTCACCGGTTTTCGAGGGCTGCCCGTCGGAGCGGGAACCGTGTGCCCACGCGGCGGAGCCGCCCATCGACGCCGCCCCGCGCCCCTCGGCACCGCCCCGGCCCGGCACCCACACGTCAACACGCGTAAAAAGGGCGGGCCCCCTGGACCGAAGTCCGGGGGGCCCGCCCTGGTGGACGCTGCCGACGCCGTTGTCGTACTGGTCGCGAAGACCGGTCAGTTGTCGTCCTCGTCGATCAGGAACCCACGCATCGGCGAGGGAGCCTGACCCATCGGGGACGGGCCCTGCGGACGGACCGGGGCCATCGGCTGGGTCATGGCCGGGGTCATCTGCTGCTGGCCGCCGTAGGACGGGGCGGACGGAGCGGGCGAGCCGCCCATCGTCTGGTTGCCGCCGTAGGACGGGGCGCTCGCGCCGGCCGGGGCCATGGAGGGCGCCGGGGACGGCGGCAGCGACGCGGTGGCCGGAGTACGCGGCGGGGCCAGGGAGTCGTCGGCCTGGGTCTCCAGCTGGCGCAGCTGCGACTCCAGGTACGACTTCAGGCGCGTGCGGTACTCGCGCTCGAAGCCGCGCAGATCCTCGACCTTGCGCTCCAGCGTGGCGCGCGCGGACTCCAGGGAGCCCATGGCCACGCGGTGCTTCTCCTGCGCGTCCCGCTCCAGGGCGTCGGCCTTGGCACGGGCGTCACGCTCCAGACCCTCGGCGCGGCTGCGGGCCTCGCCGACGATCTTGTTGGCCTCGGAACGGGCCTCGGCGATCGCCTGGTCGGCGGTCTGCTGGGCCAGCGAGAGGACACGGGCGGCGCTGTCGCCACCGGGGCCCTGACCGGGGCCGCCCATCGGACCGCCCATGGGGCCGCCCATCGGACCGCCCATCTGCTGCTGCATGGGCGGCTGACCACCCATCGGGCCCTGACCCATCGGACCCTGGCCCATCGGGCCGGGACCCTGCGGGCCGCCCTGACCGCCGGGGCCGGCGGGCAGCTGCGGGGCACCGCTCGGCAGCTGGGGCGGACCACCCATGGGGCCACCCATCTGCTGCTGCGGCGGGCCCGATATGCCGGCGGGCACCGGCGCGCCGGGACCTCGCATGCCCTGCTGCTGGGGATGCTGCTGCTCCTGCTCCGGAGGCTTGCGCATGTTCTGCTGGTTCTGCGCGGCGGCTCGCGTCGCCGCGGCCAGCTTGGCGCGCAGGTCCTCGTTCTCGCGGAGCAGACGGGTCAGTTCGGCTTCGACCTCGTCGAGGAAGGCATCGACCTCGTCCTCGTCATAGCCTTCTCGGAGGCGGACGGTCGTGAACTGCTTGTTCCGCACGTCCTCGGGGGTCAACGGCATCTCTTCACCTCAACGTAGTCATCGGCAGTCGGCAAGACCGGATCGTCCACCCTCATCTCACGAAGCTCTGCGCAATGGAGATGAGAATGTAGACGATGATCATCAGTACGAAGAAGGACAGGTCGAGCGCCACGCCCCCGAGACGCAGCGGCGGGATGAACCGCCGCAGAAGCTTCAGCGGTGGATCGGTGACAGTGTAGGTGGCCTCCAGTACGACCACCATCGCCTTGCCGGGTTGCCACGAGCGGGCGAACTGGAACACGTAGTCCATGACCAGCCGGAAGATGAGCACGACGAGGAACACCATCAGCGCGATGTAGATCACCTGCGCGAACACGCTCATGGCCTGCTGTTCCCTCTCCCCTGTTCCGTGCTCTTCCGTACTTCGATCGGGTCGTGCGTCTCAGCTCTGGTTGAAGAACCCGCCCTCTGCGATGCGGGCCTTGTCCTCCGCCGTGACATCGACGTTAGCAGGAGACAACAGGAACACCTTCTGCGTCACCCGCTCGATGCTGCCGTGAAGACCAAACACCAAACCGGCCGCAAAGTCGACAAGTCGCTTTGCGTCTGTGTCATCCATCTCAGTCAGATTCATGATCACCGGGGTGCCCTCACGGAAGTGTTCCCCGATGGTACGGGCCTCGTTGTAGGTCCGGGGGTGAAGCGTGGTGATCCGGTACGGCTCACGTTCCGACACGACCTTGGGCATGATCACCGGTGCGTTCTTCTCCAGGGACTGGCGTTCTTGTGTGATGGATGCCACGGGCGCGATGCGCGCCGGACGTCCGGATTCCGCGGCGAGCGAAGTCGAACGGGCTACCGGTTCGCGCGGCGCGGGCGGTTGCACGATTCGCACATCTTCGTCCCTTTGGGACTGATGTGCGCCATGCGCCTGGTGTGACGGCTCGTGCCGTCGGTGGTCCCGCTCGGGCTCCGGGTCCAGCTCGGGCTCGAAGTCGTCGTCGGGGTCGAAACCGCGGCCGTCGTACCCATCGTCCTCCACGAGGCCGAGGTAGACCGCCATCTTGCGCATCGCGCCGGCCATGCTCTGAGTCCTCCGCTCTGTGGTGGATCGACTGACGACTGCCAAGTGCCCGCGATCCACGTGGTCGCTGTGCCCAACTTCACGGGCATTGACCATATTTTCTGCTGTGGTCCGACTTCCTGGCGACGTTACCCGAGCCTGGGGCGGACTCCGAGTACCGCGGTGCCGACGCGCACATGTGTCGCCCCGGCGGCCACGGCCTGTTCGAGGTCCGCACTCATCCCTGCGGACACCATGGTTGCAGCCGGATGGGCTCGGCGCAGGTCAGTCGACAAATCCATGAGCCGCTCGAAAGCCGCCCGTTCGCGGCCCGCGTACTCCCCGGCGAGCGGGGCGACGGTCATCAGCCCGTCGAGCCGCAGCGCGGGCGCCGCGGCGACGAGGTCGGCCAACTCTTCGATCCCGCCCGGGGCCACGCCCCCGCGCTCGCCCCGTGCGCTCTCGCCCGCGTCCAGCGCCACCTGGATCAGGCAGCCCACCTCGCGCCCGGCGCGCACCGCCTCCTTCGACAGGGCGGAGACGAGCCGGGAACGGTCGATGGACTGCACGACATCGGCGTAACCGACCACGGAACGCACCTTGTTGGTCTGCAACTGACCCACAAAGTGCCACTTGAGGGGCAGATCCGCGCAGGCGGCGGCCTTCGGGGCCGCGTCCTGGTCACGGTTCTCGGCGACATGGCGCACACCGAGTTCCGACAGGATCCGCACATCGCTCGCCGGGTAGGTCTTGGTGACCACGATCAGGGTCACCGACTCCCGCTCGCGCCCGGCCGCCGCGCACGCGGCGGTGATGCGTTCCTCCACCTTCGCCAGATTTGCGGCGAGTTCGGTCTTACGGTCCGTCATGCCCGATCAGTCCAGCCACACATAGCCCGCGAGCCGTCCGGTGGCGCGGTCGCGGCGGTACGAGAAGTGGTCGTCCGACTCCAGCGTGCACACCGGCGACTGCGCCCGGTCGCACACCCCGAGCCGGTCGAGCTGAGCGTGCACTCCGGCGCTCACGTCGACCGCCGGCGTACCCCAGCCCGTTTCGGCGTGCGCCGCCGGCTCGACGGCGGCCACCTCGGCGCGCATCGCCTCCGGCACCTCGTAGCACCGGCCGCACACGGCCGGTCCGGTGCGGGCGACGATCCGGTCCGGATCGGCGCCGAGTCCGACCATGGCCCGTACGGCCGCAGGGACGACCCCCTTGACCATGCCGGGCCGGCCCGCGTGGGCCGCGGCGGCGACCCCGGCGACGGGGTCGGCCAGCAGGACCGGCACGCAGTCGGCGGTCAGGACGGCGAGGGCGAGACCGCGCCGGGCGGTGACGATCGCGTCGACCTCCGGCACCGGATTCCCCACGCCCCACGGCTCGTCCACCACGGCGACCTCGGCCCCGTGCACCTGGTTCATCCAGACGACGCGGTCCGCGTCCAGGCCGAGGGTCTTGGCCGCCAGCTCCCGGTTGCCGCGCACCGCCTCGGGCGCGTCCCCGACCGCACCGCCGAGGTTCAGCTCCTCATACGGAGCGGCGCTCACCCCGCCCCACCTGTCGGTGAAGGCGAAGTGCGCGCCGCTCACGCTCTCGCGCTGTCCTATCACTTGAGGAAGTCCGGAACGTCCAGTTCCTCGGCCGTGCTGTCCGAGTAGGTCCGGGGCGACGGCGTCACCGGCGGGGCGACCGGGATGTCGGCCACCGGCTCGGGCGCCGGCTCCGGCTCCTCCTTCGGCTTGACGCTGCCCAGCGAACCGAAGGACGGACGGCTGGGCTCGCTCGGCCGGGCCGGGGCGGGCTCCTCGCGGCGGCCGGGGGCCGATGCGGAGGCGGAGCCGAGGACGTTGTCCCGGCGGGCCGGCGGCTGGCCGCCGTCGAAGCCGGCCGCGATCACGGTGACCCGGACCTCGTCGCCGAGGGCGTCGTCGATGACGGCGCCGAAGATGATGTTGGCCTCGGGGTGGGCGGCCTCGCTGACCAGCTGGGCGGCCTCGTTGATCTCGAAGAGGCCGAGGTCCGAGCCACCGGAGATGGAGAGCAGCACGCCCCGGGCGCCGTCGATGGACGCCTCGAGGAGCGGGGAGGAGATCGCCATCTCGGCCGCGGCCACCGCGCGGTCGTCGCCGCGGGCCGAGCCGATGCCCATGAGGGCCGAACCCGCCTCGGACATGACCGACTTGACGTCGGCGAAGTCCAGGTTGATCAGGCCGGGGGTGGTGATGAGGTCGGTGATGCCCTGGACACCGGAGAGCAGGACCTGGTCGGCGGACTTGAAGGCGTCCAGGACCGAGACCTGGCGGTCCGAGATGGACAGCAGCCGGTCGTTCGGGATGACGATGAGGGTGTCGACCTCCTCGCGCAGCTCGGCGATGCCGTCCTCGGCCTGGTTCGCGCGGCGCCGTCCCTCGAAGGTGAACGGGCGCGTGACCACGCCGATGGTGAGTGCGCCGAGCGAGCGCGCGATGTTGGCCACGACGGGCGCGCCGCCGGTGCCGGTGCCGCCGCCTTCACCGGCCGTCACGAAGACCATGTCGGCCCCCTTGAGGACCTCCTCGATCTCCTCGCGGTGGTCCTCGGCGGCCTTGCGGCCGACGGCCGGGTTGGCTCCGGCGCCGAGTCCGCGGGTGAGTTCCCGGCCGACGTCGAGCTTGACGTCGGCGTCGCTCATCAACAGCGCCTGCGCGTCGGTGTTGATGGCGATGAACTCGACGCCCTTGAGACCGACCTCGATCATCCGGTTGATGGCATTGACACCACCGCCGCCGACACCGATGACCTTGATGACTGCGAGGTAGTTCTGCGGTGCTGCCACGTCGAAGGCCTCTCGCCTCGAATTACGTTGCCGTCGCCGTGCGGTGCCCCGCGCCGGGACGACAGATGCCGAATGGGACGGTCCGTAGCGCCGACCCGAACCCTAACCCTGAAGTTTAGGGTTACCAGTGTGTCTGTTCCCTGGAGTCTTCTGAACAGGACACTAAGTCGACAAGTGGCGCCCGTTCAACGAACACGCCGAACCTCCCGTTTTTCTTTTCACCCTATGTGATCAGCCGTAGCAGTGCCCAACCAGGGTGCTGGCCTGCGCTGATGTGCGTCAACTCCCCGATGACGCAGGGGCGGTGGGAACACTGACATCGAAGTGCCGCGCGCCGGGAACTGCTTTCATGAGAGCCGTGAGGGCCCGTGCCTTGGCGTGGCCGTCCTCGTCGCTGCCCCATGCCACCGTGCGGCCGTCTGCCAGTTGCAGCGAGATGGCGTCGTAGGAGCGGACTTGGACGGCCCGGGTGGCCCGCGCCACGGAGGCGGGCAGGTCGCCGGCGACCCGGACGGCCGCGCGCACGAGCCGGCCGGTGCCGAAGCGCCGGAAGCTCGCGGCGCCCGGCCCCTTGCGGGATGCGGACAATTCCAGCGCCGGGACGCCTTTCGGCGCCTGCGGAACCGTGGCGAACCGGACACCTTCGTCGTCGACTTCGATGAAGTCGCCGCCCTTTCGGACCAGTAGAACCGGAGTGCGCTCGATCACTTTCAGGCCGATCCCGTGGGGCCAGGAACGCACCACGTCCACGGTGTCGATTCGGGGCAGTTTCCGGCGAAGCCGGGCTTCGATGGCGTCCGTGTCCACGGAGACCATCGGCGCCCCGACGGGCACGGCCGCCGCCCGCCGGACCTCCGCGGGGGTCAGCACGAGCGTGCCCGACACCGAGACATGCCGGACGCGCAGCCACTGGGAGCCGTACAACGCCCAAGTGGCACCGGCCCCCAGGAGCAGGACGAGCACGGCCAGAATGATGATCGTACGAACGCGCAGCCTTCCGAGCCTGCGGACGGGCGGCGGGCCGGACGACTCCTGCTGGCGTTCACCGCGCTCGGCGGTCGTCGGTCCGGCCACGCTCACTGCCCTTTCGTCATATGGTCCTAACGGCGCGAGGCGATCGCCTCGTACACCATGCCGACGAGCAGCTCGTCGGCGTCCCGGCGGCCGAACTCGCTTGCCGCGCGGGACATCTCGTACAGCCGGTGCGGATCGGCGAGCACGGGCAGCACGTTCTGCTGCACCCACTCGGGCGTGAGTTCCGCGTCGTCGACGAGGAGCCCGCCGCCGGCCTTGACCACCGGCTGGGCGTTCAGCCGCTGTTCGCCGTTGCCGATGGGCAGCGGGACGTACGCGGCCGGGAGTCCGACGGCGGAGAGCTCGGCGACGGTCATCGCGCCCGCACGGCAGAGCATCATGTCGGCCGCGGCGTACGCGAGGTCCATCCGGTCCAGGTAACTTACCGGGATGTAGGGGGGCATCCCCGGCATCTGCTGCACGTGCGGCAGTTCGTTCTTCGGGCCGACGGCGTGCAGGATCTGGATGCCGGCCTGCTGGAGCCACGGGGCGACCTGCTGGACCACCTCGTTGAGCCGGCGGGCGCCCTGCGAGCCGCCGGAGACGAGCAGCGTGGGCAGATTCGGGTCGAGGCCGAAGCGGTGCCGGCCCTCCGGGCGGGCCGCGGCGCGGTCGAGGGTGGCGATGGAGCGGCGCAGCGGGATGCCGATGTAGCGGGCGTCGCGCAGCTTGCTGTCCGGGGTGGAGACGGCGACCCGGGCCGCGTACCGCGAGCCGATCTTGTTGGCCAGGCCCGGGCGGGCGTTGGCCTCGTGGATCACGATGGGCACACCGAGGCGCTTGGCGGCCAGGTAGCCGGGCAGGGCGACGTAGCCGCCGAAGCCGACCACGCAGTCCGCCTTGGTGCGCTCCAGGATCTGCTCGGCGGCCTTGATCGTGCCGCGCAGCCGGCCCGGGACGGTGATCAGCTCGGGTGTGGGCTTGCGGGGCAGCGGCACCGCCGGGATCAGTGCCAGCTCATAGCCGCGCTCCGGGACGAGCCGGGTCTCCAGACCGCGCTCCGTGCCCAGGGCCGTGATCCCCACGGTCGGGTCCTGCCTGCGCAGGGCGTCCGCGAGGGCGAGCGCGGGCTCGATGTGGCCGGCGGTCCCCCCACCGGCGAGTACGACATGCACCGAAATTCACCGCTCTCCGGACGAACGCGCCACAGAGGCACGCCGTCGCATCGTGTTCCATCTCCGAGGCCCCCGCTCGGCACCGGAGCCTCCCGCCCGCTTTCTACCAAAGCGAGGTTGCCGCATCGCAAGCGCTGCCCGCGCAGCGGGCTCGTCGCGTGCGAAGGCGATCAGCAGCCCGATGGCGAACATGGTCGGCAGCAGGGCGGACCCTCCGTAGGAGAACAGCGGGAGGGGGACGCCGGCGATCGGCAGCAGACCGAGCACCGCACCGATGTTGATCACCGCCTGGGCGGTGATCCAGGTGGTCACGCCTCCCGCGGCGTACCTCACGAAGGGGTCCTCCGTGCGTCCGGCCACGCGGATACCCGCATAGCCTAGAGCCGCGAACAGGGCGAGCACCGACAGCGTCCCCGCCAGGCCCAGTTCCTCACCGGTGACGGCGAAGATGAAGTCGGTGTGGGCTTCGGGGAGTTGGCCCCATTTTTCCACACTCGCGCCGAGCCCGGAGCCGAAGAGTCCGCCGGATGCGAGCGCGTAGATGCCGTGCACGGCCTGCCAGCAGTCGGCGACCCCCGTCTTGGGCTCGGTGGCGCCGATGCAGGCGAGGCGGGCCATCCGGTTGGGGCTGGTCTTGATCAGGAGCACACCGATCAGGGCGGCGACCGAGAGCACCCCGGCGAAGAGCCGGGTCGGGGCCCCGGCGAGCCACAGCAGGCCGAAGAGGATCGCTGTGAGAATGATCGCGGTTCCCATGTCGCCGCCGAGCATGATCAGCCCGAGCAGCAGGAAGGCGACCGGGACCAGCGGCACCAGCATGTGCTTCCACTGGGCCAGCAGCTTCCGCTCCTGCTTGCGGGCGATCAGGTCCGCTCCCCACAGCACCAGGGCGAGCTTGCCGAACTCGCTGGGCTGGATCTGGAAGGAGCCGCCGAGGGAGATCCAGTTCTGGTTGCCGTTGACCGCCATCCCTATCCCCGGCACCTGCACCAGGACCATGAGGAAGACGGCCGCGGCGAGGATCGGGTAGGCCAGGGCCCGGTGCAGCTTCACCGGCATGCGGGAGGCGACGAGCAGCAGCGCGCCGCCGATGGCCGCGGCGAGGAACTGCTTGCGGAAGAAGTACGACCCGGGCAGCGACAGCTGGAGCGCGGTGATCTGGGAGGCCGAGTAGACCATCACCAGCCCCAGCACGATGATCAGCACGCTGCCGCCGAGGATCAGGTAGTAGGCCGTCAGCGGCCGGTCCCAGGCCTTTCGCGCGCGCGTGCAGAACCGCTGTACCGGGTTGTCGCGCGGGGTGCGGGCGACGGCGGGACGGCGGGACGCCCGCTGTACGGGCGGGCGGCCGGTACGGCTACCGGGCATCGGCGCCTCCACTGAACGTCGACCGTCCCACGCGTCCCTCCCAAGATCCGCCCGGCAGGCGGCCGGGTCAGGCGCCGAGTTCGCGGACCGCCGCCGCGAACGCGTCACCGCGCTGGTTGTAGTTGGTGAACATGTCCATGGAGGCACAGGCCGGGGCCAGCAGCACCGTGTCGCCGGGCTGAGCCAGCCGCCTCGCCTCCGTCACCGCCTGGAGCATCGCCCCAGTGTCGGTCCGGTCGAGGTCGACCACGGGTACTTCCGGGGCGTGTCGCGCGAGGGCCTCGCGGATCAGGGCCCGATCCGCACCGATCAGGACCGCGCCGCGGAGCCGCTTGGCCGACTTGGCGACCAGTTCGTCGAAGGTCGCGCCCTTCGCCAGACCGCCCGCAATCCATACAATCGGTTCATATGCCGCCAACGAGGCTTCGGCGGCGTGCGTGTTGGTCGCCTTGGAGTCGTCCACGTACGCGACCCCGTCGATGTCGCCCACGTGCGCGATGCGGTGGGCGTCCGGGCGGAAGGCCCGCAGACCGTCCCGTACGGCGGTGGCGGGCACCCCGAAGGCGCGCGCGAGGCCCGCCGCCGCAAGGGCGTTGGCGATGTTGTGCGGGGCCGGCGGGTTGACGTCGGAGACCTCGGCCAGCTCCTGCGCGTTGCGCTGCCGGTCCGCCACGAAGGCCCGGTCGACCAGGATGCCCTCCACGACACCGAGTTCGGAGGGCCCGGGCGTGCCCAGGGTGAACCCGACGGCCCGGCAGCCCTCTTCCACGTCGGCCTCGCGCACGAGGTCCTCGGTGGCCTTGTCGGCCACGTTGTAGACGCAGGCGACCTGGTTGCCCTCGTAGACGCGGCCCTTGTCGCGCGCGTAGGCCTCCATGGAGCCGTGCCAGTCCAGGTGGTCCGGCGCGAGGTTGAGGACCACCGCCGAGTGCGCCCGCAGGGAGGGCGCCCAGTGGAGCTGGTAGCTGGACAGCTCGACGGCGAGGACGTCGTACCGCTCCTCGCCGAGGACCGCGTCCAGCAGGGAGACGCCGATGTTGCCGACGGCGGCCGTGCGCAGGCCCGCGGCCCGCAGGATCGAGGCGAGCATCTGGACGGTCGTGGTCTTGCCGTTGGTGCCCGTCACGGCCAGCCAGGGGGCCGCGTCGGGCCCGCGCAGGCGCCAGGCCAGCTCCACGTCGCCCCAGACCGGCACGCCCGCCTCCCGGGCCGCCAGGAACAGCGGCTTGTCGGGCTGCCAGCCGGGCGCGGTGACGATCAGCTCGGTGCCCTCCGGCAGGGTCGCCCCGTCGCCCAGGCGCACGGTGATGCCGAGCGCCTGGAGTTCCGCGGCCTGCTCGCGCGCGCGGGCGTCGTCGCCGTCGTTGACGACCGTGACGACCGCCCCGCGCGCGTGCAGCACTTTCGCCGCCGGGACACCGGAGACGCCGAGCCCGGCGACGGTGACGTGCTTGCCCTGGAAGTCGAAGAGCTCCGAGGAGGAGGTCACTTGTCCGCTGCCCATCCCGCGTAGAAGAGGCCCAGTCCGACGATCACACAGATGCCCTGGATGATCCAGAAACGGACCACCACCAGGACCTCGGACCAGCCCTTGAGTTCGAAGTGGTGCTGGAGCGGCGCCATCCGGAAGACGCGCTTGCCGGTGAGCCGGAACGAGCCGACCTGGATGACGACCGACATGGTGATGAGGACGAACAGGCCGCCCATGATGGCCACCAGCAGCTCCGTGCGGGAGAGGATGGCCAGGCCCGTGAGGACACCGCCGAGCGCGAGCGAACCGGTGTCGCCCATGAAGATCTTCGCCGGCGAGGTGTTCCACCACAGGAAGCCCAGGCAGGCGCCCATCAGCGCGGAGGCGACCACGGCGAGGTCCAGCGGGTCGCGCACCTCGTAGCAGGCGCCCGGGTTGGTGAGGGTCTGCGCGTTGGCGCAGGACTCCTGGAACTGCCACACACCGATGAACGTGTAGGCGCCGAAGACGAGGACCGAGGCACCGGTGGCCAGACCGTCCAGACCGTCGGTGAGGTTCACGCCGTTCGACATCGCGAGGATCATGAACAGCGCCCAGACCACGAACAGCACCGGGCCGATCGACCAGCCGAAGTCGGTGATGAACGACAGCTTCGTGGACGCCGGGGTGTTGCCGCGCGCGTCGGAGAACTGAAGGGACAGCACGGCGAAGGCGATGCCGACGATCAGCTGGCCGGCCATCTTGGCCTTGGCCCGCAGACCCAGCGAACGCCGCTTGACGATCTTGATGTAGTCGTCGAGGAAGCCGACCAGGCCCATGCCGAACATCAGGCCGAGGACCAGCACGCCCGAGTACGTCGGCGTCTGTCCGGTGATCACCTTGGACAGGAAGTACGCGGCGATCGTCGCCAGGATGAAGGCGATACCACCCATGGTGGGCGTACCGCGCTTGCTGGCGTGTTCCCGGGGGCCGTCGTCACGGATGTACTGGCCGTACCCCTTGCGGGCGAGCAGCTTGATCAGCAGCGGGGTGCCGATCAGTGTCAGGAAGAGGCCGATGACACCCGAGAACAGGATCTGCTTCATCATCGGGCATCAACCCCACGCCCGGCACCGGCCTCGACGAGCGCCTGGGCGACGCTCTCCAGCCCCACCGAACGGGACGCCTTCACGAGTACGACGTCCCCCGGGCGCAACTCGCTGCGCAACAGGTCGATCGCCGCCTGTGCGTCGGACACGTGCACCGACTCCTCACCCCACGAACCCTCGTTATATGCGCCCAGTTGCAGCCAGGAGGCCTCAACCCCCCCGACGGCGACGAGCTTGCTGACGTTGAGCCGGACGGCGAGCCGTCCGACGGCGTCGTGCTCGGCGAGCGCCTCGTCCCCCAGCTCGGCCATCTTGCCGAGCACCGCCCACGTACGGCGCCCCTTGCCCATGGCCGCGAGCGCCCTGAGGGCGGCCCGCACGGACTCGGGGTTGGCGTTGTAGGCGTCGTTGACGATGGTCACGCCGTCCGGGCGCTCCGTGACCTCCATGCGCCAACGCGAGAGGGTGCCCGCCTCGGAGAGCGCCAGGGCGATCTCTTCCGCGGACATGCCCAGCTCATGGGCGACGGCGGCCGCGGCGAGCGCGTTCGACACGTGGTGCTCACCGTACAGGCGCATGGTCACATCGCTTGCACCGGAGGGTGTGTGAAGCCTGAAGGCGGGCTGTCCGCTGTCCGTGAGTCGCACGTTCTCGGCGCGTACGTCCGCTTCGGCCGACTCTCCGAAAAGGACCACCTTCGCCTTGGTACGGGAGGCCATGGCCCGGACCAACGGGTCGTCGGCGTTGAGGATCGCCGCGCCGTCCTCCGGGAGTGCCTCGACCAGCTCCCCCTTGGCCTGGGCGATCTGCTCGCGCCCGCCGAACTCGCCGAGGTGGGCGGTGCCGACGTTGAGCACCAGGCCGATCCGCGGCGGGGTGAGTTCGGCGAGGTAGCGGATGTGCCCGATGCCCCGGGCGCCCATCTCCAGCACGAGGAACTTCGTCTCCTCGGTGGCGGACAGGGCGGTCAGCGGCAGCCCGATCTCGTTGTTGAGGGAGCCCGGCGTGTACACCGTCGGGGCCTTGCGCCCGAGTACCTGGGCGATGAGGTCCTTGGTGCTGGTCTTGCCCGCGGAGCCGGTCAGGGCGACGAGGGTGGCGCCGAGCCGGCGTACGACGTGCCGGGCGAGGGCACCGAGGGCGGTCTGGACGTCGTCCACCACGATGGCGGGCACGCCGACCGGCCGGGAGGCCAGTACGGCGACCGCGCCGGCCTCGACGACCTGCGGCGCGTAGTCGTGGCCGTCCACGCGCGCGCCGACGAAGGCGGCGAACAGGCTGCCGGGCACCACCTCGCGGGAGTCCCGGACGACCGGTCCCGTCACCTGCGCGGACGGATCCGGTATGTCGTGCGTCTGCCCGCCGACGACTGCTGCGATCTCGGCGAGGGAGAGGGCGATCACAAGTTCATCCCTGGGTCTTCTGGATAGCTTCGCGAAGCACCTGGCGGTCGTCGAAGGGACGGATCACGCCGGCGATGTCCTGGCCCTGCTCGTGGCCCTTGCCCGCGACCAGCACGGTGTCGCCGGCCTGGGCGCGGCCCACGGCGGCGGAGATGGCGGCGGCCCGGTCCTCGAAGAGGAGGACCTCGCCGCGCTCGTGCGCGGGCACGGAGGCCGCGCCCTGGAGCATGGTCGCGAGGATCGCGAGAGGGTCCTCGGAGCGGGGGTTGTCTGAGGTCAGTACGGCCGTGTCGGAGAGCCTGGCCGCGGCGGCGCCCATCGGGGCGCGCTTGGTCTGGTCGCGGTCGCCGCCGCACCCGAGGACGATGTGCAGCCGGCCCTTGGTGACCTTGCGCAGTGCCTTGAGCACGGACTCGACCGCGTCGGTCTTGTGGGCGTAGTCGACGACCGCGAGGTAGGGCTGCCCGGCGTCGACACGCTCCAGGCGGCCCGGGACGCCCGGGACGGCGGCGATGCCGTCGGCGGCGGCCTGCGGGTCGAGGCCGGCGACGGCGAGGGCGACGATGGCGGCGAGGGTGTTCGCCACGTTGAAGGGGCCGGCGATCGGCGACCTGGCGTGGATCCGCTCGCCGTTCGGGCCGAGGACCGTGAACGTCGAGTCCATCGGGCCGACCTGCACGTCCTGGGCGCGCCAGTCGGCGTCGGGGTGGCCCTCGGCGGAGAAGGTGACGACCGGGACGGTCGCCTCCTCGGCGAGCCGGCGGCCGTACTCGTCGTCGGCGTTGACCACGCCGAGTTTGCTGCGCTCCGGCGTGAAGAGCTGTGCCTTGGCCCGGAAGTAGTCCTCCATGTCGGAGTGGAACTCCATGTGTTCCGGGCTGAGGTTGGTGAAGACGGCGATGTCGAAGACGCAGCCGTCGACCCGGCCGAGGACCAGGGCGTGGCTGGAGACCTCCATGGCGACCGCCTCGACGCCGCGCTCGCGCATGACGGCGAACAGGGCCTGGAGGTCGGTTGCTTCGGGGGTGGTCCGCTCGGACTTGATGCGCTCGTCGCCGATGCGCATCTCGACGGTGCCGACGAGGCCGGTGGCGCGGGCGGTCTTCAGGCCGCCCTCCACCAGGTAGGCGGTGGTGGTCTTGCCGGAGGTGCCGGTGATGCCGATCTGGAGCAGGTCACGGCCGGGGTGGCCGTAGATCGTCGCCGCCAGCTCGCCCATCCGCGCGCGCGGGTCGTCCACGACCAGGACGGGCAGGCCGGTCGCGGCGGCGCGTTCGGCGCCGCTCGGGTCGGTGAGCACGGCGACCGCGCCGAGGCCGGCGGCCTGGGTGACGAAGTCGGCGCCGTGCAGCCGGGCGCCCGGCAGGGCGGCGTAGAGGTCGCCGGGGCGGACCGCTCGCGAGTCGTGGGTGATCCCCGTGACCTCGGCGGAGCCGGCCGGAGCGGCGGCACCCAGCTGATCGGCGAGTTCCGCGAGGGGTGCGGCGGAGACCTGAACCGGTC
Source organism: Streptomyces musisoli (assembly GCF_016741855.1). Lineage (GTDB taxonomy): Bacteria > Actinomycetota > Actinomycetes > Streptomycetales > Streptomycetaceae > Streptomyces > Streptomyces musisoli. The sequence goes on along the minus strand of NZ_JAERRH010000005.1, from coordinate 160,217 downwards.
GCGGCGGTCCCGGATATGTCACGGAAGCGCCCTTCTGGGTGGTTTGGGACTGATCAGCGTGTGGCACGGCGGTGAGCGTACCGGGCGTACCCGCTCCGGAGCGAAGCGAGGGGTTCTCGGCCCCGTGGTTCCCGGCGTCGGGGGTGATCGTTGTCACGAGCTGGTTCCTGGTGTTTTCGTGGTGCTGATCAGGGCTTGTAGTCGACGGGGAGGTTGGCGGGCTTCGCCCCGGTCGGCGGGACCTGGAGGGTCTTCAGGGCGAACTCCATCACCTGCTTGTAGATGGGACCGCAGATCTGGCCGCCGAAGTAGCTGCCCGAGGTGGCGTTCTGGATGGCGCAGTAGACGGTGATCCGCGGGTTGTCGGCGGGGGCGAAGCCGGCGAACGACGAGGTGTAGCCGCGGTAGCGGCCGGTGGCCGGATCCACGCGGTTGGCCGTGCCGGTCTTGCCCGCCACCCGGTACCCGGGGATGCGGGCCTTGATGCCGGTGCCCTGCTCGTCGTCCACCACGGACTCCAGCATCTGGGCGAGGCTCCTGGCGGTCTTGGCGCTGACGACCCGCGTCTGCCGGGGCTTGGGCGCCGGGGTGAAGCGCCCGTCGGCGCCCTTGGTGCCGCGCACCAGGGTCGGCTCGACGCGGACGCCGCCGTTGGCGATGGTCGAGTACACGGAGGCGGCCTGCATCGCGTTGATGGAGAAGCCCTGGCCGAAAGGGATCGTGTACTGCTGCGAGGTGGACCACTTCTGCGGCTGCGCGAGGATGCCGGGGGTCTCGCCGGGGAAGCCGAGGCCGGTGTAGCCGCCGATGCCGAACCTGCGCAGGTACGAGTAGAGGACCTCGTTGGCCTCGGGCTGGCTCTTGCCGAGTTCGCCGGTGGCCAGGATGGTGCCGATGTTGCTGGACTTGGCGAGCACGCCGTTGAGCGTGAGGTACCAGGTGGCGTGGTCGATGTCGTCCTGGAAGAGCCGGTCGCCGCGGTGCAGCCGGTTGGGTACGACGACGTGGGTCAGCGGGGTCGCCGCGTTGCGCTCCAGCACGGCCGCCATCGACATCACCTTCGCTGTGGAGCCGGGCTCGTAGGCGTCCTGGAGGGCCGCGTTGCCCATGGCGTCGCCGTCGGCCTTCGACAGGTCGTTCGGGTCGAAGCCGGGCGAGTTGGCCATGGCCAGGATCTGCCCGCTGCGGGTGTCCTGGACGATGACGTAGCCGCGGTCCGCCCTGGACTTCCTCACCTGCTCGGAGATCGCGTTCTGGGCGGCCCACTGGATGTCGCGGTCGATGGTCAGCTCGACGTCGGAGCCGGGCACGGCGGGCGTCTCGGTGGACCCGGCCGTGGGCACCTCACGCCCGCCGGACTGGGCGTATCGGAGCTTGCCGTCCTTGCCGGTCAGCTGCTTGTCCAGCTGCTGCTCGATACCGCCGCCGCCCCGGCCGTCGGCGTTGACCCAGCCCAGTATCCCGGCGGCCAGGTCTCCGTTGGGGTACACGCGCTGGCTGCTGGGATCGGCGAAGACACCGGCCAGCACGTTGACGGTGGTCCTGTCCGTCTCGGCCTTGTGGGTGAGCGCCGTCTTCAGGTCCTTGATCTGCTTCCAGACCTGCGGGGTCTGCCGGGAGGCGAGCCGGGTGTAGCGGGAGTTCCTGTTCTCGGGCCGCAGCTTCTTGAGGAGCGCTGCCTGGTCCTGGCCGAGGATCGGGGCGAGCAGCGCGGCGGCCCGCTCCGGGCCGTCCTGGATCTTCAGCTGCTTGACGCCGAACATGGTCGGGTCGGCCGTGATGTCGTACGCGTCCTCGCTGACGGCGAGGGCGACGCCGTTGCGGTCGGTGATCCCGCCGCGCTCGGCGGCCAGGGTGTGCACCACGTACCGGTTCTGCTCGGCCCGCGCCGCGTAGGCGCTGGCCTCGACGGCCTGGACCTGGAGCAGCCGCACGACGAAGACCAGCAGCACCAGGGTCAGGGCGAGGCCGACCAGGCGCAGCCGGGGCCGGGGGCTGCCGAGCCGGAGCGGACGCGGGGGCATGGGCCGGGCTCCGCCCGGGCGGCGGGCCGGCCGGGCACCGGGTCCGGGCTGCCGCCGGACGGCGCCCCGTGGCCGGGGAGGTCTGGCGGGCCCGGGCACACGGCGGCGCGGCGCTTGCCTGTCGGACACTTCCGTCACCTGCCGGGGGTCGGGGTGGCAATGGGCTGGGATGCGGCGGGCGGCGCGGCGGTCGGGGAGGATCCCTGGGGCCGGCCCGGCGGGGCGGCGGGCGCCGCCGGTCCGGGCGCGGTGGGCGCCGCCTGGCCGGGGGTGGCGGGTGCCGCCGTGGGGGCGGGGGGCGCGGAGACGTCCGCGGCCGGGATCAGCGCCCCGGGGGCGGCCGGGTCCGAGAGGGCGGCGGTCCGGGGTGCGGCGCCGGGGACGCCCTTGATCCTGCCGTCGGGGCCGAGGAAGGCCGGGTCGCCGCCGGGGACCATGCCGAGTTCGCGGGCGCGGCGCTGGAGGGCGTCGGGCGACGAGTAGGCGTCGATGTCGCGCTGGAGGGCCTGCTCCTCGTCGGTGAGGCTCTTCGTCCGCTTCTGCAGGTCGTCGAGCTTGAACGAGCCTTCGCTGAGCGCGGAGTTGAGCACCAGCAGCCCGATGAGGCCGCCGCCGAGGAGGACGACGACGAGGAGGACGAACGGGGTACGGGCCGCCCGGGCGCGGCCGGCCGGGAAGAGCCGGGCGAGCCGGGCGGCCCTCCCCTTCAGCACGGGTTTCCTGCTCACTGCTCCCCCGGTGCGTGGGGGATGCCGCTTCCTGGGTGCGCGGGGGAAACCCTCCGACCCGTCTCGCTCACTCGACGTCCTCCCTGATGCGCTCGGCACCCCGCAGTCTGGCCGGTGCGGCCCGGCGGTTCTCGGCGATCTCTTCCTCGGTGGGAAGTTCGGCACCGCGGGTGAGCAGCTTGAGCCGCGGCTGGTAGCGCTCGGGCACGACCGGCAGTCCGGGCGGCGCGGTGGAGGCGGCGCCGGCCGCGAACACGTGCTTGACGAGCCGGTCTTCGAGCGAGTGGTACGAGAGCACGGCGACCCGCCCGCCGACGTCCAGCGCCTTCACGGCGCCCGGGATCGCCCGCTCCAGCACGGACAGTTCGCCGTTGACCTCGATGCGCAGCGCCTGGAAGGTGCGCTTGGCCGGATTGCCGCCGGTGCGCTTCGCGGCCTGCGGCAGGGCGTCACGGATGAGTTCCACCAGCCGTGCGCTGTTGGCGAAGGGCTCCTTCTCGCGATCGCGGACGATCGCGGCGACGATCCGCTTGGCCTGCTTCTCCTCGCCGTACGCGCGCAGGATGCGCACGAGTTCGCCCGCCGGGTAGGTGTTGAGTACCTCGGCGGCGCTGATGCCGGTCGTCTGGTCCATGCGCATGTCCAGGGGCGCGTCCTGCGCGTAGGCGAAGCCGCGGCCGGCCTCGTCCAGCTGCATGGAGGAGACCCCGAGGTCGAACAGCACGCCCTGCACGCGCGCGATGCCGAGCCGGTGCAGCACCTCGGGCAGCTCGTCGTACACCGCGTGCACGAGGGTGGCGCGGTCCCCGTACGGGGCCAGGCGCTCGCCGGACAGGCGCAGCGCCTCCTTGTCCCGGTCGAGGCCGATCAGCCGCACGCCGGGGAACCGGGCCAGCAGCGCCTCGCTGTGCCCGCCGAGGCCGAGGGTGCAGTCGACGACCACCGCGCCCGGATGCTCCAGGGCGGGCGCCAGCAGGTCCAGGCACCGCTGGAGCATCACCGGGACGTGTCGACTCTGGCTCAAGGGGGCCTCTCAGTTCCGGCGGGCCGTACGCACCGTCGGTCCCCCGAGCCGTACGTACGCGCCGCGCGCGCGAGGAGACGGGTCCGGGCCGTGCCGGGGTCTCCGGGGGTTTCACCAGCGGGGAGAGACTCGTCTCCCGCTTTCGCGCCACTTTAGTCCACGCTGTCCCAGGGTCAATCAACCGGCCTGCGCGTCGCGCACCGCAACGCGGCGGGAACCCGGATTGACATCGATCCACCCGTTCGGCTCCCCTTTGCCCTCCCTGTGGGTTAGCTCACAACAAGCCACGCTGACGTTCTTTGTCCCCTGTCGCAGCAGGCCAGACCGTTGCGTGACCAGTAACGTCATCGGCATGACGACTTCCGCAGCAGCCCCCGGTGGATCCGAAGGCGCCATAACCACCGGCGACACCGTGACCGGACGCCTCGTGGAGGCCAACCGGCGGTACGCCGAAGCGTTCACGGATCCCGGTATGGACGCCCGTCCCGTGCTGCACGTCGCCGTGGTCGCGTGCATGGACGCCCGCCTCGACCTGCACAAGGCCCTCGGCCTCCAGCTCGGCGACTGCCACACCATCCGCAACGCGGGCGGTGTGGTCACCGACGACGTCATCCGGTCCCTGACCATCAGCCAGCGCAAGCTGGGCACCCGCAGCGTCGTGCTCATCCACCACACCGGTTGCGGCCTCGAGTCCCTCACCGAGGACTTCCGCACCGAGCTGGAGATGGAGGTCGGGCAGCGGCCGGCGTGGGCGGTGGAGTCCTTCAGCGACGCCGACCAGGACGTGCGCCAGTCCATGCAGCGGGTGCGCACCTCGCCCTTCCTGCTGCACACCGACGACGTCCGCGGCTTCGTCTTCGACGTGCGCACCGGCCTGCTGCGCGAGGTGGACCCGGCCTGACCCGGGAGTACCGGCCGGCCGCTTGGGGGGCGCGTCCCGCCGTCCCTGCCGGAAGCACGGCCGGAAAGCCGTAAGACCGACATCGCGGGGCAGTTGTCCACAGGCGGTGACACGAATCGGTAACGGCGGCAAGAATGCGGGGTGTGGCGTCACGCGGAACCTTTCCCGCGTGGTGTCCGTGTTTCGGGGTGGGCCGGTTTCGCACAGAGAGCGTCGGCCCGAAAAGAAAAAGAACGGGCCGAGGAGGGCCGGGTGTCGACCTATGACGATCCAGCGAGCCATGGGGGCGCCCCCGCCCGAGCGTATTCGAGGGTGGGGGATGATCTGACCGCCACGGTGGAGCGGGTACGCGGTTCGGTGGAGGGCGTGATCGAGGGCAAGCCCGAGGTCGTACGGCTCGCGCTGACCGTGCTGCTCGCCGAGGGCCATCTGCTGATCGAGGATGTCCCCGGAGTCGGCAAGACGATGCTCGCCAAGGCGCTGGCGCGGTCCATCGACTGCTCGGTGCGGCGCATCCAGTTCACGCCGGACCTGCTGCCCTCGGACATCACGGGTGTGTCCATCTGGGACCAGCAGCGCCGGGACTTCGAGTTCAAGCCGGGCGCGATCTTCGCGCAGATCGTGATCGGCGACGAGATCAACCGCGCCTCGCCCAAGACCCAGTCCGCGCTGCTGGAGTCCATGGAGGAACGGCAGGTCACCATCGACGGGCAGACGTACGAACTGCCCAGCCCCTTCATGGTGGTGGCGACCCAGAACCCGGTCGAGATGGAGGGCACCTACCCGCTGCCCGAGGCCCAGCGCGACCGCTTCATGGCCCGCGTCTCCGTGGGCTACCCGAGCGTGGAGGCCGAGTTGCAGATGCTCGACATCCACGGCGGGGTCAGCCCGCTGGAGGACCTCCAGCCGGTGGCGCACGCGCACGAGATCGTGAAGCTCGTCGAGGCGGTCCGCGGGGTGCACGTCTCCGAGGCCGTCCGGCGGTACGCGGTCGAACTGGTCGCCGCCACCCGCACCCACCCCGACCTCAGACTCGGCGCCTCCCCGCGTGCGACGCTGCACCTGCTGCGCGCGGCCAAGGCGTCCGCGGCCCTGGCCGGCCGGGAGTACGCACTGCCGGACGACGTCCAGGCGCTCGCGAGCGCCGTGCTCGCCCACCGCCTGCTGCCCACCGCACAGGCCCAGCTCAACCGCCGTACGGCCGAGCAGGTCGTGCTGGAGATCCTCCAGCACACGCCGGTGCCCGCGGTCCCGGGCCGGCAGGGCGGCTTCGGCGGACTCGGCCGGAACGTCCCCGCCTATCCGCAGCAGCCCCCGCGGAGTCTGTGATGAGCCCGGGGGGGACCGGGCCGGCGGACGGCGATCGCAGGGAGACGGGCGGCGTCCGCACGGCCCTGGCGGGTCTGACCACCCGCGGCCGCTCCTTCTTCGCGGCCGGGATCGCCGCCGCGATCTGCGCGTTCGTGCTCGGCCAGAGTGAGCTGCTGCGGGTCGGCCTGCTGCTCGCCGTGCTGCCCCTGATCTGCGCGACCGTGCTGTACCGCACGCGCTACCGGGTGGCCGCGAACCGCCGCCTCGCCCCCGCGCGCGTACCGGCCGGCAGCGAGGCCCGGGTGCACCTGCGCATGGACAACGTCTCCCGGCTGCCCACCGGACTGCTGATGCTCCAGGACCGGGTGCCCTACGTCCTCGGCCCGCGGCCCCGGTTCGTGCTGGACCGGGTGGAACCGGGAGGCCGCCGCGAGGTGTCCTACCGGGTCCGCTCCGACCTGCGGGGCCGCTATCCGCTCGGCCCGCTGCAACTGCGGCTGACGGACCCCTTCGGCATGTGCGAGCTGACCCGCTCCTTCTCCACGTACGACACGCTGACGGTCATCCCGCGCGTGGAACCGCTGGCCCCGGTCCGCTTCGGCGGCGAGGCCATGGGGTACGGCGACGGACGGCAGCGCTCGCTGGCCCTCGCGGGCGAGGACGACGTGATCCCGCGCGGCTACCGCTACGGCGACGACCTGCGCCGGGTGCACTGGCGGTCCACCGCGCGCTACGGCGAGCTGATGGTGCGCCGCGAGGAGCAGCCCCGGCGGTCCCGTTGCACCGTGCTCCTGGACACCCGCGGCGGAGCCTACGAGGGCGCGGGTCCGGACTCGGCCTTCGAGTGGGCCGTCTCCGGTGCCGCCTCGGTGCTGGTGCACATGCTGGAGCGCGGCTTCTCCGTACGGCTGATGACCGACAGCGGCAGCGCGGTGCCCGGCGAGGGCGGCGACGGCTTCGCGGGCAGCGGGCAGGAGACGGCGGACGCGGCCGGGCTGATGATGGACACCCTCGCGGTGATCGACTACTCCGACGGCTCCGGCCTGTCCCGGGCCTACGACATGCTGCGCGGCGGCAACGAGGGCCTGCTCGTCGCCTTCCTCGGGGACCTGGACGAGGAGCAGGCCACGACGGTCGCCAAGATGAGCCGGCGCAGCGGCGGCGCCGTCGCCTTCGTACTGGACCCGGACGTCTGGGTGCGGGAGGCGACCGACGTGCCCCGGCCGAACGACCGGCACGCGGAGCGGCTGCGTCTGCTGCGCGAGGCGGGGTGGACGGCGCTGAGCGTGCCACGTGGTGCCTCGCTGGACGAACTGTGGCGGCAGGCGGACCGGGAACGCGCCGGCCTGGCCTCGGTGAGCGGGGAGGCACTGGGATGAGCGGGCGGGCACGACTGGCGCTGTGCGCGGCGGCGGCCACGCTGATGGCCTCCTGTTCGCTGCTGCCGCTGGTGGCCGAGCCGACCTGGCTGCTTCAGCTGGTCCTGCTGGTGGCGGTGCAGACCGGGGTGGGCGCGGCGGCCCGGCGGGTGCCGCTGGGCCGGCCGCTGACCGTGGCGGCGCAGGCCCTGGTGACCCTGATGATGCTCACCCTGGTGTTCGCCCGGCAGCACGCGATCGCCGGATTGATCCCCGGCCCGGACACCTTCCGGTACTGCGCCGAGCTGCTCCGGCAGGGCGGGGACGACGTCAGCCAGTACGCGATACCGGCGCCGGTCACCGACGGCATCAAGCTGATGCTGATCGGCGGCGCGCTGCTGATCGGGCTGCTGGTGGACGTGCTCGCGGTGACCTTCCGCAGCGCGGCTCCGGCCGGGCTGCCGCTGCTCGCGCTGTACTCGGTGGCCGCGGGTCTGTCCGACGGCGGCGCCGAGTGGCTGTGGTTCCTGATGGCGGCGGCCGGCTATCTGATGCTGCTGCTCGCGGAGGGCCGGGAGCGGCTCGCCCAGTGGGGACGGGTCTTCGGCGGTGCCCCGCGCACGCCGGGCTTCCCCGAGGCGGGCGCCGTGGCGCCGGTGCGCACCGGCCGCCGGATCGGCGCGGTCGCGCTCGGCGTGGCCCTGATGGTGCCGCTCGCCCTGCCCGCGATGCACGGCGGCCTGCTGGAGGCCGCCGGCACCGGCGTGGGGTCGGGCAACGGCCACGGGGGCAGGATCTCGGCGGTCAACCCACTGGTGTCGCTGCGCGACAACCTGAACACGAACGACGACCGCCAGGTGCTGACCCTGCGCACCAGCACGAACGACATCTCGGACCTGTACCTGCGGATCGTGTCCCTGGACGAGTTCGACGGCACCACCTGGACACCGGCCCAGCGGCACGTCGTCGGCATGCCGGACGAGCTGCCCACGCCCGTCGGCCTCGGCGCGGACGTCAAGCGCCGCGAGGTGCGGACGACCGTGACCGCGGCGGACACGTACGCGCAGAACTGGCTGCCGATGCCCTACCCGCCGAGCAGCGTGAAGGTCAGCGGCCGGTGGCGGTACGAGCCGGTCGGGATGACCCTCGTCGGCGACCACGGCCAGACCACGCGCGGCGAGACCTACCAGGTGACCAGCCTGGCCGTGCAGCCGACCGCGGATCAGCTGGCCGCCGCGCCGCAGCCGCCGGCCGCCCTGCGGAGCGAGTACACCAAGGTGCCGTCCTCGCTGCCGGAGGTGGTGGCCGGCACGGCCAAGGAGATCACCGCCGGCGCGAACAGCCACTACGACGAGGCCGTCAAGCTCCAGGACTACTTCGCCGTCACCGGGGGCTTCCAGTACGACACCTCGGTGAAGGTGGGCCGCGGTCCCGAGGCCATCGCGAACTTCCTGAAGAAGAAGGAGGGCTTCTGCGTCCACTTCTCCTTCGCCATGGCGGCCATGGCCCGCACGCTGGGCATCCCGGCCCGGGTCGCGGTGGGCTTCGCCCCCGGCACCCCGCAGGCCGACGGCACGATCTCGGTGAACCAGAGGGACGCGCACGCCTGGCCCGAGCTGTACTTCGAGGGCGTGGGCTGGACCCGCTTCGAGCCGACCCCCACCCGTGGCACCACCCCGTCGTACACCCAGTCGGAGACGCCCGGCAGCTCGCTGCCGGACGAGGCACTGCCCTCCAAGGGCGCGTCCTCGGCCCCCTCGGCCGCGGCCTCGCCGAGCGAGAGCTGCGCGGGCGAGCTGCGCAGGCTCCAAGCCTGCGGCAGCCCGTCCGCGGCGGCGGCCCCGCACCACGACGACGACGGTGCGGCCCCGTGGTGGTGGCTGCTGATCGGGCTGGGCGCGCTGCTGGTCCTGGCGGTCCCGCTGTCGCCGCTGCTGTGGCGGGCGCGGGTGCGCGCGCTGCGGCTGGGCGGACACCCCCGGACCGCGCAGGGGGCGGCGGCCCACACGCTGGCCGCCTGGCAGGAGCTGGCGGACAGCGCCTGGGACCACGGCATCGTGCCGGACGAGTCGCTGACCCCGCGCAAGGCCGCCGACCGGATCGTCCGGCTCGGGCAGCTGGATCCCGTGGCCGGGGCCGCCGTGCACCGGGTGGCGGACGCGGTGGAGCAGGTGCTGTACGCGCCCCTGCCGCGCCCGTCGGCCGGAGCCGCGGAGGATGTGCGCCGGGTGGTCGAGGGGCTGCGGGCCACGGTGAGCACCGGAACGCGGCTGCGGGCGCTGCTGCTGCCCCGCTCCTCGGTCCGGGTGCTGTGGGCGGTGTCGGCCCGTTGGTCGGCGCTGCGCTCCAGGGTCGCGGCCGCCCGTCCGACGCTGCGCCGGCCGTCCGATCAGCAGGGCTGAGCGGAGCGCACGCGGCGGCAGGGCCGAGCGCATGGGTGAGGGGCGGCCACCCGTCGGTGGCCGCCCCTCACCCATGTCTACTGCCGTCGGCGTGTGCCTGCCGCAGGCGGCGTATGTCTACTGCCGTCGGCGCGTGCGTGTGCCTGCTGTGGTCGGCGTGTGTTCACTGACGTCGGCCGGTGTCCGCCGCCGTCGGCGTATGTCTGCCGGGGGCCGCGCGGGGGCGCGCGGCGGTCAGCGGCCCTGTTCGTCCCGGCGGCGCTGCCAGCGCTGCTCGATCCGGTCCATCACGGAGCGCTTCGGCCGCACCTGCCGGCGGGCGGCGCCCTGGGGCTGTTCGCCCGGCTTCGGGGCCTTGCGCCAGCCGGTGACGGCGAGCACGGCACACCCGAGCATGACGAGGAAACCCACCACGCTGACCCAGATCAGCTGCATGACCATGCCGGTCATGAGGAGCGCGATACCGATGAGAAAGCCCGCCACCGCCTGGTAGACCCGCCGCCGGGTGTACGTCCGCAGCCCGTTTCCCTCAAGCGCCGACGCGAACTTGGGATCTTCGGCGTACAGCGCTCGCTCCATCTGCTCGAGCATGCGCTGCTCGTGCTCCGAGAGCGGCACGGAGTCCTCCTCATCGTGCAGTCGCCGGGGCGACCCGGGGGGTCCCTTCAGGATAGGCAGGGAATCGCCCCCGTGAAACCCGCCCCTCTACGCCAATTGGCCAACCGGAGTCCGTCATGGGCGTCCGGCTCGCTGAGGCTTCCATTCCCCGACGGCCGACCTGTCATGCCGGAAGGTGTACCTCGATCATACGGCGCAAACCCCTCGATCGGGGGGCTTGTGGCGTACTCCATGTGCGGCCGAGGCGCTGATCAGCGCCAGGTCACGGTGGTGCGCTCAGGCTTTCGCGGCCTCGGCCGTCTCACCGAGCACGTGCAGCTGGGTGGCGACGGAGTGGAACGCGGGCTGTTCGGCCGCCGCGGCCTCCAGCTTCAGCAGCGCGTCCAGGGCACCGGGCTCGGTGTCCACCAGGACGCCGGGCACCAGGTCGGCGAAGACGCGCACGCCGTGCACGGCGCCGACCCGCAGGCCGGCGTTCTCGACCAGCGCCGTGAGCTGTTCGGCGGTGAACCGGCGGGGCGACGGGTCGCCGGTGCCCCAGCGGCCGTCGGGGTCCTGGAGCGCCTGCCGGGCCTCGGTGAAGTGGCCGGCGAGGGCACGGGCGAGCACGGCTCCGCCGAGGCCGGCGGCGAGCAGGCTGAGGACGCCCTCGGAGCGCAGCGCGGCGACCGCGTTGCGGATGCCCTCGGCCGGGTCGTCCATGTACTCCAGGACGCCGTGGCACAGGACCGCGTCGTAACCGCCGCGCTCGACCACGTCGAACAGGCCGTGCGCGTCGCCCTGCACGCCCTTGACCCGGTCCGCGACGCCTGCCTCGGCGGCGCGGCGCTCCAGCGCGAACAGCGCGTTGGGGCTGGGGTCGACCACGGTGACACGGTGGCCGAGGAGGGCCACGGGCACGGCGAAGTTGCCGCTGCCGCCTCCGGTGTCGAGGACGTCCAGCGAGTTCCGGCCCGTGGCTTTGACCCGGCGGTCGAGGGCGTCCTTCAGGACCTCCCAGACCACGGCGGTACGGAGAGAGGCGCGGGGGCGCGACGGGTCCGACACGGCAGTTGACTCCTCGGCAGGACTGGCGGGCTTAAGGCCACTCCACCCTATTGCCTCCCGTGCCGTACCAGGTCATCGCGCCGGAGTCCGGCCGCTGCGCCGCACGGTGGACGAGGCCGTGGTCAGCCCGCGTCCGGGAGTTCGCCGCGCGTTCCCGTGGGGCGCGGCGCCGGGCCGTCCGGTTCGCCGGGGTCCTGGCGTGGCTGTGGCAGGACCGGCTGGAGGACCAGCATGCGCTCCACGATGCGGAGGAACATCGCCACGTCGCGTATCAGGTCGTCGGCGTCCCGCGAGCCGGCCGCGCCCTGGATGCCCGCCTCGGCGCGGGCGCGGCGCGCGGCCCCGGACGCGAACAGCGCGCTCCACTCGGTCAGCTCGGGGGCGATCTCGGGCAGCACCTCCCAGGCGCTGCGGATCCGGGCCCGGCGGCGGGCTGAGGTCTCGGGGCGGCCCCGGGCGGCGAGCACGGCGGCGGCGGTGCGCAGGGCGGCGAGGTGGGCGGTCGCGTAGCGCTCGTTCGGTGTTTCCAGGACCGCGGCCTCCTCCAGTCCGGCGCGGGCCTGGCCGAGCAGGTCGAGGACGGCGGGCGGGGCGGTGGCCCGGCGAAGCACGGGGTGCACGTCGCTCGCCGGGCCGGTCAGTGAGGGGGCAGGGCCGGTGGCGCCGCGCCGGTGGGCGGCGGCTGCGGACGAATGGGCCATGACGAACCTCCTGTCGTCTGACGGCACGAATGCCGTATGTGCCCCATCGTGAGGTATGCCACTGACAATCCGTTCTGACCTGGGGCTTTGCCTCGATCGGCAGTTCGGGCGTATTTTTGTACTGACCAGTCAGTTCAAATTAGCCTCAGGGGGACCTGTGGACGACACGGACGACACCGGCGGCACGGCCGGCGCGGGCGTCAGTACCCAAGGCCTCGGGCTCAAGGGCCCACGGGGATGGGCCTTCCGCGGCATCACCCTCGACGCGGAACCGGGCTCGCTGATCGCGATCGAGGGACCGTCCGGATCGGGCCGCACGTGCCTGCTGCTCGCGCTCACGGGGCGGATGAGGCCCAGCGAAGGAGTCGCCACCGTCGGCGGGTTCAAACTTCCCCGTCACATGGCGGCACTGCGCCGGATCAGCGCGGTGGCCAACACGGCCGGCGTGACCGACCTGGAGCCGGCCCTGACCGTCGGCGAGCACCTGCGCGAACGGGCCCTGCTCCAGCGCCGTTTCGGCGACTCCCTGCGTGAGCTGCTGCACCCCCGGGTCCGCCGCGTGCACGAGGCCCGGCTGCGCGTCGACGCGGCACTGTCCGCCGCCGGACTGGACCCGGAGACGCTCCCGAAGGGCTCCCGGACGGCCGTGCGCGACCTGGAACGCCCGCAGGAGATACGGCTGTCCCTCGCGCTGGCCCTGCTCGGACGGCCCCGGCTGCTCGGTGTCGACGACGTCGACATGAAGCTCTCGGAGGCCGAGCGCGCCGAACTCTGGGACGTGCTGCGGTCCCTCACGCGCGCGGGGACGACGGTCGTGGCCGTCTGCCGCACCGCACCCGCGGACTGCGTGTCCGTGTCCACCGTGCGCGGCGACGACGACACCGTCGCCCCCGGGGGCGACGACGACAACGACGACGAGAGCGACCGCGAGGAGGAGGCCGATGCGCTCGCCGAGGCTGGCCGCGCTTGAGCTGAGGCGCTTCGGGCGCGGGAGGCTGCCGCGCGCGGCGCTGGTCGCGCTGCTCGTGCTGCCCCTGCTGTACGGCGCCCTGTACCTGTGGTCCTTCTGGGACCCGTACGGCCGTCTGGACCGCATCCCGGTGGCCCTGGTGAACGACGACAAGGGCGCCACGGCGGGCGGGAAGAAGATCAGCGCCGGTGACGACATCGTCGACGGGCTGCGCGACAGCCGGACCTTCGACTGGCACGAGGTGAGCGACGAGGAGGCCCGCAAGGGTGTCGAGGACGGCACCTACTACCTGTCGCTGACCATGCCGGCCGACTTCAGCAGCCGCATCGCCTCCAGTTCCGGCGACTCCCCGCAGACCGGTGCCCTGCGGGTGCGCACCAACGACGCGAACAACTACATCGTCGGCCAGATCTCCCGCACCGTCTTCAACGAGGTGCGCTCGGCCGCTTCCACGAAGGCCTCACGGACCTTCCTGGACAAGATCTTCGTGTCCTTCTCCGACATCCACGACAAGACCGTCACGGCGGCCAAGGGCGCCGACAAGCTGAACAGCGGCATCGCGAAGGCGGAGAAGGGCTCCAAGGACCTCGCCGACGGGCTGAAGGACGCCAAGAGCGGCAGCGGCAAGCTGGCCAAGGGCCTGAAGAAGCTCGACACCGGCGCCGGCGACCTTCAGAAGGGTTCGCGGCAGGTCGCCGACGGCACCCAGGAACTCGCCGACAAGGTCAACGGCGTCGACGCCGAGGCGGGCCCCTTCATCAAGGGCAACGAGAAGACCATCGGGGACACCGCCAGGCTGGTCTCCGACTCGGCAAAGGCGGTCAAGGACAACCTGGACGTGCTGGTGGAGCGCGCGCCGGGCGCCGCCAGGACCGCCCACGCCGCCTCCACCCTCCTGGACGAGGTGTACAAGAAGCGCTGCGAACCCGCGACCCTCCCCGACCCGGCCTGCCCCGATCTGAAGCGGGCCAGGACCGCCGCCGCCGACGTGGCCGTCGTCGCCGACGACCTCAACACGCTGATCGCGGACCAGGACGGCGACCTGAAGACGATGCGGGCCAACCTGGGCACGCTGCGCAAGCAGGCCGACGCCCTCGCCGAGCGCGCACCGCACCTCTCCGAGGACGTCGAGGACGCCGTAAAGAAGATCAACAAGCTGAACAAGGGCGCGCAGAAGGTCGCCGCCGGCGCCGAGAAGCTGCACACCGGGCTCGGCACCGCCCGCACCGGCGCGGTCACGCTGGACAAGGGCCTCGGCACCGCGAAGTCGGGCGCCGAGACGCTGCACGGCGGCCTGTACAAGCTGTCCGACGGCTCCGGGAAGCTGGCCGGCGGGCTGCACTCCGGTGCCGGGAAGATCCCCGACTACGACAAGCGGGACCGTGACCGGCGCACCGGCGTGATGGCCGACCCGGTCCAGCTGGCCTCCCACGACCTGCACGATGCGCCGAACTACGGCACCGGCTTCGCCCCTTACTTCATCCCGCTGTCCCTGTGGGTCGGCGCGATGGTGGCCTACATGCTGATCCCGCCGCTCAACCGGCGTGCCCTGGCGGCCGGTTCGCCGGCCTGGCGGATCGCGCTCGCGGGCTGGCTGCCGGTGGTCGCCGTGGGCGTGCTCCAAGTGGCGGCGCTGATGGCCGTGCTGCACTGGGCGATCGGTCTGCAGATGCTGCGGGCGGCCGGCACGATAGGCTTCCTGTGTCTGGTCACGGCCTGTTTCGCGGCGCTCGTGCAGTGGCTGAACGCCCGCTTCGGCGCGGCGGGCCGGATCCTGGTCCTCGCCCTGCTGATGCTCCAGCTGACCTCGGCGGGCGGCACCTATCCCGTGCAGACCAGCCCGGGCTTCTTCTCCGCGATCCATCCGTACCTGCCGATGAGTCACATCGTGGATGCGCTGCGCCGGCTGATCACGGGCGGCGGACTCGGCCCGGTGTGGCAGGCGTGCGGGGTGCTCGCCGCGTTCACCGCCGGCGCCCTCGCGCTGACGGCACTGGCGGCGCGGCGCCGCCAGGTGTGGACCCTGGACCGGCTGCACCCGGAGCTGAGTCTGTGATCCCGGGGAAGCGCTCGCACGCGCGCGTACCTGTGAGAATCGGGGCCATGGAAAGCAGCAGCGCCAGGTCCGGCGGCAGCACGCGCCGCGAGGCCACCCGGCAGAAGCTCTACGAGGCGGCCGTCACGCTCATCGCCGAGCAGGGCTTCTCCGCGACCACGGTCGACGAGATCGCCGAGCGGGCCGGGGTGGCGAAGGGCACGGTCTACTACAACTTCGCGAGCAAGTCCGTTCTCTTCGAGGAGTTGCTGAGGCACGGCGTCGGCCTGCTCACCGCCTCCCTGAAGGAGGCGGCCGAGGCGACGGCACGCGCGGGCGGCGGCAAGGTGGACGCCCTGGACGCGATGATCCGCGCGGGCCTGGTCTTCATCGACCGCTACCCGGCCTTCACCCAGCTGTACGTCGCCGAGCTGTGGCGCACCAACCGGGCCTGGCAGTCCACCCTGATGGTGGTGCGGCAGGAGGCGGTCGCGGTGGTGGAGGGGGTGCTGCGCGAGGGCGTGGCGACCGGCGAGTTCAGCGACGAGATCGACGTCCAGCTGACGGCGGCGGCGCTGGTCGGCATGGTCCTGGTGGCCGCGCTGGACTGGAAGTCCTTCCAGCCGGAACGCTCCCTGGACGACGTCCACGCGGCTCTGTCCCGGCTGCTCCAGGGGCGGGTCAGCGGCCGGGTCTGAGCGCGCCGGGCACGCACCGTCACGGCACACGAGGAAGGCGCCGGTCCGCTTCCGGACCGGCGCCCTCTCCTTCCCCCGTGCTCCCCCCGCTCCCCCGTACTTCCGTCCCGTACTCCCCCGGTACGGGCTCCCCCGTGCGGACCCCCGTGGCGGTCTTCCCCGAGGCCCCCGTGTCTCGCTTCCGCCGACGGATCGGCGGAAGGAGCGGCCGGCGGGCGGGCGCGGTTCCGCCGCCCCGTGTCGGCGGTGCCGGGCCACGCCCCCTGCCGTGCCTCCACTCTCTCGTCCCGGCGCCCGTCGGCCCATCCGCGCACGTACTCATCCGGGCGGCTGAGTACGGGTACTCAGCCGCCCGCGCGCGTGCCCACGACGGCGGCCCGCCGGCTGGCTACGATCGCGTCCGTGTCCGTACTCCCTCTCGTCTTCACCAGCGGCTGGGCCAGCGGCATCAACGCCTACGCGGTGGTGCTGCTGCTCGGCTTCTTCGGCGCGTCGGGGGTCAGCGACGACGTTCCGCAGACCTTGCAGCGCCCCGAGGTGCTGATCGCCGCGGGCGTGCTGTTCCTGTGCGAGGCCGTCGCCGACAAGATCCCGTACGTCGACTCGCTGTGGGACTCCGTGCACACGGTGGTCCGCCCGCTCGCCGGCGCCTGGGTGGGGGCGCTGCTCGCCGGGCAGAGCGGTTCGCTCTCCGACGTGGCGGCCGGCCTGATCGGCGGTTCGACGGCGCTGGCCAGCCACACCGTCAAGGCCGGGACCCGGATGGCGGTCAACGCCTCGCCCGAGCCGTTCAGCAACATCGCGCTGAGCCTCGCGGAGGACCTCGGCGTCGGGAGCATCGTGGCGTTCGCGATGTTCCACCCGGAGGCGGCGGCGGTCGTCGCGGGCGTCCTGCTGGCCGGCGGGCTGCTGACGCTGGTGTTCCTGGTCTCGCGGATCCGGCGTTTCCTGCGTCGCCGGGCCCAGCGGCGCGAGGAGCGGCGCCTGGCCTCGCGATCCCCCTGACCTGCGCCGGAGCCGCCCGGCGGCCGGAGTGTCGGTAGCGGTCGATAGAGTCGCCGGCATGGCACGGATTGCGGTGATCGGCGCCGGGATGGGCGCGATGGCGGCTGCCGCCCGGCTGGCCGTCGCGGGCCACCGGGTGGTGGTGTACGAGCGTACGGACACGTACGGCGGCGCGGTGCGCCGGTTCGAGCGGGACGGGTTCGGCTTCGACACGGGCCCGGGACTGCTGACGCTGCCCGCCGTGTACCGCGACCTGTTCGTGAAGACCGGCAAGGAGCCGCTGGAGGACCGCATCGAGCTGGTCCAGGTCGATCCGTCGTCGCGGCACGTCTTCCCGGACGGCAGCGAGGTCCTGCTCCCGAACGCCTCGCGCGCGGGTGTCGTCTCGGCCCTGGACGAGGCGCTGGGCGCGGGGGCGGGCGGGCGCTGGGGCGACTTCCTGGTGCGGGCCAGCGAGGCGTGGGACCGCACGCGCCGGCCGCTGCTGGAGGAGCCGCTGTGGCCCGACTGGCAGGTGCTGGCCGGGAAGGAGCCGTATCCGGCGGTCCCGCACAAGCGGCTGCTGCGCACGCGGCGCGCCCGGACGCTGGCCGAGATCGGTTCCTGGGAGCTGCGGGACGACCGCCTCGAGGGCATCCTGATGAGCCACGCGCTCGCGTACGGCCTCGCCCCCTGGTCGGCTCCGGCGAGCGCGGCCGTGCTGCCGTACATGGAGCACGCCTTCGGCACCTGGTACGTGCGCGGCGGCATCCGCGAGCTGGCGCGCGCGGTGTACGAGCGCTGCCTGGAACGGCGCGTGGAGTTCGTCTTCGGCGCCGAGGTCACCCGGGTCCTGGAGAAGGACGGCCGGGCCGCCGGGGTGGAACTGGCCGACGGGAGTGTCGCCGAGGCGGACCATGTCGTGGCCGACGTGCACCCGGCGCTGCTGCGGACCCTGACGGAGCGTCCGCTGGACGACGAGGGCGATGTCCGGGCCGACCCCGGTGCCGCCCCGCCCACCCGGTTCACGCTGCTGCTCGCCCTGCGCGGCGGCCGGGAGCCGGGAGCCGCGCACCGCACGGTCGTCCATCCGGCGGCCCCCGAGTCGGAGTGGGACTTCCTGGCCTCGCCCGGCGGCGACGAGCCCCGCTGTCCGACGGTGACCGTGCTGCGCCCGGGCGACCCCGCCCTGCGGCCCGACGGCGATCACGAATCGGTGGTGCTGTCCGCGACGGTGTCCGCCGAGGCCGCCTGGGACGACGACGGCACGGTCCGGCGGTACACGGACTTCCTCCTCGGGGCGGCCGAGCGCGCGGTACCCGGTCTGCGCGAGCGTCTGCTGTGGCACGAGGTGCGCACACCCGCGCACGTCGAGGGCGAGACGGGCTCCGGGTCCGTGCCCGCGCCCGCGCTCGCCGCCGGTCAGGGGCGCTTCCTGCACCCGGCCAACACCACGCGGTTGCCCGGGCTGTACCGGGTCGGTGGCTGGTCCCACCCGGGCGGCGGCCTCCCGCACGCCGGGATGTCGGGCGCGCTGGTCGCCGGACTGATCGTGGAGGGGCCGGACTTCCGCGGCTCGCAGTGAGCGGGCCGCCCGGTGAGCCCGCGCCGAGCGCGCCCTCGACGGGCAGACGAGCCGGCCCCCGGGCCGCCCGGGCCCGGCGGGGGCCCCGCCAGACGCGGTACTGCAACAGGCGGTACTCCCACACGCGGACTCCCACACGCGGTACCGCCACATGCGGTACTGCCGGAAGCGGCGGTCCCGGAAGCGGTACCGCTAGAAGCGGTACTGCTCGTCGTACCCGACGCCGGGCTGCTGTTGCTGCGCGCCCTGCGGGTGCGGGTACGGCTGCTCCTGCGGGAGTTCGCCGCCGTAGACCTCGTCGGTGCGCTGCTGCGGCACCCACACCCCGCCGGCCGGGGTCTCGCCGTAACCGCCGGTGGCGTACGGGTCCTGGGCGTAGCCGGGCTGGCCGTACTGCTGGCCGTAGCCCTGGTCGTAGGAGCCGTAGGACTGGCTGCCGATGTACGGATCGGAGTAGTTGGCGTAGCCCTGCTGGCCCGAGCTGTCGTAGCCGTAGCCCTGCTGGGCATAGCCGGAGTAGTCGTAGGCGTAGCTCTGCCGGCCGGGGTCCGCGGGGGCGGTCTCGCCGTAGACGCCGTAGTTGCCGGTGTCCTCGGGGATGGGCTGCGGCTCGTAGACGGCGGTGGTCTCGGCGGCGGTTTGCTCTGCCGTGCGGGCGGCGGCGGGTGTGAAGACGTCGTCGCGGTCGTAGTCGTCGTCGAAGCCGCCGTACCCCTGGCCGCGGCCGTCGTCCTGGCCGGTGCCCGGTTCGCCGGCGGTCCCGGCGAACTCCGGGTCGGTGTCCTCGACGCCCGGCTCGTGCCGGTCGGCCCTGCCGCGGCGGCGCTTGCTGCCGCCGCCGGTCTCGGCGTCGGGCCGCTTGACCGCCCAGCCGGCGGCGAAGCCGCGGCGGAACGACAGCGTGACGTAGGTCTGGCCGAGCGCGAAGGCGATCGCGCCCACCCCGATGACGATGACCGAGGGCATCAGCACGCCCAGTACGACGCCGAGGAACCCGGCGAAGGCCAGCAGCCGCCAGCGCAGCCGCGCCTTGTACTGCAGCAGTACCTCGCCGAGCAACCACAGCGCGACGACGCCGAACGCGATGTAGAGGACCGTCCAGCCCATGTACGCCCCTCTCCCAGTGGCCGCTACGCAGTGTGTCGCATTGCGGTGTGGCCGGTCTAGGCCCGCGGGGGGTGGTGCAGGCCCAGGTTCTCGTAGATTTCCAGGGTCGCCGTGGAGTTGTTGAGCGTGATGAAGTGCAGTCCGGGCACTCCCTCGGACAGCAGCCGCGCGCAGAACTCCGTGGCGAACTCGATACCGATGGAGCGTACCGTCGCCGCGTCGTCCTTCGCTGTGAGGATCCGCTCTTTCAGGGCGTCCGGGAAATGAGCGTTGCTGAGCTTCGGCAGCCGTTCCAGCATCTTCACGCTCGTGACCGGCAGGACCTCCGGGATGACCGGGGTGTCACAGCCCGCGGCCGCGACGCGGTCGCGTAGCCGCAGATACGACTCCGGCTGGAAGAACATCTGTGTGATGGCGTAGTCGGCGCCCGCACGGCACTTGTCCACGAAGTGGGAGACGTCGGTGTCCCAGTCCGAGGAGCGCGGGTGCATCTCCGGGAACGCGGCGACACCCACGCAGAAGTCGCCCGACTCCTTGATGAGCCGGACGAGTTCGGCCGCGTAGGCCAGGCCCCGGGGGTGCGGCACCCACTCGCCCATGGGGTCGCCGGGCGGGTCGCCGCGCACGGCGAGCATGTTGCGGATGCCCGCGTCCGCGTACTGGCCGATGATGTTGCGCAGTTCGGCGATGGAGTGGTCGACCGCGGTGAGGTGGGCGACCGGGGTCAGCGTGGTGTCGGCGACGATCTGCTGCGTCTCCTTGACCGTGCCCGCGCGGGTGGAACCGCCGGCGCCGTAGGTCACGGAGACGAAGTCGGGAGCGACCGCCTCGACCCGTCGGAGCGCGCTCCACAGGTTCCGCTCGCCCTTGGGGGTCTTCGGTGCCGAGAACTCGAACGAGTACGTCGTCTTACCGGTGGCGAGAATGTCGCGCACGGTGCGTGCGCGATCAGTCCTGGTGGATGGGGTTCCGAGGGCCATACCCGCAGGTTAGTCAGGGGTGGGCGGTCACCCAACCACACGTACGAAATTTGCCCGAATTGTCGGCTTCCTGTCCACCCCTTGGACAGAAACCCGGACCAGCGGGTCACCGCCCCCACCGGATCACCGTCGGGACCGCCCACCGGATCACCGTCGGGAGCACCCACCGGTTGACCGCTGGGACCGACCGCCGGGGCTTCCGTGTGGGGCGGGCCGGCATGATCCGACCGAGAGATCCTAGCCCTGCCGCAGCCGCTTGGCGAACTCCGCCGCCGCAGCGCCCGGGTCGTCCGCCTCGGTGATCGCGCGGACCACGACCACCCTGCGGGCACCCGCGTCCAGCACCTGGTCCAGGTTGCCGAGGTCGATGCCGCCGATGGCGAACCAGGGGCGGTCGGTGCCGAGGGCCGCCGTGTGGCGGACCAGGTCGAGGCCGGGGGCGTGGCGGCCGGGCTTGGTGGGGGTGGGCCAGCAGGGGCCGGTGCAGAAGTAGTCCACGCCCTCCTGGACGGCGGCAGCGGCGGCCTCGTCCTCGGCGTGCGTGGAGCGGCCGATCAGCACCCCGTCGCCGAGGATCGCCCGGGCCGCGGGAACCGGCAGGTCGCCCTGGCCGAGGTGGAGCACGCCGGCGCGGGCGGCATGGGCGACGTCCGCCCGGTCGTTGACCGCGAGCAGCTTGCCGTGCCGGGCGCAGGCGTCGGCGAACACCCGCAGGTGCTCCAGCTCCTCGGCGGCCTCCATGCCCTTGTCCCGCAGCTGCACGATGTCGACACCGCCGGCCAGGACCGCGTCCAGGAACTCGGGCAGGTCCCCCTGCCGCTTGCGGGCGTCCGTGCAGAGGTACAGGCGGGCGTCGGCGAGCGCGGCGCGGGCGGTGTCGGACATGCGTGGGTCCCCCCGTGGTCGGTGTCCCTGGCGGTTCTCGGCGGTGGCGCGCGGGCGTCCGGCCCGCACGCCACCTCCTGCTGCGGGTCGGTTCAGACGGCGAGCGCCTGGGCGCGGCGCTTCACCTCCGTGCCGCGATTCTCGCTCAGGGCCTGCGCGGGGGTGCCGGGCAGGGTCGGGTCGGGGGTGAAGAGCCACTCGATCATCTCTTCGACCGTGAAGCCGTCGTCCCGCAGGAGCGTCAGGGTCCCGGTCAGGCCCTTGACGACCTTGTCCCCGTCGATGAAGGCGGCGGGGACGTGCAGCGCCCGGTTCTCACCTCGGCGCACGGCGATGAGCTGGCCCTCCTTGACCAGCTGCCGGACGCGCGTCACCTCGACACCGAATTGTTCGGCGATGTCGGGGAGGGTGAGCCAGGCGGGGACGAGAGCATCGATCTTTGCGTCAATCTCGGTCACGAGGACAAGCCTGCCATCCCCCACTGACAGTCGGAAGTCAGGCAGGTCCACCCGGGACGGCCTGCTAGTCGGCCGTCGCGTCCTTCAGGGGGCGGGCCGGGTCGGACAGGGCCTCGGCGTCCAGGTGCCGGCCCGCCTCGATCAGGCGGCGGCCCTGGGCAAGGTCGCGCGGACGGCCGACGGCCAGCAGGGCCACCAGGCGGCCCTCGCGCAGCCAGCACACCGTCCAGGACGGGCCCGCCGGGTCGCCGCGCCACACCATGCGGTCGGCCGCGGCATGGTGGCCGGCGTGCTGCACGAACCGGCCGAACTGCTCCGACCAGAAGTACGGCACCGGGTCGTAGAGCGCCGGGGTCTCGCCGAGGATGTTCGCGGCGACCGTGCGCGGGCCCTGCAAGGCGTTGTCCCAGTGGTGGACGAGGAGCCGTTCGCCGTACCGGGCCGACGGGAAGGAGGCGCAGTCGCCGACCGCGTACACGTCCGGCAGGGAGGTGCGCAGGCCGGCGTCGGCGAGGACCTCGCCGTGCGCGCCCAGCTCGATGCCGGAGCCCGCCAGCCAGCCGGTGGCGGGGCGGGCGCCGATGCCGACGACGACGGCGCCCGCGGGCAGCCGGGTGCCGTCGGCGAGCACCACCGCGCCGGGCTCGACGCGCTCCACGCGCGCGTGGGTGCGCAGGTCCGTGCCGCTGTCGGCGTACCAGGCGGCCATGGGCGCGGCGACCTCGGCGGGCAGCGCACCGGCGAGCGGGTGGCCGGCGGCCTCCACGACGGTCACCGCGCAGCCGGCCTCGCGGGCGGCGGTGGCGAACTCGGCGCCGATCCAGCCGGCGCCGACGACCACGATGTCGTGCTGCCGGGCGAGCACGGGCCGCAGCCGCTCGGCGTCGTCCAGGGTGCGCAGCAGATGCACCCCGGGCACGCCCTCGGTACCGGGCAGCGTGATCGGTTCGGCGCCGGTGGCGACGACCAGGACGTCGTACGGGACCGGACCCGACTCGGTGTCCAGCTCGTGCGCGGCGGGCCTGAGGCCCTGCACCTCGCAGCCGAGCCGCAGCTCGACCCCGAGGGACTCGAAGTCCACGTCGAAGGCGGAGTCCTCGGCCTTGCCGAGCAGCACGGCCTTCGACAGCGGCGGCCGGTCGTACGGCTGGTGCGGCTCGCCACCGATGACGGTCACACGGCCCCGGAAACCCTGTTCCCGCAGGGCGACCGCGGTCTGCACCCCGGCCATGCCCGCACCGACGACGACCACGTGCCGGCCCTGTGACGTGCCCTCTTCCGCTGTCTGCTCGCTCACCTGATCACCATAGACACATGACGGACAGTCAGTCAGGGGGCGTGCTCGGTGACCTGCTCCACAACGCTCGTGCCGGAGCCCGGCCCGGACTCCCACTCCCAGGTCTCCTCCAGCCGCAGCCGGCCGTCCGCCAGCTCCACGACCGTGGACACGCAGTGCCCCGAGGCGGTCGTCCCGTCGGTCCTGAGCTGCACGTACCGGAAGTCGAGCCGGTCCGCCTCGCGGGTGCCGACCAGGTGGCCGCGCACGACGTCGCCGCCCGCGTACTCGGCCCAGATCCCGCCGTCCTCCTCGTGGTACGCGAACCGGGTGCGGGTACCCACCTGACCTGGGGCCTGGTCCGACACGGGGGCGAAGGTCAGTCCGTCGAGCGACCGGGTCATGAAGCGGGGCTCCCTTACGGGTGACTGGGGCGGCGGGCTAGGGTGGCCACCGTACAAGCACTCGCGGGAGCCCGGACGCACCGGGCTGAGAGGGAGGCTGGGCGGCCTCCGACCGTACGAACCTGATCCGGGTCATGCCGGCGAAGGGAGGGGCTGAACGCCCATGTCGTCACGTACGTCCGACGTCCTCGTCATCGGGGGCGGGATCATCGGCCTGGTCACGGCCTGGCGGGCGGCGCAGCGCGGGCTCGCCACGGCCGTCGTGGACCCCGAGCCGGGGGGCGGGGCCGCGCAGGTGGCCGCCGGGATGCTGGCCGCGGTCACCGAGCTGCACTACGGCGAGGAGACCCTGCTCGCCCTGAACCTGGAGTCGGCCCGCCGCTACCCGGCGTTCGCGGCCGAGCTGAGCGAACTGACCGGCCACGACCTCGGCTATCGCCGCTGCGGCACGCTCGCCGTCGCGCTCGACGCCGACGACCGCGCCCACCTGCGCGAACTCCATGCGCTCCAGCAGCGCTCGGGCCTCGAGTCGGAGTGGCTGTCCGGGCGGGAGTGCCGACGGCTGGAGCCGATGCTCGCGCCGGGGGTGCGCGGCGGGCTGCGGGTCGACGGCGACCACCAGGTCGACCCGCGCCGGCTGGCGGCGGCCCTGGTGACCGCCTGCGAGCGGGCCGGCGTGGTCTTCCACCGCGTCTGGGCGGAGCGGCTGGACGTGGAGCGGGACCGGGCCGTCGGGGTCACCACGGCGGACGGCACCGGGCTGCGCGCGGAGCGGGTGGTGCTCGCCGCGGGAAGCCTGAGCGGGCGCCTGGCGGGTGTGCCGGACGAGCTGCTGCCGCCGGTGCGGCCGGTCAAGGGGCAGGTGCTGCGGCTGACCGTGCCGCGCCGGTACGCGCCGTTCCTGAGCCGGACCGTGCGGGCCGTGGTGCGCGGCAGCCATGTCTACCTGGTGCCCCGGGAGAACGGTGAACTGGTTGTCGGCGCCACCACCGAGGAAGTGGGCTGGGACACGACCGTCACCGCCGGAGGCGTGTACGAGCTGCTGCGCGACGCCCACGAGCTGGTGCCCGGCATCACCGAGCTGCCGCTCACCGAGACCCGGGCCGGGCTGCGCCCCGGCTCCCCCGACAACGCCCCGCTGCTCGGCCCGTCCGGTCTGGCCGGGCTGCTGCTGGCCACCGGGCACCACCGCAACGGCGTGCTGCTCACACCGGTCACCGGGGACGTGCTGGCGCACGCCCTGGTCACCGGTGAACTCCCCGAGGAGGCACGCCCGTTCACCCCGCGGCGGTTCGGCGCCGCGCTCATGGAACAGCTGGAGCAGCCCGCATGAACCTCTCCGTCACCATCTCCGTCAACGGCGAACCCCGGCGGGTGGCCGCCGGCACCGCGCTGGACTCCCTCGTCCAGACCCTGACCGCGGCGCCGCGCGGGGTGGCCGCCGCCGTCAACGAGACCGTCGTCCCGCGCACGCAGTGGGCGACGACCGCCCTCGCCGAGGGTGACCGTGTCGAAGTCCTCACGGCCGTGCAAGGAGGCTGAACCATGGCTGACGATCCCCTGGTCCTCGGTGGGCTGACCTTCTCGTCCCGGCTGATCATGGGCACGGGCGGGGCGCCGAGCCTGGAGGTGCTGGAACGGGCGCTGATCGCCTCCGGTACGGAACTGACGACGGTGGCCATGCGCCGGGTGGACCCCTCCGTGCACGGCTCGGTGCTTTCGGTGCTGGAGCGGCTGGGCATCCGGGTGCTGCCGAACACGGCGGGCTGCTTCACCGCCGGGGAGGCCGTGCTGACCGCGCGGCTGGCCCGGGAGGCGCTGGGCACGGACCTGGTCAAGCTGGAGGTCATCGCCGACGAGCGGACGCTGCTGCCGGATCCGGTGGAGCTGCTGGATGCGGCGGAGACGCTGGTGGACGACGGGTTCACGGTGCTGCCGTACACCAACGACGATCCCGTGCTCGCGCGGAAGCTGGAGGACGTCGGCTGTGCGGCGGTCATGCCGCTCGGTTCGCCGATCGGTTCCGGGCTCGGCATCCGCAACCCGCACAACTTCCAGCTGATCGTGGAGCACGCGCGCGTGCCGGTGATCCTGGACGCGGGGGCCGGTACGGCGTCCGACGCGGCGCTGGCGATGGAGCTGGGCTGCGCCGGGGTGATGCTGGCGTCGGCGGTGACGCGGGCGCAGGAGCCGGAGCTGATGGCCTGCGCCATGCGGCACGCGGTGGAGGGGGGCCGGCTGGCTCGGCTGGCCGGGCGCATTCCGCGGCGGTATCTCGCCGAGGCGTCGTCTCCTGCGGAGGGCCTGGCCGTGCTGGATCCCGAGCGTCCCGCGTTCTGACCGGTGCGGCGGCGGGGCATTTCCTGCCCACCCACGCACCACCCGTCACCGTCCCCTGACAGGCTGAACCACCCGCGAAACGCCTCCACCACCGGCGACCGCGGGCCGTGGGCACACAGGAATGGCGCCGTGGGCACACAGGAATGGCGCACGTCCGGATCCACGCCTCCACCTCCGGCGACCGCGGAACGTGGTGGGCAGGCACAGGCGCAGGTCCGGATCCACGACTCCAGCGCCGGCGACCGCGGGGCGTGGGCTGCGCAGGGACAAGCGCACGTACGGATCCACGCATCCACCACCGGCGACCGCGGGCCGTGGGCTGCACGCGACCGCGGGGCGTGGGCTGCTCAGGGACAGGCGCACGTCCGGATCCATGCCTCCACCACGGCGACCGCGGGGCGTGGTGGGCAGGGCTCGGCGTCCGCGCGGATCGGCCACGTCCGGATCGGCACGCGTGGGGATCGGCTTGTGTGGGGATCCGCACACGTCTGGAGCGGCGCGCGTGCGGACCGGTGGCTCCGTTGTCGGCGGTGGCGGGGCGTGAGGGGGCGCTGTCAGGGGCCTGGGGCGGCTGTCCGTTGCGGGGTGGTGGTTCTGCCGTCGGTCCGGGCCGTGTGCGTGGGAAGCGTCACAGGTCGGCTTCAGTACCGCTCCAATGCCGGTGGGCGGGGCGGTCGTGTCGGTGCTCCCTCGTAGACTCGCCTCTCGTGGATACGACCCTTCAGGACCCCCTCGTCGGGCAGGTGCTCGACGGCCGGTATCGCGTCGACGCGCGGATCGCGGCGGGCGGGATGGCCACGGTCTACCGGGCCCTGGACACCCGCCTGGACCGCGTTCTCGCGCTGAAGGTGATGCACCCGACGCTCGCGTCCGACGGGGCCTTCGTCGAGCGGTTCATCCGGGAGGCGAAGTCCGTCGCCCGGCTCGACCACCCCAACGTGGTGCAGGTCTACGACCAGGGCACCGACGGGTCGTACGTCTACCTGGCGATGGAGTACATCGCCGGCTGCACCCTGCGGGACGTGCTGCGGGAGCGGGGTGCCGTGCAGCCGCGGGCCGCGCTGGACATCCTGGAGCCGGTGCTCGCCGCGCTCGGTGCCGCGCACCGCGCCGGGTTCGTGCACCGCGACATGAAGCCCGAGAACGTGCTGATAGGCGACGACGGCCGGGTCAAGGTCGCCGACTTCGGGCTGGTGCGCTCCGTGGACACGGTGACCAGCACGACCGGTGCCGTGCTCGGTACCGTCTCCTACCTCGCGCCCGAGCAGATCGAGCAGGGCACCACGGACCCCCGCGTCGACGTGTACGCGTGCGGTGTCGTGCTGTACGAGATGCTCACGGGCACGAAGCCGCACTCCGGGGACTCCCCGGCCCAGGTGCTCTACAAGCACCTCCACGAGGACGTGCCGCCGCCCTCGGCGCTCGTCCCCGGGCTGCCGTACACGCTGGACGAACTGGTCGCGTCGGCCACCGCCCGCACCCCGGACGTCCGCCCGCACGACGCCGTGGCGCTGCTCGCCCAGGTGCGCGAGGCCCGCCGGCCGCTGACCGACGAGCAGCTGGACGCGCTGCCGCCGCAGGCGCTGACCGCGGACCACGACAACGCCGAGGACCGGACGAGCGTGATCCCGCGCGCGCTGACCGTGCCCAGGCCACTGCCCGTCAACGAGGACGCACCCGGGGACGCACCCGGCGACGGCTTCGACCGCACCGCCCGGTTCCAGAGCCCGCCCGTGCCTCCCCGCCGGCGCCCGGCCCGGCCCCGGCGCACGGTGCTGGCGCTGATCACGGCCGTGCTGGTGGTGTTCGGCGTGGGCGCCGGTGTCTGGTACATCAACTCCGGCCAGTTCACCAAGGTGCCGCCACTGCTGACGAAGACCGAGGCGCAGGCGAGGGACCGGCTGAAGTCGGCCGGGCTCGACGTCGGCCAGGTCAAGCGCACCTACAGCGACACCGTCGAGCGGGGCACGGTGATCGGCAGCGACCCGGCGCCGGGCGCGCGCATCCGGGACCACGACTCGGTGACGCTGACCGTGTCACTGGGCCCGGAGACGGTGAACGTGCCGAACGTGGAGGGGCAGCCGCGCGCCAAGGCCGAGGCGCGGCTGAAGGCGGACGGCCTGGAGCCGGGCATGGTCACCCGCGAGTTCAGCGACGACGTCGCCCGGGGCTCGGTGATCCGTACGACGCCGGACGCGGGCACCAAGCGGCACGCGGGCTCGGCGATCGCGCTGGTCGTCAGCAAGGGCAGCCCCGTGGACATGCCGGACGTCACCGGTGACGACCTGGACAGCGCCAGGGAAGAACTGACGAACGCCGGCCTGAAGGTGAAGGTCGCCGACAAGCGGGTCAACTCCGAGTACGACAGCGGCAAGGTCGCAGCGCAGAGCCCGGCCGAGGGAACCCAGGCCGCCGAGGGCGACACGGTGACGCTGACGCTGTCCAAGGGCCCGGAGATGATCGAGGTCCCGGACGTGGTCGGGGACAGCGTGGACGACGCCCACGACGCCCTGGAGGGTGCGGGCTTCGAGGTGGACGAGGACCGCGGTCTGCTCGGGCTGTTCGGCGACACCGTGAAGGAGCAGTCGGTGGAGGGCGGCGACACGGCGCCCAAGGGGTCGACGATCACGATCACCATCCGGTGACCGGATTCACCGGGGACCATCCGGTGACCGGATTCACCGGGACCGCGGCCGGGGCGCGGGAACGGACGTGACACCCTGAACGGGTGAGTCCCGTTCAGCCCTCCCTCCCCCGCAATCCCGTCGGCGGCCATGTGCCCGTCGCGGGCGGCCTGCACTCCGTCGGCCTGACGTACGCCCGCGACCTGAAGGCGGAGACCGTGCAGGTCTTCGTCGCCAACCCGCGCGGCTGGGCCACGCCCGCCGGGAATCCGCGGCAGGACGAGGCGTTCCGCGCGGCGTGCGCCGAGGAGTCGATCCCGGCGTACGTCCACGCCCCCTACCTGATCAACTTCGGCTCGCACACCGAGGCCACGGTGGAACGGTCCGTGGAGTCGCTCAGGCACTCGCTGCGGCGCGGCCGGGAGATCGGCGCCCTGGGTGTCGTGGTGCACACCGGGAGCGCGACCGGCGGCCGGGCCCGGGAGGTGGCGCTGAAGCAGGTGCGCGAGCACATGCTGCCGCTGCTGGACGAGCTGAGCCATGACGACGACCCGTTCCTGCTGCTGGAGTCGACCGCCGGGCAGGGCGCCTCGCTGTGCTCGCGGACCTGGGACTTCGGGCCGTACTTCGAGGCGCTGGACGCCCATCCGAAGCTGGGCGTGTGCCTGGACACCTGCCACATCTTCGCCGCCGGGCACGACCTGACCGGGCCGAGCGGCATGCACCAGACCCTGGATCTGCTGGTGGACACCGTCGGCGAGGGCCGACTGAAGCTGATCCACGCCAACGACTCCAAGGACGTGGCGGGCGCGCACAAGGACCGGCACGAGAACATCGGCGCCGGCCACATCGGCGAGGACCCGTTCCGCGCGCTCATGACCCACCCCGCGACCGAGGGCGTCCCCTTAGTCATCGAGACGCCCGGCGGCAAGGAGGGACACGCGGCGGACGTGGAGCGGCTGAAGAGACTGCGGGATTCCTGAGCTGTTGAGGAATACCCCCAGGGGGTATACGGTTCCCACCTGTCGGAGGAACCGTCACTCTGCATTGGGGGAAACCATGGAGCACTCGGCGCACACGCACCACCAGCACCATGAGACGCACGGCGAGCATGCGCAGCACCACGCCCCGGAACACGGCGAGCACGAAGGGCACCACGGGCAGCACCAGCACCAGCACCAGCACCAGCACCAGCACCAGCACCAGCACCAGGAAGAGCACGCGCAGCATCACGGGCACCACCAGCACCAGGGTCACGCGCCCGCGGCCACCTGGCCGGCGGCCGCCCGGGCCACCCTGCACTGCCTCACCGGCTGCGCCATCGGCGAGGTGCTCGGCATGATCCTGGGGACGGCCTTCGGCTGGGGCAACCTGCCGACGATGGTGCTGGCGATCATCCTGGCCTTCGTCTTCGGCTACTCGCTCACCCTGCGCGGGATCCTGCGCGCCGGCGTGGACTTCCGCACGGCCTTGCGCGTGGCGCTGGCCGCCGACACCCTGTCCATCGCCGTGATGGAGCTGATCGACAACGGCGTGATCCTGGTCTGGCCGTCCGCGATGGACGCGACCCTCGGTGAGCCGCTGTTCTGGATCTCACTGGCGATCTCGCTGGTGATCGCCTTCCTGGTGACCACCCCGGTCAACAAGTGGATGATCGGCCGGGGCAAGGGACACGCGGTCGTGCACCAGTACCACCACTGAGCGGGCCGGGAGTCAGAGCTCGGGGCCGTCCCCGGGCTCTTCCTGGTAGGAGTAGCGCTGCTCCTTCCAGGGGTCGCCGATGTTGTGGTAGCCGCGCTCCTCCCAGAAGCCGCGGCGGTCGGCGGTCATGTACTCCACGCCCCGGACCCATTTGGGCCCCTTCCAGGCGTACAGATGGGGCACGATCAGGCGGACCGGGAAGCCGTGCTCGGCGGTGAGCAGCTCGCCGTCCTTGTGGGTGGCGAAGATCGCGCGGTCGGAGGAGAAGTCCGACAGGCGCAGGTTGGAACTGAAGCCGTACTCCGCCCAGACCATCACATGGGTGACGTCCGGCGCCGGCGGGGCCAGGTCCAGGATCGCCCGGGCCGGGACACCGCCCCACTCCGCGCCGAGCATGCTGAACTTCGTCACGCAGTGCAGATCGGCCACCACGGTGGCGTACGGCAGGGCCGTGAACTCCTCGTGGTCCCAGGTGTGCTTGTCGCCGTCGGCGGTGGCGCCGAAGACCCGGAACTCCCAGCGCTCGGGCCGGAACTTGGGGACGGGGCCGTAGTGCGTGACCGGCCAGCCGCGCTGGAGCCGCTGACCCGGCGGAAGCTCGGACCCTGCCACTGCCCCAGACTCTCGCTCCACCGGATGACCCATGTATCCATCCTGACAGACCTCGGGCAGTGCCCTTGACCACCACTCGACGAAACGGATAACTAGGGCAAGCCAGCACTAATTTACTAAGTATGCACTTACTGGACGATCTTCACCGGCGGTGTCATCATGCGGCGCTATCGGCTGATACCAGTTGTCCGGAAGGAGTCCGTCGCATGCAAGGCGACCCCGAGGTCATCGAACTGCTCAACGAACAGCTGACCGCGGAGCTGACCGCGATCAACCAGTACTTCCTGCACTCCAAGCTCCAGGACCACAAGGGGTGGACCAAGCTCGCCGAGTACACCCGGCACGAGTCGTTCGACGAGATGCGGCACGCGGAGATCCTCACCGACCGCATCCTGCTGCTGGACGGCCTGCCGAACTACCAGCGGCTCTTCCACGTCCAGGTCGGGCAGACGGTGACCGAGATGTTCCAGGCCGACCGGCAGATCGAGGTGGAGGCCATCGACCGGCTGCGCCGCGGCGTGCAGATCATGCGCGACAAGAACGACATCACGTCGGCGAACATCTTCGAGTCGATCCTGGCCGACGAGGAGCAGCACATCGACTACCTGGACACCCAGCTGGAACTCGTGGACAAGCTGGGTGAGGCGCTCTACCTGTCGACCCTGATCGAGCAGAACCAGCCGGACGCCTCCTGACCGGGCGCCGGCGGCTCCTTCGGCCACCGGGCGGGCACGGACGCTAGGCGGCGTCGTCCAGCGCTTCGAGAGCCGGGGCACGCCGCTCGATCAGCTCCCGGCGGGGGCAGGCGCCCCGGCCCAGGAGGGCCTGGATACGGCGCACACAGGAACCGCAGTCGGTACCGGCCTTGGACGCGGAGGCTATCTGGCGCGGGGTGCACGCGCCGTTCTCCGCGTGCTGGCGGACCTGCTGCTCGGTGATGCCGAAACAACTGCAGACGTACACGCGGTTCACCTCCCGACGGGATCGTGTCTCTTGCCGTCCCGTTCCCGGTGAGGCAAACCTAACCTTACCCATCCCGCGGCACCCGGAAAAGTGGGTGGGGCGCGGATCCGGTGTGATCCGCGCCCCAGGACGCCTAGCGGTACCGGGTCACTGGTCCCGGTACATCTCGGCCACGAGGAAGGCCAGGTCCAGCGACTGGCTGCGGTTCAGCCGCGGGTCGCAGGCCGTCTCGTAGCGCTGGTGCAGGTCGTCGACGAAGATCTCGTCGCCGCCGCCCACGCACTCGGTGACGTCGTCGCCGGTCAGCTCCACGTGGATGCCGCCCGGGTGGGTGCCGAGCGCCTTGTGGACCTCGAAGAAGCCCTTGACCTCGTCGAGCACGTCGTCGAAGCGGCGGGTCTTGTGCCCGGAGGCCGCCTCGAAGGTGTTGCCGTGCATCGGGTCGGTCACCCAGGCCACCGTGGCACCGGACGCCGTGACCTTCTCGACCAGCTCGGGGAGCCTGTCGCGGATCTTGTCGGCGCCCATGCGGACGATGAAGGTCAGCCGGCCCGGCTCCCGCTCGGGGTCGAGGCGGTCGATGTACTGAAGCGCCTCCTCGGCCGTGGTGGTCGGGCCGAGCTTGATGCCGATCGGGTTGCGGATCCTCGAGGCGAACTCGATGTGCGCGTGGTCCAGCTGCCGGGTGCGCTCACCGATCCACACCATGTGCCCGGAGACGTCGTACAGCTTGCCGGTGCGGGAGTCGACCCGGGTCAGGGCGGACTCGTAGTCCAGCAGCAGCGCCTCGTGCGAGGAGAAGAACTCGACGGTCTTGAACTCCTCCGGGTCGGTGCCGCACGCCCGCATGAAGTTCAGCGCGTTGTCGATCTCCCGCGCGAGCTGCTCGTAGCGCTGGCCCGACGGCGAGCTCTTCACGAAGTCCTGGTTCCAGGCGTGCACCTGGCGCAGGTCGGCGTAACCGCCGGTGGTGAAGGCGCGCACCAGGTTCAGCGTGGAGGCCGACGCGTGGTACATGCGCTTGAGCCGCTCGGGGTCCGGGATCCGGGCGGCCTCGGTGAAGTCGAAGCCGTTGACGGAGTCGCCCCGGTACGTCGGGAGCGTCACGCCGTCGCGGGTCTCGGTCGGCTTGGAGCGCGGCTTGGAGTACTGACCCGCGATGCGGCCGACCTTGACCACGGGCACGGAGGCCGCGTAGGTCAGGACGGCACCCATCTGGAGCAGCGTCTTCAGCTTGTTGCGGATGTGGTCGGCGGACACCGCGTCGAAGGCCTCGGCGCAGTCGCCGCCCTGGAGGAGGAACGCCTCTCCCTTGGCGACGGCCGCCATCCGGGCGCGCAGCTGGTCGCACTCGCCCGCGAAGACGAGCGGCGGATACGACTCGAGGTCCGCGATCACTGCGCGCAGAGCCTCGGCGTCGGGGTACTCGGGCTGCTGCGCCGCGGGCAGGTTTCGCCAGGTGTTGCCAGCGCCGGGGCTGGTCTTAGCGTTCACGGTCACCCCGTAAACATTACGGGGTCGTGTGGGATGTTTTTCCCCCTGGCTCGAAGGGTGAGACGGGGTGACTGACCGGTGGACGGGCGATGGGTGCGGTAGGGTTCCCGGCATGTTCGCGCTTTCGACCCAGAACTGGTGGTGGACCGCTTCTCCGGCGGCCCACTGATTCGCGCGCACACAGACTTCGCGAAGGCCGCCCGAGGGGCGGCCTTCGGCGTTTCCCGGGGTCGTTCCTCTCCGTCAGTCCCTCCGCCGGACGTTCCGCCGGAGGATCGAGAAGGAGCCCGACCCGTGGACCTGCATGACCTGCTCGCCGACCCCCGCCCCTTCGCCCTGCTCCGCCGCCGCACGCCCGGCCGCGACGAGGAGCTGGTGGAGGTGCTGCTCGGCCCGGTGACCAGCCGTGACCGCCTCGCCGACCTGCCCGACGAGGGGCTCGCCCTCGTCCCGTTCCGGCAGATCCGCGAGCGCGGCTTCGACGTCCGCGACGACGGCACCCCGCTGCTGGTGCTGACGCCCGAGGAGTCGTACGGCATCCCGCTCGCCGACGCGCTCGCCCAGCTCCCGGCGCACGAGGTGCGGGTGGAGGGCGGGCGCTTCGACGTCGGGGACGAGGAGTACGGCGAGATCGTCGGCCGGGTGCTGCGCGAGGAGATCGGCCGGGGCGCGGGCGCGAACTTCGTGATCCGGCGCACCTACGAGGGCGACATCCCCGGGTTCGGCCGCGCCGACGCGCTGGCGCTGTTCCGGCGGCTGCTGGAGGGCGAGCGGGGTGCGTACTGGACGTTCGTGGTGCACACCGGGGACCGGACGCTGGTGGGCGCCAGCCCCGAGGTGCACGTGCGGATGTCCGGCGGCACCGTCGTGATGAACCCGATCAGCGGGACGTACCGCTATCCCGCCGCGGGGCCCACGCCGGAGCACCTTCTGCAGTTCCTCGCCGACGGCAAGGAGGTCGAGGAGCTGTCGATGGTCGTCGACGAGGAGCTGAAGATGATGTGCACCGTCGGCGACATGGGCGGGGTCGTCGTCGGTCCCCGGCTCAAGGAGATGGCGCACCTCGCGCACACCGAGTACGAGCTGCGCGGGAAGTCCTCCCTGGACGTGCGGGAAGTGCTGCGGGAGACCCTGTTCGCGGCGACGGTGACCGGTTCGCCGGTGCAGAACGCGTGCCGGGTGATCGAGCGGCACGAGGCCGGGGGGCGCGGGTACTACGCCGGTGCGCTGGCCCTGCTCGGCCGGGACTCCGGGGGCGCGCAGACCCTCGACTCCCCCATCCTGATCCGCACCGCCGACATCGGTGCCGACGGCCGGCTGCGCGTTCCCGTCGGGGCGACGCTGGTGCGCGGCTCCGACCCGGCGGGCGAGGTCGCGGAGACCCACGCGAAGGCGGCGGGCGTGCTGGCCGCCCTCGGGGTACGGCCGTCCCGGCCGCGCCGGGAGCGGGAGCGGCCCCGGCTGGCGGACGATCCGCGGGTGCGGGCCGCGCTGGACGGCCGGCGTGCCGCGCTCGCGCCGTTCTGGCTGCGGATGCAGGAGCGGTCCGAGGCACTCGCGGGCCACGCCCTCGTCGTCGACGCCGAGGACACCTTCACCGCGATGCTCGCGCACGTCCTGCGGTCGGCCGGGCTCGACGTGACCGTCCGGCGGTACGACGAGCCCGGACTGCGGGAGGCGGTGCTCGCGCACGAGGGGCCGGTCGTCCTCGGCCCCGGTCCGGGTGATCCGTCCGACCTCCGCGACCCCAGGATGCGGCTCCTGCGCGACCTCACCGCCCGGGTGGTACGGGCGCACCGGCACGGTGTGCTCGGCGTCTGCCTCGGGCACGAGCTGATCGCGGCGGAGCTGGGCCTGGAGATCGTACGGAAGGAAGTGCCGTACCAGGGGGCGCAGACGGAGATCGACCTGTTCGGGCGGAGCGAGACCGTCGGCTTCTACAACAGCTTCGTGGCGCGCTGCGACGAGGT
Source organism: Streptomyces musisoli (assembly GCF_016741855.1). GTDB lineage: Bacteria > Actinomycetota > Actinomycetes > Streptomycetales > Streptomycetaceae > Streptomyces > Streptomyces musisoli. The sequence continues at coordinate 125,017 of NZ_JAERRH010000005.1, read as the reverse complement.
GGCGGCCCGGGAGCTGGCCGCGCACGGCGTCGAGGTGAGCCGCGCGGCGAACGGCGAGGTGCACGCGCTGCGCGGCCCCGGGTTCGCGGGCGTGCAGTTCCATCCGGAATCGGTTCTCACGCTGAACGGCGCGGCGGTCGTCCGGGAGCTGATCGGCCGGCTGCGGGCGAGCACGGTGCGGTGAGGCGGGGCGGGGACCCGGGGGCCGTGCGGTCCCCGGGCCCGGGCCGGGGCGTCAGCCGAAGAACACCCCGACCTCCTCGTACAGCTTCGGGTCCACGGTCTTCAGCCTGGCCGTGGCCTCGGAGATCGGGACGCGGACGATGTCGGTACCGCGCAGGGCGACCATCTTGCCGAAGTCGCCGTCGCGCACGCAGTCGATGGCGTGCAGCCCGAAGCGGGTGGCGAGCCAGCGGTCGAAGGCACTGGGGGTGCCGCCGCGCTGGATGTGTCCGAGGACCGTGGTGCGGGCCTCCTTGCCGGTGCGCTTCTCGATCTCCTTGGCCAGCCACTCGCCGACCCCGGACAGCCGCACATGCCCGAAGGAGTCCTGCGACTGGTCCTTGAGCACCATGTCACCGTCCTTCGGCATGGCGCCCTCGGCGACGACGACGATCGGGGCGTAGGACGCCTTGAAGCGGGAGGTGATCCACGCGCACACCTGGTCGAGGTCGAAGCGCTGTTCGGGGATGAGGATGACGTTGGCGCCGCCGGCGAGGCCCGAGTGCAGCGCGATCCAGCCGGCGTGCCGCCCCATCACCTCGCAGACGAGGACCCGCATGTGTGACTCGGCGGTGGTGTGCAGCCGGTCGATGGCCTCGGTGGCGATGTTGACGGCGGTGTCGAAGCCGAAGGTGTAGTCGGTGGCGGACAGGTCGTTGTCGATGGTCTTCGGTACGCCGACGCAGGGCATGCCGTACTCGTCGGAGAGACGCGCGGCGACGCCCAGGGTGTCCTCGCCGCCGATCGCGACGAGGGCCTCGACCTCCTGCTTGGCGAGGTTCTCCTTGATGCGGCGGATACCGCCCTCCACCTTGAGGGGGTTGGTCCGCGAGGAACCGAGGACGGTGCCGCCGCGGGGCAGGATGCCGCGCACCGCGGGGATGTCGAGGCGGACCGTGTCGTTCTCGAGCGGACCCCGCCAGCCGTCCCGGAAGCCGACGAAGTCGTAGCCGTACTCCTGTACGCCCTTGCGCACGACGCCCCGGATGACGGCGTTGAGCCCGGGGCAGTCGCCGCCTCCGGTCAGTACTCCGACTCGCATGAAATGTCCCTTCGCCATGCCTGCCTGACGCTCAGTCACGCTAATGGTGATCCGCGTCACATCGGGAGAGGCGGGAAGGGTGATTCGGGTGCGTTGTCGGAATCCGGCCTACTCGTCGTCCAGTCCGCGCTCTATCGCGTACCGCACCAGCTCCACCCTGTTGTGCAACTGGAGCTTGCCGAGGGTGTTCTGGACGTGGTTCTGCACCGTGCGGTGGGAGATGACGAGACGTTCGGCGATCTGCTTGTAGCTCAGGCCCTTCGCCACCAGCCGCAGCACCTCCGTCTCCCGGTCCGTCAGCCGGGGGGCGCCCGGCTCGTCGGCGTCCGGGGCGGGCGCGGGCTCGGCGGCCAGCCGCCGGTACTCGCCGAGGACCAGTCCGGCGAGGCCCGGCGTGAACACGGGGTCGCCGACGGCGGTCCGGCGCACCGCGTCCAGGAGTTCCTCGGTGGAGGCCGACTTCAGCAGATAGCCGGTCGCGCCGGACTTCACGGCCTCCAGGACGTCCGCGTGCTCACCGCTCGCCGAGAGGACGAGCACCCGCAACGCCGGGTTGTGGCCGACCAGTTCCTTGCACACCTGGACGCCGGGCTTGGCGGGCAGGTTGAGGTCCAACACGAGGACGTCGGGGACGGCGGCCTTGGCACGGCGGACCGCCTGCTCGCCGTCGCCGGCGGTGGCGACCACCTCGAAGCCGGACTCGGCCAGGTCGCGGGCGACCGCGTCACGCCACATGGGGTGGTCGTCCACCACCATCACCCTGATCGGGTCCTGCTGCTGTGTCATCACCGCTCCGCCTTCTTCCCCCGCGCCCCCGCGGCGCACTTCGGTACCTTCAGTTCGACCTCCGTGCCCTGCCCGGGCACGGAGACGATCTCGGCGCTGCCGCCGAGGTCGCGCAGCCGGCCCCGGATCGACAGGGCCACCCCGAGCCGGCCCTCGCCCTCGGCCTGCGCGAGCCGGCCCTCGGCGACGCCGGGGCCGTCGTCCCGGACGGTGACGACGATCTCGTCCGGCTCGTCCTCCACCAGGATCCAGGCCCGGGCGTGCGCACCGGCATGCCGGCGCACGTTGTCCAGGGCGGCCCCCACGGCGGCGGCCACCTCGCGGGCCGCCGCCGCCGGCAGCAGCACCGGGGCGCCGGGCTCGGCGAGGCTGAACCGGGCGCACGCGTAGGGGGCGAGCAGGGAGCGCAGGTCGACCGGGCCGGCCGGTGCGTCCTCGCCGGGCTCCTGGAGCACCCGGACGACGGCGCCTTCGGCCGGGTCGTCCGGGACCCGGGACACCGGCACCAGACCGCCCGACACCAGCGTCCGCAGGGCGACTTCCTGCTCACCGGCCAGCCGGCCCAGCTCGGCCGCCTCGCCGCCGAGGGCCGTGCCCCGGCGCTTCACCATCGCCAGCACCTGGAGCACGCTGTCGTGGATGTCCCGGGCCAGCCGCTCCCGCTCCCGGGTCGCGGCCTCGATCTCCAGCGCGCGGGCGAGGGTGCGCTCGGAGGCGCGGGCCACCTCCACGACGTAGCCGATGGCGATGGAGGCCACCCAGACGAGGATCACGTTGTGCACGGTGTCCCGGGCCGGGTGGCCGCGCTCGACCAGGTTGACGGCGGCCACGGCCGTGGAGGCGACGGCCGCCCAGCGCCAGCCGCCCTTGACGGCGAAGGCGAGTACGGCGCCGGCGGTCCATATCGAGGGCAGGGTGGGGCCGCCGCCCGCGATCCGCTCGTGGCTGTCGGCGACCGGGGTGAGCAGGATGCCGAGGAGGGCGACGCCCAGGTCGGCGGCCAGGAAGCGGCGGGTGCAGCTCGCCGCGTTGGCCACCTTCGGCAGGGTGGCGAGGGTCCACACGACGAGGACGGCGTAGTAGGCGACGGCGACCCAGGGCCGCACGAAGTGGTCGTACGCGGTGGCGCACAGGCCGATGGCGTACAGCATGGTCAGGACGCGGTAGCCGGCGAGCGCACGCCACAGCGGCAGCTCGACCGACATCCGCATGACGCCCCGTGTCCCGGCCCGTCCGCCTCCGGGCGCTCCGGTCGACGGTGAGGGCCCGGCCGTGCCCGGCCCTTCAGGCCGCCGCGCGCCCGCTCTCGCACCGCCGGCGCGCCCTCCGGCCCCCTCACGCTCGCGCTTGGGCATGTCCCCCGGTCCCCCCGGCTCTTCCGTTCTCCCCGCCTAGGAGTCGGCCTGCTTCTTCTCCGCCTTCTCCGCTTCCCTGGCCGCCTTGGCGGCCTTGGCCGCCTCCGCTATCTGCCGCTTGGCCGCGGTGGCGTAGATGTCGACGTACTCCTGGCCGGAGAGCTTCATGATCTCGTACATGACCTCGTCGGTCAGGGCGCGCAGCACGAACCGGTCGTGCTCCATGCCCTGGTAGCGGCTGAAGTCCATGGGCTTGCCGATGCGGATGCCGGGCCGCATCAGCTTCGGCACGACCTTGCCGGGCGGCTGGATCTTCTCCGTGTCGATCATGGCGACCGGGATGACGGGCGCTCCGCTGGCGAGCGCCACGCGCGCGAGGCCGCCGGGCTTGCCCCGGTACAGCCGTCCGTCGGGCGAGCGGGTGCCTTCCGGATAGATGCCGAACAGCTCGCCGCGCTCCAGCACCTCTATACCGCTCTTGATCGCCGCCTCACCCGCGCCGCGCGCCCCGGAGCGGTCCACCGGGAGCTGGCCGACGCCCTTGAAGAAGGCCGCGGTGAGGCGGCCCTTCACGCCCGGGGTGGTGAAGTACTCGGCCTTGGCGATGAAGGTGACCTTGCGGTCCAGGACGGCCGGCAGGAAGAACGAGTCCGAGAAGGACAGGTGATTGCTGGCCAGGATGGCGGCGCCCGTGGCCGGAATGTTCTCCAGGCCCTCCACCCAAGGCCGGAAGGCGACCTTCAGCGGCCCCCCGATCGCGACCTTCATCGTGCCGTACATCACCCGTGTGCCTCCTGTTTGCGTCGAGGAGACCTTAACCCGGAGGACCGTCAATGGACCCGACGACCCTGGTCGGTGTCAGTGCGGTCGCGTACGGTGAGGCACATGCCAGTTCTCCCCGGAGCCGAGCCGTACCGCCACGAGGGCGGTGAGGTGGGGGTCCTCCTCTGCCACGGCTTCACCGGCTCGCCCCAGTCACTGCGCCCGTGGGCGGAGCATCACGCGGCGCACGGCCTGACCGTGTCCGTGCCGCTGCTGCCCGGGCACGGCACCCGCTGGGAGGACATGCAGCTGACGGTCTGGCAGGACTGGTACGCGGAGGTGGACCGCGAGCTGCGCGTGCTGGCCGCGCGCTGCTCCCGGGTGTTCGTCGCGGGCCTGTCGATGGGCGGTGCGCTGGCGCTCCGGCTGGCCGCCCGGCACGGCGAGCGGGTCGCGGGCGCGGTGGTCGTCAACCCGGCGAACAAGGTGCACGGGCTGTCGGCCTACGCCCTTCCGGTCGCCCGGCACCTGGTGCGGACGACGAAGGGCATCGCCAGCGACATCGCGAAGGAGGGCGCGGCGGAGCTGGGCTACGACCGGGTGCCGCTGCACGCGGCGCACTCCCTGCGGGTGTTCCTGCGCCGGCTGGACGGCGAGCTGCCCCAGGTCACGCAGCCGCTGCTGCTGCTGCGCAGCGCCCAGGACCATGTCGTCCCGGCGGCCGACTCGGCGCGGGTGCTGAGCCGGGTGTCGTCCGTGGACGTCACGGAGATCGTGCTGGAACACAGCTACCACGTGGCGACGTTGGACATGGATGCGGACCGGATCTTCGAGGAGAGCCTCGCCTTCATGGGCCGGCTCGCACCCAGTGTCGGCAAGGAAGGGACGGCCGCAGTTGGCTGAGCACGACTCCGACCGTGAGGACCGCGGGGGCCGTGAGGACCGCGAGGGAAGCGAGCCGGACAAGCAGGAGGTGCCGTTCGACGAGGACGCCGCCTGGCGGGCCATCGTCGCCGGGTACGGCGAGGAACCGCCGGACCCGCCGGGCTCCCGGCCCTTCCGGGCGGTGGAGGATCTCGCGCGGACGGTGGAGGATCTCGCGCTGCCGGAGCCGGACCAGGCGACGGACGCCGTGCAGGACCTGGCGAAGGACCAGGTGAAGGACCAGGTGAAGGACCGGGCGAAAGACCAGGTGAGGGATCCGGAGGGCGAGCCCCGGCGCGACACGGACGACTCCGCGGGCCGCGGGTCCGCCCGTCCGCTGGGCGGCTCGGTGTCCTTCGCGCCGGGCGTCGGCCCGCGCGACTACACGGTGCCCGAGCCCTCCGACGACGACTTCGACGAGGACGACGAGGGCCACTTCGTCCCGCCGGAGCCGCCGCCGCTGCCGACCGCGGACACGACCGCCAGGTTCGCCTGGCTCGGGGTGGTCGGCGGTCCCGTCCTGCTCCTGCTCGCGGTGATACTCGGCTGGGAGATGACCTGGTGGCTGGCGACCGCCGGCATCGGCGGCTTCCTCGGCGGCTTCGTCACGCTGGTGACGCGGATGCGGACGGACGACGACGGGGACGACGACCCCGGGCGCGGCGCGGTGGTCTGACCCCGCGGGGGGCCTCGGCCGCGCGCCCGGTGCCTCCGACGCCGGCCGGTGCCGCCCGTGAGGGAGCACGCGGCGCGTACCGATGCCTCCGCGCCGGCCGGTGCCGCCCGTGAGAGGACCACGCGGCGCGTACCCGATGCCTCCGCGCCGGCCGGTGCCGGCCGTGAGGGGACCGGGCGGTCGTTCAGGCGGCCGGGATCCTCAGGGCGGCCAGTACCGGGAGATGGTCCGTGGCCGCGGTCAGATCGGCCCGGGTGACGCCCGGCAGGTCCGCCGGGACGCCGCAGCCGAGCACCTCGACGCCCTTGGTGGCGAAGATCGCGTCGATGCGCTGGTGGGGGTCGGCGGGGGTGGAGGTGTACTCGCCGCCCCAGGGCGCGGCCGTACGGCAGTCCTGGAGATCGGCCGCGAGGCGGCGGAAGGTGCGGCCGTCGGGGCGTTCGTTGAGATCTCCGCCCGCGACGGCGTGTTCCACGCCGAGCCCGGCGAGGCGGTCGAGGAGCAGGGCGCCCTGCTCGTGGCGCTCGTCCTGCCGGAGGCTGAGGTGACAGCTGAGCACACCGAGGCGGGCACCGCCGAAACGGACCACGGCCGTGGCGAAGCCGCGGCGGTGCAGGCCGGGGGTGAGCGGGAGGAGGACGTCCTCCGTGCGCTCGACGGTGGCGCGGAGACTGCACAGGATCGCCGGTCCCGCCGCCGTGGCGCCCCCGGTGAGGACGACCTGGCCGGAGGCGGCGGCGAGCCGGGCGAGCTTCTTGCGCCAGCGGAAGAAGCGGGGGGCCTCCTGGACCAGGACGAGGTCGGGTGCGCAGGCGGTGATGACCCGGGCGAGGGCGCCGGTGTCGTCCCGCATCGAGCGGATGTTGTAGCTCAGGACGCGGATGAGGGCCGAACCGTCGGGCTGCGTCGTGGAGTTGGGGAGCAACGCCATGTGGATCAATGTACGCCCAACGGCTCGGGGCGCGGGGAGCGTGCGCGGCCGCCGGTGCGTCGCGGCCGGTCGCGTGGCTCCCCGCGCCCCGAGGCCGCGCGGGTGTACTCACGAAGTGGGCGTCACATGATCGGGTCCGGCTCCCGGGCCAGGTCCGCCGCGCCCACCATGCCCGCCTTGTTGCCGAGCTGGGCCGCGATCACGTCGGCCACCGGGCGCCAGTTGCCGCCCACCAGCCAGCGCTTGTACGACTTGCGGATCGGGTCGAGGACCAGGTCCCCCTCGTCGGAGAGGCCGCCGCCGACGATGAACGCGGACGGGTCGAAGAGGGAGGCCAGGTCGGCCAGGCCCGCTCCGGCCCAGCGGGCCAGCTCACGGTAGGAGTCGACGGCGACCGGGCAGCCCTGGCGGGCGGCCATGGAGATGTGCTTGCCCTCGATGCCGTCGGGGGTGCCGTCGCCCAGCGCCAGCAGGACCTCGGCGCGCTCGGGGGTGGCGTTGGCGCGCTGCTTGGCGTAGCGGACGAGGGCGCGGCCGGAGGCGTACTGCTCCCAGCAGCCCTGCGAGCCGCAGCCGCACAGCAGGCCGTCCGGGACCATCCGGATGTGGCCGAACTCGGCGGCCACGCCGAAGTGGCCGCGGCGCAGCTTGTTGCCGATGATGATGCCGCCGCCGAGACCGGTGCCGAGCGTGATGCAGATGACGTTGCGGTGGCCCTTGCCGGCGCCGAACCTGTACTCGCCCCAGGCGGCGGCGTTGGCGTCGTTCTCGACCACGACCGGGAGGCCGGTACGGGCCTCGACCTTCTCCTTGAGCGGCTCGTTGCGCCAGTCGATGTTCGGCGCGAAGTACACCGTGGAGCGCTGCCGGTTGACGTAACCGGCCGCGCCGATGCCCACGCCGACGATCTCGTGCCCGGCACGCGCGCCCTCCACCGCCGAGGCGATGGCGTCCACGATGGCCTCGGGCGTGGTGGGGGTCGGCACCTTGAAGGTCGAGAGGATGTTGCCTTCCTCGTCGACCACGCCGGCCGCGATCTTCGTGCCGCCGATGTCGACGCCGATGGTGAGTCCCATGAATCCCTCAGTTTCGGTCGAGCCCCGCTACGGCCAACCGTACCCGAGGCCCCGCCGCGGGAGGGCTTCAGTCCAGGTCGATGCGTTCCCCCGGGCCGGTGCCCTCACCCCGGTCGCGACGGTCCGGCCGGTCGGCCGCCGGGTCGGCCGTACGCGCGGTCCAGCGCTGCTCCTGGCCCTGGACGGCGGAGCGGTAGGCGGCGAGCAGTTCGCCGCCGGCCGCGGCCAGATGGTCGAAGACGTCCGGGTTGCGGTCTATGACGGGCTCCACGGCGGCCTTCGCCTGCTGGACGACCTGTCGCACCACCTGCTGGGCGGCGGGTCCGGCGAGGCCCCCGAGGAGCGGTGACCGGAGGCCGGACAGCTTGTCGGCCACCGAGTCCACGAGCTTCTTCAGTTCCTCGGCGGCCGATCCCGGCGGCGGTCCGTACTCGGTGTGGCGGCGGGCCTTCTCGGCGGCGAGGTCCTCGGCGCAGGCCGTGGCCCAGGCGTCGGCGTCGGCCGCCCGCCCCTCTTCGGGTTCGGGTGCGGGGCGCTCTTCGCTCATGGCGGACTCCTGACTACGGTTCGCCTTTACGACGGTACCCGAACGGACGTGTCCCGTTCACCGTCCGGCGCCGGGCCACAGGCCCGGGTCCGGGGCGAACCGGATGCGCAGTTCACCGTCCCGGAGCCCGGCGCCGGCGACGGTGCAGCGGCGCAGGGCGGAGGGCAGAGGAACGATCCGGCGGAAGGTTCCGGCGGTGATCAGCAGCTCGTCGCCGCGCCGGACGAGGTCCAGCTCGTCCCGTACGGCACCGGGCAGCGGGAGGTGCCAGACCAGCACCCCGTCCTCGGCGATGCGGTCGGTGACGGGCCACTCGACCGGGTCGGCCACCGGGTTGACGGCGGGCACGGCGAGGGCGGTGAGGTCGTCCGGGCCGTGCGGGTCGCGGCCGAGGTGCGGCACGGGATGGACGTCGTACGACTCCCGCCAGTCGGCGAGCGTCTTGCGCTGCTGGGCGAGGAGCCCCGCGAGCCAGCTGTCGGGGGCGGCCTCGGGCAGGGCCCGGTTGGCGATCAGGGCCTCGGTGCGCAGGCCGCGCAGGGCGAGGCCGAGGGTGGCGGCGCGGACGGCGTCGGCGCCGGCCGGGCCGGGCTCGGCCACCAGGCGCACGGCGGTGTTCCGGTCGGTGAGGACGGCCTCCACCGCGGCCAGTTCGACGTCCCAGCGGGCCGCCGTCTCGTACAGCCAGTCGGCGGGCATGGGGACGCCGGCCAGCCGGCCGAGGACCGGGCGCAGGGCGCGGGCGGCCTGCCGTTCGGGCGGCAGCAGGCGGCGCAGGTAGCGGCGCAGTTCCTCGGGCAGGCCGAGCAGGGCGAGGGCCGCCGGGAGCGGCGGGAGGTCGACGACGAGCAGGTCGTACCGGTCGGAGAGGGCCGCGTCCCGCAGCGCGCGCAGGAAGGAGAGTTCCTCGGCGCCGGGCAGCGGGGTGACCTCCTCGGCGTCCAGCCGGGCGGCGCCGAGGAGGTCGAGCACGTTCGCGGCGCGGTCCTGGAAGGCGGTGAGGTCCTGCCGGAACCGTTCCGTGGCGTCGGGCCGCCAGACGGTGAGGCACGGGGCGGCCTCGGTGGGGGCCGGTCCTGTTCCGGTGCCCAGTGCCACGCCCGGGGTGTCGGTGCGGTCGGCGCCGAGGAGGAGCGTGCGGGTGCCGTCGGCCGCGGCGCGCAGTGCGGTGGCGGCGGCGATGGTGGTACGCCCGCTGCCGCCCGGGCCCGTGATCAGGATGGTGCGCATGACGGTGAACGCTACCGTCGTGCGCGGGAGGGGATCGGGGGTGCCTACTTATCCCCCGACTCGACCCTCTTCTTCAGACCCGCCAGCGCACGGTCGATGATGACCTTCTCCGCCTTGCGCTTGATCATGCCGAGCATGGGGATCTTGACGTCGACCGTGAGGGAGTAGGTGACCTCCGTCGCGCCCTGGCCGGCCGGCTCGAGGAGGTAGGAGCCGTCGAGGGAGCGGAGCATCTGGGACTTCACCAGGGTCCAGGAGACCTCGTGCCCGCCGGTCCAGGTGTAGGCGAGGGTCTGGTCGTCCTTGATGGCGCCGGCGTCCATGACGAGGCGGACCTGCTCGGCGCGGCCCTGCTCGTCGGTGGCGAGGACCTCCGCCTCCTTCACCTCGCCGGTCCAGTCCGGGTAGCGCCCGAAGTCGGCGATCACCGCCATGACGTCGGCCGGAGCCGCCTCGATCGTGATGCTCGAACTGGTGTGTTCCGCCATCGCCGTGGCTCCTCCGGATGCGGCCGTGTTGAGAGGACTGTGTGCGCCGGGCTGCGCACGTGTGTGCAGCGTGAAGGCTACCGCGCCGCCGACCTGCCGACTTCACCCCGTCTCCGGGGCCTCACCATTCGAGCGCCCAGGGGGTGCCGGTGCCGGCGAAGTGCCCCACGTTCACACACTCGGTGACGCCGATCCGCATCCGGCGCGCCAGCGGCTGGTGCACGTGTCCGAACAGCGCGTAGCGCGGCCGGGTGCGGCGGATGGCGTCCAGCAGGGCCCGGCTGCCCCGCTCGAAACGGCGGGCCACGGTGTCGTAGACCAGTTCGGGAACTTCCGGCGGGATGTGGGTGCACAGCACGTCGACCTCGCCGACGGCCTCGATCTTCGCCGCGTACTCCTCGTCGCCGATCTCGTACGGCGTGCGCATCGGGGTGCGCAGGCCGCCGCCGACGAAGCCGAAGGTCCACCCGCCGATCTCCACCCGCTGGCCGTCGAGGACCGTGGTGCCGGAGTGGGCGTACTCCGGCCACAGCGCCGGCATGTCGACGTTGCCGTAGGTGGCGTACGTCGGGGTGGGGAACACGGCGAACAGCTCGGCGTACTGCTTGCGCACCGCCTTCTCGATGGCCGCGGCCCGGTCGATGCCGATCCCGGACCACAGCCGGGCGCCGAACTCGCGGGCCTCGACGAACCGGCGGGCGGTGCGCAGCTCGACGAGGCGGTCGGCGTTCTCCTTGCCGAAGAGGTCCGGGAAGATCCCGCGCGAGTGGTCGGCGTAGTCGAGGAAGAGCACGAGGTCGCCCAGGCAGACCAGCGCGTCGGCGCCTTCGCCGGCCCGGGCCAGGTCACGGGCGTTGCCGTGCACGTCGCTGACCACGTGGACCCGGGTGCGCCGGCTGCCTGAGCGTGTGGATGCCATGGCGATCAAGCGTAGGCGTGTGCGGTCCAGGTGAACAGTGCCGGCCGGGCCTGCGGTTACTGGCCGGTCGGTTCGGCCGTGGACTACTGTGCGCGAAGGAAAGCCCACGTGTGTGACGCAGCGAACATCTCGCCGGGCCCCCTGTCCTAGACGCCATACCGGCGGGTAACGTCCGGGCAGTCCAGTCGTGCTCTGGATTTCAACCACTGAAACGCCCGAGCACTTGCCCGAGCCTTGGACCGCACCGTCGCATCGCACAACGTCGTGGCGCCGGCGCCCTATGAGGAGCAGCAGTCTTGCGCGAGTTCAGCCTTCCGGCTTTGTACGAGGTCCCTGCGGACGGCAACCTGACCGACATCGTCCGCAGAAACGCCGCGCAGCACCCCGACGTCGCCGTCATCGCCCGCAAGTCGGGGGGTGCCTGGCAGGACGTGACAGCCCGGGAGTTCCTGGCCGAGGTCCGCGCCGCCGCCAAGGGGCTCATCGCCTCCGGGGTGCAGCCGGGCGACCGCGTGGGCCTGATGTCCCGGACGCGGTACGAGTGGACGCTGTTCGACTTCGCGATCTGGAGCGCGGGCGCGATCACCGTGCCGGTGTACGAGACCAGCTCGCCGGAGCAGGTGCAGTGGATCCTGTCCGACTCGGGCGCGACCGCGTGCGTCGTGGAACTGGACACCCACGCGGCGGCCGTGGAGGCGGTGCGCGAGTCGCTGCCCGCGCTGAAGCACGTCTGGCAGATCGAGGCCGGGGGCGTGGCGGAGCTGGGGCGGCTCGGACAGGACGTGTCGGACGAGGCGGTGGAGGAGCGCAGTTCGCTCGCCAAGGCCGACGATCCGGCGACCATCGTGTACACGAGCGGCACCACCGGACGCCCCAAGGGCTGTGTGCTCACCCACCGCAGCTTCTTCGCCGAGTGCGGCAACATCGTGGAGCGGCTGCGCCCGCTGTTCCGCACCGGTGAGTGCTCGGTGCTGCTGTTCCTCCCGCTCGCGCACGTCTTCGGGCGGCTGGTGCAGATCGCGCCGATGATGGCGCCGATCAAGCTGGGCTGTGTCCCGGACATCAAGAACCTGACGGACGAACTGGCCGCGTTCCGGCCGACGCTGATCCTCGGTGTGCCGCGGGTCTTCGAGAAGGTCTACAACTCGGCGCGCGCCAAGGCGCAGGCGGAGGGCAAGGGCGGGATCTTCGACAAGGCGGCGGACACGGCGATCGCCTACAGCAAGGCGCTGGACAGCCCGTCGGGCCCGGCGTTCGGTCTGAAGGTCAAGCACAAGGTCTTCGACAGGCTGGTCTACAGCAAGCTGCGCGCGGTCCTAGGCGGCCGCGGCGAGTACGCCATCTCCGGCGGTGCCCCGCTGGGCGAGCGGCTCGGCCACTTCTTCCGCGGCATCGGCTTCACGGTGCTGGAGGGCTACGGCCTGACGGAGTCCTGTGCGGCGACCGCGTTCAACCCGTGGGACCGGCAGAAGATCGGCACGGTCGGGCAGCCGCTGCCCGGTTCGGTGGTGCGGATCGCGGACGACGGCGAGGTGCTGCTGCACGGCGAGCACCTGTTCAGGGAGTACTGGAACAACCCGGGCGCGACCGCCGAGGCGCTGGCCGACGGCTGGTTCCACACCGGTGACATCGGCACCCTCGACGAGGACGGCTACCTGAGGATCACCGGCCGGAAGAAGGAGATCATCGTCACGGCGGGCGGCAAGAACGTCGCCCCGGCGGTGATCGAGGACCGGATCCGGGCACACGCGCTGGTCGCGGAGTGCATGGTGGTGGGCGACGGGCGGCCGTTCGTGGGCGCGCTGGTCACCGTCGACGAGGAGTTCCTGGGCCGGTGGGCCTCCGAGCACGGCAAGCCGGCGGGCTCCACCGCGGCGTCGCTGCGTGACGACCCGGATCTGCACATGGCGATCCAGGCGGCCGTCGACGACGGCAACGCCGCGGTGTCGAAGGCGGAATCGGTGCGGAAGTTCCGCATTCTGTCCTCCCAGTTCACGGAGGAGTCGGGCCACCTCACCCCGTCGCTGAAGCTCAAGCGGAACGTGGTGGCGAAGGACTACGCGGACGAGATCGAGGCGATCTACGCCAAGTGACCCCGGCGGTGCCTCATGGCGCGGTGTCCTCGACGAGGACCCGCGCCATGGTGCGTTCGGCGAGGGCCGTGATGGTGACGAAGGGGTTGACCCCGATGTTGCCGGGCACGAGCGAGCCGTCGGTGACGTAGAGCCGCCGGTAGCCCTTCACCCGGCCGTAGTCGTCGGTCGCCTTCCCGAGGACGCACCCGCCGAGGGGGTGGTACGTGAAGTCGTCGGCGAAGACCTTGCTCCTGGAGCCGAACAGGTCGTAGCGGTAGATGGTCGCGTTGGCCAGGTTGATCCGGTCGAACAGTTTCTTGGCCATGCGCACCGACACCGCGCTCTGTGCGGCGGTCCAGCCGAGCTTCACCGCGCCGGAGGCGGAGTCGTAGGTGAAGGAGGCCCGTTCGGGGTTCTTGGTGATCGCCAGGTAGAGGCTGATCCAGTGCTCGAACCCCATGGGCAGGGGGGCGATCTCGGCGAAGACCGGGTTGTCGGCGTTGGCCCAGTCGTCGATGCCCATCACCGGCATGGTGGCCTCGTCGGCGCCGACGGTGTCCCAGACGTGGTTGGCGCGGCCGAGCATGGTGTTGCCGTTGGTGCCCCAGCCCGCGCCCACGGCGGGGTCCAGGTCGGGCAGGGTCCCGGTGTCCCGGGCCCGGACGAGGAGTTCCGTGGTGCCGAGGCTGCCGCCGCCGAGGAAGAGGTAGGTGCAGCTGTACTCCTTGGTCTCGACGACCGCGCCGGTGGTGTCGATCCGGTCGGCGGTCAGGACGTACGAGCCGTCGCCCGCCCGGCTGACGGACCTCACCTTCTCCAGGGTGTGGACGGTGACGTTGCCCGTGCCGAGGGCGGCGGCCAGGTAGGTCTTGTCGAGGCTGCGCTTGCCCTGGTTGTTGCCGTAGATGACCTCGCCCGCGAGGGCGGACTTCGGGGCGGTGCCGGCGGCCTCCTGCCGCATGTGGCCGAAGTCGTAGACGTTGGGCACGAAGGTGGTCTTCAGGCCCGCGTTGCCGGCGGCCTTCCGTGACGTGCGGGTGAACCGGTACCAGTCGGTGGACTCGAACCAGGCCGGGTCGATCGTGTTGACGCCCAGCATGGCGCGGGCGCGCGGGTAGTAGGTGCCGTACATCTCGTCGGCGTCCACGGTCGGGAACTGCTCGGTGAAGTAGGACTTCAGGGGCGTGACCGCCATGCCGCCGTTGACGAGGGAGCCGCCGCCGACCCCGCGGCCGACGTAGACGGACATGTTGTCGTAGTGCACCCGGTCGAGGACGCCGGGATAGGGGCTGATGTCCTTGTTGACCAGGTCCAGCCAGAGGAAGCTCGCCAGCGGGGCCTCGGTGCGGGTGCGGAACCACATGGAGCGCTGGTCGGGGGCGGTGGTGGAGCAGAACACCTTGCCGTCGGGGCCGGCGGTGTTCCACAGCCGGCCCATCTCCAGGAGGAGGGTGCGGATGCCGGCCTGGCCGAGGCGGAGGGCGGCGACGGCACCGCCGTAGCCGGAGCCGACCACGATCGCCGGGGCGGACTCGGCCGCGTCGGGCTCGGCCGCACGGGCCGACTGGAGGCCGACGCGGGTGAAGCCGAGGGTGGCCGCCGTCTGGAGGGCGGCCATTCCGAGTATGTGACGTCTTGTCAGCTGACGTTGCATCAGTTTTGCTGTCATGTTGCGCAGCATGTGCGGATTTTTCGGTTCCGCCTAGAGGGGTGCCGCGGAATCGTCGCCGGCGATTCAGACCGCGCGCGACCCGGCGCGCCCACGCGCCGGGGCCGCACGCCGGCAAGGCCCCGGTCCCCTTCCGGGGCGCCGCGCTACAGCAGTGCCTTCAGCCCGTCCGCCAGCAGGTCCCAGCGCCACTTCTCCTCGACCCACTGCCGGCCCCGCTCCCCCATGCGGCGGCGCAGCCCGGCGTCGCCGAGGAGGGCGACGATGCGTTCGGCGGCCTCGGCCGGCTCGCCGCCCCGGACCACCCAGCCGGTGTCCCCGTCGAGCACCGCGTCCGGCGCGCCGCCGGAGTCGCCCGCGACGACCGGCAGGCCGGTGGCGGACGCCTCCAGGTAGACGATGCCGAGACCCTCCACGTCCAGGCCGCCGCGGCGGGTGCGGCAGGGCATGGCGAAGACGTCCCCGGCGCCGTAGTGCGCGGGCAGCTCGGACCAGGGCACGGCACCGGTGAAGCGGACGGACGCCTCGACGCCCGTCTCCCGGGCCAGGCGGCGCAGGTCCTGCTCGTAGGGGCCGCCGCCGACGATCAGCAGCACGGCGTCCGGCTCGGCGGCGAGGATGCGGGGCATGGCCCGGATCAGGGTGTCCTGGCCCTTGCGCGGCACCAGCCGGGAGACGCAGACCACGACCGGCCGGTCGGTGAGGCCGAGCCGCGCGCGGACCTCGTCGCCGCCGGAGCCGGGGTGGAAGGTCTTCTCGTCGACCCCGGGCGGCAGCTGCACCATCCGGCCGGCCGCGTCCGGGGTCAGGGCGCCGGCGATCCGGGAGCGGGTGTACTCGCCCAGGTAGGTGATCGTGTCCGTGGACTCGCCGATCCGGCGCAGCAGCTGCCGGGCGGCGGGCAGCTGGGCCCAGCCGGCCTCGTGCCCGTGGGTGGTGGCCACCAGCCGCTGCGCGCCGGCCCGGCGCAGCGCGGGCGCCATCAGGCCGAGCGGGGCCGCCGCGCCGAACCACACCGAGGTGCAGCCGTGCTCACGCAGCAGCCCGGCCGCCCGCCGGGTGGCCCCCGGGGTGGGCAGCAGCATGGTCGTACGGTCGCGCACGACGGTGAAGGGCTGCTCGGCGTCGAAGGCGGCGGTGGCCTCGGCGCCCTCCCGGCCGCGCTTCCAGGTGGAGGCGTAGACGACCAGCCGGCCGGGGTCCAGGCGGAGGGCCATGTTGTGCAGGAAGGCCTGGATGCCGCCCGGCCGGGGCGGGAAGTCGTTGGTGACGATCAGGGTCTTGTGCATCGCCGCCGACCCTACCGAATGGGCCCTCCCCCGGCCGGGCGCGGCCGGGCCTGTGGCAGGCGCACAGGGTCGCAGGACATCATGGTCGCTCGAAGCGGATTCGAACGGGCACGGAAATCGGACGGCAGGGGATCACGTGGACACGAAGGGCACCGGGCGGTCGTCGGCATGGCTGCTCGCGACCTGGGGCGTCACCCGCGTGGTGCTGCTGCTGTTCGTTTTCCGGGTGTACGCCTTCCCGGGCCCGGACGTCACCTCGGACGTGTCGGTGATCTACCGCGGCTGGTACGAGGCGCTACGGCAAGGAACGTTTCCTCTGGACGACGTGACCTGGCAGTACCCGCCCGCCGCCGCCCTCGCGATCCTCTCCCCCGCCGTGCTGCCCTTCCTGTCGTACGCGCACGCCTTCTTCGTGCTGGCCTGCGTGGCCGACCTGGTCGTGCTGGCCCTGCTGCGGTACGCCGGCCGCGGTCCGGGACGGTCGTCGCGCGGGGCCTGGGTCTGGGTGGCGGGCGTGCCGCTGCTCGGGCCGACCGTGTACGCCCGCTACGACGTGATGGTGACCGCGGTGGCCGTGGCGGCGCTGCTGGCCGGGGTCAGGCACCCGCGGGCGATGGGCGCGCTGACCGCGCTCGGGGCGCTGCTGAAGGTGTGGCCGGCGCTGCTGCTGGTCGGTGCCGTGCGACGGCGGGCCTGGGCCGCGGCGGCGACGACCGCGGCGGGCGTCGCGCTGCTGTTCACGGTGACCATGCCGGGCGCCTTCGCGTTCCTGACCTTCCAGCGGGACCGGGGCACCGAGGTGGAGTCGCTGGGCGCCCTGGTCTTCCATGTGGCCCGGCACTTCGGCTGGGACGGCCAGGTGCTGCTGAACTACGGCTCGATCGAGTTCCTGGGCCCGTGGGTGGCCCAGGTCAGCACGGCGGCGCTGGTGCTGACCGGGGCCGCGTTCGGCTGGCTGCTGCTGTGGCGGCTGCGCGCGGGCCGCCCGGCCCCGTACGTCCTCGCCGACGCGGCTCTCACGGCGGTGCTGCTGTTCACGGTGACCAGCCGGGTGATCAGCCCGCAGTACCTGGTGTGGCTGGTCGGCCTGGCGGCCGTCTGCCTGTCGCACCGGGCGAGCCGCATGGGGGCGCCCGCGGTGCTGATCCTGCTCGCGTCCTTCGTGACGGTCCTGGAGTTCCCGCTCGGTTTCTCGCACGTGGTGCTGAGCGACTGGTACGGCATCACCCTGCTGGCGCTGCGCAACGGCCTGCTCGTCGCGGCCACGGTCACGGCGGCCCGCCGGCTGTGGCGCGCGACGGTCGCCCCGGCCGGGGCCGCTCCCTTCCCGCCTCAGGCCACCCGGGCCGAGGAGACCCCGGTCTCCTCCTGACGCCGGGCCCTCCGGGGCAGCACCGCGACGGCCGCCGCGCACTGCACGGCCATCGCGAGGGCCAGCGCCAGGCAGACGCCGGGCAGGCCGAGGCCGGTGAGGCCGTACGCCAGCGGCAGCTGGACGACCGTGCCGAGCAGGGTGACCCGGAGCAGCGCGGGCGCTTCGCCGCCGCCCTCGAAGACCCCGCCGAGCGCGATGAAGCAGGCCATCAGCAGCAGGTAGGGGCCGATGCAGCGGAGGAACAGCACGCCCTGGCCGGCGACCTCGGGGCCGGCGCCGAAGGCGGCCGTGATCCAGGGGGCGGCCGCGGCGAACAGCACGGCGGACAGCAGGCCGAGCGTGCCGGACAGGAGCACCGCCTGGCGGCCGATGTCCCGGCGCGCGTCCAGTCCCGCGCCGCGGGTGTGCGCGGTGTGGATGGCCGCGGCCTGGCGCACCGAGTAGAAGGCCATCGTGGCGACGTACAGCACCTTGTAGGCGATCGAGTACCCGGCCACCGCCGTCACCCCGAGCCGGGCGACGATCGCCACCAGGACCAGGGCCGAGCCCTGCCGCACGGTGAAGTCGGCGGACATGGGCAGCCCGGTGGCAAGGGTGCGGCGCAGGGCGGTGCGGACGCCTTCCGCGGGGCGGGTCCCGGCCGCCGCGCGCAGGGGTGCGCGGCGGCCGAGGACGCGCAGCCCCACGGCCAGGGCCACGCCGCGGCACAGCACGGTGGAGAGCGCGGCGCCCTGGACACCGCAGCGGTGGATCAGGAACGGGTCGCAGAGCAGGATCAGCCCGTTGGCCAGCAGGGCGAGCCGCATCGGGGTGCGGGTGTCGCCGATGCCCTTGAGGATGCCGTCGACGAGCTGCTGGGCGAAGAAGACGGCCATGCCGGGCAGGGAGATCGCGAAGTAGGCCGCGGCCAGGCGCCGTGCCCCCTCGTCGCCGCCGCCGAGCACCAGGGCGGCCAGCGGTTCGCGCAGCAGGAAGCCGCCCACCGCGACCACGGGGGTGACCACGGCGCACAGCGCCCGGCCCCCGCGTACGGCGGCCCGCACGGCGGCCGGGTCGCGGGCTCCCCGGGCATGCGCCACCAGCACCGTCGTACCCGAGGCGAACACCAGCGCGACGCCGAGCAGCACGTTCTCGGTGTTGGTCGCGACGGCGACGGCGGCCACGGCGGCGCCGCCGCAGCGGGAGACCCAGACGGTGTTGATGATCCCGGAGGCGACCGAGGCGAGGAGCGAGAAGTAGACGGGGCGGGCGAGCGAGACGAGCTGTCCGCGGTGGGCGTTCACGAGATCCCCCTCTTATCGAGCTACCTCGAATCGAGGTAGCTCGATAAGAGCTAGCATGTTCCCCTCGCCCGCCGCAAGGAGGAGACCGCGTGCTGGAGTTGTCGATCCTGGGCTTCCTCGCCGAGGAACCCCTGCACGGCTACGAGCTGAAGGAGCGCATCAAGGCGCTGAGCGGGCATGTCCGCCCCGTCAGTGACGGCGCCCTGTACCCGGCCATCAACCGGCTCGTCGCCGCCGGTCTGCTGGACCAGCACACCGAGGAGGGCGCGAGCGCCGCTCCGCGCCGGGTGCTGTCCCTCACCGGGAAGGGCCGCGCGGAGCTGATGGCGCGGCTGCGCGCCCCCAAGCAGGCGGAGATCACCGACCAGGTCCGCTTCAACACGGTCCTGGCCTTCCTGCGCCACCTGGACGACCCCGCCGAGCAGGCCGCCGTACTGCGCCGCCGGCTGGACTTCCTCCTGACGCCGGCGAGCTTCTTCTACCGGGAGGGCGCGCCGGTGCGCGCGGAGGGGGCCGGGGACCTGTTCCGGGAGGGCATGCTCCGGGTCGCCCGGGCCACCGGGGAGGCGGAACGGACATGGCTGCGGGAGGCCATCGACGCACTCGGCCGAGCCGCACCGTGACGGGGTCCCGCAGCCCGGTCGGGCTACGTCGTCACGGGGTCCCGCAGCCCGGTCGGGCTACGTCGTCACGGGGCCCCGCCGCTCAGTCGAGCTGTGCCGTGACGTAGTCCCGCCAGCGCTCGGTGAACTCCCGCGGTGTCGTGCCGAGCACCTTCTCCAGCGCCGTCTCGACCGCGCCCGCCCGCTTCCCGTGGGCGCCGACGGCCCGGTAGAAGGCGCCGAGCCGGGCCGGGCCCCACTGGTCGGCGATCATCCGGCAGGCCAGCCAGCCGCTCTCGTACGCCCGCGCCAGCTTCGTGGGTTCGCTGGTGAAGCCGAAGTCCGCGTCGGTGGGGAGCGCCTCGGGCGGCTCACCGTCGCGCACCGCCCGGCCGAGTTCCGGGGCGGCCTCCCGCGCGGTCCGGCCGGTGCCGAGATAGCCGATCCAGTCGGCGTAGCCCTCGGAGAGCCACAGCGGGGTGGCGGCGGTGGTGTTCGCCCGCGTGGCGACATGGGTGGTCTCGTGGGTGAGGACGACCTGCTTGCCGATGTCACCGAGCACGGCGTAGGCCTCCGGGTTGACCACCACCCGGTCCGCGGGCGCCCGGCCGGAGGCGCCCGCCTCGCCGGTGGTGACGGCCGCGATGCCCCGGTACTCGGCGGCGGGCGAGCCGAGCAGGGCCGCCATGCCCGCCAGGGTCCGCGGCACGAGGACGACGACCCGGCGGCTCCACCGCGTGCCCCACACCCCGGAGACGGCCGGGACCGCGTGGTCGGCCAGCCGGGCGAACTCCTTCAGGCCGGCGGCGGACCCGCCGGTGCCGAGCACCAGGCTGTGCGCGCCCCGGGCGGCGGTCACCGCGCCCTGGTCCCACAGCTGCTGCCCGGCCTTCCGCGCGGGCCGGTCGGCGGTGACGTACCAGCGGCCGTCGGCGGTCCGGCCGAGGGTGAGGGTGCGGCGGGCGTCGACGGGGGCCCGGTCGTAGCCGGCGACGCGGTAGCGCAGGTCGGCGTCGGCGGTGGCACCGGAGGCGGTGCGCCGCAGAGCGGTCACCTTGTAGCTCCAGGAGGCCAGCGGGAGGGCGCGCAGCCGGGTGTACTCGGTGCGGGTGCCGGTGGCGCCGTAGGCCGTCTCGTCGTGGCCGAGCAGGGCCGCCGAGCGCCGGTCGAGCACGTGCTGCACCTCGGCCCGGGCCGGGTCGCCGGCCGTTCCGCCGCCGCCGCAGCCGGCGAGCGGCAGCAGCAGACCGAGCCCTACGGCCCCGATGCTCCACGCCCGTCTGCGACCAGCCACTTCCCGATCGTACGGCGAGCGGCGCGGTCAGGGCCGGGTGACCGAGGAGACCGGCATCATCCCGACCGGGTCGTAGCGCACCGGAGCGCCGGGGTAGGGCGCGTGGATGACCTGGCCGTGACCGGCGTACATCGCCACATGGCTGGCGTCGGACCGGTAGACGACCAGGTCGCCGGGGCGGGCCTGGGAGAGCGGGACCTGCCGGCCGGCGAACCGCTGCTCCTGCGAGGTGCGCGGCAGATGGACGCCGGCGTGCGCGTACGCCCACTGCATCAGGCCCGAACAGTCGAAGCCGGAGGGGCCGTTGGCGCCCCACACATAGGGGCGGCCGAGGGCGGCGCGGGCGGCGGCCAGGGCCGCGGCGGCGCGGCCGTCGGCGGCAGCGCCGGCCGGGTCGGGCAGGGCCGTGCGGCCACCGCGGGAGGCCCGGTCGTAGGCGGCGCGTTCGGCGTCGGGCAGGGCGTTGATCAGCTGCCGGGCCCGGGCGAGTTTGCGTTCCACGGTCCGCTTGTGGGCGGCCACGGCCTTGCGGCTCTTCTCCAGCTCGGCGAGCTTGTCCGCCGCCTCCGCGCGCTCCTGGGCGAGTTCGCGCATCGCGGACTGCAACTCCCTGAGCCGGCCCGCCTGCCGGGCGCCGATGCGGTCGAGCGTGGCCGCCTTGTCCAGGTAGTCGTCGGGGTCGGCGGAGAAGAGCAGGGCGACCGCCGGATCGATGCCGCCCGCGCGGTACTGGGCGCCGGCCAGCGAACCGAGCTGGTCGCGCAGGTCGTTGACGCGCAGCTGCTGCCGGGCGATGTGGTCCTGGGCGGTGCGCACCTCCCGGCGCAGCTCGCCGGCGCGCTCGTCGGCCTTGTCGTACGCCTGGGTCGCCTTCTCGGCCTCCACGTACAGGCGGTCCACCTCGGTACGGGTGTCGGCGTCCGGAGCCGCCTGCGCCGGTACGGCGCCGAGAGCGGCGGCCGCGGCCGAGAGCATGCACAGGGCAGCGGCGGCGCCCCGGTCGAATCCGGACGGTGCAAGGCGACGATGGGACCCCACGGCAGTCCTTCTGCTGGCGGACACAGACCGTTCCCCGGCGCCGGGGACGGGGAGGCCCCGGCGCCGGGGAAACGCGGCAGACAGTAGCCGTGCGGACGGGTGCGGGCCAAAGACCCCGGAGTCAACACACAGTGACGCCCCGCCGCTGACGCAGGTCACCGGCGGGGCGTGGAGTCAGTTTCGGTTCCGGCGATTCGCCCGTTCGGGCGCCATCGTGTCCGGGTGGTACGGGTGTGTCAGACCCGGACGCCGAACTGGAACGGCATGTTGTTGATGGACTCGTAGCGGACCACGGCACCGGTGTGCGGGGCGTGCAGCACCTGGCCGTTGCCGGCGTACAGGCCCACGTGGTGCAGGTCGCCGTAGAAGAAGACCAGGTCGCCGACCTGGAGCTGGCTGGCCGAGCCGATCCGGGTTCCGATGCCGGCCTGCGCCTCGGAGGTGCGCGGTATGGAGACGCCGGCCTGGGCGTAGGCCCAGGAGGTCAGGCCCGAGCAGTCGAAGGAGGACGGGCCGGAGGCGCCGTAGACGTAAGGCGTGCCGATCTTGCTCTGGGCGGCGGAGAACGCGGCCGCGGCACGGCCCGAGGCGGGCGGGGTGTCGCCGAGGTCCACCCGGTCGGTGGAGGAGCGGTTGGCGCGCTGCTGCTCCTGGGCGAGCTGCTCCTTCTCCTTGGCCGTCAGGGTGTTCAGGAGCCGCTGCGCCTCGGCGAGCTTGCCCTGGACTTCCTTCTTCTTGTTGCCCAGTTCGGTGCGGGTGGCCGAGAGGTCCTTGAGCTTCTCGGTGGCCTCTGCCCGCTCCTGGGCGAGTTCGCGCTGTTTGTCCTGGATCTTCTTCAGCGCGTCGACCTGCTGGCTGCTCAACTGGTCGAGCGTGGAGGCCTTGTCGAGGAAGTCGTCCGGGTCGGAGGACAGGAACAGCTGCACCGAGGAGTCGATGCCGCCCGAGCGGTACTGGGCGGTGGCCAGCGAACCCAGGCCGTCGCGCAGCTTGTTGAGCTCCTCCTGGCCGCGGGCGACGTTGTCCTGGATGGTGGAGATTTCCTTCTGCAGCTTCTGCTGCTTCTCCTTGGCGCCGTTGTACTTCTCGGTCGCCTGCTCCGCCTGCTCGTAGAGCTTGTCCACCTTCGCCTTGACCTCGCTCTTGCTGAGCTTCTCGCTCGGCGCGGCGTTGGCGGCATTGGCGCTGAGCGCGACGGCAGCTGCGGCAGCGGTGGTGAGCACGGTCACGCGCGTGCGGCTCGGCTGCTTGGGTCGACGGTGGGACGCCACGGAGGACGAACTCCTTCTTGTGAGTGATCACCCGTTCGGAGGTTCGAGCCCAGACCCTAGTGACCTAGCTGTGATCAGTTCAAATCCTCACAGAGAAAAATCCCGTCACGCAATGCATTCTTTGCACAGAACTCACATGCAGTGATGCGCGACTGACGCTACGTTGCGCGACGATACGGCCAATTCGGGCATTGGTTACGCCCGTTGGACCTTCAGGACAGTCGCTTCAGAAGCACCGCAGAGGCCACAGGTCGGGCACCCGCCTTGGCGACCCCGTCGGCGACCTCCCGGTCGGTGGAGGCGACGATGACCGGACGCCCCGGCGGCTCCGCGCGCACCAGTTGGCGGATCAGCTCGTCCGCCGTGACACCCGGCTTGGAGAACAGCACCCGCACCCCGCGCGGCGGCGCGAGCAGCACCGGCGCGGCCAGTTCGGCGCCGTCGAAGACACACGTCACCTCGGCCCCGGTCTGCGCGGCGAGCGCCGAGAGCTGGCCCAGCAGCCTCAGTCGCTGCTTCTCCAGCGGCATCTGCGGATAACCGGTCTTGGTCACGTTGTAGCCGTCGACGACCAGATGGGCCTGCGGCAGTGCGAGAAGCTGGTCGAGAATTGCCGGATCGTTCTCCGACAGGGCGCGCGCCGCGATGTCCTTCGGGGTCATTCGTCCCGGTTCGACCGCGTCCACGGTCTCGGCCGGACGCACCGACACCGGCGGCAGGGCGAGTTCGCGCCGCAGCCCCTGGGTCGCGTCCAGCAGGGTGTCGAGCAGCAGCCGCACCCGCATGTCCTCCACGCTGCGGCCCTCCCGGGCCGCCCGGCGGGTGGCCTCCAGCGCGGCCTCGGCCTCGCCCAGCCGGGCCTTGAGCCGCCGGGACTCGCTCTCCGCCGCCGACACCTGCGCCTGCGCCTCGGCGCGCACGGCGTCGATCTCCCCCTGCGCCTTGCGCAGCGCGGCGTCCCCGCGCTTCACGTCGCTGAGCGCCGAGCGCAGCTTGCGGTGAAGCGATTCCGCTTCCTTCTTCGCCGACTCCAGCTCCACGCGCAGCCGTTCGGTCTCGGCGCGGGTGTGCTCACGGGCCTGCGCCAGCTCCGCGCGCAGCCGCTCCAGCTCGGCCCGGCTCTCCTCGTCGGCCCGCTCGGCGTCAGCGCGCTGAGCCTCCTCGCCGGCCGCGGCGACCAGCTTCACCCAGCCCGCCGGGCGCAGCACATAGGCCGCAGCCGCCACATCGA
The DNA here is from genome assembly GCF_016741855.1 of Streptomyces musisoli. Lineage (GTDB taxonomy): Bacteria > Actinomycetota > Actinomycetes > Streptomycetales > Streptomycetaceae > Streptomyces > Streptomyces musisoli. The sequence goes on along the minus strand of NZ_JAERRH010000005.1, from coordinate 100,932 downwards.
GCGGGTCCGCGGCCGGGGGCGGGGAACCGGAGTCGAGGGCGCCGGTGAGTTCCGGCTGCGCCTCTCTGAACTTCTCCCCGATCCGCTGCCGGAACAGCGGATCGCTCTCCAGGGCAGCCGCCATCGCGTTGCCGGCGAACTTCGCCCGGCGATTGGGTGCGAACCGGGCGTACTGCCGCAACTGGGCGGGCAGTTCCGCCACGGTGAGCCCACCGAAGCCGTCGGAGACGATCTGCACGACCCGCCGGCGCACGCCGTCGGGCAGCGGACGGTCAAGCACCTCGGCGGTGCCGTCGCCCGGCCCCCCGCCTGCGGTCTCCACCATCCGTCACACACCCCAATACCGGAAAGAGCCTCTCCGGGGCCGCTCCGCTCAGGAGTCGGCGCCCGGCCTGTCCACGAGTTCCACCTGGTCCACCGCGTTGCACCAGCGGCACCGCACCGACTCGATGGTCTCACTGACCACCTCGCGCTCCTCCACCGTCGGCTGCCCGGCCAGGTCGAGGTGGACGTACTCGACGACCTTCGACGAGCGGGTCACGTCGAACCGGGTCAGGTTGCCGCACAAGGTGCAGCGCCAGCGGGTCGTGGCCGTCGGCAGGGGAACCGTCATGGTGACTGTTCGCTTCCTTCTCGTGTCGGTCCGCGTCGCTACCCGACGCGTGTGGCTCGTAACCCTACGGCCTGGCGGGTACTCGCCGCCCGTCCGTCCGCGGCGGCGAGGCGGTCTGTCAGCTTGCGTCCCTTTACGTCATGCTCTGTAGTCATGATCAGCACCTGGAGCACGGCGGCCGGCAGGACACTCAGGGCGGTCCGGGGCACCTCGGCGCCCGTGACGTACGGCCTCATCGCCCTGTGCTGTCTGCTCTTCGCCCTCGGCCCCGCCTCCGGGCTGGTCCCCGGATACGGCTCGGGGGACGCGCTGCTCGCGGCCCAGCGTGCGTACTTCCGGCACTGGGGCGTGGTCCCGGCCCAGCTCTTCGACGGACCGGCCGGTGCCGTGCTCACCCCGGCCACCGCCCTGTTCGTGCACGGCAGCTGGGTGCACCTGCTCGGCAACATGCTCTTCCTCTTCGTCTTCGGGGCGATGACCGAGGAACGGATGGGCCGGTTGGAGTTCACCCTGTTCTACGTCGGCTGCGGCTGTCTCGCCCTGCTCGGCTACGCGGCGGCCAACGCCGCCTCCGAGCAGTCGCTGGTCGGCGCCTCCGGAGCCATCTCGGCGGTCCTCGGAGCGTTCCTCTACCTGTTCCCCCGCGCGCGCGTGACCAGTCTTCTGCCGTTCCTGTTCTTCCTGCCGCTGCGCTTCCCCGCATGGGTGGTGCTGCCGTTCTGGGCGGCCCTGCAGTGGCTGGCGGCGGGGCGTGCCTCCGACGGGCCCGGGGTGGCCTATCTGGCGCACCTGGTGGGGTTCGGGCTGGGCTTCGGCTACGCGTGCGTGCGCTACGGCGGAAGGAAGGACTGCCGGGGCGGCCTCGGCAGGGCGGTGGCGGGAGACGGGAGGGCTAGAGTGAAGGCCGCCCCAGCTCCGGTCACCGAGGGAGAGAAACAGCCGTGATCACCGCGATCGTTCTGATCAAGACCAGCGTGGACCGGATCCCCGAGATCGCGGAGCAGATCGCCGCGCTGGACAGCGTCAGCGAGGTCTTCTCGGTCACCGGCACCTACGACCTCATCGCCATGGTCCGGGTCCGGGAGCACGAGGACCTCGCCGAGGTCATCCCGGGCCGCATCAGCAAGATCCCCGGCGTGGAGGGCACCGACACCCACGTGGCGTTCCGGACGTACTCGCAGCACGACCTGGAGGCCGCGTTCGCGATCGGCCTCGACAACTAGGGCCTCTCCCCTCCGATCACGCCGGGCTCGCGGGCCCCGGCACGCTGATCCGGCCCGGTCCGATCCGGTCTCACTCCGGTCCCGTCCGGTACGGCCCCACCCGAGGGAGGCAGACCCCTAGCCGCTCACGTCCACCGCGGCGACGCCGGTGCCCGAGGGCACGTAGAGGCGGCTGCCGCGCACGACCGGGAGGTGCTGGTCGTCGCCCGCGTCCCGGCCCAGGCTCGCGCTCCAGCGCTGCCGGCCGTTCAGGTCCAGGGCCCAGACCCGGTCGGCCGCACGGGCGTACACGGTGCCGCCGGCCACCACCGCACGGGGGTCGCCCGCGAGGCCGTGCGTCCAGGCCCGGGAGCCGTCGGCCGCCCGGACGGCGTACACGGTCCCCGACTCGGTGCCGACGGCCAGCGCACGGCCGCCCGCGGTCATGCCCGCGGAATCGGCCTCCCGGCGCCACAGCCGCCGGCCGTCCGCGACACGGAAGCCCTGGAGCAGGGCGGGAGCCTCCGCGAACAGGGTGGTGCCCGCGAGGGCGACGGCCCTGACATCGGTGCCCGCGGACACCTGCCACTTCCGCGACCCGTCCCGCGCGTCCAGTGCCAGCAGGGTGTCGCCGAAGCTGCCCGTGTAGATCTCACCGCCCGAGACGAGGGGCGTGCCGGTGGGGCCGGCCGGGGTCTGCGCGGTCCACTTCACGCCGCCGTCGGGACCGTAGCGGCGCAGCCCGCCCGCGTCCGTGCCGCCGACGGTGACGAGCACGTCCGAGCCGAGCGGCACCGGGACGGCGTACGCCCGCCGGCCGAGGCCGCGAGTCCACAGCGGGCTGCCGGACGGGCTCACGGCGGTCAGCCGGCGCTCGTCGCCGTAGCCCACCACGCAGTAGACCGCGTCCCGGGTGACCACGGGAGTGGAGACGTCGTCGCCGAGCCGGACCTTCCAGCGCTTGGAGCCGTTCCGGGAGATCGCGTGCAGGACACCGCCGGAGGTGCCGGCGTAGACGACGGAACCGTCCGGGGAGAGCGCGCAGCAGGGGCCGTCCAGACCGCCGATGCCACCGAGGTCGTACTGCCAGCGCAGCACGGCGGACCGGGCGGCGGGGGTCTTCGCCATGTCCGGGTCCGCCCCGCCGGGCGGCCGGTAGGTGCCGGTCATGCCCTCGGCACCGGTCCCCCGCTGCCACAGCCAGCCGCCGACGCCCGCGCCGGCCGCGGCGACGGATCCGCCGGCGAGGGCCTTCAGCAGCCGGCGGCGGCCGGGGGCGACGGGGCCGGCCCGGCGGACGGGGCCGGTGGGGTCGGCGGGGCGGATGGAGCCCGTGGGGTCGGTGGGGCGCGCGGGGGCGTCCGTGGTGACCGAGGTGACGGGTTCGACGGCGGGCGCCAGGTACTCCACGCCGCTGGGGCGGTCGTCGGGGGCCGGGCGCGGCCGCGCCGCGGGACCGTACCAGCCCGGGCGGAGGCCGGCGCGCAGGGTGTCCGGGGTGAGTCCGGTGCCGGCCACCACGTCCGCCGGTTCCGGGCGCTCCAGCGGGTCCTCGTGCAGGCAGGCCGTCACCAGCGGCCGTACCCCCTCCGGCACGCCGGACAGGTCGAAGTCACGGGTGAGGATGCGCAGCAGGACCACCGAGTCCTGGCCCTCGCCGAACGGCTCCCGGCCGGCCGCCGCGTAGGCGAGGACCGCGCCGAGGGAGAAGACGTCGCTCGGCGGGCCGACCTGGCCGCCGTTGCGGATCTGCTCCGGGGAGACGTAGCCGACCGAGCCGACGACCGCCCCGGTGCGGGTCAGCGCGGTGGCCTCCAGGGCCCGGACGATCCCGAAGTCGATGACCCGGGGACCGTCCGGCCCCAGCAGGATGTTCGACGGCTTCAGGTCACGGTGGACAAGGCCCTTGGCGTGGATGGCGGCCAGCGCCTCGCCGAGCGCGGCGCCGAGGATCCGCACCGCCGCCTCGGGCAGCGCGCCGTGGTCCAGCACGGCGTCCCGCAGATTGGGGCCGGGCACGAACTCCGTCGCCATCCACGGCCGTTCGGCCTCGGTGTCGGCGTCCACGACCCGCGCGGTGTACGTGCCGGCGCCGCCGACGGTCTGCGCGGCGCGGACCTCGTGGCGGAAGCGGGCGCGGAAGGTGCGGTCCTCGGCGTGCTCGGCCCGCACCACCTTCACCGCGAGGCGCAGTCCGGTGCGGGACCGGGCGAGGTAGACCTCGCCCATGCCGCCCGCGCCGAGTCTGTGCGTGACTTCGTACGGGCCGATGTGGCGCGGGTCGGTTGCGCGCAACGGCTGCACTCCGTGCTCCCCCCGGTCTAGCTGCTGCCAGAGGGAGTCTAGGGGGCGCCGCCGGGCCGGCCGCCGCCGCCCGATCGTCCGCCGCGTGCGCGGACAGGGCGCGTTCGGCTCCGCGCCGGTCCTCCGCGCCCACGCGGCAAAGCCGTACCTCGGCACGGCCCCGTGCCGGCCGCGTGCCGCCGCAGCGCGCGCCGCCGGAGCGGGCCGCCGCCGGGGCGCGTGCCGCTCACACCGCCGGCACGCAGCGGCCCTCCTCCGTGCGGTACCGCCACTTGGCGCCGTCCCGGACCAGTTCGGCGACCGCGGTCACGAAACGCTCGACGTGCTCGTCCGGGGTGCCCGCGCCGAAGCTCACCCGAATGGCGTTGAGGGACTTCTCCCCCGGAGCCGCCTCGGGGGCGCCGCACTCGCCCTGGCTCTGCGGGTCGGTCCCGAGCAGGGTGCGCACCAGCGGGTGGGCGCAGAACAGGCCGTCGCGGACGCCGATGCCGTACTCGGCGGAGAGCGCGGCGGCGAAGTGGGAGCTGTTCCAGCCCTCGACGACGAAGGAGATGACGCCGACGCGCGGGGCGTCGTCCCCGAAGAGGGACAGGACGCGCACCTCCGGCACCTCGGCCAGGCCCGCGCGCACCTTGGCGATCAGGTGCTGCTCACGGGCGACCAGGGTGTCCCAGCCGGCCTCGGTGAGCGCCTTGCAGGCCGACGCGATGGAGTAGGCGCCGATGACGTTCGGGGAGCCGGCCTCGTGGCGGGCGGCGCTCTCGTGCCACTCCACGTCCACGCCGCCGTCCTGCCGCCGGGTGACCTTGCGGCTGGCGCCGCCGCCCGCGAGGTACGGCTCGGCCGCCCGGAGCCAGTCGGCGCGGCCCGCGAGGACACCGGAGCCGAAGGGGGCGTACAGCTTGTGGCCGGAGAAGGCGACCCAGTCGACGTCCAGATCACGGATGTTCACGGGGTGGTGGGGGGCGAGCTGGGCGGCGTCCAGGACGATCCGGGCGCCGTGCGCGTGTGCGGCGGCGGCCAGTTCGCGTACCGGCCACAGCTCGCCGGTGACGTTGGAGGCGCCGGTGACGCACACCAGGGCCGGGCCGTAGCCCCCTTCGGTCGACACAGTGCGGTCGGCGAGGGCCCGCTCCAGGATCTGCACGGCCTGCCGCGGGGTGCGCGGGGCGTCGAGGTAGGTCACGCGGGCGTCCTGCCAGGGCAGCAGGGAGGCGTGGTGCTCGGTCTCGAAGACGAACACCTGGCAGTCGGCGGGGAGGGCGCGGGCCAGCAGGTTGAGGGAGTCGGTGGTGGACCGGGTGAAGATCACCTGGTCGTCGGCGCGGCAGCCGAGGAAGCCGGCGACCGTCCTGCGGGCGTTCTCGAACAGGTCGGTGGAGAGCTGGGAGAGGTAGCCGGCACCGCGGTGGACGCTGCCGTAGTACGGGGCGTACGCGGCGACGTCGTCCCAGACGCGCTGGAGGGCCGGGGCGCTGGCGGCGTAGTCGAGGGCCGCGTAGGTGACCTCGCCGCCGGTGACCAGCGGGACGGTGACATCTCCCCCCAGAACGGGCAGAGGGGTGCAAACGGACTGGTCGGTGGCAGCGGTGAAGACAGACATGGCGGAACTCCCGTGACAGGAAAGCGAAGAAGAGAAAAAGGGTGTGCGGAGGCGGGGCTCTGCGGCCCTATCGCATTCGCTTGCTCACGGGAGACTCCTCGACGACCAGGATCCCTGGGTTCGCGAGGGATCCGCGCTTGCCGGGCACCTTGCTGTGCACGGCCTGGTCTTCACCCGGGGCACCCCGCCACGGACGGAGGGTTGCCGGACAGTCGGCCGGGGCCTCATGACTGTCACTCATGACCTGGTACAGGAACGTACGTGAAGTGATCGCCGTCCCGCAACCCGTGTCCGGATCGCGGGACGGCTCCCGGTACGCTCACGCGTTGCTGGCGGCCACCCAGCGCTCCAGCGTGCGCTTGGCCGCGCCCGAGTCGATCGACTCCGCGGCCTTCACCATGCCCGCGCGGATCTGCTCCGCGAGCGGCGCGTCCGTCGGCCGGAGCGCTACCAGCGCCGCCGCCGAGTTCAGCAGGACGGCGTCCCGTACGGCCCCCTGCTCGCCGTCGAGCAGCCGGCGCGCGACCTCGGCGTTGTAGGACGCGTCGGCGCCGCGCAGGGCTTCCACGGGCACGAGGTCGATGCCGACGTCCCGCGGGTCGAAGGTCTCCTCCGTCGCCTTGCCGTCGCGGACCACCCACACCCGGGAGGTGGCGGTGACGGTCAGCTCGTCCAGGCCGTCGTCGCCCCGGAAGACCAGTGAGGAGTTGCCGCGCTCGGCGAGCACGCCGGCCACGATCGGCGCCATGCGGGGGTCGGCCACACCGACGGCCTGCGACCGCACCTGGGCCGGGTTGGTCAGCGGACCGAGCACGTTGAAGGTGGTCCGGATGCCCAACTGGGAGCGCGCCGCGGCGACATGACGCAGGGACGGGTGGAACCGCACCGCGAAGCAGATGGTGATGCCGGCTTCCTCGGCGACCTCGGCGACCCGCCGCGGGGTCAGGTTCAGGTTGATCCCGAGCTTCTCCAGCACGTCGGAGGAGCCGGAGGCGGAGGACGCGGCACGGTTGCCGTGCTTGACGACCTTCGCGCCCGTGCCCGCGACGACGATCGAGGACATGGTGGAGATGTTCACCGTCTTGGCGCCGTCGCCGCCGGTGCCGACGATGTCGACGGCCGGGCCGGGCACCTCGATCACGTTCGCGTGGGCGTACATCGTCCGCACGAGCCCGGTGATCTCCTCGACCGTCTCGCCCTTGGCCCGCAGCGCCACCATGAAACCGGCGATCTGCGCGTCGGTCGCCTCCCCGCGCATGATCAGGTCCATCGCCCAGGCGGTGTCGTCGGCGGACAGATTGCGGCCGTCCAGCAGACCGTTCAGCAGGACGGGCCAGGAGCGGCCCGCCGCGGTGTCGCCTCCAGCGGGGGTCACAGCGCTCATCAGCCGCTCCTCGTAGACAGTCCTGAAACGTCGTACACCACCCTATCCAGCCCGGGGCATGGCGAAGGGCCCCGTCCGGGGTGCGGACGGGGCCCTTCGGCGTGGCGTGGCGACGCGGGGATCAGTGGTGGCCGTGGCCGCTCGTGATCTCCTTGTATTCCTCGACGGTCGGCTTCGGGATCTGGCTGTCCTCGCCGTAGTAGGCGTTGGACAGCTTGGCCCGCAGCTTCTCCGAGGCCGGCACCTTGCGCTCGACACCGTTCTCGTCGACCGTCGGGCCGATCTCGGCCGGCTCGTACTGGTGGTGGGCCGTGAGGGTGTGCAGCTGCTCCTGGCTGAGCGGCTCGTGCACCTCGATGAACTCACCGTGCGGCAGCCGCTTGATGATGCCCGTCTCGCGACCGTGCAGCACCTTGTCGTGGTCCCGGCGCTGGAGACCCAGGCAGATCCGCTTGGTCAGGATGAACGCGATGACCGGGCCGGCGAAGAAGAAGATCCGCACGAACCAGGTGACGGCGTTGATCGACAGGTGGAAGTGCGTGGCCCACAGGTCGTTGCCGCCGCCGACCAGGGTGATCATGTAGATCGTCACCCAGGCGACACCGAACGCGGTACGGGTCGGGGCGTTGCGCGGGCGGTCCAGGATGTGGTGCTCGCGCTTGTCGCCGGTGACCCAGGACTCGATGAACGGGTAGACCGCGATCACGGCCAGGACCAGCGGGAAGAGCACCAGCGGGATGAACACGCCCAGGACGAGCGTGTGACCCCAGAAGTTGATCTCCCAGCCCGGCATGAAGCGGATCAGACCCTCGGCGAAGCCCATGTACCAGTCGGGCTGGGCGCCGGTGGACACCTGGTCCGGACGGTAGGGGCCCATGGCCCAGATCGGGTTGATCTGGGCGACCGCCGCGATGGCCGCGATGACACCGAAGACCAGGAAGAAGAAGCCTCCGGCCTTCGCCATGTACACCGGCAGCAGCGGCATGCCGACGACGTTCTTCTCGCTCTTTCCGGGACCCGCGAACTGCGTGTGCTTGTGGTAGAAGACCAGGATCAGGTGCGCCACCATCAGGCCGAGCATGATGCCCGGCAGCAGCAGGATGTGGATCGAGTAGAACCGGGCGACGAAGTCGTGGCCGGGGAACTCTCCGCCGAACAGGAAGAACGACAGGTACGTGCCGATGATCGGCACGGACAGGATCGCGCCCTCCATGAAGCGGACACCGGTGCCGGAGAGCAGGTCGTCCGGGAGCGAGTAACCGGTGAAGCCGGTGAACATGCCGAGGACGAACAGCAGGAAGCCGAACAGCCAGTTGATCTCACGCGGCTTGCGGAACGCGCCGGTGAAGAACACGCGCATCATGTGCACGAACATGCCGGCGAGGAAGATCAGCGCGGCCCAGTGGTGGATCTGCCGGATCAGCAGACCACCGCGCACGTCGAAGGAGATGTGCAGGGTCGAGCTGAACGCCTCGGACATCAGCTGTCCCTGGAGCGGGACGTAGCTGCCGTGGTACTCCACCTCGTTCATCGACGGGTGGAAGAACAGCGTCAGATAGACACCCGTCAGGATGATGATGATGAAGCTGTACATGCACACTTCGCCCAACATGAACGACCAGTGGTCGGGGAAGATCTTGCGCATGTTGGCCTTGGCCAGGGAGTAGATCCCGAGCCGGCCGTCGGCCCAGTCGGCGATCCGCTCGCCGGCCGGGGCCTTCCCGCGGGAGCGGGAGGTCTCGTTCTCTGAAGTACTCATCCGCGCTCCCAGAATGCAGGACCGACGGGCTCCTCGAAGTCGCCGAGCGCCTGGAGGTAACCCTCACTGTCCACGCCGATGCGCAGCTGCGGCAGGGCGTGGCCGGCGGGGCCGAAGATCACTCGGGCGCCGTCGGAGAGGTCGAAGGTGGACTGGTGGCACGGGCACAGCACGTGGTGCGTCTGCTGCTCGTACAGCGAGATCGGGCAGCCGACGTGGGTGCAGATCTTCGAGAAGGCGACGATGCCCTGGTGCGACCAGTCGAGCTCGCGCTTGTCCTTGATGTTGTCCGGCTGGAGCCGGACGATCATCAGCGCGGCCTTGGCGATCTCCGTCTGGAATTCCTCGTCGTGCTCCTCCAGGCCGTCGGGCATGGCGAAGGTCAGCGAACCCACCGCGACGTCCTCGGGACGCAGCGGCTCGTTCGTGTTCATGTTGACCAGGCGCTTGCCCTTGGTCCACATCGTGTGGCGGAGCTTGGTGCCCGGCGCCGGGCCGAGACCGCCGAGCAGCATGACACCGGAGAGCGGCACCAGGGCCAGCGCACCGAACATGGTGTTGCGGATCAGCTTGCGGCGGCCGAGCGCCGACTCCTTGGCACCCTCGCGGAAGTCCGCGTGGACCTTCGCCCGGACCTCGGGAGAGGCCTCGATCGGGTGACGGTCGTCGGCGACCTCCACATCGGACATCAGGGTGCGGGCCCAGTGGACCGCGCCCGCGCCGATGCAGAACAGCGCCACGCCGAGGGTGATACCCAGCGTGAAGTTCATCGCGCTGAGGTGCCCGATCGGGAAGACGAAGATCGACTTGTCGTTCGGGATCACCAGGTACGCGACGATGAAGGCGATGGTGGCCAGCATCGACACCGTGAACAGCAGGGCGACCATGCGCTCGGACCGCCTGGCGGCCCGCTCGTCGACGTCCTGGATCCGGTGCTCGTGCGGCGGCAGCCCCGGGTCGGCGAACGGGTTCTCCTCGTCCGCGATCCCTACCGCGCCGTGGGCGTGGTCCTGCTCTGCGGGCAGGTTCTCTTCTGGAATGTCTTGGCTACTCATGACTTCTTGGCCTTTGCGGTCCGAGCGGCGACCCAGACGGCGACCGCGATCAGCGCGCCGAGACCGAAGATCCAGGCGAACAGGCCCTCACTGACCGGCCCGAGGCCGCCCAGCTCCAGGCCGCCGGGGTTCTCCGTCTTGCTGCCGTCGACCGCGTTCAGGTACGCGATGATGTCCTTCTTGTTCTTCTCCGACATCGTGGTGTCGGGGAAGGACGGCATGTTCTGCGGGCCCGTCTGCATGGCCTCGTAGATGTGCTTCGGAGCGACACCCTCAAGGCTCGGTGCGTACTTGCCCTTGGTCAGGGCGCCGCCCTTGCCGGTGAAGTTGTGGCACTGCGCGCAGTTGGTGCGGAACAGCTCGCCGCCCTTGGCGATGTCCGCGCCTTCCGGACCGTACTGCTGCTTGGTGGGCACGCTCGGACCGGCACCCAGCGACGCGACGTACGCGGCGAGCTGGTCGATCTGGGCCTGCGTGTAGATGATCTTCTTGCGCGGGACCTGGGCGCCCTGCGAGGTGGCGGCGGGCATACGGCCGGTGCCGACCTGGAAGTCGACGGCGGCGGCACCCACGCCGACGAGGCTCGGGCCGTCGGAGGAGCCCTGGCCACCGGTGCCGTGGCAGCTGGCGCAGCCGACCTGGTAGAGCTTCTTGCCCTCCTTGATGGTCAGGGACTGGGAGGTTTCATCGGCCTGCGCCTTGCCCGCGGGCGCGAACGCGGCGTACAGCCCCCCAGTGGCCGCCAGCGCGAGGAGTAGGACGACGACCGCCGCCAGCGGATGGCGTCGTCGTGCGGAGAGCTTTTTCACGGATTACCCCGGTGTCAGGATCTTCTGCGTCGGTGCTTCTGGATGTGCGGGAGCGGTCCCGGCTACTTGATCAGGTAGATCGTGGCGAAGAGGCCGATCCAGACGACATCGACGAAGTGCCAGTAGTAGGACACGACGATGGCGGCGGTCGCCTGCTCGTGCGTGAACCTCTTGGCCATGTAGGTACGGCCGAGGACCAGCAGGAAGGCGATGAGACCGCCCGTCACGTGCAGGCCGTGGAAGCCGGTGGTCAGGTAGAACACCGAGCCGTACGGGTCGGAGGACAGCGAGATGCCGTCCTTCTTCACCAGCTCCGTGTACTCGTAGATCTGACCGCCGATGAAGATCGCACCCATGATGAAGGTGAGGATGAACCAGCCACGGAGCTTCTTCACGTCGCCGCGCTCGGCCGCGAAGACGCCGAGCTGGCAGGTGAGGGAGGAGAGCACCAGGATCGTGGTGTTCGTGGCGGAGAAGGGCACATTGAGCGCCTCCGCCATCTCCTTCCAGTGAGCCGGTCCGGTCACCGACCGGAGGGTGAAGTACATCGCGAAGAGGGCCGCGAAGAACATCAGCTCGGAACTCAGCCAGATGATGGTTCCGACGCTGGTGAGGTTCGGCCGGTTGACCGACGGGTGCGCGTGCCCGGTTTCTACTGTCGTTGCTGTCGCCACGACCGACATTATGTCGGTCGCTTATCTCGCGCTCACTCCGGGGGGTGCCGTTCGGAGTGTTGCCGCCCGCCGAACCGGTGCTGACGTGGTGTTCATGGGAGTAACATCCGCCCAAACGGCCCTGTCCGTCCCGTCCGTACGACGCCGACGTCCCGGAGGAACAATGCAGCCGACCGCCACGGTGCTGGTCTACAGCGACGACTCCAACACCCGCGAGCAAGTGCGGCTGGCCGCCGGGCGCCGGCCCGCTCCGGACGTCCCCCTGGTGGAGTTCCTGGAGTGCGCGACTCCCGAGGCGGTGCTGCGGGAGCTGGACAAGGGGGGCATCGACGTCTGCGTGCTGGACGGTGAGGCCGTGCCGATGGGCGGCATGGGGGTGTGCCGGCAGATCAAGGACGAGGTGTTCAACTGCCCGCCCGTGCTGCTCCTGATGGGCCGGCCGCAGGACGCGTGGCTGGCCACGTGGAGCCGCGCCGACGCCGCCGTGACGCTGCCGGTGGACCCGGTGGAGTTCGCCTCCGCCCTGGCCTCTCTGCTGCGCCGCAAGAGGCTGCTGAGCGCCTAGCGGGGAGGGGCGCGCGGGTCGTGCGCGGCTGCCGGTTCGACGCGGCTCCTCGCGCGGCCGCCCGCGCCCCTTCACGTGGGTCACACGGCCGTCGGCTGGAGGCGTACCGCGTTCCCGGGCGCCGGGCCGTCCGGGGTGCCGCCGGTCAGGGCGCTGCCCGTGCGCCACTTCGTCCAGTCGACGTTCCAGTCGCCGAAGCCGTTGCCGAAGGGCTCCATGGGGTCGCCGTTGGAGTTGACGACCTTGACGATGTCGCCGGCCCGGATGTTGTCGAAGAACCACTCGGCGTTGGACGTGCTCATCCCGGTGCAGCCGTGGCTGACGTTCTCGTACCCCTGGGAGCCGACGGACCAGGGCGCCGCGTGGACGTACTCGCCGGACCAGGTGACCCGGGTGGCGTAGTACACCGGCAGGTCGTAGGAGTCGGAACTGCCCTCGGCGATGCCGACGGTGGTGCCGCGCATCCGTACGAAGTACTGCTTCTCCAGTACGACCTTGACACCGTTGCGGGTCTCGAAGCCGGCCTTGCCGGTGGTGACCGGGATCTGCTCGACCTGCCGGCCGTTCTTGAAGTACGTGAGCTGGTGCGCGGCGGCGTCCGTGACGACCTCGACCCGGTCGCCGATGGTGAGCCTGAGCGCCTTGGACTTCCCGCCCCACAGCCGGTCGTTGATCCTGAGGCCGTCCAGGTTGCTGTGCACCTGGATCGTGGCGTGGGCGGGCCAGTAGTCCTTGGGGCGGTAGTGGAGTTCCTTGTTGCTCACCCAGTACCAGGAGCCCTGCACGGCCGGCACGGAGTCCACCCTCAGGGCACGCTCCACGACGGCGCGCTGCGCCTTGTCCTTGATCTCCTGGTCGAGTTGGGCCGTGACGGGCTGGCCGACGCCGTACGTGCCCGTGCCCGGCCCGAACGTGACGCCCAGGCGTTTCCTGCTGGTGGGCTTGCTGGTGTCGAAGGTGAGGACCATGCGGCCGGGTGCGCCGTCCTCGTCCTCGGTGCTCACCGTGACCGTGTAATGGGCATTGGCGGCCAGCGGGGAGGTGCTGTGCCAGCGGCTGCCGTCGGCGGCGAGTTCGCCCGTCACATGACGCCCTGTGGAGTCCTGGGCGGTGACGTCCGTGATGCGGCCCTCACCGCTGTTCGCGGTGACCTCCAGGGGCTTGTCCGGGTCGGCCCGCTTCCCCTCGGTGGGGCCGTTGAAGGAGATCAGGTCCGCTGCGTCGTACGGCCTGGCCGACAGGGGGTTGCCGTCCGAACCGCAAGCGGTGACGCCCGCACCGAGGGCGGTCACCAGCAGGGTGCAGCTGACGACGGTGCGGGTCCGCGCAGTGTGGTTCATATGATCACGCTATGAGATGAAGACATTACCGGCGCGGTGAGTGATCCTTTCGGGCGAACGCCGTTCCGGTGAAGGACGGAGCCGCCCCGGGCCGCCGGAAAAGGCCGGGAGCCCGGACCCTCCGTCAGGAAGGTCCGGGCTCCCGGTGCGTACGGCGCGCGCCCTACTGGGTGCGGTTCTCGCCGTGGTAGTACTCGAACACCCAGCCGAACAGGCCGACCACGATGAACGGCGCGGAGAAGTAGATCAGCCACCAGCCGATCGCGATGCTGAGGAAGGCGATCGCGCCGCCGAATCCCAGCATGAGCGGCTGCCAGCTGTGCGGGCTGAAGAAGCCCAGCTCGCCCGCGTCGTCCGCGACGTCGGCCTCCTTGTCGTCCTGGGCGCCCGCGTCGACCCGCCGGGCGGTGAAGCCCAGGTAGAAGCCGATCATGACGCTCAGGCCGAAGGCCAGGAAGAGCGCGGTGGTACCGGCAGGCTCCTTCGACCACACGCCATACACGATGGCCATGATCAGGATGAAGACGCTCAGCCAGATGAACATCCGACCCTGGATCTTCACTTGCCGGCCTCCTTGCTGCCCGCGACGGCGGTGCCGTGACCGGCGTGCTCGAGCTGCTCGAGCGCGGCGATCTCAGGGTGGTGCAGGTCGAACGCCGGGGATTCGCTGCGGATCCGCGGCAGGGTGAGGAAGTTGTGCCGGGGCGGCGGGCAGGAGGTCGCCCACTCGAGCGAGCGGCCGTAGCCCCACGGGTCGTCGACGCCGACCGGCTTGCCGTACTTGGCCGTCTTCCACACGTTGTAGAGGAACGGCAGGATCGACAGGCCGAGCAGGAAGGAGCTGATCGTCGAGATCGTGTTCAGGGCGGTGAAGCCGTCGGCCGCCAGGTAGTCGGCGTACCGGCGCGGCATGCCCTCGGCACCCAGCCAGTGCTGGACGAGGAACGTGCCGTGGAAGCCGACGAACAGCGTCCAGAAGGTGATCTTGCCGAGGCGCTCGTCGAGCATCTTGCCCGTCATCTTCGGCCACCAGAAGTGGAAGCCGGAGAACATCGCGAAGACGACCGTTCCGAAGACCACGTAGTGGAAGTGCGCCACCACGAAGTACGAGTCGGAGACGTGGAAGTCCATCGGCGGCGAGGCCAGGATGACACCGGTCAGACCACCGAACGTGAAGGTGATCAGGAAGCCGACCGCCCAGAGCATCGGCGTCTCGAAGGACAGCGAGCCCTTCCACATCGTGCCGATCCAGTTGAAGAACTTCACACCGGTCGGTACGGCGATCAGGAAGGTCATGAAGGAGAAGAACGGCAGCAGCACACCACCGGTGACGTACATGTGGTGGGCCCACACCGTCACGGACAGGCCGGCGATCGCGACGGTCGCGGCGATCAGGCCCATGTAGCCGAACATCGGCTTGCGGGAGAACACCGGGATCACTTCGCTGATGATGCCGAAGAACGGCAGCGCGATGATGTACACCTCTGGATGGCCGAAGAACCAGAAGAGGTGTTGCCACAGCAAGGCTCCGCCGTTGGCGGCGTCGAAGACGTGGGCACCGAACTTGCGGTCCGCCTCCAGGGCGAACAGCGCGGCCGCGAGGACCGGGAAGGCCAGCAGGACCAGCACGGCGGTCAGCAGCACGTTCCACACGAAGATCGGCATGCGGAACATGGTCATGCCCGGGGCACGCATGCAGATGATCGTGGTGATGAAGTTGACCGAGCCGAGGATGGTGCCGAAGCCGGAGAAGGCCAGACCCATGATCCACATGTCGGCGCCGATGCCCGGCGAACGGACCGCGTCCGACAGCGGGGAGTAGGCGAACCAGCCGAAGTCGGCCGCGCCGTCCGGGGTGAGGAAGCCGCCCACCGCGATCGTCGAGCCGAACAGGTAGAGCCAGTAGGCGAACATGTTCAGCCGCGGGAACGCCACGTCGGGCGCGCCGATCTGGAGCGGCATGATCCAGTTGGCGAAACCGGCGAACAGCGGCGTCGCGAACATCAGCAGCATGATCGTGCCGTGCATCGTGAACGCCTGGTTGAACTGCTCGTTCGACATGAACTGGAGGCCCGGCCGGGCCAGCTCGGCGCGCATCAGCAGCGCCATCACGCCGCCGATCAGGAAGAACGCGAACGAGGTGACCAGATACAGCGTGCCGATCGTCTTGTGGTCGGTGGTCGTCAGCCACTTCACCACGACATTGCCGGGCTGCTTGCGCCTGACCGGCAGCTCGTCGGCGTAGCCTTCAGCTGCCGCGGCACCCTGGGGTTCGTTGAGGATGCTCACAGGTTGTTCGTCTCCCGGTTCTTCTCGTGGCTCGTCTGCGCGATGCCGGCGGGAATGTAACCGGTCTGCCCCTTCTTGGCGAGGTCCTTGAGGTGCTGCTCGTACCGCTCGGGGGAGACGACCTTCACGTTGAACAGCATCCGGGAGTGGTCGACGCCGCAGAGCTCGGCGCACTTGCCGAGGAAGGTGCCCTCCTTGTTGGGGGTCACCTGGAAGGCGTTGGTGTGGCCCGGGATGACGTCCTGCTTCATGAGGAACGGCACCACCCAGAAGGAGTGGATGACGTCACGCGAGGTCAGGACGAAGCGGACCGTCTTGCCCTTGGGGAGCCAGAGCGTCGGACCGGGGTTGCCCGTCTGCGGGTTCCGCGTGCCGGGCGTGCCGACGTCGTAGACGCCGCCGGCGTTCGCCGGGAATTCCTTCTTGAACCGGTCCGGAATGGCGTCCAGGTTCTTGTCGGTCTTGGCATTGCCGGTGGAACCGGGGACGTTCTCGATGTAGTTGAAGCCCCAGCTCCACTGGAAGCCGACCACGTTGACCGTGACGTCGGGCTTCTTGTCGGTGAGGCTGAGCAGCTTCGACTCGTCCCGTGCCGTGAAGTAGAAGAGCACCGAGATGATGATGATCGGGACCACCGTGTACAGGGCCTCGATCGGCATGTTGTACCGGGTCTGCGGAGGAACCTCGACCTTGGTGCGGCTACGCCGGTGGAAGATCGTGCTCCACAGAATCAGGCCCCACACCAGCACGCCGGTGGCCAGCGCGGCAGCCCAGGAGCCCTGCCACAGGGAGAGGATCCGCGGAGCCTCTTCCGTGGTCGGGGTGGGCATGCCAAGGCGGGGGAAGTCCTTGTATGTGCAACCGGTGGCGGTCGCCAGGACCAGGCCCGCGGTCAGTGCCTGCAGCAGCTTCCGCCGCATCGGGCGCCGCGGCGAGCGGTCGGAGCCGTTGGGACTCACGTAGCGCCTTCCCGAGAGTCTCGCCCGCGCGGTCGGCTGCGGCCTTCTCGCTGGTCGGTCGCCGCCCTGCGTCGGGCAGGGGTTTGGATGTTTATGCGGACCAAACCCTAGCCGACGCCTTCCGGGGGTTCGCGGGGAGGGGGGCATACGCGCCGCGTCTCACTCCGACGGGGTGGGATTGGGCGTCTAATAGCTCGGGTTGTAGCGGTTTGGGTTGCGGCCCCAGGTGCGGTGTGGTTGCTCGCGGCCAGGGGCGAAGCCGCATGTCAGCACGGCTGCGCGCCCCTGCGGCCGACTGCCCCTCGGCAGGCTCTACCGTAGCTGTGTGTCCTACTTCGACGCCGCGTCCGCCGCCCCTCTGCACCCCGTGGCCCGTCAGGCCCTGACGGCCTCCCTGGACGAGGGTTGGGCCGATCCCGCACGCCTGTACCGGGAGGGGCGCAGGGCCCGGATGCTGCTCGACGCCGCCCGGGAGGCGGCCGCCGAGGCCGTGGGGTGCCGGGCCGACGAGGTGGTGTTCACCTCGTCCGGCACGCGAGCCGTACACGTGGGCGTCGCGGGGGCGTTGGCCGGTCGGCGCCGGGTCGGACGCCACCTGATCGTGTCCGCGGTCGAACACTCCTCCGTACTCCATTCGGCGGAAGTGTTCGAGGCGGAGGGCGGCTCCGTCGGCCGGGTGCCGGTGAACCGGGCCGGGGCCGTCGACCCGTCGTCCTTCGCCGCGGCCCTCCGCCCCGACACCGCGCTGGCGTGCCTGCAGTCGGCCAACCACGAGGTCGGCACCGTGCAGCCGGTGGCCGAGGTGGCCGGGGTGTGCCGGGCGGCCGGGGTGCCGCTGCTGGTGGACGCGGCGCAGACGCTGGGCTGGGAACCGGTCGGGGGCGACTGGTCGCTGCTGACGGCCAGCGCGCACAAGTGGGGCGGGCCGTCCGGTGTCGGGCTGCTCGTCGTCCGCAAGGGGGTGCGGTTCGCCGCCCAAGGGCCGGTGGACGAGCGGGAGTCGGGCCGGGCGCCCGGTTTCGAGAACATCCCGGGGATCGTGGCGGCCGTGGCCTCGCTGCGCGCGGTACGGGCCGAGGCGGCCCAGGAGGCGGTACGGCTGCGGGAACTGACGGAGCGGATCCGGGCGCGGGTGCCGGAGCTGGTGCCGGACGTGGAGGTGGTCGGCGACGCCGAGCACCGGCTGCCCGGGATCGTCACGTTCTCCTGCCTCTACGTCGACGGTGAGGCGCTGCTGCACGAGCTGGACCGGGCGGGCTTCTCGGTCTCCTCCGGCTCCTCCTGCACGAGCAGCACGCTGACGCCCAGCCATGTACTGAAGGCGATGGGGGTGCTGAGCGAGGGGAACGTACGGGTGTCCCTGCCCCCGGGCACGGCGGAGGCGGACGTGGAACGGTTCCTGGAGGTGCTGCCGGGGGCGGTGGCCGGGGTGCGGGAGAAGCTCGGGGCGCCGGCGGCGCCGGCCACCGGGACGGGCCCCGGGGAACTGCTGGTCGACTCCCTGGGCAAGCGCTGCCCGATCCCCGTCATCGAGCTGGCCAAGGTGATCGGACAGGTCCCGGTGGACGGCATCGTACGGGTCCTCTCCGACGACGAGGCGGCCCGCCTGGACATCCCGGCATGGTGCGAGATGCGGGGCCAGCAGTACATCGGAGAAGAACCGACAGAAGCCGGCACGGCGTACTTGGTACGCCGGGTGAGCTGAGGGGGCGGGGCGCAGCCCCCGAAGGGGCGCGGGGCGCAGCCCCGAAGGGGCACGGGGCTGGGCCGATATGCGGCTCCGCCGCGCGGGCGCGACCAGCCCCCACGCACCCGCACCCGACAACGGCAGCGGACCAGGGGGCCCAGCCCCCGAAGGGGCGCGGGGCGCAGCCCCGAAGGGGCGCGGGGAACTGCGCGACCAGCCCCCACGCACCCGCACCCGACAACGGCTCAGGCAAGGCGCAGCCCCCCGCACCCGACAACGGCTCAGGCCAGGGCGCAGCCCCCCTCAGCGGAGGTGGGTCTGGACTTCCTGCCCGGCCTCGTCCCCGTACGCCTTCACGAACCGCTCCATGAAGTGCCCCCGCCGCAGCTGGTACTCCTGCGTACCCACGGTCTCGATGACGAGCGTCGCCAGCATGCAGCCCACCTGCGCCGCGCGCTCCAGCGGGACACCCCAGGCCAGCCCGGACAGGAACCCCGCGCGGAAGGCGTCGCCGACACCCGTGGGGTCGGCCTTGCGCTCCTCCTCCGGGCAGCCGACCTCGATCGGGTCCTCACCGGCCCGCTCGATGCGCACGCCCCGCGAGCCGAGCGTGGTGACCCGGTGGCCGACCTTGGCCAGGATCTCCTCGCCGGTCCAGCCGGTCTTGGACTCGATCAGGCCCTTCTCGTACTCGTTGGAGAAGAGGTACGTCGCCCCGTCCAGCAGTATCCGGATCTCCTCGCCCTCCATCCGGGCGATCTGCTGGGAGAAGTCGGCGGCGAAGGGGATGTTCCGGGAGCGGCACTCCTCCGTGTGGCGGAGCATCGCCTCCGGGTCGTCGGCGCCGATGAGGACCAGGTCGAGGCCGCCGACACGGTCGGCGACGGTCTTCAGCTCGATCAGCCGGGCCTCGCTCATCGCGCCCGTGTAGAAGGAGCCGATCTGGTTGTGGTCGGCGTCGGTGGTGCACACGAAGCGGGCGGTGTGCAGGGTCTCGGAGATGCGGACCGAGTCGGTGTCCACACCGTGCCGGTCGAGCCAGGCCCGGTATTCGTCGAAGTCGAAGCCGGCGGCGCCGACCAGGATCGGCGCGGTGCCGAGCTGGCCCATGCCGAAGGCGATGTTGGCGGCGACGCCGCCGCGGCGGACGTCGAGGTTGTCGACCAGGAAGGAGAGCGAAACCGTGTGCAGCTGGTCCGCGACGAACTGGTCGGCGAAACGGCCGGGGAAGGTCATGAGGTGGTCGGTGGCGATGGAGCCGGTGACTGCAATGCGCACGACGGGGATTCTCCTGCGGGAGGCGGGATTGACAGTTCACGCTACCCGCTCGGGGGCCGCCACTGAAGCTGGCAAAACTACCCGATAGTAGATCTTTCTTCGCAGGCTTCGCCGTGCCTACGGTGCGGTCATGACGAATCTCAGGGCCACCCCCTCCGCCCCTGCCGACCTCGACGGCGGTCTCGCCTCCCTGCGCGGCGACTGCGCACGGATGGCTCCGCACTGGGCGGCCCCGGAGCATGCCGCGTCCCGGCCGGTGTCACCGTCCCGTATCCACGGGGTGACCGTGCCGACGCGGTCGGCCAGGCTGCTGGACGCGATGTCGGACTACGGCGACTGAGGCGCGCCGGGCGCGTTCCCCGGGAACCGCGCGCTCCCCTCCCGCGTCCCATCGGCGTCCCCCGCGCAGGGGATGCGGGACACGATCCAGCGAGGAGCGATGCGGTGAACACCGAGCGGCCTGAGAACTCCGGGAACGCGGACGTCCCGGAGGCATCCGAAGAGCGTACGGCGGGGGACGCGGGCGGCCGGGACGGACGGCGGCGGTCGCCCGCCGTCGTCGTGTCCGTCGCCGCGGCCGTCCTGGTGGTCGGCGGCGGTGGCGCGTACCTCGCCGCGAGCAGCGACACGGGCGGCCGTACGGGCGGTCCGGCCGCCTCCCGCGGGGACGCCACTCCCCCGCCGCTGGTGCTGGACGGCTGGGGGGACGACGGCACCGGCGGTATCGCGCCCGGTGAGCCGGATCCCTACGGTGCCCGGTACGTGGCGGCGGGCGAGCTGCCGGACGGCCCGGGCTCGGCGTCGGTGTACGAGCCGGCCGCCGAGGTGGGCCGGGAGCAGGTGGTCCGGCTGGCGAAGGCGCTCGGTCTGGACGGGGCGCCGGTGGCCGAGGGGCGAAGCTGGCGGGTCGGCGGCAAGGACGGCTTCGGACCGAGTCTCCAGGTGAGCCGGGACGCGCCGGGCAGCTGGACGTACTCCCGGTACGCGCCCGGCACCGACAACTGCCGCAAGGTGACCGTCTGCACGCAGGACCCGGGTGCACCGGCCGGCGCACCGGTGAGCGTGGCCGAGGCGGAGCGGGCGGCGGCACCGGTGCTGAAGGCGGCGGGGCTGGACGACGCGAAGATCGACGCGAGCCAGGTCATGGGCGCCCAGCGGGTGGTCAACGCCGATCCGGTGGTCGGGGGGCTGCCCACGTACGGCTGGACGACCGGTCTGACGGTCGACCGCAAGGGTGAACTGATGGGCGGGCACGGGTTGTTGGGCACGCCGGTGAAGAGCGACACGTATCCCGTGCTGGGCGCCGCGAAGACGCTGGAGCTGATGAACGGGGCGGCGAAGGGCACGAAGGGCGACCACCGGATGGGTATCGGCGGGTGTGCCAGCCCGGTGCCGTTGAAGGACCGGCTGGAGCAGCCGTGCGGCGCGTCCACGGGGGCGCCGAAGCCGGCCGGGCAGACGGTCACGGTCGACAAGGCGGTGTTCGGACTGGCCGCGCACGCCGTCGGCGGACGGCAGACGCTGGTGCCGTCCTGGCTGTTCCAGGTGCGGGGGTCCGGGGCGGCCGACGGGTTCACGGTGACGTATCCGGCGGTCGACCCGGCCTATCTGGCCTCGGCGTCCGCGCCGTCGGCTTCCGCGCCGTCGGCTTCCGCGCCGTCGGCGTCGCGGCCCTCCAAGGCCCCCGGGAAGAGCCGGAGCGTGATGGTGTCGGCCTACACGGCCGAGGGACGGACGCTGAACCTGAGCTTCTTCGGCGGGGTGTGCGCCGACTACCGGACGTCGGCACGGGAGAGCGGCGACCGGGTGACGGTGACGGTCACCGAGACGCCCTGGCCGGACAAGGTGTGCGTGCTGATCGCCAGGGAGTACGTGAAGACCGTGCGGCTGGACGCGCCGCTGGACGGGCGGAAGGTGGTGGGCACGGACGGCAAGGCGGTCCCGAAGGCGAAGGCGGGCTCGCTGCGGCCGGACGCGTCCGCGCAGCCGCGCTGATTCCCGCCGGCGCCGGCGCCGTCCGCGCAGCCGCGTTGATTCCCGCCGGCCACGCCCGCGCGGCCGCGATTGCTTCCGGCCACGTCAGCGCGGCCGTGCCCGTTCCCGCCGGACACGCTCGCGGCGGTTTCCCGCCGGACGCATGAAGGCGGCGGCCCCGGCTGTGGGGGCCGCCGCCTTCGTCGAACCGTGGGGGCCGCCGGACCGTCGGTCCGCCGGCCGAGCCCGTCAGCTGAAGGAGTCGCCGCAGGCGCAGGAGCCGGTCGCGTTCGGGTTGTCGATCGTGAAGCCCTGCTTCTCGATCGTGTCGACGAAGTCGATGGACGCGCCGCCCAGGTACGGAGCGCTCATGCGGTCGGTGACGACCTTGACGCCACCGAAGTCCTTGACGACGTCACCGTCGAGCGAGCGCTCGTCGAAGAAGAGCTGGTAACGCAGGCCGGAGCAGCCACCGGGCTGAACGGCGACGCGCAGCGCCAGGTCGTCGCGGCCTTCCTGGTCGAGCAGGGCCTTCACCTTGGCCGCGGCGGCGTCACTCAGGATGATGCCGTCGGTGGCGGTGCTGGTCTCGTCCGATACGGACATCTACATCTCTCCCGGGTTGTACGGAGACTGCTTGCCGACGAGTGCAACCGGCGCTTCCGCGGATTCATTCCGGGCCGGGCATTCGCGTTGTCGCTTTTTTCTTCTTTCTCATGCTCGCACATGCCCCGTCGGGCGGACAGCGACCCGGAGCGGGCCCGGGCGGGATTCACGTCACATCGACGCTATGGCCATCGTCAAAGTGACGTGAAGCGGTTATGATAGATAGCGTCAGTTAGACGAAAAGTAGAAAGGGTGCGTGACGTGACCACCGCCCAGACCCCGGATCTCGACGTACAGCCGACTCCGCTCGCGCTGCTGCTGCTCGGCCGTGAGGCCGACCCGAAGAGCGAGCGGGGCGTCGAGTGCCCCGGTGACCTGCCGTCGCCCTCCGACCCCGATCTGGTCGAGCGCGCCCGCGCGGCCAAGGAGAAGCTCGGCGACAAGGTCTTCGTGCTCGGCCACCACTACCAGCGCGACGAGGTCATCCAGTTCGCCGACGTCACGGGCGACTCCTTCAAGCTGGCCCGGGACGCAGCCGCGCGCCCGGAGGCCGAGTACATCGTCTTCTGCGGTGTGCACTTCATGGCCGAGTCGGCGGACATCCTGACGTCCGACGACCAGAAGGTCGTCCTGCCCGACCTCGCCGCCGGCTGCTCCATGGCCGACATGGCGACGGCCGAGCAGGTCGCCGAGTGCTGGGACGTCCTGACGGAGGCCGGGATCGCCGAGCAGGTCGTGCCGGTCTCGTACATGAACTCCTCGGCCGACATCAAGGCGTTCACCGGTAAGCACGGGGGCACCATCTGCACCTCGTCCAACGCCAAGCGCGCCCTCGACTGGGCCTTCGAGCAGGGTGAGAAGGTCCTCTTCCTGCCGGACCAGCACCTGGGCCGCAACACCGCCGTCCGCGACATGGGCATGTCCCTGGACGACTGCGTGGTCTACAACCCGCACAAGCCGAACGGCGGCCTGACGGCGGACGAGCTGCGCGCCGCGAAGATGATCCTGTGGCGGGGCCACTGCTCGGTCCACGGCCGCTTCAGCCTGGACTCGGTGAACGACGTCCGCGAGCGCATCCCGGGCGTGAACGTCCTGGTCCACCCCGAGTGCAAGCACGAGGTCGTGGCCGCGGCGGACTACGTGGGCTCGACCGAGTACATCATCAAGGCCCTCGAAGCCGCCCCGGCCGGTTCGAAGTGGGCCATCGGCACCGAGCTGAACCTGGTCCGCCGCCTGGCGAACCGTTTCGCCCCCGAGGGCAAGGAGATCGTCTTCCTCGACAAGACGGTCTGCTTCTGCTCGACGATGAACCGCATCGACCTGCCCCACCTGGTCTGGACCCTGGAGTCCCTGGCCGAGGGCAACCTGGTCAACCGCATCGAGGTCGACAAGGAGACGGAGGCGTTCGCCAAGCTGGCGCTGGAGCGGATGCTGGCGCTGCCGTAGCGGCAGGCCGAAAGCCGGCCGGGACACCACCGAGGCCCGCCCGCACTCTGTGCGGGCGGGCCTCGGTGGTGTGGTGCGGTCGTGCGGGTCTCTGCCGGGGGGCGGGCCGGTCCGCGGGGCGACCGCATCGGCCCGCACCGGCCCGGTGGCTCGCACCGGCCCGGTGGACCGTGCCCGCCCCGTGGTCTACACCCCTAAGGGTCCCGGGCCCGGTGGCTCGCACCAGGCCCGGCGGCCCGCACCGGGCCCGGTCCACTGGGCACGGTCCACCGGGCCCGGTGGACCGTGCCTGCCCTGTGGTCTACACCCCCACGGGTTCCGGCTTCGGGGTTTCCTTGCGGTCCCGCTTCGCCGCCCGCTTCTTCGCGCGGCGCTCCTTGCGGAGCTCCAGCATCGCGTAGAGCGTCGGGACGAGCAGCAGGGTCAGCAGGGTCGAGCTGATCAGACCGCCGATGACGACCACGGCCAGCGGCTGGGCGATGAAGCCGCCCTCGCCGGTGACGCCCAGGGCCATCGGGAGCAGGGCGAAGATGGTCGCCAGCGCCGTCATCAGGATCGGGCGGAGCCGGTGCCGGCCACCCTCGATCACGGCCTCGACCACGCCGTAGCCCTGTCCGCGGTACTGGTTGATCAGGTCGATCAGCACGATCGCGTTGGTCACCACGATGCCGATCAGCATCAGCATGCCGATCATCGCGGGCACGCCCATCGGGGTGCCGGTGGCGACCAGCAGGCCGATCGCGCCCGTCGCCGCGAAGGGTATGGAGACCAGCAGGATCAGCGGCTGGGCCAGCGACCGGAAGGTCGCCACCAGCAGCATGAAGACGATCGCGATGGCCGCCAGCATGGCCAGGCCCAGGCTCTTGAACGCGTCGTCCTGGTCCGAGCTGACACCGCCGATCTCGGCCGTGGCGCCCGCCGGGAGCTTCAGCGCCTTGATCTTCGACTGGAGCTTGCCGCTGATCGCGCCGGTGTTGTCACCCGTCGGCCGGGCCGTGATGGTCGCGGCACGCCGGCCGTCGATCCGGGTCATCGAGACCGGGCCGTCCACCAGCTTCACCGTGGCGATCTCGCCGAGCCTCACCGGGCCGAGGCGCAGGTTCTTCAGCTGGGCCAGCGTGGTCGCGGGCTTCGCCGACCGCACGACGACGTCCCGCTCGGCGTCGTCGAGGACCGCCTTGGCCGCCGTCGTACCGTGCACGGCCTGCGCCACCGCGGCGCCCAGCTTCTGCTCGTCGAACCCGTCGGCCGCCGCCTTGGCGTTCGCCTTCACCGAGATCCGCGGCACGCTCTGCGACATGTCGCTGCTGACGTCGGTGACGTGGTCGAGGCCGGCGACCGCGGAGCGGACCTGCTCCGCAGCCGTCCGCAGCACCCGCGCGTCGGACGCCTTGACGACCACGCTCAGGTCCTGGCTGCCGAAGCCGTCACCGGCCGACACGGTGGTCGTACCGATGCCCTTCAGCTTCGCCAGGCCGTCCTCGATGTGCTGCTGCACGTCGTCGTACGAGGCCGAGTCCGTCAGCATCACCTGGTACGACGCCTGGTTGGTGTCGGTGCCGCCGCCGAAGGCCGCCATGAAGCCGGAGGAGCCGACGGTGACCTGGTAGTCCTTCACGCCGTCGGTGGAGGCCAGCAGCT
The DNA here is from genome assembly GCF_016741855.1 of Streptomyces musisoli. GTDB lineage: Bacteria > Actinomycetota > Actinomycetes > Streptomycetales > Streptomycetaceae > Streptomyces > Streptomyces musisoli. Next base: position 75,744 of record NZ_JAERRH010000005.1, on the reverse strand, counting down.
TCTCGACCTTCTTCGCCTGGGCGTCGGTGGCGGCCAGGCTGGTGCCGGGCCTCAGCTTCTGCTTGACCGTGAGGACCTCCTGCTCGCCCTGGTCGAAGAAGTTGGTCTTCAGCAGGCCGCCCATGCCGAACGTGAGGACGAGGACCACGACCGCGATCAGCACGCTGGTGAGGCGGCGCCGGGTGGCGAACCGCAGGACGGGCACGTAGGCGCGCTGGAGGCGGCTGTTCGCCTCCTTCTCCTCGGCCTTGCGGCGGGCCTCCGCCGCGTCGTCGGGGGTGCCCTTCGGGGCGCGCAGGAACCAGTACGACAGGACCGGCACGACCGTCAGCGAGACGAGGAGGGAGGCCAGCAGGGCCGCCGTCACCGTGATGCTGAACGAGCCGAACAGGGCGCCCACCATGCCGCCGACCAGGCCGATCGGCAGGAACACGGCGACCGTGGTGAGGGTGGAGGAGGTGACCGCGCCGGCCACCTCGCGCACCGCCGTGAGGATCGCCTCCCTGCGCTCCTCGCCGTAGCCGAGGTGCCGCTTGATGTTCTCCAGCACCACGATCGAGTCGTCCACGACCCGGCCGATGGCGATGGTCAGCGCGCCGAGCGTGAGCATGTTGAGCGACAGGCCGCGCGTCCACAGCACGATCAGCGCGAGGACCACGGACAGCGGGATGGATACCGCCGTGACGAGGGTCGAACGGACCGACGCGAGGAAGACCAGGATGATCAGGACCGCGAAGAGCAGGCCGAGCGCGCCCTCCGTGGTCAGGCCCTTGATGGACTTGGACACGGCCGGGCCCTGGTCGCTGACGACCGTGAGCTTCGCGCCGGAACCGAGGTCACCCCGCAGGCCCGGCAGCTTGTCCTTGACCGCGTCGGAGATGGAGACGGCGCTGCCGTCGTGGTCCATCGTCACGTTGACGGCGAGGCTGGGCCGGCCGTCGGTGCGGGTGATGGAGTCCGCCGGGGCCGGCTGCTGCTCGACGGCGGCCACGGCACCGAGGCGCACGGGCTTCGCCCCGCCCTCGCCGGTGACCATCAGGTCCTCGATCTGCCGCAGGGAGGTGAAGCCGCCGCCGACCTGGACGGTGCGGTTCGCGCCGTCCTCGTCGAAGGAACCGGCCGGGACGGTCGCGCCGCCCGCCTGGAGGGCCTGGCCGAGCGCCGCCGGGGTGAGACCCGCCCTCGCGAGCTTCGCGTCGTCGGGGGTGACGGTGACCTGGAGGTCACGCACGCCCATGACCTGGACGCGGCCGACGCCGTCGATGTCCTTCAGGGCCGGCACGACCGTCGTGTCGAGCTGGTCGGCGAGGGCCTGCTGGTCCTTGTCGGAGGTGACGGCGAGGACGACGGTCGGCATGTCGTCCGTGGACCCGGAGATGACCTGCGGGTCCACGTCGTCCGGGAGCTGGTTGCGGGCCCGGTTCACGGCCTGCTGCACGTCGGAGACGATCTGCTTGGTGTCGTTGTCGTAGTCGAAGGACGCCATGATCACGGCGTTGCCCTCGGCGGCCGTGGAGGTGACTGCGGTGACACCGTCGACGGCCTCGAGGTTCTCCTCGATCGGCTCGACGACCTGCTTCTCGACCACGTCGGGCGAGGCGCCCTGGTACGGCGCGATCACCGACACCATGGGCAGGTTGATGGTGGGCAGCAGCTGCTGCTTGATCTGGGGTATCGCGATCAGCCCGAAGACGAGCGCGATGAGCGACATCAGGCCTACCAGGGCCCGTTGCCGGAGGCTGAATCTCGACAGCCAGGACATGGATCAGGGTCTCTCTTCGGTGAGCGGCAGAAGCGGCTGGGACGCAGGTGAGCGCCCACTCCACCACCCTGGGCCATGCCGGAAGGCCGGTTCGTAGCCCCCAGGTCCATTTCCTTATCCGGCCCCTACTCCCCGCGCAGTACACGCGGGTGGAGGTCACTCCATCCTCGGGCGTACCAGCCCCGACTCGTACGCGATCACGACGAGCTGCGCCCGGTCCCGCGCGCCCAGCTTGGCCATGGCCCGGTTGACGTGCGTCTTCACCGTCAGCGGGCTGACCGCCAGACGCTCGGCGATCTCGTCGTTGGAGTGGCCTCCGGCGACCTGGACGAGGACCTCCCGCTCCCTGCCGGTGAGCGCGCCGAGCCGCTCGGAACGGGCGGGGTCGGGGCCGTCGCCGTCGTCGCCGCCGGCGAGGAAGCGGGCGATGAGTCCTTTGGTGGCGGTGGGGGACAGCAGGGCCTCGCCGCCCGCCGCGACCCGGATGGCGTTCAGCAGCTCCTCCGGCTCGCTGCCCTTGCCGAGGAAGCCGGAGGCGCCGGCGCGCAGCGCCTGGACGACGTAGTCGTCCACCTCGAAGGTGGTCAGGATGACCACGCGGACCTGCGCGAGGGCCGGGTCGGCGCTGATCAGGCGGGTGGCGGCGAGGCCGTCGGTGCCGGGCATCCGGATGTCCATGAGGACGACGTCGGGGAGGTGCTCCCCGGCCAGCCGGACCGCTTCCGCACCGTCGGAGGCCTCCCCCACCACCTCCATGTCGGGCTCGGAGTCGACCAGGACCCGGAACGCGCTGCGCAGCAGTGCCTGGTCGTCGGCGAGCAGGACACGGATCGTCATACGGGTTCCCCCTGGGCCGTCGTCGTCTTGACCGGCAGGATCGCATGGACGCGGAAGCCGCCGCCGTAGCGGGGTCCGGTGGTCAGGGTGCCGCCGAGGGCGCTGACCCGCTCGCGCATCCCGAGCAGTCCGTGCCCGCCGCCGGCCTCGGGCGCGCCGGTCGTCCCCGGGCCGTCGTCGAGGACGGTGACCTCGATGTTCGGTCCGGCGCGTACGACGCTCACCTCGGCCTCGGCCTCGGGACCCGCGTGCTTCTGCACATTGGTCAGGGCCTCCTGGACGATCCGGTAGGCGGCCAGGTCGACGGCGGCGGGCAGTTCGGTGCCCTGGTCGGCTCGGGCGACGGCCACCGGCAGGCCGGCGCTGCGGAAGGTGTCGGCCAGGTCCTCGAGGCGGCTCAGGCCCGGGGCGGGCTCGGTGGGTGCCTCGGGGTCGCCGGACTGGCGGAGCAGGCCGACCGTGGCGCGCAGCTCGTTCAGCGCGCTGCGGCTGGCCTCGCGGACGTGCGCGAGGGCCTCCTTGGCCTGGTCGGGGCGCTTGTCCATGACGTGGGCGGCGACGCCGGCCTGCACGTTCACCAGGGCGATGTGGTGGGCGACGACGTCGTGCAGATCGCGGGCGATGCGCAGCCGCTCCTCGGCGACCCGGCGGCGGGCCTCCTCCTCGCGGGTGCGTTCGGCGCGTTCGGCGCGGTCCCTGATGGCCTGGACGACCGCGCGGCGGCTGCGTACGGCGTCGCCCGCGGTGGCGCCGATGCCGGTCCAGGCGAGGACGCCGAGGTTTTCCTGGGCGTACCAGGGCAGCGGTCCGGCGAGCATGGCGGCGGCCGTCAGCACGGTCATGGTGAGCAGGCCGAGGCGCCAGGTGGTGGGGCGGTCGGTGGTCGCGGCGACGGTGTAGAGGGCGACGACGGCGGACATCGCGACCGGGGCGCGCGGGTTGCCGGTGACCAGCTCGATCAGGGAGACCGTGCCGGCGACGGCGAGGACCGTGCGGGGAGCGCGGCGGCGGAAGACGAGGGCGGCCGCGCCGACCACCATGAGGAGGAGGCTGAGGACGGCGGGGGTGCGGACGCCCCAGGTGACGCCGTGCTCGCCGCGGGGCACGACGAAGGAACCGGCGACCATGCAGACCAGCACGCCCGCCGCCAGGGCCGCGTCCAGCGCCAGCGGATGGGCCCTGAGGCGGCACCGGGCGCGCTCGAGAGTGCTCACGGTAGGAACAGTACGGTTCGGAAGCGGGCCGACAGCAAGACGCCTGCTGCGAGCGCGAGGACCGGGCGGGCCGGGCGGGCCGGAACAGGGCTGCGCAAAAGGTGAGCGAGACCGGGACCGGACTGGCACAGGGGCTGCGCGAGAGGTGAGCGAGACCAGGACCGGGCTTAAACAGGGGGTGGGCGAGAGGTGAGCGAGACCAGGACCGGGCTGGAACAGGGGGTGGGCGAGAGGTGAGCGGGGTGCGGGCCGGAGGCGGGGTGGCTTGCCCGCGCCGGCGGGGTGCCGCTGCGCCCACCCGTGCCGCCCCAGCGGCACGACTGCCCGCAGCTGCGTGACGACGTCGATCCCCCGCCCACAGCACCCCAACAGCCCACGGCACCCCAGCCCCCCAGGGGCGCGGGGAACTGCGCGACCAGCCACGACCAGCCCGCAGCCGCGTGATCGACGTCGATCCCCCACCCACGCACCCCGACAGCCCACGGCACCCCAGCCCCCAGGGGCGCGGGGAACTGCGCGACCAGCCACGACCAGCCCGCAGTCGGCCGACCCCAGTCGTCGGCCCCACACACAGCCGCACACCCCCGTTTTCCCGAGGCGCGCGGGGAGTTGGGGGCGGGGAGAATGGGGTGTGGTCGCCCGAACGTGTGCGCCCCGGTCGTGGGGCCGCGCGTCGGCTCCTGGGCGTGCGCCGGCTGTCAGGCGCCCGTCGGCCGGCCGACCGCCTGCCGTCACGCGCCGTTGGCCGGACGTGCCCAGCCTCCTCCTCGACATCCTCCCGTCGACGAAAGGCACCCCATGCGCCGCCACTCACCGCTTAGGCCCGTCGCCGCTCTCACCCTCCTGTCGGCGGCCTCGTTCCCCGCACACGCCGCCTCCTACGGCACCCCCACGATCAAGCTCTCGGCCGCCTACCTCTCCGGTGCCGTCGACAGCACCGGCGATCCCACCGTCACCGTGACCGTCGCCCAGAGCGGAGCGGACGCCTCCGCGCTGACGGTCACCGCGAGCGGGAGCACCAGGAGCAGCGTGGCCGCCACCACCGACGTGCACGTCACCGGCAGCGGCACCAGCCGTACCGTCGCCGTCACCGCGCACGCCCAGGGCTACACCGACCTCACGCTGAAGGTGACCGGCCTCGGTGGCAAGACCGCCACCACGACCCTGCACTACGCGGCTTCCCCGGCCGTCCAGCACAGTGCCGACGCCCGCTATCTGACCGGCGCCTCGGACGCCTCCGCGGCCGTCGACGTCGGCGGCGGTCACGTCGTCGTCGCCAACGACGAGGACAACACCCTGCGCCTGTACGACGGTGCGGCCTCCGGTGCGCCGGTGCGCAGCTGGGACCTGGGCGGCGCGCTCGGCGCCGACAAGGAGGTGGACATCGAGGGCGCGGCCCGCGTCGGGAACACGGTCTACTGGACGGGCTCGCTGGGCAACAACAAGGACGGCGAGTACCGGGCGGACCGCAACACCGTGTTCACCACGACCGTCTCCGGGTCGGGCGCCGCCACCCAGCTGACCTTCGGCACCGCCGGGCACCGGCTGCGCGACGACCTGGTGGCCTGGGACGAGGCGAACGGCGACCGGTACGGCTTCGCCGACGCGACGGCCGCCGGGCAGGCCCCGAAGCAGATCGACGGCTTCAACGTCGAGGGGCTCGAGTTCGCGCCCGGCTCGGTCACCACCGCCTACGTCGGTTTCCGTGCCCCGCTGGTGCCGCCGCAGAACGGCGGGAAGGCGCTGCTCGTGCCGGTCACGAACATGGACCAGGTGGCGCGCGGCTCGAAGGCGGCCTTCGGCACTCCGGTCGAGCTGGACCTCGGCGGGCTGTCCGTCCGGGACCTGCGCCGGAACGCCCAGGGGCAGTACCTGATCCTGGCCGGGTCCTGGGCGGCCGAGGACAACAGCGCCCCGTACGCCCTGTACTCCTGGGACGGGGTCGCCGGGCACCGGCCCGTGAAGGTGCTGGACCTGCCGACGGCGGACGCGGGCGGCTGGGAGTCCGTGGTGTCCGTGCCCGACCTGACCGCTCCCGGCGCCCGGGTGCAGCTGATCACCGACGACGGAGCCGCCGATCTGTACGGCGACGGCACCAAGGCCAAGGACCTCGCGCACCCGGAGTGGCAGAAGTCCCGTACCACCTGGTTCACCCTGAGCTGACCGGCTGGCCCACCCCCGGGCCGACCGGGCTGGTCCGTCCCTGAGCCGACCGGGCTGGTCCCCCCTGAGACGACCGGCTGATCGGCTGGTTCACCCTGAGACGCCCGGGCTGGCCACCCTGACCGGCGATCGGCTGGTTCACCCTGAAACGACCGGGCTGGTCCATCCTGAGCCGGCCGGCTGGTCGGCTGGTTCGCCATGAGCTGGCCGGCGCGGGGGTCAGCCCGGGATCAGTCCGTCGTCGCTCAGCAGTTCCCGGATCTCCTCCAGCGTCGCGTCGGGCGACGGCAGGATCAGCTCCGAGGGTTCCAGCGAGTCGTCCGGCAGCGGGGTGCCCAGCCGGTGGACGGCGTCCAGGAGGGCGGTGAGCGTGCGGCGGAAGCCCTCGCCGTCGCCGCTCTCCATCTCCGCCAGGAGTTCGTCGTCCAGCTTGTTCAGCTCGGCGAGGTGGGTGTCGTCCAGCCTCACCTGGCCCTCCCCCATGACCCGTACGATCACGTCGGCCTCCTCGGCTCGGGCCCCGGCGCCGGGCTACTGCTTGTCGAAGCGCGGGGTGTCCTGCGGCTGCTGCTGGGACTGCCCCTGACCGGTGCCGCCCTCGATGGCCTGCTGCGGGGAGCCTCCGGCCAGCTCGGCCTTCATGCGCTGAAGTTCCAGCTCTACATCCGTACCACCGGAGAGCCGGTCCAGCTCGGCCTGGATGTCGTCCTTGTGCATGCCGGACTGGTCGTCCAGGGCACCGGAGGCGAGCAGCTCGTCGATGGCGCCGGCCCGGGCCTGGAGCTGGGCGGTCTTGTCCTCGGCGCGCTGGATGGCGAGGCCGACGTCGCCCATCTCCTCGGAGATGCCGGAGAAGGCCTCGCCGATGCGGGTCTGGGCCTGGGCGGCGGTGTAGGTGGCCTTGATGGTCTCCTTCTTCGTACGGAAGGCGTCCACCTTGGCCTGGAGGCGCTGGGCCGCGAGGGTGAGCTTCTCCTCCTCGCCCTGGAGGGTCGCGTGCTGTGTCTCGAGATCGGTGACCTGCTGCTGGAGGGCGGCGCGACGGGACAGCGCCTCGCGGGCCAGGTCCTCACGGCCGAGGGCGAGCGCCTTGCGGCCCTGGTCCTCCAGCTTGGAGGACTGCTGCTGCAGCTGGTTGAGCTGGAGCTCCAGGCGCTTGCGGCTGGTCGCCACGTCGGCGACGCCACGCCGCACCTTCTGGAGCAGTTCCAGCTGCTTCTGGTAGGAGTAATCGAGGGTCTCGCGCGGGTCCTCGGCCCGGTCAAGGGCCTTGTTCGCCTTCGCGCGGAAGATCATCCCCATACGCTTCATGACACCGCTCATGGGCTTCGCGCGCCCCCTTCTGACGGACTCCAGCTCACAGATCCTGCGACAGAACCCACAGTACGGGCCCTGCCTCCATTACCGCACTGTTCGCGGGGCGATGCGCTCATCCCCGAGAACGACTGCGGACCGTACCGCTCCGGCCTAAGGAGTAGGTGATCCCACCGGAGGCCCTCAGTGCGTCCCCTCTGTCCCCCTGGAGACGTCCGGCGTTGCCGGATCGTTCCCCACCGGACTGGGGTCCATGCGGGTGCAGCCCTTACCCTTGGGTTTTGTGTTCCGTAGCCGTGCCAAGGAAGAGAAGGCCCCGACCGCCGACAAGGCGCCGGTGACCCTCTCCAAGCAGCCCCGTGACCCGCAGGCCCCCAAGGGTCGGCCCACGCCCAAGCGCAGTGAGGCCCAGTCCCAGCGCCGCAGCGTCGCCAACACCCCGACGAACCGCAAGGAGGCCGCGAAGCGTCAGCGCGAGGAGCGGCGGCAGGCCCTGGAGCGGCAGCGCCAGGCGCTGGCCAGCGGCGACGAGCGTTACCTCCCGGCCCGTGACAAGGGCCCGGTCCGCAAGTTCGCCCGCAACTGGGTCGACTCGCGGTTCAACGTGGCGGAGTTCTTCCTGCCGCTCGCCGTGGTCATCCTGGTGCTGAGCGTGGTGCGGGTGCCCGCGATCCAGAGCATCGCGCTGCTGCTGTGGCTCATCGTGATCGTGCTGATCGTGCTGGACGCGGCGGTCAGCGGCTTCCGTCTGAAGAAGCGGCTGCGCGAGCGCTTCCCGAACGAGAACACCCGCGGCGCGGTCGCCTACGCCCTGATGCGGTCCCTGCAGATCCGCCGGCTCCGGCTGCCGAAGCCGCAGGTCAAGCGCGGAGAGCGGCCCTGAGCGCTGACGCTTTCGCCGGGGGCGGGGCCGACGCGCGGCCGCACGGGCCGGCCGGGCTGCGTGACGTCGTCCGCCAGGAGCTGGTGACCCGGCAGCTGGACGAGCAGATATCCGGACGGTTCCCGGTCGGACGGCGGCTGCGGGTGCTCGATGTCGGGATGGGCCGGGGCACGCAGGCGCTGCGGCTGGCCCGGCTCGGTCATCAGGTGACCGGGGTCGAGCAGGACACGGCGATGATCGCCGCCGCCCGCCAGGCCGTGGCCCAGGAGCCGGAGGGCATCCGGGAGCGGGTGCGCCTGGTGCAGAGCGACGGGCAGGACACCGGCGTGCACTTCCTGCCGGGCAGCTTCGACGTGGTGCTGTGCCACGGCGTCCTGATGTACGTCGAGGAGCCCGACCCGCTGGTGGCGGGCCTGGCCCGGATGCTGGCCCCCGGCGGTCTGCTCTCCCTCCTCGTCCGCAACGGTGACGCGCTCGCCATGCGCCCGGGTCTCGGCGGTGACTGGGCCGGCGCCCTGGCCGCCTTCGACACCACCGCCCACGTCCCGCGTCCCCGCACGGACTCGGACGCGGGGATCCCCGTACGGCTCCGCCCGGACGCCCGCGCCGACCGGCTCGCGGCCCTCACCGCCACGCTCGCCGGCATCGCCGCCCCGCTGCACGCCTGGTACGGCGTCCAGGTCTTCACGGACACGGTGGCGGACGCCGCGCCCGTCCCGGACGACGTCGAGACGCTGCTCGCGGCCGAGGAACGGGCCGGGCGCACGGACCCCTACCGCCGGGTGGCGGCGCTGCTGCATCTGTGCGGGGTACGGGGCTGAGCCCGTTCGGGGCAACAGCGCGGGCCGGGTGATCAGCGCACGGTGAGACTCGGGGGCATGGACGCTTCCGCTTCCCGTGCGCGTGCCTTCCGGACGGCCGTCGGCGCCGCCGCGCTGGCGTGCTGCGCGGCCCTCGCGACGGGCTGCACCACCCCCGTGGCCCAGGCCGGGCCGGGCACGACGGCGGCCGCCCGGACGGCCGCGCCGATGACCGCGACCGATCTGCAGAGCCGGTACCAGCAGCTCGTCAAGGAGGTCCTGCCGTCGGTCGTGCAGATCCAGGCGAGCCACGACCTGGGCTCCGGGGTGGTGTACGACGACAAGGGGCACATCGTCACCAACGCGCACGTCGTGGGGTCGGAGAAGACCTTCCAGGTGACCACGGCCAACAGCGAGGATCCGCTCACCGCGAGCCTGGTCTACTCCTACCCCGAGCAGGACCTCGCCGTGATCAAGCTGGACAGGATGCCGGACGGGCTGCGGCCGGCGGTGTTCGGGGACTCCGAGAAGGTGGAGGTCGGCCACATCGTGCTGGCCATGGGGTCGCCGCTCGGGCTGTCGTCCAGCGTGACCCAGGGCATCGTCTCGGCGACCGGACGGACCGTCAGCGAGGGCAGCACGGGATGGGGGTCCCCCCGCTCGAGCGAAGCCGGGAGCGCGGAAGACACGGGCGCGACGATCGCGAACATGGTGCAGACGTCGGCCGCGATCAACCCGGGCAACAGCGGCGGCGCCCTGGTGGGTCTGGACGGGCGGGTGATCGGCATCCCGACGCTCGCCGCGGCCGATCCGAGCCTCGGGGGCGGCGCGGCGCCCGGCATCGGGTTCGCGATCCCGGTGTCGATGGTGCGGACGGTCGCCGACCAGATCATCGAGAAGGGCAAGGTCGTCGACTCCGGGCGGGCGGCCCTCGGCATCACCGTACGGACGGTCGTGGACGACGGCTACCGGCCGGCCGGGGTGGCCGTGGTGAGCGTCCGCGGCGGCGGCGCGGCCGACCGGGCGGGCCTGCGTCCCGGCGACATCGTCACCAGGCTGGGCGACGAGCCCGTCACCACCGTCACCTCGCTCTCCGAGGCGCTGGCGGCGGACCGGCCCGGCCGGCGGACCTCGGTGACCTACCAGCGCAACGGCACCGGGAAGACGGTCGAGGTGACGTTGGGCGAGCAGTGAGGAGGAGGGCCCTCCTCACCCCGCTTGCGGACGGGTCACGCGTCGGCGTGCAGGCTCATCGGGCCGTAGATCTCGGTGCTCTCCTCGAACAGCCGCACCTGGTCGGCACCGCCGTCCTGGAGTGCCTTCCAGTGCTCACCGATCCAGGACTCGGCGTCCCCCTGCGTGGTGAACTCCTCGGGCAGCACCGCCGGCTGGACCTCCGTCCCGTCGGCCTTCTCGAACCGCCACGTCCATGCCGTCATCTGGGCCTCCTTCGATCCGACACCTGCTGGCAGCCTAGCCGGAAGCGCAAGACCTGCCGGGACAGGCGAAAATCGGTCCGTGGAAATCACTCTGCTCGGTACCGGTGCCCCCGCGGGACTGCCTCGCCCCGACTGTCCCTGCGCCGCCTGCGCGACCGCGCTCGGGCCGGACGCACGGGCGGCGACCGCGGTGCTCGTGGACGGCACGCTGCTGCTCGACCTGACGCCGGGCGCGGCATTCGCGGCGGCACGCGCCGGGCATTCGCTGGGCGGGGTACGGCAGGTGCTGCTGTCGCATCCGCACGACGGTCCCGCGCTGGAGGTGCCGGCCGGGCTGCCGCAGCCCGGACGGGTGCCGGACGGCCGGGAGTTGGCGCTGCTGACGGGGCATCGGGTGCGGGCCGTGGCGATGGACGCGGGCGGCACCGGGTACGCGGTGACCGGGCCGGACGGGCAGCGGCTGCTGTATCTGCCGCCGGGCGGGGCGCCGGCCGGCCTGGAGGGGGCGACGGCGGAGTCGTACGACATGCTGCTGGCGGACGTGGTGAGCCGCCCCGACGCGCTCGCCCGGCTCCGCGCGGTCGGCTCGGTGGGGCCCACGACGGACGTCCTCGCCGTCCACCTCGACCACGACGTGCCGCCCGGCCCGGAGTTGCGGCGCCGGCTCGCGGCGGCCGGCGCGCGGGCGGTGCCGGACGGTACGACGCTGGTGGTCGGGGCGTACGAGGAGGTGCCGGACGTGCCGCGCCGGACGCTGGTGCTGGGCGGGGCCCGCTCGGGCAAGTCGGTGGAGGCCGAGCGGCGGCTGGAGACGTTCCCGGACGTGCTGTACGTGGCGACGGGCGGCACGCGCGGCGGGGACACCGAGTGGGCGGCCCGGGTGGCCGTGCACCGGGAGCGGCGGCCGGGGTCGTGGCGTACGACGGAGACGACGGACCTGGTGCCGCTGCTGGCCGAGGACGGCCCGCCGCTGTTGATCGACTGCCTGTCTCTGTGGCTGACGGACGTGATGGACTCCGTCGGGGCGTGGGACGACGCGGAGTGGGCGGGCACGGGCGAGAAGGCGCTGCGGGAGCGGGTGCGGGAGCTGACGAGCGCGGTGCGCGCCACCCGGCGGACCGTGGTGGCCGTCTCCAACGAGGTGGGGTCGGGGATCGTGCCGGCGACCGCGTCCGGCCGCCGGTACCGGGACGAACTCGGCCGCCTGAACGCGGCGTTCGCGGCGGAATGCGAGCACGTGCTGCTGGTCGTCGCCGGACAGGCGTCGACGCTCCGGGGCTGACCGGCCGCCCGGGCTCCGGGGCCGAGCGGTTGTCCGGTGCGGGTGCCGGGTGGCCGCCCGGGCTGCGGGACCGAGTGGCAGTCCGGCGCGGGTGCCGGGTGGCCGCCCGGGCTGCGGGACCGAGCGGTCGTCCGGCGCGGGTGCCGGGTGGGTGCCGTCGTGGCGGTGCCGTGGGGCCGGTGGCATCGCGGTGCCCCGAAGGCGCGGGAACCGCGCGGCCGGTCACGGTGTGGCCGCGGTCGGCGGCGGTTCTCGGCTACCCGGCGTTCTTCCGTGCCACGATCCGGTACGCGTTGGAGAAGCATGTTCGCCGGAGCAGCGGAGCGAACCCCTGGTCCAGGCCCCAGGCCAGGTCCCCGACGGGTGTCGCCGCCAGCTGGACGAGCGGATGGGCGTGGTTCAGGGACAGGGTGACGGCCGCCGTGAGGTCGTACGGGACGTGCGGTGACGTGCGGTCCGTCACGAGGACCGAGCAGCCCATGCGTTCCAGCTCCGCCCGCAGGTTGGCCCGCGGCACCAGGTGCAGGTGGCGGGGCTGGCCGTACGGGAGCCACCACCTGCCGAGGAGCGTGGCGAACGCACAGCGCGGATCGGTGACTTCGACGACCAGGTGGCCCCCTGGCCGGAGGACGGTCAGCGCGGCTCCGAGTTCGGCGCGCGGGTCGGGCGCGTGCTCCAGGTGGTGGAACATGGAGACGACGTCGTAGCGGGCGCGCAGGCGGGCCGCCGTCCCCGGGGTCGTCAGATAGCCCCGGTGCGCCTCCTCCACGCGGCCCTCCAGCAGCGCCTGTTCCACCCGGGCCGTCGGGTCCAGCCCGTCGAAGCTGGTGTACGGGAAGAACTCCTTCGCCGCCTCGGGGAAGCGGGCGTGGCCGGTGCCGACGTCCAGCCAGCTCTCCGGTTCGCGCAGCGCCGACAGGCGCCGGGCGGTGGCACGGTGCCGGCGGCGGACCGCACGCGGGGAGAGGACGCGCGTGACGAGTTCCTCCAGCTGTCTCTCGTAGAAGTCCCGGTGGAAGAAGGCGAATCCCTCCGCGGTGAGCCGGGGGTTCTGGAAGGTGTGGGCACAGTCGCCGCACTCGTCGAGGACGAACGTGCCCGCCCGGTGGCGCAGCGGATCGGGCGCGCGCAGCCGGGTCCGCAGGCTCCGGGAGCCGCACCACGGGCAGTCCGCGCGGCGCGGCTCCTGGAACGGGTCGTGGGGGGTGGTGATCTGCGGGGTGAGGGGCGAGGTCGGCATGGGCTGCTCCCTGTGCGACATTCCGCGGCAAACCGGAACGTATGGGATACCGACTTGAGGTGCAATGACGTCGTGGGTGTGTGGTGGCGATGTGGCGCGGGAGCGTTCGTTCGCTGGCGGTACTGTTCGGCGAATGAGCAGCCTTAATCTGGACGACTTCACCGATCTGATCGAGCGCCCGGACGGGGGCGTGCGCCGTGACGCCGAAGCCCGGCGGGAGCGCCAGATCGTGCCGCAGGGGGCGCTGGGCCGCCTCGACGAGCTGGGCGAGTGGCTGGCCGCCGCGCGGGGCGAGGTGCCGGTACGGCCGGTCGAACGGCCGCGGGTGGTGCTGTTCGCCGGTGACCACGGCGTCGCCGGGCTGGGTGTCTCGGCGCGGCCCGCGGGTGGCGGGGAGCAGCTGGTGCGGGCGGTGCTGGAGGGTGAGAGCGCGGTGTCCGTGCTCGCGCGCCGGCTGGAGGTGCCCGTACGGGTCGTGGACATGGCTCTGGACTGCGCGCCGGAGGACTTGCCGAAGGACGTGGTACGGCACCGGGTGCGGCGGGGCAGCGGCCGTATCGACATCGAGGACGCGCTGACCCTGGAGGAGGCGGAGGCCGCCCTGCTGGCCGGTGTCGCCATCGCCGACGAGGAGGCCGACTCGGGGACCGATCTCGTGGTGCTCGGCGATGTCAGCGTGGGCGGGACGACGCCGGCGGCGGTGCTGATCGCCGCGCTGTGCGGCACGGACGCGTCCGTGGTGACCGGGCGGGGCGGGCTCGCGATCGACGACCTGACCTGGATGCGCAAGTGCGCGGCGGTCCGGGACGCGCTGCGGCGGGCCCGGCCGGTGCTCGGGGACCAGCTTCAGCTGCTCGCTGCCGTGGGCGGGGCGGACCTCGCGGCGATGACGGGGTTCCTGTTGCAGTGCGCGGTGCGGAAGCTGCCGGTGCTTCTCGACGGGGTCGTGGCCGCCGCGTGTGCGCTGGTCGCCCAGCGGGTCGCGTTCCGGGCGCCGGACTGGTGGCTGGCCGGGCACGACAGCGGGGAGCCGGGGCAGGCGAAGGCGCTGGACCGGATGGCTCTCGAACCGCTGCTGGAGCAGGGGGTGAAGGTCGGCGAGGGCGTGGGCGCGCTGCTGGCGCTGCCGCTGGTGCAAGCCGCCGCCGCGTTGGCGGCGGAGCTGCCGGAAAGGCCGCGGACCGAGCAGGACCCGGAGACCGGAAAGGCCCCGGAAGAGGAGACACAGTAACCACTCCCGGCCGCCCCGGCACCGCCGGACCCCACCGCCTCGGCCGAGCACCGTCGCGGCGGGAGAGTCACCGGCGCGCAGAAGCGGCCCGAGGCGCACGGGAGACCCGCGGAGAAGACCGGCCGGGCGACGCAGTAACCACTCCCGGCCGCCCCGGCACCGCCGGACCCCACCGCCTCGGCCGAGCACCGTCGCGGCGGGAGAGTCACCGGCGCGCAGAAGCGGCCCGAGGCGCATGGGAGACCCGCGGAGAAGACCGGGCCGGGCGACGCAGTGACCGGTCCCGGCCGCCCCGGCACCGCCGGACCCCACCGCCTCGGCCGAGCACCGTCGCGGCGGGAACGGCGCGCGGAGGGGTGGCGCAGAAGCGGCCCGGGGTGCGTGGGGAACGCGCGGAGAAGTGGCCGGGGTGTGCGGGGGCTTGGGGAAGCGGGCGGGGCGGAAGGTGGACGTGGGGGTGGAATTGTGGGGTTCGTCGGAGACTCGCCCATATGATCCTTCTCCATGGGAGATGCCCGAATTGCCGTGGAGCGGCGAGCCGAGGCCGAGCGGACGGGTGAGCGGGCGCGGCGGTCCACCGGGGCTTCCCGGAGGGCCGCCGCCTTCGCCGTCTGGTATCTGCGGACCGTCGCCTTCATCAACTTCCTCAGCGCGGTGTGGGTCTCGCTCGGCCAGGACGTGCGCCGGCACAACCAGGACGACTTCTTCACGCCGTACCTGCTGACGGCCGGCTTCGCCTCCGGCGTCTTCACCGCCTTCCTGGCGATCACCATGCGGCGCCGGAAGCGGGCCGCGTGGATCCTCAACCTGGTGACGAGCGGCCTCTTCCTGGCCCTCTTCGCGGTCGCCATGGCGTTCCCGGAGATCCGGCGGTACGGGCAGAACTGGTTCTCCCTGGCGCTGACGGCCGCCTTCGTGGGCGCGCTGCTCGTCGGCCGCCGGGAGTTCTACGCCAAGGGCGACCGCTCCAACCCCCGGCTCGCCGCCACGGTCGCCGTCGTCGGCGGGCCGGCCGCGAGCCTGCTGGCCGGGCTGCTGGTGACGGTCGCCAACCAGGCCCCGGACGCGGCCCGCTCCTCGTTCGCGGAGCGCTGGCACTACGGCACCCTGCGGCTGATCTCCGTCGCCGCCGAGGAGTCCCACTTCCCGGGCATGGAACCGCCCAACTGGGTCAACGTGGCCGTCAACGTGCTCGGCACGGCCCTCGTCCTCGCCGTCCTGTACGCCGCCTTCCGCTCCCGGCGGGCCGTCGACCCGCTCACCGTGGACGACGAGAAACGGCTGCGGGCCCTGCTGGAGCGGCACGGCGACCGCGACTCGCTCGGCTACTTCGCGCTGCGCCGGGAGAAGAGCGTGGTGTGGTCGCCGACCGGGAAGGCCGCCGTCGCCTACCGCGTCGTCGGCGGGGTGAGCCTGGCGTCCGGGGATCCCCTCGGCGACCCGGAGGCCTGGCCGGGTGCGATCGCGCCCTGGCTGGCCGAGGCGCGGGCGCACGGGTGGATCCCGGCGGTGATGGGCGCCGGCGAGGAGGCCGGGACGGTGTACGCCCGGCACGGTCTGGACGCGCTGGAACTCGGGGACGAGGCGATCGTGGAGGTCGCCGAGTTCACGCTGGAGGGGCGGGCGATGCGTACCGTCCGGCAGGCGTACAACCGGGTGAAACGGGCCGGGTACGAGGTGCGCATCCGGCGGCACGAGGACATCCCGGCGGACCGGACGGCGTACCTCGTCGAGCGCGCCGACGACTGGCGGGACGGCGCCACCGAGCGCGGCTTCAGCATGGCGCTCGGCCGGCTCGGGGACCCCGAGGACGGCCGGTGCGTGATGCTGGAGTGCACGGACGGCGAGGGTCGGCTGCGGGCCCTGCTGTCCTTCGTGCCGTGGGGCCCGCACGGGCTCTCCCTGGACCTCATGCGGCGCGACCGGGACTCCGACAACGGGCTGATGGAGTTCATGGTCATCGAGCTGCTGCGGCGGGCCCGCGAGATCGGGATCACGCAGGTCTCACTGAACTTCGCGATGTTCAGGTCGGTCTTCGAACGTGGCGCGCGCCTCGGCGCCGGACCGGTGCTGAGGCTGTGGCGGTCGCTGCTCAGCTTCTTCTCCCGCTGGTGGCAGATCGAGTCGCTGTACCGCGCCAACGCCAAGTACCGGCCCATCTGGGAGCCGCGGTTCCTGCTCTTCGAGAAGAGCGCGGACCTGCCGCGCATCGGCCTCGCCTCGGCCCGCGCGGAGGGCTTCCTGGAGGCGCCGGGACTGCCCAAGTGGCTGCACCGCAGGCACCTGGACACGCATCGTTGACCGTACGGGGATGAGGAACGCTTGATGGGAACGCTCGCGCGCTGGGCCCGAGCCGAGTGGGGGCTGCTGTACGTCACCGTGCGCGAGCCCCTGCGCCGGCGCGGGCTGCAGGCGATCTCGATGACGCTCGCGGCGGTCGCCCTGACGGCTCTTCTCCAGTACGTGCAGAACCGGCCGTGGGGCTACGGACCCGTTCAGGACCTGGGCGCGGTACGGGCCGCGGACCCGCTGTGGTCGGCCCTGCTGCGCACTCCCCTGTCGCTGTTCGTGCCCGCGCTGGACCTGCCGGTGTGGGGGGCGCTGGCGCAGATCCTGCTGGTGTTCGGGATCGCCGAGCTGTGCCTGGGCTGGTGGCGGACGCTGGCCATCGCCTACGTCGCCACGCTCGCCGGGACCCTGTACGCGCGCCTCGGGATCACCCTCGGCCCGCATGCCCCGTTCGGGCTTCCGTGGACCGACGCGCAGGTGGTGGACACGGGCCCGTCGGCGGCGGTCGTGGGGCTCGCGGTGTTCGTCGGCTGGCGGTACGGCGCCTATGTGACGGCGAGCGCGGTGACCCTGGCGATGGTGGTCGAGGTGCTGCTGAAGGAGAACCTGGCGGGCAAGGAGCATCTGGCCGCGCTGATGGCCGTGGGGCTGCTGTGTCTCGTGGCGGCGCTGCGGCACCGGGACGGGAGCAGGCCGCGCACCGCCCGCCGTCACCGGTG
This sequence comes from Streptomyces musisoli, assembly GCF_016741855.1. Lineage (GTDB taxonomy): Bacteria > Actinomycetota > Actinomycetes > Streptomycetales > Streptomycetaceae > Streptomyces > Streptomyces musisoli. The sequence continues at coordinate 58,571 of NZ_JAERRH010000005.1, read as the reverse complement.
GTCGGGCAACTGCACCGGGCGGGGGTCGGGCTTGCCACCGATCCAGTCCTGAAGGACACGGCGCGGCCCGGCCCAGCGGCGGTCGTGCCGGTAGGCGCGCAGGGCGGCCTTGGCGCGGGCGCGGGGGCGGCGGCCGTAGAAGCGGCGGGCCCACGGGGAGCCGGGGCGGGCGAGCCGGACCGCGCCGACGACCGCGACCAGCGGCACGATCGCCCCGAAGATCGCGACGCGGGTCTTGCCCTTGCCGAGGGCGATCAGCGCGAAGACGAAGTTCCCGACGATGGTGCCGATGACCCTGCCGCGGTCCTGCAGCTCCTCCTGCGTCAGGTCGTTGACGCCGAACGGGGCGAACCCGGCGAGCAGCAGGCCGACGAGGGCGGCGGTGAGCGCGACGACCTCGACGCTCTTGCGGCCCTCCGCGCTCCAGTAGACGTCGTCGAGGTGCAGGATCAGCGCGAATTCGTCCAGGACGAGGCCGGCGCCGATGCCGAAGAGCACGGCCGAGACGGCCGCTCCGACGCCGTGCCGGTCGCTGGCGACCGCGCCGAAGCCGCCGACGACGGTGAGGACGACTCCGGGGACGACGTGGTGGATGTGCAGCCCGCCCGCGTTGACGTTGCCGAACGGGCCCTTGCCGGCCCGGATCAGGCGGGTGATGACGCGGGTGACGACGAAGGCCAGCACGAAGGCGGCGAGGGCGAGCAGCAGCGGGAGCTTGCCCGGCTCGACGATGTTCCGTTCCCACCAGTGCCCCATATGCGCACCTTATCCCCGGGTGCGGGAGGGGGCCCCGGGACCGCCGGGTAACCTGCGCCGGTGCTCAAGTCCCCCCCTCTCGACGGTCTCCGCTTCGCCTTCGGCACGCTCACCGTGCTGCCCGTCCCGGTGCACCGCTGGGACCGGGAGGCCGCGCGCGCCGGAATGCTGTGCGCCCCGGTGGCCGGACTGGTCGTCGGCGGGTCGGCGGCCGGGCTCGGTCTGCTGCTGCTCCTCCTCGGCTCCGGTCCGCTGCCGGCCGCGGTCGCCTCGGTGGCCGTGCCCGCCGCGCTCACCCGCGGGCTGCATCTCGACGGACTCGCCGACACCGCCGACGGGCTGGGCAGCGGCAAGCCCGCCGAGGACGCGCTGCGGATCATGAAGCAGTCGGACATCGGCCCGTTCGGGGTGCTCACCCTCGTCCTGGTCCTGCTGGCCCAGGTGGCCGTGCTGGCGCAGCTCTACGACGCCTCCTGGGCGCGGGGCGCGGTGGCCGCGGTGGTCTCGGCGGTCGCGGCCCGGCTGGCGCTCACCCTGGCCGCCCGCGCCGGAGTGCCGGCCGCCCGCCCGGAGGGGCTGGGGGCGGCGGTGGCCGGGGTGGTCCCGAAAGCCGCCGCGCTGGGTCTGGCGGCCGGCGTGGTGGCGGCGGCCGGGGCGGTGGCGGCGGCCGGGGCTGTGGCCGCCCGCCTCGGCTGGTACGACGGCGTGCGCACCGCCGCCGCGGTGGCCGCCGCCGTCACCGTCGCCGAACTGCTCCTGCGCCGCTGCGTCCGGCGGTTCGGCGGGATCACCGGGGACGTGTTCGGCGCGCTCGCGGAAACAGCCGCAACCACCACCCTCGTCCTGCTGTCCCTCGGCCACTAGCGGGCCGGGCGAGCGCCCCGAAGGGGCGCGGGGAACCGCGCGCCCGGCCCCGACGCACCACCACCCAAACGCCGGCCCGCAGCCCACCCGCCCCACCACCCGAAACCGGCGACGCCCCCGAAGGGCCCGCGGTTCTCCACGGCGGTTTCGGCGAAAAACATGCGAACCGGTGGGTGGGCACCGCACCGGAACCCGACGAGTGCGGCTCGGGTCACGGGAGTGCCGGGAGGAGAAGTGACCCCGGAGCCACACGCGGGTGAACACCCGAAGGAATGAGCGAAGAGACGCACGCGCGTAGTCTCGTCCCGGGTGTTCGCCGACAGGGTGAAGGCCCCGGTTGCCATGTGTCCCCAGGCCTGGGCCTAGGGTCGGCTCCCGGGCCCGGTCGACCCACCCCTCATCGGCCACAGCAACTTCACATCGGAAGCGAGATTTCACCACCGTGACTGCTCTGACTCTCAGCACCGCCGCGGCGCCCGGCCTGCGGGCCGACGCGATCGTGATCGGTGTCGCCAAGGGTGCCCAGGGGCCCGCCGTCGCGCCGGGCGCCGAGGCCGTGGACAAGGCGTACGACGGCAAGCTGGCCGGCATCCTGGAGACCCTCGGCGCCTCGGGTGCCGAGGGCGAGCTGACGAAGCTGCCCGCGCCCGCCGGCTTCAAGGCCCCGCTCGTGGTGGCGGTGGGCCTCGGCCCCGCGCCCGACGCCGGGGACGAGGACGCCGGGTTCGACGCCGAGGCACTGCGCAAGGCCGCCGGCCTGGCGGCCCGGGCCCTCACCGGGGCCAGGAAGGCCGCGTTCGCGCTGCCCGTGGACGGCCCCGGCGCCATCGGCGCGATCGGCGAGGGCATCCTGCTCGGCGCCTACGCCTTCGACGCCTACAAGGGCAACGGCCAGGAGGCCACGAACGCCAAGGCCAAGAACGGCAAGGCGCCGCTGGCCGAGGCCGCGCTGCTCGGCGGCAAGCCGCGCGACGCCGCCCACAAGGGCGCGGTCGCCCGCGCGGTCGCTGTCTGCGAGGAGCTGAACCGCGCCCGCGACCTGATCAACATGCCGCCGAACGACCTCACCCCCGCCGTCTTCGCCGGCATCGCGCAGGCCGCGGCCAAGGAGCACGGCATCAAGGTGCAGGTGCTCGACGACAAGGCCCTGGTCAAGGGCGGCTACGGCGGCATCCTCGGCGTCGGCGGCGGCTCGGCGGCCACCCCGCGCCTGGTGAAGCTGTCGTACAAGCACCCGAAGGCGGCAAAGCACCTGGCCTTCGTCGGCAAGGGCATCACCTACGACTCGGGCGGCATCTCCCTGAAGCCGGCCGGTCACAACGAGACGATGAAGTGCGACATGAGCGGCGCCGCCGCCGTCTTCGCCGCGGTCGTCGCCGCCGCCCGCCTCGGCCTGGAGGTCAGCGTCACCGGCTGGCTGGCGCTGGCCGAGAACATGCCGTCCGGCTCCGCCGTGCGCCCGGGCGACGTGCTGCGCATGTACAGCGGCAAGACGGTCGAGGTGCTCAACACCGACGCCGAGGGCCGGCTGGTCCTCGCCGACGCGCTGTGGGCGGCCTCGCAGGAGAACCCGGACGCGATCGTGGACGTCGCCACGCTGACCGGCGCGATGATGCTGGCGCTGGGCAGCCGGACGTTCGGCGTCATGGCCAACGACGACGCGTTCCGCTCGGCGGTGCACGAGGCGGCGGAGGAGGTCGGCGAGCCGGCCTGGCCGATGCCGCTGCCGGAGCACCTGCGCAAGGGCATGGACTCCACCGTCGCCGACCTCGCGAACATGGGCGAGCGGATGGGTGGCGGGCTGGTCGCCGGTCTGTTCCTGCGCGAGTTCGTGGGTGACGGCATCACCTGGGCGCACCTGGACATCGCCGGCCCGGCGTTCAACGAGGGCGGTCCCTTCGGTTACACGCCGAAGGGCGGCACCGGGTCCGCCGTGCGCACGCTCGTCCGGCTGGCCGAGCTGACCGCCGCGGGCGACCTGGGCTGACGGTCCCCGCCGCCCCGGACGCCGTCCGCCGGACGGCGTCCGGGGCGTGAGGGTTGCCCGTACCGTCCCCCGCGCCCCTCCGGGTCCGCCGCAGGCCCTCCTCGCAGGTGAACCCGCGAGGCCGGTCGCGCGCCCGCGGCGCGGCCGCACATCGGACACCGCCCCGCGCCCCTCCGCGGGCCCGCCAGTGGGGTGTCTCACACTCCAGCCCCGCGTCTCACCCGCCTCGAACAAGTGCAAAGATGGAGCCCGGCAGGACAGGGCCCCCACCGAAGGGCCGAAGCATCAAGCGGCCGGACACCAGCCGCCTGCCGGTCATCGGAGACCGGCGTACGGCGCACATGCATGGAGGAACGTGACGTGGCGAACGACGCCAGCACTGTTTTCGACCTAGTGATCCTCGGCGGTGGTAGCGGTGGTTACGCCGCGGCCCTGCGCGGGGCGCAGCTGGGCCTGGACGTCGCCCTGATCGAGAAGGGCAAGGTCGGCGGCACCTGCCTGCACAACGGCTGCATCCCCACGAAGGCCCTGCTGCACGCCGGCGAGGTCGCCGACCAGGCCCGCGAGAGCGACCAGTTCGGTGTGAAGGCCACCTTCGAGGGCATCGACATGGCGGCCGTCCACAAGTACAAGGACGACGTGATCGCCGGCCTGTACAAGGGTCTTCAGGGACTCATCGCCTCCCGCAAGGTCACCTACATCGAGGGTGAGGGCCGGCTGTCCTCCCCCACCTCCGTGGACGTGAACGGCCAGCGCATCCAGGGCCGCCACATCCTGCTGGCGACCGGTTCCGTGCCGAAGTCGCTGCCCGGCCTGGAGATCGACGGCAACCGCATCATCTCCTCCGACCACGCCCTCGTCATGGACCGCGTGCCGAAGTCCGCGATCATCCTGGGCGGCGGTGTCATCGGCGTCGAGTTCGCCTCGGCGTGGAAGTCCTTCGGTGCCGAGGTCACGGTCATCGAGGGTCTGAAGCACCTCGTGCCGGTCGAGGACGAGAACTCCTCGAAGCTCCTCGAGCGCGCGTTCCGCAAGCGCGGCATCAAGTTCAACCTGGGCACCTTCTTCCAGAAGGCCGAGTACACCCAGGACGGCGTGAAGGTCACCCTGGCCGACGGCAAGGAGTTCGAGGCCGAGGTCCTGCTGGTCGCCGTCGGCCGCGGCCCGGTCTCCCAGGGCCTGGGCTACGAGGAGCAGGGCGTCGCGATGGACCGCGGCTACGTCCTCACCGACGAGTACATGCGCACCAACGTCCCGACCATCTCCGCCGTCGGTGACCTCGTGCCCACGCTCCAGCTCGCGCACGTCGGCTTCGCCGAGGGCATCCTGGTGGCGGAGCGTCTGGCCGGTCTGAAGGTCGTTCCGATCGACTACGACGGTGTCCCGCGGGTGACGTACTGCCACCCGGAGGTCGCCTCCGTCGGCATCACGGAGGCCAAGGCCAAGGAGGTCTACGGCGCGGACAAGGTCGTCTCCATCAAGTTCCCGCTCGGTGGCAACGGCAAGAGCCGGATCCTGAAGACCGCGGGCGAGATCAAGCTCGTCCAGGTCAAGGACGGCGCCGTGGTCGGCGTCCACATGGTCGGCGACCGCATGGGCGAGCAGGTCGGCGAGGCTCAGCTGATCTACAACTGGGAGGCGCTGCCGTCCGAGGTGGCCCAGCTCATCCACGCCCACCCGACGCAGAACGAGGCGCTCGGCGAGGCCCACCTGGCGCTGGCCGGCAAGCCCCTCCACATGCACGACTGACGCCTTCCGTCTTCGGGCGCGACGACACAGACTTCCGCAATTCGTTAGGAGCAACCGAAACCATGGCGGTTTCCGTAACCCTTCCGGCGCTCGGCGAGAGCGTCACCGAGGGCACTGTCACCCGCTGGCTGAAGGCCGAGGGCGAGCGCGTCGAGGCCGACGAGCCGCTGCTCGAGGTCTCGACCGACAAGGTCGACACCGAGATCCCCTCGCCCGCTTCCGGTGTCCTGGCCTCCATCAAGGTCGCCGAGGACGAGACCGTCGAGGTCGGCGCCGAGCTGGCCGTCATCGACGACGGCACGGGTGCCCCCGCTGCCGCCCCGGCCCCCGCCGCCGAGGCCGCCCCGGCCCCGGCCGCCGAGCCGGCCCCCGCCCCGGTCGCCGAGGCTCCGGCCGCACCGGCTCCGGCTCCCGCCGCCGAGGCCGCTCCGGCCGGTGGCGCCGAGGGCACGGACGTGGTCCTGCCCGCGCTCGGTGAGTCCGTCACCGAGGGCACCGTCACCCGCTGGCTGAAGTCGGTCGGCGACACCGTCGAGGCCGACGAGCCGCTGCTCGAGGTCTCCACGGACAAGGTCGACACCGAGATCCCGGCGCCCGCCTCCGGCGTGCTGCTGGAGATCGTGGTCGGTGAGGACGAGACCGCCGAGGTCGGCGCCAAGCTCGCCGTCATCGGCGCCCCGGGTGCCGCCCCGGCCGCCGCTCCGGCTCCGGCCGCCCCGGCCCCCGCCGCCGCCCCGGCGCCGGCGCCTGCCCCGGCTCCCGCCCCGGCCGCCCAGGCCCCCGCCGCTCCGGCCGCGCCCGCCGCTGCCGCCCCGGCTCCGGCCCAGCCCGCAGCCCCGGCTCCCGCCCCGGCCCCGGCTCCCGCCCCGGTCACCCCGGCCACCGCGCCGACCTCCCCGACCGCCACCCAGGCGACGGACGAGGGCGCGTACGTGACCCCGCTGGTGCGCAAGCTCGCCGCCGAGAACGGCGTCGACCTGGCCGGCGTCAAGGGCACCGGCGTCGGCGGCCGTATCCGCAAGCAGGACGTCCTCGCCGCCGCCGAGGCCGCGAAGGCCGCCGCCGCTCCGGCTCCGGCCGCTGCCGCCGCCCCGGCCGCCGCCAGGAAGGCGCCGGCGCTGGAGGTCTCCCCGCTGCGCGGCCAGACCGTCAAGATGCCCCGCATCCGCAAGGTCATCGGCGACAACATGGTCAAGGCGCTGCACGAGCAGGCCCAGCTGTCGTCGGTCGTCGAGGTCGACGTCACCCGCCTGATGAAGCTGCGCGCCAAGGCGAAGGACTCCTTCGCGGCCCGCGAGGGCGTCAAGCTCTCCCCGATGCCGTTCTTCGTCAAGGCCGCCGCGCAGGCGCTGAAGGCCCACCCGGTCATCAACGCCAAGATCAACGAGGCCGAGGGCACGATCACCTACTTCGACACCGAGAACGTCGGTATCGCGGTGGACTCCGAGAAGGGCCTGATGACCCCGGTCATCAAGCACGCCGGCGACCTCAACATCGCGGGCATCGCCAAGGCCACGGCGGAGCTGGCCGGCAAGGTCCGCGCCAACAAGATCACTCCGGACGAGCTGTCCGGCGCGACCTTCACCATCTCCAACACCGGCTCGCGCGGCGCGCTGTTCGACACGATCATCGTGCCGCCGGGCCAGGTCGCGATCCTCGGCATCGGTGCCACGGTCAAGCGTCCGGCCGTCATCGAGACCGAGGAGGGCACGGTCATCGGCGTCCGCGACATGACCTACCTGACCCTCTCCTACGACCACCGCCTGGTCGACGGCGCCGACGCGGCCCGTTACCTGACGGCGGTCAAGGCGATCCTGGAGGCGGGCGAGTTCGAGGTCGAGCTGGGCCTCTGATCCCCCGATCAGGAAGACGACGCCCCGTCCGGGCCTCCCGGGCGGGGCGTCGGCTTTGCGCCCCCGGGGTGGCCGCGGCCCCCGGGCCGGGGTGGCGGCGGCCCAGGGGCCCGGGGGCGGCGCGAGCAGCACGAACGACCCGCAGCCGCCCGAATACGGCCCGTACCGAGCTGTTGGGCGGGTTTGCCCACCCGCACGCTGTGTAAGCCTTGTCTCACCTGCGCATAAGCACCCCCACGCGCCCCTCCCGCGGAGCGAACCCGCCGTATTGTCTAAAGGTCAGCACTCCCGAAGGAGCCCTCATGACCGCGCCCGTCGTCCACTCGCTGCGCGAGCAGATCCGCGAGCACATCGTGGAGGGAATCGTCAGCGGGCGCTGGCAGCCGGGAGAGCGCATCGTGGAGCGCCGGATCGCCACCGAGCTGGAGGTCAGCCAGACCCCGGTCCGGGAGGCCCTGCGCGAGCTGGAGTCACTCCGGCTGATCGAGTCGGCCCCGAACAAGGGCGTGCGGGTCCGCAACCTGTCCGCGGCCGACCTGGAGGAGAGCTACCCGGTCCGGGCCGGCCTTGAGGCCATCGCGGCCGAGCTGGCGGCGGAACGCCTCGCGGAGGACTGCTCGGCGCTGGAGCCCCATGTCGCGGCCCTGTACGAGGCCGACCGCGACGCGGACGGCACGGCCCAGGTGCGCCACACGGTCGGCTTCCACCGCGAACTGGTCCGCGCCGCCCACAACTCGGTGCTGCTGCACACCTGGGAGGGCCTCGGCATCGAGGTCTTCACGGCGCTGTCGATCCGCTGGCTGGGCACGGTCCAGCAGTCGTACGCGGAGGAGCACGAGGAGCTGGTGCAGGCCTTCAAGCGCCGGGACCCCCGGATCGCCGAGCTGGTGAAGGCGCACGTCCTCGGCTGCGCGCCGCGCGCCTGACCCAGTCGAGCGCCCCCTCGCTCACCTGCGAAAACAGCTCGAAAACTGATCGAAAATGCGGCACCGGGTGCCTAGCCCCCAGGCACCCGGTGCCGACTTTCTCGGAATCGAGAGGTTTTGGCCCTCAACCCTTTGATCGATCATCGATCAGGGAGTTACAGTCGCCGACGGACTCCTACCGAAGTCCGCTGCCCTGTCCTGCCAACGACAAAGGGCACCCCCGAACCCTTACCGATGAGGGAACCCCCTTCGACTGAGGAAGGCGGCGACATGACCGACCCCCACGCCATCCAGCCGAGCGCGCTCGACCAGCTCCCCGACCGCGACCCCGAGGAGACCGCCGAATGGCGGGCCTCCCTCGACGCCGTCGCCAGGGAGGCCGGGCCGCACCGCGCCGCGTACCTGATGCGCCGCACGCTGGAGAGCGCCGAGGCGGGCGGCATCGCGCTGCCGAAGCTCCTCGAGACGGACTACGTCAACACCATCCCCACCTCCGCGGAGCCGGACCTGCCCGGTGACCCGGAGATGGAGGCCCGGATCACCGCGTGGAACCGCTGGAACGCGGCCGCCATGGTGACCCGCGGCTCGAAGTACGGCGTCGGCGGCCACATCGCCACCTTCGCCTCCGCGGCCTGGCTGTACGAGACCGGCTTCAACCACTTCTTCAAGGGCAAGGAGGCCGACGGGTCCGGCGACCAGCTCTACATCCAGGGCCACGCCTCCCCCGGCATCTACGCCCGCGCCTTCCTCGACGGCCGCCTGAACGAGGCGCACCTGGACAACTTCCGCCAGGAGGCCGGCGGCAACGGCCTGCCGTCGTACCCGCACCCGCGCCGTCTGCCCTGGCTGTGGGAGTTCCCGACGGTCTCCATGGGCCTCGGCCCGCTGTCGGCGATCTACCAGGCGCGCTTCAACCGCTACCTCACCAACCGCGGCATCAAGGACGTCTCCGCCTCGCACGTGTGGGCGTTCCTCGGCGACGGCGAGATGGACGAGCCGGAGTCGACGGCGGCCCTCGCACTCGCCGCGCGTGAGGAACTGGACAACCTCACCTTCGTCATCAACTGCAACCTCCAGCGCCTCGACGGCCCGGTCCGCGCCAACTTCAAGATCGTGCAGGAGCTGGAGGCCCAGTTCCGCGGCGCCGGCTGGAACGTCGTCAAGACGCTGTGGGGCACGGCCTGGGACGAGCTGTTCCAGCTCGACACCACCGGCGCGCTCGTACGCCGCCTGCGCGAGGTACCCGACGCGCAGATCCAGACGTACCAGACCCGTGGTGCCGCCTACATCCGCGAGGACTTCTTCGGCAAGGACCCGGCGCTCGCCGAGATGGCGAAGCTGCTGAGCGACGACAAGATCCTCGAGTGCTTCCACCTCTCCCGCGGTGGTCACGAGGCCCGCAAGGTCTACGCCGCGTACAAGGCCGCCGTCGAGCACAAGGGCGCGCCGACCGTGATCCTGGCCCAGACGGTCAAGGGCCACACCCTGGGCGAGGGCTTCGCGTCGAAGAACGCCAACCACCAGATGAAGAAGCTGACGGTGGACGAGTTCAAGACGATGCGCGACCTGCTCGGCCTGCCGATCAAGGACAGCGACTTCACCGACGGCGTGGTGCCCTACGGCCACCCCGGCCCCGACTCCCCCGAGGTCCGCTACCTCCAGGAGCGCCGCGCGGCCCTCGGCGGCCCGGCCCCGGCCCGCCGCACCCACGCCCTGGCCCCGCTGCCCGCCCCCGCCGAGAAGGCGTTCGCCTCCTTCGACAAGGGCTCCGGCTCGCAGAACGTCGCCACCACGATGGCTTTCGTCCGCCTGGTCAAGGACCTGGTCCGCGACAAGGAGACCGGCAAGCGCTGGGTGCCGATCGTCCCCGACGAGGCGCGCACCTTCGGCATGGAGAGCCTCTTCCCGTCCCTGGGCATCTACTCCCCCAAGGGCCAGACGTACGAGCCGGTCGACCGCGACCAGCTGATGTACTACAAGGAGGCCAAGAACGGCCAGATCCTCAACGAGGGGATCACCGAGGCCGGGTCGATGGCCGACTTCATCGCCGCGTCCAGCGCGTACGCCACGCACGGCGAGGCGATGATCCCGTTCTACATCTTCTACTCGATGTTCGGCTGGCAGCGCACGGCCGACCAGATGTGGCAGCTCGGCGACCAGCTGGGCCGCGGCTTCCTCGTCGGCGCGACGGCGGGCCGTACGACCCTGACGGGCGAGGGCCTCCAGCACGCCGACGGCCACTCCCCGGTCATCGCCGCCACCAACCCGGCCGCGCTGACGTACGACCCCGCGTTCGCCTACGAGATCGCGGTGATCGTCCGTGAGGGTCTGCGCCGGATGTACGGCGAGGCCAAGCCGGGCGAGGACCAGAACGTCTTCTACTACCTGACGGTCTACAACGAGCCGCTGCCGCAGCCCGCCAAGCCGGCCGGTCTCGGCATCGACGAGGGCATCGTCAAGGGCCTGTACCGCTTCAACACGGCGGAGTCCGCGGGCGTGACCGCCCCGGCCAACGCCCCGCGGATCCAGCTGCTGGGTTCGGGCACGGCGATCCACTGGGCGCTCGAGGCCCAGAGGCTGCTCGCCGACGAGTGGGGCGTGGCCGCCGACGTGTGGTCCGCGACCTCCTGGTCCGAGCTGCGCCGGGACGCGATGGAGGCCGACGCGGCGCTGCTGCGCGGCGAGGAGCGCGTGCCGTTCGTCCGCCAGGCGCTCCAGGGCGCCGAGGGCCCGGTGCTGGCGGTGTCCGACTACATGCGCCAGGTCCCTGACCAGATCGCGCAGTGGGTCGAGCAGGACTGGTCCTCGCTGGGCGCCGACGGCTTCGGTCTGTCGGACACCCGTGAGGCCGCCCGCCGCCACTTCGGCGTCGACGCCGAGTCGATCGTCGTCGCGGCCCTGGCCCAGCTCGCCCGGCGCGGCGAGGTGAAGGCCACGGCGGTGAAGGAAGCCCGCGAGAAGTACGGGCTGTAGTCACCGGGGTTCCGGGAAGGGGTACGGCCGCTGCCGTACCCCTTTCTTGTCGGTGCCCCCCGGCATCATGAGGGCATGCGTGCCGCTCGCCTCATCAAGATGGTTCTGCTCCTCCAGTCCCGGCCCACCATGACCGCCGCGGAGCTGGCGCGGGAGCTGGAGGTGTCGGAGCGGACCGTGACGCGGGACGCGCAGGCGCTGTCGGAGGCCGGCGTGCCGGTGTACGCCGACCGGGGGCGGGCCGGGGGGTACCGGCTGGTCGGCGGCTACCGGACCCGGCTCACCGGCCTGGCCAGGAGCGAGGCGGAGGCGCTGTTCCTGAGCGGGGTGCCTGGGGCGCTCAGGGAGATGGGGCTGGAGGACGCGGCGTCGGCGGCCCGGCTGAAGGTCTCCGCGGCGCTGCTGCCCTCGCTGCGGGACGCCCCGGACACGGCCGCCCAGCGGTTCCATCTGGACGCGCCGGCCTGGTTCCGGGAGCCGGAGACGCCCGCGCTGCTGCCGGTGCTCGCCGAGGCGGTGTGGGACGACCGCCGTGTCACCGCCCGCTACCGGCGCGAGGACCGCGAGGTGGAGCGGCGGCTGGAACCGTACGGGCTCGTGCTGAAGGCGGGGACCTGGTACCTGTGCGCGCGGGTGGCCGGAAGCGGCGCCTTCAGGACGTACCGGATCGACCGGTTCGGCACCGTCGACCCCCTCGGCGAACGCTTCGACCGCGCCCCGGACTTCGACCTGCCCGGCTTCTGGGCGGACCAGGCCGAGCGGTTCGCCCGGTCGATCCTGCGCGCCGAGGTCGTCGTACGGCTCTCCCCGGACGGGGTGCGCCGGCTGCCGTACGCCGTCGATCCGCTCGCCGCGCGGGAGGCGCTGGACGGCGTGGGCCCGCCGGACACCGGGGGCTGGGTGACGGTGACGCTGCCCGTGGAGTCGGAGGAGGTCGCGCACACCCAGCTGACGGCGCTCGGGCCGGAGGCCGAGGTGCTGGCGCCGGCCCGGCTGCGGGAACGGTTCGCGGCGGACGCGGCCCGGACCGCCGCGCTGTACCGCCGCCCGGACGGCTGACATCTCGCTCAACGGCGGACGGCACCGGACCGCCGCGCCGTACCTCCGTGTGGACGGCCGACGGCGATCCGCCGTACTCCGCGTGCGCCCCACCGGCCGAGGCACGATGCTGGTGCCGTGATGGACGAGACGGAGTTCTGGGAGCTGATCGACGCCAGCCGTGAGGCCGCCGAGAGCGATCCCGAGGAGCAGGCCGAAGTACTCGTGGACCGGCTCATCCGGATGGACCCCGAGCTGGTCCTGGACTTCGCCCGTCACTTCGAGGCCCGCTACAACCGCGCCTACCGCTGGGACCTGTGGGGTGCCGCCTGGCTGCTGCTGGACGGGTGCAGCGACGACGCGTTCGACTTCTTCCGGTGCTGGCTGATCGGCCAGGGCCGGGAGGTCTTCGAGGGCGCGCTGCACGAGCCGGACGCGCTGGCCGAGCTGCTCGACGAGTTCGACGAGGAGATCGACGGCGACGGCGAGGAGCTGGGGTACGCGGCGGACGAGGCGTACGAGCAGCTGACCGGGACCGTCGCGCCCGACCTGGGCATCGCCCCGGCACCGGCCGAGCCGGAGGGCACCCCGCTGGACCTGGAGAACGACCGGGAACTCGCGCAGCGGTATCCCAGGCTGTGGGAGCGGTTCAGGGAGTGACCCCGGGCCCGGGCCCGGGCCGCCGGACCCCGGCCACCGGATTGCGCACGCGCGCCCTGTGCGGCCGTGCGGCCTGTGCCGGCTCGGTCCCGTGCACGACCGCAGGGCACGCGGCCCGGAAAGCGGGCCGCGCCCGGCCTACGGCCCTCCTGCGACCGACGGCTTTCCCGAGGCCGACGGCTTCCGCGTCCCCGAAGGCTTCCCTGCCGCCGACGGCTTTCCCGAGGCCGACGGCTCTCCCGTCGCCGACGGCTTTCCCGTCCCCGACGGCTTTCCAGTCGTCGTCCGGCCCGGCGCGTGTGTCCGGCCCTGTAGGAGGGCGGCCCGTTGCCTGATCTCCGGGAGGCGGGCGGCGAGGGCCGCGCCGGGGCAGTCGGTCCGGAAGCCGTCCTGGTGGCCCGAGAGCACGGGCAGGGTGGCCGTCGCACCCGCCCGGTAACGGCTGAGGCCGCTGCTGGAGACCAGCCGGACACGGCCGCGCGGGTCGGCGTCGGCCAGGCCGAGTTTCCAGGCGGCCAGGGCGGCGATCGCGTCGGTCATGGCCCGGGGCACGGGGACGCCGGCGGTGAACGTGCCGAGCGCGGCGATGCCCGCGGTGCGATGGTTGAAGCCCTGTGCGTGGGCGCCGGTGACGGCCCGGTCGACTCCCCCGGCACGGCCCTCGTAGATGGTGCCGCACCGGTCGACGAGGAAGTTGTAGCCGATGTCGTCCCAGTGGCGGGCACCCGTCTGACCGGCGTACAGATGGCGGATGATGCGGGGCGCGTCGGCGCACCGGTAGCCGTTGGGCGAGTCCGTGTGGTGGAGGAAGACGGCGACCACCTTGTCGTCGTAGCGCGGCGGCGGCTGACTCTGCCCCGTGGTGCCGTCGAGCCAGGCGGAGCGCGGCACGATGCGCGGCCGGGCGGCATGGTGGGCGACCGGCGGCCGGGCCGCGGCGGCCCGGCCGGGGCCGGGCACGACGGCCCGCTCGACGCCGCGGGCGCACAGCGCCAGCGCGACCACGGCCAGCACCCCGGGCAGGGAGCCGAGCAGCACGAGGACCACTCGGCGGGCCCCTACGGCACCCGGCAGCAACCCGGGCAGCCCACGGACCGCTCGGCGCAACCCTGCCGCACCCGGCAGCAACCCGGGCAGCGCACGGACCGCTCGGCGCAACCCCGCGGCACCCGGCAGGAACCCGAGCAGCACGAGGACCGCTCGGCGGGCCCCTGCGGCACCCGGCAGGGAGCCGAGCAGCGCACGGACCGTTCGGCGGGTCCGTGCGGTACCCGGTCCCCCGGCCTTCGGGGCTCTTCGGACGACACGCATGATCCCACTCTCGGGCCGGTGTACCGTGCCCGCGATGTGCGCTGTGCCACCTGGTGGAACCATCGTCCCGGTCCGGGCCGTTTCCGGGGGTACACACGTACGTGACCGGCTCCGCCGTTCGATGATCGCCTCGCACGGGCGCGGGTGATCAGCGGACCGGTCCCGTCCGTACTGAGGGGTCCGAGAGAAAGGCGGCTCCGTGGACCTGCTGGATCTGGTGCTTGCGCTGGTGATCGTCGTCTACGCGGTGTCCGGATACCGGCGCGGTCTGGTGGCCGGATGCGTCTCGCTGGCCGGGTTCGTGGGCGGCGCGATCATCGGTGTGTGGGTGCTGCCCTGGGTGACGGGCCAGGTGGACCGGGGTTCGGCGGCGGCTACGGTGCTCGCGGTGCTGACGGTGCTGGTGCCGGCCGTGGTGGGGCACGAGCTGGCGGGCCGGCTGGCACTGCGGCTGCGCGGGGAGCTGGACCGGGGTCCGCTGCGGGTGGCGGACGGGGTCGGGGGTGCGGCGGCGAACTCGGTCGCGGTGCTGGTGGTGGCCTGGGTGGCGGCGAGCGTGCTGGCCGCGGCCCCGTCCGGGACCCTGACGACGGCCATACGGAACTCCACCCTCCTGGGCGCGGTGCAGGAGGCGATGCCGCAGACCACGCCGGCCTGGTTCGCGCGGGCCACGTCCGCGTTGAACGAGGCGGGCTTCCCGCAGGTGTTCAACCCGTTCGAGAACGAGTCGACGGCCCGGGTGGCCCGGCCGACCGGTGACAGCGTCACCCCGGCCGCGACGAACGCGGCCAGGCTGAGCACGGTGAAGATCGAGGGCGCCGCGGGCACCGAGGGCCGCGAGGGCAGCGGGTTCGTCTACGCGCCGCGGCACGTGATGACCAACGCGCACGTCGTGGCCGGCATCGACCGTCCGGGCGTGCGCATCGGCGGGGTCGGGCGGTCGTACGAGGCCCGGGTGGTGCTCTTCGATCCGGACCGGGACGTGGCGGTGCTGTACGTGCCCGAGCTGCGCGCCCCGGTGCTGCGGTTCGACACGAGCGCGGTGCGCGGGGACTCGGCGGTGGTGGCGGGTTACCCGCAGGACGGGGGCCTGAACCTGCAAGCGGCGACGGTCGGGAACCGGGTGCGGGCGACCGGCCAGAACATCTACAACGACGGTACGGTCACCCGGGAGATCTACGCGATCCGGTCCACGGTCCGGCCGGGCAACTCCGGCGGCCCGCTGCTGACCACGGGCGGCCGGGTGTTCGGGGTGGTCTTCGCCCGCTCCACCTCGGACGCCGAGACGGGGTACGTGCTGACGGCGGCCGAGGTGGAGGGCGACGCCCGGAGCGCGGCGGGGGCGACGACGCCGGTGGACACGGGCGAGCTGGTCAGCTCCTAGGCACCCACGCGGGCCGGCCGGTGCGCGGGGTGCGCGGGATTCACAGGGTGCGGCCCATGCACACGTCGTCGACGTACGCGCCGCCGACGAGGAACTCCCCGGGCAGCACACCCTCGACGGCGAACCCCTCGGACTCGTACAGCCGGCGGGCCGGGGTGTTGTGCCCGAGCACGCGCAGGGTGAGGCGCCGGGCGCCGCGCCCGCGTGCCGCGGCGACGGCGGCCCGGATCAGCGCGCGCCCGACGCCCCGCCCGCGCGCCTCCTCGGCGACGGCGAAGCCCTGGATCGACAGGACGTGCGCGTTGGAGGCGAGCGGGGTCGGCGGGGCGAGGCGGACGTAGCCGAGGAGGCGCCCTTCGGCCTCGGCGACGAGGAACTGCTCCGGGGAGTGGCGCTCGTCGAAGAACGGCTGGTACGGCGGCTGCGGCGGCGGGGTCACCGCGTGCAGGGTGGACCAGGTGGCCCGGTCGAGGACGGCCAGTCCGTCCTCGTCGTCGGTCTGGGCGCTGCGTATGTGGCACTCGGGCATGGCGATCACCCTACGGCGGCACGTGCGGACGTCCACCGGGTTTTCGAGCGGCCGTACGGTCATGCTGGGGCCATGGAACGTTCACGCATCGCGGTGGCCGGCGCGTCCGGTCTCATCGGCAGCGCTCTGGTGCGGTCCCTGGCCGCGGACGGGCACGAGGTGGTGCGGCTGGTGCGCCGTACGCCCCGGGGCCCGGACGAGGTGCGCTGGGACCCCGCGCGGCAGCACGTCGACGCGTCCGGGCTGGCCGGGTGCGACGTGGTGGTCAACCTGGCGGGGGCCGGGGTGGGAGACCGCCGCTGGACACCGGAGTACAAGCGGCTGATCCGGGACAGCCGGGTGCTGGGCACGGCGGCGCTCGCCGAGGCGGTGGTCTCGCTGCCCCGGCCCCCGCGGGTGTTCCTGAACGGCAGCGCGATCGGCTTCTACGGCGAGACCGGCGACCGGGTGGTGGACGAGGGCGCGCCGCCGGGCGACGGGTTCCTGCCGGGGCTGTGCGTGGAGTGGGAGGAGGCGGCGGCGCCCGTGGAGGAGGCGGGGGTGCGGACGGTGTTCCTGCGCACGGGGCTGGTGGTGGCCCGGGGCGGCGGCGCCTGGGGACGGCTGTTCCCGCTGTTCCGGGCGGGGCTCGGGGGGCGGCTGGGTGACGGACGGCAGTACTGGTCGTACATCGCGCTGCACGACGAGGTCGCCGCGATCCGGCACCTCATGGACGGGGAGGAGCTGGCCGGGCCGTTCAATCTGACGGCGCCGCAGCCGCTGACGAACCGTGAGATCACCGCGGCGATGGGGCGGGAGCTGCACCGGCCGACGGCGTTCGCGGTGCCCGCGCCGGTGCTGCGGGCGGCGCTCGGGGAGCTGGCCGGGGATGTGCTGGGCAGCCAGCGGGTGGTGCCGAAGCGGTTGCTGGAGTCGGGGTTCCGGTTCGCGTTTCCGGGTATCGACGAGGCGATCCGCGCGGCGGAGTGAACCGGAGGACAACGCCCGCGAACGAAAGTGACCGCATGCGACCTCCATGCGACCGTGCCCTGCCAATGCGCGACTGTTATTGACCGATCGTGGCCCTAACCTCGACCTGAACTCGGGTATCCCTGGGGCCAGTTGGGGAATGACGTCTCCACCGGCCGCGCAACCACAGGAGGGGCCTCGTGCTTGAGCCCGCGTACCAGGTGGACGTCGTCATCGTGGGAGCCGGAATCGCCGGCCTCTCGGCGGCCCATCGGCTGACCACCGCAGGAGTCACCACCGCGGTCCTGGAGGCCGCCCCGTACGTCGGCGGCCGCATGTCGACCGAGAAGGTCGACGGCTTCCGGCTCGACCGCATCGGACAGCTGCTGTCCACGTCCTACCCCGAACTCCGGCTGACGCCGGGTCTGGACACCCTGTCCCTGCGCGCCTTCGCGCCGGGCGTCCTGCTGCACCGCGACGGGCGCGCCCACCGTGCGCTCCCACCGGCGGCCGGTGGGAGCGCACGGGGCGCACGGGGCGCACTCCATGTGGTGCGCGCTCTGGCGGGCGCACCCCGGAGTGCGGCGGGCACGCCCGGCCGGGCCGCCGCGCCGGTGGGCGGCGCGGTGGACCAGGCCCGGCTGGGTGCCGCGCTCGGCCGGATCGCGGCGACCCCCGTCGAACGCATCCTGGCCCGCCCCGAGATGCCGGCCGCCCAGGCGCTGGCCCAGCGCGGGGTGCCGGCGCGCACCGTCGACGGCTTCCTGCGCCCGCTGCTCGCCGCGCTGCTGTGCGATCCGGAGCTGACCACCTCCAGCCGGTGTGCCGACCTGGCGCTGCGGGCCTTCGCCGGCGGGCGGCTGTGCGTGCCGGAGGGCGGCGCGGAGATGCTGCCGGAGCTGCTGGCGCGGGGGCTGCCGGCGGGCACCGTGCGCACCGGGGTGCGGGTCACCTCCGTGTCCACGAACAAGGTGACCACCGCCGAGCACGGGGAGATCCGCTGCCGGGCGGTGCTGCTGGCCACCGACGCGCGGGCGGCGGCGGAGCTGCTGCCGGGGCTGAGAGTGCCGGACTTCCATCCGGTGACCGTGGTCCACCACACCACCGACGATGCGACGGCGGTCTTCGCGACCGGCACCTCGCTGCTGCTGGACGCCGACCGGGGTGGGCCGGTGGCGCACACGGCGGTGCTCAGCAGCGTGGATCCGAGCAGGGCGCCGGCCGGCCGGGCGCTGATCTCCTCGACGGTGCTGGGCCCGCCGCCCGAGGGCGTGGACACGGCCGTCCGCATCCATCTCTCCCGCCTCTACGGCACCTCGACGCGCCGCTGGGAGACGCTGGCCGTGCACCACACGCCGGAGGCGGTCCCGGCGATGCGCCCGCCGCACGACCTGCGCCGGCCGGTACGGCTGCTGGCGGGGCTGTACGTCTGCGGCGACCACCGGGACACCAGCACGGTCCAGGGCGCGCTGCACTCGGCCCACCGTGCGGCGTCGGCGATCCTGGCCGACCTGGGCGCGGCGGGCTCGATGCACACCGCCGACCCGGCCCCGACCCTGCCCCGAGCGGCCTAGTGACCCGAGTCAGAGATTCGTCGGCAGTAGGCGGCGACCACCGCAAACCCGCCGTGGCCGCCGTGGTGGTGCCGCCCCGCCGCCGGAACTCCCGCCGCGACGGCGTTCGGCCACGACGGACGTGACCGGCGGCGCCGCGACGGGCCCGGCCGCCGCTCCCGGCCCGGCGCTGTCACCGGCCTCGGCCGGCGGTGCCGGGTCGCGGCCGGGGTCACGGCTCAGCCCAGTGCCGCCACCTTCTCCCGGTAGCCCCGGACCGGGGCCGCGTCCTTGTACGGTTCCAGGCGGCGTTCGAAGTCCCTGACGTACTCCACCGCGCGGGCGGACCGCATCTCCGCGGCCTGGCCGGCGGCTTCCGCCGCCAGCGCGCACGCCTGGTCGAGTTCGCCGAGGCCGAGCCGGGCGGTGGCGAGGACGACCCGGCAGAACAGGCGGCTGCGGGCGAAGCCCGCCGCCCTCAGCTGGAGTGCGCGCTCGGCGTGCTGCGCGGCGGCCCGGTACTGCTGGAGATCCCGGTGGCAGTGCCCGAACTCGTCCGCGAGCTGGGCCTCGTCGAAGAACGCGGCCCAGTACGGCACGTCGTCCCCGGGCCGCGCCGCCTCCAGCGCGCGCTCCGCCCGCACCAGCGCCGCGGTGCACGCCCGCACCTCGCCGAGCACACCGTGCGCCCGCGCCTCGGACGCGTGCAGCAGCGCCTGGACGACGGGCGGGGCGCCGGTGCCGACGCCCTGCTGGGCGACCCGCGCCAGCTGCACGGCCTCCCTGCCGTGGCCGAGGTAGACGGCCTGGCGGCTCATGGTGACCAGCACATAGGAACCGTACGACCGGTCGCCGGCCGCCTGGGCGAGACGCAGCGCCTGCACGAAGTAGCGCTGCGCGAGTCCGTGCGCGGCGATGTCGTACGACGTCCAGCCCGCGAGCCGGGTCAGGTCGGCGGCGGCACCGAACAGGCGGCGGCCGGTCTGCTCGTCGTAGCTGCCGCGGAGCATCGGCTCGCACTCGTGCTCCAGGTACCGCACCAGCGCCTGGCGGGCGTGACCGCCGCCGAACCGGTCGTCGAGCGTGCGGAACAGCTCGCCGACCGAGCGCAACGCGGCGATGTCACCGCCGCCGACCCGGTGCCCGGGGCCGCGCTCGGCCTGCCCGCGCGCCCGGGCCACGGCCGGCACCCCCTGCTGCGGCCTGGCCGCACCGGGCCGGCCCTGCGGCGGCACCCGGGGCGCCGGCTCGCGGGCCACCCGGTCGTCGGGCTTGCCGATCAGCCAGTCCCGGCTGGGCACGACCAGCCCCGCCGGCGTGAAGGCGATCTTGCGCAGTTCGGCGTGGCTGCCGGAGTCCTTGCGCCACAGCCCGCTGACGATGTCGACGGCCTCCTCCGGCGTGGCCGCGAACTCCAGGCCGGCGTACACCGGCGCGCAGGCGTCCAGGCCGAGGTCCTGGGCGGTGAGCCGGCGTCCGAGCCGGCGTGTGAACACCTCGGCGATGAGAGCGGGCGTCGTCCCCCGCGGCTGCTGTCCGCGCAGCCAGCGGGTCACCGATGTCTTGTCGTATCTGAGGTCGAGCCCGTGCTCCAGGCCGAGCTGGTCGACGCGACGAGCCAGACCCGCGTTGGAGAACCCCGCTTCTGCGATGAGCGCGGCGAGCTGGCGGTTGGGGGTGCGCTGCGCGGGTCGGTCCGTCATCTGCGGTGCGGTCTCCTGCCTTCCGGGCCTCTGAAGTGCCCGGATTGCCTTTGAGCAGCCCTTATGGCCTCACGAACGGCGCGAATGTAGCGGAGAGTGAGCAGACGATCGCACAGTTCACTGCGCATTCATCCGATCGTGTGAGGAACGCCCCTAGGGCTGACGTACTCCGGTCGGACGTACAGTGGCGTGGGCGCGTTACGTGCCTGACACACCGGTTCGCTGAGGGAGGCGCTTGCCGTGAGTGAGTTGCGGTTCGTCCGCATGGGGTTCGGTGCGGATGCCGTCGATTACCAGGAGGCCTGGGACGAGCAGCGCCGGGTGCACGCGGCCCGGTTCGCCGACGAGGTCCCCGACACGGTGATCCTCCTGGAGCACCCGCCCGTGTACACGGCGGGCCGGCGCACCGAGGACAGCGAGCGTCCGCTGGACGGCACCCCGGTCATCGACGTGGACCGCGGCGGCAAGATCACCTGGCACGGCCCGGGTCAGCTGGTCGGCTACCCGATCCAGAAGCTGCCCCGCCCGGTGGACGTGGTCGCGCACGTACGGCGGCTGGAGGAGGCGATCATCCGCGCCTGCGCCGAGTTCGGCCTGGAGACCACCCGGGTCGAGGGCCGCAGCGGCGTGTGGGTGCTCGGCGACCCGGTCGAGCAGCGGCCGGCGCTGGGCGGCCTGTCCCTGGACCTCGACCCCCGGCTGACCGACGAGGAGTTCGACCCGCGCCTCAACGGCCCCGAGTACGCCCCCTCCAACGCGGGCCAGCGGCGCGAGGACCGCAAGATCGCCCAGATCGGCATCCGGGTGGCCAAGGGCGTGACCATGCACGGCTTCTCGTTCAACGTGAACCCCGACATGAAGTGGTTCGACCGGATCATCCCGTGCGGCATCCGGGACGCGGGCGTCGCCTCCCTCGCGAGCGAGCTGGGCCGGGACATCACGATCGAGGACGTCCTGCCGGTGATGGAGAAGCACCTGGCGGACATCCTCGAGAACGCCGAGCCGAAGCCGCGGGAGATCGAGAAGGCGTCCGCCTGATCCGTCCGGCCGTCCGGGAATGCGTCCTGCGACCGTGAGGTTGGTCTCGACGGCAGGGCGCGAAGAGCACGGGCGTACCCTGGTGTGCGCCGAGGAATCAAAGCTTAGGGAGCCGGTCGTGTCCGCAGTCGCACCCGACGGACGCAAGATGCTGCGCCTGGAGGTCCGCAACAGCCAGACCCCCATCGAGCGCAAGCCCGAGTGGATCAAGACCCGGGCGAAAATGGGTCCCGAGTACACGAAGATGCAGAACCTCGTGAAGAGCGAGGGCCTGCACACGGTCTGCCAGGAAGCCGGCTGCCCGAACATCTACGAGTGCTGGGAGGACCGCGAGGCGACCTTCCTCATCGGCGGCGACCAGTGCACCCGGCGCTGCGACTTCTGCCAGATCGACACCGGCAAGCCCGAGGCGCTCGACCGCGACGAACCGCGCCGGGTGGGTGAGTCCGTGGTCACCATGGACCTGAACTACGCCACCATCACCGGCGTCGCCCGGGACGACCTGGAGGACGGCGGCGCCTGGCTGTACGCCGAGACCGTGCGCCAGATCCACGCGCAGACGGCGGACCGCGAGGCCGGACGCACCAAGGTGGAGCTGCTGGCCCCCGACTTCAACGCGGTCCCGGAGCAGCTGGCGGAGGTCTTCGAGTCCCGGCCGGAGGTCTTCGCGCACAACGTCGAGACCGTGCCGCGGATCTTCAAGCGGATCCGCCCCGGCTTCCGCTACGAGCGCTCCCTGAAGGTCATCACCGAGGCCCGTGACTTCGGCCTGGTGACCAAGTCGAACCTGATCCTCGGCATGGGCGAGACCCGCGAGGAGGTCAGCGAGGCGCTCAAGCAGCTGCACGAGGCCGGCTGCGAGCTGGTCACCATCACCCAGTACCTGCGCCCCTCCGTGCGCCACCACCCCGTGGAGCGCTGGGTGAAGCCGCAGGAGTTCGTGGAGCTGAAGGAGGAGGCCGAGCAGATCGGCTTCTCCGGAGTGATGTCCGGCCCGCTGGTGCGCTCCTCGTACCGCGCCGGGCGGCTCTACCGGATGGCCGTCGAGAAGCGGGGCACGTACATCGCGGTCCAGGCGGTCTGAGACAGCCCGCTCCACCGAGCCGCCCGCTCCCCCGAGCGTGTGAATTCGCGCACAAGCAATTACTGGCCAGTAATGGCCGACTCGACGCGGTCCTGACCGTCCTCGCTGATGAGGGCGACCGTCAGGGCCGCGTCGGCGTTCCGCCTTCCGCGCCAAGGTGTCATCGGTGTTTGACCGGTCGGACATGCCCTGGTAACACCAATCAGTGACTCTGGTATCACGCCCCGTATCTCCACCGCTCCGAGGGGGGACCTCGATCATGCAGGCCGCGCCCGTCCGCGCCACCGCCATCCCGTCCTTCACCGACGCCCTCCGCGCCGTCGAGTCCCTGCTGATGAGCGGCGGCCAGCGCACCGCCCGCCGCAACGCCTGGACCTCCGTGCTGGAGGACCGCCGCCGGGCCAAGGCCCGGGTCGAGGCCCAGCGGGTCCTCGAACAGGCCGCCACCCGGCCCTGACGTCCCCTCCGCCGGGCACTGCCGTCGTCCGCGCTCCCGGGGGCACGTAGACTTCGTGGCATGGCGAGGAAGGAAACCGCGGCGGACGCCGCGAACGCAGGGCGACTGAAGCAGATCGCCCTCACGTACAAGATGACCCGCAAGGCCGACAAGATGATCGGCCTCGTACTCGCGGCCGTCGGCATCGGCACCCTCGGTGTCTTCCTCGCGATCGGCTTTCTGATCGGCCACCCGGTCTATCTGGGCATCTTCGGCCTGCTGATCGCCCTGCTGGCAACGGCGATCGTGTTCGGCCGCCGGGCCGAGCGGGCCGCCTTCGGCCAGATGGAGGGCCAGCCGGGCGCCGCCGCGGCCGTGCTGGACAACATCGGCCGGGGCTGGACGACGACTCCGGCGGTGGCGATGAACCGCAGCCAGGACGTGGTGCACCGGGCGGTCGGCAAGGCCGGCATCGTGCTGGTCGCCGAGGGCAACCCGAACCGGGTGAAGAGCCTGCTGGCCGCCGAGAAGAAGAAGATGAACCGTATCGTCGCGGACGTGCCGGTGCACGACGTGATCGTCGGCAACGGCGAGGGCCAGGTCGAGCTGAAGAAGCTCCGCACGACCCTGCTGAAGTTCCCCCGCGTCCTCGCCGGCCCCCAGGTGACGGCCACCAACGACCGGCTGCGGGCCATGGGCGACCTGATGAGCAACATGCCGCTGCCGAAGGGGCCCATGCCCAAGGGTATGAGGCTGCCCAAGGGCGGCCAGCGGGGCCGCTGAGCCCACGCACCGACTCGGCCGAGCGCCCCTTCGGGGGCGCTTCGGCGTTTCCGGGCCCGTTGACACGCCGCCGAACGGAGCATCCGGCCGGTAATCAGCTCATGCACTCCTAGCCTTCGGAGTGTGAAAAAACGCCATATTACGTACCTCGCGTGCGCCACCACCCTCGCCGGGGCGGTCCTCGGCACCACCCCGGCGTCGGCCGCCCACCAGACCCTCGTGGTGCGGCCGGGTGAGTCGATCCAGAAGGCGGTGAACGCCGCCCGGCCCGGCGACACCGTGCTCGTGATGGCCGGCACCTACCGCGAGAACGTCACGGTGAAGACGCCCGGACTGACCCTGCGCGGCATGGGCCGGGCCACCGTGCTCCGGCCCCCCAAGAAGAAGAAGTCCACGCCCGCCAAGAAGACCACCACCGCGGCGCACAAGAAGACCACGTCCACGCCGCACATGAAGACCACGTCGGCGGCGCACAAGAAGAAGGCCCCGCTCACCTGCCGTCAGGCCGGCAACGGCATCTGCGTGATCGGCGGCAAGAACAAGGCCCTAGCGGACGTCACCATCGCCGACCTGAGGGTGACCGGCTTCCCCAAGACCGGCGTGTGGTCCATGGGCACCGACCGGCTGGCCGTGGAGCGGGTGACCGCCGACGACAACGGCCAGTGGGGCATCGCCGACGAGCACTCCACCCGGGCGGTGTTCCGCGGCAACACCGCCCGGGGCAACGGGGACGCCGGGCTGTTCCTCGCCAACAACGTGCAGGCCGAGGAAGGCGCCACGAACAGCAGGGGCACGCTGGTCGCGGGCAACCACGTGGAGGGCAACCGGATCGGCGTCACCGTCCGCCGGCTGCGCAACGTCTCCGTCTTGCGCAACCACGTCATCGGCAACTGCGCGGGCGTGTTCGTCGTCGGCGACGAGAACAAGCCGAAGACGAGCGCCGTGACCATCGGCTACAACCTCGTCGAGCGGAACAACAAGTACTGCCCGAAGACCGCCCGGCTGCCCTACCTCAAGGGCTCCGGCATCGTCCTGACCGGCACCGAGAAGGCCCTGGTGATGATGAACGCGGTCACCGGCCACTCCGGCAAGTCGCCGCTGTCGGGCGGCATCGTCCTGTTCAAGAGCTTCGTGGGCGCCACGAGCGTGCGGAACCGGATCACCGACAACCGCCTGGCCGACAACTCCCCGGCGGACCTGGTCAACCAGGAATCCACCAAGAGCGCCAACTTCTTCGAAGGCAACGCCTGCCGGGCCTCCAAGCCCGCGGGCCTGTGCTGACCGGACGGCCGTACCCGGCCCACGCAAGGAAGGAAGGCGGCACATGACCGCACCATCCCCCGCCCTCTCGGCTCAGGTGGAGCCGGGCGCGCCCCCCTCTCCCCTGCCGTCGATGCGGCTGCGCGAGCTCGTGTTCGGGGCGGCCTGCGCCGCCGCCGTCCGCGCCGCCGCCCGGCTCGGTGTCGCCGACGCGCTCGGGGACGCCCCCATGACCGTGGAGAGCCTGGCGGCCGCGGTGCGCACCGAGCCGAAGCCGCTGCGCCGGCTGCTGCGCGCCCTGTCCTGCTACGGCGTCTTCGCCGAGCGGCCAGACGGGACGTTCGCCCACACCGAGATGTCCCGGCTGCTGCGCGTGGACGACCCGAACAGCCTGCGGGACATCTCGCTGTGGTGCACCGAGCCCTGGACCTGGGACGCCTGGCCGAAGCTCGACCACGCGGTGCGCACCGGCCGGAACGTCGTCGAGGAGCTGTACGGAAAGGAGTTCTTCGACTACCTGAACGAGGACGCCCCGGAGTCGGCCGACGTCTTCAACCGGGCGATGACTACGTCCAGCGAGCAGTCGGCACGCGATGTCGCCGCGCTGCTGGACCTGTCCGGCAGCAAGTCGGTCGCGGACCTCGGCGGCGGGCAGGGGCACGTGGTGGCCAGCCTGCTGGACAAGTACCCGGCGATGCGGGGCTACCTGCTGGACCTGCCGCGGGTGGTGGAGAACGCCCTGCCGCGGCTGCGCGAGGACGGGGACCTGGCCGACCGGATGTGCATCGTGCCGGGCGACATCCGGGAGGCCGTCCCGGTCGAGGCCGACGTCTACATCATCAAGAACATCCTGGAGTGGGACGACGAGTCCACCGCCCGGCTGCTGCGCAACGTGGTCGGGGCGGGCGGGCCCGGCGCCCGGGTCGTGGTGATCGAGAACCTCGTCGACGACACCCCGTCGATGCGGTTCAGCACCGCCATGGACCTGCTGCTGCTCCTGAACGTCGGCGGGGCCAAGCACACCACCGACAGCATGACCGGCCGGCTCCGGGCGGCGGGCCTGGAGGTCGGTGACGTCCAGCCGGTCAACCCCTACCTGCACGCGTTCGACTGCAAGGTCCCCGGGTGAGCGCACCCCTCCCCCAGCACACCGGTGCCGGGTCCGCGTCCGACGCGGGCCCGGCACCGGTGGTCCGGACGGGGGTTCAGGCGCCGGCGTCGCGCTCCCACAGGTAGAAGCGCTGTGCCATGGCGTCCTTCGGGGACCGCCAGGTCTCCGGGTCGTACGCGCTGACGTACGCCGTCAGCCGCTCGCTGACCTCACGGAACTCGGGGTGCGAGGTGACCTTGGCGATGGCCGGTCCGGGCTCGCGCTCGGACTCGATGAGGTGCATGTACACATCGCCGAACTGGAAGAGGCTGCGCCGGACGACCCCGACGAGGTGCGGCAGCTCTCCCCGGTCGGACTCCGCGAACACCTTGGCGATGTCGGGGGCGGAGCCCGGGGCCATGCGGGCGACGATCAGGGCCTGGTGCACGGTCGTCTCCTGTCGTCCGGCTCAGTCGGCCAGGGCCGGGGCGGGCCGGTGGCCGGCCGCCGCCTTTTCGATCTTCTCGCGGATCAGGGCCATCTGGACCTTGGAGTTCTTGTTGATGTTGTCGGTCATCCACTCGTCGTCGACGGGGGCGTCCGGCTTCATCGCGAAGTCCTGGGTCCAGACCATCCGGGTGCCGGCGGGCACCTCCTCGTACCGCCAGTGGATGTTCATGTGGTCGAAGGGCCCGGTCTCCACCCGGCGTGCCTTGACGGTGAGGGACGCGCGGTCCGGCTCACGCTCGGAGACCCAGCTCCAGACGGTGCCGTTCTCGTCCGGGTGCATGGTGAGCCGGAAGGTGGTCTTCTCGCCCTCGCGCTTGAGGACCTCCACCGACGCGTACTCGCTGAACAGCTGCGGCCAGCGCTCCAGGTCGTTGGTCATGTCCCAGACCAGGTCCAGCGGGGCGGCGATGGTGATCTCGTTCTGGGTGTGTCCTGCCATCTCAGGCTCCTGCCATCAGGGTGGTGTTGACGAGGTTGAGGAACTGCTGCGGCGTCTTGCAGCGCTCCGCGTCGACCGGCATCGGGGTGCCGTGCGTGTTCTCCAGCTCGCCGACGATGCCGAGCAGGCCCAGCGAGTCGACGCCGAGGACGTCGAAGCCGGTCTCCGGCTTCTCCATGAGCTGCTGCGGGCTGACGGTGACCCCGGCGGCCTTCTTCATCAGTGCGGCGAGTTCTTCCACGGTGATCTGTGGCATGTTGCTTTCCTCCTTTGCTGTGCTCACAGCTCTTTCTGTCGTTCGCCTGCGGGCGCCGCTGCCGGTGCCGAGGGGACGACCGTTCCCGGCCCCTCGGCATCGCCGCGCCCCCGGGCTCACCCGGCGTTGCCGCGTCGCAGCACCAGCGCCGAGTTCGACCCCATGAGTCCGCGGCTGAGGACCAGTGCCGTCCGCGGTTCGGCGGCGCGGGCGCTGCCCGTCACGAGGTCGAGGTCGTGGCAGACGTCGAAGACGTTCGGCGTCGGCGGGATCAGGCCGTGCTCCATCGCCAGCACGGCCGCCGCGGTGTCCAGCACGGGGGCCGCGCAGTATCCGCGGCCGATGCCGGTCTTCGGGGCGGTGACCGGTACCCGGGTGGCGTGCTCGCCGAGGGCGTCGGCGAGCGCCAGCGCCTCGGCCCGGTCCGCCTCCGGCACCCCGAGGGCGTCGGCGAAGACGACGTCGATCTCCTCGGGGGCGCAGCCGGCCTCCGACAGGGCCTGCCCGATGGCATGGGCGAGGCCCTCCCGGGACTCCGTCCAGCGGGAGGCGCCGGTGAAGGTGGCGCCGTGGCCCGCCACGAGGGCCCGGATGTCGGCGCCGCGCTCCCGGGCGGCGTCGGCCGACTCCACGACGAGCATCGCGCCGCCCTCGCCCGGCACGAACCCGCACGCCCCTTGGGTGAACGGACGGTAGGCCCGGGTCGGATCCGGCTCGCGGCTCAGCTCCGCGTAACCGAGCTGGCAGACCATCGAGTACGGCGCGAGCGGCGCCTCGGTGGAGCCGGCCACGATCACGTCGGTGCCGCGCCGTACCGCCCGTGCCGCGTGCGCGAGGGCGTCCAGGCCGCCGGCTTCGTCGGAGGCGACGACCGAGCAGGGCCCCTTGAACCCGCGGCGGATGGACACCTGGCCGGTGCTCGCGGCGTAGAACCAGGCGATGGACTGGTACGGCCCGACGAACCGGCTGCCCTTGCCCCACAGTTGCTGCAGTTCGCGCTGGCCGAACTCGCCGCCGCCGGAGCCGGCGGCGGTGACCACGCCGATGGAGTACGGCGCGTCGGGGATGCTGGCCTGCCCCAGCCGGGCGTCCTCCAGCGCGAAGTCGGCCGCGGCCATGGCGTAGTGCGTGAACCGGTCGGTCTGGACGAGGAAGCGCTCCTCGATCGTCGCCGCCGGGTCGAAGGCGCGGACCTCACCGGCCACCTTGAGGGGAAGGTGCTCACAGCCCTCGCGGGTGACGCGGTCGAGGACGCTGAGGCCCTCCTGGGTTGCCTTCCAGAAGGTGTCGGTGCTGGTGCCGTTGGGCGCGACCACCCCGATGCCGGTGACGGCCGCGTGCCGGTCCTTCGGTTCGCTCATCGTGTCCTCACTCCCTCGGGCGGGTCAGGATCACCGCGGACTGGAAGCCGCCGAAGCCGCTGCCCACGGACAGCACGCTGGTCAGCTTCCGTTCGCGGGCCACGCGCGGGACGTAGTCCAGGTCGCACTCGGGGTCGGGAATCTCGTAGTTCGCGGTCGGCGGTACGACCTGCTTGACCAGGGCCAGCACACAGGCGACCAGTTCGATGGCGCCGATCGCCCCGAGGGAGTGCCCCACCATGGATTTGATGGAGCTCATCGGGGTGTCGTAGGCGTGGTGGCCGAGCGCCCGCTTCACGGCCGCCGTCTCGTGCCGGTCGTTCTGCCGGGTGCCGGAGCCGTGCGCGTTGACGTAGTCGATCGCCGTCGGGTCGAGCCGCGCCTGGTCGAGGGCGGTCTCGACGGCCCGCGCCATCTCCAGGCCCTCCTTGGTCAGGCCGGTCATGTGGTAGGCGTTGCCGAAGGTGGCGTAGCCGCCGAACTCGCAGTACACGTGGGCACCGCGGGCCCGGGCGTGCTCCAGTTCCTCCAGGACGAGCACCGCACCGCCCTCGCCCATGACGAAGCCGTCACGGTTGTTGTCGAAGGGCCGGGAGGCGTGTGCGGGGTCGTCGTTGTTCGGCGACGTGGCCTTGATCGCGTCGAAGCAGGCCATGGTGATCGGGGATATCGGGGAGTCCGAGGCGCCCGCGATGCAGATGTCCGCCCGGCCTTCCTGGACGGTGTGGAAGGCGTACCCGACGGCGTCCAGTCCCGAGGTGCAGCCGGTGGACACGGTCTGCACCGGACCCTGGGCGCCGAAACGTTCCGCCACCGCGGAGGCCACGGTGCTCGGCGAGAACGCCCGGTGCAGCTGGGGCTCCGCCTCGGTGTGGTCGACGTCCCAGCGCTGCCCTCGGTGGCTGACCAGGACGTAGTCGTGCTCCAGGCGGGTGGTGCCGCCGACGGCGGTGCCCAGGGAGACACCGACCCGCCAGGGGTTCTCGTGGGCCAGGTCGAGTCCGGAGTCCTTGACCGCCTCCTCCCCGGCCACCAGGGCGAACTGTATGTACCGGTCCGCCCGCTGGACCTGCTCGGCGTCCAGGCCGTGCGCGGCGGGGTCGAAGTCGCATTCGGCCGCGATCCGGGACCTGAGTCCGGCCGGGTCGAAGAACGTGATGCCCCGCGTCGCGGTGCGGCCTTCGGCGAGCAGATCCCAGAACGCCGGTACGCCGATCCCGCCAGGAGCCACGATGCCTATGCCGGTGACCGCCACGCGCCGGGTCATGAGCGGACCTGTTCCCGCTCGGCCGGCCCGGCGGCGACGGCTTCCGTCTCCTCCGTGTCGACGTGCCCGAGGGCCGGCCGCGGGGCCAGCGGCCCCAGGTGGAAGACGAGGCGCGCCTCCACGTTGCCGACGTTGCGGAAGCGGTGCCGCATGTTGATGGGGATCATCAGCCCCTGCTCGGGCCGCAGCGGGTGCGGCTCGCCGTCCAGGTCCACCTCCAGCTGCCCGCAGACGACGTAGACGAACTCCTCGGAGTACGGGTGGTAGTGCTCACCGATGCGGTCGCCCGGCCGGATGATGGCCACGCCCATGAAACCGCTGGTGGCGCCCACCGTCGTCGGGGTGAGCATGGCGCGCAGATCACCGCCGCGCCGGACGTTGGGCTCGACCTCGCTGAGATCGACGATCTTCGGAAGGGGTTTGATCACGGCGTTCCTCCGTTGGTGTGCTGGGCCCGCCCGGTCAGGCGTCGGGCGAGCGGCGGTCGGTGACGAGGTCCATGCCGACGGGCTCGCCGTCCAGCAGGGCGCTCAGCGCGGCCTGCCGTCCGGGCTCCGGCAGGACGGTGTGCCCGCCCTGGCCGGGGCGTACGTCGACCAGCCGTACGACGACGTCGTCGCGGTGGAAGATCGTGCTGCGCAGGACCGGGCTGTCCGGGTCGTCCGCCGCCGCCTCGTCCTGCTGGGCGAGCAGCTCCGCCAGCCGCATCCCGGCGCCCGGCCGGGCCGGGTAGTACAGGGCCTGCCGCTCGCCCTCGGTGTGTTCCTCCGCGGTGACGTGGTGCACGGCAGGCAGCGCCGCCCGGGTGAAGAACACCCGTGCCGACTCCTGGTCGTTGAGGTCCCGCTCCTGCTCCAGGTACGGGTTGATGGCCTCCTCGACGGCCCGGACCTCGGGCTGCCGGGCGACGTGGCGCAGCGCCGCGAGCAGGTCGCCGCGTACCTCGATGGCCCGCACGACCCGGTTGCCGTGCATGAACAGGGAGGTGCGGCACAGCCGGGTGGCGTCGTCGACCCGCGCCTGGGGCGAGGCGTAGTCGGCGAGGATCCGCGCGACCTCCCGCTCGCTGCCCGGCTTGACCGTGAAGGTCAGCGCGTGCCGGATCACGCCGTCACCGATCCGCGGGGACGCCTGGAGCCGGCGGTGCGACGCCGGCGCGGCGGCCTCCTCGCCACCCGTCTCACGCACGATGTGGAAGCGCAGCGACCGGGTGTCCCGGACGCAGCTGTGCAGCGGTTCCACCATCCGCACGTGCTCCTCGCTGTTCACCCAGGTGAGGAACGGCGGGGCGCTCTCCCACTCGCTGGTGATGAGCCATTGGGAGGGGTTCTCGATCGACTGGCACAGCTGGTCGCTGACGTGGCCGGGTACCTGCGCCACCTGGTTGCACAGCTGCTCATAGGCCTCCAGGAACTGCTGCTGGGCGCCGTCGTAGACGTCCACGAGCAGGACGACCCGGAGGCGGGAGCCGTCGAACACGGACTGGGAGACCCGTTTCGACTGGCGCGTCAACTGGTCCGAGAGCTTTTCCGAGATGGTGGTCATGCTGCGCACATCTCCTTCACGAGGGCAGAGGCGAACGCCGGCGGCCGAATGACGCGACGTCAGCGCTTCTTGATCCTGTGCCGCTTTTCCCGCTGCGCGCGACTCGCGTGAACCACGTGGGTGATTGCGCACGCGAAAGCCCTCCCAGAGGGCACACAAACACCAATGCGCCCCACATCCCGAACCCTGCCCCTGGAGCCTTGATGCAGCAGAAAGCCGATCACCGGGTGCCCGTCCTCGTCGTGGGCGGCTCCCTGGTGGGCCTGTCCCTCTCCCTGTTCCTGGGCCGTCTCGGCGTACCGCACATGCTCGTCGAGCGGCATTCCGGGACCTCGATCCACCCGCGTGGCCGCGGCAACAACCTGCGGACGATGGAGCTGTTCCGGGTGGCCGGCATCGAGCCGGACATCAAGGCGGCGGCCTCGCTCCTCGCGGACAACCACGGCATCCTGCAGACCCCCACCCTGGTCGGCGACGCCGGCGAATGGCTGTTCCGGCACATCGACCCGGGTGGCGGACTGGCGAGGTTCAGCCCCACGGCATGGTGTCTGTGCAGCCAGAACGACCTCGAGCCGGTACTCCTGAAGGGGGCCCGCGCGCTCGGCGGCGATCTCCGTTACTTCCATGAGATGGAGTCCTTCTCCCAGGACCCCGAAGGAGTGACGGCGTACGTCCGGGACCGCGACGCCGACGAGCTGTACACCGTCCGGGCGGACTACCTGGTCGCCTGCGACGGCCCGCGCAGCCCCGTCCGGCGCCGGCTCGGCATCGGGCAGAGCGGCCCCGGCGACCTCTTCGCCAACGTGAGCATCACCTTCCGCTCCAAGCTGCTCGCCGAGACCGTCGGCGGCCGGCACTTCATCTGCTGCTACCTCACCAACCCCGAGGCCGACGGCGCCCTGCTGCCCGTCGACAACAAGGAGCACTGGGTCTTCCACGCCCCCTGGCACCCGGAACACGGCGAGACGCTGGAGGAATTCACCGAGGAGCGGCTCCAGCGGCACATCCGCCTGGCGGTCGGCGTCCCGGACCTCGACGTCGAGATCACCGGCAAGGCGTCCTGGCGCGCCGCGGAGCGCGTCGCCGAGCGGTACACGGCCGGCCGGGTCCTGCTCGCCGGCGACTCCGCCCACGAGATGTCACCGACCGGCGCCTTCGGCTCCAACACCGGCATCCAGGACGCCCACAACCTGGCCTGGAAGCTGGCCGCCGTCCTCGACGGCTGGGCCGGCCCCGACCTGCTGGAGACCTACGACACCGAGCGCCGGCCCGTCGCCCTGGCCACCAGCGCCCGTGCCTCGGCCCGTTCCGTGGAGCACAGCCACCCCGGCTTCGCCCCGACCCCGGGCGTCGGCGCCGGGCCGCGCAGCGGAATCCTCCCCGTCGTCCTGTGCTACCGCTATCTGGAGGGCGCCGTCCTGGACGCCGACCCGGCCCAGCCGGTCGTTCCCGACGGGGTACGGCTGACCGGGGACCCGGGCAGCCGGGCCCCGCACCTGTGGCTGCGCCGGGCGGGCGAACGGCTGTCCACGATCGACCTCTACGAGCGGTCGCTGGTGCTGCTCAGCGACGCCGGCTCGGCCGCGGGCAGGGCCTGGCACGCCGCCGCCCGGCGGATCGCCGACACGGACGGCGTACGGCTCGTGGCGTACCGGATCGGTACGGGGGCGGACGCCGACCTGTCGTACGACGCGGACGGGCCCGGAGGCGGCGGCGAGTGGGCCGCGGCGCACGGCACGACGGCCGACGGGGCGGTGCTGGTACGGCCGGACGGGTTCGTGGCCTGGCGCTCCGCCGGTACGGAAGGGGATCCGGAGGCCGAGCTGCGGGAGGCCCTGGCGGCGGTTCTGTGCCGGCGCTGAGCGCGGCATGACACGCCGAACGCCACCCGCGCCGGGCGGTGCGGGTGGCCTTCGGGCCGTGTACCGGACGCCTCGGACGCGTCGCGTGTGCCGGACGTGTGGAGGTGCCGGACGCGTAGCCGTGCCGGACGCGTAGCCGCGTCGGATGCGTCAGACGCGTCGGATGCGTCATACGCGTCGGATGCCTCAGACGCGTCAGATGCGGACTTCGACCGTCTTCGCGAGCCGGTCGTGCAGGCCGCGGCCGTCGCGGTCCCAGACCAGCGCGGGGATCGCGAGGCACAGCAGGACCGTGCGCAGCAGGGAGCGTCCCGGGCTGACCGTGCCGGTCTCCAGGGCAACCACCCGGATGCCGAAGAGGCGCTTGCCGGGGGTGGAGCCGACCGTGCCGACGGTCAGGGCGCTCAGCACGAAGAAGACGCCCAGCGCCCAGTTGCTCGTAGCCGGGCTGTAGCCGCGCGTGATCAGGCCGTATGCGATCAGCACGCACAGCCCCCAGTCCACGGCGAGTGCACCGAGCCGGCGCCCCGGCCGGGCGATCGAGTTCGGCCCCTCCTCCGGGAGGCCGAGCTGCTCGCCGCGGTATCCGAAGTCGGCGCCCGCCTCTTCCATGGCCGCGCGGGGCCCGGAGAGCCACGATCCGATTGCCTGCCTGTTGTCCACCCGTCCACGGTACTGCGCCCGGTTTCGGGCACTACGCGCAGGGGTGTGTCGGGGCTACCGTGGACAGGTGGCCGGTTAACTTCTGCGAAACAAACGGGTCACGCCCGAGAAATCACCCGTCCCTAGGGTCGAGACCAGCGTGTGCCACCGCACTGGCCGCACGAACGATCTACCACCCCGGCGTCGACGGTCGGGAGTAGGAGGAGCTGGATGTTCCAGAACGCCGACGAGGCCAAGAAGTTCATCGCGGACGAGGACGTCAAGTTCGTAGACGTCCGTTTCTGCGACCTTCCGGGCGTCATGCAGCACTTCACGTTGCCCGCCGAGGCGTTCGACCCCGACGACGAGCAGGCCTTCGACGGGTCGTCGATCCGTGGTTTCCAGGCCATCCACGAGTCGGACATGGCTCTGCGCCCCGACCTGTCCACCGCGCGCATCGACCCGTTCCGCCGGGACAAGACGCTCAACATCAACTTCTTCATCCACGACCCGATCACGGGCGAGCAGTACTCCCGTGACCCGCGCAACGTGGCGAAGAAGGCGGAGGCGTACCTGGCGTCGACCGGTATCGCCGACACCGCGTACTTCGGTCCCGAGGCCGAGTTCTACGTCTTCGACTCGGTCCGCTTCTCGACGGGCGCGAACGAGTCCTTCTACCACATCGACTCCGAGGCGGGTGCCTGGAACACCGGCGCCCTGGAGAACAACCGCGGGTACAAGGTCCGCTACAAGGGCGGCTACTTCCCGGTCCCGCCGGTCGACCACTTCGCCGACCTGCGCGCCGAGATCTCCCTGGAGCTGAACAAGCAGGGCCTGAAGGTCGAGCGCCAGCACCACGAGGTGGGCACCGCCGGCCAGGCCGAGATCAACTACAAGTTCAACACCCTGCTCGCCGCCGCGGACGACCTCCAGCTCTTCAAGTACATCGTGAAGAACGTGGCCTGGCGCAACGGCAAGACCGCGACCTTCATGCCGAAGCCGATCTTCGGTGACAACGGCTCGGGCATGCACGTGCACCAGTCGCTGTGGAGCAACGGCGACCCGCTGTTCTACGACGAGGCCGGTTACGCGGGCCTGTCGGACACCGCCCGTTACTACATCGGCGGCATCCTCAAGCACGCCCCGTCGCTGCTCGCCTTCACCAACCCGACGGTGAACTCGTACCACCGCCTGGTGCCGGGCTTCGAGGCGCCGATCAACCTGGTGTACTCGCAGCGCAACCGCTCCGCCGCGATGCGTATCCCGATCACCGGCTCGAACCCGAAGGCCAAGCGCGTCGAGTTCCGCGCCCCGGACTCCTCCGGCAACCCGTACCTGGCCTTCTCGGCCCTGCTGCTCGCGGGTCTGGACGGCATCAAGAACAAGATCGAGCCGGCCGAGCCGATCGACAAGGACCTGTACGAGCTGGCTCCCGAGGAGCACGCGAACGTCGCCCAGGTCCCGACCTCGCTGAACGCCGTCCTCGACTCGCTCGAGGCCGACCACGAGTTCCTCCTCCAGGGTGACGTCTTCACGTCCGACCTGATCGAGACGTGGATCGACTTCAAGCGCACCAACGAGATCGCCCCGCTCCAGCTGCGCCCGCACCCGCACGAGTTCGAGCTGTACTTCGACGTGTGACATCGCCCCGGGCCGGCGCGGGTGACCGCGCCCCCGGACCGTCTCGTGGCCGTCGGCCGGCTCTCCGCCTCCAGGAGAGCCGGCCGACGGCTTTCTCCGTCAGTGCTCCGGCAGGGTGCCTGAGGCCGGGGCGGTGACGGGACGGCGACAGTCCGTTCTCCGGTGGCGTCCCTCGGTGCGGCCGGTGCGCCGGCGCACGGCGACCACGCCATGAGCCGCTCCGGATGGCTGCGAGTTCGGGTAACTTGCAGATTCGGACACGTGCGGGGGTATCGGCTCCGCGGTGCCGGTGGAGGGGAGAGCGCATGGGTGGGGTCCGGCGGTTCATCGTCGTCATGTTGTTCGACGGGGTCGATCTGCTGGATGTCACCGGGCCGCCGGAGGTGTTCGCCCTGCTCCGGCGGGAGACCGGGGACGACACCGGGTACGAGGTCGCCCTGGCCGCCGAGACCATGGACCCGGTCACCACCGCCGCCGGGGTCCGCGTCCTGCCGGACATCACCTTCGACGAGGCGTCCCGCAGGGCCATCGACACCCTGCTGGTGCCCGGCTCCGTGGAGGTCGACGAGGAGCGCCGGGTGCACGCCCTGACCGATCCGGCCGTCGTCGGCCGGGTGAGGACACTCGCCGCCCGCACCCGGCGCGTCACCTCCGTCTGCGTGGGCGCCCACCTGCTCGCCGCCGCCGGCCTGCTGGACGGCAAGCGTGCCACCACCCACTGGTCGACCGCGCAGCAGCTCGCCGCCGATCACCCCGAGGTCGAGGTCGACGCCGACCCGATCTTCATCCGGGACGGCGGGGTGTGGACCGGCGCGGGCATCACCGCCTGCCTGGACCTGTCCCTCGCGCTCGTCGCCGAGGACTACGGGGAGGCCGTCGCCCTGCGGGTCGCCCGCCAGCTGGTCATGTACCTGAAGCGGCCGAGCGGGCAGAGCCAGTTCAGCGTGCCCGTCGAGCCCGTCTCCACCACCCGGCGCATGGCCGAGCTGCGCCACTTCGTCACCGAACGCATCGGCGAGCCGCTGACCGTGGCCGACCTGGCCGGGCACGCCCATGTCAGCGAGCGCCAGCTCACCCGGATCTTCAAGACGGAGCTCGGCATGACCCCGGCCGCCTACATCGAGGCGGCCCGCGTCGAGGTGGCCCGCAACCGGCTGGAGACCTCGGACGACACTCTGGACCGGGTGGCGACCGCGTGCGGCTTCGGCACCTCCGACACCCTCATCCGGGCGTTCCGCCGCAAACTCGGCACGACCCCGACGGAGTACCGTGGCCGGTTCCGCCGCACCGGCTGACCGGCTCCGGAGCCTGTGCAACCTTTCCCGCTTCCCAGACTTCCTATTGTCGGGGGATCATCTCTCCTGATCGTGTCGGACGAGAGAGGTTGAACGGGGATGCCGCAACAGGACGACTGGGAGCGCGAGTTCGATCACACCTGGGCGAACTCGGCCGAGCACAAGGAGCCCTCCGCCCGGGCCCGGATGCTCGCCGCCCGCTGGCGGGAGAACCCGCCCGACCCGGCGCCCTTCCGCGCCGACCCGGAGCGGACCGCCCCGCGCCGCTCGTCGTGGGTGTCGACGGCCGTGGTGCTCGGCTGCGTGGCCGCGGTGATAGTGCTGCTGGGGTACGCGCAGATGCGGTCCCCCTACTAGACTAGGATCTTTCGTTCGGATCAGGCGCGAGCCCGGCATGATCCGAACGAGAGACGCCAGGGCTGTCAGGGCCTGCGGGGCAGGCGCAGATGCGGGCCGCGGGCGGCGGCTGCGCGAGCGGCCCACCGGTGGCGTGCGGAGACCCGCAACGGGCCGCCGGCGACGACGGGAGCCCGCCGCGGCCCGCGGGTGACGCAGGATCCGCCGAGGCCCGCGGTGACGCGAGGGATCCGCCGAGGCCCGCCGGTGACGCGAGGGATCCGCCGAGGCCCGCCGGTGACGCGAGAGGATCCGCCGAGGCCCACGGGAGACGCGCCCCGGACCTTTTGCCGCTTCTGGGGCCGTTCGGAACCGTTCCATGGGAAGCGGCAGGTGCACACTGGACAGCGGGACGAGTGCCTGACTGCGGGGTGATGCGAGATGCAGAGCCGGTTCCGGAGCGATCGGCGGCTGACCATGCGGATGGGTCTCACGCTGTTCCTGCTCGGGCTGCTGTACGTGGGCTTCGTCGCCGCCCTGATCGTGCTGCTGAAGTCCTGGCTGCTGGTCGTCGTCCTGATCGGGGCGATGTTCGTGGCACAGTTCTGGTTCTCCGACCGGATCGCCATGTTCGCGATGCGCGGCCGGGTGGTGGAGCGCGCGGAGTATCCCGAGCTGCACGCGGTCGTCGACCGGCTGTGCGCGATCGCCGACATGCCCAAGCCGGTGATCGCCGTGTCCGAGATGGACATGCCGAACGCGTTCGCGACCGGGCGCAATCCCGACCACGCCGTGGTCTGCGTGACCACGGGTCTGCTGCGGCGGCTGGATCCGGCGGAACTGGAGGGCGTGCTCGCGCACGAGCTGTCGCACGTGGCGCACAAGGACGTCGCCGTGATCACGGTGGCGTCCTTCCTCGGGGTGATCGCCGGACTCGTCGTGCGGTTCGCCTTCTACTCACAGGTCTTCGGCGGAGGCCGCCGGGACCAGAACACCGCCGTCGTCTTCGCCGCCGTACTGGGCGTCTCGGCGGCCGTGTACGCGATCAGCTTCGTGCTCATCCGGGCGCTGTCCCGGTACCGGGAGCTGGCGGCCGACCGGGCGGCGGCCCATCTGACCGGCCGGCCCTCGGCGCTGGCGGCGGCGCTCACCAAGGTCTCCGGGGAGATCGCGCGCATCCCGACCAAGGATCTGCGCACGGCCCAGGCGTTCAACGCGTTCTACTTCACCCCGGCCACCGGCCGGGAGCCCGGCATCGAGCGCTTCTTCTCCACCCATCCGAGCCTGGAGCAGCGGCTGGAGCAGCTGGGCCGGATCTCGGCGGAGCTGGGCGAGGCCGCCGTCCCCGGGAAGGCGGAGTGACCGGTGGGGCTGCTGGACATCCTGCTGGGCCGCACCAAGCCGGTCGCGCCCGATCTCGACCGGATGTTCGCGCTGCCGTCGGCGGCGGTGACGCTGGAGGCGGCGGCCGGTTTCACCCCGACCGGCAGCGGCGCGGTGTGCTTCGCCACGGTGGAGGGGGCGGCGTTCGAACAGATGCACCGTGAGGTGCAGGCACTGCTGGACGCGGACACCGACCGCACCGGCCCGCCGGTGGAGCTGCGCCGGGACGGCTACGGCTACTCCTGGCTGGTGTCGCGGCGCTCCCCCGACCAGCTGCCGCAGCTGGTCAACGACCTGCACGCGGTGAACAGCTCGCTGGAGGTCAACGGTTTCGGGCCGCAACTGCTGTGCTCCCTGGCCGCCTTCGCGGACGGCAGCGGCCGGAGGCTGGCGCTCGTGTACCTCTACAAGCGCGGCACCTTCTATCCGTTCGCCCCGCTGTCCGGTGCCGCCGAGCGGCGGGACACCGCGCTGGAGCTCCAGTTGAAGGCGGTGCTCGGCGACGACCTGCGCATCGAGCAGGACCTGGGCCGCTGGTTCCCGGTGTGGGGCGCCCCCGGCCTGTGACGGCCGGGGGCGCCTCTGCTCAGCGGGCCTTGTCCCGCTGCCGCCGCCGGGTCTCGAAGGGCCGCTCGCGGCGGTAGCGGCGCTCCCACCTGGCCTGCCGGTCCCGGCGCTCCCGGTACGCCCGGTAGCTGTCCGGCAGGGCGCCGGCGGGGCCGGCGGGCGGTGTCGCGCCGGGTGCGCCACGGCCGTGCGTCGCGTACAGATACAGCAGCGCGACGGCGGCGAGCCACCAGAGATGGTTTCCGATTCCGAGGATCACCAGGACGAGGGTCCCGGTCGCGAGAATGCCACGCATGACGGACCTCCGTTGGGTGAGTGGGGTGGGAAGAGGGGCGTGTGTCCGTTTCGCCTCCGTTCGCTCAGCGTAGAGAGGGCGTGACCGTCGGTGCATCCTGTTTTCCGGCCCGTGGCCCCGCCGTGAGTGAATGGCCCGTATGGACGAACTCACCGGTTTTGCTCACCCGTACGACGGCGAACTGCTCAGCGGAGCGAGTGCCGGACCGGCCGGCCGGGCCACGGCGCTGCTGCTGCACGGCTCGGGCATCGGCAGCAAGGAGCGGCTGCTGCCGTTCCTCACCGACTTCGCCGCCCAGGGCTGCCGGGCCCTGGCCTTCGACTTCTCCGGCCACGGCGAGAGCACGGGCACGCTCGCGGAGTCGAGCCTGCGCCGGCGGTACGAGCAGGCGGTGGCGGTGCTCGACGCGCACGCCCCGGCCGGCGACCCGCTGGTGCTGGTCGGCTTCAGCATGAGCGGCCAGACGGTCGCGGACCTGGTACGGCACTACGGGCGGCGGGTGGCGGCGGTGGGCCTGTGCGCGCCCGGCGTCTACCCGGCCGAAGCCTGGGAGGTGCCGTTCGGCACCGGTGACAGCCGCTTCTCCGAGCTGATCGGCGCCCCGGACAGCTGGCGGGACTCCCCCGCCCTGGAGGCCCTCCGCTCCTACGCGGGCCGGGCGGTGCTGGCGGTCCCGGGCGCCGACACGGTCATCCCGCCGGCGGCGACCGAGGCCGTGCAGGAGGCGCTGTCGGCCCGCGGCCGGTGCACGCGCTTCGAACTCCCCGAGGCGGATCACATCCTGGGCCTGTGGTTCCAGGACCACGCCGAGGACCGGCGGGCGTTCGTGGCGGCGCTGCTGGACGGACAGCCCCCGGCGCGGACGCCGGCTGTCAGTGGCATCGGGGACCATACCGGCAAGGCATCGTGAGCCACGGGAGGGCCGGTATGACGGACGGACGGCGGCACATCGACACGGCGGAGCGCCGGGCCCGGCTGGCTCTGCGCCACCGCCTCGCGGGCACGGCACGGGCGGCGACGCCCGAGGAGGTCGCGGCCTCCCTGGTGGCCCTCCACGGCACGGACCCGGCGACGGTGCACCTGGCGGTGGCCGCCCGGCTGGCCGACCCCGCGAAGGCGGTGCCGGAGACCGAGCGTGCGCTGTACGAGGACGGCACGCTGGTGCGGATGCACGGCATGCGGCACACGGTGTTCGTGTTCCCCACGGAGCTGACCGCCGTCGTCCACGCCTCGACGGGCCTGGCGGTGGCCGCCCGCGAACGGGCGAGCCTGCTCAAGGACATGGCGAGCGCGGGCGCCCCGGACGCGGCCTGGCTGGCGGAGGTGGAGGAGGCGACGCTGGCCGCGCTGGCCCGGCGCGGCCAGGCGACGGCGGCGGAGCTTGCGGCGGACGAGCCGCGCCTGCGCGAGCAGTTCGTCTACGCGGCCGGGAAGAGCTACGAGGGCGTCCACACGGTCTCGACCCGCCTGCTGCGCGTGCTGGGCGTGGAGGGCAAGGTGGTCCGGGGGCGGCCGCTCGGGTCCTGGACGTCCAGCCAGTTCCGCTGGGCACCGGCGCCGGCCCACCCCGAGCTGGACGTGGCCGAGGCCCAGGCCTCGCTGCTCGGCCGCTGGCTGCGGGTGTGCGGCCCGGCGACCGAGGCGGACCTGAAGTGGTGGACGGGCTGGCGGGTCACGGAGGTCCGCCGGGCGCTGTCCGCGGCCGGCGCCCGGGAGGTCGTCCTGGACGAGGGCACGGGGTACGTGGCAGACGGCGACACGGCGCCGGTGGCGGCCCCCGGGGAACCCTGGGCGGCGCTGCTGCCCTCCCTGGACCCGACGGCCATGGCCTGGCAGCAGCGCGACTGGTACCTGGACCCGGCGCTGCGTCCCGCGCTCTTCGACCGCAGCGGCAACGTGGGCCCCACGGTGTGGTGGAACGGCCGGGTGGTGGGCGGCTGGGCCCAGCGCGCGGACGGCGAGATCGTCTGGCGGATCCCGGAGGAGCGCATCCGCCGGGAGGCCGGGTCCGAGGTCGCGGCGGAGGCCGGACGGCTGTGCGACCGGCTCGGTGCGACCCGGATCACCCCGCGCTTCCGGACGCCGCTGGAGCGGGAGCTGACGGCGTGACGGTGCCGGGTGCCCCGCATCGGGCGGCGGGGCACCCGGCACCCCGGCTCGCTCAGCGCGAGTAACGCATCAGCGCCCGCACCATGTGGCAGGTGGTGTCGGACGGGGGCCGCGTCCCGATCCGCTCGGCCGCGCCGCGGATCGTCTCGTTCCCGGCCTGGTTCGGCAGGTAGACCCCGGAGTCGAGCAGGGCTATGGCGAGGCGCATGGCCTTCAGCCGCCGGTTGTGCGAGACGTACCACTCGCGCGGCCGTCCGGCCGGCAGCGGCCGCTTCACCACGGGCTCGTAGGGCGAGTCGAACAGCACGGGACGCTTGGCGGTGGACTGGGTCGGCAACGACGTCGGCTTCAGAGCGGCAGCGGGCACGGGCATCCTCCTGTCGCGGTCAGGACGGACACCGGAAGGCCCGGCGCCCATCCTCGAACACTGCTTCCAGTCTACCGGCGGGCACTGACAATCGGGGGTCTGCGGACATGCGTGAAGGCCCAGGTGAGATGCGGAATTGGCACTCCGTCACAGTCGATGAGGATGGGGCTGCCGAGGTGTCGCGAATTCGAACAGAGGCGATGCCGAGTACCGTGTTCCGCATGGAGATCTGGATCAACCCGGCCTGTTCCAAGTGCCGCAGCGCGATCAGCCTGCTCGACGCCGAGGGGGCCGAGTACACCGTCCGGCGTTACCTGGAGGACGTGCCGAGCGCGGACGAGATCAGGGCCGTGCTCGACCGGCTGAACCTCGAGCCGTGGGACATCACCCGCACCGGGGAGGAGGCCGCCGAGGAACTGGGGCTCAAGGAGTGGGCGCGCGACGAGAGCACCCGGGACAGGTGGATCACCGCGCTCGCCGAGCACCCCAAGCTCATCCAGCGCCCGATCATCACCGCGGACGACGGGACGGCACTGGTGGCGCGCAGCGAGGAGGCCGTGCGCGAGGCCCTCGCCCACAACAGGAGCTGATGGCATGTCAGCTCGTCTGTGACGGAGCTTACTTCGGCAACTCCTGCGACTACTGAGTAACCCCGTTCGGTATCTCGTACATAGCGGCGTACGCTCCCCTACCTCTTCAGGAGGCGCGCATGTCACGCAGGAGAACTCTCGGCACGAAGAAGAAGATCGCGCTGCTCGTCAGCGCCGCGGCGGTGGCGGGCGGCGGGGCCTTCGCCCTGGCGTCCACCTCGAACGCCGCACAGAGCCCGCAGAACGCCAAGACGCTGTCCGCGGACTCGACCACCTGCCAGGGCCTCGCCACCGCACTCGGCAACAATGAGAAGTTCATCGAGGGCCAGAAGGCGAACCCGGACGCGCAGTCGGCGGCCCGGATCGCCAACCGCGAGGCGGTCATCGCGCAGATCAAGGTCCAGCAGAAGGCGGCCGGTTGCACCGTCGGGGAGTCGGCTCAGGACTCTCAGGCGGGGCAGGGCGGCGGTCAGCAGGGCGCGGGCCAGCAGGCCGGAGGCGACCAGCAAGGCGGCCAGCAGGCCGGGGCCGATCAGCAGGGCGCCGACCAGCAGGGCGGCGGTCAGCAGGCCGCCGGCGAGCAGGTGTGCAAGGGCTCCACCGTGACGCTCTCCGGCGAGGGCGGCGCGCCTGCCGCGTCCAGCAGCCAGTTCCCCGCGGGGACGACCCTGAAGGTCACCAACCTCGACAACAACAAGTCGACCACGGTGAAGGTGACCTCCGTCTCCGGCAGTTGTGTCCTGCTCAACAACGCCGCCTTCGAACAGGTCCGGGAACCGGGCAAGTTCCTCATCCGGCGCGCGGTGATCGAGAAGGTGGGGTGAGGCTCAGGAATCCGACAGGAAGTCCGTGAGGTGGCGTACCAGGGCGGCCGGTGCCCCCTGCGGCAGCGCGTGGTGGGAGACGTCCGGCAGGACGGCGGTCTCCACGCGCGGCAGCAGGCCGGCGGCCCGCGCCGCCACCTCGGTGGGGTCATGGGTCCTGCTGTTCGCGGCCACGAGCAGCAGGACCGGCACCCGCAGGCCGCGCAGCGCGTCCGCCGACGGGCGCGGGCCCGTCACCGGCTTCCGGGACGGGAAGCCGGCGGCCGCCTCCTGCAGGCGGAGCCAGTCGGGGTCCAGGGGGTCGCCCCCGGTCTCCCACTCCAGGAAGGCGCGGACCCCGCGGGGCGTGGGCCGCACCAGCATCGGCAGGGCACGGAGCAGGTACGCCGCCTTGAACCCGGCGAAGCACTGGGTCGGGTCCAGGAGGAACAGGCGGCGTACCCGTCCGGGCGCGCGCAGCGCGTACCGGAGGGCGATCCAGGCGCCGTAGGAGTGCCCGCCGACGTCGGTCTCGGTGACGCCGAGGCCGTCCAGGACGGCGTCCAGCCAGTCCGCCAGATCGGCGACCGTACGGGGGTGACGGTCGCCGGCCGGGCCGCTCAGCCCCGGGGCGCCGACGAGGTCGACCGCGTAGACCCGGCGGATCCGGCCCAGTTGCGCGGCCTGGGCGTACCAGGAGGCGGAGGTCGCCCCGCCGCCGCCCGGCAGCAGGAGCAGCGCGGGGGCGTCCCGCGGGCCGCAGGCGTTGACCCGGGTCGGGCCGAAGGGCGTGGCGACCGTCAGCGCCTCGTGGTCGGCCGGCCACTTCGCCAGCACCTTGTCGTATGCAACCCGGAAGAGGTCGCCGTCGTGTCCGGTCACCGGACCGCCCCCTTATTATCTCGTTGAGCAAGATATTCGCCCAGTGAGATAGTAGCCCCGGAGGCCCTCGTGCAGCCCGACCGCGCGCAGCCCGATCTGGAACTCGTCCACCTGCTGCGCGCCACCGCCGTGGAACTCGGCCTGCACAGCTCGCGGTTCGCCCAGCAGAACGGCATGCACCCGACGGACGTGCGCGCCCTGATCGCGCTGATGGACGCG
The DNA here is from genome assembly GCF_016741855.1 of Streptomyces musisoli. Taxonomy (GTDB): domain Bacteria; phylum Actinomycetota; class Actinomycetes; order Streptomycetales; family Streptomycetaceae; genus Streptomyces; species Streptomyces musisoli. The sequence continues at coordinate 14,277 of NZ_JAERRH010000005.1, read as the reverse complement.
CGGCGGGCGGGCGAGGAGACGACCGCCGGACGGCTCGGGGCCACGCTCGGGCTCAACTCCGCGGGCACGACGGCGTTGCTCGACCGGCTGGAGCGGGCGGGTCATGTGCGGCGGGTGCGGGCGGCGAGCGACCGGCGGAAGGTCGTCGTGGAGGTGACGGACGGGGCCGTCGGGCTCGGGTGGGCCTTCTTCGGTCCGCTGATCGAGCGGTCGGTGGAGCTGCTGCGCGGCTACGACGCCCATCAGCGGGCCGCGATCCGGGAGTTCCTCGACGGCGTGCGGGAGGCCGCGGCGGAGGGCGGCCATACCGCGCCCGGGTGACGCCCCACAATGTGACTCGCGGCACAGAAAGCCCAGGTAACACGGGGTTCACATTCGAGCAATGACCGGGAAACGGCTCGTTGACAGGCTGCCGGGCAGATCGAGCGGCGCACCGGTGCCGCAGCGCCGCAGCACCCGCGACGACGAGTACGCCCGACCCACCCCCGAAGGATGTGGCCCGTGACCTTCAAGGCTGAGTACATCTGGATCGACGGCACCGCGCCGACGGCCAAGCTCCGTTCCAAGACGAAGATCATCACGGGCGACTTCGCCGGCCTCGACACGCTGCCCATCTGGGGCTTCGACGGCTCCTCCACCAACCAGGCCGAGGGCCACTCCTCGGACCGCGTGCTCAAGCCCGTCTTCACCTGCCCGGACCCGATCCGCGGCGGCGACGACATCCTCGTGCTGTGCGAGGTCCTCGACATCGACATGACCCCGCACCGCTCCAACACCCGTGCCGCGCTGGCCGAGGTCGCCGAGCGGTTCGCCGCGCAGGAGCCGATCTTCGGCATCGAGCAGGAGTACACCTTCTTCGAGGGCACCCGTCCGCTCGGCTTCCCCGAGAACGGCTTCCCGGCCCCGCAGGGCGGCTACTACTGCGGTGTCGGCGCCGACGAGATCTTCGGCCGCGACGTCGTCGAGGCCCACCTCGACAACTGCCTGAAGGCCGGCCTCGGCATCTCCGGCATCAACGCCGAGGTCATGCCCGGCCAATGGGAGTTCCAGGTGGGCCCGCTGGCCCCGCTGGAGGTCTCCGACCAGCTGTGGGTGGCCCGCTGGCTGCTGTACCGCACCGCCGAGGACTTCGGCGTCTCCGCGACCCTCGACCCCAAGCCGGTCAAGGGCGACTGGAACGGCGCGGGCGCGCACACCAACTTCTCCACCAAGGCCATGCGCGAGGGCTACGACGCGATCATCACCGCGTGCGAGTCGCTCGGCGAGGGCTCCAAGCCGCTGGACCACGTCAAGAACTACGGCGCCGGCATCGACGAGCGTCTGACGGGCCTGCACGAGACCGCCCCGTGGGACAAGTACTCCTACGGCGTCTCCGACCGCGGCGCCTCGGTCCGCATCCCGTGGCAGGTCGAGAAGGACGGCAAGGGCTACATCGAGGACCGCCGCCCCAACGCCAACGTCGACCCGTACGTGGTGACCCGCCTGCTGGTGGACACCTGCTGCGCCGCGCTGGAGAAGGCCGGCCAGGTCTGATCCGCAGAGCTTCCCCGAGGGGCGCCCGCCGTGACGGCGGGCGCCCTCGCTGCGCATCGTGCACTGTCATGGAGACCGACTGGGGGAGGCTCGGCCACGCGTACGGGCCGGCCGACGGCATCCCCGGCCTGCTGCGGGCGATGGCGGCCGAGGACGCCGGCGTACGCGAGGAGGCCATGGAGGAACTGGTCTCCTCGCTGTGCCACCAGGGCGATGTCTACGACGCCTCGGCCCCCGCCGTACCCCACCTCGCCCGGCTCGCGCTCGACGGGCCGGGCCACCGGCTGGAGCTGCTCCGGCTGCTCGGCTCCATCGCCGACGGGTCGGGAAAACCCGCCGAACGCGCCGCCGCGCGCCGTGCCGTGGCCGAGGCGCTGCCGGCCCTGCTGCACTTCGCGCACGACCCGGACGCGGAGATCCGGGACGCCATGGTGCTGCTGGTCGCGAGCCTCGGCCGGCGCTACGCGCTGCCGTTGCTCCCGCTGCTGCGCGCCCGGCTCGACACGGAGCCCGACACGGGGGTGCGCGCGCATGTGGTGACCGCGCTCGCACTGCTGGAGGCGGGCGACGGCGACTGGCGGCACGGCCTGCTGACCGACCCCGAGCCCCGGATACGGCTCGCCGCCGCGGAGGACCTGCTGCGCACCGCCGGCCTGCCGCTGCCCACCGGACCGGTGGACGTGTGCGCGGCGGCGTACGCGGCCGACCCGCACCCGCGCGAGACCGGCTACTGGCCGCACCCCTACCGCCCGTTCACCGACCGGCTCCTGGAGGACGACCCGGAGGCGGCGCTGCGCGCCCTCACCCGGGGCGTGCCGCTGGCCCACGACATCGTCGAGCGGTGGCGCGACCGCGAGGCGGACGTGCTGCCGTGGGCGCTGGACGAATGCGGTGGGCAGGCCTGGGAGTTGTACCGGCTGGCCCGGCTGGCCTGCGCGCTCGCCGACGGCTTCCGGTCCCCGGTCCGGCCGCCCGCCCTGGCGGCGCTGACCGGGATCGGCCTCCTGCCCCGGTTCGCCGTGGCCCCGCTGCGCGAGGTCGCCGGCTCGGCCCGCCGCACCGCCCACGACCTGTTCGTGACGGGCGGGCCGCACCCGGACGACGTCCTGCGGTCCGCCGTACGCGCCCTGCCGGCATCGGCGACGGTGCTCGACTGAACACCCCTGTCCGGATGGCGAGACGGCATTCCGGCCACGATCTGCCCTCCGCACGCCCCTGACCAGGGCTTGAGTCCGGGGTCCCGGGCGGATGGGACGTCAGTTTCACGCCGGGGAAGCGTCCAAGCAGTGAGAGAAGACTCCTGCCCGCCGCACGCCTCTGCTTCAATGGGCCCATGGCCGGCATCCAGCAGAGCACCGCGACGGGTCGTCACGACCTCGAGCCGTTCTGGCCTTCCCGCCAGCACCACGACTTCGACCGTGTGTGTTGCCGCGCGATGAACGCGCAGGCCCTCTAAAGCCGTACCCCCGGCCTTCGGCCAGTGCGCAACGACGTACGTCCTCCGGCGCGCCCGACCACGAATCGCGGCCGTCGCCCTGCCCGACGAACTCCTCGCGCGAAAGAGCTGACCTCTCATGGCGACCACCCGTTCCCTCTCAACCGCCACCCTGCCCGCCCCCGCCCCCGCCGCCAACGGCACCCGGCACCGGCTGCGCGCCGTCGACCGGGACGAGGTGGTGGACGTCGCGGACCTCCTGCCGCCGGGCGCCACCTGGCTGCCCGCGCCGCAGCACACCCTGCCCACCCTGCCGGGCCGGCCGCCGATGGTCGGCTACCTGGTGCTGGTCCCGGCCGACCAGCGGCCCCCGTTCCTGCCGGTCGCGGTCCCGGACGGGCCGGAGACCGAGGCCGGCCCCGGCCCGGAGCCGGTCGTGCGGATCGACGACGTGCGCCGCGTCGCCAGCGTCGACGGCCAGGAACTCGACCTCACCTACCTGGAGTTCGAGCTGCTCGCCCACCTGGTGGCGCACCCGCACCGGGTGCACACCCGCGACCAGCTGGTCACCACGGTGTGGGGCTACGGCCATGTCGGCGACGGCCGCACCGTCGACGTGCACATCGCCCGGCTGCGCCGCAAGCTGGGCGCCCGGCACCGCCAGGCGATCCAGACGGTGCGCCGGGTCGGCTACAAGTACATCCCACCGGCCGGCCACTGACCGTTCTGCCCTCGGCAGACCCCCCGCCCCCGCGGGCCCCGGACCGGGCACGATCACCGGCATGAGACTTCTGGTGCTGGGCGGTACGGAGTTCGTGGGGCGGGCCGTCGTGGAGGCCGCGCTGGGGCGCGGCTGGGAGGTGACCGTCTTCCACCGGGGACGGCACCGGCCGCCGCCCGGGGTGCGGTCGCTGCACGGCGACCGCACCGCCCCCGACGGCCTCGCCGCCCTGGCGGCCGCCGAGGGCACCTGGGACGCCGTGGCCGACACCTGGTCGGCTGCGCCGCGCGCGGTGCGGGACACGGCCCGGCTGCTGAAAGGCCGTGCGGCACGGTACGTGTACGTCTCCAGCCGGTCCGTGTACGCCTGGCCCCCGCCGCCGGGGGCCGCCGAGGACGGCGCGCTGGTCGAGGGCGCGGCCGCCGGTGCGGAGGCGAGCGACTACCCGCGTGACAAGCGGGGCGGCGAGCTGGCCGTCCTCGAGTCCTTCGGCACCGGGGCCTCGCTGCTGGCGCGGGCCGGGCTCGTCCTCGGACCGTACGAGAACGTCGGCCGGCTGCCCTGGTGGCTGACCCGGATCGCCCGGGGCGGCCCGGTCCTGGCCCCCGGGCCGCGCGGGCTGGCGCTCCAGTTCATCGACGTGCGCGACCTGGCCGGGTGGATCCTCGGCGCGGTGGAGCAGGGGTTGAGCGGACCGTACGACCTGGTGGGCCCGCCCGGTCACACCACCATGGGGGAACTGCTGGAGGCGTGCGTCCGGGCCACCGGCGGGGACGCCGAGCTGTGCTGGACGGACCCGCGGGCGATCCTGGACGCGGGCGTCGAGCCGTGGACCGAACTGCCGGTGTGGGTGCCGCCGGACGGCGAGATGTACGACGCGCTGCACCGCGCGGACGTGTCCCGGGCGCTCGCGGCGGGGCTCGTGTGCCGGCCGGCGGGCGAGACCGTCGCGGACACCTGGCGGTGGCTGACGGGGATCGGCGGCGTGGCACCGATGCGACCGGACCGGACGGCCAAGGGCCTCGCCCCGGAGAAGGAGGCGAAGGTGCTGGCCGGGGCCGGCGGTGTACCTGGCACCACCCCGCAAGAGGCGACCTCGGACGACTGACGCGCGCACGGCCCTCGACGAGACTGGCCCCATGAACACCGACACCAAGAGCGACGACTTCCGGGACCGGGCCAAAGCGGTGCTGCTGGCCGGCGTGCAGGGACTGGTGCTGGCCCTCGTGGTGCTGCCCTGCGGGATCGCCTTCTTCGCGCTGACCCTCGTCTCGCTCGCGCTCATCCCGCTCGGCATCGGGCTCGTCACGACCCCGGCCGTCCTGACCGGCGTACGGGCACTGGCCGATGCCCGCAGGAGGCTCGCGGCCGAGTGGTGCGGCGTCCGGATCCCGGCGGTGTACCAGCCGCTCCCCCGCGGCGCCAACCCCTGGGCACGTACCTTCGCCCTGCTCCGGGACCCGCAGGTGCGGCGGGACGCCCTGTGGCTGCCGGTGGACATGACCGCTGGCTTCGTCACCGCGCTGCTCCCGGCCGTGCTGCTGCTGTTCCCGGTCGAGGGATTCATGCTGGCGGCCGGGATGTGGCGGGCGTACGTGCACGGTCCGGGCGACGTCTACTGGTACGCCTTCGTGCCGGTCACCGGCCAGGTCTCCGCCCTCGGCGCCGGAGCGCTCGGCGCCGTGGTCCTCGTCGCCGCCTCGCGTTTCGCCCCGCGCCTGCTGACCGCGCACTTCCGGCTCACCCGGGCCGTGCTGGGCGGCGACGCCGAACTCGCCGAGCGGGTCCGGGTGCTGACCGAGACCCGGCAGGACGCCGTGGACACCTCGGCCGCCGAGCTGCGCCGGATCGAGCGGGACCTGCACGACGGCGCCCAGGCCCGGCTGGTCGCGATGGGCATGGACCTCGGCACCGTGGAGATGCTGGTCGAACAGGATCCGGCGCAGGCGAAGAAGCTGATCGCCCAGGCCCGCCGGAACTCCGCGGAGGCCCTGGAGGAGCTGCGCGACCTGGTGCGGGGCATCCATCCGCCGGTCCTCGCCGAACGCGGACTCGGTGACGCCGTCCGGGCGCTGGCGCTGCGGCTGCCGCTGCCCGTGGAGGTGACCGTCGAGCTGTCCGGCCGCGCGGACGCGCCCGTCGAGTCCGCCGCCTACTTCGCGGTCAGCGAGGTGCTGACCAACGCCGTCAAGCACTCCGGCGCCGACCGGGTCTGGGTCGACGTGCACCACACCGACGGCCGGCTGCGGGTCTCGGTCACCGACAACGGCCAGGGCGGCGCGGCGATCGGCGCCGGGTCGGGACTCGCCGGGGTGGAGCGCCGGCTCGGTACATTCGACGGCGTCCTGGCCCTCGGCAGTCCCGTCGGCGGCCCCACCATGGTGACCATGGAGATCCCGTGCGTGTTGTCCTAGCCGAAGACCTCTTCCTGCTGCGTGACGGCCTGGTGCGGATGCTGGAGGCGTTCGGCTTCGAGATCGCGGCCGCCGTCGAGTCCGGTCCCGAACTCACCCGTGCGCTGGCGGAGGTGAACCCGGACGTCGCCGTGGTCGACGTGCGTCTGCCGCCCACGCACACCGACGAGGGCCTCCAGTGCGCACTCGCGGCCCGCCGGGCGCGGCCCGGGTTGCCGGTGCTGGTCCTCTCCCAGCACGTGGAGCAGCTGTACGCGCGCGAGCTGCTCGCGGACGGCCAGGGCGGGATCGGCTATCTGCTGAAGGACCGGGTGTTCGACGCGGAACAGTTCATCGACGCCGTACGACGGGTGGCGGCGGGCGGTACGGCGATGGACCCGCAGGTGATCCAGCAGCTGCTGTCCCGGCGGTCGGCGGGCGACCGGCCGCTCGGCCGGCTCACCCCGCGGGAGGTGGAGGTGCTGGAGCTGATGGCGCAGGGCCGGTCCAACGCGGCCATCGCGGCGCAGCTGGTGGTGACGGAACGGGCGATCGCCAAGCACACCTCCAACATCTTCGCCAAGCTGGGCCTGGAGGTGTCGGACGACGACAACCGGCGCGTGCTGGCGGTGCTCGCCTATCTGGACCGCGACCGCTGACCTGCCAACTGGTTTGATTCTGCGAGTAATTTGTGAGACCGGTGAACACCTCTGGGGCGGCGTCCGTATGAATGGGCGCCGCTTCACTCCTGTCGGGCGCCTCGATGCTGCCCCGCAAGGAAGTCAGAGGAGTTCCATGGGACGCAACACACGAAAACGCCGTACGCCGCTGGCCACCAAGGCCATTGCCGCATCGGCGGCCCTAGCGCTCGGTGGGGGCGGGCTGATCTGGGCGAACTTCTATGCCTCGGCGCACGAGTCGAGCAACCAGACGTGGGGAGGCAACGAGACGAAGGCCGCGACGGCGAGCGTCGCGACCATCTCGTGCCCGGACGTCGGCCAGAAGCTGACGAACGTTCCCTACCGGGCCCGCCAGGGCGTGGCGACGGAACTGGCGAACCTCGACAAGCAGATCACCGAGGCCTACTCCCGGCTCGCCTCCACGCGGGACGCGCAGGCCAAGGACCCGAGTTTCGTGCAGAACTCGATCGTCGGCCCCCTCAAGGAGAAGCGGGCGGCGACGATCAACCGGATCCGGATCGACATCCAGCGGGTCGGCGGCTCCTTCGACAACGCGCTCCAGCAGCTCGCCGCCTGTACGACGCAGACCGCCAACCAGACCACCGCAGGCGGCCAGCAACAGAACGGTGGCCAGCAGCAGAACGGCGGCCAGCAACAGAACGGCGGTCAGCAGCAGAACGGCGGCCAGCAGCAGAACGGCGGCCAGCAGGGCAACATCGGCGGGCAGGCCGGCAACGGCCCGGTCGCCGCGGACTTCGTGGACATCACCAAGGTCGCGCCGAACGTCCAGGGCAAGCCGCGCCAGCTGCGCAACGGGTCGACGGGTACGTTCACCACGCGCTGCGGGGTGAACGCCAACAAGAACTTCAACACGGACAACGTGATCGTGGCGCCCGGCGTGACCAACGGCGCCCACCACCTGCACGACTACGTCGGCAACCAGAAGGTCAACGCGTTCTCCAGCAACAACACGTTCCTGCAGGGCGGCACCAGCTGCCAGAACAGGAGCGACGTGTCGTCGTACTACTGGCCGGTGGTCCGTATCCAGGACGGCACCCAGGACTTCGACCAGAACAAGGACGGCGGCGGCAAGGAAGGCAACGTCGGCAAGATCCTGACCCCGGCCCAGGCCGAGATCAAGTACGTGGGCAGCCCGGCGAGCAAGGTCGTCGCGATGCCCCAGTTCCTGCGCATCATCACCGGTGACGCCAAGACCACCACCAACGGTCTCGCCAACGCCAACGCGCACTGGAGCTGCACCGGCTTCGAGAACAAGGTCCAGCTGACCCAGCAGTACCCGATCTGCCCGCAGGGCAGCAAGGTGGTGCGCTCGTTCGCCTTCCAGAGCTGCTGGGACGGGCAGAACATCGACAGCGCCAACCACCGCACGCACGTCGCCTTCGCCGACCCGGGCAGCGGCGTCTGCCCGAACGGGTTCAAGGCGATCCCGCAGCTGACGATGCGGCTGGTGTACAACATCAACCCGCCGACCATCCAGAACGGCCAGGTGAAGAACGCCTACGCGGTCGACGGCTTCCCGGAGCAGCTGCACAAGGCGGCCACGGACCACGACGACTTCATCAGCGTCACGAAGAACGGTCTGGCCAACAAGATCGCCAACTGCATCAACCGCGGTCAGAACTGCGCATGACCCGGTAACGGGGGCAGGACAGAAGGCCGGTGACGATCCCCCCTCCCGTCACCGGCCTTCGTCGTGCCCACGAGCCGCACGTACGCCCCGTTCCCCCGAACCGGGCGTACGGCCGCGTCAGCCGCTGTGCGCGTGATGGTCGGTGCCGGTCTCCAGATCGCCGCCGAGCGTGCCGCGCAGCGCCTTGACCACCCCGTCCTCGCCGACGGCTACCCACTTGCGGCCGACCAGGTAGTGGCCGCCGTACTCCTTCGCGTCGTTGATCCACTCGCGCTGGCCGCGGTCGGTGGCGAAGGTGGCGAGGATGAACCTGCCGTCGCCGTTGCGGCAGATGGCCTGGCGGATCTCGTCGGCGTCGGTCTGCATGTTCGGCCTGCACTTCACCTCGGCGGCCAGGCGCTCCAGGCTGCCGGTCGCGGTGGGCGGCACCGGGTCGGTGTCCCCGCCCGAACCGCAGCCCGCCAGCGTCAGGATGGCCGCGGCGCCGAGCAGCAGTCCTGTCAACCTCATCTGTTCCTCCGGTCCTGGTGTGCCAAGCATGCCTCAGCTCCTTCGGATACGGCTGCCGGGCACGGTCCGCTCAAATCCGGTGCCCGAACGTGCACAGGTGTGCGAGAGTGCCCCGGTGAACCAGAGTTGGGAAGATCGCGTGGCCGCCGCCTGGGCCGCCTTCGACGACTATCCGGAAGAGCGCGCGCACGAGTTCCGCGCGCTGATCGACGCCCTCGTCGCCGAGCTGCCTGCCGACAGCCCGCTGGGCCCCTTCGAGCAGGCCTGCGCCTGGGACTCGACCGGGCACTCGGACAAGGCCGTGCCGCTGTACCAGGCGGCGCTGGAGCGGGGACTCGGCGACGTGAGCCGGTACAAGGCGCGCCGGACCAAGATCCAGCTGTCGAGTTCACTGCGGAACACCGGCCGGGCGGAGGAGGGCGTGGCGCTCCTCACGCCCGAACTGGACGCGCCCTCCGACGAGCTGGACGACGCGGTCCGGGCCTGCCTCGCGCTGTGCCTGTCCAGCCTCGGCCGCGACCGCGAGGGCCTCTCCCTCGTGCTCGGCGCGCTGGCCCCGCATCTGCCGCGCTACCAGCGGTCGATGGCCAACTACGCGCGCGCCCTGGTCGTGCCGGAGGCGTGAATCACTCGTCCGGCGGTGACCAACCCCCGGCCGGCTCGTTTTCCCGGACGTGCAGTCACAGGATGTAGCCCAGCGTCACGCACCCGCCTCCGGCCCGGTGGACGTCGAGCAGGCCGAGGCCGCGCTCGTCGAGCACTACCCACGGCTGGTCCGGCTCGCCTACCTGGTACTGCCTCCGGGTCTGGGCCGCAGCCGCCGCGTGCTGACCGCACACGCCCTCGTCCAGCGGGCCCTGCCGCGGGGCCGCAAGCAGGCACCCGCCGTCCCGGCCCAGTCCTCGGGCCGGGACGCCGACCCCGGCTACGCCTACGTGCGCGGGCGGGTCCTGAGCACCGCCCTGGAGGCGGCCCGCCCCCGCAAGGGCCTGTCCCGGCTCTCCCAGCTGCCGCCGCCACTGCCCCAGGTGTGGGGGCTGCGGCTGTTCCCGCGCTCGGGCGGCGCCGACGAACTCGCCCTGGACCAGCGGCTGTCCGCCCTGTCCGGCCCGGCCCGCGCCGCCTACGTCCTGCGTGACCTGGAGAAGCTGCACGACACGGGCATCCGCGAACTCCTGCGGGCCGCGGGCGTGGCCGACCCCGGTGGCGCGCTGGCCTCGGCGAACAGCGTCCCCGCGCAGCCGGGGCTGCTCGCCTCCGCCGAGTTCGACCCCTGCTCGTTGCAGGCCCGCCCCACCGATCTGATGCGCCGCCGCCAGCACACCAAGGCCGCCCTCGCGGCGGCCGCCGCGCTCGCGGTGTGCGGCGCGCTGGTCGCCCTGCCGGACGGCGGCTGGGGCCCCGACGGCGCCGCCGCGCCCGCCTACGCCGAGAACCCGGCCGCCGAGGCCGCCCTCGACCCCGGCAGGCTGATCCGGGTCTCCCCCACCGCGTGGCGGACCTCGGCCCGCACCGACTTCTCCGTGTGGCCCGCGCGCGGCCCGCTCACCGGCGACCAGGCGCTGCTGCGCCGCGCCCTCGCCGTCTGGGCCCGCCCCGGGGAACAGGTCCGCGTCTCTGCGACCCCCGGCACCCAGACCGGCGGCCCGGCGGGGCCGCCCCAGCTGCTGTACGCGGGGCAGGTGGACGCCGCCCGGGTGGTGATCCTCTACGACGGCCTGCGCATCGCCCGGTACGCCGAGCCGGAGAGCGGCACGCAGGGGGCGGCCCTGGACTTCGCCCGGACCGACGGCGGCTCGGACGCCGGGGCGGGCGCGCTGGTGCTGGGCCGCTCCGACGGCAACGTCCGGTACCTGCTCGCCCCCTGGGTGACCAAGGCGGCCCAGCGGGACCTGGCGAGGCCGGACTCGGCGGCGACGCCCCTCACCCTCGCCGGCGGTGTCACCGCGCCGCTGGCCAGCTCCGCCATGCGGCCGGGCACCTGCACCTCGTGGACCGTGCTCCAGCTGACCGACGCCTCCGGCACCCGGCTCGCCACCGACCTCGGCGAGCTGGTCCCGGCCCATCTCACGGCCGGCCGGCCCGGCTCGCCCCGGGAGGCGTCCGACGCGGAGGGGCTGCGCACCTGGGCGCCGTTCGCCTGCTCCCTGGCGGCCGACCGCTCGGCGGGCGTCCGCGGCGTCAACGCCTGGACCTACGCCGTGCAGCCGCTGCCCGACGGCAGCGGCTCCGGGTCGTGGGTGTGCACCCGGGCGGAGACCTGGCGCGGTGCCGGCACGGTCACGCTGGCCCAGTTCCGCACTCCGGGCGGGGCGGCCGGGGCGGCCGTCGCCAAGGCCACGGACGTGCCGGCCTGCGGGGCGCGTGATCCCCAGGTGCTGGCCGGGGTGCTGTGGAAGTCGGCGGCCGGGAACTGGTATCTGCTGGCGGCGGGCAGTGCGGGCACGGCCTCGATCCGGGCGACCGGCGGGGTCACCGCGTCCGGGCAGGGGCCCTTGCTGGCGGCCAGGGCGGCACAGGGGGCGCGGGCCGACCTGGAGGGCACCCTGGCGGACGGACGGAAGATCAGCGGGCTGCGGTAGCCCTTGTTGACATCCACGTAAACAAGGCTCCCCACAGGGCTTCTCAGGCGTCTTACCCGCCAGTACATTGACGCCATGTCTAACACGCAGCCTCGGCCGGTGGAGTCCGAGCGCATCGCGCTCAAGGCCCGCAACGTGTCCTTCTCGTGGGAGGACACGCCGCTGCACTGGGTGCCCGGCGACCCGTTCACCACGCACACCATCAACGTGCTGCACCTGCTGCTGCCCGCCGGCGAGCGGTGGTTCGTGCACGTGTACAAGCAGGTGCTGCCGCTGATCCGGGACGACCGGCTCCGTGCGGACGTCGTCGGTTTCATCGGCCAGGAGGCCATGCACTCCCAGGCCCACGACGAGGTGCTGCCGCACCTGCGCGAGCAGGGTCTCGACCCGACTCCCTACACCGCCCAGGTCGACTGGTTCTTCGAGAAGCTGCTCGGCGACCGCACCCTGCCGCCGGGCCGGGCGCGCCGCTGGTGGCTGCTGGAGCGCGTGGCCCTCATCGCGGCCATCGAGCACTACACCGCGTTCCTCGGCGACTGGGTGCTGGGCGCGGCCGAGCTGGACCGGCGCGGCGCCGACCCGACCATGCTGGACCTGCTGCGCTGGCACGGCGCCGAGGAGGTCGAGCACCGGTCCGTGGCCTTCGACCTGTTCCAGCACGTCGACGGCAGCTACCGGCGCCGGGTGCGCACCTGGGCGACGGCCTTCTCTGCACTGGTGTTCCTGTGGCAGCGCGGGATCCGCTTCTTCCTGGAGAACGACCCGACCCTCACCGACCCCAAGGCGTCCTTCAAGGACTTCCATCTGCGCGGCCGGCAGGGCATCCTGCCCGCCACCGGGGACATGCTGAGGTCCATCCCGCGCTACCTCGGCCGCTCCTACCACCCCTCCCAGGAGTGCTCCACCGCCCAGGCCGTGGCCTACCTGGCCACCTCCCCCGCCGCGCTCGCCGCCGAGAAGCGGGAGGCGGGGTGACCCCGAAGCTGCGGACCGTCGCCCTCGTCACGGGCGCCGCCCTGCTCACCCGGCGGGCCCTGCGCCGCCGCGTCCGGCGCTCCCCGCTGTGGCCGCTGCCCGCCCTGGACCCGCCGATCTCCGGCCGGCCGCGCTCGCGGGCCCTGAAGCTGCTGGTCACCGCCCACGAGATGATCGCCGACGGGGTCGTGCAGCTCCGCCTGGAAGGCCCCGGCCTGCCGCGCTGGGAGCCGGGCGCCCATCTCGACCTCGTGCTGCCGTCCGGGCTCGTACGGCAGTACTCGCTGTGCGGGGACCCCGAGGACACCTCCGCCTACACCATCGCCACGCGTCTCGCGGCGGACGGCCGGGGCGGCTCGCGCGAGGTGCACGAGCAACTCGCCGAGGGCATGGAGCTGGAGGTGCGCGGCCCCCGCAACCGCTTCCCCCTCGCCGACGCGCCCGCGTACGTCTTCGTCGCCGGCGGCATCGGCATCACCCCGATCCTGCCGATGCTGCGGGCCCTGCCGGACGGCGCCGAGTGGCGGCTGCTGTACGGCGGGCGGACGCGGGCCTCGATGCCGTTCCTGGAAGAGGTGCGCAAACTCGCCGGGGACCGGCTGGCCGTGGTGGCCGAGGACGAGGACGGACGGCCGGATCTGGCCGCCCTGTTCGCGGACACGGCCGAGGGCACGGCCGTGTACTGCTGCGGGCCGGAGGGCCTGATGGCGGCGGTCCAGGAGGCGCTGCCCGAGGGGGCCACCCTGCACCTGGAACGGTTCGCCCCGCGCGCCGGGACGGACGGCGACACGGAGTTCGCGCTGGAACTGCGCCGCACCGGGCGGACCTTGACGGTGCCGGCCGGCTCCACGGTCCTGGCCGCCGTACGCCGCGAACTGCCGGACACCGCCTACTCCTGCGAGCAGGGATTCTGCGGGACCTGCCGGCAGCGGGTGCTGGAGGGGGAGATCGAACACCGGGACGAGCTGCTGACGGACGCGGAGCGGCGCGACTCGATGCTGATCTGCGTCTCCCGGGCCCGGGGCGACCGTCTGGTGCTCGACATGTGATCACGATCGGCCGAATTCGATCGGTAAGGTGTTCGCATGAGTATCGGGGTTCGCCGCAGGATGGGCGTCGAGGAGCGTCGGCAGCAGCTGATCGGTGTCGCCCTCGACCTGTTCAGCCGACGCTCGCCCGACGAGGTCTCCATCGATGAGATAGCGACGGCGGCGGGCATCTCACGCCCGCTCGTCTACCACTACTTTCCGGGCAAACTCAGCCTGTACGAGGCCGCGTTGAAGCGTGCGTCGGAGGACCTCGCGAGCCGTTTCGCCGAGCCGCGCGAGGGTCCGCTCGGCGCCCGGCTGCTGCGGGTGATGCGCCGCTTCTTCGACTTCGTGGACGATCACGGCCCCGGTTTCTCGGCGCTGATGCGCGGCGGCCCGGCCGTCTCCGCGGAGGGGGCGGGCTCGCAGGACCACGTATCGGCCACTCGTGCGCTGATCGACTCCGTGCGGCAGGCCGCCTACGAACAGATGCTGGCGCACCTGGGCGTGACCGAGGCATCGCCGCGCCTCGAACTGGTGATCCGCTCGTGGATCTCGCTCGTCGAGTCCACGGCGCTGATCTGGCTGGACGGCCGCCGCATCCCGCGCGCCGAGCTGGAGGTCCAGCTCGTGCACGACTTCGCCGCGCTGGCCGCCGTCAGCGCCGGCCACGACGCGGAGATGGCCGAGCTGCTGCGCACCATGGCCGAGAACGAGCCGGCCGACGGCCCCTTCGCGGACCTGGCCGGCCGGCTCATCGCCCTCGGGA
>NZ_JAERRH010000049.1 GCF_016741855.1 Streptomyces musisoli | reverse complement strand
CCACGTCCACCTGCTCGTGAACTTCCCGCCGAAAGTTGCCCTGTCCAAGCTGGTCAACAGCCTCAAGGGCGTCAGTTCCCGCAGGCTCCGCCAGGAGTATCCGGAGCTGGTCCGACACTACTGGCGGGTGAACGGCGCTGTACGAGGGCGACCGGGTGCGCTCTGCCGTCGGCTACGGCGGCCTCGGCCCCAACCTCGGTGTCTTCCGCACCCGTTGTCAGGCCGGTGAGACGGTGTTCCTCGTACGGATCAACGAGGGCGAGATGAGCGCGGACCTGCGCACCCTCTTCCCCCGCTACGTCGAGGCCGAGGCCGCCCGCCTCGGCTGCGGCCCGCTGAAGCTGACCCTGCCACGGCCGGGCGAGGTGCGCTGACTCCCGCCCGGCCGCCGTGTGGCGGCCGGTCCGCTCCGTCCGCTTGCAGGACCCGTCCACTTGGCCCGAGCCGCAGTCCTCACGACGGCCCGAGCCGCAGTCCTCACGACGGCCCGAGCCGCAGTCCTCACGACGGCCCGAGCCGCAGTCCTCACGACGGCCCGATGTGGCTTGCAGGCGGGTTCTCGCCTGCCAGGCCGCGCCCTAGACTGCGACCGCTCCGAGACCTGACGATCTTTTGGAGGGTGTGCAGGATGAACCGAGCTCTCATGACCGCATGGGCGGCGGCAGCGTTGGTCGTGTCCGCGGGCAGCACCACCGCCTCCGCTTCCGATGTCCCGCCGCGAACCACGCACGGTCCTTGCCAGTACACCCAGACCCCGGACGAGCCCGCGGCGCGGCCGGTTCCCCTGCCACCCGATCCACGGCGCACCCCCGGTCACGGCACGGTCGATGTGGCTGTCCGGACCAGCCAGGGCCCGCTCCCGCTGCGTCTGGACCGGGCGAAGGCACCGTGTACGGTCCAGAGCTTCGTGCATCTGGCGCAGCACCGGTTCTACGACCGTACGGTGTGCCACCGGCTGACGGCGTATCCGACGCTGAAGGTCCTGCAGTGTGGCGACCCGACCGGCACCGGCGAAGGCGGGCCGGGCTACAAGTACAAGGACGAGCTGCCGGTGGACCTGCCGCCGGCGCCGAGCGATCCGACCGGCGTCCGTCGCCTTTACGGGCGCGGCTTGCTGGCGATGGCCAACGCCGGGCCGAACACGAACGGTTCGCAGTTCTTCGTCGTCTACGGCGACTCCGCGCTGCGACCGAACTACACGGTGTTCGGCACGGTCGGTGCCGCCGGCCTGGAGACGCTCGACAAGGTCGCTGCCGGCGGTATCGAACCGACCGCGCAGGAACCGGCGCCTGTCGACGGCACGCCCGTGCTGCGGACCGAGCTGCTCGGCGTCCGACCGTCCTGCCGGCCTTGACGAATTCCGGCGCGCCGTCGTGGCCCCCGAGTCGGGCTGGTGACGCCGGGCGCCGTCAGGCGCAGTAGGTGTCCGTGCCCGGCCGCTGCCCGGTCGCCAGGAAGCGGGAGACCGTGCGGTCGCCGCAGGCGTTGCCGTTGGCGAGGTAGGCGTCATGCCCGGTGGAGTTCACCGTCACCATGACCGCGCGCCGGCCGAACGCCTCCCGGAGCTTTCGGGCGCCGCCGAGCGGGGTCGCGACGTCCCGCTCGTTCTGGACGAGCAGGACGTTGGACGGCCCCCGGCCGGTGATCCGCACCGGCGCTTCACGCGGCGGATACGGCCAGGCGGCGCACGGCATCGCGTTGCGGGGCATGCCGGCGGTGAGCGGGTACTTGGCGCGGCTCTCGGCGACGTCCTTCTCGTACACGGCCTTGGACGTGGGCCACGCGATGTCGTTGCACAGCGTGCCGGCGCCGACGGCGGCGACGTTCTGGAGGACGGCCTCGGGCGGCGCCGCGGGCGCGGGCGGCACGGTGCCCTGCCGCGCGGCCCGCATCAGCTTGGCGAGCGTGGGATAGCGGCTGGGGGAGTAGAGGCTGTCCAGCATGGTCTGGCGCAGGACGTTGCCGTTCAGCTCCTCCGGGTTGGCGCCGGGCCAGGGGAGGGGTTCCCGGTCGAGCCGGGCGGCCAGCCGCAGGAACAGCGGCCGGACGTCGGCGGCCCTGCTCGCGACGCGGTCCGGGTTGTCCGGCTTCGACGCCCACGCGGCGAAGTCGGGGAAGGTGTCCTCCACGCCCTGCTCGTGCCCGGCCAGCCAGGCCCGGGCGACGCGGGTGGGGTCGGGGTTGTCGTTGCTGTCCAGCACGATGCGGTCGGTGCGGTGCGGGAACAGCTGCGCGTACACGGCTCCGACGTACGTCCCGTACGACACGCCCCACGCGGAGAGCCTGCGCTCGCCGAGCGCGGCGCGGAGGCGGTCCATGTCGCGGGCCTCGTTGGCGGTGCTGAGGTGCCGGATCAGTTCGCCGCCGTTCGCGGCACAGGCGTCGGCCATGCGGCGGGCGGTGGCCATGTTCCCGTCCACCGAGCCGTCGGCGGCGGGCCAGGGCCGGAGCTTGGAGGTGGCGAGGTCGCCGTGGTCCAGCCCGCAGTCGACGGGTGTGGACGGGGCGAGCCCGCGGGGGGCGAAGCCGACCAGGTCGTAGGCGTCCCGGACGTCCTGGGGGAGCTTCTGCCCCTTCCCCGAGGGGTCGTTCAGGCTGGAGCCGCCCGGCCCGCCGGGGATCAGCAGCAGGGTGCCGCGCCGGGCCCCGGGATTCTCGCTCGGGATGCGCGAGACGGCGATGTCGATGCGGGGACTGCCGGGGTCGGCGTAGTCCATGGGGACCCGGAGGGTGGCACACTGCTGACGGGGGTCGATGCCGGAGCCCTCGCAGGCGGTCCAGGCGAGGCCCTCGGAGGGACTCGCGGCCACGGAGGCGGTCACGGGCGCGGTGACGGCCAGAAGGGCGGTGGAGACGCCGACGATGGCGACGTTGCGGATGGTGCGCGTGCGCTGCGTCATACGACGAGCCTCGCGGATCTCAGGGGCCCGCCCCATCCGGGCAACAACCTGAAACGCCTTGGGGTTTACCCCACCGTCCCCCTGACGACCACCACCCAGGCGGCGGCCCCGACGCGAACCACGGGCCCGGCGAGGACCACGGCCCCGGCGAGGACCACGGCCCCGGCGAGGGCCACGGTCCCGTCGGCCACCTCGCTGTCCCGGACGGGAACGACGCCGGGGGCTTTGTCGGCGACCTCGACGCAGTTGCCGCCGTCACCGTTGCGTCGGGTGCTCCTGCGCCGCCGGGCGCCGCTCAGGTCGTACTCACGCATCGTCTGAAGTCCTCGGCCGCCGAGTGGCGGCGGCGCCCTTCGGCGATCCGGGGCGACTCCCGTCATCGATCACCGGACCCGTCAGGCCATCAGCTGGTCCAGTTCGCTGCCGATCGCGTCCCGCAGCGCATCGTGCTGCGGGCCGAGCCTGAACCGCTCGTCACTCCACCGCTCAGGCGGGTACAGCCACACCGGCTTGCTCACCAGCTCGGCCGGCTCCCACTCGAACCGCGGCCAGACATGGGCATGCAAGAAAGGGTCCGTGTTGCCGAGGATCTCCAGGTTGATCCGGCGGAACCCGGGGTCCAGCCGCCGGCAGGCCCGTTCGACTGATTCCCCGAGTCGGTCCATGTCGGACAGAAACGGCAGCCGCTTCCCCTTGGGCAGGTCAGACAGTCGTCGAGCACCCGGCTCGTCCGCCAGGAGAACCGAGTACCCGGGCAGGAACTGGACGTCGCCGATCACCGCGAAGCCAGCCCCAAGTCGCCGCAGCACGGTCGGATTCTCTCCCCGCAGAGCAGCCCCGATCCGGTCTATGCGCCAGCCACTGGTCATGGCCTGAGCCTATCCACAGCCGACCCGCTCCCAAGTCCCCCGGGCCCGCCGACGAGAGCGGGGCCCGCGTCGGCGGCGGCGAAAGTCGGGCCACTGGGTCCAGAGCGCAAGACCGGCCCTCGGTGAACCAATTGCCGGAAAGGCGCCCCCGGACGCCGGCACCCGGCTCCCGGCCGTTCGGTCGGCGGTGCCGCGGCCGTTCGGCGGCTGCGGGCGTTCTCAACTCGGGGTGCGCCTCTACCGGTTGGAGGCTGCGGCGAGGGTGTGCAGGTCGTCGAAGGCGTGGAGGAGGTGCGCGTCCAGGTTTTGCGAGGGGGTGTCGATCCAGGCTTGGGCCGCGTGGTGGAAGGCGGCCCAGCCGGTTTGAGCGGCCAGGCCGGCCAGCCGGTCCTCGACACCGCGCCGGCGTAGGGCTTCGGCTACGGCTTCGGTGAGCGAGGCGGCCTTGGCCAGGTCGCGTTCGCGGAGTGCCGGTGTGACCGCGATGACCGCCAGTCGTGGTTCGGAGAACGGACGGTTCTCCTCGAGGATCCGTCCGGCTTTGCGAAAGGCGTGAAGGAGTACATCGAGCGGCGCGAGACCCTCGGGTGCTTCGGCCACCTCGTGCATCAGGGCGGCGCGCAGGTCGGCTTCGCCGTCGAAGAGGACTTCGCGTTTGTCGGGGAAGTGCCGGAAGAAGGTGCGCTCGTTGACGCCGGCGCGGGCGGCGATCTCGGCTGTGGTCGTCTGGTCGAACCCGCGTTCTTGGTACAGCTCCAACGCCGCCTGCTGAAGGCGGCGGCGCGCTTCTGCTCCGCTCCGTGGCACGCTCCGAGCATAGCCCATGTGTCAGTGACTGGCGCTACTTGACGTCAGTCACTGACGCTACTTAACGTCAGTGACTGGCATTAAGTAGTGCCGGTCACTGACATTACGGGAGTGCGTGTTCATGCATGTCTTTGTCACCGGCGGCTCCGGCCAGACCGGGCCGGCCGTCGTCGCCGAACTCATCGCGGCCGGCCACACCGTCACCGGACTCGCGCGATCGGACGCCGCAGCCGCCCGGCTCGCGGCCCTGGGCGCCACACCCCACCGCGGGTCCCTGGACGACCTCGACAGCCTGCGCAGTGGCGCCGAAGCCGCCGACGGCGTTTTGCACATGGCCTACGGCGGCGACTTCTCCGACCTTGACGACATGATGAGACGGGACCGGACCGCGATCCGGACGCTCGGCCAGCCGCTGGAACAGTCGGGCAAACCGCTGGTCATCACCTCGGGCACGCTGGTCATGCCCGCCGGCCGGGTGAGCACCGAGAAGGACGAGCCGGACACGGCCGGGATCGCCGCCTTCCGTATCGCGGGCGAGCGAGCATGCCTGGACTTCGCCACCAAAGGGGTACGCGCGAGCGTGATCCGGCTCGCTCCCACCGTCCACGGTCCTCAAGACCACGGCTTCATCCCCATGCTCATCGCCACCGCCCGGAAGACCGGCGTCTCCGCCTACGTCGGCGACGGCGGCAACCGGTGGCCCGCGGTCCATCGGCTCGACGCGGCGACCCTGTTTCGGCTCGCCCTGGAGAAGGCCCCCGCGGGCAGCGTGCTGCACGCAGTCGCCGAAAGCGGCGTCACCATGAAGAGCATCGCCGAGACGATCGCCGAGGGTCTCGGGCTGCCCGCGGTCTCGCTGACCCCGGACGAGGCCGCCGGACACTACGTCAGCCCGTTCATGGCCAAGGTCTACGGCTTCGACGCACCTGTCACCAGTGCCGGCACCCGACAGCTCCTCGGCTGGTCACCCACCCGTGCGACCCTGCTCGAAGACCTTGAACACGGCGACTACCTGACCGCGCCGGCCTCCTGACCACCGTCGGTCGACGCGGACGCGCTGTCTTGCCGGGCCCTGGGGAGCCGGGGAAGTCGGCGAGGCGCAGCCGGCCGCCGGCGGCTCACACGCGTTCGTCTCGGTGGGCCGATCGGGTTCCTCGGGCCGGGATGGATTCGGGGAACCCTGCGGGACCGGCTTCTCGGCCCCGCAGGGCAGAAGCACCCTGCCTCGCAATTCACGCCTGTGCGCAGAGGACGGGTGATCCCCTTGTGTGACGCAACCGACGCCGGGGTACCAGGCGTCACCTGGTAACGACGGGGTAAGCGCACGCGAGGTGAATGCACAGTGAAGGCGGCCGCGATGGAGTCACTGCCCGTGGGCGAGGACGGCATCGCCCCCCACGAGCGGACGCTGCAGACCTCGGTGGCCCTGGACGGGGGCGGCGGCGACATCGCTCAGGCGCGGCACTTGGCCGCCGGTTTCCTCACTCGCGCCCGGTCCGAGCACGGCCGGCTCGTCTCGCAGCGCGCCATCGATCTGACCCGGCTGGTGGTCAGCGAGCTGGTGACCAACGTCCGCAAGTACGCTCCCGGCCCGGTGCTGCTGGATCTGCGGATCCTCGGCGACATGGTCGAGGTGGCGGTGTGGGACTCCAATACGGAGATGCCCATCGCCCGGGCTGCGGACGCCGGCCGGGTCGGGCAGCACGGCCTGGAGATCGTGATGGCCGTCGTCCAGGGCTTCGAAGTGCAGCGCGAACCGGTCGGCAAACGCATCACTGCACGCATCGCCCTCATCGACGACCCCGGCGGCGCTGTGACCGGACGCCCGCCCCGGTAGGCGTCTGGAGGGCAGCGGCTGGGCCGGGGAGGCCACTGGAGCAGATGCGTGGCAAGACGCGTCGGGCAGGCGGATGCCGTGCCCCTCAGCCGGTCGGGCCGCGGTCGAGGGGGCCCCACCTGCCGGGCTGGGCGGTCACGATGCGTGTTGCCTCGGTGATGACGCGGTCGGCTATCCAGCCGATGGGTTCGATTTCCCGTACCAAGGGTTCGTTGTCCGGTCCGCGGGCCGCCTCGCGGCCGTGCAGAATCCACGGCCGCGTCCGTTCATCTTTGACGCGGGGAAGGTGGCAGTAGTCGTACAGCCTGCGGGCCACCCAGATGTCCGCCGGCCGCTCGCCCCACCAGTCCTCGATGTCCAGGGAACTTGCCGACAGTCCCGGCAGCCTCACACCGGTCAGATCGTCGGTGCTGCTGACGGCCCTGAGGTCGCGCTCGGGGCCGCGGGACCAGCGCACGTAGAGGAGGCGGCGGCGGGTGACGAGCCGGGTCAGCTCGCTGAGGCTCGTGAAAGTCGGCAGGTGGGCGACAGTACTCATGGCGGCGCTGCGGTGGGGAGAGGTCAGGCGGTGAGCACGGAGTCGTCCTCAAGACGAGCGCCGGGCAGTTGGTAGCGGGCGGCGACGAGGGCGGTGTCGACGTTGCGGGTGCCGGTCGACACGCACAGGGTGTAGGCGACGTCGTTCATCCGCTGCCGTACGTCCTCGGTGCCTTCCTCCGCGTGGAGAGCACGCAGCGTCTCGTACTGTGCGATCAGATTCTTCAGTACAGCCGGGTGTGCCATGAGCATCGGGAGCCCCTCAGCGCCGCTATTTGCTTAATACACCGGCCCGTGTGCCCAAGGCCCGCATCATCAATCTCTTCTCCACCACGATCAGCAGCGCGCCGACAGGAAGGCCGGAGCGGGCGCAGACGGAGGCTGGGGCGGGGCGCAGGGATGTCCATGGGCTTGTGGCAGGCTGCCGCCTCTCCCAGGAACGGGGCCGAAGATCTCGTACGGGTGCGGGTCGGAGCCGCACAGGCCGGTGGCGGTGGCCTTGTGATCGCATTTCTCCTCGCGCGCTGCGTGAGGCTGGTTCGGCTCCCCGTGCAGGTTCGGCTCCCCGTGCAGGTTCGGCCTGCGGTGACCGTCGGAGCCGTGTCCCGTTCAGTCGGTGTTCTCGCCCTCTGCCGATCCGGGTTCGGCCATCTTGCGGTGGGCCTCGGCTTTGACCTTGTCGGGCAGGATCTTGTTCGCCATCTCCTGAGCTTTGGTCTTGGCGGAGCCTGCGACGACCTTGTCCTTGCCGGCGAGCAGCGCGTCGAGGCCTTGCCGGGCGACCTGCGCGGGGTCGTCCTTGTCCTGCCGGCCGACCTTGGTGTCGTCCATGTCCGCGCGGTGGAAGAAGTCGGTCTCGGTCGGGCCGGGCATCAGCGAGGTCAGGGTGACGCCGCTGTCCTTGAGCTCGTTCTGCAGAGCTTGCACGAAGGACTGCAGGAACGACTTGGACGCGTTGTAGACGGCCTGGAAGGAGCCGGGCATGGTCGAGGCGATGGACGAGGTCACCAGGATGTGACCCTCATTGCGGGCGGCCATGTCGCGGACGACACGTTTGGCCAGGTGCACGGTCGACCTGACGTTCAGGTCGATGACCTCCAGGTCGTCCGCCAGATCGATATCAACGAACGCGCCGCCCCTGCCGACGCCGGCGTTCAGCACCGCGACGTCCAGCGGCCGCCCGAGGGCTTCGATGGTGTCGACGAGGTGCTCGGTCTGGTCGTACTGACGCAGGTCGGCCTGGATCACGTCCACCCGCGCGCCGGCCGCCCGGACCGGCACGGCCGCGTGCAGCAGGCGGGTGTCGTCCTCGGCGTTGATGACGAGGTCGTAGCCGCGCTCGGCCAGCTGTTTGGCCAGTTCGAGTCCGATGCCGCTGGAAGCGCCGGTGACGAGGGCGAGGGGCTTGGCATCGTTCATGGCACGTTCTCTTCCGTGTGTTCGATTCAGGACGGCGGGGCGGGCAGAGGGTTCTCGGCCAGTGCGCGTGCGGCGTGGACGAGGTTGGAGGCCATGGCCCGGCCGGTGGAGGCCGCCCATTCGTGACCGCGGTCGTCGTCGAGGTAGTCGGGGCCGGGGCCGGGGCCGAGATGCCAGTACGTCCACGCCTGACCGGGGATGGTGAACCCGATGTCCGCGAGGGCGCCGCTGATCTCGCTGATGACGTGGTGAGCGCCGTCCTCGTTGCCGGTGACCAGCACACCGGCCACCCGGTTGTAGGCGACTGGGCGGTCGTCGTGGTCGGTCTCGCTGAGCATCGCGTCCAGACGCTCGAGCACACGCTGGGCGACCGACGACGGTCGGCCGAGCCACGTGGGCGAGGCGATGATCAGGATTTCCGACGACAGCACCTTCTCGTGCACGGCGGGCCACTCATCACCCTCACCCATGTCCGTCTCCACCCCGGGCCTGATGTTCAGATCCACAGCGCGCACGGTGTCCACCTCCACGCTGTGGCCCTTGAGGGCGCTGATGACGATGTCGGCGAGAGCCTCCGTGTTGGAGGTCTGCGGAGACGGCTTCAGGGTGCAGTTGACGACAAGTGCGCGCATGAGCCCCGGGGTTCCCCTCCCCGCGTGCTTTGAACAGTGCATCGGGCGCATGTCGTCCAGACGGCGGTGGACGCGTCCCCGCAGCCCTTCGGCCATCACCGGCCTCACGTCGCGCCCCGGCGCGGCAAGGCGGCCGGCGTCTGCCCGCGTGGCCGGCCGGCGGTCTTTCCGGTGGTCCGCACCCTGTGCGCATGTCCGGCTTGCTCGTCCGTTCGGTCGCCGTCTGCTCGCGCACCCCGTAGCGGACCGCGTGAGATGGGATCGATCCGGTTGCGAGTGAGAAGCCCCAGCCGAGGGGTACGCGAAGGTCGTCTCGAAGCGGGTGCGGACGCACCGGTTGGGAGGAGAGCGTCATGCCGCAGGGCTCGAATGCGAAACGTGAGCGTCAGTACGAGCACATCAAGGACAGCGCCGAGAAGCGTGGCAGCTCCAAGGGGCGCGCCAAGGAGATCGCGGCACGCACGGTGAACAAGGAACGCGCCCGTGCCGGCGAGTCGAAGACGGCGAGCAAGACGTCGACGCAGGACAAGAAGTCCGCCTCCCGCCGGGGCGGCGAGCGTTCCCACAGCGGTGCCCAGGGGCCGACGAAGGACCAGCTGTAGGCGGAGGCCAGGAAACGTGGCATCGAAGGACGTTCGTCGATGAACAAGAACGAACTGGCCCAGGCACTCGGCCGCTGACTCCGATCCTGCAAGAGACAGGACAACCGTTCCGCCACCCAGTCGGCGCAACGGCAGGCAGTACTAAAGGCAGAGCGATGAATCGCCCGGCCCCACCAGCCCGCCGGCTACGAGGGCCCCAGGACCGTCGTCGGCCGGCTGCTCCACGCGGTGGAGGGAGTGTGATGGGCGACGGAGAACACCAGGGCGGGACGGTGAAGCGGCGGATGCGCTGACCTGGACCAGGACGCGCAGGAAGAAACCTCGAGGCGCCGGCCCTGATCTCGCCCGGCTGACCGTGAACGGAGACTCACGTGATCGACAGCACCCTGGCCTTGATGACGACCGGATACGCATGGCTGCCCGACCGCCGCCGCCGTAGCGGCGGGAAACCGGTGCGCACCCGTCTCATGGGCAAGGAGACCGTGGCCATCCACGGTCCGGAAGCGGTGCGCTTCTTCTACGACGAGGGCCACATTCACCGCCACGAGGCCCTGCCCGCGCCTGTCCTTGACACCCTGTTCGGGCGTGGAGCCGTGCACACCCTCGACGGCCCCGACCACCGGGTACGCAAGGACCTGTTCATCGCTCTGCTCAAGGACCGCGGCGGCCTCCACTCCCTGGCAGGACACCTCGATACTCAGTGGGAGCGTGCCCGTGAGCGGTGGACGCACCGCGACCAGGTTGTCCTTTTCGAGGAGGCGAGCCTTCTCCTCACCCGCGCGATCTGTGACTGGTCCGGGATCCCGCTCGCCGACGGAGCCGCCGAGGAGACTGCCCGCGACCTCGTCGCCATGGTCGACGGCTTCGCCTCGGCCGGACCCCGCCAGGTACGGGCCCGCCGTGCCCGCACCCGTCAGGAGGCCCGGATCGCCGGGCTCGTCGTGGCGATCCGCAGCGGAACGCAATCGGCTCCCGACGGTTCGGTCCTGAAGACGGTGGCGGACCACCGCGGCGCCGACGGCCGCCTCCTTGATCCGCATACAGCAGCGGTCGAGGTCTTGAACGTGATCCGGCCGACCGTGGCGGTCGCCTGGTTTCTGACCTTCGCCGCGCACGCCCTGCACCGGTGGCCCGAGCACCGCAAACAGCTCGCCGACGGTGACGTCCCCTTTGCCCGCGCCTTCGCCCACGAGATCCGCCGGTTCTATCCCTTCGCGCCGTTCGTCGGCGGTCTCGCCGCGGCCGACCTGCACTGGGACGGCCAGGACATTCCCGAGGGCAGCATGGTCCTCCTCGACCTCTACGGGCAAAACCACGACCCGCATCTGTGGCCTGAGCCGTACACCTTCGACCCCGGCCGCTTCCTGGGCCGCGAGCCCGACCGCGACACCCTCGTACCGCAAGGAGGAGGCGACCCCGCGGCCCACCACCGCTGCCCCGGCGAGGACGTCACCCTGACAGTCCTCGAAACCCTTGCCCCCCGCCTGGCCGCGCTGCGCTACGACGTTCCCGCGCAGGACCTCAGCATCCCCCTCAAGCGCATCCCCACAGCGCCGCGCAGCGGGTTCGTCATGACCCGCGTGCGGTGAAGCGCGGCCCGCACGGCACGGCCACGACATCGCCGACCTGACGGTCGAACCGGTAGCTGTCCACGTGTCGTCACTGGTGACCCGCACCGTCACTCGCCCCGGGACGGAACGGGCGTGGCCTGGTGGTAGTACATCCGCCAGCCCGTCCCCTCGCCCGACCTGCGCCACAGCGAACTGCGGCGCGCCCGCCGTCCCTCGATCACGGTCTCGTACGTCAGGTGCACCACACCGGGAGCCAGCACGACACCCGTCATGCCTGAGGGCACGTAGCGAGGGCTCTCCTCCGAGTTGCCGGCCATATCCGGCAACTCGGCCAGCATCTCCTCGTACGACCACCGCCGGCCCGATGCGCCGACCTCCACGAACTCCGGGTCCAACAGCTGCCTGGCCTCCGCCCGTGACATTCGCACACCGGGATCCATGAGCCGCAGCTCGCCTCTGATCGCCTCTTCCACCTCATTCGCTTCAGCACGCACCTCTGCATCATCGCCCCACCCACCGGGCTCACCGCAACCACCGCCGAAGTCGCCGAACGCGCGACAAGCGGCGCAACAGCCGACACCACACGCTGATGACCGCCACCCAGCCCGAGCAACGCTGCCACTGTCGACAACGTGCCGGCCGGCAACGACTGGACGGCCGGATCCGCATCCGAACCGGTGCTCCGTCATCAAGTACAACGGCCATGCGTGGATGGTTGGTTCCGGGCGAAGACGTGATGTTTCGCCCAGCCCGCTGACCTTTCGCAGCGCACCTGGACGGCCCCATACTCCAGGACCTGACGAGCCGACGGGTGAAGGAGCACGGTGAACGCAGCGGCGACAGCAGGGACCTGGAAGCTCGGGGACCTGGAGGTGAACCGCATCGGCTACGGCGCGATGCGGCTGACGGGCAACGGCATGATGGGGAACTCCGACGGCCAGCCGATCGACCGCGAAGCCGCCGTCGACCTGCTGCACAGCGCGTTCGAGCAGGGCGTCGACCACATCGACACGGCTGCCTTCTACTTCTCACCGCTGCGGTCCGCGAACGAGATCATCAACCGCGCCCTCTCGTCCTGGCACGGCGACGTGGTCGTGGTGACCAAGGTCGGCCCGGCACGCCATCCCTCCGGCGAGTGGCTCGGTACCGTCCGCCCCGACCAGTTGCGTGGCCAGGTCGAGGAAAACCTGCGCCAGCTCGGTCGGGACTGCCTCGACGTGGTGAACCTGCGTGCCGCCGGCCCCCGCACAGCCTCGATAGCCGAGCACTTCGGCGCCCTCGCCGAGCTGCGCGATGCAGGGCTGATCCGGCACCTCGGGCTATCCGCTGTCCTGCCCGAGCACGTGGCCGAGGCCCAAGCGATCGCGCCGGTGGTCTGCGTGCAGAACTCCTACGGTCTGGACTGGCGCCGCGCCGACGAGAGTGGGCTGGTGGACCTGTGCGGAGAGCAGGGCATCGCCTTCGTCCCGTTCTTCGCGGTCTCCGGCTTGCGGCGCGAGGCAGCCGCAGGCCAGGAGCGGGACGCACGCGTCCAGTTGGTCGCCCGCGCACACCATGCGACGCCGGCCCAGGTGCGGCTCGCCTGGACCCTGCACCGCGGTCCGCATGTGCTGGCCATTCCCGGCACCAGAAACCCGGCGCACCTAGCGGAGAACATCGCTGCAGGAGCCCTGCGCCTGACCGAGGAGGAGTTGGCCCTCCTCGCTCAGCCCGGCGAGGGCACCGCCTGAGCCTTTCCCCGCGATGGCCGGTGGACTTCCCTACTGCGTTGAAGACCCGACCGAGTGCGGCGAGGATCACCCCTGGTCGCCTTCAGGGCTCTGGCCGCGGTTCCGTGAACCACAGCCTGACGCGCCGGGAGCACCACGCCGTTGTCCGGCTGCCGGAAGGTGTGACGGGACCGCGGCTCGGGTCGGTGGTCGCTTTCGTCCCCAACACATCCGCACGCCGGTGAATCTCGCAAATGAGCTGCTGGTCGTCCAGGACCGCGAGGGGGTCGACCGCTGGCAGGTCACGGCGCGAGGTGCTGATGCCTGAGCATCACTTCAGGCGGGAGAGACGGCGGTCACAGGGGCTGGGGGGCCGGCCAGGGGCGGCGTCCCGGGCCGGTGGGGTGTGTGCCCGTAACGCCCATGACCACCGAGTAGAGGCTGGTCTCCGCGGTGATGAAGAGGCGGTTGCGCTTGGCGCCGCCCCAGGAGATGTTGGCCACCGTCTCGGGAATGTCGAGCCGCCCGATCAGCGTGCCGTCGGGGTCGTAGCAGTGCACCCCGTCGTCCATCGCGGCCGCCCACAGCCGGCCGCCGTCGTCGAAGCGGAGGTTGTCGAAGCGGGCGTTCTCGCGACGTGCGGCGTCGGCGAAGACCTTGCCGTCGGAGAGTGTGCCGTCGTCCCGTACGTCGAAGACCCGGATGCATCCGGCGCGGGTGTCGGAGACAAAGAGCGCTCGCTCGTCGGCCGAGAAGACCAGGCCGTTCGGCGCCGCGAAGCAGTCGGCGACCAGGCGTACTTCACCGGTGTCTGGGTCGATGCGGTAGACGTTGTTGGCGCCGATCTCGCTCTCGGCGCGGTATCCCTCGTAGTCGCTGGTGATGCCGAAGTCCGGGTCGGAGAACCAGATGGAGCCGTCCGACTTCACCGCTGCGTCGTTCGGGCTGTTCAGCCGCTTGCCCCGCCAGCGATCGGCCAGCACGGTGACAGTGCCGTCATGCTCGGTTCGTGTCACCCTGCGGTTGCCCTGCTCGCAGGTGATCAACCGTCCCTGGCGGTCGAGGGTGTTGCCGTTGGTGTGCCCGGCACAGCGGCGGAAGACGCTGACGGCACCGGTCTCCTCGTCCCAGCGCAGCATCCGGTCATTGGGGATGTCGCTCCAGATCACCTGCCTCCAGGCAGGAAGGTAGATCGGCCCCTCGGCCCAGCGGCAACCGGTGTACAGCACCTCCAAGCCGTCATCGCCGTTCATGCACCGCCCGGTACGGAACCGGTCGTCGAACATCTCGTACAACGCAGGGCGCTCGCTGGTCATGAATCCCCTCCCACAGAGGCGCCGAACTTCCTTCGGCTGTACGGCGAGATTGCAAGATGGAGTATGGTCAGCGCAAGGATATTCCGAATGGAGAGCTGTGGATCACATTGATCGTGCCCTGCTGGCACAGCTTCAGCAGGACGCCACCCAGTCCTACGCCGCGCTGGGTCAGGCCGTGGGCCTGTCCGCCGGTGCGGCTCATGAGCGCGTGCGCAAGCTGCGGGAGCGCGGCATCATCCGGCGCACCACGGCCGAAGTGGACCCGGCAGCGGTGGGCGGCGGCGTCCTGGCCTACGTGATGGTCGACTCGACCGCCTGGATGGGCGACTCGGCGGACGACTTCGCCGCGCTCCCCGAGATCCTCGAGGCGCACATCATCGCCGGCAGCGCCTCGGTGCTGGTGAAGATCAGGACCGCGACCACCGAGCAACTGCAGGACGTGCTCCGCCGGATCTACGCCATCGACGGAGTCAGCGGGACCCAGGCGACGGTGGTACTGGAGACCTTCTTCGAGCGGCCGGTCTCCCCGCAGACCCTCGATGGGACGTGAGGCCAGGCGAGCCGTGGCCGGTCGGCGCCGACAACGCGGTCCAGCGGGATGAGGCCTGACTGCCGCGAAGATGCGCGGCGGAGATGCCCTGAGCCGCTCGAGCGGCTCTTCACTGCCGTCAACAGCACTCTCGCCCGAACCCGCAAGCAGCGGCCGGACACCAAATCACCTGTCGCAAGTGATCTTTCAATGCCACTATTGCGACGGCATACACGCCTTGTCCTCATCTCCCCATCGGAAATGTGAGCATCCGTAGATGCGAATAACCCTCGGCGCGGCGCGCCGTACAGGTGGTGCGGCCGTAATCTCCCTGGCCACAGCCCTGGCCGGGCTCGCGTTCCCCGCGACGGCGCATGCGGCCGTGACCTGCTCGGCCGGCGTGTGGAAGGCCCAGTACTACGCCAACACCACCCTCTCCGGCACTGCGAAGGCCACCGTCTGCGATACCGCCATCGGCGAGAACTACGGCTACGGCGACCCCTCCGGCGTGACCCTGCCGAGCGACTACTTCGGCGTCCGCTGGACCACCACCCGCAACTTCGGCTCCGGCGGCCCCTTCGACCTGAGCGTCGCCGTCCAGGACGGCGCCCGCGTCTACCTCGACGGCGACCGCAAGATCGACCTGTGGCGCAACGTCAGCTCGACCCAGCGCAAGACCGCCCGCCTCACCATCCCGCGCGGGACCCACACCCTGCGGGTGGACTTCGCCGCCTTCACCGGCACCGCCAACATCTCCTTCTCCTACAAGCCGGTCATCAGCGCCACGTACGACAAGACCGCCCCCCTGGCCCCGACCGGCGTGAAGTCCGGCTACTCGGCGGCCACCCTGAAGACCACCCTGACCTGGTCCCGCAACTACGAGATGGACCTGGCCGGCTACCGCGTCTACCGCCGCATCGCCGGCACCAACGGCTGGAGCCTGCGCAACCCCACCCTGATCACGGGCACCACCTTCACCGACGCGCCCCCGCCCACCGGCGCCACCTACGAGTACGCCCTCCGCGCCGTCGACCGCTGCGGCAACGTCTCCGCGCTGTCCGAGGTGACGAGCGCCGTCAGCGCCGACAGGACGGCCCCCGCCGTGCCCACCGGGCTCACGGCCACGTACGACCCGTCTGCCGGCGCCCGGCTCTCCTGGTCCCCGGTGAGCGGGGCGAGCTCCTACGAGGTGCAGCGGGCCGTCGCGCCCGAGGGGCCGTTCGCCACCATCGGCACCCCCACGCAGAGCGCCGCCCTGACCGACCCCTCCGCCGCCGTGGGCACGACCTACTACTACCGCGCGCGGGCCAAGGACAGCGCGGGCAACGCCTCCGCGTACTCCGCGCCCATCCAGCTCGACGCCACCGACGCCAAGCCGCTGCCGCCGACGACCGTCTCCGCGAACGGCTGGGTCGACCGCAACACCGTCGGCTGGCGGTACGACGGTGACGCGTCCCACCGGTTCCACGTCTATGCCGCCGAGTCGGCCTCCGGTCCGTGGACCCGGTTGACCAAGACGCCGGTCACCGGCCCCGGCTACGACGACTACGCGGCGCCCGTCGGCGAGGTGCGCTACTACCAGGTCAGGACGGTCACGACTCTCGGCACGGAGTCGAACCCGTCAGCGACGGCCTCGGCCACCCGCACCGGAGACGTCACCCCGCCACACATGCCGTACGGCCTGGACGCCTGGGACGGCACAGACGGCGTGCACCTGGTCTGGACGCCCAACACCGACGACACGGACCACTACCTCGTCATGCGCAAGCCGATGTTCGGCGCGTGGGAGCAGGTCGCCGTCGTCAGGGACGCCCCGTACCTGGACACCAGCACACCGGCCGGCGTGCAGTTCGGCTACACCGTCCGCGCCGTCGACGCGGCCGGCAACGTCTCCTCCATGCCCGAGCCCGGCTACGGCACCGTCTACGGCAAGCGCCTGCCGGTCTACGAGAAGCCGGCCGCGCCCGCCTCGGTCACCGCGACGGCCGACAACGGCAACGTCAAGGTGGAATGGACCGCGAGCACGTCGACCGATGTAGCCGGCTACTACGTCTACCGCACGACCGGCACGGACCCGACGGCGGCCTACTCGGTCTCCCCGCTCATCACCGGGACGACGTTCACGAACGAGAACGTCCCCGCCGGCAGGACCTGGTACTACGTGGTGCGCGCCGTCAGCACACACAGCCAGTGGTCCGACTTCTCGCCGATGGCCGAGGCCACCGTGGCCTGCCCGGTCCTGACCGCACCGGCCACCCCCCGGATCACCGGGGGCGGCAGGGGCGCGGACTACGTCCAGCTCAACTGGGAGGTCGAAGCATGCGACCGTGGTGCGACCGTCTCGTTCAACGTCTACCGGTCCACGTCCGGCTCGGACGTCTTCACCCCTGAACACCGCATCGCCACGGGCGTGACGGCACTGACGTACAAGGACCCCGGTCTGGCGCGGGCCTACTACTACTACGTCGTCACCGCCGTAGCCGCCGACGGCACCGAATCGGCGCCGCAGGCCGCGCCGTTCGGGATATCGATGATGGCGCCCTGACGCCCCGCTCGATCCCTCGGCCCCCGCTGTCCGGACGCCCCGTGCTTGCGGACAGCGGGGGCCTTCGCGTCGGAAGGCGACAGCGCGGTCAGGGCGACGGCTCCGTCGTGACCCGGCGCGCGGCATCGGCTGTCGGCGAGCGGTATTCGTGATCAGAGGC
>NZ_JAERRH010000048.1 GCF_016741855.1 Streptomyces musisoli | reverse complement strand
TGGCACACCGGCCGGGGTACTCAAACCGGCGTCCGCGCAGCTACTCACAACGGCCGGCGATGAAGGCCGACAAGGTCGTGAGGGCCACGAACGCCTCGCAGCACCGGCAGGCCGTACCGGGTGATCAGCTCCTGGTCCAGGCCGATGCGGTGGGCCTTCTTCCAGCAGCTGGTCATCTCGACGAAGGAGCGGCTGATGTCCATGCCGCTCGCGTCGAAGTCGCCCGACCGCACCAGCGCTGCCGGGCGACGCTCCGCCTTGCCCCTCGCCTTCACCTTTGCGCGTCGTCAGGCGCCCGCGTGGACGTGTGCGGCCCACACCGACGGCAGGTTCGGATACTTCGCCCTGAGCTGCCTGACCGTGCGATGGATCGCCGCCGACGCGCACAACGCACCGGATCGGTCCGCGATCAACTCGCCGTAGAGCTGCTGGCTGAAGGCTGGCGCCACCACGTCGTCGACGCGCCAGAGCGTGCCGACCACCTGGGAGAAACCGGCTATCTGAAAAGCCGCCAACGGGTGGATCGCCTCGTCGGACAGGTGCGCAGTGGTGCGGGCCGTGTCGCAGGCCGACAGGAACGCGAACTCCGCGTTCCGCAGACGCAGCCGGGAAAGGTCCAGCACCCGAAGCGGCGCGCGGTCGTGGTCGTGCAGCGCGAGGTGGCTGTCCGAGGGGTTGTCCGGGTCGCTGTACCCGTGGCAGGCGAAGTGCGCCCAGCCACTGGCCGGCAAGGCGTCGAGAACGGTGTCACGAGTCGCGTCCGCGCCGACCAGGACCGTGGCGCCGGGTATGAGAGCGGCCAGGTGGTCGGCTTCGGCCTGTGCCCCGGGCAGGTCCGGGGCATCCGGAGTGTGCGGCATCGCGATCACCAGCAGCCGCGGCTCGTTCCGGTCGTCGCGGCGGCCCGCGCGGGCGTGACCCAGGGCGCGGATCGTCGGCGTCGTCGAGGAGACGACGCGGTCGAGGAGCGCAGGTCCGCCGTCGCGGTGGTGGCCCGCCGCGTGCAGGGGGAGCAGGCTGAGCGGCCCGACCGGGGCCCACCAGATCCTTGGCCACGGACCATCCGCCGCCGGTTTCGCCGTCAGCCCCAGTTCGCCGAGCACGGGGCCCACGATGGTGTCCCACAGCCATTCGAGCGTGTCATGGATCGCCTGCTCGGCGGCCATCCGCCCCTGCGTGAACGCGGTGTGCAGAGCGCGTACGCGGTGGCTCACGGTCTCTTGGCTCAGCCGGTCCAGCGCGCGTGACCGGACCCCGTCCGCAGTGATGATCAGCGCGTCACACCGGTGCCGGCTGACGTTGACGTACACGATCGGGCCCTCGTGTGCCTGCGCGGTGAGGTCGGTGAGCAGTGGGGGCCGTAGGAACCGCTCCATCCCGGGCAGCGCGCGGATCCGGTCGGTCACCGCGTCGAGCTCGTCGGCGAGGGCCACGCGGTCGCGCGTGGTGTCGGTTTCGAACTCCGCGGTGAGCGTCCGGAAGCGTTCGGCCAGCTCGGGTGCCCGCTCGCGCAGGTCGGAAAGATCGTCGCGGCTGTCGAGTGCCTGGGCGGCGAGCACGCAGCGCCCGGATTCGAGCAGGGTCACCGCGCTCACCTCGTCGCCGACGGCCAGTGCGCACGCGGCCGCATCGGCGGCGACCCCGGCGAACCGGCCGAGCCAGTACTGGGCGTCCTCGCGGCCCAGGCGGCGCCCGGCGAGCCGGGGCAGCAGCCGGACCGCAGCGGCGTATCCCTCGGCGGCCACATCGAACTGCCCCGCCTCGGCGGCCAGATCGCCCCACCGGTCCGCCGCTTCCGCCCGGCTCTGCGCCGGCGATCCGGCAGACGCCGCGGCCTCCCGGTAGCAGCCGAGTGCCTCGGTCAGCGCGTCGCTGTCGCCGAGGTGCCGGAAGCCGAGCGCCAGGACGTTGGCGACGCGGGTCAGTAGACCCGCCCGGGAAAAGGCGTCCTGCTCGGGCCTTTGCGCCGCACTCCGGGCCAGGGCGACCGCCTCGGCGAGGACCTGCGGATCCGGCGGCTCCCGTCGCGCGGCGGCGGGTGCGACGGGGTTCGTGCACCAGTCGCTGAGCGCGGCGGCCAGACTCGCGGTGTACCCGGGCCAGTGCGGGCTGTCCTGCGCAGTCGCGGCCACGGACGCGCGACGCGCGGCGATCGCGTCCCGCAACGCGTTCCGGTCGCCGAAATTCTCGTACGCCATCCCCAGCACACCGCCGAGATTGGCCAGCCGCAATGCCCGGCCCGGGTCGTCGTCCGCCGTCACGTCCGCGGCCGCGCGGTGCGCGTCGATCGCCTCGCCGAGCACGCTTCCCTCGCCGGTCCTGGTGAACAAGTCGGACAGCATGGCGCCAAGGTTGGAGAGCCGCTGGGCCTGCCCGGCGACCAGGCTCGCGCCGAGGCGGACGGACTCCCTCGCGCGGTCGACCGCCTCCGACAGCACCTGCAATTCGCCGGTCACCCGGAACCGTTTGTGCAGCACGACGGCGAGGATGTCGAGCGAACGCGGGTGGTCGCCCTGCCCGGCGGTGGCCTCGGCGGCACGGCGAGCGACGTCGATCGCGTCCATGAGGTGGGCCAGGTCTCCGGTCGCGTGGAACAACGCGTTGAGGTTGACGGCGAGGTTGCCCATGAACTGGACGCGCTGCGGATGGCCCGCCGACGTGCACGCGACCGCCTCCCGCTCGATGCTGACGGCCTCCGCGAGCGCGGCACGGTCCCCGAACGCTTCACCCCGGGTGACCAGTGCCGTGGCGAAGTGATCCAGCCGCACGCCGCGGCGGGGGTGCCCGGCGGGGGTGGCCGCCGCCGCCGAACGTCCGAGCTCGACCGCCTGCTCGAGCAGGGCCGAGTCCCGGGTCTGCTCGAACTCGGCGGCGTACCGGCCGCACAGTTCGGCTTCGGTGTCGGCGCGTTCCCAGCCACGGTCCGGTTTCGGGCCCTCGCCGGTGAGCGCGGTCCAGTCTCGTTCCGTGGTCGTCAGCTCGACGAGGTTCTGCGAGTGCCGCGGATCGGTGACCGGGGTGTGGTCCACCAACGTCTGCCGGACCCGAAGCAGTTCGGCCAGATCATCCCGCGCTCCGCGAGCCCGGTAGCGGTCGTCGAGAAGGTACGCGAGGATCTTCAACCGGTCGAGCACGTCGGACGACCCGGCCGGTGTGAGCTCCACCGCTCGCCGCGCGGCGTCGACGGCTTCCTCCACGACACCGCTCTCCCCGGTCTCATGGGACCAGTCGCGCAGGACGACGGCGAGGAAGTGCAGACTCCTGGCGGTGGACACGTCATCGGGGGAGCACTCGGCGGCGGCCCGCGCGTGCTCGGCGGCCTCCGCCAGGGGGGCGAGGTCCTTCGTCACGGTGAACGCCGTCCGCAGCGCGACAACGAGGTTGGCCAGGTAGAACGCCTTCTTCGCGGACGGTTCCTCGTCGACGGCCGTCCGGCTCCAGTACAGCGCGTCTTCCAGGGTGCCACGGTCCTGGTTCTGCTGGAACGCGGTGTGCAGCAGCATGCCGATGTTGTTGGCGTAGTTGGCCGAGTCCTCCGGGCTGTCGTACGACAGGACGTAAGCCTCCATGACTTTGCGGACGGCTTCCCGCAGGAACTCGAAGTCTCCGGTCTGGTGGTAGCGGGTCTGCAGCAGGCCCCCGAGATTGGACAGGACCAAGCAGCGCCCGGCCACGTCCTCGTCGGCCAGCACGGCATGGCCGAGGTCGATCGCCTTCTCGACCGACGCGGGGTCCGCGCTGTGCCGGGCCACCCGGAACGCCTCCCAGAACCGCTCGGCCAGACCGTCCGCGGGTCCGCCGCCCACGCGTCAGTCCTCGTTGCCGTTCGAGGTGCCGGCCGGTCCGCCGGGCGCCTCGTCCGGCTCGACGACCGTGCGTTTCGGGGTGTAGCCGCGTTCCGCGGCCTCCTGCAGCAGCGCCGCCTCTTCGGGCGTGAGTTCGGGTTCGTGCGCCATCATCGCTCCTCCCCCGGCACCGCCGCCGGTTCTCCGGCTTCGACGAACTCCAGCACGTCGAAGTCTTCCGCCCGCAGCCGCAGGCCCGCCGTCCCGTGCACGCGCGCGCCGAACGCCCCGTCGGCACCCATCACCCGTGCCGATTCGAGGTACAGCTCGGCCGGGTGGGGATACGAGGAGGCGTACGACCGGTTGCCGTACCAGCCGCCCGCCCAGTTGCCGTCCTTGAGCCGCACGCGCACGAAGCACGGTTCGCGGTCGCGGAACGCGTGGTCCCAGGCGCTGGGCGTGCGCAGGAACCGAGCCTTGCGCCGCTGCCGATCCACCAGGGAGACGGTGACCGCCGCCACGGCCGGCACGACGAGGAACAGCACCACGGCGACGAAGCCGACCATTCGCGGCCGCTCCACGAAGCCGTCCCAGCCGCCGCCGGCGCCTCGAGCCAGGCGAACCAGCGCCGGCCCCGCCACCACTGCGTACAGGGCGTCCAGCGCGATCGACGCGACGATCGCCCGCAGCACCCGCTCACCCAGATCACGCTCACCGGGCACCGGCCCACGACGGCGCTCCCGGACGAACTGATAGGTGACCCCGGGCAGCACCAGAAGGACGAGCAGAGCGAGCTGCACGACGGTCGCAGGCGCCTGCACTCACCACCCCCATGTCTCACGGACTCCGCTCGATCAGGCTACTGACATGCCACGGTGATCGCAGGTGTCCACGGCTTCACAACCGCAGATACCGGGACCGCAGATACCGGGAGCGGTTGCGTCAGTCGGTCTGCATGCAGGTGTGGGCCCGCGCATACCGCTTGGCCGTCCACCCGGTGGTGCCGGCGCGCAGACCGGACGTCTTGCGCGGACCGGACTCGCTGCCGCTGTCGCAGGCCAGGCGCACCCGCCACCGCGCCCCGCCGCAGATCGCTTCGACTGGTAGGTGGCCTGGAGTCCCGCCGGGCCCCGCCGGAGGTGGAGACCGGCGGGGTGTGCGGCCGTCATGTTGATGGCCGGCGTTCGGATTTGCTTGAGGGCTCAGGCGTCGCCCCAGCACGCCGAGGTCTGTTGGCGATCCAGCCGTCAGGCACGCGGTCGGGGGCGTGCGGGGGATGTCGTCGAACCGGCCACGTCCGCCGATGGCAGGTGATCACCATACGCCGAGCCGGACGTCGGCATAGAACGCAGCCTCGTAGCCGGTGTCCACAGGTGTGCGGGTGCCCTTGGGGCACGCCTTCCACTGGTCGAAGTAGCCGTTGTCCATGTTCACGGTGAGGCGCGCGCATGCCCCGTCTGCGTCGGTGTCCTCGACCCATCCCTTGACTCGGAGGCGCCCGCCTTCGAAGCACTCCTGATAGTAGGCCTTCCCACCGTCCGCGAAGAGGGACTTTGACGTGCAGCCGGCGGTTGGTGAAGCTGTGGCTGAGGACATCGGGGCGGCCAGCGCAACGGCTGTCGCCAGAGCTGCGACGAAGGTCCATTGTTTCGTGCGCACAGTGCTCTCCCTTTTGGTCGAGGTTCATTCACGGGTCTGGCTGTGACGACTGCCGGACGCAGAGGCTGCTCGTCTCGCGGCGAGGAAGTGGTTCACCCCTTCCTCGGGCTTGCACCACCGATTTCAGGGGTCACCGCATTGTTCGTCAGCCCTCTTCGGCCGCCGAACATTGACTCGACGGGGTCTGCCGGCCCGGAGTGACCTTGCGCAGGTTGGCCGCTGGTCTGCGTCTGGGTGGCGAAGGAGAGATGAGGCGGTGGCGGATCGGCACGAGGTGCCGGTGGATCCGGCAGGGCCGGTGCGGCGGTTCGCCCAGGAGCTGCGCAGCCGCCCCGCCTGTGCCGAGCAGCGTCTTCCGTCCGCGGCCGCGCCGGCAGTGCGGCCGCAGTCGCCCCCACCTCAAGGCCACCTGCGCGCCGTCCCCTTCCCCGCACCCAGGGCCGGGGCGTACTGCGCGTGCAGGGCCGACGGCCGCCGCACACATCTGCCGGACACCGGCCGGCACACGCGTTGCGAACTCCGGCGGTGCGGCGGCCCGTCGTCCGGAACCGTGATCACCGACCGGGAAGGACGGTGGTGGCACGCTATGGGGGTGTCGCCGAGACAAGCGCCAAGGCCGCCAGCAGTCGATCTTGAGCGGCTCGGGTCGATGAGACCGCGGTCGGCGCTCAGATCGATCATGGCCGTCGCCGGTCCTCCGTGCTCCTAGGATGGCGAGGGTGACGGCAAGAACCAGTGACATCGAGAAGGCGGCCGGTGTGCTGCGCGCCGGCGGCCTGGTGGCCCTCCCGACCGAAACCGTCTACGGACTGGGCGCCGACGCCGAGGACCCCGCCGCCGTCGGGCGCATCTTCCAGGTCAAGGGGCGTCCGCCCTCCCACCCACTGATCGTCCACATCGGCGGCGCGGAGCAGCTGGACGACTGGGTCCAGGACGTGCCCGCGACCGCGCGACGGCTGGCCGGACACTTCTGGCCGGGGCCGCTCACGTTGGTCCTGCGGCGCGGTCCCCGTGTGCCCCTCGAAGCGACCGGCGGCCTGGAGACGGTGGCCGTGCGCGTGCCTGACCACCCTGTCGCGCTCGCGCTGCTGGCGGCCTTCGGTGGCGGTGTCACGGCCCCGTCCGCCAACCGCTTCGGCTCGGTGAGCCCCACGACCGCGGACGACGTCCGTGCCGAGCTCGGCGACGCCGTCGACTTCGTGCTGGACGGCGGCCCCTGCGAGGTCGGTGTCGAGTCGACCATCGTCGACGCCACCGGCGAGATTCCGAGCATCCTGCGGCCCGGCGGGGTGACGCGCGAGGACCTCGAAGCGGTGCTGGGGCGCCCGCTCGAGGTCCCTGCGACCAGCCATGTCCGGGTGCCGGGCCAGCATCCGTCGCACTACGCGCCGCGTGCGCGGGTCGTCCTCGTCGAGCCGGAGAAGGTCGTCGCCGAAGCGGAGCTGGCGCAGGAGCTGGGGCACCGGGTCGGCGTCTTTCTTCCCGCCGCCTTCGCCGGCGCTGAGGTGAAGGCGCACGCGGTGGTGGCGGTCCCCGGTTCGATGGCCGACTACGCGCGCGGGCTGTACGGGTTCCTGCGCAAGCTCGACCAGCGGGGGTGTGACCTCATCATCGCCTCCGTGCCGGCCCAGGAGGGGCTGGGGCTGGCGATCGCCAACCGGCTCCGCCGCGCCGCGGGGCCTCGGCCCATCGTGTGACCAGGCACCGACGCCGTGCCCTTACTGCTTCCAGGTCGCCGCCCAAGCGGAGCCGACCTCCGCTCTTCGCGCGGGCCTGTGTCGGCCATGGGGAACCCTGTGACAAGATCCGCTGGCATGTCATCTGTCCTGTCGTCTGCCGTGCCTTCGTCGCCTTCGTCGCCCACGGGCCCCTCAAGAACCGGTCGCCGTCTGCTGGTCGCCCTGATCGCGCTGCTCGCGACAGCAGGCTCCACCGTGGCCGAGGCCGGCACGCCGTCCGGCCCGGCGCCCGGCGCCGCGGTGAGAGCGGCCGAACCCGCGACGCCCGACCACCCCAGGTACGACGTGAAGCTGCGCGCCGACGCCGACGGCTCCCACTGGGCGGGCCGGCAGACGGTGTCCTTCCGCAACACCTCCAGCCGGCCCCTGCGTGAGGTGTACATACGCCTGTGGGGCAATGGCGAGGACGGCTGCGGGACATCCGGAAGACCGTCCCCCGTCCGCGTCTCCCACGTGCGCGGCGGCACTCCGGGCCGCCCCGGCGTGAAGTGCACGGCGCTGCGCATCGCTCTGCCGAGGCCGCTCGCACGCGGTGAGCGGACGGCCGTCTCCTTTGACGTGGCCCTCACCGTGCCCGCACGCAACAACCGCTTCGGCCGCGAAGGCGCGTTCCGCTTCCTGGGCAACGCGCTGCCGGTCCTCGCCGTGCACGACGCGAGGGGGTGGCACCTCGATCCGTATGTGTCGTACGGCGAGAGCTTCTACACCCTGGCGAGCGACTTCCGGGTGCGCCTCGACCACCCGTCCGCCCTCAAGGTCCCGGCGACCGGCAGCACATGGACCCGCCCCGGCGGTACCGGGCGTACGGTCACCCACAGCGTCGCCAAGCGGGTGCGGGACTTCGCATGGGCGGCGGGCCCGTTCCGCACCGCGACCCAGACCTCGCCCGACGGCGTGCGCGTGAAGTCGTACTGGTCGCCGAACACGCCCGCCGCCGGTGTCCGCCTCAACCGCAAGGACGGCGTCACCGCCGTCGACCGGTTCGGCAGGGAGTTCGGCCGCTATCCGTACGGCGAGATAGACCTCGTGATGACCCCCGGGTTCGCCGGCGGCATGGAGTACCCCGGCCTGGTCATCCTCGGCACCGAGGAGGAGGGCGGCGCCACCGTCCATGAGATCGCCCACCAGTGGTGGTACGGCGTCGTGGGCAACGACGAGTACAACTCACCCTGGTTGGACGAGAGTTTCGCTCAGTACGCCAACGCGCGCTACTACCGCTGGGACGGGTTCGAGTGCTCGCCGGACGACTCCTGGCCGAGCGCCACCGCCGCGCTCACCAACTCGATGGCCTACTGGTCTACACACCGTGGCGAGTACTTCCAGGTCGTGTACGGGATCGGCCCCTGCGTCCTGGCCGACCTGGAGCACGTCCTCGGGGCCGGCACCATGGCGCGCCTCATCAAGAAGTACGCCCACGACCACTGGTACGGCGTCTCCACCACCGTCGACTTCAAGAAGGCCGCACAGTCGATGACGCACAGGGACCTCGGCCCCTTCTGGCGGAAGCACCGCATCCGCTGAAGTCGCACTCCGCTCGCGGGTGACGGGCGTACCCCGTCGGCGCCACGATGACGGTGACCGACGGGGTACGCGGGCAGGGCGGCTTCGTTCCGGCGGTGCATCCGGGTTGATCGGTTGACCTTGGGCACAGACCCCCTGCTTTAGCTGGGGGTTCGCCCATCTTAGAGGTGCTCTGACCTGCACTGATGATGTTAGAATTGGTCAACTTCGGGGTTTTGAGGGGGTGTTCATTCATGCTGTCCGGTCGCCGGTACCGTCTCGCGCTTTCGGCTGAGCAAGAGGCCATGTGCGAGGAGGTCGCAAACATCTGCCGGGCAGTGTGGAACACCGGCCTCGACCAGCGACGCCAGTACCGGCGGCGCGGGGCGTGGATGAACTACGGCCCGCAGGCCGCCGAACTGGCCGACGCCAAACGCGATCATCCGTGGCTCAAGGCCGCACCCTCCCACGTCCTTCAGCAGACCTTGCGCGACCTGGACCGGGCATGCCGGGATCACGGGACGTTCAAAGCGCGGTGGCGGTCCAAGGCCCGCTGGTCCCCGTCGTTCCGCTTCCCGGCTGGGAACCTCATCACGGTGGAACGCCTCGGCCGCACGTGGGGCAGGGCCAAGCTGCCGAAGCTGGGATGGGTCACCTTCCGGTGGTCACGCCCCCTCGGCGGTGAGATACGGTCCGCGACCGTCAGCCGCAAGGGCGTGCACTGGTTTGTCTCCTTCCTCGTGGACGACGGCACTGCGACGCCCGAGCGGCACGCGATGCCGGATACGTCAGTCGGTATCGATCGGGGCGTGAAGACGGCAGCGGTCACCTCGGACGGAGACTTCCACGACCGCGAGTTCATCACCGTCGGCGAAACCGTACGCTACCGGCGCTTGCAGCAGAAGCTGTCCCGCACCAAGCGGAGATCGGCGAACCGGCGCAAGACGATCGCCGCCATGAACAAGATCATGGGCCGGGTCACGGACCGGCGCGGCGATTTCTGCGCGCAGACCGC
Organism: Streptomyces musisoli; assembly: GCF_016741855.1. GTDB lineage: Bacteria > Actinomycetota > Actinomycetes > Streptomycetales > Streptomycetaceae > Streptomyces > Streptomyces musisoli. The sequence continues at coordinate 7,900 of NZ_JAERRH010000048.1, read as the reverse complement.
CGTCCGGATCGTGGTGAAGAACGCCCTGGTCGTCCTAGAAGATCTGCGGATCAAGAACATGACCGCCTCCGCGTCCGGCACGGTCGCCGAGCCCGGTCGCCAGGTCGCGCAGAAACGGGGCCTGAACCGGGCCATCCTCGACAAGGGATGGCATCGCTTCGAACTCGCCCTCACCAGCGCCGCCCGCTACACGGGCACGCGCATCGTGAAGGTGAACTCCGCGTACACGTCGCAGCGGTGCTCCGCCTGCGGCTTCGTCACCGACAACAACCGTGAGAGCCAAGCGGTATTCCGGTGCAAAGCCGAAGGCTGCGGACACGCAGAGAACGCCGACGTCAACGCCGCGAAGAACATCCGACACGCGGGCGGGCAGCCCGTGTCAGCCTGTGGAGACCTCGGCGCTGGCCGGTCCGCGAAGCAGGAACCCGTAAGCCGGGCGACCGGCCGAACCCCCGCATAGGGGAATCCCCCTCCTTCAGGAGGGGGAGGAAGTCAAGGGGCTTCAGGAGCTGGGACAGGACTGCGGGGGCTGACGCGGAGGCAGGCACGACTTCCGGTGATCATGAACGACGCGGCCCATGGCACGACAACTGGGACTTCGCCCCCGTGCGGGTGATTGTTCAGCCATCCATAGGCTGTCGCGTAGAGCTTCCTCCAGGGTTCCGTGATCATGCCGAGACATGACAGCAAGTCCTTGGCAGTGGGCATTGGTGATTGTTCTAATTGTCACTGGGTTACTTCTCGCCGGCATCGCTTGGAAGATGGCAATTGGAACACATCAAGCCTCCACCGAGAGTGGCGTTCTCGCCGGCATCGGGGGAGGCCTGATCACGGGTTTCGCCGTTAGCCTTTCCGTATTCTTCCTGCAGCACTCTTTCGAGAAAACTCAGGAAGAAGCCACGTGGCGCGCCAATGTGCAGCTGACTTCACGAATCTCCGGTTTCGACCCGCATCACCATTCGATCAAGGGTCTTTCTTTTGAAGGAAAGGAGCTGCTCGATGCAAACTTCAGAGGAATGAACCTGAAGGGATATTCGTTTCGAGATGCCAAGCTGCATGGTGCAGTTTTCGATGACGCCGACCTGAGAGGTGCTAATTTTACTGGCGCCGACCTATCAGAGGCCAGCCTCAGGCGGGTGAATCTTGACCGCGCACTGCTATTGAGCACACGCATGCATCTGACTGATCTAAGGGGTGTGCGGTACAAGAAGACTCAGGCGAACTACCTGACTTGTTGGCCGCGTAAATTCTTCTCGAGTGTAATTCGAAGCGGCGGGCTACGCCCGATGCCGAAATGGGAGCTCGGTGGTGTCACCCATCAAGCTGCAGCGGGTACGCTCTGCTAATCGAAACGCTCGCATGCAGTCGGGCCATCGAGTGCCCTGCGTGCCCTGGCCGACCTCGAGCAGGTCCTCCCCCGTCGGCTGCACGGCCAGGTCACCGCCCACCTGAGAGAATCCCGGACATGCCGAGTCACACCGCCGAAGAACTCCTCGCCAACGTTCAGGGACTGACGCCTGAACGCGCGCAACAGGTCGCCGATCAGATCGATGACTGCAGGAGGCTGCTGGCCACGAACGTCGGCATGGACGCCGTCCAGCAGCATCTGAAAGACGAAGGCATCGGCATCATCCAAGCGATCCTGATCACCACCAGACTGCTCGATGACCACCCGGACAGACTGCGTGCGGCACGAGAGATCGTGGAGTGCAGCCCAGCCCGAGCCCGCAGCACCGCTTGAGTACCAAGTCCCGCCAAGAGTGCGGCCCCTGAGGCAGTGCCGGGGCATACCGGGGCGCTGCGACAGCCACCCCGGCGGGCACGCGGGCGCGGTGAGGGCGCTGCAGACCGAGCCGGCTTCCGCCGGTGCGACCGGCTGCCTGCCGGCGGTCACGCACCGCGGCGACGTCGGTGGCCTCCACGACGCCGAGGCGGGGCGGAGCGCGGCAGGGAGATACGCGCTTGGCACCCTTCGGTGGCAGGCCCCACGCCGTCTCCCCCGCCCACGCCGCCGGCAGCGGCGCCCTGCGCCACACCATTGATCCGCAGAGGCCGCGACCCCCGCGTGCCCGCTTTTACGCACATCCTCCGACGGTCTGGTCATTGCGCCCTGAGAGGCCGCCCGCGTACGCAGAGCGGGTCCGCGCGCTCCTCATGCACCGAGCAACGACGACCAACAAAGTATCGACCCATTACTTGGTGACGCTCCCGAACGTTGCCCAGGTACCGGCACACCCGGTGCCGCGGGGGCGACAGGAGGAACACCGTGCTGTCGGAAGTGTTGTGGGGGCTGGCGGCAGCCGGCGGAACGGCGATCGTGGGGACCATGGCGTCGGACATCTGGCGATCTGCGCGACTGCGCTTGGCAAATCTGCTCCGCCGAGGGGAGCCGGCCCGGGAACGGGCGGAGTCCGGACCACTCGGCCATGCGACAGCGGACATCGCGGGGCCACGTCCCACGCAGCGGGAGGACGGCCACCCGCCCGGGTCCCGGTGGACCTGTGTACAGCACAACATCGCCGGCGACGGCGGGACCCAGCACATCACCCTGAGCGGGGACATCAACGTCGATTCCGAACACGGGGTCCCGCGGTGAGCGGCGGGGTGCGGCGCCCGAGCCCCGGCGCGGTGGCCGCAGTGTCGGGGCAGAGCAACGATGCCCACCACGGTGGCACGCAGTACATCACCGGGGGTGGCGACGTGAGGACTGTCAACGTGTTCGTCGTACTACGCGAGCATCCAGAGGAGGATGCCAACTCGATGCCCGCTCCCACGCGACGTGAACGGCTGCGTCGGCAGATGTCCAGGGACGTCCGCGCGGCGGCGCGTGAGGTCATCACCCGGCAGGGTGTCGAGGCGTTGACGCTCGCCGAGATCGCCCGACGGGTCGGGGTGACCCCGGCTGCTCTCTACCGGCACTTCGACGGCCTTGGGGACATCGTGCGACACACGGCCCGGGGCATCGTCACCGAGCTCACCCACCAGTTGCAGACGGCGATCGAAGGGGAGCGCGAAACGGACTTCGCGGCCCGTCTGATCGCTCCGTCCCGGGTGTTCCGCCGCTGGGCCCTGGCGCATCGCCAGGAGTTCCGCCTGCTCTTCGGCACGCCCATGGTGGCCGCCGGTGTGGCCCACACCGATGTGACCGCCGAGTGGGTCCGGAAACTCGCCGCCGTCTGGGGCGCCGAGCACATGCGACTGTGGGCCGCCCGTCCCTATCCGATCCTGGCCGACGAGGACCTCGATCCACGGATGCGCCGACAGATCGCCGACTACCGCGCCGCCACGGGCGTGGAGTTACCGCTCGGCGCACTGGTCGTCATGCTGTCGTGCTGGCGCTCCCTGTACGGGCAGGTGGCGCTGGAGGTCTACGAGCACCTGACACCGTTGATCACCGATCAGGAGCCGATGTTCGAACTGCTGATGCTCGAACTGGTCACTCGCATGGGGCTGGGGGCGGAATACCGGCCCCCGGAAGGCCTCAGGGCGTGGTGAACGTGCCGACCGAACCGGGCATGAGCCGCGTTCGCGGGCGCCGGTGCTCCTGTGATGTGCCGCCGGCAGTCCGCCCCTCCCGGGCCCGGGCGAGGGGCGCGGCCGGTACGCCTACACCGCTCCCCCGAGCCGCTGGTAGAGCACGTGCCGGGACCGTCGGGCACGGGTGACGAGCCCGGCCCGGTGGAGGATCTGCAGGTGGTAGGAGACGGTGGCCGGACTCAGATAGAGCCGCTGGGCGAGTTCCGTCGTGGAACGCGGCTGGCTCAGCTCGGCCAGGAGCTTTCGCCGCATCGCCCCGATCAGCGGGTGGTCCTGGGCGGGCGGAAGACAGTCGACCTGCGCTGCGGGATAGACGATGAGCGGAGTGCGCGGCGCCGGCGTCCCGGGCGGTTCCCCGGCGCAGAAGAGGGCCCGGTCGACGAAGACGCTCGGCGTGAGGATCACCCCTTCCGCGTCCAGCGTCAGCCGGTGGATGCTGTCCGTGCGGAGGCGGACGAGCAGTTCGCCGTCGCGCCATTCCAGGTTCGGGGCCAGCCGGTTGAGGGCCTCGGCGAGCCCGTACCGGGCGATCTCGGAGGCCCGGGTGGTGACGTCGGCTTCCAGTCGGGCCCGGACGGCCGGCCACGAGGGCTTCAGTGCCGCGTGCCAGAACCGCCCCATCTCGTCGGCGAGTCGGCGCGCGAAGTGGTCCTCCCCCCGGTCGAGGGCCTGCAGGAGCTGCCGCGGCGCCGGGTGGCCGGAACCGGGGTCCCAGGAGTGGCCGTTGACGGCCTCGGCCAGCTCGTAGCGGATCCGTTCCTGCGGGGTCGTCGCGATCTGGTGCAGCGCGGTGTCGATGTCGGTCAGGAAGGCCGGGGGTTCCGGCCGCAGGAAGTCCGGGGCGTAACCGAGGGGGCCTCCCCCGCCGACCACGGCCAGCAGCCCGAGCCGGTGCCGGGTCAGCGCATCCGCGACCCTGGTCCGCCAGGGCGGGGTCAGGGTGCCTGGGCTGAAGCCGGCGAGGCGGAGCAGGTCCTTGGCCGAGCCCATCGGTGAGACCGCGAACCTCACGCCCCCCAGCCCCCGGGCGCCCAGGCGGATCCGGATCACACGCGTTCCCCCTTCGCCAGTCCCTTCGAAAGAAATCGAATCATTCGACCGGTCAACCGGCGTGGCGTTTCCTGGATTCACCGCACAGACCGGCCCCGAAAGGAATCCAGGACCCGTGATCGTTCACAAGAAGCTGGCCGCCGTCGCGACCGCCGTGGCAGCCCTCACCGCCGGTGCCACAGGCGCGGCATCCGCCCAGGCCGCCGAGCCCGCCGCCCACCACGTGGCCTGGGAGCAGGGCCAGGCGCCCGGCGCCCGGGCGGACTCCCTCACCGCGGGCATCTACGTCAGGATCTACAGCCTGTACCGGGCGACCCCGGGCCAGTGCCTGGACGCCGACGCCACCGCCGGCGGCAACGGCACCAAGGTCCAGGTCTGGGGGTGCAACGGCACCACACAGCAGGAATGGCTGCTGTCCACCGACGGCAGCCTGCGGAGCGTGCGGTTCCCGGGCATGTGCCTGGACGCCGACACCAACGGCGGCGGCGCCAACGGCACCCGGGTGCAGCTGTGGCAGTGCAACGGCACCACCCAGCAGCAGTGGTACCACCCCTCCGGGGACCTGGCCATCTACAACGTCCGCTTCAACAACGGCAACAACACCGTGCTGGACCGCGACACCAACGTCCCCGGCAACGGCGCCCGGGCCCAGCTGTGGGGCAAGAACTTCCAGTCCCAGCAATGGTGGGACATCCGGACCGCGTGACGCCTCCGCCGCCGTCGGCACCTGCGCCCGGTGAACAGCAGGTCTCGACACGGAGGGAACACGCATGAACGCAGCGGCACGTACCCGGAGGAAGCTCAGCGCGGGCGCCGTGGGGCTCGCCGCCGCGACCGCGTTCGCGGCGGGGGTGACGCCGGCCTCGGCGTCGGCCCCGACCGCGATCGCGTCTCCCTCGCTCAAGGACGGGGAGATCGTGGAGCTCTGGAACTACAACAGCCGGCACTGCCTGTCGGTCGGCGCCGGGAGCACGGCGGGCGGGGCCGGGATCATCCAGTGGCCCTGTTACGGCGGCGCCGAGCAGCGGTGGACGACCTCCGCCTGACCGCCGGCCGGCCACCGGCAGCCGTTGACCGACGTCTCGCCCGGACCGCGCCCCTCGCCCTCCTAAAGCGGGTGTCGCAGGTTCGAATCCTGCCGGGGGCACAACGCATCACCGCTCTGACCTGGGGTTTCTCCCTCAGGGAGGGGTCCTAATCGGCCTCGGAAATCTCGTCCGGGGCCGTTTGCGTGAGCGGTGCGTGAGCGGACGGGGGTGCCAGACCCCGAGATTTCTCCGGACGGATCAACACCGTCCGGCACGTTCGCCTCCGGCTCTCCGGCCTTGTGCTTGGCTTCCGGAGCGTCGTCCTTGGAGGCGGCGCGGGCGCGCGGTACGAGCCGTGCTGCGGCCTCGGCGATCGCCAGGTCCGCTTCGGGGAGCAGGCTCGTGTAGGTATCGGCCGTGATGGTGATCGAGGAGTGGCCAAGCATCTCCTGGATGTCCTTCAGGTCGGCCCCGGCCGCGTGAGCCAGCGTCGCGGCACCGTGGCGCAGGTCGTGGAGCCGGACGGGCGGGAGACCTATCTCCTCGTACAGTTCGACGAACTGCCAAGTGACGTTGGCGGGGTGGAGCCTCTCGCCGTTCTCCTTGGTGAAGACGCGGCCGGTCTCCACCCAAGCGCTGCCCCACTCCTTGCGGTCCTTCTCCTGCTGGGCGGGGTGCCGCTTGAGGGCCTGGACCGTGTCGGAGTCGAGCGCGATGGCGCGTGCGCCGGCGTCGGTTTTGGGGTCGTCCTCGTACACCTCCCAGCCGTCCACGACGAGTTGCTTGGCGACCGTGATGAGCCCGGCGTCCAGGTGGGTGTCGGTCCACTTCTGGCCGCATGCCTCACCGCGTCGCAGTCCACGGAAGGCGGTCAGGTGCCACAGCGCATACAGGCGGTCCTCCGCGACGTGGTCGAGGAAGAGGCCGGTGTGCTCCGGCGTCCAGACCATCACCGGCGACGGCTTCTCGCCGGTGCGCTTCCAGTGGAGGATGCGTTCGTCCGTCCACACCAGCGCCTTGGGCCGCTTGCCCGCCTCCAACTCGACGTGGGCCGCCGGGTTGAAGGTGATGAGCTGCTGGGCGATCGCAGCGTTCAGGGCGGCACGCAGGGTGGAGCGTACGCGCTGGCGGGTGGACGGGCCTACGATGCGGCGGTAGGGCTCCATCTCCTCGATCGCCGCCTTCATCGCCTTGCGTCGAGCGCGGTGCTCCCGGCCCTTCCAGGGGATCTGGGCCAGGTCTTCGAACGCCTTGCGCCGTCCGGCGTTGCCTTCGGCGATCTCGACGTTGGCCTCGGCGATGGCCTCGAACATCTCCGTGAGGTGGGTGACCCGGACGCGGTCGAGCCGCAGGTGCCCGATCCGCGGTTTGAGGTGGACCCTGATGTTGCTCTCGTCGCGGCTGATGGCGCTCTGTCGCCCCTTCTTGACCGCCAGCCATATGTCCAGCCATTCGCCGACGGTGAGACGGCTGGTCAGGTCCAGGCCGTGGCTGAGGCGCCTGCGGGTCGCCTCGATGTCTGGCAGCGGTGCCTTCTCCTCGGCGACCTTCTTCAGCAGCTCCGCGATCTGCGCCAGACCCTCCGCGTCGTCGGCGTCGGCGAGGCCGATCATGGCCCGGACGTGGTCGAGGTCGGACTGGGCGGACTTGAGGCTGTCGTAGCCGGCGCGGCTGAAGGAGCGGCGGGTGCCGTCCTCGCGGGGCGGGGCATCAGCGATTCCCGGGTCTTGCCGCCCTCGGTGATCAATTCCAAGGGGTGCCTGCGGAGGGTGCGGGGGCGGGCGGTCAGGCGGCGGGGTCGACTCCGGGGTGTGTGAACCGCACGGGCTTGCCCAGCGACCGGGCGTAGGCGATTTCGGCTCGGGTGCTGTCTCCGATGTAGTCGCCGACTACGAGCACCTCATCAGCGAGCCGGATCTTCGCTCGGTGCAGATCGTCAAGTCGAACCTTCAGCGCCTCGGCCTCGACAGGATCAGACCAAAGTTCGTGCGGCGACTTCATGTCGCAACCCGGCTTGACGACAATCTTTCCGGCTTTCGTCTCCCGCAGATCGGCCTCGGTCATCTCGGTCATGAAACGGGTGGAGCCGCAGATCGCGACGATACGCGGGAGGCTCAGCTGCTTCTTCGCGTCGGCGAGTTTCCCCTCGGGGGTGAGCGGTTGCGGGTATGTCATTGGTTCCTCCTGGTGGTGTGTTCCAAGGGGTGCCTGCGGAGACGAGCGACGACCGACGACATGCTTTAAGGAGCATCGCCTACGATCACTGACCCCTTGGAATAGGTCGT
>NZ_JAERRH010000047.1 GCF_016741855.1 Streptomyces musisoli | reverse complement strand
GGCCGGATCAACCGGATCGGATTGGACTCCGTGTTCTGGTCCCGCTCCTACTTCGCCGGGTCCTGCGGCGGTGCACCGCTGACCGTGATCAAGCAGTACATCGAAGGCCAGAAGCAGCCTGTCTGACCGTCACCCCGGAGCCGCAGAGAACTCCACCGCTTCGCGGCTCCGGGTCAAGGATGCATTCCCTCCCCGGCTGAAGCCGGGGATACCCTGCAAGATTAGGGATGGATGCCGGCGCCGAGGCGGCCGGGAGCCGTCTTCGTCGTCAGCCGCGAACGTCGGCCGGCGGGTCGGTGCAGGTGCCGTCCTCGGGCCACGTGGCGGTGCTCGGCGACGCCGTTCGGCTGATCGGCCGCGGTCTGTGCGGCAAGGCCGCCGTCCGCGACGGAGCCCGGACTCTACGGTGGCGGCGTGTCGTATCCAGACCCGGAGTTCGAATCCCCCGAGCGGCGTTCCGCCCGGCGCGGCCCGCTGCTCGTGGCACTCGCCGCGCTGGTGCCCGGCGCGCTGCTCGGCTGGATGGTGTACGAAGCGGTGGGCGGAGGTGGTTCGGGCGTTTCGCCGCGCGCGGGCGTCCCCGCCTCGGCGTTCTCGCGGACGTCCGCAGCGGCCTCCTCGCCGGTGCGGTCCGTGTCGGCGCCGTCCTTCGCCTCGCCCGGCGACGACGCCAAGGGGGCCGCCGGGGCGGGGGCCGGCCCGCTCGCGGGGAAGGTGATCGTCATCGATCCCGGGCACAACCAGGGCAACTTCCAGCACCCGGCCGAGATCAACCGTCAGGTGGACATCGGAACGAACTGGAAGGAGTGCGACGCCATCGGGACGTCCACGAAAGCCGGTTACACCGAGGCCGACTTCACCCTCGACGTGGCACACCGGCTGGGCGCCCTGCTGGAGCGGCAAGGTGCCACGGTGAAACTGACCCGCGACGGGGACACGCCCCCTTGGGGGCCGTGCGTGACCGAGCGGGCGCAGATCGGCAACGAGGCACACGCCGATGCCGCCATCTCGATCCACGCCGACGACTCGGCCGAGGGCGACCGCGGCTTCCATGTGATCCTCCCGGGAACGGTGCACGCCGGAGCCGCCGACACCCGCCCGATCGTCGGCCCGTCCCGCGACCTCGGCGCCCGCGTCGCCGGCTTCTTCCTGCGCGAGACCCGCGAGCCGCCGTCCAACTACGTGGGCGAGGGCACCGGGCTCGTCACGCGCACGGACCTCGGCGGCCTCAACTTGTCCACGGTCCCGAAGGTGTTCATCGAGTGCGGCAACATGCGTGACAGCAAGGACTCGGCACTGCTGGCCCACGGTGCCTGGCGGCAGAAGGCGGCGCAGGGGCTCTTCGAGGGCATCGCGGACTTCTTGAACCGATAGCCGCCCGCGCGAGGACTGCCAGGCAGGTGCGAAGAGCTCCTCGGCGATGCCGACCGGGCTCGTCCGTGTGCGGGGGTGGGCTCCTCCTGGCCGGAGGAGCCCACTCGGGGGATGTGTGACGGGGTTATTCCGTGCGCAGGCCTTCCGGGCGCATCATCCGCAGCAGCGGCGGCAGGCTGAGCAGCGTGACCACGCCGACCACGGCCGCGCCCACGCCGGTCATGGTCAGGACGCTCGCCCAGTCCATGGCCACCGGTGTACGGGTCATCTTCAGCAGCACCGAGCCGAGGGTGACACCCACCGTCGTGGCCAGTACGAGGCCGAGTCCGACCGGGAGGGCCGTCTGCCACAGCACCGACAGGCTCAGCGTGCGGCGCCGGGTGCCGAAGGCGACCAGCGCGGAGAGCAGCTTCCTGCGCTCGCGCAGCTGCTCCAGCTGGGAGACCAGCAGACTCGCGCCGATCAGTGCCAGCACGAAGGCGGAGCCGACGAACAGGCCGGTGCGGATGGAGGTGTACTTGGCGTCCTCCTCGGTCGCCGACCAGCTGTAGGCGCGTGCCAGGGGGTCGATCCGGGCAACGACGTTGCGTACGTACTCCCGTGCGTCCGGCACCGACGGGTCCAGACGCAGGTAGGCCCCGTCCGAGAACAACGCGGGCGCGGCCCTGGCGGGCAGGGCGGCGGGGGTGACCAGCAGGCTGTTGGCGTCCTGCAGTGAGTCCTTGCGCGCGTCCACCACCCGCACGTTCGCCGGGACGGTCCAGGGCACCTCGATGCCGCGTTCGGTGGCGTCGCCGTACGACGGGTCGATGTAGAGCTGCCGACCGGGCTTCACCACGGCGATTTCGTCGGCGTTGCCGGGGGTGGTGTAGTGGCTCCTCGTTCGCGTGACGAACACGTCGCCGTCCTTGCAGGAGGGCAGTGTGGCGAGTTCGCGCAGGGCGGTGCAGTCGCCCACGGTCAGGCCGTTGCTGTTCTTGGGGTCGCGACGCGCGTCTCCGTACTGCGAGACGGCCAGGGCGACTGCGGCCCGTACCCCCTTGGTGCCGGTGAATTCGCGTTCGACACCGGACAGCGGCTTGCGGTCGCTGAGGTCGACCTGCATCTGGACCCGGCCGGGGTTCTTGCCGGTGGCCTTGGTGTACTGGCTCTGCGTTCCCGTGAACAGCATCTGCAGGGCGATGGCCCCGGCCACGGCGACGGCGATGCCGTTGACCATGCGTACGGCGGTTCCGCTGCTCAGCTGCAGCCGCCGTACCGCGAGCTGCCAGGACAGCGCGCCCTTGCCGAGGCGGACGACGACCGCCTCCACGGCCCAGGGAAGCAGCGCGGTGATGCCGATCAGCAGCAGCAGCACGCCGCCGATGACGAGGTACTGGTTGAAGTCGCCGCTCCCCCGGCCCTTGCCGATCATCGGGTAGAGCATCGCGAGGCCGGCCAGCGGCGGCAGGAGCCGCCACCACAGCCGGCGGCGGCGCTGCTTGGCCGCGCGCACGACGCCGAGCGGTTCCACCACCACGCCGCGCATCGCGAGCAGCGTGACGAGTACGGCGGCGGCCGGGATCGCCACCGCGACCAGCGCGGCGAGCACGGGAGAGGGATCGAGGTAGCTGGGCCAGACGCTCACGCCCAGCAACTCGGTGGAGCCCAGCGTCTGACGGCCGAGGAGGAAGAAGCCGGTGCCGACGACCAGGCCGAGCAGGGCTCCGGCGAGTGCTTCGCCCGCCGCGATCCGCCGGGTCATGTGGCTGTCCGAGCCGACCAGGCGCAGCGCGGCCAGCCGGCGGTCGCGGCGCTCGCCGCCGAAGCGGACGGCGGCGGCGATGAACACGGCGACCGGGGTCAGCAGCACCACGAACACGACCAGGACCATGAGCAGCAGTACCGGGTCGGTCTTCTCGGGTGTCGCGTCCGGCTTGCCGTACCCGGTCAGCCGGTGCACCGGGGAGGAGTCCGTGAGTTTCAGCCCCGAGGCGCCCGCGTAGTAGGCCAGTTCGTGGGAGCCGATGAGTCCGCTCTCGCCGATCGTGCCGATGATCTTGTAGGGCAGCCGCTCCCGCAGCAGCTCGGCGCCGTCCGAGGCGAGCAGGTCCCCCAGCGCGGGAGAGACCACCATCTCGCCCTTGCCCGGGAAGCTGTCGACCCCCGGGGGCAGCGGCGCCCGCTCGCCCTCGGGCTCGACGAGCCGGCCGCGGACGTCGACGTCGTGCCAGACGGTGTCGGTGGCGGCGATCAGGAAGGTGTCGTCGGCCTTCGGCGGGACCTTGTCGGAGTACGTGTAGTCGTAGCGGGCGTCCTCCACCTTGTGGCGGGCGGCGAACACGTTGGGCAGGGCGGTGCACAGCAGGAGCAGTGCCACGCCGAGGCCGACGCCGACGGCGGTCAGCGTCATCCGGACCCAGCCCTCGCGTCCGCCGGTGACGGCGAAGCGGGCCCCCAGACCCAGGTCCCTGGCCCACTGCCTGGTGTTCATATGGCGCGCTCCATGTCGCGGGACCTGCCGTCGCGGACGACGATCTCGCGGTCGGAGTAGGCGGCCACGCGTGCCTCGTGGGTGACAAGGACGACGGCGGCGTTGGTGGAGCGGGCCGCTTCGGTCAGCAGTTCCATCACGCGTTCGCCGTTGAGGGAGTCGAGCGCGCCGGTGGGTTCGTCGGCGAACAGCAGGCGCGGTCCGGTGACCAGCGCGCGGGCCACGGCGACGCGCTGGCCCTGGCCGCCGGAGACCTCGCCGGGCCGCTTGGCCCCGAGGTCGTCGACCTCCAGGCGTTCCATCCAGCCGCGCGCGGTCCGCTCGGCGTCCTTGCGGGAGGAGCCGTTCAGCCGCAGCGGCAGGGCGACGTTCTCCACACAGGTCAGCTCGGGCACCAGCTGGCCGAACTGGAACACGAACCCGAACTCGGAGCGGCGCAGCGCGCTGCGCTGGGCATCGCTCATCTGCGTCAGTTCACGCCCGTTGTAGGTGATCGACCCGGAGTCGGGCGGCACGATCCCCGCGAGACAGTGCAGCAGTGTGGACTTGCCGGACCCGGAGGGGCCCATGACGGCGACGACCTCGCCCGGGTGGATGGAGAACTCGGCGCCGTCCAGCGCGTGGGTCGGGCCGTACGCCTTGCGCAGGTCGCGCGCGGTGAGCAGGGAACCGGGGGGAGGAGTCGTCATCGGGTCACGGCCTCACTGAGTTTGTCGAGTCGCGCGGCGGTCAGCTCCAGCCAGCGCAGGTCGGCTTCCAGGTGGAACAGGGCGTGGTCGCAGATCAGCTGGTCCGCGAGGTCGCCCTTGCGCTTGCGGTCGGTCAGGATCCGCATGCTGCGCAGGTGCTCGGCCCGCTGCGTGTCGAGGATCCCGGCGGCGTCGCGATGGGTGAGGAGCGCGAGGACGACCTTGGTGTAGAGGGTCGACTGGAGGTACTCCTCCGGCTTCTCCGGGGTCGCCAGCCACCGCTGTACGTCGGTGATCCCGGCGTCGGTGATCGCGTAGCGCTTGCGCTCGGGACCGCCGCCCGCCTCGATCCCGTCGACCTCGACGAGACCGTTCTTCAGCAGCCGGGACATCGTCGAATAGACCTGGCCGTAGTGCAGCGGCCGGTCGTGACCGAACTTCTCGTCGAAGGCCCGCTTGAGGTCGTAGCCGTGGCGCGGGCCGGCCTCCAGGAGCCCCAAAAGGGTGTGACCGATGGACATGCACAGCACTCTACACACCGTGTATACCTGGTGTGTATACACGGTGTGTGTAGGCCGTGGCGGGATGTACGGCAGTGCAGGTGACGGAGCCGGGAATGCGGAACCGGTCAGGCCGGCTTGAGAACGCATCTTGGAAGCCGCCGACCAGCGGGGCGGCTTCCTGAGGCGCCGTGGAAGAGGCGGTGGGCGCTGTCGATCCTGATGCGCCTCGGAAAAAAGTTGTGGGCCGCTGTCGATCCGGCCGCGTCCCGTTCGACGTCATGATGTGCGGCGGCTCGCCGCACGGTGACGCGACAACGTGACGAGGAACCGTGGGTCAACTGCTGAGAGTCATGAACTTCAACGTCTCGAGTGACGGAATCGGTGCCGGTGAGCACCAAAGCCTCAAGAGTCCGTTCGGCCTCGACCGTCCCGAGAGGCTGTTCGCCTGGGCCGGAGCCACGGCGAGCTGGCCCATGCGCACGGAGCCCGGCGGGAGCCGGGGCCTCGACGACCACTTCACGCGGGACTTCGCACGCGACATCGGTGCCGAGATCATGGGCCGCAACAAATTCGGTCCCCAGCGCGGGCCCTGGCAGGACCATGAGTGGCGCGGCTGGTGGGGAGAGGAGCCCCCGTTTTGCACACCGGTGTTCGTCATGACCCACCACACGCGTCCGTCGTTCACACTCTCCGACACCACGTTCCACTTCGTCGACGGCAGCCCGGCCACCGTCCTCGCACAGGCACGGGAAGCGGCACAGGGCAAGGACGTCCGGCTCGGCGGCGGGGTCACCACCATCCGGCAGTTCCTCGAGGCCGGCCTCGTCGACACCATGCACGTGGCGGTCTCGCCGGTAGAGCTCGGGTCCGGACTACGACTGTGGGAGTCCCCCGACGAACTGCTGGACCGGTTCCACCTGGAGGTCGTGCCCAGCCCGAGCGGCGTGACGCACCACCTGTTCTGGCGAAGGTGACACAAAGGCCCACTCGGGACCGGAGGCGGGGAGGTGCAACCGGCCTGCTCGCCATGGTGCGGGGGGGCGGGGTGCGGGGCTGTCGGACCGGCAGGCGGGTGCCGGCGCCCGGTTCACCGCCCGGGGGTTCCGTGAGGCCTTAAGGTGCGAAGGTTGCGGGCGGTCGTGACGCCGCGCGCCGCGTGATCGGCCGCCCCCTGTTCAGGGCCGGCGCGGTGTATGCGCCCCGGCATGAGGGGAACCCGGGGGCCGGCAACCAGACCGTGCCGACCTCAGACGGGCTGCGCCCGCCGGGCAGGAACCGGTATGACAGCCTTCGACGACGCCATCGACCTCCACTTCATCGGCAACGCCACGGTCCTGCTGCGGTTCGGCGCACTGGCCCTGCTAACGGACCCCAACCTCCTCCACCGGGGCGAGCGCGCCCACCTGGGATACGGACTGGTCAGCCGCAGGCTCACCGAACCCGCCCTCGACGCCGCGGACCTGCCCCGCCTGGACGGCGTCGTCCTCTCACACCTGCACGGTGACCACTGGGACCGCCGCGCCAGAAGCCACCTGGACCACTCGCTCCCGATCGTCACCACACCGCACGCCGCGCGCCGGCTGCGCACCCTGCAAGGGTTTCACCGGGCAGGAGGCCTGCGCACCTGGGAGAGCTGCACGCTGCGGCGCGGCACCGCACAGGTCCGCGTGACCTCGCTGCCCGGACGGCACGCCCTGCACCCCGTGCTGCGCCGCCTGCTGCCGCCCGTCATGGGCAGCATGCTGGAATTCGGCCCGGCCGCCGGGCCGGTGCTGCTGCGCTTGTACGTCTCGGGCGACACCCTGCTGTTCGACGGCCTGGAGGAGATCGCCCGCCGCTTCCCCGCCGCCGACCTGGCCGTCCTCCACCTGGGCGGCACGCAGCTGCCCGGCGGCTTCGTGGTGACCATGGACGGCGCGCAGGGAGCGGAACTCGCCCGGCGCCTGGCCCCCCGCCGGGTGCTGCCCGTGCACTACGACGACTACACCGTCTTCCGCTCACCGCTCGAGGACTTCCTGACCGAGGCGCGGCGGCTGGGACTCGACGAGCGGCTGCTGTCCTGCCCGCGGGGCCGGCACGCACGCCTGCTCCCGGGCAGCGACCGGCCCACCGTCGGCTGAGAGGCGGCGCACCACCACACGCGGCGCCACGCCATGCGACCGCGCCGGGGGCGAGGGCCCCGCCCGCGCGGGGAGCGGCGTGCCGCGACTGCGCTGCCGGGCACTCACCGACCGCGCTGCATGACGGCTGGTCACCGGGCCCTTGTGGGGGCTGCGTTGTCAGTGGTGGGCGATACGTTCGAGGTCTTGGAACCGCTGTTGCACGACAGGAGTGGACGATGACCGAGAGCACTGTGCTGCCCGCGCTCAGGGTGGTGCTGACGGACGTCAACGAGCGTGTGGTGGAGGCGTGGCGCGCCGCGTTCGCCGACACCCCCGGCATCGAGATCCGCAAGGGCTCGATCCTCGACGAGGACGTCGACGCCTGGGTCACCCCCACGAACTCCCGGGGCCGAATGGACGGCGGGGTCGACGCCGTCATCAAGCGGTACCTGGGATCCGGCATCCAGGTGCGCGTCCAGCGGGCGATCCGCGACCGGTTCGCCGGCCCCATGCCGGTGGGCAGCGCGGTCTGCGTCCCGTCCGGCGCGACCGTCCCCCGGTACCTGATATCGACGCCGACGATGGTGCGGTCCTCGCAGAACGTGAGCGCCACGCTGAACGTGGCGCTGGCGTGCGCGGCCGCTTTCCAGGCCGTCCACCGGCACAACCAGAAGAAGCCGGGCAGTATCCGGTCCGTGGCGCTGGTCGGGATGGGAGCGCAGACCGGCCAGGTGCCGGCCCGGGTGTGCGCCAATCTGATGTGGACCGGCTACACGCTCTTCCACGACCACTGGTTCGAGGACGACGACGAGCTGCGGTCCACGATCATCTCCCAGCTCCACGGGATCGAGAACGCGCCCGTCGACCAGCGGGTACGCATCGTGCCGCCGACGGCCGTCACGCCCGTCGCCCCCGCGCCGGCGCCGGCGCCGGCGCCCGAGACCGCCGCCCCCGCCCCCTCCCCTCCTTCTGCCACGACGAGCGAGGGCGCCTGCGCCGTGAGCGGATCGACGACCGGCGTCCCGGCTGCGGGCCAGCCGCCGAAGCCCCAGGGCGATGCGAACGACCCCCTCGCCCTGACCGAGCTCTTCGACGGCGGCGGGGAGGCCTGGCTCCCGCTGCTGAAGCCGGTCATCGAAGCGCAGCCGGACGCCGCACGGTTCATCGGGAAGGGCCGCAGCCATGAGGTGGTCCCGGTCCGCGAGCTGACGTTCCAGGCACTCAAGCCGAACCCGCCGCACAAGTGGAAGGTCGTGGTCTTCGGCCAGAACCCGTACCCGCGGCCGGAGAGCGCCACCGGCATAGCCATGTTCGACAACACCTTCAGCGACTGGAAGGACAGCCAGTTCGGCCGGGTCGTCAGCATCCGGTGCCTCATCAAGGCGGCGGCGATGTGGAAGTACGGCATCGCCAAGAAGACCCCGATCGCCGACGTGCGGGCGCTGCTGAAGGAGCGGGACACGGTCCAGCCGCCGGAGTGGTTCCAGGCGATGCTGACGCAGGGTGTGCTCCTGCTGAACGCGTCGCTGACCGCGAGCGGCGACGGGGCGATGGGTGCCGACCAGCACACGGCGTTCTGGCGGCCGGTCGCCGAGCGGATCGTCGAGGAGATCCTCAAGGCCAAGCAGGACGCGGCCGAGGAGGACCGCGGGGTCGTGTTCGCGTGGTGGGGGGCGCACGCCCGCAGCCTGAAGCGGGTCGTCCTGCGGCTCCAGCAGAAGTACCCGGACGTCGAGGTCCGTCACCTCGACCACGCGAACCCGGCGGCACAGGGCGACATCTTCTGCGAGGGCGACCACTTCGCCCAGGTCAACGACGCCCTGGCCTCGCTGGGCGCCGACCGCATCGACTGGCTGCCGAGCAAGGGGTGGAACGTGCCGGCGGCCGGCGTGGGCGGTGCGGACGGGGGTGTCTCGGCGCGCATGGGCGCTTTCATCGAGTCGACCATGAACCTGCACCAGCTGTACCTGGAGCGCCTCACCAGCGTCAAGGACGAGGGCCTGGTCCTGCCCGCGATCACCGGTGTCTTCGACACGCCGCTGATGGACTTCCAGGGCGCCGTCGCCCCGGTCTCCGCGGCACTGTCCGGACTCACCGGGCACATCCGGCGCTCCCACGACTTCGGCAAGCGGCGTGCGGACCAGGCGGCCGGCGGCGGCCTGTCCGCCGACGCGATCGCCGCGCTCCACCTCTACACCTGTGAGTCGGCCTTCTACCGCGAGATCAACAGCGTTCTGCGCTCCCCCGACCGCACCAGGGTCACGCCCTACCTGCCGTACCTGCGGCTGCTGTTCTCGGCGGTCTCGGAACTGCCGTCCTACACGCAGCCGTTGTGGCGCGGGGTGTCGCTGGATCTTCGGGCGCAGTATCCGGTGGGCCGGACGGTGACCTGGTGGGGCGTCTCCTCGTGTACCTCCGAGCTGAAGGTGGCCAGGGCGTTCTTGGGCAGTCGCGGCAAGCGGACCCTCTTCGAGGTGACGCCTGCCCGGGCGGTCGGGATCAAGCGCTTCTCCGCCTTCACCGGCGAGGAGGAATACATCCTCACCCCGGGTACCCAGCTCAAGGTGACGGAGGTGAAGAGCGAGCCCCGCGGGCTGTGCACGGTCCGGCTGAGCGAGGTCACGGACGTCGCTCCCGCGGTGTCCTGAACCGCCCTCCGTTCCACGGTGGCGGTCACCGAACACACATACCCCGCTGCAGCCACCTTCGCCGCGCCGCCCTCACGCGGCCCGGCCGGGACGAGGCCAGCCGACGCCTGCCTCGTCCCCACCGACTGGCGACACCCCCTGGCTGGCGGCGGTGGTTTGGCGCCCACGGCACCGATACCCCTCCCCCGCTATTCAATTTTGACTAGAGTGGGTGGGGTGAGCGAGAAGACGATTCCGATCCTGCCGTGTCGGACCATCCGGCCGGTTCTCGACTTCTACACGACCCTTGGCTTCGAGGTGACCTTCCAGCAGAAGAGCCCCAATCCTTACGCAGTCGTCCAGCACGGCGGCATACAGCTCCACTTCTTCGGGATGAAGCACTACGAGCCGGCCGATTCCTTCAGCACGTGCATCGTCCAGACCGATGACGTCGACGGGCTGCACGAGACCTTTCGGACCAGGCTGAAGGCGGCGTACGGGCGAGTACCGAACCGCGGGCTGCCGCGATTCGGGCAGCTGAAGAACACGTCACACGGCGTGCGGCAGTTCCTCATGACCGATCCGGGCGGCAACTGCATCCGCATAGGGCAGCGGACGAGCGACAACCAGCACCACCGACCCGCCCCCGACGAGACCTTCGCCCGGGCCCTGCACTACGCCTCCCTCCTCGCCGACTCCAAGGAGGACCTGGCGGGCGCCGCGAAGATCATCGACCGGGCGCTGCACCTACAGGACGAGCGGCCCACGCCTGTGCAACTGCTGCGGCTCCTCGTACTGCGGGCCGACGTCGCCACTCGTGCCGGCGACGAAGAAACCGCGAGGTCCGCGATCGCCGCGGCCACCGCAGTCCACCTCACCTCGAAGGAGCAGGAGGCCGTGCACGACGACCTCGAGCGCCTCACGCAGTTGCCGGGCTGAAGATTCGCGCATGTTCAGGGGCGTTGGGATCCATGCTGCTGGTCAGTGATGGCGTCCTGGGGCGGGCGCTTGGGCGTGACGCGCGGCCGTGCGCCACTGTCCCGGCGCCTGATGCGTGAAGGGCAGCGTGACATCGCCGGGACGACAATTTTCAGCATCGTTTGCACGATCTTGCTGCGATCGGTGGCGGACGAGTGCGCGCCTCGCCAATCCTTGACGAGGCGCCTGGGTGCTCCTCGTCAAGTCTCATGGCGGGCGGGCATCCGGACGGGGAGGGCGACCGTGCCTTATATGGCCTTCCAGTCCGGCGAACCTGTGCAGTCGCACTAACGCGCCACGCGGTGGCGGAGGTAGACGAATCGTGAGCTGAAGGTGCGGGTCTCGACGAGTTCGAGATCCACCCGGCGCTCGTGCCGGGGGAAGAACGGGATGCCGCCGCCGACCAGCACCGGGTAGACCACGGTCCGATACTCGTCGATCAGGCCCGATGCGGCCGCTTCGGCGGCGAGGGTCGCGCCGCCGATCGCGATGTCGCCCTCCCCCGGCTCGGCTCGCAACCGCTCGATCTCCTCCGCCAGACCGCCGGAGGCCAGGCGGGCATGGCCCCGCACCGCCGGCAGCGTGGTGGAGAACACCACCTTGGGGAGCGGCTTCCAGAGCGCGGCCCACTCGAGCATGGAGTCGTCGAGCGAAGGATCCTGATCGGCGCTCTCCCAGTACAGCATCGTCTCGTACAGGCGTCGCCCCAGCAGGTGGACGCCGACCTCTCGGATCTCGTCGATCCAGAAGCGGAACACCTCCTCGTCGGGCGCCGTCCAGTCGAAGTGGCCGTCCGGCCCGACGATGTAGCCGTCGAGCGAGACGCTCATCGAATAGGTCACGCTGCGCATCAGAAGGCCTCCTCCGTGGTTCGACAGTAAGACCGCCGGGCGCCGCGGGACTCCTCGCGGCTCGCGGAATTACGGGCGGTCGCCTCACGGGATCCGGGCCGAGTCGCCTCACGGGATCATTTCGTCCGGAAAACCTCACTGCGTGGATCGAGACCTGCGGGCGGCGCAACACCATCGAGTGGTGCCGCGGCCGTACGAAGCGGGGTATGGCCCTCGTCTACGGCTTCGGCCGGATCGTCACTGCCGGTCGTGCCGGTGAGCCGGGCAGGGAGGGGCTTGCCGGTCACCGGTCCCGGGGCTGGTAGCGGGTGAGGGTGTCGCGGAGGCGGTGATCGGGGCCGCGCAGGAACAGGGCGTCCAGTTCGTGGGCGGGGACGGTGAGGGGGCGGCCGTCTTCGTCCGGGTCGTCGTCGGCCGGTGGGTACTCGTCGGCGCGGTCGGAGGGGACGGTGACGTAGGGCTGATCGTTCCCGAGGCCTTGGGGGTCGGGTTCGGGCCGGCACTGCCACTGCGCGCCGTGGTGGCGGATGTGGACTTCCCCGAGGTACCAGGCGGCGAGGGTGACGAGCTGGGTGTCATGTGCCGCGGTGATGTCCTCGTAGGAGGTGAACCGGCGGCGCAGCAGGTCTTCGAGCCGGTCAAGGGATTCGACGCTGAAGTCCCATCCGCCCCTGTCGAACGGGGAGCACGTTGCGAACGAGGCGGCTTGTGCGGCGGTCCAGGCGTTCAGCCGCGGGTTGTCCGCCCACTCCTTCTCATCCATGCGCTGCTGTTCCTCCATGGAGGTGACCCTAGCGCGGCACCGGAACCTGCTTGTAATGGTCGTGTGTACATGCCGAGGCGACGCCGGGACATGCGTCACTTTCCCTGCAGACGGCGGAAGTTGAGCATCTAGGGTGGTGCAACCTGTGTGCCACCCATGACTACGGGGGCCCTGGCGGCGCACGGGACCCGTCCCCACTGGGCCCTTGGGGAAGACCTGCTTCACATGAAGTACCAGATAAGAACCGGCCACCTGCGCGTCTGGACCAGGAGCGCCGTCGCGTTCGCCTGCACCGCCGTTCTCGCCACCGGGGCGCTTCCGGCGCTGAACGGCACTGCCGTGGCGAAGGAGAAGCCGCTGTCGCCGGGGAAGCGGTGCGACGAGCTGTACGGGCTGAGGAACGTGCGCCCCGGCCGTCTCCCGACCGGTGACACCAGCCGTCCGAAGTCGCAGTGGGACGAGTTCGACTACACCAACCCCGGCAAGCAGTACGACGGCCTGGAGCTGCCCGCCGACCCGGCCGAACGCGCCGCGTTCCTGAAGAAGGTCGGCACCGACCCCGACGCCTACGGCAAGGGCGACCCGCGGCGCGTGTACGCGTACTACGCCAAGGAGATCGCCAGGCCGGGCAGCAAGTGGACGACGGACTGGGAGGGTTGGCGGGACGGCAAGTACATCCCGCAGTCCGGCCACGACCCGCGGGGCAAGGCGTTCGAAGCCAAGGTCGTCAAGGACTTCGGCCTGGTCGGGCCTGACTGGATCTGCCAGAAGGAGATCAAGGTCCGGGACCCGAAGACCGGCACGGTCCACCGCCGGATCCTGGACGCGATCAACAAGAAGACCCGCGAAATCGTGGAGATCAAGTCCAACAACAAGCCGGAGGACAGCCAGAAGCCCAAGGACCTGGCACTGTCCAGGAACGAGAGCTGGAAGAGGTCCGGCTACAAGATCCGGTTCGTCTTCGCCGAGGAACGCGGCCGCAACGGCCAGAAGTTCTTCAACGAGATGCGCCAGAACCTGGGCAAGGACGCCCTCGGCCGCGAACGCGTCACGATCCACGAGCACCGTTCCAACGCCGTCGAGAAGGCGCCGGCAAAGGCCAACAACAGCCCTTACCGGTACAACGCCCCCTACATGAACGCCGATCCGTCGAAGAACAGCGGGTCGCGTGGCGGCGCGGTGGACCAGATCAAGCAGTCCAAGCCGACCCCGAAGGACATGGCTGACTTCCTCAAGCGCCGTGAACAGGCGTCCGGGGGCCGCTTCCCCAAGGGGCCGGGGGGCATCGACTTCACCTCCCTGGACCTGAAGTACGTCGGAAAGCCGGTCAGGGGCGAGGGCCTGGACTACGCGTTCTCCGCGAAGAAGGCCCCGGGCGAGTCCGGCGGCTGGGGCGGCAAGGAGAAGGCGCAGATGATCTCCGACGCCTTCTTCACCTGGCTGGCCCTGACCCCGGACAAGTTCTGGGTGAACCTCAACCCGGACACCCCCGGCACGATCATGGACGACAAGTTCGCCTCCACCGACGCCGGTCGCGTCCTGCTGGAAGCCGACCTCCAGCTCAAGCACGACTTCTACAAGGCGATGGACCCCAAGACCGATGTCGGCAAGGCCGCCTGGGACGGCCTCGCCAAGGTCAACGGCTGGCCATGCCTGCACTCCGGCCGCAACTGGATCGAGCCGAAGACCGCGAAGGTCCGTGAACAGGACGGCGGGATCTACATCCTCGACGCCCCCCTCAAGCTCCAGTCCGAGTACGCCGACGTCAACACCCCCGGCCCCGGCGGCGGGGAGTCCTGCCAGGATCAGCTGAGCAGGGAAGAGATCGAGCACAACGAACGCGTCCTGAGGCGCACGGTGGTCCCCGAAGTCGAAAAGTGGATCAACACCAAGCCGGAGTACGCCGACCTGCGCCGCGTCTACACCGCCCGGGTCGCCGCGGAATGGATCCGGCAGCAGGACGCCCGGCAGCCCACCGACTACCGCAAGATCATCAACAGCAACGACGTCAAGCGGTGGCCGCTGCGGGCGCCCCACCAGGGCTGGAAGAAGACCGACGTCTTCAACAGGTACGTCAAGATCTTCAAGGAAGGCGAGTTCAAGTACGAGCTGACCAAGGGCGAAGAAGTCTGGGTCATCACCGTCGGCGGAGTCGACTTCTCCAAGCAGCCCAAGCGCAACATCACGCGTCTGCAGTTCCGCGCGGAGAACCCCTACACACCGCGCACGAAGGACACGGCGGTCAAGGCCGCGACCGACGATGCGGACCATGACGGCATGCTGATGCTCGGCGGGAACAGCGCGGGCAAGAGCGACGACGGTGGCGACACGCCCACCCCGACACCCACGCCGACACACACGGCGACGCCGACACCGACGTCGACCGGCGGGGGAGGGCCGACGCCGACCGACAACCCGCCGGCACCGGCGCCCAGCCCCTCCCGGGCCGGCGACGGCGACAAACCCCCCGCCGACCCTGACGGCGACCTCGCCGACACCGGATCCAGCGCCCCCGTCGGCCTGATCGCAGGCATCGCCACCGCAGCGCTCGCCGCCGGCGCGGCCATGGTGTGGTGGATGCGCCGACGACACACCGGCAGCAGCTAGGGCGGCCTGCGCTCACAGCGGCGCTTGGGCAACCGACGGCCCCGCCCCCCTCACCGGGGTGCGGGGCCGTCGCGCTGAGCCATTGCAACGTGGTGGCAGGAAAGGCCAGTTGGGCTGACAGACGGGTGAAGCCCTGCCGCAAGGACCATGGCCAGGTTGCCATGAGCCCGGCGGGTTGTTCGCGGTCATCGCTGCGCCGTATCCAGAAACGGCACATAGATGCCTCTTTTCACTCGAATAGTTCAAGTGCGCATGACGTCGGCATATCCAGCCGGACAGACTCGCAGTGCAGGCGCCCACCCCTGGGCGCGAAAAGCGAGGAGAACGCGCGATGTCGGACACCGACCAGAAGATGATCGAAGCTCTCATGGCGAAGAACAGGGAGCTGCAGGAAGAGAACGACAGGCTGAAGAGGCAGGTGGGCAACGGGTCCACGGTACGCCGGCTCAGCCGAGCGGGCCGAAGGCGACCATTCTGACCACTTCGGATGGGTCCGGCAGGCTGTCGAGCCTGATATCGGACTCGGTCACCGCAAACCTCACGGACGAGGACGGCGAGCCCGTCAAGGGCGAGAGAATCGTCTTCATGATCAACAACAAGGCGGCCGGTACCGCCATCACCGACGCCAACGGCGATGCGGTGCTGCACACCAAGCAGTACGCCGGAGATCCTCAGGCATGGGTCCAGGCGCTCGGTGGCGGCTACACGGCCGAGTACAAGGGCTCCAAGAACTACAAGCCCTCCAAGGCCTACGGCGGTGCCGGAGTCTCCGTCTGAGGCTTCAGACCCCGGCCCGAGACCGGACGCGCCGGCCCCGAGATCGAACCGGGTAACTCTGCCGACCGGGTAGGACGCCCCTGCGGCCGCTGGGTCGGCAGGCAGGTCGTGTCGGCTCGGGCCGATCCGGACCGTTTGGGAAGACCACACGGACCTGCCCGCCCCAGGGCCCCAGGCCACTGGGCGGGGTGTGGTCTTCCGAAGACCGGGCCGGGGAACGCGTCGGATGGAGAATCCCCGGCCGGTTCACCAGGGTGCCGGGCCCTCGTCGTCGGTGAAGGTGCCGGTCGGTCCGTCGGCGCCGATGGTGGCCATCCGGACGGCGGCCACCGCGCCTTCGGCCGGCGTGCGGTGGCCGCGGTGGCCGTTCAGGTCGGTGGCGACGTAGCCGGGGCAGACGGCGTTGACCTTGATGTCCTCGGCCAGCAGGTCCCAAGCGTATTGCAGGGTGAGCGCCGTCAGCGCCGTCTTCGAGGTGGCGTACCCGGCGGAGACCGGCATCAGCGGCGGTCCGTCGGTGCCTTTCAGGTCTGCGTTGATGGTGAGCGAGCCCACCGAACTGGACACGTTGACGATCCGCGGCGAGGCCGATCGGCGCAGCAGCGGCAGCATCGCGTTGGTGACGGCGATCACCCCGAAGTAGTTGGTCTCGAAGACGGCGCGCAGGACGTCCATGTCCGCCGTGCTCGGGCGCTGGTCGCCCGGGTCGCTGCCCGGAGGAACGCTGATACCGGCGTTGTTGACCAGGGCGTCGAGCCTGCCGTAGCGGGATTCGATCTCGGCGGCGGCCGCGGCGGCCGAGTCCGGGTCTGTCACGTCGAGCATGACCGAAGTCGCATCAGCACCGCTCTCCCGCAGTTCGGTGGCGGCCTTCCGGCCGAGTTCGGTATCGCGGGCGCCGACGACGACGCTGTGGCCCAGGGCTCCGAGCTGGGCGGCGATCTGGCGGCCGATGCCCTTGTTCGCGCCGGTCACCAGGGTGATCATGGTTTCGTTCATGGGTCCAGCACACCACCGCACCGAGCGCGCCGGCCAACACCCGTAGCGTCTCGAACGATACCTTGCGGGTATGGATGTGCCGGAGACGCGTGAGCTCGCCTACTTCGTCGCCGTCGCCGAGGAACTGCACTTCGGCCGCGCCGCACAGCGCCTGGGCATGGCACAACCGCCGCTGTCCCGCGCCATCGCCCGGCTGGAGCGACGCATGGGCGTGCAACTGCTGGCACGCACCAGCCGATCGGTGCGGCTCACCGGCGCCGGCCAGGTCTTCCTGACCGAGAGCCGCAAGGCACTGGACGCGGTCACGGCGTCGGTCCGGCGTGCACAGCGGGCGGCACGGACCGATCCGAAGCTCACACTGGCCATGAAGCCCAACGGGGATGCGGGACTGCTGGAGTCGATCCTGCAGCACTACCGCCGCGATCCGGACGCCGTCGCCATCGAGGTGATCGTCTGCGGCATCGGGGAGCAGGCTCCGATGCTGCGCGACGGCAGGGCCGACGTCGCGTTCCTGACCGCGCCCTACGACGACCTCGCGGGCTTCGACACCGAACCGCTGCTGACCCAGGACCAGATGGCCGTGCTCCCCCGGGCCCACCGGCTCGCCGGCCGCGCCGCCTTGACGCTCGCCGACCTGGCCGGCGAACCGCTGCCCCGATGGCCCGGTGACGAGGCGGACGCCACCGATGGCCGTCAGCCCGAGGTGCGTGACATCTCGCAGGTGATGCAGCTGGTCGCGCTGGGCCAGGTGGTCGCGGTCCTGCCCGAGTCGGTGCGCCGGCGCGCCTGGCCCGACGTGGCGTGCGTGCCGCTGCTCGACGCGCCGCCCACCACGGTCGTCTTCGCCTGGCCGGAGCGGACGACATCACGGGCGGTGGCCGCGCTGATCCGCGCCGGTGCGGAGGCGGCGGAGGTGGCCGGAGCGGGCGCGGTGCGTCGAGGTGAGATCGGGTATCAGGACACGCTGACGTGAACCGGGCACGCTGCCGACGGGCCGGGGAGCAACAGTGCGCGCAGCGCACCGTGACGCGAGAGCGGCCGCGCGGGCCGGGTCCGCGCGACTACAACCTGGGCCCGCCCGGCCTTCCCCGCCCTGCCTTGTCCGGGATATCACGGCAGCATCTTGGCGAACTCTTCGCCGAGCCCAGGGCCGTGAGGACGTCCCCGAGGTCCGGGCCGCGATAAGGACCCCGGCGCGTCTCCGCCCTCGTCCGTTCCCGTTGCGCCCTGCGCCACTGCCCCGCGGTCCACGCCAGGACCACCGTCAGCAGATAGACCGCCAGGCCCGCGGGGCCGCCCGCCGTGAACGCCGTTGGCGCCGGCGTGACGCACGTAGATGTCGTAGCCATAG
>NZ_JAERRH010000046.1 GCF_016741855.1 Streptomyces musisoli | reverse complement strand
TAGCCTGCGCGCCGTGTACCGACCGGCCGCTGTGCCCGGCCAGGTTGGGGGGTGCCTCTATGTCCTTCGTCAAGCGAGGCGTGGGGTTCTGGGTTCGTAGAAGGTTCCGTCGCGGAGCATGGCGAACAAGACGCTGATGCGGTGGCGGGCGAGTCGGAGGAGGGCCTGGGTGTGGGTTTTGCCGCGGGCTCGGCAGCGGTCGTAGTAGGTGCGGGAGGCGGGGTCGTGGAGGGCGGCGAACGCGGAGAGGAACATCGCGCGTTTGAGCTGCCGGTTCCCGCCTCTCGGAGCATGTTCGCCGTGGATCGAGGATCCCGACTGCCTGGTGGCGGGGGCGAGGCCGGCGTAGGAGGCCAGGTGGGCGGCGCTTGGGAACGAGGTGCCGTCGCCGACGGTGGTCAGGAGGACTGCGGCGGTCCTGACGCCGATGCCGGGCATCGAGACATCCGATCGGTCTATGGCGTCAAGCCGAGACCGGCAGCGGGGTGGGGAAGGCAGTGTCTTCGTCGTAGGTCTGGCGTGTGATGAGGCAGTGGTGGAGCTGGCCGAGGAGCCGGTTGAAGAGGTTGCGCAGAGCTGCAGTGTGACGGTCTCCGATGCTTCTGCGGCGGTCGTAGTGGCCGCGGGCGCCGCGGGATCCGGACAGCGCGGCAAAGGACCAGACGTAGCCGACTGCGGCCAGTCGCTGGTTCTTCACCTTGCGATGGTGGACGATCAAGGCTTTTGCCGGAGGCTCTGGTGATGGGGGCCGAGCCCGCGTATGCCTTGTGTCGGTGTGCCACTGACGATCACCGATTACGCCTGGGCCGTGGTCTTCTGTTTGAGGCGTTCGTAGGGGGTCTGGCCGCCGAGGCCGCCGTGGGGGCGATGGTAGTTGTAGTAGTCCTCCCACTCGCGCAGCTTGTCGTTGAAGACCTCGGCGTCGTCGATGGTGACGCCGTCGAGGAGCCGGTAGAAGCCCCGCCCTTGGGACCACGGGCCGCAGCACGAGCAGCGCAGCCCCTATCGCGGCCATCAGCAACAGACACATCAGGACAAGGGACAACACCGCGATGGGGGGCATGCAGTGTGCACTCGACAGCACGGCAACCCCTGCAGCCAGCAGGCCACCGGCTATTCCGCACAACGCCGTTGCTTTTGTATCGGCCCTCTGCACCTCGACGAAGGCGCGTTCAGCGTGCCCTTTCAACCGGTCCATCTCCGTCGGAATACTGCCTGGCTCGCGCATGTCGTCCCACACCCCTCCGCGGCCGTCGCCTGCTTGTCGTGGCAGTTGCCAGCCTGCTCTCAGCTGACGAGGATTGATGCCAACCGCAGGGCATGAGGAGGGGTAGGTTCCTCACTCCATGGCCTTCCGTGGGGCGTAGTCACGGGGATGTGGGTCGACGTCGGCGGGGCGGCGCCAGCGCCTACCGCTGGCTGAGCCTCGTTGGGCGGAGGCCAGCTCATGCCTCGGCCGTGACGCTCGTTTGACGCTCCGGGCGTCCGTGGGGTCCTTCGGCGGGGCTACAAATGGCGGCTGACCTGCGAATACGTCAGGTCCTCCCCCTTCTGACGTCTTTCCGATGACGCACCACGTGGAGTGTGTCGCGATCCTTGAACCGGCCGCAAAGGGCTCCTGACCTGCGGTTTTGTGCGTGCGCATTATGTGCGTTGTGGGCGTTACGGGCGATATCTTGACGCTGAATTGACGCTCGTGACGCTCATTTGACGCTCGCTCTGATGGGGTGTCAGGGGGGGGGCGGTGCGGCCCAGACAGCCTCGTCAGCGCGGCTGCGGGGCCCCTACAGCAGCGGCTGTGTGCTTGCTGCATGAGCAGCGGCCAGACTCATCGCCTAGTCGACGGGACAGTCCGTATCTGCCTCGCAGACAGGCGCTTCCCATCCGCTGACGCTTGCTGAGCTCAGCCTTCTACTGCCGCGCTACGGAAGCCGTCCCGAATGCGGTGGCCGGCAGCCGCGCCGCTGAACAGACCGGTGACCGCCAGTCTCATGGCTCATAGGTTCTGTCTACGACGACGCTGCGCACAGCGCGACCCAGGCGCTCTCCCGGGGGATTCGCCGGAGTTCGCACGCTCGTCGTGCTCGCCGGCCCATGCCGCTATCCGCGCTCATGGCCGAGTTCGAGCGCCGGAATGAGAACGGCGGAGGCGTCGCAGTCGGTGCAGGCGCGCGCCCCGTCCTGCATCAGCGCGTCCACGGCCTCCAGCGTGCCCAGCTCGGTCCCGCCGCCTGCTGCATGCCGGCACATGGCGTCATGCACGACCGTCCGCCCCAGGCGCTCGGGGGTGGGACGGACCACCCAGCCGGGGCCGGGCGCGGCGGCGGACCTGGCAGACGACGCGTCGGTACCCCGGACAGATCCACGCCCTCGGTGGGCGTCAGCTGTCGCGCGGTTACCCAGACCGTGTACTCCGCGGCCTCGACCCCGTCCGGGCGCGCGACCGAGGAAGGGACTCCGACGAGATAGCGCCATGGAAACGGGCCGGGCACCTCCGCCGTTCGTGGAGACCGACCCGAACGGTTTGCCCATCCGGCAAGGTCAGCGTTATCTCGGCCGGAAGGGATCCGGCCGTCCGCAGGCCACCACTCGGGCCGTCCACCTACCCGGCCCCGGCTTCCAGCTCCCGCACCGCCGTGCGCACCCGCTGCCCGGTCCCGGCATCATGCCAGTACGGGTGCCACCACAGCTGGACCGACAGCTCCAGCAGGCGCCGACGCAGTGCCGTCGTCCCCTCACGGTGGACCGGATCAGCGAGGCTCCGACAGGTCCAATCCCAGGCAGAGGGGGCAGCGATCAGGTCCTCGGGGAAGGCAGAGCATCGCATACGGTTATTGCATCGCGTTCGATTTCCGTCGCATCTGTGCAGGTAGTGGGCGCAGGGATGGGTGTGGTCGGGTAGGACTCATGAGCTGACAGTGATTATCAGCGAAGGTTGGGGACGAGGCGGACCGGTACCCGCGAAGCAGGAGATCCACCGCGCTCGAGCCAGCGGTCGACCCAGGCGGGCATGGAGTAGGCAAGCTGCTGCTGGGCGGCGTAGATCGCTGGGCGGTGTTCCTGGATCCATTTCAAGCGGTCGCCGCGGCGCTGGATGGCGCGAACCTCCAGCACTCCGGGCCGCTCGGCTAGGCCGGCGGCGACGGCGGTGCACTGGTCGCTGTAGCCGGGCGGCAGATGGCAGGTGCAGTGTTCGTCCACGGAGGCGAGGGGCAGGCCCCAGTCGGGCGCCGCGAGCAGCGCCATCAGCCGCCGGTGGCCGGTGGCGCCGGAACCTTCCGCGAACGTGGGGTCGATGACCCAGCGTTCGCCACCGCCGCATTCGTGGTGACCGAGCCAGCCGGTGACGGCCAGCGGCGCCCCGAGGGTGCGGATCAGGCCGACCCGGCGCAGCAGCCCGCTGGTCAGCCAGGCCGATGCGGTGCCGCGGCGGCCCGGCCGCCGGTAGGGACGCTCGGCCGGGTGCCACCGGGCTGGCAGGTCGCGGTGGCACGGCGTCATGCCGTAGGCGCCCATCTGCTGGTCCTGGACGTCGACCGCGCGCAGCCACTCGTCGGGGTCCAGACCCAGCAGGGTGACGGAGGCGGACGTGTCCAGCACGCGGAGCATCACCTGCCCGCGCTCGACGTGGGTACGTGCCCCGGGCACCCCCTTGATGTCGCCGTACTCGTCGGCGCGCGGCAGCAGCGCCTCGGCCAGGTCCAGGGCCTGGGTCTCGTCCGGGTCGCGCCGGTCGACCGGGTCGGCCTCGAATCGGATCAGGAGGCGGTCGGAGCGCGGGTCCACGTATTCGATACCCCAGGGGTGCAGAGTGGTGATCCGACGCCATGCCAGTGCGGCCATCACCCGGGCCTCCAGCAGCAGTTGGTCGACGTCAGGCTGCGGGATCAGCAAGGATCCAGGCGCGGCGGCCTCGACCCGGCGCAGGGCGGACTGCCAGGGCAACCCGGTGTACAGACGCAGCAGTTCGGCGCGACGTTCGACGGCGGTTGTCTTCATGACTCGGAGTCCCTCAACACCGCGGAGCCGTCCCGACACAGCGCGCGGCGGAGAGCCACGAGGAACATGCGGACCGTGCAGCGGTGCCGGCCGAGTTGGCTTCTCCACGGCGTGCTCGATGTCGGGTCGAGCACAGGGCAGGGACCCCGCCGGGCCCACCGCTCTGGATTTGACCACAGCGACCGGGGGCAGGCCCCCTGGTCGCCGGGGTGACGCGCCGCCGCGTCACCCGAACGTTCGCAGGGGGTTGATCGAAACATCGAGGGGATCCTGTCTGCAGGCGGAACGCGCGGCCACCTCTGGTGCTCAAAGCGGTCAACTGGGCGCGGCTCAGTCACATCGCCACGGGCTAGGCGCGGATCGGGGGCAGGTCGTAGCGGCTGACGGCCAGGTACGTCTCCGGGGTCGCCGCTTCGAGAAGACCCTCGTTGCCCTCCAGGTCGAGCTCCGGCTCCTGGGGACGGCGCAGCAGGTCGCTCCAGTCGCTCGTCGCACCCCGCTCGTAGGCGTCACGGAGAAGGGGGCGCAGCCGGGGACGGGCTTCCTCCTGCTGCTCGCGGAAGATCCGCCGCTGGGTGAGTCGCTGTTCTTCCTGAGCATCCTCGCTGAGCCCCTGGTCGACCGCCAGCTGGTCCTCGGCGCGCAGCCCCGGGGTGCGCCGGGCGATGGCGAGATCTTCCTCGTGGAGGCGCTCGCAGGCGGCGAACAGCTTCCGGGACATGCCGAGGTGGACCTCGGTTCCGGGGATTCGACAGGTGAGGAAGTCGTCGAGCCCCAGGGTGCGGATGCCCGCGCGCAGGGTGTGCTGCTCGACGTGGGGCGCTGCTCCGCGGGCGTCAGCCCGCAAGGCGAGGGTAAGGTCGTCGTCCTCCAGAGGGGTGGTCAGCCCGGAGCGCCGGTGTCGGGAAGCGCGGTCGGCCGGCACCGGCACCGTGCGCAGATGAGAGGCGGGAGCCGAGCGCAGCGCCAGGTAGGCGAGCATCTGGGCGCGGGCCGCGCCGATGAGCGCGTCGTCGCTATCGCCGAGGTGGTCTTCGAGGTTGCCCGGGCTCGCCGCTGCCTCGTCATCGGTGCCGGATCCGTCCGGGTGGAGCGGCGGCTGGCCGGGGTGCAGGTCGTGGTCGATGGTGAGGAAGAGGTCGTCTCCGGGCCGCACGGACGCTCCGACCAGGACGGTGCGGTGCGCGTACGAGCCGAGTATCTTGCTGCCAGCCTCCAGTTGTGCCCACCCCTTGCGGAGCGTGCCAACGCCGACGTTGCCGCCCTTGGCCTCGATCAGCCAGTACATCTCCTCCGCCTCGTGCCGTCCCCACAGGTCGGGCAGCTTCTTCTTCGGGTCCTTGAAGGTTTTGCTCAGGGCGGGGATGGGGCCGCCGAGTTCGAGATGTTCGGTCTGCCCGAGGCCCAGCAGCGAACGGCAGGCCCACTCGGTCATCGTCATGCCCAGCCGGTAGGCGGCGGCGTTCTTCGCCGTGCGCTCAGTCCCGTGCGCGTAGACCGGGTTCAGGGTCAGGCGCCGGCCCTTGGCGCCAGGTACGGGGTGCCGCGGCTTAACGGGGTGAGCGCCGAGGTAGGCGTACAGCGGGGAAACCCGGGCGACGAGTTCCCCGTGCGCGTACTGCGGCTGGTTCTGCAGGTGCGGGGTGATATCGCGGCCGACCTCGGTGGCGGCCTTGATGATCTCGCGCCACGTGGTGGTCGGGGCGTACCAGCCGTCCGCTGCCGGGAACCCGTCCGACCCGGTCCACGGCTTGTGCTTGTTGGTCCGCCACTGCCTCTTGGGCTTGTCCGCGGGTCCGTTACGGAACAGGACCGGTATGTCGAAGCTGTCGGCGTAGGTGAGCGGTGGCTCGTCGGGGACGTGTGCGGGGATCATGGGGTTCACGGGGATTACCCTGGCACGGGCCTGGGCCTTCCCGGGGGCCGGGCGGCGGGCTGCCGATCAGCGTGGCTCCTGTCGTGATGGCGCAGTCGCGGCCGTGTCCGATGGTGACTGATGTTGTTGGCCTGCCACCCGTCTCCTGGTGTTGTGCCGCTCACGGCCGGTCGGGCCAGAAGATCGACAAGGGGAGTCGGATGGAGGGCAGCTGTACCGCCTCGATCGGTCCGAGAACGGCTGCCGCGGCGCGAAGGGCTTCGTTATAGGAGCCGGAGCCAAGGACTTCGGCGGAACAGGCAGGACAGTCTCCGGGGCGTCGGGCGTGACCAGCACCGCTATCCCTGGAGCCTCGGACGTGCGCGAAGGCGTCGTCGGGGAAGTCGGCCCGCACGGCATGCCAGACCCCGACGCGTTCGTCGTCGGGAAGCCCGGCCGCTACCGCCGGCCGCATCGGCGGCAGCAGGCGTTCGTGGTCCTGGACGAGGAACACTCGGTCAGTGAAGTCGACGCTGTCCCCCTCGGGGCGCTCGTGCTCCAGCCACGCCCGGGCCTCCTCTCGCGTGCCCGGTCCCCACAGGTATTCCGTGGGGAACCGTGTGGTCTCGTAGCGGGTGTCGAACTCCGCCCAGTGAGCGTCATTCCAGCGACTGCCCGGGATGAAGGGGATGGCCCGTACCACGACGTGCTGGTACTCGTCGCTCTCCTGATCTTCCGTTGGGTCGGGGGTGGTGAGCGCGTCGGCGGGCTCCATCCGCGCCCGCCCGGAACCGTTCCAGCTCAGTACGGCGATCTCCCGGTGCAGAGGTGCCGGGTACAGGCGCCCGTCGGGAGTGGCCTGCCCCCACAACTGGTTGATCAGCTCCGCCAGGTCCCGCACCGTCCGGGCCGCACCGACGGGGGTATCGACATGGTGGCCGGAGGGATGGGCAACGTAGTTACGCAGCTTGGCCAGCGCGTCTTCGACCGCGCGGCTGCGACGCCCGCGGAGCAGACCCGCCGTGCGCGCCCACAGGCGGAGCCCGTGCAGCATCCCGTTGAACTCGATGGCGCGGGTGGCGACGACCAGCTTCGCGCGTTGCCGCGTCATCCTGTCCGCGCGCTTCTTGACGTCGTCGTACGACGTGACGGTGTAGGAGACGTCCGGGGAATGGGGGAAACGGAAGGTGATGGTGCCGGCGCACCACTCCATGAAGCGGTCGCGCAACGCCTGCTCGTAGATGAGGAGCGCCTGGTCGCTGACAATGGTGTACACGTCGTAGCACAGCACGCCGTAGGCGAAGATGGTGCGCAGCCGCTCGAAGGAATCGCGTGTTCCTGCCGCGACGCCCTCCGCCAGGTCGCAGTCGGCGATCTGCCGCTGCTGGAACTCCGCAGCGTTTTCGGGCCTCATACGGCCGCCAAGTCCCCAGGGGTTGAACGCCAGCGACAGATCGTCCGCGGCACGCAACTCCTCAAGCGGCCGGATCTCCATGTACTCCTCCTCATGATGGGAAACGGGCCAGCATGCACCTCTGGGCCCCTGGTTGGCCACCCCTTTCCTTCAGGTGACTTCGTGAGATCGACGCGAAATGGGAGCGGAAGGCAACAGTTCGTGTCCTTGGACAGCGAAGTCAGTCGTGTGCAGGCTGCTGATCTGGGACGACTAGGTTGAATGTCAACGAGAGGGTCGTTCAGTCGAAGGCGTGGACGATGCTCTCGATGATGGCGTGTACGCCGCTCCAGTCGGCGGTGGTGCTGTGCCGCTCGCGCCGGGCGGTCCTGAGCTTCTCCTCAAACGCCTTGTGTACGAGACCCTTGTGCGTCTTCGACAGGGCACCCTGATGCCGCTGCACGGCGGGGATGAAGGTTCCCAGGTGGATTGGTGCCAGGGTGCCGTTGATGGTCAGGACGTCCCTGCCGAGGTACATCTCCAGGGAACCGGCGACGCCGTTCACGTTGGTGATGGACACGGTGGGGGACGGCGACTCGATGGTGGGGTAACTGGCCAGCAGGGGCAAGTCCGGGTAGTGCAGCACCTGGCAGCCCATCGGAAGTCTCTGCCTCTTCAGTTTGGCGAGCGCCTCATGCCCTCCAGCGTCGTTGTCGGCGATGGCCACGAAGCGGTTGGCGACGCCGGCCGCAATGAACGCGTTGACCATGGTCGCGAGCATGCCTGCACTGCCGCGGGCGTTCGTTCCGGTGTAGTCGATGAAGCGAACGAAGCCCGCGAGATGCGGGTGGGTGATGTTCATGGCCTCGGTGAGGAGACGGGAGTCGGTGCTCCCTTCGGTGAGCACGATCAGCGGGGCGTTATCGGGAAGGGCTGAGAGCTGGCGTTCGCGGGTGGGTCCTGCGATGGGCTGCGTCGTGTCGAGGTGCACGCAGCAGCCAGTCAGCTCTCCGAGGTTCAGCCCGACCCGCATGTCGTCGGGGGCCTGGTCGATGATCAGCCGTATGAGGTTGCGCTCCTCAACGAACCAGCGGAGCTCCTCGACGTCACTGACGGTCTCGGTGGACTGATTCTCGTACTGGAGGTACTCCTGCACTGTGGCGAACGATTCATACGACCGGTGCGGTCGGATGGCCTCGCCAACGGAGGCGAGTAGTTGGTCGGGCTCGCGCGAAGGCCGGACGACGGTCTCCGACATCGACTTGCCCTGCGCTTGCCGTTCCCGCCGCTGGCTCTGTTCCTCGCTTTCATAGCGCTTGCGCCACTTGTCGATGCCTTCTCCCAGGCTGGCAACGGCACGACGCGAGGTGAACCCCTGCACGTTGAGACGCTGCCGCAGTGCCCGGGCGGTGGTGTAGTACCCGAGCGCGCACTCGCTCTCGGGCCACTCGTCGCCAGGGATGACCTCGCTTCCGTCAGCGCCAATGAACTTGCGGTCGGCCTCGATGAAGAGCGCTGCCAGTTCCTCGTCGTAGTGGTCGCGGGTGTAGAGGAACTGGCAGTCGCCAGCAACCAGATAGGAGTAATGCCCCATCCCGACAGGGTCCCATCCCATTGCGAACGTCGCGCCCCCCTTTCCGAGTGTGGCCAGTGGGCTCACCCGCACGACTAGGTTCGCTGTCAAACGACTCGGTTGGATGACAAGGGACAGTTCGCCGGGGGCAGACAGGAAAGAGCGCGGAAAGACTGGCCAACGCGGCCGAGACCATGTCAACGTAGACGACCTTGCAAGAAACCCCAGGTCAAAGAGGTGATTGCCCGTGACCATGGCTCCCGCTGGACCCGGTTTCTCCACCACCATCGAAGCCCTGCGGCTACGCGAGTGGCAGCTCGGTCCTGGCCAGCCCACGCTCGTCATGGACCAGTTCTCCGCGGAGGACTTCAACCTCATCGTGGACGACCGAGCGGACGTGCACGTCAGCAGTAAGGACGGCCGCTTCTACCTCGGCTGGTTCCCGCTCGGTCGCCCCGGCACCAACGGCGAAGGATGGAAGATCGCCGTCACCGGCACATCCAAGGTGCGCGGCTACCACCTGTCCTTCGACACCGAGACGCCGGCCGACATCGTCGCCGCTGCAGTGGCACGCGTGCTGGAGACCGCACGCCGGGTGTGACACCGCAGGGGCCGGCTGCCGACACGCCCTGGCAACAGATCGTACAAGGCGGGAAGCATGATCCATGCGGACGGGCGTGTTGTGAAGGTCACCCGGGCGCCAGAAGTCTCACATTCTGGATTCCAAGATCGAAATTAGGTGACGGCGTCTTAATGGATCTTTGAATGCAATCGCCGGCCTTTACCGCCTGCGGCGGCCGACCGAATGCAAGGCGCTGGTGCCCGCGCGCTACCCGGTGCGCTGGCACGACGCCCCCCGTACGAGCCCGTCCCAAAGCGGCCCTGCGGCCGGCTCGGCCCGGCGGCATGGGTGAGATGCGGCGCAACCAGCGGCGATGGACGCTGGAGGCATGAAGGCCATCTGGTCAGGCACGATCACGTTCGGGCTCGTGGCTTCTCTGAACCAGCGGCACGCCGGTGTTGAGGCGTCCCGCAACTGCGATGCCGCGACCGTCCTCGACGCGGCCCTCCAACTCGGCCGCAATCACTCGTAGCTCACGCCTGCCCCACCCTGGAATGCCCAGGAGGGGTCAGCGCCGGGCCGACCGCGGTGGCGCGGAGGGCGGCCCGGCATTGTTCCCTGGACATCACCGGGATATCCACTGCGAGAGGGTGGTTGGACCTCCCGGCAGCTGTACGTCCCCACGTACCGCCGGGAGGGGCTCAACTTCGGGTGACAGCCACCAGCAGCCCGGTGACGGTGGCCATGAGCATCATCACGGTGAGGGCTCCGGTGACCGGGACGGACCAGGCGGGGTGGTGGCGGAGCAGGACCAGGGCGCCGACGCCGGAGAGCAGGGTGACGGCGAACAGGAGCAGGATAAGGAGCAGCGTGGTCAGGGTCATGCCTCCTTCCGCTCCCGGGTGGCAGCCGCGGCGGCGCGCTCGGTGTGCTGCTTGCCGAGCCGCTTGAGCTTTGTCCGTACTCGCTCGCCGAGGGCCTCCGCAGCGAATCCGCGAAGGCCGGCTAGAGCCATGACATGGGCGGCCGCCTCGGTCCAGCTGGTGGTCTGGGAGTCGGCCCAGGCCATCGCGACGGCGCGCTCGACCGGCTTGAGGCGGGCAAGGACCGCGGCCATCCGCGGGTCGTCAGGCAGGGCGCCGACGAGCGTTTCGTACGGGTCCGGGCCGGCGGCGACGAGGTCGTAGACCGTCAGGCCGTTGCCGAGGCCGAAGTCCAGGCTCCACAGGCGGCTGCCGTTGTTCTTGCGCTGCCACAAGGGGGTCAGGTGCCGATGGAGTTCCCGGGCCTCGGCCTTGAGTCGCTCCAGGCCGTCGAGGCCAACCCGACCGTCGGTGTGAAGGGACCCGACCCAGTCGCCCAGCAGCGCGGTGGAGACCGGCTCCTGCCAGCCGGCGCCGCGCCACAGCCCCAGTACGTCGGTCATGAACTCTTCGACCGCGCGCTCGTTCCCGACGACGGCGGCGTGCCGCGCGGCGAGACCGCGGGCCGTGCGGAGCACGGGGCTGTCGGGCTGCAACGTGGTCTGCAGGACCGGGACGGGCGGAGCCTTGGTGGCGCGGCGGGGGCCACCAGCGTTCAGTTTGCTGAACGTGACGGGTGCGGTGTCTGCGATCTTGGGAATGACGGTCCCGTTGGGGTGGACCTCAATCAGCCCGATCGTGCCGGTACTCCCACTGTCAAAGGCGAACAGTGGGATGTCACCGGCCTTGCTGCGCTTCACCGTCATGTACGCCATCAGGTGCCCTTCCAGGGGCGCCCCGACGAAGGGGTACGGCTCGGGGATCTTGCTTTTGATCTGCCGCTGGTACGGCACCCAGGTATCGGTCGTCATCCGTGATCTTCCCTTCGAGGTTCGAGCCTTCCCTTCTCGGTCCCGGCGCGGACCTGTTCCGGCAATAAATCTGCGAGTCGCCGGTGTGACCCTGGTCACTCGAAAGAGGACCCGTGCCAGTGCCGACTGCGGCACTCAGCTACGCGTGGGTTCCGGTTGCGTCCAGGGAAGTGGTGTACGGGTTCGACCTGATCCGGGGGTTTGCTCCGGCTTCTGGCTGGTGCCCGCATAGATGAACGGCCACCGGCTGATCTTCGAAGTGTCGAAGCCTCGAAGGAGATCAGCACGATGACCGCACCTGACAGTCTGCCCCTGCACGCCCTCGCCGAGGACAACCTCGCCGCGGCGAGTCCCGATCTGCTGCGCGCGATGGTCAAGACGTTCGCCGACGCACTCATGTCCGCGGAAGCCGACGCCCTCTGCAACGCCGAATACGGCCAGGTCAGCGACGAACGCGTCAACCACCGCAACGGATATCGCCCGCGCGAGTGGGACACACGCGCAGGCACCGTCGAACTGGCCGTCCCGAAACTGCGCCAGGGTAGCTACTTCCCTCACTGGCTCCTCGAACGACGCCGGCGGGCCGAGCAGGCCCTCATCTCGGTGGTCGCCACCGCCTACCTGCTCGGCGTCTCCACCCGCAGAGTCGAGAAGCTCGCCGAGTCCCTCGGTGTCACCCAGCTGTCGAAGTCCCAGGTCTCGGCGATGGCCAAGCACCTGGACGAGCAGGTCACCGCCTTCCGTAACCGGCCTTTGGACACAGGCCCGTATGCCTTCGTCTGGGTGGATGCGCTGACCCAGAAGGTCCGCGAGGGCGGCCGGATCATCAACGTCCACGCACTGATCGCTGTCGGCGTCAACGCGGACGGGCACCGCGAGATCCTCGGCATCGACGTCGCCACTGCCGAGGACGGCGCCGGCTGGCTCGCCTTCCTGCGCTCCCTGACCGCCCGCGGCCTGTCCGGCGCGGCGTCCAGCTGGTCATCTCCGACGCTCACACCGGCCTGGTGAACGCGATCGGCGCGGTTCTGCCGGGCGCCTCCTGGCAGCGATGCTGCACGCATTACGCCCGAAATTTGCTGAGCCAGGTGCCGAAGTCCGCTCAGCCGTGGGTGGCCACGCTGCTGCGGACCGTCTTCGAACAGCCCGATGCCGATGCCGTCCAGGCCCAGATGCGACATGTGCTGGACGCGCTGGAGGCCAAGTTCCCCAAGGCGGCAGCGCACTTGGACTCCGCCCAGCACGATCTGCTGGCGTTCACCGCGTTCCCGCGTGAGAGCTGGCGGCAGATCTGGTCGAACAACCCGCAGGAGCGGCTGAACAAGGAAATCCGTCGCCGCACCGACGTGGTCGGGATCTTCCCCGACCGCGCCGCCCTGATCCGCCTGGTCGGCGCGGTGCTGGCCGAGCAGAACGACGAGTGGACCGAGGCCCGCCGCTACATGGGACTCGACCTGCTCGCCAAGGCCCGCCTCCACCCGATCGGGTCAGAAACCGACGACACCGCCCTGCCCACAGAACTCACCGCATAGCCTCAAAACGAGATCACCGAGTGGCCGTCGTTACACCACTCCAGCGGACGTGACCCGGGTTCCCGGCCGGGCGTACACGGCAGGCGGGCCCGGGCCTGGGGATGCGACGCTGGAGTGAAAGGGGGCTCATCGAGGGAGGCCCGATGCGGCCCGTCTGGAGCGGGGCGATCAGTTTCCCCTGGTCACTTCTCTGAACTGTCTCAAGGTGGGGTGAACGCGGCCGGAGGGCATCCTGTCGGGGCGGCGGACGGAGTTCCTGACGAAGCTTGGGGCGAGGCGGAAGAAGGCCGGCTGTTTCGTAGCGATTCCGCGAGGCCGGGCCTACCACTAAGCCTGAGGGCCCAGGCCCTGGCCGACTTGGTGGCCGGGACCTGGGAGCGGGTTAGTCCGCCTTGCTGTTCGTCTGCTTGGGCAGGCAGAACATCAGGGCCCACAGCAGGGCGAGGAAGCTGCCGACCCACCACAGCACGGGCCGAACCCGCCGAAGCCATCGAGTGGAGGGCTCCAGCGGTGAAGTGATCACTGCGCTCCAGTCTTCTCATGCCTATCCGGATCGGAGCCTGCGGTCGCGGCTGTGTTCGGCCCGTATCAGGTGTTCATGAGGTCGGGTCTGGCACGGGCATTCCGGTCAGTTGTTGGGCGTGCCGCGCTAAGTGCGGGGCGAGTTCTGGGTGGCCGCCGCGTCCGACGACCTGGAGGAGTTGGGCGAGTGCCACGAGTTCACCGGCTTTTCCCGCCGGCGTGGAGAGGATGTGGGCGAACTGGGCCCGGATGCGCTCGGCGGTAGCCGGGGTGGTCAGGCTGTACGCGTGCAGGAGGCCGATGTCGTAGCCGACGGGCAGCCTGCCCCAGCCCTCCCAGTCGAGGATGACCAGCGGCGCGCTTGTGAGGTTGGCCCAGTGCAGGTCGCCGTGCCCCGTCGTCCAGTCCGTGATCCGGATCGCCGGGATGCCCAGGAAGCGGGCGAAGTTCCGGTCAACCCACTGCTGGCGCACAGCCTGTCGCTCGGTGGCGACGGTCGCGATGGCGGCGAGGGCGGCCCGCAGGTCGGCCCACCAAGCGTCGGGCAGCTCCAGCTCCGAATGGAGGACGGGCCCGCCCGTCTGGAGAGCCGGCAGGGACACGTACTCGGTCAACTCCGCGCGGTACGCCTGGCCGCCTGCGGACCAGTCCAGCAGGTCGTGCAGCCGCGGGCGGGGTACCGAGCGCGGAAGCGCAGCGTCGGCGGCGGCCGTTCCCTCCCACAGGCGACCACCGCGCTTGTCCTCCGGTACGGAGAGAAGACGGAGCCACCAGCGGCCGGCTCGGCGGCTGATGGTGCGACCCTGCCACCCCCAGACTTCCGGCCCGGTGGCCTCCACGCCGAACTTCCGGGCCGCAGCCGCGTGCGCCCTCCGCATCCGCACCTGGTCGTCGCGTTGGCTCGGCGGAACGAACACCGCCGTGCGCTCCGCGGCCTTGCCGCTCCCCGACGCCGTCGCGCCGCTCATGGCCGTACTCCCAGGAGTCGGGCGGCGCCGGCGTCCAGCAGCTGCTCTC
Organism: Streptomyces musisoli; assembly: GCF_016741855.1. Taxonomy (GTDB): domain Bacteria; phylum Actinomycetota; class Actinomycetes; order Streptomycetales; family Streptomycetaceae; genus Streptomyces; species Streptomyces musisoli. The sequence continues at coordinate 5,096 of NZ_JAERRH010000046.1, read as the reverse complement.
CCGCCCGGCGTCCGACACCCCTGGGGTCGGCTGCGGGGCCGCTCGTGACGGTGCGAAGGGGTGCACCGCCGTCTGGGTTGAGGACGACCGCATACACGGTGACGCACTCGTGTTCCTCGTCGAGAGTGGCGTGGACGGAAGCGGCGGTCAGGCAGCCGCCCCGCAGGGCGGCGAGGGCGGCGCGTTCGGCGTCCAGGAGGACCCGCGTCTGGGAGTGGGTGAGCGGGGCGAGGAGCCGGCTGGTGGTGGGGTCGTCGGCGCGGTGCTCGATGACGACGATCCCGGCGCCTGCAGCGGGCAGCCACACCGTGGGGTCCAGGATCTGTGAGGCGCGGTCCGCGAGGCCGAGGCGCCGGAGTCCGGCAAGGGCGGCGATCATCGCGTCCGCGCCCAAGGTCCCGGTGTCGAGCGCGTTCATCCTGGTGTCGGCGTTCCCGCGGATCGGTACGGGGATCAACTGCGGGTGCAGGGCCTTGAGTAGGGCAGCCCGGCGGGGTGCGCTCGTGCCGATGCGGGTGCCGGGTGGCAGGGTGTCCAGAGTGGCGGGTGGGCGCCCGACGGGCAGGACGAGAACGTCGCGGACGTCCTCGCGGGGCAGGACCGCTCCGACCGTGATCCCGGGGGCCCGGTCGTGAGGGCCGGGGATGTCCTTCGCGCAGGCGATGGTGGCCTCGACCCGGCCGTCGAGAAGGTGCTCGTCGGCCCGGCGGGTGAACGCGCCCTTTCCGCCGATCTCGGCCAGCGGGCCTCGGTGCTGGTCACCTTGGGAAGTGATCCTGAAGATCTTGAGGTCGATGTGCGGGTGCAGGGACCGGAAGGCCGTCTCGAACCGGCTGGTCTGCTCCATGGCCATGGGGCTGGGCCGGGTACCCATCCGAAACTGGATGGTGGTCGTGCTGGGTGTCATCGCGGATCGCTTTCAGGCGGAAGGGCTGAGGGGGAGTCGGCGTGGTGGCACGGACCCTGGCGGTGCGAGGCGACTCCCGCTTCCCGAGCCGTAGTTGTGAGGCTGTGCCGCAACTGGTCTGGGTCGGGATGGGCGAACCGTATGGTGCGTGGCATTTCCGGCTCCTTCTGCGATAGCGGTGGGGTGTGGCCGGCCGACCCGGCTCGGCCTGATCAAGGAAGGTCGCGTGGTCCGTACAGGGCGGCTGGTTGCTTCGTCATCAGCGCCCAGTACCGGTCGCCATGGCTCCAGTGCCACCACTCGGTCGCGTAGTTAACGAGTCCGGCGGTGGAGAGGGCGTTGGCTAGCGTGGTTCGGTTCGTACGGGCCTGGGTGCTGATTGAGTTCGCGCTCGTGTAGCAGGCACCGTCGCTTTCCTCGGGGCTCGCGTTCACGCGCGTGCCCATGTCCAGCTCGTGGCCATCGGCGTCCACGAGGGTGAGGTCAACGGCGGCGCCGGCGCTGTGCGGCGCGATCTCCGGAGGAGACACGTACCGGCTGGCGGCCTCGTGCACTTGGTCTTGGGGCCAGGTGGGGTTGGCCGTATGCAGCTCGTCCGCGTACTGCTGGAAGTACTGCTGTTGCAGGTCGGGCGGGCGGTACCCCTCGATGAACAGAAGGCGAAGGCCCTCGGGCAGAAGCGACTGGGCGTACAGGAGCCGGTCGAGGACTCCCTGCCGGAGATGGGCGAAGGCGCCCGCCGGGTCGGCCCTGCGGTCGTCGACCAGCAAGGTTCCGCGGACGTCGACGAGCGGCTCGCCGCAGTCCGCGACGGGGATGGCGGCGACGCGGCGGTCGGACATCAGGACGATGTTCATCTATGCCTCCAGGGCCCATGCACTGACGTACGCGACCGTGCCGGGGTGGCGGGCCTGCATCACTGCCGCCGGCCGGGTCATGTCGTACTCCCGCCAGCGGAGCTGGGAAACCGGGTCATTCGCATGAGTGCCGGATCGTGTGTGAAGCCGAGCGCCTCGTACAGCGGGGCCGAGCCTTCGCTGGCGTGCAGTTCGTAGAGAGTGACGCCGTCCTGCTCAAGGTGGTCCATGAGCGCGGTGAGGGCGGCCCGAGCGTAACCCCGGCGCCGGCAGCCGGGTTCAGTGGCGACGGCGTGGATACGTGCGGCCAGCCCCTTGGGGTACTTCGGTGCGGGGAGAAGCGGCTGGAGGAAGGCAAGGGTGCAGGTGGCGAGCCTTCCGCCGGTGGCGTCGATGACGTAGGCCCTGGCGTCGCCGCCGGGCTGGAGCCGGGCAGCGAGCTGGTCCCCGCAGAGGGCGAGCCAGATCTCGTCCAGGGGTTCGGACAAGATCAGCTCGGATCTGAGGCGGATGATCTCGCCGGCGTCGTCAGGACGTGCCAGCCGTGGAGTGGTCACAGCGGAAGCCTTTCTCGTCTACGAAGCAGGTGGTGGTGGGAGTGGCGACGTCGGGCGGTCGGCCGAGTCCGGTAGCCCGACCGGAACTCAGGTGAGGTACTCGTTGCCGGTGATGAGGGTGAGGGGCTGGCGAGGGGCGCGAGGTAGGCCGAGCCGAGCCCGTTCCCGGTGGACCGCGGTGCGCTGGTCGGCGGCGCTGCGCCCCAGTCGAACAGCTCGACGACCTGCTCGGGCGTGGCCAGGGCTCGGACGTAGGTCTGGCCGGTGGCAGGGTCGGGCCGGGCGGGGCCGATGCTCGTCAGGGCGGCACCCATGCGTCACTGCGAGGGGGCCGCGGAGAGTTGCGGATCGGGAGCGAGGGTGATGGTGATCCACGGGACAGCCTCGTCGCGATAGGAATGTCCGACGGGATCGGTGCCGCTGCGGTCGTCGAGGCTGAAACCGGTGACCATGATCATGTCCGAGTCATCGGCGAGGGAGACGAGGTGCGTTCCGCAGCGCGGGCAGAAGCCGCGGCGCAGAGTCGGCCAGGTCGCGTACCACATCGGCTCGCCACCGGGACCCGTCCACGTCAGCCCGTCCTTACGGAAGCCGACCCACAGGACAGCGGGACCGCCGGAGATGCGTGTCTCGTGTCGGCATGAGCACAGTTCCCTGTCAAGTCCTTGTGTTCAGGTTCAGGGTCGCGCCGAGGGTGGCCTCTGGGTGACCTACCGCCACGCCACTCGGGGAGCGGCCCTGCTCGTTGTAACAGCTGACTCATCTCACCAAAGTAGGGCAGGGCCAGATTAGTTCGCAGGGATTCCGGCCGTGCAGCGTTCCTAATCAAAGACGTTGAGCACGCGTCCGCGGATCTTGCGTTGCCCGAGCCTGAGGTGTGACAGGCGAAGTTCACCGATGGCGGTGGTCCTGGCGAGTTTGCGGGTCTCCCAGAACATCTTCATCCACTCCGGATGGGTGACTTCCCAGAGATAGATGGCGAGGTTTTCCCTGAGGAGTTTGGTGAGTTTCTTGCCGTTGAGGATGCGTTCGCGGACGTCGATGTTCTGGCGGGGGCCGAGGCACTGGACGGCGGTCAGGAGGTCCTCGCTCTCCAGATGGTCCGGCGGGATCTCTCCAGCCTGGAGGGCGTCTGCGAGCTCTCGGACCTGCTGGGGTGCGGGAAGGTCCTTGGCGGAGTGGAGGGCCAGCATGGCGGCCACTGAGTCTGTGGTTGTGGGCCGCATGACACGGCCTTCGAGACGGACTCGCTGCGCCCATTCGACGGCTTCGATCTGCCGTTGCTGTCCGGTGAGCTCGGCGATGTTCTCGTCCGCCAGGGCGGCGGCGCCGGCGGCGTGCCAGGGCGGGTGTTGCCGCGGTAGTGAGTCCAGGAGGGGTTTCCTGCTCCCCAGGAGAGTGCCCGCGTGGTGATCATGGTCTGCCAGAGACGGGCAACGGTCAGCGCATCCTCGCGCGGGTCGTTGTCGCCCCGCTCAGGAGACATGCCGTGCATGCCGCCGCCCGGCCGAAGACCGGAGGCGGAAGACGGTTGGGCCGGCTTGGCGCGCGGATCGCGCAGGTTGGCCTTCGCCAGCGCGGCCGGACCGCAGCCGGTGTGGTAGCGCTTGCCGCGTATGCGATGAGCGAACGCGAGCGTGTCGACGGTCCGCTTGAGCAGGGAGTCTGGGATGTCGGTGACCATGGCGGCCGCGCGAAAGTCGGCGGTGAGGATGTCGTGGCCGATGACTAGCCGCTTTCCGTGCAGAGCGTTGATCAGGCGGCTGGCAGGGCGGGGTTTTTCGATCAGCTCTTGTCCCGTGACGCGGAGTTCGGCCCCGTTCCATTCGGTATGGACCAGCCCGGCCCGGCCGATCACCCAGCCTTCCGGCGGCGCGGGGGTAACCCCGCGTCCGTGAGCACGAGAGCCGCGATCGACGTCGACGTCGCAGAAGGTCAGTGCCAATGGGCGCGACGGCCCCTGTCCCTGCTGATGCTGGCGGCGACGACGTGATGCCTTGCCCAAGGGATGCTCCATTCCTCCAGACGGTGTGACGCAGTGCGATCGCATCGTGACAGAAGCCACTGACAATCCAGTCTGACCTGGGGAAAGCATCACGGGCCTGCGTCCGCGGCACCGACCAGGGCCTGCGAGGGAGCAGGTGACGTCGCCCGATCCGTGGACAGGCGGTCAACTAGCCGTGCTGTGCTCGGTCTCCGGCACCGGGGGCAGCCAGTGCACGGCGTTCTCGCGGAAGGACGCGTGGATCGGCACGAGGTCTGGACCGCTGGTGTCGTCGAGGGCGGTGACGTTGATGCCGATCTCCGGAATGTCGCTGTCGATCGCCGCGACGCGGCTACCACAGGTCGGGCAGAAGCCGCGCTTCGCCTCGCCCTCGAAGGTCTCGTACCAGGTTGGCTCGCCGCCCTCACCGGTCCAGGTGACCGTCTCGAATCCCACCCACCACATCACGGGTGTGCCGCCGAGCTTCTGACAGTGGGGACAGGCACAGGTGTGGGCAAAGACTGCCGGACCCCGAGTGGTGAAACGGATGCGGCCGCACAGGCAGCCGCCGGTACGGTCCCCAGCTGCGTTGGCTCCTTGGGTGTCGGCGGCGGGGGTGGCGTTCATATGGTGATCTCCCGGGCTTTCTGGGTGAGTTGGGCCCATCAGTGTGCCATCGCTTCTGTGATCGCCAGGACGCTGTTGGCGGCTCTGGTGTGGCCTCGGCCGTGTACGCCGATTGCGGCGAGCGTCACGGGCCGGGCGACGAAACTGCTACTCAGGGGCGTCTG
>NZ_JAERRH010000045.1 GCF_016741855.1 Streptomyces musisoli | reverse complement strand
CCCTGCTCGGAGACGTGCGCGCGGCGCAGGCGTCCGGCGGGCGGGCGGTCACGGCGATGGAGCGGGCGGACGACTCCTCCGGGGACGACCCGGTGTGGATCGCGCACTTCGACGAGGCATACCTGGCCGACGAGTTGGCGCACTGCCACCGCGATCTCGGGCAGCCCGAGCAGGCGGCGCGGTACGCCGAGCAGTCGCTGGCCGGACATCCCGAGGCCCGGGCCCGCCGGCGCGCCATCGGTTATGTGCTGCTCGCCACGGCCCAGGTGCAGCAGCGCGAGATCGAGCAGGCCTGCAACACGGGTCTGCGGGCGGTGGAGTTGCTGGAGACGCTCCGCTCCAACCGGGGCGCCGAGTACCTGGACGACCTCCAGCAACGCCTGGAGCCCTTCCGGGAGGAGGCGGTGGTACGGGAGTTCGGGGCGCGCCTCGACCTCCAGCAGGCTGCGTGAACACCGGCCCCGCGGAGCGGTGAACAAGCGGGAAACGGCACCCGGCGTGCGCCGGGTGCCATAGAACAGCGTCTCGCGGGGCGGTTCTGTTACTGCTGTCACAGGAAGCAAGATCACGCCCTGAGCTGCGTGGCACCCGGCTCGGGGGACCCGGTAGCGTGACCCGACGATTCACAAGGTCCCCCATTAGTAGGAGTCCCGGTGACGCAGAGTGGACAGGGCGAGGAGCCCTCGGCGCAGCCCGCGCGCGAAGGCATCGTGCTGCCCTCCGACGGAGGCGAGCCCCTGTTGCCGGGCATGACCGGGGCGCCCGCGCCCGCCAACCCGGCCGGGGGGCAGGCCTGGGGCGGTTCCTGGGGCCCCGAGCAGCAGGCGCCCCAGCCCGGCCAGGGCTGGCCCCCGGCCGCGGCCCCGCAGTGGAGCGGCCCCGAGCAGTCCCCGGCCCCGGCGAGCCCCGGCCCGCTGCCCCCGGAAGGCGCCCCGGCCCCGTCGTACGGCGGCCAGGCCCCGGCCTACGGCGGCGAGGCCCCCTCCCACGGCGGCGGAGCCCCCTCCTACGGCGGCGGAGCCTCCTCCTACGGTGGTCACGGCTCCGCCGGCCAGGGCGGCCCCGGCACCTACGGCGCCGCTCAGCAGCCCGCGTACGGCTCGCCTGGCCCTTACCAGCAGCAGCACCAGCAGCCGTACCCGGCGCAGCCCGCCGCCCCGCTGCCGGACGCGTACCCGGCCACCGGCGCCCCGCTGCCCGCCGCTGCCGACGGCGCGACCCAGTACATCCCGCCGGTCCCCGCGGGTCCCGGCGCCTCCGGTGCCCCGGCGGACCAGGACGCCACCCGATACATCCCGCCCGTGCAGGCCGCGCCGGCCGACGGTGCCACCCAGTACATCCCGCCGGTCGCCGCGGGCCCCGGGCACGAGGCGGCCACCCAGTACATACCGCCGGTGACGCCGGGCGCGCTGCCGCCGGAGTCGGGGAGCGAGGAGACGCGGTACCTCGGCCAGGTGCCCCGGCAGGCGGCGCCCGCGCCCTCCGACGCGGAGGCCACGCAGTACATCCCGCCCTACGCCGCCCAGGGGCAGGCGCAGGGGGCGGACCGGTTCCCGCCCGCCGAGTTCGACAACCTCTTCCGCGGCGGGGCGGGCGACGACGGCCCGGCCGGGTCCACCCAGCAGCTCCCGCGCGTCCAGCAGCCGGACGCCTACCCCGGCCCGGCGCAGCCGTCGTACCGCCAGGACCGGTCGTCGTCGTACGACGAGCCGGACGACGACGGCGGGCGGCGCACCGGCCGCTCGCGGGTGCCGCTGATCGCCGCGATCGGCGTCGGCCTGATCGTGGTCGGAGTCGGTGCCGGCGCACTGCTCAGCGGCGGGGGCGGCGAGGACCGCGGCGGCGACAAGGACCAGCCGGTCGCCGCCGCCTCCCCGGCGGTGACGCAGAGCTCCGCCTCGCCCACCGTCGACCCCGCCCGGGAGCAGGCGGTCGAGCTGGACAAGCTGCTCGCGGACAGCGGCAGCAGCCGGGCCTCGGTGATCCAGGCGGTGGCCGACGTCAAGCAGTGCGACAACCTCGGCCAGGCCGCCGGCAACCTGCGGGACGCGGCCCGCCAGCGCAGCGGGCTGGTCACCCGGCTCGGCAAGCTGTCCGTGGACAAGCTGCCGGCCAACGCCGATCTGACGGCCGCGCTGAACAAGGCCTGGCAGGCGTCCGCCGCGGCGGACAACCACTACGCGGCCTGGGCCGACCAGGCCAAGGGCCGCAAGGTCTGCCGCAAGGGGCACGCCCGGACCACCAACGAGACCCAGGCCGGCAACCGGGAGAGCGGCACCGCCAGCGCGCAGAAGACGAAGGCGGCGGCGCTGTGGAACGCGATCGCGCGGAAGTACGGCCTGACCCAGCGCCAGCCCACCCAGCTGTGACGGCCGGCGCGGCCCCGGCGGGCCCCGCCCCAGGGGCCCGTCACGGCACGTCGGCCTGCCCCAGGACCGAGGTCATGTCGGCGACCCCGTCGTCACCGCCGATGCCCTTGCGGGCCGCGACCAGCTTGCCGTCCTGGACCACCTGGAGGGTGACGTGGGCGTTGACCAGCCGGGGGAAGCCGACCCCGGCGAGCTTGCCCTCGTAGGGCCAGTACAGGGTCGGGGTGAGGCCGCCGGTGGAGACCCGCAGGCCGTTGTTGAGGGTGCGCCGCACGGTGTCGGCGCTCACCTCACCGCCGTCGATCTCCTCCAGGGCGGCCTTGAGCACGGTGTAGGCGATCCACGTGGTCTGCACACCGGCGTCGGCGGGGTCGATGCGGTTGTCGCCGAACGCCTCCTCGTTGATCACCTTCTTCATCGGCTCCCAGCGCGGATCGGTGGCGACCGGGTACCAGCTGGTGATGTACGCCCCCTCGTACGGACCCGATGCCCCGCCCGTGGTGTTGATCACCGTCTGGTCGACGCTGCCGAGCACGGTCGCCGTGCGCACGCCCGGATAGCTCGCGCGGGCCCGCCGGAAGGAGTCCATGAAGGTGTCCGTGCGGTCCCCGAGCGCGGGCACCACACAGCCCTTCCGCGTCACGTCCTTGGTGGCGTAGCGCAGCGCCTGGTCGGCCTGGCCGCCGTACTCGGTGGCGTCCTCGGCGGCGAGCTGGTCGTCGGCTTCCGGGTGGCCGCCGGACTTCAGGCCGGAGTCGAGCATCGCGGGCAGCTCGTCGCCGGCGATGCTGTCGGGGCGGACCAGGGTGACGTTGCCGCAGTCGGCCGCGAGGGCCTTGCCGAGGCCGGCCAGGAGGGCGGGCTGGCCGCCGTTGACCGGGTAGGACAGGGCGCCGGTGAACTCGTCGTTGGTGACGCCGTAGCCGCCGATGTAGGGGATGCCGGCGCCCTCCAGCGGGGCGAGGTAGGAGTCGCCGTACTGGCTGTACGACCCGACGACCGCGACCACGTTCTCGCTCGCCGCGCGCCGGGCGCACTTCGCGGCGCCCACGCTGTCGTTCTGGTCGTTGCAGGTCAGGACCTCGAGATCGCGGCCGTCGATACCGCCGTGTGCGTTGATCCACTTGGCGAAGGCGAGGGCCATCGCGGGCATGCCGGGCTTGTTCGTCGCGTCGGTGTCCTGCGGGGCCCAGGTCATCACTTTGATCGGGTCATCCCCGGAGCCCCCCGTGGCACCGGGGATGACCCCGCATGCGGCGGTGAGCGACGCACAGAGGACCACGGCACCTGCGGTGAGGGCGGCGGCCCGGACGGGGCGGAATGGAGCGGGACGTGGGGTGGTGCGCGTGCGTCGCCTGCCGGTCATGGACACACACGATTCCCTCACACCGCGAACCGGTGAGTGACTCTCGGTCAACGAAAGGTGACATGGAGGTGAATTACAGGGGCCGGTGAGACGCGTGGGACGGGGAACGTACGATCGATGACCGTGCAAGGTTCGGAGAACTCTTCCCGTCGCGGCCGTCGCTCCTCCACCATGGGCGGCATGCCCCTGAACGACATGCCGTGGTGGCGGTGGCGCAGCAATGTGCGCTCGGCGCTGCACATGCTCTCCGACCCGGTGTTCCAGCGGGACGTCTGGCTGGCCGGCGCGGACGGCTACGGCGACGTCACGGACGCCGTGTACCGGCTGGTGGAGGACACCTGGCTGGACAACTGGTCGGCGGAGAAGTACGTCGGCACCATATTCCGGGACTCGCAGGAGGCGGCGCTCGTCGACACCGCCGTGCTGCGGGTGCTGCGGATCATGCACCAGGTCGGCCCGGACGCGCCGGTCGCCGTCTACCTGGAGCACGCCGGCTGGCCGGACGCGGTGCAGGCGGCGCGGGACGCGCACGTGCGGATGTCGGTGAGCGACGGGGAGGACCCCGAGGCGCCGCCGAAGAGCCTGGAAGTGCTGCGGATCCTGACGCGGTCCGCGTAGCGGACGGCCGCCCCCGCGAGGGGGGCGGGTGTGGGAACCTTTAGTGCATGACTGAGCAGTCCGCCTCTCCCGCCGCGGCACCGGCCGACCAGTACGTCCTCACGCTGTCCTGCCCGGACAAGCAGGGCATCGTGCACGCCGTGTCCAGCTACCTGTTCATGACCGGCTGCAACATCGAGGACAGCCAGCAGTTCGGCGACCACGACACGGGACTGTTCTTCATGCGCGTCCACTTCTCGGCCGAGGCGCCGGTGACGGTGGACAAGCTGCGGGCGAGCTTCGCCGCGATCGGCGACTCCTTCCACATGGCCTGGCAGATCAACCGGGCCGACCAGAAGATGCGCATCCTGCTCATGGTCAGCAAGTTCGGGCACTGCCTGAACGACCTGCTGTTCCGGGCGCGGATCGGTGCGCTGCCGGTGGAGATCGTGGGCGTGGTGTCGAACCACACCGACTTCCAGGAGCTGGTGGGCTCCTACAACGTTCCCTTCCACCACATCCAGGTCACCAAGGACACCAAGTCGGAGGCCGAGGCCCGGCTGCTGGAGATCGTGCGCGAGGAGCAGGTCGAACTGGTCGTCCTCGCCCGCTACATGCAGGTCCTCTCGGACGACCTGTGCAAGCAGCTCAGCGGCCGGATCATCAACATCCACCACTCGTTCCTGCCGAGTTTCAAGGGCGCCAAGCCGTACCACCAGGCGCATGCGCGGGGTGTGAAGCTGATCGGGGCGACGGCGCACTACGTCACGGCGGACCTGGACGAGGGGCCGATCATCGAGCAGGAGGTCGAGCGGGTCGGGCACGACGTGACGCCGGACCAGCTGGTCGCCGTCGGCCGCGATGTGGAGTGCCAGGCCCTGGCGCGGGCGGTGAAGTGGCACGCGGAGCGGCGCATCCTGCTCAACGGCCGGCGGACGGTGGTGTTCGCGTAGGGGCCCGGCCCCGGGGCGGTGCGCCTACTCGGGCACCGTGAAGTAGCGGGCGAAGGCCGGGACGATGTCGGGCTCGCCGACCCTTCCGTCGCCGTCGGTGTCGAGCGCGGCGGCGGTCGCCTCGGCGATGCCGGCCGGCACGTGCAGCACCCTCAGCAGGCGCGCGGTGTCCGCGAGGTCGACGCGGCCGTCGTCGTCCGTGTCGGCCACCGCCAGGGCCGCGTGCAGGAACGGGCGGGCGATCTCGGCGAAGCGGTCGGGGTTGTCGCGCAGCCGCTTGACCGCGCCGGTGACGAACTCCTCGCGGGTGATGCGCTGGTCCCCGTCCCGGTCGGCGATGCCGGCCATGCCCTGCCAGAACGCCTCCGCGCCGGAGTACAGCGCCTGCCCCTTGTCGGAGCGGGCGGGTACGCCGAACTCGGCGAGCAGCGCCTTGGCCGCCGCGCTGAAGTCCTCGCGGTCGATGTAGCCGTTGCCGTCCTGGTCGAAGCCGGCGAACCGGGCGGCGATCCTGCGCTCGTACTCGGTGCTGACCATGTCTGTTCGGACCGCCTTACGTGAGGGTCGTACGGGAGGGGCTGGCCGTCGGTGGGCCGACCTGGCTGGGAGCGTACGACGCGGGTGGCCGTCGGGCGGCGGAAAACCGGCGACTGTGCCAAGACCGGGGGAATTCTGCGACAACTGTGTGGTCGGGTCGCGGGGACGTGACGGCTGCTCGGGCACGGCTGCTCCGGCTCGGCCGCTCAGGCGGAGAGCGGGTCCGCCTCGTCCGTGGTCGCGGAGTCGAGGTCGGGGCGGACGTCGAAGAGCCGGCGGACGCCGAGCGCGCCGAGGACGCGGTTGACGTGGGAGCCGTCGTCGGCGCCCCGGTCCGGCAGGATCAGCCGCAGCCGGCCCTGGCAGGAGCGGATGAGCCGCCGTGCGGCGATGAGGACGCCGACCCCGCTGGAATCGCAGAAGAAGACGTCGGAGAGGTCCACGACGAGGCTGTGGTGGCCCTCGGCGACGACGTCGTGCACGTGCTGGCGCAGCACCGGTGAGGTCATCAGGTCCAGTTCCCCGGACACCCGGAGCACGGCCCACTCGCCCTGTTCGACGCCGGTCACATTGAATGCCACGGCCACGCCCCTCCGCTCGCCGGTTCTCCCGGAACCGCCCGGAACCGGAAGCAGTTCCTACGTTTCATTCCGCGCGGCTGCCCAGCGGCCGTTCCCTGAAACGTGGCGCGGCAAACGGCGGGCGATCGACAAGGGGCTTGTTTCGGTCACTATCGATCCTGTTCGATCAGAGATGCACGCCTCTCGTGTGAAGTTTGTGTGAAGGGGGCACTATCACCTGCGGCGCTCCCGGGGGCGCACATTGACACAAAGGGGCGTGCGTTGTCGGACGTGCCGACTACATTCGAGGGGACAGGGCCGACAGGCTGGACGGGCCGGACAAGGTGAGGGGAGGGGACAGCATGGCCGGGAAGGACGCACCGCCCCGCTGGGACCGCAAGATGCAACAGCGGCTCGCCCGCGGTGAGGCGGCCGCCCTCGGCGAGCTGTACGACCGGTTCGCCTCCCTCGTGCACAGCCTCGCCCACCGCGTCCTCGGCGACGAGCGGGCCGCCGACGCCGTCACCCGCGAGGTCTTCGCGCACGTCTGGGAGCACCCCGAGACCTACGACCCCAAGCAGGGCCCGCTGCGCTCCTGGGTCGCCGCGGTCACCCACCGGGTCGCCGTGCAGCGGCTGCGGGACCGGGAGGAACGGGAACAGCCGCGGCGCGAGGAGCTGGAGAGCACGGTCCGCCGCGCCTCGGTCGCCGCCCGCGCCGACTTCATCGTCCACTCCATGCCCGCCCCGCTGCGCGCCGCCCTGGATTCGGCCTACTTCCAGCGCCGTGACTACCGCCAGACCGCGGCCGACCTCGGCGTCACCGAGGACGAGGCCCGCCGCCGGCTCCGCCTCGGCCTCCAACTGCTCTCCACCGCCCACGACACAGGCACACCGCCGGGATACCGGGGTGCGGTGTGACGGGCTGGTTCGAGGCACACGACGGCCACGACGGTCACGACGACCGTGAGGGCCGTGCCGGACACGGCGACCGTGACGGATACGACAGCCGTGACGGCCACGACAGCTGGGACGGTGGTGCCGGACACGGCGACCGTGACGGTCGCGGTGGTGGGGTGGGGGACGGCGTCCCGGGCGGTGGCGGCGGCCACGGACCCGTCCCGCGCATACCCACGCCCCGCGCCTCCGTGGAGGACGGCGGGCTTCCGCTGTCCGGCCTCGCCGACCTGGGGGACCTCGCACCCGTGCCGCTCGACCTGTCGCACGACGTCCTGAAGTCGCTGCTCGGCGCCTGGGCGCTGGCCGCCTGCTCGGCGGCGGAGACGGCGGCCGTGGAGGAGCACCTGGGCGGCTGCGGCTCCTGCGCCGACGAGGCCCGCCGGCTGCGCGAGGCGGTCGGCCTGCTGCACCAGCCGGAGAGCCTCGATCTGGACCCCTCGCTGCGCACCCGCGTCCTGGAGAGCTGCCTGGGCCGCCGGCCGCCGCGCATCCCGGTGCCCGACTGGGCGGCGCCGTACGACGCCGAGGCCGCCCGACTGGACGCGCTGCTCCAGGACTTCGGCGACGCGGAGTGGCACGCGCCGGTGCGGTTGCGGTGGTTCGAGGCCGACCTCCCGACGAGCCGTCCCACGACGGTCGCCGGGGTGATCGCGCATCTGCTGGCGGTGGACGGGCTGGTCGCCACGGCGCTCGGCCTGCCGGACCCGCTGGCCGAGGCCGCCGGTGCGGCAGAGCCGGGCACCCTGGGCCCAGCCGGCCGCACGGAGGCGTACTGGCGCGCCTCGCACCTCCCGCCGGCCTCGCCCCACCCTTCGGGCGGGAACGGCCCGCTCCCGCTCCGCTCGGTACGCGGGCCCTGGCGGGAGCAGAGCCACGGCCTGGTGCGGACGGTGTCCTTCACCGGCGGCCACGCGGGCGGACTCACGGTGCCGTACGGCGACTTCTCGCTGCCGCTGCACGACGCGATGCTGGACCGCGCCTTCGAGTGCTGGGTGCACGCCGAGGACATCGCCGAGGCGGTGGACTATCCGTACCCGCCGCCGGCGCCCCGGCACCTCAACCGGATGATCGACCTGGCGGCCCGCCTGCTGCCCACGGTGCTCGCCGGGCGCCGCCGCGCGGGCCTGTCCGAGCCGGGCCGCCGGACCCCGCACCTGGTCCCGGCCGGGGCTCCCGGCCGCAGCCTGCGGCTGGAGATCGAGGGCGCGGCCGGTGGCGAGTGGCTGATCCCCCTGGACTCGCCGGCGGCGGTGGGCTCCGCGGACCTTGAGGTGGCCCATGTGGCCCTGGACGGGGTGGAGTTCTGCCGACTGGCCGCGGGCCACGTGTCGCCGGAGGACGCGGCGGTGGGCCAGGGCGGCGACCGCCGGGCGATCAGGGACGTGCTGTACGCGGCGGCGAGCCTGAGCCGGATGTGAGCGCGGGCGCCGTCGGCCCGCGGTCCCGGGAGCGCCCCGCCCACGGCGACGGCGCGTCCCGGCAGGCGCCCGCCCGCGGTGACGGCGCGTCCCGGCAGGCGCTCGGCCCACGGCGACCGTACGTCCCGGCAGGCGCTGGGCCCGCGGTGACGGCGCGCGCTCCCGGCAGGCTGTCCGTCCACGGCGACCGTACCTACCGGCAGGCGTCCGCCCGCGGTGACGGCGCGCGTCCCGGAGGCGGCCTTACGGCGGCGGCGCGGAGAACCGCTCCCGCAGCTTGTACTTGAGCACCTTGCGCAGGGTGTCGTTGCGGGGCAGGGCGTCCACCACCTCCAGCCGCTCCGGCAGCTTGTGCACGGACAGCCCCTGTGCGCGGAGGAAGGACACGAGTTCCGGCAGGGTCAGCCCGGCGGCCCCCGGCGGCTGCTCGACCACCGCGCAGACCAGCTCGCCGCGTTCGGCGTCCGGCAGCCCGACCACCGCCGAGTCCGCCACCGCCGGGTGCGCGGCCAGCAGGTCCTCTATCTCCTTGGCGGAGATGTTCTCGCCCTTGCGGATGATCACGTCCTTCAGGCGCCCGGTGAGCACCAGATGGCCGGACTCCGTCAGGTGCCCCAGGTCCCCGGTGCGCAGGAAGCCGTCGGCGTCGAAGGCGGCGGCCGTCTGGGCGGGGTCCAGGTAGCCCTGGCACACGGCCTCGCCGCGCAGCCGTATCTCACCGTCGGTGATCCGGATCTCCATGCCGGCCGGCGGCCGGCCCTCGGTCGTGGCCAGGTTCCCGTCGGTGTCCTCCGGGTCCCCCATGGTGATCATCGGGACCTCGGTCATGCCGTAGCCGTGCGTGAGCCGGACGCCCATCTCGCGGGTCACGGCGTGGTACAGCTCGGGCGGCTTGGGCGCGCCGCCGCCCGCGAGCAGCCGGAGGGTCGGGATCACCTTGGCGCCCGGCCGTCTGCGCTGTTCGGCCAGGAAGAGGGAGTAGAAGGCCGTGGACCCGCCGGCCACCGTCACCCCGTGCCGCCGGTACTCCGCCAGCGCGTCCGGCAGCGCGAAGTGCTCGAACATCACCGCCGGGAAGCCGTAGAGCAGGAGCATCACCGTGTAGTCGGGGCCGGCGATGTGGGCGTACGGGAAGGCCACCGAGCCGACGTCGTCGGGGGTGAGGCGCAGGGCGTGCGCCAGGCAGGAGCCGCCCGCGATCAGGGAACGGTCCGTGTGCAGCACGCCCTTGGGGTCGGAGGTGGTGCCCGAGGTCCAGTAGATCCAGCGCACCGAGGTGCCCTCGGCGGGGGGCGGGGGCAGGACGGACGGGTCGCCGTCGGGGAGGGTGTCGTACGCCTCGAAGACGCCCTTGGCGCCGAGGCGGCGGGCCATCTCCGTGTGGTCGTGGCCGCGCCAGACGCCCGGTACGGCGAAGAACTCCGCCTTCGACTCGCGCAGGGCGAAGCCGACCTCCCGGTCCCGGTAGAAGGGGATGACCGGGGACTGCACGGCGCCCAGGCGGGCCAGCGCGAAGGACAGCAGGGCGGTCTCGATGCGGGTGGGCAGCTGCCAGGCGACCACCGTGCCGGGGCGCACACCCATGCCGTACAGGCCCGCCGCGACGCGTTCGGCCCGCGCGCGCAGCTCGCCGAAGGTCAGCCGGCGGCCGGCCTGGAGGAGGACGGGGCGGTCGGGAGTGACGGCGGCGCGGCGGGCGGCCAGCTCCCACAGTGTGCGGGCGGAACTCAGATCGTGCGGGGTCTCGTTCACGGCTGCCCCCTGCTTGGCTGACGACTCGTCAGGTGACATGCTATCTGACGGACCATCAGATAAGCAGTGCCCTGACGGGCACCGTCCGGCGGAGGGGACCCCATGGCGACCGAACTGCCCCGCATCATCAGCGTCGACGACCACGTGATCGAGCCCGCCCACCTCTTCGACACCTGGCTGCCCGCCAGGTACCGGGACCGCGGTCCCCGGCCGCTGACCGCCGGCATCGGGGAACTGGCCTACGTCGGCGGCAAGTACCAGATCACCATGGACCCGCAGGGCCCTCCGACCGACTGGTGGATCTACGAGGACCTGAAGTTCCCGTACAAACGGAACATCGCCGCCGTCGGCTTCGACCGGGACGAGATGACCCTGGAGGGCATCACCCGGGAGCAGATGCGGCGCGGCTGCTGGGACCCCAAGGCCCGGCTGGAGGACATGGACCTCAACCACGTCGAGGCCAGCCTCTGCTTCCCGACCTTCCCCCGCTTCTGCGGGCAGACCTTCGCCGAGGCCCACGACAAGGAGGTCGCCCTCGCCTGCGTGCGCGCCTACAACGACTGGATGGTGGAGGAGTGGTGCGGGGACAGCGGCGGCCGGCTGATCCCGCTGTGCCTGATCCCGCTGTGGGACGTGGAGCTGGCCGTCGCCGAGATCCGGCGCAACGCCGCCCGCGGGGTGCGGGCCGTCACCTTCTCCGAGATCCCCACGTATCTCGGGCTGCCCTCCATCCACTCCGGCTACTGGGACCCGTTCTTCGCCGTCTGCCAGGAGACCGGCACGGTCGTCAACATGCACATCGGCAGCAGCTCCCAGATGCCCGCCGCCTCCCCGGACGCGCCGCCCGCCGTCCAGGCGTCCCTGAGCTTCAACAACGCGATGGCCTCGATGATGGACTACCTCTTCAGCGGGGTCCTGGTGAAGTTCCCGCGGCTGAAGCTCGCCTACTCCGAGGGGCAGATGGGCTGGATCCCGTACGCCCTGGAGCGCGCCGACGACGTGTGGGAGGAGCACCGCGCCTGGGGCGGGGTGAGGGACCTGATCCCCGAGCCGCCGTCGACGTACTACTACCGGCAGATCTTCTGCTGCTTCTTCCGCGACAAGCACGGTGTCGCGTCCCTGGACGTCGTCGGCCGCGACAACGCCACCTTCGAGACCGACTACCCGCACGTCGACTCGACCTTCCCGCACACCAAGGAGGTCGCACTCGATCATGTGAAGGGCCTGGACGACGAGACCGTGCACAAGCTGATGCGGGGCAACGCCATCCGCATGCTGGGCCTGGACCTCGACAACTGATGGACCTGTCGTACACGCCCGAGGAGGAGGAGTTCCGCGCCCGGCTGCGCGAGTGGCTCACCAAGGCGCTGCCCACCCTGCCCGCCAAGCCGTCCCCGGACGACTGGCCCGGCCGCCGCGCCTACGACCTCGGCTGGCAGCGGATGCTGTACGACGCCGGGTACGCCGCCGTCCACTGGGACGCCGCCCCGACCCTGCGGCTGATCTTCCTGGAGGAGACCGAGCGGGCCGGCGCGCCCTACGTGGGCGCCAACTTCGTCGGGCTGCTGCACGCCGGGCCGACCATCGCCGCCGAGGGCACCCCCGCGCAGCGGGCGCGCTGGCTGCCGCCGATCCTGCGCGGCGAGCAGGTGTGGTGCCAGGGGTTCAGCGAACCGGACGCCGGCTCCGACCTCGCGTCGCTGCGCACGCGCGCGCGGAGGGACGGCGACGCCTACGTGGTGACCGGGTCCAAGATCTGGACCTCGCACGCCGAGGTCGCCGACTGGTGCGAGCTGCTGGTCCGCACCGACCCGGACGCGCCCCGCCACCGGGGCATCACCTGGCTCGCGATGCCCATGGACGCCGACGGGATCACCGTCCGGCCGCTGCGCACGCTCGCCGGGTCGGCGGAGTTCGCCGAGGTGTTCCTCGACGAGGTGCGGGTGCCGGTCGCCAACCGGGTGGGCGAGGAGAACGACGGCTGGCGGGTCACCATGGTCACCCTCTCCTTCGAGCGGGGCACCGCCTTCGTCGGCGAGGTCGTCGCCTGCCGCCGCGTCCTCGGCGAACTCGCCCGCGAGGCCCGCGGGAACGGGCGCTGGGACGACCCGGCGCTGCGCCGCCGGCTGGGCCGGCTCGACGCGGAGTTCCGGGCACTGTGGCGGCTGACCCAGTGGAACGTCAGCGAGGCGGAGGCGAGCGGCGGGGTGCCGGGCGTCGGCGGCTCGGTCTTCAAGCTCCGCTACTCGCACGCCCGGCAGGAGCTGTACGACACCGCCGCCGAGATCCTCGGCCCGGGCGCCCTCGACCTGGACCGGCCCTGGGTGCTGGACCGGCTGTCCTCGCTGTCGTACACCATCGCCGCCGGCACCTCGCAGATCCAGCGCGGCATCGTGGCCGAGCGGATCCTCGGCCTGCCCAGAGGGAGATGAACGTGCGGTTCCGACTCACGGACGACCAGCGGGCGCTGCGCGCGGGGGTACGGGAACTGCTGGCCCGGTGCTTCGGACGGGAGGCACTGCGCGCCGCCGTCGGGGCGCCGGGCCGGCTGGACCGGACGCTGTGGCGGATCCTCGGAGAGGCGGGCTTCTTCGCGCTGCGGCTGCCCGAGGCGGACGGCGGCGTCGGACTGGGGCTGCCGGAGGCCGTGCTGGCCTTCGAGGAGGCGGGCCGGGCGCTGCTGCCCGGGCCGCTCGTGGCCACGCATCTCGCGGCCGGCGGCGTGCCCGGCGCGGCGCACGGGGAGACGGTCGTGGTGGCCGTCGACGGGGAGCTGGCGGAGTGGCTGGACGCGGCGGACGTCGTCCGGGGGGACGCCTCCGGTGCCGTGCCCCTGAGGTCGGTGGACCCCCTCACACCGCTGCACCGCCTGCCCGGCCCCGGCATCCCGGACCCTGCCGCGGGCGGCCCGGACCCCGTCGCCGTGCTCCTCACCGCCGCCGAGCAGCTGGGCACGGCCGGACGGGTGTGCGAGCTGGCCGTGGAACACGCCCGGACGCGTGAGCAGTTCGGACGGCCGATCGGTGCCTTCCAGGCCGTCCAGCATCTGTGCGCGGACCTGCTGGTGCGGACCGAGACCGCACGTGCCGCCGTCTACGCCGCCGCCGTGACCGCCGGCCCCGCCGACATCGCCGCCGCCCGGCTGCTCGCCGACGAGGCAGCGGTGCGCGGGGCCCGCGACTGCCTCCAGGTGCACGGCGGCATGGGGTTCACCTGGGAGGCGGACGTCCACCTGCACCTGAAGCGGGCCTGGGTGCGGGCGCAGCGTGCCGGGGGAGGCGCACAGGGTGAGGAGTTGCTCGCCGCCGTCCTGGCGGGCTGAGCCGCCGGCGGCCCGCCGGGCCGTGACTCCGGAAAAGCCTTGGCCCACGATGTCGCGGATCGTGGCGAACCGGAATCACGGAGCGTTGATATCCGGTTGTGTCCTTACTGGGACTCGTCACGGCCCGGAGTCGGGTACCCGCTCCGGTACCTTGTGGTGGATGCGAGTGGCTGCGCGTACGAGCCGGGCCGGCGATGCCCCTGGGGCGATGCCGGGCCGCGCGGTGCGCGCCGCTGCTCGCGGGGCGGTCAGGGCCGTTGCCCCCGCCTGTTCGACTCCCCGGCACGAGCGTCGCACAGTATGCCCTACGCGTACTCCTTCGCGCGGGAATATGCCTGAAGCGCTTGTTGGGGTGACTGTACGTCAACCATGCTGTCTCGCAAGGGAGTCACGGTCCGTGACCCTTGCTCTGGCCGTTGTCCAGGCCATGCAGAGAATGGCTACGATCGTGGCCCTCGTCGTGATCGTCGCCGCGGCCGACGCCGTGGCGCGAGAGCGGCGCGGCGTCATGTGTCCGCCGGTTCGGATGGTGTGAGCGGTGCAGGTGCTTCAAGTGCAGCTGGAGATCCGGCCCGACCCCACGGAGGTGGGGCGGGCCCGGAGGTGGGCCCGCTCGCGGCTCGCCGGGTCGGGGATAACGGCCGACGAGCCGTTGGCCGAGACCCTGATCCTGCTCGTCTCCGAGCTGGTGACGAACGCCGTGGTGCACACCGGCCGGCCCGCCGTGCTGCGGCTCTGCCTGCCGGGCACGGCGGCGGGGAACGACGCGCCGGCCCCGGTGCGGGTCGAGGTGGCCGACAACAGCTCCCGCGCGCCCGTGCCCCGCTGCGTGGACGGTGACGCCACCGGCGGCCGTGGCCTCGCCCTCGTGGACTGTCTCGCCGACCGCTGGGGCTGGAGCCCCGAGGGCGCCGGCAAGAACATCTGGTGCGAACTGGACCGCTGTTCACCGTCCCGGGGAAGCGCGGCGACGGCGTACGGGGGCGGCCTTTCCGCGTACGAGGATCTCGCCTTCGAAGCGGTGTAGCGGCCCGCGGCCCCGGTGCGCCGGGGGTGCAACCGTGCGCGGGCGCCGCGAACACGGTGCCGCAACACGTACGCGCCGCGGCGTTGACGTCCCACGGGCACCTGATCAGTCTGGTGGGCGTCGATTCGCCGCGAGGGGACGGCGAGGGCGCCCGGCTGCCGGTGGTCCTCGTCGAGTGTGGGTCGCATCGGGCGGCGGCGCGTGCGCGTGAAGGGGGGAGCCGCGCCGCCGGCCGCACTCCTCGCGCGGCCCTTCAGAGAATCGCCACCGGCGCCACGGGCGTCCCCGTCGCGCCGACGAACGGCTCGGGCATCGCCGACAGCAGGAACGCGTACCGCCCCGTCTCTCCACAGGCTGTGGACAACTCTTCGAGATTCCAGTTCTGGCCCTGAAGCATCCCCATCTCCACCAGATGCAGGGCGTGCACGGGCAGCCACAGATTCTCCGTCTCGGGCGGAAATATCTCAAAAGTGAGCGTGTCGTTCGCGACCGCGGCCACATCGCGCGCGTGGAACCACTCCGGGCAGCGCACCGAGAGCCCCGGCGACGGATAGCCGTACCCGTGCTTGTCCCCGGCCAGGTACACCTGCGTCTGCCCGGTGCGCACCAGCACGATGTCACCGGACCGCACCCGGACCCGGCCGAACTCCTCGGCCGCCGCGAGATCCTCCGGCGTCACCGCGTGGCCTCCCGCCAGCCGGGCCACGCCACGCGCGCGTGCCACGTCCAGCAGCACCCCGCGCGAGACCAGGTGCCGCACCTTGTCGATACCGCCGAACTCGGCGCCGCCGTGCGCGGTGACCGTCCGCGCCGGGCGCCCGTTGTAGAGCTTCCCGGAGTGCGAGACATGGGTCAGCGCGTCCCAGTGGGTGCCGGCCTGGAGTCCCATGGTCACCACGTCGTCGCTGCACGCGACCGTGCCCGGACCGAACAGCTCCTGGTTGACCTGCACCATCGCGTGCAGCGGGTTGACCCGGCCCGGGATCATCCCCGTCTGCACGCCGTCCTGCCGCAGCGGGAGGGCGAGGGGGACGCGATGCCCGGTGCGCACCTCGCCGGCGGCCGCGCGCACGACCTCGTCCGTGACCAGGTTCAGCGTGCCGATCTCGTCGTCGGCGCCCCAGCGCCCCCAGTTGTTCACGCGCCCCGCGATCTCGTGGAACTCCTCCGGCAGTGCCATCCGGTGCCTCCCCGGGGCTTGTGTCCGTGCGTCCGACGGGCCATAAAATCTAACGGACCGTCAGAAACCGCGGGAAGGGGCCGGGCGTGGGGAACTTCTTGGCAGGCAAGGTCGTCGCCGTGACCGGTGCCGGGCGCGGGATCGGACGGGCGGTCGCGCTGGCCGCGGCGGCCGAGGGGGCGAAGGTCGTCGTCAACGACTACGGCGTCGCGGTGGACGGCGCCTCGCCCACGAGCGAGGTCGCCGAGGCCGTCGCCAAGGAGATCGAGGCGGCGGGCGGCGCGGCCGTCGCGGTCGCCGACGACATCTCCACCATGGCGGGCGGCCGGCGGGTCGTGGACACGGCGGTGGAGGCCTACGGCCGTGTCGACGGCGTCGTGTGCGTGGCGGGCATCCTGCGCGAGCGGATGCTGTTCAACATGACCGAGGAGGAGTGGGACCCGGTCGTCGCGACCCACCTGAAGGGCACGTTCACCGTGTTCCGGGCCGCCTCCGCCGTCATGCGCAAGCAGGGGTCGGGCACCCTCATCGGCTTCACCAGCGGCAACCACCAGGGCTCCGTCTCCCAGGCCAACTACAGCGCGGCCAAGGGCGGCGTCATCTCGCTCGTGCGGAGCGCGGCGCTCGGCCTGCACAAGTACGGGGTGACCGCGAACGCGGTGGCGCCGGTGGCGCGTACGCGGATGTCGGCGAACGTGCCGATGGCCCTGGCGGAGAACGGGGAGCCGGAGGACGTGGCCGCGCTGGTGGTGTACCTGCTGTCCGAGCGGGCTGCCGCGCAGGGCATCACCGGGCAGGTGTACACGATCGTCGGGCCGAAGATCGCGGTGTGGGCGCAGCCGAGGGAACTGCGCTCGGCGTATGCGTCCGGTGGGTGGACGCCGGAGGCGATCGCGGAGTTCCTGCCGGGGTCGGTGGGGGTGGATCCGATGCCGATGCTTGCGCAGGTGGCGGCGATGGAGGAGGCGGCGCGGGGTGGGGGGCGGCCGAACGCCCACTAGCCCGGGTGCGTTCGCCGTCCGGCGGCTGCGGGTCCGTGGTGGCTGTTCGCGCAGTTCCCCGCGCCCCTTCGGGGGTGTTGCCGCGCGTGGCTTGGTGCGGGTTCGTGGTGGCTTGTCGCGCGGTTCCCCGTGCCCCTTCCAGGGCGTTTCAGCGCATCCCGCGATCGAGTGGAGGCGGTCGGTATGGAGTTCGGGTTCAGCGAAGAGGACGAGGCGTTCCGGGGCGAGGTCCGCGGCTGGCTTGCCGCGCACGTCGACTCCACGATGCGTCGGCGTACCTGGGAACGCACGCTGGGCAAAGCCGGCTGGATAGGCCTCGGCTGGCCGGAGTCGGGATACGGCAACCGAACCGCCGGTCTCACCCAGCAGGTCGTCTGGGCCGAGGAGTACGCCCTGGCCAAGGCGCCCCCGCGCTCCGGGCACATCGGCGAGAATCTGCTCGGGCCGACGCTGGTCGCACACGGCACCCCCGAGCAGAAGTCGCGCTTCCTGCCCCCGATCGCCGCCGGCGAGGAACTGTGGTGCCAGGGGTACAGCGAGCCGGGCGCCGGCTCCGACCTGGCCGGCGTGCGGACGGTGGCCGTGCGGGACGGCGCGGACTACCGGATCAGCGGGCAGAAGATCTGGACCTCGCTCGCCCACGAGGCCGACTGGTGTTTCGTGCTGGCCCGGACCGACCCGGACGAGCGCCGGCACCGCGGACTGAGCTTTCTGCTCGTACCCATGGACCAGCCCGGCCGGATCGAGGTGCGTCCCATCCGGCAGCTGACCGGGACGAGCGAGTTCAACGAGGTCTTCTTCGACGGGGCACGCGCACGCGTGGAGCACGTGGTCGGGGAAGCGGGACAGGGCTGGCGGGTGGCGATGAGCCTGCTGGGGTTCGAGCGCGGGGTGTCGACGCTGGCCCAGCAGATCGGGTTCGCCGCGGAGCTGGCGGGGATCGTCGCGACGGCCGTCGAGACCGGGGCCGTACGGGACCCCGTGCTGCGCGCCCGGCTTGTGCGGCAGTGGGCCGAACTGCGCGCCATGCGCTTCAACGCCCTGCGCACGCTGGGCGGCACCGGCGACCCCGGCGCGCCCAGCGTGGCCAAGCTGCTGTGGGCGAACTGGCACCAGCGGCTGGGCGAGCTGGCCGTCGAGATCAGGGGCGCGGGTGCGGCCGCCGGGCCCGTGGACTGGTCGGCCTCGTCGCCGTACGAGATCGACGCGGCCCAGCACCTGTTCCTGTTCAGCCGGGCCGACACGATCTACGGCGGCTCGGACCAGATCCAGCGCACGATCATCGCCGAGCGCGTGCTCGGTCTGCCGGGAGAGCCGAAGGGGGCCGTGTGATGCGTGGTGTGGTGTTCGACGGCAGACAGGTCCGGGTCGTCGACGACCTGGCGGTACGGCAGCCGGGGCCGGGTGAGGTGCTGGTCGCGGTCGCGGCCGCCGGGCTGTGCCACAGCGACCTGTCGGTGGTGGACGGCACCATCCCGTTCCCGGCGCCGGTGGTGCTGGGCCATGAGGGCGCAGGGGTCGTGGAGGCGGTGGGCGCGGGTGTCACGCATGTCGCGCCCGGCGACCACGTGGCCCTGTCCACGCTCGCCAGCTGCGGGACGTGCGCGGAGTGCGACCGGGGGTGGCCGACCATGTGCCGGCAGGCGATCGGGCGCCCGGGGAAGCCGTTCACGCGAGGCACGGACCCGGTGTACCAGTTCGCGGCCAACTCGGCCTTCGCGGAACGTACGGTCGTCAAGGCCGTGCAGGCGGTGCGGATCCCCGAGGACATCCCCCTGCCGTCCGCCGCGCTGATCGGGTGCGGGGTGCTGACGGGGGTCGGCGCGGTGCTGAACCGGGCGCGGGTGGACCGCGGGGACAGCGTGGTCGTCATCGGCACGGGCGGGATCGGGCTGAACGTCCTCCAGGGGGCGCGGCTCGCGGGGGCGCTGGAGATCGTGGCCGTGGACGCCAATCCGGACAAGGAGGCGGTGGCCCGGCAGTTCGGCGCGACCGACTTCCTCACGTCGGTGGAGGGCGTACGGGGCATCCTGCCGACCGGAGCCGACCACGTCTTCGAGTGCGTCGGGCGGGTGGAGCTGATCCGGCAGGCCGTCGACCTGCTCGACCGGCGCGGCCAGGCGATCCTGCTCGGGGTGCCCCCGGCCACCGCCGAGGCGTCGTTCCTGGTCTCCTCCCTCTTCCTGGACAAGTCGATCCTCGGCTGCCGCTACGGCTCCTCGCGCCCCCAGCGGGACATCGCCCTGTACGCCGGGCTGTACCGCCGAGGACGCCTGCTGCTGGACGAGTTGGTGTCGGCCGTCTACCCGGTGGAGGACTTCGAGAAGGCGCGGACGGACGCGGAGGCGGGCCGGGTGGCACGGGCGGTGCTCACGTTCTGAAGCGGCCGGGCAGGGTGGCACGGCGGTGCTCGCATTCTGGAGCGGCCGGGCCGGGTGGCATGGCGGTGCTCGTGTTCTGGAGCGGTCGGGCCGGGTGGCGCGGTGGTGTTCGTGGTCTGGAGCGG
>NZ_JAERRH010000044.1 GCF_016741855.1 Streptomyces musisoli | reverse complement strand
GCGGTCTTCCGCGTGCGGCGGGGCTTCGCCTCGGCTTCCGTTTCGGTCGCTTCCGGTGCGGTCGCGGCGGTCTTGCGGGTCCGGCGGGGCTTGGCCTCGGCCTCGGGTGCCTCGACGGCGGCTTCCGGGGCTGCCGCGGTCTTCCGCGTGCGGCGCGGCTTCGCCTCGGTGGGCTCGGCCGTGTCCACCGCCGCCTCTGCCTCGACGGCCGGCTGGGCCGCCTTCCGCGTACGGCGGCGCGGCTTGGTCTCCGTCACCGGAGCGGCCTCGGGCGCGGGCTCCACGACCGGGGCCTCCGCGAGCACCGGCTCGGTAACGACCTCGGCCGCCGGGGACTTCGTCTCCGTCACGGCCGTGGCCGCCGGGGACTTCGTCTCCGTAACTGCCGTGGCCGCAGGGGACTTCGTCTCCGTTGCCTCGGTGATGACGGCGGGCTCGGCCGCCGCCGACTTCCGGGTACGGCGACGGCGCGGCTTCTCCGGGGTCTCCAGGACAGCCGGACCCTCCGCCGTGGCGACCGTGTCGGCCGCGGCGGTCTCCTCGGCCGTCGTGGGCGCCGCGGCGGCCGTCACCGGCTGCGCGGTCGCTCCGCCGCGGGTACGGCGACGGCGGCGCGGGGTGCGGGCAGCGGACTGGGACTCCTCCGTGCCGGCGGTCTCGGCGGCAGGCGCCGACGCGGCCGGGGAGGCGTCCAGCGGCGCTCCGCCACGCGTGCGGCGACGCCGGCGAGGCGTACGGGCCGGACGCTCACGCTCGACGGGCTCGGCGGAGTCCGCACGACCGTCGCGCCCACCGCGG
Organism: Streptomyces musisoli; assembly: GCF_016741855.1. Classification (GTDB taxonomy): domain Bacteria; phylum Actinomycetota; class Actinomycetes; order Streptomycetales; family Streptomycetaceae; genus Streptomyces; species Streptomyces musisoli. The sequence goes on along the minus strand of NZ_JAERRH010000044.1, from coordinate 19,552 downwards.
CCTCGGCCGCGCGCGCCCCGACCGCCGGTCTCGCCCAGGTCCTCCAGCACCTCGGCGTCCAGACCGGCACGGGTCCGCTCGGAGCGCGGCAGGATGCCCTTGGTGCCCGCGGGGATGTCGAGGTCGGTGAACAGGTGCGGGGAGCTGGAGTACGTCTCCACCGGGTCGTTGAAGTCCAGCTCCAGCGCCTTGTTGATCAGCTGCCAGCGCGGGATGTCGTCCCAGTCGACGAACGTGATCGCCGTACCCTTGGCGCCCGCGCGGCCCGTACGGCCGATGCGGTGCAGGTACGTCTTCTCGTCCTCGGGGGACTGGTAGTTGATGACGTGGGTCACGCCCTCGACGTCGATACCGCGCGCGGCGACGTCGGTGCAGACCAGGACGTCGACCTTGCCGTTGCGGAAGGCCCGCAGCGCCTGCTCGCGGGCGCCCTGGCCGAGGTCGCCGTGGACCGCGCCGGAGGCGAACCCGCGGCGCTGGAGCTGCTCGGCGATGTCGGCGGCCGTGCGCTTGGTCCGGCAGAAGATCATCGCCAGTCCGCGGCCCTCGGCCTGCAGAATGCGGGCGACCATCTCCGGCTTGTCCATGTTGTGCGCGCGGTAGACGAACTGCTTGATGTTCGCGACCGTCGCGCCCTCGTCGTCCGGCGCGGTGGCGCGGATGTGCGTGGGCCGGGACATGTAGCGGCGAGCGAGGCCGATGACCGCGCCCGGCATGGTCGCCGAGAACAGCATGGTCTGGCGCTTCACCGGCAGCATGTTGATGATCTTCTCGACGTCGGGCAGGAAGCCCAGGTCGAGCATCTCGTCGGCCTCGTCGAGGACCAGGCACTTGACGTGCTTCAGGTTCAGCTTCTTCTGGCCCGCGAGGTCGAGCAGGCGGCCCGGGGTGCCGACGATCACGTCGACGCCCTTCTTCAGGGCCTCGACCTGCGGCTCGTAGGCCCGGCCGCCGTAGATGGCCGTCACGCGCACGTTACGTACCTTGCCCGCGGTCAGCAGGTCGTTGGTGACCTGCGTGCACAGCTCGCGCGTGGGGACGACGACAAGCGCCTGCGGGGCGTCGGTGAGGGCCTCGGGGGCGGCGCGTCCGGCCTCGACGTCGGCGGGGACGGTGACGCGCTCGAGGAGCGGGAGGCCGAAGCCCAGCGTCTTTCCGGTGCCGGTCTTGGCCTGGCCGATGACGTCCGTGCCGGAAAGGGCGACGGGGAGCGTCATCTCCTGGATGGGGAAGGGAGTGATGATGCCGACGGCCTCCAGGGCCTCGGCGGTCTCGGGGAGGATCCCAAGGTCTCGAAACGTCGTAGTCAGGGTGCTGCCTCTTCTGTGTGCGCGGTGCGAGGCGAGCGCGCGGGGGTCATGTCTGACCGTGCCGGGGACGTCGGCTGCCGTACGGGCGAACCACTCGGGCAAGCCGTATGGCACGGGGACCTCTGCCGACGCTCTAGCGCTCGTACCGCTGAGGGGGTCCCTCCAGTCGTCGTACGGTCAGAGCCGCACGGCCGTGGAGGGCTGTCGGGTCGGAGCCGATCGGGCCACCGACCGGGCATCCTCATGCGTGCGCCCTGTCGGGACACGTCGAGCATCGTCGACGCACTCAGCAGGCGCATTACCACCATACCCCGGATTGGCGCACACGCGATGGCCGATTTGGTCACGTAGTCGTGGTCACAGTGATCGGTCAGGGGGTTGAGGGGTGCGCCAAGCGGGCTATTGTGCGCCTCATGACTAGCTCTGACAAGCCTGAGAAGGCGTCCGCCGAACCCGCCGAACCCACCGGTGTCGCCGCCCAGGACTGGGCGCAGGCGTCCGCCGACCCGCAGTACCGCGCGGCGGTCGTGGACCTGCTGGGCGCGCTCGCGTACGGGGAGCTGGCGGCGTTCGAGCGGCTCGCGGAGGACGCCAAGCTGGCGCCGACCCTCGCGGACAAGGCGGAGCTGGCGAAGATGGCCTCGGCCGAGTTCCACCACTTCGAGCGGCTGCGGGACCGGCTGACCGAGATCGGCGAGGAGCCGACGGCCGCCATGGACCCGTTCGTCGCCGCGCTGGACGGCTTCCACAGGCAGACCGCGCCCTCCGACTGGCTGGAAGGCCTGGTCAAGGCGTACGTCGGCGACTCGATCGCGAGCGACTTCTACCGTGAGGTCGCGGCCCGTCTCGACTCCGACACGCGTGAGCTGGTGCTCGCCGTGCTCGACGACACCGGACACGCCGAATTCGCGGTGGAGAAGGTGCGCGCCGCCATCGACGCCGACCCGCGTGTGGGCGGCCGGCTGGCCCTGTGGGCGCGGCGGCTCATGGGCGAGGCGCTGTCGCAGTCGCAGCGGGTGGTCGCCGACCGTGACGCGCTGTCCACGATGCTCGTGGGGGGCGTTGCCGACGGGTTCGATCTCGCCGAGGTCGGAAGGATGTTCTCGCGCATCACCGAGGCGCACACGAAACGGATGGCTGCGCTGGGCTTGGCCGCGTAGAGCTGCGCTCGGCTTGGCCGCGGAGTGCTGTGCTGGGGGTGGCCGCGGAGCGCTCTGTGGGGGGTGGTTGCGGGGTGCTTCGCGGCCGGCGGCGCGTTGGGGCTTGTCGCGCAGTTCCCCGCGCCCCTGACGGCTCGGCTGCGCCTGCGCCGTCTCGGGTCCTACGGGTTGGCGGTGTCTGCGCCGTCACGGACCCCTGACAGCTTGGCCGGGTACGTGCTGTTTCTGTTCCCTGTGGGGCGGTGGTGTCTACGCCGTCAATGATCGTCGGCGCAGGCGGCCCGTCGGGCGGAGGAGCAGGGACAGGGACGCCGCCGAGATGATCGCGGCGCCCAGGAGGCTGAACGCGGCGGAGCCGGGGCCCAGCGCGGTGCGGGTGACGAAGTCACCGAAAAGGGCTCCGGCGACGCCCGTGGAGAACACCAGCGGACGGGCCGGCAGCCGGTGGGCGAGGCGGTGCGCCGCCGCCCAGGCGAGGATCAGACCCAGCACGGCGGAGCCGAGTGCTTCCAGGATCATGTCGGGGGTCCCTCCCACGGCCGGTCTGGCTCGACGGTCGTAGCCCGTCATACCCGTGACCTGCGGAATGCAATCCTCGGCTGTGGAGGACTTGTGCTCCGTCCGTGCGCGCACAGCATGCGGAAGGGCCCGGCGGCACACGGCCGCCGGGCCCTCCTCACGACTACGGCCTAGAGCGTGCCGAAACCGACCTTGCGCACGGTCGGCTCGCCGATCTCCACGTACGCCAGACGGTCCGTCGGCACCAGGACCTTGCGGCCCTTCTCGTCCTGGAGGCTCAGCAGCTGCGTCTTCCCGGACAGCGCCTCGCTCACCAGGCGCTCGACCTCCTCGACGCTCTGACCGCTCTCCAGAACGATCTCGCGGGGCGCGTACTGCACGCCGATCTTGACCTCCACGGCTATGTCCCTCCGACGGTCAGTGATGTGCGCGATCATCCGCGCCGTACTCCGCACACATTAGCCCGGTGAGGGGACGTACACGCTGCGGGCCGGAACGCCAGGAGCGAACACCGCGCGGGAACAAAGCGGCGACGAGCCGTCAGTGGTGCTCGGTGCCGTGCAGCGGGAATCCGGCGATGCCCCGCCAGGCCAGCGAGGTCAGCAGCTGGACCGCCTGGTCGCGCGGGACGCTGCGGTCGCTGTGCAGCCAGGAACGGGCGACCACCTGGGCCAGTCCGCCGAGGCCGGAAGCGAGCAGCATCGACTCCGCGCGCGAGAGGCCCGTGTCCTCGGCGATGACGTCACAGATCGCCTCGGCGCAGTCGTTGGTGACCTTGTCCACGCGCTCGCGCACCGCGGGCTCGTTGGTCAGGTCGGACTCGAACACCAGCCGGAAGGCCCCGCCGTCGTCCTCCACGTACGCGAAGTAGGCGTCCATCGTCGCCCGCACGCGCTGCTTGTTGTCGGTGGTCGACGCCAGGGCGCTGCGCACCGCCTGGATCAGCGACTCGCAGTGCTGGTCCAGCAGGGCGAGGTAGAGGTCCAGCTTGCCGGGGAAGTGCTGGTAAAGCACCGGCTTGCTCACGCCGGCCCGCTCGGCGATGTCGTCCATCGCCGCCGCGTGGTACCCCTGCGCGACGAAAACCTCCTGAGCGGCACCCAGCAGCTGGTTCCGTCGGGCTCGGCGCGGCAGACGGGTGCCGCGCGGGCGTGCCGCCTCAGTTTGCTCGATGGCTGTCACGCCGCCTCCCAAAGTCGTCCACATGCGGTGTCGGCCGCGCTGGCCATCGTACTTTTCGGTAACCGTGCTGTGCGCGGTGCGAGCGCAGAATTTCACGTACCGGACGACGGCGAAAGCCGTGCGGCGCCCCAGGGGCGGCCGGACGGGGCCCGCGAGGTCAGCGGTAGTCGTCCTCGTCGAGTGAGACCACGCGCGCCTGTTCGATGAGATCGGCCTCGTTCCCACGGTCCGGGTCCACGTCCGTCAGCGGGTCGTCGCGGTCCGGTGCGATGTCCGCCTGCTGCTCGGCAGCGTCCACCTCGGGTGCCTCGACGTCGATCTCCGGTGCCGCATCGGCCGTCAGGTCGTCGATGTCCTCGATCGTGTCGGGCTCGTTGGGGTCATAGGCCATGGTGGGCTCCCTTCCTACGAACGTCCCTGGAAGAAGCAGGGGCCACATACGGGTGCCCTCTGTACGAGCCTAGGAGACGCCTTATCCGGACGCCATGCCGTCTGGCCCGTTCGCTGCCGGGTCTCCGGCTGCCTCCGGTTCACGCTGTGACGGCGAACACACGAATCTCGGCGTGATCACCTCGTAACATTGCCGCATGTCTTCGACCGAGTCGCCATCCGTGCCGGCCGCCAGTGTGCTCCCCCGGGTGGCGCCCGTCCGGGTCGGCGAGGGCGAGCGGCTGCGGTCCGTGGGCCTTCCCGGCGTCACCCTGGCGATCCGTTCCCGGCGCCCCGTGCGCGAGGACCTGCCGCCCGCGCTGTACGTGCACGGGCTGGGCGGCTCCTCGCAGAACTGGTCGTCGCTCATGGCCGAGCTGGACGGCGTCGTCGACAGCGAGGCGGTCGACCTGCCGGGCTTCGGCGACTCACCGCCCCCGGACGACGGCGACTACTCCGTCACGGGGCACGCGCGCGCGGTGATCCGCTATCTCGACGCGGCCGGCCGCGGCCCGGTGCACCTCTTCGGCAACTCGCTGGGCGGAGCGGTCACCACGCGCGTGGCCGCCGTACGCCCCGACCTCGTCCGCACGCTCACGCTCGTCTCGCCCGCCCTGCCGGAGCTGCGCATCCAGCGCACCGCGGTGCCCACGGGGCTGCTGGGCGTGCCCGGGATCGCCGCCCTCTTCACCCGGCTCACCAGGGAATGGACGGCCGAGCAGCGGGTGCGCGGTGTCCTGGGGCTCTGTTACGGCGACCCCGGCCGGGTCTCGCCGGAGGCGTTCGGACACGCCGTGGAGGAGCTGGAGCGGCGGCTGCGACAGCCGTACTTCTGGGACGCGATGGCCCGCTCCGCGCGCGGGATCGTCAACGCCTACACACTCGGCGGCCAGCACGGGCTGTGGCGCCAGGCCGAGCGGGTGCTGGCCCCGACCCTGCTGATCTACGGCGGCCGGGACCAGCTCGTCGGCTTCCGCATGGCCCACAAGGCGGCCCGCGCCTTCCGCGACTCCCGGCTGCTGACCCTGCCGGACGCCGGGCACGTGGCGATGATGGAGTACCCCGACGTGGTGGCCGACGGGTTCCGGGAGCTCCTGGCGCAGCGGGCCGACGCCGCCGAGGGCGCCGCCACGGTGGCCGCGGGCGCGGGGAGCTGAGGGTCGGGGTGGGACGTCACAGCCGCCGCGGACCGGCTCCGAAGACCGACTCCGCCGACATAACCGCACAGCCGGGGGACAAGACGACGCAGGGCGGTCGGCGAGGCGCACGTGCCGAGGGCCGGCCGGACGGCCTGTCCCGGCTGCCCGACGGCGCTCCGGCGCACGGCACGCGCGGGCTTCCCGACGCCGCTCCCGCGCACGGGACGCAGGGGATTCCCGCCGGTGCTCCGGCGCCCGGTGGGCCCGGACGTCCCGAGGGCACGCCGGCGCACGGCACGCCCAGGCTCCCCGACGGCACCCCCGCGCGCGGTGTGCCGGGCTTCCGTGCGGGCGCTCCCGCCCGGGGAGGGCATCCCGAGCAGCGGGAGGCCGGGGGCGGCTGGGGGGAGTACGCCGGCCGGCCGGCCGGTCCCGGCGGGCCCGGTGTGGTGCTGCCCAGGCAGCGGAAGGCGGGGCCGGACGGACCGGGGCGCGGCCCCGGCCCCCGGCAGGATTACCTCGACGCCTTCGAGGGCGCCGACGACGACACCCGGAACACCGAGGACACCGGCGTGCTCGCGGCCGGCGCCGGCCGGGCACGCCGTACCGACGGGCAGCCGCCCGCGGCACCGCAGACCGCCGGCGCCCCGCCGGCGGACGGCACCGGTGTGCCCGCGCAGCGCGGCGGCACCAAGGGGTGGGCCTTCACCGGCATCGCGGCCGCCGCCGTCACCACCGTGCTCGCGGTGGTCGTCGCCGGACAGGTGACCGAGGGCCGGGCCGACGGCGACGTGCAGTCACGGTCCGCCACCGGCCGGGCCGACGACACGCACACCTCCGGCGGGCCGACACCCTCCACCGTGCCGAGCGCGGTGACGCTGACGTACGACCAGAAGATGGGCGAGCGGTATCCGCTGAGCGCCACACTGGCCGGGGCGGGGAAGTTCGACGCCGTGCCCGGTCTCGACAAGGCCCCCGGCGCCGGGCAGAAGTACCGCTATCGCGTCGATGTCGAGCAGGGACTGGGCCTGGACGGCGCGCTGTTCGCCGAGGCCGTGCAGAAGACCCTGAACGACAAGCGCAGCTGGGCCCACGGCGGTGCCTTCACCTTCGAGCGCGTCTCCTCCGGCAAGCCCGACTTCGTGATCACCCTGGCCAGCCCCGGCACCACCGCCAAGTGGTGCGCCAAGTCCGGCCTGGACACCACGGAGGACAACGTTTCCTGCGACTCGGCCGCGACCGAACGCGTCATGATCAATGCGTACCGATGGGCTCAGGGCAGCAAGACATACGGTGACGAGATCCATGCCTACCGGCAGATGTTGATCAACCATGAAGTCGGGCACCGGCTCGGCCACGGGCACGTCACCTGCCAGAAGGACGGCGCGCTGGCGCCCGTCATGCAGCAGCAGACGAAGTTCCTGGACCACGACGGCATCCACTGCCGGCCCAACCCGTGGCCCTATCCCACCAGTTGACAGACGCCACTTAGGCCAGATTGACATCGGCCTGCATGGTCGTTCATATTTCTGCGCATGTGGTCTAGTCATGCCGTCCGTGCGAGCGCCGCCATCGAGCTGGCGCTCATCGGCGTGACCGCACTCTGCGTGGCCGACATCCACTGTCGCTGACGCCGCCTGCCCGGCGCTCGCGTCGCGACCCTTCTCCCTTTCGTCCGTGACCGTTTCACGGATTTTTCGACGACCCGACGCCGGGGCCGACGTCTGTCCGCAGCCGTCTCATTCCTCGTCCACATGTCTCATCTGTCGAGAAACCCCTGATCGATGGCTGATCAATTCCTGATCAATGCCTGATCAACCCTTGATCAACCCTCGACACGCCACCCCGAGAGGTCGTCATTCCGATGCGTCAACCGTCCGTCATAGCGCGCCGTGTGGCAGCGGCATCCGTCAGCCTGGTCATGGCAGCGGGCGCCGCCGCCTGCGGTCCGAAGGACAACGATGCCAAGGGTTCCGGTGGCGACTCCACGCCCCGCAAGGGCGGCACGCTCACGGTCCTGAACTCCGAGCCGCAGGCCGACTTCGACCCCGCGCGGCTGTACACCTCCGGCGGCGGAAACGTTCCCTCGCTCGTCTTCCGCACCCTCACCACGCGCAACCGCGAGAACGGCGCGGCCGGCTCCGAGGTCGTCCCGGACCTCGCCACCGACACCGGGCGCCCCAACAAGGACGCGACCGTGTGGACGTACACCTTGAAGAAGGGACTCGAGTTCGAGGACGGCACGCCGATCACCTCGGCCGACGTCAAGTACGGCATCGAGCGCTCCTTCGCCCCCGAACTCTCGGGCGGCGCCCCCTACCTGCGCGACTGGCTCGTCGGGGCCGCCGGCTACCAGGGGCCGTACAAGGACGAGAAGGGCCTGTCGTCGATCGAGACGCCGGACGCCCGGACCATCGTCTTCCACCTGAACAAGCCCGAGGGCGAGTTCCCCTATCTCGCCACCCAGACGCAGTTCACCCCGGTGCCCAAGAGCAAGGACACCGGCACCAAGTACGAGTCGCACCCGGTCTCCTCCGGCCCCTACAAGGTCGTCAGGAACGAGAACGACGGCGAGCACCTCGTCCTGGAGCGCAACCCGAACTGGTCGGCCGCGACCGACACCGAGCGCAAGGCGTACCCGGAGACGATCGACGTGCGCTCCGGCCTCGACTCCTCGGTGATCAACCAGCGGCTGTCCGCGTCCCAGGGGGCGGACGCCGCCGCCGTCACCACGGACACCAACCTCGGCCCGGCCGAACTCGCCAGGGTCGGCGGCGACAAGGCGCTGGCCGCGCGCGTGGGCACCGGCCACTTCGGCTACACGAACTACATCGCGTTCAACCCGACCGTGAAGCCGTTCGACGACCCCAGGGTGCGCCAGGCCATCGCGTACGCCATCGACCGGTCCTCCGTGGTCAACGCGGCCGGCGGCAGCGCCCTCGCCGAGCCCGCCACCACCTTCCTGCCGAACCAGAAGTCCTTCGGCTACACGCCGTACGACCCCTTCCCGGCGGGCAAGGCCGGCGACCCGGCGAAGGCCAGGGAACTGCTGAAGCAGGCCGGCCACGGGAACGGGCTGACCATCACGCTCACGCATTCCAACGACAAGAACTTCGAGACCAGCCCGGAGATCGCCACCGCCCTCCAGGACGCGCTCAAGAAGGCCGGCATCACCGTCAGGCTCCAGGGCCTGGAGGACAACGACTACCGGGACAAGACCCACAGCGTGAAGACCGAGCCGGGCTTCTTCCTCGCCCACTGGGGTGCCGACTGGCCCTCCGGCGGCCCCTTCCTCGCCCCCATCTTCGACGGCCGGCAGATCGTCAAGGACGGAGCGAACTTCAACACGGGCCTGCTGAACGACAAGTCGGTCAATGACGAGATTGACGCGATCAACAAGTTGACCGACCTTGACGCCGCCGCCAAGCGGTGGGGTGCACTGGACAAGAAGATCGGCGACAAGGCCCTCGTCGTGCCGCTGTTCCACCCGGTCTACAAGCGCCTGTACGGCAAGGACGTCAAGAACATCGTCATCAGCGACTGGACCGGCGTCCTGGACATCTCCCAGGTCGCGGTGAAGTAACCCGTGAGCGAGGCACTTGCCGCCGTCGAGACCGCAGGGACGGACATCTCCGTCCCGGCGGCCTCGGGGGCACACCGGTTCTGGCGGCGGCTGCGGACGCAGCGCGCCGCCCTGGTCGCCGCGGCCGTCGTCGCGCTGCTCGTCCTGGCCGCGCTCGCCGCGCCGCTGCTCACCGCCCTGGAGGGCCAGGACCCCACCACCTACCACCCCACCCTGATCGACTCCGCGCGCGGAGGCGTGCCCATCGGCTCCTTCGGCGGCGCGAGCGCCGACCACTGGCTGGGCGTCGAACCGCAGACCGGACGCGACATGTTCGCCCGGCTGGTCTACGGCGCACGGGTCTCACTCGGCGTGTCGCTGGGGGCGACGCTGGTGCAGGTCGTCCTCGGTGTCGCCATGGGCGTGGCCGCCGGACTGGGCAACCGCTGGATCGACCTGATCCTGAGCCGCATCACCGACATCTTCATCTCGATGCCACTGATGATCATGGCTCTGGCGCTGCTGGCCATCGTGCCCGACAGCTTCCCGCGGCCCGTCCTCGTCGCGCTGATCATCTCCCTGGTCTCCGGCTGGAGCACGACGGCGAAGATGGTGCGCGCACAGACCCTCGCCCTCAGGAACCTCGACTACGTCTCCGCGTCCCGGCTCAGCGGCTGGAGCACCTCGCGGACCGCCGTACGCGAACTGCTGCCGGGCCTCGCCGCGCCCGTCATCACGTACGCCGCGCTGCTGATCCCGCAGAACATCAGCGCCGAGGCCGCCCTCTCGTTCCTCGGCGTCGGCGTCAAGCCGCCCACGCCCTCGTGGGGCCAGATGCTCACCTCCGCCGACGTCTGGTACCAGGCGGCACCGCAGTACCTGCTGCTGCCCGCCCTGGCCCTGTTCGTGACCGTGTTCGCGATGACCGTCCTCGGCGACGGCGTCCGCGTCGCCCTCGACCCGCGCGCCGCATCCCGCCTGCGCATCGGCACCGGGCGCAAACGGGAGTCCCGCGCGGAGAAGGCCGCACAGGCCCCGAACGCCGCCGCGGCGAAGGCCGCACAGGTCCCGGACGCGGCCGTGGTGAAGAAGGAGGGCCGGGCATGAACGGCTTCGCCGGCTTCGTGCTGCGCCGGATCGCCGGCGCCGTGATCACCCTGTTCGTGCTATCGGTGATCATCTACGTCGTCTTCTACGTCACCCCCGGCAACGTCGCCCAGATCACCTGCGGCCCGCGCTGCTCCCCGGTCCAGGTCCACCAGGTGGCCCAGCAGCTACAGCTGGACGACCCCTTGTACGTGCGCTACTGGCACTTCCTGCAAGGGCTCTTCGCGGGGCAGGACTTCTCGACGGGCACCTCGGTGGAGCACTGCCCGGCGCCCTGCCTCGGCCAGTCGTACCAGACCGGACGGCAGGTCACCGACATCATCCTGACCAAGCTGCCGGTCAGCTTCTCGCTGGTGCTCGGCGCGATGGTGATCTGGCTGGTGCTCGGCGTCGGCACCGGCGTGCTGTCCGCCTGGCGGCGCGGCCGGCTCTCCGAGCGCGTGCTGACCGCCATCACGCTGGCCGGCGTCGCCACGCCCGTCTTCGTCATCGGCCTGGTACTGATGATCGTCGTCTGCGGCGAACTGCAACTGCTGCCGTTCCCCCAGTACGTGAACTTCACCGACGACCCCGAACAGTGGGCTTGGAGCCTGCTGCTGCCCTGGCTCTCGCTGGCCCTCATCGAGGCGGCCAACTTCGCCCGGCTGACCCGGGCGTCGATGCTGGAGACGCTGGCCGAGGACCACATCCGCACGTTCCGCGCGTACGGCGTCGGCGAGCGCGCGGTGATCGCCCGGCACGCGCTGCGCGGCGCGACGGCCTCCGTCATCGCGCTCAACGCGGTCACCTTCGGCTCGGCCGTCGGCGGCGCCGTGCTCACCGAGACCCTCTTCGGCCTGCCCGGCATCGGCCAGGAGCTGGTGCACGCGGTGAAGGTCGTCGACCTGCCGGTGGTCGTCGGCATGGTCCTGGTCATCGGCTTCTTCGTGGTCCTCGCCAACGCCGTCGCGGACGTCCTGTACGCGGTGGCCGACCGACGGGTGGTGCTCGCATGAGCCTGGTGGAAGTGACGGACCTGACCGTCGAGTTCGGTGCCCTGCGCGCCGTCGACGGGCTCTCCTTCAGCCTGGCGGAGGGCGCCGCCCTCGCCCTGGTCGGCGAGTCCGGCTCCGGAAAGTCCACGGTCGCGGGCGCCCTGCTGGGCCTGCACCGGGGCACCGGAGCCCGGGTCGGCGGCTCGGTGCGGGTGGCCGGCACCGACGTCCAGGCCGCCTCCGACGAGGAGCTGCGCATGCTGCGCGGGGCCAGGGCCGCCATGGTCTTCCAGGACCCGCTGTCCTCGCTCGACCCGTACTACGCGATCGGCGACCAGATCGCCGAGGTCCACCGCGTCCACACGCGCGTGTCGCGCCGTGCCGCACGCGCGCGTGCCGTCGAGGTGCTGGAGCGGGTCGGAATCCCGGACGCGCAGCGGCGCTCCCGGTCCCGTCCGCACGAGTTCAGCGGCGGCATGCGCCAGCGCGCCCTCATCGCCATGGCCCTCGCCTGCGAGCCGGACCTGCTGATCGCCGACGAGCCGACCACCGCCCTCGACGTCACCGTCCAGGCCCAGATCCTCGATCTGCTGCACGCGCTGCGCGCGGAGACCGGCATGGGCCTGCTGCTCGTCACGCACGACGTGGGCGTGGCCGCCGAGAGCGCGGACGACATCCTCGTCATGCGGCACGGCAGGGCCGTCGAGCGCGGCCCGGTCGGCGCGGTCCTCGCCGCGCCCGCCGAGGCGTACACGCGCGAACTGCTCGACGCCGTCCCGCGCGTGGGCGCCCGCAGGACCGGCTCCCCGGCCACCGACGAGGTCGTGCTGGAGGCCACCGGCGTGCGGCGCGAGTTCGGACGCGGCAAGCGGGCGTTCCCGGCCGTGGACGACGTCTCGGTGACCGTCCGGCGCGGGGAGACCCTCGGCGTGGTCGGCGAGAGCGGCAGCGGCAAGACCACGCTCGGCCGCATGCTCGTGGGGCTGCTGGAGCCGACCGCCGGGGAGATCCGCTACGCGGGGCGCCCGCACACCGGTGTGAACCCGGCCGTGCAGATGGTCTTCCAGGACCCCGTCTCCTCCCTCAATCCCCGCCGCAGCGTGGGCGAGTCCATCGCCGACCCGCTCCGCGCGCGCGGGGAACGCGACGAGGAGCGCATCCGGGGGCGGGTGACGGAACTGCTGGAGCGCGTGGGGCTCGACAGGGCGCACTACGACCGCTACCCGCACGAGTTCAGCGGCGGACAGCGCCAGCGCATCGGCATCGCGCGGGCGCTCGCCGCCGAACCGCGCGCCATCGTCTGCGACGAGCCCGTCTCCGCCCTCGACGTCACCACCCAGGCCCAGGTGGTCGCCCTGCTCGGCGAACTCCAGCGGGAACTCGGCCTCGCGCTCGTCTTCATCGCGCACGACCTCGCCGTCGTCCGCCAGGTCAGCGACCAAGTCGCGGTGATGCGGCGCGGCCGGCTCGTCGAGTACGGACCCGCCGACGAGGTCTACGACAGCCCGCGCGAGCCGTACACCCGGCAGCTGCTGGCCGCCGTACCCGCGCTCGACCCGGAGCTGGCGGCACGCCGCCGCGCCGCCCGGCGCACACCGGTGGCTGCCCAGCGCCCGGCGCCGGAGGAGCGCACCCGGGTGGCGTAACGTTTCGCGCTCGCGTGATCGCTGTCTGAATCCTTAGCGCGGCCGAACGCCACCCGCACGCGAAAGTTACGACCGTTCACCCCTTTTGGTGGTGCGATGGACAACCGTCCGTCGCACCACCGCCTTGTCCCCTTACGTTCATCCCGCTGCGAGCCGCCGGGACACCGGCGGCTCCCCAAGACGGGAGATCGGGGGTGCACACGTGCGCATAGGACTGCTGACCGAGAGTGGCTATCCGTATGTGAGCGGTGACGCCGGGCTCTGGTGCGAGCGGCTCGTGCGCGGGCTCGAACGGCACGAGTTCGACGTCTACGCGCTCAGCCGCAGCCGGCGCCAGGAGGCCGAGGGCTGCGTTCCGCTCCCGCCGCAGGTCCGCCGGGTGCGTACCGCACCGCTGTGGACGGCCGAGGACGACGGCGTCGCTCACGGACGGCGCGCGCGCCGGCGCTTCGCCGAGTGCTACGGGGAACTGGTGGCGGCGGTGTGCGCCGGGGACGACGCGGCCGGGACCGGTGGACCCGGTACCGGTGACCTCGCCTCGGTCGGGCGCGGGGCCGGCGACGTGGGCGGGGCCGGGGGGTTCGGATCGGGGGGGATCCGGGCCGGCGGGGTAGGTCCGGCGGGGGGCCAGAACGATGGGTTCGGTTCGGGTGGCGGCCGGGGTGAGGGGTCTGCTTCGGGCGGGGACCTGGTCGACGGGCTCGGTTCCGCCGGGGGCGGTCGTGGGGGAGCCTGCACCGGTGCCGGAACCGAAGCCGCGTCCGGTCATCTGGCGGACCGTTTCGGCAGTGCCTTGTACGGGCTCGCCGAACTCGCCCGGGAGGAGGGCGGACTCGTCGGCGCCCTGCGTTCCGACGCGGCCGTACGCGCCCTGGAACGCGCCTGTCGCGCGCCCCGCGCGCTGCGCACGGCGCGCGAGGCGCGCGTACCCGACCTGCTCGCCGTCGCCGCACACCTCGAACGCGCCCTGCGCCCCCTCTCCCTCGACTGGTACGACGACGACGCCCTCGGCGCGGCCGACCTCTGCCACGCCACCGCCGGCGGTCCCGCCGCCCTCTGCGGGCTGCTCGCCCGGCACTTCTCCCGCGTACCGCTGCTCGTCACCGAGTACGGCGTGCAGCTCCGCTCGCACTACCTGACCCTCGGCCCCGACGCCGCCGCCCCCGCCGTGCGCGCCCTGCTCGGCGCCTTCCACGGCCGGCTCGCCGCCGAGGTCTACCGCGCGGCCGAGATCCTCACCCCCGGCAACGCCCACACCCGCCGCTGGCAGGAACGGTGCGGCGCCGACCGCTCCCGGATCCGCACGGTGTACCCCGGCATGGAGGCCGACCGCTTCACGGAGGTGGGCGAGTCCCCGGACCGGTCCGACCCGGACACCCTGGTCTGGGTCGGCCGCGTCGACCCGGCCAAGGACCTCGTGTCCCTGCTGCACGCCTTCGCCGAGGTCCGCAAGGAGGAGCCCGAGGCCCGTCTGCGGATCGTGGGCGCGCCCTCCGGCGCCGAGGGCGCGGCCTACCTCGGCCACTGCCGGGCACTGGCCGCACAGCTCTTCCCGGACGAGGCGGAGGGCGCACACGCCGTCGGCGACAACCCCGTCTCCTTCGAGGAGATCGGCGCCCCGGAGGCCCCGACACTGCCCGACGCGTACGCCGCCGGCGCGGTCGTCGTCCTGTCCAGCGTGGTGGAGGGCTTCCCGATCGGTCTGGTCGAGGCCATGTTCTGCGGCCGGGCCACCGTGTCCACGGACGTGGGCGCGGTCGTGGAGGTCATCGGCGGCACCGGACTGGTCGTGCCCCCGCGCAACCCCAGGGCGCTCGCCGAGGCGTGCGTGGCGCTGCTGCGCGATCCCGAGCGCCGTGAGCGCCTCGGTGCCGCCGCGCGCGCCCGGGCGCTCGAACTGTTCACCGTCGAGCAGAACATCTCGGCATTTCACGGCATTTACCTGGAGATCGTCTCGCACTGCCCGGTCCGCCGGGTCGCCCTGGACGAATCCGGTGAACCCCTGCCCTTCGCGGCCCCCGCCGAGTCCCGCGTCCCCGGCCGCTGGACCGGCCCCACGGTCCGCGCCCTGCCCCGCTCCACCCCCGGCTGGGCCACCGAGGCACCGGTACGCGCCACCCCGCTCGCGGCCGAGGGGGCACGATGAGCGACCTGGACAGCCGGCCTCCCGGCGGCGGGCCCGGTTCCGCCGGCACCCCGGCCGCCACCGGCGAGGCCGGCCGGCGCGAGTCCGCATCGCCCGGCCCCCGCGCCGTAGCGGAGACGAGGCCGGGCGGGCCGGGCGATCGCAAGCGGGCCGCCGGGCCCCGCCGGGCGTCCGTCGACCCGGTGAAAGCCCTGCTGCACCGGCACCGTGAGCTGTGCGAGCGGGCCGTGGACCCGCTGGAGATCGCCGCGGGGCTGGAGGCGCACGGCGTCACCGACCGGACCGCGGCCCGCTTCCGCCACCGTGACGTCTTCTCGCTCGCCGAGGAGCTGTACGCGCGCGTGCCGCGGCATGCCGAGCCGCGCCCGGAACCCCGGCCCCTTCCCGTGCTCCGTGTCCGCGTCGGCTGGGTGCTGCTCACCCTCCTGCCCGGAGCGCTCGGCGCGGCCACGGTGACCGGCCTGCGCCTCACCCACGGGCACACCCGGCCACTGGTGGCCGCCGGCGGCCTGCTCGCCGTCACCCTCGCCGTCCGCGCGGCCCTGCGCCACGGCCCGCTCGCCGGTCCGCCCGGCACGCGCGCGTGGCGCACCGCGGTCGGCACGCGCGTGTGCACGCTCTGGCTGCTCGGGTACGCGCTCGCCGGTGACGGCCTCCTGAGCGCCGTCCTGACGGGCGGGCCCGACGCCCTGCCCACCGGAGCCCCGGACGACCCCTGGCCCACGACCACCGCACCCGTCCTGGCCCTCCTGGCGGCCTGTGCCCCCGCGGCCTGGTCCGCTCACCTCCTCGCCGCCGGCGCCCGCCGCAGGCTCGCCGGCAGCCGCGGCCTGGAAGACTTCACGGCAGCCGCCAGGCCGTTGCTGCTCGGCACGTTCGTCCTGTTCCTGGGCGCCCTCGGCGCACTGCTCGCGCTGGCCGGCACCGCCCTGCACGAGCCCGCGGCCTACCCGCAGGCCCTCACGCTCGGCGCCCTGCTGCTGCTCGCCCGCCTGCTCACCGCCCACCGACACCGGCACGCCCCCGCCCTCGCGCTGGGCGCCGCGGTGGCCGCGGAAGCGGCGGCCCTCGCCCTGCCGATGGCCGGCCGGCTGCCCGGCTGCGCCTTCCTGGCGGTACCCGTCGAGACCCTCGCCGACGCCGGAGGCACAGCCGCCGTACCGGCCCTCGCCTGCGGCACCGCGGCCCTGGTCCTGCTCTGGCACGCCGGCCGCACCCTCACCCGGGCCTCGGCCCACGCCCCCGCCGGAGCACCCGAGTGAACCTTCCGCCCACCGGCTCGAACCACCGCCTTCAGGCACCCGCACCACCCCGTTGAAGGAGAGAACACCAGATGACCACCTCCCGACCCGGAGCGGCCGGAACCACCGGAACCGCCGGAGCGTCCGGAGCGGCCGCAGGAGCCGTCGAAACGGCCGGTACCACCGGCGCGCACACCCCGGGAGCCGCCCGATGAGGGTCCTGCTGATCGGAGCCAACGGATTCATCGGCCGCTTCGTCGCCGACCGCCTGCTCGCCGACCCGGCCGTCCAGCTCACCGCGCTGGGCCGCGGCGACGA
The DNA here is from genome assembly GCF_016741855.1 of Streptomyces musisoli. Lineage (GTDB taxonomy): Bacteria > Actinomycetota > Actinomycetes > Streptomycetales > Streptomycetaceae > Streptomyces > Streptomyces musisoli. The sequence continues at coordinate 2,819 of NZ_JAERRH010000044.1, read as the reverse complement.
CGCCGACGTCCGCTTCGACCTCGCCACCGGCAGCCCGGGTGCGCTCACCCGCTTCCTCGACGCGGTCCACCCCGGGGTCGTCGTCAACTGCGCCGGCGCCACCCGCGGCGGGGCCCGCGAACTCACCCGGCACAACACCGTCGCCGTGGCCACCGTCTGCGAGGCGCTGCGCCGCAGCGGGTGCGGTGCCCGTCTGGTGCAGATCGGATGCGGTTCCGAGTACGGCCCCAGCCAGCCCGGCTCCTCCACGGCCGAGGACGCCGTACCGCGCCCCGGCGGCCCGTACGGCGTCAGCAAGCTCGCCGCGACCGAACTGGTCCTCGGCTCCGGTCTGGACGCGGTCGTCCTGCGCGTCTTCTCGCCCGTCGGCCCCGGGACCCCGGCCGGCTCCCCGCTCGGCCGGCTCGCCGAGGCCATGCGCCGCGCCATGCAGTCCGGCGACGGCGAGCTGAAGCTCGGCGGTCTCGGCGTCCAGCGCGACTTCATCGACGTACGCGATGTCGCGCGAGCCGTGCACGCCGCCTCGCTCTCCGCCGCGCAGGGTGTGATCAACATCGGCTCCGGCCGCGCCGTCCGCCTCAGAGACGCCGCCGCCGTCCTCGCACGCGTGGCCGGATACGGCGGTGCCCTCCACGAACTCGACGCCCCGCCCGGACCGCTGCGCGCCGCCATCGGACACCCCCGTGCCGACTCCGAGCACACGGCCCCGATGGCGTACCCCTACCCGGACGGCTGCGGCAGCTGGCAACAGGCCGACGTACGCACCGCGCGCGACCGGCTCGGCTGGCGACCGCGCATCAACCTCGAAGAGTCCCTGGCCGACATCTGGATGGAGGCGGCATGCCGCATCTGACCAGCACCACCGCCGGCGCGACCGGCACCGGCGTCCGCACCGCGCTCGGCGTCCCGGGCTACGCCCACCCACTCGTCGCCCCTGCCCAGTGGGCCGAACTGGCCCGCCCTGGCACCCCGCTGGACTGGGTGGTCCTCAACGTCGCCGCCGGCCCCGGCAGCCGCCCCGACCCGCACTGCCTCGAAGCCGCGGGCCGGCTGCGCGCGGCGGGCGTCCGCATCCTCGGGCACCTGGACCTCACCTACGGCGCCCGTGCCTTCGGCGACCTGCTCTCCGACGCCCACCGCCACCTCGACTGGTACCGCGTCGACGGCTTCCTGCTGGACCGCTGTCCCGTCGAGCGCACCGCGCTCCCCGAGGTCCGTCGCGCGGTCACCACACTCCGGGCGATCAGTGACACCGCCCACATCGTCCTCGGCCACGGCCGCCATCCGCACCCCGGCTACGCCGAGAACGCCGACCAGCTGGTGACCTTCGCCGGTTCGTGGTCCGACTACCGCTGGTCGCAGGTGGCCGAGTGGACCGCCGACTACCCCCCGGACCGGTTCTGCCATTTCGTGCACGGCGTACCCCGCGGGCATCTGGACGAGGCGCTGCGGATAGCCCGCTGGCAGGGAGCGGCCACCATCTACTTCACGGACCGCACCGACGGGGGCGGGCGGATCGACCCGTGGGAGACGATGCCCGGCTACTGGGACGAAATCGTCTCGCGTGTCGGAACAGGTGTCTCGGAATGAAGAAGGCCGTGGCAGTGTTACGGGGAGAACAACTGTAGTGATTGACCGACCAACGGAGTCCCCGTGTCGCTGCCACCCCTGGTCGAGCCGGCTTCCGAGCTCACCGTAGACGAGGTCCGCAGGTACTCCCGCCACCTGATCATCCCCGACGTGGGCATGGACGGGCAGAAGCGGCTGAAGAACGCCAAGGTGCTGTGTGTGGGCGCCGGCGGCCTGGGTTCGCCGGCGCTGATGTACCTGGCCGCCGCGGGCGTGGGAACCCTCGGCATCGTGGAGTTCGACGAGGTCGACGAGTCGAACCTGCAGCGCCAGATCATCCACAGCCAGTCCGACATCGGCCGCTCCAAGGCCGAGTCCGCGCGTGACAGCGTCAAGGGCATCAACCCGTACGTGAACGTGATCCTTCACGAGGAGCGGCTGGAAGCCGACAACGTGATGGACATCTTCAGCCAGTACGACCTGATCGTCGACGGCACCGACAACTTCGCGACCCGGTACCTGGTCAACGACGCGTGCGTGCTGCTGAACAAGCCGTACGTGTGGGGCTCGATCTACCGCTTCGACGGCCAGGCGTCCGTCTTCTGGTCCGAGCACGGTCCCTGCTACCGCTGCCTCTACCCGGAGCCCCCGCCGCCCGGCATGGTGCCCTCCTGCGCCGAGGGCGGCGTCCTGGGCGTGCTGTGCGCGTCCATCGGCTCCATCCAGGTCAACGAGGCCATCAAGCTCCTCGCCGGCATCGGCGAGCCGCTGGTCGGCCGTCTGATGATCTACGACGCCCTGGAGATGCAGTACCGCCAAGTCAAGGTCCGCAAGGACCCGAACTGCGCGGTCTGCGGTGAGAACCCGACCGTCACGGAACTCATCGACTACGAGGCCTTCTGCGGCGTCGTGTCCGAGGAGGCCCAGGCGGCCGCGGCCGACTCCACGATCACTCCGAAGCAGCTCAAGGAGTGGATCGACGACGGCGAGAACATCGAGATCATCGACGTCCGCGAGCCGAACGAGTACGAGATCGTCTCCATCCCGGGCGCCCGGCTGATCCCCAAGAACGAGTTCCTCATGGGCACCGCCCTGGAGGGCCTCCCGCAGGACAAGAAGATCGTCCTGCATTGCAAGACGGGTGTCCGCAGTGCGGAAGTCCTCGCGGTCCTGAAGTCCGCCGGCTTCTCCGACGCGGTCCACGTCGGCGGCGGCGTCATCGGCTGGGTCAACCAGATCGAACCGCACAA
>NZ_JAERRH010000043.1 GCF_016741855.1 Streptomyces musisoli | reverse complement strand
CGTGCCCGCGTGCGCCCTCCTGCGCCGCCCGAGCCAACTGGGAGATCTCGCGCGGGTTCCCGAGCTGCGCGGCGAGATGGCTCATGGACGCGGCGAGGACGTAACCGCCGTATCCGCGGTCCCCGGCGGCCTGGGCGAGCCGCAGCGACTGGATGTAGTACCGCTGGGCGAGCCCCGGTTGGCCGGTGTCCACGGCCATGTACCCGGCCAGTTCGGTCAACCGTGCGACGGCGGCGAAGAGTTCGCGGCCGACCGCCTCCCGGTACGAGCCCGCGAGGAGTCCGGAGACGACGCTGTTGAGGTAGTGGACGACGACCGGGCGCACATGGCCGCTGCCGTACTGGTGGTCGAGGTCCACCAGCGCCTGGGTCATGGACCGGACGGCGGACACGTCGGCCTGGCCCACGCGCGGGCCGGCCTGCCGGGCCACCTGGGCGTCCGGCGCCGAGATCAGCCAGTCGCGGCTGGGCTCGACCAGCGCGGAGGCGGCGACGGAGGAGCCGGACAGGAAGTCCCGGCGCCCCACGTCGCTGCGCCACAGCTCGCAGACCTGCTCGATGGCCCCCAGCACCGTCGGCGAGAACTGGAGACCGACCCCCGAGGCGAGGTTCTTGCCGTTGGCCATGCCGATCTCGTCGATCGTGACCGTACGGCCGAGCTTGCGCCCGAGCGCCTCGGCGATGATCGCCGGGGCCCGGCCCCGCGGCTGCTGGCCGCGCAGCCAGCGGGCCACGGACGTCTTGTCGTAGCGCAGGTCGAGACCGTGCTCGGCGCCGCACATGTTGACCCGCCGGGCCAGCCCGGCGTTCGAGCACCCCGCTTCCTGGATGAGTGCCTGCAGTCGTTCGTTCGGCTGCCTCGCCACGAGAGGCCTTGCGGCCATGTGCTACCCCCTGCGTTGCGATCCCCTGGAGCGTGAAGTTCCGGCCGGAAGATCACTGCCCAGCTGACATACCGTCAATGCGCGACATGTGCGGTTTGCCGGGGTAAAGACGCATGCCACCCCCACCACTGGCTACCCACCCCACGCCCTGCTTCCTCCCGCGCGCCCCCGGCCGTGCACCCATGCGCCCCGACTGCGGAATCGATGCTCCTCCCCCGCGCGCGCTACAGCCGTAACCCAAGGTGGGTGCGGGAGTTGAGTGGAGCGTGGAAGAGACGATCGCGGGCGCCCAGAACACTCAGATTGCCGGTCACATTCCGCAGCAGCGCGGGGAATCGCTGCTGGAGACCGCCGTACGGTACGCCGAGGAACGGCACTGGGACGTGTTCCCGGGCACCTGGCTGGAAGCCGTCGACGGGATGCAGCGCTGCTCGTGCGGCGACACCACCTGCCCTGCGCCGGGTGCGCACCCCACGCGCCCCGACTGGGCGAGCCAGGCGACCGGCAGTGCGACCGTCGCGCGCCGGATGTGGCAGAAGCAGCCGACGGCGTCGATCCTGCTGCCGACGGGGCGGACGTTCGACGCGCTGTCCGTCCCCGAGAGCGCGGGCTTCCTGGCGCTGGCCCGGATGGAGCGGATGGAGCTGACGCTCGGGCCGGTCACGCTGACGCCGGACCGGCGGATGCAGTTCTTCGTGCTGCCGGGGGCGTCGGCGAAGGTGGCGGAGCTGGTCCGCAAGCTCGGGTGGCCGCTGTCGTCGCTGGATCTGCTGGTGCTGGGCGAGGGCGGGCACGTGGCGGCGCCGCCCACGCGGTTCGGGTCCCGCGGGGCGGTGCAGTGGGCCTGCCGGCCCACCCCGGCGAACCGGTGGCTGCCGGACGTGGAGGAACTGATCTCGCCGCTCGCCTACGCCTGCGGGCGCGACCGGTAACCGGTTCGCCCTCTCGTCGGCGGAGTTCCGGTCCGCCGGCGGCCGTGGGTCCGTGAGTGGGTCCGTGAGTGGGCCCGTGGGTGGTCCTCACGCCCCTCGCATCGGCCCGGTAAGGCTTCCTCAAAGGGCGCGGGGAACCGCGCGACCGGTCACGAACGGCCCGCACCCGCCGACCGGCCGGCGCCACGGACGCGCGGGCGCTCAGCCCTCGTGCAGCGAGTCGAGGAACGGCGAGACGGCCGCCTGCCAGGCCTCCGGCAGGTCGTAGTGGGCCAGATGCCCCGCGTCGGCGATCTCCGCATACCGGCCCCGCGGCAGCACCCGCACCATCTCCTGCGCCTCCGCCCGCCCCAGCTCACCGTCCACGCCGCGCACCACCAGCGTCGGGCACCGGACCTGGGCCAGTTCCTCCCAGTGGGCGTCGTAGACCCATGTCTCACGGGAGCTGAGCATCTGCTCCGGCTCGAACACGGGGCGCCAGCCGTCCTCGCACTCGTGCATCACCTCGGCGTAGAACGCGCCGCGCGCCGGGCTGGGCCGCTCCACCCAGGGGTCGTCCTCGCCGAACCACTTGCGGACGTCGGCCAGGCTGGCGAAGGGCACGGGCCAGGAACGGAACCAGTCGGCCCACTCGCGCTGCGAGGCCGCGCCGAGCGCGGAGGCCCGCATGTCGCAGATGATCAGGCCGCGCACCAGGTCGGGACGCTTGGCCGCGAGCTGCCAGGCGGTCAGCGCGCCCATGGCGTGGCCGACGAGGAGGACGGGGCCGAGTCCGAGCTGCTCGACGGCCGCCTCGGCGTCCTCGACATAGGCGTCGCGGGTGTAGGCGGCCCGGGCGGGCTTGTCGCTCCGGCCGTGGCCGCGCTGGTCGAGCGCCACGGCGCGGTGGCGTCCGGCGAGCCAGCGGGCGGTGCCCGCCCAGTGGGAGGCGCGGCCCATCAGGCCGTGCAGTAACAGCACGCCCGGAGCGCCGTGCTCCGCCTCCTGCGCCACGGCGTCCGGCCCCCCTTGCGGTGGGATCGGCTCCGCTTCCGGTTTCGGGGGGTCGGCGAACTCCCAGGCGGCCAGCCGCACGCCGCCCGCTCCCGTCACATCCATACGCCGCGCCATCGAACTGGCACCCCCCAGCTCCGCCTGCCTCGTCGTCCAGCTGCTGCCTCAGGTTATCGAATAGTCATTCGAAGATTCCGTATCCGCGGACAACACCCCTCATTCGAGTGACACCTCTCGGGGCATGATCGCCGCAGCCGAGGGGATCTCTTCTGGCGGGAGGCGGACCGCTCGGGGAAAAGCCGGTCCGAGGGGATTGACCCTGAGAGCTCGGGGCTCCGGGTCAGCACAGGGGAGGACAGGCCCCGGCGCCACACGGCGCCGGGGCCCTCCGCCGTCTCAGCGCTTGGCGACGAACACGTGGGAGGCGACGTCCGCCTCCAGCTCGGCGGCCTCGCCGCCGCTGCCCACCAGCACGCCGCCGGGCGACTCCGTCACGCTCACCACCGAACCGGGCTGCACACCCGCCCGCCGCAGCGTGTACATCAGCTGCGCGTCCGTCTGGATCGGCTCGCCGATGCGGCGCACGACGACCGTCTTGCCGTCCGCGCCCGCGTCCAGGTCCGCCAGCGAGACCATGCCCTTGTCCAGGAACGGGTCCGCGCCGTCCTTCTCGCCCAGCTCCTCCAGGCCCGGGATGGGGTTGCCGTACGGCGACTCGGTGGGATGCCGCAGCAGCTCCAGCACACGCCGCTCCACGGCCTCGCTCATCACGTGCTCCCACCGGCACGCCTCCGCGTGCACCTGCTCCCACTCCAGCCCGATCACGTCCACGAGCAGACACTCGGCCAGGCGGTGCTTGCGCATCACGCGCGTCGCCAGCCGGCGCCCCTCGTCCGTCAGCTCCAGATGCCGGTCGCTGGCCACGGACACCAGACCGTCGCGCTCCATCCGCGCCACCGTCTGGCTCACCGTGGGGCCGCTCTGGTCCAGCCGCTCCGCGATGCGGGCGCGCATGGGGACGACGCCTTCCTCTTCGAGTTCGAGGATGGTGCGGAGATACATCTCCGTGGTGTCGATCAGTCCGGACATACGTGCCCCTTGATTACCTCTGCCGGCAGCCCGGCGCGTGCGCTGGCCCTGCCGCCAATTCTGCCGGATCCCGCTGACAAGCGGGGCCCGCGAGGAAAACAGGGCCGCCCGGAGGACCGCCGTCCGGGGGCACGACAGTAGCCGAGCGCGGGCGCGGGCGGGCGGCCGTCCAGAGGGCGGACCGGACCGCACGGGCCGCGCGGGCGACCGCCGTCGGGGGTTCCGGCCGTGACCGGGAGCGCGGACGACCGCCGTCGGAGGTTCCGGCCGTGACCGGGAGCGCGGACGACCGCCGTCGGAGGTTCCGGCCGTGACCGGGAGCGCGGACGACCGCCGTCGGAGGTTCCGGTGTGACCGGGTGCGCGGACGACCGCCGTCGGAGGTTCCGGTGTGACCGGGTGCGCGGACGGGCCGGGCGGCGGCCCGGGATGCGGGCCGGCCACCCGGCGTCGGGTGCGGGACCGCCGGCCGGGGCCCCGGCCGTATTGACACCGCACTGGTCCAGACCGCACGGTGATCCGCGACACAGACGCTGCGAAGGGGCACCGCATGAGCGACGGCACGCCTGCCGACCTGTTCTTCGACGCCGCCATCGGACTGCTGCGCCGGGTCCGCGACGAGGAGGCCGGGGCGATCACCGCGGCCGGCACCCTGCTCGCCGACACCGTGACGGCCGGCGGCCGCCTGTTCGCCTTCGGCGCCGGACACTCCTCGCTGGCCGCCCAGGACGTCGTCTACCGCGCGGGCGGCCTGGCCCTGATGAACCTGCTCACCGTTCCCGGCGTCGTCGGCGTCGACGTCACCCCGGCCACCCTCGGCTCCGCCCTCGAACGCGTGGACGGACTCGCGAGCGCCGTCCTGGACACCTCACCGCTCCGCGCCGGCGACGTCCTGGTGATCATCTCCCTCTCCGGCCGCAACGCCCTGCCCGTGGAGATGGCCCAGGGCGCCCGCGCCCTCGGCGTGAAGGTCATCGGCGTGACCTCGGTGGCGTACGCCGCGGAGACGAAGTCCCGGCACGCCTCCGGCACCTTCCTCAAGGACCACTGCGACATCGTCCTCGACTCGAAGATCGCCGTCGGCGACGCGGAACTCGCCCTGGACACCATCCCGGCGCCCTTCGCCCCCGCCTCCACCGTCGTCACCACCGCCCTGCTCCAGGCCGTCATGGCGACCACCGCCGCCACCCTCGCCGACCGCGGCATCGAGCCGCCGCTGCTGCGCTCCGGCAACGTCGACGGCGGACACGAGTGGAACGGCCGGGTGATGACGGAGTACGGCGACCGGATCTTCTACCACCACTGACGGCACCCCGGGCCACCGCCCGGACCGCCCCGCCTCACCCCGCCCGGACCGGTGCGCTCCCGGACCTGCTCACGCGGCTGCCCGCGCACCGGCCCCGCCGGACCCGCTTCCCGGCCGCCCCCGCACCGCCGCCTCCTCCGGGACCCGCTTCCCCGGCCGCCCCCGCACCGCCGCCCCTGCCCGACCCGCTTCCCCGGCCGCCCCCGCACCGCCGCCCCTGCCCGACCCGCTTCCCCGGCCGCCCCCGCACCGCCGCCCCTGCCCGACCCGCCTCCCCGGCCGCCCCCGCACCCGCCCCGGTCGGCGTCCTACCGGTCCTGCTCGCCCGGCCGCCCACGTGCCGCCTCCGCCAGGTCCAGGGCCGCCGCGATGCGTGCGGCCACGTCCTCCGCGTAGGCCGTGTCGGACCGCTCGAAGCGGTTGCGTCCGGCGGCGCGCAGGAAGGTCACCACGCCCAGCGTCCGCCCCCGGCTGCGCAGGACCGCGCACAACGCGTGCACCGCGTCGTCGGGCCACTGCCGTTCCAGCGCCCACTCCCGGGCCCGTTCGGCCGGGACCGGCCCGGCGTCCGCACGCACGGTCCCGGCCCGCTGCACGCACTGGAGCGCCGGATGGCCCTCCTCGTAGCACACGGGCAGCCCGGCCGCGCCCGTGAGCACGCTCGGGCCCGGCGCCCCCGCGGGCGTGGCCGCGAGCCGCACCAGCCGGACCTCCGGGCCCGGGGCGCCCTCGTCCGCCGCGCGCGGGCCGCCCGCCACCCGGTCGACGAGCGCGTGGTCGGCGAAGCCCGCGAGCGCGTAGTCCAGGTGGACGATGGCCGCCTCCGCCGGGTCCTCGCACTCGGCCGCCGCCCGGGCCGCCCGGTGCAGCTGATTCGACCGGAACCGCAGCAGCGACGCCTCCTGCTGGCCCTGCCTGGCCTCCGTGACGTCCTGGAACAGCCAGCCGACGCCGAGCGGCACCGGCTCCTCCGCGAGCGGCGAGGCCAGCCGCAGGAACCCGCTCCGCCAGCAGCGCCGCTCCTCGCCCTCCGGCGTCCGCACCGCCACCCACATCTCGGCGGGCGCCGGCGGCGCGCCCTCGGCCAGGACGTGCGTGAGCGCGGCCTCCAACTCCTCCACGCCCTGCGCGAGCAGCTCACCCAGCGGCCGGCCCAGCGCCGCCGTCCGCCCGACACCCAGCGCCCGCGCCGCGTACGCGTTGACGACGGCCGGCCGCAGATCGGCGTCGACGAGCACGACACCCCAGGCCGCGTCCTCGAACAGCGCCTCGCTCAGCGCGATCGACCGTTCCAGGTCGATCTGCGCGTGCACCTCGCTGAACGCGCAGTACAGCCCGGCGGGCTTCCCGTCGGGCCCGCGCACGGCGGCGGACTGGGTACGGACGAGCACCCGCCCGCCGCCCTTGGTCACCAGCGCGAACTCGTGCACCTGCCGGCCCGGCGCGTGCATCGCCGACATCAGCCGGGCCTGCACCTCCTCGGCGTCGGCGCTGCGCACCGCCCACCCCGCGAACCCGTGCCGCCCGACGGCCTCGGCGGCGGTCCAGCCGAGGATCCGCTCGGCCTCCCGGTTCCAGTGGGTCACCACCCCGTCCACGTCGAAGGCGCACAGGGCGGCGTCCATCCCGTCGAGCAGAGCGGCGAGCAGATCGGAGCCCCCCGGCTCCGCGGGCTCGTCCGGCCCCAGCTCGTCCGTGGTCCCACTCCGCCGCGAAGCACTCACCTGGACCCCCTGGAGGCTGCGTCCGCGCACGTCCACACGGCGCTCGGTTCGCTCACTTGGCCTTATTCAACTGGAACGTGACGCACCCCACATACTGTTCCCGCAAGATTCCGTGGATCAATGCCCGCGGCCGCCCGGCGAGAGCCGCAGGCCCACCCGCTCGTCCCGCTCCCCGGCCGGCACATACCGCTCGACCTCGACGAATCCCCGCCGTGCGGCGAACCGCGGCCCGTCCTCGTCGACGGCGAGCACACACGTTGCGATCACCCGGGCCCCCGGCCCGCGCGTGTGGTCCACCAGCCCGTCGTCCGAGCACCTCCACCAGCCCCGCGCCCGCCCGGAAGCCCGGCGGGAAGCCGGTCCGGAGGCCGAGCGGGAAGGCGGGCGGGGAGCCGGTCCGGATCTGGGCGGGAAGCCGGGCGGGAAGCGGCGGCGAAAAAACGGTTGAGCCCTCCACGACGACTTCTTAAGGTGACAGCTACACGGTGAAAGGAGGTGATCCGGCAGATGTATGAATCCCGGACGCGTGAGGTGGCTGCGGGCTAGCGGCCCGTCACCACGCCATGTGCGGTGCCGGACCAGCACACTTCGAGGTGTGCAGCCGGCCAATCCCAAGCAGTCACCCGACCCGCAGGCTGCCGGTACGTCCGGCCGGCTCCTCCCCGGAGGAACCCAGCCTGCGGGTCGTCTGCGTTCCCGGGGCGGTCACGGGCCGAGGCGGTCGACCTTCCACGTGCCGTTCGGCCGGGCGGTGTAGCGCAGGCGGTCGTGGAGACGGTTGTGGCGGCCCTGCCAGAACTCGATCGTCTCGGGGGCGACGCGGAAGCCGCCCCAGTGCGGCGGGACCGGGACCTGTTCGTCCTCGGGATAGCGGGCCTCGAGTTCGGCGTAGGCCGTGTCCAGTTCGGCGCGGGAGGCGATCACCGTGGACTGGGCGCTGGCCCAGGCGCCCAGCTGGGAGCCGTGCGGGCGGCTGCGGAAGTAGGCGGTGGTCTCGTCGCGGCCGGTGCGCCGGGCGATGCCGGTGACGACGATCTGGCGGGCCAGCGGGTGCCACGGGAAGAGCAGCGAGACGTGCGGGTTCTCCGCGAGGTCGCGCGCCTTGCGGGAGTCGTAGTTGGTGTAGAAGACGAAGCCGTCGGTGTCGAACTGCTTCATCAGGACCGTGCGTGAGCTGGGGCGGCCCGTCGCGTCCGCCGTGGAGACGACCATCGCGTTGGGTTCGTAGAGCGTGCCGTGCAGGGTCGCCCGGGCGGCGTCCTCGAACCAGCGGGCGAACTGGTCCATCGGATGGGTGGCGAGGTCCTCTTCGGTGAGGCCGTCGGCCCGGTACTGCTTGCGCATGGCGGCGGGGTCGAGCACGGGGTCCGGAAGCGGGTCGCGATCGGTCACCCGGTCATCTTGCCGTATCGAACGGGTATGGCACTCAGTGTCGTGTGGTCTCCCCAACGATGGCACCGGGAGTTATCGTGCTGGTCCCCCTTGCGGTCGGGTCGACCACGGGTGACCACCAGCGGATCGGGGCATCACCGGGGTGACCACCGCCCACACATCACAAGGAGCCGCCTGATGTCCGATTTCGTACCCGGGCTCGAAGGTGTCGTCGCGTTCGAGACGGAGATCGCCGAACCGGACAAGGAGGGCGGCGCCCTGCGCTACCGGGGCGTCGACATCGAGGACCTGGTCGGGCACGTCTCCTTCGGGAACGTGTGGGGGCTGCTGGTGGACGGCGCCTTCAACCCCGGCCTGCCGCCCGCCGAGCCGTTCCCGATCCCGGTGCACTCCGGTGACATCCGAGTGGACGTGCAGTCGGCGCTCGCCATGCTCGCGCCGGTGTGGGGGCTGCGGCCCCTGCTCGACATCGACGCGGGCCAGGCGCGCGAGGACCTGGCGCGGGCCGCCGTCATGGCCCTGTCGTACGTCGCCCAGTCCGCGCGCGGGCAGGGGCTGCCGATGGTGCCGCAGCGGGAGATCGACAAGGCGAACTCGGTGGTGGAGCGGTTCATGATCCGCTGGCGGGGTGAGCCGGATCCGAAGCACGTGGCGGCCGTGGACGCGTACTGGACGTCCGCCGCCGAGCACGGCATGAACGCCTCGACCTTCACGGCGCGGGTCATCGCCTCCACGGGTGCGGATGTCGCCGCCGCGCTGTCGGGTGCGGTGGGCGCGATGTCCGGGCCGCTGCACGGCGGTGCGCCGTCCCGGGTGCTCGGGATGATCGAGGAGATCGAGCGGACGGGTGACGCGGAGACCTACGTGAAGAACGCCCTGGACCGCGGTGAGCGGCTCATGGGCTTCGGGCACCGGGTGTACCGGGCCGAGGACCCCCGCGCGCGGGTGCTGCGCCGCACGGCCCGGGAACTGGGCGCTCCGCGGTTCGAGATCGCGGAGGCGCTGGAGAAGGCGGCCCTGGAGGAGCTGCACAACCGCCGGCCGGACCGGGTGCTCGCCACGAACGTGGAGTTCTGGGCCGCGATCATGCTCGACTTCGCCGAGGTGCCGGCGCACATGTTCACGTCGATGTTCACGTGCGCCCGTACGGCCGGGTGGTCGGCGCACATCCTGGAGCAGAAGCGCACGGGGCGGCTGGTGCGGCCGTCCGCCCGGTACGTGGGTCCCGGGGCGCGGCGGCCGGAGGACATCGCGGGTTACGAGGACATCGCCCACTGAGACCTTCAGGCAGTGGTCATGCCGGAGTCGCGAGGCCCGCGTGGTGGCGTTCCGCCGCCAGCGGGTGTGCCCGCAGCTTGCCCTTGAGTTCGTTGTAGCCGTACTCGGCGTACAGGGGGTTCGTCGGGTCGGTGGTGACGCCGGGGGCCGTCGTCGAGTGCGGGAAGGGCAGCGGGTCCACCTTCGCGTCCAGGCGCGGGTTGTAGAAGAACGGCACCGAGTAGCGCTCGGTGGCGCCGGGCGGGCTGACGACCCGGTGGTTCGTGGCCAGCAGGTAGCCGTTGGTCGCCACCTCCAGCAGTTCGCCGAGGTTGACGACGAACGCGCCCTCGATCGGCGGTATGTCGTGGAAGCGGCCGTCCTCGCGCTGGACCTGGAGGCCGCCGACCGTGTCCTGGAGGAGCAGGGTGAGGAACCCGTAGTCCTTGTGGGCGCCGACGCCCTGGTCGGTGCCGTCGGCCGCGCTGCCGGGGTAGCGGACCAGCTTGAGGTGCGGGTGGGCACGGTCGCCGAAGACCGGGTCGTAGAAGTCGGCCGGGGCGCCGATGGCGGTCAGGAGTTCGCGCAGGAGGCGGTGGGCGACCGCGCTGAGCCTGTCGATCCAGGCGAGAGCTGCCGTGCGGAGTTCGGGGAGGGCTGCCGGCCACTGGTTGGGTCCCTGGAGCCACCAGTACGGGGGCTCGCCGGGGCCCGGGACGCGGGCGGGGCGTTCGGCGCCTATGTCGAGCTGGTCGCGCCAGTCGCGGGCGCCGCCGGTGCGCTCGTCGCCGGTGCGGGTGTAGCCGCGGAAGTGGGGGGAGCCGACGTTGTCGAGGGCGAGCCGGTCGGCCTCGGGGAGGGCGAAGAAGGCGCGCATGGCGGTGAGCAGCGCGTCCGTCTCGGCCGGGGTGACGCCGTGGCCGACGAGCTGGAAGAAGCCGACGTCGTGGGCGGCGCTGTGCAGCTGGGCGTGGAGCAGGGCGCGCGCCTGGGGGCCCCGGTCGGCGGCCGACAGGTCGATGATCGGGAGCTGGGTGTACGACGTCGCCGTATGCGTGGTCATGGTGCGTCCGCAGGGTGTACGGGGCGCGGGCGGCCGCCGAGGGGTGGAGGCGGCCCCCGGTGCCGGAAACTGGGAAGAAGAGAGATACAGGGGGCTGGGTCAGGCGCAGAGGCGCCGACAGCCCATGCTCGTGACGCGCACGTAATCCACGTGGCGGCGGCGGACGAGCATCGGAAGCATGGGCCAAGGGTAACGCGCCCCGCGACGACGCCTGCCGCCCGGCTCCTACGGGACGAATTGCCGCCACGGCTCCCTCGTGACGGCTCCTCCGAGGTCGCTCCCGCGCCAGGACTCCCCCGTGACGGCTCCCCCCGAAGTCGCTTCCCGCCACCGCTCCCCGTGACGGCTCCCCCGAAGTCGCTTCCCGCCACGGCTCACTGGCGGTGGCCGGCGCCGGGCTCTCGCCGTGCTCGCGACGACTCCCGCTCACGGTGGCTCCCCGCGGGACTCCCCGCCACGGCTCCCTCGTGCCGGTCTCCTCGCGTCTCCTCGCGGCGGCTTCTCGTGGGCGTGGTCAGTCCAGTGCGTGCTCCAGCAGTGCCGCCCACTGGGTGACGACGCGTTCGCGGCGGGCGGTGTCGTCGGTGAGGAGGTTGGCCAGGCCCAGGCCGCGGGCCATGTCCAGGAAGCCCTGGACGGTCTCGCGGACGCCGGGGCGGGACTCGTCGGCGCCCAGGAGGTCGACGGCGATGCGGTGGGTCTCGCGGCCGACGCGGGCCTCCAGCTCGGTCACGCGCGGGCGCAGCTGTTCCTCGTTGGACGCGGCGACCCACAGGTGCAGGGCGGCGCGGAAGAGCGGGCCGGTGTAGAGGTCGACGACGGCGGCGACGACGGCGCGGCGGTCGGCGGCGCCGTCCGGGAACAGGGCCCGCAGGGCGAGGGAGCGTTCCTCGGAGACGTACTCGACGGCGGCGGTGAAGAGGTCTTCCCGGGTCGGGAAGTGGTGCTGGGCGGCGCCCCGGGAGACGCCGGCGCGTTCGGCGACGACGGCGACCGTGGAGCCCGCCCAGCCGTGCTCGGCGAGGCAGGCCACGGCGGCCTCCAGGAGCCGCTGCCGGGTGACCCGGCTGCGGTCCTGTTTGGGACTGCGGTCGGGTCTGGCGCCGCGGTCCTGTGTGGGGCCGCGGCCGGGTTCGGCGCTGTGGTCCTGCCGGGGCAGGGGGTCGCGTTCCGCCGTCGTGCTCATCCGGTCACACCGCCCATGCCGCGTCCCGTCTTTCCAGGAAGGCCGTCATCCCCTCCCTGGCCTGGTCGGAGGAGAACAGCCGGGCCGAGAGGGCGGTCAGCCCCGCCGCGTCCCGGTCGAATGTTTCCAGCACCCTAGCCGTGAGCAGCCGTTTCGTCTCGGCCAGGGCTTGGGGGGCGGAGCGGCGCAGGCCGTCCAGGACGGGGGCGAGGGCGTCGTCCACGTCGTCCGCCGTCACCGTCAGCAGCCCGAGGCGGACGGCCTCGGCCGGGCCGAAGCGTTCGCCGGTGAGGTAGTAGCGGGCCAAAGCGCGGGGGTCGGCGCGCGGGAGCACCGGGAGGGAGATCACCGCGGGGGCGACGCCGATGCGGACCTCGGTGAAGGCGAAGGTGGCGTCGCCGGAGGCCGCGGTGATGTCGCAGGCGGCGAGCAGTCCGAGGCCGCCGGCGCGGACGTGCCCGGTGACCCGCGCGACCACGGGCACGGGCAGTTCCACGATCTGCCGGAGCAGGGCCACCAGCGCGTCCGGGTCGGGCGGGTCGCGCAGGTCGGCGCCGGCGCAGAAGGTGGTGCCGGTGTGGGTGAGGACGACGGCCCGTACGCCGGGGTCCTTGCCGCAGTCGGTCAGGGCCTCGGCGAGGGCGGACACCAGGGACGCCGAGAGGGCGTTGCGGGTGTCGGTGGCGTCCAGGCTGAGGGTCTCGACGGCACGCGCGCGCGTGCGTCCGATGGGCGGGCTCATATGTGCTCCCTGAGCTGTCGGCGCAGGATCTTGCCGGAGGCGGCGCGGGGGACGGTGTCGATGAAGGTGATCCGGCGGACGCGTTTGTAGGGGGCGACGCGTTCGGCGACGTACAGCAGGATGTCGTTCTCGGTGAGGCCGTCGGCGTCGGCGTCGGCGTGGCGGACGACGAAGGCGTGCGGGATCTCGTTGCCGTCGTCGTCGTGGGCGCCTATGACGGCGGCGTCGGCGATGCCGGGGTGGGTGAGCAGGAGCGCCTCCAGTTCGGCGGGGGCCACCTGGAAGCCCTTGTACTTGATGAGTTCCTTCACCCGGTCCACGACGAACAGCCAGCCGTCGGCGTCGGCGTACCCGACGTCCCCGGTGTGCAGCCAGCCGTCTGGGTCGATCATGGCGGCGGTGGCGTCGGGGCGGCCGAGGTAGCCCTTCATCACCTGGGGGCCGCGGATCAGGATCTCGCCGGCCTCGCCGGCGCCGAGGTCCTTGCCGGGGTCGTCCAGGGAGACGATCCGCATCTCGGTGCCGGCGATGAGTCTGCCGACGGTGCCGGCGGGGGCGTCGTGCAGGCGGTCGAGGGGGACGGCGTGGGTGCCGGGGGACAGTTCCGTCATGCCGTAGGCCTGGCCGATCGGGGGCAGGCCGAGCCGTTGCGAGCAGGCGCGGGCGAGCCGGGCGTCCAGCGGGGCGGCGGCGCTGAGGACGTACTTCAGGGAGGAGAGGTCGTAGCGGCTGACCGCGGGGTGCTTGGCGAGGGCGAGGACGATCGGCGGGGCGACGTACAGGCCGGTGATGCGATGGTTCTGGATGGCGGCGAGGAAGGTCTCCAGCTCGAAGCGCGGGAGGACGACGACCGTGGCGCCGTCCCTCAGGGGCGCGTTCATCAGGGCGGTGAGGCCGTAGATGTGGAAGAACGGCAGGACCGCGAGGATGCGGTCGCCGGGGCCCGCGTGGACGGCGGGTTTCAGCTGGGCGAGGTTGGTGGCGATCTGCCGGTGGGTGAGCATGACGCCCTTGGGGACGCCGGTGGTGCCGGAGGAGTACGGCAGCGCGGCGATGTCCTCGGCCGGATCGATGCCGACGCGGGGATCGGGGCCGTCGCAGGCGAGCAGTTCGCTCAGGGAGCGGTGCCCGGACGCACTGTCGCACACGAGTATCTCGCGCACGCCACCCGCGAGTTCGCAGGCCCGGCGGGCGGTCCCCAGCAGCGGGGAGACGGTGATGATCCAGCGGGCGGCGCTGTCGCGGAGCTGCTTGGCGAACTCCTCGGCGGTGGCGAGCGGGTGCACCGTGGTGACGGCGGCACCCGCGCGCGTGGCCGCGTAGAAGGCGGTCGGGAAGGCGATCGTGTTGGGGCTGTGCAGGGCGAGGACGTCGCCCTTGCGGACGCCGATGCCGGCGAGTCCGGCGGCGATGCGCCGGTGGAACCTGTCCAGCTGGTCGTACGTGAGGGTGGTGCCGTCCGTGCCGTCGACGAGGGCCGGCTGGTCGCCGAAGCCGGCGGCGTGGCCCAGGACGGCCTCGTGGATGGGGAGTTCTACGGGCGGGACGTCTGCGTACTCGCTGCGGAACACGGTTCCTCCAAGACGGGCGCCTAGTACGACTTGGGCAGACCCAGGGTCTGGTGGGAGACGTAGTTCAGAATCATCTCCCGGCTCACCGGTGCAATACGAGCCACGCGTGCGGCCGTTATCAACGAGGCGAGACCGAATTCCCGGGTGAGCCCGTTGCCGCCGAAGGTGTGCACGGCCTGGTCGACGGCCTTCACGCAGGCCTCGGCCGCGGCGTACTTGGCCATGTTGGCGGCCTCGCCCGCGCCGATGTCGTCGCCGGCGTCGTACAGGTGGGCCGCCTTCCGCATCATCAGCCGGGCCAGTTCGAGGTCGATGTGGGCCTGGGCCAGGGGGTGCGCGACGGCCTGGTGGGCGCCGATGGGGGACTTCCAGACGGTACGGTCGCGGGCGTACTCGATCGCCTTGGCGAGCGCGTAGCGGCCCATGCCGATGGCGAAGGCGGCGGTCATGATCCGCTCGGGGTTGAGTCCGGCGAACAGCTGGAGCAGACCGGCGTCCTCGTCGCCCACCAGCGCGTCGGCGGGCAGCCGTACGTCGTCCAGGACCAGCTCGAACTGCTTCTCGGCCGCGCTCAGTTCCATGTCGATCGGGTTCTTCCGGAAGCCCTCGGCGTCCGTCGGCACGATGAACAGGCAGGGCTTGAGGCTGCCGGTGCGGGCGTCCTCCGTGCGGCCGACGATCAGGACGGCGTCGGCCATGTCGACACCGGAGATGAACACCTTGCGCCCGGTGAGGAGCCAGTCGGTGCCGTCCCGCCGGGCCGTGGTGGTGATGCGGTGGCTGTTGGAGCCGGCGTCGGGTTCGGTGATGCCGAAGGCCATGAGGCGGGTGCCGTCCGCCAGCCCGGGCAGCCAGCGGGTCTTCTGGTCCTCGGTGCCGAAGCGGGCGATCACCGTGCCGCAGATCGCGGGTGAGACGACGAGCATGAGGAGCGGGGAGCCCGCCGCGCCCAGCTCTTCGAGGACGATGGCGAGTTCGGATATGCCTTCGCCGCCCCCTCCGTACTCCTGCGGGAGGTTGACGCCGAGGTATCCGAGCTTGCCCGCCTCGGACCAGAGTTCGGTGAGGGGCTTGCCTTCGGCGACGGTGCGGACGAGGTAGTCGCGGCCGTAGCGTTTGCCGAGGGCGGCCACTGCGGATCGGAGGGCCTTGTGTTCTTCGGATTCGACGTGGGTGGTCATCGGACTCCTTCGGGCTGCGGGTGATCCGTGGCTGGGCGCGCGGTTCCCCGCGCCCCTAGGGTGTCTGCACCACCGCCAGCAACGTGCCCGGCTCCACCTGCCGGCCCTGCTCGGCGTGCAGGGCGGTGAGGATTCCGGTGGCCGGCGCCGAGATCTGGTGCTGCATCTTCATCGCCTCCAGCCATATGAGGCCCTGGCCCGCCCGAACCGTTGCCCCTTCCGTCAGGCCGTCGGCGATCTTGACCACGGTGCCCGGCATCGGGGCCACCAGCGAACCCGGTGCGAGCTGGGACTCCGCGTCGGGGAAGCGGGGCAGGGCGGTGAGGCGGACGGTGTTGACGTGGACCTGGTCTCCGTACCGGGACACCTCGAACCTCCGGCGTACCCCGCCCACTTCGAGCACCACCAGGCCCGCGTCGGCGTGCACGACCCGCACCCCGTCCGCGGCGAGCCCCTCCCGGGTGTGCCGGTAGCGGACCTCGTGCTCCTCCCCCGCCATCTCGTACCGCTTGACCTGCGGCTGCGAGGGGACGTTGCGCCAGCCGCCGAAGCGGGAGCGGGAGCGGCCGCGGGCGTCGGCGAGGGCCGCGGCCAGGGGGGCGTACGGGTCGGCGGCGGAGCCGGCCAGCCCGTCGAGGTGGCGGTCGTAGAAGCCGGTGTCCATGCGGGCGGCCGTGAACTCCTCGTGACGCAGGGAACGCACCAGCAGGTCCCGGTTGGTGGCCGGGCCGTGGATCGCGGCGGACTCCAGCGCGCCGGCGAGGCGGCGGATCGCCTCGGCGCGGGTGGGGGCGTGGGCGACGACCTTGGCGAGCATCGCGTCGTAGTGGACGCCGATGGTATCGCCGTCGGTGTAGCCGGTGTCCAGGCGGACGCCGGCGGGGACGGCGAGGCGGTGCAGGGTGCCGGTCTGGGGGGCCCAGCCGTGGGCGGGGTCCTCGGCGTACAGGCGGGCCTCGACCGCGTGGCCGTGCGGGCGGGGCGGGTCGCTCGCCAGGGCGTGTCCCTCGGCGACACGGATCTGCTCGGCGACCAGGTCGAGGCCGAACACGGCCTCGGTGACGGGGTGTTCGACCTGGAGACGGGTGTTCATCTCCAGGAAGTGGGCTCGGCCGTCGGCGACGAGGAACTCGACCGTGCCGGCGCCGACGTACGAGACGGAGCGGGCGGCGCGCACGGACAGCGCGTGCAGCTCCTTCGCGAGCCCCTCGCCGATTCCGGGCGCCGGGGCCTCCTCGACGACCTTCTGGTGGCGGCGCTGGAGGGAGCAGTCGCGGGTGCCGAGCGCCCAGACGGTGCCATGGGTGTCGGCGAGGATCTGGACCTCCACATGGCGGCCGTGCTCCAGGTACGGCTCCACGAAGACCTCGCCGTCGCCGAAGGCGCTCGCGGCCTCGGTGCGCGCGCCCTCCAGCGCCCCGTCGAGGTCCTCCAGGCGGCGCACGATCCGCATGCCGCGCCCCCCGCCGCCCGCGGCGGCCTTCACCAGGACCGGCAGGTCTGCCCCGGTGACCTCGGCCGGGTCCAGGGGTGCGAGGCCCATCAGCCGCTTGGCGCGGGTCTTGGACGCCATCGCCTCGATGGCCTGCGGCGGCGGGCCGATCCAGATCAGTCCGGCGGCCACGACCGCGCGGGCGAAGCCGGCGTTCTCGGAGAGGAATCCGTAGCCGGGGTGCACGGCGTCGGCGCCGGACGCCAGGGCCGCCTTCACGATCAGGTCGCCGCGCAGATACGTCTCCGCGGGCGCGGCGCCCGGCAGCCGTACGGCGGTGCCGGCCTCGCGCGTGTGGAGCGCGTCCGCGTCGGCGTCGGAGTGCACCGCGACCGTCCGGATTCCCAGCTCGCGGCATGTGCGGAAGATACGGCAGGCGATCTCGCCCCGGCCTGCGACGAGCACACTCGAAATCACGGGATCCCTCACATCCGGAAGACGCCGAAGCCACCGCGCGCGCCCTCGTAGGACGCGGTGTGGACGGCGGAGAGGCACAGGCCGAGAACGGTGCGGGTGTCGCGCGGGTCGATGACCCCGTCGTCGTACAGCCGTCCCGACAGGAACTTGGGCAGCGACTCGGACTCGATCTGCTGCTCCACCATGGCGCGCAGCCCGGCGTCCGCCTCGTCGTCGTAGGGCTGTCCCTTGGCGGCCGCCGACTGCCGGGCGACGATCGACAGCACGCCGGCGAGCTGCTGCGGGCCCATGACGGCGGACTTGGCGCTGGGCCAGGCGAAGAGGAAGCGGGGGTCGTAGGCCCTGCCGCACATGCCGTAGTGCCCCGCGCCGTACGAGGCGCCCATGAGGACCGACATGTGCGGGACCCGGCTGTTGCTGACCGCGTTGATCATCATCGCGCCGTGCTTGATGATGCCGCCCTGCTCGTACTCCTTGCCGACCATGTAGCCGGTGGTGTTGTGCAGGAAGAGCAGCGGGATGTCGCGCTGGTTGGCGAGCTGGATGAACTGGGCGGCCTTCTGCGACTCCTCGCTGAAGAGCACGCCCTGGGCGTTCGCCAGGATCCCGACGGGATAGCCGTGCAGGGCGGCCCACCCGGTGGTCAGGCTGGTCCCGTAGAGCGGCTTGAACTCGTCGAAGTCGGAGCCGTCGACGATCCGGGCGATGACCTCACGCGGATCGAAGGGGATCTTCAGGTCGCCCGGGACGATGCCGAGGAGTTCCTCCGGGTCGTGCTTGGGCGGCTCGGCGGGCCCGGGGTCCGGGTACGCCTTGCGGTGGTTCAGGCGGGCGACGACCCGGCGCGCCTGGCGCAGGGCGTCCGGCTCGTCCACGGCGAAGTAGTCGGCGAGGCCGGACACGCGCGCGTGCATCTCGGCGCCGCCCAGCGACTCGTCGTCGCTCTCCTCGCCGGTGGCCATCTTCACCAGCGGCGGCCCGCCGAGGAACACCTTGGCCCGCTCCTTGACCATGATCACGTGGTCGGACATGCCGGGGATGTAGGCGCCGCCGGCCGTCGAGTTGCCGAAGACGACGGCGACGGTCGGGATGCCGGCGGCGGAGAGCCTCGTCAGGTCCCGGAAGACGGCGCCGCCGGGGATGAAGATCTCTTTCTGGGAGGGCAGGTCGGCGCCGCCGGACTCGACCAGGCTGATGCAGGGCAGCCGGTTGGCGAGGGCGATGTCGTTCGCGCGCAGGGCCTTCTTCAGGCTCCAGGGGTTGCTGGCGCCGCCGCGTACGGTCGGGTCGTTGGCGGTGATCAGGCATTCCACGCCCTCGACCACGCCGATGCCGGTGACGAGGGAGGCGCCGACGGGGTAGTCGCTGCCCCAGGCGGCCAGCGGGGACAGTTCGAGGAACGGGGTGTCGGGGTCCAGCAGCAGCTCTATGCGCTCGCGGGCCAGCAGCTTGCCGCGCTTGCGGTGCCGTTCCACGTACTTCTCGCCGCCGCCCGCGAGGGCCTTGGCGTGCTCGGACTCCAGATCGGCGAGCTTGGCGAGCATGGCCTCGCGATGGGCCTGGTAGTCGGGTCCGGCGGGGTCGAGAGCGGTCTGCAGAACCGTCACAGCAGGGTCTCCGGGATGTCCAGGTGGCGGGAGCGGAGCCATTCGCCGAGGGCCTTGGCCTGCGGGTCGAAGCGGGCCCCCGCGGCGACGCCGGCGCCGAGGATGCCCTCGACGACGAAGTTGAGGGCGCGCAGGTTCGGGAGCACGTGCCGGGTGACGGGCAGGTCGCGGCTCTCGGGGAGCAGCCGCCGGAAGGTGTCGGTGGTCAGGGTGTGCGCGAGCCACCGCCAGGCGTCGTCCGTCCGCGCCCACACGCCGACGTTCGCGTTCCCGCCCTTGTCCCCGCTGCGGGCCCCGGCGACGAGACCGAGGGGCGCGCGGCGGGCCGGGCCGGGCGGAAGGGGCTCGGGCAGGGGCGGGGGCGGCACGTCCTCCAGGGCCCGGGTCTCCCGGGGCACCGGCACGGGGACACGGCGTCCGTCGTGGAGGACGGCCATGTGGTCGACGTCCCCATGGGGCACGTACACATCCTCGAACACCCCGTAGGGGGCGCCCTTTCCCGGTGGGGACAGCACATGGAAGCCCGGGTAGCCGGCGAGCGCCAGTTCCACGGCGGCCCCGCTCAGCGCCCGCCCCACGACCCGCTCGTCCGGGTCCCGCACGACGAGCCGCAGCAGCGCGCTGGCCGTCTCCTCGGTGTCCGCGTCGGCCCGGTCGGTCCGCACCAGGTCCCAGCGGACGTCCGCGGGCGGTGTCTTGGTGAGCGCGTCGGCGAGCTGCTCGCGCACCAGGGCCGCCTTGGCCTCGATGTCGAGTCCGGTGAGGACGAAGACGACCTCGTTGCGGAAGCCACCGATCCTGTTCACTCCTACCTTGAGCGTCGGCGGCGGCGCCTCCCCGCGCACCCCCTCGATCCGCACCCGGTCCGGTCCGTCCTGGCTCAGCCGTACGGTGTCCAGCCGGGCGGTGACGTCGGGTCCGGCGTACCGGCCGCCGCCCGTCTCGTACAGCAGCTGGGCGGTGACCGTGCCCACGTCCACGAAGCCGCCGGTGCCCGGGTGCTTGGTGACGACGCTGCCGCCGTCGGCGTGGATCTCGGCGAGCGGGAAGCCGGGCCGGCGTACGTCGCCGTCCCCGAAGAACGCGTAGTTGCCGCCGGTCGCCTGGGTCCCGCACTCCAGCACGTGCCCGGCGACGACGGCACCGGCGAGCCGGTCGTACTCCCCGGGCCGCCAGCCGAAGTGGGCGGCGGCGGGCCCGGTGACGAGCGCCGCGTCGGTCACCCGGCCGGTGATCACCACGTCGGCGCCGGCCCTAAGGCACTCGGCGATGCCGAAGCCGCCGAGATAGGCGTGGGCGGCGAGGGCGCCGGGGTGACGGGCGGTGAGGTCGTCGCCCTCGACGTGCGCGACCCGCACCGGGAGGCCGAGCCGGCCCGCCAGCTCCCTGACGGCGTCGGTGAGACCGGCGGGGTTGAGGCCGCCCGCGTTGGTGACGATCCGCACTCCGCGCTCCAGGGCGAGGCCGAGGCAGTCCTCCAGCCGGCGCAGGAAGGTGCGGGCGTATCCGGCGGACGGGTCCTTCAGCCGGTCGCGGGCGAGGATGAGCATGGTGAGTTCGGCGAGGTAGTCACCGGTGAGGACGTCGATCTCGCCGCCGGTGAGCATCTCGTGCAGGGCGTCCGCGCGGTCGCCGTAGAAGCCGGAGAAGTTGCCGATGCGCAGCGGCTTCACCGGGTGGCCTCCTTGGGCGCGCGGCCGGTACCGGGCGGGCCCGCGAAGGCCTGGGCGATGCCGAGCCAGCGGTCGGCGTCCGGGCCCACGGCCGTCAGGGCGAGGTCGGCGCGGTGGGCGCGCTGGGTGACCAGGAGACAGAAGTCGAGGGCGGGGCCGGTGACGCGCTGCGGGGCGCTCTCGGGACCGTACGCCCATATCTCGCCGTCGGGCGCGGTCAGTTCCACCCGGAACTCGCCCGCGGGCGGGGTGAGTCCGTGCACCCCGAAGGCGAAGTCCCGGGTCCGCACCCCGAGCCGCACCACGTGCCGGAGCCGGCCGGTGGGCGGGCGCTCCACACCCAGGGCGCCGGCGACGTCCAGGGCGTGGGCCCAGGTCTCCATCAGCCGGGCGGTGGCCATGGAGGCGGCGGACATGGGCGGGCCGTACCAGGGGAATCGGCCGCCGGGCGGCGCCGCACGCAGGGCCGCGTCCAGGGCGGTGCGGCCCGCGCGCCACGTCGTCAGCAGCTCCGCGACCGGGAGCCGGGCGCCGTCCTCCGCGCCCTCGTCGACGAACGAGTCGGGGCGGGCGAGGGCCTTCTCGACCAGGGTGCGGAAGGCGTCGGCGTCGGTGACGGCCAGCAGCGCCGACTGGTCGGTCCAGGCGAGGTGCGCGATCTGGTGGGCGACGGTCCAGCCGGGCGCGGGAGTCGGAAGCCTCCACTGCTCGGTGCTCAACTCAGCCACCAGCAGGTCGAGTTCGTCGCTCTCGGCACGCAGGTCGTCGATGACGGGCGTCGGGTCGGCCATGGGAGGGAGCATGGCAGCGGGCCCAGAAACAATCAAGCGTGCTTGCATGAATTGGACGAAGGGGAGAGTGGCCCCCGGGGGTGATGTCCACCCAATACCGACTCCATGGAGCACACCTGTCACTACTCTCAGCGAGGGGAGGTGGTGGGTGTGCGCAGCCGCGAACTGGATCCGAGCGCGTCGCCGCTGGACTACTACGGCTACGAGCTGCGGCGGGCGAGAGAGGCGGCGGGCCTGACGCTGGCGCAGCTCGGGGCGATCGTGTTCTGCACGGGGTCGCTGATCGGCCAGATCGAAACGGCGGCGAGGGTGCCGCAGCGGGACTTCTCCGAGCGGCTGGACGCGGCGCTGGGGACGGACGGGTTGTTCTCGCGGCTGGTGGGGATGGTGCTGCGGAGTCAGTTGCCGAGCTGGTTTCAGCAGTACGCCGACATGGAGGCCAAGGCGACGTACATCTCGACCTACCAGTGCCAGCTCGTGTACGGCCTTCTTCAGACGGAGTCGTACGCGCGGGCCGTTCTCGGTGTCGACCAGTCGGATCGGCTCGACGCAATGGTGGCGGCACGACTGGACCGCCAGCGGCTCCTCATCCGGGAGCAGCCACCGGTGTTGTGGGTCGTCCTGGATGAGGCAGTGCTGTACCGGGAGGTCGGCGGCCGAGAGGTCATGCGAGAGCAACTCGCCCATCTGGCAGGGCTCTACGGCAGGCCGTGGATGGAACTCCAGGTTCTGCCGTTCTCGGTGGGCCAGAACACCGGGTTGATGGGCTCGTTCAACCTTCTGCGGTTCGAAGGGCACCCCGACCTGTACTACAGCGAGAATTACGACTCGGGCCACATGACGGCCAATCCGCAGGTCATCAAGGAGCGTTCCGTCGGTTACGCTCGCCTCCAGGCCGAAGCTCTCTCCCCGAGGGAGTCGGCGGCCCTGATCGCCCGCGTGAGGGAGGAACGCTATGGGGAGCAAACCGGACCTGGCGCGTGCGCAGTGGCGTAAGTCGTCCTACAGCGGTGACACCGGCGGCCAGTGCGTCGAGTGCGCACCCCTCGGCACCGCAACGTGGCGGAAGTCGTCCTACAGCGGCAGCAACG
>NZ_JAERRH010000042.1 GCF_016741855.1 Streptomyces musisoli | reverse complement strand
GAATACTCGCTACGCTCGTTTCGCGCGTCCCCGCGCGAACTGCCCCGCCTCCGGCGGGGGTTATGGAATGGCCTCCGGCCATTCCATAACTGGCGTGCCTCCGGCACGAAAAGACGAGCAGAGAGGGTTTGTGCCTCCGGCACAAATTCGGGTGCTGATTTTAGTTGTGGAGGTGGAGAGTTGGGGTTTGGGTTGAGGATTCGTCATGCGCCGTTTCCCTGTGCAGGGTTCGGGGGAATCTCCGATTCCCTCAAAACCCACCCAGAGGACTTGAATTGTATTCCGTGAGGAAAAGTAAATCAAGGAATACTAGAGAAGGGCAATAGGGCCCCTCCGGGGCCCGATCGCCCGTTCACGGGCGGGGGGTTGGGCTGCCTCCGGCAGACCGCTGTGCGGTCCGGGCGCGCCAGCGCCCGAGCGCGGAGGCCCCGCCGACGCGCAACCCAAACCCCACGGCCCCGGTCCCCGAGGCCGCCGCGCCGCCCATGCCCACCCCCACCTTTTTCTCATTCGGGCAGGAAGAGCGGCAGCAGAGGGGATGTCAGCTCCCCCGACCACACCTAAGAGGCCTCCCGACCTGGGAGGTTGAAGAGGCCGGCGGCTGGTCGAGGGCAGGGGATGGCGCAGGAGATAGGGCAGGAGTTTGCGCGTGGGGTGGTCCAACAGATCAGGAGTATTGTATTATGGAACATGTCGGAAGGGTGGCCCCCTAACCGGCACCGCCGAACGTTCGTCAACAGAAAGGCGTAAGCGTGGAAATCGTCATCAGCGGAGGCAAGGTGGCTCCCAGTACGGGGGAGATCACGACCCCTCAGGCCGCAGAGGCCCGCCGAATCGCCAATTTCCTCCCGCGCCCGGAACTCCTCCGGGACGCCGTCATCGAGCACAACCAGGACGACAACACCACGTCAATTCGGTTCGAGACCACGGCCGGTCCCATCCGAATCCTTATGCCGGTCGCCCGGGGATTTGAGTTCCACATCATCCACGACAGCGACACCGGGCCCCGCATCCTCGGAACGTTCCGAGGAACATCTCTTTCGGTGCGAGCCGTCGCATTCCGCATCAGTGAATTTCTGCGGACGCGCGGACTGAAGTAGGAGGCGATTTCGGGGGGTCCGGTCCGCCGGGCCCCCCGGACAGCCCCAGCGCCTACACAATCGGAGGGAAAGTCACTGTGAGCATGACGAGCATTGAGCCCGCCCACCGCGCCATTCCGGCGACCGAGGGAGAGCGAGAGCAAATGGAGGCCGCTTTCCGGGCCGCCCTTGAACAGCTCCCCGAGAACGCCGGTTTCCCGCACGACGTGCGCGAGTTGGCCCGGCCCCTGTTCGAGTCGGGATGGGTCTCTGGTGTACGGACCGGGCACACCGGGCTCGCGCTGGCCGACGTGCCGTTGCCGCCCCACACGTTCGGTACGGCCCTGTCCAACCTGTCCGCCGCCCTGCACGCGGACAGCGGCCCCAGCATCGGGCAGTTGGTCAGCTACCACGGGTCGCAGGAGTGCTGCCACGGCCGCTACTGGGTGACGCGCATTGAGCGCGAGCTGAACCGCCGAGGACGAGAGTCCGTGTTCTACCGCCTCAGCGAGTACAGGAACGGCGCATTCGTCACCGCACTGACCGGAGTCCACACGTGGAGCGTCACGGCCCTGCCGCAGCACTGGCAGCGGTAGGCCCGCCCGTCCGGTAGGAACCGCGAGAAGGGAGTACAGCCCATGTCCGAGGGTTACTGCACGAACAAGGAACCCGTTTCCGGCAGGGTGCGCAGGCTGAACGGCGCGCGCTTGGGAGGCAAGTTTCTCAAGCTGCACGGCCGCCGTGTCGGTGACTGCACGTGTGGGCGCACCATCACGGTGACCGACGCGGGCAACCTCATGCGGCACAAGCCGCCGCAGGCGTAGCCGCAGGTCAGCAGGCCACCCCGGGGGTGGGGCACATCGGAGATTTAAGAGGTTGCCCCACCCCCGGATTTAGGTATTATGGAACCAGTTCGGAAGGGTTGGCCCCCTACCGGACACGCCGAAAGTTCGTCACCAGAAGGGAAGCCCCAAGTGGTTCACGAGATCGAGCAGTTCACCGACGGCACCGCCGCTTTCGCCTCCGCCAACACGAGCGCCTGGCACAAGCTCGGCACCGTCACCAACGGCGCGATGACCGCCGAAGACGCCATGCGCATTGCGTTTCTGTCCGGCTGGAACGTGCGACTCCTCCCCCTGACCGCGACCGAGATCACGGCCGGCGGAACCACGCCGCTGGAGGTACCGCAGCACTTCGCGACCGCGCGCACGCACCCCAAGACCGGCCGCACGCAGACGCTCGGAGTGGTCGGCAGCGACTACCACCCCGTGCAGAACGAGGAACACGCCGAGTTCCTCAACCTGCTGGCCGAAGAGTCCGGCGCGCACTTCGAGACCGCCGGATCGCTCAAGGACGGCCGTCAGGTGTTCCTGACCATGAAAATGCCGCAGGGTCTCACGATCGGCGGGAACGATGACGTTGATCTGTACATCGCAGCGTTCAACAGCCACGACGGAGGCTCAGCGTTCCGCATCGTCGTGACGCCGGTCCGGGTGGTGTGCGCGAACACCATGCGCGCGGCCATCCACGGGGCCCGGTCCTCGTTCGTCGTGCGGCACACCGCCGGAGCCAAGGCCCGGATCGCTCAGGCGCGTTCCGCCCTCGGTCTGACGTTCCGGTACGCCGAGGAGTTCGAGCAGGCTGCACAGCGCATGATCGAAGCCGAGATGACGCTCAGCGAGCTGAAGTCGGTGGTGGACGAGCTGTGGCCGGTCAAGGACAGCGACCACGCCCGCGCCAAGACCAACCAGCGCCAGCGGTGGGGAGCGATCTCGAACCTGTTCGAGCACGCCGACACCCAGGCCGGTATCCGGGGCACGCGGTGGGCCGGATACAACGCGCTCACCGAGTACGCCAACCACGTCGCCCCGACCCGGGGCAAGACCGACGCCGAGAAGGCGGACGCCCGCGCCGAGCGGGTCATCAGCGGAGCGGCGAACGACCTGATGGAGAAGGCGTTCGCCCTCACCACGGTCTGACCCCCTGACCGCCGGGTGGGCACCACAACTCCCCCACGTGGGTGCCCACCCGGCCCCACCGGCCAGCAGTGGCCGCACCCGCCCCGAGCGCGGAGCGCTCACCCCCGCGTCAGGAGCGCGGAGCGCTGCACGCCCGCCCCTGCCGCGTAGCGGCAGCGCGTCGCGTCTGCGGAGCAGCCCGCGCGCCAGAGCACGCCGCCCCTCCCTGTGCTCAGGCCGCGCCGACGGACGCCCAACAGCTCGACACCCACCGCCCACCCACCGCCCCACGGAAGGCCATCCATGCCCATCCCGAAGTGGAAGATCGAAGGCATCCTCGACGACATCACCGAGTGCGGTTGCTGCGGCCGCCGCGGACTCAAGCGCACCGTCGCGATGATGCCGCTGGACGCCGACGGGAACGAGGACGGCACCGCCGAAGACGTCGTGTACTACGGCACGTCGTGCGCCGCTATCGCGCTGAGCTGGACGCAGGGCAAGGTGACCGACACCGCCCGCGCCGCCCAAGCCGAACGGGACCAGCGCGACAACTGGGCGCGCCAGATGATCAGTATCTACGCCCCGGTGGAGTTCGCCCCCGTCCGCGACAAGGCCCGCGTCTACTACGGCCGCAACCAGCACCAGCGGGACACGGGCGTGAAGGCGACCGAGGAAGTGGCGAAGCTGCTGGCCGAGGCCCGCGCCACGCTGGCCGACACCCCACCGGCCCGGCCCGCCCGTCGCGTATCGAGGACTTCCGCCGCTACGTCGTGATCTTCACGAGCGACGACCGGATCTTCCTCGTGCGGCGCGTGCCGGAGGAGGAGGCCGAGCGCCAGGAGCAGGCTGCCGCCCAGCGCCGCGCGGACCAGAGCCGGGGCAGCGTCCTGGTCGTGGCCGCGCTGGACGCCGAGGCCGCGCGCGACGTCGCCTACGCCGACGAACTGACCCGCGAGTGGAACACGAAAGCCTGGCAGGCCGCCCATGCCTGAGACCGTCCCCGCCCCCGGTTGTTCATCGGAAGCCGCGTCACCTACCACGGCAGCGTCACCGAGATGCACGACCGCCCCCTGTACCTCCTGCCGTGCACGTGGTTCGGACAGTGCGACGCCTGCTGGGAGCAGGACGACGAGTACGGCGAGCAGCACCCGATAGAGCGGGACCACTTCATGGCGGTCGACCTCACCCCCGACCGCCGTCTGCACCACGCCCGCCGAGCACATCTGTCCCCGGTCCCGCACGAGTGGCCCGAGGACGCCGTTCCGTTCAACATCAACGGCTACTGGTACGCCGCCGCGTACACCACGGCAGGAGGAAGCGGCCGGGCCCGGACGGTGCACTTCTACACCGCCGAGGACTTCATGGGGCGCACCTGGTGCCACTTCCAGGAGCCCGCCCCCGACATCCGCCGCCTGGACGAGTTGGGCCGCCGCCGCCCCGTCATCTGACCAGTGCCCGCGCGCCACAGCGCGCGGGACACCCCGCCCGCCGCGCGCAGCCGGCCCTCAACCCGTCGCCCCGCTGGAGTCACCGTGCCGAACCCGCAGCCCGACCAGCCCGACCGCGCCGACCGCGCCGACCGCTCCGACCGCTCCGACCGCTCCGACCACCGCAGCCTGCCCTACCCCGGAGACGAAGCGATCACGGCCGCCCGCCACCGCGCGCACCTCGCATTCGCCCAGCTCTTCACCGCCCTGGGGGCCGGACGTCACCGCCTGCACTACGCCGCAGTGGACGTCGACGGCCGGTACCGCCTGGCCAGCGCCACCGTCACGGTCACGACCGCCCCCGCATGGCACCTGGACGCGGACCCGGACGAGTTCGTCACCATCGAGGCCGCCGCGACGGCCGCGTTGGAAGGCAACTGCACGGTCCTGGCCACCCTGGTCGTGCAGACCGAGCAGGCCCCGGGCCTGATCGTGTGCGGGTGGCGGATCGAGCGCGGATACCTGCACGGCATGAAGCCCGCCGCCGTGCAGACCGCCGTACGGCCGTGCGGGGGCAGCTCGGCGCCCGTCGCCCGCGCGTACCCCGCCCCGTTCCTGCCGGCCCGTCCGTCACCGGCTGAGGCCACCGCCCGGGCCCCGGCGGGGGCCGGGCCGCCCGCCAACTCCCCATACCCATACGCCCTGTGAGGAGACACCCTGTGATCACCATTGCGACTCCGTCCGGCACCGTCCGCGCCGTACCGTCCGAGGCTGACCCCACCGGAGCCGTGCGCTACACCCTCACCGGCGCAGTCACGGGAACTGTCCACGTGACCGCGACCAGCCGCCCCGCCCGATGGGACCGCTTCGACGCGGTCCGCGCCAGTCTCGGATCCGTCAGCGCGCGCGAGCTCCCCGCCGAGCCGCTGGTACGCATCCGCGGCCGCGCCTACCAGGGCAACACGGTCCGGGTGCTCGCCCACTCCGCCGACGTGCCCGGGGGATGGCTGGAACGCGACCTGACCGACACTAACGACCGGCCAGCGCCCCCGCAGGCCAGCCAGACGCTGACCGCCATCCTGCGCGCGTGCGCCGGCCACTACGCCGCGCGCAGCGACTTCCCCAGCCTCCAGCACGCGGCCCGCCGCGACGACACCCCGCAGCTGCTGAGGTGGCTGGACGCGATGATCTCGCATGCCGAACGGACGCAGGCCCGCTGGCTGGAGGAGGCCGAGGCCCACCGGGTCCAGGCCGCCCGCAGCCTGGCCGCCTGGTGGATGCTGGCCCGCTGGTTCAACGCCCGTCCGCACCCGGTGCTCGCACTCCTCCTGGCACCGGAGCGCGAGAGCCTGGCCCACCGCGCCGAGTACCTCCCGAAGTGGGCCGAGATCAGTACGCGCGCAGCCGAGGACGAGGGCCGCCGTCTGACGCTCTTCCGGTCGGAGTACGAGGGGTTGGCCCGGCCCGCCGCCGCGCCGGAGAGCCAGGACCGCCCGTACTTCGTGGTCGGTCAGTGGAAGGGCGGCGGCGACGTCGACATCTGGCACGTCGAGGAGGCCCCCACCGATCCGGGCGAACTGTCCGACCTGTGCGAGCAGCACACCGTGGACGCCGAAGACGCATTCGGCAGCGTCGAAATCGTCTACGCCGCCAGCCCGGAAGCCGCAGCCGAGCAGGCCCGCCGGGAGGCGAGCGAGACCAGCGAGCGCATCCACCGAGAGCTCACCCGCCCGTAGGCCGATACGACCGCTCCCCGGGGTGGCCTACCGCCAGGCCGCCCCGGCCCCCGCCCCTGATCGCGAGGAGAGACGACCCGTGGCAACGTTCGCGCACGCCACCCCGGAACGCTGCGCCCAGCTCGGCCGCGCCCTCACCGCCGCCGGCCTTAGCTGGAGCGACAACGGCCGCCAGGACGACCCGCAGTACCTCACCTACACCGTGA
Source organism: Streptomyces musisoli (assembly GCF_016741855.1). Lineage (GTDB taxonomy): Bacteria > Actinomycetota > Actinomycetes > Streptomycetales > Streptomycetaceae > Streptomyces > Streptomyces musisoli. The sequence goes on along the minus strand of NZ_JAERRH010000042.1, from coordinate 17,527 downwards.
CCGACCCGCACGGCCGCACGTGGCAGGTTAGCCCGGCCACCAACTTCCAGGTCTCCCCGTCCAGTCCCGGGCAGATCTGGCAGGCCAGCTGCGCGGCACTGATGACGAGGACCCCGGTCCTGTCCGCCCGCCTGGTGGCGGAGCACATCAAGGACGTCCCGGCATGAGCAGCCCGCCGCCGATTAGGCCCGAGGACTTCGAAGAGCGCTGCGAGACCTGCAACGCCCCGCCCGGACAGCTCTGCCGCGCCTGGTGCGACACCGGATACACCACCGAGGACGCCCGCCACGACGCCGAACGGCACGCCCAGGACTCGTCATCCGTAGACGCCCGCCGCCGATTGTGACCGTGACGTGACCTTTGGTCGGGGCTCATGGTCGCCGCCATGGTCGCCTCTGGGAGGTGGTCTTGAGCGTTCGCCGTCTTCCCGCCTCGCCGCGGAAAGACCGCCGAAAGGAAATGAAGTGACGTACCCCATCTGGACGTGCCGGGACTGCGACACCACCAACGCACGCATAGCGGACCGATGCACCGTCTGCGATCGCCCGCGCCCCGTATCGCGCGTGCGCGGAGCGCGTGTCTCTCGCGTCCGTCGAAGCCGTGATCTGTCCTGAACCCTGCCGCGCCGTCTGAAGGAGACCGACATGCAACTGTCTGACCCCACTGGATTTGAGCCCCTCGCGCGCGAGATCGCCGAGCAGCTCGGTGCCCATCACGCCAAGCAAGACGGCGAATCCGAATGTGTCCAAATCGTTTTCGCAGACGGCCGCGTCCTGAACCTCACGGCCAACCGCCCCCGGACCCGGATCACCGTCACCGCGGTTCTGCCCGAGCAGGCTGCCGCGCACGACATCGAGGTCAAGCCGATCACGGTCACCGCCCGGCCCCGCCCGCGGCCCAGCGAGACCCAGGCCAAGGCCACCACCCGGCACTCGGCCGAACACATCCGTCAGCGACTGCTGCCCGCGCACACCGCCGCTCTGGCCGAGTTGCGCGAGCTGACCGCCCCGCAGCCGGCCACGCTCCAGCGGGCCGACGCCGCCCTGTCCGGATTTCTCGACCGCCCCGGGGGCGGAGTGGCGATCTCTGAGCAGCCGGTGCGCCGCCCGCTGGGTCTGACCGCCCGGTGCGCCGTCGCCTGGTGGCACACGCTCGACGGCCCCTCCCGAGCCGTGGCACCGTTCATGGCCGATGCCCTGCGCCGGGCCGGACTGGTGACGACGGAGCCGCACGGCAGCGGCTACGTGTTCTTCGCCGAGCCCCCGGCCGAGCCCTCCGACACCCGGTTCCGGATCGCCCCCGCCGCCGGGGGCGAAGGGTGGGACCTGGTCGACGAGTTCACCGGCGCCTGCCTGCGCACGTACGACGACCGGGAGTGGGCCCATGGGATCGCCGAGAGCGCGAACGGCGAGGAGGACGCCGCCCGGCGCGCCGCCGCCGCGTCCTTGGACCTGCCGGGACTCTCGGCAGACCTGATCGAGGACGAGCAGTTTCGGGCCCTGGCCGTGGGGTTGGCCACCGCCGGACACATACCCTACGGCCTGACCGACGTCGACTACACGCAGACTCCGGGATTCCACATCTACCCCAGCGCGGAGCCGGGCAGGGTCAAGGTGGCGCGGCTGCTGGAGCCCTGGGGGGCGATCCGGCCCGGCGCCCGCTTCAAGGCGCCCGAACGCGAAGTCGAGCGCTACGACAAGGACATGGAGGCCTACGCGCGGCTCCTGACCAGGCCCGGCCAGACGGCGGCCGTCATGCTGGACGGCATCCAGGTCACGTACAACGACCCGCTGACCAAGCCCTGACCTGCGGGTTCCGGGGTGGGGCAGCCCGCTGAAAATCGGTTGCCCCGCCCCTCGAAATAGGTATTATGGAACACGAAGAGGGCGGGGTAGCCCCCGTGAACTGCACCGCAGTCGCGCCACCCACCCGGCCGAACGCGCCACGGGAGGGCTGCACCCCGCCACCACACCCGCACCGAGAGAGGACACCTACGTGACCGATGCACCCAGCACGCCCGATGACACAGTGCCGCTGCGGGTCAAGGTCGAGAACACGATCATGCTCGATGACAGCAACGCGGAAGGCGCACCCAGGCCGCCACTGCTGGACGCGCTGCTGAGTGCGGCCGACGCCGTACGGATACAGCGGGAGCCCATCCTCGCCGCGGCTCTGGTCGCCGACGTCCTGTGGTGCTGCCCGGCCTTCCAGTGGGACAACCCGGCTGCGGCAACCTGCTGCGAGTGGCCCGGACCCTGCCGAACCCCCCAACCTGACCTAGGAGTTGAGGCGGGCCTGGAGCTGCGCGAGCCGTAGGCCGAAGCCGGCCTCGACGGAGCGGGTGCCTCCACGGCGGAAAAGGGGGATGACACCCGGCCCTGATATAGGTATTATGAAACTCGCTTGGGTGGCTCCCGGGCACCGCCAGACTGTTCGTCGCATCGAGGAGTACCTCCATGAGCGGAGAGACCACCGCTGTCATCCGCGGCCGCGTGTACGGGACCGTGCAACTGCGCCACACCGAACGCGGCACACCCGCCGCCCGGTTCACCGTGATGCAGGTCCCCCGCGAGTACGACCGCACCCACGGAAAGTGGCGCGACGGCGAGCCGGTCCCAGTCATCTGCACCGTCACCGGGCCGCTCGCCCGGCACGCCGCCGAGTGCCTCACCGACGCCGTCCACGTGATCGCCACCGGGGACCTGGCCCTGCGCGACAACCTGCTCCACCTCGACTCCGCCCAGGTCGGCGTCGACCTCGCCCACCACGTCGCCTACATCGACGACACCCTGCCCGCCGTCCTCGCCGGACGCGCCCCCGCCCCGGCACCGCGTGCGACCGCCGCTCCCGAAACCGCGCACCGCGCCGCACCGGTCCGCCCGGCCGCAGCTCCCGCCGCCCCGGCCGTCGACTGGTGGCAATCGCCCCGGCGCCGCTCCTGGGACGCGGTCACCGCGCCCAGGCGCACCGGCCGCTGACCACGCCACACGATCCCGCACCGCCCATCGCGGCACCGGCATGCCCGCCGGCCGCCGCTGTTCACGGAGGTACGCCGTGCCCAGCACCGCCCTGTCCGAGCGCGCCGCCCGCGCCGCGCTCGCCGCCCACTTCCCGCCCCACCAAGTCGCCGCCCATCTCGCCCATCACTGTGCCGAGGAGGTCTGGCAGTACGGCGTCGACCACGACGCCAGCGGCCGCCTGGCCCAGTACAAGCCGCGTGAGGAACTCGCCAACGCCCAGCTGACGTGCCAGTTCGTCATCCCGTCGGACGACGTGTGGCCCGCCGCCCTGGCCGACCTCGGCCCCAACTGCCCGCTCGGTCTGTGGGTGCGCGGACACGAGCAGCTGCCCCAGTTGACCGCCCGCGCCGTGGCCGTGACCGGTAACCGGGCCGCCACCGCCGAGGCCCTCAACCGGGCGAAGGTCTTCGCCATCGCCGTCGCCGAGGCCGGGCACACGGTCACCGCCACTCTCGCGTACGGCGTCGACGCAGCCGCCCACCGGGCCGCCGCCCAGGCCGGGCGCGCGACGCTCGCCGTCCTGCCGCGCGGCCTGGACCGCGCCCACCCCCACGACCACGCCCAGCTGCTGAGCTCCATCCCCACCAGCGGCGGCGCGGTGGTCAGCCTGTTCCCGCCCGGCACCCCGGCCAGCGGAGCAACCCTGCGGGCCAGCGCAACCCTTCTCACGGCGCTCGTGGGGGCGGTGGTGCTCGTCGAGGCCCTGGACCGCGCCGAAGCGGCGATGCGTACCGCCGAGACCGCCGCCGACCTGAACCGGCCCGTGCTCGTCCCGCCCCCACCAGCGACGTGCGCGCCGACGGCAACGTCCGCCTGCTCGCCGAGCAGCGCGCCGTCCTGGTCCCCGACCCCACGCACGCGCTCGCTGAACTGCGCTGATCAGCAAACCGCCCTTCCGTGCCCGGCCGTCCGGCCGGGCACGGCCACCGGAAGGAGTGACGGAGGCCATGCCCCGCACCGCGTACACGCCGTCGCTGCCCGGCCTGAGCACCACCGACGCCCTGGACACTGTCATCAACTGGGGGCTGGGCGCCGACTCGACCGCCTACCTCGCCCGGATGCTCACCGACCCCGACGCACACGGCATCGATCTGAAACGCACCGCCGTCCTCTATATGGCCACCGGCAGCGAGTGGCCCGAGACCCGGCTCCTGGTCGAGGAGTTCATGCTGCTGCTGCGCGAGCACGGCGTGCGCTTCGTGCAACTGTCAAGGTCCGGGCACCTGAAGGCCGACGGGATCACCGTCCTGGACGACTCCCGCCACCCCGAGACGCTCTTCGCCCGTGGACCGTGGACCCTGTGGGACGAGCTGGAGTCCGTCGGGACCGTCCCGCAGCAGGCCGGCACCCGCAAGTGCAGCCTGCGCGCCAAAGGCGACGTCGGCGACCGGTGGATTGCCCCCACCATGGGCGGCCGCCCATTCCGACAGGTCATGGGCTTCAACGCCAACGAGGAAGGCCGCCGCTTCACCGACATCATCGCCTCGAAGATCCCCGGGCGGATGGGGGTGTACCCGCTCATCGACTGGGGCTGGGACCGGCAGCAGTGCGAGGACTACCTCTGGAAGCGGTTCGGCGTGCACTGGCCCAAGTCCTACTGCACCTTCTGCTGCTTCCCGGTCTCCATGGGCGCGCTGCCCGCCCACCTGGAACGGATGCGGTCCCACCCGGACATCGCCGGTGAGGTGCTGCGCCTGGAGTACACGGCGATGAGCCTCAATCCCAAGGCAAAGCTGTACGGGAAGCGCACCCTCCTGGAGTTCTTCGACCCCTCCCAGCCGCGGGACCGCGCATGTCTGAAGGCCTTCGAGCATGAGCTCGACATGCCGTGGGCGCTGTACCACGTGCGTCGCCTGTTCCTGCTGTCCGCCTCCGGCGAGCGGCGCCCGGTCATGCGCTCCACCGAGCGCGTCGCCCTCGGCCGCGCACGCCAGCTGGGCCAGCGGCTGATCTCCGTGTCCGAGCGGCACGGGATCGAGGTCAAGCACGACCCGGTGTACGGGCGCGCCCGGTCCTGGGTGCGCCGGCGTCGCGAGACCTGGCCGATGGCGGAGGAGCTCTTCACCACCGCCCCCGCCCGCGTGATCAACAAGCAGGACGAGAACTTCGAGCCGGCATGGGACGCCCTGATCTCCGGCTCCGCCGCCCAACTCCCGCTCACCTGAACCACCCCACCTCTCTCGAAGGACACCTCATGCGCGCCCATGGCCTTACCCCCTGATACATCTCGTCCTCTGCGCCGTGCTGTACCTGGCCACGCCGTCCGGGGATGACGTACGGGCCGCCATGCGGGCCGGACTTCTGGCCTGCATGACGACCCCGGCCCAGGGCAACGTCATCCCGCCCGGCTGCCTGTACGCCTCCGACAACGGCAAGTTCGGCAAGGGCTGGCCCGGCGAGCAGGCCTGGTTCGCCTGGCTCAAAGCGACCCTCGACCGCTACGGCCCAGACCGCTGCGACGGCTGGACGAGTTAGGAAAATCCCTCTCAGCACTCTCGCCCAGTTCTAGAACCTGTTCTGTTGAAATGTCTCAACTCGTGCGCTGCAATACGGCGTCATGGGTAGCAGGGCGCCGAGGGCCAGTGCACGCACACAGCAGCTGCGACGGATAGTCAACCGCAGGGCACCGGCGCAACGCATGCCGCGCCGCTCCATCCCCCTCGGTCCCAGGCGGGCAGGGCAACGTCGTGAGGCGCCACAACGACGGCATAACCAAGACACTCAGTCATGTGCAGCGGGGGGAGCAGAGGCGCCAACGGCTCCACGCTGGCAGCCGATCTTCGGGACTGCCCTTCCGGCACTAACGGCAGTCGTAGCACTCGTCTTTACGTATGTCACTGTGCCTCAGGCAGAGGCTGGACTGCGCCTGACGAACGACGGACGCCGCAGCAGGGCGCCGTACCAACGTCCTCAAACACGCCCACGCCTGCTTGGCCGCTTCACCACCCACACCACCGGCCAACGCGGTAACTCCGTCGAGATCGGGCTGCACGACACCACCATCCGGACCGAAGACCGTCTGGCCAGACTGTTGTTGCTCCTCTATGCACAGTGGCCGGCGGCGATCCCGGCTGACCACCGGCCACATCAAGGAGACCGGCCAGGCGGTCCGCATCCGCCTCGGCGACGTCGCAGTCATCTTGCCCGGCCCCATCGCCGAGCTGGCCCTGGAGCAAGTCGCCGCCCGCCGCAGCCACGCGGTCCTGGCCCAGACCGACTCGCCATGGCTCTTCCCCGGCGGTCAGCCGGACCGCCCGATCAGCGCATGGGCCATGGGCGAAAGGCTCCGCAAGCTCGGCATCCGGCTCGCCGAGTCCCGCTCGACCGCGCTGTTCCAGCTCGCCACCGAGCTGCCCTCCGCGACCCTCGCCCGCACCCTGGGCATCCACATCTCCGGCGCCGTCAAATGGCAGCGGGCCGCCGCCGGTGACTGGGCCGCCTACGCCGCCGACGTCAGGTGACCGCATCGAGGAGGCCCGCGTCAACGGCTGGCTCGGCGGGTCCAAGGACTCCAGGTCAGCCTCGAAGCCGGCCGCAACAAACTCGCCTCACTCGACCGACTCACTCGCACCCGCAGCCGCACCCCGGTCCCCCTGGGCCTGCCGCTCATCCCGGGAGAGACATGCCAATCCCAACCGTGAGGAAGCCAGATTCTGGCCAACTCAGCGGTTCAGGAAATTAGGAGCCGCTACAAGGTGGCGCTGCAGGTCGATATGACGGAACTGATAAACAGCGCCAACTTGACGCAAAATGCCCCGCCTGTGAGCATCCGCGAGAAAGGTCATGAGGTTGTATGGGGCCCGACCACACAAAGCAAAGTAGAAGCGAACCGAAAGGAAGGGCAGCCATGCGGTCGCCTTCAGACCGACCCTCAGACCGTTAAACAAACCCAACAAAATCGCAAAGTATAGCCCCCCTATAGCGTCTCCCAAGGCAAGGAAGGTGGCAAAAAGCGGAAGACCGCTAGCGAGAGTGACGATAGCGGCAATCATCAAAAAGACACGCCGGTCTTGCTCGAGAACTGTAATGGGCCCCACAGAGGTCTCAAGAGGCGGGCCTATGGTTGCGACTCCGCGCGCTATAGAACTAGGGGCAAAGAGTGCTAGTCCCGCCAAAATTCCAGCTTGGAAAATGACACCCAGGGATTCCAGTGCAAGACCCAGAAGACCGCCTACAGACATCAGTCCTGCGAATCTTGCAGGCGACCAACGCATCGTAGTCCCTGGATCTTCTCGGAGAGTAATAACACCTCCTGCCAGCGCAGTCGCAAAGAAGGCTACGAGTGCGCCGGCAGGGATCCCGGCCCGCAGCGCTTCAGAAATTCCAGGATCGTAGCCGATTTCCTTAAGGGATCCAAGACCAGCTGGAATTCCGAAAGCGAGGCCCACCCCGATACCGGCCACTGGGCCGACTATCAGGCCTGGCACAATCGGGTTGCACCAAGTCCTCATCTGCCACCACTTGATATCGCCACCTTCCCCCGCGGCCTGCAACTCACGGGCAAGGAAAGCAAGCGTCCGGCGAGCCTGCCTCACAGTCCACTGGTTCGGAGAACCCGCACTCTCTCCGTATACGGAATCAATGTATCCGTCGAACAAATGCGCAGCAATATCCTGCTCGTTTGAGAATTTACGCTGGTCCAGGAGTTCTCTCGGATTCGCCTCTCGATCGCCGCGCGGCATGTAGATGGATCGGGCTAAGAATAGGTATAGGGGGACTTTCAGAACCCTAGCCAACGGCCCGTCGCTGGCTAGGTGGGTGATAACTGGCGCCCATAGGTCTGACGGCATTCCAAACTTTAGGTAAGCAGCCGCTTTGGAATGATTCACGGGATCTAAGCAGATACGAGGAGCGCCAGCGAGGGGTGTGGCTCCTCTGACTCCGTGCACAGCGAGTTCGTACTCAGCAGTCCGACTGACGAGCACTAGACCCGGAAGTCGCGCCTTGTCAATTTCTTCCAGTGCTTTCACGCGAAGGCCTGGCGGTAGCTCATCGAAGCCATCCAGCAACGGGACTACCAAGCCCTGATCGAGGAGTGCTTGAGCGCGAGAGTAATTATCAGAGTGTGCGTTCCGTCGCCGGTCAGAAATGCCCAACACCGGGTGACTGCGCGCAATCTCTGATGCGATCCAGGATTTCAAGCCTTCCCGAGAAGGAATCCAAGAGGACAGCGAAAGGAGTACCGGTACCGCGGCGCCCGGTTCGCGCTTATCAAGGAGATCGAGCAACAGTCGTATCAAGAGCGTCGTCTTACCCGAGCCACGCTCACCTAAAAGTACCAGCTGGCGACCGGGGACCCTGTCCAAGACTTCAACGATTTTATGAGTCTCCCCAGCTAACGCATGCGCGTCCGGTGCGGAGCCGGATGGGTTATCCAACGCTCCAGGGGTTACTGACAACAAATCCACCCATTGCTGGGTTGTCATATCCGGCTGCCAGGAAATCGAAATCCAAGGCGTCCCATTCAGTTGACGTATCTGCACCTCGGCATTCCACTCCCGCTGCACGCTCTCGGCGAGGTAACCAGTCAAATTCTCCATGGTAAGGGGGAGCTGTTGCCTCACAGCCTGCCATATGCCGTATATTGCGAGCACTATCCCCCCCAATCCAGAAAATCCGCCAAGCACGCTCGATTGCTTGTCAGCGGCATCCCAGCCGACTTGCGCAAAGTGAATTCCCAGCCAGGTGAGAGCACCGCCCAGGGTTACGAAACCGATCATCAGTGCGATACGACGTCGAGCCATGACGCCAGCGTCCCACAAGAGTAATGATCAAGGCAGGGCTTACAGGAATCCAAGTAGCGCATGTTCCGCCGCTGACGACAGTGAGTTCCTCAGGTGAGCTCTGATCAGTCTCCTCGATGCTCTCGGGGCATGCCTGCTTAGTCCGGAAAAGCTGCTCGTGCTCGCTGTGCGTCTTCGCCTCCCGCCACTGACGGACTGCTCTCCATCGGTCGGCGGCCGCGGCTGGCCGACCTGTACGCCGAGGTCGAACAGGCCCGGGGCGACAGCCCCCGCGCGGACTGGCGCATCACCGACCTGATCCGGCACGCCGAGCAGGGCGGCGCGCCCGACCCGGGCGTCGTCTGCCCGGACGACGGCCCGCAGTTCACCGCCCTCAAGAAGCAGGTACGGGCGGCGCTGAAGAAGAAGCCCCACAAGGAACCCGAACTGGCCCGCCGCGCCGGCCGCGCATTGTGCGACGGCTGCACCGTGCACAACTGATGACCACCGCCCGCTGTGCTCCTCGGCGCAGCGGGCGCCCCCTACAGTGGATGGAGGAGATGACCATGGAGACGAACCCCACCGCCCTGCTACTCGACCTCGCCGCCCAGGCCCAACGGGTGAGCGACCCGGACACGCTGCACGACTTGCTGTCCAGGGGCCACCCTGCCTGGTGCGAGGGCGTCGCCGACGTCCAGGCCAGCGTTGACCGGGAGACCACGAGCCTGTCCGACGCCGAGTTCGCCGAGCGGTGCGCCGCTGCGGGCGCGCCGTGGGAGCAGGGGATGACGCGCGGCGAGGCGGTCTCCGCTCTCGCGTTTGAGACCTGGGATGCCGCGCCGGCCGCGATGGCCTACACGGAGTTGGAGGAGCGTGCGGCGCGCTTCGGGGTGTGCCTGCTGGGCGAAGAAGTGCTGTAGGTCGATTTGGCGTCAGGCTGGACAGCAAACCATCCCTTTGGCATTATCGAACATGTCGCACTCGTCCGAGTGTCGGCACCGCCGTACTGATCCTTCCAAAGGGGCCCCGATGTCTTCCGCGGACCGGCTCGTGGACACCGCGCAAATCGTGTCCGAGTTCGGCACGAGCAAGCCCCGGATCAGCGACTGGAGCAACAACCCGGACAGTGGTTTCCCCGCGGTCGCGCACACGGAAGGCCGCAAGCGGTTCTGGCGCCACGCCGAGGTCGCGGCGTTCTTCGCGCAGCGTGCCCCGAAGAAGCGCGCGCTGCCAACCGCCGTACTCGAGGCCGACCAGGACGAGCTGTTGACCAAGCGGGAGGTGGCGCAGCTTCTCGGCTACACCCGCACGTCGACCATCGACGGCTACTTCCGCGACCGGCCCGGTTACTTCCCGGAACCCGACGAGGACGTCGACGGTCCGATGTGGCGCCGCGGCGCGATCGTGGCCTGGGTCGCCAGCCGCCCCGGTAAGGGCCGGCGCAGCTCCGCTCCGGCGACACCGCGGCATGATGTGTCGGCGGACGGGGACCCCGACGAGCTGCTCGGTACAGCCGAGGTCGCTGCGCTGCTCGGCTACGGCAGCCCGGCTTCCTTCTCCAGCGCCCTCTACCAGGGGCGCATCCCCGAACTGCCCGAACCGGATGCACAGGTGAAGGAGGAAGGCAGCCGCGGCCCGGGCCGCAAGAAGTGGCGGCGGGCGACCGTCGTCGCTGTCGCCCGCAAGCGTGGAGTGCTGCCGCCGGCCGACCAGGACGAGAACCTGGTCGGCGCCGCCGAGGCAGCCCGGATCCTCGGATACAGCAACGCCGACAGCTTCATCAGTGCGCTCGGGCACGGGCTCCTGCCCGACCTCGAGCAGCCCGACGGATACGAGTACCGGCGCGGCAGCGCCGGCCGTCCCCGTCAGCAGCGCTGGAAACGCTCCCGCCTCGAGGAACTGGCCGCCCGCCGCTCCTCACCGTCCTGACGCAGCGCGCCAAGCCCGCGCCGCAGGCGGGATACCGTAAGACTGCGGCTTCTGGTTGAAGGGATCGACGAACTCCCGGCGGGCCGGACGCCGCACGATGGCCGGTATGGAGAGGCCAGCCACCTCTCCCCCGCGAAGCCGCACGGCTTCGCGGAACCGGCCATCGCTACGGATCTCCTGCTGCTCCTGCCTCAGCCGCTCTGAGAAGGCCTCCGGACCGAGGAGGAGGTCACGCTCATGCAGGAGAAGGTGCCACTTGTGGAGTGCCTGGACCGTTTCCGGCTGTGCACCGGGACTGCGCCGGTCCCTGCGCTGTGTCACGGGCCGGTGCTGGGCGAGCTGAGCACGTGGTCGCCAGGCCATAAGGAACCGCCTGCCTCGGCCCAGGCGAGGTGGTGGCGTACTTGGTCCAAAACTGCCGTGCGGTCCTGCGGGCCGTAGGAGGTGCATTCCTGGGTGGCCGGGTCGACGACGCGTACGGTGCTATCGGGGCCGCTGCACAACAAGGCCCGCTCAATGGTCGGCAGGCCCAGACTGAGTGCGTCGCAGCCTTCGCCACGGATGAGCCGGACAAGGTCAGCCACCACCGCCTCCCAGTCACCGACATCGCCCCAACGGGCGCCGCCGCCCAGTTCCTGGGTGAGAGTGGCCAACGGCACGATTTCGCCCGGCCGGCGGCCTCGGACCAGCTGCCGGTGGATGCGCATCCCGTCGGGCTGCTTGATGTGGGGGTGAAGCAGACAGGCCGCAGCGACCACGGAGGTGTTGATCTCCCGGGCGGGCAGCGGGTAGTACGGTTCGTGCGCGAACAGCAGATACGGGGACGTACCCGCCGGCTGATGGCCGTCTGACATATGCCCGTGCTCGGCCGGGAGCAAGGGCTTGCTCAGCTCGTTCATGCGTTGCTTCCTTTCATCGATCGGGTCGGTGCGGTGGTGCACGTGGTGCAGCGGCCGTCGCCGTCGGGGTGGGCTCGCTTGCGAGTCGGGCCGGGGCAGGTGCGGCACAGCGGCCAGCCGAGGCAGGTGGGGCAGAGGTCTTCGCCAGGGGCGGTGGCGGGCACACCGCAGCCGGCGCACTCCACGAGGGCCCGGTAGGTGAGGGCCTCGGTCACGGAGCGGGCGGCGGCCGCTATCGATGGCCGCTCCCTGGCCGGCTCCGCGAACGGTTCGTCCAGCGAGGCCGCGTCGTGGCGAACGGCGGCGGGCGGCGGGTAGGCCTGGGCGGCGCGGAGCCTGGCGGCGATGATCGCGCCGATGGAGGTGCGCACCGGGTTCGGCAGCGGTCGGCCGGTGATGACGTGGCGCAGCTGCTCTGCGCTCCAGCCAGCCTCCAGCATCACGGTCGCCACGCGGCCTTGATCAGTCAGCGCGAGCCCGGTCAGCAACAGTTCGGGACGGCTCGCCCCAATCTCCAGCAGTAGCCGGATTCCCGCGTGCATCTCGTCTGCCTGAGGCGGCTTCGGCGGCGTTGTGTGCGAGGGGGCCGTCCGTGCGTTCGTGCGCGCGGCGTCACCGCGGTCGCACGGACGGAGGGGGTTGGTCTTCTGCTTGTTGGTCTTCTTAACGCTGGTGTTCTTAGTGCCGGGATCAGCCAACACTGGCTCAGCCAATCCTGGATAACCCGACTCTGGCCCGGAGCCGGGGCTTTGCAGGGCGGGCAGGTCGGTGATGAAGTACAGTGCCGGCCCGAGCGTGCCGTCGCCGTTGCGGTCGCGCTCCCGCTGCAGGAATCCGTGGTGCTCCAGTTCCTCCAGGCCGGTGGTCACGGCGTCGACGCGTTCGCGGCCGTGTCGGACCAGGTTGGCGACGGTGATCTGCCAGCCGTCCCGGTGGGTGCTGATGTAGCCGAACAATCCCTTCGCCTTGAAGGAGATCCGGCCCTCCCTGAACAGCGCGTTGGCGATCTGTGTGAACTGGTCCCCCGCCATCACCCCACGGCGGATGCCCGCGCCGCAGCCGGCGTCGCTCCCGGGCTCCCGGCAGGTGGATGCCGGGTCGATCGGCGAAACGTCCAGGGCGGCAGGCCGGTCGGTGATGCTGTAGACGATCTCTCCAAGGGTGCCGTTAGGGCGGCGCACCCGATCGCGGACCAGGTAACCGAACTTCTCCAGCTCGTTCAGTCCCACCCGCACCGCGTCTCGCCCGTCGGGGCCCAGGGCAACGAGGGCGGCGATGGTGACCCGCCATCCGTCGCGGTGGGTGCCGATGTAGCCGAAGAGTCCCTTCGCCCGGTACGAGATGCGGCTGTCGCGAAACAGTCCGTTGGCGATCTGCGTGAAATGATCAGCCGCCATCACGCCGCGGCGGATCCCGGATCCATAGCCGCTCATCACGCCGTCCTGAGTGCAGGCCGCGTGCGGTGGCCACGGCAGCGCACCATGCCCGCCGGGGTAGGGCGGCCGGTGGGCGCGGGGGCGCAGGCGTACGAGCATTCCATGCGGTCAGCTCACCCGCCGACCCCGACCAGGCTGACGGCCATAAGCCCCGACCATCCGTCACGATCCGGCAACGCGGCCTTCTAGCTGCCGTGGTCGGGGTCGTGGTCGGGCCGACCACGCCTTGCCAGCACGGCAGCCTCCGGAAGCGTACGCCCACGAAGGCCTCTTGCGGCGGTCGGTGTTCAGTCGTTCACCGGTGTCGACGAGGTCACACACTCGGACGGAGTTGTACTGCTGGGCGGGGAGGAGTATCAATCCCGGCTGGCGGAGATCGAGGCGAGGTATGAGGCAGAGGCTGCCGCGACTCGAGAGCAGGAGTCGCCCGGATACGGGCTGACTTCGAGGCGCTGATCGCGCTGCCGCCCGAGACAGCGTCGGGGATCACGGGCTACTACCCGCCGGACAATCCCGCGCCCGAACCGGGCCAGCGCCGCAGCGGCGGCATGGGCAGCCGGTCCGGCAAGGGCACGGGTCCAACGCCAACCCGCTGTGCCGGACGTGCTTCGCCGCCGTCGCCGCGAAGTGGGGGCCCAGCGTGCAGCAGAAGGGCTTCCACGTCTGAGCGTCCGCCGCGCTACATGCCCCCTTGAGGCGGTATGACGGGTCTCGGCGAGTCCAGGACTCTGGCCGGCCTTTCGGCGCGGTGCGGCCCGGACCGCGTCCACATGCGTCTTCGCCGGTCAGCGCGTACATCTGAGCTGTGGCCCTTACCCCGCCGATGGCACCGATGCTTGCCGAAGCCTGGCCCGCGCTGCCGCCGGAGCGGGCGCTGCCGGGCGGACTCGTGTACGAGCAGAAGGCGGACGGCTACCGCGCGGTCGTCTTCGCCCGGCCCGGCCACGCCTACATCCAGTCCCGCCGCGGCGGCGACCTCACGCTGGCGTTCCCCGACCTGGCCGCCGCGGTGCTCGCCCTCGACCGGCCGCTCGTCCTCGACGGTGAGCTGGTGGTCGTCCAGGACGGGCGGCTGCACTTCGGGGCGCTTCAGGCGCGGGCCCGCCGCCGCGGCCGTGGCGCGGCGCAGGCCGCGGTGAGTCAGCCGGCCCTCCTGATTACTGGAGTACGCACGGGTTCCGGGCTGGTGGCTGCAGGCGTGAACGAGGGAAGTCAGCAGGTGGGCGATCCTTGTTCGAGGCGTCCCACGACGGTGTGAGATTTCCGCAATCACTCGCAGATTCCAGGAGTCACGTTCGTAATCTGCGGGTTCATGGGGGAATTCGAATCCCGTTCGCTGTCGCCTGTACGTGAGCCGGCCGGTCTGGCAGAGGTCTTCTCTCTCCACACCTATCGGCCGAGCGGCTCGGGACAGCGGGATGAGCGGTCGTACTTCTTCGACACGCTGGCCGAGTACCAGTGGGCGAGGGATGCGGCCGGATTGATGCCAGCGTCGATCGATCAGCTGGTAAAGCCCGTGATCGAGGTGTGCGAGCACTACGAAATCGTGCCGTGGCAGCTCACCCCCGCGGCGTTGGACCGGTACTTCGCCGGGACGGGCAAACGGGCCCGCTCAACGGTCCGTGCCAAGATCAACAAGATCGACGCGTACTTCGCGTTCCTGGAGCAGCGGTACGCCGGGGAAATCCACCGGCTGTTCGGCACGGTCGTGGAGTCGCCCGTCGACCCGTTCAACCGGCCGCGTCACCGGGGCGACTTCGGCCTGCGGGTTCCGCCCTCACAGCGGGCGATGCGGGAGTTCTTCGCAACCTGGCGGAATGCGCTGCCCCAGGCCCGCAAGGAGGCAGTGGCATGCCGTGACTACGTGATGGCGAAGATCGCCTACGTGTCTGGGGTCCGGGCGGCAGAGCTGTGTGGCGTGGCGCTCGGAGACGTGCACTGGGAGTCAGGGCGCTGGGGCCGGTTCGTCGTCCAAGGCAAGGGCGCGTGGGGATCCGGGCCCCGGCCGCGGGAGGCGTTCCTGTTCGAGGAAGGTCGCGAGCTGCTGTGGTGGTACGTGGAGGAGGTCCGCGGCCTGTTTCGTGACGACCCGGACCACGCCGCGGCGCCGTTGTTTCCTTCCGAGCGGCTGCCGAAGCCGGTGGCGGCGCTGAACATGCCCATTGCGCCGGCGGTGGTGCCGGCGACGTTCCGCCGTGCCCTGAAGACGGCGTCACAGCTGTATCTGCCCGGGCCGGTGTCGGATTTGTATCCGCATTTGCTGCGGCATGCGTGCGCCACCCACAACTACGAGCGCGGGATGACGCTGTGGGAGGTGCAGCGGCTGCTTGGGCACGTCTGGACGACTACGACGGTGAATTACCTGGCGACGGCCCAGGCCGATCCGGAACAGGCGGATCGCTGGCGGGCGTCGGCGGCGCGAGCCGGGAAGCGGTTGGTCGCGGATAGGGGGAGTTTGCGGTGAAGTGGAATCTGCGCTGGGCGGCCGCCAAACGCGACATCTGGCGGCCAGTCGATCTGCAGGCCGCGTTCGCGAAGGTGGGGTTCACGCCCTCGCTGAGCAAGGTCGCCGCTCTCTGGGGTGGCACGCCGGTGACGGTGCGGCTGGACGATCTGGACAAGATCTGTGCGGCACTTCAGTGCACAGTGGCAGACCTGCTGGAGGCCGAGCCCGTGGCCGCCTCGCAGAACCTGGAGGAGCAGGACCGGGCAGTCGGGGACGAGGCGGGTCCGGTGCGACCGGTGCCGCGTCGGGAGGGTCCGCGCCGGCTGCGGCCGCCGAACTGAGGGTGGTGGCCATGACTGTCGTTCGACAATGCAGGCTGTGTCTGGACTGGGGCGTGCCCCGACTGCGCGGGGGACTGTGCTGGAGCTGTTTCAGTTGGCTCAAACAACGCCCCGGCCAAGCGGTTTGCGCCCGATGCCGCCGGATGCGGCATGTGGATGATGATGGACTGTGCCGGCCGTGCGTGATCGCGGTGCGGGAGGACATCTGGTTGGGGATCGATGCGGTCTTCCCGGGGCCAACCCAGTTGCACTTGTATGTGCCTGGACTCGGCCAGCAGGGGGGACGGAACCTCCCGCGCCCACGCGGTGCAGCCAGCCCTTACCTCGGGCCGCGCGAGGTGCGCCAGCTGATCGATGACCCGCGGATCTGCGCTGCGGCGATGCGCGGGCAGCAGACACTGTTTCCCGTACGGCGGCGACTTGAGCGCGTGCATGCCCGGCGGATCAGTGCCCGGACATGGCCCGAGGAAGCAGTCCTGCACCCACTCGCCGAACAGCGGGCGGCGAAGGAAGGTCTGGCAGCGAACTGGCCGTACATGGTGATGCGGTTGATCCGGTGCGCGCTGGCAATCCGGGATGCCGAGGGCGAGGCTTTGGTCGCACCGGAGATGCTCGACCAGGTGCGGCTGCCGCTGAAGGCGACTGCGGCCGAGATCCTCGCCCAGGCCGGGATGCTGCGGCCACGTATGGCTCCGCCGCCCGCCTTGTGGCCGGTCGGGGCCTGCGCGGATTGTGGGAGCTGGGGAATCACCACGGCCCGGTGCGGCGGCTGCGGCGAGTGGCGGCACAAGCCTGGCTTCTACCCCCCGGGCCAATGTCCGCGCTGCCGTCGGCAGGGCCTGCCGTTGCATAAGGAGGGTCTGTGCCGCGGCTGCCTGGCCTACGTGCGGGAGTGCGGCGCGGAGCTGGCCGGGGTGTCCTTCACACAGCTCGCCTTCGCCGGGGTGCTGGCGCACCAGCTGAAGCGGAGTGCCGGGGAGCTGGGTTTCGTAGTGCACAAGCGGTCCGGCCCTGTCAGCCGAGCACGTGATCGAGCCCGGACGACGCTGACTTCCGAGGAGCAGGTGACATCGGCGTCGATGGATCCGGGACAGCTGGCCCTGTTCACCATGCCCCGTACCTGGCAGCGTGAACAGCACGTCGCCACCACCGCCTTGTCCCCGCTGCCAGATGCAGCGCAGGAGGTGTTGGACGCGTTTACTGCGGGCTACCCGAGGTCCTGGATCGCTGACAAGCGCAGCGTGGTGGGCGGTGCGGCGCTGGTCCTGCATACCCTGCTGGCCCGGGTGGGCCCACACGCGCCGATTCTTGAGCGGGATGTGCGGTCCCTGGCCGGCACGGTGGCGGCCGGCGCTGCGGCGACCCGCTGTGTGATCCTTTTCCTCGACGGCCAGGCCCGGTTGGAGGAGGACGAACTTTCCGAGACTCCTGCCCAGTTGCTCACCGACGTCCATCACCAGGTCCAAACGCGCATCCCAGACCTGGGTGCGGAACGGCGGGACCGGCACGACGAACGGGCCGTGTACGAGCGGATCGCGCAACTGCCCGAACCAATGGCGGACCAGGTACGCGCCTGGGTACGGGTCATGCGGGGACGCGGTCGGTTCCGGCATCCTCCGGTCGGCTACCGGCGCATCCGCCACTATCTGCGCATCGCCTGGCCTGCCCTAACCTCCTGGACCACTGCCGGGGAGGACCTGCGGCAGATCACCGCCGACGACGTCCGGGCCGAA
>NZ_JAERRH010000041.1 GCF_016741855.1 Streptomyces musisoli | reverse complement strand
GGCGGAGAGGATGTCAAGGCATCGTCGTCAACGTCTGCTCCCTGGCGGCCAACGGCGTTCCCCGGCTGGGCCCCACCGGTTGGGCTTCCGCCGTCGCGGCCATGATCGTGGGCGCGGTCATCGGCAAGGTGCTCTCCGACCGAGTCCCGGAAGGCCGAGCCCGGCAGCTCGTCCTGATGCTCGCCCTGGCCGGCGGGCTGTCGGCCCTGGCCAAGGGGTTGGCAGGGCTGTGATCCCAGGGGCTGTGATCCCAGGCCGCGACCACCCGCCCGGCAGAACGCCGACCGGCGGCGGCCCGTCTGTCGCCGCCGGTTCACGCCGCCTACCGCTCGGGCGGCTTCTACAGGCCGCTACCACCTATCGGCGCCGGTGAGAGGACGAGCACACGTGACGGATCAGGATCGACACGCAGCGCGACGGGCTGGGCCCTGTCGTCGGCCAGGCGGTAGGACAGCCCCACCACGGCGGTCCGGCCGGCGGCCACCGCCTCGGCCAGGACGCGGGAGCGCTCCAGCAGCAGGTCGACGGTGTGCTCGATGTGCTCGGCCAGGATCTCCCGGCAGATGTCCGGGACCGCAGGCCGGAAGGTAAGCGCCTCGCCAGAGGCCATCGGAACCTGAGCCCGCCCGTCCTCCCGTCCTCATGTGAAGCGGGGCCGTGCGGCGGGTACCCGGCCGTAGCCCAGTGGGCACCGGCTCTCAACCTAGGGAGGAGTCATGACTCAGCATGTGCGGGACATCATGACCAGCCAGCTGGTGACGGTGGAGCCGCAGGCGTCGGTGACGGCGGTGGCACAGAAGATGCGCGACGAGGACATCGGTATCGTGCTGGTCATCGAGGGCGACGATCTGCGGGGCGTGGTCAGTGACCGCGACCTCGTGGTGCGCGCGCTCGCCGAGGGCGGTGACCCGGACGAGAAGACCGTGGCCTCCGCCTGCAGCGACGATCTTGTCACCATCACCCCGGACGAGGATCTCGACCGTGCCGTGGAGCTGATGCGCGAGCATTCCATCCGCCGCCTTCCGGTCGTCGAAGAGGGCCACGCCGTCGGTATCGTCTCCATCGGCGATCTGGCGATCGAACGCGATGCACGCTCGGCACTCGGCGACATCAGCGCCGCCAGGCCAAATCAGTAGGACCAATACATCGCGGGGAACGCGGCAGCTGCTCGCGGCGCACTTCCCGCGCGTGAAGCCAGGGCCCGGTCCAGCTGCCACCGGGCCTGGCTGCGTGAGCGGTGGCTATCCGGCGGATGGAGACAGCCGCGCGCCATGTGGGGCCGCGGTGCTGCTTCGCGGTCGGGCCCGTGTCAATGGCACCGCGACCCGCCGCAACCCTCGCATCGGTGCTCACGCCGATGTCAGCGTGCTCGACACCCTGGCCGCCACCGCGGCGGTCGCGACCGCGAACTGACATCTGATCAGGCGTCCTGCCGGATTGCCACTCACTCACCGATTGAGCCAACTCGCCGCATTCATCCAGTAGTTACCGAGCGTTAACCTGACAAAGTGTCGAACTGCCGTCGGCGGAGCACGCCATAAAGATCATTCCCTGGACCGGTCGCGTCTGCATACAGTCACGCCACCGCTTGAGGGAGCCCCAGGGTGCTCCTGGGGCTCGTACATTGGGGGATTTTCCATGGGCTTGAACCCGCAAGGCTTCGCCATCATCGACACTCCGCCGCTGGACGACTTCACCCTGTCGCAGTTCGAGGAACTGCCGCTCGACCCTTACACGGGTTCCACACAGCGTTACCGCCGCTTCTCCCAGTTCCGCCTCGTCCACGACGGCGAGTGGAAACTGGAACTGCTGCCGCACCGGCACTTCGCCCAGCCCCGCCAGTACAACGACCTGGTGGGCGGGCAACTGCGGACCCTGGAGCCCCTGACCGTCGACCCCACCGCGCTCATCGCCGCCGGTGCCGAGGCCCTGGAGCTGGACAAGGACACGGTGTGGCAGCTCAACATCCACCAGTGCAGGGTGGTCTCCACGCCTGACGTCGAGGGCGTGGCCGCCCCCGAGGGACCTCACCGCGACGGCCATGACTACGGCATGGTCGCCGTCACCCGGCGTCACAACATATCCGGCGGTGAGACCCAGCTCATGCCGCTCGGCGGTGGTGAACCGTTCTTCCGCACCACCCTGGAGGACGGCCAGGCCATCGTCTTCGACGACAAGCTCATGTTCCACCACGTCACCGACATCCAGCACCTCACCGACGAGGGAGGCCACCGGGACGTGTGGCTCGTGGCGATCAACACCTGGGAACATCGGCGTTACGGCGAGGAGTACGAGGCCGAGGTCCTGGCAAGCAACAGCGAGGGCTGAGCGAACATGTCCCAGCACAGCCTTGAAACTCCGGCTCTGCCGGATCTCAGCACGGCCGAACACTACAACCGCATCGGCGTCGGATACTCCGCCGTCCGCCGCCCCGACAAGCGGTGGGCCGACACCATCCGTGCCGCGCTCGGGGACGCCCGGACCGTCGTCAACCTCGGTGCGGGTTCCGGTGCCTACGAGCCCACCGACATGCAGATCGTCGCCGTGGAACCGTCTCGGGAGATGCGCAGCCAGCGCGGCCCGGACGCCGCTCCGTGCGTCATCGCCCGGGCGGAGTCGCTTCCCTTCGACGACCAGGCCTTCGACGCGGCCATGGCGGTCCTCACCGTCCACCACTGGTCGGACCTGGAAGCCGGGGTCTCGGAGCTGCTCCGAGTCGCCGAGCGTTTCGCGATCGTCACCTATGACATGGACGTCCAGGCGGACTACTGGTTCACCCGGGACTACGTTCCGGAGATCGCGCAGGCTGAACGTTCCCGGGTTCCCGCGCTGGAACACCTGACCTCGCTGCTCGGGCCCTGCGACATCACCGAACTTCCCGTCTGGCGCGACTTCACCGACGGTTTCATGACCGCGTTCTGGGCCCGGCCGGAGGCGTATCTCGACGCCGAGACGCGGCGCGCCTGCTCCGCCTTCTCGCTCACCGACCCGGAGGCGGTGGAGCGGGGCGTGTCACGCCTGCGCGAGGACCTCGCCTCGGGCGAGTGGCAGCGCCGCTATGCCGACCTGGCGGACCGGGGCGCCATCGACGCGGGCTTCCGGCTGGTCACCGGCACGTCCCCGTACGCCCGGGCACGACTCGGCGGAGCCGGACAGGGGGCAGCAGCGTGAGCCGGGCATCGTCCGACGTGACCGCGACGCCCGCCTGGGACTACGACCGGCTGGTCGCCGTGGCCCGCCGCCACGGCACTCCCATCCAGGTCCTGGACGTGCGGCGACTCGACCGGGCCGCCGAGCACCTGCTGGACGCACTGGGCGCACTGGCAAGGCCGGTCCGGGCCTACTACTCGGTGAAGACCAACTACCTGCCGTATCTGTGCCGCCGGCTCGCCGGCCACGGCATGGGCGCCGACGTCGTCTCCGGTTATGAACTGGAGGCGGCCCTCGCCGCCGGCTTCCCGCCGTCGGAGACGGTGTTCAACGGCCCGGTCAAGACCGAGGACGAACTGGCGGCGGCCCTCCGGCACGGTGTGCGCATCAACATCGATGCCGAGCACGAGATCGACATGCTGGAGCGGCTGGCCGCGCAGGCCGGGCGAACGGTCGAGGTGGGGCTGCGGATCTCCCCCGGCACACCGGTCTCGACGTCGTCCGACCCCTCTTACCGCGCCCAGGCCGAGCGGGTGGCCCGCCGCAACCGGTTCGGCTGGCCGGCCGGATCTCCCCAGCTCGCCCGGCTCGTCGAGCGCATCGCCGAATGTCCGCGCCTGTCCCTGACGGCTGTCCACGCCCACCTCAGCAGCCAGATCGTGCACCACGACCTCATGCTCGGGGCACTGGAGCGGGTACTGGACGAAGCCCAGGACCTCCACCGCAGGTTCGGGCTGCGCGAGGTCAACATCGGCGGAGGCTTCGGCGTACCGGGTATCCGCCGCCCCCGCTTCGGGCCGCTGTCCGCCCTGTGGGGCCTGCAGGGCGGCGATCCGGTGCCGGACGAGGAGCCGGTGCTGGACCTTGCGTCGCTGCTGTCGGACGTGGACAAGCAGATGCAGGACCGGGGGCTGGACGGGGTGGCGCTCGCCTGCGAGCCGGGCCGCTGGCTGGTCTCGGACGCGATGGCCATGGTGACCCGGGTCATGTCGCGCAAGGAACTGCCGGAGGCGAACTGGCTGATCCTGGACGGCGGCAACAACATGGCTCCCTGGGCAGGCACCGGGGAGGTCCACCGGCTGGTCCCGGTCGGCCGCGCGTTCTCACCGGCCTCCCGCAACTGGTCGGTGGCGGGCCCGCTGTGCTACGAGAACGACGTCCACGCCGCCGCGGTGGACCTGCCCGACGACATCGGCGTCGGTGACCTGCTCTGCCTGCACGACACCGGCGCCTACTCGCTGGGCCGCAGCAACAACTTCATCCGGACCAGAGGGCCCGTGGTCGCCGTCGACGGGGACCGGGAGGAGGTCGTCTGGCGGGCCGAGACCACCGAGGATGTGTTCCACTTGGCCGACCCCGGCCGTCAGGTGTCCACGGGAGCCTCCTCTTGATCCGGAGTTACGCGGAGCTGCTCAGGCTTCCGGGTGCGAGCGCGGCAGCACTGCCTGGCGCGCTCGCCCGCCTGGCGGGCACCATGGTGCCGCTCGCCCTGCTGCTGGCCATGGTGCAATCGGGGCACTCCCTGGCCGCAGGCGGCAGCGCCGGAGCGGCCTACGCCCTCGGAAGTGCCGTGGGAAGCCCGGTCAACGGCCGCCTGATGGACCGGCGCGGCCCCGCACCGGTCCTGCGCATCACCGGTCCCGTGACAGGTCTTCTGCTGGCCGGGTTCGCACTCGGTACGGCCTGGGCACCCACCGGTGCCCTGCTGGCCGCGGCGGGTGCGGCCGGGCTCACCACCGCCCCGGTGGGAGCCTCCGCCCGAGCCCTGTGGAACAGTCTCACCGAGGACGCCGACCTGCGAAAGCGGGCCTATGCGTTCGAGGCGACCCTCAGTGAACTGCTCTTCATCCTGGGGCCGTCCGCGGTCAGTGCCCTGGGCTGGCTCACCGGTGCCAGGGACGCCCTGCTGGCCACGGCCGTGCTGCTGGGCGCCGGCGCACTCGGATTCGGGCAGGCGGAGGTGGTGCGCCGGCAGCGGCCGAAGCCGCCGTCCGCCCAGGGCGCCTCGCCGGCGTCCGCACGGCGCGGCACCGCAGCGCTGTCCGTGCTCACCGCGATCGGCCTGACGGCCGCCCTGTCCACCGCACTGGCGGTGGCGGTCACCGCGGCGCTGCGCGCCCAGGGCACGGCGACGGAACTGGCCGGAAGCCTCGTGGCGCTCCAGTCCGCCGGAAGCGTGCTCGGCGGACTGCTCTACGGCGCCCGCAGCCGCGCCGGAAGCACCTTCGGCCGCTATGCCCGGCTTCTGGTCGTCCTGACCGCCGCCCTGGCGACGCTGCCGGCCTTCCCCCTCGCCCACCGCGCCGGGCTCCCGCCGTCGTGGGCCCTGTTCCTGCTGGGCGTCCTGCTGGTGTGCAGCGGCCTTCCCATGGCGCCGACCGGAGCCGAGGAGTTCCAGCTCATCGGAGAGATGACTCCCCAACACCGGATGACCGAGGCGTTCGCCGGAGTCGGCAGCTTCATCTCGATCGGCGGGGCAGCGGGTTCCGCGCTGACCGGTGTGATCGCCGAGGGCCCCGGCCCGGCGTGGGCCCTCTCCCTGCCCGCCGCGTTCACGGCGGCCGCGCTCGTCCTGACGCTGGCCGCCCGCGGCCCCATCATCTCTGCCGTCGCCGGGGCGCGTGCGGCAGACCAACCCTCGTCTGTCACCACCCCCAACGCTGGAGAGCCACAGGCATGAGCAGCAGCTCCCGCGGCGTACTCGCCGTCGTCGAAACCCAGTTGTCCAACTTCGGGCTGACCCCGCTCCGCGCCGCCCACGAGCTGGGCTTCCACACCGTACTGCTGAGCAACGAACCGGACCGCTACCGAGTGGTCAGCGTGGCGGAGGAGATCTTCGCCAAGCACGTCGACGACATCATCGAGACGGACACCAACAGTGTCGACGCGGTTGTAGCGGCCCTGGAACCCTTCCACACCGAGGGCCGCCTGAGCGGCGTCATGACCGTCACCGACTACAACCTCCCCATCGTCGCCGAGGTGGCCGCTCGCTTCGGCCTGCCGGGGCTGTCCCCGCAGGCCGCCCGGAACTGCCGCGACAAACTGCTGATGCGCCGCGCCTGCCAGGCGGCCGGAGTCGCCGTTCCCGGATTCCACCAGGCGACGAGCGAGGACGACGCTCTCGCGGCCGCCGACCGGTTCGGCTACCCGTGCGTGGTCAAGCCGATGACCGAGTCGGCCAGCATCGGCGTCACCCTGTGCCCTACCCCCGCCGACGTACTCGCCGCCTACCGGGACATCAGCTCCCGTCCCACCGACTTCCGGGGCCAGCCCCGCCGGCCGGGTGCGCTCGTCGAGGAGTACCTCGTCGGCTACGAGGTCAGCGTGGAGTCGGTCCTGGTCGACGGTGAACGACGGGTCCTCGGCGTCACCGACAAGGCGCTCGGTTCCCACCCCTCCTTCGTGGAGATGGGCGACACCTTCCCCTCGATGCTGTCGGCCCCGGTCCGCGAGCAGTGCACCGAACTGGCCGTCCGGGCCCTGGAAGCCGTCGGCCACGACTTCGGTGCCGCGCATGTCGAGGTCAAGGTGACCGCGGACGGGCCCCGGATCGTCGAGGTGAACGGACGTATGCCCGGCGCGGAGATCACCCAGCTCATCCGGGAGGCGACCGGGGTCTACCTCCAGCGCGAGTGCGTCAAGCTCCACACGGGACAGACCGCCGATCTCACCTTCACACACAGCCGGGCCGCGGCCTCCCGTTACCTGGCGGCCCACCGGGCCGGCACCCTGGACCGCATCGACGGCGTCGACCTCGCGCGCCGGATCCCGGGCGTGATCGAGGTGGACCTGGAAGCCCACCCGGGTGACCAGGTCCGCCCGGCCGCGAGCAACCTCGACCTGCTCGGATACGTCGTCGCGGTCGGAGACACCACGGGCGACGCGGTACGCCGCGCCGAGTCCGCGCTGGGTCAGCTCACCCCCCTGTTCGCCGCGGGGGAGAGTTCCGATGACTGAGCAGGAGGCGTCCCGTGCGGCCCTGGACGTGGCTCTGTGCCGGGATCTCGAGCAGGTGGACACGGCACGCTGGGACGCCCTGCTCGGACCGCGCGGCTTCTACTCGGCGAGCCCGTGGCTGCGGCACGCACAGGCCACCGCTGCGACAGCCCCGTACTACTTCACGGCCGCCCAGGGGCCGGAGCTGATCGCCGCCCTGCCGGCGTACCCCCTGGAGGCCGGCACACCGTACGTCTTCTGCAGTCCGGGCCGGGTCGTCGGCACGATCCATCAGCGGGTGACGGGGGAGGCCGCCACCTGGCCCGGCGCACTGATGCCCGCCCTCGCCTGCGGCGGCCGCAACCCCTCCCACACCAGGGCCGCAGTGAACGGCGAGGTCCCCGCCGAACTGCAGCGCCACGCCCTGCAGGCACTGGTCGGCGCCGCCGAGCGGGAAGCGTGGACGGCGGGCCTGGAAGCAGTGTCCTTCCTCTACGTCGACGAGGACGACACGGTGCTGCGCGGCGTCCTGGAGGCGGAGCGGTACGTATCCCTTCCCGGCCAGACGGCCTACTCCCTGGAGGTCCCCCAGGACGGCACCTTCTCCGGCTACTTGGCGAGGTTCCCGTCACGGCACCGCGTGAAGATCAGAAAGGAGCTGCGGGTACTGGACGCCGCGGGAGTCACCTACCGCACCCAGTGCATCACCGAGCAGCTGATCCAGCAGGTGTCGCCCCTGGAGATGGCGCTCTACGCCAAGCACGGCACCCAGGCCGACCCCCAGGCGTTCCTGGCCGTGCTGCGCAGCGTGGCCGCCAACGCCGGCGAAGCGGCGCGCGTGACGACCGCTCACCTGGACGGCAGCATCATCGGGTTCATCCTCACCTTCACCCACGGCGGACAGATGTACGCCCGCCAAGGCGGTTTCGACTACGAGGCGCAAGGAAAGCTCCCCGTCTATTTCGGCCTCGCGTACTACGAGTTGCTCCGCATCGCACTGGCCGAGGGCATCTCGCACATCCACTACTCCACCGGTTCGGACACGGTGAAGCTCTCCCGCGGCTGCAAGCCGACGCGGCAGTACGCCTATGTGAAGGCGCGCCGGGCCGAGCAGAGCGAGCTGCTGTCCGAGCTGGCCCAGCGCTGTGCCGGCGATCTGACCGAGGCAGGAGCCGGAAGTGAGCATGCTGTCCGATAGCGCCACAGACCTGGAAGAGGCCGGCGTCGTCCATGCCTCCGACCGCTGGCTCACCCTCGACGACGCGCGGCGAGCGGCCCTTCCCGTCCTGCCCGGTGATGTCCGGGACCTGCTGGACGAAGGCAGCGCCGACGACACGACCGTGACGGCCGTCCGTGCTGCGCTGGACGCCGTTCAGCTGATCCCGCGCGTGCTGTCCGGCGTCTCCCACTGCCGTACGTCCACGCGGCTGCTGGGTGCCAAGGCGGCCCTGCCGGTGGGCGTGGCCCCGCTGGACTGCCTGGAACGCCTCCACCCGGAGGGGGAGATCGCCACCGCACGGGCGGCGGCGGCCGCCGGTGTGCCCTGTGCTGTCGGCATGCGCAGCGGCCATCTGCTGGAGGCCATCACGGCCGAGTGCCCGGACACCTGGTTCCAGCTGCCCGGCCTGCCCGACCGCGTCCTTTCCGCCGCTCTGGTGGACCGTGCGGAGAGCGTGGGCTGCCGGGCGCTCATCGTGTCCGCACACCCGGGCGACGCCCGCGACACCGCCTTCAGCTGGACGGACCTCGCCTGGCTGCGCGGCCAGACGGAGCTGCCCCTGGTCGTCAAAGGAATCCTGCATCCGGACGATGCCGCCCACGCCGCACACCTGGGCGCGGACGCGATCGTGGTCTCCCACCACGGCATGCGGCAGCTCGGCACGGTAGCGCCGGGCATTTCGCTCCTGCCCGCGATCTGCGATGCCGTCGCACGCCGGGCGGAAGTCCTCCTCGACAGCGGGATCCGCAGCGGGACGGATGTCCTGAAGGCACTGGCTCTGGGTGCGTCCGGCGTCCTCGTGGGCCGTCCGGTGCTCTGGGGGCTCGCTGCCGACGGACAGCGGGGAGTGGAACGCATCCTGTCCCTGCTGCGTTCGCAGCTGGAGGACGTCATGGTGCTCGCGGGCTGCCGCGACGTGCCCCAGGCCCGGCGGCTGGACCACCTCACCCAGGGAGGCGATGCCCGGTTCAGGCGCTGAAGGGAAGGCCGCGGTAGCAGCACAGCGGCTGATGCCCGGGCAGCAGCGGCCTGTACCCCGGGGAACGGACGTCACGCGCTGGTCAGGGCCTGCCCACAACTGACGGCGCGTCGTCCGCTGCCGCATCGCCGGGCTCGGTGTCCGCGATCCGGTGGGCGCTGTGGTCTGCAGGCAGCACTGCTCGCGCCGACCTTCGCACCACGGCAACTCACGGCCCACCCGCTCGTCCCGGTCTGCTTCGGGAGTCGACGAGGACTACGTCGAGCCGAGTCCAGGATCCTGGTCCACCCCGCTAGATCGCATCTCGGCTGTCCGGGGACTTACGGGGCTGTCCCGGAGTCCAGGTCATCGAACGTCAGCTGGCGGTTGTCCTCGCCCATGCTTTGACTGGTGGGGATGTACTTCGGCCTGCGACTCCAACGGCTGTAGACCATGGGGCCCGAGGCCACTCCCACCCCAAATCGGTGCAGGGTCCCCGGCCTCTCAAATGCCTCCAGAGTGGTGCTGCTCAGGTGTACGGGCTCCCATCTCACGCGAGCGAGGGAGCCGACTTTCATAGCCGCGTCCGCGGGGAGTTGCGGGAAGAAGCAGGAGGTCACGTCCGCCTGTGGGTCGTGGGCGAGGCGTTTCAGAAGACGCAGGCAGTACCTGTCTCGAACCTCCATGGTCACGTGAGTGAGCTTCACTGCCGTCTGCCCGCTGTTGCGAACGGTGATGGCCAGGAGGAAGCCGGTCTTCTCACCCCCTGGCCAACGCATTTCCACACCGACAAAACCGGCTTCCACCTGCAACCGAGGACCGACCCTGCGGTAGGCGGCGTAAGAGATGGCCATGTTGGATGCAGTGAATGCCGCGCTGGCCCCCGCGATGATGCGGGCGACGTTGTCAGGCATGGATCAAGAATGCCTGACGCATCACGGCATGTGGCCCCGGATTCTGAGCGGCAAGCGGGTGAAGTCGCCTCCTACGACGCCGTTCCGGGCTGCGGCGGAGCCCTTCGAGGTGCGTCTCTATCCGGTCATTCCACTGCCGGTCAGTAGACACGGAATCAGATGAATGGAACGCTCCTTACAGAGAGCGGACGAGTCACACACCGTTCACATCTCACCGGCTCCTCTGCCCGGCCCACCCGGCCGTTCGAGCGCCCCCACCCCCGAAGGCGCCCGGCCGCGTCTCTCGCACGGGCCGCATCCGAACCAGCAGGACGTCCTCGCATCAGCCAAGTCCTCCCCTTCCTCGCCGAGAGGGGTTCACCTGATGAACCTGCCAACCAGTCCGGCGTCACTCTCAGTCGTCCTCGCCGCCGCCATGGCACTCGCCGTCCCCGCGGACATGGCCGCCGCGCCCACGGCCGTCGCCGCCGCGCCCGCAGCCGACGGACCCACGGAGTTCACCGTGGACACCACGTCCGACGCGGCCGATGCCGACCCCTCGGACGGCCTGTGCCTCACCGCGTCGGGCGCGTGCAGCCTGCGCGCTGCGGTGATGGCCGCCAACGCCCGCCAGGGCAGCACCATCACGCTGCCTCCGGGCCGCTACCGGCTGACCGTGCCACCCGATCCCGGCAAGATCATCGGAGATCACCCGGACCCGGCCACGGGTGACCTGAACATCGCGGTGCCCACCACGATCCGCGGCTCCGGCGCACGGACCACCGTCATCGACGCCAACCACCTGGACCGCGCCTTCCGCATGCAGGCGGATACCAGGCTGTCCGATCTGACGATCACCGGGGGAGTCGCCAAGGAGCGCGAACTGCCCGTCACCGACACCGGTGGCGGTGGCATCGCCAACGGACACCACATGACGCTGCGACGGGTGGCCGTGACCGGGAACTCCGCGGGCTACGGCGGCGGCATCTTCAACATTCCCGGCTCGCACCTGGATCTGATCGACAGCACCGTCAGCGGGAACGTCGCGGGAGAGGCCGGGGGCATCAGGTTCGACGACAGCGGCACGGTGACCAACTCGACGGTCGCCGGCAACCGGGTGACGAACCCGGGCGACCGTCCCGGCAGCCTCGCCGGCTACGGCGGCGGTATCGACATCCGTGGCCGGGGCCCCGTGGTGATACTCAACTCGACCATCGTCGGCAACAGTTCGAGCGACGGCGGAGGCGGAGTCAACATCGCCCCCGCCTATCTCGACAGCTTGCCCTACCCGATCCCCGATGTCGTCGATCTGCCGCTGGGGCGACTGACGTTGCGCAACTCCGTCGTCGCCGGCAACACCGTCGACGGCAAGGGCGCCGATTGCAAGAAGGCTTTCGCCACCATCACCTCGGAGGGCCACAACATCGACGGTGACGGAAGCTGCCGGCTCACCGCCGCGGGCGATCTGCCCAGCCGTACGCCGCTGATCGGCCCGCTCGCCGACAACGGCGGCCCCACGGACACGGCCGCGCTGCTGCCGGGAAGCCCCGCCCTGGACGCGGCGGCCGGCTGCCCTGCCACCGATCAGCGCGGTGTCGCCCGTCCCCAGGGTGCAGCCTGCGACATCGGTGCCTACGAGTCCACGTCATGACGGCACCGCTCGCACGGCGTCAGGAGGTGCGATGAGATCGCCGAGTCTGCGCACCCTGGCCCGTGCCGTGATCGCGGTTCTGGCCCTGCTGCTGTCCTCCCTCGCGGTTCCCCCGCCCACGGCCCGGGCCGATGCCGGCCACGACTCCCTGGTCGTGCGCACCGACCGCGGCTGGTTGCGCGGTGCGGCCCTCCGCGACGGCGTCCGGGTCTTCCAGGGCATCCCCTTCGCCGCCCCACCGACGGGCGAGCTGCGCTGGCGTCCCCCGCGGTCCGCCGAGCGATGGCCCGGCGTGCGGGATGCCACCGCACCGGCCCGCCCCTGCCCCCAACCGCCGCTGACGCTGCTCCCTGACGGGGGCCCCGTCCTGCCCGGCGACTCCAACCGCACCGGCAGCACCACGGAGGACTGCCTGTACCTCAACGTGTGGACACCCGCTCGCACCGGCGGCCGGCCCCTCCCCGTGCTGGTGTGGCTTCATGGGGGCGGCAACGCCTACGGCGCCGGAAGCGACTACGACGGCTCGGCTCTGACCGCGCGCGGCCTGGTCGTGGTGACCGTCAACTACCGCTTGGGAGCACTGGGGTTTCTTGCCCACCCCGCCCTGTCATCGGAGAGCGCGGACCACGCCTCCGGCGATTACGGCCTGATGGACCAGCAGGCCGCGCTGCGCTGGGTCCGGCACAACATCGGCGCCTTCGGCGGCGACCGCGATCGGGTGACCCTCGGCGGCCAGTCCGCCGGAGCGGTCGACACCTGCGCCCACATCGCCTCCCCGACCGCCGAAGGCCTGTTCCAGCGGGCGATTCAGCAGAGCGGGAGCTGCGCCTCGGACGGCGGTCTGACACCGCTTTCGCTCGGCGCTGCCGAGCAGAGAGGAAGCGACTTCGCGGCCTCGGCCGGCTGCGCGGACCCGTCGACCGCGGCGACCTGTCTGCGTGCCCTGACCACCACAGAGCTGCTTCGCGGCACGGGGACAGGGACGGCATCCGTGTGGGGCCCGAACACCGGGCCACGCGTCCTCCCGCGTGCTCCGCACAAGGCATGGGCCGAGGGACGAGTGAACGCCGTCCCGACACTGAACGGCAACACCCACGACGAGTACCGGTACTTCACCGCGCTGTACGTGGATCTGCTCGGCGGCGGCCCCCTGACCACCGCCTCGTACGCCGCCTTGATCGGCCTCCAGCACGCAGGCCGCGCAGCAGCAGTACTGCACACGTATCCGGCCTCAGGGTATCCCTCCCCGAACCTGGCCTACTCCGCCGTCAACACCGACCAGCGGTTCGCCTGCCCGGCGCGGGCCGACAGCCGGCTGTACGGCACCCAGGCGCCCGTGTACGCCTACGAGTTCCACGACCCCCAGGCACCACCGTTCATCCCGGCACCGCACACGCCGCAGGGAGCCTTTCACGCCTCCGAGCTGGCCTATCTCTTCCCCACAGGCGCCGTACGCCTGACGCCCGCCCAGCAGCGGCTGTCCGCCACCATGACCGCCTACTGGGCACAGTTCGCGGCCACCGGCGACCCCAACGGCGCCCGGGCCCCCGCCTGGCCCCGCTACACGGGCGACGGGGACTCCGTCCAGGTACTGGCGCCGGACCGGGTCGCACCCACCACAGGCTTCGCGACCGATCACCACTGCGCATTCTGGGCCCCTTCCCCACTTACCGGGGGCCGCGCGATGACGTCGACGCCTCTGCGGCCGCAACGAGCCCTCGCCTCATGGCTGCCGCACGAGGAACGGCCCGGCTGAGCGCCGAACGCGCCGTGAACCGCCCCCGTCCGGGGGCGGTTCACGGCGGTCGTCATTCCCTGTCCGCGGCGTCACGCGGCAGGGCGCCCTCGCGCGGGGTTGCGCGCACCGGAACGTCGTGGTGAGCCGCGAGCGCCAGCAGGGCGACGTGCAACTGCCCGGTGTCCAGACCAACGCTCGGATCGAACCAGCGCGCGACGGCGGTGCCGCTCGCCATTCTGAGTGTGAAGCGCGCCAGCTCGTCCGCGACCTGAGGCCGGTCGTCCAGCCCGAAGACAGCGCACAGCGCAGCATGAGCCCAGGCCACCAGCGCGTCGCGGTAACGGTGCACCTCCGCCACGGCCGCTGCGCTGGCGTCCTGCTGCACCATGCCCAGCCCCAGCAGCAGTTTCAGGCCGTGCGGGTGGCGCTGGAAGGCGTCCTGGACGTCCGCGAGGAAGGCGTCCAGGCGTTGCGCGACGTCGGCTCCCGCCATCTCGGCCCGGGGCAGGGCTGCCAGCAACGCGATTCTGGCGCGCTCCAGCACCGCGACGTAGATCCCGTCCTTGCTGCCGAAGTGCCAGTAGATGGAGCTGGCCGGCAGACCGCACTCGGCGGAGATCATGGAAATAGAGGTGGCGGCGTAGCCGTACCGCGCCATCAGCGCGCCGGCGGTGTCGAGAATCGCGTCACGGGACCGTGCTCCACGGTCCTGGGCCGGTGCCTGCGTCATACAGCCGACTCTAGGCGAGAAGCGGGTGCCTGCTCAGCCTGGCGCCGCTTCTCGACATTGCATCCGGCCGCGTCCGGCGGCTGCAGGCCGTCGGCCGGGCATGCATGCCGTGCCGGCGGCGGTTGCGGGGCCCGAGAGCCCGGGACGTCCCCCCACCCGCCGCAGCGCACCCGAGTCGCCCGGCCGTCCGCACAGAGTGGGCTCCCAGGCCTCCGGCCGCCGGTGCACCGGCGGTTGAGTGGTGCACAGCCACTCAAAAATGGCTTGCTTACGCGAAGCAGGGACGCTCATCGGCCTGTTCCGGTGGCGAGGGTCGGGCTGCCCTCCGTGTAAGTCCTGACGTGATGCCGTGAGCGATGCCCAGTATCGGCGCCGACGACGACCACACTCCTTCAGATTTCCGCTTCCCTCCGTGGTCGATCAGAAGCACAACGCAATCGACGTGACGTGAAGTCCTCTTGAGCCGGCCCGGAGCCGGCAAAAGACTGCTGCGGTAGCAAGGTCGCGCTCTTGCCCTGGGCGCCCCGGCACAACAGTCACGATCGCAATGTGAGGAGAACGTCCATGCCCGACGCCGGCCGTCGAGACGGCGCATACTCGGTCACGCTGACCGATGGAACCGCCACCCGAACCCGCAAGGCGGCCCCTGAAGACCTGGTGCCCGTTCAGGAACTGCACCGCCGTTGCTCGCCGGGCAGCCGAGCCCTGCGATACCACGCGGGCCAGTGCGGGCTCTCACCCGCCGAATGGCGTCAGTTGTCCAGCCCGGAGCATGGCACCACCCTGGTGACCGCTCCGACCGGACGTACGGACCACATCATCGCCATGACGAACGTCATGCGCACCGATCAGCAAGGGCTGGGGGAACTCGGGATTCTGATCGAGGATGCGTGGCAGGCGAGGGGGCTTGGCACCGCGCTGGCCGAACATGCGGCCACCGTTGCCCGCCGCGAGGGGCACCACGCGCTGACCGCCGTCGTGGCGGCGAGCAACAAGCCGATGCTCCACGTCCTGGAGAAACTGGACGCGAGGCCGGTCGGAGCCACCGGGTCCGTGCTCGACCTCCGCATCGTGCTCTAGGCCTTCATCCGTGAGGGACCGCGACGGGGTTGATGCTCCGTCATGAAATCGGGGCGCGGAACCGGTCTGCCTACCCCTCATCGGCCTGCTGGGCGGCGGCGTCGTTGGCGCGGTCGATCTCGGCCATGTGCTCCTCCGCCCAGGTCCGCAGCCCCGCAAGCGCGACTTCCAGGGACAGCCCGAGTTTGGTGAGTCGGTAGAAGACCCGCGGCGGCACGGTGGGTTCGACCCGGCGCGCCACCAGCCCGTCGCGGGTCAGGCTTCGCAGGGTCACGGACAGCATCTTCTGCGACACGCCGGGCATCCGGCGTCTCAGCTCCGCGAAGCGCACCTCGTCCGGTGCGGCATCGGCGAGCGTCTTGACGGCCATGGACGTCCACTTCGTACCGATGCGGTCCAGCAACTGCCGCGTCGGGCAATGGGGATCGAACAGATCGCCGCGTACCCCGTGACCGGGGGCCCGGGCTCCTCGGGTGGTCACCTGCGGCTCACCACCTTCCCTGAAAGTGCCGTCTAGAGATCTTTAACGGCTGAGGTTACGGCGGTTGGAAGTCGAGCCCGGTCTTGGCGATGAGACCGTCGATGAGGCGGGGCCGGTATTGCATGCGTTTCAGCCTCGTCTTCACCAACACGGTGAGCTGGTCCAGGCCGTGTTTGGTGAGGTTGGCCAGCGACCTCTTCAGGTGCGACCACACGCCCTCGACGGGGTTGAGCTCGGGAGCGTACGGCGGCAGCTGGTAGACGGTCAGCCATAATCGGGCGGCGATCAGCTCGCGCATGGTGCGGCTGACGTGTGTGTTCAGGTTGTCCCAGACCAGAACGATGGGGCCGCCGAGCTGCTGGTGGGCGGCATCGAGCAGGCGTGCGTAGTCGGTCTCGGTGAAGCCCTTGCGGCGGCCTTTGGCCGGGCCGCGGTTGAGGTGGATGCGGTAGATCAGCCGGGGCCGGTGACCGGCTTTGGTGCAGATCAGCGCCGCCATGGAGACACGTTTGGTGCCTGCGGCGGTGACCCGCACCACCGGGGTGTGACCCCGTCGGCCCCAGGTGCGGCCTTTGGGCGGCCTCAGGCCCTGGCCGGCTTCGTCCTCGAAGCAGAGCCAGGCGCCCAAGTCCGCCGCCCTCTTTTTATGACGGGCCACTGCTCGTCCTTCCAGGCGGCGATCTTCGCCTCGGCCCGCTCGGTGGCCTTGCGGGAGGGAACCTGCACGCTCCAGCCGATGCGGTGCAGCAGCAGGTCCAGCCCCGCCAGGGTGTACTCGACGCCGAACCGACAACGCACGACCTCGGCGATCCGCGCCAGCGTCCAGCACTGGTCAGGCCAGCCGGAGGCGGCCGGGCCTGCATCCAACGCCTTCTGCAGCACGCGCAGTTGACTGGAGTCGAGCTTGCAGCGGGCACCGCCCGCTCCCTTGGAAACCAGGGCCTGCCGACCTCCTGAGGCCAACGCCCGCCGCCAGCGGTTCGCCGACATCCGGGTCACCCTCAACCGCCGGGCCACCTCCCGGTCACTGGCCCCGGTCTCGATCAGATCGGCGGCCGCAAGCCGGACTTGCTCACGTCGAGCCCTTTCATCAGCCGTCAAGCCGCCGCCATCGGGATACCTCATCCTCCCGGCATAGCGCAGCCCACGACAGCCGTCACGACTCCGCGTAACCCGCACCGTTAAAGATCTCTAGGAAGCGATCGGCCGGTTACCTATCGTTCTGTGGTCACCAATGGTAACCATCCGGGAGGGGCCGTCATGCCCGTCACCACTGCACACCACCTGCGCCGCATCGCGACGAACGGCGTCCAACTCAACGTCGCGATCGCCGGGGACGGACCTGCGGTTCTCCTGCTGCACGGTTTCCCGCACACCTGGCAACTCTGGAGCGGCATCATGGGCCGACTGGCCGGGCAGTACCGAGTCATCGCCCCGGACCTTCGAGGCCTCGGTGCCAGTGCACGCGCCGTCGAGGGGTACGACGCAGGCACCCTCGCCGCCGACGCCGAAGGGCTGCTCGACGCACTCGGCGAGCCCTCGGCAGCGGTGGTCGGCATCGACGCGGGCACTGCTCCCGCCATCCTGCTCGCGCTGCGTCGGCCCGGCCTCGTCCGGCGCCTGGTCGTGATGGAGGCACTGCTCGGCCACCTGCCCGGAGCGGAGGACGTCGTCGCGGGCGGTGCCCCGTGGTGGTTCGGCTTCCACGCCGTCCCCGGCTTCGCCGAGACCGTCCTGGCCGGCAACGAGGCCCCGTACGTCGACTGGTTCCTCGACTCGGGGACGCTCGGGCGAGGAGTACCCGACGAAATCCGTGCGGCCTTCGTCCACGCGTACACCGGGGGTGCGGCTTTGCGCTGCGCGTTCTCCTATTACCGGGCCCTGCCCACCAGCGCGCAGCAGATCCAGGACGCAGTCTCGACGGCTCGGCTGACCATGCCCACCATGGCCGTCGGCTCTCACCCCGTCGGCACCGGGCTCGAACGCCAACTCCGTCCCATCGCCGATGACCTGGTCGGACACCATCTCCAGGACTGCGGCCACATCATCCCCCTGGACCGCCCCGACGCGTTATTCGCGCTCCTTGCTCCCTTCCTCTCCGCCGATCTGCCGAAGTGACCCGAGCGGGGCCGAAGG
The DNA here is from genome assembly GCF_016741855.1 of Streptomyces musisoli. Taxonomy (GTDB): domain Bacteria; phylum Actinomycetota; class Actinomycetes; order Streptomycetales; family Streptomycetaceae; genus Streptomyces; species Streptomyces musisoli. The sequence continues at coordinate 7,748 of NZ_JAERRH010000041.1, read as the reverse complement.
ATCACGGTCGGCGGTTCGGGTGTTCGTCCCCGCGTGTGAGTTGTCCACGACCGCCTGCGACGGGGAGGCAAGCCGCTCACGCTGCCCGGCGGCCAGAGCGTGCCGCACCACGTGCTGCCGCTGCCGCTGAAGCCACCGCCCCACACTCGGCGCCGAGGGACACCAGCGGCTCCACCCCGGCGTAGCTGCGCTGCCGGTCCACCGGCCACGCCGGGCACCAGTCCTCATCGATCTCCGCCGGCTGCGCCGCGCGCCGCCCGCCGGCGACTCGGCTGTCCGGAACCGAACCGGGCCGTCGGCTGGGCCCTGGAGGGCCGGCCCTGAGTTCCAGGTGTGGGCGACGCGAGGCTCTTGCCGGCTGGGTCTTGGTTCGGTGGCCGGGTAGGCAGCGGTTCGGCCGGATGAGGGCGTGTGGTCAGGAGAAGACGACGGAACGCAGGAGCAGGCGGTCGGATGCGCCGGTGCCCGGGGGGAGGGTGTAGTAGGTGTCGCCTTCGCAGTCGGCGTCGAGGAAGACGGTGGCGGTGGCGTCGGTGCGGTTCTTGGGGGCCCGGCTGAAGGAACCCGGTTCGGAGGCGGGTCCTTGCAGGTTGATGCACTGGCTGCTGGGAGGGTTGTTCAGGAAGCCGACGGCGTCGTACCCCTCGGCGGTGGTGTAGGTGTAGCGGAACTGGCCGGCTGCTGCGGAGGCGGCGCCGGGCGCGGCCAGAAGCAGGGCGAATGCACTGCATGCGGCGCCGGCGGCCGCGACGACGGAACGAGGGGTCACAGTATTTCCTCTCTGTCGGGTGACGGTGTGGACCGGTCACGGTGATGCCCTCGCAGCGGATGACGTAGGCGGGTTGTCCCTCGAACGGGAATGCCGAATCGGTTCCTCTTCCACCCGGCTGGCCCACTGCCGTCTTGGCGCCGTCTCGACAAGGAAGGGCTGTCCGGCCGATGCCATGGTGGTCGACGGGCCGGCACCGAACGGTGCCGTGACCCATGCCCTTCGGTGGGTCGCTGACTGCCTTCCCGGGGCGCGGTGTTCCCTCGTTCGGGTGGTTGCTCCAGTGGTGCCCAGGGGCTGTCGCAGCCCCTGGGCCTGAACCCCGCTCCACCCCTCGGCGGGTGCGCCCGGACCCCGGTGCGGGCGCACCCGCCCATGCATGTCCTGGTCCGTGTCGCCCGACTACGCCGAAGCCTCGGCCCCTGCGCTGGGGGCGAAACCGCTTCCCTGCTCGGCGAACACCTTGATCGCGGCGCCCAGGAACCCCACCAACCCGGGATGGTAGGAATCGTGGAACGCCCTCATGGCCTCGTCCTCGGCGTAGAAGAGCGACATGCCGACGTAAGCCTCCCTGGAGGGGGTGTAGAACCGGCAGACGATGTCGAAGTGCCTGCGGACGAGCTCCTGGATCTGCTGGTCCCCCGGCAGGGAGCCGCCGTCCAGGAAAGCCGTGATCTCCCGGTACAGGACGTCCCAGTCCTGGTGGACCCGCTCCCTGTCCACATGCTCCCAGTCGTTGGTCCCGGCAAGGCTCTTCGCCTGCTCCTCGGCCAACGACCGGCGACACTCGTCCTCGTAACTGTTCCCCACGGCACCGGTTCCCATCGTTTCGCCACCTCTCCGGTGGATCCCCGAGAGGCCGCCGACATGTCGACGTCGACCGGCCGCCGATGATCAACTTCCGGTCCAGGCCGAACGGTGACACACAGCCACCGGGTCGGCAAACCATTTCTTGGACCCTCCGGCGCTCCGTCCCGGTCAGCCGGCGGCGGAAAGGCGCAGCTCGAACGGCGAGCCGTCGCAGCGGGGCGTCCAGCCGCTCGACCACGCGGCCCGGATTCCCGCGGCAACCTCGCGCGGCAGGACGAGCTCGGCCGGTACCGGGTCCGGTTCCATGACGGCCGGTCGACCGGTCTCCACGACGAGTGTCGTCCCGGGGCGGGCCGCGTCCTCCACCACGTAACCCAAGGTGCCGAGGTGGTATTCGCAGCACCGGCGGTTCCTGCCCACCCGCCAGCGGTACTCGACACCTGTCATTACGGGCTGGTAGCTGCTACGACGAGCACCAGACCCGTTCGGTCGCCCCGTCTCTGTGCCCAACATGTTCAACGAGGCCCGCCGGACGTGCTCCGAGACTGGGCTCCTAGGGCCAATTCCTGCGCTGCCCGCCTCTTGGGTCAGCGGTGTCGCGGATCATCACGGTGAGGACCGGCGAGGCCGGTGACGGTTGGCTTTGCCCGATGTCCTGGCGCGGTGGCGCGCAGTGCGGCTCCGAACTCCTGCAGCATGCGCGTGACCCGGGCGTGCTGGGTGGCGGCTTCGGCGGGAACCTTCATCGCGGTGGCCGTGGCGGCATCGGAGGCGCCCTGGGCGAGCTGGGCGTGGGCGAGGCGGGTCGCGGTGATGGCCCGAGAGCGGATCATGTGGGGCCGGAGGGCGGCCAGTGTCAGTTCTGCCATGCGCGCGGCTGGTCGATCGGGAATGTGGGCAAGCATCCGGCAGCTGGCCGCGCAAGGTCTTTAACCTCTGGAACACGGGGCGCAACAAATAATCACGGCCCTGCTCCGAGTCGCGCAGGCCACGCTGCCACCGTGCTGATCCCTACTTCCACCCATCCAGCGATACCTGAGGGCCACCGGTGAGATAGCGGTGGAGGGCGCTCGCGGTGGTGTCCACGAACTCCTCCGGGATGGCATCGGCATCGACCCAGCAGACCTGAGCGTGCTTGCTAGGTTCGCGGTTCTCCGGTTCGCCGGTCCAGTCATGGGTGGTGAAGACCACCGTGAGGAAGCCGTTGGGAGCTTCGACGCCCCAAGCGCCATGGATGACGTGGGCGACCTTCAGGGCCTCCGGCTTCACGGTCAGGCCGGTCTCCTCGTACAGCTCGCGTACGGCGGTCTCGGTAATCGGCTCACCGGGTTCGCTCTTGCCGACCGGGAGGTCCCACATGCCCTGGGCGAACTTGGCGTTCTGGCTGCGCTGGAGGAGGACGACGCGGTTGGTGGCCTTGTCGTGGACGATGACGGCGGCGACCAGCAGGGTCATGGATTCGAGGGCGGGCTTGAGGGCTTTGGGGTGGTCGTCGGTTGTCCGCTGAGCCACGGTTGTGTCCCTTCGTCGGCCGGTTGGTGGGCAGCTTAGGCCAGTGCTTCACCTGTGCGGCGGGCGAGTTCGGCCGCTCCGGGCACCCTGCGGCGCTGGTAGACGGCGAGGGTGGAGCGGAGTGAGGTGATCGCTTTGCGGGTGCGGTCCGAGGTCATGCCCTCCGTGAGGGAGAGGGCCTGGGACCAGGCGGCGACGGCCTCGTCGGCGCGGGCTTGGGCGGCGAGGCTGTCGCCAAGGTCGGCGTAGGTGAGGGCATGGACGCGCCTGTACTTCTGCGGGTCCCAGCGCACCAGGGCGTCGCGGTGCTGCTGCTCGGTGCCGACGTGGTCGGCGAGGTCGGTCAGGGTGCGGGCGGTGTGACTGGCGACGGTGCCGGCGGCCGGGCCGCTGACGCGGGAGTAGCTGGGCTGGGGGCCGTCGTCGCGTAGGAGGGCGTCTTCGGCTGCGAGCAGGGCGCGGGCGGCTGCGGGCTTTTCGCCCACGGCGGCGTACGCGCGGGCGTGGGTGATGTGGAGCAGCGCCTCGGTCTGGCCATCGACGTGGCCCAGGCCGCGGGTCAGTGCGCCCTCGACGAGTTCGACGCAGTGGTGGGGTTGCTTGAGGCTGAGGGCCTGGTGGGCGAGGGCGCGCATCATCCAGGCGGCGTGGCCGTGCGGGTCGGCTTCGCAGGCGAGTTGGTAGCCGACCTGGTAGTAGCGCTGGGCGGCGCCTTCCTGGCTGAGGTCGTGGTGCTTCCACCCTGCGAGGTAGGCGAGTTCTGCGACCGCTCCGAAGGCTGCCTGGCGTAAGGCTTCGTTCGGGAACCGTCCGCGGAGCATGGGGGCGGCGGTGTCGGCGAGATACGCGGTGACGGTGGTGAGTCCATGGCCGCCGCCGAGGCGCTCGTCGGCGGCGCTGAAAGCTGCGGTGATCTGGCGTACGACGTCCACGTCCTCCGCACCGACCAGTGAGCTACCGGAGCGGGCGCGGAGCATGCGCGCTGTGGCTTCGTGGTCATAGGCAAGGGGCATGGCGACGCCGGCTGCAGTGAAGGCGGCCACGGCCAGGAAGCGTCGGCGTTCGACGTCGGCACGGCCCAGGTCGGTCGCGGCGAGGACGGGATCAGCCTGCTCGGTCGGTGCCTCGCCTCCGCGGAGACCGATCTCCGTCTCGGAGACCGTGCGGCCTGCTCGTCGGGACAGTGCCTCGGCGAGGTACTGGGCGGTCCGGCCGGTCGGCTGGCGGGTGCCGTTCACCCAATGGGAGACAGCCGACTTGTTGGTCTGGAGGGTCTCGCCGTTCTCGGCAGCGATGCGTCGGATGTCCTTCGCCAGAGCCTCGTAGGTGCAGCCGGTCGCCTCGATGGTGTCGCGCAGGCGGGAGTTGGGTTCTCTCTGCGCTGCCACGACCGCCTCCGCTCCGGAGTTGTAAACCGCGTATACCGCTTTGACTGCCTCTCACCGTACCCACTGTGTGTGACGGCGTGTTCACTGAATATCAGCCGCCCGGCCCGGTCCGACACCGTGACTAGGCTCCCCCCTTCGGCCGGGCGGCTCCCTGAAGTTCCGTACACCCGTTCCGGGTTCAGGCATGCCTGTGCCCGAACCCGGCCGATCACAGACGGAGACACGGTGACCACCATCGACACCACGGCCATCACGGTCGAGCTGCCCCAGGCGTTCGACGAGCGCTGGAGCCGACTGACGGGCATCCAGGTCGACGGCCGGCGCATCACGATCGACCCGGCCGAGTACTTCTTCCGCTTCGAGTCCAACACCTGGCTCGTCGCCGACTGGGAGCTGGTCAGGTCCAAGCTCCTGAGTGTGGAGGAGACCACCGAGAGTGCGGTCGAGCAGCTCGCCCTGGACTTCATCAAGGCCCACGGCGAGTCCACCTCGGACGCCGCCCGCGTGCTGGCCACCGCCTACGAGGTGTACGCCTACCTGTTCCGCGACGAGCACCTCGCCGACCTCGGTCTGCCGCAAATCACCGCCGAGCACCTGCGGATGCTGCGCGAGGCGGCCACGCTGATGGCGCTCAACAAGGTCGAGCTGGACGGGCACATCTCCAACGTCGGCCCGTGCTGGTTCTTCCCCGCCGCCACCTCGGTCGTATTCGACCTGGACGACGAGATGGGCGGGATGCTGGACGAGGTCTACCACGGCAGCTGGTTCAACGAGCACCGCCGCATCGAGTCCATCAAGGCCCACACCGCCCTCGGCGGCCGGCTCGTGCACGGCTGCCAGTCTGTGCCGGACCAGGCCGGGGGCGTCGTCGCACCCTACGGTGCGTCGATGACCGCCTTCCGCTCCGACCTCGCAGCCTTCAAGGCCGGCTGGATCGAGCAGGTCTACGCCCACCGCGTCAGCCCTGCCGCGTAGCACCCGCACCGCACGCCAGGCTCCGGGGCGGGCAGGCACCTCTCGCCTGCCCCGGACGCCCCCACCGCACTGGAGAGCCCTTCATGGACGCGACCCTCAACGCCGAACTCCTGGACAACCTGCTGACCCTCGCCAACCGGACCTGCGCGGCGCGTGAGGAGGTGCGCGTCTGGTCCATGTCCGGCGTCGAGCGTCTGACCTTCGCCGACGGCGGCACCGCCATCTTCAAGTACGCCAGGAGGCCCTTTGACAGGGAGGACCAGGCACTCCGGTTGGCAAAAACGTTCGGCGTCCCCGTTCCTTCCGTTCACGCCTCGGCAGTGCTGGACGGCTGGCTCGGGATGCTGCTGCAAGACCTGGGCGCTCCCATCCGCGAAGCCGACGACCTCGACGGCGCCGCAGCAGCCGTGATTCTGCACCGCACCCGCACGGCTGCGGCCCTGCCTGTCCTCGATCAGGAGGGTCTGCGCGGCCTCCCGGCGCGATCCTTGGAACACCTCGGCCACCTGCGCAAGGCCGACCGGTGGGAGGACACCCACGACATCGAGGACGCTCTCGACCGCATCGCCCAAGCCGCCGAGGCGCGCTCGGCCGGCGCCGCGATCGGCCCGTTCGGCTGGGTGCACTCCGAGTTCCACCCCACCAGCCTCCACATCGGCCGGCGCGGCTGGCGCCTGCTGGACTTCGCCCGCGCCTTCACCGGCTCCGGCCTGCTCGACCTCGCCAGCTGGCACGGCACCCTCGACGACCCCGACCCCGCCCGACTGCGGGTCTTCCTGGAGACGTACGTCAGCGAAGGCGGCACCCCTGACGCCCTCGCCGAGCGTGGCGGGCTTCCGGCCGAGAAGTGGGCGCTGGGCTGGCACCGCGTCTGGGCCGTCGAGTGGTTCATGGAGCAGTCCATCCGCTGGATCAACGACCCGGCCACCGATCCCGCCTACATCAAGGCCGTACGCCGGCACCTCACCGACGTCCTCCACCTCCTGGAGGTCTGACGTGCTTGCCCAGGCGTCCCCCTGGTACGTCCACGCGCTCCAGCGCACCACGGCCACCCCCGCCGAGCCCCTGTCCGTCCCCGCGCGGATGGAATGGACTACACGGCCCGGCAGCGGACCCGGCGCCGAAATCCTCGCACCGGATCTGCGCCGCAAGCGACTGCTGGAACTCGGCTGCGGCCCCGGCCACAACGCCGCCCACCTCGCCACCCGCTACGGCGCCCACGTCACCGGCGTCGACCTCGTCGGCCTACAGGTCCGCCGAGCCCGCTCCCACTACGGACGGCTGAACAACCTCACCTTCGTCGCCGGACACGCCCTGCACTACCTGCAAGCCTCCGACGAGCGCTTCGACGCGATCTACTCCGTCTTCGGAGCGATCGGCCTCGTCGCCCATGAGCTTCTGCTCCTGGCCATCACCCAGCACCTCAAACCCGGATGCACCCTCGCCTTCTCCGTCCCCCACCCTCAGCGGGGCGGCAGGCGGCCTTCCACCGATGACCGGCCCGGCCGCGACTACGTCACCCTTCCCGACCGCACGCGCCTGCCCATCGCGCGCTGGGAGTTCGACGCGGAACGCTGGGAGAAGCACCTCGGACGAGCGGGTCTTTGGCTCGCCTCGGCCCAGGAATTCCACGACGCCCGCCACGGCCTCTGGCCCACCACCCTGCTGATCACCGCGCGCAAGCTCTGACCCCAGCCCCTGCCCCCCTGGGAGAACCCGATGCGCCCGCCCTACCTACTTCTCGACATCGACGGCGTCCTCATCCCCTTCCCGGACGCGGAAGGAACCGGCCCCGAGACCCACACCCGCCACGACGTCGTACCCACCGGCCGAACCGCCGACAACCCAGTCACCATCTGGCTCAACCCAGCCCACGGTCCCCTGCTCATGCACGTGATCCGAACCGGCCTGGTCACCCCCGTCTGGTGCACCAGCTGGCGCCAAGACGCCACCACGCTCATCGGCCCGCTCCTCGGCCTCCCACCCCTGCCACACGTCGAGCTGCCACGTCCGCAGATCACGACCAGCCACCCCAACGGCTACCTGTGGAAACGCGACCACCTCGACGCCTGGCTCGGCGACGCGCCCGCCATCTGGATCGACGACGACTTCACCAACCTCGACCACGAATGGGCCAGGGAGCGCACCGCCCGTGGCCATGTCACCGCCCTCGTCCAGCCGGACCCGCACGTCGGGCTCCTGGCAGAGCACTTGGTCGAGGTCTTGGCTCGTGCGGCCCTGTTGCCCGTCGCACGGGCTGATGCCCCAGGTGTCTCATGTGAAGCGAGGGTCGC
>NZ_JAERRH010000040.1 GCF_016741855.1 Streptomyces musisoli | reverse complement strand
GTGCGGGTGCGTTGTGGCTGAGCGCGCCGTTCCCCGCGCCCCTTGCGGGGCGCTGACGCCGACCGGCGATCTTCGTGACGGCCTGATGGCGGGCGCCCACCGACTCGGGCGGCGCCGCACCGATGCGAGTGCGGGTGCGTTGTGGCTGAGCGCGCAGTTCCCCGCGCCCCTTGCGGGGCGGGGGCTGCGTGGCCTGCTGGTCAGGTGAGGGGTGGTCCCGGCTCCGGGTTCGGTACGGGTTCCGGGCCCGGGGGGATCGGGGACGGGGACGGTTCCGGTGGGCCCGGGGCCGGGGGTGCCGGTGGCGGGGTCGGGTCGGGGCCCGGTGGCGGCGGAGTGGGCTGCGGAGCCGGTTCCGGCGGCGGTACCGGGCTGGGATAGGGATCCGGCGGGGTCGGCCCGGGACCCGGTGGCGGGCCGGGCGGGACCGGTTCGGGGTGCGGGTTCGTCATGAGGTCCTCCGGGCTGTCACGGGACGTCGCCTCTGGACTACTCCCCCGCCTACCCGACGGCCGCGCGACCACTCACCCGACGGCAGCACCGAACGCCCCCGGGAGAGTGGCCGCACCCGCGCACCGCCCACACCCGCAACGGCACGCATGGCGGGGCCCGGGTGGGGAGCCTCGGTCATACCGCAACGGTCGGTACGCAGAGCCCGACAGCTCGAGGCGGTATGGGGGGTATCCCGGGACCTGACGGCTTGCAGGCGGCACCCGAAGCCCGACAGCCCACAAGCAGCTCCCGCGGCCCGACGGCCCTCGGGCTGTATCCCGGGCGCCTCGGCCCACAGACGGCACTCCGGGCCCGACGGTCCCCCAGCGCTGTCCGGGGCTCGACAGCTCACAGGTCGTACCTGGGGCTCAACGGCCCACAGTCGATACCCGGGGCTCGACAGCTCACAGGTCGCACCCGGGGCTCTACGGCCCACAGGCGGCACCCGGGGCCCAACGGCCCACAGGTGATACCCGGGACTCAACGGTCCACAGGCGGTACCCACGGCTCGGCTCCCGGGCGCCGGCGGGTCCTGGGGACCGCTCAGAAGCGATCCGGGTGGGCGCGGAGCCAGGCCTCGGCGGCCGACAGCAGCTCCGGGTCGGCCGGCGGGGCCGTCTCGGGGTGGCGTTCGGCCCACTTGACGACATACGGGCACAGCGGTGCCACCGGGACGCCCTCGCGCGCGGCGAGGGCGTACAGCTCGCGGGCGAGCGATCCGGCAATGCCCTTCCCCTCGTGGGCGGGCTCGACGATCGTGTGGACGGGGACCAGGGCGCGCGCGGGCGACTCCAGGACGAAGTACTCGATGTGGCCGACGACTTCACCGGCGCCGACGGCCTCCAGACGGCCCGCCGCCCGGTCGTCGCGGATCTCGATCTCGCTCATGGACACACGCTCCTGGTCCTGGTCCGCCGGTCAGGCCCCCACGGCCTGCGGGCTGCGCTGCTGGTCCGAACCGGGCACCGGCTCGGACGGGTCGGCGCCGAGGGACACGATCCGGTTGCCGACGTCGACGTGCACGACGCGGGGCCGCAGCTCGCGTGCCTCCGCGTCGGTGACCTGAGCGTAACTGATGATGATCACCAGGTCGCCGGGGTGGACGAGGTGGGCGGCGGCGCCGTTGATCCCGATCACCCCGGAACCGCGCTCGCCCTCGATGACGTACGTCTCCAGCCGGGCACCGTTGGTGATGTCGACGATGTGCACCAGCTCGCCGGGCAGCAGATCGGCGGCGTCGAGGAGATCGGCGTCGATGGTCACCGATCCCACGTAGTGCAGGTCGGCCTGCGTGACGGTGGCACGGTGGATCTTGGACTTGAACATGGTGCGAAGCATTCAGCACTCCCGGAATTCGCTCCCTGCCTGCTTTGTGCAGGTCAAGGGCTGTTCTCTCACCTTACAGCGGACCGCCACCAACGCGCTTCCGACGCCCATTGCGGGCTTTTTGCTGACCGCTTGCTGACTTGGCTGACGTTTCGCCAGCCAAATGCGGAAGGCTCTTCATGAGCCTTACATCCCACCTTCGGCCAACAAACGGGCCCAGACTATAGACCGTCTACCGGAGGCACATCGAGATCTGTGTCACGTCAGCGTCGACGCAGAGGACTCGGCCTACAGTCTCCCTCATCTCCTGGCCGCGCGGCCTGCGCCGCTGCCGCCGGTGCCCTCGCCCTGCGCGGCCCGGCGAAGGAGAAACTCGGCCGCCCCGTCACCCTGCTCCCCGGCACGCCCGAACTCGAGCGCTATCGCTCCCCCCGCCTGATCGCCTTCCGTTGGGCGCCGCGGGCGTCCCGGTCTCGCACGGCGACCAGGGCGGCGGCTACAGCCTCCACGTCGAGGACGGCCGCCTGCACTTCGCGTACAACGAGTACGAAGCCCTGCGCGAGACGGACGCGGGCGCTCTCCATCCCGGGGCCCCCACCGTCCTCCTCACGCCCACCGCCCAACCGGGGTTGCGCCGGCGCTTCCCGCTCGCCGTGGACGGCGCCGAACGCGCCGCACCGCGACCGGTCCACCGCCCATCGGCATGGCCCCGTTCCAGGGCGTCAGCGTGGACGCCGACCGCAAGTCGCCGGTCTTCCGGCCGCTGTACGAGCGCCACGGCGTCTTCCGCCGCACCGGCGCCCTCCGCTCGGTCACCTACCACCGGACGCCCTTGGCCCGGACTCACCCCAGGCGGCGGCCCAGGCACTGCGGGAGGCGGCCGCCGTGTTCGAGTGACGAGGTTCGGGACGGGGCCGCCGGGTGGCCGCATCCCGAACCGTTCACGACACGCCGAACAGACGCTCCGCGCTGCGCAGCGCGTGCCCCGCCACCCGCTTTCCGAGGGCGAGACCGGCCACGTCGGCCGAGCGGGTGTGGATGCCGGAGTAGACGCGGGCGTCCTCGTTGTCCTGGGACAGCTGACTCCAGGCCGTGTATGTGCGCGTCACTCCGGGGGCGGTGGGGCTGGTCAGCTCGAACGGTCCGGTCCGCGGCCCTGTGAGCCCCGTGAGGATCGTTTCCGCCGCGCCCGAGTAGGTGTTGTGGCCGCTGGGGTAGTCGGGGTGGGCCGGCGTGACGTGCAGCGGCGTCCAGTCGGGGTCGGGGTCGATCGTGCCGGCGCGGATGGCCGTGACGGGGCGCCAGCGCAGGTACGCGTACTTGGTGTCGGAGGTGGCGATCTGCGTGTCCACCAGGGCGATGTGGAACAGCGCCACCAGCGCGGCCCGTGCGGGGACGAAGCGTGGCGACCGGGCCAGGGCGACCCTCAGCGGCTCGGTGTACAGCGTCAGTGAGGAGCCCAGCCAGAAGGCGGCGGTCTCGGTCTGCAGCGCTGTGCGCACGGTGCTGTCCACGGCCCCGTACGCCCGTACCTCGGCCAGGTCGGCACGGTAGCGCGCGGAGTCCAGGGCGGGCGGTGCGGGCAGCCGGTACTGGTCGGGGCCGTCCAGCAGGAAGGGTCTCGCGAGCCGGTTGCCGTACTGTGCGGCGGGGGCGTAGGCGGGCGGCGTCGGCTGCCACACGCCGGGAGCCGCGGGCGGCACGGTGAAGGCCGCGTTGACCGAGGCCGGGTCGAGACCGTCGCCCTCGCGGGAAGCGAGGGCCAGCCGTGCCTGGCGCGCACCGGCCGCCACACCCTTCGACTTGGCCAACCCGTCCGGGACGCGGTCCAGAGTGGTTCGCAACGCGGCATCCAGTTCCTGGATGCGGGACGGGACCAGGGCCAGCAAGGCATCGTGTACGGCGGACGCCAGGGCCGCGTCCTGGAAGTCCCTCCGGTCGACGCCGGGCGGCACCTCGCGGGTGGCTCGGGCCGCCGCGAGCCAACTGATTGCCCAGGTACGGTTGTTGGTGATCTGGGTGGCGGCGCCGGCGGCCGCGATGGTGGCGGCCGTCAGGTCGTACCAGTCGAGCGCCACGGACGGGCGCGACGTACGTTCGTCCGCCACGGCGGCCGTGGCGGACGGGACGGTGACGGAGGCGGCCAGCAGGGCGGCCGAGCCCAGCGCCCTCAGGGCGGAGCGGCGGGTGGTGAGCGGGTGCACGATTACTCCCTCGCGGATGTGCGGTGACTGCTGTTGACCGGGGGCGCAGGTGAGGGTCAGCTACACAGCGCGGCGGCGACACGCAGCAGATCAACGGCGCGCCGCCGAGTGAACCGCAGGGAGATGGGCATGCCGGGGACGCTATCCAGGCCCCAATCCTCGGTCAACAAAAGGAGGTTGCCCGCCTGACATTGCAACGACGGCTTCGCGTCCCTGCCATACGCCCGTTACCCGAGTACCTAGCGTGCCGCAGGGAGCGGGCGGTGGCAGCCGGGACGGACGGCCGTGATGGTGAACGCGGGCGAGCCCGCGGTAGCCGGCCGCGTTTCCCAGGGTTTGTCGCGGGTGCGGGCCAGGCCAGGGGCGACGCGGGCGGTGATGCGGGTGCCGTCTCCCTCCAGCGCGACGGCGGTCCGCAAGCGACCGTGAGAAGCGAGCTGTGGTGCTCGATCAGCGAACCGGACCCGATCCGTCTTCACGCCGCGGACCGTGCCAGTCCAGCATGAGGACAGTGGCGTCGTCCCTGAGGTGTCCCCGGCATGCATCCAGTACCGCGGTGGTCAGGCTGCGCACGGCTTGCCTGGGATGTGAGGTGCGGGTGTCCCACACGAGGGATGCCAGGTCGACGGCTCCGGCTCCGCGTTCCTGCATGCCGTCGGTGAGCAGAATCAGACGGTCGCCGGGGCGGAGCTGGAGTTCCTGGGCACGGTAGGAGCCGGGGGCTGCCACGCCGAAGGGGAGGTCGACTGCGAGCTGGACCTCTTCGACCTCGGTGGCGCCCCTGCGCAGGCGCAGGGGCCGGGGATGCCCGGCGTTGACCAGTTCGCAGGTGCCCGTTGCGAGGCCGATGCACAGCAATTGGCCAGTGGCCAGGCCGCGGCTGTGGGCCGACAGGGCGTCGTGGGCGCGTTGCGCCTGCTGGAGTGCGTCACAGCCGCCGCGGCGGGCGCCGCGCATAGCGCCGACCAGGAGCGTGGCGAGCAGCGCGGAGTTGGTGTCGTGTCCCATGGCGTCGGTGATGGACAGGTGCAGGGTGTCGCGATCGAGTGTGTAGTCGTAGGTGTCGCCGCCGATGTCATCGGCCGGCACCAGCCCCGCGGCAAGCGTGAACTGGGGAGCCTCGCAGCAGGAGGCCGAGGGAAGCAGTTGGTGCTGGATCTCGGCGGCCAGGCTGGTCTGAGTGGTGCGCCGGCCCGCGTGGTACAGATCGGTGAAACGGCGGTCCGTGACGATGATGTAGGCCAGTGCGTGCGCCGCGTCTTCGATCTGCGCAAGCACGGTGTCGTCGGCGTTCTGCAGCGTCGCCTCCAACAGACCGATACAGTCGCCGCGGTTGGTCACCGGCGAGATCACGCGCCGCCCGCCCTGGCCGTCCGGTTCCACGCGCTGGCGCTGGCTGCGCAGGACCGCGTCGTAGACACTGCCCTCCAGGTCGATCTGCTCGGCAGCACCCTCCACGTCGTCCTCGGCCTGTGTGGTCAGGCGCAGCAACCGCCGGCCCACGAGGTCGACGAACAGGAACGACACACGCTCCGCCCCGAAGCGCTTGCGCAGGTCATGCGCGAGTACCTCGACGGACTCCCCGGGCGGCGCCGCCTCAGCGGCGGCCAGAAGCTGCCCAAGTTCCAGATCCCCGCCACCCATGGCAACCTCCTGTCGGTTGCTGCTCCTTCTTCCCCCGGTTCGCCCCTCGTCACCCTGTACATCCGTAGCGCCCGACGCGCGCGTCTCTCCGGCGGGGCCCGGTTGACGCGTCGAGCCCGACTGAGCCACGGAACGACGGTGCGTTTCTCAGCCGCCCCGGGTTCGGGCGTTCTGATCAGGCTGATGTGTGTGGCTGAGGCTTGCCGCGCTCGGCGCGCAGTTGCTCGTTGATGCGCTGCGCGTCTTCGAGCTGGTCTTCGAGGATGACGATGCGGCAGGCGGCCTCTATGGCCGTGCTCTGGTCGACGAGTTCGCGGGCGCGGGCGGCGATGCGCAGCTGGTATCGGGAGTAGCGGCGATGTCCGCCCTCGGAGCGGGTCTGCGGCGCAATGGACCGGGACGGCGCCCGCAACTGCCGGACGGTGCTGGACATCTCCGGCGTGACGTTCCTCGACTCCAGCGGCATCAGCGCTCTCATCACCACCCGCCCAATCGTGCGAAGCGCCGAGGGTGGCTACGGCCGACAGCACCCAGTGCCTCCGTCGCACGCCTCTTCCGGTTCGTCAGCCCCAGAGATACGCCTGATGCCCGCCACAGCTGTGGCGGGCATCAAGCAGGTACGGACAAGCCGGATGGTCAGCCGGTGGTCAGCAGGCCCTCACGCAGGCGGGCGAGGCAGCGGGACAACAGCCGGGAGACGTGCATCTGGGAGACACCCAGACGCTCACCGATCTGGGCCTGGGTGAGTTCCTCCACGAACCGCATGTGGATGATCTGCCGGTCCCGCTCATCCAGGTCAGCGATCAGGGGGGCCAGGGAGTGGAAATCCTCCACCAGCTCCAGCGCGGTGTCTTCTACACCGATGAAGTCCTGCAGGGCGCTCTCGCCGTCCTCGCTGCCGCCTATGGCGGCGTCCAGGGAGGAAGAGTTGTAGCCGTTCGCGGCCAGACGGGCCTCCATCACCTCGTCCTCAGGCAGGCTCATCAGCTCCGAGAGCTCCTTGACCGTCGGCGTACGACCCAACCGGCTCCGCAGCTCCTCCGTGGCACGGGCGAGCTGGACGCGGGCCTCCTGCAGCCGCCGGGGCACGTGCACGGCCCAGGTGGTGTCACGGAAGAACCGCTTGATCTCACCGACGACGTAGGGGATGGCGAAGGAGGTGAACTCCACCTCGCGGGACAGTTCGAACCGGTCGATCGCCTTGATCAGGCCGATCATGCCGACCTGGACGATGTCCTCCATCTCCTCCGGCCCCCGGCTGCGGAACCGGCCTGCCGCGTATCGGACCAGGGACATGTTCATCTCGATCAGCGTGTTACGGGCGTAGCTGTACTCGGGCGTGCCCTCCTCCAGCACCGCCAACTGCTCGAAGAACAGCCGGGAGAGTTCGCGCGCATCCTTGGGCGCCAGCCGGGAAGGGTCGGCGACTTCGGGCAGCTCGGTGGTCTGCGTGTCCAGCGTGTTCATGAGCGCCATGTACGTCCCCTCCCGGATTCGGACTCGTGCCACGGCCCGCTGCAAAGTGGCCGACGATGCCTCGGCTACCCCTCCCTTTTCCACCCATGCCTGCCACCACGCGCTCGAGAGGCAGGGCCGTGAGCTGGGACGCCTCCCCACCCAGAGGCCATCCGCCCGACAGGGGTTGCGACGGGAACCGGGCCGGCGCCGCGGCGCCACAGATCAGAAAGCGGGCTACGGCTGCGAGGGGGCCAGGCCGGTCACGGCGAGGCGGCCGGCTTCGGCGGGCGGGCGAGCATCAGTCGAGCCTGGCGGTCGCTTACCTGCCGGCCCAGGAGCTGACGCCGCACGGATCGTCCGTCAGGGCCAGACGGGCGGTGATGCGCTTGCCAACCGGCTCTCGCACGGCTTCAAAGCCCTGGCAGACGGCCATGACGATCTCCAGGCCGTGCTGCCCCACCCGGCCCACATCGGCGGCCCGAGCCACCGGCAGCACCGGATCCGAGTCCCACACCTGGACCTCCACCAAAGCGCCGACGATCCGCAGATCCAGCAGAACGGGGCCGACGGCGTACTTCTGCGCATTGGTGACCAGCTCGCTCACCACCAGCTGCGTCACCTCCACAGCCCGCTGGGAGACCGCAACACCGTGCTCGGCGCGCATCCGGGTCAGGAAACCGGCCGCCGTATGGCGCGCCTCGGCGATACAGGGGCCCTCCCCGTCCAGAGCCACCGCGACGCTCAGGAAAGCGTCATCTGAGTGGGGCGTCATCCTGTCGTCGCCCGCCAAGGCCCGTTCCATCCGCACCGCCTCTACGACCTCATGCCTTCAGGCGCAGGTACCCGTGATCAGACCGGACAACCCAGGGTGACCGGACTGTTCGCCGGGCCGGCCACACGGCGGCGTCGCCTCATACGATGCAAGGCATCGCTCAGGACAGAATGCAGGTCGTAGCCGAGATCGAGGAGGCTGGACAGACCATGGTGGAAACCGAGAACGGGCACCGGCCCGAACCTCTGGCAGTCGTGTCCACCGCCACCGGCGGCGTCACCGTGGTGACCGTGACCGGCGAGATCGACCACACCAGCACAGGCCCCCTCATCCGGGCTCTGGCCCTCGGCGCTCTCGACGCCAGGCCCCACGTCGTCGTCGACATGCGGCACGTGACGTTCATGGACTCAAGCGGTATCAACGTCCTGCTCGCCGCCCGCCTCGACCTCACCTCGGCAGGCGGCCGGCTGCGTCTGGCCGGCGCGCAGGACTCCGTCAGGCGCACCCTGGAGATCGTCGGCGTCGACACCGTCATCCCCTGCTTTCCCAGCCTCCCCGAAGCCCTCGCCGCCTGACCGAACCGGCCGCAGGCCCCGCGGCGAAGACGCCACCGCCTGCTTCCCACCGCCCGAATCAACGGGAGCGACATGAGCGGGGCCTGGCCGGTAGGGTCCAGGCCCCGCTCATGGGGTGAGTACAAGTCAGGTCACCATCGGTACCAACGGCCGCGCCCTCCACCCGCGCTCGTGGAGCGCATGACGAAGCCGAGCAGCCACAGCACCAGGACGGCGAGGGCCACCCACCAAAGGATCTTGACGGCGAAACCGGCACCGAAAAGGACGAGTGCGAGAAGCAGAACGAGCAGCAAAGGAACCATGGTTATCAACCTCCTGGGTCGCCGTATGCCCCGCGACTGTTTCTTCATTACGGGAGGGGTGGCTTGTTTGTGCAGGGACAGCCGGGGCACGAGTGGACTGCAGCAGAAGAAAAGGCACCGCAGTGACGAGGAGGCGCATTCCATGACTGCCGGCGAGCAGGCCAAGGCGAAGACCGAACAGGCCGAGGGCAAGCTCAAAGAGGTCGCCGGAAGCGCCATCGGGAATGGCCGCATGGCCGCCGAAGGACAGGCTGAAAAGAGCACGGGGGATGCCCGTGAGGCCAAGGAGAAGGCCAAGGACGCCTTCAAGCACTGACTGCACTTCTTTTCCTCGAAGGGCCTTCCCGCGCATGTCCCGGGAAGGCCCTTCGAGGTTTATCGGCGGAACCGGTTGCTGCCGCAGGCGCTCGGCCCGGCTCGGCCCACCGGACTGCACTTCTGCGTGGCGGCCGAGGATATGCAAGGTTGCCCGTGGGCACCGTGGTGGCCCCCTTGGTCCTTGCGGACAGTTCTGCAGGACCCACCAGGCGGGGGTGGCCACCAGTGCGGCACGATCGGCTCTGCGCGTCGTCCCGAGCAGACCGTGGCCGGGGCTGCTCGGTGGGGCGGTCGGGGCGAAGAGCCAGGGCGAGGAGTCCTGCCCCGACCGGCACTCCCCGAGTGTCGTCAAGTCCCGTTCGGCTCTCCGTGGCTCCGCACGACTTCCTTCACCTTGGCCACCGCGAACCCCCAGCCCTGCTCGACCGTCGGCTTGGCCGGGACGGCGATCTCGTCGGGGTTGGTGAGGACGTCGAGCAGGACCGGGCCCGGGCTGCGGAAGGCGCGTCGCACGGCGGGCTCCACGTCGGCCGGGTCGGTGACGCGGATGCCGGTGATGCCCATGGCCTCGGCCACGGCGGCGAAGTCGGGGTTGTCGAGGACGGTGCCGAACTCGGGGAGGCCGGCCTGCTCCTGTTCGAGTTTCACCATGCCCAGGCGTCGGTTGTCGAAGACGACGAGCTTGACGGGGAGGCGGTACGTCTTCAGAGTCATGAGGTCGCCGAGGAGCATGCTCAGCCCGCCGTCACCGCAGAAGGCCACGACCTGCCGCTCGCGGTCCAGGCACTGGGCGCCCAGCGCCTGGGGCATGGCGTTGGCCATGGAGCCCAGGTTGTAGGAACCGATGAGGCGACGCTCGCCGCGCATCTCGACGAAGCGCGAGAGCCACACCGTGGCCATGCCCGTGTCGGAGGTGAAGACGGCATCCTCGGCCGCCACCCGGTCGACGGCCGCGGCCAGCGCTTCCGGGCGGATGTCGTGGCCGCGGTTGTCCAGCGCGGAGCGGACTCGGCCGATGAGTCCCTTGTCGTGCGACGGGTCGGCGAGCCGTGCCTGACCGGCGCGCCACCGGTCGAAGCGTTCCCGCGCCTTCTCCACATGCGAGCGGTCGCGTCCGCCGCCCGGACCAGGCCCGGCCGCGAGGTGGCTCAGGAGGTCGCGCACGGTGGCGCCGGCGTCCCCCACCAACCCGACCTCGACCGGTACCCGGCGTCCGATGTGGGTGGCCTCGGTGTCGACCTGGATGACGGTCCGGCCCTCGGGATACCAGTCGCGGTAGGGGAAGTCGGTACCGAGCAGGAGAATCGTGTCCGCGTCCTGGAGGGCCGATGCGGCGGCGGGGTTGCCGATCAGCCCCGTCTGGCCGACCTGGAAGGGATTGTCGTCGCCCTCGTAGCCCGCCTTGGCCTTCAGGGTGAGGACCATCGGTGCGGCCAGGCGGTCGGCGAGGGTGAGGACGTCCTCGCGGGCGGCTCGGGCTCCCTCCCCGACGAGCAGGGTGACCCGCTCGGAGCGGTCGAGGATTTCCGCGGCTCGACGGACCGCCGACTCCTCCGGACGGCTCACCGGAGGATTCAGGGAGAATCGGGGCGGCCGGTCGGCGGTCAGCTCCCGCTCCCCCAGGTCGCCCGGCACGGTGAGGACGGCGACGCCCTTGCGGCCCAGTGCGTGGCGCACCGCTGTCTCCAGCATCTGCGGCAGCTGGTCGGGCGAGGTGATCGTGGCGCGGAAGACGGCCACGTCGCTGAAGAGGGCGTCGTTGTCGATCTCCTGAAAGTAGTCGCTGCCCAGTTCGGCGAGCGGTACCTGGCCGGCGATGGCCAGGACCGGGGCGTGGCTCTTGGCCGCGTCGTACAGTCCATTGAGGAGGTGGACGGATCCGGGGCCGACGGTGCCCATGCACACGCCGAGGGTGCCGGTGAGCTGTGACTGGGCGCTCGCGGCGAAGGCCGCCGCCTCCTCGTGGCGGCAGCCCACCCATTCGAGGCCCTCGGTGGTGCGGATGGCGTCGGTCAGGGGATTGAGTGCGTCTCCCACGACGCCGAACACCTGGCGTACACCGAGTTCGCTCAGCGCGTCCACGATGACGCGGGCAACAGTACGGGCCACGTGAAGTCCTCCGGTTCAGACGGTGAAGTGGTCGGGCTCGGCGGCGTTCCAGTCGGCTGCCCAGGAGGCCGGTGGCTCGGCGAGCAACTGCCCTGGTGCGAGCCATTCGTACAGCTCCTCGTAGGAGCGCTCAGTGACGGGGTCGACGCGCCGGCGGAGCATGTGCGGACGCAGTTGGGCGGGATCGGTGACGCCCATGGAAGCCATGATCTGCAGAGCGCTGGCCACGGTCGCTTCCTGGAAGCGCTGTACGCGCGCCGTTTTGTCGGGTACATGGAGGGCGCGGGCTCGGCGGGGGTCCTGGGTCGTGACGCCGGTGGGGCAGGTGTTCGTGTGGCACCGCTGCGCCTGGATGCAGCCGACGGCGAACATCATCGCCCGCGCGGCGTTGCCGTAGTCGGCGCCCTGCACCATGCGTTTGACCAGGTCGGTCCCGGTGGCGATCTTGCCGCTCGCACCCACCTTGATCCGGTCGCGCAGGCCCGTGCCGACGAGGGCGTTGTGCACGGTGAGCAGCCCCTCGGTGAGCGGAGTACCCACATGGTCCGCGAACTCCAGCGGCGCGGCACCCGTCCCGCCCTCGGCGCCGTCCACCACGATGAAGTCAGGCGCCGTGCCCTCCTCCAGCATGGCCTTGCACACGGCGAGGAACTGCCGGCGCGAGCCCACGCAGAGCTTGAACCCGGCAGGCTTACCACCGGACAACTCCCGCATGCGCGCGATGAAACGCACGAGTTCGCGCGGGGTGGAGAACACACGGTGATACGGCGGGGAGACGACCGTCCGTCCTTGCGGCACGTCTCGGACGCGGGCGATCTCGGCGTTCACCTTGGCACCTGGGAGAACACCGCCGATGCCGGGCTTGGCGCCCTGCGACAGCTTCAGGGACACACACTTGACGTGATCGTGTGCGGCCTTGTCGGCGAACTCGGCCGCGTCGAAGTCTCCTTGCCCGGTGCGGCAGCCGAAGTATCCGGTGCCGATCTCCCACACGAGGTCGCCTCCGGGACGCAGGTGGTACTCCGACAATCCGCCCTCACCGGTGTCCTGGGCGAAACCTCCGGCCGCCGCGCCCCCGTTGAGGGCGAGGACGGCGTTGGCCGACAGCGACCCGAAGCTCATCGCCGAGACGTTCAGCAGTGCCATGTCGTAGGGACGTCCGCAGTCAGGGCCACCGATCCGCACGCGCGGCGGGTCCTTCGGCACCGGGCGCGGCGCCATCGACGGAACCAGGAACTCGTGCCCCGGCTGATACACGTCCCGTTCGGTGCCGTACGGCTCCTCCGCGTCCGTGCCCTTGGCGCGCTCGTAGACGATGCTGCGTACGTCCCGGTCGAAGGGACGGCCGTCGTAGTTCCGCTCGATGAAGTACTGCTGCAGCTCCGGGCGTATGCGCTCCATGAGGAAGCGGGCATGGCCGAGGACCGGATAGTTGCGCAACACCGAATGCCGGCGTTGCAGCAGATCCCGCGCTCCCATCAAGCCCAGCAGCATCACCGGTACGGCGACGATCAACCACCAAAGGTCGATCCAGGCCGCTGCCAGGGACGCCAATGCACCTGCGACAAGAGTCAGTACGACGATTGCGATGCGTGTCACCCCTTGCTCATTGCCGGGCGATCGCTCTCCAGTCCTGGGAAACGTCCTCGGGTCACCAGCGACGGCGCGGGCAGCGTCCACCGATGGACGGCTCCTCGCTGATGCAGCTTGATCAAGCCGGCGAGCCTCGCTCGACCGAGTCCTGGCAGAAACCGTCCACGCTGACGACGCTGGAAGCGAGGTCGGGCCAGGGATGCCCAGCTGCCGCGCAAGCAGCAGACCGGAGGAGGTCAGGAAAAGCGCACCCCGGGTAGTCCTTGCAGGGCTCTCGTCAGCGCCCGGCGCAGGGCTGGTGCACAGGTCCCGCCGGATGAGCCGGCCGGGACGGCCGCCCGGCTGCTGGCCGCCGCGGCCGACCCCGAGAACCCGCTGACCGCCGCGCGCATGCCGGCCCTCATCGAGACCGATCGCCTCGGGGGGCACGACGGGGGCCGGCAGGAGCGCGGGCCGCCGGAGCCGTACCTACTGCGTCGCCCCGTGGCCGGGTGGGCGCAGGCCGCGCGCGTGGATCGCGGCGCAGACGGGGCAGCACACGGGCTCCACCGTCGTGCGCAGCAGCCGGCTGAGCGCCTCCCGCCACCGCCTGGTCGGCCGACTCCTCACGCCGGCTCCACCACGAGCCGCTCGTCACCGCGGGCCACCACCGGCGTGGTGTCCCGGCCGACCAGGAAGGGCGGGCGGGTCGGGTCGGCCGGCGCGTTGTCCACGGCGTTGTAGGTGATCAGCAGCAGCGCACGCCGGTCGGCGGAGCGGTTGTTCGACGACGAGTGGACGATGCTCGGGTGGAATGCGTGCAGGGAACCCGCGCCGCCCAGGATCAGAGCCTTGCCCCGTTCCTCGATCATCCGTTCGGCGCGCTCCGCACTCACGGTGTACGCCAGGTCGTCGGACACGTGCTGGCGCCAGTCGGAGGTCCGCTCCGAGCGGACGGGCAGGTCGAAGAGCCCCAGGTCGTGCGAGCCGGGGATCACCAGCAGCGGGCCGTTGTCCTCGTGGACGTCGTCCAGGGGGACGGCGATGTTGACGGCGTCGGGCCGCGGCATGCCGTCCTCCTGGCTCCAGAACGCGAAGTCCTGGTGCCAGGGCCAGGCCGCGCCTTCGCGGGCCTGTTTCAGGTTGACCTTGAACTGGTACACGTACACCGGCCCGCCGATCAGCGTCCGGGCCAGTTCCACGAGTACCGGGTGGCTCACCAGGGCCCGGCACACGTCGTCGAACTCGTGGCAGCCGTGGATGGCCCGGACGACACCGCTGTCCTTCTCGTGCACCACCTCCGGCCGGGTCTGGGCGCTGATCGCGGCCACGCGCCGACGCAGCAGCTCGACCGAGCCGTCGGTGAAGCGGTAGGGCAGTGAGCAGTGACCGTCCTTGTCGTAGGCGGACTTCAGATCGGACGACGACGTCGCCACGATGGTGGAAACGGGCATGGAAGGTGCTCCTCTTCAGAACATCGGTTTTCGTGCATCGGTTCCGGAGGCCGTGGGCGGCTCCGGAACGGGGGTCACGGGGCGGCGGGTGCGCGGGCAGGTGTCTCGTCCCGCCACAGCCGGGCGTAGCGTCCGTCCGCCGCCATCAGTTCCCGGTGGGTGCCCGAGGCGACGACGCGGCCGTCGTCGATGAGGACGACCCGGTCCGCGCGGGCGGCCGTGTCGGGGCGGTGGGCGACGATCAGCGCGGTGCGCCCGGCACTCAGCCTGCCGATGGCCCGCGTCACGGCGGCCTCGGTGGCCGGGTCGAGAGCGGACGTGGCCTCGTCGAGGACGAGGACGTCCGGCTCGACGAGCTGGGCCCGGGCCAGGGCGATGAGCTGGCGCTCCCCCGCTGAGAGGTTCCGGCCGCCTTCGGCCACCGGGTGCGCGTACCCGCCGGGCAACCGGGAGAGCAGCTCGTGCGCTCCCACCGCCTGGGCCGCGGCCTCGATCTCGGTGCGGCTCGCGCCGGGGCGTCCGTAGGCGATGGCCTCGCCCACTGTTCCCGCCTGCAGATGGCTCTCCTGCGGAACGATGCCGAGGCGCCTGCGGTAGGCGGTGCCGTCCAGGTCGCGTATGTCGTGTCCGTCCACGCGCAGGGTGCCGGAAGTGACGTCGTAGTACCGCGCCACGAGTTTCACGAGGGTCGACTTGCCCGCGCCCGTCTCACCGACCAGCGCGAGGGTCTGCCCCGCCGGGACGGTGAGGTCGATCCCCGCCAGTGCATCGCTGTGCGCGCCCCGGTAGCGGAAGCGGACGTCCTCGAACCGGATGTGGCCGGCGAGCCGTTCCACCGGCAGGGGCGTCTCGGCCTGCGGGGTGTCCGCGGGGTCGTGGAACAGTTCCTGGATCCGGCGGAAGCCTGTCGCGGCCTGCTGGTATCCGTCGAGGACCTGTGACAGCTGGAGCACCGAGGCGAAGAACGCCGAGACGTACAGCAGCAGGACGACGAGGGTGCCCACCGTGAGGTCGCCGTCCCTGACGCGGCTCGCGCCGAACACGAGGACGCACGAGGCGACACCTTCGGGCAGGAACTCCACGAACCCGAAGTAGACCGCCATGAGACGCTGCGCCTTGAGACGGGCCCCGCGGTAGGAGTCCGCGTGGTGTGCGAATCGTTCCGCGTCGGCGCCGGTGCGGCCGAAAGCCTGGGCCACCCGCAGTCCTTCGGTGCTCTCGCGCAAGAGCGCGTTGACCACACCGGCCTTCTCGCGTGCTGCGTCGTAGGACCTGGCCGAAGCGGGCCGGAACAGGGCGGTCACCAGCAGCAGGACCGGCACGGCGGCGCAGACCACCAGCGCCAGCGGCCAGTCCAGGGAGAACAGCAGCGCCAGCATGATGAGCGTCGACAGCACGCTCACGGCGAAGGTGGCGAAACCGGTCTGGGCGAACGAGGCGACGGCCTCCACGTCGGCGGTCAGCCGGGTCATGATCCGCCCGGACGACTCGCGTTCGTAGTACTGCAGGTCGAGCCGGTGCAGATGGGCGAAGGCTCGCAGCCGCAGGAGGTAGCGGATGCGTTCGCCGGTGGCGCCGGTGACCCGGATCTGTGCGACGCTCACGCACCAGCCCGCCACAACGACGGCGCCGGCCGCCAGGGCCGTCGCCAGGACGGCTCCCGTGGCCGCCTGTCGGACGCCGTCGTCGATACCGCCGCGGATGAACAGCGGGACGAAGACGCCGGCCAGGGCGTCGAGCACCACCAGCAGCGCACCGAGCGCGAGGGCCACGCGGAAGGGCCGCAGCAACCGCGCGGGCCCGTAGTCCGCTTCGGGCCGCGGGGCGGGCGCGATCGCCGCCTCGGTGAGTCGCGCCGGTACCCGCGGAGCGGGCCGTACCGGCACGGGACCGGCGGCCGCCGGCACGGGACCGGGCGCCGACGGTACCGGACCGGCAGCCGCAGGTGCCGGTCCTGGCACCGTCTCCTCCTGTTGTGCGAGCAGGGCCCGGTAGCGGGCGCAGCGAGCCATGAGCTCGCTGTGCGTGCCCGCGTCCACGAGCCGGCCTTCGTCGAGTACGGCTATCCGGTCCGCCAGTTCGAGGGTGGAGCGGCGGCGGGCGACGAGCACGGTGGTGCGGTCGCGGGTGATCTCCCGCAGCGTACGGTGGATCTCAGCCTCGGTGCGCGGGTCCACGTGCGACGTGGCGTCGTCGAGCAGCAGGATCCGGGGGGCGGTGAGCAGGGCGCGGGCGAGCGCGAGCCGCTGGCGCTGCCCGCCGGACAGGGTCAGGCCGCGTTCACCGACGGGGGTGCGGTAGCCCTCGGCGAATTTCGCCACGAACCGGTGCGCGCCGGCGGCCCGGGCCGCGGCGCGCACCTCCTCGTCGGTGGCGTCGGGGCGGCCGTAGGCGATGTTGTCCCGAACGCTGCCGGAGAACAGGAAACTGTCCTCGGGCACCAGGCCGAACGCGGAGCGCAGCGAGTCGAGGGTCAGGTCGCGCACGTCGGTGCCGCCGACGCGGACGGCGCCCTGCTGCACGTCGTAGAAGCGGGGCAGCAGCGCGGTCACCGTCGACTTGCCGGAGCCTGCGGCGCCGACCAGGGCGAGGGTCTCCCCGGCCGCGACCGTCAGTGTGAGGTCCTTCAGTACCGGCGCTTCGGAGTCGTATCCGAAGGTCACGCCGTCCAGTTCGACGGTCGGCGGGGCCGATCGGGGCAGGGGTACCGCGTCGCGTGCCTCGGTGACGAGGGGGCGTGTGTCGATGACCTCGAAGACCCGCTCGACGCTGGCGCGGGCCTGGTTGACCCCGGTCACCAGGGCTGCGAGGCCGCGCATGGGTACCACCGTCTCGGCGAGGTAGGTGGTGAACGCCACGAACGTGCCGACCGATATGTTCCCCCGGGCCGCCATCCACCCGCCGAGGGCCAGTATGCCGACCTGTCCGAGCAGCGGCAGGGCCTGCAGCGTCGCGCCGTACAGGCCGTTGAGCCGTACGACGCGGGAGCGGGCCGTGAACAGCCGGTGCGCGGCCGCCTCCAGGCGCCGCACTTCCCTGGCCTCCTGGGCGAAGCCCTTCACGACGCGGACGCCGGCGATGGAGTCGTCGACGACCCCGGCCGCCAGCGCCTCGCACTGCTGCGCCTCGCGGGCCGCACCGTACATGCGCCGGTCGCTGTGCAGCGCGGTGAACAGCAGGAGCGGCAGCACCAGCAGCATGACCAGGGTCAAGGCGGGGGACAGCACCAGCATGACGCCCAGCGCGAGGACGAGCATCAGCGCGCCGGCGAGCACATGCGGCAGGAGCATCAGCAGCCCCTGCACCATCGTGAGGTCGGAGATCGCCCTGCTGACGACCTGTCCGGCTCTCAGCTCGTCCTGGCGCACGCCATCGAGCCCGGACAGGGTGCGGAAGATGTCGTTGCGCAGGTCGTACTGCACGTCGTACGAGAGCCGGGCGGCGAGGTAGCGCCGTGCGGCGCCCGCGCCGAACCGTACGAGACCGGTGGCGACCAGGGCGGAGACGCAGGGCAGCAGGCCCAGGTCGCCGGTGAGGACGACCCGGTCGACGACCGTGCGCTGGATCAGCGGCACCAGCAGCGCCGCGCCGGTGGCCAGCAGCGTGGCCACGAGCGCGCACGCGACCGTACGGCGGTGGCGAAGGCTGTACGACAGCAGGCGGCGCAGTCCTCGCCGCTTGGGGGCTGGGGCGGGGCCAGCCGGGCGCCGCTGCTTCGTCTGCCGTATCACACCCGGTCCCGGATGAAAGCGGCGAGCCTGTCGAGGCCCTCGTCGAGCGGGCCCGATTCCAGCAGACTGCAGGACAGGCGCAGTTGGTGCTCACCGCCGGCGCCGTCGTAGAAGTGGTGCATGGGGGTCCAGATCACTCCGTACTCCTGCGCCGACTGCGCCAGGAGCTGGTCGGTGACGCGGAAGGGCACGGTCACCACGACGAAGAAGCCTCCGGCCGGGCTGTTCCAGGTGACCTGTGGGGCCTGTCCGTCGCGGGGGCCGGGGAAGCGGCGTGCCAGCCCATTGAGGACCTGGCGCAGGTTGCGGGCGTAGGTGGCGATCTCGCGCTCGTTGGCCCGCAGCAGACTGTAGTCATAGGTGATCAGCTTGCCCCCGATCACCGCCTGCGCGACGGGGGACGTGTTGACCGTCAGCATGCTCTTGATCTTGGACAGTTCGTCCGCGAACAGGGTGGGGGCGCCCCCGGTGCCGCCGTCGACGAGCTGGTCCGCGACCGCGTATCCCACACGGGCGCCGGGCAGCCCGGTCTTGGCGAACGAGCCGAGGTAGACCACGCGGCGGCTACGGTCCAGCGCCTTCAGCGTCGGCAGTCGCCCACCCCTCGCCCGGAACAACCCGTAGGGGTTGTCCTCCAGCAGCAGCAAGTCCGATTCCTCGGCGAGCCGCAGGAGTCGGTGGCGCTGCTCGATCGGCAGGGTCTCCCCCGCCGGGTTGGAGAAGTCGGGAACGACGTAGAACGCGCGGGGTCGCAGTCCTTCGGAGCGGGCCCGGCGCACTACGGCGGCCAGGTCGGCCAGGTCGACACCGCCGTCGCCGGAGCGCACCGGCAGCACGGGCATGTCCACCAGCCGCGCGGCCCCGGTGATACCCACGTACGTCGGCGACACCGCCAGCAGCACGTCCCGCTCGTCGCGGCGCAGCGCCCGCAGGATCAGGACCATCGCCTCCTGGCAGCCCACGGTCACCACGATCGCCTCGGGATCGACGGCGATGTCCTCGTCGGCCTCCAGGTTTCGGGCGACCAGCTCGTGGACGATGCCCTTGGTGCGGCCGTACTGGAACAGGGTGCGCCGCACCTCCTCCTCGCTGCGGCGCTCGGTCTCCGCCAGGTGGCGGCAGTACGTGTCGAGGTACTCGTGGATCAGGGCCACGTCGAAGTTCGCCTCGTGCGGGCGGCCCGCGGCGAAGGAGATCGCCGCGGGAAACCGCTGGGCGACCTCGTTGAGGAAGTTCATCGACGACAGCGACGCGTCGGTCAGCGATGCGTGCAGCTCGACCGCGCGCAGTTCCGCCGTCACCACCGTGGCCCCTTTCGCAGGGCGGCGGGGGACAGCGGGATGCCCCTCGGCACGACGTCCAGGCCGCTCGCCCGTGTCACGTCGGTGCAGCCCGACAGGACCAGCGCGTCCTCCAGCTCGGTGCGCAGCAGCGACAGGACGCGCTCCACGCCGCGCTGCCCGTCGGCCGCAAGACCCCACAGGACGGGGCGGCCCACCAGTACCGCCGACGCACCGAGCGCGAGCGCCTTGAGCACGTCCGTACCGGAGCGCACGCCGCCGTCGAGCAGCACTTCGCCCCGGCCCGCGACGGCGTCGCACACGGCGGGCAGCACGCTCGGCGCGGGCACCGCTCCGTCCAGCTGGCGCCCACCGTGGTTGGACACCACGACGGCGTCGGCCCCCAGTTCGACGGCGCGCGCGGCGTCCTCGGGGTGCAAGACTCCCTTGATGACCAGCCGCAGTTCGGTCCGCCCGCGCAGCCATGCCACGTCGTCCCAGGACAGAGTCGGGTCGAACGCCTCGCTGGTGTGCACCATCACCGCCGACGTGCCGGCCGCGCCGCGGCGTGCGGAATGCGTCTCGGAAGGGGGGAAGTTGGCCGCCACGATGTCCCGCGGCAGCGCGAAGGCGTTGCGCATGTCCCGTAGCCGCCGCCCCATCCGGGGGACGTCGACCGCCAGGACGAGCGCCGAGCAACCGGCGGCCTCGGCCCGGTCGACCAGATCCGTCAGCAGCGCCCGGTCGCGCAGCCAGTACAGCTGGAGCCAGGTCTGCGAGCAGACCGCGGTGATCTCCTCCAGCGGGCAGGTGCTCAGCATTCCGGCCACGTAGGGGATGCCGGCGGCCTGCGCGGCGCGGGCGGCGGCCGGCTCGCCGTCGGGATGGAAGAGCCGCTGGTACGCCATGGGTGCGATGCCCGCGGGCATGGCCGCAGGGGCACCGAGGACGGTGGCCGCAGTGCTGGTCGCCGAGGCGTCCGCCAGGACGCGCGGCACGAGGAACAGGTCCTCGAACGCGGCCCGGTTGGCGGCGAGCGTCGCCTCGGCGCCGCTGCCGCCCTCCAAGAAGTCCCGGACGTCCTGGGGCAGGGCCAGGGCGGCGGCCCGCTGAGCGTCGGTGGAGGTCAGCCACGCGGCGCTGCCGGCGCTGCGGGCCGCTCCGGTGGGTGGTGCCGTGTCGAGGGTGCTCATGCTCGTCCGCCTCCGGGTGCCGGGTGGACCTGCTCCTGGTCGCGGGCGACGGCTTCGTACAGGGCCTTGATGTTTCGTGTGCCGAAGGTCTTCGCGCCGAGCCGCTCGATGACCTCCCAGAAGAACGTCCGGCGCGGGTGCGTCGACTTGGCGAAGAGCTGGAAGAGCTGTCCGCCGTGGTCCTCGTCGGCCAGGATGCCCAGCTCGCGCAGCTGCTCCACCGTGTAGGCCCGCGGGGACAGCCGGTCGCCCAGCATGTCGTAGTAGGCGGCGGGCGTAGTGAGGAAGCCGATGCCGCGGCCCGTGAGGTCCGCGACGGTGCCGACGATGTTCCTGGCGGCCAGCGCGATGTGCTGGACGCCCGCCCCGTCGTGGTCCTTGAGGAACGCGTCGATCTGGCCCGGCTGGGCGGTCAGGTCGGGCTCTATGAGGGTGAACGTGACGTCGCGTGCGGCGTTCTGCACGACCTTCGAGATCATCGCCTGGCCTCCGACGAGGATGCGCTCCTCGAAGATCTCCCGGAGACCGAGCGCCCGCCGGTAGAACTCGACGGCCGGGGTGAGGCCGTCGGCCGCCAGACAGACCGCGAAGTGGTCGATGCCGTGCACGATGCCCCGCTCGGCCGAGGCCGCGGCTTCCGCGCCGGAGACAGCCCTGAAGCCGGGGAGCAGGACACCGCGCGGATCGGCTGCCGGCGCGGGCTGGACCAGGCGGTGCACGACGTCGCCGAATCCGCCGATCACCGCGGTGGTCGCGACCACGTCGTCCGCCAGGTCCACCGGTTCCTCGACGACGGTGGCCCCGTTCGCAACGGCGTGGGCGAAGACCGCCCGTACGTCGTCGACGCGCAGCGTGATGCCGCCGACGCCGTCGCCGTGCCGGTCGACGTACACGGCGGCCGGGTGCTCCTCCGCCGTGCCCTGGGTGAACACGATGGCCGCGTCGCCCTGGCGCACGGCCACGGAGCGGCTGGGGCCGTCTTCCCCGGGGCCGGTGTCTCCGCAGGCGCGGAAGCCGAACTGGTCCACCATCGTGGCGGCGTGGGCAGCCGCATCGGCCACGAAGAACTCGACGTGATCGAGCCGGACGCCTTCCCCTGCGGGGCTGTACTGCATCAGTTCGCTCTCTTCTTTCTTCTTGCTCAGGCACGTGGCCGTGGCCGCATCGCACGGCCACGGACCACGTCGTCCGTGAAGGGGAGGGGCGCTCCTCGCGCCCGGACGCGGCCTCAGCCGCGCTTGCGGAGTTCCTGGGCGATCACCCTGGAGATCTCCTGGACCGGCGCGGCGGCCGTCATATCGGTGTGTGCGCAGTCGACGTCGTAGTTCTCCACGGAGCCGGCCACATGGGCTTCCCACGCCGAGAAGTGGACGTCGTGGCCAGTGCCGCGGGCCTCCCGTTCGGCGGCCGCCGTGAAGAACACGACGTCACCGTGGAAGACCGCCGGCGTGTACCGGGCCGCGAGCCGCGTCCCGTTCACACAGGCCGCCAGGAGGCGCGCCAGGACGGTCTCGTCGAACCCGGACAGCACCCCGCCGTGTGCACGCAGCAGCGCGATTGCCTCGGACAGCGTCGGCTCTTGGCCGTCCCCGGTCGAGGGGTCCACCAGCCCCATTCCCTGGAGCAGACCGCGCAGGATCCGCCGCTCCGCGGCCTCGGGGCAGGTTCCGTCGGCCTCCGCGACGGGCTCCCCCGCCGGATAGCCGTCCAGCAGCGCGAGCAGTGACACCTCCTCGCCCTGCTCCTGCAGCTCGGTCGCCATGGCGTGCGCGATCACCGCTCCCAGGGACCAGCCCAGGATCCGGTACGGTCCGGTCGGCTGCACGGTGCGCAGCTGTGCGACGTAGTCGGCGGCCATCTCCTCGATGGTGCCGGGCAGTTCGGCGGTTTCGGCGATGCCGCGCGCCTGGAGTCCGTACACGGGCTGGTCGGGGGCGAGGTGCGGGAGGATGCCCGCGTACGGCCAGCTCAGCCCGCCCGCCGGGTGCACGCAGAACAGCGGCGCCGGCCCGGACCCGGCGGGCCCGGTGGCCGCACGCAGCGGCAACAGCACCCCGAGGCCGTCGTGGCCGCCGTCCGTCCTGCCGAAGCGGTGGACGAGTTCCGCCACCGACGGCGCCTCGAACAGCGCCCGTACGGACAGCTCGGCCCCGAAGACCGACCGGATGCGGCTCACCAGGCGCACCGCCGACAGCGAGTGCCCGCCCAGCGCGAAGAAACTGTCGTCGATCCCCACCGACGCGGTCCCCAGCACCTCGGCGAACAACCCGCACAGCGCCTGTTCCTGCGGGTTGCGCGGGGCCCGGCCGGACGTCGTGGCGGCGTCCGGCGCGGGAAGCGCGCGGCGGTCCAGTTTTCCGTGCACGCCCAACGGCAGCGCGTCCAGCGGGACGATGGCCGTCGGCACCATGAAGTCCGGCAGCACCGCAGCGAGCGAGCGGCGCAGCGCGCCGGGGTCCACCGACGTGCCGCGCGCGGCCACCGGGTAGGCGGCGAGCACCTTCTCGCCGCGCGCGTTGTCCCGCACCGCGACCGCCGCGCGGTCGATCTCGGGCAGAGCGGTCAGAGCGGCCTCCACCTCGCCGAGTTCGATGCGGTAGCCACGCAGCTTGACCTGGTCGTCGGCGCGCCACACGAACTCCA
The DNA here is from genome assembly GCF_016741855.1 of Streptomyces musisoli. Lineage (GTDB taxonomy): Bacteria > Actinomycetota > Actinomycetes > Streptomycetales > Streptomycetaceae > Streptomyces > Streptomyces musisoli. The sequence goes on along the minus strand of NZ_JAERRH010000040.1, from coordinate 3,310 downwards.
GCCCGCCGCGACGGCGCCGTACGACGTCTCCGGTGCGGTACATCCTCCCGCCGGCCGGGCCGTGGGGATCGGCGACGAACCGCTCCGCCGTCAGGCCGGGGCGCTCCTTGTACCCGCGCGCCAGCTGGGGGCCGGCCAGGTACAGCTCGCCGGCCACGCCGTCCGCGACCGGCCGCAGACGGTCGTCGAGCACGTACGCACGCATGCCGTCGACCGGGGTCCCCAGCGGCACGACGGACTCACCGGGCACGGCGGCGCCGGGCCCCACCTCGCGGTGGGTGACCTGCACGGTCGTCTCGGTCGGGCCGTACAGGTTGACGCACGGCACGCCCCAGACCCGGGAGACGCGCTCCACGACCGCGCCCGGAAGCGGCTCACCGCCCAGGAACAGCCGGCGCAGCCGCGCCGGACCGCCGATCGCCTCCGCCGCGTCGCACACGGCGGGGACGAGGGAGGGCACCAGTTGCGCCACGGTCGTCCCGTTCTCGTGCACGTACGCCGCCAGACGCTCCGGGTCCGCCGCCACCGCGGCCGGGACCACCTGCACGGTGGCTCCGGACACCAGGGGAAGCCACAGCTCCCACACGGAGGCGTCGAAACTCGGCGAGGTGCGGGCCAGCACGTTGTCTCGTCCGTCGAGCGGATACGCCCGTGCCATCCACCGCAGGTGTCCGCCGATGCCCCGGTGCGTGGCCACAACTGCCTTGGGCCGGCCCGTGGAGCCCGACGTGTAGATCACGTACGCGGGATGGTCCGGGCGGAGCACGGCTCGTCGTTCGGCGTCGCTCAGGGCCGCGGTGTCCAGCTCCGACGACTCCCGTTCCAGGTCCGCCAAGAGCAGCACGGTCGAGTCCGTGTCGAGTCGGCCGGTCACCGCCACGTCAGGCGTCCCGTCGGTGAGCAGGACGGCCGGTTGCGCGTCGGACAGCAACAGGGTGATGCGTTCGGCCGGGTAGGCCGGGTCGACCGGCAGGTACGCGCCTCCGGACTTGGCCACGGCGACCATCGCCACCAGGAGTTCCACGGAGCGCGGCAGCAGTAGTGCGACGACCGACTCGGGGCCGACTCCCCGGCCGGCCAGCAGGCGGGCCAGGCGGTTGGCCCGGGCGTCCAGCTCGGCGTACGTCAGCCGGATGCCGTCACCGGTGACCGCCACGGCGTCGGGCGTCCGAGCCACCTGTTCCTCGAACAGCGAGGGCAGCGTGGCGATGGCGTCCTCGGCCACCGGGGTCCGGTCCCAGCCCAGTGCCCGTCGCTCGTCCGCGGTGAGGATGTCCGCGTCCCCGACCGGCCGGCCGGGGTCGGACACGAGGGCCGCGAGCAGCTGGGTCAGCCGATCGGCGAGGAGGCGGACGGTGGCGGCGTCGAAGAGGTCGGAGGCGAACTCCAGGCCGCCCGTGACACCGGCCGGGTCGCCGGCGGCGGTGTACTGCTCGCGCAGCGCCAGCGACAGGTCGAACTTGGCCACCGCCGGAAGTGCCGACTCACCGGCCAGGGTCACGCCCGGGATGCGGAGGTCGGCCTGGGCGTTGTTCTGGAGCACCAGGGACACCTGGAAGAGCGGGTGGCGGGACATGGAGCGCGTCGGGTTGAGCACCTCGACCAGGTGCTCGAACGGCACGTCCTGGTGCGCGTAGGCCGCCAGGTCCGCCTCTCGCACCCGCCCGATCAGCTCACGGAACGTGGGGTTCCCGGACAGGTCCGTGCGCAGGACCAGCGTGTTCACGAAGAACCCGACCAGATCGTCCAACGCCTCGTCCGTACGGCCCGCGACCGGCGAACCGATCGGAATGTCCGTCCCCGCACCCAGACGAGACAGGAGCGTGGCGAAGGCCGCCTGGAGCACCATGAACACGCTCGCACCCGATTCGCGTGCGAGAGCGGTGAGAGCAGAGTGCACATCCGCGCTGATCTCCACCGGCACGCTGTCGCCCCGGTACGAGGCGACCAAGGGCCGGGGCCGGTCCGTGGGCAGTTCGAGTTGCTCGGGCAGGCCGGCGAGTGCCCGGGTCCAGTGCGCCAGCTGGACGGAGAGGACGCTGTCCGGGTCGGACTCGGCCCCCAGCAGTTCACGCTGCCACAGGGCGTAGTCCGCGTACTGCACCGGCAACGGCTCCCACTCCGGGGCGAGCCCTTCGCTCCGCGCCCCGTAAGCCGTCGTGATGTCCCGCGCCAGCGGCGCCATCGACCAGCCGTCACCCGCGATGTGGTGCAACACCACCAGCAGGGTGTGAGCCCCGTCACCGATGAACAGCGTTGTGCGCAACGGAAGTTCACGGGTCAGGTCGAAGCCGCGGGAGGCCTGCTCGGTGAGCCTCGTCTCCAGTTCCTCCGCCGAGTCCACCTCGACCGTGTCGAGCCCGGACCACGCCTCCGCCACGGGAAGGATCCGCTGGTACGGAACACCGTCGGCCCCCTCCGGGAAGACCGTGCGCAGCGACTCGTGCCGCTCGACGACGTCCCGGAGGGCGCCCGCCAGGGCGGCACGGTCGATTGCGCCGGTCAGCCGCAGGGCGACGGGCAGGTTGTACGTGGCCGCGTCCGTGTCCTCGAACCGGTTGAGGAACCACATCCGGCGCTGGGCGAACGCCAGCGGCAGTCGCTCGGGCCGCGCCATCGGGGCGAGTGCCGTGCGCGCCGTGTCCGCCTCGGCCATGTACTCGGCGAGCCGGGCGACGGTGGGGGCCTCGAACAGCGCCCGCAGGGGCAGTTCCACGCCGAGGGTGGTGCGGATGCGACTGACGACCCGGGTCGCGAGCAGGGAGTGCCCGCCCAGGTCGAAGAACCCGTCGTGGACGCCGACCTGCTCCAGGCCGAGCACCTCGCCGAACAGCGTGCACAACACCTCCTCGTGGGCGTTGCGCGCAGCCCGCGAGGCGGTCACCGAGGGGTACTCGGGGGCGGGCAGGGCCCGGCGGTCGAGCTTGCGGTTGACCGTCAGCGGGAGGTCGTCGAGCATCACCACGGCCGCCGGCACCATGAAGTCCGGCAGCCGCTCACCCGCATACCGCCGCAGTTCTGCCGGATCCGGCCGCTCGGCGTCACCTGCCGGCACGACGTAGGCGACCAGGCGCTTGTCGCCCGGCCGGTCCTCACGCGCGATCACCGCCACCTGACCGACCCGCGGATGCCCGGCCAGCACCGTTTCGACCTCGCCGAGTTCGACACGGAACCCACGGATCTTCACCTGGAAGTCCGCACGCCCCAGAAACTCCAGCGTCCCGTCCGCGTTCCAGCGCGCCAGATCACCCGTGCGATACATCCGCTCACCCGGCACGAACGGACTGGCCACGAACCGCTCAGCCGTCAG
>NZ_JAERRH010000004.1 GCF_016741855.1 Streptomyces musisoli | reverse complement strand
CGAGCAGTGACGCACGGCGAAGGGGGCGGCCCACCGCCAGCCGCCCCCTGCCGCTCCACCTGGCGCCCCGCCCTCGGGCTCAGACGCCGCGACGGAACGTCCCGCAGCCCCGCCGCCGGCGCGGCCGTCCACCGGTTGGATCAACCACAACGCTCTCACCCGCAGAAACGGTCCGCCAGATGATCCACGTCAGCACGGCACCGGCACCGGCACCGGCACCGGCACCGGCGGAAGATCTCGGCCTTCAGGGCACAGGGACGGCGGTCACCCGGTCGGCGATCTCGTGGCCCGGGTCCCGCCGAGTCGCTACGGTTGAGCCATGACCGCACTGCCCGACTGGATGCGCCCGCCACGCGCGGAAGGCTGGTTCGCGGAGGACCTGGACCGCCTCCCCGAGGCACCCCGCCACACCGAGCTGATCGACGGAGCCCTGGTCTTCATGATGTCGCCCCAGCGGTGGTGGCACGGCCACCTCGTCACCATGCTCACCGTCGCCCTCATGGACCAGGCGCCCGGCGATGTCAGTGTCGGCCGCGAGATGACCATAAAGCTCGACGAGCGAAACCGGCCCGAGCCCGATCTGCTCTTGACGACGGCCGCCTATGACGGCGACCGCACCTGGTTCACGCCCGATGAGGTGCTCCTCGTCATCGAGGTCGTCTCGCCCGAGTCCGCCCACCGGGACCGCACGGTCAAGCTCCGCAAGTACGCGCAGGCCGGCATCCCGCACTACTGGTGCGTCGAGGACGAGGACGGCGCCCCCGTCGTGCACGTCTACGAACTCGACGAGCCGACCGGCGCCTACGCGCCCGCCGGCATCTTCCGGGACGCCCTGAAGCGGCCTGTGCCTTTCGACATCACCCTGAACCTCGCCGAACTCACCCCGCGGCGGAGCGACTAGAAGTCACGGCGAAGCCGACACGGCAACACGCAAGGGGCCGGACTCCGACGAGTCCGGCCCCTTCTGATCTGCACATCTACCAAGCGGTCCAGCGTGCGGGTGATCAGACGATCACACGTCGAAGCGAAACGCCTGCGGCCCGATCCTGACCTGCGCCGGAGCCTCCCATGCGCCCCTGACCTGGAATTTTCACCGCTGCCACGCGTTGACTCCCGACAGCCGTTTACGGGCGTCCTGCGGACTGGCTGGGGACTGGCCGAAGATCCCGAGGCAGAGAAATCCATGGCAAGCCGACGGACCTGCAACAAGACTGCGCAGGTGAGCGACTCCTACCCCTGCCCGTGCTGCGGGCACCGCGTGCTGGGCAGGATGCCTGGCTCGTACGAGATCTGTCCCGTCTGTTTCTGGGAGGACGACGGAGTCCAGTTCCGGTCGAAGAGTCCCGCACCTGGTCCCTCCTGGAAGCCTCCGAAGCCCCCGCCGGCGACAACATCTTCGTCGCGCCCACCTGGATCGACCGTATCGACCTGTATCCGGAGAGGTGACCGATGCCGTCCCAGCACCCCGACGAGATCGGCTACGGCCATGTGGTCGAGAGCTACGTGACGAGGACGTACGGGGGCCTCCCGCGCTACCTCGTACTGAACGGCGGGCGGTTCCTCGGCCCCCGGTGGTGGCACACCACCCGCTTCACCCGGCACCTGCTGAATGACGCCGCCGCGATCACCGACGAGGAACTGGAATCCCTCCTCGGGTACGAATGGCGCTCGCGCCTCACCGCCGCCTGGCTGATCGGCGTCGATCGCCGCGAACGGTTCCGAGCACGCATCGGCGACCTGCTCCTGGCCAGCGAGGTCTGCTACTCCGGCAGCGCCTACTGCTTCGCCCTGACCCGCTTCGGCACCCACGCCGACGCCGAGATCCTCACCGCCTACCTCGACCACTACCTCCCCCGCACCGACCTGCACTACGACCAGCCCGCCGCCCTGGGCGCTCTCCTCCGCCTCGACGCCCTCCTCGGCACCCACCACGCCGACCGCCTCACTGAACCCGACGGCCTCTGGGACGAGTGGGTCAAGGGCGTGGGACGCCTCGGCTACCCCAGCCACATCCCCGCCGAACAGCGCCGCTGGGCGGACCTCCAATGCGAGTTCGCCAACGGCTGGACCCGGCCGTAGCAGCCGCCTGACTGCGGCTACGTGAAGTCCGCGTACGCCATGTGCCGCGCGTGCGGCACATGAAGAGGTAGCCCGTGGGCTGACTGTCCTTGTCGAGAGCACCCAGACAGCTCTCCACCGCCTCGGAAAGTTCGGCGAGCCGCCCCGAGCATCTGGTCGACAGTGCGCTGCCCCACCCCGGGAATCCGGCGCAACCGGTAGGGGCCCGCTTCGAGAACACGGCCCACTGTGCGCAGGCCGCTCTTCTCTACGTTCCCTGGCGATCATCTGGACCTCCGACCCGGACGACATCCGCGCCCTCATCGACGCCCAGGACGTCAAGCCTGCTCCCGTCATCCGCACCGTCTGACCTCCGAAGGTGTGCGGACTCCTGCGGACAGCAAGACGGCCTGACCAGCATCCTCGCAGGTCAGGCCGCCTCTGTGGATGCGATCAGACGTTGAAGCGGAACTCCACCACGTCGCCGTCCTGCATGACGTAGTCCTTGCCCTCCATGCGGGCCTTGCCCTTGGCGCGGGCCTCGGCCACCGAGCCGGTCTCGACCAGGTCGCCGAAGGAGATGACCTCGGCCTTGATGAAGCCCTTCTGGAAGTCGGTGTGGATGACACCGGCCGCCTCGGGGGCCGTGGCGCCCTTCTTGATCGTCCAGGCGCGGGACTCCTTGGGGCCGGCCGTCAGGTACGTCTGGAGGCCGAGGGTGTTGAAGCCGACGCGGGCCAGGGTGGCGAGGCCGGGCTCCTCGGCGCCCACCGACTCCAGAAGCTCCAGGGCGTCCTCCTCGTCCAGCTCGGCGAGGTCCGCCTCCAGCTTGGCGTTGAGGAAGATCGCCTCGGCCGGGGCGACCAGGGCGCGCTGCTCGTTCTTGAACTCCTCGTCGACCAGTTCGTCCTCGTCGACGTTGAAGACGTAGAGGAACGGCTTGGTGGTCAGCAGGTGCAGGTCGTGCAGCAGCTCGTTGCGCTCGGTGCCCTGGACGATGCCGTGCGCGAAGAGCGTGTCGCCCTTCTCCAGGATCTCCTTGGCCTCCTCGACGGCCTTGACCTTGGGAGCGATGTCCTTCTTGATCCGCGATTCCTTCTGGAGGCGGGGCAGGACCTTCTCGATGGTCTGGAGGTCGGCGAGGATCAGCTCGGTGTTGATCGTCTCGATGTCGTCCTTCGGCGAGACCTTGCCGTCGACGTGGACGACGTTCTCGTCCTTGAAGGCGCGGATGACCTGGCAGATCGCGTCGGACTCGCGGATGTTCGCGAGGAACTTGTTGCCCAGGCCCTCGCCCTCGGAGGCGCCGCGCACGATGCCGGCGATGTCCACGAAGTCGACCGTGGCCGGAAGGATGCGCTCCGACTTGAAGATCGACGCCAGCTGGGCGAGACGGGCGTCGGGCACGCCGACCACGCCGACGTTGGGCTCGATCGTGGCGAACGGGTAGTTGGCCGCCAGCACGTCGTTCTTGGTCAGGGCGTTGAACAGGGTCGACTTGCCGACATTGGGCAGGCCGACGATTCCGATCGTGAGCGACACGTTGCGACTTCCCGTTGTTGAGTGGGCCAGGGGCTGCCAGGGGCCAGAGACCGACACTGGCCGATCCACCAGTTTACGGCGTCCCGCACACCTGCCTCGCGAGACGGTCGAACGCCCGGCCAACCTCTCCTCACCGGCGTGTCTCAGGGCCGATTCTGCACATAAACAGACCTAGGTTGGTCCCTGTGGAGCAACACAGAACGCGACCCCCGAACGACGGACCGCGACGCGGCACCCCGCCGCAGAGCCCGCTGCCGCCGCAGGCGCGGCACCGGCCGGGCGACGGGCACGGGGCCGGCGGGCGCAGATCCACGCCGCGCGCCGGACGGGCCGCGCGGCAGGCGCGGGGCTCCGGGCCGCCGCGGGAAGGGTGGGCCTCCGGGTCACCGTGGGAAGGGCGGCCGGGGCCTGCGGGCCGGCGGCTGCCGAACCCCCGGCTGACCGGGCTGGGCAGCGGGCTGTTCTGCATGGCGGCGATGTTCCTGCTCGGCTGCCTGGACCAGCTGCTGTTCGGGGCGTCCCCGACGGTGTACTGCGTGCTGTTCCTGCCGGTGTGCGTGCTGACCGCGCTGTGGGTGCGCGGCGGGGACGTGCTGACCGCGCCCGTGGTCCTGCCGATCGCGTTCGCGGTGGGGCTGCTGCCGGTCGCCGAGAGCGGCGGGGGGCTGCTCGGCCGCGCGATGGGACTGGTCACCGTGCTCGCCACCCAGGCCGGCTGGCTGTACGGGGGGACGCTCGTCGCCGGAGTGATCGTGCTGGCCCGCCGGGTGCTGTGGGTACGGGCCCGCCGGCACCAGTGAGCCCACCCCGACCACGACCGGCCGGGGCCGGGGCCGGGACCGTCGGCGACGGCTTGAGCCGCCCGGACCACGACAGACGGGGGTCCGGGACCGTCGGCAACGGCTGAGCCGCCCGCACCGCGAACGGCCTGGACCGGGACCGCCGGCAACGGCTTGAGCCCGCCTGGACCGTCGGCGGCTCCGAGTCCGCCCCGACCGCGACCGGCCGGGGCCGGGTGACCGGGTCTCCCGGTGTCCGGTCCCCGGCGCCGCCGGCCACGGGCTAGGCCTGCTGGGCCGCTCGCATCGCCGCGCCCACGATTCCCGCGTCGTTCTGCAGCTGCGCGGGGACGATCTCGGCCTTGACGTCCTCGATGAGGTGCAGGAACTTGTTCGCCTTGCGGCTGACCCCGCCGCCGATGATGAACAGCTCCGGCGAGAACAGCATCTCCACGTGTGCCAGATAGCGCTGGACGCGGCGTGCCCACCGCTCCCAGCTGAGGTCGTGGTCCTCCTTGGCCTTGCTGGAGGCGCGCTTCTCCGCGTCGTGGCCGTTCAGCTCCAGGTGGCCCAGCTCGGTGTTCGGGACCAGCGCACCGTCCACGAACACGGCGCTGCCGATGCCCGTGCCGAAGGTGAGCAGGATGACCGTGCCCCGGCGGCCCCGTCCGGCGCCGAACTCCATCTCCGCGACGCCCGCCGCGTCCGCGTCGTTGACCACGGTCACCGGGAGTCCGCCGAGCCGGTCGCTGAACAACGCGCGCGCGTCCGTGTCGATCCAGCCCCGGTCCACGTTCGCGGCCGTACGGACCATGGCGCCTCCGGTGACCACGCCGGGGAAGGTCAGGCCGACCGGCCCGGTCCAGCCGAAGTGGTCCACGACCTGCTTGACCCCGTCGGCGACGCCGTCGGGCGTCGCCGGGTGCGGGGTGAGCACCTTGCAGCGCTCCTGGGCCAGGCCGCCCCCGTCGAGGTCCACAGGGGCGCCCTTGATCCCGGATCCGCCGATGTCCACGCCGAAGATCTGCATGGCTCCCACGTTACGACGGACCACGGACGGTCACGCCCCGGCGGTGCCGCTCCCGCCGCGCTCGGCGACCAGGGCCGCCGCCTCGTCGCGCAGGTCGCGGCGGAGCTCCTTGGGCAGCGAGAAGGTGATGGACTCCTCGGCCGCCTTGACCAGCTCCACGTCCGCGTAGCCGCGCTCGGCGAGCCACTCCAGGACCTGCTCGACCAGCACCTCGGGCACGGAGGCGCCGGAGGTCACGCCGACCGTCGTCACGCCGTCCAGCCAGGCCTCGTCGATCTCGGCGGCGAAGTCCACCAGGTGGGCGTCGCGGGCGCCGGCGAGCTTGGCGACCTCGACCAGCCGCTTGGAGTTGGAGGAGTTGCGCGAACCGACGACGATGACCAGTTCGGCCTCGGCACCCATCTGCTTCACGGCGAGCTGACGGTTCTGCGTGGCGTAGCAGATGTCGTCGCTGGGCGGGGAGACGAGCCCGGGGAACTTCGTCTTCAGGGCGTCGACGGTCTCCATGGTCTCGTCGACGGAGAGGGTGGTCTGGGAGAGCCAGACCACCTTCGACGGGTCGCGGACCTCGACCTTGGCGACGTCCTCGGGGCCGTCGACCAGCTGGATGTGGTCGGGGGCCTCGCCGGAGGTGCCGATGACCTCCTCGTGGCCCTCGTGGCCGATCAGGAGGATGTCGTAGTCCTCGCCCGCGTACCGGACGGCTTCCTTGTGGACCTTGGTGACCAGCGGGCAGGTGGCGTCGATGGTGGCGAGGCGGCCCTGCCGGGCCTCCTCGTGCACGACGGGGGCGACGCCGTGCGCCGAGAACATGACGATGTTGCCGGGCGGCACCTCCTCCGTGCGCTCGACGAAGATGGCGCCCTTCTTCTCCAGGGTCTGCACGACGTACTTGTTGTGGACGATCTCGTGCCGGACGTAGATCGGGGCCCCGTACTGCTCCAGGGCTTTCTCGACGGCGATCACGGCGCGGTCCACACCGGCGCAGTAGCCCCGGGGGGCGGCGAGCAGGACACGGCGGCCAGACGAAGCGGTCATGCGTCCCATCGTAAGGCCGCGTTCGGCGGCCCGGAGATCGCATGCCGCCCCGCCCGCCGGGGAAGACCGGGAGCCCTGTCCGGCACCGGAACGACAGCTTCCAGGGCCGGCGCGGACCATCGGTTGCGGCCCGCACCCGCACCCGCACCCGCACCCGCACCCGGCGACGCTCCCCCGCCCCCACGGCACGTAGCCGCATTGTCGGCACCGGCCGTTAGGCTCGCCGCATGGCTGTCAACACGTCCCCGGAGTCCCCCCTGCCCGTAGGCGAGGTGTCGCGGCTCATCGGGGGCTGGATCGACCGGCTCGGCGCCGTGTGGGTCGAAGGACAGATCACGCAGCTGTCGCGCCGCCCGGGCGCGGGCGTCGTGTTCCTCACCCTGCGCGACCCGTCGTACGACATCTCCGTCAGCGTGACCTGTTACCGCCAGGTGTTCGACGCGGTCGCGGACGTCGTCGGCGAGGGCGCCCGTGTCGTCGTCCTGGCGAAACCGGAGTGGTACGCCCCCCGGGGCCAGCTCTCCCTGCGCGCCGCCGAGATCAAACCCGTCGGCGTCGGTGAGCTGCTGGCCCGGCTGGAACAGCTGAAGAAGACGCTCTCGGCCGAGGGCCTGTTCGCGCCGGAGCGCAAGAAGCCGCTGCCGTTCCTGCCGCAGCTGATCGGGCTGGTGTGCGGCCGGGCCTCCGCCGCGGAGCGGGACGTGCTGGAGAACGCCCGGCACCGCTGGCCCGCCGTCCGCTTCGAGGTGCGCAACGTCCCGGTGCAGGGCGTGCACGCCGTCCCCCAGGTCGTGCAGGCCGTCAAGGAACTCGACGCGATCGACGACGTGGACGTGATCATCGTGGCGCGCGGTGGCGGCAGCGTCGAGGACCTGCTGCCCTTCTCCGACGAGCAGCTGGTGCGGGCCGTGGCCGCGTGCCGTACGCCCGTCGTGTCCGCGATCGGGCACGAGCCGGACAACCCGCTGCTGGACCACGTCGCCGACCTGCGCGCCTCCACGCCGACGGACGCGGCCAAGAAGGTCGTCCCGGACGTCGGCGAGGAACTGGAGCGGGTGCGGATGCTGCGGGACCGGGCGCGGCGCTGCGCGGCCGCGTTCGTGGAGCGGGAGGAGCGGGGGCTGGCGCACGCGCTGGCCCGGCCCTCGATCGAGGATCCGCACCGGATGGTCGACGAGCGGGCCGACCACGTGGCCTCACTGCTCGACCGCGGCCGGCGGACCCTGGGGCATCTCCTGGACCGCGCGGACTCGGAGCTGACGCACACGCACGCGCGCGTGGTGGCCCTCTCCCCCGCGGCGACGCTCCGGCGCGGTTACGCGGTGCTGCAACGGGCGGACGGGCACGTGGTGCGCGATCCGGCCGAGGTGACGGCGGGCGAGGCGCTGCGGGCCCGCGTCGCCGACGGTGAATTCACAGTGAAGGTGGGCGAATGACGAGCAAGGTGGACGAGGCGCTCTCGTACGAGCAGGCGCGGGACGAGCTGATCGAGGTCGTACGGCGGCTGGAGGCGGGCGGTACGACGCTGGAGGAGTCCCTGGCGCTGTGGGAGCGCGGCGAGGAGCTGGCCAGGGTGTGCCGGCGCTGGCTGGAGGGGGCCCGGGCCCGGCTGGACGCGGCCTTGGCCGAGGAGGAGGCGAAGGAGGCGGCCGAGGAGGGCCGCGAGTAGGCCACCGGGACACCGACGGCACCGGGACCCCTGACACACCGGGACAGCCGACACCCCCGGCACGCCAGGACAGCCGACACTTCCGGCAGCCCGGCAGCCCAGGAGCCCCGGCACCCCAGGGCAGCTGCCACCCGGCGCCCCAGCACCCCAGGACAGTTGCCATCTCGGCAGACAGCTGCCACCCCCGGCACACCGGGCACACCCGGCGCACCGGCACACCAAACACCCCTGGCACACCAAACACACCTGGCGCACCAGCACACCGGCACCCCAGCGCATCGGCACACCGGCAGATCGGCACATCGGGCTGTGAAGCGGATCACCACACCCCGGTTTTAGTTGAAGCTTAAACCTAACGTGCCGTAGGGTCGGTCCCGTAAGCCGGTCCGGGAACCCGGGCCGGACGCGCGTCCGAGGAAGTCACGCATGTCTCTCGTTCTTGACCCCGCCGCCCAGGACCTGCTGTTCCGCGAGGCCCGTACCGCGAACACCTTCACCGACGAGCCGGTGACCGAGGAGCAGGTCCAGGCGATCTACGACCTGGTCAAGTACGGGCCCACCGCCTTCAACCAGACCCCGCTGCGCATCACCCTGGTCCGCTCCGCCGAGGCCCGCGAGCGCCTGGTGCAGCACATGGCCGAGGGCAACCAGCCCAAGACGGCCTCCGCCCCGCTGGTCGCGATCCTCTCGGCGGACAACGAGTTCCACGAGGAGCTGCCGGCCCTGTTCCCGGCCTTCCCGCAGGCCAAGGACGTCTTCTTCGCCGAGCGCCCGGCCCGTGAGGGCTCCGCCGCGCTGAACGCCGCGCTCCAGGCCGCCTACTTCATCGTCGGCGTCCGCGCCGCCGGCCTGGCCGCCGGCCCGATGACCGGCTTCGACTTCGAGGGCGTCCGCAAGGAGTTCCTGGACGACGACCACACCCCGCTGATGGTCGTCAACATCGGCCGCCCGGGCCCGGACGCCTGGTACCCGCGCTCGCCGCGACTGGCCTACGAGGACGTCGTCACGACCGTCTGACGGCCGAGCAGCCCGCACACGCGAAGAGGCCCCCGGTACCACCGGGGGCCTCTTCCACATGTCGGCCACGGCTCACGCCGCATGCCCTGCGCGGCTCACTCCAGCTTCAGGGCCGACGCCATCGCCGTCAGGTCCTCGAAGGAGCCGGTGCCGGCCACCACCGTCGTGGAGCCGGGGGTGTCCTGGAGGACGAGGGCGTCGTACCGGCCACCGCTGTAGCGGGTCCAGGTACGGCCGCCGATCCGCTCGTTCCGCTTCGTCGCCGTCCCGCCCTGGCTGGCCTGGTCGATGAATTCCGCACGCTTCTGCCTGGACTGCTCGACCTGCACGTACTGGCCGTCGGGGGTCTGGAAGCCGAGGTGCCAGCGGTCGGAGTTCGCGCCCTGGAAGCGTACGGAGGTCGCTTTCCAGGTACTCGGCAGGCCCTCGGGTGCGGCCACCGGATAGCTCGCCGCCCGGCGGGCGGTGAGCAGCTCGACCCGGTAGTCGACCCGCTTGACGTCGGGAGCGTGATCGTCGTGCGGGATGGCGAGGAAGTACACGACCAATGCCGCGATACCGATCACGCCCAGGGAGAGCACCATGCTCCGGGCCGACTTCTGCTTACCGTTCGAACCTGCCACGCCCCCTATCGTCGCAGGTGCCCCAGGCGCTCATCCGTGGGGTCCCCTGCTCATTTTGTCTGCCTAACGATAGAGTCGGGACCAAGCCCCTCATCCGGCCGTCGTCGTATCAGTCAGAAAGGTGCGCTCCGATGACCGAAAACCATCACCTGCCGTCCGAGCTCGATGTTCCCTCCGAGGCTCCCGACCGCAACCTCGCTCTCGAACTCGTCCGGGTGACCGAAGCCGCCGCGATGGCCGCCGGCCGCTGGGTGGGGCGCGGCGACAAGAACGGCGCCGACGGCGCCGCGGTGCGCGCCATGCGGTCCCTCGTCTCCACCGTGTCGATGAACGGCGTCGTCGTCATCGGTGAGGGCGAGAAGGACGAGGCCCCGATGCTGTTCAACGGGGAGCATGTGGGTGACGGCACCGGCCCCGAGGTCGACATCGCCGTCGACCCGATCGACGGCACCACGCTGACGGCCAAGGGCATGCCCAACGCGATCGCCGTCCTCGCCGCCGCCGAGCGCGGCGCGATGTTCGACCCGTCCGCCGTGTTCTACATGGACAAGCTGGTCACCGGACCCGAGGCGGCGGACTTCGTCGACATCGACGCGCCCGTGGCCGTGAACATCAGGCGGATCGCCAAGGCGAAGAAGGCCATGCCGGAGGACGTCACCGTCGTCATCCTCGACCGGCCGCGGCACGAGGGGCTGATCCGGGAGGTCCGGGAGGCGGGCGCGCGCATCAAGCTGATCTCGGACGGCGACGTCGCCGGGTCGGTGTACGCGCTGCGCGAGGGCACCGGCGTCGACCTGCTGCTCGGCATCGGCGGCACCCCCGAGGGCATCATCTCGGCCTGTGCCGTGAAGTGCCTGGGCGGAACCATTCAGGGCAAGCTGTGGCCGAAGGACGACGAGGAGCGGCAGCGGGCGATCGACGCCGGGCACGACCTGGACCGGGTGCTCACGACGGACGACCTGGTGTCCGGGGAGAACGTGTTCTTCGTCGCGACCGGGATCACCGACGGTGAGCTGCTGCGGGGCGTCCGCTACCGCTCGGAGACCGCGCTGACCGAGTCGATCGTGATGCGGTCGAAGTCCGGGACCGTGCGCAGGATCGACTCCGAGCACCGGCTGAGCAAGCTGCGGGCCTACAGCGCCATCGATTTCGAGCGGGCCAAGTAGCACGCGGCGACGGAGCCGGCGGCACCCGGGAGGGAACCGCGGTTCACCGGCGGCCCGCGGCCGCCGGTGGTCGTGCGCGCGGTTCCCGGCCCTTGGAGGCGGGCGGCGCCCTCGGTGCGGAGAGGGCGCCCCTGCCGACACCTATCCGGCCAGGCGGTTCGCCGTCGCCCCGGCCGCCTTCTTCAGTTCCATCTCCCTGCGGCGACGCCTCGCCAGGACCACGCGGCGCTCGGCTGCCGTGAGGCCGCCCCAGACGCCGTAGGGCTCGGGCTGGAGGAGGGCGTGTTCGCGGCACTCGACCATGACCGGGCAGCGGGCGCAGACCCGCTTGGCCGCCTCCTCGCGCGACAGCCGGGCGGCGGTCGGCTCCTTCGAGGGGGCGAAGAACAGGCCGGCCTCGTCGCGCCGGCACACCGCCTCGGTGTGCCAGGGTGCGTCTTGGTCCCTGTCTCGCGCTGGCACCCGCTGGGTCGGAACGGCAGCGACCTGCAGGGACGAATGCGGCGGTTGCAGCACGGTCTACTCCTGACGACGGCTTCGCGAGCGAGAGACGATGCAGCAAGGCCTACCCGCTGTGCGCGCGCCTATGCACAGAGTTCCCAACCGCGGGCGCACGGCGGGCCGTTCACGCCCCCGCCCCGTCTCCGTCCGCCGGCAGCGGACCCCGGCGCTGAACGTTGACGGCACGGCAGTCGCGCAGGCAGGATCCGGCCGCCCCGGACGCCGGCGGGTCCGCGACCGTCAGTGGCCCAGGTGCTTGCGCAGCTTCCGGTCGACCTTGTCCTGGACGCGCTCCAGGATGTCCGCCACGAGCTTGCCGCGCTTGGGCCGCGCCTCGACGTTGCCGAGGACGGCCCAGCCGTCGACGTAGACGACGGGCGCGGCGGAGTCCACCGAGTCCAGCGGGCTCACCTCGAAGTTCCCGAGCACACCGCCGCCGGTGCCGCGCAGCGAGATGTTCTCCGGGACGCGGATCTGTACGTCACCGAAGACGGAGACCGCCTTGATCACCACCTGCTGGTACTCGAAGATCGCCTCGCTGAGGTCGATCTCGACGCTGCCGAAGACCGCGTACGCGTGCAGCCGGCGCCCGGCGCGCCAGCGGCCCCGGCGCATGGCACTGCTGAACACCGCGACCACGTTGGCGTCGGCCTCCGCCGGGATCGCGCCCGGGTCGGGGCGCGGCGGGACGGGCGTGTAGGCGGGGGCGGCGGCGCGCTGGTGGGCCCCGGGCAGGTCCCGGATGAAGACCTCCAGTTCACCCGCCGTCTTGGCGTGCAGCACGCCGTCCACGCGCTCGGCGTGCTCGTCGGCGGTCAGCCGGCCCTCGGCCAGGGCCTCGCGGAGGATGTCGGCGACCCGGTCCCGGTCGGCGTCCGAGGCACGCAGGTCGGTCGCGGGTGTGGGTGCGGTCTGCTTCTGAAGGTCCACGACGGCAGCCTACCGAAACACGATAGATCGCGACACCCCCGACTGAGCCTTACCTCACAAGCTCCGCACCGGCGGCAGGTTCTACGCTGGTGAGGCCCGCCAGCGTCGGCGGGCGCCGTCCGTCAGAGTGAGGAATGGGCTGAGATGCCTGAGTTCGCGTACACCGATCTGCTCCCCCAGGGAGAGGACACCACCCCCTACCGGCTGGTGACGTCCGAGGGCGTCTCCACGGTCGAGGGGCCCGACGGGCGGACGTTCCTCAAGGTGGAGCCGGAGGCGCTGCGCAAGCTGGCCGAGGAGGCCATCCACGACATCCAGCACTACCTGCGCCCGGCCCACCTGGCGCAGCTGCGCCGGATCATCGACGACCCGGAGGCGTCGAGCAACGACAAGTTCGTCGCGCTCGACCTGCTGAAGAACGCGAACATCGCGGCGGCCGGCGTGCTGCCCATGTGCCAGGACACGGGCACGGCGATCGTCATGGGCAAGCGCGGGCAGAACGTGCTCACCGAGGGCGGCGACGAGGCGGCCCTCAGCCGCGGCATCTACGACGCCTACCTGAACCTCAACCTGCGCTACTCGCAGATGGCTCCGCTCACCATGTGGGAGGAGAAGAACACCGGCTCCAACCTGCCCGCCCAGATCGAGCTGTACGCCACCGACGGCGGCGCCTACAAGTTCCTGTTCATGGCGAAGGGCGGCGGCTCGGCCAACAAGAGCTTCCTCTACCAGGAGACGAAGGCCGTCCTGAACGAGGCCTCCATGATGAAGTTCCTGGAGGAGAAGATCCGCTCGCTCGGTACGGCCGCCTGCCCGCCGTACCACCTGGCGATCGTCGTCGGCGGCACCTCCGCCGAGTACGCGCTGAAGACCGCGAAGTACGCCTCCGCGCACTACCTGGACGAGATCCCGGCCGAGGGTTCCCCGCTCGGCCACGGCTTCCGGGACAAGGAGCTGGAGGAGAAGGTCTTCGAGCTGACCCAGAAGATCGGCATCGGCGCGCAGTTCGGCGGCAAGTACTTCTGCCACGACGTCCGCGTGGTCCGCCTCCCCCGGCACGGCGCCTCCTGCCCGGTCGCCATCGCCGTCTCCTGCTCCGCCGACCGCCAGGCCGTCGCGAAGATCACCGCCGAGGGCGTGTTCCTGGAGCAGCTGGAGACCGACCCGGCGCGCTTCCTGCCCGAGACCACGGACGAGCACCTGGAGCAGGACGGCGACGTCGTCGAGATCGACCTGAACCAGCCGATGGACGACATCCTCGCCGAGCTGACCAAGTACCCGGTCAAGACCCGGCTGTCCCTCACCGGCCCGCTGGTCGTGGCCCGCGACATCGCGCACGCCAAGATCAAGGAGCGGCTGGACGCGGGCGAGGAGATGCCGCAGTACCTGAAGGACCACCCGGTGTACTACGCGGGTCCGGCGAAGACCCCCGAGGGCTACGCCTCCGGTTCCTTCGGCCCGACGACGGCCGGCCGCATGGACTCCTACGTGGAGCAGTTCCAGGCGGCGGGCGGCTCCAAGGTGATGCTCGCCAAGGGCAACCGCAGCAAGCAGGTCACCGACGCCTGCGGCACGCACGGCGGTTTCTACCTCGGCTCCATCGGCGGCCCGGCCGCCCGCCTCGCCCAGGACTGCATCAAGAAGGTGGAGGTCGTGGAGTACGAGGAGCTGGGCATGGAGGCGGTCTGGAAGATCGAGGTCGAGGACTTCCCGGCGTTCATCGTGGTGGACGACAAGGGCAACGACTTCTTCCAGGACCCGGCTCCGCAGCCGACGTTCACGTCGATCCCGGTGCGGGGTCCCGGCCTCGGCTGAGCCGGTCACGGCGCATGTGCGGAGCCCCGGCCGTCGGCCGGGGCTCCGCTCGTTCAACGGTGCAACTCGGGGTTCAGCCAGGCCAGATGGGGCACGACGGTGTCGAGCAGCTGGGCGCCGGCCATGGCGGCGTTGGGAACCGTTCCGGGGCGGTAGGCGACGAGCCGGACACGGTTGACGCCCGCGACATTCAGGGTCTGTGTTTTCGGGGAACCGAAACTCACGTGCCGGGCGCCCTGCGGAACGGTGTCGAGATAGACCTCGAACGTGCCGGTCTCGTTTTCGTCCGGGCTGGAATCGAGTACCGCCATTTTCAGTGTGAGCGTGCGATAGCGGCCGCCCAGGTTGAAGGAGACCACGCTCTGCGGCTTTTCGTCCGGCCCGTTGTTGCAGTACGTGGAACAGACGAACGTGACGCTGTGGTCGTAGGGGGTGCCCCCCACGACCGCCGTGGCGTCGACCTCGGTGTCCGAGTCCGTGCCCGGGACCGCGCCGAGCTGTGAGAGGTACCGGTGCTCCGGCACGGGGGGCGGCGGGGGCTCGGACGACTCCGCGTCGTCGGGCGGGGTGGGACTCGCCGACGCCGTGCCCGCCGTCGGCGAGGACGACGGCGGCGGCGGCGCCCCGGTCGGCACCACCCGCGTCTGGTCGGCGGTGTTGCCCCTGCCGCAGTTGATCGTGTGGCTGCACGAGTTCCGGTCGCCGCACGCCGTGACACCGGCGGCGGCCAGGCAGGCCGCCGCCAGGTACGCGGCCGGTCGTCCCGCCCTAGCGGCCCGCGGCACCCGTACCCTCGCTCGCGGGAGACGACTGCGCCGGCGAGTCGATGTGGATCTCGTTGTCCCTGCCGCAGTTCTGCACGGTCTGCGCCTCGTTCTTGCAGGCGTTGGTCTCCGACGGGCCGCCCCCGAAAGTGATGATCGCCGCGATGATCGCCGCGACACCGGTGATGATCGCTCCGATAAGGATCGCCTTGCTCTGGTTCACCGCAGCACTCCCTGTCGCCACCTGGTCATGGCCGGATTGTGGCACGCGGAAGTACCGCCGATTTCCGCGTAGTTGAGGAATTCGATCAGCTGTTTGCCGTTGATCGGCGAAGCCGCTGATGCGGGGTGTGCATGCGCCGTGCATTCACCCGGCGCGTGTTCGGAATCACATTCCGCCACGCGTTCCCCCATGCCGAATGAGCGGTCGGTCATTTACTTATTCCGTGCATGACAAATACCGCCGCCCACCCTTTCAGGCAATGAAGCACCGCCCGCCGGCCCGCCGACGGGTACGGGCCGGGGGCGGCCGGGAATACGCCTGCCGCGACACACGCTCAACGTTCCGGAGGTACGACGATGACGACCGAAGAGCCGCAGTACCGGATCGAGCACGACTCGATGGGCGAGGTCCGGGTCCCGGCCCATGCCAAGTGGCGGGCGCAGACACAGCGCGCCGTCGAGAACTTTCCCGTCTCCGGGCAGCGCATCGAGCGGGCGCACATCGAGGCGCTGGCCCGCATCAAGGCGGCGGCGGCGAAGGTGAACGCCGAGCTGGGCGTGCTGGACAAGGAGGTCGCCGAGGCGATCCGGGAGGCGGCCGGCGAGGTCGCCGAGGGCAAGTGGGACGAGCACTTCCCGGTGGACGTCTTCCAGACGGGCTCCGGCACCTCGTCCAACATGAACACCAACGAGGTCATCGCGACACTGGCGACCGAGCGGCTCGGCCGGGACGTACACCCCAACGACCATGTGAACGCCTCGCAGTCGTCCAACGACGTCTTCCCGTCCTCCCTGCACATCGCGGCCACCGCGGCCGTCACCCACGACCTGATCCCGGCCCTGGAGCACCTCGCCGCGTCCCTGGAGCGCAAGTCCGGGGAGTTCGCCGACGTGGTGAAGTCCGGGCGGACGCATCTGATGGACGCCACACCCGTGACGCTCGGGCAGGAGTTCGGCGGGTACGCGGCCCAGATGCGCTACGGCGTCGAACGGCTGCGCGCCTCCCTGCCCCGGCTCGCCGAGCTGCCGCTGGGCGGCACGGCGGTCGGCACCGGCATCAACACCCCGCCCGGGTTCTCCGCCGCCGTCATCGAGGAGGTCGCGCGGACCACCGGGCTGCCGCTCACCGAGGCCCGCGACCACTTCGAGGCGCAGGGCGCCCGGGACGGCGTCGTGGAGACCAGCGGGCAGCTGCGGACCATCGCGGTCGGCCTGACGAAGATCGCCAACGATCTGCGCTGGATGGCGTCCGGGCCGCGCACCGGTCTCGCCGAGATCCGGCTGCCCGACCTCCAGCCCGGCTCCTCGATCATGCCCGGCAAGGTCAACCCGGTCGTCCCCGAGGCCGTGCTGATGGTCGCCGCCCAGGTCATCGGCAACGACACCACCATCACCACGGCCGGCGCCGCCGGCAACTTCGAGCTGAACGTGATGCTCCCGGTCATCGCCAAGAACGTGCTCGAATCGATCCGGCTGCTCGGCAACGCAGCCCGGCTGCTGGCCGACCGCACGGTCGACGGCATCACCGCCGACCGCGAACGCGCCCGCGAGTACGCCGAGTCGTCCCCGTCCGTGGTGACCCCGCTGAACAAGTACATCGGCTACGAGGAGGCCGCGAAGGTTGCCAAGAAGTCCCTCGCCGAGCGGAAGACGATCCGTGAAGTCGTCCTGGAGAGCGGCTACGTGGAGCGCGGCGACCTGACGCGGGAGCAGCTCGACGAGGCGCTGGACGTCCTGCGGATGACCCGCCCGTGACCGGCGGCGAACCTTTCCGGCCACCCGGACCACCGTGACGCGCACCGCAGCGTCGTATGCCCGCGGCACCTAATATCTGTGCATGACGGACGACGGAGCGATGACACGAGTGGCAGCGGGACCCGCGACGCACTGGTCCCCGGGCACGCACATCCTGTGGCGCTACCGGGAGAACGGGGGCGAGCACTTCCACATCGTCCGGCCCGTCACCGTCGTACGCGACGACGCCGAGCTGCTGGCGGTGTGGCTGGCCCCCGGCACCGACTGTGTGAAGCCGGTCCTGGCCGACGGCACGCCCGTGCACCAGGAGCCGCTGGAGTCCCGTTACACCAAGCCGCGCACGGTGCAGCGGGACCGCTGGTTCGGCACGGGCGTGCTGAAGCTGGCCCAGCCCGGCCGGCCCTGGTCGGTATGGCTGTTCTGGGATCCGGGCTGGCGGTTCAAGAACTGGTACGTCAACCTGGAGCAGCCGCTCGGCCGGTGGGCGGGCGGGGTGGACTCCGAGGACCACTTCCTGGACATCTCCGTGCACCCCGACCGCAGTTGGCACTGGCGGGACGAGGACGAGTTCGCGCAGGCCCAGCGGGACGGGCTGATGGACGCGGCGACCGCCGGACGGGTGCGGGCGGCCGGCCGGGACGCGGTGGAGGTGATCCGCGCGTGGGGGCCGCCGTACTCGGACGGCTGGCAGCACTGGCGCCCGGACCCGTCCTGGGCGGTACCTTCTCTCCCCGAGGACTGGGACCGCACCCCCGCGCACCTGTCCTCATGAGACCCTTGATGCGCCCCAGGGCAAGAAACGTAGGATCGTCCTCCGCAAGGGGCGTTAGCGCAACTCCCGGAGCATGTGCCGGGCTTGACCGATCGTCACCGAGGGGCGGCAGGACGTGAGCGAGGGGTACGAGGGCGGGACCGCCGAGTGCGGCGGCCGCACGAACGACAGGGGAACAACCTCCGACTCCGCGGGACTTCCGTTCCTGGGGCACGTATTGCGGGTATCGGGACTTCGGCGGGACCAACTGTGCGCCCGGCGTACCCGGCGCACAGCCCCGGACGGACGGATGCGACACGCGTGACGGAGCAGCCCACCTCCTTCGAACGCCCCCAGCCGGGCGTCGACCCCGCGGAGGCCCGCGGGGCGCTCCTGCGTACCCCGAAACAGCTCGGCAACCCGGCCTTACCCGCGCAGGCCCGGGCCGACACGACGCCCCCGGGCCCGGGCACGGCCACGCCCCGTGGCAAGGGAAAGGACGGCATGGGGAAGGAGCCCCCGGTCAACGGCCCCGAGCACTCCCAGCCCGCCACCGCCGAACCCGGCGCCCACCGACCACGCCCCGCACCGGAGGCCATCCCGGCACAGCCCGGCACCGCGCAGGAGCGGACTGCGGGCGGCGAGGAGCGCCGTACCGGGCGGGGACTGCCGCCGGGCCGGCCGATGCCGATGCGGCGGGACGGGGACCGGCTCAGATTCGTGGGCGCGGCGACCCGGCGGATCGCCCGCGGCATCGACCTGGACGAGATCGTGATGGGGCTCTGCCGGGCCACCGTGCCGACGTTCTCCGACGCGATCCTGGTCTATCTGCGCGACCCGCTGCCGGTCGGCGACGAGCGGCCCACCGGCCCGGTGGTGCTGCGGCTGCGCCGCACGGACCGGATACCGGAGGAGCGGGACACCGACGGTGTGCTGCTGCCGTCGGCGTTCGAGCCGGAGGCGGAGCCGTCCGCGCTGGCGGATCTGTCGACGCTCACCACCGAGCTGTGCGAGGTACGGCCGGGCGGCGCGCTGAACGAGGTGCTGCGCGGTGTGCGGCCGGTGTTCGCCGACGCGCCCGCGGCCCGCGCCGCGCTGCCCGAACTGCTCGGCGAGGGCGGCGAGGCGATCGTCCCCGGCGGCCAGCACGCGATCCTCGCGCCGCTGCGCGGCCGGCGCCGGGTGATCGGCGCGGCCCTGTTCCTGCGCCGTCCGGAGCGGCTCGCGTTCGAGGCCGACGACCTGCTGGTGGCCGCCCAGCTCGCCACGCACAGCGCGCTCGGCATCGACAAGGCGGTGCTGTACGGCCGTGAGGCCTACATCGCCGACGAGTTGCAGCGCACCATGCTGCCCGAGACCCTGCCCCGCCCGACCGGGGTGCGGCTGGCCTCCCGGTATCTGCCGGCGGCGGAGACCGCGCGGGTCGGCGGCGACTGGTACGACGCGATCCCGCTGCCCGGAAGCCGGGTCGCGCTGGTGGTCGGCGACGTCATGGGCCACTCCATGACCTCGGCGGCGATCATGGGCCAGCTGCGCACCACCGCGCAGACCCTGGCCGGGCTCGACCTGCCGCCGCAGGAGGTGCTGCACCACCTGGACGAGCAGGCGCAGCGCCTGGGCACCGACCGCATGGCGACGTGTCTGTACGCCGTCTACGACCCGGTCACGCACCGCATCACGATCGCCAACGCCGGCCATCCGCCGCCCGTGCTGCTGCACCTGGGCGGGCGGGCCGAGGTGCTGCGGGTGCCGCCGGGCGCGCCGATCGGGGTCGGCGGGGTCGACTTCGAGGCGGTGGAGCTGGACGCGCCCGCCGGGGCGACCCTGCTGCTGTACACCGACGGGCTGGTGGAGTCCCGGCTGCGGGACGTGTGGACCGGCATAGAGCAGTTGCGGGAGAAGCTCGCCGCGACCGCCCAGCTGACCGGCCCCGACCATCCGCCGCCGCTGGAAGCGCTGTGCGACGAGGTGCTGGACATGCTCGGCCCGGGCGACCGGGACGACGACATCGCGCTGCTCGCCGCCCGGTTCGACGGGATCGCGCCGAGCGATGTCGCGTACTGGACGCTGGAGCCGGAGGAGACGGCGCCCGGCCAGGCCCGCCGGCTGGCCCGGCGCGCGCTCGCCCGGTGGGACCTGGAGGACCTGTCGGACTCGGTGGAGCTGCTGGTCAGCGAGGTCGTGACGAATGCCGTGCGGTACGCGTCCCGGCCGGTGACCCTGCGGTTGCTGCGGACGCACGTGCTGCGCTGCGAGGTCGGCGACGACGTGCCGCAGCTGCCGCGGCTGAGGCAGGCGCGGGCCACGGACGAGGGCGGGCGCGGCCTGTACCTGGTCAACAAGCTGGCCCGGCGCTGGGGCGCGACCCGGCTGAGCACCGGCAAGGTGGTCTGGTTCGAGCTGAACCGCGGCTGAGTCCCGCCGGCGGGACGACGCGAAGGGGGGCGCCCGGAGTACTCCGGGCGCCCCCCTTCGTGTGTGGCCCTACTGCCCCAGCTGGCCGAAGTCGCCTTCGGGGTCGAGCGGATCCCCCGTGGCGGGCTCCGACGGCGACTCGCTGCCGGACGGCGTCTGCGACGGCGTCTGCGAGGGGGTCTTGGACGGCGTCTGCGACGGGGTCCTGGACGGCGTCTGCGACGGGGACTTGGACGGCGACTCGGACGTCGGCGGCTTGCTGCTGGGCGTCTGCGACGGCGTCTGGCTCGGGCTGTGCGTCCAGCTCGGCGTCTCGGTCGGCGCGACGGCGGCGCCCTGGGTGGTGTTCAGGTCGAACTCGGCCTTGTCCGTCACACCGAAGGTGTAGGCGGCCCAGATCTCCGCCGGGTAGCCGCCGCCGTTGATCCGGCCGGGGGCCGGCAGGCCGGTCGCCCAGCGCATGGTCACGTGCGCCTTGCTCTTCGGGTCCTCGCCGAACAGGCCGACGGAGGTGACCAGATCGGGGGTGTAGCCGGTGAACCAGGCCGACTTGTTCTCGTCGGAGGTACCGGTCTTGCCCGCGACCTGCTGGCCGTCGCGCAGCGGGTTGCTCGCCACGGACGTCTTGGCCGTACCGTCGTCGACCACGCCGGTGAGCACCGAGGTGACCGTGTCGGCGGCCGTGCGGCTGATCACCGGGCCGCCGACGGGGTCCGGGATGTCGACCGTGCGGTCCTTCTGTTCCGCGGACTTGATGATGCTCGGGGTCACCTTGTTGCCGTGGTTGGCGAAGGTGGCGTAGATACCGGCCATCTCCAGGGGGCTGGCGCCCATCGAGCCCAGCGTCTGGGCGGGTACCGCCTGCATGCCCTTGGTGTCCATGCCGAGCTTGCCGGCCGTGCTCATCACCTCGTCCATGCCCACGTCCACGCCCATCTGCGCGAAGACGGAGTTGACGGACTTGTTCATCGCCTGCTGCACGGTGATGTCGTCGTAGTCGACGTCGTCCTCGTTCGGCGGGGCGAAGCCGACCTTGGTGCCGTGGTCCTGGACCTGGTGGCGGCTGGTGCCGTCGTACAGGGTGTCGGCGGTGATCGGCTTGCCGTCCTGCGTGGTGGCGTTGTGCTCCAGCGCGGCCGCGAGGATGACCGGCTTGAACGTCGAGGCCGGCTGGTAGTCCTTGCGGGTGGCGTTGTTGTAGTAGTGCTCGTAGTAGTTCTGGCCGCCGTAGAGCGCGACGATCCTGCCGGTCTTGGGGTCCACGGAGACCGCGCCGGGCTGGATGTCGCCGTCGACCTTGCGCTTCTTCTTGTCGAGCTTGCTGGTCAGCTGGGTCTTGACGGCCTTCTCCAGCGCCGCCTGCCTCTTCCGGTCGACGTTGAGGGTGATGGTCCAGCCGTTCTCGACGACCGCGCCCTCGGCCTGCGACTGGGTCAGGCCCTGCTCCGCCATGAGCTGGTGCTCCAGCTGCTGGTTGGCGAGTTCGACCAGGTAGCCCTTCTGCCCGTCGAGGCCCGGGGCGCCCTTGGGTTCACTGATCTTGGGGAAGCGCATGGCGTCCCGCTTGGCCTTGGGCAGCCAGCCCTCCTCGACCATGTTGTCGAGGACGTAGTTCCAGCGCGCCGTGACCAGCTTCTTGCCGGTGGGGCTGGCGACCGCCCAGTCGTACTGGCTCGGTGCCTGGAGCAGCGCGGCGAGGTAGGCGCCCTGCTCGACGGAGAGGTCCTCGGCGTCGACGCGGAAGTACGCCTGCGCGGCGGCCTGGATGCCGTAGGCGTTGCGGCCGTAGTAGCTGGTGTTGATGTAGCCGGCGAGGATGTCGTCCTTGGACTTCTCGCGGTCCACCTTCAACGAGATGACCAGCTCCTTCAGCTTGCGCGTGA
The DNA here is from genome assembly GCF_016741855.1 of Streptomyces musisoli. Classification (GTDB taxonomy): domain Bacteria; phylum Actinomycetota; class Actinomycetes; order Streptomycetales; family Streptomycetaceae; genus Streptomyces; species Streptomyces musisoli. The sequence goes on along the minus strand of NZ_JAERRH010000004.1, from coordinate 565,206 downwards.
CGGTCTGGTCCTGGTTGAGGTAGAAGTTCTTGACGTACTGCTGGGTGATCGTGGAGCCACCCTGCTTGCCCTTGCCGGACAGCGTGTTGAGCAGGCCGCGGGCCGTGCCTTTGAAGTCGACGCCGGCGTCGTGGTAGAAGCTCTTGTTCTCCGCGGCGACGAAGGTCAGCTGGACCTTGCGGGGCACCTTGGACAGGTCGACGATCTCGCGGTTGACCTCGCCGTCGCGGGCGAGGATCGTCCCGTCGCTGAACTTGTAGATGTTGCTCTGCCGCTGGGCGGCGGCGTTGCCCTCGGGGACGTCCACGTACAGGTACAGGCCGATGAAGCCCAGGATGCCCAGCAGGCAGACCCCGAAGAAGGTCCCGAGGATCTTCTTCCAGCTGAATATCCGGCGTATGAGGCTCTTCGGGGGCTTGGGGGGCTTGCCGCCGGCCGCGGGCCTGCCGTCCGCCGCGGGCGCGCCGCCGGCCGTGGCGGCACCGGCGGCCGCCGGGGTGCCGGCCGTGGGGGCGCTGCCGGCCCCGGGGGCGGAGCGGCGGCGCTTGGGCGCCGCGCGGTGGCCACCGCGCTGTCGCGCTCGTCTCTCTTCCGCTCGTCCCATGGGTCCCTACGCTCGCTTCCGTCCGTCTCGGGGTCAGCTCCGAAAGCTAACACCCGTCTATATGACAAAGGGCGTCCGATCCGCTCTTTTACGGACGTGACAATCAGCACCCGCCCCACCGAAACCGACGGCTGACACTGGCGCAGGGTTGCCTGACGGCTTAAAGTGATATCACTTAGCTAGAACCGAGCTAGGGTTACGAGAACGGGGGACCCCTTATGTCCACATCCACGCCGGCCGCCACCGCCGACGTCCCCGAGATGCCCGCCCCGCGGGTGCGGGAGTTCGCCGCCCACAGCATCGGCGGCGGGCTCGCCCTGCTGCTCGGCCTGATCGGGCTCGGCGCCGCCGTCGTCCTGTTCGCGGCCTCCGGCGCGACATCCTCCCCGGGCGCCGAGGGCGGACTGATCGCCGCCGGTGTCGTCGTCCTGCTGGCGTCCTTCATCGCCATGCGCGGCCTGAACACGGTCGCGCCGGGCGAGGCCAGAGTCGTCCAGCTCTTCGGGCGCTACCGGGGCACGATCCGGCAGGACGGACTGCGCTGGGTGAACCCCTTCACCTCCCGGACCCGGATATCCACCCGGGTGCGCAACCACGAGACCGCCGTCCTGAAGGTCAACGACGCCTACGGCAACCCGATCGAGCTGGCCGCGGTCGTGGTGTGGAAGGTCCAGGACACCGCGCAGGCCACCTTCGAGGTGGACGACTTCGCCGAGTTCGTCGCCACGCAGACCGAGACGGCCGTGCGGCACATCGCCATCGAATACCCGTACGACGCCCACGACGAGGACGGCCTCTCGCTGCGCGGCAACGCCGAGGAGATCACCGAGAAGCTGGCCGTCGAGCTCCAGGTGCGGGTCGAGGCGGCCGGAGTGGAGATCATCGAGTCGCGCTTCACGCATCTCGCGTACGCTCCCGAGATCGCCTCGGCGATGCTCCAGCGGCAGCAGGCGGGGGCGGTCGTCGCGGCCCGGCGGCAGATCGTCGACGGTGCCGTGGGGATGGTCGAGGCGGCGCTGGCCCGGATCGCGGAGGCGGACATCGTGGACCTGGACGAGGAGCGGAAGGCGGCGATGGTGTCGAACCTGATGGTGGTGCTGTGCGGGGACCGTGCCCCGCAGCCGGTCCTCAACACCGGAACCCTCTACCAGTGACGGACTCTCCGGAGACTCCCCGGCGCCGGCCGCAGCAGCGCAAGCAGGTGCTGCTGCGGCTGGACCCGTCGGTGTACGAGGCGCTGGCCCGCTGGGCCGGGGAAGACTTGCGGTCGGCCAACGCGCAGATCGAGTTCCTGCTGCGCAAGGCACTGGCGGAGGCGGGGCGGCTGCCCCGGGAGACGGGACCGCTGCCGCGCCGGGGGCGGCCCCCGGGCGGCCCCGCCTCCGGACCCCCTTCGGCCTGACCGGCCCCGTCCCCCACGGGACGGGGCCGGTCGTCGTTACCGAACCATGACAATCGCGCGCCACCTGCACGGCCGTACACCCCGCCATGATCTGCACACTCGGCGTATACATACCGCGTATACACGGTGTGTAGAGTGCTGCGCATGTCCATCGGTCACACCCTTCTAGGGCTCCTGGAGTCCGGCCCGCGCCACGGCTACGACCTCAAGCGGGCCTTCGACGAGAAGTTCGGTCACGACCGGCCGCTGCACTACGGCCAGGTCTACTCCACGATGTCCCGGCTGCTGAAGCACGGTCTCGTGGAAGTCGACGGGATCGAGGCCGGTGGCGGCCCCGAGCGCAAGCGGTACGCCATCACCGACGCCGGTGTCACCGACGTCGAGCGCTGGCTCGCCACCCCGGAGAAGCCGGAGGAGTACCTCCAGTCGACCCTCTACACCAAGGTCGTCCTCGCCCTCCTCACCCACCGCGACGCGGCCGACATCCTCGACACGCAGCGGGCCGAGCACCTGCGCAGCATGCGGATCCTGACCGACCGCAAGCGCAAGGGCGACCTCGCGGACCAGCTGATCTGCGACCACGCCCTGTTCCACCTGGAGGCCGACCTGCGGTGGCTGGAGCTGACCACGGCCCGCCTCGACCGGCTCCGTGAGGCGGTGGCGAAGTGAATCCTCCCCCCGGCTCCCTGCTGACCGCCGACGACCTGCACAAGTCCTACGGCCCCACGGTCGCGCTCGACGGCGCCGAATTCTCCATCCACGCCGGCGAGGTCGTCGCCGTGATGGGTCCCTCCGGCTCCGGCAAGTCGACGCTGCTGCACTGCCTCGCCGGCATCGTGCCGCCCGACTCCGGGTCCATCACCTACGACGGCCGCGAACTGGCCGGCATGAGCGACGCCGACCGCAGCGCGCTGCGCCGCAGCGAGTTCGGGTTCGTGTTCCAGTTCGGCCAGCTGGTCCCGGAGCTGACCTGCGTGGAGAACGTGGCCCTGCCACTGCGGCTCAACGGCACCTCCCGCAAGGAGGCCGAGCGGGTCGCGCTCGGCTGGATGGAGCGCCTGGAGGTGGACGGCCTCAAGGGCAAGCGGCCCGGCGAGGTCTCCGGCGGCCAGGGACAGCGGGTCGCGGTGGCGCGGGCCCTGGTCACCAGCCCCCGGGTGGTGTTCGCCGACGAGCCGACCGGCGCGCTGGACTCCCTCAACGGCGAGCGCGTGATGGAGCTGCTGACCGACGCGGCCCGCTCCACCAACGCGGCCGTGGTGCTGGTCACGCACGAGGCCCGGGTGGCCGCCTACTCCGACCGCGAGATCGTCGTACGCGACGGCAGGTCCCGCGACATGGAGCGCGCCATATGAACACCAGGCAGTGGGCCAGGGACCTGGGTCTGGGGGCCCGGTTCGCCTTCACCGGCGGGCGCGAGGGCTGGATCCGGACGCTGCTGACGGCGGTCGGTGTCGGCCTGGGCGTGGCGCTGCTGCTGCTGACGACCGCGATCCCCAACGTGATCGCGGTACGGCACGAGCGCGACGAGGCCCGCCTCGACTACACCTACGGCCCCAACCGGCCGAAGGCCGCCGACACCCTGGTGATCTCCGACGCCAACTCGACGTTCCACGGCAGCCACGTCCGCGGCCGGCTGGTGGAGCCGGAGGGACCGCGGGCACCGATCGCACCGGGCCTGGCGAAGTACCCGGCGCCGGGCGACATGGTCGTCTCCCCCGCGCTGAAGGAACTCCTCGGCTCCCCGGACGGGAGGCTGCTGCGCGAGCGGCTGCCGTACCGGATCACCGGGACGATCGGCGAGAGCGGGCTCATCGGCTCGCACGAACTCGCCTACTACGCCGGCGCGAAGGACCTGGCCCCGCGGATCGACGGCTGGCAGACGGCCCGCATCGCCAAGTTCGGTCCGCTCCAGCAGAGGGCGGCGAGCCGGCTGGACCCGGTCCTGCTGCTGCTGGTGCTGGTGGTCTTCGTGGTGCTGCTCATGCCGGTCGCCGTGTTCATCGCCGCCGCCGTGCGGTTCGGCGGGGAGCGGCGCGACCGCAGACTGGCCGCGCTGCGCCTGGTGGGCGCCGACAGCCGGTCCACCCGGCGGATCGCGGCGGGCGAGGCACTCGGCGGCTCGCTGGTCGGGCTGGTCTTCGGCACCGTGTTCTTCCTCCTGGGCCGTCAGCTCGCGGGCTCGGTCGAGGTCCTGGGCGTCAGCGTCTTCCCCAGCTATCTCAACCCCGCGCCCGCGCTGGCCGCCCTGGTCGCGGTGACCGTTCCGGCGGCGGCCGTGCTGGTCACCCTGCTCGCGCTGCGCGGGGTGGTCATCGAGCCGCTGGGCGTGGTCCGCACCGCCAAGCCCAGGCGCCGCCGGCTGTGGTGGCGGCTGCTGCTGCCGCTGGGCGGCCTCGCGATGCTCGCCCCGATGATCGGGCAGGGCCGCGAGTCCTACTTCAACGAGTACCTGGTGCTCGGCGGCGTCCTGCTGCTGCTCGTCGGCGTGACGACGCTGCTTCCGTGGATCGTCGAGGCGGTGGTGGCGCGGCTCGGCCACGGCTCGCTGGCCTGGCAACTGGCCGTGCGGCGCCTGCAGCTGAGCAGCGGCTCGGCGGCCCGCATGGTGAACGGCATCGCGGTCGCGGTGGCCGGGGCGATCGCGATACAGATGCTGTTCGCGGGCGTCCAGGGCGACTACACCAAGGTCACCGGTCAGGACACCACCCGCGCGCAGATGCAGGTCAGCCTGCCACGGGGCGCCCCCTTCACCGCGGTCGCCCGGAAGTTCGCCGCCACCAAGGGCGTGGACAAGGCCGTCGCGCTGGGCGGTGCCGACGTCGGCGACCGGAGCTGGCGCGGCGAGGGACCCGCCACCTCCACCCGCATCACGGTCGGTGACTGTGCCGCCCTGCGCGAGGTGGCACGGCTGCCCAGCTGCCACGACGGGGACGTCTTCGTGGCCACCGGCTCCGAGGGCGTCTCGGACGCCGACACGGTGAAGCTGGCCAAGCCGGGCCGCAGGCTCTGGCTCGACACGGACTTCGGCGTCGGGCAGCACCCGGAGGTCCGCTGGACCGTCCCGGGCGGCCTGAAGCGGGTCCGGACGATCACCTCCCCGAGCGGAGACGAGTTCGGCGGCTTCCTGCTCACCCCGGCCGCCGCGCCCGGTCGCGGAACGGCCGCGTTCAGCTCGTCGGTGTACGTGTCGACCGACGACTCGGTGCGGGACGTGCGCGAGTACGTGCGCAACACGGCGGCCCGGGTCGACCCCCTGGCGAACGTCATGCTGTGGTCGTCCACCGAGGAGTCGGACAAGTTCACCTCCATCCGCACCGCCACCTTCGTCGGCGCCATCTGCGTACTGGCACTGATCGGCATCAGCCTGCTGGTGTCGCAGCTGGAGCAGTTGCGCGAGCGCAGGAAGCTGCTGTCGTCGCTGGTCGCCTTCGGCACCCGGCGGCGCACCCTGAGCATGTCGGTGCTGTGGCAGACGGCGGTCCCGATCGCCCTGGGTCTGCTGCTCGCCTCGGCCGTGGGGCTGACGCTCGGCACGGTGCTGCTTCAGATGGTGGGTGCGACGGTGTCCGTGGACTGGGCGAGCGTCCTGTCGATGACCGGCGCCGGCGCGGCGGTGGTCCTCACGGTCACCCTGCTCAGCCTCCCGCCGCTGCTGCGGATGATGCGCCCGGAGGGCCTGCGCACGGAGTAACCCGGCGCCCCGAAAGGGGCGCGGGGACCGGCGCCCCGAAAGGGGCGCGGGGAACTGCGCGAGACGCCCCACCGGCCCGCGGCCGCGCAACCCGGGGCACCACCCTCCCCGGAGCGCCGGGCCTCGGCGGGCCACCCTCCCCGCTAGGCGTCGGCGTTCAACACCCGCACCGGCAAGGCGCGGAGCGCCTCCCGCAGGGCCGCCGCCAGCTCCTCGTACTCGGCGGCCCGCGCCGCGCCGGCGCGCATGGCGAACGCGACCCGGCGGCTCGGCGCGGGCTCGGCGAAGTAGCCGGTCAGCAGCTGGGTGCTGCGGGTCGTCTCCAGCTTCAGGGCCGTGCGCGGGAGCAGGGTGCAGCCAAGGCCGCCCGCGACGAGCTGGACCAGCGTCGACAGTCCGGCGGCCGTGGTGGTGACCGGCGCGTCCTCCCGGCCGGCCTCCCGGCAGATGTCCAGGGCCTGGTCGCGCAGGCAGTGCCCCTCGTCCAGGAGCAGCAGGTTCAGCTCCTTCAGGGCCTCGCGCGGGATGCCCTCCCGGCCGCCGAGCCAGTGGGCCAGCGGGGTGACGAGCACGAAGTCCTCGTCGAAGAGGGGGAGTTCGACGACTCCGGGCACGCCGAGCGGCACGGCCAGCAGCAACAGGTCGAGCCGGCCGGAGTTCAGGCCGTCGATCAGGCTGGCGGTCTGCTCCTCGTGCACCTGGAGGTCGAGGTGCGGATAGCGTTCGTGGACGAGCCGCAGCACGGCCGGCAGCAGATACGGCGCGACGGTGGGGATCACCCCGAGGCGCAGCACGCCCGTGAAGGGCGCCCGGACCGCCTCGGCCTCCTCCAGCAGCGCGCCGACCGCGTCCAGCACCGCCTTGGCCCGCAGGGCCAGCCGCTCCCCCGCGGGCGAGAGCAGCACCTTGCGGGTCGTACGCTCGAGGAGGGTCACGCCGAGGGTCTCCTCCAGCGCCGAGACCGCGCCGGACAGGGCGGGCTGGCTCATCCCGATGGCCGCCGCCGCGTCCCGGAAGTGCAGATGCTCGGCCACGGCGGCGAACGCCCGCAGCTGCGCCAGGCTCGGCTGCCTGCGCTTTGCATTACCCATAGTCACTGATAGCCACCTCCGATCAACGCATCCGAGTGTAGCTATTTCCCGAATCAATGCCGCCTGTGCCAACATCGACTGCGTCCAACCCAAGGGAAACGCCCCAAAAGGGCAGTTTCTTCGCTGCAAGGAGAGCGCGTGCTCACTGTCGGTGACAAGTTCCCCGAGTTCGAACTGACCGCCTGCGTCTCGCTGGAGAAGGGCAAGGAGTTCGAGCAGATCCACCACAAGTCCTACGAGGGCAAGTGGCTGGTCGTGTTCGCATGGCCGAAGGACTTCACCTTCGTCTGCCCGACCGAGATCGCCGCGTTCGGGAAGCTGAACGACGAGTTCGCCGACCGCGACGCCCAGATCCTCGGCTTCTCCGGTGACTCCGAGTTCGTCCACCACGCCTGGCGCAAGGACCACCCGGACCTGACCGACCTGCCGTTCCCGATGCTGGCCGACTCCAAGCACGAGCTGATGCGCGACCTCGGCATCGAGGGCGAGGACGGCTTCGCGCAGCGTGCCGTCTTCATCGTCGACCCGAACCACGAGATCCAGTTCACGATGGTCACCGCCGGTTCCGTGGGCCGTAACCCCAAGGAAGTCCTGCGGGTCCTCGACGCCCTGCAGACCGACGAGCTGTGCCCGTGCAACTGGAGCAAGGGCGATGACACCCTGGACCCGGTCGCGCTGCTGGCTGGTGAGTGACCCATGTCGCTCGACTCGCTGAAGTCCCGCGTCCCGGACTACGCCAAGGACCTGAAGCTCAACCTGGGCTCGGTCATCGGCAACTCCGACCTGCCCGCGCAGCAGCTGTGGGGCACGGTGCTGGCGACCGCCATCGCCTCCCGTTCCCCGATCGTGCTGCGTGAGCTGGAGCCGGAGGCCAAGGCGAACCTCTCGCCGGAGGCGTACCAGGCCGCCAAGGCCGCCGCCGCCGTCATGGCGATGAACAACGTCTTCTACCGGACGCGCCACCTGCTGTCGGACCACGAGTACGGCACCCTGCGCGCGGGCCTGCGGATGAACGTCATCGGCAACCCGGGCGTGGAGAAGGTCGACTTCGAGCTGTGGTCGTTCGCGGTCTCCGCGATCAACGGCTGTGGCATGTGCCTGGACTCGCACGAGCAGGTGCTGCGCAAGGCCGGCGTGGAGCGCGAGACCGTCCAGGAGGCGTTCAAGATCGCCTCTGTGATCCAGGCGGTCGGCGTCACGCTGGAGGCCGAGGCCGTGCTGGCCGAGTAGGTCACACCCCCGAGGACCCCGCTCACCCCTGGTGGGCGGGGTCCTTCGCATTCTGCGCGGGCTGCGCGTCCGCCGCGCCCTGTGCCGTGGGTCCGTCCCCGGAACCGGCGTCCTCCCGCTGCTGCATCTCCAGCGAGTACTGCCGCAGATAGCCGACCACCGTGTTCGTCACCGCCACCAGCGGTACGGCGACCACCGCGCCGCCGATGCCGGCCACCATGCCGCCGGCCGCCACGGTCAGGACGACCGCCAGCGGGTGGACCCGGACCGCACGGCCGAGGATGAACGGCTGAAGGATGTGCCCCTCGATCTGCTGGACCGCGAGGACGACCACGAGGGTCATCAGGGCGGTGAACACGCCCTGGGTGACCAGCGCCACGATCACCGCGAGCGCGCCCGAGGCGACCGCGCCGACCAGCGGGATGAACGAGAACAGGAAGATGAACACGGCCAGCGGCACGGCCATCGGCACGTCGAGGAAGTAGATGCCGATGCCGATGAAGATGGCGTCGATGAGGGCGACCAGGACGGTGCCGCGCACATAGGCGGTCAGGGTGCGCCAGGCGCGCGGGCCGGCGCCGGCCACGCCCGGGCGGGCCGCGGCGGGCACCAGCTTCAGGAACCACTCCCAGATGCGCTTGCCGTCGTAGAGCAGGAACAGCGTCGAGAAGAACACCAGCAGGATGCCGGTGAGGGCCTCGACGATGACCTGGACGCCCTCCAGGCCCGCGGACGTTATCTGGTCGGCGTTGGCGCCGATCGCCTCGCGGAGGTTCTTGGCGATCTGGTTGATCTGCTTGTCGGTGACGTGGAACGGGCTCTTCAGCAGCCAGTTGCGCAGGTCGTCGATGCCGCTCTGGATCTGGGTGGAGAGCGTGTCGATGTTCTCCATGACCTGCCAGGACACGAACCAGCCCATGAGGCCTATGACGACGAAGCCGCTGATGGCGGTGAGCGCGGTGGCCGGGCCGCGCGGCACGCCCCGGCGGGTGAGCCGGGCGACCGTCGGCTGGAGCAGGGCGGTGACCAGCAGGGCGATGACGAAGGCGAACACCACCAGCTGGACGGCGCTGATGACCCGCATCAGCACCCAGACGGTGCCGGCCAGCACCAGCAGCCGCCAGCCCGCCTCGGCGGCGACCCGGACACCCCAGGGCACGGCCTCGGCCGGGTCGGGGCGCGGGCCGGTGGACGGTGCGGCCCGGCGGACGGGCGGGGCCGCCTCGGCGGGCGCGTCGTCGGGCGCGGCGGCCGGTTCGGGACCGGTGGCGGCGGCCGGTTCGAGGGCGGCGGGTTCGGGGGCGGCGGGTTCGGTGTGGTCCTTCTCGACCTCCGCGCGGCGCTCGTCAAGACGCTCGCTCATCTCGGTGAGGCCGGCCCCGAGCCGGCCGAGCCACCCTGGCACTCGCGACATGATCCGTCCTCTTCCCCCGCGTCCCCGGGTGCTTGCCACCACTCCCCCCTGGAGTCGTTCGGATACGACCGTACAGGGCGAAAGCCCCTCCCCTTAGGACGGGGAGGGGCTGCGCGAGGTTGAGAGGGCCGCGTGCGCGCCCTCGAAGGGGCGCGGAGTCGGCGGGACGGGCGGCCTGCCGCGTGAGCGCGACAGGCCACGGCCGGTCCGCGCCTGCTCGGCGGCCGAACCCGGCGGTACGCCTAGTACCAGTGGTTGGCCTGCCAGAACGACCAGGCACCACAGGGGCTGTGGTAGCGCTCGTTCATGTAGTTGAGGCCCCACTTGATCTGGGTCGCCGGGTTGGTGCGCCAGTCGGCACCGGCCGAGGCGTACTTGCCGGCGGGCAGGGCCTGGAAGAGACCGTAGGCACCGGAGGAGGCGTTGACCGCCTGGTAGTTCCAGCTGGACTCGTGGTCCACGATGTTGCTGAAGCACTGGAACTGGTCGCCGGCCACCATCTGCCGCGCCATCGCCTGGATCTGCGACACCGAGTAGCTGGTCTGGACCGGGAAGCTGGAGGAGTCGCGGACGTCGCTGCGGCTGGCGGCCTGCGCGGCGGCCTTCGTCTCGGCGCGCTCCTTGGCCTCCTTGGCCGCCTTCTCCGCCTCGGCCTTCTTCGCGATGGCCGTCTCGGCGGCGGCCTTGCGGGCCGATTCCTCGGCGTCCTTCTTGGCGCTCGCGTCCGCGGCGATGGCCTGTGCGTCGGCCTGCTGCGTCAGGGAGGCGGTCTGCACCTGCACCTGCGCCTGCTGACCCGCGGGTATCTCCGCGAGAAGCGTGGTGTCGGCTGCCGTCGCCTCGGCGTCGTTCGGCTGCGCGGTGCTGCCCGAGGCAACGCCCACGACGCTTCCGACGGCGGTGACCGCGGTGGCCGAGGCCACTGCGAATCCCCGGACCGAAATCCGGCTCACACGGTTTCCTTCCAGCATCGCCCGCTTCGGTGACCCTGGCGGACGCAATCGTGCCCCTGGCACTGGCCTCCCAACTGCGGGGTCACGGGAGGCGCGGACCCGGTGGGCAACTCCCCGCAGGGGAGCGCCGCGTGGTGCTCGGGCGGCATACGACGGCTCTGTGGAGTTGAAGGTGTACTTCTGGGGTGCCGTACCTCCCCCGCTACTGAAGTGCGGGGGTACCCCCAGGGGTACAGGTGTGTCGTATGCGGGGCCTGACAGGAGTGAGACTCTGCCGTAACCGGACGCCGCGTGGCAATTCTGTGTTGCGTGTGAAAGCTCACATCCCGTTTGCCCCTGGGGATTTCAGGAAAGCCCCACACGCGAAGGCGCCGCCCGGCTAGGCTCTTGGCCTTTGCCGGACGGCGCCAACGGCCGTCGCTTCAGCGTCAGATGTGGCCGTCCTCCAGCATTTCGGTCACAAGCGCCGCAATCTGGGACCTCTCCGACCGAGTCAGCGTGACATGGGCGAAGAGGGGATGCCCCTTGAGCTTCTCCACAACGGCGACGACTCCGTCATAACGGCCTACGCGCAGATTGTCCCTCTGTGCCACGTCATGGGTGAGAACCACCCGGGAATTGGCGCCGATCCGGGACAGAACGGTCAGCAGGACGTTCCGTTCCAGGGACTGGGCCTCGTCGACGATCACGAAGGCGTCGTGCAGCGAGCGTCCGCGGATGTGGGTGAGCGGAAGCACCTCCAGCATCCCGCGCGCGGTGACCTCCTCGATGACCTCGCGGCTGGTGACCGCCGAGAGGGTGTCGAAGACCGCCTGCGCCCACGGGCTCATCTTCTCCGCCTCGCTGCCCGGCAGATAGCCCAGTTCCTGCCCGCCGACCGCGTACAGCGGCCGGAAGACCATCACCTTCTGGTGCTGGCGGCGCTCCAGGACCGCCTCCAGGCCCGCGCACAGCGCCAGCGCCGACTTGCCGGTGCCGGCCCGGCCGCCCATCGAGACGATGCCGACGTCCGGATCGAGCAGCAGATCGAGCGCGATGCGCTGTTCGGCGCTGCGTCCCTTGATGCCGAACGCCTCCCGGTCGCCGCGGACCAGGCGGACATTGCCCTCGGCGGTGACCCGGCCGAGCGCCTTGCCGCGCTCGGACTGGATGGTCAGCCCGGTGTGCACGGGGAGGTCGGAGGCCTCCGGGACGTACACATGGCCTTCCTCGAAGAGGATGTCCACCTGCTCGCCCGAGAGGGTGAGTTCGGACATCCCGGTCCAGCCGGAGTTCTCCGTGATGGCGAGTTCGGCCCGGTACTCCTCGGCGAGGAGGCCGACCGAGGACGCCTTGATCCTGAGCGGCAGGTCCTTCGACACGACGGTGACGTCGAACCCCTCGGCCTGAAGGTTGCGGGCCACCGCGAGGATGCGGGAGTCGTTGTCCCCCAGGCGGTAGCCGGTGGGCAGCACGCTGGGGTCCGAGTGGTTGAGCTCGACCCGGACCGTCCCGCCGAGTTCCCCGATCGGGATGGGGGCGTCGAGGCGACCGTTCTTCACCCGGTAGTCGTCCAGCAGGCGCAGGGCCTGGCGGGCGAAGTAGCCGAGTTCGGGATGGTGCCGCTTGGCCTCCAGCTCCGTGACCACGACGATGGGGAGCACGACCTCGTGCTCGTCGAAGCGGGTCAGGGCGTTCGGGTCGGCCAGCAGGACGCTGGTGTCGAGAACATACGTGCGCCGATCTGGCTTGTGGCGCTTTGTGCTGGTCACCACGGAAGGACGTACCCCCTCGGATGAGGTCGGGGAGCGACGAAGTGATGCTGGACCGGTGTCAGGCCCCCGCGTGCGGCGAGCCGTGAACCGGGCCGCCGCGGCTGCTTCCGTGCCGTCACCGCACGGTCGGGCTGGTGCAAAGGGCCTCCCGGGCGGACGGCCCCGTGCCGCCCGCTGAGATCCGACGCCCGTGGTTCGGGTGTCAACCTGATTGGCTTATGCCCTCGAACATGCACCGCCATGCAAATGCGGCCAACAGCGCGCTGGTGAACTCCTCGTTACATCGCCCCGAAGCGGGGTAAACGACACCGCCCCGTCACCGGGCGGCGACGGGGCGGTGCGGGGCGTTTCAGCCGCCGTAGCGGCGGTGACGTGCGGCGTAGTCGCGCAGGGCGCGCAGGAAGTCGACCTTTCGGAAGGCCGGCCAGAAGACCTCGCAGAAGTAGTACTCGGAGTGGGCGGTCTGCCAGAGCATGAATCCGGACAACCGCTGCTCGCCGCTGGTGCGGATCACCAGGTCCGGGTCGGGCTGGGCGCCGGTGTAGAGGTGACGTCCGATCATCTCGACGTCGACGGACTCGGCCAGGTCCTCCATCGAGACGCCCTTGTCCTGCGCGTCGTGCAGCATGGAGCGCACGGCGTCGGCGATCTCCTGCCGGCCGCCGTAGCCGATGGCGACGTTGACGAGTATCCCGTCGATGTGGGCGGTGGCCTCCTCGGCCTCCTTCAGCGCCGTCTGCATCTGCGAGGGCAGCAGGTCCGGCGTGCCGACGTGGTGCACGCGCCAGCGGCCGTCGGCGGCGAGGGTGCGGACGACGTCCTCGATGATGCCGAGCAGGGGGACGAGCTCGTCCTGCGGTCGTTCGAAGTTGTCCGTGGACAACAGCCACAGGGTGACGACCTCGACGTCGGTCTCGGTGCACCAGCCGAGGAACTCCTCGATCTTCTCTGCACCGGCCCGGTGACCGTGGACGGCGCTGGAGCCGGAGGCCTTCGCCCAGCGGCGGTTGCCGTCCATGATGACGCCGATGTGCTTGGGCACCTGAGCGTGGTCCAGGTGGCCTTCCACCCGGCGTGCGTAGAGCCTGACGAGCAGGCCGCGCAGCTTGTCGCGCAGGTTCACGTGACCCTCCGGGGGTTGGGCGCGGGGTATGGGTGCCGGAGCCGTCGAGCCTACCGCTGTCGGAGGCCTGGTTCCGGCCCGGGGCTTGGGGCCGGGGTTCGTACCGTCCGCCGTGGGGCGGGGCCGTGGGGGCCGATCACACCCTCGCGGGGAGCCGTGTGCCGGGCGCGGCCCGGTGCCCGTGAAGGGGACGCCGGCTCCCGCCCGGGCGGTTCCCGGCCCGCCCATGAAAAACGGGCCGGTCCGTGGGGGGGGAGACGGACCGGCCCGAGGGGGGGTTTCCACCATAACCCTTCGTGAGGGATCGTGGGTGCATCGGCGTGCCACAACTACTCTCCGGAATCACCCGGCGACGCCCCGGTGGCTACGGAATGCGGGATTCAGGGGTGTTTCCTGGCCGGTTCACAACCGAATCCCAGGGAAAGACCGTCGTATACGAGTGCATTCGCAGGCATTAGGCCGCCTTGGGGGTACATCGGCGTGTTGCCCCGGGTCCCTCCGACGGGCTACCCGGGCGGCGAACGGTGACTTGACCGTTCCGCTACGGCGCCGGGCGGCGGTCATCCGGCTTCACGGCACCGCGCAGCCCCCTCCGCTGCGCGGTGCCGGCCGCGTAGCTTTGCTGACGCGAATTACCTTGGTCTGAACCTACGTGACGGGTGAGGCGCGTGTGAACAGCGGTGAATAACAATGTGGAAACCCTGGGCGAACTCTCGGCGAAACCGAGACCGCTTCACCCGGTTTTCCCCTGGTCCGCCGGTTTCGTCAGCGGTCCGGCTTGCGCACGTCGAAGAGGTGCCGGGCGCTGTGCGCGACGAACGGGCCCTCCTTCTCGATCCGCTGGTGCAGCGCCCGGAGTTGGGGTTCGTACGCCTCGGCCGTGAAGCCCCGGGACATCCAGACGACCTTGCGCAGGAAGTGGACGACGGCGGCGATGTCGCACGGCCTCGGTCCCGGCCAGCCGCTCCCCCGCCGACCGGGCGTACCCCCAGGACGGCCGCGCCTCGGTGGCCCGTCCCTCGAGCCAGGAGAAGTCCCACCCCTCGGTGGGCACGGCGACGCCCTCGGCCACGAGGTCCTCGAAGGACCGGTGCGCGGTCACACCGCCATGATCGCAGGGGCCGGAGGCCGGGTCCTGCCGGTTTTCCACCCGCGGGGCGACGACAGCGCGGCGGGCCGGCCCCTTCAGGCCCCGGGCCGTCGGGGGCCGCCCCGCGACGTGTCCTTCACGGCACCAGGGGCCGGACCTCCTCCGCGGCGAAGCGCACGAAGCCCTCAGGATCGGGCTCGTCCGCCGTCGGCTGGAGTACGACGGTGTCGGCGCCGGCCTCGGCCAGCCGCCGCACCGCCTCGGCCACCGCCCCCGCGTCCCCCGCGACGCCCACGTCCGGCACCGACTCCAGCCCCTCGGCGGCGAGTTCCGCGCGCAGCCGGGCCTCGGCGCCGGGCCCCGTGGCGGCCAGCAGGTAGACGACGATCCGGTGCCGGCCGTCGCGTCCTGCCGCCCGGCGCCCCTCCTCGACGAGTTTCCGGGCCCGCCGTACCCCGTCCGCCGACGTGGCGGCGGTGAGCAGGGTGCCGTCGGCCTTCTCGCCGGAGAGCCGGAGGGTACGGGGTCCGGTGCCGCCCGCGAAAACGTCGACCGGCTGCCGCGGGGGCCAGTCGAGGGCGACGTCGTCCAGCCGGACGTACCGTCCGCGCACGCTGAGCCGCTCCCCGCGCAGCAGGGCGCGCAGGGCGTCGAGGTGCTCGCCGAGGAGGCCGAGCGGTGAGGCGGCCCGGGCACCGACCTGCCCCATCCAGTCCTGCACCCCGTGCCCCACGGTCAGGACGGCCCGGCCCGGGAACATGCGCTCCAGCGAGGCCGCCTCCATCGCGGTGACGGCCACGTTCCGCAGCGGCACGGGCAGCAGCCCGATACCGACCCGGACCCGCTCGGTCCAGGCGAGCGCGGCGGCGGCCGTGGAGACCCCGCCCTCCAGGAAGCAGTCCTCCCACAGCCACAGTTCTTCGAGGCCCACGTCGTCCGCGAGGCGGGCGACGGCCCGAAGCCGCTCGGGAGGAAGCTGGGGACGGAATACGACACCGAGTCCTGTCATGGGCCCTTCCTAGTGGGGAGGGCGGGAAACGACAATGCATTTGATGACCAGGCGAGTCGGCGGCGGAGGGGCGGACGGGGCATGGGGCGCTGGCGGGACGGACGGGGTCGGCTGATCGTCCGGGCGGTCTCCGGGGAGGTGCTCGCCCCTCCCGTCCCCCTCGAGATCTCGGCGTCCTATCGGGCACGGACGAAGGGGCTCCTGGGCCGGGACTCGGTCGACGGGGCGATGCTGCTGTCACCGGCGAGCGGGGTGCACACGTTCAGGATGCGGATGCCGATCGACGTGGCCTACCTGGACCGGCGGCTGACGGTCATCGCCGTCCGCACGATGCCCCCGGGCCGCCTCGGCCTGCCCCGCCTGCGAGCCCGGCACGTGCTGGAGGCGGAGGCGGGGGCGATGACGGGGTGGGGGCTGCGGCCGGGAGTACGCGTGCAGGTGGAGCCGACACCCTGAGGCGGGGCGGTCCGGGGCCCTGCACGGCCGGGCCGGCACCTCCGCTTCGCTCTTCGGGTGCCGTCAGTCCTGGGTGCGGGGGAACGACACCTCGACGCGTCGGTTCTTCCTCCGGCCCTCCTCGCTGGAGTTGTCGGCGATCGGGTACTGCTCGCCGTAGCCGCGGACGTCGAAGGTGATGGACGGGGAGTTCAGGTCCTGGTCGAGTACGGCCTGTACGGCGTTGGCGCGCTGCCGGGAGAGGGTGTCGCCGTGGGTGGAGGAGCCGAGGTCGTCGGTGAAGCCGAAGACGCGGACCCGGGTCGCGTTCTGTTTCCTGATCTCCTCGGCGATGGTGCTGATGCGGGCCTTCGCCGCTCCGCTGATCTCGGCGCTGTCCTTGCCGAACAGCACCTCGGCCTGGAGGGCGAAGGTCACGTCGGCGTTGGTGTCCTCACGCCGTTCGTCCCCGCTCTGATCCTCGACGACCGACTTGATGTCCAGCACCTTGGCCTCGGCGAGCGTGGCCCCTTCCGGGAGCTTGAGATCGGGGTCGGTGGGGTCGACCTTGACGGGGGCGGCGGCGGTGGGTTCGGTGCCGGGGGGTTCGCTGGGTCCGGTGTCGTCGGCGACCGCCGTGCCGGCGGGAAGCTGCACACCGAGCAGAAGAAGAAAGCCGACAAGAACAAGCCGGGGCGTGGTGGTCACTTGGGCCTCACCCGGAGATCTTGATCGTGGCACTGGCGAAGGTGGGCAGCTGGAAGCTGACTTCCGTCGTGCCGGCCGGCGGTGCCGGGAACTGCATGAAAACCGGAACGGTGTCCCCCGCCCTGACGGACTGGATGCCGATCGTGGTCAGGGGGCGTCCATCGGTGTCCCGCAGTACGTAGTAGCGCTTACGCGCCTTCGAGTCCACGAGGGTGGCTCCGCCGAAGGACTGCCCGTTCTTCATGATCTCTGTCTCGTTGCCGGTCAGCTGGGAGGAGAGAACGGCATCCTTACTGCCGTCATTCTTGAGCTGCGCGTTGATGGTGACGAATCCACCGGAATCACGCTGGGCCGACATGACCTTCAGCGTGAGTCCGTCAGGGCCACGCATTTCGGCCAGCGGTTGCGCCGACTGCCCCTCCTGAGGGCTGGCCTGAGAACCACCACGCTCGGAAGGGGAGGCGGAGGCGTCCGGCTTCTTGTCACCAGTGTCTCCACTGCCGCAACCGGCCACGCCGACCGCCAAGCCGACAGCAATGGTCATGGCGACCATTCCCCTGCGAGCTTTCGCAGTGAACCGCATGCTCATCGCGTTGCTTCCCTTTTCGCTCGTCGTCCGCTTGTCAGTCGGCGGCCAGGTGGACATCGAAGAGATCCTCTGGTCCTGGCAGGCCCTCTGGGTCATCCGGATCCGGCTCCCAGACCGTGCCGTCGCAGTTGAGCTCGGGCAGTGGGACGTCCTCGGCGTCGTCTGCAGAGCCAGCGTCCTCTCCGGAGCCGGCGTCCTCTCCGGAGCCGCCAAGCTTGCAGATCGGTTCGACAACGGCAGTGGCAGAGCTGGTCGACCGAATGCCCTCGACCCCCGGGACGACGGATTTCCCGACCCGCTTGTTCGTCGTGACCTCAACCGTGACCTTCATCGGCTGCGTGTCGTCACAACCGTCAACGGTGCCCTCGTTCTGGTCAGCGAGCTGGTAGGCCCGCCAACAGGCCGGACGGACCTCTACGTTCCCCTCGAAGACGTCCTGCCACTTGGTCGGGTCCTTGAGAATCGCCAACCACTGCCCCGTCAGGTCGTTCCGACGGTTCTGTGCCGCTGCCAGAGCTGCCGCATCAGCCGCCGTCTGCGCGTCACTCCTGTTCACTGCTGCCTGGCCGACCGCGAGATAGGCGAACGCAAGAAAAAGCAGGCCCGCCACCACCGTGATGTAGATGGGGAAGGCCTGCCCAGAGTCGCCCCGTGGGCGCAGGACGGTCAGGTGATCTCCGTGATCTTCGCCTTGATCTTGTCGAGGATCGTCTTGCCGATGTCCGTGCCCGTGATCGCGAGAACGATCGCGACCACCACCGCGATAATGCCCAGGTACTCGACCGCGGTCTGCCCCCGGTCGCCACCACGTCGGCGCATCGCCTCGACCGTCGTGTTCCTCCAGCCGTTCACGCAAACCTTCGTCGCCACAGCCGTCTTCAGCAACAGATCGCTCACGGTGCTCCCCTCCGGGCTCGCTGCCAACCGACGAACCGTAGAGCGCCTCTCCGCACCATCTGAAGGGCCCAAGGGCCCAACTTCGGGCCCAATTTCGTGTGGTGTTGGCTGGGCGTGGGGTCATGTCACGCCACCCCCAGCCACTTGGCCGTCGCCTGGGACCTCGTCGTGGTCTGGAGCTTGGCGAAGATCCGGTTGATGTGGTTCTTGACCGTCTTCTCACTGATGAAGCAGGCGGCAGCGATCTGCTGGTTGCTCATGCCGGACGCGATGAAGTCCATGATCTCCGCCTCCCTCGTACTCAGCCGGAACCGCGACCGGAACGACTGTCCCACAGACGGTTGCAGTTGCGAAAGCGTTGACGGGGGTGAATCCGCCATCAATTCGGGGGTGTTGGAAAGCTCGTGTGCAGGTGCACCTTCACGCAACGATGTCAGTAACGCCCTCGCCGCCCCAGGTGTCACATGCGGCCGCCCCTCCCGTACGTCCCGCACCGCCCGCACCAACTGCTCCGTCGTGAACTCGCCGTGCACCAGATAACCCCCCGCCCCCAGCCGCAGCGCCTCCCGCACGGTCTCCGTCTCGTGGCTGTAGGTGAGCATCATGACGGGGGCCAGCCGCACCAGGTGGGGCAACGCGGAGATTCCGTCCACCCCGGGCATGCGGACGTCGAGGAGGATGACGTCGGGCCGGTGCCGGAGCGCCGCCTCGTACGCCTCGCGGCCGTCACTCGCCTCCGCCACCACCGTGGTGTCGGTGCGGCCCGAGAGCAGGGCCGTCAGACCGGCGCGGACCACGGGATTGTCGTCGGCGACCAGCAGCCGCAACGGCGGGGGAGCCGACGCCGGCGGCGGGAAGTCCGGCCGGGGGGCGATGTGCGATGGCCTCATGGTGCCTCCTCTCAGGCTTTCGGGGATTCGGGGGCGGAGGGGGTGGGGGTGGGGATGGGAGTGGGGGTGGGGATGGGAGTGGGGGCAGGGGTGCGGGCGGAGGTCGAATGGGGAACGTCCGAGGGCGCGCCCAGAGGAACGTCCACGGGCGCGTGCACAGGAACGTCCGCGGCCGTGTTCAGAGGAGCGTCCACGGACGCGTGCAGGGGCACGTCCAGGCGTACCTCCGTGCCGCGTTCGTGGACACCCCTGCCGACTCGGATGCGGGCGCCCGCCTGCGCGGCCCGTTCGACCATGCCGAGCAGGCCGAAGTGGCCGGACCCGCGGAGGCCTTCGAGGGTGGTGCCGGGCGGCAGCCCGACGCCGTCGTCGTGGATCGTGAGGCTGAGCAGCCGGTCCTCGACCGCCGCCCGTACGTCCACCCGGGTCGCGGACGCGTGACGGTGGGCGTTCTCCAGCGCCTCCGCGGCGATGGAGAGGACGTGCCGCGCCACGGAGGCCGGCAGGGACGGCAGCGCGGCGGAGCCGGCCGGCTGCCGGTGGCAGGTGACCCGAAGGCCCGTACGCGTGGTGAAGTCGTCGATCCGCTCGGACAGTTCGTCCCAGAAGGGCGTACGGTCCGTCGCGGTGGGCTGGTCCCGTCGCAGGTCCGTCAGCAGTTCCCGGGACTCCGCCGCCGCTCTGCGCGCCGAGCGGGACACCAGTTCCGCCTGCTGCCGTATGCGGGCGGGATCCGGGGCGTCGGCCGAGGCGGTCGCCGCCAGGCCGTCCGCCGCCAGGGCCACCCCGTACAGCGTCTTGGCCACGGAGTCGTGCATCTCGCGGGCCAGCCGGGCGCGTTCGGCGCTCACCGCCTCCGCCGCCGCGAGCCGGGCCTGCACCGTCGTGAGGGCCTGCGTCGCGGCACCGAAGCGGAGCATCAGGTTGCGCAGGGTCGACCCCATGGCGCCGGCGATGACACACAGGCCGGGCAGGAGCAGGGCCTCGGCGACGGGCGCGTGCCGGTCGGCGTTCAGGGTGGCGTGGACCAGCAGCAGGATCAGGGACTGGAGGGAGGCGAAGCAGGCGGCTCCGCGCCAGCTGTAGACCAGACCGGCCAGGAGCGGGGTGCAGACGCTGACGTAGGCGAGGGTGGTGTCCGGGCCCGCCGAGATCAGCAGGAAGGAGCCGAAGAGGGTGTCGGCGGCCAGCAGGCTGGGGTGGCGCAGCAGGAGGGGGCCGAAGCGTTCCCAGTCGCGGAACAGGACGTAGGACACCATGAAGGTGACGACCACGGCCGCGCCGACCAGGCGGGCGCCCAGCCCGGGGGCCGCGTTGAGCAGGGCGGCGGGGGCCGACACGACGATCATCGCCAGACGGAAGCCGAAGACCTGGCGGCACATCGCCTGGAGGGCCCGGATCTGGAGCTTCTCGGAGGGCTCGGCCGAGGACACCGTCTGGCGTACGAACCACCCGCCCGCCCGCCGCAGCCACGCACCGGAACGCCCCGCCCCCTCCGGCCTCCCCCGCCCCTCCGGCCTTCCGTGCCCCTCCGGCCTTCCGTGCCCCTCCGGCCTCCCCCGCCCCCTCCGCCACGCGGTGAGACGCGTTGCCGCGCTCTGCCGTCCGCGTCCCGTCAGTCCCGTCACCGTCACGCCCGTCCTCACTCCCCCGTGAGCGAGCCGAAGTCCACCCCGGAGCCGAGCAGGAGGCCCGCGCCCAGCAGGAGCATCGTCGCCGGGACCATGAACGTGGTGATCATCAGCGTGGCCTTGGGCACGGCGCGCGCGGCCTTGCGGCGGGCGTTCTGGGCGTCGGTGCGGCGCATGTCCTTGGCCAGGGAGACGAGGGTGTCCACGATCGGGGCGCCCAGTTCCTCCCCCTGCTGGAGTGCCGTCACGAACATCGCCACCTGTTCCGAGTCGTTCCTCCGCCGCAGCTCCGCGAAGGCCTGGCGGCGGCTCACGCCGAGGTCCATCTGGCGCAGGGTGATGCGGAGTTCGTCGGCCCACGGGCCCTCGTAGTGGGAGGCGACCCGGTCCAGGGCCTGGCGGAAGCCGAGCCCCGCGCTGACCACCACCGCCAGCACGTCCAGGAAGTCCGGCAGCGTGCGCTCGATGACGTCCTTGCGGACCCGGATCGCCGACCAGATGCCGACCTCCGTCCAGAACGCCCCGAAGGCGAGCAGGAGCAGGGCCACGAACCACTGTCCGCGGAGCAGGAAGACGAGGAAGCCGACGCCGCCGAGGGCTCCGTAGACCGCGCGGCGGGCCGCGTAGCGGTCGATGGTCAGGCCGCCGGGATTGCCCGCGAGGTCGATCTTCCGGCGGTACCTGGCCACCAGGCGCGGGCCCATCAGGCGCAGCACGGCCGGTGCGTAGCGCATGCCCATGCGGTCGACGACCGAGCCGACCGCGCCGGTGCGGGTGGCGCCGACCTCCAGGGCGACCGCGAGATCGCCGGGAAGCCTGGCGTCCGCGCGGTACATGCGGATGCCGGCGAAGACCCCCCAGACACCGAGGCCCATCAGCAGGGCGAGCAGGAATGCCACCGGGTCACCTCCCTCACACGTCGATCCGGCTCAGGCGGCGGATGAGGACGAAACCGACGGCGTACAGCGCGAACGCGATGATCACCGCGCCCTGGCCGACGGGTGAGCCGGTCATGCGGTCCAGCGCGCCGTCCTTCACGCCGTTCATCAGGAACAGCGCGCCGACACCGAGGGCGGGGACGGCGTACGACGTCATGGTCACCTGGGAGAGCTGGGTGCGGATCTCGCGCCGGGTCTCCTTGCGTTCCTCCAGGGTCTCGGTCAGGTTGCGCAGTGCCGACACCACCTGTCCGCCCGCCCGGTTCGACAGGACCAGCGTCGTGACGAGGACGACGAGTTCACGGGAGGGAAGCCGGTCGGCCAGCTCGCCGAGCGCGTCCTCCAGCGAGTGGCCGACGGCCAGCTGGTCGGCGACCTTGCCCAGTTCCTCGCCGGCCGGGGCCTCCAGCTCCTCCGCCGCCATGCCGATCGCGGTGCGCAGGGCGAGTCCGGCCTGGGTGGCGTTGGCGAGGATGCGGGCCAGTTCGGGGAGCTGGTTGATGAAGCGTTCGATGCGCTTCTGCCGCTGCCAGTTGAGGAACTGCACCGCCGCCCCGATACCGAGGAGCCCGGCGAGCGGGCCGAAGAAGGGGGCCAGGGCCGCCTGGCCGATCAGCCAGAGCGCGGCCACCGCCGCCAGCATGTAGGTGAAGAACTCGCCCGGGGTGACGTCCAGGCCGGTCGCGGCGAGGCGCAGTTCCAGCCGGCGGCCGAGGCGGGTACGGCGCAGTCGCCGGTCCAGGCCGCGGAAACGGCGCCGGCGGCCGGTCGCCGGCGGTGGGCCGGTGTGCGCGAGGCGGTCCACGAGGGCGGCGCGCCGGGCCCGGCCGGAGGCGTAGCCGTGCACGCCGGCCACCGCCAGGACGCAGGCCAGCAGTGTGACACCGGTGGTGAGCTGGACGAGGGTGTGGAGTTGCATGGATGGCCTACCTGGCTTCTCGGGTGGCGAGCTGGTCGGCGGTGCGGGCGACGCCGAACGCCTGCGGGACGGGCTGGCTCGCCAGGTAGAGGCGGTCGGCGGCACGGCCGGGCAACGGGAAGTACCGGAAGGCGCCATGGACGCGGCCGTCGGCGGTCATGGGCCGGGCGTCGAACCGGGCGACGGTGGCCAGCCGGTACGGCTCCCCGCCGTGGCTGTCGAGCAGCGCGATCTCGGTGATCCGGCGGGCGCCGTCGGCGAACCGGGTGAGCTGGACGAGGACGTCGACGGCGCTGTTGATCTGGTCGTGCAGGGCGACGAACGGCACCTCGACGTCGGACATGGAGGCCAGGGTCTGGAGCCGGGTGAGGGCGTCCTCGGCGCTGTTGGCGTGCACGGTCGCCAGCGATCCGTCGTGGCCCGTGGACATCGCCTGGAGCATGTCCAGGGACTCGCCGCCGCGGACCTCGCCGACGACGATCCGGTCGGGGCGCATACGCAGGGAGTTGCGGACCAGGTCCCGGATGGTGACCTGGCCCTTGCCCTCCACGTTCGGCGGGCGCGACTCCAGGCGGACCACATGGGTCTGCTGGAGCTGGAGTTCGGCCGAGTCCTCGATGGTGATGATGCGTTCGTGCGACGGGATGAGCCCGGACAGGGCGTTCAGCAGCGTCGTCTTCCCGGTGCCGGTCGCTCCCGACACGATGATGTTGAACTTCGCCTGCACCAGGCCCGCCAGCAGGTACACCATGTGCTCGTCGAGCGAGCCGAAGCCGATCAGCTCCTGGAGGGTGAAGGAGCGCGGGAAGCGGCGGATGGTGAGGATCGGGCCGGTCAGGGACAGCGGCGGGATGATGACGTTGACCCGCTCGCCGGAGGGCAGCCGAGCGTCCACCATCGGATTGGACTCGTCGACCCGGCGGTTGACCGTCGACACGATCCGCTCGATGGTCTGCATCAGCTGGTCGGCGGAGGCGAAGCGGAGCGGCAGCTGTTCGACCCGGCCGCCGCGCTCCACGAAGATCGCGTCGGGGCCGTTCACCATGATCTCGGTGATGGACGCGTCCTCCAGGAGGGGTTCGAGGATGCCGAGGCCGAGCGCCTCGTCCACGACCCGGCGGATCAGCTGCGAGCGCTCCACGGTCGACAGCACCGGGCCCTCGCGGCTGATGATGTGCCCGAGGACCCGCTCCAGCCGCGCCCGGCGCTCGGCGGCGGCCAGCGAACTCATCTCCGCGAGGTCGATCTCCTCCAGCAGCTTGGCGCGGTAGGAGGCGACCAGATGCCCGTCCTCGCCCCGGCTGCCGTGCTCCTCCGGAGTGCTGATGCGTGCCCGCAGGCTCATGGGGTCGCTTCTCCTCGGTCAGTGGTCGCGGGGCATGGTGGCGCGCTTGGTGGCGTCACCGAAGCTCCAGAGGATCTTGGGGATGGTGACGTGGGCGGTCACGGTGACCGAGTCGCCGTCGCCTCCGGTGGCCCCGCACTCCACGTGCAGCCCGCCACTGACCGCCTGCGCACACGCCTCCTGTGCGCTCTGCCCCAGCGACGCGGCCCGTGCGCCCGCCCTGGCCGCCGTACCGGCCTGCTCGGCCGCATAGGCGACGGCTCCGATCTGGAAGCCGGCCAGCCCGACGATCAGCAGGACGGGGACGAACCCCAGGTATTCGATGGCGACCTGGCCCCGGTCGCGTCCGCGGCGGTACGGCATCTCAGTGCTTCACCTCCTCGACGGCACCCGCGTGGCCGTGCACGGTGACGGGGAAGTCGATGAAGCCGGGGAAGAGGACGGGCACCTTGACGGCCACGTCGGCCGTGACATATCCCGACGGACTGCAATGCACCGTCGCATCCCCCCTCCACGCCCCCGACAGGTGCTTCAGCCCCGCCTCCGCGCACGCGGCCTGACGCGCACCGCCCCTCGGCGCCGCCGTGCCCGCCCGCACCCCCTCGTCCGCAGCATTCCCCGCGAGCGTGTAGGCGTACCCCACCAGCACGGCCTGCCACATCAGCACCAGCGTCAGGATGATGAGCGGTGTCATGCCGAGGAACTCGACCGTCACCTGTCC
This sequence comes from Streptomyces musisoli, assembly GCF_016741855.1. Taxonomy (GTDB): domain Bacteria; phylum Actinomycetota; class Actinomycetes; order Streptomycetales; family Streptomycetaceae; genus Streptomyces; species Streptomyces musisoli. The sequence continues at coordinate 540,769 of NZ_JAERRH010000004.1, read as the reverse complement.
CCGGTCTCCGCGGTCTTCACCCGGGCGTTTCATGGAGCGCTCACTCCTTCCGCCGCCGGAAACCCACCCCGCCCCTGCCGCCGCCCCGGTGGGAGCCGCCCTCGTCCGCGGCCCGCACCAGACCCAGCTCCCCCGCGAGCCCCCACAGGGCCTGCTTCACCGTGCTCCTGGCGTCCAGCTCATGGACTCTCCCCGCGTCCACGACCGCCTGAAGCTCCTTGAAGTTGGCGGGTACGGCCGTGCGTGCCAGGGCCGTACCCGTGATGCGCTGGACGAGCGCGGGCTGGATCTCCGTGCTCCGCGTGTGCCGGTTGACGACCACCGTCGTCTCCTCGGCCTTGCGGATCTGGAGCCGGTCCCACATCCGTACGGTCCGTTTGGCGGCGCGTACGGCGATGACGTCCGGTGTGGTGACGAGCAGGGCCGTGTCCGCCATCTCCACCGCCGCGGCACCCGCACCGCTCAGCTGGGCGCCGCAGTCGACGACGACGACCTCGTAGCGGGAGCGCAGGGCGCTGACGAGCTGGCGGGCGGCACGGTCGGTGACCTCCTCGCCGCGTTCGCCCTCGCCGGGCGCGAGGAGCAGGGCGAGGCCGGTGTCGTGGCGGAAGACGGCGTCGGCGAGGACGCGGGGCGAGATGTCGGTGATGGCGGCCAGGTCGGCCACCGACCGGCGGAACTGGATGTCCAGGTAGGAGGCGATGTCGCCGGTCTGGAGGTCCAGGTCGACCAGCGCGGTGGGGCGGCCCGACGCCTGGGCGGCGAGGGCCAGCTGGATGGCGGTCAGGGTCGCGCCGACGCCTCCCTTGGCGCCGCTGACCGTGACGACGGTGCCGCCGACCCCGGCGAACACCTCGGCCCCGTGCCCGAGGTGCCGTCGCACCCCCGTGGACCACTGGGCGACGGCCTGGACGCGGCTGGCGAGTTCCTCGTACGACAGCGGGAGCGCGACGAGGCCGCGGGCGCCGGAGTCCATGGCGGCGGCGAACAGGCCGGGGCTCGCGTCGGTGGTGACGAGGATGACGCCGACCGCCGGGAAGCGCAGGGCGACCTCGCGGATCAGCTCCAGGGCCGGGACGGGGCCGATGCGTTCGTGGACGACGACCACTTCGGGCAGTTCGCCGACGGACTCGGCGGCGAGCCGGGCGAGGGTGTCGACCAGCTGGGTGGAGTCGGTCACCGGGGGCTGTGGCTCGGCGTCGGGGAGCTGGCTGAGCAGGGTGGTGAGGGAGCGGACGGCGTCCGGGTCCGCGCCGGCCGGGAGGATCCTGGTGGGCATGGCCGCCTCTCACTTGTCCGTCGCGAGTTCGTAGGTGCGGTCCTTGTCGGGGACGCTGGTCTCGCTGCCGGGCGCCACGAGCGCGAGCCGGACGCGCTGGGCGAAGGACTCGGCGTAGGTGATGCGCTGGGCGTCGATGGTGGACAGCGCGAAGGTGATGGGGACGGCCTCGGTGGACTGCTGCTTCCTGTCGCTGTCGGGGTCGAGGGCGGTGATCTGGCCGACGTCGAGGACCCGCGCGTTGGTGACGATGATCTTCGACTGGTCGGGGTCGCCCTCCTTCTTCCCCTCGAAGGTGGCGTAGACGTTGACGCGCGAGCCGGGGGTGATCTTGCCCGCGACGCCCGTCGCCGCGTCGATCATGATGGCGACCTCCTGCTGGCCGGGCTGGAGGGCGGGCTGGTCCACGACCATGTCGGTCTGGAGCAGGGAGCCGGCGCGCAGCGTGGTCACGGCGATCTTGCCGCGGATCTGCCGGAGGTCGGTGACGGCGTTGCCGGACAGCCACCGCTCGGGCATCTCGATCTTCTCGAACTGGCCCGTGTTCAGCGTGGTGTACGGCTTCACCTCGGACCTGACCCGGTAGGCGGTGACCTCGGGCCCGACCTTGGACTGCACGTCGTCGACGACGGAGAGCACGCCGGCGAACGCGCCCAGAGCACACAGGGCCGACAGGATCAGGAGTATCACGCCGCGGCGCTGACGGGAGTTCATGAACCGTGCAACCTCGTTGGGGGAATCGGTCGTGCGGGATGTGAGGGTCGGGGGCCGGGCGGGTCGCGTCCGGGCCGGTCAGGCGGGGGTGCGTTGCTCCAGGGCGCGGGGTGCGGCGGGTTCGTGGGCGGGCGGCGGAGTGGCGGAGCAGAAGACGCAGCGGTCGCCGATGACGTCGATGCCGCACCAGTGGCAGCTGGTCTGCCGTACGGAGGTGACCAGTTGGTAGAGGACGGAGAGGTCGGCGAGGTAGCCGCAGAACTCGACCATGCGGCCGGTGCCCCACCACGCCGGGGACTCGGCGGGCAGCGGGGTCTCGCGCAGCCCGTGGACGCCCCACCGGGTACCCAGGCCGGCAGCCCAGTCGCTCTGCAACTGCCCCTTGGCGACCAGCATCCAGGTGCTGAACTCGGGCCCCTTGAGGGTGGCTTCGGGCGTGATCTTGACGAGCTGGGGCTCGGGGTGCGCGAGGACGGCGAACTGGCTGCCCGGGACCCAGGACCTGGCGTGCGCCTTCAGCCCGACCGGGACCCGGTCCAGCCGGGCGACGGAGCCGAGGACGGCACCGGCGTGGATGTAGTGGGTGAGCAGCCGTCCGGCGGAGGCGAGCACGCCCGGGCTCAGGTCGCAGGAGGCGAGCTGGCGCAGTTGCCGGGCCAGGACGGCGATGCCGAGCGGCGGCAGGTCGGGCCGGAACAGGGCTATGCGGTCGCTCTCCAGCAGGGAGCGCAGGGTGTACAGCCGCCGCACGACCGGTTCCGGAGTGGCCTGTGAGCACACGACGACCACGTGCCCGTACTGCTCGGTCAGGGCGTGGAGGTCGGTGAGGGCCTGGTCGAGCGGCTTGTGGTCGAGGCCGGTAAGCACGACGGCGGGCATGGTCCGTTCGTCCTGCGCCGGCAGCGCCATGTCGGCGCTGGTCACGGCGATGGCAGTTGGCACGCGCAGCTCCCCGCTCTTCACACCCGCCGGCCCACCGGTGTAACTCCAATGCGCCAGGACGACTTCATTGCGTTACTACCTGAGCACTGTATCCACGGCCGTATGACCGGAGAACAGCGTTTGTGAAGCCGGTGTGGAACTCTCCCGGAGCAAGTCCCGCCAAACCCGGACAGGTTGAGCCGCTGAGCGGAAACGGTTTTGGTCTGGACCTCTTGACACCCGGATTGGTCTGGACCAACTTGTAGGGCGAGCGGTGGCCACCGTGCTCCCCCCTCCCCCGCCAACTCCCCACCGGAGGCTTCAGTGGACCGCGCACCAGGCATACCCAGACCCCGCAGACGGCGGCTCGCGACGTGGTCCGCCGCCACCGCCCTGGCCCTCTCGGTCACGGGCCTCGCCGCAGCCGCACCCGCCTCCGCGGCGGACGTCAACAACGTCAAGAACGCGGGCTTCGAGTCCGGTCTGGGCAACTGGACCTGTACGGCCGGCAGCGGCACGACGGTCTCCTCCCCGGCGCACGGGGGCACCGCCGCCCTGAAGGCGACCCCGGCCGGCCAGGACAACGCCAAGTGCTCCCAGACGGTGGCGGTCAAGCCCAACTCCACGTACAGCCTGGGCGCCTGGGTGCAGGGCGGCTACACGTACCTGGGCGTGACGGGCACGGGCACGACGGACGTCTCGACGTGGACCCCCGACGCACCGGCCTGGAAGCAGCTGTCGACGACCTTCACCACGGGCGCGTCGACGACGTCGGTCACGGTCTACACCCACGGCTGGTACGGCCAGGCGGCCTACTACGCCGACGACGTCTCGGTCTACGGCCCCGACGGCGGAGGCGGCGGCGACCCGGCCCCCACCGTCCCGTCCGCACCGGCCGGCCTCTCGGTCTCCGGCACGACCTCCTCCTCGGTCTCCCTGTCCTGGTCGGCGGCGTCGGGCGCGACGGGCTACAACGTCTACCGCAACGGCACCAAGGTCACGGCGGTGACCGGCACCTCGGCGACGGTGACCGGCCTGTCGGCGTCGACGTCGTACAGCTTCCACGTCACGGCGACCAACGCGGCGGGCGAGTCGGCGAAGTCGGCGACGGTGACGGGCACGACGTCCTCCGGCACGGGCGGCGGCGGGGGCGGGACGCTTCCCAAGCACGCGGTGACCGGCTACTGGCAGAACTTCAACAACGGCGCGACGGTCCAGAAGATCTCCGACGTCCCCTCCGCCTACGACATCATCGCGGTGGCCTTCGCGGACGCGACGTCGACTCCCGGAGCCGTGTCCTTCAGCCTGGACTCGTCCGGCCTCGGCGGCTACACGGTCGACCAGTTCAAGGCGGACATCAGGGCGAAGCAGGCGGCCGGCAAGAAGGTCATCATCTCGATCGGCGGTGAGAAGGGCACGGTGTCGGTCAACGACGCGGCATCGGCGGCGAACTTCGCCAACTCGGTCTACGGGCTGATGCAGACGTACGGCTTCGACGGCGTCGACATCGACCTGGAGAACGGCCTGAACGCCACGTACATGACCCAGGCGCTCCGGTCCCTGTCCGCGAAGGCGGGCTCGTCCCTGGTCATCACGATGGCACCGCAGACGATCGACATGCAGTCCACGTCGGGGTCCTACTTCCAGACGGCCCTGAACGTGAAGGACATCCTCACGGTCGTCAACATGCAGTACTACAACAGCGGTTCCATGCTGGGCTGCGACGGCAAGGTCTACAGCCAGGGCACGGTCGACTTCCTCACGGCCCTCGCCTGCATCCAGCTGGAGGGCGGCCTGTCCCCGTCCCAGGTGGGCCTCGGCCTGCCGGCGTCCACGCGAGCGGCGGGCGGCGGCTACGTCTCCCCCACGGTGGTGAACAACGCCCTGGACTGCCTCACGGCGGGCACCGACTGCGGCTCCTTCAAGCCGTCGAAGACCTACCCCGACCTGCGGGGCGCGATGACCTGGTCCACCAACTGGGACGCGACGTCGGGCAACGCCTGGTCGACCCCGGTCGGCGCCCACGTACACGCCCTCCCCTGACCTGAACCCACCCCCCCACCCCGGCGCCCGGCCCCCCACGGCCCGGGCGCCGCCACGTACCGAAGCCCTCACGACTGACTGGGTTGGCAGATCTGTTCCACACCTCGCCACGCCCCCAACCGTCCCACCTGCGTGTTCACCCCCCGCCCCTGGCACACATCTGCCAATCACCGCCGCTCGCCGCCCCCGCTCGGGCACCGGTTATTCGCGATCATCTGTGTGTCGGCCCGCGTAAAAGGATCTTTCCGTCCAAAGTCACAGATTTATCCGCGAATCGTAACTGCGGTCGTGCTTCCTCGATCCTTTGTGTTCGGGGGCGCAAGGTGTGGGCGTGCGGCCGACCGGTCGCCGCTCGTACACCGCGCCCCGTCACCCGCGCCCTGTCACGCGGTCCGCGGGGTGTGCACAACCCTGGCGAAGGGGGACCTCGTGTCCGTGTTCGTATCCGCTTCCGTGATCCGCCGCCGTGTCGCCACGGCCGCCGCAGCCGTCGTGGCCGCGACCGCTGTCGCGGGCGCCGTCGCCCCGCCGGCCTCGGCCGCCGATCGTGACCACAGCCGCTCGGACCGCTCGCACCACCGGGACGGCTCGCACCACCGGGACGGCTCACACCGCGAAGACAGCTCACAGATCGTCATCAGCGCCGCACAGCTGCCCTCGACGCCCCGGTACGACCGGTCCAACGCGGCCCTGAACAAGGAGTGGGTCGAGGTCGCCAACGACAGCCGTCGGGATGTGAACCTCGACGGGTGGACACTGTCGGACGAGGACGGCCACTCCTACACCTTCCGGCACTACCGGCTGCGGGCCCACCAGGCCGTCCGTGTCCACACCGGCTTCGGCCGGGACCGGAAGAACGACCTCTACCAGGACCGCAACCGGTCCGTGTGGGACAGCGAGCACGACACCGCGACCCTGCGCGACGACCACGGCCGCTTCATCGACTCCGCTTCCTGGGGGTACGACCGCAGTCACCGCGACGGCCACGGCACCCGCAATCACCCCGACCGCTCCGACCACCGCGACGGCGGACGGCCCGACCGTCACCGGTGACCCGCACCCGTCCGTGGGCCGGTGAGCGCTGACCCCCGCCCCGGCCCACGGCGCTCCTCCCCGGCAGCGCGCTACCCCCCAAAGTGGCGCGCTGCCGCTTCACGTCGCTCTGTTCGCGCCATCCCCTCCCCTACGCTTGACCTGATCATGCCAAGCCCTCACCATGAGCGCCAACCCGCACAGCGGACTCACAGGGAGCCCCCACCGACGGCCCCCGCGGGTCCGCATCCGCACGTCGCACGCGAACACCCCACCTCCACCCCCAAGGAGCGTTCATGCGACTTCGCATCCGCGGCGCCGGCGCACGCGGCGGCAGACGTACCGCCGCCCTCGGCGCGCTGCTGGCCCTCGCCCTCGCCGCCCCCGTCTCGGCCACCGCCGGCCACGCCAGTGCCGACGGCGTCCGGAAGGTCACGCCTTCCACGGACGACGTGAAGCAGTACGAGATCCACCAGTCCACGACTCCCGTGACACGTACGGCCATTCAGGCCACCGGGGTCACCGTCGACGAGGCCGACGAGGAGACCGTCGTCGTGTCCGGGCGGGCGGAGCAGATCCGCGCGCTGCGCCGGCTGGGGTACGACGTACAGCCCCTGGGTGCCGCTCCGCGGCGGTCCGGGGCGCGGCTGTACGACTTCCCCAGCGCCGACGCGAGGTACCACAACTACGCCGAGGCGAACGCCGAGATCGACCAGCGGCTGGCCGCCTACCCGGGCATCATGAGCAAACGGGTGATCGGGAAGTCGTACCAGGGGCGGGACATCATCGCCATCAAGGTCAGTGACAACGTCGCGACCGACGAGGACGAGCCCGAGGTGCTGTTCACCGCGCATCAGCACGCACGGGAGCATCTGACCGTGGAGATGGCCCTCTACCTGCTGCGCGAACTCGGCGCCGGGTACGGATCGGACTCCCGGATCACGAACATGGTGAACAGCCGGGAGATCTGGATCGTCCCCGATCTGAACCCGGACGGCGGGGAGTACGACATCGCCGGCGGGTCGTACCGGTCGTGGCGGAAGAACCGGCAGCCCAACTCCGGCTCCTCGGCCGTCGGTACGGACCTCAACCGGAACTGGGACTACAAGTGGGGCTGCTGCGGCGGGTCCTCCGGCAGCAAGTCCTCCGAGACCTACCGCGGTGCCTCTCCCGAGTCCGCGCCCGAGGTGAAGGTCGTCGCCGACTTCGTGCGCAGCCGGGTCGTCGGCGGCAAGCAGCAGATCAAGGCCGGTATCGACTTCCACACCTACAGCGAGCTGGTGCTGTGGCCGTTCGGGTGGACGTACAACGACACCGCGACCGGGATGACGGCCGACGACGCCGCCGCGTTCAAGGCCGTGGGGCAGAAGATGGCCGCCAGCAACGGGTACACCCCTGAGCAGTCCAGCGACCTGTACATCACGGACGGGTCGATCGACGACTATCTGTGGGGTACACAGAAGATCTTCGCCTACACCTTCGAGATGTATCCGACGTCCGCCTGGGACGGTGGGTTCTACCCGCCCGACGAGGTCATCGAGCGGGAGACCTCCCGTAACAAGGACGCCGTGTTGCAGCTGCTGGAGAACGCCGACTGTATGTACCGAGCCATCGGAAAGGCCGGCCAGTACTGCGGCTAGCGGCTACGCCTCCTCGAAGTAGGCGTCGAGGACCGCGTCCAGCTGCTCGTCCCACTCCTTGAAGCGCGCCCTGGCCGCCGCCTCGATCTCGATCGGGAACCAGCGGCGGTCAGGGGTGTGCACGGTGATCGTGTACCGCTTGCCGAAGCGGGGCGACTCCGTCTCCACCGCGGCGATCTCGTCCCAGCGGAACTCGCACGCCTCCTCGTCCAGGCTGAGGCGGACGCCCTTGCGGTCGGCCACTATCCTCGCCCGGCGGTCGGACGCCTCGAAGACCGGCCCGTCACCGGCGGCCTTCCCGGCGTCCTTCTCGTCGACGCCCGCCGCTTCGGCGACCACCGCCTCGGAGGACGCCGTCTCCGGGGACGCCGCTTCGGGGGACGCCGACCGCACCGAGTCCTCGACCGCCGCGTCGTCGGCCGTCGCCTTCCCGGTCGCCTCGGCAGCCTCGGCCGCGTCGGCCGCCGGCTCCTGCCCCTTCGCCGTCGGCCCCTTCGGGGCCGGGCCCGTGAGCCCGGGGATGAAGGCCGGGTCGAAACCGGCGCCCGTCACGGGCTCGGCCTTCAACGGCTCGGCCTCCGACGGCTTGCTGCTCGATCCTATGCGCTGCTCCACGGCCGCAGTATGGACGACTTCCCTGTGCCGGAACCAGTCAGCTCACGAACACGCCCGCCACCGCTGCCACCACGAACCCCGCCAGCGACAGCACCGATTCCAGGATCGTCCAGGTCCGCAGCGTGTCCCGTTCGCCGATGCCGAAGTACTTGGCCACCATCCAGAAGCCGCCGTCGTTGACGTGCGAGGCGAAGATGGAGCCCGCCGAGATGGCCATGATGACCAGGGCGACGAAGGCCTGTGAGTGGTGACCCTCCGTCAGGAGCGGGGCCACGATGCCGGCCGTCGTCACGATCGCCACCGTCGCCGATCCCTGCGCCACCCGCAGCACCAGCGAGATCAGGTACGAGAGGACGATCACCGGCAGGCCCACGTCGTGGAAGGTGTCCGACAGCGCCTGCGCGACCCCGCTGGCCTTGAGTACGGCGCCGAAGACCCCGCCCGCGCCGACCACGAGCAGGATGTTGCCGACCGGCTTGAGGGACGCCGTCGACACCGTCTCCAGGGACTTGCGCGACCAGCCGCGGCGGATGCCGAGGAGGTAGTAGGCGAGGAGGAGGGCGATGGTGAGGGCGACGAAGGGGTTGCCGAAGAACTCCAGGACCGAGCGGCCGGGGGACGGGTCCAGGGCGATGGAGGAGAAGGTGGCCGCCAGGATCAGGATCAGGGGCGTGCCGATGATGGCCAGGACCGTGGCGAGCGGCACCGGATGCTCGCGCGGCGCGACGCCCTGGGCCCGCTGCTCGGCCACGACGGCCCGCTTCGCCTCCTCGGCGGCCTCCACCATGTCCTGCGGTACGGCGACGAAGATCCGCTTCCCGATCCAGGCGGCGTACGCCCAGGCGGCCAGTACGGCGGGCAGGCCGCAGACGATGCCCATGAGGACGACCCAGCCGAGCTGTACGTGCAGCAGGCCGGCGGCGGCGACCGGGCCCGGGTGCGGCGGCAGGAAGGCGTGGGTCATGGACAGCCCCGCGAGCAGGGGCAGGCAGTAGAGCAGGATCGACTTGCCGGACCGCTTGGCGGCGGCGTACACGATCGGCGCGAGGACGAAGATGCCGACGTCGAAGAAGACCGGGACGCCGAAGATGAGACCGGTCAGGCCCATCGCCAGGGGGGCTCGGCGCTCGCCGAACAGGGCCAGCAGGCGCGAGGCCAACACCTCGGCGCCGCCGCTGACTTCGAGGATCGCCCCGAGCATGGTGCCGAGGCCGATGATGATCGCGACGTGGCCGAGGATGCCGCCCATGCCGGACTCGATGGTGGAGACGGCGTCGGAGCGCTGGACGGTGCCGAAGAGTTCGGTCACCGAGAGGCCGGCCAGCAGGCCGACCGCTATGGAGACGGCGAGGAGGGCGACGAACGGCTGGAGCCTCGCCTTGATGATCAGGAAGAGCAGGAGGGCTATGCCGAGGGCGGCGACCGTGAGAAGGCCGGTGGTGCCGTCGACGAGGAGGAGCAGGCCTCCGGTGTGGGGTGGGGTGGTGGGGGCGGGTGCGGCGTGCGGAAAGGACATTCGGGGGTCCTCTTCGTAAGTGCATCGTGCTTTCGGGCAGGGGGGAGCGCGGCGCGGCACCCCGGGGAGTGCCGCGCCGTGCGGACGTACGGGAGTTACGGGATACGGGAGTGGGGAGGAGGGGGGAGGAAGGGGAGGAGGGGGGAGGGCGTCAGCTCACATCAGCTCGGTCGGCCCTCGTCGGCCCGGTCCGCTCGCGTCAGCTCAGTACGGCGAGCGCGTCGATCTCGATGAGGAGGCCGGCCGGCAGACCGACGTAGACCGTCGTGCGGGCGGCGGGCGGCTGGGTGAGGCCCTGCTCCTCGAAGTAGGCGTTGTAGATCTCGTTCATCTCGGCGAAGTGGTCCACGTCCGTCAGGTAGACGCGGATCATCATCACGTCGTCCCAGGTCGCGCCGCCCTCTTCCAGAATCGCCTTGACGTTGGCGAGGGTCTGGAGGGTCTGCTCGCGCAGGCCGGGGCCCGCGGGCGTCGGGGGCTTGCCCTCTTCGGCGGGCAGGAAACCGACCTGGCCGGCGACCTGGAGGATGTTGCCCTTCCTCACGCCGTGCGAGAACTTCGCGGGCGGGGTCGTGTGGGTCTTGGGGGTGAGCGCGGTCTTCTCGGTCATACGGGGGTGCCCTTCACTGGTGTTCCGGTCATGCGGGTCGCCCTCCACCGGTGTTCCGGTCATGCGGGGGTGCCCTTCACCGGTGTTCTTCCGGAGTACTCGCCGCTGATCGCGTCGGCCGTACGGCGGACCAGCGGAAGCAGGGTGAGGAGTTCCTCGGCGGTGACGACCACGTTCGGCGCGGACACGGACATCGCGGCGACGACCCGGCCGTCGGCGCCGCGGACGGGGGCGGCGACGCAGTTGATGGACTCCTCGTGGCCGCCGAGGTCGGTGGCCCAGCCCTGTTCGCGCACCGTGGCCAGTTCCTTCAGGAATGCCTCGGCGTTCGGGATCGAACGGGCCGTGTACAGGGGGTAGTCGAGCTGCTCGGCCAGGGCGCGGCGCTCGGCGGCGGGCAGGTCGGCGAGGAGCAGCTTGGCGACGGCCGCCACGGTGATGGCCACGGGCTTGCCGATCCGCGAGTACATGCGGACCGGGTAGCGGCTCTCCACCTTGTCGATGTACAGCACCTCCTTCTCCTCGTACACGGCGAGGTGGACGGTGTGGCCGCAGCTCTCGTTCAGCCGTACGAGGTGGGGGTGGGCGATCTCGCGGATGTCGAGGTTCTCCATCGCCTCCTGCGCGAGGGCGAAGAGGCGGGCGCCGAGGCGGTAGCGCTGGTCGGACTGGCGGTAGACCAGGCCGTGTTCGTGCAGGGTGCGCAGGAGGCGGAGGGCCGTGGACTTGTGCACGCCGAGGCGGTCGGCGACCTGTCCGAGGTCGGCGGGGCCCTCGGCGAGCAGCGGCAGGATGCTCAGGGCGCGGTCGACGGTCTGACTCATGGGATGTTCGCCTCCTCCTCGGCCTGCTCGGCTTGCGTCCAGCCGGGGCCGAGTCGAAGTCTCCCCCATGCGTCGTCGTCCAGGGCGGCGAGGCGGTCGGCGTGGTCGCGGGCGGGGGGTGTGGCGAGGTCGCCGGGGGTGGTGAGGGCGGCGGCGGCGAAGAGGTGGCCGTGCCGGAGGCGGTCCCGCAGGGGCAGCCGCCGGAGGGTGGCGGAGAGGAAGCCGGCGGCGAAGGCGTCCCCGGCGCCGACGTGGGCGACGACGTCCACGTCGGGTGCCGGCACGAAGACGGCGCGCCCGTCGGCGTCCTCGACCCCATCGGCGCCGCGGTCCGCGAACCCATCGGTGCCACGGCTCCCGAACCCGTCGGCGCCACGGTCCGCGAATCCATCGGTGCCACGGCCCCCGGCCCCATCGGCGCCGCGGTCCGAGAACCCATCGGCGCCGCGGTCCGCGAACCCCCCGGTGTCACGCTCGAACGCGGTCGCTCCGCCCCTGCCCTGTTTGACGACCACGATGGCCGGTCCGGGCAGTGCCTCCAGGATGGCCCTGCCGCCGTGCAGCCCCCAGGCCCGGCGGGCCTCGTCGTCGCCGACGAACACGATGTCGGCGCGCCGGGCGAGTTCCAGCAGCACCCGCGGGCCGTCGGCGTCCGCCCACAGCGCGGGGCGGTGGTTGACGTCGAAGGAGACCAGCGGGCGTCCGGGCCGGGGCGCGGTCAGCTCGCGCATCAGCTCCAGGCAGGTACCGGACAGCGCGGCGGTGATCCCTGACAGGTGCAGCACCCGCCCCGACCGCGCCGCCGCCAGGTCGACGTTGGCCACGGCCATGGCGGAGGCCGCGGAGCCGGCCCGGTAGTACGCCACCTCATGGGCGTCGGTGTCCCGGTCGGCCGCGGTGCGGAAGTAGATGCCGGTGGGCCGGTCCGGGTCGGTGCGCACGGCGCCGGTGTCGACCCCGTATCCGGTGATCCGCTCCACCAGGTGCTGCCCGAAGCCGTCCGCGCCCACCCGGCTCACCCAGCGTGCCGAGTGCCCGGCGGCCGCCAGGACGCAGGCCACGTTGGACTCCGCGCCGCCGATCGCGCGGTGGAAGGAGGGGACGTCCGCGAGGCGGCCCGGCCGGCCGGGCAGGAAGGTGACCATGGACTCGCCGAGCGCCACGACGTCCACGGGACGCACCGGCTCCCCCCGGTCCCCGGGGTCGTGCGCAACGGCAGAGACGTAAGCAGCGTCGTCGATGATGGCTCCTGTCGATGGCCGGGCGGCGACTCCGTTGACCCGGTGTTCGGCGAGATGCTAGACACCAGTAAGCACCGCATGCAATGACCGTTGCACATAATGCAACAGTCGAGAGAGGGGCTCGATGAGCACCGAAGCGCTCGCCCGCCAGGCCGCGGAACGCCTCGCCCGCCTTGCCGAGGAACGCGTCGACCACCGCTTCAAGGGCCTCCCGCCGGACGCCGACGGACTGACCGTCGCCGAGCTGGCCGCCCAGCGCCGCAACCTCTTCCGGGACGGCGACGGCTTCACCAGCCCCGTCCTCGCCCTGTCGGCCGAGCGCCTGGAGCACAACCTCGCGCTGATGGAGGAGTACGCCTCCCGGCACGGCCTGGCCTTCGCCCCGCACGGCAAGACCTCGATGGCCCCGCAGCTCTTCCGGCGCCAGATCGAGCACGGCGCCTGGGGCATCACGCTGGCGGTGCCCCACCAGGTGCGGGTGGCGCGGGCGTTCGGGATCCGGCGGGTCTTCCTCGCCAACGAGCTGGTGGACGCCTCCGCCCTGCGCTGGATCGCCGGAGAGCTGGCCGCCGACCCGGAGTTCCGTTTCGTCTGCTATGCCGACTCCGTGCGCGGGGTGGAGCTGATGGCCGCCGCCCTGCGCGGCGCCGCGCGCCCGGTGGACGTGGTCGTGGAGCTGGGTGCGGGCGAGGGGGCCCGGACCGGCGTGCGCACCGAGGCCGAGGGCGCGGCCGTCGCGCGGGCCGTGGCCGCCGCACCGGCCCTGCGGCTGGTCGGGGTGGCGGGCTACGAGGGCGAGGTGCCGAAGGCGGATCCGGAACGCGTACGGTCCTATCTGCGGCGGCTGGTGGCGCTGGCCGCCGGGCTGGACGAGGGCGGACACTTCGGGGACGCGGAGGAGATCGTGGTGAGCGCGGGCGGCAGCGCCTGGTTCGACGCGGTGGCGGACGTCTTCGCCGAGATCCCGGGGCTCTCCCGGCCCGTGCTGAAGCTGCTGCGCTCGGGCGCGTACGTCTCGCACGACGACGGGCACTACAGCAGGCTCACCCCGTTCACCCGGGTCCCCGAGGAGGGCGCCCTGGAGCCCGCCTTCCGGCTGTGGGCGCAGGTGGTCTCCCGTCCCACCCCCGAGCAGGCCTTCGCCAACGCGGGCAAGCGGGACGCCGCCTACGACCTGGACCTGCCGGCCGCCCAGGTGGTACGCCGGGACGGTGTCGAGCGCCCGGCCACCGGCATCACCGTGACCGGCCTGTCCGACCAGCACGCCTGGCTGCGCACGGACCCGGAGGCGGACGTCGAGGTCGGCGACTGGATCGGTCTCGGCCTGTCCCACCCGTGCACGTCGTTCGACAAGTGGCAGCTGATCCCGGTCGCCGAGGCGGACGGCACGGTCGTCGACTACATCCGTACGTTCTTCTAGGAGGTACGCGTGGAGGACCTGGTCATCCGGGACGCCGACGTCGTCGACGGCAGCGGGGCGGACTCCTACCGCGCCGACGTCGTGGTCGACGGCGGCCGGATCGTCTCCATCGTCAAGGAGGCGGCCGCCGCCGGCTGCCAATGGCCGCGCGCCGTGCGGGAGGTGAACGCCGAGGGCCTGGTCCTCTCCCCCGGCTTCATCGACATGCACGCCCACTCCGACCTGGCCCTGCTGCGCGACCCCGACCACAGCGCGAAGGCCGCGCAGGGGGTCACGCTGGAGGTCCTCGGCCAGGACGGGCTCTCGTACGCGCCGGTCGACGACCGCACCCTGGAGGAGGTGCGGCGGGCGATCACCGGGTGGAACGGGTACGGCGACGACATCGACTTCGACTGGCGGTCGGTCGGCGAGTACCTCGACCGCCTGGACCGGGGCATCGCCGTCAACGCGGCCTATCTGATCCCGCAGGGCACGGTCCGGGCGCTCGCCGTCGGCTGGGAGGACCGGGCGGCGACGCCCGCGGAGCTGGACCGGATGCGGCGGCTGGTGGCCGAGGGGCTGGAACAGGGCGCGGTCGGGCTGTCCTCCGGCCTCACCTACACCCCGGGCATGTACGCCGGGGACGCCGAACTGACCGAGCTGTGCCGGGTGGTGGCCGCGTACGGCGGCTACTACTGCCCCCACCACCGCTCCTACGGCGCCGGCGCCCTGGAGGCCTACGCCGAGATGGTCGCCCTGACCCGGGAGGCGGGCTGCCCGCTGCACCTGGCGCACGCGACGATGAACTTCGGCGTGAACAAGGGCCGGGCACCCGAGCTGCTGGCCCTGCTCGACCGGTCCCTGGACGAGGGGGCCGACATCACGCTGGACACCTATCCGTACACCCCCGGCTGCACGACCCTCGCCGCGCTGCTGCCGAGCTGGGCGAGCGAGGGCGGCCCGGAGGAGATCCTGGCCCGGCTGGCCGATCCGGCGACGGCCGGGCGGATCCGGCACGACCTGGAGGTCACCGGCTCGGACGGCTGTCACGGGGTGCCGGTGGAGTGGGAGACGATCGAGATCTCCGGGGTGACCGATCCGGCCCTCGGCGACTTCGTGGGCCGCAGCGTCCGCGAGTCGGCGGACCTGCGCGGCGAGTCCCCGTGGGCCACGGCGCACCGCCTCCTGGTGGGCGACCGGCTCGGTACGACGATCCTCCAGCACGTCGGCCACGAGGAGAACGTCCGCGCGATCATGCGGCACCGCGCGCACACCGGCGGCTCCGACGGCATCCTGCGGGGCACCAAGCCGCACCCGCGCGCGTACGGCACCTTTCCGCACTATCTCGGCCACTACGTGCGGGAGTCGGGCGTGCTGACGCTGGAGGAGTGCGTCGCCCACCTCACCTCCCGGCCCGCGGCGCGGCTGCGACTGCCGGACCGCGGGCTGGTGCGCGAGGGGTACCGGGCCGACCTGGTCCTGTTCGACCCGGAGACGGTCGCGCCCGGTGCCACCTTCGCCGAGCCCCGGGCGCTGCCGTCCGGGATCCCGCACGTGCTGGTCGACGGCCGGTTCGTCGTCGAGGACGGCCGCCGGACGGACGTGCTGGCGGGGCGGGCGGTCCGTCGCACTCCGGTGTGACCGCCCGGCCCCTGCCGGGCTACGGCTTGGGCAGGGTGCAGCCGGCCGCGTTCAGGTCGAGCTTGTTGCCGGTGGTGAAGCAGGCCGGGATGTTGTAGATCTCCTGGGCGTAGTTGATGCCCTGGCGGACGGTGACGTTGCCGTTGGCGTCGACCTCGCACGGGTTGTTCACCGTGCACCGCTGGCCGTCCTCGTTGCCGGTGTTGTTGACGGCGACGACCTTGCCGGTGGCGGTGTCGATGACCGGGGAGCCGGAGGTGCCGCCGATGGTGTTGCAGGCGGAGGTGTAGCGGACCGAGTCCTTGAAGGTCCAGTCACCCTCCTTCAGCCGGTACACGAACCCGTCGACGTTGCAGCTGTAGATGCGCTTCCAGTAGCCGGAGACCACCTTGATGGCGGTGCCGGCCGTGGGGTGCGTGTCCTGCACGGTGAGCGGGCTGATCCCGTACGAGCTCTTGATCTTCGCGTACGTGGTGGTGGTGCGGTAGATGGTGACGTCCGTGTCGGTCATGGTCGAGTAGACGACCTGGTTGGCACGGAGGGTCGCGATCCGGCTGCCGGCGGAGTTCAGCAGGCCGAAGGAACGGCTGGAGGACTGGCCGGTGATGACCTCGCCGGCCGCGGGCATGCCGGTCTCCAGGCAGTGGCCGTTGGTCAGCACGAGGGCGGGGTCGGTGTCGGCGGAGTTGGGGAAGCGGATGACGGAGCCGGAGCAGTTGCTGAGCGAGACGGTGCCGGCGAAGTCGACCGTGGCCTTGACGGCCTGGGCGGAGTGCGGGGCGGTCTTGACGGCGGTGTGCGGGGCGGCGATCGCCGGAGTCGCGCCGAGCCCGGCTATCGCCAGGGAGGAAAGCGCGGCAAGGAGAGGCTTGTTCACGTGGGGGTCCCCTCTTACGACATGGGCGACCGGAGGGGTTCCGGCCGCCCGCTGGGTTGTCATGCGCATTGTCGACAGGGGGGAGGGGTGGGGACAAGGAGTCGCGTCAGGTCATAGGGGTTTCCCTGTGCCGCACGCCGATCACCTCATGTCCCGAAAGGACAGCTTTCCGCACCGCGCGCCACCCCTCATGTCCCGCCGGCACAGCTTCTCCCGCACCGCGCGCCGCTCACCCCACGTCCCGCCGGCGCAGCCTTTCCCGCACCGCGCGCCGCTCACCTCACGCCCCCCGTACTGGTTCTCCCGCACGGCACGGCGATCACCCCGTGTCCCGCCGGGACTTGACGAACACGGCGCCGAAGAGGGCGAGGCCCTTCACCACGACATGCGGCGCCCCCGGCCGCCCCCTCCCGCGGGCCCCGCGCCCGCGAACCAGCCCAGCCGATGAGCCGGCGGCCAACGCGATTGGCGAGCGGGGCAACCGGATTGGCGAGCGGGTCAACGCGATCGGCGAGCGGGTCAACGCGATCGGCGAGCGGGTCAACCCGATCGGCGAGCGGGCCAACCCGATCGGCAACCGGGGAAACCCGATCGGCGAGCCGACGCAGCCGGCGGGCCGCGCGTGGCCGTCCGGTCAGCGGGGCCGTTTCGTCCGGCCGTGGCCGCGGCCGCGGCTCCAGGGGCTGTCGGTCGCCGTCGGGGCGGCGGACGACGCCGTGGGGGCGGGGGTGGTGGAGGCCGAGGACGTGGCCGACGGGCTGCCGCTCGTCTCGCGCGGGTCGGTGCCGGTGCCGGCACCGGTGCCGCCGGTCGGGGGTGCGGTCGAGGCCGACGGCGTGGCAGCGGCGGACCGGACGGCGGCGGAGACCGTCGCGGCCGGGGCGGAGGCGGAGGGGTGGTCCGGGTCCGCGCCGCCGTCGGTCGCGTCGGTCGCGGGGCCGTCGGCCACCCGCCCGCCGTCCGCGGGGCGGGACCCGTCCGGGGAACCCGATCCGGCCAGTGCGGCGATCACCGCGACGGTGCCGGCCACCCCGAGGGCGCCGGCGACGACCGCCAGCCGCCGGCGGCCTCCCTGACGCCGCCGCGCCCGCCGTCGCCCGGCACGCCCGCCGGGTTCGGCGCGCCCCGCAGAGGGTTCGGCGCGCCCCGCAGAGGGCTCTGCGCGCCCCGCAGAGGGCTCCGCGCGGCCCGCAGAGGGCTCCGCGCGCTCCCCAGAGGGCTCCGCGCGGCCCGCGGAGGGCTCTGCGCGTCCTTCGCCGGGCCCGGGGCCCGGAGGTATCGGGGGCAGCTCGCGCGTCTCGTCGTACGCGTTCTGCCAGCCGTGCGCGGCGGCGGGGTCGGCGTACTCCTCGTACGCGGGGGCTGGAGCCGGCAACGGCTGGTACACGGACGGCCGGACCCCGGGCGCGCCGCCCGTTCCGTCCGTGCCGTACCCCGCCTCGTGCTCCCGTTCCGTGGACATGCCAGCGGATTGTAGGGACGCAAGTGACTCCTGAGACACCCGGCAGCGTTTTCCGGGCAAACGTCCGTGTCTCACGTGGCGGAAAACACGACCCACGAGACATAACCGGGTCGTAAGCTCACGGACATGCAGGTGATCCAGTCGACCAAGCTCGCCAACGTCTGTTACGAGATCCGGGGTCCGGTACTCGAAGAGGCCATGCGGCTGGAGGCGGCGGGCCACCGCATCCTCAAGCTCAACACCGGAAACCCGGCAGCCTTCGGTTTCGAGTGCCCGCCGGAGATCCTGGAGGACATCCTCCGCAACGTCTCCACCGCGCACGGCTACGGCGACGCCAAGGGCCTGCTCGCCGCCCGCCGCGCGGTCGTGATGCACAACCAGACCCTCGGCATCGAGACGGACGTCGAGCACGTCTTCATCGGCAACGGCGTCTCCGAGCTGATCGTGATGGCGATGCAGGGCCTGCTGGACGACGGCGACGAGGTCCTCGTACCGGCCCCGGACTACCCGCTGTGGACGGCGGCCGTCTCCCTGTCCGGCGGCACGGCGGTGCACTACCGCTGCGACGAGCAGTCCGACTGGATGCCCGACCTCGCCGACATCGAGCGCAAGGTCACCGACCGCACCAAGGCGATCGTCGTCATCAATCCGAACAACCCCACGGGCGCCGTCTACGACGAGGCCATGCTCAAGGGGCTGACGGACATCGCCCGCCGGCACAACCTGCTGGTCTGTTCCGACGAGATCTACGACAAGATCCTCTACGACGGCGCCACGCACACCCCGACCGCCAAGATCGCCCCCGACCTGCTCACCCTCACCTTCAACGGCATGTCGAAGGCGTACCGGGTGGCCGGCTACCGCGTCGGGTGGATGTCGATCTCCGGTCCGCGCGCCCACGCCGACTCCTACATCGAGGGCCTGACGATACTGGCGAACATGCGGCTGTGCGCCAACATGCCGGGCCAGCACGGGGTGGTCGCCGCGCTCAGCGGGCGCCAGTCGATCAACGACCTGGTGCTGCCCGGCGGGCGGCTGAAGGAGCAGCTGGACACCGCGTACGAGCTGCTGACCCAGATCCCCGGGGTGAGCTGCGTACGGCCGAAGGGCGCGCTGTATCTCTTCCCGCGCCTGGACCCGCAGGTCTTCAAGATCAAGGACGACCGGCGGATGGTCCTGGACCTGCTGCGCCAGGAGAAGATCATGGTCGTGCAGGGCACCGGCTTCAACTGGCCCGAGCCGGATCACTTCCGGGTGGTGACCCTGCCGACGGTCGGCGATCTGCGTGACGCGGTGACCAGGATCGGCAACTTCCTGGACGGATACAGCCAACCGTAGTCGACGGACTCCACTCCGTGACACGACTCAACTTTAGACGAAATCCAAGCTAGGATGGCTTCCTGTCAGCGCACAGGAGGCCATCCACCATGTACGAACCGATCCGCACCAAGTCGGTCCACACCACGATGGCCGGCACCGCCTCCGACTTCCCCCACCGGTCGCGCGAGGAGGAGCTGGACATCCAGCTCGCCGGGCACCTCGCCGCGCTGCTCGCGGTCACCGACGAGCTGCGCGCCCTGACGCCGTCCGCCGACCTGGACACGGCCGCCGAGCGCCTCACGGCGCAGGTGGCCCGGCTGCGGGGAGGGCGTACGCCACTGCGTGCGGCGCCGCCCGCGGCGGGCGACCCGGGCGCGCTGCACCGGCGGGCGCACGCGCTCGCCGGGCGGGCGCTGGTGGTGGCCGCCTCGCGCGCGGACACCGCCGCGGCGATCCTCGCGGCCGAACGGATGGACGCCCACAGCGACGCCCTGTCCGGGCCGAAGGAACTCAGCCCGGCCAACTGACCCCGCCCAGGGTCCCTCTGTCGGCCCCGGTCCGCGTGCACCCGCAGCGACGCGCGGACCGGGCGCCATGAACCGCCGTCGCCCTCCCGGGACACCTCGCGTCCGGCCCTCCCGTCGGGGCGCGGCGTCGGTGAACGGACGCGGCGAGCAGCCGGAGTGCCGCGGCGGACGGTGACTCCGGTTCGGCGTCGAGCACGACCAGGCGCTGTCCCGCGTCGGCCGGAAAGGCCGTTTCACGACTCGTGCTTTCGAGTGGTTCGCACGCCCAACGCGCTTGCGGAACGCGGCCCGGTCGGGGCGGCCTCGTAACCTCTGTGCCTGCCACCTGGGATTAGCAACACCCAGCCGTAATCCACCATCCACGAGATGTGACAAAGTGAAACGCAAGGTTTTGCTGGTAGCGCTCACCGGTGCGGCTGCCGTTGCCACCGGAGTCACGACGTGGGCGATCGAGTCCCACTCGGCGGCGACCTCGGAATCATCGGAATCAAAGGCCCCGGCGGAGACCAGGGACGCCGACTGGTATTTACAGAGGGGCATCCTCCAGGAGAAGTACCAGGATCCCCCAGCCGCCGCCAAGTCCTACTCCCGCGTGCTGGAACTGGAACCGCGGAACAAATTCGCCTGGTACAACCTGGGACACCTCGCACATCAGGCAGGCCGTACGGCCGACGCCCGCGCGGCCTACGAAGAGG
This sequence comes from Streptomyces musisoli, assembly GCF_016741855.1. Lineage (GTDB taxonomy): Bacteria > Actinomycetota > Actinomycetes > Streptomycetales > Streptomycetaceae > Streptomyces > Streptomyces musisoli. The sequence goes on along the minus strand of NZ_JAERRH010000004.1, from coordinate 520,413 downwards.
CCCTGAAGACCGACCCGGCCTTTCCGCCGGCTCTCTTCAACGAGGCGGTCCTGCTGGAATCGAGCGACCCGGAAAAGGCCGTCACGCTCCTGGAACGTGCCGTCGTAGCCGATCCGAAAGCGGCCACCGCACATCTGCATCTCGGACGTATCTGGGCGCGGCAGGACCGTGACCGCAAAGCCACGGACGAGTTCCGCCGCACGGTCGCCATCGATCCTTCGCTGCTCTCTCAGGTACCGGAGGAATTCCGTGATTCCGCCGACCCGTCATCCACTTCGAGCGAAGCAGGGAGCGACAGTTGACGTCGACCGCAACACCGAGGTTCTCCGTCTTCACCCCCAGCCACCAGCCTCGTTTCCTCGACGAGTGCCTGCGGACCCTGCAAGCGCAGACGTGCTCCGACTGGGAGTGGATCGTCCTGCTCAACAACGGCGCCCGGTGGCGGCCGGAGCGGGCCGACGACCGGGTCCGGGTGGAGATCGCGGACAACCTCAAGGGTGTCGGAGCGGCCAAGCGCAGGGCGTGTGAACTGGCCCGCGGCGAGATCCTCGTCGAACTCGACCACGACGACCTGCTGGCTAAGGCCTGCCTGGCCCAGCTCGGCAAGGCCTTCGACGCGCACCCCGAGGCCGTCTTCGTCTACAGCAACACCGCGCAGATCACCGAGGACGGCAAGCGGGACGACAGCCGCTTCGACGAGACGTGCGGCTGGCAGTACGAGGAGGTGCGGGTCGACGGCCGCAAGCTGCTTCAGGTCGTCTCCCTGGCGCCGACCCCGCACAACGTCGCCTACATCTGGTTCGCGCCCAACCACGTCCGCGCCTTCCGCAAGGAGAGCTACGAGAAGGCCGGCGGCTACAACCCCGACCTCACGGTCCTGGACGACCAGGACCTGATGTGCCGTCTCTTCCACGTCGGCGACTTCCACCACATCAACCGCTGCCTGTACCTGCAGCGGCTCCACCCCTCGAACACCCAGCGCGACCCGGAGATCAACGCGCAGATCCAGCGCGACACGGTCGCCCTGTACGACAAGTACATCGAGGCCAACGCCCTCGCCTGGACCCACCGGCGCGGACTGCTGGCCCTGGACCTCGGTGCCGCCCACCGCAAGCCGCCGGGGTACCTCGGCGTGGACCAGCGGCCGGGCGAGGGCGTCGACATCGTCGCGACGCTGCCCGGGAAGCTGGATCTGCCCGACGCCTCCGTCGGCCTGATGCGTGCGGTGGACTTCCTCGAGTACGTGCCCGCGAAGGTCCCGTTGATCAACGAGCTCTACCGGCTGCTGGCGCCCGGCGGGATGCTCCTCACCGTGACGCCCAGCTCCGACGGGCGGGGGGCGTACCAGGACCCGGCGCATGTGGCCTACTACAACGAGAACTCGTTCTGGTATTACACGGACAACCAGTACCGCGCCTTCGTGCCGGACCTCGAGGCCCGGTTCCAGTCGTCCCGGCTGGTCACCTACTTCCCCAGCGAGTTCCACTCCAGGAACAACATCTCGTACGTGGTCGCCAACCTCATCGCGATGAAGGACGGCACTCCGCGGCACGGGGGGAAGCTGCTGGTCTAGCTCGCGCGAACGTCAGGCGCCCGGCCGGGAGGTTCCGCCGGGCGCCTTCCGCGTTCCATGGGCCGGAACCACTCCGCCTCAGGCCCCGACGAGGCGCCCGGCGAGAAGGTGGCGCCGGGAGAGTTCGAGGTTCCGCAGGACGCGGTCACGGTGCTCGGCGGGCAGCCTGTCGCCCGCCAGCAGCCGTTCGCAGCAGCTCTGCGACTCCTCGTACTCCCCGACCCAGTAGGCGGAGACCGCGAGTTCGTCGAGCGCGCCCCAGCGGTACCAGTCGGACTCGATGAACATGTGGTCGGTGCTCGGATACGGAAGCTGTGCCGCCTGCCGCGCGAACAGGTGGGCGAGCGGCCAGCGCCCCCCGTCGAGGCGGCACCAGCGCGCGAGTTCGCCCAGCGCCTCGGCGCGCGCGGGCCGGCTCTCGTACGCGGCCAGGTAGCGTGCCATCACCTCGGCGGGCGGCCGCGCCAGCTCTACGGCGAGCTGGGCGGCGAACAGACGGGCGCAGAAGACCTCCTCGTCCCGGCCGCCCATGGTCACGCGGCGGTCGTAGGCCTCGATCGCCTTCTCCCGCTCGCCGGCGTTGCGGTAGCTCTGACCGAGGTAGAACATGTAACGCCCGTTGCCGGGTTCCTCGACCAGACCCTGCCGGAGGGTCTCGGCGTCCGTCAGGTACTTCTCCCGGACACTCCTGCCCCTGCTGCGTCCCCCGCCGCCCACGACGACGATGGTGGCGCCTTCCAGCGTCCCGAGGGTGTACTGGTCATCGCAGTCGAGGTACTCGTGCAGGACGCCGACGTACCGCCACGGCAGCCGGGTCGAGACCAGGGCCCGGCGCCGGTAGGCGTACGGCCCGCTGCGGACGGTGAACCGGTAGGCGTCGAGCGCCAGCTCCGGCAGCCGGCCGCCGGGCGGTACCTCCATCACGTCGTCGGCGTCCATGAAGAGCAGGTAGTCGGCACACGCGCGGGCGAGTCCGATCGCCTCGGTACGGCTGCCGTCGAAACCCTTCCAGGGCCGCTCGTGCAGTTCGCCGGGGAGGTCGCGATAGACGTCACGGACGATGTCCTGCGTTCCGTCGGTCGAGCCGGTGTCCACGATGACCCAGGTGTCGATCAAGGGCCGTACGGATTCGAGACAACGCCGGATCACCGGGGCCTCATTCTTGACGATCATGTTCAGACAGACCGTTGACTTCACGGCCACCATCCAATCCAGCCGCTGAATTCCACGCAAAGAGGCCGGGCCGAGATCATTCGCACGACTCGTGCATTCGAGTGGTCTGAACGGCCCGCACGCCTGCCCCACGGCGGCTTCAAAGCGGCCGCCTCGTAACGTCGTTGTCTGCCACCTGAGACAAGCCGGGTCCATCCGTCCGCCACCTTCCAGGAAAAGTGACACAGTGAAACGTACGAGCTTGTGGGCAGGGATCGCCGCAATGGCGACGGCTGCCACCGGGGTGATCGTCTGGGCGACCCTTTCCCCCTCGTCCGGGGCGTCCGCGCCGAAACCGGCTTCCGCGCCCGCGGGGGCATCCGCGTCCGCGCCGGACACCAAGGCCCAGGACGCCAAATCGGCGGGCGCGCTGCTGCGGTCCGCCCTCGATCGCCAGATGCACCAGGATCTCTCCGGCGCCGCCGAGGAATACCGGCGTGTTCTGCAACTGGACGCCAGGAACAAGAACGCCTGGTACGGCCTCGGGGTCATCGCACAGCAGAATGGCAGGGCCGCGGAGGCCCGGAAGAACTTCGAGAAGGCTCTCGAGATCGATCCGCACTTCATGTCCGCCCTTTACAGCGAGGCGTTCATGCTGCGGTCCACCGAGCCGGACCAGGCCATCGAACTCCTCCAGCGGGCCTCCGCCGCCAATCCGAAGGTGGCCGCCGTCCACCTGCAACTGGGTCAGCTCCTGGCGGAGGCGGACCGGGAGGACGAGGCCGAGGACGCGTTCCGCCGCGCGGTCGGGGCCGATCCCAAGGTCCTCTCCCAGGTGCCGGAGAAGTTCCGGGACGCCGTGTCCGGGTGATCGCCCGGCCATCGGGCGGGCGCCCGGCGGACCATGGGGTTCCGCCGGGCGTCCGCCATCCCCTGCCGGCAGAACACCGCCCGCCCGTCCTCCGGGCGGACGACGGGGACGCAAGGACGGGGCCTCGGGCCTCTCGTTTGGATCACGCCGGGCTCGCGTGGTCTGATCCGGCCTGATCCAAACGAAAGACCCTAGGTGCGCGGGGTGCTCGTGCGTGCCGTGGCGGCCAGGGCCGCGAATTCGGGTGCCGTCAGGGCGGTCGTCAGCTGGTCGTCCCACAGGGGAAGGGGAGCGAGGCCGGCCCGCAGCCAGTTGCCGTGACCGAGGACGCTGAAGGCCGGGCGGGCGGCGGGACGCGGGAACTTGTCGGAGCCGACCGGGCGGATCCGCTCGGGGTCGAGGCCGCTGAGCCGGAAGGTCTCGCGGGCCAGGCCGTACCAGGTGGTCCGGCCGGCCGCCGTGCCGTGGTAGATGCCCGCCGGAGCCGTCCCGGCCAGCGCGGCCCGCCCGAGTGCGGCCAGTCGGCGGGCGAGGGCACGGGCCCAGGTCGGCTGGCCGTGCTGGTCGGCCACCACCTCCAGCGTCGCGCGCCGGGCGGCGAGGCCGAGCAAAGTGGCCACGAAGTTCGGGCCGTGCGCGCCGTAGAGCCAGGCGGTGCGCACGACGCGACCGGTGTCCGGGAGCAGTTCGAGGACGGCCCGCTCCCCCGCCAGCTTGCTCCGCCCGTACGCGTTGACGGGTCTCGTCGGCGCGCCCTCGGGGTACGGCAGGCGGTCGGCACCCGGGAACACGTAGTCGGTGGAGACGTGCAGCAGAAGTGCCCCGCTGTCCGCGCAGGCGGCGGCCAGGTGGCGGACGCCCGTGCCGTTCACGGCGGTGGCCGCCGCCTCGGAGCGTTCGGCGCCGTCGACGTCCGTCCAGGCGGCGCAGTTCACGACCACCCGGTGACCGGTGACGGCCGCACGGACGGCTGCCGGGTCGGTGATGTCGAGTTGCTCCCGGCCCAGGCCCGTCACCACGGCGTCCGGATCGGCGGCGAGTTCGGCCAGCACGTCCCGGCCGAGGAGCCCCCGTGCGCCGGTCACCAGCCAAGGCGTGCTCATCGCAGTGCGGCCCTCTCCGTCAGCGGCTCCCACCAGGCGCGGTGTGCGCGGTACCAGGCCACGGTGGCGGCCAGTCCCTCGGTGAAGGGGACCTGCGGGGCGTAGCCCAGCTCTTCGCGGATCTTGCTGTCGTCGAGCGAGTAGCGCAGGTCGTGGCCCTTGCGGTCCGCCACGTGCGCGACCCGGTCCCAGTCAGCGCCGACGGCGTCCAGCAGCAGTGCGGTGAGCTTGTGGTTGGTCAGCTCGGTTCCGCCGCCGATGTGGTAGATCTCCCCGGCCCGGCCGTCGTGCAGGACCAGGTCGATGGCCCGGCAGTGGTCCGAGACGTGCAGCCAGTCGCGCATATTGCGGCCGTCCCCGTACAGGGGGACCGTCCCTCCGTCGAGGAGGCGGGTGATGAAGAGCGGGATGACCTTCTCGGGGAACTGGTACGGCCCGTAGTTGTTGGTGCACCGGGTGACGACCACGTCCAGGCCGTGGGTGCGGTGGTGGGCAAGTGCCAGCAGGTCGGAGCCGGCCTTCGAGGCGGAGTACGGGGAGTTCGGTGCGAGGGGCCGTTCCTCGGTCCAGGAGCCCTCGGCGATCGAGCCGTACACCTCGTCGGTGGAGACGTGGACGAAGCGGCCGACCCGGTGCCGGCGGGCGGCGTCGAGGAGCACCTGGGTGCCCATCACGTTCGTCCGGACGAACCGGTCGGCTCCGTCGATCGAGCGGTCCACGTGCGACTCGGCGGCGAAGTGCACCACCGCGTCCTGCCCCGCCATGACCTGGTCGACCACGTCCGGGTCACAGATGTCGCCGTGGACGAATGTGTAGCCCGGTTGCCGCGCCACGGACGCCAGATTGGCCTCGACCCCCGAATAGGTGAGTTTGTCGAGCACGGTGATCCGCGCTTCCGGATCCGAGTCCCACCGTCGGCGGACGTATTCCGAGCCGATGAATCCGGCACCACCGGTCACGAGAATGCGCATGGCTCTCCGAGCTTTCTTCTCTGCTGCGAGGCGGGACAAAGGACGGTGCCCACGGGGCCGAAGCCCCGGGGGCACCTGTCCCTGTTTCCCGGAGGAGGCGGGTCCGTCAGGGAACCGCCGGTCACCGGATTACGGGGTCACGTCGACACAGACCACGTAAGCGATGATGTTGTTCGGGTTGTTGGCGGTGTTGACGGCCTGCCACCCATTGGGCGGCGTGGTGGTCGAACCGTTGATCGGGAAGCTCGACTGAAGGTTGCCGTTCGTGATCTCGCCGCCGCCGCCGGTGGCGATGTCACCGGGGTCACAGGTGACGGTCGCGACACGCGTACCGGTGGCCTGGTTCACATAGATGCGCGCGAAGGTGCCCGTTGCACCGGTGGCACCCTGGGCACCCGTGGCGCCCTGAGCACCCGTGGCGCCCTGCGGACCCTGCGGACCCTGCGCGCCCGTGCCGCCGGCACCCGTCGCGCCCTGGGCACCGGTGGCGCCCTGAGCACCCTGCGGACCCTGCGGACCCTGCGGGCCCTGCACACCGGGCTTGCCCGGCTTGCCCGGCTTGCCCTCGTGCCCCTGGGGGCCCTGAGGGCCGTAGTGGTCGTTGTCGTCGTAGCCGGGGCCGTACGCACCGTACTTCGGGGCCATGTTCTCGTAGGCGGCCCGCGCGATCGCGTCGGAGATGGCCGAGCTCAGGTCGTCGCCCGGAAGGGCCATCTCCGCACTGCGCTCGGCGGTGTGCCGGTCGATCGCGTCGGCGGCGGCCACCGTGCCCGGAACGACATTGAGCGCAACGGCAAGCGCACCGGTGCCCACCATCATGGCGGACTTCAGGCGCGAATTTCGGATCGTTCTACGGCTCAAGGGAACCTTCCTTGGGAGTGAGCGGGAGCCGACTGCAAGCGCGCGCACTCCGTGCGCTTTCTAGGCGCGTCTCACGGCGTCGGCCGCGTACCACATCAATTTGCACGCTCCGCCCGTGACCGAATAGAATCCGGCTCGCGCCATTCAGTAATGATCACTCGTGCGGCCCAAATTCGTCCCCCGAAATACCCAACCACCGGGGTGTCGGCTTTCATGCGAGGCTTTTGCGATATGCGACGCACTCCTCGTAGGAAGGCAGCAGGCCCATTCGCCCGGCCTCTTCCAGCGTGGGCGCCGCGGCGTCCTTGGCGGAAAGGCGTGGGGCGAGACCCTCGGGCCAGTCGACGGCCAGCGCCGGGTCCAGGGGGTCGATCCCGTACTCGCGCTCGGGCGCGTATCCCTCGGAGCACAGGTAGACGACGGTGGAGTCGTCCTCCAGCGCCATGAAGGCGTGGCCCAACCCCTCCGAGAGATAGACGCAGCCGTGGGTGGTGTCGTCGAGCCGGACCGCCTCCCACCTCCCGAACCCCGGTGATCCGACGCGGACGTCGACCACCACGTCGAGGACGGCGCCGCGCACGCAGGTGACGTACTTGGCCTGGCCCGGCGGCACCGCCGCGTAGTGGATTCCGCGGAGCGTGCCGCGGGCGGAGCGGGAGCAGTTGGCCTGGGCGAGCGAGAAACCCTGCCCGACCGATTCGCGGAAGACCCCGCCTCTGAACCACTCGTGGAAACGGCCCCTGTCGTCCGGGAACACCCTGGGTGTGTCCACCCATGCCCCTTCGATGCCCAGCGGTCTCATCCGGTCACCTCCTTTCGCGCGGCCGGCCTCGCGCCCGTCACCGCCGTCGCGCCTTCGGGACGTCCGCGTTCCGGTGGGGGGTGACGAGGTGCGGCGGGTCCAGCAGCCCCAGCAGGTAGTCGCCGTACCCGCTCTTGAGCAGCGGCCGGGCCAGGTCCCTGAGCCGGTCGTCGTCGATCAGACCCGCCCGCCACACCGCCTCTTCGATGCAGCCGACCTTCAGACCCTGGCGTTCCTCGATCACCCGGACGAACTCCGAGGCCTGCATCATGGAGCCGAAGGTGCCGGTGTCCAGCCACGCGGTGCCCCGGTCGAGCCGCGTGACATGCAGCGCCCCGGCCTCCAGGTAGGCGCGGTTGAGGTCGGTGATCTCCAACTCGCCCCGGCCGCTCGGCCGCAGACAGCGGGCGATGTCCACGACGCGGTGGTCGTAGAAGTAGAGCCCGGGCACGGCGTACCGGGAGCGGGGCCGGACCGGCTTCTCCTCGATGGACAGGGCGCGGCCCGACGCGTCGAACTCCACCACCCCGTAGGCCGACGGGTTGGCGACCTGGTAGGCGAACACCCTGCCGCCCACGGGCTCGTGCCGGGCCAGCCGGGTACCGAGGCCGCTGCCGTGGAAGATGTTGTCGCCGAGGATCAGGGCGACCGGCCTGCCGTCGATGAAGTCGGCGCCGAGGAGGAACGCCTCGGCGATCCCTTTCGGGGTTTCCTGCGTCATGTACTGCAGACGAAGACCCAGTTGACCACCGTCGCCGAGCAAGCGCCGGAACAGGTACTGGTCTTCAGGGGTGGTGATGATCAGAATTTCATTGATGCCGGCCATCACCAGTGTGGAAAGCGGGTAATACACCATCGGCTTGTCGAAGACGGGCAGCAGTTGCTTCGACACCGAGCGGGTCAGTGGCCACAGTCGCGAGCCGGTACCCCCGGCCAGGAGAATTCCACGCATGGCAGCACCATAGGTTAATTGCCCCTGAATGCCCCCTTTTTGCGCGCCTACCATACAAGTCGGGCGTTTTGGACATACTGGTCGCGTTCGAGTGCTATCTGAACGGAGTCCGCATGCCCGACACAACCGCCACGGACCCGCCCCGGCGCGCGTTGGAGCTGGCGGTGCCGGCACTGGCCGCCTACACCACGGTGGTCATGGCCCTCCTGGTCCGTACGTTCCTGCTGCCCAGCGACGCGTACGACTACGACAACTTCCTGGAGCCCTGGTACCGGCACATCGCGAGCCACGGCGGCTTCCACGCTCTCGCCGACACCGGCTTCTCGGACTACAACGTCCCCTACCTCTACCTCCTGGCCGCGCTGACCCACCTGCCGCTGCCGGCACTGGCGGGCATCAAGTGGATGTCGGTCCTGTTCGAACCGGTCCTCGCGTACTACACCTTCCGGATCGTCTCCCTGTTCAGGCCCTCGCCCTCCTGGGCGGCCCTGGGTTCGGCCGCGGTGGTGCTCTTCCTGCCCACGGTCGTCACCAACGGCGCCTGGCTGGCCCAGTGCGACGCCATCTACGTGGCGTTCCTGACCGGCGGGATCCACCACCTGCTGCGCCACCGGCCGTGGTGGGCGTGCGCGTTCTTCGGGATCGCACTGGCCTTCAAGATCCAGGCCGTGTTCCTCTTCCCCTTCCTGCTCGTCCTCGTGCTGGTGGGACGGGTGCCGTGGCGGTGCCTGCTCGCCGTTCCGGCGGCCTACCTCGCCCTCGACGTCCCGGCCCTCGCCCTCGGCGCCGACCCGGGGTGGCTGCTGACGGTGTACGCCCGGCAGACCGGCGAGTACCAGTCCCTCACCCTCTACGCACCGAGCGTCTACCAGTTCGTGTCGGTGCCCGGTGACACCGGGGCCGTGCGCACCGCGGGCGTCCTGGTCGCGGGCGCCCTCGTGTCGCTCCTGGCCGGGCTCGCGGTGTGGTCCCTGCGGCGCGGCCGGGCCGGCACGCGGGACTCCGGGCAAGCCGCGCTGCGCTGCGGACCGAGCGGGCGGGACTCGGGGCCGGCGGCCGGGGGGCTGACGGACACCCGGATCCTGCTGCTGGCCGCCTGCACCTCGATCGTGGTGCCGTTCCTGCTGCCCTCGATGCACGAGCGCTACTTCTATGCGGCCGAGGTGCTCACGGTGGTGACCGCCTTCCGGCTGCCCCGGCAGCTCTGGTACGCCCCGGTGCTGGTGCAGCTCGCCTCGTTCGGCAGCTACCTGAAGTGCAATTCCGCGGAGCTGTCCCCCTACCTGTCGATGCCCGCGCACGGAGCGCTGATGCTGCTGGCGCTGATCGCCGTGCTGCGGACGACGGTCCGCGAGTTCCGCCACGGGCCCTTCGGGACGACGGACGTACCGGGCCCGGCCGCGCCCGGCAAGGACACCGGCACGGACCCGGCCGCGCCCGGCAACGACACCGGCACAGGCGCGGGCGAGGACACCGGCACGAGCCCCGGCGAGGACACCGGCCGGAACACGGCCGAGCCGGCTCGCGCGTAGCGGCGGCTCAGGGGCCGGCCGGTTCGCCGAGGGAATCCAGGGCACTGCTCCGGCCGCTCCGCGGACCGGGCCACGCGATACCGGCCACGGGAACGGCCGCCGTGCCGGTGTCCTCGGCGACGTAGTAGGTGGGGCGCTGCTGGACCGCGGTGTAGACGCGGCCGAGGTACTCGCCGAGCACTCCCAGGCAGATGAGCTGGACGGCGCCGACGAAGAGGACGGCCACGATCAGGGAGGTCCAGCCGGGGGTCGTGGCGCCCGCCGCGTACACGGCCAGCGTGTACGCGATCACGGCGAGGCAGACGAAGAAGGCGAGCACGCCGAGCCAGGTGGCCAGCCTCAGCGGGGCGACGGAGAAGCTGATGACGCTGTCGACCGCCAGCGTGATCATCTTGCGCAGCGGGTACTTGGTGTGCCCGGCGACGCGCGCGTCGCGGTGGTAGGCGACCTCTCCGCTGGGGAAGCCGAACCAGGGCACGAGGAGCCGGTACACCTGCGGCTGGTCGGGCAGGGCCTTCAGCGCGTCGAGCACGGTGCGCGACAGCAGCCGGAAGTCGCCGGCCTGGGCGGGGACGTGGTTGCCGACGAGCCGCCGCATGAGCCAGTAGTAGGCGCCGGCGGTGCGGCGCTTGAAACCGGTGTCGGTGGCGCGGTTGACGCGTACGCCGTAGACGATGTCCAGTCGCCGCGACCGCGCCAGGGCGAGCATCTCCGGGATCTTCTCCGGGGGGTCCTGGAGGTCGGCGTCGAGGCTCGCGGCGTAGCGGCCGCGGGCGTGGTGCAGGCCGGCGGTCAGGGCGGCCTGGTGTCCGCTGTTGCGGGCCAGACGCACCACCCGCAGCTGCGGCCAGATGACGCCCAGGTCCTCCAGCTGTCCGGCCGTCCGATCCGTGGAACCGTCGTCCACCGCGACGACCTCGTACGTCTCCCCGGTCCCGTCCAGCACCGGCCGCAGTCGCCCCACCAGCGCCGGCAGCGCGTCTTCCTCGTTGAACATCGGAATCACGACCGACAGCTCGACCGGCGTCTCGATCAGGTTTTCCGCGTCGTGACGGACATCAGTCATTCGTGGATCCCAGCCCATTCTTGGAGCGGGTGACGCAACACGGCGTCCGGTTCATGCCGTTACGGTACAATTCCGGACGTTTTCCACGCGTTCAGACACACGCCCTCGCACCGGGTGGCATGACGGATGCCGTCCACCGCCGCCCGCCCCGGCCGTCACGCCGCCCGCGGGCCCGCGTTCCGGGGACCCGTGCTCATGGGCGAGGGCCCGGGGTCCGCCCGTACGTCTTCGTACGGTGCGGGCCCCGGACCCTTTCATGGTGCTGTCACCGCGGCCGGTCGTGACGATCGCTGGTCAGGGCACATCCAAACCGGCCGCGGAGTCTGTGAGCGGGCTCAGCCCAGGCGCTCCACCAGGGCGCGGTACTGGTCCCACAGCTCCTTCGGGGTGTGGTCGCCGAAGGTGTTGAGGTGCTCGGGGACCAGGGCGGCCTCCTCGCGCCAGACCTCCTTGTCCACCGTGAGCAGGAACTCCAGGTCCGAGTCGGCCAGTTCGAGACCGTTCGTGTCGAGGGCCTCCTTGGTCGGCAGGACGCCGATCGGGGTCTCGACACCCTCGGCCTTGCCGTCCAGGCGCTCCACGATCCACTTCAGGACACGGGAGTTCTCGCCGAAGCCGGGCCAGACGAACTTGCCCTGGTCGTTCTTGCGGAACCAGTTGACGTAGTAGATCTTCGGCAGCTTGGACTGGTCCTTGTCCTTGGCGACGTCGACCCAGTGGGCCATGTAGTCGCCCATGTTGTAACCGCAGAACGGCAGCATCGCGAACGGGTCGCGGCGCAGCTCGCCGACCTTGCCCTCGGCCGCGGCGGTCTTCTCGGAGGCCACGTTGGCGCCGAGGAAGACGCCGTGGTTCCAGTCGAAGGACTCCGTCACCAGCGGCACCGCGCTGGCGCGGCGGCCGCCGAAGAGGATCGCCGAGATCGGCACACCCTTGGGGTCCTCCCACTCGGGCGCGATGATCGGGCACTGCGAGGCCGGCACCGTGAAGCGGGCGTTGGGGTGGGCGGCCGGCGCCTCGGAGGCCGGCGTCCAGTCGTTGCCCTTCCAGTCGGTCAGGTGGGCCGGGGACTCCTCCGTCATGCCCTCCCACCAGACGTCGCCGTCGTCGGTGAGCGCGACGTTGGTGAAGACCGCGTTGCCCCAGAGGGTCTTCATCGCGTTGGCGTTGGTGTGCTCGCCGGTGCCGGGCGCGACACCGAAGAAGCCGGCCTCGGGGTTGATCGCGTACAGCCGGCCGTCCTCGCCGAACCGCATCCAGGCGATGTCGTCGCCGATGGTCTCCACGGTCCAGCCGGAGATCGTGGGCTCCAGCATGGCGAGGTTGGTCTTGCCGCAGGCGGACGGGAAGGCGGCGGCGACGTACTTGGCCTCGCCCTGCGGCGGGGTCAGCTTGAGGACGAGCATGTGCTCGGCCAGCCAGCCCTCGTCACGGGCCATGACGGAGGCGATGCGCAGGGCGTAGCACTTCTTGCCGAGCAGGGCGTTGCCGCCGTAGCCGGAGCCGTAGGACCAGATCTCGCGGTCCTCGGGGAAGTGCGAGATGTACTTGGTGGAGTTGCAGGGCCAGGGAACGTCCTCCTGGCTCTCCTCCAGCGGGGCGCCGAGCGTGTGCACGGCCTTGACGAAGAAGCCGTCGTCGCCCAGCTCGTCCAGCACGGCCTGGCCCATGCGCGTCATCGTGCGCATGGAGACGGCGACGTAGGCGGAGTCGGTGATCTCCACGCCGAGCGCGGACAGCGGGGAGCCGAGCGGGCCCATGCAGAACGGGACGACGTACATCGTGCGGCCCCGCATCGAGCCCCGGAACAGGCCCTTCTCACCGGCGAAGATCTCCCGCATCTCGGCGGGGGCCTTCCAGTGGTTGGTCGGGCCGGCGTCCTCCTCCTTCTCCGAGCAGATGAAGGTGCGGTCCTCGACGCGCGCGACGTCGGTCGGGTCGGAGGCGGCGTAGTAGGAGTGCGGCCGCTTGATCGGGTCGAGCTTCTTGAACGTTCCCTTGGCGACCAGTTCCCCGCACAGCCGCTCGTACTCGGCCTCGGAGCCGTCACACCAGACCACGCTGTCCGGCTGCGTCAGTTCAACGATCTCGTTGACCCACGAGATCAGTTCCTGGTGGTTGGTGGGGACGTCGGTGGGAGCCGCGTTGTCGCGCGCCACGATTGCTCCTAAGTGAGGGATTTTTGCCCTGGTGAGGGTTTTTCCTTGGGGCCCCGTGGGGGCTGCGACCCGGATGCTTCGCAGTCATTTCGACTGTGGGCGCTCATCCGGTGTCGACCGCACTCATTTGATCATCCGTCGTGTGTGCCCATATGTCCAGAGGGCTTCACAGGTGAGCGACGTGAGGAAGGCCACGGTTTTCGCATCTTTCCTGGGTACTCCTATGTCCCTTTACGTGCACGTTGAGTTCGCCTGAAGGACTTTTTGCGGTCGGACCGCGGATGAGGCGTGAGACGATGGCCACTCGGGGGGCGCTTCGCAGCGGGACTGATCCGTGACTTACGGTTCCGTAGGTACGATGCGGCGCATGACTGCGTCCGCATCCGACGCGCCCCTGGACCCGCCGGCCGCCGGCCGCGGTCCCGTCGCGCTCTCCTTGCCGCATCCGGTCAAGCCCAGGCTCCGGGGCTGGCTGCACCTTGGCATGTTCCCGGCCGTACTCATCGCGGGCCTCGTGCTCACCGCGCTCGCCGACTCGACCAGAGGCCGCATCGCCTGCGGTATCTACGTCCTGACGGCCTGCCTCCTCTTCGGCGTCAGCGCGCTGTACCACCGGGGCAACTGGAGCCCCCGGATGGACGGCGTCCTGCGCCGACTGGATCACGCCAACATCTTCCTGATCATCGCGGGCACCTACACGCCGCTGACCCTGCTGCTCCTGCCCGGCGGGAAGGGCCAGTGGCTGCTGTGGGGCATCTGGGCCGCCGCCGCGGCCGGCATCGTCTTCCGCGTCTTCTGGGTCGGCGCCCCGCGCTGGCTCTACACGCCCTGCTACATCGCGATGGGCTGGGCGGCCGTCTTCTTCCTGCCCGACTTCCTGCGCACCGGCGGCATCGCCGTCCTGGTCCTGGTGGTCGTCGGCGGCCTGCTCTACAGCGCCGGCGGCGTGGTCTACGGCATCAAGCGCCCGAACCCGTCACCGCGCTGGTTCGGCTTCCACGAGGTCTTCCACTCCTTCACCCTCGCCGCCTTCGTCGTCCACTACGTCGGCATCTCGCTGGTGGCGTACCAGCACGCGTAGCCCCGCACGTCCGCCCCCTCGCGGCCACGACTCGTACGAGTCGTGGCCGCTTTTGCGTGGTCGGGCACCTCACCGAACGACCTGACATCACATCTCTGTTGACACAGACCCTGTTTTGATAGTTACTCTCATTTCATGGTGACTATCACTCCGGACGATGAGACGCGGCGCGCCCACTCCCGCCGCTGGTGGGCCCTCGGGGCCCTGGTCGCGAGCATGCTCGCGCTCGGCTTCGACACGACGATCCTCAACGTGGCCCTGCCGACGATGACCGAGCAGCTGGGCGCGACCACCGGTCAGCAGCAGTGGATGGCGGACGCGTACATCGTCGTGTTCGCGGCCCTGATGCTCCCGGCGGGCCTGTTAGGCGACCGGTTCGGACGGCGGCTGATGCTGATCGCCGGGCTAGGGATCTTCCTCGCGGGCTCGGTTGTGGGTGCCGTGGCCGGGGATGTGGACGCGGTCATCGCCGCCCGCGCCGTCATGGGCGTCGGCGCCGCACTGATCACCCCGCTCGCCCTGTCCGTGCTGCCCTCGCTGTTCGGCCCGGACGAGCGCACCAGGGCCGTCAGCATCATCACGACCGTCTCGGCGCTCGGCCTCCCGCTCGGCCCGATCATCGGCGGCTGGCTGCTCAACCACTTCTGGTGGGGTTCGGTCTTCCTGGTCAACGTGCCCATGGCGGCGATCGGCATCGCGGCCTGCGTCTTCCTGCTCCCCGAGACCAAGGACCCGGCCTCCCCCAGGGTCGACACCGTCTCCACGGTCTGCACCGCGGCCGGCCTCGGTGCCCTCGTCTACGCGATCATCGAGGCCCCCGAGCGCGGCTGGAGCGACCCTCTGGTGCTCGCCCTGCTCGCCGGGGCCGCGGCCCTGATCTTCCTGCTGGTGCTGCGCGAGCGCCGGATGGAGCGTCCCATGCTCGACATGACGCTGCTCGCCCACCGCGGCTTCCTGCTCAACACCGTCGCCGCGACCCTGGTGATGTTCGTCCTGTCCGGCCTGCTGTTCGTGCTGCCGCAGTACCTCCAGGCCGTGCTCGGCAACGACGCCCTCGGCACCGGCGTCCGGCTGCTGCCGATGATCGGCGGTCTGATGGTCGCCACGCGCGGGGCGCCGCTCGCCGTCCAGCGGTTCGGTGCGCGCGCCACGATCAGCGCGGGCCTGGTGGCGCTGGCGTTCGCCGCGTTCCTCGGCAGCCGTACGACGGCCGGGTCGGGCTACGGCTTCACCGCGCTGTGGCTCTCCGTCGCCGGCATCGGCTTCGGCTTCGCGCTGGTCCCGGCCATGACGGGGGCGCTCGCCACCCTGCCGAGGGACCGCGCGGGCAGCGGATCGGGGCTGCTCATGACGCTGCGCCAGGTCGGCGGCGCGATCGGTATCGCCCTGCTCGGCAGCCTGCTGTCCGGCGCCTTCCGCGACCGGCTGGACGTGACCGGGCTGCCCGCCGCTCTGGCGGACACCGCCCGGGACTCCGTCGTCGCCGCGCACCTCGTGGCCCGGCAGGCGGGCTCGGCCCCCCTGGCGGCCTCCGCGGACGGCTCGTACGTGCACGGCATGAGCCTGGTCCTGCTGGTGTGCGGAGCGGCCGCCCTCGTCTCGGCCCTGCTGGCCGCCGCGTTCCTGCCGGGCACGGCGTCCGCCGCGGCGGGCGAACCGGGGGAGAGCCCGCAGATGGTCACGTCGGGGACCGATGCCGGACAATGACCCGCATGACGGCCGCACAGTCCCCCTACTCCCCCGCCGACCGCCCCCGGCTCGGACTGCGGGAGCGGAAGAAGATCAAGACCCGTGAGGCGATCCGCGCCGCGACCTACGCACTGGTCAAGGAGCAGGGGTACGACGCCACGACGATCGAGCAGATCGCCGAGCGGGCCGAGGTGTCGCCGTCGACCGTCTTCCGCTACTTCCCGACCAAGGAGGACATCGTCCTCACGGACGAGTACGACCCCGTGATGCTGGCGGAACTGCGCGCCCGGCCCGAGGACGAGCCGTGGATGGACTCCGTCCGGCACGTGATGCGCAGGACCCTCGACCTGAGCGACCGGGAGGATCCCGAGGTGCTCCGGCTCCGGGCCCACCTCGGGGTCCAGGTGCCCGCCATCCGCTCCCGCTACTTCGAGAGCATGACGGAGACGGGCCGCCTGCTGCGCGAGGCCCTCGCGGAGCGCACCGGCCGCGACCCGGAGAGCCTGGAGGTGCGCGTCAGCGCCATGGCCCTCATCGGCGGCATGATGGAGGTCTCCATGTACTGGGCGGAGAACGGCTTCGAGGGCGAGCTGCGGGACCTCATGGAACGGGCCCTGGACGTCATGGAGCACGGCCTCGGCCCCGAAAACCCCTCAGGACCACGGCACCGTCCGTGACATCCTGACGGGGTGAACGGACCCGAGATCCACGTCGAAGTCGCCCCCGCCCTCCACCTGTTCGTACCGGCCGCCCGACGCGGCGGTGCCACGGCGCTGGCCACGGACGGCGTATCGACGCTCGGCCATGTGATCGAGTCCCTCGGGGTGCCGCTGACCGAGGTCGGCGCGCTGGTCGTGGACGGCCGCGAGGTGCCCGTCTCGCACATCCCGAGCGCGGGCGAGCACGTCTCGGTCCGGGCCGTGGAGCGCCCCCAGCAGGTCCCCGGCGCCCCGCTGCGCTTCCTCCTCGACGTCCACCTCGGCACGCTGGCCCGCCGGCTGCGGCTGCTCGGCGTGGACACGGCGTACGAGTCGACGGACATCGGCGATCCGGCCCTCGCCGCCCGTTCCGCGGCCGAGAAGCGGGTGATGCTCAGCCGCGACCGGGGCCTGCTGCGCCGCCGGGAACTGTGGGCCGGCGCGTTCGTCTACAGCACCCGCCCCGAGGACCAGCTCCAGGACGTGCTGGACCGCTTCGCCCCCGACCTGCGCCCCTGGACCCGCTGCACCGCCTGCAACGGCCTGCTGCGGGAGGCCGCCAAGGAGGAGGTCGCCGACCAGCTCAAGGGCGGCACCCAGCGGTCCTACGACGTCTTCGCGCAGTGCACGGCCTGCGGGCGGGCGTACTGGAAGGGCGCGCACCACGACCAGCTGGAGGCGATCGTGGCACGCGCCCTGGCAAAGCGGCCCTGAGGGCCTAACGCAGGTCGGCCTTCCCGCAGGCGACCCGGTCCCGGTTCCGGTCGAGGCCCAGTGGGTCGTCCCCGCCGTTGACCTTCAGCCGGCCGTACTGGTTCTGCTTCAGCCAGGCGCAGCGGGCCGCCGCGGTCTTCTTCACCTTCGGCGGGAAGACCGTCGGCACGCACACGTTGACCGAGCCGTAGTGACGGTCGCAGCCGGAGACGGCCGTGCCGACCTTCTGCGAGGTCCGCCTCTGGCCGGGGCCGGTGACCTTGCCGGTCAGCGAGTCCGCGAAGGAGTGGACGTGCGGGGAGGCGGCGGAGGCGCTCAGGGCCGTCGGCCCCGTCAGATGCACCCACTTGGCCACCGACGGCACCCCGTTCGCGTCGACCGCGAAGAGCATGTACCAGCCGGGCGGGGCCAGGTCGGGGTTGTTCGTCACGTTGAGGTCGACGTTGTTGCCGTCCACCGACAGCGGCAGGTCGACGAAGCGCTGGTTCGGGTCGGAGGAGTGGGTCACCGCGGCCGGGCGGATGAGTTCCGCCTTGGCGACGGGCCGGTCGACGGTGATCCGCTGCGTGTCGCCGTACTTCCACTCCTGGTCGATCACCGAGGTGATCGCCGGCCGGGTGCCCTTGTAGAGGTAGGGCGGGGTGTAGATGGACACGTCGTGGTTCCAGGTGCCGTTGCCCGGGTTGTCACCGGTGGCCATCACGCGGCCGTCGGGGAGCAGGAACGCCGAGGAGTGGTAGCCGCGGGACTCGGGGTCGGCGGCCACCGGGTCGAAGGTGTTCGTCGCGGGGTCGTAGATCGAGGACTCGTGGACCGGGTCGGCCCGGTTGTGCAGGCCGCCGCCGGTCTCCAGCACCTTGCCGTCGGGCAGCAGTACGGCGGAGACGTACATCTTGCCCTGGTCGCCGGTCTCGGCGACCTTGCCGGCCCCGAGGTCGACCGTGCCCTGCGGGATCGGCGGCCCGGCGGTGTACGACGGGTTCGGCTGCTTGAGGTCGATCAGGTCGGTGAGCCGGTTGGCGTCGGGGTTGGAGTCGATGTTGCCGCCGCCGAGGGTGAGCACCTTCTGGTCCTGTGCCGGCGGGAGCAGCACGGACGCCGACTGGTCGCGCTCGTCCTTCTTCCGGAGGCCGGGGATCTGCGTGATGGTGTTGGCGTCGTAGTCGTAGACCGCCGAGCCGGTGCCGGGGATGTTGTTGCCGAAGACGTGGCTGCCCGTGTAGAAGAGGCGTCCGTCCTGCATGAGGATCATCGCCGGGTACAGGCCCCAGTACGACCAGGTCTGGTTGACCTTCCACAGCGGCTGCCACTGCTGGTCCTTGTCCGACCAGCGCTCGGCGGTCACCGACCCGGTGGAGTCCTCGCGGAGCCCGCCGAAGGAGATGACGTCACCGTTGCCGAGTTCGGTCGCCGACGGGTACCAGTGGCCGTCGTTCATGTCGTTGGTCTTGCTGTAGCTCTCCGTCTTCGGGTCGAAGATGTACGAGTCCTTGAACCCCTCGTAGCCGTGGCCGCCCGCGACCGGGTAGGCCTTGTTGCCGCTCATGACGAGCACCCGGCCGTCCTGGAGCTGGACATGGCCCGCGCAGAACATGTCCTTCGGCGTGGGAACGACCCGGTAGGTGCCGTTGGCCGGGTCGTACACCGCGGAGGTGAAGGTGCCGGCGGTGAACTGCTCCTCGCTGTTGCCGGATCCGGCGATGAGCAGCACCTTGCCGTTGCTGAGGACGACGGAGTGCATGGAGCGGACCGGGTTCCGCGTCGCCAGCACGGACCAGCTGCCGTTCGCGCACTGGTCGTCGGTGCCCGTGCAGCGGGCGGGCGGCACCGGGTCCGCGACCTGCTCCATGGTGTAGTCGTCGGTGGTCGCCGAGCCGGTGCCGTAGACGGAGACGCCCCAGGTGATCCGGTCGGTGCCGGCCGGGACCTCGGGGGTGCGGACCGCGGCCTGCGTCCAGCCGGAGGCCATCTCCAGGGTCTTCAGGTCGGTCCAGTACTGCCAGCCGGCCGTGGTGTCGTGCCGGAACAGGGTGATGTTGGCGTCGGGTGTCGTGGTCTTGTACCAGAGCCCGAGGTCGTACTGCCTGCCGGCGGACACCACCGGCGCGCAGTCGGCGGACTCGGTGATCAGCGCCTTGCGGTCACCGCCGGCCCGGCGGGTCAGCGTGACCTTCATCGCCTTGCCGCCGGAGTGGGCGTCGGAGGTGGTCTCGTAGCGGAAGTCGTTGTCGCCCCAGCCCGACTTCTCCCAGCAGTACGGCATGTCGCCGGTGCCGGCCGTCTCGAAGCCGGGGTTCTTGACCAGGTTGGCGGCCTCGGCGCTCTGCGGCGAGGTGAGAAGCAGACCGGCGGTGAGGGCGCCCACCCCGGCCAGTGCGGTCCGTCTGCGGTATCTGCTCACACGGCTCTCCTTGCGGTCGTACGGTTCCCGGGTCGGCGGCGCGGGAGATAGACCAGCGCTTCGGTGCCGACGAAGCGCAGGACGAACGTCAGCACCAGCGCGAGCGCGGTGGCCGGCAGGGCGCCCATGCCGAACCGGTGCACGAGCAGCGCGATGAGCGGGATGCGCAGCACGAGGTCGGCGTTGGCGAGCAGGGCGAACCGGCCGAGCCGGTCCCGGCCGCGGCGGTGCGCGCGGCGGTCCCGGAACAGCAGCTGCTCGATGAGCAGGAAGTTCCAGGCGACGCCGAGCTGGTTGGCGAGGATCTCGGCGGGCACGTAGTGCAGGCCGAGGGCGTCGAGGACGTACAGGCCCAGCAGGTTGGGCACGAATCCGCTTGCGCCGATCAGCCCGAAGCCGATCAGCCGGGCCAGGGGCGTGCGGGTGCGCAGACCGGCGAGGCGGCGCAGGAGGCGGAGGCCCTCCCGGACCGTGGGCCCGGACTCGCCCGCGGACCGGTCCTGGGGGACGAACGGCACCTCCGTGACCCGGCGGGGACGGTGGACGGCCAGTTCGAGCAGGGCCTCGCAGCCGAGGGGCCCGAGGAGGTCCGGGGTGACCGCGCTGCGGCGGACGGCGAAGAATCCGCTCATCGGGTCGCTGATGCCGTGCAGCCGGCGCGGGAACAGGGCCTTGGTGAGCCGGGCCGCGCCGCGCGACACGGCCACCCGGCGGCCGTCGGCGAGCCCGCCCCGGTGGCCGCCCTCGGCGTACCGGGAGGCGACGACGAGTTCCGCGCCGGCGTGCTCACCGGTGGCGACCAGCTCCGGGACCAGGGACGGGGGATGCCGGCAGTCGCCGTCCATGACGACGATCCACTCGGAGCAGGCCGCCCTCAGCCCCTCGGCCACGGCCCCGCCGGGCCCGCCGGCGGGATCCTCGCGGTGCAGGACGGTCACCGGGAACGGGCAGTCCTGAGCGGCCTCGCGGATCACCTCGGCGGTGTCGTCGGCAAAGTCGTCCACGAAGACGACCTCGCAGGGCAGCCGGCCGGGCACCGACTCGGTGATCAGGCGCAGCAGCCGCCGCACGTTCCCCGGCTCGCCGGGGCTCGCCACGACGACGGTGACGGCCCCGGGCTCCGGGACCTCGACGGCGTCGAGGCCGGGGACCGGGGCGGTGTACTCGTGGTTCGTCATCGGGCGCCGCCCGCGGTCGCCGCCCCGATCCGCCGGATCTCGATGCGGTCGTCCCCGGTGCCGAAGGTGGCGACCGGCGTGGAGTGCTCGATGGCGGCCCGGACGTTCGGCAGGTCCTTGGCGTCCCGGCGGACGGTCGGCGAGGCGACGACGTAGTCGAGGTCCCGCCAGCCGTGCGGCATGGTCCTGGTGACGGCCGGGTCCAGGTCGGCCTTGTAGAACCAGATGGCGCCGAGACCGGGCCGGTACCCGGCGTGCACGAGGTCGAGCCACAGGGCGTCGTCGACGAGGACCCGGGTGTGCCCCGGGTCGTCGACCCGGCCGGCGAGCCAGTGGGATGCCTGCCGGTAGGGCTTGTTGGCGTCGGCGGTGAGGGCGGTGCGGTTGCCGTCGTACCAGTGCGGCACGACGTAGGCGCCCGCGGCGAGCGCGAGGACGGCGGCCAGCGCGTACCGGGCGGCCGAGACGGCCCGTTTCTCGCCCTCGGCCCGCCACCGGCGCAGCACCGCGTGGGCCACGGAGGCCGTGCCGCCGGCCAGCACCAGGGCGAGGAAGGGCAGTGCGCCGATGACGTACATGGCGGGCAGGTAGCCGTCGGGGCGCATCGCCACGGCGGCGAGGACCGCCACCGCCAGGGCCGGTCCCGCGAAGGCGCGGGCGGTGACCGACCAGCGCCAGGTGAGGATCAGCAGGAGGGCTCCGGCGAGTCCGCCGAGGGGCAGGACGCGGTCGTAGTACAGCCAGGAGTGCAGCACCCCGTGGGAGCCGGAGTCCGGGTCCAGGACGAATCCCGAACCGGGCCGGGACATCTGGTAGTTGACGCCCTCCAGCAGCGAGACGTGCCCGCTGCCCGGGAACAGCTCGCCCTTCAGCAGGGCGAAGAGCGGGTAGGAGAGGCCGATCAGGGCGCAGGCGGTGACGGCCCCGGTGAGCGCGAACTTGCGGGTGTCGCGGTGGCTGTGCCGCCACATGGTGACGAACAGGGCGGGCAGGACGACGAGCATCGTCTCCTTGGTGAGGACGCCCGCGGCGGCGGCGAGGCCCGCGCCGAAGTGGTGCCAGAGGTGGCGGCTGGGCGAGGCGGCGAGGCAGAAGGCCAGCAGCAGCCACATCACGGCGATGTTGTCGAGGAAGATCTCCCGGCTGAGCACGACCGCGAGCGGGGAGAGCCCGAAGAGGGCCATGCCGAGTCCGGCCGCCCAGCGGGGCAGGGAGAGCCGGCGGCCGAGGACGTAGACGAGCACCGCGCTGATCCCGCTGATCACCAGCATGGTGATCCGCATGGCGCCGACGGTCATGGAGTCGGGGCTGAGCGCCGAGGGGATCCAGGTGAGCAGGGCTATCTGGATCCAGCCGAGCGGCGGGTGGTCGTACCAGTAGGTGTAGTGGGCGAGGCCCCGGCCCTCCTGGACGGCCCAGGCCTGGGCCAGGTAGGTGCCCTCGTCGTCGCTGAGGGTCGGGTAGGCGGCGATGTTCCAGCCCTGGACGACCAGGATCGCCGCGAGCAGGACACCGCAGAGCAGCAGGTCGGGGCGGGAGGAGCGGAGCCTTGCCGGAGGCTCCGTCCGGCCGGACGAAGGGGACGTGGGCGCAGGCCGGCGCTGCGCGGGGACCGTGGCTCCGGTCACCGCGGGGAGAGTCGAGGTCACGCGGGGACGTCCTCTCGGATCGGCTCGGCCGCGGTGAGGTGCGCGCCGACGTGGCTGGTCAGCTCCCAGTCGTTGCGGCCGCGCTGCTCGCGCCACACGGCACGGATCGCGGCCCCCGCGAGGAGTACCTGGTAGAAGGGGCCGCCCACGATGAGCTTGACGTAGTGGACGAGGCGGACCCGCAGGCCGTACTGCCGGCCGAAGTCGTGCAGTCCGACCACCTCGAACACGAAGGTGACGGCGGCGGTGACCAGCGGCAGGAAGGTGAGGAAGGCGATCCCGACGGGCACGTCGAGGAAGAGCGCGACGGCCGCGTTCAACGGGATGATCACCCCGGAGAACGCCTGGAGGAACGGCGTCATCAGCGTGTACCGGGCGAGCAGCCGCTGGCCGAATCCCGGGAGTTGCCGCCAGTCCTTCTTCCGGTAGACCTGGAGGAATCCCTGGTTCCAGCGGGTGCGCTGCTTCAGCAGCGACATCAGCGAGCCCGGGGTCTCCTCGCGGGTGACCATGTCGGAGTCGTAGGCGACGACGACCTTCTTGCCGACGCTGGACAGCCGGACGCCCAGGTCGCAGTCCTCGGCGAGGCAGTCGGGGTCCCATCCGTCCGCCTCGCGCAGCACGTCCGTGCGGACGAAGACGGTGTTGCCGCCGAGCGGGATGAACCCCTTCTGCGCGTGCAGGTGCAGCCGGGAGCGGAACCAGAAGAAGTACTCCAGGCAGTTGCGCAGGCTGTACCAGCTGGAGTGGAAGTTGATGAGCTGCACGCCGCCCTGGACGACGTCCGCCCCGGTCGTCCGGAATGCGTGGTCGACGTGGGCGAGCAGCTCCGGATGGACCTGGTCCTCGGCGTCGAAGACCCCGACGACGTCACCGCGGCAGTGCGGCAGCGCCGTGTTCATGGCCTTGGGCTTGTTCTTCTTCTCGTGGGTGTCGACGACCACCCGCACCCGCGGGTCCCGGCCCGCGGCCTCCTCGGCCACGGCCGTGGTCTCGGGGTCGTCGTGCCCCACGATCACGATGATCTCGAAGTCGGTGTGTGTGGACTCCAGCAGCCGCTGGATGGTGTGGTCGAGCACGGCCTGCTCGTGCCGGGCCGGCAGGAGCAGCGAGAACGACAGGTGTTCGGCGCCGTCCGGCCTGCCGAACCGGGTGGAGGCGAGCACCTCGGGCGTGCGCCACGCGTGCATCTGCCACCACAGCGTGAAGGCCGCCATCCAGAACAGACACAGCGAAACGGCAGCAATGAAGACAG
Organism: Streptomyces musisoli; assembly: GCF_016741855.1. GTDB lineage: Bacteria > Actinomycetota > Actinomycetes > Streptomycetales > Streptomycetaceae > Streptomyces > Streptomyces musisoli. The sequence continues at coordinate 496,706 of NZ_JAERRH010000004.1, read as the reverse complement.
ACGTCAGCAAACAGATCCCCCCAGATCCGAAACCCCCCTGCGGATGTGACGGTTCGCCACATCCGCTGCTGCGCTGTGGAGAGAGTAGGCGGAAACCGTGAAGTGCGGAATCTGTTCAGATAAAAAGCGTTTTTCGTATCGGTGATATGAGTAGCGGGATCTTTACGAACACTTGCTCAAATGAGGACAGTCCCGGCCTTCCGCTTGTCCGGATGCGCGCCGGTCAGCGCGCCTTCACCGCCGCACGCAGCCGCTCCGGATCGGCGGTCGGGGCGTCGCACGTGAAGTCACGGCAGACGTACGCGGCCGGCGCGCCGCCGAGGAGCGTCCGGTCGGCGAGAAGGGGGAACTCGTCGCTGCCCGGTGTGCCGAGCGCGACGACGGCGCCGGGGGCGGTGCCGAGAAGGGCCGTGCGGTGCAGGGCGGCCGTCGCCCCGTCGGCGAGGGACGGTCCGACGACCGCGACCTCCTTCGGCCCGTCGAGCAGCGCCTCCGCGGCGGCCAGCCCCCACCCGATGAACCGGGGCACCCGCGGCCCCAGCGTCTTCACGATCCCCAGCGCCCGCTCGGCCGCGGTGCGGTGCGCCTCGGAGCCGGTGTGGGCGGCGTAGCTCAGCAGCGCGCCGGCCGCGGCGGTCCAGCCGGAGGGAGCCGCGTTGTCGGTGGGGTCCTGGGGCCGGCGGATGAGCTGCTCGGCGTCGGAGGCGGTGTCGTACAGGGCGCCGGTCTCCGGGTCGGTGAACCGGGTGAGCACATGGTCGAGGAGCAGCCCCGCGAAGTCGAGCCAGACGCCCTCCCCGGTCACGGAGGCGAGCGCGAGGAAGCCCTCGGCGACGTCGGCGTAGTCCTCCAGGACGCCCGCGTTGGGGCCGACCCGGCCGTCCTTGCTGGTGCGGGCCAGCCGGGCGTGTTCGTCCAGGTGGACCCGGACGAGCAGGTCGGCGGCGCCGAGGGCGGCCTCGGTCAGGTCGGGCCGGCCGAAGTAGGCGCCGGTCTCGGCGAGCGCGGCGACGGCGAGCCCGTTCCAGGCGGCGACCACCTTGTCGTCCCGGCCGGGCGCGGGCCGCTCGGCCCGCTTCGCCAGCAGCCGGCTCTTGACGGAGGCCACCTTCTCGGCGTCGAACACGCCTTCCGTCTGCGGGAGCTGGAGGACGGACCGGCCGTGCTCGAAGGTGCCCTCGTCCGTCACGCCGAAGTACTGGACGGCGAGTTCGGCGTCGTCGCCGAGGACCTCGCGGAGCTGTTCGGGCGTCCAGACGTAGTACGCCCCCTCCACGTGCCGTCCGGTGCCGTCGTCGCTGTCGGCGTCCAGCGCGGAGGCGAAACCGCCCTCGGCGGTGCGCAGTTCGCGGACCATGAAGTCGGCGGTCTCCAGCGCGACCCGCCGGGCGAGGTCCGAGCCGGTGGCCCGCCACAGGTGGGCGTACACCCGGCAGAGCAGGGCGTTGTCGTAGAGCATCTTCTCGAAGTGCGGCACGACCCAGTCGCGGTCGACGGAGTACCGGGCGAACCCGCCACCGAGCTGGTCGTACAGACCGCCCCGCGCCATCCGCTCACAGGTGTCCTGGGCCATCTGCAACGCGCCCTCGGCGCCGGTGCGCGCGTGGTGCCGCAGCAGGAACTCCAGCACCATGGACGGCGGGAACTTGGGCGCGCCGCCGAATCCGCCGCGCTGCGGGTCGTACTCGCGGGTCAGCCCGAGGAGGGCCTGCGCCGGCTCCTGCTCGCCGGGCGCCTCGGCGGCCTGCCGGACGATCTCCCGCTGGGCGAGGTCGCGCACGATCTTCCCGGCGACCTCGCCGACCTCGTCACGGCGGGTGCTCCAGGCCTGCCGGACGCCCTCCAGGATCTGGCGGAAGGAGGGCATCCCGTGGCGCGGGGCGGGCGGGAAGTAGGTGCCGAAGTAGAAGGGCTCCGCGTCCGGGGTGAGGAACACGGTCATGGGCCAGCCGCCCTGCCCGGTGGCCGCCTGGACGGCCTCCATGTACACGGCGTCGACGTCCGGACGCTCCTCGCGGTCGACCTTGACGCTGACGAAGTGCTCGTTGAGGTAGTCGGCGGTGTCCTGGTCCTCGAAGGACTCGTGCGCCATGACGTGACACCAGTGGCAGCTGCTGTACCCGACGCTCAGCAGCAGGGGTTTGTCCGCCCTGCGCGCCTCGTCGAAGGCCTCGGCCGACCACGGCCACCAGTCGACGGGGTTGTCGGCGTGCTGGAGCAGATACGGGGACGTCTCATGGGCCAGTCGGTTCGCCATGTGCCCATCCTGCCGCAGTACTCGCACGGCGCACGTCAGGCCCAGACGGTGACCTCGATTTTCGCCAGGGGGATCACGATGCCGACGACCCACCAGGCCCAGCGCGGCTGGTGTGGCTGCTGTGGCGGCTGTGGTCCCGGCGGCGTGCCTCTGAACGCGCCGTTGCCCGCGGACATGTGCTCCCCCGTCTTGGCTTTCCGCCGTCCGTGCCGTCGATGCGGGCATCACGACAGCCACACCGGCGGGTCTTCACACCGACTCGCACGGTCACCGGGGCCGCGGCTTCCGGCCCGTCCCCTCACGCCGACGCCGGACCCTCGGCGAGTCGCCACACTTCCCCCACACCCCACCGATCGTCACCCCCTCGCGCTGCCGCCTCCCCCGAAGGACACTCGTAGGCAACGGAGTTGCCGCCGGAGGGGGACGGGACATGCGGGACGGCCATCGGGCGGAGGCCGAGCGGCTGCTGGTGCGGGCCGTGGAGGAGGAGGTACGGCGTTCGGGCGGGCGGATCGACGGCCGGCTGCTGCTGTCGCGGGCGCGCGGTGCGCTGGACGCGATGGCCGGCGCGGCCGGTGAGGAGTACGAGGCCTATGCCCGCGCCCTGGACGAGGCGGAGGCCGGGCGGCTGACCTTCGGACAGCGGTACGCGCGCGCCGGCGCCGGAACGGCCCTGCTGGTGGCTGCCGTTGCGGCCGTCGCCGCCGCCGTCGCCGACCTCGCGCTCGGCACGGGCGCCGGACCGGCCGTCGGCGCGGGTGCCACCGCGGCCGTGGTCGGCGCCGCCGCCACCGTGGTGAAGGTGGCCGGTGCCCATCTGCCCGCCGCCCACCACCGCGCGGGCGCGGCCGGCCAGCCCGGCGGCGCGGAACAGCTGCGGTTGCAGTGGCTCACCGCGCTGGAGGTGCGGGGCATCCGGCCGTTCCTCGACCAGCAGCGGGTGATCAGCGCCTCCACCGGCGCGAAGAAGACCGCCGGCCCGGCGCTGCGCGGCACGGACAAGAGCGCGGCGGCCCGCAGGCGCTCGGTGCTGGAGCAGTCGTTCGGCCATCTGCCGGAGGCCGACGGCCCGTTCGCGGGGCGCCGGGAGGAGCTGGGGCGGATCAGGCAGTGGGCGCAGGCGGCCCGGGCGGCCACCGAGACCCGGCCGACGGTGGTCGTGCTGCACGGCGAACCCGGCTCCGGCCGGACCACGCTCGCCGTGCGCGCGGCGCACGAGCTGCGGGACCACTTCCGGGGCGCCGTGGTGGTTGACCTGCGCGGCGGCAGCCGCGAGGAGGCGCCGCTGGCCACCCGGGACGCCCTGCTGCACCTGCTGAACCGGCTGGGCGCACCGCGTGAACAGCTGCTGTTCCGGGAGCGCTCCTCCCCCGACCAGCAGGTCAAGCGGCTCAGCGAGCTGTACCACCGGCACCTGACCGGTCTGCCGGTGACGATCGTGCTGGACGACGCCTCGGACCCCGAGCAGGTGCGCTCCCTGGTGCCGGAGCGGTCCGACAGCCTGGTGCTGGTGACCAGCCGGACGCCCCTCGACCTGCCCGCGGACCTTCAGGCCTGGGTGCATGAGCTGCCGGTGCGGGCGCTGGACGCGGCGGGCGCCGAGGAGCTGCTGTCCGCGACGGCCGAGGACGCCTCGGGGCCGTACGACGCCGAGTCCGCCGACCAGGTGGGCCGGTTGTGCGGGGGGCTGCCGCTGGCGCTGCGGGTCGCGGGATCGGCGCTCGGCCCGCGCTCACCCCGGCAGCTGGCCACGGACCTGGGCGCCTACGGCCCGGTGGAACCGGTGGAGAGGGCCCTGTGGCTGCGCTACACCGACCAGCCGGAACCCACCCGCCGGCTGCTCAGGAGGCTCGCCCTGGCGGGCCGGGCCTCGCTGGGCGCGGCGGCGGCCGCCGCGCTGCTGGCCACCGACGAGGCGGAGGCCACCCGGCATCTGGTGGCGCTCTCCCGGGCCGGGCTGATCGACCATGTGCGCGGCAGCCGCTACCGGCTGCACGACCTGGTGCGGGCCTTCGCGCACGCCCGGCTGCTGGACGAGGAGGACCCGGCCGAGCGCGCGGCGGCGCAGGAACGGCTGATCGTGAACTACGCGGAACTCGCCGACTCGGTGCTGCGCCTGGTGGACGGGAACATGTCGACGCGGTCGAACCAGTTCGGCTCGCACGGCTTCCCCTCGCTCGACGAGGCGCTGCGCTGGCTGGACGACGAGTCCAGCTTCATCACGGCGGCCCTGCGGCACGCGGAGGGCGTGAACCAGGCACCGGTGCTGAACCTGCTCGGCGCGCTGTGCGACTACTGCCTGCTGCGCGGCGACCTGTACCGGCTCGGTGAGATCAGTGAGCTGGCGCAGTCGGTGGACCAGGGGCTGCTGGTGCGCTCGGTGCAGTGGCGTACCGGTATCGCGGCCCGGCAGCTGGGCGAGCTGGACAAGGCACGCACCACGCTGACCTCGGTCGTGGACCTGTACCGGGAGGCCCATCACGACGCCGGGGCGGCCCGCGCCCTGTGCTCGCTCGGGATCACGCTGCACCATCAGGGCAACCTCACGGAGGCGGCGGCCAGGCTCCAGGAGGCGCTGGACATGCAGGCGGCGCCGGAGCTGGCGACGGACCGGGCGTGGACGATGCACGCGCTGGCGGCGGTCCAGCGGGACCGGGCCCGGCTGGCGGAGGCGCAGGACCTGCTCACCCGCTCCCTGGTCCTGCACCGCGAGGGCGGCTCGGTGCACGGCGAGGCGTGGGCGCACTTCCAGCTGGGCCAGCTGGCGCTGCGGCTGGGGGACGTGCCGCGCGGGGAGACGGAGCTGCGGGCCGCTCTGGAGCGGTACGGCCGGACCCGCGACGCCCGTGGGGAGGCGTGGGCGCTGACCCAGCTGGCCCGGGCCCGGCTGGTGGCCGGCGAGCCCTCCGCCGCCGTGGAGGCCCTGCGGCAGGCGGTCGCCCGGCACCGGGACAACGAGGACGTGCGCGGTGAGGCGTGGACGCTGTACTACCTGGGGCAGGCGCTGGAGGAGACCGGCGAGCTGGACCAGGCGGTACGCGACCTGGAGCGGTCCCGGACGATGTTCTCCCGGATGCGGGACGTGTACGGCCTGGCCTGCGCCCGGCACCACTCGGCGCGGGTGACCCGGGACCAGCGGGCCGCGCAGACGGGCTCGCTGCTCAACTCGGGGTTCGCCCGTCAGCTGCTGGTGGACGCGCGCGCCGACTTCCAGCGCATCGGCGTCGCCCACGGCGAGGCCTGGACCTGCCTGGAGCTGGCCGTGGTGGACGCGGGCAACGCCCGCACCCAGCAGGCGCTGGCGCTGTGCGACGAGGCGCTCGCTCTGTTCGCGTCTTACGGCGACCGGCGCGGCGAGGACTGGGCCCGCTTCCTGCGCTGCACCCTGCTGCCGTACGCGGCGCCGGGCGGGGTGGAGGTGGGCACGGCGGTCGCCCAGGAGGAGCTGGCCCAGCTGGCCCGCGCCACGCATCCGCTGCGGGACGAGAAGCTGGACGACTACGTCTCGGCTTACGCCCTGCTGCTGGAGCGGGGGGTCCAGCTGGAGGCCGGCTGGCAGGCATGGCGGCTGCGCATGACTCCGGACCGCCACGCCCGGGAGGTGATGGGAGTGGCGGTACCGGCGGACCGCTGACCCCCGCGGTCAGCCCCATGGCGCGCCGCTGTGCGATGGACGACCCTCGCGGTCAGCCCCGTGCCGCGATGGACGACCCTCGGGGTCAGCCCCGCTGTGCGGTGGAGTCGGTCTTCTCGGCCGGCTCCACCTCGGCGTCCGGGGACTCCTTGAAGTCGACCTTCTGCATGTGCTTGCTCATCGACTTCATCAGGCCCCACACGGCCAGGGCCATCACCGCGAAGACGATGAAGCCGAGGACGCCGGGGGTGACCTTGTTCTTGTCGACCTCCTTGGCGAGGGGGACGAGATGCGTCACTGCCAGGCTCACGCTTGCGCTCATGTCAGGCATTGTCCCGGATGCCCGCGAAGAGGTCGTCCTCGGGGATGGACGTATCGACGAGAGACTTCGCCAGCTCGTACTCCTCGGTGGGCCAGACCTTCCGCTGGAGCTCCAGCGGCACCTTGAACCAGCCGCCGTCCGGGTCGATCTGCGTGGCGTGGGCGATCAGCGCCTTGTCACGGATCTCGAAGAAGTCCGCGCACGGGACGTGGGTGGTCAGCGTGCGCTCCGAGCGCTCCATCTCGTCCCACCGCTTGAGCCAGTCCCCGTACGGGGACTCCAGGCCGTGGTCGAGCATCGCCTGGTGCAGCGCCTCGGTGCGGGGGCGGTTGAAGCCCTGGTTGTAGTAGAGCTTCTGCGGCTGGTAGGCGGGACCGAACTCGGCCTCCGGGTACTTCTCGGTGTCCGCCGAGCCCTCGAACGCCACCATGGAGATCTTGTGGGTCATGATGTGGTCGGGGTGCGGGTAGCCGCCGTTCTCGTCGTAGGTGGTGATCACCTGCGGGCGGAAGGAACGGATCTTCCGCACCAGCTCACCGGCCGCCTTGTCGACGTCCTCCAGGGCGAAGCAGCCCTCGGGCAGCGGCGGCAGCGGGTCGCCCTCCGGCAGGCCGGAGTCCACGAAGCCGAGCCACTCCTGCTCGACGCCGAGGATCTCGCGGGCCTCGTCCATCTCCTTCTTGCGCACCTCGTGGATGTGCTCCTCGATGTACGCGTCGCCCTGAAGCTTGGGATTGAGGATGGACCCGCGCTCTCCGCCGGTGCAGGTCACCACCAGCACGTCCACCCCCTCGGACACGTACTTCGCCATGGTGGCCGCGCCCTTGCTCGACTCGTCGTCGGGGTGCGCGTGGACGGCCATCAGTCGCAACTGGTCAGTCAAGACTCAATCCTCGTTAAGTCGGCGCCCCGGGTTCGTGGGGCATTCAATGATGCCGTCCCGGGGGTACGTCGGTGAGGGGCGGCGGTCGAACGGCGGGCGAAGGCTTCTATAGTGACCGAAACGGGGGGCGAATAATTCCGCGGAGAGGACGATCATGAGTACCGCGAGCACGCGGCTGCCCGAGGGCCGCTACGGCCGCCCCTCGGACGAGCGCGCCGACCGCAAGCTCAAGATCGCCGGGTCGGTGCTGGGCGCGGTGCTGCTCGCACTGATCGGCTACTTCGCGTACCACTACGTCGCCGAGAACGAGATCAGCGCCCAGGTCATCGCCTTCAAGGCGTCCGACGACGCGGTCCAGGTCCATCTCGAGGTCCACAAGGACGCCGGCGCCTCCGGCTACTGCACCCTGCGGTCCCAGTCGTCCGACGGCGCCGAGGTCGGCCGGGCCGACTTCCGCTTCTCCGGCTCGGCCACGCGGATCGACAAGGTCGTCACGCTCCGTACGACGGCGCGGGGGACGACGGCGCAGCTGCTGGGCTGCCACACCGGCTGACGGCCGCCGGACACTCCCCGGCTTCGCCCGGAATGCGTAGGCCCCGACCTGCGTTGTTCTGATTCTTATGGCTTATGTCCTCCCCCTTCCGGCCGTGAATTGTTAGGCTCGTGGTTTCGCCCACCCGAGAGGGAACATTCTTCTGGGTAGGGCGATGCTTTGTATTCCCAGTACCGACGAGGAGCACCCTGTGACCCAGACCAGCGAGAACGTCACCTGGCTGACCCAGGAGGCGTACAACAAGCTCAAGGTCGAGCTTGAGTACCTTACTGGTCCTGCGCGCACGGAGATCGCCGCCAAGATCGCGGCCGCGCGCGAGGAGGGCGACCTGCGCGAGAACGGCGGGTACCACGCGGCCAAGGAGGAGCAGGGCAAGCAGGAGCTGCGTGTGCGGCAGCTGACCCAGCTTCTCGAGAACGCGAAGGTGGGCGAGGCTCCGGCCTCCGCCGACGGTGCCGTCGCGCCGGGCATGGTCGTCACGATCGCCTTCGACGGTGACGAGGACGACACGCTGACGTTCCTGCTCGCCTCGCGCGAGTACGCGAGCGCCGACATCGAGACGTACTCCCCGCAGTCCCCGCTCGGCTCGGGCGTGATCGGCCACAAGGTCGGCGACGACGCGGAGTACGAGCTGCCGAACGGCAAGAAGGCCTCCGTGCGGATCCTGAAGGCCGAGCCCTACTCGGGCTGACCCCTTCCCCGGTTCGCTTCGTGCCCCCGGCGGCCCCTGAGGGCCGCCGGGGGTTTTGTCATGCCCGGAAACCGTCGCGCGGCCGGTGCCCCGCGCGTCAGGCGGTCGCCGAGCGGTACTTGCGCACCGCGAGGGTGCGGAAGACCAGGATGATCAGGACCGAGTAGATCAGTGAGGCCCAGACCGGGTGCTCCATCGGCCACGCGCCCGAGTCCGACTGCCCGGGGTTGGCGAACAGCACGCGGGTCGCCTGGACGGTGGCGCTGAACGGGTTCCACTCGGCTATGTGCCGCAGCCACGGCGTCATGTTGCCGGTGTCCACGAACGCGTTGGAGAGGAAGGTCACCGGGAAGAGCCAGATCAGCCCGCCGGAGGTGGCCGCCTCCGGGGTCCGTACGGAGAGTCCTATCAGCGCCCCGATCCAGGTGAACGCGTACCCGAGCAGGAGCAGCAGGCCGAAGGCGGCGAGGATCTTGCCGGGGTTCGTCGCGCCGTCGGAGCCGGCCCGCCAGCCGACCAGCAGCGCGACGACGGCGAGGACCAGCAGGGTGAGCGCCGTCTGCACCAGGTCGGCGAGCGTGCGGCCGGTCAGTACCGCGCCACGCGCCATGGGCAGCGAGCGGAAGCGGTCGATGAGGCCCTTGTGCATGTCGTCGGCGATGCCGGCGCCGGAGCCGGCGGTGGCGAAGGTGACGGTCTGCGCGAAGATGCCGGCCATCAGGAAGTTCTTGTAGTCGAGCGCGCTGGTGCTGGCGCCGATCTTCATGGAGCCGCCGAACACGTAGGTGAACAGCACCACGAACATGATCGGCTGGATCAGCCCGAAGATCAGCATTTCCGGGATCCTGGACATGCGGATCAGATTGCGCCGGGCGACGATCAGCGAGTCACGGACGGACCGGCTCACGGGGTTGCCGTGCGCCGCGACGGGTACGGCCTCGGTGACGGTGCTCATTTCACGGCCTCCTTGCCGTTCTGCTCGCCCTGGCCGGCGGCCTCCGCCGCATGGCCCGTCAGGGACAGGAAGACGTCGTCGAGGGTGGGGCGGCGCAGCCCGACGTCGTCCATCTCGATCCCGCGCGCGTCCAGCTCGCGGATGACCTCGGCGAGCAGCTTGGCGCCGCCGGTGACGGGCACCGTGAGCTTGCGGATGTGCTCCTCGACCGTGGTCTCGCCCTTGCCGAAGCCGCGCAGCACCTCCGCGGCGGTCGCGATGTGCTCGCGCTCGTGCACCACGACCTCGACGCGCTCGCCGCCGGTGCGGGCCTTGAGCTGGTCGGAGGTGCCCTTGGCGATGACCCGGCCGTGGTCGACGACCGCGATGTCGTGGGCCAGGTGGTCGGCCTCTTCCAGGTACTGCGTGGTGAGCAGCAGGGTCGTACCGCCCAGAACGAGCTGTTTGATGACCTCCCATAGCTGCTGGCGGTTGCGCGGGTCGAGGCCCGTCGTCGGTTCGTCCATGAACATCACCGGCGGCGAGACCACGAGGGCCGCGGCGAGATCCAGCCGGCGGCGCATGCCACCGGAGTAGGTCTTGGCGGGGCGGTCGGCGGCGTCCGCGAGGTTGAACTGGTCCAGCAGCTCCGCGGCGCGCGCCTTGGCCGCCTTCGCCCGCATCTGGTACAGCTGGCCGACCATCCGCAGGTTCTCCCGGCCGGTCAGGTACTCGTCGACCGCCGCGAACTGGCCGGACAGGCCTATGGAGCGGCGCACGGCGTCGGGGTGCCGCAGCACGTCCACGCCCGCGACGACCGCCTTGCCGCTGTCGGGGCGCAGCAGGGTCGTCAGGCAGCGGACCGCCGTCGTCTTGCCGGCGCCGTTCGGCCCGAGCAGGCCGAGGACCGTGCCCTCGGGCACATCGAGGTCTACGCCGTCCAGTGCCCGTACGTCACCGAAGGTCTTCACCAGGCCTTCGGCATAGATGGCGCCTGGCATCTCTGTCTCCACGTCGTCGGGGATCTCGGTGCGGGGGTTGTCCGCAACAGTTGCCGTGGGCCCCCTGCGACACGTCGGCGCCGGCGACCGTCGCACGGACGTGGGCGGACGCCCGGCGATCGACTGCCGGCTGCCGGCGATCGGCGATCGGCGGCCATGCGGGAAACCATAACGCGATGTATCGCGTCTCTCAATAGATTTCACACGGGCGGGTGACGGCGGTGCACACCCCGAGGGTGGCGGGGCCGGGACGCCGCGATGCCGGGGCCGGGAACGGTGGGGCTGGGGCCGGGAACGGGGTGCCGGGTCCGGGAAGCCGGGGTGGTGGGATCGGGAGCCGGGGTGCCGGGTCCGGGAAGCCGGGGTGGTGGGGCCCGAAACGGCGGTGCCCGGGCCGGGAGCCGGAGTGCTGGGGCCTGGAACGGGGGTGGTGGGTCCGGGAGCCGGGGGTGGTGGGTCCCGGGTGTCAGTCGGTGACCGTGTAGCCCGCGTCCCGCAGGGCCCGGCCGACCTCGACGCAGTGCGCCGGGCCCTTCGTCTCCAGGTGCAGCTCCACCTCGGCCTCGGTGAGCCCGAGCCGCGGGTCGGTACGGACATGGCTCACGTCGAGGACGTTGGCGTCGACCGCCGACAGCACCCCGAGGAGCGTGGCGAGCGCACCCGGCCGGTCCGTCAGCCGCAGCCGTACCGCGAGGTAGCGGCCCTGCGCGGCCATGCCGTGCCGCAGCACGCGCTGCATCAGCACCGGGTCGACGTTGCCGCCGGAGAGCACCGCGACGACCGGGCCCTCGAAGGCGTCCGGCGCGGCCAGCAGCGCGGCGACCGGACTGGCCCCGGCGGGCTCCACGACGAGCTTGGCCCGCTCCAGGCAGAGCAGCAGCGCCGCCGACAGCCGGTCCTCGCTGACCGTCCGCACCTCGTCGACCAGCTCGCCGACGATCCCGAACGGCACCACGCCCGGCCGCCCCACCTTGATGCCGTCGGCCATCGTCGCCGGGTTCCGCAGCGACACGGGGTGCCCGGCGGCCAGCGAGGGCGGGTAGCAGGCGGCGCCCTCCGCCTGCACGCCGACGATCCGGACGTCCGGGCGGATCGCCTTCACCGCCACCGCGATACCGGCCGCGAGTCCGCCGCCGCCCATGCCGACGACGATCGTGCGCACCTCGGGGCACTGCTCCAGGATCTCCAGGCCGACCGTGCCCTGGCCGGCGATCACGTCCGGGTGGTCGAAGGGGTGGATGAACACGGCGCCGGTCTCGGCCGCGTACTCCTGGGCCGCGGCCAGCGTCTCGTCGACCACCTGGCCGTGCAGGCGCACCTCGGCGCCGTAGTCCCGGGTCGCGCTGATCTTCGGCAGCGGCGCGCCCTTCGGCATGAACACCGTGGCGTGCACGCCCAGCAGCGAGGAGGCCAGCGCCACGCCCTGCGCGTGGTTGCCGGCGCTCGCGGCCACCACGCCGGCCGCCCGCTCCTCCGGCAGCAGCCCGGAGATCCGCACATAGGCGCCGCGCAGCTTGAACGAACCGGTCCGCTGAAGGTTCTCGCACTTCAGGTGCACCGGTGCGTCGATCAGCTGGGACAGGTGCCGGCTGCCCTCCATCGCCGTCGCCCGGGCAACGCCCGAGAGCATCTTCTGGGCGCCACGCACGTCGTCGAGAGTTACGGAACGCAAGGATTCGGCCGTGCGGTAGCTCATGACTCCAGCATCGCAGTTCACGTTCGCGCACGACGGGCGTGACCAAGCAGCGAGACCGGTTTCCGCAGCGCCGGTACGGGCCGGCGCCGGGCCGCGTACCCTGTCCCCCAACCCAGCAGCCCTTCATGAAGCGAGCCTCCGGCCATGCCCACAACACCTGAAATGTCGATGGACATGACGACCGTCGGTGACACCGGTCTTCTCGACACCCTCCAGCACGAGGTAGCGGTGTTCGCCCGCCGTGCCGAACAAACACGGCTCGGCGGCGTCGGCCAGGTGCGCAACTCCATGGACCGCGCCGCGTACCTGCTGCTCAACCGCCTCGACAAGGAAGGCCCGATGGGCGTCAAGGCGCTCGCGGCGAGCATGGGCATCGACTCCTCCACGGTCACCCGGCAGGTGGCGCCCCTGGTCGACACCGGGCTCGTCAAGCGCACCTCGCACCCGGAGGACGGGCGGGCGGTGGTGCTCCAGCTGTCGCCGCGCGGTGCCGCCCGGCTGGAGGAGGTGCGTTCGTCACGGCGTCAGCTCATGGCCGAGCTGACACACGACTGGGCGCCGGAGGAGCGCGAGCAGTTCTGCACGCTCCTCACCCGCTTCAATCACGCGCTCTCGGCGCGGATGTCGGTGCAGAACGTTCCGGCGGCGGAGCAGCCGCCCGCCTCCTGAGTCACGCACCGCACGGGAGCGGTCCGGAGTCTTGACCCCGGGGCCGCCGCTGGCCTCATATGAGACCGGGTCCGGACAGGGCCCCGTCGGGGGGAGGCGTGGTGCGTGATCGGCAGCCGGCCCGCGGTGCCCACCGGGCCCGGGAGTTCGAGGCGTTCGTCGCGGGTGCGGCGGGACGCCTGCTGCACGCGGCCACCCTGCTCACCGCGGAGGCGCCGGACGCCAACCCGCGCGCGCGGCGCCTGCTGACGCTCGCGCTCGCCCACACCTACGCGCGCTGGGACCGGCTGCGCGGCGAGGACCCGTACGACTGCGCCCGCCAGTACCTCGCCACTCGCTTCGCGCGCAGCACCTGGCACCAGTACGGCCCCTTCGGCCGGGCCCGGACGGATCCGCGCAGCCCGCTCGCCGGGCTCACCCCGCAGGAACGGCTCGTTCTCGTCCTGCGGCTGTACGAGGGGGTCGCCGAGGAACAGGCGGCGGCCCTGCTCGGCCTGCCCGCGGAACGCGTCCACACCCTCTGCGACCGCGCGACGGCGACCGTGCTGCACCCCGCCCGGCAGACGCCCCCACGCCCGGTGGGCAGAAGGGTGGCGCCCTCATGAGACACGCCGGCGGATCCGTCCGGGCGGGCGAGGGGCGACCAGGGAGGCCGTGGTGAAGCGGGGCGAGCGGGAGGACGCCGTGCGGCGGATCATGGAGCGGGCCGTGGCGCCGGTGCCTCCCGAGCTGTGCGCCGACGCGGTGCGCCGCGGGGACCGTCTGCTGCGGCAGCGGCGGCTGGCACGTCGCGTGCTGTGGCTGCTGGTGTGTGCGGCGGCCGTGGCGTTCGCCGTGTGGGCGGCCGAGGCGCAGCCGTGGGTGGAGCCGCCCTCCGAGACGACTCCACCGATCACCGGCTGGTGACCGCGGCCGGCCGCTAGCCGAGGGCCTGCTTGAGGTCCTCCAGCAGGTCGTCGACGTTCTCGATGCCGACCGACAGGCGCACCAGGTCGGCCGGGACCTCCAGCAGGGAGCCGGCGACGGAGGCGTGCGTCATCCGGCCGGGGTGCTCGATGAGGGACTCGACGCCGCCGAGGGACTCGCCGAGGGTGAAGATCTTGGCGCGGTTGCACACCTCGACCGCGGCCTCCTCGCCGCCCTCGACCCGGAACGACACCATGCCGCCGAACGCCTTCATCTGCTTGACGGCGACGTCGTGGCCGGGGTGGTCGGGCAGCCCCGGGTAGCAGACGCTGGTCACGCGGGCGTGCCGGGTCAGCATCTCGGCGATCTTCGTGGCGTTCTCGCTGTGCCGGTCCATGCGCACCGCGAGGGTCTTGGTGCCGCGCAGCACCAGCCAGGAGTCGAAGGGGCCGGCGACGGCGCCCATCGCGTTCTGGTGGTAGGCCAGCTCCTCGCCGAGCGCCTGGTCGTTGACGATCAGCGCACCGCCGACCACGTCCGAGTGGCCGCCCATGTACTTGGTCAGGGAGTGGACGACGACGTCCGCGCCGAGCGACAGCGGCTGCTGGAGGTAGGGCGTGGCGAAGGTGTTGTCGACGACGAGCCGCGCGCCCGCGTCGTGGGCGACCTGCGCGACGGCGGCGATGTCGGTGATGCCGAGCAGCGGGTTGGAGGGGGTCTCCACCCAGACGGCCTTGGTGTCAGGGGTGATCGCGGCCCGGACGGCGGCCGGGTCGCTGGTGTCGGCGACCGACCACTCCACCCCCCAGCGGGTGGCGACCTTGGCGAAGAGCCGGAAGGTGCCGCCGTAGGCGTCGTTCGGGATCACCACGTGGTCGCCGGGGGTGAGCAGCGTACGCAGCAGTGTGTCCTCGGCCGCGAGGCCGGACGCGAAGGCGAGGCCCCGGCGACCGCCCTCCAGCGCGGCGAGGTTCTCCTCCAGGGCGGTGCGGGTCGGGTTGGCGCTGCGGCTGTACTCGTAGCCGCCGCGCAGCCCGCCGACGCCGTCCTGCTTGTAGGTCGAGACCTGATAGATCGGCGGGACGACCGCGCCGGTGAGGGGATCCGCGGTGTTGCCCGCGTGGATCGCGAGGGTCTCGAAGTGTTCGCTGATATGCCTGTCGCTCATGTGCACCGAGCGTAGTGCGCCCGGCAGGTTCCTGACGTCCGCGATGGGCCGCTCGTCAGGTTCTGCATCACCCGGCGTTCCCCTGTCATGTACCGACTGTGAGTTGTCCACAGGTCGAGGGTGGGGTTCGCCAATTGCCGTCGGCGTCTGGTTCGCTTGACGCATGGCGATTCTCTGGCTGCTGATGGCGCTGCTCATGCTGAGCCTCGTCCTGCTCCCGGTCCTACGGCGCAGGCGCGGGGGCATCGAGCTGGTTTCCCCGGGACACCCGGACGCCGCCGACCCGGCGGCCTACGGCTTCGCGCTCCAGGAGGAGCTGGACGTGCGCCTGCCCGGCCCGGACCAGGACCTGCTGGAGGTCCTGGAGCTGGTGCAGCGCACCCAGGACTACCGGGCCGCCGCCCAGCTGCTGGCCGGCACCGAGTCCGAGGGCGAGCTGCGCTGGCAGCGGGTGCAGGCCTTCGCCGGCGCCGCCGCGCTGGAACTCCAGCAGCGGCCCGGCGGGGTGCACGAGACGCCGGGCGGCCAGTGGCTGCGGGTGTGGCGGGCCGAGCAGCCGAAGGACGCGGGCGGCGCGGCCGTCCACGCCGAGTTCCTGGTGCAGCAGGCCTGGCGGACGTCCACACCGGGCACGGACGACTTCCGGATCATCATGGAGGAGGCCCGGGATGCCTGCGGGCAGGCGGCCCTGCTGGCTCCCGGCGACCCGGTGCCGTATGTCGCGGAGCTGTCCATCGCGCGTGGACTGGCTTACTCGCAGGCCGAGTTCGAGCAGCTGTGGCTGAAGGTCCTGGACCGCGCCCCGCAGCACATGGGCGCGCACCTGGCGGCGCTGCACTACTGGTGCGAGAAGTGGCACGGCTCGCGCGAGCAGGCGTACTCCTTCGCCGAGGCCGCCGCGGCCCGCGCCCCGCAGGGCTCCCCGCTCGCCGCGCTGCCGCTGTTCGCGGTGTTCGAGCACCTCCCGGAGGTGAACCTGGTCGCGAGCTTCTACCAGAGCGAGGTCGTCACCAAGGCGATCCACGGCGCGCTGCACGCGACGCACACCGCGGACCCGGGCGACCCGACGCTGCCGCACGTGCGGCATCTGCTGATCTTCTTCCTGGTCCGCGCCGAACGCTGGGCGGAGGCCATGGAACAGCTGATACACGTCGACGGGCACGTCGGCGCGCTGCCGTGGATCCTGTCCGACGACCCGGCCGCCGCCTTCGCCCTCCACCGCGCGCTGGCGGTGGCCGGTTACGAGGCCAACGGCGGCAGCCCGGCCACCCTGCCCGGCTGAGCCGCCGACGGCCGACCGCCCCCGGCGCCGGACCACTTCCCGGCGCCGGCCCCTCCCCGCGCCGAACCACTTCCCGCGCCGGACCACTTCCCGGTTCCGGACCACGCCCGGTTCCCGGTTCCGGACCACACCCGGTTCCCGGTTCAGGACCACCCGGGCCGCCCCCACGCGGCCCCACACGACCCCCGGCACCACCGCGCACCACGCACCACCGCGCACCAACCCTCCCAACCCTCCCAACCCACGCACTCCCGTCCTTACACGGCGCTGACATTGCCCTTCTGACCTGCGGTAGGGCATACTCCGGCATCCCCCCACACCGCACGACGCGCACCGACCGGACACCCGACCAGTGTCCCGTCACGCCCTTTTTTCACCGCTTCGTCATGTCCTTTTCCTGAGGTCCTGTGGGGGGATCTGCCCGATGGGCGCAACTCTGCGCGCGCTGCGCGCCCTCGTCCTGCTGCTCGGCTTCTATCTGCTGAGCCTCGTCCTGCTCGCCGCGCTGGCCGGCCTCGATGTCCTGGTGTTCAGCTGGGGACACGGCCCGCTCACGCTGAAGGTCGGCATCATCACGGTGCTCCTGGGCATCCCCGTCGTCCGCGGCATGCTCATGCTGCGCACTCCCAAGGGCGAGGAGCCGCCCGGCATCCCGGTGACCGACGCCGAGGAGCCCCGGCTGTGGGCGCTGGTCCGGGAGCTGGCCGCGGCGGCCGGCACCCGCGCCCCCGACCGGATCCTGCTCACCGGCGAGGTCAACGCGTCCGTCAGCGAGAATCCGCGGCTGCTCGGTCTGCTCCCCGGCCGGCGCCGTCTCACTCTCGGCGTGCCGCTGCTGATCGGCCTGACCGAGGCCCAGCTGCGGTCCGTGCTCGCCCATGAGTTCGGGCACTTCACCGGTGGCGACACCCGGCTGTCCGCGCTCGTCGTGCGCGGGCGCGTGCAGATCGGCCGGGTCATCGGCCAGTTCCACGCCGCGGCGGACGAGAAGGTGGCCGCCGACCGGGCCCGCCAGGAGCGGGCGTCCGCCAAGCGGGTCGCCAAGGGCAAGAAGGCCAAGCAGATCGACACCACGGGCGTCGGGGCGACGTACCGGACGATGGCGCGGATCTACACCGCGTACGGCAGGCTCTACCTGCGCGCCTCCCTGTCCACCGCACGCGGCCAGGAGTACGCGGCCGACCTGGCCGCCGCCCGGATCGCCGGACGTGACGCGACCGCGTCGGCGCTGCGCGAGATCCCGGTCCTGTCCACCTCCCACGACTTCTACGTGGACTCCTACGCCACCCTGGGCCTACAGGCCCGGCTGCTGCCGCCGCGCGGCGAGTTCTTCGGCGGCTTCGGCCGGCTGCTGACCGCCCGGGAACCGGAGCTGGCGGGCCTGCGCTCGGAGCTGCCGGAGGAGCCGGCCGGGGCGTACGACTCGCACCCGCCGATCGCGGACCGTGTACGCCGGATCGAGGCGCTGCCCGCCGACGGCCGCACCGGCGAGGCCACGGGCGCGGCGCTGGCCCTGCTGAGCGACCCGGCGCGCACCCTGGGCGCGCTGGAGGACAGCGTCCTCCTCGACGAGCTGCTCACCTACCCGCGCGCCGCCGGCTGGCAGGAGCTGCTGGACGCCTCGATGGCCGCGGGCCTGTCGTCCGCGCGGACCCCGCTGCACCATGCACTGGCCACGTACACCGGGAAGCCGGCGACGCTGTCCACGCTGCTGGACGTCATCGACGACGGCCGGCTGTGGCGGCTGGCGGAGCAGCTGCCCCTGACGGAGGAGGCGGCCGCCGCGAAGGGGCGGGTGTTCCGCGAGTTCGTACGGCCCGCGCTGCACCGCTCGCTGCGCACGATGGTGCTGGCCGAGTTCAGCTCCCGTTCGCTGCTGCACTGGGAGTTCTCCTGGACCCGCCCGGCGTCGGTGCGGCTGCCCGGCTGGGGATCCGAGACGGACGACGACGGCCCGGAGACCGCGCTGGAGGGGGCCCTGGAGGCGGCGGTCGCCGACCACCCCGACACCGAGCGGCTGCGCGCGCTGCTGCCGCCGGCGATCCAGACCGCCTGACCGGCCCTCCCCCCGACCCGACCGGCCCTCCCCGCCGACCCGACCAGCCCTCCCCGCCGACCCGACCTGCCCTCCCCGCCGGCCTGACCAGCCCTCCCCCACCGGCCTGACCAGCCGCTTCTCGAAAACGAACGGACCGACTCGATGACCGTCCTCTTCTGGATCCTCGGCATCCTGGCCGTCCCCACGGCGATCTTCGTGCTGTGGCTGGCCTGGGTGTTCCTGAAGGAGCTCTTCTCCCCCACCCCCGACGACGACACGAAGGCCGCCCAGGCCGCGGCGGAGCTGGGCCTGCTGCCCGCCGAACGGCAGAACACCGAGCTGGCCGCGCCCCTGCCCAAGGAGTGGGCCACCGCGCTCGCCGCGGTGCGCGGCGGTGACTGGGTCCCGGGCGCCGAGGTGCTCACGGCGATCGGCCGGGACTGGGACCGCCGGTCCGCGTTCACCGCTCTGCTGGCCGAGATCGCGGCCGAGGAGGACACGTGGCTGCTCGCGTGGGAGGCCGCCCGGCGCGACGACCCGGACGCGGCCGGGGTCCGGGCACGCAGCACGGTGTACCTGGCGTGGGAGATACGCGGCGGCAAGCGGGCCCAGTACACCACCCGGGAGCAGTTCGACGGCTTCCACCGCACGCTGACCGCCGCCCGTGAGGAGATTGCGAAGGCGGCGGCGCTGAACCCCGACGACCCGACGCCGTTCGTCGCGGAGATCTGGGTGGCGCTGGGCCTCGGCTATCCGAACGCCGAGATGGACAAGCTGTGGGCCGAGCTGACCAGTCGCGCCCCGCACCACTACGAGGCGCACTACGCGGCGCTTCAGTACTGGTGCGCGAAGTGGCGCGGCTCGCAGCGGCTCGCGGTCGAGTTCGCCGAGCGGGCGGCGGCCGACGCGCCGCTGGGCAGCCTGCTGACGGCGCTGCCGCTCATCGCGCACTTCGAGCACGACGAGTCGGACACCACCGCGGCCGACAACACCCCGGAGATGGTGGCCCGGGTCGACGCGGCCCTCAGGGACGCGGCGGCCGCCGACCCGTCCCACCCGCGGCTGCCGGAACTGCGTCACCTGCTCGCGTTCTACCTGCACCTCCAGGACCGCAACGAGGCGGCCCTGGAACAGTTCAAGCTGGTCGACGGGCATGTGAACGCGCTTCCGTGGCGCTACCGCAACGACCCGGCCGGGTACTTCTGCCAGGTCCGCGACACGGTCGTACAGGCGGTGGCGGAGGCCACGGCGGCGAACGGCTGACCCGGCCCGAGGTCGGGTCAGGTCAGTTCGGCGAGCAGCCGGCGAAGTTCCGTCCGCTCGGTCTCCAGGCGTTCGGCCCTCTCGTCCAGCTCGGTCAGACGGCGGCGCAGGGCCTCGGGGACTCCGGGGCAGGCGGCCAGGGCGGGGCCCGTCTCCGTGTCCGTCGTGCACGGCAGCAGGGACGCCACCACCCGGGCCGGCAGGCCGGCGGTGAGGAGGGTACGGATGCGGCGGACACGGGGGACGTCCGCCTCCGTGTACTCGCGGTAGCCGTTGGCGCGCCGGTGCGGGGTCAGCAGGCCCGCGGCCTCGTAGTGGCGCAGCAGACGGGGGCTGGTCGCGGTCCGGACCGCCAGTTCACCGATCAGCACGCCGTGCTTCCTTCTCCGCCCGGCCGCCCGCTCGCGGCCTTCTCGTTTGACCTTGCCACTGTGTCAGGCTGCAACTCTCCCCTCGTCAGCGTCATTCCACGACTGCGGGGAGCAGGACAGTGATCATCGATGCGCACGGGCACGTGCACGACCCCGTCGGCCTTCATCTCGACGCCCTGGACGCCGCCGGCGTCGACCGCGCCGTCCTGTTCCCGACCCGGCCGCATCCCGAACGCGCCGGTGATCTCGCCGCGCTGCGGCAGGAGTTCGCCGTCCTGGACGGTGCGCTCGGCGGGCAGGGCGGGTCCCGGGAGGGCTTCGCCGGTGCGCTGGACGAGGTCAGCGCGGCGGTCTCCGCGCATCCGGACCGGTTCGTCGGGTTCGGGTCCGTGCCGCTGGAGCTGCCGGACCAGGAGATCGAGCGGGCCGTCGCCGAGGACGTGGTCGGGCGGGGGCTGCGCGGGATCGGCGAGCTGACCCCGGCCCCGGGACGGGCCGGCCGGCTGGAGCCCGTGCTGCGGGCCGCGGCCGACCACGGCGGGCTGCCCGTGGTCGTGCACGGGTTCGCGCCCACCACGGCCGACGACCTGCGCACGCTCGCCGCGCTCTCCCGCCGCCATCCCGGCGTCCCGCTGGTCGTCAGCCAGCTCGGCGGGCTGCACTGGATGGAGGCCGTCGAGCTGGTCCGGGACACGCCCGGCATGTACCTGGAGCTGTCCACGGCGTTCCTGGTCATCGCCGTACGGCTGGCCGTCCGCGAAATCCCCGAGCGCACCCTCTTCGGCTCCGACGCGCCGTACGGCGATCCGGTCGTGGCCCGCGCGATGGTGGAGCGGGCCACGGTCCCCGGCGAGGTCCGCGACCGGGTGCTCGGCGGCACCGCGGCCGAGCTGTTCCGGCCGGCCCGCTGAGCCGCCCCTGCGGCCCGCGTTCCCGGGCCGCTCGTCCGGGCGGCGGCTAATTCGAGCGACGGCGCGGGCCTCCGCCCCGTAGATTTCGCCCGCGTGTGGACAGGGATCGAAGGGGAGGACATGGGCAGTCGTACGTTCCTGATCGGTGGTGGCTGGGACCGCGCCGAGGTGTACGAACCGTTCCTGCGGGAGGTGCGCGGCGAGCGGCGGGTGGGGTGCCTGATCGTCGACGAGGGGGACGGTGCCGCGCAGTTCGAGCGGTACGCGGCGGCGCTGGGGAAGGCCGGGCCGACGTGCGCGCCGGTGCCCCTGCT
Source organism: Streptomyces musisoli (assembly GCF_016741855.1). GTDB lineage: Bacteria > Actinomycetota > Actinomycetes > Streptomycetales > Streptomycetaceae > Streptomyces > Streptomyces musisoli. Next base: position 475,813 of record NZ_JAERRH010000004.1, on the reverse strand, counting down.
GGTGCCGCTCGGCGCCAGGTTCGAGCCCGAGGCCGCGCTGGAGGGGATCGACGGGCTGCTGGTGTGCGGTGGGCTCACCCCCGCGTATCAGGACGCGCTCGCGGGCTGCCTGGAACGGCTGCCGGGGCTGCTGGCCGAGCGGGAGGTGCCGTACGCGGGCTTCTCCGCCGGGGCCGCCGTCGCCGCGCGGCGGGCCGTTGTCGGCGGGTGGCTGGTGGACGGGGTCCCGGTGTGCCCGGAGGAGACCGGGGAGGATCTGGCGGAGGTCGAGGTGCGGGCGGGTCTCGGACTGGTGCCGTTCGCGGTGGACGTGCACGCGGCGCAGTGGGGGACGCTGGCCCGGCTGGTCGCGGCGGTCGGACGGGGAGACGTGCCGTACGGGGTCGCCGTGGACGAGAACACCATGCTCGTGGTGGGCGACGGCGAGGCCCGGGTGACCGGCGCCGGCCGCGCCCATGTCGTACGCCCCCACTCGGAGGGCGAGGTCACCGTGCGGGCGTACGGCGCCGGAGACAGCTGGCCCGTGCACTGACCGACACCCCCCGCCCGAACAGCGCCCCACAGGGGCGCGGGGAACTGCGCGGGTGAGCACGACGGCGCGGCAGCCGGAACACCGCCCACAACCGACCGCCCCACCCTGCGACCAAGCCCCCGAACAGCGCCCCCGCAGGGGCGCGGGGAACTGCGCGGGTGAGCACGACGGCGCGGCAGCCGGAACACGGCCTGCAAGGCGGACGGCGCGACCCCGCCCGGCCACCACTCAGATCGTCGCGGCGTCGATCACGAAGCGGTAGCGCACATCGCCGGCCTGCACCCGCTCGTACGCCTCGTTGATCCGGTCGGCGCCGATCAGCTCGATCTCCGCGCCCAGGCTGTGCTCGGCGCAGAAGTCCAGCATCTCCTGGGTCTCGGCGATGCCGCCGATGCCGGAGCTGCTCATGCTGCGGCGCTGGCCGAACATCGTCTGGAGCACGATCTGCACCGGCTCCTCGGGCAGACCGACGTTCACCATGGTGCCGTCCGTGCGCAGCAGGGCCACGTACGCGGAGAAGTCGAGCGGCGCCGAGACGGTGTTCAGGATGATGTCGAACGTGCCCGCCAGTTCCTCGAAGGTGTCCGGATCGCTGGTGGCGTAGTAGTGGTCGGCGCCCAGCCGCAGCCCGTCGTCCTTCTTGCGCAGGGACTGCGACAGGACGGTGACCTCGGCGCCGAGGGCGTGCGCGATCTTCACTCCCATGTGGCCGAGCCCGCCCAGACCGACGACGGCGACCTTCTTGCCCGGTCCGGCGTTCCAGTGCTTCAGCGGCGAGTACGTGGTGATGCCCGCGCACAGCAGCGGCGCGGCCACGTCCAGGGACAGCCCCTCCGGGATCCGGACGACGTAGTTCTCGTCGACGACGACCTGCTCGGAGTAGCCGCCGTAGGTGGGCTCACCGTCCTTGCCGGTGTCGTTGTAGGTCCAGGTGGGTCCGCCCTTGAGGCAGTACTGCTCCAGGCCGGCCGCGCAGTTGACGCACTCGCGGCAGGAGTCGACCATGCAGCCGACGCCCACCCGGTCGCCGACGGCGTACTTCGTGACGCCGGAGCCGACCTCGGAGACGATGCCCGCGATCTCGTGGCCGGGGACCATCGGGAAGATGCCGGGCCCCCAGCCGTCCTGGGCCTGGTGGATGTCGGAGTGGCAGATACCGGCGAACTTGATGTCGATCAGGACGTCGAACTCGCCGACCGCGCGCCGCTCGATGGTGGTCCGCTCCAGCGGGGCCTTCGGTGCGGGTGCGGCGTAGGCAGCAACAGTGGTCATGCCGGGGTTCTCCTAGGGGGATCGTGCGGGGTCGCCTTCCGACCGGGCACGTGTCCAGCCTGCATCCCATCCGCACCCACCACCCAGTCCACGGGTTTGCGTACGACCGCTGTGCCTACCACCAGCGAGGACAGGCTCCCGTGCGTACGACCGGGAATACTGGACGCATGGACAGCAGGGACGAGCGAGCGGGTACGGCGGCCGCCGCCGGCCGGCCCCTGGACCGGAAGGCGGAGCTGAGCGAGTTCCTGCGGAGCCGGCGGGCGCGGCTGAAGCCCGAGGACGTGGGGCTGGCCGCCTTCGGCCGGCACCGGCGGGTGCCGGGTCTGCGCCGCGAGGAGCTGGCGCAGCTGGCCGGGGTGTCGGTGGCCTACTACACGCGCCTGGAACAGGGCAACGGACGGAACGTCTCGGCGGAGGTCCTGGACTCGATCGCCCGCGCCCTGCGCCTGACGGACGCCGAGCACGCGCACCTCACCCACCTGGCCAAGCCGAAGTCGCACAAGAAGAAGCCGGCGGCGCGCCAGCAGCAGGTGCGGGGGGCGCTGCGGCGGCTGCTGGACACGATGGAGGGCGTACCGGCGTACATCGTCGGGCGGCGTGCGGAGATCCTCGCCTGGAACCGGATGGCGGCCGCGGTCTTCGGCGACTGGTCGGAACTGCCGCCCGCCGAGCGCAACTGGGCCCGGCTGGTGTTCCTGCACCCGGAGTACCGCGACCTGTTCATCGACTGGGAGCAGAAGGCGATCGACATCGTCTGCGCGCTGCGCATGGACGCGGGCTGCTATCCGGACGACCCGCGCCTGTCCGCCCTGGTGGGTGAACTCTCCGTGAAGAGCGAGGAGTTCCGCCGGCTGTGGGCGACCCATGACGTCAAGGAGAAGAGCCACGGGGTCAAGCGCCTGCACCACCCCCTGGTCGGCGACCTGTCCCTGAACTTCGAGAGTTTCCGCCTGACGGACGACTCGGACCTGGGCCTGGTGACGTACCACGCGGAGCCCGGTTCCCCGTCGGCGGAGTCCCTGCGTCTGCTGGCCAGTTGGGGCACGGACGCGACCCGGCCCATACCCTCGGCCTGACCGCGCGCCCGCACCCTCGGCCTGACCCCGCGCCCGCACCTTCGGCCTGACCCCGCGCCCGCACCTTCGGCCTGACCCCGCGCCCGCGCCTTCGGCGTCACCCCGCGCCCGTACCGTCGGCGTCACCGCGGGCGTCACCCCTGGTACGGCGGCATCGCCCCCCAGTTCCACTTCGGCACCGGCTGCTCGGCGGGCGGCCGGGCGTCAGGACCGGAGAAGTGCACGGCCAGCCGTGTCCCCCACTCCACGTACGCCAGGAACGCCGAGCGGAACTCCGCGTCCGTCGGCAGGCCCGCCTCGTCGGCGGCGTCCTGGATGAGGTCCACCCACCGGCGGCGCTGTGCCTCGCCGATGTTGCGGCCCATGTGCTTGGCGACCATGTGCCCGTGACCGCCCTGGGTCGCGGAGTAGCGGGCCGGACCGCCGAAGACCTCGCCCAGCCACAGGGCGACGTGCTCCGCGTGCTCGGGCGGCAGACCGGCGAAGAGCGGGGCGAGGAGGTCGTCCTTGAGGACCTTGTCGTAGAAGATCGAGGTCAGCCGGGAGAAGGCTTCGGCGCCGCCCGCCCAGTCGTAGAGGGTCGGGACCGCCGCGCCCGTGCCCCGCACGGACGTGGGCCGGTAGTGGCGCATCTCCTCGATCTGCCGCACGTACGGCTTGATCTCCGCGAAGAACGGCGGGAACAGCTCCGACTTGCGGAAGCCCTCCAGGTGGTCCTCCGTGGACGTCCAGGTGATCCGCAGGACGAAGGACTCGGGCTCCTCTTCGCAGCGGGCCAGTTCGTAGTCGGTGCATTGCGGGGCCGCGGCCAGTTGGGCCGCCGCTCGGGTGTAGGCGGCCAGGAACTCCGCCGACTGCTGCTCGGGAACGCGGTAACGGATGTACTCGACCGTGTGAGCCGTCATGGGAGCACACAAGCACGAACGGCCCGCCGGACGCTGCTGCTCCGGTGGGCCGTTCGCTCATGGCCTACTCAGGTACGAGGCTCACTTGCCGTAGTACGCGTTGTAGATCGTGATCGCCGACGTGTTGCCCTTCTTGTCGGTGATCTTGGCGCGGAACGAGACGGCCTTGTTCTTCGCCGGGTTCTTCACGGTGATCCTGCCGTCGTGGACGTCGACCTTCTTGAAGTTCCGGCCGTCGTAGGAGACGTAGACGGCGAGGGACTTCAGGTTGCCGCCCGCGGCCGCGCCCTCCACGGTGACCGGGAAGGTGACCTTCCTGCCGGCCGGGACCCGGCTGTCCAGGCCGGTCGTGGCGCCGAAGTGCAGGGCGGAGGCCGGCAGCTGGGCGAGCCCGGCCGACGGCTTCTTGGAGCGGAACGTCCAGGCCGCGTCGATCCGGGTCGAGGCCCCGGCCACCTTGGAGGACCGCGTGACCGAGGTGGTCAGCCGGTACGCGGCGTCCCCGGCCGGGACCTTGAAGGTCTTGTCGCCGAACAGCGGGTCGTCGTGGGAGCCGGCCCTGGTGCCGTTGCGGTACAGGGTGGTGTTCACCGAGGTGAAGTCCGAGTACCCGGCGTTCTTGGCGGAGTCGGCGACCAGCGGCAGCGAACCGTAGATCTCGTTGCCGTTGCGGAAGAGGCCGAAGTCCTTGCCGACGTGCGGGCCGAAGACCGCGGTGTTGACGGTCTTGGTGTAGGTCCGGCCGGCCTTGAAGCCGAACTGGCCGAGCTCGTAGCCGGCGTCGGAGACCGGGAATCCGTCCTGGCCCACCCCGCTGTTCTGGGTGAACTCCAGCTCCCAGGTCACGCCGCCCTTGGCGGACAGGTGCAGGGTGCGGGTGCCGGGCAGGGTCTGCGGGATGCCGATGGAGGTGGCGCCGGAGCTGCCGGGCAGCCAGCCCACCGCGTCGAGGGCGCCCTTCTTGCCCTTCGCCGCGGCGCCCATGCGGACCTTCACCGTGGCCAGGTCGGCCGCCTTGTAGTGCTTGGTGAAGCCGGTGGCGAGCTGCTTGACCGGGCCGCCGGAGGTGACGTCGTACTCCTCGCTCGTGCCCTTGGACCAGTGGCCGTCCCACTGCTGCCGCAGCGTCCCGGCGGGCAGCTGCGGGCCCAGGTGGGCGGTGCGGAAGTTCTTGTACGTGTCGAGCCACCAGCCGTAGCCGTACTGGCCGTCGCCGATCGTGACGTCGAAGCCGGGCGCGGCGAACTTCGACTTCAGGCCCGAGGCCGGGACGGTGATGTCGACCGGCTTGGCCTTGCGCGCGTCGACGGTGATCGTCTGCTTGCTGCCGATGGTCAGCTTCGGCTGTGCGATCCAGTCGATGCCCTTGGTGGCGTTCTGCGGGTCGCCGTAGACGGAGGTGTTGAGGATGTACGCGCCCTTGGGCGCGCGCACCTTCACCGTGCCCGACTTGTCGTACGGGGTGAACCAGGAGCCGCTGGCCAGGCCGGCCACGCCGGTGAGGTCGGCGCCGTAGTACGGGGCCGGCCTGCCGTCACGGCCGATGAACTTCAGCGTGACGTCGTACGACTCCACCTCGCGCTGGACCGCCGCGGCCGTGCGGACGGTCTGGCCCGCGCCGGTCGCCGTCACGTACGCGGAGTAGGCGCCGTCGACGGTGCCGCCCAGCCTGGTGTCGACGGTGAGGTCGACCGCGGCGTTGCCGTGCGCCGGGACGGTCACCTTCGTCGCGCCGAGCTTGAGGAAGCCCGCGGGGGCCGCCGCGCCCTTGGGGTTGGTGGCGGTGCCGGCCAGGGCGAGCGTGACGTCCTTGGCGCCGAGGTTGCGGTACGTCAGCTTCCTGGTGACCGGCTTGTCGTCGGTGTGCGGCCACTGCTGCACGCCGAAGCTCACCGACACCGGGTCGGCGACGATCGACTGCTTGATGGCCTTGTCGACCTGGATCCGGCCCGACCCCTGCTGGAAGGGGGTGTACTTGCCGCCCTTGGTGGAGCCGGTCAGGGCGCCCTTGAGTTCGGTGTAGCCCCAGTCGGGGTGCTCCTGCTTCAGGATGGCGGCGGCGCCCGCGACGTGCGGGGTGGCCATCGAGGTGCCGGAGATGGTCAGGTAGCCCTCGGGCTTCTCGCCGGCCTCCTCGTCGATGACGCTGCCCTTGGCCGCGGCGGCGGTGATGTCGACGCCGGGCGCGGTGACGTCCGGCTTGATGGCGCCGTCGCCGGTGCGCGGGCCGGTGGAGGAGAAGTCCGCCAGTTTGTCCTTCTTGTCGACGGCTCCGACGGTGAGCGCGGCGTCGGCGCTGCCCGGTGAACCGATCGACTGGGCGCCGTCGTTGCCCGCGGCGATCGCGAAGAGGACGCCCTTCTCGGCGGAGAGCTTGTTTACCTCGGCCTCGAGCGGGTCGACCTCGGGGGTGTCGTAGCCGCCGAGGCTCAGGTTGATGACGGAGGCGCCCTGGGAGGCCGCCCACTCCATGCCGGCGAGGATGCCGGAGTCGTCACCGGAGCCGGTGTCGTCCAGGACCTTGCCGCTGAGGAGCTTGGCGTCCGGAGCCACACCCTTGTACTTGCCGCCCGACTTGGCGCCGGTGCCCGCCACGATGGAGGCGACGTGCGTGCCGTGCCCGAAGTGGTCGGTGGCGTCGGCGGCGGGGGTGAAGTTCTTGGAGGCGACCACCTGGTTCTTGAGGTCCGGGTGCCTGGTGTCCACACCGGTGTCCAGGACGGCGACCTTCACGCCCTTGCCGGTGTAGCCGGCCTTCCAGGCGGTGGGGGCGCCGATCTGCGGCACGGACTTGTCGAGGCTGGCCTTGCGGACGCCGTCGAGCCAGACGTGCGCGATGCCGGAGGCGGTCCGGTCCCCGTCGGTGACGGCGTCCCACAGCCCGGCGGTGTCCTTGGCCGGGGTCTGCACGGCGTCCGCGTTGAGGGTCTTCAGGCTGCGGCGCAGGGTGCCCGTGTCCCGGACGTCGGCCTTGGTGGCCGTGGCGGCGCCGCGGTAGCCGACGATGACCTTCAGGCCGTTCTTCTGGGCCTTGCGGGTGGCGGCCTTGTTCAGCTCGGTGACGTCGAACAGGCGCTGGTCCAGCGTGCCGGAGGCGACCAGGCGGGCCGCGTCGGCGGGTACGACGAGCATGTGTCCGGCGGCCCTGCGGACCTGGAAGGGTATGTGTTCGCGCCCCTCGGCCCGCTCCAGGCCGACGACGCGGCCCTTGGCGTCGAGGGCGACGCGGTCGCCGGTGATCAGGGTGACGTGGTGCTTGGCGGTGAGTGCGGAGGCAGCCGCCGCGGTGGCTGCGGGCTTCGCCGACGCCGGGCTGGTCATTCCCGCCGCGAGGGCGACCGCCGCGGCCGTTGCCACACCGGCCGCGGCCGCTCTTTTCACTTGTCTGCGCAAGATCTCCCCCTGGAGATGAAGTACCAGGTGAATTCCCCGTTCACCCGGCCGGGGGTGGACTCGCACAGATGCACGCAACCCCCCGGATCACGAAGTATGCCGGGGGGTGATCACACGGCTCAATAGATGAGGAGACGGTGGGAAATCGCGTCCGAAAACTGTCACGCGCCGGCCGTGACACCGTTGCGGAACCGCGAAATGCCGTACGTGTGAGGGGCCTTGCGGGCCGTCAGGCGCCCGCGTTCTCCTTCACCGTGATCCTTCCCTTGCGCAGCGTGGCCAGCCGGGGTGCCTTCTTCGCCAGTGCGGAGTCGTGGGTGACCATGATGAAGGTCAGCCCGTGCTCCATCCACAGGCGTTCGAGCACGTCCATGATCTCGTCCCGCATGCCCTCGTCGAGGTTGCCGGTCGGCTCGTCGGCCAGCAGCACCTTGGGCTTCTTCACCACGGCCCGGGCGATGGCGACCCGCTGCTGCTGCCCTCCGGACATCTCGCCGGGCAGGTGTCCGAGGCGCTCGCCCAGGCCGACGGACCGCAGTGCGTCCGCGGCGAGTTCGCGGCGCTCCTTCACCTTGATGCCGAGCGGTACGAGGGCCGTCTCGACGTTCTCCTGGGCCGTGAGGGTCGGGATGAGGTTGAAGGACTGGAAGACGAAACCGATGTTCTCGCTGCGGACCCTCGTCAGCCGGGCCTCGCTCAGCCTGGTCACATCGGTGCCGTCCAGGAACACCTCGCCCGAGGTGGGGCGGTCGAGGCAGCCGAGCATCTGCAGAAGGGTGGACTTCCCGCCGCCGGTGGGGCCCTGGATGACCAGCCGGTCGCCGTCGGGGATGGCGAGGTCGACCTCGTCGAGGGCCTGGACGGCGTCCTTGCCCCTGGCGTAGCGCTTGGTGACGTTCTTCAGTTCGTACATGGTGGCTCCGGGAACGAATTCGGGTGGGTTGCGCGTCGTGCCGGCTGCCGGCCCGTGGGGGCCGGCCGCGGCCGCGCGGTGGGGCCGCACATCGATGCGGCCCGGCGCGCCTTGCCTGCCGGCCGTGGCCGTCGGGTGGCCCTACTCCACGCGCCTCAGCGCGTCCGCCGGGCGGAGCCGGGACGCCCGCCAGCCGCCGAAGGCACCGGCGGTCAGGCCGCCCGCCACCGCGAGGCCCACCGCCAGGACGATCGTCGTCACGCTCACCGGGGCCGTGAGGGCGACCTGAAGGGTCCTCGCCGCCTGACGTCCGGAGCCGCCGGGGCCGCCTCCACCGGGACCGCCGCCGAAGCCGGCACCACCCGTGCTCCCGCCCAGCTGCGCCTCCAGGCCGGGGCTGACCGCGGTGACGGCGTACGCACCCGCCAGGCCGAGCGCGATGCCGAGGACGCCGCCGACCAGGCCGTTTACGACGGCCTCGCCGATCACCTGCCGGGTCACCCGGCCGGACTTCCAGCCCAGCGCCTTCAGCGTGCCGAACTCGCGGACCCGGCGGGAGACAGCCGCGGAGGTGAGCAGGCCGGCCACCAGGAACGCGGCCACCAGCACCGCGACGGACAGCCACTTGCCGACCTTGCCGGCGAGGGAGGACACGGTGGACAGGGAGCCGGAGACGGTCTTGGCGAGGTCGGAGGACGTGGTGACCGTCGTACCCAGGACGTTCTTCTGTATGGCTTCCTTGACGCCGTCGATCTGCTGGGAGTCGGTCGCCTTGACGTAGATCGTGGTGATCTTGTTCTTCTGGCCCGCGAGGGTCTGCGCCTGCTTCAGCGGGATGTACAGGCCGGCCGCCGCGTCACCGCTGTTCGCGGTGGCGATGCCGATGACCGTGTACTCGGTGCCCTTGACGGTGACGGTGGAGCCGACCTTGTACTTCTTCTCCTTGGCGTACGCCGAGTCGGCCACGGCCACCCTGGCGTCGGTCTCGGTGGTCCTGAAGGTGCGGCCGCTGGTGATCTTCGAGGAGGTCAGCGGGCCGATCCCGGTCTTGGTGACGTCGGTGCCGTAGACCGTGTACTGGTTGATGTCGAAGTCGGCGCCGCCGCCCTCGACCTGGCCCTGCGGCTGTTCCCCGCCGCCGCGCTGGAAGCCGCCGGCGGCTCCGCCGCCGTTCTGCTGGAACCGGCCGCGGGTGAACTGGCCGCTGACCTTGACCACGTTGAGGCTCAGCCCGCCCACCGCGGTCGACACGCCCTTCTGGCCGGCCACCTCGGTGACCGTCGAGGAGGGCAGGGTGGTGAAGCCCTGCACCATGACCCGGTCGCTGCTCTGCTCGGAGTCGTCGTCGCTCCGTGCGTCGAACCGGAAGCGGGGCCGCTGGGCGTCGCCGGTGGACGCCGACGCCGCCTTGGTGACCGTCATGTCCGTGCCGAGGCCGTACAGCGACTGGAGAACCTCGTCCTGGGCCTTGCCCATGCCGTTGGACACGGAGTTGACCACGATGACCAGCGCGATGCCCAGCGCGAGGCCGGAGGCGACGACGAGGGCCGCCTTTCTGCGGCGGCGCAGTTCGCGCCTCAGGTAGGTGAAGAACATGGCCCGCAAGCTAGGGACGGACCGTGATGGCACCATAAGGCCGACATAAGAGAAGCATGAGAAGGCTGCGGCCGGCCCCGAGAACGCCGATGCCGCCCCTGGGGGGCGGCACCGGAACGGGGGTGAGGAGGCGTCAGGGCGTCAGACGGCCGAGCCGGCCTTCCACTGCGACCAGTCCAGGTTCCAGCCGTTGAGGCCGTTGTCCGGCGAGACGGTCTTGTCGCCGGTGTTCGAGACGATCACGACGTCACCGATCAGCGTGTGGTCGTAGAACCAGGCCGCCGGGGTGCTGGAGTCCTTCGCGCCCTTCTTGTCCTGGAGGCCGACACAGCCGTGGCTGGTGTTGACGTTGCCGAACACCGACGGCGCGCCCCAGTAGTTGCCGTGGATGAAGGTGCCGGAGTTGGTCAGGCGCATGGCGTGCGGCACGTCCTTGATGTCGTACTCGCCCTTGCCGTCGTCGTCCGTGAAGCCGACCGTCGCGCCGTTCATGCGGGTCTGCTTGAACTTCTCGGAGATCACCATCTGGCCCTGGTACGTCTTGTTCTCGGGCGAGCCGGCGGAGATCGGGATGGTCTTGACGACCTTGCCGTCCTGCGTGACCTTCATCTGCTTGGTCTTCGCGTCGACGTAGGTGACCTGGTTGCGGCCGATGTGGAAGGTGACCGTCTTCTGCTGGACGCCGTAGACACCGGCGGCGCCCTGGACGCCGTCGAGCGCCAGCTTCAGGGTGACGGTGGAGCCTTCCTTCCAGTACTCCATCGGGCGGCAGTCCATGCGGTTGGCGTTGAACCAGTGGCAGGCGACCTCCTGGCCGCTGCTGGTGCTGACCGTGATGCCCTTCTGCACGGCGGCCTTGTCGGTGATCGCCTTGTCGAAGTTGATCGACACCGGCATGCCGACGCCGACCGTGGCGCCGTTGTCCGGGGTGAAGGTGCCGATGAAGCTGTTGGCCGGGGAGACCGTGGTGAAGGAGGCGTTCTCGTGGGCTATGCGGCCCTCGGAGTCCTTGGCCGCCGCGGCGAGCTTGTAGGTGGTGGAGCGCTCCAGCTGGACGCTGGGCTTCCAGCTCTTCTTGTCGGCGGACAGCTGCCCGGCGACGGCCTTGCCGTCCTGGGTGGTCATCGTGACGTCCGTGAGCGTGCCCTTGCTCACCGTGACGCCGGCGGAGTTGTTGATCGACGCGTTGTTGGAGCCGTCCTTGGGCGTGATCGTGATCTGCGCCTCCGACGACTTCTTGGCCGCCGCCTCGTCGGCCTTCGCCTGCGAGGTGTCGCCGCTGCCGCCGCCGGAGGCGCCGGAGGCGCCGCCGGAACAGCCCGTGAGCAGCAGAACACCGCCGAGCAGAGCGGACGCGGTCATCAGGCGCCGCCTACTGTCCGTCATCAAAGCCTCTCCATCGTTGCCGAGTCGCGATAACCCCGAGGGCCCCCCGCCAAGAACGTTCAACGCTACGGCCGGTTCGTCCCGTTCCACACCCCACGCATCTGTGGGGCATCCCACGTTCGCGGAACGCCGGTCCGCGGCCGTGGGGCATCCCCGCATCCGCGGGAACCCGCGGATGGGCCGGTGGAGCGTGTGGTGCGGGAATCGGTCGTGCGCCCCCTGGGACGACGAAACCCCGGACGGCGGTTGCCGTCCGGGGTCTTGGGTGCCCCGGGACGCTCAGCCGATGCCGTCCTCTTCCTCGTCGCCGTCCCCATCATCCTCGTCCAGCTCCCAGTCGGGCGAGTCGGGGTCGTAGTCGATCCGCTCACTGGACCAGGAAGCCTGCTGGAGCTCCACTCCGGGCACCTCACTGACCAGGTCGAAGGGATCCACGAGATAGGCCAGGGCCTCCGCGGTGTCTTCCGTCACAGCGCCCTCGGCCTGGGCCCGCTCCGCCTCCGGCAGCTCGGCGTCCTCGGCGAGCCGGCGCAACGCGGCCTTGGACACCTCGTCGTCGTCCTGCACCTCCAGGACGATCTCCACCCGAAGCCGTACAAACCGTGATGTCTCTTCAGTACTCATGGCGGGAGCGTACGACTGAAACCTCTCGTGACTTTCCTGTGACCCGCGCCTTTCACTAACATCGCCCCACACGGCCAATTCGCCAGCGTCACAAGGGGGATCGATATTCCGTGTCATCCGCTCGCCGTCCGCTGCTGACCGCCACCGCCGCGGGCACCCTGCTCTGCGCGCTGTGGTTCGTCCCGTCCGCGAACGCCTCGCAGGACACCGCGGTGAGAGAGACGGCATCCATGTCCACGCCGGGGCGGATCACGCAGGTCACGCAGGCCAGGGCGGTGACCACGGCGGCCGCCGGAGCCGCGGAGGGGGCGGCGGAGGACACCGAGCTGGCCGACACCGGCAGTTTCGACACCACCCCGTACGTGGTCGGCGGCAGCCTCTTCCTCGCCGTGGGTGCCGGATTCGTCGTGTATTCGGTGCGCCGCGAGCGCCTGGGCTTTTAGTTTTCCTTGACGAAGCTTTGACGGCCCGCACATAGTTCGCCCATGAAGAGATCATCGGGTGTGCGGCTGTGCGCCACCGCGGTTGTGAGTGCACTGTCGCTCGCCCTCGTCACGGGCTGCGGCGGCGACGGGGCCGAGGACCCCGCGGACACCTCCGGCAAGGGTGCGGCGAAGCCGGCCGCGAAGGTGCTGAGCACCGCCGAGCTGAACAAGCTGGTCATCGCCAAGGGCGACGTGCCCGGGTACGAGGTGGGCTCCGTCGAGGGCGGCATCCCCGCCCGGAGCGAGGTCAAGGCGGACGACGCCAAGTGCGACCCGCTGCTGCACTCGCTGACCGGCATCGCGCCCGGCAACCCGGCCGCGAACACCAGCCGCATGGCCACCGAGGAGAAGAAGAAGGACCCCACGGACGCCCCCACGTCCCTGGACGACATGGCCGACGGCAAGTTCGAGGACGCGCTCAAGCAGTCCATGGACCTGGACGTCACCGTGGTCACCCTGGCCTCCTACGACGGCGACGGCGCCGAGCAGGCCCTGAAGTCGGTGTCCGACGCGGTCGAGGCCTGCGCGGGCGGCTTCTTTGGCGAGCAGGACGGCGAGAAGGGGAAGTTCACCAAGGTGGCCGAGGAGAAGTCCGCGGGCACGGGTGACGAGTCCGTGGCCTTCACCGTGACCAACGACGCCGGCGAGGACGGGGCCATGCCGCTGCACGCCGAGGTCGTGCGGCACGGGAGCACCCTCGCGACGTACACCACGGTCAACATCGGCGCGGGTATGACCAAGAAGCCCTACGCGGTGCCCGCTCCGGTCGTGAAGGCGCAGGCCGCCAAGCTGAAGTGAGCGGCTGACACGACGTTTCGGGGCCCCGGCCGCAGCCGGGGCCCCGACCCGTTCACCTCAGGGGGCCGGTGACCTTCTCCACGGTCGCCACCAGCTCTCCGCCGCGCACGAAGGCGTCGGCGGCGGCCAGGTCGGGCGCCAGGAACCGGTCGGGGCCCGGGCCCTGCACGCCCGCGGCGCGCACGGCCTCGATCACCGCCCGCGAGGCGGGCGCCGGGGTGAGTCCCTCGCGCAGTTCGACGGCGCGGGTGGCCGCGTACAGCTCGATGGCGATGACCCGGGTGAGGTTGTCCACGGCGGTGCGCAGCTTGCGCGCGGCCGACCAGCCCATGGAGACGTGGTCCTCCTGCATGGCGGAGGACGGGATGGAGTCGGCCGACGCCGGTACGGCGAGCCGCTTCAGCTCGCTGACCAGGGCGGCCTGCGTGTACTGGGCGATCATGAGACCGGAGTCCACGCCGGCGTCGTCGGCGAGGAACGGCGGCAGGCCGTGGCTGCGGTTCTTGTCCAGCAGCCGGTCGGTGCGGCGCTCGGCGATCGAGCCCAGGTCGGCGGCGGCGATGGCGAGGAAGTCCAGGACGTAGGCCACGGGGGCGCCGTGGAAGTTGCCGTTGGACTCCACGCGGCCGTCGGGCAGCACGACGGGATTGTCGACGGCGGAGGCCAGCTCCCGCTCGGCGACCAGGCGGGCGTGCGCGACCGTGTCGCGTCCGGCGCCGGCGACCTGCGGGGCGCAGCGCACGGAGTAGGCGTCCTGGACGCGCGGGGCGTCGTCCTGGTGGTGCCCGGTGAGTTCCGAGTCCTTCAGCACGGCGAGCATGTTGGCGGCGCTGGCGCCCTGGCCCGGGTGCGGCCGGATGGCGTGCAGCTCGGGGGCGAGGACCTTGTCGGTGCCGAGCAGCGCCTCCAGGCTGAGGGCGGCGGTGATGTCGGCGGACTTGTACAGGGTGTCCAGGTCGGCGAGGGCCATGATCAGCATGCCGAGCATGCCGTCGGTGCCGTTCAGGAGGGCGAGGCCCTCCTTCTCCCGCAGCTCGACGGGGGCGATCCCGTGCTCGGCGAGCAGCTCGCCGGCGGGCCGGACGCGTCCGTCGGGGCCCTCCGCGTCCCCTTCTCCCATGAGGGTGAGCGCGCAGTGGGACAGCGGGGCCAGGTCGCCGGAGCAGCCGAGGGAGCCGTACTCGTGCACGACCGGGGTGATCCCGGCGTTCAGCACGTCGGCCATGGTCTGCGCGACCTCGGGCCGCACACCGGTGTGCCCCGAGCAGACGGTCTTGAGCCGCAGGAACATCAGGGCCCGTACGACCTCCCGCTCCACCCGCGGGCCCATGCCGGCGGCGTGCGAACGGACGATGTTGCGCTGCAGCTGGGCGCGCAGTTCCTGGCTGATGTGCCGGGTCGCCAGGGCGCCGAAGCCGGTGGAGACGCCGTAGACCGGCTCCGGCTTGGCCGCCAGCGCGTCCACAATCTCCCGGGCCGCCGCGAGGGCCGCCACCGCTTCAGCCGACAGCTCGATGCGGGCACCGCCGCGCGCAACGGCGAGAACGTCGGACGCCGTGACACCGGACGTCCCCACCACCACAGTGTGCATATCCATATTCAGGAGCGTACGCATTGAATGCGGTGATGTCACTAGTGGGCACCGGGGGTGCCCCTTACCGGGCGGTGTGGGCTTCGCCTCACGCCCGGCGCCCGCGGAACCGGCGCCGCTCTGCACGCGAGGGCGGCGGCTCGTCGGCCAACCGTACGACCGGGTCGTCCGGCCCCTCCCGGCCGGCCACCACCGGCCGGTCCAGCCGCATGGCCTTGGCCCGGTACTGGGCGGCGTCCGCGAGCCGGAACAGCCGGCGCGCGTCGTGCACCTCCCCGATCGGCTCCTCGGTCGAGGCGACCCCGCACGCGACCCCCTCTCCCAGCTCCAACTCCCCTGCCCGGCGGCACAGTTCGTCCGCCGCCTTCACCACGTCGTCGGCGGGCTGCCCGACCGCGAGCAGACAGAACTCGTCCCCGCCGAGGCGCGCGGCCAGCGCGCCCGGCACCATCGCACCGCACAGCGACAGCACCGAGCCGAAGCGTTCGAGGAGCCGGTCGCCGACGGCGTGCCCGAGGGTGTCGTTGACCCGCTTGAGCCCGTTGAGGTCACAGACGACCAGACTGACGGCGACGCCCTCCGCGCGGTGCCGCTCGACGGCCTCCTCCAGACGCACGTCCACGGCACGGCGGTTGGCGAGACCCGTGAGGGCGTCGGTGAACGCGAGCCGCCGGGCCTCCTCCAGCCGCTCGGTCTGCGCGATGCCCGCGGCGACGACGGCCGCGAGCACGGTGGCGAAGTCGGCGTCGGACCGCGCGAACAGGGGCTCACCGGCCGGGCGGGCCACGTACAACTCACCCCAGGCGCGGCCGTGCAGCACGACGGGGGCCACGACGCAGCAGCCGCGGCCCCGGCGGCGCAGGGCTGCGACACGCTGGTGGAGGTAACCGGGGGTGCCGGCGGCCGCTCCCCCGGCGGTCTCCACCCACGCGTTGGGTCCGCCCCCGCCTGCCCATCGCTCGTGCAGGAACTCGGTGATCTCCGGGAACTGGTGCACCGGGTAGGCCTCGGCCTCCGGGAAATCCTCCTCGTCCGCGGCACGGTCCCCCACGTTCACGAGGACCCGCAGCCGGCCCAGCTCCCGCTCCCACACCGACAGCGCGGCGAAGCTGCCGTCCAGCGCGCGGCAGGCGCCGAGGGCGGCGGCCTGCCAGGACTCCCGCGGGGTGTGCGCCGCCGCCATGCCCTGCGCCAGCGCCACGACTGCGGCTAGCCGCTTGTCCTCACCCATTACTCCAGGTTAGGGAGGAATGATGCGGTTAGGGGTATTGGTGCGGCGATCAGGTGGAATGCGTAGCTGCGAGCAGCCGTGCCGCCGAAGACGGCGCCCGCCCGGCAGCGACCGAACGGACCCGGCTGCGGGCAGTCGTGCCACTGAGGACGGCGGCCCCTCCGGCAGCGACCGAACGGAGCCGGCCGCGAGCAGCCGTGCCGTCGAGAACGGCGCCCCTCCGGCAGCGACCGAAGGGAGCCGGCTGCGAGCAGCCGTGCCGTCGAGAACGGCGCCCCTCCGGCGGCGACCGAACGGAGCCGGCTGCGGGCAGTCGTGCGGTCGGGGCGGCACGGGTGGGCGCAGGGGCACCCCGCCGCGCGGGCCGGCGCCCCCGGCCCGCACCCCCACAGCCGTCGGCGCCCGCCCCTCAGCCCCTGACTCGCCTCCACGACCCGCAACCCGGGCCCCCACCCCCCAGCGCGGGGGCACCGGAAACGCGTCCTCTACTCGCCCGGCCACTCCGGCTTGCGCTTCTCGTTGAACGCCGCCACTCCCTCCGCCCGGTCCGCCGAGAACGCCACCGAGCGCCACGCGGCGTCCTCGACCTCCAGACCGGCCCGGAGATCCAGACCGTGCCCGAGCCGCAGCGCCCGCTTCGCCGCCCGCAGCCCCACGGGCGAGTTCGCGGCGATCCGGGCCCCCAGGGCCAGCGCCTCCTCGCGGTCCCGGCCCTCCTCCACCACCCGGTCCACGAGCCCCAGTTCGGCCGCCTCCGCCGCCTCGACCCGCCGCGCCGAGAAGATCAGCTCGGCGGCCCGCGCCGCACCGACCCGCCGCGGCAGCAGTTGCGTACCGCCGCCGCCCGGAATCACGCCGACGGACACCTCGGGCAGACCCACCACGGCCGTCGGGTCGGCCACGATCAGGTCGCAGGACAGCGCCAGCTCGAAACCGCCGCCGAGCGCGAAGCCGTGCACCGCCGCGATGGTCGGCATCGGCAGCTCCAGCACCCCGGTGTACGCCGCCCGCGCCACCGGCCGCTGCCGCACCAGGTCGGCGTCCGTGAACGAGTTCCGCTCCTTCAGGTCGGCCCCCACGCAGAACGCCCGTTCGTGCGAGGAGGTCAGGACGACCACCCGGGCCTCCCGGTCACCGGCGAGCGTGGCGCAGGCGCCCGCGAGGGAACGGGCCATCTCCGTGGAGACGGCGTTCATCGCCTTGGGCCGGTCCAGCACCAGCTCCGCGACCTGTCCGTGCCGCCGCACCAGCACGAACTCCCCGTACCGCTCCTCGCTCATGACACCCTCCGGTTAACGCGGGTTAACTCACTGTCGGGCTCGATCATCGCAGCCGCACCCGATCCCGGGAAAGCCCAGGGGGCTACACCCGTTCGAGTGACATCCCGGCCGTCTCCCCGCACACCGCCCACGGGAGCGCATAACGTGCGCTCCGCCATGGCGCGCCCCGGGCGCGCGGCGGGGAGGGAACCCATGACACCGATACCTGCACGGTCCGGTACGGCGCCGGGACACGAACCGGGCGTACGGCGCGGGCGGCACCGCAAGCCCCGTCCCCGCAGGGTGCTGCTCGCCGCCGGCGGTCTCGCCCTGGCCGCGGGTGTGCTCAGTCTGGTGCGGGTGGCCCCGGAGTCGGGGGTCGGTGCGCCCGGCACGGCGGAGGCCGAGCACCGGCACGGTCCGGGCGGCGCGCCCACGGACGGCTCGGCGAACCACGCGGCGACCATCGCCGCCGCCCCCACCGCACTGCCCTCGGCGACCTCGGCCCTGGGCGGCAGGAGTCCCGCGCCGACGTCCCCCGGATCGCCGGCCCCCGGGACGGCGGGCACGGCCACGGTCATGGCACCGCCCGGCGGCACCGCCGTACCGACCACCGCCCCGACGGCCGTCCCGACCGGCGTCCCCGGCAGCCCCGGCACCCCGGCCGGCACACCGCGGCCCACCTCGACGGCGTCCGCGCCACGCCCGGCACCGGCTTCGCCGACCCCCGCCCCGGCACCCAGCCGGACCCCGGCGCCGGACCACGGCACGGCGAAGCCCGATCCGGGCGGGGTGTGCGTGCCGGTGATCGGACTGTGCGTGGACGTACTCGGCGACGCGAACGACCAGCACCGACTCCCGCGGCGCCACTGACCGCTGGGACCGGCCCTCACGGCCGCACGGACCACCCGGACCGGACATCGCGGCGGCACCGATCGCCGAGACCGGCCCAGGACCGACTCCCGCGGCGCCACTGACCACTACCGGCCCCTCACGGCCGCACGGACCACCCGGACCAGACATCGCGGCGGCACGGACCGTCCGGACCGGCCCTCACGGCGACGCGAACCGCCCGGACCGGCCCGCAATCCTCACCGAACCCAGAAGGCCCTCACCTGGTCCAGCCCCCAGCCCGCGTGTCACCAACGTCCCGGGACAGCACACCTAGAGCGGGCCGTCGCGGCGGTTGAGGAGCCACGGCTCGATCACGCCGAGTCCGCGCACCGGGCGCTGCCACATCGGCTGGAGCGCGAAGCGGTACGTCGGCGGCTCCTCGCCCTCCTTCTCGGCCGCGGCCGCGGTCTCCGCCGCCTCCGCCTCCGAGACGGGCGCCTCGCCGGTGCGGGTCAGCTCCTCGGCGAAGGCGCTGTCCACCAGGACGGTGTCCTTGGGCGCTATGGACGTCAGCCGGGAGGCCAGGTTGACCGTCGTACCGAAGACATCGCCCATCCGGGTGGTCACCGTGCCGAACGCCATGCCGACCCGCAGCTCGGGCATCGTCTCGTCGTTCGCCAGCGTCTCCACCAGCCGCAGCGCGATGTCCGCGGCGATACCGGCGTCGTCGGCCACGTACAGCACCTCGTCGCCGAGGGTCTTGATGAGCCGGCCGCCGCGCGCGGCCACCAGGTCGGCGGCCGTGGTCTCGAAGGCCTCGACCAGTTCGCCCAGCTCCTCCTCCTCCATCCGGCGGGTCAGCCGCGTGAACCCGACGAGGTCGGCGAAGCCGACGGCGAGCCGCCGGTCGACCATCTCCTCGTCGTCGGCGGACTGCACGACCCGGCCGGCGGAGGCGGCCAGCTGGCGGCGCCAGACGTAGACCAGGAACTCCTCCAGCTCGGGCAGGAGCAGTTCGACGATCGGATACGTGACCTCGGTGCGGGTCATGCCCGGCTCGGGCGGCTCGGTCAGGCCCTCCAGGAAGGAATCCATCTGCCATTCCGCCAACCGGGCGGTGGTCTGCCCGGTGGACCGGGCCACCTGCACCGCCATGGCCTCGCTCAGCAGCCCCGCCTCCACCAGACCGGCGAGGCGCCGCAGGGCGAGGACGTCGGCCTCGGTGAGGGCCTTGGCCTGGCCGATGTCGGCGAAGCCCATGGCCCGCCAGAACCGGGACGCCAGCTCCATGGAGACACCCGCGCTGCGGGCGGCCTGGAACGGCGTGTAGCGGCGCTCGGCGCCCAGGATGAGCTGTTCGAGCCGCAGGGCGAGCGGGTCCTCGCCGGTGTCGGGGGCGTGGGGGTCCACCCGGCCGTCCCCGCCCGCGCCGGAGCCCGTGTCGTCGACGGTCACGCCTGCTGCCCTTCCGATCTGCCGCGGTCAGGTATCGACCGCGCTCAACTCTACGGCAGGTGTGCGCCAGCTCACTCCGTCGGGTTGGGCCGACGGCGGGCCGGTCCGCACCGGTCGGCGGCGCCCGCGGCCGCCGCCCCGGGCGCGCCGCCCGGGCCGCCCGCACGGGCGCCGCGGGCGTCGTTCACGCGGGCCGCAGATGCACGATGTCGCCCGCGCCCACGGGCTCCTGCACCCCGTTGTCCGTGGCGATGATCAGCCGCCCGTCCCCGTCCAGGGCCACGGCCTCACCGGTCACCGACCGGTCGCCCGGCAGCTCGGCCCGGACCGTCCGGCCGAGGGTCGCGCAGCCCGCGGTGTACATCTCCTGGAGCCCGCTGGCCGCGGGGTCCCCCAGCGCTTCCCGCCACCGCCCGTACCACTCCTCCAGCGACCGCAGAATCGCCCGCAGCAGCGGATCCCGGTCCGTGCCCACCGCCCCGGCCAGCGCCAGCGACCCCGCTTGCGGCACCGGAAGCTCGTCCGCCCGGAGGGTGACGTTGATGCCGACGCCGATGACGACACCGTCCTCGCCGGCCCGCTCGGCGAGGATGCCCCCCGCCTTGCGCTCCTCCCCGCCCACGGTCACCAGCAGGTCGTTCGGCCACTTCAGGGCCGTGTCGACGCCCGCCGCCCGGGCCAGGCCGGTCGCCACCGCCACCCCGGTCAGCAGCGGCAGCCAGCCCCAGCGGGCCACCGGCACCTCGGCGGGCTTCAGCAGGACGGAGAAGAAGAGACCGGAACGCGGCGGTGCCGTCCAGCTCCGGTCCAGCCGGCCCCGGCCGGCCGTCTGCTCCTCCGCCACCAGGACCGCGCCCTCGCCGGCGTCCCCGGCGGCGGCCAGCGCGGCGAGATCGGAATTGGTGGAACCGGTCCGCTGCACCACGTCGATGTCGCGGTACAGGCCCCCCTCCCGGATCAGCCCGCGCCGCAGTGCCGCGGCGTTCAGGGGCGGACGGTCCAGATCGGACCAGCGGCTGTCGTCTGATGGATTCTGCGGCCTCATGCAAGCCACCCTAGGTGTGGTAAACGACGCAGTGCTGATCGGTAGGCCCGCCACTACTCTACGGATGAGTAACCGTCCCCCCTTTTGAGCAGGCAGGGAGCCGCATCCCGATGTCCGAGCCGGAAGAGCGTCACGAGATCCACGAGATCGACATCCACACGACCGCGGGGAAGCTCGCGGATCTCCAGCGGCGCATTCACGAGGCGACGCACGCCGGCTCGGAGCGCGCCGTCGAAAAGCAGCACGCGAAGGGCAAGCTGACGGCCCGTGAGCGGATCGAGCTGCTGCTCGACGAGGAATCCTTCGTCGAGCTCGACGAGTTCGCCCGGCACCGGTCGACCAACTTCGGGCTGGAGAAGAACCGGCCCTACGGAGACGGGGTCGTCACCGGCTACGGCACGGTCGACGGCCGCCCCGTCGCCGTGTTCTCGCAGGACTTCACCGTCTTCGGCGGTGCGCTCGGCGAGGTCTACGGCCAGAAGATCGTCAAGGTCATGGACTTCGCCCTGAAGACCGGATGCCCCGTCATCGGCATCAACGACTCCGGCGGCGCGCGGATCCAGGAGGGTGTCGCCTCGCTCGGCGCCTACGGCGAGATCTTCCGCCGCAACACCCACGCCTCCGGTGTCATCCCGCAGATCAGCCTGGTCGTCGGCCCCTGCGCGGGCGGCGCGGTCTACTCCCCGGCCATCACCGACTTCACGGTCATGGTCGACCAGACCTCGCACATGTTCATCACCGGCCCCGACGTCATCAAGACGGTCACCGGCGAGGACGTCGGCTTCGAGGAGCTGGGCGGCGCCCGCACCCACAACACCGCGTCCGGCGTGGCCCACCACATGTCCGGTGACGAGAAGGACGCCATCGAGTACGTCAAGCAGCTGCTGTCGTACCTGCCGTCCAACAACCTCTCCGAGGCCCCGGTCTTCGCGGAGGAGGCGGACCTCGCCGTCAACGACGAGGACCGCGAGCTGGACACGCTCGTGCCCGACAGCGCGAACCAGCCGTACGACATGCACACGGTGATCGAACACGTCCTGGACGACGCCGAGTTCTTCGAGACGCAGGCACTGTTCGCGCCGAACATCCTCACCGGCTTCGGACGGGTCGAGGGCCACCCGGTCGGTGTCGTCGCCAACCAGCCGATGCAGTTCGCCGGCTGCCTCGACATCGACGCCTCCGAGAAGGCCGCCCGCTTCGTGCGCACCTGCGACGCCTTCAACATCCCGGTGCTGACCTTCGTGGACGTGCCCGGCTTCCTGCCCGGCGTCGGCCAGGAGCACGAGGGCATCATCCGGCGCGGCGCCAAGCTGATCTACGCCTACGCCGAGGCCACCGTCCCGCTGATCACCGTGATCACCCGCAAGGCCTTCGGCGGCGCCTACGACGTCATGGGCTCCAAGCACCTGGGCGCCGACCTCAACCTGGCCTGGCCCACCGCCCAGATCGCCGTCATGGGCGCCCAGGGCGCGGTCAACATCCTGCACCGCCGCACCATCGCCGAGGCCGAGACGAACGGGGACGACATGGAGGCGGTGCGGGCGCGGCTCATCCGGGAGTACGAGGACGCCCTCCTCAACCCCTACGTCGCGGCCGAGCGCGGCTACATCGACGCGGTCATCATGCCGTCCGACACCCGCGCGCACATCGTCCGCGGGCTGCGCCAGCTGCGCACCAAGCGGGAGTCCCTGCCCCCGAAGAAGCACGGCAACATCCCCCTCTAGGCCCCGCGGACCCTGGGAGCGGTCATGAACATCAAGGTCGTACGAGGCAACCCGACCCCGGAGGAGCTGGCCGCCGCACTGGCGGTGGTCCGCGCCCGCGCCGCGGCGGCAGCGACGTTGCCGTCCGGCGCGGAGGGCCCGAGGGACGCGTGGTCCGACCCGTCCCGGATCGCGTCCGCGCGGGTGCCCAGGCCGGGCCCGGCGTCCTGGACGCGCACCTACTGGCCGGCCTGAACCCCGGCGGACGCGGGGCGGCGCCGATGCGCGGCTCCGCCGCACGGGTGCACGAAGGACGAACGGAAGGACAACACGGGGCGCCGATCTGAGTAGCCCTACTCAGGCGCCCCGGCCGGCCGGGCCGCACGCTGGTGACATGCTGTGGTCAGACCCGGAGAACGAGCCGCCGAAGGAACTGCGCGACGCGCACGACATGCTTCGGCGGCTCGGCTTCCTCATGGCCCTGGCCATGGTCCTGGTGATGATCATGATCGGTCTGAGGTGAGCCGGACGGCATCACGTGACTAACCTGACCGCATGACCGCTAAGCGCCGCAGGCGACTCGTGCTCGCCTCCCAGTCCCCCGCCCGGCTGGGCCTGCTCCGGCAGGCCGGCCTCGCCCCCGAGGTGATCGTGAGCGGCGTCGACGAGGACGCCGTCACCGCGCCGACCCCGGCCGAACTGGCGCTCGCCCTGGCCGAGGCGAAGGCCTCGGTCGTGGCGGCGAAGCCGGAGGTGCAGGGCGCCCTGGTGATCGGCTGCGACTCGGTGCTGGAGCTGGACGGGAAGGCGCTCGGCAAGCCGGCCGACGCCGAGGAGGCCGCCGGCCGCTGGAAGAGCATGCGCAGGCGGGCCGGAGTGCTCCAGACGGGGCACTGCGTATGGGACACGGAGGCCAAGCGGTACGTGTCGGCGACCGCCTCCACCGTCGTCCGGTTCGGCGATCCGAGCGACGCCGAGATCGCCGCCTACGTGGCCTCGGGCGAGCCCCTCCACGTCGCCGGCGCCTTCACCCTGGACGGCCGTTCCGCGCCGTTCATCGAGGGCATCGAGGGCGACCACGGGAACGTGATCGGCATCAGCCTGCCCCTGGTCCGCAAGCTCCTCGCCGAACTGGGCGTGGGCATCACCGAGTTGTGGGCGCCGGAGCACTGACCTGCGCGGGGACGGAGTCCTGGGGCCCGTCGTCGCCGTCCTGCGGCTCGCCCGTACGGCTCGCCGGCGCACCCGCGCCGGCGGGGGCCGCGCCCGGCTCCGTCCGCGCGGCCGGGGCCTCCCCCTGCCCCGGCGCGCCGCCGCCCGCGGCGCTCTCCGGGCCGCCCGCACGGTCGTACGTCATCAGGAGCAGCACGATGAGCCCCAGGACGGCGACCATGGCCAGGAACGCCGTCCAGCCCACCAGGCCCCAGGCGAACGCGCCGAGCAGTCCGTGCACCACGGCCACGCTGACCAGCAGGACACGCCCGAAGCCGGCCGGGGCGCGGTTGCGTATCGCGACGAGCAGGGCCACCAGCGCGCAGAACGCGAAGTAGAGGCCGAAGACCACCCCGCCGACCTTCGAGGACGTCGCCATGACGTCCGGGTCGAGACCGGCGAGCGACATGTCCTGCCGGTCGACGACCACTCCGAGGAACCAGTTCAGCGCGGCGATGAAGACTGCCTCCGCCAGGAGGACGATCGCCACGACCCATGCCACCGGTCTGCGCACCACCGGTTCCCACCCACTCTCACGCCAGCAGCCTGTTACCTCAGGTACGTTCGAGACAGCGCGAACGCTACTAACGGGTAAACCCAGGGACAAGGGTTCGGGCGGCAGCAAAGAATCATTGGGCCATTCGTAGGGACTCGACAAAGAATCAGAGTGGGCCGCAGCACGCCCTCACAGAGACCTTGGCCACATGGGAGGGCTAGGGTTTTCCGAAGGAGTCCTGCGTACCGAGGTGCGACATGGGCTTTCGCGGGTCGAGCGCGCCTCGCATCACGCTCCGTGTGGGCAAGCTCACCACTGGGGACGGGTCGAAGTGCCGTGTCGGCAGTCCCTAAACTCGGCTTGTTTCAAGGAGGGAGCCTCAATCGTGCGCAAGGTGCTCATCGCCAACCGTGGCGAAATCGCTGTCCGCGTGGCCCGGGCCTGCCGGGACGCCGGGATCGCGAGCGTGGCCGTCTACGCCGACCCGGACCGGGACGCTCTGCATGTCCGCGCCGCGGATGAGGCGTTCGCTCTGGGCGGTGACACCCCGGCCACCAGTTACCTGGACATCGGCAAGGTACTGAACGCGGCCCGCGAGGCCGGCGCGGACGCCGTCCACCCCGGCTACGGCTTCCTCTCGGAGAACGCCGAGTTCGCCCAGGCCGTGCTGGACGCGGGGCTGATCTGGATCGGCCCGCCGCCGCAGGCCATCCGCGACCTCGGTGACAAGGTCGCCGCCCGGCACATCGCCCAGCGCGCCGGCGCCCCCCTGGTGGCCGGCACCCCCGACCCGGTGAGCGGTGCCGAGGAGGTCGTGGCCTTCGCCGAGGAGCACGGCCTGCCGATCGCGATCAAGGCCGCGTTCGGTGGCGGCGGCCGGGGTCTGAAGGTCGCCCGGACCCTGGAAGAGGTCCCGGAGCTGTACGAGTCGGCGGTGCGTGAGGCGGTGGCCGCGTTCGGCCGCGGCGAGTGCTTCGTCGAGCGCTACCTGGACCGCCCGCGGCACGTGGAGACGCAGTGCCTGGCGGACAAGCACGGCAACGTGGTCGTGGTCTCCACCCGTGACTGCTCGCTTCAGCGCCGCCACCAGAAGCTGGTGGAGGAGGCCCCGGCGCCGTTCCTGTCCGAGGCCCAGGTCGCCGAGCTGTACCGCGCCTCCAAGGCCATCCTGAAGGAAGCGCGCTACGAGGGCGCCGGAACCTGCGAGTTCCTGGTCGGGCAGGACGGCACGATCTCCTTCCTGGAGGTCAACACCCGTCTCCAGGTCGAGCACCCGGTCACCGAGGAGGTCGCCGGCATCGACCTGGTCCGTGAGATGTTCCGCATCGCCGACGGCGAGGAACTCGGCTACGACGACCCGCAGCTGCGCGGACACTCGTTCGAGTTCCGGATCAACGGCGAGGACCCGGGCCGCAACTTCCTGCCGGCCCCCGGCACGGTCACCCGGTTCGACGCGCCCTCCGGTCCCGGTGTCCGCCTGGACGCGGGCGTGGAGGCCGGCAGTGTGATCGGCCCGGCCTGGGACTCGCTGCTGGCCAAGCTGATCGTGACCGGCCGCACCCGCGAGGAGGCCCTGCAGCGGGCCGCGCGGGCGCTGGAGGAGTTCCAGGTCGAGGGCATGGCCACCGCGATCCCGTTCCACCGCGTGGTCGTCAGGGACCCGGCGTTCGCGCCGGAGCTGACCGGTTCCGCCGACCCGTTCACGGTCCACACCCGCTGGATCGAGACGGAGTTCGTCAACGAGATCAAGCCGTTCGCCGCTCCGGCCGACGCCGAGGCGGAGGAGGAGCTGGGCCGCGAGACGGTCGTCGTCGAGGTCGGCGGCAAGCGTCTGGAGGTCTCCCTGCCCTCCAGCCTGGGCATGTCCCTGGCCCGCACGGGTCTGGCGGCCGGCGCCAAGCCGAAGCGGCGCGCGGCGAAGAAGTCCGGCCCGGTCGCGTCCGGCGACACCCTCGCCTCGCCGATGCAGGGCACGATCGTGAAGATCGCGGTCGAGGAGGGCCAGGAGGTCAAGGAGGGCGACCTGATCGTCGTCCTGGAGGCCATGAAGATGGAACAGCCCCTCAACGCCCACAAGGCGGGCACCATCAAGGGCCTGAACGCCGAGGTCGGCGCCTCGCTCACCTCAGGCGCCGCCATCTGCGAGATCAAGGACTGACCCAGGCCAAGAGCGCCTGCCCCGCGCCCCGGCGAACCGACAGTGACGGTTCGCCGGGGCGCGGCCTTTCCCCACCCGCCGACGCCTCACGAACCCGACGGACCGCGAACCGCGGTGGCGGGGCCAGGCGGTGAAAGAGGGTGGGGAACGGCTCGGTCGGGCCGCTGCGCGGCCGGTGTCCGGCGAACGTCTCGGCACGGGCCGGATCCGTCAGCGCCGTGCCCGCGCCGCACGCGGGGCCACGGGCAGCGCGGGGCCCGGCCGGCGTAGGGGCGCGAGTCCCGGACGCGTGAGGCCACGGACGGCGTAGGGGCGCGAGTCCCGGACGCGTGAGGCCACGGACGGCGTAGGGGCGCGAGTCCCGGACGCGTGAGGCCACGGACGGCGTAGGGGCGCGAGTCCCGGACGTGTGAGGCCACGGACGGCGCGAGACCACGGACGGCGTGAGACCACGGACGGCGTGAGGCCACGGACGGCGTGAGGCCGAAGCCGGCGTGAGACCGAAGCAGGCGTAGGGGCGCGAGACCACGGACGGCGTGGGCCGTGGACGCCGGGTGTCGTTGGGGCACGGACGGCGCGCGAGGCGTAGGGCCCCAGGCGGCATGGGCCGTGGACGGCGTGGGGCCCGCGAGCCCCACCGGCAGCGCCCGGCCCACGCGGGACCGCCCCTAGCGGCGCCGCAGATCCGCGACGCGCCCCCGTTCGGCTGCCGTCGGGTCTCCCAGGCCCGCGGCGGACCGTAGTGCGGAGGTGCCCGGTACGTGCCCCCTTCGCGGTCCCGGCAGTGGGGCGCGGCGGCCCGCCGGGACCTGGTCACCCCCCGGGCTTCCGCTCGCCCCCGCAACGGCGATCTGCACGCCCTGATCGGCGAGCGCCTGCAACTCCGTGGCGGCGCGGTCGTCGTGGGCGGGCGGCTCGTCGGTGACCAGCCGGGTGATGAGGTCCGTCGGCACGGTCTGGAACATCGTGTCCGTGCCGAGCTTGGTGTGGTCGGCGAGGACCACGACCTCCGCGGCGGCCTGGACGAGGGCCCGGTCGACGGACGCCGAGAGCATGTTGGAGGTGGAGAGGCCGCGTTCGGCGGTGAGGCCGCTTCCGGAGAGGAAGGCCTTCGACACGCGCAGGCCCTGGAGGGACTGTTCCGCGCCGGAGCCGACGAGAGCGTAGTTGGAGCCGCGCAGGGTGCCCCCGGTCATCACGACCTCCACCCGGTTGGCATGGGCCAACGCCTGGGCCACCAGGAGGGAGTTGGTGACGACCGTCAGGCCCGGCACGCGCGCGAGGCGGCGGGCCAGCTCCTGCGTGGTCGTTCCCGCCCCGACCACGATGGCCTCGCCTTCTTCGACGAGGCCCGCGGCGAGGTCGGCGATGGCCGTCTTCTCGGCGGTCGCGAGATGAGACTTCTGCGGGAAGCCGGATTCTCGCGTGAACCCACCCGGCAGTACCGCACCGCCGTGCCGGCGGTCGAGGAGTCCTTCTGCCTCCAGTGCCCGCACGTCCCGCCGTACGGTCACTTCGGAGGTCTGGACGACGCGGGCGAGTTCACGGAGCGACACGGCACCGTTCGCTCGCACCATTTCGAGGATCAATTGGCGACGTTCAGCAGCGAACACGAAACTGACAGTAACCCCAGCGACCGTCTGGTTTCAGCAGTTTGCGCCGAATAACAGAAGTTGTTCGCATGGTGGGGCGGGAAGTGGTATAGAGCCTGCCCGCCCCGACTATGCCGCCCGCACTCGCCGCGACTCCCCGTGACCAGCGGGAAGCCGTCCCGGACCGTCAGGCCTCCGCGCTCGCCTTGCGCGTGTGCAGCTGCCGGGCGACCTCCGCGATCGACCCCGAAAGGGAGGGGTACACCGTGAATGCGTTCGCGATCTGTTCGACCGTCAGATTGTTGTCGACGGCGATCGAGATGGGGTGGATCAGTTCCGAGGCACGGGGCGCGACGACGACACCGCCGACGACGATCCCGGTGCCCGGCCGGCAGAAGATCTTCACGAAGCCGTCCCGGATGCCCTGCATCTTGGCGCGCGGGTTGCGCAGCAGGGGCAGCTTGACGACCCGGGCGTCGATCTTGCCCGCGTCCACGTCCGCCTGCGTGTAGCCGACCGTGGCGATCTCGGGGTCGGTGAAGACGTTGGAGGAGACCGTCTTCAGGTTCAGCGGGGTCACCGCGTCGCCGAGGAAGTGGTACATGGCGATGCGGCCCTGCATGGCGGCGACGGACGCGAGGGCGAAGACCCCGGTCACGTCACCGGCCGCGTACACGCCCGGAGCGGTCGTCCGCGAGACCTTGTCGGTCCAGATGTGGCCCGACTCGCGCAGCCTGACGCCGGCTTCCTCCAGGCCGAGGCCGGCGCTGTTCGGGATGGCGCCGACGGCCATCAGGCAGTGCGTGCCGCCGATGACCCGGCCGTCGGCCAGCGTCACCTCGACCCGGTCGCCGACGCGCTTGGCGGACTGCGCGCGGGAGCGGGCCATGACGTTCATGCCACGGCGCCGGAAGACGTCCTCCAGGACGGCGGCGGCGTCCGGGTCCTCGCCGGGCAGCACCCGGTCGCGGGAGGAGACCAGGGTGACCTTGGAGCCCAGGGCCTGGTAGGCGCCGGCGAACTCGGCACCGGTCACGCCGGAGCCGACCACGATCAGCTCTTCCGGCAGCTCGGTGAGGTCGTAGACCTGGGTCCAGTTCAGGATCCGCTCGCCGTCGGGCTGGGCGTCGGGCAGCTCGCGCGGGTGTCCGCCGGTGGCGATGAGGACGGCGTCGGCGGTGAGGGTCTCCTCGGTGCCGTCGGCGGCGGTGACGACGACCTTGCGGGAGCCGTCGAGCGACTGCATGCCGTCCAGCCGGCCGCGCCCGCGCATGACCCGGGCGCCGGCGCGGGTGACGGAGGCGGTGATGTCGTGGGACTGGGCGAGCGCGAGCCGCTTCACCCGGCGGTTGACCTTGCCCAGGTCCACCCCGACCACCCGGGCCGCCTGCTCCAGCGGCGGGGTGTCGTCGGCGACGATGATCCCCAGCTCCTCGTAGGAGGAGTCGAAGGTGGTCATCACCTCGGCCGTAGCGATAAGAGTCTTCGACGGCACGCAGTCGGTCAGCACCGACGCTCCGCCCAGACCGTCGCAGTCGACGACGGTCACCTCCGCGCCGAGCTGAGCGGCCACCAGCGCCGCTTCATATCCGCCGGGTCCGCCACCGATGATCACGATCCGAGTCACGTACCCCATTGTCCCGCACGCTTCAACGTGCTACTGCCCGGGGGCACCACCGGACCGTTCCCGGGGCGCCTGGGGCGCACGGTGCGGCTGCCGTACCCTCTCCCCATGTCGCTCTATGCCGCGTACGCCGGCAATCTCGACGCGCGCCTCATGTCCCGCCGCGCCCCGCACTCCCCGCTGCGCGCCACCGGCTGGCTGAACGGCTGGCGGCTGACCTTCGGCGGTGAGCAGCTGGGCTGGGAGGGCGCCCTGGCGACGATCGTCGAGGACCCGTTCTCCCAGGTCTTCGTCGGCCTGTACGACATCGCACCCATGGACGAGGAGTCGCTCGACCGGTGGGAGGGCGGGGTGCTCGACGGGCAGGAGGGCGCGGGACTCGACCTCTACCGCCGGGTACGCGTGCGCGTGCACACCCTGGACGGCGAGGAGGCGGCCTGGACGTACGTCCTCAACGGCTACGAGGGCGGTCTGCCGTCGGCCCGGTACCTGGGCGAGATCGCGGACGCGGCGGAGTCCGCCGGGGCACCGCACGACTATGTGATGGAACTCCGCAAGCGCCCCTGCTGAACCGGTTCCCCTCCCGCTTTCCGGGTCGTTCCTCCCGTTTTCGCCGCCCTTTGTGGAAAACGACAAGACAACGAATGCATTCCCGTGGGCTCTGTCATCTACGCGCGTAGGCGAAGACCGGTTACCCTCGTCGGCGTGAACGCATCTCTTCTTCCGGACGACATCCAGGGCGACCCCTACACCGCCGCCGACGCCGCCGCCGCGCGCCTGCGCGAACTCACCGGCGCCGAGACCCACGACGTCGCCCTCGTGATGGGCTCCGGCTGGGCTCCGGCCGTCGACGCCCTGGGCGCACCCGACGCCGAGTTCCAGGTCACCGAGCTGCCCGGCTTCCCGCCGCCGGCCGTCGAGGGGCACGGCGGCAAGATCCGCTCGTACTCCTTCGGTGACAAGCGCGCCCTGGTCTTCCTGGGCCGCACCCACTACTACGAGGGCCGTGGCGTCGCCGCCGTGGCGCACGGCGTGCGCACCGCCGTCGCCGCCGGCTGCAAGACCATCGTGCTGACCAACGGCTGCGGCGGTCTGCGCGAGGGCATGCGCCCCGGCCAGCCGGTCCTCATCAGCGACCACATCAACCTGACGGCGACCTCCCCGATCGTCGGCGCGAACTTCGTCGACCTCACCGACCTGTACTCGCCGCGCCTGCGCGCCCTGTGCAAGGAGATCGACCCCTCCCTGGAGGAGGGCGTCTACGCGCAGTTCCCCGGCCCGCACTACGAGACCCCGGCCGAGATCCGCATGGCCCGCGTCATCGGCGCGGACCTGGTCGGCATGTCCACGGTCCTCGAGGCCATCGCCGCGCGTGAGGCGGGCGCCGAGGTGCTGGGCATCTCCCTGGTCACCAACCTGGCCGCGGGCATGACCGGCGAACCCCTCAACCACGAGGAGGTCCTCCAGGCGGGCCGCGACTCGGCGGCCCGCATGGGGCAGCTGCTGGGACAGGTGCTGGGCAAGCTGTAGCCCGCCGTCCCGCCCGCCCGCCTCCGGCCGACGGTTCCGGACGGGCGGGTGGGCGCAGGGGGGTCTGGGGGCGGAGCCCTCAGCGAAGACTAGGAGAGGTTGATCCCAAGGTGCACGACGATCTCATCGCCCGGGCCGAGGCCTGGCTCGCCGAGGACCCGGACCAGGAGACCCGTGACGAGCTGGCGCGGCTGATCGACGCCGGTGACGTCGAGGAGCTGTCCGCCCGCTTCAGCGGCACGCTGCAGTTCGGCACCGCCGGCCTGCGCGGCGAGCTGGGCGCCGGCCCCATGCGCATGAACCGCGGCGTCGTGATCCGCGCCGCGGCGGGCCTCGCCGCGTACCTGAAGAAGAACGGGACCCCGCACGGGGCCGCCGACGCCGGCCTCGTGGTCATCGGCTACGACGCCCGCCACAAGTCCGCCGACTTCGCCCGGGACACCGCGGCCGTGATGACCGGCGCCGGCCTGCGTGCCGCCGTCCTCCCGCGCCCGCTGCCCACCCCCGTGCTGGCCTTCGCCATACGGCACCTCGGCGCGGTCGCGGGCGTGGAGGTCACCGCCAGCCACAACCCGCCCCGGGACAACGGCTACAAGGTCTACCTCGGCGACGGCTCGCAGATCGTCCCGCCCGCCGACGCGGGGATCGCCGCAGAGATCGACGCGATCGTCTCGCTGAACGACGTACCCCGCCCGGACGGCGGCTGGGAGATCCTGGACGACACGGTCCTGGACGCCTACCTGGCCCGTACGGACGCCGTCCTGGCCGAGGACTCCCCGCGGACCGCCCGCACGGTCTACACGGCCATGCACGGCGTCGGCAAGGACGTCCTGCTCGCCGCGTTCGCCCGGGCCGGCTTCCCCGAGCCGGTGCTGGTCGCCGAGCAGGCCGACCCGGACCCGGACTTCCCGACGGTCGCCTTCCCCAACCCGGAGGAGCCGGGCGCGATGGACCTGGCGTTCGCCGCGGCCCGCGCCACCGAACCGGACCTGGTCATCGCCAACGACCCCGACGCGGACCGCTGTGCCGTCGCCGTCAAGGACGGCGGCGACTGGCGGATGCTGCGCGGCGACGAGGTCGGCGCCCTGCTCGGCGCCCACCTGGTCCGGCGCGGCGCGCGGGGCACCTTCGCCGAGTCGATCGTCTCCTCCTCCCTGCTCGGCCGGATCGCCCGGAAGGCGGGCCTGCCCTACGAGGAGACCCTGACCGGCTTCAAGTGGATCGCCCGTGTCGACGGCCTGCGCTACGGCTACGAGGAG
Organism: Streptomyces musisoli; assembly: GCF_016741855.1. Taxonomy (GTDB): domain Bacteria; phylum Actinomycetota; class Actinomycetes; order Streptomycetales; family Streptomycetaceae; genus Streptomyces; species Streptomyces musisoli. The sequence goes on along the minus strand of NZ_JAERRH010000004.1, from coordinate 443,841 downwards.
GCCCTCGGCTACTGCGTGGACCCGGAGGGCGTGCGCGACAAGGACGGCATCACCGCCGCGCTGCTGATCACCGAGCTGGCGTCCGTGCTGAAGGAGGAGGGCCGTACCCTTCTCGACCTGCTCGACGACCTCGCCGTGGAGCACGGTCTGCACGCCACGGACCAGCTGTCGGTGCGGGTGAAGGACCTCTCGCTGATCGCGGACGCGATGCGCCGGCTGCGGGAACGGCCGCCGGCCCGGCTGGCGGGCCTGCCCGTCACCCGGGCCGAGGACCTGAACCGGGGGACGGACACGCTGCCGCCCACGGACGGCCTGCGCTACACCCTCGACGGCGCCCGGGTCATCGTCCGCCCGAGCGGCACCGAGCCGAAGCTGAAGTGCTACCTGGAGGTCGTCGTGCCGGTGTCCGCGCCCGCCGGCCTCCCGGCCGCACGCACCCGCGCGACCGAGCTGCTGGACGCCATCAAGCGGGACCTGTCGACAACGGCCGGCATCTGACCCGCACCACCGCGCCCACTACCCCACCCCCGGGGCCCCCACCCGGGGCCCCCACCCCCCACCCCCCTCGCAGCCAGTGATTGGCAGATACGGTCCACAGTGCCCGGGGAAACGCGCAGGCCAGGGGCGTGCGGGCGGCTGCAGCGCGGCTCATTCCTGCCAATCGCTCCCTGGTGAGGGGGGAGGGGCGCGGCGGGTGGCTGGTGGGGGCTCAGGTCATCGCCAGGAGGATTGCCAGCAGTACCGCTCCGGCGACCGCGGGTGCGGCCACCTCGTAGGCCCAGCGCACGGTGACCTCCCCCTGCGCCGGCTCGGTCTCGCCGCGGGTCTCCAGGAGTTCCCGCAGGTCGTCCATGACCTGGTCGGTCTCGGCCCGGGTCGGACCGGTGTCCGGACCGCGCAGGCTGAACCCGCCGAGGCCCATGGGCCACGGCCCGAGTCCTCCGCCGCCCGGCGTCCCGCCCCGGGCCGCCTCCGCCGCCGCCCGCTGCTGCCGGCGGGCCGCCTTCTTGCGGGACCGCAGCGAGACGGGGATGGCCCACAGCTGGTACTTGGCGCCGGACTTGGCGAGGACCTCGTTGGAGAAGCCTGAGCGCAGGCCGGCGATCTCGCCCCAGGGCAGGGTGATCACCCGGAACGGATTGCGCACGCGCAGCCGGTCCTCGTTCGCGAAGACCGCCGGGCGGAGCGTGAAGGCGACGATCAGCGGCACGATCAGGATCAGGCCGGCCAGCGCCAGCCACGGGATCCGGCCGTGGCCCTTGAACAGCGCGTCGAAGCCCAGCCAGAGGACGACCAGGAGCAGCAGCACGCCGCCCGCCAGCCCCAGGGGCGAGCGGTAGATCCGGTCCCTGGAGGCGGGCGCCGGAGGCTGGGACGCGGGTGACGGGTGGTCCGGGGTGGTCATGGCCCGATTCTGCACGACGGCGCCGGGCAGGTGACCGCCCACCCGGGAACCGGCGCTCATCCGTGATCTCGGGACCGGGGATGAGCAGCGGGGGTGTACAGATGCTACGCGCGTAGATATGCTCGTCTGGTGACCATGCCCACCACTGCACCCACAGCACACGCTCTCTCGGATGTCACCGCGTCCGACAGCACGCTGCGCCGCTTCCTCCACGGGCTGCCCGGCGTCGACGCGGTCGGCCTGGAGGCGCGCGCCGCGTCTCTCGGCACCCGTTCCATCAAGACCACCGCGAAGGCGTACGCCATCGACCTCGCCATCTCGATGGTCGACCTGACGACGCTGGAAGGCGCGGACACCCCGGGCAAGGTCCGGGCGCTCGGCGCCAAGGCGGTCCACCCCGACCCCACGGACCGGACGACCCCCACGACGGCCGCCGTCTGCGTCTACCCCGACATGGTGGCCGTCGCCAAGGAGGCCGTCGCCGGCTCCGGTGTGAAGGTCGCCTCGGTGGCCACCGCCTTCCCGGCCGGCCGTGCCGCCCTCGACGTGAAGCTGGCCGACGTCCGTGACGCCGTCGCCGCCGGCGCCGACGAGATCGACATGGTGATCGACCGGGGCGCGTTCCTCGCCGGCCGGTACCTGAAGGTGTACGACGAGATCGTCGCCGTGAAGGAGGCCTGCGGGACGAGCGCCCGGCTGAAGGTCATCTTCGAGACCGGCGAGCTGTCCACGTACGACAACATCCGCCGCGCCTCCTGGCTGGGCATGCTGGCGGGCGCCGACTTCATCAAGACCTCCACCGGCAAGGTCGCCGTCAACGCGACCCCGGCGAACACCCTGCTGATGCTGGAGGCGGTGCGCGACTTCCGCGCCCAGACCGGTACCCAGGTCGGTGTGAAGCCCGCCGGCGGCATCCGCACCACCAAGGACGCGATCAAGTTCCTGGTCCTGGTCAACGAGACGGCGGGTGAGGACTGGCTGGACAACCACTGGTTCCGCTTCGGCGCCTCCTCGCTGCTCAACGACCTGCTGATGCAGCGGCAGAAGCTGGCCACCGGCCGCTACTCCGGTCCCGACTACGTGACGGTGGACTGATCCCCCATGGCATTCGAGTACGCACCCGCCCCCGAGTCCCGCGCGATCGTCGACATCGCGCCCTCGTACGGCCTGTTCATCGACGGCGAGTTCACCGAGGCCGCCGACGGCAAGGTCTTCAAGACGGTCTCGCCGTCGACGGAGGAGGTCCTCTCCGAGGTCGCCCAGGCCGGCGCCGAGGACGTCGACCGCGCGGTGAAGGCCGCCCGCAAGGCGTTCCAGAAGTGGTCGGCGCTGCCCGGCTCCGAGCGCGCCAAGTACCTGTTCCGCATCGCCCGCATCGTCCAGGAGCGCAGCCGTGAGCTGGCCGTCCTGGAGACGCTGGACAACGGCAAGCCGATCAAGGAGACCCGCGACGCGGACCTCCCGCTGGTCGCCGCGCACTTCTTCTACTACGCGGGCTGGGCCGACAAGCTCGACCACGCCGGCTACGGCGCGAACCCGAGGCCGCTGGGCGTGGCCGGCCAGGTCATCCCGTGGAACTTCCCGCTGCTGATGCTGGCGTGGAAGATCGCCCCGGCGCTGGCGACCGGCAACACGGTCGTCCTGAAGCCCGCCGAGACGACCCCCCTGTCCGCCCTCTTCTTCGCGGACATCTGCCGCCAGGCGGGCCTGCCCAAGGGTGTCGTCAACATCCTCCCGGGCTACGGCGACGCGGGCGCCGCGCTCGTCGCGCACCCGGACGTGAACAAGGTGGCCTTCACGGGCTCCACCGCGGTGGGCAAGGAGATCGCCCGCACGGTCGCCGGCACGCGGAAGAAGCTCACGCTCGAACTGGGCGGCAAGGGCGCCAACATCGTCTTCGACGACGCCCCGATCGACCAGGCCGTCGAGGGCATCGTCACGGGCATCTTCTTCAACCAGGGCCAGGTCTGCTGCGCCGGTTCCCGCCTCCTCGTGCAGGAGTCGGTCCAGGACGAGCTGCTGGACTCCCTCAAGCGCCGCCTGTCCACGCTGCGCCTCGGCGACCCGCTGGACAAGAACACCGACATCGGCGCGATCAACTCCGCCGAGCAGCTGGCCCGGATCACCGCGCTGGCCGAGCAGGGCGAGGCGGAGGGCGCCGAACGCTGGTCCCCGGCCTGCGAACTGCCGTCTGCGGGTTACTGGTTCGCGCCGACGCTGTTCACGAACGTCACCCAGGCGCACACCATCGCCCGTGACGAGATCTTCGGCCCGGTGCTGTCGGTCCTCACCTTCCGCACGCCGGACGAGGCGGTGGCCAAGGCGAACAACACGCAGTACGGCCTGTCCGCGGGCATCTGGACCGAGAAGGGCTCCCGGATCCTGGCCGTCGCGAACAAGCTGCGCGCCGGTGTCGTCTGGTCCAACACGTTCAACAAGTTCGACCCGGCCTCGCCCTTCGGCGGCTACAAGGAGTCGGGCTTCGGCCGCGAGGGCGGCCGCCACGGCCTGGAGGCGTACCTCGATGTCTGAGAAGACCGAAAAGTCTGAGAAGATCGAAAAGACTGAGCGACTCTCCGTCTTCAAGACCTACAAGCTGTACGTCGGCGGGAAGTTCCCGCGTTCCGAGAGCGGCCGGGTGTACGAGGTGTCGGACTCGAAGGGCAACTGGCTGGCCAACGCTCCGCAGTCGTCCCGCAAGGACGCCCGGGACGCGGTCGTGGCCGCGCGCAAGGCGTTCGGCGGCTGGGCCGGCGCGACCGCGTACAACCGCGGCCAGGTCCTCTACCGCGTCGCGGAGATGCTGGAGGGCCGCAAGGAGCAGTTCGTCCGGGAGGTCGCGGACGCGGAGGGGCTGTCGAAGCCGAAGGCGGCGGCGGTCGTCGACGCGGCCGTCGACCGCTGGGTCTGGTACGCGGGCTGGACCGACAAGATCGCCCAGGTGATCGGCGGCGCCAACCCCGTCGCGGGCCCGTACTTCAACCTCTCCTCCCCCGAGCCGACCGGTGTGGTCGCGGTCGTGGCCCCGCAGGAGTCGTCGTTCCTCGGTCTGGTGTCGGTCGTGGCCCCGGTGATCGCCACCGGCAACACGGCGGTCGTGATCGCCTCCGAGAAGGCCCCGCTGCCGGCGCTGTCCCTGGGCGAGGTGCTGGCCACCTCCGACGTGCCGGGCGGCGTGGTCAACATCCTGTCGGGCCGTACGGCGGAGATCGCGGCGCCGCTGGCCGCTCACCAGGACGTCAACGCGATCGACCTCGCGGGCGCGGACGAGGTGCTGGCGAAGGAGCTGGAGATCGCGGCGGCCGACAACCTGAAGCGGGTCCTGCGTCCACAGGCTGTGGATTACTTCGAGACGCCGGGCACCGACCGGATGACGGCGTTCCTGGAGACGAAGACGGTCTGGCACCCGACGGGGTCGCTGGGCGCGTCGGGCTCTTCCTACTGAGTCCGGAAGGGCACGCGGGGCCGCATGCCGGACGCGGCCCCGCGGCCCTTCCGCGCGCCTCAGTGGCCCAGCGCCCCCAGGAGCCGGCCCACCACCGGCACGGTGCGGAGGGACTCGGCCTCGGCGACCGGCGTCGTCAGTGCCTGTGACGTGACCGGCTTGAAGTCGGCCACCTGGGTGCCCAGCCCGTTGTCGAGCGGGTCCACGCCCGTGCCCGCCAGCGGGTTGGGCTTGAGGCCGGCGACCGGGCCGGTGATGTAGCCGGTCGCGCCGGAAAGCGCCGTCAGACCCGCCTGCGGGTCGATCTTGCCCAGCGAGGTGGGCCGCCACGGCACGTTCGGGGGCTGGGGGCCGGCGTCGGCGTGGGCCGCCGCCGTGCCCGTGCCCAGGGCCGCTCCGGCCACGGCGAGGGCGACCAGGGCGCGCTGCGCGGTGGGGTGCTGGGGGGAGGTGTGTCGGGCCATCGCTGGTGCCACCTTCTGGTGCGCAGGGTAATGATGTCGACACAAAGGGTAGTTGAGGTGAGAGTCACGCTCAAAAGCCGACCCGCGGGGTCGGCAGGCCGCCCCCCATGCTTCAAACTGGTGTTCCGTGAGCATTCATCCCCCGTTCCCCGCCCGCGTCGTGCTGCTGTGCGGCCCCTCGGGCTCGGGTAAGTCACTCGTCGCCGCCCGCTCCGGGCTTCCCGTGCTGCGCCTGGACGACTTCTACAAGGAGAGTGACGACCCGACTCTGCCGCTGGTGGCGGGGAGTTCGGACATCGACTGGGACCACCCCGAGTCGTGGGACGCGGACGTCGCGGTCGAGGCCATCGCCCGGCTGTGCGCGACGGGGTCGACGCCGGTGCCGGTGTACGACCTCTCGCTGAGCGCCCGTACCGGCGAGGAGACGCTCCGCATCGGCCGTGCGCCGCTGTTCATCGCGGAGGGCATCTTCGCCGCCGAGATCGTCGGGCGCTGCCGGGAACTGGGGCTGCTCGCGGACGCGCTGTGCCTGACCCGCGGACCGGTCACCACCTTCCGGCGGCGCTTCCTGCGGGATCTGAAGGAGGGCCGCAAATCGGTGCCGTTCCTGCTGCGCCGCGGCTGGCGGCTGATGCGCACGGAGCGGTCGATCATCTCCCGCCAGGTGTCCCTCGGCGCACATCCGTGCGACCGGGACGAGGCGCTCGGCCGGCTCGCGGCAGCGGGACGGAACCCGGCCGCGAAGGACACCGCGACCGTCAACTGAGGAACCCCGCCGGCGGGCGGCCGCGTCCGCGCGAGCGGCGCCGCTCCTGACGGACCCGCGCGACGGGACCGGGACATGCAAAACGGGACTGGCCGGACCCCCCGGCCCACCAGTCCCGTTCCTCTTGCTCCCCCGTGGGCCGCCCCCCAGCGGCCCGCGTTCTCCCCCGTGTTCCCTACCTCAGGCCACCCCCCGGTGACCTCCGGCCCTCAGGCGACCAGCTCGCCGAAGGCGTCCTCCTCGTCACGGCCGAAGCTGAGGACCTCGTCCTCGCGCAGCCGGCGGAGCGACCGCCAGATGCTGGACTTCACCGTGCCGACACTGATGCCGAGGATCTCCGCGATCTCCGGGTCCGTGCGGCCCTCGTAGTAGCGCAGGACCAGCATGGTGCGCTGGAGTTCGGGCAGCCGGGCCAGCGCCTGCCACAGGACCGCGCGCAGCTCGGTGCCGCGCATCGCGTCCGTCTCGCCGGGCGTCTCCGGCAGTTCCTCGGTCGGGTACTCGTTGAGCTTGCGGCGCCGCCAGGCGCTGATGTGCAGGTTCGTCATGGTGCGGCGCAGGTATCCGCCGACCGCCGCCTTGTCGCTGATCCGGTCCCACGCCTTGTACGTCGAGAACAGCGCGCTCTGGAGCAGGTCCTCGGCCTCGAAGCGGTCACCGGTCAGGTGGTAGGCGGTGGCGTACAGGGAGGCGCGGCGCTCCTGGACGTAGGCGGTGAACTCCGCCTCGCTCAGCGAACGACGCTCCCCCGATTCCTCCCCGTACGCGGCTCCCCCGTGCGTCTCCCCCGTGTGAGCGTCAACCACCGACATGTAGGCCGGGTGCTGACGCCCGGTGCCGCGAGCGCACCCCCGCCCGCTCACGGCACCGGACTTCTCGGATCCCCGGTGCACGTCGTGCAGACGCGTGACCACTGCGCTGGTGCTGATGCCGTGCAGCGTTTTCATCTCGCGCTCCCCGTCGTGGACTTCCGGTGATTCGGTGTTGCCGGGCCGGTTCCGGATCGCCGTCCGGCCCGTGACCAAAAGACTGCCGGGGTGACTTCATCGCCGTGTCCGCCGACTGTCACAGACCTGTCACAGGGGTCCCTCCCAGGGCTGTCACACACTGCGCACAGGTGGTGGCACTAGGGAAGGCATCGTGCCGGCAGGTCGTACGACACCCCGTCCATGGGCCAGAATGAGCCCGTGCCTTCCCTGTTGCTGATCGAGGACGACGACGCCATCCGCACGGCCCTGGAGCTCTCACTGACGCGCCAGGGACACCGGGTGGCCACCGCTGCCAGCGGCGAGGACGGTCTGAAGCTGCTGCGCGAGCAGCGGCCGGACCTGATCGTGCTGGACGTGATGCTGCCCGGCATCGACGGCTTCGAGGTGTGCCGGCGCATCCGGCGCACCGACCAGCTGCCGATCATCCTGCTGACCGCCCGCAGTGACGACATCGACGTCGTGGTCGGGCTGGAGTCGGGGGCCGACGACTACGTCGTCAAGCCGGTGCAGGGGCGGGTGCTGGACGCCCGGATCCGGGCCGTGCTGCGGCGCGGAGAGCGCGAGTCCAGCGACTCGGCGGCCTTCGGCAACCTCGTCATCGACCGCTCGGCGATGACCGTCACGAAGAACGGCGAGGACCTCCAGCTGACCCCGACCGAACTCAGGCTGCTGCTGGAGCTGAGCCGGCGGCCCGGTCAGGCGCTGTCCCGGCAGCAGCTGCTCCGCCTGGTGTGGGAGCACGACTACCTGGGTGACTCACGCCTGGTCGACGCGTGTGTGCAGCGGCTGCGCGCCAAGGTCGAGGACGTGCCGTCGTCCCCGACGCTGATCCGTACCGTCCGTGGTGTCGGCTACCGCCTGGACGCCCCTCAGTGACCGATACGCAAGGGGGGCTGCGCGGCTGGGCCGCGGGGCGCAAGGGAAGTCTGTCGCGGCTCAGGTTCACCAGCCTGAGGCTGCGCCTGGTGCTGGTCTTCGGCCTGGTCGCGCTCACCGCCGCGGTGTCGGCGTCGGGCATCGCCTACTGGCTCAACCGGGAGGCGGTCCTCACCCGCGCCCAGGACGCGGTGCTGCGCGACTTCCGGCAGGAGATGCAGAACCGAGCGGGCGCGCTGCCCGCGCACCCGAGCCAGGACCAGCTTCAGCGCGCGGCGGGCCAGATGGCCGCCAGCAGCCAGCGGTTCAGCGTGCTCCTGGTCGCCCAGGACGCCGACGGCAACACGGTGTACGGCAACTCGGGCGGCATCAACGGCTTCGCGCTGGAGGACGTGCCCGAGTCGCTGCGCACGGCCGTGGCCAAGCGGCAGCAGGTGACGGACGCCAACAAGGAGCCGTACCACCTGTACTGGCAGCGGGTCACGGACAACGGCACGCCGTTCCTGGTGGCCGGTACGCGCGTCATCGGCGGCGGGCCGACCGGCTACATGGCGAAGTCCCTGGAGCCGGAGGCCAAGGACCTCAACTCGCTGGCCTGGTCGCTGGGCATCGCCACGGGGCTCGCGCTGATCGGTGCCGCGCTGCTCGCGCAGGCCGCCGCCACGACCGTGCTGAAGCCGGTGCACCGGCTCGGTGTGGCCGCCAACCGGCTCGGCGAGGGCAAGCTGGACACCCGGCTGCGGGTGTCCGGCACCGACGAACTCGCCGACCTGTCGCGGACGTTCAACAATGCGGCCGAGGCGCTGGAGCAGCGGGTCGCGGAGATGGCCGCGCGGGACGAGGCGTCCCGCCGGTTCGTCGCCGACATGTCCCACGAGCTGCGCACACCGCTCACCGCCATCACCGCCGTCACGGAGGTGCTGGAGGAGGAGCTGGAGGCGGAGACCGGGAGCATGGACCCGATGATCGAGCCCGCCGTCCGGCTCGTGGTCAGCGAGACCCGGCGGCTGAACGACCTGGTCGAGAACCTGATGGAGGTCACCCGCTTCGACGCGGGCACCGCCCGGCTGGTGCTGGACGACGTCGACATCGCCGACCAGATCACCGCCTGCATCGACGCCCGCGCCTGGCTGGACGCGGTCGACCTGGACGCCGAGCGCGGCATCCACGCCCGCATCGACCCGCGCCGCCTGGACGTCATCCTCGCCAACCTGATCGGCAACGCGCTCAAGCACGGCGGCTCGCCGGTGCGGGTGTCGGTACGGGAGGCGGGCGAGACGATGGAGATCCAGGTCCGCGACCACGGGCCCGGCATCCCGGAGGACGTCCTTCCGCACGTCTTCGACCGCTTCTACAAGGCCAGCGCCTCCCGGCCGCGCTCCGAGGGCAGCGGGCTCGGGCTCTCCATCGCCCTGGAGAACGCCCACATCCACGGTGGCGAGATCACCGCCGCCAACTCCCCGGAGGGCGGGGCGGTCTTCACGCTCCGGCTGCCGCGGGACGCCTCACGGCTGACCGAGGAGGACGGCGGGGGCGCGGAGAACGGCCAGTCCGGCCGCAACGGTTCGGGAAAGGAGGGGTCATGACCGTACGACGCCTGCTGGCGCTGCCCCTCCTGGGCGCGCTGCTCACGGGCTGCGGCATCCGGGCCACGGAGGTGCCGACCGACTTCGGGGCGGCGCCGTCCCGGGTGCCGTGCTCGCTGGCCGGGCCCGATCTGTCCACGCAGTCCTCGCGCGGGGTGCCCGTGCAGGTCTTCCTGCTGTGCGGGGCGTCCCTGGTGGCCGTGGACCGCACCGTGCGGGTCCCGGAGGGCACCCCGGACGCCCGGCGCCGGGTGATCGTGGCGCAGGGGCTGCTGGACCAGCTCGCCACGTCGCCGTCGGCCGCGGAGCGGTCCGCGGGCTACACGACGTACGTGCCGGGCGGCCTCGGTGTGAGCGGGCCCGGCCCGAAGGATCCCGAGGACACGCTGCGCCTGAGCACGCCTCCCACGCGTCTCACCTCCTACGCCCTGGCCCAGCTGGTGTGCACGCTGTCCGACTCGGCGGCGACGGAGGACGACGGCTCGGTCATCCTGGGCGGCCCGCGGTCGGGTCCGGTGCGGCGTTACGAGTGCACGGACGACGTCCGAGACCGCCCCGGCACCACGCACCCGCCGTCCACCGAGGTGACGGGCTAGCGGGCAGCCACGGAGCGGGGGCGCCGAAGCGTCCGGCGGGCTGCAGACCCGGCGTCCGACCGCGGGCCGGTGGGGGCCGGTCGCGCAGTTCCCCGCGCCCCTTGGGAAACCGCGGCGCCGTCCGCCTCACAGCACCGGCGCTGCGGCGGGCGTTCGGCTGCGGGCCGTACCCAGCCTGCGGACAGTCGAAGGTCCCAGCCGCGGGCAGTCGTGCCGCTGGGGCGGCACGGGCGGGCGCGGCGGCACCCCGCCCGAGGTGACCGGCCGGCCCAGGGACGCACCCAGCCGCGGGCAGTCGTGCCGCTGGGGCGGCACGGGTGGGCGCGGCGGCACCCCGCCCGCGCGGTGAGCGGCCTGCCCCGCCCCGACACCCCTTCCCCGCCTCGCCCCGGCACGTAGGCCCCCGCCCCGCCCCGGCACGTCGGTCCTCGCTCCGCCCCGTTACGACGTACTCACGCCAAAACGTTTCCGTCGCGGAACCAATCACGCCCGCCCCTGCGTCTAGGGGGTCGTGCAGCGTCAAGGCTCCATCGGCGGCAACGCCGCGATCCGCATCCGTGTGACAGGGGGTGTCCTCCTCGTCGCGCACGTCGCCCTCGTCGCCTGGCTGATGCTGCGCCCCCTGGACGTCCCCTGGGTGATGCCCCCGAACCTGCGCCCGCTGGCCGGCATCCGGGCCGATCTGGCCCTGGGCTGGCCGGGGGCCGTCAGACCCCTCGGCGAGGGTCTCGCGCTGCTCGCGCCGCTGGGCGTGCTGCTGCCGGCGGCACACGGCAGACTCGCCGTCTCCCCGCTCGCGTCGCTGATCCGTACGGCCGCGGCGGGCGCCCTGATCTCCCTGGGCATCGCCCTGTTGCAGACCGGCGTGCCGGGCCGGGTCGTGGACGTCGACTCGCTGCTGCTGAACACGGCGGGTGTCGTCCTGGCCCACCTGGCCGTCGTACCGGCGGGCCGGGCCTGGCTGCGGCGGCGGGCCGCGGAGGATCCCGGCGCGGCCGGGCAGGCGGTCACCGTCCAGGAGGAGCTGTCTCAGGGGCGTACCCCGACGATTCCCAGGGTCGGTATCGCCCCGTAGAGCGATGCTTCGTCCCCTTCGTCTCCGTACCGTGGATGTCAGTTGAGGGGCCCCGCCCAGGGGCCCGCCACCGACTCGGGAGCGAGTCGACGACCACGGAGGAACCGAGATGACCGCCCTCGCCCGCCCCACCCACGGCCGCATGATCGGCGGAGTCTGCGCCGCGCTGGCCCGGCGCTTCGGCACCTCGGCCACGACGATGCGGGTGATCTTCCTGGCCTCCTGCCTGCTGCCCGGCCCGCAGTTCCTGGTCTACATAGCGCTGTGGCTGCTGCTGCCGTCCGAGGACAAGGCCCGTACCGCCTGGTGAGCGCGGGCGCGGGCGCGCGGGACGGGGGCGGATATGACACTGGGGCGCTCCCGGACGGTTCCGGGGCGCCCCAGCGGCGTCGTGCGGCAGGCGGTGTCAGCCGAGCGGGATCCCGTTCACCGGCACTCCGTGCGTGGGCAGACCCGTCTTCTGCAGGGGCAGTCCGCCGAGCAGCCCGGCGACCGGCGCGGTCGGCCCCTCGGCGAGGACCTTCTGCACGGCGGGCTGGGCGGCGGCCAGCCCGGCACCCACGGCACCCTGCCCCTGCGTGAGCGCCTCGGTGGCACCCGGCACCGCCTTGCCGACGTTCTCGGCCGGCAGCGTCCTGGTGACGGTGTCCAGGGCCTGCGTGGCGTTCGGGACGGCCGGGGCGGCGTTGGCCGCGCCCGCGCCGACGGCGGCGATGGCGGCACCGAGGGCGGCGACACCCAGGGTCTTGGCAGACTGCTTCATGGTGAATGCGTCCTTGCATGCGGAGACGGGTGATCACAAACGATCTGAGCGGTCCACGACCGTAAACATGCCGGGCCACCCGCCGCAAACACCGAAATGCGGACGCCTTGTGAAAGCGCGTTCGCATTCCGTTCCGGCCGATGTCCGGCGACTATGCCTCCGGACCGCCGGAACCGCTGGTAGACGCGGTCTGCCGGAACAGCCATTCGGACTTCAGCTCGGCATATCCGGGCTTGATCACGTCATTGATCATCGCAAGCCGTTCATCGAAAGGAATGAACGCTGATTTCATCGCATTGACGGAGAACCACTGCAGGTCGTCGAGCGTATAACCGAATGCGTCGACGAGGTGCTCGAATTCCCGGCTCATGCTGGTGTGCGACATCAGCCGGTTGTCGGTGTTCACCGTGGCCCGGAAGTGCAGGCGGCGCAGCAGACCGATCGGGTGCTCGGCGTAGGAGGGCGCGGCGCCGGTCTGGAGGTTGGAGCTGGGGCACAGCTCCAGCGGGATCCGCTTGTCCCGCACGTAGGAGGCGAGCCGGCCGAGCCTGACCGAGCCGTCCTCCCGGACCTCGATGTCGTCGATGATCCGCACCCCGTGCCCGAGCCGGTCGGCGCCGCACCACTGGAGCGCCTGCCAGATGGACGGCAGCCCGAAGGCCTCGCCGGCGTGGATGGTGAAGTGGTTGTTCTCCCGCTTGAGGTACTCGAAGGCGTCGAGGTGGCGGGTGGGCGGGTAGCCGGCCTCGGCCCCGGCGATGTCGAAGCCGACCACGCCCGAGTCCCGGTAGCGGTTGGCGAGTTCGGCGATCTCCAGGGAACGGGCCGCGTGCCGCATGGCGGTCAGCAGGGCGCCGACCCGGATCCGCCGGCCGTTCTCCCGGGCCAGCCGCTCGCCCTGCCGGAACCCCTCGTTGACGGCCTCGACCACCGTCTCCAGGGTCAGGCCGGCCTCGAGGTGCTGCTCGGGCGCGTACCGCACCTCGGCGTAGACGACCCCGTCCTCGGCGAGGTCCTCGGCGCACTCCCGGGCGACCCGGATCAGGGCCTCCCGGGTCTGCATCACGCCGACGGTGTGCCGGAAGGTCTCCAGATACCGTTCCAGCGAGCCGGAGTCGGCCGCCTCCTGGAACCAGATCCCCAGTTTGTCCGGGTCGGCATCGGGAAGTTCGGCGTACCCGGTCTCCCGGGCGAGTTCGACGACGGTCCCCGGGCGGAGTCCGCCGTCGAGGTGATCGTGCAGCAGTACCTTGGGCGCCCGGCGGATCTGGTCCGGCGTCGGAACATGTGCCGGCACGGGCGCCGGGACGGCCCCCGTCGGTGCAGTCTGGCTCGTCATTTCCGCACTCTAGCGCCTACGCGCGTAGAGGTCCCGGTATGCGCGGCAGCTGATTCCGGGCACTTTTCCGCCGATACGCAAAGGTGACCCCCCGGACTGGTTTCGTGCACCCCGCCTTCTGAAACTGTTCTGTCATGGGACAGCAAGCGACGCCGGTCCGAACGGCCAGGCTGGGAAAGGCAGTCGGCCCGGAGCCGACGTCGGTGAGCGGAGTGGTGCTGCTGCTCCCCGGCGGGGAGGAGGCATCCGCCCGCCGGCCCTCCCCCGTCTGGGCGGCGGCCCTCGTCCGCTCCCTGGGCCGCGCGCTCTCCCGCGCGGGCCGCGCCGAGGGGCTGGCCGTCCACCCCGTCCTCTACCGCTACCGCGGCTGGAACGGCAGCGAGGCACATCTGGCGGCGGACGCCGAGTGGGCCGCCGACGAGGTCGTACGACGGTACGGGGACGTACCCGTGTGCCTGGTCGGGGTGGACATGGGCGGGCGCGCGGCACTGCGGACGGGCGGCCACGAGGCGGTCAACTCCGTTGTGGCACTGGCCCCCTGGCTGCCCGAGGAGGACGTCGCCGCGGCCGTCGAGCCGGTGAAGCAGCTGGTCGGGCGCCGGGTGCTGATCGCGCACGGCACGAACGACGGACGGACCGATCCCGAGCTGTCGTTCCGGTTCGCGGCGCGGGCGAAGAAGGTGAACCGGGAGGTGTGCCGGTTCGAAGTGCACTCCGACGGCCACGCTCTGCACGGCCACCGTGACGAAGTGCTCTGCCTGACCTCCGACTTCGTGATGGGCGCGCTGTTCGGGTGTCCGGTGTCGCGGCCGGTGGAGGACGCGCTGGCGGCGCCGCCGCCGATCGGTCTGCGGATGCCGTTGGCCGCGGGGTTCGGCAAGTCTCTGAAGCGGTAGAGGCCGGGCCGGCCGCGGGTGCGTGGTGGCTCGTCGCGCGGCTCCGCACCCCTTCAGGGAAGGAGACTCCCCCTCCTCGACAGCAGGAACTTCTTGAACGCGGCCACCGGAGGTGTGTCCGGCCGGTCGGCCAGCCAGGCGACGCCGATCTCGCGGACCGCCCGGGGCGCCGTGACCGTCAGCTCCACCACGCCCGGCCGCGCGACCGTCGGCGGCGGCAGGAGGGCGACCCCCAGGCCCGCCGCCACCAGGCCCCTCAGCGTCTCCGCCTCCTCGCCCTCGAAGGCGACCCGGGGGCGGAAGCCGGCCTCGCGGCACAGGGCGTCGAAGATGCGGCGCAGGCCGTAGCCGGGCTCCAGGGTGACGAAGATTTCCTCGGCCGCCTCGGCCAGCCGGATGCGGCGGCGGGCGGCCAGGCGGTGGTCGGCGGGGACGACCAGGCGCAGCTTCTGCTCGTCCAGCCGGCGGGCGACCAGATCGGGCGCGTCGGGTACGGGCGAGGTGAGACAGAGGTCCAGCTCGCCCGCCCGGAGCCGTTCCAGCATCGCCTCGCCGTAGTTCTGGACCAGGCTGAAGCGGACCCGCGGGTGATCGGCCCGGAAGGCGTGCAGCAGGCCTGGTACGGTCTCGGCGCCCATCGTGTGCAGGAAGCCGAAGGCGACCTTGCCGGTGGCCGGGTCGGCGTCCGCGCGGACCTCCTCGGCGGCGCGCCCGATCTCGGCGAGGGCCCGCTCGACGGAGGCGAGGAAGGTGCGGCCGGCCGTGGTCAGGGAGACCGTGCGGCCGTGCCGGGCGAACAGGTCGACACCCAGGTCCTGCTCCAGGCGGGCCATCGCCCGGGAGAGCGTGGACTGGGGGACGTTCATCTCCTGCGCGGCCCGGGTGACGTGCTCGGTCCGGGCGACGCCTGCGAAGTAGGCGAGGCGGGGCGCGAGCAGCCGCGTCAGCTCGCCCATGTCTTGTGTGTCACCGGACGGTGACAGTCGCCCCTGTGACCTCTGCTGATGCGCCATGGGAACGATTATGGCGATTCCATGCATTGGACGGATGAGTGCGGCCGTACCTACGGTCGAAGCATGTCTCCCGCCAGTACCGGGGCGTCCACCAGCGTGGACGCCGTTCCTTCCGTCTCTGTCCCCGACTCCGACTCCCGGCTGACCCCGGGCGGCCCCGGCTACCGCCGGATGAGCCTCGCCCTCTTCCTCGCCGGGGTCGCGACCTTCGCCCTGCTGTACTCCACCCAGGCCCTGCTCCCGCTGATCTCCGGGGAGTTCGGCGTCGCGGCCGGCGAGGCGAGCTGGACCGTGGCGGCCGCGACCGGCGGACTGGCCCTGTTCGTGCTGCCCATGAGCGCCCTGTCGGAGCGCTACGGCCGCCGTACGGTGATGACGGCCTCGCTCGCCGTCGCCGTCGCGGTCGGCATGCTGGTGCCCTTCGCGCCGTCGATCGGCGCGCTGGTGGTGCTGCGCGGGGTGCAGGGCGCGGCGCTGGCCGGCCTGCCGGCCTCGGCGACGGCGTACCTGGCCGAGGAGGTCCGGCCGAAGGCGCTGGTCACGGCGATCGGGCTGTTCGTGGCGGGCAACAGCGTCGGCGGGATGAGCGGCCGGGTGATCACCGGCTGGGTCGCCCAGGAATGGGGCTGGCGGGTCTCGGTCGGCGTGATCGGCGTGCTCGCGGTCGGCTGCGCGGTGGCCTTCCGGCTGCTGCTGCCGGCCCCGAGGCACTTCACGGCGGGCTCGCTGCGCCCGCGCGTGCTGCTCGGCACGGTCCGCGCCCACCTCGCCGACCCGCTGCTGCGCCGCCTGTACGCGATCGGCGCACTGTTCATGACGGTGTTCGGCGGTGTCTACACGGCGATCGGCTACCGGCTGACGGAGCAGCCGTTCGGGCTGCCGCAGGGCATCGTGGGCTCGATCTTCCTGGTCTACCTGGTGGGTACGGTCTCCGCGTCCACCGCGGGCCGGCTGGTGGGCCGGCTCGGCCGCCGGGGCGCGCTGTACCTGGCGGGCGGTACGACGGCGGCGGGCCTGCTCCTCTCCCTGGCCGCGTCCCTCCCGCTGGTCCTGCTGGGCCTGGTGCTGATCACGGCGGGTTTCTTCGCCGGGCACGCGGTCGCCTCCTCGGCGGTCAGCAAGACGGCCGTCCACGGCCGTGCGCAGGCCGCGGCGCTGTACCAGTCCGCGTACTACATCGGCTCCAGTGCCGGCAGCACGGTCGGCGCGATGGCCTTCCACGCGGACGGCTGGGCCGGCACGGTCGCCATCGGCCTCCTCGCCGTCCTCGGCGTCGTCACCATCACCGTCCTCGGCTCCCGGGCCGCCCGGGCGGCTGCCCGCCGGCCCCTCGTGGCCGACGCACGCTGACCCGCCCCTCCGGGAGCGCGGCACCGCGGCCGCCCGCGGCCCGCACCGCCCGAGTCGGCGCAAGTACCGTCTCTCACCTGCACGTTTCCCAACTCCGGGGGCCATTGTCAGTGCCCTGCGGTAGCTTCCAAGGTGCTGGGGCGCGAAGGCGCGCCACAGGAACGGCCACAGGGGTGGGTGGACGATGGGCAACGGCACGGCGACGGCGGACCTGGACGTCGCACTGGAGAAGCACCGGACGGAGCTGACGGGGTACTGCTACCGCATGCTCGGCTCCTCCTTCGAGGCCGAGGACGCGGTGCAGGACACCCTGGTGCGGGCCTGGCGGAGCTACGACAGGTTCGAGGGCCGCTCCTCACTGCGCTCGTGGCTGTACCGGATCGCGACGAACGTCTGCCTGGACATGCTCGCGGCGGGCAACAAGCGGGCGCGCCCCGTGGACCTGACCGACGCGACCCCGCTCGCCCAGGCGGCGCTCTCGCCGCGCCCGGACAACACCTGGCTGGAGCCGATGCCGGACGCGCGCGTGCTGCCGACGGTCGACGACCCCGCGGAGGCCGCAGTCGCGAAGGAGTCCGTCCGGCTCGCCTTCATGGCGGCGCTCCAGCAGCTGCCGCCCAAGCAGCGGGCGGTGCTGATCCTGCGCGAGGTGCTCGCCTGGAAGGCGAGCGAGGTGGCCGAGCTGCTGGGCACCACGGTCGCGTCGGTGAACAGCGCGCTTCAGCGGGCCCGCGCCACGCTCGCCGAGCGCGCGGACGCGAGCCCCGACGGCGCGGTGTCCGACCCGCTGGACGAGGAGCAGCAGCGGCTCCTGGAGCGCTATGTGAAGGCGTTCGAGGGCTATGACATGACGGCGCTGACGGCGCTGCTGCACGAGGACGCCATCATGACGATGCCGCCGTTCGACCTGTGGCTGCGCGGCACCGCCGACATCACCGGCTTCATGACCACCCTCGGCGCCTCGTGCGCCGGCTCCCGGCTGCTGCCGGTCCGGGCGAACGGCCTGCCGGGCTTCGCGCACTACAAGCCGGACCCGGAGAACGGCGGGTTCAGCCCCTGGGCGGTGCAGATCCTGGAGATCTCAGACGGCCGGATCACCGGTTTCCACTGCTTCCTCGACACCAAGCGCTGGTTCCCGCTCTTCGACCTGCCCCTCCACCTGGAAGCGGAGACCGACGAGGCCGAGAAGGGCGTGTAGCGCGGGATCGGCGTCCCGCAGCCGTATCCGCCCGCCGGCCCGGCGGGCGGTCAGCTCCAGCCGGGCCAGCAGGTCCACGACGGCCAGCCCCGGCGGCCCGAGTCCGCCCACGTCACACACGACCACCCCGGTCCCGCCATCCTTCAGCAGTGCCCGCACATCGGCGCACCACCCGGCCACCTCGTCCGGGCGGACGGGGCCGGGCAGCACGAGCACGGCGGGCTTCTTGGCATCCACGTCCGGGTAGACCCGCGGGGCGGGCGGAACTCATCGCCACAGATCACATTGACCGGTTCCCCCTCGTCCGCGGAGGGTGGGCCCTGTGACGGGGGTGCTGAGCGGGTTCGCGGTGATCGCGGTTGTCATCGGGGTGGGCTATGTCCTCGGGCGCCGTGGGACGCTCGGGGGGCAGGGCGGTGAGGTGCTGACCCGGCTGGCGTTCACGGTGGCCGGCCCGGCGCTCCTCTTCACGACCCTCGCGCGCGCCGACCTGTCGGTGCTGTTCTCCGCCCGGCTGCTGGTGACGGCGCTCAGTACGGCCGCCGTCGCCGGGGTCTTCGTGACGGTCGGCGTGCTGCGGCGCTGGGGGGTGGGCCGTACGACGATCGGCGCGCTGTGCTCCGGGTACGTCAACTCGGGCAACCTCGGCATCCCGATCGCCGCGTACGTCCTGGGTGACGCGTCCCTGGTGGCGCCGGTGCTGCTCTTCCAGGTCGTGCTGGTCACGCCGGCCGCCCTCACGGTCCTGGACCTGTCCCGAGGCGGCGGGAGGGGCTCGGTGGGACGGATGCTGCTGACACCGCTGCGGAACCCGATAGCGGTCGGTTCCCTGTCCGGTGCCGTGGTGTCGGCGGCGGGCTGGCGGCTTCCCGGCCCGGTCATGAACCCGCTCGCCCTGATGGGCGCGATGTCCGTCCCGGCGGCGCTGCTGGCCTTCGGCATGTCCCTGCACGGCAAACCGGTTCCCGGCCGGGGCGCGGACCGGCTGCCGGTCCTGCTGTCCGTCGCGCTGAAGTCCTGGGGCCAGCCGCTGGTGGCCTGGCTGCTGGCGCGGGAGGTCTTCGGCCTGCACGGGGCCACGCTGCTGGACGTGGTGGTGACCGCGGCCCTCCCGGGCGCCCAGAACCTCTTCACCTACGCGAGCCGCTACCGGGTGGCCGAGTCCCTGGCCCGCGAGTCGGTCCTGCTCTCGACGGTGGTCTCGGTCCCGGTGCTGGTGGGAGTGGCGGCGGTGCTGGGCTGAGGCCGGGTTCAGTCGACGGGGAACTCGCCGGTTTCGAGGGTGATCCCGAACGGCTCGGGCAGCACGATGGGGTCGCCGAACTTCACCGCGCTGAGGACGCGGTAGACGTCACCCTTCGGCTCGCCGTAGAGGGTCGCGGTGGGGCCACCGGGTGCCCAGCGGTCGACCAGGAGGTAGAGCGGAATGCCGGCGCCGGCGTAGGCGGCGGGCTTGCTGACCCGGTCGTGGCCCGCATTGGACTTTGAGGTCACCTCGACGACGAGTTCGGCGAGGGCGGCGGGGATGTGGGAGTCGGCCTCCGCACATTCCCGCACGGGCGCCACCAGCAGGTCGGGGATGAGCATCCCGAGACGAGACGGCACGGCGATGGCCAGTGTCTGGAAGATCCCCAGCTCCTCGGGAATCACGGAGTAGAGGCGACGCTGGATGCGTTCCGCGATCACGTTGTGGCGGGACGCGGGGGCAGGAGACACGGTGATGATCCCCTCGATGATCTCCACCTTGCTGCCCTCGGGCCATTCCATCTCCTCCCAGTACCGGACGAGGTCGTCCCAGTTCTGGTCGGGATCCTGGCTGACGGTGAGTGCGCTCACGGCGGTCTCCTATTCGGTGCGTCACCGATCCCAGCATGCCGAACGGGACCGGTGGAGGTCCACCGGTCCTGTTCACCCGAAAGAGGTTTCCGCAGGTCAGGCGATACGTTCCAGCACGACCGGCGTGGCCTGGAAGTCCGTGCCGGGGGCCGCGATGTCGTACGAGCCCTCGACGGCCTCCAGCGCGTAGTCGAAGCGCTCGGGCGTGTCGGTGTGCAGGGTGAGGAGCGGCTGGCCCTCGGTCACCGTGTCGCCCGGCTTGGCGTGCATCTCGACGCCCGCCGCCGCCTGCACCGGGTCCTCCTTGCGGGCGCGGCCGGCGCCCAGGCGCCAGGCGGCGATGCCGATGTCATAGGCGTCCAGGCGGGTCAGGACACCGGAGGACGACGCCTTGACGACGTGCTGCTCCTTCGACGTGGGCAGCTCCGCGTCCGGGTCGCCGCCCTGGGCCGCGATCATGCGGCGCCAGACGTCCATCGCCGAGCCGTCGGCCAGCGCCTTGGCGGGGTCCGCGTCCTTGACGCCGGCCGCGTCGAGCATCTCGCGGGCCAGGGCGACCGTCAGCTCCACGACGTCCGCCGGGCCGCCGCCGGCCAGGACCTCCACCGACTCGCGGACCTCCAGGGCGTTGCCCGCGGTGAGGCCGAGCGGGGTGGACATGTCGGTGAGCAGGGCGACCGTCTTCACCCCGTGGTCCGTGCCGAGGCCGACCATCGTGGACGCCAGCTCGCGGGCGTCCTCGATCGTCTTCATGAAGGCGCCCGAGCCCACCTTCACGTCCAGCACCAGGGAGCCGGTGCCCTCGGCGATCTTCTTCGACATGATCGACGAGGCGATCAGCGGAATGGCCTCCACCGTGCCGGTGACGTCACGCAGGGCGTACAGCTTCTTGTCGGCGGGGGCCAGGCCGTCGCCCGCCGCGCAGATCACCGCGCCCGTGGTGTCGAGGACGTGCAGCATCTCCTCGTTGGAGAGCAGGGCGCGCCAGCCGGGGATCGACTCCAGCTTGTCCAGGGTGCCGCCGGTGTGGCCGAGGCCCCGGCCGGAGAGCTGCGGGACGGCCGCGCCGCAGGCCGCGACCAGGGGAGCGAGCGGGAGGGTGATCTTGTCGCCGACACCGCCGGTGGAGTGCTTGTCGGCCGTCGGGCGGGTCAGCGAGGAGAAGTCCATGCGCTCGCCGGAGGAGATCATGGCCGCGGTCCAGCGGGCGATCTCGCCACGGTTCATGCCGTTGAGCAGGATGGCCATGTTGAGCGCGGCCATCTGGTAGTCGGCGACCTCGCCGCGGGTGTACGCGTCGATGACCCAGTCGATCTGCTCGTCGGTCAGCTCGCCGCGGTCCCGCTTGGTGCGGATGACGGAGATGGCGTCCATGGCCATGGCTGGTGGCTTCCTTCCGGGAGGTGCGAAGGTGTACGGCCCCCCTGAGCGGATCAGGGGGGCCGTACGGGAGTTACTTGGTGAGATGGTCCGGGCCGAAGGCCTGGGGCAGCATCTCGGAGAGCGGGAGGACGCCCGCCGGGGTGTCCAGGAGCAGGTCCGGGCCGCCGAACTCGTACAGCAGCTGGCGGCAGCGGCCGCAGGGCACCAGCAGGGCGCCCTCGCCGTCCACACAGCTGAAGTGCGTCAGGCGGCCACCGCCCGTGCGCTGGAGCTGCGAGACCAGGCCGCACTCGGCGCACAGGCCGAGCCCGTAGGAGGCGTTCTCCACGTTGCAGCCGGTGACGGTACGGCCGTCGTCGACCAGGGCCGCCACGCCCACCGGGTAGCCCGAGTAGGGGGCGTAGGCGTGGGACATGGCCTCGCGCGCCTCGGCGCGCAGTGCCTCCCAGTCGAAGGCGGCCGCTTCCGTGGTCACTTGCCCTGGCCCTTCCGGTACCGCATGCCGTCCGCCTTGGGCATCCGCAGGCGCTGCGCGGACAGCGACAGCACGAGCAGCGTCACGACGTACGGCGTGGCGCCCACGAAGTCGCTCGGGACCTCGTCGGTGAACAGGTACCAGACCAGCACCAGCGCGGCCGTCATGAGGCTGATCCCGCCCTGCCAGTGTGCCTTCTTGTACAGCTTCCAGCCCGCCAGGAGCGCGAGCAGGACGACCAGCAGGAGCAGCAGGGCGTGGACGGTGACGCCGCCGTTGCGCAGCTGGAGCGCGTCGGAGTAACCGAACAGGCCCGCGCCCATCGCGAGACCGCCGGGACGCCAGTTGCCGAAGATCATGGCGGCGAGACCGATGTAGCCGCGGCCTCCGGTCTGGCCCTCCAGGTAGGTGTGCGAGGTGACCAGCGCGAGGAACGCGCCGCCGAGGCCGGCGAGACCGCCGGAGACGGCCACGGCCACGTACTTGTACCGGTAGACGTTGACGCCGAGCGACTCCGCGGCGATCGGGTTCTCACCGCAGGAGCGCAGTCGCAGCCCGAACGGGGTGCGCCACAGCAGCCACCAGCTGCCGACGAAGAGCAGCACGGCCAGGATCGTCACCACGGACAGGTTGGTGATCAGACCGCCGATGATGCCGGCGAGGTCGGAGACCAGGAACCAGTGGTGCTTCTCGAGCGACGCGAGGGCGTCCGAGAGGCCGGGGACGGTGACGTCGGGCAGCGAGTCCGCCGGCGGGGACTGCTTGGGGTTGCCGCCCGCCTCCGACGCCTTGCCGTCGGCGAAGAACAGCTTGGCGAGGTACTGGGTGGCGCCGAGCGCGAGCAGGTTGACGGCGACACCGGAGACGATGTGGTCGACGCCGAAGGTGATCGTGGCGACGGCGTGCACCAGGCCGCCGAGGACACCGAAGCCGATGCCGCACAGCAGGCCGAGCCAGGGGCTGGTCTGCCAGCCGATCCAGCCGGCGCCGAAGGTGCCGAGGATCATCATGCCCTCGAGGCCGATGTTGACCACACCGGCCCGCTCGGACCACAGGCCGGCGAGTCCGGCGAGGCCGATCGGTACGGCGAGGCCGAGCGCGGCGGCGACCTGTCCGGAGGAGTCGAGCTGGTCGGAGCCGGTGATCATGCGCACGGCGGCCACGAGCAGCAGGGCACCGGCGACGATCATGAGGATCTGGCCGAGGGAACGGCCCGAGCGCTGGGGCGCGCCCGCCGCCTTGGGCGCCGCGGGCGGCGGCGCGTCGGTCATCGTGGCAGTCATCACGCCACCTCCTGCTTGTTCGTCGGGGCGGCGGCCTGCGCGGCGAGTTCGGCGCCGACCTTCTGCTGCTGGCGCTTGAGGCCGTAGCGGCGGACGACCTCGTAGGCGATCACGACGCACAGGACGATGACGCCCTGGATGACGCCGAGGATCTCCTTGTCGTAGCCCTCAAACTCCAGGTGGTTGGTGGTGCGCTCCAGGAAGCCCCAGAGCAGGGCGCCGAGCGCGATGCCGATCGGGTTGTTGCGGCCGAGCAGCGCGATGGCGATACCGGTGAAGCCGATGCCGGCGGGGAAGCTGTTGTCGTACTGGTGGCTCTCGTTCAGCAGCGTGGGCATGCCGATCAGACCGGCCACCGCGCCAGAGATGATCATGCTGGTGGCGATCATCTTCTTCACCGACACACCGCTCGCGGAGGCGGCGCTCTCGGACTGGCCGACCGTGCGCAGGTCGAAGCCGAACCGGGTGCGGCCGAGCACGAACCAGTACGCGAGGCCGACGACCACGGCGACGATGATGAAGCCGTCCAGCACGCCGGCCGGGCCGGTGTCGATGTTGAAGAAGTGCGAGGACGACGGCAGCGGCTTGGTGGAGACGAGGGTGCCGCCCTGCTGGAGTTCGCCCAGCCGGTCCGGCTGGAGCAGGTAGCCGATGATCGCGGTGGCGATCGAGTTCAGCATGATGGTCGCGATGACCTCGCTGACGCCCCGGGTCACCTTGAGGACACCGGCGATGGCCGCCCACAGGGCGCCGGTCGCCATGGCGCAGAGGATGATCAGCGGGATGGCGATCCAGCCGGGCACGGTCAGCGCGCCGCCGAGGACGGCGGCCATGAACGCGGCGAGCCGGTACTGGCCGTCCACACCGATGTTGAACAGGTTCATGCGGAAGCCGATGGCCACCGCGACACCCGCGAGGTAGTACGTCGTCGCCTTGTTCAGGATGTAGACCTGGCTGTCGCTGGCGAAGCCGTAGGTCGTCATGTCACTGAAGGCGGCGCCGGGGTTCTTGCCGGTCGCGAGGATCACCAGGGCGGTGACGACGAGCGCGGCGACGACCGCGAGCAGCGGCGCGGCGATGCCGAGGAGCAGCCGCTCCTTGTCGATCCGTGAGGTCAGCTTCTTCATCGCTCGTCGTCCTCTGTGTGCTCCAGGTGGCCGGTGGCCGCACCCGTCATGGCGGAGCCCAGCTCTTCGGGGGTGATGGTGGCGGGGTCGGCGTCGGCGACCAGGCGGCCGCGGTACATCACCCGCAGGGTGTCGGAGAGCCCGATCAGCTCGTCCAGGTCGGCGGAGATCAGCAGTACGGCCAGGCCCTCGCGGCGGGCCTCGCGGATGTAGTCCCAGATGGCCGCCTGGGCGCCGACGTCCACACCGCGGGTGGGGTGGGCGGCGATGAGCAGCTTGGGGTTGTGGCTCATCTCGCGGCCGACGATCAGCTTCTGCTGGTTGCCGCCGGACAGCGAGGCCGCGGTGACGTCGATGCCGGGCGTGCGCACGTCGTAGGCCTGGACGATCCGCTCGGTGTCGGCGCGGGCCGCCTTGATGTCGAGCAGTCCGCCGCGCGAGTTGGGCTTCTCGGAGACGTGGCCGAGGATGCGGTTCTCCCACAGCGGTGCTTCCAGGAGCAGGCCGTGGCGGTGGCGGTCCTCGGGGATGTAGCCGATGCCGGCCTCGCGGCGGTCGCGGGTGGCGACTCGGGACATGTCGTCGCCGTCCAGCGTGATGACGCCGGCGTCGGGGTGACGCATGCCCATGATCGCTTCGACCAGCTCGGACTGGCCGTTGCCCTCCACACCGGCGATGCCGAGGACCTCGCCCTTGTGGATGGTGAAGGAGATCTCGTCCAGGATGATCCGCTCGACGCCGTCGAGGTCGGTCTGCGTCAGGTGCAGGCCGTCCAGCTTCAGCATCGGGACGTCCGTGACGGTGGACTCCTCGGTCTCCGGGGTGGGCAGCTCGCTGCCGACCATCAGCTCGGCGAGCTGCTTGGGGGTGGTACCCCGCGGCTCGACGGTGCCGACGGTGGTGCCGCGCCGGATCACGGTGATCTCGTCGGCGACCGACAGCACCTCGCCCAGCTTGTGGGAGATGAAGATGACGGTGAGGCCCTCGGCCTTCAGCTCGCGCAGGTTGTCGAAGAGCGCGTCGACCTCCTGCGGCACGAGGACGGCGGTCGGCTCGTCGAGGATGAGGGTCTTGGCGCCGCGGTAGAGGACCTTGAGGATCTCCACGCGCTGGCGGTCGGCGACGCCCAGCTCCTCCACGAGGACGTCGGGCCGGACGTTCAGGCTGTACGCGTCCGAGATCTCCTTGATCCGGGCGCGGGCCTTGCCTCCGATGCCGTGCAGCTTCTCCGCGCCGAGGACGACGTTCTCCAGCACGGTGAGGTTGTCGGCGAGCATGAAGTGCTGGTGCACCATGCCGATGCCGCGGGCGATGGCGTCGCCGGGGTTGTGCAGGACGACCTGCTCGCCGCCCACCGTGATGGTGCCCTCGTCCGGCTGCTGCATGCCGTAGAGGATCTTCATCAGGGTGGACTTGCCGGCGCCGTTCTCGCCGCACAGGGCATGGACGGTGCCCGCGCGGACCGTGATGTCGATGTCGCGGTTGGCGACGACGCCGGGGAAACGCTTGGTGATGCCGCGCAGTTCGACGGCAGCGGGAGGGCTGGACGCGTTGATGGCGCACTCTCCTCGGGGAAAGGGGCTGCTTAGGGGAGGTGGCAGGCGTCGGCGACGCTAGCGCGGCAACTCCATGCTACACGCGTAGAGTTGACACATTGTTATGGCTCGGCGAGGGGGTCCCGAAGGCGCCCCCGCGCCGAGCCTGGGTCCGACGGGGACCCGTCAGGTCACGGGGTGGTCTTGACCTTGATCGAACCGTCGGTGATCTTCTTCTTCGCCGCGTCCAGCTTGGCCTGGACGTCGTCGATGAAGCCGCCGCTGGTGGCCAGCGAGACGCCGTCCTTGGCCAGCGAGTAGCTGTTGGTGCCGGTCAGCGGCTTGCCGTCGTGCACCGACTTGACGAAGTCGTAGACACCGACGTCGACGTTCTTGACCATCGAGGTCAGGATCGCGCTCTTGTACTTGGACAGACCCGGGATGTTGTACTGGTCCGAGTCCACGCCGATGGCCCAGGCGCCCTTCTTGCCCGCGACGGCCTCGATCGCGCCGTTGCCGGAGGAGCCGGCCGCCGTGTAGATGACGTCGGCGCCGTTGTCGAGCATGCCCTGCGCCGCCTCCTTGCCCTTGTCGGGGCTGGCGAAGCCGGAGGTGTCCGAGCCGTGGGACAGGTACTGCGTGTCGACCTTGATCTTCGGGTTGGTGTCCTTGACGCCCTGGACGTAACCCGCCTCGAACTTCTTGATCAGCGGGACGTCGACACCGCCGATGAAGCCGACGTGCTTCGACTTGCTCTTCAGCGCGGCGGCGACGCCGGCCAGGTAGGAGCCCTGCTCCTCGGTGAAGGTGATGCTGTCGACGTTCTTGCCGTCCACGACGGAGTCGACGATGCCGAAGCTGGTCTTCGGGTACTTCGCGGCGACCTTGGTCATGGAGGCGGCGTACGCGTAGCCGACACCGACGACGGGGTTGTAGCCGGCCTCGGCCAGGTCCGACAGGCGCTGCTCGCGGTCGGCCTCGGTGTCCGAGGTCTTCGCGGTCAGCTCCTTGATCTCGCCGCCGAACTCCTTCTTGGCCTTGTCGGCACCGCGCGCGGCGGAGTCGTTGAAGGAACGGTCACCACGGCCGCCGACGTCGAAGGCGAGACCGATCTTGACACCCTTGCCGCCGCCCGAGGAGGACGAGGACTCGTTGTTGTCGGAGGACGTGCTGCCACATGCAGTGGCAGTCACGGCGAGAGCTGCGGTCGCGATACACGCAGCAGAAAGCTTGGCTACCCGGCGCACGGGAAGGCTCCTTCACCTGACCTGAGCGCCATGTCGGCGCTTGATGGGAGCACCTTGTCAGCGCTCCAGCCGAGACGCCCCTTCGGCGTCGGCTTCGCGGCATCGTAACGCGCGTAGATGTCGCAAAAAACCCTCTCGCGAAGCCGTTATCGATTCGAGGCAAACAGCGTCTGAACTCGAACTCCGGCCCGTCCAAGAGCATTGTTGCGGACAGTGTGCGAATGGCTTGCTTTTGTGTTGCGCCGGACAGGGGAACGGCCCCCGAGGGGGCCGCACGGTCAGCTTCGCGTGCCGTTGGTGTCCAGGAAGGCGGCGGCGGTGAACATCTCCACGCCGACCGTGATCGCGTGCTCGTCGGCGTCGAAATCGCCCTGGTGGAGATCGCGCACGGTGCGCTCGCCGGGCCGGCGCACACCGAGACGGGCCAGCGCGCCGGGCACGTGCTCCAGGTACCAGGAGAAGTCCTCGCCGCCGAGGCTCTGCTCGGTGCTCTCGACGGACTTCATGCCGCGCCGCGCGACCATGGCCCGGCGGAGCAGCTCGGTGGACTCCCGGTCGTTGACGACGGGCGGCACCCCGCGCATGTAGTTGATCTCGGATTTGGCCCGGTGCAGGGTGGCGACCTCGTCGATGGCCGCGTGCACGATGTCGGGGGCCTGCCGCCAGGCGTCCAGGTCCAGGCAGCGCACGGTCCCGGACAGCTCGGCGTGCTGCGGGATCACGTTCGGGGCGTGGCCCGACTCGATGCGGCCCCAGGTGACGGCGAGACCCGCGCGGGTGTCGACCCGGCGGGCGATCAGCGCGGGGACGTCGACGGCGACCCGGGCGGCGGCGGTGACCAGGTCGGTGGTGAGGTGGGGACGGGCGGTGTGGCCGCCGGCTCCGTCGAGCGCGATCTCCAGCCGGTCGCAGGCGCTGGTGATCGGTCCGTGCCGCAGCCCGATCCTCCCGGCCTCCACCCTGGGGTCGCAGTGCACGGCGAGGATCCGGGCCACCCCCTCGAGCACGCCGTCCGCGATGGCGTCCAGGGCGCCGCCGGGCAGCACCTCCTCGGCGGGCTGGAACAGCAGCCGCACCGGGCGCGGCAGCAGGCCCTTGGCGTGCAGGTCGGCGAGGACCAGTCCGGTGCCGAGGACGACGGTGGTGTGCACGTCGTGCCCACAGGCGTGGGCCCGGTCCGGCACGGTCGACCGGTAGGGGCATTCGGTCTTGGTGTCCGGGATGGGCAGGGCGTCGATGTCGGCGCGCAGTGCCAGCAGCGGTTCGGCCGGCCGCTCGCCCTCCGCGAGCCCGATGTCGCACACGAGTCCGGTTCCAGCGCTGAGGACGCGGGGCTTGAGCCCGGCCTGCTCCAGCCGCGCCTTGATCGCGGCGGTGGTGCGGAACTCCTGGTTGCCCAGTTCCGGGTGCATGTGCAAGTCGCGACGGAAGGCGACGAGTTCGTCGTGCAGGGACTCGCTCAGCACACCGGGGAGCACATCCCCCGGGAGGCCGGCCTCGGACTCTAGGGACATCAATTGCTTCACCCTCTGAAGGGTAGGACGCCCACTGATCAACTACCCCTCGATCAACAAAAGTTCAGCCCGTTAGGGGAAGAAAATCTGACCGGCGAGCGCATGGCGTCGGACTGTGATGGGTAAGACCTCTGTTTTCCTCCTTCCACGCATACCACGCATCACCGGTGTCACGCGCGTCATGTCCAGGAACCGGACCCACGGTGACCCGGCTCACGGAGGCGTCGGCGGGCGTGACCGTCTCGACCGCGCGCAGGGGGCCGAGGCCGCCGGGCCGCTAGAAGTGCTCGACCTTCTGGCCGTCGGGTACCCGGTAGCAGCCGGAGACGACATCCACGCTCAGCATCGGGGGCTCGTCCTTGTCCGTCCGGACGATGTGCACGCCGGCCTTCTGCGCGTCGTTGTCGGCCGTGAGCTGCACGTTCTTGTTCCTGCTGGTGTCCGGCCCGTACTCCACGATCTTCCAGCCGTGCTTCGGCAGTGCCGCCCTGAGCCGCTGCATGGCCGCTCCGAGGTCGCCGGGGGCCGTAGGGGTGAAGCTCCACGGATGGAGGATCCGGAAGTACGTGTCCGGGTCCTTGCCGGAACACTCCGTCACCGTCCCGTGGCTGTCGGACGTCCTCCCCTCGACACCGATCAGCTCGCGGATACCGCTGGAGACAGCTTCCACAGCGTCCGCGGCGTCACCCGAGGTGCTCGTGCCGGCGGACGGGACGTCCGAATCGTCACCGGCCGAGTCGCATCCGGTGAGGGTGGTGAGCGCCAGGGACACGGCGACCGCGAGGACGCCCAGCTTGATCTTCACGTCAAGAGCCCGGGCTTCGCCACTCTGTCGCCCGTCGTCCAGGGATCTCATCTTTCCCGAACCTTCCAGAAGTGCTCGTCCTTCTGTCCCTCGGGCACCTTGTGGCAGCCGGAGACCGAGCTTGGGCCGTTCCCTTTTCAGCATCTCGGCGAATCTTCTCCAGCTCGTCGGCGGCGTCGCTCGAGGTACTGGTGCCGACCTACGTGACGTCCCCGTTTCCCCGATCGCGGCGGACCGCTGCCTCATCGCGCATGGTCGGTGCGCAACGTGAAGGACCTTATGGGGGGTGATCAGGCGGCACCTGAGTACGCGTACTCATACCCGTGACCGAGGTATTTCACCGACTGTGCCAGGCAGCGGAATTGCCGACGGACCAGTGGGCACGGCAAGCACGCCCGCCTGTCCGGCCGCTCCGCTCCCGCGGCGCGGCCGGACAGGCGGTGGAGGATCCAGGCGACCGGACCGGTTACGCCGGCGCTACCGCTGCCAGGCGGTGGACGTCCCGGGCCGTGCCCGTCACTCCCGACAGGAAGCCCTGGGCCCGGGGGGAGGCCGTCTCCGTGAGCCAGGCGGGGTCGATGTCGCAGACGGCGACCCGAACCCCCGTGCCGGCCAGGGCCAGCGGGAGGGTGTGGACGACCGTGGAGGGGAAGCTGAGGATCGTCCGGCCGATGGGACCACGGCGGGCGATCAGTTCCAGCGGGAGGTCCGGACGCACTATCTCCAGACCCGTCTCGACGGCCAGGCGGTGCAGCTTGTCGGTGCTCTCGCGGCGGTGGGCGAAGTAGCGGGCGGCGCCGTGCGCCTTGGCCAGGGCGCGGACGGCCTCCAGATAGCGGTCGCCGTCCACCACCCCGGTCTCCACCAGGGAGGTGCCGACCATGTCCGCGCCCTTGGTGATGCGCGGCGGCCCGAAGCGGGCGCGGGTCCAGGCGAAGTCGTTGGCGGTGACGGTGACGCCCTCGGGGGTCTCGGTCACCGGCATGGAGGAGAAGACCTCGACGCGCCGGCCGTCGCTCGGGGTGAGGCGGCGCCGGGCGGAGGAGGAGACCGGCGCGAAGAGCAGGTCGCGGGGGCCGGGCCGGCCGCCCTTGCGGTGCCAGCGGACCAGGCGTTCGCCGCGGGCCAGCTGGGCGACGAACTCCATCGTCGCCGTGCCGTCGTCGACCACGACCAGGTCCTTGGCCCGGGTGATGGTCAGCAGGAGCTGTACGTAGCGGGAGAACGGGTCCCCCATGACGATGCGGTCGGCCCGGCGGAGGGAACCCGCCAGGCCGCCGATCGTGTGGAAGGGCGCGGTCGTACCGCCCCGCGCCTCCTCCCAGCGCACCCGGTACCCCTCGTCCCGGGCCAGGTCCGCCATACGGCGCAGCTGGCCCCGGGTCATGGGGTCCGTCGGGGAGAGGACCACGACGGTGAGCTCCGCGTCGGCCGGCGGTGATCCGGCCGGCGCCCGCCGGGCCTGAGCGGGCACGACCGGCCGTTCCGGCTCGGCGCCGCCGCGCCGGCCGTTCAGGTGCGCCCACTCCAGTACGTTCAGCAGCTGTACCGGGCTCTCCACGAAGGCGAGCGTGCGGGCAGGGTGGCCGGCCTGACCGGCGCGGGGGCTCATCGGCGTACGACCGTCCCGTCGTAAGGAAACTGAGGCGATCAGGGCGCTCAGACCGAGACCGGCTCGCCCGCCGCCGCGGCGATCTCCGCCTCGGCGACGACGCCGGCGACGCGGCGCAGCTTCTTCATCGGGCCCTGCTCGGACTCGTACACCTTCTTGACGCCGTCACCGAGGGAGGCCTCGATGGTGCGGATGTCGCGGACGAGGCGGACGAGGCCCTGCGGCTCCACCGAGGCGGCCTGGTCGGAGCCCCACATGGCGCGGTCGAGGGTGATGTGGCGCTCGACGAAGGTCGCCCCGAGCGCGACCGCGGCGAGGGTGGTCTGGAGGCCGGTCTCGTGGCCGGAGTAGCCGATCGGGACGTTCGGGAACTCCTTCTCCAGCGTGTTGATCACGCGGAGGTTCAGCTCCTCGGCCTTGGCCGGGTAGGTGGAGGTGGCGTGGCACATGAGGATGTTGTCGCTGCCGAGGACCTCGACCGCGTGGCGGATCTGCTTCGGGGTGGACATGCCGGTGGAGAGGATGACCGAGCGGCCGGTGCCGCGCAGGGCGCGCAGCAGTTCGTCGTCGGTCAGGGAGGCGGAGGCCACCTTGTGGGCGGGGACGTCGAACTTCTCCAGGAAGGCGACGGCCTCGGTGTCCCACGGGGAGGCGAACCAGTCGATCCCCTTCTCCTTGCAGTACTCGTCGATCCGGCGGTACTCGTCCTCGCCGAACTCCACGCGGTGGCGGTAGTCGATGTAGGTCATCCGGCCCCAGGGGGTGTCGCGCTCGATGTCCCACTGGTCGCGGGGGGTGCAGATCTCGGGGGTGCGCTTCTGGAACTTCACGGCGTCGCAGCCGGCTTCGGCGGCCACGTCGATCAGCTTGAACGCGTTCTCCAGCTCACCGTTGTGGTTGATGCCGATCTCGCCGCAGATGTAGACGGGACGGCCGGGGCCGACCTCGCGCGAACCGAACGTACGCAGACGGGAGTTGGTGCTCATCAGGGGGGTGTCCTTACTTGGGGAGGGAATCGAGAGAGGGGCCGAGGATCCAGCTGGCGATCTCTCGGATGGCGCCGTCACCGCCGGGGACGGTGGTGACCGCGCGTGCGGCGCCGCGTACGACGTCGTGAGCGCTCGCGACCGCCACGGGCCAGCCGACGAGGGCGAAGCACGGGAGGTCGTTGACGTCGTTGCCGACGTAGAGCACGCGCTCCGGCGCGATGCCCTGCTCCTCGCACCACTGCTTCAGCGCGAGGTCTTTCCGGTCGATGCCGTGCAGCACGGGGATCCGCAGCTTCCGTGCGCGGGCGGCGACGACGGGGTTCTGTTCCGTGGACAGGATCAGCAGCTTCAGGCCGCTCCTGCGGAGGGCCGCGATGCCGAGTCCGTCGCCGCGGTGCACGGCGACGATCTCCCGTCCGTCGGAGTCGATCAGCACCCGGTCGTCGGTCTGGGTGCCGTCGAAGTCCAGTACGACCGCGTCGATGTCGTCGACGGTCGGCAGCGAACCGGGACGGTCCGCGTCGAAGAGGGGGGCGAGGGCCCGGGCCCGCGCCAGGTCGTGCGGGTCGTCGATCTCCAGCACCCGGGCCGGGTCGGTGCGGACCAGCTCGGTCCGGCCGAAGAAGCGGTGCCGGTGCTCACGGAAGCCGGCCGCGTCCATCGCGTAGGCGGCGCCGGTCTCCAGGAAGTCCTGGGGACGGTCCTGGCGGCGCGGACGGTAGGACTTGTCGTGGTTGACGCCCACCCCGCCCTCGGACTCGGCGTCGGCCTCGCGCCAGACGAAGCCGTGGAAGGGGGCCACGGTGACGGCGGTGTCGGCGCCCTTCTCGGCCACCGCGGCGGCCACCTTGTCGATGTCCTCGCGGAGCAGGAACGGGCTGGTGCACTGCACGAGCAGGACCACGTCGACCGGGGCGCCGTGCAGCGCCTCGTGGGTGTCCATGGCGTGCACCACCGCGGCCTCCGAGGTGGCGGTGTCCCCCGCGATGGCGGCGGGCCGCAGCACGACCTCCGCGCCGGCCTCCCGGGCTGCGGCGGCGATGGCCTGGTCGTCGGTGGAGACGACCACATCGGTCACCAGCCGGGTGGCCCGGCACTCCCGCACCGCGCGCGCCACCAGCGGGACACCGCCGACGGGGGCGAGGTTCTTGGCGGGCACGCCCTTGGAGCCGCCGCGTGCCGGGATCACCGCGAGCACCCGGCGGACCGAGGGTCCTGGGCCGGCTTCCGAGTGGGACATGGGGTCTACTCCTTGCGAAGAGGTCACAGTTCGCCCATCCGCCGGATCACGGGGGCGACCCGCTGGACGCCGTGCCGGTAGGCGCCGCGCGCGGCGCGGCGCACGATCTGCCGGACGGGGCCGGGCGCCTTGTCGGCGGCGGGCGCGCCGGGCAGCGGGACGCCGTCGGGGCCGAGGTGGTGGCGGGCGAGGATGCCGGGCAGATAGCCGGGCGCCGTCTCGGTGGTGTAGTAGGGGTTCAGGGGCGGCAGCCCCCCTGGCCGGTCCAGCAGCTTGGCGATGCGCTCGCGGGCGGTGTCGAACGCGGTGGCGTACGACCCCGCCCCCGAGGAGGCGCCCCCGGCGGCCACACCCTGCCGGGCCACCCACTCCTCGTCCGGCACCGGCCGGTGCCCGGCGTCGAGCTGCTCCCAGGAGGCGAGGCAGCCGGAGCCGGTGAAGTGGTGGTTGCCGAGCACCTCACGCACCCCGAGGTCGGTGAGGACGGCCGTGGGGATGCGGCGGTGCAGGGCCTCCAGGGCGGCGGTGGAGCTGACCGTGACCAGCAGGTCGGTGCGGTCGAGCACCTCGCCCATGTGCCCGTACACCAGGCGGAAGTTGGCCGGCAGGTCCTTGCCCTGCACCAGCTTCTGGTACGGCAGTTCCTCGATGTGGGTGGTGTGTTCGCCGGGCTTGGAGCGCAGCTTCAGCAGCACCTCGCGCTCGGGGTGCTTGCGGGCGTGTCCGATGAGGCGGTCGAGCAGGTAGGCACGGTCTGTGCGGTTGTCCGGCACGGACGGCTGGGCGGCGAACACCACGGTGAACGGGTCGTGTCCGCCGGCGTAGGGCGCACCGCCGAGGAAGGGCAGCGCGACCTCGGTGACCGAGGAGGCGTCGGCGCCCACCCCCTCGTACACGGACCGGAACCGGTCCGCGTCGTGGCGGGAGTTGGCGAGGACGAGGTCGGCGCCGTGCCGCAGCAGCAGCCCGTCGGCGAGCTTCTCGTAGACGACTCCGACGTAGCCGGTGACGACCACGGGGCGCTTTCCGGAGCCCCACGCGGCGCGCAGCCCGTGCAGCATCGCCTGGACGCCGCCGCCGACCAGGGCGAGGACGAGGACGTCGTACGGCTCCCCGGTCATCGCGCTCAGGAACTCGACGCCGGTGACCTCGCGCAGGGAGTCCGCCTGGACGCCGACTTCCCCGAGCTGGCGGGCGGTTGGAGTGGCGCGTCCCCGCAGGAGGTAGCCGTCGAGCCGGACCTCGGCAGCCGCGGGAGTGAGGCGCTGCGCGGTGAGCGCGCCCCACTTCCAGCGGGTGTCGGAGTCCGCGAGGACGGCGACCCGCAGGGACTTCGTAGCACTTGCTGGCACGTCGAAGACGCTAGGAAGCGATTCCGAGGTTCCGCCCAACCGGAATGCAACAAACGGTTAACAGCACATCGCCGAATGGCGAATCAGGCTCCGATCACGCCGGGAAAAAGCCTGGTTCACAGCTTTGCCACGCGCAGTTCACCTGGAATCAAGGAGACGGTCAGGACGCGGGCCGGGCTTCCCTCTAACGTCATCCGCGTGGTGAAGCTCTCGGTCATCGTGCCCTTCTACAACGTCCAGCAATACGCGCCAGACACGCTGAAGAGCCTGCGTGCGAACACGCGTGAGGACTTCGAATTCATTCTCGTCGACGACTGCTCGCGCGACGAGACACCGGAGATCCTCGCGCGCGCGGAACGCGAACTGCCCGGCGCGGTCCTGGTCAGACACGAGCAGAACGGAGGGCTCGCGACCGCGCGCAACACCGGTATCGACCGGGCGCGCGGCGAGTACCTGACGTTCCTGGACGGAGACGACTGGCTGGCTCCGGGCTACTACCCGCAGCTGGTCGCCGCCATGGACGAGCTGGGCTGCGACTTCATCCGTACCGACCATGTGCAGTGCACCGGCCGGAACCGGTCCATCCACCGGGTGCCGCAGGGCCGCCGCGGTGTCGTGCTGGATCCCCGGGAGGCGATCCTGCCCGCCGACCGGTCCACCTCCGTCGACTACGCGTACGCGTGGGCGGGTGTCTACCACCGCCGGCTCGTCGACCGGGGGCTGCTGCACTTCACCCACGGGCTGCGCACGGCCGAGGACCGGCCGTGGATCTGGAAACTGCACCGGGAGGCGGAGTCCTTCGCGGCCGTCGGGCTGCTCGGCGTCTATTACCGGCGCGGCGTCGCTTCGTCACTCACTCAGATCGGTGATGTCCGACAACTGGATTTCATTCGCGCATTCGACCAGGTGATCGAGGAAACGGCGCGGGATCCCGAGGCCGATAAGCTGCTACCGAAAGCCGTGCGCACCTATTGCGCCATCATGGCTCATCATCTCGGATCGATCGAGAGGTTCGAACCCGCCGTGGCTCGACAATTGCGCTCCCTGAGCGCGGGGGCGCTGAGAAGACTGCCGCAGGACGTGCTGGCCCAGGTCCTGGACTCGATGGACCCGCAGCGCGCGAGCCGGCTGCGGCGGGTCAGGCGCCGTCCGGCGGCCGCTCGGACGGTGGCCGCCTGATGCCTCGTACCACCCACATCTTCTGCGCGTCGACGCTGTACGGGGCGGCCACCCTGGCCGCCGCGCTCGACGCCGGGCTGTTCGAACCGGCCGACCGCCGGCTGCTCGTCGTCACCAACAACGCGGCCAATCCCGAGACCACGCCGTCCGTGGACCGGATGCCGGGCTTCCGGAGCATCGGCGACCGCTTCGACGCGGTGCTGTCCTGGAACGAGACCATCGCGCCCCTGCACCCCAGCGGCTGGGGCCCGCGCGCCAACGACATCCCCATGTGGGAGCGGTACGTACGGCTGCTGTGGGACCTCGGGGACGACCGGATCCGGCTCACGGTGGAGTCCGTGCAGGTCAATCCGGCCCTCGCGCTGTGCCAGCTGTTCACCGGCGCTCCCGTCGACGTCTACGCCGACGGCCTCATAAGCTATGGCCCCACGCGCGACAAGATCGACCCGCTGGTCGGCACGCGCATCGAACGCCTGCTCCACCTCGACCTGGTCCCCGGGCTGACCCCGCTGCTGCTCACCGAGTTCGGTGTGCGGCCGGAACTGGTGCCCACCGAGGTGTTCCTGAAGGTGCTGGAGGAACTCGCCGAGGACGACACCGAGCTGCCGGGCACCGGCGAGCCGCGGCCCGCGCTGCTCCTCGGCCAGTACCTCTCCGCGCTGGAGATCCTCAGCGCCGCCGAGGAGGAGGAGCTGCACCTGCGGATGGTGCGCGGTGCGGTGGCGCTCGGCCATCGCAGGCTGGTGTTCAAGCCGCACCCGGTGGCTCCCGCCCGCTGGTCGCGGCTGCTCCAGGCGGAGGCGGAGCGGCTGGGCGCCGAACTGACACTGCTGGACGTGCCCGTGCTCGCCGAGGTGGCCTTCCGGCGGCTGCGCCCCGCGCTGGTCGTGGGCTGCTTCTCCACCGCGCTGTTCACGGCGGCCGCGTTGTACGGGCTGCCCGTCGCCCGCGTCGGCACCGACACCGTACTGGCCCGGCTCGCGCCGTACCAGAACAGCAACCGGGTCCCGGTCACCATCGCGGACGCGCTGCTGCCGGACCTCGGGGACGGCGCGGGCGTGTCCGGCTGGTCGATGCCTTCACGGGACCGCGTGGACGAACTGGCCGCGCTCCTGCGGGCGGTGGGCTTCGCCATGCAGCCGAAGATCTACCCCCAGCTGCGCGGGGCGGCCGAGCGGTACCTCGCCCGGCACCTCGACCCGCACACCTGGCGCTACTTCAAGCGCCGCCGGCTGACCGCGCTGGCCCTGCCGGGCGCGGTGCCCGCGCAGCTGTCGTTCATCCCGCGCAACGCGACCGTGCGCCGGCTCGCCCGCCGGGCCCGGGCGCTGACGCGGCGCTGAGTCCGCCGCCCTCCCACGCGTCGCCGACTCCGCCGCCCTGCTGCGCGTTGTCGAGTCCGCGGCCCTCCCACGCGTCGCTCCCTGCCCGACCGGGGGGCGACGCGTTTTTCCCCGCCCCCACGTCAAGCAGGCGCCACACCTTTCACCCACGCGACATCTGTGCGATTGCCGCACGTCAACTTTGAATCGCTTTTCCTCCTTCGGGGCTGCGTAGCGTCGTTTCATTGACTCATGGACGACACACCAGATTTCGCACCCGCCGAGAGAGGCCCACGATGAATCCGGCCGACCAGACCCTCGCACCGGCGAGCACCGTCGGGGCGCTGCCCGCCGAACGGCTGCCGGCCCCCGGCACCGTGCCGGCCAGTCCCGCCCGCAAGCGCACCGGTGACCGGCTGCGCGCCCTGGACGGGCTGCGGCTGCTGGCCGCGCTGATGGTCTGCCTCTACCACTTCGCCGGCAAGAACGGCGAGGTCGCCGACTCCTGGCACCGGTCCCCGGCGGGCGTGTTCCCCACCCTGTCGCAGGCGGCGACCTACGGCTGCCTGGGCGTCCAGTTCTTCTTCGTCATCAGCGGCTTCGTCATCTGCATGAGCAGCTGGGGCCGCACCCTCGGCGACTTCTTCCGCTCCCGGGTCTCCCGGCTCTACCCGGCCTACTGGGCGGCCCTGTTCCTCGTGGGCGCCGCCTCGGTCCTGCTGCCGGTGGTGGTGCACCCGCTCAGATCGGACGAGTTCCTGATGAACTTCACCATGCTCCAGCAGCCGATGGGCGTGCCGCGGGTGCTGGGAGTGTGCTGGACGCTCTGGGTGGAGATGCGGTTCTACGTGCTCTTCGCGCTCTTCGTGATCTGGCGTGGCGTCACCTACCGGCGTGTGGTGACCTTCTGCATCCTGTGGACGCTGGCCGGCGTGCTCGCCCGGGTCGCCGACACCCCGCTCACGGACGAGCTGGTGATGCGGGACCACGCGCCGTACTTCATCGGCGGTCTGGCCCTCTACCTGATCCACCGCTTCGGCAGCGACCTGCTGCTGTGGGGCATCGTCGGCATGTCCTTCCTGCTGGGACAGCGCTACTCGGTCACGGCCCTGTGGCACCCGGGCATGCACGGCGATTTCCCGCGCGACCCGCACGTCGTGCAGGGCATCGTCTTCCTGTCCTTCGCGGCGGTCGCGGTGGTCGCGCTGGGCTGGATGCGCTGGGCGAACTGGCGCTGGCTGACGGTGGCCGGGGCGCTGACGTACCCCTTCTACCTGATCCACGAGCACCTGGGCTGGTTCGTCATCCGGGTGCTGCACCGGGGTGTCGGCCTCGGCGCGTATCCGACGCTCGTGCTGACCGTGGCCGGGCTGCTGGGGCTGGCCTGGCTGATGCACCGCTTCGTGGAGCGGCCGTTCGGGCCCCGGCTGAAGCGGGCGCTGGCGACGAAGCGGCCGCGGATCGTCCCCGTGCGCTGAGCCGGTCCTCGCCGCGGACGCAAGCCGGCGGCCGGCGGGAGCCATCGCTCCCGCCGGCCGCCGGCTGTCTTCCGGACGCGGTTACCGCTGACGTGCGCGGATCTGCTTCACGGCCTTGCGCACCGCCGGGTGGCGGCGCAGGGCCTCGGCGCGTACGGGGCTGCCGCCGGGCAGGCGGAGCGCGGTCAGGCGGCGCTTCTTGAAGTACCGCTGATGCCCGGCGAGGTGCGCGGCGAGCCAGGCGGCCGCCTCCCCGTGCAGGCCGGGGTGCTTGCGGGACTGCATGCAGTAGCCGACGGTGCGAACGAGCGGACCGAGTTCCCCGCCGAGCGTGCCGAGCGGGAGCGGGGTGCCGACCTCGTCGCGCTCCGCGTCGGGCAGGGCCGCGTCGATGATCGTGAGCGGGACGCGGTTGCTGTTCTCGTACGGTGTGATGCGGTCCAGGAGCAGTTCCGTGCCGACCCGTGCGACCGGGATGCCGTAGAAGGCGGCGGCCGTCATCAGCGCGGTGGAGAAGCAGCCGATGACCAGTTCCGGCCGGAGGTGGGCGAACACGGTCTCGGCGAGCACCGGTTCGCTCAGGACGGTCAGCCGCACGCCGAGGGCCGCGGCCTCCGTCTCCAGCGTCCGGTTGTAGACGGAGGGGGCGCTGGGGTGGGGCTTGAAGAGGACGCCGCGGTGTCCGGCGCGGGCGGCGGCGCGCAGCATGCGGACGTGGAGTTCCTCCTCCTCGTCCTGGGTGATCAGGTCGATGGCCGAGAGGTACTGGCCGAGCAGGACCGCGGTGGGGCGGTCCTCGGCGGGGATGCGGTCGGCGAGGATGCCGGCGCCCTCCTCGCCGATGTGGGCGAGGACCTCGACGATGGCCTCGTTCGGCACGGCCACGGGCTCGACCCCGTACTCGGCCAGCAGCATCGGACGCAGGCCGGGTATCAGGTCGAGGTGGAGCACGCGCGCGATGCGGCTGCTCATCTGGTGCGGGATGCGGTTGCGGGTGGGGCCGTAGCTCATCAGGCCGTCCGCGTACACGTGGATCGGGCTGTCGGTGAAGATGTCGGCCACCGCGCGGGAGGGGTTGGCCTGGATCGACTCGCAGGCGATCTCGACCGGCTCGTCGCCCAGGTTCCAGGCGAGGCGTACGGCCTTCTCCCACAGCACCAGGTCCTGGCCGCGCGGCGACCAGCCGGCCGGGTGGTGCGGGGAGATGAAGTCGTTCCAGGAGCGGACCTCGTCGAACTCGGGGCGCAGCCGCTCGAACCCGGCCATCCGGTCCAGCGGGGTGCCGACCTCGGGCACGGCGGCCGTGTTGCTGACGACGAGGATGCGGCGGTGCTCGGCGCGGGGGCCGAAGAGTCCGGCGCGCAGGGCGGCGGTGACGGTGGCGGCCGCGTACTGGGTGGCCGAGAAGAAGATCTGGGTGGTGCCGCTGCGGGGCGTGCCCCAGGCCATGGCCGAGCCCGTGCCCGCTGACGTGTCCGTACGGTCCGTGCCGCTCATGCGGCGACTCCCTTCATGCCGCCGCGTATGCGCCGCAGGACGTGTACGCGCTGCTCGCCCATGCCGACGAGCGCCTCGTTCAGTTCTTCCTCCGCCATCCGCCCCAGCGCCTCGCCGGCCAGCTGCCGCAGCCTGGCGGCGACGCTCCGTTCGAACCGGTCGCGGGTCAGGAGCTGGTGGGCGATGACGACGCAGTAGTTGCGCAGGGCCTTCTTGCGCAGGGTGCCGACCTCGGGGTCGTCGGCGAGTTCGCTGAGGACGAGGTCGAAGGAGCGGAAGAAGTCCAGCTGGCGCACGTCGCCGATCTGGGTGAGGGAGCTGGCGACGCCCCGGCGGTAGAAGACGCCGCGCAGGCCGGCGACGGCGTAGGACTCCGCCCTGCGGTGCAGCTCCCAGATCCAGGGGCGGTCCTCGGCGGTGCGCAGTCCGTCGTGGAAGCGCAGCAGACCCCGGTCGAGCAGCCGCCGGTGGTAGATGCCGGCCCAGGCGTACGGGTAGTCGACCATGGTCGTCTCGCCGACCGGGAGGATCGAGCCGCGCGGGTCGAGCGGGATGTTCCGGCGCCCTTCCGGGGCCCGGTGGACGGAGCGCTGCACGCCGGTCACCTGGACGTGGTCGGTGCGGACGAAGTCGACGTCCAGGCGCTCGATGTGGTCCACCAGGCTCTCGAGGTAGCCGGGGGCGAGCCAGTCGTCGCCGTCGAGGAAGGTGAGGTAGCGGCCCTCCGCCGCGTCGATGCCGGTGTTGCGCGCGGTGGCGAGTCCACCGTTCTGCTCGTGCCGGATCACCCTGCTGTTCGGCAGCCGTTTCGTCAGTTCCAGCAACGCCTCATAGGTCCGGTCCTTGGTCGACCGGTCCTCGACGAGCAGGAACTCGAAGTCGCTTCGGGCGTTGTTGACGAGGCTGGCGACCGTCTCCGGAATATATGTCTCGACGTTGAAACAGGGGATGATCACCGACAGTTTCGGGGAGCGGTTGGTCACACGTACACCCGGGCTCTCTGGGCAGGTCGTCTCAGGGGCAGGTCGCTGCGACCGTAGAAAGTGTTCGACGCCGGGCG
Organism: Streptomyces musisoli; assembly: GCF_016741855.1. Classification (GTDB taxonomy): domain Bacteria; phylum Actinomycetota; class Actinomycetes; order Streptomycetales; family Streptomycetaceae; genus Streptomyces; species Streptomyces musisoli. Next base: position 403,146 of record NZ_JAERRH010000004.1, on the reverse strand, counting down.
GCAACCCCCGCCGGAACGCCCGGTGAACGCGAAGTGGCGGCATGAAGTCGCCCGACCCCGCCCCGTGCGCCGCCCCCGTCCAGGTCATCGCCGCCCGGTGGGGTTCGCGCGCGCCACCGGCTTCGCCCGCGCCTTCCGTGCCGCGTACGGCATACCGCCCACCGTCGTCGGCGCATACCGCCCACCGTGGTCGGCGCTCACCGCATCCCGTACCGCGCCCCGATGCCGGCGATCACCAGTGCCAGCCCCTCCTCGAACTGCTCGTCATAGCCGTCGAAGAGCAGCTCCCCCGCCTCCGCGGCCAGCGGGTACCCGGCCAGCCGCCGGGCGCGTTCCCCGACGTCGAACCCCTCCCGGCGCTCGTCCGGGAGCGGCTGGACCCCCTGTTCCTCGATGAGGAAGCCGAGGGTGTACATGTGCGTGGCGCGGGCCGCGTGGACGGCCTGGGCGAGCGTGAAGCCGGCCTCCGTCAGCAGGCGCAGGGTCGCCTCCATCTCGCGGGCGTGGTCCGTGCCCGTGAAGCGTGAGCCGCTGAAGACCCTGGCACCGTCGCGGTAGCCGAGCAGCGCGGCCCGCAGCCCCCGGTTGGCCTTCAGCAGCCGCTCCTGCCAGGTGTCGGCGGGGTCGAGCGTGACGCCGGCGACCATCCGCCGGTACATCTCCGTCGCCATCTCGTCCAGCAGTGCCTGCTTGTCCTTGAAGTGCCAGTACAGGGCGGGCGCCTTGACGTCCAGTTCCCTGGCGATGGCGCGCAGGGTCAGCCCCTCCAGGCCGGCCTCGTTCAGGAGCCGCAGCGCCGTGTCGGCGACGCGTCGTCGGTCCAGGGGGGCGCGTTTCTCGGGGCTCACACTTGACAGCTTAACAGCGTTAAGGGCACGGTTGCCGACGACCGCACTTAACGACGTTAAGGGGATATGTGATGGATGTCGTGATCGTGGGAGCGGGTCCGACGGGTCTGGCCCTCGGTATCGACCTCGCCAGGCGCGGGGTGGAGGCGCTGGTGGTGGAACGTGAGGAGGGACTCTTCCCCGGCTCGCGCGGCAAGGGGATCCAGCCCCGCACCCTGGAGGTCTTCGAGGACCTCGGCGTGCTGGACGCGATCCGGGCGGCCGGCGGCCCCTACCCGGCCCGGCTGATCTGGAAGGACGGCGAGCGGGTCGGCGAGCAGCCGATGTTCGAGAGGATCCCGGCGGACGAGGGCACGCCCTACACCGAGCCGCTGATGGTCGCGCAGTGGCGGACCCAGGAGGTGCTGTACGCGCGGCTGGTGGAACTGGGCGGCCGGGTCGCGTTCGGACGCGAGGTGACGGGTCTGGAGCAGGACGCGGACGGCGTGAGCGTGCGGTTCGCCGACGGCACGGATCTTCGGGCGGGGTACGTCGTCGCGGCCGACGGGGGCCGCTCGGTGATCCGGCGCGCGCTGGGCGTCGGCATGGCCGGGGAGCCGGTCGACCCGGCGTCGTGCCTGGTCGCGGACGTCCGGCTGACGGGCCTCGACCGCGACCACTGGCACATCTTCCCGGGGGCCGGGGACACCGGCCTCGCGCTGTGCCCGCTCGCCGGCACGGACGACTTCCAGCTCCAGGGCCGCCTGCCCGAGGGCACCGGGACCGAGCCGACGCTGGACGCCGTCCGCGAGCTGGTGGCCACGTACACGCACCTGGACGCCGACGACGTGACCGAGCTGCGCTGGATCTCCGACTTCCGGCCGCGCACCGGTCTCGCCGACCGCTTCCGGGTGGGCCGGGTGTTCCTCGCGGGCGACGCGGCGCACGTCCACTCCCCGGCCGGCGGCCAGGGCCTGAACACCAGTGTCCAGGACGCCTACAACCTGGGCTGGAAGCTGGGCGCGGTCCTGCGGCACGGTGCGCCACGGGCCCTGCTGGACACCTACGAGGAGGAGCGGCGCGCCAACGCGGCCGACATGCTGGGGCTGTCGACGGCGGTTCACCGCGGGGAGGTGCGGCGCGGGAAGGCGACGGTGCAACTGGGGGTGGGCTACCGGGAGTCGTCGCTCAGCGTGGACGCCCGTACCGCTCCGGCCCCTCTCCGGGCGGGCGACCGCGCGCCGGACGGCCGGGTGGACGGCACCCGGCTCTTCGACGCGTATCGGGGGCCGCACTGGACGCTGCTGGGAGCGTCGCTGCCGGGGGTCCGGTCGCTGGTGTCGGCGCCGGAGTCCTACGGCCCGGGCGTCTTCCTGGTCCGGCCGGACGGGTACGTCGGCTGGGCGGGCGACACCACGGAGGGCCTGCGGGAGTACGCGGACCGCACGGGAGCCCTCGCGGCGGCCTAGTCCACTGCCCTTGGCTACGCGGGGGCGGGAGCGGCGAGGTGGAGCCTCGTCGCCACCGGCTCGGTGGCCCGGCGGTCGGACAGCAGCCGCAAGGCGCGGCGGCCTCTTTCCGCGCCTTCGGCGTCCGACACGGAGGTGTGCGCGTCGACGGCCGCCGACAGCGCCGCACGGGCCGCGTCGCCGTCGCCGCGGCACAGGGCCAGCAGACCGAGTTCGTGCCGGAGACAGGCCGCGTCGGCGGCAGCCTCGCGCCGGCCGTGGGCCGCGTGCAGCCCGTGGTTCAGGGCACGCCCCCAGGCGTCCCAGGCCCCCGCGGCCGCGAGCTTCGCCGAGGCGGCCCGCGCGAGCTGCACAGCCGTCACGGCACACGGCAGGCCGGCGGAAGCGCCGAGGCCGGCCAGCGTGGCGAGGACGGCGGGGGCCTCCAGGGCCACGTGATGGGAGGTGACCTCCGCGTGCCCGGCGTACCAGGCGTAGTACTCGCCGATGGAGCGCAGGCGGTCGATCGCGCCCACGCCGTAGCCCTCCGCCTCCAACTGGGCCACGACCCCGTCCGCGAGCCGGTACCGCGCGCCGGCCGCGGTGACGAGCCCGCACTGGGCCAGCTCGGCCACGGCCGTGTCGGAGTGGGGCCGGCCCAGGAGCACCGGCAGGTGCCAGTGGTGCGGTACCTCACCGCCCAGGGCCACGGCCAGCCGCAGCACTTCGCGGGCGTCCTCGCTCAGCCAGGAGGCGAGCAGGGCGGCGGGAGCGGCCGCGTGGGCCACGCGCGGCAGCGACGTGTGCGTGCGGTACCGCAGGAGCGCCCCGGCCTGGACGTGGCTCAGGGGCAGGCCCTCGGTGACGAACCAGACGTCGGTCGCCCAGTAGCCCTCGTTCTCCGTCAGCTCGCGGCCCACCGACAAGCTCAGCAGCTCCCGCCCGGCCTCCGGTCCGAGGGGGCTCAGGTGGACCTCCTGGACGTACGCGTCGCCCGACGGTTCGGGCGTGTGCGGTGTGGCGGAGAACAGGAACGCGCATTCGGGAGTGGCATCGAGGAGCGCATCGAGTTCGGCGCCGCCGAACCCCAGGTCGTCGACCACGACGATCGCCCCGATCTCCGGGAGGAGCTTGTCGAGCCGCGCCCGTCCGATCCGGTGCCCCTTGAGGTCGAACACGGCGGCACACAGTTCGTACAGCAGCTCCGGGGCGTCCTTGCCGTGGCCGGAGAGACGTACGACGCCGTCGGGGGCGATGCCGGAGCAGTCGGTGGCCACCCAGTCGAGCAGGGTGGTGCGTCCGGATCCGCGCGCCCCGGTCAGGCGCACCGACCGGCCCCGGGCGAGCACGCGGACCAGCCGCTCACGTTCGTCCTGCCGGTCCAGCATCGGCGGCCTCGCCGGCGAGGAGCCGGGGAGCAGGAGGGTGTCGGCACGGTGCCGGTCGAGCAGCGCGCGGACCGCGGTGCTGTGCCGTGGCGGGGTGTCGGGTGCCTCCTCGATGGGACAGGGCCTGACCGTGCCGCATGTGTGCGGGGCGACCGTGAGGGCCACGAAGCCGGCCGGCGCCGGCGGTCGCGTGGTCGGCTCGGAAGACTCCGGCGGCGGGGGCGCCGGGGTCCGCGGGCGCCTGCTGTGCCGCGTCAGAACGCTCTCGAGAAGGCTGTGGATGTCGTGCCCGTCCTTCAGCCCCTTCAGGAGCCCGCGGGTCGTCTCGATCTCCTCGGGCGTCTGGAGCACGACGGCGCGCTCCAGTTGTGCGACCAGCGTGGCGTGCTGTCCGTCGCGCCAGAGCGTGTCGGCGAACCGCAGGACGTGGAGCGGGCCGCAGCCGGCGGCCTCGGCCGCGGTCGTGGGCGGCGGGGGCGCCGCCTCGGCTCCGTCCGCCCGGTCCTCGGGCGCGCTGTCCGGCTCCGCGCCACGAGCGGTCCGGTCGGGCCGGTCGGGCCGGGACCCGTCGTCACCGGCCGCCGGGTTGTCCGGCGGATAACCGGACGGCGTGTCGTCTTCGGGTTCCGAGAGCCGCTGTATGTTCTCGGCCTGCGTGTGCAGGACCGTGTCGATCTTCGACAGGGCGTCGTCGATGTCGTCGGACAGTTCGGTGACGCCGTCCTGGCGTGAGGTGGACCGGGTCCCGTCGGCCGCTTCCCCGGCCGTTGCGCCCTGCTCGGCGCGCAGCTTGGCGAGTTCCGCCTGAAGCTCCTCGATCTCCAGTTGCGCGGCGACGCAGCGCTGTTCGGCCTCGGCCCGCTGCTCCTGCGCGGTCTCCAGCTTCTGGCCCGCCCGCTCGCGCTGCTGCTTGGTGCGCCACAGTTCCCGGCCCAGCGCGTCGAGTTCGGCGGAGTACGCCGTACGGTCGCGCCGCAGGTCGTCCCGCTCAGCCGTGAGATCGCGCAACTGCCGGTCGAGCCGCGCGATCATGCGCATCAGGAACGCCACCAGGAGGGCGCCGTCCCTGCGCAGCGCGTCCAAGTCCTGGAACAGGCGCTCCTTCTGGGCCAGCAGCGTCTCGACCTGCCGCGCCGAGCGGACCAGGGCCGGCGCGTGGGGTGCCGCCTCGGCCGCCCCGTGCAGCCGCTCCGCCCGCCTGGTCATCATGGGCCGGCGGGCCGTGGGCACGGTCTCGGCCACGATCCGTTTGACGACGTCGGGCAGGGGGAGTACCTCGCCGCGCATGAACTCGCTGAGGCGCTGCTCGGAGACCTTGATCGTGAGGGCCAGCTCCTTCTGCGTGATGCCGCATTCGTCCACGCAGTCACGCAGGAACTGGGCGAGGGCGCGCATCTCGGCGCTGACGTCGCGCCTGATCCCGCTTTTCGGTCGCGGCACCCAGCCCCCCTCCCCGCCCGGCCCGGACAACCCGCCGTTATCCGGTAATTCAACCGCGTTGATCCGCGGTCTGACCAGGGCGCCGGTTGTCCGGAAGTTGTCCGGCACATGCGGGACGGGCCGAGGCGGCCGACTCTCGTACCCGGGCCGCCACAGCCGTGGTGGTCCAGGCACGAGGGGTCCGCCCGCGAGATGTGGAGTCGCGACGGGCGGACCCCGGGACCGAAGGGCCCGCCTATGACGCTACACATCGACAGCCCGGCGCACTTGTGGATCTTCGCCGTCGCCTGCCTCGCCGGGTACGTCACGTACAAGCGCACCCAGCCGCAGCCGCCGCTGCCGCCGGGTCCCGGAGACCTCGGCACCGCGTTCGCGGTCGGCGCGATCGTCCTGAGCGCGCTCGCCTTCCTGTTCGGCGTACCGACCGGTTGAGAGCGGGGCATGTGCGACGGCCCGGGCAGGGATGCCCGGGCCGTCGCACGTGCGGGGACGGGCGTCAGGGGCGTCCGGTGCCCACGGTCCGGCGAGGCGTCACGCGCCGGCCAGCGACAGCTTCACCGCGAAACCGAGGAACAGGGCACCCGCCGCCGAGGTGGCCGTCGCCGACAGCCGCCTGCGGCGCCGGAAGGCGGCGGCGAGGCGGGTGCCGCCGAATATCAGCGCGCTGAGGTAGAGGCAGCTGGCCACCTGGGCGAGGGTGCCGAGGACGACGAAGGAGAGCGCCGGGTAGGCGTAGCCCGGGTCCACGAACTGCACGAAGAAGGCGACGAAGAAGAGGATCGCCTTCGGGTTGAAGAGGCTGACGACGAAGGCACGGCGGAAGGGCCGCTCGTCGGCGGTCCGGGCGGGCGCGGCCTCCTCCAGGGCCTGCTCCCGCCGGGTCCGCCACATCTGCCACGCGGACCGCAGCATCCCGATCGCCAGCCAGGTCAGATATCCGGCACCGGCGTACTTCACGATCCCGAACAGCAGGGCGTTTCCCTGGAGCAGCGAGGCGACGCCGGCGGCGGACAGCGTCATCAGCACGGTGTCCCCGCACCACACGCCCGCGGCGGCGGTGTAACCCGCCCGCACGCCACGGCGAGCGGCCACGGAGAGGACGTAGAGGGAGTTGGGGCCGGGCAGCAGGACGATCAGGGTCAGGCCCGCGAGGTAGGTGGGGAGGTCGATCACGCCGAACATGCGAGGAGTGTCGCACGGGGGTACGACACCCGGTCCGGGGCGGGTCGGCCGGGCCGCCGGACAGGTCGTTCAGAACGCGTCGCTCGGTACGTGACTGCCCCACACGTCCCGCAGTGCCCCGCACACTTCTCCCACCGTCGCCCGTCCCCGCAGCGCCTCCTTCATCGGGTACAGGACGTTGTCCTCACCCTCCGCCGCCTTCCGCAGCGCGTCCAGCGCCGCGCGCACCGCCCCCTGGTCCCGCTGCGCCCGCAGCCGGGCCAGCCGCTCGGCCTGCCGGGCCTCGATCGCCGGGTCCACCCGGAGGGGCTCGTACGGCTCCTCCTCGTCCAGCCGGAAGCGGTTCACACCCACCACGACCCGCTCGCCCGAGTCGGTCTCCTGCGCGATGCGGTACGCGTTCCGTTCGATCTCGGACTTCTGGAAGCCCTGCTCGATCGCCGCGACCGCCCCGCCCAGGTCCTCGACCCTGCGCATCAGGCCGACGGCGGCCTCCTCCACGTCGTCCGTCATCCGCTCGACCGCGTAGGAGCCCGCGAAGGGATCCACCGTCGCCGGTACGTCCGTCTCGTGGGCGAGCACCTGCTGGGTGCGCAGCGCCAGCCGCGCGCTCTTGTCCGTCGGCAGCGCGATCGCCTCGTCGAAGGAGTTGGTGTGCAGCGACTGGGTGCCGCCGAGGACGGCCGCCAGGGCCTGGACGGCGACCCGGACCAGGTTCACCTCCGGCTGCTGGGCCGTCAGCTGGACCCCGGCCGTCTGGGTGTGGAAGCGCAGCATGAGCGACTTGGGATCGCGCGCGCCGAACTCCTCCCGCATCACCCGCGCCCAGATCCGGCGCGCCGCACGGAACTTGGCGACCTCCTCCAGCAGCGTGGTACGGGCCACGAAGAAGAAGGACAGGCGGGGGGCGAAGCCGTCGACGTCCATGCCGGCCGCCACCGCCGTGCGGACGTACTCGATGCCGTCGGCGAGGGTGAAGGCGATCTCCTGCGCGGGGGACGCGCCCGCCTCGGCCATGTGGTACCCGGAGATCGAGATCGTGTTCCACTTCGGGATCTCGGCGGTGCAGTACTTGAAGATGTCCGCCGTCAGCCGCAGCGAGGGCTTGGGCGGGAAGATGTACGTACCGCGCGCGATGTACTCCTTGAGCACGTCGTTCTGGATCGTTCCCGTCAGGCGGTCGGCCGGCACCCCCTGCTCCTCCGCCACCAGCTGGTAGAGCAGGAGCAGCAGCGCGGCCGGCGCGTTGATCGTCATGGACGTGGAGACCTGGTCCAGCGGGATGCCGTCGAACAGCAGCCGCATGTCCTCGATCGAGTCGACGGCCACGCCCACCTTGCCCACCTCGCCGTGCGCCAGGGGGGCGTCGGAGTCGTGGCCCATCTGGGTCGGCAGGTCGAAGGCGACGGACAGGCCGGTGGTGCCGTGGGCGATCAGCTGCCGGTAGCGGGCGTTGGACTCGGCCGCCGTGCCGAAGCCCGCGTACTGCCGCATGGTCCAGGGGCGGCCGGTGTACATCGTCGGGTACACCCCCCGGGTGAACGGATAGGCGCCCGGTTCGCCCAGCTTCCGGTCCGCGTCCCAGCCGGTCAGGTCGGCCGGTCCGTAGACCGGCTCGATCGGCAGGCCCGACTCCGACTCACGTGCCATGGATGCCTCCGCAGTACGACCCGTACCAACTCACCATGCCCCGTAGTTCGGCGCCGGTCACGCGGGGAAGCATCTTCGGCATGAGGATCCCGGGGACACCTGCCGCCCTGCTCGCCTCGGCCGCCGCCGCGGTCACCGCGCTCGCCGCGCTGTGCGGTTGCACCGTGCAGCCGCAGGGCGCCGACGGGAAACACCGCCTTCCGGTGCATGTCCGGCTGCCGGCCGGCGGAAGTCCCGGGCCCGCCCGGACGGCATCGGCCGCCCAGCCGGCGCCGCGGGTGCTGTGGTCGCGCGGGGACGGCGGGCCGGGGGTGCGGGAGCTTCAGGCGCGGCTGCGCCAGGTGGCCTGGCTGACCGAGGGGCCCACGGGGTCGTACGACGACCGGACCGTGCAGGCGGTCCGGGGCTTCCAGGGCAAGCGCGGGCTGCCGCGGACCGGTGCGACGGACACCGAGACCTGGCGGCGGCTGGTGGCGATGACGCGTCCGCCGGGCCGGTGGGAGCTGTATCCGACGGGCGGTCAGCCGGCCGCCGCACCGGATCCGCGCTGTCTGACCGGGCGGGTGCTGTGCATCAGCAAGACCAGCCGGACGCTGCGCTGGATGATCGACGGGCGGACCCTGTCCACGATGTCGGTGCGCTTCGGCACGGAGTACACCCCGACCCGCGAAGGTGTGTTCAGCGTCTACTGGAAGTCACGGCATCATGTGTCGACCCTCTATCACGCACCGATGCCGTACGCGATGTTCTTCAGCGGTGGCCAGGCGGTGCACTACTCGTACGACTTCGCGGCGCGCGGTTACGCGGGCGGCTCGCACGGGTGCGTGAACGTCCGGGACGAGGCGGCGGTGGCCTCGCTCTTCGCCCAGGTGCGGATCGGCGACAAGGTCGTCGTCTCCTGGTGAGAGGCGGCTGCCGGGGAGAGCGGGGCGGTGGGTTGCGTTGCGGGGCGCGGGCGGGACCGGGGGAACGTGCCCCGCCCGCGCCAGGTGCACGAGCCTTGGGTACGGGGGGAACCCCGGCTCAGTGCGACGGCCGATGACCAGTCGGCTCACTCAGTACTGCGTCACGGGCCCCGGAAACGTCACACCTCACGCCGAAAAATTTTCAACACCGTCCAAAACCACAGGTCAGGGCGGTGCGATGGGTAGATGAGGGGGCAGGCGGGGGCAGGACGATGCGGGGCGGACGGGTGATGCGGGGGCGGGGCGACGCCGAGCGGACGGGTGATGCGGGGGGGCGGGGCGACGCCGGACGGACGGGGGGGCGGGGCGACGTGGGGCGGACGGGTGATGCCGGGGCGGAGCGCGGGGGCAGACGGGTGGCGCCGGGGCGAGACGACGCCGGGGCGAGGCGACGCCGGACGGACGGGTGATGCCGGGGCGCGGGAGGCAGACGGGTGGCGCCGGGGCGAGGCGACGCCGGGGCGAGGCGACGCCGGACGGACGGGTGATGCCGGGGCGCGGGGGGCGGGCGGGTGGCGCCGGGGCGGAGCGCCGGGCAGGTCAGAGTGCCGTGTACGTGGGGCTCGGTGACGGGGTGGGACGGTTGTCGCCCGGGTGGGCGGGGTGCCGGACGTGGGCGGAGGGAGCGGGAGCGGGTGCGGCGCCGTCGCGGTGCCGGCCGTCCCAGCCGTGGTGGCCCCGGTGGCCATGGCCGTGGCCGCGGGCGTCGTCGTCCCCCCTGCCCCTGTGCCGGCCGCCGCCCTTGTCCCTGTCGCCCTTGTCCCTGTCGCCCTTGTCCCTGTCGCCCTTGTCTCTGTCGCCCTTGTCCTTGTCGCCCTTGTCGCCCTTGGACTTGCCGTCCTTGCCCGTGGGCTCGTCCCCGTCCTGCCCGTTGCCGGTGCCGCCGTTCGCGCTGCCGGAGGCGGAGCCGCCGGCGGCCAGCAGGACCTTGCAGTACCTGGTCACGCGGGCGGGACCGCCGGCGAGGTTCTCCAGGGCGCGCTTGCGGCCGGTGTCCAGGCCCTTGCCGTCCCGCAGGGCACGGCAGGCCGCTGCGACGCCGTGCCAACCGGTGCCGGACGTCGCGGAGGGGGCACCGAAGCCGGGAGCACCGCCCCGGTCCTTGTCGTCGCCCTTCCCCGCGGCCTCGTCGGAACCGGCGCCGCGGCTCCCCTCCGCACGCCCGGTCGGGGCGCCCGTGCCGGCCTCCCCGCCGGGCGTGACCGGCGAGGAGGGCGAGGTGAGCGGCGGCCCGGTGGTCGTACCGGCGGTGACGGAGGCGCCGGGGCGGGGATGCTCGTCGCCGAACGGCGTGGGCAGCACTCCGCCGCCGGCGGCCATGGCGACCCCGCCGAGCGTGCCGACGGCCAGCGCGGCGGCGAGCGCCAGACGCACCGGCCGGGCCCGGCGGCGGCGCCCGGCCGGGATTCCGGTACGGACCGGGGCGCCGATGCGGACCAGGCCCGCGTCGGCGCCCGGTACGGAGGGGCGGTTGGCGGCGGGGGCGTGGGCGGCCGCGGTCCGCTCCGCCTCGGCGGCCTCACGGGCCTTGCGGAACGCGGCCAGCGCGGCCTGCTCGCCGGGGAGTTCACCGGATGCGGGTGCCGCCTCGGCGGACAGCGCACCGAGCGCCTGGGAAAGGCGTTCGGCCTGGTCACGGGTAGAGGCGTCGACGGCTTCCAGTGGCTCACCGCGCAGTAGGCGTTCCGCCGTCTCCCGGTTCAGCCACTTGTACTGCTCGTCGGCCATCACATGTCCTTCTGCGTCCGCGCACGCGTATGCGTCACAGTTGCGGACGTCACCGCGCCGCGGCGCGGTTCTCGCTGTGGCGGGAGCGCGTCGAGTCCGCCCGCCGATTCCGGATCCGCGCCGATCAGCTCCGCGAGCCGTTTCAGTCCGCGGTGCGCGGCGGTACGGACGGCACCCGCGCGTTTGCCGAGGGTCTCGGCGGCGGTCTTGGCGTCCAGGCCCACGACCACGCGCAGGACGACCGCCTCGGCCTGGTCCTGCGGGAGCCGGGCGATCAGGGAGAGGGTGCTGTCGGTGGCCAGGGCCTCGATGGCCTCGCCGGCCGTGTCGGACTCGGCGGCCCTGCCGGTCAGCTCCGTCTCGTCGCCGCCTATGGCGGGACGGCGGCCGCGCATGCGTATGTGGTCCAGGGCGCGGTTGCGGGCTATCCGGGCGGCCCAGCCGCGGAACCGGTCGGCGTCACCGCTGAACCGGTCGAGGTCCCGGGCGATCTGGAGCCAGGCCTCGGACGCGACGTCCTCGGCGTCCGGATCGCCGACCAGTGTGCGCACGTATCCGAGCAGCCTCGGCTGCACGGCGCGGTACACCGTACGGAACGCGGTCTCGTCCCCGTCCTGTGCCGCACGCACCGCGGCGGTCAGCTCCGCGTCGTCCCCCAGCACCGTACTCCCTTTACGCCTGTCTTCGGTCGGCGCGAAAGGCACGTTACGGCGTTAAACCGCTGCTCGTCCATGTCTGTAGAAGATGCAACTAACTCGTGACCGGGTTCTGATGTGCGCAGGGTGAGGTTTCGGCGTGGCCGGGTGTGACAGAAACCGCACTCACGGCGCTGAAGAAAGTACGGGCCGTGCGCGGCCCGTCCGCGCGACGGCCGGGGCCTCTCCTGTGGGGGGTGGCGGCCCCGGCCGTTGCCTCGGCGAAGCCGGAGGGCGGCTACCGCTTGCCGCCGGCCGCCTTCCCGCCGCCCGGCTTCCCCGGGCTTCCGCCCTTGTTCTCACCCTTGCCGGTGTTGCCGGGATCATCCGCCTTGTCGGCGTTGTGTGCCTGTGCTTGCGCCACTTGGGCGGCGCAGTAGGCCGCGACCTTCTCCCGGCCGCCCGCCGCGGTGACGAGCCGCTGCCAGGCCGTCGCCTCCAGGGCGCCGCCCCGTTCCCCGGCCCGGACGAAGGTACGGCAGTGGGCCAGGGTGTCCCGGGCGGTGGCCGGGTGCGCGGGGTGCCCGGCCGGTCCGGTGTCCGACGGATCGGCCGTCGGGCCGTCGGTCGCGGTGCCGGCCGCCGGCCGGCCCGGGGCGGGCGCGGCGCTCGCCGGCGGCACCGCGGGCCGGCGCGCGGCGGGGCGGTCGCCGTCCGTGCCGGAACCGGCGGTGCCGATCGCCGCGACGGCGACCCCGCCGACGGTGAGGCTCGCGAGCGCCAGCGAGAGGGTGGTCCGCAGCGAGCGTCGGCCGCGGCGCGGCCGCCCGGGCCGCCAGTCGTCCCGGGCGCGGGACCGCGCGCCGTGCGTGCCTGCGGCGCGGGCGGCCCGGAAGGCGGCCACGGCGCGGCGCTCGGCGTCGGGGTCGACGTCCTCGGCGCGCAGCGCGGCGCCGAACAGTGTCTCCAGCCCGGCGAACCCGCCGGAGGGGTCGGCCGGCTCGGGGGCGGCGACGGTGCCGCCGGGGTGTGCGCACCGGCAGCCGGGCGGCCCTTCCCCGCAGTGCCGTTCACCCATGTCCGTTCCCGTCCTCGTCCGGTCCACCCGGAAACCCGTACACCGATTCCCACACGCGCCCCGCACGGCCGCACCCTCGCGCACCCGCGCCGGCACGACCGGCGATCACCGTGACCGCACCGGCACACCCGCCGACCGCCACCGCCACCGCCTCACCCGCACACCCGCCGACCGACACGCCCTCACCCACACGCCCGCGGGCCGCACCGGACGCGCACGCGCAAGGCGTCGGGGGCGGGTGCCCGGAGCCGTCGGCGGCCGCCGTGGTCCCGTACGTCCCGGAGGCCGGCGTGCCGCGCGTCCTCGCGGCCGGGGCGCCGGCCGCCTCTACATACGTCCCGCGCCCGCTGCCGTTCATCTCGACTCACCCAGCGTCGGGGGATCGCCATCCGTCACACCGCCGGCTTTCCCGCCCGCCGGGCCGTGGGTGCCCAGTTGGCGGGCCAGGCGGCGCAGCCCCCGGTACGCGGCCGTGCGGACGGCGCCGGGGCGCTTGCCGAGGACGCGCGCGGCGGCCGGGCCGTCGAGGCCGACGACCACCCGCAGCAGCACCGCCTCGGCCTGGTCCCGGGGCAGCCCGCGCACCAGCTCCAGCGCGCGTTCCGTGGACAGCGACTCCAGGGCCTGGTCGTGGGTGCTGTGCCGGCCGGGCAGCTCCAGGGCGTCCTGTTCGAGCTGCGCCGCCCGCGGCCGCACCCGCTGCCGGCGCAAGTGGTCCAGCGCGCGGTGCCGGGCGATGGTCGCGGTCCAGCCGCGGAAGCCCGCGCCGTCGCCCCGGAACCGGCCGAGGTCCCGGGCGATCTCCAGCCAGGCGTCGGAGGCGACGTCCTCCGCGTCCTCGCCGACCAGGCCCCGCAGATAACCCAGCAGGCCGGGCTGCACGATCCGGTAGGCCACCGCGAAGGCGGTCTCGTCACCCTCCTGGGCCCGCGCGACCGCCGCGCCCAGCTCCCCGTCCCGCGGCTGCGGGCGGCGGGGTTCCCCTCCCTGGCCCAAGACCGTCCTCGTTCGTGCCGAGTTCCTGGCCACTGCGTGGCGTTCCCCTCGCGGCGCGACACGCTCCGCCCGTGTCCGTCGCCCTCCAGGATCATCAGCGTCGGCCCCGACGGAAGTGTCACAGCCGGGCGGCTCCCGGCCGGGTCCGGTCAGCGGGATGCGGTCGCGTCCCGGCACAGCAGCCGGAGCGAGCCGTGGCCGCCGTAGCAGCGGCGGGCCTCCTCGACCGGGTCCCACAGCCGGCCGTCGGGGGTGCGCACCCAGTGCTCGCCGCCGGTCGCCCACCACTCGGCGCCGGTCTGCCGGACGATCACCTCGCCGGCGTAGGCGCCGAAGCCGCGCAGCACGCTCTCGACGGCCGCGTACGGCGGTCCCTCACGGCGTATCTCCTCGATCATCCGGTCCACCCGCCACAGGCTCTGCGCCGAGTAGTCGAGCCGCACCCGCGCACCCTCGCGCATCGTCGCCACCGCGTCTGCCGCCCACCGGACGGGCTTCGCCGCGGCGTGCGGCCTGGCGTCCTGCCGTGCTGTCACGGACCGGGCTGTCACATGAGCTGTCACTTGGGCTGTCACATAGGGAAGAGCGAGCCGGCACGAGGTTCCGTCACCGGGTTTCGAAACGTTTCTCCGACGTTTCGCCAACCGTCGCAGGACCGCCCCACGTCCGCCGCAGGAAGGTCACAGCTTCCCCTCACGCCCCGGGTTCCGCGGCACTGCGCGCCCGGCGCGAGACCACCGCCCGCAGCACCCGGCGCCCCTCCACCGACACCTCCAGCGCCCCGCGCAGCCCCTGGGCGCCGTGACCCGCGAGGAGTTCCAGGACCGCGGCCTGCCGGCGCAGCTCGGCGGTGACGAGCGGGGGCAGGTCCGCCGAGTCCCCGGCCCGCCCGGCGTCCAGGCCGTCCGGGGCCGGGGTGCCGTCGGCGGCCGGGTCGAGCAGCCCGTGGATGCACAGGGAGGCGACCGAGCAGGCGTCCGCCCAGGGCCGTACCGCGTCGGCGGTGCGCTCGGCCGGGGTCGACTCCAGCATCCGGCGGGCGAGCCGGGCGGCCTCGTCGCCGGCGGGTCCGGCGGAGCCGACCGCGCCCTGGGCCCGTGCCAGGCCGTCGGTCCAGTCGGAGTCGTCGGCGAGGCTCGCCCACAGGGGGCGCAGCAGGTCGTCGTCGCCGCCGAGCAGCGGCAGACACCGATCCAAACAAGCCAAGCCGCTGGCGGCCAGTCCGCGTTCGTCGGCCTGTGCGATCAGGTCCACCAGGCTCATGAATGCCTCCCTCGCCAGGGCGCCGACCGGTACGGAGCCCGCACTTCCCCTTACTGCGTGCGACGGCGCGGGAGTGTCACAGCCACGAGTTTTCAGCCAGGGAGCGGTGCCGGCAGTTCACCGGAGAGGACCTTGCGTTCCCGCATACGGGTCAGGCGGACGACTACCGCGACGGCGAGGACGGCCGCCGCGATCTCCGAGCGCGTCGGCGAACGGCATCGCCTTCGCGGCAGGCGAAGGCGCCGGTGGCGGCGACGAGCCCGAGCAGGACGGCGGTGGCCCGGGCGAGGCCGGACGGTGAGCGCAACCGGGGGCCGGGCGGGGCGGCGTGCGGCGGCGCGGGCACGGGTGCGGTCATGGAGCGGTCCCCCGGAGAACACGAGAGCTGAGAGGGCGCGCGGCTCTCCCCGAGCCCGCGCGCGAGCACCCGAACATACGGTCGGACGCCGCCGTGCGGCCATCCGGTTCTCAGCCCAGCCGGTTCGCCAGCGCCTTGAAGTCGGCCCAGGACAGTGCGGGCCTGCCCGGGTCCCACAGCTTCTGCACGGTGGCCCGCAGCGGCATCCGTACGCCGGCGGCGACCTGCTCCTGGGTCTGCGCGTCGGGGAAGTCGCCCCACACCGCGAACGTCCCGCCGAGGATCTGCCCGTCGTAGCGCGCCGGTACGGCGGTCGTGCCGCGCACCACCCGAGGACTCCACTGTTCGTAGATGCGCTGCCCCGTCGGGTACACGAACGTCTGCGGCTGCCCGAGGACGTAGTAGAGGAACTCGTCGTTGTAGTTGACGAGCTTCCGCCCGGCGCTCAGGTACTCGGCCGGCTGCCGGGCGCCGATCTCCTTGCCGGTCCAGTAGGCGGCCCGGAGGTCCTTGGCGGGCTGCACGGAGGTGCCCCGGAGGAAGCCGTCGTTCCACGCCCGCATCGTCCGGTCGTGGGCGCGGACGGTGGCGGCGCGGTCGTTCAGCCAGCCGGTGGCCAGGTCGGCGACGGTGCCGCCGGAGCCGTACTTCTGCCGGGCGGCGGCGGCCAGCTGCGGATAGGACGCCTCGGGGGACTTCACCGTCAGCGCCTGGTACTCGTCGCCGCCGAGGTGCCACTGGCTTCCGGTGAACAGCCCGGCGTACTCGTTCAGCAGATCGTCGACGATCTTCGCGGAGCCGGGCTTGGAGATGTCGATCGCGCCCCTGGTCGCCACCCCGCCCACGTTGCGCAGCTTCAGGTCGGGATGGGCGGCGAGGACCGCGCCCAGGTGCCCGGGCGAGTCGATCTCGGGGACGACGGTGATGTGCCGGCTGTTCGCCAGGTCCACGATCCGCTTGACCTGCGCCTTGGTCAGGTGGACCGGGGAGACGATCTCGGGGTGGGTGCTGGACTCGATCCGGAACGCCTGGTCGTCGGAGAAGTGCAGGCCCAGCTCGTTGAACTTCAGGTCGCCCAGCTCGCGTATCCGGTCCTCGATCCACGCCTCGCTGTACGGCTTGCGCGCGATGTCCAGCATGAACCCGCGCACCGGCTTGGCCGGCTCGTCCCGTACGACCCCCTCCGGGGCGCTGCCGGCGCCGCGGATCTCCTGCTTCAGGGTGCGGGTGCCGTAGAAGACGCCCGCCTCGCCGGGCCCGCTGATGTCGACCCGTCCGTCCCGGACGGTCATCGTGTACGACTCCCGGTCGCCGCCCCCGCCGCCGAGCGCGAGCCGCACGTCGCCCGGGCGCGTGTCGCTCTTCTCCCCCGCGTAGGTCAGCCCCAGCTCTCCCGCTATCAGCCGCCCCTCGTCGGCCAGCGCCGCGTCGCTCACCACCACCCGCTCGCCGCCGCGCGGCTGCCAGCCGGGCCCGCGCGCCGGGGTGTGGGAGCGCACCGCGGGTATCGTGCGCGGCGTCCGGGACAAGGGGTAGGACCGGCTCGGGCTGGGGTTCGCCGACGGTGTGCCCGCGGTCGCCGGGTCGTCGCCGGTGCCGGAGAACCGGCCGGACGACGACTGCCGCGCGCCGCCCCCGGACGTCCCGTCGTCCCCGTCCGACGAGGCCCACACGCCGACACCCGTGCCGAGCGCGACCGTCCCGACGAACGCGGCGGCCACCACCGCCCGTTTCCTTGCCACCTGGCGCGCCGAACGCCGGCGCCTGTGCTGGATCACCCTGCCAACGTACGACCGCTCCCGGACCCAGCGGTCACCTGAGTGACCCGAAACTCTCCCGTTCGGGTGAAATTCAGCTATCCCTCGGACACAGCATGAACACTCTCGATAACCTGACGACACACCTTTCACAGCATCCCCTGCCACACCACATGTGACGCGAGGACCTACGCTGCCCGCCCACCACCTGCCGTATCTCCCCAAGCCTCTCGACGCCTTCAACACGGCTCCCGCGGACGAGGCGCGCGCCCTTCTCCTGCACTGCCTGCACAGCCCGCGCTGGTCCGACCGGATCGCCGACCACCGCCCCTACCCCGACCCGGAGTCCCTGCTGGCGGCGGCGGACGAGGCGGCGTACGACCTCTCACCGGCCGATCTGGCGGAGGCCCTGGCGGGCGAGCCCCTGCCCGAGCTGCCCGAGGACACGTACTCCGCGGCCCACACGGCCCTGAGCGCGGCGCACGCCGCGTACGAAGCGCGCTTCGGGCACGCGTTCGTCATCTATCTGGGCGATGTGCCCCCGGGCGAGGTCATCGACCGCATTCTCGAAGCGATCCGGTCACGATTGGCGAACGATCCGGAGGAGGAGCGGGTGACAGCGGCGGAGGAACTGCGCCGTCTGGCACGCGGGCGTCTCCTGGTCCAGCTGAGGGGCGCGAGGCCGGCTTCGCTCTGCGGCTGCCGCCACACGGGCGCGACCAGCCACAATGCACCCGCAACCGGTAGATAACGGGGCACTCCACCCCGGTGGCCGCTCCGGCTAGCCCAACCGCGTGCCACTTTGATCACACAGGTAGGCCCCCCGTAAAGCAGGACGCGGCGCCTCGCTACGATGCAGAGGGCCGGTGGACCGTACCCGGCCGGGCCCGACCGACAGTGAAGCCGGCGCGGCCCTAGTCCCCGCTCCCGGAGGGTTCTTCCGTGCCGGCTGGAACGCTGTACCGCGGCCGGGAAGGAATGTGGTCCTGGGTGGCTCACCGAGTCACCGGCGTCCTCATCTTCTTCTTCCTGTTCGTTCACGTGCTGGACACCGCTCTCGTGCGTGTCTCCCCCGAGGACTACGACAAGGTCGTAGCCACGTACAAGACGCCGATCGTCGCGCTGCTGGAGTACGGCCTCGTCGCCGCCATCCTCTTCCACGCGCTCAACGGCCTGCGCGTCATCGCCGTCGACTTCTGGTCGAAGGGCCCGCGCTACCAGAAGCAGATGTTCTGGGTCGTCGGTGTCGTCTGGGTCGTGCTGATGCTCGGCTCCGTCTACTCGGTACTGGGCCACGCCTTCCGTGCCCTCTTTGGGAGCTGACGCCGATGTCTACGACTGAAACCCCCGCGTCCGGAGTCGGCCCCGTCGAGGGCGCCCCCGTCTACACCGTCGACAACCCGGCCCCGCTGATCGAGGCCCCGCGCAAGCGCACCAAGAAGACCCCGAAGTCGACCCGGGGCAACTTCGAGATGGCCGCGTGGCTGTTCATGCGCCTGTCCGGCATCGTGCTGGTCGTCCTCGTCCTCGGCCACCTGCTGATCCAGCTCTTCCTGGACGGCGGCGTCTCCAAGATCGGCTTCGCCTTCGTGGCCGGCCGCTGGGCGTCCCCGTTCTGGCAGGTCTGGGACCTGGTGATGCTGTGGCTGGCGATGCTGCACGGGTCCAACGGCCTGCGCACGATCATCAACGACTACGCGGAGCGCCCGGCCAGCCGCATGTGGCTGAAGGCGCTGCTCTACACCGCCACGGTGTTCACCATCCTGCTGGGCACGCTGGTGATCTTCACCTTCGACCCGAACATCCGCTAGGCACGGGGCTGCGAGAATCATGAAGATCCACAAGTACGACACCGTCATCGTCGGCGCCGGCGGCGCGGGCATGCGCGCGGCCATCGAGTCGACGAAGCGCAGCCGCACCGCGGTGCTGACCAAGCTCTACCCCACCCGCTCCCACACGGGCGCCGCGCAGGGCGGCATGGCCGCCGCGCTGGCCAACGTGGAGGAGGACAACTGGGAGTGGCACACCTTCGACACGGTCAAGGGCGGTGACTACCTGGTCGACCAGGACGCCGCCGAGATCCTGGCGAAGGAGGCCATCGACGCCGTCCTCGACCTGGAGAAGATGGGTCTGCCGTTCAACCGGACCCCGAACGGCACCATCGACCAGCGCCGCTTCGGCGGTCACAGCCGCAACCACGGCGAGGCCCCGGTCCGCCGGGCCTGCTACGCCGCGGACCGCACCGGCCACATGATCCTCCAGACGCTGTACCAGAACTGCGTCAAGGAGGGCGTGGAGTTCTTCAACGAGTTCTACGTCCTGGACCAGCTGATCACCGAGGTCGACGGCGTCAAGAAGTCGGCCGGTGTCGTCGCCTACGAGCTGGCGACCGGCGAGATCCACATCTTCCAGGCGAAGGCCGTCATCTACGCCTCCGGCGGCTGCGGCAAGTTCTTCAGGGTGACCTCCAACGCGCACACCCTCACCGGTGACGGCCAGGCCGCCGTCTACCGCCGGGGCCTGCCGCTGGAGGACATGGAGTTCTTCCAGTTCCACCCGACCGGCATCTGGCGCATGGGCATCCTGCTCACCGAGGGCGCGCGTGGTGAGGGCGGCATCCTGCGCAACAAGGACGGCGAGCGCTTCATGGAGAAGTACGCTCCCGTCATGAAGGACCTGGCGTCCCGTGACGTCGTGTCCCGCTCCATCTACACGGAGATCCGCGAGGGCCGGGGCTGCGGTCCCGAGGGCGACCACGTCTACCTGGACCTCACCCACCTCCCGCCGGAGCAGCTGGACGCCAAGCTCCCGGACATCACCGAGTTCGCGCGGACCTACCTCGGTATCGAGCCGTACACGGACCCGATCCCGATCCAGCCGACCGCGCACTACGCGATGGGCGGCATCCCGACGAACGTCGAGGGTGAGGTCCTGGCGGACAACACCACGGTCGTCCCGGGTCTGTACGCGGCCGGCGAGGTCGCCTGTGTCTCCGTGCACGGCGCCAACCGCCTGGGCACCAACTCGCTGCTGGACATCAACGTGTTCGGCCGCCGCGCGGGCATCGCCGCCGCCGAGTACTCCGCGAAGACCGACTTCGTCGAGCTCCCGGAGAACCCGGAGACCCTGGTCGTCGAGCAGATCGAGCGGCTGCGCAACTCCACCGGCAACGAGCGGGTGGCGACCCTGCGGCGTGAGCTGCAGGAGACCATGGACGCCAACGTCATGGTGTTCCGCACCGAGCAGACGATCAAGACGGCCGTCGAGAAGATCGCCGAGCTGCGCGAGCGGTACAAGAACGTGGCGATCCAGGACAAGGGCAAGCGGTTCAACACGGACCTCCTCGAGGCGATCGAGCTGGGCAACCTGCTCGACCTGGCCGAGGTCATGGCCGTCTCGGCCCTGGCCCGCAAGGAGTCCCGCGGCGGTCACTACCGCGAGGACTACCCGAACCGCGACGACGTCAACTTCATGCGCCACACCATGGCGTACCGCGAGGTCGGCGCCGACGGCTCGGAAACCGTCCGTCTCGACTACAAGCCGGTCGTCCAGACCCGCTACCAGCCGATGGAGCGTAAGTACTGATGGCTACCCCTGTTCTGGACAAGGCGGACGCGGCCGGCCAGCCCGAGCCCGGCTTCGCCGACTCCCCCTACATCACGGTCACCTTCCGGGTCCGCCGGTTCAACCCGGAGGTCTCGGCGGAGGCGACCTGGGAAGACTTCCAGCTGGAGATCGACCCGAAGGAGCGTGTCCTCGACGGCCTCCACAAGATCAAGTGGGACCTCGACGGCACCCTCACCTTCCGCCGGTCGTGCGCGCACGGCATCTGCGGCTCGGACGCGATGCGGATCAACGGCAGGAACCGCCTTGCCTGCAAGACGCTGATCAAGGACATCAACCCCGAGAAGCCGATCACGGTCGAGCCCATCAAGGGCCTCACGGTCCTGAAGGACCTGGTCGTGGACATGGAGCCGTTCTTCCAGGCGTACCGGGACGTCATGCCGTTCCTGGTCACCAAGGAGACGAACGAGCCGACGCGCGAGCGGCTGCAGTCCGTCGAGGACCGCGCGCGGTTCGACGACACCACCAAGTGCATCCTGTGCGCCGCGTGCACGTCGTCCTGCCCGGTGTTCTGGAACGACGGCCAGTACTTCGGTCCGGCCGCGATCGTGAACGCCCACCGCTTCATCTTCGACTCGCGTGACGAGGCGGGCGAGCAGCGGCTGGAGATCCTCAACGACCGCGACGGCGTGTGGCGTTGCCGCACGACCTTCAACTGCACGGACGCCTGCCCGCGCGGTATCGAGGTCACGAAGGCGATCCAGGAGGTCAAGCGCGCGCTGATCACGCGTCGCTACTGATCGCCGTACGCCGACGGCCACTCGGGCCCCGCCCCCGGTCACGCACCGGGGACGGGGCCTTCGGTCGTCTTCGCCGTTGCGCCGGTCACCGCCGGGTGTACCGGGCCACCGTGTATGCGGTGGGGCAGTCCGACAGCACTGCCCGCGATCTGTACGACCGGGCGCGGACGGTCGCGTCGTCGTCGGTGGTCACCTGATCCCGTCACACCTCGCCCTCGCGTGGCGCCGCCGGCGACTCGGCCCCGTCTCTGGACGCGGGTCACAGCGGCGGCCTTCGCCGTACAACCGTGCGGGCCTCCTGAGTGTCTTCCGGGTACGCGATCAAGGAGATACATGCGCACCCACAGATTCCCCGCCGTGGCGACGGCCACGGCGCTGGCCCTCACCGGTGGACTGGTGGCCCTGACGGCCGGGACGGCGAACGCGGCCCCCGCCAAGTACGCCGACGACTTCAACGGCGACGGCTACCGGGACTACGCCTCCGGCTGGGGCGGCGAGGTCACCGTCACCTACGGCACGGCGACCGGGCCGGGACCGAAGACGGTCCGGTTCACCCAGGACAGTCCCAACATCCCGGGCAAGGCCGGTGACGCCGGCGGCTACGCCGACACCTTCGGCGACCAGGTCGCGAACGCCGACCTCAACCGGGACGGGTACGCCGACCTCGCCGTCGCCGACCGCACCGAGAAGGTCGGTACGAAGACCGGGGCGGGCGCGGTCACCATCCTGTGGGGCGCCAGGACGGGCCTCGGCGCGAAGGCCACGCGGATCCCGGCCAAGTCCGGCACGGCGTTCGGTGCGGCCCTCGCCGCCGGCGACTTCAACGGCGACGGCAAGCCGGACCTGGCCGTCACCGATGTCGCGGGCACCCTCTTCGTCTACCGGGGCGGCTTCTCCACGACCGGTACGACGGGCGGCGTCAGCAGGCTGGAGGTCAGCCCCAGCGGCGCCCACGTGCTGGAGCCGAGCGCGATCGTCGCGGGCAAGGTCACCAAGGACAACGCCACCGACCTGTACGTGGTCGGTCAGGGCTACGAGAACGACAAGATGGTCCAGGCCGCGTGGTTCGTACAGGGCGGCTCCACCGTCAAGCGCGGCAAGTACACGACCTACAACGCCTCGCAGGTGGACTTCAGCGCGACCGGCGTGATCGCCGACTTCGACAAGAACGGCTACGGCGACCTCGCCGTCAGCGACAAGCCGTACAACAAGGGCGCGGGCTCCGTGGTGGTGCTGCGCGGCGGCGCGAGCGGCCCGACCACCTCCTACCGGCTGACCCAGTCCACCTCCGGAGTGGCGACGGCAGCCACGCGGAACGACGGGTTCGGCTACGCCCTCTCCGCCGGCGACACCAACCGCGACGGCTACCCGGACCTCGCGGTCGGCGTGCCCGAGGAGGAGTCCGGCCCGGTCCCGAACGCGGGCGGTGTGCACGTCCTGCGGGGCGGCAGGAGCGGCCTGACCGGCACCGGCTCCCAGTGGTTCACCCGTGCCACGGCGGGCGTGCCGGGCAGCCCGACCGATTCCGAGATGCTCGGGCTGTTCGTCCGCCTGCGCGACTTCGACCGCGACGGCGACGCGGACCTGCTGGTCTCGGGCGACCTCTACCACAAGGGCGTGCTGCTGCGGGGGACCGCCTCGGGCATCACCACCAGCCACGCGGCGGAGACCGCCCTGGACCCGAATTTCCCGCAGTGACCCGCTGACGGGACCGCGAAGGAGCCCCACCGGAGTCCGCTCCGGTGGGGCTCCTCGCTTCCCGGGACCACTGCTCCTAATCTGACTACATGTCAGACGAAGAGTCGTACGAACTGCTCGGTTTCGACAACGTGCTGCTCCCCGTCGGCGACCTCGGCGAGGCGGTCGCCTTCTACGAGCGGGCCGGGTTCGCCGTGGCCTTCCGGTTCGACGAGGCCGGGATCGCACTGCTGAAGGTCGGCGCGGAGACGCCGGGCATCCTGCTGCGGGCCGAGGAGGAGCTGCGGCACCGGACGCCGCCCTGGCCCGCGCCGCGCGTCTGGCTGGAGGTGCCGGACGCGCGGGCGGCGGCGCGGGAGCTGGCCGCCGCCGGAATCGAGCCCCTGGACGAACTCTCCCAGGCGGTCACCGGCTGGACCGTGGAGATCGCCGACCCCTGGGGGAACGTCCTGGGCTTCACGGATTACACCAAACGCCCGGCGCTGGGCCGCCGGGGCTGACCCCCTCCGACTCCGCCCGGCACCGGGCCGCGGAGGCCGCCCCCGCAACCCGGTTGAACGCGTTCAAAAACAGGTCTACAGTCAGTCGTGCCAGCGTTTTGAACGCGTTCAAGAAGGGGTGGGGCATGGACCGCACCGTCATCGCCTACGTCATCTACCTGGTCGTCAGCATCGGGCTGACCGTCTGGGTGGCCCGCACGCTCAGCCGCAACGGCCGGGTCTTCCTCGCCGACGTGCTGCGCGGGAACGAAAAGCTCGCGGACGCCGTCAACCACCTCCTGGTCGTCGGCTTCTACCTCGTCAACCTCGGATTCGTGGCGCTGTACCTGAGCGGCGACGACACGATCGAGGACACCCGCGGCGTCTTCGAGGCCCTGTCGACCAAGCTGGGCGTGGTCCTGCTGGTGCTCGGCGTGATGCACCTGGGCAACGTGTACGTGCTCAACCGGATCCGCCGGCGCGGGGTGCTGGAGCGGGAGCAGCTCCCCCCGGTCGGGCCGCAGGAGTGGATCGCGCCCCCGACGGCCGGGGCGTGACCGGCATGACCGCCGTGACCACCGAGGGCCGGGGTGCCACGGGCGCCCCGGTCCGCGGGCTGACCGTCCTCTACGACGCCCAGTGCGCCCTGTGCACGCACCTGCGCCACTGGCTGGCGCGCCAGTCCCAGCTGGTGCCGCTGGAACTGCTGCCGGCCGGCTCGGCCGGGGCACACGCCCGCTTCCCCGGGCTCGACCACGCCCGCACCCTCGAGGAGATCACCGTCGTCGGCGACTCGGGGCAGGTCTACCGGGGCTCGCGCGCCTGGATCGTCGTCCTGTGGGCCCTGCGCGAGCACCGCCCGCTCGCCCACCGGCTCGCCACCCCGGCCGGCGCGAAGCTGGCCCGCGGGGCGGTGCTCGCCGCGGCGAAGTGGCGCGAGGCGCAGCGGCCGGCCGGACAGGCGCACCCTCAGGGCGCGCGGTGGGGAGGACAGGCGTACCGGCGGGCCGACGGCTGGTCGTACCACCCGGGGACGGGCTGGACCTACGAGCCGCCGTCCTGTTCCGGAGGCGCCCCCGCCACTCGTTAGGCTCTTCTACCGTGCCCGCGAAGAACGACGGCCCCGAGGCGGCCGGCCCCCAGAGCAGCAAGTCCGAGCAGACCCGCGCGCTGATCCTGGAGACCGCGATGCGGTTGTTCCAGGAGCGCGGGTACGACAAGACGACGATGCGGGCCATCGCCCAGGAGGCCGGGGTCTCCGTCGGCAACGCCTACTACTACTTCGAGGGCAAGGAGCACCTGATCCAGGGCTTCTACGACCGGATCGCCGCCGATCACCAGGCGGCGGTCCGCGAGGTCCTGGACCGGGAGACCGACCTGGAGGCGCGGCTCGCGGGCGTGCTGACCGCCTGGCTGGACATCGCCCGGCCCTACCACGAGTTCGCGGTCCAGTTCTTCAAGAACGCCGCCGACCCGGACAGCCCGCTCAGCCCCTTCTCCCCGGAGAGCGAGCACGCCCGCGAACAGGCCGTCAGCGTGCACCGCGAGGTGCTGGCCGGCTCCAGGTCCAAGGTGGCGCCCGAGCTGCGGGACGTCCTGCCGGAGCTGATGTGGCTCTCCCAGATGGGCCTGGTGCTGTACTGGATCTTCGACCGCACCGAGGGGCGGGAGCGCAGCTACCGTCTGGCCCGGCGGGGGGCCCGCCTCACCGCCCGCGGCGTCTCCCTGGCCCGGTTCCGCGTGCTGCGGCCACTGGTCCTGGAGATCCACGAGCTGTTCACGGACTTCCTGCCGGGGATGACGAAGGCGCTGCCGGACCCGGGCCGCAGGCGGGACGGGTGACCGCCGGCGGACCCGGGCCGCAGGCGGGACGGTCGCACCACCCGGTGCCGCCCGGCGTCGCTCTCGACGCCGGGCGGCTCATTGAACCGGGCGGCTCATCGAACCGGGCGGCTCGTCAGGACCGGAAGTGAAGGCTAGTTGACCGCGTCCAGATCGCCTTCCGCCACCTCCACGTCGTACACCAGCGGCCCCTCTCCCACGACCACGTGCCGCGCCTTCAGGCCGTGCGTCCCCGCCGTCACCGCGAGCAGATACGAGCCCGGGCCCGGCACCGACACGATGTACGAACCGTCCGCCAGCGACATCACGTGGTCCAGCTGACGCCCGCCCTTGGACAGCAGGGTCACCGCGGCCTTCTCCACCGGATCGCCGTCGGCCGTGCGGACGTAGCCGTGGACCACCGAAACGGAGTCCTCGGCCCGTACGGCCTCCGTCCCCTCCTCCTTCGGCTCCACCGCGAGGTGCGGCAGCCGCTTGTCCAGCCACCCCGGCAGCCACCAGTTGGAGTTCCCCAGCAGGTGCATCGCGGCCGGCACCAGTGCCGTACGCAGGATGAACGCGTCGAGCGCGACCGCCGCCGCCAGGCCGACGCCCGCCATCGCCCCGCCCGGGTCACCGCTGAGGACGAAGGCCATGAACACGCAGACCATGATCAGGGCCGCGGAGTTGATCACACGGCTCGTCTCGGCGAGGCCGACGCGCACCGCACGCGCGTTCTCCTTCGTGTGCACCCACTCCTCGTGCATCCGGCTGACCAGGAACACCTGGTAGTCCATGGACAGACCGAAGAGCAGGGACAGCATGATGACCGGCAGGAAGGCGTTGATCGGACCTTCCTTGCCGAGGCCCAGCAGGTCCAGGCCCCAGCCCCACTGGAAGA
This sequence comes from Streptomyces musisoli, assembly GCF_016741855.1. Taxonomy (GTDB): domain Bacteria; phylum Actinomycetota; class Actinomycetes; order Streptomycetales; family Streptomycetaceae; genus Streptomyces; species Streptomyces musisoli. Next base: position 377,168 of record NZ_JAERRH010000004.1, on the reverse strand, counting down.
CCGCGACGAGGACACCGAAGGAGGACGCCGCGGCGACCAGGTTCATCACGGCGGCCGTCAGCGGGACCACCAGGGAGCGGAAGGCGACCATGAGCAGCAGGAAGCCGAGGCCGATGATCGTCAGGACGAAGTACGGGAGGCGGTGGCCGGTGACGGACGCGAAGTCCTTGTAGATCGCGGTGGCGCCACCGACGTGGGCCTGCACCTTCGCCTCCGGGATCACCTCGTCCCGCAGCGTGTCGATGAGGTCGTCGGTCGCCTTCGACTGCGGTGACGTCTTCGGGATCACCTGCACGACCGTCACACCCTGGCGCGGGGGCAGCGCGCCGGCCTGGGCGACCCCCTCGGTCCCCTGGATGTCCTTCACCAGGCCGGCCGTGCCACCACCGGAGACGACCACCTGGAGCGGGCCGTTGAAGCCCTGGCCGAAGCCCTCGGCGAGCAGGTCGTAGGCCTTGCGGGTGGTCAGGGACTCGTCGTCGTTGCCCTGGTCCGCCGCGCCCAGGCGCAGGGACAGCACCGGCAGGGCGAGCACGGCCATGACGACGAGGGCGACCGCGGCGACCGTACGGGGGCGCTTCTGCACGCGCTGCGACCAGCGGGCCGCGAGGCCGCTCGCCTGCTCCTGCTCGGGGCCGTCCGCGGCGAGCCTGCGGCGCTGCCTGCGGCTGAGCACGCGCGGGCCGAGGAAGCCCAGCAGGGCCGGCAGCAGGGTGGTGGCCGCGATGACGCTGAGCACGACCGTGAGCGCGGTGCCGATGACCACGCCGTCCAGGAAGCGCAGGTTCGTCACCAGCATGCCGGCGAGCGCGATGCACACCGTGCCGCCCGCGAACAGCACCGCCCGGCCGGAGGTGTTGAGGGCGACGACCACCGCGTCCTCGGGGTCCATGCCCCGCAGGATGCCGCGCCGGTGCCGGGTGACGATGAACAGCGCGTAGTCGATGCCGACGCCGAGGCCGATCAGCGAGGACAGCAGCGGCGCCAGGTCGGGGATGTCGGTGGTGTGGCTGAGCAGCTGGACGGAGAACATGCCCGTGCCCACACCGAAGACGGCGATCCCGATCGGCAGCAGCATCGCGAGGAACGAGCCGAAGGCCAGGAACAGCACGACGGCCGCGGCGAGGATGCCGACCATCTCCGCGAGGCCCTGGGGCGGCTCCTGCACCCGCGTGATGGCCTGCCCGCCCAACTCGACCTCGAGTCCGTCCCGCCTCGCGTCCTGCGCGGTGTCGACGACCTTCTGGATCAGGTCCTTGGGCAGGCTCTCCGCCTGCTTGTTGAACGTGACCTGGGCGTAGGCGATCCGCCCGTCCCGGCTGATCTGCGCCGCGCCCTGGGCCCCGGTGTAGGGGCCGGTGACCCCGCCGACGCCCTCCAGCTTCGCGATCTTGTCCAGTGCCGGCTGGATGCCGGCCTTCACGGACGGGTCACGCACCGTCCCGCCGTCGGTCTTCCACACCACCGTGTCGGTGTCGCCCGCGCTCTCCGGGAAGGCCTTCTCCATCAGGTCGTACGCCCGGTTGGAGTCCGTGTTCGGGAGGGAGAAGACGTTCGTGTAGTCCTTGCCCGCCGCCGAGGCGGAGAAGCCCAGGCCGACCAGCGCCCCCACCCACAACAACAGGACCACCAACCGGTGCCGGTAACACCACCGTGTCCATGCCGTCACTCTCAACTCTCCTTAAAAAGAAGGTACTTCGGTAGTCGGTCCCCCAAAGGTCCTGGGCTACAGGATCGGCATCCGCACGCGCGCCTGGGCACCCGTCCCCCATGACTCACAAGGAACTCCAAAGCTCGTTCCGGCCCCGGAGCGGGCGGCCCGGCCGATACTGGGGGCATGACGGCTCTGGGAACCGTGCTGGTCGTGGAGGACGAGGAGAGCATCGCGGACGTCCTCGCCATCGCCCTGCGCTACCACCGCTTCGAGGTGATGACCGCGGGCGGCGTCCGCGAGGCCCTCGCGCTCACCGAGCGCACCCGGCCCGACGCCGCCCTGCTCGACGTCATGCTGCCGGACGGGGACGGCCGCGCCCTGGGCCGCGAACTGCGCGCCCGCCAGCCGGATCTGGCCCTGGTGTTCCTGACCGCGCGGGACTCCCCCGCCGAGATGGTCGGCGCCCTCGGCTTCGGCGACGACTACATCACCAAGCCGTTCGACATCGACGTGGTCGTCGCCCGGATCTGCGCGGTGCTCCGCCGCACCCGCCACTCCGACGTCATCCCCGAGCGCCCGCCCCTCAGATACGGCGATCTGGAACTGGACGAGACGACGTACTCGGTGCACCGCGCGGGCCGCACCATAGAGCTGACCCCCACCGAGTACGCGCTGCTGCGGTTCCTGGTGCGCAACGGCGGCCGGATCGTGCCCAAGGAGCAACTGCTGCGCCACGTCTGGCAGTACGAGCACGTTCCGTCGGAGTCGACCGTCGTCGAGACGTACATCAGCTATCTGCGGCGCAAGCTCGACACCCTCGGCCCTCCGGTGATCACCACCCGGCGCGGGGTCGGATACGGACTCGCATGAGGTCACGCACCTGGCGCGGGGTCAACTCCCTGCGCGGCCAGCTCACCCTGGCCAACGTCGGGCTGCTCGCCGTCGGCATCGTGGTGGCGACCGCGGTGAGCCTGATGGGGATGCGGCACTACCTGGTCGGCCAGATCGACACCGAACTGGTCAAGACGCGGGACTCGCTGGGTAGTTCGGGACTCACCCTGCAACAGGTCGACTCGCTGCGCGTGCTCGACTTCGTCCGGGACCGCATCGCGCCCCAGCACGTCGACCAGCAGCTCACCCCGGACTCGATCTTCACCGCGGTCGACGTCCGCGGCAAGCCCCTGGCCCTCTTCGGCATCCAGCCCACCGAGGCCCAGCGCACCCTCGCGGACGCCGTCGCCGGCCCGCGGTCCCTCGCCACGGACCCGGCCCCGCACGACGTCACCGTGCACGGCGCCACCTACCGCGTGACCGCGACCCGCCTCGCCGACGGCCCGTACTTCCTGCTGGCCATCTCCACCGACGCCCTGACCAAGGGCATAGCCAAGGCCCTCAGACTCGACCTCGCCGTCGGCACGCTGCTGCTCTCGCTGCTGTGCTGCCTGACCATGTTCAGCGTGCGGCGCCGGCTCAGGCCGCTGGAGGACATGGTGGAGACCTCGTCCGCCATCGCCGAGGGCGACTTCACCCGGCGCGTGCCCTCCAGCCACCACCCGACGCAGGAGGTCGAGCAGCTGCGGCTGGCCCTCAACTCCATGCTCCACCAGGTGGAGTCGGCGTACCGCACGCGCGAGCGCACCGCGGCCCAGCTGCGCCGCTTCGTCGCCGACGCCTCGCACGAGCTGCGCACCCCGCTCGCGGCGATACGCGGCTACCTCCAGCTGTACGACAAGGGGATGCTGAGCGAGCCGGGCCAGCGCAAGCGCGCCTGGGACCGGATGAACGCCGAGACCGAGCGCATGGGCCGGCTCGTCGACGAGCTGCTCACCCTGGCCCGCCTCGACCAGCGGCCCGAACTGCGCCTGCGGAACGTCGACGTCAGCCGTCTGGTGCGGGAGGCCGCCGAGGACCTCAGGGCGCAGCAGCCGGACCGGCCGGTCACCGTGGCGGCGGACGGGGTGCTGCTGGTGCACGCCGACGAGTCGGGGCTGCGCCAGGTGCTGGGCAATCTGCTGGCCAACGTCCGTACGCACACGCCCGCCGACGTGCCGGTGCGGCTGGGCGCGGAGCGCGCGGACGGGGCGGTGCGGCTGTGCGTCGCCGACAAGGGCCCCGGGCTGGCCGAGGAGGACGCGGCCCGTGTCTTCGACCGCTTCTTCCGGGCGGGCGGCGGCGCGGGCAGCGGGCTGGGCCTGGCCATCGTGCAGGGCGTGGTGCACGCGCACGGGGGCGAGGTGGCCGTGCGGACGGCGCCCGGCGAGGGACTCGCGGTGACGGTGACCCTGCCGGGGCGCATGTCCGTACGGCAGTGAAGACGCCGCGCGGATCAGTGCCCGTACGGCAGTGAGAGCGCCGCGCCGGGCGGAGCCGTCGTCAGATCCAGCCCAGCCGCCACAGCCGGAACACGCCCGTGCCGTCCACCAGGTACTGGCCGCCGCCGACGTCCTCGGTGCTGACCACGTACTCCTTGCGCTGCCACAGCGGGATCAGCGGGACGTCGTGGGCGACGTCCGACTGGATCTCCTTGAAGTCGTTCGCGGCCCGGCTGCGGTCGGCGAACTGCTGGCTGTCCAGGATGAGGTGGTCGACCAGCTTGTTGCTGTATCCGGTGCTCATGGTGGAGCCGGTGCCGACGAGCGCGGCGCCGAAGGTGTCCGGGTCGGGATAGTCGGCCACCCAGCCGACCGACCAGGCGTCCATCTTCCCGGCGGCCCAGCGCTTCTGGAAGTCGGTCCACTCGTACCCCTTGACGTCCACCGCGAACAGGCCGCCCGCCTCCAGCTGCTTCTTCAGCTCAGCGGCCTCCTCCGCGCTCGCCTCCCGGTTGATGCCGTAGCCGAAGGTGAAGTGCACGGGCAGGCTCACCCCGGCCTCGGTGAGCAGCTCGCGCGCCTTCTGTGTGCTCGGCTTCGAGTAGTTGTCGAAGAACGAGGTGGTGTGGCCGGTGATGCCGGTCGGGATCAGCGAGTACAGCGGGTCGACCGTGCCCGCGTAGACCGTCGCGGCCAGCTGCTCCCGGTTGACCAGCCAGGCCAGCGCCCGGCGCACCCGCGCGTCGTGCAGCGGGGAGCCGGAGCGGGTGTTGAGGTACAGGTTGCGGGTCTCGGCGCTGTCGGAGTCGGTGACCCGCTGGTTCGGGTCGCTCGGGTTCAGCGCGGAGAGCACGTCCGGCGGCAGGGTCCGGGTGGCGACGTCGACCTGGCGGCCCCGCCATGCGCGCTCCAGCTTCCGCGAGTCGGCGTAGTAGCGCAGCTCGATGGGGCGGCCGGTGCCGCTCAGGTAGCCCCGGTAGCGCCGGTTCGGCGCCAGCTCGGCCTTCCGGCCCTTGGTGTACGCCGTCAGCGTGTACGGTCCGGTCCCGTCGACGCCGGTGTCCGTGCGCAGGGCGTCGGCCGGGTACTTGTCCTTGTCCACGATCGCACCGGCGCCGGTGGCGACCTTCAGCGGGAAGGTGGCGTCCGCGGACGAGAGGTGGAAGGTGACGGTGCGCGCGTCGTCGGCGCTGACCGAGGCGAGCGTGCCGAGCAGGGACGACGGGCCGACATCGGAGTCGATCTTCCTGACCCGGTCGAAGGAGTACTTCACGTCCTCGGCCGTCATGGCGCGCCCGCTCGGGAAGGTGATCCCGGAGCGCAGGACGCACTGGTACGTCCGCAGGCCGCTGCCCTTGAACGCGCAGCTCTGCGCCGCGTCCGGGACCGGCTCGACCCCGCCCGGCTCGAACGTCAGCAGCGACTGGAAGACGTTGCTGAACAGGGCCCAGGATCCGGCGTCGTAGGCGCCGGCCGGGTCGAGCGCGGTGACCGCGTCCGTCGTTCCGACGGTGATGGCCTTGTCGTCGTCGTCCTGCGCCGACAGTAACTGCCAGCCGCCGATACCCAGGACGGCCAGCACGATGAACGTCACGAGAATCCGCATGCGAACAGATCGCACGGTGGTGCCCTCCCCAGGGCCCTTCGCGGCCCCTACCCCTGGCCCAGCACGAATCGGTCACTCCCCCTCGAGTGACGCGGCTCACCTAATCACACGGGTTTCACCCCGCGGAAGGGCTTTCTGACCAGTTGTGGAAGAACTTACCGAGACGTTGATTCCGCCGGGGTTTCACAGGTTTCACACAGCCGTGCGAGCGGGGGGCGGCCCTGGCTCGCCGCTATGACGTCCGGCGCAGTGCGCGCAGGCCGCGCAACCCGATGACCCCGATGACCGTCCCCAATACGAAGGAGACGACCGCCAGCAGCAGGTGCACCCAGAAGTACGCGGTCGGGTGACCGTCGTCGAAGGCGAGCCCGCTGCCGTCCTCGACGAGATTCTTGACGAAAGTGACCCAGATGACCCAGCTCCACAGCCCGAAGGCGAGCAGGAACCAGGAGACAGGGCGGCTGAGTTTCACAGGGACGGACCTTTCCGCACGACACCGGGCACCCGCGGGCGGCCGGGGGTCCGGGGGACGTCCCCCGGTCGGGCACAGCTTGACCCCAGTATCGCCGTCCCGGTTCCGGTGCCGTGTCGCGGGTGGAGCCGGTGGCGGGACTTCACGGTCCGGTGCGGGTACGTTCTCGACCGTGCCCGCACCGAAGAAGTCCGGCCGGCGATCCCTGCTGGTCACCTCCGCCACACTGCTGTCCCTGTCCGTCACCGCCCCCGCCGCGCTCGCCGCGCCGACTCCCTCGACGAGCCCGACGGCCACGCCCCCGGCCCAGATGTCGACGCTCGGCGGTGCCCGGCTCGGGCAGCCGGGCACCCAGGTCAATCTCGCCCCCGGCGTCCCGGTGCTGCCCAAGGACCTGACCGCCCGTTCCTGGATCGTCTCCGACGCCGAGTCGGGCGAGGTCCTCGCCGCGCACAACGCGCACTGGCGGCTGCCCCCGGCGAGCACGCTCAAGATGCTGTTCGCGGACACCGTGCTGCCCCGCTTCCCCAAGAGCACCCGGTACAAGGTGGCGCCGAAGGACCTCGAAGGGGTGGGCGCCGGCTCCAGCGTGGTCGGGATAAAGGAGGGCCGCACCTACTCCGTCCACGACCTGTGGCTCGGCGTCTTCCTGCGCTCGGGCAACGACGCCGTGCACGTGCTGGCGTCGATGAACGGCGGTGTCCAGCAGACCGTCGAGGACATGCAGGACCACGCCGAGGAACTCCAGGCGCTGGACACGTACGTGGTCTCGCCCGACGGTTACGACGCTCCGCAGCAGGTGTCGTCGGCGTACGACCTGACGCTGTTCGCCCGCTCCGGGCTCCAGAAGAAGGACTTCCGCGACTACTGCTCGACCGTGAGCGCGAAGTTCGGCTCCGCCGAGATCCGCAACACCAACCGGCTGCTGAGCGGCGACAGCGACGTGCCCGTCTACCAGGGCATCGCGGGCGTGAAGAACGGCAACACCAGCCACGCGGGCGCCACCTTCACCGGGGTCGCCGAGCGGGGCGGCAAGGTACTGCTGGTCACCGTGATGAACCCGGACAAGAGCGAGCACAACGAGGTCTACAAGGAGACCGCGAAGCTGTTCGACTGGGGCTTCCGTGCGGCCGGCAAGGTCAATCCGGTGGGCGAGCTGGTGCCGCCGAGGAGCGCCTCGCCGGGCAGCGCGCGACCGGATGCCGGCGCGTCCCCGGGGCAGGGCGCGCAGCCGTCGTCCGGCGCGGCCGGCGGGGTGGGTGCGAAGCCGGCGGCGAGCGCCGCCGCCCCGTCCCGCTCCGGCGGCGTCGGGACCGCCCTGGCGATCGCGGGTGGTCTGCTGGTGCTGCTCGGGGGAGGGGTGTTCCTGGTCAATCGCCGGTGGCCGCTGCCGGATCTGATGCGCCGTCGGGCGCGTCCCTGACCTCGACCCCCTCGTCCTCCTTGCTGCCCGTCGCCGTCCATGCGGCGCAGAACAGCACGAGCTTCGAGGTGAAGTTGATCCACAGCAGCAGGGCCACGGGGACCCCGAACGCGCCGTACATGCTCTTCGCGGCGACGCCCTGGATGTAGCCGCTGAGCAGCAGCTTCAGCAGTTCGAAGCCGATCGCGCCGAGCAGCGCGGCGACCAGCAGGCGGCGGCGCGGCGGCTCGACCCCGGGCAGCAGGGTCAGGACGTAGAGCAGGACCAGGAAGTCGGCGAGGACGGCGACGGCGAACGCGGCCGTCCTCAGCAGCGCGCTGCCCCAGCTGTGTTCGTCCAGGCCGGCCTGCCGGGACAGCCAGCCGACGGCGGCCGAGGCGAGGGTGGAGGTGGCGAGCGTGACCAGGAGGGCACCGCCGAGGCCGAGCAGGATGCCGGCGTCCTTGGCCTTGGCGAGCACCGGGTTCTCCTCCTGGTCCGGCAGCTCCCACACCGCGCGCAGGCAGTCCCGTGTCTGGCCGACCCAGCCGATGCCCGTGAGCAGCAGGACCGCGCCCGCGATGACGCCGACGGTGCCGGCGTTGTCGACGAGCGAGGTGAGGTCCAGCCGGCTGGAGAGGACGCCGGGGAACTGCTCGGCGATCTTCTGCTCCACGGTCTTCTGCCGGGCCGGGCTGAGCGTGGCGGCGCTGATGGCGGCGGCCACGGTCAGCAGCGGGAACAGTGCCACGAAGCTGACGAACGTCATGGCGGCGGCCAGCCGGGTCCACTTCACCCGGTCCAGCCGCTCGTAGGACCGCCACGCGTGCGTGGCCGCCAGCCGGATGACGATCGGCCCGATGCCGGGGAGCTTCTTCAGCCAGTCCATGATCCGACTGTGCCCGCTGCGCGGGAGCGTCAACACCGCGTTTCTTCGCCAAGACGGTCATATACGGGCGATACGGTCGGCTGTCATGAAGGATGCCTCGGAACCGCCCACCGCACTGCCCCGGTCGCTGCTCGTCCTCGGCGGCACGTCCGAGATCGCGCTGGCCACCGCTCGCCGGCTGATCGCGCGCCGCGCCCGCACGGTGTGGCTGGCGGGGCGCCCCTCCTCCGCCCTGGAGCAGGCCGCCGACAGCCTGCGCGCGCTCGGCGCGGACGCCCGCACCGTCGCCTTCGACGCGCTCGCCCCCGAGTCCCACGAGACCGTCCTCGGCAAGGTCTTCGCCGAAGGCCCCGTCGACATGGTGCTGTTCGCCTTCGGCGTCCTCGGCGACCAGGCGCACGACGAACGCGACCCGCTCCGCGCGGTGCAGGTCGCGCAGACCAACTACACCGGGGCCGTCTCGGCGGGGCTGGCCGCCGGCCGCGCGCTCCAGTCCCAGGGCCACGGTTCCCTGGTCGTGCTGTCCTCCTCCGCCGCCGAACGCGCCCGCCGCGCCGACTTCATCTACGGCTCCAGCAAGGCCGGCCTCGACGCGTTCACCCAGGGCCTCGGCGACGCCCTGCACGGCACCGGCGTGCACGTCATGGTCGTGCGGCCCGGGTTCGTCCTGACGCGCCGCACGGCGGGCCGGCCGCGGCCGGCGCTCGCGACCACGCCGGAGGCGGTCGCCACGGCCGTCGAACTGGGCCTGCGCCGCCGCTCGGAGACGGTCTGGGTGCCGGGAGCGCTGCGCCTGCTGATGGCGGCGCTCCGGCACATGCCCCGGACGCTGTTCCGCCGGCTCGGCTAGGGCCTCTCGTTCGGATCACGCCGGGCTCGCGCCCCGCTCCCTGATCCGGCCCGAACCGAACGAAGGGCCCCAGGGCCTTCGCGTCACGGCGCGAAGCGCGGGACGTACAGGTCGGCGTGGCCCGGCTGGGGCGGTACGACCGATCCCCCGAAGGTGTACTCGCGCAGCTTGCGCCACACGCCGTCGGCGCCCTGCTCGTACAGCGCGAAGCCGGTGCAGGGCCACTCGGCGTCGTAGCCCGCCAGTTCCTCGAAGGCGCGGTCCATCGCCGCCTCGTCGATGCCGTGCGCGACGGTGACGTGCGGGTGGTACGAGAACTGGAGCTCGCGTGCCATCGGCCCGGAGGCGTCCCGGACCCGCAGCTGGAGCCGGGCGCACTCCTCGGCGCCCTGCACGACCCGCACGTAGACCACCGGCGACACGGGCCGGAAGGTGCCGGTGCCGGACAGCCGCATCGGGAACGGGCGGCCCGCCGCGGCCACTTCGGTGAGGTGCGCATCGACCGCCGGCAGGTCGGCCGCGTCGACCTCGGTCGGCGGCAACAGCGTGACGTGCGTGGGGATACCGTGAGCCGCGGGATCGCCGAAGCCCGCGCGCCGCTCCTGGAGCAGGCTGCCGTGAGGCTCCGGGACCGCGATCGACACGCCGATCGTTACGGTCCCCACGTCGTCTCCTGTCGTCGCGTCTGTCGTCTTCTCGGCCGTCTCGTCCCGGCCGTCGGATATCGACTGTACGGGCACGGATGTCCTGTGGGCAGGCGCAGCGGAAGTGATGTGCAGCGCTCTGCCCGCGCGGACCCGTGCGGTCGTACGCCTCAGTGCTTGGCCGGGAGGAAACCCACGCGGTCGTACGCCTGCGCGAGGGTCTCGGCGGCGACGGCGCGCGCCTTCTCCGCGCCCTTGGCCAGGATCGCGTCCAGCGTCTCGGAGTCGTCCAGGTACTGCTGGGTGCGCTCGCGGAACGGCGTCACGAACTCGACCATGACCTCGGCGAGGTCGGTCTTGAGCGCGCCGTACATCTTGCCCGCGTAGTCCTGCTCCAGCTCGGCGATCGGCTTGCCGGTGAGCGTGGAGTAGATGGTGAGCAGGTTGGAGATGCCCGGCTTGCTCTCGGTGTCGAAGCGGATCACCGTGTCGGTGTCGGTGACGGCGCTCTTGACCTTCTTGGCCGTGCTCTTCGGCTCGTCGAGGAGGTTGATGAGGCCCTTCGGCGTGGACGCCGACTTGCTCATCTTGATCGACGGGTCCTGAAGGTCGTAGATCTTCGCCGTCTCCTTGAGGATGTACGGCTTCGGGACGGTGAAGGTCGGGCCGAACCGGCCGTTGAACCGGTCGGCGAGGTCGCGGGTCAGCTCGATGTGCTGGCGCTGGTCCTCGCCGACGGGCACCTCGTTGGCCTGGTACAGCAGGATGTCCGCCACCTGGAGGATCGGGTAGGTGAACAGGCCGACGGAGGCCCGGTCGGCGCCCTGCTTGGCGGACTTGTCCTTGAACTGGGTCATGCGGCTCGCCTCGCCGAAGCCGGTGAGGCAGTTCATGACCCAGGCCAGCTGGGCGTGCTCGGGGACATGGCTCTGCACGAAGAGCGTGCAGCGGTCCGGGTCCAGGCCGGCGGCGAGCAGCTGCGCGGCGGCGAGCCGGGTGTTGGCCCGCAGCTCCCGCGGGTCCTGCGGAACCGTGATCGCATGCAGGTCGACGACCATGTAGAACGCGTCGTGGGACTCCTGGAGGGCCACCCACTGGCGGACGGCGCCCAGGTAGTTGCCGAGGTGGAACGAGCCTGCGGTGGGCTGGATTCCGGAGAGCACGCGGGGACGATCAGAGGCCATGCTTTTCATTGTCGCAGAGAGTACGGAGGGGTTCGGTTCGTGGGGAACCGCGGGCCCGTTGTGGCCGGGCCCGCGGTTGCCCACACCCTGACGGGGCGCTCTCAGCCGAGGTCGACCTCGGGGTAGAGCGGGAAGCCCGCCACCAGGTCCGTCGCCCGCCGGGCGATCTCCTCGGACACCTTCTCGTCCAGTACGTGGGCCGCCTTGGACGGGGCGCCCGACTTGGTGGTTCCCGGCTCCGTGGTGGTCAGCACGCGGTCGATCAGGCCCGCGACCTCGTCCATCTCGGCCGTGTCCAGGCCGCGCGTGGTCAGGGCGGGGGTGCCGACGCGGATGCCGGAGGTGTACCAGGCGCCGTTCGGGTCGGCCGGGATGGCGTTGCGGTTGGTGACGATGCCCGAGTCGAGCAGGGCCGCCTCGGCCTGGCGGCCGGTGAGGCCGTAGGACGTGGCGACGTCGATCAGGTTGAGGTGGTTGTCCGTGCCGCCGGTGACGAGCGTGGCGCCCCGGCGCATGAGGCCCTCGGCGAGCGCGCGGGAGTTGTCGACGATGCGCTGGGCGTAGTCCTGGAAGGCGGGCTGCCGGGCCTCGGCGAGGGCGACGGCCTTGGCGGCCATGACGTGCGGGAGCGGGCCGCCGAGGACCATCGGGCAGCCGCGGTCCACCTGGTCCTTGAGGGAGTCGTCGCACAGCACCATGCCGCCGCGCGGGCCGCGCAGGGACTTGTGGGTGGTCGTGGTGACGATCTGGGCGTGCGGGACCGGGTCGAAGTCGCCGGTGAGGACCTTGCCCGCGACCAGGCCGGCGAAGTGCGCCATGTCGACCATGAGGGTGGCGCCGACCTCGTCGGCGATCTCGCGCATGATCCGGAAGTTCACCAGGCGGGGGTACGCGGAGTAGCCGGCGACGATGATCAGCGGCTTGAAGTCGCGGGCCTGGGCGCGCAGGGCCTCGTAGTCGATGAGGCCGGTGGCCGGGTCGGTGCCGTAGGAGCGCTGGTCGAACATCTTGCCGGAGATGTTCGGGCGGAAGCCGTGGGTGAGGTGGCCGCCGGCGTCCAGGGACATGCCGAGCATGCGCTGGTTGCCGAAGGCCTGGCGCAGTTCGGCCCAGTCGGCCTCGGTGAGGTCGTTGACCTGGCGGGCGCCGGCCTTCTCCAGGAAGGGGACCTCGACCCGGTCGGCGAGGACGGCCCAGAAGGCGACGAGGTTGGCGTCGATCCCGGAGTGCGGCTGGACGTAGGCGTGACGGGCGCCGAAGAGTTCCCGGGCGTGCTCGGCGGCGAGGGCCTCGACGGTGTCCACGTTGCGGCAGCCGGCGTAGAAGCGGCGGCCGATGGTGCCCTCGGCGTACTTGTCGCTGAACCAGTTGCCCATCGCGAGCAGGGTCGCCGGGGAGGCGTAGTTCTCGGAGGCGATCAGCTTGAGCATCTCGCGCTGGTCGGCGACCTCCTGGCCGATGGCGTCGGCCACGCGCGGTTCGACGGCACGGATCACGTCGAGCGCGGCACGGAAGGCGGTGGATTCGGTCGACAGGGGCTGCTCTGGCATGGGGACCTCCGGACGGTGTGCGTACAGCGTTCACGTTCGGCCCAGGCGCACGGCACTCTTCCCACTCGGGCCGCTCCCTGATGGTCCGTCCCATCCCAGCGCGCCAGTCACGGCCCGCTCGTCAGCCTACCGGGCGCGCCGCGCGGCGGAGGTCCCGCGTCCACCATGCGAGCGAGGATAGGAAGGGGTTCACCGTCGAGTCCGAGCCGTTCCCGGGAGAGGCCGTGACCACTGCACAAGACCTCATCGCGACCGCCGACGCGCACTGCGCGCCCACCTATCACCCGCTGCCGGTGGTGATCGCCACCGGTGAGGGGGCGTGGCTGACGGATGTGGCGGGGCGCCGGTATCTGGACCTCCTGGCCGGTTACTCGGCGCTCAACTTCGGGCACCGCAATCCGCGGCTGGTCGAGGCGGCCCGGCGGCAGCTGGACCGGGTGACGCTGACCTCCCGCGCCTTCCACCACGACCGGTTCGCGGCCTTCTGCGCCGAGCTGGCCCAGCTGTGCGGGATGGAGATGGTGCTGCCCGCGAACACCGGCGCGGAGGCGGTGGAGAGCGCGGTGAAGACGGCCCGGAAGTGGGGCTACCGGGTGAAGGGGGTGCCCGGGGAGATGGCGAAGATCGTGGTGGCGGGCGGCAACTTCCACGGCCGTACGACGACGGTGATCAGCTTCTCGACGGATCCGCAGGCGCGGGCGGACTTCGGTCCGTACACGCCCGGGTTCGAGATCGTCCCGTACGGCGACCTGACCGCGATGCGGTCGGCGCTCACCGAGAACACCGTCGCCGTGCTGCTGGAGCCGATCCAGGGCGAGTCCGGGGTGATCGTGCCGCCGGCCGGCTATCTGGCGGGTGTGCGGCGGCTGACCCGCGAGCGGAACGTCCTCTTCATCGCCGACGAGGTCCAGTCGGGGCTGGGCCGGACGGGGCGGACCTTCGCGTGCGAGCACGAGGGCGTGGTGCCGGACGTGTACGTCCTGGGCAAGGCGCTGGGCGGCGGGATCGTGCCGGTGTCGGCGGTGGTGTCGAGCGCGGAGGTGCTCGGGGTGTTCCGGCCGGGCGAGCACGGGTCGACGTTCGGCGGGAATCCGCTGGCCTGCGCGGTGGCGCTGGAGGTGATCGCGATGCTGCGGACCGGCGAGTACCAGGAGCGGGCTGCGCGGCTGGGCGAGCGGCTGCACGGGCTGCTGGGCGAGCTGCTCGGCACGGGCCGGGTGACGGCGGTGCGCGGGCGCGGGCTGTGGGCCGGGGTGGACGTCGCCCCCGCGGCCGGAACCGGGCGGGAGATCTCCGAGAGGCTGCTGGCCCGCGGGGTCCTGGTCAAGGACACCCACGGGCCGACCGTCCGGATCGGCCCGCCGCTGGTGATCGGCGACGAGGAGCTGGAGTGGGGGGTGGAGCAACTGCGGGAGGTGCTGTCCGGGGACTGATCGGCGCGACGGCGCCTCAGCAGGGTGATGCCGGCACGGCGGGATGCCGGCGCGGCGGGATGCCGGCGCACCCGCAGGTCGGTGCGGCGGCAGGTCAGTGCAGCGGGATGTCGGTGCCGTGCTCGTCGGCGGGCCGGGGGCCGAAGATGCGCCGGTCGGCCTCGCCGATGGCCACGTCGTTGATGCTGGCCTCGCGGCGGCGCATCAGACCGTGCTCGTCGAACTCCCACAGCTCGTTGCCGTAGGAGCGCCACCACTGGCCGCCGGCGTCGTGGCACTCGTACTGGAAGCGGACGGCGATGCGGTCGCCGTGGAAGTCCCAGAGGCTCTTGCGCAGCGCGTAGTCCTGTTCGCGCTGCCACTTCTCGGTCAGGAAGGCGACGATCTCCTCCCGGCCGGTGACGAACCGGTCCCGGTTCCGCCAGACGGAGTCCGGTGTGTAGGCCAGGGCCACCCGGTGGGGGTCGCGGGTGTTCCAGGCGTCCTCGGCCGCCTGCACCTTCTGGCGGGCGGTCTCCAGGGTGAACGGCGGGTAGGGCGGGCGGCCTTCGGGCACGGCGACCTCCTCAGGTCGAGAACGAGCGTTCTCCATCGATGGGACTAAGGTAGAGAACGACCGTTCTCATCGTCAAGGAGCCCCCGATGCCCGCGCCGATCACCGAGGAACAGACCCGCCTGGACCGCGAAGCGCTCCTCGGCGCGGCGGAGGCGCTCTTCTACGCGCACGGCATCCAGGCGGTCGGCATGGACCGGGTCCGGGAGGCCTGTGGACTGCCCCTGAAACGGATCTACCGGCTCTTCCCGACCAAGGAGGACCTCGTGGTCGCCGTGCTGCGGCGGCGCGACCGGCGCTGGCGCGCGAGCCTGACCGCCCACGTGGAGAGCGTCCCGGACCCGCGCGAGCGGGTGCTCGCGGTCTTCGACTGGCTCGCCGCGTGGTTCGCGGAGCCCGGCTTCCGCGGCTGCGCCTGGATCAACGCCCACGGCGAACTCGGCTCGTCGTCCGAGCCGGTCCTGGCCGAGGTCCGGTCCCACAAGCGGGCCTTCCGCGACCAGCTCACGGCGTGGGTGTCGGCCACCGGCATACCGGTGGCCGAACCGGTGTACCTGCTCGCCGAGGGGGCCATCGTGACGGCCGGCATCGACGCCCGCCCGGACCCCGCGCAGCAGGCCCGCGCGGCCGTGGAGACGCTGCTCGGGGGCTAGCGCCTCCACGGCCGGCATCGACGCCCGCCCGGACCCCGCGCAGCAGGCCCGCGCGGCCGTGGAGACGCTGCTCGGGGACTGGCGCCTTTCGTTCGGATCACGCCGGGCCGTTCGCGCCGCCGGCGCCGCGCCGCCTCACGGCTCGTCCCCGACGAAGCGGAACTCCGGGCCGTAGGTCTGCCCGCTCCCGCCGGGCAGTGGTGTCTCCATCAGTGCCCGGGCGGGTTCCTCCAGCTGGAACATCTGCCCGATCGCCCCGTTCAGCATCTGCGCCGCCGTGCTCGGCTGCTCCGTCCGCCAGGCGCGTTCCAGGAACCGCAGGAGCGAGCTGTAGCGGCGGTTGAACGCGCCGAGGTGCTCGCGCACGTCGTCGGAGACGGGCACCCCGCCCTCGGCCCAGCCGCCGGCCGGCACCGTCGCCATCGGGAAGGTCCGGGGCATGGGAATCTCCTCGCCCTGGAAATCGAACCGCGGCGGATCGTCCGACACCCGGATCAGCCTGCGCCCGTGGAACATCTCCCGGAACGCGTAGAAGTGGGCCGGCTCCCCGGTGTCGCCGGGGAACGGGTTGTCCGGTGACGCAGCGGTCCCCTCGCCCTGCTCCTTGATGACCTTCAGGGCCGTCTCGACGTCGCCCAGCGAGGTGAGCGCGACGATGTCGTTGCCCTCGCCATGGGACGACATGTTCCTCTCCAGCTGCCGGGTGCCCTTGATCAGCTCCGGCCGGGAGCGGAACGCCTCCAGGATCGCCGTGTAGAACGCACCGATGGACGTGTGCGCGTCCAGGTCCTCGACGACGGGGTCGTCGGGCCGCTCGATGCGGGAGTACATGTCGAGGGCCTGCTTGCTCAGTCCGGTGAGCGACACCGACAGACCGGGCTGGACGCCGCCGGGAAGCGGTCCCGGATACGTCGGCACGAGGTCCGCGTCGGCGATGCGCGGCATCCCGCCGATGGTGGTGAGCATGTTGCAGGCCAGGCCCATGTGCGACATCTCGTCGAAGACGATGGCGTGCAACGCCTCGAAGACGCCCGGTCCCCTGTCCGCCTCCCGGATCGACCAGAGGCCGCACAAATAGGGCGGGAGCGTCGCGAGTTCCAGCATGACGGCCTGCTGCAGTGCTTCCTTCAGCCAGGTCTCGTCGTGTTCCGCGGCGGGCATCGCCATGAGTTCGACGATCGCGTCGCTTCGGTTTCTGCGAACATCTGGCATGAGAACTCCAGAGAGCCGGAGTGTCGCCGACCCCGCCCTCTGCTCAGCTTACGTCCGTCCAGATGAGCATGCATGTCCGCGGCACCGGCCCGCACACGGCGGCCGTGTGCCCGCCGACGGCCGCGTCCGGTACGGGAGTTGGAGCTCTAGAGGATCACATGGGGCAGGAAGCGGGCGTACTCGTCCGTGATCAGCTCCGAGGACTCGCGGATGCCGAGGCCGGCCGACTCGTCGCGCACGACCCAGGCGCCGAGGACGACGTGGTTGCCGTCGAAGGCGGGGAGCGGGGCCAGTTGCTGGTAGCAGCAGGGTTCGTCACGCGGCGCGGCCGGTGATCCCGGCTCGTGCACGGTGACGCCCTCGCCCTCGCGGCCGAGCAGCGGCTTGGCGACGTAACCGGTCGTCCCGGCCAGCTCGCGGGGCCCGTCCAGGTAGGCGGGCAGCAGGTTGGGGTGGCCGGGGTACAGCTCCCAGAGGACCGCCAGCAGGGCCTTGTTGCTGAGCAGCATCTTCCAGGCGGGCTCGATCCACAGGGTGCTGCCGGTACCGCCGCC
The DNA here is from genome assembly GCF_016741855.1 of Streptomyces musisoli. GTDB lineage: Bacteria > Actinomycetota > Actinomycetes > Streptomycetales > Streptomycetaceae > Streptomyces > Streptomyces musisoli. The sequence continues at coordinate 360,200 of NZ_JAERRH010000004.1, read as the reverse complement.
GTTGTCCAGGGTGTCCAGGACGTGCCCGGCGAAGGCGTCCTCGGTGAGCCACTCCCAGGGATAGAGCTTGAAGATGCCGCGGATGAAACGGAGCCGGTTGTCGACGAAGCGGCCGGAGAGGCCGTCCCAGCCGATCTCCTCCATGGCGAGCCAGTCGGTGGCCAGGCCGGCCTGTTCGGCGGTCTCCTTCAGATAGGCGACCGTCATCAGGTCCTCGCCGAGTTCGTCGGCGGCCGAGTGCGCGAAGTGCAGCGGGCTGCCGGGAGGCAGCAGGGCGGCCTGCGAGCGCCAGGCGTCGACCAGCCGCTCGTGCAGCGAGTTCCACTGGTCCGCGCCGGGGAAACGCTCCTCCATCCAGAACCACTGCGGGGAGGCGGCCTCGACCAGCGAGGTCGGGGTGTCGGCGTTGTACTCCAGCAGCTTCGCCGGTCCCGTGCCGTCGTAGCGCAGGTCGAAACGGCCGTACACGGACGGGAGTTCGGCACGGCGCCGCCAGGACTCGGCGACCGCCGCGGCCACCCGCGGGTCGGTGATGCCGAGGTCGGCGAGCCGGTCCTCGGCCACCATGTGCTCGGCCGCCGCGAGGCACATGCCGTGCAGTTCCTCGACGGTCTCCTCCAGCGCCTCGACCTCGTCCAGGGAGAAGACGTAGTACGCGCTCTCGTCCCAGTAGGGACGCAGGGAGCCGTCGGGCTGGCGGGTGAGCGGATAGACGAGCCCCTGCTCCTCGACGGTCCGCTGCCAGCCGGGGCGGGGTGTGATGGTACGGCGTTGCATGAGTGTTCCCCGGTCAGCCGCCGGAGCTGCCCTTGCCGCCGCCGAAGCCGCCGCGGTGGACGCCGCTGTGGCTTCCGCTGTGGTTGTCGTCGTCGTCGTACGAGCCGCTGCCCGAGCCGCCGCCGGACTTGGTGAACGAGCCGCCGTCGACCCAGCCGTCATCCTCCTTGCCGTCGTAGTACCAGGCGGCGTCGACCTGCCTCTTGACGCCCTTCTTGACGGGCTTCTTCCTGCTCGTCGTGGTCCCGGACCCGCTGCCGGTCCTGCAGTTCTTGTCGGCGACGACCTTGTAGCCCTTGGCGAGGTTGTAGCTGTCGCGGTCGACGCAGCGCTTGTCCGGTTCGGACGAGCAGGCCGTGAGCGCGGCCGCCAGCAGCCCCATGCCGCCGAGGACGACCGTGCCGGAGCGGAGTTGTCGGCGTGTTTGCGCCATGGTGGTGTCTCCCCCGTCGGATGTCGTGTTCGGCGGCCAGCCTAGAGATGGGTGTACGGTCCCGCGAGAGGGGGGCCTTGATCAACCGCTCATCTAGAGTCACTTCGTGCTTTTCGGAATGGTGTGCGCTCTGGGTGCCGCGGTCTGCTTCGGTACCGCGACGGTGTTGCAGGCGATGGCCGCGCGGGCGGCGGGCGAAGGTGGTGGCGGCGACGCGGCCCTGCTGCTGCGGGCGCTGCGGCAGTGGCGGTATCTGGCCGGTCTGGCGCTGGACGGGCTGGGCTTCCTGCTCCAGATCGCGGCCCTGCGGTCCGTGCCGATCTACGCCGTGGGTGCCGCGCTGGCGGCGAGCCTCGCGGTGACGGCGGTGGTGGCGGCGCGGCTGCTGCGGGTCAGGCTGAGCGGGCTGGAGTGGTCCGCGGTGGGGGTGGTGTGCGCGGGTCTTTCCCTGCTGGGGCTGGCCTCGGGCACCGAGGGCGACCGGAGCGGGCCCGACTGGCTGCGGTACGCGATGGTGGCGGCGGCGGTCGGCGTGCTGCTGCTCGGCGGCATCGGCGGGCGGCTGTCCGGCCGGACCCGGGCGCTGCTGCTGGGGCTCGGCGCCGGGTGCGGGTTCGGGGTGGTGGAGGTGGCGGTACGGCTGATCGACTCGCTGCGGCCGGCGGATCTGCTGACCAACCCGGCGACGTACGCCCTGCTGCTCGGCGGCGGCGCCGCGTTCCTGCTGCTCACCTCGGCCCTGCAACGGGGCTCGGTGACGACCGCCACGGCCGGCATAGTGATCGGCGAGACCATCGGCCCCGCGGCGGTCGGCGTGATCTGGCTCGGCGACCGTACGCGCGAGGGCCTCACCTGGCTGGCGGCGCTGGGCTTCGCGGTCGCGGTGGCGGGGGCGCTGCTGCTGGCGCGGTTCGGGGAGGCACCGGCGACGCAGGAGTGAGCCACCTGACCTGCTAAGGCAGCACCCGGCACAGCGCCTCCAGCGCCCCCGCCCACGCGCTGTCCGGCGGGGTGCCGTAGCCGACGACCAGGGCGTCCAACGGCTCGGCGACGGCCTGCGGATGCCGGTGGAAGGCCAGCCCGTGCAGGGCCAGTCCCTGCCAGGCCGCCGCCTGCACCACCGACTCCTCGCTGCCCGGCGGCAGCCGCAGCACCGCGTGCAGCCCGGCGGCGACCCCGGTGACCCGGACCTCCGGCGCCCGCTCGGTCACGGCGGCGGCCAGCGCGTCGCGCCGGCGCCGGTAGCGCAGCCGGGAGGAGCGCACGTGCCGGTCGTAGGCGCCGCAGGAGAGGAAGTCCGCGAGGGTGAGCTGATCCAGCACGCCCACGGTGTCCACCCGGCCCTTGGCCTCGACCGCCTCCTCCGCCAGGTCCGGCGGCAGCACCATCCAGCCGAGCCGCAGCCCGGGCGCGAGCGACTTGCTGGCCGTGCCCAGGTAGACGACCCGGTCCGGGGCGAGCCCCTGGAGCGCGCCGACCGGCTGGCGGTCGTAGCGGAACTCGCCGTCGTAGTCGTCCTCCAGGACCAGCCCGCCGGTGCGTCGCGCCCAGGCCACGACGGCCGCCCGCCGGTCGGGGTGCAGGGGCGTGCCCATGGGGAACTGGTGCGCGGGCGTCAGCAGCACCGCGCCCGCCTCCCCCGGCTCACCGGGATCGGTGCCGAGTCCGTCGAACGGCAGCGCGGGCGTGGCCAGTCCCGCCTTCCGCAGCAGCGCCCAGTGGACGTCCAGCCCGTACGACTCCACCGCCGCCGTCCGCAGCCCGCGGGCCCTGAGCACCCCGCCGAGAATGCCCAGGGCGTGCGAGAAACCGGCGGTGATCACGATCGTCTCGGGGTCCGTGCGCACACCGCGGGCGCGGGCGAGGTAGCCGGCGAGGGCGGTGCGCAGTTCGGGCCGGCCGCGCGGATCGCCGTAGCCGAGGGCGTGGAAGGGGGCCGTGGCCAGGGCCCGGCGGGCGGCCTTCAGCCACTCGGTGCGCGGGAAGGCGGCGAGGTCGGGGGTGCCGGGGACGAGGTCGTAGGCCGGGCGCAGGGCGGGGGTGCGGCGGGGCGCCGGGCGGGGGCCGGCGGGCCGCGCCGGGCCGGCGGGCGTCCCGGTGCCGCCGGGCAGGCCGGTCACCACCCGGGTGCCGGAGCCCTGCCGGGCGGTGAGCCAGCCCTCGGCCACCAGGTCGGCGTACGCCTCGGCGACGGTGTTGCGGGCGATGCCGAGGTCGGCGGCGAGGCTGCGGGAGGACGGCAGCCGGGTGCCGGGGGCGAGCCGGCCGGAGCGGACCGCGTCCCGCAGGGCGTCGGTCAGGCCCCGGCGCAGACCCCCCGGGCCGATCGGTTCCAGGTGCAGGTCGACGCCCAAAGTGGCCCAGGAATTCGCCATGGAAATGGACCATACTCCTGGGCTGCCCCGCTCCTAGGGTCGAGGACATGAGCACTGCACAGGAAACCGTCGAGTACGCCCCCGAAGAGGCCCCGCGGCTGCGCTGGGCCGAGCACGCCCCCGAGGTCTACAAGGCGATGATCCGCCTGGACACCGCCGCCAGGCGGGGCCTGGACCCGAAGCTGTACGAGCTGGTGAAGATCCGCGCCTCGCAGGTCAACCACTGCGCGTTCTGTCTCGACATGCACACCAAGGACGCCCTCGCCGCCGGGGAGAGCGTCGAGCGGATCGTCCAGCTCAGCGCGTGGCAGGAGTCGCGGCACTTCTACACGGCCAAGGAACTGGCGGCGATCGAGCTGACCGAGGCGGTCACGGTCCTCACCGACGGGTTCGTGCCGGACGAGGTGTACGAAAGGGCGGCCAAGCACTTCGAGGAGGCCGAACTCGCCCAGCTGATCGCCGCGATCACGGTGATCAACGCCTGGAACCGGTTCGGCGTGACCACCCGCATGACCCCGGGCCACTACCAGCCGGGACAGCACCGGTGAGCCGTACCCAGGTGCTGGACCCGAAGGTGCACCAGGCGCCGGCCGCGGTCGGCGCGGCGGCGAAGAAGGGGCTCGGCGATCCGGTCCTCGCGGAGCTGGTGATGATCCGCGCCTCGCAGATCCCGCCGGGAGGTCGCAGGCCATGAGCAAGGTGGACGAGTTCCGCGCCCTGCACCGGGGGCGCTCCCCGTCAGACCCGCTGGTCCTGCCCGGACCGTGGGACGCGGCCGCGGCGCGGGTCCTCGAGTCGGCCGGGTTCCCGGCGCTGGCCACGCCGAGCGCCGGCGTGGCCGCCTCGCTCGGGTACGAGGACGGGGCCACCCCGGCCGGCGAGATGTTCGCGGCGGTCGCCCGGATCGCGCGGGCGGTGGACGTGCCGGTGTCGGCGGACGTCGAGGCCGGCTACGGGCTCGCGCCGAAGGAGCTGGTGGAACGGCTGCTGGAGGCGGGGGCGGTCGGCTGCAACCTGGAGGACTCCGACGGGGGCGTCCTCAAGGACCCGCACGAGCACGCCGACTTCCTCGCCGGGGTGCGGGCCGCGGCCGCCGACGCGCTGTTCGTCAACGCCCGTGTCGACGTCTTCGTCCACGGCGACGGCGACCCCGAACGGGTCATCGAACGGGCCGCGCTGTACCGCGCGGCGGGTGCCGACTGCGTGTATCCGATCCTGGCCCCGCCGGCGGTGGTGCCGCTGCTGCGGTCCGGGATCGAGGGCCCGCTGAACCTGCTGGCCCGGCTGGACGGGGACGGCCCCTCGCCCGCCGCGCTCGGCGAACTCGGGGCCACCCGGGTCACGTTCGGGCCGGGGCTCCAGCGGCGGGCCGCGGCCGCGCTACGGGAGATCGCGGCCGGCCTGCTGCCGTGAGGCCGCTCAGGACAGCCACTTCTTCCACACCTCGGGGTGGCTGTCCGCCCACTTCTCCGCTGCCTTCTGCGGGCTGAGCTTCTGCTCGGCGATCATCAGGGAGACCTCGTTCTGGTCCTCCGTCGTCCACCTGAACTTCTTCAGGAAGCCCGCGGCCCTGCCGCCGGAGCGCGCGAAGTCGGCGTTGAGGTACTTCTGGAGCGGGGTGTGCGGGTAGGCGCAGGCGACCTTCGCCGCGTCGGCGTCGCAGCCCCCCTTGTACGGCGGCAGCTTCACCTCCGTCATCGGCACCTTCTCGAACAGCCACTGGGGCGAGTACCAGTACGTCAGGAAGGGCTTCTTCTCCTTGGCGAACTGTTTCATCTGGGTGATCTGCGCGGCCTCGGAACCGGCGAAGACGACCTGGTAGTCCAGCTTCAGGTTCTTCACCAGGGCCTTGTCGTTGGTGACGTAGGACGGGGAGCCGTCCATCAGCTGGCCCTTGCCGCCGCTCTCCGCGGTGCGGAAGAGCGAGGCGTACTTGTTCAGGTTCTTCCAGTCGGTGATGTCGGGGTGCTGCTTCGCGAGGTACGTCGGCACGAACCAGCCGATGTGACCGGTGACCCCGAGGTCGCCGGCGCGCGCGATCGTCTTCTTGTCGTCGACGTACCGCTTCTCCTGGTCGGGGTGGCCCCAGTCCTCCAGGAGGGCGTCGACCCGGCCCTGGCTGAGCGCGTCCCAGGCGGGCACCTCGTCGACCTGGACGGTGTCGACGCGGTAGCCGAGCTTCTTCTCCAGGATGTACTGGGCGACGGCCACGTTGGACTGCGCGCCCACCCAGGACTGCACGGACAGCGTGACCGTCCTCGCGCCCCGGGCGTTCGCGAAGGGGCTGGCCTGCTTGGTCATGTCGGCGGCGCCGCAGCCGGTCAGCAGCGCGAGCGCGGCGGCTCCGGCGGCCACCGTCAGGGTCGTACGGAATCGCATGTCACGCTCCCTTCTTCGGGCGCCGTCCGGTCGGCTGGGTCACCCGGTCGAGCATCAGGCCCAGGCAGACGATGGCCGCGCCGGCCACCAGGCCGGTCGCCAGGTCGCCCTGGGCGAGGCCGAAGGCGACGTCGTAGCCGAGGGCGCCGCCGCCGACCAGGCCGCCGATGATGACGACGGCGAGGACCAGGACCACGCCCTGGTTGACGGCGAGCAGCAGCGCGCGCCGGGCGAGCGGGAGCTGTACCTGCCACAGCTGCTGCCGTCCGGTCGCGCCGAGCGAGCGCGCGGACTCCAGCGCCGCCTGGTCGACCTGGCGCAGGCCCTGCGCGGTGATCCGGACGACGGCCGGCAGGGCGTAGACGACGGCCGCGGCGACGGCGGGGGCGCGGCCGACGCCGAAGAGGGCGACGACCGGGATCAGGTACACGAACTGCGGCATGGTCTGGAAGACGTCCAGTACGGGGCGCAGCGCGCGTTCGACCCGGTCGCTGCGGGCCGCGGCGATGCCGGTCGCGAGGCCGAGGACGAGGGTGACGGCGACGGCGGCCAGCACCTGGGAGAGGGTGTCCAGCGACGGCTCCCACACGCCGAGCACACCGATCGCGGCCATGGCGAGGACGGCGGTCAGTGCGGTCCGCCAGGTGCCGATCAGCCAGGCCAGGGCGGCGACGACCAGCAGGACCGACCACCAGGGCAGCCACTGGAGGCCGTCGCGGACGGGGTCCAGGACCCAGGTGGTGAAGTGGCCCGCCCAGTCGGCCGTGCCGCCGACGACCGGGACACCGGAGTAGAGGTGGCCGGTCATCCAGTCGACGGCGCGGTTGACCGGTTCGGCGATGGGCAGCGTCCAGCCGGCGGGCCACTCGAGCGCGCCGAGGAGACGGGTGGCCAGGGCGGCGGCCACGGTGACGGCCAGGGCGTAGGGCCAGCCGATGGTGCGGGGGCGGTCGGCCGCCGCGGTGCCGTTTCCGGCGGCGGCGGTGACGCGGTCCAGGACCACCGCGAGCAGCACGATCGGGATGCCGGCGGCGAGGGCCGCGCCGACGTCGACCGAGGCGAGGGCCTGGTAGACCCGGTCGCCGAGGCCGCCGGCGCCGATGACCGCGGCGATGACGGCCATGGACAGCGCCATCATGATCGTCTGGTTGAGGCCGAGGAGGAGTTCCTTGCGGGCCAGGGGGATACGGGCGGTCAGCAGCCGCTGGCGGCGGGTGGCGCCGAGCGACTCCACGGCCTCCAGGACTTCGGGGTCGGCGCCGCGCAGGCCGAGCGCGGTGAGGCGGGCCATCGGCGGGGCGGCGTAGACGACGGTGGCGAGGACGGCCGCGGGGACGCCGATGCCGAAGACCAGGACGACGGGGAGGAGGTAGGCGAAGGCCGGGAGCACCTGCATGGTGTCCAGGACCGGGCGCAGGGCGCGGTCGAGCCGGTCGGAGAGCCCGGCGGCGAGGCCGAGGAGCGCGCCGACGATCACGGAGGCGAGGACCGCCACGACCATCAGCGCGAGGGTCTGCATGGTCGGGACCCACATGCCGAGGGCGCCGCAGGCGAGGAAGGCGACGGCCGTGCCGGCGGCCGGCCGGACACCGGCGAACCGCCAGGTGAGCAGGGCGCCGAACGCCGTGACGCCTGCCCAGCCCGCGGCGAGGAGGGTGAGGTAGACGGCGCGGACGGCCAGGACGACGGCGTTGCTGACGTAGCCGAAGAAGTACAGGAACAGGGGGTGGCTGTCCCGGTTGTCGATGACCCAGTCGCTGGCCGTGGTGAGGGGCTTGTCGAGGCTCACGGTCAGGGCGTGCGGCCAGGCGGCGCCGGGCCAGCGGGTGGCGGCCCAGGGAGCGAGGACCGCGGCGACGAGGGCGAGCAGGAGGAGTTTGCCCGCGGCCCGGCTCCTCAGCAGGCGGGGTTCGGCGGTTTTGGCGGTCGGGAGACTGAGCGTTGCCATCAGACGGCCTCCGGACTGGTGCGGGGGCCCTCCGGGCTGGTGCGGGGGCCCTCCGGGCTGGTGCGCGGGGCCGGTGGGGCCGCCTGCCGGCGCCTGCCGCGTGCCGCCTTCTCCAGGACACGGTCCGCCTTCTCAGGGGCGGGGTCCGCCTTCTCAGGGGCGGGTGCCGTCTTCTCCGGGGCGGGTGCCGTCTCGGTGGCGCTGCCGCCCGCGGTCGCGTCGGCGGTCGCGGTCACGTCGTGGGCGTCCGTGCCGGCGGCCGCTTCCGCGGGGGCGGTGTCCGCGTCCACGCCGGCGACGACGCCGAGCAGCTGTCCGTGGTCGACGACGCCGAGACAGCGGCCCTCGTCCATCACGCGGGCCGGTTCCCCGGCCCGGGCCACCGCCTTGATGGCCTCCGCCACCGTGGCCTCCGGGCGGACCGCCGGGCCGGTTCCCGTGTCGTCCGACGACACCGGGCGCATGGCCGTACGGCAGGTCATCACCTGTTCGCGCGGAACGTCGCGGACGAACTCGCGGACGTAGTCGTCGGCCGGGGAGCCGACGATCTCCTCGGGGGTGCCCAGCTGGACCACGCGGCCGTCGCGCATCAGGGCGATGCGGTCGCCGAGCTTCAGGGCCTCGCTCAGGTCGTGGGTGATGAAGACCATCGTGCGGCCCTCTTCGCGGTGCAGGCGGGTCACCTCGTCCTGCATGTCGCGGCGGATGAGGGGGTCGAGCGCGCTGAACGGTTCGTCGAAGAGGAGGACCTCGGGGTCGACGGCCAGGGCCCGGGCCAGGCCGACGCGCTGGCGCTGGCCGCCGGAGAGCTGGCCGGGACGGCGCTTCTCCATGCCTTCCAGGCCGACCTTGGCGACGAACTCGGCGGCGCGCTCTCGGCGTTCGGACTTGCCGACGCCCTGGATCTCCAGGCCGTAGGCGACGTTGTCGAGGACCGTGCGGTGCGGGAGCAGGCCGAAGTGCTGGAAGACCATCGCGGCCCGGTGCCGGCGCAGTTCGCGCAGGCGGGACTTGTCCATCGCGCGGACGTCCTCGCCGTCGATGGAGATGGTGCCCGCGGTCGGCTCGATCAGCCGGGTCAGGCAGCGGACCAGGGTGGACTTGCCGGAGCCCGACAGGCCCATGACGACGAAGACCTCGCCCTTGCGGACGTCGAAGGAGACGTCCCGGACGGCGGCCGTGCAGCCGGTGCGGGCGCGCAGTTCGGCGGGGTCGAGGGCGCTGAGCGCGGGGTCGGCGGGGACGCGCTCGGGCTTGGGTCCGAAGACCTTCCACAGGCCGGACACCGAGAAGACGGACTCGGTCGTGGTGGGGGGCTTGCGGGTGGGGACGGTGAGAGTCATCGAAGATCGCCTCCGATCAGGTCGACGGCCTTCTCCCCGACCATGAGCACCCCGATCATCGGGTTCACGGCGGTCATCGTCGGGAAGACGGACGCGTCGGCGATGCGAATGCCGTGCAGACCGCGGATGCGCAGCTCCGGGTCCACGACGGCCAGTTCGTCGTCGGCGGCGCCCATCTTGCAGGTGCCGGCCGGGTGGTAGACGGTGTGCGCCACCTTGCGGGCGTACTCGCTCAGTTCGGCGTCGCCCTGGACCTCCGGGCCGGGGCACACCTCACGCTTGAGCCAGCCGGCCAGCGGCTCGCTCGCGGCGATCTCACGGGCGATCCGGATGCCGTCGACGAGGGTCCGGGCGTCGTAGTCGTCCTCGTCGGTGAAGTAGCGGAAGTCCAGGGCGGGCTTCACGGCCGGGTCGGCGCTGGTCAGGTAGAGGCGGCCGCGGCTCTTCGGCTTGGGGATGTTGGGGGTCATCGAGACGCCGTGCCGCGGGCGCTCGTAGCCGAGGCGCTCGGGATTGTCCGTGAACGGGATCTGGTAGAAGTGGAACATCAGGTCCGGGCCCGCGTGTTCGGGGTCGCGGCGCACGAACAGGCCCGCGTCGGAGTCCATCGCGGAGTTCTCCGGGATCGGGCCGTCGGTCTCCCAGACGATGACCGACTCCGGGTGGTCGAGCAGGTTCTCGCCGACGCCCGGCAGGTCGAGGACGACGGGGATGCCGAGCGCTTCGAGGTCCTCGCGGGGGCCGATGCCCGAGTGCAGCAGCAGGCGCGGGGAGTCGACGGCGCCCGCGCACAGCACGACCTCGTTGCGGGCCCGTACCAGCAGCTCCTCGCCGTCCTTGGTGCGCACGTGGACGCCCTCGGCGCGGGTGCCGTCCAGCTCCAGCTTGTGGGCCCAGGTCTCCAGGAAGAGGTGGAGGTTGGGGCGCTCGTCCATCACCGGGTGGAGGTAGGCCACGGAGGCGGAGGAGCGCTTGTTGTTCTCCGGGTGGTAGGCGAGGTCGAAGAAGCCGACGCCCTCGGTGAACGGTTTGCGGTTGAAGCCCTCGACCCGGGGTACCCCGAGTGCCGACCGGGCGGCGTCGACGAAGTCGCGGGCGATGGCGTTCCGGTCCTTCTCGTCGACGGAGACGATGTTGTTCTTCAGGCGGGCGAAGTAGGCCTCCATGGGGACGGCGCCCCAGCCCTTGGCGCCGGCGGCCTCCCATTCGTCCCAGTCGGAGGGCAGGGGCTTGAAGGAGATGAGGGTGTTGTGGGAGGAGCAGCCGCCGAGGACGCGGGCGCGGCTGTGCCGGATGTGGGAGTTGCCGCGGGGCTGTTCCACGGTGGGGTAGTCGTAGTCGAGTTCGCCGCCGAGCAGGCCCATCCAGCGGCGCAGGGTGAGGACGTCGTCGCGGTCGACGTCGCTCGGGCCGCCCTCGATGACGGCGACGGTGACGTCGGGGTCCTCGGTGAGGCGGGCGGCGATGACGGAGCCCGCGGTGCCACCGCCGATGACGACATAGTCGTAGACGTGGGGGGTGTGGGACATGAGGTACTACTCCAGGGGGTGTTTCCGGGCGGGGCGGGCTCAGCCGGCGAACCAGCGCACCGGCTTCGGCGCGAGGTTCTCGTAGACGTGCTTGGTCTCGCGGTACTCGGCGAGGCCGGCCGGGCCCAGCTCGCGGCCGGTGCCGCTCTTGCCGAAGCCGCCCCACTCCGCCTGCGGCAGGTAGGGGTGGAAGTCGTTGATCCACACGGTGCCGTGGCGCAGGCGGGCGGCGACCCTGCGGGCCTTGGCGGTGTCCGCGCTCCATACGGCGCCGGCGAGGCCGTACTCGGTGTCGTTGGCGAGGCGGACGGCCTCGTCCTCGGTGCGGAAGGTCTCGACGGTGAGGACCGGGCCGAAGACCTCCTCGCGGACGACCTTCATCTCGCGGTGGCAGGCGTCGAGGACGGTCGGCTCGTAGAACCAGCCGGACTCGGGGCGTTCCGGTGACGGCTGCGGCCGCTTGCCGCCGCAGCGCAGCACCCCGCCCTCGGCGAGCGCGGAGGCGACGTACGCCTCGACCTTGGCGCGCTGCTGTGCGGAGACGAGCGGGCCGCACTCGACGCCGTCCGCCGTGCCGCGGCCGAGCCTGATCTTCTGGGCGCGACGGGCGAGTTCGGCGACGAAGCGTTCACGGACCGGCTCCTCGACGATGAGCCGGGAGCCGGCCGAGCAGACCTGGCCGCTGTGGATGAAGGCCGCGTTCAGGGCCTGGTCCACGGCGGTGTCGAAGCCCTCCTCGGTGGCGCAGGCGTCGGCGAAGACGACGTTGGGGTTCTTGCCGCCGAGCTCGAGGGCGACCTTCTTGACGGTGGGCGCGGCGGCCTGGGCGACCTTGGTGCCGCTGGCCAGGCCGCCGGTGAAGGAGACCAGGTCGACGTCGGGGTGCTCGGCGAGCCGGGCGCCGACGGTGTGGCCGGGGCCGGTGACGATGTTGGCGACGCCGGCGGGCAGGCCGGCCTCCGCCAGCAGGCCGATCAGCGCGATGGTCGTCATCGGGGTGATCTCGCTGGGCTTGACGACGAAGGTGTTGCCGGCGGCGAGCGCCGGGGCGATCTTCCAGCTGGCCTGGAGGAGCGGGTAGTTCCAGGGGGTGATCAGCGCGCAGACGCCGACCGGTTCGTGGACGACGACGCTGTGGATGTCCGGCGAGCCCGCGTCGACTACCCGGCCGGGGGCCTCGGCGGCGACCAGGTCGGCGAAGTAGCGGAAGGCGTCGGCGACGCAGTCGATGTCGACGCGGCCCTCCTCGGCGGTCTTGCCCGCGTCCCGGCTCTCCAGCAGGCCGAGTTCCTCGCGGTCGCGGACCAGGAGGTCGGCGACGCGGCGCAGCAGCGCGGCGCGCTCGGTGACCGGGGTGTGCGGCCAGGGGCCCTGGTCGAAGGCGTGCCGGGCGGCGGCCACCGCGCGCTCGGCGTCCTTCTCGTCACCCTCTGCGACCACGGCGAAGGGGCGGGCGTCCGCGGGGTCGAGGATCTCCCGGGTCTCGCCGGAGATCGCTTCCAGCCACTCGCCGCCCGCATGGATGGTCGCCTGGGCGTGTCGTTCGGTTCTGTCCGCCATGATCGGTGTTGCCTTCCGTTCCTGTTCCGCGCCCCTGTGTCACACGCAGGTCACGCTCGGGGACCGCGGACGCCTGCCCCCGGCCCGTGCGTCGCATGCGCAATCGGTGGCCGAAAGTGCGCCGCGTCACTGAAAATGCGGTCGAAAACGGTCAAAAGTACGCTGATGTGGGGGTGTCCGGAGGTGGCGCGATGACCGGGAGAGCGCGAATCCGCTCCGCGGCAGGCTTCGCCGCGGTCGTGCTGGCCGCTCTCGTCCCGCCGGCCGCCGGTCACGCCGACGACGGGCCGAGCGCCCGTGACCTCGTCGACGAGGCCCGGGACAACTTCGTCGGGGCCCGTTCCGTGCACCTGGAGCTCACCGACCACCGCCGGAGCACCGACCGGACGGCCCGGGAGTCCGTGACGCTGACCATGGACCGGGCCGGCAACTGCGTCGGCGAACTGGTGCTGAAGGCGGGCGGCGGCAGCGTCGAGATCGTCAAGCGGGGCGACCAGATGTGGATGAAGCCTGACCGCGCGTACTGGAAGGCGCAGCTGCCCGGCGCCCAGGGGGAAGCGGCCGCCCGGCTCTTGGAGGACCGCTACGTCCACGGCACCACGGACGACTCCGCCCTCGAAGGCCTGGCGCGCGTCTGCGACCTCGCCGCCCTCCAGAAGGAGGTCGCGGCCAAGTCCTCCTCCGGCACCCCCGTGACCAAGGGGAAGGAGACCGAGACCGAGGACACGAGGGTGATCCCGGTGAGCACCACGAAGGACGGCAGGCAGAAGGTGCTGTACATCACCTCGGCCGAGCCGCACCGGCTGGTCAGGGAGACCGAGCGGGGCAGGGGCACCGACCGGAGCGTGGACCTCACGGGCTACGACGAGCCGGTCCCGTCCGCGACGCCGTCCGCGAAGGAGTCCGTGGACGTCTCCAGACTCGAACAGATGCTGGAGTCCCGGTGACGCGGGGCCTGGTCCGGGGAGTGGCCGGCCTGGACCCGGTTCGCCGGTGACGCGGGGCCTGCTTCGCCGGTGACGCGGGACCCGGTCCGGCAAGCGGCCGGCCTATTCCCGGTTCGCCGGTGACGCTGGCGCCGGGCCGGGCCCCGGGCCCATGCGCATCAGCTCCCGGACGCAGTCGCGCAGCCACGCGTGGGCCGGGTCGGCGTCGTGGCGCGGATGCCAGGCGAATCCCACGCTCACCGCGGGAAGGCGGAGCGGGATCTCGAAGGTGACCAGTCCGAGGGCGTCGGCCAGCGGGCGGCCCCACTGGCTGATCAGCCCGATCAGGCCCGTCTCGCGCAGCACGAACAGCGAGGCCGGGTAGGTGCCGACACTGCCCACCACCCGTCGCTCCAGGCCCAGTTCGGCGAGGGCGTCGTCGACCGGACCGCGCTGTCTGCCGCGCCGGGAGACGATGAGGTGCCCTGCCGACCCGGCGAACCGCTCGGGCGTCAACTCGCCCTGCAACAGAGGGTGTCCGTCCCGGACGACGCCCAGCATGCGGTCCTCGTACACCGCCTCCGTGTGCACCTCGGGCGCCACCGAGTCGATCACCCCGACCTCCAGGTCGGCGGTGCCCTGACGCAGGAACGGGGCGTCCACGTGGCTCTCGCTCAGAAAGCGCAGGCGGATGCCGGGCGCCTCGCGGGCGGCACGGGCGAAGAGGGGCGGGCCGTGGGTGGCGGCCATCGCGTCGTGACCGAGGATCGTGAAGGTGCGGGTCACGGTGCGCAGGTCGGCGTCCCGGCCCGGCGCGAACAGCGCCCGGGCGCGCTCCACCACGGCGCTCACCTCGGCGCGCACCGCCAGCGCGTGCGGCGTCGGCACCATCCGCCGGCCGGCGCGGACCAGCACCGGGTCGCCGAGCGCCTTGCGGATCCGGCCGAGCGTGCGGCTCATCGCGGGCTCGGACAGGTGCAGGCGGCGGGCGGCACCCCGCACGCTCTGCTCCTCCAGCAGGACGTCCAGCGCGACCAGCAGATTCAGGTCCAGGCCCGTGGATTGCGTCATGTGCAGGTATTCCTTGCAAAGGTTGCACTGGAAGGCAGGTCGGTGCCGAGCCTACGGTGGACGCGTATCCCACACCACCCACCAGCTCCCGGGAGGAGCCGTGCCCGCGCACGCCCTGAAACGCCCCACCCTGCTCGCGCTGTGCGCCTGCGTCCTGGTCGCCCAGAGCATGGTCGCCGCCGTCAACCTGCTGATACCGCAGCTGAGTTCGTCCGGACTGCACCCCTCGCACACCGAGATCCTGTGGACGGTCGACGCCTACGTCATCGTCTTCGCGGGTCTGCTGATCCCGGCCGGCGCGCTCGGCGACCGCTACGGCCGCAAGGGCGCCCTGCTCACCGGCCTGGCCCTGTTCGCCGCGGGCGCCGCGACCAGCGCCCTCGCCCAGGACCCGGCGCTGCTGATCGCGGGCCGGGGCCTGTCCGGCGCCGGTGCCGCGCTGATCACCCCGGCGACGATGTCGATCCTGGTGCAGCTGGCCGGCCCCGAGCGCCGCGCCCAGGCGATGGCGTCCTGGACGCTGGCCATGGGCCTGGGCGGGCTGGCCGGCAACCTGGGCGGCGGCCTGGCCGGTCAGTTCCTGTCCTGGCGGGCGCTGTTCGCCGCGATGGTGCCGCTGGCGGCCGTCCTCGCCGTCGCCGTGGCGGTGACCACCCCGCGCACGGCCCGCTCCGCGCCGGCCCGCCCGGACCCGGTCGGCACCCTGCTGCTGACCGCCGGCCTGGTCGCGGTGCTGTTCGGCATCATCGAGGGCCCCGACCACGGCTGGACCTCGGTCCGCATCCTGACCGCGTTCGGCACGGGCGTCCTGCTGGTGGCGGCGTTCACCGGCCACGCCCTGCGCTCCCGCGCCCCGCTGTTCGACCCGCGCGTCTTCCGCTCCGGCGGGCTGCGCGCGACCACGCTGGGCCTGGCGACCGGCTTCTTCGGCCTGTTCGCGCTGTTCTTCGTCAACTCCCAGTACCTCCAGGAGGTCAAGGGGTTCGAGCCGGCGGTGACCGGGGTCGCGATCGTGCCGCTGATCGTCGGCATGGCCCTGGTCCCGAAGTTCGCGGCCCGCTGGTCGGCGCGTCCGCGTCCGGTCGTCGGCACGGGGCTCGCGCTGATCGGCCTGGGTCTGCTGGCCGCGTCCACGGCGGACGCGCACACGCCCTACGCGCTGTACGCCTGCTGGCTGCTGGTCATCTCGGCGGGCACCGGCCTGGCCATGCCGGCGCTCACCCTGGGCGTCGTCCTCTCCCTCCCCACCCACCAGGCGGGCCTCGGCTCCGGCCTCGGCACCTCGGCCCGCGAGACCGGCGCGGCCCTCGGCGTCGCCGTCGCCGGCACCGCCCTGGCCGGCCACGCCGACTTCGCCCACGGCATGGGGCCGGCGCTGCGGGTCGTGGGGGTGACGGTGCTGGTGGCGACGGCCGTGGTCGTGACGGGCTACCGGGACTCCGGCCGCACCGCCCGAGCGGCATCACCGGCTCCGGTAACGGTCGAGGAACCCGTGGCCTGAAGGCGCCGACGGCTCCCGGCCGGAAGCGGTGCGGCGACGGTAGCGGAAGCCGTGGCCCGAACTCGGCGAAACGACGAGGTCCCCTCCCGCGGATCGCGGGAGGGGACCTCGTATGCGGAGCGCCGGGCAGGCCTTGCACCTGCATCTCCCCGCAGGAAGCGGGGCGTCTTTCCTTGGACCACCAACGCATCACCTGGTGCCGGGGCTTCCCGGCGGCCGGTGCGTGATCAACTATAGCGCACCGGCGCCGGGGTCACACCACGTCAGCTCAGAGGAGGCCGAGGCCGCGAACCGCCTCGCGCTCCTCCGCCAGCTCCGCGACGGACGCGTCGATGCGGGCGCGGGAGAACTCGTTGATGTCCAGGCCCTGGACGATCTCGTACTTGCCGTCCTTGGTGGTGACCGGGAAGGAGGAGATCAGGCCCTCCGGGACACCGTAGGAGCCGTCCGACGGGATGCCCATGGAGGTCCAGTCGCCCTCGGCGGTGCCGTTGACCCAGGTGTACACGTGGTCGATGGCGGCGTTGGCGGCGGAGGCGGCGGAGGACGCGCCACGGGCCTCGATGATCGCGGCACCGCGCTTGGCGACGGTCGGGATGAAGTCCTCGGCCAGCCACTTCTCGTCGTTCACGACCTCGGCGGCGTTCTTGCCGGCGACGGTGGCGTGGAAGATGTCCGGGTACTGCGTGGCGGAGTGGTTGCCCCAGATGGTCAGGCGCTTGATGTCGGCGACCGTGGAGCCCGTCTTCTTCGCCAGCTGGGTCAGCGCGCGGTTGTGGTCCAGGCGGGTCATCGCGGTGAAGCGCTCGGCCGGCACGTCCGGGGCGGCGGCCTGGGCGATCAGCGCGTTGGTGTTCGCCGGGTTGCCGACGACGAGGACCTTGATGTCGTCCGCGGCGTGGTCGTTGATGGCCTTGCCCTGCGGCTTGAAGATGCCGCCGTTGGCCTCCAGCAGGTCACCGCGCTCCATGCCCTTGGTGCGCGGACGGGCGCCCACCAGCAGGGCTACGTTGGCGCCGTCGAAGGCGACGTTCGGGTCGTCCGTGATCTCGATGCCCTGGAGCAGCGGGAAGGCGCAGTCGTCCAGCTCCATGGCCGTGCCCTCGGCGGCCTTCAGGGCCGGGGTGATCTCCAGGAGGCGCAGCTTGACCGGCACGTCCGCGCCGAGCAGCTGGCCGGAGGCGATGCGGAAGAGCAGGGCGTAACCGATCTGGCCGGCCGCGCCGGTGACGGTGACGTTCACGGGAGTGCGGGTCATGGCGTTCTCCGTATGACAGCTGGCGGTGGGGCGTCCCTGCCCCGGGCGGATGATCGATCTCTTGGTATCAAGAGAGATCCAGCGGTCAGGCTATCGCGCATCCGCGATGCGAGACGTCCAGGGCCGTGTGGCTCAGCCCACAAGTGGATCAGCGGGACGTATCGGCAGGCGGAACGAGGCGGCGGCCGCCCGTCGTCCGGGAGAGGAGGGGACGGAGACGGCCGCCGATGGGGGGACCGGTGTACCGGACTCCCGTGGGGGTACGGTTCGCGTGCCCAGGATCCGGCCCGCCATGCGCGCGTCCCGGAAATTCCCTCTTCCTGCTCTCCGCGCTCCCCTCCCCCGCGCTGTCTCCCTCTTACCGCCGCCCCTTTCGGTCCGTCATTCGGTGCAGCCGGTCTGGCCGGAGGCGAGCGTGGCGCAGGCCCTGGCCTGCGCCGGGCCCCGTACGGCGACCATCGGGGTGTACCCGATCGTGTCACCGGCGGCGGTGATGTCACCCGTCTGCCGCTGCTTGCCCGCGGTGACCCGCACGGTGTCGCCGGGTGCGCCGCCGGTGATCCGGCCCCAGGCGGCGCCGCAGGCCTTGCTGTAGCGGACTTCCAGGGTGGTGGTGCCGACGGTGGCGGTCTTGGCGGTGGTCACCAGGTCGCCGCTGCACCCCATGGCCTCGGCGTCCTTGCCGGCGCAGGCGGAGCCGGTGCACTTGACCCCGGGCGGCGGGCTCGTCCGGGTGCGGACCGACGGGGAGGGTGAGGTGGCCGCGCCCTTGGTGCCGTGGCCGTCGCCGTTGCGGTGGGTGACGAAGAAGACGCCGGCGATCAGGGCGAGCACGCCGAACAGGCCCGCGAAGAACATCGTCACCTGCTGGCGGCGCGGGGACCAGCGGGCCGTCGGCGTCGGGCGCGGGGCCGCGGGTTGCCCGCCGTGGGGGTCCGTGGGTCCGGAGGTGCCAGGAGTGCCGGCGCTGCCCGGAGCGCCGGGGTAACCCGGGCTGCCGGGAGTGCCGGAAGGGGAGGGCGGGGCGGCGGGGCCGGACGGGGCGGCGGCCGACCCGGCGGGGGTGGCGGGCCCGGCGGGGGTGGCGGGTCCGGTGGGGGTGGCGGCGGGACCGTTCGGGCCGGCGGCCGGGGGCCGGGTGCCCGGGCGGGCACTCGCCTGCGACGGGCCGCGGTAACCGGCCAGCCCCCAGGAGTTCTTGACGGGCAGGGAAGCCTCGGTGTCCCCGGGGCCGCGCGCGGCGCCGTCATCGGCGGCACCGTCCCGGCGGGCGTCCTCGGGAGGCTCCGGCTGGGCGGGGATCGTCGGCGAGACCCCTGCGGGGCCGGCGATCCCCGGCACCGCGGCGGCCCCGCCACCACGCCGGGAGGTCGTCTTCGTGTCCTTCTCCGGCGCGGCCTCGACCTCGCCGAGCGCGGCCCGCGCCTGCGAGATGCGCAGCGCGTCCATGGTGCTGTCGTGCCGCATCTCCGCCCTGCTCCAGGAGCGTTCGGCCAGCTCCCACAGGGTGGTCAGATGGCCGGGATGGGTGCCGGTGGCCTCCGCGAGCGCGATGACCGCGCCCTTCGGCGCGAGGAGTCCGCCGCCCAGATACCGCTCCCAGGACGTCCTGCTGTAGCCCGTCTGGTCGGCCAGTGCCGCGATGTTCAGACCGCTGCGGTCCACGAGTTGCCGCAGCCGGCCGGTGAACTCCCTGATCTGCGGGTCCAGATCCTCCGGCAAGGCTTTCCAACGAGGCATGGGTTTCCCCCTCTTCCCCCGGTCGTGCTGTCGATCTCGCGCATGGCCCCCGGGCCGCCCACAGGGATGCGCTGACCAAGGATCCCAGTTCCCGGGGCGGGGTGCACACGCGCGGTGCCGCGTGGGGGTGCCGGAACGTCAGCCGCCGGGGGTCACCAGTCCCGTCTCGTACGCCAGCACCACCGCCTGCGCCCGGCTGCCCAGGTCGAGCTTGGTCATCGTGCGGTTGAGGTGGGTCTTGACGGTGGCCTCGCTGATGTAGAGGCGGTCGGCGATCTCCGGGTTGGACAGGCCCCGGGCGGTGAGCTTGAGCACCTCCACCTCGCGGGTGGTGAGCACGTCGAGATCGGGCGGGGCCTCGCTGCCGGCGGGCGCCTGCTGCCGGGCGAAGGCCTCCACCAGGCGCCGGGTGACACTGGGCGCGAAGAGCGCGTCGCCGCCGTCGACCGCGGTGACCGCGGCGAGCAGCCGCTCGGGCCCGGAGTCCTTCAGCAGGAACCCGGAGGCACCGGCCCGCAGCGCCCCGTACACGTACTCGTCGAGGTCGAAGGTGGTCAGCACCAGGACCCGGGGCGGGCGGTCGGCGGCCTGGGCGAGGATCCGTTCGGTGGCCTCGATGCCGTTGACGCCGGGCATCCGGATGTCCATGAGGACGACGTCGGGGCGGGTCTCGGCGGCGAGCCGCACGGCCTGCTCACCGTCCCCCGCCTCGCCCACCACCTCGAAGCCGGGCGCGGCCTCCAGCAGGCCGACGAGTCCGGCGCGGATGAGGAACTGGTCGTCCACGACGAGCACTCTGGTCATCCCGTACGGTCGTCCCCTCGCCGTGCGCCTCAGTCACCGCTCCGCCCGCGGCGTGTCCCCGCGGCTGCGTTCGGCGGCCGAGGTCGGCAGGGTCAGCCGGACCTCGTAGCCGCCCTCGGAGCGTGGGCCGACTGTGATCGTCCCGCCGTAGAGCTTGGCCCGCTCCCGCATGCCAATCAAGCCGTGTCCCCCGCCTGTCGGCACTCTGGCCGGATCCGCCCCCTCCCCATCGTCGGTGACGCGCACGGTCAGTTCGTGGGCGCCGTAGCGCAGTTCCACGCGCGCGCGTGCGGGTCCGGCGTGTTTGAGGGCGTTGGTGAGGGCCTCCTGGACGACGCGGTAGGCGCACAGTTCGACGCCGGGCGGCAGCGGGCGGGTGGTGCCCTCGACGGCCAGTTCCACCGGCAGACCGCCGGCCCGGACCCGGTCGAGGAGTTCGCCGAGCCTGGCCAGGGTGGGCATGGGCGCCCGCTCGGGGGCGTCCGGGTCCGCCTCGCGCAGCACCTGGAGCATGCGGCGCAGCTCCTCCAGCGCCTCGCCGCTGGTGTCCGCGATGGTGCCGAGCGCGCCGCGCGCCTTGCCGGGGTCGGAGTCGAAGACGAACCGGGCGAGGCCGGCCTGCACGGAGACGACCGACATGTGGTGGGCGACGACGTCGTGCAGCTCCCGGGCGATCCGGCCGCGTTCCTCGGCGACCGCACGCCGGGCCCGTTCGGCCTGTTCGGCGCGGAGCCGGCGGGTGAGTTCGGCGGAGCGGCGGGCCAGGTGCCCGAACCAGACCAGCACCGAGCAGTACAGCAGCGCCTGGCCGCACACGGACGCCATCGAGGGGCTGTGGCTGACCACCCCGGCGTACACCCACAACGCGGCCAGGCAGCCGGCGCAGACCAGGGCGGCGCGCAGCGAGCGGACGGAGGCCACGGTGTACAGGGCGAGCATGACGCCGAAGGTGCACACCACCGGCCAGTAGCCGAGGGTGACGTAGGCGACCGCCGCGGCCTCGGCGACGGCGAAGACGGCGAGGGGGTGACGGCCGCGCAGGGCGACCGGGAGGTGGGAGAGGGCGACGAGGACGTAGGCGCGGGCGTCGAGTTCCGGCCATCCCTGCGACCGTGACTCCCGTCCGAGCAGGACGGCCACCACGACCATGGCCGTCGCGATCAGCGTGTCCACGACGAGCGGGCGGGGGGTCCTCGGTCGCATCGCCGCAGGGTAACCCGCACGGCCGCGTCCCGGAGTCAACCGGACGCGGTACCGCGGAAGTTGCAGGAACCGGCCGGCTACCGCCGCGGGTGGCGCGGCGGCTCGGCCCGGGGGCGGACGCGGTGCGCGGCGGGCCGTCGTAGCGTCGGGGAGGGGATACGGCGATGGCCCGCGTCCTCGGGGGAGGCGCGGGCCATCTGCCGTAGCGCGTGCGCTACTTGGCGAGCGTGAAGTGCAGGATGTCCTTGAGGAACGGCAGCTTCAGCAGCGGGTCGGGCTGGATCATCAGCGCCAGCAGGACGATCGCCAGGCCGAGGACGCCGAAGGTGGAGATGTCCGTGAAGCGGGAGCGCACGGCGAGCATGCCGACGTCCGGCAGCAGCCAGCGCAGCACCGCGCCGCCCAGCAGCGCGACGCCGATGAGCAGGGTGCCGGGGCGGAACGCGTCCAGCGCGGTCACCAGCAGGCCGATCGCCACCAGGCCGGTGACGGCGAGCATCGGCCACTGCCGGGCGGGCGCCGGGGCGCCGCCGGCCGCGGCCCGGCCGCCGCCCTCGGGCCGTGCGGTGTCCTTGGTGAACAGCGGGAAGCGGCGGGTGGTGCGGCGCGGGCGCCCCTCGGCGTCAGGGGCGCTCACCGCGTCGCGAACGGTCGGTTCCGCGGACCCGCGGGCGTCTTCAGCCGACACTGCGCTCCGCCGCCTCGACCACGTTGACCAGCAGCTGCGCCCGGGTCATCGGGCCGACGCCGCCGGGGTTCGGGGAGATCCAGCCGGCCACCTCGGTCACGTCCGGGTGGACGTCGCCGACGATCTTGCCCTCGGCGTTGCGGGAGACGCCGACGTCGAGGACGGCGGCGCCCTGCTTGACGTCCTCGGCGCGGATCAGGTGCGGGAAGCCGGCCGCCGCGACGATGATGTCGGCCCGCTTCAGGTGGGCGGAGAGGTCACGGGTGCCGGTGTGGCACTGGGTGACGGTGGCGTTCTCGCTGCGCCGGGTGAGCAGCAGCGGCATCGGGCGGCCGATGGTGACACCGCGGCCGACGACGACGACCTCGGCGCCCTTGATCTCCACGCCGTGGGCCCGGAGCAGGCTGATGATGCCGTTGGGGGTGCAGGGCAGCGGGGCCGGCTCGTTCAGGACCAGGCGGCCGAGGTTCATCGGGTGCAGGCCGTCGGCGTCCTTGGCCGGGTCCATCAGCTCCAGGATGCGGTTCTCGTCGATGCCCTTGGGCAGCGGGAGCTGGACGATGTAGCCGGTGCAGGCCGGGTCCTCGTTCAGCTCGCGGACGACCGCCTCGATCTCCTCCTGCGTGGCCGTGGCCGGCAGCTCGCGCTGGATGGAGGCGATGCCCACCTGGGCGCAGTCGCGGTGCTTGCCGGCGACGTACTTCTGGCTGCCGGGGTCGTCCCCGACCAGGATCGTGCCGAGGCCGGGCGTGACGCCCTTCTCCTTCAGCGCCGCCACGCGGGCGGTCAGATCGGACTTGATCGCGGCTGCGGTGGCCTTGCCATCGAGAATCTGGGCGGTCATGGTCCCATCCTCGCGGATGACCCGGCCCCGGTTCCAATCCGGGTGTCACAGCATGATCAGTGATGTTGCACTTGCACAACACCTGGCGTATCCGGCTGGACAAGTAAGAGCCTGTTAAAGAACGATGAGTACACAGTGCCGCGGGCAGTGCCGGGGGGACGGACCGCATCTGTAGAACTCTCCTCCGAACCGTGCCGCGTGTCGTCCCCGCACTTGAGCAACGCAACGGAGGAAGACCGCCATGAGCTTTGGCGACCCGAACAACCCCTACGGCCCGCCGCCCCAGCAGCCGCCCGCCGCCCAGTACGGCTACCCGCAGACCCCTCCCGGCGTCCCGCCGCAGGTCCCGGGCTACCCGCAGCAGGTCGCGTACCCGGGTTACCCGGCCGGCAACGCGCTGCCGCAGACGATGCCGGGCCTGGTGACCACCGCGCGGGTCCTGCTCTACATCGTGGCGGGCGCCCAGGTCCTCATCGGCATCTTCGCCCTGCTCGGCGCCGCGACGCTCAACGACGCGTCCAACGCGAGCGAGGACACCTTCGGCGACAACGCCTTCTCCGACATCGGGCACGACGGCGCCGGCATCATCTTCGTCATCGCGCTGCTCTTCCTCGGCCTCGCCGCACTGTCGATCACGCTCGGCGTGAAGTTCTCCCGCGGTGGCCAGGGCATCCGCGTCACCACCATGGTCTACGGCATCCTGGGCGCCGTCTTCGGCGTCCTGATCCTCATCAGCGCGGCCGACGCCGGCTCCAGCGCGGCTCTGGTGTGGGCCCTGATGTGGATCGGCTTCGGCGGTGTGATGGCGGCGGCGATGATCGCCCCGTCCGGCTCCGCCTGGTTCAACCGGCCGCGGTACTGACCGCCGGGGACGGACGTCCGACCGGGCTGTGCCCCTTCCGGGGAGGGGGCGCAGCCCTTTCGCGTGCCCGGACCGCGGCCGGCGGTGGTGCTCCCCGGCGCCCGGCCCCTCACTGGTCCAGGTAGGCGAGCACGGCCAGCACCCGGCGGTTGTCGGTGTCCGCCTGGAGGAGCCCGAGCTTGGTGAAGATGTTGCCGATGTGCTTGGCGACGGCCTTCTCGGTGACGAACAGGGCTTGGGCGATGCCCGCGTTGGAGCGGCCCTGGGCGACGAGTTCGAGGACTTCGCGTTCCCGTTCGGAAAGGCTGCCCACGGACGCGTCGCGCGCCCTGCGCGCCAGCAGCCGGGAGACGACCTCGGGGTCCATGGCGGTGCCGCCGGCCGCCACCCGCCGGATGGAGTCCAGGAACTGGGCGCCGTTGGTGACGCGGTCCTTGAGCAGGTAGCCGACGCCCCGGCCGCCGCTGGTGAGCAACTCCCGGGCGTAGAGGGGTTCGACGTACTGGGAGAGCAGTAGCACCGGCAGGCCGGGGTCGTGTTTGCGGGCGGCGAGGACGGCGCGCAGGCCCTCGTCGGTGAAGTCCGGCGGGAGCCGGACGTCGACGACCGCGATGTCCGGCCGTTCCCGGCCGAGCGCCTCGAGCAGATCGGTGCCGTTGTCCACGGCGGCCACCACGTCGTGGCCGTGGGCCCCGAGCAGCCGGATCAGCCCGTCCCTCAGGAGGAAGTGGTCTTCGGCGAGGACAATACGCACGGGATCTCCATCGTCACCTTCGTCGGCCCGCCCGTCGGACTGCTCACGGCCAGCACACCGTCGAAGGTGGCGAGCCGGCGCTGGATGCCCCGCAGGCCGGTGCCGCGGGAGGCGTCGGCGCCGCCGTGACCGTCGTCGGTGACGGTGATGTGGAGCATCCCGGGATCGTAACGGAGGTCGATCCGGGCCCGGTCGGCACCCGAATGCTTCGCGGCATTGGTGAGGATCTCCGAGACGGCGAAGTATGCGGCGGACTCGACGGGCATCGCGGGGCGGCCCGGCAGGTCGGCCCGGACGTCGGTGCGCACCGGGCAGGTCAGGGCCAACGCCCGCACGGCGTCGGCGAGTCCGCGGTCGGCGAGGACCGGCGGATGGATGCCGCGGACCAGGTTGCGCAGTTCCTCCAGCGCCGCCGAGGACGACTGCCGGGCCTCGATCAGCAGGGCGCGCACGGCCTCGGGGTCGGTCTCCAGCAGGTGCTCGGCCGCATCCAGGGTCATGCCCATGGCCACCAGGCGGGCCTGGGCGCCGTCGTGCAGATCACGCTCGATCCGGCGGATCTCCGCCATCTGCGTGTCCACCGCGTCGGACCGGGTGGCGGCCAGGTGCCGGATCCGTCCGGCCATCAGCTCGCTCTCGCTCGGCGCCAGCATCGCCCGGGTGTACAGGGCGTGCCGGCGGACCACACGGGGGGCCGCCCACAGGGCCAGTGGCAGCTGGAGCAGCCCCAGGACGCCGGCGAGCGCCGCCGTGGCCCAGCCCTCGATGGGGATGAACTGGTACCACAGTCCGTCCCATTCGGCGGACAGCGGAACGCCGTAGAAGGCGAGGAAGACGCCCCAGAGGCCGCTGAGGAGCAGCGCGAACGGGAGGAAGGCCAGGATTCCGCCGACGACCGGGTCGGTGAGCACCCAGACGTACTCCCGCCGGGTCCCCGGGTCGCTCATGATCCAGCGGTAGCGGGCGGCGACACCGAAGCCGTGGCCGGGTGCGGGCGGCAGCGGTCCGGGCGGGCCCGGTATCTCCACCCCCGCCCAGCGCCGGGCGAGTTCGCGCTGCCGGGCGGCCAGGCCGCGCACCCCTTCCATGGCCCGCGGCACCATGCCGAGGCCGGGGCCGATCAGGCTGATCGCGCCGGACACGGCGAGCGAACGGCCGAAGGCCGCCACCGACAGCCGGCCCAGCGTCGACAACCGCCGCATGCCCGTCAGTCCGGCGGACACCGAGAATCCTCTGATCGCGTCCGGCGGGCGGAATCCGCCGGGCTGCGTCGTGCGGTCGTCCATGCGACTCGCTCCCCCTTGTTCGGCCGTGCTCCGCCGTGCGCGGTGCCGGCTCCGTCCCTGTGCGTGGGCCGAAGGGCCCGCCGCTCATTGTGGTGGCGGAGGGGCGGGGAAGTCGGTGGTGATAACTCCCCTCTGTGCCGGGGCCGTTCCGGAAGGAGGGAGTCCGCAAACGCGAGGGGCAGTCCGGAAACGCGGGGCGTGGTCCGCGAACACGGCGGTCCCGCCCGTCGCAGGACGGGCGGGACCGGAACGCGCGGTGCGGCGAACGCTCGGCGCGCGTGGCGCTCGGCGTAACCGCTCGGCACGGGTGGTGCTCAGCGCGGTGAGGCTCTGCGCGGGTGCCGCACGGTGCGGGTGCCGCACGGTGCGGGTGGCGGATCAGTGGAAGAAGTGGCGCGTGCCGGTGAAGTACATCGTCACGCCCGCCTTCTTGGCGGCCTCCACGACCAGCTCGTCCCGGATCGAACCGCCCGGCTGGACGATCGCCCGGACGCCGGCGCCGATGAGGATCTCCGGGCCGTCGGGGAAGGGGAAGAAGGCGTCGGAGGCCGCGTAGGAGCCCCGGGCCCGCTCCTCGCCGGCCCGCTCGACGGCCAGCTTGCAGGAGTCGACGCGGTTGACCTGGCCCATGCCGACACCGACCGAGGCGCCGTCCTTGGCGAGCAGGATCGCGTTGGACTTCACCGCACGGCACGCCTTCCAGGCGAAGGCCAGCTCCGCCAGCTCCTCGGCGGACAGCGCCTCGCCGCTGGCCAGCGTCCAGTTGGCCGGGTCGTCGCCCTCGGCCTGGAGCCGGTCGGTGACCTGGAGCAGCGCGCCGCCGTCGATCGGCTTGACCTCGACCGGGTGGGCCGGGCCGTCGGGGCAGCGCAGCACGCGGATGTTCTTCTTCTTGGCGAGGGCCTCCAGCGCGCCCTCCTCGTAGTCCGGCGCCACGATGACCTCGGTGAAGATCTCCGCGACCTGCTCGGCCATCTCCTTGCTGACCGGCCGGTTCACGGCGATCACACCACCGAACGCGGACAGCGGGTCGCAGGCGTGCGCCTTGCGGTGCGCCTCGGCGACGTCCGCGCCGACCGCGATGCCGCAGGGGTTGGCGTGCTTGATGATCGCGACGCAGGGCTCGGCGTGGTCGTACGCGGCACGGCGCGCGGCGTCCGTGTCCGTGTAGTTGTTGTACGACATCTCCTTGCCGTGCAGCTGCTCGGCCGCCGCGAGCCCGCCCTCGCCGGAGGTGTAGAGGGCGGCGGGCTGGTGCGGGTTCTCGCCGTAGCGCAGGGTGTGCGCGCGCTCCAGGGTGGTGCCGATGAACTCGGGGAACGTGCCCGCGGCGGAGCCGCTGTCGGACGCGGTGTCGGCGGGGGCGTACGAGGAGGCGAACCAGGAGGCGACCGCGATGTCGTACTCCGCGGTGTGCCGGAAGGCCTCGGCGGCCAGGCGCTTGCGGGCGGCGAGGTCGAAGCCGCCGTCCTTGACCGCGGCGAGGACGTCGGCGTACCGGCCCGGGCTGGTGACCACGGCCACCGACGGGTGGTTCTTGGCGGCGGCACGGACCATCGAGGGGCCGCCGATGTCGATCTGCTCCACGCACTCGTCGGGCGTGGCGCCGGAGGCGACGGTCTCCCGGAACGGGTAGAGGTTGACGACGACCAGGTCGAACGGCTCCACGCCCAGCTCGGCGAGCTGCTCGCGGTGACTGTCGAGGCGCAGGTCGGCGAGGATGCCCGCGTGCACCCTCGGGTGCAGGGTCTTGACCCGGCCGTCCAGGCACTCGGGGAAGCCGGTCACCTCCTCGACCTTGGTCACGGGGACACCGGCGGCCGCGATCCGGCCGGCCGTGGACCCGGTGGAGACCAGCTCCACCCCGGCCTCGTGCAGCCCGCGGGCCAGCTCCTCCAGGCCGGTCTTGTCGTACACGCTGACCAGCGCGCGACGGATGGCCCGCTTGTTGCTCTCGGCGGTCACTGGATAACTACCTTTCGTCCCTCGATGCGATAGCCGTTGCGGGCGAGCCGCCCCACGACCTCGACGAGCAGCCTTCGCTCGACTTCCTTGATGCGCTCGTGCAGCGCGCTCTCGTCGTCCTCGTCCCGGACCTCGACCGCGCCCTGAGCGATGATCGGCCCGGTGTCGACGCCGTCGTCGACGAAGTGGACGGTGCAGCCGGTGACCCTGGCGCCGTACGCGAGCGCGTCACGGACGCCGTGGGCGCCGGGAAAACTGGGGAGCAGGGCGGGATGGGTGTTGACGAAGCGTCCGCCGAAGCGGGCCAGGAACTCCTTGCCCACGATCTTCATGAAGCCCGCGGAGACCACGAGGTCGGGCTCGTACGCGGCCACGGCCCCGGTGAGGGCGGCGTCCCAGTCCTCGCGGGAGCCGTGGTCCTTCACCTTGCACACGAAAGTGGGGATCCCGGCGCGCTCGGCGCGGGCCAGCCCCTCGATACCGGTGCGGTCGGCGCCGACGGCCACGACCCGGGCCCCGTACGCCTCGACGCCGAGGGCGTCGATCTCGTCCAGCAGCGCCTGCAGATTGGTTCCGGAGCCGGAGACCAGCACGACGAGGCGCTTGGCTGCCGGGCCGGCGGAGGTGGCGGCCACGATGGGGCCCTTTCTCGGGTTGCGATCCGTGTACGGCCGGTTTGTACAGTCGTACGAATGCTTCGCGTCCTCGTATACGGGGAAGTCTACGAAGCGGCCGACCGGCAGCAACGATACCGGCACTCCTCATGGGCCCCTCGGTACGGGTGGCCGGCCGGAAGGTAGCGTTCGCAAGGAATCACGAAAGAGCAACCTCGGGAACGCGGTCGTCGTGCGGTGCGTTCACGGGGTGGAAGCTCACGTCGGACTGCCGTAGTCACCTAGGGGAAGACGCTCTTTTGATGCCCGATCGCAGCCTGCGACTCCTCACGTTCCCGCCGCGCCCGGCCCAGGGAGGCGACGGTGGCGCCGCACTGCTGCGGGAACGTCCGGCCTCGCCCCCGGCACCGACGCCCCACGGCGGACCCGGCTCCGGCCAGGGCGGCACCGGGAACGACGGCTCGGGCCGGGACGGCTCGGGGTGGGACGGTTCGGGACAGGGCGGCTCCGGGCGGGACGGCTCCGGGCAAGGCGGTTCGGGGCAGGGCGGCTCCGGGCAAGGCGGCTTCGGGCAAGGCGGCTTCGGGCAGGGCGGTTCGGGACAGGGCGGCTCCGGGCGGGACGGTGGGCCGCAGGACGACAATCCGTTCGCGCCGCCGCCGGAGGGCGCGCCGGACCAGCCGTGGCAGCCCCGTCATCCCGGTGGCGCGCCGGGTCCTGGACCCGGTCACGCTCCGGGCTGGGGCGCTCCGGGCCAGGGACAGCCGGGCTACGGCCCGGGACAGCCGGGCTACGGCCCCGGGCAGGGGCAGCCAGGCTACGGCCCCGGGCAAGGACAGGGGCAGGGGCAGGGGCAGGGGCAGCCGGGGCAAGGTCCGGCCTACGGCCCCGGTGCGGGGCACGGTCAGGGTCCCGGCGGTGGTCAGGGACCCGAGGGCGGTGCGCCCTGGGGCGGCCAGTGGAGCGACCGGCAGCCGGGCCGCTCCCCCGGCGGCTTCGGCGAGCGGCCGGGCGGCCCGCAGGGACCCGGCGGACCGGCCGGCCCCGGCATGCGCTGGGACCCGATGGACCCGGTCCAGCGCCGCGCGCGGTACGCCCTGCTCTCCGGCATGTGGGCGGTCTTCTTCGCCCTGTTCAGCTGGCCGTACGTGGCCCTGCTGCTGGGTTCCCTCGCCCTGTACTGGGGCAGCAGCGCGCTGCGCGCCAAGCCTCGCCGACCGTCCCCGGACGCACCGGCGGCGCCGGCGGCCCCCGCGGCCCCGGTCGGCAAGCCGCAGCGGACGGCGGCCATCAGCGGCCTGGTCACGGCCTCCCTTGCGCTGGTCCTGGTGGCCTCGACCTTCACCGTCCAGCTGGTCTACCGCGACTACTACACCTGCGTCGGCGACGCCCTCACCCACGAGGCGAAGCAGTCCTGCGAAACCCTGCTGCCGCATCAACTGCGGGGCGTCCTGGGATCGCAGAACGACTGAGGCCGCTCACTCGGCGGAGTCCGACGGGAAGTCGGAGCGCGGGTCGAGACGTGGGCCGGAACGGGACTCCGACTCCGGCCGAGGCCCGGCGGCGGACTCCGGCCGACGCTCCAGGTGGTGATCGGGACGGGACTCCGGCCGAGGTACGGGGCGAAACTCCTGCCGAGGCTCCGAATGGCTGTCGGGACGGGACTCCGGCCGAGGTGCGGGGCGGGGCTCCTGCCGGGGCCTTGCGCCGGACTCGGGGGCAGGCCAGGGGGCGGTGCCGGCGGCGCCCCGGGACGCGGCCTCCTTCAGGGCGGCCCAGCGGGAAGCGCGGGCGACGTCGTCGTGCCAGTCCGCGGCAAAGGGCTCGGTGAACGGGGTCGGGAAGGGATCCTCGGCCGGGACGAAGTCGTACAGGTCCTCCTCGGCGACTTCGTCCGTACCGGGCGCGGCCGCCGGCTGCGCGGAAGCCGCCGTCCTCCCCCGGAGTGACTTCTTCTCCTGCGCATCGCCCGG
Organism: Streptomyces musisoli; assembly: GCF_016741855.1. GTDB lineage: Bacteria > Actinomycetota > Actinomycetes > Streptomycetales > Streptomycetaceae > Streptomyces > Streptomyces musisoli. The sequence goes on along the minus strand of NZ_JAERRH010000004.1, from coordinate 330,367 downwards.
GCCCTCGGTCCCGGCCCGCAGGCTGCCCCCGCCCGCCGACCCGCCGGCCGCGTCCACCCCCGCGTCCGCGGCCCCGTCGGCGATGGCCGGCACCCCGTCGGTCCGCGCCCCCGCGCCGGCCCCGACGGCGTCCGGCGGCGACGCCGCCTCCGCGCCTGGTCCCGCGAGCACCGCCGGTCCCGCCTCCTCCGCGTTCACCGTCTCCCCCGATGTCGCCGACTTCGCCGCCTTCGCCGCCTTCGCCGTCGGCACCGCCGTCGACATCGGCACCGCCGCCGACGCCGACGCCGACGGTACGGCGGACTTGCCGGCCTTCGCGGCCGTACTCCCCGACCCCGTCCCCTGGGCCGGGATCCCGCCGTGGCCCGGGCGTCGGCGGCGCAGTCGCCAGGCCCGGCCGGTCAACGCCACCGGCGGCGCGAACACCAGGGTCCAGGCCCCGGCCGCTCCCCCGGTCTGCCACCACAACGGGCCGAGGTGGGCCAGCGCCGCCGACCCCAGTGCGCCGCCCGCCAGCAGGGCGAGCAGGGCGAGCGCCGCCGCGCAGACCGTCGCCGTCAGCAGGACCACCCCGACGGTCCGGGCGGCCGACCAGCGGGCCCGCGCCCGCTCCCCGGGCTCCGGCCGCCGCACGGCCGCCCGCGCCACGAACCACCCCGCCGTCATCCCGGCCACCGCCGGCACCAGTCCCACCGCCCAGTTCTGCTGCGTACCGGCACCCGGATCCGGCACCGCGGCCAGCAGCGGGAACGGCGGCAGCAAGGGTGCGGGGTGGGACGCGAGCGGGTTGACCAGGTGTCCGGCGCCGAGGACGAAGCCGGGGCCGAGCGCGTAGGACGCGGCCCACACCGCGGCGTTGGGGATCAGCGCGACGCCGAGCAGGAGTACGGCGAACCGCCCCGTCCAGCCCGCCGTCAGCTGAAGAAAGGACGCCCGCGCCGGGTCGCCGTGCCACACCAGGGACACCCCGACCAGCAGGGCCCCGCCCCCGAAGAGCACCGCCGTCGCGGCACCGGCGGCCCGTACGGCCGCGCCCAGCCGGGCCCGCCCGTCCGTGCCGCACACCAGCCTCCGCACCGGCCCCGGCAGCACCGCCGGCACACGCAGCAGGGGCTCGCGCGGGCAGCCGTGCGCCGACCACACCCCGGCGCCGGCGGCGCTCGCCGCGACGGCCGGCAGACATACCGTCACCCAGCCCCACTGCGGGCGCAGTTCACCGCCGGAGCAGTACAGCCCCGCGGCGACGCCGACACCCAGATAGCCGAGGACCACGCCCGTCCAGGCGGTGCGCGCGGGCACCGGCGGCGGGCCGTCCGGCTCGTCGGACGCGTCGGTGGCGTCCCGCGCCGCCCGGTACAACAGCCATACCGGCAGGGCGAGCAGCAGCAGCGGGGTGATGCCGACGGGCATGGGCGCGCCGGAGAGCGTGTCGGTGCGGACCAGTTCGACACCGTGCGCCAGCAGCCACAAGGCGGCGGCGACGTGCAGCGCACCGTCCGGTCCGCTGTCCGGATACGGCGAACTGACCCACAGCATCATGACGAGCACGGCGAGGGAACCGAGGCCCAGCCCGGCCGCGACGGCACCGCCCAGCAGGCTCGCGGCGAGGCCGGGCGAGCGGTCGCGCAGCCGGGAGCGCAGGGGCGACAACGACGGGCGGCGAGCGGTCATCCGGATCACGCCGCCATGCTCCCAACGACACGCGCTTTCCCGTCGTAACAGGCGAACCTCCGAAGTGTCGCTCAATATATGTTTATGTTCTTTTTCGCACGAAAGGGCGCATGGTGACGACGAAGCAGATCCCCGCCGGCCCGCCGCCACCGTCGGGCAGACGCCGACGCCTGCGCCGCTCGCGCGCGCTGACGTCACATCAGCAGGCCCCCGTGCAGACGGGCTCGGCCACCTCAACGGGGGAACCGGAGCAACGGGCCGACGCGCCCGCCGCGTCCGACCACCCCCGGCCCCTGACGCCCGATCAGGCATTCGACGCGCTGTACGCGTTCTGCGCTCCCGCCCTCGTACGCCAGACCTATCTGCTCACCGGGCGCCGGGAGCTGGCCCGCGAGGCCGTGGAACGGGCCTTCCAGCTGGCCTGGCAGCGCTGGCCGGAGGTGGCCCAGGACCGGGATCCGGCCGGTTGGGTGCGGGCGGTCGCGTACGACTGCGCGCTCTCCCCCTGGCACCGGTTCCGCCCGCGCTACCGCTCCCCGGAACCCCCGCCCGCCGACCCCGCCGCCCGGGAGCTGCTGCACGCGCTGCTCACGCTGCCGCCGTCGTACCGGCGCACGCTCGTGCTCTACGACGGTGTGGGCCTCGATCTGCCGGAGACGGCGGCGGAGACGGAGGCGAGCACGCCGGCCGCGGCGACCCGGCTGACCCACGCGCGGGAGGCGGTGGCGGCACGGGTGCCGGCGCTGGCCGATCCCGCCGAGCTCCATCGCCGGCTGCTCGAACTGGCCTCGGCCGAGCGGCTGAGCGCGGCCAGGCCGCCGGCCGTACGGACCGGCTGCGAACGCCGGAACGTCTTCTGGACCCGGGCGGCGATCGCGTTCACGGTGACGATCATCGGCGCGACGGCGCTCACGCTGAGGACGGCGCCGACACAGTACGAGGCACCGGTGGCCCCGGCCCAGGCGGTACACGGAGTTCCGCCCCCCGCCGGGCTGGGCCCTCTGTCGCGCGAGGAGCAGGCGCTGCGGACGAAGCTCCACCGATCGGAGACCAGCGGCCCGGAGAGACTGGCACCGGAGCCACGGTGACGGCCCGGCACCCCGCCCCGGCACCGCCGGTCGTCGACCGCCGGCGCCCCGGACGAGGCACCGCCGGCCACCGGCCGGCCACCGGCCGGGCGCGGCGCCGTCGTGGTGCCGCCGGCCACCGGTCAGCCCGGGCACCGTCGCGGCACCGCGAGTGACGAACCGACGGCGACCCGGCCGTGGCACCGCGAGGCACCGGCCGGGCGCGGCGCCGTCGTGGTCGCTCGCGCAGTTCCCCGCGTCCCCGGGGAGCCGCCGCCCCGTCGGCTTCGGGGCGCCGTGGGCCGGGGCCGCTGCGGGTGGGCGGAGACGGCGGTGGGCCCGCCCCCACAGGGGACGGGCCCACCGGCTGCCGGCCGGGAACGGCCGGCTGGAAACTCAGGCGCTGAGAATCTCGCGGGCGAGCTTCGCCGTCTCGGTCGGGGTCTTGCCGACCTTGACGCCCGCGGCCTCCAAGGCCTCCTTCTTGGCCTGCGCGGTGCCGGAGGAGCCGGAGACGATGGCGCCGGCGTGGCCCATGGTCTTGCCCTCGGGCGCCGTGAAGCCCGCGACGTAACCGACGACCGGCTTGGTCACGTTCTCCTTGATGAACGCGGCCGCGCGCTCCTCGGCGTCGCCACCGATCTCACCGATCATGACGATCAGGTCGGTGTCGGGGTCGTCCTGGAACGCGGCCAGGGCGTCGATGTGCGTGGTGCCGATGATCGGGTCGCCACCGATGCCGACGGCCGTCGAGAAGCCGATGTCCCGCAGCTCGTACATCATCTGGTACGTCAGCGTGCCCGACTTCGACACCAGGCCGATGCGGCCCGGCTTGGTGATGTCGCCCGGGATGATGCCGACGTTCGACTGGCCCGGGGTGATGATGCCGGGGCAGTTCGGGCCGATGATCCGGGTCTTGTTGCCCTTCTTGCCGGCGTACGCCCAGAAGGACGCCGTGTCGTGCACGGCGATGCCCTCGGTGATCACGACGGCCAGCGGGATCTCGGCGTCGATGGCCTCGACGACCGCGTCCTTGGTGAACTTCTCCGGCACGAAGATGACGGAGACGTTGGCGCCGGTCTTCTCGATGGCCTCCTTGACGGTGCCGAAGACCGGTACCTCGGTGCCGTCGAAGTCCACGGTCTGACCCGCCTTGCGCGGGTTCACGCCGCCCACGACCTGGGTGCCGTCACCGAGCATGAGCTTGGTGTGCTTCATGCCGGTGGCGCCGGTCATGCCCTGGACGATGACCTTGCTGTCCTTGTTGAGCCAGATAGCCATGGTGTGTTGGTGTCCTCGTCCTGAGTGCTTACTTGGCGGCGTGGGCCAGCTCGGCGGCCTTGTCGGCCGCGCCGTCCATGGTGTCGACGCGCTGCACCAGCGGGTGGTTGGCGTCCGTGAGGATCTTCCGGCCCAGCTCGGCGTTGTTGCCGTCGAGGCGGACGACGAGCGGCTTCTCGACCTTCTCGCCGCGGTCCTCCAGGAGCTTCAGGGCCTGGACGATGCCGTTGGCGACCTCGTCGCAGGCGGTGATGCCACCGAAGACGTTCACGAACACGGACTTGACGTCCGGGTCGCCCAGGATGATCTCCAGGCCGTTCGCCATGACCTGGGCGGAGGCGCCACCGCCGATGTCCAGGAAGTTGGCGGGCTTGACGCCACCGTGGTTCTCACCGGCGTACGCGACGACGTCCAGGGTGCTCATGACGAGACCGGCGCCGTTGCCGATGATGCCGACCTCGCCGTCGAGCTTGACGTAGTTGAGGCCCTTCTCCTTGGCAGCGGCCTCGAGCGGGTTGGCCGCGGCCTTGTCGTGCAGCTCCTCGTACTCGGGGTGGCGGAACTCGGCGTTCTCGTCGAGCGACACCTTGCCGTCGAGGGCGATGACGTCACCGGAGGCGACCTTCGCGAGCGGGTTGACCTCGACGAGGAGGGCGTCCGACTTGATGAAGGTGTCCCACAGCTTGATCAGGACGTTGACGACCTTGTCCGCGACCTCGGCCGGGAACTTGGCGGCCTCGACGATCTCGCGGGCCTTGGCCTCGTCCACGCCGTCGATGGCGTCGATGGCGATCTTGGCGACGGCTTCCGGACGGGTGGCCGCCACCTCCTCGATCTCCATGCCGCCCTCGACGGAGGCGATGGAGAGGAAGGTGCGGTTGGCACGGTCGAGGAGGAAGGAGACGTAGTACTCCTCGACGATCTCCGGGGCGGTCTCGGCGATCATGACCTTGTGGACCGTGTGGCCCTTGATGTCCATGCCGAGAATGTCCGTCGCGCGGGCGACGGCCTCGTCCGCGGAGGCGGCCAGCTTGACGCCACCGGCCTTGCCGCGACCACCGACCTTCACCTGCGCCTTGACGACGGACTTGCCGCCCAGCCGCTCGGTGATCTCGCGCGCCGCCTCAGGCGTGTCGATGACTTCACCGGCCAGCACCGGTACATCGTGCTTGGCGAAGAGGTCCCTCGCCTGGTACTCGAACAGGTCCACGCGCTTCCGTCCCTATCAGTGATCTCGCGGTTCGTTGGATGCGTGGGCGTGCCGCGAAGGGCAACGTGACGTCCGCTTGTCACTAGGGGGGCGCACACGGTGTCCGAGCGCGCGGCATGTCCGTCTCGCAGGTTATCGCCGCTACCCGGAGCGCCCTAAATCGAGGGTCACACCTGAGCGGTGATACCTGTCACATGATGCCCTCATTCCTGGCACAGCGTGCCGTCGTATGGGTGACGTTGCGTGCCCACGGGCGATGTGTGAGGCCTCACCGGGCTGGGGTTGACCCGGTGAGACCTCCCGACGGCTCCGGGTCGCCCCGGAGCCGGGGCGCTTGATCCCCACCCCAATGGGGACCACCCGCCCCATCCACGGGACTCCGCCCGGACGGGCCGATGGGGTTCGGTCGTCCGGGTGTGGCCACCCCGCGGAGCTTCCGCACCGCTCACTCCCGATACCGAGTGCCCCCGTCGCCCCGCTGTCACGCCGGTCCGGCTTCACGCCTGGTCCGGTATCGGCAGGGGCCGCTTCTCCAGGGCCGCCGCCATCACCTCGGGGAACAGGTCGGGGGTGCAGGCGAAGGCCGGTGCGCCGAGGGCGGCGAGCGCCGCCGCGTGCTCACGGTCGTAGGCGGGCGCCCCCTCGTCCGACAGCGCGAGCAGCGCCACGAACTGCACCCCGGACGCCTTCATCGCCGCGACCCGCTTGAGCATCTCGTCGCGGATACCGCCCTCGTAGAGGTCGCTGATCAGCACGACGACGGTCTCGGCCGGCCGGGTGATCCGTCCCTGGCAGTAGGCGAGCGCCCGGTTGATGTCCGTGCCACCGCCGAGCTGGGTGCCGAAGAGCACGTCGACGGGGTCGTCCAGCTGGTCGGTGAGGTCGACGACCGCCGTGTCGAACACGACCAGCCGGGTGCTGATCGACCGCATGGAGGCCAGGACCGCCCCGAACACCGACGCGTACACCACAGACGCCGCCATCGACCCGGACTGGTCGATGCAGAGCACGACCTCCTTCTTCACCGACCGGGCGGCCCGCCCGTAGCCGATGAGCCGTTCCGGTACGACCGTGCCGTACTCGGGCAGGTAGTGCTTGAGGTTGGCCGCGATGGTGCGGTTCCAGTCGATGTCGTGGTGGCGGGGGCGCTGCACGCGCGCGCTGCGGTCCAGGGCGCCGGTGAGCGTGGCCCGGGTGCGGGTCGCGAGCCGCTTCTCCAGGTCCTCGACCACGGTGCGCACGACAGCGCGCGCCGTCTCCTTCGTGGTCTCCGGCATCGCCCTGTGCAGCGAGAGCAGTGTGCCGACCAGGTGGACGTCGGCCTCCACCGCCTCCAGCATCTCCGGCTCCAGCAGCAGGGAGGCGAGGCCCAGCCGGTCGATGGCGTCGCGCTGCATGACCTGGACGACGGAGGACGGGAAGTAGCGGCGGATGTCGCCGAGCCAGCGCGCGACGGACGGTGCCGAGGCACCGAGCCCCGCCGACCGGTCCCGGCCAGGCTGCGCTTTGTCGCTTCTGCCGTAGAGCGCGGCGAGCGTGCCGTCCATCGCCGCGTCCCTGCCGGACAGCGTGCATCCGGTGCCGTCGGCCTGCTCTCCGCCGAGCACCAGCCGCCAACGCCGCAGCCGCTCCCGCGCCGAGTCGAGCACCTGCGCCGAGTCGAGCACCTGCGCCGCCGCGCCGTGCGCCGTACCGGGTGCCGGTGTTGCCGGCGCCGGCGCGCCGTGCGCCGTGCCGGTTGCCGAAGCCAGTGCCGGTCCTGCCGCCGTACACCTCATACGCCCACCCCCGCGAAACCACCGCGATCCGCACCGCCGTACGCCGGGCCCGTTACCGAAGCCAGTGCCGGTCCTGCCGCCGTACACCTCATACGCCCACCCCCGCGAAGCCCCCGCGATCCGCACCGCCGTACGCCGTTCCGGTCGTTCCGTCCCGCCTAGCGGCCCGTGTTCGGCCGTGCTGCGGGGCATGCGTCGTGGCGTGCGTCGTGCCGTGGTCCGCGTCCAGGCCGAGCAGCAGTCGCAGCACCGGCAGCACGGCGTCGGCGCGCGCGGTGTCCGGTTCGTCGGCGAACCCTGGGACCGTGGCTCCCGCGGCGGCGGCCCCGCCCGGCCGGTCGCCGGGGCCCCGCCGGACCAGTTCGCCGAGCGTCCGCCGCACCCCCGGCTCGTAGGCCGCGAAGGTACGCCGCAGCAGCGGCAGGACGTCCGTGAAGGACTCCGCCGACACCCCGGTCAGCCAGGTGTCGAGCAGGCCGAGCAGCCGCTCGTCGTGGACCAGCAGCAGTCCGCCCCCACCGCCGGCGAAGCCCTCGACCCAGGCGGCGGCAGCGGCGGGCGGGGTGCCCGGCGACAGCGCGAGCCCCATCAGCCGGGCCGCCTCCTCGGGCCGCAGCTCCCCGTCGTCCAGCAGCAGCCGCACGGCCCGCCCCCGGATGACACCGGGCGCGGTGTCCCGTAGCGACAGCACCCGCAACACGCCCCGCCAGCGTTCCCGCAGCCCGCCGGCACCTACATGGCCCCCGCCGTCCCGGTCCCCGCCGCCGGCCTCCACTCCGTCCCCGCCGGCCCCCACTCCACCCCGGTGGGCCTCCTCTCTGCCGTCACCGGCCTCCACTCCACCCCCGCCGGCCCCCTCTCTGCCGTCACCGGTCTCCACTCCGTCCCCGCCGGCCCCCTCTTTGCCGCCGCCGGCCTCCGATCTGCCGCTGAACTCCCCTCTGCCGTCTGCGTCGACTTCCTTGCTGCCACCACCGTCGCCCTCGCCGCCTTCCGTCGACGCGCCGGCCAGGCTCTCCGTCAGCAGACCCACCGCCGTGTGCACGGCGTCCACGTGTTCGCGCATCTCGTCCGCCGCGTCCGCGTCGAGCGCGGCGCAGGCCGGGGGGAGACCGACGAAGACGCGCTCGGCGAGGCCCGCGGCGACCTCGGCCAGCGCACCGGTGTCGGTGCCGCGCACATCGCCGTAGCGCAACGAGCGGACCAGGGCGGGCAGCGCCTGGGCGAGGTGCCCGACGTCGGTGTCGAGCGCCGCCCGGTCGGCGAGCACGCGCATGACCACGGGCAGCGCGTCCGGCAGCCCGGCCAGCAGGCACTGTTCGGCGAGCGCGGTGACGTCGGCGAGGGCGCGGGCCGCCGTCGCGTCCGCCTCGGCCTTGGCCCGGGCCGCCGCGTGGACGGTGGTCCCCCACACGCCCGCCTCGGCGACCCGCACCGACAGCTCGGGCTCCCAGCGCAGCAGCCAGGTCTCCCGGAAGGTGCCCGTGCTCCCCCGGGACCTGGCCGGCTCGCCCCAGCCGACACCGAGCAGCCGCAGCCGGTGCAGCAGCCTGCTGCGCCCGGCGTCGGTGTCACCGCGCAGGTCCAGCTCCAGCTCGCGCTCCGGCGCCTCCGGCTTGAGCCGCAGCGAGCGCTGCTGCCGGGCCAGGTCGCGCTGCAACGGCACCGCGGGCGCGGACTCCGGGACCTCGCCCAGGACGTCCCCGACCACCAGCCGGTCGTGGACCAGAGCCAGCGGCACGTCCGAGCCCTCGCACAGCACCGCGCGCACCGCGTCGGTGGTCTCGCCCAGGCCGGGCAGCGGGCGGCCACGCAGCGCCGCCAGGGTCTCCGCGAGCCGTACGGCCTCGATGACGTGCGCGGAGGAGACGACCCGGTCTTCCTCGCGCAGCATCCCGGCCACCTTGGTCAGCCATCGCTCGACCGGCCGGTCGGGGGCGTTGAACAGGTGCCCGTACCAGCCGGGCGAGTCGATGCCCGCGCCGTATCCGCCGGCCCGGGCCAGCCTGCGGTGCGTCCACGGCACCCAGGTCAGGTCGGTCTTGATTCTGGGCAGGCCCCTGAGCAGTGCCCGGTCGGCGGTGACGGTGGTCTTCTCGCGCAGCGCGGGTACGTGCCAGGCCCCGCACACCACCGCCAGGGCGCTCCCGAACTCCTTGCGCGCCTCCCGCAGCCGCAGCCGCATGTGCGCCTCGCGGACGAGGTCCCGGGGGCGCCCGCCCGCGCCGTACCGCTCGCGCAGCGCGCCCATGGCCTCCGCCACCGCGGCGAACGGCGCGAAGGGGTCGCGCGCGCCCGGTCCCCGGTGTTCGACGACGTCCTCCCACCAGCGCTCGGGGTCGTCGTACCCGGCCGCCTCGGCGAGCACGGCGAGGGGGTCGACGCGCATCCGGTCACCGTCGGGTACGGGACCGGACCCCCGGGCGTAGTCGCCGTCACCGTCAGATCCAGGTCCGGACCCCCGGCCGTCGGCTCGTTCACCGTCGGACGCCGGACCGGGCCCCCGGCCGTCGGCTCCCTCACCGTCGGACGCCGCACGGGACCCCCGGCCGTCGGCTCCCACACCGTCGGACGCCGCACGGGGCCCTCGGCCGTCGGCTCCCTCACCATCGGACGCCGTACGGGACCCTCGGGCGTCGTCGCCGTCACCGGCCCCCCGGGCCTCGTGGCCGTCGTCCGGGGCGGGCTCGTGCGGTTTCTCGTCGTCCCACGCGAGCGTGTGCGTGGCCGGCAGGTCGATGAAGCGGGCCGGGACGCCCTGCTCCAGGGCCCAGCGGATGGCCACCCACTCGGGGCTGAACTCGGCGAACGGCCAGAACGCCGAGCGGCCGGGCTCGTCCACCGCATGCGCGAGCAGGGCGACCGGGGGCCGCAGGCCGGGGTCGGCGGCCAGCGGTATCAGCGCGTCGGCCTCGGGCGGTCCCTCGATCAGGACGGCGGCGGGGCGCGCGGCGTCCAGCGCGGCCCGCACCGCACGCGCGGAACCGGGCCCGTGATGCCGTACGCCGAGCAGCAGCGGCCCGGCGTCGTATGCCTTGCCCCCGTCGGCGCCGGTCATGCGCTCACCTCCCGGCAGGCGCGGTAGAAGTCGGTCCAGTCCGCGCGCTCCCGGACGACCGTCTCCAGGTACTCCTGCCAGATGACGCGGTCGGCCGCCGGATCGCGGACGACGGCGCCGAGGATGCCGGCGGCGACGTCGCCGGGACGCAGCACGCCGTCGCCGAAGTGGGCGGCGAGCGCGAGGCCGCTGGTGACGACGGAGATCGCCTCCGCCGTGGACAGCGTGCCGCTCGGCGACTTCAGCTTCGTCCGGCCGTCGGCGGTGACGCCGTCGCGCAGCTCGCGGAAGACGGTGACGACCCGGCGGATCTCCTCGATGCCGTCGGGTGCGGCCGGCAGGTCGAGGGAGCGGCCGAGCTGCTCGACCCGCCGGGTGACGATGTCGACCTCGGCGTCGGCGCTCTCCGGCAGCGGCAGCACCACGGTGTTGAAGCGGCGGCGCAGGGCGCTGGAGAGGTCGTTGACCCCACGGTCGCGGTCGTTGGCGGTGGCGATGAGGTTGAAACCCCGGACCGCCTGGACCTCCTCGCCCAGTTCGGGGACGGGGAGGGTCTTCTCGGACAGGATCGTGATCAGCGTGTCCTGCACGTCGGCCGGGACACGGGTCAGCTCCTCCACGCGGGCCGTCATGCCCTCGGCCATGGCGCGCATGACGGGGCTGGGCACGAGGGCGTCGCGGCTCGGGCCGTGGGCGAGGAGCTGCGCGTAGTTCCAGCCGTAGCGGATCGCCTCCTCCGGCGTGCCGGCCGTGCCCTGCACCAGCAGTGTCGAGTCGCCGCTGACGGCGGCGGCCAGGTGCTCCGACACCCAGGTCTTGGCCGTGCCGGGCACGCCGAGCAGGAGCAGCGCGCGGTCGGTGGCGAGCGTGGTGACGGCGACCTCGACGATGCGGCGCGGCCCCACGTACTTGGGTGTGATCACCGTGCCGTCCGGCAGGGTGCCGCCGAGCAGGTACGTCGCCACCGCCCACGGCGACAGCTTCCAGCGGGCCGGGCGCGGGCGGTCGTCCTGCGCGGCGAGCGCGGCGAGTTCGGCCGCGAAGGCGTGCTCGGCATGCGGTCGCAACGCCTCTGCGTTCTCTGCGCGGTCGGTCTCGGCGGTCGTCGGTCGCACGGACACAGTCATGGCTGAGGCCCCCTCCAGCTCTGCCGGTTCGGATCTGGCATCCACCGTGCACCACACCACTGACAATCGCCCTGACCTGTGCAAACGCGCTCGCCGGATGGATTGTCAGTGGGGGGACCTACCGTCGGTGGCATGACTGAGCAGGGGGTGCGCTGGACCGCGGACCAAGTGCTGGCACTGGCGCCTGACGCCGCGTCACGCAAGGCGGGGAGCAGACTCGGCGCGGCCGGTCCGTGGTCCGGGACGGGGAGCGGAGAAGGGACGGTGTGGGGGCTGTGCAAGGGCAGTGGCGGCAGGCCGTATCAGACGGCGGTGGACCTGGCCGGCCCGGCAGGACCGGCGTACCAGTGCAGTTGTCCGAGCCGTAAGTTCCCGTGCAAGCACGCGCTCGGGCTGCTCCTGCTGTGGGCGGGCGACGACGGCCTGGTGCCGGCCTGCGCGCAGCCGCCGGACTGGGCCGGTCAGTGGCTCGCGGGCCGGCGCAGCCGCGCCGCGGCCGGGAGGACGCAGGCCGAGGAGGGTTCGAGCGCGGGCCCCGCCGATCCGGAGGCGGCCCGGCGCCGGGCCGAACGCCGGGCCGAACGGGTCACCGCGGGCGCGACCGAGCTGGAGCAGCGCCTGACGGACCTGCTGCGCGGCGGCCTGGCCACGGCCGAACAGGCGGGGTACGGGCTGTGGGACGAGACGGCGGCCCGCATGGTCGACGCCCAGGCACCCGGTCTGGCGGCGCGGGTGCGGGAGCTGGGGGCGATCCCGGCGTCCGGCGCGGGGTGGCCGGCACGGCTGCTGGAGGAGTGCGCGCTGCTGCATCTGCTCGACCAGGGCTGGCTGCGCCGCGACACGCTGCCGGACGCCCTCGCGGCCACGGTCCGCTCCCGGCTCGGCCTGCCCGCCCCACCGGACGGCCCGCCGGTGCGCGACCACTGGCTGGTCCTCGCCCAGTACGACACGGCCGACCCGAAACTGACGACGCGCCGGATATGGCTGCACGGAGCCGAGTCCGGCCACACCCGCCTGCTGCTGTCCTACGGCGCGGCGGGCCGGGCACCGGAACTGTCCCTGCCGGTCGGCCTGGCCTTGGAGGCCGAGCTGACGGCGTACCCGGGCGCCGGCCGGTCCCGGGCCGCCCTGGGCGAGCGGTTCGCCGCGCCGGCCCCGGCCGGGTTCCGCCCGCCGGGTGTGACCACCGGCGAGGCGACGGCCCGGTACGGCGAGGCCCTGCGCGAGGATCCCTGGCTGGAGTCGGTCCCGGTGACCCTGGGCCGGGTGATACCGGTCCCGGACGGCGACCGGTGGCAACTGGCCGACACCGGCACGGACACGGCCCTGCCGCTGACCCGGGCCGCCCGCTCCCGGCCCGGCCTGTGGCGGCTGGTCGCGCTGTCCGGCGGCGCCCCCGTCACGGTCTTCGGCGAGTGCGGCCATCGCGGCTTCACTCCGCTCACGGCCTGGCCGGAGGGGGAGGGCGAGGCGGTGCCGCTGTGCTGACCGGCCATACGGACACACCCGCGCGAAAGGAAGAAGGGGTCGTGATGAACGGGGCACCGGCCGGCGAGGACACCACGGCACCGGAGCACTCCTGGGAAGAGCTGGTCACCACCGCGCTCCTCGGCACCGACCGGCGTACCCCGGCGCACGCCGCGCCCGGCCGCCCGGCCCCGGTCGCGCTGCTCGACGCGGCGGCCGTGGCGGCCGTGCGGCGCCGGGCCGGGCTGCGGCCCGCGCGGGCGGCACAGCGGCCCGAGCCCGCGCCCGCCGACCCGCGCCCGGCCCTGCCCGCCCCGGCGGCCCACCGGCTCACCGCCCTGCTGGCCGACCGGTCCGGTGGGACGGGCAGCGGCCGGCGGGGCAGTTCCCCGGACCTCATGGAGCTGCTTCCGCAGTGGCTCGCGGCAGCCAACGCACACGGGTACGCGGCGCCCCCGCAGACACTGCCCGCCCTGCTGGACGCGGCCCGGGGCCGGACGGACCTGCGCCCGGCGGGGCTGGCGTTCGCGGGGCCGCGCGCCCTGTGGCTGGCCCGGCTGAACCCGGACTGGCGGTTCGCGCTGCGCGCGGCCCCCGGCGGCGGCGCGGCACTGCCCGACGCGGCGGATCCCGAGGCGGTGCGCCGGCTGTGGCAGGAGGGGCTGTTCGCCGAGCGGGCGGCGCTGCTCGGCACGCTGCGCGCCCGTACACCCGCGCTGGGGCGCGAGTTGCTCGCGTCGACGTGGGCGGCGGAGCGGGCGGAGGACCGTCTGATGTTCCTCGACTCGCTGCGCACGGGGCTGTCGGACGCGGACGAGCCCTTCCTGGAGCAGGCGTTGGGCGACCGCAGCCGCAATGTCCGGGCGACGGCGGCGGAACTGCTGTCGGCGCTGCCCGGCTCGGCGCTCGCCGAGCGCATGGCCGTACGGGCCACTGCGTGTGTGGCCCTGGACCGCACGGGGAACGCGCCGGCGATCGCGGTGGAGGCTCCGCCGGAGTGCGACACCGGCATGGAGCGGGACGGCGTCGCCGCCACACCACCGGCGGGCCGGGGGGAACGCTCGTGGTGGCTGGGGCAGTTGGTGGAGGCCGCCCCGCTCGGCTGCTGGCGGGAGCGGTTCGGCGGGCGGACGGCCGAGGAGATCGTGGCGCTGCCGGTGGCGGACGGCTGGCAGGGCGAACTGCACGCGGCCTGGTGCCGGGCGGCGGTACGGCAGCGGAACGCCGCGTGGTCACGGGCGCTGCTCGGCTCGCCGTCGGCACCGGAGGCGGGCGGCCCGGGCGCGGTGTCCCTGGCGGAGCGGGCGAAGCTGCTGGCCGCGCTGGAGCCGGCCGAACGGGCCGGGTGGGTGGCGGGGTTCATCGCCACCCACGGCCTGTCGGAGGCGTTCCAGCTGCTCGGGGTGTGCGCGGTGCCGTGGGCTCCGCCGCTCGGCCGGGCCGTGGTGGACGCCCTCAACATCGCCCGGGACGCGGGCAGTTATCCGTGGAGTTTCAGCGGGGTGATGGGGCTGGCCGAGCGTTGCCTGGACCCTGCGGAGGCCGTGCGCCTGGAGGCGCTGCTGGCGATACCCGACGAGCGGGAGGACGCCGCGCCGGGCGCCGGCGGGTACTGGGCGGAGGCGTTCCAGCGGCTGGTCACCACGCTGCGGCTGCGGGCGGCGATGACGCGGGAACTGGCACCGCCCACACCGCCCGAGCCGCCCCGGGCCGTCGTTCAGCCGCCGGACGCGGCCGGCTGACGCACGTTCTCCCGGACCCACTCCACGATCGACACGGTCGTCGCCCCCGGGGTGAAGATCTCCGCGACGCCCTTCTCCTTCAGCGGCGGGATGTCCTCCTCCGGGATGATGCCGCCGCCGAAGACGAGGATGTCCTCGGCCTCCCGCTCCTTGAGCAGGTCGATGACCGCGGCGAAGAGGGTGTTGTGGGCGCCGGAGAGGATGGACAGGCCGATCGCGTCGGCGTCCTCCTGGATGGCGGTGCCGACGATCTGTTCCGGCGTCTGGTGGAGGCCGGTGTAGATGACCTCCATGCCGGCGTCGCGCAGGGCGCGCGCGATGACCTTGGCCCCACGATCGTGGCCGTCGAGCCCCGGCTTGGCGACCACCACGCGGATCGGACCGGCTGCCACACCCATCACTGCCTCCATCAAGCGACCCCGGGAGCGATCGCTCCCGTTCATATCGACAAGTACCGCACTTTTGGCACGTTCCGCCACCGTCGCGAAGTGAACGAACGTTATCTCCAGCATCCCGCAAGCGGCAGTTTTACGGTGCGCGGCGAGGGGGAAATCACATGGTGGGACATGAGGGCACACGGGGAACCTAGTCGTCCTCCGGCGTGCCGACAGGAGGTCGGCCATGAAGGTCACCGGGGTATTGCCGCCGCTCTTTCTCCCGCTCTGCCGCCGCCTGTGGCCGGGCGGACTGGCCGGACTGTCCATGGCACTACTCCGGGCGACCGCCCTGGAGGCCGCGATTCTGGCAGGTCACCTGCTGCTCTATCCGACCGGCCTGATCCAGGAACGCCGCTGTGCCGCCCTGCCCGCCACCGACGGGGCCGCCCGGCTGCCGGTCCACCCCGGCCCGCCGGTGGTGCTGCTGCACGGCTTCATCGACAACCGTTCGGTGTTCGTCCTGCTGCGCCGCACCCTCGCGCAACACGGCGGCCAGCGCATCGAGTCGCTCAACTACTCTCCGTTGACGTGTGACATACGCACCGCGGCCGAGTTGCTGGGCCGGCACATCGAGGAGATCTGCGAGCGCACCGGCAGCCCGCGGGTCGACATCGTGGGGCACAGCCTCGGCGGCCTGATCGCGCGCTACTACGTCCAGCGCCTCGGCGGAGACCTGCGGATACGCACGCTGGTCACGCTCGGCACCCCGCACTCCGGGACCCGGGTGGCACCGCTGGCGGACGCACATCCGATCGTGCGGCAGATGCGGCCCGGCTCGGCGGTGATCGAGGAGCTGGCCCGGCCCGCGCCCGGCTGCCGGACCCGCTTCGTCAGCTTCTGGAGCGACCTGGACTCCCTGATGGACCCGCTGGAGACGGCCTGCCTGGACCACCCCGACCTCGACGCCCGGAACATCCGGGTGACCGGCATCGGTCATCTCGCCCTGCCGGTGCACCCCGCCGTGGCGGCCGGGATACGCGACGCCCTGGACGAGCCGCGCCCCGGGGACCGGGCCACCGGCGGCCTGACGGTGGCCTGAGCCCGGCCGGGGCCGGCCGGCACGAGGCGCGCGACGGGCCGGGTGAAGGGACCGGTCCGAGGGAGCGCACAGCCCGCGCACAGCCGGTACATCGCGACTCGACATCGAACACTCTTCGAACGCAAGGCCAAAGTCACGTCCGGGGTCCCCCGAAACACGGCCGAATGCCCGTTTCCGGCCCGCGCGAAACCGGCCGAAGATTGTCGTGCCCAGGTACCGACGGGTACAGTCGCCGCACTGCTCTGGCAGCCCCTGTTGTCGAGGCGAAAGAGAAGTTGGTGAACGACCGTCACCCGTCGGGGAGCATGACCACCCCGGCCCCGGCTTCCGACGCCTCCACCGCGCACTACGCGCCGTACGGGGCACAGGAAGCCCACTACGACGACCTCACCACGTACGGCAGTTACGACGCCACCGGTTTTGCGGACGGTTCCGGCGGCACCACGTCGTTCCACACCGACCCGCTCTTCGGCAGCCTCCCGGGCGGCGAACAGGCCACCGGCGCGTACGACACCACGCAGTGGCAGACCGGCACAGGCCAGACCGCGGCCTACGACCCGTACGCGGCCCAGCACGTCTCCGCCTACGACTCCGGTGTCTACGACAGCACCGCCTGGACCGTCCCCGCGCAGGCCGCCGGGAACGACGTCAGCGGTCAGTGGGACACGGGCGCCTGGCTGCAGCACGACCAGTCCGGCACCGCCGACCCCACCCAGCAGTGGGAGTGGGGCACCCAGACCTTCGACACGGGCGCGTACGACGCCACGCAGTGGAACACGGCCGGGCAGAGCGCACCGACGGTCCCCGGGCAGGCTGGCGAACCGTTCGATCAGCAGGCCACCGGGACCTTCGAGGCGGCCGGCGACCCGCAGAGCACCGCGACGTTCGCGGCCGTCGCCGGCCCGCGGACGACGTTCGAGCAGGCCGGTGACCCGCAGGCGACCGGGGACTTCGAGCAGGTGCCGTACGAGGACGCCGCCTACGACGACCGGCCGGCCGACGAGGGCGAGCCGGACGCCACCGGCGAACTGCCCACCGTGACCGACCTGCTGGACGGCCAGGAGGAGGTCACTCCGGCGCCGGCGACCCGCGCGGGCTCGCGCAGCGCGGCACGATCCCGGCGCCGTACGCCCGCCAAGCGCTCCGCACTGCTGACCGTCGCGGTGCCCTCGGCGTGCGTGATGGGGGTCGCCGGGATCGCCGCCGCCTCGGTCAGCGCGCTCACCGACGACTCCCAGGACACCACCGCCTCCGCCTCGGACGCGCTGCCGGTCAAGCCGTCGGTCGCCAACAGCAAGCTGGACAGCCAGCTCAACACCCTCTCCGCCGGTGCCACCGACTTCGCCGACCGGGCGAGCCGCACCCAGGAGCGCATCGACCTCAAGGCGCAGCAGGAGCTGGAGAAGAAGAAGGCGGCCGCGGAAGCCGCGCTCAAGGAGCGGCTGCGCCCCAAGTTCGCGCTGCCGGTCGGGCAGCACGGACTCAGCGCCTACTACGGCCAGGCAGGCATCAACTGGATGTCGGTGCACACCGGCATCGACTTCCCGGTCTCCTACGGCACCCCGGTGATGGCCGCCACCGACGGCACCGTCACCACCAAGTGGAACAGTGCCTACGGCAACATGATGATCGTGACGGCGAAGGACGGCACGGAGACCTGGTACTGCCACCTGTCCAGCTACCGCGTCGGCTCCGGTACGACCGTCAAGGCCGGCGATCAGATCGCCTACTCCGGCAACTCGGGCAACTCCACCGGCCCGCACCTGCATTTCGAGGTGCGGCCGGCGGGCGGGGCGGCGATAGACCCGCTGCCGTGGCTGCGCAGCCACGGGCTGGATCCCACCTAGCCACCGGGGCCCCGCTCTTCAGCGGGGCCCTTCCTGTCTACGGACTACAGCTTCTCCACCGGCGCGTACCGCAGCAGCAGCCGCTTCGGCTTGGTGTCGCCGAAGTCGATCGTCGCCTCCGCGTTCGCGCCCGTGCCCTTCACCGCGACGACCGTGCCGAGCCCGAACTGGTCGTGGGTGACCCGGTCCCCGACGGCGAGCGCGGCCACCGGCTTCTCCGCCGTGCGCCGCGTGGCGAACCCGGACGCGCCCGATGCCGAGGAACGCGAGCGGGTCGAGGACAGCGAGGACGCGATCCCGGACGCCGGCCCGGAGGACACCGGCGCCGCGGCTCCCGTCCGCTTCCACTCCACATGGGCGGGCGGGATCTCCTCCAGGAAGCGGGAGGGCGGGTTGTACGACGGCTGGCCCCAGGCGCTGCGCATCGCCGACCGCGTGAGGTACAGCCGCTCCCGCGCGCGGGTGATGCCGACGTACGCCAGGCGCCGCTCCTCCTCCAGCTCCTTGGTCTGGCCGAGGGCGCGCATGTGCGGGAAGACGCCGTCCTCCATGCCGGTCAGGAACACGACCGGGAACTCCAGGCCCTTGGCGGTGTGCAGGGTCATCAGCGTGATGACGCCGTCGCCGTCCTCCTCGTCGGGGATCTGGTCGGAGTCGGCGACCAGCGCGACCTGCTCCAGGAAGTCCGCGAGGGTGCCCTGCTCCCCCTCCGCGCGTTCCTGCTCGAACTCCAGGGCCACGGCGGCGAGTTCCTGGAGGTTCTCGATCCGGGTCTCGTCCTGCGGGTCGGTGGACGCCTGCAACTCGGCGAGGTAGCCGGTGCGTTCGAGTATCGCTTCGAGGACGGTGGCCGGTCCGGCACCGGACTCCACGATCGTCCGCAGTTCCTCCATCAGCGTGTTGAACCGCTTGACCGCGTTGGTGGAGCGCGCGGCCATGCCGTACGCCTCGTCGACGCGCTTGAGGGCCTGCGGGAAGCTGATCTTCTCGCGCTGGGCGAGAGCGTCGATCATCGCCTCCGCGCGCTCGCCGATGCCCCGCTTGGGCACGTTGAGGATGCGGCGCAGCGGCACCGAGTCCTCCGGATTGGCGAGGACACGCAGGTAGGCGAGGACGTCCCGGACCTCCTTGCGCTCGTAGAAGCGGACACCGCCGACGACCTTGTAGGGCAGGCCGACGCGGATGAAGACCTCTTCGAAGACACGGGACTGGGCGTTGGTGCGGTAGAAGACGGCGACGTCGCCGGCCTTGGCCTCGCCCGCGTCGACCAGGCGGTCTATCTCGTCCGAGACGAACTGGGCCTCGTCGTGCTCGGTGTCGGCGACGTACCCGGTGATCCGGGCGCCCTGGCCGGCGTTGGTCCACAGGTTCTTCGGGCGGCGGGACTCGTTGCGCTCGATGACCGCGTTGGCGGCGGACAGGATGGTCTGCGTGGAGCGGTAGTTCTGCTCCAGCAGGATCGTCGTCGCGTCCGGGTAGTCCTCCTCGAACTGGAGGATGTTGCGGATCGTCGCGCCCCGGAAGGCGTAGATCGACTGGTCCGCGTCACCCACGACGCACAGTTCGGCGGGCGGGAGGTCGTGCTCGCCGGGCGGTACGTCCTCGTCGTGTCCGCCCGTCCCGACCAGCTCGCGGACGAGGGCGTACTGGGCGTGGTTGGTGTCCTGGTACTCGTCGACGAGGACGTGCCGGAAGCGGCGGCGGTAGTGCTCGGCGACGTCCGGGAAGGCGCGCAGCAGGTTGACCGTCGTCATGATCAGGTCGTCGAAGTCCAGCGCGTTCGCCTCGCGCAGCCGCGACTGGTACAGCGCGTAGGCCTGGGCGAGGGTCTTCTCGAAGCCTCCCCCAGACTCCGTCTGGGAGGTGCCCCCAGCGGCCTGGGCGGCGAAGTCCTCCTCGTCGATCAGCTCGTTCTTCAGATTGCTGATCTTGGCGCTGAAGGACTTCGGCGGGAAGCGCTTGGGGTCGAGATCCAGGTCGCGGCAGACCAGGGCCATCAGGCGCTTGCTGTCGGCGGCGTCGTAGATCGAGAACGACGACGTGAAGCCGAGCTTCTTGCTCTCCCGGCGCAGGATGCGCACGCACGCGCTGTGGAAGGTCATCACCCACATCGCGTTCGCGCGCGGGCCGACGAGCTGCTCGACGCGCTCCTTCATCTCGCCCGCGGCCTTGTTGGTGAAGGTGATCGCGAGGATCTGGCCCGGGTGCACGTCCCGCTCGGCGAGCAGGTGGGCGATGCGGTGGGTGAGCACACGGGTCTTGCCGGAACCGGCGCCGGCGACGATGAGCAGCGGGGAGCCGGCGTGCGCGACGGCGGCGCGCTGGTTCTCGTTCAGCCCCTCGAGCAGGGCCGCCGAGTCGAGCACGGGGCGGGGGGCGCCGTCCCGGTAGTAGGCGTCGCGGTCCGGCGGCATGTCGAACCTCCCGCCGAACAGATCGTCCGGAAGCGGCTCCGGGGCGTGATCGTCCTCGGGCGGCGGCGGGGGCTCCTCCCCGTGCCCGCGAGGGGGCTGGAGGTCCGCCAGGAAGCTGTCGTCAAAGAGGCTGCTCATCGCTCTCCGAGTCTAGGGTGCCCCACCGACAACCGGTCGCCGTCCCCGGAACATGGCCCGTTTCCCGGACAGCCGATCTCGGCGCCCGCAGCGGCCGCGAACCGCTCACTCAGAGAAAGCGCCTGGTCACGCGCGCATGAAAGTGCTCTCAGGTCACGGAAATGTATCGGACATACTGCACACCAACCTTCACAGAAGACACACGAGTTGGCTAGGTTGCCGTCAGGCCGCACGACCCCACTCCGGCGAACGTCGCCGGGCCGCGCGGCCTCCGCCGAGTCCGGCGCGCCCCCGCACGGTGCCCGGAGCCGGGGACCCACCGATCCTGGGGTGAATCGGCCGACTCCCGCCCGGGACGACGCCGTAGGGCAACCCTTCCAAGCACCCGCCCGAACCCGACAGCTAACCCGGTAGGCGGAGTACGGAAGGAGTCGCCTCCCTTGGCGTCGCACCGCAAGCCGCGCCCCGGCGGAACCCACGGGGCGGGCATCCGCACCCCCGCTCTCGCCACGGCCGCCCTCACCTCCGTGGCCGTGCTCTCCCAGACCGCCGAGGCCGCGCCGGCGGCCGGCGACGGCAGGCCGAGCGTGGAGGAGATCGAACGGAAGATCGACGACTTCTACCGCCGGGCGGAGTCGGGGGCCGAGACGTCCGCCTCCGGCCGGGAGCGGACCGAATGGGCCCAGGAGGCCGAGCGGGCGCGGCAGGCCGAGCGGGCCGAGCGCGCCCAGGAGGCCGAGCGGGCCGAGGACTCACGCCGGCGCGCGGACAGCCTCCAGCGGCTCCGCGACGAGGTCGCCCGGCGCGCCCAGGGCCGTGGCCTGCCCGCCCAGCGGGCGGCGATCCCGGCCCAGCGCGGCCCGGGCCAGGCCCGGCACGGCTCCGGCCAGGCCCGTCTCGGCTCGGCGCCGGCCACCGCCCCGGCGGCACCCGTGAGCGACACGGGTGTCACACCGTCCGTGCCGTCCGCGTCTCCCACACCGTCGGTGCGGGATGCGGCCCCCGCCTCACCCGTGCGGGACCAGGACATCACTTCATACGCACGGGACACGTGGATCACTCAGCCGGTACGGGACCGGACCGCGGCTTCGCCCGCGCGGGACGCGCGCCCGGCCTCATCCCTTCGGGACACGGCGGTCACCCCAGGGGGCAAGGACCCGGCGTACACGCCGTCCCTCCGCGACACGACGGTCACTCCCCCGGCCCGGCAGACGGGCAACGCCCCGGCCGCGCCCGCCGGCGCCGGGAAGACGTCGGCCGACAGCCTGCCGGAGACCGCCGCGAGCGGCCCCAAGGCGGCCAAGGCCAGGGTGCGGAAAAAGCTCGCCCACGCGCGCGTGCTGCTCGCGCAGCGGGCCGCCCAGGGCGCCGGCACGCCGTCCGGCACGTATGCGAGCAAGGCCAGGAAGGCCATCGCCTTCGCCCGTGCCCAGCTCGGCAAGCCGTGCCTGTCGGGCACCGCCGGTCCCGGCTCCTACGACTGCTCGGGCCTCGTCCAGGCCGCCTGGAAGTCCGCCGGGGTCGTGCTCCCGCGCACCGCACGCGAGCAGGCCGCCACCGGTACTCCGGTCCCGCCGGACCAGATCCGCCCCGGCGACCTGGTGTTCTTCCACGACGACGTCAGTCACGTAGGGATCTGCACCGGTGACGGGATGATGATCCACGCCCCGAGGCCGGGCGCGTACGTCCGCGAGGAATCGGTCTCCGGCGCCGGCGAGGCGGCCGTCCACAGTGTCGTGAGGCCGGGCTGACCCCGTAGGGGCGCGCCGGGGATCAGCCGGCCACAACGTCGTAGGGCCGGGCCGACCCCGGAGGGGGCACATCGAGGATCAGTCCGGCCACGGCGTGGTACGGCCGGGCCGATGCCGCAGCGGCGCGCCGGGGATCAGGTCCACAGGACGGCGATGAAGATGTTGGCCATGGTCAGCAGGCCGACCAGTCCGAAGAGGCCCTTGTCGATCCGCTCCTCGTCGCGCTTCACGTAGACCAGGCCGAGGATCACGATCAGCAGGGCCAGCTTCACGCCGATCTTGACGCTGTTGACGTGGTGGTCGTCGGCCTGGTTGAGACCGACCAGGGCCACGCCGGTGACCAGCATGGTGATCGCGCCGTGCAGCATCCCGGGCACGAACCGGGCGGTGCCCTGGCCCATCGCCTTCATCTGGGTGAGGAAACCGCCGAGGAGCGCGGCGATACCGATGATGTGCAGGCCGACGAAGAGATGGATGAGTACGTCCATGGAGCCGGAGCCTAGCCAGGAGCCCCCGCACGCCTCGCCACCGGGCCCTCCAGAAGGCCCGGGGCGTCCGGGAGGCTGCAGGCGTCCAGGAGGTTCCAGACGTCCAGGGGGTTCCGGGGCTGCCCAAGAGGTCCCAGGGCTGTCCCGGGGGTGGGGGCGGGCCGCCCGCCCGCGCGGGTTAGCAGCTCGGTGACGGTGTGCCACCGGGCGCCGGACGACGCACTGCGGATCTCGCATATATGCGCCCCATAGCACCCCACGATCCCCGCCAGTCCCGCTTTCCGCGCTTCGGTCACCACGCTCCGTAAAGACGACGACTCCAGCCCGTCGGGGCGGTCACATATGGTCACGACCCGATCCTTCGACATCAGTTCCGCACACCGCGTTACCGACTCGTCACCGTCCGGCCTAGCGTCCTCCCCCAGGTGACCGGCTCCCCCACGCCGCCCAGGCCAGGGCGGCAACCGGTCGCCCCCGCCGAGAAAGGCCCGGCGGCGGCCCGACTCCCCTGTGCGGGCCGCCGCGGGGCGCACCGACCGCTCGGTCGCACAAGCCGTACGGAAGGACGTGACGGTCCAGGTGGCAGCCCACCGCAAGCCCCCGCAACGCTCGCTCAGCAGCCATACGGCCCGGACGGCCGCCACACTCGCCCTGGCGGGCGCGGCCACCGCGACCGGCTTCGACGGGACGGCGCACGCGGAGCCGCAGCTGACGCCGGCGCAGGTGAAGGCCAAGGTGGAGACGTTGTACCAGGAGGCCGAGGCCGCCACCGAGAAGTACAACGGGACCAAGGAGAAGGCGGACACGGCCCAGCGGCGGCTGAGCGGGTTCCAGGACGAGGCCGCCCGCAGACAGGAGAAACTCAACTCCGCCCGGGACGCTCTGGGTTCGGTCGCGGCGGCGCAGTACCGGGACGGCGGCATCGACCCGGCCTGGCAACTGGCCCTCTCCAGCGACCCCGACCGGTATCTGGACGGCGCCGCGCTCGCGGAGCGGGTCGGCGACCGGCAGGTCGCCGCGGTGTCGCGGGTGCGCCGGCAACTGCGGGAGATCGAGCAGCTGCGGGGTGCCGCACGCATCGAGCTGAAGACGCTGCGCTCCCGGCAGGCCGAGCTGAGACGGCAGAAGAAGACCGTCACCGGCAAGCTCGACGAGGCCCGGCGGCTGCTGGCGCGGCTGACTCCACGGCAGCGCACCGAAGCCACCGGCGCAGGCAGCACGGTCACCCGCGCCTCCCGGTCTGCGGCGGATCCACGGGAGCCGCTGGAGCAGGCCGGGCCCGCCCCCGCCTCCACCGGACGGGCGGCGGCAGCCGTCGCCTACGCCTACAGCAAGCTCGGCAGCCCCTATGTATGGGGTGCCACCGGCCCGAACGCCTTCGACTGCTCGGGCCTGGCCCAGGCCGCCTACCGTGCCGCCGGCATCTCCCTGCCCCGCACCACCTACGCCCAGATCAACGCGGGCCGACGGGTCTCCCGCGCCGAACTCCGTCCCGGTGACCTGGTGTTCTTCTACTCCGGGATCAGCCACGTCGGCATCTACGTGGGCAACGGCCAGATGATCCACGCCCCGAACCCGTCGGCGCCGGTCCGCCTGGCCCCGATCGACCAGATGCCGTTCGCGGGAGCGACGCGGGTGGCGTGAGGGCGGGGCGGCGGGTGGCGTGAGGGCGGGGGCGGCGGATGGCGTCGGCGTGGGCGTCGGCCGATGGGCCGGCGCCGGTGGAGCGGCGGGCCCGCCGGGTCAGACCAGCCGGCGCGCGGTCGCCCAGCGGGTCAGCTCGTGCCGGTTGGACAGCTGGAGCTTGCGCAGGACCGCCGAGACATGGGACTCGACCGTCTTCACCGAGATGAACAGCTGCTTGGCGATCTCCTTGTAGGCGTAGCCCCGGGCGATCAGACGCAGCACCTCGCGCTCCCGCTGGGTGAGGCGGTCCAGGTCCTCGTCCACGGGCGGGGCGTCGGTGGAGGCGAAGGCGTCCAGGACGAACCCGGCCAGTCGCGGGGAGAAGACGGCGTCGCCCTCCTGGACACGGAAGATCGAGTCGACCAGGTCGGCGCCGGTGATGGTCTTGGTGACATAGCCGCGGGCGCCGCCGCGGATCACCCCGATCACGTCCTCCGCCGCGTCCGACACGGACAGCGCGAGAAAGCGGACGGGCCGCTCGGCGTCCGCCGTCAACGCCGCGCAGCGGCGCAGCACTTCGACACCGCCGCCGCCCGGCAGGTGGACGTCGAGGAGGACCACCTCCGGCCGTGTGGCGTTGATGACCGAGACCGCCTGGTCGACGTCCGCGGCCTCGCCGACCACCTCGACCCCGGTCTCGGAGGTCTGACCGATCTCGGCCTGGACGCCGGTGCGGAACATCCGGTGGTCGTCCACGAGCACCACCCGCACGTGCCGCCCGCCCGCGCCGCCGTCGGGCCGGCCGGCCCCGGCCGCCCCCGCCGCCCCCGCCGTGCCGTTCGCCTCGGTCGCGTCACTCATGACGTCTTCTCCGCCCTCTCCATCTCCAGCTCGACCTCGGTGCCGCCGCCCGGCACCGCCCGCAGCCGGGCCGTGCCGCCGTTGCGCTCCATGCGGCCGATGATCGATTCTCTAACGCCCATGCGGTCGGCGGGTATCGCGTCGAGGTCGAAGCCGGGGCCGCGGTCCCGCACGGACACGAAGACCGTCTTTCCCTCGACTTCGGCGTAGACCTGTACGGCGCCGCCCTCGCCACCGTACTTGGCGGCGTTCACCATCGCCTCGCGCGCGGCCTGCATCTGCGCACTGGTCCTCTCGTCCAGCGGGCAGTCGCCGACGATCACGACCTCGATGGGTACACCGTGCTTGTCCTCCACCTCGGCGGCGTTGCGCCGCACCGCCTCGGCGACCGTGTCCGGCTCGTCGGCCTCGTCCTTGCCGGTGCCCTCCGGCTTGTACAGCCAGGTACGCAGATCGCGCTCCTGGGCGCGGGCGAGGCGGCGCACCTCGCCCGCGTTCTCGGCGTTGCGCTGGATCAGGGTGAGCGTGTGCAGCACGGAGTCGTGGACGTGGGCGGCGACCTCGGCGCGCTCCTGCGCACGGATACGCATCAGGCGCTCCTCGGACAGGTCCTGGGTCATGCGGACCAGGTACGGGCCCGCGAGCAGGGTGATGCCGACGAGGACGGCGAGCGCGGCCTGAAGGACCGCCCCCAGGTGGGCGGCCGAGCCCTGGAGGACGAACACGGCCGAGACACCGGCCGTGACGAGCAGGACGCCGCCGGCCGTGCGCAGCAGGGTGAGGGTGCGGCGTCGGCGGCCGGCCTCGACCCAACGGGCCCGGCGTGCGTTGTCCGCCTGGCGCCAGACGAGGGCGACACCGGCCGCGACGAGCACGGCGGGCACCAGATACGCCTTGGCCGCGCTGCCCAGGTTGACGCTGCCCACGAAGACCATGGAGACGACGACCATGAGGAGCAGCGCGACGATCTGTCCCCGGTCCGGCTTGCGGGCCACCAGTCTGCGGCGGCCGTCCGGCGAGGTCTCCGTGCTCACCAGCGACGGCTTCTGGCCGCCGACACCACCGACGCCGAGCGGGACGAAGAACCAGAACGCGGCGTACAGCAGCGCTCCGAGCCCGTCGGCCAGGAACAGGCCGACGAAGACGAGCCGCACCCAGACGACGGGCAGCCCGAGATGCCCGGCGAGGCCCCGCGCCACTCCGCCGAGCCAGCGTCCGTCGCTGCTGCGGTAGAGCTTGCGCGGGGGCCGCGGGTCGTCGAGTGGCAGGCTTGCGGCTTCCGGCATGCCAACGATGGTCACACGGCCGGCAGGGCAGGGCATCAGGGTCGGCCCCGGAGACGCCCCTGATCTTCGGCCGGGACCGGTCCGGGCGGGCGTCTCGTGCGGTCCGCCGCGGCGATCCGTGCCGCTCGAACGCTTCCCGGCCCTGTCTCGGGGCCGATTTCAGGGTTGGTCCAGGGTCGTCCCGACTGCCACGGCGGTGGCCGGGCCGTCACCATGGACGCATGACGGATCACGAGCACGCCGCGACGGGTCCGGGACCCGGCCCCGGCCCACGCCCGGCCCCGGGCACCGGGCCGACGGATGCCGCGCCCGCCGCGACGGGAGAGACGGGAGCGGCCGGCGCCGGCAGCGGCACCGGCGGCCACACCGACGACAGCACCGGAGCCCACACCGACAGCGGCATCCGCACCGGCGGCGGCGACGGGGGACCCCGTGCCGAGGCCGGGCCCCGCCCCGGCTCCCGGAGCGGCGGCCACTCCCCCACGGACGGGTCCGAGCAGCAGGAGGACCCCGGGCTCCCCGACCGGTTCCGGCGCGACCGCGGGCACAAGATGATCGCGGGCGTGTGCGCGGGACTCGGACGGCAGACCGAGATGGACCCGGTGATCTTCCGGATCACGCTGGCCGTGCTGTCCGCGACCGGCGGCCTGGGCCTGATCTTCTACGGCTTCGTCTGGCTCCTGGTGCCCTACGAGGACGAGGAGGAGAACGAACTCCGCAAGCTGTTCACCGGCCGGGTGGACGGCCAGGCACTGGCCGCCGTGCTGTTCGCGCTGGTCGGCTGCGGAATCTTCCTGACAATGCTGAGAAACGGCGGAGTGCTCGCCTTCGCCACGGTGCTCTCGCTGCTGCTCGCGGGCGCGGGGTACTGGTCGCGGCGCCGTGGCGCCCCCGATCCCGACCCGCTGGCCGCGCAGGCCGCCGCCGACGCACCGCCGGAGGCCCAGGCGCCGCCGGTCGTCACCACCTACCCCTCCTGGTGGCGGGACCCGATCGTCAAGGACGGCACCCATGTCGGCGGCACCGGCTATCTGTGGGGGCCCGGCGACGCCCGCGAGCGGGACCTCGCCTCGGTCGTGGACGTCGGCATCGCCACCCCCTGGACGCACCAGGGAGCGATACAGCCGCCGCGCCCCGCGGCCCCGAGACCGCGCGGCCCGCGCTGGATCGGCGGCTGGGTGTTCCTGCTCGCCCTGCTGGCGGGCGGCCTCGGCACCGGGCTCGGCTGGCACACGCACCCGCTGGGCACGAGCCTGCAGACGGGTCTGGCGTGCGCGCTGGCGGTGTTCGGGCTGGGCATCATGCTCAGCGCGTTCCTGGGCCGTACCGGCGCCGGGACGGTGTTCCTGGCGGTGGTCACCGCGGCCCTGCTGGCCGGGGCGGCGGCCCTGCCCCGGGACATCACGACCGACTGGCGGGAGACGTCCTGGAAGCCGGCCGCGGCGGCCGAGGTGCGGTCCGGGTACGACCTCGGCACAGGGCGGGGCACCTTGGATCTGACCCGGGTGCGCCCGGCCGAGGGGCAGACGGTCACCACGGACGCGCGGGTGGGCGCGGGACAGCTGAAGGTGATCGTGCCGGCGGACGTGGCCGTGCGGATGGACATCGATGTGGGGCTGGGCGACATCCGGTTGCCCGAGGACCGTGGAAAGGACGTGGACGTGCAGCCCGCTCAGCACAAGGACGTGACGCTGGCTCCGGCCGTGGGAGCCGGGAAGTCAGGCACGCTGGACCTCACGCTCGGCGTCGGTGTGGGACAGGTGGAGGTCAGCCGTGCTGCGTCATGAGTTCCAGCCCGGGAAGCTGGTCGCCGGGCTCTTCCTCACCGCCACCGGCGCGGCGTACGCGGCGGACGCCGCAGGTCTGTGGGACATCCCCTGGTTCGCGGTCGTCCCGCTGGTCGTGGGCGGCCTCTGCCTAGCCGGTGCCACGGCCGCGGTGACCCGGGGCATACGCAGACGGGGCGGCGCCGAGAGCGGCTAGACGGAGCGGCTCCGACTGCGCCGGGGCGGCTAGCGGTAGCCGCCGGCCCCCCGTCGGGCCCGCCAGGCCGCGTCCACCGAGAGGTAGGGGGCGCCGGCGAGGACCAGCGGGAGCCAGGCCATCAGGAAGGCGAGGTCGTTGCCGTAGTAGTAGGGGGTGGTCGCCCAGCTCACCGTCAGCCAGAGGCTGAGCGAGATCAGCGCGCCGCCGAGCGCGGCCAGCCGGCCGAGCAGACCGAGCAGGGTGCCGATGCCTACGGCCAGTTCGCCGAGGGCGATGGCGTAGCCGAAGCCGACCGGGGCCTTCAGGGCCAGGTCGACCAGGGCCGGGATCGCGGCGGAGTCGCGGGCGGCACGCATGGTCTCGCCGATCGACCCGGCACCGCCGGCCTGCATGAAGGCGCTGTCGGTCAGCTTGTCCAGGCCGGCGTAGACGAAGGTGACACCCAGGAAGATCCGCAGGGGCAGCAGGGCGTAGTGGGCGGCGGTGTCCCGCCAGCCGCGCGGGCTGTCCAACCGGATGCTTTGCGTGCCCGTCCGCATGCCGTGAGTCATCGCTGCCAGCCGCCCTTCACCCGCCGTGCAACCCTTCTTGGACGATACGTATGACGAAGGGATCCGGTTCAATCCTCTCCCGGATGATTTTCCGGATTTCGGGGGCCCTGGATTCCTCCCCCGGCGTCCCTCCCCGGCGGTCACTCCGTCACGTGGAGCGGGTAGCGGTTGGTCGCCACCCCGGCCGCGGTGACCACCTGGACGTCCACCGCGCCGGGCTCCACGTCCGCGGGTACGGGCACGGTCAGGGCGTGGTCGGTGGGGTTGCGGAAGCCGCCCGCGACGGGGACCAGGGGGACGTGGACGTCGACCGTGCCGATGCGGACGACCGTCCGGGAGAGCCGGTCGGCGGTCTGGGCGCCCGGCGGGACGAAGCCGGTGCCGCGGATCTCGATGTCGTCGCCGGTGCGGACCGGCCCGTCCAGGTCGCCGGGCTCGCGGGCGCGGACCACCGAGAGGATCACCGGCCGGCCGCCCTCGGCGTACTTGCCGGCGAGGTAGGTGGCGGCCGAGATCAGCACGATCACGCCCAGGCCCCAGGGCAGGTCGGGCAGCCGGTCGGGGCGGCGGGCCAGCCGTACGGCGGCGAACAGCAGGGCCACGGCGCTGATGGCGACGTACTGGATGTCGGCGAAGGCGCCCCGGCCGGAGTCGTCGGTGAGCAGATCGGCGGCGCGCGGACGGTGGGCCGGCACCTTCTGCAGCCGCTGGGCGAGGATGCGCAGGCCCACCACCCGGCGGACCAGGACGGCGATGCCGCACACCACGGCGAGGACCGTCACCACGCCCGCACCGCGCGCCAGATCGAGGCCGGAGATCAGCGCGTCGCGTTCGGCGTGGTCGGAGGCGGCGGCCAGGCGGGCGGCCAGCAGCAGGATCGCGTAACCGACGAACAGCACCCAGCAGGCGGCAACGGTACGGGAGGTGGAGATGCGGTTGTCCTCGCCGATCACCGGCGCGAGCGCCCCGCCGCGCGCCCGGTGGAGGAAGCAGGCGGCCGTCAGCACGCCGGCGACGGCGAGCGCGGCGAGCAGGGCCGCGGTGCGGGCGCCGGTCCAGCCCGCGCCGATCGCGGTGAGCGCCTCGGCGAGCAGCAGCACGGTGACGGCACCCCACACCGCGCACACCGTCCGCAGCCACAGCCGGGCGAGCCGGACGGCGCCCTCGGCCCGGCCTTGTTCGGCGACGGCCTCGGCCCGCTGGGTCAGTTCCTCGGACACCCACTGGCGGGACGCCGAGGCCGAGTGCGCCACGGCCGCCGGCAGCCCGCGTCCGGCGGCGAACTCGTCGCGCCGGCGCAGGAACGCGGCGACGGCACGCCGGTGTCCCATCCGGGCGCCGTGCGGACAGTCCCCGCAGGTGCAGCCGCCCTCGTGGACGTCCTCGGCATCCGTGTGCCCTCTCGCCTCCTGCACCGCCACGCCCGATGCCCGCCTTCCCCACACCCTGCCGACCCTGCCACCGGCATCCGCGGCCCGGGCGACAGCCCGGCAACTCCCCTGTGCTGAGAGCGAATTGTGCCCTACCCCGGGCCCTTTGGGGCGGCCGCGCGGAGTCAGCGAGGGTGAATTCGGAAGCGCCGTGTTGACCCGGCCGCGAGAATCACCCGGTGCCGGCGGTCGTACGGGGCGAAGCAGCCGGCCGGACCGCCGCGGCTCCGGATGGTCACCGGTGCCGGGCGGGCGGCGGCGGTCTCAGCTCAGCAGGTCCGGTTCGCTGCGGCTGATGTCCTGCCACATCGGCTGGTAGTTGATCCAGGCCACGAGGTCGCCGCCGAGCTGTTCTCGGGTGGCGACGGCCGCCTTGTGGTCGATGAGCACCGGCCGGCCCGCCGCCTTCGCCATGAGCTGCACCTGGCAGGACCGGTCCAGGGAGAGAAACCACCAGGCGGCCGCGTCCACCGAGTCCCCGACGGTGAGCAGGCCGTGGTTGCGCAGCACGAGCGCCTTGTGGGAGTCCAGCGCGGCGGCGATCCGGCGGCCCTCCTCGGCGTCGACGGTGACACCGGTGTAGGCGTCGTAGAGGGCGAGGTCCTCGTAGAAGGCGCAGCTCTCCTGGGTGATGGGGTCGAGGAGGTCACCGAGGGCGGCGAGGGCGCGGCCGTGCACGGAGTGGCAGTGGGCGACGGCGACGACGTCGGGGCGGGCGGCGTGCACTTGGGCATGCACGGTGAACGCGGCCTGGTTGACGTGGTAGCGGCCCTCGACGACCTGCCCGTCCTGGTTGACGAGGACGAGATCGCCGACGGTGACGTGCCGGAACGGCATCCCGAAGGGGTTGACCCAGAAGCAGTCGGTGAACTCGGGGTCCCGGGCCGTGATGTGTCCGGACACCCCGTCCTCGAATCCCGCCCGCCCGAAGATCCGCAGGGCGCCCGCGAGCCGCTCCTTGCGGTGCCGGCGTTCGTCCTCGGCCGACTCGTGCATCGGCGGCATGGCGAACCGCAGCCGGTCGGTGGGCAGCGGCAGGGGCGGGGTGGGCCCGTGCATAGATCCTCCCGTCCTGGGATTGCGTACGGGCCGGAACGTACCGCCGGGCGGCGCAAAAAGGCAGAGCCGGTTTGTAAAGATGCCGTACGCAGCGCATACCAGACAGAAGGTGTCGGGTTTCCCGGCAAGGCTGGGCCGTATGAACTGGACAGGCTTCAGCAGCGCCGCACCCGAGCTGGCGAAGATCACCGAAGAGCGCTTCGGCTCGTACCGGCACCATGTCCTCGCGACCCTCCGCGCGGACGGCTCCCCCCGCACCTCCGGCCTGGAGGTGCGCTTCCTGCACGGGGAGCTGTGGCTCGGCATGATGCCGGGTTCCCTCAAGGCGCTCGACCTGCGCCGCGACCCGCGCTTCACGCTCCAGTCCAATCCCGGTGACGGGACGGACATGGGCGGTGGTGACATCCGGATCAGCGGGCGGGCGTGCGAGGTCGGGGAGGGCGCGGCCAAGGCCGCGTACGTGGAAGAGGTGGAACCGCCGCAGCCGTTCCACCTCTTCCGCACCGAGCTGACGGAGGTCGTACGGACCTACGTCGAGGACGACACGTATCTGGTCGCCCAGGTCTGGAAGCCCGGAGAGCCGGTGCGCACTCTCAGGCGGACGTGACCGTCACCCGCGGGAGGACTACTCCCACTCGATGGTGCCCGGCGGCTTCGACGTCACGTCGAGCACGACCCGGTTGACGTCCCGGACCTCGTTGGTGATCCGGGTCGAGATGCGGGCGAGGACGTCGTACGGCAGGCGGGACCAGTCGGCGGTCATGGCGTCCTCGGAGGAGACCGGGCGCAGCACGATCGGGTGACCGTAGGTGCGGCCGTCGCCCTGGACGCCGACGGAGCGGACGTCCGCGAGCAGGACCACCGGGCACTGCCAGATGTCGCGGTCCAGGCCGGCCGTGGTCAGTTCCTCGCGGGCGATGGCGTCGGCCTCGCGGAGCAGGTCGAGACGCTCCTTCGTCACCTCGCCGACGATCCGGATGCCGAGACCCGGGCCGGGGAACGGCTGGCGCTGGACGATCTCCTCCGGCAGGCCCAGCTCCTGGCCGACCATGCGGACCTCGTCCTTGAACAGCTTGCGCAGCGGCTCGATCAGCTTGAACTCGAGGTCCTCGGGCAGGCCGCCGACGTTGTGGTGCGACTTGATGTTCGCGGTGCCGGTGCCGCCGCCGGACTCGACGACGTCCGGGTAGAGGGTGCCCTGGACCAGGAACTCCACGGCCGGGCCCTCGTCGGCGATGATCTCGGCCTGCGCCTGCTCGAAGACGCGGATGAACTCACGGCCGATGATCTTGCGCTTCTCCTCGGGGTCGCTGACGCCCTTGAGCGCGGTGAGGAAGCGCTCCTCGGCGTCGACGACCTTCAGCTGCACGCCGGTGGCCGCGACGAAGTCCTTCTCGACCTGCTCGGTCTCGCCCTTGCGCATCAGGCCGTGGTCGACGTAGACGCAGGTCAGCTGGGAGCCGATGGCCTTCTGGACGAGGGCGGCGGCGACGGCGGAGTCCACGCCGCCGGACAGACCGCAGATCGCGCGCTTGTCGCCGACCAGCTCGCGGATGGCCTCGACCTGCTCCTCGATCACGTTGCCCGTGGTCCAGTCCGGGCTCAGGCCGGCACCGCGGTACAGGAAGTGCTCCAGCACCTGCTGGCCGTGCGTGGAGTGCATGACCTCGGGGTGGTACTGGACGCCGTAGAGCTTCTTCTCGTCGTTCTCGAACGCGGCGACCGGGACGACGTCCGTGGACGCGGTGACCGTGAAGCCCTCGGGGGCGGCGGAGCAGGCGTCGCCGTGGGACATCCACACGTGCTGCTCGTCCGGGGTGCCCTCGAAGAGGGTGGAGGAGTTCCGGGAGACGTGCAGGTCGGTACGGCCGTACTCGCGCGCCCCGGTGTTGTCGACGGTGCCGCCGAGGACCTCCGCCATCAGCTGGAAGCCGTAGCACATGCCGAAGACGGGGACGCCGGACTCGAAGAGCTCGCGGTCGAGCCTGGGGGCACCCTCCTCGTACACGGACGAGGGGCCACCGGAGAGGATGATCGCCGCGGGGTTCTTGGCGAGCATCTCCCGGACCGGCATGGTGCTCGGCACGATCTCGCTGTAGACCCGCGCCTCGCGGACGCGACGGGCGATGAGCTGGGCGTACTGCGCGCCGAAGTCGACGACCAGGACGGTGTCGGTGGTGGCGGCAGTGGAAGTCGCTGATGACACGGGGTGCCTTCTGGTGGTCGGGCGGGGGTCTGTGCTACCGAGTCTAACGGGCGGGCGGGAAGGGTTCCCCTGTGCGGGCCGTGGCATACTGGCCGCATGCTTCAGCACACGACCTTCGTCTTTACCTATGGCATCCGGCCCGCCGGCTGCCATGGTCGTGCTGCTTGAGCTGACGCCAAGCGACTTCCCAGGCGCCCCGGGCCGACAAGGCCCGGGGCGCCTGTCGTTTTCCGGGTTCTGCCGTTCCAGGGCATCCACCTTCCCGACCGAGGAGCCCGACGTGACCACCACCACCGCGGAAACGACCGTCACCCCGGAGGCGACGATCGCCGACGCCCGGGAGCGCATCGACGCGCTCGACGACCGGATCATCGGCCTCATCCAGGAGCGGATGGCCGTCTCCGCCGTCGTCCAGCAGACCCGTGTCGCCTCCGGCGGGCGGCGGGTGCACCTCTCCCGTGAGATGGAGATCCTCGGCCGCTACCGGGACGCGCTCGGCAAGCCCGGCACCGGCCTCGCCATGACCCTGCTGGAGCTGTGCCGGGGTCGCATCTGAGTTCGGTGCCGCTCTCACCCGTACGGCGCGTGACCGGCCCGCGCACCGCTTCGTTGAGGGGTGTGTCCGTGCCAGCCAGGGGCGGGCCCGACAGAACCACGCGTGGCTCGCTGGGGCGATGAGGCGTACGGGTCGTGCCGTACGCCGTGGGACCTCGCTCCGGAAAAGTGACCGGACGGCAGGGGACAGCAGCCCGGTCACCCAAGAGAACGGCCGGCTCCGGGGACGCCCGGGGCCGGCCGGCGGAAAACTGCAGACAGGCCACAGGGCACACGAACAAGCGGCGCAACCCCCCGGCGCCGCTCCCCGGCACCGGCGCTGCCCTGACGCCGGTGCTGACCGGAAGAAGGGCCCCGCGGTCTCCGTCCCGCGGGGCCCTTCGTCACGCCCACAGCCGGACACGTCCTCGGCCGGTGACGCCCACAGCCGGGCACGCCCCCGGCCTGTCGCGTCCGCGGCCCGTCACGCCCCCGGCCGGTCGTGCCCCCTGGCCTGTCGCGTCCGCGGCTCCTCGCGCCCACGCCCCGTCACGCCCCCGGCCGTTCGTATCCGCGGCTGGTCGCGGCCCCGGGCGGTCACGCCCGTGACTCACGTCACACGAAGAAATCCGGGTATCCGGAGCAACCCTTCTCGCTTTTCGCCGATCAAACCTGCCGGATCAAGAAACGGTGAGAGGGACCTGCCTTCGGAGGGGGATGCAGGTCCCTCTGTGCCGTTCGGGCCACTCGTACCGTGCGGCCATGCGTCCGCTCCGGCCACTCGTCCCGCTCCGGCCACGCGTCCGCTCCGGCCGCTCCGGCCACTCGCCCCGTTACGGCCGCACCCCGCTCCGGCCGCTCACCCCGCTCCGGTCACTTCTTCGGCGGTACCGCCGGCATCCCCAGGAACGGCAGCCGCAGCGCGCCGAACGCGTCCGCCGGGACAACCGGGGCCTGCGGCTCCACCGGCTTCAGCCGCTCGTACGCCGCGCCCGGCGCCGGCCGCGGGTCCTCCTCGCCCTTGTTCGGCCAGAACGACATCGCCCGCTCGGCCTGCGCGGTGATCGTCAGCGAGGGGTTGACGCCCAGGTTGGCCGAGACCGCGGCGCCGTCCACGACCGAGATGCCGGGGTGGCCGTGGAGCCGGTGGTACGGGTCGATGACGCCCGTCTCCGGGGAGTCCCCGATGGGGCAGCCCCCCAGGAAGTGCGCGGTGAGCGGGGTGCCCATCAGCTCGCCGACGTTGCTGCCGGGGAAGCCGTTGATCTCGGCGGCGAGCACGGTGGCGGCCTCGGTCGCGGCCCTGATCTGCTTGGGGTTCGGCGAGCCGTGCCCCTGCCGGGCGGTGAGCAGGCCCTTGCCGACTCCGCCGGGCTTCAGATACGTCGTCAGCGAGTTGTCCAGGGACTGCATGACCAGGCCGATGATGGTCCGCTCCGACCAGCGGCGGTTGGACAGGGAACGGGCGACCAGCACGGGGTGGCGGGCCGCGTTCGCCAGCCAGGCGAGCACGCGCGAGGAACCCTCCGCGTACGGCACCTGGAGGATCGACAGGCCGCCCATCGAGTTGGAGCCCTTGCCGTAGCGGACCGGCTCGATGTGGGTGTTCTCGTCGGGGTGGATCGAGGACGTGATGGCGACACCCCGCGTGAAGTCGGCCCTCGGCTCGCCGGTCGCCCTGCGGTAGCGGCGGTCGTCGGTCTGGGCGCCGACCAGCGCCTCGGAGTTGGTGCGGGTCAGATCGCCCAGCCGGTTCGACAGGTGGGGCAGCTGGCCGCCGGCCTTCATGCGGTGGAGCAGGGTCTGGGTGCCATAGGTGCCGGCCGCGAGAACGACCTTGCGGGCGGTGAGGAGCCGGCCCGCGCCCTTCTTCTTCCGGTCGGTCGGCAGGGTCGCCACCGCGTAGCCGCCCCGCGAGTCGTCCGTGACGGACACGACCGTCGTCATGGGGTGGACGACCGCGCCCGCCTTCTCCGCGAGGTGGAGGTAGTTCTCGTTGAGGGTGTTCTTCGCGCCGTGCCGGCAGCCGGTCATGCACTCGCCGCACTCGGTGCAGGCCTTGCGGGAGGGGCCGGCCCCGCCGAAGTAGGGGTCCGCCACCTCGCCGCCCGGCCGGGCCTTCGCCGTGCCGTCCGCGTCCTTGCCGTCCCCGAAGAAGACGCCGACCGGGGCGAGGTGGAAGGTGTCGCCGACGCCCATCCGCTGCGCCGCCGCCTTCAGATGCACATCGGAGGGGGTCATGGTGGGGTTGAGCCGTACGCCGAGCATGCGCCGGGCCTGGTCGTAGTAGGGCTCCAGCTCCTCCTGCCAGTCGGTGATGTGCCGCCACTGGGGGTCGTCGAAGAAGGCCTTCGGCGGTACGTAGAGGGTGTTGGCGTAGTTCAGCGAGCCGCCGCCGACTCCCGCGCCGGCCAGCACCATCACATTGCCCAGCAGGTGGATGCGCTGGATGCCGTACATCCCGAGCTTCGGGGCCCAGAGGTAGTTCTTGAGGTCCCAGGAGTTCTTCGGCAGGGCGTCACGGGTGAAGCGGCGGCCGGCCTCCAGGACGCCCACCCTGTACCCCTTCTCGGTCAGGCGCAGGGCCGTGACCGAGCCGCCGAACCCCGATCCGACCACGATGACGTCGTAGTCGTACCCGTCCTCGTCCCGGGTCTGGACAGACTTCTCCTGCGACACGTGCTCTCCTCGTCGAGAACGGGCGTTTCTAGCGGAACCGGAATGCCTTCATGACCCGGAGGCTCGTGCTCATGAACCGGGCGTACTTCTCGTCGTCCATGCCCAGCGACGGAGCCATCGGCAGCAGCCGCTGCCGGGCCACCGTCTGGGCCTCCGTGTACTTGAGGATGCCCTCGGAGCCGTGGCGGCGGCCGAGTCCGGAGTCCTTCATGCCGCCCATCGGGGACTGGGCGCTGCCGTAGGCGGGCGCGTACCCCTCGTTGACGTTGACCGTGCCGGTGCGCAGGCGGGCGGCGACGTCCTGGCCCCGGCGGGCGTTCTTCGTCCACACGGAGGCGTTCAGGCCGTACGGCGTGGCGTTGGCGCGTTCGACGGCCTCGTCGTCGCTCTTGAAGCGGTAGACCGAGACGACCGGGCCGAAGGTCTCCTCCTCGCACACGGCCATGGAGGTCTCGACGCCGTCCAGGACGGTGGGTTCGAAGAAGTAGGGGCCGATGTCGGGGCGGGCCACTCCGCCGGTGACCACCTTCGCGCCCTTGGCGACGGCTTCCTGCACATGCCGTTCGACGGTCTTCAGCTGGCGTTCGCCGACCAGCGAGCCCATGTCGGCGCCGTAGGCAAGGGAGTTGCCGAGCCGCATGGCCCTGGTGCGGGCGGCGAACCGCTCCAGGAAGGCGTCGGCGACGGACTCGTGGACGTACAGCCGCTCGATGGAGATGCAGAGCTGGCCTGCCGAGGAGAAGCAGGCGCGGACGGCTCCGGCGGCGGCCTTCTCGATGTCGGCGTCGTCCAGCACCAGCATGGCGTTCTTGCCGCCGAGTTCGAGGGAGACGCCGACCAGCCGGGAGGCGGCGCCGACGGCGACCTCGCGGCCGGTGCGGGTGGAGCCGGTGAAGGAGACGTAGTCGGCGTGCTTGACCAGCTCCGGGCCGACGACCGGGCCCTCGCCGAGGACGACCTGGAAGACGCCGTCGGGCAGTCCGGCCTCGATCAGCAGGTCACGCGCCCAGAGCGCGGTGAGGCAGGTCTCCGTGTCCGGCTTCATCACCACGGCGTTGCCCGCGACGAAGGCGGGCAGGGCGTCGCCGACGGACAGCTCCAGCGGGTAGTTCCACGGGGCGATCTGGCCCACGACGCCGCGCGGGTGCCGGAGTTCGGTGACCTTCGTGAGGGTCGGCATGGCGCCCGTGTGCCGCTTGGGCCTCAGGTACGCCGTGGCCCGGCGGCCGTAGTGGCGGGCCGCTACGGCGACGGCCTGCACCTCCTCGTGCGCGTGCAGACGGGCCTTGCCGGTCTCCAGCTGGATCAGGTCGAGGACCTCGGCCTGCCGCTCCAGCACCAGGTCGTGGAAGCGGAGCAGGACGGCGGCCCGCTGCCGTACCGGGGTCAGCGCCCACACGGCCTGGGCGGCGCGGGCCGCCTCGAACGCCTTGAGGACGTCCTGCGGGGTGGACTCGGGCAGGTCGGCCAGCTTCTCGCCGGTGAACGGGGTGTGGTTGGCGGTACGGCCGGAGCCGACGACGCCCTTGGTGAGCTGGGCCACCAACTCCGGGGTGACCACGTCGGCGGCGGTGCGGGCGCCTTGGGGCGCGGGCGCGAGCGGGTTGGTACCGGCGATGTCCGGGGCCTGCGTGTCCGTCATGACGCGCAGGGTATGCCGGAGCGCAGGCTTTGTGTACCCGTCGGTAACGGGGATTCACCGAGTGCTCACACACTGCCAGTGATCACTGGCAGAGAATGCGCTGATCAGGGCGTTGGCGGGTGGCGATCAGTCGGCTCCGGGTTTTTTCGCGAGCAGCAGGCCGAGAGCGCCGAGCGGGTTGCGACGGCGGGTGCCGGGGACGGGGAGCGGCCCCGCCACCGGCCGGGCCGCCGACTCCGGCTTCGGCTCCGGCTCCGGCTCCGGCTCCGGCAAGGCATCCGGCTCCGGCTCCGGCTCCGCGGCCGGCCGTGCCACCGAGTCCGAGTCCGGCTGCGGCTCCGGTCCCGCCGCCCCGGCCCCCGGCTCCCCCGGTTGCGTCGTCCCCGTGGGCGTGTCCGGCGCCGGGGTGAGGCCGAGGTAGTCGCCGAGTACGGCGGTGACCTCGTGCGGGCCGGGCCGGGCCGCCGGCTCTTCGGCGTTCAGCCGGTCCAGCAGCGGGCCCAGCGGACCCAGCGAGCCGGGGTCCGCGTCGCCCACGGCGGCGCGCAGCAGCGCTCCCAGGGACCACAGGTCGGAGGCCGGTCCGGCGCCGGGGCCCGCCGCCCGCTCCGGGGCGACGAAACCGGCGGGCGCGTCCTCCGTGTGCCCGTCGCCGATGCCGAAGTCGGTCAGGACGACGCGCCCGGTGCCGGACTCCAGCAGCACGTTGGCCGGCTTGACGTCCCGGTGCACGATCCCGACGGCGTGCGCGGCACACAGCGCGCCGAGCACGGCGAGCCCGATGCGCGCGGCCTCGGCGGCCGGGAGCGGCCCGCGCCGCAGCACCTCGCGCAGGGACTCGCCCGCCACCAGCTCCATCACGATCCACGGGACCCCGGCCTCGGTGACGACGTCGTGCACCGTCACGGCCGAGGGGTGCCGCACCCGGGTGGCGGCCCGGGCCTCGTGGTGCAGCCGGTGCGCGATCCGCCGGCTCTCCTCGTCGGTGGCCGGATCACCGGGCAGCAGCGGCTCCTTGACGGCGACCGGTCGTCCCTGCCCCTGTTCGTCCCGCGCTCGCCACACGGTCCCCGTCGGCCCGGCCCCGAGGCGTCCGGCCAGCCGGTAGCGGCCGCCGATCAGACGTGCGTCGGGCGGGAGTTCGCCGTCTTCGGTCATGTCACATGAGTACCGCGCGCCCCACGCCGTTGTCGAAGCGGGGCGGTCGGGCGGCCCACCGGTGCAGGCTGAACCCGTGCGGCGCCCTGCGTACCTCCACCGCCCCGGCCCCGCCGAAGTGGGCCCGGCACCACCAACGCCCGCTCCTGCGCCGCCCGTTCCAGCACGCGCTCGCGGGTCCGGGCCGCCTGTGCCGGGTCGAGGCAGAAGCAGCTGCTGCACTCGGGCCGCAGGATCTGCACCGGACTGTGCAGCAGGTCGCCGACGAACACCGCCCGTTCACCGCCGGACTCGACCCGCAGCACCCCGGAGCCGGGGGTGTGCCCGGGCGCCGCCTCCAGGACGAGGTGTTCGTCTATCCGGTACGCGTCCTCCCACAGCACCGTCTGTCCGGCCCGGTGCACAGGCGCGACGCCGTCCTCGTAGACCAGCCGGTCCATCGGCTGGGCGCCGCCCCCGTCTGCCCCACCGGGCCGGCGGCCATCCTGAACTGCGGGCGGCCGTCGACCTGCCGGCGCGCGAGCCGGCGGAACGCCGGGCGGGCGGCTGCCTCGTCCTGCCGAGCCTGCTGGACCTGCTGCTGGTGTACCTGGTCCAGGCCTGGACGGCGGAGGCGGGGGCGGGCGCCTGGCCTGCGGCGCTGAGCGACCCGGTGACGGCGGCCGCGCTGCGCGCCCTGCACGCCGATCCGGCGGCCCCCTGGACGGCCGCCCGCCTGGCCGCCGAGGCGGGCGTGTCCCGGGCCACGCTGGCCCGGCGGTTCACCGCGCTGGTCGGCCGCCCGCCGATGGCCTACCTGACCTGGTGGCGGCTGACCCTCGCGGCGACCCGGCTGCGCGCCACGGACGCACCGCTCGCGGCGGTGGCGCGGGAGACGGGGTACGGCAGCCCGTACGCCCTCTCGCACGCCTTCAGCCGGGAGTTCGGGACCACCCCGGGCCGCTACCGGGGTCAAAGGGCTTCGTGATCTCCAGGTTCGCAATCGCCGCCTTCGCCACCTCCCGGCCGCGGGCGGTGAAGTCGCCCTTGCCCGGGTAGCCGACCGCCAGTTCGTACATGTCCCCGGACGTGGTGCGGTAGTAGAAGATCCGCAGTTCGCGGGGGCGGGCGGGCGAGTCGTCCGACGGATAGACGACCGTGTTCCCGGCGGCCTGCCGGCCCTGGAACGTGGCGTCCGCGTCCGGGACCGTCCTCGTGGCCTCGCCCATGCCCAGGTCGTAGTCACCCTGGGTCTTGAACTTCTCGTTGTCGTCGTACATCTGGGCCCGCGCGCTGGACTTGATCCGGTCCAGGGAGTCCTCCGAGCGGCGTTCCAGGTGCAGACGGATCCAGATGCCGCCGCTCCAGTCCGCGTACGTCACCCAGCTCTTGTCGCCGGCGTCCTTGTCCGGCCGGACGGCCTGGTAGCCCGCGGGGACGGCCAGGGTGACGCCGAGGCCGCTCTCCGGCCGCTTCGCCCAGCCGTCGGGCAGCCGGCCCCCGGAGGAGCCGGGGAGCACGAAGTACGCGGCGACGGCCGCCGCGACCGCCGCCGCGCCGGCACCGAGCCAGGCGAGCCGGCGCGGGCGGCGGGAGCGGGTGGCGGCCGGGACGGGACCGGGCGGGAGGGGCACCGTGGGCGCGGGGGGCGGCGGGGGGCTCGCCGCCTCCCGCAGCAGGCCGCGGACCCGGTCCGCCGCCGGGCGGTGCGCGGGGTCCTTGTGCAGCAGCCCGTTGATGACCTCGGCCAGCGGGCCGGACGCGGACGCGGGCGGTGCCGGGGTGGCGTTGAGGACGGACTGGAGGGTGGCCGGCGTGTTGCTGCGGCGGAACGGCGACACGCCCTCCGTGGCCGTGTACAGCACCACGCCCAGCGACCACAGGTCGCTCGCCGGGCCGGGCCGCTGCCCGAGCACCCGCTCCGGCGCGATGTACTCGGGCGAGCCGACGAAGCCGCCGGTGTCCGTGAGCCGGGTGTCGCCCTCGATCTGGGCGATCCCGAAGTCCGTGAGGACCACCCGGTCGTGCCGGCCCAGCAGGATGTTGTCGGGCTTGACGTCCCGGTGCAGCACGCCCGCGGCGTGCGCCGCCTCCAGCGCGCCGAGGACCTGCAGACCGATCCGGGCCGCCTCCCGCGCGTCCAGCGTGCCGTCCTGAAGCACGCTGCCGAGCGTGCGGCCGTGCACCAGCTCCATCACGATCCACGGCCGGCCGTCGACGACCGCGACGTCGTGCACGTTCACCACCGCGGGGTGGTCGAGGCGGGCCGCCGCGCGGGCCTCGCGGCGCATGCGTTCGAAGGCGTTGGCCCGTTCACGCTCGGGAAGGTGGTCCGGCAGGCGGGGTTCCTTGACGGCGACCTCACGGTCCACCGTCTCGTCCTCGGCCCGCCAGACGGTGCCCATGCCGCCGTGCCCCAGCTTGCCGAGCAGACGGTAGCGGCCCGCGACGAGCCGGCCGGTGCCCGGGTCCCCGGCGTGACCGGCCTGGGCCGGTGCCGCGGCCGGCACCGCGGGGGCGGGGACCGGGGCCGGCGCCGCGGGGACCGACGCCGGTGCGGCGGGGGCGGGGACCGGGGGCCGTGCGGCCGGGCCCGGCACCGCGTGGGGCTCGGCGACCGGAGCCGTCCGGGGCTCCGTGCCCGGAGCCGGCCGCGGCCTCGGCGGTTGCAGAACAAAACTCGTCGTGTCGTCGGCCCCGTGGCCGACTCCCCCGTCACTGCTCATGCGTCATCTCTACCTCTCCCACGGCGCCCGGTCCAACAGGGAGAGCGAACCGGTCACACACCCGTGACCGAGAACGTGTCGACCGCCACGTCGAAGTACTCCCGCGCCTCCCGCACCTTCCCCACCGGCGCCGACACCCAGACGTCGTACAGCAGCCCGCCCTCCTCCCAGCACAGGTCGTAGGTGTGGCGGGGGCCCTCCGCCGTGCTGAAGCCGTCCCAGCTGAACTCCCACAGCGCGGCCTCGTGTCCGTGGTGCGTGGCCCGGGTGACCCGGCCGTCGTGATAGCCGGGGTTGGTGGAGGGGCCGCCCGCGGCCGAGCGTTCCATCACTCCCTGCGGGCCGCCCAGTTGCGGCTCGGAGACCTTGACGCCCAGGCGGAAGGTCCGGCCCGGCGAGAAGTAGAAGACGCGCTCGCCCTCGAGGCTGCGGGTGAAGTCCTCGGGCACGGCCAGGGAGAAGCCGGCCGGGTCCTGGGCCGTGCGGTAGCCGGAGGGCGCGGTGTGCGAGCCGGCGGTCGGGCGGGGCGCGCCGGAGGTGGGCACGGGCGCCGAGCGTGTTCCGGTCGGTGCCGGGGACGGGTTCGTACCCGCGGTACCCGTGGGCCCCGTTCCGGTCCGGGTGGCCGGGGACGTCGCCGTACCGCCCGGGGTGCCGCCGTCCCCGTGCCGGTGCAGCAGCATCGCCGCGGCCGACACGCCCGCGCCGGCCAGCGCGGCGACGAGCAGCGCCGCCACCAGCACCCCGCGCGGGGACGTCCGGGCCGGGGACGGCTGCGCCGGGGTGGGCGGCACGGGTCCGCCGCGGGGCAGGTCCGGCTGGGTCGGCGCGTACGGCTCCGGGGCCTTCTGCGTCCGGCCGGTGCCGATCCGGTGGATGCGTCCGCCGCCGTGCGGTGCCCCCGTGGCCTGGCCGGCCGGTGCGGCCGGTGTCCGGCCGGTCTCCAGATACGTCCGCAGCATCCGCTCGGCGTCCACCGCGCCCAACCG
The DNA here is from genome assembly GCF_016741855.1 of Streptomyces musisoli. Taxonomy (GTDB): domain Bacteria; phylum Actinomycetota; class Actinomycetes; order Streptomycetales; family Streptomycetaceae; genus Streptomyces; species Streptomyces musisoli. The sequence continues at coordinate 287,140 of NZ_JAERRH010000004.1, read as the reverse complement.
CCGGTCGGGATCGCGCTCCAGCAGCCCGCGGACGACGGGCAGCAGCGGCTCGGCCTGCGCCGGCGGGCGGATGTCGTCGGCGACGACGGCGTGCAGGATGCCGCCGAGGGAGTCGCGCCGGAACGGCGACTCGCCGCTGAGCGCCGTGCACAGCAGCGCGCCCAGCGACCACAGGTCGGACTCGGGGCCGGTGCGCAGCCCGGACATCCGCTCCGGCGCGGTGTATTCGGGCGAGCCGACGAAGGACCCGGTCTCGGTGAGCGTGGTGGCGCCCGCGACCTGGGCGATACCGAAGTCGGTGAGGACGACCCGGTCGGTGCCGGACTCGATCAGGACGTTCGCCGGCTTGATGTCCCGGTGCAGTACGCCCGCCTCGTGCGCGGTGTGCAGCGCGCTCAGCAGGGCGATGCCGACCCGCGCGGCCTCGGCGGCGTCGACCGGTCCGTCCCGGGCGATCCGGTCGGCGAGCGAACCGCCGTCGATCAACTCCATCACCAGGTACGGCCGTTCGTCCTGTTCCACCACGTCGTGCACGACGATGATGTGCGGGTGCCGCAGCTGGCAGACCGCGCGGGCCTCACGGAACGTACGGTCACGGCGGCGGCGCGCGTCGTCGTCCGGGAGCGAGTCGTCCGGAAGGAGTTCTTTGACCGCCACCTGCCGGCCCAGCACCTGGTCGCTCGCCCGCCACACGACGCCCATGCCGCCGCGCCCGACGCGTTCCTCCAGGCGGTAACGGCCCGCGATCAGCCGGAAGCCGGCTCCCTCGGTCCCCATGCGCCCATCATGCCGCACCGGGCCCATCCGCTCCGGGGCGCCGATCAGCCAAGCCGGGCAGCGCCCCGAACGACGGACGCCGCCCCCCGGAAAGGAGGCGGCGGGCACAGAGGGTCGCAGACGGTGCGCCGCCTGTCCGGGGCCGGTCAGCAGTGCCCCGAACTGCCGTGTCCCGGGCGGAAGTCACCCCGGACCCGGCCGTGCTCACCGGTGCCGTCGTCGCTCACCGCGGCTGCTGCCAGCTCTGGAGGACCCACTTGAACTGCTTGCTCGTCTTCGCCCAGTCCTGCCCGGGTGACGACATGTAGATCGCGTACTCGGCGCCGTCCCGCGAGAAATACGTCTCCTCGACGGCGTGGCGCGGCCCGGCGACATAGGGCGGGTCCTTGGCCAGAGCCGTCCAGGTGTACTCCCACAGCGAGCCCTTGCAGTCGCGGTAGGTGTTCTCCTCCATGGTCACCCGCTTGTAGTCGACCAGTCCCTGGAGCTGCTGCTCGAGGTCCTCCTGGTGCGACTTGGCGTCCGCGAAGTCCGGTGACGTGTCGATGGCGATGCGGACGAAGTGCTTACCGCCGTCAGGCGTGTAGTCGACCTGCCGGAGGGCACCCTGGACGCCGACGACCTTCCGCGACCAGCCCTTGGGCAGGCGGATGCTGAAGCCCCACTCGTCGTCGTAGCGCTGCCACGAATCGGGGACCGTGCCCTCGGGGCCCGGCGCGGAACTGCCGCTCGCGGAAGGCGACGTGAGGGCCGGGCCCGCCGTCCCGCCCGTACTGTCGGTCTGCTCCCAGGCACCCCACTGCTGGAAGGCCGCCGCCGCGCCACCGCCGAGCACGGCCGCGGCGGCGACGACGAGCGCGAGCGTGCGCAGCCGTCGCCGGCGCCGGGGCCGGGCCGGTGCCGGGCCGCCCACCGGGCCCGGAGGCATGGGCGCCACGGCCGTCGGCCCGGTCCCGGGACGGCCCGTGCTCGACGGGACCTGGGGGGCGGTGCCGCCGGTCGGGTAACCGGTCGTGCCGTAGCCCGAGTTGCCCGTCGGATGCGGCTGCCCGCCCGAGCCCTGGGTGGGGATGAACGCCTGCGCGCTGCTCGGCCGGCGGCCTTCCGCCGCCTCGGCGAGCATCTGCTCCGCCTCCCCCGCGCCCGGCCGCTGGGCCGGATCCTTGCGCAGCAGGGCGGAGATGACCGGTCCGAGCGGGCCGGCGTGGCGCGGCTCGTTCACGGTCTCCTCGACGATGGCCTGCATGGTGCTCAGCGGCGAGGTGCGCCGGAACGGCGAGCGCCCCTCGACCGCCGTGTACAGCGTGGCGCCGAGCGCCCACAGGTCGGAGGCCGGGCCGGGGTCGTGGCCGCGCACCCGTTCGGGGGCCAGGTAGTCGACGGAGCCGACGACCTCTCCGGTGCGGGTGATGGTCGTGTCGCCCTCGATCTGGGCGATGCCGAAGTCGGTGAGCAGTACCCGGCGGTCCGTGCCGAGCAGCACGTTGCCGGGCTTGACGTCCCGGTGCAGCACACCGGCGGAGTGCGCGGCGCCCAGCGCCCGCAGCACCCACAGTCCGATCCGCGCGGCCTCCTCGGGTTCGACACGGCCGCGCTCCTTGACCGCGTCGGCCAGCGAGTTGCCCTCGACCAGCTCCATCACGATCCACGGGCGGCCGTCGTGTTCCAGGACGTCGTGCACGGTGACGACGGCGGAGTGGTTGATGCGCGCGGCGGCCCGCGCCTCGGCGCGGGTGCGGGCGAGCAGGACGGCCTGATCGCTGTCGGAGACGTAGAGCGCGGCGGTCAGCTCCTTGATGGCGACCTTCCGGTGCAACACCTCGTCGTGGGCGCGCCACACCCGGCCCATGCCGCCGCTGCCGATGGATTCGGCGAGCCGGTAGCGGCCTGCTATGAGCAGGCCCTGCATCTGATTCACGTTGCCCCGCAATGCTCTTGACAGGGTCAGACTAAGGACCGGCCCTCATGCAGGGAACCAGCGGGGTGCGAAGGAAACCGCACTGTGACGATGGTCATTTCCCCGCGAGAGAGGGAACCGGCCCGCCCGCCCCGTCCCCGAATACACGCTGCTCAACCGGTGTAGCGATACGTCGCGGTGGCCTGCTCGTACAACCGTGTCACCTCGTCCCGCTCGGCCTCCGGGCCGCGCACCTGGACGACGTGGTAGCGGCCGTCCAGCAGCAGCGCCATGTTCCGTACGAAAAGGTCTCTTCCCTGCCCGTCGGTCCAGGTGAACTGCCCCTCGGCCATGGTCCGGCCGCCCACCTCGATGGTCCGCAGGCCGGTCGCCGTGGCCCAGCTGGAGTCGCGGTACGGCTGGAGTTCCGGTTCCTTGTCCCGCTGGTAGACCATCGGATCGCTGCCGTAGGCGGACGTTCCGTCCCGGCCCGGTACGACGATCAGCTCGAAGTTCCCGTGTGCGTAGGCGACCTGGCCGCTGCCGTTCTTCGGGGTGCGCTCCCAGCCCTCGGCCACGGCGACCCGGAAGCCGTCCGGGTCCTTCCGGAGGGTGAACCCGTCGGGGACGGAGGGGTCCCCGCCCGTCTGGGTCTCGGTCGCGGGCGCGGAGGCGCCGCCGTCCGGAGCGCTCTGTGCGGCGGAGGGCTGCCGGGTGTGCGCGGGCGCGGGTCCGGTCTGTCCGGCGCTGCCGGTACGGTCCTCGCCCGCGGCGCCCTTCCCCTGCTGCTTCGGCATGAAGAGCATCGCGTACGCGATCACGCCGGCCAGCAGGAGCAGGATCAGCAGGAGCAGGGTGCGGCCGAGGCTGCGCGGCGAACGGGCCTGCTCCCGGCCCCGCTTGTGCCGGCCGTGCGGATGGGCCGCGGGCAGTCCGGCACGCCGGCGGCGCACCAGCTCGCCGCGGCGCCGGATGATCGGCAGCCGGTTCGGGTCGGCGGGCGGCACGGGGACGACATGGCTGCCGGCGTCCGGTTCGGGGGCGGACCGCACCAGGGAACGCAGCCAGCCGCTCAGCTCCTCGACGTCCGGCCGCTCGATGGGGTCCTGGCGCAGCAGGGACTCCACCACCGGCCGCAGCGGGCCGCACTCCTCGGCGAAGGCGGGCGGCTCGGCGCACACCAGCTGCACCAGCTCGGCCGTGGACTCCTCCGGGTACGGGGCGTGGCCCTGTACGGCCCGGAACAGCAGCGCGCCGAGCGCCCACAGGTCGGTGGCGGGGCCGATCGGCGCCGCCAGCTGCCAGTTCTCGTGCACGGGCCCGGCCTGCTCCGGCGCCCACCGCTCGGTCACCGGTCCCACCACGGTCATCCGCACCTGCCGCGCCCGCTCCGCGGCGAGCGCGGTGCCGGGTCCGCGGCGCACGGCACCCGGCTCGTCCCACCGGCCGCCCGGCTGGGCGGGGAGCGCGGCGGGGGCGAGTTCGTCGCGGGCCGGGGCGGCACCCGGCCGGCCGGGTCCGGCCGCCGGCCGGATCTGCCGGCTGCCCGTGTCCTCCGGTGCCCGGCCGTACCCCTGGCCCGGCACCTGTCCGGGCAGGGCCGGCCGTGGCACACCGCCGCCGAGGGCCGGGGGCGGGCCGCCGGTCCCGGCGCGCGGTGCGGCGCCGTGCCAGGGGGCGCCGCGGACCCCGTACGGGTCGGCTATCCGGCCGGGCGGCGCCCCGGCGCCCGCGTCGGCGGGGTACGACGGCAGGGCGGCGGTGTCGGCCCGGCCGGATGCGGTGTCCTCGGCGGGCGGGCGGGCGCCGGGCAGCACGGGGCGCTCGCTCTCACGGGCCTCGTGCACCCGGGCGGCGGCACGCGCGCCCGCGCGGTACGCGGCGATGGCACCCGCCCGGGCGGCCCGGACGTCGGCACCGGTCTCCAGGGCCGGCTGACCCACGGCGCCGGACCTCCCGTTCGCGCCCGGAGCCGGCAGTGCTCCGGCCGCCCGCGCCTGGATGGCGGCTCGGCGCGCGGCCTCGGGGTCGACGTCCGCGAGCGGGCCGCCGGTCCCCTCCGGCACGGCGCCCGCACGGCCGCCGGAACCCGCAAAGGGCCCGGCTCCCGGGCCCGGACCACGGCCCGGGCGTCCGCCCTCACCGGGTTCCGCCGGCCCCGGCCGACCGCCGGGCGGCTCCTCCGCGTCCTCGCCCGGGCCCTCGGGGGCCGGCACCGGGTCGTACCCGCACAGTGCCTCCTCCGCCGCGCCGGCCGCGAGGCCGGTCAGCATCACCCGGCCGTCGTCGCAGACCAGGACCGTGCGGACGGTGATGTTGCGGTGCACCCAGCCGTGCGCATGCAGCACGCGAAGCGCCATGAGCACGTCGGAGGCGACCTCGGCCGCCCGGTACGGCGACAGCGGCTGCCCGGTGAGCAGGGCGGCCAGCGGACGCGCGGCCACCAGCTCGCTGACGATCCACAGGGACCCGCCCTCGGCGAACACGTCGAAGACCTGGTCAAGGCGTGGGTGGTCGGGGATACGGGCCGCCGCCTGCGCGGCCTCGACGGCGCGCCGCACCGCCGGATCGGCGGGCTGCCGGGTGGCGGTCCTGCCTCCCGGCGCCCGGCGGGACGTGCGCTCGCGTGCGGTGAACCCCTCGGGCAGCCCCTCGGCGTCGAGCACCTCGGCCTCGACGACCTCGGGCAACGGCACCTGCCGGACGAGGACTTCCTGGCCGCTGTAGGTGTCGAAGGCGCGGGTCTCGGTGAATTCGTACTCGTCGGAGGGCGGCAGCGGCAGGCGGTAGCGGTCGGCGAGCACCCGACCCGCGTAGTCGTCCACTTTGCCTCCCCCGGCCGCCCGGTTGGTCAGATCCGTTCGCCTCACGACCCGTTTCGCACACGCATGCGGCTGCGTACGGTCCGCGATCCTTCACGATACGTGCCGGAGGCAACCCGCACGGAGAGGATGACGGATTCTCACGCACCAAACCGGTGCACGGCGCCTACGACTTCGGCTCGAAGGATTTCGTCAGCGTCTTCCAGGTGTCCTCGCGCAGGTCGCCGTGCCAGTCGGCGGCCCGCGCGGTGTACATCAGCGCGTAACCGAGGTGGTCGTTCACCACGAATCCCCGGTCGATCGTGCGGTACTTGGTGCCCTCATCGGTGTAGGTGAACTCCCAGTCGGCGGTGTTCCAGCCGCGGTAGCCCACCTGCTCGATGCGGATCTTGTGGTACTGCTCGCGCACCATGTACCGCTCCTGGCTGTTCCAGTCCGCCACCGGGTCGTCCTTGGGCGTGCCGGTCCAGGCGACGAGCAGCTTCTGGCCGCGGGGTCCGGTGTAGCGGTCGCCGGCCTCCACGGATTTCTGGTACTTCCACCCCTTGGGCAGCCCTATCGAATAACCCTGATCACCCTTGCGGGTGTTCTCGACCGGCGCGCTCCCGCCGTCCTTCGAACCGGTGGAACCGTCGTCGGCGGAGTCGGCGGAGTCGTCGGAACCGTCGGCGGACCCGCTCGGGTCGGCGTCCGCCGACGACCCCGAAGCGGCGTCGGCCGACGTCGAGGCAGCGCCGTCCGTACGTGCCCCGGTGTCCGTGCCGGCACCCTTGCCCTTGTCCTGTTTGGTGGACGCACTGGAGCTGGCCGCGGCCTTGGCCCCGCTGTTCTTGCCGTCCTTGTCGTCATCGCCGTTCAGGACGATGGCCAGCACGGTACCGAGCACCGCGAGGACGACCACCACGGCGATGATCACCAGCGTCCGCCGGGGCACCACATCGGTCAGCGGCGCCCTCGGCACCGGCCGCGGCGGCAGGTCCAGGTCCGGCGGCGGCACCACGGGCCAGCCCGAAGGCGACTTGTCCGCGCCCGAGTTCGGCGCACCGGTGGCTCCCGGCACCGTGCCCCCGGGGCGCACGGCGGATCCGGCACCGGACCCGCCCGTGGCTCCCGGCCGCGCGGCACCGGTGGGACCGGGCCGCGTCGCAGCGGGGCCGGCGCCCTGGGCGCCCGTCGTGCCGCCCGCGCCCCGCGCGGCCGGCACGCTCCCGCTCTTCCCCCGCGCCGTCGCCGCGGCCGAGGCGGCGCCGGCCGCCTTGCGCACGGAACGCAGGGCGCCGCGCAGCTTCTCGCCGGCCTCCTCGCCCCGCCTGCCCTCCGGCCCGCCGGGCTGCGCCGGCAGCGGGACCACCCGCGTGGCGTCCATCGGCTCCGGCTGGGGCGCGTTGATCACCGCGTTGAGCAGGGCCCGCGCCCCGGAGTCGTCGAGCCGCTCGGCCGGGTCCTTGGTCAGCAGGCCGTAGATGACGTCGCGCAGCGGTCCCGCGTGCTTCGGCTCCTCCAGGGGCTCGGTCATCACCGCGGTGAGCGTGGCGATCGCCGACCCCTTGTCGTAGGGCGGAGCGCCCTCGACCGCCGCGTACAGCAGACCGCCGAGCGACCACAGGTCGGCCGCGGGTCCCGGCTTGTGACCGCGGGCCCGTTCCGGGGAGATGTAGGAGGGGGCACCGACGAGCATGCCGGTGGAGGTGATGGACGGGTCGCCCTCGACCTGCGCGATACCGAAGTCGGTGAGCACGACCCGGCCGTCCTCGGCGATGAGCACGTTGGACGGCTTCACGTCCCGGTGCAGGATGCCCTCCCGGTGCGCGGAGCGCAGCACGTCGAGGACGGCGAGGCCCACCTCGGCGGCGCGCTTCGGCTCCAGCAGGCCGTCCTCGCGGATGACCTCGGCCAGGGACTTGCCCTCGACCAACTCCATGACGATCCAGGGCCGGTCGTCCTCGTCGACCACGTCGAAGACCGTGACAGCGCTGTTGTTGCGGATCCGGGCGATCGCCTTGGCCTCGCGCAGGGTGCGCGTGATCAGGCGCCGCTTCTCCTCCTCGTCGATGTTCGACGGGAACCGCAGCTCCTTGACGGCGACCGTCCGGCCCAGGGTCTCGTCCTCGGCGCGCCAGACCGTGCCCATACCGCCACGGCCCAGCACGTCTCCCAGCCGGTACCGCCCCGCGAGGAGACGCCGCTCGTTCTTGTCCTGACGAGTCTCCTGACGGGATGTCCCCGCCCGCTCCGCCTCCGACATGCGTCCCCTCATACAACCCGCCCTGACAGAGCCTCCATTGTCTCTCACCCGACAAGTACCCGACGCCCAGGGTGCCCCAGGCCCCGACCCGTCCTCCCCGCTCCGGACGCCCACTTGAAGCCGGCGTTCCGCTTATCGGGATGATGGGCCGTAAGACGGGAGGAACCGGCATGCCGACGCTTCGGACACTCCCGTCCATACCGGCGCCCCCGGCACCACCGCTCACCCCGACCGCCTCCACCACCGCTCGTCCCGACCGCCTCCCGGGACGGCCCGCCGGCCGTCGGGCACGGCCGCGGACCCGGGGAACGGCACCGGCGGACGGCGCATCACCCGGCGCCGCCCGCCGCCGAGTTCCGCACCCGCATCCGTAGAACGGCCGGGGCCGGGCCGGAGATCCCGCCAGGGGTCACTCTTTCGGGTGGGGACCGGGCCGGCCCCGGCCCCGGCTTGGCGCGAGCACGGCCGACGGGCACTCCGGCCCGGGCCGCCGGGCGGGCGGGCGCGGGGCTCGGGTGGGACGGCGGACTCGGGGGCCGGGTGAGCCGGACTCGGCAGTCGGACGGGGCGGACCGGACTCCGGGGTCAGGTGAGGCCGATTCGGTGGCCGGGGCTACAGCGGCACGATGTCCGGGGCGCCGAGCCGGGCCGCGTCCGCCGTCTGGTCGTCCGGCTGGAGCTGGGACTCGCGCTCGGCCTCCACCCGCTTCTCGTAGTGCTCGACCTCGCGCTCGATCTGGTCCTTGTCCCAGCCGAGGACGGGTGCCATCAGCTCGGCCGCCTCCCGGGCACTGCGGGTGCCCCGGTCGAAGGTCTCGATGGAGATGCGGGTGCGGCGGGTGAGGACGTCGTCCAGGTGGCGGGCGCCCTCGTGCGAGGCGGCGTACACCACCTCGGCGCGCAGATAGTCGTCGGCGGCGTGCAGCGGCTCGCCGAGCGCGGGGTCGGCGGCGATGAGGTCCAGGACCTCCTCGGCCAGGGAGCCGTACCGGTTCAGCAGGTGCTCCACGCGGACCACGTGCAGCCCGGTGCGTGCGGCGATCCGCGCTCGCGCGTTCCACAGCGCCTGGTAGCCCTCCGCGCCCAGCAGCGGGGTCTCCTCCGTCACACAGTCGGCGACGCGCATGTCGAGGCCGTGCACGGCCTCGTCGACGGCGTCCTTCGCCATCACCCGGTAGGTGGTGTACTTGCCGCCCGCCACGACCACCAGGCCCGGCGCCGGGTGGGCGACCGTGTGCTCGCGGGACAGCTTGCTGGTGGCGTCGGACTCGCCGGCCAGCAGCGGGCGCAGCCCGGCGTACACCCCCTGGACGTCGTCGCGGCCGAGCGGCACGCCCAGCACCGAGTTCACGTGTTCCAGCAGATAGTCGATGTCGGCGCTGGACGCCGCCGGGTGGGCCTTGTCGAGGTCCCAGCCGGTGTCGGTGGTGCCGATGATCCAGTGCCGTCCCCAGGGGATGACGAACAGGACGGACTTCTCGGTGCGCAGGATCAGACCGGTGGTGGAGTGGATGCGGTCCTTGGGCACGACCAGGTGAATGCCCTTGGAGGCGCGGACGTGGAACTGACCGCGCTCGCCGACCATCGCCTGTGTGTCGTCGGTCCACACCCCGGTGGCGTTGACGACCTGCTTGGCGCGGATCTCGTACTCCCCGCCGCCCTCCACGTCCTGCACCCGGGCACCGACGACCCGCTCGCCCTCGCGCAGGAAACCGGTCACGCGCGCACGGTTGGCCACCGTCGCGCCGTAGGACGCCGCGGTGCGCACCAGCGTGGCCACGAAGCGGGCGTCGTCCATCTGCGCGTCGTAGTACTGGAGGGCGCCGACCAGGGCTTCCTTCTTCAGGCAGGGGGCCACGCGCAGGGCGTGACGGCGGGTCAGGTGGCGGTGCACGGGCAGGCCCCGCCCGTGGCCGCGGGCCATGGACATCGCGTCGTACAGCGCGACGCCCGAGCCTGCGTACAGCCGCTCCCAGCCCTTGTGCTGGAGCGGGTACAGGAACGGCACCGGCTTGACCAGGTGCGGGGCGAGGCGCTCCAGCAGCAGGCCGCGCTCCTTGAGGGCCTCGCGGACCAGCGCGAAGTCGAGCATCTCCAGATAGCGCAGGCCGCCGTGGATGAGTTTGCTGGACCGGCTGGAGGTGCCGGACGCCCAGTCGCGGGCCTCGACCAGGCCGGTGGACAGTCCGCGGGTGACCGCGTCCAGCGCGGTGCCGGCCCCGACCACTCCGCCGCCGACCACCAGCACGTCCAGCTCGCGCTCCGCCATCGCCGCCAGTGCCTCGGCGCGCTGCACCGGTCCCAGAGTCGCTGTCCTCACCGCTGCCTCCCGCTGTCGCAGAATCGCTCGCGTCGGCCGCACCCGGTGGGCGAAGCCCGGTTCATCCCCTCCTCATGCCCAAATTCTGACGGGGTTGCCCGGCTTCAGCCACCACGGCCTCCCAACCTGTGGACAACTCACGCACAACCCTCGGAAGACACACAAACACAATCACACAGAACGGTCATATGTGTACCTAGTCTGACAGTGCACTCGCTCATGCTGTCCACAGCGGTTGCGCACCTGTCCCGCTTCGGCTATTGGGAAGGACGGCCCACGCATGCCCGCAGACCTCGCCGTCATCGGACTCGGCCCCTACGGCTCGCCGCTCGCCCAGGCCGCCGTCGCCGCCGGCATCTCCACCGTCGGCTATACCACCGGGCCCGAGGCGGGACCGCTCAGCCCCGCCGAACTGCGCCGAATGCACGCGGCGGGATTCCGGCCCGGCACCGACCCCGCCCAGCTCGGCCGCGTCCGTACGGCCGTGATCTGCGCGCCCACCCCGCGCGGCGCCGACGGCGGACACGACCTCGGCCAGGTCGAGGCGGCGGCCCGCACCCTGGCCGAACGGCTCCGCCCGCACACCACCGTCATCCTGGAGTCGCCCGTGCTGCCGGGCACGACGGAGGAGTTCCTGCGCCCGCTGCTGGAGAAGGGCTCGGGCCTGCGCGCCGGCCGCGACTTCCATCTCGCGTACTCCCCCAGCCGGGTCGACCCGGGCAACCGCGACCACACGCCCGCCAGCACCCCGAAGGTCATCGGCGGCCTCACCCCCGCCTGCACCGAGTCCGCCGCCGCGTTCTACGGCCGGCTCACCGACAAGGTGGTACGCGCGCGTGGCCTGCGCGAGGCGGAGACCGTACAGCTGCTGGAGACCAACTTCCGGCACGTCAACATCGCGCTCGTCAACGAGATGGCCGTCCTCTGCCACGAGCTGGGCGTGGACCTGTGGGACGTCATCCGGTGCGCGGAGACCCGGCCCTTCGGCTTCCAGGCGTTCCGGCCCGGCCCGGGGGTCGGCGGACACGGGGTCGCGCAGGACCTGACCGGGCACGCGACCCGCACCCTGCGCATGGTCGAGCTGGCCCAGCAGGTCAACAGCCGGATGCCCCGGTACGTGGTGCAGCGCGCCGCCACGCTCCTCAACGAGCACGGCAAGTCCGCGCGCGGCGCCCGCATCCTGCTCCTCGGCGTCACCTACAAGCCCGACCTCGCCGACCTCCAGGGCACGCCCGCGCAGGAGATCGCGGTCCGGCTGATGGAGTTCGGTGCCTCGGTGAGCTACCACGACCCGTACGTGGCGTCCTGGAACGTCCTGGACCGCCCGGTCCCGCGCGCGGACTCCCTCTACGAGGCCGCCGCCGACGCCGACCTGACCATCCTGCTCCAGCCGCACCGGACGTACGACTTGCAGGGGCTCTCGGTGAAGGCGCAGCTGCTGCTCGACACCCGGGGGGCCACGCCGGCGGGGGCGGCGCACCGGCTCTGAGGGGGCCCCGGGGCGCGAACGGTCACGAACGGGAAACGGTCGCACGGGAAAAGCGGTCACGGGCGGAAAACAGCCGGAGCGTTGTCGTTCCCGGCTGTTACTGTCCCCCGGACTCGCCGCACACACGTGCGTCCGGTCGTCCGTTCACGTCATCAGTCGTGCTCCACATCGGGGGGATTTCTGTCATGAGCCAGTCAGTGCCGCCGCCTCAGCAGCCGCAGTACGGTCCGACGGGCGGCAACCCGTACGCCCAGCAGGCCCCGGCCCCCGCCCCGGGAACGCCGTACCCGCCGCAGCCGGGCGCCTTCGCCCCGCCCGCACCGCCGGCCGCGCCGGTCCGGAACAACCTGGTGCTCGGCCTGCTGGCCGCGCTCGCCGCCGCCGTGGTCGTCGGCGCCCTCTACGGCGTCATCATCGGCGCCACCGAGCACGAGATCGGCTGGGCGGCCGTGGGTGTCGGCTTCGTCGTCGGTCTCGTGGCCGGCAAGGCCGGCGGCCGCAACCCCGCCCTCCCGGTCGTCGGCGCCGTCCTGGCCCTCGGCTCGGTCTACCTCGGGCAGCTGGTCGGCGAGGCGATGCTGATCGCCGATCACTTCCACGTGGGCTTCAACGAGGTCTTCTTCGAGCACCTCGACTCGGTCCAGAAGATCTGGAAGGAAGACGCCGACCCGCTCACCTTCGTCTTCTTCGCCATCGCCGCGTTCGCCGCGTTCTCCGGCGCCAAGAAGGCCGCCGCGTAAGGCCCGCCCACGCGCGAAGGGGCCCGGTCACCGCGCGGTGACCGGGCCCCTTCGCGTCGTACAGCTCAGCGGCGGTGCTGGCTGTCCGCCACCGTCACCTCGACCCGCTGGAACTCCTTGAGCTCGCTGTAGCCGGTGGTGGCCATGGCGCGGCGCAGGGCGCCGAAGAAGTTCATCGAGCCGTCCGGGGTGTGGGACGGCCCCGTCAGGATCTCCTCGATCGTGCCGACCGTGCCGAGGTCGACCTTCTGACCGCGGGGCAGCTCCTCGTTGACCGCCTCCATGCCCCAGTGGTGGCCCTTGCCGGGCGCGTCCGTGCCCCGGGCCAGCGGGGAGCCCATCATCACCGAGTCGGCACCGCAGGCGATCGCCTTGGGCAGGTCGCCGGACCAGCCGACCCCGCCGTCCGCGATCACGTGCACGTACCGGCCGCCGGACTCGTCCATGTAGTCGCGGCGGGCCGCGGCCACGTCGGCGACGGCGGTGGCCATCGGGACCTGGATGCCGAGGACGTTGCGCGTGGTGTGCGCCGCGCCGCCGCCGAAGCCCACCAGGACGCCGGCCGCGCCGGTGCGCATGAGGTGCAGGGCGGCGGTGTACGTGGCGCAGCCGCCGACGATCACCGGGACGTCCAGCTCGTAGATGAACTGCTTGAGGTTCAGCGGCTCGTGCGAGGACGAGACGTGCTCAGCGGAGACCGTCGTACCGCGGATGACGAAGATGTCCACGCCCGCGTCCACGACCGCCTTGGAGAACTGGGCGGTGCGCTGCGGGGAGAGCGCGGCGGCGGTGACCACGCCGGCGTCGCGCACCTCCTTGATGCGGGCGCCGATCAGCTCCTCCTTGATGGGAGCCGCGTAGATCTCCTGGAGGCGGCGGGTCGCCTGCTCGGCGGGCAGCCCGGCGATCTCGTCGAGCAGCGGCTGCGGGTCCTCGTGCCGCGTCCACAGGCCCTCGAGGTTGAGCACGCCGAGGCCGCCCAGCTCGCCGATGCGGATCGCGGTGGCCGGGGAGACCACGGAGTCCATGGGGGCGGCCAGGAACGGCAGCTCGAAGCGGTAGGCGTCGATCTGCCAGGCGATCGAGACCTCCTTCGGGTCCCGCGTACGGCGGCTGGGGACGACGGCGATGTCGTCGAAGGCGTACGCCCGGCGGCCGCGCTTGCCGCGCCCGATCTCGATCTCAGTCACGTTGGTGGCCTTTCCCTATGCGTTGCAGCGCCTTCCAGTATCGCCGACCGGCACGGCGAGGGCGGCCCCGGATGCCCCGGGGCCGCCCTCGCACGCCCGTCACGCGTGCGCGTGCGTCACTTCTTGCTGCTGTAGTTCGGCGCCTCGACCGTCATCTGGATGTCGTGCGGGTGGCTCTCCTTCAGACCCGCCGAGGTGATCCGCACGAAGCGGCCATTGCTCTGCAGGTCGGGGACCGTCCGGCCGCCGACGTAGAACATCGACTGGCGCAGGCCGCCGACCAGCTGGTGGACGACGGAGGACAGCGGGCCGCGGTAGGGCACCTGGCCCTCGATGCCCTCGGGGATCAGCTGCTCGTCGGAGGCGACGCCCTCCTGGAAGTAGCGGTCCTTGGAGAAGGAGCGGCGGTCGCCGCGGGTCTGCATGGCGCCGAGCGAGCCCATGCCGCGGTACGACTTGAACTGCTTGCCGTTGATGAACAGCAGCTCGCCCGGGGACTCCTCGCAGCCGGCGAGCAGCGAGCCGAGCATGACCGTGTCGGCACCCGCGACGAGCGCCTTGGCGATGTCGCCGGAGTACTGGAGACCGCCGTCGCCGATCACCGGGACACCGGCGTCCTTGGCGGCGAGCGCGGCCTCGTAGATCGCGGTGACCTGCGGGACGCCGACGCCGGCGACCACGCGGGTGGTGCAGATCGAGCCGGGGCCGACGCCGACCTTGATGCCGTCGGCGCCCGCGTCCACCAGGGACTGGGCGCCGTCGCGCGTGGCGACGTTGCCGCCGATGACGTCGACGCCGGAGGAGTTCGACTTGATCTTGGCGATCATGTCGCCGACCAGCCGGGAGTGGCCGTGCGCGGTGTCCACGACGATGAAGTCGACACCGGCCTCGATCAGGGCCTGGGCACGCTCGAAGGAGTCACCGGCCACACCGACGGCGGCACCGACCAGCAGGCGGCCCTCGGCGTCCTTGGCGGCGTTCGGGTACTTCTCCGCCTTGACGAAGTCCTTGACCGTGATCAGACCCTTGAGGACGCCGCCGTCGTCCACCAGGGGCAGCTTCTCGATCTTGTGCTTGCGCAGCAGCTCCATGGCCTCGGGGCCGGAGATGCCCACCTTGCCGGTGACCAGCGGCATAGAGGTCATGACCTCGTGCACCCGGCGGCTGCGGTCGCTCTCGAAGGCCATGTCACGGTTGGTGACGATGCCGAGGAGCTTCTTGTCGCCGTCGGTCACCGGGACGCCGCTGATGCGGAACCTGGCGCACAGCGCGTCGGCCTCGGCGAGCGTGGCGTCCGGGTGGATGGTGATCGGGTCGGTCACCATGCCGGACTCGGAGCGCTTCACCAGGTCGACCTGGTTGGCCTGGTCCTCGATGGAGAGGTTGCGGTGCAGGACGCCGACGCCGCCCTGGCGGGCCATCGCGATCGCCATGCGGGACTCGGTCACCTTGTCCATGGCGGCGGACAGCAGCGGGATGTTGACCCGCACGTTCTTGGAGACGTACGAGGCGGTGTCGATCTCGTCGGGCGCCATGTCCGACGCGCCCGGCAGCAGCAGCACGTCGTCGTAGGTCAGCCCGAGTGTCGCGAATTTTCCGGGCACTCCGTCGACGTTGGCAGTCATGACACCTTCCCCAAATGGCCTTGATCGGTGCGGATGTCCATGCTAACGGGAAGCATCGCTAGCAAATTCCACGGTACGGGGTTGCTTCAGGCTTCGTATGTTCGTACGGAAACCTCGGCGTACCTGTTCAGCGGAGGAGCTTCCAGGGCTCCGCGCCGGGTGGTTGGGGCTCCGCGCCGGGTGGTTACTGTTCGGCGAGCGCCCTGAGGCGGCTCAGGGCCCGGTGCTGGGCCACGCGGACCGCCCCGGGTGACATTCCCAACATCTGTCCCGTCTCCTCCGCGGTCAAGCCCACGGCGATGCGCAGCAGGAGCAGCTCGCGCTGGTTCTCGGGAAGGTTGGCCAGCAGTTTCTTGGCCCACTCGGCGTCGCTGCTGAGCAGGGCGCGCTCCTCGGGGCCGAGGGAGTCGTCGGGTCGTTCGGGCATCTCGTCGGAGGGCACCGCGGTCGACCCCGGGTGGCGCATCGCGGCGCGCTGGAGGTCGGCGACCTTGTGGGAGGCGATGGCGAAGACGAACGCCTCGAAGGGGCGGCCGGTGTCGCGGTAGCGGGGCAGGGCGAGCAGCACCGCCACGCAGACCTCCTGCGCGAGGTCCTCCACGAAGTGGCGCGCGTCGCCGGGCAGCCGGGACAGCCGGGTGCGGCAGTAGCGCAGCGCCAGCGGGTGGACGTGCGCGAGCAGATCGTGCGTGGCCTGCGCGTCCCCGTCGACGGCACGATGCACGAGCGCACCGATCGCCCCATGGGCCGTGCCCGCCTCGTCGTCGCGCATCGGTCCATGGTGCCTTGCGGCCGTCCGGTCCGTCGCATCGTGTTCGTGGTTGTGCACCGAAGCGTTATGAGCAGGTGCGCCGGCACTCATCCCCTGCGCCCTCCCCTTCCGCTCGACCGACTCGTCCCCGAGAGACTCCACATCTCAAGGATGCGGCATCCGCGCCGAAACGAGCAGCGCGCGTCCGGCGGGCCGCCTTGCACGTGCCCCTGCGGGGGGTCCGGCGCCGGTGGCGCACCGGCGCTCTGGTATGCCGTGGCGGGGGGTGCGGTGCGCCGGTGGCGTGGTCGTCCGGCGCGTTCCACGGGCGTGCGGACGGGCCCGTCGGCGCGTACGACGCGGGCCGTCCGCCGGGGGCGGTCACCTGCCGGCGCCGGGCCGCACGGACAGCCGTGCCGTCCGTACCGCGCCGGAGCCGACGCGGTACCCCGCGCCCGTCCCGACGCACGGACCGGGCACCTCCGAGGAGTACGTCACACCGGAACGGCACGGCCGCACGAGGCCACACAGGCACCGGCACTGCCGCACGAGGCCACAAAGGCACCGACACTGCCGCACGAGGCGGCGCCGGCGTCGGCACGTCCGCACGAGTACGGCACACCGGCATCGGCAGGGCCGCACACGCCCCTGTCAAGGGCCGTGGCCTCGGCCGGTGGGCCGCCCGCCGCCCCGCGCGGGGACCGCGGACCACGGCCGTGGACAGCGGGACGGACGCCCGTGCGGCCGGGTGCACGGCCGGGCAGTGCCCGGTGCCGGGCGGCCCGCAGGGCCTGGCACCGGTTACCTGACCAGTCCCCAGCGGAAGCCGAGCGCCACCGCGTGGGCCCGGTCCGAGGCGCCGAGCTTCTTGAACAGGCGCCGTGCGTGCGTCTTGACGGTGTCCTCGGAGAGGAACAGCTCACGGCCGATCTCGGCGTTCGAGCGGCCGTGACTCATGCCCTCCAGGACCTGGATCTCACGCGCGGTGAGCGTGGGCGCGGCACCCATCTCCGCCGAGCGCAGCCGGCGCGGGGCCAGGCGCCAGGTCGGGTCGGCGAGCGCCTGCGTCACCGTGGCGCGCAGCTCCGCGCGCGAGGCGTCCTTGTGCAGGTAGCCGCGCGCACCGGCGGCGACCGCGAGGGCCACGCCGTCGAGGTCCTCGGCGACGGTGAGCATGATGATGCGCGCGCCGGGGTCCGCGGACAGCAGCCGGCGCACGGTCTCGACGCCGCCCAGGCCGGGCATGCGCACATCCATCAGAATCAGGTCGGAGCGGTCGGCGCCCCAGCGGCGGAGGACTTCCTCGCCGTTGGCCGCCGTCGTCACGCGCTCGACACCGGGCACGGTCGCGACCGCGCGGCGGAGCGCTTCTCGGGCAAGCGGGGAGTCGTCGCAGACGAGGACGGATGTCATGACCGCCCTCCGCAGCTGATGCGCGTCACCTTGAGCCTCCAGGCTGGTACGGAATCGTCACCTGTGCGGTCGACCGTCTCGGACGCCTGCCCGAGCACTTGTGTTTTCAACCGCCTCCGCACTCTCAACGACGGTCACTCGAAAGAGTTACGGGGCCGCGTGCCGTCTTCGGCACTCTACGTGAGGGCGTCGACACGGTGCAGACATGCCCAACGGACTCTCAACTTTTCATCACAACCTATGCCCCATTCGGCCCCTTTTCTTCCCGTTTCGCAGTGTCCGGGGCTAGATTCGCAATGAGTCATATTTTCATCTCCTTAGACCGGAGATGTACGGTCGTTGGCACCGTATCCGCCCAGAACGGCGACAAGGGGTCACGTAATGGCAGATTTCTCCCGCCTTCCCGGACCGAACGCGGACCTGTGGGACTGGCAGCTGCTGGCTGCCTGCCGCGGGGTGGACAGCTCGCTCTTCTTCCACCCGGAGGGCGAGCGCGGGGCGGCTCGGAGCGCTCGCGAGAACTCGGCCAAGGAGGTCTGCATGAGGTGCCCGGTCCGTGCGGAGTGCGCGGCGCACGCGCTGGCGGTCCGCGAGCCGTACGGCGTCTGGGGCGGCCTGACCGAGGACGAGCGTGAGGAGTTGATGGGACGCGCGCGCAACCGCCTGGTGGCGGCCTCGACCACCGGCGGGGACAGCGCCTCCAATCACTGAAGGAACGTTTCTGCACCCACAGCCCACCGGGTGCGCTCAATCCATCCTCCTGGGCACGCGCCCCGCGTGCCCACGACTCTGCCGCCGTGCCCGCACGGCCCTGCCGTCGTACCCCCTATACGCGCCCGGCCGCCCGGGCCAGTTGCTCCAGCGTCGCCGACACGGCCGGCACCTGTGCCAGGTCGGGCAGGGTGAGGGCGACGATCTCGCGGCGTACCGCCGGCTCCAGCCGGACCGTGCGCGCGCCCCGCGGGCGGACCGACTCCACGGCCAGCTGGGGCAGTACGGCCACGCCCAGGCCCGCGCCGACCAGGCCGACCACGGCCGGGTAGTCGTCGGTGGCGAAGTCGATGCGCGGGGTGAAGCCGGCCGCCTCGCACACCTCGATCAGCTGGCCCCGGCAGCGCGGGCAGCCCGCGATCCAGGGCTCGTGGGCCAGCTCGCCGATGGCGACGGTCTGCGCGCGCGCGAGCCGGTGCCGCTCCGGCACGAGGGCGACCAGACGGTCCGTCAGCAGGGGACGTACGACGAGGTCGTCCCAGTCCTCGGCGACCGCCGCCCCCTCGTAGCGGAAGGCGAGGGCCAGGTCGCAGTCGCCTTCGCGCAGCAGTCCGACGGACCTCGGGGGCTCGGCCTCCTCCAGGGAGACGCGGGTGCCGGGGTGGGCGGCGCGCAGGGCGGCCAGGGCCGTCGGGACCAGGGTGGAGCTGCCGCTGGGGAAGGAGACCAGCCGGACCCGGCCCGCGCGCAGGCCGGCGATGGCGGCGACCTCCTCCTCGGCCGCGGTGAGCCCGGCGAGGATGCCGGAGGCGTGCCGCACGAGGGCCTCGCCGGCCTGGGTGAGGCGCATCTCGCGCCCGTTGCGCACCAGCAGCGGGGTGCCGACCGAGGCCTCCAGGGCCTTCATCTGCTGGCTGACGGCGGGCTGGGTGCAGCCCAGCTCGCGCCCCGCCGCCGAGAAGGAACCGGTGGTGGCGACGGCACGCAGGACGCGGAGATGACGGGCCTCGATCACCCGTCGAGCATAAGGCAGCCTTGGGGTGAGGTGCCCGATACCGGGTCGGCGCTTTGGGCACTGATCGCATAACGTGCAGGAATGAAGCTTCTCTCCGTCAACCTGGGCCGGCCCGTGCCGGTGCCCTACACGAACCAGCCGGACGGCCTGACCGGCATCGACAAGCGCCCGGCCGAGGGCCCCGTCCGGGTGGCGGCGCCCGGCCCCAAGGGGATCGGCGCGAGCGGGCTGTCCGGGGACGCGGTGTGCGACACCCGCCACCACGGCGGGGACCATCAGGCGGTGTACGCGTTCGCCCGCGAGGACCTCGACGAGTGGGAGCGCGAACTCGGCCGACCGTTGGCCAACGGTTGCTTCGGGGAGAATCTGACGACGGACGGCCTGGACGTGTCCGGGGCGCTGATCGGCGAGCGCTGGCGGATCGGTTCCGGGGTGGTGCTGGAGGTGACCTCGGGCCGTATCCCGTGCAACACGTTCCAGGGCCATCTGGGCGAACGCGGCTGGGTCCGCAGGTTCACACAGAAGGGCGCAACGGGTGCCTACCTCCGGGTGATCGAGCCGGGCGAGATCCAGGCCGGGGACCCGGTCGAGATCGTGCACCGGCCGGACCACGGGGTGACGGCGGCACTCCAGTTCCGCGCGGTGACCACCGAGCGGGAACTCCTGCCCCGGCTGCTCGCCGCGGGCGACGCGCTGCACCCGGAGGCGCTGGCGAAGGCCCGGAACCACGTGGCGGAGCACGGGGGCTGAGCCGCCGTCGGAACGGGGCGGGGCACGGCGCGCACGGGCAGCGGAGGCTGTCGGTCCCGGTCACTACCCTTGGGCCATGACAACGGCTCTGATTACGGGATCGACCGCGGGGATCGGTGCCGCGTTCGCGCGGCGCCTGGCGGCTGACGGCCATGACCTCGTCCTGGTGGCGCGGGACACCAAACGGCTGCGGGAACAGGCGACGGAACTGCACGACCGGCACGGCATCGAGGTGGAGGTGCTCACCGCCGACCTGGCGCAGGACAAGGGGATCGAGGCGGTCGCCGACCGGCTCGGCGACCGGAGGAAGCCGGTCGACCTGCTGGTCAACAACGCCGGCTTCGGCAACAAGGGCCGCTATCTGGACGTGTCGACGGCGGACGAGCTGAGGATGCTGAAGGTGCACTGCGAGGCGGTGCTCCGGCTGACGTCGGCGGCCACCGAGGCGATGCGCGAGCGGGGCCGGGGCGGGGTGGTGAACGTCGCCTCGGTGGCCGCCTTCCTCCCGCGCGGCACGTACGGCGCGTCCAAGGCCTGGGTCGTGCAGTTCACCCAGGGCGCGGCGAGGGACCTGGCCGGCAGCGGGGTCCGGCTGATGGCACTGTGCCCGGGGTTCGTGCGCACCGAGTTCCACGAGCGGGCCGGCATGGGCACGGACAACATCCCCGGCTGGATGTGGCTGGACGCCGACAAGCTGGTCGCGGCGGCCCTGGCCGACCTCGCCCGCGGCAAGTCGCTGTCCATCCCGGATCCGCGGTACAAGGCGCTGATGGGTCTGGTGAAGGTGACGCCGCGCGGGCTGCTGGGCGGGATCAGCTCCCGCACGGGGCGCAAGTACGGGCCGCAGTAGCGGGCGGGTGACGCTGCCGTCCCGGTGGGAAAATGGGCGGGACGGTTACCGGACCAGGGGGGCCGGAGGCGGCGTCATGACCTTCGTACAACTCATCGAGTGCAGGACGAGCCGGCTGGACGAGATGAACCGGCTCATGGACGACTGGGTCCAGCAGACCAAGGGGACGCGGACGGCGACGCACGCGGTGGTCGGCACGGACCGTTCGGACGCGTCACACGTCGTCGAAGTGGTGGAGTTCCCCTCGTACGAGGACGCGATGCGGAACTCGAACCTCCCGGAGACCGACCGGATCTTCCGGGGGCTGGTCGCGCTGTGCGACGAGATGCCGACGTTCACCGATCTGGACGTCGTACGGGACGAGCGCCTGTCCGAGCACGTCGTGCGCAGGTTCTTCGAGGCGCTCTGCGCCCCGGGCGAGCTGCCTCCGCTGAACGACCTGCTCGACGAGGACATCCACAGCCGTGACCCGATGAACCCGCAGGACACCATCGGACTGGACAACGTCCGCGCCGAGTTCCGGATGTGGCGCGGCGCCTTCGACTTCGCGTTCACGGTCGAGGACGCGTTCACCCAGGGCGACCGGGCCTGCGCGCGGTGGACCTGGCGGGCCACGCACCGGGGCGACTTCCTGGGGATCCCGTCCACCGGCAGGCAGGTGACCATGACCGGGATGACGGTGTTCCGGTTCGGCGCCGACGGCAAGATCGCCGAGCTGTGGTGGCAGCACGACCAACTGGGCCTGATGCAGCAGCTGGGTGCCCTCGACGAGTTGGAGCAGTAGGCCGGGCGGGCGGACAGGGCGAAGGCCCGGCCCCCTCGGCGGGGTACCGGGCCTTCACTCACGGGCGGTTCGCCTCAGTGGGCGTGGCCGTGGCCGTGGCCGTGGCCGGCGGCCTCCGGCTCCTCTTCCTTCTTCTCGACGACCAGGGTCTCGGTCGTGAGCAGCAGGGAGGCGATGGAGGCGGCGTTCTCCAGGGCGGAGCGGGTCACCTTGACCGGGTCGATGACGCCGGCCTTGACCAGGTCGCCGTACTCGCCGGTGGCGGCGTTGTAGCCCTGGCCCTTGTCCAGGTCCTTGACCTTGGACACGATGACGTAGCCCTCCTGGCCGGCGTTCTCGCCGATCCAGCGCAGCGGCTCGACCACGGCGTTGCGGACCACGGCGACACCGGTGGCCTCGTCGCCGGTCTTGTCGAGGTTGCCCTCCAGCACCTTGGAGGCGTGGACCAGGGCGGAGCCACCACCGGAGACGATGCCCTCCTCGACCGCGGCGCGGGTCGCGGAGATGGCGTCCTCCAGACGGTGCTTCTTCTCCTTCAGCTCCACCTCGGTGGCGGCGCCGACCTTGATCACGCACACGCCGCCGGCCAGCTTCGCGAGGCGCTCCTGGAGCTTCTCGCGGTCCCAGTCGGAGTCGGTGTTCTCGATCTCGGCCTTGATCTGGGCGACGCGGCCTGTCAGGTCCTCCTGCTTGCCGCCACCCTCGACGATCGTGGTGTCGTCCTTGGTGACGGTGACGCGGCGGGCGGAGCCGAGCACGTCGACGCCGACCTGGTCGAGCTTGAGGCCGACCTCCTCGGAGATGACGGTGGCGCCGGTGAGGACGGCCATGTCCTGGAGCATCGCCTTGCGGCGGTCACCGAAGCCGGGGGCCTTCACCGCGACGGCGTTGAAGGTGCCGCGGATCTTGTTGACGACCAGGGTCGACAGGGCCTCGCCCTCGAGGTCCTCGGCGATGATCAGCAGCGGCTTGGAGGAGCCGGCCTGGATGACCTTCTCCAGCAGCGGCAGCAGGTCGGCGATGGCGGAGATCTTGCCCTGGTTGATGAGGATGTAGGGGTCCTCCAGGACGGCCTCCATGCGCTCCTGGTCCGTCACGAAGTACGGCGACAGGTAGCCCTTGTCGAAGGCCATGCCCTCGGTGAAGTCCAGCTCCAGACCGAAGGTGTTGGACTCCTCGACGGTGATGACACCGTCCTTGCCGACCTTGTCCATCGCCTCGGCGATCAGCTCGCCGACCTGCTGGTCCTGGGCGGACAGCGCGGCGACGGCGGCGATGTCGGACTTCTCGTCGATCGGGCGGGCCGTGGCGAGCAGGTCCTCGGAGACGGCCTTGACGGCGGCGTCGATGCCCTTCTTCAGGGCGGCCGGGGAGGCGCCCGCGGCGACGTTCTTCAGGCCCTCGCGGACGAGCGCCTGGGCGAGGACCGTGGCGGTGGTGGTGCCGTCACCCGCGATGTCGTTGGTCTTGGTCGCCACCTCCTTCACCAGCTGCGCACCGAGGTTCTCGTACGGGTCCTCGATCTCGACCTCGCGGGCGATCGTGACACCGTCGTTGGTGATGGTGGGCGCACCGAACTTCTTGTCGATGACGACGTTGCGGCCCTTGGGGCCGATCGTCACCTTGACGGTGTCGGCAAGCTTGTTGACGCCGCGCTCAAGGGCGCGACGGGCGTCCTCGTCGAACTTCAGGATCTTCGCCATGGCAGCGGGAGCCCTCTCGGAAATCTGTGGGTGAAAAACGCCGCGCCCCGGGCGCCCGGCTTCTTGTCGATTGCGGGGGGCCAGGGGCGCGGCTTCAAGCAGAGAGTCGCTTGAGGTGATTACTTCTCGATGATCGCGAGGACGTCGCGAGCCGAGAGGACGAGGTACTCGTCACCGTTGTACTTCACCTCGGTGCCGCCGTACTTGCTGTACAGGACGACGTCGCCGACCTTGACGTCGAGCGGCAGGCGCTCGCCGTTCTCGAACCGGCCCGGGCCCACGGCGAGGACGGCGCCCTCCTGGGGCTTCTCCTTCGCGGTGTCCGGAATGACCAGGCCAGAGGCCGTGGTCTGCTCGGCGTCCAGCGGCTGGACCACGATGCGGTCCTCGAGCGGCTTGATGGCAACCTTGGAGCTG
The DNA here is from genome assembly GCF_016741855.1 of Streptomyces musisoli. GTDB lineage: Bacteria > Actinomycetota > Actinomycetes > Streptomycetales > Streptomycetaceae > Streptomyces > Streptomyces musisoli. The sequence continues at coordinate 263,641 of NZ_JAERRH010000004.1, read as the reverse complement.
GCGGTCGTCACGATCCGACCTCCCCCTTCGGAGATCTCACGGGGTTAACTGTCTGAGGTGGCGACCAGGTCGATCCGTCGTCGCGGGTGCCGGACCTGCCCGTCGCGTTTGTTGGCACTCTCACCTGCGGAGTGCCAGAGCCGAGACTATGACCGGGGTTAGCACTCGGTCAAGCGGAGTGCCAATTGCCGTGCGGCGCGTCGGCCGGGAACGGTGCGCGCGGGGCGTCCTGGGCGCCCGGTTCCGGGCCCGCTGTCCTCGGGGGCTGCCGCCCCCGGACCCCCGCTGTCGGGCCTGGCGGCCCTCGTCCTCAAACGCCGGACGGGCTGGTCCTTTTGCGGTCGGGCCGGATCTCCTCGAATCGGGGGCTCCTCGGTCGGACTAGGCCTTCTTCGGTCGGGCCGGTTCTCTACAGGTAGTCCTCGAGGCGGCCCGCCGTCAGGCCCTCCTGCTGTGCCGCTCTCAGCACCCGTGCCGTGCGCTCCCGCAGGGAGAGGTCCTTCGACTCGCCGGGGCCCACCAGGACGATGTCGCCGGGGCGGAGCCGGCGGGGGCCGTGGGGGCAGGCGAGGCCGGCCGGGGTGAGAGCGGCGCGCCACAGGACGAGCGCGGTGATCCCGCAGTCGGCCGCGGCACGCAGGGTGGTGGGGTCGTAGGAGCCGTAGGGCGGGCGGAAGAGCCGGGGGCGGACGCCGAGGCGGGTGCGGAGCCGGTCCTGCTGGCCGCAGATCTCGGCGCGCTGCTCGGCGTACGGCAGTCCGGCCGGGGCGCGGTGGTCGACGGTGTGGTTCTGGATGCCGGCGCCGAGGGCGCGCAGGCGGGCGAAGTGGCCGTAGCCGGGGGCGGCGACGCTGTCGGTGAGGAACAGGGTGACGGGGAGCCGGAGTTCGCGGACCATGTCGACGAAGCGGGGATCCCGCTCCGCGCCGTCGTCATAGGTCAGGAAGACGACCGGGTCGCGGGTGGGGACGTGGTCGACCACCGGGGGCGGCGTGTGCGCCCCCGGGTGCTCGGCGAGCGGCCGGTCCGGGTGCACCGGGGAGCGGGCGAGCGGCCGGACCAGGCCCCAGTGCCGGTAGCCGCGGCCGGCGGCCGAGCGGTGCGGGCGTACCCCTTCGGCGGCCTTCTTGCCGAGGCGTTCGATGGGGTCGACGGACTGGGCGCAGCCCGTGAGGAGCAGGGCCGCGGCGAGGACCGCGGCCGGGCCCCGCACGCGCCTCACAGCTAGCCCTCCAGGCAGGCCACCACGCCTCACAGGTAGCCCTCCAGGCAGGCCACCGCGCCTCACAGGTAGTCCTCCAGGCGGGCCACGGCGTAGCCCTCGCGCGTGACCTTGTTCAGGAAACGGCGCATGTCGTCCACCATCGTGCCGTTCCAGTCGTCCCGGCCGCGGAAGTGGGTGAGGACGATGTCGCCCCGGCGCATCCGCTGGTCGTCCTCGCGGTACTCCCAGTGGTCGACGAAGACCTCCTCGTTCCAGATCGGCGCGTACTTGATGCCGCAGGACTTGGCGGCGACGAGGGTGTCCTGGTTGTAGTTGCCGTAGGGCGGGCGGAAGACCGTGGGTGCCTTGCCGAACTGCTTCCTCATGACCTCCTGCATGCCGCAGATCTCGTCCCGCTGCTCCTCGTAGGACAGGCCCGGCAGGTAGGGGTGGTGCAGGGTGTGGTTGTTGAGCGTGTTGCCGTAGGCGCGCATCCTGCGGAAATACCCGTAGTCGTCCTTCACCAGGTAGTTGCTGAGGAAGGCGGTGTAAGGGACGTTCAGCTCCCGCATCATGGCGAGGAACCGCGGGTCCTTCTCGGCGCCGTCGTCGATGGTCAGGAACACGACCTTCTGGTCGGTGGGCACGGTGGTGAAGACCGGGGGCAGGTCCCAGTCCTCCTGGTGGTCCACCTCGAATCCGTCGCGGGCGGTGATCCTCGGCTTCTTCGCCGGTGGCGGCGGGGGCGCCAGCGGAGTCCGGTCCAGTCCCCAGCGCCGGGCGGCGGCGGCCAGCCGGGCGTGTTCGGCGGCCTGGCGGGCCTCGGGTCCCGGGGCCTGCGCGGGGTCGCGCCTGACGGGCGCCGAACGCACCGAGTCCGGGCCGGCGCAGCCGGAGAGCAGGGCGGCGGTGGCGAGCGCGGCGGCTCCGCCGCCCAGGGCCAGCCGCCGGAAGCGCGTCCGACTTTTGTCATTTTGTACTACTGCTCGCATGGTGCCGGATCCTCCCAGGCCCCGGCCCTCGACCCGGGCCGACACCGCCGCCGGAGGCGCACCATCCACCGACTGGCCCACAATGACCCGGTGAACGACCTCGCTCTGCTCCTCACCCCCGAAGGCCGCGCCCTCCTCGACGAGGTGCGCGACACCGCGCCCGCGCAGGAGCTGGCCGTGGCCACCCGGCTGCGCCGTGACCACCCGGCCGAGCTGGTGTCGGCCGCGCTCGGCCAGGCCCGGCTGCGGCAGCGGGCGGTGGCGAAGTTCGGGGCCGAGGACGCCGGGCGCATGTTCTTCACCCCGAACGGGGTCGAGCAGTCGACGCGGACCACCGTGGCGACGTACCGGGCCCGGCGGCTGGCCGAGCTGGGCGTGACCTCCGTCGCCGACCTGTGCTGCGGCATCGGCGGGGACGCCGTCGCGCTGGCGCGGGCCGGGATCCGGGTGCTGGCCGTGGACCGGGACCCGCTGACGGCGGCGGTGGCCCGGGCGAACGCCGAGGCGCTGGGACTGGCCGGGCTGATCGAGGTGCGGGAGGCCGACGTCACGGAGGTGGACACCGCCGGGTACGACGCGGTGTTCGTGGACCCGGCCCGGCGCGGCGGCCGGGGGAGGGTCTTCGACCCGGAGGCGTACTCGCCGCCGCTGTCCTGGGCGGTCGAGACGGCCGCCGGGGCGCCCCGCGCCGCCCTGAAGATCGCCCCGGGCATCCCGCACGAGGTGGTCCCGGACGGCGCCGAGGCCGAGTGGATCTCCGACGGCGGGGACGTGAAGGAGGCGGTGCTGTGGTTCGGCACCGGCACGCCCGGCGCCGTGCGGGCCACCCTGCTGCCGGGTCCGCGCACACTGCTCGGCCGCGGGCTGCCCGACCCCCGAGTGCGCCCGGTGGGACGGTACCTGTACGAGCCGGACGGCGCCGTGATCCGCGCGCACCTGGTGGCGGAGGTGGCCGAGGAGGTCGGCGGCGGTCTCCTCGACGCGACCATCGCGTACGTCACCGCCGACGAGCCGCGGCCCACTCCGTACGCCACCGGCTACGAGATCACCGACCGGCTCCCCTTCAACCTCAAGAAGCTGAAGGCCCTGCTGCGGGAGCGCGAGGTCGGCACGCTGACCGTGAAAAAGCGCGGCTCGGCGGTCGAGCCGGAGGAACTGCGCCGCAAGGTCAAACCGCAGGGCCCGAACGCGGCCACGGTCTTCCTGACCCGGGTGGCGGGGGCACCGACGATGCTGATCGGCCATCCGTCGGGATGACGCCCGGCACCGACGATGCTGATCGGCCATCCGTCGGGATGACGCCCGGCACCGACGATGCTGATCCGCCGTCCGTCGGGATGACGCCCGGCACCGACGATGCTGATCCGCCGTCCGTCGGGATGACGCCCGGCACCGACGATGCTGATCCGCCGTCCGTCGGGATGACGCCCGGCACCGACGATGCTGATCGGCCATCCGTTGGGGTGACGCCCGCGCACTTGGCCGGACGCCGCCGCCGACGGCACCGCACGATGCTGCCGTGACGTGGAGTACGAGGCGACGGTCCCGGCGGCGACTCGTCCGCGACGCCCTGCTCCTGGCCACCGCGGTCGCGTGTGCGGGGCTCGCCGGGTGGATGCTGATCGCCCGGGACGAGGACACCGCGAACCAGATCGCCACGGTGGGCAGCCTGTTCGCCGGTGTGCTCGGTCTCCTCCTCGCCCTGGTCGACTTCTTCCGCCAGGAGCAGGCCCCGCCGGAACCGGGCACGCTCGCCGACGACCTGGCCGTCGTCGTCCGCGAACAGTGGCTCGACGAGGCCTCCGCCCGTGGACTGCGCGACCCCCGGGTGCTGCCGCTGGCCTGGCGGGCCACCGGCCGGGACGTCGCCCAGCTGCCGCGCGGCGCGGACAGCCGGGTGCTGCGCGTCCGGCTCGACGGCAGGCTCCACGGCCGCTTCGACGAGGTGATCGGACAACTCGCCGACGGCTACGCCCGCTTGCCCAACCGCCGGCTCGTCGCCATCGGCGAACCCGGCTCCGGCAAGAGCGTGCTGGCGATCCTGCTCACCCTCGGTCTGCTCGCCGCGCGCGAGCCCGGCGGCCCCGTCCCGGTCCTGCTGCCCGCCTCGTCCTGGGACCCGGTCCGCGAGCCGCTCGACGACTGGATCGTCGCCACACTGGCCCTCCCCCACTACAGCAGCCGGCCGGAGATCCCCCGCACCCTGCTCGCCCACGGTCTGCTGCTGCCCGTCCTGGACGGGCTGGACGAGATCCCGGAGTCGGCCCGGCGCAGTGCCGTCCGCGGCATCAACGCCGCGATCGGCGCGGACCGCCCGATCGTGGTCACCTGCCGGGCGGCCGAATACGAGGATCTGATCCGCGGCGGGGCCCCGGCCCTGCGCGACGCCCCGGTCGTCGAGGTGTCCCCCGTCTCCCCCGACGACGTGACCGCCTACCTGCGGGACGTCGACTGGCCCCCGGGGACCGACTGGTCCCCCGTCTACGCGCATCTGCGCTCCGCACGCGACAGCCCGGTGGCCGACGCCCTGTCCACGCCCCTGATGGTGACCTCGGCCCGGCTCGTCTACCAACGCCTCCCGCTGGACCCGGCCGAACTCCTGGACGGCGCGCGCTTCGACTGCCGGTTCGCCGTCGAACAGCACCTCACCGACCTGCTGATCGACGCCGCGTACGCCCCCGCCCCCGGCCCGCCGGGCAGCGGCCCGCCGGACAGTCGCTGGACCGCCGCACAGGCGCGGACCTGGCTGACGTTCCTCGCCCGCTATCTGCACGACCACCGGGAGCGGGACCTCGCCTGGTGGCGGATGAGCGAGCGGCTGCTGTCCCCGTGGTTCCCGCCCGCGCTCGGCATCGTGGCCGGGCTGGTGCTCGGGCTCGGGGCCCTGGGCTGGATCGTGGTCACCGGTGCCCTCGGCAGGGACGCGACGAGCGAACTCCCGTTGATCGGCGGGTTCGTCGGGGGCGGTTTCGCGCTGCTGTCCGTGATCGTCTGGTACTGCGTGCCCGGGAACACCCCGGGCCGGCTGTCGTTCACCGTCGAGGGGTCGCTCGGCCGGCTGCGGCGCGGTTTCGGCACGGGCGCCAAACTCACCGCCTTCGCGGCGGCTCCCGTGCTCCTCGTCCTCGCCGGCGGCACCGCGCTGGGCGAGGGCGACGGCGCGTGGTCCTTCGACGCCGTCGAGAGCTACTGCACGATGTGCTCGGTCACCCTCTGCCTGGCGGTCGTCGTGGGTCTGGCACTGGCCGCGCACGACTGGCTCAACGCACCGCCGCACCACGCGGCACGGGTGAGCCCCCGCGGCTCCCTGGCCCAGGACCGGCGGTCGGCACTGACCGGGGCGGCCGTCGCCGGGTGCGTGGTGGCGGCCACGGGGCTGCTCGGCTGGTATGCCGGGATGTTCTCGGGCGCGTGGCTCGGGCGCGCGGTCAACGACTGGGCGGGCTGGCCCGGGAGCGGGAACCTGGCGCTCCTCGCCGGCGACCGGTGGCAGGCCGTGGTCGCTCCCTTCAACGACAACCGTGCCGTACTGGTCGGACTGACCGTGGCGCTCCCCGGCACCGTGTTCGGCCTGCTGCTCCTGCTCACCCGGGCCTGGCCCCGTTACGTGCTCACCCGGCTCTTCCTCGCGGCCCGGGGCCGGCTTCCGCTCCGGCTCACCGGTTTCCTCGCGGACGCCCGGCGCCGCGAACTGCTCCGGCAGTCGGGGGGCGTCCACCAGTTCCGCCATGTCCGGCTCCAGGAGACGCTCGCCGGCCGGCCGATGTACCCGGCGGGAGGTCCGTCGCCCGCGGCGAGGAGCACGGTGCGGCGCCGGCTGGTGCTCACGGCCGGCGCCGCGACGGCGGTGACGGCGGCCGTCGGCAACGGCGCCCGGGACGGGAGTTCGCTGGTGTTCCCGGCGTCCGAGACACTCAACGCCGTTGCCTTCCACCCGGGCGGGGAGACATGGATCGCCATCGGCGGGGACGACGGCACGGTCTGGCTGTGGGACTACGGGCGGGACCCGCGGCCGCACGGCGGGCGCCCCCTCCGCCGGGTCCGGGCCGGGAAGGACAGCGTCGTGTACAGCCTCGCGTTCCACCCGCGTCACCCGCTCCTGGCCATCGGTGACAGCGCGGGCGTGGAGCTGTGGAACGCGAAGGACCGGATGACGGTGCCGTTCCGCGGCAGCCCCCCGAACACCGCGTCGACACCGGCAGTGGCCTTCTCCCCCCGGGGCGACCTGTTCGCGGCCTGCACGGGCAGCGAGCTGAGCGTCTGGGACGCGGCCGCCACCGGCGTCTCCCCCGAGGCTCCCCTCGCCCGCGAGAGCGGCCGGTTCTCGGCCCTCGTCTTCGACCCGGCGACGAACGAGCCCGTCACCCTCGACCACACCGGACGGGTCCAGCGACACACCGACCTCCTCGCCACCGCCAGCATGGACATGACCGTACGGCTGTGGCGGACGGAGCAATGGCTGCGCCGGCTGCCCTGACCCTCAGCCGTGCTCCCGCGCCCGGCGCAGCAGCAGGTCACGCTCCTTGCCGTTGCGGGCCAGTCCCGCCGCGCGGACGAACTCCTCGCGGGCCTCGGCGGTGCGGCCGAGCCGGTCCAGGAGGTCGCCGCGGACGCTGGGCAGCAGGTGGTAGTCGCGCAGCGCGGGGGTGGCGGCCAAGGTGTCCACCAGCTCCAGGCCCGCGGCCGGGCCGTCGGCCATCGACACGGCCACCGCGCGGTTCAGCTCGACCACCGGGGAGGGCGCTCGGGCGGCCAGCAGGCCGTACAGGGTGGCGATGGCGCGCCAGTCGGTCTCCTCGTACGTGTACGCGTGCGCGTGGCAGGCGGCGATGGTGGCCTGGAGGGCGTACGGGCCCGGGGCGCCGGCCGCGGTGGCCTCGGCGCGGCCGAGGGCACGGACCCCGCGCGCGATGAGCATGCGGTTCCAGCGGCGGCGGTTCTGGTCCTTCAGCAGCACCGGCTCGCCGTCCGGGCCCGTGCGGGCGGCGGTGCGGGACGCCTGGAACTCCAGCAGCGCGGTCAGGCCGTGCACCTCGGGTTCCCCGGGCATCAGCCCGGACAGGACGCGGGCCAGCCGCAGCGCGTCCTCGCACAGGCCGGGGCACAGCCAGTCGTCGCCGGCGGTGGCCGCGTACCCCTCGTTGAAGATCAGGTAGATGACGTCCAGGACGGAGCCGAGGCGGGCCTCCCGGTCGGGCCCGTACGGCACCTCGAAGGCGATGTTCTTCGTGGCGAGGGTGCGTTTGGCGCGGACGATGCGCTGGGCGATCGTCGGCTCGGGGACCAGGTGGGCGCGGGCGATCTCGGTCGTGGTCAGGCCGCCGACCAGGCGCAGCGTGAGCGCGGTGCGGGCCCCCGGGGACAGCACCGGGTGGCAGGTGGTGAAGACCAGCCGGAGCAGGTCGTCGTCGATGTCGTCCGGGTCGGCCGGCTCCTCGGGCGGTGCCGTGGTCTCCAGGTCCCGGCCGATCTCTGCGAGTTTGCGGGCGTAGGTCTCGCGGCGCCGGACCAGGTCGACGGCCCGGTGCCGGGCGGTGGCCGTCAGCCAGGCGCCGGGATTGTCGGGGACCCCGTCCCGGGGCCACCGCTCCAGGGCGGCGACGAGGGCGTCCTGGGCGAGTTCCTCGGCGATGCCGATGTCCCGCACGATGCGGGCCACACCGGCGACGATCCGCGGGGACTCCAGCCGGAAGACGGTCTCGATGGCGTGTGCCGCGGTGGGCTGTGCTGTCACAGCCCACCATGCAACACCCCCGGCGGGCCGGGGCCAAGGATCAGCCCTCCGCGATCTCCCGGACCTCGCAGGTGACCGTCCAGAACTCCTCGTGGACCTGGAGGAACCGCTTGGTCCACTCCAGGGCCTCGGCCTTGTCCTTGCACTGCATGAGCGCGTAGCCCCCGATGACCTCCTTGGACTCGGTGAACGGCCCGTCGGTGACGGAGATCTTCCCGCCCTCCCAGTGCACCCGGGTGCCCTGGGCGGACGGGGTGAGCCCGGCGGTGTCGAGCATGACGCCCGCCTTGGTGACCTCCTCGATCAGCTCGCCCATCCGCCGCATCAGCTCCTCGCTGGGGCCCTCGGCGGGGGCGGCGGACTCGTCGATGCGGATGAGCGACAGGTAGCGGGGCATGGTGGCTCCTTCGGCCGGGCGGCGGGGCCGTTCCCCGCCGCTCACCCATGCGTCGAACGGGAGGCACCCGGATCGACACGCTCGCGCGAAAATCTCCCGTCTTTTTTCCGCCCTCCTCCTGCGGCCCCTCCGCTCCGGACGCCCGCCGGCTGTGGCGCTCAGCGCAGGGACGTCCAGAGCCGGTCCGCCGCGGGCTCCTCGGGGATCACCCGGTTGGGATCGGAGGGTGCCGTGACGACCGGCATGGTCACCGTCCTCACCCGGTCGGCGGTCAGGCCTCCGAGGCTCCGGCCGAGGCCCGTCAGCTCGCCCAGGGAATCCAGGCCGGTGTCGGTGGTGAGACCGGCGGTGACGGCGTCGGCGACCTGGTACAGCCTGGCCGGGTCGGTGAGCAGGCGGGCGCCGGCGATCTGCTCCAGCAGGGCCTTGACCAGCGTCTGCTGAAGCCCTATGCGGCCCAGGTCGCTGCCGTCGCCTATACCGTGCCGGGTGCGGGCGAGGGCCAGGGCCTGCTTGCCGTCGAGATGGTGGGCGCCGGCCTCCAGGTGCAGGTGGCTCCGGTCGTCGTCGATGTCCTGGCCGGTGGTGACGTCGACCCCGCCGAGCGCGTCGACCAGCTTGGCGAAGCCGGAGAAGTCGATCTCCAGGTAGTGGTCCATGCGGACGCCGGTGAGCGACTCGGCGGTCTTCACCGCGCACACCGGGCCGCCCACCGAGTAGGCGCTGTTGAACATGGCGCCGTACGCCACCGCCGTGGTGCCGCCGGAGGCGAGCGGGCAGGACGGGCGGGTGACGAGCGTGTCGCGCGGGATGCTGACCACGGTGGCCCTCGTCCGGCCCGCGTCGATGTGCACGACCATCGCGGTGTCGGACCGGGCTCCGGAGCTGTCGCCGCCGCCCAGTTCCTTGTTGGCGGTGCCGCCGCGCGAGTCCGAACCGAGCACCAGGATGTTCAGGGAGCCGGTGGGCAGCGGGGAGGCGTCGGCCGAGGCGGTCGCGGCCGGGGGGATCACCGCCCGGGCGGGCCGGTCGTCGCCGAGCGCGCTGTTGATGTCGACGCTTCGGATGTTGCTGTCCAGATGCCAGTACACCCAGCCGGCCGCCGCCGCGCCCAGTGCCAGGGTGCCCGCCAGAGTCAGGCCGACGATCCTCAGCGCTCCCGGCCGCCGGCCCACCCGTCCGCTCACGTCGTCCTGCTCCTCGCGTCGCGTCACGGCAGGAACGTAAGTCCGAATTATTAGGGGATTGTTAGCGGAAGCCGCGCGAACGGGTTTTCCGGGGAGGTTCTCATCCCGTTCTCATCCGCCGGCCGGTGCCGCCGCTCACCCCCGCGTCACGGCAGGCACCGGGTCGCCGCCGCTCCGGGCCCAGGCGGTAGCCGGCGTCATGGTGGAAGTCGCCGGTCACGACGAGCGAGGGATCGACGGACAGCCCGGCCGTCTCCAGGGCCGCGCGGTAGCCGTCGACCCGGGCGGCCGGGCCCGTCGAGCGGCGAGGTCCGGCATCGGGCACGGCTGCGGCTGACGGGACCGGTACGGGTGGCCGGGGCCGAACGACGGCTGCGCTGCGGCGCGGTGCTGTGACGACGGGGCACCAACGCGAACACCCCGCCTCCGGAAAACCGGGGGCGGGGTGTTCGGTGGAGCGCCGGGCAGGCCTTGCACCTGCATTTCCCCGCAGGAAGCGGGGCGTCTTTCCTTGGACCACCAACGCACTGCGTCCGGGCCGGTGTTCCGGCCGTTCGCTGTGTGATGATCATAGCGCGGTCGGAGCGGATTCCTCAACTCCGGCCGAGCGGACCGCGGCCGTCAGCCGTCCGTCACCGCCTCGAACCGCCACCGGTGCACGGCCCGGGTCACCAACTCCGCGTCCGGCTCGGGCAGTTCGGGCACCTCGGCGGCGTACGGCGCGTCCCACCAGGTGATGACCAGGACCCGGTCCTGCGGCGCGCGGAAGGTCTCGCGCCGCAGCGGCTCCGCAGCGAGCCGCTGCTCCCGCACCCAGGCCAGCAGTTCCCCGCCGCGGCCCTCGGCGGCCCGCGCCTCCCACATCAGGGCGACGGTCACGAGTACAGGTTCTCCTTGCTGACCTCGTGCACATGGTCGTGGCCCGGGACGTGCGGGTCGGTCACCGGCAGGGAGGAGTCGGCCGACAGGTCCCAGCTGGACGCGGCCCGGTTGCGGGCGACCATCTCGGCGCCCAGCGCGGCCACCATCGCGCCGTTGTCCGTGCACAGCTTGGGGCGCGGCACACGCAGGCGGATGCCGGCCGCCTCGCAGCGCTCCTGGGCGAGGACGCGCAGCCGGGAGTTGGCCGCCACACCGCCGCCGATCATGAGGTGGTCCACGCCCTCGTCCTTGCAGGCGCGGACGGCCTTGCGGGTCAGCACGTCGACCACGGCCTCCTGGAAGGAGGCGGCCACGTCACGGACCGGGACCTCCTCGCCGGCCGCGCGCCTGGCCTCGATCCAGCGGGCCACGGCGGTCTTCAGGCCGGAGAAGGAGAAGTCGTAGGCCGGGTCGCGCGGGCCGGTCAGACCGCGCGGGAAGGCGATCGCCTCCGGGTCGCCCTCCCTCGCGTACCGGTCGATGACCGGGCCGCCGGGGAAGCCCAGGTTCAGCACGCGGGCGATCTTGTCGAAGGCCTCGCCGGCCGCGTCGTCGATGGTCGCGCCCATGGGGCGGACGTCGGAGGTGATGTCCTCGGACAGGAGCAGCGAGGAGTGGCCGCCGGACACCAGCAGGGCCATCGTCGGCTCGGGCAGCGGGCCGTGCTCCAGCTGGTCCACGCAGATGTGCGAGGCGAGGTGGTTGACGCCGTACAGGGGCTTGCCGAGGGCGTAGGCGTACGCCTTGGCCGCGGAGACGCCGACGAGCAGGGCACCCGCGAGGCCGGGGCCCGCGGTGACCGCGATGCCGTCGAGGTCCTTGGCGGTGACCCCCGCCTCCTTCAGCGCGCGGTCGATGGTGGGGACCATCGCCTCCAGGTGCGCCCGGGACGCCACCTCGGGTACGACACCGCCGAAGCGGGCGTGCTCGTCGACGCTGGAGGCGACGGCGTCCGCCAGCAGGGTGGTGCCGCGGACGATGCCGACGCCGGTCTCGTCGCAGGAGGTCTCGATGCCGAGGACGAGGGGTTCGTCAGTCATTGTTGTCGGTTCCTTGTACTGGGGAAGCCCCCGCGGCGGAGCCGCTGTCGGGTGCCGGGGAGCCGCTGTCGGGTGCCGCGGAGCCGCTGTCCGGTCCGGTGGCCAGGCGCATCACCAGGGCGTCCACGTTGCCGGGCTGGTAGTAGCCGCGCCGGAAGCCGATGGGGACGAAGCCGAAACGCTCGTAGAGCTTCTGCGCCCGGACGTTGTCGACCCGGCATTCGAGCATCACCTCGTGGCACTCGAACGCGGTCGCCGCGCGCAGCAGCTCGACCAGCAGGCGGGCGCCGAGGCCGGTGCCCTGGTGGGCGCGGGCGACGGCGATGGTCTGGATGTCGGCCTGGTCGCCGGAGGCGACGAGACCCGCATAGCCGACGATGCGGCCGCCGGACTCCGCCACGAGGTAGCGCCGGGTGGCCTCGGAGCCCCGGGCGTGGGCCAGTTCGGACCAGAACATGCCCCGTGACCAGGCGTCCTCGGGGAACAGGTCCTTCTCCAGCTCCAGGACCGGGTCGATGTCCCACCAGCGCATCTCGCGCAGTCGGGGGGTTGCCGGTGCCGTCACTTGGGGGTGACCACCTTGTAGTTCTTGGGGACCTGGGCGTCCGGCCGGCGAAGATACAGCGGCCGGGGCGCCGGGAGTTCCTCGCCCGCGGCCAGTTTCCCGGCGGCGAGCGAGGCGAGGGCCGCGGCGGACACGTACTCGGGCTCGTGGGCGCTCGGGAACGTGTCCGGGTAGAGCAGCGCGCCCGCGCCGACCGCCGGGAGGCCCGCGACCTGCTCGGCGATGTCGGCCGGGCGGTCGACGGCCGGGTCGGTCAGCCGGGTCCGGGAGTCGGCGTACTTCGCCCAGTAGACCTCCTTGCGCCGGGCGTCGGTCGCCACGACGAAGGGGCCCTTCTCGATGTCGGCGGCGTAGGCGAGGCCGTCCAGGGTGCACACGCCGTGCACCGGGACGCCGAGCGCGAGCCCGAAGGTGTCTGCGGTCATCAGGCCGACGCGCAGACCGGTGTAGGGGCCGGGCCCGGTGCCGACGACGATGTCGGTGACGGCCTCCAGCTTCAGCCCGGCCTCGGCGAGGACCCGGTCGACGGCCGGCAGCAGCAGCTCCCCGTGCCGGCGCGCGTCCACCTGGCTGGATGAGGCGATGACGTCCGTGCCGTCGTGCAGCGCGACGGTGACGGCGGGTGTGGCGGTATCCAGAGCGAGCAAGAGCACGCGAACAGCCTACGGCGCCCGCGGCTCGCGCACGGCCGACCTGGACGGAGGGTCACCGGCTGCTACGGTCTGTACCAAGTACGACATATGGCGCGAAACAGAGGTGGGCGCAGGTGGCAGGGACCAGCTCGGGGATCGTGGCCGGCCTCGCCGCGGCGGCTCTGGGAACGGTCGGATTCCTTGCCCTCCAGGCCCAGGCGACCGTCCCGGCCAGCCTGCGCGGCGATCCGGCGGCGAGCGCGTCCGCGGCGGCCGCGCGGAAGGCGCCCCGGGACCGGCACAACCCGACGGCCCTGCCGGCCAACTCCGGAACGGGTGAACGCGTCGTGTACTCGGTGGACGACGACCGGGTCTGGCTGGTCGCCCCGGGGGACCGGGTGCGGCACACCTACGAGGTGCGGCCGGGCACCGTCGACCCGCCGCCGGGCATCTACTGGGTGACGTCCCGCTCGAACATGGCCACCGGCACCGACGGTCTCCCCGTCGAGCACGTCGTGCGCTTCACCAGCGTGAACGAGGTGGTGATCGGGTTCAGCGCGGTGGTGAACAGCGGGTCGGGAACGATGGCCGACCCGAGCGTGAAGACCGGCGGCATCCGCGAGAGCCGCACGGACGGCGACGCGATGTGGCAGTTCGCGACGATCGGCGTACCGGTGGTCGTGATCCGCTGAGCGTCCGCGCTCAGGCCGACTGCGGACGGTTGGTGATCCGCTGAGCGTCCGCACGCAGGCCGCCTGCGGACGGTTCGTGATGCGCGGGCCGGCCGGTGTTCAGGCCGCCTGCGGGCGGTTCTCCACCGGTTCGCCGGCGGCCGGCTCCGGGGCCCGCGGTGGCCGGGAGACCGCGTCCGCCGCCGCGCACGACGCCAGCAGGTCGCGCATGGTCACCACGGCGGGCACGGCGGGCCGGGGGCGCTCGGGGGGTCGTACTGCGGTCATGGACGCCTCCTGAAGTGCGGGGGCGGGCGTGGTTAGGCACACCTAACCACGGGCTGGCTACCATGTGACCACGCCCGGGACGTCCTGCGCAATATGTTGCCGACGGCTTGTCGGTACGCGGTCTCAGCCGGTCAGCGTCTCCAGGCCGGCCTCGGCCCAGCGCTCCCCCAGCCCGGTCACGGTCACGTGCCGCACCTCGTCCGTGGTGTCGCCGACGGCGCGGTGGATGACCACCTGGAGCCGGTCGTCGGCCAGCTCCTCGACCTTGCCCTCGCCCCACTCCACGACGATCACCGAGTCGGGCAGCGAGACGTCGAGATCCAGGTCCTCCATCTCGTCCAGGCCGCCGGCGAGCCGGTAGGCGTCGACGTGGACGAGGGGCGGGCCGCCGCCGAGGGACGGGTGCACCCGGGCGATCACGAAGGTCGGCGAGGTGACCGCGCCGCGCACCCCGAGACCTTCGCCGAGCCCGCGGGTGAGGGTGGTCTTGCCCGCGCCGAGTTCCCCGCTGAGCATCACCAGGTCGCCCGCGCTCAGCAGTTTGGCCAGTCGGCGGCCCAGCTCCCGCATCTGCTCGGGCGAGGTGATCGTCAGCCGGATCTCAGCGGCCTCGTGCGCTGCTGGTGCTGCTGGTCGTTCCATAGCCACTTACGGTAGCCCCTGCGGGCACCGCACCCGCGCGGGTGAGCAGGTCGGCGAGGCGGTCGGTGACCACTTCGGGGTGCTCCAGCATCACCAGGTGCCCGGCGTCCGGCACGAGCACCAGCTCGGCGTCGGGCAGCAGGTCGGCGATGACCTCGCTGTGTTCGCTGGGCGTGACCAGGTCCCGCACGCCGGCCAGCACCAGCACCGGCATGTCCTGGAAGCAGCCGAGCGCCTCGGTCTTGTCGTGGTCGGTGAAGGCCGGGTAGAACTCGGCGACCACGTCGATCGGCGTGGACTCGATCATCCGCTCCGCGAACCGTTCCACCGCCGGGTCGACGTCCCGCCCCGCGAACGAGTACCGCTTGATGACGCCGGCGAACAGGTCGGCGGTGGCCCGGCGCCCCTTCTCCACCAGCTCGGCCTGCTGCCCGAGCGCCTTCAGCACACCGGGGAGGATCCGGCGTACCGCGTTGACGCCGGCCAGCGGAAGCCCGAAGTTGACCTCGCCGAGCCGCCCTGACGACGTCCCGACGAGGGCGGTGGCGACGACCCGGTCCCGGATCAGCTCGGGGTACAGGGCGGCGAGGGCCATCACCGTCATCCCGCCCATCGAGTGGCCGACCAGCACCACCGGTCCGTCCGGTGCGGCGGCGTCGAGCACGGCCTTCAGATCGCGGCCGAGCTGGTCGATCGTGACGGGCGCCCGGTCCCGGGTCTGGGCCACGCCCCGCCCGGACCGCCCGTGGCTGCGCTGGTCCCAGTGGACGGTGCGCACGACCCCGCGCAGGGCCGCCCGCTGGAAGTGCCAGGAGTCCTGGCTGAGGCAGTAGCCGTGGCAGAAGACGATCGTGACCGGGGCGGGCGCCTTGCGGCCGAAGAGCCGGCGCCGGCGCGGTGAGACGTTCGGCCCCGGGTCCGGCTCGGCCTCGTCGACCTCGTAGTACAGCTCGGTGCCGTCGTCGGCGTACGCCTTGCCGGGGGTGCCGCGCAGCGTGCCGTACGGTCCCGCCGAGTCCAGGGCCAGCCGCGCCTTGCGGCGCATACCGCGGCCGACGGTCATGCGCTCGATGGCGACGCCGGCCGCCGCGCCCGCCGCGAGCACGCCTATCGCGGCACCGGCGATGCCGGTCGCCTTGCGCCAGCTCCCGGCCGCAGCCCCCGCGGCGGAGGCGACGGCCGCCGCGGCGACGACGTCCGCCACGGCCTCCGCGCTGCTCTCGCTCACGTACCGCTCCTCTTCGCCGTACTGCAGTTCGCCTGATGAAACGGATGGTGCCGCATGGTGCCGCTGTGCTGTTGCGTGACCTGTGTCACGGATGTTCCGAGTTGCCGCTGCGGAACGGGTTACCCGGCTTCCTGCCCGTTCACATGGACCCGTTCACATAGACGCGCGGAACGCGCGTTCCGATGCGCGTGACGATCTCGTACGCGATCGTGCCGCAGGCCTGGGCCCAGTCCTCGGCCGTGGGCTCCCCCCGGTCGCCCGGTCCGAACAGCACCGCCTCGGTGCCCACCGGGGGCTCGTCGCCGCCCAGGTCCACCACGAACTGGTCCATGGCGACCCGCCCGGCGACCGTCCGCCACTTGCCGTCGACCAGCACCGGACCGGTGCCCGAGGCGTGCCGCGGGATGCCGTCCGCGTAGCCGACCGGCACCAGGCCGAGGGTGGTCCCGCCGGGGGTGACGTAGTGGTGGCCGTAACTGACGCCGTGTCCGCCGGGGACGTGCTTGACGAGGGCCAGCGAGGCGCTGAGCGTCATCACCGGGCGCAGGCCGAAGTCCGCGGGGGTGCCGATCTCCGGGCTGGGCGAGACGCCGTACATGGCGATGCCCGGGCGGACCAGGTCGAAGTGGGTGTCGGGCAGGGTGAGGGTGGCCGGCGAGTTGGCGATGTGCCGCACCTCGGGCCGTACGCCCTGTTCCTCGGCGTACGCCGTCATCTCCCGGAACCGGTCGAGCTGGGCGGTGATGGACGGGTGCCCCGGCTCGTCGGCACACGCGAAGTGCGACCACAGCCCGGTGACCCGGACCAGCCCCTCGGCCTCCGCGCGCAGGGCGGCGCCGACCAGCTCGGCCCAGTCCGCCGGCTGGCAGCCGTTGCGGCCGAGCCCGGTGTCGGCCTTGAGCTGCACGCGCGCGACCAGGCCGGCCTCCCGGGCCGCGGCGGTGACCTCGCGCAGGGCCCACATCCCGCTCAGCGACACGTCGATGCCGGCCTCGATCGCCTGCCGCCAGGGGCCGCCCGGCACCCACAGCCAGCACAGGACCGGGCCGGTCAGCCCGGCCGCGCGCAGGGCGAGGGCCTCCTCGGGGGTGGCCGTGCCGAGCCAGCTCGCGCCGGCCTCGAGGGCGGCGCGGGCACACGGCACCGCGCCGTGGCCGTACGCGTCGGACTTGACGACGGCCATCACGGCGGCGCCCTTCGCCCGGGCGCGCAGGACCCGCACATTGGCGCGCAGGGCGCCGAGATCGATCTCGGCGCGGGCGCGCAGGGCGGTGGTCGGCACAGCTGCTGTCTCACTCATGGCGCCCCCAGTCTCTCAGAGGCCGCCGACGGCCCCCCGGCGCCGCCCCCCGTGAACCCCAGGGTGCCCGGACACCGGCCCCGTACGTACACCTCGTTCCCCTTCTGCGCCCCGCCCCACCATGTCCGCGCCGCGGGACTTGTCGCCGTCGGCCGGCCGCGGGTGCGTCGTGACTTGTCGCGCAGTTCCCCGCGCCCCTGCGGGAGCGCCCCGCCGCCGTACCGGGTTCCGGTGACCCGGTGCGCCGCGGGACTTGCGCCGTCGGCCGGCCGTGGGTGCGTCGTGGCTTGCCGCGCAGTTCCCCGCGCCCCTGCGGGAGCGCCCCGCCGCCGTGCCGGGTTCCGGCCACCCGGTGCGCCGCGGGACTTGCGCCGTCGGCCGGCCGTGGGTGCGTCGTGACTTGCCGCGCAGTTCCCCGCGCCCCTGCGGGGCGCTCGGGTCGCGGGGGGTGCCGGGGTTTCAGGATCGTGCGTCTCGCCATGCCTGCGGGATGCGTGATGCGACGTCATGCGCCCCCATCGGCGCGCCTTCTGCCGCGAACCGGCCCGCCAGCCCGTGCAGATACGCCGCCGCGCTCCCCGCGTCCACCGCCCCCAGCCCCGCCGCCAGCAAGGACCCGGCAAGCCCCGAGAGCACGTCCCCGCTCCCCGCCGTGGCCAGCCACGGCGTCCCCGTGGCGTTCACCCGCACCGCCTCTCCCCCGGTGCCGGCGACCAGCGTCGTCGACCCCTTCAGCAGCACGGTCGCCCGGTACACCGCCGCCAGCTCCCGCACCGCGGCCAGCCGGGCGGCCTCGACCTCCTCCCGCCGCACCCCCAGCAGCGCGGCGGCCTCCCCCGCGTGCGGCGTCATCAGCGTCGGCGCCGTCCGCCGCCGCACCGCGTCCCGCTCGGCCAGCCGCAGCCCGTCCGCGTCGAGCAGCACCGGCACGTCCGCCTCCAGCACCTCGGCCACGGTCGCCGCGTCGTCCCCGGCCCCCGGCCCGGCCACCCACGCCTGCACCCGTCCGGCCCTGGCGGGTCCGGCGTCGGAGACGAGGGTCTCCGGGAAGCGCGCGAGGACCGCGCCCCCGGCCGGCCCGACGTACCGGACGGCACCGGCCCCGCCACGCAGCGCCCCGGACACGGCCAGCACGGCGGCCCCCGGATACCGCGCCGACCCCGCGGCGATCCCGACGACCCCCCGCCGGTACTTGTCGCTCTCCGCCGCCGGCACCGGCAACAGCCGGGCCACATCGGCGTGCTGCAGGGCCTCCAGCTCGGCGTCGGCGGCCGGCGGTTCCAGCCCGATGTCGACGAGCCGCACCACCCCGGCGTACTCCCGCGCCGGATCCACCAGCAGCCCGGGCTTGTATGCGCCGAAGGTGACGGTCAGGTCGGCCCGCAGCGCGGCACCCCGCACTTCCCCGCTGTCCGCGTCGACCCCGCTGGGCAGGTCCACCGCGACGACGGCGGCGGCGGACCGCGCCACCACGCCGGCGAGCCGCTCGGCGTCCGGCCGCAGCCCGCCCTTGCCGCCGATCCCCACGATGCCGTCCACCACCAGGTCGGCCCGCAGGAGCGGCCCCTCCGCGGCGTCCGCGGCGGTGACCGTGCCGCCCGCCCGCCGCAACGCGCCCAGCCCCGCGCCATGGGTCCGTTCGGGCGCCAGCAGCACGGCCGTCACCCCGGCGCCGCGCCGGGCCAGCCGGGCCCCCGCGTACAGGGCGTCCCCGCCGTTGTCCCCGCTGCCGACGAGCAGCACCACCCGGCTGCCGTACACCCGCCCGAGCAGTTCGGCGCAGGCGGCGGCCAGCCCGGCGGCGGCCCGCTGCATCAGCGCACCCTCCGGCAGCCGCGCCATCAGCGCCCGTTCGGCCGCCCTTACCGTCTCCACGCTGTACGCAGTACGCATGGCACCGAGTCTGCCCCGGAAACCCCACCGCCCACACCCGGACCCTGACCCGTACCCCGGCACCGGCACCGGCACCGGCACCGGCACCGGCACATGCTGGGAAGGGACGGGCCGCCGCGGACCGCGTCGGACTCATGGAACGGGCCATGTGCGGCACTGCGCACATCGTCTGCCGGTCAGCCCTCGGCGACCACCACGGCCGAGGCCACACCCGCGTCATGACTGAGCGACACGTGCCAGGACCGCACGCCCAGCTCCGCGGCCCGCGCGGCCACGGTCCCGCTCACCCGCAGCCGCGGCTGCCCGGTGTCCTCCACGTACACCTCGGCGTCGGTCCAGTGCAGCCCCGGCGGCGCGCCCAGCGCCTTCGCCAGCGCCTCCTTGGCGGCGAACCGGGCGGCCAGCGAGGCGTATCCGCGCCGCTCCCCGCTGGGCGCCAGCAACTCCCGCTCCACGAACAGGCGGTCGGCCAGTCCCGGCGTCCGCTCCAGGGACGCCCGGAACCGGTCGATCTCGGCGACATCGATGCCCACCCCGATGATGCTCATGCCCAGCACCCTACGACCCCGGGGAGCCGGGTTCCGACGACACCACGTCACCTACGCTTCCGGCATGACCTCATCGCGTGCCTATCTCTCGGACCTCTTCTCGCTGGACGGCCGGGTCGCCGTGGTGACCGGGGGGAGTTCCGGCATCGGGCGGGCCGTCGCGGGGGCGCTGGCACGGGCCGGGGCGCAGACCGTGGTCGTGGCGCGGAGGAAGGAGGAGCTCGCCGCCACCGTCGCGGAGTTGACGGCCGACGGGTGCCGGGCGGGCCTGGTCGGCGCGGATCTGAGCACCCGTGAGGGGGTGCGCGCGGCGGCCGAGGAGGCCGCGGCCGTCTTCGGGGAGCCCGACATCCTCGTCAACTCCGCCGGAATCAACCTCAGACCGCCGATGAGCGAGCTGGACGAGGACGTCTGGGACACCACCATGGCGGTGAACCTGGAGGCACCGTTCCTGCTGGGGCAGCGGTTCGGCCCCCGCATGGCCGAGCGGGGCTTCGGGCGGATCATCCACATCACCTCCCAGCAGGCACACCGCGCCTTCGTCCAGAGCGGCGCCTACGGCGTCTCCAAGGGGGCGCTGGAGTCCCTGGCCCGCTCGCAGGCCGAGGCCTGGTCGCCGTACGGCGTCACCTGCAACACCCTGGTGCCGGGCTTCGTGATGACCCCGCTCAACGCGCGGCTGTCCTCCGACCCCGAGCGGGTGGCGGCCCTGGCCGCCCGCACGATGACCGGCCGCAACGGCCTCGCCGATGACTTCGCCGGCGCGGCGGTGTTCCTGGCGAGCCGTGCCTCCGCCTACGTCACGGGCCAGTCGATCCACGTGGACGGCGGCTTCTCCGTCCACTGAGCACAACCCCCGGGCCGGACGGCTTTCCGGCCCCGGTTAGTCTTCCTCGCGACCGGCGGCCGCGCCCCACGGCAGGGCCGCCAACGCACACAACGGGAGGACACAGTCTTGAAGTTGAAGTATCTGGGTACCGCACTCGGCACCGCGGCCCTGATCGGCACGGCTCTCACCGGCACCATCGCCACCGCCGGTACCGCCTCCGCGGCCTCCCTGCCGAGGGACTGCAGCAAGGCGATCGTCAACGTCAAGGCCAAGGAGACCGTCAACGTCCGCACCTCGCCCAAGACGAGCGCAACGGCCGTCGGCATCTGGGGCAAGGGCAAGAAGGGCACCGTCTGCAACGACGGCAAGGCCTACAAGGGCGGCTCCTACAAGGCCTGCGGCAAGAAGAGCAACCTGTGGTACTACGGCGGCGACAAGAAGACCGGCTGGGTCCCGAAGACCTGCATCAACTGGTGACCGGCTGACCGGCTGACCGGTGGCGAGGGGGCGAACGGCACACCGCCGTCCGCCCCTTCTCCTTGTCACCTCGTCCCCCTCGTCCGCCCCGTTCCCCCTATTCCACCGTCACCGACTTCGCCAGGTTCCGGGGCTGGTCCACCTCGTTGCCCCGGGCCGTCGCCAGCTCGCATGCGAAGACCTGGAGCGGCACCGTGGCCACCAGCGGCTGAAGGAGCGTCGGCGTGGCCGGGATCCGGATCAGGTGGTCGGCGTAGGGGACGACCGTCTCGTCGCCCTCCTCCGCGATCACGATCGTGCGCGCGCCCCGCGCCCGGATCTCCTGGATGTTGGACACGATCTTGTCGTGCAGGACGGACCGGCCACGCGGCGACGGCACGACCACCACCACCGGCAGGTCCTCCTCGATCAGCGCGATCGGGCCGTGCTTCAGCTCGCCCGCGGCGAAGCCCTCGGCGTGCATGTACGCCAGTTCCTTCAGCTTCAGCGCGCCCTCCAGGGCCACCGGATATCCCACGTGCCGGCCGAGGAACAGCACCGTGTTCTTCGACGCCAGCGTCCGCGCCAGCGCCCGTACCGGCTCCATGGTCTCCAGGACCCGCTCGACCTCCTCCGAGATCCGGGACAGGTCCTTGATGACCGCCTGGATCTCGTCGCCCCACTTGGTGCCCCGCACCTGG
Source organism: Streptomyces musisoli (assembly GCF_016741855.1). Taxonomy (GTDB): domain Bacteria; phylum Actinomycetota; class Actinomycetes; order Streptomycetales; family Streptomycetaceae; genus Streptomyces; species Streptomyces musisoli. The sequence goes on along the minus strand of NZ_JAERRH010000004.1, from coordinate 242,413 downwards.
CCCAGGTACAGGGCGACCAGGTAGCAGGCGACCAGCTGGGTCAGGAACGCCTTGGTCGAGGCGACGGCGACCTCGGGACCCGCGTGCGTGTAGAGCACCGCGTCCGACTCGCGGGGGATCGTCGAACCGTTGGTGTTGCAGATCGCCAGCACCTTGGAGCCCTGCTCACGGGCGTGCCGCAGCGCCATCAGGGTGTCCATGGTCTCGCCGGACTGGGAGATGGCGATCACCAGGGAACGGCCGTCCAGGATCGGGTCCCGGTAGCGGAACTCGCTCGCCAGTTCCACCTCGCACGGGATCCGCGTCCAGTGCTCGATGGCGTACTTGGCGATCAGACCGGCGTGGAAGGCCGTACCGCAGGCGACGATGACGACCTTGTCGATCTCGCGCAGCTCCGAGGGGCTGATCCGCACCTCGTCCAGGGTCAGCGAGCCGGACGGGTCGATGCGCCCGAGCAGGGTGTCGGCGACCGCCCTGGGCTGCTCGGCGATCTCCTTGAGCATGAAGTAGTCGTACCCCCCCTTCTCGGCCGCCGAGGCGTCCCAGTCCACGTGGTACGAGTGGACCTCGGCAGGGCTGCCGTCGAAGCCCGTCACCGTGACTCCGTCGCGGCGCAGCTCCACCACCTGGTCCTGGCCCAGCTCGATCGCGGAGCGCGTGTGGGCGATGAACGCGGCGACATCGGAGGCGAGGAACGCCTCGCCCTCGCCGACGCCCACCACCAGCGGCGAGTTGCGGCGGGCGCCGACCACCACGTCCGGCTCGTCGGCGTGCACCGCGACCAGCGTGAACGCGCCCTCCAGCCGGCGGCACACCAGCCGCATCGCCTCGGCGAGGTCCGCGCAGGAGGAGAACTCCTCGGCCAGCAGGTGGGCGACCACCTCGGTGTCCGTCTCGGAGTGCAGCTCGTGCCCCCGCTCGGCCAGTTCCGCGCGCAGCACCGCGAAGTTCTCGATGATGCCGTTGTGGACCACCGCGACACGGCCCGCGTTGTCCAGGTGCGGGTGGGCGTTGCCGTCCGTGGGACCGCCATGGGTGGCCCAGCGCGTGTGGCCGATGCCGGTGGACCCCGTCGGAAGCGGCCGGTCGACCAGTTCCTTCTCCAGGTTGACCAGCTTTCCGGCCTTCTTCGCGGCGGCCAGCCCGCCGTCCGCGAGCACGGCGGCACCCGCCGAGTCGTACCCCCGGTACTCCAGCCGCTTCAGCCCGGCCATCACCACGTCGAGCGCCGACTGTGACCCTACGTATCCCACGATTCCGCACATGGGCGGCAGCCTACGGGCCGGACGCGTTCGAAAACTGCTGCCCGCTGCCCGAAATCGGAAATTCCCACCGGGGTACGCATGCCCCGGTGGGAATTTTCCACGGACGGACGCCGCTCAGCCGAGCTTGGCCAGCTGGGCCTCGACGAGCTCCGTGGGGAAGGGGAAGTCCTTGCCGGTGGCGGCCGAGGCGATGTTCACCGCCGGGACGTAGGCGAGGGTGGCGCCCTTGCGCACCACCACACCCTTCACCGGCGCCTTCACGCCCTCCTCGGCGTCGATCAGCCAGGTCAGGGCGATCGCCTCGTCGGCCCCCTCGGGCGCCGCGGTCGTGGACACCTTGACGATCTTGGTCGTGTCGCCGCCGACGGTGAAGGAGAAACCGCCCGCGCACGCCGACGCGGCGGCCTTCAGCTCGCCGAACGCCTTCGCGGCCTCGTCGCCGTCGTAGGAGGCCAGCGTCAGGACCACCTTGGGCCGGTCGACGACGGAGAGCATCGCCTCCTCCTGGCTCGCACCCGCGGCCGGCTTCTTCGGGTCGCCGGTCCAGCTGCGCTTCACGTCCGCCGCGGGCTTGCCGACGTACGACCCCACCTGGAGGTAGGACAGCGGCGCGCACTCCGGCTTGTCCGTCTCGACCTTGTCCTGCGCGATGTCGTCCACCGCCGGCACCTTGGTGACGACCTTGCCGCTCTTGACGTCCGCCTGGGTCAGCGCGGCCTTCTCCAGCTCGGCGGCCGTCAGCGTCCTGGCGGGCGCGGCCGCGGCGGACGCCGACTTGCCGGCCTGCGCGGTCTTGCCGTCCTCGGTACCGTCACCGGATCCGCCACAGGCGGAGAGGAGGACCGCGAGGGCGGCGGCCGAGGCGGCGAGTCCGGCACGGCGAACGGAAGTGACACTCACGGGAGGAAGTTCTTTCTCTCGGCGCCGCGGAGCTACTCGAACGCCCCGCATCGTTTTACCGGCACTTTACGCACAGCTTCCGCACAGATGATCAGTGGTCCCGCGTCCGGTATCCGACCGTGACTGGCACGTGATCAACGGGCCCGGCCATCGTGACGGACCCCACCCACCGGGCCGTTCAAACTCCGTTAACAATGGACTGTGATCTCACCGGTCTCCTCGATGCCCCGGAGCGCCCACCGGCACAGGCCGGAGGCGACTCCCTACGTCGATCTCACCCGCGCCGAGTGGAGCGCGCTGCGCGACAAGACGCCGCTGCCGCTCACCGCCGAGGAGGTGGAGAAGCTCCGCGGCCTCGGCGACGTCATCGACCTGGACGAGGTGCGGGACATCTACCTCCCGCTCTCCCGGCTCCTCAACCTCTACGTCGGTGCCACGGACGGCCTCAGGGGGGCGCTCAACACCTTCCTCGGCGAAAAGGGCTCCCAGTCCGGCACCCCGTTCGTCATAGGCGTCGCCGGCTCCGTGGCCGTCGGCAAGTCCACGGTGGCCCGTCTCCTCCAGGCCCTGCTCTCCCGCTGGCCGGAGCACCCGCACGTGGAGCTGGTCACGACGGACGGATTCCTGCTGCCCACCCGGGAGTTGGAGGAACGCGGCCTGATGTCGCGGAAGGGGTTCCCCGAGTCCTACGACCGCCGGGCCCTCACCCGTTTCGTCGCCGACATCAAGGCCGGCAAGAACGAGGTGTCGGCGCCCGTCTACTCCCACCTCATCTACGACATCGTGCCGGACGAGAAGCTGACCGTCCGCCGCCCGGACATCCTGATCGTGGAGGGCCTGAACGTCCTCCAGCCCGCCCTGCCCGGCAAGGACGGCCGCACCCGGGTCGGTCTCGCCGACTACTTCGACTTCAGCGTGTACGTCGACGCGAGTGCCGAGGACATCGAGCGCTGGTACCTCAACCGCTTCCAGAAGCTGCGCCAGACGGCCTTCCAGAACCCGAACTCATACTTCCGCAAGTACACCCAGGTGTCCGAGGACGAGGCCCTGGACTACGCGCGCACGCTCTGGCGCACGATCAACAAGCCCAATCTGGTGGAGAACATCGCCCCCACCCGCGGCCGGGCCGGCCTCATCCTGCGCAAGGGCCCGGACCACAAGGTCCAGCGGCTGCGGCTGCGCAAGCTGTAACCCGGCACGCGAGCCGTAGCCCGGCACGCGAAAGGCGCGGGACCGATCCGGTCCCGCGCCCCACGGCTCGCCCCCGGACTAGCCGAGCGCCGACTTCACCACGTCGGCCAGCCGCCCGGCCACCGCGCGGGCCTGCTCGATGTCCGCGGCCTCGACCATCACCCGCACCAGCGGCTCGGTCCCCGACGGACGCAGCAGCACCCGCCCGGTCTCCCCCAGCTCCCGCTCGGCCTCGGCCACCGCGGCGGCGAGATCCGCCGACGTCCTCACCCGCGACTTGTCCACGTCCGGCACGTTGACCAGCACCTGCGGCAGCCGCTCCATGACGGACGCCAGCTCCCGAAGCGTCCGTCCGGTCTCGGCGACCCGCGCCGCCAGCAGCAGCCCGGTCAGCGTGCCGTCACCCGTCGTCGCGTGGTCGAGGATGATCACGTGCCCGGACTGCTCGCCGCCGAGGGCGTAACCGTGCTCCTTCATCTCCTCGAGCACGTACCGGTCACCGACGGCCGTCTGCACCAGCCGGATGCCGGCCTTCTCCATCGCCAGCTTGAAGCCCAGGTTGGACATCACCGTGGCGACGACCGTGTCGGACCGCAGCGCGGACCGCTCCCGCATCGCCAGCGCGAGCACGGAGAGGATCTGGTCGCCGTCGATCTCCTCGCCGGTGTGGTCCACGGCCAGGCAGCGGTCGGCGTCGCCGTCGTGCGCGACACCGAAGTCCGCGCCGTGCTCGACGACCGCGGCCTTCAGCTTGTCGAGGTGGGTCGAGCCGCAGCCGTCGTTGATGTTGAGCCCGTCCGGCTCGGCACCGATCGTGACGACCCGGGCGCCGGCGCGGGTGAACGCCTCCGGCGAGACCCCCGAGGCCGCGCCGTGCGCTTCGTCCAGGACGATCGTCAGCCCGTCGAGCCGGTTGGGCAGCACCGACAGCAGGTGCGCGATGTACTGCTCGGAGCCCTCGTCGTACGTCCGCACGCGGCCCACCCCGGCACCCGTCGGCCGCTCCCACGGCTCGCCGTGCCGGTGCGACTCGTACACCGCCTCGATCTTGTCCTCCAGCTCGTCGGCGAGTTTGTGACCGCCGCGGGCGAAGAACTTGATGCCGTTGTCCGGCATGGCGTTGTGGCTGGCGGAGAGCATCACGCCGAGGTCGGCGCCGAGCGCGCCGGTCAAGTGTGCCACCGCGGGCGTCGGCAGCACACCGACGCACAGGACGTCCACGCCCGCGCTGGCCAGGCCGGCCACGACCGCGGCCTCCAGGAACTCCCCGGACGCGCGCGGGTCCCGTCCGACCACCGCTGTCGCCTTGTGGCCCTCGAAGGTGCCCGCCTCGGCCAGCACGTGCGCCGCGGCCACGGAGAGGCCGAGCGCCATCTCCGCCGTCAGATCCGCATTGGCGACACCGCGCACGCCGTCCGTGCCGAAGAGTCGTCCCACTTGTCCTCCTGAAGAAGCATCGATGCCGGAAGCGGGCTGGCGCCGCGTCGGGTGGCAGGCGCCCCGGCATCCGATCACACAAGCCTCTGAGCGTCTTGTGTCGTTATACGCCCTTGGCTGGGATAAACGAACGCCCCGGAGGCACATGTGGCGTGCCGCCGGGGCGTTCGGAGTACGTCGGGGCCGAAGCCCGCACCACGTACGAGCAGGCAGCGAAGCTTAGCGCTTGCTGTACTGCGGAGCCTTGCGGGCCTTCTTCAGACCGGCCTTCTTGCGCTCGACCGCACGGTCGTCGCGCTTCAGGAAGCCGGCCTTCTTCAGCGGGCCACGGTTGTTGTCGACGTCGGCCTCGTTCAGCGCACGGGCGACACCGAGACGGAGGGCACCGGCCTGACCGGAGACACCGCCACCCGCGATGCGGGCGATGACGTCGTAACGGCCCTCGAGCTCCAGGACCTTGAAGGGCTCGTTGACTTCCTGCTGGTGCACCTTGTTCGGGAAGTAGTCCTCGAGGGTGCGACCGTTGATCTTCCACTTGCCGGTGCCCGGAACGATCCGGACGCGGGCGATGGCGTTCTTGCGGCGGCCCAGGCCGGCGGCCGGCTGCGGCTCGCCGAAGCGGGAGGCCATGGACTCCGAGGTGTACTCGCCCTCGACGGGGACCTCGGACTCGGTGGTGTAGCTGTCGATGTCAAGCTCTTCGAGCGGCTGCTCGGCAGTGGTCTCGGCCACGATTCTCCTCAGATTCTGTTCAGTCTTAGGGGGTGGCCGGACTTACTGCGCGACCTGGGTGATCTCGAACGGCACCGGCTGCTGGGCAGCGTGCGGGTGCTGGTCACCCTTGTAGACCTTCAGCTTCGACAGCATCTGACGGCCAAGGGAGTTCTTGGGGAGCATGCCCTTGACGGCCTTCTCGATGGCCTTCTCGGGGTTCTTGTCGAGCAGCTCGTCGTAGCGGACGGAGCGCAGACCACCCGGGTAGCCGGAGTGGCGGTACGCCATCTTCTGGGTCCGCTTGTTGCCGGACAGGTGCACCTTGTCGGCGTTGATGATGATGACGAAGTCACCAGCGTCGACGTGCGGCGCGTAGATCGGCTTGTGCTTGCCCCGCAGGAGGGTCGCAGCGGTGGTGGCGAGACGGCCCAGGACAACGTCCTGAGCGTCGATGACGTGCCACTGGCGCGTCACATCGCCGGGCTTGGGGCTGTACGTACGCACGGTTCGTAGCCTTCGCTTCGAGTGAATGGTCCTGAACAGGTCACCGAAACGATCACGACAGCCTCGACCGCACCGCGGTGACGCAAACCGCGTGCTGATCGCTGGTCATCGGCCCGGTGGACCGGTGTAAGGGCCCGTCCCGTGAGAATGAGCAAGCCAATACACAACGAAGAAGCAGGTTACCTGTAGGCCCCTGTACGGGTCAAAACGAGGCCCTTCCCCCTCATGTCGGCGGACAAACAAGGCATGCCGCCTGACGCGCCCCTGCACCCTCCGCCCCCCGTCTAAGATGCGCCCCATGAGTTACGGGCAGGGGGGACCCCAGTCTCAGTGGGATCCCTGGAAACCGAATTCCCAGCAGCCGTGGAACAGCGGAGCCGACGACGGCACTCCGGACTGGGCCGCGCTCGCCGAGGCCTCGGAGTCGCGCAACAAGCGCCGCAAGCTGCTGTACATAGCCGGCGGCGCCCTCGCCACGGTCGCGATAGGCACCGCGGTCGCGATGGCCGTCGTCTCCGCGAACGACGGCGATCCGCAGGCCGGGCCCAGCAACCTGCCCGCCAGCGCCTCGCTGCCCGGCTCCGGCACCGCGACGCCGTCCTTCGCGCCCACCAGCGCCCCGCCGCCGCTGGATCCCAAGGACTTCGTGTCCAGCGCCAAGAAGGACACCGCCCCGCTGAGCCCCGACACCCTGTTCCCGGGCAAGCAGCTGACCATGGGCGGCACGGTGTACAAGAAGGGCCCGACGGCCGACACCCGCAGCTGCGCCACCGCCGCCGGCGGCACGCTGCCCAAGGCCCTCACCGCCAACGGCTGCACCCGCCTGATGCGCGCCACCTACACCAAGGGCGACATCGCTGTCACCGTCGGTGTCGCCGTCTTCGACGACGCCGCCAAGGCGACGAAGGCCAAGGCGCAGACCGACGACCGGAGCATCGTGCGCTCCCTGTTCGGCAAGGGCGTCAAGAACTTCTGCGACGGCGCGTTCTGCCGCTCGACGCGGAACGCCTACGGCCGCTACGCCTACTTCACGGTGGCCGGCTTCACCAACGGCAAGGACGTCACCAAGAAGGACACCCAGGTCTTCGGCGTGGGCAACGACCTGGCCCAGTTCACCGTCAACCAGATCTACCGCCGCGGCCAGGCCCAGGCCTCGGCCGCGGCAGGTCAGTAGCGGGGCGGCCGCGGCAGGTCAGTAGCGGGGCGGGCGCGGCCGGTCAGCAGCGGGGCAATAGCGGGACGGGCGCGGCCGGTCAGCAGCGGGGCGGGCGCGGTTAACAGGTCGCGCAGCCCGGTGCCAGGGGAAGCGAGCGCTTGTTCCGCGCCTCCTTGTACCGGGCCGCGAGCAGCTCGTCGGCGGGGTAGCCGACCTCCTCCAGGGTCAGCCCGTGCGGCCGTACCACATGGACGGCGGAGTCCCGCACCCCTGCGGCGAGCACCTTCCCGGGCCACTCCGGGCCCCGGTGCCCGTCCCCGACGAACAGCAGCGCGCCGATCAGCGACCGCACCATGTTGTGGCAGAAGGCGTCGGCGCGGACGGTGGCGGTGATGATCCCGTCGCCGCCCCTGGCCAGGCTCAGCTCCTGGAGTGTGCGGATCGTGGTCGCCCCCTCCCGCTTCTTGCAGTAGGCGGCGAAGTCGTGCTCCCCGACCAGCGCGCGGGCGGCCTCGTTCATGGCGTCCACGTCGAGCGGCCAGTCGTGCCAGAGCACATGGCCGCGCAGCAGCGGGTCCACTCCGCCGGGGTTGTCGGTGACCCGGTACGCGTAGCGCCGCCAGACCGCCGAGAACCGGGCGTTGAAGCCGGCCAGCGCCTCGGTGAGCCGCCACACCCGCACATCCTTCGGCAGCCGCCCGGCGAGCCGCTTGAGCAGCTTCTCCCCGTGCTCCGTCCACAGTTCGACGGGCAGATCGACATGGGCCACCTGCCCACGCGCGTGCACCCCGGCATCGGTCCGGCCGGCCACGGTCAGCTCGTACGTCTCCCGTGACCGCGTCACCGTGCGCAGGGCGTCCTCGATCTCCCCCTGCACGGTCCGCCTCCCGCCGGCCTGCTTGGCCCAGCCGTGGAAGTCGGTGCCGTCGTAGGAGAGGTCGAGGCGGATGCGTACGTAACCGGGTGCTGCTGCTTCACTCACAGGGGGATCCTCTCAGGTGCACGAAAGCGGGCCCGTTCCTGGGAAAGGAACGGGCCCGCAACGCCCTCGGGGGGCGCGGGGAACGCGCGCGACCACGGCTGGGCCGCAGCCGTCTGCGCACGGCCCCCGGCAGAACGCTTACGCGTCCTTCGACTCCTCGGCCGGAGCCTCGGTGGCCTCGGTCTCCTCGACCTTGGTCTCCTCGACCTTGGCCTCGTCGGCCTCCTTGACCGCACGCTTGGTGGCGGCCTCGGCCTCACCCACGGCCTTCTGCTGCACCGTCAGCGCCTCGACCAGCTCGATGACAGCCATGGGCGCGTTGTCGCCACGGCGGTTACCGATCTTGGTGATGCGGGTGTAGCCACCGGGACGGTTCTCGTAGCGCGGGCCGATCTCGGTGAAGAGCGTGTGGACGACGCCCTTGTCCGTGATGACCTGAAGCACCTGACGGCGGTTGTGAAGGTCGCCCTTCTTCGCCTTGGTGATCAGACGCTCGGCGTACGGGCGCAGGCGGCGGGCCTTCGCCTCGGTGGTGGTGATACGGCCGTGCTCGAAGAGGCTCTTCGCGAGGTTCGCGAGGAGGAGCTTCTCGTGCGCGGCGCTGCCGCCCAGACGGGCACCCTTGGTGGGCTTCGGCATGGTTCTTCTCCTGTGTGTCTGCCCCGGCCGTATCAGGTACCGGAGTCAGTATCCGAGCGAGCGGTTGCCCGTCGGAGATCCGGGGCGTCCCCGCAGGGGCGCCCCGGAGGGTCCGCACCCCCGAAGGGGCGCGGGGAACTGCGCGACCAGCCAAGGCGGGCCGGCAGCCGAAAACGGACCGGTAAGCCCGAGTTCTTAGTACTGCTCGGTCTCGACGAAACCGGCGTCCGCGTCGTCGTCCGCACCGAAGGCGTCCGCGGCGGCGGTCGGGTCGAATCCGGGCGGGCTGTCCTTCAGGGCCAGGCCCATGCCGGCCAGCTTCGCCTTGACCTCGTCGATGGACTTCGCACCGAAGTTGCGGATGTCCAGGAGGTCGGCCTCGGAGCGGGCGACGAGCTCACCCACGGAGTGGATGCCCTCGCGCTTGAGGCAGTTGTAGGAGCGGACGGTGAGTTCCAGCTCCTCGATCGGCAGCGCGAGGTCGGCGGCCAGGGCGGCGTCCGTCGGGGACGGGCCCATGTCGATGCCCTCGGCGTCGATGTTCAGCTCGCGGGCGAGACCGAACAGCTCGACCAGCGTCTTACCGGCGGAGGCCATGGCGTCACGGGGACGCATCGCCTGCTTGGTCTCGACGTCGACGATCAGCTTGTCGAAGTCGGTGCGCTGCTCGACACGCGTGGCCTCGACCTTGTAGGTGACCTTGAGAACCGGCGAGTAGATGGAGTCGACCGGGATACGGCCGATCTCCTGGCCCACCTGCTTGTTCTGCACGGCGGAGACGTAACCGCGACCGCGCTCGACGGTCAGCTCCATCTCCAGCTTGCCCTTGCCGTTGAGCGTGGCGAGGACGAGGTCGGGGTTGTGCACCTCGACACCGGCCGGGGGCGCGATGTCGGCGGCGGTGACCAGACCCGGGCCCTGCTTGCGCAGGTACATCACGACCGGCTCGTCGTGCTCCGAGGAGACGACCAGCTGCTTGATGTTGAGGATCAGGTCGGTGACGTCCTCCTTGACGCCCGGCACGGTGGTGAACTCGTGCAGCACGCCGTCGATCCGGATGCTGGTGACAGCGGCACCGGGGATCGAGGAGAGGAGGGTACGGCGGAGGGAGTTGCCGAGGGTGTAACCGAAGCCCGGCTCCAGCGGCTCGATCACGAACCGGGAGCGGAACTCGTCGACGACCTCTTCGGTCAACGAGGGACGCTGAGCGATCAGCATGTGTGGATCAGATCCTTCTTTCGTGGACGCCCGCTATTTGACGCCCGACGGAAACCGCACCCGTGAAAAGTGCGGGTACTGCAAGGGTACGGGCGGCACGGCCCGAAGGAGCCGTACCGCCCGACGCTCTGTGCGGGGAAATCCCCCACACCCCCTGCACTGCTCGGCGAAGCAGCCGTGCGTCAGACGCGGCGGCGCTTCGGCGGGCGGCAGCCGTTGTGCGGGGTCGGGGTGACGTCCTGGATGGAGCCGACCTCGAGGCCCGTGGCCTGCAGGGAGCGGATCGCGGTCTCACGACCGGAGCCCGGGCCCTTGACGAACACGTCGACCTTGCGCATGCCGTGCTCCTGGGCGCGGCGGGCAGCCGACTCGGCGGCCATCTGCGCGGCGAACGGCGTGGACTTCCGGGAGCCCTTGAAGCCGACGTGGCCGGCGGAGGCCCAGGAGATCACGTTGCCGGACGGGTCCGTGATCGACACGATCGTGTTGTTGAACGTGCTCTTGATGTGCGCGTGGCCGTGAGCGACGTTCTTCTTTTCCTTGCGGCGCACCTTCTTGGCAGCGCCCTGACGTCCCTTGGGGGGCATCTACTAACTCCTACGGGAGGTGGTCGGTCCTACAGCGAAGACCGTGAACAGGTGTCCGCTGCGGACTACTTCTTGCCCGGCTTCTTCTTGCCGGCGATGGCGCGACGCGGGCCCTTGCGGGTGCGGGCGTTGGTGCTGGTGCGCTGACCGCGGACGGGCAGACCGCGACGGTGACGGAGACCCTGGTAGCAACCGATCTCGACCTTGCGGCGGATGTCGGCCTGGATCTCGCGACGGAGGTCACCCTCGGTCTTGATGTTGTTGTCGACGTACTCACGAATCGCGACGAGCTGCTCCTCGGAGAGGTCGCGAACGCGGGTGTTCGGGTCGACGCCGGTCGCTGCCAGCGTCTCCTGCGAGAGGGTCCGGCCGATGCCGAACACGTAGGTGAGGGCGACCTCCACGCGCTTTTCGCGCGGGATGTCAACACCGGAAACGCGTGCCATTCAATGGCTCCTGGTGAATCTTCGGAGGTCTTCCACAGAGCCGGCTCCCGGCCGCCGTACTAGGTACGAACCGGGTCCCCGGCCTCCGAACCGGGGGTGTCGAGCTGGTGGGCTCGGGCTCTGCGTATGAACATATTCAGCTCGCGTCGCGCGAAACTCTGCGATAGAGGTGCAGAGGGTGATGGTCGTGCGTCAGCCCTGGCGCTGCTTGTGGCGCGGGTTCTCGCAGATGACCATGACCCGGCCGTGACGGCGGATCACCCTGCACTTGTCGCAGATCTTCTTGACGCTCGGCTTGACCTTCATGGGGTGAGGTTCTCCGGGTCAGTGCCATCGCACCGGGCGGGCCCGGGGCGCGGGCAAGATCTACTTGTACCGGTAGACGATCCGGCCACGCGTCAGGTCGTACGGAGACAGCTCCACCACGACCCGGTCGTCAGGGAGGATGCGGATGTAGTGCATACGCATCTTGCCGCTGATGTGTGCCAGGACCTGGTGGCCGTTCTGGAGCTCGACCTTGAACATGGCGTTCGGCAGAGACTCGACGACAGTGCCCTCGATCTCGATGGCACCTTGCTTCTTGGCCACGCTTCGCCCTTCGAATCGACTACCTTGATCGACTCTCTGGCTTGCCAGAGGAGGCATGTGCGAGCGCATGCGGACATGCGGGTGCACGAGAGCCGACGAGTCAGTCTACGTCGGCGCACCCGGAAAGGCGAATCGGGAAAGTCTGCCCCATCAGGGTGATCCCTAAGCCAGGGGGTCGGGGGCGGCCGTGATGCCGTACTCGGCGAGCTTGGCCTTGCCGCCGTCGGGCGCCGTCAGGACCAGCGGGCCCTGCTCGGTCAGGGCGACCGAGTGCTCCCAGTGGGAGGACCAGGTGCCGTCCGTGGTGATGACGGTCCAGTCGTCTTCCAGGACCTCGGTGCGCGGGGTGCCGAGGGAGACCATCGGCTCGATGGCGAGGCAGAAGCCGGGGACCAGCTTGGGGCCCTTGCCGCGGCGGCGGTCGACGTAGTTCAGCAGGTGCGGGTCCATGTGCATCTCGGTGCCGATGCCGTGGCCGCCGTAGTCCTCGATGATCCCGTACTTGCCGCCGCCCGGCTTCGGCTGGCGGCGGATGTACGTCTCGATCGCCCGGGATACGTCCACCAGGCGGTTGCCCTGCTTCATGGCCGCGATGCCGGCCCACATCGACTCCTCGGTCACCCGGGAGAGCTCGATGAGTTCCGGAGCGTGGCCGGAGCCCACGAAGGCCGTGTAGGCGGCGTCGCCGTGCCAGCCGTCGACGATCGCGCCGCAGTCGATGGAGATGACGTCGCCGTCCTTGAGGACGACGTCGTCGGAGGGGATGCCGTGGACGACGACGTCGTTCACGGACGTGCAGATGGTGGCGGGGAAGCCGCCGTAACCCAGGAAGTTCGACTTCGCACCGTGCTCGGCGAGGACCTTGCGGGCCACCTCGTCCAGGTCCTTGGTGGTCGCGCCGGGGACGGCCGCTTCGCGCGTGGCCGCGTGGATGGCGGCTACGACCAGGCCCGCCGCCCGCATCTTCGCGATCTGCTCGGGGGTCTTGATCTGCACCATGGGTGGCCTGCGCTCTCCGTCACTCACGTCGGCTGGGATACGTACACAACAGTACGGCCGCGGCGCCCTCAGGGTCCCCCGGACCAGGTCCGTGGGAGGGCACCGCGGCCGGAAGGACCGGGGACTACTTCTCGGCCTTCTCGCGCTTGAGGGCCTCCAGCGCGCGCTCGGTGATCTCCGCCACCGGGCCCAGCGAGGAGATGGTCACGACCAGACCCTGCGACTTGTAGTAGTCGATGATCGGCTCGGTCTGCGTGTGGTAGACCTCCAGCCGCGTGCGGACGGTCTCCTCGCGGTCGTCGTCACGCTGGTACAGCTCGCCGCCGCAGACGTCGCACACGCCCTCCTGCTTCGGCGCGTTGTACGACACGTGGAAGACGTGCGAGGAGTCGTTGCGGCAGATGCGCCGGCCGGCGATCCGCTTGACGACCTCGTCCTCGGGGACCTCGAGGTCCAGGACCGCGTCCAGGGTGATGCCCTCGGTCTGGAGCAGCTGGTCCAGGGCCTCGGCCTGCGAGACGTTCCGCGGGAAGCCGTCCAGCAGGAAGCCGTTCTCCGCGTCGGCCTGCTCCATGCGGTCCTTGGCCATCGCGATGGTCACCTCGTCGGGTACGAGGTTGCCGGCGTCCATGTAGGACTTCGCGAGTTTCCCGAGCTCCGTCTGCTGGCTGATGTTGGCGCGGAACAGGTCGCCCGTGGAGATGTGCGGGATGTGGAGCTTCTCGGCGAGGCGGACGGCTTGCGTTCCCTTACCGGCACCCGGCGGTCCGACGAGGACGATACGCATCAGCGGAGGAACCCTTCGTAATTGCGCTGCTGGAGCTGGCTCTCGATCTGCTTCACCGTCTCGAGGCCGACACCCACGATGATGAGGATGCTGGTCCCGCCGAACGGGAAGTTCCCCTGGGAACCGAAGCCAACCAACGCCATCGTCGGTACGAGAGCGATCAGACCCAGATACAGCGAACCCGGCCAGGTGATCCGGTTGAGTACATAACTGAGATACTCAGCGGTCGGTCGGCCAGCCCGGATGCCCGGGATGAAGCCACCATACTTCTTCATGTTGTCGGCTACTTCCTCGGGGTTGAAGGAGATAGCGACGTAGAAGAACGCGAAGAAAACGATGAGCAAGAAGTACGAAGTGATGTAAATCGGGTGGTCGCCCTTGGTCAGGTTCTGCTCGACCCAGGTCTTCCAGCCCGACCGGCCCCCCGAGAACTGCGCCACGAGCGCCGGGATGTAGAGCAGCGAGGAGGCGAAGATGACGGGAATCACACCCGCCTGGTTCACCTTGAGCGGGATGTACGTGGACGTACCGCCGTAGGACCGGCGACCGATCATGCGCTTCGCGTACTGCACCGGGACGCGGCGCTGGGCCTGCTCGACGAAGACGACGAGCGCGACCATGACCAGGCCCACGACGATGACGGTGCCGAACTCGATCCAGCCGCCGGCCAGGGTGCCCTGCTTCTTGATGGCCCACAGCGCGGACGGGAAGGTCGCGGCGATCGAGATGAACATCAGGATCGACATGCCGTTGCCGATACCGCGGTCGGTGATCAGCTCACCGAGCCACATCACGACGGCCGTACCCGCCGTCATGCAGATGACCATGGTGATGGTCGTGAAGATCGCCTGGTCGGGAACGATCTGGTTCGCCACCGAGCAGTTTCCGAACAGAGCACCACTGCGGGCGGTGGCCACCAGGCCGGTGCCCTGGAGGATGGCCAGCGCCACGGTCAGGTAGCGGGTGTACTGCGTGATCTTCGCAGTGCCGGCCTGACCCTCCTTCTTGAGCGCTTCCAGGCGTGGGATCACGACCGTCAGCAGCTGGAGGATGATGCTGGCCGTGATGTACGGCATGATCCCGAGCGCGAAGATCGTGATCTGCAGCAGCGCACCACCGCTGAACATGTTGACCAGCCCGAAGAGACCCTGGTTACCGGAGGCCTCGCGGACACACTGCTGGACGTTCCTGTAGTTGACGCCCGGGATCGGGATGTGCGTGCCGGCCCGGTACACCACGATGATGCCCAGCGTGAACAGCAGCTTCTTGCGCAGGTCGGGCGTCCTGAACGCCCGGGCGAACGCGGTGAGCACGGTGCCTCCTGCGACCCCCGCGCAACTGCGTCAAGGGTGACGGTGTGAGGTTCGACAAGTACGTAACGGTCAACTGCCGCTCAGAGTGCCCCACGTGAAGCACCCAATCAAAGTGGGCAGTGTACGTCACCTTACCTGCGGGACTGCCCTTCCCGAAACGACCGAGGGAGTATGCCCTCCTTTTCGCGGAACCGCCGACGGCGGCCCGGCGCGAGGGACGCTCGTCGTGTCGCCCGTCGCCCCGGTGCCGACGGCTCGGCCCGCCGCCCCTCCGGCCGCTCCCCCGCCCCTCGGTCCCTCCCCGCCCCCTCGGCCGTTCGCCGCCCCCTCGGCCGCTCCCCCGCCACGCCGAGGCGCCCGCGCGGGCGGGCCGGCCTGGCGGGCGAGCCCCGTTCAGCCCGCGGAAGCCCTCCGCCGCTGAGTCAGGGCCGCGAAAACAACGATGAGGGGCAGGAACCCCACCGGGTTCCTGCCCCTCATTACGTGCATACCGAGCGTCAGCTCAGCACCGGACTCAGACGAGCTCGGTGACCGAACCGCCGGCGGCAGTGATCTTCTCCTTGGCGGAGCCGGAGACGGCGTCGACCGTCACCTGCAGCGCCACGGAGATCTCGCCCTGGCCGAGGACCTTGACGAGGCTGTTCTTGCGAACGGCACCCTTGGCCACCAGACCCTCGACCGTGACCTCGCCACCCTCGGGGTAGAGCGCGGCCAGCTTGTCGAGGTTCACGACCTGGAACTCGGTCTTGAACGGGTTCTTGAAGCCCTTCAGCTTCGGGAGGCGCATGTGGAGCGGCATCTGGCCACCCTCGAAGCGCTCCGGAACCTGGTAGCGGGCCTTGGTGCCCTTGGTACCACGACCGGCCGTCTTACCCTTCGACGCCTCACCACGACCGACACGGGTCTTGGCGGTCTTGGCGCCCGGGGCGGGACGGAGGTTGTGGATCTTGAGCGGGTTCTGCTCCGCCATGATCAGTCGACCTCCTCGACCGTCACGAGGTGGCGGACGGTGTGCACCATGCCGCGGAACTCGGGGCGGTCCTCCTTGACGACCTGCGTGTTGATGCCCTTGAGACCAAGGGAACGCAGGGTGTCACGGTGGTTCTGCTTGCTGCCGATGTAGGACTTGACCTGCGTAATCTTCAGCTGCGCCATGATTACGCACCCGCCCCGGCACGCGCACGGAGAAGAGCCGCGGGGGCGACGTCCTCGAGCGGCAGACCACGGCGGGCCGCGATCTCCTCGGGACGCTGCAGACCCTTCAGGGCCTCCACGGTCGCGTGCACGATGTTGATCGCGTTGTCGGAGCCGAGCGACTTCGACAGCACGTCGTGGATACCGGCGCACTCGAGCACGGCACGCACCGGACCACCGGCGATAACACCGGTACCCGGGGACGCGGGCTTGAGCAGCACGACGCCGGCAGCCTTCTCACCCTGGATGGGGTGCGGGATGGTGCCCTGGATACGGGGGACCTTGAAGAAGTGCTTCTTGGCCTCCTCAACACCCTTGGCGATGGCGGCCGGCACCTCCTTGGCCTTGCCGTAACCGACACCCACGGTGCCGTCACCGTCGCCCACCACGACCAGCGCGGTGAAGCTGAAGCGACGACCACCCTTCACAACCTTGGCGACGCGGTTGATCGCGACAACGCGCTCAACGTACGCGGTCTTCTCGGCGGCAGCAGCGCCGCCGTCACGGCCCTTCCGGTCCCGCCGCTCGCCGCCACCGGCACCGCCACCGCGGCGCTGGGGTCCAGCCATTGGATTTACCTCTCTCTTTTCCGCTAGCTACGGCGGCTCAGAACCTGAGCCCGGCCTCGCGGGCGGCGTCCGCCAGGGCGGCGATGCGCCCGGCGTACTGGTTGCCACCACGGTCGAACACGACGGCCTCGACACCGGCGGCCTTGGCGCGCTCGGCGACCAGGGCGCCGACCTGCTTGGCCTGCGCGGACTTGTCGCCCTCGCCACCGCGGATCGAGCTGTCCAGAGTGGACGCCGACGCCAGGGTGTGGCCCTTCAGGTCGTCGATCACCTGCGCCACGATGTGGCGGTTGGAGCGGGTCACGACCAGACGGGGACGCTCCGCCGTACCGGAAAGGTTCTTGCGGATCCGGATGTGACGGCGCTTGATCGCGGCGCGCTTGTAGGCGTCGCCCTTGAGGATCTTCTGCCCGTATGCCATGGCTTACTTACCCGCCTTTCCGACCTTGCGGCGGATGACTTCGCCCTCGTACTTGACGCCCTTGGCCTTGTACGGGTCAGGCTTGCGCAGCTTGCGGATGTTGGCCGCAACCTCGCCGACCTTCTGCTTGTCGATGCCCTCGACCGAGAACCGGGTGGGGGCCTCCACCTTGAAGGTGATGCCCTCGGGGGCCTCGACGACGATCGGGTGGCTGTAGCCCAGCGCGAACTCGAGGTTCGCACCCTTGGCGGTCACGCGGTAACCGACACCACTGATCTCGAGCTTCTTCACGTAACCCTGGGTCACGCCGGTGATCATGTTCGCCACCAGCGTGCGGGACAGGCCGTGCAGGGCCTTGTTCTGACGCTCGTCGTTCGGGCGGGTGACGTTCAGAACGCCGTCCTCGCCCTTGACGATCTCGATCGGTGCCACGACGGTGTGGGTCAGCTCGCCCTTGGGGCCCTTGACCTTGACCGTACGGCCGTCGATGGTGACGTCCACGCCGGCGGGAACCGCGATGGGGAGCTTGCCGATGCGCGACATAGCTGTTTCCTCCGTTCCCTTCTGCTACCAGACGTAGGCGAGGACTTCCCCACCCACGCCCTTCTTGCCGGCCTGCTTGTCGGTGAGGAGCCCGTGCGACGTGGAGATGATCGCCACGCCCAGGCCGCCGAGCACCTTCGGCAGGTTGGTGGACTTCGCGTACACCCGGAGACCGGGCTTGGAGATGCGCTTGATGCCCGCGATGGAGCGCTCGCGGTTCGGGCCGAACTTCAGCTCGAGAACGAGGTTCTTGCCGACCTCGGCGTCCTCGACCTTCCAGCCCGTGATGAAGCCCTCCTGCTGGAGGATCTCCGCGATGTGCGACTTGATCTTCGACGCCGGCATCGTCACGGAGTCGTGGTATGCCGAGTTCGCGTTCCGCAGACGCGTAAGCATGTCTGCGATCGGATCAGTCATGGTCATGAATTGGCCTTCGGCCTCTCTCGCCGGGGTTTCCTGGTGCGCCATCCCTCTCCCCGATCCGAGACGGGACGGGTGCGGCGCGGTGGACCTACGGCGTAGTAAGTCGTACGGGCGGCAGACGCCCAACCCCACTAGCCTAAGGCATGCGGGACCGGGCCTCTGCCGACCCAGATGCTTACCGAGAGTCTCCGGAATCCCTGATAAGGGATTTACCAGGAGCTCTTGGTCACGCCCGGCAGCTCGCCGCGGTGAGCCATCTCACGAAGGCACACACGGCACAGGCCGAACTTGCGGTACACGGAGTGCGGACGGCCGCAGCGCTGGCAGCGCGTGTAGCCACGCACACCGAACTTGGGCTTGCGAGCAGCCTTGGCAATCAGAGCCTTCTTCGCCATCTCGCTCACGCCTCCTTGAACGGGAAGCCGAGGTGACGAAGGAGCGCGCGGCCCTCAGCGTCGTTGGTCGCCGTGGTGACCACGGTGATGTCCATGCCCCGGGTACGGTCGATCTTGTCCTGGTCGATCTCGTGGAACATGACCTGCTCCGTGAGACCGAAGGTGTAGTTGCCACGGCCGTCGAACTGCTTGGGGGACAGGCCGCGGAAGTCGCGGATGCGCGGCAGCGCGAGCGACAGGGTGCGGTCCAGGAACTCCCACATGCGGTCGCCACGGAGCGTGACGTGGGCACCGATCGGCTGGCCCTCACGCAGCTTGAACTGCGCGATGGACTTGCGGGCCTTGGTGACGGCCGGCTTCTGACCGGTGATGGTGGTCAGGTCGCGGATCGCGCCCTCGATCAGCTTCGAGTCACGGGCGGCGTCGCCGACACCCATGTTGACCACGATCTTGACGAGGCCGGGAACCTGCATGACGTTCTCGTACTTGAACTCGTCACGCAGCTTGCCCGCGATCTCCTCGCGGTACTTCTGCTTCAGACGCGGAGTGGTGGTGGTAGCCATCAGATGTCCTCACCCGTCCGCTTGGCAACGCGGATCTTGTTGCCTTCGTCGTCGAAGCGGTAACCGACACGCGTGACGACCTTCTGACCGTCCTTCTCCACGACCAGCTGAACGTTGGACACGTGGATGGGGGCCTCGGTGGTCACGATGCCGCCGGCCTGGGAACCGCTGGCGGTCGGGCCGGCCTTGGTGTGCTTCTTGACCCGGTTGACACCCTCGACCAGGACGCGCTCCTCGCGCGGGTAAGCGGCAATGACCTTGCCCTGCTTGCCCTTGTCCTTACCGGTGATGACCTGGACCAGGTCGCCCTTCTTGATCTTCATGCTTACAGCACCTCCGGAGCCAGCGAGATGATCTTCATGAACTTCTTCTCGCGCAGCTCACGCCCGACCGGGCCGAAGATGCGGGTGCCGCGAGGGTCGCCGTCGTTCTTCAGAATGACGGCGGCGTTCTCGTCGAAGCGGATGTACGAGCCGTCCGGACGGCGGCGCTCCTTGACGGTGCGAACGATGACCGCCTTGACGACGTCACCCTTCTTCACGTTGCCACCCGGGATCGCGTCCTTGACGGTGGCGACGATGACGTCACCGATGCCCGCGTAGCGGCGACCGGAGCCACCGAGCACACGGATGCAAAGGATTTCCTTCGCACCAGTGTTGTCGGCGACGCGCAGTCGCGACTCCTGCTGGATCACGTCTATCTCCTGATCGTCTGCCGGTTCCCGGCAGGGGCCTCATACAGAGGACCCCTGCCGAGCCTGGCGGAACTGACCTGCGGGGTTAGCCCCACAGGCGTATCTTCTGGAATTCGCTTGCGCGAATTACCTACTTGGCCTTCTCGAGGATCTCGACGACGCGCCAGCGCTTCGTCGCGGAGAGCGGCCGGGTCTCCATGAGGAGGACGCGGTCGCCGACACCCGCGGCGTTCTGCTCGTCGTGCGCCTTGAGCTTGTTGGTACGGCGGATGACCTTGCCGTACAGCGCGTGCTTGACGCGGTCCTCGACGGCGACGACGACGGTCTTGTCCATCTTGTCGCTGACGACGAGACCCTCGCGGGTCTTGCGGAAGCCGCGGGCCTCTGCAGTCTGCTCAGTCACGTTGCTCTCACTCATCAGGCGCTCTCCACCGTCTCGATGCCCAGCTCGCGCTCACGCATCAGGGTGTAGATCCGCGCGATGTCCTTACGGACGGCCTTCAGCCGACCGTGGTTCTCGAGCTGACCCGTCGCCGCCTGGAAGCGGAGGTTGAACAGCTCTTCCTTGGCCTCGCGGAGCTTCGCCAGAAGCTCCTCGTTGCCCAGCTCGCGCAGCTCGGACGCCTTGGTACCGGCCGACATCACGCTTCACCTGCCTCGCGCTTGACGATCCGGCACTTCATCGGCAGCTTGTGGGCCGCACGGGTCAGCGCCTCACGGGCGATCTTCTCGTTGGGGTACGACAGCTCGAACATCACACGTCCGGGCTTGACGTTGGCGATCCACCACTCCGGAGAACCCTTACCGGAACCCATGCGGGTCTCGGCCGGCTTCTTGGTGAGCGGACGGTCCGGGTAGATGTTGATCCAGACCTTGCCGCCA
Source organism: Streptomyces musisoli (assembly GCF_016741855.1). Classification (GTDB taxonomy): domain Bacteria; phylum Actinomycetota; class Actinomycetes; order Streptomycetales; family Streptomycetaceae; genus Streptomyces; species Streptomyces musisoli. Next base: position 222,003 of record NZ_JAERRH010000004.1, on the reverse strand, counting down.
CGCTTGATGTGACGGGTCATCGCGATACGAGCCGCCTCGATCTGGCGGTTCGTGACGTAGGCCGGGGTCAGCGCCTGGATGCCGTACTCGCCGAACGCAACCTGCGTTCCACCCTTGGACATACCGTTGCGCTTCGGGTGGTGCTGCTTGCGGTGCTTGACCCTACGGGGGATCAGCATTTCGGTCAGGCCTCCGTTCCGGTGCTCTCAGCCGGAGCGGACGCGGGAGCCTCGGCCTTGGGGGCCTCGGCGCCGGCAGCCTGCTGCGGCTTGCGACCGCGCCGCTCGCCACCACGGCCACCACGGGCCGGGCGGTCGGCACCGCCACGGGCCGGGCGGTTACCCGCACGGGCCGCAGCGTTCTCGGCGCGGACCTCGGCGATGTTCTTGACGTCGCCCTTGTAGATCCAGACCTTCACGCCGATGCGGCCGAAGGTCGTCTTGGCCTCGAAGAAGCCGTAGTCCACGTTCGCACGGAGCGTGTGCAGGGGCACGCGGCCCTCGCGGTAGAACTCCGAGCGGGACATCTCGGCGCCGCCGAGGCGGCCACCGCACTGGATCTTGATGCCCTTGGCGCCGGCCTTCATCGCCGACTGCATGCTCTTACGCATGGCGCGGCGGAAGGAGACGCGGGAGGAGAGCTGCTCGGCAACGGCCTGGGCAACCAGCTGAGCGTCGGTCTCGGGGTTCTTGACCTCGAGGATGTTCAGCTGGACCTGCTTGCCCGTGAGCTTCTCGAGGTCGCCGCGGATGCGGTCGGCCTCGGCGCCACGGCGGCCGATGACGATGCCCGGACGAGCGGTGTGGATGTCCACACGCACGCGGTCACGGGTGCGCTCGATCTCAACCTTCGAGATGCCGGCGCGCTCCATGCCGGACGTCATCATCCGACGGATGGCGACGTCTTCCTTGACGTAGTCCTTGTACAGCTTGTCGGCGTACCAACGCGACTTGAAGTCGGTCGTGACACCGAGCCGGAACCCGTGCGGGTTTACCTTCTGGCCCATTACCGGGTTCCTTCCTTGCTGCTGACGACCACGGTGATGTGGCTGGTCCGCTTGCGGATCCGGTAGGCACGGCCCTGGGCGCGCGGCCGGAACCGCTTCAGGGTCGGGCCCTCGTCGACGTAGGCCTCGGAGATGTAGAGGCTGTCGGCGTCGGTGTGGTCGTAGTTGTGCGCGGCGTTGGCGATGGCGCTGTCGAGCACCTTGCCGACCGGCACGGAGGCTGCCTGCGGAGCGAATCGCAGAACAGCCTGGGCCTCCGTGGCGTCCATGCCACGGATGAGGTCCACCACACGGCGGGCCTTCATGGGCGTGACGCGGATGTACCGCGCCTGGGCCCTGGCTTCCATGGTTGTCCCTTCAGAGTTACTTACGTGTCTGAATGCGATCCGCTACTAGCGGCGCTTCGACTTCCGGTCTTCCTTGACGTGGCCCCGGAAGGTGCGCGTCGGCGAGAACTCGCCGAGCTTGTGGCCGACCATCGACTCGGTGACGAACACCGGGATGTGGGTCTTGCCGTTGTGCACCGCCAGCGTGTGGCCGAGCATGGCCGGGACGATCATCGAGCGGCGGGACCAGGTCTTGATGACGTTCTTGGTGCCGGCTTCGTTCTGGGCGTCCACCTTCTTGATCAGGTGGTCGTCGACGAAGGGCCCCTTCTTCAGGCTACGAGGCATCTCAACCCGTCCTTAGCGCTTCTTGTTCGTCTTGCGGCGGCGGACGATGTACTTGTTCGACGCCTTCTTGGGCGAACGAGTACGGCCTTCCTTCTTGCCCCACGGGGACACAGGGTGGCGACCACCGGAGGTCCGGCCCTCACCACCACCGTGCGGGTGGTCAACCGGGTTCATGACGACACCACGGACGGTCGGGCGAACGCCCAGCCACCGCTTACGGCCGGCCTTACCCCAGTTGATGTTGCTCTGCTCGGCGTTGCCGACCTCACCGATGGTGGCGCGGCAGCGGACGTCGACCAGGCGGATCTCACCGGACGGCATGCGGAGGTGGGCCATCGAGCCCTCCTTCGCGAGCAGCTGCACGGAGGCACCGGCGGAGCGGGCGAACTTGGCACCGCCACCGGGACGGAGCTCGATCGCGTGGATCGTGGTACCGACCGGGATGTTGCGGAGGGCCAGGTTGTTGCCCGGCTTGATGTCGGCCCCGGGACCGTTCTCGACGCGGTCACCCTGCTGCAGGTTGCGCGGGGCGAGGATGTAGCGCTTCTCGCCGTCGGCGTAGTGCAGCAGCGCGATGCGCGCGGTGCGGTTGGGGTCGTACTCGATGTGCGCGACCTTCGCCGGCACGCCGTCCTTGTCGTGACGACGGAAGTCGATCACACGGTAGGCGCGCTTGTGTCCGCCACCCTGGTGGCGAACGGTCACACGACCGGCGTTGTTACGGCCGCCCTTGCTGTGCAGGGGACGGACCAGCGACTTCTCCGGCGTGGACCGCGTGACCTCGACGAAGTCGGCGACGCTGGCGCCACGACGGCCCGGCGTAGTCGGCTTGTACTTGCGGATTCCCATTTCTCAGTCCTCGTCCGATATCGGACGATCCAGACCGCCCTTAGGCGGTCGGACCGCCGAAGATGTCGATACGGTCGCCCTCGGCGAGGGTCACGATCGCGCGCTTGGTGGCGGCACGCTGACCGAAGCCGGTCTTCGTGCGCTTGCGCTTGCCGGCGCGGTTGATCGTGTTGACCCCGGTGACCTTGACGTCGAAGACCGCCTGGACGGCCTGCTTGATCTGGGTCTTGTTGGCGCCCGGGGCGACGATGAACGTGTACTTGTTCTCGTCGAGGAGCGCGTAGCTCTTCTCGGAGACGACCGGCTTCACCAGGACGTCACGGGGGTCCGTGAACGACTTGCTCAGCGGGGTCTCGACGGTGTTCTTGCCCTCGGCGGCGTGGCGACGCGCCTTGGCGACGCGCGCGGCCTTGGCGGCCTTGGCGGCCTTCGAGGCAATGCTCGGGTGACGCGTAGCCATCAGGCCTCGCTCCCTTCGGTGTCAGCGGCCTTGGGGCCAGACACGAAGGACTCGAAAGCGGCCTGGGTGAAGACCACGTCGTCCGAGACGAGAACGTCGTACGTGTTCAGCTGGCCCGGCTCCAGGATGTGGACCTGGGGCAGGTTGCGGGCGGACAGCCACGCGGCCTCGTCGGCACGCTCGACGACCAGGAGCAGGTTCTTGCGCTCCGAGATCTTGCCGAACAGGCTCTTGGCGGCCTTGGTGGAGATCGCACCCTCGACCACGCCGGAGACGACGTGGATGCGGTTGTGACGCGCCCGGTCGGTGAGGGCACCGCGCAGGGCGGCGGCCTTCATCTTCTTCGGGGTGCGCTGCGAGTAGTCACGCGGCACGGGACCGTGCACGACGCCACCACCGGCGAACTGCGGCGCGCGGGTCGAACCCTGACGGGCGCGACCGGTGCCCTTCTGGCGGTAAGGCTTCTTGCCACCACCACGGACCTCGCCACGGGTCTTCGTCTTGTGCGTGCCCTGACGGGCAGCGGCCAGCTGCGCGACGACGACCTGGTGGATCAGCGGAACGCTGACCTTGGCGTCGAAGATCTCCGCGGGGAGCTCGACGGAACCGGCCTTGTCGCCCGCCGGCGAAAGGATGTCAACAGTGCTCATCGGTTACCTCAGGCCCCCTTGGCCGCGGTGCGGACCAGGACGAGGCCGCCGTTCGGACCGGGAACCGCGCCCTTGATGAGCAGCAGACCCTTCTCCGCGTCAACGGCGTGGACGGTCAGGTTCTGGGTGGTGACCCGCTCGTTGCCCATGCGACCCGCCATGCGGAGGCCCTTGAACACGCGGCCCGGGGTGGCGCAGCCACCGATGGAACCGGGCGAGCGGTGCTTGCGCTGGGTGCCGTGTCCGGCGCCGAGGCCCTTGAAGTTGTGACGCTTCATGACACCGGCGAAGCCCTTGCCCTTGCTCTTGCCGGTCACGTCGACCTTGATGCCGGCCTCGAACACCTCGGCGGTGATCTCCTGGCCGAGGGTGTACTCGCTGGCGTCAGCGGTACGGATCTCGACGAGGTGGCGGCGGGGAGTGACGTCGGCCTTGGCGAAGTGGCCCTTGAGGGGCTTGTTCACCTTGCGCGGGTCGATCTCGCCGAAAGCGATCTGGACGGACTCGTAGCCGTCGACATCGTTCGTACGGACCTGGGTGACGACGTTGGGGCCGGCCTTGACGACGGTGACCGGAACAACACGGTTGTTCTCGTCCCACACCTGCGTCATGCCGAGCTTCTCGCCCAGGATGCCCTTGATCTGCTTAGCCATTCTCAGCTCACCGACCCTCAGAGCTTGATCTCGATGTCGACACCGGCCGGGAGGTCGAGTCGCATCAGAGAGTCAACGGTCTTGGGGGTGGGGTCGAGAATGTCGATCAGGCGCTTGTGCGTGCGCATCTCGAAGTGCTCGCGCGAGTCCTTGTACTTGTGCGGCGACTTGATGACGCAGTACACGTTCTTCTCAGTGGGCAGCGGCACCGGGCCCGCGACCGACGCACCAGTGCGGGTCACCGTCTCGACGATCTTCTTCGCCGAGGAGTCGATGACCTCGTGGTCGTAGGCCTTGAGCCGGATGCGGATCTTCTGTCCCGCCATGGCTACTCAGTAGTCCTGTCTCTCTAACGCTCTGGAACCCGGCGGATTCCTTCTGCTGCCTTCGTTTCTCCGACCCACGCGGTCGGGCGTGTCGCGCTCCCGCTGACACAGATGTCCCTTGTTCGAACATCCCTGCGGAATGCACACGGCCCTTCCGGAAACCGCGGACCGGGGACCTCGGGCCCACCGGGCGCCTGGCCGGTGCCGCGCTCACACTTCCCGGAAGATTCCCGTACGTCCGTCCCAGTGCTGCCATCAGGCAGTTAGGACGACGAGTACTGTGGGACTCGCTTCCGGTCCTCCCGGCGGGAGGCGCGCAGCATCAACACTCGACCGAGCAACTCCGACAGTCTGCCATATGGGGCAGGCCCTCCGCCAATCGAGCCGAAGACATTACCCCGAAGGTGACGTAGGTCAAACCGGGGACGAGGCGGGGCGGAGCGACTCGGGGAGCCTCCCCCGCCGAGGCGCCGCCTCCCCGCCCCTCCAACCCCTCCGACCCCGCCGCCACCGCAGTCACCGCAGTCACCGCAGTCACCGCAGTCACCGCAGTCACCGCAGTCACCGCAGCTTGCCGTCGTCACCGCAGCTTGCCGTCGTCACCGCAGCTTGCCGCAGTCACCGCAGGTTGCCGAGAGCGTCGCTGCGGGCTGGGAGCGCGTTGTCGGGGAGTCGTCCGGGAGTGATTCGGGCAGGCCGTCTGCGGGAGCCGTCCGGGAGTGACGCCGCACGTCGCGGCCGAGCCCCAGGGCCCGGGCCAACGTCCGGGCGTCCAGGCCCGGCGCGTCCCGGCCGGTGGTGCGCGGAGTCTTCGCGAGGTCGGCGGCGACGTGCCGGGTGGGCACCCTCACTCACCGTGGCATAGGCCGCGGGGCTGTCCGGCAGTCGCGCACGACCTGCAGCAGGGCATCCCCCGAGACGGACTGGTGTACGCCGGCCGGGCCCTGCCAGGGGGAGGCGCCTCGTGTCTCCGCGCGGATGTAGGCGGCAGTCATTCGCACCGCTCCAGGTCTTGTACGCCTTGTTGACCGCCCCCTACGTGAGCCAGCCGTGCCCGTCCTTCACGTCGAACGCCTCAGCCCCGTGCCGTTCAGCTCGCCGGCGGCATCGCCGGCCTCTCTGCTGCCGGGTCCGACGTTCTGCTCACTCGAGTTCGCGGCGGCGCGTTTCCCGGCGGGCATGGAGGCGGGGTCCGGCTCTCCGCCGCCGCGCGTTCCGCCGCCGGAATCGGCCGGGCACTGATTCAGCCGCGCCCCTACGGCCGCCTGGACACCAATGCTCCCCGCCGAGAACCAAGACCCCCGTCTACGCCTCTGGCATACCCGAGCCGCGCCAACAACCCTGGCTAGCTGTAGGACAGTTGAAGCCTAACCCTTAACCTAACTTCAACGCCCGCTGACGCGCGACAGGGGAACAGTTGATCAAGCGAACCAAGGGCCGAGAAATCAAGAACAGCTGAGAGTTCTTACGGTGGCTGGAAAGTAGGACCGCATGAATCGTTCGATGTCCTGCCGCCGCGTGCGGTCAACAGGATTCAGTTGAGGCAGCCTCACAAGAAGGCTGAAGTACCGGGTGGCCCTGGTGCCACACGCCGTCGTCGACAATGCGCCATCGTTTCCGATGTACGTCTTGTGCTTTGCTTCGATACGCCGCGGTTCAGCCACGTCCAGGAGCGATTCCCTCTGCAGACGACTCACGTCGGGCTCGTCTACCGTCCAGTAGAAGTTGAACGACATGACGGTCTTGCCGCCTGAGAGAATGCTGCACGGAGCCGAAACCGCCTGAGCGCGGTCGACGCGGTTGAACTCCCGCAGGTCTCGGTCAGGTTTCACAAGCGTCCGGGCAATGCTGCCACTGACGCGAGTGCCGCAGATGGCCGTGGGAAGCCGTGGTTCGGTGCCGCCACAGGAGACGCCAGCAATCAGAAGGGGAACAAGAAGGGCCCCTGTGAGACTCGCCCGAAAGCTACTCATTCTGGTTAATCCCCCGAGACTCCCCTGGCATGCGATGCACCATTTTCGGCCGACCGGTTGATGAGTTCCTGGCTTTCAAACATGTCCCCTCCACGCCCACGGACCTTGCTCCATTCGCCGACAAGCGCCATCAACTGGCCGTTCCTCGCTTTGTAGGCATCAGCGTTGTCCTGCGACCGCTTCTCATCCAGCCTCTCCTGCTCGTCCTCCAACCATCTCCCCGTCACATAGTCGAAGCCCTCCTGGACGTCGTCGCCCGCTACGGGGATGAAGCTGATGGCCTTGTCGAAGAGGGGCTTTGCTTCGAAGTCGGGGGTTTTCGGGTCGCCCTGTGCCTGGACCCTGGCCTCCTCCAGGAATCCGACCGTGCGGCCGGCGCGGAGGAGGGATTCGTTCGAGTGGGAGTGGTCGTGATGGATCCCGGAGACCATGGCCTGGTTCAGACCGCCGTTGAGCACCCCGTACGCGTCCCTGTCCTTGGAGATCTGCTTGGCCACCTCGAAGAGCTGCTCCTGCTTCAGCGGCGACCGGGCGATGTCGATCTCGCTCATGGAGGCGTGGACCGTCTCCCCGTGGTTGACCAGGATGTCGGCCATGGGCCTGCGCAGCGCCGCCGGCAAGTCGTCCCCCGCGTCCGCCGCATACCCGAGCGCCGACCTGAGAACGGCCTCGTTCCGCGCGCCGTGCGGCACGTAGTGCGCATTCCGGGCCCCCGGATCGATCCCGGTTGCCGCCGCCTGGAGCGCCGCCCCGAACCCCGCACGGTCGTCCGCGTCGAGCCCCTCCGCGTACATCGTGGACGTCGCCGTCTGCCGCACGTCGAGCGTGACGTTCCAGTCCCTCTCCCGCATCAGGTACTTCATGTGCGCGTCCGAGGACAGGTACCGCGCCGCCGCCTGCGGGTCCCGGCTCATGACGCCCAGCACGCCGTCCACGGGATCGTTGGCGAACCAGCCCCCGTGCCGGCCGGCGTACTCACCCTTCAGCTGCCAGATCCCCGGCTCCCGCTTCTCCGCCGCGATCATGTCGTCGGTCAGGTCCGCCAGCATCGCCGGCGCATACCCGTGCCCCGCCTTCATCAGCGTCACCAGCGACTGGTAGCCCACCGCCCGGTCCAGCCGCGCCCCCTGCACCTCCGTGGCGTACCGCTCGGTGCCCGCGTGCCGCATCTCCGCCCGCCAGTGCCGGTACCACGGCGAGTCCGTGTCGTGTGTCGCCGTGGCCAGCGAGTCCGCCAGGCCGGCCTCGATCGCCGCGCAGGAGTGCAGGAACGAGCCGCTCCGTCCGCCCACGCCCATGTGCAGCAGGTCGTTCAGCCTGTTCGTCAGCCGGATCGTGCCGTCCGGGCCCAGGTCCCCCAGCAGGGTCCGGGCGAACGCCTCGTCGTCCGCGTTGTCGCGGAACAGCCTCTCCAGCCCGGCCAGTTCCTTCGCCGACAGCTGTCCGCCCCGGGCCAGTTTCGCCAGGGACTCCTCCGCCGCCAGGGCCTCGTACCTCTCGATGTCCCCCGTCGCCCGGCCGTTGAAGCCCCGGCCCCCGACCAGCGGGCCGGAGTCGACGACCACCGCCTTCAGCGCGGTCCTGACTCCGTCGTCCGCGTCGGTGACGTCCCGTACCGCCTTGTCGATCCGGTCCTGCCAGGAGCGCACCGCCGACTCGTCCGTGTCCTCGGCCGGACCGTCGGGGTCGGCCGACACACAGCCGGTGTCCGACACCCGCATCCCCGCCGCCAGCGCCTCCCGGCGCGCCGTCTTCAGCCGGGTCCGCAGCTCGGCGAACTGCGCGTGGGCGTCCCGCAGCAGTGCGGCGATCGCCTTCGCCTCCGTCTGCGCGTACTGGAACTCCTTCAGCGTCACGGCGAACCGCCCGTGCGCCGCCTCCGCGCTCATGCCCGCCCAGTGCGCGGGGCCGGCCGACACGTCGTGGACGTCCCGCCGGTACGCCTTCTCCTGCTTCGCGAACTCGCCCGCCATACCGTCCCAGCGCTCGGCCGCGGTGGTGAGCGTGGCCAGGTCGGCGGTCATGATCTCGTGGTACGTCGGCATGCCCGGCCGGCTCCTCAGTACCGGTCCAGCGCGGACAGCTTGCGCAGGGCCCCGCCGGTGCCGATGTCGGCGCTGGTCAGGACCGTGTTCGTGGCGCGCAGAGCGATCTTCTCGGCGCCCAGCCTGTCCAGCAGGTCGCCGACCTGCCGGGCCCAGGTCTCGTGGGCCGTGCGCAGCGCCCCGGACGCCAGCCAGCCGTCGCCGTCCCGCGCGCCGAACGCCTTCACGGCCGCGCAGGTGTCGTCGTCCGCCCACGCACCGGCCGTACGGGTGTCCGGTTCGATGTGGTCCTCCAGCGCCTTGGCCGCCGCCCGTTTCACGGCCGGCACGGAGACCAGGTCCTTCTTCGCCCCGTACACGCCGGGCACGCCGTCCATCACCGCTCCTCGCCGTACTGCCGCCGCCGACTCCCCCGCGGTCCCGGACTCAGCGCCGGCAGGCCGCCCGTGTCGATCGGCGGCCGTTGCGGCACCACCGTGGGATCCGCCGTCCGGAACTTCAACCGGTGGCCGTCGGCCTACGTCACGGTGTGTTTCGCCGCCGTCGCGTTGACGTCGTCGCGTTGACGCCGCCGTGTTGACGCCGTCGGAGGTGCTCGGCCCACACGGCCGTCGGCGAGCGGCGAGCGGCGAGCGGGCGATCCGTGCGAACGTCTCCGGAAACGCCGAAGAGGCCCGTACGACCGAAGTCGTACGGGCCTCTCGTAGGTCGGAGACCTCAGGTCAGACAGTGACCTCGAAGCAAGCGGAACTTACTTCGTGATCTTGGTGACCTGACCGGCGCCCACGGTGCGGCCACCCTCACGGATGGCGAACTTCAGGCCCTCTTCCATGGCGACGGGCTGGATGAGCTCCACCGTCATCTCGGTGTTGTCACCCGGCATGACCATCTCGGTGCCCTCGGGGAGGGTCACCACGCCGGTCACGTCCGTCGTACGGAAGTAGAACTGGGGGCGGTAGTTGTTGAAGAACGGCGTGTGACGGCCGCCCTCGTCCTTGGACAGGATGTAGGCCTGCGCCTCGAACGAGGTGTGCGGGGTGACCGAGCCCGGCTTGATGATGACCTGGCCGCGCTCGACGTCCTCGCGCTTGATGCCGCGGAGCAGCAGACCGACGTTCTCACCGGCCTGGCCCTCGTCGAGCAGCTTGCGGAACATCTCGATGCCGGTGACCGTGGTGGTGGTCTTCTCGGTCTTGATGCCGATGATGTCGACGGTCTCGTTGACCTTGAGGACACCACGCTCGATACGACCGGTGACGACGGTGCCACGACCGGTGATCGTGAAGACGTCCTCGATCGGCATCAGGAACGGCTTGTCGACGTCGCGCTCCGGCTGCGGGATGGCCTCGTCGACGGCGTTCATCAGGTTGAGGACGGAGTCCACCCACTCCTTCTCGCCCTCGAGGGCCTTGAGAGCGGAGACCTTGACGACCGGAACGTCGTCGCCGGGGAACTCGTACTCGGAGAGGAGCTCACGAACCTCGAGCTCGACGAGCTCCAGGATCTCCTCGTCGTCCACCATGTCGGCCTTGTTCAGGGCGACGACGATGTACGGAACGCCGACCTGGCGGGCCAGGAGCACGTGCTCCTTGGTCTGCGGCATCGGGCCGTCGGTGGCGGCGACCACCAGGATCGCGCCGTCCATCTGCGCGGCACCGGTGATCATGTTCTTGATGTAGTCCGCGTGACCCGGGCAGTCGACGTGGGCGTAGTGACGCGCCTCGGTCTGGTACTCGACGTGCGCGATGGAGATGGTGATACCGCGCTGGCGCTCCTCGGGCGCCTTGTCGATGTTGTCGAACGGGGTGGCCTCGTTCAGGTCCGGGTACGCGTCGTGCAGCACCTTGGTAATGGCGGCCGTGAGGGTCGTCTTACCGTGGTCGATGTGACCGATGGTGCCGATGTTGACGTGCGGCTTAGTCCGCTCGAACTTCGCCTTCGCCACTGGGGTCCTCCTGTGGAGTGGTTCTGTACGCCTTACTTCATCGGCGCCAGGTGATCTTTGCTGTTAAAGCCCGGAACCAGGGGGCAAACATCCGTATGGATTTGCGGCTGTTTGCCCCTTGAGGCTCCGGAGTCAAGCCTAAAGCGTGCGAACGCGGTGCGTTACTCGCCCTTGGCCTTCGCGATGATCTCCTCGGCGACGTTCCGCGGAACCTCGGCGTAGGAGTCGAACTGCATCGAGTAGCTTGCGCGACCCGACGTCTTGCTGCGGAGGTCGCCGACGTAGCCGAACATCTCCGACAGGGGCACGAGGCCCTTCACGACGCGGGCACCAGCCCGCTCCTCCATGGCCTGAATCTGGCCACGGCGGGAGTTGATGTCGCCGATGACCTCACCCATGTAGTCCTCGGGCGTGGTGACCTCGACGGCCATCATCGGCTCGAGCAGCACGGGCGAAGCCTTGCGCGCGGCCTCCTTGAAGGCCTGCGAGCCGGCGATCTTGAAGGCGAGCTCGGAGGAGTCGACCTCGTGGTAGGCACCGTCGTGGAGGATGACGCGCACGCCGGTCATCTCGTAACCGGCGAGGATGCCGAACTGCATGGCCTCCTGCGCACCGGCGTCGACCGAAGGGATGTACTCCTTCGGGATACGACCACCGGTCACCTTGTTCACGAACTCGTACGAGGTGTCGCCACCCTCGAGCGGCTCGATGCCGATCTGCACCTTCGCGAACTGACCGGTACCACCGGTCTGCTTCTTGTGGGTGAAGTCGACGCGCTCGACGGCCTTGCGGATCGTCTCGCGGTAGGCCACCTGCGGCTTGCCGACGTTGGCCTCGACCTTGAACTCACGGCGCATACGGTCGACCAGCACCTCGAGGTGCAGCTCGCCCATACCACCGATGATGGTCTGGCCGGTCTCCTCGTCCGAGTGGACCTGGAAGGACGGGTCCTCCTCGGCCAGGCGCTGGATCGCGACGCCCAGCTTCTCCTGGTCACCCTTCGACTTGGGCTCGATGGCGACCTGGATGACCGGCGCCGGGAAGTCCATGGACTCCAGGATGACCGGGTTCTTGTCGTCGGACAGCGTCTCACCGGTGGTGGTCTGCTTCAGGCCCATGACGGCGACGATGTCGCCGGCGCCCACCGACTCGATCTCCTCACGCTTGTTGGCGTGCATGCGGTAGATCTTGCCGATGCGCTCCTTCTTGCCCTTGACGGAGTTCAGCACCGAAGAGCCGGACTCCAGGCGGCCCGAGTACACCCGGACGAAGGTGAGCTTGCCGAGGTGCGGGTCACTCATGATCTTGAACGCCAGCGCCGACAGCGGCTCGTCGTCGGACGGCTTGCGCTTCACGACGACCTCGGCGTCCTTGACGTCGTGGCCCTCGATGGCCTCGATGTCGACCGGGGACGGCAGGTAGCGCACGACCGCGTCGAGCAGGGGCTGGACGCCCTTGTTCTTGAACGCGGTGCCGCAGAACACCGGGGTCACCGTGGTGCCGGTGCCCTTGCCGGACGCGATGGTGATACGACGGATCGCGGCGTACAGCTGCTCCACGGAAGGCTCCTCGCCCTCCAGGTACAGCTCCATGATCTCTTCGTCGTTCTCGGCCACGGCCTCGATCAGCTTGCCGCGGTACTCCTCGGCAGCCTCGGTGTGCGTGTCCGGGATGTCGACGACGTCGTACATCTCGCCCTTGGTGGCCTCGGCGGACCACACGAAGGCCTTCATCGTCACCAGGTCGACGACGCCCTTGAAGTCCGCCTCGGCACCGATCGGCAGCTGCATGACCAGCGGCTGAGCGCCCAGGCGGTCGACGATCATGTCGACACAGCGGTGGAACTCGGCACCGGTGCGGTCGAGCTTGTTGACGAAGCAGATGCGGGGAACGCCGTAGCGGTCCGCCTGACGCCACACCGTCTCGGACTGGGGCTCGACACCGGCGACGCCGTCGAACACCGTCACGGCACCGTCGAGCACGCGCAGGGAGCGCTCCACCTCGACGGTGAAGTCGACGTGACCCGGGGTGTCGATGATGTTGATGGTGTGATCGACATCCTCGAGCGGCCAGTGACAGGTGGTGGCAGCAGAGGTGATCGTGATGCCACGCTCCTGCTCCTGCTCCATCCAGTCCATGGTGGCAGCGCCGTCGTGGACCTCACCGATCTTGTAAGACACACCGGTGTAGAACAGGATCCGCTCGGTGGTGGTCGTCTTGCCCGCGTCGATGTGGGCCATGATCCCGATGTTGCGGACCTTGGCCAGGTCAAGTGAAGTGGTAGCCATAAGGCTTCAGTCTTCTCTCGGTCTCGATGTGGGTAGCGACTACCAGCGGTAGTGCGCGAAGGCCTTGTTGGACTCGGCCATCTTGTGCGTGTCCTCGCGCTTCTTCACAGCGGCACCCAGGCCGTTGGAGGCGTCGAGAAGCTCGTTGAGCAGACGCTCGGTCATGGTCTTCTCGCGACGGGCGCGGGAGTAACCGACCAGCCAGCGCAGCGCGAGCGTGTTGGCACGACCGGGCTTGACCTCGATCGGGACCTGGTACGTCGCACCACCGACACGGCGGGACTTGACCTCGAGGGTCGGCTTGATGTTCTCCAGCGCGCGCTTCAGCGTGATGATCGGGTCGTTGCCCGTCTTCTCACGCAGACCCTCCATGGCGCCGTAGACGATGCGCTCGGCGGTGGAGCGCTTGCCGTTCAGCAGCACCTTGTTGATGAGCGACGTCACCAGAGGAGAACCGTAGACCGGGTCGATGATGACCGGGCGCTTCGGGGCGGGGCCCTTACGAGGCATTCTTACTTCTCCTTCTTGGCGCCGTAGCGGGAACGGGCCTGCTTGCGGTTCTTGACACCCTGGGTGTCGAGGGAGCCACGGATGATCTTGTAGCGAACACCCGGCAGGTCCTTCACACGGCCGCCGCGCACGAGCACGATGGAGTGCTCCTGCAGGTTGTGTCCCTCACCCGGAATGTAAGCGGTGACCTCGATCCCGCTGGTCAGACGCACACGCGCGACCTTACGCAGGGCCGAGTTCGGCTTCTTCGGGGTGGTCGTGAACACACGCGTGCAGACGCCACGACGCTGAGGGGAACCCTCGAGTGCGGGCGTCTTGTTCTTCTCGACCTTGTCCTGCCGGCCCTTACGGACCAGCTGCTGGATCGTAGGCACTACTTCTCCGGTTTCTGTGTGCCGATAGGTACAGCTAACCTGGAACGTCGCCGACCCACGCGGTCGGGTGTGTCGAATCCGCCAGACTTCCTGCCGCGAGGCGGAAAGGGCGCAGATTACGGTGGCCGATAGCGGCTCGTCATGCGGTTTGTAGGCACGCACAGGAGCCAGGGCACACCCCAGGCACAAGGTCTGAGCGTACCTACCTCATTCGCTGTGGTCAAAACAAATGGGGTCCAGCGGCCCCAGGGTGCGGGTGCTGTCAAGCGCCGGTACGCTACGCGATCTTCGAAATGGCGAATTCGCCGCCACCTGGGACGGCCGGCACGCGGGCGGCGATCAGCCGCGAGGCACTCCGCACGCCGCCCCGGCGGCCCGTCGGCCCTTCGCCCCGCCCATGGCGCTCGCGGGCCCTCCCCGCCCTCGCCGCCCTGCTCCCGGAGCTCCCGGCCCTTTCCGGCCGGACCCGCCCCTCGCGTGCCCGCCGGGCCTGACGGCGCCCCTGGGGGGCTCTCTACGGCCCCGCCCGCCGAAGCCCCGCCCCGCGGGTCCGGGCAACGCCGAAGGGCGGCCACCCCGTGGGGTGACCGCCCTTCAGTGGACGTACGCCTTACTGGTTGTACGGACCGTAGTCGTAGTCCTCCAGCGGAACGGCCTGGCCGGAGCCGGTGCCGAACGGCGAGTAGTCGATGTCGTCGTAGCCGACGGCCGAGTACATCGCGGCCTTGGCCTCCTCGGTCGGCTCGACCCGGATGTTGCGGTAGCGGGACAGGCCCGTACCGGCCGGGATGAGCTTACCGATGATGACGTTCTCCTTGAGGCCGATGAGGCTGTCGGACTTGGCGTTGATCGCCGCATCCGTCAGGACTCGGGTCGTCTCCTGGAAGGAGGCGGCCGACAGCCAGGACTCCGTCGCCAGCGAGGCCTTGGTGATACCCATCAGCTGCGGACGACCGGAGGCCGGGTGACCGCCCTCCTGGACCACACGACGGTTCTCGGTCTCGAACTTCGAGCGCTCGACCAGCTCACCGGGCAGCAGCTCGGCGTCGCCGGACTCGATGATCGTCACGCGGCGGAGCATCTGCCGGATGATGATCTCGATGTGCTTGTCGTGGATCGACACACCCTGCGAGTTGTAGACCTTCTGGACCTCGCCGACCAGGTGGACCTGGACGGCACGCTGACCCAGGATGCGCAGCACGTCGTGCGGGTTGGTGGCACCCACGGTGAGCTGCTGGCCCACCTCGACGTGGTCGCCCTCGCGGACCAGGACCTTGGCACGCTTCGAGATCGGGAACGCCGTCTCGTCGCTGCCGTCGTCCGGGGTGACGACGAGCTTCTTGGTCTTCTCGGTCTCCTCGATCCGCACGCGGCCGGAGGCCTCGGAGATCGGGGCCACACCCTTCGGGGTACGGGCCTCGAAGAGCTCGACGACACGGGGCAGACCCTGGGTGATGTCGTCACCGGCCACACCACCGGTGTGGAAGGTACGCATCGTCAGCTGGGTACCGGGCTCACCGATGGACTGGGCGGCGATGATGCCGACCGCCTCACCGATGTCGACCAGCTTGCCGGTGGCCAGCGAACGGCCGTAGCACATCGCGCAGGTACCGACGGCGGACTCACAGGTCAGGACCGAGCGGGTCTTGACCTCCTCGACGCCGGCCTTGACCAGCTGGTCGATGAGGACGTCACCGAGGTCGACACCCGCCGGGGCGAGCACCTTGCCGTCCACGACGATGTCCTCGGCGAGGCAGCGCGCGTACACGGACGTCTCGGCGTTGTCCGCCTTGCGCAGGACGCCGTCGGCGCCACGCTCGGCGATGGCCAGCTTGAGGCCGCGCTCGGTGCCGCAGTCCTCCTCGCGAATGATGACGTCCTGGGAGACGTCGACCAGACGACGGGTGAGGTAACCCGAGTCGGCGGTACGCAGAGCGGTGTCCGCCAGACCCTTACGGGCACCGTGCGTGGAGATGAAGTACTCCAGCACGGACAGACCCTCACGGAACGAGGCCTTGATCGGACGCGGGATGGTCTCGTTCTTCGCGTTCGACACCAGACCACGCATACCGGCGATCTGCCGCATCTGCATCATGTTTCCTCGGGCACCCGAGTCAACCATCATGAAGATGGGGTTCGTCTTGGGGAAGTTCTCGTTCATCGCCTCGGCGACCTCGTTGGTCGCCTTGGTCCAGATCGCGATGAGCTCCTGAGTGCGCTCTTCCTTGGTGATCAGACCGCGCTCGTACTGCTTCTGGACCTTCTCGTCCTGCGCCTCGTACCCGCGGACGATCTCCTTCTTCGCCTCGGGAACGACGACGTCGGAGATGGCCACGGTGACACCGGAACGGGTCGCCCAGTAGAAGCCGGCCGCCTTCAGGTTGTCGAGCGTCGCCGCCACGATGACCTTGGGGTAGCGCTCGGCCAGGTCGTTGACGATCTCGGAGAGCTGCTTCTTGCCCACCGAGTAGTCGACGAACGGGTAGTCCTCGGGCAGCAGCTCGTTGAAGAGCGCGCGGCCCAGGGTGGTGCGCAGGCGGAACGAGTCACCCTGCTGCCACTCGGGCTCACCCTCCTCGCGCGCCGGCGGGGTCCAGCCGCGCGGCGGGATGGTGCCCACCGGGAAGCGGATGTCGATCGGCGACTGCAGCGCGAGCTCGCCGGCGTCGAACGCCATGATCGCCTCGGCCGTGGAGCCGAACGCGCGGCCCTCGCCCTTGGTGTCACGCAGCTCGCCGTCGGTGGTGAGGAAGAACAGACCGAGGACCATGTCCTGGGTCGGCATCGTCACCGGACGGCCGTCGGCCGGCTTGAGGATGTTGTTCGAGGACAGCATCAGGATGCGGGCCTCGGCCTGCGCCTCCGCGGACAGCGGCAGGTGCACGGCCATCTGGTCACCGTCGAAGTCCGCGTTGAACGCGGTGCAGACGAGCGGGTGGATCTGGATGGCCTTGCCCTCGACCAGCTGCGGCTCGAAGGCCTGGATGCCGAGGCGGTGCAGGGTGGGAGCACGGTTCAGCAGGACCGGGTGCTCGGCGATGACCTCTTCGAGGACGTCGTACACGACCGTGCGGCCGCGCTCCACCATGCGCTTGGCGCTCTTGATGTTCTGCGCGTGGTTCAGGTCCACCAGGCGCTTCATCACGAACGGCTTGAACAGCTCCAGCGCCATCGCCTTGGGCAGACCGCACTGGTGCAGCTTCAGCTGCGGACCGACGACGATCACGGAACGCGCGGAGTAGTCCACACGCTTGCCGAGCAGGTTCTGACGGAATCGACCCTGCTTACCCTTCAGCATGTCGCTGAGGGACTTCAGCGGGCGGTTGCCCGGACCGGTGACCGGGCGACCACGACGACCGTTGTCGAAGAGGGCGTCAACAGCCTCCTGAAGCATGCGCTTCTCGTTGTTGACGATGATCTCCGGAGCACCCAGGTCGAGCAGGCGCTTCAGACGGTTGTTGCGGTTGATGACACGGCGGTACAGGTCGTTCAGGTCGGAGGTCGCGAAGCGGCCACCGTCCAGCTGCACCATCGGACGCAGGTCCGGCGGGATGACCGGGACGCAGTCCAGGACCATGCCCTTGGGGCTGTTGGACGTCTGGAGGAACGCGGAGACGACCTTCAGACGCTTCAGGGCACGGGTCTTCTTCTGGCCCTTGCCCGTGCGGATGATCTCGCGGAGCTTCTCGGCCTCCTCGTCGAGGTCGAAGGACTCCAGGCGCTTCTGCAGCGCCGCGGCACCCATCGAACCGTCGAAGTACGTGCCGAAGCGGTCACGCAGCTCGCGGTAGAGCAGCTCGTCGCCCTCGAGGTCCTGGACCTTGAGGTTCTTGAACCGGTTCCACACCTCGTCGAGGCGGTCGATCTCGCGCTGCGCACGGTCGCGCAGCTGCTTCATCTCGCGCTCGGCACCCTCGCGCACCTTGCGGCGCACGTCGGCCTTGGCGCCCTCGGCCTCCAGCTCGGCCAGGTCGGTCTCGAGCTTCTTGGCGCGGGCCTCGAGGTCGGCGTCGCGACGGTTCTCGATCTGCTGGCGCTCGACCGAGACGTGCGCCTCCAGGGAGGGCAGGTCGCGGGTACGGCGCTCCTCGTCCACGAACGTGATCATGTACGCGGCGAAGTAGATGACCTTCTCGAGGTCCTTGGGCGCCAGGTCGAGCAGGTAGCCGAGGCGCGACGGGACACCCTTGAAGTACCAGATGTGCGTGACGGGCGCGGCCAGTTCGATGTGGCCCATCCGCTCACGGCGCACCTTGGCGCGCGTGACCTCGACGCCGCAGCGCTCACAGATGATGCCCTTGAAGCGGACGCGCTTGTACTTGCCGCAGTAGCACTCCCAGTCCCGGGTCGGACCGAAGATCTTCTCGCAGAAGAGTCCGTCCTTTTCGGGCTTGAGCGTGCGGTAGTTGATGGTCTCGGGCTTCTTGACCTCACCGTGGCTCCACTGACGGATGTCGTCAGCGGTGGCCAGGCCGATCCGGAGCTCGTCGAAGAAGTTGACGTCGAGCACTATGCGTCAATCCCTCTCAGGGTCGAAAGTCTGTGGTCTGAAACGGGGGCCTGGGGGTCGGCGGAGGCCCTCATGGGTGAGGGCCCCGCCGGACTCCCGTCAGACCTCTTCGACGCTGCTCGGCTCGCGCCGGGACAGGTCGATACCGAGCTCCTCCGCAGCGCGGAAGACGTCCTCGTCGGTGTCGCGCATCTCGATGGACATACCGTCCGAGGACAGCACCTCCACGTTGAGGCACAGGGACTGCATTTCCTTGATGAGCACCTTGAAGGACTCGGGAATGCCGGGCTCAGGGATGTTCTCGCCCTTGACGATGGCCTCGTAGACCTTCACGCGGCCGGTGACGTCGTCGGACTTGATGGTCAGCAGCTCCTGGAGGGCGTACGCGGCGCCGTAGGCCTCGAGGGCCCACACCTCCATCTCACCGAAGCGCTGACCACCGAACTGGGCCTTACCACCCAGCGGCTGCTGGGTGATCATCGAGTACGGACCGGTCGAACGGGCGTGCAGCTTGTCGTCGACCAGGTGGTGCAGCTTCAGGATGTACATGTAGCCGACCGAGATCGGGTCCGGGAACGGCTCACCGCTGCGGCCGTCGAACAGCCGCGCCTTGCCGGACGGGAGCACCATGCGCTCGCCGTCGCGGTTCGGGATGGTGTGCTGGAGCAGACCCGCCAGCTCGTCCTCGCGGGCACCGTCGAAGACCGGGGTCGCGACGTTGGTGCGCGGGGCGACCTGGTCGGCGCCGATGACCTGGAGACGCTGGGCCCACTCGTCCGCGAGGCCGGAGACGTCCCAGCCGCGGCTGGCGAGCCAGCCGAGGTGGATCTCCAGGACCTGTCCCGGGTTCATTCGGGACGGCACACCCAGCGGGTTGAGGATGATGTCGACCGGGGTGCCGTCCTCCAGGAACGGCATGTCCTCGATCGGCAGGATCTTGGAGATGACACCCTTGTTGCCGTGACGGCCGGCGAGCTTGTCACCGTCGGTGATCTTGCGCTTCTGCGCGACGTACACGCGCACCAGCTGGTTCACACCGGGGGGAAGCTCGTCGCCCTCCTCGCGGTCGAAGACGCGCACGCCGATGACCTTGCCGGTCTCACCGTGCGGCACCTTCAGCGAGGTGTCACGGACCTCACGCGCCTTCTCACCGAAGATCGCGCGGAGCAGGCGCTCCTCGGGGGTCAGCTCGGTCTCACCCTTCGGGGTGACCTTGCCGACGAGGATGTCGCCGGCGATGACCTCGGCGCCGATGCGGATGATGCCGCGCTCGTCGAGGTCGGCGAGGACCTCCTCGGAGACGTTCGGGATGTCCCGGGTGATCTCCTCGGGGCCGAGCTTGGTGTCACGGGCGTCGACCTCGTGCTCCTCGATGTGGATCGAGGAGAGGACGTCGTCCTGCACGAGGCGCTGCGACAGGATGATCGCGTCCTCGTAGTTGTGACCCTCCCACGGCATGAACGCCACGAGCAGGTTCTTGCCGAGGGCCATCTCGCCGTTCTGGGTGGCCGGACCGTCGGCGAGGACCTGGCCCTCGATGATCCGGTCGCCCTCGTTGACGATGACCTTCTGGTTGACCGAGGTGCCCTGGTTGGAGCGGGCGAACTTGGCCAGGCGGTACGTGATGTACGTGCCGTCGTCGTTGGCGGTGGTGATGTAGTCCGCGGAGACCTCCTGGACCACACCGGCCTTCTCGGCCTTGACGACGTCGCCGGCGTCGACGGCGGAGCGGTACTCCATGCCGGTGCCGACGAGCGGGGCCTCCGACTTAATCAGCGGAACGGCCTGGCGCATCATGTTCGCGCCCATGAGGGCACGGTTGGCGTCGTCGTGCTCGAGGAACGGGATCATGGCGGTCGCGACCGACACCATCTGGCGCGGCGAGACGTCCATGTAGTCCACGTCCTCGGGGCCGACGTAGTCGACCTCGCCGCCACGGCGGCGGACCAGGACGCGGTTCTCCTCGAAGCGGAGCTCGTTCGTCAGCGGCGCGTTGGCCTGCGCGATGACGAAGCGGTCCTCCTCGTCGGCGGTCAGGTAGTCGACCTCGTCGGTGACCTGGCCGTCGATGACCTTGCGGTACGGGGTCTCGACGAAACCGAACGCGTTGACCCGGCCGTAGGAGGCGAGCGAGCCGATCAGACCGATGTTCGGGCCTTCCGGCGTCTCGATCGGGCACATACGGCCGTAGTGCGAGGGGTGCACGTCACGGACCTCGAAGCCGGCCCGCTCACGGGAGAGACCACCCGGGCCAAGGGCCGACAGACGGCGCTTGTGGGTGAGACCCGACAGCGGGTTGTTCTGGTCCATGAACTGCGACAGCTGGCTGGTGCCGAAGAACTCCTTGATGGAGGCGACGACCGGCCGGATGTTGATCAGGGTCTGCGGCGTGATCGCCTCGACGTCCTGGGTGGTCATGCGCTCGCGCACGACACGCTCCATACGGGCGAGACCCGTACGGACCTGGTTCTGGATCAGCTCGCCGACGCTGCGCAGGCGACGGTTGCCGAAGTGGTCGATGTCGTCCGTCTCGACGACGATCGTGTCGCCGCTGTCACCGGTGGTCTCGGTCTCGCCGGCGTGCAGCTGCACCAGGTACTTGATCGTCGAGATGATGTCCTCGACGGTCAGGATGCCCGCGTCGAGCGGAGCGTCCGCACCCAGCTTCTTGTTGACCTTGTAGCGGCCGACCTTGGCGAGGTCGTAGCGCTTCGGGTTGAAGTAAAGGTTCTCGAGAAGCGTCTGCGCGGCCTCACGCGTGGGGGGCTCGCCCGGACGCAGCTTGCGGTAGATGTCGAGCAGCGCGTCGTCCTGGCCCTGGGTGTGGTCCTTCTCCAGGGTGGCGCGCATCGACTCGTAGTCGCCGAACTCCTCGAGGATCTGCTCGGTCGTCCAGCCGAGCGCCTTGAGCAGAACGGTGACCGACTGCTTGCGCTTGCGGTCGATACGGACACCGACCATGTCGCGCTTGTCGATCTCCATCTCCAGCCAGGCACCCCGGGACGGGATGATCTTGGCGGAGAAGATGTCCTTGTCGGACGTCTTGTCGATGGAGGAGTCGAAGTAGACACCGGGGGAACGGACCAGCTGCGACACCACGACACGCTCGGTGCCGTTGATGACGAAAGTGCCCTTGTTCGTCATGAGCGGGAAGTCGCCCATGAAGACGGTCTGGGACTTGATCTCGCCGGTCTCGTTGTTGGTGAACTCAGCGGTGACGAAGAGCGGGGCGGCGTACGTGAAGTCGCGCTCCTTGCACTCGTCGATGGAGTTCTTCGGCGGCTCGAAGCGGTGGTCCCGGAACGTCAGGGACATCGACCCGGAGAAGTCCTCGATCGGGGAGATCTCCTCGAAGATCTCCTCCAGACCGGACTTGGTGGGGACGTCCTGACCGTTCTCCAGAGCCTCCTCGACCCGACTCTGCCAGGCGGTGTTGCCGAGCAGCCAGTCGAAGCTCTCGGTCTGCAGCGCGAGCAGGTTCGGAACCTCGAGGGGCTCCTTGATCTTTGCAAAGGAGATGCGCAGCGGGGCGGTGCTGGCGCCGTTGTTCGTATTCGCGGTCGAGGCAGTGCGCGAGGCGGCCAAGAGGGGGTCCTTCCGAGGGCTCGGACTCACTACGCGCGTACCGGTCCCTCCCCGTACACAGGGACGGAAACCCCAGGTCAGGGGGGCTTCGGTCGACTGTGCTCAAGTGAGGGCAGACCCCTGGTGACGGGCAGGGGACAGCTAACAGGCAGCGCAAAGGGTCAGTGTAGCCACTTGGCACACTGATGTCCAGTGCGGGTTTTCGAAGACCCTCGTTGTGCTCAACGCCCTTGTCAACGCCCTCGGCCTGCTGCCCTCAACGCACGTTGATACTGCCCTCTTCGTCGTCGATCCATGCCTCGGATTCGGATCCTTGTGACGACGCGTCCTGAGAATTGCGCGCTGCGTGCGGTTCGTCAAGGCCCCCCTGCCTGAAGCAGGCCCGTCCGGTGTCACAACGAAGATCACCATACCCCCCGCCGTGGCGAGTGCAAGGCAACCGCGGTCGGTCCCCGGATACGCCGAAGAGCGACCACCCGGATGGATGATCGCTCTTCGGTGCGCTCGCGTTACAGCCCGGGGACGCCGGTTTCAGCGCCCCACGCGGCCGTGTTCAACGCGTGTTCGAGTCCAGGGACCCGGAAAGGTCTTACTTGACCTCGACGGAGGCGCCGGCGCCCTTGAGGGACTCGGCGGCCTTCTCCGCGGCCTCCTTGTTGACCTTCTCGAGGACCGGCTTCGGGGTGCCGTCGACGAGGTCCTTGGCCTCCTTCAGACCCAGGGAGGTCAGCTCACGCACGACCTTGATGACCTGGATCTTCTTGTCGCCGGCGCCGGTGAGGATGACGTCGAACTCGTCCTTCTCCTCCTCGGCCGGGGCGGCGGCGGCCGGGCCGGCCGGGCCCGCAACGGCGACCGCGGCGGCGGCGGTGACGTCGAACTTCTCCTCGAAGGCCTTCACGAACTCGGAGAGCTCGATGAGGGTCATCTCCTCGAACTGAGCGAGCAGGTCTTCCTGGCTGAGCTTCGCCATGATGGCGGTCCTTCCACTAAATCGGCGGGTGCCGGATGTACTGGGTGAGGCGGGCGTACGTCGGCCCGCTGAGACCCTCGCCGCCGTCAGGCGGCCAGGATCAGAAAGCGAGCCGAATTACTCGGCACCGCCCTGCTCGTCCTGCTTGGCACGAAGCGCGTCCACGGTGCGGACGAGCTTCGACGGGAGCGCCTGGAAGACCTGAGCAGCCTGAGTCTGCTTGCCCTTGAAGGCACCAGCCAGCTTGGAGAGCAGAACCTCGCGGGACTCGAGGTCCGCAAGCTTCTTGATCTCATCGGCGGACAGCGCCTTGCCGTCAAGGACACCGCCCTTGATGATGAGATTCGGGTTGTCCTTGGAGAAGTCACGAAGACCCTTCGCCGACTCCACCGGGTCACCGGTGACGAAGGCGACAGCCGTCGGACCAGCGAAGAGCTGGTCGTCGAGCGTGATCCCGGCCTCGTTGGCCGCAATCTTGGTCAGCGTGTTCTTCACCACGGCGTACTGGGCGTTCTCACCGAGCGACCGGCGCAGCGTCTTGAGCTGCGCCACGGTGAGACCGCGGTACTCGGTCAGCACGGCGGCGTTGGAGCTGCGGAACTTGTCCGTCAGCTCCGCAACCGCGGCAGCCTTGTCGGGCCTCGCCATAGAGCCTCGGCCTCCTTCCGGGTGATTCGGACCGCGCGGACCCGAAGGAGGACTGGGCAAAACGAAACGCCCCGGCGCAGGCGCACGGGGCGGACTCGACCAGCCGCACACGTCGAAACGTGTGCCCCGGGAGTTCTTCCACAGTCACCTGCGCGGGTCGTCCACTTTTCAGCGGATCCTTCGGCCACCGCACCCTCGTTGGAGCGCACGGCAACGACCAGCGGTCTTTGGCTTCTGGAAGAGAGTACGGGACCTGGGCGCCTACGAGCAAATCGCACCGTCAGCAACTGGCGGGACGGCGGCGGCCGGGCCGCCGGTGCGCGCGACGGCGCGCAGGGAGGCTCGTGGAACTCCCCCCGGGAAGCGCCCGGGCCCGCGTGCCCTCGGCGCACGACGGGCCCCTGAGCGCCCCTCGGGGGCCTTGGGGATGCCGCAGGGTCAGGAGACGGTGCCGCTGCCGGTGCCGCCCGTCATGGTGCCGCCGGACTTCAGCAGGTCCGCGAAGTCCTTGGTGTCGGCGGCCGGAGGGGCCTCGGCGGCGACCTTCACGCCGTAGTCGCTGTAGAGCGTGGTGTTGGTCATGGTGCCGTTGGCCGTGTCGGCCTTCTCGGTCTTCTTGATCAGCAGGTCCTGGTCGTTGATCCAGATGTCGACCGTGTCCGTGGTCACGCCCGCCTGGCTGAGCTGCTGCTTCAGGGCGGACATCTGGTCGGCGCTGAGGTTGCTGGACTTGTCGGCGAGGTCGGCGACGTTCACCGTGCCCGAGTAGTGCGTGGCGTGGACGCCGGAGACCGTCTCCTCGCCGACCTTCTTGACGTCGCCGGAGGCCAGCAGCAGCTTCACGGACTGGTTCGGCGTCGCGTTCTGGATCTGGTCCTTCATGTACGAACCGGAGGCGCCGCCGAGCTTGGCGAGGTCGTCGTAGGAGTACTTGAGCCAGTGCTTGCCGCCGGTCTGCTGGGCGTAGGCGTCGCTCATGTGCGCGTAGTAGGCGTCCGGCAGGTACCGGGCCTCCATCGACTGGGTGCCGGCCTTCTTCATCATCTCGGCCATCCGGCCGCCGGTGTACGTGATGGTGAGGTTGCCTTTGAGGCCGTCGTTCCAGGTGAGGGCGCCGTTCGAGGTCATCGACATGAGGTCGCCGACGGACATCGTGGACCGCACCTTGGCCGAGTCGGCCTTGTCGGTGGACTTCTCGGCGGACCGCAGAGCGGCGATGGGGCTGACGTTTATCGCGGTCTTGCCGCCCGCCTTGTCGCCGCTCTTGTCGGAGTCGGAGGAACCGCAGGCGGCCACTCCGGTCAGCGCGGCCACCACCGCGATGGAAAGGGTCACCCGGCGCACGGTCGTGCTCTTCATCTAGTCCCACCCCTAATGCGTGTCCTGTGCCTGAACGGTACCCAGGCCACTGACAGTCGTGCGTAAGGTCGTACAAAGAAAGGACGGGCCCGGAACCTCGAAGGTTCCAGGGCCCGCCCTTTTCGTTGCGCGTACCCGACGCGGCTACCGGTGTGAGCCGAGGGCTCAGACGGCGGCCGGGTCCTCCTCGACGAGGAGGTTGCGGGTGCGGTTGGGGTCGACCGGAATGCCGGGGCCCATCGTGGTGGTGATGGCGGCCTTCTTGATGTAGCGACCCTTGGCGGCGGACGGCTTCAGACGGAGGATCTCCTCCAGCGCGGCGCCGTAGTTCTCCACCAGCTTGGCGTCGTCGAAGGACGCCTTGCCGATGATGAAGTGCAGGTTCGAGTGCTTGTCGACGCGGAACTCGATCTTGCCGCCCTTGATCTCGGTGACGGCCTTGGCCACGTCGGGGGTGACGGTGCCGGTCTTCGGGTTCGGCATCAGACCACGCGGACCGAGCACGCGGCCGAGGCGGCCGACCTTGCCCATGAGGTCCGGGGTGGCGACGACGGAGTCGAAGTCCAGGCGGCCCTTCGCGACCTCGTCGATCAGCTCGTCGGCACCGACGATGTCGGCGCCCGCGGCACGCGCGGCCTCGGCACGGTCACCGGTCGCGAAGACCAGGACCCGGGCGGTCTTACCGGTGCCGTGCGGAAGGTTCACGGTGCCACGGACCATCTGGTCGGCCTTGCGCGGGTCGACACCCAGACGGAAGGCGACCTCGACGGTGCCGTCGAACTTGGTCGTGGAGGTCTCCTTGGCGAGACGGACGGCCTCGAGCGGGGCGTACAGCTTCTCCCGGTCGACCTTGGCGTCCGCAGCGCGGAGAGCCTTGCTGCGCTTGCTCACAACTTGCTCCTGTGTGTTCTGAAAGGAGTCGTGGTCCCTGGGCCGAGCAGGCCCTGCCACGTGCGGTCGGCCACGACCGCATGACTGCTAGAGGTGGGTTCAGCCCTCGACCGTGACGCCCATGGAGCGCGCGGTACCGGCGATGATCTTCGCCGCGGCGTCCAGGTCGTTCGCGTTCAGGTCGGGCATCTTGGTCGTGGCGATCTCGCGGACCTGCGCCTCGGTGATCTTGGCGACCTTGGTCTTGTGCGGCTCGCCGGAGCCCTTCTCGATGCCCGCGGCCTTGAGGATCATCTTCGCGGCCGGCGGCGTCTTGGTGACGAAGGTGAAGGAACGGTCCTCGTAGACCGTGATCTCCACCGGGATGACCCAACCGCGCTGCGACTCGGTCGCGGCGTTGTAGGCCTTGCAGAACTCCATGATGTTGACGCCGTGCTGACCCAGCGCCGGGCCGACCGGCGGAGCCGGGTTGGCGGCGCCGGCCTGGATCTGGAGCTTGATGAGCCCCGTGACCTTCTTCTTCTTGGGAGGCATGCTCTCTCCGGGTCCTTGCTGAGAGGTTGACTGCCATCCGCGTCATCCGGATCCATGCCGTTGCACGATCCCGCAGATGGCATACCGCACAACGATAGCTTCTGTCCCCTCGGGACAAGAAATCGTCCAGGTCAGAGGGTCTGCGCGGGGCCTTCCGGGCGTCGGTCGCGCAGTACGCGCACGGCTCCGGCGGCCAGTGCGAGCAGGGTGAGGCCGCCCGGCACCGCGAGCAGCGCGGCGACGGTCCCCCGCCCGGTGTCCGCGGCGAGTGCGACGCGTTCCGGCTCGCCGGGCGCGGCGCGCACGTACACGGTGTCGCCCTCGGCGTGGCCCCCCGCGCGCGTGCCGACCGGGAGCCCGGCGGTCACCTGCTCCCCCGCGTGCGGGTAGGTCACCGTACAGCCGCCGAGGAGGCAGGTTCCGGCGTGGAAGGTGGCCGCGGTCGGTTCCGCGCCCCGCACCTCGGTGCGCAACCAGGCCGCCGGCAGGAAGACGGCGTAGGCCGGCGCCAGCGCCAGGGCGGCCACCGTGCCGACGACGGCCGGCCGGACACGGCGAGAGCGCCCCGGCCCGGTGCTCACCGGCGGGGCGCTCTCGGAGGGAGTGCTCAGTTCTTCTGGATCTGGTCGAAGGACAGCTCGACCGGGGTCTCGCGGCCGAAGATCTCCACCAGGCCCTTGACCTTCTTCGAGTCGGGGTTGATCTCGTTGATGGTCGCCTGAAGCGTGGCGAACGGGCCGTCGGTGACGGTGACCGAGTCGCCGACCTCGAAGTCCAGCACCTGGACCTCGACCTTGCGCTGCGGAGCGGGCTTGCCCTCGGCCTCGGCGGCCTCGCGGGCGGCCTTCTCCTCGGCCTCCGGGGCGAGCATCTTGACGATCTCGTCCAGGGTCAGCGGGTACGGGTCGTAGGCGTTGCCGACGAAGCCGGTGACGCCCGGGGTGTTGCGGACGACGCCCCAGGACTCGTTGGTCAGGTCCATGCGGACCAGGACGTAACCCGGCAGCTTGTTCTGCTTGATCGTCTTGCGGTCGCCGTTCTTGATCTGGACGACCTCTTCCTGCGGCACCTCGGCCTGGAAGATGTAGTCCTCGACGTTCAGCGAGACGGCGCGCTGCTCCAGGTTGGTCTTCACGCGGTTCTCGTAGCCGGCGTACGTGTGGATGACGTACCACTCGCCGGGCAGGGTGCGCAGTTCCTCGCGCAGGGCCTGGATCGGGTCGACCGGAGCGGCCGGCTCCTCCTCGGCGACCTCCGCGACGGCGGCTTCCTCGTCGGCAGCCTCTTCGTCGGCGGCCTCTTCGTCGGCGGCCTCTTCGTCCTCGTCCTCGGCGTGCAGGGCGGCCTCCTCGGCCGGCTCACCCGCCTCGGCCTCGGCAGCCTCGAACTCGTCCTGCTCGTCCGCGCCCTCGACGATGTCGAGCTCCTCATCCACCGTCTCGGCAGCCAGCCCGCGGGGCTCGGTGGCGTCGTCGTTCAGGTTCGGGTCAGACACGATGGCTGCTTCTTCCTGGATACATAGGGGTGGAACATGCGAAAACGGGCGCCGGTGCCACGGCGCCCTTCGCTCTTGGCTCAGCCGAAGACGTACTTGGCGGCGTGGTTGAGCCCATAGTCAATCACGGTCACCAGCGCGATCATGATGGCGACGAAGAAGATCACCACGGTGGTGTACGAGGTCAGCTGGTTACGCGTCGGCCAGACGACCTTGCGGAGTTCCGCGATGATCTGGCGGTAGAAGGTGGCCAGGCGCTTGAGCGGGCCCTGCTTGGCGCGCTTGCCGCCCTTGCGGGCCTTCTTCTTGGACTCGGGCACCTCGTCCTGGGCATCAGGCGTGTCGATGGAGCCCACGGCGTCCGTCATTGTCCTCACCTGGTCCCGGGTCGTGGCCGTGCCGCGCCCGGTTTCTGAGCCGCACGGCGGTGCATTGCTGTACGTACATGCGCACACATCCTGGCGGTGTGTGTAGCAGGGCCGGAGGGACTTGAACCCCCAACCGCCGGTTTTGGAGACCGGTGCTCTACCAATTGAGCTACGACCCTTTGTGTGTCCCCCAACGTACCGCATCCGACCGGGTGCTCGGTGTGCACCGGCTGGGTGACGGCCGCCGAAGGCCAACGAGGTGAGAGTGTACGTGTTCCACGGCCCAACGTCGAACAGAAAGTGCCCGTTCGGAGCCATGCAGCCAAAGATCGTCCTGGCCCGGGGCCGGATTCGGACCCGTGTTCACGCCTCGACCCCTTGCTGTTCAGTCTGTGAAACCCGCGTGCCCGGGGGATTTCCGGTCTGGAACGATGGGCCGCATGAGCGCTGCAACCCCTCCCACCGAGCGCCGGGTCTCCGCCCGAGTCGGCGCGATCTCCGAGTCCGCCACCCTCGCCGTGGACGCCAAGGCCAAGGCCCTCAAGGCCGCCGGGCGTCCGGTGATCGGCTTCGGCGCGGGTGAGCCCGACTTCCCGACCCCGGACTACATCGTCGAGGCGGCCGTCGAGGCCTGCAAGAACCCGAAGTACCACCGCTACACGCCGGCCGGCGGCCTGCCCGAGCTGAAGGCCGCGATCGCCGCCAAGACGCTGCGCGACTCCGGCTGGGAGCCCGACGTCTCGCAGATCCTGGTCACCAACGGCGGCAAGCAGGCCATCTACGAGGCCTTCGCCGCGATCCTCGACCCGGGCGACGAGGTCATCGTCCCGGCGCCGTACTGGACGACGTACCCGGAGTCGATCCGCCTGGCCGGCGGTGTCCCGGTGGAGGTCGTGGCCGACGAGACGACCGGCTACCGCGTCTCCGTGGAGCAGCTGGAGGCGGCGCGCACGGAGAAGACGAAGGTCGTCCTCTTCGTCTCCCCGTCCAACCCGACCGGCGCGGTGTACTCCGAGGCCGAGACCGAGGCGATCGGCCGCTGGGCCGTCGAGCACGGCCTGTGGGTCCTCACGGACGAGATCTACGAGCATCTGGTCTACGGCGACGCCAGCGCCGTCTCGCTGCCCGCGCTGCTGCCCGAGCTGCGCGACAAGTGCATCGTGGTCAACGGCGTGGCGAAGACGTACGCCATGACCGGCTGGCGCGTGGGCTGGGTCATCGGCCCGAAGGACGTCGTCAAGGCAGCGACGAACCTCCAGTCGCACGCCACCTCGAACGTCTCCAACGTGGCCCAGGTGGCCGCCCTGGCCGCCGTCTCCGGTGACCTGGAGGCTGTGGCGAAGATGCGCGAGGCCTTCGACCGCCGCCGCAAGACGATCGTGCGGATGCTCAACGAGATCGACGGCGTCCTCTGCCCGGAGCCCGAGGGCGCGTTCTACGCCTACCCGTCGGTCAAGGCGCTGCTCGGCAAGGAGATCCGCGGCAAGCGCCCGCAGGACACCGTCGAGCTGGCCGCGCTGATCCTGGAGGAGGCCGAGGTCGCGGTCGTCCCGGGCGAGGCCTTCGGCACGCCGGGCTACCTGCGGCTCTCCTACGCGCTCGGCGACGAGGACCTGGTCGAGGGCGTGAGCCGGATCCAGAAGCTGCTGGCCGAGGCCCGGGACTAGTCCCCGCGCTTCCTCCACGCGCGCGTGCGGGCCGTTTCCCTTCGGGGAGGCGGCCCGCTTCTGTGTGCGGGCAAGACCACGTACGGGGAAACGGCTACCGGTGTGGCGGGTGTGTACGGCAGGATCCTGGGATGGAGCGTGTACGTGACCTCTCTGAGCTGCCGAAGGCCCATCTGCACCTGCACTTCACCGGCTCGATGCGGCCGGGGACCGTCCTGGAGCTGGCCGACAAGTACGGCGTGCGCCTGCCCGACGCGCTGACGGACGCCCTCACCAGCGGGGAACCGCCCAGACTGCGCGCCACGGACGAGCGGGGCTGGTTCCGCTTCCAGCGGCTGTACGACGCGGCGCGCTCCTGTCTGCGCCGGCCGGAGGACATCCGGCGGCTGGTCCAGGAGGCCGCCGAGGAGGACCTGAAGGACGGCTCGGGCTGGCTGGAGATCCAGGTGGACCCGACGTCGTACGCGCCCCGGCTGGGGGGTCTGATCCCGGCCCTGGAGATCATCCTGGACGCGGTCGAGACGACGTCCCGGGAGACCGGCCTCGGCATGCGCGTCCTGGTCGCCGCGAACCGTATGAAGCACCCCCTGGACGCGCGCACGCTGGCCCGGCTGGCGGTGCGGTACGCGGACCGGGGCGTGGTCGGCTTCGGGCTCTCCAACGACGAGCGGCGGGGCATGGCGCGGGACTTCGACCGGGCCTTCCACATCGCGCGGGACGGCGGTCTGCTGTCGGCCCCGCACGGCGGCGAGCTGACCGGGCCGGCCTCGGTCCGGGACTGCCTGGACGACCTGCACGCCACGCGGATCGGGCACGGGGTGCGGGCGGCCGAGGACCCGCGGCTGCTGAAGCGGCTGGCCGACCGGGGCGTGACCTGCGAGGTGTGCCCCGCCTCGAACGTGGCGCTCGGGGTGTACGAGAAGCCGGAGGACGTCCCGTTGCGCACCCTCTTCGAGGCGGGCGTGCCGATGGCCCTGGGCGCCGACGATCCGCTGCTGTTCGGCTCCCGGCTGGCCGCGCAGTACGAGATCGCCCGCCACTCCCACGGCTTCTCGGACGCCGAACTCGCGGAGCTGGCGCGGCAGTCGGTTCGGGGCTCGGCCGCGCCGGAGGAGGTCAGGGCGCGGCTGCTGGCCGGCGTGGACGACTGGCTGGCGCGCCCCGCCGGCTGACCTCACCCGGCGGACTCCGCGGCGGAGATCCCGCCGAGCAGGGTCTTCGCGAGCCGGGCGGCGAACTCGTCCACCGCCGGCCTCTCACCGCTGTCGGTGGCGTCGTAGGCGAACGCACGCTGGGCGCAGGCGCCGAGGAGGAGGGACGCGGCGGCGTAGGTGTCGGCGCCGGCGCGGACCCGGCCGGCGTCCTGTTCGGCGCGGAGGTAGGCGTCCAGGCCCTGGATGGGCAGGTGCGGGCCGGAGCCGAGGGTGCGCAGGACGTCGTCGTGGCGCCGCTTGAGCTGGGTCTCGGCGTACAGGGAGGCGGCGATCGGGAAGCTCTGCTCGTAGAAGAGGGCGGCCTGGCGGGCGATCTCGGTGAGGTTCTCCTCCAGGGTGCCCTGTCCCGGTTCGGCGGCGAGGCCGCCGAGCAGCGGGGTGAGCCGGGGCAGCCGCTCGGTGAGGACCCGCACGAACAGCTCTTCCTTGCTGTCGAAGTGCTTGTAGAGGGCCGCTTCGGAGCAGCCGGCCGCGCGGGCGATCTCCTTGGTGGTGGCGCGGGCGAGTCCGACGGTGAGCATCAGCTCGTGGGCGGCGTCGAGGATGCGGACACGCGTCGGCTTCGTCTGCATGGGGCTCCTTGTCGGGCTTGACGGGTGGGTGAGTGCTTACCCACTCTAGGAGGCAGCGGGGTGAGTGAGCACTCACCCACCTTTCGTGGAGCAGGGGGAGACACCATGAGGCTCACTGTTTTCGGCGCCACCGGGGGGATCGGCCGGGAGCTGGTCCGTCAGGCCCTGGATGCCGGGCACGAGGTCACGGCGGTCGTCCGGGACCCGGCCCGGCTCGGTGTCACGGACGATCGCCTGGAGGTCGTCCGCAGCGGCCTGGCCGACCCGGAGGAGCTGCGCGCCGCGGTGCGGGGCCGGCACGCCGTCCTGTCCGGGCTGGGCGCGCGCAGCCGCAAGGACGCCGGGGTGACCGCCCGGCTGACCCGTACGGTCCTGGGCGCCATGGAGGCGGAGGGCGTGCGCCGGCTGCTGGTGGTCAGCGCCGGTCCGGTGGGGCCGGCTCCGGCGGGCGACGGTGTCCTGGACCGCGGGATGCGGAGCCTGGTGTCGGCGATCCTCAAGGACGTCTACGCCGATCTGCGGGAGACGGAGGCCGAGCTGGCCCGCAGCGGCACGGACTGGACGTCCGTACGGCCGCCGCGCTTGCAGGACAGGCCGCTCACCGGCCGCTACCGCACCGTGGTCGGCGGCTTCCCGTCCAGGGGCCGCTTCATCGCGCGCGCGGACGTCGCGCACGCGATGCTGTCGATGATCGACGCCGGGGAGACGGTGAAGCAGGGGGTGGGCGTGGCGTACTGAGCCGGCCCGGCTACAGGCTCACGCCGACGGTCACCGGCTCGTTGACCAGGGTGACGCCGAATGCCTCGTGGACGCCGGCGACCACCTCGCGGGCCAGGGCGAGCAGGTCCTCCGTGGTGGCACCGCCCCGGTTGGTGAGGGCGAGGGTGTGCTTGGTGGAGATGCGGGCGGGGCCGGTGCCGTAGCCCTTGGTGAAGCCCGCCTTGTCGATCAGCCAGGCCGCGGATGTCTTCGTGCGGCCCTCCCCCGCCGGGTAGGCGGGCGGCTCGACGCCGTCGCCCAGCCGTTCGCGCACGCGCGCGTGGAACGCGGCGAACTGCTCGCCGGTGAGGATCGGGTTGGTGAAGAAGGACCCGGCCGACCAGCTGTCGTGGTCCTCGGGGTCCAGCACCATGCCCTTGCCCGCGCGCAGCTTCAGTACGGTCTCGCGGGCGTCGGCCAGCGGTACCCGGTCGCCGGGCTCCGCCCCGAGCGCGCGGGCCGCCTCGGCGTACTTGACCGGCGCGGACAGCCCGTCCGCGTCCTCCAGCTCGAAACGGACCCGGAGCACGACATAGCGCTCGGGGTCGGCCTTGAAGCGGCTGTGGCGGTACGAGAAGGCGCACTCCTCGTTCGTCAGCGTGACCGTCTCGCCGGCCCGCCGGTCGTACGCGATCACCTCGGTGATCGTCGAGGAGACCTCCTGGCCGTAGGCGCCCACGTTCTGGATCG
The DNA here is from genome assembly GCF_016741855.1 of Streptomyces musisoli. Taxonomy (GTDB): domain Bacteria; phylum Actinomycetota; class Actinomycetes; order Streptomycetales; family Streptomycetaceae; genus Streptomyces; species Streptomyces musisoli. The sequence goes on along the minus strand of NZ_JAERRH010000004.1, from coordinate 188,985 downwards.
GCGTGGCGCCGGCGGAGCCGGGGATGCCGGCCAGGCACTCGATGCCGGCGAGCCCGGCCTCCACGGTGCGGGCGACGGCGTCGGTCCACACCTCGCCGGCCGCGAGCTCCAGGGTGGTGCCGCGCAGTTCGACACCGCGGGTGGCGATGCGCAGGGCCGTGCCGTCGAAGCCCTTGTCGCCGATGACCAGGTTCGATCCGCCGCCGATGAGCAGCAGCGGGGTGCCGCTGTCGTCGGCCTCGCGGACGGCGGAGATCACCTCGGCGTCGGTCGTGGCGGTCACCAGCCGCGTCGCGGGACCACCCAGCCGGAAGGTGGTCAGCGGGGCAAGGGGGGCGTCGTGGAGTACCTGCACGGGCCCAAGACTACGAGACACCTCCCGCGGCCCCGCACACCCGAGCGACCCTGCGGCCGTCCGGCCGGTGCGGCGGGCGGTGCGGCGGGCGGCGGGCGGCGGGCGGCGGGCGGCGGGCTGACACACGCACGCACGCGCGCGTGGCCCGGCGAAAGCCGTGGGTCCACGCGCGCGTGCACGAGGCTGCCGTCCGGCGGCGCACACACACCCGCGCGCGTGGACCGGCGTGTGCCGTGGGTCCACGCGCGCGTGCGCGCCGCTGCCGCCCGGTGGTGGCTAGGGTCTTTCGTTTGGATCAGGCCGGATCAGGGAGCGCGGCGTGATCCGAACGAGGGGCCCTAGGTGAGCCGCCGTACCGCCTCCTCCCAGCTCACCGGCAGTTCGCCGGCGGTGGCCTGCCAGCCGGCGAACTTGGCGGAGTGCATCTGGGCGGCCAGGGAGCGGGAGGTGGGCCGGTGGGCACCGGAGCGGGCGAACTCCTTCAGCGCTTCGGCGGACTCCCAGGCGGACAGCGTCCAGAAGGTCCGCCGCAGGGGCTGCGCCCGGAGGGTGGCGCCGCAGGCGCCGGGGGCGCGGCCGACCTGCCGCCACACGGCCGGTGTGCGGAGGAGGAAGCGGAGGGCACCCCACAGGGTGCGGGTCTCGAAGCGGGAGGCGAAGACGTGCACCTCGGTGCCGGGCGGCGGGGTGTTCCGCGTGGTCCAGGGAAGGGTGGGCATCGCGGGCTCCTTGTGTGGGAGTGGCGCGGGTCAGCGGGAGGTGGTCTCGAGGAGCGGTTCGGGTGCCTGTCCGGCCGCCGTGGCGGGGCGGGCGGCGCTCCGGCGGGCGGGGATCACCAGGGCCGCGACCGCGGCGAGGGCGACCACCGCCGAGCCGGTGACCAGGGCGGGCCGCAGGCCGTCCACGAAGCTCTGCGCGGACTCGTAGCCGCCCTGCGCGGAGAAGATCGAGGACATGACCGCGATGCCGAGCGCGCCGCCCACCTCGCGCAGCGCGTTGTTCGCGCCGGAGGCGATGCCCTGCTCCTGCGGGTGGACGCTGGACATGACCAGGTTGGCGGCCGGGGCGAAGTAGAGGGCCATGCCGACACCGCTGATGATCAGGGCGGGCAGCTGGACGGCGTAGGAGGCGTCCGCGGTGGCCACCCAGGCCATGTAGCCGAGGCCGGCCGCCTGGAGGAACAGGCCCGCGGCGACGACCGGCCGGCCTCCTATGCGGTCGGAGAGGATCCCGGCGACGGGCGCGACGAGCATCGGCATGCCGGTCCACGGCAGCATCCTGAGCCCCGCCTCGGTGGGCGAGTAGCCGAGGACGCCCTGCATGTACTGGCTGAGCAGGAAGATCGAGCCGAACATCCCGACGAACATCAGCAGGCTGGCCGCGTTGATCCCGGCGAAGGCGCGGGAGCGGAACAGGCGCATCGGCAGCATGGGGGCGGCCGCACGGGAGCTGTAGAGGACGAAGCCCGTCAGCAGCGCCCCGCCTCCGATCAGTGCGGTCAGCACCACGGCGTCGGTCCAGCCGTCGGCGGGCCCGCGGACCAGGCCGTACACGATCCCGAAGAGTCCGCCGCTGGCGAGCAGTGTGCCGGGGAGGTCGAGCCGGGCCCCGGTTCCGTAGGACTCGGCGAGGCGCAGTCGGGCGAGCGGCAGCGCGACCAGCCCGAGCGGGACGTTCAGCCAGAAGATCCAGTGCCAGGAGACGTGCTCGGTGAGGCTGCCGCCGATCAGCGGCCCGGAGGCGACGGCGAGGCCGTTGACGGCACCCCAGATGCCGTAGACCATCCCCCGCCGGGCCGCGGGGACCGCCGCGGTCAGCAGGGTCAGGGTGAGCGGCATCATCACGGCCGCGCCGACTCCCTGGACCGCGCGGGCGGCGATCAGGGAGCCGATGCCGGGGGCCAGGGCCGCGGCGGCGGAGGCGCCGGTGAAGACGGCGAGTCCGACGATGAAGAGCCGGCGGCGTCCGAAGCGGTCGCCGAGCGCGGCGCCGAACATCAGCAGGACGGCGAAGGTGAGCGTGTAGGCGCTCACCGTCCACTCCAGGTCGTCCAGTGCCCCGCCGAGGTCCTCGCGGATGGAGGGCAGGGCGGTGGTGACGACGAGGTTGTCCAGGGCCGCCATGAACCCGGCGACGCTGGTGATGACGAGGGCCCACACGGCCCCCGCGCGTGAGGTGGCGGCGGGTGTTGCTGTCTGCTGTTTCATCGCTCCCCCGGAGTGATCTGCGGTTAGTAATTGATGACTAACTTTCGCGGCCATGAGAAGGCGCCGACGCCCGCCCCGCCCGCACTACTTCTGCAGGCGCCCCGTCGTCCGAGCCGACGGATAGAGCCCCTCCCACACCCGGTGCTGCGGCGGGAAGCCCATGGACACCAGGCAGTTGATCAGCATTCCGTACGCCAGGAAGGTGGTCGTCTCGTTGACGTCCGCACCGAGTGGCAGGTGCACCGTGCCCCACAGCCGCATCCAGCCGGCCCGGACACTCTCGCCGAATTCGTGGTCGCCCTCCTCCTCGGCGGCCGCCACCGCGACGTACATCTGCATCTGCATCATCATCCGCTCGGGATGTTCCGCGATGACCGTGGTGTACGCGTTGGCCATGGCATGCAGGGCCTCTTCACCCCGCAGCCCTTCGGAGGCTTCCTCGAAGGTGCGGATGGTGTCCTCCACGCAGCGTTCCGCCGCCGCCAGGAAGATCGCTTTCTTGCCCGGGAAGAGGCGGAAGAGGTACGGCTGCGACACTCCGACCCGCTTGGCGATCGCGTCGGTGGAGGTCCCGTGGTAGCCGCCGCGCGCGAACTCGGCCATCGCCGCGCGGATGACGCTCTCGCGCCGCTCTTCTGCACTCATCCTGGCCATGCGGCTAAGTTAGTACTCAATCACTAACTTTGCAAGGCGGTTCCCGGGCTGGATGCACGTAAGGGGTGCCCTCCCCGGGAGGGCACCCCTTACATCCGCGGTCTGTGGCCCGCGGATCAGGCCAGTCGCACGACCGCCCGGGACATGCCCAGCACCTTCTGGCCTGCGCTCGTCGCCGTGAGGTCCACCCGGACGGTGTTGTCGTCCAGCTTCGCCGCGACCTTGCCGCTCACCTCGACCAGGGCGCCCTGGTCGTCGTTCGGGACGACGACGGGCTTGGTGAAGCGGACGCCGTACTCCACGACCGCTCCGGGGTCGCCGGTCCAGTCGGTGACCACACGGATCGCCTCGGCCATGGTGAACATGCCGTGCGCGATGACGTCCGGCAGGCCCACCTCCTTGGCGAACTTCTCGTTCCAGTGGATCGGGTTGAAGTCCCCGGAGGCGCCCGCGTAGCGCACCAGCGTGGCACGCGTCACGGGGAAGCTCTGCGCCGGCAGCTCGGTGCCGACCTCGACGTCGTCGTACGCGATCTTCGCCGTCATCGGGTCCTCACGCCTCCTCGGCCGCGCGGGCCACGAGCTTGGTCCAGGCGGTCACGACGTGCTCGCCGGCCTCGTCGTGCACCTCACCGCGGATGTCCAGGATGTCGTTGCCCGCGAGGGACTTGACGCCCTCGATGGTGGAGGTGACCGTGAGCCGGTCGCCGGCGCGCACGGGGCGGACGTAGGCGAACTTCTGGTCGCCGTGCACCACACGGCTGTAGTCCAGCCCCAGCTGCGGATCCCGGACGACCTGTCCGGCGGCCCGGAAGGTGATGGAGAACACGAAGGTCGGCGGGGCGATCACATCGGGGTGGCCGAACGCCTTGGCGGCCTCGGGGTCCGTGTACGCCGGGTTGGTCTCGCCCACCGCCTCGGCGAACTCGCGGATCTTCTCCCGGCCCACCTCATAGGGCGCGGTGGGCGGGTAGGTCCGTCCCACGAAGGACTGGTCGAGCGCCATGGCCCGGCACCTCCTGATATTTGCTGTACTGACCCCAAATTAGCCGGAAACCGGCCACGGAATGGGCATGGTGCTGGTGGGGGCGGTGGGGCGCCGCACCGGTGGAAACGCCGTGAGGCCGCCCCCTCGGAAGGGGACGGCCTCACGGACGAGCCTGTTTATCGCGTTTCGCGGTGCGCAGTGTGCGCGTTGCAACGCGGGCAGTGCTTCTTCATCTCAAGACGGTCCGGGTTGTTACGCCGGTTCTTCTTGGTGATGTAGTTCCGCTCCTTGCACTCCACGCAGGCCAGCGTGATCTTCGGGCGGACGTCGGTGGCAGCCACGTGAGTGCTCCTATGACGAACGGGTGGACTGATTCAACGCAAAAAGAGTAGCCGATCGAAGGACCGACCCCGCAATCGGCTACTGTCAGTAGCGGTGACCGGACTTGAACCGGTGACACAGCGATTATGAGCCGCTTGCTCTACCGACTGAGCTACACCGCTTTGATGAGATCAGACCCCACCTTGCGGTGGGGACCTCTCACACCAGAGCCCCAAAACGGAATCGAACCGTTGACCTTCTCCTTACCATGGAGACGCTCTGCCGACTGAGCTATTGGGGCGAGCGATGAAGACATTACACGGTCCGCCGCCGTTCACCCAAATCCGTATCCCGCCGCCCGTCCCGGCCCGCCTCACCGTCCTCTCGGCGCCCTCCGGACCCCGTGCGGCGCGGCTCCCCGCCGCCGGCTCACCAGGGGTGTGAGGGCAGCGGTGCCGAAGCCGGCGGCCCTGACACGGAAGCCTCGCCGACGGCAACGGCACGCGCGCGTGGAACCTCGCCGGCGGCTTCGCGAGGGCCTCACTCACGGCGACGGCGGTGACGGCGCGCGCGTGGGGACGCGGGCCTGGGCCAGGCGGTGACGGCACGCGAGCCTGGGCCAGGCGGAGGAGGACGTGGGCCTTGGGTCAGGCAGAGGAGGACGTGGGCCTTGGGCCAGGCGGAGGAGGCGGCACGCGTGCGTGGGGGTGAACCCAGGTCGTGCGAGGCGGCCCGGACACGCGTGCGCGTGGGCGTCGTCGGGGGCGGCTTTGGCCACGCGCGTGGGCGACACGTGTACCGCCTGGGGTGGACCACGCCGGTACGACTATTGCGCTCCTGCGCGACCCGCACGGCTCGCGACCCTAGGCTCGACTCACTCTGCGTGATCTTGGGGCTCACGGCCTCGAACCCCTCACGCCGGCCCGCCCGAGCCCCGGCCCCGACCCTGGAGCGCGATGCCCGACAGTCAGCCGCAGCCGCAACCGCCGTCGAACTCCTCGGGGTCCTCGGGACCGTCCGAGCCGGCCGCCCTCCTGCTCTGCGGGGCGCGGCTCACCGACGGCCGGACCGTGGACGTGCGGCTGGGCAGGGGGCGCATCGAAGCGGTGGGCACGACGGGCAGTCTCGCGCCGGGTCCGGCCCGCAAGGGCGTCGCACGGGTGGACCTCAGCGGCTACCTGCTCCTGCCGGCCCCGGCCGAACCGCACGCCCACGGCGACACCGCCCTGTCCGCCGAGCGGCCCGGCCCGGCGTCGTACGCCCCCGAGGACGTCCAGCGCCGGGCGACGGAGGCGGCCCTGCTCCAGCTCGGGCACGGGGCGACGGCGGTGCGCGCGCATGTGCGCGTGGGCGACGTCCAGGGGCTCGGTGCGCTGGGCGCGGTCCTTCAGGCACGGCGGTCGCTGCGGGGGCTGGCGGAGCTGACGACGGTGGCCATGCCACGGCTGCTGACCGGGGTGGCCGGGGCGGACGGGCTCGCGATGCTGCGGGACGCGGTGAAGATGGGCGCCTCCGTGGTGGGCGGCTGCCCGGATCTGGATCCGGACCCCACCGGCTACGTGGAGGCGGTCCTGGAGGTGGCCTCCGAACACGGCTGCCCGGTGGACCTGCACACGGATGCCGCCGACCCGGCCCGGCTGTCCCGGCTCGCGGCCATGGCGGGGGGCCTGCGGCCCGGCGTGACCATCGGACCGTGCGCGGGGCTCGCGCGCCTGCCCGCGGAGGCCGCCTGCCGCGCCGCCGACCAGCTCGCGGCGGCAGGTGTGACGGTGGTGTGCCTGCCCCAGGGCGGCTGCGGCGGCGCCGACAAGCGGGGCGCGGCGCCGGTACGGCTGCTGCGCGCGGCCGGGGTGCGGGTGGCGGCCGGCAGCGGGGCCATGCGCGATGTCGCGAACCCCGTCGGCCGCGGCGACCCCCTGGAGGCCGCCTACCTCCTGGCCTCGGCGCACGGCCTGCGTCCGGAGGACGCCTACGGCGCCGTGTGCGCCTCGGCCCGTGCGGTGCTGGGCCTGCCGGAGGTACGTGTGGAGGCGGGCTTCCCCGCCGAGCTGCTCGCCGTCCGCGGCGAGCATCTGGCCGGCGCGCTCTCCCTGGCCTACAGCCGGATCGTGGTGCACCGGGGCCGGGTGGTGGCCCGTACCAGCGCGGTGCGCGAGTACTGCAACTCGGCGGCGGCAGCGGAACTCGGGCTGCCGCGGCAGGGGCGTGGGGAGGTGTCGTGAGCCCGCACCGGGCGCGCGTCGGTGGGATGTGCCGGGGCCTTGCCGGGTGCGCGTCGGTGCGGTGTGCGTGGGGCAGGCCGGGCGCGCGTCGGTGGAGTGTGCCAGGACCGGGCCGGGCGCGCGTCGGTGCGGTGTGCAGGCCCGTCCGGGGCGCGCGTCGGTGGGGTGTGCCGGGGCCTTGCCGGGTGCGCGTCGGTGCGGGCGGGCCGGGTGCGCGTCGGTGCGGGCGGGCCGGGCGCGCGTCGGTGCGTGTGCCGGGGTCGTGTCGGGCGCGCCGGTTAACTCGTGCGGCGGATGCGGCCCTTCGGGCGTACGGTCGGAATCATGCGCATTGTCATCGCTGGTGGTCATGGTCAGATCGCGCTGCGGCTGGAGCGTCTGCTCTCCGCGCGCGGGGACGAGGTCGCGGGCATCATCCGCAAGCCCGAGCAGGGTGACGATCTGCGGTCCGCCGGCGCGGAACCCGTCCTGCTCGACCTGGAGTCCGCCTCGGTGGAAGGGGTCGCGGCGCACCTCCAGGGTGCGGACGCGGCGGTCTTCGCGGCCGGCGCGGGCCCGGGCAGCGGCACGGCCCGCAAGGACACGGTGGACAGGGGCGCGGCGGTGCTGTTCGCGGACGCGGCCGTACGCGCGCGCGTACGCCGCTTCGTGGTGGTGTCCTCGATGGGCGCGGATCCCGCGCACCAGGGGGACGACGTCTTCGACGTGTATCTGCGCGCCAAGGGTGAGGCCGACGCGTACGTCACCCGGCAGGAGGCACTGGACTGGACGATCCTGCGTCCGGGCGCGCTGACGAACGACGCGGGGACCGGCCTGGTGCGCATGGAGGCGCACACGGGGCGCGGCGCGATCCCGCGGGACGACGTGGCGGCCGTCCTCGCGGAGCTGGTGGACACGCCGGCGACGGCCGGTCTCACCCTCGAGCTGGTCAGTGGTTCGACGCCGGTGTCGGTCGCGGTCAAGTCGGTGGCCGGGAACTGACGCGGGCCGCCGGCCGTTGAACGGCTGTACCTGCTCTGCGCACCGCCCGGCATTCTGCCGATGAGCCGTCAGCGTCCCTCCCCGCCCACCCGGCTGTCGGCTCGTCAGCACTCAGAACAGGGGCAGCTGCCCGGGAAGGTCCGGTACGACATGACCGTCCAGGGACGGCTGCACCGCGCCGAGTTGCGCCTGCCGCCGCGATCCGGGGCAGGAGACGAGTTCCCCGCTCTGCCGCGCCCCGGGCGGATCGTGCCGCGCGAAGCGGCCCGCCACGACGGCGATCTCGCGACGGCACACGGGACAGGCTCTGCGTCGGGAGGACATGCCGTCAGTGTGCCCGCAACGGGACGCCCGTGCGCCACCGCCCGGCCGGCCGACCGTCCCGCACACGACCGGCCGGTCGCCCGACCGTCCGTACACGGCCGCCCGGCCGGCTGACCGTCCCGTACGCACCGGCGGGACGACGGACAACCCCGTACGCCACCGGCTGGACGGCTGACCACAGCGACCCCCGGACGCCTGACCGCCCCGGCCGGCGCCCGGCCGCTCAGGCCGCCTGACCGCTCCCCCTGGCCACCGGCCGCTCAGGCCCCCTGACCGCCCAGATCGTGACGGCGGCGCGGCGGAGCGGGGCGGCGTGGTCAGGTCAGGGTCTCCGCTTCCCACCGGTCGGGGCCGACCCCGCGCCAGTCGATCAGCGGCGAGTCGGCCACCTCTTCCGGTTCGATCTCCAGCCCCGCCCGGCGGAGGAACTCCACCAGGTCCCCCACGTTGTGCGCGAGGCCGAGGATCTCGCCGTCCACCCGCACCCGGCGACCGCCGGTCGGGGACGGCAGGTGCACGATGATGGGACGTTTCCCGGCCATGGCTCCAGCATCATCCGGACCGCCCGGGCCCGCACCCGGGCCGGTCATTCGAGTATTCCCAGTGCGGTGTCCGGCCGGCACAGCGGGCACGCGGGGACACCTCCGTCGGTGAGGGCCCGTACCGCCTGCTCCCGCTCGACGCCCTTCGCCCGGCCGCCGGCGCCCGTACAGCCGCCGACGTGGACGTACACCGCGCTGCGGCCGTTCAGGCCGCGCTCGACGGCCCACTGCGGAGCGTCCTTCCGGACGGCGAGGCGGCGTTGCCGTTCCGCCTCCCGGCGCTCCTCGTCGGCGATCCACCGGTCGATCGACGCAAGCTGCCGGGCAGCCTGATGTTCGACGACACGGCGGGCGAAGCGCAGCATGTCGAGACGCGTCAGCGGACGGTCCTCGTTCACACGTTCGATTCTAGTGAAGTCCGCGGGGAGTGCGACCGGCGGGACCCTCCCAGTCCCGTGCCACTGGATCTCGACCGTTTGCCATCGGACTTCGACGGACGCGAGTTCGTGTCAGCGGAGTTTGATCACCGCAGGTCAGCGACTCAGCGCACGGAAGGTGCGCTGAGTCGCTGACCTGCATTTATGTGCAGTTCCTCGTAAACGTGCAGGTCAGAGCCTTGCGATCGTCATGCAGGCTGCTCGATTCGTGGGGACGGGGGGATCAGGAAGGCTTGACCGCCGAGACCGGGGTGGCGGTCACCTTGTTGTCGCACTCGGCCCACCACCCGTCGTTCAGGGCGACCTGGTGCTTCCCGGAGTGCGGCAGCCCGATGACCATCGTCGGATACACCTTCGGGGTCTTGCCCGACACGCAGTAGCCGTCGGCCTCCCCCTGGACCTGGACGAAGGTCAGCTTCACCCACGCCTTGCCGTGCGGCCGGACCGTCACGTTGGCCGCCCTGCCGGTGGGGGTGACCTTGAGCGGGGTGTTGTGGGCGGGGGAGCCGTTGCCGGCGCCCGCGACCGTCGGATGGCCCTTCAGGACGCACGTCTTCCGGGAGACGTTGGTGAACTGCACGACCGCCGCCCCGGTCCCGGTCCCGACGGGCCGGTGGGCGGCCTGCCAGGCGCTGACCTGGAGGGCGGAGGCCGAGCAGGCGGGCGGCGGGGTGGAGGTGGCGGTGCTCGCCGCCATGGCGGTGCCGGGCAGGATGCCGGTCACCGCCGCCGCGACGGCCGTGACCGCCGTCGTCGCCAGAGCCGCCCTGCGAATGCCGTTGCTGTGACGCATGTTGTCGTCCCCCTGTAGTCGTCTCGTCCGCGGGTTTCGGTCGTCGGTTGTTGCCCCGCGGTACGCGTGGTCGTGGTACGTGAGTGCAGACAGGGCGGGAGAGCGGCAGGGTTCCGTGCGGGACCACTTGTGACGGAACGGTGACGACAGGCTGCACCCGTGCAGATGGCCGTCAGGGCGGACAGAGGCACCTCCAGCGCGCCACGGGTTTACCACGCCCCCGGCGCGCACCGACGGTGCGCTGAGTCGCTGACCTGCGGTGATCAAACTCCGATGACACAAACTCGCGTCCGTCGAAGTCCGGTGGCGAACGGTCGGGATCCAGTGACACGGGACACTCCCACCCGGTGCCGGGAGGCACCGGGCAGCGCCGGCGATCGCCCGCCGCCCGCCCGGCGACAGGCCTCCACGGCTCGGCCACGGGGTGGTGTTCGGCCTTTTCACGGGGTGGTTTCTGGGCACCCAGCCGATATGGGCAGCCCCAGTCCGCCGGGAGCGCCGTCGCGACGCCTGCCTCCGCTGCCGGAGAGCGCCGTGGTGGCCCGCCGGTTCGTACGGTCGGTGCTGGACGGCGTCCCGCCGGACATGGTGGACACCGCCGAGCTGCTGGTCGGCGAGCTGGTCACCAACGCGGTGATCCATGCGCGCACCGAGATCGAGGTGCTGGCCTGGGTCGTCGAGGGCCGGGCCCATGTGCGGGTCAGCGATCACCGCCCGGGCAGCGGGCTGGTGCCGCACGACCGCCATCCCTATGCCTGCACCGGCAGGGGCCTGGCGCTGGTCGAGGAGCTGGCCGCCGCCCACGGCGTGCACAGCGGCGCGGACCGCAAGACGGTGTGGTTCGAGCTGTGGCCCGAGGCGCCGGTGCCGCCGACGTCCGCGTGGGAGACCGTGGCGCCGCCCGGCCGGACGGTGAGCGTGACGCTGAACGACGTGCCCTACGCGTTGTACTGGGCGGCGCAACAGCAGTGGGAGGGGCTGCTGCGCGAGCTGTTCCTCGCCTCCTCCACGGACCGCTGGGCCGGCGTGCGGACGGAGGACATCTTCGTCGCCCAGGACGTGAGCAACATGATCTGCGCGTCCATGACGGTGGCGGTGGAGCAGGAGACTCCCGACAGCTCGACGCTCTCCCTGCTGGTGGGGTTCGCGGTGGATGCCGGTCCGCGCGTCATGACCCTGCGCCGGATCCTGGACGAGGCCGACGCGGCGGCCCAGCAGAGCAGTCTGCTCGCCCTGCCGGCCCTGCCCCAGATCCGGGCCTTCCGTCACTGGCTGCTCGACCAGATCGCCGGCCAGCTGTCCGGGGAAGCGCCCACCGCGTGGACACAGCTGCCCGGTGCGCCGAGCGCCACTCCGACAGATCTCGCGCCCTGGGACGCGAGCGAGGTGGAGGCGGCGCCCGTACCGACCGTCGCGGCCGACGACACCAACCGGATCATCGCGGTGAACAGCGCCGCGGCGTGCCTGCTGGGCTGGCCGGCGCACGATCTCGTCGGGCAGCGGCTGACCGCCGTGATCCCCGAGCACCTGCGCAAACGCCACGTGGCGGCCTTCAGTTCGCTGCTGCTCACCGGCGAGTCCCGCATCCTGGGCCGCCAGATACCGGTGCCCGCACTGCACCATGACGGCCGTGTGATCCCGGTCCGTCTGTCCATCCAGACCCAGGAAGCGGTCGACGGGCGCACCGTGTTCGTCGCACAGCTCACCACGACGACGGCGCCCCCGCCCCGCCGGACACTCCGCGGGACGGCCGGCACGCGACGCGGCCGGTGCCGGGCCCGGTGCACCTGCCGACCACCACCAGGAAGACGAAGACGGTGGCCCCGGCGAGGGCGGCACCGGAGTGGCTCTCCCTGTTCGCCGACACCGGCAGAGCGCTGACCAGCACCCTCGATCCGGAGGAGCGACTGCTGCGGGCGTGCCAGGTCCTGACGCGGGAACTGGCCGACTGGTGCGTGGCGGATCTCGTCGACGAGCACGGCCGGCTGGAGCGGGTCTGTGTCGTGCACCGCGATCCCGAGGTGCCGGTTCTCCGGGGCGCACCTCGGCAGGCTTCCTTCGGCCTCCGAGGCCATGCAGGATTCCCTGCCCAGGGTGCTGCGCGGCGCGGGCCCCCTGCTGGTGACCGACGTGCCCCCGTCCAGCCGGGCCCCCGGTCCCCTGGACGCCCGGCAGGTGGAGCTGGTGGAGCATCTGAGGGCGAGCAGCGCCGTCATCTCGCCGCTGCGGGCCCAACGGGAGGTCTTCGGTGCCCTGACCATGGTCCGCGTCCAGGACGAGCAGCCGTTCACCAAGGAGGACATCCCGCTGATCGCGGAGCTGGTCCGGGGCATCGCCCTCGGGGTGGACAACGCCCGTCTGCACCAGCACACCCGCTCCAACGCCGAACACCTCCAGCGTGCCCTGCTGCCCGAACTGCCCCGGGTGGAGCGGCTGGAGATGGCCGCCCGGCACGTGCCCTCCAGCACCACCGCCGAGGTCGGCGGCGACTGGTACGACGCCTTCGTGCCGCCGGGCGGCGACACCGTGCTGGTCATCGGTGACGTGTCGGGCCACGACCTCCAGGCCGCCGTCGCCATGAGCACACTGCGCAACATGCTGCGCGGTATCGCCGTCGACAGTCCGGAACCGCCCGGGGAGGTCCTGCGCCGCCTGGACCTGGCGAGCCACACCCTGAACCCGCACTCCACCGCCACCTGCGTCTACGGCCTGGCCAAGTGCGAGGGCGACGGCGTGGTGCTGCACCACTCCTCCGCCGGCCACCTGCCGCCGCTGCTGACCACCCGTGAGGGCGAGACCCGTTACCTCGACGCGGGCAGGGGCCTGCTGATCGGCATGGATCCCGGCGTGCCGCGTCTGTCCGCCCGCGACCCGCTGCCACCCGGCTCCACCCTGCTGCTCTTCACCGACGGTCTCATCGAACGCCGCGGCGAATCGCTCGACGAGGCCATGGCCCGCCTGCGCCGGCACACCGCCGGTCACTCCCGGACCCCCCTCGACGTGTTCTGCGACGAACTGATCATCAAGTTCGGTGCCGACACCACCGACGACGTCGCTCTGCTCGCCCTGCGCCCCACCGCACCGGCCTGACCCGCGGCAACTGCATCAACGGATGATCGCCAGGAAGTTTTACAGGCTCACGCATCGTCCGCTTTTCACTCCTCATACCGGCTGCGCGGGCCCAAATAATTGAGCCGGATATTCTTAGTAATCCTTCACCCGTTCGCAGCGCACCCACCACCGGATGGCGGCGTTAGTTACAACATGACGAAGGTAATGACGGGACGGTCGCTGGATTCGGTTCCAGGTTCGTCCCGCTCGACTGCCGGGCGGCCTCCCGTGCGGCTGGGTTCCTACACCTATCTGCCCGCATCGACCGGCATGGATACCACAAAGGGAGTCCTGATGAAGGGTGGACTTCCCGTCACGCTCGAGGTGACCGAAGACATTCTCCAGCAATTCATGGACTCCATCACATTCCTGGAGGAAAGCCTTTCAAGAGGTTGGGTCAGTTCGGGGGTCGCATTCGGCGGCTCCGCGACGGAATGATCGAACCATCTCATGTCACCTGAGTTCGGGTATCACCCCGAGTTCCCCGTCGATTATCCGGACGAATACCAGGGCGGCGGGGGCAGACACCGGGCGCCCACCGACGAGTACGGTCCGCCCCTGGTCGCTCCCGACTCGAGCTGGGACCCCGCGGAGGAACTGGCCTTCATGCTGCGCGACACCATCGAGCAGCAGCCGAGGATCCCGGCGGCACGCCACGAGGACCAGCTCGCCGGTCCGGCCGCGAAGACCCCGCGCGAGGCCCTGGTGGAGCTCACGGCCGAGCTGCCACCGGTGAAGGCTCCGCCCCGGGGCCATCGCAAGGTCAGGACACGGCAGCGTACGAGCAGGATCCGGATCGCCGGCTACGTCATCGTCGCGCTGGCGACGGCCATCGCCTCCGCCGTGAGCACCTTCGGCGGCCTGATCGCCTACGATCCGCTGCGCTTCGTGGCGGCGTCCCGCACGCAGAGCAGTGTGGTCTCCTGGTGGCCCCTGCTGGTGTTCGGCCCCTGGCTGGTCGCGTCGCTGTCCATTCTCCGGGCGGCTCTTTATCAGCGTCGGGCTTTCCATTCCTGGTCCGTGCTTCTGGTCTTTTCCGCCATCGCCATGACGCTGTGTGCCGCGCAGGCTCCGAGAGACATCGTCAGCGCCTCGGCCGCCGCCCTGCCGACTTTCGCGTCTCTCGCCTGTTTCCAGCAGGTGGTACGCCAGATCACCCTTACCAGGCCGCCCAGGCGGACGCTGCCGCGGCACAGGGCGCAAGCCCCCGAATCACTCACCGGTGAAGCGGCGAACGAACAACCACCCCAGTCCGGGATGCCACCGGCAGGCGGCGAACGTCCGCAGAAACACCACGAACGGCTGTCTCCCCGTTCTCCTCAAGCCGGCGCGCCACTGACGCAGCAGAGCCAGAACGACGGCTGGAATCGCTCCGCGGATCAGTCCGGGACGGTTTGGCGTCGGCGGTCGGACGACCTGTGAAAGGCGGGCCGGCGACCCGTGCCGATGCGGGTCTGCCGGCCCCTCCCCTCCCCCGACGGCCATGACCGATGGGCGAGGCCCGACCGCGGGCGCCTCGCTGCCGTCCGGCGCCGGGAACGCACCGACACGGTCGGCCTCGGCCGCGAGACCGGCCGCGGTCCGAGAACAGTTGAAGGCTCGGCATCAATGACGCATGTACGCAGACCCGTTCAGGCGGACCCGGTTGGCCGCCCTGTGCATGGCCAGAGCCCGCCTCCGGCCGGCCACCGGGCCGGAGGCGGCGTGCCGGAGTGCGGACCGTTCCTCCCGCACACTCCAGGCGGGCGCCCGTCCGTAAGAGAGCCCTTGCCCGAACTCCCCGTAAGAGGCGCCAGATGAGCAGCAGCAGCCCCGTCATGGCGCATCCGCATCTCCCCGACGTCGCCCGGCTCGGCCCCCGCCAGCAGATGGCCCTGGACTGTGCCGTGTGCGCCCGCCCGCTGGGAGCGAGCGGCCGGGTGCTGTGTGAACTGCGCCATCGGGGGCTGCTCTTCCGGCTCTGGGTCTGCACGCCCGGCTGCCAGACGCCCGGACCGGTCACGCGGCCCGCGCCCCGTCGGTCCTGATACGGCGCGGGCGGGGATCTCCGCTCCACACGACCTCCCGGCCGCCTCGCAACGACGAGGGGGTCCGCGTCCGCCATTTTTGAACGACGAGAGGATCCGCGTCCGGCATCCGCGGACGTCGAGAGGGCCCGAGTCCAGCATTCTCGCTGGTCACGGGCCCTCTCGTCGTATGACGGTGCCCGGTCCCCCGCCCGAGCGAGGCGGGAGACCGCGAACCGATTCACGGGGCGTGCAACCCGCCGTGGGCGTTTGGGAGTACCTACGGGCGGACGTCCGAGCCGCGGCCACCGCTCCTGGCGGTCGCGGCAGGCCGGCACGCGGGCCCAGCGCGCCGGCCGTCGAGGACCGCCCGGCGGGGTGCCGGGCGGCAGCATTGAAGGGGAAAAAGCTCCGTGGCTCTCAGTTTTGCCAGGAAGGCAGCGATAGCGACCGCCGCGGTCGCCGCGCTCGGAGGGATCTCGTTCGGCGCCTCCGCGAGCGAGGCGGCGGCGGGCCCGGCCGCCCGCCCGGCATCCGCACCCGCGCCCGTGTCCGTCGTCGCCAAGCGGTCCGCTTCCACTCACCAGAAGGTGCCGCAGGTGGTCAGGCAGGTCATCGGCAAGGGCCGGGTGGACGGGCACCGTTGGTCGGTGGCGTTGGAGTTCCACCGGACACTGCCCAAGGGCTACACCCTGCCCACGTACCCCGACGGAACCACCGCACCGGGCACCTCACTGCTGTGCCAGCGCATGTACATCGGCGGCGTCCGCATCGACCACCAGGGCGGCCCCTGGGCCGACTGCCAGCCCGTCACCGGCACACACGACCCCCAGGCCTCGGGCGGACTGGGACTGTGGGGCCTGCACGACAAGGGCCTCAGCGGCAGCCGGCTCATGGTCTCCAACCCCGAAGCCGATGTCGCCTACGGCATCGTCTCCCTCTCCGACGGCACCCAGGCCAAAGCCACCACGGTCACCGTCCCCGGCACCACCTACCGCGCCTGGGCCGCACCCGTCCCCAACGGCCGCACCATCACCAGCGTCGACCAGTACGACGCCCACGACCAGCGGCTCAGCCACGACACCGGCTGGCGCTGACCACTCAGACGAAGGACGGGCACCTCCTGCCGTGCAGCCAAGTGACCGCAGGGCCGCGGACCGCGGACCGGACTCGGAGTTCTCCCGGTTCGTCGCCGCCCGTTGGCGGGCCCTGACCCACACCGCGTACCTGCTCACCGGCGACTTCCACGAGGCGGAGGACCTGGTGCAGACGACGCTGGCGAAGGTGTACCCGCACTGGCCGCGGCTGGATCCGGAGCGCGCCGAACACTACGTTCGGCGCGCCCTGGTCAACACCAATCGCAGCCGGCATCGCCGCCGCAGGATCACCCACCTCCTTCTGCCGTCGCTGCCCGACACCGGTCCCGTCCACGACGACGGGGCGGGTGCCGGGGGCGGGGACGTGTACGACACCCTGGCCCGCGAACTCGCCACGCTGCCCGAGCGGCAGCGGGCGGTCGTGGTGCTGCGCTACTGCGAGGATCTGTCCGTCGAGGAAGTGGCCGACGTGCTGGGCTGTTCGGCCGGCACCGTGAAGAGCCAGGCGTCCCGGGCCCTGGCCAAACTGCGCAGCCGTTCGGCTCTCGCCCGCAACTTCCTCCCCAGCCGCCCTGCAGAGGCACGATGACTTCCGACCACGGCCAAGAAGACTGGGTACGCGCCGCCTTCGCCCGGTCGCGCGACGCCTACCCCTCGTCCCCGGCTCCCGTCGACCGGATCCTGACCGCCGCGCGCACCCGCAGAAAACGCCGCCGTGCCGCGGCTGCCTTGGCCAGTGCCGCCTGCGTCCTCGGCCTCGGCCTGGCAGTTTCGTTCCTGACGTCACCGCCCGGTGCCGAAAGCCCTGCGAGCCGGCCCTCGCCCCGCACGAGCCCCCCTGCCACGCCGGCGCCCAGCACGGTCAGTGTCCGGGTGGCGGAGGGCACGACAGGCGGTCAACGCTGGTCGGTGGCGTTGGAGTTCCACCGGACACTGCCCAAGGGCTACACCCTGCCCACGTACCCCGACGGAACCACCGCACCGGGCACCTCACTGCTGTGCCAGCGCATGTACATCGGCGGCGTCCGCATCGACCACCAGGGCGGCCCCTGGGCCGACTGCCAGCCCGTCACCGGCACACACGACCCCCAGGCCTCGGCCGGTCTGGGACTGTGGGGCCTGCACGACAAGGGCCTCAGCGGCAGCCGGCTCATGGTCTCCAACCCCGAAGCCAATGTCGCCTACGGCATCGTCTCCCTCTCCGACGGCACCCAGGCCAAAGCCACCACGGTCACCGTCCCCGGCACCACCTACCGCGCCTGGGCCGCACCCATCCCCAACGGCCGCACCATCACCAGCGTCGACCAGTACGACGCCCACGACCAGCGGCTCAGCCACGACACCGGCTGGCGCTGACCACCGCGGCCGGCGAGCCGGCTGACCGGCACGGCGTCACTCTCACCGGTGAGCAGTCGCAGTACGGCCGTGCGCGCGGGCACGGCCAAGCGTGGTCGGCCCGAGCGGCCGAGGACCGCATCCACTCGCGGAAGGCGGCGGTCGCGTCCTCCTCGTGGCGCGTTCGGCCTTGGGCGTCCAGGACGCCTTGTGGCGCGGTCGGCCCTGGGCGTCGAAGACGCCTTGTGACGCGTTCGGCCCTGGCGTCGAAGACGTCCTGGGCGTCGTGGGGACCGGCGGACTCGCGGCCTCAGGAACAGAGGTTCACGTGCCGGACGGCCAGGACGTGTCCCGCCGCGTCGATCAGCCGGCTGCGGGCGAGGTGTCCGCCGGCCACCGCATCGGTGATCGCCGTGGCGATCGAGGACGTCTGGGAGCCGACATTGCTCCCCAGGTCGAACAGGACCATGTCGGCGCCTGAGCGCAGGGCCTGGACGGAGGCGGCGGGGACGCTGAAGCCGGCGGCGGAGATCGCCTTGGCGCTGAGGGAGTCGGTGATCACCAGCCCCTTGAAGCCCAGCCGGCCGCGCAGCACGGTGTTGATGCCGGTCGGCGACAGGCTCGCCGGATTGGTGCCCAGGCCCGGAACGACGTTGTTCGAGACCATGATGGCCGGGGCGCCCGCCTTGATGGCCGCGGTGAACGGCGGGATGGCCACCTTTTGCAGGGTGGACCAGGGCAGGGTGCGGGCGGGACCGAAGTCCGAGTTGTAGCTGGAGCCGCCGAGGCCCGGGAAGTGCTTGACGACCGGGATCACGTGTCCGGCACGCAGCCCGTTCATGTACGCGACGCCGTCCTTGGAGACCACCGAGGTGCTGCCGCTGAAGGACCGCCATCCGTCGGGGTTGGTCCTGCCGGGGGCCACGTTCCTGCCGTCGACGTCGACCACCGGCGCGAGGTCCATGTTCACCTGGGCGGCCGCCATCCTGGTGGCGACCTTCGTGACGTTCTGCTGGATCTGGTCCGGGGTCCAGTGCGCGCCCATGTACGCGGGCCAGGGCAGGGACCCGGCGAGGTTCGCCATGCGCTGGATGCCGCCGCCCTCCTCGTCGGTCATCACCAGCAGGCCCAGGTGCCCGGGTACGTGGGACTTCAGGGTGGTCAGCCGGGCGCCGAGGTCGGAGGGCGCCTTGCTGCCGAACAGGATCACACCGCCCGCACCGGCGCTCACCTCGGGAGTGGCGTCGGACACCGAGGCCTCCGACACCGGGACGGCGATGGTCAGCATGGCCAGCCGACGGTTCGACCACCCGGCCAGCTTCGTGCTGTTGGTGCAGGCGGCGGCTGCGGCGCGGTCCGGCGCGGAGGACGTCGGGGAGTGGATGTGCCTGGCGGAGGGTAGGCCGGGGCCACTGGTGGACGGGGATGACGTGAGGGTGTCCGCAGCCCAGCCCGTCAGCAGCATCGCCGCCGCGGCGGTGGCGCTCAGTCTCCTCGCCTTCGCGGCCCGGCCCGGGAGCCGTGGTGGTGCTGTCGTGCTGGTGCGGTCACGGTACGACGGGAGGTTCATCGGCTGGCCTCCTTCGGTAGGTCGCGACGGTGCCCGTCGCGCTGAGGACCGTAGGAGCCGAGGTGGGCTCCCCACAGCGTGAGATGCGCTTCAGCCGGTATTTGTTCGAGGCTCCGCGGTCACCGTCCACCAGAGTCTCGCGTTTCGGAGCCGCCCGGGAAGTGGCGTCGACCAATCGGCCGGTCTCCCTGGCCGGTCGTCCGTCGCCCGTCGGCTGTCGGCCCGACAGCTCCGGGACGCGGGGAAGATCGCGGGCCGCGCGTGGCTCACCCTGGCGGGCTGCTGAAGCAGTCCCTCTCCAGCAGGTGCTCCGGCGCAGGTGCTCCAGCGCGGGTGCTTCAGCCGCGGAACAAGTGAGACAAGTCGGCAATTTCTGGATCTGCTCGAATGTCGCCGACCAACGCAAAGACCCCCTCCACTCTGCGTATCCGCAGTTAGGAGGGGGCCTTACTCAGCGTGGCGGCGCCAGGATTCGAACCTGGGAAGGCTGAGCCGGCAGATTTACAGTCTGCTCCCTTTGGCCGCTCGGGCACACCGCCGGGTTTTGATGCCGCTCGAACCCCGCTTTCGGCGGTGTTCCCCGGCAACGACGTAAACAATACCCGATAGACGGGGGTGCTCCGCCACCCGGTTGATCTCCACCCCCGGGGTCGCGAGGTGGCTAGGCTGGTGCGGATGCGGCCCGGTCCTGGACCGGGCCCGGCGGTCGCCGCCGCGCACGCCGGCACGCACCCGATACGCACCCGATACAAGGAGCCACAGGACATGGCCGACTCCAGTTTCGACATCGTCTCGAAGGTCGAGCGGCAGGAGGTCGACAACGCCCTCAACCAGGCCGCCAAGGAGATCTCGCAGCGCTACGACTTCAAGGGCGTGGGTGCCTCGATCTCGTGGTCCGGTGAAAAGATCCTCATGGAGGCGAACTCCGAAGACCGGGTGAAGGCCGTCCTCGACGTCTTCCAGTCCAAGCTGATCAAGCGCGGTATCTCGCTGAAGGCACTGGACGCGGGCGAGCCCCAGCTCTCCGGCAAGGAGTACAAGATCTTCGCCTCGATCGAGGAGGGCATCTCCCAGGAGAACGCGAAGAAGGTGGCGAAGATCATCCGCGACGAGGGCCCCAAGGGCATCAAGGCCCAGGTCCAGGGTGACGAGCTGCGGGTCAGCTCCAAGAGCCGCGACGACCTGCAGACCGTGATCGCCCTGCTCAAGGGCAAGGACTTCGACTTCGCGCTGCAGTTCGTGAACTACCGGTAGGACAGGCAGGACGAAGAAGCCTGAGGAGAAGGGTGGGCACCCCCGTGGTGCCCACCCTTCCGTGCTGAACCGGCGCCCCGCACCGGCGTGCCGCGCTCAGTCGCGGGAGTTGCCGAACAGGATGCGGTAGACGATCAGCAGCACCAGGGAGCCGCCGATGGCCGCGGCCCAGGTCGCGCCGTCGTAGAAGTGCTTGCTGACCGGGTGGTCGAGCCAGCGGGCCGAGATCCAGCCCCCGATGAACGCGCCCGCGACGCCGATGAGAGTCGTGCCGATGAAGCCGCCGGGGTCACGTCCCGGCAGCAGGACCTTGGCGATGGCTCCGGCCAGCAGTCCGAGGATGATCCAACCGATGATGCTCATGCCGTGAACCTGCCCTTCCGCGCTGTGTCCGCACTGTCCGGGCCCTAGGTTTCCGGTGAGGACCCGCCGTCCGTCGCGCGCGTGTTCGTGCCGTGTCGATGAAGAGGACGTCACGGGCCCGGCCGCCGGTTGCCGCGCTCAGTAGGGTGCGGCGCATGACACCTACAGGTACTGGTCTGCGCCGCGGTCTGGGGGTGCGGGACGCCGTGGTCGTCGGCCTCGGTGCGATGATCGGCGCCGGCGTCTTCTCCGCTCCGGGACCGGCCGCACGGGCGGCCGGGTCCGGGCTGCCGGCCGGGCTGGCCGTCGCGGCCGTGGTGGCCTACTGCAACGCCATGTCCTCGGCCCGGCTCGCCGCCCGCTACCCGGCGTCGGGCGGCACGTACGTGTACGGCAGGGAGCGGCTGGGTTCCTTCTGGGGGCACCTGGCCGGCTGGGCGTTCGTGGTCGGCAAGACGGCCTCCTGTGCGGCGATGGCGCTCACCGTGGGCGCGTACGTGTGGCCGGGACAGGCGCACGCGGTGGCGGTCGCCGCCGTGCTGGCCCTGACCGCCGTGAACTACGGCGGCATCCAGAAGTCGGCGTGGTTGACGCGGCTGATCGTGGCCGTCGTGCTGGCCGTTCTCACGGCCGTGGTCGCCGCGTGCCTCACCTCCGGGCGGGCCGAGGCGGGCCGGCTGGACGTCGGCCTGTCGTCGGGTGCGGGCGGGGTGCTCCAGGCGGCTGGGCTGCTGTTCTTCGCGTTCGCCGGATACGCGCGGATCGCCACCCTCGGGGAGGAGGTGCGCGATCCTGCGCGCACGATTCCGCGGGCGATCCCGTGGGCCCTGGGCATCGCTCTGGTGGTGTACGCGTGCGTGACCATCGCCGTGCTCGCCGTCCTCGGTGCCGGCCGGCTCGGGCAGACGGCGGCGCCGCTGGCCGACGCGGTGCGGGCGGCCGGGGTGCCGGGGCTCGTGCCGGTGGTGCGGGCCGGGGCGGCCGTGGCCGCGCTGGGGGCTCTGCTCTCGCTGATCCTCGGGGTGTCGCGTACGACGCTCGCCATGGCGCGGGACGGGCACCTGCCGGGTGCGCTGGCGGCCGTGCACCCGCGGTTCCGGGTGCCGCACCGGGCGGAGGCGGCCGTGGGCGCGGTGGTCGCCGTACTGGCCGCGACGGTGGACGTGCGCGGCGCGATCGGTTTCTCGTCCTTCGGCGTGCTGGTCTACTACGCCGTCGCCAACGCCTCGGCCTGGACGCTGAGCGCGGCCCCGCCGTCCCGCGTGGTGCCCGCGGTGGGTCTCCTGGGCTGCGCGACCCTGGCGTGCGCGCTGCCCGCGGCCTCGGTGGCCGTGGGTGCGGGCGTGCTCGCGGTGGGCGTGGCGGCCTATGGCGTACGGACGTGGCGGGCGGGCCGGCGCGGGGCGTGAGGGTGCCGTCGGCGGGCCTGACGGGCGTTCGGGGCCGGATGGGTCAGCGGACGGCGAACGGCTCGTCGGTGCGGACGATCTCGCGGCCCAGCGGAAGCAGGGAGACCGGGATCAGTTTGAAGTTGGCGATGCCGAACGGGATGCCGATGATCGTGATGCACAGGGCGATGCCGGTGGCGATGTGGGCGAGCGCCAGCCACCAGCCGGCCAGGACCAGCCACAGGACGTTGCCGACGCAGGACGGGGCGCCCGCGTCATGCCGCTCGACCGTGGTGTACCCGAACGGCCAGAGGGCGTAGAGGCCGATGCGGAAGGCGGCGATCCCGAAGGGGATGCCGATGATCGTGATGCACAGCAGGAGGCCGGCGAGCAGGTAGGCGAGGAACAGCCAGAAGCCGCTCAGGACGAGCCAGATGACGTTCAGGATGGTCTTCACGGGCGACCTGCCATCTTCTCGAGTCGGGCGATGCGCTCCGCCATCGGCGGGTGCGTGGAGAACATCTTGGAGAGCCCCTGCCCCGGGCGGAAGGGGTTGGCGATCATCATGTGGCTCGCCGTCTCGATCCGGGGCTCGGGGGGCAGCGGAAGCTGCTTGGTGCCCGTCTCCAGCTTGCGCAGGGCGCTGGCGAGGGCGAGCGGGTCGCCGGTGAGCTGGGCTCCGGAGGCGTCCGCCTCGTACTCCCGGGAGCGGCTCACGGCCAGCTGGATGAGGGTGGCGGCGAGCGGGCCGAGGATCATGATCAGCAGCATGCCGAACAGGCCGGGGCCCTCGTCGTCGTCCGAGCGGCCCACCGGGATCAGCCAGGCGAAGTTCACCAGGAACATGATCACGGAGGCGAGGGCGCCGGCGACCGAGGAGATGAGGATGTCCCGGTTGTAGACGTGGCTCAGCTCGTGGCCGATGACGCCGCGCAGCTCGCGCTCGTCCAGCAGGCGCAGGATGCCCTCGGTGCAGCACACGGCCGCGTTGCGCGGGTTGCGGCCCGTGGCGAAGGCGTTCGGGGCCTCCGTCGGCGAGATGTACAGCCGGGGCATGGGCTGGCGGGCCTGCGTGGAGAGCTCGCGCACCATCCGGTACAGCGCCGGGGCCTCGAACTCGCTGACCGGGCGGGCGCGCATCGCGCGGAGCGCCAGCTTGTCGCTGTTCCAGTACGCGTACGCGTTCGTGGCGAGCGCCACCACGACGGCGACGATCAGCCCGGCGCGGCCGAAGAAGCTGCCGATGACGATGATGAGTGCGGACAGACCCCCGAGGAGTACTGCGGTCCTGAGCCCGTTGTGCCGGCGGTGCACGGTGCGCCCTCCAAGTCGTGCAGCTGGGGAACACTCTGATCCAGTGGACCCTCCCGCTGAGGACAACGCCAGGCGGCGGCCACGAGTTCCCTGGTACGTGCGGTGGCGCGCATGGGCCGAGTGGGTGACGTACTGGTTCGGCCTCACGCGCGCGTGGTGCAACGGGTGCCCCGCGCGCGCGTGAAGAGTCCTGGAACAGCCGCGTGGCCGCGGACCGGAACAGCCGGTGGCCGCGGACTAGAACAGTCCGGTGGCCGCGAAGCGGAGGACCAGCTGGGGCACTCCGGAGAGGGCGACGCCGAGGACTCCGGTGAGGGCGAGGGCGGCCGTGAGGGGGGCCGGGACGCGGTGCCGTGCGGGCTCGCCCTCGGGGGCACGGAACAGCAGGGCCGTCCACTGGAGGTAGTAGAAGAGGGCGATCACGACGTTGACGGCCATGACGACGGCGAGCCAGCCGAGGCCCGCGTCCACGGCCGCCGAGAACACGGTGACCTTGGCGAACAGCCCGATGACGCCCGGCGGCAGGCCGGCCAGGCACAGCAGGAAGAAGGCCAGCAGGAGTGCGCTGAGCGGGTTGGTGGCGTACAGGCCCCGGTAGTCGCTGATCCGGTTCAGCGCCCGGCCGCGGCCCACGAGGGCGGCGACGGCGAAGGCGCCGAGGTTCACGGCGGCGTACATCAGGGCGTAGGCGACCGTGGAGCCGATCGCCTTCTCGGCGTCCTTGGTGTAACCGGCGGCGGCGATCGGCACCAGCAGGTAGCCGGCCTGGCCGACGGAGGACCAGGCGAGCAGCCGTACGGCGCTGTACGCGCGCGTGGCCTGCTGGCGCAGGGCGGCGACGTTGCCGACGGTCATGGTGAGGGCGGCGAGGGCGGCGAGCGCGGGCCCCCAGACGTCGGCGTACGAGGGGAACGCGACGACGGTGACGAGGATGAGCCCGGAGAAGCCGACGGCCTTGCCGACGACGGACAGGTAGGCGGCGACGGGCAGGGGCGCGCCCACATAGGTGTCGGGCACCCAGAAGTGGAAGGGCACGGCGGCCGTTTTGAAGGCGAAGCCGACGAGGGTGAGGACGACACCGGCCTGGGCGAGGGTGTGCAGTTGTCCGTCGACGTGCGGCAGGCGCTGGGCGACCTGGGTGAGGTAGAGGGTGCCGGTGGAGGCGTAGACGAAGCTGATGCCCATCAGGCTGACCGCGGTGGCGGTGACCGAGGACAGGAAGAACTTCAGGGCGGCCTCGGAGGACCGCTTGTCGCCGTGCCGGATGCCGACGAGGGCGAAGGCGGGCAGGGAGGCGACCTCCAGGGCGACGATCAGGGTGGCCAGGTCGCGGGAGGCGGGCAGCAGGGCGGCGCCGGCCGCGGAGGACAGCAGCAGGAACCAGAACTCGCCGGCCGGGACGCGCCGCCGGTCGTCGTCCAGGTGGGTGACGGACAGCAGGGCCGCGAGCAGGGCGCCGCCGAGGACCAGGAACTGGATGACGAGGGTGAAGTGGTCGGCCGTGTAGCTGCACGCGCGCGTGGGGCCGGTGAGGCAGAAGGTGCTGCGGTCGCCGTCCAGCAGGGGCAGGAGCATCACGGCCGCCGCGGCGAGTCCCGCGACCGAGACCCAGCCGAGCACGGCCTTCCGGGTCTCCGGTACGAACAGGTCGGCGACGAGGACACCGAGCGCCACGACGGCCGTGATGGTGGGCGGGGCGATCGCGAGCCAGTCGACGGACTGGACGAGCGACTCGGCAAGGGGCTGGGTGCTCATCGGGAGCCTCCTGCGAGGAGCTGCTGCACGGCCGGGTCGGTCAGGCCGAGCAGGGTCTTCGGCCACAGTCCGGCGAGGACGGTGAGGGCGACGAGCGGGGTCCAGGCGGCGAACTCGTACCCGTGGACGTCGGCGAGCTTCGGGGTCTCGTTCTCGATGCCGCCCATGCAGACCCGGCGGACCACGATCAGCATGTACGCGGCCGTCAGCAGGGTGCCGAACGCGCCGATCGCCATGAAGGTGAGGAAGGCCGGCCGGCTGAGGCCCGCGGCGGGCTCGAAGGAGCCGAACAGGGCGAGCATCTCGCCCCAGAAGCCGGCGAGTCCGGGCAGGCCGAGGGAGGCGACGGCGCCGAAGGCGAGGAGCCCGCCGAGGTGCGGGGCCTTGCCGTACAGGGCGGCGCCGGTCTCCTCGGCAAGGGTGTCGAGGTCGGTGCTGCCGGTGCGGTCCTTCAGCGCGCCGACCAGGAAGAACAGCAGGCCGGTGATGAGGCCGTGGGCGATGTTGGCGAAGAGGGCGCCGTTCACGCCGGTCGGGGTCATGGTGGCGATGCCGAGCAGGACGAAGCCCATGTGGCCGACGGAGGAGTAGGCGATGAGGCGCTTGAGGTCGCCCTTCGCGCCCTGCTTGGCGAGGGCCAGGCAGGCCAGGGATCCGTAGATGATGCCGACGACGGCGAACGCGGCGAGGTACGGCGCGAACGTGCGGAAGCCGTCCGGTGCGACCGGCAGCAGGATGCGCACGAACCCGTAGGTGCCCATCTTCAGCAGGACGCCGGCCAGCAGCACCGAGCCGACGGTCGGCGCGGCGGTGTGGGCGTCGGGCAGCCAGCTGTGCAGCGGCCACATCGGCGTCTTCACCGCGAGCCCGATCCCGATCGCCAGAACGGCGATGACCTGCACGGACGCGGTCAGCGACCGGCCGTTGTCAGTGGCGAGTGCCACCATGTCGAACGTGCCCGCCTTGATTCCGATCAGGAGCAGGCCGAGCAGCATGACCACGGAGCCGAGCAGCGTGAAGAGGATGAACCTCCAGGCGGCCCGGGTCCGGCCCTCGCCGCCCCAGCGGGCGATGAGGAAGTACATCGGGATGAGCACCGTCTCGAACGCGAGGAAGAACAGCAGCAGGTCGAGGACGGCGAAGGTGGCGAGGGTGCCGGACTCGAGCAGGAGGACCAGCGCGACGAACGCCTTCGGGGTCGGGCCCGCCGGCGGCTTGAAGTACGAGTAGAGCGCGCAGAGGAAGGTCAGCAGCGCGGTCAGGACCAGAAGGGGGAGGGAGATGCCGTCGATGCCGAGGTGGATCCGCACGTCGAGTGCGGGGATCCAGCTGATGTCGGTCGTGGCCTGCATCTTCGACGGATGGTCGTGGTCGAAGCCGAGCGCGAGGACGATCGCGGCGATGAGGACCGCGCCGGTGACGGCCACGCCGTGCCGCAGCACCGCCTGCCCGGGTGACTTCCCCTTCAGTCCGGGCGGAGCCGGCAGGAGAGCGGCGGCGGCGCCGAGGAGCGGGCCGACGACGACGAATGCCAGAAGGAACTGCATCACGGACTCGTTGATATCGATCACGCCTGCTCACGCTCCCGTGGCGACGAGGAGGACGGCGACCGCCAGGACGACGGTGCCGGCGAGCAGCGCGCTCACATAGGTCTGCACATTGCCGGTCTGCGCGCGCCGTACGGCGGCCCCGAGCAGCCGGGGCGCGGCGGCGGCGGCGCGTACGTAGGTGTCGACGACCTCGCGGTCGAGGAACCGGACGAGGCCGGCCGCGGCCTGGACCGGCCGGACGAACAGCGCCGTGTACACGGCGTCCAGGTGGAAGCCGGCCGCCGCGGGCCGGCGCAGCGGGCCGAGCAGCAGCCGTGACGGGTCGGCCGGGTCGGGGGCGTAGGCGATGTCGCCGTAGGCCGGCTCGTGGGTGGCGATGGCCTCGGCCTCGACCAGTCCGGCGTCGCCCTCGGGGTGGGCGGCGACGGCGCCCAGGGGCGTGCGGGCGGCGAGTGCGCTGGTGCGCTGCCAGGCGCCGTAGGTGAGCAGCCCGCCGACCACGGCGAGGCCCGTGCCCAGGATCGAGGTGAGCAGGGTCGGGGTCAGGTCGCGGCCGTCGAACCAGCCGGGCAGCGAGCGGTAGGCGAGCCCGCCGAAGGCGAGGGAGGGGACCGCCAGGACCCACAGCACGACCGTCATGGTCAGCGGCTGCCTGCCGTGGTCGGGGGCCTCGGCGCCCCGGCCGCGGAAGGCCAGCAGCCACAGCCGGGTGGCGTACGCGGCGGTCAGCAGGGCGGTGAGCAGGCCGGCGACTAGGACGATCCAGCCGGCGGCGCCGGGGACGTTCTCGGTGTGGCCGGCGGTCGCGTGCTCGGCGGCGCCGAGGACGGACTCCTTGGAGAAGAAGCCGCTGAAGGGCGGGATCGCGGCGAGCGCGAGGAGCGCCACGGTCATCGTCCAGTAGGCGTCCGGGACGCGGTCGCGCAGCCCGTGCATGCGGGACATGGCGGCCAGCGAGTTGGTGCCGGCGGCGTGGATGATCACGCCGGCCGCGAGGAACAGCAGCGCCTTGAAGGCGCCGTGGGACAGGAGGTGGAACACGGCGGCACCGCGGTCGCCCACGGCGAGGGCGCCGGTCATGTACCCGAGCTGGCCGATGGTCGAGTAGGCGAGGACGCGCTTGATGTCGTCCTGGGCGAGCGCGGCGAGGCCGGAGCCGGCCATCGTCACGGCGGCCATGACGGCGAGGACCACCATCGCGGCCTGGGAGGCCTCGAACACCGGGAGGAGACGGGCGATGAAGTAGACACCGGCGGCCACCATCGTCGCGGCGTGGATCAGTGCCGAGACCGGCGTCGGACCGGCCATCGCGTCCGGGAGCCAGGTGTGCAGCGGGAACTGCGCCGACTTGCCCGCGACGCCCGCGAGCAGCAGCAGCGCGATCAGTGTCGGGTGGTCGAGGCCGCCGCTCGCGACGGTGCCGAGGACGCGGGTGATGCGGAACGAGCCGGCGTCGGTGCCGAGGGCGAACAGGCCGATGAGGAACGGTACGTCGCCGAGCTTGGTGACCAGGAAGGCCTTCAGCGAGGCGGCGCGGGCCTCGGGGGTCTCCCAGTAGTGGCCGACCAGGAAGTAGGAGCAGATGCCCATGACTTCCCAGCCGACCAGCAGCACGATCAGGTCGCCGGAGTAGACGACCAGGAGCATCGCGGAGGTGAACAGGGAGACGAGGGCGGCGTACGAGGGGTAGCGGGGGTCGTCGCGCAGGTAGCCGGTGGAGTAGATCTGCACGCAGGTCGCGACGAACGCGACCAGGACGGCGACGAGCGCTGCGAAGCCGTCGATGTGCAGGGCCAGCTCGATGGGGACGGACCCGGTGGGCGTCAGCTCGGTGTGGGCGTCGATGGCCGGGCCGCCGCCCTGGCGCACGGCGACCAGCGCGGCCAGCACGAGCGAGGCCAGCGGCGGCAGCACGGCGAGCGGGCGGACGAACCCGGGTGCGGTGCGGCCGAGGAGCAGGCCGGCCGCGGCCCCCAGGAACGGCAGGAGGGGGACGAGGACGGCGAGGGTGGTCGTGGTCACGCGGAGGCCTCAGCCTTCTCGGCCGCGGGGGTGCCGGGGCCCTCGGGGTCGGGGCCCTCGGCGGTGTCGCGGAGCTTGTCGATGTCGGAGGTGCCGCGGTTGCGGTAGACGGCGAGCACGATCGCCAGGCCGATGCCGATCTCGGCGGCGGCGATGGTGATGGTGAACAGGGTCAGCGCCTGGCCGGAGTGCAGGGTCTCCTGGGCGGTCCGGCTGAGCCAGACGTCGAAGGCGACCAGGTTGAGGTTGACGGCGTTGAGCATGATCTCGACCGACATCAGGACCAGGATCGCGTTGCGGCGGGCGAGGACGCCGTACAGGCCGGTGCAGAAGAGGAGGGCGGACAGTACGGCGGGATAGGCGAGGTGCATCAGCGGGCGCCTTCCTTCTCACCGGGGACGTCGAGGTCGGCGGAGGGGCCGGGGGCCGTGTCCGCCTTGGCCTTGCGGGACAGGACGATCGCGCCGACCAGTGCCGCGAGGAGCAGCACGGACAGCGCCTCGAAGGGCAGCACCCAGTGCCGGAACAGGCTCGCGCCGGTGACCCGGGTGCTGCCGGCGGCCGGGCCGTCCAGGTCGATCCAGGTGGTGCGGAAGGCGTCGACTACCACCCACACCAGGGCGACGGCGGAGGCGATCGCGACGGCCAGGGCGGCCCAGCGGTTGCCGGAGTCGGCGTCCGGGGAGCGGCCGATGGGCGCCCTGGTGAGCATCAGACCGAACAGGAGGAGGACGACGACGGAACCGACGTAGATCAGGACCTGCACCCAGGCGATGAACTCGGCCGTGAGCAGCAGGTACTCCACGGCGAGACCGCCGAGCGCGACCACCAGCCACAGGGCGGCGTGCACCAGCTGCCGGGTGGTGACGGTGACCAGCGCGGCGCCGAGGGTGGCCAGTCCGACGAGGAGGAAGGCGATCTCGACACCGGTCGGGGACAGGAAGCCGTGCGGGGCGTGCGCGGCATCGGCGAGGGGCGCGGCTGCGGCGAGGTTCACGACTCGCCCTCCTGCGGTTCGGCCTGGGCGGCGGCCAGTTTCTCGGCGGTCTTGCGGGCGGCGGCGATCTCCTTGGGCTCCTCGGCGCCGGGGTCCAGGGCGGGCGGGGCCGGCACGGTCCACATCCATTCGCGGAGCTTGTCCCGCTCGTGGGTGAGTTCGCGGATGTCGGTCTCGGCGTACTCGAACTCGGGGGACCAGAACAGCGCGTCGAAAGGACAGACCTCGATGCAGATACCGCAGTACATGCACAGGGAGAAGTCGATCGCGAACCGGTCCAGGACGTTGCGGCTGCGCTCCCGGCCGCCGGGGGCGGCGGGCGGGACGGTCTCCTTGTGGGAGTCGATGTAGATGCACCAGTCGGGGCACTCACGGGCGCACAGCATGCAGACCGTGCAGTTCTCCTCGAACAGCCCGATCACCCCGCGGGTGCGGGGCGGCAGCTCGGGCAGGGCGTCCGGGTACTGCTCGGTGACGGTCTTCTTCGTCATCGTGCGCAGGGTGACGGCCAGGCCCTTGGCGAGGCCGGAGCCGGGGATGGGGGCCATGGTTAGCTGATCACCACCTTGACGATGCCGGTGAGGGCGATCTGGGCGAGGGAGAGGGGTACGAGGAGGGTCCAGGAGAGCTTCTGCAGCTGGTCCTCGCGCAGCCGCGGGTAGGTCACGCGGAGCCAGATGACCAGGAAGGCGAGGATCGCGGCCTTCAGCAGGGTCCAGACCCAGCCGAGGCCGTCGGCGCCCCACGGGCCGTGCCAGCCGCCCAGGAAGAGGACGGTGGTCAGGCCGCACAGGACCACGATGCCGGCGTACTCGGCGAGCAGGAACAGGGCGAAGCGCAGGCCGGTGTACTCGGTGTACGCGCCGAAGATGATCTCCGAGTCGGCGACCGGCATGTCGAACGGCGGGCGCTGCAGCTCGGCGAGTCCGGCGACGAAGAAGACGATCGCGCCGACGATCTGCCAGGGCACCCACCACCAGTGGAAGGCGTGCAGGATGCCCGGCAGGGAGACCGTGCCGGCCGCCATCGCGACGGAGGCCGCCGCCAGCAGCATCGGGAGTTCGTAGGCGAGCAGCTGGGCGGCCGTGCGCAGGCCGCCGAGCAGGGAGAACTTGTTGGCGCTGGCCCAGCCGGCCATCAGGGAGCCGAGCACGCCGACGCCCATCACCGCGAGCACGAAGAACACGCCCGCGTCGAGGACCTGGCCGACGGCGCCCTCGCTCGGGCCGATCGGGATGGCGAGCAGGACGAGGAGGTACGGCAGCAGGGCGACGGCGGGGGCGAGCTGGAAGACGCGGCGGTCGGCGCCCGCCGGGACCACGTCCTCCTTCTGCGCGAACTTCACGCCGTCGGCGACGAGCTGGGCCCAGCCGTGGAAGCCGCCGGCGTACATCGGGCCGAGGCGGCCCTGCATGTGGGCCATCACCTTGTGCTCGGTCTGGCCGACGATCAGCGGGAAGGTGAGGAAGACGACGAAGACGGCCAGGAGTCGCAGGGCGACGTCGAGTGCGTCGTTCACTGCGGGCCTCCGGTGGGGTCGGGGTCGTCGGGGGTGCGGGGGTTGTCGGGGGTAGGGGGTTCGGCTGCCTTTCGCGGCTCCGGATCGGAGGGGCGCTCCGGATCGGAGGGGCGCTCCGGATCGGAGGGGCGCTCCGGCTGAGGGGCCTGCTCAGGCTCGGAGGGCTGATCCGGCTCGGAGGGCCGTTCCGCATCGGAAGGCCGGTCCACCTCGGAGGGCCGTTCCGCCTCAGGAGCCCGCTCCGGCTCTGGGGCCCGCTCCGGCTCGTCGAAGGCCGGGCGGGCGTGGTGCCACGGCGCGTCCGAGCTGCGCGGCGCCGTGCTCCGACGGGCGGGGCGGTCGGAGCCGTCCGACTCCGGCGGTGCCTCCGGTGCCACTGGTGCCGCCGACTCGGATGATGCCGACTCGGATGATGCCGCCGACTCCGCCGGTGCCACCGGTTCTGCCGGTCCTCCAGGGACCGCCGGTGTCGTGGAGGCAGCCGGTGCCCCAGAGGCCGCCGGTGCTTCAGGGGTCGCCGGTGCCGGCGTTTCCGTCGGGGCCGGCTCCTGGGTACCGGTCCGCTGGGAGGCCGAGCCCTCCGAGGCGCTGCGTGCGCGGCGCGGACCGGCGGGCGTGGGCGCGGGGCTCGCGGGGGTGGGCTCTTGAGCCACCGATGCCTCTTGAGCCACCGACGCTCCCTGGGCCGCCGCAGATGCCTCTTGAGCCGCTGATGCCTCTTGAGCCACCGATGCCTCGGCGGCCGGTCCCTCCGTCGGCGCTGCCGTCGCGGCCCGGGCGGTGTCACCCTCGGCCGCGGCCTGCTTGCGCGTCGCCGCGTCCTCCTCCCGGGCCGCCGCCTGGCTCACCGAGCCCTGGCTGGCGCTGCGCGTCCGACGCGGCCGTGCGGGAGCACCGGCACCGGCACCGGAAGCCGCACCAGCACCGGCACCAGAAGCCGCACCCGGACCCGCCGCCGCCTGCTCCGCGGTCGGCGCTCCGGTCGCGTCCGCTGCGGCAGCCGCGCCGGCCTGGGCCGCCTGGCTGGCCGAGCCCTCCGCGGCCGAGCGGGCACGCCGTACCGGACGTTCGCCGGCGGCACGCGCCGGACGTTCCCCCGCCGCGCGTCCCGCTGCCCCCGCCGCGCGTCCCGCCGCCCGGGCCGGGCGGGCCGGGGCCGGGGGAAGCTGGCCCTTGAGGGGGCCCCACTCGTTCGGGTCGGGGACGCCGGGAGGCAGCATCTGGCGGCGCTTGGGGCCGCCGTGCTCGGACTCGCCGGGTTCCTTCGCGCCGGGCCACGCCTTGGCGACGCGGGCGGCGAGGACGAAGTCCTTGCGGAGCGGGTGGCCCTCGAAGTTCTCGGGGAGCAGCAGGTGGTCGAGCCCCGGGTGACCCTCGAAGTCGACACCGAACATCTCGTGGGTCTCGCGCTCGTGCCAGGCCGCGCCCGCGTAGACGCCGACGGCGGAGGGCAGGACGGGCGCCTCGTGCGGGACCGTCGTACGGACGAGGAGGCGGCGGACCGGATTCAGGGCGACCACGTGCGCGGAGACCCGGAAGCCCGTGCCCGGTTCGTCGACCGCGCTCAGCCAGTCGAAGTAGGTGCAGGACAGCGTCGTACGGGCCGTCTCCAGGGCGGTGAGCCAGGCGGACGGCGGTACGTCCACGGTCAGGAGGTCGTACGACTCCTCGGCCGTGGCGTCCGCGCCGAAGAGTTCCTCGGCGGGGGCGGGCAGCCAGCCGGCCGTGCTCATCGGGCGTCCCCCTCGGCCGGGGCGGACGCCGGGACCGGGGGTCTGACCAGGTCGCTCTGGAGCGCGGCGGCCGACGGGCGGGCGTCGCCGGTGCCGTACCGCTCCCCCAGCGACTCGCGGGCGATCTTCTCCTGGAGCTTGAGGATGCCCTGGAGCAGCGCCTCGGGTCGCGGCGGGCAGCCGGGGACGTACACGTCCACCGGGATGATCTGGTCGACGCCCTTGGTGACGGAGTACGAGTCCCAGTACGGGCCGCCGCAGTTGGAGCAGGCGCCGAAGGAGATGACGTACTTCGGCTCGGGCATCTGCTCGTACAGGCGCTTCACGGCCGGGGCCATCTTGTCCGTGACCGTGCCCGACACGACCATCAGGTCGGCCTGGCGGGGCCCCGGTGCGAACGGGATGACGCCGAGCCGGATGAAGTCGTGGCGGGCCATCGAGGCGGCGATGAACTCGATCGCACAGCAGGCGAGGCCGAAGTTGAACACCCACAGCGAATAGCGGCGGCCCCAGTTCAGGACCACCTTCATCGGCTCGGGGGCCAGGCGGGCCAGCGCGCCGAGCCGCTTGGGCTCCGGCAGGTAAACGGGATCCGGGGTCACGTCCATGCCAGGACGCCCTTCTTGTATGCGTACAGCAGGCCCACGGCGAGGAAGCCGAGGAAGATGAACATCTCCACCAAGGTCGTCGCGCCGTAGCCGGGGGCGGCGAAGACCGTCGCCCAGGGGAACAGGAAGATCGAGTCGACCGCGAAGATCACGTACAGGAAAGCGTAGACGTAGTAGCGGACCTGGGTGTGGGCCCAGCCCTCGCCGACGGGGTCGACACCGCACTCGTAGGTCAGGAGTTTCTCCGGCGTCGGCACGACCGGGCGCAGCAGGCGGCCGGCGCCGAAGGCGACCGCAACGAACAGCACGCCGATGAGGCCGAGCAGTCCTACCACCGAGTACGACCGGAAGTAGCCGGCCGCGACGACGTGCGCCGCGGCGGCCGTCGAGTCCCCCAACGTCTCCCGCACGGTCCGTCCCTCGCTCCCTGACCTCGTGTCCTGGTGAACTCTGTGATGCAACGTGATTCGAGGATCTGTACGCACGGGAGTCTAGGCCCTGATAAAGAGCGGGTAAGCAGCCTGTCACGCCATGAGACGGCCGGGGCCGGTGAGGTGGGGTTTTCCCCCGGCGGCGGAGGGCGGCGTACCGCATGGCGTGAAAGGTGCCGGGCACGGCAGGCTGATCGGCATGACCGCTCCCAGCCCCGCCGCCGACCGGACCGGCGGCTCCGACGAACGCGACGGACGCGACGGCCTGCACCGTCTGCCACCGCCCCGTCCGGCCTACGACGCGCACACCTGGAAGGAGATCGTCTATCTCCTGCTGAACCTGCCGGTGACGCTGTTCGGGTTCATCTACGCAGTCACCATGCTGTCGGTCGGCGGCGCCCTCACCCTCACCGTGATCGGTCTGCCGCTGCTCGCGCTCAGTCTGCTGGGCGCCCGGCAGCTGGGGAAACTGGAGCGGACCCGGGCCCGGAAGCTGCTCGGGGTGCTGGTGGAGGAGCCGACGCCGCTGCCGCTCGCCAGGAGCGGTGGCCCGGTGCAGCGGCTGTGGATGGCACTGAAGGACCCGGTGGGCTGGCGCACCCTGCTGTACGACGCCATCCGGCTGCCCTGGGGCATCTTCACCTTCTGCACCGTGCTGACCTCGTTGTTCGTGCTGTGGCCGGTGCTGCCGTACCTGACGCGGGCCATGGCGAACGTGGACCGGGCGATGGTGCGCGGGCTGCTGTCGCCCTCGGACGAGCTGGAACGCCGTATCGCCGAACTGGAGTCCGACCGCGGGATCGTGGTCGACACGGCGGCGGCGGATCTGCGGCGGATCGAGCGGGACCTGCACGACGGGGCGCAGGCGCGGCTGGTGAACCTGGCCATGGGCCTCGGTCTGGCCAAGGAGAAGCTGCTGGAGGACCCCGACACGGCGGCGGCGATGGTGGAGGAGGCGCACGGCGAGGTGAAGCTGGCCCTCCAGGAGCTGCGTGACCTCGCCCGGGGCATCCACCCGGCCGTGCTCACCGACCGCGGCCTGGACGCGGCGCTGTCCTCGGTCTCCTCGCGCTGCACGGTGCCGGTGAAGGTGACCGTGGACATGCCGGCCCGGCCGGCGGCGGCCATCGAGGGCATCGCCTACTTCACCGTCTCCGAGCTGCTGCAGAACATCAGCAAGCACAGCCAGGCCCGTACCGCCTCGGTGGACGTCTGGCGTGCGGACGACCGGCTGCTCATCCAGGTCCGGGACGACGGCCGGGGCGGGGCCCGGCTGGACGACGGCAGCGGCATGCGGGGCCTCGCGGAGCGGCTGGGCGCGGTGGACGGCCTGTTCGTCGTCGACTCCCCCGACGGCGGTCCGACGGTGGTCACCGCGGAACTGCCGTGGCGGGACCGGCAGGACTAGCCTCGCCCGCCACCCCGCCACCCCGCCACCCCGCCACCCCGCCACCCCGCCACCCCGCCACCCGGCCGCCCGGCCGCCCGGCCGCGCACCACGCCTCCACGCGCGCGTGCGGCGCGCTCGGCAGCGGCACGCGCGCGTGGAGGCGGGCCGCACCGCAAAGGCGGCCCCGCCCGTGGATGCGGGGACGACGGCGTACGCGGGGCGGGCCCTGGTGCCGGGCGGAGCGCCGGGGTGGGGAAAACCCCCCGTTCAAGACGCCGACGGACTCCATGGCCCGGGGTTCCGGTGCGGACGACCCTGGAGATACGGCTGAACCGCCGCTCGGACGACGAGAACGGGACGACATTCGATGGCCATGGAGTACGGACACGGGTACGGGCAGGCGGCCGGAACCGGCCACCGGCTGCCGGCCGCCCTGCGGGCGCCGTTCGAGGCGCGCACCTGGCGCGAGTTCGGCTACGTGCTGCTGAGCCTGCCGGTCTCCGTGGTGCTGTTCAGCTGGACGGTGACCATGGTCGCCCTCGGCGCGGGCCTGCTGGTGACCTTCCTCGGCATCCCGGTGCTGGCGGCGGCGCTCGCCGGCTGCCGGGGCTTCGGCGTGCTGGAGCGGGGCCGGGCGCGCGGGCTGCTCGGGGTGGACGTCGCCGACCCGGAACCGCTGCGGATGCGCAAGCCCGGCCCGGCGGCCTGGATGGGCGCGCTGCTCAAGAGCGGTGCCTCCTGGCGGCACGCGCTGTACGCCCTGGTGCAGTTCCCGTGGGCGGTGTTCGCGTTCTCGGTTGCGGTGACCTTCTGGACCTGCGGCTGGGGGCTGCTGACCTATCCGCTGTGGTTCTGGGTCTTCCCGGCGTACGTCGGCCGGGGCGGACTCCAGCTGTACGGCGACGCCCACCACAGCGTCTATCTCGACAACCCGTTCGAGATCACCGTGACCGCCCTGGTCGGGCTGGTGTTCACGCTGTTCACGCCGTGGCTCGTACGAGCCCTGACGACCGTGGACGGACTGCTGGTGCGCGGGCTGCTCGGACCGTCGCCGCTGTCGGCGCGGGTGGTGGAACTGGAGTCGGACCGGGGGACCGTGGTCGACACGGCCGCCGCCGACCTGCGGCGGATCGAGCGTGATCTGCACGACGGGGCGCAGGCGCGGCTGGTCGGCCTGGCGATGGACCTGGGGCTGGCGAAGGAGAAGCTGCGGGAGGATCCGCGGACGGCGGCCCGGATGGTGGAGGAGGCGCACGGCGAGGTGAAGACGGCCCTCCAGGAGCTGCGTGACCTCGCCCGGGGCATCCACCCGGCCGTGCTCACCGACCGCGGCCTGGACGCGGCGCTGTCGGCCGTCGCCTCCCGCTGCACGGTGCCGGTGAAGGTGGAGGTCGACCTGCCGGCCCGGCCCGCGCCGGCCATCGAGGGCATCGCCTACTTCACCGTCTCCGAGCTGCTGCAGAACATCAGCAAGCACAGCCGGGCCCGTACCGCCTCGGTGGACGTGTGGCGTGCGGAGGACCGGCTGATGCTCCAGGTGACCGACGACGGCGTGGGCGGCGCCGACGTCGCCCGGGGCTCCGGGCTGGCCGGCCTCGCGGCCCGCCTGGACGCGGTGGACGGCGTCCTCCTGGTGGACTCCCCGGCCGGCGGCCCCACCCGGGTCATCGCGGAACTGCCCTGGCGTCCGGGCGCCTGACACGGGCCCTCACCCCACCGCCCGGCACTCCCCGGCCGGGCAACGGCCTCGCCCCATCGCCCGGCACTCCTCCCGGCCCGGCGACGGCCCGGCACTCCCCGGCCCGGCCGCGGGCGTCGGACCGCTCCCGCGGTCCCCGAACGGGGGCGGTGGCCGGCGGCCCCGCGACCGCAATCCCCGAGTTCGGCGGCGGTCCGGCCCGATTCCTGGAATGCTGGATCTCCGTAGGACGTCACGGACGACGCACGTCACGGACGACGGGGGCACCGCGGACACACGTCACGCCCGCACGCGGCACACACGCGCGCGTGCGGACGGGCGTCGCCGCGGGAACGGGCTGGGGGGGCCGGTAGATCGTGGAGGACAGGGTGCGAGTGGTCATAGCCGAGGACTCGGTGCTGCTGAGAGAGGGCCTGACCCGGCTGCTGACCGACCGCGGGCACGACGTCGTGGCCGGCGTCGCCGACGCGGACACGCTGATGAAGACGATCGCCGACCTCGACGACCGGGGCGAGCTGCCCGACGTGGTCGTGGCCGACGTGCGGATGCCGCCGACCCACACCGACGAAGGTGTCCGGGCGGCCGTGGCCCTGCGCCGACTGCACCCGCGGCTCGGGGTGCTGGTGCTGTCGCAGTACGTGGAGGAACGCTACGCCACCGAATTGCTGGCCGGTTCCAGCCGGGGCGTCGGCTACCTCCTCAAGGACCGGGTCGCGGACGTACGGGAGTTCGTCGACGCCGTGGTACGCGTCGCCGACGGCGGTACGGCACTGGACCCGGAGGTGGTCGCGCAGCTGCTCGGCCGCAGCCGCAAGCAGGACGTGCTGACGGGGCTCACGCCCCGGGAGCGCGAGGTCCTCGGGCTGATGGCGGAAGGGCGCACCAACTCGGCGATCGCCCGCCAGCTCGTGGTCAGCGACGGCGCCGTGGAGAAGCACGTCAGCAACATCTTCCTCAAGCTCGGCCTGACGCCGAGCGACGGGGACCACCGGCGGGTCCTGGCCGTCCTCACCTATCTGAACTCCTAGCCGGCCGCCCGTGGCCGCACCGTGCCGGCGTCCTGGCGACTCGGCCCTCCCCTGTACCAGGGGGTACCCGGACAACAGTCCGGTGAGACCCGTAGGGGGCGGTCGGGGGCCCTGACGGCAGCCGGAGGAGAGAACCTGGAACACGCGCGGGGAGCGCCTTGAGCGGCGCTCCGGCGACGCGAGACATGATGTGAAGTCAGCGCGACAGGCCGTCTCGAACGCCGTCCAATCCACGGACGGCCTCGGGAAGGCGACCCTAACCGACGTAGGGTTGATCCTGGGACGGTCCGTGGGACGACCGGCCTCGGACAGCCGCCTCGAAGGAGGTCCAGTTCAGTGACCAGCCAGGTCAGCAGCCCAGCGGAGCAGACCGACGGAACCGTCGTGGGAGAGCAGCGCAAACCGGGCGGCACGAAAGACGTGCGGCGCCTGGACCGGGTGATCATCCGGTTCGCGGGGGACTCGGGTGACGGCATGCAGCTCACCGGTGACCGGTTCACCTCGGAGACCGCTACTTTCGGCAACGACCTCTCCACACTCCCCAACTTCCCGGCCGAGATCCGCGCCCCCGCAGGCACCCTGCCGGGCGTCTCGTCCTTCCAGCTCCACTTCGCCGACCACGACATCCTCACCCCCGGCGACGCACCCAACGTCCTGGTCGCGATGAACCCGGCCGCCCTGAAGGCCAACATCGGCGACCTCCCGCGCGGGGCCGAGATCATCGTCAACACCGACGAGTTCACCAAGCGCGCCCTGCAGAAGGTCGGGTACGACAGCTCCCCGCTGGAGGACGGCTCGCTCGACGGCTACAGCCTCCACCCGGTGCCGCTGACCACGCTCACCGTCGAGGCGCTGAAGGAGTTCGACCTCTCCCGCAAGGAGGCCGAGCGCAGCAAGAACATGTTCGCGCTGGGCCTGCTGAGCTGGATGTACCACCGGCCCACCGAGGGCACCGAGAAGTTCCTGAAGTCGAAGTTCGCGAAGAAGCCGGACATCGCGGAGGCCAACATCGCCGCGTTCCGCGCGGGCTGGAACTTCGGCGAGACGACCGAGGACTTCGCGGTCTCCTACGAGGTCGCACCGGCCGCCAAGGCCTTCCCCGTGGGCACCTACCGGAACATCTCCGGCAACCTCGCCCTGGCCTACGGCCTGATCACGGCGTCCCAGCAGGCGGATCTGCCGCTGTTCCTGGGGTCGTACCCGATCACGCCGGCCTCGGACATCCTGCACGAGCTGAGCAAGCACAAGAACTTCGGCGTCCGCACCTTCCAGGCCGAGGACGAGATCGCGGGCATCGGCGCGGCGCTCGGCGCGGCGTTCGGCGGCTCGCTCGCGGTGACGACGACGTCCGGGCCGGGCGTGGCGCTGAAGAGCGAGACGATCGGCCTCGCGGTGTCGCTGGAGCTGCCGCTGCTGGTGGTGGACATCCAGCGCGGCGGCCCGTCGACGGGTCTGCCGACCAAGACCGAGCAGGCCGACCTGCTCCAGGCGATGTACGGCCGCAACGGCGAGGCACCGGTACCGGTGGTCGCGCCGATGACTCCGGCCGACTGCTTCGACGCCGCTCTGGAGGCGGCCCGGATCGCGCTGACCTACCGCACGCCGGTGATGCTGCTGTCGGACGGCTACCTGGCCAACGGCTCCGAGCCGTGGCGCATCCCCGACCTGGACGAGCTGCCCGACCTGCGGGTGCAGTTCGCCTCCGGGCCGAACCACACGCTCGCGGACGGCACCGAGGTCTTCTGGCCGTACAAGCGGGACCCGCAGACCCTGGCCCGGCCGTGGGCGGTCCCGGGCACCCCGGGCCTGGAGCACCGCATCGGCGGCATCGAGAAGCAGGACGGCACGGGCAACATCTCCTACGACCCGGCCAACCACGACTTCATGGTCCGCACGCGCCAGGCCAAGATCGACGGCATCGAGGTCCCGGACGTCGAGGTCGACGACCCGCACGGCGCGCGGACCCTGGTCCTCGGCTGGGGCTCCACCTACGGCCCGATCACTGCGGCGGTACGGCGGCTGCGCGCGGCCGGCGAGCCGATCGCCCAGGCCCATCTGCGTCACCTCAATCCCTTCCCGCGCAATCTCGGCGCGGTGCTGAAGGAC
Organism: Streptomyces musisoli; assembly: GCF_016741855.1. GTDB lineage: Bacteria > Actinomycetota > Actinomycetes > Streptomycetales > Streptomycetaceae > Streptomyces > Streptomyces musisoli. Next base: position 148,886 of record NZ_JAERRH010000004.1, on the reverse strand, counting down.
TACGACAAGGTGGTCATTCCCGAGATGAACCTCGGTCAGCTCGCCACCCTCATCCGGGCGAAGTACCTGGTCGACGCCCACTCCTACAACCAGGTCAACGGCATGCCGTTCAAGGCGGAACAGCTCGCCGCGGCGCTGAAGGAGGCCATCGATGACTGACGCCGGCAACGGGCTGCTGCAGCTGGTCCCCAAGGCCGAGGCCAAGCAGTCGATGAAGGACTTCAAGTCGGACCAGGAGGTGCGCTGGTGCCCGGGCTGCGGTGACTACGCGATCCTCGCGGCCGTGCAGGGCTTCATGCCCGAGCTGGGCCTGGCGCGGGAGAACATCGTCTTCGTCTCCGGTATCGGCTGCTCCTCCCGCTTCCCGTACTACATGAACACCTACGGGATGCACTCCATCCACGGCCGTGCCCCGGCCATCGCGACCGGGCTGGCGTCCTCCCGCCGGGACCTGAGCGTGTGGGTGGTCACCGGTGACGGCGACGCGCTGTCCATCGGCGGCAACCATCTGATCCATGCCCTGCGCCGCAACGTCAACCTGAAGATCCTGCTGTTCAACAACCGGATCTACGGCCTGACCAAGGGGCAGTATTCGCCGACCTCCGAGGTCGGCAAGATCACCAAGTCGACGCCCATGGGTTCGCTGGACGCGCCGTTCAACCCGGTGTCGCTGGCGCTCGGCGCGGAGGCGTCCTTCGTGGCACGCACGATCGACTCCGACCGCAAGCACCTGACCGAGGTGCTGCGCGCCGCCGCCGACCACCCGGGCACCGCGCTGATCGAGATCTACCAGAACTGCAACATCTTCAACGACGGCGCCTTCGACGCCCTGAAGGACCGGCAGCAGGCCGAGGAGGCGCTGATCCGGCTGGAGCACGGGCAGCCGATCCGCTTCGGGAGCGACGGCGCCAGAGGGGTCGTACGCGACCGGCAGACCGGTGATCTGAAGGTGGTGACGGTGACCCCGCAGAACGAGGCGGACGTCCTGGTGCACGACGCCCACGCCGCGTCCCCCACCACCGCCTTCGCCCTGTCCCGGCTGGCCGACCCGGACACCCTGCACCACACCCCGATCGGCGTGTTCCGCTCGGTCGAACGGCCGGTCTACGACTCGCAGATGGCCGACCAGCTCGACGCCGCCGTCGAGCAGCGCGGCAAGGGCGACCTGGGCGCCCTGCTGGCGGGCGGGGACACCTGGACGGTCGTCGGCTGAGTTCCGCTGTGATTCACGAGGCCCGGGACTGGATTTCCCGGGCCTCGTCGTCTGCCCGGCGGCTCTCCTCGACCGCCCGGCGGTTCTCGTCGTAGGCGTGCCGGGCCTGCTCCACCTGGCTCATGCGCTCGCCGGTCCAGTGGGCGAGGGCCCGCACCTGCTCCGCCGCCTCGCGGCCGAGGGCGGTGAGGGAGTAGTCGACGCGGGGCGGGATGACCGGCTTGGCGTCCCGGTGGACCAGGCCGTCGCGCTCCAGGGTCTGGAGGGTCCGGGTGAGCATCTTCTCGCTGACGCCCCGGCCGCCGTAGCCGCTGACCGCCCGGCGCAGCTCGCTGAACCGGTACGGCCGGTCCAGCAGCTCGATGAGGACGAGAACGCCCCAACGGCTGGTCACGTGCTCCAGGACGAGGCGGTAGGGGCACATCGCCTCGGAGTCCCCCGCATTTCCACTTACCCGCATGCCAGTACCTTACTTCAAAGTGGGTACTTTCTTAAAGACAGTGCATCTCCTACGGTGAGTGTCATCACGGCATCCCGAAGGAGTTTCTCAACCATGAGCATCGTCGTCACCGGAGCCACCGGGCACCTCGGCCGTCACGTGGTGGAGCAGTTGCTGGAGAAGGTCCCGGCGGAGCAGATCACCGCCGTCGTGCGCGACAAGGAGAAGGCCGCCGACTTCGCCGCCCGCGGAGTGCGGCTGGCCGTCGCCGACTACAACGCGCCCGAGACCTTCGACCACCTGTTCACCGCCGGCGACAAGGTCCTGCTGATCTCCGGCAACGAGTTCGACAAGGGCCGGGTGCGGCAGCACACGGTCGTCATCGAGGCGGCGAAGGCGGCCGGCGTGGCGCTCCTCGCCTACACCAGCGCCCCCGGCAGCCTGACGGCCGCACTGGCGGACGACCACCGGGCGACCGAGGAGGTGCTGCTCGCCTCCGGCCTGCCGTACAGCCTGCTGCGCAACGCCTGGTACCACGAGAACTACACCGAGAACCTGGCACCCGTGCTCGAGCACAACGCGGTCGTGCAGGCCGCCGGTGACGGCCGGGTCGCCTCCGCCTCCCGCGCCGACTACGCCGCCGCGGCGGTCGCGGTACTGACCGGCGAGGGCCACGAGAACACGACGTACGAGCTGGGCGGCGACGAGGCGTGGAGCTTCGCCGAGTACGCGGCCGAGCTGAGCCGGCAGACCGGCAGGGAGATCGTCTACAGCCCGATCAGCACGGAGGCCCTCGCCGGCATCCTGACCGGCGCCGGGCTGCCCGCGCCGCTGGCCGCGGTCCTGGCCGGCGTGGACGCCTCGATCGAGAAGGGCGAGCTGGCCGTCTCCTCCGGCGACCTGTCCCGGCTGATCGGCCGCCCCACCACGCCCCTGACGCAGGCCGTCACAGCCGCGCTCAAGGGCTGAGCCAGGCCCGGTCGGGGTTCCAGGGCGGAGGCAGGCCCGGGCCGGGCTCCAGGACCGAGGCAGGACCGCGCCGGGTTCCAGGGCCGAGGCAGGACCGGGCCGGGTTCCGGGGCCGAGGCCAATCCGGGTCGCGCTCCAGGGCCGAGGCAGACCCGGTTCGCGTTCCGAGGCTGAGGCAGACCCGCCAGATGGGTCCCGGAGGCCGCACACGCCACTTGTCATGACCGTATTGCGGGACGGACATGACAGTAGCGGGCGCCCGCGCTACCTTCGTCCTCGCGCGCCCATGCCGGGAGCGCGGGCAAGAAGGAGGGGCCGTGGCCGGGACGTCCGAGGGTGAGCACCGCATAGGCCTGCTGAACGGTTTCGCCGCGTATGGGATGTGGGGGCTGGTGCCCCTGTTCTGGCCGCTGCTCAAACCGGCCGGGGCCGTGGAGATCCTGGCCCACCGGATGGCGTGGTCCGCGGTGTTCGTGGCCGTCGCGCTGCTCTTCGTCCGCCGCTGGGCCTGGGCCGGGGAGCTGCTGCGCCGGCCCCGGCGGCTCGGCCTGGTCGCCGTGGCGGCCGCGGTGATCACCGTGAACTGGGGCGTCTACATCTGGGCGGTGAACGCCGGCCATGTCGTCGAGGCCTCGCTCGGCTACTTCATCAACCCGCTGGTCACCATCGCCATGGGCGTGCTGCTCCTCAAGGAGCGGCTGCGGCCCGTGCAGTGGGCGGCGGTCGCGGTCGGCCTCGCCGCCGTCGTCGTACTGACCATCGGCTACGGCCGCCCGCCGTGGATCTCCCTCTGTCTCGCCTTCTCGTTCGCCACCTACGGACTGGTGAAGAAGAAGGTCGGCCTCGGTGGTGTCGAGTCGCTGGCCGCCGAGACCGCGATCCAGTTTCTCCCGGCGCTCGCCTATCTGCTGTGGCTGACCGCGCACGGCGACGCCAGTTTCGTGAACGACGGAGCCGGACACGCCGCGCTGCTCGCCTCCACCGGCATCGTCACCGCCCTGCCCCTGGTCTGCTTCGGCGCGGCGGCGATCCGCGTGCCGCTGTCCACGCTGGGCCTGTTGCAGTACCTGGCCCCGCTCTTCCAGTTCCTCCTCGGCATCTTCTACTTCCACGAGGCGATGCCGGCCGAGCGGTGGGCCGGGTTCGGGCTGGTCTGGCTGGCGCTGATCCTCCTCACCGGCGACGCGCTGCGCTCCGCGAGGCGGCCGGCACGGCTCGTCGTGCCGGCGGCCCGCGCCGTCGAGACCCCCACGTCGGCTCCGGCGGACGCCTGAGCGGCGCGGAACCACCTCCTCCACGGGCACGCCCGGCTATAAGTGAGGGCCATGACCACACAGGCGCCCGCCCCGCTGCACTGGAAGCTCGTCATCGACGCGGCCGACCCGCACACCCAGGCCGACTTCTGGGCCGCCGCGCTGCACTACACGGCCGAGGACAACAGCGCCCTCGTCGAACGGCTGCTGTCCGCCGGCGCGCTGTCCGGGGAGGCCACCGTCGAGTACCACGGGCGGGCCGCCTTCCGTGACCTGATCGCGGTACGGCACCCCGACGACCCGTACGACCAGCAGACCGGCACCGGGCTCGGCCGGCGGTTGCTGTTCCAGCGGGTACCGGAGTCGAAGACCGTCAAGAACCGGCTCCATCTCGACCTCCATGCCGGCCCGGACCGGCGCACGGAGGAGGTGACACGCCTTCAGGCGCTGGGGGCGCGGGTACTGCGGGAGGTCAAGGAGCCCTCGGGCCAGTGGGTGCTGATGGCGGACCCGGAGGGCAACGAGTTCTGCGTGCATTAGGCCGTCCGGGACCATGGAGCCGGGACGCCCGCGGGTCCGCGGCCGGCCGGCTGCGGGCCGGTGTGGTCGCGGGTCCGCGGCCGGCCGGGGCCGGTCGCATCCGCGCGGCTCTCGCCGATGGGGCCGGTCGCGACCGCGCCCCTCTCGCCGATCAGTGCCGGACGGCGCCCTCGCCGCTCGGGGTGGGTCCCGTCCACGCCGCCCTGGCCACGTGAGTCCGCTGGGGCGTCGCCGCGCGGCCGGTCATACCTGCGCCGCCCCGATCACGCGGGCGGTCACACCTGCGCCGCCTTGGCCGCGCGGGCGGTCACACCTGTGCCGCCTTGGCCGCGCGGGCGGTCAGGCGGACCATGCGGGCGCGGGCGGCCTCCAGCGGGCGCTCGTCGTCCGCGGCGGGGCCCGGCTCGGCCGTGAGGTCCGTCCACAGGTCGATCAGGTCGCGGCCCAGCCGCAGCCCCTCCTCGGGATCGCGCACCGCGCGCCAGGCCGTGGCTGCGCTCCGCACGTTGCCGTACGCGGCGTCCCCGTCCCCCGCCTGGCGGCGCAGCCGGGCGACGTCCACGGACAGCCGGCAGGCGCGAGCCGGGTCGTCGCCCAGGTACGCGATGTAGGCGGACAGCTCGCGCAGGTGCAGCACCTCGGCATGGCGCGGGCCGAGCACGGCGGAGGCCTCGGTGAGTGTCCGGTCGGCCAGTTCCGCCGCCGTGTCGATACGACCCGCCCGCACGGCCTCGTTGATACGGCTCATCGGCTCGGTGAGCAGCTCCGCACCCTCGGCGGTCTCGGTCAGCGGCCCGTCCCCCAGCACCTCCTCGGCGACGGCGTCGAACCCGCGGGCCGGGGTGTGGGTGGAGGCGGGAGCGGGCGGCTCCGACAGCAGGGCGGCGACGGCTTCCGCGGGCACCAGGGCGACGGGGTTCACAGGCGCGGGAGCGGTGACTTCCGCCGGCGCGGGAGCGACGATTGCCGCCGGCGCGGGAGCGAGGGCTTCCGCCGGTACCCGGGCACCCGCGTCCACGAACTGTGCGTCCCCACCCATGACCGGCACGTCCACGCCCACGACCGGCACGTCCATGCCCGTCGCCGCTGCGTCCATCATGGGCGGAGGTCCGAACCGGCCGGTCGGCATCTGTACGGTTCCCGGCTGCACGGTAGCCGGCGGCACGGTCCGCGCGAGCGTGACCGGCGCCTTCGGAGCGGCCGTCGGGACCGGTTCCCCCGTCATCCGGCTGGAGCCGTCCGCGGAGACCTCCAGAGGCACCACGCAGCCCGCGAGGTCGTCCTGAATCGTGGCCTGTATGGGGGCGCCGAGGCTGATGGCCAGGCGCTGGAGGTGGTTCAGCACGGCCTGCTGGATCTCCTCACCGGGCGCCGCCAGGACCGACGTCCCGCCCACCGACGCGCTCCCCGCGCCGAACACCCGGACGGGTACCGCCGGATGCCCCACGGGCTGCTGCGTCCGCTTCTTCTCGAAGCTGAGTCGGGCCATCGGTGTCCTCACTCCCCCGGCGTCGCGATCCGGTCGTACGCGTCCTGCCCACCAGTGTGTCGCCTCACCTTCGGCTTCCGCGTCACCGCGACGTCACAGCCTCGCACCAGCGGCCCCTGGCCGAATCTACTTGCGTATGCATAAAATGCACACGCCTTTATTTTTGGTACGACATCACGCACCTGGGGGACACCATGAGCCGCCGTTTCCTCTTCGTCCTGGGCAGCACCCGCGCCGAGGGCAACACCGAACTGCTGGCCCGCAAGGCCGCCGAGCAGCTGCCCGCCGGCGTGGAACAGCGCTGGATCCGCCTCGCCGAGCAGCCGCTGCCCGACTTCGTGGACCTGCGGCACGACAGCGACCACGTGCGTCCGGCACCCGACACCTCGGCCGGCCTGCTGCTGGACGCCACCCTGGCGGCCACGGACATCGTGATCGCGTCGCCGGTGTACTGGTACTCGGTGTCCGCCTTCACCAAGTCCTACCTGGACCACTGGTCCGGGTGGCTGCGCACCCCGGGCATCGACTTCAAGGCGACGCTGGCCGGCCGCACACTCTGGGGCGTCGCCGCGCTGGCGGACAGCGAGCCTTCCGTCGCCGATCCGTACGTGGGCACCCTCAACAACTCGGCCGCCTACATGGGCATGCGCTTCGGCGGGGTCCTGCTGGGCAGCGGCAGCAAGCCCGGGGACGTACTGACGGACACAGAGGCGCTCGCGCACGCGAAGACGTTCTTCGCGCAGGACGCGCCCCTGGCCCGCTTCCCGCACGAGACCATCGGCGCCTAGCCGTTACGCGCTGATGTCCTTCGCCGTGAACCGCGCCCAGGCCGCGGAGCCGAACACGGCCGCGTACAGGCCCTGGAGGCCGAGGTTGCGCACCAGGTCGTCCCAGTAAACGGGGTCGCGCATCAGGTCGGCGAAGGACAGCCAGTAGTGCGGGAACAAGTAGGGCTGCACCGCGTGCAGCTGAGGTATCTGGTCGACGATCTGCACCGTGATGAGCAGGCCGACCGTGGTCGCCATCGCGGCGATACCGCTGTTGGTGAGGGTCGACACGAACAGTCCGAGAGCCGCCACACCGACCAGTGAGGCCGCGACCACCAAGGCGATCAGCAGGGCGCGGCCGAGCCCTTCGGCGAAGCTGATCCGGGTGCCGGAGATCGTCGTCAGCTCCCCCAGCGGGAAGAGCAGCGCGCCGACGATCAGCGCCGATACGGCGACCACCAATGTGGCCAGCAGACAGAAGGCCATCACCGTCGTGTACTTGGTGAGCAGCAGCCGGGTGCGGCCGGCCGGGGCCACCAGCAGATAGCGCAGGGTGCCCGCACCCGCCTCCCCGGCGATCGCGTCCCCGGCGACGACGCCGACCGCCATCGGCAGGAAGAACGGCAGGGTCGCGGCCAGCGCGGTGAACACGAGGAACAGGCCGTTGTTGGTGATCTGCGTGATGAAGGCCGGGCCCTCGCCGTTCCCGCCGCCCGCCGGCGCGCCGCCCCGCGTCTCGATCCGCACCGCGATCCCGACCAGCACCGGCACCGCGGCCAGCACCCCGAGCAGGGCGAGCGTGCGCCAGCGGCGGACGGTGGTGAACAGCTCGCTGCGCAACAGCCCGAAGGTCCACAGGGGACCGGGCCGGCGTGCGGCCGCCGGGAGTTGCAGGTCAGCCCGCGACATCGAAACCCTCTCCGGTCAGCGCCACGAACGCGTCCTCCAGCGAGGCGCGTTCGACGATGAGGCCCCGGACGCGAACGCCCGCGGTGACCAGGGCCGCGGTCACCTCGGCGAGGTCCCGGTCGGGCGGTTCGCCGGTGACCCGGTCGCCGTCGGCGGTCACATCCCCGACCCCCAGTTCCTTCAGCACGCGGGCCGCCTCGGCCGCGTCCGGAGTCGTCACCACCAGCAGTCCGCGCGCCCCGGCCGCGAGGTCGGCCACCGCGCCCTGGACGACGAGCCGGCCCTGCGCCATGACCGCCGCATGGGTACACACCTGCTCGATCTCGTCGAGGAGGTGGGAGGAGAGGAAAACGGTCGTGCCGTCGGCGGCCAGTTCTCTGATCAGGGTGCGGATCTCGCGCATGCCCTGCGGGTCGAGGCCGTTGGTGGGCTCGTCCAGGACGAGCAGTCGGCGCGGCTGGAGCAGTGCGGCGGCCAGGCCCAGTCGCTGCTTCATGCCGAGCGAGTACGCCTTGGCCTTCTTCCCCGCGGCCGCCGCGAGACCGACCCGGTCCAGTGCCGCGGCGACCCGGGCGCGACGGGTGCGCGGGTCGGCGGTCGGGTCCGCGGCGTCGTAGCGCAGCAGGTTGTCCCGGCCGGAGAGGAAGCCGTACAGGGCGGGGCCCTCGATGAGCGCGCCGACCTGGGGAAGGACCGTACGGGCCGCCCGGGGCATGGGCCGGCCGAGCACCCGGACCGTGCCTCCGGTCGGCTCGATCAGGCCCATCAGCATGCGGATGGTGGTCGTCTTGCCGGAGCCGTTGGGGCCGAGGAAGCCGAAGACGCTGCCCGCCGGGACGGTCAGGTCGAGACCGTCCACGGCGAGCTGTCCGCCGCGGTAGCGCTTGGTGAGGCCGCGCGTGACGATCACACTCGCCCGTGCCGCCGCCGGATCGCCCTCCGGCGCACCGTCCCGGCCACGCTCCGGAACGCCGGTGCCGTGACGCTCGGTCATGCCTTCCGGCACGGTCGCGGGCGCGCCGTCCGGTACGCGCGCGGGTGCGCCCTCCGGGGAGAGCGCGGGCGCGCCGTCCGGATCACGCTCCGCGGCGGACGGTTCGTCCATCGGCTCCCCCTCGATTCGTCGTGCCCCGAAGGGTCAACGCCCGGTTACGCGCCGTAGTTCCCGCGGAGAATCACTTCCCCGCGTCGGCCGCCTTCACCAGGGCGTCCTTGGTCACCGCGCCGGCGTACACCTTGCCGTCGTCGGTGATCAGGGCGTTGACCAGGCGGGTGGAGAAGACCGTGCCCTTGCCGAACTTGCCGGAGACCTGGTCGCCCAGCGAGCCGAGGAAGCCGCCGAGGTCACCGCCCTCGGAGCCGGTCGGCAGTCCGCCCTTGGCGCCAGTGTCGAAGGTGGCGACGGAGGTCCAGCCCTCACCGAGGACGTTCAGTCCGTCCAGGCCCCCGGGGAAGTCCTCGCCGCCCTTCGGCGTGTGCTTCGGCGCCTCGGCCGCGTCCTCCTCCTCGGTGACCTTCGCGCCCTTGGGCGGGGTGAAGTCGAAGGTGGAGGCGGCCGGCCGGGCGAAGGAGACCTGGGTGAAGCCCGCGTCCACCACGGCGGCGCCGCCGCTCTTCGGGGTCAGCGTGAACTTCAGCGGCAGGCCCGTCTTCGCGTCCACGGCGATGCTGATGGCGCCGACCGTGGTGCCGGACTGCCTGGGCTGGATCAGCAGCTTGTAGGCGTCGCGGCCGGCGACCTGCGCGGTGCCGTCGACGGTGACGGACGTGGTGTCGTCGACCGCCTTCAGGGCCTGGTCGGCGAAGTCCTTGGGCGTCGCCGGCGGTTCGGCGTCGCGGTGCTTGCCGGAGCCGGCCGCGGTGGAGTGGTAGACCTCGTTGCTCTTGCTGTCGTAGCCCCAGACGTCCTTGCCGTCGTGGATGAGGCTGTACTCGGCGCCGCTCTCCAGCACCGACAGTTTGTGCCGGTCGGGGCCGTCGGCGGCGACGCGCAGGGTGTGCGTGCCGGTCACCAGCTCGGTGAGCCTGGCCTGCGGGTCGGCGGAGGAGCCGTCGCCCGAGCCCTTGCCCGCCCCGGAGAGCAGGCCGTCCTCCAGGCCGCCGAGGTCGGGCAGGCCGAGGTCGGTGCTGATCTTCACGGTGCCGGACAGCTGCTGCACGTCCGACTTGGCCATCTTCTCGATGAGCTGCTGCGCGCTGATCTTCGGCAGGTCGGGGTCGCCGGAGTCGGCGAGCGCCGGGACGAGCCCGATCGTGGCCGCCGCCACCCCCACCACCGCGACCGGTACGGCGTACCGGGCGGCCTTGCGCCGGCCGGAGCGCGAGTCCTCGTCCCGCGCGGCGCCCACTGCGTCGTCGGATTCGTACGGTGCCATGTGTGCCTTACCTCCGTCGTCGGCGGCGGCTGTCCTCACGCTGGTCCCCCTGGCCGCCATTCTCACCCGAATCGGTGAGGAGTGGTGATTTCCGTGGTTTCCATATGACCAGATCGGCCATGAGGAAGCGTCAGCCCTCGGAGGCAACTGCGTGTACGCCTGCGGTATGACACACGACGGCGGCATCTCCCCCGACCCGTAGGGGTCGTGCGGGACGATGCCGCCCGAATGGGTGTGCGGTGGGGCCGGTCAGGGGCCGACGGGGTGTGCGGTGGAGGTCCGGCGGGTGTCCTCGGCCGGGTCAGCCGGCGCGGTGCACCACCGCGTCGCACAGTTCCATCAGCGCGGCCTTGGCGTCGCACTCGCGCAGCGGGGCCAGCGCGGCCCGCGCCTCCTCCGCGTACCGGATCGTGTCGCGGCGGGCCTGCTCCAGCGCGGGGTGTGCGCGCAGGCCGGCCAGCGCCTCGGCGTGCCGGGCGTCGTCGCTGAGGTCGGAGGCCAGCAGTTCACACAGCGCGATGTCCTCGGCCAGCCCCAGCTTGGCGGCCCGTTCGCGCAGCCGGAGCACGGGCAGGGTCGGGATGCCCTCGCGCAGGTCGGTGCCCGGGGTCTTGCCGGACTCGTGGGAGTCGGAGGCGATGTCCAGGACGTCGTCCGCGAGCTGGAAGGCGACCCCGAGCCGTTCGCCGTACTGGGTGAGCACGTCGACGACCGTCTCGTCGGCGCCGGACATCATCGCGCCGAACCTGCACGACACCGCCACCAGGGAGCCCGTCTTGCCGGCGAGGACGTCCAGGTAGTGCTCGACCGGGTCGCGCCCGTCCGAGGGACCCGCGGTCTCCAGGATCTGGCCGGTGACCAGCCGTTCGAACGCCAGGGCCTGTACGCGTACCGCCTCCGGGCCGAGGTCGGCGAGGATCTGGGAGGCGCGGGCGAAGAGGAAGTCGCCGGTGAGGACCGCGACGGAGTTGCCCCAGCGCGTGTTGGCGCTGTCCACGCCGCGGCGGACGGCCGCCTCGTCCATGACGTCGTCGTGGTACAGCGTGGCCAGGTGGGTCAGCTCCACGACGACGGCCGACGGCACGATGCCCGGCGCGTACGGGTCGCCGAACTGGGCCGCGAGCATCACGAGCAGTGGCCGGAATCGTTTGCCCCCGGCCCGTACGAGGTGCTGTGCGGCTTCCGTGATGAACGGGACCTCGCTCTTGGTGGCATCGAGCAAGCCTTCCTCGACAGCCGCCAATCCGGCCTGGACATCGGCTTCCAGAGCCTGGTCCCGCACGCTCAGCCCGAACGGCCCGACGACGGTCACGAGGGGTCTCCTGTCTGCTGGTGTCTGCTGGCGATTACACGGTTTGTCGATAGGTCGCTGCCATCACTCAAGTCAGCGTATCCGGTCCTGTTTCGATCACCGATAGCGCCCACCGGTCCAGCCTGGGCGGTATCGGATCACGACCGGCATGGTTTTGATCACACGGTAAGAACGGACATTTACTGACTTAACAGTAATCCGGGCACTGTGTCGCGACCTCTTCACGCCCCTTTCCCCTCACTTCTCCCCCGTCGGCACTACGCCAACGAGGCGGATCGCACCGCCGATTCCACCACCACTCAGACTTCAGGCCCGAATCCCCCTAATCCCCCATGTCTGAATTGAAGTATTTTGCTATTTCGTGAGTTGGGTCACGCGCCCGGCCGACCCACCCCGCCCGCCGACCCCCTCCGACCCCTTGCCCCGTCGGCGAGTTGAGCGTTGGCAACCGCAAAGGATCAAGCGCCCCATACGACGACGATCAAGGTCAAATCGCACGTTGTATGAATTCAGTACTTGTTCCCGGCATGTGCTCCCGCATACGTTCCGGGTCGTCGGGCGGACGCCTAATCCTGCCGCCGCCCGCATACCCATCGACGAACTCATTCGTAGGGCAGGAGCGGGGGACCCAGGTAAGTCGCCGGGCCGGACGGCATTCGCCGCACGGAACGGCTCGGGGTGAAGCCGTGTCCCTTCCGGGGCACGGCCGGGCACCTCCCCGCCCGAACCCGACAGCTCACCTCGCAGGCGCCGGAGAGGAACTTCCCCATGTCTGCTGCCGCTCAGCCCCGCCGCACCCGCAACAGCCGCCTCGTCCGCGCCCTCGTCGCCGCCGGCACCGGCGCCGCCGTCCTCGCCCTGCCGCTCATCGGCGCCACCGGTGCCTCCGCCGCCACCGGCAGCTCCACGCCCTCCACCACCCTCGCCGGTTACCCGAACAACCTCGACGGATGGATCCGCGAGTCGCTCGCGATCATGGCCGAAAAGAAGATCCCTGGCACTTACAACGGCATCCACCGCAACATCATCCGGGAGTCCTCGGGCAACCCGTCCGCCATCAACCTCTGGGACTCCAACGCCGCCAAGGGCATCCCGTCCAAGGGCCTGCTCCAGGTCATCGACCCGACCTTCAACGCGTACCACGTCGCCGGAACCTCGTTCAACATCTACGACCCGGTCGCGAACATCACCGCCGCCTGCAACTACGCGGCCGCACGGTACGGGTCGATCGACAACGTGTTCGGCGCGTACTGACAGCCCGCGGCCGGGGGCCGGCGCACGGCGGCCGGCCCCCGGCCGCACCGTCGGGCCGGTGCCCGCCGACGGGCCGGTCAGTCGGTCGGGAAGAGTCCTTCGAGGACGACGGCGATGCCGTCGTCCTCGTTCGACAAGGTGATCTCGTCGGCCACCGCCTTGAGTTCGGGATGCGCGTTGGCCATGGCGACTCCGCGCCCGGCCCACTCGAACATCGGGATGTCGTTGGGCATGTCACCGAAGGCGAGGGCCTGCTCGGCCCGGATCCCCAGCCGGTCGGCGGCCAGTGCCAGCCCGGTCGCCTTCGTCACCCCGCTCGGCTGGAGCTCCACGGTGCCGGGCCCCGACATGGTGACCGTGGCTAGCGAGCCCACCGCCGCGCGCGCCACGGCCGCCAACTCGTCGTCCGACAGGGTGGCATGCCGCAGCAGCACCTTGCTGATGGGCTCGCACCACAGGTCGTCGCGCCGGCCGACCCGCACCGCGGGCAGCGTCGGGTGGGGCATCAGGTAGCCGGGCTCGATGAGCGTGAGCCCGTCCACGCCGTCCTGGTCGACCGCCGCGTAGACCTGTCCCACCTCCGCCTCGATCTTGCCGAGCGCGGTCTCCGCCAGTTCCCGGTCCAGCCGGACCGACCACAGCAGACGGCCGGCACCGGCGTCGTAGACCTGTGCCCCCTGCCCGCACACCGCGAGCCCCGTGCAGCCGAGGTCCGCGAGCAGGGGCCGTACCCGCGGTGCCGGGCGGCCCGTCACCACCAGGTGCCGGGCACCCGCCCGCGCCACCCGCGCGAGCGCGGCGATCGACCGGTCGGAGACCGTGTCGTCACCGCGCAGCAGCGTCCCGTCCAGGTCCGTGGCGATCAGTGCATATGCCGGGGTGGGATCCATGATCAGAGAATACGGACACCACACACCGCCGACTCACCACCGGATCCACGTACTTACGTGCTGGTCCGCCCCAAGTTCCCTCTGTCGAGGGGCCGATGACGACTACGAAGCGGCCCGGTACGGCGAGCGTGCTCAACGATGGGCCGCGGCCAGGTGGTTCGCCAGGCGCGGGGAGGCGAACTCCGTACCGCACACGGAGCGCATCACCGGGCCGTACGACGGCGCCGACGGCAGGCCGGTGAAGTACAGGCCCGGTACGGAGGAGACGTAACCCGGGCCGAGCCGTGGTGCGCCGCGGCTCACCGCGAGCCGGGTGCGCAGCTCGTGGCCGACAGTTCGTGCAGCCCCTGCTTGCCGGCCAGGCGGCGGGCAAGGCGGCCCTGGTCCTCCGCACCGGTCGTCCGCCACACGAACGCCTTCTTCAGTTAACGCGAGGAGGCCGCCGGCGTATGTCCTCGGTGATGGCGTACACGTGTCCCCCAAGCGGCACGGACCCACCCCGCCCGTGCCCCAAAGGGGGCTAAGCCAGAATTACCACCGCCAACAAGACTTATTCGGGCATCAAGAACTCTTTAGGCACTGTGCGAGCAACCTTTCGAGCACGTCGTGAGGCACTGCCCAAGACACGCAGTACGGCCGTAACGTGTGGCTCGACCACATGGAACGCATCGCCATGCATGGCCCGGATGAGAGCGAGGCAGTACCCCATGCCCCCCTTCGACGTCCCCGAGGGTGACCCCTTCGGCCCGCACAACCTCCCCTATGGCGTGTTCTCGCCTGCCGGCAGCACGGAGCGGAGGATCGGCGTCCGACTCGGGAACCACGTCCTCGACGCGGGCGCCACGGCCGCGGCGCTCGGCTCACCCCACCAGGCGCTCCTCGCCCGGCCCACGCTCAACCCGCTGCTGGCCGCAGGACGCACCACCTGGTCGGAGGTACGCCGCGCCGTCACGTCCTGGGTCACCGACCCGGCACACCGCGAGACGGTCGAGCCGCTGTTCCGCCCGCTGTCCGAGGTGACCCTGCACCTGCCCTTCGAGGTGGCGGACTACGTCGACTTCTACGCCTCGGAGAACCACTCCCGGAACGTCGGTCAGATCTTCCGCCCGGACGCCGCCGACTCCCTCACCCCGAACTGGAAGCACCTGCCGATCGGTTACCACGGCCGCTCCGGCACGGTCGTCGTCTCCGGCACGGACGTCGTACGGCCCTCCGGGCAGCGCAAGGGCCCGGCCGACCCCGCACCCGTCTTCGGCCCGTCGATCCGGCTGGACATCGAGGCCGAGGTCGGCTTCGTCGTCGGCGTGCCGTCGGACATGGGCAGCCCGGTCCCGCTCGGCGACTTCCGGGAGCACGTCTTCGGGCTGTGCCTGCTGAACGACTGGTCCGCACGGGACATCCAGGCCTGGGAGTACGTCCCCCTCGGCCCGTTCCTCGGCAAGTCCTTCGCGACGTCGGTGTCGGCGTGGATCACCCCGCTGGAGGCGCTGGAGCACGCGCGCGTGGCACCTCCAAAGCGTACGCACCCGCTGCTGCCCTACCTGGACGACTCGGCACCCGGCGCGGAACCCGACGGCTACGACCTGCGCATCTCCGTCGCGATCAACGGCCACGTGGTCTCCGAGCCCCCGTTCTCCACCATGTACTGGACGGCCGCCCAGCAGCTCGCCCACATGACGGTGAACGGCGCCTCGCTGCGCACGGGGGACCTGTACGGCTCGGGCACGGTGAGCGGTCCGGCCGAACAGCAGCGCGGCTCGCTGCTGGAACTGACCTGGAACGGCCGCGACCCCCTCGAACTGCCGGACGGCAAGCGCACGTTCCTGGAGGACGGGGACGTGGTGACCCTGTCGGCATGGGCACCGGGCGCGGACGGCCGCCGGGTCGGGCTGGGCGAGGTCGTCGGACGGGTCGTGACGGGCTGAGCGGCGACACCGCCGGCCGGCCCGCGGCAAGCGGCTGACAAGTCCGCCCTGGAAGCGTCGTGTACCCACCGCTCGATACAGGCGGTGGGTACACGGCACGTGCTTTCGCGCCCGCCTCACGCAGCCGGCCCGCCGGTGCCTTCGCCATCCAGGCGCAGGCACCGGGAACGGCCGACGGGAACGCCTGCCGGTGCACCGGGTCCGGCGGGCCGCTCACGCGCGCGTGCCGCCATACGGGCGGATCGCCGCCGGCACCTGACTCATACCGCCCGTCTTCGCCATACTGACAGGGACACGCACCCCGCACGGCACACGGCCGTGCACCGCGTGCCCGGCACCACCGACACCCGCACACTCTCCGACCAGGAACCGGAGCCCCGGCATGACCGTCTGCCTGCTCCTGCTGAGCGTCGTCGCCCTGACGGCCGCCGTGCCGGCGCCGCGTGCGCTGACCCGGGCGGCCTGGCCCGAGCGGGACCCCGTCGTCGCGCTGTGGGTGTGGCAGTGCCTGGTCGCCACCGTCCTGCTGTGCTGCCTGACCGCACTGGTCCTGGGCGCGGCGGCCGTCTTCCACACCGTCCGCGACCGCGTGTTCGCCCCCGCGCCGCCCGCCGTCACCGCCGCCTACGACCTGTCCACCGCACCGGCGTGGGCCGCCGTACTCACCGTGGTGCTGGCCTGCGGGGCCGCCTGGACGACGGCGATGCTGGCCCGCGAACTCGTCGAGGCCCGCCGCAGCCGGGGCCAGGCCCGGGCGAATCTGCGCGAACGCGCCCCCGAGCTGCCAGCCGGGCTGCCCGCGGCACGCGGGCCGATGCTGGTGCTCGAGGACGAGTACCCGGACGCCTGGTGGATGCCGGGACACCCGCCGCAACTGGTCGTCACCACGGGGGCGCTGCACCGCCTCACCGACCTGCAACTGGACGCCGTCCTCACCCACGAGCGGGGGCACGCCCGCGCCCACCACGACTGGCTGCTGCACCTGTCCACCGCACTCGCCACGGGCTTCCCGCGCGTGCCGCTCTTCACCCACTTCTGCGACCAGACGCACCGTCTGGTCGAGCTGGCCGCCGACGACACGGCGTCCCGGCGCTGTGGCCACCTCACCACCGCCCTCGCCCTGATCGAGCTGAACCAGCACCGGGGTGTCCTCTCCTGCGACTCCAGCCGCCGCTTCCTCGGGGAACGCGTGGACCGCCTGCTGGAGCCACCACCACGGCTGCTGCGCCGGCACCGGGCGCTGACGACGACGGTGGCGGCGCTGGTGCCACTGCTGCCGCTGCTGATCACCTTCGCTCCGGGTCTGACGGCGCTGTCCTGACCGTGCCGCCGGGTGGCAGATCTTGCCCCGCCCGGAGGTAAAAGCCCATGTCAGCGACTTATCCGAGGAATCGTCACCTGGCGCAACACTTCAGCAACACGTCTTTCCCTACCTCATAGGTATGGTTCCAGCCATGCCAGCCAACGACCGCCCCCGAGACCATGCCGGGCAGGGCGCCGCGACTACCGTCGCAGCCCACCGCGCACGGCGTCGGCTGCGTGCGGACCGGGCTCGGCAGCTCGCCGACCTACTACGCCGCCAGATCCTCACCGGCGCTTACCAGGACGGCGGCACCCTTCCTCACGAGTCCATCCTCGCCACCGACTACCGCGCCTCCCGCAACACCGTCCGTCAGGCCCTGGACCTGCTCCGGGCCGAGGGCCTGGTGGACCGGCTGCCCGGAGTCGGCACCGTCGTCGTCGCCCGGAAATACCCCCACGGGCTCGACCGCCTCATGGGCCTCGCGGAAACCCTCCGCGAACACGGCCGCGTCACCAACGAGGTCCGCACCATGGGCCCCGCTCCCGCACCCGTCCCCGTGGCCGAACGCCTCCGCGTCCCGGCCGGCGCCGACGTCCTCTACATCGAACGCCTGCGCCGCCTGAACGGCCTCCCCCTCTCTCTCGACGTCACCTACATCCCGCTCGACATCGGCGCCTCCCTGCTCGGCGCCGACCTGGAGAACACCGATGTCTTCCGGCTCCTGGAAGCCATCACCGGCCGGCCTCTCGGCCACGCCGAGATCACCCTGGAGGCGGTGAACGCGGACGCACATTCCGCGGCCGTCCTCCAGGCCCCGCGCGGCGCCGCCGTGCTGATGCTGGAGCGGCTCACACACCTCGCCGACGGCCGCCCCGTCGACCTGGAGTTCATCCGCTTCCGCGGCGACCGCATCACCATGAGCGGCCTGCTGCACCGGTCGTAACCACCCTGCCTGCACGTTTCCTGGAGACAGCCATGCCCTTGGCGCCCCAGCGGGCCGACGTGCCCGTGACCATCGACGAGTCGAAGTGCATCGACGGCTGCACCCTCTGCGTGGACATGTGCCCGCTGGACTCCCTCGCCATCGACGACAGCAGCGGCACGGCGTACATGCACGTCGACGAGTGCTGGTACTGCGGCCCGTGCGCGGCGCGCTGCCCCACCGGGGCCGTCACGGTCAACATGCCCTACCTGCTGCGGTGAGAGGTACAACCACCATGAAACGACGCACGGCAGTCGCCCTGTCCGCCGCCACGCTCCTGCTGCCCCTGACCGCCTGCGGCGGCAGCGCGGAGGCGGGCAGCGGCTCCACGGTCACCGTGACCGTCGGCTACCAGTCCAAGACCATCAATACCGTCACCGCGGGGACCCTGCTGCGCTCCCTCGGATACTTCGAGAAGCAGCTCAACTCCCTGCACGACGGCCACACCTACAAGGTCGACTGGCAGGACTACGCCACCGGCGCCCCGATCACCGCACAGATGACCGCCGGCAAGATCGACATCGGTTCGATGGGTGACTTCCCGCTGCTGCTCAACGCGGCCCGCGGCAAGCAGCTCGGCCGCCCGACCCACCTGGTCTCCGTCACCGGCTACAACCTGCGCGGCGGACTCAACACCGTCGTCACCGCACCGGACTCCACCCTCACGTCCCTGAAGGAACTGAAGGACAAGAAGGTCTCCACGAGCGTCGGCTCGGCTGCCGACGGCACCCTCGTACGCGCCCTGCAGCGCGCCGGCATCGACCCGGACAAGGGGATCTCCAAGCTCAACCAGCAGCCCGCGGTAGGCGCTTCAGCGCTGTCCTCCGGCAGCGTGGACGCACTGTCCCAGTTCGTGGCCTGGCCGGGCCTGCTCGCCTACCAGGGCAAGGCGAAGGCCCTGTACGACGGCGCCCAGCTGAACCTGCCCACGTTCCACGGCGTCACCGCCCGCGAGGACTTCTCCCAGCAGCACCCGGCCGTCCTGGAAGCCTTCCTCAAGGCCCAGGACCAGGCGACGGACTACCTCGACAGCCATCCCGTCACCGCCGCCGAGAAGGTCGCCGAGGCCACCGGCCTGCCCGCCGAGGTCGTCTACCTCTACAACGGCGCCCACGGCATAGCCACGTTCAACCCGGCTCTGGCACCGCGGCTGGTCTCCGCCCTGAAGAAGGACGTGTCCGTGTTGAAGGCCGCCAAACTGACCGGCGACATCGACGTGGACTCCTTCGTCGACGACCGGTACGTGAAGAAGGCCCTCGGCGCGTCGTACGCCAAGCGGCTCACCGCGCCGCCCCCGCCGGCCGCGAGCGAGGCCTGGGCCGAGGGAAGCGACAAGACACTCTCCTTCAAGTCGCCGAAGCAACTGCTGGCCCACCTGGCGGCACACCAGGACGGCATCCGCGCCGCCTACGTGCCCGACGCCACCACCGGCACCCTCTGGTTCGCCGACAAGGCGGTCTGGGTGTCCGACGGCGACCAGCTACTGCCCTTCGTCACACCGGCCACCGCACAGGACTACGTCTCCGCCCACGGCGGCGCGCGGACGGTGTCGTACCGTGAGGCCCTGGAGCGGGCCTCATGACCCGGCGGCCCCTGTCCCGGTATGCGCTGCGGACCGCCTCCCTGGCCGCCGCTCTCGGTCTGTGGCAGCTGTTGACCAGCCTGGACATCGACCTGTGGCTGCGTTTCTCGCAGTTCCCGACGGTCACCGACGTGGCTCACGCCTTCGCCGGCCGGCTCTCCGGGGACGACTACTGGACCGACCTCACCGACAGCCTCACCCGCATCCTGACCGGCTTCGCGCTCGCGGCCGTCCTCGGCGTGGCGACGGGCGTGCTCGTGGCCCGCTCCCGTCTGGCCGAGGACCTGCTCGGCCCGGTGCTCGAGGTCGTCCGCCCGATCCCGGCGATCGCCCTCGTCCCGGTCGCGATCCTCCTGTTCCCCTCGAACGAACAGGGCATCGTCTTCATCACCTGCACCGCCGCCTTCTTCCCCGTGCTCGTCTCCACCCGGCACGCGGTCCGCGCGCTGACCCCGGTCTGGGAGGAGGCGGTGCGCACCATGGGCGGCGGCCGGCTGCGGATCCTCGGCTCGGTCGTACTGCCGGGCGCGCTGCCCGGCATCTTCGGCGGGCTGTCGGTGGGGATCGGCGTGTCCTGGATCTGTGTGATCTCCGCGGAGATGATCTCCGGCCAGTACGGCGTCGGCTACCGCACCTGGCAGGACTACACGGTGGTCGACTACCCGGACGTCTTCGTCGGCATGGTCACGATCGGTGTGCTCGGCTGGATCACCTCGACGGCCGTGGAACTCCTCGGCCGCCGGCTGACCCGCTGGCTGCCCCGCACCTCGTACGTGCCCGCAGGCCGCACCCGCGCTCCCCGGCCCCTGGCCGCCCCCGCTCACCCCGACAACGATCCCGAGCAGCAGGCCCAGTCCGAGCAACAGGGCCAGAACGACGCCGAGGAGGCCCGCGATGAGCACCTCGTCTGAGACCGTCACCGCTCCCGCCGCACCAGCACCCAAGGCGGTGCGCGGCACCCGCCTCGCCTTTCGCTCGGCCGTCCTCGGCCGCCCGGACGCCCCGGTCCTCGACGGCGTCGACCTGGAGGTCGCCGCCGGCGAGATCCTCACCGTCGTCGGCCCTTCCGGCTGCGGCAAGTCCACGTTGTTGCGCACGCTCGCCGGGCTGCTGCCGCCGCTGGGCGGCACGGCCGAGGTGGACGGCAGGCCGCTCACCGGGCCGTCCGCCGACCGCGCGCTGGTCTTCCAGGAGGACGCGCTGCTGCCCTGGCGCACCCTGCGCGGAAACGTCGAACTCCCCCTCGCCATCAGGGGCGTCCCCCGCGCGGAGCGGCGCTCCCGGGCCGAGGCGTGGCTCGCGCGGGTGGGCCTCAGCGTGCAGGCGGGGCAGTTGCCGCACCGGGTGTCCGGCGGGCAGCGCCAGCGCGCCCAGTTGGCCCGAGCCCTGGCCGACAGCCCGCGCGCGGTCCTCATGGACGAGCCCTTCGGCGCCCTCGACGCCCAGACCCGCTCCGGCATGCAGGACCTGCTGGTGGAGGTGTTGCGCGGTACGGGCGCGACCGTCGTCTTCGTTACGCACGACGTGGACGAGGCCCTCTTCCTCGGCGACCGTGTGGCCCTGATCGGCTCCGGGCGCGTGTCCGCCGTGCGCGAGGTGCCGCGCCCCCGTGACCGTACGGCCTTCGACGATCCGGCCCGCGCGGCGCTGCGCCGCGACATCCTGACCTCGCTCGGTTCCTGAAAGGCATCCCGGTGACCTCCCCCGCGCCCACCCCCTTGCAGATTCCCGCCGTCACCGACGCCGAGGAGCTGACCTGCGACGTCCTCGTCATTGGCGGAGGGACCGCCGGCACCATGGCCGCGCTGACCGCCGCCGAGCGCGGCGCGAGCGTCCTGCTGCTGGAGAAGGCCCATGTCCGGCACTCCGGCGCGCTCGCCATGGGCATGGACGGCGTCAACAACGCGGTCATCCCCGGTCGTGCCGAGCCCGACGACTACGTCGCCGAGATCACCCGCGCCAACGACGGCATCGTCGACCAGTCCACCGTCCGTCAGACCGCCATCCGTGGCTTCGCGATGGTGCAGCGGCTGGAGTCGTACGGGGTCAAGTTCGAGAAGGACGAGCACGGCGAGTACGCGGTCCGCCAGGTCCATCGCTCCGGCTCGTACGTACTGCCGATGCCAGAGGGCAAGGACGTCAAAAAGGTCCTGTACCGGCAGTTGCGGCGGCGCGAGATGCGGGAGCGGATCCGGATCGAGAACCGGGTGATGCCGGTCCGGGTCCTCACCGCCCGGGGGCAGGCCGTGGGCGCGGTCGGTTTCAACACGCGTACCGGCGGCTTCGTCACCGTCCGCGCGGGCGCGGTGATCCTCGCGACCGGTGCCTGCGGCCGGCTCGGCCTGCCCGCGTCCGGTTACCTCTACGGCACCTACGAGAACCCCACCAACGCCGGTGACGGGTACGCCATGGCCTACCACGCGGGCGCCGAGCTGACCGGTATCGAGTGCTTCCAGATCAACCCGTTGATCAAGGACTACAACGGGCCGGCCTGTGCCTACGTCGCCAATCCCTTCGGCGGCTACCAGGTCAACCGGCACGGCGAGCGCTTCGTCGACTCCGACTACTGGTCCGGGCAGATGATGGCCGAGTTCGCCGCCGAGGTCGCCAGCGACCGCGGCCCGGTCTACCTCAAGCTCAGCCATCTGCCCGAGGAGTCCGTCTCCGCGCTGGAGTCCATCCTGCACTCCACCGAGCGGCCGACCCGCGGCACCTTCCACGCCGGCCGCGGGCACGACTACCGCACCCACGACATCGAGATGCACATCTCCGAGATCGGCCTGTGCGGCGGCCACTCCGCCTCCGGAGTCCGCGTCGACGACCACGCGCGCACGACCGTCCCTCGTCTGTACGCCGCCGGCGACCTCGCCTGCGTCCCGCACAACTACATGATCGGCGCCTTCGTCTTCGGTGACCTCGCCGGTGCCGACGCCGCCCGGTACTCGGCGTACGAAGGCGAGCTTCCCGCGGACCAGGTGCGCGAGGCGCACGAGCTGATCTACCGTCCGCTGCGCAACCCGGACGGCCCGCCGCAGCCCCAGGTCGAGTACAAGCTGCGCCGCTTCGTGAACGACTACGTGGCACCGCCGAAGTCCGGCGCGCGGCTCTCCCTGGCGCTGGAGGCGTTCGAGCGGATGCGCGCCGACATCGACGCGATGGGTGCCCGCACGCCGCACGAGTTGATGCGCTGCGCCGAGGTCACCTTCATACGTGACTGCGCGGAGATGGCCGCCCGCGCTTCCCTGGCCCGTACCGAGTCCCGCTGGGGCCTCTATCACGAACGTCTCGACCACCCCGGGCGCGACGACGTCTCCTGGTTCCACCATCTCGATCTGCACAAGTCCCCCTCTGGTGCGATGGAGTTCACGGCTCGTCCCGTGGCTCCCTATCTGGTTCCGGTGGAGGAGTTCACGCCTGTCGGCGGTCCCTCCCGGCACCTGGGCGAGGTCCGTCCCGAACACGTGGCCACGGCCGGGCCGCGCGAGGTGGCGCCGGTGGCCGCGGGGCCCTCGTCCGCGCGTGCCGCCGGCTTCGTGGACCGGACGGACGCCGGCGGCTCCGCCTCGCCCCGGCTGCTGGAGCTGCTGGGGCTGGCCGAGGCGGAGCCCGATCTCGCCGCGGTCGAGCCCTATCTGACCGACGCGGATCCCGCGGTCCGCCGCACCGCCGTCTCGGTGCTCACGGAGACCCTGCCGCCGGGCACCGGGCAGGCCCTCGCCGGTGCGCTCGCCGATCCCGATGCCGAGGTCCGCGCGACCGCCGCCGCCTCACTGCGTGAACTCGTCGAGACGTTGCCGCCCGAACCCTCTCTGGGTGCCGCCCTCACCGGTGCGCTCGCCCAGGCGGATCCGGTGGTCCGTGCCGCCGCCCTCGATGTGCTGCGGGCGCTGCGGCTCGCCGAGGCCGGGGTGTTCGCGGCGGCGCTGGACGACCCCGACATCGCCGTCCGGACGGAGGCCGTACGGGCGCTGGTCTCGGTGGACGCGGTCCGGCCTGTGTCGGCCGCGGCGGACGATCCCTCCCGGGAGGTCCGGGTCACCGTGGCCAAGGCCCTGGCGACGCTCGGTGCGGCGCCCGTTTCCGCCTCCGACCGGGATCTGCTGACCGTCACGCTGGGCCGGCTCACCGAGGACGCCGACCCGCTGGTGCGTGGTGCGGCGCTCGGCGCGCTGGCCGCCACCGGCTGCCCGCCGCCGCTCGCCGCCCGTGCCGTGGCCGCCCTGTCCGACCCGGCCTGGCAGGTCCGGTCGGGCGCCGCGGGCGCGCTGTCGGCCGCGGCCGTCGATACGGCCGTGCCCGCCCTTGCCAAGGCCCTCGCGGACGTCAACGCGGACGTCCGCAAGGCGGCGGTGCTGGCCCTTGGCCGGCACCGGGCCTCGGCGGAGGCGCGGGCGGCACTCGCCACGGCCACGGCCGACTCGGACGCGGACGTCCGGGCCTACGCGGCGCGGGGGCTGTGAGTCCCGTGCCGAGGCCGGCCGGGCCGGGCTATATCCAGTCGTCCGGCTCCGGCTCGTCGGCCGGCTCGGGCCAGTCGGCGTCCGGTGTGTCGTCGGCCGCGGCCGGCGCCGCACCGTCCAGGGAGGCCAGCACCTGGAGCACGCCTTCCCCGTACGTCGCCAGCTTCTTCTCGCCGACGCCGTTCACCGTGCCCAGGTCCCGCACCGAACCGGGCCTGCGGGTCACGATCTCCCGCAGGGTGGCGTCGTGGAAGATGACGTACGCCGGGACGCCCTGCTCCCTGGCCTGTTCGGCGCGCCAGGCCCGCAGGGCCTCGAAGGCGGGGAGCAGCTCGTCGGGCAGCTCGACCGCGGCGGCCTTGGCCTTTCCGGAGCCTGCGGAGGCGCCGGCGGACCGCTGCCGGGTGGCGGCCGGCTTCTTGGGTTCCTTGCGCAGCGGCACCTCGCGCTCGCGCCGCAGTACCGAGCCGCTCGCCTCGGTGAGCCCCAGCGTGCCGTACTCCCCTTCCACCGCGAGCAGTCCCTGGGCCAAGAGCTGGCGGATGGCGCCCCGCCACTCGCCCTCGGTCAGGTCCTGGCCGATGCCGAAGACGGACAGCTGGTCGTGGTCGAACTGGATCACTTTGCCGGTGCGCTTGCCGAGCAGGATGTCGACGATCTGGATCGCGCCGAACTTCTGGCCGCGCTCCCGCTGGAGCCGCACCACCGTGGACAGCACCTTCTGAGCGGCGATCGTGCCGTCCCAGGTCTCCGGCGGGGTGAGGCAGGTGTCGCAGTTGCCGCAGCCCGCGGCGTCGGGGTCCTGGCCGAAGTAGGCGAGCAGCTGGCCGCGGCGGCACTGGGCGGTCTCGCACAGCGCGAGCATGGCGTCGAGGTGGGCGGCGGCCCGGCGGCGGAACGCCTCGTCGCCCTCGCCGGACTGGATCAGCTTGCGCTGCTGTATGACGTCGTTCAGGCCGTACGCCATCCAGGCCGTGGACGGCAGGCCGTCGCGGCCCGCGCGGCCGGTCTCCTGGTAGTAGCCCTCGATCGACTTGGGCAGGTCCAGGTGGGCGACGAAGCGGACGTCCGGCTTGTCGATGCCCATGCCGAAGGCGATGGTCGCGACCACGACCAGGCCGTCCTCGCGGAGGAACCGGGACTGGTGCGCCGCGCGTGTGCCCGCGTCCAGGCCCGCGTGGTACGGCACCGCCTCGATGCCGTTGGCGGTCAGGAACTCCGCCGTCCGCTCGACGGAGTTGCGTGAGAGGCAGTACACGATGCCGGCGTCGCCCGCGTGTTCCTCCCGGAGGAAGGCGAGCAGCTGCTTCTTGGGGTCTGCCTTGGGCACGATCCGGTACTGGATGTTGGGCCGGTCGAAGCTGGCGACGAAGTGGCGGGCCGCCGGCAGGTTCAGCCGCTGGGTGATCTCCTCGTGGGTGGCGCGGGTGGCCGTCGCGGTGAGGGCGATCCGCGGGACGTCCGGCCAGCGCTCACCGAGCAGGGACAGGGTGAGGTAGTCGGGGCGGAAGTCGTGGCCCCACTGGGACACGCAGTGCGCCTCGTCGATGGCGAAGACGGAGATCTTGCCGCGGGAGAGCAGATCCTGCGTGGCGTCCAGGCGCAGCCGCTCCGGCGCCAGGTAGAGCAGGTCCAGCTCGCCGGCCAGGAACTCGGCCTCGACCATGCGCCGCTCGTCGAAGTCCTGCGTGGAGTTGACGAAGCCCGCCCGGACGCCGAGGGCCCGCAGGGCGTCCACCTGGTCCTGCATGAGGGCGATCAGCGGCGAGATCACGACGCCTGTGCCGGGTCTGACCAGGGCCGGGATCTGGTAGCAGAGCGACTTGCCGCCGCCGGTCGGCATGAGGACGAGGGCGTCGCCGCCCGCCACGACATGCTCGATGATCGCCTGCTGCTCACCCCGGAAGGCCTCGTATCCGAAGACCCGGTGCAGCGTGGCCAGCGCCTCACTGTCGGCCGTGCCCGGCCCTTCGGTCACCTGTGGCATCTCGCTGATCCCGCCCGTCACGCCCATCGTCCTGGCCCCCGTCGGTCCCCCGTGTGTCGTCTTACGACCGCTGCCTCCACCATAGGGGTCCGGACCGACAGCCTCGGAGTTATCCACAGGTTCGTCCGGTCTCTGGCGTCACTCTTGGTGACGGGGCGTGTCGTGACGTGGATGGCGGGCGGGCGTTCCGCGGGGCCGGGCTGCCGCGCCGGCCCGTCGTTCCGGGGACATGCCGCTGCCCGGCGCTCTCGATCCGGAGGGCGCCGGGCAGCGGCGTGTGTGAGGAACCCGTCAGCGCACGAAGACTCCCGCCTGGTTCGCCAGGTCCAGGAAGTACTGCGGTGCCACACCGAGGACCAAGGTCACCGCCACGCCCATGCCGATCGCCAGCATGGTCAGCGGGGACGGTACGGCGACGGTGGGGCCTTCCGGTTTCGGCTCGCTGAAGAACATCAGCACGATCACGCGGATGTAGAAGAACGCGGCGATGGCCGAGGAGATCACACCGATCACGACCAGCGGGACCGCGCCGCCGTCCGCCGCCGCCTTGAACACGGCGAACTTCCCGGCGAACCCGGAGGTCAGCGGGATACCGGCGAAAGCCAACAGGAACACCGCGAACACGGCCGCCACCAGCGGCGAGCGGCGGCCGAGACCGGCCCACTTCGACAGGTGGGTGGCCTCGCCGCCCGGGTCCCGCACCAGGGTGACCACCGCGAACGCGCCGATCGTCACGAACGAGTAGCCCGCCAGGTAGAAGAGGACCGACGACACGCCGTCCTTCGACGTGGCGATGACACCCGCGAGGATGAATCCCGCGTGTGCGATGGACGAGTACGCCAGCAGTCGCTTGATGTCGGTCTGCGTGATGGCGACGATCGCACCGCCCAGCATGGTGATGATCGCGACCGCCCACATGACCGGCCGCCAGTCCCAGCGCAGTCCGGGCAGGACGACGTAGAGCAGCCGCAGCAGCGCGCCGAACGCGGCCACCTTCGTGGCCGCCGCCATGAAGCCGGTGACCGGGGTGGGCGCGCCCTGGTAGACGTCGGGTGTCCACATGTGGAACGGCACCGCGCCCACCTTGAACAGCAGGCCCATGACGAGCATGGCGCCGCCGATCAGCAGCAGCGCGTCGTTGCCCATGGTGTTGGCCAGTGCCGGGTCGACGTCGGTGACGGTGCCGTCGACGACCTGGGCGATCCGCGCGTACGACACCGAGCCCGCGTAGCCGTACAGCAGGGCGATGCCGAACAGGGTGAACGCCGAGGCGAACGCGCCCAGCAGGAAGTACTTGACCGCGGCTTCCTGTGACATGAGCCGCTTGCGGCGGGCCAGTGCGCACAGCAGGTACAGCGGCAGGGAGAAGACCTCCAGGGCCACGAACAGGGTCAGCAGGTCGTTGGCCGCCGGGAAGATCAGCATGCCGCTGATCGCGAAGAGGAGGAGCGGGAAGACCTCCGTGGTGGTGAAGCCGGCCTTCACCGCCGCCTTTTCGCTGTCGCTGCCGGGCACGGAGGCGGCCTGCGCGGCGAAGGAGTCGACGCGGCTGCCGTGCGCGACCGGGTCCAGGCGCCGTTCGGCGAAGGTGAACAGGCCGACCAGGCCGGCCAGCACGATCGTGCCCTGGAGAAAGAGGGCCGGGCCGTCGACCGCGATCGCGCCCATGGCCGCGATGTGCGCCTTCGTGGTGCCGTATCCGTCGGCCGCGAGTGCGACGACCGCGGCGAACGCGGCGCACAGGGCGACGACGGACACGAACACCTGCGCGTAGTAGCGGGACTTGCGCGGGACGAACGCCTCGATGAGGACCCCGATCAGCGCCGCACCGACGACGATCAGCGTCGGCGACAATTGTCCGTATTCGATCTTCGGCGCGTCGATCTTCGAGATCGGTTCGGCCGCTGTTGTCCACAGGCTGTGGACGGCTGGTGCGCTCACTTGGCCGCCTCCACCTCGGGCTTGGGGTCCTTCTTGTGTACGTCGGACATGGTCTGCTTGACCGCCGGATTGACGATGTCCGTGACGGGCTTCGGGTAGACGCCCAGGAAGATCAGCAGCGCGATCAGCGGGGCGACGACGACCAGCTCGCGCACGCGGAGGTCGGGCATCGCGGAGACCTCGGGTTTCACCGGTCCCGTCATCGTCCGCTGGTACAGGACGAGGACGTACAGAGCGGCGAGGACGATGCCGAAGGTGGCGATGATGCCGATCACCGGGTAGCGGGTGAACGTTCCGACCAGGACCAGGAACTCGCTCACGAACGGCGCGAGTCCGGGCAGGGAGAGGGTGGCGAGGCCGCCGATCAGGAAGGTGCCGGCGAGCACCGGGGCGACCTTCTGCACGCCTCCGTAGTCGGCGATGAGCCGCGAGCCGCGCCGGGAGATGAGGAAGCCGGCGACCAGCATCAGCGCGGCCGTGGAGATGCCGTGGTTGACCATGTAGAGCGTGGCGCCGGACTGGCCCTGGCTGGTCATCGCGAAGATGCCCATGATGATGAAGCCGAAGTGCGAGATCGACGCGTAGGCCACCAGGCGCTTGATGTCCCGCTGGCCGACGGCGAGCAGCGCGCCGTAGACGATGCTGATGAGCGCCAGTACGAGGATGACGGGCGTCGCCCACCTGCTGGCCTCCGGGAACAGCTGGAGGCAGAAGCGGAGCATCGCGAACGTGCCCACCTTGTCGACGACCGCGGTGATGAGGACGGCGACCGGTGCGGTGGACTCCTGCATGGCGTTGGGCAGCCAGGTGTGCAGCGGCCACAACGGCGCCTTCACCGCGAAGGCGAAGAAGAAGCCGAGGAACAGCCAGCGTTCGGTGCTGGTCGCCATGTGCAGCGAGCCGTTCGCGCGGGCCGAGGCGATCTCCTGGAGGCTGAAGTTGTCGGCCACCACGTAGAGGCCGATCACCGCGGCCAGCATGATCAGGCCGCCGACCAGGTTGTAGAGGAGGAACTTCACCGCGGCGTACGACCGCTGGGTGGCCGCCGTCTCCTCGCCGTGCTCGTGGGCACGGTCCCCGAAGCCGCCGATGAGGAAGTACATCGGGATGAGCATGGCTTCGAAGAAGATGTAGAAGAGGAAGACGTCGGTGGCCTCGAAGGAGATGACCACCATCGCCTCGACGGCGAGGATCAGCGCGAAGAAGCCCTGGGTGGGCCGCCAGCGGCGGCTGCCGGTCTCCAGCGGGTCGGCGTCGTGCCAGCCCGCGAGGATGATGAACGGGATCAGTACGGCGGTCAGCGCGATCAGCGCCACCGCGATGCCGTCGACGCCCAGCTCGTACCTGACCCCGAAGTCCTTGATCCAGGCGTGGGATTCGGTGAGCTGGTAGCGGGCGCCGTCCGGGTCGAAGCGGAGCAGCACGGTGATCGCCAGGGCGAGTGTGGCGAGCGAGACGAGCAGCGCCAGCCACTTGGCGGCGGTGCGTTGTGCGGCCGGCACGGCGGCCGTGGCGACGGCCCCGAGCGCCGGGAGCGCCGCCGTCGCTGTCAGCAGAGGAAAGGACATCGGTATCAGACCGCCCTCATCAGCAGGGTCGCGGCGACGAGGAGTGCCGCACCGCCGAACATCGAGACCGCGTAGGAGCGGGCGAAGCCGTTCTGGAGCCGGCGCAGTCGTCCGGACAGGCCGCCGAAGCCGGCCGCGGTGCCGTTGACGACCCCGTCGACCAGGGTGTGGTCGACGTAGACCAGGGAGCGCGTCAAGTGCTCGCCGCCGCGCACCAGGACCACGTGGTTGAAGTCGTCCTGGAACAGGTCGCGGCGGGCCGCGCGGGTGAGCAGCGAGCCGCGCGGGGCGACGGCCGGGACGGGTTTGCGGCCGTACCGGGCCCAGGCGATGGCGACGCCGATGACGAGGCAGACCATGGTGGCGCCGGTGACCGCGGTCGCGCTGAGCGGGGAGTCGCCTTCGCTGTGGCCGGTGACAGGCTCCAGCCAGTGCAGGAAGCGGTCGCCGATGCTGAAGAAGGCACCGCCGAAGACGGATCCGACGGCCAGCACGATCATGGGGATCGTCATGACCTTCGGGGACTCGTGCGGGTGCGGCTCGCTGTGTTCGCCGCGGGTCTCGGCGGCGGGCTCGGCGCTCGGCGCCTCCGGGGAGCGAGTGGGTTGGTTCTTCCAACGCTCCTCTCCGAAGAACGTCATCAGCATCACGCGTGTCATGTAGAAGGCGGTGATGGCCGCGCCCAGCAGGGCCGCGCCGCCGAGGATCCAGCCCTCGGTGCCGCCCTTGGCGAACGCCGCCTCGATGATCTTGTCCTTGGAGAAGAAGCCGGACAGGCCCGGGAAGCCGATGATGGCGAGGTAGCCGAGGCCGAACGTGATGAACGTGACCGGCATGTACTTGCGCAGGCCGCCGTAGCGGCGCATGTCGACCTCGTCGTTCATGCCGTGCATCACGGAACCGGCCCCGAGGAACAGTCCGGCCTTGAAGAAGCCGTGCGTCACCAGGTGCATGATCGCGAAGACGTAGCCGATGGGGCCGAGGCCGGCGGCGAGGACCATGTAGCCGATCTGCGACATGGTCGAGCCGGCCAGCGCCTTCTTGATGTCGTCCTTGGCGCAACCGACGATCGCACCGAACAGGAGCGTGACGGCGCCGACGACGGTGACGGCCAGCTGGGCGTCGGGGGCGGCGTTGAAGACGGCGCCGGAGCGGACGATCAGGTAGACGCCCGCGGTCACCATCGTCGCGGCGTGGATGAGGGCCGAGACCGGGGTCGGGCCCTCCATGGCGTCCCCGAGCCAGGACTGCAGCGGCACCTGGGCGGACTTGCCGCAGGCGGCGAGCAGCAGCATCAGGCCGATCGCGGTGAGCTTGCCCTCGGAGGCGTCACCGGTGTGACTGAGGACCGGGCCGAAGGCGAAGCTGCCGAAGGTGGTGAACATCAGCATGATCGCGATCGACAGGCCCATGTCGCCGACGCGGTTGACGAGGAATGCCTTCTTGGCGGCCGTGGCCGCGCTGGGCTTGTGCTGCCAGAAGCCGATCAGCAGGTAGGAGGCGAGACCGACGCCCTCCCAGCCGACGTACAGCAGCAGGTAGTTGTCGGCGAGGACGAGCAGCAGCATCGCCGCGAGGAACAGGTTCAGGTAGCCGAAGAAGCGGCGGCGCCGCTCGTCGTGCTCCATGTAGCCGACCGAGTACAGGTGGATCAGTGATCCGACGCCCGTGATGAGCAGGACGAACGTCATGGACAGCTGGTCGAGGCGGAAGGTGACGTCCGCCTGGAAGCCGCCCACCGAGATCCAGGTCCACAGGTGCTGGGTCAGCGTGCGGTGTTCGGCGTTCTTGCCGAGCAGGTCGGCGAAGAGGATCAGGCCGAACACGAAGGAGGCGGTCGACAGGAGCGTGCCGATCCAGTGGCCGACGCGGTCCAGGCGCCGGCCGCCGACCAGGAGGACGGCCGCTCCGAGCAGGGGCGCCGCGATGAGCGGCGCGATCAGGTTCTCCACGATTCTTCCGACCCCTTACAGCTTCATCAGGCTGGCGTCGTCGACCGAGGCCGAGTGGCGGGTACGGAACAGCGACACGATGATCGCGAGGCCCACCACGACCTCCGCGGCGGCGACGACCATCGTGAAGAAGGCGATGATCTGGCCGTCGAGGTTGCCGTGCATCCGGGAGAAGGCGACGAACGCGAGGTTGCAGGCGTTCAGCATCAGTTCGATGCACATGAAGACCACGATGGCGTTGCGCCGGATGAGGACGCCGGTCGCGCCGATCGTGAACAGCAGGGCGGCGAGGTAGAGGTAGTTGACCGGGTTCACTTCGACGCCTCCTCGGGCCGCTTGAACGTCTCCGGCTCGATGGCCGTGCGCTCCAGGCGTTCCTCCGCGCGCTGCTCCAGCGCCCGCAGGTCGTTGAGCGCCTCCGTGGACACATCACGGATCTGGCCGCGTTCGCGCAGCGTCTTGCTGACGGTCAGCTCGGACGGGGTGCCGTCGGGCAGCAGGCCCGCGATGTCCACGGCGTTGTGCCGGGCGTAGACACCGGGGGCGGGCAGCGGCGGGACGTGCCTGCCCTCGCGGATGCGCTGTTCGGACAGCTCGCGCTGGGTCTTGGCGCGCTCGGTGCGTTCGCGGTGGGTGAGCACCATGGCGCCGACGGCGGCCGTGATGAGCAGGGCGCCGGTGATTTCGAAGGCGAAGACGTACTTGGTGAAGATGAGGGACGCGAGGCCCTCGACGTTGCCGTTCGCGTTCGCCTGGCCGGTGCCGTTGAACTCCTTCAGGGACGCGTTGCCGATGCCTGCGAACAGCAGGACACCGAAGCCGACGCCACACAGAAGGGCCAGCCAGCGCTGGCCCTTGATGGTCTCCTTCAGGGAGTCCGCGGCCGTGACGCCGACGAGCATCACCACGAACAGGAACAGCATCATGATCGCGCCGGTGTAGACGACGATCTGCACGATCCCGAGGAAGTAGGCGCCGTTGGCGAGGTAGAAGATCGCCAGGATGATCATGGTCCCGGCGAGGCAGAGCGCGCTGTGCACGGCCTTCTTCATGAAGACGGTGCACAGGGCGCCGATCACCGCGATCGTGCCGAGGACCCAGAACTGGAAGGCCTCACCGGTGGAGGTGGTGTAGGCGGCGAGGTGCTGCGCGTTCATCGGCCGATCACCTTCTCCGAGGCCGGCTCGTCCTCGCCGAAGGTGGACGCGGCCTCCTGCGGGACTTCGCCCTTGGAGACGGCGACCTGCTGGACCGTGCCGGGAGCGGCCTGTGTCACCAGGCCCCGGTAGTAGTCCTGTTCGTCCGTCCCGGGGAAGATCGCGTGGGGCGTGTCCACCATGCCCTCTTCGAGGCCGGCGAGCAGCTGCTCCTTGGTGTAGATGAGGTTGGCGCGGCTGGAGTCGGCCAGCTCGAACTCGTTCGTCATCGTCAACGCGCGCGTGGGGCACGCTTCGATGCACAGTCCGCACAGGATGCAGCGGGCGTAGTTGATCTGGTAGACGCGGCCGTACCGCTCGCCCGGCGAGTAGCGTTCCTCGTCGGTGTTGTCGGCGCCTTCCACGTAGATGGCGTCGGCGGGGCAGGCCCAGGCGCACAGCTCGCAGCCGACGCACTTCTCCAGGCCGTCCGGATGGCGGTTGAGCTGGTGCCGTCCGTGGAACCGCGGAGCCGTGGTCTTCTTCTGCTCCGGGTACTGCTCGGTCAGCCGCTTCTTGAACATGGCCTTGAAGGTCACGCCGAAGCCGGCCACGGGGTTCTGGAAGCCGGGCTTGGTCTGCCCGGGCTCCTGAGGCTCCTCAGCCATCGGACGCCTCCTTTCCATCCGTAGATCCGTCACTGACAGTCTCCGACCCGCCACTGACAATCAGCTCCCGGTCGCGGCGCGGGCGGCGCCGCGGCACCGCCGGCAGCTCCTGTCCGGGCAGCGGCGGTACGGGGAATCCGCCCGCCAGCGGGTCGAAGCCCGGCTGCTGGTCGGCGGACTGCTCGGCCGTCTTCGCCTTCACGCGGAACATGTCGGCGACGAAGGAGATGAGCAGCAGGGCGAGGACACCGCCGCCGACGTAGAGGGCGATGTCGGCGAAGTCGTAGTTCTCGTTGCGCAGGGCGCGGACGGTCGCGACCAGCATCAGCCAGGTCACGGAGACCGGGATGAGGACCTTCCAGCCGAGCTTCATCAGCTGGTCGTAGCGCACGCGCGGGAGCGTGCCGCGCAGCCAGATGAAGAAGAACAGCAGCAGCTGGACCTTGATGACGAACCAGAGCAGCGGCCACCAGCCGTGGTTCGCGCCCTCCCAGAAGCCGCTGATCGGCCAGGGGGCGCGCCAGCCGCCGAGGAAGAGGGTGGTCGAGACGGCCGAGACGGTGACCATGTTGACGTACTCGGCGAGCATGAACATCGCGAACTTGATGGACGAGTACTCGGTGTTGAAGCCGCCGACCAGGTCGCCCTCGGACTCCGGCATGTCGAAGGGGGCCCGGTTGGTCTCGCCGACCATCGTGACGATGTAGAGGATGAAGGAGACCGGCAGCAGCAGGATGTACCAGCGGTCGTGCTGCTGCTCGACGATGGTGGACGTCGACATCGACCCCGAGTAGAGGAACACGGAGGCGAACGCGGCGCCCATGGCGATCTCGTAGGAGATCATCTGCGCGCAGGAGCGCAGGCCGCCGAGGAGCGGGTAGGTGGATCCGGAACTCCAACCCGCCAGCACGATGCCGTAGATGCCGACCGAGGCGACCGCGAGGACGTACAGCATCGCGATGGGCAGGTCGGTGAGCTGCATCGTGGTGCGGTGGCCGAAGATCGAGATCTCGTTGCCGGCCGGGCCGAACGGGATCACCGCGATCGCCATGAAGGCCGGGATGGCCGCGACGATCGGCGCGAGGACGTAGACCACCTTGTCCGCGCGTTTGACGATGACGTCTTCCTTGAGCATCAGCTTGATGCCGTCGGCGAGCGACTGGAGCATGCCCCAGGGGCCGTGCCGGTTGGGGCCGATGCGCAGCTGCATCCAGGCGACGACCTTGCGCTCCCAGACGATGGAGAACAGCACGGTCACCATCAGGAAGGCAAAGCAGAACACCGCCTTGACGACGACCAGCCACCAGGGGTCGCGGCCGAACATCGAGAGGTCTTCAGCGGCGAGGTACGTGCTCATGCCTCCACCTCCTTGGGGGCCTCTCCGGCGACTGCCGCCGGGCCGATGCGGACGAGGGAACCGGGCCGCGCCCCGGTGTCGGAGGCGACGCCGGCGCCCGCGGAGTTCAGCGGAAGCCAGACCACCCGGTCGGGCATCTCGGTGATCTGGACCGGCAGCTCGACCGTGCCGGCGGAGCCGGTGACGGCCAGTGCGTCGCCGTTCTCGACGCCCGCCTCGGCGGCCGTCGCGGCGGACACGCGCGCGCGTGCGGCGTGCCGGGTGCCGGCGAGCGCCTCGTCGCCCTCCTGGAGGACGCCCCGGTCGAGCAGGAGCCGGTGTCCGGCGAGTACGGCCTCGCCGACGGCCGGGCGGGGCAGCACGCCCGCGGACTCCATGGGTGCGGAGGCGCGGGGGCCGTCCCAGGGGCCGAGCCGGTCGATCTCCGCGCGCGTGGTGCGCAGGTCCGGCAGACCCAGGTGGACGTCCATGGCGTCGGCGAGCATCTGCAGGACGCGGGTGTCGGTCGGCGCGAGCCTGCGGGTCATCTGGTCGGGCTTGAGCGCGGCCTCGAAGAAGCGGACGCGGCCTTCCCAGTTGAGGAAGGTGCCCGCCTTCTCGGCGACCGCGGCGACCGGAAGGACGACGTCGGCGCGTTCGGTGACCTCGCTGGGCCGCAGTTCCAGCGACACCAGGAAGCCGACACTTTCCAGCGCCTCACGCGCGCGTGCCGGGTCGGGCAGGTCGGCGACCTCCACACCGGCGACCACGAGCGCGGAGAGTTCGCCGCCGGCGGCGGCCTCGATGATCTGCTGGGTGTCGCGGCCGTAGCGCAGGGGCAGTTCGGCCAGTCCCCAGGCGGCGGCGACCTCGTCCCGCGCGCGCGGGTCGGTCGCCGGGCGGCCTCCCGGCAGCAGCGAGGGCAGCGCGCCCGCCTCGACGGCGCCGCGCTCACCGGCGCGGCGGGGGATCCAGACCAGTCCGGCGCCGGTCGCGGTGGCGGCGCGCAGGGCGGCGGTGAGGCCGCCCGCCACGGCGGCCAGCCGCTCGCCCACGACGATGACCGCGCCCTCGGCGCGCAGGGCCTCGGCGGCGCGTGTGCCGGGTTCCTCCAGGCCGACGCCGCCCGCGAGGGCGTCCAGCCACTCCGTCTCGGTGCCAGGAGCGGCCGGCAGCAGCGTGCCGCCGGTCTTCTCCAGGCCGCGGGTGGCGTGCGTGGCCAGCGCGAACACCTGCTGCTTGTGCTTGCGCCAGGCCTTGCGCAGCCGCAGGAAGACGCCGGGTGCCTCCTCCTCCGACTCGAAGCCGACCAGCAGGACGGCGGGTGCCTTCTCCAGGGAGGTGTACGTGACGCCCGTGCCGTCCAGGTCGCGGCCGCGGCCGGCCACCCGGGCCGCCAGGAAGTCGGTCTCCTCGGCGCTGTGCACGCGCGCGCGGAAGTCGATGTCGTTGGTGTCGAGCGCCACGCGCGCGAACTTGCTGTACGCGTAGGCGTCCTCGACGGTCAGCCGGCCGCCGGTGAGGACACCGGCACGGGAGCGGGCGGCGGTCAGGCCTCGCGCGGCCGCGTCCAGGGCTTCCGGCCAGGAAGCCGGCTCCAGGACGCCGTCGGCGTTGCGTACGAGGGGTGTCTCCAGGCGGTCCTTCGTCTGCGCGTACCGGAACGCGAAGCGTCCCTTGTCGCAGATCCACTCCTCGTTGACCTCGGGGTCGTTCGCGGCGAGGCGCCGCATGACCTTGCCGCGCCGGTGGTCGGTGCGGGTGGCGCAGCCGCCGGAGCAGTGCTCGCAGACCGACGGCGAGGAGACGAGGTCGAAGGGGCGGGAGCGGAAGCGGTAGGCGGCCGAGGTGAGCGCGCCGACCGGGCAGATCTGGATGGTGTTGCCGGAGAAGTACGACTCGAACGGGTCGCCCTCGCCGGTGCCGACCTGCTGGAGGGCGCCCCGCTCGATCAGCTCGATCATCGGGTCGCCGGCGACCTGGTTGGAGAAGCGGGTGCAGCGGGCGCAGAGCACACAGCGCTCGCGGTCGAGGAGCACCTGCGTGGAGATCGGCACGGGCTTCTCGTAGGTGCGCTTCTTGCCTTCGAACCGGGAGTCGGCGTTGCCGTGCGACATGGCCTGGTTCTGGAGCGGGCACTCGCCGCCCTTGTCGCAGACCGGGCAGTCGAGCGGGTGGTTGATGAGGAGCAGTTCCATCACGCCGTGCTGGGCCTTCTCGGCGACCGGCGAGGTGAGGTGGGTCTTCACGACCATGCCGTCGGTGCACGTGATCGTGCAGGACGCCATCGGTTTGCGCTGGCCCTCGACCTCGACGATGCACTGGCGGCAGGCACCGGCCGGGTCCAGCAGGGGGTGGTCGCAGAACCGCGGGATCTCGATGCCGAGCTGTTCGGCGGCCCGGATGACCAGGGTGCCCTTGGGCACGCTGATCTCGGCGCCGTCGATCGTCAGCGTGACGAGGTCTTCCGGCGGGACCGCCGCCTCTCCCCCTCCGGAGGGAGCACTGGTGGTCACGGTCATGCGTTCACCTCCGGGCGGTCCGCCCAGGCCGTCGACTTGGCCGGGTCGAAGGGGCAGCCCCGGCCCGTGATGTGCTGCTCGTACTCTTCGCGGAAGTACTTCAGCGAGGAGAAGATCGGGGATGCGGCGCCGTCGCCGAGGGCGCAGAAGGACTTGCCGTTGATGTTGTCGGCGATGTCGGCGAGCTTGTCGAGGTCGGACATGGCGCCCTTGCCTGCCTCGATGTCCCGCAGCAACTGCACCAGCCAGTACGTTCCCTCGCGGCAGGGCGTGCACTTGCCGCAGGACTCGTGGGCGTAGAACTCGGTCCAGCGGGTGACGGCCCGCACCACGCAGGTCGTCTCGTCGAAGCACTGCAGGGCCTTGGTGCCGAGCATGGAGCCGGCGGCGCCGACGCCCTCGTAGTCGAGGGGGACGTCGAGGTGCTCGTCGGTGAACATCGGCGTGGACGAGCCGCCCGGTGTCCAGAACTTCAGGCGGTGGCCCGGCCGCATGCCGCCGCTCATGTCGAGGAGCTGGCGCAGGGTGATGCCGAGCGGCGCCTCGTACTGGCCGGGGCTCGCGACGTGGCCGCTGAGCGAGTAGAGCGTGAAGCCCGGGGACTTCTCGCTGCCCATCGACCTGAACCAGTCCTT
This sequence comes from Streptomyces musisoli, assembly GCF_016741855.1. Taxonomy (GTDB): domain Bacteria; phylum Actinomycetota; class Actinomycetes; order Streptomycetales; family Streptomycetaceae; genus Streptomyces; species Streptomyces musisoli. The sequence continues at coordinate 111,479 of NZ_JAERRH010000004.1, read as the reverse complement.
GCCGTTTTTCAGGATGGCGGGAACTGACGCGATCGACTCGACGTTATTCACCACAGTCGGACAGGCGTAGAGGCCTTCCACCGCAGGGAAGGGGGGACGCAGCCGCGGTTGACCACGGCGGCCTTCGAGCGAGTCGAGCAGTGCGGTCTCCTCACCGCAGATGTACGCGCCCGCACCCGCGTGCACGGTGAGCTGGAGGTCGAGTCCGCTGCCCAGGATGTTCTCGCCGAGGTAGCCCGCCGCGTAGGCCTCGCGCACGGCCTCGTGCAACCGCCGCAGAACGGGGACGACTTCACCACGCAGATAGATGAAGGCATGCGACGACCTGATGGCGTAACACGCGATGATCATGCCCTCGATGAGGCTGTGCGGGTTCGCGAAGAGGAGCGGGATGTCCTTGCAGGTGCCCGGTTCCGACTCGTCGGCGTTGACAACTAGATAGTGCGGTTTTCCATCACCCTGCGGAATGAACTGCCACTTCATTCCGGTCGGGAATCCCGCGCCGCCGCGGCCTCGCAGCCCGGACTCCTTGACGTAGGCGATGAGGTCGTCCGGTGACATGGCGAGCGCCTTGCGGAGCCCCTCGTACCCTTCGTGCCTCCGGTAGACGTCCAGAGTCCAGGACCGGTCCTCGTCCCAGAAGGCCGACAGCACGGGTGCGAGCAGCTTCTCCGGGCTCGTGTCCTTGACCTCGGGTACCACGGTCATCACTCCCCCTCCTCAGCGGTAGGCCCTGCCGGGTGGGCTGGGTCGGAGGCCGATGTGTCCTGCGGCGCGTCATGGGAGCTGAGGTGCTCGGCCGGCGAGGGCTCGTGCACCCTGTCCTGCGGCTCCTCATGCGGACCTCCGCGCGGATGGACCACGCGCGCGGGTGCGGCCTCTCCCCTTGCCAGGCGAAGGCCCACCAGTGACGCGGGTCCCGCACTGCCGCTCTCCTCGACGGCCCCGGGCCGCTCGTCGGGGAAGCCGGCCAGGATCCGGGCGGTCTCCTTGAACGTGCAGAGCCGGGCTCCGCGCGTGGGCTCGACGGGCTGTCCCGCGCGCAGGTCGTCGACCAGGCGCTTGGCGCTCGCCGGGGTCTGGTTGTCGAAGAACTCCCAGTTGACCATCACGACCGGCGCGAAGTCGCAGGCCGCGTTGCACTCGATGTGCTCCAGGGTGACCTTGCCGTCGTCGGTGGTCTCGCCGTTGCCGACGCCCAGGTGTTCCTGGAGGGTCTCGAAGATCGCGTCGCCGCCCATCACCGCGCACAGCGTGTTGGTGCAGACCCCGACCTGGTAGTCACCGGAGGGCTTGCGCCGGTACATGGTGTAGAAGGTGGCGACCGCGGTGACCTCGGCCGTGGTCAGGTCCAGCATGTCCGCGCAGAACTGCATGCCGGTGCGCGTGACATGGCCCTCCTCCGACTGCACGAGGTGGAGCAGCGGCAGCAGGGCGGACCGGGAGTCCGGGTAGCGCGCGATCACCTCGCGCGCGTCGGTCTCCAGCCGGGCCCGGACGTCGTCCGGGTAGGCGGGCGCGGGCAGTCCGGGCATGCCCAGGCTGACGCCCCGCTCGGAAGAAGAGGTGGTCACCGGTCGACGCCTCCCATCACGGGGTCGATGGACGCGACGGCGACGATGACGTCGGCGACCTGGCCGCCCTCGCACATCGCCGCCATGGCCTGAAGGTTGGTGAAGGACGGGTCGCGGAAGTGGACCCGGTAGGGGCGGGTGCCGCCGTCGGAGACGGCGTGCACGCCGAGTTCGCCCTTGGGTGACTCGACGGCCACGTACGCCTGTCCCGGCGGGACGCGGAAGCCCTCGGTGACCAGCTTGAAGTGGTGGATCAGGGCCTCCATGGAGGTGCCCATGATCTTCTTGATGTGGTCGAGGGAGTTGCCGAGTCCGTCCGGTCCCAGGGCGAGCTGGGCGGGCCAGGCGATCTTCTTGTCGGCGACCATGACCGGGCCGGGCTGGAGCCGGTCCAGGCACTGCTCGACGATCCTGAGCGACTGGCGCATCTCCTCCAGGCGGACGAGGAAGCGGCCGTAGGCGTCGCAGGTGTCGGCGGTCGGGACGTCGAAGTCGTACGTCTCGTAGTCGCAGTACGGCTGCGTCTTGCGCAGGTCGTGCGGCAGGCCGGTGGAGCGCAGGATCGGGCCGGTGGCGCCGAGGGCCATGCAGCCGGCGAGGTCGAGATAGCCGATGTCCTGCATGCGGGCCTTGAAGATGGGGTTCCCGGTGGCGAGCTTGTCGTACTCCGGGAGGTTCTTCTTCATCTTCTTCACGAACTCGCGGATCTGGTCCACCGCGCCGGGCGGCAGGTCCTGGGCGAGTCCGCCGGGCCGGATGTACGCGTGGTTCATGCGCAGGCCCGTGACCAGCTCGTAGATGTCGAGAATCATTTCACGATCACGGAATCCGTAGATCATGATCGTGGTGGCGCCCAGTTCCATGCCGCCGGTGGCGATGCACACCAGGTGGGAGGACATCCGGTTCAGCTCCATCAGGAGCACTCGGATGATCTTGGCGCGCTCGCTGATCTGGTCCTCGACGCCGAGGAGCTTCTCGACGGCGAGACAGTAGGCGGTCTCGTTGAAGAAGGACGTCAGGTAGTCCATGCGTGTGACGAAGGTGGTGCCCTGCGTCCACGTGCGGTATTCGAGGTTCTTCTCGATGCCGGTGTGGAGGTAGCCGATGCCGCAGCGGGCCTCGGTGACCGTCTCGCCCTCGATCTCCAGGATCAGGCGGAGCACTCCGTGGGTGGACGGGTGCTGGGGACCCATGTTGACGACGATGCGTTCGTCGTCGGCGCGGGCCGCGGACTGGACGACCTCGTCCCAGTCGCCGCCGGTGACCGTATATACGGTGCCCTCGGTGGTCTCGCGTGCGGACGCGGCCGACGCGGCGGATGCTGACTGCGTGCTCACGAGTACGACCTCCGCTGGTCCGGAGCCGGGATCTGGGCGCCCTTGTACTCGACGGCGATGCCGCCGAGGGGGTAGTCCTTGCGCTGCGGGTGGCCCTGCCAGTCGTCCGGCATCATGATCCGGGTCAGGGCCGGGTGACCGTCGAAGACGATCCCGAAGAAGTCGTAGGTCTCGCGCTCGTGCCAGTCGTTGGTCGGGTAGACGGCGACCAGCGAGGGGACCCGGGGGTCGCTGTTGGGGGCGCTGACTTCGAGGCGGATCAGCCGGTTGTGGGTGATCGAGCGCAGGTGGTAGACGGCGTGCAGCTCGCGGCCCTTGTCGTTCGGGTAGTGGACGCCGCTGACGCCGGTGCACAGCTCGAAACGCAGGGCCGGGTCGTCGCGCAGGGTGCGGGCGACGCGGACCAGGTGCTCGCGCTCGATGTGGAAGGTCAGCTCGTCGCGGTCGACGACCGTCTTGTCGATGGCGTTCTCGGGAAGGAGTCCCTGTTCCTCCAGGGCGCCTTCCAGTTCGTCGGCGACCTCGTCGAACCAGCCGCCGTAGGGGCGTGCCGCCGGTCCCGGGAGTCGGACCGAGCGGACCAGGCCGCCGTAGCCGGAGGTGTCGCCGCCGTTGTCGGCGCCGAACATGCCGCGCTGGACGCGGATCTCCTCGCCTCCCTGCCCGCGCTGGCCGGGCAGGTTGGAGGCGGAGAGGTCCTTCTCGGGGTTCACCCCGTTCGCGGACCCGTTCACGCCGTTGGTGCCGTTCGCGTCGCTCACCGCAGCAGCCCCTTCATCTCGATCGTGGGCAGGGCCTTGAGCGCCGCCTCCTCCGCCTCGCGGGCCGCTTCCTCGGCGTTCACGCCGAGCTTGGAGGACTGGATCTTCTGGTGGAGCTTGAGGATCGCGTCCATCAGCATCTCGGGCCGGGGCGGGCAGCCGGGGAGATAGATGTCGACCGGGACGATGTGGTCGACGCCCTGGACGATCGCGTAGTTGTTGAACATGCCGCCCGACGAGGCGCAGACACCCATGGAGATCACCCACTTGGGGTTGGGCATCTGGTCGTAGACCTGCCGCAGGACGGGCGCCATCTTCTGGCTGACCCGGCCGGCGACGATCATCAGGTCTGCCTGGCGCGGTGAGCCGCGGAAGACCTCCATGCCGAAGCGGGCGAGGTCGTAGCGGCCGGCGCCGGTGGTCATCATCTCGATGGCGCAGCAGGCCAGGCCGAACGTGGCCGGGAAGACGGACGCCTTGCGCACCCAGCCCGCGGCCTGCTCGACGGTGGTGAGCAGGAAGCCGCTCGGCAGCTTTTCTTCGAGTCCCATGTCGTTAAAGGCCCCTCAGTCCCATTCCAGACCGCCGCGCCGCCAGACGTACGCGTAGGCGACGAAGACGGTGAGCACGAAGAGCAGCATCTCCACGAGCCCGAAGATCCCCAGGGCGTCGAAGGTGACGGCCCAGGGGTAGAGGAAGACGATCTCGATGTCGAAGACGATGAAGAGCATCGCCGTCAGGTAGTACTTGATGGGGAAGCGCCCGCCGCCGGCCGGCGTGGGGGTCGGCTCGATGCCGCATTCGTAGGCTTCGAGCTTCGCGCGGTTGTACCGCTTCGGACCGATCAGCGTGGCCATGACCACGGAGAAGATCGCAAAGCCTGCCCCGAGGGCTCCCAGTACGAGGATGGGCGCATACGCGTTCACCGCTCCTCGCTCCTCTCAGTCGGCACTGACTGCTGGCGGTTGCACTGGGCTCACACCCGCCTCACCGGTCCCACGAGCCCCGCTCGTCCCGGGCGAAGATCGAGAACATGTGAAGCAGGTCACAAGCCCAACTGCCTCGCATCTTATGCCCGCCGCTCTGTGATCTGCGACACGGGGTATTCCACAAGCTTTGTGATCTCCACCACCTGACGAAGGATCATGAAGTCGGATGATGAGTGATCTTCATACGCGAAGCGTTCACTTGATCACCAGAAGTGACATTCTTGCTTGTCATCCCAGGCCGGAGGGGTCGTCTCAATATCAAGAGACTTCCGTTGCATGCAAATTGGTGTTGGACGCAACCGCCTGATAGGGGACCTCGTTCACACATCAGAGGGAGGCGCGGTGCGGATGTGGACGCGGGCCGGGGCGCGTGCGCGCGTTCACGAAGTACGCATGCGCGGGACGCGGGGATTCCGGTGACCGTTCCGTGACCTCCGCCACATCCATGAGAGGTCCATGAGAACCGGGCTTGGCCAACCATCCCAACCGGTGGTAGGCGGGGGGCAATTCGGACGTAATGATCAAAGACCGTGATCAAGGGCTTGATCACGGGCGTCCGCAATGTCCGTTACGGCGTCAATAAAGAGCGACACGCCCGGGATTCCACGTCTCGATTGAGCAACTGTGGCGCAGCACACGTTTCTTGTAGATATGAAGGAGCCCCTGGTACCGGTTATCCCCATGTCCCACACCGCTCACATACGCAGCCACCGGAAGCCCCGCCGCAGCGCGTCGACCCTCGCCGTGCGGGCCGGAGTCGCCGGTGGCGTCCTCGGCACCCTGGCAGTCGCCGGGGCGTCCGGCTCGGCGAACGCGGCCGAGCCGGTGACGCAGACCCTCGAACTGCCCACCCTGACCGCCGACCTGGCCGCCCAGACGGCCCAGTCCGCGGACGCCACCGAGCAGGCCGCCGCGCACTACCAGTTGCAGGCCGAGCGCGACGCGGCCGCCGCAAAGGCCGCGAAGCAGGCGAAGGCGGACCTCGCCGAGGCCAAGAAGAAGGCGGCAGAGGCCAAGAAGAAGGCGCAGGAGGAGGCCCGCAGGGAGGCCGCCGCCCGCGCGGCGCGCAGTGCGGCGCGGACCACGCTCTCCACCACGGCGGACAGCGGCTCCGGCTCCACCGGCACCTCCACGTCCACGTCCACGTCCGACTCCACCGGCACGTCCACGGCGACCGGCTCGGCCGCCGCGGTCGTCAGCTTCGTCAAGGCGCAGATCGGCAAGGCGTACATCTCCGGCGCCACCGGCTCCTCCGCCTACGACTGCTCCGGCCTGGTGCAGACGGCCTTCAAGCAGGTCGGCGTCAGCCTGCCGCGCGTCTCCCAGGACCAGTCGACCGCCGGCACCCAGGTCTCGCTGAGCAACCTTCAGCCGGGCGACATCCTGTACTGGGGCAGCGCGGGCAGCGCGTACCACGTCGCGGTGTACGTCGGCGACGGCATGTTCGTGGGCGCGCAGAACCCCTCCACCGGCGTCGTGGAGCGTCCGCTGTCCTACGACCCGCCCACCGGCGCCGTGCGGGTGCTCTGAGCGCATCCCGCACCTCGCACACCACACGTAAGGGCCGCAGCCGCTCGGGGGCAGCGGCCCTTGCGTCGTCCCCGAAGCACACCCCGGCCCCCGCCCTGCACGCCCAGCACCTCCCCCGGCGCGCGCCCGGCGTCCCTCTCCGTGCGCCCGGCCCTCCGGCGCCTCACGCCCGTGTGTTCGGGTGCTCCTCCGCGTGCCCGGTGTCTTCCCTGACATGCTCGGGTCGGGCCGCCGTACGGCGGTCCGTTCACCAGCGAAGGAGGAAACGCGATGCCACGCGTCTTCGTTCAGGGCAGCCCCGTCGAACGGTTCCCCCGGTACGCCCCCGAGGCCGGGCGCGGTGCGGTGCGCCGCATCACCGAGGTCGGCGAGGAGGTGCTGCACAGGCCGTGCCGGGACGTCACGGAGTTCGGGCCCGATCTCGCCGCGCTGGTCGACGACATGTTCCGCACCATGTACGTCGCCGACGGAGCGGGTCTGGCGGCGAATCAGGTGGGGGTGGACCTAAGGCTGTTCGTGTACGACTGCCCTGACGACGACGGTGTCCGACATGTCGGGCACATCGTCAATCCGGTGCTCGAAACGCCCACCACCGAGCGACGGCTGCTGGACGAGGGTGAGGGCTGCCTGTCGGTGCCGGGTGCCGTGATGGCCGTTCCCCGGCCGGACCGGGCCGTCGTGCGCGGCCAGGACAAGGACGGCAACCCGGTCGCCGTCGAGGGCACCGGGTACTTCGCGCGGTGCCTGGCCCACGAGACCGACCACACGGACGGGTACGTCTATTTGGACCGCCTCTCGAACCGGGACAAGAAGGACGCACTGCGGCAGATGTCGGCCCGGCGGGACGAGGTGTTCGCCCGCCGGGCCGCCAAGGCCGCCGCTCTCGACGCCTGACCGGCCCTCGGCGGCTCGGCCGGGCCTCAAGGCCGGGCCGAGCCCCGAAGGCGCGCGGCCGGGCCTCAGAGGCCCGGCCGGACCCCGAAGCGGCGCGACCGGCCCTCGGCGCCCGACCGGACCCCCGAAGGCGCCCGAACGGACTCGAAGCGCCCGACCGGATCCGGAAGGCACCCGACCGGACCCGGAAGGCACCCGACCGGACGACCGGACCCCAAAGCACCCGAGCGGACCCGGAAGGCGTCCGAGTGGGTCTCGGGGGTCCGTCACGCCTTCGGGGCCACCTTGCTCAGGCCGTTGATGATGCGGTCCATCGCGTCGCCGCCCGTGGGGTCGGTGAGGTTCGCGAGGAGCTTCAGGGTGAACTTCATCAGCATCGGGTGGGTCAGGCCGCGCTGGGCGGCGATCTGCATGACCTTCGGGTTGCCGATGAGCTTCACGAAGGCGCGGCCGAGCGTGTAGTAGCCGCCGTAGGTGTCCTTGAGGACGCGCGGGTAGCGCTGCAGGGCGATCTCGCGCTGGGCGGGCGTCGCGCGCGCGTGGGCCTGCACGATGACGTCGGCGGCGATCTGGCCGGACTCCATGGCGTAGGCGATGCCCTCGCCGTTGAAGGGGTTCACCAGGCCGCCGGCGTCGCCGACGAGCAGCAGCCCGCGCGTGTAGTGCGGCTGGCGGTTGAAGGCCATGGGGAGGGCGGCGCCGCGGATCGGGCCGGTCATGTTCTCCGGGGTGTAGCCCCAGTCCTCCGGCATGGAGGCGCACCACGCCTTGAGGATCTCGCGCCAGTCCAGCTCCTTGAAGGAGGCGGAGGTGTTCAGCACACCGAGCCCCACGTTGGACGTGCCGTCGCCCATGCCGAAGATCCAGCCGTAGCCGGGCAGCAGGCGGTCCTGGGCGCCGCGCCGGTCCCACAGTTCCAGCCAGGACTCCAGGTAGTCGTCCTCGTGGCGGGGCGAGGTGAAGTAGGTGCGCACCGCGACGCCCATCGGGCGGTCCTCGCGGCGGTGCAGGCCCATGGCGAGGGAGAGGCGGGTGGAGTTGCCGTCGGCGGCGACGACGAGCGGCGCGTGGAAGGTGACCTCGCGCTTCTCCTCGCCGAGCTTGGCGGTGACGCCGGTGATGCGGCCGGTGCGGTCGTCGATGACGGGGCCGGAGACGTTGCAGCGCTCGTGGAGGCGGGCGCCGGCCTTCTGGGCGTTGCGGGCGAGCTGCTCGTCGAAGTCGTCGCGCTTGCGGACGAGTCCGTAGTTCGGGAAGGAGGCGAGATCCGGCCAGTCCAGTTGGAGACGGCTGCCGCCGCCGATGATGCGCAGACCCTTGTTGCGCAGCCAGCCGGCCTCCTCGGAGATGTCGATCCCCATGGCGACGAGCTGCTTGACCGCGCGCGGGGTGAGGCCGTCACCGCAGACCTTCTCGCGCGGGAACTCGGTCTTCTCCAGGAGCAGGACGTCGAGGCCGGCCTTGGCGAGGTGGTACGCGGTCGTGGAGCCGGCTGGCCCCGCGCCCACGACGATCACATCGGCGGTGTGGTCGGAGAGGGGCTCGGTCACGGCGGGATCTCCCCAAGGTTCGAAATCTGCGTGCCGACCGGCACTGGACATGGGCAGTCTATTCAGCAGAATTGATCACCCGGCTGAAGGGCTGCCCTGTGAACGCACCTCTCCCCGCGGTACGGCTGCGCGTCCCCACTCACGAGGACGCGGTCGCCTGGCACCGGGTTTTCGCCGATCCGGAGGTCATGGAGTTCCACGGCGGCAAGCCCGCGGCGCTGTCGGTGTACGAGGAACTCACCGCGCGCCAGCGGCGGCACGACGCGGAACTCGGTTTCTGCCTGTGGACCCTGCTGGACGAGTCCGGTGAGGTCGCCGGCTTCACCGGTGCGCAGCCGTGGCGGCCTCAGTGGGGGCCGGTCGGCGAGACGGAGATCGGCTGGCGGCTCGGGCGGGCGTACTGGGGCAAGGGGTACGCCACCGCGGCGGCGCGCGAGACGGTCCGGCGGGTGCGGGCGGCCGGCGTGCCGGGTGTGGTGGCGATGGTGCGGCCGGGCAACGAGCGGTCGATCTCGGTGGCGCGACGGCTCGGCATGGAGCAGGCGGAGAGCTACCCGCACCCCAGGCTGAACGAGTCGGCGCTCTGCTTCCGACTCGCCCTTAATAACGCACAGTAGTCATCTGTCACGGAAAGACACCGGCGCCTTCCGGGCGGGCCGTACGGGAGTTACCCTGCCAGTACCGCTGGGGGTGACATCTGTGCGTATAACACCCAAAACACCCGAAGTGCGCGTCCCCCGCCTCGTCGGTCTGATGGCCGTGGACGCGCGCGAAACGGCCCGGGCGCAAGGCCTGTTGCTCAACGCGCCGGACCGCCCGGACTTCCACCTCGCCGTCGTCGACTACGTCGTGCGCCAGTACCCGCAGCCCGGTGCCGAGGTGCCGCGGGAATCGATGGTGTACGTGTGGTTCGACTTCGGGGAGGGCGAGGGCGGCGGGGGCGTGCGTGAACCACGCGTCCCGCGACCGCCCGGAGGGGGACTGCGACGGGAGCTGGACCAGCCCGGCGACCCGTACGCGGTGGCCGGATTCAGCTCGCCTTGAAGCCCCGGTGCAGCGCGACCACACCGCCGGTGAGGTTGCGCCACGCCACCTTCGACCAGCCCGCCTCGCGCAGCTTCTCGGCGAGCGCGGGCTGGTCGGGCCAGGCCCGGATGGACTCGGCGAGGTAGACGTACGCGTCCGGGTTGGAGGACACGGCGCGCGCGGCCGGCGGCAGGGCGCGCATCAGGTACTCGGTGTAGACGGTGCGGAACGGCGCCCAGGTCGGGTGGGAGAACTCGCAGATCACCACGCGTCCGCCGGGCCTGGTGACCCGGTACATCTCCCGCAGGGCCGCGTCCGTGTCCTGGACGTTGCGCAGCCCGAAGGAGATCGTCACCGCGTCGAAGGTGTCGTCCTTGAAGGGCAGCTTCGTCGCGTCGCCCGCGGTGAACGGCAGCCAGGTGTGCCTCTTCTTGCCGACCTGGAGCATGCCCAGGGAGAAGTCGCAGGGGACGACGTACGCGCCCGTCCGCGCGAAGGGCAGCGAGGAGGTGGCCGTGCCGGCGGCGAGGTCCAGGACCTTCTGCGCCGGGCGCGCGTCGACCGCCTTCGCCACCTCCTTGCGCCAGCGCCGGTCCTGGCCGAGCGACAGCACGTCGTTCGTCAGGTCGTACCGTTCCGCCACGTCGTCGAACATCGAGGCGACTTCGTGCGGCTGCTTGTTCAGGGAAGCGCGGGTCACCCGCTCATTCTTGCAGCCCCCTCTCGTGGGGTGGCCCAGGGGCCGTAAGCGTTCGGGCAGGCGTTCGCCGGCTGAGGGGGCGCAGGACCGAGGGGCCGGGGAGGTGCGGTCAGTGCCGTCGGTACACCAGGCGGCCGGCCAGCACCGTTGCCACGCAGGCCGCCGCGCCGCGTTCGGTCAGGGCCGCCTCGTCGGCTACGTCGAACACGGCCAGGTCGGCCCGGCCGCCGACGGTCAACGGGCCGTGGACCGTGCCGGGAAGGTCGTACCCTTCGGCGAACGGGTCGAGGTCGGGCCGCTCGCCGAGCAGCATGCTGCCGGGGGCGCCCGTGATGCCCACGACGGTCAGCCCGGACCGGGCGACGGCCGTGGACACGAGCGGATCGTGGAAGCGGGCCCCCGGGGACGCGACCGCCGTCGTGCCGTACCGCAGCATCCGCTGCACGCCACGCCGTACGCTGCCCGCCCAGCGGGTCTCACCGAGGTCACCCAGGGCGGCCAGCCGCTCGCCGTACAACGGCAGTTCGCCCAGCTCGTCGGCTTCGCGCGGGTCGGGGTGGTAGCAGCGGCGCAGCAGCCACAGGGCGTGCCACTGGCGCAGGCCAGGCGTGAGCACGCCCGGCCAGCGCCGCACCCGCGCGCCCGGCGCCGCGGCGGCGGTCTCCGCGTACGGCCCGACGGCCGTGATCCGGTCGCCCTCCACCAGGACGGCGCCGTCCACGACGGGGGCCGCGCCCACCGGCAGGACCAGCGGGGCGGCGTGAATCGTCAGCACGGAGCGCTCAGTTCGACGCGAGCAGCTTCAGCTCGGGATGGGCGGTGCCGCCCTCGATGGCGGTGGAGGAGATGTGCGAGGCCACACGGGCGTCGACGGGGTCGTTCGCCGGGTCGTCGTGGACGACGAGGTGCTCGTACGTCGTCGAGCGCTGCGCCGGGACGCGGCCCGCCTTGCGGATCAGGTCGATGATCTCCATGCGGTTGGAGCGGTGCTTGGCACCGGCCGAGGAGACCACGTTCTCCTCCAGCATGATCGAGCCGAGGTCGTCCGCGCCGTAGTGCAGCGAGAGCTGGCCGACCTCCTTGCCCGTGGTGAGCCAGGAGCCCTGGATGTGCTGGACGTTGTCCATGAACAGCCGGGCGATGGCGATCATCCGCAGGTACTCGAAGAGGGTCGCCTGGGTACGGCCCTTCAGGTGGTTGTTCTCCGGCTGGTAGGTGTACGGGATGAACGCGCGGAAGCCGCCCGTGCGGTCCTGTACGTCCCGGATCATCCGCAGGTGCTCGATGCGCTCGGCGTTGGTCTCGCCGGTGCCCATCAGCATGGTGGAGGTGGACTCCACGCCCAGCCTGTGCGCGGCCTCCATGATCTCCAGCCAGCGCTCGCCGCTCTCCTTGAGGGGCGCGATGGCCTTGCGGGGCCGCTCGGGCAGGAGTTCCGCGCCGGCACCGGCGAAGGAGTCCAGTCCTGCCTCGTGGATGCGGGTGATGGCCTCCTCGACCGACACACCGCTGATCCGGGCCATGTGCTCCACCTCGGACGCGCCCAGCGAGTGGATCACCAGCTGGGGGAAGGCGTCCTTGATGGCCTTGAAGTGCTTTTCGTAGTACTCGACGCCGTAGTCCGGGTGGTGGCCGCCCTGGAACATGATCTGGGTACCGCCCAGCTCGACGGTCTCCGCGCAGCGGCGCAGGATGTCGTCGAGGTCGCGGGTCCAGCCCTTGTCCTTGTCCTTGGGGGCCGCGTAGAAGGCGCAGAACTTGCACGCCGTGACACACACGTTCGTGTAGTTGATGTTCCGCTCGATGATGTACGTGGCGATGTGCTCGGTGCCGGCGTACCTGCGGCGGCGTACGGCGTCGGCGGCGGCGCCCAGGGCGTGCAGGGGCGCGTCGCGGTAGAGGTCGAGCGCCTCCTCGGGTGTGATGCGTCCGCCCGCTGCGGCTCGGTCGAGCACGGACTGGAGGTCGGCCTTCTCGGTCACCGGGCGTCCCTTTCGTCAAGCGGTGGGGGCAGACCGAACCAGCCTACGCCAGCCGTTTCGGGCCGAAGACGTCAGGCCGCGTACGCGCCGATCAGCAGTCCGAGGAGGGTGCCGGCGAGGAGGAACGGGCCGAAGGGTACGGCCGTCTTCCGGCTCGCCCGCCGGGCGAGGACGAGCGCGCCGCCGTACAGCGCGCCGAGCAGGAACGCGGCGAAGGTGCCGAGCAGCACGGTGGGCCAGCCGTACCAGCCGAGTACGGCGCCCGCCCCCAGGGCCAGCTTCACGTCGCCGAATCCCATGCCGCCGGGGTTGATGAGGAAGAGCACGTAGTAGCCGGCGCCGAGCGCGAGGGCGCCGTAGAGCGCGGTGGGCCAGTGGCCGGCGTGTTCGGGGAGCAGGGCGGTGAGGCCCAGCAGGGCGATAGCGGACGCGGCGAGCGGGAGGGTCAGCGGGTCGGGCAGCCGCCGCACGCGGAAGTCCACGGCGGCGAGCAGCACGCCGACGGGCGCGAGCAGCAGCCAGACCGCCAACTCGGGCCGGGTGCCGGTGGCTGCGGCGAGGACACCGCAGACGAGGCCGGTGGCTGCGGCGAGGGGGACGGCTGAGGGGGGCCGTGAGGGAAGCGACGGCTCGGAGGGCGTGGGGGACGTGGAGGGAGCGCGGGGGGAGGGCGGCGGCTCGGAGGGGGTGGGGGACGCGGAGGGAGGACGGGGGGAGGGCGGCGGCTCGGAGGGGGTGAGGGACGTGGAGTGGGCGGAGGATGCGGAGGGGGTGGGGGACGTGGAGGGGGTGGGGGACGTGGAGGGGGCGTGCGGCTGCGGGTTGGCGCCGGCGTGTGTCCCGCCGCGCGCGCACTCCCCGCATCGTGCCCGGCCCAGCCAGCCGCGGACCGGGTGGCCGCCGGGGCACCGGTCCCGCCAGGGCTCGCCGGACGGGACGGTGAAGCGGTAGGCGGCGCGGGGCAGCAGCGCACCCGCCGACGCGCCCCACACCATGGCGACGAGCACCAGCAGCCCCGTGGTCACCCCACCCACACCTTCCACCGCCATCACCCCTGTACCCGCCCGAACCTCTACCCGGTTCGGACGGCCGGCACCGCGGAGACATCCTCACCCGGTTCGCCGGCCCGCGCATGGACATCCTCACCCGGTCCGGGCGGCCGGCGTCACGAAGACATCGTCACCCGGCCCGGGCGGCCGGCTCCATGAAGGCATCCCCGCCCGGTCCGTCGGACGGCCATGCTCACCCGGGCCGGCATCACGAGGGCATCCGCGCCCGGTCCGTCGGACGGCCGGCATCACAAGGGCATCCTCACCCGGTCCTTCGGACGGCCGGCATCACGAGGGCATCCTCACCCGGTCCTTCGGACGGCCGGCATCACGAGGGCATCCGCGCCCGGTCCGTCGGGCGGCCGGCGTCACGGAGGCATCCTCGGTTCAGACGGCCGGCATCGCATAGACGTCCGAGCCGTTGGCCATCAGCAGCCTGCTGCCCGACAGGGCGATCTGCCACTGGTCGCCGGTGCCCTTGTTGTCGGTCCAGCTCCACCGCTTGCGGCCGGTCTTCGCGTCCAGCGCGACGACGCCGCCGCCGATGGCCTGGGCGCCGCAGTACAGGGTGGTGCCGGACTTCAGGAACACCTCGGGTGCGCCGCGGTCGTTGTCCTCGCAGAGCCAGATCCGCTTGCCGGTGTGGACGTCGACGGCCCAGATGCCGCGGTCGTGGTCGCCGACGTAGAGGACGCCGTCGATGACGGTGGGGGTGTAGAAGCCGCGGCGGCCGCTCGGGGACAGGGTCCAGCGGGTCGCCCCGGTCTTCAGGTCGACGGCGGTCAGCTCGTCGCCGGGCAGGAAGACCAGGCCGTCGGAGGCGGTGGGCCGCCAGAACCAGTCGTCGCCGATCTTCTTCGTCCACAGCTGGGCGCCGGTGGCGGTGTCACGGACGGTGAGGTTGAACTTGGAGTCGGCGTAGACCAGGTACTTGCCGGAGACGGAGCCCTCGACGTCGTAGTCGTCGGTGCCCCAGTCGCGCTTCTGGATCCACACGGTCTTGCGGGTGGCGAGGCTGACGGCCGCGACCGCCGTGCGGTAGTCGGTGGCGCTCTTGGACTCGCTGAAGTCGCTCGCCGCGACGTAGACGTGCTGGTCGTCGATGGCGATGGTGTCCTCGATGTCGATGCGCTTGCCGAGCCGGCTGCGCCACACCTCCTCGCCGGTCGCCGCGTCACGGGCGATGAGGACGCCGTCGTACTCGCCGTCCGGCAGGTACATCCGGCCGTCGCGGTAGAGCAGTTGGGAGCCGGGGACCACGAGGTCCGGCTTGGACCAGCGGGACTTGCCGGTCTTCACGTCGTACGCCACCAGCGGGTCGCCGCTGATCAGCAGCAGGCCGTCGTGGACGAGCAGGGGTACGGCGCTGGTGCCGTCGTCGGCGAGTTCCCGGTGCCACAGCGGCTGGGGGGCCACTCCGGCGGGCGGGGTGGTGAAGTTCTCGGCGGCGGGCTCGGCCGAGGCACCGCCCTTGCCGCCGGCCGGTGTGCCGTCGGCCCCGGTGTCTCTGCCGAGCCACCAGGCGGTGCCCCCGCCGACGGCCGCGACGGCGGCGGCCCCGCCGAGGGCGAGGGACAGGGCACGGCGCCGGGTGGGGCGCGCGGCGGAGGAGCCCGACGAACCGGAGGCGCCGAGCTGCACGGTGCCGGGTACGGCGGTACCGCCCGCGGGCGTGCCGTGTCCGGGCGTGGACTGCGCGGTTCCGCCGGGAGACCTGCCGTAGCCGGGCGTGGACTGCGCCGTTCCGCCGGGAGACGTGCCGTAGCCGGGCGTGGACTGCGGAGTTCCGCCGGGAGGCGTGCCGTAGCCGGCGGGCTGCGCGGGCGGATACCCGTATCCGGCCGCGGGACTGCCGGCGACCGGGGTACCGCCCACCGGCGTGCCGCCCGCCGGGGTCCCGCCGACCGGGGCGCCTCCCGCCGCCGGCGTCCCCGCCCCGTCGAGCATCGTCGGCGCGGGACCGAACCCGGCACCGCCGGCAGCCGAACCGACACCAGCGCCGGCACCAGCGCCGGCACCGGCACCCGTGCCGCCCGCCGCCGGCGGCTGGGCCTCCGGCGCCTCCAGGTCCAGGATCCCGGCCGCGTGGGTGGCGATCGTGGAGGCGACGGCCGACGGCAGCCAGTCGCGGAGGAGGCCCTCGACGCCCTGCGGGGCCAGCGCGGCGACGATCTCGGCCGGAGCGGGCCGGCCGGCCGGATCCTTCAGCAGACAGGCACGGACCAGGCCGAGGAGCGAGCGGGGTATGCCCGTCAGGTCGGCTTCACCGTGGACGACTTGGTAGAGCATCGCCGCGTGCGAGGCGGCCCCGTCGCCGAAGGCGCTGCGCCCGGTGACCGCGAAGGCGAGGACCGCGCCGAGGGAGAAGACGTCGCCCGCCGGGCCGACGTCCTTGCCCATGGCCTGCTCCGGGGGCATGTAGCCGGGCGAGCCGACCACGACCCCGGTCTGGGTCATCCGCGTGCCGTCCACGGCGCGGGCGATGCCGAAGTCGATGACGCGCGGGCCGTCCGCGGCGAGCAGCACGTTCGACGGCTTGAGGTCGCGGTGGATGAGACCGGCCGCGTGGATCTCCTGGAGGGCGGCGGCGAGCCCGGCGCCGAGCGCGCGCACGGTGTGCTCGGGAAGCGGACCGTGCGCGGCGACGACCTCGGTCAGGTCCGGCCCGAGGACGTACGAGGTGGCCAGCCAGGGCAGCGGCGCCCCGGGGTCGGCGTCCACGACCGCGGCGGTGTACTGGCCGGAGACGGCCTGGGCGATCTCGGCCTCGTGCCGGAAGCGCTCGCGGAAGCCCGCGTCGGCGGCGAGGTCGGGCCGTACGACCTTGACGGCCACGGTCCGCCCGCCGGGTGAGCGGGCCAGGTACACCCGGCCCATGCCACCGGCTCCGAGTCTGCGCAGCATCCGATAGCTGCCCAACTCCCGTGGATCGTCCGGCTCCAGTGTCTCCATGGCGGGATCTTCCCGTCCTTCCCCGTCGCGTGCTGCGCTCGGCGTGGCCGATACGTGTGGGCTGGTGTTCGCCAACGCGGACACAGTAGTGACGGCGGGGGACGGTGGGGCGACAGGGGCTGGGCGGAGCGGGTCAGTCGACCCTTGACATACGCGAAGTCGGGTTGCCTTCTTCCGAACTGTCCGACGTGTACGTCAGGTCGTCGCCGGCCGGGGTCAACTCGACCTGGTGGGGGGCGGGGTTGCAGCCGGCGTGGTTGCCGGCGGCGCCGACCGAGGTCGCGAGGATCTGCGTCCGGGTCACCTTCTTCAGGGTGAGGATGTCGGTGCATACGGCGCCGATCTGATCGGTCTGCCGGAGCC
Source organism: Streptomyces musisoli (assembly GCF_016741855.1). Taxonomy (GTDB): domain Bacteria; phylum Actinomycetota; class Actinomycetes; order Streptomycetales; family Streptomycetaceae; genus Streptomyces; species Streptomyces musisoli. The sequence goes on along the minus strand of NZ_JAERRH010000004.1, from coordinate 94,772 downwards.
GCCCCAGTTCCTCGCCCACGGCGGCCTGACGGACGGTCACGCGGAAGGTGCCCATGGGCAGGCTGCCGCCGAGGCCGGCGGCCTGGCCCTCCCAGGTGCCGAGGTAGCGGTCGGGGATCGCGCCGGGCCCGGCGGTGGGGCTGCCCGCCGACGGGCTGCCCGCGGAGGAGCCGCCCGGGGTGGGTCCGCCGGTGGTGGGGACGCCCCCGGGGAGATCGCCCGTGGTGGGGCTGCCCGTGGTCACGCCGGGTGCCGGAGAGCGGGTGGTGCCGCCGCCCGCCGCGGTGTCACTGCCGCCTCCGTCGGCCCAGGGCCGAACCAGGAAGCCGATGCCCACGGACACCGCGGCGAGCGCGCCGGCGACCGCCAGCACGACCGTGCAGCTCACCCGGCGGCCCTGGCCGCCCTCCGCGGGGGCGGAGGCCGCCGTGACGTTGACGGAGACCCGGCCGGGCGGCGGCACGTCCCGCGGCCCGGGCACGACGGTCGCCCCGGCGGGAACCCCGGCCGGAGCCCCGGCGGGAACCCCGGCCGGAGCCCCGGCGGGAGCCCCGGCGGGAGACCCGTCCACGCCGGTCGCCGCCGAGCCGAAGACTCCGGCGGTCCCGTCACCGGGGCCCCCGGCCGTCCCCCCGCCCGGGTACATCACCGGCGCGGGCCCGAACCCGACGCCTCCGGCCCCCGAAGACCCGTCGACCGGAACGGCACCCCCGCCCGTCGAAGAACTCGGATCCGCACCCCAACCCATGAAAGAACCCGGATCGGCGGTCCCACCCACCGAAGGCCCCGCAGCCACCGGCCCACCCACCGAAGGACCGGACCCCGCAACCGCCGGCCCGCCCACCGAAGGACCGGGGATCGGCTGTCCGCCCGTCGAGGGACCGGCTCCCGTGGGCGGGCCCGTCGTCGAGGGGCTGGTGAAGGTGACCGGTCCGGAGGGCGCCGTCTCCTCCGTGTCCAGGTTGAGCAGTCGTACGGCGCTGCGGCTGACCTGTTCCACCAGGGTGCCCGGCAGCCAGCCGCCCGCGACCAGGCGGGCGGCGCCGTCCGGGGCGAGCCGCCGGCTCACCTCGGCGGGGCCCGGCCGGGCGGCGGGGTCCTTGGTCAGGCACGCCGCGGCCAGCTCCCGCAGCTCACCGTCGAGGCCGCCCAGTTCGGGCTCCTCGTGGACGACCTTGTACAGCAGCGCGGCCGAGGAGTCCCCGCGGAAGGGCGGTTCGCCGGTGGCCGCGTAGGCGAGGACGGCGCCGAGGGAGAAGACGTCCGCGGCGCCCGTGACGCCCTTGCCGAGGATCTGCTCGGGCGACATGTAACCCGGGGAGCCGATGGACACGCCGGTGGAGGTGAGGGACGCCGTGCCGTCCATGGCGCGCGCGATGCCGAAGTCGATCAGCAGCGGCCCGTCCAGGGTCAGCAGGACGTTGGAGGGCTTCACGTCCCGGTGGACGAGACCCTGTTCGTGGACGGCCGTCAGCGCCTCGGCGAGGCCCGCGCCCAGCGCCCGTACGGTGTGCGCGGGCATCGGGCCGGCGTCGCCGACGGCCGCGGCGAGGGAGGGGCCGGCCGCGTAGGCGGTGGCGACCCAGGGCACCGGCGCGCCGGGGTCGGCGTCCAGGACGGGCGCGGTCCAGGCGCCGCCGACCCGCCGGGCGGCCTCCACCTCGCGCCGGAAGCGGGCGCGGAACTCCTCGTCCAGCGCGAAGTGCGGGTGCACGATCTTCACGGCGACCGTACGGCCGCCCGCGCTGCGGCCCAGATACACCCGGCCCATGCCGCCGGAACCGAGCCGGCCGAGCAGCCGGTACGGCCCTACGGTGGCCGGCTCGTCGACTTCCAGCGGTTGCATGGCGCACTCTCCCCCCAACGCCTGGTGGACAGCAGCGTAGTGACGAGGGGCTACGGCCGCAGCAGCTCCACCTTCACGTCCGCCGGGAAGCCGGTCGTCGGGCCGACCCGGCGGGCGAACTCGGCGACGGCCTCCAGCTGCGGGGCGCCGAAGCTGAAGTCGAGGGTGGTGAAGTACTGCGCCAGGGTCGTCTCGTCGAACGCCTCCCAGCGGGCCGCCTGTTCGGCGACCTTGTCGACCTCTTCCAGGGAGAGGTTGCGGGAGGCGAGGAAGGACTCGTGGGCCTTGCGGGTGATGACCGGCTCCCGCTCCACATAGTCCCGGCGGGCCGCCCAGACCGCGAAGACGAACGGCAGGCCGGTCCACTCCTTCCACAGCGCGCCCAGGTCGTGGACCTCCAGGCCGTAGCGGGGGCCGTCGACGAGGTTGGCGCGCAGGGCGGCGTCCCCGATGAGGACGGCGGCCTGGGCCTCCTGCATCATCAGGCTGAGGTCGGGCGGACAGGTGTAGTAGTCGGGCTGGACCCCGTACCGCTCGGCGAGCAGCAGCCGGGCGAGCCGGACCGAGGTGCGGGAGGTCGAGCCGAGGGCGACCCGGGCGCCGTCCAGCTGGTCCAGCGGGACCTGGGAGACGATCACGCAGGACATCACGGGGCCGTCGCAGCCGACGGCGATGTCCGGGAAGGCGACCAGGTCGTCGGCGTTGCGGAGGAACTCGACGAGCGTGACAGGCCCCATGTCCAGGTCGCCTCGCACGATCTGCTCGCTGAGCTTCTCCGGGGTGTCCTTGGTCAGCTCGAAGTCGAGGAGGGTGCCGGTTCTCGCGAGCCCCCAGTACAGGGGCAGGCAGTTCAAGAACTGGATGTGGCCGACGCGCGGCCGGGTGCGAGAATTGTCCACATCGCGAGACTAGACCCCGTGCTGTACGGTGCTGGGACCGACCCCGCCCCCAAACGGGCTAGCGAAGGTTCAAACATCCGGGTGACGTGATCTTGATCCCTATTGCTTTCGGCTGCCCGCATGCTAGGCTCGCCGCAAGTTGCAGTTTGGTTTCCCTTGCAGTACAGAGCCTGCGGAGCATGTGACCGCGGGCTCTCGTCGTTTTCAGACGAATGCAGTTGTGCAGCACCGTTTCGCACGTGCAGGTTCTGGAGCAGGGCAACCCTTTTGAGCCCAAGGAGGGCTTATGGCTACCGGAACCGTTAAGTGGTTCAACGCCGAAAAGGGCTTTGGCTTCATCGCCCAGGAGGGCGGCGGCCCCGACGTCTTCGTTCACTACTCCGCGATCAACGCCACCGGCTTCCGCTCCCTTGAGGAGAACCAGCAGGTGAGCTTCGACGTGACGCAGGGCCCGAAGGGTCCGCAGGCGGAGAACGTCACTCCCGTCTGATCACTGCCTGATCGCAGAACCTGAGTGCAGTACCCAAGGAGCCCCGCGCCGTACGGCAACGGGGCTCCTGCCTTTTCCCGTTCATTTCCGGTTCACATGTGCTGCATGATCAGTACGAACTTCGTTCCGGGGGCGAGCGCCTCGTAGGCGTGCGGCACGTCCCCGCGGTACGACATGTAATCCCCCGGCCCCAGCTCGACCGCCTCCCCGCGCGGCCCCGCCTCGACCTTCCCCTCGGTGACCACGATGTGCTCGGTGGTCCCGGGAATGTGCGGCTCGGAATCCCGCCGGGACCCCGGTTCCAGCCAGACGTAATAGATGTCCCTGCGGGCCCCGGGCGGACAGGCCGAGAGCAGTGAGGCGAGGTAGCTGGACTGCTCGGAGTGGACCGCGGGCCCCTGTCCGGCCCGGATCACCTGGACCGCCTGGGCGGGCGGCTCCACCAGCGCGCTGAACGGCACCCCGAGCCCGACCGCGAGCGCCCAGATGGTCTCCATGCTCGGGTTCCCGCTCGCCGCCTCCAGCTGGGAGAGCGTGGACTTCGCGACGCCGGCGCGCTTGGCCAGTTCGGACAGGGACAGACCGGCGCGGCCGCGCTCCCGCTTCAGGGACGCGGCGATCCATTCCATGGGCAGCCGGCTGGGCACCTCGGACATGTTCGTTCGCTCCATCGGTACGATCGTTCGCCTTGACGAACAACGGGCTGACTGTTCATTGTAGAAAACATGCGTTCGGTACAGCGAACAACCAGCACGGTCGAGGACCGTTCCCTGATCCGCGACAGCTCGCTCGTCTGGCTCGCCAGCGGGGTCGTCGGCGTCTCCTTCGGTGCCGTCTCCGTCGCCGGCGGCCTCCCGGTGTGGGTGCCGGTGCTGATGTCACTGGTGGTGTACGCCGGATCGGCCCAGTTCAGCGCGGTGGGCGTGCTGCTCGCCGGGGGCGGGCCGGCCGCCGCAGTGGCCACGGGGCTGCTGCTCAACACCCGGACGGCGGCCTTCAGCCTGGCCGTGGCCGAGATCCTCGGCACCGGCCGCGCCGGCCGCTTCCTCGGCGCCCATCTGGTCACCGACGAGACGGTCGCCTTCGCCCTGGCCCAGCCGGACCCCGCACGGCGGCGGCGGGCGTTCTGGATATCCGGGCTCGGCCTGTTCGCCGTGTGGAACACCGGCGTCCTGGCGGGCGCCCTCGCGGGCAGCGCCCTCGGCGACACCGCCCGCTACGGCCTGGACGCCGCCTTCCCCGCCGTCCTCGTCGCCCTGGTCCTGCCCGCCCTGCGCGCCGACGCGGCGGTACGGCGGTGTGCCCTGCTCGGCGCCGCCCTGGCACTCGCGGTCACGCCCGCCGTCCCGGCCGGGGTGCCGGTGCTGCTCGCGCTCGCCGGCCTGTTCCTGCACCGCGGCCCGGCCGCCGCCTCGGGAGCCGCCGCGTGAACGCGACGCTCGTCGTGATCCTCGCCCTGGCCGTGGGAACGTATGCGTTCCGGCTGGTCGGCCCGGTGCTGCACGGCCGGGTGACCGTCCCGCCCCGGATCCAGGAGCTGGCCTCGGCCGGTGCGGTGGTCCTGCTCGTCGCCCTGCTGGCCACGGGCGCCCTGACCGAGTCCGGCGGCTTCGCCGGCTGGGCCCGCCCCGCCGGGGTGCTGGCCGGCGCCGTCCTGGCCTGGCGCCGGGCGCCCTTCCCCGTCGTCGTCCTCGGCGCCGCGACGACGACGGCACTGCTGCGGCTGGCGGGAGTGGCTTAAGGGCCCGCCCGCCGATTCCCGTCCCGGCCCCGGAGGCGGGGCGGACGGGAAACGTCGGACAGGCCCGGGAGCGGTCCGGACGGAAATCGTCGGACAAGCCCAGGAGCGGTCCGGACGGGAATCGTCGGACAGGCCCAGGAGCGGTCCGCGCCGACGTGTCCTCGGCGGCAGCCGGTCAGTGCTTCGCCGGCCCGGCGGAGAGCTTGGCCGTCACCGCGGCCAGCCACAGCAGACCGAGACCCGCGCCGGCGGTGAAGGCCAGGACGGAGGCGGCGGAGGCCATGAAGCCGGCCAGGACGGCCACGGGTACCAGACGCGAGGCGACGGCCCAGCCGCGATGGCCGCGCGCGGCGAGCGGGCGGGCCAGGACGACGAGCGCGGCGCACAGGGCGAGGTAGCCGACCATCCCGGCGGCCATGTGGACGGTGCCGTGCCCGCTCAGCGTCGTCGTGTCCGGGGCACCGGCCGGGAAGCCCGCCCCGGCGTCGGCCCGGAAGGCCGCTGCGGCCCAGAACGAGGCACCGAAGACGGCCGTCAATACCGGCGCCCAGGTGCCACCCGCCCCACCGCGCAGCTCCCGGCGCAGTCCGACGGCACCGGTGATCAACAGGGCGCCGGCGACCAGGAAGTCGACCGTCTGGATCCAGCCCGCCTCGCCGAGGGCGAGCTGGCTGATCGCGTTGCGGGTGAAGTCGAACCCGTCCCGCGTGCAGCCCTGGACGATTCCGGCCGCGAGGAACAGCGGGCCCGCCACCACCCCGCCGGCCAGGGCGGCACGCCGCGCCGCACGCGGCGCGGGCGGGGCTGCGGTGACCTGCTGGGAAGCGCTGAGCGTGTGAGTCATGGCCGGGCCTTCCGTGCGTCGATGCTGACGCTGATATGACCGGCGGCAGACAGCGAAGTCATCGCCCCCGGCGTTGTGGCCTGGCTCACTCGCCGCCCGCGATCCGGCCGAAGACCTCGCCTCGTCAACTTCGGGCCGCGTCCCGCCAGACCGTCAGATCGCCCGTCAGGAAGGCGACGTCCGGCAGCGCGGTGGACTTGACCTGGATCACGTACAGCCCGATGTTCCCCTCGGTGTCCTTCATGCAGAACTCGCTGCCGGCCGCCGCCGCGGCCAGCGTCCAGCGGTGGTACGTGCCACTGCGGAGCATGAGCCGGCACTCGTCGAGGGTGGTGCCGTGCGCGCCCATCATCTGCATCAGCACGGCGCTGTCGCTCGTCAGCTCGCAGCCGGACGCCCGGCAGTCGAAGCGGATGTCGCCCTTGCGGTCGTCCCGGCCGGGCTCCTCGTCCGTGAGGCTCAGCGAGGTCGTCGCGTCCAGCCGCACCTGGGGGAACCCCTCCGGCCGCGGGTCCCGGGGCGAGGCCGCACCGTCACCGGCCCCCTGCTCCGACGCGCCCGAGGCGTCCGAGGAGGAGCCCGGGGAGGACGCCGACGACCGTGCGGGCCCTCCCCCGCCAAAGGCCGTGGACGCCGTGGAAGCGGCCGCCGCGCCCCGGGCAGCCGACCGGCCCTTCGGGTCCATGACCTGCCACGCCAGCAGCCCCACCAGCAGCGCGCCTCCCACCACACCGGCCGCCGAGATCAGCGCGGCCCGCCGCCTGCGGGTCCTGCGCTGCTCCGGCGCCGGCTGCGGCCACCCGTGCCGTGCCTGCGGGTACGCCGGGGTGGGCGCGGGCACCGGCGGCTGCGGGTGGACCGGCGTCGGTTCGGAGACCGGAGCCGGTACCGCGACCTCCGGCCCGGTGATCTCCCGCCACACGGCCGGTCCCCCGCCCGCGTCGGCGTCGGCCCCCAGCCGCTGCCGGCACCACTCCACGATCTCCGCCGGGGTGGCCCGCTCGGCGGGGTCGGCGGCCAGGCACCGGGCGAACAGCGGCCGCAGCGGCTCGGGCAGCAGGGCCAGCCCGGGTGCGGAGTGCACGATCCGGTACAGCACGTTGACGCCAGGACCCTCGCCGTACAGCGGCCGGCCCAGCGCCGCGAACGCCGCCGTCTGGCCGAGCGCGAAGACATCGGTGGCCGCCGTGACCTCGCCCCCCGTGGCCTGCTCCGGAGCCATGAACGCGGGCGTGCCGATCGTGCTCCCCGTCGCCGTGTACGACGTCCCGTCCGCGGCCAGCGCGATACCGAAGTCGATCACGCGGGGCCCGTCGGCGGCCAGCAGCACGTTCGACGGCTTCAGGTCCCGGTGCACGACGCCTTCGGCGTGGATGGCCTGCAACGCCTCCGCCACGCCCGCCATCAGCCACAGCACCGCGGGCACCGGCAGCGGACCACTGCGGGTCACGGCCTCGGTCAGCGACGGGCCGGGCACGTACAGCGTGGCCAGCCAGGGCGGCACGCCGTCCGGATCGGCGTCGATCAGCTCGGCGGTGTACGCGCCCCGGACCCGCCGGGCCGCCTTCACCTCCCGGCAAAACCGCCGCCGGAAGTCGGGGTCGTCCGCCAGCTCCGGGCGCACCACCTTGATCGCGACCGGCCGTCCGCCCCGTGTGTGCGACAGGTAGACCCGGCCCATGCCGCCCGCGCCCAGCCGGGCGGCGAGCCGGTAACCCGCCACCACCGGCGGGTCGTCCGCCTGGAGTGGCTGGAAGACGTCCGTCGCAGGGTTCATCGGCCCTTACCCCCCGGTGTGATGCTTTGGCCAAGGGCAGCAGCCTAAGGGGGGCTGCCGAAGAGCCCCGCCACGGTCCCCGCCCATGACTGACACCGAGGACTTCCCGGTCGGCACCGAGGACTTCGGGACCGGCACCGAGGACTTCTCGGCCGGCACCATGGACTTCCCGACCGACACCGAGGACTTCACGACCGGCACCCTGGACTTCACGACCGGCACCGAGGGCTTCAGGACCGGCCTCGAAGAGTTTCCGACCGCCGCCCGCACCTTCTACGACACCGTCGCCGAGGACTTCCACCGACGCCGCCCCGAGCGGACGGCCGAGCTGTCATCACGGTCAGGACTCGCACCCCGCTCCGGCACCGGGCGCGAGCCGGCGGAGGCACAGGGCGAATCACCCCCGCAGGCGTTCCTTCTCCCCCAGAAGAAAGGCCGACCATGCGGCCGGACCGACGGTGAGGTGCGGTGCTGCGGGCCGCTTCGAGTCACGGATGTGGATGGCGGCGGGGTGAGGGGCGACCTCTACGCAATCGCCGCCTTCACCGTCGCTGTGGCTGGACTTGCGCCAGGTGTATGCGAGTTCGAGGCACTGCCCACCCTCGCCGCTGCTGTGGCTGCTCTTGAACCAGCTCAACTGCTCTATGGTCATCGCTCTTCCAGCATCCTGTCGATCAGGTCCAAGGACTCGTGCGGGTTGAGGGCTTGCGCCCGGATGATCCCATAGCGAGCAGTGAGGATGCGGACCTCTTCCCTGCTAGTGATCAGGCGCGGGTAGCCGTGACTCTCCATGTAGCCAACCTGCTCCTTCCCCTTCGGCGTCAACAAGCTGAACGAGTTGTCGAGCGCAGGGTGTTCGTGTCGGCCTGTCGGCATCACCTGTAGCTGCACGTTACGCAGACGGCCGATACGCAGTAACTGACGAAGCTGTTCCTTGTGTACTTTCGGCCCCCCGATGGGCCGTTCCAGCACGGCCTGTTCCATGACGAAGCTGAACTCCGGCGGGGGCCACTGCTCGAAAATCTGCTGGCGCGAGAGTCTGTCCGCCACTCGCTTCTCGATGGTTTCCTCGTCCAGAGGAGGGTGCCGCTGGGTGAACACCGCGCGTGAGTAGTCCTCGGTCTGCAGCAAGCCCAGCACACCCATGGTGCTGTAGTCGTGCAGGGAAACGGCCTGTGCCTCCAGTGCGGCATAACCCCGATACCACTCGGGATGCCGCGTACGCGCCCTGGACATCGCCTCCTCGACCTGCGGGATGACCGCTGTGAACAGGCCCTCTGCCTGGAGGATCTCGTCCGCCTTCTGCAGGAACTCCGGCCTCGGCGTCCGTACCCCTCTCTCCACGGCCGAGACGAGATCGGGGCCGTACCCCACCAGACTGCCGAACTCCCGCTGATTCAGTCCGGCCCGCTCGCGCAGCAACTTCAGCTGCTTCCCGAGCACGACGAAGACCGCCGCCGACCCGTTCTCCTCCGCCGGGGTCTCCGGCCTCCGTTCCTCTGTCACGCCACCCTCCGACAGCCCGTACGCCACACACATCGCACCCGTACGACTACGTACAGTCGCCAGGTCTCCCCTGGTCAGCGTAGGGAGAAGTCAGCACGCTCGGTGACGTGAACGTAGAAATCTCCACCCCCACAACCGAACTCGTCCAGCGGCTCAGCGCCACTCCGCGGGGTGCCCGGCTGGCCCGTCGGCTGACCGGCACCACGCTGGCCACCTGGGGATACCCGCACGACGGCGACCTGAGCCACAGCGCGCAGCTGGTCGTCGCCGAACTCGCCGCCAACGCAGTCACCCACGGTCGCGTCCCGGGCCTGGACTTCGAGCTGCGGCTCGGCCTGCTGAGGGAGAAGGCCACCTTGCGTATCGAGGTGAGCGATGCCCGGGGGGACCGGAAGCTACGGTTCCTGGACGGGCGACTGGAGGACGAAAGCGGGCGCGGGCTGATCGTCGTACAGGTACTGGCCGCGCTCTGGGGCGTGTCCGAGCGGGACGTCGGCAAGACCGTCTGGGTGGAGCTGTCGCTCAGCCCGCGGCAGCGACCCTGCACTCCACGACCGTGTCCGCGAAGGCCCGGGCCGGCGGGCTGAGCGCGTCCCAGCGGCGTACGGCCCAGCCGACGGGCAGGGGACGCAGGCCGGGCAGCGGCACCAGCCGCAACGGACCGTCACCGGGGACCGGAAGGCGGGGTACGGCGGGTACGACCGCCCTGCCGATGCCCAGCTCGGCCAGCAGCAGTGCCGTGTCCCAGTCGGCCACGCTCGGCTCGTGGGCGAACCGTACGCCCCGCTCCGCGCACGCCGCTTCGAGGTGGGCGGCGGACGTGGAGTTCGGCGGGAGCCGGATGAGCCGGGTGCCGGCCAGTTCCGTGGGGTCCAGGTGCGGGCGGCCGGCCAGGGGGTCGGCCGCGTGGACGGCGAGGAGCCACGGCAGCTCGACGACGGTGCGCTGCTCGATGCCGCGGACCGGGGGGCCGATGGTGATCCAGGCCAGGTCCAGGGTGCCGTCGGAGAGGGCGTCGAAGCTGCCGCGGCCCGAACTGACCGTGTGGAATTCGAGGTTGACCTTGGGGTGGCGGCGGCGGAAGGTGACGACGGCGTCGGACATGAAGTGCCGGACGGTGGTCGCGCCGGTGGCGACGCGGACGTAGCCGCTGTGGCCGTCGACCAGGTCGCGCAGCTGTCGGACCGCCAGGTCGAGGCCGGAGATGCCCTCGGCCGCGGCGGCTTCCAGTATCCGGCCGGCCTGGGTCGGGACGACGCCGCGTGGCCGGCGTTCGAGGAGTGCGACGCCTGTCTCGCGTTCCAGCCGTTTGACGTGCTGGCTGACTGCGGACTGGGTGCAGCCGAGGTCGCGGGCGACCGAACTCAGGCTGCCCGCGCGGCATACGGCCACGAATACGCGGAGGTCGTCGAGGGTCACAACACCCAAGCTAACGCTTGGATTTGGCGAGGGAACCCAAGGATTGACTGGGTTATGGGGCCGTACGAGGATCGAGGTGGGCCGCATTCGACCCAGGCGGCAACCCGCTCCCCGCCCCGCCGAGTCCGGACGAGGCGGAACCCGCGAGGAGCGGGTGCCGACCCTCGCGGTACCGACCCCAACCGGTCCACATAGTGATTGGCAGATGTGTGTCACGGCTTTCGGAATTCCGGTGGCGAAAGGCCTGGTCAGCGGGAGGGCCGCAGGAACAGTTCTGCCGATCTCTGCCGTCGCGTGCCCGCCGCTCCTCCGGGCCGGCGGTGTGGCTTCTCCGCGGTCGGGTATGGCGCGTGGTCACCGGTCGTACAGGCTCTCCACTTCCTTCTCGAAGTCCTGTTGGATCTGTTCTCGTCTCAGCTTCATGGAGGGGGTCAGGTGGCCTGCCTCCTCCGTGAAGTCCACCGGTAGTACGGCGAAGCGGCGGATGGACTCGGGGCGGGACACCAGCTTGTTCGCCTCGTCCAGGGCCCGCTGGAGGACCGCCGCCAATTCCGCGTCGTCGACGAGGAACTCCGGCGGTACCGGGTGCTTGCCGATCATCTGGCGCCAGTGGGTGATGCCGTCGGGGTCGAGCGTGATGAGGGCGGCGACGTACGGGCGGCCATCGCCCACCAGCATCACCTGGGAGATCAGCGGATGCTGGCGCAGCCAGTTCTCCAGCGGGGCCGGTGCCACCGACTTGCCGCCCGCGGTGATCAGCAGCTCCTTCTTGCGGCCGGTGATGGTCAGATAGCCCTCGTCGTCGAGTTCACCGATGTCACCGGTGGCCAGCCAGCCGTCGCGGGTCGCGGGCACCACTCCGCCCGCCTGCGGGTCCCAGTAGCCGCGCAGCACATGGTCGCCGGCCAGGAGGATCTCGCCGTCCGCCGCGATCCGCACCCGGGTCCCGGGCATCGGCCAGCCGACCGTGCCCAGGCGGGGCTTGAGGGGCGGGGTGACCGTCGACGCGCCGGTGGTCTCGGTGAGCCCGTAGCCCTCGAAGATCTCGATGCCCGCGCCCGCGTAGAACGCGGCGAGGCGCCGGCCGAGCGGGGAGCCGCCGCAGATCGCGTAGCGGACGCGGCCCCCCATGGCGGCGCGGAGACGCCGGTAGACGAGGGGGTCGTAGAAGGTGCGCTGTGTCTTCAGGGCGCGGCTCGGGCCGCTGCCGGTGCCGGTCTGCCGGGCCTGAAGTGCCTCGCCGTAGCGCCGGGCGACGGCCGCGGCCCGGTCGAAGGCCGCCACCCGGCCGCCCGCCTCCGCCTTCGCCCTGGCCGAGTTGTAGATCTTCTCCAGCATGTAGGGGATGGTCAGCAGCGCGGTCGGCCGGAACTCGGCCAGGTCCGGGAGGAGGTCGTCCGGGGCCAGGCTGGGGGCGTGGCCGAGGCGGACCCGGGCGCGGACGCAGGCGATGGCCACCATCCGGCCGAAGACGTGGGACATGGGGAGGAAGAGCAGCACCGAAGGCTCCTCGCCCTGAGCCTTGAAGACCGGGTGGAGGAGTTCGATCGCGTTGTCGACCTCGGCGAAGAAGTTGCCGTGGGAGAGGGCGCAGCCCTTGGGGCGGCCGGTGGTGCCGGAGGTGTAGATCAGCGTGGCGAGCGTGTCGGGGCCGAGCATGCCCCGGCGTACGTCCACCTCGCCGTCCGGCACCGGTGCGCCCGCGTCGGCGAGGCGGGCCACGTGGTCCTTCTCCATCACCCACACGTGGCGCAGGTCGGGCAGGTGCGGGAGTTCGGGGCCGACGGCGGCGGCCTGGGCGGCGGTCTCCGTGACCAGGGCGACCGCACCGGAGTCGTGCAGGATCCAGCGGGTCTGGAAGACGGACGAGGTGGGGTAGACCGGGACCGTGACCAGGCCGGCCGCCCAGGCGGCGAAGTCGAGGAGCGTCCAGTCGTAGGTCGTACGGGCCATGACGGCGATCCGGTCGCCGGGCATCAGGCCTTCGGCGATCAGGCCCTTGGCCACCGCCTGCACCTGGGCGGCGAACCGGGCGGCCGTCACGTCCGTCCAGCGGCCGCCGGGCAGCTTGCGGCTGAGTACGACCGTGTCGGGGGCCGCTTCCGCGTTCTCGTAGGGAAGGTCGGCGAGGGAGCCGTGCTTGACCGGGGGTGCGAACGGCGGCACGTACGCCTCGCGTACCGCTCCGTCCAGCCGCCGGGTCTCGGGTGCGACGAGGACCGGGTGGCCGTCGTAGTCGACGGCGGAGACGGGGGCGTCTGAGGAGACGGGGGCGTTCGGGTACGGCGTGGACACGGGCGGCTCCTCTGGCGTGCGTCTCCCCGCGGTGGGTCCTTGTCGAGAAGGGGTTACCGCTGGTCAGGCAGGTGATCGTACGGCTCCGCTGTGAGGGGGTTGTGCGGGTTCGGGGATGGTCCGGGGCCGGGGGTGTGCAGCCTCGGGAGTTTGGTGAGGGGCGTTCAGCTTCGGCCCGGGGCGGGCCGGCCGGGGGCGTGCGGGATCTCCGTCACCCCTTGTGCGCACTGGGCTTACCTCCGGTAACCTTACTCCCCGGTAAGCAATTCGGACCCGATTCGCGCGGGAGTCGCCCATGGCCGGCCCGACGGACACCGTCACCCTCACCGCGGCACCGGCGCTGACCCCGCTGCTGCTCCGGGGCGCCCTGCGCTCACCTTTCAGACGGCCGGCCCCGGACGCGGCCTTCCCCCGCACCCGGCTCCTGCTGCCCGGTCTGCGTGTGGACCTGGTGCGGCTCGCCGCCTACGAGCGGGTCTGCGGCTTCCCGACCGGCGAGCCCGACCTCCCGGTCACCTATCCGCACGTCCTCGGCTTCCCGCTGGCCATGCGGCTGATGAGCGGCCGGGACTTCCCACTGCCGCTGCCGGGGCTGGTCCACACGTCGATCGAGATCGTCCGCGGGGGCGTGCTGCCGGCCGACGCGGCGTACGACCTGTCGGTGCGCGTCGAGGGGCTGGCCGAGCACCGGCGCGGTACGGAGGCGACGGTGGTGACCGGGCTGCGGCTCGGGGGTGACGTGGTGTGGGAGTCGCGCAGCACGTACCTGGCCCGGCACGGTCCGGCCGCCACCGGGCGGTCGCCCCGCCCGCCGGTCCGGCGCACCGAGCCGCAGGGCGGCCCGCACGGCGCTCCACCCCGGCTCCCGGAGGCCGGCACGGCCGGCCCGGCCGGCACGGGTCGGGCCGGAGAGACACCGGCGGAGCAGGCCGGGAAGGTACTGGCAGGGCAGCTCGGAGAAGCACCGGCGGGGCAGTTCGGGGAGGCACCGGCGGGAGGCGGGGGCCTGCCGCCGGCCACCACGGCCGAGTGGCGGCTCGGCGGGGACGTGGGGCGGCGGTACGGTGCCGCATCCGGGGACCGCAACCCCATCCACCTGCACCCCCTCACCGCCCGGCTCTTCGGCTTCCCCCGGGCGGTCGCGCACGGCATGTGGACGGTGGCCCGCTGCCTGGCCGCCCACGGGACACCCGACGCGACCGAGGTCCGGGCGCGGTTCCGGGCGCCGGTGCTGCTGCCGGGCACGGTGGCCTACGAGGCGGACGGCACCGGGCGCTTCGCCCTGCGGGGTCCGGACGGCAGGCTCCACGTGTCCGGTGAGGTCCGGCCACCGCCCGGCGCCCGGAGGACCCCGGGCGGGTCACCGCGTCGGGGCGACTCCCGTACCGCTCGGCACAGTCGACCGGCGTGACCATGCTCGTACGCCGCCACGGATGATGGGACATGTGGCGGAGGTGCGCCCGATACCGGGAGCCGACGCCCCGCCGAAGTAGGCAGCGAACGGTTCGAGCGGGTGATGGCGGACCTGCGGGAGCACCGCGGTCGCCGACCGGGCCTCAGGACTCGTCGGCGGGCGGGGCCCACATGTGACCCCGCATCAGGTCGCCGAGACCGGACCAGGCGAAGTTCATCAGCGTGGCCGCGGCCTGCCGGGCGGTGACGCCGGGCGTGGCGTTGGCCCAGGCGGCGAGCGACTCGGCGGCACCGACCAGCGCCTCGGCCAGCCCGGCCACCTCGTGCTCGGGCAGGCCGGGATCCCGGTGCGCCTCCCGGGCCGCCACCGCGACCAGCCGGGTCACGAAGGCGACGATCTCGGTGCGCATCGCGGCGACCTCGGCCGCGAAGGGCTCACCGTGCGTACGGGCCTGGAGGTGCAGCACCGACCAGCCGTCGGGGTGCTCTGCGGTGTGCGCGAAGAACGCCCGAAGGCCGTCCCACAGTTGCCGGTCGGCGGGCAGCCCCTGCCGGACGCCCGCGCGGACGGCCGCCGTGAGCGCGGTGGCCTCGCGGCGGATGCAGGCGGTGAAGAGGTCTTCCTTGGAGTTCAGGTACAGGTAGACCAACGGCTTGGACACGCCCGCGAGTTCGGCGATCTCGTCCATCGACGCGGCCATGTACCCGCGCTGTCCGAAGATCCGTACGGCGGCGTCGAGCATCTGCTGCTCCCGTACCGCCCTCGGCATCCGTTTGGTCTTGACGGCACCCATGGGGCAAGACTAGTTGGGCGCGGCGGCCCCGCCCTGTGCCCGCGACGCGTCGTCGGCCAGGTCCTCCTGGCCGCGGTTGGCGTCGAGGTTGGCCTTCATCCGGTCGACCCTGTTCACGATCTGCACGGAGGCCCTGTCCCGCTCCTTGCGCAGCACCACCCAGCTGATCGGCGCCGAGAGGACCAGGGAGAGCAGCAGGACCCAGAGGAGGTTGGAGTCGCCGAAGCCGCGCGGGAAGATGCCCGAGTAGACGGCTCCCCAGACGATCACGAGGCAGCCCGCGAAGATACCGAGGCGCATCAGCGTGTAGCGGAGCATCTCAATCCACTCGTCCGATTCCAAAAGGGGTCATCGTCCAGTGAAGCACGACCGCGGGGCGATCTTGCACGGGGGTCAGCCGAGCGACAGCAGCATGAGGACCTCGTCGCGGTCGTCGCCGGGCGCGACCCGGATGGCGTCCGGGACGCGGCCGACCTCCTTGTAGCCGCAGGAGGCGTAGAACCGCTCCAGGCCGTGGCCGCCGCGGCAGGTCAGCCGGATCGCCTCGACGCCGTCGGTTCCGCGGGCCGCGCCCTCGGCGGCGGCGAGCAGGTCGCGGCCGTAGCCCCGGCCCTGGTGCCGGGGGTGGACCATCACCGTGTACAGCCAGATCCAGTGGGACATCAGCCGGTGGCTGTTGTGGGTGAGGAAGGCGGTCGCGGCCACCCGGCCGTCCTCGTCGTGGCCGACGAGCAGGCGGGTGCGGCCCTCGGCCATCTGTACGAAGTGCCGCACCAGCTCCGGCCGTATCTCCTCGCGGGTCACCGGGGCCACGAAGCCGACGGAGCCGCCGGCGTTGGAGACGTCGGTCCACAGCTCGAGGACGCCGTCGCGGAGGGCGGGGGTGATGGCGGGATCCAGGGTGAAGGTAAGAGGCACCGAGCCAGTGTATCTATTACGAACTTGCCTCCCGTGCGAGGACTCGTGCGGCCACCTCCAGATCGCCGACCAGGCCCCGGTACGCCTGCTCGCGGTCGTCCGCGCGGAGCACGGCCGACGGATGGACGGTGGGTACCAGCCGCTCCGGGCGGCCGTGGATCTCCTCCTCCAGCACGGTGCCGCGCACCTGGCTCACCCGGAACGACGACCCCAGCAGTGCCTTGCCGGCCGTGGCGCCGAGGATCACGATCAGTTCCGGCTCCACCAGCGCCAGCTCGGCGGCCAGCCAGGGCCCGCAGGCCGTCATCTCCCGCAGGCTGGGTGCCTTGTGGATCCGGCGCTTACCGGGTTCGGCCCGGGTGAACTTGAAGTGCTTCACCGCGTTGGTCACGTAGGACTCGGCGGGGTCGATACCGGCTTCCGCGAGCGCCCGGTCGAGGAGCTTGCCGGCCGGACCGACGAACGGCGTGCCCTGGCGGTCCTCCTGGTCGCCGGGTTGCTCGCCGACGAGCATGACGCGGGCGTGCGGGTCTCCGGTGCCGAAGACGGTCTGGGTGGCGTCGCGGTGCAGAGGGCAACCGCGACAGCCGGCCGCCGCGCGGCGCAGGGCCGAGAGGTCGGCGCCGTCGGGGACGAAGGGCTCCGCCGTGTACTGGTCCTCGGGGGCCTTGGTGGGCATGGCGGACGAGTACCCCGGGGTGAGCGCCGACGAACGAATGGGGGGTGCGTGGCCTGCCGTCGGCTGCGGGTCCGTCGTGGCTGGTCGCGCCTGCGCCAGCCCCCTGCTCTGGGGGGCTGGGCCACTCGACGTCCGCTGGACCGGTTGCGGTCGTGCGTCAGAGTCGCATGGGCTGGGGGGAGTCCCGGCGGGAGGGGTCGGGGCCCTCGTACTCGCGGATGATCTCGTAGCGCGTGTTGCGCTCCACGGGGCGGAAGCCGGCGTCGCGGATCAGTTCCAGCAGGTCCTCGCGGGTCAGCTTGTTCGGCGTGCCGTAGTTGTCCGCGTCGTGAGTGATCTTGTACTCGACGACCGAGCCGTCCATGTCGTCGGCGCCGTGCTGGAGCGCCAGCTGGGCGGTCTGCACGCCGTGCATCACCCAGAAGACCTTGACGTGCGGCACGTTGTCGAAGAGGAGGCGGGAGACCGCGAACGTCTTCAGCGCCTCCGCGCCCGTCGCCATCTGGGTCCGGGCCTGAAGCGTGTTGCGGACCTTGCCGTCCTTCATGTCCACGAAGTCGTGCTGGTAGCGCAACGGAATGAAGACCTGGAAGCCGTTCGTCTCGTCCTGGAGCTCACGCAGACGCAGAACGTGGTCGACGCGGTGCCTCGGCTCCTCGATGTGGCCGTACAGCATGGTGCACGGGGTCTTCAGACCCTTCTCGTGCGCCAGGCGGTGGATCCGGGACCAGTCCTCCCAGTGGGTGCGGTGGTCCACGATGTGCTGCCGGACCTCCCAGTCGAAGATCTCCGCGCCGCCGCCGGTGAGGGACTCCAGGCCCGCGTCGATCAGCTCGTCCAGGATCTCGGAGGCCGACAGACCGGAGATCGTCTCGAAGTGGTGGATCTCCGTCGCCGTGAACGCCTTCAGCGAGACGCCCGGCAGGGCGGCCTTCAGCTCCCGCAGGGAACGCGGGTAGTAGCGCCACGGCAGGTTCGGGTGCAGGCCGTTGACGATGTGGAGTTCCGTGAGGTTCTCCGACTCCATCGCCTTGGCGAGCTTGACGGCCTCCTCGATGCGCATCGTGTACGCGTCCTTCTCGCCCGGCTTGCGCTGGAACGAGCAGTAGGCGCAGGACGCCGTGCACACGTTCGTCATGTTGAGGTGACGGTTGACGTTGAAGTGCACGACGTCACCGTTCTTGCGGGTGCGCACCTCGTGGGCGAGTCCACCGAGCCAGGCCAGGTCGTCCGACTCGTACAGCGCGATGCCGTCCTCGCGGGTCAGCCGCTCACCGGAGCGGACCTTCTCCTCCAGCTCGCGCCTCAGCCCGACGTCCATGCCAACACCTTTCTACGACAGCCCGACCAACGGTATCCCTAGACCTCTTCCGGCAGCTCTCCGACCCGGTTCTCCCACTTCGTGGACAGCACGATGGTGGTACGGGTCCGCGAGACGCCCTTGGTCCCGCTCAGCCGCCGGATGGTCCGCTCCAGGCCGTCGACGTCCGTCGAGCGCACCTTGAGCATGTAGGAGTCGTCGCCGGCGATGAACCAGCAGTCCTCGATCTCCGGCAGGTCCCGCAGCCGCTGGGCGACGTCCTCGTGGTCGGCCGCGTCGGAGAGCGAGATGCCGATCAGCGCGGTCACGCCGAGACCGAGCGAGGCCGCGTTCACCGTCGCGCGGTAGCCGGTGATGACACCGGCCGCCTCCAGCCGGTTGATGCGGTCGGTGACGCTGGGGCCCGACAGGCCGACAAGGCGTCCCAGCTCCGCGTACGAGGCCCGGCCGTTCTCCCTCAGGGCCTGGATGAGCTGCCTGTCCACCGCGTCCATGCGATCGAAGCCTTCCGGTGAAAGTTCCTGAAGTGATGAGAGGTACTGCTACTTGCCCGCTGTGCCGCCGCCCAGTTCGCCCCGCCACCGCCGGTACAGGCCGTGCTCGACGCCCGCCGCGTCCAGCACCCGTCCGGCGACGAAGTCCACCAGGTCCTGGATGTGGGTGGCTCCCGCGTAGAAGGCCGGCGAGGCCGGCACGACCGTGGCGCCCGCGTCGTCCAGCGCGACGAGGTGCCGCAGCGTCTGGCCGTTCAAGGGGGTCTCCCGTACGGCCACGACCAGCGTCCGGCGCTCCTTGAGCGTGACGCTCGCCACGCGCTGGAGCAGATCCTTGGACAGCCCGAGCGCCACACCGGCCACGCAGGCGGTGGAGGCGGGCACGATGAGCATCCCCTTGGCCGGATACGAGCCCGAGGACGGGCCGGCCGCGAGGTCGCCCGCGTTCCAGTACCGCACCCCGCTGACGTCCACGTCGAAGGTCCCGGGCTTGCCGTCGGCGCCACGGGCCAGCCATTCCCGCAGGTCGTCCTGCCAGTGGGCGTCCCGGAACGAGATTCCCGTCTCGTCCAGCAGCGTCAGCCGCGAGGCCCGGCTGACCACCAGGTCCACCGCTTCCCCCGCCTCCAGCAACGCCCGCAGCACGGCAGCCGCGTACGGCGTACCGGAAGCTCCGGACACCCCCACGATCCAAGGCACGCGCTGCGTTTCTCCTGCGTTCACACCTTGAGCGTACCGGCGAGTTCGGCTGTCCTCAGGCCGGGTGGCGCCCGGTCCCTCAGACAGTCAGACCGCGCACGAGGAGATCGAGCAGCGCGCACACGAACAGGGCAATGCCGATGAAGCCGTTGACCGAGAAGAACGCCCTGTTGAGGCGGGACAGGTCATGGGGGCGGACGATGCGGTGCTCGTAGACGAAGGCGCCCGCGACGATCACCAGACCCAGCCAGAAGAACGCGCCGGCGTGGGTGGCCAGGGCGTACCAGACGAACAGGGCCGTGGTGACCGTGTGGCAGACGCGCGCGCCCCGGATCGCGGCCGGGATGCCGAAGCGGGCCGGGACCGACATGACGCCGATCTCGCGGTCGGTCTCGACGTCCTGGCAGGCGTAGATCAGGTCGAAGCCGCCGATCCAGATGCCGACGGCCAGGCCGAGGATCACCGCCGTCCAGGACCACTCGCCGCTGATCGCCAGCCAGCCGCCGATCGGGCCCATGGCCTGGGCGAGGCCCAGGATGGCCTGCGGGAAGTTGGTGAACCGTTTCCCGTAGGGGTAGACCACCATCGGGATCACCGCGACCGGGGCCAGGGCCAGGCAGAGCGGGTTGAGCAGGGCCGCGGAGCCGAGGAAGACCACCAGGGCGATCAGGGCGCCGGTCCAGGCGTGCTTCACGGACATCGCGCCGGTCACCAGCTCGCGGTGGGCCGTGCGCGGGTTACGGGCGTCGATCTCGCGGTCGATGATCCGGTTGACCGCCATCGCGAACGTACGCAGGCCGACCATGCAGACCGTGACCAGGAGCAGGCGGCCCCAGTGGATGT
This sequence comes from Streptomyces musisoli, assembly GCF_016741855.1. Classification (GTDB taxonomy): domain Bacteria; phylum Actinomycetota; class Actinomycetes; order Streptomycetales; family Streptomycetaceae; genus Streptomyces; species Streptomyces musisoli. Next base: position 74,794 of record NZ_JAERRH010000004.1, on the reverse strand, counting down.
TCTCGTCCCACTCGTACATCGCCGTGAGGGAGGCGATGTACGCGAAGGGGAGCGCGAAGACCGAGTGCTCGATCATCACCAGGCGCAGGAACGCCTTGGTGCGTCCGGGCTGCGGGATGGCGGCGGACGCTGAGCTCACAGTCCGTACTCCTTCCAGCGGCGGTCCACCAGGGCCGCCGTATCCGGGTCCGACAGGACCATCTCCGGCCACCCTCCGTCGCGGGTGTAGCCCTCCTCCGGCCACTTCCGGGTGGCGTCGATGCCCGCCTTGCCGCCCCAGAACTGCTGGTAGGAGGCGTGGTCGAGGTGGTCGACGGGGCCTTCGACGACGGTGAGGTCGCGGGCGTAGTCGGTGTTGCCGAGGGCCCGCCAGGCGACCTCGTGCAGGTCGTGGACGTCGCAGTCGGAGTCGACGACCACGATCAGCTTGGTGAGGGACATCATGTGCGCCCCCCAGATCGCGTGCATCACCTTCTGCGCGTGCTTCGGGTACTTCTTGTCGATCGAGACGATCGCGCAGTTGTGGAAGCCGCCGGACTCGGGCAGGTGGTAGTCCACGATGTCCGGGACGATGATCTTCAGCAGGGGGAGGAAGAAGCGTTCCGTGGCGCGGCCGAGCGGGCCGTCCTCCGTCGGCGGGCGGCCGACGACGATCGACTGGAGCAGCGGGCGCCTCCGCATCGTCACGCAGTCGATCTTCAGGGCCGGGAAGGGCTCCTGCGGGGTGTAGAAGCCGGTGTGGTCGCCGAAGGGTCCCTCGGGCAGCATCTCGCCCGGCTCCAGCCAGCCCTCCAGGACGACCTCCGCGTTCGCGGGCACCTGGAGCGGAACGGTCTTGCAGTCGACCATCTCGATCCGCTTGCCCGCGATGAACCCGGCGAACAGGTATTCGTCGATGTCGCCGGGGAGCGGGGCGGTCGAGGCATAGGTCACGGCGGGCGGGCAGCCGAAGGCGATGGCGACCGGGAGGCGCTCGCCTCGTCGTGCCGCGACCTGGTAGTGGTTCCGGCTGTCCTTGTGGATCTGCCAGTGCATGCCGATCGTGCGCTTGTCGTGGCGCTGGAGGCGGTACAGGCCGAGGTTCCGGATGCCGGTCTCGGGGTCCTTGGTGTGGGTCAGGCCGAGGTTGAAGAAGGAGCCGCCGTCCTCGGGCCAGGTGAAGAGCGCCGGGAGCCGGTCGAGGTCGACCTCGTCACCGTGCAGGACGACCTCCTGCACCGGCGCGTTGTCGGACTTCACCTTCTTCGGCGGGACGTGGGTCATCGCGCCCAGCTTCCCGAAGGCTTCCCGCACACCGACGAAACCGTGCGGCAGCTCGGGCCGCAGCAGGCCGCCGATCTTCTCGGAGATGTCGCCGTACGACTTCAGGCCCAGCGCCTTCAGCAGGCGGCGGTCGGTGCCGTACACGTTCATGGCGAGGGGCATGTCCGAGCCGCGCACGTTCTCGAAGAGCAGTGCCGGGCCGCCGGACTTCTGCACCCGGTCGACGATCTCACCGACCTCCAGATGAGGGTCGACCTCGGCCTTGATGCGCTTGAGGTCTCCCTCGCGCTCCAGCGCCCGCAGCAGGGAGCGAAGATCGTCGTAAGCCATGGGGCCAAGTATCGCCGACGTACCGCTTTGTCCACGCGCCCACCCCCGCCCTGGCAGTGTCGGGGCGTACCGCGGTGGGCGGGGCGGGCCGGGTCGGGTCTGGATCGGGTCTGCCCGGATCGGATCGGGTCGGGTCAGGTCAGGTCGGGTCGGCTCGGGTCAGGTCGGCTTGGGTCAGGTCGGCTCGGATCGCATCGGCTCGGGTCGGGTCGGGTCAGGGCGGGGTGAGGGTACGGAGCGGGCTCGCGGGCGGCGGCCGAGGAGCCGGGGGGAGAGGCGCGGCATGATCCCGGCCGGCCCGGGAGCGCCCTCCGGCCCGCCGGTGCCCGGAGTCACGCGCCGGCCGGCCCCGGATCGTGCGGGCCGCTACCGCGGGCCGGAGTCCTGGGGGCGGTCTTCGTCGCCGGGCGGGGTCTGCGGCCTGCGCACCACGATGGGCGGCAACTGCCGGGAGCCGGGGATCTTGATGTGGACGCGTGTGGTCAGGGTCCGCGCCGTGGGCCGGGACGCGGGAGCCGACGGGGGGCGTTGCTCGGGGAACCAGCGGGCCTGCCCCCACCTGCCGAGCGGTTCGCCGTCCGCGGCCGTTCCCCCCTCGCGTGCGGAGATCACGGCGAGGAAGTCCGACTCCTGGCGCATGCCGACCGCGGCCAGGTGACGGGAGACCGCCGCGATCTCCGTCGGCGGCCGCTCGCAGACGCCCTTGAGGATCAGCACCGTGTCCGCGCTCCCCAACCGGATCGGCCACAGCAGGAACGGGAGGCTGTGGACGGCGCGCAGCAGGCCGGCGGCCCGCAGGGCGGCTGCGGCCAGCACCCGGTGTCCCTCCTCGCGCAGCGCCACGACCACCTCGTTGAGGGGGCCGGCCGGCCGTTCGGCTCCGACGCCCGCCATCACCAGGCGGGCGTCCTCCGGCGGGAGCAGGGCCAGGCAGGCGAGCAGGCTGCGGCTCGGGCGCCCCGCACCCGCCTGGTACAGCACGCGCCGGGCCGTGTCGAAGGCGCCCGCCGCCCGGAGTTTCTCGACGGCGGTCACGAGCGTGTGCGGGGCCTTGTCCCGGCCGATCAGTTCGATGAGCGCCTCGTACCGGGCGCTTCCCGGGTGCACCACGTCCGTGAGCTGATCGAGGACCGGGTCGGGGTCGTACGGCTCGTCCTCACGACCCTCCGGACCCTCGGCACGGTCACCCCGCCCGACCGCACGGCCGTCCGGACCCACGCCCCGGTCCCCTGGTCCGGCCGCACGACCCTCCGGACCCACGCCCCGGTCCCCTGGCCCCGCGGCACGTTCCCGTGGGGCGTCCCCGCGATCCCCTGCACCGTCTCCGCGATCCCCCGAACCGTCCCCGCGATCCCCCGAACCGTCCCCGCGATCCCCCACACCGTCCCCGCGGTCGCCCGAACCGTCCCCGCGATCCCCCACACCGTCCCCGCGATCCCCCGGACCGTCCGGGCGGTCGGCCTCCTCCGTCCGGCCCCCCGGTTTGTCCGGGGAGTTGTCCGCCGGCTTCCGCGGTCCGGCCTGCGGTGCGGTGGCCGGCCGGTTGTCCGTCGTGTCCGGCACGGCCCCGGCGCTGCTCCCGGAGTTGTCCGGGCCGGACAACTCGTCGGACTGCTCCTGGATCTCCTCCGCCAGCCGGTCCAGGCGCTCGGCACCGTTGTCCAGGATGCGCGAGGCCTTCTCCAGCGCCGTCTCCACGTCGTCCGCCTCGACCGTCTGCGGCTCCCCTGCCGGTACCGGCAGGCCCTCCTCGCCGGCGGTGTCCGGACCGGCCCCCGGACCGTGGTGGACGCTGCGCAGGCGGGCGAGTTCGTCGGCGAGCTGCCGCACCTGCTCGGCCTGCTGCTCCGCGAGCCGGTCCGCCTTCTCCCGCTCGGCGCGGGCCCGCGCGAGTTCGCTCTCGGCCTGCGTGCGCTGCGTCTCGCTGCGCTGAAGCCGCTCCTGGAGGCGCTCGACGTCGTCCGACCCCGCCGACCGGGCGTGCGCGCGGTCCCGTTGCGCGGTCAGCGTGCGGATGTCGCGCTGGAGCTTGTCGACGAGGGTCAGCAGGATCAGCACCATGTGGTTCGCGTCGTTGCGCGCCTTCTCCAGTTCGGCGGCCCGCTGCAACGCCCGGAAGAGCTGGTCCGACAGTGCCAGCGACTGCCGTTGCACGCCGACGAGTTCCGCCGCCAGGGCGGCTTCGTCGGCGGCCGCGTCGGGAGCCGTGGCACCGCCGCCGCGCCGTTTTCCGCCGTGCGGCCGCGCACCGGACCGCTTCGCCCGCTCGGCCGCCTCGAAGAGCGGTCGCGCCGCGGCCGTCCACCGCTCGCGCTCGGCCGTGTCCCGGGAGCAGACGTCGGCCACCGCCTCCACGAAGTCCCATCCGAGGTTCACCCCGGCCAGCCGGTCAGCGACCGTCGTACGGGACGGAACGGTCTCGCTCTCGAAGTGATCGGGGGTCAACTCCCCCATCAGATCGTCGAGTCGGAGACCGGCCGCGTCCAGCCACCCGCGCAGCTCCACCGCGAGCCGGTCGGCCTCCTCCGAGGGTCCGCGCAGCCGTGCCCACGGACGGGTCCGGCGCCCCCTGCCCGCCCCGACGCCCCGTTCTTCGTCGTCTTTTCGCCCACTCACGCGCTGACGGCCCCGTACTTGTCCGGACTTGTACACGGGACTGCCTGGACTAGTGGAGACGAGACCGGCCGCTCAGCACGCTGGGTGTGTCGCTCGACGGGCCGTCCGCAGCCGCCCGCGGCTCACAGGACGCCCGTCTCACCGATCTCGAGGAGTCCCTCATGACGGATCAACTCAACCACGTACTGTCGCTCGTCGCACACGGCCTGCTCACAGAGCTGCCCGCCCAGCTGACGACGGCGGCCCTGATGGCCGCCGCGGCCGCGGCGTGGCGGTACGCCAAGCGACGGTCCGCCTCCAAGGAGCGCGCCGAGCCGGCCGTGCCCGGCGGCGGCGCCGACCGGTCCCCCGGGCCCCGCGGGATAGGAAGCCACGGCTCCGCGGAGGACGGGCACGGACCCGGTGGCCCCGGGGAGCGCTGACGCGTGGTCCTGTACTGCCGTGGGGGTCACGCGTTGCCCCGGTGCCCCCCGCGGGGAACAGTGAACGCATGGATCAGGAACAGGCCCGTGCCTGGCTCGCCACCGCCGTCGCCGAGGCGCGCACCGGGCTCGCCGAGGGCGGCATCCCGATCGGCGCGGCCCTCTACGGCCCCGACGGCACACTGCTCGGCCGCGGCCACAACCGCCGTGTCCAGGACGACGACCCCTCGATGCACGCGGAGACGGCCGCCTTCCGGGCGGCGGGACGGCAGCGGACGTATCGCGGCACGACCATGGTGACCACGCTTTCGCCCTGCTGGTACTGCAGCGGCCTGGTCCGCCAGTTCGGCATCTCCCGGGTGGTGATCGGCGAGGCCGTCACCTTCCGCGGCGGCCACGACTGGCTCGCCGGGCACGGCGTGGAGATCGTGCTGCTGGAGGATCCCGGGTGCGTGGAGTTGATGCGCGCCTTCATCGAGAACGACCCTGCTCTGTGGAACGAGGACATCGGTGAGTGACTCCCCCATCCCCACCGTCGACCTGCGCCCCTGGCTCTCGGGCGATGCAAAGATGCGCGCCGCTCTCGCCGTCACCGTCGACCGGGCCCTTAGGTCCGCCGGGTTCCTGCTGGTCACCGGGCACGGGGTGGAGCCCGGGCTGCGGGCCGGGATCCGGTCGGCCGCCCGCGCGTTCTTCCTGCTGCCCGCCGAGGTCAAGCAGCGGTACGCGGCGAGGGTCGGCGGACGCGGCTGGCTCGGCCCCGGCGCCGAGGCCAACGGGTACGCGGAGGGCACCGAGACCCCGCCGGACCTGAAGGAGTCGCTCACCTTCGCGACCGACGAGCCGTTCGAGGACCCGGTGGTCAACGCCGAGTGGTACGCGCCCAACGTCTGGCCCGCGGAGGTCCCGGAGCTGCGCGGGCTGTGCGAGGAGTACCTGCGCCGGATGGCCGCGCTGGAGAAGGAGCTGCTGTCCCTGCTGGGCTGCGCCCTCGGGCTGGGAACCGACTTCTTCTCCCGGCACATGGACCATCCGACGTACGGCTTCAACATCAACTGGTATCCGGGGACGGAGGTCGTCGGGGAGCCGCGGCCGGGCCAGTACCGGATCGGGCCGCACACCGACTTCGGGACCGTCACCATCCTGGACCGGCAGGCCGGCAAGGGCGGCCTCCAGGTGTACACCGACGAGAGCGGCTGGGCGGACGCCCCGTACGATCCGGCCGCGTTCACCGTCAACATCGGTGACCTGCTGGCCCGCTGGACCGGGGACCGGTGGCGGTCGGGGCGGCACCGGGTGCTGCCGCCGCCCGTGGACGCGCCCGCCGAGGAGCTGATGTCCCTCGTCTACTTCGGCGAGTGCACCCCGGGCACGCTGGTGGAGTCCGTGCCGGCGCCCGTGGGGCGGGTGGCGTACCCGCCCGTCGACTCGCACGTGTACCTGCGCGAGAAGCTCGACTCGATCGCCGTCGACCGGCTCCCCGGCCCGGTCACCGACGGTTAATCACTTCCGCGTTCGGCCCGCCACCCGTTCCGTTGAAATGAACCGGACGGGCATGTCCCGGCCGCGTCCCACGGCATTGCCTTGAAGGGGGGCCCGTATCCAGGGCCCCCTTCTGCGATGGGAGACGCGTGCGAATCACTGACATCCAGCGCTGCGAGGTCCGGCCGGGACGGCTCGTCGAGTGGACGCTGAGCCCCGCGACCGTCGCGGCCGCGGCGGCGCTCCCGGACGACTCCCGGCGGCCCGCCTACATCCAGGGCCGCGTCCGTCAGCGGCTCGCACAGCATCCGCTGCCGGGGCAGCGGGCCGCCCGGGGCCAGCCCCAGGCCGACCGGGAACCCCGGCAGTGTGCCGCCGCAGCGGCCAGGAGGCCCTGCGGGCGGTACGGGCCGAGCTGCAGGCGAACCGGTCGCTGGCCCGGATGCCGCTGCCCCGGGTGCTGGACCTGCTCGGCGCGGACTTCCGGCCGACCTCCCCGGACCTGTACTCGATCGTGTCCTACGTGGACACCCGCGCCACGGCCGGCGCCGAGCGGTGGGCGGAGCTGAAGGCGTACGGGCTGCTCCGGGTGTCGTACGGGGACCAGGTGTGCGTGTGGGTGAACCGGCTGCCCGAGGGGCTGTGGCTGGCGAGCCGGCATCCGGACACGGACGTCGCGGCGAAGAACATGCGGCTGTACGTCGAGCGGCTGCGGGACCGGATCGCCTCGGTGGCCCACGGGAGCCTCCCCGCGGTTTCGTGACACAACGGTCACCACGGGCCCTGGTCCGAAGCAACTCTCCCTTTCTACACTGCTGTTGAGGGGGAGATGCGGTGCACAGACGGTTGCACGGGCGGGGAGCACTGTTAGACGTCGATCCGGCCGGGCTCGCGCCGCGGCTCGTGGGCCTGCGCCCGCACCAGCACCGCGCACATCCGTACGAGCATCCGGACGAACCTCCGTTCGTGGTGCTCGCGGGGGCGCGCGGGCTCGGTAAGAGTGCGGTCCTCGCCGAGCTGCGGGAGGCCTACCGGGGGCATACGCCGGTCGCGCTGGTCGACTGCGCGGAGGACCAGTTCCGGGCTCCGCCCGCGGACCGGCCCGCCGCCTCCTGGTCGCCGCTCGGCCAGGCGCTGCTGGTGATCGCCGAACAGCTGGCCGCGCCGGTCACGGGCGCCGGGCGGATCACCTTCCCGCGGCTGATGTCGGGCCTGGTCGCGGTGGCCGCCGGCGGCTGGGGCGACGCCGACTCGGAGCGGATCCGCCGGGAGGTCGAGCGGATCCTGCTGCTGAACGAGGGCGGCTCGTGGGTCAGGGGGGTGGCCGGGCGCTGGGCCGGGAAGGTGGCGGCCAAGGTGGTCGCCGCCGCCACGGGCACCGGGCCGCTGGTGTCGGGCGCCATCGAGGCGACCCTGGAGTCGGTCGCCGAGGGGTTCACCAGCCGCCGGCACCAGAAGGCGTCGGTGTGGTACCGGACCTATCCGAACGCGGGCGGCAACGCCCAGCGCGGACTGATCCTGCTGTCCCAGCACTTCCGGGACGGCGGCAGCTCCCGCGAGCACGCCGAGCGGTATCTGGTGCGGGCGCTGCTGGCCGACCTGACGGAGGCCTACGCGGGGATGCTGCCGCGGATGCAGCGGCTGGGCCGGCCGCTGGTGCTGCTGGACAACGCGCAGTCGGCGCCCGGCCCGGGGCTGGTGGCGGCCGTGCTGCGGGACCGCACGGAGGGCATCGCGGACCGGGTGGCGTTCGTCGCGGCCCGGCGCGGGGAGGGTCACGAGGAGCTGCCGGGCGCGGTGCGGCGGGAGCTGCCGGAGGTGGCCCGGCGCTGCGACTGGGCGCCGGACACGGCCCCCTCCTCGCGGGCGCTGGTGCTCGCGCTGCCGCCGCTGAGCCCGGACGACACCCTGCACATCGTCGGCGCGGTCTGCGCGGACACCGCCGTCCCGCCGCAACTGTCCCATGCCACGCACCGGTTGACCGGGGGGAACCCGCTGGGCATCGTGCTGCTCGCCGAGTCGGCCGCACAGGCCGTGCCCGGGGTGTCGGCACTGGGTGAACTCCTCACGGCGGGGTTGCGGACCGCGGAGGACGGGCCCACCGTGCCCGCCTACGAGGCGCTGCTGGAGCGGCTGGCGCCGGCCGAGTACCTGGACGAGCTGACCGTGCTGGCCGCCGCCCACGACCACGGCTCGGCCTGCGCGCTGGCGGCGGCGCTGCTGCCGGACACCTTCGGCCCGGCGAGCGTCCGGGCGCTTCAGACGCTGCTCGCCGAGGAGGGGCTGCCCGACGTGCCGGGCCGGTTCGTCGGCGACCCGTTCGTGCGCACCCTGTTGCTGCTCCGGCTGCATCTGCGGGACGCCGACCACGCGTCCTGGCGCACCGCGCACGAGACGCTGATCGCCCACTACCCAGGGGCCGAGCACGCCCGGTACCGGCTGCACCACGAACTCGCGCTCGGGGAGACGGGGGCGGCCGTCGGCCACCTCCGCGACACCTTCCCCACCGCGGACCCCCGGGCCTGGCTGCGCACCCTGCGCTTCATCGCGTCGGCGCCCTACTTCCACGCGCACGACGCCGAGGGCCGCGACTTCACCGGCCGCGCCGACCGGCGGGTCGCGGTCGCGCTCGGCGGCACGGACGCCGGACAGGCCGTACCGGAGGGCGTGGACGCCGTACTGCACCTGCGGATACGGCGGCTGCTGCACGCGGTGTGGCTGCTGGCGGACCCCCTGGTGCTGCCCGACCCGCAGGTGTGCGACCGGCTCCGGTTCGAGCTGGAGCAGCTGTCCAACCTGCGGCCGGCGGGCAACGCACTGCTGTGGCGGGCCTCCCGGGACTGGCCGGCGGCGGCGCTGGCCGGGCGCCCGATGGACGCCCCCGGCTCCGCGGACGACGCGGACGGCCCGGACGGCCCGGACGACCCGGACGACCGGAGCGGGGAGGCGTGATGGCGCGCAGGGGTGTGGGCACGTGGATACGCGAGGGCGTGTGGGAGATCCCGCTGCGCCGCTACACCGCCCTGCTGGTGGCGGCGGCCCTGGTGGCCGGCCTGGTGCTCGGGGTCCGGGTGCTGCTCCACGAGGACCGGTCCTGCGGGCCCGGGGTGGCCCGGCCCGAGGGCAGCGACGAGTGCGTGGGCGTGGCGACCGGCCCGTACGACTTCGGGCAGCCCCAGCTGCGGGACGTGGTCCGGGCGATCGACCGGGAGAACGGCCGGCTGGCGCCCGGGAGCTATGTGACGGTGGCGGTGATGCTGCCGTACACCTCCACGTCGCCGACCAGTCTGAACGACATCCGCCACCAGCTCCAGGGCGCCTATCTGGCCCAGTACCGGGCCAACCACGACTCCAACGGGGAGCGCCCGCAGATCCGGCTGCTGCTCGCCAACCCGGGGGCGACCGGCGCGCACTGGCGGCGGACGGTCGGGCAGCTGGCCGCGATGACGGCGAGCACGGACCGGCTGCGGGCGGTCGCGGGCATCGGGCAGAGCACCTATGCCAACAAGCAGGCCGTCCGGGAACTGACCCGGCAGGGCATCCCGGTGATCGGCTCCTCCATCACCGCCGACGACCTCGCCAACGGGCAGCAGGGCAAGGATCCGTTCCCGGGGCTCGCCCGGGTGGCGCCGACCAACACCGACGAGGCGCGCGCGCTGGCCTCCTTCGCCAAGGTGGGCGCGGGCAAGGCGCTGCTGGTGTACGACAAGCCCGGTGACCCGTACACGCGGACCCTCCAGCAGTCGTTCGCGGCGCTGATCAAGGGCTCGCCGTACGAGCCGCAGCCGTTCACGCCGCCCGACGACCGCAGCGAGGAGGGCACGACCGCGAACACGTTCCGGCAGATCACGCACCTGGTGTGCGACACCTCCAAGGAGACGGACACGATCCTGTTCGCGGGCCGGCACACCCAGCTGCGCCAGTTCATCAACGCCCTGGGCGGACGCGGCTGCCAGGACCGTAAGTTCACGCTGCTGACCGGTGACGAGGCCTCGTACCTGACCCACGAGAAGGACCTGGACCGCAGCGCGCTGCGGCACAACCTCTCCGTCCGCTACACCTCGCTCGCCCATCCGGACGCCTGGACGAAGGATCCGAGGCCGACGGGCGGTTCGGCGGCGGACTTCGCGACGCTGCGGCAGCTGCTGACCGACGCGGCCCGGGAGCCGGTGGGGCCGATCGGCTCGACCGCCCTGGACGACGGGCAGCTGATCATCGGCTACGACACCGTGCAGCTCGCGGTGCACGGCATCCGCGAGGCGGTGCCGGCCGACCGGACCGTTCCGGCGCTCACGGACGTCGGCCTGCAGTGGCCGCAGGTCAAGGGCTCGCTGCGGGTGAACGGGGCGAGCGGCTGGATCTGTCTGGACGTGCACGGCAACCCGTACGACAAGGCGGTGCCGATCGTGGAGCTGACCCCCGAGGGCGGCTCCCGGTTCGTGCGGATCGCCTGGCCGGAGGGGAAGCCGCCGGGGAAGGAGTGCCTGCCACCGTCCCAGGCGAACCGCCCCTAGTGACCTGAGTCGGAGATTTTCGGGTAGTTCTCGCGAGCTGCCCGGCGTGCCAGCGGCCGGAGGCCAGCAGGCCGGGCCGGGCAGCCGCACAGCATCCGGCTGGTGGCCGCCGATCTGACGAGGAATCTCTGACTCAGGTCACTAGGTGAACTGTCCGGGAAGGGGCTCGACGGGCTCGGACGACGCTCCGGGCCCGGCGGGCGGCGCGGACGGCGCGGACGGCGCGGGCTCGGTGGGCGGCGCGGGCGGCGCGGGCTCGGTGGGCGGCGCGGGCTCGGGTTTCGGGAGGCCCTCCGGGGACTCCGTGATTTCGATCAAGCGTTCGAAGCGGGTCCGCCAGCGCTGCTCCACCTCCTCCTCGCCCTGGAACTCGTGCGTGAAGCGGAGCGCAGTGCCGCCCTCGCTGTCCCGCTCCAGGTGGAAACGGATCCGGCCGCCGCCTTCCACCGTGTACTCCGCGACCCGGTCCACATCCCACGCGGTGACCTCCCCGCCGCCCAGGCCGTGCAGGGTGACCGCACCGCCGAGCCGGGGTTCGAGCACCTCGGCGGCGGTGAACCAGGCCGCCAGCCCCTCCGGCGTGGACACCGCCGGCCAGAGGTCCTCCATGCGCCGCGGGATCCGCACCACGAAGTGCAGGATGTGCGTGTTCCCGTGGGTCTGACTGGTGCCCTGTGCGATGGAACCCCTCATGTCACCAGCCTGCCCCCGGGGCCGGGGATGCGCACGCGGTTGCCGGCGCTCCCCCGGCCCGTCGGCCCCGGCCCGTCGGCCCGGTCCACGCCGCTCCCGGCCGGCACGGCGAAGGCCGGTTCCCCATGACTCGCGGTCACGGGAAACCGGCCTTCGCCGTACGGGGATCAGAACCCGGCGGTCCGGAGCACGCCCAGGCCGACATCGGCGTACGAGTGCTTGCCGCTCACGAAGATGTTGACGCCGTAGTAGTTGAACAGCCAGCAGGCGAACGCGATCATCGCCAGGTAGGCGGCCTTGCGGCCCTTCCAGCCGGCCGTGGCCCGCGCGTGCAGGTAGCAGGCGTAGGCGATCCAGGTGATGAAGGACCAGGTCTCCTTCGGGTCCCAGTTCCAGTACCGGCCCCAGGCGTCGCCCGCCCAGATCGCGCCCGCGATGATCGTGAACGTCCACAGCGGGAAGACGGCCGCGTTCACCCGGTAGGCGAACTTGTCCAGGGAGGCGGAGGCGGGCAGCCGCTCCAGCACCGAGGACGCGAACCGGCCGGGCTTGCCGCCGGTCTGGAGCTTGTTCTCGTAAGAGTCCTTGAACAGGTACAGGACCGTGGCGACCGCGCCGACGTAGAACACCGCGCCGCAGAAGATCGCGGTGGAGACGTGGATGTACAGCCAGTACGAGTGCAGGGCCGGCACCAGCTGGTCGCTGGCCGTGTAGAGGACGGTGACCGCGAGCCCCAGGTCGAGCAGGACCGTCGTGATCAGGAACAGCCCGAGCCAGCGCACGTTCTTCCGCAGGACCAGCAGCCCCAGGTACACGCCGACGGCGACCGTGGAGAAGGTGATGTTGAACTCGTACATGTTGCCCCACGGCGCCCGCTGCACGGAGGCCGCGCGGGTGACGACACCGCCCAGCTCCACCAGGAACGCGAGCACGGTGAGAGAGACGGCGATCCGCCCGTAGAGGTCGCCCTGCTCGTCACCGCCGTGCGCGCCGGGGCCGTCCGGCACGTCCCGGGCACCGGACGCCGAGCGGACGACGACCTTGGGCCGCTCCAGCACGGTGGTGCCCCCCGCCTGCTTCACCGTGACGGCGGGCGCGCTCGCCGTCCGCGCGGCGTCGGCGGTGAGCGCGGCGGCCGTACGGGCGACCTTGCTGCGGCTGCCGAACAGCCACTCGGCGATGTAGGCGAAGAAGGCCAGGGTGTAGACGGCCATCGACGAGTAGATCAGCGTGTTGCTGAGGCTCGCGAGATGTTCGTTGGTGGCGGCGGCGAGAGTCACTTCTCAGCCCCTTCGGCAGGTACGACTTGAGGGTCGGGGGTTTCTGCGGGGTCGGCGTCGGAGGCGGCACCGGAGTCGGGGGCGCCCGGCGCCCGGTCGTAGAGGTGTCCGGCGAGGACGCCCAGTTCCTCGGGCACCTTCGCGGATTCGCTGCGGCCGAGCCCGGCCATCTCGACGACCGTGACGCCGTCGGCACCACGCACCGCGCGCACCCACACACGGCGGCGCTGGATGAACAGGGACCCGGCGAGCCCGAAGATCGCGGTGACCGCACCGCCGAGCGCCCAGCCGCTGCCCCGCTCCTGGACGATCTCGAAGCCGGCCCATTCCTTGATGTTCTTCTCGAAGGTCACGGTCCCGGCGCCGTCCGGCAGCTTCATGGTCTCGCCGGGCTGGAGGTTCACCCTCAGCTGCGCGCCCTTGGCGTCCTTGAAGTCCTTCATGTGGGTCTTGTCGAGCTGGTACACGCTCTGCGGAAGACCCGAGTCGACGCCGAGGTCGCCGTGGTAGGGCTCCAGGTTCAGCATCGGGTTCAGCAGCGCGGGGAAAGCCGAGGCGATCTCCATGCCGGGCCCGCCGTAGGTCGGCAGGAAGAAGGCCTTGATGCCGAGCTGGTCCTTCGCGCCCTTGGCGTCGCGGTAGCCGTCCATGACCTTGACGACGCCCTGCGAGGTGACGTTGCCGTCGAGCGGCAGCAGCGGCACGGCGTCGCGGTACACGACCTTGCCCTTGCCGTCCCGGACGGTGATGACGGGCGCGTAGCCGTGACTGACGAGGTAGACCTTGGCGTCGTCGATCTTCAGCGGCTCGTTGACCTTGACGGTGGTCGCCTTCTCCTTGCCGTAGGCGCCCTCGCTGTACTTGATCTTCGCCTCGTAGGTGCGCGGGGTGCCCTTGTTCGGGCCGCTGACCTCGTAGGTGCCCCGGAAGTCCGTCAGGTCGAAGCTGAACGGGACCAGGTCGTCGGTCTGGAACAGGCTGCCGGACTTGAAGTCGTCGTACATCGGCAGCGCGTTCGAGAAGCCGTCGCCCTCCACCATCAGCTTGGTGCCGTCCGACTTGTACAGCTGGCCGGAGGCGAAGGCGACCAGCAGCACGATCAGGGCGACGTGGAAGGCCAGGTTGCCCAGCTCGCGCAGATAGCCCTTCTCGGCGGCGACGGCGTCACCGGCGGCATGGGCCCGGAAGCGGCGCTTCTTCAGCAGCGCGAGCGCGGCCTCGCGGACCTGCTCCGGGTCGGCCTCCGTACGCCAGGTCGTGTACGCGGGCAGCCGGGTCAGCCGCTTGGGCGCGGCCGGCGGACGGCCGCGCAGCTGGCCGACGAACTGCCAGGTGCGCGGCACGATGCAGCCGATGAGGGAGACGAACAGCAGGATGTAGATCGCCGAGAACCACACCGAGCTGTACACGTGGAACAGGCCGAGCTTGTCGTAGACCGGCGCCAGCGTCGTGTGGGCGGCGCGGAAGTCCTCGACCTTGCCCGCGTCCGCGCCGGTCTGCGGGATCAGCGAGCCGGGGATCGCGCCGAGCGAGAGCAGCAGGAGCAGCAGCAGGGCGACCCGCATGGAGGTCAGCTGCCGCCAGAACCAGCGTGTCCAGCCGATGACACCGAGGCCCGGCAGGTTCGCCGGTTCCTCCCGCGGGGCGGTGGACAGCTGGGAACCGGCCGCTCCCAGGTCCTCCTGCTCCCGGCTGTTGTCGGTGTCGGTCTTGCTCATCGGTCAGATCCCCACATTGAAGCCGTCGGACCAGGTCTGCATCTGCTGGATCAGGCCGCTCCAGGCGCCGGTCAGCAGCAGCACACCGGTCACGATCATCATCGAGCCGCCGATGCGCATCACCCACACATAGTGACGCTTGACCCAGGCGAAGGCACCGAGGGCCTTGCGGAAGGCGATCGCGGTGATGACGAAGGGCACACCGAGACCGAGGCAGTAGACGACCATCAACAGCGAACCGCGCGCGGCGCTGGACTCCTGGAAGGAGAGGAAGTTCACCGAGGAGAGCGTCGGGCCCATGCAGGGCGTCCAGCCGACGCCGAAGAGGGCGCCGAGGACGGGCGCGCCCAGCAGGCCGCCCGTCGGCCGCTTGTGGAAGCGGAACTCGCGCATGGTGAACCAGGGCATCAGCCCCATGAAGAACACGCCCATGGCGATCATGAGCAGGCCGAGTACCCGGGACAGGGTCTCCTGGTACTCGAGCAGGTTGGAGCCGAAGTAGCCGAACAGCGCGCCGGTGGAGACGAACACGGCGCTGAAGCCGAGCACGAACAGGGAGGCGCCGGCGATCATCCGCCCGCGTTTGGCCTCGGCCAGGTCGGTGCCCGCGACGCCCGTCACATAGGAGAGGTAGCCGGGGACCAGCGGCAGCACGCAGGGCGAGAAGAAGGAGACGAGCCCGGCGAGCAGCGAGATCGGCAGGGCGACCAGCAGGGCTCCGTGCAGGACGGTCTGGTTGCGTCCCGGCCCCGTCTCCGCGGCCAGCGTCAGCAGTGCGCTCACGTCACTTCTCCGCGAGGACCGGCTTGATCATGTCTTGCAGGCCCTTGTCGTCGAGCGCCTCCAGGGCCCGCGAGGCGACCTTGCCGTGCCGGTCGATGACGAGTGTCGAGGGGACGAGCTGCGGGTTGAGCGTGCCCTTCTTGAAGCGGAGCATCAGCTTGCCCGTGGGATCGTACAGGCTCGGGTACTCGACGCCGTGCTCCTTCTCGAAGGCGACCGCGGGGGTGGTGCTGGAGTCCCGGGTGTTGATGCCGACGAACTGGACGCCCTTGCCCTCGTACCGCTTGGAGACCTCGGCGAAGTACCGGGCCTCGCCCCGGCACGGTCCGCACCAAGAGCCCCAGACGTTGATGACGACGACCTTGCCCTTGTAGTCGGCGACGTCGAGGGACTTGCCGTCGATGGTCTTGCCGGACAGGTCCGGGGCCGCGGCGCGCTTGCCGGCCGGGACGGTGTCGATGCCGTTGTCGCCGGTGACGAAGTGGGTGTCGCCACCGCCGCCGGAGATGCCGCCCTTGCCGCACCCGGACAGGGTCAGGGCCGCGGTGGCGGCCACAGCGGTGAGCAGGACGGCGCGGCTACGGGTACTCATGTGAAAAGTTTCGCATGCCTGTTCCGGGGATTTCGCCCACCCCCCTGCCGGGCGGAAAACCGCATTTCAGGGCGTATTTACTTGGGACATTTCCGGCATCCGTCCCGGCGCCGGCCGGCTCAGGCCGCGTCCGAGGAAGCCGATTTCGTGTCCCGCAGGAACTGCTTCCAGTCCCCGGCCGGCCGCTGTCCGACGCCGAGCGTGCGCAGCTTGGCCAGCACCTCGGGCTTCTGGACGTCCATCCAGTCCACGAACTGCCGGAAGGAGACCAGCCGTACGTCGGCGCCCTTCTCCTTCTCGCGCGCGATGTGCTTGAAGGCCTCCTCGACGGCGTCCATGTAGATGCCGCCGTTCCACTGCTCGAAGTGGTTGCCGATGAAGAACGGTGCCCGGTTTGTCTCGTATGCCCGCTGGAATCCCTGGATGTACGCCTGCGCGGACTGCTTGCGCCAGCCCGGGTAGTTGTACGAGGGCGCCTTGGTCGAGTTGACCGACTGGTTGGCGAGCATGTTGTAGTCCATGGACAGGACCTCGAAGGAACGTCCGGGGAAAGGTATCTGCTGGAGGGGCAGGTCCCATATCCCCATGCGCTTCTCCGGCCAGACCTGACGGCCGCCCGGCGAGGAGGCGTCGTAGCGCCAGCCCAGCTCGCGGGCCTTGGGCAGCAGGTTGTTCTGGCCGAGCAGACACGGCGTACGGCCGCCGACCAGCTCCTTGTCGTAGTCGAACGGCAGCGACGGCAGATCGGTCCAGCCGGAGTTGGTCCGCCACTCCTTCACGAACGCCTTGGCCTGCTGGATCTCGCTGCCCCACTGCTGCGGGGTCCAGTTGCCGACCGTGCCGGTGCCCGCGCAGAAGTGCCCGTTGAAGTGGGTGCCGATCTCGTGCCCCTCCAGCCAGGCCCGGCGCACGTTCTTCAGCGTGGCCTTGATGTGCGGGTCACTGAGGTAGCCGATGTCGGAGGCGCCGCGCGGGTTGTTCGGGGGCGCGTAGAGCCGCTTCTTCGACTCGGGCAGCAGATACAGCCCCGAGAGGAAGAAGGTCATGCTCGCGCCGTGCTCCTTGGCCAGGTCCAGGAAGCGCGGGAAGAGGCCGTTGCCGACCTCGCCGGCGCCGTCCCAGGAGAAGATCACGAACTGCGGCGGGGTCTGTCCCGGCTCCAGCCGCTCGGGCTTGGCCGGCTGGTGCGGCTGCCTGCCGGTGAAGGAGGTGGAGCCGTCGCCGATGGGCCGCGCCGGGTGCGCACCGCTCCCGCCGTCACGCCCGGACCTGCCGCCGCCGGAACCGTTCCCGTGCCCCTTGCCGTCCGAGGACGTGAGGCTTCCGCAGCCGGCGAGCGAGGCGGCGGCCGCGCCCGCGCCGAGGCCGAGTACTCCCCTCCGGGAGAGGGTCCGCGAGTAGGTGCGCATGGAAATCCCCGATCGTCGCTTCCTGCTGGTCACCCAGACAGAGGGCGGGACGATCGGGGAGGTTCCGTGGATTTGTGTGCTTTTCGTAATGAACGCCGCGAAGGCGCGCCAAGCCACCGTAAACGGACTGCCCGTAACGGCCGGTCAGGGCCGCCGGTGACGACCGGTCAGGCCCCGAAGGCCTTCCCCTGGGCCGTGCCCTTGCCCTTCTGGGGCTTGGCACCGGCGCGCAGATGGACCGGGACGAGGTCGATGGCGGGCTCGCTATAGCCCACGGACACGATCCTGTCGCCCTGATATGTGAAAGTCGTCAGGGAGGCGAGGGTGCACTGCCGCTTGCGCGGGTCGTGCCACAGCCGGCGGCGCTCGACGTACGACCGCACGATCCAGATCGGCAGCTGATGGCTGACCAGCACCGCCTCGTGCCCGCGCGCCCGGTCCCTGGCCGCGTTCAGCGCGCCCATCATCCGCACGACCTGGTCCACGTACGGCTCGCCCCAGGACGGCCGGAACGGGTTGACGAGGTGCTTCCAGTTGTCCGGATTGCGCAGCGCGCCGTCCCCGACGCCGAACGTCTTGCCCTGGAAGACGTTGTCGGCCTCGATCAGCCGCTCGTCGGTGTCGAGGTCCAGCCCGTGGACCTTGGCGATCGGGGTGGCGGTCTCCTGCGCGCGCTCCAGCGGGGAGGCGCAGACGTGGGTCACGTCCCGCGAGGCGAGGTGCTCGGCGACCCGCTCGGCCATCTGCCGGCCCAGCTCGGACAGGTGGTAGCCGGGCAGCCGCCCGTACAGGATCCCGTCCGGGTTCTCGACCTCGCCGTGCCGCATGAGGTGGACGACGGTGATGTCCTTGTCGTGGCTCATTACGCCGTGGCCTCCGCAGCCGCCCGGGCCGCCGCCGGAAGGGCGTCGGCGATCTTCTGGATGGCCCGCTCGTCATGGGCCGTGGACACGAACCAGGACTCGAAGGACGACGGCGGCAGGTAGACGCCGTTCGCCAGCAACGAGTGGAAGAACGCGGTGAAGCGGTACGACTCCTGCCGCTTGGCGTCCTCGTAGGTGCGCACCTGCCGGTCCGTGAAGAACACGGAGAACATGTTCGAGGCGGTCTGGAGCCGGTGCGCGACGCCCTCCTTGGACAGCGCCTCGGTCACGAGGCCCTGGATCTGCGCGGAGACGGCGTCGACGGTGTCGTACGCGGCGTCGTCGAGCAGCCGCAGCTGGGCGAGACCGGCGGCGGTGGCGACGGGATTGCCGGAGAGGGTGCCGGCCTGGTACACGGGACCGGCGGGCGCGAGATGGGCCATCACGTCGGCGCGGCCGCCGAAGGCGGCGGCGGGGAAACCGCCGCCCATGACCTTCCCGAAGGTCATGAGGTCCGGCTTGACGCCCTCCACGCCGTACCAGCCGGCCCGGCTGGTACGGAACCCGGTCATGACCTCGTCGGAGATGAAGAGGGCGCCGTTCTTGCCGCAGGCGTCCTTCAGGCCCTGGTTGAAGCCGGGGTCCGGCGGCACGACGCCCATGTTGCCGGGCGAGGCCTCGGTGATCACGCACGCGATCTCACCGGGGTGCCGGTGGAAGGCCTCCTGCACGGCCTCCAGGTCGTTGTACGGCAGCACGATCGTGTCGCCCGCCTGGGCGCCGGTGACGCCGGGGGTGTCGGGCAGCGCGAACGTGGCGACGCCGGACCCGGCCGCGGCGAGCAGCGAGTCGACGTGCCCGTGGTAGCACCCGGCGAACTTGATCACCTTGGAGCGCCGGGTGAAGCCGCGGGCGAGCCGGATGGCGGACATGGTCGCCTCGGTGCCGCTGCTGACGAGCCGCACCTGCTCCACGGGTTCGACGCGGGCGACGATCTCCTCGGCGAGCTGCACCTCGCCCTCGCCGGGCGTGCCGAAGGACGTACCGCGGGCGACGGCCTCCTGGACGGCGGCGAGGACCTCGGGGTGGGAGTGCCCGAGGATCATGGGCCCCCAGGAGCACACGAGGTCGACGTACTCCCGCCCGTCGGCGTCGGTGAGGTAGGGCCCCTTGCCCGACACCATGAAGCGGGGGGTGCCGCCGACGGCGCGGAAGGCGCGCACCGGGGAGTTCACTCCACCCGGGGTGACGACGGAGGCGCGGTCGAAGAGCGCCTGTGAGGCTGGCGCGTCGTAGGGATAGGGCGTTTCGCTCATGGCACTCATGACGTGCGGCTTCTCCGGCTTCTCGGACTCCGGTTGCGGGGTGACCTCCTCAGGGTAGGCCGCGGCCCGGCCGGACCGCCGACGACCTCAAGATCAAAGCGCTGTCATCCGGCGGGCATCTGCGAGACTGACACCTGATACACAAAGCTCGTACGCACGTAATCAACAGAGCCGGATGATCAGGGGCCGGAAGATCCTCGTGGACTGTTGTTCCACCGCACGTTTCGGCGGGCGGCCGTGGGGGAGGTCACTGACACGATGATCGGGTTGCGCGGCGGGGGCCACGCGTCCTAGAAAAGCAGTCGGGTGGAGATATGCATCGCGGTGGCGGACTGGGCGAGGGGACTGATGACCTGGGTCCTCGACGTGCCCGGCGGGGAAGGCACCGGCGCGAAGCGGAGGAAGCGACCGAAGCATGTCAGAGGGACACGCATCAGGCTGACGCCCGTGAGACGCAGGGGCTACGCGCCGACCGCCTCCGGGCGGGGAGCAGGAATGGTGGTCGGGTGGGGGTGACGTACAAATACTTCGGCGCGCCGGACGGCGCGACCGCGGCCCGTGTCCCCATCTCGATGCGTCCCGAGGAACTCGGCGGCGACGAGCTGGGCATGAACGGCATGTTCACCAAGATCAAGCCGGAGACGATGGCCGCGATGGTGCTGACCGGCATCGAGGGCGTCCCCCTGCACAAGGTGCCGCCCCTGGAGCTGGTCGTCCTGCATCCCGACTACGCGGTCGTCAAACTCCCCATGACGGTCGTCGACCCGCTGCGCGACATCGGCGAGGAGGCGGTCGGTGCGGCTGCCTTCATCTGGTCCACGGTCCCGGACCGAGGCGGCCCACGGGACGCGTTCAACGTCTACCAGCTGCTCCACGAGTGGCAGGACTTCTCGCACCGGCTGCACGAGGCGGGGCATCAGCCTTATTGCCTGGTGTGGCCCTGAGCGACCGGCAAGCCGGAGCCGCGTGACGGCAGCGGATGTGAACCCGGCGAAGCCGTCGCCCCGAAGGCGCTGGTACGCCGGGTCGGGCCGGTGTCCGGGGGACCGTCTCCGCGAAGGAGTCGCGAGCCGGCTGCGGACGGGTGATCACGCACCCTCGGACGGGCGGCACTCCTGGTGGGGGCCGGTCCGGGCGGCATCCCGGTGGGACGGATTCCAGAGCCGGTCGGCCTCACCGCGGGCGACATGGTCCTCGTAGATCCGCACCTTGTGCCGCATCACGTCCAAGGCCTCCCGCAACTCCCCGATCTGCGCCTCCACATCGCTCTCGTGCCGGCGCAGCAGCTCCAGCCGCTCAAGTTCGTTGCCCGGGCCCTGGCGCACCAGCTCGACGTACTGCCGGATCATCGCCAGTGACATGCCGGAGGAGCGCAGCTTCGTGCAGATCGCCAGCCACTCCAGATCTTCCTCGTGATAGATCCGGCGGCCGTTGGGCAGGCGCCGCACCGGGTTGGCGAACAGGCCCTCCCGCTCGTAGAACCGCAGTGCGTGAACGCTCAGCCCACTGCGTTCCGCCACCTCACCGATGCTCAGGTCCATGAGTGACCCCCGTCACACAGCCATTGATCTAGATACGACTCTAGCTTTTAGCGTCGAGCCGTTGGCCAGTCGGGCGATCGGAATGTAGGGGATCATGAGCGTTTGGTTTGTCACCGGTGCATCGCGTGGGCTCGGCGCGGAGATCACCCGTGAGGCGCTGGGCCGGGGCCACAGCGTGATCGCCACGGCGAGGGACGTGTCGGCGATTCTTGGGGCGTATCCGGAGAAGCCGGAGGGACTGCTGGCGGTGACCGCGGACGTGACCGAACCGGAGCAGCTGACGGCCGCGGTGGAGGCCGGCCTGGCGGAGTTCGGCCGGATCGACATCGTGGTGAACAACGCCGGTTACGGCCTCGTGGGCGCGATCGAGGAGATCTCCGACAAGGCCGCCCGGGACCTGTTCGACGTCAACGTGTTCGGTGTGCTCAACACGTTGCGGGCGACCCTGCCGACGTTGCGTGCCCAGCGGTCCGGACATGTCCTGAACATCGGCTCCGTGGGCGGCTTCGCCACCGCTCCGGCCGTGGGCCTGTACGGCGCGTCGAAATTCGCCCTCGAGGGCATCTCCGAGGCCCTGCACGGCGAGCTGGCACCGCTCGGCGTCCACGTCACGATCGTGGAGCCGGGCGGCCTTCGCACCGGTTTCCTGGGCGGCTCGAGCATCCGCGTCGAACCGGCCTCCATCATCGACTACACCGCCGGCGCGGGACCGGTGCGCGAGGCGCTGGCCCTGAACGACGGCCGCCAGCCGGGGGATCCGGTGAAGGCGGCCGCAGCCATCGCCGACATCACCGAGGCCGCCGAGCCCCCGCTGCGCCTCCAGCTGGGCACGGACGCGGTCGAGCGCGTCGAGGCGAAGCTGGATCTGGTGCGACGCGAACTCGACCGGTGGCGCCATGTGGCGCTCTCCACCGCTGTCTGAGTCCCGGTGCGGTGCCGGGCCCGGGCCCGGCACCGCGGGGGGTCCGCACCGGCGTCCCGCTCCCGGCGCGCGTCAGTTCTCGGCGTGGACGGCCGTGATGTGGTGGTCCCGGCCCGGGGTCTCCAGTTCGTCCAGGACCGCCACGGCCAGGTCCTCCGCGCTGATCCACGAGCGGCCGGCGGCCGTGGTGAGCAGGGTGTCCGTGCCGCGGTGGTAGCGGGCGGTGCGGGGGCCCGGTTCGAGGAGGGCCGGCGGGCTCAGGTAGACCCAGTCGGTGTGGGGGTGGTCGCGGCAGGTCCGCAGCTGGGCCACTCCCGCCTCGGCGACCGGCCGCCACTCGGCCGGCACGTAGGCGGGGTCGTCGGCCACCAGGAGGCCGGGGGCGCCGGGGCTGCGCAGGGCGCCGGCGCCGCCCACCACCAGGACGCGGATGCCGAGGTGTGCGGCGGTGTCCAGCACGGTCCGGGTGACGCCCAGCAGGAAGTCCTCGTCCACCGGCTGGGTGCGCACGGCCAGGACGACCGCCTCCGCCCCGGAGCCGGACAGCGCCTCGCGCACGGCCCGCGGATCGGTCGCGTCCACCGGTACCGGGGTCACGCCGGGGGTCTCGTCCGCCGGCTTGCGGGACAGGGCCACGACCCGGTGTCCGCGCGCGGTGGCTTCCGTGATCACCCGGCCGCCCACCATTCCGGTGGCGCCGAGCACCGCGATCGTCATGCCGTCCTTCATCGGATCAGTTCCTTCGTCGCAGTCTTCGGTGGATTCAGCTGGGCCGCCAGCATCGCCGCCAGCGCCAGGACGAAGCCGAGCGCCTGGGGCGGGCTCAGGGATTCGCCCATGGCCGTGCCGATGACCGTGGCGACCAGCGGGGAGAGGAGGACGAGGGGGGCCGAGGCGCCGACCGGGAGGTCGGCTATGCCGCGGAACCAGAGCGTGTAGGCGATCAGGCCGCCCATGCTGCCGAGCCACAGGTAGCCGGCCGCGGCCCCGGCGTCGATCCGGTGCGGCACCCCCTCGACCGCCAGGGCCGACGGGAGCAGGAGCAGTCCGCCGGCCGTGAGCTGCCAGGCGGCCAGGGTGAGGGGGCCCGCGCCCGCCGGGCGGCCCCAGCGCTTGGTGAGGACGACGCCGGCTGCCATGGCCGCCGTGCCGCCGAGGCCGGCGAGTACGCCGACGGTGTCCAGACGGGCCTTCGGGCCGAGTACGACGAGTCCGACGCCGGCCACGCCGAGCACGCCCCAGGCCCAGCGCCAGGCGGTCGGCCGGTCGCGGAGCACCGGAATGGCCAGGGCGGCGACCAATAGCGGCTGGCCGGCGCCCAGGGTGGCGGCGACCCCGCCGGGGAGGCGTTCGGCCGCCAGGAACAGCAGCGGGAACAGGGCGCCGATGTTGAGCGCGCCCAGGACGGCGGTCTTCCACCACCAGTCCCCGTGCGGGAGGGCGCGGGTGAGCGCCAGGCCGAGCAGCCCGGCGGGCAGGGCGCGCACGAGGCCGGCGAACAGCGGGTGGCCGGGCGGGAGGAGTTCGGTGGTGACGACGTAGGTCGTGCCCCATGCGGCGGGGGCGAGCGCGGTCAGCGCGACGGTCGCCGCCCGGTGTGCGGACGGCGCCCGTGGCGGGGCCGGCGGGTTGCGGGTCGGGG
This sequence comes from Streptomyces musisoli, assembly GCF_016741855.1. Taxonomy (GTDB): domain Bacteria; phylum Actinomycetota; class Actinomycetes; order Streptomycetales; family Streptomycetaceae; genus Streptomyces; species Streptomyces musisoli. Next base: position 51,399 of record NZ_JAERRH010000004.1, on the reverse strand, counting down.
TGGCGGGCATGTGAGGAAGTCTCAGCCGCGGCGGCCATGAAACCAACGCATGATTGTCATCGCAGCCATGAATGAGGAACATGGATGCCGTGGATCTTCAGCAGATGCGGTACGTCGTCGCCGTCGCCGAGACCCGTAACTTCACCCGCGCCGCCGAGCGCTGCGCCGTGGTGCAGTCCTCGCTCAGTCACCGGATCGCCGCCCTGGAGCGGGAGTTGGGGGTGCGGCTGTTCGCGCGGACCAGCCGGCGCGTCGAACCGACCAGCGCCGGGGCCGCGTTCGTGGTGGGCGCACGCGAGTGTCTGGCCGCCGCCGACCGTGCGGTGGCCGACGCGTCCGCGGCGGCCGGCGTGGTACGCGGCCGGCTCGCCGTCGGCGTGATCGTGACCGCCGACGCCGTGGACGTACCGGAGCTGTTGCAGCGGTACCGCGCCCGGCATCCGGAGGTCCGCGTGATGCTCCGGTCCGGGCGCAGTGACGAACTGGCGGCGGCGATCCGCGACGGCGACCTGGACATCGCCTTCCTCGGGCTGCCGGAGGACGAGCGGCCCCAGGGGGTGGAGGGCGTGGTGCTCGATCACGACGAGCATGTGCTGGCCGTGCCGGCCGGGCACCGGCTGGCCGGGGCGTCCCGGGTGACGCTGCGGGAGATCGCCGAGGAGACGTTCGTGGACTTCGTGGCGGGTACGCCCGGCCGGGCCCAGTCGGACCAGGCGTTCGCCGCGGCGGGCCTTGTCCGCGATGTCGCGTACGAGGCCGGTGTGGTCGAGCTGATCACCCGGCTGATCGCGCGCGGGCTCGGCGTCGCGCTGCTGCCCTCGGCGTTCGTCCGGCCGCTGGCCGCCGAGGATCCCGCGCTGGCGCTGGTCCCGGTGGTCGACGGGCCGCACCGCGTCGAATACCTGGCGTGGAGCCGCTTCAACCCCAGCCCGGCCACCCGGGCCATGCTCGACGTCCTCGGGGTGCGCCCGCGGGGGTAGCCGCCGTGGACGCCGCGCGGAGCGGGTCCGGTCAGCCGTGCCGGAACCGGGGGCGTTCGGCTACGGGGGCGGCCGCGCTGGCCAGCAGGCGCAGGGCCGCGTCGGACGGGGTGCCGGGCTCGGCCGTGTAGGCGATGAGGCGCTGGCCCGCGGAGCCGGGCAGGCTCAGGTTCTCGAAGCTCAACTCCAGCGCGCCGACCGCCGGATGGTGCAGCGACTTGCGCCCCGAGGTGCAGGTGCGGACCGGGTGCCGGGCCCACAGCGCGGTGAACTCGTCGCTCTGGATGGACAGCCGGCCGATCAGCTCGGCCAGCGCCCGGTCGTCGGGGTGCCGGCCGGCGACCAGGCGCAGGGAGGCGACCGCGAGGTGCGCCTCCTCCTTCCGGTCGGTGTAACGCTCCCGGTACCGCTCGTCCAGGAACAGCATCCTGACCAGGTTCGGCCGGTCCGCGGGCGTGTCCGGCGCCTCCCACGGCAGGTGTCCGGCGAGCAGGGCGTGGCCGAGCCGGTTCCAGGCCAGGACGTCGCCCCGCCGGTCCAGGATGAGCGCGGGGACGTCCGTCATGGCCGCGAGCAGCTGACGGGCCGACGGGCCGGCGTGCTCGGCGCGGGGCGTGGCCGGGCGGCGCCGGACGGCGGGGCGGGCCAGGTCCTTGAGGTGGGCGGTCTCGTCCTCGGTGAGGCGCAGGGTGCGGGCGATCGAGTCCAGCACGGAGTCGGAGACCCCGGCCGCACGGCCCTGTTCGAGGCGGGTGTAGTGGGTGATGCTGACGCCCGCGAGCAGGGCCAGTTCCTCCCGGCGCAGCCCGGTGACCCGGCGGCGCTCCGGCGCGGTCGCGAGGCCGACGTCCTGCGGCCGTACCGCGGCACGGCGGGACTTGAGGAAGTCTCCCAGCTCGGACGGGGTGTCCATGTGTGCCTCCGGGATGTGGGGCGGTCGCCGTCCATCCTGCCCTCCGGGACGCGTGAACGGGATGCCCGAGGGTGGTCGTGCGATGACCACCCTCGGGCCGGCCGGTCGCACGGGGGTGCTGGTTGCGGTGGCGGGCCGGGACGAGGCTCGTGCCCGGCGACTTCCGCCGCTCAGCCTCCGTCACCCCAGAGGGGACCACCTCGTCATGTCCGTCGTAGCGACACGACAGGACGGCGCACCCGCCGTCCTGACCCCCCGGCTCCGCCTGGTGCTGGTGCTGCTGCTCGCGGCCCAGTTCATGCTGGCCGTGGACTTCTCCATCCTGAACGTGGCCCTGCCGGTGATCGGTGCCGGCCTGGGCTTCCCGATGGGCCGATTGCAGTGGATCGGCACGGCGTTCGCCCTGTGCGCGGCCGGGTTCACCCTGCTGTTCGGGCGGGTCGCCGACCTCTTCGGCCGCCGCCGGCTCTTCCTCGGCGGTCTCGTCGTCCTCGGCGCGGCCTCGCTGGCGGGCGGACTGGCCCAGAGCCCGGAGGTGCTCATCGCGGCCCGGGTCTTCCAGGGGCTGGCCACCGCGGCGGTGACCCCGGCCGGGCTCTCCCTGCTGACGACGTCCTTCCCGGAGGGCCCGCTGCGGGAGCGCGCGCTGGGCCTCAACGGGGCGCTGATGTCGGCCGGTTTCACCACGGGCGCGATCCTCGGCGGCCTGCTGACGGACCTGCTGTCCTGGCGCTGGGCCTTCTTCGTCAACGTCCCGGTGGCGCTCGCCGTGGTTCTCGTCGCGCCCGCGGTCGTCGCGGAGTCCCGGCCCGCCGAGCGCCCGAGGCTGGACGTGCCGGGGGCCGTCACGGTCACGCTCGGGCTGCTGGCCGTCGTTTTCGGCCTGACCCGGGCCGGCGAGCACGGCTGGGTTGCGCCGGCCACGCTGCTGCCCCTGGCGGCGGGTGCGGTGCTGCTGCTCCTGTTCGCGGCCGTCGAGCGCCGGGTGCCCGCGCCGCTGGTGCCGCCGAGCGTGCTCGGCAAGCGGTCGGTGGCGTGGGGCAATGTCGCCGGTCTGATCGCGTTCCTCACCGAGACGTCCCTGGTGTTCCTGCTGACCCTCTATCTCCAGGAGGTCCTCGGCTTCTCCCCGCTGGCCGCCGGGCTGACGTTCGGCGTGCTGGGCGCGGGGACCGTGGTGGGCGGTGTGCTCGCCCCGCGGCTGATCGGCAGGTTCGGCGCCGGCCGGGTGCTGTGGGCCGGCGGCCTCGTCCAGGCCCTGTTCACGGCGGCCCTGCTGGGGCTCGACGCCGACCGTTCCTCGCTCTGGCTGCTGTCGGCCGCGACCTTCGCGGGCGGTGTGGGCAACATGCTGGCCATCGTCGGCTTCATGGTGACCGCCACGTCCGGTCTCGCCGACCACGAACAGGGTCTGGCCACGGGGCTCGCGACGATGACCCAGCAGATCGGCATCACCCTGGGCGCGCCGGTGATGAGCGCCGTCGCCACCGCCGCCATGACCGGTACGGGCACCCTGGCCGTCCTCGGCGGTCTGAGGACCGCGATCGCGCTGAACGCGGCCCTCGTGCTCCTCGGCACCCTCGTCGGCGCGGTGTTCCTGCGGGACAGGGCGCGGTGAGCCGGCGGCCGGTCCGGCACCAGGCGGTCCCCGCGAGGCCGGGCAGGGCGCGGTGAGCCGGCGGTCAGTCCAGCACCAGGCGGTCCGCCAGCCCCGCCTCCTCGAACGCGCGCACCACGTCCTCGCGGGTCTCGGTGAAGTGCGCCCAGCTGTCGCAGTGGGCCGGGACGACGCGGCGGGCCTCGAGGAGCCGGGCGGCGGTCGCCGTGCCGGTGCCGTCGAGGACGAGGAGGGCGTCGTCGAGGACGGGCAGGCGGGGCGCGCCGGCGAAGAGGACGGCGGTGTCGACGGGCGCGTACCGGGCCGCGATCTCCTCGACCAGGTCCAGGGAGGCGTTGTCGCCGCTGACGTAGACGCTCGGCAGGTCGGCGGAGGTCAGCAGGAAACCGGTGACCTCGCCGACGACCGGCTCGGAGCCCTCGGGGCCGTGCAGGGCGGGCGCGGCGGTCACGGTGACCGTGCCGCCGTCGGGGCGGGGCAGGTCGACGGACTGCCAGGGGGTGAGGGGCTCGGTGGTGCCGCCGAGCCGGCCGGCCGCCGCGGGGGTGGTGAAGGTGAGCGGGACGTCGGCGAGCAGGGCGCGGCCGGAGTGGTCGAGGTTGTCGGCGTGCTGGTCGTGGGAGAGCAGGACGACGTCGACGGGGCCGAGTTCGGCGAGCGGCGTGCGGGGCGGTGCGGTCTTGGTGAGGACGCGGCCGCTGGGCGCGGGGTAGTCGCCGGGGTCGTCGAAGGTCGGGTCGGTGAGGAAGCGGAGGCCGCCGTACTCGATGAGAACGGTGGGGCCGCCGAGGACCTGGACGGGTATCTGCATTCCGACTCACCTCATGGACAGAAGGGATTTCATCCGTGATAGACGCTAACCCTTCTCACGGATGTTCACAAGCCCTACCATGAGAGACGTGAGAGAGAGCGACGAGGCACACGGCACGGCGCGCGGGCGACGGCTCCTGCGGCACGAGGACCGGCCTGCCGGACGGCACCCCGGGCCACCGCCTTTCCCGCCGGTCACCGAGCCGCTGCCTTCGGCGCCCGGCCCCGAGTCCCCACTGCCGGGCGCGCCCGGCCGAAGCGGGCCGCCGCCGGATGCGCCCGGCACCGAGCCGCCACTGCCGCCGGCTCCCGGCGCCGAGCCGCCGCCACCCTCCTCGCCCGGCACCGAGCCGCCACCCCCCGCTCCAGGCTCCGGGGTGCCGCTGCCCCCCGCCCCCGGCGCCGACCGGCATCCCGCCCTCGACCTCGCCAACACCGCGATCACCCTTCCGGGTGGCCAGTCCGCGGACCTCCTGGGCACCCCTTCCGCCGCCCGGCACTGGCTGGTGGAGCGCGGGCTCGCCCCGGACGCCGCCGACCTGCGCGAGACCTGCGCCGGCCGCCTGCGCGCCCTGCGCGAGCAGGTCCGCGCGCTGCTCGCCGCCCGGATCGACGGCCACCCGGCCCCGGCCGACGCGCTCGCCGCCCTCAACGGCGCGCTCACCCTCGCCCCGGCCGCCTCACTGCTGCACTGGTCCCCGGACCGGGGCCTGTACCGGGCCGCCGCCCACCCCACCACCCAGATCGTCGAGCACGCGCTGGCGGCCCTCGCCGCCGACGCCGCCGACCTGCTGACCGGGCCGGACGCCGAGCGCCTCACCGCTTGCGGTTCCCCGCCCTGCAACCGCTACCTGCTCCGCCACGGCCGCCGCCACTGGTGCTCCACCCGCTGCGGCGACCGCGCCCGCGCGGCCCGCGCCTACGCCCGCCGCACCGGGCGGAACGCGCCGGACTAGGGTCTTTCGTTTGGATCAGGCCGGATCAGGGAGCGCGGTCGGCTTCGGCCTTGTGGCCCGCGAAGCGGTGACAACGGCCGTGGACACGGCGGGGGACACGGCCGGGGACACGCCCGGCGCATCGGCCGTGGGCGCCGGCGGACAGGATGTCGGCCGCGCCCCGCACGGCGTCGACCGCGCGCGACCCTACGTATTGTAGGTTCCCAACCGCCAGCCACTGGCGGGCTGTTCACACGCCTGTTCAACGGGGGACGTATGCAGGACATCACGGAAGCGGAGCCCGGCACGGGGGTCTGTGCGCGCAGCCTCGCGCCGACGCTGACCATGCTGGCCGTCAGCCTGGCGATCGCGGCCGTCGGTGTGTACGAGCTGTGCGGTTTCGGCCTGCACATGCTGGACCGGCGCCCGCACCTGTTCAGCGACGGCCTCGCGACCGGCGGGGTGATCGTGGCCACGGTGGCCGCGGGAGCGGCGGTGGGCAACCTGGCCTGGCTGCTGACGGCGGCCCGCCGCGGCAACGGCGACTGACGACCGCCCGGCGCGGCAGAGTCCGTCGGGGATGAGACGCTGTGCGCCGGCTGTGCGGATCACCGCGCAGCCGCCCGTCCCCGTACAACCGCACGCGGCTGTTCCCCTACACGCTGTAGGGTCTGCGCTGCCCCGTCCCCGTCCCCAAGGGTGACCACTCCTCATGCCCGCACCACAGTCGACCCTGACCCCGCCACGGGTGCCCGCTCCCCGCGGCCCCGGCAGCCGCGCCGTCCGCCTCCTCCCGGCGCCCTTCCGCTCCTTCCCCGGCGACGACCGGCTGCGCGCCCGCGCCGCCACGGCGACCGTCTGGTACCTGCGCCTGCTGGCCGTCCTGAACATCGCGGCGGTCATGTCCCTCCCCTTCCGCGAGGAGGTGCACGAGCACAACGCGGGCGAGTACTTCACCCCGTACCTGGCCACCGCCGGCCTGGGCTCGGCGGTCCTCGCCCTGTTCCTCGCGGTGGTGATGCGCCGCCGCAAACGAGCCGCCTGGCTCTTCAACCTCCTCCTCGCGGGCTCCCTCCTCGGCCTCTACTCCGTCGCCCTGACCCACGCCCCCTACCGCGGGCACGCCTTCAACTGGGTCTCCACCGCCCTCACCGCCCTGTTCGTCGCCGCCCTGCTGATCGGCCGGCGCGAGTTCGACGCCATCGGCGACCGCTCCAACCCGCGCCTGGCCCTCGCCGTAGGCGTGGGCGGCACCCTCGTCAGCGGCGGCCTCGGCACCCTCCTGGCCCACGCGACGAACAAGGTGTCCGGCGCCGGCCTCAAGGACGAGATCGCCTACACCCTGCTGCGCGGCATCAGCGTCGGCCCGCTCGCCGACCGCGTCGCCGCCGTGCAGGCCCCCCGCTGGACGGACATGGTCATCAACGTCCTGACGGCCGCCACGTTCCTGCTGGTCCTCTACGCCTGCTTCCGCGCCCCCCGCGGTGCCCGCCTGCTGGCACCGGAGGACGAGGCCCGGCTGCGGGAGCTGCTGGACCGCCACGGCGACCGCGACTCCCTCGGCTACTTCGCCCTGCGCCGCGACAAGTCCGTCATCTTCTCCCCCAGCGGCAAGGCTGCCGTCGCCTACCGTGTCGTCGGCGGCGTCAGCCTCGCCTCCGGCGACCCGCTCGGCGACCCCGAGGCCTGGCCCGGCGCCATCGACGCCTGGCTCGCCGAGGCCCGCCGGCACGCCTGGACACCGGCCGTCATGGGGGCCGGCGAGGAAGCCGGCACGATCTACGCCCGCCACGGCCTCGACGCGCTCGAACTCGGCGACGAGGCCATCGTGGACCTCGCCGACTTCACCCTCGACGGCCGTGCCATGCGCGTGGTCCGCCAGGCCCACAACCGGGTCCGCCGGGCCGGCTACACGGTCCGCGTCCGCCGCCACGAGGACATCCCCGCCGAGGAGATGGCCGTCCTGGTCGGCCGGGCCGACCACTGGCGCGACGGAGCCACCGAACGCGGCTTCTCCATGGCCCTCGGCCGCCTCGGCGACCCGGCCGACGGCCGCTGCGTGATGCTGGAGTGCCGGGACGCGGACGGCGAACCGCGCGCCCTGCTCAGCTTCGTCCCCTGGGGAGAGCACGGGCTCTCGCTGGACCTGATGCGCCGTGACCGCTCCTGCGAGAACGGCCTGATGGAGTACATGGTGGTCGAACTCCTGCTGAACGCACGGGAGCTGGGGATCGAGCGGGTCTCCCTCAACTTCGCCATGTTCCGCTCGGTCTTCGAACGCGGCGCCCGGCTCGGCGCGGGGCCCGTCCTGCGGCTGTGGCGCTCGACGCTCACCTTCTTCTCCCGCTGGTGGCAGATCGAGTCCCTCTACCGGGCCAACGCCAAGTACCGCCCGGTGTGGGAGCCCCGCTTCCTGTTGTTCGCCAAGAGCAGCGACATCCCGCGGATCGGCCTGGCCAGCGCCCGCGCGGAGGGCTTCCTCACGCTGCCGGGCCGCTCATAGGCCCCCGGGTCCGAGAGCGGACGGTGTCACGGAGCCGGCGGCGGAGTCGGCTCCATCCACCGGTCCGGCCGGCCCGCCGACCGGCCGGCCCAGAGGCCGGAAGCGGCGGGGACTTCGCGCAGGCGCCGGCCGGGCCGCCCTGCGGATCGCGCCGGGCGCGGACGTATCCGATGGTGAAGGGCGGGCCGGTCAGCCGGAGCCGCCGTGGCTCCCGGTGAAGCCGCCCCCGACCGTGAACCCGATGACCGCCCCGCCGCCCTCGCGCCGGAAGGCGAACGGCGTGCCGCCGTGGGCCATCGCGACCTCGCGCACGATGGACAGGCCGAGGCCCGAGCCGGGCTGGGAGCGCGCGTCGGCGGCGCGGTAGAAGCGGTCGAAGATGCGCACGAGGTCGCCCTCGGCGATCCCGGGCCCCCGGTCCAGCACCTCCACCCGTACCGTGCCCGGCCGGGCCGGCCCGGTGACACCGACCTGGATCGGCGCCTTGCCGTCCGGGTCGAACTTGGCCGCGTTCTCGACCAGGTTGGAGATGGCCCGCTGGAGCATTCCGGGCCGCCCGTCGGTCGTCGTGTCACCGCTCGTGTGCAGCACGACGTCCCGGCCGGTACGGCGCCGGGCCAGCCCGACGACGTCCTCGGCCAGGTCGGCGAGGTCCACCCGCTGCGGCGGCTCGGCGTCGGACTGCCCGGCGGCGAGGGCGACCAGCTCGTTGACCAGGTCGGTCAGTTCCCGGGCCTCCTGGGAGAGGTCGGCGACCAGTTCGTCCCGGGTGGCGGGCGGCAGTTCGTCGATCCGGCGCAGCAGGGAGATGTTGGTGCGCAGGGAGGTGAGCGGTGTGCGCAGTTCGTGGCCCGCGTCCTGCACCAGCCTGCGCTGGTCCTCCTCCGACTGCGCGAGCCGCCCCAGCATCCGGTCGAAGGCGCGCCCCAGCCGTCCCACCTCGTCCAGGCCGGCCACCGGCACCTGGATGCCCAGCCGCCGGGTGCGGGCGACGTCCTCGGCGGCGGAGGTGAGGACGACCAGGCGCCGGGTGATCCGCCGGGCCAGCCACCACCCGAAGAGACCGGCCGCCACCACGACCGCCGCCATGAGGATCAGCGTCCGCTGCTGGAGTGCCCGCAGCAGGTCCTCGGTGTCGCTGAACTCCTGCGCGACCTGGACGGCGCCCCGTCCGTCGCCGAGCGAGACGGTGGCGATGCGGAACAGGTCCTGGTCCACCCGTACGTCCTTGTGCTGGGCGACCTGCCCGGCCGGACGCGCGACCGCCATCGCCCGGTCCCGGGAGGTGACGGGCAGCACCGGACTGCCGTGGTCCACGATCTGCCCCTGCGCGCCGAGCACCTGGACGTCGGTGCGGGCGGGGCGGACGAGGTCGTGTCCGGGGCGGGAGGAGGAGAAGTCCTCCGGGCCCATGGCGTGCTGCCGCACCTCGTCCCGCACGTCCTGCACGACCTGGGTGAACACCGACTGCTGGTCGACGCGGACGAGCCGTGCGGCGGAGCTGTAGGACAGGATGCCGACGAGGATCGTGACGGCCGCGGTGACGGCCGCGAAGGAGACCGCGAAGGTGGTGCGCAGGGAGACCAGCTTCCGCCGGGACCGGTCCGGCAGCCGCCAGCGGCGGCCCACTCAGTCCTCCCGCAGCACGTAGCCCACGCCCCGCACGGTGTGGATCAGCTGCGAGGCGCCGGGTTCGTCCAGTTTGCGGCGCAGGTAGCCGACGTAGACGGCGAGGTTCTTGGAGCCCGGTCCGAAGTCGTAGCCCCAGATGCGGTCGTAGATGGTGGAGTGGTCGAGGACGATGCCCGCGTTGCGCACCAGCAGTTCCAGCAGCTCGAACTCGGTGCGGGTCAGTTCCAGCTCGCGCCGGCGGCGCCAGGCCCGGCGGGCCTGGAGGTCCATGCGGATGCCGGCCGCCTCCAGCTGCCGGTCGGAGACCTGCGCCTCCCGTACGGGGACTTCCGGGGTGTCGTCGGCGAGGGGCGCGGGGCTGGTACGGCGCAACAGCGCGCGCAGCCGTGCGAAGACCTCTTCCACGTCGAACGGCTTGACCACGTAGTCGTCGGCGCCGGCGTCCAGGCCCGCGATGCGGTCGGCGGTCTCCACCAGGGCGGTGAGCATGAGGATCGGGGTGCGGTCGCCCTCGGCGCGCAGTACGCGGCAGACCTGGAGGCCGTCGATGCCCGGCATCATCACGTCGAGGACGAGGACGTCCGGCGGGTTCCGGTGGGCCTGTGCCAGCGCCTCGACGCCGTCGGCGACCGCCGTCACCTCGTAGCCCTCCAGCGACAGGGCACGCTCCAGGGCATGACGGATGGCACGGTCGTCTTCGGCGAGCAGCACAGTCTGGGGCACGTCCCCAGTCTGCCAAGGCCACCGACGGTCCGACCGGACACGATGGCCCTGGGATCACCCTTTTTACCGCCCTCTCACCGTCCCCCGCGCACCCGGGAGCACAAGCCGCTCAGCCCACCGCCCCACCGCTGAGGGCAGGCTCCCGCCCGAGCCACCGGCGTGGAACGGCAACCTCGCGGCCGTCCGGGCCACCCCCACCCGGGACGGCCGCCTTCCGGCCGGCCGGGACGGGTGGGCGGGGCGGCAGGGCCGGGTCAGCGCTGGAGCGCCGCCAGCTGCTCGGCGAAGGGCACGATGTCGGGCTCACCGGCCCGCACACCCAGCGGCATCAGCGCCGCCAGCTCCCCCGCCGCCCGTTCGGTCCGCTCGGCCAGCCCTTCCGCGCCCCAGTCCTCGGACGCGGCGTACACACCGGTGGGCACCACCACGGCCCGCAGATACGCGAACAACGGCCGCAGCGCATGGTCCAGCACCAGCGAGTGCCGTGCCGTACCGCCGGTCGCGGCGATCAGCACCGGCTTGCCGGCCAGCGCGTCCTTGTCGAGCACGTCGAAGAACGACTTGAACAGCCCGCTGTAGGACGCGCTGAACACCGGGGTGACGACGATCAGCCCGTCGGCCCCCGCCACCGCGTCCTGCGCGGCGGCCAGCGCCTTCCCGGCGAACCCGTTGGTGAACATGTGCGCGATCTCGACGGCCAGCTCGCGCAGCTCGACCACCCGGACGTCCACCGGTGTGTGCCGGTCCACCGCGGCGGCCAGCCGGTCGGCCAGCAGCCGGGTGGAGGACGGGACACTCAGTCCCGCCGATACGACGACGAGCTTCATGCGACGGTCTCCTTCCGGGCGGCGGCGGCGAGCAGCGACTGGTGGGTGGGCGCCTGAGGCACATCCGCCGGACGCCCGTCGGCGAACTCCTTGCGCAGCACCGGTACGACCTCCTCGCCGAGCATGTCGAGCTGCTCCAGCACGGTCTTCAGCGGCAGCCCCGCGTGGTCCATGAGGAAGAGCTGGCGCTGGTAGTCGCCGGCGTACTCCCGGAAGGACAGCGTCTTCTCGATCACCTGCTGCGGGGAGCCCACGGTCAGCGGGGTCTGCTCGGTGAAGTCCTCCAGGGAGGGCCCGTGGCCGTAGACCGGCGCGTTGTCGAAGTACGGCCGGAACTCCCGCACCGCGTCCTGCGAGTTCTTCCGCATGAACACCTGGCCGCCCAGGCCGACGATCGCCTGCTCGGGCGTTCCGTGCCCGTAGTGCGCGAACCGCTTCCGGTAGAACTCGACCATCCGCTTGGTGTGGTCGGCCGGCCAGAAGATGTTGTTGTGGAAGAAGCCGTCGCCGTAGTACGCGGCCTGCTCGGCGATCTCCGGGGAGCGGATGGAGCCGTGCCAGACGAACGGCGGTACGTCGTCCATCGGCCGCGGGGTGGAGGTGAAGCCCTGCAACGGCGTGCGGAACTTGCCCTCCCAGTCGACGACGTCCTCGTCCCAGAGGCGGCGCAGCAGGGCGTAGTTCTCGACGGCGAGGTTGATGCCCTCGCGGATGTCCTTGCCGAACCAGGGGTAGACCGGCCCGGTGTTGCCGCGGCCCATCATCAGGTCGACGCGGCCGTCGGCCAGATGCTGGAGCATCGCGAAGTCCTCCGCGATCTTCACCGGGTCGTTGGTGGTGATCAGGGTGGTGGAGGTGGAGAGGATCAGCTTCTCCGTCCGCGCGGCTATGTAGCCGAGCATGGTGGTCGGGGACGACGGCACGAACGGCGGGTTGTGGTGCTCGCCGGTCGCGAAGACGTCCAGGCCGACCTCCTCGGCCTTGAGCGCGATGGCGACCATGGCCTTGATCCGCTCGCGCTCGGTCGGGGTCCGCCCCGTGGTGGGGTCCGGCGTGACGTCGCCGACCGTGAAGATCCCGAACTGCATGGTCGCTCACCCTCCAGGTTGTTGACCGTTCAACTATAGCCCTCCAACGGTCACCCCGGCCCCGGTATTCCACCCCCTCTCCGGCCCCCCTAGGGCACCAGCACCAGCCGCCCGCGCAGCCCGCCCTCCGCCAGTCGGGCGTGCGCCTTCGCGGCCTCGTCCAGGGCGTAGGTCTCGGCCACCCGCAGGGTCAGCGCGCCCGCGTCCACCAGCCGGACCAGCTCCGCCAGCTGCGCCCCGTCGGCGCCCACCTCCACGGCCGTGACACGCACCCCGCGCACGGACTCGGGCTGCCGGCCGGGCTGCGCACTGACGAAGGCACCGCCGTCCCGCACCCACTCCAGCGCCGGCCCGCCGAGCATCGCCGCGTCCAGCACCGCGTCCACGCTCCCCGCCGGCACCCCCTCGGCCGTGAAGTGTGCGGCCCCGAGCGACCGCACCAGCTCCTCGTCGCCGGCCCGGGCGTGCCCGGTCACCTCGATCCCCCGGCGCGCGGCCAGCTGCACCGCGAACCCGCCGACCGCACCCGCCGCACCGGTCACCAGCAGGGACGCGCCCGGCTCGAGGTCCAGCAGGTCCAGCGCCTGGAGCGCGGTCAGCCCGTTGAGCGGCAGGGTGCCCGCGTGCACGGCGTCCACCGAGGCCGGCGCCGCGGCCACCGCGTCCGCCGCCACCACGACGTACTCGGCGTGCGCGGCCAGCGGCTCCGCCACGCCGGGCACCAGCGCCACCACCGGGTCGCCGACCCGCCAGGCGGCGGCCACCCCCACCGCGTCCACCGTCCCGGCGACGTCCCAGCCGAGCCCGATCGTCTTGCCGGCCCCGCCGAAGGCACCGGCCCGGACGTACAGGTCCACCGGATTCAGCGCACCGGCCGCCACCTTGATCCGCACCTGGCCCGCCCCCGGCTCCGGCAGCGACACCTCCGCGATCTCCACCGCGTCCGGACCGCCGAACGTCTTCACCACAGCAGCACGCATGTCAACTCTCCCTATATACGGAGCACTTGTCGGTCACCGCGGCACCTTTCCGGCCGCGACACCAACCGTAGGAGAGGTACTATCCTTTCGTAAGTAGTTACCTGTGAGTGCGTAGCTGTCCCGGAGGGAAGAACCCATGGCGACCATGACCGCAGCCCAGCGCCGCGAACAGGCCCGCGCCGACTACGACGCCTTCCTGCGCGCCTGCCCCACCAACCAGCTCCTCGGCCGGCTCAGCGACAAGTGGGTCGGCCTCGTCGTCGCCGCCCTGGCCCCGGGCCCCCGCCGCTACAGCGACCTCGGCCGCAAGATCGCCGGCGTCAGCCCCAAGATGCTGACCCAGACCCTGCGCTCCCTGGAGCGGGACGGCATCATCAGCCGCACGGTCACCCCGTCCGTCCCGGTCCGCGTCGACTACGAACTCACCCCCCTCGGCGCCAGCCTCGCCTGCCTGCTCACGGCCGTGAAGGACTGGGCCGAGACCCACTTCGACGAGGTCCGCGCCGCCCGCGAACGCTATGACACGGACAACCCCGCCTGACGGCCCGCGCCCCGGAAGGCGCACGAGTCCCCCGAGGCCCTCCGAAGCCGACCCGGAGGGCAGACGGATCCCGCGTTGCCGCCGAGGCCGACCGGGAGGCAGACGGATCCCCCGTAGCCGCGGAAGCCGACCCGGAAGGCGGCCGGCCCTCGTCGTCCCCGTCGCCTCAGAAGGCGTACGAGTCTCCCGTCGCCAGGACGAGCACCCGCATCCGGTCGTTCGACCGGTCCTTGTCCACCGCGCCCGAGTTCCACGCAGTCTCGATCTCCAGCGTCACCTCCGCCGCCCGCTCCCGCAGCCGGACCGGCAACCGCAGCTGGTCCCCCGCCACGTCCACGGCCAGCGCCCCGGTCCCGCACAGCACCGTCCGCTCGTCCTCCCGGACGCACCGGGCGGGCAGCTCCTGATCGTCGGCCAGCGCCACCGACCAGCGCAGCCGGACCGTGGCGTCCGTGACCACGGCGGGCCCGCTGTTGTAAGGGGTCAGCCGTACCTCCACCCGGTCCTCCTCCATCACCGCCCTCCCGTGGAGAGCCACATCGGCCTCCGGAGCCGGAGCGGCCACCGCCACCCCCGGCGCCAGCACGGCACCGGCACACACCCCGGACAACACCCACGCCCGCATCCGCACGGCCCTCACCACTTCTCGCTCGCGCTCCCACTGCCGTACGGATGTATGCCACGCGCGCCGCCCGCCAGGCGCCCTCCAACAGGTGACAAGACCGCCGGACGACACCCGTGGCCCGGCGGCCCGACCCCCGCGTGCGAAGCTGCCGCCATGCCGATCGTCCGCTCCGCCGCCCTGTTCGTCGTCGCCGCGCTGTTCGAGATCGGCGGCGCCTGGCTGATCTGGCAGGGCGTACGGGAACACCGGGGCTGGCTGTGGATCAGCGGGGGCGTCCTCGCCCTCGGCGCGTACGGCTTCGTCGCCACCTTCCAGCCGGACGCCCACTTCGGCCGCATCCTGGCCGCCTACGGCGGCATCTTCGTCGCCGGCTCGATCCTGTGGGGCGTGGTCGCGGACGGCTACCGCCCCGACCGCTGGGACATCACCGGGGCGGTGATCTGCCTCGCCGGGATGGCCGTGATCATGTGGGCGCCGCGAAACGGCAGCTGAGGCTCACTTAGGCTGGAGTGAAGGCCCCCGACGCAGTCACAGGAGCAGCCATGGCCACCGCCGCCCCGTCCGCCGCCTCCCGGATCGCCGTCGTCACCGGCGCGAGCAGCGGCATCGGCGCCGCCACGGCCCGGCGGCTCGCCGAGGCCGGCTACCGCGTCGTCCTCACCGCCCGCCGCAAGGACCGCATCGAAGCACTGGCCGAGGAACTGACCAAGGCCGGGCACTCGGCGGTCGCCTACCAGCTGGACGTGACGGACCGCGCGGCCGTCGACGAGTTCGCCACCGCGTTCAAGACGGTCGGCGTCCTCGTCAACAACGCCGGCGGCGCCCTGGGCGCGGACCCGGTGGCCACCGGCGACCCGGCGGACTGGCGCACGATGTACGAGACGAACGTCATCGGCACCCTGAACCTCACCCAGGCCCTGCTGCCGAGGCTGGTCGCGAGCGGTGACGGCGTGGTCGTGGTCGTCTCCTCCACCGCGGGCCACGGCACCTACGAGGGCGGCGCCGGCTACGTGGCCGCCAAGCACGGCGCCCACGTCCTCGCCGAGACCCTCCGCCTGGAGATCGTCGGCCAGCCGGTCCGTGTCATCGAGATCGCCCCTGGCATGGTCAAGACGGAGGAGTTCGCGCTGACCCGCTTCGGCGGGGACACGGAGAAGGCGGAGAAGGTCTACCAGGGCGTCGCCGAGCCCCTCACCGCGGACGACGTCGCGGAGACCATCACCTGGGCGGCGACCCGCCCCAGCCATGTCAACGTCGACCTCCTGGTCCTGCGCCCGCGCGCCCAGGCCTCCAACACCAAGGTGCACCGCGAGTCGTGACCGGCGACGACGACTCCCTGGAAAAGCGCCGCCTGGCCCAGGAGACGAAGAACGAACGCCAGGTCTGGTACTTCCTCGCCTACTTCCTCTTCGGCATCCACATCCTGGCGTTCGTCATGATCTACGCGGTACGGCACGGCAAGTAGCGTCCGGTCCACGCGGGAGGGATCGGGTGCCCGCCCGCAAGGGACGGACGGACACCCGGCAGGGGCAGCAGCCGACCGCCCGGCAGGGTGAGTCGTACGAGGGTCAGGCGAACGCGGGGAGGCTGCGCGCCACCCAGGCGGCGAACGGCGCCGCCGGGCGGCCCAGCACCGCCTGCACGTCCGGGGCGACCCTCCGCTCGGCCGGGAGCGGGTCCCCGAGGACGTCCAGGGTTCCGGCGACGACCTGCTCCGGCATGAACCGCGCCATCCCCGCCCGCGCCTCCTCGCGGGACAGCTCCACGAAGGCCACCTCCTCGCCCAGGGCCGCGGAGAGGACGGCGGCCTGACCGCGGGGACTGATCGGCTCGGGACCGGTCAGCTCGTACACCCGGCCCGCGTGCCCGTCCTCGCGCAGCGCCGCGGCGGCCACGGCGGCGATGTCCGCCGGGTCGACCACGGGCAGCGCGACATCCCCGAAGGGCGCGAAGACGGTGCGCCGGGTACGGACCGACTCGGCCCAGGCGAGGGCGTTGGAGGCGAACCCGCCGGGCCGCAGGACGGTGAACTCCCGCCCAAAGGCCCGCACCGCGGCCTCGAACCCCCGCAGCCGGGCGTGCGAGGGCGCCTCCGGCCGGGTGGCGCTGACCTGCGACGACACCAGCACGATCCGCTCGGCCCCGGCATCGGCGACCACCTTCATCAGGGCGTCGGGCCGCTCGCCCCGCAGGTTCAGCTCGCCGCCCAGCACGAGGAACACCGCGCGGGCCCCGTCGAGGGCCGGCCGCATGCTCTCGGCGTCCCCGACCCCGCCCGGCACCCACCGGACCCCCGGCACCGGATCCGCCGGCCCGGGCCGCCGCGACACCGCCACGACCTCCTCCCCCGCCCCGGCCAGCAGCTCCACCAGCACCCGCCCGACATTGCCGGTAGCCCCGGTCACAGTGATCACTGGAACCCCCATGTGTGAGTTAGTTGACTAACTTGAAACGAACCTACACACCGTCACCGAGGCGTGTCTATAGTCAGTCAGGTGACAAACTCAGTGGATCGGCGGGTGCGGGCGTCACAGAAGCGCCGGCGGCTCACGGCGGCGGCGGCCCGCGTGCTGCACGAGCAGGGGGTCGAGCGCACCACCCTCGCCGACATCGCGCGCGAGGCCGACGTCCCGGTCGGGAACGTGTACTACTACTTCAAGACCAAGGACGAGCTGGTCCGGGCCGCACTGGCGGAGCACGGCGCCCGCCTGGACGAACTCACCGGCGAACTGGACCGGTCGGCGGAACCGCGCGACCGCCTCAAGGGGCTCGTCGCGGCGTGGATGGACCAGCGCGAGACCGCCGCCCGCCACGGCTGCCCCACCGGCACCCTCGCCGTCGAACTCGACAAGCGCACGGACGGCACGCTGGACGCCGAGGCCGGCGCGGTCATCCGCCGCCTGCTGGACTGGGCCGCGGCCCAGTTCCGCACCTGGGGCGTCCCCGACCCCGACGGTCACGCCCTCACCCTGGTCTCCGCCTACCAGGGCATGTCCCTCCTGGCCAACGCCCTGCGCGACCCGGACGTCATGACCCGCGAGGGCAACCGCCTGCTGAGCTGGCTGGACGCGCTGCACCCGGGGGACGGGTGACCCGTACGGGCAGGCGCCGCCGGTCACCCGACCGGCGGCCACCCCGCACGGGAACCCGCACTAGCCCTTCACGCAGACGACCTGCTTCAGCTTCGCCACCACCTGGACCAGGTCCCGCTGCTGGTCGATGACCTGGTCGATCGACTTGTAGGCGCCCGGGATCTCGTCCACGACACCGGAGTCCTTGCGGCACTCCACGCCCCGAGTCTGCTCCTCCAGGTCCTTCGTGGAGAAGCGCCGCTTGGCCGCGTTCCGGCTCATGCGCCGGCCCGCGCCGTGCGAGGCCGAGTTGAAGGACAGGTCGTTGCCCAGGCCCTTCACGATGTACGAGCCCGTACCCATCGAACCGGGGATGATCCCGTACTCACCGGAGCCGGCCCGGATCGCGCCCTTACGGGTCACGAGCAGGTCCATGCCCTCGTACCGCTCCTCCGCCACGTAGTTGTGATGGCAGGAGATCTCCGGCTCGAAGACCGGCTTCGCCTTCTTGAACTCCTTGCGGACCACGTCCTTCAGGAGCGCCATCATCAGCGTGCGGTTGTACTTGGCGTACTCCTGCGCCCAGAACAGGTCGTTGCGGTAGGCCGCCATCTGCGGGGTGTCCGAGACGAAGACGGCGAGATCGCGGTCGACCAGCCCCTGGTTGTGGGGAAGCTTCTGGGCCACACCGATGTGGTGCTCGGCGAGCTCCTTGCCGATGTTGCGGGATCCGGAGTGAAGCATCAGCCAGACGAAGCCGTCGTCATCTGTGCAGACCTCGACGAAGTGATTGCCCGATCCGAGCGTCCCCATCTGCGCGACCGCCCGGCCCTGACGGAACCTGACCGCCTCCGCCACCCCGTCGAACCGCCCCCAGAAGTCCTCCCAGCCGGCCGTGGCCAGCCCGTGGAAGTCCGCCGGCTCCACGGGGTCGTCGTGCATCCCCCGCCCCACCGGAATCGCCTGCTCGATCTTCGAGCGGAGGCGGGACAGGTCTCCCGGGAGGTCGTTCGCGGTCAGCGACGTCCGCACCGCCGACATCCCGCAGCCGATGTCCACGCCCACCGCCGCCGGGCACACCGCACCCCGCATCGCGATGACCGAGCCGACCGTCGCACCCTTCCCGTAGTGCACGTCAGGCATCACGGCCAGGCCCTTGATCCAGGGCAGGGTCGCCACGTTCTGGAGCTGGCGCAGGGCCACGTCCTCGACCGTCGCCGGGTCCGTCCACATCCGGATCGGAACCTTGGCGCCCGGCATCTCCACGTACGACATATCTTCCTCATTCCCCCGAGGGCAATAACAAAAGGCTTAAAAGCATCAAAACGCAAAAGCGGCGCCAAGGTCGATGAAAAGGGACAAGGGACCGGCGTCCACCGCAGTGCGTGCGATACACATTGTCTCCAGGGGGCGCCCCGCCGCAGCAAGCCATTAACCGGCGGGGACACTGGAGCACCGAGCGAGCACACACCGTCGAGAGGAGCCCGACCGTGCAGCGGAAGGCGTACGTAACCGGCACCGCCGCCCTCCTCGCGGCGCTGCTGGCCGGCTGCACGAGCGGTTCCGGGGGCGACGGCGCCACGGACAACGCCAACCCGGGCGACGCCGGCACGTCCACGGTCGCGGCCCAGCCCGGCAAGTACCGGACGCTGCCCGAACCGTGCGGGGCGGTCGGTCACGACACCCTGGACTCGCTGCTGCCCGGCATCCAGCAGATCACCGACCCGGTCCAGCGGGACCAGGCCTACCGGGGCGAGGCCACGCTCACCTACGACACCGAGCGCAAGGTCGGCTGCCACTGGAAGGTCGAGTCGGCCGACGCCACGGACCGGCTCTCCATCGACTTCGAGCGCGTGGTGTCGTACGACAACACGGTCAGCGACGACGACCAGGCGCAGAAGCTGTTCCTGGAGAAGCAGACGGCCGCCGACCTCCCCGTGGTGAGCAGTTCGTCGGCGCCGCCCGCGACGCCGGCGCCCACGGCGTCCTCGAAGGGCTCCGGCTCCCCGGACGATGCCGCCTCCGCCTCCCCGGCCTCGGGTTCGTCGCCGCAGTCGTCGAAGTCGTCGGCGTCCTCGGACCCTTCGGGGTCGCCCTCCGGGTCCGCGGCGTCCTCTGGGGCCCCGGGGTCCCCGGACGCCGGCTCCGGTGCCACGCCCGCCGACCTCCAGCCCCGTACGCTCTCCGACCTCGGTGACGAGGCGTATCTGGACGACGAGCTGAACGCGGCCGGCTCGACGGCCGAACAGCGGACGGTGACTGTGGTGTTCCGCACGTCCAACGTGGTCGTCACGCTCCAGTACGAGGAGCAGCCGACGGCCACCGGAGCGGTGCCGGACAGCAAGGAAATGCAGGACAGGGCCGGAAATCTGGCCTCCCAACTGGCCGACGCGCTGGGCGGCTGAGGGGTTCGCCGGGCGTGGCGGCCTTCGCCCGCAAAGCGTCCGAACAGAAACCGCACGGCTCCTTCACCGCGTACGGTGGCCCCGCAGGAACCCGCACGAACACCGAGCGTCACGAGTGAAGGAACCATGCAGCGAGCAGCTCAGCGAGACGACCGTGCCCAGCAGGACCAGCGAGCCAAGCGCCTCCGCCGCGCCCTTGTCTGCGCGGCAGCCGTTCCCGCGGTCCTGATCACCGCCGCCTGCTCCTCGGACTCCGGCGACTCCAAGGCCAAGTCCGGTCAGGAGACCACGCGGTCGGCGGACGGCGGTTCGCAGCCGTCGGCGAGCGCGTCCCCGACGGTGCGGGCCGCCGCGTACCAGAAGCTTCCCGAGGCGTGCTCGGTGGTCTCGAAGAAGACCCTGACGGACCTGGTGCCGGAGGGCTCGAAGTCCGGCAAGAAGGGCAGTTCGGACGATCCGTCGTCGCGCGCGTCCTGTGCCTGGGACAGCCTGGACAACAACGGCGTGAAGGGCTCGCAGTTCCGCTGGCTGAACGTCGCCCTGCTCCGCTTCGACTCGGACGCCACCCGGGGCGCGGCCGACGAGCAGGCGCACGCGTACTACTCCCAGCAGGTCAAGGACGCCCAGTCGGTGGACGGCGCGAAGAACGTCAAGGTCGTGCCGCTGTCCGGGACGGGCGCGGAGGCGTCGACGGTTCGTTACGACTTGAAGAAGAAGGAGGGTCTCTTCAAGCAGCAGACGGTCGTCGCCCGGGTGGAGAACGTCGTGGTCACCCTGGACTACAACGGCGCCGGTCTCGCGGGCGAGAAGACCCCCGACGCCGACGATCTGGCGAAGGACGCCCAGAAGGCGCTCAAGGAGGTCGTGGCGGCGGTCTCGTCGGCCAACGGCGGGTCCGGCGGGTCGGATTCGGGTTCGGCTGGTTCCGGATCGACGGGTTCCGCGTCACCTTCCGGTTCGGCATCGAAGTCGGCGTCCAAGGCCCCGTCCAAGTCGTCCTCCTCCAGTGCATCTCCGTCCAAGTCGGCCGCCAAGAAGAGCTGACCCGGGGGTCACGGCAGCTGACCGGCGACACGTTCGCCGCACACGTGTGCCACCCTGTTGCGCGCAACAAGTCGCAATGGGAGGGGAGTACGAGTGGCCGCGCCACCGCAGCTGACTCGGATGCACCGCGTACTCATCGGCGTGGTCGTCTCCGGCGCTCTGATCATCGCCGGCATCGGCTTCGCCGGTTCGTACGCGGCCGTGCGCGAGCTGGCCATCAAGAAGGGCTTCGGGAACTTCTCCTATGTGTTCCCGGTGGGTATCGACGCAGGCATCTGTGTTCTTCTCGCCCTTGATCTACTGCTGACCTGGATTCGCATCCCCTTCCCGCTCCTCCGCCAGACGGCGTGGCTCCTGACGGCGGCGACGATCGCCTTCAACGGCGCCGCCGCCTGGCCGGACCCGCTGGGCGTGGGCATGCACGCGGTGATCCCGGTGCTGTTCGTCGTGGCCGTGGAGGCGGCCCGGCACGCGATCGGCCGCATCGCCGACATCACGGCCGACAAGCACATGGAGGGGGTCCGCCTCACCCGCTGGCTCCTGTCCCCGGTTCCGACGTTCCTGCTGTGGCGTCGTATGAAGCTGTGGGAGCTGCGTTCCTACGACCAGGTGATCAAGCTGGAGCAGGAACGTCTCGTCTATCAGGCCCGGCTGCGTTCCCGGTTCGGCCGGGGTTGGCGCAGGAAGGCTCCGGTGGAGTCCCTGATGCCGCTGAGGCTGGCGAAGTACGGCGTTCCGCTGGCGGAGACGGCGCCTGCGGGGCTGGCGGCGGCGGGCATCGATCCGGTGCTGCTGCCCGCGGCGCCCCGCCGGCCGCAGCCGGCGGCGGTCGCGGGTGCTCCGGCAGCCGTCGCGGGCGGTCCTGCCGCCGCGGCGGCGGCCGTCCCCGCGCAGGCGCGCCTGCCCCGCGGGCAGCGGCCGGAGGGACCCGTGGTGGACGAGGAGAGCCCCTGGTTCCAGGCGCAGCGGGAGATCGAGTACCACGGTGGCTACGACCCGACGTACGAGCCGCCCCCGGAGCCGCAGTACGAGCCCGAGGAGCAGTACGAGGACTGGTACGAGGAGCAGCCCCCGGAGCAGTTCCAGCAGCCGTCCCCGGAGGAGACGGGCAGCTTCCCCATCCCGGTGAGCGCGACGCGCACGCGCGAGCTGGGCGAGGGCGGCGGCCCCCCGGAGCCGAACCCGAGCGAGGACGACTTCTACCAGGTCTTCCGGAAGTCGATCGACGGCAGCTTCCCGACGCCGCACCAGTTCGGCGAGGCGGTGGAGGCGACGTACGGCATGTCGCTTCCGGCGCGTGAGACGGACCGCATGGTCAACCGTTTCACCAACCGTTTCAACGCGGAGCTGGAAGAGGACCACATCGCGTGACGGCGACGGCATGACGGCGATCGCGTGACGGCACAGGAAAGGGGCCCTCCCGGAAGGAGGGCCCCTTTCCTGTGCGGCTCACCACCGCCCGCTCGGGCTCGCGGCCGCTTACTCCCCGAGGAGCTTGCGCACCCGGTCCTGTCCGACCGCGAGCAGCAGGGTGGGCAGCCGGGGCCCGGTGTCACGGCCGACGAGCAGGTGGTAGAGCAGGGCGAAGAAGGTCCGCTGGGCGGTCTTGATCTCGGCCGGCAGCTCCTTCGGCGTGGCGTCGGCGGAGAAGCCGGCCTGCACCTTCGGCACGCCGTACACGAGGTGCGTGAGCCCGTCGAGCGACCAGTGCTCGGCCAGCCCGTCGAGGAGCAGCCGCACCGACTGGGCGGACGCCTCGTCGAGCGACTTCAGCAGCGGCTCGTCCGGCTCGTCCCGCACGATGGTCCGCTGGTCGGCGGGCACGTGGGTGTTGATCCACGCCTCGGCCTTGTCGTACCGGGGGCGTGCCTCGTCCAGGGTGCCGAGCGGCTGCTCCGGGTCAAGCTCGGAGAGGATCCGCAGTGCCTGGTCCTCGTGGCCGGCGGTGATGTCGGCGACGGAGGCGAGGGTGCGGTAGGGCAGCGGGCGCGGTGTCTTCGGCAGCTCGGCGGCGGCGGTGCCCACGGCCCGGGTGTACGCGGCGACGTCGCCCGGCAGGGCGGAACCGTCGGCCACCTTGCCCGCGAGCTTGTCCCACTCGTCGTACAGCCGCTGGATCTCCTGGTCGAAGGCGATCTTGAAGGACTGGTTGGGCCGGCGCCGGGCGTACAGCCACCGCAGCAGCTGCGGCTCCATGATCTGCAGCGCGTCGGCCGGGGTGGGCACGCCACCGCGCGACGACGACATCTTCGCCATGCCGCTGATGCCGACGAAGGCGTACATCGGGCCGATGGGCTGCTTCCCGCCGAAGATCCCGACGATCTGCCCGCCGACCTGGAAGGAGGACCCCGGCGAGGAGTGGTCGACACCGCTCGGCTCGAAGATCACGCCCTCGTACGCCCACCGCATCGGCCAGTCGACCTTCCAGACCAGCTTGCCGCGGTTGAACTCGCTGAGCCGGACGGTCTCGGCGAAGCCGCACTCGCTGCAGGTGTACGACAGCTCGGTGGTGCCGTCGTCGTACGAGGTCACCGTCGTCAGGTCCTTGCCGCAGTCGCCGCAGTACGGCTTGTACGGGAAGTACCCGGCGGAGCTGCTGCCGTCGTCCTCGGACGCGGCGCCCGAACCCTCCTCGGCCTCCAGCTCGGCCTCGTCGACGGGCTTCTGCTGCTTCTTGGCGGCGGCCTTGGGCTTGGTGCGGTACTGGGCGAGGATCGCGTCGATGTCGCCGCGGTGCTTCATGGCGTGCAGGATCTGCTCGCGGTACACGCCGGAGGTGTACTGCTCGGTCTGGCTGATCCCGTCGAACTCGACGCCCAGCTCGGCCAGCGACTCGGTCATCGCGGCCTTGAAGTGCTCGGCCCAGTTCGGGTACGCGGAGCCCGCGGGGGCGGGCACGGAGGTCAGCGGCTTGCCGATGTGCTGCTGGTAGGTGTCCTCGTCGACCCCCGGGATGCCCTTGGGCACCTTCCGGTAGCGGTCGTAGTCGTCCCAGGAGATCAGGTGCCGGACCTGGTGGCCGCGGCGGCGGATCTCGTCGGCGACGAGATGCGGGGTCATGACCTCGCGGAGGTTGCCGAGGTGGATCGGCCCCGAGGGGGAGAGGCCGGACGCGACGACGACCGGTTTGCCCGGGGCCCGGCGCTCCGACTCCTCGATGACCTCATCCGCGAAACGGGAGACCCAGTCGGTGGTCTCGGTGCTCTGAGCCACGATCGGCACGTCCTTCTTTCTGAACGGGGTGACACCCCATTCTCACAGACCGTGCGGCGACCGGGAAAACGGCTTTACCCCGCGTGGGATACTGGCCGGGACCATCCGCCCCACGAGGAGAACGGCAACCATCCCTATGGCCTCGGTCACGTCCCTCAGCGACAGCGTCCAGCAGCACCTCGCGTCCGCCCTCTCGGCCACCCTGCCGGAGGCCGCCGGCGCGGACCCGCTGCTGCGACGAAGCGACCGGGCCGACTTCCAGGCCAACGGCATTCTGGCCCTGGCCAAGAAGGCGAAGGCGAACCCTCGGGAGCTGGCGGCCCAGGTCGTCGGCCGGGTGGCGACGGATGGCGTGATCAAGGACGTCGAGGTGTCCGGCCCCGGCTTCCTCAACATCACGATCGCCGACCGGGCGATCGTCGAGAACCTGGCCGCGCGGTACGCGGACGAGACGGGCCGCCTCGGCGTGCCCGCCGCGGCGAACCCGGGCACGACGGTGATCGACTACGCCCAGCCGAACGTGGCCAAGGAGATGCACGTCGGCCACCTGCGGTCCGCGGTGATCGGCGACTCGGTGGTGCAGCTGCTGGAGTTCACCGGCGAGACCGTGGTCCGGCGCCACCACATCGGCGACTGGGGCACCCAGTTCGGCATGCTCATCCAGTACCTGGACGAGCACCCGCACGAGCTGGACCACAAGGCGTCCGCCGAGGACACCGCGGCTTCCGGCGAGGAGGCGATGTCCAACCTCGACCGCCTCTACAAGGCCGCGCGGGTGCTCTTCGACTCCGACGAGGAGTTCAAGACGCGGGCGCGGCGCCGGGTGGTCGACCTCCAGGCCGGCGACCCGCACACGCTGGCCACGTGGCAGAAGTTCGTGGACGAGTCGAAGATCTACTTCTTCTCCGTCTTCGAGAAGCTGGACATGGAGGTCCGGGACTCCGACATCGTCGGCGAGTCCGGTTACAACGACATGCTGGCCGAGACCTGCCGCCTGCTGGAGGAGTCGGGTGTCGCGGTCCGCTCCGAGGGCGCGCTGTGCGTGTTCTTCGACGACATCAAGGGCCCGGACGGCAACCCGGTCCCGCTGATCGTGCAGAAGTCGGACGGCGGCTACGGCTACGCGGCGACCGACCTGTCCGCGATCCGCGACCGTGTCTTCAACCTCAAGGCGAACACCCTGCTGTACGTGGTGGACGCCCGGCAGGCGCTGCACTTCCGGATGGTCTTCGAGACCGCGCGCCGGGCCGGCTGGCTCGACGAGGACGTGACGGCGGTGCAGCTGGCCTTCGGCACGGTCCTCGGCAAGGACGGCAAGCCGTTCAAGACGCGTGCGGGCGAGACGGTCAAGCTCCAGGACCTGCTGGACGAGGCCGTCGAGCGGGCCACGGCGGTGGTGCGGGACAAGGCCGAGAAGGTGGGCCTGACGGAGCAGGAGATCACGGAGAACGGCCGCTACGTCGGCATCGGCGCGGTCAAGTACGCGGACCTGTCCACCTCGGCCGTCCGGGACTACAAGTTCGACCTGGACCAGATGGTCTCCCTGAACGGCGACACGTCCGTCTACCTCCAGTACGCCTACGCCCGTATCCAGTCCATCCTCCGCAAGGCCGGCGAGGCCCGCCCCGCCGCGCACCCGGAGCTGGAGCTGGCCCCGGCCGAGCGCGCGCTGGGCCTGCACCTGGACCAGTTCGCGGAGACGGTGCTCGAGGTGGCGGCGTCGTACGAGCCGCACAAGCTGGCGGCCTACCTGTACCAGCTGGCGTCGCACCTGACGACGTTCTACGACCAGTGCCAGGTGCTGTCCGCCGACAACCCGGCCGAGGTCGTGGAGAACCGCCTGTTCCTGGTGGACCTGACGGCCCGCACCCTGCACCAGGGCATGGCCCTGCTGGGCATCAGGACGCCGGAGAAGCTGTGACGTCCGGCCCGTGAGGCACTCCAACTTTCGCGGGGCCCCGTTTCGGCGGGGCCCCGCGGTGTCGTCCGTGCCCGTGCCCGTGCCCGTGCCACGCGCCGGAACGTCACGCGTTCTCCCCGGCGAGTTCCCGCGCCCGCCGTGCCAGGGCCCGGCGGACCGACTCCGGTTCGACGACGCGCAGCGGGGTCCCCAGGCCGAGGAGGTAGCGGGCGAGGCCGTCCGGGTCGGGGCCGCCGATGTCGACGAGGGTGGCGCCGGGGCCGTCGGGGCGGTGGGTGCCGACCGTCGCCGGGACGAGCCGCAGCGCCTGGTCCATGGGGACGGGGAGACGGACGGTCGCGGACAGGGGGTAGGGGCCGTTCGCGGTGTTGCGGGACACGAGCTGGGCCGGGTCCGGCGCGTCGGTGAGGTCCGCCGGGTGCCCGGTGGGCTGGAGGCGGTCGACCCGGTCGGCCCGGAAGGTCCGCCACTGCCCCCGGGACACGTCCCGAGCGACGAAGTACCAGCGCCGCCCGGTGTGGACGAGCCGGTACGGGTCGACGTCCCGGACCGTGCTCCGGCCCTCCCCGTCGCAGTACGACAGCCGGGCCCGTTCGCCCTGGCGGCAGGCGACGGCCAGCTCCAGCAGCAGGCCGGGCCTGATCTGCGGGCCCTCGGCCCCCGGGAGGCGCACGAAGGCGTCGTCCAGTTCGCCGAGGCGGTCCGCGATCCTGCGGGGCAGCACCTGCCGCAGTTTCAGCAGTGCCGACAGCGCGGCCTGGTCACCCCCGAGCGCGTCGCTCAACGCGGCCTCGCGCAGCCCGACCGCCACGGCGAGCGCCTCCTCGTCGTCGAGGATCAGCGGCGGCACCCGGGACCCGGCGCGCAGGCGGTAGCCGCCCCAGGGCCCGGCCTCGGAGTCGACGAAGTAGCCGAGGTCCCGCAGCCGTGCCACGTCCCGGCGGACCGTACGGTCCGTCACCTCCATGCGCCCGGCCAGCTCCGCGCAGGTCCAGGACGGCCGGGCGGACAGCAGGGACAGCAGCCGTAGCAGGCGGGCGGACGAGCTGAGCACAGCCGGAAGTTTCCCACACGGGGCGGTAACCAGGACCGGAACTGTCCGGGTCACGCCCTACGGTCTTCTCCATGAGCACGGAGACCACTTCCACACCCGCGTTCCGCTACGCCGCCGTCACCTTCGACTGCGCCGACCCCGCCGAACTGTCCCGCTTCTACGTCGAGTTGCTGGGCATGTCGGTCCTCTACTCCACGGACGACTTCGTCCTGCTCGGCAAGGAGGGGGCGACCGGTCTCGGCTTCAACCGCCTGGCCGACTACCGCCCGCCCACCTGGCCGGACCCGGCCCAGGAGAAGCAGGCCCACATCGAACTGGGCGTGGACGACCTGGACAGCGCCGAGAAACGACTGCTCGACCTGGGCGCCACCAAGCCCGGCTTCCAGCCGGGCGAGAACCGCTGGCGAGTCCTACTGGACCCAGCCGGCCACCCCTTCTGCATCACAACCCTCATCTAACCCCCACCCCCCACCCTCCCCCTCCCCCCTCCCCACAGGGTGGGATTGGCGGATCCGTTCCGGAGAGGCTCCGGAAACGTGCAGGTCACGGGAGGGGGTGGCGGGTGGGGGGTGGAACGGATCTGCCGATCCCACCTTCCGGGAGGGGGGAGTCGCGGGTAACTGGGGTGTCAGTGGGGGGTTTTAGGGTTTCGGGTATGGCTACTCTTCCTAATCCGCTGCCCACGCTGGCCACCGAACCCAGCGGCCGTTCCCTGGGGCTCCGGCTGCCTCCCGGCAGGCTGATCGACATGACGTACGACGGCCCCTGGCACGAACCCCTGCTGTGGCACGCGGAGAAGCCGGCGGCGCCGGGCACCTGGAAGGCGCTGGGCGCACCGGCGGCCCGCGCCGGCCTGTTGCCGGTGCTCGTGGACGCCGCGGCCGGCCTGAAGGACTGGGTGCTGCTGCCCGGCGAGACGACCTACCCTGGCGATCACGACGTCGAGGAGGTGCTCGCGGAGTACTGGGAGGAGGAGACGGAGGACGGCGAACTCGGCGAGGAGATCGAGCCGTTCGGGGACGAGTGGCCCGGACTCGCCCCCGCCCCCGCCGCCTTCTGCGCCGACCCCGACACCCGTGCGGCGCAGGTCGCCGACGCGCTGGGCGGCGATCCGGACTCGGGCCTGGAGGAGGCGCACCTCGCCCTGGTCCCGGCACGCCGGTCGGCCGACATCCCGGCGGCGATCGGCTGGACCGGCCCGGTGAACTACGAGCGGGACGTGGCCCGTGTGTGCGCGGTCCTGCGTTCCTGGGAGGACCGCTTCGGCATACGGGTCGTGGCCCTCGGCCTGGACACCCTCGTCCTGTCCGTCGCGGCCCCGCCGGCCACCCAGGAGGACGCCGAGGCGGTGGCGGCGGAGCACTTCGCGTTCTGCCCGGACAGCATCCTCCAGGGCGAGCAGGACACCCTTCGCGCCTACGCGAAGAGCCTGCTGGGCGAACAGACCTGGACCTTCTGGTGGGACTGACCCACAGCAGCCGCCCTCAGCCCGAGAGCCCGCGGGCCAGCCGGCGCAGCCCCTCCTCGATCTCGTCCGGGGTCTGGGTGACGAAGCAGAGGCGGAGGGTGGAGCGGTCGGGCTCGCCGGCGTAGAAGGGGGCGCCGGGCACGTAGGCCACGTTCTGCTCGACCGCCCGCGGAAGCAGGGCGAGGGTGTCGTACGACTCCGGCAGGCGCGCCCAGAGGAACATGCCACCTGCCGGCCGACTCCACCGGGAGCCGGCCGGCAGGGCGGCGGGCAGACCGGCCAGCATGGCGTCACGGCGTGCGCCGTAGACGGTCCGCACCCGTTCCACATGGGTGTCGAGCACGGCCAGATAGCGGGCGGCGGCGAGCTGGTTGAGCGTCGGGGTGTGCAGGTCCGCCGCCTGCTTGGCCACCGCGCACGCCCGGCGCAGCTCGGCGGGCGCACGCAGCCAGCCGAGGCGCAGGCCGGGGGCCATCACCTTGGAGAAGGAGCCGAGCAGGACGGTGCGGTCCTCGGCGCCGGGGAGTGAGGCGATCCAGGGGATGTGCTCACCGTCGTAGCGGAGTTCGCCGTACGGATCGTCCTCGACGATCCAGACGCCCCGGCGGGCGGCCACGGCGGCGATCGCCGCGCGCCGCGGCGCCGGGATCGTACGGCCGGTGGGGTTCTGGAAGGTGGGGACCAGGTACAGCAGCTTGGGGCGTTCGCGGCGGATCGCCTCCTCCAGGGCTTCCGGGTCGACTCCGTCCGCGTCGCCCGGCACGGCCACCACACGCGCTCCCGCGAGTCCGAAGACCTGAAGTGCCGCCAGATAGCAGGGGTTTTCGACCAGCACCGTGTCGCCCGGCTCGAGCAGGACCGTCGCCAGCAGCGACAGCGCCTGCTGGGAGCCGGTCGTGACGAGCAGGTCGCCGGGGGCGGTGGGCAGGCCCCGGCCGGTGATGCGGGCCGCGAGGCCGGCACGGAGCGTGGGTTCGCCCTCCGTCGTGGAGTACTGGAGCGCCTGCGCCGGGGTGTGCGCCAGGACCTCCTGGAACGCCTCCGCTATGCCTTCCTGGTCGAAGAGTTCCGGTGCGGGCAGGCCGCCCGCGAAGTTGATCACCTCGGGGCGGGCGGTGACCGCGAGGATGTCCCGCACGGGCGAACCGCCCACACTGCGGGCACGCGCGGCGAGCGGCGGAACGGGCGCGCGCCCGGCGGCCGGCCCGACGACGGTCACGACGTGAGGCGGGCCGGGCTCGGTGGCGGTCGTGGCGGGCTCGGTGGCGGCCGTGGTGTGGAGCGGGCCGGGCTCGGTGGTGGTCGCGGCGGGCTCGGGGGTGGTCGCGGCATGGAGCGGGCCGGGCTCGGTGGTGGTCGTGGTGGTCGCGGCGTGGGGCGGGGCGGGCTCGACTGCGGTCATGGCACGGCTCTCCTTCGGCTCAGGAACCGATCAGGCTGCTCTCGGAACCGTCAGGCTAAAGAAGTACGTGCCGCCTACACCGTTCATTCCGTGATCCGGACGGCCGGCCGCGTGACGGCCGGCCGCGCGTGTCCGGGTATGCCCGGGATCAGTTCGTGCCCGTCGCCGCCTCCCACTTCTCGCCGCCCAGCGGAAAGGCGTAGGCGGGCCGCCCGTTGTTGCCGCTGGTGTGGAACGGCCGGCCGGAATCGTCGATCCGCATCGTGCCGTGGCGCGTCCCGCTGGACCACTGGAGCTCCAGGTACCAACTGACGTCGTACGCGGAGGCGTCGGCCGTGATGCGGAAGACCTCCGGGTCGGTCCGGCTCACCTTGAACGGGAAGTCTCGGCTCCCGGCCACGGGGACGGGCGCCGGGCGCATCGCGTCCAGAGCGACCGTGAAGGACCGGTCCGGCACACCGCCGCCGCAGCCGACGCCGGGGTAACCCATGGCGTAGTCGTTCCAGGCGAGCGGGGACCGCTTGCCCGCCATGCGCACGGACAACTGCTCCAGGACGACGGTCTCGTTGCCGGTGCCCTGCACGGTGAAGGTGACGTACTGCTCCCCCGACGACACCGCATGGTGGACGTCCACCCAGGCCGGAGCGTCCTGTTCCAGCGGCGGCGGGGAGACGTCGGCCGGCGGCCGGTCGATCAGGTAGTGCTGGGAGCAGGGGTCCTGCCAGGCGTAGGGGTGGGTGGTGATCGCGAGCGGCGGGGCGGCGGAGACGGGCGGGGTCGTGGAGGCGCGCGGCGCCGCCGTCGGTGTGTCGTCGGCGGTGGCGGAGGTCTTCGGCGCCTTGGCGGAAGGTGAGGCCGAAGGGGTGGTGGACCGGCGCGGCGACGGGGTCTTGCCCGTCGACGCGGTCGGCGCGCTGCCCGGGACCGCGGCGTCCGAGGTGGCCGTGACGCCCTTGCCGTCCGGCCTCTCGTCGCCGGAGGGCAGGTTCAGGGCGACCGCCACACCGCCGAGCAGCGCGGTGACGGTGAGAGCGGCGAGGAGAACGGTCCGGCCCCGCCGCCGTGCACCAGCCGCCCCAACCCGCCCCGGCCCCCGCTCCGACTCCGGCACCGGATCAGACACCCGCTCGGGCTCCGGCACAGCGCCCGGTCCCCGCACCGATTCCGGCCCGGCCTCAGGTCCGGACCCCGGCACCGGCCCCGGCCCTCGCACCGATTCCGGCCCGGCCGGCGCATTCGGCACGTCCTGCACACGTTCCGCGTCCGGTCCGGCCGCCGAAACCGGCCCCGGTCCGGCCGCCGCCGAACCCGGCTCCGCCGCCGCCCTCGACCCCGCTTCCGCGTGCGGCTCCCCCTGAGCCGCCGGAGCCTGTTCTTCTGGCTCCGGAGCCCGGTCTCTCGCCACCGCAGCCGGCTCTCCCGGCGCCGGAGCCCCGCCTTCCCGGGCTGGAGCCCGCCTTTCCGGCGCCGGCGGTTGCGCCGCCCGTGCCGGCTCCGCTCCCTTCCGCCCCCGTACCGCGTCCGCCAGCACCCACCGCCGGTGCAGCTCCACCAGTTCCCCGGGCGTTGCCTTGCAGAGCCGGGCGAGCCGCTCCACGGGCGCGTAGTCCGTCGGTACGGCGTCCCCGTTGCAGTAGCGGTGGAGCGTCGACGTACTCATGTGGAGCCGCTTGGCGAGCGTGCCGTAGCTGTGCCCGGAGCGGTTCTTCAACTCCCGCAGCAGCTCGGCGAAAGCGCTCTCGGACGTGCCGTCGGCCACCGTTCCTCCTTCCCCCTCGTCCCACCCCGGCGTTCCAGGGCTGAGACGTTTTCGCTGGTCGAAGCCGGTGCGGGCGTTCCAGCGTCCCGGATCTCCGGCAGCCGCTGGCCGCCGGGACGGACCCGCCCACAGGCTGTTGGTCATCCAAGCACGCCAACCGGCCCAGCCCGAAAGAGGACTTGCCATGCGTATGCGCCATATTCGTCTGTTCGCCGCCACCGGCGCCGCCGTCGCCGCCTTGGCGCTCACGGCGTGCGGCGGCGGCACGGGCGCCCAGGACGAGGGCGCCTCCAGTCCGGACGTGGCGAGGACGGACGCGTCGGGGACGTCCGGGGGCACCGCCGCCGGCACCACCGGCACCACCACCGGCGACGCCACGGGCACCGCCGGCGGCACGGCGAGCGGTGCGACCGTGACCCGTAGCCACACGCCCGGCGCCAAGCCGGACGCCTCCGCCGGCCGGACCTCCAAGGGCACCGGCACCCGCAGCACGGTGCTGTGCAACGGCACCAACACCACCGTCACCGCCCAGGTGCTCAAGCGGCCCCTCAACCACATGCTGCTCACGGTGAAGAACACCGGAGGCAAGATCTGCAGCCTGCCGTACTACCCGGTCCTGCGCTTCGACGAGATGCAGTGGGTGCCGCAGGCGGACGAGGCGACCCAGCCGCAGGCCGTGGTCTCCCTTGCGCCGGGCGAGTCGGGGTACGCGATGGCGCTGCTGTCGGCCGCCGACGGCAGCGGCACCGGCGGGCAGACCGCCCACAAGCTGACCCTGGCCTTCCAGGGCTACACCCCGAACAGCAGCGGCGGCCCGTCCGCGACCCCGGCCCTGCCCGCCAAGGGCGTCTACTACGACAGCGCCCTGAAGGTGACGTACTGGGAGCAGGACCTGGACCTCATCAGCGGCTGGTGAGCGGCTCCCCGGCCGGCGCAACTGCCGGGACCGCCTGCCGGCGCGGTTGCCAGACTCACCCGCAGGCGCGGTTACCGGTCGGCCCGCAGGCGCGGTTGCCGGTCGGCCCGCTAGCGCAGTTGCCGGGCCGCTTCGGTGGCCCAGTAGGTGAGGATGTTCCGCGCCCCGGCCCGCTTGATGCCGGTCAGGGTCTCGAGGATGGCCCGGTCCCGGTCGATCCAGCCCTTCTCGGCGGCGGCCTCGATCATCGAGTACTCGCCGGAGATCTGGTAGGCGGCGACGGGCACGTCCACGGCGTCCGCGACCCGGGCGAGGATGTCGAGGTAGGGGCCGGCCGGCTTGACCATCACCATGTCGGCGCCCTCGGCCAGGTCCAGTTCCAGCTCCCGCAGGGACTCACGCCAGTTGGCCGGGTCCTGCTGGTAGGTCTTGCGGTCACCCTGGAGCGAGGACGCGACGGCCTCGCGGAAGGGACCGTAGAAGGCCGAGGAGTACTTCGCGGTGTAGGCGAGGATCGCGACGTCCTCGCGGCCGATCTGGTCGAGCGCGTCGCGGATGACGCCGATCTGGCCGTCCATCATCCCGCTGGGGCCCACGACATGGGCACCGGCGTCGGCCTGCACCTGGGCCATCTCGGCGTACCGCTCCAGGGTGGCGTCGTTGTCGACGCGGCCCTCGGCGTCCAGCACTCCGCAGTGACCGTGGTCGGTGAACTCGTCCAGGCACAGGTCCGACATGACGAGGAGGTCGTCGCCGACCTCGGCCCGCACATCGCGCAGCGCGACCTGGAGGATCCCGTCCGGGTCGGTGCCGACCGTGCCCTGGGCGTCCTTCTTGGACTCCTCCGGCACGCCGAACAGCATGATCCCGGAGACCCCGGCCTCCACGGCCTCCAGCGCGGCCTTCTTCAGGCTGTCGCGGGTGTGCTGGACGACACCGGGCATGGCGGCGATCGGCACCGGCTCGCTCACGCCCTCCCGGATGAACGCGGGAAGGATGAGGTCGGCGGGATGCAGTCGTGTCTCGGCGACCATCCGCCGCATGACGGGCGAGGTCCGCAGCCGCCTCGGACGCGTACCGGGAAACGATCCGTACTTCGTCATGCCCTCTACGCTACGCCCGCACCGCATGCCACTTTGCCGACGCGACGTCGGCGCCCGGCCGGCCCGTCATCGGCTCG
Source organism: Streptomyces musisoli (assembly GCF_016741855.1). Taxonomy (GTDB): domain Bacteria; phylum Actinomycetota; class Actinomycetes; order Streptomycetales; family Streptomycetaceae; genus Streptomyces; species Streptomyces musisoli. Next base: position 17,791 of record NZ_JAERRH010000004.1, on the reverse strand, counting down.
GCGAGGCCGGCACGCGGCCCGTCACAGCCGCCCGTCGGCTCGCCGCCCGGCCGCACACTGACGCCCTCGTCGGCTCGCCACCCGACCGCACAGTGACGCCCCCGTCGACTCACCACCCGGCCGCACGCCCACGCCCCCGCCGGCTCGCCACCCTGCCGCACGGCGACGCCCCGTCGTCCGCTGTGCGGGCGACGGGGCGCAGGGCGTCTGCCGGTCGGGCAGGCGGGTGGGACCGTGGCTAGGTCGTCGACCGCCGCCTGCGGGCCCCCGGCCGTCGCTCGCTCGGACGGGTCACCGGGTCCCCGGCCTCCAGGGCGGACGCCCGCCTCTTCATGCCGAAGTCGGCCAGCGCCTCGGCCAGCTTGTGCACCGACGGCTCGGGAGCCATCACGTCCACCCGGAGCCCGTGTTCCTCGGCGGTCTTCGCCGTGGCCGGACCGATGCACGCGATGACCGTCACGTTGTGCGGCTTGCCCGCGATGCCGACCAGGTTCCGGACCGTCGACGAGGACGTGAAGAGCACCGCGTCGAAGCCGCCGCCCTTGATCGCCTCACGGGTCTCCGCCGGCGGCGGCGAGGCGCGCACCGTCCGGTAGGCCGTGACGTCGTCGACCTCCCAGCCCAGCTCGATCAGACCGGCGACCAGGGTCTCCGTGGCGATGTCGGCCCGGGGCAGGAAGACGCGGTCGATCGGGTCGAACACCGGGTCGTAGGGCGGCCAGTCCTCCAGGAGGCCGGCCGCGGACTGCTCACCGCTCGGCACCAGGTCCGGCTTCACACCGAAGGCCACCAGCGCCTTGGCGGTCTGCTCGCCGACCGCGGCCACCTTGATGCCCGCGAAGGCACGGGCGTCGAGACCGTACTCCTCGAACTTCTCGCGGACGGCCTTCACCGCGTTGACCGACGTGAAGGCGATCCACTCGTAGCGGCCGGTGACGAGGCCCTTGACCGCTCGTTCCATCTGCTGCGGGGTGCGCGGGGGCTCCACCGCGATCGTCGGGACCTCGTGCGGCACCGCGCCGTAGGACCGCAGCTGGTCGGAGAGCGACGCCGCCTGCTCCTTCGTCCGCGGCACGAGCACCTTCCAGCCGAACAGCGGCTTGGACTCGAACCACGACAACTGGTCGCGCCGGGCGGCGGAACGCTCGCCGACCACGGCTATCACCGGCCGGCCGCCGTCCGGCGACGGCAGCACCTTCGCCTGCTTCAGCGTCTGCGCGATCGTGCCGAGCGTCGCCGTCCAGGTGCGCTGGCGGGTCGTCGTACCGGCGACGGTCACCGTCAGCGGGGTGTCCGGCTTGCGGCCCGCCGAGACCAGCTCGCCCGCCGCGGCGGCCACGGAGTCCAGGGTCGTCGACACGACCACCGTGCCGTCCGAGGCGCCCACCTCCGTCCAGCAGCGGTCGGAGGCGGTACGGGCGTCCACGAACCGGACGTCCGCGCCGTCGGCGTCCCGCAGCGGCACACCGGCGTACGCGGGCACGCCGACCGCGGCCGCGACACCGGGGACGACCTCGAAGGGCACCCCGGCGGCGGCGCAGGCGAGCATTTCCTCCGCCGCGTACGTATCAAGTCCCGGGTCCCCGGACACCGCACGGACGACCCGCCTGCCGCCCCGCGCAGCCTCCATGACAAGATGAGCGGCATCCCGGGCAGCAGCCGGGACAGCGGCGGGTGTTGACGTGCCGTCAACGACCGTCAGCTGGGGCGTGCCCGTGCCCGGCGGCGAGACCGAAGAGGGATCGGCGTCCGTCTGCACGACGGAGACGCCCTGTCGGGCGTGCGTCCGGATCACGTCGAGCACCTCGTGCTCGGCGACCAGGACGTCCGCGCTCGACAGCGCCTCCACGGCGCGCAGAGTCAGCAGTCCCGGATCTCCGGGTCCGGCACCCAGGAAGGTGACGTGCCCGTGTTCCGGACCGGCGGCGGGAAAGGCGGTGGGGCTCAATGTGCTCGCTCCCCCATCAGACCGGCCGCGCCCTGGGCGAGCATCTCGGTGGCGAGTTCGCGACCGAGCGCCATCGCCTGCTCGTGCGTGTGGGGCACGGGACCGGTGGTGGACAGCTGCACCATGCGGGTGCCGTCGGTCGTGCCGACGACGCCGCGCAGGCGCATTTCCTTGACAATCTGTTCGTCGGCATGGGGGTCCCCCCGCTCGAGCGGAGCCGAGAGTGGGGGAAGGTCGGCCAGCGCGCCCACAGGGGCGCTGCAACCGGCCTCCAGGGCGGCGAGCAGTGACCGTTCGGCGGTCACGGCGGCCCGCGTGAACGGGTCGTCGAGCTCGCCGAGCGCCGCGATCAGGTCCGCGTTGTCCGCGGCGCACTCGATCGCCAGGGCCCCCTGGCCGGGGGCGGGCAAAACCGTGTCGACCGACAGGAAGTCGGTCACCTCGTCGATCCGGCCGATCCGGTTGAGTCCGGCGGCGGCCAGCACGACCGCGTCCAGTTCGCCGTCGCGGACGTACCGGATGCGGGTGTCCACGTTGCCGCGGATCGGGACCGTCTCCATGTCCAGGGCGTGGGCCTGGGCGTACGCGTTCAGCTGCGCCATGCGGCGCGGCGAACCGGTGCCGATGCGGGCGCCCCGCGGCAGGTCGGTCAACTTCAGCGCGTCCCGGGCGACGATCACGTCCCGCGGGTCCTCGCGCACCGGTACGGCGGCCAGGACCAGCTCCTCGGGCTGCGTGGTCGGGAGGTCCTTGAGCGAATGAACCGCGAAGTCGACCTCACCCCGCAGCAGCGCGTCGCGCAGCGCCGTCACGAAGACGCCGGTGCCGCCGATCTGCGCCAGGTGCTCGCGGGAGGTGTCGCCGTAGGTGGTGATCTCGACCAGCTCGACGGGCTTCCCGGTCACCTGCCGGACGGCCTCCGCCACCTGCCCGGACTGGGCCATGGCGAGCTTGCTCCGCCTGGTCCCCAGCCGCAGTGCCTTCTCACTCATGCCGGTCGGTCCTTCGTGTCTGTGCTGTCCCCGGCCCGGGAGACGGCGGCAACCGTCTCGGGGTCGAGGTCGAACAGGGTGCGCAGCGCGTCCGCGTACCCGGCGCCGCCGGGCTCGGCCGCGAGCTGCTTGACCCGTACGGTCGGCGCGTGCAGCAGCTTGTCGACGACCCGGTGCACGGCCTGCCGGATCTCTCCGCGCTGGCGTTCGTCCAGGTCGGGCAGGCGGCCGTCGAGCCGCGCGATCTCACCGGCGACGACGTCGGCGGCCATGGTGCGCAGCGCGACCACGGTCGGCGTGATGTGTGCCGCCCGCTGTGCCGCGCCGAAGGCCGCGACCTCGTCGGAGACGATACGCCGGACCTGGTCCACGTCGGCCGCCATCGGCGCGTCGGCGGAGGCCTCCGCCAGCGACTCGATGTCGACCAGGCGCACCCCGGCCAGCCGGTGCACGGCCGCGTCGATGTCGCGGGGCATGGCCAGGTCGAGGAGGAAGACGAAGGGCGCCGGGCGCTCGGCCACCGGCTCCGGCTTGCGCCGCTCGGGGATGCGGCCCACCGTCGCGGCGGTCGCGGCGAGCGCGGTGATCAGCTCGGCGTCCGTCTCGGGGGTGCGGCGGTCCCGGCGGTCGACGGTCCCGCCCGCCACCCAGGCCGCGTGCTGCTCCAGGGTGGCCGCGTCCATGCCGGCCACGGCGGCCTCGCCCATGAGGGAGAAGCCGGGCTGCACGGCGGACAGGTCGAGCGGGCAGTTGTCGTCGCCCGGGCCGGCGGACGCCAGCGGCGCCTTGGCGTGCGCGGTCGTACGAGGGGTTCCGGTGATCTCGGCGGCGGGGGCGCCGGTGCGGCCCTCGACCGCCTGCGCGACCGCCTCCGCCGTGAGCACCAGACCCGTCGCCCCGGTACAGGAGACGACGACGTCGGCACGTGTCAGCTCGGCGGCGACCGCGTCCATCCGCACCGCGCGGGCGGTCACCGTGCCGGTGTCGTCGCCCTCGGCGAGGATCTCCGCGAGCCGCTCGGCGCGCTCGAAGGTGCGGTTGGCGACGACGATCTCGGCGACCCCGGCGCGCGCCAGTGTGGCGGCGGCCAGGGACGACATCGAACCGGCGCCGATGACCAGCGCCGTCCGGCCCGCGGCCCAGTCCCGGACGTCGCCGCCCGCGGCCAGCTGCTCCAGGCCGAAGGTGACCAGGGACTGCCCGGCGCGGTCGATTCCGGTCTCGGAGTGGGCGCGCTTGCCGACCCGCAGGGCCTGCTGGAACAGGTCGTTCAGCAGCTTGCCCGCGGTGTGCAGGTCCTGGGCGCGGGCCAGGGAGTCCTTGATCTGTCCGAGGATCTGCCCCTCGCCCACGACCATCGAGTCCAGCCCGCAGGCCACCGAGAACAGGTGGTGGACGGCCCGGTCCTCGTAGTGCACGTAGAGGTACGGAGTCAGTTCCTCCAGGCCGACCCCGCTGTGCTGGGCGAGCAGCGTGGACAGCTCGGCGACACCGGCGTGGAACTTGTCCACGTCGGCGTACAGCTCGATGCGGTTGCACGTGGCGAGCACCGCGGCCTCGGTGGCGGGCTCCGCGGCGACCGTGTCCTGGAGCAGCTTCATCTGGGCGTCCGCGCTCAGCGCGGCCCGCTCCAGCACGCTGACCGGGGCGCTGCGGTGGCTCAGTCCGACGACGAGGAGACTCATGCCGGCATCACGGCGGGGACGTCCCCGTCGGGTCCCTGGTCGGTGGAGGCGTCGCGGGTGGTGGCGGGCAGCGCGCCGTCGCCCGCGGCGGTCTCCTCGCCGGCCTTGCGCTGCTCGTGGAAGGCGAGGATCTGGAGCTCGATGGAGAGGTCGACCTTGCGCACGTCGACGCCGTCCGGGACGGACAGGACGGTCGGCGCGAAGTTCAGGATGGAGGTCACCCCGGCGGCCACGAGCCGGTCGCAGACCTGCTGGGCGGCACCGGCGGGGGTGGCGATGACACCGATGGAGACCCCGTTGTCCTTGATGATCTTCTCGAGGTCGTCGGTGTGCTGCACGGGGATGCCCGCGACCGGCTTGCCGGCCATCGCCGGGTCGGCGTCGATCAGCGCGGCGACCCGGAAGCCGCGGGAGGCGAAGCCGCCGTAATTGGCCAGGGCGGCGCCGAGGTTACCGATACCGACGATCACGACCGGCCAGTCCTGGGTCAGGCCGAGTTCGCGGGAGATCTGGTAGACGAGATACTCCACGTCGTAGCCGACACCGCGCGTTCCGTACGAACCCAGGTACGAGAAGTCCTTGCGCAGCTTGGCGGAGTTGACTCCCGCAGCCGCGGCCAGCTCCTCGGAGGAGACCGTGGGGACCGAGCGCTCCGACAGTGCGGTCAGGGCTCGGAGGTACAGCGGAAGCCTGGCGACGGTGGCCTCGGGAATCCCTCGGCTACGGGTCGCCGGTCGGTGTGTTCGGCCAGTTGCCACGGTGCTCCTGCGGGTAGAGCGGGGCTGCGAGCGGTCATACGTCCCCAGACCGCCCCGTCGACAGCAGGCTATGTCTTTGTGAACGCGTGCACAAAGATGGTGTCCGATTTGCCCGGCAGAAGTGACCGGGGTCACGCCGGTTTCGCACCCGTGGCGGGAACCGGTGCATACGCACCGGTGCTCCTTCGTTACTGGGGGCAAAACCGCACACACTCCTCACGAATCCCGCCCCCGAGATCAAACCGCCGTCGATCCTAAGCGACTTTCCGACCAGTTTGGACTAGTCGGTCAGTGCACGGCGCAGTCGCTCCTCGTTCACGCGCCAGAAGGTGTGCTGTTCACCGTCGACCAGTACGACCGGAATCTGCTCCCAGTACCGGTCGTGCAGCTCCCGGTCCTCGGTGATGTCCTTCAGCTCGAACGGGACGCCCAGGTCACCGCACACCTTCTCGACCACGAGCTGCGCGTCGTCGCACAGATGGCAGCCGGGCTTGCGGACGAGGGTGACCAGCCGCTCACGGGGAGCGCGCCTGCGCCGGAAGAGGGGGCTCATACGGGCCATTCTCGCGCGCTCCGCACCCATTCCGGATCGCTTCTTTGACGCCCCTGTCGCGCAGAGTTCACACCTTGCCAACCTCTCGACTCCGGAACCACCGAACAGACTGGCTATGCTCGCGTCATGGCCGCTCTCGGATGGCTCACTCCCCGTAGGCGCTCCGCCACGGCGCGGAGCGTGTTGGCAGGCGAGGCCTCGGCGGAGGCCGCCCGCAAGTCCTCGCAGGCGGCACCGCCCGCGACGCCGGAGGAACCCCAGTTCCCGGTGATCGGCGACGACAGGGCCGCCGCTTTCTTCGATCTCGACAACACGGTGATGCAGGGCGCCGCGCTGTTCCACTTCGGCCGGGGGCTGTACAAGCGGAAGTTCTTCGAGACCCGCGACCTCGCCAGGTTCGCCTGGCAGCAGGCGTGGTTCCGGCTGGCCGGCGTGGAGGACCCGGAGCACATGCAGGACGCCCGCGACTCGGCGCTGTCGATCGTCAAGGGCCACCGGGTCGCCGAGCTGGAGTCCATCGGCGAGGAGATCTACGACGAGTACATGGCCGACCGCATCTGGCCCGGCACTCGCGCGCTCGCCCAGGCGCACCTGGACGCGGGCCAGAAGGTCTGGCTGGTCACCGCGGCCCCCGTGGAGATCGCCCAGGTCATCGCCCGCCGCCTCGGCCTGACCGGCGCCCTCGGCACGGTGGCCGAGTCGGTCGACGGCGTCTACACCGGCAAGCTGGTCGGCGAGCCGCTGCACGGGCCCGCCAAGGCGGAGGCGGTCCGCGCCCTGGCCTCGGCCGAGGGGCTGGACCTCTCCCGCTGCGCCGCCTACAGCGACAGCCACAACGACATCCCGATGCTGTCCCTGGTGGGCCACCCGTACGCCATCAACCCCGACGCCAAGCTCCGCCGGCACGCCCGCGAGCAGGACTGGCGCCTGCGGGACTACCGCACGGGCCGCAAGGCGGCCAAGGTCGGCATCCCGGCGGCGGCCGGGGTGGGCGCGGTCGCGGGCGGCACGGCGGCCGCGATCGCCTTGAGCCGACGGCGCCGGTAGTACCGGGCCGGCGGAGACGGATCGGCGCCACGAGAACCACGGGCCGTGGCGCGGCCGCGGAGGCGCCACGGTTTCCGCGCGCAGTTCCCCGTGCCCCTCCGGGGCGCTGTCCGGTGTGCCCTTCGAACGGCGCGGGCACCTCATGTTGTTTGAACGACGCATGTACATCACCTCGTTCAACACGCCCCGCACTTCACCGAAACACGCCCTTTTCCGGTCAACCATCGATCATCTTGCGGAACTTGACCTGCCATCAAACGGCTACAGATGCGACGCAATCGATGATTTGAGCAACTCGGTGTAGCAGGGCCTGCACGAAGCGTTATTCTCCTCAGACGCAAACCGGTACCCCTCCGTCGCCACGACGGGTGAACGGTCCCGCACTGCACGTGATGGAAGCTCTGCCTCTGGGAGTCCCGTGTACCCACACGTCGGGGTTGACGCCTCGGGCCTGGCTACGCTGCGCGCAACAGTCGCAACGGTCAAACGGACGCTGCGCGGCCTCGTCCCCCCCGCGTACGCCGTCCCCGCCTTCGCCGCCGCCGCGCCCGTGGGCCCGTGCTACGCACTGGCCGACGGCAGCGCCACCGTCGGCAGACGCGGGCGCGCCACCGGCGCGGCCACCGCCCGCCGCCCGGCCGCCGACAGCGACAGCGCCCGGATGATGGACCTCGTCGAACGCGCCCAGGCGGGTGAGGCCGAGGCCTTCGGGCGGCTCTACGACCAGTACAGCGACACCGTCTACCGGTACATCTACTACCGCGTCGGCGGCCGGGCCACCGCCGAGGACCTCACCAGCGAGACCTTTCTGCGGGCGCTCAGAAGGATCGGCACCTTCACCTGGCAGGGCCGCGACTTCGGGGCCTGGCTGGTCACCATCGCCCGGAACCTGGTCGCCGACCACTTCAAGTCCAGCCGCTTCCGGCTGGAGGTCACCACCGGCGAGATGCTCGACGCCAACGAGGTCGAGCGCTCCCCGGAGGACTCCGTCCTGGAGTCCCTGTCGAACGCCGCCCTGCTCGACGCCGTACGGCGGCTCAACCCGCAGCAGCAGGAGTGCGTGACGCTCCGCTTCCTCCAGGGCCTCTCGGTCGCCGAGACCGCCCGGGTCATGGGCAAGAACGAGGGCGCCATCAAGACCCTCCAGTACCGCGCCGTGCGCACACTCGCCCGGCTGCTTCCGGACGACGCCCGCTGAACCGGGCTACGGTGGGCGACGTTCAACTCACGCTCCGTGAAAGCGCGTTGCCTTTCCGATCCGACCATCCGCCATCCGTAACCCAAGTGCCGCGCCAGTCGTTGTGCGGGATACAGGCTCCCTGTGGTCACGTCCTGGCCGACCCCGATCGCTCGATCGGGGGAAGTGGTCGTGGACGTGCAACCCTCAGGACCCCCTGGGGAGTCGACCGTCATGACGAGAGGAGGTGCCGCCAGTGATCGCGAACGTATCGGCACACCGGCGGGCGAACGCCTTCGCCCAGGCCCTGGATGAGCAGTCCGACCGGGACACGGCGGCCGAGCAGTCCGCAGCACCGGCGGGGTCACCGCCGACCGCCGAGGAGCAGGGCGCGCAGGGCGAGCTGTTGACGCTGGCAGCCGGTCTCGCCGCGCTGCCCAAACCGCAGCTCGACCCGGAAGTCAAGGTCGTCCAGCGGGCCCAGCTGGTGGCCGCGATGGAGGCCATGCTCCAGGAGAGCGCGGGGGCGACGGACGCGTCGGTACCGGAACAGCGTTCGCACCGGAACCGGGGCGCACACCGGGCGAGCCCACTGGGCAAGCTCCGCCCGCGCACCAGGCTGACCAAGGGGCTCGCGGCCGGCGGGCTCAGCGTGGGCGTGGCCGCCGGAGCCTTCGGCGGAGTGGCCGCCGCCAGTTCCGACGCCCTGCCCGGAGACTCGCTGTACGGCCTGAAGCGCGGCATCGAGGACTTCAAGCTCAACTACCTGACCGACGGCGACGACCAGCGCGGCCAGACCTACCTCGACCAGGCCTCCACCCGGCTCAGCGAGGCCCGCCGGCTGCTGGAGCGCGGCCGGGGCGGCCATCTGGACCACGAGTCCATCGGCGAGATCCGCCGCACCCTGTCCGGGATGCAGCAGGACGTCACCGAGGGACACCGCCTGCTCCACGCCGCCTACGAGGCCGATCCGGACTCCCTCGGCCCCATCCAGGCGCTGTCCGCGTTCTCACGGTCCCACCGGGAGGCCTGGAGCGCGCTCAGCGACAGGCTGCCCGTGCAGCTGGGCGATGTGAAACAGCAGGTGTCCTCGGTCTTCGACGCCATAGACGAAGAGGTCGCCCCGCTTCAGTCCCTGCTGCCGCAACCACCGGCCCAGCCCAGCGTCGGCACCCGCCAGGACGGTTCCGGCACGCCGTCCGCCGGCTCCACCGGCAGCCACCGGTCGACGGCGCCGAGTTCCGCCGGCAGCACACCGTCCGCCGGCGAGCACACCGGTCCCGGCACACCGAGCGGCTCGGCCACCGGCACCAGCGGCGAGGGACTCATCGGCGGCGACACGGGCGGCCTGCTCGAACCGCCGAAGACCGGATCCGACAGCAGCACACCGTCCGCCGGCAAGACCCCGACGGGCCAGCCGGACGTCACCATCCCGCCGCTCCTGCCGGACCTGCTCCCCGGCCTGGGCATCGACGGCCAGGACGCGGACTAGCCCCGGAGAACACGGCCACAGCGGTGGGGGCGCCCCTTTCCGAGCAGGGGCGCCCCCACCGCCGTACGCCGAACACGGGTGACCGCGAACGGGCCGGCCTCCACCCGCCCCTCACCGCCACGACACGGCACGCCACGCCACGGCGCCAGGCGGTACGGCACGCCTCAGAAGAACACCGACCTCCGCTGAACCAGCAGCTTGTACAGCGTGTGCTGGATCTGTTCCCGGACCTGATCGGTCAGGTTGAACATCAGCATCGGGTCCTCCGCCGCCTCCGGCGGATAGCCGTCCGTCGGAATCGGCTCACCGAACTGGATCGTCCACTTCGTCGGCAGCGGAATCGCTCCCAGCGGCCCCAGCCACGGGAAGGTCGGCGTCAGCGGGAAGTACGGAAACCCGAGCAGCCGGGCCAGCGTCTTGGCGTTGCCGATCATCGGGTAGATCTCCTCGGCCCCGACGATCGAGCACGGGATGATCGGCGCACCCTGGCGCAGGGCCGTCGATACGAACCCGCCCCGGCCGAACCGCTGGAGCTTGTAGCGCTCGCTGAAAGGTTTCCCGATGCCCTTGAAGCCCTCCGGCATCACCCCGACCAGCTCGCCCTGACCCAGCAGCCGTTCCGCGTCCTCCGCGCAGGCCAGCGTGTGCCCCAGCTTGCGGGCCAGCTCGTTGACCACCGGCAGCACGAAGACCAGGTCGGCGGCGAGCAGACGCAGATGACGGCCGGCCGGGTGCTGGTCGTGCACCGCCACCTGCATCATCAGGCCGTCCAGCGGCAGCGTCCCGGAGTGGTTGGCGACGATCAGCGCCCCGCCCTTGGCCGGGATGTTCTCGACGCCCTTCACCTCGACCCGGAAGTACTTGTCGTACACCGGCCGCAGCAGCGACATCAGGACCTGGTCGGTCAGCTCCTCGTCGTAACCGAAGTCGTCGACCTCGTAGTCCCCGGTGAGCCGGCGCCGCAGGAAGGCCAGCCCGGCCGCCACCCGCCGCTCCAGGCCGCCGTCCCGCCCGTCGGCCGTCTGCCGCACCGGCGGCTGCTCCTCACGGCTCACAGGCCCATCCTCCTGCGCCCGCTCCCGGCCCGGCAGGGGCTGGACCGCACCGATCTCGCCCGGCTCCCCGAGCGCCCCGCGCCGGCTCCCCCCGCCGCGGCGCCGCGACTGGCGCTGTGCGGCGCTCCCACGGGACCGGTCGTCGTCGAACGGAATGACCTTGGCGTCCGCCATCGTTGCCGCTCTCCTCAATTGGCGCTGTGCGTCTGGGGGTGGCCGGCTGCCCTCGCGGTCAGCGCGGCGATCCGGTCGACGGCCTTCGAGAGGGTCTCCGGCGGCAGCAGGCCGGGGGCCTGGCCGCGCGCGAAGTCCGCGAAGGTCTCGGCCGTCGTGTAGCGGGGCGTGAAGCCCAGCGTCTCGCGCATCTGGACGGTGTCCACCACGCGCCCGTGGGTGAGCAGCCGGATCTGCTCCGGTGAGAAGTCCGTCATTCCGAGCGTACGGACCAGGGAACCCGCCCAGGTGACCGCGGGCAGCAGCAGCGGCACGGTGGGCCGTCCGAGCCGTCGGGAGCACTGCGAGAGCGGCAGCACGCCGTCCCCGGCGATGTTGAAGGTGCCGCTGTTGAGGGTGCCCCGGCGCGGCTCGTGCGAGGCGATCCGCAGCACCTCGATCACGTCGTCCTCGTGCACGAACTGGAGCCGCGGGTCGTAGCCGAACACGGTCGGCAGGACGGGCAGCGCGAAGTAGGAGGCGAGCGGGGTGTCCGCGGCCGGCCCCAGGATGTTGGCGAAGCGCAGCACGCACACGGCGACGTCCGGCCGGCGCCGCGCGAACCCGCGCACGTACCCCTCGACCTCGACCGCGTCCTTCGCGAAACCGCCGCTGGGCAGCGACTTGGCCGGCGTCGTCTCGGTGAACACGGCCGGATCACGCGGCGCGGAGCCGTAGACGTTCGTACTGGACTTCACCACCAGCCGCTGCACGGCCGGCGACTTCTGGCAGGCGCCGAGCAGCTGCATGGTGCCGATGACGTTGGTCTCCTTGACCGTGGCCCGGCTGCCGCCGCCCAGCGCCGTCCCCGTCACGTCCATGTGGACGACCGTGTCGGCGCCCGTCTCGGCGAGCACCCGGGCGATCGTCGGCTGCCGGATGTCGGCCTGGATGAAGTCGGCTCCGCCCAGATGATGCGCCGGTGGCACCGCGTCCACGGCGATCACACGGTCGACCTCCGGGTCCCGCTGGATCCGCCGCACGAACCGGCCGCCCAGCTGCCGGGCCACTCCGGTGACGAGCACGACCTTTCCCAAGATCAGCGCCTTCCTTCCCGCGAACCGGTATCCCGCGTTCCCCGTCTGCGGCCAACCTAGCCGGTCGACGTTGCGCTGTGATGACCCCTGATGCGCGAGGTGACGGAATTTCCCCCATCGGAACAGCCGGAACATGCCTGTGGCCCCCCACCGATATCGGTGGGGGGCCACAGGGCCACGCTCTCGCGGCGCCGCTTACTTCTTGTTGCGGCGCTGAACGCGCGTGCGCTTGAGCAGCTTGCGGTGCTTCTTCTTGGCCATCCGCTTGCGCCGCTTCTTGATAACAGAGCCCACGACTACCCTCGCTCACTTCTCATGACTCGGTTGTTTGGGCGCCATGGGCCCACACGACCTACGAGGGGCTAGCCTACCCAACCGAGCGCCGAGGTCGTAATCGAGGGGGTGGCCCCCGGTTACCCGGGGGTCACCGTCAGGCCGTCTCCACCCCCACATAGCTGTCGCGGAGGTACTCGTGTACCGCTTGTTCCGGGACGCGGAACGACCGTCCCACCCGGATCGCGGGCAGATGACCACTGTGCACCAGGCGGTACACGGTCATCTTCGACACTCGCATCACCGAGGCGACCTCCGCCACGGTAAGGAACTGAACCTCGTTCAGAGGCCTCTCGCCAGCTGCAGCCATGACACACCTGAACCTTCCGCACTCGACGGCCACCGGCTTCCCCTTCCGGTGACTCTTCGTCGTTGCGTGCTCACTCCCCAGACTAGGGGCGGGTGATGCGAGTGGGGAAGAGGTGCACCCATCGGCGGCCTACTGTGACAGACTCGCGCGATTGAGCACGTAGCGAGTGAGCGGCCCGTAGTAACTAGACCGCACTGCGTCATCAACCGGAACGACGACGGACACCCGCCCCTCGGCCTCACCCACGAACAGCGCGGGATCATCGGTGTCGGCCAGACCGATGGCCTCGAACCCCAGCTGACCAGCACCGCAGACCCACCCGTGATCCCCGACGACCAGCTCCGGCAGCGGTCCGCCGGCCTCCGCCGCGGCGTCCAGCGCGACCCGAACCGGGAGCGGCGAGTGGCTGTGGGCACCGGGCTCACAACCGGGGCGCTCGCTCGCCGGTTCCCGCACCAGGGCAACCCCTCGTACGTAGTCCAGGCGATGGGTACGTAGACCGAACCGGGTCAATATGTCGACACAGCGACCCTGCGCCGGGGTGAGTACCTCACATCCCGCCGCCGACAGCGCGTCCGCCAAGCCGGCGTAGAAGCCGAGCAGCCGCTGCGGGTGCCCGGTGCCGAACAGCACGGGCGCGCCGCGCCGGGCCACCTCCCGGATCCGGCCGGCGAAGGCGTCCAGCGCGGCGACCGTCCGCTCCGGATCGATCACATCCGGCCCGGATGTGTACCGGGGGTCGGCCGAAACCCCGCACCTCTCCGCCATCAGCCCGAGCAATTCCCGTAGCCCCCACGTGCCTTCGGGATCGATGCCGATCAGCGCGCGCGGATCCCGGGCGGCGAAGAGCCGGTAGCTCCGCAGGCTTTCCTCCCGTGTGGTGGCCACCACCCCGGCCAGCCGTACGGCCACCAGATGCGCGCGGAGACGGGCGGGGGTCGACACGGATGCGATGGTGGCCCATTGCGGTAGGGCTCGCGACGAAAACCCCGCAACACCCCACGGTCGGCCTAACGAACCCCCACCACACCCCGCCCACCCACGACACCCGGCTGCGGGCAAGCGACTCCCCCACCCTCGACACCCGGCTGCGGGTAAGTGACTCCCCGCCGTCGACACCCAGCTGCGGGCAGTCGTGCCGCCGGGGCGGCCCGGGTGGGCGCAGCGGCACCCCGCCAACGCGGGCAAGTGACACCCCGGGCCGGCGACAGTGAGCCGAGGCGAGGCGGCGGGCCCGCTAAGGCAGCAGCCCCCGCAACGGGAACACGGCCCGCCGAGTGGCCAGCACAGCCTGGTCGATCCGGTCCGCGGGGTCGTACCCGGCCTCCCACTCGCCGTACCCCACCGGCCACCGCCCATCGGTCATCCGCTGCGGCCCCAACTGCCGGGTCCGGGCGAACACCTCCTGCCGCCACCCCTCGGGGATCACCGCTTCCGGCGCCACCGGCTTCCCCGCCACGATCCCCACCAGATGCGTCCAGGACCGCGGTACGACGTCCACCACCGCGTACCCGCCCCCGCCCAGCGCGATCCACTTCCCGCCGGCGTACTCGTGCGCCAGCTCGTGGCACGCCACCTGCACCGCCCGCTGCGCGTCCAGCGAGACGGCCAGGTGCGCGAGCGGATCCTCGAAGTGCGTGTCGGCGCCGTGCTGGGTCACGAGCACCTGCGGCCGGAAGTCGGCGAGCAGCTCCGGCACCACGGCGTGGAACGCCCGTACCCACCCGGCGTCCCCCGTCCCGGCCGGCAGCGCCACGTTCACCGCGGAACCCTCCCCCGCGCCCGCCCCCGTCTCCTGCGGCCACCCGGTCTGCGGGAACAACGTACGGGGATGCTCGTGCAGCGAGATCGTCAGCACCCGCGGGTCCTCCCAGAACGCGGCCTGCACACCGTCCCCGTGGTGCACGTCGACGTCCACGTAGGCGACCCGCTCGGCCCCCAGCTCCAGCAGCCGCGCGATCGCGAGCGACGCGTCGTTGTAGATGCAGAAACCCGAGGCCCCACCCGGCATCGCGTGATGCAGCCCGCCCGCGAAGTTCACGGCGTGATCGGCCTCCCCGCGCCACACCGCCTCGGCCGCCCCGACCGACTGCCCCGCGATCAGCGCGGACACCTCGTGCATCCCGGCGAACGCGGGATCGTCGATCGTGCCCAGCCCGTACTCCCCGCGAGCCCCCGCCGGATCCGCCGACGCGACCTTCACGGCGTGGATGTAGTCCTCCCGGTGGACCAGCCGGAGCGTCGACTCGCCGGCCGGCTTCGCCGCGACGACCTTCAGTTCCCGGTCGAGCCCGAAGGCACCCACGAGCCGACGGGTCAGGTCCAGCCGGACCGGATCCATCGGATGGTTCGGGCCGAAGTCATAGCCCGTTACTGCCTCGTCCCACATCAGCTGTGCGCGGCCGCTCATGCCCGCCACCGTATCGGTCCGGTTGAGCCGCGAACGACCTGGCGTACCCCAGTGTCACCAGGACCAACACCATCGGCACGAGCATGGCACCCCGGTAGCTCCAGGCGTCGCCCAGGGCACCCACGAGCGGCGAACCGATCAGGAAGCCCACGTAATTGAAGATGTTCAGCCGCGCGACCGCCGCGTCCGACGCCCCCGGGAACAGCCGTCCCGCCGCCGCGAAGGTCTGCGGCACCAGCACACACAGCCCGAGACCCAGCAGGGTGAACCCGAGCATCCCGGCCCACGCGCCGGGTGCCGCCGCCACCACCGCGAACCCGCCGGCCGCCACCAGCGCCCCGAGCCGTACGACCGCCGTCGCCCCGAACCTCCGCACCCCGAGGTCCCCGATGGTCCGCCCCACCAGCGTGGTCAGCATGTACACGTTGTACGGCACGGTCGCCAGCTGCTCCGAGCTGCCCAGCACGTCCTTCAGGTACTTCGCGCTCCAGTTGGAGACGGTCGAGTCCCCGATGTAGGCGAAGGTCATCACCAGGCACAGCGGCAGCAGCAGTGCGAAGACCACGCCTCCGCCCTGCGCCCGGCCCTCCGGCACGGCCCCGGGCTCCGCGTCGACGTACCACCGGCTCCCCACCAGCGTCCCCGGCAGCAGCACGGCCACCACCGGCAGGTACGACACCCACAGCGCGAGATGCCAGTGCGCCCCGGCCCAGGCAAGCGAGGCGCCCAGGATCCCGCCCAGGCTGTAGGCGGCGTGGAAGCTGAGCATGATGCTCCGCCCGTACGACCGCTGGAGGCTGACGCCGAGCATGTTCATCGACGCGTCCAGCGCCCCGACCGCCAGGCCGAAGACGCCCAGTGCCAGCGCCACCGCGGCCACCTGCCCGTGTCCGCCCGCCCCGACACCGAGCAGCGCCAGCAGCACCACCGGCTGGGACCAGCGCAGCAGCCGGCTGGGCCGTATTCGCTTCACCAGCTGCTCGGTGGTCACGCTGCCGACCCCGGCGAGGATCGGCACGGCCGCCAGGAAGACGGGCAGCAGCGCGTCGGAGATGCCGTACCGGTCCTGGATGGCCGGGATACGCGTCACCAGCAGGGCGAAGGCGACGCCCTGGGCGAAGAAGCCGAACGCCAGCGAGGCCCTGCCGCGCCGCAGCACATCAGTCATGGCGGCGAGAGTAGGGCCCCAGGCTACCTGTGGGTAGATCCAGCCAAAGATGAATTTCCCTCAGCTTTACCCGCAGGGTTCCGCGGTCAGGCGGCGACGGACATGGCCGGCTGCTCGGCCTGGCCGGCCTCCGTCTCCGCCACGGCCTCGGCCTCGGCCTTCAGCATCCGCTCCATCGGCTCCACCGCCAGCCCGCCGCTGACCACGAAGCCGATCGCGATGGCGCCGATCATGAACACGCTGCCGAGCCACACCATGGTGTCCACCGGGACGGTGTAGGCGCCCACGAACCGCGCGATGCACTCGGCGAGCAGCACCGTGCCCCAGACGACCGAGAACGCGTTCTCCTTGCGCCGGAAGGCCGCGGAGTCGGCCGCCGCACCGGACGCGAGCCGCTGCCAGGCGGCTTCCTTGGCCGTGTCGCCCTTGATGAGGAAGGGCTTCATGCCGGCGGTCATCATCGGCTTGCCGAGCCGGACGGACACCAGGATGCCGATGGCCACCGTGCTGCTGACACCGCTGTCCTTGGCCAGCATGAGCCGCGGGTCGCCCGTGACGAAGGTCAGGAGCAGCGAGACGAGGTTCGCGGCGAGGATGATCGCCGCGAGTCCGTTGGTCTTCCGCTCCTTGACCAGGGCCCATACGGTCCGCATGGCGGGCACCACGCTGCTCCAGGCGAGCGCCGCGAAGGTGCTCATGCCGAGGGCGTCCTTGAAGACGTAGTACGAGCCGAGCGGCACCGCCACATCGATGAGCAGCGGCTTGAAGTTGTCGAGCACGCTCGGCTTGCGGACCTGGGACCCCGTGTTCTTCGTCATGCCCCCAGCTTCGCTGTCGGAGCGGGTCCGGCAGTAGAAACGATCGTCCGGAGCTCCGCATGACAAATGTCAGCCCGGGCCGCCGACGCGGGTCATACCAGCAGGTCGGCCAACTCGCCCATGTCGGAGAAGAGTTCGTCGGCTGCCGCGAGTTTCGCCGCCGGTGTCATGGCGGTGAACCCGTACACGTCCATCCCGGCCGCCACGGCCGCCTGTACGCCCAGCGGGGAGTCCTCCACGACCACGCACCGGTCGGGGGTCACGCCCATCCGTTCGGCGGCGTGCAGGAAGAGGTCCGGCGCCGGCTTTCCCCGCCCGACGTCCTCCGAGCTGAAGATGCGCTCTTCCGCGAACCAGCGGTCGAGCCCGGTCGTCCGGTGCCCCACCCGGATCCGGGCGTGGCTCCCGGAGGAGGCCACGCAGTACGGCATGCCGTCCGCGGCCAGCTTCTCCAGTACGCCGGCCACTCCGGCCACGGGCCGCAACTCCTGCTCGAACGCGGCGAAGACGCGCGCGTGGAAGACGTCGTCGAAGTCGGCGGGGAGTCGCCGTCCGGTCCGCTCCAGGACCAGCTCGTGGATCCGGTGCATGGCGGAGCCCATGTAGTCCCGGATGGAGTCCTCGTACGACGTCGTGTGTCCCAGCTCGGTCAGATAGGCGGCGAGGAGCCGGTTCGATATGGACTCGCTGTCCACCAGGACACCGTCGTTGTCGAAGATCACCAGGTCGTAGCGCATGCCGTCGAGCCTAGATGACGCGGATGGGTCCGGAACGCAGAAAACCCCCGCATCGAAC
>NZ_JAERRH010000039.1 GCF_016741855.1 Streptomyces musisoli | reverse complement strand
CCCGGTGAGGGCTCGTACGGCCGCGGCCGCCACCGCTCCAGCCGCGGCCGGCAGGTCCGGCCCGAGCCGAACCCCGGTTTCAGGGACAGCAGTTGCCAGGCGACGTCGTCGTGCAGCACGTACGGGATGGGCACAGCCGGTCCGGCACCGGCCGCGGGCCGGGAGCCTTCAGGGGCCGGGGCGGCAGGAGCGGCGCGATGAGCGCCCCCAGGTCATCGTCCACCGTCCACGGCCGGGTCGGCCGGCAGTCGGTCATGAGCCGGCGTGCTCAGGGGCAGCTGGGTGTCTGGTTGCGCCGGGTGAGACCGGGCCGCCTCTGACCGCAGCGGCAGTCGCGTACGCGGCACTGTGGGCGGGGGCTTCGCTCCTTTCGGTGCAGCGCGCGCGTGGCACCCGGCGTACCACCGGCCGCGAGGGTGACCAGGGCGGCCGCATACGGGTGATGCGGGGCGTGTCGGTCTCGCGCGCGGGGACAGGTCCGTTAAAGGGCGACAGCAGTTGCCCCTGCTGAAGGGTGACGACGACTCGTGCGTTCCAAGAAGAGGACGATGGCTGCGGGTGCGGCGCTTATGGCGCTTGCCGGCACAGTGGGGGCGGGAGCCGGCACGAGCGCCGGCACGGACGGGCCCCGCATGCGTGCCCCGATGCTGAGCATGGTCAATCTCGGAGACTCGTACTCGGCGGGCTACACCCGCCTCGCCGGTGATCCTGCGGAGCATGACGAAGCCGGGAAGTCGGGATGCGAACAGACGCTGGGCTCCTACCCCTACGTGCTCAAGGACGAGCTGGCAGGCCGACTGGGGCGCACGGTGAATGTGACGTGCGGAGGAGCCAGGACCGACGACATCCTCGACACGCCGCAGAGGCCGACCGGACACGCATCGCTCGACAGGTTCGGCATACCCCAGCCTGATCCACTGACGCCGTTCCCGCTGCGCGCACCGCAGATCGACGCGGTGCGCCCCGACACGGACGTAGTCACCGTCGGCATCGGCGGCAACGACTACTTCAGCCTCCTGGCAACCGCGTGCCTGGAAGCAGACGCCGCCGGCGACGACAATCCCGGCCGGTGCCAGGACAACCTCAGGAACGGGCAATACGCGGGCCTGGGCCTGCCCGCTGACGACCCCGGCCTCGACGGGCCGAGACAGGCGCTGGCCGGCAGGTACCGGACACTGCTCGGCGAGCTGCACGCCAGGGCGCCGCACGCACGTATCTATGTGGTCGGCTACCCCACTGTGATCCCTCAGGACACCGGCACGTGCGCCCCCAACTCCCAGGAGCTGTTCACGCTCGGGCGGAAAGACCTCGACTGGTTGCGCCAGCTCCTCGACGATGTCAATGCCGTCATGGCCTCCGCGACGGCGAGCGCCGACGCGCGGGGGGTGCCGGCACAGTTCGTCGACACGCACCACGCCACCGTCGGGAAAGACGCCTGTGCTCCGCGCGACACGAAGTGGGTGGAAGGGTACAGCGAGAAGATCGGCGTGGTCGGCGCAGGTGGATGGGGGGATCCGGCACTGATCCACCCCAACTACCGCTACCACCGGTACGTCGCACGACAGCTCGCCCAGCGCATCAGGCGGGACCTCGCCACCCCGACCGCCGGCGGGGCGGGCGGGAAGCAGTCGGACGGCCGGACGCGAAGGTGAGCGGCATACAGAGGCAAGAGCAGCAACGGTGTGCTGACGCCGCCCACGACATCCGGCGTGCGGCCGGGGGCCGGGCCGGGCCCGGGATCGTCGTCTGTTGCTGTCGGCTACGCCGCGGGCGACCGCGAGATCCCGGTACACCGTCATGGAGAGCTGCCTGGGCTCCGTGCGCGTGAGAAGCGCCAGGCCATGAACAGGGAGCTGCACGGTCCGCCCGTCGGGCATCCGTGCCGGGAGGTGCCCGGCATCACCATAGCCGCAGGCCCGAGCACTGAGGTATCAGGTGCTGAGTGCTGAGCGGTATCAGGTGCTGAGCAGCCGGTTGAAGAAGGACCTGTAGCGGCGCAGCGCCCCGCGTAGTTGCTCCGTGTCGACCTTTTCGCCCTCGCCCCATTGGCCCTCGAGGTCCTTCTTGTGCTGGGCGAAGGTGGTGGCCAGGGTCTGCATGACTTCCGCGACCAGGGTGTCGGCGTCGTGCACGGCCTCACGGGGGTCGTCCACGAACCGGTTCTGGATCGTTTGCCAGCGGTCGCGGAAGCCTCGCCCCTCGTCGTCCGTCAGCAGTTGCGGCAGCTCCTCGTCCTGTGACCTGTCGGGGGGCGCCGCTTCGGAGGCGTCAGTGGTCGACTCGCTGCCGCGGCTCTCTGTTCCGGCCGCGGAGGTGTCCGTGGGGGTGGCCGTGGCCTCACCCGGATAGGTGGGCGCTTGTGCGGGCGCTCCTTCTGCGGCGTGGCCCGCTTCCCCGCCGGCCGGCTGTGCGAGATCGTCAGTGGACAGGCCGTCGCTGCGGCCCATGTCATCGTTTCGGTGCATGTTCGCCTCCGTGCGAAATCGTCGTCGGGTCAGGACCGGGCGGGCTGGGCCCGGCCGCCACCGTCGGCAAGCAGCTCGTCGAACAGGGCGCGGTAGTGCACCATGGCGCCCCGCAGCTGCTCGGTCGTCGCCTGGCTCCGGGTGCTGAGGTTCTCCACCTCGTGAGCGGCGCGGTAGTGCTCCAGGGTGCGGCCGTGCTCCACCGACAGGTCCTTCATCTGCTGCTCGAACCCCTCGGTCGGGTAGCCGCGGTCGTGCATCAGGGAAGTCACGAGCCGGTCCGCGTCGTGGACCGCATCCTCCGGCTGATCCACGAACTCCTGCTGGACGCTGGTCCACTCACGTGTGTAGCGATCCCGCGAGGCGGACGGCAGCGGTTTGATCTCCAGCGAGTCATGCCGCCGCTCGCGCTGCCTCAGCTCGCGCTCAGCAGCCATCCGGCTGTCCGCGCCTTGGACCGTCCGCTCATACTCCGGGCCGAAACGCTCACGGAGATGGCGGCGTCGCGTCATCAGTGAGATCGCTACAGCAGCCAGGGCGACCACCACAACGATCGGGATGATGATCGCCAGAAGCGTTCCCGTAGACATGACCACTCACTCCTCGGGAAGCAGTGATGTGCGCCCTACGAGTTCCCCTGTGCACCTATTTCACCCGCCGCATGCGGCACTCATGCCCAAGCGGCACAGCACAGCACGGGGAACCGGGCCGGCGCGGACGGGCCGCCCGGCGTACGGGGGGGGAGTGTGGTGTGCGCCTTGTCGAGCGCTGCTGCCGCGATACCGGCCAGGCCCGGCGCGTCATTCACCGGGAAGACACACCTGAAGATCGTTTCGCTCGGCTGCGGCCTACGGGGCGACTCTGCGCGCTCACATCCCCGGGTGCCGATTCCGCGTCCCGTTCGACCGCCACGTCGCCGAGAGAGGCGATGCCGACGGGGCGGTGCGCGGCGTCGGCGACCGGCAGGCGCCGGACCAAAGTGCTGTCGCATGCGCGGCACCGCTCGGTCGGGATCTTCATCGGGGGGCACAGTGATGAGACCGTCGCTGCAGGTGGAAGCGATGGTCTTCTGTTCCGGGCCGCCGCCTTCTGCGAGCGCGGCGAGGCAACGCGATCAGATGGCCGTCGTCATCCGCATGGGAGAAGAGCTGCTCCGGCTCGGGACGCGGGGGCACCTCGGTGAACGTCCCGGCGGGCTGACCTGTCCCTGATTGATGCCGATCTCGGCCTTCCCCGTGTGCTCTGCGCCCCAGTTGGTTCACGTAGTGAACCAACTGGGGAATGCGGGGGCGGCATGCCCGGTGCCGGCAGGGGCGGGGGGACGCGGCCAGAGCGGTGGAAGCGCGTCACCTCACCTCGGTGCCATCATCCCGGCTGCTGCCGTCCCCGATCCCTCCTCCATCGGATCTGTTCGCTGGTGATGGTCGCCCCGCTCTGACCCCGCTCACCTGCCTAGAGGAGCGTGGTATCGACTAGGTACCACGGGTCGTGCCATCACTGAACGTGTCCTTCTGCGACGAGGAAATGGAGGGCGTCCGCGCCGCCTGGCGCTGCCGCCGCCGAGGGCAAAAGCCTCACGCAGTACCTGCACGACCTCGGCGCAGGCGAGATGCGAGCAGCGGGTCGTGGAAGACGGGATGGTGCGCGCGCAGATGCGCGTACAAGGGGGTGGGGCCGCCGGCGCCGTGGTGAAGGATGCCGCCCGGGTTCGTGGCGGGGCAGCCGGGCGTCCCGGCGGAGCAAACCTCACCGGCCTGTCGGGTGCGGTCGTCCACGGCCGGGCTCTGGGCCGGTTCGTCGGGCGGGAGCTTGAGCGGTGTCGTGGTCATCGGGGGCGGTTTCCTCCATGCGAGCCGTGCGAGCGGGCACGTGGTGACCGGCCGGGGTGGGTTGTGACGGGCGTTCCCCGCCCCGGGCCGGATCGGTGCCTGGATTCGTTGACATCCTCCCGGCCCTGAAGGACTCCGTTGGGAAATCCGTGAACCGGGTGTAGGCGGGCCTCTATGCGGCCAGGTCAAGTCGGGCCAGATGCGAGGTCCTGGTCTGGCCGAGTGGGGTTTCGGTGAGCCAGGCGTCGAGTCGGATGATGTTGATGGCGGTGGCGGCGAAGACGTGTTCGAGGTGGGTCTTGGGCAGGTCGGTGAAGCGGGTCCGGCGGATGCGGGTGCGCCGGACCGCCTGGGAGATCGTGGCCTCCACGCCGGCGCGGATGTTGTAACGCTGCTGCCACTGCTCGGTCAGCTGCTCGCGGCGCCGCGCTTCCAGCGCCTGCTGCTGGTCCCGGGGAAGCAGGGTCAGACTGCGGCCTCGTCTGCCGTCCGCCGCCTTGGTGCACTTCATGCGCACGGGGCAACTGCCGCAGTCCTGGGAGGTGAAGTGCACCCGCGTGATGGGAGTTCCGCTGCTCTTTCGCTGGTCTGACCAGCTGGCGCTGATCCTGCCCTCGGGGCAGGTGACCTTGCGGGCCTGCCAGTCGACGGTGAACGCGCTCTGCGTGAAGTGCTCGCCCTCGTGGTTCTCGTGGCAGGTATCCAGTCCGACCGGCCCCAGCAGCTCGATCCGTCCCGGGCAGTGACGATGTGCGCGGCGGTAACATAGCCGGCGTCAACGTCATGCTCGCCAGGCAGTAACTCCCGTGCGGCCAGGCCCTGATGGACGGCCTCGGTGACTTCGGTGTCGGCGACTGTCGCGTCCGTGGTGACCACCTGGGTGATCAGATGGGGGACATCGGGTTCGCAGGTCTCGCTCAGGTGCGTCTTGTAGCCGCACCAGCCTGAGCCCCTCTTCACGCCGTAGCGGGCGTCGGGGGTCGTAGGGCGAGGAGAGCCGGCATCTGCCCGGCGGGAGGTCCTTGCCCTCCCGCCAGCGCACCCCTTGCCATCACGGTGGTACTGCTCGACCCAGGCCCGGCGCAGGACCTGGACAGCGGGGATCTCCCGCAGCCAGCCCGGAGAGCCGGTCCTCACCTGGTCAGCGGCCTGCCGGTCGGTGAGCCCTTCGGCATACTGCAGCACCGACACCAGCGCCAATGCCCCGGGCGAAACCGCGGGCCGTCCCCGTCCGGGGAACGCCTCGGCGAAGGACTCGTCCGCGAACAAACGGACCAAGCGCCTCACGGACACGGACCGCAAGCGTCCCCTTCGGAAACGAAGCCCGCACGACCCGCGCAGTCAGCTCCGGCACCCCGCGATCAGCCCGCGGCTCCAGCGACATCCAGCCCCACCCTCGATCAGCGAACAGGCCGATCATGGCAGCCCGGCACACTCATCATCACCGGTTTACGGGTTTCCCGACGGAGTCCTAAAGGACGGGGCTTGCGCTCAAGACATCCGGTCAGAGGGCGGGCCGGGGCGGGCCACGAGGAGCACACCGTCGTCGCTGAAGCGGTCGGTGCCCGTGGCGAAGTGTTCGCGCATGACGGGCAGCAGGACCTCACGCAGGCGTGCCGGGGTGGGGTCGCCGGTGCTCCAGAATTCGGCCAGGACCTGCGCGGCCGCCTTGGCCTTCCGGTCCGTCCTCGGGGAAGACGACGTCGACCGGCGCGCGGGTGAAGGAGATGTCGGTGAACCTGCCCGCGGCGAATTCCCGGCCGGCGAGGGTGAGCAGGTAGCCCTGGTGGTCGGGTCCCTGGCCCGTCAGGGGCACGCAGGAGCGGTTCCACAGGTCGATGAGCTCATTGTCAGGGGTGCCCTGGACCACGACGATCCGGGCTAGGTGTACCGGCTTCCAGCGGCGGGGCCTGGCGAGCGTACTCATGGACGCCCTGCACGCGGCCTACCTCACCGTGTGGATCAATCCCGGCACACGCAGCCGAGTGGGCCGCTTACTTCGACGCGGTGGAAGTGGCCTCCGACAAGGCGCAACACGTTCACAGGAACAACCGCGACGGCCTCGACGGCCGCCGTGATGCCGTCTACCGCTACGGGGAGCGCGGCGAGCAGGAGGCCGACGGCTATCTCTCGCTGTACCGCCCGATGCGCGCCGCGATGCTGGATCCGGCTGCTCTTCGGCGTCGGCCTCGGCCATCAGCGCGGTGAACACCCGCCCCCAGGTGCCGTCGACGGCCCACATCTTGAAGGCAATCGCGTCGATCACCTGGCGGTGATCCCGCCGCTCATCCGCCGGTTCGGTCGACGGACCGAGCGGGTGCGGTCAATGTAGATCTTGGTCGGGTTCGCGCTTGCGGAGCGCGCCAGCGTCCCGAAGGTTACTTCCTTTTGCCGTTGATGCCACCCGCGAACGCGACCAGCTCGGCCTTGGAGGCGAAGTTCCCTACGTTGGTGTCCAGAGGCTTGTCGGTGTACTGGTGAAACATCCATCCGGCCCGGACGTTGGGCTTGCCCGGGGTCACGCCGTACTCGGCGATCCAGAGGAAGTCACCGGCGTTGCCGGTCGTGTCCCGGTGGCGCCAGAAGTCCCGGTTGCAGTACAACCCGATCTTGTGGTTGGAGCCGCGCAACCGCTTGACCTCGGCGATGAAGGCATCTTTCTCCGCGCAGGTCGCCGCGGTGCCACTGGGGTTGGATTCCCAGTCGATGACCAGGAGGTCGTACTCGATGCTCACGGACCCCTCCACGAAGTGGGCCGCCTGTGCCTTGATGTGGCCCGGGTGCAGGAAGTGGTAGAAGCCGACGACCAGGTCCGCGGCACGGGCGTGCGCGGTCTGTTCCTTCTGCTTGGGGTTGACGTAGGAGCGGCCCTCAGTGCCCTTGATGAACGCGAAGCTGGTGCCGACGGTGGGGAAGTGCGCGTCCTGGAATGCGGAAACGTCGTAGCCCTTGATCATTACGTGGTCCTCCGATGCGTTGATCCGGAGGGAGCACCATGGCACGGCCGTACAGATGACGTCGCGCCTTGCCCAAGGGCGGCGACGACCTCGCGCCTCCACGACACCGCCGTTCCTGAACCCAGCGGATATCCGACCGCGAACAGGGCTGTGCTCCAAGCGCTCGGCGAGCACGACCAGGTCCACGGGCCCCGCTCACGCCGGTGGCCTTCACGGTCACCACCGTTCCTTGCGGGGATGTTCGCGGTGCTGCCGGTCCGGATACCCGACCTGCGCACGCTACTCCGGCACGGTGCGGTCCTTCACAGTCACTTCCACGATCTGTCCGGTGGCCGGATCGCGCAACTTGCGGGTGGTGACCCTTGTGCGAGGGGTTGGTGAGTCTGCGGTAGCGGATGAGGCTGCAGGCGAGTTGCGGCTCGAGCATGTGGCCGAGCTTCGGGCGGCTGGGATCGACGCGTTCCACATCGGCGGCGCGGCTCGCCAGAAGGGATGGGCAGGGGCGGTTTCGGCTGCGGTTGTTGGGGAGTGGCGGCGAGTTGTGGACGGGGGGTGAGGGGCTCAGGGTTAGGTTCTGTTTCTTTGGTCAGCGTCGGGTCCAGATGAGGATGCCCGCGAGGTGAAGCGCGGCCTGGTAGGCGATCGCGAGCTTGTCGGTTCGCGTGGCCAGGCCGCGCCACTGTTTGAGGCGGTTGATGCACCGCTCCACCGAGTTCCGCTGCTTATACACCGAGCTGTCGAAGCCGGGTGGGCGGCCGCCGAAGCGACCTCGCCGCAGGCGGTGTCCGACTTGGTCGGAAGGCTGCGGGATGACCGCTCGGATGCCCGACGCCGCAGGTGGCTGCGGATGGCGCGTGAGGAGTACGCGCGGTCGGCCAACGGCCAGGGGCCGGGTTCGAGGCCTGCCCGGACCCGTGCGAGGCACGCGGATACGGGACATCACCGTCTCGAAGGCGGGTGCATCACCAGCCTGGCCTGCGGTGACGGCGAAGGCCAGGGGCCTGGCACCTCCGTCTGCGGCCAGATACATCTGATCAGCCGTTTGTGAGCGGTCTGGAACGAGCCGAGCTCGTCGGCAAGGTCCCGCCAGGGCGAGTTGGTGCGGTACTTCCAAGCGATGGCCTCGAGAGTGCGGCGATGGTCGGCCCAGCGTCGCCCGCGGACCGGATCCGCCGGCATCAGCGGCTCGATCCGGTCCCACATCGCGTCGGTGATCACTAATCGGACGGTCACATCCGATCAACTGACCGACCCATCAGAGAGACACGCGCTAGCGGTTCGGGCGACTACGCCTACTACGCCGACATCGCCCCCTAAAAGGGTGGCCTCCCCCTGCCCGGCCTCTCCTCCGCGCAGTGGCTCGACGGCGCTCGTCCGGCAGCAGCCACCGCATACACGGTCACCGGCGGCCCACGACGGCCGCACGTACTCCGCCCCCTCCCACAACAGCGCCACGAGAAGGTGACAACGGACCGGAACCGCGCCGTACGACGCACCGGCATCAAGATGCCCGGCATCGGCGCACCGGTGCCGGCCCTTCGGCCAGATCAAACCCGCCGCGGCCGTATGCCGGGCGCACTCCACAGCCCCGAGCACCCCACGCGCACCTTTCCCGACCTGCGACACCGGTGGATGGGATCCGGGAGCCCACCAACCAGCCCCTGACCGACCACTACACCCGCCCCCTGAACAAGGAGGCGGTCATACAGCTCCTTGATCACCTGCGTGAGGGCTTCCGGAGCTGGGACACCTACTGGTGCCCTCCGCCGGGGGCATCCCGCACTTCGATCATCTCACCGTCCCGGATCCCGAGCAGGGGGTTGCTGCTCAGCTCGGGCAGGTGCTCGCCGAGTCTGACAGCTGTGTTCCGCCAATGCCCCAATGGATCGCCACAGATGTATCGACAGCGCTGTACGGTGGGGCGTCATGACGAAGTGGCAGCTGCTGAGCGCCGTGTCGAAAACGGCGCTGGCCGTGGCCCAGGTCCGCGCTGATGAGAGCGCAGCCGGCAACGCCTTGTTCGATGACCCGTATGCTGCAGCCTTTCTGGCCGCGTCGGGAGAGCCGATGCGACCGCACAGCCCCGGTCCGCTGGCGAAGATCCTGAGGGCCCAGACGGTGATCCGGACCCGCTTCTACGACGACCAGCTTCTGCGTTCCGGCTGCAACCAGGTGGTCCTGCTCGCAGCCGGGCTGGACACCCGCGCCTACCGGCTCCCCTGGCCGCGTGGGATCCGCTTGTACGAGCTCGACCTGCCGCCGGTCTTGGAGTTCAAGCACCGTGTGCTGGCGGCGGAGTCCGCCGTAGCGCGCTGCGACAGAACGGCCCTTCCCGTGGACCTGCTGCATACCGCCTGGGCCGATCGGCTGATCGACGCGGGGTTCAACCCGGCGCAGCCAACCGCCTGGGGCGTCGAAGGCCTGCTGGTCTATCTCACCGCAGAGGAGGCGGCCGGGCTGCTCACCACGGTCGGTGAACTGTCCGCCCCGGTCAGCCGGCTCGTCTTGGAGCGGGGACGCAGCGGGCAGACCGTTCTCGACGATCCGTCGGTCGCGCACATCACCTCGCTGTGGAAGGGCGGCCTGGGTTCGAGGACCGCCGACTGGCTCGGTGACCACGGCTGGCACACCCGGATCCATCCACTGGACGCCGTCGCTGACCAGTACGGCCGGCCAACAGCCAATCCGTCCGGCACTGGCTTCATCACGGCCATACGCGGCACGAGCCAAGCGTTGTCCTAGCCCACCGAGAGCCTGTTCCGGCCGGCCTGTTCCAGCCGGTTCACCGTGGTCTTTGGTCCGTCGGTCAGCGGCGAGCCCTCCCTGCTGTGTGCCGCCCCCGCCCCCGGCCTGCGCACAGCGGAGCCGGCCGGGCCGCGGCCGCCGAACGTGTGCTCATCCCGGCGAGCCTCGCCTCCGCGATGGCGCCCACCGTGCGGCACGCTGTCGGGGTTGCGCGTGCCGCCGGCAGCGCCCCCTGTCCTACGGGAGCCAGGAAGTGGGACGAAAGCCCAGTTGACGATTGCTGCGCGGCGCGGCGCACTCCGGCCGTCGTCGGGGCCGGTCAGCCGCAGCCGCGCCGCCAGTTCAAGCCGATGAAGGTGTGACGCAGGTTCACCTCGAAGTGGCAGAAGGCGGTGCCGTCGGCCTTGAGGTCGACGTACGAGTGGTGGGTGTCGGCGTACCAGGCCCCGGTCGCGTCGAAGATTCCGCGGTGGGTGAAGTCCGCGTGTGCCTCGCTGCTGGAGGCGAGGCAGCCGGTGGCGCGGTCTACGCCCTCGGTGGCCGACTTCCGCGACCAACCCGCATCCCACGGCTCACGGTTCCACTGCTGGGTGGCGCCGGCGCCCGCGCTCACGACGCGACCGCCTTCGGTGGCCCAGTGCGACGTCAAGTACAGGGCGGTCATGCGGATATGACAGCAGTCGTATATCTCGTTCCAGCTGGAGAGCCGATGCCGGCCGCTTTCGGTGTCTTTGATCCCGGCCCCTGCCGCGGTTCCACCGGCCCGGCCGAGCGGCGTCAGCCGCAACCTACCGAGCCGTGGCCTGCAGTCCACGCCGATCGAGACCTCCTGCTGTACGGCCATACCCACGGGCGGTGCGGGCAGTGAGCCCGTCAACCGCAGATCGCCACAGGAGCGGTCGGCCCGTGCCCCCTCGCCGGCCGCGGACGCCGGAACGGCCGCGAAGGAGAGCAGAACGGCGACGAGCACTGAGCGACAAGCGATTCGGATATGCACGTCTCGTTTCTTTCCTCAGCTGCTGACTCAGTCCGATGCCCACGAGCGGCCCCCTGTGAGGGCTCGTGCGCAGTACGTCCGTGATCTGCCCGGCAGACCGAGGAAGCACAAGGGCCCGTCTCTCCCATCGAGACGGAGTTCATACCTCACCAGCAACTACTCGACCGCGCACGTCCCTTGGAACAAAACTTCTGAGCCAATCCGCTACATTCTCGGCGCGCCGCATTCCTAGTGAAATACACAATGGGCTCCGTCAGCGCGCTTCGACCCCCGAGGATCACCGCCGGCCACAGACCCCGCGTATGCGAGCCGGATGGGCCGCGGGCTTTCGGGTCAGCGTCGGTAGAGTTGCCACATGGCGAGTTCGTCGTCGTGCGCGCGCAGGCGTTCGACGGCCTCCATGGGGGTGCGCTGTTCGGTGAGCTCGTAGAAGAAGAACAGCGGGGCGAACACGCTCGCATAGCCGAACGGGCCGCCCCGAGGGGCGATATAGATGCTGGCGCCGGCGTCGAGGAAGGCCTCGGCGAGCGCAGGCTCTCCCGTGTCGCAGCCGGTGACGAGAGTGACACTGCCTGGCAGGTGGAAGTGCTCGCGTACTCGGTCCGGTCCGACGGCACCGTTGAACGGCTGGAACCTGGCCAGTTCGTCGGCGACGTCTTCCATCAGGATGCGTCCCTCGTCGCCGTGGCAGGACACGATCACATAGGGCGCGATCGGTCTGGTGCCGTCCAGCGCCGCCACCAGGTGGCGAGGCTGGCCGACCCGCAGATAGTTCACATGGACGCCGAAGACTTCCAGCCCGTCCCGCAACGGATGCGCGAACCCGCCCTCGATGTCGATCAGGTCGATCTCGGTCCAGGCCAGCCGACCGGCCTGGACCTCGCGCACGCGCGACGGACGCTGAGTCGCCAGCCACTCCCGTTCTTCTTCGTGCATCACTCGGCCAAGATGCCACGGCCACAGCCGTCTACACCGCTGATCACAAAATTGCGGTCAGGGCCACCCCGCCGCTGGGCAGCCGAGCGGCCCCTGGCCTGGATCATGCACGTCCGTCGGCATGCACGGCTATAAACGACTCAGTCATCCCGCGAACGGATCAGAAGTAGACATACAGGTAGAACAGACCGCCGGTGTGCGGCCCCCTGCACTGATAGGGCCACCCGTAGTCGAACTGAT
The DNA here is from genome assembly GCF_016741855.1 of Streptomyces musisoli. GTDB lineage: Bacteria > Actinomycetota > Actinomycetes > Streptomycetales > Streptomycetaceae > Streptomyces > Streptomyces musisoli. Next base: position 16,497 of record NZ_JAERRH010000039.1, on the reverse strand, counting down.
AGCGCCTTTCGGCGTCCCCGCAGATGCCCCGCGTCGCTGCGGTTTGGCCGATAAAGTGCCACGACGCCGCAGCGCTGCTGCTCTGCGCTGTAGCCGTGATTGCCTCAGCGCTGCCGCTCTGCGCGGCGGCCGTAGGTACCAGGCTGGATCCAGTGAGACCTGGCCGGGATGGCTGGGCGGCGCCTGCCGGCAGCACAGGCTGTGCCAGAAGTGCCGGACGGACGGATGAGCGGACACAAGCTGCGTCTCCACTCCACCGAGGCCGATCTACGTCGAATCACCGTCACCCCAGTCCCGACGTGGCCGCAAGAAGAGGGAGGCTTGCCACTTCCTCGGCCTTTCACCACCGATTTCAACGGGCTTCGCGTTGTTCGTCAGCCCTCTTCGGTCGCCGAACAATGACTCGATGGCGTCTGCCGGCGCCGGAGTGACCTTGCGTAGGTTGGCCGCTGGTCCGTGTCTCGGTGCCGAAGGAGATGAGACGGTGGCGGGTCGGCGCGAGCTGCCGGTGGATCCGGCCGCGGGGCCGGTGCAACGTTTCGCGCAGGAGCTGCGCAAGTTGAGGCAGGAGGCCGGCGGCCTCACCTACCGGGTCATGGCTCAGCGCGTGGGGTATTCGGTTACCACCCTGTCCCAGGCGGCGGCGGGCCAGAAGGTGCCCTCCTGCGAGGTGACGCTGGCCTACGTGCGCGCCTGCGGCGGGGACGAGAACGAGTGGCGGGAACGCTGGCGGAAGACGGCCGCACAGGCGGCGGCCGTACCCCGCGAGGGCTCTGCCCCGCCCCCCTATCGCGGCCTGGCCCGCTACGAGCCGGTGCATGCCGAGCTGTTCTTCGGCCGTGAACGACTGACCGCCCAGCTGCTGGACGTGGTCCGCGGCCGCCGTTTCACCGCCGTGTTCGGCCCGTCCGGCAGCGGCAAGTCGTCCCTATTGCGTGCCGGACTGATTCCCCGGCTCCGCGAAGCTGTCGACCCGGCCCTGCGTCCGGCGGCGATCCGCGTCCTGACTCCGGGTGAGCACCCGGTGACTACCCACGCGCCCCGCCTGGTCCCGGTGCCGGACACGGACGCGGACACCTGGCTGATCGTGGACCAGTTCGAGGAGCTGTTCACCCTCTGCCGGGACGCGGCCGAACGCACCGACTTCCTCGACCGGCTGCTGGCCGCCCGCGCCCCCGGCAGCCGGCTGCGCGTGGTCGCCGCTGTCCGGGCGGACTTCTACGGCCACTGCCTCGAACATCACGGTCTCACCCAGGCGCTGCGGAATGCCACTGTTCCGGTCGGACAGATGAGCCGTGAAGAACTGCGGGAGGCGATCGTCAGGCCGGCCGCTGCGACCGGGCGTCTCGTGGAGCGCTCGTTGACCGCCCGGCTGCTGGACGAGGTCGAGGGCGAGCCGGGCGCGCTGCCGATGTTGTCGCACGCGCTGCTGGAGACCTGGCGTCACTGCACCGGCCGCGCACTGACCGAGACCGCTTACGAAGCCGCCGGTACCCTGCACAGTGCGATCGCCAAGACAGCCGAAGACGTCTACAACCGCTTCACGGAGAGCGAGGCACACACAGCCCGCTGTCTCCTGCTGCGCTTGGTCACCCCTGGCGACGGCACCCCCGACACCCGCCGGCCCGCAGAACGCGCCGAGCTGCATGCCACCAGCGGTCAGGAGGCCACCCGGGTTCTGCATGCCCTGTCCGCAGCGCGCCTGCTCGTCCTCGACGACGACGCCGTTGACCTGGCCCACGAGGCACTGCTGACAGCCTGGCCCCGGCTGCGCGGCTGGATCGAGACCGACCGTGAACGGCTCCGCGCGCACCGGAGACTGACCGAAGCCGCCCGCACATGGGACGAGCTCGGTCGTGACCCGGGGGCTCTGTACCGGGGCACCCTCCTTCTCACCGCGCAAGAACACTTCGTGGGCGGGTCCGCGCTGGACCTGACCGTTCTGGAACACGATTTCCTCGTCGCCTGCCTCACCGCACGCGAGCGGGAACAACACCTCGCGGCCTGTACCGCCCGGAAACTGCGCCGGTCCGCCGCCGCTCTGTCCATCCTGCTCGCCCTGTCCCTCATCGCCGGCCTGACCGCATTTCGCCAGAGCCAGTTCTGGAAGCGGGAGCAACTGCGGGCCGAGGCACGCCGTATCGCAGCGGTGGCCGACGGCATACGTTTCGAGGACCCGAAGAGAGCCATGCTGCTGAGCGTGGCCGCATGGCGGTTGGCGGATCTTCCCGAGACGCGATCGGCACTGCTCGCCGCGGCGTGGCAGAAGGAGGAGGACGCTTTCACCGTGTCCGACGGTGATCCGGCCGCAGGTCAGTTCCTCGACCTGGACGGGCGGACCGTGGTCAGCACCGGAAGGCACCAGGTGAGGCAATGGGATGTGTCGACGCATCGGCAACTGGCCTCCTACGCAGGCCTTGGACCATACGCTGACGACTATCCCGAGGTGAGCGCCGAGTCGGGCACTGCCGTGCTGAACAGCGACAGCGGCGTGCGACTGTGGAACCTGGCCGAGGGCAGGCCTACAGGCCGGCCGCCGGTCCGCGCGGCTGTGGGGCAGATGAGCCCCAGCGGGCGGACCGTCATCGTCTACGGTGCGGATCACAGCGTGCAGCTGAGGGAAATCGCCAGTGGCCGGCTGCTCCTGGAGCGGCGTGCCGGTGCCGCCGACGGCCCTGTCCGGGGCAAGGCGAGCCCTGATGACCGTTTGCTGGCCTTGTGCCGCGGCAGTTCCGCCCGGCTGGAGGTGTATGACACGAACAGTCGGCGGGAACTGACCGCTACGCAGTTGTCGAAAGCCCGATCCGGATGCCGCGGCCTGCAGTTCTCCTTCAGCCAGGACAGCAGGGCGCTGCTGACCCTGACCGCGGAGAAGATTCAGGTGTGGCAGGTGTCCTCGGGCAAGCTCCTCCATACCGTCGGGCACCCGGGGACCGTCGAAGCGGTCCTGAGCCCGGACGGGCAGTTCCTGGCGGCCATCGACACGGACGAGATCCTCGTCTGGCGCGTCACGGGCCCCGTCGGTCCGGTGTTCCGTCACTCCCTCGTCGATGAGACGGCCAGCTCACTGCGCTGGGCCCCCGGCGGCCGCACGCTCCGCTATCTCGCAGGCCTCCACGCATCTACGGTCAGAACTCTCCGTCTCGGCCCTGTCGTGGACTTCGTCCGGTCCCGCCGACCGCACATGGGGGCGGCTTTCAGCAAAGACGGCAATGTTCTGGCCACTGTTCACTCCTCCCCCGACGGTGACACCGTCTTTTTTGGGTTCCGTGACCTGCGCAGCGGCCGCCTGCACCGCGCTGACATGCACTGTCCCGCCACCGCGGCGGGGCCGGACGCCGGTGGGCGCTGTCACAGCCTTGTCGCACTCACCCCGGACGGACGGACACACGTGTACGGCGTCAGCCGCGCGACCGGTTCCCGTCAGCGGACAACCCTCGTCGTCGGGGGCGCTCAGGAGAGCAGGGAGCTGGACATCGCGGCCTTCGGCACGATGACGAAGCCCGTCCGGGACATCGAGGTGAGTCCGGACGGGCGGCTTCTCTATCTCCCGCGCTCCCAAGACGACCACATGGTGACCGACGCCCAGTTCATCGCCGACGAACAGCGCCTTGAGATCTGGGACCTGCACCTTGGGAAAAGGGTCCGCGTCCTCCCCGGCGTGGGAGGAGATCTCCTCGCGCTGCGACCGGACGGCAGGTTGCTCGTCACCTCTTCCGGGCAAGTGGTCGATCTCCCCTCCGGACGGATCACGCGCCGTGTGCTGAGTCAGGACACGATCCGGGCCTTGGCCTTCAGCGACGACGGGAAACACCTCGCGGTCGGTGACGCAGCCGGTCGGGTCACCGTCTGGGACGACCGGGTAAGGCGTCGGACGTTCTTCGCCGCCACCAGGGGCGGTATCGCAGAGAGCACCAGGGCGGTTTCGGCCCTGGCGTTCTCCCCCGACGGCCGCACGCTGGCAGCCGGGTCCCGCGACACCATTCAGTTGTGGGACACGGCTTCACCTCAGCAGTACGGCTTCTCGCTGCCCGGTACCGGTGACGCGCCCTTGTCCATGGCGTTCACCCCCAACGGAGGAAAGCTCAGCACAGCAGGGAGCCTCACTCCCCTGTACACGTACGTGACAGACCCCCGCTGGGCAGCCGACCGGACATGCCGACGCGCCGGACGGACCCTCTCGCGCGCCGAATGGAAAGCCATCCTTCCCCGCATCCCGTACAGGAGTGTGTGCCAGGAGCAGTGAGCCGGCCGCCACATCCTCGTAGACCGCGATCCTCATGGTGTGCGCAGGCTCGCGGTCGGCTGCCTGGAATAGCAGGGTCATGGACGTAAGGCGTGTAGCTCTCGGCCTGTTTCGACCGAAACAGGTTGAAGCCCCCACGTCGTCCAGTCGAACTGAGGTGAGGCATCCATCAGATGCGCCACGTTGTTTAACAACCTCGTGCACGGCAGCAGTGAGGCGTGCGGGTGGTGCCGATGAAACGGTTCACCGGACCGGTCACCGCAGCGGCGCCGCGCTGAGCGGAGCGCTCACGACGGCCGGGCCACATCGCGGTAGCAGCTGCTCCCCCTCGACCACTCCCCGGGCGGTGCGGTCTCCTCACGCTGCCGCATTCGTGACGGCGGGAGTACGGCGAGCGGCCCAGCTCCGGCCGGCTCGGCCCTGTTCTCCCGAAGCAAGGTGAAGTGACAAGTAGCGCTCTGTAATCGGAGCGTCGCTCGGTCAGTGACGGGGTCCGGTGGCTTCGCCGGCCTGGAGGGTGGCGAAGTCGGCGTGGGCCTGCCCGACGGCTTCGGGGTATGCCTCGCGCTTGGCGTGTTCGGCGAGCGCCCGGTAGATGCTGGCCACCGAAGGGTTCTGTCCCTTGCGCTTGCCGCTGGGGACGAACAGTTCGGGCTGGATCTGTTCGACGTACTCGCCGAGCGCCCGGCGCCGCAGCACGGTGTGGAGCATGTCGTCGGTGATGACCGGGTGCCGGCCGCCGTGCCTGCCCTTGCGGGCCGCGGTGTCGAGCCCCTCCCACGTGGACTGCCGGATGTCCAACGTGGACTCCCGGATGTTGTCCCGCTCGGTCTCCGCCATCGCCGCGAAGAACGCGAACAGCAGCTTCCCCGGCTCGGTGGGGTCGTAGATGTGGGGCAGGGGCCCGGCGAGCACGAGATGAAGCGGCTCGGCCGCGACGCCGCCGAACTCACCGTCCTGGCGGACCACCTCACCGCCCACGGCCTGTTCCTGGAGATGCACGGTGGAGATGACCCGGCAGTGCGGGGCGTGGGCCTTGACCTTCCGCGCCGTCCGCAGCGCTTCCTCGAACTTGGGCCGTACGCGGACCCGGGTGCTGATCTTCTCCCGGACCGGACGAGCAACCTACGCCCCCGCCATCCCCCGGGGAGATCGCGTCCGGCCATTGTTCGGCCGCCTGACCAGGCCTGCCAAACAATGCCGCGGCCGCTGAACCTGATGAGGCAAGCGCACAGGGCTTCCCGGACGCCGAGCGCGTCCACCTGGGCGCTGCGGATCACCCCTGGCCGGGCAGCGGTCGGGGAGATCACCGACATCGACCATTTCGCACAGAGGAGAAGAATGCGTACTCGACTCGCTTTCACCGGGGCCACCGTCGCCGCCGCCCTGCTCATCGGCGGCACCGCCGCCACCGCCGCGCAGGCAGTCCCTGCATCTCCCCAGACCAGCACGGCATCGACGCTCGTGGCGGGGCCCCTCTCGTACACCGACGTCGGTACCTACAAGACCTATTCGGCGTGCCGCGCGGACGGGAAGGCCTCCATCTACTCCGACTGGTACTGCAAGCCGAGCACCACCACCACCAACTGGCACCTCATGGTGAACCTGAACTCGTAGGCGCTGACCGCCCGGGCGTCTGGCCGGGCCGGGCAGTCCGGCCCGGCCACCTGGCCAGGCCTGCCGAACATTGCCGCTGCCGCTGAAAGTGGGGTGCGGCCGGCGCCCGGACGATCCTTTCCGGGCGCCGACCGCGTCCACCTGGGCGCTGTGCTGTCACCATGAAGCGGAAGCGGTGACGTGCCCCGGCCGGGCAGGCCCTCGCGACAGCAGGGCCGGTGTCGAAACCGGCCGCTGTGCCGAGAGGTTCTGCCCAGCTGCCTCAGCCAGCCGAGGTGACACAGCTGCCTTGACGGCGCGCTTCTCCGACTGGGTGGGGCAGCGAACCATGCACGTGTGCGCCGCCCATGCGGTCGGTCCAGTGCTGCACACGGCATCCGCAGCCCCGGGGGGGGCGACGGGCACGGCGCGATCGATACCAGACGGTCCTTCGACGGTCCATTACTGAGGTTGTAGGCGTGACGTCGTCGGGGGCTGACGGATGGTGACGGTCGCAGCAGCGCCCAGACCTCGATCAGGTCCTCCAACTCCCACTCCTGCCGCACACCAGGCTCCTCCCGTACCAGGTAGGTTGCGAGTTTTGTGGACGCAGCCATAGCAGGGTCGGTCGGAGCGCTCGGTGGTGCTGCGCTGGGTGCAGCCGGAGCTTGGGGAGCCGCACTGATTGCCTTTCGGGCAGCGAAGTACCAAGCAGATCGGCAAGCCGACTCACAACATCACCAGTGGCTGAGGCAGGACGAGCGTCGTCCGCCATTTTGTGAGGCCGGGACGCGACCGGAGCGTGCGGCCGGTCCCGTACGTAAGTAGCGCACGCTGGGGCCGTTTCGAGTAGCGCGTCGGGTACTGAGGCGAAGGTGGTCTGACGTAGGTCGACCTCGGTGAAATGGATTCGCAGCATGCACGTGACGATGCCAACCCTTTTGGCTACGGCTGAAAGGCCTGGTGGTTGTCGCTGGCCGGCGGCAGCATCGTCAGCAAGGCGCGAGGCGGTGGGGCTTGGAGGGCACTCAGCTGCCCGCCCCTTACAGGCTTCAAGTCCCCAGTCCGGGCGCGGAAGGAGGAAGGGTCGCACTATTTCTGCCAGCTGAGCGTCCCCGTGGCGTAGGTGATCGTCGCAAGGCCGGTCTCACCAGGTCTTCCGCGCCACAGGTACTGTCGCTGAGCGGTCGGGCAGGAAGGCGATCAGGAAGACCCTCCTCTTTGTCGCACGGGGTGGCAGGCAGAACTACAGCGCTTGCCGAGGCCGTTCACGGACAGGAGGAGTGGTTTTGCGGTACCGCTCCAAGAAGGTCGCGGGAGTTGCCGCGGAGCGGGGCTGCCCGGGGGCGGTGGGGTCGGGAATCATGTCGCCTTGCTCACGGCGGTTATGGCGTTCCACCGGGTGCTGCTGAGCAGGCCGAGCAGGTCGTGTCTGCCCGCGCAAGTGTGCCGAACCTGTCGTTCGTCAGCGCTATTCGGCCGGGCGCATCACCGGTGGGGTTCGTGGAGGCAGCAGCCATGGTGGGTTTGGAGATCGGTCAGGGCGCTTTGTGCTGAGCGCCCTCGCTGGAGAGGAATAGGGAGTGGTCGAGTGTTTGGGATGAGACGTTCCAGGCGGTTATCCGTAGCTTGCGCGTTAAGCGTGCTGGCGGGACTGGTCACCACGACGGCAGTCCACGCGAGCTCTGCTCCGCAGCCGTCTTCGCTACCGGTCTTGGCACGTACCGTCGTCGACCGCACTGAGACGTCGACGACGTATCGGCTCGCTGACGGCCGGACCGTCACCGAGTTGCACTCCGCACCGATACGGGTGCGACGGGCCGGTGGCGCGTGGGCCGACATGGACACGGCGTTGGTCGAAGAGAGCGGCGCCGTGCGGCCCAGGGCTGCTGTGGGCGACACGAGGTTCTCCGCCGGTGGCAAGGGAGCTTTCGCTCGCCTGAGGCTCGATTCCGGCCGTCTCCTGGAGCTGGGCTGGAACGGTGAGTTGCCCCGGCCCGTCATCAAGGGCAGCAAGGCCGTCTACCGGGGTGTCGTCGCAGCCGGTGCTGGAGATCTGGTCGCTACCGCCCTGCCGGCCGGGCTGCGCTTCGACGTTGTGCTCAACCGCAGACCGACCGGTCCCGTCGAGGTGAAGGTCCCCGTGACCGCCAAGGGACTGACGCTCGGCGAGGCCGACGGAGGACGGCTGAGCATCCAGGCCGGCGACACGGTCCTTGCCACCTCCTCCGCGCCAGTGGTGTACGACGCGCGCTCCCCCCATGCCCGCGCCCAGCGCGAAAACAAGCGACAGCGCGGCAGCCAAGCCAGCCAGGCCCGCACCGGGAACATCACAGCCACCCTCGCCGACGCCGCTGGCGGCGGCAAAACCCTTCTGCTCAAGCCGTCGGCCGCCTTCCTGGCCGATCCGGCCACCACCTACCCCGTGACCGTCGACCCGTCGGTTGTCCTGCCACTGAGCAACGACACCGACGTCAACAGCGTCTTCGACGGCAACAACATATCCGGCAGCTATCTGAAGGCCGGAACCGAAGCGGACGGCGAAAAGGCCCGCACCTACCTGCGCTTCGACACCCGCGGCCTGAAAACCCCCACCAAGGCCGTTCTCAAGCTCACCAACCTCGACGCACCTGCCTGCGGCCCCGCCGTATCGGCGGGCATCCAGGCTCGCCGTGTCACCAGCCACTGGGACGCCACCACCCAGACCTGGGCCCCGCAGCCCACCAGCACCACCGAAGACGCCGTCGTCTCCACCGAGGGCTCTCAGCTCGGCGCCTGCGGCAGCGGCACCATGACCTGGGACATCACCGCCATGGTCGCCAAGTGGGCAGCGGGCACCGCCAACCACGGCCTGGTTCTGCAGTCCCCGACCGAGACCGCACAGGCCAATTACCGCGTCTTCGCGGCCGCAGAGAACACCGACGGGCTGGCTGCACCGGTTCTTGAGGTGACCTCGGACGAGGTGATCACCCCCGGGGAGGGGGAGGACCCCGCCGACCCGGGGCCGGCGGACTTCAAACCCGGGCACGTCGACCCTCCGACCGGCAACTGGATGACGTCCGCCATCGACCTGTCCGACGACGGCCTCCTGGTGACCCGCAACCACACCGCCGGGCAGCGCCTCGACGTCGCTCGTCCCAACGAGCAGGTGCTCGGCCCCCTCTGGCAGCTGGAGCCCCTGGGTGGTGTGCTAGGCCACCGGCTCAAGGACTACAGCGCCAACGGCTACGTCGAGATCGCCCTCAACGTCGGCACCGAGTCCTACCGGTTCCAGGCCAACCCCGACGGCACCTTCGCCTCGACCGACGGTGGCGGCACGCTGGTGAAGAACGCCGACGGCACGTTCACGCAGACCCTGCAGGACGCCGACATCGCCTACACCTGGTCGAAGATCGGCCAGGAATACCTGGTAACCGCCATCGGCAGCCGCAGTGATGGCAGGCAGGCCGTCCAGTACGACGCCAGCGGGCGGTTCAGCCGCATCCTCTCGCCCCCCGCAGCGGAGGACTGCGTAAGCACGCCTGCCGCCTGCTCCACGGCAACCTTCCAGTACGCCACGACGACGACCGCGACCGCCTCGGTCCTCGGTGATATAGCCGGGCAGCTCAAGGCAATCGTCTACGACGCCGTCGGCGACCCCGTACCGGTAACGGCCATCTCGTACCAGTACGACGCCGCCAAGCGACTGCGCAAGGCCGAGGACACGCGTCAGGCCGACGGCGATCCTGTGCGCCAGTTCACCTACACCTACGACTCCCAAGGGAACATCAAGAATCTGACCACAACAGAGGACGGCACCTGGACGCTTACCTATTCGGGTCCGGGCAAGATGACGTCCGCCGTCGCCGCTCCCACGACTTTCGGCGCCACGGCCGGCGCCGAGTCATGTCCCGCGCCTTACGCCTCCGACTACCTGCTGCGCGGGAAGTGCAGAGTCCGGGTCGATGTGGAGGAGGACTCCGCGGTGAAGGTCTTCCGTACTCCCTTCTGGAAGGGAACCCTCACCGGTGGCTCGGTCATGGGCATTACCAACGACGGCTGCACCATCGTGCCCAACAGCCCCATGAGCGGTGTCAGCTTCAAGGTCGCCTGTGACGCCCACGACTACGGATACGGCCTCATCCGCAACCGGAAGAACGGCGAGAGCAACGGCCTGCGCTATCGCCCGTCTCAGCGCACGGCCGTCGACGCCGTGTTCTACACCATCCTCAAAGAACGCATCTGCGCCGCCGTCACGGGCTACGACATCGGCCCCCGGGGCATGCGCTTCTCCCGAAGGGCCAAGTGCTACGACTGGGCCCGCACCTACTACAACGGCGTGCGCGCCTGGGGTAACAGCGCCATCTGACCCGCGCCAACAGCGGCCTGCGTGAGCCCTCTCGGTCCCACGCAGGCCCCGTAGTTGATGAGGGGTCACGGCCGCGGGGTGGGGCCCTGTGGTTCTCCTAGATGCCTATGAAACGGCCCAGTCGCTGGCGCAGTGTGTGGCGGTCGGTGTTCGTTGCGAGGTCGGTGTAGGGCAGTGGCTCGAGGCCACGGCCGAATTTCAGCATGGCCTGTTCGACGGTCTTCTTGCCGAGCCCGGTGGCGGGGCGAGCTGCGAAGGCGCGTGTGGTGTTCAGTTAGAACAGGGCTGCGTACCAAGAGACAGTGTCTGTCATGACACCGGTTCCAAAAGAGCCGCAACACCATGACCGAGTGGGGGTCGCTCCGGCCTACTGGGGGCCCCTCCCGGGCAGCCGCCAGCCCGCGAGCGGAGCCGCCCTGCACACTGCCGGGTTTGGCCTTCTCCTCAAGAGGGCCGGAGACCGCCGGCCTGGGCCGGCCCCCGACCCGTGGCCGTTGCCGCCGGAGCCCTCGGCCGGCCGGAAGGCGATCTTTTCCGGGTTCGGATTCCGGATGATGTCCCCGACAACGTGCGGGCTGCCCTCACCGCGGCCGGACGTGTGTGCGTAGCCGACTATCAGGAGAACGACATGAAGCATGCAGAACTGCGTCGTGCCATCGAGGCGGCCCGGGCGACCTCCACGGAGCTGGGCCTGCGTGCGGACGACGTGGTCGTCGTCCACGACTCGGACCGCGTCGCGCTGCGCCTGCTACCGTTCGACGTGCTGGCCCGGGTCGCGCCGCCGGGGCAACTGGCCGACTCCGCGTTCGAGGTCGAGGTGGCCAACGCTGCCCCGGGTACGCTCAGAAGACCTTCGACCTGTCCTCGCTTGCGGGCAAGACGGTCACCCTCAAGTTCAACGGCGTGGAGGATTCCTCCCTCCAGACGAGCTTCGTCGTGGACGACACCGCCCTGACGACCCGCTGATCCGCCTGAGGTGAGCACCCGGTCCCGCACGCGGAAGCCGTCCGCGTGCGGGACACTCGGCGTTCATCCGCAGGCTCGGGAGGTTCAGCGGGTCACCAACTGCTCTTCGTCACGCCGGGCAACTCGCCCGCGTGGGCCATCTCGCGTACTCGGATGCGGGACAGGCCGAAGGCGCGCAGGTGGCCGCGTGGACGGCCGTCCACGGCGTCGCGGTTGCGCAGCCGAGTGGCGCTGGCGTCACGGGGCTGGCGCCGCAGTTCCCGCTGGGCTGCAGCGCGTTCGTCGTCTGACGTGTCGGGAGAGGCGATGACCGCCTTCAGCGCGGCGCGGCGCACCGCGTAGCGGACCACGACGAGACGCCGCCGCTCACTTTTCGCGATCTTGCTCTTCTTGGCCATCAGACCTTCCCTCCTCGGGCGCGGACGCGAGCGACGGCGGCCTCGACGCCGATCACGTCGACTGTCTTGACGCCCTTGGCCGACAGGGTGAGGCGGACGTGGCGGCCTTCGCTCGGCAGCCAGTAGCGCTTGCGTTGGACGTTCGGGTCGAAGCGGCGCTTGGTGCGCCGGTGGGAGTGGGAGATGCGGTGACCAAATCCGGGCTGCCGGCCGCTGAGTTGACAGTGGGCTGACACAGGGACTCCTCCTTCGTGGGGGCAACGGGGAATCACCTTAACAGGAAGATGAAAATGAAAATCAATAGCGTGTAGTGTGTCGGTCATGGCACGCAACGAACTCCGTCCCGTCATCAAGGTGCGCTCCGCCGCAGGCACGGGCTACACCTACGTGACCCGCAAGAACCGCCGAAACGACCCGGACCGGCTGACGCTGCGCAAGTACGACCCGGTCGTCGGCCGTCACGTCGACTTCCGAGAGGAGCGCTGAAAGACGTGACGTCCGGAATCCATCCCGAGTACCGCCCGGTCGTCTTCCGTGACCGGGCCGCCGACTTCGCCTTCCTCACCCGCTCGACAGCCACCAGTGACAAGAACATCGAGTGGGAGGACGGCAACGTCTACCCGGTCATCGACGTCGAGATCTCCTACGCAAGCCACCCCTTCTACACGGGCCCCCAGCGAGTCCTGGACACCGCGGGGCGTGTGGAGCGCTTCGAGCGGCGCTACGGCGGCGGACGGAGCAAGGAATGAGCGGGCAGCGCTCCTGGCTGGCGGTCGCCATCGTCGCCGGGCTGCATGTGGACGCCCGGCGGGCCGCGGTCGAGGAGATCCTCCATACGGTCCCCGGCTCGGTCGCGCTGCACCATGACCTGACGTCCGCCGTCGATGGCACGGTGCACCGGACGGTACGCGCTTGCGACGGTCTGCTGAGCAGTGGTGACGCCCCCTTGGTGAACGACTGCGCGTGCTGCGCCCTGCGTGAGGACCTGGTGCCCGAACTGCTGAGGCTCGCCAGCGAAGGCGGGTGTCGGCTAGCCGTCGTGGAACTATGGGACTCCGTCGAGCCCCAGGCCATGGCCGCGGTCATCGCCGGAGCCGGCGCACCTCTGGTGCTGACCGGAGTCGTCACCGCGGTCGACCCGGCCCTCGTCCTGCCGTACCTCTCCAACGGCGACGACCTGACCGAGGTGGGGCTGGCCGCCGCACCGAACGACCAGCGCACCGTCGGCGACACCTTCGCACGGCAGTTGGAGTACCCGACCTTGATCGCATTGGCCGAGGAAGGATCCTGCGGTGAGGACGTGGTGTGCGCCGACGACGCCGATCACGCGCTGCTCGACCAGCTCACCCCTGGCGCGCGGAAGGTGCCCGGAGCGAGCGGTGAGCTGGGGGCCGCCCTGTTTGCAGGCTTCGACGTCACAGCGGCTGCCGCGCGCGTCCATCCGGCGTGCGCGCTGCTTCCGCAGGAGTGCGACGAACACGGCGTGAGCACCTTCGTCTGGCGCGGCGAACGGCCCTTCCATCCAGGACGTCTCTTCACGGCGTTGGAGGACCTGACCTGCGCCGCCGCCCGCAGCCGAGGTCGATTCTGGCTGGCGGACAGGCCCGACACCCTGCTGTCGTGGGACGCGGCGGGCGGCGCGTTGTGTGTGCAGCCGGCCGGTCCCTGGCTGGCTGCCCTTCCCGACGCCGCCTGGGAGATGGTGCCCGCCGAGCGCCGTCTCGCCGCCTCCGTGGCCTGGCATCCCGAACACGGGGACCGCTGCCAGTACCTGACCTTCACCTCGCCCGGCCTGGACCGCGACGGTTTGTCGGCCTTGCTCGACTCCTGCCTGCTCACCGACGAGGAGTACGCGGCCGGCCGGGATCGCTGGACACAGCTTTCGCACGCCTTCGACAACCTGCTCGACCCAGTGACCCCATAGACAGCGACCCAACAGACAGAGAGGACCTGTCCCTCCGTGTCCCGGAACAGGAACACCGCACCACGGACCACCAAGCCGCGCGTCAACCCACTGGACGCCGCCGGCGTCACCTGCGTCGATTACAAGGACACCGACCTGCTGCGGAAGTTCATCTCCGACCGTGGCAAGATCCGCAGCGGGCGGATGACCCATGTGACACGTCGGCAGCAGCGGCAGCTGGCGCAGGCCATAAAGAACGCACGGGAGATGGCACTCCTGCCCTACTGCTCCCGGTAGGCCGCCGTGGACATGCGCCCGGTCCCGCGCCTCGCGGGACCGGGCGCTGAGATGACCTCTGCTGTCTGGGAGCTTCACGAGGCCAATGCGTCGATGGGCTGGCGCGGGCTGTACCGGGCCGGCATCCGCATCGGCCGCGACCACATCGCGTCCGTCGTCAACACCCTCGTCCTCGCCTACGCCGGCGCCACGCTGCCGCTGCTGCTGCTCTTCTCGATCGACCAGAGCAGCGTGACGACCGTGGCCAACAGCGAGCCGGTGGCGGAGGAGATCGTGCGCACCCTGGTCGGCTCGGTCGGCCTCGTCGCCTCGGTGCCGGTCACCACCGTCCTGGCCGCACTCGTGGTCTCGGCCGACCGGCCGGGACGGCGGGCGGCAAAGGCGACAGCGGGCACGGTCACGGTTGCGGGCCGGGGCCGGCGGCGGCGAAAGCGTTGAGAGCATCCCTTCGAGCGCGCCCGCACACAGCCTGGCTCATCGCGTGAGGACGAGAGGCAGGGAGTCGGTGTAGAAATTCACCGGTTTGGCGACCTTTTTTACGGAACGGGCGTCGAGGGCGGCGGGTGCAGAGCTGGTACCGAGTGTTCCGCCCGGATGCCAGGTGCCGGTGACGGCCACCCAGGTATTGGTGGGCGGGGCGGCGCTGTAGATCCGTACCTTCACGGACTGGGCGTCGGCAGCACAGCAGGAGACGATGATCCGCGTCAGGTACCAGCTGCCGTCCTGCTTGCCGCCGGTGACAAGCCCCGTCATCCGCACCGTTCGGTTCTTGATGGCTCGCGTGTGGTCCTGCTGCACGCGGGCGGTGAAGTCCGAGAGCGTGATGGGCAGGGGTGAGGTCGCGGGCAGCGGGTCGAAGCTGTCCTGGTGTGTGATCGCTTTGGGGGTCTCGCGGGAGGCGGTGTACGCGCCGAGCGCGGGCGGCGCGTAGAGCAGCAGGCTCAGCGCGGGGAGGAACAGCAGCCAGGCGCTACGGGGTGCGCCGCTGTGGGGGTGCCCGTGGCCGTCACCGTGGTCCGTGTGGTCCTCGTGCCCGCGCCCTCGCCCGTACGCCACCGCGTCCGCGACAGCGAGGAGGATCAGCAGGACGCCGGAGGCGATGAGCAGGGGGCGCATCCCTTCTTTGACGTACCGCAGGTACAGGTCGGTGAAGAGGGCGGCGCGCAGCAGGCCGATACCGGTGAGGAGGAGCAGGGTCGCCGGAAGCATGCGTCTCACAGCAGTGTTCCTCCGATAAGGGCGCTGGAAAGGACCGCCACGGCCACCGTGGCGGCGGAGAACCGGACGGCGAAGGCCCGGCCGAAGGTGCCTGCCTGCAGGGCCATCAGCTTCAGATCGACCATCGGACCGACCACCATGAACGCAAGTCTGGCGATGGGCGAGAAGCCGCTCAGTGAAGCCGCGACGAACGCATCTGCTTCCGAACACACCGCCAGCACGATCGCCAGGGCTGCCAGGAACAGCACCGACAGCCAGGGTGAACCGGAGAAGGTGTCCAGCACGGAACGGGGTACCGCCACGTTGAACGTGGCTGCCGCCATCGCGCCCACCACCAGGAAGCCGCCCGCATGCAGGAAGTCGTGCTGGAAACCGGTTTGAAACTCCCGCCAACGGCTGCCGCCCGTCTGATGCCCACTGTGCCGCGCGGCCGGGCGTAGCCACTCGGCCCGCCCCAGCCACAGCCACAGCCAGCCCATCACCGTCGCCGTGCCCAGCGAGGCCAGCAGCCGGGCGGCGACCATGGCAGGCTGTCCCGGGAAAGCGACCGCGGTGGCCGTCAGCACCACCGGGTTGATCGCGGGAGCCGACAGCAGAAACGCGAACGCGGCCGCAGGCGTCACACCCCGCCCGATCAGACTGCTCGCCACCGGCACCGACGCACACTCGCAGCCCGGAAGCACAGCTCCCGCCACCCCGGCCACCGGAACAGCGAGCACCGGCCGGCTCGGCAACACACGGCTGAACACCCGGGCAGGTACGAACGCGTTGATGGCACCGGACAGAGCCGTGCCCAAAAGCAGGAAGGGCAGCGCCTGCACGGTCACGGCGAGACAGACGGTCCGCCACGCCTGCATCGCCGGCATCTCCATCCACCGGCCACCCACGTAGAGCACCGTGCCGGGAACGATGGCCGCCCCCAGCAACAAGACCCAGGACCGGCGCCAGACGGGAGCGGCGTCATCAATTGCCGCTCTGTCCGCGTCGTCGGCCTCGGCCTCCAGGGCCCGCACTTCAGCACTCTGCATCTCAGCTCCGCCCGTCACATGTCCGGGTCAACATAGCGGGCCCGACCATCGTGGAATCCCATGGCTGCGGACAGGGCTGCAGAGTGCCGTTGTGCCTAGGTGCCGAGGGCGCTCCCGGATCGTCCTCCGCCCATAACCCGCGCGCCGGCACGCAGACCTCATAGGCGTGAGGTGACGCACGGCCAGCGCCAAGGTGCGGTCCCCCTGACGCCCGGCGCGGCGGGCATCACCACCGTCGCTGCCGTGTCGCCGCAGGTCGTCCGCTGCACTCCCAGGACGCTGCGGCGACCCGCGGGATGCTCGACCAGCGGCTCCGAAAGGTCTGCGGCCGCTACGGCGTCTCCCCCGCCGCCCGCAGGTGACGGCTTGAGTGCACGCCGACGCGAACGGTCAGGCGCATCGTTTACTCGGAGTGTGAGCGCTTCCACGGGCCCGCCGTGGGGCCAGCCGTGAAGCCACGCAGCCGGTTCGGCATAGGACGCCGTCGGCAACTGCGG
>NZ_JAERRH010000038.1 GCF_016741855.1 Streptomyces musisoli | reverse complement strand
CACACCGATGAGCCACCAGCCGCAGGGCGACGGGCCCGCACCGACCCCGGAAGAGCTGCGCGAGCAGGTCGAGCACACCCGCGACGAGCTGGGCCAGGCCGTCGAGGCGCTCGCCGCCAAGGCCGACGTCAAGGCGCAGACCAAGGCGAAGGCCGCCGAGGTCAAGGAGCAGGCCGCCGAGCAAGCCGCGCTCCTGACCGGCCAGCTCCGGGACAAGGCATCCCACGCCGCCGAGCTGATCAAGGACTAGACCCCCGACCCGGTCCTGGACACAGCGGCCCACGCCGCGGCCCAGGTCCGTGACAGCGCGGCCCACGCCGGCCACCTGATCACCGAGCGGACACCGGCCCCGGTGCGCGAGAAGGCCGCCTCAGCGGTCACGATGGCGCGGACCAACCGCACCCCGCTGCTGGCTGCCGCGGCAGCGCTGGCCGTGTTCCTGCTCCTGCGCCGCACCCGGAGGCACAGGTGAAGGCAGCAACGATCGGCTACAAGCCCGTCGGGCTCGCCCTGGGCGCCGTCAGCGGTATGGCCGCGGGCATCGCCTTCAAGCAGGCGTGGAAGCTGATCGGCCACGAAGACGACGCCCCGGACGCCACCGACGAGGACCGCACCTGGCAGGAGGTCCTACTCGCCGCAGCCCTGCAAGGAGCGATCTTCGCCGTCGTCAAGGCCGCCGTCGACCGGGCAGGAGCGGCCACCACGCGACGCCTGACCGGAACCTGGCCCGGCTGAACCCGCCCGCCTTGACCGACCGGAGGAACCTCGTGGCCCCGCACCCCGGCCTGCACGCAGTTGCCGCGGCTGTCACCGCTGTGGTCCTGATCGCCCGCTGGGCGGCAACCCGGCCTCCGCGCGACCGCCGGGGTGCCAGCGCCGCCCGGCCCCCGTGGCGCCGTACGGCTCCCGCAGCCAGCGCAGGTTCCACACTCAAAGCCCGCAGGGGCGAGGGGATGGCATGCCTGAAGGCCAGGTCTGGCTGGAAGTCGACCAGCACCTCGAGCGGTGCTGGACGCAGCTCACGTCCCTGTACCCGTTGGGCGAGGGCGGGGGCAGGGCCGGCTGACGCGCGGTTCGCCGGGACGGGCGGGTGAGGCCCGGGGCCGGGGCACACGAACCTCATGCACGGACACCACGCGCGACTCGAGAGCACTTCTTCCGCCCAGTCCGGCCGCCCGGCTGCTCCCGGCTCAGGCCCTGCCAGGCACGCTCGCCACCGCGGCTTCGCCGCCCGGCTGCGCCGCCGGATCCGCGCCTACACGGCGGTCGAGTTCCTCTCCACCCACATCCCCGGCTCATCAGCAGGCCACAGTGAGGAATGCCTGCTCCTGGTGAACGTGCGCCAGGTTGTCGGCCAGGTCCGCTACCAGGTCTGCTCAGCCTGCGACCGGGGCGTCATCACCGCCGTCTCGATCAACAAGCCGTTCCGCGACACCGGCCTGGGCACCCGGGCGCTGTCGCACCTTCGCGCACGCCACCCGGGGGTCACCTGGCAGAGCACCGCCAGCGCCGGCGTCGAGGACGACCTCCTGCTGCGCATGCGCATCCCCGCCCTTCCCTCTCCGCCGACCTGCCCCCACGCCTCGGCTCTTGCGTGAACCGGGCCTTCCCGGGTTGCCGGCGGGTGGGGGGTGCCCCTATCTCTTTGGTCAAGGTCGTGGGTCAGGATGGCGGCATGACGACCTGGTTCCGCACCTACTACGAGGACGAAGATCTGTGGCTGTATTTCGAGGCCGATGACGAAGGCTGGGCAGCGCGACAGGTTGAGGTCCGGGGGCAGGACTCGCGACCGGTGACGGCGGCCTCTTTGGAAGAGGTGCTGCACTTGCGTGATCATGCCGATCTTGCGGCGATGTTCCGCTATGAACGGCAGTACGGCGTTCTCTCCGAAGGTCCCATGGACGGCTGGCAGGACCAGCCGCAGGCAGCCGAGATCTCCGCGGAGGAATTCGAGCGGCTGTGGGCCGAAGCGCGGCGGGCTCTCGGCGATTCAGCCTGACCTGGCGGGTTGGGGTTCGTAGAAGGT
The DNA here is from genome assembly GCF_016741855.1 of Streptomyces musisoli. Lineage (GTDB taxonomy): Bacteria > Actinomycetota > Actinomycetes > Streptomycetales > Streptomycetaceae > Streptomyces > Streptomyces musisoli. The sequence continues at coordinate 29,340 of NZ_JAERRH010000038.1, read as the reverse complement.
TCCGTCGCGAAGCATGGCGAACAGGACATCGGCCCTGCGTCGGGCGAGGCAGAGCAGGGCCTGGGTGTGGTGCTTGCCTTGCGCGATCTTTCTGTCGTAGTAGGCCCGGGAGGCCGGGTCGCCCAGGGCTGCGAACGCGGAGAGGAAGAAAGCTCGTTTGAGCTGCTTGTTTCCTCTCCGGGAGGGCTGTTCGCCGCGGATCGATGAGCCCGAGCTCCGGGTCGCCGGGGCGAGACCGGCGTAGGCGGCGAGGTGGCCGGCGGTCGGGAAGGTGCTGCCGTCGCCGACCTCGATCAGGATGCGGGCTCCGGTCCTGACGCCGACTCCCGGCATGGACGTCAGGACCTTGGAAAGAGGGTGGTCCTCCAGGAGTTCCTCGATCCGCCCGGCCACAGCTTGCGCTGATCGAGCACGGCGGCGAGCGATCCGGCCAGACTCGGGACGATCAACGCGGCCGCCTCGGTCCCCGGAACGGTGACGGTCTGCTCGTCCAGCGCGGCGAAGATCTCCTCGACCAGCCGCTCGGCCATCCTCGGTGCCTTCGGCCGCAGCAGCGTGACCAGCCGCCGACGGCCCGCCTTGCGTATCTGTGCCGGTGAGCCGAACCGCTCCAGCAAGGCCAGGACGGCCGGGTGCTGCAACCGCGGTCCCAGGACCCGTTCCAGCGACGGATGGATCTGGGTCAGCAGGCCGTGCAGCCGGTTGGCGACGCGGGTGGCCTCGCCGGCCAGGTCGTCGTCGAAGCCGACGATCATCTCCAGCTCGGCGATCGTCTCGTCCTCGCCGTCGATCGCCCAAAACGTGTGCGGCATCGCGCGGGCGGCGTCCGCGATGATGAACGCGTCCTTCGCGTCCGTCTTTGCCTCGCCCGGGTAGAGGTCGGCGATCCGCCGCATCGTCAGCCCGGGCAGATAGGCGACCGGGCAGCCCATGTCCCTTGCGACCGCCAGCGGCAGAGCCCCGATCGAGGAACTCTTCCGGCTTGGGTGAAGCCGGTGCTCAAGCCCCTCATCAGCGGTCCGTCGATGCCTCCGGGCCCGGTGACACCACCCCCCGGATCATCAAAAACAAGGGGGAAGTCATGCCGGACCCGAAGGCCGGAGGCCCTATTGCGGAGCCACGAAGAAGGTAACGAGGGGGGAGGTCCCCCGACCTATCGGGGCGAGGTGGGAAGACCGGCGTTCAGAGGTGGGCCAGGGCGAACGCGGACAGGAATCCGGCCACGGTGACCAGTCCCGTGAGCAGGTGCACCTTGCTGTACGCCTCGGGGATCATCGTGTCCGCGATCATGGCGAGGATCGCCCCGCCGGCCACGGCGGTGATCACTGCCATCACCGCTTCGGAGGCGCCGCCGAGCACGGTGTACCCGGCGAGCGCCGCCATGCCGCTGATCAGCGCGATGGCTCCCCACAGGGTGAATACGTAGCGTCGGCTGCGGCCGGCGCTGCGCATGCCGGCGGCGCTGGCCAGGCCCTCGGGCAGGTTGCTGATGAACACCGCTGCCACCGTGGCAGTGCCCAGGTGGCCGCCTCCCAGGAGGCTGGTGCCGATCACCACGGACTCCGGCACGCCGTCCAGCAGCGCGCCCAAGGCGATGGCGTTGCCCGAACCCGGCTCCTGCGACTCGGACGGCTGCTGCTGCCCGGAGCGCTTGCGGTGCTGCGCACCGCGCCGTGCCAGCAGCGCGTTCGCGCCCGAGTACACGGCGGCCCCGCCGACCGCGCCGAAGAGCACCGGCACGATGCCGGAACGTTCGTACGCCTCCGCGATCAGCTCGAAGGACACCGCGGACAGCAGCACACCGCTGCCGAACGCCATGACCAGAGCGATCCACCGCGGCGGGACCCGTACGAACATGCCGATGGCGGCGCCGACCAGCAGCGCCGCGCCCGCGAACAGCCCCCACCCACCCGCAACCAGCGCTCCCACCACAAGATCCCCTTTCCCACTGCCGACAGATGCTGCGCATGTACCCGCCAAGCCGAGCGGCAACAGAGCGCCGGTGGAACCCCTCTTCGAGAAGTGTGGGACGGCGTGTGCCGCTCCGGCCGGTCGGGCAGCATGAGGCAGGGTCCCGGACGCGGCGGGGTTGGGTGGCGAGCGGGATGGAGATGAGGATGGACCGGGCACGTGTGGTGGTGCAGCCCGACGTGGGAGGAACTCGGATCATGGCGCGAAGGCGAACTCGACTTAGACACTGCCGCCCCCTTGGCTGACGCCAGTGAAGCCGCGGTGAGCGATCCGACGGTCCGCCGCATCATCCTGGACATGTCCGGCGTGGCCTTCGCCGACTCCTCCCTGCTCAACATCCTGCTCAGGATCCACCGCAGTGGCCGCCTGGTGGCGGCCGGCCCGATCCACCACCGCCTTGTCGTACTGCTGGAGCTCACCGGCGCGCACACGGTCCTGACGATCACCGACAGCTTGGCCGCAGCGCCGGCCCACCCCGTCGGGTGTCCGCGCCGGCTGCGGTATGCAGCAACACCTGGTCGCCGACGGTCTGCAGGCAGCGCTCCAGCTCCGGGACGACCTCCCGGGCGCCGGCCAGGCCGCCGAGGGCGGCGGACAGCCGCCGCATCCGGGCCTCGGCCGTCTCGGTGGTGCCCGGGCCGGTCAGGGCAGGAGTGTGGGTGATGAGGATGTGCGCGATCTCGCCGCCGTCCGGGCGGGTTCCGGGCCAGGTCCACGCGGCGAGCGACACCAGCAGCCGCAGCTCAGGGCCGGGCGAAGTGAGCAGAACGCTCATGCTGTCGTGCCTCCCGCGGCCTTGAAGCAGGACCAGACGATTTTCCCGAACGGGCTGCGGTCCTCGACTCCCCAGCCGTCGGCGAGGGTGTTCACCAGGACCAGTCCGCGTCCGGAGGTGTCCATGCCGGCGGCCTGCCGGGCCTCGGGGTGCTGGCGGCGGCTGTCGTGCACTTCCAGGCGTACGACTTCCTCGTCGGCGTCGAGCTTGACCAGGAAGCCGTGGCCGGGGGCGGTGCCGTGGACCAGCGCGTTGGTGGCGAGTTCGGAGACGCAGAGCCGGATTTCCTCGGCGCGGTCCGGAAGACCCCAGTCGGCCAGGGCCTCGGCGGTGAAGGACCGTGCCCGGCTGACCGACTCGGGCCGGGCCTCGAAGAACCGCTGGTTCGTCTTGGTCATCACGGTCCTCATGACTCGGCGTCCAGGACGCGGGTGGTGCCGGGGTGGCGGCGGCGGACGGGGCCGCTGCGGGAGACGGAGTGGTGGGCGGTGCGGGGCTTGCGGACCAGCAGCAGCCGCGAGCCGGCCGCCTCGATCCGTCGCCCGCGTCCAGTGGCTATGGCCTTCTGCCCCAGGTGCGACATGGCCGGGGCGACGACGCCGTAGACGTCCGGCAGCGCGAGCACATCCAGCAGTCCGGTGAACGCCGCCGAGGCGGCCCCGGCGGAGACGTTGCGGTCGGTGAAGACGCCGGACAGTTGCAGCTCATGGCTGCGGCAGTACTCGGCGAGCGAGGCGACCAGTGCGTCCTGCCGCGCTTGGGAGACCCGCACCAGCCGCAGGAAGCCGTAAACGACCGGGCCGCTGACCGGGCGATGCTCCGTGAGCGGTTCCATGCTCAGGACCGTCCAAAAGGCTCACAAGTGGTGACGCCTTTGAGCGTGGCGTCCGGCCAACTCGCGGCCAATCACCGGCCGTTCTACTTCCGTTCCACTTCCGTCCCGCCGACTGCACGCATCTGCTTCGATGACCGGTGGAAGGGAGTGACGCGTGGCGACCGTGCACCACTGGACCGGCCTGGAGGCCAGGGCCCTGCGGCTCGCCCTGCGACTGAGCGTGCGGGCCTTCGCCCAGCAACTCGGCCTGGCCGTCGCGACCGTGTCCAAGTGGGAGAGCAAGCTCGCCGACACCGAGCCCCGACCCGACACCCAGGCCATCCTCGACACCGCCCTTGGCCGTGCGGACGCCGCCGTCCACCTGCGCTTCGAAACGCTCCTGTCCGAGATGACCAGCCCGCTGACCACTGCCCAGCGGCGTGTCACCGCCTCCGGGCCCCGGGCCTGGGAGTACGAGTCCTGGGCCGATGACCTCGACCGCGTCGTGGTCGCCCTCTCCCATCAGGACTTCGCCTTCGCCGACAGCCTCCTGACACGGTGGCTGAGCCGGTTCAAGGCCCCCGAGCTGGACGAGAAGGGCCTGTATCTCTTCGCCCGCTCAACCGCCCTGCTCGGCGACCTGAGGCGCGACCAGGGCGCCGTCCTGGGCCCGCTGTCCGCCCAGCACTCCTATGCCGGCGCCCGCGCGGTCTTCACCCAGCTCGACATCCCCCGCCGCGTCGCCCAGCTCGACCTGTCCCTGGCAGTGGTCACCGAGATGTCCGGGAAGCTGGAGATCGCCGCCCGCAACTACGAGACCCTCGCCGTCGACGACCGGCTCTCCCGCCGCGACCGGGCCAGGGCGAGGCTGTGGGTGGGGACCGCGCTGAGCAAGGACGGCCAGCACGACTATGCGACCCGCGTCATGCAGGCCGCGACCCGCGACTTCGAAGACCTCACCGAACCGGACGACTGGTCGGTGGCCCACCAGAAACTCGCCCTCGCCCGCCGCGGCGCCGGCGATCTCACCCAGGCCCTGCACTTCATCGACATCGCCCGCAACAGCAGGACCACCGAATCACCGATGCAACGCGTGCGACTGGACACCGCTCATGGCCACATCCTCCTCTCCGACACGGCAACCCGGGATGATGGACACCTCGTCCTCGACCAGGCCGCCCAAGTGGCCGCGCAGTACGGACTCGTGCACCAACTGCGCAGTAGCGAGGGCATCAAGGCCATGAGCGGGGGGCCGACCGGCCCCCGGCAACGGTGACCAGGGAGAACGCGTGAGCGACCAGCAGGCCATCACCGAGGACCAGTGGCGCCAGGCCAAGCTGATCTGGGACTACCACCAGATGAGCCACGAGCTGCGGCCCGTCAACGTGGCGATCGGACTGGGCAGCCACGACCTCGGCGTCGCCGCCCATGCCGCCGAGCTGTATCGCTCCGGGCTCTTCCCGACCCTGGTGTTCACCGGCGGCAACAGCCCCACCACCGCCAAGGTCTTCCCGCGCGGTGAGGCCGTCCACTTCCGCGAGCACGCCATCGACCTCGGCGTCCCCGCCGAGGCGATCCTGCTGGAGCCGAACGCGGCGAACACCGGGCAGAACATCACCCTCTCGCGTGAGGTCCTCGCCGCCGCCGGCATTCACCCCAAGACGGTGCTGCTGGTCTCCAAGCCCTATATGGAAAGGCGGTCGTTCGCGACCGCTCGCAAGCTGTGGCCCGACGTCGAGATCCTGTGTGCGTCGGAGCCGCTGGAGTTCGACGACTATCTGAAGTCCATCGGCGACGAGAAGCTCGTCCTGGACATGCTCGTCGGCGACCTCCAGCGGGTCATCGAGTATCCGAAGCTCGGATTCGCCATCGAGCAGGAGGTCCCGGAGGACGTGCATGCCGCGTACGAATCCCTCATCCGCGGCGGCTTCACCAGCCGCCTCATCGCCTCGTGACCTGCCCGCCCCTGGCGGGCTGTGCGCGATCCACCAGCCCAATGTGTTCCCGAGGCTGACGACGCTGGCCAAGCTGTTCGCGGCGGACTACTGGATCGTCCTGGACGACGTGCAGTTCACCCGCCGCGACTACCAGCACCGAGCCCGCCTCGCCGATCTTGATGACCCGGCCCGGCAGCAGTGGCTCACCATCCCCACCCATCTCCCCGGCGGACGGTCCACCCTCATCCGGGACGCGCTGATCAATGATGTGGGCCTGGCCCGCCGACGGACCGCGGGGATGCTGCGGCAGCACTTCGGGACCAGCCCGCACTGGCCGATCCTCGCCCGGGCCCTGGACCCGGTGCTGGACGCCTTTGCCACCGGACGGACCGCGATGGTCGCTGAGATGTCCACCCGCATCCTGCTGGACTTGATCGGCTGGCGGGGCCAGATCCTCACCAGCAACCGTCTGACCGCCCGGCCGGGCCGATCCGTCCGGCTCGCCGACCTGGCCGCCGCGACCGGCGCCCGCACGTATCTGTGCGGGACCGGCGGCCTGACCTATCTCGATCCGGACCCATTCGCGGCCCAGAACATCGCAGTGGCCCCGTTCCGGCCGCCGACCACCGGCATCTGGTCCTCCGGCTGCCGCCTCAGCGCTCTGTGGGCACTGGCCGCACTCGGCCCCCAGGCCGCGGCCTCTCGCCTCCAGGCCCTCGCCGCCGACCAGACCACGCTGCGGACTGCCGCCTGATCGAGTACGTCCCCAGTCGCGTACGAATCTGTCGTGCACCATCGCGTACGGACTTTTGTGCTCAGCTGTCTGTTCGAACCGGTGGCGCGTCAGCGTCCTGGGCCGGGATGACGGCCAGGCACCAGCTGCTGTCGGCTTCCTCTTCAGCGCGAGGTTCTCGTAGTAGAGATTCGCGGCCACCGTGGCCAGCGCGTCCAACTTGCCCTGAACCTCGGTGACCTGGGCCTCGGCCTCCCGCAGCTGCTTGCGGAGCTCGGCGATCGTCTCGTCTCGCTGCACTTCGCCGGGGGTGCGGAGGACCGGGCGGGCGACCCTGGCATCCCACTCGGCCAGGACCGCCTCGGCCCGGTGGACGGTCGCGTGGCTGACCTTCGCCTCCCGGGCGAAGTTCTCCTCGGTCAGAGCCCCGTCGGTGTGCAGGGGCTCGCCGGCCAGCAGCCGGGACATGGCCTCCCGCAGCTTGGCCTCCGTGGCGGCGGACGCAACACCCGTGCAAAGGTCCTGAAGGCCAAGGCGGTGAGCGCACCGGTGCAGGGCGCACGGTGCGCGCTGAGCGGCGGCTCCTGATCCTCGCCCTACGACGACCGCTACATCGAGTGCCCCTCCGGGTTGGACATAGGCCACCGGGTCCCGCTCGCCGAGGCCTGGGACTCCGACGCTTCCGCCTGGAGCGCGGCGGAACGCGAGGCCTACGCCAACGACCTGGGTGACGACCGCGCCCTGATCGCCGTCTCGGCCGCCTCCAACCGGTCGAAGGCGGACCAGGACCCCTCCACGTGGCTGCGCTGGCCGCCGGGTACCGCTGCCAGTACGCCGCCGACCGGGTCGCCGACAAGACCCGCTGGGGCCTGAGCATCGACACCGCCGAGCAGACCGCACTCACCGACGTGCTCACCACCTGCCCCAACGCCCCCGTCACGGTCACACGGGCCCGCTGACACAGCCCACCAAGCCCGCCCCGTCGCGCACGGCGGGGCGGGCCCGCCCGGGCTACAGCTGAGGAGACCGTCTCTGCACGGAGGTCCCCACTGCCGTGCCGGGCTGGCAGAACTCACACGCGGTGAAGACCGCCCGGTCGCCGGTGAGCACCTGACGGGCGTCGTCGGGGCTGATGGGGTTGGCGTCGCGCTGGATCACGGTGCAGTCGGCGCGGTGAACTGTGGCGCCCCGGGTATGCCCGGCGTGCAGCCGCTTCTTCACCACGAATCCATCCGCCGCCTCCCGCGCGGGTGCTTGAGGGGCCGACCGTGGCTGCGGCGGCAGCCGCCGAGCGTCGGGTGCCTCCCACTCAACCGCAGACAGCGCCCGGCGGACTGCCCTGGTCTGCAGGCGCAGGTAGATCGCCACGGTCTCGGCGATCCCCTGATCGAGAAACGCCAGGATCGCCCGCAAGCATGGCGGTTCAGACGGAGATCGTTCACACGTTTCTATGATGGGCGGCGTGCCCAGCACCCCCGACGAGCATGACCCCTTGCAACGAAGGCTGAGCGATTCTCAATGAAGGCTGGTGACCGGCGTTCCCCACCGATGGTTAAGCGCGCTGGCCAGAGCGTTGCGCCGAGCGGCGGGAGAGGGGGCGGCGTGTCTCACGCCGATCGCGTCCGAAGAAGTGGTGTAGCGGTACGCGGTCCGCAAGAGCCCTCGGCGGTTGATCAGCCCTGTTGGTAGAAGGACTTGCTGAAGGTGTGCGCGCTCGACGTCGCAATGACCCTCCCCACCAGGTGCAGAGCAGGCTGCCGCACAGGGCAAGGAGTACCGTTTCACGCTCCTGAGCATGGGCGCTCACCATTCGGCGTAAGGAGTGGCGCGAGGGTTGGCCCGAGAGGGCTCTCGGGTACACCGGGGAAGTCACGGATCGTCCGCGAGCGTGCCGAGTATCCCCGATGAGTCGGAGGTCTCCATGGCATCGCGAATCGCAGAGAACCGATCCCCACGTCCTTTCCTCGAACTGCACTGGGGTGGGGTACACCTGGTTGTCGAGCGTGTGCCGTACCAGCTACTAGCCCTGATCAGCGGCGCAACCAGCGCATTGGCGGAGCCATCTGGTTTGGCCGGCGATGACAGCCACGCGGGCACCCAGGCGCAAGCCGCTACACCAATGGGCAGGACACGATCAGACTCGCGCTGCGTGTCGGCTCGCCCGTCAGTACGCCTACAGTGGGCTAAACAGGCTTCTGACCTGCGGCGTATCCGCGCTCAATGTTCAGTGAGAATGCTCGACCTTCACTGCGAAAGGTCAGAGCAGCCTGACCTGTGACAGTGAACCTTGACCGTTTGCCATCGAAGGTCAACCGCTGCTCAGTTCGTGCCAACAAAGGTTGACCGCCCATGTCCATGTGCTCGACCTTCGGAGCGGGGCAGGGCGCTGAGGCGGACTCATCGGCACCCGAGCCGGAACGACTGCGCGGTTTCGAAGGTAGCGAGAACACCCTTGATCCATGAGAGGCCGCAGCCCGTTTTCGGTGGCTCGGTCATCCAGTCTGCCCAGATGCCAGGGCTGCTGTGAGCGGAGGGGCTCAGCGCAGCCGTCGCGCACGCAGCACCAGGTCGTCGGTATGGTGCGCGCCGGCGCCGCCGTCGGGTGCCAGGCGTGGTCGCTGCTCGTTCACCTCCACCTTCCAGTCGTCGGTGAGCAGGGCGGCGACCATCGAGGGCCAGACGTAGTCAGCCGGGTCGAAGCCGCTGTCGTGCGCGTGCTGGGTGTCCATCCCCGCGTGGTGTACGAGCAGCAGCACGCCGCCGGGCGCGACGGCCGCGAGCAGCGCTCGCTCGGCTGCGGCGTCGGGGGTGCGCAGCAGGGCGGGATACTGAGCGGAGACCAGGTCGAAGGAGGCCGGCGGGAGCGCCGCTTCCGTCAGCGCGGCGTGTACCCAGCGAACGGTGACGCCTGCGTCCCGCGCGTGCCCGGCCGCCCGCTCCAGCGCCACGCCCGAGACCTCGAGCGCGGTCACGTCCCAGCCGCCGCGCGCGAGCCAGACGGCGTCCGCGCCCTCGCCGCAGCCGACGTCGAGCACCCGCCCGGGCATGAGCCCGGCGACCTCGGCCACGAGCCCACCGTTGGGCTGGCCGCTCCACAACTGTTGTCGGTCGGCGTATCGGTTGTCCCACTCCGCCCGCACCGCGGGGTCTCCGACGTATCCGTCGGCGGGCAAGGAAGTGTCAGATGCGGGCGATCCCTCTGTGATGTTGTCGGTCATGGGCCCAACGTCGCCCATCGTGGCCCGGTCACGCCACTCCTGTTGCCGCTTCGGCAAAACGGCGTCCAAGGGGCGAGGAACAGCCGGGCGTAGTCCCACTGGACCGGCCGCGGCATCCTTGACCTGCGCAGTCAGTCTCCGATGGCACGAACCGTCGTCAATCATTCTTCGGTGGCAATCGGGCAAGGTTCGCTGTCAAAGGTCACAGCCCGGCCGCTACCACTGCTGCTCACCTCTCTCGGTCAGCCCGTCCGGCACGGTTCGTGGAACAAGGAGAGCGTCGCCCGCGGAAAGCTCTCCCGCTGGGTCGGCGAGTACGGCACCATGCCCGCCGGGCGCATCACCCCGCCCGACGAAGCGACCGGCACGGTGATGCAGGTCTGGCCGCAGGAATAGCGTCCCGGTCCGGGACGAGCGCCCCGGCTCTTTGCACCAAGCCGTCCGGCGTGCCGGCGCGGCGGCCCCGCCGACGCGCAGCAGACACCCAGAGCGCCCTATCCCTCGCCCGGCCGGCCACTGCCCCAGCCCCTGCCCTTCCTCATGGATCGGGCCGCCCGGCCGGCCCACTGGAAGCGGAGGGTCGGTGTGTCCAGGGGGAAACCCGGGTGTTCGGTGACTTGGTGCGGAACCAATGGGGTGAGGCAACCCACTACACGAGCATGACGAGGTCGTCGTCGCGCTCCTCGGCAGCGAAGAAGCGGTCCGGATGGGTGGGCGGTTTGGGTGAGGCGGTGTGTGTAGCTCCAGTCACGCCCTGCCCGAATGCGGCTCAGTAGTTGAGAGAGATCCACTGCTGAAAGTTACCCGCGTTGTAATCGTGGGTGTACACCTTTCGGTCCGCGTTGCTGTCCAGGACCTTATTGGTCGCATTGTTGGTGAAGATATAGCCGTGGTCCAGTTTCCCAGAGACCCAGGTTTGGTTATTCCCCCTCGTGCAAGCATGCGTGTAGACCGCGTTCCACACGTTGCTCTCCAGGCACAGTCCCGTAGCGTAGTTCTGCAGCTCGAAGAACCTGTAGTCCTCAACTGCGCCCGTGAGGGAGACCTTCCACCTCTGGAAGTTGTTCACCCCACTGCTACAGGGCCGTGTGTAGACGTCTCCAGCGGCGTTGCTGTCCAGGCAGTAGCCGGTGGCCACGTTCTTCCAGCCACGCAGGACATGTGAAGAAGCCGCCGTGGCGTCCCCTGCTATGGCCGCCTGCTGTGTCACGGCGGCAAGCGTCACCAAGAGGACGGTCAGCCATCTCTTGTTGTGCATGTCTTCTCCTTTTCGCTGTGCGGACCTTCGGGACGACGTGGTGTCGTGACTGACTCCGTGGTGTCGTGACTGACTCCCCCTCAGGTCGGTCGGATCCGTCCCCGAGGCCGGGCGCGGACCCCGAGCAGTCGGGCCGCTGTCAGCAGGGCTGCGGCGAACAGCAGGGGGCCGATCGTCTGGGGGGCCTGCTCATGGATAGCGCCGATCACTGCGTCGACGATCTGGACCGCGCCGTTCAGCGCGAGCAGCAGGCCGAGGGAATGCCAGGCGCGTACGGCCAGCAGCCAGACCAGTCCACCGAGCAAGACGATGCTGCGGGCCGCCATGTAGGCGGCGTACGTCCTGGGCGCAGCCTCGCCGCCCCCAGCCACCAGGCCGCCTGGGTCAACCAGGCTGGATACGGTGAAGTAGCCGGACGAGACCACAGTGAGGAGCGCAACGAGCCCGCCGAACCGACGGACATTTACTGAGGGAGCCATATCATTCGGTGACCGAATCATATGGCTACGCTAACATTGAAGATGTGGCAGCGGAAGAGTCTTTGACCGACACGGTCGGTTTCTTGCTGGGTAAGCTGGGCCAACAGGTGAACGTGCGGTTCGCGGATCGGCTGGCCCCCCTCGGGCTGCGCCCCCGGCACTGCGCCGTCCTGGAACTCCTGTCCGGCGGGCCCCTGGCACAGCTGGAACTGGCCAAGGCCATCGGCGTGACCGCCAGCGTGGTCGTCGACATGCTCGACGAGCTTGAGCAACTCGATGCCATACGACGGGTACGCGATACCGCGGACCGTCGGCGTCAGCTCATCGAACTGACGCCGACCGGCCGCGAGCTGCGACATCAGACGCTCTCACTGGCGCGGCAGAACGACGAGGAACTGCTGGCGGCGATCAGTCCCGCCGAAGCAGCGGCCCTGCGCCACACCCTTGGCCGGATCGCCGCCGCGACGGGCCTCATCGCGAAGTGACGCACCAGGCAAGCGACGACATCACCGTCGGATCCGCAGGCCGGGCCGCCCACTCACCGTCCACCGCCGGGCAAACCACCCCCAACGACACCGCAAGCCCGGAGTCGCAGGCCAGTTCCTGTGCCCAGCGCACCGTGGTGACGGCCAGCCACTCCGCCGCCGCGACGGCCGCCGTCTGGGCGGCGGGCAGCAGGCCGGCGGCGAGGACGGTCACCGTGAGGGCTGTCGTCTCCAGGGTCCCGCTGGTGCGGGTGTCCCGGTGGACCGGGTGAGCGAGTTCGTGCTCCAGGACGAGCAGTGCTCAGGGACTTGTGGATCGGTTCCGGGAGGGCACGTGAAGGGCGTGCCCTCCCGAATGATCCTTTGAAGGTCTCCGAGTAGGCGCGCGTTGCAGCGCGGGTCGGGAAGGCACGCCTGTGCTCAGCGTAGTCACCGAGGAGTGCTCCACCCAAGCCGGCTCCTTGATCGACGAGATCGTCCGCGAGGGCGCCCGGCGTCGCCGCCAGCAGGCCACTGCTTGCGGTATCCCGCTCGGCCCCCGCGAGACGGACGCGCACTTCGTACTGCGGGCGTTCGCCAAGATCGGCCCGTCCTGCCTCGACGGCCTGGACGGCATGTTCGCCCTCGCCGTCTATGACCCGCGCGTCGGCAGGCTGTTCCTCGCGCGCGACCGGCTCGGCGAGAAGCCGCTCTACTGGCGCCTGGACGGCGGCCGGCTCGCGTTCGCCTCCGAGGCCACCACGCTGACCGGCTACGGCCCCGCCCCGCTGGTGCTGCGGCCCGAGGTCCTCGCCATCGAGACGCCGGTCGGCGTCGACACCCCCTTCCAGGGCATCCAGCTGCTGGCCCACGCGACCTTGCTGACCTTCGACATCGCCACAGGTTCGCTCGACCAGCACACCTACTGGAATCTGGCCGGCCGGCAGCCCTTCGAGGGCACCTATGCCGAGGCCCTGGCAAAGTTCTCCGTGGTCCTGGCCGAGCAGGTCCCGCTGCGGGCCCCGGCCTGCGACTTCGCTCTCTTACTTTCCGGCGGGCTGGACTCGTCGGTGCTTGCCTACCTGCTGCGGCCGTCGGTCTGCGTCACCGTTCGCTACCCCGGCCAGGACCGGCTCGACGAATCGCAGATCGCCACGAGGATCGCGGCCGACATCGGCGCCGAGCTGGTGGTGGTCGAGCCGGACCCGATCGACTTCACCATGGTCCTGCCGCACATGATGTCCGCGCTGGACTACCCGATGGGCAACGCGTCCACGTTCTCCGAGTACATGGCCTACCGGAAGATCGCCGACCTCGGTCTGAAGGTCGCGGTCGGTGGGCTCGGCCCGGACGAGTTCCTGATGGGCTACATCCGTCATTCCCTGGTCCTGTTCGGCCCGGATGCCGTGCTGGACGCCGGGATGGACGCCTACCGGCCGCTGGCCGCGAAACTGATGCACGCCGCTGGCGAGGACCTCGCCCCTGCCGATGCGGTCACCCGGCTCGTCCTGCGCGGCCATGACCCCGACGGGCGGATCCGCGACCTGATCGCCATCGCGATGGGCACGGTCGACGGGGATCTGGCCCGCGGTCTCACCCTCGCGGACCTCGCGACGGCCTGGAGGCCGCTGGTGATGACAAGCGACAAGCTCGCATCTCGACGATCCGGACACGATCGTCGAACACGACTGGCACGCCTTCCAGGACATCGAACACATGGGTGATCACTGGGACCGGCCCGGATGGACCGACGGGAAGCGCACGTACTACTGGATGCTGACCTTCTCCAGAGCGACCGAACTCCTGGGCCTGGCAGAGCACTGCCAGAAGGCCCTGCACCACCTGGGGATGGACCCCGTCCCGAGTGACGGGCTGCATGTGACGATGCTGCGAGTCGGCCCCACGGACCCGGTGTCCATGGACCAGGTCCAGCAGCTTCTCGCCCTGGCGCAGGACCTGCCCTCTCGAGCGTTTCGCCTCCTCGCCCATCCGCTGGCGGGCTCACGCGGCGCCATCCGGTTCAGCCTCACGCCCTGGCGCCCCGTGATCCACCTCCACGCCGCCCTCACCGATGCCGACGAACGGGTCGGCATTCCCGGAGGCAGGCCGACGAGCGCCTTCCGTCCGCATCTGGGGATCGCCTACAACAACCGGGCCCGGCCGGCTGCGCCCGTCGTTGACGCGGTAGAGCAGCTCCGCTCACGGCCGCCCGCCGTCCTTGACGTGACAACGGTGGAGCTGGTGGAACTGCGCCGTCAGGCAGGGCGTACCGGTGGCGGACCGTGCACTCGGTCCCCCTGCGCCCTGGAGTTCCCTCCCAGCTCAGCATCCCGAGCAGGTGATCACCGGCCTACCGACGGCCGGCCGCGTCGTCCCGTCCCTCCGCCGTGGGCTGCCTGAGCTCCCTCTCGATGGTCCTAGGTACGGGCTGGCTGAGGCACTCGTCGCCGCGGCTGGTGTTCTACGTCAGCCCGGGTCTGGGCAAATGCCGTGTCGATCACCTCAAGCTCGGTAGTCGTGAGCGCGGGGCCGGACAGGCAGCCGAAGCTCTCCTCCAGCTGAGCCGTGCTGGTGAAGCCGACGACAGCGGCGCAGTGGTCGGCTCTCTGCAGACAGAAGAGAGCGCCTACAGCTCCGCCGGCATCGCCTCGGCGAGCCGGTCGAAGGCGGCGTCCTGCCAGGCGTCGATACTGACGAACAAGCGTCTGTCGGGCCGGTGCTCCGCATGCCCGCGGCCGACCACCAGGTCGTCATCCGGCGCATGCCATTGCCCTCCGCGACGCGCGTGATCGTCACCGCGTTCTCGCTCACGCCGGATGAGAAAGGCTTTGTGTCATCGGCGTCTCCTCCAGGAGAGCCTCGTTCTCAGGCGCTCCTGGCGACACCGAACGTCAGCCGCCGGACGGTGACGGGTTGAGGGAGCACCCACGGGTAACTGTGTTCACGGGGCTCACCTCCCTACGACGACTTCACGGTCCACCGCGGGAGTAGCAGCGGGGCGCCACGTCGCTCAATTCATTTCCTCTGAACTCACGATGCGAAAGTTTCAACCTGAAAGCCAGGGCGAATGCCAAGGCCGTCGAAGGCGCTCAGCACCCGCACCAGGACGCCCAGTTCCGTTGCCTCCACCCGGGGATGCCGCTTGGAGACGACGCCGGGTCCGCCATGCGGCGGAGGCGACCGGGTCCGCGGAACGATGTGGGGCCCCGGGGACCTTCGTAGCGTCGGAGCCATGGAATCGAAGCCCAGCAAACCCGCCCGACGTCGGGTCGTCGCCGCCCTCGGCCTCTCCGTGCTGACTCCCGTGGTGGGGAGCGCGACGGCGCGTGCGAGCACGGCTCCCCGGACCGGCGGCGCGCCGCGCGGTGGCCGTATGCCGCTGACCATGACCCTCCCGGTGCCGACGGGCCGGTGCCCCGTCGGCACCACGGCGATGCACCTGGTGGACGCCTCCCGCCGTGACCCCTGGGTCCCCGGCCGCCACCGCGAGCTGATGGTCAGCCTCTGGTACCCGGCCAGGCCGGCTCCCGGGTGCAGCGTTGCACGGCAGTTGCCTCCCGGGACGGCCGCGCGATGGGGCGCCCTGGCGGCGGCCGAGTTCGGCATGCCGCCCACCGGGGTCGACTGGACGATCACCCGTACGCATTCGGTGACCGGCGCGCCCGCGTGGCGGCAGCGCGGTGGCCTGCCGGTGGTGCTGTACTCGCCGGGCAAGAACGTGCCGCGCGGCTTCGGCACGGTCCTCGCGGAGGAACTCGCGAGCCACGGCTACGTGGTGGCCGCCGTGGACCACACCTACGAGACGCTCGCCGTGGAATTCCCGGGCGGTCGGCTCGTGGAGGATTTGCCCGAGACGGAGCCGCACGACATGGACGGCATGCGCAGGCTGATGGGCGCGCGAGTCGCCGACGTTCGGTTCGTGCTCGACCGGCTGGAGGCGCTGAACACCGGCGGCCAGCCGGACGCCAGGCGGCAGCCGCTGCCGGCAGGGCTCTGGCGGGGGCTGGACCTCTCCGCCGTCGGTGTGTTCGGCCACTCCCTGGGCGGCGCCACCGCAGCCCAGGTGATGCACGACGACCGGCGTGTGGCCGCGGCGGCCGACCTGGATGGCGGGGTGGGCACCGCCGACGACCCGGTGGGCTCGGTCGTCGTGGACGGCCTCGACCATCCTTTCCTGTTGATGAACAGTGCCATCGGCAACAGCCGCGACGCCGCCCTGGCCTCGCTCTGGCGGCATCTGCGCGGCTGGCACCGCAACATCCAGCTACCCTCGGCCGGCCACTATTCCTACACCGATCTCCAGGCACAGTTCCCGCAGGTGGCCGCGGCGGGCATGATGCCCGCGAGCGAGGTCACCAAGACCGTAGGCACTGTCGACTCGGCCCGGTCCCTGCACATACAGCGCACGTACCTCGGCGCGTTCTTCGACCTCCACCTGCGGCACATGCCCGACCACGGCCTCCTCGACGGTCCGTCACCGCACTACCCGGAAGCGGTGTTCATCGACTGAGACCGGCTGTCACGCCCTGGCCTATGTTGAGACCGGCTGCTCACGCCCTGACCTACGTGGTGAGTCAGAACTCTCGGCCCGTCCTGCGGCCATGCCCTGCGCCAACGCTGTACCGACCGGACGCGCAGGTCCTCGCCGATCAGGTGGGCGCCCGGCGGGGCGAGCGCCACGCGGGCCGCGCCTCCTGCCGACGGGCGTTTTCGCCGCGTTCCATCACCTGGCCGACGGACGCCTGCCGGCACAGGGGGCGCGTCGGCCGCGATCGTTCATCAATCCCGTGGGGCGGAGGACGGAGTGAGGGGGGAGATGGAGGTGCCACGTCCTCCGCCGCTGTTCGGCCGGCCTCTTCCGGCTCAGCCGGAGATCTCCCTGCGGTCGGATCCCCCATCGAGGGCGATCTTGCATGGCTTGGCGCGTCCGGCGATCGGGATGCGCAGGGTGAGCACACCTGCCTCGTGGTCCGCAAGGATGTGCTCGGTGTCGAGGGCGTCGGCGAGCCCGCCCTGGAGCCTGGAAAGCGTGTCGACGACCGGTACGTCGGCAGGGCCATGCGAGCGCAACACCCCGCCCCAACCGCAGGTCGGCCCGATCAGCACCCAATCGCCAGCCATGAGGCACGACCAGGCGCGCCAGAGCTGACTCGCTCAGGAGCGGGGTTCAGAAGCAAGCCCCCCCCCGTGTACGCCCCCCGTGTTCGCCCTCCGGGCTGGGGTGCGGAGGACGTAGGCATAGCGCCCGGCAGCCGCCGGGGGAACCTCGAAATAGGCTTCAGGCAGGCCAGAGGCACGACCGCGAACCGTCGCGCCCATGGCTTCACCCGCACCCACACCCACACCAGGACGCGACGCCCGCCGCAGAGCGCTCGACCGCATCGGCGCCGCCCCCTCCGTCGGGCGCTGAGGCTGGACGGTCTGCCCGCTATGACCGGACACCGCCTGCCGACGCCACTGTCAACCCGTTTCGGTGCGGACTCGTCAGGGCGACCCGAAGCAGGCAAGCCGCACTCCCCGGGTGGGTGCGGACGACTCGGCACTGGGGTGTCCGCCCTGGCTCAGGCGGGCACTCGTCCGACTGGAGGAGCATGGAGGGGAAGTCCTGAAGCGGCGTGACCCCGAAGTGGGCATCGCCGAGAAGGGAGCCTTCCACGATGAGCGCACATCAGCCGCCCACGGACCAGGAGCAAGGCCACCAGTCGGGTCCTTCACCGCCGGGAGGGCTTCTCGACCTGCTCAACGTGGCCGCTGTCGTAGTCGACACGCAAGGGCGGATCCTCTTCTGGAGCCCACAGGCCGAAGAGATCTTCGGCTACACCGCCGACGAGGCCCTCGGCCGGTACGCAGCCCGGCTGATGGTCAACGAGGAACACCGGGAACTCGTCCTGAAGCTGTTCGCCGAGGTGATGGGCACCGGGGCGAGCTGGGCCGGCGCGTTCCCGATCCGGTGCAAGGACGGCAGCACGCGCCAGGTGGAATTCCGCAACATGCGGCTGCTGGACGAGCGCGGCGATGTCTACGCCCTCGGTATCGCCGCCGACCAAAGCACGCTGAAGCGTCTGGAGACCGACCTGGCCCTGTCGCAGCGGCTGGTGTCCCAGGCGCCCATCGGTGTGGCCCTGCTGGACTCGGATCTGCGCTACCTGCTGGTCAACCCCGCCCTGGAACGCATCAACGGCATCCCCGCCGCCGACCACATAGGACTGCACCCGCACGACATCCTGCCGTTCCTCGACGTGGCAACCATCGAGTCCGCGCTGCGCCAGGTGCTGCTCACCGGCACGCCGCTGATCGACCAGTACACCGTGGGCCGCACCCCGGCGGACCCCGATCACGATCACGCCTGGTCGGTGTCGTACTACCGGATCGAAGGCGCCGCCGGACAGGTGATCGGGGTGGCGAACTCGGTGATCGACGTCACCGAACGGCACCGGGCGACGACGGAGGCGGACCGGGCCCGACGCCGACTGGCCGTGATCGCCGATGCCTCCGCTCGCGTCGGCACCGCCCTGGAGGTGGAGACGACCGCCCGCGAGCTGGTCGAGGTCGCCGTGCCCGAGCTGGCAGACATCGCGGCGGTCGACGTCCTCGACCACGTCCTGGCCTTCCGCCGTGCCGCCCCGGGCGAGCCGATGGGGCCGGAGCTGTTCCGCGCGCTCGCCGTGGCTGCTGCCCACCCCTCATTGGCCACCGGCGCCCTCAAGGTCGGAGACCTCGCCGCTTACAGCGCCGACCGGCTGATCACCCGCTGCGTCCACACCGGGCAGCCCGTCGTGGTGGCCCACGCCAGCGGCCAGGATCTGCAGCACATCGCCCGCGACACCGCCAGCGCGGCCGCCTTCGCGGAAGCCGGCGTGCACTCCTACCTCGCGGTGCCGCTGGTCGCCCGCAACGAGGTCCTGGGCGCCTTCGACCTGCTGCGGGCCTACAACCCCAGACCGTTCGACGACGACGACGTGATCCTCGCCGTGGAGCTGGCCACCCGCGCCGCCGTCGCCATCGACAACGCCCGCTGGCACCAGAGCGTGCGCAACACCGCCGAGACCCTTCAGCGCAGCCTCCTGCCCGGCCGGCCGCCTTCTCTCACGGGTCTTGACGTCGCCTCCCTCTACCAGCCCGCCCAGGCATCCAGTGAGGTGGGCGGCGACTGGTACGACATAATCGCCCTGGACGGCGACAAGACGGCCCTGGTCGTCGGCGACGTGATGGGCAACGGCATCGACGCCGCCGCCACCATGGGCCGGCTGCGCACCGCCACCTGCGCCTTCGCCGACCTCGATCTGGCCGCCCACGACGTGCTCCACCATCTCGACAAGATCACCCGCGGGCTGGAGCACTACATCGCCACCTGCGTTTACGCCGTCTACGATCCGTACGACCACCGGTGCCTGGTCGCCAACGCCGGACACCTCCCACCCGTCCTCATCACCACCAGCCGGCCCCCGCGACTGCTCGACCTGCCCACCGGCGTGCCCCTCGGCGTGGGCGGCGTCCCGTTCCACACCACAGCCTTCGACCTGAATCCCGGCGACCGGCTCGTGCTGTACACCGACGGCCTCGTCGAAACCCGCCACCACCCCATCGACGAGCGCCTGACCATACTCCTGAAGGCTTTCGAAGGACCGCAGCAGGCCCTGGACGAGACCTGCCGACGGCTCGTGGACGCCCTCCGGCACCCCGATGACCACGACGACGTCGCACTCCTGATCGCACAAGCCACACCTTTCCCGAACGACCGACACGCCGCCTGACCCGTGGCCCCGGTTGCGAACAGACCGGTCGCCCCGGGGGCCGGTGGTGGACCGGTGGGGGCGGTGATCCGGCCGGACCGGGGCGGGCTCTCGGCGGCATCGCGGCGCCCCGTGGACGCCGCGTGCTGCGTCGTCGGCATGCGACCTGTCGGCGGTCGGTCACTTCCAAGTGGCCACCCCCAGCGCGATGACGCTGCAGAACACGGTGAGGGTGGCCCCGAACGTCGTGCCCGCGCGGAGCAGGGCGCCGGGGAGGGAAGCGCCGTCCCAGCGGGCGAGGAGCCCGGCGACGACCGCGGCCAGGAATGCGAGGAGGCCCGCGGTGAGGATCACGACAAGTAGAGTGAGGGCGTACACGGACGGCGACACGGGCATGGGTCTTACTCCGTTCTCCGATGGGCTGTTGAGAGCTGGCGCCCGAGAACGAAGGTGCCGCGGGGCCCGTACGCCGGCGTTCAGGCGGACGAATCCGTACCCGCTCGCTCATCGGCAGGACTGATCGCCTAGGAGGCCCCGGTGCGGTTCCTGGAGGACATCCCACACGGCGACGCCGCGCTGGCCGAGCTCCAGAAGCGATTACGGGACCGGCGGGACGAGCGCGGTGTGAAGATGATCGCCCTGGAGCGGCTGACGGGCCTGGGGCACACCACCGTCAGCAAGGCACTGAACGGACCGAACCTCCCCACCAGGGCCACCGTGATGGGGCTGGCGAAAGCCCTGCGGCTGGATCCCGGCCCGCTGCTGGACCTGTGGGAGCAGGCGGCGGAAGCCGGCCACCGGAAAGTTCAGGAGGAGCCCGCGACGAGGGATTTCTTCCGTGATCTCATCGAGAAGCACACGCAGTTGTTCGCGGGACGGCAGGGCGAGAACGTACGGATCATGGAGTTCATCCGCGCCCGTGCCTCCGGCTACGTCTTCGTGGAGGCTCTCTCGGGGTACGGGAAGACCTCCCTGCTCGCGGACCTCGTCAGGCAGAACCCGGAGTTCCGCTACCACTTCATCAGCCAGGCGTACCGGCGCAGAGGCGGCGGATTCGACCCCACCAGCCCCGAGGACGTGCTGGAGTGTCTCTGTGAGCAGTTGGACCCCGGCCACGTGCGGGGCGCAGGGCTGAAGAGCCTGGAGAGGCAGTTCCGCGACCTCATGACCCGGCCCCCCAGGACACCGACGGTCGTCGTACTGGACGCCGTTGACGAACTGGACCCGCCGGACCAGCTCCGTACCCTGCTGCCGCGCCGGCTGCCGCCCGGGCTGGTGCTCGTACTGTCGGGGCGGGCCCAGGGCGATCGCTCCTGCCTCGACGACATCGCGCTGTCCTCGACGGACGTGGACCTGCACCTGCGCCTGGAAGGGCTGGACGAGGCGGCGCTCGTGGAACTGCTCCGCATGGCGGGCGGTGCCGCCACGGGACTCGACGAGGACGCCGACTTCGTCGCCGAGATGCACCGGGTCACCGCCGGCGACCCGTTCTACGTGCGCTTCCTGGCGGAGGACGCCGCCGCCGGCGTACTCACACGGGACAACGTCGAGCACGCCCCCACCGGTCTGGAGGCATACCTGGACCAGCAGTTGGAGCAGCTCAACCGCAGCGCCCACCGGACCGAGCACGTCGAGATCCTGGGGTTCCTTCTGGAAGCCGGAACCCTCTCCGCGATGGACCTGTACAACCTGGTCGAAGGCTTGACCTGGCTGAACTTCGACACCATCATCCGGGAGATCCACCGCTTCCTGCTCGTTCACCGGCGCACCGCGCCCGGCCTGGCCCCCGGCAGGGCCGCCGAGGAATACAGCTTCTGCCACGACCGGTTCCGGCAGTACTTCCGCAGCCGGGCCGGGATCGGATAAGGGATGCCGTCGATACGCGACGATGTCAATGCCCTGCTGTCCAGCGGTTGGGCGCGCGCCGGGCTTTCGGCCCTGGTGCGAAACTGGCGCGAGTGCCCCACGCCCTACACCATCGAGAACGCCATCCGGCTGGCCGTGGAGAAGGGGCGGGGCGACGACCTCCACGACACCATCCTGGACGAGGAGTTCCGGAACCTGCGGCGGCACATGTTCGGTGTCGATGCACTGCGGGCCGATCTGCACCTCGCGCGCACCTACAACCTGACCCGTCGGCCTGATCTGCTCAGGTACGTACAGGTACTCCTCGTGGAGCAGCGTCCTTTCGGTACCCCCGAGAGTGTGCTCGCGCAGCAGCAGCACTGCCATGAGCTGGCCGAGTTCCTCCAGATCGACCGGCTCCCGCACGAGCGGCTCGACATCGGCCTGCACGGGGTCCTGATGCGCTTCTTCCCCGACACCTCCGGCACCGCCTTGCGACTGGCCGGTTACGAGCTCGGTGACTGGAGGTGCTCCTGCGGCCGGCTGACCGGCCTCGCCCGGCGCTACGACCACGCCTGCCCCTGCACGGCCGTATCGGGGCACGGCAGGATCACCGAGGCGATACCCCGCTGCCCGGACCCCACCTGCGCCGGCCCCGTCGACTACGCCGTCTGTCCCGCCTGCCGGACCAGGGTGACCCTGGCCAACCTCTGGCGGGTGCGCCGAGGCGGGGCCGGTCCCGACGACTTCCTGATACCCCTCACTCTCGACCTCGTCACCGAAGACCAGGGGACGGTCGAACGCGCACGCCACCTGCTCATGCACCTGCCGCTCCCCGTCGGCCTCCGGGAACGGCACGGAGAGATCGCCTTCGACGCACCCACCGTCTTCTGGACGAGCGCGAAGTCGGAGCCGTGGCCCCGCCGGTCCAACGGCGACCGTTTCCTCGGCCTCAAGGACACCCTCCGCTACGACGGCCGGACCCAGCTCCGCCCCATCCTCGAAGCCCTGCTGCGACGCACCCTGCTGGGATACCGCAAGGGGTACGCCCGCTTCACCGACGAACTGCTCCAGGACGTGCTCGCCGGGCCGCCCGGGCAGACGCGTCCCGTCAGACGGCGGCCCCTGACGGGCACCGAATACCGGAGCAGTACCTCCTACACACACGGCTTCTGGGACCGGCTGCAACGCGTGACCGTCCGCGATCTCGAACTCGGCGACCTGGTGAGCCGTGGCGCGGTGTCCGCGCAGTGCACCGTCGTCGCCTCGCCGAGACTTCGGGGAACGGCGGCCCTGGTCAACGAGCGCCTGGCAGATCCGCACGCGCTCACGGTCCCGACCCTGGTCCAGCTGGACACGACGTTGCCCGACGACGCCTTCCTCACCCCCGGACCACCGACTGTGGGCGGCACGGATGCGTCGACCCTCGACAAGTGCGGCCTGATCGCCCCGGGCCGGCCGGTGCGGCCCGGGCAGCTTCTGGTGGGGGCTGCCTCACCCGTGGCCGGCGAGACGACGCGGCGCACGCCCGAGGAGCGCCTGTTGTACTTCCTCTTCGGTGACCGGGCGCTGCGGGACAGGTCACTGGCGATGTCGGGACGACTGCCCGGGCACGTGCTGGAGCAGCGGATCACCGGTGCCCTGGCCACCGACGCGATCCCGGCGGCCCCCGGCCGCAAACTGCGGGGCGGCGGGTCCGGGACGCACATCACGGTCACCGTCGCCGTCGACCAGCCGGTGCAGCACGGAGACAGGTTGGACGACGGATCCGGGGCCTCTGTCGTCGTCTGCGGTCTCGCCGGCGGGCCATCGCTCAGGCGTCTGGCGGGCAGCGCCGAAGAACCGGACCTGATCGTGGCACCCGACCATCCCTGGGCTCCGCCAGCGGGCGAGGCCGGCCGGACGGTCCGGGTCCGGCTCGCCGCGCATGGCCTGGCCGGGTCCGACACCGGAGCCCGGTCCGCGGGCGGCTACTCCCTGGTCCTGCATCGGCCGCTGTGGAGGAGGAGCGGCGACGGTGCCCAGCTGATCGAACCGGAGGAGTTCCGCCGGCTCATCGAGTGCGGAGCACGCCATCTGGCCCTGGAGATCTACGGATCACGCGGTGACTGCCCGGGCTGGCGGAAGAACCTGCGCACCTCGCTGGAGTCCCGCGGCGAAGCGGCCGTCCCGCCCGCCCGCCGACCGGCCGGCCTGTACGACGCACCGCCCCATGCCATCCGCCGGTTCGACCTGACACTGCGCGCCGCTCGCATCGAGCCACGGCTGCAAGCAGACCGGATCGGGCTGCGGCTGATGACCGACGCCGACGTGGTGCGTCTGTCGCACGGCGTGGTGGTGAGCGACGTCTTCTTCGACGCACGGACCGGACGTCCGTGGCCGGGTGGGCTCTTCTGTGAGCGGATCTTCGGCCCGGACGGCCCGGACGGCCTGGAAGACTGCGTCTGTGGCAAACCGCTCGTCTCCTGGGGCGCCGACGACGCGTGTGATGCGTGCGGACGCCCCCTGGCCATGCTCCGCGCGCGAGGCCACCGGTTCGGCCACATCGAACTACCCGTGCCGGTGGTCCACAGCTGGTGCCTCAGCGGCACGGCCGGCGCGCTGCTCGCCCGCTCCCTGCAGCTGACCGGTCGGGAGCTGCGGCAACTCGCCGACTGCGAGCTCGTCCTGATCACGGACCCCGGCCCCACGGCACTGCGCACCGGTCAGCTCCTGAACGCCGAGGACTGGATGTCCACCGTCGACCGCGCCCGGACCACTGCCGTGACGGGCGGTCAAGCCGTCGGCATCCTGCTCCGCCGCGCCGGCACGTCCGTCCCGGCCGGCCTGTCCCCGGACACCGTTCTCATGCAGCGGCTGCCCGTCCTCCCGCCGGACCTTCGACCCCACGTCGTCCGCGCCGATGGGGGCCCGACCTTCCGGAGCGACCTCAACTCCTCCTACAGCGCAGTGCTTTCCAGCGCCGCTTCGCTCCGGCGCCTGGACGACATGGGGGCGCCCCCGCAGGTGCTCATGGGCGCCCGCCGCCTCCTCCAGCGCAAGGTCGGCACGCTGCTGGACAACGGCGGTCAGCCGGAACCGACGAAGGAGGGCAACGGCAGAAAGCTCATCGGTCTCGCGGATTCCCTCAAGGCCCGCCCGGATTCCACGGGTTCGCTGAGAGACGACTACCTCCGTCGGCCCGTGGACTACAGTGCCCGGGCCCGGCTGGTGATCGCCAGGCTGCCGGACCCGGCCGAGGACGATGCCGGTCCCGCCACGGGCACCGTCCTCCTGGGCCGCGATCTGGTCCTGCGTCTCGTGGAGCCGTTGCTGGTGCATGCTCTGACCTCCAGCGGCGTAGTCGCGCATCCGTGGGGCGCGCGCCCGTTGATCGAGAACCGTGCCGAGGACGCCATGCGGCTGCTCGACTCGGTCTGCGAACACGCCTGGGTCCTGGTCGCCTTCCCGCACGGGCCCTGGCGCCTGGTGGCTCTCCGTCTCCGGGCGGCCGGCATACCCGCCCTCCAGGTCCAGCCCGGGCTGCTGGACCTCGTCGGCTGGCAGAACCTGGGCGAACCGGTCCGGATCTTCAGTGTGCTGACCGAAGAGGCGGTCCGGGAGGCGACCGATCTGCTGACGGTCGACGCGCTGCGCCGGCGGCCGGCGGCCCCAGGCCCGCCCCACCGCGCTCCGGGGGGCACGCTCTTCGATCTGCCCTGCGACGCGCTTGCCGCCGGCCTCGCCGACGGGGCGCTCAGCACCGGCTCGTTGCCGCTGAGCCAGGACGACGGTCTGCTCCTGTGCGACCCGGAATGGCCCGGACGCCCCTTCACGGCCGGCTGAGCGCGAGAGGCCCACGAGCGTGTGCCGACGACGACACCGATGGCGAGGTTGTGGGTGGCAGCCTCCGGAGGCACCGTGAGGTCAAAGGACTCGAGCGGCAACTGATCAGGCACATTCTGGGCCTGGTGCCGGCCGTCCTCACCACCGCCGCGAACGTGCACGACACCACCGGTGGCAAGCTCCTACTCAACGCCTTGGCCGC
The DNA here is from genome assembly GCF_016741855.1 of Streptomyces musisoli. Taxonomy (GTDB): domain Bacteria; phylum Actinomycetota; class Actinomycetes; order Streptomycetales; family Streptomycetaceae; genus Streptomyces; species Streptomyces musisoli. The sequence goes on along the minus strand of NZ_JAERRH010000038.1, from coordinate 4,086 downwards.
AGCCCATCCCAGTGTGTCCAAGGTCCGGGCCGACGGCGCAGACCAGCGTCAACGGATGCCATCGGCAACGGCATGAAGAGACGCCCCTGACGCGGCAAAGGGCTGACAGTGCGCCAGGGGCCGATGTCGATACTTCTGGCCGAACCGGACGGGACGCAACGGCGCACCATATGCATTCCGGGGGTGGGTGTGGGCTCCGGCGCACCCACATATCCCCATCGCTGTCCCTTTGCCCAGCCGAACACCACAAGCGCCAGTCCGGGCGGATCGGTCGGAGACCGGTCCGGCGATGGCCTGGTGGGTCTCGGCGTAGGTTTCGCGGCGTCCGGCGCATCGCTGCAAGGGCCGCCGCTGCTTGTATTCGGCGTTGGTGTGCTCGACGCAGATCCGTCGGGAGGACTGGCGGCGGCGTTGCTCACGCCAGGCATGGCGCTCGCCCAGCGGCGCGCCGCATCCGCAGCCTGCGCACCACGTAACCGTGCCCCAGCAAACCCTCGCTGGGGCACGGCGTGTCCGACAGTGGCCTCCCTGCTGGGCCCGCCACCGGGCAGCGTCGCCGATGTGGTCCCCGATCTCCCTGGGCGCACTGCTCTGCCGGATCCCGCCGGCACACGGCAGCGCAGAGGCCGCGCTCCCCCGCGCTCTGGGCCTGGTGCCGTGGGGGGGGAACGCCGGCCATCACCGTCTCCGCGCCCTGGCTGACCGCTGTTCCGGCACCGAATCCGCTCCTCCGACTCCCCCACCCCGCCGTCACTTCCTCGCCCACGTTCTCACCGGTGCGCCACCTATCGCGGTCGTGTCTTCCTCGGCCTTGCTCGCAGCCGGCCTCGGCAGCAGGCGTCACAACAACTCGGGTGCACTCTCCTGGGCGGGTTCGTTGGATGCCGGGTGATCCGGACCGCCGGCCGGGGCGGCGGCATGCAGCGCCGCTTCGACCCGGCGGTTGCTGGTCATGGATGCCGTGACGGCCGTCATCGCCAGGAGGAGGACGGCGGCGTAGAGCGGGGTGCGTACGTCGTAGGTGGTGGCCGGCCGCCGAGGAAGGCCCCGATGGGGGCGGCGCACACGGCCGGCATACGGGAGGTGGAGGCGACACGGCCCATGAGGTGGGCCGGGACGATCGCCTGCCGGAGGGAGGAGGCGATGCCCGCACCGAGCAGACCGCCGGTGGCCTCCGCCGTGCGGGCCGAAGCCGTAGGTGTCGATGCCGAGGCGGTCGTGCGCGAAGAGGGCGAGGACGCTCTCCACGGCGAGGCAGGCGATGTTCCCGACCGCCGGGCGGAGCGCGAGCCCGAGCAGCAAACGGTCCCGGAAGATGTACGAGGCCCCGGCCCGCGCCTGCCGGAGCAGCGACTCGCGGATCTGCGGCACAGGCCGGGGCAGGGCGGGCCGCGACCGTACGAGCAGTGCGCAGAGCAGGAACGACACCGCGTCGGCGAGCAGCGAAACCGTCCGAGCGCGAACAGCCGGCCCCGCTTGCCGGCGGGCCGGCAAGGCTTCCGTCGTTCCAGACGGATGGGCCGGAAGCCGATTCCTTCCGGGTCACCACGCCGGCACCTGCGGCCGGGGATGACGCCTACCGGGCTGCAGTTGTCCGGTGGTGGCCTTCACCGTGGTGTCGTCCAACGACGCCCTGCTCTGACTGCACTGACACACTGAAGAGGCTGCCACAGCGTCATCCGGCCCTGGTCCGTCACAAACGGCGTCCTCCGGGCGGGGGCGGCGTTCGTGACGGACCAGGGTCAGGTCATCTCAGGTAGCCGAGGATCGTCATCATGCCGCTCTCCGAGTGGTACTGGTTGTGGCAGTGGAGCATCCACAGGCCCGGGTTGTCGGCGTCGAAGTCGACGACCAGCTTGCGGTGGGGCAGGACCAGCGCGGTGTCCTTGCGCGTGCCGACGCCGTCGATGCCGGTGAGCGCGAAGGTGTGGCCGTGCAGATGGAGCGGGTGCCACATGTCGGTGGCGTTGACGAGGGTGAGCCGTACCCGTTCGCCGGCGCGTACGGGGTGGCGCTTTCGCGGATCGTAGGGCTGGTGGTCGAAGCCCCAGTCGTATTTCCGCATGCCGCCGGTGAGGGTGAGGCGCATCTCGCGGTCCGGTTCGCGGTCGTCCAGTTCCACGGATTCGTCCGGTGCGAGGCGGCGTGCGGGCACGACCCGTCGGTCCAGTTCGTCCGGGCGGACGCTTCGTCCGGGAAGAGCTCTTCCTTTGTCGGTGCGCAGCACGGCGAGGGCTTGGCCCTTCTTGCCCTCGGCGAGCGCGACGAGGGGGAAGACGCCGTCCTTGACGGTGACCAGGACGTCGTACCGTTCGGCCATGCCGACGAGGAGAGCGTCGGTCTGGGTGTGCTCCACGGGATAGCCGTCGGCGTGCGTGACGGTCATGGTGTGGCCGCCCAGTGCCACCCGGAAGGCGGTGTCGGAGCCCGCGTTGATGAGGCGCAGCCGGACGCGGTCGCCGGGGCGGCATCGCAGCGACTGGGGGTTGCTCGGCGAGCGGCCGTTGGCGAGGTAGTAGGGGTAGGCCACGTTGCCGCCCTCGCTATTGAGCATGCGGCTGTAGGAGTGGTGCAGCACCCGGGAGGGGCCGGCCGGGGTGTTTCGGGGGCCCCTGGTCATGCCTCCGTGGGTCATGGAGGTGCCTGTGCCGGGCTGGAGTTGGTCAAGCACCTGGTCGGGGGTGGAGCCGTGCACGCCGTCCAGCCAGTCGTCCAGGAGGATGACCCATTCCTTGTCGTAGGAGAGGGGTTCCCTGGGGTCGTCGACGATGAGCGGGGCGTACAGGGCGCGGTCGGGCTGGAGCCCGACGTGGGAGTGGAGGAGGTAGGTACCGGGGTGGGAGACGGTGAAGCGGTAGGTGAAGTCGGCGCCCGGGCGGATGGCGTTCTGTGTCACGTCGGGGACACCGTCCATGTCGCAGCGCAGCTGCACTCCGTGGGCGTGGAGCGTGGTGGCGGCCGGCAGGTGGTTGGCGAGGGTGAGGTTCAGGACGTCACCCGCGGTGACGCGCACCACCGGGCCGGGCAGCGTCTCGTTGTAGGCCCAGCTCCGGACGACTCGCCCGCCGAGGTCCAGCATGGTCTCGGCGGCGGTGAACCTGAACCTGCGCATCGGGCCGACGCCGCGTCTCCGTTCGGCGGCGAGGACCTCCGGACCCGACGGGTCGACATATTGCCCGGCCCCTGGCGGGGCGAAGCCGGCCTCGCTGAGCCGGTTCTCCTCGGGACCTTGGTGTGGTCGAGGAGCGAAGTCGGGACGGACAGGCAGGAGTCCGACGCCCGCGACGGCGAGCGGGGCACGAAGCAGGGTACGCCGCGAAGGTGTGTGCATGGCTGCAATAAGACATTGTTTGCAGGGTTTTAAGTGGAAATGTGGGGTTGTACGTCGGTGGTGTCGGCCTGCAATGCGCCAGTCGGGGGTGTCTCCTGCTGGCTGGTCTCAGGGTCCGTTGCCGCCCAAGCCGTGCGCTGCGGTCCCATCACCCCCCGCGGAGAGGGTGAGATTGGCCGGATCGCGGCGTCCGGCGCACGCCTCACCATCGCCACGAACCCGTTCACGCTCCCGAAGATGGAGCAGATCGTGCAGCGGCTCGGCGGGGTCGTCATCGAACGCATCTCACTGCCGGACACCTTCGTCCCCGACGGACTCGGCTACCAGGTCCTGGTCGTCGTACTCCCGGTCAAGTTCTGAGGCGGCCCGCTCCAGGTGTTCAGGAAGCCACGTGCCGGATCGGCGCCGTTGCGGTCGGAGGCCGGCTCTGTACCGCCGGGCGGCAGACCTTGGGCAGGCCTTGGCCGCGGCGGCACGTTCGGCTTGTCTACGGGCGTCCGGCGCGTTGCCGGGCGGCCTGGAGACCGTGGCGTTCGGTGGAGGCGCCGTCCCCGCGTGACGGCAGAGAGGCGTAGCCGTCGGTCGCGATCTGGTCGATCCGGGCGCTGTACCGGTTTACTGCCGCCTTGAATGCTTCCGGTGGTGGCAGGAGGTCTTCGGCTGCGCGCAGGGAACGCAACGAACTCCGGCGCTCCGCACCTCCGCACCTCCGCACCTCCGCACCTCCGCACCTCCGCACCTCCGCACCTCCGCAC
>NZ_JAERRH010000037.1 GCF_016741855.1 Streptomyces musisoli | reverse complement strand
CGGACGCGATACGCCGCAGGCGGCCGGCCAAGCCGCCCGGAACCGGACCGAACCTCCGTCCGGCTGTGCCGCCGCTCACACCGCCGAACCTCCAACTCGTGGGTAATGTAGCCGTGTTGTGGACCACAACTTCTCACCCACGGAGGACGTCGTGTCCGGATCCGTCATCCTGGCCGGGGCCCGTACCCCCACCGGTCGCCTGCTCGGGGCTCTGAAGGACTTCTCCGGAGTCGAACTCGGGGGCATCGCGATCAAGGCGGCCCTGGAGAAGGCGGGGGTGGCGCCCGAGCTCGTGGAGTACACGATCATGGGGCAGGTGCTCACCGCGGGCGCCGGCCAGATCCCGGCCCGTCAGGCCGCGGTGGCCGCCGGCATCCCGATGAGCGTCCCGGCGCTGACCGTCAACAAGGTGTGCCTCTCCGGGCTCGACGCGATCGCGCTGGCCGACCAGCTGATCAGGGCCGGCGAGTTCGACCTGGTCGTGGCGGGCGGTCAGGAGTCCATGACGCAGGCACCGCACCTGCTTCCCAAGTCGCGCGCGGGCTTCAAGGCCGGCGAGGTACCGCTGATCGACCACATGGTCCACGACGGCCTGTTCTGCCCCTTCGACCAGGTGGGCATGGGCGTCTCGACCGAGAAGTACAACAGCCGCTACGCCGGGCTGACCCGGGAGAAGCAGGACGCCTTCGCCGCGGCCTCGCACCAGCGGGCCGCCGCCGCGGCGGCCGCCGGGCGGTTCGCCGAGGAGATGGCGCCGGTGACGGTTCCCCAGCGCAAGGGCGACCCGGTGGTGTGCGACACCGACGAGGGCGTGCGTCCCGACACCACGACCGAGGTCCTGGCGAAGCTGCGTCCCGTGTACAGCGCCGACGGCACCATCACGGCGGGGACGGCGTCGCAGATCTCCGACGGTGCCGCGGCCGTGGTGGTGGCGAGCAAGGCCAAGGCCGAGGAGCTGGGCCTGCCCTGGATCGCCGAGATCGGCGCGCACGGCGTGGTGGCCGGCCCGGACGGAAGCCTGCACGAGCAGCCGTCGAACGCGATCAGGGCGGCGCTGGCCAAGGCCAAGCTGGAGCCGTCCGACCTGGACCTGGTGGAGATCAACGAGGCGTTCTCCGCCGTCGGCATCGTCTCCACCGAACAGCTGGGCATCAGCCCGGACATCGTGAACGTCGACGGCGGGGCCATCGCGCTCGGCCACCCGATCGGCGCCTCCGGCGCCCGGCTCGTCGTCCACCTGGCCTACGAGCTGCGCCGCCGCGGCGGCGGTCTCGGGGCGGCGGCGCTGTGCGGCGGCGGCGGACAGGGCGACGCCCTGCTGATCCGCGTACCGTCCGCCTGATGCCCGCCTGACATCCGCCTGACGGCCGCTCTGAGCGACGCGGCCGGGAGCCGGAAGAACGACACGGTCCCCTGGGGGCGGCACATGGTGACCGCCGCCCCCAGGGGACCGTCCGCAATCCGCAGCCCGCAATCCGCGCAGCCCGGTGGGCCGCAATCCGCAGCCCGCGGGGCCCGGTCGGCCGCAACCCGCAACCCGCAGCCGGCGGAGCCCGGTCGGCCGCAGCCCGCAGCCGGCGCAGCCCGGTGGGCCGCAATCCAACCCGCAATCCGCGCAGCCCGGTGGGCCGCAATCCGTGGCCCGCAGCCGCCGCATGGTGGTCCGTAGCCCGGCAGCCCGCAGCCCGCAGTCCGTGCAAGCCGCAGCCCGGCGGGCCGGGAGATCAGGCACCGGCCGGTCACCGGGCACCGGCCGGTCACCCCAGGCGCCGGCGGTCACCGGTCGCGCCGGTCACCGGTCGCGCGGGTTCACCGGTCGCCGGGGTTCACTGGGTGGGCGTGGCCTGGTCCTGGGACGTCTGCGCTGGCGCCGCGGCCGTCGCCGCGGGCCTGGGCCGCAGCACGGTGAGCATCGTGCACACCACGGCCGCGCACAGCACGTTGACGGCCATCGCGGCGACGTAGACGTGGTGGAAGGACGTGATGCCGCCGGGGTTCGCGCCCGAGGCCATGATCGAGGCGAATCCGGCGACGCCGACCGCACCGCCGACCTGCCGCACCGTCAGGGTCATGCCGAGGCCGCCCGCGAACTTGAGCGGGGGCACCGTCCCGGCCGCCAGCGACGACAGGCAGGTGATGGCCAGACCGAGGCCGCCGCCGCCGAGGATCGCGGCCGGCAGCCAGCCGCCCAGGAAGTTGGGCGTGGAACCGAAGAGGTCGGACGCCCAGATGGCGTTGCTGCCCGTGAAGGACAGCGCGCCCAGGACCGTCACCTTCACCTGGGTCGCCGGCCGGGTCAGCCGTCCGGCGGCCAGCGAGCCGGCCATCGAGGAGACGGCTCCCACGCTCAGGGCGCCGGCCGTCTTCAGCACCGACCAGTGCCAGATGTCGGCGGCGAACAGCGGGGCGGCCAGCATCCACGCGAACATCGTCATGTTGAGCAGGCCGAGGCCCAGGTTGGCGGTCCGGAAGACGGGACTGCGCCACACCGACATCTCCAGGGCCGGCGCCGGATGCGTACGCGAACGCAGCACGGTCACGACGACGAGCGCCAGCCCGGACACCCCGAGTCCGATGGTGCGAACGTCCGCCCAGCCCCAGGTGTCCGCCTCGGTGAGCGCGCTCACCACCCCGCCGATGCCCAGGGCGAGCGCGATGCTGCCCACCGCGTCCGGCAGCCGGTCCCCGGTGCCGCGCAGTGCATGCCTCGGCAGCACCACCACGGCGGCGACCAGCATCGCACCGCACAGCGGGAGGTTGATGTAGAACACCGAGCGCCAGCCGAAGGCGTCCAGCAGCAGCCCGCCCGCGGCCGGTCCGATCACGGCGGAGAAGCCCGCCACCGCGGACCAGGTGCCGATCGCCCGGGCGATGCGCTCGCGCGGTGTCGTGGCGAGGATCAGGCCGAGCGCGGCGGGGATCATGCCGCCGGCCGCCGCACCCTGCACGACCCGTGCCGCGATGAGCCACCAGATGGACGGCGCCACGGCGCAGACGAGCGAGGCGGCGGTGAAGGCCGCCAGGGACCAGACGAAGACGGTGCGCCGGCCGACGCTGTCGGCGATCCTTCCGGCGGGCGTGAGCACGGCCGCCAGCAGGATCGTGTAGCCGCTGAGGACCCACGTCATGGTGTTGAGCGACGTGCCCGGGAAATCGTCCAGGATGTCCGGGAAGGCGATGCTGATGATCGAGAGGTCGAGGAAGGCCATGAAGCTCGCGCCGCTGCACAGTGCGAGGACGCGGGCCGGGTTGGCCTTCTCCGTCGTGCGTTTGCGCTCGGCCGACTCCTCGGGCATGCCGGTCCCCTCAGCTCGTGTGTGCGTCGTCGAAACTCGCCTGTGGTGCAACTCGGTGCATGGGAAGGCTGGTTGAAGAACCACAACCGAAGCAAGTGTGCCCGCCCCCCGATGACGGTGCGTCAAAGTACGTGACTAGTACATGTGATGACAATCACTCGACATTAGCCCGAAGATCGCCGCCATGCCTTGCGGTGCCTCCCGCGGCAGGCCAATGTTGGGTCGGGGCATCCGGGGGGAGGAACCGGCGTGCGGCGGGGAGACTTCGACTCCATCGCACGTCAGCGCACCTTCACAGCCAGGTACTTCTGCACGTCTGCACGGCAGCGACTCTGCACGACAGCACTTCCGTAACACGGCGGTTCAGCACTTCGGCAGTTCAGCATTCCGGCGTACTTGCACGTCAATCCTGCACAGCGCGGACCACTCACGGCGCAGCCGCTCGCGGCACCGCCCGTGAGGCGGACGCCGCTCGATCTCGGGGGGATCGGCACGGGTGTACGGGGGGACCAGCCCCGTGCGCACGCTTGGATCCGGCACCTGGAGGCCCTCACGGGGCTGCCCGGGTGCCGTTGCCTCTGCCCCGGGGACGAACGACGCCCCACCGGACGCGCCGCGGGTGATCACGGGGAGGCATGGCGATGACTTCTTTGAGTTCCGTCCTGATCGGCGGCGGGAGCGTACTCGCTCGCTGCGGTGAGGTACTCGTGGCGAAAGGGCACCGGATCTCAGCCGTGGTGACCGGTGACGCCACCGCCCGGTCCTGGGCGGTCAAGGCGGGCATCCCGCACCACGAACTCGCCGAGGCCGTGGCGCTCGCCCCGCAGCTGTCCTGCGACCTCCTGCTGAGCGTCGGCAACTACGCGGTGGTGCCCGAGGCGCTGCTGGGCTGCGCGACACGGGCCGCCGTCAACTACCACTACGGCCCCCTCCCGCAGTACTCGGGCCTGCACACGCCGTCCTGGGCCATCGCGGACGGGGCGCGGGAGTACGGCATCACCTGGCACCGCATGGCCCAGGTGGTCGACGGCGGCGAGGTACTGGGCCGGGTACCGGTGGCGATCGGACCCGAGGACACCGCGCTGTCCCTGGGACTGAAGTGCGACGACGCAGCCGTCGCCAGCCTGGCCGGACTGATCGACGAGATCGCGGAGGGCCGCGAGACCGCCACCCCCCAGGACCCCGCGACACGCCGCTACTTCTCGCGGCACACCCAGTTCGCCGCCGAGGGACTGATCGACTGGAGCCTTCCGGCCGAGCGCATCGCCGCCATGGTCCGGGCCACCGACTACGGCCCGTTCGCGAGCCCGCTGGTGTGGCCCAAGGCCAGCCTCGACGGTCACTTCTACGCCGTCCGCGAAGCCCGCCACCAGGCCGCCGCGCAGGACGCCGCCGCGCCCGGCACGGTCCTGTCCTGCGACGACGCCTCGGGCCTGCGGGTGGCCACGGGCGCCGGAAGCGTCACCCTGACCCGGATCAGCACCCTGGAGGGCGAGGAACGGCCCGCCGGCGCCGTCGCGGCGGCCCACGGCATCCGGCCCGGCACCGTCCTGGACGTCCCCGGCGAGGACGCGGGCGCGCGCCTGACCGAAGCCGGCGTCCAGGCCTCCAAGGCCGCGAGCCGCTGGCGCGAACGCCTGATCGGCTGCGGCGACCACCCCTACCGCCTGCCCCACCCGCAGCCCCGCCCGGACCTCGACGCGGCCGGCGGCCGGCCGGCGGACCCCGTCCTCGTGCGCTGCCACGTCCCGTCCCCAGACGGCGCCGACGCCACGGACGCCTCCGCGGCGGCCGCCGCCCACCTGGCCGGTGCGCTGGGCATCTTCCTGAGCCGGGCGAGCGGCCGGCCGCAGCTCCACCTCGCGATGACGGCCCCCCGCGACGGCGTCGACGCCGCGCACCGGGACCTGTTCGCCGCCTGGCTGCCCCTGCCGTGCCGCATCGACGCCGACGCGACGATCTCCCAGAACCTGCGGGCGGTACGGCGCGAGTTCACCCGAGGGCAGGAGCGGGGCTGGCTGCGCCGCGACGCCGTCGGCCGTGACGAGGCGCTGCGGGAACGCTTCCGCAGCGGCGCCCTGACACCGGACGTGCTGATCTCCTGGGGGCCCCGCGACACCGCCGGCCCCGCCGGCGAGGACGGCCACCGTCCGAGGCTGGAACTCCACGTCCGGCACGACGGCGCCGAGGACGGCGCGCTCGTCGCCTTCCACCACGACGCCGCGCGCCTGTCCACCCGGGACGTCACCCGGCTGGCCGACCAGTTCGCCGCCTGGTGCCGCCGTCTGCCCGCCGCCGGCGAGCAGCCTGCGGCCGCCGCCGACCTCCTCACCACCGACGAACGCGCCCACCTCGTCGAAGAGTTCAACGAGAGCGCCGGCGCCGCCGCGGACCTCCCCGCGCAGAGCCTGCACCGGCTCTTCGAGCAGGCCGCGCGCGACCACGCCGAGGACACCGCACTGCTCTGCGCGGACACCGGCCTGACCTACGCCGCCCTCAACGCCCGCGCCAACCGGCTCGCCCACGCGCTGACCGGCCGGGGAGTGGGCCGGGGCGACCTGGTCGGCGTGGCCCTGGACCGCTCGATCGACCTCGTCGTGGCCCTGCTGGCGGTCATGAAGACGGGCGCCGCCTATGTGCCCGTCGACCCCAGGTTCCCGGCCGACCGCATCCGCCGGATGATCGACGACGCCGACCCCAGGCTCATCGTCACCCCCGCCGCCGTGCCCGCGTCCCTCGCCGCCTGGGACACCCGCTGCGTGAACGTCGACCTGGCCGCCGAACCGGACACCGACGGCGACCTCGCGGTCGAGGTGGACGCCGACGACCTGGCCTACGTCATCTACACCTCGGGCTCGACCGGCCGCCCCAAGGGCGTCGAGATCACCCACGGCGCCCTGGGCAACTTCCTGACCGCCATGCGCGAACGCCCGGGCTGCACCGCCGGCGACCGGCTGCTGGCGGTCACCACCGTGTCCTTCGACATCTCCGTGCTGGAGCTGTTCCTGCCCCTGCTCTGCGGCGCGACCACGGTCATCGCCCAGGCCCAGGAGACCATGGACGCCAAGGCCCTGAGCGCGCTGATCGAACGCCATGCGATCACCATGATGCAGGGCACCCCCGCCACCTGGCAGCTGCTGCTGGACGGAGGCTGGCAGGGCACCCCCACCCTGGAAAAGATCCTGTGCGGCGGCGAGGCCCTCTCCCGCGACCTGGCGGACCGGCTGCTCGCCGTCCGGGCCCCGGCCACGGTGTGGAACATGTACGGCCCCACCGAGACCACCGTGTGGTCCACGGTCTGGCAGGTCACCGGCCGCGCCGAGCACGACGGCATCCTCGTCGGCAGCCCGATCGACCGCACCCAGGTCTACGTCCTCGACGAGAACCTGGCACCGGTACCGCTCGGCTTCCCCGGCGAACTGTGTATCGGCGGCGCCGGAGTGGCCCGCGGCTACCGCAACGACCCCGAGCAGACCCGGCTGCGCTTCGCCGACAACCCCTTCCACCCCGGCACCCTCTACCGCACCGGCGACCTGGCCCGCTTCGACGGACCCGGCAGGCTGACGCTGCTGGGACGCAACGACCGCCAGGTCAAACTGCGCGGCCACCGCATCGAGCCCGCCGACGTCGAGGCGGCCCTCGCCCGCCACGAGTCGGTCCGCCGCGCCGTGGTGGTCGGCCGGGACGAACAACTGGTCGCCTACTGCGTCCGCGACACGGCCCCGGCCGGTGACACGGCCCCCACCCCGGCGGACCAGAGCACCGCCCTGGCCGAGTGGGCCGCCGCCTGGGACCGCGCCTACGAAGCCGGCACCGACACCGCGTCCCCCGACACCGCCGCCGAGCCCGCCGACGCCACCTTCAACCTGGCCGGCTGGCGCAACAGCTACGACGGCCTGCCCTTCTCAGCCGGCGAGATGCGCGACTGGCAGCGCGGCTCCGTGCGGCGCATCCTCTCCCACGCCCCGGAGAACGTCTTCGAGATCGGCTCCGGCAGCGGCCTGATGCTGTTCAGCCTGGCACCGCACTGCCGCACCTACCACGCCGTGGACGCCTCCGCCGCAGCCGTCGACATGACCCGCCGGCACCTGGCCTCCCTGCCGCACGTGACCTGCGAACAGCGCACCGCCCACGACCTGCCCGACGTGGCCGAGGGCACCTTCGACACCGTCGTCGTCAACTCCGTAACCCAGTACTTCCCCAGCGTCGACTACCTGACCTCCGTCCTGAAGTGGGCGACCAGGGCGGTCACCCGGGGCCGGGTCTTCCTCGGCGACGTACGCGACCTGTCGCTGCTGGACGTCTTCCACGCCGACGTCGCCGACTTCCGCGCGGACGCAGAGACCCTCACCGCCGAGGAACTGGCCCGCCGCACCGAACGCGGGATACGCACCGAACGCGAACTGGCCGTCAGCCGCGACTACTTCGCCCACCTGCCGCAACTGTTCCCGCAGATCACCCGCGTCGACATCACCCTGCGCGACGGCCGCTACGTCAACGAGATGACGCGCTACCGCTACGACGTCACCCTCCACATCGGCGAGACGACCGGGCCCGCCACCCCCGCGGCGGAGAAGGACTGGCAGGCCGACGGCCTCGACCTGGCCGCGCTGAGCGACGAGCTGGGCTCGGTCGCCGACCGCCCGCTCCGCCTCAACGGCATCCCCAACGGCCGGCTGGGCGAGGTGTGCGCCCGCACCGCCGCCGCCCTGGAAACCCTGGGCACGCACACCTCCACGGCGCCCACCTCCTGGATCGACCCCGCCGACCTCGCCGACCTCGCCCACGAAGCCGGCCTCGAACTGGCGCTGCTGCCCAGCCGCTCCGGCGACACCTGGCGCTGCGACGCCCTGTTCTGGCGGCCCGGCCAGACGCCCGACCTCAGCCCGCACCCCGCCCCCGCACCGGACGGCGACGCCCTCACCCGGTACGCCAACACCCCCGCGGTCGGCGATGCGCCCACGACCCCCCTGCACCGCGTGCTGCGCCCCTGGCTGGCCGAGCGGCTGCCGGAGTACATGGTGCCCGCGTTCATCGTGGAGCTGGACGAACTCCCGCTGACCCCGAACGGCAAGATCGACGAGAACGCGCTGCCGGACCCCGTCGTCGAGGTCGACGCCACCGCCAAGCCCGCCACCGAGCTGGAGCGGGACATCGTGGCCATCTGGTCGGAGGTCCTCGGCCACGACCGGATCGGCGTCAACCAGAACTTCTTCGAGATCGGCGGCAACTCGCTGCGCGTCGTCCGCGTCCAGACACGACTGGAAGAACTGCTGGGACGCCCCGTCTTCGGCGCCAAACTCTTCGAGCACTTCACCGTCAAGACCCTGGCCGCCTACCTGGCCGGCGACACCACGACCAGCCGGACGATCGTGCCCGACCGCCGCCGCGCCGAACACGACGAGCCCATCGCCATCATCGGCATGGCCTGCCGCCTGCCCGGCGACGCCAACACCCCCGAGGAATACTGGGAACTGCTGGAGCGCGGCGGCGACGGAATCATCGAGGTCCCCAAGGACCGCTGGGACGCCGAAGCCCTCTACAACCCCGACCCGGAGGTACCCGGCACCTCGTACTGCAGCCGGGGCGGCTTCGTCACCCCCATCGACCTCTTCGACGCCCCCTTCTTCGGCATCTCGCCGCGCGAGGCCCGCTCCCTGGACCCCATGCAGCGCATGGTCCTGGAGACCACCTGGGAGGCGTTCGAACGCGCCGGCTACACCCTGGACCAGCTGCGCGGCAGCCAGACCGGCGCGTTCATCGGCGTCGGCAAGAGCTCGGCCTACCACGAGTACGGCCTCACCATGGCCGGCGGACTGAGCGACCTCGACGGCTACGTCGGCCCCGGCTCCGCGGGCGGCACCATGTCCGGCCGGGTCTCGTACGTCTTCGGCCTGGAGGGCCCGACCCTCACCCTGGACACCGCCTGCTCCTCCTCCCTGGTCACCACCCACCTGGCCTGCAACGCGCTGCGCAACGGCGAATGCGACCTCGCGGTGTCGGCCGGCGTGAGCCTGATGCTCACCCCCGAACTGCACGTCGAGTTCAGCCGCCTGCGCGGCATGTCCGCCGACGGCCGCTGCCGGTCCTTCTCCTCCGACACCGACGGCACCGGCTGGAGCGAGGGATCCGCCGCGGTCGTCCTCAAGCGGCTCTCCGACGCCCAGCGCGACGGCGACCCCATCCTGGCCGTGCTGCGCGGCACCGCCGTCAACCACGACGGCCACGCCGCCAGCCTCACCACGCCCAGCGGCCCCGCCCAGCAGCGGGTCATCCGCGCCGCCCTGGCCGCCTCCGCACTCCAGCCGGACGACATCGACTACCTGGAGGCACACGGCACCGGCACCAAGCTGGGCGACCCCATCGAGGGCACCGCACTCGCCGAAGTCTTCGGCGGCAGCCACTCGGGCGAGACACCGCTGTGGGTCGGCTCGGCCAAGTCCAACCTCGGCCACACCCAGGCCGCCGCCGGCCTGGCCGGCGTCATGAAGGTCGTGCTGGCCATGCACAACGACACGCTCCCCAGGACCCTGCACGTCGCCGAACCCACCCCCGCCGTGGACTGGAACGGCGCCGGCATGGCGCTGGTCCGGGAACAGCGCCCGTGGCCGGTCAAGGACGTGCCGCGCCGCGCGGGCGTCAGCTCCTTCGGCATCGGCGGCACCAACGCCCACGTCATCGTCGAGGAGCCGCCGCGGCCCACCGCGAAGAACACCGACGACGACGCGCCCGCACCCCTGCCGCCCACCGTGCCGTTCGTCATCTCCGGCTACACCGACGCCGCCCTGCGCCGGCAGGTGGAGAACCTGCACCTGCACATGGGCATGAACATCCAGGACCGCCTGGGCGACGTGGCCCGCTCCCTGGCGACCACCCGCAGCCACTTCCGCCGCCGGCTGGTGCTCCCCGTCAAGGACAAGGCCGAACTCCTCGACAAGCTGGCCTCCTTCGCCCGCACCGGGGAACTGCCCGCGGAGTCGGTGCGCACCGGCAACCACACCGACGATCCCCGCCTGGCCCTGCTCTTCACCGGCCAGGGCAGCCAGCTCGTGGGCATGGGCAAGGACGTCTACGACGTCTACCCCGTCTTCCGCGAGGCCCTCGACGAGGCCGCCGCCCGCTTCACCGAGCTGGAAAAGCCCCTCCTGCAGGTGATGTGGGCCGACCCGGACAGCGAGGACGCGGCCCTGCTGAACCGCACCGACTTCACCCAGCCCGCCCTGTTCGCCCTCCAGGTCGCGCTGTGGCGGCTGTGGGAGAGCTGGGGCGTGCGCCCCGAGCTGCTGCTCGGCCACAGCATCGGCGAACTCGCCGCCGCCCACGTCGCCGGAATGTTCGACCTGGACGACGCCTGCCGGCTCGTCGCGGCCCGCGGCCGGCTGATGCAGGCCCTGCCCGCCCGCGGCGCCATGGTGTCACTCGAAGCCGACGGCGCGGAGGCGGAAGCCGCCATCGACACCCTCGCCCTGCGCGGCAAGCTGGACGTCGCCGGACTCAACACGCCCACACAGACCGTGCTCTCGGGCGACACCGACGCCGTCGAGGCGATCACCGCCCACTTCACCCAGCAGGGCCGCAAGGCCAAGCGGCTGACGGTGTCCCACGCCTTCCACTCGCACCACATGGACGCCATGCTCGACCCGTTCCGGGCCGTCGCACAGACCGTCCGTTTCCGCCCCGCGACGATCCCCCTCGTCAGCAGCCTCACCGGCGAACTCGCCGTACCCGGCGAACTGGAGGACCCCGGCTACTGGGTCCGCCAGGTACGCCACGCGGTCCGCTTCAGCGACGGCATGGCAGTCCTGCACCGCGAGGGCGCCAACACCTTCCTGGAACTCGGCCCGCAGCCCGTGCTGTCCGGCCTGGGCGCATCCTGCCTGGCCGACGAGCAGCAGCTGTCCTGGGTGCCGTCCTCGGTCTCGGGCAAGAACGGCGCCTCGGTCATCCAGCACGCCCTGGCCGAACTGCACGTGCGAGGCGTCCTTGTCGACTGGGACGGCTACTTCGCCCCCTTCGGCGGCGAGCGGGTGGCCCTGCCGACGTACGCCTTCCAGCGCGAGCGGTTCTGGTTCGAGCCGCCGCTGACCCGCGAGGTCGGCGCCGGCCTGAACGCCACCGGCCACGCCCTCCTGGGCGGCGGCGTGGAGATCGCCGGCACCGGCCTGTCGCTGTACACCAACGTGGTGGCGGCGGACCAGCCGGTGTGGGTGCAGGACCACCGCGTGATGGACGCCGTCCTGATGCCGGGCACCGCGTTCTTCGAGGCCATGCGGGCCGCGGGCGACGCCGCCCACGAAGGCGAGTGGGACCTGTCGGACGTCGTCATCGCCTCGCCGCTGGTCCTCGCCTCCGGCGTACCGGTACGGATGCAGGTCACCGTGGGCCCGGCGACCGGCGAGATACGCCCCGTCCAGGTCTACAGCGCACCCGAGGGCGAGGACGGCGCCTGGCAGCTGCACGCCGAGGGCCGGATCACACCCGCCGACCCCACCGCCGCAGTCGCCGCGGTGACCGTACCGCCCCGGGCCGCCGAACCCCTCGACGCATCCGCGCTCTACCGCGACCTGGACGCCCTCGGCTACGGCTACGGCCCGACCTTCCAGGGCATCAAGGAAGCCTGGCACGTGGACGGCGAGGTGTGGGCCAGGGCCGCGCTGCCGGAGAGCGCAGAGCAGTCCGCCGCCGGCTACGTCCTGCACCCGGCCCTGCTGGACTCGGCCATGCACTCGCTGCTGCTCACCCAGCGGCTGCAGAACCGGACCGGCGACGACCTCTTCGTGCCGTTCGAGGCCGAACGCCTGTCACTGCGGGTCAAGGGCCTGTCGCAGATCTGGGTCCGGGTCGCCGACTTCGAGCTGGGCGACGGAGAGTTCTGGGCCTCGCTCGACATCCACGACAGCGACGGCACCCACGTCGGCCGCCTGCACCGCCTGCACGCACGGCGGGTGGACCGGGCGGTGCTGCGCCGCCTGGCCGCGGCCGGGGTGGACCGCTTCCAGTTCGACGTCAACTGGCGCCACGCCGACACCGACCACGTCGAGATGGGCGGCTCCTGGGGCATGATGACCCCGGCCGGGGACGTGCCCTGGGCACGGGAGGTCAAGACCCTCCTGGCCCGGGCCGGCATCCAGGTGATCAAGGTCCGCGACCTCGAGGACGCCGAGGACCTGGACGGCCTGGTCTGCCTGTGGGACTGCGACGCGACCGCGCCGGCCCAGGCCCACACCTTCGCCGCCACGGCCCTGCAACAGCTCCAGGAAGCGGCCGGCACGCAGTTCCGCACCCCGCTGGTCTGGGTCACCCGCCACGCGGTGGGCACCGGCGCCGACGACATGGTCTCCCAACTGGGCGCCGCACCGCTGTGGGGCCTGATGCGCACCGCCCGCAACGAGCACCCCGAACTGAGCCTGCGCCTGATCGACCTCGGCGAACAGGAGGCGGACCGCCGCCTGCTGCCCGCCGCGCTGATGCTGGAGACCGAACCGGAGTGCGCGCTGCGCCACGGCGAGGTGCTGGTGCCGCAACTGCTGCGGGTCGGCTCCGCCCAGGACCTGGAACTGCCCGCCGAGGGCCGCTGGCAGCTGGAGATCGCCGCCAAGGGCCGCCTGGACGAGCCGCTGAACGTCAAGCCCCTGCCCGAGCGGGCCCTCGCACCGGGCGAGATCCGCGCCGAGGTACGGGCCGCTGGAGTGAACTTCCTCGACGTGCTCAACGCCCTGGGCATGGTGGAGATCCCCGCGTTCGGCCTGGAGTTCGCCGGCGTCGTCACCGAGGTCGGCGCCAGCGTCGACCAGGTGAAGGCCGGCGACGCCGTACTGGGCCTGGCCCGCGGCTCCTTCGCCTCCGAGGTCGTCACGGACGCGCGCCAGGTGGTGCGCATGCCCGAGCACCTCAGCTTCGAGGAAGCCGCCACCATCCCGATGACCTTCCTCACCGCCTGGTACGGCCTGCACGAACTGGGCTCCCTGCAAGCGGGCGAACGGGTACTGATCCACGCCGCGGCCGGCGGCGTGGGCATGGCGGCGGTACAGCTGGCACAACTGGCCGGCGCCGAGGTCTACGGCACCGCCAGCGAGCCCAAGTGGCCCGCCCTGCGGGAACTCGGCCTGGACGACGCCCACCTCGCCTCCTCCCGCGACCTGGGCTTCGTCGAACACTTCGGCCGGGCCGCCGACGGCACAGAGCCCGGCCAGGCCTTCGACGTCGTACTCAACTCCCTGGCCACCGAGTTCATCGACGCCAGCCTGGGCATGCTGGGCAGCGGCGGACGGTTCCTGGAGATGGGCAAGATCGATGTGCGCGAACAGGCCGCCATCGACCAGAGCCACCCGGGCGTGACCTACACCGTCTACAACCTGCCCGAGGCCGGCCCCGACCTCATCCAGCGGATGCTGGTCTCCATCGCCGAGCTGTTCACCCAGGGCAAGCTGGCACCGCTGCCACTGCGGGCCTTCCCCATGACCCACACCTCCGACGGCCTGCGCTTCATCGCCCAGGCACGGCACGTCGGCAAGGTGGTCCTCCTGCCCGCACGGCAGCAGCAGTTCATCCACCCGGACGGCGCCGTCCTCGTCTCCGGCGGCGCCGGCGACCTCGGCCGCCGCGTCGCCAGGTGGCTCGCCGGCACCCACGGCGTACGCGACCTGGTGCTGGCCTCCCGCCGCGGCATGGACACCCCCGGCGCGGCGGCACTGGTGGACGAGCTGGCCGAACTGGGCGCCACGGCCACCGTGGTCGCCTGCGACACCGCCGACCGCGACGACGTCACCGCGGTGATGGCCCTGTTCGGCCCGCACCGCCCGCTGCGCGGCGTGGTCCACGCGGCCGGTGTGCTGGACGACGGCGCACTGACGGCCCTGACACCCGAGCGGTTCGACGCCGTCCTCCTGCCCAAGGTGGACGGCGCCTGGCACCTGCACGAGCTGACCTTGGACATGGAGCTGGACTTCTTCATGATGTTCTCCTCCATCGCGAGCGTCATGGGCGCACCCGGCCAGGGCAACTACGCCGCCGCCAACGCCTTCCTGGACGCACTCGCCCACCTGCGCCGCGCCAAGGGCCTGCCGGCCACCTCGGTGGCCTTCGGCCCCTGGGAAGGCGACGGCATGGCCGCCGGACTCAGCGAGTTCGACCGGGCCCGCTTCGCCCAGCTCGGCCTGGACCGGCTGGCACCCGACGAGGGCCTGGAACTCTTCGAACTCGCCGTCACCAGCGGCCGCGCACTGACGATGGCCGCCGCCCTGGACCTCAACCGCGTACAGCACTACTACGAGAACCGCGGCGGCATACCGCCGCTGTTCCGCGCACTGCTCAGCGCCAACGCCGGCAGCCGCTCCCGGGCCGGCGGCACGGACCTGCGCAAGCTGCTGGGCGAGGCCGCGCCGCAGGAGTACCCGGCCGTGGTGCTGGGCGTGGTCCGCGAGGAGGTCGCCAAGACCCTGGGCTTCGCCACACCGGAGGCCGTGGACGTCAACGTGCCGCTCCAGGACATCGGCATCGACTCGCTGACCGCCGTGCTGATGCGCAACCAGCTCGCGGACCTCACCGGACTCGCCCTGCCCGCGAAGATCGCCTTCGACCACCCCAACCTCACCTCCCTCGGCGACTTCCTGCTGGAGAAGCTGCTGGAGGCAGGGCTGGACACGGCACCCGCAGCCGCCACCGGCACGGCGGCCCCCGCGGCCCCCGAGGCGGCCGGCACCGCGGGCGTGGACCTGTCCACGGCCCGCAAGGGCTGCCTCCACCCCGACCTGCGCTTCGCCAACGCCACCGCGGCACCGGTCCGCCCGGAGGCGGTCTTCGTCACCGGCGCCACCGGATTCGTCGGCGCCTACCTGCTGCACGAACTGCTCGCCTCCGAGGTGGTCGCCTACTGCCTGGTCCGGGCCGACGACGCCCGCCAGGCCATGGAACGCCTGGTCGCCGGCCTCGACGGCTACGGCCTGTGGAAGCAGGAGTTCGCGCCGCTGCTGAACCCGGTGGTGGGCGACCTCACCCGGCCGCTGTTCGGCCTGGACGAGGAGAGCTTCGACGAACTGGCCGACCAGGTCGACGCCATCTGCCACTCCGGCGCCCTGGTGGACTGGATGCGGCCGCTGGAGGACTACATCGGCCCCAACGTGGTCGGCACCCACGAGGCGCTGCGCCTGGCCTCGCGCGGCCGCGGCAAGGCGTTCCACTTCGTGTCCACCTTCGCCACACTGCCCAAGTACCTGGGCTACGAAGTCACCGAGAACGACCGGGAGTACGGCTACCTCACCTCCAAGTGGCAGGCGGAGCAGATGGTGGCCGCCGCCCGCTGGCGCGGCGCGAAGGCGTCGACGTACCGGCTGCCGTTCGTGGGCGCCTCCACCCGCACCGGCCACTTCCGCCTCGACCGCGGCGACTTCCTGCACAACCTGATCACCGGCAGCCTCCAGATGGGCAGCTTCCCGTCGCTGGCCGCCGACCTCACCGCGGTCCTGCCGGTCGACTACCTGTGCCACACCATCGCCGAGGCGATGACCGGCGACCTGACCCGCATCGGCCAGGACTACGACTTCGTCAACTCCCAGGCCCCAACCTTCGACCGCTTCTTCGAGATGGTCGGCGCCGCCGCCGGCGGCGGCGCGCAGATCGTGCCCTTCGACGAATGGCGGCAGCAGGCACTGGCGTTCGCCGCCACACACCCGGCGAGCCCCCTGGCCCGCATCGCCGCCCTGGTGGACGGCCTGACGGCCGAGGGCCTGGCGGACATGTTCGCCGCGCTCCCCGTGGGCGGCGCCGTCTTCGGCGCCGAGGACTACCCCTCCCCGCCCGTCGACGAGGAATTCGTCCGCACCTATGTAGAGCGCATCAACACTTCGGACCGAGCGGAGGACACGACGTCATGAGCGACGCGATCCAGGCGGCAGACGCGACGGTGGACGACGACGCCACGGTCACCGGCACCTACCAGAAGACCGGCACCTTCCTGCACACCTCGGCGGCCGTACACGCCGAACAGCTCTCCCCGGTACTGGACAAGTACCAGGTGGACAAGGAGGAGATGGAGTCCCGGCTGCCTCCGCACCGGGCACTGAACACCAGCTGCTTCGAGCCCGAGCCGCACCCCACCCACGTCGTCCGGATGAACCTGGACGACGACCTCGCGGACAACCTGGCACGCCAGCTGCGCTGCCAGGCGGTGATCCAGGAGAGCTTCGCCGCCGCCTCGATCGGCAGCTACTTCCCGGTCTCCACCATGTTCGAGAACTGCGTGCTGTTCGTGCCCTCGGCCAAGCGCTTCTACGACCTGAACCAGGACATCGTCCACGAGCACTTCCCCGAGGTCGAGACCGCGGTGGTCAACGCCTTCATCGTGCCGGCCGAGAAACGGCCCTACGGCACCCACGCGGCCAGCTCGATCGCCCTTCAGATCCCGTCGCTGGTGAAGAAGCAGCTCGGTTTCCCCACCGAGTACCGCAGCTTCCACACCGCGCTGACCCCGACGCCGCTGAGCCGGCAGCCCTTCGTCATCTTCGAAGAGGCCGAACTGGAAGCCCCCAACCTCCCGTACGTCTACGAGAAGATGCTGGAGCACGGCCTCGCGGGCGAGGAGAAGGAAGCCGTCGACAAGGCGCTGTACCTCTTCCTGGAAGGAAAGCTGTCCGAGATCGACCTGCCCTCGGTACGGGACTTCCTCATGGCGATGTACTGGGCGAAGACGTACGCCGACAGGCCCTCGCCCGGCTACTACTGCGACAGCCGGGTGGGCGACGCACTCGTCTTCGACAACTACCGGGCACACGCCGACAGCACCCTGCCCCGGACCACCAAGGACCGCCTCACCATCGACCTGCGCTGCTTCAACAAGGTGCACTACCCCAAGGGCATGACCAGCGGCCTGGACTTCATCGTCGACCCGGACGAGCGCGCCCACCAGATCAGGCGCAAGTGGGCGTCGATCGAGTTCCTCCTGGCCACCCTCGGCTACGAGAGCGTCGACGAGTTCCTGCGCCTGGTGTTCGGCGGCACCCGCAGCGCCGCGGACATCGACCCGTTCGGCCTGATGACCGACCTCCAGTTCGGCATCTACAACAAGTCCGAGTACCACCTGCTGGACCAGAACCTCGACGACCACTACGAGCGGGTCGAGGCCCTGTACGACCGCATCGCCAAGGAAGGGGAGTACGTCCTGCCGGAGCGGGCCAGGCAGTGCCTGGCCGCCCTGAGCGAGCAGCCCGGCACCTGACGGACCGGGGGACACCCCCCGAAGCGAGCCACCGACACCGATCGAGGAATGCGCAGTGAGCCCCAACGAATCCGTGGACGACCTCGTGGAACGCTTCTACACGGTCGTCAAGCTGCCGCACGACCCGTTCGCGAAGGCGTTCCTCAACCGGTGCCGTTCCCACACCGTCAAGGCGAACGGCCGCTTCTACAAGTACTTCCAGAGCGGAAGCGGCCCGACCGTCCTCCTCGTCCACGGCCTGAACACCAACCTGGGCAGCATGGTGAGCATCGCCGAAGAACTCCTCGCGCACGGCTACCGCGTAGTGCTGTTCGACGTGCCGCCGCACGGGGAGGCACTGGGCACCACGGGCGATCCCACCGAGATCCGCGCCCTGCTGCGCGCCCTGTACGACAAGCTCACCGGCCTGCACGCGGTGGTCTGCCACTCCATGGGCGGCCTGTGGGCCCTGACCGCCTGGCACGCCCAGGTGGCCGCCCGGACCGTGGTCTCGATCTCCTCCCCGCCCGCCAAGATGTTCCTGGTCGAGCGGTTCGCCGAGATGAACGCCCTCGACGGCGACCAGGTACGGGGCGTGGTCGGGGAGATCGAGAGCAGGTTCGGCAAGACGGTGTGGCAGGAGTACTCGGCGCTGGAGGCCGCCCGGGCGATCGACGTGCCCGGGCTGGTCGTCCACGGCACGGCCGACGACTACGTGCCGCCGGTGCACGCCGGCGAACTGCACGCGAGCTGGCCGAACTCCACCGTGGAACTCGTCGAGGGCGCCGGCCACTTCGACATCGTGGAATCACCCCAGGTCCGGAAGATCATCTCCGCGCACCTGCGGAGCGTGGAAGAAGCAAGGTAAGGAGCGAGCAATTGGACACCGACACCACGGAAAAGCTGCGCCGGCTGGCCTTCACGCCGATGCGGACGCAGCCTCCGAACGCCACCCGGCCGATCCTGGAACAGGCCGCCAAGGAGGTCGAGGTCGTCGACGGCGGCAAGGTGGTCCACTACCTCTGGGGCGAGGGCGAGCGGCGGATCCTGCTGGTCCACGGCTGGGCCGGCAACGCCGGACACCTGACCGTCCTGGCGGACGCGCTCGCCCGGGCGGGCTGCGCGGTGGTCGTCGTCGACCTCCCCGGCCACGGCGAGTCGGAGGGAGCGGAGTCCTCCGTCATCCACTTCGCCAAGGCGGTCGAGGCGGCCGACGAGCGGTTCGGCCCCTTCCACGCCGTCGTCGCCCACTCGCTGGGCGCCGCGGCCACGACCTACGCCATGTCCCGCGGGGTCACGATCGAGCAGGCCGTGTTCCTCAACCCCATCAGCAGCTACACCAGCCTCTGGCGCCGCTCCGGCGAGGTGATGCAGGTGTCACCGCAGGCCATCGCACAGGTCCGCTCGCGCGCGGAGGACTGGCTCGGCATCTCCTTCGACGCCATCGAACCAGCCCTCGCCGCACGTGACTTCACCAGCCGGCTGCTCGTCGTCCACGACGAGAACGACTCGGAGTCGCCGATCACCGACAGCGAGGCACTGGTGGCGGCCTGGGGACAGGCCGAGCTGATGCGGGTGACGGACCTGGGCCACACCAAGGTCCTGCGCGACGAATCCGTGGTCCACCGCGCCGTCACCTTCCTGACGGACGCCACGACGGCGCCGCCGGCTTCCTGAGGGACGCCACCATGGCGCCGCCGGCGTTTCAGCAGGTTCGTCTGTAGGACACCTCAGGGATCAACGATTCCCAGTCCGCTGCACGCATGCCGCCTCCTGATCGCCGGCAGATGGTCCTGGCGACGGACTCGGGAGCGATGACATAGGGGCGTGGCGGGGTGTGCTCGCCGTCGACGACAAGTGCTGCCCCGTGGCGGGCGAAGGTCAGCGATCGCACGTGGTCTCCCGCGGTGAGCAGGGCGGACCCGAGTGGTCGGTTCGTCGCGGCGTCCCACAGCCGCACCGTACCGGTGCTGCCTCCGACGGCCAGGAGCCGGCCGTCGGGGGAGTACTTCAAAGCGGTCACGGACCCGGGCTCCTCGCTTTCGGTAGCGCCGGTGGTCCCGGTGAAGATGCTCAGCCGCCGTTTGTGACCCTGGTCCCAGACCGTCACCCAGCCGGCCTCGTCACCGGTTGCCACACGATCACTGCCCGGTGGGCCGGGGGCGACAGTGGTCAGGCGTCCGCCGATCTGCCGGGAGTCTGATGGTGCGGCCTTCGCTGGTGCGCCGTGCCAGTCGCGAGCCAGTGCGTCGCCCAAGTAGAGGGTGCGGACGACGGCGGCGGACGCCGGTTGTTCCTCGATGTACCGGACCACTTTGCGTTCGGTGTCCAGGCGCACCTCCCGAATGCCATGACGGTGCAGCGGATACCGGTACACCGGTGTGCTGAGGTCGGCGATTCTCCACACACTCATGGTGTTGTCGTCCGCCGTCACCAGGAAGCGCCCGTCGTAGTCCCAGACGAACTGGTTCGATCCCACCTTGGGTGCGGGGGGTAGTTCCTTGCCCGAGCCCCAGCTCCAGGTCCGCAGCCCTGTATCAGTGACGACCATCAGGGTGCGGCGGCCGGAGTCGAGAACAACGGATGTGCTCTCGCCGTGGCACACCTTTTCGGAGACGGTGTCCGAGCGCCACAGGCGAATACGCCGCGGTGCCTGGGTGTCCCAGACCTCCAGGACGGAAGGTGACGTGCACAGTGCCATGAAACGTCCGTCGGCGTCGAGGGCCGAACGTTCGGGGGTGCGGCTTTTGCGCTGGAACACCGTGTGGCGTCGCCGTATGTCCCACAGGATGACCGAATGTCCGGCCACGACCTTCAGGGCGGATCGGTTCGCGGTGAACACCGCGTACGCGTCACCGAACTTGAAAGGGAGAACGTCTGTTTGGCCGGAGGTCACGTCCTGCAGTCGCATCGTGTCACCCGAAGCCATCAAGAGGTGACTGCCGTCCGGCGAAAGGTCGTAGGCCGACACGTTCGCTCGGGTCCGCAGCGAGTGGGTGCGCCGGCGGCTGTCCACATCCCACATGCTCACCTGGCCGTTGCCGTTCGCTGTGAGAGTGCGCCCGTCCGAGCTGAGGAACCTTTCGCCGATGACGCCTACGCCGGGCCCGCTGAAGACGTCCTGTTCGCGTTGAGTCATCGAGCCCATGAGCGCGGCTTTGGCCTCCAAGGTCGGGCTGATCCGCCACGCCGCGACGCTCAGCCGCATGGCCGTCAACGGGTCCGCGTAACGCATGGTCTCCGCGGCTGCCGCGACACGACGGGAGGTGGCGTCGGCCAGCCGCTGATCGCCGAATCGGCTCTCTCGCCACGCCACGAACCCCGCGATGAGGACGAGCGCCGCCAGAGCGGACAAGCCCGCTCTCAGGCGGTGCAGGCGCCGGGTGGCGCGGGCGGCAGCGCGTTCTTCCTGCTCGCGGAGCTGCAGGCTGGCGGTCAG
Source organism: Streptomyces musisoli (assembly GCF_016741855.1). GTDB lineage: Bacteria > Actinomycetota > Actinomycetes > Streptomycetales > Streptomycetaceae > Streptomyces > Streptomyces musisoli. The sequence goes on along the minus strand of NZ_JAERRH010000037.1, from coordinate 11,820 downwards.
GAAGGCGAGTTCCAGGGAGGTGAGGTCCTGGGAGGCCGCGTTGCCGAAGTGTTCCTGAGCGGCGATCAGGCGGCTGCCCCGGTACAGGGAACCGGGATCGCCGCCCAACTCCGCCCAGGAGGATGCCGCTTCGGTGAGTTTGCGGTGGGCGCGCAGGCGTTCGCGGTCTTCCTCGATCCAGCCGTGCAGCCGGGGCCAGGCGGTCAGGAGTGCCTCATGGGCCAGGTCGACGGTGTCGCCGTGGAGGGTGAGCATCCGCGCCCGGGCCAAAGCCTCCAGCGCTTGGTGGTTCGCGGTCTCCTGCGGACCGATGGCCTCGAGTTCCTTCCGGTCGGCGGGCCGGCGGGTGTCGGGGGTGCCCTCGCCGGGGGTGACCAGGCGCAGCAGCAGGCGGCGGGCGGCGGCGGCCTGGGCTTCGGTGAATCGGCGGTAGACGTCCTCGGCGGTTTTGGCGACCGCGCCCCCCAGTCCGCCGGCGGCTTCGTAGCCGGCCAGGGTCATGGTCTTGCCGCGGCGGCGCCGCCAGGTCTCCATCAGCACGTGCGACAGCAGCGGCAGTCCGCCCGGTGCGTCGGCGACCTCCTCGACCAGGCGGGAGGTCAGAGCGCGCTCCACGGTCAGTCCCTCGGCTGCGGCCGGATTGACGATGGCCGCCCGTAGCTCCGTCGGGTGCATCGGGCCGACGAGCAGGCCGGCATCGCGCATCGTGCCGGCCAAGCGGCGGTGCTCGGCGCAGTGTCCGTAGAAATCGGCCCGCACCGCGACGAGAACCCGTAGCCGGCTCGCGGGCTCGCGGGCTGTCATCAACAGGTCGAGGAAGCGATCGCGCTCTGCCGGATCGTGGCAGAGGGTGAAGATCTCCTCGAACTGGTCCACGACCACGAACGTGTCCGCATCCGGGCCGGCCGGGCTCGTGCCGGCGGGATCGAACACGCGGGCGTGGGTGCGGGCCGGGTGGTGGCCTGGGGTGAGGATACGGATGGCGGCCGGGCGCAGGCTCGGTTCCTGAAGGTGATGCAGAGCGGGGATCAGGCCCGCGCGCAGCAAGGAGGACTTGCCGCTGCCGGACGGCCCGAACATCGCGGCGATTCTGTGGCGGCGCAGCAGGTCCAGCAGATCGGCGGTGAGCCGGTCACGGCCGAAGAAGCGTGCGCTGTCACCGGTCTCGAACCGGGCCAATCCCTTGTACGGCGGCTCCGCCGCACTGCCGTCATCTGGATCGCCCTGGGCGGCGACCTCGTCCACGGCCTGATTCCAGCGCGCCTTCCACTCCTGCGGATCGCCCCCGCACGCCGTCACATAGGCCAGGACCACCGGCAGCGTCGGTAGTTGGTCACCGGCTGCGGCCTGCGACAACGTCGTCACCCCGTATCCGGCCCGATCCGCCAGCACCCGGTAGGTGATTCCGCCCGCCTCCGCCCGCAGTTTGCGCAACTCGAACGCGAACCGTTTGACGGGCCCCGCGCCCGGATCCACTGGCACCTCACGACGTCCCGCCATGCACCACCCCCGTCAGCCGTCCTCGGCACCGGACCGGGCAGTCAACGTATGCACCCCTCGCCGCCCGTGAAAGATCGCGCCCGGCCATTGTCCGGCCGCCGCAACTCCCCGGCCGAGCAATGCGACGGCCGCTGAACTCGGTGATGCAAGCCCGGGCAAGCCGCTCGGGGAGGACTGCCGGACGGGCATGGGCCCGGCTCGGAAACCATTCGCGATGCCGCCGAGGCCGTTGGCGTCGTGGCCGCTGCCGACGCTCGACGCGATGGTGTTCCAGCCTGTGTCCTTCCATCGTCGGGTGCCGTACCTCGGCCTCGGCTAACTACGGCTGCCAGACGGTCAGCTGACGCACGCACGCACGCACGCGGCGCTGCGCGGCTGCCTCGGCGTGTTCGTCGGCGATCGGGTGATCCTCCGTGCCGGCCATGGGTACTGGGGAGGGGTTCTTGGGGGCGGACGGCAGGGTCCGTCCTTCCGGCAACACGTGGAACCGCACCGGGAACTGCCCAGCAAAACCTCCCTGTTATGGTGCGCCGATGTCATCGATCAAGCAGTTCCAGGTCACCTTCGACTGCGCGGACCCCGAGCGCGTCGCCCGCTTCTGGTGCGAGGTGCTGGGGTACGTCGTACCGCCGCCACCGCAGGGGCACACCACCTGGGACGACTTCAACCACTCCCTGCCCCCGGCGGAGCGGAATGCATGGTTCGCCTGCAGTGACCCCTCAGGGGTCGGCCCGCGGCTGTTCTTCCAGCGCGTCCCCGAAGGCAAGGTCGTCAAGAACCGGGTGCATCTTTGCGTGCGGGCCGGCACCGGACTGGTGGGCCAGGAGCGCCTGGCCACGCTCGAGGCCGAATGCGCGCGCCTGGTCGCGCTCGGCGCGGTCCGCGTGCGGCTGCTGCCCGCCGACGAGGACAACGAGTCGTGCATCGTGATGCAGGACATCGAGGGCAACGAGTTCTGCCTCGACTGAGCACGGCTGCTGTACCCGCGGTGCCCGCACGCCGACCGCCGGGCCGCGGGCAGAGCCTTCGCCGGACACCCGGCCGCCCGGGTACACGGTGAGCCGGGCACATCACGCCGGTCGCGCCGGTCGCGCCGGTCGCCAAGGGCGGCCCGGTGCCGGCATCGGGGGGTTTTCCCCAGTGAGGGCGGCCGTCGCGGCTGCGTAGGATCGCGCTGACCGATCAAGATCCATCTCGCTGTACACGGGGGATTTCCATGCGACGCCCACACACGCGCGCTCTCACAGGACTGGCTCTGACCGCTCTCGCGGCCGGCGGGCTGTCCGCATGCTCGGCCGTTGGCCAGAAGACCTTCAAGGACGACGCCAGGGTGCCTCGCAACGTCACGTCGATCCGTCTCGACAACGGGAACGGAGAGGTGAGAGTGGAGGCTTCGGCGGGCGCCTCCACGGTCTCCGTGCACCGCAGGGTCCACTACCGCGGCGACAAGCCGAGCGGCACCTCCTTCCACGTCGAAGACGGCGTCCTGACGCTCTCCGGCTGCGGGGAGGACTGCAACGTCGACTACGCCGTCAAAGTGCCCGCCGGTCTTCCGGTGGCGGGAGGCACGTCCAACGGTGACCTCGCACTGACCGGTGTCGGCGCGGTCGACGTCCACACGAGCAACGGCGACATCGCGCTGACCGACGCGACGGGCCCCGTGAAGCTGCGCACGTCCAACGGTGACGTCGACGTCGAGGACGTCAAGGGCGGAGGCATCGACACCCGGACATCGAACGGCGAGGTGACGATCCGGACCGTCACCCCGCAGAACATCAAGGCCCGCACGACCAGCGGTGGCCTCACGGTCACCGTACCGCGCGCCAAGTACCGGATTTCGGCGAAGAACTCCGACGGCGACAGGAACGTGGCGTTCGGGAACGACCCGTCAGGCACGTACCTCCTGGATCTGTCGACGACGAGCGGTGATCTGACGGTGAAGCCGGCCGCCTGAGAAAGGCCCGACGCCGCACCCGGGCAGACCGGAGCCCGTGTGCCCGGTCGGCTCACCTGATGCCGCCCGCCCCCGGCCCCTGCGGATCACGCCGTGGCCCGCCATCCGGGTTCGAGGGTGTCGAGGAGGGTGTGGAAGGCCGCCTCCGCCCGTTCCCAGTGGCCGTCCGCGAGGGGGGCGAGCAGGAGACCGAAGGAGGCGTCGGTGAGGAGGGCGGCTTGCGTGCGGGCCCGCTCCCGGTCCATGCCCAGGCCGAGGAAGACCGAGGTGAACAGGTCCGTCCACTCGCTGATGATGTCGCGCATGACGGGCCCGTAGCGGTCCGGGTGAAGCACGCTGGCACTCATGACCTCCAGGTAGAGGGGGAGCACGGCGCGTACGTCGGGATCGCTGAACTGCCGCCACACCCTCTCCAGGAAGCGGCGCAGGCCCGCGGCGTCCGTGGGGGAGCCGCCGGACTCCAGCAGGGTGCGCGCGCGGAAGACGGGGCGGCGTTCGTAGAGGGCGAGCGCTTCGGCGATCATGCGTTCCTTGGTGCCGAAGTAGTACAGCAGCATGCGGTCGCTGGTGCCCAGGGCCCGGCCCAGCGGGCGGAGGGAGAGATCGGCGAGGCCGTTGCGCAGCACGTAGGCGCGGACCCCGTCGAGAAGGGCCCGGCGTCTGGCCGGGTCGGGTGGACGAGGCATGCGGACTCCCGGAGCCGTGCGGACACCGCCAGTGACCGCTCACATACTTTTTGCCCGCTATTTACTGTAGCAGCCGCTACGTCTATATTTGGATGTAGCGGCCGCTACATGAACGGCGGCCGAGGCCCGGCGGCTTCACCGGCGGGCCGCCCCCCCCAGCCCAGGAAAGGCTGATCGTCATGGCCGCCCCCGCCCCCGCCCCCGCCCCCGCCCCCGCCCGCCTCCTCGTCTCCCGTCGGGAGGGCCGGTCCTCCCGCGGCGCCGTGCCGTCGTGGTGTGCCCGGCAGTGGGCCCTGTGGTCCCGCACGTTCGCACCCCTGCGGCCGCTGGACGCCCCCCGCGGCCGGGCCACCGCCTGGGACGCCTCCTGGCCCCTGCGGCGCGAACCCGCCTCGGTGCGCCGAGCCCGGCGGCTGGTGGTCGCACAGCTGCACGACTGGGCCGTGGACGACCTTGCCGACGACGCCGAGCTTCTGGTCAGCGAGCTGGTCACCAACGTCCTGCGCCACACGCGGGGCCCGCTCAGGCTCAACCTCCGGCTGCGCCGGGGCCGACTGCTGTGCGAGGTCGAGGACACCGAGTCCGCCGGCCCGGTGCGCGCCGTCGCCGACCCGGACGCCGAGGGCGGCCGGGGCACGGAACTGATCGACATGCTCGCCCAGGCGTGGGGCAGCACCCGGACGGCCACCGGCAAGACCGTCTGGTTCGAGCTGCGGTGCCGCGGCCGCGGGGGAGCGGAGCAGGTGCGGCACCGGTAAAGCCCGGCGAGCCGGTCCGGGGCGGGCGGCCGGCTCCGATCCGTCAGGGCGCTATGCCCTCATTGCGTAGATATTCTGTGAAGTGTGATCGAGTCTGGACGGCTGCGGCTCCGTCGCAGCCACGGCCTGGGGAAGGTCGTGCGGCTGTCGCCGGTCATCCTGACCGTCGTCATCGCCAGCCTGGCGTACGCCACTCCGCCGGAAGTGGCCTTCAGCCGTCTGCTGCCCGCGGCGCCGGCGCTCGCCGCCGCCATGTGGCCGGTGCTCCCCACCGTCCTGCTGGGGACGGTCTGCCTCTTCCTGATGATCGGTCTCAGCCTCGTGTTCCCCGGCCTGGGGACGTGGTGGACGGCCGCGGGGATCGTCGCGGTCACCGTGGCGGCCGCGTACGGAAGCCACGTCCGGCTCCAGCGGGAGCGGACCCTCTTCCAGGTGCGGCTCGTCGCCGACGCGGCGCAGCAGGTGGTGCTGAGCCCCATACCGCGCCGCTTCGGGAGCGTGGAGATCGAGTCGCTGTATCTCGCGGCCGCGGCGGAGGCCCGTATCGGCGGGGACTTCTACGAGGTGGTCGACACGCGGTACGGGGTCAGACTGCTCATCGGTGACGTGCGGGGCAAGGGCCTGCCGGCGGTGGGGGCGGCCGCGGCGATCGTCAACGCCTTCCGGGAGGCGGCCTACGGCGAGGCCGACATGGTCGCCGTCGCGCGCCGGCTGGACGCCAGCAGCACCCGTTACAACGCCTCCTTTCCCCCCGAGGGGTCGATGGAGCGCTTCGCCACCGCCCTGCTCGTCGAGATCCCGCACGGGGGCGGGCGCATCGAGATCCTCAACTGCGGGCACCCCCCGCCGCTGCTCCTGAACCGTCGCGAATTCCGCGCCCTCGAACCCACCTCCCCCTCGCCCCTGCTCAACCTCGCGGATCTGATCGGCGATCACTACCACGTCGACACCTTCGACTTCGCCCCCGGCGACCTGCTGCTTCTCTACACCGACGGGATCGCGGAGGCCCGCGCCCGCGACGGCGAGTTCTTCCCGCTGGCGGCCTGGATGCGCGGGCAGCCCCCGACGCCGCCCCACGAGCTGCTCGCGGCTCTTCACCGCGACCTCCTCCACTACAGCAAAGGCCGCCTCGACGACGACATCGCCGCCCTCGCCGTGCGCCTGCGTGAGCCCACGGGCATGGAGTCCGGTTGAGCGGCGGTCAGATGCCGCGTTCGATCATGTCGATGAGGCGGTGGCCGGCGTCGTGGGCCTGGGCGGCGTGGAGGCCGCGCAGGGGGCCGTCGATGAGCAGCATGGCCAGGCCGTGGACGGCGGACCAGGCGAGGAATTCGGCGCCGGGGCGCCGGTCTTCGGGGAGCAGGCCGGCTTCCACCAGGTCATCGAGGGCGGCTCCGAGGAGTTCGAAGGGGGTCTTGCCGCCGGGGCCCGCGGCGGTGTCGTCGGTCGCGTACGTCATGTCGCCGGGGACGTGGAAGGCGGTGCGGAACAGGCCGGGCTCCTCCTGGGCGAAGCGCAGGTAGCCGGTGCCGACGGCGCGGAAGCGGCCGCGTGCGGCGGCCGCCGCGTCCGGGACGTGCGGCAGGGCGGCCTGCTCGGCCTCCATGGTGCGGGCGACTTCCGCCATGGCGGCCTGGGACACCGCGTGCAGGAGTGCGCCCCGGTCGGCGAAATGCCGGTAGGCGGCGTTGGGGGCGACCCCGGCCTGCCGGGTGGCCGCACGCAGCACGACGGCCTCCGGGCCGCCCTGGCGGGCGAGTTCGAAGCCCGCCTCGATGAGCGCGTTGCGCAGGTCACCGTGGCGGTAGGTGTCCCGCTTCGGTGTGCCGCTCCCGGTCGCCGCCATGGCCACCGCCTCCCCTCGTGGACAGCAATTGTGGACAGCATCCACTTACGTCCTCTAGTCTTCCGCATGAGCGCTCGGGGGGCCGCGGAATCACCGTACCCTCCGAATGTGGACATCGTACACAAGGGTGGTCTCCGGCCGCCCGGACCGTTGACCGGCAGGGGGACTCACTCCACATGGGCAAGATCACGCACTTCGTGCACCAGTCGCTGGACGGCTTCATCGAGGGACCGGACGGCGAGTTCGACTGGCCCCGCATGGACGGCGAGCTGTCCGCGTACTCCCAGGCCCTCACCGACAGCGCCGACATCTTCCTGTACGGCCGGGTGGTGTGGGACATGATGTCCGGCTACTGGCCGCGCGCCGAGGAGTTCTCCACCCATGAGCACGACCTCGCCTTCGCGCCCGTCTGGCGCAAGGCGCCCAAGGTGGTCGTCTCTTCGACGCTGACCGAGGCGGACTGGAACACCCGCGTCGTCAACACCGACGTCGTCGAGGAGCTCACCGCGCTCAAGGACGGCGGCGCCCACCTGCTGCTGTTCGGCGGCTCCACGCTGGCCGGCTTCCTCACCGAGCACCGGCTGATCGACGAGTACCAGATCTTCGTCCACCCCGTCGTACTCGGCGCAGGCAAGCCCGTCTTCACCACCCCGCAGCAGCGCTTCGGGCTGACCCTGACGGAGACCAGGACGTTCGACTCCCAGGTGGTCCTCCTGCGCCACACACGGACCGACTAGGGTCTTTCGTGTGGAGCAGGCCGCGAGCCCGGCATGATCCGAACGAGAGGCCCCAGCCCACGCCGGCCGGCGGCCGGCCGCGACACCCGAGGCCCGCCGGGCGCGACGACCGATGACTTTCCGCACGACCTGGAGTCGAAGACCACGGCCGGCACGGGACAACAGCGCCGCCTGTGCACCTGCCCGTTCTCACCCCCTCAGGCGCGAGACCTTAAGGAACTTGAGATGCGCACTCTGATCACCACCGCGTTCGTTTCGCTGGACGGCGTCGTGGAGGCCCCGGGCGGCGAGCCCGGTTACCGGAACTCCGGCTGGACCTTCAAGCACACCGAGTTCCTCCCCGAGGCCTTCGAGATCAAGGGCCGGGAGCAGGAGGAGGCCGCGGCGATGCTGCTGGGGCGGGTCAGCTACCAGGCGTTCAGCCCGGTGTGGCCGGACATGGCGGACTTCGCCGGCTACAAGGCGATGCCGAAGTACGTCGTCTCCACCAGCCTCGGCGAGGACGACCTGGTGTCGAACTGGGGCCGGACCACGATCCTGCGTTCGCTCGACGAGGTCGCCGCGCTGAAGGAGACGGAGGGCGGCCCGATCATCGTCCACGGCAGCGCCTCGCTGAACCAGGCCCTCTCCGACGCCGGCCTGATCGACCGTTACCACCTGCTCGTCTTCCCGCTGCTGCTCGGCGCGGGCAAGCGCCTGTTCAGCGCCACGGACAAGGACGTCCAGAAGCTGAAGCTGGTCGAGCACGAGGCCTACGCCAACGGCCTCCAGAAGAACGTCTTCGACGTCATCCGCTGACCGGACTCACCTGCCGGCCCCACCGTCGTCCTCGGCGTGCCCGCCGATCAGCCGGATCACCGGGCGCCCCGGCACCACCCGCCGAACCCGCGGACGTGCACAGACCGATGAGCGGCGAAGAGCAAAGGATGGTCAGAGGCCGTCCTGCAGCTGCAACTCTCCGCAGCCCGGGTCCTCGACGGGGAACTGCGCGGACTGGCTCACGAAATCCAGCGTGCTGCGGGTGAAGCGATCTGGGCGGCAGACCTCACTGCCGTGAAGCAGCACAGCCGGAACCTCGAGCCCTTGCACGTCCGGTTCAACGACACGGCGAACAGGATCTTCGCCTCACTCCTCTGACCCGCGGTGCCCCATCCGGGTGAAGTGCGGCGAAGGAGGACAACGGGGGGTGTGGGCCGGACGTGGGTCTGCTGCGGCACGCGAGGTAACTGTGTGACGAAGAGGTGAGCCGGCTTGTCACTCCGGGTAGCGAAGGGGGCGACGAATACAGGACCGGATCCGCCCTCGCCGACCGCAAGGAACAGCACCGATGAGCCTGACCGCTGCATCTCTTCGCACCGCTGTCCGCGTCACCGCCCCGGCCGTGGCCGCCCTCACCCTGACGATGGCCTTCGCGAGCCCCGCGTCCGCCGATCCCGCCTTCGTGACGAGCGGGGGCGGCCGGCTCACCTTCACCGCCCTGCCCGGCGAGACCAACAACGTCACCTTCGACACCTTCAGCGCGGGAACCCTCCGGGTCACCGACACCACGAGCAACCTCACCGCGGGACCGGGCTGCACCGGGAGCGGCCACACGGTGCTCTGTGCGGGCGCCGGCGTGACCCGGATCCTCGCCAACCTCGGCGACCGCAACGACACGGCTCACAACGACACCGACCTTGCGAGCGACCTCGTGGGCGGGCAGGGCAACGACATCCTCATCGGCGGCGACGGCCCCGACCGGCTCACCGACCTCGACGGCTGGAACGGCCCGACCCTGACCACCGTGACCATGGCCGGGCGCGGCGGCAACGACACCATCGTCAGCCGCAACGGCGGCTACGACCAGGTCGACTGCGGCTCCGGCTTCGACGTACTGCTCGCCGACCCCGCCTCCCGCGACCTCGTCGTACCCAACACCTGCGAATTCGTCCAGCGCTTCTAGCCCACCCCCACCGCAGGCAGAGTCACTGCCCCGCCCGGCGCAGGACCAGCAGGTCCATCCAGCTGACCGCCCGTTCCTCGGGGTCGGCGGCCGCGGCCTCACGGATACGGGCGAGCCCACGGGCGTAGGCGTCGTCGCTGAGGGCGCGGAGCTTGGTGTCGGTGTCGCGGCGGATGCGGTCGGCGTACGCGGCGAGGGTGGGGGCCGACTCCTGCGGGAGGCAGCGCAGCGCGGTGCGCCGGAAACCGGCCGTGGCGAAGGCCGCCTCGACCTGCTCGACGGTGGGATAGCCGGCGACACTGTCCGCGGTCTCGGGGAAGAAACGCACGCGCAGGTCGCGCTTGCTGCGCCCGGGGAAGGTGTTGCGGATCAGGACCGGCGCCCCGGGGCGCAGCGCGCGGCGCAGTTCGCGGGCGGCGGCCTCCAGGTCACCGATGTGATGCATGACGGAGCCGAGCCAGGCGGCGTCCGCGCAGGCGTCGGGCACGGGCAGCGCCTCCGCGCGCCCGTCCAGCGCCTGGATGCCCTCGCCTGCCGGGATCAACGCGCGCATGGCCGCGGCCGGTTCGACCGCCAGCACGTTCACGGCGAACCAGTCGCGGAACGCGGCGGCGAAGCCACCGGTGCCCGCGCCGACGTCCAGCACGGTCATCCCGGCCGCGAACCCCGCCTCCACGGCGATCGCCTGCCGCCAGGACTCCAGCCCCTCGCGGGGGACCTCCCGCGCCTGCCGGTACTCCGCGGCGGCCTCGGCGTCATAGCTGTCTCCTGGCATTGCCTGCTCTCCTCGACGGTGCCGGGCCGCGCACCCGCAACGGACGGGTCGGCTCGTACTGTACGGACGGTCCGGGCGCGACGGACCGACCGGCAGGCGCCGCCCGAAGCGCCGATCGAACGCTGCCCCGAGAAGGGCCCTGGCTCAACCCCTGCGCAATCCGGGACACATGAGTGCCGGAGCCGGCACAGCCGCCCGGCCGTCCGGCGCCGGGGGTGGCGTGCCGGGTCGTGCGGTGCGGGGCGTGCCGTGCCGGGTCGTGCGGTGCCGGGGGCGTGCGGTGTCAGAAGCCCCACGGGCTGAGTTCGACGACGGCTGCGAACAGGTGCTCCCAGACGTTCCCCGCGGGCGTCTCCTCGTCCACCGTGAGCGGTTCGAGGGCGGCGACCTCGCTCAGGAAGTCCCGCTTGCCGTACTCGCCCGGGTACGGGTTCCAGCAGGCGCCCATGAACCGGTACACCGCCTCCAGCAGCCGCACGAACGTCTCGGTGTCCCGGGCGAAGGGGAACGGCCCCTGGCCGTTGCGGACCATCGACACCGCGCCCGTCTCGGGGTGGAGGAGCACCCGGCCGGTGTCGGCGTACGCCAGCTCGAAGGTGCCCAGGTGCAGCAGGCCGTTCTCGTCAAGTTCCAGCCCGTGCGCCTTCTTCTCGCTCCAGGCCAGGGTGAACGTGGCGACTCCGGCGGCGAACCAGGCCGGCAGTCCCGCCGTGACGGCCAGCTCCCGGGTGGGTGCGTGCGTCAGCGCGGCGGGCAGTTGATCCCGCGTCAGCAGCACCGTCCCGTCCGCGTCGAACGCCTCCTCCAGGCGGGCGGCGTCCAGGGGGGCCTCGGCCGCCGTCGGCCCCGCGAACCACGGCTCGCCCGCACCCCAGCAGACGGCCTCGGAGCCCGTCGGCCCGTCGGCCGCCGCGCCGTTGCGCTCCAGGACCACGACGCCGCGCGGCTCGAAGAACATGACCCGGCCGCCTCCCAGGGGCGCGGGCTCCTCCCAGGTGCCGGGCTGGTGCAGGCCGTGGTCGTCGTCCGGGTCGAACAGGACGGGACCCTCGACGGGGGCGTCGTACGGCCGCTCGGCGAACTCGCCGTCGGCGGGGGCCGGGACCCGTTCGCCGGTGGCCGGATCGAGCCAGCGCTCCTGGGTCGACTGCGACCACAGCCTCAGCAGGAGACGGCCGTCCGCCGCCTCGTGGACCTCGACGTCGGCGTCCCCGCTCAGGTTCGGCTTGGCCCGGTAGGCGCCGACCGGCCGCCACCAGGCCCAGACGGTGCGCCACGGCATGTCCGGCTCGGCTTCGGCGACCAGGTCGGCGTAGGCGTCGTGGCCCAGGACCTTCGCGCCGAAGTGCAGCCACGAGGCGAACTCCGCCCGCGGCACCTCGGCTCCGTCGAGGATCGTGACGGCCTGGGCACAGGCCTCGCGGCCCGCTCCACCGCCCGCGGCGGGCAGGTCCCGAAGGGCCTTCGGACCGGCGGCGAGCAGGGCCGTGGGGGAGGAGAAGAGCGTGTCGAGGTCGTCGCGATGCATGCGGACATGCTGCCAGCCACCGCTGACAGCACCGCGAGTGGGAGCGGCTGCCGCAGCCGGCCTCTACCTTTGATCTTGGCCAGTGCTCCGCCCT
>NZ_JAERRH010000036.1 GCF_016741855.1 Streptomyces musisoli | reverse complement strand
CGGCACACCGGCCGGGGTACTCAAACCGGCGTCCGCGCAACTACTCAGAACACTCGTCGCCCGGCTCGACCGTGGCGGCCAGGGCCTTGGCCGCGCGATGGTGGTGGGCGCGCATGCGCTGCTCGACGGCTGGATCAGACGGAGGCCAGTACACCAGCGATCTCCCGTAGTCGGGCAGTGTCCAGGACCGGTTCGGCGAGCGCGTCGGCTGCCGCATGCCAGTGCGACGCACTGGAGGCGGACACGAGGATGTCCGTCACTCCTGGGCATGACGCGGTTGCCAGAAGGCACGCCTGGGCAGGGGTCAGGCCTGGGCGGATCAGGTCGATCAGGTCCTTGCCGACCATCTCCACCAGCTCGCCGCCGTGCAGGGGCGCCGAGGCCATCACCCGCAGTCCCGCAGCGGCGGCAGCCCGCAGGGGTCCGCGGCCGGCCAGGGCCAGCTCGATCGGTGTCATGCTCACCAGGCTGACCGGCAGTTGGATCGCGGTCAGGTGGTGCTCGGACCCGCCGGCCGCCTCTCGGGCCAGAGAGGTCAGCAGCGGCACGGAGAAGCCGTCGTCGGCGAAGCCGCGCCAGGTGGCCACTCCGTATCCGGCGATGTGCCCGGTGGCCACCTCTTCCTCCAGCCCGGCGAAGGTGTCCCGGATCGTGCGGTACAGCGCGGCCCGGTCCCCCGTGTGTGCCTGCCCGGGGTTGTGCAGCGAGACCAGGTCCAGGCGATCACGGCGCCGGCCTTGGACTGGAGTGGGCGCAGCACACGCTGAAGACGGTGGAAGTCGGGTAGCCGAACCCAGCAGCAGACCGAACCCGGGCGCGTGGCCGAGTCTCCAGAGGCCGAGGCAAAGGCCGGGGCCGGAACCGCGGCCGCGGGGGCCCAGCCACGCTGCAGCCATGTCCCCGGGACGTGGCAGCCGGCGCCGGCCCCGGCACCAGCCGCCCGCCTCCCCCACTCCCCCACAGTGCCCGGCAGGACCAGCACCCCTGCGCCTTCTCGGCACCCCAGTCCCCTGAGCCGCCGATACCGCAACCGCCCTCCCCGTCGGCGGCGCCGGCCCGGTCCCGTCCGGCCGGGCCGGCGCACATGGGGCCGGAGGTCAGATCGTGTTCTGTACGGGGGTGGTGCTCGTGCCGTTGTCCGTGATCGCGGGGGTGCCGGAGCCGCGGGCGGTGAGGTCGTTGCCGACCAGCCAGGTGCCGCTGGAGCCCGCCATCACGCCGATCGCGGCCCCCGAGGCGCCACCGGTGACCGCGCCGACGGTGGTGGACTGGACGAAGGTGCCCACCGCGTTGCCGCCGACCCGGACTGCGTAGCCGGTGGCGCCGGTGATCCGGTTGCCCCGCAGGGTGGCGCCGTTCACGCCCGTGTTGATGCCGGGACCGGTCGTGGTGAGGACGGTGTTGTCGGCGACGAGGGTGCCGGTGGAGCCGCTGTCGACGCCGATGCCGTCGCCCTGGATGTCCGTGAGGCTGTTCCGGGAGACGACGGCGTTCGGGGAGCTCTGGACGTGGATGCCCTGGCAGTTGCCGGTGGGGGTGAGGCGAAGGGTGGTGGTGACGGTGTTGCGCGTGACGGCGAGGCCGTCGGTCTGCGCGGCGTAGATGCCGGCCTCGCCCTTCACCGACTCGACGGTGTTGCCGGAGACGGTGATGTCGCGGTGTCGGGCGCCGCCGGCGGCGACGGTGGCGGAGATGCCGCTGCTGCCGTCGACTCCGCGGATCGTGTTGCCGGTGACGGTGATGCCGCTGAGGCCGTTGCCTTGGGGCGAGTTGAGGTAGATGCCGTGGAGGGCGACGTCTGTGACGGTGTTGTCGGCGATGACGGCGTCCTGCCAGTCGGCGGCGCGGATGCCGAACGCGCCGCTTTTCTCGACCGTGTTGCCGATGACCCTGATCCGCCGGTGGAAGACACCCTTGGCGCCCCAGTGGTCCCCGCACAGGGCGCCGAACGGCCCGGTCGTGGTGCCGGCGCGCAGGGTGCAGCCGGTGATGAGGATGTCCTCGCAGGGGGTGGCGTCGTAGGCGGGGGCGGGCAGGTTGCCCTCGGTGGCGCAGGTGATCTGGACGGCCTCCTTGGTGGTGAGGCTCGCGCCGTCGCCGGGGTGGTGGCCGTCGAAGACGCAGTTCACGACAGCCACGTTCCGGACCGCGTTCAGCTCGACGGCGTGCGCCGAAGGGGTGTCGACGAAGGTGCAGTCCTTCACCAGGACGCCTTCGCAGTGGGCGAAGCCGATGGCGTCGCTCTGCTTGCTGAACTGGGCGCCGCGCATGTCCCAGGTGCCGCCGAGGACGGCGATGTTCCCCGCGCCCGAGTAGCCGTACGTGGGGGTGACCGAGTCGAAGTTCTTGAGCAGCGCGCCGCTGTCCGTGATGCGCACGATGCGGGCGCCGTACGCGGAGACGGTGGTGCCGGCGGCGAGGACGAGGCTCACGCCGACGGGGTACGTGCCGGGCGGCACCAGCAGAGTGGCCCCGCCCGGTACGGCCTTCACCGCGGCGAGGGCGCTCCGGAAGGCGGCGGTGTCGTCGGTGGTGCCGTCGCCCTTCGCGCCGTAGGCGGTGACGTCCACGACGGCCCCGCCGCCGGCGGCCGCGGCGGGCGGCGCGCCCAGCACGGCCGCGCCGCCCCCTGCCCCCACGAATCCGCCCATGGCCAGCATCAACGCACGACGTTCCATGCGCCCCTCCCGCGTTCTCGTGATGTTCGGCAGGAGCGTACGTCAGGGGCCCGTCAACGGGAGGGGGCGGGCCGGGTCGGCGACCCGAGGGCAGCCAGGAGGCCGGCACCGGTCAGTCCGAGCGTGAGCGGCATCGCGAGCACCGGGGGGCGGTAGGTCACGAAGACCAGGCCGACGACGAGGGCTAGGAGCGGCACGACGAGCATTTGTCACCGGCGTCGATCGGACGAGGGCCGTTCAGGCGCCGTACCTGTTGTTGCGGCTGGCTGAGGACATCATCCTGCCCGTCACGGACCTGGCGGCCGATGCCGATCCATGCGCAGACTCCTTCGCTCTGAACGAGGTCGGGGCGTCCTGCTGGCCGCGCTGGAGGAGTGGACGCAAGAATGCGTCCAAGTAGTCCGCGCAAGCGTGCACTCAAAGGAGAGGCACGCTCGGCGCTCAGCTTCCGCCTCAGAGCCCGACCACCTTTCCCGAGCCCGGCCCGGTGACAGGCGCACTTCATCCCCCGGTTCAGCGGGCCGGGCCACGGGAATCGGCTGATGGCTCGCGGCACTGGAGCAGCCGACAGACGTGTCCCGCCGCAGACCCCCTCCCGAGAGCATCCGTTGGGTCGGCCCGGGAGGCTCGTCTGCTGACCCTCATGGCACTCGCCCAGCGGGCGGGACCGTGATGCGGGTGACCGTAACAGTGACGGTCACCGGGTCCTGGGCGCCGTGCTCGGCGAGGTGGGCCTGGACAGCGGACTGAATCTGGTCGTGGGCGATGCGGGCGGTATCCAGCACGCGGTGGCCTTCAGTCACCATCACCATGCAGCGCACCTCGATAGACCATCCCGACCCGCCCGGTGCGTGCTCAGCGCGCACGCCTGCCGAGGTCTGTGCGCGCTCCGGGATGGTCGGCGGCAATACGGGCGAGACGGCTTCGGTCAGACGGCGGGCCAGGAAGGGTTGCAGACCGGTCACGCCGGGAGTCGCGAGCGCCGCCCTCTCTGCGGCGGTGATGAGGTCAGCCGTGCCGAGGGCGGCCATCACGGGTCTCCGGGGGTGCGCTGCCCGGGCTGGGGGGGTCGGGAGTGTGCGGAGGGTCCAGAGCCTCGATCACGGTGATGTCTACGGCCGTCACGTGCAGGCCGATGGTGCGCTCGGCAGCGTGGATGACCGCTCGGCGCACTTCGTCGGTGCGCTCGGGGAGCGGGCGGTCGAGGCTCGCAGCCAGGGTCAGTGCCACCGCTACGCCATCGGCGGCGTCGCTGTTGTCTGCGGGGGCCAGTCGGCAGGCCGCGGCTCGCACGCCGGGGACGTTGTCTGCGGCCTGGCGCAGCACTTTCGCCGCAGCACTCTCGGCTATCCGGAGATCCAGGACCGGATCGGCCAGGGGCAGCAGGCGGCCAAGTCGGGCTTCGGACCGGACGATGTTCATGACGCCGTGGGCGAGGGACTGCAGGTAGGTAGGGGCCTGGCCGCGCAGGGCGCGCGTTGCCGCCTTCAAGGCGGCCAGTGAGGCGATGGCCTCGTGGCAGGAGGGGCACGTCATGGTGTGCGGATCCTCGGCGGGTGCCGGATTGAGTGCCTGGTCCCAGACCTGGCTGAGTAGCCTGCCGCAGGTGAGTTCCTCGTCCGGCGAGAGGGGGTGGTCTACCGCCATGGGGCCATCGCCTCCTTCAGCGACAGGCGTGCCCTGAACAGTCTGCCGCGCACCGTGGGCTCACTGGCATGGGTTACGTGGGCGATCTCCTTGTAGGACAGTCCTTGCAGTTCGCGAAGGACCCAGCACAGTCGCTGGCCGCCTTCCAGGTTACCGAGCGCGCAGGCCAGGGCGGCCGCGGCCGCCTTCTGCTCGGCGGCCCGGGCGGGCGAGTCCCACCCATCGTCCGTCGCCGGCTCGGGAACAGCCTCCAGAGGGATGGCCGGCCGTCCGCGGCGGCGCATGGTCAGGCAGCGGTTGACGGTGATCCGGTAGATCCACGTACGGAACTCGGAGTCGTGGCGGTAGTCGGGCAGGCGTCGCCAGGCGCTGACGAAGGCGTCCTGGACGGCTTCTTCGGCGTCCTGGGCGTTGCCGATCATGTAGTACGCCAAGGTGTACAGAGGTTGGCTGTGACGGTGGATGAGGACGGCGAAAGCGTCGTCGTCTCCCTCGGCGGCGCGCACGGTGAGCACGCCGTCCGGAAGGTCGCTCTGCGGTGCAGAATCAGTCCGTTCGTTCATGCCGCCTCTGCTCACGGCTCCGGACCTTCCGCCTACCCCCACCCTGCATGTGATGCACATCACATCGGATAGATGTGATGAGTGCGCCGCCCTGGACGTCCAACGTTCTCGACGGGCCTGTTGCAGAGACACGAAGACCGATCGAGGCGATCCGTCATGACGGAGAACAGCATCGCCACCGGCCGCGATGTCGGCACCGGTGGGAGCGAAAGCACTCTGAAGGGAAAGACCGGGCCCGGAGCTCCGGCGTTGACACGCGGCAAGACCACCATCGCGGACGGTGTGGTGGCCAAGATCGCCGGTATGGCAGCCCGCGAAGTCCCAGGCGTCCACAAGCTCGGAGGCGGGATGGCCCGGGCGCTCGGAGCGATGCGCGAGCGGGTCCCCGGCACGAGCAGTGGTGTCACGCAAGGGGTGAAGGTCGAGGTCGGCGAGAGCCAGGCCGCGGTGGACCTCGACGTCGTCGTCGAGTACGGCGTCTCCATTGTCGACGTCGCCGGCGACGCGCGCACCAGCGTGATCACCGCGGTTGAGCGGATGACGGGGCTGGAGGTCGTCGAGGTGAACATCGCCATCGACGATGTCCACCTGCCCGAAGAGGAAGAGGAGTCCGACGAACTGCAGGGGCGCGTGAGGTGACCTCGCCCAGGTGATCGCCCGCGGCCCGGTACGGCGGCGGATCACCCCGAGAGATCTCCGCGCCGGAGATGGATGAGTGAGTCATGAACACAGCCACGACAGGCCTGGTGACCGGGATGGCGCTGGGCTTCGCCGGGTACTTCGGCGGCTTCTGGGCCTTCTTGCTGGTTCTGGTCCTAGGTGCGGCCGGTTTGCTCGCCGGCCTGGTCCTGCAGGGCGACCTGGACCTGCGCACGCGGAGGCAACGGTGACCCCCGCCGCCTCCCCTGGAAACGGCCCACCGGCGCACCAGGTCGCGCTGCCGGCGCCAGCCGAACGGGGCGCCACCGTCATCCCGGACAAGGTGGTCGCCCGCGTCGCTGCTCAGGCCGGCCGTGTGGCGCAGCTGCATCGGGCGGCCATCCCGCCCGACCGTGGCCAGGCAGCGGCACCCAACGCCTCCGTCATCAGCCACCGCGGGTCGGTACGCCTCCACCTGGCAATGGACCTGCCCTATCCCGCCGACCTTGCGCTCGTCTGCGAGCAGATCCAGCACGATGTCGCCGACCGGGTGGCCCAGGTGACCGGTATGCATGTGGACGAGGTCACCCTCACCATCCGCCGCCTGGTGACCGCCTCCGCCAAGCGCCGGGCCCGCGTCCGCTGAACCGACCGGCTTCGTCGCCCAGACGCAGCCGGCAAAGGAGGACCGGCATGATCCACGACCCCCACCCTCCCCAGTCCAGCCCGTGGGATGCGCCGCAGGACCCCCGCCCCGCAGCGAACGCGCTGCGCAAGCCAGAAACCCACACGCGTCCACCAGGCACAACAGGAAGCGGCCCAGACACCTGGCACGCCACCCACCGTCCGTGGTCGGCGCGGCGACTGGTGTCTGCGGCGGCCGCGTTCGTGATCTTGGTGGCGGCAGGTGCAGCCCTGGTCGACGTCATCGCCGTCCGGGCGGGGCGCCCGGCAGCAACCTGGCGACAGGAGCTGGCCCACGCCCTGGCCACCCGTCCCGTGGACGACGTGTGGATGCTCGCCGGCGCCGCCCTCGCGGCTGCCGTCGGCGTGTGGCTGCTCGCCCTGGCACTCAGCCCCGGTCTTCGCCGCCTGCTGCCGATGCGGTCCCCGGCCGCGATGCGGGCTCAACTGGACCGCCGCAGCGCCGCCCTACTCCTGCGCGACGCCGCCCTGCGGGTGCCCGGAGTCCGCAACGCACGTATCCGCCTGCGCCGGCAACGCATCCTGGCCCGCGCGGACGTCCACTTCCGCGATCCCGGGCAGGTGAAGACCGACCTCGCCGACGCCCTTGATGACGCACGCGACCGGCTCGCCCTCTCCCGCCCGCCGCGGATCGTCGTCCGCGTGCGACGGCGCAGCACCAAGTGAGCACTCGGCACCGGAGTGTGCACCATGACGCCGCAACCCGTCCTCAATCGCATCCTGCTGGCCCTCATCGGACTGATGCTGCTCGGCGGCGGGCTGCTGATCATCGCCACCGGGTGTGATCTCCACCGGCGACTCGGCCTGACGCCACCCGCCGGCTGGCCCCTGACAGCGCCCGACGACGTCCTTCTCAGCTCTGCAGACCGAACCCGCTGGAGCAGCCAGGGCTGGTGGTGGCCCGCCGTCATCGCCGCCCTCGTCCTCATCGCCCTGCTCGCTCTGTGGTGGCTGCTCGCCCAGCTCCGCCGACAGCGCCCCTCACGCGTGACCGTCGGCACAGACCATGCCCAGCCAGGCGTCGAACTCCGCCACAGCGCACTCACCGACGCGATCGCAGCCCAAGCAGGATCCCTGCCCGGCTTCGAGAGGGCAAAGGTCCGTCTCACCGGCCGACCTGCCCGCCTGCACGCGGGCATCACCGCCACCCTCACCCCCGAGACAACACCCGAGACCGCGCTCAAAGCCCTGGACGACGGCCCGCTGAATGACGCCCGTCAGTCCACCGGGCACGACGACCTCATCGCCGAGACCCGCCTGCATATCGCGCATCACAAACCCCACCGTGTGCACTGAGCGGTGCACTTCGACCAGTAGCTCGCTGCTCGCGGCGCCGGAGGACGAGTGACGGGCCATCGTCGGTGTACGGCGGGTTCTGGCACACATTCCGTAAGGGCAGTGGTCAGGAGGGCGAGGGATCGGCTTCGTCCCATTTCCACCCGGTTTGAGGGAAGTGCTTCAACAGGGCGGCCAGCGATGTTGCCTGGTGGATGGCGGATGACCAGTCTTCCGAGGAGACGTCGAGTGTCACCAGGGGCGGGGGGTTCTGGCGAAAGTCGTAGGCAAGCAGCTCGCGGCTTCCGTCTCCGCCGATGACGACGGCACCGGGGAAGCGTTTCTGGAATTCACCGGCCTCGTTGTTGCCGATGAGCTCGTCCAGCGCGTCGATCACCAGGAAGTCGTCAGCGGGAGGAACGAACTGACTCAGGCTCCCTGTGGTGCCCAGGAAGTCCCGGTAGTCCTGGGGAAACCGGATTCCGAAGTGGTGCTCGACCTGCGCGATCTGGTCGTCGTTCGAACTCATGAGGCAGTTCTATCAGGCAGAGCGGATGGCGGTGGCCGCCTTGTGCTGCGGTGAGGAGGACACGTGTGCGGAGTAGTGGGAGCTTGGCTCGTCCGAACATCTGGCGTTTGATCCGCCGCCCGCCACATGCCACGGCCGCCGAGGTGCAGGGAGCTTCGTCCAGGGCGGGACGAGAGCCCGAGACGAGTGATACAGCCGCTGGCAGGGCCGTCGGAAGGCAGGACCACCCGTTCAGCGTGTGTGTGCCTCGTGGCCGCCGGGCACCCATGATGGATGTTGTGCAGCGGGTGGAGCCGCGGCTGAGCCTGATTCGGCCGCGACGCCGCCATCCTCAGGACTGGTTCCCCTGCGGGCACGACCAGACGGACCAGGTCGGCGATTGCCGTCCCGCCCCGGACTCGGGGTCTGAAGCCTGGAGCGGGGGTTCGGCGGCACGGTTTCCCCGCCCGTGCCACCTGCGGTTCACCCATGCGACGGCCCCATTCTCCCCGGCAACCAATCCGCGCCCGCTCCCGTCGAGCCGCGTGACCTGCGCATGAGCCGGTCGTTGAGCACGGCATCGCGCCATGAACATCCCTGCCCCACCGGGGATGCGCGACGTGAGGGCCCGGATCTCCTTCGTCGAACCTCGGGCCCTCACCCGTCTCCAGGTGTCGCGAGGCATGAGCAGAGCCGGAACGGGCTACCCGCGACTGCGCGGGGTTCGGAATCAAGCCCCTCGTGTGGGTCCTCCGGGCGGCCGTCCGGAGGACCCGCACGTCGTGCCTGGCCGCGGCCGGGTGGATGCTGAAGGGGAATGCCGGGCAGGCGCACAGCATGACCGCGCCCCTTCGCCTTCGTGGATGAGTTCATGACTTCCCCCGCGCACGACGCAACCCCCGCCACAGAAGAAGACCGTCTGCGGTACGAGGTCCAACGGTTGCGCACCGAAAACAGACAGCTCCACCAGGCCCTCGCCTCCCACGCCGTCATCGACCAGGCCATCGGCGTCCTGACGGTCCTGAGCCAGATCACGCCGCAGGACGGCTTCACCGTGCTGCGAGAGGCCTCCCAGCACACCAACATCAAGCTGTTCGACGTCGCCGAGCAGATCCTCAAACACGCCCAGGGCGCGGCACTGCCGGAGGTGCTGCGAGCGGAACTGCGCGCGGCCCTGGCCCGCCACACCAGCCCGCAGCCAGGCTCCTGAGCGTGTGACCGTAGCCGCGTCGGGTGGGCACGACGCGGCGCACTGGTCGGCGGGCGGGTGGAGGACTGTGCTTCAAGCTGGCTCGATGCGCCGCACCCGGCCAATGAGCGGTCGCGGCGTAGCAGAAGTACGAGGTCCACGTGCCCACCGAGGTGCGCGGCGGGCTACCGCACTGCTCGCCGCGCCCCACATCCAAAGACTGGGCGCCCAGCCGCACGGGCCGACGCGGAGGTTCCCCGCGGTCAGGCCCGCCTGCTTTCCGGAACCATAAAGGCGGCAGCTCCCCGGGCGCCGTCCAGCACTCCGGTCCACCGCCCTGACGCGGCCATACCTCTGGCCCACCGCCGTAGCACTCGATGAGCTCCGAGTCGGCGACGTCATCCCCGCCCACAAGCCCGCCCCGTCGCAGCAGCAGGGCCAGGTCGTGCAGCGAATACGCGGTCCCCACTTGTCACCGAGGCGTACGCGGCGGCCTCCGGAGCCGCGGGAGAGGGCCAGCGGCGCGTCAGCGCCGGCGCGGATGCCTCCAGCCTCGCAAGGAGGCGCTCTCTCCCGCCACGTAGCGCACGTCGACGCTGTCCTTTGTTGCCTCTGGTAGGGCTATTGGTTCGGGTTGGCGGCGCTGATGTCGCCCAGGGCCGACTCCTCATCGCGTTCGATCGCCAGGTCGCCGAGCGAGATGATGCCCACCGGGTGGCCCTCCTCAACGACCGGGAGACGGCGTATGGAGTGCTCGCGCATGAGTTCCACGGCGTGATCGAGGTTCTCGTCAGGTGTCACCGTGATCACTTCACTGCTGCAGGCAGAGGCAACAGTGGTCTGCTTCGGATCGTCGCCTTCCGCCAGCGCGCGGACCACCAGGTCGCGGTCGCTGACCAGGCCGCGCAGCTCGTCGCCTTCGATGATCAGGACGGCGCCTATGTCCTCGTCCCGCATCTTCTGTGCCACGGCCGTCACCGATGCCTGCGGCTCCACCGTCACCAGTCGGCTGGTCATGATGTCCCGCACGTGCTGAGTCATGACGCCTCCCTTGCTCCCAGTCCGGCACTGCGTTACACCAGCCGGGTACCCGGCGCCCGCCGCATGCCACCCGTCCCCACCGAGTCCCTCTGACCAGGGCGGCAGCGCTCGCCGACCACCGGGCCGAGAGCACAGCACCCCCATCCCGGCCATAGGCGAAGTGTGCGCCCGAGAAGCGCGACACGGCACCTACGCCGGGGACACGTCTCACCCGCATGTGCATCCCGCTCAGTGGCGCGTAGTCAGGATGGCGATGCGGGCCGGGGCATCGCGTTGAACGCTCGTGCCGCGTGGACGAGGTTTGGGGCCGGCCTGGCCGGCCGAGACCGCCCAGTCGTAACCATGGCGAAGCCTGCCGCCGCGGGTGATCCGCCGAGTCCTCACGCGCGAGCCGCCGCCCAGAAGGCGGCCGAGATCGAGCAGTGGCGTGCCCAGGGCCCGCCCGTGAAGCCGGCGGGCTGGGGCACTGGCACAGGAGCGACGCGAACAGCGCGAGAAACATCCCGTCGCAGTGCGCAGCATGGCCCGTCAATCGTCACCGCGACAAAGCCCAGCGAGTTGGCGCGGGCTGGGCTTGGGGGCTGCCCGAGCCGTGGTACCGGCGGTACCATCGGTACCATGACCAAGGCCATGAACCTGCGCTTTCCTGATCCAGCCCAGCGTGCCGCGATCGAGGCCGCGGCGAAGCAGGAGGGTGTCAGCCTGCAGGAGTACATCCTCTCGGCTGCCTACGCCCGGGCCACCGCGGTGGAGGAGCGTTTCCTTGAGGCGTTCAGGGCGTCGATGTCGTACAGCGGTGACGTTTTTGCCGAGGGGGCCGACCCGGCCGGTTCCGGGGCGCAGCAGCGTGAGGCGGAGCTTCAAGCGCGGCGTGATCTTGAGGAGCAGCATGAGCGGGGTCACGCGGCGTGACGCAGAACGAACCGCTCCACCCGCTGGACGTGGCCTTCCTGCTGCACGCCGCGGAGCTGCTGCCCGGTGATCCCCAGGTGGACGACTACGGGCCGCTCTATGCGGCGGCCTGCCGGGTCAACGCCAGGGCGATGGAACGCGACATCTACGGTTCTGCGTATCTCAAGGCAGCCGCGCTGCTCCAGACACTGGCCAAGCTGCCGTGCCTGGAGCACTCCAACGAGGCCTTTGCCTGGCACTCGACCGAGGCGTACCTGGCCCTGAACGGGCGCCGGCTCGACTACCCGCCGAAGGAGGCCGTCTCTCTCGTGCGCGACGCGGCCTCCGGCACCCTGGGAGTCGGGCTGATCGGCCGCCAACTGCGGACGTGGAGCGTTTCCTGACCCGGCTGCAACCAGGGACCGCCGTCGTGCCGAGGCCGGGCTGCAGCCTGAACCCCGGCCTCTGCGCCCCATGGCGCTCATGCTCAAACAGCGCTTTTAGGTGAACACGGCTCGCGCCGTCGGCAAACAGCGCCGCTCCTTCGAAAGGCACGAGACACGATCCCTCCTGGTACAGCTCTCAGATCCAGCTACAGCAATCGGACGGCAGCCGATAAGGCTCATACGTGCGCTGAAGGCAACCGCCACGGTGCACTCCCCCATAGTCGCGCCAGCGGTGATCACAGATTGTTGACAGACAAACCGAAGAGTCCCCCTGTGATGAGACATCACGGTTGCCTCCCGTGTGACTTCCCCGCGACCTGTACGAGGGGGCTGGGCTGGCAGGAAAGTGAGCACTTGGGGGTACGGTCCGTGCTGTTCAGCCGGTCCGGTAACCAGGAGGCCCGTCGCCCCTGAGCAACCGCCGCCCCGGGTGCTGTGCTGGTCCACCGGTCACCGGCGCCTCGGCGAGCACCATGCGCTTTCTGAGCGGCTTCTGAGAGCCTGGTCTCGAGGAGTGGTATCCCATGACCGGTTCGCGCGGCGAGCTGAATCCCGGCTTCGCGAGCGCCGTCCTGCGCGACTTGGGCACCGGTGTCTTCACGACGGACACGGCCGGGCTGATCACGTACGTCAATCCGTGGGCGGAGCGTCTGCTGCGCCGGCCGGCAACGCAGATCGTGGGGCACGACGCGCATGATCTGCTCCACCGCAGCCCCGACGGCACTCTCGTTCCGCGTGAGCGGTGCCTGATGCTGTCTCCGCTGACGGGCAGCCGGGACACGGTCGAAGGAAGTGAGGAGTACTTCCTGCGCAGTGACGGGGTGCTGGTGCCGATCATCTGGTCGGCGACACCACTGCTGCTGGAGGGCAGGCCCGACGGCTTGGTGATCGTCTTCAACGACTTCAGCCTGCACCGGGACGCCGAAGAACGAGCAATCGCCCACACTGCCGCTCTGGAGGCGCTCACCGGCCGGCTGAACCTCCTCGCTGCGGTCTCCTCGGTCCTGATGTCGGGCATGGACGCCACCGCCGCAGCCCGAAAACTGCTTCCCCTGCTGGTGCCGGAACTCGGCCACTGGGCCTCCGTCGACCTCATCGACGCGCACTCCGGCATCCTGCAACGTGTCGCGGTGCGCAGTCCCGCCCATCCGAATCGCGCCAGACAACTGACGGGGCCTCTCCCACTGCCTGCAATGCAACAAGGACTGGAGATCATCCGCGGCGATCAGCCGGTCCTGGTCCAGCCCACCGACCCAGGCGATGCCGGAGTGCCGCTCGCGGCCAGCCACCGGATCTTGTTCGATCGGCTCGGCGGCCGCTGGGCCACCGCGATACCAATCCGCTCCCGTCGGCGGTACTACGGCGTCCTTACGGTGGCGCAAGCCACAAAATCCCCCTCCGAGGCCGAGATCCGGCTACTCGCGGACATCGGGCGCCGCCTCGCACTGGTGCTGGACAACAGCCAGCTCTACGAAGAGCAGCGCAACGTCGCGGAGACGATGCAACGCCAGCTACTGGCACCCTTGCCGCAAGTCGACCACCTGCGCATGGCCGCGCGCTACCTGCCGGCGCAGCATGCCATGGAGATCGGGGGTGACTGGTACGACGCCTTCCTGGTCGCCGACGGCGTCATGGCCCTGGTCATCGGAGACGTGGTGGGGCACGACCTGCAAGCCGCGGTCCACATGGCCGAAGTACGCAACATGCTGCGCGCTCTGGCCTGGACCCACGTGAAGCCACCCAGCTTGATCATGCGCCAGCTGGACGAGGCGGTCACCCACACCAGCGACGCACCCATGGCGACGCTGATCTTCGCCTGCATCGAAGGCCCTGAAGGAGGACCGTGGCAGCTGCACTGGGTCAACGCCGGTCACCCCCCGCCACTGCTGATCACGTCCGACGGAGCAACGCGATTCCTCACCGATGGGCACGGGCCGCTGATCGGAATGAGCTCCACCCTGCACCTTGGCCTGACCTGGCCGGACGCGCTCGAAGAACTCCCCCCGGAGGCCACCGTCCTCTTCTACACCGACGGGCTCGTCGAGAGCCGGGAACGCCCCATCGACGCCGGCATGGCCAGACTCCGCCACCACGCCTCCCTCCTCGCCCGCCAACCACACGCCCGAACCATCGACGACTTCTGCGACCAACTCCTGCAACGCCTTGCCCCCCACGGAGACGACACCGCCCTGCTCGCCCTGCGCCTACCACCGGCCGGAGCCGGCACCTCCGACGACCACAGCCCGCCACCGCCACCGCAAAGCGCCAACAGCCCCGCCGCCCCGGAACGAGCCGCCCCCGGCTCACTGGAGGAGCAATCCCTCGTACAAGACCCCACACGAGACGCTCACGAGGCCCTACACCAACCAGACGGACCCGACCGCATAAAGCCCCACCGCATAAAGCCCCACCTTTGCTGCAGAGCTCGCCGCGCTATGGTGCCCGTCGACTTGCCGTAGAGGGCAACCGACGCCGGCAGCGCTGCCGCTCCCACGACGGCGGCGGTCAGACGACGGACGGAAGAAGAAACGGACACGAAGGTCCCCCTTCAGGTGCGCACACCCGGCCGAGCCCACGGAAGTTCTCCCTGCCCGACCTGGTGTGTTGTGCTGGTGTGCAACCGGCTGGCCGTGTCGGGGATCTCCCGAAAAAGGTTCTGGCCGCGATTCCGTGAAATCCCAGGTCAGAGCATGAATGCAGCAACGTTCGCTCGGGGCAGTTCTCGATCACGGGGCCTCGATCGAAGACGTGCTGTTTCCTAGGAGCGATGTGCGATTGGAGGGCGTGAGTGTCACCGCTGCACTGTTGTTAGTCGATGCTGTGGCCTCGGACGACCGCCGTGATACCCGGGCTGCCTATGGCGGGGACGCAGGGTGTACTCGACCTATCACCGTGTCCTGTCCGAACGCCCCTTGGGGACAGAAGTTGGTCCTCAACAGCGCCCGAGACCGCCGCCCCGAGCAGTTGGACGTCTTCAAGCCCTTCCTGCGGCAGCAGTACGCCGCCGGTATCACCAACGGCCGCACGCTGTTCCAGCAGATCCGCGAGCGTGGATTCCGCGGCGGCTACTCGACGCTCACGCCCTACCGGCGAACCCTCAAGGCCGGCACGACCCCGGCCGCACCAGCGGAAATCCCGAGTCCGCGCCGGGTCACCTCCTGGATCATGAGGCCCTGCGGGCGCCTCAGCACCCAGGAGGTCGAGCACCTTGATCAGGCCCGGCCTGGCGTGCCCAGACATCGCGCGGGCCTGCGACCTCGCCCGGGCTTCTACGACCTCGTCCGCAACCGACGAGGCCAGCTGCTGCCTGCCTGGATCCGCCAGGCCGAACAGTCCGACGTTCTCCTGTCGCAAACTTCGCCGCGTTCTTTCGCTAGGACTTCGACGCTGTCACCGCCGGCGTCACCCGCGAATGGACCTCTGGAGGGTCTAAAGGCCATGTCAATCGCGTGAGAACGATCAAGCGAGCCGTGTACGGGCGGGCCGGTACGGATCCGAATCCTCGCTCATACACACCTTCGGGCCAGTCACGGGATCCAGCCCGCCACCACACGCTCGGCCACCGAGAAGTCGGTCCCGCAGTCCGGGCAGGCGGCCCGTCCGAACAGATAGCGGACGCTATGAGCCAGGCCCTCTTGGCCGTCCGCAGAGAGCCGCGTGAACAGCCTCTGCGGCAGCCCTGCCAGCTCCTGCACCCGTGCCGGATAGAGGGGCGACTTCTGCACTTCTTGAAGCGCGTAGTCGTCAGTGCAGCAGAAGGATCCGTCTTGCCCGATCACCACGAACATGTTGACGCCACAGCCGGGGCAGTCGACCTCGTACTCCCCGGCTTGCAGGCCGTCCAGGGAGCGGTCCCAGATCTCGACGCCCTCGAAGGAGAGCAGGACCTGCAGCAGGTTCACGTACTCCTCGGCCTCGGCCGTCTGGCTCAGGCGGCGATCGGTGAGCTCGTGCAGAATCGCAATCGGATCCGCGAAGGTTGTCAGGGGGCTGCCAGGCTCAGCCCGCCCCGGCGAACAGGCAGCGATTGCTCCCGCCGCAAACAGCACCGAGCCCAGGGTCTCCGGGCTGCCCGAATTCGCGATCTCGGCCAATCGCGGAAGTGCTGCGAAGCTGGCGGTGAAGGCGGTGTCCGACTGCGGGCACAGGTGGTCCATCAGCTCGGACCACACACCGCTCGGGTCGGCCTCGAACCGGTCCAAGAGACCGGGCACGTGTTCCGCGGAGCCGCACGCGTCGGTGAGTGCCGACCAATCCGTCATGCGGTCATACAACCAGGTGGCTCTGGATGAGCCACGCCGGGTCAAGCGACTCCAAGATCAGTCACGGAATCGCGGCCAGAACTGTGAACTCGACCTCGTCTCGGGCGACCAGATCCGGGCATAGCTGTACGACGCCCTCGCCCCTTCGACCAGTGCAGGTCGGGGTTCCCAGCACAAGCGGATCAGGTTGGCTGCAGCGCGCGTCGGCGGAGGAGGACGGGATGGAAGCGCCGCGCATAGAAGGTCGCCGACGGCAGATGCGCAGGGGCGGGGACGGGGCGGCGTCAGGTGGTGTAGCCGCCGTCGACGGCGAGGGAGGTGCCGGTGACATAGCGGCCGCCGGGTCCTGCCAGGTAGGCCACCGCGGCGGCGAGGTCCTTGGCTTGGCCGTAACGGCCCACAGCGGTGAGGGAGCGCTGGAAGGCGGAGGTCTCACCGTCGGCCGGGTTCATGTCAGTGTCGATCGGGCCCGGGTCCACGATGGTGGCGGTGATTCCGCGCGGCCCCAGCTCCCGGGCCAGGCCCTTGGTCAGCCCGATGAGCGCGGATTTGGCCATCGCCTGCAGGACGAAGTTCGGGCCGGGAACCCGCCCGTTGAAGCACGACCCGATGCTGATGATCCTGCCGCCCTCGCCCATGTGCCGGGCAGCGGCCTGGACGGTGAGGAACACCGACCGGATGTCCACGGCGATCACCCGGTCCAGTTCCGTGGTGGACACCTCGGCCAGCGGGCCGTAGGTGAGGAAGCCCGCGTTGTTCACGAGAATGTCGATGCGGCCCAGTTCGCGTACGGTCTGCTCCACTGCGTCCGGCGCGGCGGTCGGACGGGTCAGGTCGGCCTGTATGACCGCGGCGCTGCCACCGTCCGCCTCGATGTGCTTGGCGAGTTCGTGGGCCTGGTCCGCTGCCTCAACGTAGGTGAGTGCAACCCTCGCTCCTGCGGCTGCCAGCCGTTCCACTATCGCTGCGCCGATCCCGCGGCTGCCGCCGGTCACCAGCGCCACCTTGCCGGTCAGGTCGTCCATGTGTGGTCTCCTCCGTGGGGGGTGTCGTGTGCCCGGAACATGGAATCTGACACGATGTCAGATTCACGTCGCCGGGTGTTGGGTATTGCGCATCGGCCGACCGCCTCGAGCAGTGGCCAGACTGTGCGGGTGCTCCGATGCGGTAACGCCGTGGCTCCGGGCCTGAAGCGTGCACCGGGCGAGCGCCCGCATGGCCGTGTACCGTCAGGTGCGGCACGTACCCGCACCCCGACTGGTAGCCCTGCCGCTGGCCGCGCCGACCTGGGGCGCAGCCTGGGCGGCGTGCGTCGCCGTACCGCCTGGCGCGGGCGGGTTGCGGTGTGCCGTCTTGGTGCTTCGTAGCCGATCTGTCGGAAGCGAGCGCGAACCGCTGGCCCTCGCTCTCGTGAAGCGCCTCCTCCACCCCCGAGCCGGTGCCGCGACCGCGCCGCGGCGTTCCCGGGCCCTTGGCGCGATTCTGCAGTGTCAGGCGACTCGCCCAGCTTGCGGTGTGCGTGGCGCCGGTGACCGTCTCCTGGGCGGTGACGTTCGTTGGGGCCGGTTCGGCCAGGGGCTTGCGTCCGTGTCGGGTCCTTGCCAGACACGTTGAGGAAGTCAGCCCTTCGGGCGGAAGCGGCCGGTTTACGCGCCGGGCGGCAGCGCGGGAGCGGCGGAGGCGGTCAGGTCGAGCTGGTACTCGCAGGTGCGCCGGTAGGCGTGGAAGCCCAACTCGCGGTTGACCGCCAGCATGTGGACGTTGTCTTCGGCGTTGTCGGTCTCGATCTCGGTGACGTGAGGATGGTCGGTGAGCAACCGGACGGCCATGGCGGCCTTGAGCCACAGCCCCAGGCCGTGCCCGCGGTGGGCGGGTACGACCGCGGTGTCGTACTGCTGGGCCCGGTGAGCGGTGCCCTGGAGGACGACTTCGGTGTATCCGGCCATGGTGCCGTCGTCGTGGAGGGCGGCGAGGGTCAGGAGGGTGCCCCCGCGGGTGGCGACCACCTCGGCCATCGTGCGGACGCGGTCGGCGTCCCACGCGATGTGCCCGTAGTCCAGTTCGCCCGTGGGCATGTCGTTCATCGCGTTCTTGGCGGCGGCGAAAGACTCGGCGAGGTGGTCCGGTACCGTGCCCGTCCAGCCGGTCAGCCGGTATCCGGGGTGGTCGGCCCCTGCGAGGGCAGCGGTCCTGTCCGCGGCCGGGCCGTCCAGGTGCAGAAGCAGGTGGTTCAGGGTCAGGGAGGGGCTGAAGTTCCATCGCTCGCAGAAGGCGGCGCCGGGGCCGGCCGCGCCGGTCTGGGCGATCAGGCTGCGCCGGTTCTCCGCGCGGCAGGCTGCCACGGCCGTCGAGAAGAGGCGGGAGCCGATGCCTTGTCGGCGGTGCCGGGGGTCGACGTGGAGGTCCAGTTCGGCGAGGTGTTCCTGCCCGGGCTGGGTGAACAGGCGCAGGGTCGCGACGGCGACCGTGGCGCCGTCCTCGGACCTGGCCACCCAGATGAGGCGCTCGCTGCCCAGGGCGGGCTTGGTGAGCTGGGCGTGGACCTGGCCGGGGGCGGGGGGCGGCACCTCGGGGAGGTCCAGGGCCATCGAGGCGGAGATGACCTGGTGCCAGGCGGCGGTGTCGGTGACTGAGATCCGGTGGAGCGGGGTGATGTGCGTGTGTGCGGACACGTCGGGTCCTGTCTGTCGCGATCGAGTGGATCGAGGAAGTCGAACGCAGCAGACGCTATGGGGCGTTGACGTGAGGCCGCATCGGTCGGTGTGACGTAATGCGAGCTGACCAAGATCGTTGATGTTGGGTAGGTTGGGCCCATGCTGTACGGACGGGGGGCCGAGCAGGACCGTGTTGACCAGCTGCTCTCTCGCGCCCGCAAGGGTGAGAGCGGGGCGCTGGTCATTCACGGCGAGGCCGGCATAGGCAAGACGGCGCTGCTCGCCCACGCCGCGCAACGCACGGCCGAGGGTCATGGGCGGGTGCTGCGGACGGTCGGCATCGAGTCGGAGATGGAACTGCCTTTCGGCGGCCTGCATCAGCTACTGCGGTCCGTGGCCGATCGGCTCGACCCGCTGCATGTGGCGCAGGCCTCCGCCCTGAGGGCGGCCCTGGGTCTGACCGGTGGACCGGCCGGCGACCGGTTCACCATGGGTGCGGCGGTACTCGCGGCCCTCGCCGAGGTAGCCTCGGACGGGCCTCTTCTGTGTCTGGTTGACGACGCCCAGTGGCTGGACGGGGCGTCGCTCGACGCCCTGACCTTCGCCGCCCGCCGCCTGCACGGCGAGGGTGTGGTGATGCTGTTCGGGCTGCGCGACGGTGTCCGGGCCGACGCCGTCACGGGCCTGCCGCGGCTCCACCTACAGGGGCTCGACCCCTTGGCCGTCCACACGCTCCTGGCCGACCGGGTCCCCGACCTCTCACCGTTCGCGCGGGGCCGGATCATCGAGCAGTCTTGCGGCAATCCGCTGGCGCTTCTGGAACTGCCCGCGGCCCTCACCGCTGAACAGCGCGCGGGCCGGGTCAACCCCATCACCCTTCCGGCCGGCCTCGTCACGCCTGCCAGCCGGATCCAGGAATCCTTCCAGGAGCAGGTACGGCGATTGCCCGACCCGACCCGGACGATGCTGCTCGTGGCGGCAGCCGACGACTCCGGCGATCTCGACCTCCTGCTGAGGGCCTCGACCCGACTCGGCACCACCCTGGAGGACCTGGAGCCCGCCGAAGCCGCCACGCTCGTCCAGCTCACCGAGCACACCCTCACCTTCCGCCACCCTCTCGTCAGGTCAGCCACCTACCAGGACGCCGCCCTGGCACGCCGCGTCGCGGCCCACCGCGCGCTCGCCGAGGCACTGGCCGAGCATCCGGCCGGAACTCTCGGTACGCCCGCAACCGGGAACACGCACGCCGACCGGCGGGCCGACCGCCGGGCCTGGCATCTGGCCGCCGCCACGACCGGGACCGACGAAGCCGTCGCCGAAGCCATGGAGGAGGCCGCGATCAGGGCCGGAGGCCGACGGGGAGCCGCCGCGGCCTCGGCTGCCTACGAGCGGGCCGCTCAGCTCACGGCGGACCCAGCCCGTCGCACCCGGCTGCTGGCCGCTGCGGCCTTCACCTCGGCAGAGGCGGCTCAGTTCCCCCGGACCGCTGCGCTGACCGACCGGATCGACGCGCTCGCCCTGGATCCGGCGACGTTCACCGACCTTGCCCGGGTACGCGCCATCGTTGAACTGGATCAGGGCTCACCCCGCCGGGCCGCTCACATCCTCATGGAGTGCGCGGACCGGATCCGCTCCTCCCCCGACCGCGACAGCGACCTCGCAGCGGTACTCGCCGAGGCCCTCCAGGCGGCGCAGTCCTCGGGCGCGGCAGACCTGATCGCCGAGGCGGAGACCCGGATGGCCGCCCTGCCCGCCGATTCGGCGCCAGGAGCCGGATTCCCCGAGCGGATCACAGCTGGCGGCCGCGCCCAGTTGCGCGCCGATCATGTCGCCGCCCACCGGGAGGCCGCGGCCTGCGTCCGCGACTGCCGGGCGCAGCACGTCATCGGCTGGCTGCCGACTTCCCTGCACCTCCTCGCCCAGGCGCAGTCCGCCATCGGCCGGTATCAGGAGGCGGGCGCGGCAGCCGAGGAGGGACTCGCCGTCGCCGAGGAATTCGGCCGCAACCACCGGGGCACGTATCTGCGCGCGACCCTGGCAACGCTCGCCGCCCTACGCGGCGACGGGGAGCGCTGCACCACGCTGGCCACCGCCGCCTTGGCATACGCCGACCCCCACGGCATCAACCTTGCCGCCGCGCACGCCCACCGGGCCCTGGGCCTGCTCGCCCTCGGCCTCGGCAGGGCAGAGGACGCACTCGCCCAGCTAGAAGCCGCCGATGCTCGCGTGGACCACCCCACGCTGTCGGCCCCTCTCCTGCCCGACCTCGTCGAAGCCGCGGTACGCGCCGGTTGCCGGGATCGAACGGCCGAACCAATGTCACGGCTGGAGGCCTGGGCGTCGGCCGCGGGACAACCGGCGGCCACGGCCCTCCTCCACCGCTGCCGAGCGCTGACCGAAGCGAGCAACGGCTCTGCCCGGACCCAGGCAGTGGCAGAGCACTTCGCGGCCGCCTTGCACGCCCACACAGACGGCCCGGTCCAGCCGTTCGAACACGGACGAACCGAGCTGCTGTTCGGCGAGTGGCTGCGCCGCGAACGCCGCCGCACGGACGCCCGCCACCGCCTGCACGCCGCACTGGAGACCTTCGAGACACTGGGCGCCCTCCCCTGGGCATCCCGCGCCCGCACCGAACTCCAGGCCATCGGAGAACCCCTGAGCCCGGATACGGCCACGCGCTCTCCGCTCGCCAGGCTCAGTCCACAGGAACGGGAGGTCGTACGCCTCGCCGCCGGCGGCGCCACCAACCGCGAGATCGCCACCCAGCTTTTCTTGAGCCCCCGCACCGTCGGCCACCACCTCTACCGGGCCTTCCCCAAGCTCGGCATCACCTCCCGCACCGACCTCCCCTCCCTCCTCGACAGGTCTACGGGGAGCGTCTGAAAGGCCCACAGCTTCTCGACGGTCTTGCGGTCCTCGCCGCAGCAGCACGATCGGTCCATCACGGAATCCGCGGATGCAGCTCCTGGCATGGAGGGAGCGGTACGGACTGCGGTGGGTGCACAGCGCGAAAGGGCTGCGCCTGCCGGCCGAGGCCGCGGATCCGGCTGCGGCCACGGAGACGACCCGCACACCCTCCAGGTGACCACGGGCAAGGCCACAGGCGGTACCCATGACCAGCCGTTCACCGTGACCATCTCCTAAGGCTCATCCCGCTCAGGCCCACGACCGGCATGCGCAAAGGAGCGTAGGTGCGGGCGTCTTCGCTCTCCTGTCCGAAGGCCTGGCACCAGGCGTTGGAGGCCATCGGCTCGATCAGGGCCGGGCCGCCCGCTCACGCCGTAATCTCACCCGCCACTTTGGCCGGTGAGCACACTCCGCCGAATGTGGTCAGGTGGTACGCACGAGCCCGCCAGCCGTACGGAGCCGGCCAGGCAGCGGCGAGCGGCACGCCGAGAGGGGGCCTCGGCGTACGAGTGGTTCGGCGAGCGGCGGTTCGCATGGCGGTGCATGTGTAGAGCTGAACCAGGCTGGTGTCAGCGACCGCTCCTGCATGCATGCGAGTGAAAGCTGTGCGCGCCGCGGCATGTGTGACGAGGCACGGGCATACATTGCTTTGTTTTCCCTACAAACGGCATAGGCCCGTTTTGATAAGGAAGGGAGCACAAAGGGTGAAAGAGAAGCACAGGGTTGCCGCCTCGCTGGCCGCCGCAGTCGTCATGACGTGCGCCGGAGTCGGAACAGCACACGCTGTCAAGCAGCCCGTGGCAGCAAACGGCATGACCACCCGCGTAGGTGTCACATCCGTTGGCGGGTGCGAGAACGGCCACGACTGTCCGAAGCCCACGCCGGTGCCGACGGGATGCTTCGACATCGACTCGGCGGTCCAGGATCCGGACAAGTACATCTCGGTGGTGTGCGACGGGCGGGTGTACGTCCTGACGGTCAGAGAGGCGCCGCCCTCGGCTCCTCAGCCTGTGGGCGACTGGCAGTTCGTGGGCGGCCCGACAAACGTTGTCGACGCCACTCTGGCGACGCGCGCCAACCAGGTCTACGTCAGCGTGCTGACCGCGACCGGCACCGTATTTCAGGGCGTGTGCACGGCGACAGAGCCGCTCACAGTACCGTGCACCTTCACACAGATGCCCACGCCTCCGTGAGGAGACAACAGGTGGACCCCGACCGGACGCCGAGCTGACCCCACGTTCCGTGTGACATACGAACCTGGTGCGGCGGCTTGAGAGCCGAGTCGGCGGCCAGTTGTGAATAGCCGGCGCGACTGAGCGCGGTCAGGTGATCATCCTCACGGCCTGCCGTCACGGAGTGTCAGAGCCCCGGCTGGTGATCACCAGCCGGGGCTCCAAAGCTGGATGGACCAGAAGGGATTCACCTGCCGCTTGCCGGCTCAGGATCGATCAGGTGATCACCCCTCAGGACGTGTGGGCCTGAGGCCGACAGTCGCGTGACCATGGCCATGCGGACAGAAGGCGCCGCCGGTTTGCGACGGCTCGCACAGCTGTGATCCCGCCGGGGTCCGCGGACGTGCCGGTCGGTGCGGCACGGGGCTTGACAGTGAGGTTTGATGCCATGCCATCGTGAAAGAGACAACGACGGCGGGTGACATGATGGCGACAGAGGGGCACGACGGGCCCGGTGCCGAGCACGCACGCGACAACGCGATCCCACAGTCCGGTGCTCCGAAACCTCGCCGCAAGCACGACATCTGGGCTGCAGACAACGTACCTGTGATCATTGTGGCTCTCATCGTCCTGGTGCTGGCGGTCGCGGGCGCGGTGTCCAACGACAGCGTCACTTGCCCTGGCGGAGCCACTAGCTGCGGCACTCCCTGAACCACACCCCAGGCCGCCTTTCGGGCATCGGCCGGGCGAGCAAGGTGACGATGACCGTGTCCGAGGCGGCCGCGGTCGGACATCACCGGGCTCACGCGCGCACCCACCACAGGGCGCCGGCCGCATCGGGCTGTTCTCACCTGGTGGCCGATACCACCCCGCTGAGGAACCGGCCCGCTGAATCGCC
The DNA here is from genome assembly GCF_016741855.1 of Streptomyces musisoli. Taxonomy (GTDB): domain Bacteria; phylum Actinomycetota; class Actinomycetes; order Streptomycetales; family Streptomycetaceae; genus Streptomyces; species Streptomyces musisoli. The sequence goes on along the minus strand of NZ_JAERRH010000036.1, from coordinate 12,826 downwards.
GGCATGCAGGAGGAGCCGCAGCCGGGGCCCGCAAGACGACCGGGAGTGCAGCGTCGTTGGACGGTGCGCCCCTCGAGCCGGGCCGTCATGGCGGATTCCCTCGAGCCCGGTCTCCTTCACCTTGTTGCCCCGGTCGCCGAAGTCGGTGTACGCGATGCCCTTGTAGTAGCGGCAGTAGTAGCCGATTCCCGGGGTCATGAGGCAGCTCCGGGCGGCGCTGACGCCAGCTGATGAGGCGGCTGGCGCCGTGGCCGGTGCGGCGCCAGCCGCCGGTGTGACAGCGACCAGGGTCCCGCCGAGGAACGCGGCGGAGACGAGCCCGGTGGTGATGCGCTGACGCATGGTCATCGTCGTGGTGTGCGTGCTGGAGCAGCTGTACCGCGCCTTGAGCTGCCGGAATGTGTTCGCTTCGCCGTCGAACCGCTGGTCCGACCCGCGGGCGAGGCTGTTGAACGGCAAGCAGTGGGAGGCCGTCGCCGACGACGCCCTTAACGGCCTGAGCCTTCACGAGCCGGTCGAGGAACACCTGGCCGGACGGGTGCGGGCGCTGGATGCGGCCTGGCAGCTGATGGCCGGAGCGGCTAGAGAAGGCGAGGCAGGACGCGAAGCTGAGCTTCGAGGTGCAGCCAGGCGGCCGGCTGAAGCTGAACGTGGACCGGCTCGGCGCGGTCGGCGAGCCTAAGTCCTTGCGGTGGCTGCGCAAGACCACCGCGGCGATGCTCCCGAAGATCGACCTGCCGGATCTGCTGTTCGAGGTCGACTCATGAACTCCGTTCCGGGACGCGTTCGTGCATCTGGAGGACGGCCGAGCTGGCGGAACCTTTGTATGGAGCAGGAACTGGGGAGGCTGCGTCTAGTGGCCTGGTGCCGATGCCGAGCACGTCGTGGACGAGGTCGGTGCGGGTCAGGCTGCGGTAGCCCAGACCGGCGATGTCCTGTCTTCGAACCGGCCGACGCCGAAGACCACCCGGTGATGGGGCCGGGCCCGCACGGCTGCCCGGTGGGGCGGGCGGGGGCTGCGGCGCCGGGCGTTGCGTTCTACCGTCCCGGGTTCTTCCACCGGGGCGGGGACAGGTTGGTCCACGTTCGCAGGCCCCATTCGACGGGGCCGTAGGGGTGGCGGGCGAGCCACCAGCGGCTGGCCGCTGCCTGACAGGTGAACAGCATCAGCGCGATCATGGTGACGCCGGTGGGTGGGATGCGGCCGATGAGTGCTGCTCCGTAGCCGGTGAACAGGAGGGCGCACACCAGGGACTGGCTGAGGTAGTTCGTCAGTGCCATCCGGCCGGCCGGAGCCAGCACTGTTTCGAGGGTGTCGGCGCGGCGGCTGTGGAGGAGGCGCAGCAGGGTGGCCGCGTACGCGGCAGCCAGGAGGGGGGCGGTGATCACGTCGATGCCGAGGGTGAGGACCTGGTAGGCGGTACCGGGGTGGGCGAGGCTGACGTGAGCGTAGACGACGCCGCCCGCGAGCCCGAGGATGAAGCCTGCGGTCTGCAGGCGCCGAAGCAGGCGCCGGTGTGCCGGGATGCGGGTGAGCGCCTGCTGCTGTCCTGCGGCGAGGCCGAGGAGTAAGGCGGCCAGCGCCGCGGGTGCCTGGAAGAAGACCAGCAGGAACGCGACGTCCGGCAGTTGCTCCAGGTGTGCGGTGATGACGGAGGCGGCATTCCCGCGCAGGGCGTCGGTGGCAGCGGCTGCTTGGGCTGCCGCCGCGGCCTTGTCCACACTGCCGTTGGCCTGCCACAGCGCTGCGGCGAGAAGCGCGTACGCGGCCGAGGTGAGGGCCAGTAGCACCGCAGCCGTACGTATCGCGGTGCGGGGCCGGATGCGGTGCAACGCCAGCAGGATGAGGCCGAGGACGGCGTAGGTGGTGAGGATGTCGCCGGGGAAGAGCGCCACGGCGTGCACTGCTCCGAGGGCGAACAGCCCGGTCAGGCGGCGCAGGAACCGGGGTGTGAACCGGGTGCCGGCCTTGGCGGCGGAGGCGAGCTGGAGGGTGAAGCTGTAGCCGAAGATGAAGGAGAACAGCAGGAAGAATTTGGCTTCGAAGAACACCGCCACCAGCGTGCGGACGGCGTTGTCGGTGGGGCTGTCGAAGCCTGGGTCCTCCACGCCGGTGCCGTGGTAGGCGGAGGCGAGGTAGGTGATGTTCACGATCAGGATGCCGAGCAGGGCGAATCCGCGCAGCGCGTCCACGCTCTTCACCCGCCCGGCCTTCGGCAGGCTCTCCGGTGCCGTCGTCTGGGTCACCGTTCCTCCCGGCTGGAGTCGACCCGCTGGACGAACCGGGCCTGGTCGGCGAGGAACCCGTCGGTGTAGAGCCGGCGGGGGGCGGCGATCGCGGTGACCGTCAGGCGCCAGGCGGAGCTTTCCAGGTCGTGGTCGACCAGGGAGTGGGTGGCCCGCGGGTAGTGGGTGACGGTCAGGGACGTGGGTGGAAGGATCCTGCGGTAGACGGCTTCGGTGTCGGCGACGTCCACGTTGATGTCGTGGCCGGCCAGCACCAGCAGCAGCGGCGTGCCTCGCATGGCGGCCAGGTCGGCGGTCGCGTCGGCACGGTAGTTGCGTGTGATGAAGCCCCACCGTGCCGCGGTCATACCGTCCGCGTCACCGATCGCGGCCCGGTACTGCGTGAACGCGGCGCCCCGCTCCAGCAGGCCCAGTACGGTCTCCCGCCTGCGTAGCGCCGCCTGCTTCTCCTGCTCGCTCGCACCGTCCCGGTCGAGTTCGGCGAGGAGGTTGTAGCGGCCCTGCCGCAGCCAGTTGACCGCCGGGGAGATGGCGATGACGAACTGCAACCGGCCGTCGCGGGCGGCGGCTTTGGCAGGACCCAGCCGGCCTGGCTCGCCCCCCACAGCCCGATGCGGCGGCCGTCGATGTCCGGACGGGTGCGGGCCCAGGCCACCGCGGCCAGCGTCTCCTCGGCCCGGTCGTCCATGCTCTGCTTCAGCCAGTCGCCTTCCGAACCACCGACACCGGGCTTGCTGAACGACAACGAGGCGTACCCGGCGCGGGCGAACGATTCCCACAGCGGCCGATAGAACGTCTCATGGGTGGCGTTGATCGGGCCGTCACCGTGCACGAAGACGACCAGGCCGAACGGCCCCCGACCGTGTTCCGGCAGCGCCAGCACGCCATCGAGCAGCGCCCCGTCGTGACGCAGCGACACCCTCTCCTCACGCAGCGCGTAGGTGTTCTGCCACACCACCACCCCGCCGAGCCCGACGGCCACCAGCAGCAGCCCCACCACGCTCCCCGCCAGCCATCGCCACCTGCGCCGCACCGGCTCACCCCCTGTCCGTGACATCACCACAACCCCCAAGAACGATCGATTTGAAAACGGTCGTAGTGATAATGAACGTATTAGGATTGATAGCGCAAGGCGGATCCGCGAACGGACAAGGGAGGGTGTGGCGATGACCGTGGACGGCGGGCTGGTGGTCCGGCGGGGGGTGCCCGGCGGCAGCGAAGGCCGGGTAGCGGCGCTGTACTGGGAGGCGTTCGGCCGCAAGCTGGCGCCGGCACTGGATCCCCCCGACAAGGGGCGCGCGTTCATCGCCTCCCACCTGCAGCACGACCGGGGCGTCGTCGCGCTGCACGGCGGACAGGTGGTCGCCGTGGCCGGCTACCGCCTTGACGGGCGGGCGCTGACAGGCGGCGGCGTCAAGGACGTCCTGTCCGCCTACGGCCCCGTACGCGGCCTGCCCAGGCTCGCACTGCTGGCCCTGTTCGAACGCACCCCCGCGCCCGGTGAACTCGTCATGGACGGAATCGCCGTCGACGCGGCGCACCGCGGCCGCGGCATCGGCAGCCTGCTCCTGTGCCAGATCGCGGCCATCGCCGCCGAGTCCGGTTGCCATCGCGTCCGCCTCGAGGTCATCGACGTCAACCCCCGTGCCCGGGCACTCTACGAGCGGCACGGCTTCACATCCGTGCACACCGAGCAGACCCCCTACCTGCGGCGCCTGCTGGGCTTCGGCGCCGTCACGACCATGCACCGCCCGGTCACCGCAGCGGACCACACAGCCGTACGGGAGGGCCGATGACACCCCGCACCACCGGCCCCGCGCAACCCAGCGACGACAGGCTGGACATCCCCACCCGACTGCTCGTCCACGCCCTGGTCCGCGAGGACGCAACCGTCGACGCCGGCGAGCTCTACGCCGTCGCGGCACTGCTCGGCATGAGCGAGACGCAGGTCAGGCTCTGCGTCAAACGCCTGGTCGCCGAGGGCCGCTTCACCCAGGACGGCCGCGGCCGCAAGGCCACGCTGCGCGCCGTGTCCGACGTCACCGGCTCCGTGGCACCCGACGCCGCCTACGTCCGCCACGCCTACCGGCAGGACGCCGGGCTCGCCCCCTGGGACGGCACCTGGCACCTGTTCGCCTTCGCCGTCCCCGAAGCCCGCCGCACCGCCCGCGACACCCTGCGCGAGCACCTCCTCCGCCTCGGCGCCGCCCCCGTCCAGAGCGGCCTGTACGTCACCGCCAACCCGGTCGGCGAACTCGTCGACGCACACGCCCGCCACCTCGGCGTCGCCGACGCGCTCACCCGCATGTCCACCACCGACCTGCGCATCGGCGACACCACCCACCCGCGCACCCTGGCAGCAACCCTGTGGCCGCTCGACGAGATCGCCGAACGGCACGAACACCTGGCCGCCTTCGCCGGCTCCTGCCTCGCCCAGCTCACCCAGAACGATCCTCCCTCCGGGGCCGAGCGGCTCTGTATGGCCGTCGAACTCGCCGCCCACTTCACCACGGCGATGGAGCCCGACCCACTGCTGCCACCACAACTCCTCCCCCAACCCTGGCCCGGGACCCGCGCCCGCCGGCTGGCAGCCGACTGCTGGCACCACCTGCGCCAGACCCCACACACCGGCGACATCACCCCCCTCCGCCTGTTCGCCCTCTACGCCGACGCACTGCACCCGGCCGACGACGCATGACGCAGGACAACCCAGACGGCGTGGTCAGCGGCCGAGACCAGGCAACCCGTCCCCCAGGACGCTTGCGCCCAGCAAGAGCAGCACGATCATCGCGTTGACATCCTCCCCTCCTACAGGAGGGGGATTCCCGAGGTGAACGCCGACGGCACCCCGCACCATTCAACGGCCGGGGGCGCGGATGCGGGGCGGTGGCTTCAGCGGCAGCACCTGGAGTGGGAGGGCCTAGCGGCCGGGCAGCGTGAGCGGCTTGCATCCTCGGCGTCAAGCCTCTGCCCCCGCAGCAGAAGACGCCCCTGGAGGCTGGATAGCCCGACCCGGCCGACGGGCGGCATACAGCCAGGCTCGGACCGGCAGACGGCAGGCAGCAACAACCGAGGCCAGCCGCAGGCCGAGCACGACGGACGACAACCGGACCGGGGGCCAGGCCGTGCACCGCTGAACGCCGTGTGCCCCGGTCGCGCTACGCTCCCCGTTCCGCGTCCTGCGAAGGACGCCACAACGAAGTTGGACTGCAAGCGAGGGTTGATGAGCCGCCGTATATCTCAAAGTGCATTGGTCGTCGGCTCGATCGGCATTCTGATCAACATCACGGACGCGATCGCGACGGGGCGCCTGGAGCCGCACGATGTCTTCCCCGCGCTCGTCGCGCTCGGTGCGGGTGGTGAACTGCTCAAAGAGCGGCGGCCCAGGGCTGCAAAGACCTTGCATGCCGTGGCGTCGGTTCTGGTGGCAGTTGCCGGATCCGTCGCGGGCGCCCGGGCGTGGGCCTCACTCTCCAGGGGCACGACCTATGACTGGCTCGACCTCGGACTCGGGGTTCTGGTCGTGCTTTACCTTGCCGTCGGTGTCGCTCAGCTGCTCGCGCACCTGTCCCGCAGAGCGTCGAGGTCTCGCATAAAGGCCCATACGCCCAGCGAGTAGCGGAGGTCAGAGTCCGCCGTACACGGGCTTGTGACAGCCGACGGAGCACCCGCCGCCAGTGCAGCGTTGCCTGAGTGGCCGCAGCCCCCTGCGTCGCGCCGTCGTATCTTTCAGTGCCCAGTCGGCAGCTGAACCGGGCCAGGGCGGCTGATGAGCGGAACGGTGGAGCGAGCGTGATCCCACGGCCGTGGCTGACCGCCCCCGCCCGGCCGCCGCCACCAGCTCCAGAAGGTCCTCCAGGGCAACGACGGTGTGTGGCGCGACCACGGACGAGCGGCGGCCCGCAGGTCGGGCAAGCCGGCCGGCTGAAGTCGGCGCAGCGCGGCCAGCAGCGGGTCGAAGCCAGCCAGTAGCGGACGCGCCGACGGTTGTGAGTAGCTGCGCGGACGCCGGTTTGAGTACCCCGGCCGGTGTGCCGGGCCGCGACTTCTTGTGCCGGGTCGGTACCTTCCCCTTCCCTTCGTCACCCGACCGGTGGGCTCAGCATGGCTCCCCGCCGAACCCGGCCGGAGGATTTGTGTGGTCCAGGCGGCAGCGGGCGGCCCGTCGCTCCGTGGGACGGGCGACGCCCGTCATTCAGGGGAGGTAGTCCCATGGTCCGCGACGAGTCCGGTTCGTCCCGCCGTACGTTTCTTCGGAGCACAGCGGCCGCCGGTTTGCTCACCACTGTGCCTGGCTTGACGGTCTCGGCTTGTGCCGGATCGCGGGGGACCGAGGCGGCTGCGGCGTCACCGAGCCCCACGGGGACCGGCCCGTGGACGCTATCACCGCTGCGCTACTGGGGGCAGGTGGCGGAGATGAGGTAGTCGACGACGTCGTGGGTGCTGGAGCGTTGCCGGTAGGCGGCGCGCTGGCGGTCGGCGCCGGTTCCTTCGGGGCGCAGGCGCTGCCATTGCTCGCGTGTGTGGTCGAGGTCGTCGTGCTGGCGCAGTGCTGGGGCGATGGTGTGCAGCAGTTTTTCGACGAGCGTGGTCTGGGTGATGAGGTGGCCGGTGAGGGGGTCGATGCCGGTGCCGGCCAGTCCGTTGCGTGCCGCGCGCCAGCAGGCTGCGCGCAGGACTTCCGGTGCCGGGCGTGGGGCCGGTTCTCCGGCTCGGATGCACTGGAGGGCGGTGGCGGTCAAGGCGCGTACGACGGCGGCGAGCATGAGGGTGTCGTCGGGGGTGAGGGCTGCGTCGGCGACGCGGACTTCGATGGTGGGCAGGTGGTGGGAGGGGCGGATGTCCCAGTACAGGCCGCCGCGGTCGATGAGTGCCTCCGCGTCGATGAGGGTTTCGACGAGGTCGTCGAAGTGGGCGGGTGATTCGAAGTACGGGGGCGGGCCGGCGACGGGCCAGCGTCCCCAGGTGGTGGTGCGCCAGCTCGCGTATCCGGTGTCCTGCCCTTCCCTGAACGGGGAGTTCGCGCTGAAGGCGATCAGGGGCGGCAGCCAGGGCCGCAGGTGGTTGCTGACGTGTACGGCGTTGGCATGTAGGCGTACGCGAACGACCAGGGGGCTGGAGGAGCCGCAGCCGGCCTGTCTCCGGGCCACCACATGCCTGGCTGATCGCGCACCTGCCGTCGCGCCGAGTATCTGGCCCGCTGCCGCGTCGGGTGCCGAAGTCATCCACTCCCATCGTGTGGAGTTCACTCCCGGATGGTGGACTCCACTGAGCCTCCGCCAACTTGAAGTCGCAGGTCAAAGGGCTGGTGTGACCGATGCTCGGGGTCCGCTCAGCCCTGAACGACGTTTCCTGCCTGGGATGCTTCCTGCCGCTGCGCGTTGTCGAAGGCCGCCGGCTCGCTCTCGGTCAGCTCGCGGTGCCCGCCCCCCGTGGAGGAGCTGGTGACGGAGCCGTGTACGTCTGCGCCGTGTACGTCTGCGCCCGTGGGCTGGTCGGCGGACATGGCAGCGACCGCTTCGGCGGATGTGGCATGGACCGGCAGGAGTGCGTCGACGCCGGTCATGCTGAGCATGCGCATCAGACGGTCGGGGACGGCGGCGAGGCTGAGCAAGCCGCCCGCCGCCTGGGCCGCGTGCCAGAGGCGGATGAGCGCGCTCAGGCCGGCGGAGTCGCAGAAGCCTACCTGTGTCAGGTCCAGGACCAGGCGCGGGTGCCCTCGCTGGATGATCTCCAGGGCTTCGGAGTGCAGGGTGAGCGCGGTGTGCATGTCCACCTCGCCGACGACCGTGGCGACGGCAAGGCCGGGGCGAGGGTGCTGGACGGTCAGGTGGAACGTGTCGGTCACGTCGGTCATCACTCCTGGCCGATGTGTTCGGGTGCGGCGGCGGTGTGGGCGGTGGCGGCGACACCGCTGTCGGGTGCGGCCTGGGGGCCGGGCACGGACAGGGCCAGCAGGGCCACGTCGTCGCCGGCTCCGTCGGGCAGCGAGGCCAGCAGCGTGACGGTGTCCTCGACCAGGGAGGCTGCGGTGACGGACCCGGTGCGCTGATGGAGGAAGCCGGTCAGGCCGTCCTCGCCGAGCATGGCGCCCTGGGTGGTGCGGGCTTCGGTCAGCCCGTCGGTGTAGAGGAACAGGCTCTCCCCGGGGGTCAGGGAGAAGGTGGTCTGGACGAAGGGTGCCTGGGGGAAGGCGCCGACAAGCATGCCCCCCTTGGGGCGTACTGCCTTGACCCATACGGCGCCGCTGTCGTCGGGGCGCACGTGGTAGGCGGGCGGGTGGCCGCCGGTGGCGATGGTGACGGTGAAGCCGCTGCCTTCCCGGGGCTCGAGGAGGCCGAAGAGGGCGGTGCAGAAGCGGCTGCCGGCGGTGACGTCGGTGAGCAGCATGGTGTTGAGCGCGCGCAGCACCGTGACCGGGTCCGGGTTGATCTGGGCTGCGGCGCGCAGGGTGTGGCGGGCCAGGGCGGTGACGGTCGCCGCCTCCGGGCCCTTGCCGCACACGTCGCCGAGGAAGAACGCCCACCGGCCGCCGTCGAGGGGGAAGACGTCGTAGAAGTCGCCGCCCACGTCGTGGGCGGAGGCGGTGCGGTAGTGGCAGGCCAGCTCCAAGCCGGGCACCACGGGAAGGGCCGGGGGCAGCAGGGTGCGCTGGAGGGTGGAGGCGAACGCGGCGATGGCGGCCTTGTCCTGCTCCGCCTGCTCCCGCGCCGCCCGTTCCGCCTCGGCACGTGCCCGTTCCGCTTCGGCGTGACGGCTTTCCGCCTCCCGACGCTCCTGTTCGTGGCGCAGGGCGCGCAGCGCCGACAGCCGCAGCTCCATCTCGTCCAGCACGATCGCGGCGAGATCGGCCAGGGTGGCGGTGTCGTCCTCGGTGATGGAGCGCGGTCTGGTGTCGAGGACGTTGACGGTGCCCAGCCGGTGCCCGTCGGGGGTGATGATCGGTGCGGCGGCGTAGAAGCGCACCCCCATCTCGCCGGCGACCAGCGGATTGTCCGCCGCGACGGAATCCTGGAGAGTGTCGGGGATGACCATCGTGTCATCGCGCAGGATCGCCGAGCCGCACAGGCCCGGATCGCGGCCGATCTCCTTGACGCCTTCCAGGCCGTGGGCTGCCTTGAACCAGATGCGGTCGGTGTCCACGATCGTGACCGTCGCCACCGGCACGTCGAAGAGACGGGCGGCCATCGCCGCCACCCGGTCGAACGCGCCGTCGGGCGGCGTGTCGAGGATGTCGTAGCGGCGTACCGCCGCTATACGGGCCGTCTCCGCATCCGGGTCGGGGACCAGCTCGGGGCGGCGCCCGGGAGCCGGGTCGGTGGCCGATGCCTGCTGCATCATCGGCTTTCCTCTCCGTCGATGGGCTGCCGCCGTGAACGGCACGAACCGACGCAGCCTAAATCGACCCCACGCCTGAACGCCAACGCCGCCGCCAACCGCTCCCCCCACGGTGCCCCGCCCCCGGGGGGGGCGGTCACTTCGGTATCCGTCGCGCCGTACGGCCTGATGACTCCGGCCGCACAACAGGCTTGCCTGGTCAGGACCGCCAGCGCCACCGGCCGCGGCCGGGCCTGGCCGGCTCCGGCCCTGCGGCGGCTTCCTGCCGGGCCATGCCGTCGGCGCGGCACACCCCCGGCCATCGGCTTTCGGCACCGTGCATGGTGAGCTTCTCCCACCGCCGAGCGGTGAACCCCTGTCCGTATCACCTGCACACCGGCCGCCGGGCTTCCCACTCAGCCGCCTGGCGCCGTTCTTCCTCCGTTTCGGCGCGGACGGCCTGGTGGCAGTAAAGAACGTCACCGTCGGGTTACTGAGCCTGGCCGTCAGCGTCTGCTCGCCCGGGGCGCCCCGGGCGCCGTCACACCGCCGCGCCCGTGTCGTGTTCCTGGAGCTGGTCAAAGAGGTGAAGACGACCGGCACGGCCTGGCTGGAGTCCGTCGCCGAGCGTTTTGCTGAGGTTGATGACGAGTACGACATCGTCGAGTACGGGAACAGGGCGTTGGCCCAGCTCGATGCCGAGGCCACGGCCGAAGCTCAGCGTCTGGCGCATGACCGGCCCGACCAGAAGTGACATTCGCAGCGATTGACCCCTGAACAAGCGGTCGTCAGCAGAAGTGGGTAGCTTAAGTGTCCGGTTCTGTTCGCCGTAGTCCGGCAGCCTTCTACGATCCGGTGCATGCTGGATCCCGAGCTGCTGGAACGGATCACCGCGCGGCGTGCGGAACTGGACGAACTCGAAGAGCAGCTGGTCAAACAGCTGGCGGGAGTGCGGGCCGAGCGGGACGAACTCGCCGTCGCCGAACGCGTCCTTGAGCGGATGACCAGGCAGCTCGCCGACGAACGCGCCCAGGCTGCGCCGATGCCCGGGCAGGTGGGCGGCCGGCCGGTGATGCTGATCACCGGTCCCGGGGGCGTCGGCGGTCGTCGCGGCGCGGGTGCCCAGTGCCAGCAGGAGGGGCAGGCGTACGGCCGGTTCCGTCTCGGCGTGCCATCGTTCCAGCAGTACGTCGTCGTCCGCGAGGAGAAGGGCGGCCCGCCGGACGCTCGGCTCGCGGTCCGCGAGGAGCGCCGTGATCTTGTCGCCCTGACGCCGCCACTCCTCCCGCCACGCTCCGTGCGTGCCCTGTTCACCGGCCTCGCGCGCCGCACCGTTCAGGGCGCCGAGCAGTTCGACGAGAGCGACTCGTGCGCCGTTGGCGGGATCGGAGGCGAGCGCCGTGAGAAACGGCAGGGCCGCGGCCGCGGCCGACGGCAGCCCGCCTCCGGGGGCGAACAGGCAGGAGTACAGCGGGTGACAGTCCTCCTCCGTCGCCGCCGGGCCTCGCCTGACCAGGCGGCGCAGCGCACGCGGGACCTCCTTGACCGGATGGTGCTCCGGCATGCCCGTCCGGAACCGGCTCCAGTCCACCGCGTCCACCGCCTCGACCGAAGTCCCCGCCACTGCCACCCCGTAAGTCCGCCGTACGTCGACCGACTGACATCCTGGCATCGACGACGGGGTGATCACTTCGAGATCTGCAGGACCCCGCGATCTGCGTCGCTTTGTCGCGCATCCAGCCGTACACGCCCACGGCCAGAGTTCAAAAACCTACTGAGGGGCTGCGACCGTCTGGGGGCGATCGGTATGACTGCTGGTGTCTGCGCGCTCGTGGCGCGGTTCCCAGACCACAGGAGGACACCGGCACACCGCAGGCGTTCACCAGCACAGCGCCCACGCCCGAGACGCCGCCTGCGCCCACCATCCCAGTGTCCTAGGTTGCGACCCGGACCACGTCCGGCAGGGCGCCGCCCGCTGCCTCCGCCTCCGTTCCCGCGCCGCCCGCTGCCTCCGCCGCCGTTCCCGCACCGCCCGCTGCCTCCGCCGCCGTTCCCGCACCGGTCGCCGTCGCACGCCCGGCGAGGACCGTGCGGCCGTCACCGACCTCGCGCCACCCGGACCGGAAGGAGGCCGTAGAGGCGCACACGCCCGTACCCGGCGCCGGGTCCGCGCACGGCCCGCTGCTCATCCTCGACGCCGACGCCGACCGGCAGGTGACCGGCTACGGCACCGGCGGGCTGATTCTGGACGTGCCCGCCAAGTCCCTGCCCGCCCTCATCGAGTGGACGCTGGCCGAGGCGCAGCTCGGGGCCAAGAAGCTGCACGGTTCGGGCAAGGACGCCGACCCGCTGCTGGTGCTCACCGAGGCCGCGTGCGTGCGCTACGGTCTGCCCGCCGTGCTGTCGGAGCAGGAGCGGCTCGCCGGGCGGCTGGCGGAGGGGCGCAAGGTCGTCAAGCAGCTTGAGCGGGCCGACTGGCAGCTCACCAAGCGGGGCTGGGGCCGTGGGCGCGGATCTACCGCCCCGCCCAGGGGGGCCGTCGGCAGTGCGTGCAGCTGTGCATCCCCCCTCCTGGCGTGCCCTGGACGACCGGGCGTGGGATCATGCCGCGCAGCTTCAGCCGGCGGAGCTGGCCCGGGTGCTGGGCGTCAACGTCTTCCTCGCACCAGCGACGCAGGATCAAACGGGGAGTCTCACGTGCCGTGGTACACCAAGCTCACGGCCAGGGCAGCCACCGGCAGACTGAAAAATACGGCCCAGGGGCCCAACTGGTGGTCACGGACGCGCAGGTGGGCACACAACGCACCCAGGAAGTACAGCACGAGGCAAGCGGCGGCGAGCGTGCCCAGCACCGGCACAGCGAACCCGGCCAGCAGTCCCAGCGCCCCCGCCGCCAACAGTGCGCCCAGCGGGCGCATCCAGGACCGAGGCACGCGCAATTTGTCCGCCTGGCTCTTGGGGTACTCGTGGCCGATGAAGTTGGCCATGGCGGCCAAGCCGTTGACGGCCGAGGTGAGGATGATGACCACGAGGTAGGTGGCGAACACGAAGTCTCCTTCTTCGGGCCTTGGCGTCGCGAAGCCGATCCGACCAGGCTTCCCAACACTTTCTCAGGCGTTCTGCAGGGCGAATACGAAGGTGGCCGTGCTGAGCACGAGCATGCCGGTGGCGTTGAGGAAGAGGTTGCGTCCCAGGTCGCGGGCGCGAATGTGCATGCCATGCTCACGGCGGTGAGGAATTGACTTCCGCTCCCCGGGCTAAA
>NZ_JAERRH010000035.1 GCF_016741855.1 Streptomyces musisoli | reverse complement strand
GCTCCTCGCGGTGCTCTTCGACGAACCGCTGTTCCGGTAGCTGTCGTGCCGCGAGCTGTCGTGGCTGGAACTGTCGTGCCGGGAGTTGCCGTGCTCCGAGCCGTTGTGCTCGCGGGAGCTGTTGTACCGAGAGCCGTCGCGGTACGAGCTGTCGTAGTGGTGCTGGTGGCTGGTGGAATGCGCAGCCACGTGGTGCTGCACCATCGGCGCCGCCTCGGCACTGGCCACACCGAGCCCCCCGGCGGCCAGTGCGGCGATGCAGGAGATACCGGCGATGCGGGCGGCGTGACGTCGAGCGTTGAACATGAGAATCCTCGTGGTGCGAAGTTCGGAGTGGATCGCGGTTCCTTCGGGAGGACCTTGCGTACTTCCAGTTCACCGCTCACCGCCCCTGCCGTGTGTCCCCCGGTCGGTGGACCGGGCGGCTGACCCGTACATCACCTCGTCGGCCGATGGAGGCACCGGGGAGCCCGGCGCGGGCCCCCGACGGCCGGCGTCCGTGCCGGCCGCGGTCGCGGGCGGAGCTTCCGGCGCTGGTCGTGAACGGAGCTTTCCGCGCTGGTCGTGGGCGGAGCTTCCGGCGCTGTCCATAGAGGTCGACACACTGTGTGACGCTCACTCGCGGTTCGTGAGCAATGCCTTGCGGAGGAGCTACCGCGCGGAACGATGTTCCGCTGCTCATGGGCCGCTGTCAGTGCTGTCGGCTCCGCACCCGCGCGTGCACTCCCGGCCGGACGCGTAAAGCCGCGGACCGCGGCGCAGGATTCGGCTCCGCGGGACCGTTCGAGGCATGACCGATTTATTTCAGCCCCCTGTTTTCTCAGCTCCGTCGAACCGGAGTTCGGCAGGCCGGGGCGTGTTCCAGCGCACTTCGATGGCGTGAATTCCCGTGCTTTTTCCCACCGTTGACAATGGGTCCGGCGCACGGAGAACTTGGACGGGTCGACGAACTCCGGAGGTGGCTCATGACCCAGCTGCGTGTGTCGTTCGAAAACCTTTATGTCTTCGAGGACGAGGAGGCCGGAGACACGCGTATCGGCCTGTACGGCACCGTCACCGGCACCGACGGCGCCGTACTGGGCACCTTCCGCTGGAACCACCGCAACGGCCCGGTCGAAGACAATTTCGACTATCCGTTGGACGGGGATCCCGCACTGCCGAGCGTGCTGCAATTCGAGCTGAACGGCGCCGCACGCGTCTCCGTCAAGGCCTACACCGACAACGACGTGCAGTGGCCGGACGAGGGGCACCACGAGAATTTCCTGGGTGAGGCCGAGGTCCTCATCGACAACCGCGACCCCGCCACCCTGGGGCGGCTGCTGATCGGGCCGACCACCACCGACAACGGCCATCCGGGCATCGTCGTCACGGCGAACGTGCAGGCCGTCCCGCCGGCCCAGCGCTCCCACGTCCGGCTGGTCTGGAAGGACTTGGTGCTGATCAACGACGAGAACAGCGACTTCACGCACATGGCCCTCTACGTCCGTGCCCAGGGCCATGCCGATCCGACCGACCGGGAACTGCTCCGCTGGAACAACAACGGGGACCGGGTCTACGACGAAGCGCTCTTCCCGCTCTCGTACGGCACCCCCACGACCGTCTTCGACCTGGTGATGGACGGACCCACGCGCTTCTTCATGGAGGCCTACAGCCACGACGACGACCTCTGGCCCAGCGCCGAGAGGTACGAGAACTTCCTCGGCCGGGCCATGTTCGTCATCGACCCGGCCGAACAGGCGACCCTGGGCAGCCTCCGTCTCGGCCCCACGCAGACCGACCAGACCCATCCCGGCTACCTCGTCACCCTCAGCGCCGAGGTGCTCCCTCCCGACACCACCCCGGACCTCCAGATCACCGGCGTCGAGGCCACCCAGGCCGTCCAGGCGTTCCACTCGCCCGTCGCCCCGGACAACGCCGTCCCTCTCGTCGCGGGCCGGACCACCCTGGTCAGGGTCTACCTGGACTCCGGCGTCAGTCCGGAGGAGGGCGGGGGCCTGGTCACCGGTGTCACCGGCACCCTCGACCTGAACAACGGCGCCTACGCCGCGACTCCTCTCGCCCCGATCACGGCCCGGCCGGCGGACGCCGTTCAGCGCACCGATCTGGGTCACACGCTCAACTTCCGGATTCCCGCCGACCGGCTCGTCCCGGGAAAGGCGCGCATCCTCGTGCAGGCCTCGGTGGCCGGTTCCGTCAGCAACCCCGTGGAACTCCTCCTGGACGTCTTCGCCGCACACCCTCTGGACATCCTGATGGTCCGGGTCGAGACCGACACCGTCCCGGCGCCAGGCGACGCGGAATACATCACGGCCGTGAACCGTCTGACGGAGGTGTATCCCATCGCCGAGGATCCCGCGAAAAGCATCCGGTACTGGCTCCTGCCGGGCAACGAAGTCGTCCACACCTCCCGCGACTTGGGCACGTTGGCGGGGATGAAGCACTTCCTGAACGACCTGGAGGACGTGCAGGAGGAGGCGGCCGATTACAAGAAGCTCTACGCCCTCGTGGACAGGCGTGTCCACATGGAGCGGGTCGGCGATTCCAGGAGGGAGGACAACGTTGCTTTCGGCTACGCCGATCTGACCGCATCCGTGGCGCACGAACTGGGCCACGTCTACGGCCTGGAACACGCGCCGTGCGGTCCGCCGGACGACAAGCCCAAGAACACGGACGCCAACTACCGGCCGCCGGACGGCTCCATCGGCGACGTCGGCGTGGACCCGGTCCGGCTCGACGTCTACCCGGCCACCGTGCCCGACCTGATGGGCTACTGCAAGGCCTCCGGCGCGACCACCCCCTACGACCAGTGGATCGGCGTGCACCACTGGAGCCGGCTGCGCCTCTTCCTCGCCGAGCACGCCGCGGAGCGCGCCGCGCGGGCTGCGCGTCCACCGCTGGAACTGCCCGCCGGACTCGTCGCCGCGAGCATGCCGTTCCCGGGCCCCTTCGTCCGCGTCCGCGGGAGCCTGTCGGTCTCCGGGACCGTGAGCTGGAGTCCGGCGCTGCGCACCGCCGCCGAGCCCGCGGCCACGCGTGCCGCGCCCGGACAGGGCTACGAGGTGTCCTTCGAATCAGCCACCGGCGAGATCCTGGCCCGCACCGCGACCGAGCCGCGCTTCCACTCCGCCGCCCAGACCGAGGCCACCTTCACCGCCCGACTCCCCTACCACGAGGGCACCTGCCGCATCGTCCTGACTCTGGACGGCACCGAACTCGGCGCTCTGCGGGTGCCACCCGCGCCGCCGCACTTCGCCCTGCTCGCCCCGGCCGCTCATCCGCAGATCGACACCGAGGGAATCCTCCACCTGCGCTGGCGGCAGGTGGGAGGTGACACCGAGGCCGACCCGCCTGCCACGTTCTTCGTGCGGTTCTCCCATGCGGACGGCGGCACTGTCCTGCGGCCGGGCGTCAGCCTCACCGGCGATTCCTACGACCTGGACCTGCGGGACCTGCCCGGCCACCGCCGGTGCCTCGTACAGGTCATCGCCACCAACGGCTACCACACCTCGTACGTTCAGACCCCGTCGTTTGCGCTGCCCCCGCGGCCTCCGAAGTTCCTGCTGGCGGCCTGCGAAGGTCCCTTGTTGCACGTCCAAGGCCACTCCCCACAGCACGGCCCGCTCACCGGCCCCGCCCTGACCTGGAAGGTCGACGGCCAACCGGCACCCGTCACGGGCGGATCCCTCGAGGTGCGCTCCCTCGGTCCGGGCACCCACGACCTGGAGGTGACCGCGACGGATCCGGACGGGCTGACGGTCACCCAGCGCCTGGGGAGGTACGACGGCACGACGGGCCTGCGCGTGTCGCCCGGTCCGGGCCTCTAGGCGGCCTCCGGCCCGCGGGTCTCCCAGCCCCGTCCCCGGACCGGCCCTCGGGTCTCCAGGCCCCTCCGGGCCGGCTTCCGGGGACGCGGCAACGCCCGAGCGCTCACCGCGCGAGCACTCAACGCTGCACCCATGCTGGAAGGGAGAGGGGGGTGTGACAGCGGAGGAAGTGATGGAGATGCGGACCGTTGTCGACCTGACCCGCTGCCAGGGCTACGCCCAGTGCGTCTTCCTCGCACCGGAGATGTTCGAGCTGCACGGTGAGGAGGGGTTGCTGTACGTCACGGCCGTCCCCGACGACCAGGTCGAGCGCGTCCGCCAGGCCGCAGCCGCGTGCCCGGTGCAGGCGATCCTCCTCGGCCAGGAGGTGAGCCACGGTGCCCGCTGACCTCAAGGACGGCCGTATCGTCGTCGTCGGCGCGTCGTTGGCCGGACTGCGGGCCGCGGAGGCCCTGCGCGAGGAGGGCTTCACCGGCTCCCTGACCGTGGTCGGGGACGAACCCCATGCGCCCTACGACCGGCCGCCGCTGTCCAAGCAGGTGCTGCTCGGCCGGGCGACGGCGGACACGACCGAGTTGCCGATGCGCCGGGACCCGGACGCCGAGTGGCGGCTGGGCGTACGCGCCACCGGCGTGGACCTGCTCGCGAAACAGGTGCTGCTGGAGGACGGGGAGTCGCTGCCGTACGACCGGCTCCTGATCGCCACCGGGACGCGTGCGCGGCCCTGGCCGAACGCCGAGGAGGCCGCCCTGAAAGGGGTGCTCACCCTGCGCACGCGTGAGGACGGGAAGGAGCTGGCCGAGCAGCTGGCGGCCGGACCGGAGCGGGTGCTGGTGATCGGCGCCGGTTTCACGGGCTCGGAGATCGCGTCCGCCTGCCGGGAGATGGGGCTCCAGGTGACGGTGGCCGAACGCGGACCCGCGCCCTTGGTGGGCGCACTGGGTGGCACCCTGTCGAAGCTCGCGGCGGTCATGCAGCGCAACCACGGCGTCGATCTGCGCACCGGCGTGACGGTCACCGCCCTCAACGGCAACGGGAGCTTCACCGGCGCGCAGTTGTCGGACGGCAGCCACGTCCACGCCGACGTGTGCGTCGTGGCGCTGGGCGCGATCCGCAACGTCGAGTGGCTGGCCGACTCCGGGCTGGCATCGGGCCCGCGCGGGATCGCCTGCGACGCCGGGTGCCGGGCTTTCAACATGTACGGCATCGTCACCGACGACATCTTCGTGGCCGGCGACGTCTCCCGCTTCCCGCATCCGCTGTTCGGATACCAGATGCTCTCGCTGGAGCACTGGGGAAACGCGGTCGAGCAGGCCGAGGTCGCAGCCCACAACATGGTGAGTCCCGGGCCGCTGCAACGCCCGCACCTGGCCATTCCGACCTTCTGGTCGACCCAGTTCGGGCTGAACATCAAGTCCGTGGGGGTCCCCACCTTCTCCGACCACGTGGTGATCGCCCAGGGCTCCCTGGAAGCGCGCCGGCTGGCGATGGTCTACGGCTACCAGGGCCGGATCACCGCCGCTGTCACCGTCGACATGGCGAAGTCCATCGACTACTACCGGCACCTGATCGAGACGGCCGCCCCCTTCCCGCCGCCGCCCGGCGCTCCGGACCGCCCGCTCGCGGCCGACATCCCGATCCCGTCCGCCGTACCGGATCCCTCGGTGCTGTCCCACGGCCCGACCGTCGCACTCACCGGATACCTCCCCGACCGCCGGCTGACGGTGGTGTAGCACTAGTCCCGTCCGACCACGAGGAGCCGTCATGGACACCATGACCCTGCTGGCACGGATCACCGACTACGCCAGCCGTCCGAACCCCTACCCGCTGTACGCGGAGCTGCGCGACGCCGGTCGCGTGGTGCAGCAGGCGGACGGCAGCTACCTCGTCGGCGGCTACCACGACATCGCCGCGCTGCTCCACGACCCCCGGATGAGCGTGGACCCCCGCACGCGTGGTGAGACGACCCACGCGCTGCCCTTCCTGCGGCTCGACGACCCCGAGCATCACAGGTTGCGCAACCTGGCCATGCGCCCCTTCGGCCCGCCGCACAGCCCCGGCCGGGTCGACGGAATGCGGGACGAGATCGCCCGGATCACCAAGGAGCTGCTGGAGCCCTTGGAGGCGGGACGGCAGGTCGACATCGTCGACGACTTCGCCTACCCGCTGCCCGTCAGCGTGATATGCCGTCTGCTCGGTGTGCCACGCGAGGACGAGCCGTTGTTCCGCGCCTGGTCCGACGCTTTGGTCACAGCCGCCGACGTCAGAGCCGGGGACGAGTCCACCGAGACGCGCAAGGCCGGTGAACAGGCCCAGCTCGAGATGGGCGGGTACCTGGTGAATCTCGCCGAGCGGCGACGGGGCGCGCCGGCCGACGACCTGCTCTCCGCCTTCGTCAACGAACCGGACCCGGCGCTGCGGCTCACCCAGGAGGAACTCGCGGTGACCGCGGTGCTGCTCCTCATCGCGGGACACGAGACCACGGTCAACCTGATCACCAACGGGGTGCTGACCCTGCTGCGCCGGCCCGAGCAGCTGGAACTCCTCCAGCGCGAACCCGAGCTGCTGCCCAGGGCGGTGGAGGAGCTGCTGCGTTTCGAACCCCCGGTCCACATCCGCGAGCGGATTCCGCACACCGACATGGACATCGCCGGCACCCCGGTCCCCGCGACCGCGTCCGTCTTCCTGGTACTGGCCTCCGGCAACCGCGACCCCCGGCGGTTCCACGAACCCGACCGGTTCGACCCCACTCGCCCTGACGTCCAGCACTTCGGCTTCGGCAGCGGCATCCATCTGTGCTACGGCGGACCCCTGGCCCGTATCGAGGCGCAGGACGCGCTGGGTGCGCTGCTCCCCCTCCTTGCCACGGCACGCCTGGTCGAGGACCCGCCACCCTACCGGCAGAGCGCCATGCTGCGCGGACCGCGTCACCTTCTCGTCCAGCTGTGAGAGGCCGGCCACACGGCTCTGTCCAAGGACGTCGTCCAGCGCGGACCAGTACGCCACCGCTGGTCTCGAACGTGTGCCGTCAGGCTTCGCCGGTGGGTTTGGGGAGTGCGCGGTGGGCGTACCAGGCTTCGCGGGCCCCGGCGCGGGTGCCGCCCGGGTTCTGGCGGTGCCAGGCGCTGGTGAAGCGGTTGAACTCGAACTGTTCCGCGATCTCGCGGGGCCGGGCCGCGTCCGGGCGGGTGGCGTGCCAGTGGGCCACCGCATCCGCCAGGGTCCGGCCGGGATGGCCGGCGATGAAAGCGCGCATGAAGGAGTCGAAGTGGAAGCCGGGGCCGATCGCCTCGACGAAGTACCTCCGCAGGACCTGACTGCACCGCTGGCCGGGCGGGATCACGGTGTCGTGGTCGACGGGCTCCGCCAGCTGGGCGGTCGCCCGGCGGCGGGCGGGGGCGGGTGGCAGCGGCAGGCCGTCCAGCGCGGCGGCGAGCCGGGCGGTGAGCGCTGCCTTGCCGCCGTGCCGCGCGACGCCCATCGTGCGGGCGAGACCGGTCAGCTCGTCCAGCGTCCAGTACCAGCGCAGCAGCTCGGCACCGGTGAGGGCGGCCGTCAGCGGTGGCCTGGACCCGGCAGCTGTCGTACTGGTGTTCTGGTTCTCGTTCATGGCCGCCATTGTGCCGTGCCGCGTCTTGTGACTCCGTCCGCCTCTGCCGTTGGCGTTCCCGCCCGCGAGGGTGAAGGCGAGCGGGCGGCCGAGCGCTTGCACCGCATCGACGCCGCGGGATTCCCGGGGTTCGGAGATATGGCCATCGACGACGACACCTAGGTCTTCAACGACGGGGTGCAAGAGTTCGAGAGCTTCTGTAACTAGCATCGTATTCACGGGGTCCTGGGCGGACAGGCGTGCTGCGAATTACTTCGCCTCACTTCGCCGTAAACGCCCAGTCAGGACCGAGCGAGCGATCGCCGATCGTTGCTCATTCAAAGTCCAGGAAGTATCCGAAAAGACTGGCTACAGGAGGAGTTTCCAAGATGACGCAGGCAGGTGCTGCGAAGTTCGCCTCGGTTTGGCTGCAACAAGGCGGGCCGGCCGTGGAGGCACGGCACAACCTGACCTCTGATCAGCATCAGCAGACGGTCAACGATCTGTTCGGAAGAGGATTCCGGCCGGTCTGGGTCAGCGGCTACGGCAGCGAGCCCCGCTTCGCCTCCATCTGGGTACAGCAAGACGGCCCAGCGGTCGAAGCACGACACAACCTCACCTCAGACCAACACCAGCAAACCGTCAACGACCTCTTCGGAAGAGGATTCCGACCCATCTGCGTCAGCGGCTACGGCAACGAACCCCGCTTCGCCTCCATCTGGGTACAGCAAGACGGCCCAGCGGTCGAAGCACGACACAACCTCACCTCAGACCAACACCAGCAAACCGTCAACGACCTCTTCGGAAGAGGATTCCGACCCATCTGCGTCAGCGGCTACGGCAACGAACCCCGCTTCGCCTCCATCTGGGTACAGCAAGACGGCCCAGCGGTCGAAGCACGACACAACCTCACCTCAGACCAACACCAGCAAACCGTCAACGACCTCTTCGGAAGAGGATTCCGACCCATCTGCGTCAGCGGCTACTGATTCCCACGAGCCGCCGCGGGGCAGGGGAGGTCAGACGGGCCGAATGGTCGGGACGCCGGCCGGTTTGCATGCCGTGGACGCCCTTGCGCCGCCGGTGAGCGCGTCACTGCTGGGTGCGTCACTGCTGGGTGCGTGGCTGCTGGGTGCGTGGCACTGCCGGTGCGTGGCACTGCCGGTGCGTCAATGCTGACAGCTTCCGAAGGTGACGACGTAGGTTCCGCCCCCGCTCGCGCCTGCTCCGGCCGGGTCGGCCGTACCGGCCTGTGCCCCGCGCCCGATCTCACGCAGTCCGGGATCGAGGATGTTCGCCCGGTGGGGCGGGGAGTTCATCCACCAGTTGATGGCGGCGTCCGGCGTACCCGAACCGCCCCAGCCGGTGTAGGCGATCTCGGCTACCCGCCACGACACGGGGTTGGGGCAGTAACCGGCCCCCAGGATACGGCTCTGCGGCGTCGAGCCGGTCTGCGGGTTGACGTGCGGGTTCCTGCCCGGCCCCCACCACTTCTGCTGCACGGCCGCGAAGGCGTGCTGCTGAGCCGCTGTCGTCAGGCTCTGGTTGGCGGTCAGGGCTGGAAGACCGCGTTGTGTGCGCTGGGCATTGACGAGGCACACGACGTCGGAACTCGCGCACGCCTTGGCCCAGGCCGGCGACGCGGTGAACGGCACGAGTGTCGTCGACAGGGCTCCGGCCACTACGAGGCCCACTGCTGTTCCGGTAAGGGAGACCCGGTTTCTCATGGAAGTTCCACCTCCGCGATCACGAACAGTGGTGTCGGTCGGTGTGAGGAGCTCCCCGGGTACTTGGATCCACCTCTCAGACTGCCACCCGGTTTCCCTGATCGCTATCCAGTACGGGGGCGGCCCAGCCCAAGGTCCGGCGAGGGGACGGGGGTGCGGCAAGGGACGGGGGTACCTCGGACGCGGCGCCACGCCGAGGGTCGTCACCGCACCCCGGTGGTCGTCACCCGGCAGCCACAACCTGGCCGGCTGTCACCTGCGGGGGGGTGGGGAGCAGTGACGTGAGGTGGTCCCGTACGAAGTCCGCCGCCCTCTCGACCGACTCCTCGGCCCCGCCCGGGTCTTCGAACACGCTGGTGGAAACCATTACTCCATCACCGCCGTCGACCCAGTAGTACGCCACGAAGCCGGGAATCCGGCGCAGGAGAGGCACGAATCCCTCGTCCACTCGGCGGCCGGCCTCGACCGGATCCGTCACTCCTTCGTACCGCCGGACCACTGCGTACATGACTGATCTCCTCACGCGTCCCGAGGTCACCTCGCCCGAAACGACATACCCCTCACGCCGTGTCTCCTGCGCACGGGACGTTCGAAAGGCACACGGACAGGCGCATGGGCAGTCCGAACCACTTCCGCCGTCCCGGAACCGGTTCCCGCTTCCTCGCGCCGCCCCGCCGCCTGGCGACGGGAAAGACCCAAGCTCGCCGCCTGCCGCTCCTGTCCAGCGCCGCGAGAGAGCCTGGCCCGCACCGCCCGCACGGCCGTGATGGTGCATCGGAGGCCACATCCCACCCGGTTCGGTCAATATTTACTTTCCCGGATTCCAACTGCATAGTGGCGCCTCGAAATATTGGTGGGTCGCGCCGAGAGGGCCTTTTCTTGTCTCAGATCAACGATGTTGCCGCGCGCGAGGTGGAACGTGAGCGAGTTCAGGTTTCCGTCATAGGCGAGCTGTTCGACGAGCGGCTGGACGAGGCGCGGGAGCAGCTGGCGCGCGTACTCGCGTCACAGTCCGACGGCGCGGGCGAGGTGTACGAGAGGGAGGTGGCGGCCGGGCGGCTGGCGCGGGAGGTGCGCCGACTGGAGGGTGCCGAGGACGGGTTGGTCTTCGGCCGGATCGACCTGGTGGACGGGACCGTCCTGCGGATCGGGCGGCTGGGGCTCCACCGGGACTCGGACGAGCTGCCCGTGCTGGTGGACTGGCGGGCCGAGGCCGCGCGGCCCTTCTACGAGGCGACGCCGGTTCATCCCATGAAGCTGCGGCGGCGGCGCCATCTGCGCCTGTCGGGCCGCACGGTGACGGGGGTGAGTGATGAGCTGCTCGACGGCTCAGCACCCACCGCGCAGGACGTGGTCGGCGACGGTCCGTTGACGGCGGCGCTCCAGGAGAGGCGAACAGGACGGATGGGCGCGGCCGTTGCCACGCTCCAGGCCGAGCAGGACGCGATCGTCCGGTCGCCGCACCGCGGGGTGACGGTGGTGCAGGGCGGACCGGGCACCGGGAAGACGGTCGTGGCGCTGCACCGCGCCGCGTACGTGCTGTACGCGTTTCCGAAGGCAGCGGAGCGGGGCGTCCTCGTACTGGGGCCGAACGCACGGTTCCTCGACTACATCTGCCAGGTCCTGCCCTCGCTCGGGGAGAACGACGTCGTCCTGGCGACGTGCGGGGAACTGGCCGGCGTCGTACCGGGCGCCGTGGAATCCATCGAGGTGGCGCGCCTGAAGGGCAGTGCCGCGCTGGCCGACGCGCTGGCCGATGTGGTCCGCTCACGGCAGGCCCCGGGCGGCGACGTCGAGGTCCGGGTCGGTCAGGAGTGGATCCGTCTGCACGACAGGGATGTCGCACAAGCGCGGGAGGCGGCACGGACCAGTGGTCTCGCACACAACCGGGCGCGTCGGATGTTCAAGGAGCTGCTGGTCGACACCCTCACCCGTGAACTCGCCCGCAGCAGCATCGAGGCGCTCGAACGAATCGATGCGCAGGTCGCGCAACTGACCGGCCTCGATCTCGACCGGGTGGCGGCAGCGGACCTGCGCCGCCTCGGTGTCGACGACGCGCCCGCCACGGGTGCCGACGAGTTCGACGCCGACGCCGTGCGGGCCGACCTGCTGGAAGATGCCCTGATCGACAAGACCGTCGACGATCTGTGGCCGCGGCTCACGCCCGGTGACGTGGTCCAGGAACTGCTGACGGACGCCGACGCGCTGGACGCGTACCTGGGACAGTTCACCGACGACCAGCGAGCCCTGCTGTGGCGAACTCCCGGTGCGCCTTGGACGGATGCCGATGTACCGCTTCTCGACGAGGCGGCGAGCCTGGTCGACGGCCCGCCCGAGCACGTCTTCGGGCACATCGTCGTCGACGAGGCACAAGAACTCACCCTGATGCAGTGGCGGATGATCGTGCGCCGATGCCCGGGAAGGTCGATGACACTGGTCGGGGATTTCGCCCAGGCGGGCCCGGCGACGGTGGCCCGTGACTGGAAGGAGGCCCTCGGCCCGCACCTCGGAGGCCGCTTCGATCTGCGCACCCTGACCGTCGGCTACCGGACCACGCAGGAGATCCTCGCCACCACGGAGGACTTGCTCGCCCGGATCGCCCCGAACCGGCCGGCGATCCGGTCGATCCGGCGCGGCGAGGTGCCCCGAACCCTCGCCGCGGCCCCTGAATCGCTCGTCGCCACCCTCGTGCGGGAGCTGCAAGAGCAGGGCACCGCATACCCGGGCGAGTTGATCGGAGTGATCTGCGCCGACGGCCGGACGGAGCAGCTCGCCGCCGCGGGGATCGAACGGCATGCCCGGCTGGTGCCGGCCTCACAGGCGCGCGGCTTGGAGTTCGACGCCGCCGTCGTGGTCGACCCGGACGGAATCACCACCGCCCGCCCTGGTGGCGAGCGCGATCTGTATGTCGCCCTGACCCGGGCCACCAAGCGACTGTGCACGATCACCGTCTCGCCCACCACGGAGATCACGAGATGAGGGCCGGGCGGGGAGGGCTTCGGCAGCAGTCGCTCAGCGTGTACGGACCGAGGAGTCGGGCCACGACCCATTCCGGTGAATGGCGCGGACCGGCTTCTCACGCGCCGCCCGCGGATGACGGTCACGTCCGGGTCGGGTGACGGGTCACGTCCGGGTCGGGTGACGGGTCACGTCCGGGTCGGGTGACGGGTGGACGGGTCACGGGTCACGGGTCGGGTGACAGGTCACGGATCACGGATCACGGGTGACGGGGGGCGGGCCGTGAACTCACGAGGGGCCGGGTCCGTTCTTGTCCGTGTCCGGCACGGCGGTGGGGTGCCGCTCGGGCTGCGCGTGGACCAGCTCGGCGGTTTCCCGGATCAGCGGCTCGAACTCCCGCCGCACGTAGGCGTCGAACGGCGCCGTCAGCGCGCCGTCGATGACCCGCCGCACCCCACGCTTCACCGCGAGTTCCTTGA
The DNA here is from genome assembly GCF_016741855.1 of Streptomyces musisoli. Classification (GTDB taxonomy): domain Bacteria; phylum Actinomycetota; class Actinomycetes; order Streptomycetales; family Streptomycetaceae; genus Streptomyces; species Streptomyces musisoli. The sequence continues at coordinate 25,361 of NZ_JAERRH010000035.1, read as the reverse complement.
TCGCTGCGCGGGAGTCCGGCTCCACACCCCCACCGACGATCAGCACCCCGAACTCCTCCGTCTCCAACAGTTTCCCGGCCTCCTCGTCGGTGCTCACCCCCTCCGCGTCGAAGCCGTCCGCACGCAGCGTCGCCAGTACCTCCGTCAACCTGGCAGGCGTCCTTCCCAGCACCAGCGTCCTCATGGCCGTTCCTCTCCGGTACGTCGACATCGGTGCATTCGAACCTAGAAGCTCAACCGGACTTGAGGTCAACCCCGAGTCCCGGCCCGCCCCGGCCGTCGCATGATCGGACAGGAACAGTGCGCCGACGACCCACCGTGCGCCCTGATCAAGGATCACGCTCCTCTCCCCCGTCATCCCGTCACCGCGTGCAGCCCATCGCCGCTGTCCCCCGGCATGTCGCCGGTTGCCCAGCGGCCTCTCGAGTCCTGGTCGTGCATGCTGTGAAGCATGGCCACGATCCACCGCCGCCCCGACACCGTTCCCGTCGGGGCGCTGCTGGCGGCAGTCGGCGGATTCCTGGACGCCTACACGTTCATCCGGTACAACGTCTTCGCCAACCTCCAATCGGGCAACGTCCTGCTGCTGTGCCTGGAGGCCACAGCCCGGCACTGGCACCGAGCGATCTCCCTGCTGGTCCCGGTCGCCGCCTTCGGCGTCGGCGTCCTGCTCGTGGAAGTACTCGGCCTGCCCGGCGTGGAACGCCTCGTGCGCCGGCCCCTGCGGCTCGTCCTCACACTGCAGATCGCGGCGCTGACCGTCGTCGCCGCACTGCCCGCCGACGCGCCCGAACACGTCACCACCGTCACGGTGTCCTTCGTGGCCGCGCTTCAGTTCTCCACCTTCACCACACTGCGTGACGCCCCCTACACGACGCTCGCCGAAAGCGGCAATATGCAGAAAGCCCTCGTCGCCGCACATCAGTGGATGGCGGGGAAAGACCCGGCGGCCGCACGGCGCGCGGGACGGTACGGGCTCATCGTCACGGCGTTCGTGGCCGGCGCGGCCGGTGGCGCGATCCTGACCCGCCTGGCCGGCCCTCCCGCCGTCGGCACAGCCGCCGCCCTGCTCGCCGCCGTCCTCGCCCTCCAGATCCACCAGACCCGCCGGCTCGAACGCCAGGCGCCGGACTCCGGGGCGGGACCGGCGCCGTCCTCGTCCCCACCACCCCCTGAACGCTGACCGCCCACCCACCGCGCCACGCCCCGGGCGGGGCAGCGGGCGGCGCCCGTGGTGCGGGACCGACAGAACGCGGCCGCACATCGGGAATCGGCGCAGCGCACTGAGCGAACCCCGGTAGCAGCGCACTGAGCGAACCCCGGTAGCAACGCCTGCACCTGCGGCAATGCCTCAGCCCAAGCGGCCATCACGTTCCGAGACCGCGTTCCGGGCCGAACACACCGACCGGCGGCACCAGGTCGCAAGGGCCGGTCGTGATCGATCACGGGCCGACTCTCACCGCCTGTACGCTGCCGGCACGCTCAACTCCCCGCCTTGCCGGAACCGCCGGGCCTGCCGGACACGCCGGGGCCACCGGGGCCACCGGGGCTGCCGCCCGTACTCCGTGCGATGCGCTCGTCGTGCACGAACAGGCCCAAGCCCGCCGCCAGCACCACGCACGCGGCCCACACCGCGTGCACCCCCCAGACAAGCGTCAGCCAGCCGCTGCCGAACGCTCCCGCGAGGAACGCGAGGACCACACAGGCGAACTGCCACGACCGGCGCCTGGCCTCCCGGTCCTTCTCGACCATCGCCTGATGGGCGTTCTGCATGGCCGAGCGGAGGTTCCCGGTGGTCATCGTGCTGTTGTAGACGGCATCGACAAGCATGCGGAACATCGACATCTGCACGGCTGCCATGAACGCGACCAGCACGGTGACCAGCGCATCGGGTGCACCGGCGGGAATCAGGCCGACCACCGCCAGCACGACGATCTCCAGGCACATGGCCACACACGCCGGCCAACGCAGTACCGCCGCCACCCTGGGCCGCCTGAGCGTCTCGGCGACGAGCACCCCGGCGAGGAAGGCGAGAATCGCGGGCAGGTGTCCCACCGCCTGCCACCAGTGCCGCTGAGCGGCCGCGACCGCCAGCAGCACCACGTTGCCGGTCTGCGCGCTGGCGAACACGCCACCACGGCTGATGAACGTGTACGCGTCCAGGCCGCCACCGACCATCGCCAGCAGCACCCCCAACCGCACCGACCGGTCCGTCGCCGGTAGACCCGCCTCCGTCGCGGAGCCGCCCGTGGGCCCGGGCCCACGCTCTGGAACGTCCCCGGACGGTGGCGTGGCACCCGACATGCCCTTCACACCTTTCCCGACTGCCCACCCTCGCGACCTGTGCCGCCGGACGGCCCCGACCAGGCCCGCCGCCGGTCCCTCTGGACGCTTCAGATCATCTCCCACCTTCGAGGCCGGTGCACGGTCGTGCGCGACGGAGGCGTAGAGGCCCCACCCGGTGCGGACGGCACAACACTCATCCGTCCGCTCCCCCGGATGGGGGACCCCCCGCGGCACACGCCCGCCCTACCGTCATCACGGCAACGGCCCGAAGGGGCCGCGGGAAGGCGAAGGTGTCATGCACAACGAACGAAGCGACCACGAGGGACGCGTCATCGTCGGCGTCGACGACCACAAGGGCGGCGTCGTGACACTGCGGTGCGCGGCCGAGGAAGCCCGGCGGCGCCATGCCGTACTCGTGGCCGTCACGGTGTGGAGCCCCTACGGCGGCGAGGCCGCGGAGCGCGCCCTGCCGTGCCCCGAACTGGACGCGGCCCAGAAGGCGTCCGCCCAGGCCATGCTCGATGCCGCCTGCGAAGGCGCCGGCCTCACCGACCTCCTGCCCGTGCGGCGCCGGGTGGAAAGGGGCCTTCTGGGTCCGGTTCTGGCCCGCCTGGCGCACGGCCCGCAGGACCTGCTGGTGATCGGCCTGCGTCACCTGCGGGCATTCGCCTCGCTGCGCCCCTCACCCGACCGGTACTGCCTGCGCAACGCCGCGGCCCCCCTCCTCATCGTCCCTCCCGACTGGGCACCGGGTGCCCCCGGGCCGGCAGCGGCCGCCTGAGAGGCCACTCGCGAAACGGGGTGGAAGACGCACGCGTGACCAGGAGAGGATCTGCCCTCGGCCACCGAAGAAAGGACAGCCATGGGCGACCCTCCCCCCGGAGAACTCATCGTCCTCGCCGACGACGAAGGCAACAGCGTCACGGTCGGCGTTCTGGGGCGCAATCCCAGGTGGACCGCCGGACTCGAAGCGGAGATCGTCGTCAGGACACCCTTCGTGTCCGGCCGTATCGACCTGGCGCTGTCCGTTTCGAGGCTGGAAAGCTGGGGCACGGCGCTGGACCGACTCGATGCCGGCGAAGACATCGCCTGGATGGAGATGAGCAGGGGGCCGTCCCTGTTCATCCAGCTCGACGGCGAGCGTGGCTGCCCGGAGGTCGTCGTCGAGGACGAGTCGGGGTCCATGGTCACCGTGCGGGTCCCGCTCGTCCCTCCCGATGACTGGATCGCCGCCCACCGTCAGCGTCTGCGCCAGGTGATGAGGCATTGGATTCCGATGCTGTCGGAGTCCTGAACCACTGGGTTCGCGCTGCTGTGGGAGTAGAGGAAGACTCGGCCGCGGTACGCCGCATGACGTCATAGGTGCCAGGACACCGTTTCGCCCTGGTGAAGGCTGCTTCCTACGTCCCTGATGAGACTCGGGTGGCCCGGGGAAAGCCCAACTCGTCCAGCAGCGCACTGAAGAGGTCCTCCGCAAAGGTCTCCCGCGAGCGCAACAGCGTCTCGATCCGGGGCTGCTCGCCCGTGCCCGTGATCCCGGCCGATGCGGCCCAGGCGAGGGCGCCTTCGGCGCCGGCCGGCACGTGCGCTTCGAGTTCGGCGCGCTTGCGCCTCACCGCCTCGTCGAACTCGGGCGTGCCCACCCACAGAGAGACGTCGTCCAGGTCCTCGGGTTCCTCGGCGAAAAGTGCCGCGGCCTTGTCCAGGTTGAGCCACGCCTGCCAGCGTTGACCGTCGGTTCCCAGGCCGGTCACGAAGGCGATGTCACCGTCGGAGACTTCGGCGACGCAAGCCGGCGCGCCTGTCCATACGACCAGGGCGGACAGATAGCCGTCCGCCCAGATCCCGTGATCGAATCGAAGGGTCTGCCAACCGCCCGGCCGCGGCAACCACGCGTCCACGGTGTCCTTCAGTTCCTGACCGATACCGCCGAACACGGGTGCTTCCAGCAACGGACGCCGGCTGCGGGCGAACACCAGGTGACCCGAGAATCCCACGAGATCTCCTCCTCAGAGACGACATGCGCACCATACGGGTCACCACTGACATCCCCCCCGGCGGAGCGTCGGCGCCAGGGGTTCAGGCCGGGACGGCGCCGGATCCGGGCGCAGACCGAGGTGGGCGGCCGAGCCGCAGCGACCGGGCCGGAACCCGGGCGGATGCGGTCGCCTCCGGCCGGAGAGAGCATGGGAAAAGTGCCTGACCACCAGCCTCACCCCTGTCTCAGACGGCTCCTCGACACGGGACACGGCCATGACAGACCAGACGGACACATGCACAACCCTGCACCGCGACTCCGCACTCGCCGAAACCTTGCGGGACGTGATCGAACAGCTCGGAGCGAACACGGGCCTGGCATACCTGCTCGCCGACGACGACCACACCCTGCGCAGCGTGATCATCGGCGGAGCCCAGCCGGCGATCTACACCATGCCCGAACGCGTCGCCACCGACGCCCCCTATGCCACGGCCGCCGCGTTCCGCAGCGGGCAGATGACCACGGCGGGCTTCCCCACGCCCCACCCTCCGGGGCTGAAATTCGCCAGCCGCATTCCCTTCCCCTATTCCGTGGTCGCCCTGCCCATCGACACCGACCATGGCCGCCTCGGCACCATCGCCTTCGTCTGGGTCCCACCGCGCACCCACTTCCTCCGCGCTGACGACGTGGCCTGGCTGAAGGAGAAGACCGAAGCCCTCGGCCGTACCTTGCAGGCCATGGCCGACCGGGGCGTCGACATGCGCCCCGGTACCAAACCCGCCCTGGTGCCGGTGTACGGTCGCCGGCCGGACCCTGCGGGGAGTGTCAACATCGGATGGGGACTGCCGGACTGTCCCGGCTCCACCGAGGTCAGCTTCATGTACCAGATTCACCAGCTGGCCGCCGAGCTGAACGAGGCGACCAGCGTCAGCGACGTCATGGCCGTCACCCGGCAACGCATCATGACGCCTTTCGGGGCCACCGCGTTCCTCGTCCACATCCTCAAGGACGGCCGGCTGTGGGTGGCGGGACACAGCGACTATCCCAGCGTGGCTCTCCGCCTCCTCCACGGCGCCGCGGCCACCCCTCACCGCCCCGACGCCGACGCCCTGCTCACCCGTACCCCTCTGTATTTCGTGGACCGCTCCACCCTTCTCAACGCCTATCCCCACGCCGTCGACGACGACCTCGAGGCCACCGCCTATCTGCCCATCACCCCTCATCGGCAGCGCCTGGGCGTGTGCACCCTCGGTTTCCCCCACCCGCGCACCTTCAGCTCCGAGGAACAAGCCGTCGCGATGCTGATGATGGACCTGCTCGGCCCCGCCCTCGAACGCGCCACCCTCACGGAGAACGCCCGGCGGCTCGCCGAGAACCTACAGAACAAGCTCCTGCCCCGGGACCTGGTCGAAGTCCCCGGCATGATCACAACCGCCCGTTACGTCCCCGCTTCCTCCACCGCGGGACTCGGCGGCGACTGGTACGACATGATCCCGCTGCCGGGTGGCCGCATCGCCCTCGTCGTCGGCGACGTCGAAGGGCACAGCATCGAGAGCAGCGTCGTCATGGGCCAGCTCAGGAGCGCCGTCCGCGCCTACGCCACGGAAGGCCACTCACCCGGCATCGTCCTCACCCGCGCCAACCGCCTGCTGAACGAACTCGACACGGACCTCATGGTCACCTGCTGTCTCATCAACTTCGACACCACCACGGGCACCGCCGAAACCGCCATCGCCGGTCACCCCGCGCCGCTCATCCGCACACACGAGGGCGCCCTCACCAGCCCCCGTCTTCCCGCCGACATCCCCCTCGGCGTCAACCCCGACACCCGCTACGCCACCACGGACATCCCGCTCGCCCCCGACACCACCCTCTTCCTCTACACCAACGGCCTCACCCCCACCCCGCAGACCGGCACCGACAGCGACACCGACACCGATCTCTGGGCGCAGACCCTCCTCGCGCCCCCGCCCCCCAGCATCGAAAAGCTCGCGGACCTCTTGATCCAACGAGCCTCGGTCCACACCACGGCCCACCACGACGACGTAGCCCTTCTCATCGCCCACTACGAAGGCCCGGTCCCCGGCCCCAACCGCCGCATCACACGCATGACCTTCCATCGCCACGACCTCCGAGCCGTCAAGACCGCCCGCCAGTTCATCACCGACAGCCTTCACACCTGGGGACTGGACGACCTCATCGACAGCACCCAACTCGTCACCTCCGAGATCGTCACCAACGCCCTCATCCACGCCGACAGCGACGTCGACCTCCGCCTCCGCGAGTACCCCGACCACCTCCGCCTGGAGGTACGCGACACGGATCCCACCCCGCCCATCCCCACCGCCATCACCCTGACCGCCGAAACCAGCCAGCACACGGAGCACGGACGAGGGCTCCACATCGTCGACGCCCTCTCCACCGAGTGGGGCAACGCCCCCACCGGCCGCGGCAAGACCATCTGGGTCGACATCTACAACACCACCTAGGAGCCGTCACACGGCTCACTGGTGGGGCGGGCGTAGCCCGTCGAAGATCACGTCGAAGATCCGCTACCGGGCCGCCAGTGGCGCCCTGCCGCAGTTGGTGGCGGCGCTGGACGGCAGGTTGGGCCCAGTGCGGGGCCGCGGAGCCGGACGACTTCCCGAGGTCTGGGCTGCGGCCCGTTCGCCGAGATCGAACACGGCCGGACTTGCTGCGAGGATGACTGCTCCACCTGGCAGCGCAGGGTGGGCCGTCCCGGGTGTCGCTGCCGGGCCTCAGGCCCGGCTGCCGTGACGGGGGCGATGAGTCGCCTACGGCACCGCCCCGTACGTGTCGGCTGCTCGTTCGCTGGGCCAACGCAGAAGGGGCCCGCTGTTGCGGGCCCCTTCTTCTGGTAGCGGGGACAGGATTTGAACCTGCGACCTCTGGGTTATGAGCCCAGCGAGCTACCGAGCTGCTCCACCCCGCGTCGGTGATGCCACTCTACATGGTCGACAGCGGGACTCCGGTCGGACCTCAGCCGCCGGACGATGTTGACACGGTGAGTCGCGGCGGCTCACCTGTTGACGAAGGTGAGGCTGGTCGCGTCGTAGCGGGTGCCGGCGATCTGGTCGGGCGGGGCGGCGGCCTCGATGGCGGCGAGGTCCTCGGCGGACAGCTCGACGGCCAGGGCCGCGACGTTCTCCTCCAGGTAGCGCTGCCGCCGGGTGCCGGGGATCGGCACCACGTCGTCGCCCCGGTGCTGCACCCAGGCAAGGGCGAGCTGGCCGGTGGTGACTCCCTTCGCCTCGGCGAGCTGGTCCAGTCTCGCGACGATCGCCAGGTTTCGTTCGAGGTTGCCGTCGGCGAAACGCGGCTGGCTGCGCCGCACGTCGGTCTCGGCCAGCCCGTCGACCGTGTTGTACCGGCCGGTCAGGAAGCCGCGCCCGAGCGGGGAGAACGGGACCAGGCCGATGCCGAGTTCGCGGCAGACCGGGGCTGTTTCCGCCTCGAGGTCGCGGGTCCACAGCGACCACTCGCTCTGCAGCGCGGCGATCGGGTGCACCGCGTGCGCCCGTCGGATGGTGCGCGTGCCGGCCTCGGACAGCCCGAGGTGGCGGACCTTCCCGGCCTGCACGAGTTCGGCCATCGCGCCGACGGTCTCCTCGATCGGCACCTGTGGATCGACCCGGTGCTGGTAGTAGAGGTCGATATGGTCGACCCCGAGCCGGCGCAGCGACGCCTCACATGCCTGCCGCACGTACGCGGCGTCGCCGCGGATCCGGGTTGGTTCGCCCAGTCGGTTGGCGAAGCCGAACTTCGTGGCCAGGACCACCTCATCGCGGCGCCCGGCGATGGCCCGTCCGATCAACTCCTCATTGTGCCCGGCGCCGTAGAAGTCGGCGGTGTCCAGGAGGGTCACCCCGAGGTCGAGGGCACGGTGCAGGGTCGCGATGGACTGCGCGTCGTCCGTGGCGCCGTAGCCGTGGCTCATGCCCATGCACCCCAGACCCTGCGCGGAGACCGCCAGGTTGCCCAGGTGCCGGGTGGGGACGTCGGTCATGCTGCTGCCTCCTGAGACTCGCGATCAACGCCCACGACGCTAGGTGTTGGAGCCCACTCCAAGTCAACCGGGCGCCGTGTGCCACTCTCCGGTGACGTATCGCCGTACCCGACTGTCCGCGAAGACGTGTCTGCCCGCTGCACAGCAGGTGCTGATCGCGACCGGAGCGCCTGAGGGTCCGGCGGTCCTGTCGCCTCGACCGTGGGAACAGGGCGGCTCCCGGCCTCCCGTCGGCCCATGAGTCATTCGTCGGCGACCCGTTGTCAGTGGTGGACGGCAAGATGCCGGGCATGACGACTTCTGCAGCAGTGATCGATGATGCCGCCGCCTACGCACGAGCGGTCCAGGACGCCGGGCGTGCGGCTGCCGCCTACTACGCGGGTGGCACGTCGACGCTGGACGATGACGCCTACGACCGCTTGGTGCGCGGGATCGCCGCTTGGGAGGCGGAACACCCCGGCCAAGTGCTGCCCGACTCCCCCACGGGCAAGGTCGCCGGCGGCGCGGCCGAGGGCGATGTGCCGCACATCGTGCCGATGCTCAGCCTGGACAACGTGTTCTCCGCGGAGGAATTCACCGCCTGGACGGTATCCCTGGGCAGGCGGATCGGCCGTGAGGTCACGCGGTTCCATGTGGGGCCGAAGCTGGACGGGCTGGCGGTCGCCGCCCGCTACAGCAACGGCCGCCTCACCCGACTGATCACTCGTGGGGACGGGACGGCCGGGGAGGACGTCTCGCACGCGATAGGCACCATAGAGGGGCTGCCCGCGGCCCTGGCCGAGCCGGTCACCGTGGAGGTGCGCGGCGAAGTCCTCATGACCACCGCCCAGTTCGAGCACGCCAACGAGGTGCGCACGGCTCACGGCGGCCAGCCGTTCGCCAATCCCCGCAACGCGGCCGCCGGCACACTGCGAGCCAAGGAGCGCGCCTACACCGTCCCGATGACCTTCTTCGGCTACGGCCTGCTCCCCGTGCCCGACACCACCCCGGCCCTCACCGAACGGCTGGACACCTCTGCACACAGCGATCTGATGGAGCTGGCCGCCGGCCTCGGAATACACACCAGCGCACGGACCGCGGTCCCGGACACGGTCGCCCAGGATCCCGAACAGGTCCTGGCCCGTGTGAAGGAGATCGCCGCCGCGCGCGCGGACCTGCCCTTCGGTATCGACGGCATCGTCATCAAGGCCGACCTCGCCGCCGACCGGCAGGCAGCCGGATCCGGCTCCCGCGCGCCGCGGTGGGCGATCGCCTACAAGCTGCCGGCCGTGGAGAAGATCACCCGGCTGCTGGAGGTGGAGTGGAACGTCGGCCGCACAGGGATCATCGCCCCGCGCGCCGTCCTCGAACCGGTCGTGATCGACGGCTCCACCGTCACCTACGCCACCCTGCACAACCCGGCCGACATCACCCGCCGCGGTCTGCTCCTGGGCGACCACGTCATGGTCCACCGCGCCGGCGACGTCATCCCCCGCATCGAGGCCCCCGTCGCCCACCTGCGCACGGGCGACGAACGACCCATCGCCTTTCCCGAGCACTGTCCCCGCTGCGGGTCCGGCATCGACACGCGCGAGGAACGCTGGCGGTGCGCCCAGGGCCGCAACTGCCACCTGGTCGCGTCCCTCGCCTATGCCGCCGGCCGGGACCAGCTCGACATCGAGGGCCTGGGCCAGACCCGTGTCGTCCAGCTCGTCGACGCGGGCCTCGTCAACGACCTCGCGGACCTGTTCACCCTGCGACGCGACCAGCTGCTCGGCCTGGACCGGATGGGCGAGACCAGCACCGACAACCTCCTCGCCGCGATCGCCAAGGCCAAGACACAGCCGCTGTCGCGCGTGCTGTGCGCGCTCGGCATCCGCGGCACCGGCCGCTCCATGTCCCGGCGCATCGCCCGGCACTTCGCCACCATGGATCATGTGCGCGCCGCCGACGCCGGGGCGATGCAGCAGGTCGAGGGCATCGGTGCGGAGAAGGCCCCCTCGATCGTCGCGGAACTCGCAGAACTCGCCCCGCTCATCGACAGACTCACCGCTGCCGGCATCAGCATGACCGAGCCCGGCGCGACCCCGCCCGCAGCGGCCGAGGCCGGGCCCGGAGGCGACGGCACGGCGGGCGCGCCGGCCGGCTCCGGCCCGCTGGCCGGCATGGCAGTGGTCGTCACCGGCGCCATGACAGGGGTCCTGGAACGACTCACCCGTAACGAGATGAACGAACTCGTCGAACGGGCCGGAGGACGATCCTCCTCCAGCGTCTCCAAGAAGACCACCCTTGTCGTCGCCGGCGAGGGCGCCGGTTCCAAGAGGGCCAAGGCCGAACAGCTCGGCATCCGCCTCGCCACCCCGGAGGAGTTCGCCGCCCTCGTCGCCGGCTTCCTCGACTGAGCCGAACAACGGCGTTGCGCTGCCTCTCACCCCGGGCCCGCTGTGACTCAGGTCACTAGTGGGGTCCGGGCGGTTCCGGGGACAGGCCGGGGACCACCGTGAACGTCGCGTCCTTGCGGCCGAGGTCGCTGTCGACCTCTTCGACGAAGAGGTGGAAATCCCTGTGCCGCAGGAACCGGTTGGGGAAGTTGAAGGACCGGAACGACACCGCGTTCGGGTTCGCGAGACCCGGGACCATGACGAACGTGGCGTCTTTCCGCATCAACTGCATGTCCGGGGACTCGGGCGGGGGTGCCGACCCGGGTGGAACGAGCGGGGGGTTCGGGCCTTCGTGGAGTTTGACGCGGAAGTCCTGGTGCCGCAGGAAGTGCAGGGGGAAGTTGACGGACCGGAAGGACACCAGGTTGCGGTCCGCCAGGCCGTTGACCATGTCGAAGGTGGCGTCGGCGCGGTCCAGGTCACTTGCGACGGACGACAGCTCGCCCAGGAAGTTCGCGTGCCGGACGAAGTGATCGTCGATGTTGAAGGACTTGAGCGAGGAACCCACGATGTGTACTCCCTTGCGGCCGTCGGAGGGCATCGCCCGTCAGGGACATGCCCTGAGGTAAGCGTCTCTCCGTCCGATGGGCCCCACCATCCCGGATCGTCCTTTTCCTCCGGATGGTGGCGGTGGGGGTGCCTCTTCGCGAGTGCGGGCGTAATATCCGGCCGCCCGGGCCGGAGTCGCTACCGGACTCCGACTTCCTGCAATCCGCTGAGGCGGGCTTGGCTCACTGGTGCAGGTGAGCCAGGGCCCCTTCGTTCATGGGGTAGGGACGCTCTGAGGGCAGCAGTTGCCGTGCGGCGTCCAGGTCACCGTCCCGTACATGCGCGTGGATGGTGCGGGCGAGCGATGTGACGTCGGTGATGGAGACGGTCCACTCATCGGCGTAGCGACGCGCTGCCTCGCCGGCGAGGCCGAGCTGGAGCGACCGGTGGGCAAGCGGCTGAAGGTGCAGGTCGCGTTCGGGGTCCCATTGCACTCGGGCGGGAGACTGCGTCAATTGCCGCTTCCATGCGCCGCGGTCGGCGTGCAGGCCGTGCTCGTAGTGCGACAGGCAGGCGTGCTCCAGTGCCCACTCGAAGCCTTCGCGGGAGATCTCGACGGCGAGGACGGTCTCCTGCCCTTCCTTGGTGCCCCACCCGCAGCGGTACATCATCCACAGGAACGACGGCTTGATCCAGGTCATCCTGTCCCGCTTCCACGCCTGCGGGAAACGGCCCTCGCTCGCGGCCGGCAGGCCGATCTCCGGCGCGTACGCCTGGTAGACGGTGATCGTCGAGTCCGTGTGCCGGGCTCGAATTTGGTATTTGCGTTCTGTCACGGGGAACAGGGTGGGCTCATCGCTTCATACGCGCCATCGAATTACGGCGGCGGGGCCGCTGAGTCCGCCTGAGCGATGCCCCGTGACTGCGCGTCGCGGTGAGCCGTTCAAGCCCGCCGGTCCTTGTTGGATCCCGCGGCAGCTCGGGCACCGCGTCGTCCTGGTGCCGGTCACGGCAACTCGTTGGTGGGTGCGTCGGGGGCCGTTAGCTCGTAGCGGGTGGCCATCGCGGTGGCCCGGTCGCGAAGGGCGGTGCGCAGTGACGCCGGGGCCAGGGCTTCCGCGTCCGTGCTGAGCTGCCACAGCGCCCACTCGGCATGCCGCAGGTCCTGGAACGTCACCTCCAGCCGCAGCCAGCCGTCTGCGTCGGGTTCTGCCGCGCGGACGGCCACCACGGTGCTCAACAGGTCCTCCCGCCGCTCGGGTTTCACCCGTACCAGCACGGCGATATGGTCGCTGGACAGAAACTGCGCGCAGCGTTCCCGCCAGACTCGGTCCAGATCAACCGCGTTCGGCCGCTGTGCCGGTTCGGGGAGTTCCTCGGCGGCCAGCACCCGCGACAGCCGGTACGTGCGGTCCGCGCCGGCTCTCCTGGCCAGCAAGTAGCCCCGGTCGCGCACCGTTACGAGGCCGATCGGGTCCACCGTCCGCCACCGCGGTGCCTGGTCCGTGGCCGCGTAGTGGATGCGCAGTTTGTGTCCGGCCAGCACCGACCGCCGGATCTCGATCATTGTCGTGCCGGGCACCTCCTCGGTGACCGGCCGGCGTGAGAGCAGGTCGGTCTCCGGCTCGACGAGAAATCGCTGGGCCGCGTCGCTCGCGGTGGCCTGATGACTCTCGGGCAGCGCGTCGACCACCTTGCGCATGGCCGAAGCGAGCGCCGATCCGAGGCCGAACGCCTGCTCGCCGCGTCCCGATCCGGCGGTCAGCAGGGCAAGGGCCTCGTCCTGGTTCAGTCCGGTGAGTTCGGTCCGGAAACCGGGCAACAACTCGAACCCGCCGTGCCGGCCGCGTTCGGCGTAGACCGGGACGCCGGCTGTGGACAGCGCTTCGATGTCACGCAGCACGGTACGGGTGGACACCTCGAGCTCGCGGGCCAGTGTGCCCGCGGTGAGCCGACCGCGCTGACGCAGCAGCAGCACCAGCGAGACCATGCGATCGGCGCGCATACGAGGACCTTATCGAATACATGACCAAAGGTGTCATGTCTTGTTGGGAGGCTCGTGAGCAGCGACGTCGTCGACGGCGGCTGACGCGCCGATGGACGTCCGTACTCCCGACGAATGACATGGAGCTGATGTGGCAGTGGAACGAACGGCAGTCAACCCGGTGACCTGGTCCGTGGAGATGGGGTTCAACCAGGGTGAGATCGTCTCCGGGCACACCCGGACCCTGTACTGCTCCGGGCAGACCTCGATGAGCGGCGAAGGCAAGCCGCAGCATGAGGGTGACATGGCCGCACAGCTGGCGCTCAGCCTCGACAACCTGGAGGCCGTCCTCGGCAAGGCCGGCATGTCCCTCGCGAACCTCGTCCGGCTCAACGTCTACACCACCGACGTCGATCTGCTGTTCCCGCACTACGGCGTGCTGACGTCGCGGTTGGGCGCCGCCGGGGTGGCACCGGCCACCACGATGCTCGGGGTGACACGGCTGGCGATCCCCGGCCAGTTGGTCGAACTCGAGGGGACCGCCGTCGACTGACGCGACCTCGCTCCCCCTGCCGCTCGTGCCGGTCGAGCCGGCACGAGCGGCAGGGGGCCATGGCTGCACCCCCCGGCCGGGTGATCGGCGGTCTCAGGCGGACTGTGGTCGCCCAGCGCGTCCGATGACGGCGCGGACTTCGGCGATCAGACGGGTGACCAGAGGCTGCGGGGCGCCGTCGTTCCACACCACTGCGAGGTCGAAGGGCTTCGCGTCCGTGACCGGGATCCAGCGCACGTTGCCGGCGGGCATCAGCGCGTGCAGCGGTTGCGGGGCGAACCAGACGCCGCGGCCGCGGCCGACTTCCAGCAGGCAGTCCTCCACATGGGGCACGACCGGGCCGTCTGGTGCGGGGCGGCCGTCGGGTCGGGGGTCCACGAGCCAGTACCGCTCGGCTTCCGGCGACGCGAGGACGTCGGGACGTACGACCGGGTCGCCAGCAAGGTCGGCGAGCGTCAGCGTGGGACGGTCGGCCAGCGGATGGCGGGTGGACAGCACCACGGCTCGGGGGTCAGTGCGGACGACCGCGGTGTGCAGCCCGAAGTCACCTACCGGCAGCCACATGAAGGCCGCGTCCGCACTCCCGTTGACGAGGAGTTCCAGTTCCTGTCGGGGGCTGCGCACCCCGTGCAATGTCACCTGCACCCCGGGGACCGCCGCCTCGAGAGCATCGGCGGCATCGACGGCGAACAAGGTGGTGGCGGCGGGACAGCAGGCCAGACGAAGGGCGCCGGTCTCGGCGTTGGCCACGGCGCGGACCCGTGCTGCCAAGCGGGCGACGTCGTCGATGACGGTCGCGCCGCCGGCGGCGAGTTCCTCCCCGGCGGCGGTGAGCAGCACACCGCGTGAGGTGCGCACCAAGAGGTCTACGCCCAGGGAGCGTTCCAGCTGGCGCACATGCGTCGACACCGCCTGCTGTGTCAGATGGAGCGCCGCCCCGGCGCCGGTGATGGACCGCTTCTGAGCCACGACCAGGAACGAACGTAAGTGTCGGAGATCGATGTCGGTCACATCGAACACCTTAGTGGCCACAGTGATTTGCGGTGCCCGGCACAAGATTTCGCTGTTTCCTCCGAGAGCGTTGGCGCATTGAGAATCTTCCTGACGATCAACACGGCGCGCTACCGGAACCGCGGGCTGCCGAGGCGTTGGCTGTGCCAGGGCGTTGGCCGTGCCGTGGCGTTGGCCGTGCCGTGGCGTTGGCCGTGCCGGGCCGTGCGGTTCCGCAGGCGCCGGCACGGTGCGGTGCGCCGGTCGCCGCGGCTTGAGGCGGAAGCCATCGAGGACAAGCTCGACGTCATGACAAGGGAGACTCAGTGAGCACGACCGAACATCCCGCCCCCGGGGCGGACTTGCTTCACCACATGGAGCGCCAGGCCGTGGTCGAGGTGTGCACGCGCATGGCGTGGCACGCCGACCAGCGCGAGTGGGAGGCGCTGAAGACCGTGTTCGCCGACGACGTGCGTCTGGACTACACGAGCCTGAACGGCGGTGAACCGGCCGTGTTGTCGCCGGGGCGGATCGTCGACGCCTGGGCACGGGTACTGGGTGGGTTCGACGCGACCCAGCATCTGATCACCAACCACCTGGTGACACTGGCGGGCGACACGGCAGTGTGCACCGCGTCGTTCCAGGCCACGCATCGGCTGGCCGAACCGTTCGGGGCACCGCTGTGGACGCTCGGCGGCACCTACCGGTTCGACCTGGTCCGCACCGGTGGGCAGTGGAAGATCAGCGGCGTCTTGATGACGGCCGCCTGGGCCGACGGCAACAAAGGGCTGATGGCGCCAGCGGCGAAGGCGGCCGGTTGAGCCGACGGCCCGGCACCGTCCTGCCTGCCGGCCGCCTCTCTCCCCGCGCCGGCCCTGTCCACGTCAACCAAGCAGCCAGAAAGGTCTGTCCGTGACAACTGAGCAGAAGGTCACCTTCCCCAGCGATGGGACGACGCTGACCGGCAACTTGTTCCTGCCCGACAGCGGCGCCCCGGCTCCGGGCATCGTGGTGGCCGGTACCTGGACCAGCGTCAAGGAGCTGATGGCCGACCGGTACGCCGAACGGCTGGCCGACCGCGGCTACGCCGCCCTGTCGTTCGACTTCGCCGGATTCGGCGAATCCGGCGGCGAACCACGCGACGTGGAGGACCCAGCACGCAAGGTCCGCGACATCCACCACGCGGTGACGTTCCTGGCCGCCCACCCGTCGGTCGACACCGGCCGGCTGGGCGCCCTCGGGATCTGTGCGGCCGCGATGTACATGGCGGACAACACGGCCCATGACACACGCATCGGCTCCCTGGCCCTGGTCGCGCCCTGGCTCCACGACGCCGCGATCTGCGAGGCTGCCTACGGGGGTGCCGACGCGGTCGCCCAGAAGATCAAAGTTGCCCGGGAAGCCCGTGCCCGGTTCGCGCGGACCGGTGAGATCGACTACGTCCCGGTGGTCAGCACCACCGACGAACGCGCGGCCATGCCTTACGACATCGACTTCTACCTCAACCCCGCTCGCGGCGGCATCCCCGTCTGGCCCAACCGGTTCGCCGTGATGGCGTGGGAGGACTGGCTCACCTACGACTCCATCGCCTTGGCGCCGCACATCACCCAGCCCACCCAGCTCGTCCACAGCGAGGACGCCGCCATCCCTGACGGCGCCCGACGTTTCCACGCCGGGCTGGCCGGTCCCAAGGACATCCAGTGGACAGAGGGCACCCAGTTCGACTTCTACGACCAGGACCCACAGGTCACGCTCGCGCTGGACACGGTGGCCGCTCACTTCGGCAGGACCTTGCGGTGACTTCGTTCACCGAAGCCACCGCCCACCGCCGGGCGTTCACCGTTCCCTCGTACCCCCGACATCGCGAAGGCTCCCGATGAACCAGCGACTCCGGCGCCTGCTGGCCACGGCCTCCGCCGCCCTATGCGCGATCGCGTCGCTGGTGGGTTGTTCCAGCGACGGCACCTCCGAAGCATCCGCCGGGAAAGCGGCGCGGCCCGGACGGTTCGCCTCACCCAACCCGGGTTCCGTCAACACGTACTGGATCCAGGCGCCGGAAGGCCTGATCCTCGTCGACACCCTGCGCACGCCGGCCGACGCCCGGAAGGCGATCGCGCAGATCAGGGAGACCGGCCAGCCCGTCGCGGCGATTCTGCTGACCCACTCCCATCCCGACCATGTGGGCGGGGCGGGCGCCTTCCACGAGGCCTTCCCCGAGGCCCCCATCCTCGCGTCCAGGGCGACCGACAAGGCGATGCGGGAGGACAGGCGCGGCTTCTATCCGCTGGCCCGTTCGGCGAACCCCCGCTTCCCCGCCGAACTCCGGTATGCCGACCGGACCTTCGAGGACGGGGCACCGTTGCGGGTCGGCGGAATTCGCTTCAAGACCGCCGGCTTCGCCTACGGTGAGTCGGACACCGCGACCGTCTACTACCGTCCCGACACCGGCGACCTCTTCTCCGGCGATCTGGCGGGCAGGAAGGTCACGCCCGCGCTCATCGAGGGGCACAGCTGTGGCTGGCTCGGGATCCTGGCTCAGTTGCGCCGGCGCTTTCCCGCGGCCGGAACGATGTACCCGGGGCACGGAACCCCGGGACCGGCCCGCACGCTGATCGATGACCAGCGCCGCTACCTCCAGCGGTTTCGCGGCCTCGTCCGGTCGGCGGTCGCCCCGGACTCCCCCGGGGGCGGCACGGTCACCCCTGGCGAACAGAGGTCGATCAGCACCGGGATGGAGCGCGTCTACCCGGACCATCCGCCGGTGGCGGACCTTCCGACCATCGTGCAGGAGAACATCAAGGCCGTCGCCCGGGAACTGACCGCCGAGGATGCCGGCCAGGTTCGCGCCGTCTGCGCGGACCGGACACAGAAGGGTGCGGCCACGCTGTCGGCACCGGCAAGCACCGAGATCACCCGTCATCGCGTGGCGTGCCGGCCGTCCTTCCCGCCGGTGCATGTCCTCCGGTGCGCGCCAGGGCCCGGAGCCGATCGGCGCAAAGTGCATCCCGTGCCGTTCACCGAGTCGGGGGTCCTTGCTCGCCGGGTGTGATAGCCGGAAACTTGCTATGACACAGGCGTTTCAAGAGGGGACAGTAATGCTGCCGGAGGCGATGACGACGTTGGCGGCCAGTGGTGCGGGGGCCCTGGTGGCAGCCATGGCCACCGATGTCTGGCAGGGGGCCCGTGGCGGCGCGGTGCGGCTGTACCGGCGCTGGAGCGGTGACCAGAACCCCACGCTGGAGGCGCAGTTGGACCAGCACGCGCTGATGGTCCGGCAGGCGGACGACCCCGACCAGGCCAGGCAGCTTCTGTCGGGACAGTGGCAGTTGCTGTTCGCCCAGTTGCTCAGCGAGCACCCCGGCGCGGAAGCTGATCTGCGTGACCTGGTCGAGATGATCCGGCGAGAGCTTCCCGAAGGCGGCAAGCAGTGGGTGCAGACGAATATCGCGCGTGATCGGGGGACGGTGTACGGGGTGCTGGGCGGAAACGTCATCCACTACCACCAGGGACTTCCCACGGCGCCCGGTTCCACCGGTGAGGACGGCCGACAGCAGTGATGCCGCAGGCTGGTGGAGGGCGGACACCGGAGCGGCTCCAGGAGGTACGGGCCGAGGCGGGCTACGCGTACGGTGCGGTGGGGGCCGACATCCATGTCTTCGGTGACGGCACCCCGGTGTACCTGCTGTTCGAGCACCGGCGGGTCACCGGTCTGGACGCGGGGTGGCTGCGGGCGCAGCCGAGCCGGATGCTCGACGCCCGCGCCGAGGTCGTCGAGTTCGTCGGCCGCGAGACGGAGTTCCAGTCTCTGGTGGACTGGCGTGACGCGGAGGGCAGCCTCGCGGTGCGCTGGCTCCACGGGGAAGGAGGGCAGGGCAAGACGCGGCTCGCGGCGCAACTCGCGGCCGCTTCCCAGGAGGCCGGGTGGAAGGTGGTGGACGCCGTCCACGGTACGGAAACCCATCCCCCGGCGGCGGACAGCCAGGATCTGCGCCTGGAGGGGTGTGCGGGGGTACTGCTCCTGGGCGACTACGCCGATCGGTGGCCCGGCTCCCATCTGAGCTGGCTCTTCCACAACCGGCTGCTGCGGCAGGGGGTACCCGCCCGGGTTCTGCTGCTGGCCCGCTCGGCGGGTGGCTGGCCGGCCGTCCGCGGTCGGCTGGGCCGGCTCCGTGAGAACGTCGACACGTCCGACCAGTGTCTGTCGCCCCTGCCCGACACCGGCCCGGACAGGGAGCGGTTGTTCCGGGTCGCCCGGGACGGTTTCGCGCGCCGCCACCCGGGGGCCGCCCGTCCCGAGACGATCCTGCCGCCGGGGCCGCTGGATCACCCGGACTTCGGGCTGACCCTCGCTGTGCTGATGGCTGCCCTGGTCGCGGTCGACGCCGCGGTCCACGGTCGCCGGCCGCCCGGCGGCATGGTCGGGCTGACCACGTATCTGCTGGACCGCGAGCACGAGAACTGGCAGCAGCTGTATGAGAGTTCCGGCGACGGACTCACGTACCGCACGCCTGCCGAGGTGATGGCGCGTATGGTGTTCATCGCCTCCCTCACCGGGCTGACCAGTCGTGCGCTCGCCGGGGGGCTGTTACCGGCGCTGCTCCCGGGAACCCCGCCGGAGGTTCTCCTCGCCGATCACGCCGTGTGCTACCCGCCCACCGACCCGGCACGTGCCGGGGTGCTCCAGCCGCTGCTGCCCGACCGGCTCGCCGAGGACTTCCTGGCGCTCACCCTGCCCGGCAGCCCGGTCACGGGTTATTCCACGGACGACTGGGCCGCCGCGGGCTGCACCACCCTGCTGGGCCGCGGTGCGGACGGCTACGCGCCGCCGTGGACCGCACGTGCCGTCACGTTTCTCGCCGCCGCTGCCGACCGGTGGCCGCACGTCGGTCACCGGCACCTCTACCCGGCGCTGCGCCGCGATCCCGATCTGGGCGCTGCCGCCGGCAGTTCAGCCCTGGTGCAGCTGGCCGGCATCGAGGACGTCGACCTGGCGATGCTGGAGGCGGTGGACGACACGGTCCGCAGCCGGACGGGGGAGGAGCGGCACGCCGATCTGGACGTCGGCGCCGCGGCGACGTGCGAGCGAGTCACCCGGCATCGCCTGGCCGCGGTCACCGACCCCGTCCGGCGGATGGAGCTGCTGAGCAGGCTGGGGCTGCGTCTGACCTATGCCGGACGGCATGCCGAGGCAGCCATGAACCTCGGTGAGGCGGTGGACCTCGGACGACACCGGATGGCCGAGGCGGATGCCTCGGTCATGCCGGAGCAGGCCACCGCTCTGAACCGTCTCAGCCGGGCGGCGGCCGACGCCGGCCTGCTCATGGAAGCGTTCCGGTTCGCCGCGGAGGCCTGCGAAGTGGGCAAGGCACTCATCCAGGCCGACCCGGAGACCTATCTGCCCACCACCGCCGCGTCCTTCCTGACCGCCGGCGACCTGGCCGAAGCGCTCGGCCGTCCGGAGCTGGCGCTGGATCTGACCGAGGAGGCCGTGGCCACCCTCCGGCTCCTGGTGCGGACCGACCCCGACAGCGCGTTGCCCCGGCTGGCGCAGGGGCTGAGCGCCCGAGGCGCCCGGCTGCGTCTGCTCGGACGGCACTGGGAAGCGGCCCAGCCGACCATGGACGCGATGGCCATCTTCCGGGAGCTGGCCCGGTCCGCCCCGGCCGCCCATCTGACCGACTTCGCCCGTTCGCTGCGTGACTTCGGCATCACGCTGTCCCACTTGGACAAGCGCGATGAGGCGGCCGACGCCTTCGAACAGGCGGCGACCGTGCTGCGCCGTCTGGTGGAGCGGAACCCGTCCGCTCACCTGCTCGACCTGGCGGACGTCCTGGCCAGGCTCGGCAGCGAACTGTCGGCCCTGGGCCGTGCGGAGGACGCGCTGAGCGCCACGGCGGAAGCGGTCGCCATCCACCGGCGGGAGATGGGCAGTTCCTTCCCCCATGTCGCCGGGCTCGGTGACGCACTGCGTCTGCTCGGTCTGCGACTGTCCGAGTCGGATCGCGGGGAGCAGGCGGCCGAGGCCGTGACGGAGGCGGTCGCCATCGGCTGGGCGCTGGCGAAACACGATCCGGTGGCCCACTTCCCGGCGCTCGCCCGCAACCTGGCCGACCGCGGGCGCCTCATGCGGCGCCTGGGACGGCTGGCGGAGGCGGAGAACGACCTGCGGCAGGCAGTGGCCATACAGCGCACGACAGCGGAGCACGACCCGGCAGGACGGCAGCAGCCGCTCGCCAGGACTCTGGACGACCTGGCGGGCGTACTCGGCGACACCGGCCGGCCGGACGAGGCCCGGGCCGCCGTCCAGGAGGCCACCGCGATCCGGCACCAGGCCCTCCGGCAGCCCCCGCCCCACCCGCCCCGGCCCGCGGCCCCACCGGCGACCGCACAGCCCTCACCGGATCGAGGGCCAGGTCCCGTCGACCCCGTACGGGTGCTGGAGACCGCCGTCTCCGTTCAGCGCCGGCTGGTGCAGCAGACCCCGGCCGCGCACCTCCCCGTCCTCGCCGTCGCATTGTTCAACCTGGCTCAACGCCATTACTCCGACGGCCGGCCCGCGGAGGCCGTCGTACCGATCGGCGAGGCGGTCGAGCTGTACCGACGGCTGACCCGGGACGACGCCCGCTACCTGCCCACGCTCGCCACGGCGCTCAACGCGCAGGGCTCGGTGCTGTACGCGCTGAACCGCTACGAATCCGCCCTGGCCCCCATCGAGGAGGCCGGGGAGATCCACCGCAGGCTCGCCGGCACCGACCCGGACACCTACCGTGCCCGCCTCGCTTCGTCGCTGGGACGGATCGGCCTCGTACTCCATGACATGGGACGTGCCGACCGGGCCCAGAAAGTCCTGCTGGAGGCGGCGGCCCTGCGCCGGCTGCTGCCGCCGGGCGACCTGTCCTGAGCGCAGGGCTCGTGCGGCGGGACAGGCCGAGCCCACGAGACCGAGGACGTGCCGTCTGATCCGTCTGCCGCGAGGGCTGCACACGCTTGAGCCGGTCAGTCGTTCGGGCGAAGCTCCTCCTGGTCCAAGCGGAGGCTGAGCTGGCTTCCCAGCTCACGGAACCCCAGCGCCCGTGCGACGTTGCGGGAGGCCGTCGGGCGGGCACGCCATTGCGGGAGCAGACCGTCGGCGAGTGCCTGCGCCACCGCAGCGGAAGCGACCTGCCGCGCCAGCCCGCGGCCTCTTTCCCCTGGTGCGGTGAGCACGCACAGATGGGCGGCTGACGCGGGCCAGGCTTGAAACCCCGCCGCGGCCACCACGTCGGCGCCCTTGCGCACGACGAACGCGGCGGAGGTGATCTCGTCCATCGCGCTCTCACCGGCGTCCTCGGGCGGCACCGACTTCACCAGTGCCAACAGGTCCGGATGGCCGGGGGCGAGCCGCTCGACGGAACGGTCGGCCGGCACCGGGCGGAAGACGTCACGTGACACGTATCCCAAGACCGCCGGCCCCAGCACCTCATTGACCGGCAATACGGCCCGAACCGCTGCCGGAGAGGCCAGCGCACTGGTCGGCAACCCGCCCAGGACCCGACGCAGCATCTGCGCGGCCCTGTCCGTCGGCGCCGTGACGATCGCCGAGTCCCCCAGCACCACGATCCCCGTCCACGAGGGCGGCGCCAGCCGCGAGACGGGCGATGTGACCACGTTCAAGCCCTCCGCCAGGGGAAACGACACCGGCACAGCAGCCAGCGTCTCCCATAAGGCCTGAGCCTGCTTCAGCAACGGATCGACAGCCATCATCCGCCGATCCTGCCATCCCGCCCATCACCCACGTGGCCGGGCCCCGCTCGTTCAGCGTCCGGGCCGCTGCCGAGTCCGCATTCGTCGGTAGGGAACTGCTCGGAACCGGTGTGGCGGGCGGCGGGCCGGCCGGATGCGCAGGCTGCAACCGGTTGCTCGTACTCGGCGCGCCTAGTACATTCCGGCCGGAGGCGCAGGAGTGCCTGCCCCGGACGAGATGTGCGCCGTACCCGGTCCGACAAGACGACGCTCGCGGGAGGCGTCATGGGCGTACACGGGAAGTGGATCGACTTCGTGTCCGAGGCACCGGGGCACCGCGCCCTCGATGCCGGCTGGATCCACGGCTCGCCGTCGGCGAAGCACAACACCGACCCCGACATCCAGGTCCACGCCTACGACGAGCACACGTTCATCCTGCGCCAGAACAAGGCGATCGACTACGAGGCGCCGTTCCTGTTCCTGATCTTCGGCAATGCGCGTGCCGTGCTCATCGACACCGGAGCCACCGAGTCGGCCGAGTTCTTCCCGCTGCGCCGAGTGGTCGACGAACTGGTCGGACGCTGGCTGGCCGGGCATCCGCGCGACGACCATGAACTGCTGGTGCTGCACACCCACGCGCACCACGACCACGTCGCGGGCGACGCACAGTTCGGCGACCGTCCCGGTACCACCGTGGTGGGGGCGGATCTGGACAGTGTCCGGTCGTACTTCGGCTTCGACGAGGAGCCCGACCGGGTCGCCCGGCTCGACCTCGGCGGCCGGGTGCTGGAGTGTCTGGCCACCCCGGGCCACCACGAGGCTGCCGTCACGTACTACGACCCGCACACCGGGTTCCTGCTCACCGGCGACACGGTGTATCCCGGGCGGTTGTACGTGGAGGACTGGGCGGCTTTCGGCCGGACGATCGACCGCTTGATCGCGTTCGCCGACACCCGCCCGGTCACCCATGTCCTGGGCTGCCACGTCGAGATGACCGACCAGGCCGGTGTGGACTACCCGATCCGCACGACCTACCAGCCGGACGAGCCGCCCCTGGAGATGACCGTCGGCGACCTGCACGACATCCGTGCGGCGATCGACGAGATCGGCACCCGCCCCGGACGGCACCCCTTCCCCCGGTTCATCATCTGCCGCGAGGACGGCTGAGCGGGTTCGGAGTGTCCGTGTTCAGGAGCCCAGGAAATTCCTGGGCGGCCAAGGGCGTTGATCATGTCATGACTCAAGGACCAGCGCCTCGCCCACTGTCCGACGAAGCTCTCTCCCGGCTGCTCGGCGAGCAGCAGTTCGGCACGCTCGCCACCGTCAAGCGCGGTGGCCACCCCCATCTGACCACCATGCTGTACAGCTGGGACCCCGAGGCCCGCACGGTGCGGTTCTCGACGACGGCCGACCGCGTCAAGGTCACGCACATACGGCGCAACCCGCGTGCGGCGCTGCATGTGCAGGGCGGCGACGTGTGGTCGTTCGCCGTGGCCGAAGGCGAGGCCGAGGTCTCCGAGATCACGACTGTTCCTGGCGACGCGACCGGGCGGGAACTGCTCGCGATGATTCCGAAGGCCATGAGGCCAAAGGACGAGGATGCGTTCCTGGAGCAGCTGGTTGCCGAGCGCCGGGTGGTCGTCCGGTTGCAGGTGGACCGGCTGTACGGAACAGCACTCGACATCGACGGCTAGGAACTTCCGTCTGGATCACCGGGCGGACCGAGGGACGGCGCCGGCGCTGCGGAGTCCGGCCAGGTGGCTGGTTGCGGCCTCTTGGTGACGCTAGTTGTGGACGGCGGTTCGGGCAGCGTCGACGATGAGATCGGCCACGGCGGCGGGGTGGGAAACGGCGACGTCGTGGGCCGAGCGGACTTCGACCGTGTGTGCGGCGGCACGCTCGGCCATGAAGCGCTGGGCGGCCGGCGGAATGGCCTTGTCCTCAGTGGCGACGAGGTACCACGAGGGGATGTTCTTCCACGCCGCCGCCTGGCTCTTGGCGGCGAGGCTGGAAGCGTCGATGGGACGCTGGGTTGCGGCCATGACCGCAGCGGTCGAGGCGGGCACGTCAGCGGCGAAGGCCTCCCGGAACTTGTCCGGCTTGATGTAGAGGTCGGTGCCGGTGCTTCCGTCGGCGTTCGGGTAGGGCACCTGGTCGAGGGCATCCGGGAGCTTGCTGCCGGGGAAGGCACCCAGGATGTCGTTGGCGCTCTCCCCCTTGTCAGGGGCGATGGCGGCCGCGTACACGAGGGCCTTGACGTCGGCGTCACCCGCGGCGGCGTTGGTGATCACCTCACCGCCGTATGAGTGCCCGACCAGAACGATGGGTCCACGGATGCTGTGCAGCACGCTGGCGAGATAGGCGGAGTCGCCGGGCAGGCCGCGCAGCGGGTTGGCGGGCGCGATGACGCGATAGCCCCGGTGCTGGAGGTCCTTGACGACGTTGCTCCAGCTGGACGAGTCCGCGAACGCGCCGTGGACCAGGACGATGGTGGGCTTGGCGGCGGCGTGCGAGGGTGCCGGGGATGCGGCTGCGAACGCGCCGGTGCCGACCGTTGCTGCGACACCCGCAGCTATGGCCACGGCCGCAATCTTGGTGTTGCGACGGATTGTCATGAGATCACCTTCCGGGAAGTCGTCGAGGTGTTGCCCTCAGGTCATCCAGCATACACACAATTAAGTTGTGCACAACTAGATTGGGCGCAGCTTATCCGACGGCTTCCTGAGCTGGGTCCCCCAGTCGGGCGGGGCCGCTCCCCCGGCAGACCCACCGAGTGGGCGACGGGGTGCCGAAGGGCAGGGCGCGAGATTGGAGGGCAGGACAGGGGCTTGCCCAAGAGCACCCATCGTCGGAATCGTCGGAGAGGAGACAGTCATGTCCGTTCACACTGGGTATCCACCGCTCGAGGAGGT
>NZ_JAERRH010000034.1 GCF_016741855.1 Streptomyces musisoli | reverse complement strand
GACCGCGGAACCACGCAGGACGGCCAGCACGGGATGCCCGTTGCGGCGCGCGTCGGACAACCGCTCCAGGACGAGCATGCCGGCGCCCTCGGACAGGGCCGTGCCGTCCGCCGCGTCGGCGAAGGACTTGGCGTGGCCGTCGGCGGCGAGGTTGCGCTGCCTGCTGAAGTCGACGAACGTGTCGACGGTCGACATCACGGACACACCGCCGGCCAGCGCCAGGGTGCACTCGCCCTGCCGCAGCGCCTGCGCGGCCAGGTGCAGCGCCACCAGCGACGACGAGCACGCCGTGTCAACGGTGAGGGTCGGGCCCTCCAGGCCGAGGGCGTAGGCCACCCGACCGGAGGCCACACTGCCGAGGCTGCCGTTGCCGAGGTGGTCGCGGACGGACTCGGGAACCCGGCGCAGCCTGCTGCCGTAGTCGTGGTACATGACGCCGGCGAAGACACCGGTGCGGCTGCCGCGTACGGCGTGCGGGTCGATACCGGCCCGCTCCAGCGCCTCCCAGGAGGTCTCCAGCAGCAGCCGCTGCTGCGGGTCCATGGCCAGGGCCTCGCGGGGGCCGATGCCGAAGAAGTCGGGGTCGAAGTCGGCGGCGTCGTACAGGAATCCGCCCGACCGGGTGGAGGAGTGGCCGGCCTTGCCCGGCTCCGGGTCGTACAGGCCGTCCAGGTCCCAGCCGCGGTCGGTGGGGAAGGCGCCGATGCCGTCGCGGCCCTCGGCCAGCAGCCGCCACAGCTCCTCGGGCGTGTCGACGGCGCCGGGGTAGCGGCAGGCCATGGCGACGATGGCGACCGGCTCGTCCGCTTCCCGCACGGCAGCCTCGGCGGCGGCTTCGGCGGCGACCTCGGTGGCGATCTCTGCCTGCGCGCCGAAGAGTTCCGTCCGCAGGTATGCCACGAGCGCGCCCGCGTCCGGGTAGTCGAAGACGAGGGTGGCCGGCAGGCGCAGGCCGACGGCGTTGCCGAGCCGGTTGCGCAGTTCCACCGCCGTCAGCGAGTCGAAGCCCAACTCGCGGAAGGAGCGGCGCGGATCGAGCGCCATGTCGCTTCCGTGCCCGAGCACCGCGGCGACATGGGTGCGGACGAGTTCCAGTAGGGCCGTGTCGCGTTCGGCGGGACCGAGGGCGGCCAGCCGGTCGGCGGGCGACGAGGAGTCGGTGCGGGAGGCCGCGGTGCGGCGGGCGCGGGCGGGCACCAGACCGCGCAGCACGGCCGGGACGTCGTCGGCGCGGCGCAGCGCGGCCAGGTCGAGGCCGACCGGGAGCAGCAGCGGCTCGTCGGCGCTCAGGGCGGCGTCGAGCAGGCGCAGGCCCTGTTCGGTGGGCAGGGGGCGGACGCCGGCACGCGCCATGTGTGCCACGTCGGCGTCGGTGAGGTGTGCGGTCAGTCCGGTGCGCTGTTCCCAGAAGCCCCAGGCCAGCGAGTGCGCGGGCAGTCCGTGGTGCCTGCGGTGGGCGGCGAGCGCGTCGAGGAAGGCGTTGGCGGCGGCATAGCCGGACTGTCCGGCGCCGTCGACCGTGCCGGCGGCGGAGGAGAACAGCACGAACGCGGCGAGGCCGAGATCACGCGTCAGCTCGTGCAGGTGCCAGGCGGCGTCGGCCTTGGGGCGCAGCACGGCGTCCAGGCGCTCGGGGGTCTGGTCGGTCACCAGTCCGTCGTCGAGGACGCCGGCGAGGTGCACGACCGCGGTCAACGGGTGCCCGGACGGCGTCTCGGCGAGGAGGCGGGCCAGTTGCCCGCGGTCGGCGGCGTCGCAGCGGGCCACGACGATCTCCGCGTCCAGATCGGCGAAGTCGTCGGCGGCGGTGCCGCTGCGCCCGGCCAGCACCAGGCGGCGTACGCCGTGCGCGGCGACCAGGTGCCGGGCGACGAGGGCACCCAGCACACCGGTGCCGCCGGTGATCAGCACGGTGCCGTCCGGGTCGAGCGACGGCACCTGGTCCCGCGCCGCGGCCCGGGCCAGCCGGGGCACGTGCACCGTCCCGTCGCGCAGGGCGAGTTGGGGTTCACCGCTCGCCACGGCGGCGGCCACCGCGGCAGCGGCGTCACCCCGGTCGCGATCCCCGGTACCGGCCCCACCACGATCACGATCCACGGCACCGGCGTCACCACGGTCGCCGTCAACGGCCCCGGCCGTCACGGCATCTGCCTCAAGATCACGATCCACGGCACCGGCCTCACGGCGAACCGCGTCACCAGCCGACCCGGCACCGGCCCCACCGCGGTCACGGTCCACGGCACCGGCCGCCACGGCACCGGCGTCACCACCGTCGACGTCCACGAGTACGAACCGTCCCGGATGTTCGCCCTGGGCGGCCCGGACCAGGCCCCACACGGCGGCGCCCGCCAGGTCGGTGACGTCCTCCTCCCCCACCGTCACGGCACCCCGGGTGAGCACCAACAGCCGTGCGTCGGCCGTGCGTTCCTCGGCCAGCCAGTCCCGTACGACGGACAGGACCGTCCCGGCCGCCCGGCGGGAGCCGCCGAGCGGATCGTCGGCGTCCTGGACCGGGAGCACCGCCCACGCGGGCACGGTGTCCAGCGCGGCCGGGCCGCGCTCGTCCAGGACGGCGTACTCGGGTGCGGGAGCACCGGGCACGGGCAGCGCCGGCCAGTCCAGCCGGTAGAGGTCGTCGACGCGGGCACCGGCGTCGAGCGCGGCCGGGTCGGCCGGCCGGGAGACCAGGGCCTCGACCTCGGCGACCGGGGCGCCGGTGGGGTCGGCCAGCTGGAGGGACAGGGTCTCGCCGCCGTGCAGGCGGACGCGCAGGGCGGTGGCCCCGGCCGCGTGCAGCGAGACGCCGGTCCAGGAGAAGGGCAGCCGGGCGGTGTCCTGGGCGTCGGTGCCGAGGCCGTCGGCGTGCAGTGCGGCGTCGAACAGGGCCGGGTGCAGGGCGAACCTGTCCGCGTCGACGGGCAGTTCGACCTCGGCGAAGGTCTCGTCACCGCGTCGCCAGGCGGCGCGCAGGCCCTGGAAGGCCGGCCCGTAGGTGTAGCCGAGTCCGGCCAGCTCGGCGTAGGCGTCCTCGACCGGCACGGGCTCGGCGTCCCGGGGCGGCCAGGCCGTGAGGTCGAACGCGGGCGGGGTGGTCTGCGGGGCGAGCAGGCCGGTGGCGTGCGGGGTCCAGGCGGTGTCGTCGGCACCCTCGGGGCGGGAGTGGACGGTCAGCGCGCGGTGTCCGGTGGCGTCGGCGGCGGCCACACGCAGTTGCAGCTGGACCGCGCCACGACCGGGCAGCACCAGCGGGGCCTGGAGCGTGAGTTCGGCGAGGTGTCCGCAGCCGAGGTCGTGGCCGGCGCCCAGCACCAGCTCGACGAGGGCGGTGCCGGGCAGCAGGGTGGTGCCGGCCACGGCGTGATCGGCCAGCCATGGGTGGGTGGCGGTGGAGAGGCGGCCGGTGAACAGGGTGCCGCCCTCGGCGACCTGCACGGCGGCACCCAGCAGCGGGTGGCCGGTGGCCCTGAGCCCGGCGGCCGTGACGTCGCCGGTGCCGGTGGACCGGCCGAGCCAGTGGCGCTCGCGCTGGAAGGCGTAGGTGGGCAGGTCGGCGTGGCGTACGGGCATGCCGTCGAAGACGGCCGACCAGTCGACCGGGACGCCTGAGACGAAGGCTTCGCCCAGGGCGGCCAGGAAGCGTTCGGGGCCGCCGTTGTCGCGCTGGAGCGAGCCGAGGCCGGTGATGCCGGTGCCCGCGGCGTCGGCGGTCTCCTCGATGCTGTGCAGGAGCACCGGGTGGGGGCTGCACTCGACGAACACCCCGTACCCGGCGTCCAGCAGGGTGCGGGTGGCCGGCTCGAACAGCACGCTCTGCCGCAGGTTCGTGTACCAGTAGCCGGCGTCCAGGCCGGTGGTGTCGAGCCGGGCGCCGGTGACGGTGGAGTAGAACGGCACCTCGGCGGGCCGGGCCCGGACATCCGCCAGGTCGGCGAGCAGCCGTTCCCGGATCGACTCGACGTGGGCGCTGTGCGAGGCGTAGTCCACCGGGAGCCGCTTGGCGCGGCCGCCGCCCGCGACGATCGTGTCGCGGAGTTCGTCGAGGGCGTCGGCGTCGCCGGACAGCACCACGGAGGAGGCGCCGTTGACGGCGGCCACCTGGACCCGGCCGTCGTAGCCCGCGACGAGGTCGCGCACCCGGGTCTCGGGCAGGGCCACCGACATCATGCCGCCGCGGCCGGAGAGTCCGTGGGCGATGGCGCGGCTGCGCAGGGCCACGATGCGGGCGCCGTCGGCGAGGGAGAGCGCGCCGGCCACGCAGGCCGCGGCGATCTCGCCCTGGGAGTGGCCGATGACGGCGGCCGGCCGGACCCCGTGTACGCGCCACACCTCGGCGAGGGACACCATGATCGCCCACAGCACGGGCTGGACGACGTCCACCCGCTCCAGCGGTTGCCGCGCCCGCACGGTCTCGACGAGGTCCCAGTCGGTGACGGGCGCGAGGGCCGCGGCACAGTCGGCCATGCGCGCGGCGAACACGGGTGAGGTGTCGAGCAGATCGGCGGCCATGCCGGCCCACTGGGAGCCCTGGCCGGGGAAGACGAAGGCGATGCGGGACTCCCCCGCGGGCCTGCCGCGCACCACGTTCGGCGCGGCCCCGCCCTCGGCGAGTGCGGTGAGGCCCGCGGTGAGCGCGGGCAGGCCGGTGCCGGTGACGACCGCCCGCTCGTCCAGTGCGGCGCGTCCCGTGGCGAGCGTGTGGGCGATGTCGGGGACCGGGGCGGTGGCGGTGGTGAGGTGGTCGAGGAGCCGGCGGGCCTGGGCGGCGAGGCCCTGGTCGCCCTTGCCGGACAGCACCAGAGGAAGCGGACCGGTCCAGGAGGGATCCGCCGTCCGTGCCTCGGAGTCGGGGGCGGCCTCGACGATGACGTGGGCGTTGGTGCCGCTGATGCCGAAGGAGGACACGGCGGCGCGACGGGGCTCGCCCGCAGCGGGCCAGTCACGGGCCTCGGTGAGCAGTTCCACGGCGCCTGCCGCCCAGTCCACCCGGGAGGTGGGGCGCTCGGCGTGCAGGGTCCTGGGCAGCCGGCCGTGCCGCATGGCCATCACCATCTTGATGACGCCGGCGACTCCCGCGGCGGCCTGGGTGTGCCCGATGTTGGACTTGACCGAGCCGAGCCACAGCGGTTCCTCGCGGTCCTGGCCGTAGGTGGCCAGCAGGGCCTGTGCCTCGATCGGGTCGCCGAGGGGGGTACCGGTGCCGTGGGCCTCGACGGCGTGCACCTGGTGGGGCCGCAGGCGGGCGTCGGCGAGGGCGGCGCGGATGACGCGCTGCTGCGAGGGGCCGTTGGGGGCGGTGAGGCCGTTGGAGGCGCCGTCCTGGTTGACGGCGGTGCCGCGCACCACGGCGAGCACCGGGTGGCCGTTGCGCCGTGCGTCGCCGAGCCGTTCGAGCAGGAGGAGGCCGGCGCCCTCGCCCCAGCCGGTTCCATCGGCGCCCTCGGCGAACGACTTGCAGCGGCCGTCCAGGGCGAGGCCCCGCTGGCGGGAGAAGTCGATGAAGGTGTCGGGTGTGGACATCACCGTGACACCCCCCGCGAGGGCCAGGCCGCACTCGCCCGTGCGCAGTGCCTGCACCGCGAGGTGGAGGGCGACGAGCGAGGAGGAGCAGGCGGTGTCGACAGTGACGGCGGGCCCCTCCAGGCCGAGGACGTAGGAGACGCGTCCGGAGGCGACGCTGCCCAGGTTGCCGTTGCCGAGGTAGCCTTCCACGCCTTCCGGCACCTCGGTGAGCCAGCTGCCGTAGTCGTGGTACATGACGCCGGCGTAGATGCCGGTGCGGCTGCCGTTGAGGGTGTGCGGGTCGATCCCGGCGCGTTCGAACGCCTCCCAGGCGGTCTCCAGCAGCAGTCGCTGCTGCGGGTCCATCGCGACGGCCTCGCGCGGGCTGATGCCGAAGAAGCCGGGGTCGAACTGCGGGGCGTCGTACAGGAATCCGCCCTCGCGCACATGGGTCCTGCCGGGGGCGTCGGGGTCGGGGTCGTAGATGCCCTCGACGTCCCAGCCGCGGTCGGCGGGGAAGTCGCCGACGGCGTCCGTGCCGGCGTCGACCAGCTGCCACAGCTGCTCGGGTGTGCTGACGCCGCCGGGGTAGCGGCAGCTCATGGCGACGATCGCGACGGGCTCCTGCGCCGCCTCGGTGATCTCGTCGTTCTGCCGGCGCAGCCGCTCGTTCTCGAGCAATGACTCGCGCAGCGCCTCGACGATCTGCTCGACGGATGTGTCCACGGTCGGTGTCGCTCCCTGCTGGCTCGGCGGCGCTGGTGACGCGGTGGAGGGTGCGCCGGGGGACGGGGTGACCCGGTGCCGGACGCGGCGCGTCGTCCGACACCGGGGCGGGGTCACTGGGTGCCGCTGCGGTCGAGCGCGGCGCGCACCAGGTCGGCCACGGCCATGGACTTGATGTCCAGGGCCCGGTCGGCGGGGGCGGGGTCCGGTGCCTGCTCGGCGAGCTTCAGCAGGCTGTCGAGCAGGCCGGCGTCCCGGATGCGGGCGACGGGGATGCGGGAGATGAGGCCCTGAAGATCGCCGTCGTCGCCGTGGTGCGCCGTGCCGTCGTCCGTGGTCCCGGGGTCCGGCAGGAGCCGTTCGAGGAGGTGGCCGGCGAGCGCCGCGGGGGTGGCGTAGTCGAAGATCAGCGTGGACGGCAGCCGCAGTCCGCTGACCGCGTTCAGCCGGTTGCGCAGTTCGACGGCGGCGAGCGAGTCGAAGCCCAGTTCGGTGAAGGCGCGGCGCGGCTCGACGGCGGCCGGCCCGGCGTGGCCGAGGACGGCGGCCACCTCGGTACGCACCGCTTCCAGCACGGTGTGTTCGTGGTCGGCGGCGGGGAGTGCGGCCAGTTGCTCGCCGAGGGTGCGGGCGCGGTCGGCCTGGTCCGGGCGGGCGGTGACACCGGCCAGGGTGCGCAGTACGGCCGGCAGGTCGTCGCCGCGGCGGCGCAGGGCGGCGGTGTCCAGCCGTACGGGCAGCAGGGCGGGGCTGCCGGAGGCCACGGCGGTGTCGAACAGCTCCAGTGCTTCGGCCGGGTCGAGCGCGCCGGTGCCGGAGCGTTCGATGCGCTGCACCTCGGCCGCGTCGAGGCCGGCGCCCATGCCGCCGCCGGACCACAGGCCCCAGGCGAGGGAGGTGGCGGGCAGGCCGAGGGCGGCGCGGTGGGCGGCCAGCGCGTCGAGGAAGGCGTTGGCGGCGGCGTAGTTGCCCTGGCCGGAGGCGTCGATGGTGCCGGCCGCCGAGGAGAACAGCACGAAGTGGGCGAGTTCGCGGTCCCGGGTCAGCTCGTGCAGGTGCCAGGCGGCGTCCGCCTTGGGCCGCAGCACGGTGTCGAGGCGGGCCGGGGTCAGTGCGGTGACCAGGCCGTCGTCGAGGACGCCGGCGGTGTGGACGACGCTGTCGACGGGGCGGGTGGCGAGCAGGGCGGCGAGCGCGGCGCGGTCGGAGACGTCGCAGGCGACGATCTCGGCTTCGGCGCCCAGGTCCGTCAGGTCCGCGAGCAGTGCGGCGGCGCCGGGCGCCTTTGGCCCGCGGCGGCTCGTGAGCACCAGGCGGGTGACGCCGTGCCGTTCGGCCAGGTGACGGGCGACGAGGGCGCCGAGTCCGCCGGTGCCGCCGGTGACCAGGACGGTGCCCCAGGCGCGGTCGGCGACCGGGGTGTCGTCGGCGCGGACCAGGCGGGGCGCGTGCGCCCGGCCGTCGCGCCACCGCACCTCCGGCTCCCCGGAGTCGAGGAGGGCGGCCAGTGCGGCCCGGTCCGGGACGGGGCCGTCGGGCGCGGCCCGTTCGACGAGGAGGATCCGGCCGGGGTCCTCGGCCTGCGCGGCCCGTACCAGGCCGTGCACGGCGGCGTCGGCGAGGCCGCCGCCGGTGAGGACGACCAGCGTCGAACCGGCGTACCGCTCGTCGGCCGACCACGCCCGCAGGGTCTCCAGGGTGCGGCCCAGGGCGGTCCGCAGGGCGCCGGGCAGTCGCTCGCCCTCCGCGTGCGGGGCGGTGACCGGCAGGATCACCACGTCGGGGACGGGGGTGCCGAGCGCGTCCGGCCCGGGGTGCACGGGAGCGCCGAGGCCGAGGTCGTCGTCGCCGAGGACCGCCCAGGTACGGCGGTCGGGGCGCCCCGCGGTCTCGGGCAGCGGTTCGTCGGTGAGGGTGTACAGGTGGCGCCGCTGCCGGGTGAGCCGGTCGGCGGTGACCGGGCGGGTGGCGTACGACTCGACGGTGGCGAGGGGCCGGTCCTCGGGGTCCGTCAGTTCGATGCGGGTGCCGGCGGTGCCGTGGGTGACGCGCACGCGGGCGGTGAGGGAGCCGTGGGCGTGGACGGTGACGCCGGTCCAGGCGAAGGGCAGCGCGAGGGCGCCGGACCGTTCCCCGGGCTCGTCGTCCGGCTGGGACAGCAGGGAGGTGACGTGCAGGGCGGAGTCCAGCAGCGCGGGGTGCAGGGTGTGCCGGGCGGCGTCCTGCCCTGCGCTCGCGGGCAGTTCGAGTTCGGCGAGGAGGGTGTCGCCCTGCCGCCAGGCGGCTCGTACGCCGCGGAAGACGGGGCCGTAGTCGTAGCCCTCGTCGTGCAGGCGCGGGTAGAGCCCGGTGACGTCGAGCGGGGTGGCGCCGGGCGGCGGCCAGGCGCCGGGCGCGGGCGGGGCCGGGGGCGCGGGGGCGGGGCCGGTGAGGGTGCCGGTGGCGTGCCGTGTCCATTCCTCGTCGGCGGGGGCGTTCTCGGCACGCGAGTGGATCTCGACGGTGCCGTCGGCGCGGGCGGCGGCCTGGAGGCGTACGGCGGTGCCGGCGTCCAGCACCAGCGGGGCGTGCAGGGTGAGTTCCTCCAGGACCGGGCGCCCGGTGAGGCGTCCGGCGTGCAGGGCGAGGTCGACGAGTGCGGCGCCGGGTACCAGGACGGTGCCGAGTACGGCGTGTTCGCCAAGGACCGGGTGGGTGGCGGTGGAGATCCGGCCGGTGAGCAGCAGGCCGGCGTCGCCGGGGAGGTCGAGGCGGGCGCTGACCAGCGGGTGGCCGGCGGTGGTGAGGCCGTGCCCGGCGGCGTCCCCTGCGGTCACGGTGGCCGTGGGGAGCCAGTAGGGGCGGTGGTCGAAGGCGTAGGTGGGCAGTTCGATACGGCGGCCCGCGTAGGTCTCGTACAGCACCGCCCAGTCGACGTCCGAGCCCCGGGTGTGTACGGCGGCCAGGGCGGCGAGCAGACCGGGCAGGTGCGGGGTGTCCTTGCGGGCGGTGGGGATGAAGGCGGTGTCCTCGGCGTCGGGCAGGCAGTCGGGGCCCAGGGCGGTGAGCACGGGCGCGGCACCGAGTTCGAGGAAGGTGTCGGCGCCGTTCGCGGCCAGTGTCGCGACGGCGTCCGCGAAGCGCACGGTCTGCCGTACGTGCCCTGCCCAGTAGTCGGCGGAGCCCAGTTCGGCGGCGGTGGCCTGGGCGCCGGTGAGGGTGGAGACGATCGGCACGGCCGGTTCCGCGGCCTCGATGCCGGTCATGACCTCTCGGAACGCGGCGAGCATGGGCTCCATGCGGGGCGAGTGGAAGGCGTGCGAGACGCGCAGCCTGCGGGTGGTCGTGAAGTGGGCGGCGACCTCGGTGACGGCGTCCTCGTCGCCGGAGACGACCACGGCGCGTGGGCCGTTGACGGCGGCGATCGAGCACCGGTCGTTCAGCAGCGCCGCGACCTCCTCCTCCGGCGCCTGGACGGCGATCATCGCGCCGCCCTCGGGCAGGGCCTGCATGAGCCGGCCGCGGGCGGCGACGGCGGTGACGGCGTCCTGGAGCGACCACACGCCCGCGACGTGCGCGGCGGCGAACTCGCCGACGGAGTGGCCCGCCAGCCAGGCGGGGCGCAGCCCGAAGGACTCCAGCAGCCGGTAGAGCGCGACCTGTGTGGTGAACAGCGCGGCCTGGGTGTAGGCGGTCTGCTCCAGGATCTCGGCGGCGTCGCCGAGGACGACGTCGGCCAGGGGCCGCTCCAGGTGTTTGTCGAAGAGCGCCGCGGCCCGGTCGAAGTGTTCGGCGTAGACGGGGAAGGCGTCGTACCAGTCGCGGCCCATGCCGGGGCGCTGGGCGCCCTGGCCGGAGAACAGGTAGGCCAGGGTGCCGTCGGTGGCGGAGCCGGTGACGAGCAGGCCGGGTGCCTCGGTGCCGTGTGCCAGGGCGTCCAGCGCGGTGGTGGCCTGCTCGTCGCCGGTCGCGAGGAGCACGGCCCGGTGCGGGTGGGTGCCGCGGGTGGTGGCCAGGGCCAGGCCGAGGTCGGCGGGGGCGGTGCCGGTCAGCTCCAGCAGGCGGCGGGCCTGGCCGCGCAGGGCCTCGGCGGAGCGGGCGGAGACGGGGAGGGCGAGCACCGGCGGTGCGGTGGCGGGGTCCGCGTCCGGGGGCTCGGGCTCGGCGAACCCCTCCAGGATCACATGGGCGTTGGTGCCGCTGATCCCGAACGAGGACACGCCGGCCCGCCGGGCCCGGCCGGTCTCGGGCCACGGGCGCCGCTCGGTGAGCAGGGCCACGGCTCCGGTGCCCCAGTCGACCTGGTGGGACGGCGCGTCGACGTGCAGCGTCCGCGGCAGGACGCCGTTGCGCATCGCCATGACCATCTTGATGACGCCGGCGACACCGGCGGCGGCCTGGGTGTGCCCCATGTTGGACTTGACGGAGCCGAGCCACAGGGGTTCGTCGCGGTCCTGGCCGTAGGTGGCGAGGAGGGCCTGGGCCTCGATCGGGTCGCCGAGGGTGGTGCCGGTGCCGTGCGCCTCGACGGCGTCGACGTCGGCCGGGGCGAGTGCGGCTGCGGCCAGCGCGGCGCGGATGACGCGCTGCTGGGAGGGGCCGTTGGGGGCGGTCAGGCCGTTGGAGGCGCCGTCGGAATTGACGGCGGAGCCGCGGACCAGGGCGAGCACGCGGTGGCCGTTGCGGCGCGCGTCGGACAGGCGCTCGACGACGAGCATGCCGGCGCCCTCGCCCCAGCCGGTGCCGTCGGCGGCGGCCGCGAAGGACTTGCAGCGGCCGTCGGCGGCCAGTCCGCGCTGCCGGGCGAAGTCGACGAAGGTGTCCGGCGTCGACATGACGGTGACACCGCCGACGAGGGCGAGGTCGCACTCGCCCTGCCGCAGTGCCTGGGCCGCCAGGTGCAGGGTGACCAGCGAGGAGGAGCAGGCGGTGTCGACGGTGACGGCCGGCCCCTCCAGGCCGAGGGCGTAGGCGACGCGGCCGGAGACGACGCTGCCCAGGCTGCCGTTGCCGAGGTAGGCGGCGAGGTCCTC
Source organism: Streptomyces musisoli (assembly GCF_016741855.1). Lineage (GTDB taxonomy): Bacteria > Actinomycetota > Actinomycetes > Streptomycetales > Streptomycetaceae > Streptomyces > Streptomyces musisoli. The sequence goes on along the minus strand of NZ_JAERRH010000034.1, from coordinate 27,491 downwards.
GGGGACGTCGGCCGACCAGGTGCCGTAGTCGTGGTACATGACGCCCGCGAACACACCGGTGCGGGAGCCGCGCAGCCGCTGCGGGTCGATGGCGGAGCGCTCCAGCGCCTCCCAGGACACCTCCAGCAGGAGCCGCTGCTGCGGGTCCATGGCGGTGGCCTCGCGCGGGCCGATGCCGAAGAAGCCGGGATCGAACTCGGCCGCGTCGTACAGGAAGGCGCCCTCGCGGGTGTAGGTGCGGCCGGGGGTGCCGGGCTCCGGGTCGTACAGCGCCTCGGTGTCCCAGCCGCGGTCGTCCGGGAAGCCGCCGACCGCGTCGACGCCGTCGGCGACGAGCCGCCACAGGTCCTCCGGGGAGCGGACCCCGCCGGGGTAGCGGCAGCCCATGCCGACGATGACGATCGGGTCGTCGTCGGCGGCGGTGGTGCCGTGGACGGCGGGGGTGGTCTCCTGCGTGCCGGCGCCGAAGAGGGTGTCGCGGATGTGGTCGGCGAGGGCGTGGGAGGTGGGGTGGTCGAAGACCAGGGTGGCGGGCAGCCGCAGTCCGGTGGCGGTGTTCAGCCGGTTGCGCAGTTCGACGGCGGCCAGCGAGTCGAAGCCGAGGTCGGTGAAGGCCCGGCCGGGGTCGACGGCGGACGGTCCGTCGTGCCGCAGCACGGCCGCCACCTCGGTGCGGACCAGGCCGAGCAGGGCGCGGTCGCGGTCGGCGGCGGGCAGCGCGGCGAGTCGCCAGCCGGTGGCCGTCGCGGGTGCGGTGGCGCTCGCCGTGGCCCGGCGGGTGACCGGGCGGACGAGGGTGGTCAGCAGGGGCGGTATGCCGTCGGGGCGGCGGCGTACGGCGGTGGCGTCGATCTCCACGGGCACCAGGCGGGGTGCGCGGGAGCGGAGGGCGGCGTCGAACAGCTCCAGTGAGCGTTCGGCGGACAGTCCGGGAATGCCGTGGCCCGCGATGCGCTGCCGGGCGGTGTCGTCGAGTGCGGCGCCCATGCCGCTGTCGGTGGCCCACAGGCCCCAGGCGAGCGCGGTGGCCGGCAGGCCGAGGGCGGCGCGGTGCTCGGCGAGGGCGTCGAGGTAGGCGTTGGCGGCGGCGTAGTTGCCCTGGCCGGGACCGTCGAGGACGGCGGCGAGGGAGGAGAACAGCACGAAGTGGGCAAGCTCGCGGTCCCGGGTCAGTTCGTGCAGGTGCCAGGCGCCGAGCGCCTTGGCGTGGAAGACCTCGTCCACCATCTCGTCGGTGAGGGTGTCCACGATGCCGTCGCGGAGGGTGCCCGCCGCGTGGACCACGGAGTCGACGGGGTGCTCCGCGAGCAGGCGGCGCAGCGCCTCGCGGTCGCCGACGTCGCAGGCGGCGACGGTCACCTCGGCGCCGAGCGCGGTGAGTTCGCCGAGCAGTTCGGGGGCGTTGCCGCGGCGACCGGCGAGCACCAGGCGGCGCACGCCGTGGGTGCGGACCAGGTGCCGGGCGAGCAGCGCGCCGAGGCCGCCGGTGCCGCCGGTGACGAGGACGGTGCCCCAGTCGGTGGCGGGCTCTCCCCCGGCGGGCTGCGCGGTCAGCCTCGGCACCGCGAACTGCCCTTCGGTGACGGAGAGTTCGGGTTCGCCGGTGGCGAGGATACTGCGCAGTTCGGCATCGGAGGGCAGCGCCTCGTGCTGGAGGAGGACGTAGCGGCCGGGGTGCTCCGCCTGGGCGGAGCGGACCAGGCCGCGGACGGCCGCGTGGGCGGGGCTGGCGGGCGGGGTGACGACGACGAGCCGGGCGCCGGCGAGGCGTTCGTCCGTCTGCCAGGTGCGCAGCAGCCGCAGTACGTCACGGACGTGGGCGCGCGCCGCGGTGGCGTCGGCGTCCGCCGGGCCGCCCACGCGGTGCACGACGGCGTCCGGGGCGGGGTGGGCGAGCAGGGCGCCGATTCCGTCGGCTCCGCCGTCCAGGACGGCGGTGCGCAGGGGTGCGGTGGTCGCCGGCCGGGGGTACGGCGACCACCGCACGGCGTACAGGACGTCGCCGGCCGGTACGGGGCGGGAGGTCAGGGCCTCGACGGACGCCACGGGGGTGCCGGTGGCGTCGGCGAGGCGCAGGGTGAGCGTGTCGCCGCCGCCACGGGTGATCTTCACGCGCAGGGCGTGCGCGCCGCTCGCGTGCAGGGTGACACCGGCCCAGGCGAACGGCACCAGCACCTCGGGGCGCGGCGGGGTGTCGAGGTCGGCGGCGTGCAGCGCGGCGTCGAGGAGCGCGGGGTGCAGGCCGAACGCGGCCGCGTCGGCGGCGGTGTCCTCGGGCAGGGCCACTTCGGCGTAGATGTCGTCACCGTGCCGCCAGGCGGCGCGCAGTCCCTGGAACGCGGGACCGTAGCCGTAGCCCTGCCCGGCGAGGCCGGCGTAGACGCTCGTGGTGTCGAGCGGCCGGGCGTCGCGCGGTGGCCATGCGGTCAGGTCGGCGTCGGCGGCCGGGGTGGCGGCCCGGGTGAGGACGCCGGCGGCGTGCCGGGTCCAGGGGGCCGCTTCGTCGGCGCGGGTGTGGACGGTGACACCGCGGCGGCCGGTGTCGTCGGGTTCGCCGACGGCGACCTGGACGGCGACGTCGGCGTCGGCGCGCAGCACGAGCGGGGTGCCGAGGGTCAGCTCCTCCAGGGCGTTCGCGCCCACGTGGTCGCCCGCCCGCAGGGCGAGTTCGACGAAGGCGGTGCCGGGGAACAGCACCCGCCCGGCGATGACGTGGTCGGCGAGCCAGGGCTGGGTACGGGGGGACAGCCGGCCGGTGAGTACGACGCCCTCGGCGCCGACGGCTGCCACGGCCGCGAGCAGCGGGTGGCCCGCGGGGAGCTGGCCGAGGCCCGTGGCGTCGCCGGCGGTGCTCTGCTCCAGCCAGAAGCGGCGCCGCTGGAAGGGGTAGTGGGGCACGTCGATGCGGCGGCCGCCCAGGCCGGCGAAGTGCCGGTGCCAGTCGACGGGGACGCCCCGGGCGTGAGCCGCGCCGAGCGCGGTGACGGCCTCGCGTGCCTCGGGCCGCTCGCGCCGCAGGACGGGCAGGAAGGCGGTGCCGGGTGCGTCGGTGCAGTCGGGGCCCATGGCGGACAGCACCGCGTCGGGGCCGACCTCCAGGAACGTGCGCACCCCGGCGTCGGCGAGCGTGCGCACGGCGTCGTGGAAGCGGACCTTGGCGCGGACGTGTTCCACCCAGTACTCGGGGTCGCACAGCTCGGAGGTGACGGCGGTACCGGTGACGGTCGAGACGACCGGCAGCTTCGGCTCGGCGTAGTCCAGGACGTGCACGACGCGCCGGAACTCGGCCAGCATGGGTTCCATCAGCGGCGAGTGGAAGGCGTGGCTGACCCGCAGGCGCTTGGTGTCGTGGCCGCGCGCGGCGAGTTCGGCGGCGATGCGCTCGACGTCGGCGGCGTCGCCGGAGATCACGACGGCGGCGGGCCCGTTGACGGCGGCGATGCCGGTGCGCGGGGTGAGCAGCGGCGTCACCTCCTTCTCGGCGGCGCGTACGGCGGCCATGGCGCCGCCCTCGGGGAGTCGCTGCATGAGCCGGCCGCGGGCGGCGACCAGGATCGTCGCGTCCTGGAGGGTGAGCACGCCGGCCACGTGGGCGGCGGCGATCTCGCCGACGGAGTGCCCGGCGAGCTGGTCCGGGGTCAGGCCCCAGCTCTCCAGGAGGCGGTGAAGGGCGACCTCCAGGGCGAACAGGGCGGGCTGCGCGTACTCGGTGCGGTGCAGCAGTTCGGCCTCGGGGGTGCCGGGTTCGGCGAACAGTACGTCCTTCAGCGGCCGGTCGAGCTGGAGGTCGAAGTGGGCGCAGGCGTCGTCCAGGGCGTCGGCGAACACCGGGTGGGTGGCGGCGAGTTCACGGCCCATGCCGGTCCGCTGGCTGCCCTGCCCGGTGAACAGGAAGCCGAGTTCGCCGTCGGTGCGGCCGGTGAGGGGGGTGGCGCCGGAGGCCAGGCCGTGGAGGGCGGCGCGTAGTTCGGCGCGGTCGGCGGCGACCAGCACGGCCCGGTCGTGCAGGGCGGCCCGGGTGGTGGCCAGCGAGTGGGCGAGGTCGAGCGGGTCGGCCTCGTCGGCCAGGGGCAGCAGATCGGCGGCGCGGGCTCGCAGGGCGGCCTCGCCCCGGGCGGACAGGGCGAAGGGCAGCGGCGCGGCGGCGGCCCCCTCCGGGCGAGCGCCCGCGCCGACGGCCCTCGACCCGGCCTCCGGCTCCTCGGGAACGCCACTGCCCGGGCGCCCCGACAACACCGCGCCGCCCCTGCCGCCGGGCTCCGACCGCACCGGAATGCCGCTGCCGCCGGGCTCCGGCTCGGCCTCACTGCCACCGTCGCCGGACTCCGACCGCACGGGTATGCCGCTGTCGCCGGACTCCGGCCGCACCGCGCTGACCCTGTCGCCGGACTCCGGCTCGGCCTCACTGCCACCGTCGCCGGACTCCGGCCGCACCGCGCTGCCGCTGTCGCCGGACTCCGGCCGCACCGCGCTGCCGCTGTCGCCGGGCTCCGGTCGCTCCGGGGCGCCGCTGTCCTCGGGCCTCTCCCGCACCGCGCTGCCCTTGTGGCCGGTTCCGGGCCGTCCGGGAATGCCGGGGCCCTCCGGCTCGTGCTCGGGCTCCGGCTCCGGCAGCACCGCGGTGCCCTTGCGGCCGCCGGCCCCAGGACGCTCCGGGACGGTGCTGTCCTCCGGGGCCGGCTGTTCCAGGATGACGTGCGCGTTCGTGCCGCTGACACCGAACGACGACACGCCTGCCCGCCGGGCCCGGCCGGTCTCGGGCCAGGGGCGCTCAGCGGTGACGAGCTGCACGGCCCCGGACGACCAGTTGACGTGCGGGGTGGGCGTGTCGACGTGGAGGGTCGCCGGTATCGACCCGTGGCGCATGGCCAGGATCGCCTTGATCATGCCCGCGGCGCCGGCGGCGGCCTGGGTGTGTCCGAGGTTGGACTTGACGGAGCCGAGCAGCAGCGGAGCGTCGGCGGGCCGGTCCTGGCCGTAGGTGGCGAGCAGCGCGGTCGCCTCGATGGGGTCGCCGAGCCGGGTGCCGGTGCCGTGCGCCTCGACCACGTCGACGTCGGCGGCGGTGAGACCGGCGTCGGCCAGTGCGCGGCGGATCAGCCGCTGCTGTGCGGTGCCGTTGGGTGCGGTCAGGCCGTTGGAGGCGCCGTCCTGGTTGACGGCGGAGCCGCGGACGACGGCCAGCACGCGGTGCCCGTTGCGGCGGGCGTCGCTCAGCCGCTCCAGGACGAGCACGCCGACGCCCTCGGCGAACCCGGTGCCGTCCGCCGCGGCGGCGAACGCCTTGCAGCGGCCGTCGGGCGCGAGACCCCGCTGCCGGCTGAAGGCGGTGAACACACCGGGACCGCCCATCACGGCCACACCGCCCGCGAGCGCGAGCGAGGACTCGCCCTGCCGTAGCGAGCGGCACGCCAGGTGGACGGCGACCAGGGAGGCGGAGCAGGCGGTGTCGACGGTGACCGCCGGGCCTTCGGCGCCGAGCACATAGGCGACCCGGCCGGAGATGACGCTGTTGGCGTTCCCCGCGAGCAGGTAGGCGTCGAGGCCGTCCGGGGCGTCGTGCAGGCGCGGGCCGTACTCCTGGATCTCGGCGCCGAAGAACATGCCGGCCGGGGTGCCGCGCAGCGCCGTGGGGTCGATGCCGGCGTCCTCCAGGGCCTGCCAGGAGGTCTCCAGGACGAGCCGCTGCTGCGGGTCCATGCCGAGCGCCTCGCGCGGGCTGATGCCGAAGAAGTCGGCGTCGAACTCGGTGGCGGTGTCGAGGAATCCGCCGCTGCGGACGTAGGTGCTGCCGGGTACCTCGGGGTCCTCGTCGTACAGGGCGTCGAGGTCCCAGCCGCGGTCCTGGGGGAACCCGGACAGCACCTCGCCGCCCTCGGTCAGCAGGTCCCACAGGTCGGCGGGCGAGGAGACGCCGCCGGGGAACCGGCAGCCGATGCCGACGACGGCGATCGGTTCGTCGCCGGCGCCGTCACCGGCCGGCTCGGCGTGGTCGTCCGTGGTGCCGTGGACTTCGGCGAGCAGCCGGGCGGCCAGGTCGTGGACGGTCGGGCAGTCGTAGGCGAGGCCGACCGGCAGGTCCAGCCCGGTGCGCTCGGTCAGCCGCCGGTGCAGGTCGACCGCGGCCAGCGAGTCGAGCCCCAGGGCGGAGAGCGGGGCGGCCGGGTCGAGGGAGTCGACGGTGCCCGGCCGGGCCGCCTCGATCACCTCGGTCACGGCGGTCCGTACCAGTTCGGTGACCAGCCTGCGGTGCTGGGACGGTACGGCCGTGGCGAGCCGTCGTGCCAGAGCTGAGTCGTGTCCGGGCCCGTTCATCCACGCATCTCCACTTTCGGCCGACACCGGTTTTCCTCACCTTTTTCCACACCGTAGTGACGGCCCCTGAAAGGCCACACCCTTAACCACCCCTAGGGGCGGGCGGGTTCGGCGGCCCGCGTGTCCTCGGGGCCGTACCGGTCGTAGGAACGGCGCACGTAGGACAGGGATTCGAGCAGACCCGCGGAGGTGATGCCCTGGGCGGGGCGTACGTCGGCGATACCGTTCAGCGGCATCTTTCCGATGTCGGCCCAGCGCAGCCGGCCGTCCGCGTCGATATAACTCCGGCTGAATCCGGCGTTGTCCGGATGCAGACAGTAGGGAACGTCGAGACGTCCTTCGGCGAACGCCGTCAGCAGGGCCGCGCCGAGGTCGTCGTCCAGCTCCAGTACCGCGTTCACCAGTGCCGATGCCTCGGCGTAGGTCTGGGTGCCGGTGCCCTCCAGCGGGGCGCGCGCGGTCCGCCCGGCGACCGTGGCCGCGTATTCGAGGGCGGCGACGTTCTCGGCCACGGTCGGAATACGGCGGGATTCCGCGACGGTTTTCACAATGAGCCGTTCGGAGCCGCTGGCGACGGCGAGTTCGGCCGCTTTCCCGAGCAGCCGGTAGGCGCCCTCTTCCGTTTCCGGATACAGCCCCATGTAGGCGTAGACGACGACATGCCATTCGGTGTCCGGCAGGTACCGTGCGCACAGGCTGCGCAACGCGGCCACGGCTTCGGCGTCCTGCCCCGGATCGGTCTGCTGGGCGTAGCTCAGCGAAATGCTCCGGATGCCGTGCCGGCGGAAGAAGAGGGCCTCCAGGAAACTGACGGCGACGAGCAGACTGGGCGGGCAGAGCTGGCCGAGGACGCAGCCGCCGAAGGTCTCCAGGTGCGGTTCGGCGCCCGACTCGCGCAGGCCGGCGAGGAGTTCGCAGGAGGCGGCCCAGTGGGCGACGGACTCGCGCAGCGGGACCCGGCCGTAGGGCAGGCAGTAGGAGACCGGGCCGCCCTCGGAGGCGTCGAGGCCCACGGACATCAGCGCCCGGAAGATGTGCTGCGGCGCGGCCGAGCCGTGCCGGACCTGTACCGGGAAGCCGGCGCCGTGGATCCCGTCGAGCACCCGCAGGGTGGTGGCCGTCTCGTGGCTCACGATCGGGTAGCCGTTGAGGGCGACGCCCTCCAGGACGGCCAGTTGGGCCGACTCCAGGTCACCGACCCGGGTGTAGCTGTCCAGGGTGATCGTGCCGACGGTGGTCGCCGTGGCGTTCCGGGTGGCGAGCAGCCCGGCCCGCATCAGCTCCGGGCTGCTCATGCCCATCCGGGGCTGGACCACCAGACGGCCGGCGTCGTGAGCCCGGCGCACGAACGCGCCGAACCCGACGCCGGTCACACCAGGGCCCGCTGCGGCAGCGTCGCGAGCATCCGCCGGAACGCGGCCACGCCCTCGGCGCTGTCGTCGAACACCGCGTCGTAACCGGCGGCGCGCAGCGCTGCCACCTCGTCGCTGCCGCAGGGGCCGGCGATGCCGAGCTTGCCGCCGATGACGGCGGGCACGGCGGCGAGTCCGGGGTGTTCGCGCAGCCGGGTGACGGTCCGCATGCCGTCGTGGTAGCCGTGGCCGTTGACGCTGCTGACCACGATGAGCGCCGGACGGTGGGCGAGTGCCTCGGTGATGAGCAGGTCCTCGGGGACGCAGGGGCCCAGGTTGACCACGCGGTGCCCGTGCTCCTCGAGGAGGAGCTGGAGGTAGACGAGGTTCCAGGTGTGGGAGTCGGAGATGCCGCCGGCCACGAGGACGGGCTGGTCACCGGGGGCGGGGCTGATCGGGAAGGGGCTCATCACAGGGCCTGTCCGTGTTCGTAGGTTCGGGAGTGCTCGATGCGGGAGACGGAGACCAGGTCGGCGCCGCGGACGACGATCTCGGCGGGCGCCGGCCTGCCGAGGAACATCAGCAGGCTGGCCGTGGGGCCGTAGGCGCCGGCGTTGGGCACGGTGAGCAGGTCGCCGGGTGCGGGTTCGGGCAGCGGGACGTTCCGGCCGAGCAGGTCGCCGGGGGTGCACAGCGGCCCGGCGAGGTTCGCGGGCGTGCCGTTCGCGCCCGCCGACTCGTGCGGTTCGACGGACACGGGCAGGATGCGGCCGAGGCCGGACATGCCGCCGAAGGTGTTGATGCCGGCGTCGAGGACGACGTAGCGGGCGTCGCGGCTGTCCTTGACGTTGACGACGGAGGTGACCAGGGTGCCGCTGTCGGCGACGAGGTAGCGGCCCGATTCGCAGGCGATCCGCGGGGCGCCGCCGCGCCAGCCGGGGAAGTGCTCGTCGAGCGCCTCGGTGAGGGCGTCGCGCAGCCCGGCGTAGACCGGCCGCTCGCCCTGCACGGCGTACGGCGCGGCGAACCCGCCGCCGATGTCGACGAGGCGGAAGGTGACGCCTAGGGCGTCCTGGAGGATGGCGGCGGTGGCCAGGGTGTGGCGGAACTCGGCGATGAGGCTCGCCTCGTCCTTGGCGTTGCTGAGCGGGAAGAAGTGCAGTCCGGCGATGCGGGTGCCGGGTACGTCCTTCAGCTCGGCGGCGAGGCCGGGCAGGGTCTCGCTGTCGAAGCCGAACTGTGAGGGGACGCCCGTCATGCGGATGCTGGTGGCGGCCGCGCCGATGGCGTTGTTGACCCGGATCAGGCAGTCGGCGGTGAGGCCGAGTTCCAGCGCGGTCCGGCCGACGCGGCAAAGGTCGCCGAGGGACTCCGTGGAGAACAGGCGGACTCCGCGGGTGAGCGCCTCGGTCAGTTCCCCGGTGGTCTTGCCGGGGCCGGTGTAGAGGATCCGGTCGCCGGGGAAGCCGGCCTGGAGGGCGGCGTCGAGTTCGCCCACGGAGCTGATCTCGGCGTGGCAGCCGTGGGCGCCGCCGGAGCGCAGTTCGCGCAGCAGCTCGGGGTGCGGGTTGGCCTTGGCGGCGTAGAACACCTCGATCCCGTCGGGCAGTGCGGCGAACAGGTCGTCGCGGGCGGCCGCCACCCGGTCCAGGTCGTACACGTAGGACGGGGTGCCGAAGCGCTCGGCGAGCTGGGTGGGGCCGGTCACGGGGTGGTTCCTTCCAGGAGGCGGGCGAGCCGCTTGCGGTCGTGCTTGCCGTGCGCGGTCAGCGGCAGCTCGCCCACGACACGGCTCGTGCCGGGCACCTTCGCTGGTTCCAGCCGCAGCGACAGTTCCTTCAGCAGGGTGTGCGGGTCGATGTCGCCCTCGGCGAACACGGCGAGGTCGCGGCCCTCGGCGGGTGGCAGCACGGCGGCGGCGCGGACGCCGGGGACGTCGGTGGCGGCGGCCTCGATCTCGGTGGTGCTCATGCGCACGCCCTTGTGTTTGAACATGTCGTCGCGGCGGCCCTCGTAGTACAGGAAGCCGTCCTCGTCGACGTGGCCGAAGTCGCCGGTGTGCAGCCTGAGTCCGCCGTCGGGGGCGGGGCGGAAGGCGTGCGCGGTCTGCTGCGGCGCCCGCCAGTAGCCGGGCATGACGTGCGAGCCCTCGACCACGATCTCGCCGGTCTGCCAGGGCGGCAGCGCCTGGCCGTCGTCGTCCACGACGAAGGCGCGGGTGCCGGGCAGCGGGCGGCCGACCGAGTCGGGTTTGGCGTCCTGGAAGGCGGGCGGCAGCACGGAGACGCGCTTGCACTCGGTCTGTCCGAACTGGATGACCACCTCCGCGCCGGGGAACGCCGTGCGCAGCCCGTCGGCGGTGGTCTTCGGCAGCGCGGCACCGGTGTTGGTGAACATGCGGACCCGGGACTCCCGGCTCGGTTCGCGTTCCGCGAGCGTGCAGATCATGGTGGCCAGGGACGGCACGATCGGCACGACGGTGGCACCGGTCTCCCGGATGCGGCGCAGCAGGACCAGGTCGGACTCGCCGTCGGCGAGCACGATCTCGCTGCGTCCGGCCGCGGTGAGCAGCACCTTGTACAGGCCGTAGTCCCAGGAGATGGGGAAGCGGCACAGGACCACGTCGTCGGGGCGGTAGCCGAGTTCCAGGTTGATGGCCTCGGTGGCGAAGACCATCCGGCCGTGCGGGCAGATCACCGCCTTCGGGGCGGCGGTCGAGCCGGAGGTGTAGACGAGGACGGCGATGTCATCGGGGCCGACCTCGGCGCCGCCGGAGCGGGCCCCCCGCACGCGCAGGGCGGTGATCTGCTGCCACACCCCGCCGAGGCCGCGGACCGGGACTCCGTCGGCGAGGGCGGCGATCCGGTCGACGGCGGGGTCGCCGACGACGATCAGCGAGGGCTCGGCGTTCTCGACGACCGCCCGCAGGTGGAAGTCCTTCATGCCGGTGTTGACGGGGACCAGGACGGCGCCGCGGCGGGCGGTGCCGTACAGCAGCGCGACCAGTTCGCGGATGCTGGGCAGCTGGACGAGGACCCGGTCGCAGTGGCCGATGCCGTTCTCCTCCAGCCAGGCGTCGACGGCGTGGCTGTGGGCGGCGAGTTCCCGGTAGGTCCAGCGGCCCGTGCCGTCGGCGACCGCCGGGGCGTCGGGGCGCTCGGTGGTGGCCTCGTCGAGCAGGTCGTGCAGCCGGGCGTCGGTGCGGGCCTGCGCTGTCGGTTGACCGTTCACTGCGACTCCTGCCGCCTTTCGTGTGTGTCTCCGGTCCCGGCGGACTGCCGCATGGCCGTGGCCCGGGAGGCCAGCTTCCTGCGGTCGGTCTTGCGGTTGGAGTTGAGCGGGAGCGCGTCGAGGTGGTGGTAGGCGCGCGGGACGACGGCGGCCGGCAGCACCTGACGCAGATGGCGGGCGAGCCGGGCGGGCGGCACGGGCTCCCCGGTGTGGAAGACGGCCAGTTCGACGGTGCCGTCGACGGGTACCGCCACGGTCACGGCGTCCTCGACGCCCGGGCAGGTGCGGGCCGCGGCGTCCACCTCCGCCAGTTCCACCCGTACGCCGTGCACCTGTACCTGCGCGTCCTGGCGGCCGAGGTAGAGCCAGCCGCCGCCGTCAGCACGCCGGACGCGGTCGCCGGTGCGGTAGAAGCGGTGGCCGTCGCGCTCCAGGAACCGTCCGGCGTCGTCGGCGGGGTCGAGGTAGCCCGGCGTCAACTGGGGTCCAGCGATGCACAGTTCGCCCTCGTCGCCGGTGGTGGGTGCGCCTTCGGTGTCCAGCAGCAGCGTCTCGTGGCCGGGGTGGACGGAGCCGATGGGCACCATGTCGTTCAGGTGCCGTCCCGGCGTCCAGCGGTGCGCGGTGACGGTGATGGTCAGTTCCGTCGGGCCGTACAGGTTCTCCAGCGTCGCGCCGGGCGCGGCGGTGGCCCAGTCCTCGGCGTCCTTGCAGCTGAGCGCCTCCCCCGCGAAGAAGCTCCAGCGCAGCGACGGCAGCGCGTCCGGCGCGAGACCGCCGGTGCGGCGCACCAGGGTGATCGCGCTGGGCGTGGAGAACCACACGGTCATGCGCTGCTCGTCCACGAACTCCGGGAGGTGTGCGTAGGCCCGTGCCGGTACGGGTACGACGGCGGCGCCGGCGCCCCAGGCGCAGAACAGGTCGAACATCGCGCAGTCGAAGTTCAGGTCGAAGGTCTGCGAGAACACGTCGTGCGGGCCGAAGTCGTAGCGCCGGTCGAGCAGTCGGAAGTAGTGGGCGGTGTTGGCGTGGGTGACCGGGACGCCCTTGGGCCGGCCGGTGGAGCCGGAGGTGAACAGCACGTAGGCGATGCCGGAGGGCCGGACGGGCATGGGCGTCTTCAGGGCGCTGTCCCTGTCGACGGTGAGCGCCGGCATCGGCCCGCCCCCGTGTGCGGACAGCGTCGGCAAGGTGACCCCGTCCGCGTGGAGCGCGGTCAGGGCGGGCAGGGCGTCGTCGTCGGCGAGGAGCGCGCCGACGCCGGCGGCCTCGATCATCTGCCGGGTGCGGGCGGCGGGGAAGGCCGGCTGGAGCGGTACGACGGTGACACCGCTGTACAGGCCGGCCAGCAGGGCCGCGTACGCCGTGGGTCCCTTGCCGGCCAGCACGCCGACGGCGGGCGGCTCGCCGGGGAGCCCGGCCAGCAGGGAACCGGCCAGGACCAGGGCGCGTTCGTGCAGTTCGCGGTAGGTGACGTCGACGCCGTCGGCACGCAGTGCGGGCCGGTTGGGGGCGAGAGTCAGGCCGCGCACGAACCGGCCGGACAGCGTGCCGTCCAGGGTGGGGTCCACGGTGGCCGTCCCGTCAGCTCGTGGTGCTCGGCAGCATGCCCCGCACGGTGTCCCACAGCACGCCCGCGGTGCGGAAGGTGTCCATGGTGAGCGCGCTGTCGCGGAAGCGGACCTGGTAGCCCTCCTCCAGCGTGCCGAGGAGCTGGACCATGCCGAGCGAGTCCAGGCCGAGGTCCTTCAGGTCGGACCCGGGCGTCAGCTCCTCCTGCGGCGGAAGGAAGGGCAGGAAGGGGCGGAGTATCTGTTCGAACCGGTCGTCCCACATGAGGGCCTCCAACGAGTCGGGCGGTCAGGCGGCGCGCGAGCGGCGCCGGGGGGTCATCGCCAGCCGCGGCTGCGCGGCGACGACGTCGAAGTTGCGGACGGAGCAGGGCACCCGGCCGAAGAGGCCGTCGGGTCCGGCGACGCACAGGCGGCGGACGCCGGCGTCCTTGAGGGCCGTGGTGACGCGCGGCCAGTCCATCGGGTGGTCGAAGCCGTCGAGCAGCATGGTGCGCAGCTCCTCGCCGGTGTGCAGCAGCCTGCCGTCCTGGTCGGCGACGACGGGCAGCGCGGGGTCGGCGAAGGAGTAGCGGGACACCACCTCGCGGGCGGCCTTGTCGCGCAGGGGCCGGAACGCCGAGGCGTGCATGGGCGGCCGCATGGTGTACAGCGGGAGGCTGCCGATGGCGCGCAGCCGCTGCTCCATCCACGCGACCCGGTGCTCGGAGAGGGAGACCATGTGGAAGCCGTCGTCGATGTGGCAGGAGATCTCGTGCCACTCCCCCGCCTCGTCCAGTTCGGCGAGGATCGCGTCGAGGCCGTCGCGCGGGGCGCGGACGAAGGACAGGGTGACGATGTCCCGGTGCTCCTCGGCGAAGTACTCCTCGAGGCAGCGGGCGATCTCTGCGGTCAGCCGGATGGCGTCGGGCAGTTCCAGGGCGCCGGTGTAGGCGATGGCCGCCTTCTCGCCGAAGCTGGGACCTGCGACGATGCCGGGTTCCACGCCGAGGTGGTCCCGGGCCCAGTGGGCGCAGGCCAGGCAGTTGACGAAGAAGGCGACCTGGGCGGCCTGCGAGTAGTCGCCCGGTGAGGTGCGGAAGGCGTCCACGAGGGAGTAGCCGAGCACCTCGTCGGCGACGGCGACCAGGTCCCGGGCGTAGGGGCTGGCCACCATGAACCGGCCCACCTCGGCGAATGGGACGGGTCCCATGCCGGGGAAGACGAGTGCGGTGTCGTGTGCCATGGCGGGGTGCCCTTTCACTGGCGCGGGCGTGTCACAGGCTCTTGAGGAAGTCGGTCAGCACCTCGAAGAACCGTTCCGGTTCCTCCAGGTGCGGGAGGTGGCTGGACTCCTCGAAGATCTCCCAGCGGGCCGCGGGGATGTGGTCGTGATACGGCTGGACGACGGCCGGGGTGGCCTCGTCGTGGCGGCCGCTGATCAGCAGGGTCGGCGTGTGGATGCGGTGCAGCTCGTCGACGATCGACCAGTCCTTCAGGGAGCCGATGACGTGGAACTCGTTGGGTCCGTTCATCGCGTAGTAGACGGTCGGGTCGTTGTAGATCTCCATGAAGGAGGACAGGAAGTCGCGCGGCCAGGGCGTCACGCGGCACACATGGCGGTCGTAGAAGACCCGCATCGCGGCCAGGTACTCCTCGCTGTCGTAGGTGCCGGCCGCCTCGTGCCGCAGCAGGGTCTCCTCCACCCCCGGGGGCAGCTCGGCGCGCAGCCGTGCCATCTCCGCCAGCCAGAGCGGGTAGGAGGCGGGCGCGTTGGCGACGACCAGTCCGCGCAGACCGGGCGGGCCGGTCATGGCGTGCCGGGCGCACAGGGGGCCGCCCCAGGACTGCCCGAACAGCACGTAGTCGTCGGCGATGCCCAACCGCCGGATCAGGTTGTCCAGTTCGGCCTCGAACAGCTCGACGGTCCAGAACTGCGCGTCCTTGTCCGGCAGATGGGTCGAGCCGCCGTTGCCGAGCTGGTCGTAGTGGACGACCGGCCAGCCGTCCGCGGCCAGGCGGGCGAGCGGCAGCAGGTAGTCGTGGGTGCTGCCGGGTCCGCCGTGCACGGCGACGACCGCCGGGCGTCCCGCGCCGAGTTCACCGGTCACCCGGTACCAGGTCCGGTACTCCCCGAAGGGGACGGTGCCCTTCGCGCTGGCTTCCGGGGACACGCTGATCACCTCTGCTCGGCTGCGGGACGCGACGGCGGCCGGGGGAAGGGGCGCCGGCCGGGACCGGAGAGCCGGGGCTGAGAGCGCTCCGCACCCGCGGTCCGCAGCCGACGCTAACCGGCCCCGCGCCGCCACCAGACCCCTAACCGCCCCTAGGCGGGTTTGGACCGGCAGGGGCACCCCGGCGCTGCGCCCCCGCGTGTGCCGTCGTCCCCGCTCCCCTGCGCGACCGGCGACGAAAGGTGGCGCTCCGGCCCCGACCTGATCCGAACGAGAGGCCCTAGGGGCGCCTAGGGGTTGGGGGTTCCGGTCGTGGCTGCCTAGCGTGCGGGGGACGGCCGCAGTGCCGCACCGGCGCCGAGCCCGGACCCGCTCCGATGCCGACGCGTCCCGTTCCCTCCCGTGCGAAGAGGACATGATGACTGCACCTGCCGAACCGGCCGACGGAGCCGCGCTGCCGGAGTTTCCGATGCGGCGGGCCTGTCCCTTCAGCCCGCCGGCCGCCTACGCCGAGCTGCGCGAGACCGAGCCGGTCTCCCGGGCGCGGCTGAAGGTCGACGGCAAGCCCGCCTGGCTGGTCACCCGGCACGACCTGTACAAGAAGCTGCTGGGTGACGAGCGGGTGAGCGCGAACCTGAAGCTGCCCGGCTATCCGCTTCAGGTGCCGGTTCCGCAGGAGACGCTCCAGTCGGTGCCGCTGACCTTCCTGTCCATGGACCCGCCGGACCACACGGTGCAACGCCGCATGCTGGCACCGGAGTTCAGCGTCCGGCGGATGCGGGAGCTGCGCGGCCGGGTGCAGCAGATCGTGGACCAGCAGATCGACCAGATGCTCGCCAAGGGCGCCGACGGTCCGGTCGACCTGGTCACCGCTTTCGCGCTGCCGGTGCCGTCCTTCGTCATCTGCGAACTGCTCGGCGTCCCGTACGAGGACCACGGCCGGTTCGAGGAGTGGGCGTGGGCCATCATGAACCACGACATCAGCGAGGAGGACCGGGGCCGCGCCCACTACGAGCTGGACAGGTACGTGGACGGGCTGGTCACGGCCAAGGAGAGCGAGCCGGGCGACGACATGATCAGCCGGCTGATCGAGTCCAACCGGCAGACGCCCGCGGTCGAGCACTCCGACATCGTCAGCATGTCCAAGCTGATGCTGGTCACCGGGCACGAGACGACGGCCAACATGATCGCCCTGGGTGTGCTGGCCCTGCTGGAGCACCCCGACCAGCTCGCCGCCCTCGGCGAGGAGCCCGGCCTGATGCCGAAGGCGGTGGAGGAGCTGTTGCGCTTCTTCTCCATCTCCGACGCGGGCACCGCGCGGGTCGCCCTGGAGGACATCGAGCTGGGCGGGGTGACCATCCGGGCCGGCGAGGGCATCCTGCCGCTGAACAACGCGGCCAACCACGACGAGCGTGTCTTCCCCGACGCCGACCGTCTGGACGTGCGCCGCGAGGCCCGCAGCCACCTGGCGTTCGGCTACGGAGTCCACCAGTGCATCGGCCAGAACCTGGCGCGCATGGAGCTGGACGTCGTCTACTCGACGCTGTTCCGGCGCATCCCGACGCTGCGCCTGGCCACCCCGGCCGAGAAGCTGCGGTTCAAGGACGACGCGATCGTCTACGGCCTGTACGAGCTGCCCGTCACCTGGTGACGGCGGACATCCTCCCGCGCCGCCCGCGTCCCGCTTCCGTCACCGGCACCGATGTCACCGGCATCGGTGCCGCCGACACCGTTCGAAAGGCAGCCATGACCCAGTCCGCCGACACCGCGCCCGAGACGGGGGCGCCGCTTCCGCAGTTCCCGATGCGGCGCACCTGTCCGTTCAGCGAGCCGCGCGAGTACGCCGAGATGCGCGCGGACCACCCCGTCTCGCGCGCCGCACTGAAGGTGAACGGCAAGCCGACCTGGCTGGTCACCCGGCACGAGCACGTCCGGCAGGTGCTGGGCGACAGCCGGGTCAGCTCCAACCTGAAACTGCCGGGCTATCCGCACCAGTTCCACATCCCCGAGGAGATGCTGGCGCAGGTGCGGCTGATGATGCTCAACCTGGACCCGCCGGAGCACTCGGCGCAACGACGCATGCTCATACCGGAGTTCACCGCTCGGCGGGTGAAGGAGATGCGCCCGCGCATCCAGCAGATCGTGGACGAGCACGTCGACGCGATGCTGGCGGCGGGCGGCCCGGTGGACCTGGTCACCGCCCTCGCGCTGCCGGTGCCGTCCCTCGTCATCTGCGAACTGCTCGGCGTTCCTTACGAGGACCACGCCCGGTTCGAGGAGTGGTCGGCGGCGATGATGAACCACGATCTGAGCCCGGCCGAGTACGGGGCCGCGGTGCAGGCCCTGGACATGTACCTCGACAAGCTCGTCACCCTCAAGGAGAACGAGCCGGGTGACGACCTCATCAGCCGGTTCCTGGAGAAGAACCGCACCGAGCGGATCGCCGACCACGTCGACGTGGTGACCATGGCCCGGCTGATGCTGGTCGGGGGCCATGAGACGACGGCCAACATGATCGCCCTCGGTGTGCTGGCCCTGCTGCGCCACCCCGGGCAGATGGCCGAGTTGCAGGCCGACCCCACGCTCCTGCCGGGCGCCGTCGAGGAGTTGCTCCGCGTCTTCTCCATCTCCGACTCGGGCACGGCACGGGTGGCGGTGGAGGACATCGAGGTCGGCGGCGTCACCATCCGCGCCGGCGAGGGCATCCTCGCCCTCAACAACGCCGCCGACCACGACGAGTCGGTGTTCCCGGACCCGGACACCCTCGACATCCGCCGCAAGGAGGCCCGCAGCCACCTGGCCTTCGGCTACGGCATCCACCAGTGCATCGGCGCCAATCTCGCCCGGGCGGAGCTGGAGGCCGTCTACGGCACGCTGCTGCGCCGCATCCCGGGCCTGCGGCTGGCGGCCGCGCCGGAGGAGCTGCGCTTCAAGGACGACGCCATGGTCTACGGCGTCTACGAACTCCCCGTCACCTGGTGACGACCGACCCGAACGGAGTGCCCCTCATGCGTGTCACCGCCGAACGCGACCGGTGCGTGGGCTCCGGCCAGTGCGCGCTCCTCAGCCCCGAGGTGTTCGACCAGGACGACGACGGGCTCGTCGTCGTCCTGCGGGAGGAGCCGGCCGAGGAGCTGCGCGGGGAGGTCTTTCAGGCCGCCGACCTGTGCCCGGCCCGCTCCATCCGGGTGCACGGCTGAACCTCGGGGACGGAGGCCGCGTCGTGCGAACGGAAACGGCAATGCGATGAACGAGGCGGCACCGTGATGCCGGGAGTGGCATCCTGAGGACGGAATGCGGGCGGCCGCGTCCTGTGCGCGGGGCGGACAGGACGCGGCCGCCCGCATCCGCATGCCGTGCCCGCACCCCGGTGCGGGCGGCCGTCACGGCGGCACCGTCTCCAGCAGCCCGATGCCGCTGCCGGCCCGGTGAAGAGGACCGATGTCAGCCCCGGACCGCCTTCTCCAGCAGCAGTTCGCGCACCTTGCCCTGATGGGACGTCAGGTAGAAGTGGCCGCCCTCGAAGACATGGCACTCGGACGCCGCGTCCGTGTGGCGCGACCAGGCGCGTGCCTCGTCCACGGTGACCTTCGGGTCGTCGTCGCCGACCAGAGCGACCACGGGGCACGTCAGGTTGGGGCCGGGCTCGTAGACGTAGGTCTCGGCGGCACGGTAGTCGGCTCGGATGGCGGGCAGCGCCATGCGGATCAGTTCGTCGTCGTCCAGGATGGCCGAGTCCGTGCCGCTCAGGCGCCGCATCTCCTCGACGAGTCCGTCGTCGTCGCGCAGGTGGACGTTCTCCTGGCGGGGGCAGGAGGGGGCCCGGCGGGCGGAGGCGAACAGGGCGCGCAGGACGACGTCGTGGTCGCGTTCCAGCCGGCGGGCGACCTCGAAGCCGAGGGTCGCCCCCATGCTGTGGCCGAAGAGGAGCAGGGGCCGGTCGGTCCACGGCAGCAGTACGGAGGTGACATGGTCGGCGAGTTCGGCGATGCTCGTGGCGCACGGCTCGTCGCGGCGGTCCTGGCGCCCCGGGTACTGCACGGCGAGCACGTCCACGGACTCCGGCATGGTCACCGACACGGGGCGGTAGAAGGACGCCGAGCCGCCCGCGTGCGGCAGGCACACCAGCCTGACCGCCGCGTCCGGACGGGGTTCGTAGCGGCGGATCCAGAGACGGTCGTGCTGGGCGAGCGTGGTCATGGGGCGGGCGTTCCCTTCCTGACGGTGGCTGCGCGGTCCAGGGCGCGGGCGGGCCCCAGCAGTCTCACCCGCGGCGGGGAAGGCAGGCCACCCCTACTCGCCCCAGCAGGGGTGTTCAGGCGTTGAGGTAGGCGAGCACCGCGAGCACCCGGCGGTTGCTGTCGCTCGACGGAGGCAGCATCAGCTTGGTGAAGATGTTGGAGATGTGCTTCGCGGCGGCGCCCTCGGTGACGGTGAGCCGCTGGGCGATCGCCGTGTTCGAGCAGCCCTCCGCCATCAGCTCCAGCACCTCGCGTTCCCGCGCGGTGAGCGCGGCCAGCGGCTCGTCCCGGGCGTGACTGGTCATCAGCTGGGCGACCACGGCAGGGTCCATGGCCGTTCCGCCGGCCGCGACCCGGCGCACGGCGTCGATGAACTGCTCGTCGTCCAGGACGCTGTCCTTGAGCAGATAGCCGATGCCGCCCGTGCCGTCGGCCAGCAGCTCGCGCGCGTACATCTGCTCGACGTGCTGGGAGAGGACGAGGATCGGCAGGCCGGGCCGCTCACGGCGGGCGCGCAGGGCGGCTTGGAGGCCCTCGGTGGTGAAGGTCGGCGGCAGCCGCACGTCGACGATGGCCACGTCGGGCCGGTGCTCGGCGATCGCGGCCGCGAGATCCGTACCGTTGTCGACGGCGGCGGCCACCTCGAACCCGTAGGCCTCCAGCAGTTGGATGATTCCCTGCCTCAGGAGGAAGAGGTCTTCGGCGAGGACAACGCGCACGGCAGCTCCATGTTCATCACGGTCGGACCGCCCGGAGGACTGTCGATCTCCAGGATCCCGTCAAAGGATGCCAGCCGCCGTCGGATGCCCTCCAGACCGCTCCCGGCCGAGACGTCCGCGCCGCCGCGGCCGTCGTCGGTGACCCGGGTGTGCAGGATGTCGTCCTCGCGCCAGGCGACGATCTCCACGCCCCGGGCGTCGGCGTGCTTGAGGGCGTTGGTGAGCAGCTCCGACACCGCGAAGTAGACGGCGGACTCGACCGGGTCGGGGAGCCGGCCGGGCAGGTCCACCACCACGGTGACCTGCAACGGGCTGGCCAGGCCCAGGGCGCGCAGGGCGTCGGCCAGGCCCCGTTCCGCGAGGACGGGCGGGTGGATGCCGTGGACCAGGTCCCGCAGTTCGCGCAGGGCCTGCACGGACGAGGTGCGGGCCTGTCGCAGCAGCCGGCGCGCCTCCTCGGGGTCCTGGCTCATCTTCCGGTCGACGGCGCCGAGTTGCAGGCCGAGGCTGACGAGCCGGGCCTGTGCTCCGTCGTGCAGGTCGCGTTCGATGCGGCGCAGTTCGGCGGCCTGGATGTCCAGGGCTC
This sequence comes from Streptomyces musisoli, assembly GCF_016741855.1. GTDB lineage: Bacteria > Actinomycetota > Actinomycetes > Streptomycetales > Streptomycetaceae > Streptomyces > Streptomyces musisoli. The sequence continues at coordinate 7,323 of NZ_JAERRH010000034.1, read as the reverse complement.
CGGTGCGGGTCTCGGACAAGTGCTGGACGCGGGAGGCAAGTTGGGACTGGCGGGTGGGACCGAGCAGGAAGCGGACGAAGTAGGCGTACCCCTTGAGCACCAGTGGGCCGAGGTACAGCCAGCCGGTGAGCACGACGAGGGCGAGCAGGGCCGCGGCCAGCGCGGCGGGCCAGCTGTCGACCGTGACGAAGGCGTACCAGCGGCCCTGCCCGCCGTCCGCGAGGGGCTTCCACAGGCCGCAGGCCAGGAACAGCCCCTCCCCCACGTAGTAGAGCAGGGCGGCCGGGACGAAACCGGTCAGCCCGACCACGCAGTTGAGCAGCAGCCACAGCAGGTCCCGCCAGGTCGCGGGGTCGGCGAGGATCCACTTGCAGCGGCGCATCCAGCCGACGATGTCCTTCTCGATCTCCTCCGGTTCGGGCCGGTAGGGCCGCTCCACCGGTACGCCGGAGCGGGTGGCCGCGCGCCGGTTGAGGTCGCACAGCCACCGCACGGCCCGGGTGCAGTACGGCAGCGCGAGGAAGCCGATGCCGATCACGGCGATGACGACGAAGTAGGCCGTGGTGACGAAGAGAACGACCGACAGCAGGGCTCCGGTGGCGATGGCCACGCCGACCAGGGTGTCCGAAGCGGCGCGGCCGAACCGGCCGCGCCACGAGACCGGCACAGTCTTCATGCCCTCATGCTCCCATCCCCGGCGGCCGGTCACGGAGGGGCCGCCCCCGCCCGGGGGAAGCGGAGACGGCCCGGTCAGGGGGTGGCTCACGCGGCCTTCACCGTGTCCACGGCGGGGGTGCGCATGCCACGCCAGGAGGGCAGCAGCGTGGCGCCGAACACCAGCAGCAGCGACCCGCCGACGATGACGAGGTAGGTGGCGATGGATCCGGAGGGCAGGTACGAGTCGCTCTTGACGAGGCTGTAGGGGACGATGGTCGTCGCGGAGGCGAGGGTGCCGAGGACGGTGGCGATGACGGCGATGAGGACGCCCTCGACGGTCAGCATGGCGAGCACCTGGGCGCGGGTCGCGCCGGTGAGCCGCTGGAGGCCGAACTCCGCCCGCCGTTTCCGGGTCACCGACACCAGGGTGTTGACGACGGTGATCGCGGCGTACCCCACGATCATGGCGACGATGGTGTAGTTGGCGGACACCAGGATCTGCTGGATCTGGTTGTTCCGGCCGGCCAGCGAGGAGCTGTCGTCCAGTTCGGTGCCGGGCACCCGGGCGGCCAGCGCGGCGAGCCGGTGCTGGACCTCGGCGCCGCTTCCGCCGGCGGCGCGGACGAGGATCTGGTGCGGCAGTCCGTCCCCGGTGTGCGGGGCGAGGGTCGTCGCGGGCAGCGTCAGGTACTGCTGCTTGGGGTTGTCGGTGTAGAGGGCGACGACGGTGGGGCGTAGGGCGGTGCCGTCGCCGAGGTGCAGCGGCAGCCGGTCGCCGACCTGGACGCCGTACTCGCGGGCCTTCTTGTCGGACAGGGCCACGGTGTCCCCGCGCAGGCCGGTGAGGGAGCCGGCGACGGTGGGCAGGTCGAGGCTCTGCCGGACGCCCTCGGCGGAGACGCCGCGCAGGTCGGTCTGGGCCGGGCCGCCGGGGCGGTCCACTAAGCCGCGGCTGGTGACGAACTCGGAGGCCGCGGCCACACCGGGCGTGGTGCGCACCCGGTCGACGACGCCGGGGGCGAAGCCGCCGGTCGTGGAGTCGAGGACGTAGTCGGCGAGGATGTTGCGGTCGTAGGAGGTCCGCGAGACGTGGTCCTCGGTGGACTGCATGTACAGGGTGCCGGTGGCGATGCCGATGAGCAGGACGATCGGGGCGACCGCGCCCGCCATGCGGACGTTGGCGGTGGCGGCGTTGCGCAGCGCGAGCTGTCCGGCGAGCCCGGAGAAGGCGCGTACGGGCAGCCGCAGCAGCGCCACCATGGCCTTGGTGATGCCGGGGGCGAGCAGGGCGAGGCCGATGCAGAAGAGCACGGAGGCGGGTCCGGCGGTGCTGGCGAGGGTGGGGCCGTCCTCCATCACGGTGGCGGTGGCGACGGCCAGGCCGATGCCGTTGGCGAGGAAGAACAGCGCCAGCAGCAGCCGGGGCACGCTGAACCAGCGGGTGCCCGCGGTGGATTCCGCCAGGGCGGCGACCGGTTCGGTGCGGGCGGCGCGCCGTCCGGCGAAGCGGGTGGCGCCGGCCGCGGCCAAGGCGGTGACGACCGCTCCGACGGCCATCGGGATCCAGCCGGCGTGGTAGACGATGGCCGACGACACCACGCCGCTGGAGGTCAGCACGCCGAACAGCAGCCGCCCGATGGCGTATCCGGGGAGCAGGGCCAGCAGCACGGACCCCACCGACAGGAGGGCAGTCTCGCTGAGGATCATGCGGCGCAGCTGCTTCGGGGTGGAGCCGACGGCGCGCAGCAGGGCCATCTCCCGGGCGCGCTGCTGGAGGGACAGGCCGAGGGTGGAGGCGACGCCGAACATGACGATCAGTACGACGGACGAGCCGAAGACGGCCGCGAGGATGACGACGGTGCGCCGGCTGGAGAGGGTGCCGGGCAGTTCGGCCAGGCCCCGGCGCTCGCCGGTGAGGACCTCGGCCCGGTCGCCGACGGCGGAGCGCACCGCGTCCGCGACGGCGGTGACGCTGGTGCCGGGTGCGGGCAGGACGCCGATGGAGTCGATCCGGCCGCCGGCGAGGCGGCGTGCCTCGGCGTCGGTGAAGAACACGGCGGCGTCGGGGTTGCGGTCGCCCTGCTGCTCGGCGACGCCGGCGACCCGGTACCGCCGGGCGGTTCCCTGGACGACGATGTCGACCGTGGACCCGGGACGGGCGCCGGCGCGCCGTGCGAGTCCCGAGTCGAGGACGACCTCGCCGCCGGCGGCGGGGGATCCACCGACGGCGAGGGTATAGGGGGTGAGCCGGGCGCCGGCCCAGCCGTGGCCGTACGAGGCGGACTTGCCGGTCAGCGGCTTGCCGTCCTTGAGGACGGTGGCCGGGAACGACACGTCGGGGACGGCCGTGCGCACGCCGTCGGCCGCGGTGACCGTGCCGACCAGGGCGGGGTCGATTCGGTGACGTTCCGTCAGGGCCGTGGAGTCGTAGGTCTGTTCACCGGTGACGACGACCGGGGCGCCCTCCAGGCGCTGCGGGTCGGCCGCCATGCGGATGCCCGTCTCCATCAGGCCGCCGCAGCCGATGACGATCGCGGCGCCGAGGAACATGGCGAGGAAGGTCGCGACGAAGCTCGTCCGGCGGAACTTCAGGGTGCGCAGTGCGAGGCGCCACATCAGTACGCACCGCCCGAGTGCTGCGACGTGGTCTGCCGGTGGGTGTCGTCCTCCCAGGCGCCGAGCCTGGTCATCCGGGCGGCGACGGCGTCGGCCGTCGGCCGGTGCAGTTCGCCGGCGAAGGTGCCGTCGGCGAGGAAGACCACGCGGTCGGCGTAGGAGGCGGCCACCGGGTCGTGGGTGACCATGACCAGGGTCTGGCGGGCGGTGTCGACGGACTCGCGCAGCAGGGCGAGGACGGACGCGGCGGTGCGGGTGTCGAGGGCGCCGGTCGGCTCGTCGGCGAAGACCACGGCGGGGCGGGTCACCAGGGCGCGGGCGATGGCGACGCGCTGCTGCTGGCCGCCGGACAGCTGGGACGGCAGATGGCCGAGCCGCTCGGCCAGGCCCACGCGCTGCACCACGTTGCGGATCAGGCTCTTGTCGGGGCGCTGTCCGGCCAGTTGCAGCGGCAGGGTGATGTTCTGCAGGACCGTCAGGGCGGGCAGCAGGTTGAAGGCCTGGAAGATGAACCCGATCCGGTCGCGGCGCAGCTTGGTCAGCCGGGTGTCGTCCAGGCCGGCGAGGTCGGTGCCGCCGACGGTGACCGTGCCGGAGCTGGGCTGGACCAGTCCGGCGGCGCAGTGCAGGAAGGTGCTCTTGCCCGATCCGGACGGACCCATCACGGCGGTGAAGGTGCCGTCGGCGAAGCTCATGGTGAGCCCGCGGAGAGCGGCCACCTGGCTGTCCCCCCGGCCATAGGTCTTCGACACGGCGTCCAGCCGTACCGCCTCCGCCCGGCGGAGGTCCTGTGAAGTGTGCACTCGGGCTCCCCTATGAGATAACGCGCTTCTCACGCGGTGTCTGCGGACCAGATTAGGAACCGTGCGGCCGCGGCACATTGGCATTGTCCGGCCGGTTCGAGGTAGAGGTTTCTCTACCTCGACAGGGCAGGTTTCGGCAGGATCCCGGCGAACTCCGCGGCCTTCCTCGTCAAGGTCGAGGAAACTTCCCTTAACCCGGATAAGCGCCACCACCCTGTCCGAATACCTGACTCCCCTTGGAAGAGTTCGGTTGGCACCCGTGCTGTCCGGCGGGTTGGCGGGTACCGTCGGAGTTGTCGGAACAATCTTCGGAAGATGGGAAGTCGCATGGCCAGGAGGCCTGACCCCGAGCTGACCGCGCAGGTCCGGCCCGACGGATATCTGGAGCTGTTCTCCCGGCGCACCGGCAAGCGGCACCGGTGCGGTCCGCGCGGCACGACGATGTGGCTGGCGCTCCAGCGCAGCGGCTGGGAACCGGAATTGGCAGCGGATGAGATTTCCCTGCATTTAGGTGTTGATCCGGACAGTATCCGCTGCGATATCGAAGCGTGGTTGGCGCATTTCCGTGAGGCCGCCAAGTGAAATAAGTCGCAGGGCGCGGACGGCCTTTCGACCACCGCGCCCCGCGGCACGTTCGGCCCGCCGCCCCGCCCGTGCCGCCACCGGTTTCCCGGGACCGCGGATCCCGTTCCGGCGCGTTCGCGTCAGCCGGCCGTCGCCCGGGTCAGCCACGCCTCGACCGCCGCGGCGGTGGCGTCCGCGAACTCCTCGAGCATCGTGAAGTGCGTACCGGGTACGTCGACCGGCTCGTGCGCCGCGGGCCAGTGTGCCCGCCAGTCGTCGGTGCCGGCGGCGAAGGACTCCCCGGGCCGCACGAACAGCACCGGGGCCGCCAGGGCGCCCGGCAGGCAGTCCTGGATGAGGTCGCTGTAGCGGCTCATCGCGGCGAGGCGGGCGGTGCCGAAGCCGCCGAGGGACGACTCGCGGTCCAGCATGCCGTCGAACATCTGCCGCCACAGCTCGTCCTTGCCGTCGTCCCCGGGCAGATAGGTGTCCAGCAGCACCACGCCCGAGGCCGGCTGTCCGGCCTTCTCCATGATCTCGGCCGCCGCGTGGGCGAACTGTCCGCCGGAGGAGTAGCCGACGAGTACGTACGGCCGCCCGTCCGGGCAGGCCCTGCGGATGCCCTCCACGATCACGTCCACCGCCGCGTCCACGGAGAGCGGGAGCGCCTCACCGGGGCCGAAGCCGGGCACCGCGGGCACCAGGACGTCGCGGCGGCCCTGGAAGTGCCGGGCGAAACGGGCGTACTGGTGGGCGCCGCCGAGTGCCATCGGTGAGGGCAGGCAGACCAGCCGCGGGGCGGCGTCGCCGCCGGCCAGCCGCACCGGGGCGGTGATGTCGCCGAGTCCGTCCGGGGAGGAGAAGCCGGGCAGGATCCCGGCGACGGTGCGGAGCAGTTCGATGGCCTGTGCCATCTTCCCGTCGGCCGCCGCGCGCCGCACGAGTCCGCTGACCGATTCGAGGTCTCCGGCGCCGTCCGGGTGGGGTGCGCCGCCGGCCAGTTGTCCGCGCAGGGCGGCGGCGAGTGCTGCGGGGGTGCGGTGGTCGAAGACGGCACCGGCGGGAAGGGCGGTGCCCAGGGCGGCGCCGAGGGAGTTGCGCAGCTCGGCCGCGGAGACGGAGTCCATGCCGATCTCCAGGAAGACGGCGTCGGGCTCGACGGCCTCGGGCCCCGTGTGGCCGAGGATCGCGGCGGTCCGGGCCCGGACCACGTCGGTCAGCAGGGCCTCCTGCCCGGCCTGCGGGAGACCGGCCAGGCGCTGCCGCAGCGGCTCGGTGCCGGCGGGTTCGCGGGCCGCGGCGGCCGGCTGCGGCTCGGCGAGCGGTCCTGCGGTGAGGGCCAGGTCCGCGTTCAGCCAGTACCGCGTCCGGTGGAAGGCGTAGGTGGGCAGTTCGGCGCGGGCCGTGCCGGGGAAGAGAGCGGCCCAGTCGGGGGTGAGGCCGTCGGCGTACAGGTGGGCGAGGGCGGACATCAGGGTGGTGGGCTCACTGCCGTGGCGTCGGCCCGGGGCGACGAAGACGGCGTCGCCGGCTTCCGTGCACTCGCGGGCCAGGCCGGTCAGGACGGCGTCGGGGCCGAGTTCGACGAAGCGGCCGACGCCGGAGCCGGTGAGGGCGGCGACGGCGTCGGCGAACCGGACCGTCTCCCGCACATGCCGCACCCAGTAGCCGGGGTCACACAGTTCCTCGTCCCGCGCGGGGCGGCCGGTGAGGGCCGACACCAGCGGGATGTCCGGCCGGTTGAACGTCAGCTTCTCCGCCACGGCCCGGAATTCGCCGAGCATGCCGTCCATCAGGGGTGAGTGGAAAGCATGCGAAACGGTGAGCCGCCTGGTCCGGGCGAATTCTCCGGCGGCGGCGAGCACCGCCTTCTCCTCGCCCGAGAGCACCACGGCACGGGGGCCGTTGACCGCGGCGAGTCCGACGCGGTCGTCCAGCAGCGGCCGTACCTCGCCCTCGGTGGCCTGTACGGCGACCATCGCGCCGCCTTCCGGGAGTGCCTGCATGAGCCGTCCGCGGGCGGCGACCAGCGTGCAGGCGTCGTCCAGGTCGAGGACACCCGCCACGTGCGCGGCGGCGAGTTCTCCCACGGAGTGGCCGGCCAGTGCGTCGGGCCGCACGCCGAAGGAGTCCAGCAGCCGGAACAGGGCCACCTCGTAGGCGAACAGTGCCGTCTGCGCGTACTGCGTGCGGTGGACGGTGCCGGCGTCGTCGCCCGCGAGTATCCCTGCCAGGTCCAGGCCGAGGCGGGCGTCGATCGCGTCGAAGGCTTCGGCGAACACCCGGTAGCGGGAGCGCAGTTCGAGTCCCATCCCGAGGCGCTGGGCGCCTTGGCCGGTGAACAGGAACGCCGTACGGGTCCCGGACCGGGCCCGGCCGGTCGCGGCGGTCGGGCCGGGCGCCCCGGTGGCGAGGGCGCGCAGAGCGGCCAGCAGCCCGTCCCGGTCGGTGCCGGTGACGGCCGCGCGGTGGTCGAAGGCGGTGCGCCGGGTGCCGAGGGCCCGGGCGACGGCCGCCGGGTGCAGTCCGGGCCGGTCCGCGAGGAAGGTGTGCAGCCGTTCGGCCTGTGCGGGGAGGGCCTGTGCGGAACGGGCCGACAGGGGCCAGACGACTGCCGGGGCGTCGGGTTCGGTGTCCGTGGGCGGCAGGTCCTGCGCGGGGGCCTCTTCGAGGATGGTGTGGG
>NZ_JAERRH010000033.1 GCF_016741855.1 Streptomyces musisoli | reverse complement strand
GGGGCGAGTGCGTCGAGGTCTCCGACCTCGACCCTCACATAGCGGTCCGCGACTCCAAGAACCCCGCCCCCGCCCTCCTCTTCCCGGCCACCGCCTGGTCGGCGTTCATGGAGTCGGTGAAGGGCTGAGCGGTGGGGCGGCTGGACCCGGGAGCCCTTCACCGGTGACAGCCGCCGGCACGTGCCGGTGCGGGAGAAGACCGCCGACTGCACGCTTCGGCAGCGGGACCTGTCAGGCCTCCGGTACCCGCTTCACCCGGGCCCTGCCGCGGCCCACCTGGGTGCGGACCGCGCCGATGCTCGCCGCGATGACCAGGGCGATGGCGGCGGCCTCCATCGCCGACAGGGACTGGCCGAGGATCAGGAAGCCGGCCGTCGCCGCGATCGCCGGTTCGAGGCTCATCAGGATCGCGAAGGTGGAGGCGGGCAGGCGACGCAGGGCTAGGAGTTCGAGGGTGTAGGGCAGGACCGAGGAGAGCAGGGCCACCGCCGAACCCAGGGCGATGGTCGTGGGGTTCAGGAGGCGGGTGCCTGCCGAGGCGATGCCGATCGGGAGGAAGAGGAGGGCCGCCACCGCCATGGCCAGGGCCAGGCCGTCCGCCTGCGGGAAGCGCCGGCCCGTACGGGCACTGAAGACGATGTAGGCGGCCCACATGCCGCCCGCCCCCAGAGCGAAGGCGACACCCACGGGGTCCAGGTCGCCGAAGCCTCCGCCGCCGAGCAGGAACACGCCCCCGAGGGCCAGGCCGGCCCACAGCGCGTTGACCGCGCGGCGGGAGGCCAGCACGGACAGGGCGAGTGGGCCGAGGACTTCGAGGGTGACCGCCGGCCCCAGCGGTATTCGGGCGACCGCTTCGTAGAACAGGCCGTTCATCGCGCCCATGGCGATGCCGAAGACGACCACCGTGCCCCAGTCGGTGCGCGAGTGACCACGCAGACGGGGGCGGCAGACCAGGAGGAGGACGATCGCCGCCGCGAGCAGACGCAGGGTCACCACGCCCGGCGCGCCCGCCCGGGGCATCAGGGTCACCGCCAGGGCTCCGCCGAACTGCACCGAGACACAGCCGGCCAGCACCAGCCCGACGGGGCCGAGCGAGCCGAGGCGATGCTGCCCTCCGACGGGGGTGACCGGGGTCTGCGTGGTGGTGGGTGTGGCGGTCACGGGCGGTCCTGGTGCTTGATCGAGTTCGTGCATCGCGATGTACTTTCAAGTCCAGGGTAATGGACTTGGTCAGGTGCGTGAACCCCTCAAGCGACTGTCCCGGATGCTGGAATCAGACACCCGGCCAGACCTCCTCGCCGCGGAACAGGGGACGACCGCCGGAGAGGACCGAGGGCACGGGTCCGGGCACGGGTCCGGGCGCGATTCCGGGCGGCTGCCCGAGCGCGGGACCGGGCGGATATGCGAGCCCGTGTCCCGGCGCGGGTCCGGGTGCGTGTCCCGACGCGTGTCCGGGTGCGTGTCCCGGCGCGGGTCCCGGCGCGGGTCCGGGTGCGTGTCCCGGCGCGTCCGCGGGCGCGCCTCCTCCGTGGTCCACCGGTCCGTACGTCTCGAAGCCGGGCCGAGCCCATGCGGCTGCCGGGGCGTACGCCTCGTACCCGGCCCCGTCCCCGTACACCGGTGTCGGTGCCGGTGGCGGCTGCTCCTGCCTCAGGGGCATGCGCAGCTCGCCGGTGTCCGTGACCGCGTTGTTCTGCGAGCGGTGCAGCCGGGCGTAGGCCCCGCCCCGGGCGAGGAGATCCTCGTGGCGGCCGGTCTCCACGATGCGGCCACCGTCCACGACGAGGACGCGGTCCGCGTCGGGGGCCAGGTTGAGATCGTGCGTGATCATGATGGTCGTACGGCCGGCCATCAGCCGCCGCAGCGGTTTGACGACACGGCGGGCGGCCATCGCGTCCAGGCCGGTGGTCGGTTCGTCCAGGACCAGGACGGGCGCGTCGCGCAGGATGGCGCGGGCGATGGCCAGGCGCTGGAGCTGCCCGCCGGAGAGGCGGGCGGAGTGGGCATCGACCCGGGTGTCGTAGCCGTCGGGCAGCCCGGCGATGAAGTCGTGGGCGTCGGCCGCCCTGGCCGCCGCCTCGATCGCTCGGTCGCTGGCGCCGGGCCGGCCGCAGGCGATGTTGGCGCGCACCGTGTCGTGCAGCACCAGGGTTTCCTGCGGGAGCAGGGTGACGTACTCGCGCAGCCGGGCCAGCGGGAAGCCCCGCAGGGGCACGCCGTCCAGGCGGACGTCGCCGGCGTCCGGGTCGTAGAAGCGCAGCAGCAGCTTGGAGAGCGTGGACTTGCCGGCGCCGCTCGGGCCGGTGATGATCACCAGCTCGCCGGGGCTGACGGTGAAGGAGAGGTCCTCCAGGGCGGTGCGGTCGGCACCGGGGTAGCGGAAGGAGACGTCCCGCACCTCGACCGTGCCGTCCGGGCGGCCGCTCTCCGTGCCCTGCCGGGGGTCGGTGACCGCGGGGTTCACGTCCAGGATCTCGATGAGCCGTTCGGCGCCCGCGGTGGCCGCCGTGACCGTGAGGCCGAGCTGGGCGAGGCCGCGGACGGGCGGGTAGAGGTAGCCGAGGAAGGCGGCGAAGGCGAGGAGCTGGCCGAGGGTCATCCGGCCGGTGGAGATCTCCCAGGCGCCGATGCCGATAACGGCGAGCACGCAGACCGTCTCGATGACCTGGACCAGCTGCTCGTAGGCCTCGTTCAGGCGGGTGGAGCGGACGGAGGCGCGGAACCAGGCGGTGGCCTCCTCGTGCAGCCGGCGCCGCTCGGCGTCCCGGCGGTCGTAGGCCTGGGTGAGCACGATGTTTCCGAGGGACTCCTCCACCACGGAGGTGATCGCTCCGTCGGCGACCCGGCCCTGGCGGGAGACGTCCTTGATGGAGCCGGAGAAGCGGCGCGCGGCCAGCCAGAACAGGGGGGCGAGGACGAAGGTGGCGGCGGCCAGGTCCCAGCGCAGCCAGAACGCGGCGACGGCGTAGAAGAGGGCGGAGAAGGCCGCGGACGCGGCGCCGACCAGGCCGGACACGACCATCGTCTCGATCGCCTCGACGTCGCTGGTCAGCCGGGAGAGCAGGTCGCCCTGGCGGTGGCGCTGGAAGAAGTGCGGGGGCAGCTGCTGGACGTGGTCGAAGACGTGCTCGCGCAGCCGCATCACGAACCGCTCGGTGGCCCACGCGGCCAGTGAGTTGCCCGCGTACGCGACGAGCGCGCCGGCCACCGCGATCCCCAGCCACTTCACGGCCGGACTCCAGAAGGCGGCCAGTGAGCCCTGCCGCAGGGCGTGGTCGGTGAGATCGCCGAACAGCAGGATGGCCTCGGTCTCGGCGAGCGCGGCGAGCACCGTGCACAGCCAGACCAGCAGCAGCCGGCGGCGCAGTCCTCGGGTCAGCGGCCAGAAACGGCGGAACGCGGTGCGGGGCAAAATGGTCGGGGCATCCGCGTATTCGAGTTCCTCGGCGTCACCGTTATTCATGCGCATTACCTCCGACATTCCCGGCGTTACTTTTCATCGACCCGTCGAAATTCGGGGATCGTGACAAAAAAAGAGGGCCGACGGTGCACCGTCGCCCCTCTTCGGCTCAGCGTCGGATCACTGGTCCCGGGCCGGCAGCGGCTTGGGCAGCGGCTTCGGCGCGTGCTTCTTCGCCTTCGGCTTCGGCGGCGGCGGGAGGTGCTTCGTCTTGGGCTTGGGGGGCAGCGGGGCAAGCTTCTTGAAGCTCATTCCGACTCCTAATGTCGCACGGTTCTTGTGGTGCTGAATTCCGCGTCCGGAACCCGACACCGAAGAAGCTACACGCTTCTCGCCGGCCCGAACGGTAAAAATGGCAAAGGACCGCTGTGAATCACCTGGGAAAAGCTGGGTGTTTGTTTATGAAGCTGAGAGTGGGCTCAGGATCGCCCGTCCTTCGGCCCCCATGCCTCCAGTACCTCCGTGTCCGTCGCCCGGGCGTGCAGGAAATAGTCGGCCCACTCGGCGATGTCCGGGTAGGCGCAGTCGCGGGTCAGACGGGCGGTCGCCGCCGGGATGTCGTACGGGGTCACGCGCAGGTCGGTGCCGGGGCCCAGCAGGCACCAGTGGGCGCCCGGGCGGCCGTAGGGCATGCCGACGCTGCCGGGGTTGACGACCATGCGGCCGTGGGCCAGGCGGACGTACGGCATGTGGGTGTGGCCGCAGACGACGGTGCCGATGCCGGGCGGCAGACCGGCGAGGACCTCCGCCCAGCGGGCCGGGCGGGAGTCGACCAGGACCAGTTCCTCGTCGTCCCTCGGTGTGGCGTGGCAGAACAGCACCTTGCCGAGGCCGCGCACCCGCAGGGTGCGGGTGCGCGGGAGTCCGGCCAGGAAGTCCACCTGGTCCGGCCGGAGCGCGCGGGCGGCGTACGGGCCGATGGGGTCCGGGATCTCCGTGCGCTCGCCGCGCCGGTACTCCACCAGCTCCCGGTCCGCGTTCCCGCCGATCCACAGGACCCGGTCGCCCTGCTCCCGCAGCAGGTCCAGCACCTCGGCCGGCTGCGGGCCCGCCGTGATGTCCCCGGTGAGGACGATCCGGTCGGCGGCGGTCACCTCGGGCTCCGCCAGGACCGCCTCCAGGGCGGGCAGTACCCCGTGGATGTCGGACAGGACCGCCAGACGCGTGAATTCCTCGGTCACTTCGCCGCACCGCCTTCCTCCGGCGCCTGGCCTTCCTCCAGCGCCTGCGCCAGCACCTCCGCCAGGTGCCGGCCCCGGATCCCGGCGAGTTGTTCCAGCTGGGTGCGGCAGGAGTAGCCGTCCGCCAGGACCACCGTGCCCTCGGGTGCCCGCCGTACCGACGGCAGGAGCTGTTCCTCCGCGCAGGCCCGGGAGACCTCGAAGTGGCCCTTCTCGAAGCCGAAGTTGCCGGCCAGGCCGCAGCAGCCGCCGCTCAGGTCGCCGGTGAGGCCGGCGGCGGTGCGCAGCCGCCGGTCGGCGGTGTCGCCGAGCACCGCGTGCTGGTGGCAGTGGGTCTGGCCGGCGACCGGGCGGCCGACGGCGGGCGGGGTCCAGTGCGGGGCGTGCAGCTCCAGGGTTTCGGCGAACGTGCGTACCGCGGCGGACAGTCGGGCGGCGCGCGGGTCGTCGGGCAGGAGGTCCGGCAGATCGGTGCGGAGGGCGGCGGCGCAGCTGGGTTCCAGGACGACGACGGGGACGCCGGCCCGCAGCACCGGTTCCATCAGGTCCAGGGTGCGGCGCAGCACCGTGCGGGCGCGGTCGAGCTGGCCGGTGGAGATGTAGGTGAGGCCGCAGCAGACCCGGGCCCGGCGGGCCGTGAGCAGCGCGGTCGCCGCCCGTGTCCTGCCGTCTCCGAGCGTGCCGCGTCCCGGCAGCAGCGTGGGCGGGAGCGTCACCCGCAGCCCGGCGGCCTCCAGCACGCGGACGGCGGCCCGGCCGACGGACGGGGAGAGGTGCTCGGTGAAGGTGTCCGGCCAGAGGACGACCAGATCCCCGGCACCCCGGCCCGGCCGGTCCTCAACACCCCGCACCACCGCGTCCCCGGCACCCCGGCCCGGCAGGCCCTCGGCGCCCCGCACCACCGCGTCCCCGGCCCCGGTGGCCGGCAGGTTCCCGTCACCCGGGGCCGGGACACCCCGGGCACCCGGGCCGGACGTCCCCACGGCACCCCGGCCCGGCTCGTCTCCGGTCGGCCGTGCGGGTGTGCGGCCGCGCCACCAGTCGGTGAACGTCCGCGTCGCCAGCCGCGGGATCTCCCGCTCCGGTGCGATCCCGCCCAGCCGTTTGCCGAGGCGGGCCAGCGGCCGGACCGCCGCGAGCGCGTTGACCACCGCGGCCGTGCGGGTGCGGGCGGTCCAGCGCAGCCACTGGGGCAGCCGTCCCATGCTGTGGTGGGCGGCGGGGCGGCGGCGGCCCGCGTAGTGGTGGTGCAGGAACTCGGCCTTGTAGGTGGCCATGTCCACGCCGACCGGGCAGTCCGAGCGGCAGCCCTTGCAGGACAGGCAGAGGTCGAGGGCGTCCCGGACCTCCGTGGACCGCCAGCCGTCGGTGACCACCTCGCCCGCCAGCATCTCGTGCAGCAGCCTGGCCCGGCCGCGGGTGGAGTGCTCCTCCTCGCCGGTGGCCCGGAAGGAGGGGCACATGACGGCGGGGCCGGTCGCCGTCGTCGTACGGCACTTGGCGACGCCGACGCAGCGGCGGACGGCCGCACGGAAGTCGCCGCCGTCGGCCGGGTAGCCGAAGGCCACGTCGACCGGGCGGCGGGGCAGCACCGAGAAGCGGAGGTTCTCGTCCAGCCGTGCCGGGCGGACCAGCATGCCCGGGTTGAGCAGGTCGTCCGGGTCCCAGACCGCCTTGGCCCGCTCGAACAGCGCCACCGTCTCCGCGCCGTACATGCGGGGCAGCAGCTCCGCGCGGGCCTGGCCGTCGCCGTGCTCCCCCGACAGCGAGCCGCCGTGCGCCACCACCAGGTCGGCCAGTTCCTCGGAGAAGCGGCGGAAGCGGCCGACGCCGGCCTCGGTGAGCAGGTCGAAGTCGATGCGGACATGGATGCAGCCGTCGCCGAAGTGGCCGTACGGCGTGCCGCGCAGCCCGTGCGCGGACAGCAGCGCCCGGAAGTCGCGGAGGTAGCCGCCGAGCCGGGCGGGCGGCACCGCGCAGTCCTCCCAGCCGGGCCAGGCCTCCGTGCCGTCCGGCATCCGGGTGGCCGTGCCGCTCGCGTCCTCGCGGATGCGCCACAGCACGCGCTGGGCCGCCGCGTCGGTCACGACCAGGGCGTTCACGACGTCGGCCGCGCGCACGACCTCCTCCGCACGCGCGCGTGCCTCGGCCGGCGTCCGGCCGCCGGTCTCCACGAACAGCCAGGCACCGCCCGCGGGCAGCCCGGCCCCGGCCGGCACCAGGTCGGCGGCCATGCCCTCCACCGTGAGCGGCCCGTACGCCAGCAGGCCCGCCGCGGCCTCGGCGGCGGCGCTCTCGTCGGCGTACGACAACACGGCCAGGGCACGCGCGGGCGGGCTCTCGACCAGAGCGACCACGGCCTCGGTGAGGATGCCGAGGGTCCCCTCGGAGCCGCAGAAGGAGCGGGCGACGTCCGCGCCCTTCTCGGGCAGCAGCGCGTCCAGCGCGTAGCCGGAGATGCGGCGGGGCAGGTCCGGGAAGCCCGTGCGCAGCCGGGCCAGGCCGGCCTCGGCCAGCGGGCGCAGCCCGTCCGGGGCGCCGGCCCAGCCGGGGCCCGGCCGCAGCCGCTGCCCGCGCGCGGTGACGACGGACAGGTCCCGCACGTTGTCCGCGGTCGTGCCCCAGGCGACGGAATGGGAGCCGCACGAGTTGTTGCCGATCATCCCGCCGAGCGTGCACCTGCCGTGCGTGGAGGGATCGGGTCCGAACCGCAGTCCGTGCGGGGCGGCGGCCTCCTGGAGCCGGTCGAGGACGAGCCCCGGCTGCACGACGGCCGTACGGCTGCCCGGGTCCAGCTCCAGCAGGCCGGTCATGTGCCGGGTGAAGTCCAGCACCACGCCGGTGCCGGTCGCCTGCCCGGCGATCGACGTGCCGCCGCCGCGCGCCACCACCGGGACCCCGCGCGCCCGGCACACCTCCAGCACGGCGGCCACGTCGTCGGCGTCCCTGGGGGCCACGACCCCCAGCGGGACCCGCCGGTAGTTGGACGCGTCCATGGTGACCAGCGCCCGGGCGGTGACGTCGAAGCCGACCTCGCCCCGGACGGCCTTGCGCAGCGCTCCCGCAAGACCCGCGACATCCGCAACATCCGCACGATCCGTCATGCGTCCAGAATGCATCCGAACACGGACAGTCACCGAAGGTTTTCCACAGCCCCGCACCGATCGTCGTACGACATCACAAGTCCACGTCCCGGTGATCTCGTCTCATCGAACGGACACGTCTCCACCTCGCTTTCCGTCAGCCGTTAACCTCCTTCCGTGGCCGACATCCAGATTCCCGCTGACATCAAGCCCGCCGACGGACGCTTCGGCGCGGGCCCCTCCAAGGTGCGGACCGAGGCGCTGGACGCCCTCGCCGCCACCGGTACGTCCCTGCTGGGCACCTCCCACCGTCAGGCGCCGGTCAAGAACCTGGTCGGCAAGGTCCGCGAGGGCATCTCCGAGCTGTTCTCGCTGCTCGAGGGCTACGAGGTCGTCCTCGGCAACGGCGGATCCACCGCCTTCTGGGACATCGCCACGCACGGCCTGATCGAGAACAAGTCGCAGCACCTGAACTTCGGCGAGTTCTCCTCCAAGTTCGCCAAGGCGGCCAAGCTCGCCCCCTGGCTGGCCGAGCCGACGGTCATCGCCGCCGACCCCGGCACCCACCCGGAGCCGCGGGCCGAGGCGGGCGTCGACGTCTACGCCTACACCCACAACGAGACCTCCACCGGTGTCGCCATGCCGATCAAGCGCGTGGCCGGTGCCGACGAGGGCGCCCTCGTGCTCGTGGACGCCACCTCCGGCGCGGGCGGCCTGCCCGTCGACATCGCCGAGACGGACGTCTACTACTTCGCCCCGCAGAAGTCCTTCGCCTCCGACGGCGGCCTGTGGATCGGCGTCTTCTCCCCAGCCGCGATCGAGCGCGCCGAGCGGATCCACGCCTCCGGCCGTCACGTCCCGGAGTTCTTCTCGCTCCCGACGGCGATCGACAACTCCCGCAAGAACCAGACGTACAACACCCCCGCCCTCGCCACGCTGTTCCTGCTCAACGAGCAGCTGGAGTGGATCAACGGCCAGGGCGGTCTCGCCTGGTCCACGGCCCGCACGAAGGACTCCTCGACCCGCCTGTACGGCTGGGCGGAGGGCGCCAAGTACGCCACCCCGTTCGTCGCCGACCCGGCCAAGCGGTCGCAGGTCATCGGCACGATCGACTTCTCCGACGAGATCGACGCCGCCGCCGTCGCCAAGGTGCTGCGCGCGAACGGCATCGTCGACACCGAGCCCTACCGCAAGCTCGGCCGCAACCAGCTGCGCATCGCGATGTTCCCGGCGATCGACCCGGCCGACGTCGAGGCGCTGACGAAGTGCGTCGACTACGTGATCGAGAAGCTCTGACTTCTCGCGTACGACAGCTTTCGAGTACGACGGTGAAGGGCGCCCGGTGACGAACGCCGGGCGCCCTTCGCCGTGCGGCCCGACGTCCCACTCCGTCCCTCGTACCTCTCGCTGGCCCTGGTCACCTGCTCCCCCAACCGCGGGATGCCGGTGCTTCCCTGCCCGCTCGGCCCCTGAACGAAAGGGCGCCCGGTGAGCCGGCACCGGGCGCCCCTCGTGGGTCTTCGCTCAGCCGCCTCGCAGCCGCCGCAGGCCGAACAGCGCCGCCACGCCGACCACGACGATCACGGCGCCGATCTTGAGGCTTCCCCCGCCCCCCTTGTCCGCCGAGTCGCCGGAGCCGCCGCTGGTGGACGGCGCCTTCCCTGCGGGGCGGTCCGGGGCGTCCACCGCCTGCACGGCGCTGTCCGCGCCCTCGCTGCCGTACATCAGCTTGGTGCCGTCGGCGGAGTACGACACGGACTCGCCCTGCCCCTGGAGCGGCACCTCCAGGCGGCCCTTGCGTTCGATCCGGCCGCCGTTCCAGTCGTAGCGGATGCCGCCGAAGTAGCCGCGTACGGCGAGCTGACCGCCGTCCGGGGAGAAGGCGGCGTCGGTGGCCCAGAGGTCGACGGCGGCGACGGGCTTGAAGACGTTCGATCCGGACGTGGAGAGACTCGCCGGGCCCTCGTACAGGTGCCCGCCGTCCTCCTTCTTGTCGATGATGTAGACGCGCCCGGTCTTCGGGTGGACGAGCAGCGACTCGGCGTCGCGCGGCCCGTTCTCGTACTTCACGACGTACTGCGTGGCCGTGACCGTCTGGTCCGTCAGCCGCTTGGGTTCGGGCAGCCGGTAGATCCACACGTACGGCCACCTGCCGCCGAAGTTGTCGCCGATGTCACCGACGTAGATCTCGTTGTGCGGCCCGATCGAGATGGCCTCCACGTCCCGCGGGGAGCCGATGCCGCGCAGGGTGATCCGGGCGACGGTCCTGCCGGTGGCGCTGTCCACCGCGTACAGGTACGGCCCGTCGTCGCTGTCGTTGTGCGTCCAGTAGACGCCGGGATGCAGCCGGGAGGCGGCGAGCCCGCTCGACTCGGTGATCTGCGGGTCCTTGATGGTGAAACCTTGGTCGCCGGCCGTGTCGGCGGCGGATGCGGGCAGCGCGCAGGCTCCGGTGAGCAGCACCCCGGCGAGAACGGCGAACGATCGACGCATGCCCCCAAGACTGCCATTCCCGGCGGGGGTTCAGCAGACGTGGTCCGCCTCACAGGCCCCACTGATCCCAGCGCCCCCGGCGATCGTCCATCATGAGCGGATGCTCAGGTTCATGCCCGTGGGCGACAGCATGACGATCGGGAGCGCGGGCGAACACACGTGGCGTCACCGGCTGTGGCGGCACCTGTGCGTGGCGTACGGCGACCCGTTCACCTTCGTCGGCCCCCGCGAGACGCTGTACGACAAACAGGCCGACGCCCCGACGTCCCTCGCCTACGCCGAACCCGGCTTCCCGCGCGCCCACCTGGCGGGCTGGGGCGAGGGCTGGCTGCACATGGCCCCGCTGATCGGCGACGCGGTACGGGCCCACCGCCCCGACGTCCTCCTGGTCTCCCTGGGCCTGATCGACCTGGGCTTCTACACGAACGCCGAGCAGACGGCGGAGAACGTACGGGCCTTCGTCGCCGGGGCCCGCGAGGCCGACCCGCGCATCCGCATGGTGCTGCTGCCGGTCATCCCGAACATCCGGGCCGCTGCGGACGAGCCCTTCGCCGAACAGGTGGACCGGTTCAACGTCCTGCTCGCCAAGACGGTCGCCGACCTCGACGAGCCCCGCTCGCCGCTGCTGCTGGCCTCGCCGCCAAAGGAGTACGACATCCACACCGACACCTACGACGGCACGCATCCCAACGCGCGCGGGGAGCACCTGATCGCGGGGGCGTTCGCGGGGGCGATGTGGGAGGCGTGGGGGCTCGGACAGGCGTACGCGGCCGGAACGGACTGACCGGAATCCGGTGTCCCCGGGCTGGTGTGCCTATCGTTGTACAGCGTGGCTGCACCGGCCTCTGGACAGCCGGGCAGGAGCGCCACGATGACCGTCCTCGAAGACAGGATCGCCATGGCCGACGCCGACACCGAGCGCCTGGACGAGTGGTTCGAGCGCCTGGAGCGGATCGGTGTCGCCCAGCCGTCGTCGCCGGCACGGAGCCGGGCGGGGACGGGCGCGTGACTCTTCGGATGTGGTGCGCCTGCGCACCCCACGGCAGCCCTCCGGCGTGCCGACACCCAGGGCGGTGAGGTGGCACACGTCACACAGGTGGGGCTGTCACAGCAGGGGTCCGGCCGGCATCTCGTGGTCGTCATGACGCCGCGCCGATCGCGCGCGGCGCCTCCTCCACACCCGAGGACCACGCCATGGAACCCCGTTTCAACCTGATGTCCACCGAGTACGGCACCAAGCTCGGCAAGCGGTTCGGCAGTACCAGCCAGGCGGTCTTCCAGTCGTCACTGCCCAGGAGCACACAGGAGCTGGTGATGCTGCGCGTCAGCCAGATCAACGGCTGCGGCTTCTGCGTCGACCTCCACACCAAAGAGGCCGCGCTGGCCGGTGAGACCGCGCTCCGCCTCCACCTGGTGGCCGCCTGGCGCCACTCCACCGTGTTCACCGAGCCCGAGCGGGCCGCGCTGGCGCTGGCCGAGGAGAGCACCCGGCTCGCCGACGCCCACCAGGGCGTGGCCGACGAGACCTGGGAGCAGGTGCGCAAGCACTACGACGACGACCAGACCACGGCGCTGGTCTACCTGATCGCCATGATCAACGCGGCCAACCGGCTCAGCGTGACCGTGCGCAACCAGGGTGGCTCCTACGAGCCCGGCATGTTCGGCGACCTGTCGAACTGACCGGCGGTCACCGCGCGCCCGGCCGGCCGGGTCCGGTCCGGACCGGGCGCGCCGTCCCCGAAGTCCTTGCCTGGAGCGCACTCCAGGCCGTTGGCTGGTAACCATGGAGTACGCGCAGCTCGGACGCACGGGACTCAAGGTCGGCCGGCTCGTCCTCGGGACGATGAACTTCGGCCCGCAGACCGACGAAGCCGACAGCCACGCGATCATGGACGCGGCGCTGGACGCGGGCATCAACCTCTTCGACACGGCCAACGTGTACGGCTGGGGCGAGAACAAGGGCCGGACCGAGTCCATCATCGGCAACTGGTTCGCCAAGGGCGGCGGCCGGCGCGACAGGACCGTCATCGCCACCAAGGTCTACGGCAACATGGCCGTCGACGGCGAGGCCGCCTGGCCCAACCACGACAAGCTCTCCGCGCTGAACATCCGGCGCGCGGTGGACGCCAGCCTGAAGCGGCTGAAGACGGACCACATCGACGTCTACCAGTTCCACCACATCGACCGGAACACCCCGTTCGAGGAGATCTGGCAGGCGATCGACGTCCTCGTCCAGCAGGGCAAGATCCTCTACGCCGGTTCGTCCAACTTCCCCGGCTACAAGATCGCCCAGGCCAACGAGGCCGCCGCCCGCCGCGGTGGCACCATCGGCCTGGTCAGCGAGCAGTGCCTGTACAACCTCGCCGAGCGCCGCGCCGAGATGGAGGTCATCCCGGCCGCGCAGGAGTACGGCCTCGGTGTCATCCCGTGGTCGCCGCTGCACGGCGGTCTGCTGGGCGGGATCATGAAGAAGAAGGCCCAGGGCGGCCGCCGTGCCTCCGGCCGGGCCGCGGACACCCTGGCCGACCCGGCGGCGCGCGCACGGATCCAGGCATACGAGGACCTGCTCGACAAGCACGGTCTGGAGCCCGGCGAGGTGGCCCTGGCCTGGCTGCTGACCCGCCCCGGCGTCACCGGCCCGATCGTCGGCCCGCGCACCGCCGGACAGCTGGAGTCGGCGCTCCGGGCCGTGGAGCTGGAGCTGAGCGAGGAGCTGCTGGGCGCGCTGGACGAGATCTTCCCGGGTCCCGGCCCCTCGCCGGAGGCCTTCGCCTGGTAGGCGCCCGTTCTTCCGCGCCCTGATGCGGGCCGAAGGGGCGCGGGGCCCCGTCCGGCATGCGGCTGCGCCGCGTGAGCCCGCCCGGCCACGGACGGGCCGCGGCGGCCGGGGCCCCGCCCCCTCGGGCGCACGCCTCCGGCCGCCACCTGACAGCCGGCGGCCCCTGCCTGACAGCCGGAGGCCGCTACCTGACGGCCGACGCCACAGCCACCACCACGAACATCAACACAAGCGCACCGGCCATGATCCGGTTCCGGGTTTTCGGGTCCACGTATTCGAGACTAACCGCCCCCGCCGAGTGCCCAGCGGGTGACCACCTCGTACCTGGGCTGCTCACCCGGCACCCCGGACCTCGGCAGGTTGCTCCGCACCAGCGCCACGTCGGCGACGTCCCAGCTCCGGCCGGTGAACTCGCGCAACAGGTCCACGTACGGCCGCACGTCCACCGCGTCCCGGCTCCGCGCCACTGTGAGATGTGCCTTGTAGCGCCGGTGCTCCCCCATCGGCACTCCGGCCTTCCGCGCCGCCGCCTCCGCCCGGTCGGCCAGCAGCCGCAGCTCCGTGACGTTCCCCTGGGCCCCCGTCCACAGCGCCCGGCCGTGCCCGAACTGGCCGCCGCCCGCGAGGGACAGGGAGAACGGAGGCGTCCGCCCGGCCGCGCGGGCCAGCCGGTCCGACAGGTCCGGTACGAGGTCGTCGGCGACCTCGCCGTAGAAGGCGAGGGTGAAGTGCCAGCCGGGGCGGCCGGTCCAGCGCAGCCGGCCGGCGTCCGGCAGCTGCCGCAACCGGGCCACTTCCGCGGCGAGTTCGTCCGCGATGTCCTCCGGGGGCAGTACGGCGGCGAAGAGTCTCATGGAACTCACGATCCCAGACCGCGGCGGGCATCATGGGGCGATGACGATCACCATTCGTGAAGGCGGCCCGGAGGATCTCCCGGCGATACTCGGCATGCTCGACAGCAGCGTGGAGTGGCTGGTCTCACAGGGACGCACCGTCCAGTGGGGCACCGAGCCCCTGTCGAAGCACGAGAAGACGGTGGCCGCGGTCGCCAGGGCCATGGACGAGGGCACCACGTACATCGCCGAGGCCGACGGTGTGCCGGCCGCCACCCTCACCCTCACCGAGGGGCCCGGCTCCTATCTGTCCCACCTTCCGCCGCCCGGTGAGCCCGAGCGGTACATCCACTGGCTCGCCTCCGACCGCCGCTTCAAGGGCCGGGGCGCGGGCAGCGCGCTGCTCGCGCACGCCGCCGAGGTGACCCGGCGGGCCGGCGTGGGTCTGCTGCGCGTGGACTGCTACGCGGGCGGGGACCGCGCGCTCGTCGCCTACTACGAGGCAAACGGCTTCACCCCGACACACACCTACACCCACGGCCCGCACGACTGGCCGGGACAGGTGCTGGCCCGGAGAGTCGGCTAGCACCCGCGGGCCCCGCCGCCGGACCCTTCCGGGCCGCCGAGCGGAAACCTCACCGGGGTGCTCAGGCGGCCGTCGCCATCTGGTTCCGCTCGCGCGGGACGAAGCTGACCCGCGGGTGGCCGCCGTGCCAGCCCACCGACAGCCGCAGGCCGCCGATGCGGGCCAGGACCAGGCCGATCACGCCGGCCGCGACGGCCGAGACCACACCGCCGGCCGCGAAGCCGATCCGGGCGCCGTAGGTGTCGGTGATCCAGCCGACCACCGGCGCGCCCAGCGGCGTACCGCCCATGAACACCATCATGAACAGGGCCATCACCCGGCCCCGCATGGCCGGGTCGGTGCCCATCTGCACGGCCGTGTTGGCGGTGACGTTCACCGTCAGGCCGAAGACGCCGATCGGCACCATGAGCAGCGCGAACAGCCAGTACGACGGCGCCACCGCGGCCACGGTCTCCAGCGCGCCGAAGGCCAGCGCGGCGGCGATCAGCACCCGCAGCCGGGCCGTGCCGCGCCGGGCGGCCAGCAGGGCACCGATCAGGGAGCCGACGGCCATCAGGGTGTTGAAGAGGCTGTAGGCGCCCGCTCCGGCGTCGAAGACGTCGTCCGCGTACGCGGACAGCCACACCGGGAAGTTGAAGCCGAAGGTCCCGATGAAGCCGACCAGCACGATGGGCCAGATCAGCTCCGGCCGCTTCGCCACGTAGCGCAGTCCCTCCCGCAGCTGGCCCTTGCCGCGCGGCGCGCGCTCGACCACGTGCAGCTCGCGGGCGCGCATCAGCAGCAGGCCGGCGATCGGCGCGGCGAAGGACAGGCCGTTGGCGAGGAACGCCCAGCCGGTGCCCACACCGGTGATCATCAGGCCGGCGACCGCGGGGCCGACGAGCCGGGCGGACTGGAAGTTCGCCGAGTTCAGACTGACCGCGTTCTGCAGCTGGCCGGGCCCGACCATCTCGGAGACGAAGGACTGGCGGGCCGGGTTGTCGACGACCGTGGCGAGGCCGACGGCGAAGGCGGCGACGTAGACGTGCCAGACCTGGACATGGCCGGTGAGGGTCAGCGCGGCGAGCGCGAGTCCGGTGAGCGCCATCGAGGACTGGGTGACCAGCAGTGCGGGCCGCTTGGGCAGGCGGTCCACGAGGACGCCGCCGTACAGGCCGAACAGCAGCATCGGCAGGAACTGCAGGGCCGTCGTGATGCCGACGGCCGCGGAGGAGCCGGTGAGCGCGAGGACCAGCCAGTCCTGGGCGATGCGCTGCATCCAGGTGCCGGTGTTGGAGACGACCTGGCCGACGAAGAAGAGGCGGTAGTTCCGGATCCTCAGCGAGCTGAACATCGAGGACTTGCGGGAAACGGGGGTGGTAGTGGTCGGTGCGGGGGCGGAAGGTGTTCCGGATCCCGTACTCAAAAGGGTTCGCCTCCTTCGATGGCGCGCTTACAGGTGTGCGAGCTTCTCCAGTACGGGGGCGGCCGCGCGCAGGGCGGCCCACTCGTCCTCGTCGAGGCCCTCGACCAGGCCGGCCAGGAACGCGTTGCGCTTGCGGCGGCTCTCTTCGAGCATCGCCTCGGCCTGCTCGGTCTGGGTGACGACCTTCTGGCGCCGGTCCTCGGGGTGCGGCTCCAGCCGGACCAGCCCCTTGGCCTCGAGCAGCGCGACGATGCGGGTCATCGACGGCGGCTGGACGTGCTCCTTGCGGGCCAGTTCGCCCGGGGTGGCCGAGCCGCAGCGGGCGAGGGTGCCGAGCACCGACATCTCGGTGGGGCTCAGCGACTCGTCGACCCGCTGGTGCTTGAGCCGACGGGACAGCCGCATCACGGCGGAGCGAAGAGCGTTCACGGCGGCAGCGTCGTCGCCATGGGTAAGGTCCGGCATGTTCTTTAGCGTAACTCATTACTCTGACTAAAGACCACCGGAACACGCCCAGCATGCCCGTGACGCCCGCCACTGAACCTCCGGATCACCCGTATGGGTGAGTCGGTTCCGGAAAGTGACGCATCGGGTGGCCGGATGTGGCGACCCTCGTACGCATGGGGACCAGTGTGCTCAGCCTGCGGATGGACGGGGAGCTGCTCGAAAGGCTCCGGCACCGTGCGGCGAAAAGAGGAATGAGCGTCCAGGACTATGTCGTCCGGACGCTCATTCGGGATGACTTCGACGAGCGGTTCCAGTCCGCCGTCGAGGAGACGGAGAAGTTCTACGGGGTCACCTGACGCTCACGCGCGAGGCGGACGGGGCCCCGGGCCGGCTCAGGTGAGGCCCAGGGCCGGCATCAGGTAGTAGAAGGCGAAGACGGCCGAGACGACGTACATCGGCACCGGGATCTCCCGGCCCCGCCCGGCGGCCAGGCGCAGCACGGTGAAGGTGATGAAGCCCATGCCGATACCGTTCGTGATCGAGTAGGTGAACGGCATCATCAGCATCGTCACGAAGGCCGGGATCGCGATGGTGTAGTCCGCCCAGTCGATCTCCTTGACGGAGTTCGACAGGATCAGGAAGCCGACCGCGATCAGCGCCGGGGTGGCCGCCTGGGACGGGACCATCGTGGCGATGGGGGTGAGGAAGAGCGCCACGGCGAAGAGGCCGCCGGTGACGACGTTCGCGAGGCCGGTACGGGCGCCTTCACCGACGCCCGCCGTGGACTCCACGAAGGCGGTGGTGGCGGAGGAGGAGCTGGCGCCGCCCGCGGCGACCGCGAGGCCGTCGACGAAGAGGACCTTGTTGATGCCGGGCATGTAGCCCTCGGCGTCGGTCAGCTTGGCCTCGTCGCTGACGCCCATGATCGTGCCCATCGCGTCGAAGAAGCACGACAGCAGGACTGTGAAGACGAAGAGGATGCCGGTCAGCACGCCGACCTTGGAGAAGCCGCCGAACAGGCTGACCTCGCCGATCAGGCCGAAGTCTGGGGTGGAGACCGGGTTGCCCGGCCACTTCGGGACGGTCAGTCCCCAGGACGGGATCGTGGCGACCGCGTTGATGATCACCGCGAGCACGGTCATGCCGACGATGGAGATCAGGATCGCGCCCGGCACCTTGCGGACGATCAGCGCGAAGGTGAGCAGCGCGCCCAGGATGAAGACGAGCACCGGCCAGCCGGTGAGGTGACCGCCGGTGCCCAGCTGGAGGGGGACGGTGGTCTGCGCGGCGTCCGGCATCCGGGTGACGAAGCCGGAGTCCACCAGGCCGATCAGCATGATGAACAGGCCGATACCGATCGAGATCGCCTTGCGCAGGCCGAACGGCACGGCGTTCATCACGCGCTCGCGCAGCCCCGTGGCGACCAGCAGCATGACCACGAAGCCGGCCAGGACGACCATGCCCATGGCGTCCGGCCAGGACATGCGGGGCGCCAGCTGGAGGGCGACGACCGAGTTGACGCCGAGACCGGCGGCGAGCGCGATGGGCACGTTGCCGATGACGCCCATCAGCAGCGTGGAGAAGGCGGCCGTCAGCGCGGTCGCCGTCACCAGCTGGCCGTTGTCCAGGTGGTGCCCGTACATGTCCTTCGCGCTGCCGAGGATGATCGGGTTCAGCACGATGATGTACGCCATCGCGAAGAAGGTGGCGAGACCGCCGCGGACCTCGCGCACGACGGAGCTGCCTCGCTCGGAGATCCGGAAGTAACGGTCGAGGGCGCCGAAGCGGGACGCACCGCCCGGCTTTTCGGGGGTGGGGACCTTGGCGGGTGCCGAGGTGGACATACGAGACCTCATCACCAACGGGGTTCCCCCGAGCCTCGTTGGAGTTTCGTACGAGCGGAAGTGGTCAAAGACAAACGGTTTCAGTATGAACGTATGACTCGGAGATCGCTATCTCCGCGCGTAGACCTGATCGTCCCGTCAGCAGGGCACCCGCGGCCCATAAGCTGTCCCCATGGCCAAGTGGACCCCCAAGCACGAGGCGCCCGAGCCCCTGGAGGGCCCCGTGGTCGCCACCATCACCGGCGGCACGATCGTGTGGTTCGTGCTCTTCCTCGTCCAGCTCCCCTTCTACGGCTGGTTCGACGATCACGGGCACCTGTGGTGGCTGTGGACCTGCCTGGCCGGAGGCGGGCTGGGCCTGATCGGCATCTGGTACGTGCGCAAGCGGGACGCGGCGATCAAGCGGGACGCGGCGCTGAAGGCGGCCGGGGCGAAGTAGCCCCGCGCAGCACCCGTACGACCTGCGCAGGACCCCGGTCCTGCCCGGGTCGGGAAATCGGCTCCGCTCGGCAGGTGGACGGGCAGATCCGCACGTACCGTCGAATGCATGAGCCATATAGACGCGGGCGCTGAACTCGACCCCGTCCACCCCGTGGCCCTGCCCAGGAGCCGGCCCGAGGGGCTGACCGGCGCCGAAGTGGCCGAACGGCGCTCGCGCGGGCAGGTCAACGACGTGCCGGTGCGCAGCAGCCGGTCGCTGGGGGAGATCGTCCGGGCCAACGTCTTCACCCGGTTCAACGCCATCATCGGCGTGCTCTGGCTGATCATGCTGTTCGTCGCACCGATCCAGGACAGCCTCTTCGGCTTCGTGATCCTCGCCAACACCGGCATCGGCATCGTGCAGGAGTGGCGGGCCAAGCAGACCCTGGACTCGCTCGCGGTGATCGGGGAGGCCCGGCCGACGGTACGGCGGGACGGTGTGGCGACCGAGGTGGCCACCGACGAGATCGTCCTGGACGACCTCATCGAGATCGGCCCCGGTGACAAGATCGTGGTCGACGGCGTGTGCGCGGAGGCGGACGGGCTGGAGATCGACGAGTCGCTGCTCACCGGTGAGGCCGACCCCGTCGTCAAACGCCCCGGCGACCGGGTCATGTCCGGCAGCTTCGTGGTCGCGGGCGGCGGCGCCTTCCATGCCACCAAGGTCGGCCGCGAGGCCTACGCCGCCCAGCTCGCCGAGGAGGCGTCCCGCTTCACGCTCGTCCACTCCGAGCTGCGCAGCGGTATCTCCACGATCCTGAAGTACGTCACCTGGATGATGGTCCCGGCCGCCGCCGGACTCGTGGTCACCCAGCTCGTCGTCAAGAACGACGACGTCAAGGACGCCGTGGCCCGCACGGTCGGCGGGATCGTGCCGATGGTGCCCGAGGGGCTGGTACTGCTCACCTCCGTGGCCTTCGCGATCGGGGTCATCCGGCTCGGCCGCAAGCAGTGCCTCGTGCAGGAGCTGCCGGCCATCGAGGGGCTCGCCCGCGTCGACACCGTCTGCCTGGACAAGACCGGCACCCTCACCGAGGGGGGCATGGACGTCACCCAGCTACGGCCGCTGGACGGAGTGGACGAGAGTTACGTCCGCAAGGTGCTCGGCGCGCTCGGCGAGTCCGACCCCCGCCCGAACGCTTCCCTCCAGGCGATCATCGACGCCTACCCGGACAGCGTGGACTGGCGCTGCGTCGAGTCGCTCCCCTTCTCCTCCGCCCGCAAGTACAGCGGGGCCTCGTTCAGCGAGGGCGACGGCGAGAACAGCACCTGGCTGCTGGGCGCCCCGGACGTCCTGCTCGGCGCCGACGACCCGGCCCTGGCCGAGACCGAGCGGCTCAACGAGCAGGGGCTGCGGGTGCTGCTGCTGGCCCGCGCGCGCCGCGACCTGGACGACACCGAGCCGGCCCGGGGCGCCCGCCCCACCGCCCTGGTCGTGCTGGAGCAGCGGCTGCGGCCCGACGCGTCGGACACCCTGCGCTACTTCGCCGAGCAGGACGTCCGCGCCAAGGTCATCTCCGGGGACAACGCGGTGTCGGTCGGCGCGGTCGCCGGCAAGCTGGGCCTGGAGGGCACGGCGGTGGACGCGCGGCGGCTGCCCGCCGACCCGCCGGCGATGGCCGAGGCGCTGGACTCGGCCACCGTCTTCGGGCGGGTCACCCCGCAGCAGAAGCGGGACATGGTCGGCGCGCTCCAGACGAACGGCCACACGGTCGCGATGACCGGGGACGGCGTGAACGACGTGCTGGCCCTGAAGGACGCGGACATCGGGGTCGCCATGGGCTCCGGTTCGGAGGCCACGCGGGCGGTGGCCCAGATCGTGCTGCTGGACAACAGCTTCGCGAGCCTGCCCTCGGTGGTCGGCGAGGGCCGCCGGGTGATCGGCAACATCACCCGTGTGGCGACGCTGTTCCTGGTGAAGACGGTCTACTCGGTGCTGCTGGCGCTGCTGGTGGTGTGCTGGCAGGTGGAGTACCCGTTCCTGCCCCGGCACCTGACCCTGCTGTCCACGCTCACCATCGGCGTCCCCGCCTTCTTCCTGGCCCTCGCCCCCAACAAGGAGCGGGCGAAACCGCACTTCGTGCGCCGGGTGATGCGGTACGCGATCCCCGGCGGCGTGATGGCCGGGGTGGCGACCTTCGTCACGTACCTGCTCGCCCGGCACCACTACTCCGGCACGGGCGCCCTGGACGCGGAGACCAGCGCCGCCACCCTGACCCTGTTCCTGATCTCCATGTGGGTGCTGGTGATCATCGCCCGCCCCTACACCTGGTGGCGGGTGACGCTGGTGGCCGCGATGGGGGTGGCGTTTCTACTGGTCCTCGCGGTCCCCGCCCTTCAGGACTTCTTCGCGCTGAAACTGGTCGGCATGACGATGCCGTGGACGGCGGTCGGTGTGGCGGCGGTGGCGGCGGCCGCCCTGGAGTACCTGTGGAGGTGGGTCGGCCGCCGTTTCCCGGACTAGGGCCTCTCGTCTGGATCACCGCGGGCCCGGGACAGTGCCGTCCCGGGCCCGCGGTGCCGTGCCGGTCGGGCCGCCGCCCGACGTCCACGCGCTATCGCACGTCGACGTAGTCACCGGCGGCGCTGGCGTACGAGGCGTACGCGCTGCCCGCGTAGGTGAGGCGCCAGTAGCCGTCGTACGCGGCGGTGGCGGTGCCCTTCAGGTTGCCGGACGTGTCGGACTTGATCGTCTTCACGTTCGTGTACGTGCTGGTGCCGGCCTTCTTGAACTGGAGCGTGACCGTCTGGTTCGTGAAGGCGTGGTACTTGTTGTCCTCCCAGCTGACGCGGGTCAGCTTGCCGGTGGTGGTGAGGGTCGCGCCCTTGGTCACCGGCTCGGGGCCCGCGTCGGCGGTGACGATCACGTTGCGGAGCAGCTTGGTCGTGGCCATGCCGCCCTGCTCCTTGAACCCGACCTTGCTGTAGTCGGGGTTCTCCGGGTCCTGCCCGTTGAGGGCGCCGGCCTCGACGGCGACCGTCCAGGTGCCGACGTCGGTGTTCAGCAGGTCGCCCTCGGACGGGTAGAGGTCGATGGTGCCCTTGCAGGTGGCGGTGCCGTCGGAGGTCGTGCTCGCCGTGCAGGTGGCGCTGTCGGACTTGTCGTAGCCCAGTTCCGTGGCCGTGTCGGAGCCGAACGTGCCGCGGTAGAGGTAGGCCTGGCTCCAGAAGTCGGGCTGCTCGATGTCCACTTCGGAGCCGTACTTCAGCGTGTACGAGTACGCGATCCTGAGTGCGCCGGTGGGGGCGCCGATCTTGGTCGACGAGGCGATCTTGACGTCCGAGAAGCTGACGTTCAGGTCGTACGGCGTCCCGTCGGTGCCCGTGGCCTGAGCGGCCGGGGCTGCGAAGGCGGCAAGGGCCAGGGCGCCGGTGACGGCAGCCACGGTGGCACGAATGCGCATGTAGGTGTCCCTGGAGGGAGAAGTGATCGGTGAGTCGGTTGACTCAGGCGATCAGATCACCGGAGGGGCCGGAGGGTTGTACCGCAAGAGCGGATCCCGCCAATTGTTGATCTGAGGATTACCTGTTCGTGACGTAAGTGAGAGGGAACGTTCCGGCCCCGGGAGCGGGATGCCGCTTCCGGGGCCGGCCGTCGCCCCACCGGACGGGCGCCTCTTACCGCACGTCCTCCTACTGCACGTCGACGTAGTCACCCGGCGAGACGACGTCCGGGGTGATCCAGCTGTGCGGGTACGTGAGGCGGTAGTAGCCGTCGTAGGTGGCGGGGGTCGTCGTCGTGACGTGGCCGCCGTCGGCGACCCCACCGGCGGACTTGAGCCTGGTGTAGCTGCTTTCGGTCTTCTTGCGGTACTCCAGCACGGCGAGCACGCGGGAGGAGAAGCCGTGGTACTTGCCGTCGTCCCAGCTCGCGCGGGTGATCCGGCCGGTGACCGTGATGGTCCCGCCCTTCTTCACCGGCTCCGGCGCGGCGTCCGCGGTCAGCTTGGTGAAGCGGTAGAGCGGGAAGTCCTTGGCGCTGTCCCGCTTCGCGAGCCCGATCCTGCCCGGGTCCTCGGGGTCGTCCGGGTCCTGGCCGTTGAGGTCGATGGCGTAGATACCGGTCTCCCAGACGCCGGCCAGGTCGTTGCGCAGTTCGGCCGGGTCGGCCGTGAGGGTCGCCGTGCACGTCGCCAGGGTGGTGGGCTCGCTCGGGGAGTCCACGCAGGTGGGCCTGGCGGCGTCGAGGAGGGCGACCGCCTCGTCGAGGGAGCCGCCGCGGTACAGCTCCAGGCCGACCACGAAGTCCGGGGCGTGGATGTCGACGTCCGCGCCGTGCCGCAGCGTGAACGAGAAGGCCGTCTTCTTCGCGGTCGTCGTGCCGACGGTGATGTTCCCGCCGCTGAGCCTGGTGTCCTGGAAGGTGACGTCCAGGCCGTGGGGCGCGCCCTTGGCGGCGGCCGTCGTGTCGGTCGCGGTCGCGCCCCGCACGTCGACGAAGTCACCGCCGCCCGCGGACCGGGCACTGGTCGAGGCGCCCTTGAAGCTGAAGCGGAAGTAGCCGTCGAGCGAGGCGATGGCGGTGGCCTTCACCCGGCCCTGCGAGTCCGCCCTGACGGATCCCCTCGGGAGCGGGGCATAGGCGCTGCCGCCCTTGCGGCGGAAGCCGAACGACACGTCCGGCGAGCGGTAGGCCTCGTACTTCAGCGTCTCCCAGTCGACGCGGGTGATGGTGGCCGCGGCGGTGACGGTGTCGCCCTTCCTCACCGGCTCCGGGGTGGCGTCGGCGGTGGTGATCCTGGTGGCGCGCTGGAGGTAGAAGAAGCCGGCGTTCTCCTTGTCCTGGTAGCCGCCGTCCTGGCCGTCGACCCGCGCGTCCACGTACCAGGTGCCGGCGTTCGCGTTGGTGAGGTGGTCCGCCTTCGGGTCGATCGTCACCGAGGCGGTGCAGGTGGAGGTGGTGGCGTCGGCCTGGGTGCAGACGGGCTTGCCCGTCGACGCGTGCCCGTTGCCGGGGCCGTGCAGTTCGAACGCGTCGGCGCCCTTGATGCCCGAGTCGTCCGTGGCGGTGACGCTGACGTCGAAGGTCACCGCCGAGGTGCCGACCGGCACCAGGTTGTCGCCGCCCACGACCACCTTGGTGATCCGGGTGTCGCCCTCACCGCCGACGGCCCGGGCGGCCGGGACGGCGAAGGCGGACAGGGCCAGGGCGCCGGTCGCGGCGACCGCGGTGGCGCGAATACGCATACGTTCCCCCGAGTGGAGAAGGGTGGACCCGGGGTCCGGTGACGGTGGCCGTCCGGACCCCGGGGGTGGTTGGTGACCGGCGACGGATCGCTCGGATCGCCTGGTCAGACCCACGAACTATGCGAACAGTTGTACTAGTTGGCTCAGTTCACGTCGACGAGGTCGCCCGCGGCGCCGACCGCGGCGGTGGCGGAGTTGCCCGCGAAGGAGAAGCGGTAGTAACCGTCGACCGTGGCGGTGGTGGTGGTCTTCAGGTTGCCCCTGGAGTCCGTCTTGACGGTCTTCAGCGTGGTGTAGGCGCTGGCGCCCTTCTTCTTGAACTGGAGCTGGACGGACTGCGAGGCGTAGCCGCCGTACTTCAGCGTCTCCCAGTTGGCGCGGCTGAGGGCGCCCGTGACGGTGATCGTCCTGCCCTTCTTCACCGGCTCCGGGGAGGCGTTGGCGGTGAGCTTGGAGGCGCGCTGGAACCAGAAGGAGCCGGCCTTCTCCTTCCAGTTGTAGTCGCCGTCCTTGGCGTCGATCCACGCGTCCACGTACCAGGTGCCCGCGCTCTTGTTGGAGAGGTAGTCCGTCCTCGGGTCGATCTTCACCGAGGCGGTGCAGGTGGAGGTGGTGGCGTTGACCGTGGTGCAGACGGGCTTGCCGGTCGACGCGTACCCGTTGTCGGGGCCGTAGAGGTCGAAGCTGTCGGCGCCCTTGATGCCCGAGTTGTCGGTGGCGGTCACGCTGACCTTGACGGTCACCGCGCTGGAGGTGCCGACGGACACCTTGTTGTCACCGTCCACGACCACCTTGGTGATCTTGGTGTCGCCCTGGCTGCCGGACGCCTGGGCGGCCGGAACGGCGAGAGCGGACAGGGCCAGAGCGCCGCCCACGACGGCGACAGAGGCACGGATGCGCATGTTTTGTCCCCACGTCTAGATCTGCGGAGTCGGGTGACTCCGCAGATGTGACGCGGCAACAAAGTGAAAGGTTGTACTAGTAGTGAAAAATTCGTGCAGGAGTTGTCACCAGGGGAACGAGAAGAGCGAGGAACCAGTCCGGGTCAGTCGAACCAGCGGTCCCGCGCCAACTCCTCGGTCCGTGACGGGTCTTCCAGCAGCGCGGCCACCTCGAACCGCCGCGGCCACTGCCCCGCCGCCCACGCCAGCCCCGCCGCGACTCCCTCCAGGGTGGCCGCGTGCAGCACACCGTCGTCGGTCAGCCGCCAGTCGATCTCCACGCCGTCCACGACCAGTTCCTCGTGCTCGACGTACGTCCGCGGTGTCCGCGGCCCGAGCAGCACCCGCACCGGGTCCGGCACGTCGTGCTCGGTCCCCTCGGAGTGCACCTCACCGGTGACGGACTCGCTGAGCCGGCGCACCTGGAACAGCTCCGCCAACTCAGCGGCACGCGCGGGCCGGACCGGCAGCAGCGGCACCCCGGAGGTGAACGGCAGCAGGTCCGGCGAGTCGACCACGACGGCCGCACCGGCGTCCACGACCTCCACCCGCCCGTCCACGACGGCCCGCAGATCGTCCGGCAGGGTCACCTGCTCGGGATCCAGCTCCGCCAACGCGCCGTACAGGCCGTGCAGCTGAGCGGCCGTGACCTGCCGCTCCGGGGCGGCGAGCCGGTCCAGCAGCTCGGCGGCGCCGCCGGGCTCGTCCAGCAGCGCACCGACGGAGGTGCGCACGCCGAGCGCCCGCAGCACCTGCTCGTCCTCGAAGCCGGTGGCGTCCGCCTCGTCGTACAGACCGCGCAGCAGCGGGTCCCCGCCGGCCGCGAGCAGACCGGCCGGGCGCCGGCCGTCGAGTACCGGGTGCCCGCGCAACCACCAGGCCGTGTACGGCCGTACGACCTCGTGGGTGCCGTCGGGCAGCAGGATGCGCACGGGCTGGGTCAGGGCGTCCCGCAACGGCGGCCGCGCCAGCAGGGACAGCGCCTCCGGCCAGTGGTCGTCGTCGACCAGGTCCAGGTCGCGGACGGCGACGAGTTCGGTGGCCACGGGCGGCACCGGGCTGTCCGGGAACCGGTCCAGGATGTCCTCGCACCACACGTCCACGGCGTCCAGCAGCCCCGCGTCGTCCGGCTCGGCGTAGTCGCCCTCGCGGGGCTCCAGCTCGTCCGGGTCCAGGACGACATCGGTGGCGCGGACCAGCGCGAAGCCGGCGAGCACCCCGCACGCGGCGAGCGTCCGCTCCCCCCACCTCTCGGCCAGCTCGGCGTCCACGGCGGCCAGCTCGCCCTCGCGGATCACCCGGGCGAAGGCGCTGCCCGGGAACACCAGCTCGCCGGCGGGCGCCAGCTCGCCGTCCTCGTCGGGCAGCGCGAGCGCGCCCAGCCAGGGCTCGTCCCCCGGCTCCAGGTCCGCGTCCCGCACGAGGGCGAGCACGGTGTCCGCCAGTTCCTCGGCGTCCAGCGCGTCCTCCTCCCAGCCCAGGGCGCCGTCGTCCTCCAGCGAGCCAGCGACGGCGGCCCGCACCTGCGGGGTGGTCAGCACCGCGCGCGGGGTGGCGGGCAGCGCACCCAGCTTCTCCAGCAGCGGGTGCGCGGCGTCACTGTGGGCGACCTTCAGCCCGAGCCGCCCGAGGACCTCCGGATCGATCCGGACCGCGTCCGGGGCGGGCAGCAGCACCTGCCGGGGACCGATGGTGGTCCGCGCTCCCCCGGCACCGAAGCCCTGGGACGTGCCCCCGGCCAGCGGCACCGGCAGCCCCGACAGCCGGTCGGGATCGACCCCGGCGAGGCTGTCGTACAGCCGCCACCACCACTCGGGTTCCTTCTCCAGCCCGGCGAGCCGGTCGACGGCGTCGGCGAGAGGCAGCCGGGCGACCCCGAGGGACCGCAGCTCCACGCGCCGCTCCAGCCCCGCCGGGAGCAGCGTCGGCAGCACCTCGGCCAGCACCCGCACGGTGTCGGCCCCGGCGCCCTCGACGATCTCGGCGTCCCGGGGCCGCAGGGCCTCCGGCAGCTCGTCGTCGGTCTGCGCCTCGACGGCCGGCGGCAGGAACGCGGTGCGCGGCAGCCGCTCCAGCACGGCCTGGCGCAGCGCCCCGTCCAGCTCGCCCTTGCCGAGCGGCCCGGGAACCAGGTCGACGATCCCCGGGCCCACCGGCCGCCATCCGGCGAGCAGTTCGGCGTAGACGTCGGCCGCGCGCTGCACCAGGAAGTCGGTGAGCGGGCCCGGGGCCGCGTGCCGCCGGGTGGTGTCCAGCGGGAAGGAGGCGATGAGCAGCGCGGGCACGCCCAGCGGCTCGTCGCTCGGCGTCGGCGCGTGCACGACCGGGCTCGTCCGGGGCCGGACCGGGGCGCCGTAGGCGTCGACGGGCACGGCCCAGGTCACCGACCAGTGCGGCCGCAGCCTCTCCTCCACCGGCCGGCCGGCGAGCAGGTCGGGGGTGAGCGGCCCGTGCGCGGAGGCGGACCGCCAGTTGGTGATGCCGTCCCGGGAGTCCTCGACGACCGTGAAGGCGCCGTCGGTGCGGCGGCTGAGGGTCCGCGGCACCTCGCCCTCGATCTCCACGACCACCTCGGCCAGCCCCGGCAGGGCGAGCAGCAGGGCGTCGTCGACGCCACCGAGCAGCCGCTCGGCGAGATCGGCGGCGGCCGCGTCCCGCAGGGGCAGGATGACGGCGGTGTCGTACGGCTCGGGCGCGGTGCCCTCTGCGGCGAAGGGCAGCCGCAGCAGGGGCACGTGCCCGTCCCGGCGCCGGACCTCGTCGCCCAGCCCCGGGCTGTGCCGTGCGGTGTCGGCGGCCAGCTCCCGGGCCTCGGCGAGGGACCAGCGCACCCCGCCGTGCCGGCCCACGATCGCCGGCTCGTCGGTCACCGCGAGTACGGCGGCGAACCCGACACCGAACCGCCCGACGGCACCGTGCGTGTTCCGGGTGTCCCGCTTCGCGGAGGCCCGCAGCGTGGCCAGCGACTCGACACCGGCCGCGTCCAGCGGGGCACCGGTGTTCGCGGCCACGAGCACGCCGTCACGGAGGGTGAGCCGCAGCCGGCCGGGTGCCCCGGCCCGCGCGGCGGCATCGGCGGCGTTCTGGGCCAGCTCGACGACGAGCCGGTCACGGTAGCCGCCGAGAACGAGGTCCTCCTCGGCGTTGGCGTCCTCCCGGAACCGGGCGGGGCTGGTCGCCCAGGCGTCGAGGACGCCGCGACGCAGACGGGCCGTCCCGAAGGGATCGGCACCCTCGGCCGCCGGCCGCACGAACTTGCTCACGTTCACTCTCCTCATCCGCGTGAGGACGAAGGTACAGCGCGGCCGGGCCGGAGCCGGAAGGGGCGTAGGGGGGCCGCGGACCCGGTAGGCCATCAACGCGCAGGGTGGGGGTAGTCGGTCGGGGCCTGTCCGTTCGCACGAAAGTGGTGTCCGCTGATGGC
Organism: Streptomyces musisoli; assembly: GCF_016741855.1. Taxonomy (GTDB): domain Bacteria; phylum Actinomycetota; class Actinomycetes; order Streptomycetales; family Streptomycetaceae; genus Streptomyces; species Streptomyces musisoli. Next base: position 10,894 of record NZ_JAERRH010000033.1, on the reverse strand, counting down.
CCAGACACAGGACGTCGTCCAGCTCATCCTCCAGGACCACCGGCGCATGGAGGACCTCTTCCGTCTGATGCGCAGCGTCGAAGCCGACCGAGCGGCCGCGCTCCGGGAGTTCGCGGACCTGCTGATCGCGCACGCGCTGGCCGAGGAGGCCGAGGTCTATCCCGCCCTGAAGCGGTACAAGAACATCGACGACGAAGAGATCGAGCACGGCGAGCACGAGCACGACGAGGGCAACGAGGCCCTCCTGGGCCTCCTGGAGGTCGAGGAGGTCGGCTCCGAGGAGTGGGACACCAAGCTGGAGGCGCTGGTGGAGGCGGTCACCCACCACGCCGACGAGGAGGAGCGCACCATTCTCAACGGCGCGCGCGAGAACGTGGCGACGGAGCGGCGCGAGGAGCTGGGCGCGGCGTTCCTGGAGGAGCGGGAGCGCCGGCTGAAGGAAGGCTGCGGATCGCTCGACAACGTACGCCGCCTGGTCGGATCCTGAACCGCGCGCCGGCGCGGCGCGATCGGCGCACCGCGGTGTGACACCGGGGCGGTCTGACATCGGCGCGGTCTGATACCGGGGCGGTCTGATAGGCGCGGTCGGCGCGCCGCGCCGGTGTCAGGGTCCCGGCCCGGTGTCAGAGCCCCGGCCCGGTGTCAGGGTCCCGGCCCGGGGTCCGGCCGGACGGCCCGGCCCAGGCCGGCGCGGGCCGCCTCCAGCTGCGCGGCGAACGCGATGCCCAGGAACAGCGCGACACCCGTCAGGTTGGCCCACAGCAGCAGGGCCACGAAGGCCGTGAGGGGGCCGTACACGGTGCCGAAGGAGCCGCTGCGGGAGACGTAGAGCGTCAGCAGCCAGGTGGCACCGACCCACAGCACCAGGTGGACGGCGGAGCCGAACGCCAGCCACGTGTACCCCGGCTGGTCCCGGCGCGGCGACCAGCGGAAGATCACGGCGGAGGCGACCCAGGCGAGGACGGTGCCCACCGGGATCTCCAGGGCGCCCCACCACGCCGGGGGCGCGGACCGGCCCAGCGCCTCGGCCGTCGCGGCGCCGACGGCCTCACCCGCGACCAGGACCAGGAAGCCCAGGACCATCGGCATGCCGGCGGCGAAGGCGAGGAGCACGGCCCTGCCGTACTTCCGCGGGAAGGGCCGGTCCCGTTCGATGCCGTAGATGCGGTTGGCGCCCCGCTCTACCTGGCCCATCGCGGAGGCCAGATTGAGCACGGAGAAGACCAGTCCGAGGCTGAGCGCGACCGTGCTCCAGGTGCCGGAACCGGCGGCGCGGCGGGTACCGCCCAGGGCCTCCCGGATCACCTCGGCCCCGGCGCCCGGCACGATCCGGCCGAGCGTCAGCTCGATGACGCGCCCCACGCTCTCCGTGTGCGCGGCCGTGGCGAGGCCGACGAGCGCGATGGTGAACGGCATCATGCCCAGCACGATCTGGAAGCCGAGGGCGCGCGCGTTGGTGAAGCCGTCGGCGTAACGGAACCGGGAGAAGGCGTCGAGCAGCAGCCGCGCACCACCGTAGCGCTGCAGCGCGGTGAACGCCTCGTCGCCGGAGAGTTCTTCCCCGACCATGTCCCGCGTCTGCGGGACGTGCACCACCGTCCCCATGCCCCCGCCTCCCCTCAGCCGGCCGCCCACCCTCCGGCGGACCGACCACCGGACGGCGTACGGCTCCCCACCGCCGTCCCCCTCCGCATGCCCGCGCCGGACGGAGGCAGACGCGGTACATGCCCGGCGGGCGCCCACCGCCCGCCCGGCCGGTACGGTCTGAACGGCCGTTCCTCTCCGTACGCCACGAGACAGGAAGGCGCCCACATGGCCGAACTGCGTCTGGGCCCGCTGCTGAGATACACCGACGACTCGTGCGCGACCGTGTGGGTCGAGACAAGCGGACCCTGCACGGCACAGGTGCGCTGCTCGAACGGCGCGAGCGGCACGGCCCCCGCCTTCCGGGTGGCCGGGCACCACTACGCGCTGGTCACGGTGACCGGACTGGAACCGGGCACCGCACCCTCGTACGAGGTGTTCCTGGACGACACCCCGGTCTGGCCCCTGCCGGACTCTCCTTTCCCGCCCAGCGTCATCCGGTCCCCCGGCGCCGGCGAGACCGTCCGCGTCACCTTCGGATCATGCCGCTGGGCCGCGCCCCCGGCGGACGGCAAGGACCCGGTCGGCCCGGACGCCCTGGACACCCTCGCCCGCCGCCTGTCGGCCGACCCAGAAGCGCAGCCACCGGACGTCCTGCTCCTGCTGGGCGACCAGGTCTACGCGGACGAGACCTCCGCGGAGACCCGGCGCCTGCTGGCCGGCCGCCGCGACCTCGACGAGCCGCCCGGCGCCCAGGTCGCCGACTACGAGGAGTACTGCCACCTCTACTACGAATCCTGGCTCGACCCCGAGATCCGCTGGCTGCTGTCCACCGTGCCCAGCTTCATGATCTTCGACGACCACGACATCGTGGACGACTGGAACACCTCCGCCGCCTGGCTCGCCGACATGCGCACCACCGACTGGTGGCAGCAGCGGCTGCTGGCCGGCCTGATGTCCTACTGGGTCCACCAGCACCTCGGCAACCTCTCCCCCGCCGAACTGGCCCACGACCCGACCTGGGCCGCCGTACACGCCACCCAGGACGGCACGGACGCACTGCGCGCCCTCGCCGAACGGGCCGACACCGACCTCGCCTCGGTCCGCTTCAGCTACCGCCGCGACTTCGGCCGCGTCCGGCTGGTGATGGTGGACTCCAGAGCCGCACGCGTCCTCGAGGAGAACCGGCGCGCCATGCTCGACCCGGGCGAGGCCGCCTGGCTGCGCGAACAGGTCCTGGCCGACGAGGGCGCGTACGACCACCTGCTGATCGGCACCTCCCTGCCCTGGCTGCTGCCTCACCTGGTGCACGCCGCCGAGGCCTGGGACGCGGCCCTGTGCGCGGGAGAACGCGGCGACCGCTGGGCCCGCTTCGGCGAGCGGCTGCGCCGTGGGGCCGATCTCGAACACTGGGCGGCCTTCCCCCGCTCCTTCGCCGACCTGGCCGACCTGATCGCCGAGGCCGGATCCGCGCCGGGCGCCCCGGCCGGCGTGTACGTCCTGTCCGGGGACGTGCACCACGGCTACATCGCACGGGCGACCTGGCCGTCCGGCGGCTCGTCCGCCCCCGTCGTCCAGCTCACCTGCTCCCCCGTGCACAACTCCGTACCCCTGACGATGCGGCTCGGCTTCCACTTCGGCTGGAGCGCCCCGGCCCGTCTCCTGGGACACCTCCTGACCCGCCACGGCCGCTGCGCCCGCCCACCGGTGCGGTGGCGCAAACAGGGCGGCCCATGGTTCGGCAACCAGCTCATGACCCTGACCCTGCGCGGCCGCTCGGCCCACCTACGCCTGGAACGCACCAACAAGACCTCAACCCTGCACACAGCACACGAAACGCCCTTGCCCCCCACCTAACCCACCCCCCTCCCCCCGAGGGCGGGAGGGATCGGCAGATTCGTTCCACTGGCCCAGCGACGGATGTCCGGAATCAGGCCCGCGACGGACCCACCGCCCGGAACGGATCTGCCAATCCCACCCGCCTAGCGCACGCCGAGTGCACGTCGGGCGCGCGTCGGGCTCGACAGGCCGGACACCGGCGGACAAGCGCCGGACAGTGACCGTACGCAACCACGCGGTCGCTTTTCAGGGGCCACGGGCGCGGCCACTCTGAGTGATGTGAACCAGGAAATCTCCACCCCCATCCCCAACTTCACGGCGCAGTTGTCCCCCACGCCACGCGGCGCCCGGCTCGCCCGGCTGCTGGCCGGCGCACAACTGCGCACCTGGGGACTCCCGTTGGACCCGGCCGAGCTGATCGTCGGTGAACTCGCCACCAACGCCGCCACGCATGGCCGCGTGGCCGGCCGGGACTTCCGGCTGACGCTGTACGTCGTCGGCGACACCCTCCGTATCGAGGTGACCGATACGCGCGGTGACCGGCTGCCGTGCCCGGTGAGCGCCCCGGCGGCGGATGCCGACGGCGGGCGGGGGCTGCTGCTGGTGGCGGCGTTGGCCGAGCGGTGGGGCACGGCACCCGGGCTGCCGCCGCGCAAGACGGTGTGGGCCGAAGTGCGGGTCGGGACGGCCGAAGTAGGGATCGGGCGGGCCGGCTCAGGCCACAACGCGCCGACGCAGCACCCGGGCCCCACCCCGAGACCCGAAGCCACCCCCCAGGCCGAAGCTGCCCCGCAGGCCGAAGCCACCCTCCAGCCCGAAGCCACCCTCCAGCCCGAAGCCACGCCCCAGGCCGAAGCCACCCTCTAGCCCGAAGCCACGCCCCAGGCCGAAGCCCCCTCTAGCCCGAAGCCACGCCCCCAGACCAGCCTGGCCACTCCTCAGGAGTGTGCTCCAGCCCAGCCCCGGCCACTCCTCAGGAATGTCCCAGTTCCGCCGTTTCCTCGTCGCCCGTTTCCGGGACCGAGCCGGAGTCGGGGGCCGGGCGGAGGGGGAAGGGGTCGACCCTGGTCTCGTCGATGACCGGCGCGGCCGGCTGCGGGGGCTTCGGCATGACCGCCGCCTCCGAGTGGCCGCCGCAGCCGTAGGAGAGCGAGACCACGCGGCCGTCCGCCGGCGAGAACTCGTTCGCGCAGACGCCGAAGGCCTGGCCGAGGGAGCCGCCGATGGGCGTCAGGAATCCGCAGGACATGCACGACGCCGGGGCCGCCTGGGCCATCGGCGTCTTCGGGCCGAAGGCGTCCTCCCAGCGGTCGGCGGCGGTGTGCAGGCCGTAACGGGACAGGACACGCGCGCGCCGCATGCCGAGTTCCTCGGCCACCGCGGCGATCGAACCGCGGGTGGGGGTCGTCGGCTGGGTGGCGGGCGCGCCGGGGGTGACGTCGGCGTCCTCGGCCTCCGCCAGCTCCCGCATCTCCTCGGAGACCAGCGAGTTCGGCGGGGGCTGCTCCTCGGCCGTGTAGCCGGGCTCCAGGCGCAGGTCGTCCTGGTCCGTGGGGAGCAGGTCGCCGGGGCCGAGGTCTCCGGGGCGCAGGCGTTCGCTCCACGGCACCCATTCGGGGGCGAGGAGGGCGTCGGGGCCGGGGAGGAGGACGGCCTCGTCCACGGTCACCAGCTTGGCGCGGGAGGCGCGGGCCACGGTCACGGCCCAGCGCCAGCCCCGGTAGCCCAGTTCCTTGCACTCGAAGAAGTGCGTGACAACGCGGTCGCCCTCCGACACCAGGCCGGTGTGCTCGCCGACCACGCCGGGGGCGGCGGCCTCCTCTGCGGCGGCGCGGGCGAGGTCGACGGCCTCGGCGCACAGGCGGTCGGGGGTGCGGCTTCGCGTTGTCGCGCTCACAGGTATCGCTTCTCTCCTACGCCGTCTCGTCGAGTGCGGCTGCCTCCGGCGGTTTCGCCGACGGAGCGGACCTGGGGACCGCATCGACGTCTGCATCCGCGCGCCTGGGCGCACCTCTGCCATCCATTCTGCGTTATGGCTGAGATAGGCACGCTACACCGGGCGGGATTCGTGGATATTCCCACCCGCCCACCTGAGCGGGCCGTCCGGAGCCCGGGTGCGGGGTCGGCCGGCCACCCGGGCGGGACGTCCGGAGCCCGGGGGCGGGGCCGTACGGGGGGATGCACGACCATGCGGCGCGATGCGGGGCGATGCGGCGCTGTGCGGGGTGATGCGCCCGCCATCCGTGCCGTACCGCACTATCCGGCCGTATCTCGGGGCACTATGAACGTCGTGACAGCCGCGGACAAGGCGAGTGATCGGGGCGGCGGTTCGGGCCGGGTGGGTGGTGCCGTCCGCGCGATGGGCCGTGCCCTGCACTTTCCTGTCTCCGGCGCGGCGCGGGGGATCCGCAGGGCCACGCACGCGCACGGCGCGGGCGAGTCGGGCCTGGGCAAGCTGATCGAGCTGCACGCGGTGAACGGCGCCGGGGACGTGATGGTCACGGTGGCGCTGGCCTCGACCGTGTTCTTCTCCGTGCCCACCGACGAGGCGCGCGGGCGGGTCGCGCTCTATCTCGCCATCACGATGGCTCCGTTCACGGTCCTCGCTCCGGTCATCGGCCCGCTGCTGGACCGGCTGCCGCACGGGCGGCGGGCCGCGATGGCGGGGTCGATGCTGGCGCGGGCGCTGCTCGCGCTGGTCATCTCGGGGGCGGTGGCGAGCGGCAGTCTGGAGCTGTATCCGGCCGCGCTGGGCGTGCTGGTGGCCTCGAAGGCGTACGGCGTGGTCCGCAGTGCCGTCGTGCCGCGGCTGCTGCCGCCGCGGTTCTCGCTGGTGAAGGCCAATTCCCGGGTGACCCTCGCGGGGCTGCTGGCGACGGGTGCCGCCGCGCCGGTCGCGGCGGGTCTGCACGCGGTCGGCGACCCGTGGCCGCTGTACGGCGCCTTCCTGATCTTCGTTGCAGGCACGTTTCTGTCGTTCTCCCTGCCGCCCACCGTGGACTCGGCCAAGGGCGAGGACGTGGCGCTGCTCGCGGCCGACGAACAGCATCTGCACGGGCCGTACCGCAAGCGGGTCAAGCGGCCGGGGCTGCGGACGGTCGGGCCCGCCGTCACCCACGCGCTCGGCGCCAACGCCGCCCTGCGCTGCCTGTCCGGCTTCCTGATCTTCTTCCTGGCCTTCCTGCTGCGCGAGCATCCGCTGACCGGGCAGAGCGCGGCCGTGTCGCTGGGGATAGTGGGGGTCGCGGCGGGGGTGGGCAACGCCTTGGGGACGGCCGTGGGCGCCTGGCTCAGGTCACGCGCGCCGGAGGTCATCATCGTGGCCGTCGTCGCGGTGGTGCTCGGTGCGTCGGTCGTCGCCGGCCTGTTCTTCAGCGCGTTCCTGGTGGCCTGTCTGGCGGCCGTGGCCGGGTTCGCGCAGGCGCTGGCCAAGCTGGCGCTGGACGCGCTGATCCAGCGGGACGTGCCGGAGCAGGTGCGTACCTCGGCGTTCGCCCGCTCGGAGACGCTGCTGCAGATGGCGTGGGTGTTCGGCGGCGCGGTCGGGATCGTGATGCCGCTCAACGGCACGGTGGGGCTGCTGGTCGGCGCCGTGTTCGTGGCCGTCGGCTGGCTGACCACGCTGAGGGGGCTGCTCGCCTCGGCCCGGCACGGCGGCCGGGCGCGGGCCAGGGTGGCGTGACCCCGCGCCCCCCGGCGGGTGGCATCGGCCGGCGTAACGATCCGGGAACGGCTTTCCCGGTCCCGGGCACGCGTGGCGTAACGAACCGGGCACGCCGCACCCCACGTGGGGGGACGGCTCCGGGCGCCCGATAGCCTTCGGCCATGACCACGCTGCAATCCGCTGTGCGACGCCGCCGCGCCGTCGCCGTCGCCGGCGCCGTTTCCGCCGGACTGCTCGTCCTGTCGGCCTGTGACAAGCCGACCCCCGTCGCGACGATCACCGTCGGCGGGGACTCGGTCAACTCCGAGGCCCTCTGCTACAACGACGGCGACAAGCTGAACGCCGAGTCGCTGAAGGACTGCGTCAAGAACGCCGACGACGTGAAGTCGATCAAGGTCGGCCAGGACGAGACCGTCCGCATCGGCGTCGACCCGAAGATCGCGGACGCCGGCTGGGTCGTGCTCGTCAACGGCCGCCCGTTCAGCGACTTCAGCAAGGAGACCTACCGCACCATCCCGAGCAGCGCGTTCTTCAGCGCCCAGTACGGCACGCAGGGCGAGACCAACAAGCTCGCGATCCAGATGGGCGAGAAGAACGTCAAGGGTGTGTGGTCCTTCGAGCTGAAGAAGGCCTGATCACGACTTCCACCGTAAGGGTCCTCGTCGCCACCGCGGTTCCCGTCGAGCGGGACGCGGTGGTCCGGGCGTTGCCCGCGGCGGCCGAGGAGGTACGGCTGCCGGGCGCGACCCTGTGCCGTACGGCTGCGGGCTGGGACCTGCTCGCCGCCGGTGTGGGTCCGGCGCTCGCCGCCGCCGGCACCGCCGGCGCCCTCACCGCCGCCGCGCTGGCCGGCCGCCCCTACGATCTGGTCGTCTCGGCCGGGATCGGCGGCGGCTTCCCGCCCGACGCGCCCGTCGGCTCGCTCGTCACCGCCGACGCGATCACCGTGGCCGACCTGGGCGCCGAGACCGCCGACGGCTTCCTCCCGGTCACCGAACTCGGTTTCGGGACCGTCACCCACCGCCCGCCGGAATCACTCGTCCGAGTCGTGTCCGAGGCCACCGGCGCCCGCGCCGGCACGATCCTGACCGCCTCCACCGTGACCGGTACCGCCGCCCGCGCCGCCGCCCTGCGCGCCCGGCATCCCGACGCGCTCGCCGAGGGCATGGAGGGCTTCGGGGTGGCGGAGGCCGCCGCCGCGCACGGTGTGCCCGTCCTGGAGATCCGCGCGGTCTCCAACCCGGTCGGACCCCGCGACCGGGCCGCCTGGCGCATCGGCGACGCCCTCACCGCCCTCACCGAGGGCTTCGGGAAGCTCGCGCCCGCCCTGGAGAGTTGGAACCCACATGAGCACTGAGCCGCTTCGGATCGCGTACTCCCCCTGCCCGAACGACACGTTCGTCTTCGACGCCCTCGCCCACGGCCGCGTCCCCGGCGCGCCCGCGCTGGACGTGACCTTCGCCGACATCGACATCACCAACGGCATGGCCGAGCGCGGCGAGTTCGACGTGCTGAAGGTGTCGTACGCCGTCCTGCCGTACGTCCTCGACGAGTACGCGCTGCTGCCGTGCGGGGGCGCGCTGGGCCGGGGCTGCGGACCGCTGGTACTCACGCGGGAGCCGTCGGCCGGGGGCACCTCCCCCGCTTTCGGCGGTGGGGAGCTGACGGGCCGTAGGGTCGCCGTGCCCAGCGAGAAGTCCACGGCCTACCTGCTGTTCCGCCTGTGGGCGGCGGACACCCAGCCGGGCGGGATCGGCGAGATCGTGGTCATGCCCTTCCACGAGATCATGCCGGCCGTGCGGGACGGCAAGGTGGACGCGGGTCTGGTCATCCACGAGGCCCGGTTCACCTATCAGAACTACGGGCTGCACAAGCTCGCCGACATGGGCGAGCACTGGGAGCGGACCACCGGGCTGCCGATCCCGCTGGGCGCGATCATCGCCAAGCGCTCGCTGGGCGCCGAGGCGCTCGGCCGGCTCGCCGACTCGATCCGCGCCTCCGTGCGCGCCGCCTGGGACGACCCGGAGGCCTCCCGGCCGTACGTCATGGCGCACGCCCAGGAGTTGGACCCGGCCGTCACCGACCAGCACATCGGGCTGTACGTCAACGAGTTCACCGCCGGCCTCGGGGAGGACGGCTACGCGGCGGTCCGCGGGCTGCTCACACGTGCGGCGGCCGAGGGGCTCGTACCGCCCCTCGGCCCGGATGCACTCGCGTTTCCCTGACGGATTCCCGGATTCCGGGTTCCGCCGGGACAGGGATCAGACAGGGATCAGACGTCCAACTGGTCGGCGACCGCGCGGAGCAGACCGGCGATCTTCTTGCCGGAAGCCTTGTCCGGGTAGCGGCCCTTCTCCAGCATCGGCGTGATGTTCTCGAGAAGGGTCGTCAAATCCTGCACGATCGACGCCAACTCGTCCGGCTTCTTGCGCTGGGCGGCGGCGACCGAGGGCGTCGGGTCGAGCAGGATCACCGACAACGCCTGGTCACCGCGCTGACCGGCGACGACCCCGAACTCCACGCGCTGTCCCGGCTTGAGCGAATCGACTCCGGCGGGGAGAACCGAGGAATGGACGAAGACGTCACCGCCGTCGTCGCGGGAGAGAAAGCCGAAGCCCTTCTCGCTGTTGAACCACTTGACCTTGCCGGTAGGCACGTCTGTCCTCGTCCTCGTACTCGTTGGGAAAACTGCTCGGAAACGGCTCTTGATAGCACTAGAGCGGGTCGACCATGACCCGCCGCTACCAAGGCTAATGGTCTTCGGGCCGGTGACAAGACGTCCCCCGGTTGTTCTCTCGCGCAGGGAACTACCCTGGTCCGGTGCGTGACAAAACCCAAACGAATTCCGCCGAGCCCGGTGACCGACTGATCCGCGCCGGTGCCGTCGTCTTCTTCCTCGGGGCCGTGGCCACCCTCGTCACGGTGGCCCCGCTGTTCTTCGGGGCGAGGCCATTTCCGACGTACATGTTCGGCCTGAGCATGCTCATGGCCATCGGATTCCTCGTCGCCGGTGCCGGTGTCCTGCGGTCGGTCACCGCCGGCCGGCGTCAGGCGCGGGAGGCCGCGCCGGGCGCCTCGCGGTAGCCGGAGAGCCACGCCGGGAAGGCGGACAGACCGGCCAGGACGACGTCCGCACCGGCCGCGGTCAGTTCGTCGGCCGGGCACGGGCCGGTCGCCACGGCGACCGAAAACGCACCCGCCGCACGGGCACCGCGTACGTCTCCGACGTGATCGCCGACGTACACGCCGGCGCCGTGCTCGCGCAGCGCCGCCGCCTTCTGCTCGGCCCACAGGTCACCGACCACCACGTCCGGCTCGATGCCGAGGTGGGACAGGTGCAGCTTGGCGTTGGGCTCGTACTTCGCCGTCACCACCATCGTCCGGCCGCCGGCCGCGCGCACCGCGTCGATCGCCTCCCGGGCGCCGTCCATGGCGGGCGTCGCGGCGATGGCTATGGAGGGGTACATCTCCCGGTACAGGTCGGCCATCGCCGGCACCTGCTCGGCCGGGAACCACTGGATCAGTTCCTCCGCCAGCGGCGGACCCAGCCGGGTCACCGCCAGATCGGCGTCGATGAACGTCCCCGTGCGCTCCGCCAGGGCCAGGTAACAGGCACGGATGCCCGGCCGCGAGTCGATGAGGGTCATGTCGAGGTCGAAGCCGACGGTGAGGTTGAAAGCCATGGTGGCCATTCTGCCGGGCCACGGGACCGGGGGCGGGAGGGTTTCACGCCGTGGGGGGAGCGCCGTTCGGCGGGTGCCGTTCGGCGGGTGCGGGTTCGTGGGGGCCATTTGGCGGGGGCCGTTT
>NZ_JAERRH010000032.1 GCF_016741855.1 Streptomyces musisoli | reverse complement strand
CGCGTGGCCGGGTGCAGGTGCAGGTACGCGGCTGCGGGCGGTTGTGCCGTCGGCGCGGGTGGGTGCGGTGGCACCGTGCGCGTCTTGGGCGGCCTCCTGGCGGGGGCGGTGGCACCGTGCGCGTCTTGGGTGGCCCCCTGGCCGGCCACCGGCACGGGGCGGCTTGCGGGCGGGGTTACGCGGACAGTTCTTCCCGCAGCGCGTCCCGCAGGCGTCCCGCCCGCTCGGTGACCTCCGCCGGCCCCAGCGCCACGGCCCGGTCGGCCCACCTCTGTCCTTCCGCCAGCTCACCGCGACGCGCGTAGACGAGGGCCAGCCGCAACGCCGCCCGGCCGTGACCGGCGTCGGCCGCTCGGGTCCACCACACCGCCGCCTCCGGCTCACTGCCCTCACGGGCAAGCAGCAGCCCCAGGTTGAAGGCACCGTTGCGGGACCCGGCCTCGGCCGCCGTCCGGTACCACCTCGCCGCCTCCACCACGTCGCCCCGGGCCGCCGCGAGCATGCCGACCCGCACCTGCGCCCGCCGGTGCCCCTGCGAGGCGGCACGCTCGTACCACTCCTCGCACTCGGTCTTCTCCTGCACGGTCTCCCCCAGCTCGTGCGCGGGCTCCGGCGGCCTGCGCGCGTCGAGCAGGGCGGCCAGCCGGTATGCGCCCTCCGCACTGCCGCTCCCGGCAGCGCAGCGCAGATGCCGTTCGGCCTGCGGCTCGTCGCCGTCGCGCAGCCGGGCGATCCCGACCTGCAGCGCGGCCTCGGCGTGCCCGGCGGAGGCCGCCCGCTCGTACCAGCGCAGCGCCATCTCGTCCTCGCCGCGGCCGGCGTAGAGGATGCCGAGGTTGAACGCGGCGTCCACGCTGCCCGCCTCGGCGGCCTTGGAGAACCACGGCTCGGCCCCGGTCGTGTCGCCGCCCTGGAGCAGCAGGATGGCCAGCGCGTTGGCGGCCTCCCGGTGCCCGGCGTAGGCGGCCCGCCGGTACCACTGCTCGGCCTGCGCGGTCCGGCCCTGCTCGGCGCAGAGCAGCCCGAGGTTGTAGGCGCCGTTGTCGTCGCCGGCGTCCAGCGCGGCCCGGTACCAGCGCTCGGCGGTCTGGGTCTCGCCGCGCTCGGCGTGCAGCGCGCCCAGCGCGTTCGCCGCGTTGCCGTCGCCCTCCTGGGCGGCGCGCAGCCACCACACGGCCGCGCTCTCGGTGTCGCCGGCGTCGCGCAGCAGGAAGCCGAGCGCGCAGGCGGCCCGCGGCTCGCCGTCCTTGGCGGAGGTCAGGTACCAGCGCCCGGCCTCCTTCAGCTCCCCACGCCGCTCCAGGATCGCCCCGAGGTGCAGCGCGGCCCGCCGGTGACCGCGCGCGGCGGCCTGCCGGTACCACTGCTCGGCCTCCGCGACAGCGTTGTCGGCCGCGGTCTCGTCCCCGGGTCCGCAGGTGCGGTCGAGGGTGCGCGCCAGCCGGTAGGCCGCCTCGCGGTGCCCCCGCTCGGCCGCGGCCCGCATCCAGTGCTCGGCGGCGACGTCCCCGCGGTGCTCCAGCAGGTCCGCGAGCGCGTAGGCGCCGAGGACATGGCCCTGTTCGGCGGACTGGCGCAGCCAGTACTCGGCGGCCGGCTCGTCCCCGCGCTCGCGGTGGCAGCGGCCCAGCGCGTGTGCGGCGGCGGCGGAACCGGCCACGGCGGCGATCCGCCACCAGCCGGCCGCCTCCTCGGGGTAACCGCGCTGGTGCAGCAGGACCCCCAGGTTGTTCGCGGCGGCCCGGTCTCCGGCCGCGGTGGCGGCCCGCAGGTGGGGTTCGGCTCCGTCGAGGTCGCCGCGGCGCAGCAGCATGGCTCCGAGGACGCTCGCCGCTTCGGCGTCACCGCTCTGCGCGGCGAGCGCGAGGCGCGTCTCCTCGGCGGCATCCCCCATGTCCACCATCTCGTCGCGGGCCGGCTCCGTAGCGAAAGGCTGCACAAATCGCCCTGTCTCGAACAGAGTTGCCTTGTCCCCCATAACGTCCATCGTCGCACCACCTGCAACCTGGGTACACCCGGTATACCGCAGCCCGTGAGGTCACTTCAGCGTTTTGTCGACATGCCCACAGGGAGACAAGTCAAACACACGGCGCCCAACTCCCCACGGCGGCGCGGCCGTCCCTCCCCCCAGTACATGAGTTCGCACACCACGAAGGCCCGGATCCCTGTTGGATCCGGGCCTTCGACTTCAGTAGCGGGGACAGGATTTGAACCTGCGACCTCTGGGTTATGAGCCCAGCGAGCTACCGAGCTGCTCCACCCCGCGCCGTTGCAGGTCAACCGTACCACGGCGCGGAGGGAGCTTGATCAACTGCTGTTCCTGCCGCTGGTCTTGTCGGCCTTGGACTGTGCCTCCTCGGCCCGCTTCAGCGCTCCCTCGAGATCCTTCTGCGCCTTGGCGTACGCGTCCCAGTCCGGCCCCTCCTGGAGCGCCTTCTGCCCCGCGTCGAAGGCCTTCTGGGCGTCCTGGAGTGCCTGCTTGACCGTCGGATTGGCGGTGCCGGGCGGGTTGGTGGTGCCGGTCTCCGGCGGCCTGGTCGAACTCTTCACGCCGAACACCTCGTTGAGGGCCTCGTCCAGGGTGTTCTTGAAGGCGGTCTTGCCCTCGTAGGTGACCAGGACCTTCCGCAGCAACGGGTACTTGAGGGAACCACCGCGGACGTAGACGGGCTCCGCGTAAAGCAGTCCCCCGTCGAGTGGCACGGTCAGCAGATTGCCGTACTCGACCTTCGAGTGCCCGCGGCTGAGCAGGCTGATGGTCTCGGCGATGTCCGATTCGGAGTTGAACTGGCTCTGGACCTGTTTGGGGCCGTCGACGGTCGTGCTCGTCGGCAGCTTCAGGACTCTTATCTTGCCGTAGTCGCCGGTGCGCGGATCGGAGTCGACGGCCATGAAGGCGCTGAGGTTGTCCCGCCCGTTGGGCGTGAGCGTGGTCGTCAGCGAGAACGCCTTGGTGTCCTGGCCCGGCATCTTCATGCTCAGGTAGTACGGCGGCACCGCGCTGCCCGAGTCGTTGGTCGGGTCGTCCGGGACCGACCACACCTCGCTGCCGCTGAGGAAGGTCTGCGCGTCCGGCACGTGATAGCGGGTGAGCAGCTCGCGCTGGACCTTGAACAGGTCCTGCGGGTAGCGCAGGTGGGCCATCAGGTCCTCGGAGATGTCCGAGCGGGGCTGGACGGTGTCGGGGAAGGCCCTCATCCAGGTCTTCAGCACCGGGTCCTTGGTGTCCCACTGGTAGAGCTTCACGTCGCCGGTGTACGCGTCGACGGTCGCCTTCACCGAGTTGCGGATGTAGTTGACCTGGTTCTGCTGCGCCACGACCGCACGGGAGTTGTTGGTCGCGGTCAGCGAGTCGGCCGTGGTGTCACCGAGGGTCGTCCGGGAGGCGTACGGGTATCCGTTCGTGGTCGTGTACGCGTCCACGATCCACTGGATCCGGTGGTTCACCACGGCCGGGTAGGCGTCGCCGTCGATGGTCAGCCAGGGGGCGACGGCCTCCACCCGCTCCTTGGGCGTGCGGTTGTACAGGATCCGCGAACCCTTGCCGATCGCGCCCGAGTAGAGGATCTGCGGTTCGTTGAACGCCACCGCGTACGCGGCCCGGTTGACCGGGTTGTCGAGGTTGACCCCGCTCTTGCCCCGGTAGCTGGTGGTCTCCTCGCGCTCGTTGTCGGAGTAGTCGACCTCCTTCTGGGGGCCACCGACGATCGAGTACGTGGAGGTCTTCTCGCCGTAGTAGATCCGCTGCTCGTAGGACCCGAGGTCGCCCTGGGACGGCAGGTTCTTCTCGATGAAGACCGGCCGGCCCTTGGAGTCGGCCTCGGTGCCCTTGGCGGCGACCACGCCGAAGCCGTGCGTGTAACGGAAGTGGTCGTTGATCCAGTTGTTCTTCGGGATGCCGTCCAGGTTCAGTTCCCGCAGCCCGATGACGGTGTCCTGCTCCTTGCCGTCCTTCGGGTACCGGTCGACGTCGAGGTTGGTCGGGAACCCGTAGTAGCCCTTCATCTGCTGGAGCTGCTGGAACGTCGGCGAGACGACGTTCGGGTCCATGATGCGGATGCTGGCCGTGTCGTCGACCTTGTCGCGCAGCAGGGTCTTGTCCGGCGTCGCGGACTTGCCCGAGTACTCGGTGACCTCGGCGTCATCGATGCCGTACGCCTCGCGCGTGGCCTTCAGGTTCTTCTGGACGTACGGCGCTTCCTTGGCCTGCTCGTTCGGCTGGACCTGGAACTTCTGCACGATGGCCGGGTACAGGCCGCCGATCAGGATCGCGGACAGGACCATCAGGCCGAAGCCGATGACGGGCAGCTGCCAGGTGCGCCGCCACAGCGTGGCGAAGAACAGCAGCGCGCAGATGACGGCGATGCAGAACAGGATCGTCTTGGCCGGCAGATAGGCGTTGGCGTCGACGTAGCGCAGGCCGGTCCAGTTGCCGGTCGCCTTGAAGTCGCTGGACTTGACCGCAAGGCCGTACCGGTCGAGCCAGTAGGCGACCGCCTTGAGGGCGACGAAGATGCCGAGCAGCACCGACAGGTGCCCGGTCGCGGCGGCGGTGGCGCGCGCCCCCGGGCTGGTCACGCGCAGCCCGCCGTACAGGTAGTGCGTGAGCGCGGCGGCGATCAGGCACAGGATGGCGGTGGCGAAGCCGAAGCCCAGCAGGAAGCGGTACCAGGGCAGGTCGAAGGCGTAGAAGGCGACGTCGAGGTGGAACTGCGGGTCCTTCTCGTGGAAGGGCACGCCGTTGACCCACAGCAGCCAGGTCCGCCACTGGCCGGCCGCCGAGGCGCCCGCGATCAGCCCGACCAGGGAGGTGACGGCGAGCAGCAGCCACTTCTTGTACGGCGCGATGCCCATGCGGTAGCGGTCGAGGCTCTGCTGCTCCATGGACATGGCGCTGAGCGGGGGCCGCAGCCGGTGCGCGAGCCAGATGTTGAAGCCGACCGCGAGGGCCATCAGCAGGCCGAAGACGAAGAACAGCCCGATCTTGGTCGACAGGACGGTGGTGAACACGGACGAGTAGTGCACCGACCGGTACCACAGCCAGTCCGTCCAGAAGCCCGCGAACATCGTGAACGCCATGCCGAGGACGGCGAGGACGCCCAGGGTCACGAGCAGGACCCGGATCCTCCGGGACGGGCGGCCCGCTCTGATCCGTGGCCCCGTCGGGCCTCCGCCGCGGTCCGGCATCTGGAAAGCCAAGGTGCGCACCTCGAAGTTCGCTGTCGATCCGTCAGGCCCCCGGGTTCGCGGGCCCGCCGTGGCCCCCCGTGTTCGTGGGCCCACATCTATGCAACTTACTCACCGTTTACTCGGTTCCCGATTCGGGCCGGGAACAAGGCAGGATTGTGACCATGTCCAACACTCCCATGGCAGCGAGCCCGCTCACCCGGGCCGTACTCGAGATCGACGAGTACGTCTCCGGCCTCGGCTGGGACCAGCCCGCTCGCCTCTTCGCCCTCGTAGACACCGCACGGCTGCGGGCTCAGGAACCCTCGCTCGCGGCTCAGCTGGGTCTCGATGACGAGTCCGAGACCACCGGTCTCACCCCGATCGAGCAGGACGAGGTCCCGTCCGGCAAGCCGCTGGACGAGTTCCTCGGCACCATCGCCTGGCCCGACGCGGTCGTCGGCTGCGCGCTCACGGTGGAGCGCCTGATGCTGCCGCCGTCCGCCGAGGCACAGGTCCCCTCCGGTCTCAACGAGGCCGGGCTGGCGAAGTGGGTGGCCCGGCACCCGGAGCGCCAGGAGGTCCGCATGACGGTGGCCGTGCTGCGCGACGGCAGCCGCGAGTCGGCGCTGCGGCTGCGCGAGAAGGACACCCCGACGGAGGTCCTGACCGGCCCCGACCTGGTGCCGGGCCTGGCTGAGGCCCTGGCTGCGACGTTCGCGGACTGATCTCGTCCGCCGCGGTACGGCGATGGGGGCGCCCCTGCTGTTCAGGGAGCGCCCCCAGCCGTGCCGGGTCCGCTCAGCCCTTGGTGGTGCACTTCGGCAGGGCGGCGGTGTGCCCGCTGCCGATGTCCTTGAGCGCGTCGAGCGCGTCGCCGATGGTCTTGACCTTGACCAGGGTCAGCCCGCTCGGAGTGTCCTTGGCGGCGGCCGCGCAGTTGTCGGCGGGCGTCAGGAAGTACTGGGCACCCTTGTCGCGCGCGCCGACGGTCTTCATCTCGATGCCGCCGATCGGGCCGACCGTGCCGTTGTCGTCGATGGTGCCGGTGCCGGCGACGAACTTGCCTCCGGTGAGGTTGCCCGGGGTGAGCTTGTCGTAGATGCCGAGGGCGAACATCAGTCCCGCGCTGGGGCCGCCGACGTCGGCGAGCTTGATGTCGATGGTGAACGGGAAGGTGTGGTCGGTCCCGGCGGAGATGCCGACGATGGCCCGCTCGGCACCGCTGTCGTCGGAGGTCGCGGTCGTGATCGTGATGTTCCGCGTGCCGGTCGCCGTCTTGCGGGCCTTCTCGGCGGCCTCCTGCTCCTTGGCGGGCACGACCGTGAAGACGACGTTCTGGCCGGGCTTGTGCTTGGTGACCAGCTTGGCGACGTCGGCCGGCTGCTTGACCGCCGCGCCGTCGACGGCCTTGATCACGTCACCCGCGTGCAGCTTGCCCTCGGCCGGGGAGCCCTTGACCACCGTGGAGACGATGACCCAGGACTTCACCGGGATGCCCAGCTCCTTCAGGGCGGCGACCTTGGCGCTCTCCTGGGACTGGCTGAACTCCTCGGCGTTCTCCTGGGTGGACTGCTCCTCCGTCTTGCCGTCCGGGTAGAGCGTGTCGTGCGAGACGATCTTGCTGTCGTGCGCCAGCCAGCCGTAGACGGCCTCGACGAGGTTCATCCGGTACTCGGCGCTGGTGACCCGGACGGTCGTCATGTTCAGATGGCCGTCGGTCGGATAGGTCTTGTGACCGGAGATCTGCAGCACCGGCTCGTCGTCGTGCTGTCCGAGCGTGTTCACGGTCGGGCCGGGGGACATCTCCGAGTACGGCACGGGGATGAGCACTCCCGCGCACAGGAGCGCGATCAGCATCAGAGTCGAGGCGAGCATCGTCGCGGTGCGGCGTGGCATGCCTCGACAGTACGGGACGCCTCTGTCAGCGCACTGTCAGGGCACCCCCGTCAGGCGCCCGGCGCACCCGAGCGTGGCTTCTCCATGGCCTCCCGGAACCGTGCGTATCCGTCCAGCTCAGGTCCGTCGCTGCGCACCTTACGGGTCCGATTGGCCCAACTGCCCCAGAGTCCACCGCCGATCGCAGCCACAAGCGGAATCGACAGCCAGACAAGCACCCCCATGCCGACCTCCCACAGGCCATGAGCGTCCGCAACTGACTGATCAGCAGATTAACCATCCGCACGGACAACGCTCACGCGAGGGTGCCGGTTACGCAACCCGGGAGGAGTGCGCGCCGGAAGTGGCGGCAAACGGCGGATCAGCAGGCGCCGACCCACTCCTCGGTGCCGTCCGAGAACTTCTGGTGCTTCCAGATGGGCACCTCGTGCTTGAGATCGTCGATCAGCTTGCGGCAGGCGTCGAAGGCCTCCGCGCGGTGCGGGCAGGCCACGGCGACGACGACGGCGAGGTCTCCGACCTCCAGGTCGCCGACCCGGTGGACGGCGGCCAGCGCGCGCACGGGATGGTCCGCGGCGACCTT
Organism: Streptomyces musisoli; assembly: GCF_016741855.1. GTDB lineage: Bacteria > Actinomycetota > Actinomycetes > Streptomycetales > Streptomycetaceae > Streptomyces > Streptomyces musisoli. The sequence goes on along the minus strand of NZ_JAERRH010000032.1, from coordinate 33,647 downwards.
CTCGGCGATCCGCCGCATCTCGGCCTCGGCGCTGGGGTGGCACGAATATCCGAGCGCGTCCACGTCGGCGCCCCCGTCGTGGTTGCGCACGGTCCCCACGAACAGCGCGATGCCCCCGGCCGCGTCGTCCCCGACGGCCCGGAACACCTCGTCCACGGAGAGCGGGGTCTCCCGGACGGCGATCAGCTTGATGGGGTCCTGAGCCGCCTGCTCACCGGGGTGCTCGTTGTTGTGCGCCATACGCCCATCGTGCCGCACGCGCGGGACGGCCGGGAATACGAGTTTCACCAGTGAGACCCTCATCCCCCGTTGGAGGCTCCTACAGCCGGCCGAGGCGGGCGAGCGGGAACCTTTCGGACGAGCGGGTCGGCGAGGGAATCTCTCAGCCGAGCGAGTCGGCGGGGGAACCTTTTCCTTCCAGCCGAGCGAGCGGGATGGTGGGTGGGCGGGGGGCCGGGGGCCAGGAGGCGTAGGCCCGGGAGTCCAGGGGCGGCGACCCGAGAGTCCAGGGGCGTAGGCCCGGGGTCCCGGGGGGGCGGAGCCCCCCGGCGGGATCCGAGGGGCGGGGGCCCAGCGGGTCCGAGGGGCGGGGGCCCTGGCGGGGTCCGAGGGGCGGGGGCCCTGGCGGGGTCCGAGGGGCGGGGCCTCGTGCCTCAGACGCGCCGCCGGGCCTTCCGCGCCCGCCGCACGACAGCCGCCGCGCCCAGCAGGGCCACCGTCGCCCCCGCCGCCCCGGCAGCCGTCGCGTCCTTCCGCCCCAGCCGCCGCCCGGCCACCGTGTGCCGCCCGGAGACCTCTCCCAGCAGCTCCGCGAGCACGTCCTCGTTGGTCCACTTCGGCCGCCACCCGGCATCGTGCAGCCGGCTCCCGCTGACCACCCACGGGTACATCGTGTACGCGAGGTCCCCCGCCGGAGACGGGGTGAGCCCGATCCGGTGCAGCCGGGCCGCCGCGCCGAGCGCGACCGCCGACGGCAGCTCCATCCGCCGGATCCCGCTCAGCTCCTCGACCTCCTCCTGCTCCAGCCACCCGTCGCAGCCGACGGCCAGCTCCCCGTCGACCCGCTCCAGGACGGCGTACTCCAGGGCGCTGCACAGATCCTCGACATGGCAGAACTGCCACGCGGGCCGCGACCCGGCGACGACAAGCAGGCGCGGCGACTCGAAGTACCTGGTCAGCGCGGTGTCCGTGCCGCCGACCAGGACCGCCGGCCGCACCACGGTGACGTTCAGCCCCGGATGCGCCCGCGGGGCCCGCCGCGCCAGCCGCTCGATCTCCAGCAGGTCGCCCACGCCCGTGGCCTCGGCGGTGGCGCGCAGCTCGGCGTCCTCCGACAGGGGCAGCTCGTTGTCCGGCAGCGCGCCGTAGACCATCGCCGAGGTGCACAGCACCACCCGGTGCACGCCGGCCGCCGCTGCGGCGGTCAGGACGGTCTGCGTCCCCCGGACGTTGTAAGCCGTGCGCGCCGCGGGATCGGTCTCCAGATCGAGATCGAGGGCGAGGTGGACGACCACGTCGGCGCCCCGCAGCTTGTCCGCGATCGCCGGGTCGCGCACGTCGAGGATGTGCCACTGCGCGTCGGCGCACTCGCCGCGCCGTTCGTCGATGGCGACGACCTGTTTGATCTCCTCGGAGGCGGCGAGCCGCTCGGTGAGCAGGGCACCGACCCCGCCGGCGGCGCCGGTCACCGCGACGACGGGCCCGCGCGCGGGTGTCCTGCCGCCGACGCGAAACGCCGTCGTCGAGGGGCTGTCGTCGGGCGACGGGCGGGTTGAGGGGTTTCGCGCTGCGCGAACCTGCGGATCTGGGGAACTCACCGGGCGTCTCCAGCGGTTGTCTTCAGTACGCGCGCGAGTGACGCGTACGTACCAGGTGCATCCATCCTGCCGCAGGCCTTCCGCAGGCGAAGCACCGAGCCCCGATCGGGTCCGGGTGTCTACGCTGGGTGGTGTTGTCGGGCAGCCGCGCCGCCGGAGTGAGACCGGTGGCCTTACCAGCCGAGGAATCCCGTGAGTGACACCCCATTCGGTTTCGGCCTTCCGCCGGAGGAGCCGGAAGACGGCGACGAGGGCAAGAAGAAGGACCAGCAGAGCGGTGGTGGGCAGGGACCGGCCAATCCGTTCGGTTTCGGCGGTCTGCCCGGAGCCGGCGGCTTTGGCGGCCCCGGCGCCGACAACCCGCTCGCAGCCATGTTCGGTTCCCTGAACCCCACCGATCTGGGCGCCGCGTTCCAGCAGCTGGGCCAGATGCTCTCGTACGAGGGCGGCCCGGTGAACTGGGACATGGCCAAGCAGATCGCCCGCCAGACGGTGGCCCAGGGCACTTCGGACGGCACGAAGGACGCCAGCGTCGGTGCCGGCGAGCGCAGGGCGGTCGAGGAGGCCGTCCGGTTGGCCGACCTGTGGCTGGACGACGCGACGTCCCTGCCGTCGGGCTCCGCCTCGGCGGTGGCCTGGTCGCGCGCGGAGTGGGTCGAGGCGACCCTGCCCGCCTGGCAGGAGCTGGTCGACCCGGTCGCCGAGCGGGTCGGCGCGGCCATGGGCGACGTCCTGCCGGAGGAGATGCAGGCCATGGCGGGCCCGCTGATCGGGATGATGCGCTCGATGGGCGGTGCCATGTTCGGCACGCAGATCGGGCAGGCCGTGGGCGTGCTCGCGGGTGAGGTCGTCGGCTCGACCGACATCGGCCTCCCGCTGGGTCCGGCCGGCAAGGCCGCCCTGCTCCCGGCCAACGTGGAGGCCTTCGGCAAGGACCTGAGCGTGCCGCAGGAGGAGGTGCGGCTGTACCTGGCCCTGCGCGAGGCCGCCCACCAGCGTCTCTTCGCGCACGTGCCGTGGCTGCGCTCGCATCTGTTCGGCGCGGTCGACGGCTATGCGCGCGGGATCAAGGTCGACACGGCCAAGCTGGAGGACGTGGTCGGCCAGTTCGACCCGCAGAACCCCGAGCAGCTCCAGGACGCACTCCAGCAGGGCATGTTCCAGCCGGAGGACACGCCCGAGCAGAAGGCCGCCCTGGCCCGTCTGGAGACCGCTCTGGCGCTCGTGGAGGGCTGGGTGGACGCGGTGGTCCACGCCGCCGCGAAGCCGCGTCTGTCGTCCGCCGACGCCCTGCGCGAGACGCTGCGCCGCCGCCGTGCGACCGGCGGCCCCGCGGAGCAGACGTTCGCCACGCTGATCGGTCTGGAGCTGCGCCCGCGCCGGCTGCGCGACGCCTCCCGCCTGTGGGCCTCGCTCACGGACGCGCGCGGGGTCGACGGCAGGGACGGCCTGTGGGCGCACCCGGACATGCTGCCGACCGCGTCCGACCTGGACGACCCGGACGGCTTCGTCCACCGCGAGCACATGGACTTCTCCGAGCTGGACAAGATGCTCGGGGAGGCGGCGAGCGGCTCGCAGAGCAAGCCCGACCTGCGCAAGAAGGACGACGACGGCAAGGGCGACGACGCCGAGTGAGCCTGTACGACGACGCGGTCCTCGTCCTGAAGGGGTACGAGGGCCAGGAAGAGCTGCGCCAGTCCTACCTGGATCACCTGGCGGCCCGTCCGGACGGCATGTGGAAAGCGTGCGACGCGGGGCATCTGACGGCCAGCGCCCTGGTCGTCGACCCGGAGCACGGCCGGGTGCTGCTCACGCTGCACCGCAAGCTGCGGATGTGGCTCCAGATGGGCGGCCACTGCGAGCCGGGCGACGCCACGCTCGAGGCGGCGGCCCTGCGCGAGGCGGCGGAGGAGTCCGGCATCGCGGGGCTGACGCTGCTGCCCGGCGGCCCCGTGCGGCTCGACCGCCATCCGATCCCGGCGCCCTGCCACTGGCACTACGACGTCCAGTACGCGGTCCTGGCCCCGCCCGGGGCGGTGCAGGAGATCAGCGACGAGTCGCTGGACCTGCGCTGGTACGCCTACGACGAGGTGGCCGGCGTGGCGGACGAGTCGGTCGTGCGCCTCCTGGAGGCCACGCGCGCCAGGCTCTGAGCGGGTAAGGGGTGGCCGCACAGGCGGCCACCCCTTACATGTCACCTGTCGTGGCTCAGCTCCATACGTTGCCCTGGTTCTGGCCGCGCGCCCCCTGCTGCCCCATGCCGAACTGGGCGGCGAGGCCCTGCCCGATCTGCGCGTTCTGCGGCGGCAGCAGCTCGCTGGGCTGCACGAGCGCGAACCCGGAGCCCATGAAGCTCAGCTCCCAGCCCTCACCGGTGTTGCCGCGCCGGCGCCACACCCCGGAGGAGTGCGTCTGGGCCTGCATCTGCACGCGCAGCCCCGTCGACCAGGCGACGATCGCGTCGGCGTCGCAGTTGACGTACTTGTCGGGCGTGACCTGCATCAGCAGCGGCGCCCCGGAGGTCATCAGGGCGACCTTGCCGCGCCCGGTGATGTTGAGCTGGTACTTCCCGGAGCCGGAGATGCCGTAGAGGCTGTCGACGGCGATGACCTCGTGATGCAGCGAGGAGTCCATGGCGAGGACGTAGGAGCTGTCGACGGTCAGCCCGTCCTGCTCGACGTCCATGACGTGCACGTGCTGGCCGAGGTTGGCGAGATAGACCGTGCCCTGTCCGTGACAGCGCATCAGGTCCAGGCCCTCGCCGGTGTGCGCACGCGCGCGTGCCTGGTTGTTGCTGCGGTACTCGGCGTCGAACTCGACCAGGCCCTGGTAGGCGACCATGGTGCCCTTGCGGGCCAGGATGTCGTCGTGGCCCTCCAGGCAGACGCGGAGCATCTGCTTGTTCTGAAGACTCCAGCGCTCCTGGGTCTGCAGGTCGTTGTGCGCGAAAAGCGGGCTCTGCATGGTGTTCTGGCTCCCCCTCAGCCCCGGACCCGAAGACGGTCGGTGCTGTCCTCGCTGGGCTGGACGACGACGATGCCCTGTCCGGAGAAGGCCATCTGGTAGGCCTCGCCGCTGCCCCGGCCGATCAGCGACTGCGCCTTGAAGCTGCGCTTGCCCTTCACCTTCAGGTTCGGGGACCAGGCGACGAGCGCGTCCGGGTCGACGTACGTCTCGTCCTCACCGCCGCCGCAGTCCACGACGATCGGCTTGCCCCGGGAGGTCAGCGCGACCCAGCCCTGCCCGGAGATCTTGGTGTTCCACAGGCCCTGCCCGGCGAACTTCGCGAGTCCCTTCACGCGCTCCACCCCCCAGCTGAGGTGCGCGTCGAAGGCCAGGAGATTGGTGGCGTTGACGGAGATGCCGTCGCCGTTGAGGTTGATCACGACGACGTCGGCGCCGTAGTCGGCGAGGTAGAGCAGGCCGTCGCCGGAGCACTTCATCAGGGGCGCGCCCTCGCCGGTGACCCAGTCGCGGGCGATCTGGCGGACGGCCGGCGGGTTCGGCTCGTACTGGACGAAGCCTTCGTAGGCGACCATCGACCCCACGCGCGCGAGGAGGTCGTTGCCGGTCTGCATGGCGACCTTCAGCATGTGGCTGCCGTGGTTCTCCATGCGGGCGGTGACGGGTGCGGGAGCGTAGCCCGCGAGCGGCTGGTTCATGACGGGCTCCCTCAGACCTCGTACGGCTGGACGACGATGAAGTTGCCGGGCGCGCCCCGGAACTGGAGGTTGACGCTCTCGCCGGTGTCGCCCGGGTAGGCGTTGCGGCGCATGCGGACCTGGCTGGAGACGATCACCTGCGAGGCGGCCGACCAGGCGACGACGGCGTTGCAGTCGGCGAAGGTGGTCGGCGTGACCGGCAGCACCACGGGCGTGCCGTGCGTCTTGACGACGATCGTGCCGGTGCCCTGGAACTGCATGGTGAACAGCGCGCCGCCCGGGATGCCGTGGCCCTCGACGCGGCGGACCTCGTACTGGAGGCTCTCGTCGAAGGCGAGGACGTTCTCCGCGGACACACAGATCGCGTCGCCCTGCAGCTCGACCGGGTGCAGGTGGGTGGAGTTCTCGGCGAGGAACACCTGGCCCTGGCCGGTGCAGCGCATCAGCTGCATCTCCTGGCCGGTGGCGTTGCCGACGATCCGGCCGGCGAACCCGGCACCCTTGTAGCTGAAGTCGACCTTGCCCTGGTAGAGCACCATGCTGCCCTGGCGGGCCAGCACCGGCTGGCCGCCGATGCCGAGGTCGACGCGGATCAGCTTCTTGTTCTGCTGCGTCCAGCGCTGGCCGGTCGGCGTCTCCTTGAACGCCTGGAGCGCGGCCGTCACGCCGGCACCGCCCTGGGGCGCGCCCTGCGGCACTCCGTAGGCGGTGGGCTGCTGGCCGGGAACCTGACCGTAGCCCTGGGGCATGGGCGGGGTCGGCTGGCCGCCGTAGGAGGGCGGCTGCTGACCGTATCCGGGGGGCATCGGCGCGCCGGGCTGACCGCCGTACGACGGCTGCTGGGGCGGCTGGCCGTAGGGCGTGGGTGCGGGGGCCGGGGGCGCGGCCGGCGGCGGGACGGCGGCGCCGGGCGGGGTCATCGGCGCGATGACCGTCGGTGCGCCGTGCACGTTCGGCGCGGGCGCCGGAGCCGGGGGCGGGGTGTGACCGGGCGGCGGGGCGAAGCCTTGCTGTGCCGGGGCCGGGCTCGGGGCGGGCGCGGGGGCGGCCGGGGCGCCGAAGGCGGGTGGCGGGGAGGTCTGGGCGGGCGGGGCGAAGCCGGGGGCCGCGCCGGACTGCGGCTGCTGCGGGGCGGCGGGCGCCTCCTCCTCCAGCACCTCGCCGCCGAAGTTCTTCAGCAGCGCCTCCAGACCGCCGTCGAAGCCCTGCCCGACCGCGGCGAACCGCCATACGTCCTTGAAGTAGAAGTCGCCGAGCATCACGGCACGCTCGGTGGAGAACTCCGAGCCGTCGAAGGAGTACCGCGCGACCTCCTCGCCGCCTGCCACGATGCGCAGGTAGCCGGGGGCGATCTGCGACATCTGGCCGGCGCCGTCGACGGTCGCCGTGAAGGACAGCTTGCGGATCTGCGGGGGGATCCGGTCGAGCGTGACCCGGAAGGACTCCGTGTCGCCCGCCTGGGTGCCCAGCAGCTGGATGGACTCCTCCGGGGACTTCGGCTGGTTGAAGAAGACGAAGTACCGGTCGTCCGACAGGCGCTCGTCGGCGTCCAGACCGAAGCAGCTGATGTCGAAGGTCAGTCCGGGGCCCGAGATCTGCACCCCTACGTAAAGGTCCGTGCCCAGCGTGAGGTCACTGATCCTGGCCTTGTGGCCGCGTTGGAATTCCCTGGCCATGCGTTACGACCGTCCCCCATCCCGAATGTGAGTGCGTCGCGCCAGGCTAACGGCAAAGCCCGGCAACGAACCCCAAGGGTCGGGGTCGGTACAGAGCCGGTACACAACCGCACCCGGCCGCTCACACAGGTGGACGCGCAGTAGGGGGAAGACCACTCGGCGCGAGGGCCGCTCGGGAACACGGCGGCCCGCTCGGGAACACGGCAGGCTGGTTCGTCCACACGGCAAGCCGCTCAGCCGCACGCTGTCCGGCCTCCCGGCGGGCTGTGCGGGCTGTGCGGGCACAGGCATGCCGCTCCGGCACACACTGTCCGGCTGTCCAGCTGACCGGTGGGCCGTTGAGGCGCGGGGCAAGCCGCTCAGCCGCTCGCCGTCCGGTCACGCCGCGGGCTGTTCAGGCGTCGCGTTCCTCGCGCGCGCCCGGTACGTGCGGCAGCCGTCCGGCCGCGACCACGCCTTCGAGGTAACCGCGGGCCCGCTCGGTGCGCGGATAGGCCTCCAGCAGCCGCCAGAAGTCGGGGCCGTGGCCGGGGACCAGCAGGTGCGCCAGCTCGTGGCAGAGCACGTAGTCGATGACGTACTCCGGCATCCCCTGCAAGCGGTGCGAGAGCCGGATGCTGCCCTCGGCCGGGGTGCACGAACCCCAGCGGGTGTTCTGGTTGGTGACCCAGCGCACGGAGGCGGGCCGGGCCCGGCCGTCGAAGTACTGGGCCGACAGCCGCTCGGCACGCTCGGCCAGCTCGGCGTCGCCGAGCACCCGCCTGCTCTCCTGGGCGGCGAGTTTGTCGAGCATGACGGTCACCCAGCGCTGCTCCTCCGCCTTCGACATCCGGGCGGGGATCAGCACGACGGTGCGATCGCCCTCGCGGTACGCGGAGACCGTGCGACGGCGCCGGGCACTCCTGCGGACCTCGATCGCGCTCGCCCCCGAGCCGCCGGGCGGCTGGCTCGTCGTGCTGCGCTGTGGTTTACCGGCGCTGTGCAGTGGGTCGGCGGGCACGCCCCGACGTTACCCGGTGCGCACGGACAAAGTCCCGGCTCCGGGACGGTTCGCTGCCGATGCCCCACCATGTGTTTGATTCGTACGACCGATCCACTCGTCCTATTTGCACCGATTTTCCACTCGGCTCGCGGGCAATGCGCTCCTGATTTGTACGACGAACTCCCCCGCCTGTGGATAACTTCCGGCGCCAGGTGCCCGGGCCGGGCATGCTGGCAGGCGTCGGCGGAACGGGCGCTGTTCCGCAGTCAGGCATATGGGGTGTATCGGGTTTAACGGATGTCTCAACGGATACGGGGGTGGGTCATGCATCCGATGATGAAGCCCGCGCTGCGGCGCGGTTGGCGCGATCCCGGCACGGCGCAGTTCGGGATGACCCCGGCGCACGCGTTGACGCTGGGCCCGGTCGACGCGGCGACGGGCGGCTTCCTGGATCTGCTCGACGGCACCCGCGGACTGCCGCTGCTGCGCGAGGAGGGCCGCCGTATGAAGGCGGCGGGCGGTCGCGTCGACGCGCTGGTGGAGCGGCTGGCCCGCGCCGGCCTCGTCGACGACGCCCGTGGCGGCGGACCGGCCGCGGAGGCGCTGCGGGAGAGGAGGGACGTCCTCGACCGGCTGCGCCCCGACCTCGCCTCGCTGTCCCTGATCACACCCGAGCCGGGCGGTGCGCCGGCCCGGCTCGCGGCCCGGCGCGCGCTGCGGGTGCGGGTGCGGGGAGCGGGCCGGGTCGGCGTCCTGCTGGCGTCGGTGCTGTCGGGCGCCGGCGTCGGCGAGGTCGGCGTGGACGACGTGGGCCGCGTGGAGCCCTGGGACGTGGCGCCGGGCGGGCTGAGCACCGAGTCGATCGGCGACCGCCGGGAGGCGGCGGCGCGGGCCGCCGTCCGCCGCGCGGCACCGGACCGTCCGCCGCGCCGGACCCGATCCCCGGGGTCCGGCAGCCAGGACCCCGGCCTTTCCCTGGTGATCTTCACGCCCCGGGACGACGTCGCCGTGCACGCCCCGGATCCGCTCACCGCGGAACCGCTCATGGCCTCCGGCACGCCACACCTGTACGCCGGTGTCGTGGAGGGCACGGGCGTCGTCGGGCCGCTCGTGCTCCCGGGCGAGTCGGGCTGCGCCGGATGCCTGGACCGGGACCGCGCGGACCGGGACCCGGTCTGGCCCCGGCTGGTCACACAGTGGCGTTCCGGCCGGGGACGCCGGGTCGGGGCCTGCGATCTGGCACTGGCCACGGCGGTCGCCGGTCTCGCGGCGGCACACGCCCTGGCCTTCCTCGACGGGGAGTCACCGTCCGGTGCGGGGACCCGCTGGGAGGCGTCCCTGCCCGGCCTGAACTGGCGCGCACGCCCGGTCCGGCCGCATCCGGAATGCGGCTGCGGGGCGACGGAGAGAGGAAAACGGGAGCACTCCTCAACGGGTGGGGGACCGCGCGAGACAATGGCGGTGCAACGGCCGTCGACGGAGCGGCGACGCGCAACCGGCGCGGCACGGCCGACTGGGACTTGGAGGGCGCATGTCTGATCTTCCCCGGAAGGCGGTCACCCGTACCGCCAAGCTCGCCGCGCTCCCGCTCGGCATTGCCGGCCGGGCCACCTGGGGGCTGGGCAAGAGGATCGTGGGCGAGTCCGCGGAGATCGTCGGCCGCGAGCTGCAACAGCGCACGGCGGAGCAGCTTTTCAAGGTGCTCGGCGAGCTGAAGGGCGGCGCGATGAAGTTCGGGCAGGCCCTGTCCGTCTTCGAGTCGGCGCTGCCGGAGGAGATCGCCGGCCCCTACCGCGCGGCGCTGACCAAGCTCCAGGAGGCGGCCCCGCCGATGCCGACCCGCACCGTGCACACGGTGCTCGAGGAGCGGCTGGGGCCGGACTGGCGCGATCTGTTCGAGGAGTTCGAGGACAAGCCGGCCGCCGCGGCCTCGATCGGCCAGGTGCACCGGGCGGTGTGGCACGACGGCCGTGAGGTGGCCGTGAAGGTGCAGTACCCGGGTGCCGGCGAGGCACTGCTCTCCGACCTCACCCAACTGAGCCGCTTCGCCAGGCTGTTGGGTCCGCTCATCCCGGGCATGGACATCAAGCCGCTGATCGCGGAGCTGCGGGACCGCGTCTCCGAGGAACTGGACTACGGCCTCGAGGCGCAGGCCCAGGCCGCGCACGCGGAGGAGTTCGCGGAGGACCCGGACGTGGTCGTCCCGGCGGTGGTGCACCAGTGCGAGCAGGTCCTGGTGACCGAGTGGATCGACGGCATCCCGCTGTCCGAGGTCATCGCGGACGGCACCGAGGAACAGCGCGACCGGGCCGGCCAGCTCCTGACCCGCTTCCTCTTCTCGGGCCCGGCCCGCACCGGGCTGCTGCACGCGGACCCGCACCCGGGCAACTTCCGTCTGCTGCCCGGTGGCCCCGACGGTGAGGACGACTGGCGCCTCGGCGTCCTGGACTTCGGCACGGTCGACCGGCTCCCCGGCGGCCTGCCGACCCCGATCGGCGTCTCCCTGCGGATGACCCTGGACGGCGAAGCGGAGACGGTCTACGAGCTGCTCTGCGCGGAGGGGTTCGTGAAGGAGACCATAGAGCTGGACCCGGAGGCGGTCCTCGACTACCTGCTGCCGATCATCGAGCCGGCCCGGGTGGAGGAGTTCACCTTCACCCGTTCCTGGATCCGCAGCCAGGCGGCCCGCATCGCCGATCCCCGCTCCCCCGCCTACCAGCTGGGCAAGCAGCTCAACCTGCCGCCGGCCTACCTGCTGATACACCGGGTGACCCTGAGCACGATCGGGGTCCTGTGCCAGTTGGGCGCCACGGTAAGGATGCGGGACGAACTGGAGGAATGGCTGCCGGGCTTCGTGGACGGCGTGGCCGAGGACGACGCCGACGAGGAGGAGTCGGCGGCGGGCGCCTGACCCGGCCCTCACCGGAACGGGACGGAAGGCTCCTGGGGCTCGCGCCGGTGTGACACGTCGGGCGGTCAGGAGCCGGCCGGCCGGCGTGACCTCGGTCGGCCGGACGGGCCGGTCACCACCAGGCCGAATCCAGCCGCCCCTCGATCGCCCGGAGATTCTCCCGGGAGCAGGCGTCACAGAAGTACTCTCGGACGCCGTTCTCCACGGAGCAGGTCCAGGTGGCGGGCGGGGGGCCGTCGGCGGGGGTGCCGCAGCGGGCGCACACCTGGCGGCGCTCCGGGGTGGAGCCGCCCTGATCACTTCCTCCGGGAAGACTCGTCACCCGGTGACGATAACCCCGTCGGCGACGGATCGCCGTGCGCAACGCACCGCGGGGGCCGGTCCGTTCGGCCGGACCGGCCCCCGCGGGGAAGCTTCGCCTCCCCTGTCCGGGAGGCCACCGCTGCTCTGGTGTGTTCGTTACTGCATGACGGCCATGGCGAGCGCCCGGCGGGCGCGCATCGAGGCGCGCTCGGCCCGGCGCTGCATCCGGTGGGCCACCGCCAGGCGCACGGCCTGGCGTTCGCGCTTGGCGTCATGGAGTCGGTCGTGCATATGCGCACGGGCCAGGGCTTCTTGCATGAGTTGCATCTCGTGGTTCCTGTTCTGGCGCGCTTCGGTGGCGCCGGAGGTGGTGAAGTCTGAGGTCGCGGAGCCGGCGGGCTCGCTGGTGGACGGCTTCATCGGGGCCTGCTTCTTGGGGTCGTGCGTGAGGGGGCGGTCGATCGTTCCTGCGGTGTTCATGCCGTGACCGGGTTCTTCCGCGGGCGACCACGGGGCCGCTTCCGGGCGACGACGACACCCTGGACGAACAGCTCGCCACCCCAGACGCCCCAGGGCTCACGCCGCTCCTTGGCGCCGGCGAGGCAGGCCTCGATCAGCGGGCAGGTGCGGCAGAGGGACTTGGCGTACTCCACGTCCGCGGGCGACTCGGCGAAGAAGACCTCCGGGTCGTAGGAGCGGCAGGGGACGGGTACGCCGAGGTTCTCGATGGCGTCGTCGAGCGCGGTGAGCGCGGTGAGGGGGGTCAAGGTGGAGTCCTCCGTGAGGCCGGGCGGGGGGATCGTTTGCGAAGGCGGTACGGACGGGGCGTGCGCTTCGAGTTGCACGGTGTGTCTTCCTCGTCTGGTCGTTCCGGCCGGTTGACCGGGTGCCGGCTGGTACCGGGTTCTTTTCCTGTCCCGAGGCCCCTTCGCTCCGTCGCCCCGTTCGGGGCAAACAGAAGGGCCGCGGATCCCGGATGGGGTTCCGCGGCCCTGAAGGCGCCGGCCTGATCGGCGATCAGGCTGGATCACTCCAGGGTTCTGGCCCACGGAAGGCCCACATCAGGTGGTGCTGCGTCGTCTGCTTCCGGAATCCGGCACCGGCCGCCGCAAAGGCATAGGCATGTGCCTGTGCCGCTACCGCTTCCAGTGCCTTGGTCGGTCGCTCACTGCGCTCACGGATGGGAAGACCCGCGAGGGCAGGGGAGGACGCCGGGCGCACGGCACGGATGCCGGACAGACCGGTGCCCTGGTTCGAGGCGCCGAGCATGCACGTGGAGACGGTCGAGCGATCGGTCAGTTTGGCCGTGCTGATGGTGCTGGTGTTGATGCTGATCACTGGACTCGCCTCCTCTCGGCGTCTTGGGGACTGGGGTTACCCAGTCCGTTCGGATGTGCAAGTACATCACGGAACCGCGGTCTTCGAGAAGGCCGCTGCTTCCGTGCCTAGAACCTATGGGGATTGCCTGGGCATGCGCAAACTATTTTTTCGACGAGTTCGCATCAGTCGTCCCCGCCGCCTTCGCCAGGCTCCTGACCTGCACAAATAGCCAGAACATCGGCTCCGTAGCTGCGCAGCTTGCGACTGAGGACGCCGGGGATGCGGGCGAGTTCGGCGGGACCGTCCGGGCATGCCTCGGCGATGGCCATCAGGGTCCGGTCGGTGAAGACGCAGAAGTCCGGCTGGCCGCTGCGCTCGGCCTGGACCGCCCGCCACTCGCGCAGCCGCTCGTAGAGCCCTTCGTCCATGTCCGAGGGGCAGTCCCCGCAGCGCATCAGCTTCATCTCGCCCGCGTCGGTGAGCGTGCGGCCGCAGACCCGGCAGCGGGCCGGGGTGCGCTGGGTCCGCCGGGGGACGGCGGTGGCGCTCGCGGTGACCCCGCGCTCGACGCCCCCGCCGGCACCCGGGCCGGTGCGGCCGACGGTGGGGGCGGTGCCGGAGCGCAGGCCGTCCAGGAAGCGGCTCGGCTTGCGGTTGGGGCGTCCGCCGGGTGAACGGGACAGGGCCCAGGAGACATGGAGGCGTTCCCGGGCTCGGGTCACGCCGACGTAGAGCAGCCGCCGTTCCTCCTCGATCTGCTCATCGGTCCGGGCGTAGGTGATGGGCAGCATGCCCTCGGCCACGCCGACCAGGAAGACGACGTCCCACTCCAGGCCCTTGGCGGCGTGCAGGGAGGCGAGGGTGACGCCCTGGACGGTCGGGGCGTGCTGGGCGTTCGCCCGCTCGTCCAGTTCCGCCACGAAATCGGCGAGGGTGGCCCGCGGCCTGGCGGCGGCGAGGTCGTGGGCGAGGCCGACGAGAGCGGCCAGGGACTCCCAGCGCTCTCTGACGGCGCCGGAACCGGCGGGGGGCTCGCTGGTCCAGCCCTCGCCGGACAGGACGGCACGCACCTGCGAGGGCAGGTCCACGGCGTCGTCCAGGAGGGAGTCGTTCCCGCCGAAGCGGGCCGCCCCGCGCAGGGCGACGCCGGCCTTGCGGATCTCGGGCCGGTCGAAGAAGCGCTCGGCTCCGCGCAGCTGGTAGGGCACCCCCGCGTCGGCGAGCGCCTGCTCATAGGTCTCGGACTGGGAGTTCGTGCGGAACAGCACGGCGATCTCGGCGGCCGGGACGCCCGCGTCGGTCAGCTCGCGGATGCGGCGGGCGGCGCCCTCGGCCTCGGCGGGCTCGTCGGTGTACTCGATGTAGACGGGTTCGGGCCCCGGGGCGCGCTGGGAGACGAGTTCCAGCCGGTGGTCGGCGGCGCGACCGCGGGCCTGGGCGAGCAGGCCGTTGGCGAGGCGGACCACCTGGGGGGTCGAGCGGTAGTCGCGGACCAGCTTCACGACGGTGGCGCCGGGGTGCCGGGAACGGAAGTCGAGCAGATGGTCGGGCGTTGCGCCCGTGAACGAATAGATGGTCTGGCTGGCGTCACCGACGACGCACAGGTCGTCCCGGTCGCCCAGCCACAGGTCCAGCAGCCGCTGCTGGAGGGGGCTGACGTCCTGGTACTCGTCCACGACGAAGTGCTGGTACTGCGCGCGGACCTGTTCGGCGATGTCGTGGCGGTCCTGGAGGACGGCGACGGTCAGCAGCAGGACGTCCTCGAAGTCGATGACCGCGCGGTCGCGCTTGAGGTCCTCGTAGGCCGCGTAGAGGTGGGCGATCTCGGCCGGGTCGCGGGGGGCCTCACGGCCGGCCTTCGCAGCCGCGTACGGGTAGTCGGCGGGGACGGTCTGGGTGACCTTGGACCATTCGATCTCGGCGGTGACGTCCCGCAGCTCGTTCCGGTCGAGGCGGGTGCCGAGGGCGGCGGCCGCGTCGGCGACGAGCTGGATCTTCCGGTCGACGAGCCGGGGCAGGGAACCACCGATCGCTTTCGGCCAGAAGTACTGGAGCTGACGGAGGGCGGCGGAGTGGAAGGTGCGGGCCTGGACGCCCTGGGCGCCGAGCTGGCGCAGCCGGCCGCGCATCTCTCCGGCGGCGCGGTTGGTGAAGGTGACGGCGAGCACGCTGGAGGGCTGGAGGATGCCGGCGCGCACCCCGTAGGCGATGCGGTGGGTGATCGCCCGGGTCTTGCCCGTGCCCGCTCCGGCCAGCACGCACACCGGTCCGCGCAGGGCGGTGGCCACCTCGCGCTGCTCGGGGTCGAGCCCCTCGAGCACCGCGTCGGCCGTCTCCGGTGCCTGCGGGAAAAGGGTGGAGTGCGTTGCTGCTGTCACATGGCCATGCTGCCAGGTCGCCCGGGACGGCTGCGCCGGTTGTCCACAGGCGGGGGCCCGCGGTCATATGAATGCGGCGGGCGTCACAGCAGGAGGGGCCGGCCGGGTGATACCCCGGTCGGGAATGGCGGGCCGGTCGCCTATGTTCTCCCCCTGCACGACTTTTTCCGAGCTGCCTGAGGAGAGCGAGAGAGATGCAGGGCACTGTGACGATGTACAGCACGACGTGGTGCGGCTACTGCCGGCGGCTGAAGAGCCAGCTGGACCGCGAGGGCATCGCGTACAGCGAGATCAACATCGAGCAGGACCCCGAGTCCGCCGCCTTCGTGGAGAAGGCGAACGGCGGGAACCAGACGGTTCCGACCGTGCTCTTCGCGGACGGCACCACGCTGACGAACCCGTCGCTGGCCCAGGTGAAGCAGAAGCTCGCCGCCTGACGCCGCACGGGTTCCCTCGGCCACCGGCCCACGGGGCGGCCCCCCCCTCTGCGGGGGGCCGCCCTGCTGTGTCCGGTCCCTGCTGTGGCCCGTCTCAGACGAAGCTGCGGACCGGCAGGGGCTTGCCGTACCACATCTCGATCAGCCGGGCCGCGATGGAGATGCCGTAGGGCGGCAGCACCTCGCCGGAATCGAAGGCCGCGCGCAGCTCCTCACGGGAGAACCAGCGGGCCTCGTGGATCTCGTCCCCGTCGACGTCGATCTCGGTGGAGGTGGCACGGGCCATGAAGCCGAGCATCAGGCTGGACGGGAAGGGCCAGGGCTGGCTGGCGACGTATTCGACCGGGCCGACGGTCACGCCGACCTCCTCGGACACCTCGCGGCGCACCGCCTGCTCGATGGACTCGCCGGGCTCGACGAATCCGGCGAGCGTGGAGAAGCGGCCTTCGGGCCAGTGGACCTGGCGGCCGAGCAGAATGCGGTCCTCCTCGTCCGTGACCGCCATGATCACGGCCGGGTCGGTGCGCGGGTAGTGCTCTCCGCCGCAGGCCGGGCAGCGGCGGATGTGGCCGGCCGCTGCGATGACCGTGCGCTCACCGCAGCGGGAGCAGAAGCGGTGGGTCCGCTGCCAGTTCTCCAGGCCGACCGCGTGCACCATGAGCCCGGCGTCGCGCGGTGACAGCAGCAGACCGGCCTCCCGCAGCCCCGCCGGGCGCGCGGACTGGTCGATACGGCCGGGCAGCGCGTCCTTCTGGAGCGCGAAGTAGCTGACGCCGTCGTCGTCGATGCCGAGGAAGTAGCGGTGGGCCTCGGTGAGGGGGGCCTCGAAGGACGGCGTCATGACGAGTTCGGTCCGGCCGTCAGGGGTCTCGTCGATGAGCACCTGGCCGCCGGAGACCACGAAACAGCGGGTCGTGGGGTGGCTCCACGCCGCCGCGAGCCAGGCCTCGTCCAGCCGGTGGTGGGCGGCGCGGTCGATGCCGCTCGGAGCGGTAAGCGAGATGGGTCGTTCTGCTGTGTGGTCGGTCCAGGTGGTCACGGGTGCTTCCAACTCCCCCAGTACAGCGGTTCTTTCGGCGGGCGGTTCGGCGGGACGTAGGGCGGGAGGGCACCGGGTGGGGCGCGGGCGGGGCGGGCGGGCGGTCCTTCCAGTGTGCCCTGCGCGCGGTGCCCTCCCGTACGGCGCCGTCCGGTCAGGGTGCGGGACGCCAGGTCCCGGCCAGGTCACCCCACAGGTAGGCACTGGTCTCGACACCCTTGAGGAGGAGGTCCAGCTCGACCTTCTCGTCGGGAGCGTGCCAGCCGTCGGAGGGGACCGAGATGCCCAGGAAGAGCACGGGGGCACCGAGGACTTCCTGGAGGTCGGCGGCGGGTCCGGAGCCGCCCTCGCGCGTGAAGAGGACCGGCTTCTCGAAGGCGCGGCCCATGGCGCGGACCACGGACTGGAGCGCCGGGTGGTCGAGCGGGGTCAGGCACGGGCGCGTGGCCGAGCCGAAGTCGATCTCGTACCGGATCCCGGCGGGCACCTGCTCGGCGGCCCAGGAGCGGACGGCCTTCTCGATGTGGTCGGGGTCCTGGCCCGCGACCAGCCGGAAGGAGAGCTTCACCATGGCCGTGGACGGGATGATCGTCTTGCTGCCGGGGCCCTGGTAGCCGCCGCCGATGCCGTTGACCTCGGCGGTCGGGCGGGCCCAGAGGCGCTCCAGGGTCGAGAACCCGGCCTCGCCGTGGAGGGCGTGCGACTTGGCGGTGCCCAGCCAGCGCTCCTCGTCGAAGGGCAGCTCGGCGAAGAGCTCCCGCTCGCGGTCGGTCAGCTCGACGATGCCGTCGTAGAAACCGGGGATCGCCACGCGCGCGTGCTCGTCGTGCAGGGCCGCGACGAGGCGGGCGGCTGCGGTGGCCGGGTTGGGCACGGCGCCGCCGAAGGAGCCGGAGTGGATGTCCTGGGCGGGGCCGTGGAGCCGGATCTCGCACTCGGCCAGGCCCCGCATGCCGGTGCACACGGTCGGGGTGTCCTCGGACCACATGCCGGTGTCGGAGACGATCACGGCGTCGGCGGTGAGCCGCCCGGCGCGCTCCTCCACCAGGGCCCGGAAGTGCGGGGAGCCGGACTCCTCCTCGCCCTCGATCAGCAGCTTGAGGTTGACGGCCGGGGCGGTGCGGCCGGTCGCGGCGAGGTGGGCGCGGACACCGAGTGTGTGGAAGAACACCTGGCCCTTGTCGTCGGCGGCACCGCGCGCGTAGAGGCGGTTCCCGCGGACGACCGGCTCGAAGGGGTCGCTGTCCCAGCCGTCCTCACGGGCGGCGGGCTGCACGTCGTGGTGGCCGTAGACCAGGATCGTGGGCGCTTCCGGGTCGCCCGAGGGCCACTCGGCGAAGACGGCGGGGGCTCCCGGGGTCTGCCAGACCTCGGCCGTGGGGAAGCCGGTTTCCTCGAGCTTGGCGGCGAGCCACTCGGCGCTGCGCCGTACGTCGGGCGCGTGGTCGGGCTGGGCCGACACGGAGGGGATGCGCAGCCATGCGTCGAGGTCGTCGAGGAAGGCGGCGCGGTGCTGCTCGATGTACGTGCGGACGGCGCTGTCCGGGGTCTGGCTCATGCTCCCGAGCCTATCCGCCCGCACCGTCATCCTCGGAGGGCGGTTCGTCACACTCGGGTTACCTAAGGTGACCGTTCCGTCTCCCCCGTGAGCAGCCGCTCCAGCGCGGCCCGGTCCGGCAGGCCGGTCGGCCGTACGACCTCGCCGCTGCGCACGTAGAGGAAGGTGACCGTGACCGACTCGGGCGGCACGCCCTGCTGCTCCGCCCAGGCCAGCCGGTAGACGGCGAGCTGGAGCGGGTCGGCGGTGCCGGTGCGGCCGGTCTTCCAGTCGACGATCTCGTACGTCGCCTCGTCGCCGTCGCCGTGCCGGTAGACGGCGTCGATGCGGCCCCGGACGACGCGGCCGGCGAGGGTGAGCTGGAAGGGTGCCTCGACCCGGTAGGGGGTGCGCCGGGCGTACTCGGTGCGTTCGAACGCCTCTTTCAGGGCTTCCAGGTCGCGTTCGTCGGCGATCTCGGCGTCGGCGCCGGGCAGCTCGTCCGGTTCCAGCAGGGGCAGGGTCAGCTCCTCGAAGCGGGATTCGACCCAGGCGTGGAACCGGGTGCCCCGGCGCGCGGCCGGTTGCGGGGGGCGCGGCATGGGGCGCGCGAGCTCCTGCGCGAGCCCGTCCGGGTCCTCGGCCAGGAGCAGCAGCTGGGAGGCGGTGAGGGTGGCGGGCAGCGGGACGTCGGTGACGGTCCGGCGGGCGCGCAGCAGCTCTCCGGTGAGCGCGTCCAGGTCGCGGTCCCAGGAGGCGATGGCGCGGGCCTCCTCGGGGGTGAGGGAGGCCGCGGCCGGCCGTCCGGCGGGCCGGGGGCGGCTCTGCGGGGCGGGCGCCTGGTGGGGGACCGTGGGCCGCTCGGCGCTCCAGGCGTCCCAGTCGGCGGGGCCGTCCGGGACGGGGGCGGACGTGCCGTGCGGGCGCGTCCGGGCGGCCGGGGACACCGCGTCGTCCGGGAACGCCTCGGCGTCCGGGAGTGCCTGGCTGTCCGGGAGCACCTCGGTGTCCGGGAGCACCTCGCGGAAGGGGTCCTCCTCGTGCGGATCCTCCGCGTACGAAGCGTCCAAGTACGGGGAGTCGTCGTACGGGGCGTCCTGCCCGTGGGAGTCCTCCTCGTAGGGGAAGTCCTCGTGGGGCTCCTCGCCGTAGGGGTCCTCGCCGAAGGGGTCGTCCTCCGGTGGGGCGGGCCAGTCCGGGTGCTCGTCGCCGGCGGGGTCGTGCAGGGCCGGGCCGGGGCCGTCGGGCCGGACGGCGAGGGCGTCCAGGTGGGCGAGGACGGTCTCGGCGGCGGCACGCCGGCGGGCCAGGGCGGCGTCGTCCAGCGGGAGCGGCCACACCTGGTCGGCGGTGGCCGCGTGCAGGGCCGGGTTCTCCGCGTCCTCGGCGGGCTCGTCCGCCCATGCCTCGATCTCGCCGTGTCCGGCGGCGCAGTGGGCATACAGGGCCTGGAGGAAGTCGGAGGGGCCGCGCGGCTTCTTCTGGCTGGGGCCCCACCAGTGTCCGGAGCCGAGCAGGAGCGAGCGGGGGCGGGTGAAGGTGACGTAGCCGAGGCGGAGTTCCTCGGTGTGCTGGTGGTCCTTCATGGCCTCGTGGAAGGCCTTCATGCCGCGCGAGTCCCAGCCGTCGACGTCGGGCAGGGTGTCGGTGTCGCCGCGCAGGGCGTGCGGCACCACCTTGGCCTGCGCGGTCCACTTCTCGCGGCCCTGGGCGCTGGGGAAGGTGCCGGTCACGAGTCCGGGAACGGCCACGACGTCCCATTCCAGGCCCTTGGACTTGTGCGCGGTGAGCACCTTGACGGTGTTCTCGCCGCCGGGCAGGGCGTTGTCGAGCCCCTTCTCGTACTGGGCGGCGGTGCGCAGGAAGCCGAGGAAGGCCAGCAGGGTCGCCTGCGCGTCGCTCGCGGCGAAGGAGGCGGCGACGTCCAGGAAGTTGGACAGGGTCTCGCGGCGGCGCGCGGCGAGCGCGTGCGGGGAGGCCGACAGCTCCACCTCGAGGCCGGTGACGGCGAGGACGCGGTGCAGGACGTCCATGAGCGGGTCGGACAGCGAGCGGCGCAGGTCGCGCAGTTCGGCGGCGAGCCGCGCGAAGCGCACGCGCGCGTCCGGGGAGAACGGCAGCCCGTCGTCGGCACCTTCGTGGAAGCCCCCGTCCATCGGCGTCTCGAGGAAGGTGTCCAGGGCGTCCGCGAGCGATACGACCTCGGACGGGTCGACGCCCTCCACGGCGGCCGCGAGCCGGCGGTCAGGGTCGTCGGTGCCGTCCACGCGCGCGTGGGCGACCAGCAGGCGGGCGCGCCGGCCCAGCAGGGCGAGGTCGCGCGGCCCGATGCGCCAGCGCGGTCCCGTCAGCAGACGCACCAGGGCGGCGTTGGCGCCGGGGTCCTGCAACACCTCGCAGACGGCGACGAGGTCGGCGATCTCGGGCAGGTGCAGCAGCCCGGACAGGCCGACCACCTCGACGGGGACGTCGCGGGCCACGAGAGCGCCCTGGATCTCGGCGAAGTCGGTCGCCGTCCGGCACAGGACGGCGATCTCGCCGGGCGGCGTGCCGGTGCGCACGAGGTGGGCGAGGGAGTCGGCGATCCAGTCGATCTCCTCGGCGTGGGTGGACAGCAGGGCGCAGCGGACCGTGCCGTCGTACTCGGCTCCGGGGGCCGGCCGGAGTGCCTCCACGCCCGCGTGCATGGCACGCAGCGGCGCGGCGAGGCCGTTGGCGAGGTCGAGCAGGCGCCCGCCGCTGCGGCGGTTCTCGCTGAGCGCCTGCCGGGTGGCCGGCCGGCCGTCGGAGCGGGTGAAGTGGTCGGGGAAGTCGTCCAGGTTGGCGACGGAGGCGCCACGCCATCCGTAGATGGCCTGGCAGGGGTCCCCGACGGCGGTGACGGGGTGCCCGGTGCCGTCGCCGAACAGGCCCGCGAGCAGGACGCGCTGGGCCACCGAGGTGTCCTGGTACTCGTCCAGGAGCACCACGCGGAACTCCTCGCGCAGCAGGCGGCCCACCTCGGGGATGCGGGCGAGGCGGGCCGACAGGGCGATCTGGTCGCCGAAGTCGAGCAGGTCCCGCTCGCGCTTGGCGGTCCGGTAGCGCCGGACGAGGTCGGCGAGCTCCCGGCGGGCCGCGGCCGTCTCCGGGACCTTGCGCAGCTCGGCGTTGGTGAGCTTCGCGCCCTCCAGGGTGCGCAGCAGTCCGGCGTCCCAGGCGCGCAGTTCCTCGGGGTCGACGAGGTGTTCGGCCAGCTCGGAGTCGAGGGCGAGCAGGTCGCTGACGAGGTCGGCGAAGGAGCGGGTCAGCGCCGGGTACGGGCCGGGGGCCTCACGCAGGACCCGCGCGGCGAGCTGGTAGCGGGTGGCGTCGGCCAGCAGGCGTGAGCTGGGCTCCAGGCCGAGGCGCAGGCCGTGGTCGGTGAGGAGACGGCCGGCGAAGGCGTGGTACGTCGAGATGACCGGCTCGCCGGGCGGGTTGTCGGGGCCCGGCCGGGCCGGGCCGGTGGGAAGCGCCGTCGCCGAGGGGAGGCGGTCGGGTGACGGGAGGGCCTCGGGGTCGGTGACGCCGGCCTTGATCAGCGCCTTGCGGACGCGTTCGGCCAGCTCACCGGCGGCCTTGTTGGTGAAGGTCAGGCCGAGGACCTGTTCGGGGGCGACCTGTCCGGTGCCGACCAGCCAGACCACGCGGGCCGCCATCACGGTCGTCTTGCCCGATCCGGCGCCGGCCACGATCACCTGCGGGGCGGGCGGCGCGGTGATGCAGGCCGTCTGCTCCGGGGTGAACGGGATGCCGAGGAGCTCCTTGAGCTGCTCGGGGTCGCTGATACGGGCGGACATGTCGAAAGAGGCTAGCGGCGGGGACTGACAACCGAGGCCGGATCGACCGTCCGGGATGAAGGAAACGCAGGTCAGCCCGTGTGGTGCCGTACGTCACCCTCCCGACGTCCACCCGCCGAGGGCCCCCTCGCCCCCGCAGCGGGCATCCGGCGCGGACCCGTCGCTCGCCCACCGCGGACATCCATGGCGGACGCGTCACCCTCACCGCGGACCCCTCGGCGGACGCCTCAGCCGACTGCGGACAGCCACCGCGGACGCGTATCCCTCGCACACGCACCGCGTACGCCCGCTCCGACCACGGACACCGGCCGCGGAGGCGCCGCCTCGGACACCGGCGGCCTCGGACACCCACCGCGGAGGCGCCGCCTCGGACACCGGCCGCCTCGGACACCCACCGCTCAGGCGCCGCCTCGGACACCGGCCGCCTCGGACACCCACCGCTCAGGCGCCGCCTCGCCGCACGCCGCCCTGGGTACGTGTCACTCCACCACGTGCCGGCCCTCCGGCCGTGCGCTGCACGAGGCGCGGAAGGCGCAGTGCGTGCAGTGCTGGCCGGTGCTGGGCGTGAACCGCTCGTCGAGGACCCTTCCGGCGGCCGTGGCCAGCAGCTCGCCGACCCACTCCCCCGCCAGCGGCTCCTGGGTCTGCACCTTGGGCACGCCGTCGCCCCCGTCGCGCTTGGCGGCGCCCTGTCTGAGGTGGACCAGTTCGGCGCCGCCCGGTTCGGGGTGCACGCCGTCGAAGGCCGTGTCGACGGCGCCCTCGCGGACGGCGAGCTGGTAGACGGCGAGCTGCGGATGCCGCTCCACCTCGCGCGCCGTGGGCGCCTGTTTGCCGGTCTTGAAGTCGACCACGTAGGCCCGGCCCTCGGCGTCCGTCTCCACGCGGTCCATCTGGCCGCGGACGCGGACCTGGTAGTCGCCCGCTTCGAGGGTGACGTCGAAGTCCTGCTCGCTGGCCACCGTGGTGCGGCCGGCACGGTCCAGCACATGCCAGTTCAGGAAGCGCTCCAGCGCCACGCGCGCGTTGGCCTTCTCCTGCTCCGACTTCCAGGGGGCGTCGAAGGCGAGCGCGTTCCACACGGAGTCCAGGCGTTCCATCAGGACGTCGAGGTCGGCGGGGGTAGTGCCGGAGGCGACCTCGTCGGCGAGGACGTGCACGACGTTGCCGAAGCCCTGCGCGGTGGTGGCGGGGGCGTCGGCCTTCACCTCGCGGCCCAGGAACCACTGGAGCGCGCAGGTGTTGGCGAGCTGGTCGAGCGCGCTGCCGGAGAGCACCACGGGCTGGTCCCGGTGGCGCAGCGGCACCTTGCTCTCGGTCGGCTCGAACATGCCCCACCAGCGGTAGGGGTGCGCGGACGGCACCAGCGGCCGGCCGTCCTCGTCGGCGAGCGCGGCGAGCCGGGCGAGCCGGCGGGCGGCGGCCTCGCGCAGGGCGGCCGACGCGCGCGGGTCGACCGTCGTGGCGCGCAGCTCGGCGACGAGCGCGGCGACGGCCAGCGGGCGGCGGGGGCGCCCGCCGACGTCCTTGGGCTCGACGCCCAGCTCGGTCAGGAACCGGGACGGCTGGTCGCCGTCGTCGGCCGGTGCCTTCACAGCGGTGACGACGAGCCGGTCACGCGCGCGCGTGGCGGCGACGTAGAACAGGCGGCGCTCCTCGGCGAGCAGCGCACCCGGGGTCAGCGGCTCGGCGAGTCCGTCGCGGCCGATGCGGTCGGCCTCCAGCAGCGAGCCGCGGCGCCGCAGGTCGGGCCAGAGTCCCTCCTGGACGCCGGCGACGACGACCAGCCGCCACTCCAGGCCCTTGGAGCGGTGCGCGGTCATCACGCGGACCGCGTCGGGGCGTACCGCGCGGCGCGCGAGCGTGTCGGCGGCTATGTCCTCGGCCTCGATCTCCTCCAGGAAGTTCAGGGCGCCGCGGCCCCCGGTGCGCTCCTCCGCGCGCGCGGCGGTGGCGAACAGCGCGCACACGGCGTCCAGGTCCCGGTCGGCGTTGCGGCCGGCGGCGCCGCCGCGCCGGGCGGACCGCTCCAGGCGCGAGGGCCACGGTGTGCCCTGCCACAGGTCCCACAGCGCCTCCTCGGCCGTACCGCCGCCCGCGAGGCGCTCGCGGGCCTTGCGCAGCAGTGCGCCGAGGCGCTGTGCCCCGCGTGCGTAGGCCGGGTCGTGCACGGCCAGCCGCTCGGGTTCGGCGAGCGCGCGCGTGAGCAGCTCGTCGGAGGGCGGCGGCACGGGGTTCCCGGCGGCCCTCTCCTCCTCGCGCAGGGCGCGTCCGAGGCGGCGCAGGTCGGCGGCGTCCATGCCGGCGAGCGGAGAGGCGAGCAGGGTGAGGGCGGTTTCGGTGTCGAGCCAGCAGCCGTCCAGGACTCGCTGCGCGACGCCGTCCACCACCTCCTCGGCACCGGCCACCACCTCTTCGTCACCGGCCGCCCCGCCGTCGGCCTCAGCCGACTCCTCCTCGGCTACGACCGACCCTTCCTCGACGTCGGCCGACCCCGCCCCCGCTACGACCGACCCTTCCTCGATACCGGCCGGCCCGTCCCCCTCACCGGCCGCCCCGTCGTCGGCACCGGCGGTGGGGAACGGTCCGCCGTGGTCGCCGCGCCCGGTCGCCTGCTCGTGGCGCGTCGCCTGCTCGTGGCGCGTCGCCTCCGCCCTGGCCACCGCGCGCAGGGCGGCGAGCAGCGGCGCCACGGCCGGCTCGTGCCGCAGCGGCAGGTCGTCGCCGTCGATGTCCACGGGGACGCCGGCCGCGGTGAGGGCCCGGCGGAAGGTCGGCAGGGTGCGGGAGCCGGCGCGTACCAGGACGGCCATGTCGCTCCAGGGGACGCCGTCCTCCAGGTGAGCGCGGCGCAGGATGTCCGCGATGTTGTCGAGTTCCGCGCCGGCCGTCGGGTACGTCTGGACCTCGACCCGGCCGCCGTCCCCTACGGGGGCCGGCTCCCGGTGCGCGCGGACCTTGTCGCCGGGCAGCCGGGTCAGCGGCATGCGCCGGGTGATCAGGCGGGTCGCGGCCAGCAGGGCGGCGCCGGAACGGCGGGAGGTGCGCAGCACCTCGACGGGGGCGGGGCGGCCGTCCGCGCGCGGGAAGGCGGCCGGGAAGTCGAGGATGCCGTTCACGTCGGCGCCCCGGAAGGCGTAGATCGACTGGTCGGGGTCGCCGAAGGCGACCAGGGTGCGTCCCTGGCCGGCCAGTGCCCGCAGGAGCCGGACCTGGGCGGGGTCGGTGTCCTGGTACTCGTCGACGTACACGGCGTCGTACTGGGCCGCGAGCCGTGCCGCGGTCTCCGGGCGGTGGGCGAGCAGGACCGCGCGGTGCACCAGTTCCGCGTAGTCGATCACGCCCTGGAGGTCGAGCGTGTCGAGGTACTCGGCGAGGAACGCCGCCGCGGCCCGCCAGTCGGGGCGGCCGATGCGGCGCGCGAAGGCGTCCAGGGCGTCCGCGCCGAGGCCCAGCTCGCGGGTGCGGGCGAGGACAGCGCGGACCTCGTCGGCGAAGCCACGCGTGGTCAGGCAGGCGCGCAGTTCGTCCGGCCAGCGCACATGGGTCAGTCCGAGCCGCTCCAGTTCGGGCTGGCCGGCGAGCAGCTCGCGGACGGCGACGTCCTGCTCGGGGCCGGAGAGCAGGCGCAGCGGCTCGGTGAACCGGTCGCTGTCCTGGTGGGCGCGGACCAGTGCGTAGCAGTACGAGTGGAACGTGGTCGCCCTGGGCGCGCGGGCGGCGCCCATGCGCAGGGCCATGCGGTCACGCAGGTCGACGGCGGCCTTGCGGCTGAACGTCAGCACCAGGATCCGCGCGGGGTCGCCGCCCCGGGCGATCCGCGCGGCCACCGACTCGACGAGGGTGGTGGTCTTGCCGGTGCCGGGACCGGCGAGGACGAGAAGCGGTCCGGTCCGATGATCAACCACGGCGCGCTGCGCCGCGTCCAGTCGAGGGGGGTCCATGACGGCCGGCGGGGTACGAACCAGTCGGTAAGCGCCACGGCTCCCCTGCCGCACCGAGGGGTGCGGCAGGCGCCTGGTGGAGGAAGAGGAGCTCACGTGATCGTCCGGTCCTGGTGGTTGTGCTGGTGGGCGGGCGGTCACGCGTGCGAGGCGGTGGCCGCGGGGTGAGGGGGCCACGTGCTGCCGACGCTACGCCGCCGCTCCGGGCGGAAGCAGAGCTTCCGATTCTTCCCTCGCGGCGCGCGGGCCTCGCATGTCCCACCCCTCACGAACGTACGGCATGCCACGGACGTCCCCGATGTCCCTCGAACGGGCCACAGGTCTGCCCTGGCGGCATCCGATGGCGGAAGCTGTCAGGTGTGACCCTCCGCGTCCACGCCGCCGTCCCACCGGGCCCGTCGCATGTCGAGCCGCGGCAGATGCCCCTCCGTGCTCCTGCCCGCCTGCTTCAGCGGCGTGCCCTCCGCGCGGTAGTGACCGAGCGCACGCAGTTCGTGTCCGGGCAGCAGCACGCCGTCGGCGCGTACGACGCGCCACCACGGCACGGCGCCCCCGTAGAGCGCCATCACCCGGCCCACCTGCCGTGGGCCGCCCTCCTCCAGCCACTCGGCGACATCGCCGTAGGTCATGACCCGGCCCGCCGGAATCCGCTCGGCGACCTCGAGGACCCGCTCGGCGTACTCCGGCAGCGCGTCCGCATACGCCTCGGGGGCGTCCTCGGGAGGGCTCTGCTCGCTCATTCACCCCATCCTGCCGCACCCTGCGGGCGTCCCGGCGGGGTGCGCGGGGAACGGTCCCCTCGCCCCCGGGCGGTCCTTCCGGCAGACTGTGCGCCCGCGCATCCGCACCCTGATGCCCTCGCGTGTCGGTGGGGCATGCCACCATCGTGCGGGCGGTGACTGGTGATACGAGACCAAGAAGAGACCACGAAGGAGCAGGGCGTGCACCCCGAAGGAACGGCGGGCACCCCTGACGCCTCCGCGCGCCGGCACACCGCCCGCGCGGGCGAGGGCGGCGCCGGAGCGCACCAGGAGGACACCGGTCCGCGCAAGGACGACGACCCGCGCGCGGGGGGAGACGCCACGGAAGCCGACGAGACCGCCGCCACGCGCACGCGTCACGGCGGCGCGGATGCCGACGAAGCGGCGCCCGGCCCGGGGAACGCGCTTTCCG
Source organism: Streptomyces musisoli (assembly GCF_016741855.1). GTDB lineage: Bacteria > Actinomycetota > Actinomycetes > Streptomycetales > Streptomycetaceae > Streptomyces > Streptomyces musisoli. The sequence goes on along the minus strand of NZ_JAERRH010000032.1, from coordinate 6,647 downwards.
TGCCTCCTCCGGGCGCCGACGGCGACCCGCACGCCGAGCAGGCCGACGACGATCCCCATGCCGAGCAGGTGGAGGGCGACGAACCGCTGCTCCCCGCGCGCGTGCACCGCCCCTCGGACCTCATGCGGCTCCTGGTGGGCGTGCTCGCCATCGTGGTGCTGCTCGCGATCGCCGCGTTCGCGCACGGCACCACCTCGGGCCTCGAACAGGACATCAACAAGGGCACCGGGCAGGCCCCGGACCTGCTCATCAAGATCGCGGGACTGGCGTCCAGCATCGCGATCCTGCTGGTGCCGGTCGCCTTCGCGATCGAACGGCTGATCAAACGGGACGGTCTGCGCATCGCCGACGGCGTCCTCGCGGCCGTCCTGGCCCACGGAGTGACGCTCGCCACCGACCTGTGGGTCGCCCGGGCCGCCCCGGACTCGATCCAGGAGGCGCTCACCCAGCCCTCGCCGGGCGACATCCACGCGCTGACCGACCCGGTGCACGGCTACCTGGCGCCCGTGATCGCCTACATGTCGGCCGTCGGCATGTCCCGCAGACCCAGATGGCGCGCGGTGCTGTGGATCGTGCTGCTGCTCGACGCGTTCTCGATGCTGGTCACCGGCTACACAACCCCCTTCTCGATCATCCTGACGGTCCTGATCGGCTGGACCGTCGCCTACGGCACCCTTTACGCGGTCGGCTCCCCCAACGTCCGCCCGACCGGCCAGACCCTGATGGCGGGCCTCAGGCACGTCGGCTTCCACCCGCTCAGCGCCGCCCGGGAGGAAACCCAGGAATCGGAGACCGGCGACCGGGGCCGGCGCTACTTCGTCACCCTGGAGGACGGCCCGCCGCTGGACGTCACGGTCGTCGACCGGGAACAGCAGGCACAGGGCTTCTTCTACCGCGCCTGGCGGAATCTCACCCTGCGCGGCTTCGCCACCCGCTCCAGCCTCCAGTCGCTGCGCCAGGCGCTGGAGCAGGAGGCACTGCTGGCCTACGCGGCGATCGCGGCGGGCGCCAACGCGCCCAAGCTGATCGCCACCGCCGAACTCGGCCCCGACGCCGTCATGCTCGTCTACGAGCACAGCGGCGGACGCACCCTGGACTCCCTGGCCGACGACGAGATCACCGACGAACTGCTGCGCAACACCTGGCACCAGGTGCAGGCGCTCCAGTCGCGGCGTATCGCGCACCGCAGGCTCGCGGGCGACGCCATTCTGGTGGATCGTTCCGGCAGGGTGATCCTCACCGAGCTGCGCGGCGGCGAGATCGCGGCCGGTGAACTGCTGCTGCGGATGGACGTCGCCCAGCTGGTCACCACGCTCGGCCTGCGGGTCGGCGCGGAACGTGCCGTCGCCTCGGCGGTCGGGGTGCTCGGCCCGGACGCGGTCGCCGACTGTCTGCCGATGCTCCAGCCGATCGCCCTGACGCGCTCCACGCGCGCGACGCTGCGCCGGCTGGCCCGGGAGCGGGCCCAGCGTGAACGCGAAGCGGTCCTCGAAGCCTCCCGGCAGGCCAAGCAGGCCCGTGTGGAGGAGGCGTCCGAGACGGCCCCGCCCGTCCTGGAGAAGCCCGACAAGAAGACGGTCCGCGCCGAGCAGCGCGCGGAGAAGCGGGCCATCGACGAGGCCCTGGAGGAGGCCCGCGAGGAGGACCTGCTCACCCAGATCCGGCACCAGGTGCTGCGGATCAGGCCCCAGGCGCCCGTGGAACCGGCCCGGCTGGAGCGGGTCAGGCCGCGCACGCTGATCAGCTTCATCGCCGGCGCGTTCGGCGCGTACTACCTGCTGACGCAGCTCACCCACATCGAGTTCGGCACGCTGTTCGCGCAGGCCCAGTGGGGCTGGGTGATCGCCGCGGTGCTGTTCTCGGCGCTCAGCTACGTCGCCGCGGCGATGGCCCTGCTGGGGTTCGTGCCGGAGCGGGTGCCGTTCCCGCGGACCGTGGCGGCGCAGGTCGCCGGGTCGTTCGTGAAGATCGTGGCGCCGGCCGCGGTCGGCGGTGTGGCCCTCAATACGCGCTTCCTTCAGCGCGCCGGCGTGCGCCCGGGGCTCGCGGTGGCGAGCGTCGGCGCCTCCCAGTTGTTCGGGCTCGGCTGCCACATCCTGATGCTGCTGTCCTTCGGCTACCTGACCGGCACGGAGAAGACGCCGTCGCTGTCGCCGTCCCGCACGGTCATCGCGGGCCTGCTGACCGTGGCCGTCCTGGTCCTCGTGGTCACCTCGGTGCCGTTCCTGCGGAAATTCGTCGTCACGCGCGTGAGGTCGCTGTTCGCGGGTGTCGTGCCGCGCATGCTCGACGTGCTCCAGCGGCCCCAGAAGCTCGTCACCGGCATCGGCGGCATGCTCCTGCTGACCGCCTGCTTCGTCATGTGCCTGGACGCCTCCATCCGGGCCTTCGGCGACGGCTCGGTGTCGCTGAGCATCGCCAGCGTCGCCGTGGTCTTCCTCGCCGGCAACGCCCTCGGTTCCGCGGCGCCCACCCCGGGCGGTGTGGGCGCGGTCGAGGCCACCCTCACCGTCGGGCTGATCGCCGTGGGACTGCCCAAGGAGGTCGCCGCGCCGGCCGTGCTGCTGTTCCGGCTGCTGACCCTGTGGCTGCCCGTGCTGCCGGGCTGGCTGGCCTTCAACCACCTCACCCGCAAGGGAGCCCTGTGATCGCCCTCGTCGGGTGAGGTACCCCGGACGGCCCGCGCCCCGCGCGAGCCGGCGTGTACGCCCCCACGATGGAAGCATGGTGAACCCCTCCAGGCTGCGTGCCGCCGCGTTGATCACCACCGCTGCGCTGCTCTCCGCCGTGCTGGCCGGGTGCGGCGGCAGCAGCTCCGGGGACGAGGACCTCACGGCGCAGAAACTGGACTGGAAGGACTGCCCGGCGCCGTCCGAGGCGGAGGGCGGCGGCAGCGCCCCGTCGCCGCTGCCGCACGGCGGGGAGTGGCAGTGCGCCACCATGAAGGCGCCGCTGGACTGGAGCAAGCCGAAGGGCGACACGATCGGCATCGCCCTGATCCGCGCCCGGACCAGTGGCCCCGCGAGCAAACGGATCGGCTCGCTCGTGTTCAACTTCGGCGGCCCGGGCGGCAGCGGCGTCACCACGCTGCCCGCGTTCGGCTCGGACTACACCACCCTGCGCACCCGCTACGACCTGGTCAGCTTCGACCCGCGCGGGGTCGGCCGCAGCGCACCGGTGGAATGCGTGAGCAACGCCCAGCTGGACGTGTTCTTCCAGCAGGACGCCACCCCGGACGACAAGGCCGAACGCGCCGACCTCCTCCGGCGCACCAAGAAGTTCAACGCGGCCTGCGAGAGGAACTCCAAGAAGGTCCTTCCGCATGTGCGCACCACGGACGCGGCCCGCGACATGGACCTGATGCGCCAGGTCCTCGGCGACGCCAAGCTGCACTACTTCGGCATCTCCTACGGCACCGAACTCGGCGGGGTCTACGCCCACCTGTTCCCCAAGCACGTGGGCCGGGCCGTCTTCGACGCCGTCGTTGATCCCACGCAGACCCCGGAGCAGGGCGCCCTCGGCCAGGCCAAGGGCTTCCAGCTCGCCCTCGACAACTTCGCGAAGGACTGCACCTCGAAGGAGACGGAGTGCCCGGTCGGTGACACCCCGCAGGACGTCAAGGACCGCATCGCGAAACTCCTCGACGACCTGGAGAAGAAGCCGATCCCCGGTATCTTCCCGCGCCGGCTGACCCAGACCGCCGCCACCAACGGCATCGCGCAGTCCCTGTACTCGAAGGACTTCTGGGAGTACCTCACGGAGGGGCTGGAGCAGGCGTACGACGGCGACGGCAAGATCCTCATGCTGTTGTCCGACTCGTTGAACGGCCGCAGCGAGAACGGCGAGTACAGCAACCTCCTCGCGGCGAACACCGCCATCAGCTGTTCCGACGCGAAACCGCGGTACACCACGGGCGACGTCGAGCGGAACCTGCCCGAGTTCCGTGCCGCCTCCGCGCTGTTCGGGCCGTACATGGCCTGGGGCATGCTCAGCTGCACGGACTGGGCGGTGCCGGGCGCCGCCTACCACCCCGACGTCAGCGCGCCGGGCTCGGCGCCCATCCTCGTCGTCGGCAACACCGGCGACCCGGCCACCCCGTACGAGGGCGCGAGGAGGATGGTGGAGGCGCTCGGCAAGGGAGTCGGCGTGGAGCTGACGTACAAGGGCCAGGGACACGGTTCCTACGACAGCAAGAACAAGTGCGTGCAGAGCGCCGTGGACGGCTACCTGCTGGACGGAAAGCTGCCGAAGTCCGGGAGCGTCTGCTCCTGACCCTGCCCCGACGGTCGCCGAATTGGCAGGTCAGAGGGTTATCCACAGGCCGTCATGCACCGGGCCGGAGGCGCCTACCATGGCGTGAACGCCCGGCGCGGCACGACGCGGCGGGCCTGTCAGGGGGGTGGGCATGACGCGGTTCATGCGGTGGACGGCCGCGCTGGCGACAGGGCTGCTGCTCGCCGGCTGCGGCGGTTCGTCGGGCGAGGACGGGCACGGGGACGAGGGCAAGGGGACCGGCTCCGCTCCCCCGCCGACGCCGCGGTCCACAGCCGCGCAGGCGCCGACGGCCCTTCCGTCCTCCCTCACCTCCCAGCGCCTCGACTGGGACCGCTGCAAGGCCACCGGGAGTTCCGCCGCCCCGGGCGACGCCTGGCGGTGCGCGACGCTCAAGGTGCCGCTGGACTGGTCCGCGCCGGGCGGCAGAACGATCGGGCTCTCCCTCATCCGCGCGCGGGCGACCGGCGGCGACCGCATCGGTTCGCTGCTGTTCAACTTCGGCGGTCCCGGCGGCTCGGGCGTGTCGACGATGCCGTACTTCGAGGAGACCGTCTCCGCGCTCCACGAGCGCTACGACCTGGTCAGCTGGGACCCACGCGGGGTCGCCGGGAGCGAGGGCGTGCGCTGCCGCGGCGACCGGGAGATCGAGGCCGCCGAGGCGGTGGACGCCACACCGGACACCCCGGCCGAGGAGAGGGCGTACTTCCAGGACGCCACCGACTTCGGCAAGGGCTGCCGGCAGGCCGCCGGCCCGCTGCTGGCCCATGTGTCCACCACCGACACGGCCCGCGACATGGACCTGATGCGCCAGGTCCTCGGCGACACCCGGCTGCACTACTTCGGCATGTCCTACGGCACCGAACTCGGCGGGGTGTACGCCCACTTGTTCCCCAAGCGGGTGGGCCGGATGGTGCTCGACGCGGTGGTCGACCCGACCGCGGACACGGTGGGCCACGCGGAGAACCAGACCCGCGGCTTCCAGCGGGCCCTGAACGACTACCTCGAGTCCACCGGCCAGGATCCCGCCCAGGGCACACGGAAGATAGCCGCCCTGCTGAAGCGCCTCGACGCCCGCCCGCTGCCGACCTCGTCGGGACGCAAGCTGACCCAGACGCTGGCGGTCACCGGGATCACCCTGCCGCTGTACAGCGAGCCGGGCTGGCCGAGGCTGACCGGTGCCCTCAAGTCCGCGGAGGAAGGCGACGGTTCGGAACTGCTGGCACTCGCCGACGAGTACAACGACCGCGACGCCTCGGGTCGCTACGGCACGATGACGCACTCCCAGCGGGTCATATCGTGCCTGGACGAGCGGCAGCGGCCGACGCTCGCCGAGACGAAGCGGCGGCTGGCGGAGTTCGAGCGGATATCGCCGGTGTTCGGGGAGTACCTGGGCTGGGACACGGCGGGCTGGTGCCATGACTGGCCGGTGCCGGGCCAGTACGACACCCCGGAGGTCAGCGCACCGGGTGCGGCCCCGATCCTGCTGGTCGGCAACACCGGCGACCCGGCCACGCCGTACGAGGGCGCGCGCCGGATGGCCGACGAGCTGGGCCGGGGCGTGGGGATCGAACTCACCTGGAAGGGCGAGGGACATGGGGCGTACGCCAGTGGCACCGAGTGTGTCGACTCGACGGTGGACGCCTACCTGCTGAACGGAACGGTGCCGAAGGACGGCAAGGTATGCAGCCGTTGAGGAGTCAGTGGAGTTCGGTCACAGGCGCGATCGCCGCGTCCCTGTTCCGGGCGGTGCCTAGAATGAGTCATGAAATCGAACTCCATGCGGCCCGGGATGAGTTGGGGCCGGCGGCGCGCAGCGGTTCTGGCTTCCTTGCTGAGTGCGGCGGCCCTCGGATGGACTGCGGTCGCCTTGAGCGTGCACACGACCGGCTCGACCGCACTCGACCCTGACGGCGTCACCGCTGCCGATCTGGCCCGGCTGGGCGCTGCCGTGATGGCCGGCCTCGCGGCGGTGGCCGCCGGACTGTGGTGGTGCCACTGGGCGGCCGTACGCCGGCCGGTGACCGGCGGGGGCTGGGCGCGGGGGGCGTTCGCCGTCTCCGCCGTCCATTCGATGCTCGTCGTACCGGTGATCCTCGTCGCCTCCTGGGACTGGAAGGCCCCGGCGATCGCGTTCACGTGCGCGGTGCTCGCCTGCGGCGTGCGGGAGGCCGCCGAAGCGAGCGCACCGGCCGGTGCCGGACCCTACGGCCGAACGGCCTGACGGCGGCTGCGCGCGCTCCGGGCCGCCCCTACTGTTACGAGGAGGCCCGGCACCGAGCGGCAACGACCGAAGCCCACGGCATCTGAGCTGGTCAGAGCCGTGGGCTTCGTCAGGCCCGCTGGTGAGCGGGACCGGTGGTCAGTAGACCGGC
>NZ_JAERRH010000031.1 GCF_016741855.1 Streptomyces musisoli | reverse complement strand
GTCCTTCGTTTGGATCATGCCGGGCTCGCGGACCCCGGCGGGTCCCGGAGGCCGCCCGGTCGTCCCCGCCCGCCGCCCGGGCGACGGCGCGCGGGGCCGGACAGGCCCGCCGGCCGGCGCGGGCGTTGTGTCACATCGGCGGCTTCCGCGGCGTCAGTGGTGCAGGAACACCGAGGACGACGGAGAGGCCGGATGCCCGCATGACCGACAACGACTTTCTCGCCGACCGGTTCGAGGCGTACCGCGGGCATCTGCGGGCCGTCGCCTACCGGATGCTCGGCTCCGCCGCCGAGGCCGAGGACGCCGTACAGGAGGCGTGGTTCCGGCTGAGCCGGTCCGACACCCGCGAGGTGGAGAACCTCGGCGGCTGGCTGACGACCGTGGTCGGTCGGGTCTGCCTCGACATGCTCCGCTCGCGCCGCTCCCGGGGCGAGGAGTCCCTGGACAGTTGGCAGCCGGCGCCGTCCGCCGAGCCGGACCCCGCGCAGAGCGCCCTGCTCGCCGATTCCGTGGGACTGGCCCTGCTGGTCGTCCTGGACACGCTCTCTCCGGCCGAGCGGCTCGCGTTCGTGCTGCACGACCTGTTCGGGGTGCCCTTCGAGGAGGTCGGCGGCATCCTCGGGCGCAACCCGGCCGCGGCACGGCAGCTCGCCAGCCGGGCCCGGCGCCGGGTGCGGGGCGTCGAGGCGCCGGAAACCGACCTGGCCCGGCAGCGGGAGGTGGTGGACGCCTTCCTGGCCGCCGCCCGGGACGGCGACTTCGACGGGCTGCTCGCGGTGCTCGACCCGGACGTCGTGGCCCGCAGCGAGGGCGGGGTGAACAGCGGTGCGCAGCGGGTCGCCGCCGGTGCGACGAGCTTCGCCCACCTGGCGCGCGTCGCACGTCCGGTGCTGGTCGACGGTGCGACCGGCCTGGCCGTGTTCGCCGACGGCCGTCCGGAGCGGGTCCTGGCCTTCACCTTCGTCGCCGACCGCATCTCGGTGATCGACATCGTCTCGGATCCGTCCCGCCTGGCGGACCTCACCGTCGAGGAGGTGTGAGGAGGTCCAGGGCCTCTCGTTCCGGCCCCGGGCGCCGGTTCTCCGGCTCAGCCCATCTGCCGGTACCGGCCGCGGAAGTACATCAGCGGGCCGCCCTCCGCGCTGGGCACGTGGGCGGTGAGGACGCGGCCGATGACCAGGGTGTGGTCCCCGGCGCTCACCCGCTGCTCGGTGCGGCACTCCAGCGTGGCCAGGGCGCCCCCGACCAGCGGGGCGCCGGTGGCCTCGCCGCGCACGTAGGGGATGTCCTCGAAGAGCAGCCGGTCGCTGATCCGGCCCTTCATGGCGAAGCGGCCCGCGATGTGCCGCTGGCTCTCGGTGAGGACCGACACCGCCCACAGCGGCTGCTCGGCGAGCAGGTCGTCCATGCGGGCGCCCTCGCGCAGGCTGACCAGCACCAGCGGCGGGTCCAGGGAGACCGACATGAAGGCGGTGGCGGTCATGCCCACGTCCTCCACGCCCGGCGCCCCGGGGTCGTCCGGGTCGAGCGGCGGTTCCTGCGCGGTGACCAGGACCACGCCCGCGGCCAGCCGGGACATCGCGGCCCGGAACTCGTCGTTGCTCACCCCCTCAGCATGCCCGGTGGGCAGGGGGACGGTGGGGGAGGGAGTCTTCAGCACGCCGGAAACGCTAGTCTCCGCCCGGTGCGCGCCGCATCGGCCCTTGGCCGGAGCCGGGTCCTAGGACCAGAGGCGCATGGAATGCGTGCATCATGTGTTCACATCCGTACGCTGTGCGTTCGCTAAACGCAGGGATCAAATGCAGAAACTCCACTCAATTGTTCACGTTCTTCTGTGACTTGAGTCACAAGAGGCAGGAATTGTTGACCCTGTGTACCGAGTGGGCAGCGCGCTGTGATTCAGTGGCGGGGAAGCCGCGAAGAACACCGTAATGAGCCGCCGCGAAAGACGCGGGAGAAGCGCCGAAGACAACCCTTGATTCGCTGCGAGGTCTCGGGGGGAGGGCGAGCATGGACACCGAGTCGGAGCCGTATGTCCGCCTTGCGTCCCTGCGGCAGCTGCACCAGGTCATGGCCGACATGAACACGGCTCGCAGCCTGGCGGACACACTTCAGACCGTGTCCGACGGCGCCGTCGAGGCCCTCGGGTACGAGATGGCGGCCGTCAACCTCGCCCGCCCCGACGGCGACCTCGTCGTCGCCGCCTTCTCCGGCAACTCCGCGGCCGAGGCCCTGATCACCGGCCGGGTCGGCTCCCGCGAGTCCTGGGAGCGACGGCTGAACATGGGCGAACGCTGGGGCGACCTCGTGTTCATACCGCACACCGAGGGCTGGGTCCTCGACGACGACGACGTCCCGCAGTGGTACACCGACGGGCCCGCGCCGCGCTTCGAGGACGAGTGGCACCCCTCCGACCGCCTCTTCGCCCCGATGTACACCCCCGGCGTGCAGGGCGGCTCCTCCGGTGAACTGCTCGGCGTCATATCCGTCGACCGGCCGCGCAACGGCCGCCGCCCCGGCGCCTGGGGCCGCGAGGCCCTCCAGATGTACGCCTTCCAGGCCGCCATCGCGATCAGCAACGCCCGGCTGCGCTCCAACATGCAGCGCGCCCTGGTCCGCCTGGAGCGCGAGCAGCAGGCCCTGCGCGCCAGCGAGGAATCCTTCCGCCAGGCGTTCGAGTACGCCCCCTCCGGCATGGCCATCGCCGAGATGGGCGGCGACCAGCACGGCCGCATCCTGCGCACCAACGACGCCCTGTGCCGGCTGCTCGGCCGGCCCGCCTCCGCGATGCGCCGCTACTCCTTCGCCGACCTCGTCCACCCCGAGGACATCGGCACCCTCCTGCGCACCTCGGCGGAGGGCGGGCGCGCCGAACTGCGGCTCGGCCGCCGGGACGGCACCTACGTGTGGGTGTCGCTGCGCAACTCGGTCGTCGCGGACGCCGCCGACGGCCCCCGCTTCCTGCTCACCCACGTCGAGGACATAGAGGAGCGCAAGCGGCGCGAGCTCCAGCTCGCCCACCGCGCCTCCCACGACTCGCTGACCGGCCTGCCGAACTCCGCCGAGCTGCGCTCGCGCCTGTCCGCCCGGCTCTGCCGGCGCCCCGCCCACGCCGACGCCCTGGAGTCCCTGGACGCGGCCTACGGCCACCCGGTCTTCGACGCCCCCGCCGGCCACGGCTTCGACTTCGCGCCGGGCGGTGACGCGTACGACGCCTACGACCACCATGTGCACACCGTCGCCCCCGAGGACGGCCGCGACGACGGCACCAAGGGCCTCGCGGTCCTCTTCTGCGACCTCGACGGCTTCAAGTCGATCAACGACCGCTTCGGGCACAACGCGGGTGACGCGGTCCTCATCGAGGTCGCCCGGCGCCTCACCCGCGGCGTCCGGGACGGCGACACGGTGGCCCGCCTCGGCGGCGACGAGTTCGTGATCCTCGCCGACGGCCTCGGCCGGGCCGACGCCCAGGACCTCGCCGTACGGCTGCGCAACGAGATCATCCAGCCCATCCGCGCCGAGGGCCGGGCCGTCCGGGTGGGCGCCAGCTTCGGCATTGGATGGGCCCACTGCGGCATGACGGCGGACGAAGTGCTGAAGTCCGCTGACGAGCGGATGTACGTAGAGAAACGATCTCGTCCCAAACAACATCGACGCGCCGGATGATCCGCAGGTCAGCGAGTTGGTGCGGTCTGAGTCACCCGTTTGGGGCAGAGAGAGCGGGTAGGCTCGCCATTCCAACCCGTACCGCATCCGCCCGCACCTGTTGAGGAGTACCAAGGGATGACGCCCGGCGACAACGGCGCGAGCACGCCCGAGGACGACGACCCGTTCGGCTACCTGTACGCAGACGGCCAGGCACGGGGAGCCCAGCCGCCGTCCGGTGGTTACGGCTACCCGAACTCGGTCAGCAGGGTGCGCACGGTCGGCGAGCGCAGTTACGGCCAGCCGCCGCAGGCCACTTACGGCCAGGGCGTGCCGCAGCAGGGCGTCGCCCACGGCCAGGGCGTGCCGCAGCAAGGCGCCTACGGCCAGCCGAACGCGCACTACCAGGCGCCGGAGACGCTGCCCGGCGGTGCCCAGGCCGGCCACCGCTCCGCCCCGCCCGCCGGGGACACCGGCCGCCGCGGCCCCAACACCAAGGGCCTGCTGATCGGCGCGATCGCGGTGGTCGCCGCGGTCGTCATCGGCATCGGCATCGCGATGATCAACGGCAACACGGACGACGACAAGCCCGGCAACCAGGCCGACGCCGGCGCCACCCAGTCGCAGAGCCACAGCCAGGCCCCGAGCCCGTCGGGCAGCGGCTCCGCCGCGCCGGGCGAGCTGCCGAAGGTCGACGGCGGGGACGCGGGCCTCCAGCTCGCCGGCGGTGCCGCCGGAGCCTCCGACGTCACCGGTGCCCGGTCGGCGGACGGCAAGTACGTGGGCGGGCTGAACCAGGCCGGCGCCTCGGTGACCTGGACGGTCAAGGACATCCCCGAGGACGGCCCGTACACGCTGTTCGTGAACTACAGCGCCACCGGCGAGGACCAGTCGATGTCGGTCATCGTCAACGGCAAGGAGTTCGGCAGCAAGGTGGGCTTCAAGAACTGGCGGCACGCGGCCGACGGCGACTTCGCCCAGGGCTGGACCAAGTCGTACGTGTGGCCGGACCTCAAGAAGGGCCCCAACACCATCGCCGTCTCCTGCCAGCCCGGCGACAAGTGCAACGTCCTGATCGACCAGATGTGGATCAAGAAGGGCCACGTCACGAGCTAGGGTTTTCCGCCTGGATCAGGCCGGATCAGGCCGGATCAGGCAGTGGGGCCTGGTGACGGGGCGCCTCCCACGCCGTTGAGGCGGTGGTGGCACCCCCCGCTCGAGCGAAGCCGGGAGTGGGGGAGCGGTGCCAGGGCCCGCGAGCCCGTACGATCCGCACGAGAGACCCTAAGCCGCGCTGAACTCCCCCGACACCGCCACCCGGCCCAGCAGTTCCTCGTAGGCCGTACGGTCGAACTCGCCCGCGGTGGCGGAGCGTACGGTCGCCGCCGACAGGGCTACCGCTCGGGCCAGGCGGTCCGGCCAGGGGAGTTGTTCCAGCAGGCCCGACAGCAGGCCCGCCACCGCCGAGTCGCCCGCACCGGTCGGGTTGCCGCGCACCGCGGCGGGCGGGGCGGCGCGCCAGCGGCCCTCGGGCGTGACCGCGAGCAGCCCGGCGGCGCCGAGGGAGGCGACCACCGCGCGGGCCCCGCGCCGGCGGGCGTCCTGGGTGGCGCGCAACGGCTCGTGGGACCCCGTCAGTTCGGCCAGTTCGTCGGCGTTCGGCTTGATGACGTCCGGGCGGGCGGCCACCCCGCGGCGCAGCGGTTCGCCGCTGGTGTCCAGCAGCACCGGCACCTCCGCGGACCGTGCCGTGCGGACCAGGCCGGCGTACGCCCCCACCGGCACCCCGGGCGGCAGACTGCCGCACAGCGCCACCGCCGAGGCCCCGGCCACCAGCTCCTCGTACCGGTCGAGGAAGGCACCCCACTCGGCCGGCTCGATCCCCGGTCCCGGCTCGTTCAACTGGGTGGTGTCGCCGGTCAGTTCGTCGGCGACGGCTATGGTGCGCCGGGTCGCTCCCGCGACGGGGACCAGCGCGTCGGTCAGGCCCGGCACGGCCGACAGGCGGTCGCGCACCACCTCGCCGGTGGCACCGCCCGCGAAGCCGGTGACCGTCACCTCGTGTCCGAGGGCGGCCAGCACCCGGGCCACGTTCACGCCCTTGCCGCCGGGCCGCTCGGCGACGTCCGAGACGCGGTGCGAGGAGTGCGGCTGCAGCGACCGCACGCGATAGGTGATGTCGAGAGCGGTGTTCAGCGTGACCGTGAGGATCACCCGGGCCGACCTCCCTCGAAGTCCCTGTGCCTGTCACTCGGTTTCCGGGGACCCGATCATGCCAAAGACACGGCGGTCGGCCCAGACCCAGGTCGGCCGCCGTGTGAGGAAACCCGGACGGATCAGGCCAGTTGGGGCGCGACGATCCACTCGCCGTGCCGCATCACGCCCTTCAGGTCGAAGTTCTCGTCCAGCAGGACGAGGTCGGCGTCCTTGCCGGGCTCCAGGGAACCGATGCGGTCGGCAAGGCCGAGCAGACGGGCCGGGTTGGCCGACAGGGCCGTCACCGTGTCCTCGACCGACAGCTTGTCGACCGTCACCGCCCGCTTGAACGCGCGGTCCAGGGTGAGCGTGGAGCCCGCGATCGAGCCGCCCTCCACCAGCCGGGCCACGCCCTCGCTGACCTCGACCTCCAGCGGGCCGAGCATGTAGCGGCCGTCGCCGATGCCGGCCGCGTCCATCGCGTCGGTGATGAACGCGACCCGGCCCGCACCCGCGTGACGGAACGCCAGCTCCAGCGCGGCCGGGTGCAGGTGCGTGCCGTCGTTGATCAGCTCGACGGTGACCCGCTCGTCCTCCAGCAGCGCGGCGATCGGGCCGGGCGCGCGGTGGCCGAGGGCGGGCATGGCGTTGAAGAGGTGGGTGGCGACCGTGGCGCCCGCGTCGATGGCTTCCACCGTCTGCTCGTACGTCGCGTCCGTGTGCCCGATGGCCGCGATCACGCCGTGCTCGGCGAGCAGCCGTACGGAGTCGATGCCGCCGGGCAGTTCGGCCGCGAGGGTGACCATCGTGGCCCGGCCGCGCGCCGCGTCGATCAGCTTGCGGACCTCGGCGGGTTCCGGGTCGCGCAGCAGCTTCTCGGAGTGCGCGCCCTTGCGGCACGGCGAGATGAACGGCCCCTCGAAGTGGATGCCCGCGATGTCGCCCTGTTCGGCCAGTTCGCTCAGCAGCCCGGCCTGGCGGACCAGCAGGTCCATCTCGTCGGTGACGGTGGAGGCGACGAGGGTGGTGCTGCCGTGCGCGCGGTGCGTGCGGATGGCCTTGAGGATGTCGTCCGGGGTGCCGGAGAAGGAGGCTCCGCCGCCGCCGTGGTTGTGGATGTCGACGAAGCCGGGGACGAGCCAGTGGCCGGTGAGGTCGATCACCTGGGCGCCGGCCGGCGCGGTACCGGCGATGCGCCGGCCGTCCACGGCCAGTCGGCCGTTCTTCACCGTTCCGGTGGGAAGCACCACGTTCGCGCCGGTGAGCAGCTGCGGGCCGGCGGGGGCCGGTCGCGCCCCGCGGCGGAGCCGCTGATCGGCAGCGCCCCCCGCGCCTTCGGGCGCGCTGCCCGGCTCCGGAGTCTGGCTGTTCCGCTCAGTGGCCATCAGGTGGTTACCTCCGGAGTCGTAGAAGTGGTCCTCAGCAGATCTCGGGCGAGCAGCCCGGCCCCGAGGCAACCCGCCGTGTCACCCAGGGCGGCCGGGACGATGGTGGGCAGTTTCTGGAAGGTGACCCGGCGCCGGACGGCGTCCCGCAGCGGCTGGAACAACACTTCCCCCGCCTCGGCCAGGCCGCCACCGATGATCAGCGTGCGCGGGTCCAGCAGGGTGATGGCGGTGACCAGTCCGTCGGCGAGCGCGTCGACCGCCTCCCGCCAGACCCGGACGGCGTTCGGGTCACCGGACGCGACGGCCTTGGCGCAGTCGGCGGCGTCGGCGCCCGGGTCCCCGCAGGCCGCCGCCCAGGCCTCGCTGACGGCGGACGCGGAGGCGTACCGCTCCAGGCAGCCGCCCTGTCCGCAGGGGCATGCGGTGCCGCCGGGCCGTACGACGACGTGGCCGATCTCGCCCGCGAAGCCGTGCGCGCCCGACTCCACCCGGCCGTCGATGCCGATGGCGCCCGCGATGCCGGTGCCGAGCGGCACGAACAGGAACCGGTCGGCGCCCCTGCCCGCGCCGATCCGGCCCTCGGCGAGGCCGCCGGTGCGCACGTCGTGGCCGAGGGCGACGGGGATGCCGAGCCGCTCGGTGAGCAGTGCCCGCAGCGGTACGTCCCGCCAGCCGAGGTTGGCCGCGTAGGCGGCGACGCCGAGTTCCTCGTCGACGATGCCGGGGACCGCGATGCCGGCGGCGAGGGCCGGGGCGCCGTGGTGCTCGGCGCCGTACGCGCGCAGTTCGGCGGCGAAGTCGAGGATCGTCGCGACCACCGCGTCCGGGCCGCGCTCGCGTCCGGTGGCGCGGCGGGCGCGGTGGAGCAGCTCGCCGTCGTCTGCGACGAGGGCGGCCTTCATCCCGGTACCGCCCACGTCCAGGGCGATGACATGTCTCACCACGGGGCCTAGTGTGGCCCTCGCACCCGGGAGAGGTCTAGTCCACTCACGTGGTGTAGACCTTATGTGTCCATATATTGAACGGTCAGACAGCAGGGTTGGGACTTTGAGCGTGCGTCGGCGTACGGCAGGAACGATCGCGGTGGTGTCCGCACTGGGCATGACGGCGGTCCTCGGCGGCTGCGGGAGCACGGGCTCCTCCGACGTGACCCTCAGACTCGTCGCCGCCGACTACGGCGACTCCGCCGCCACCAGCTCCAAGAAGTACTGGGACGCCCTGGTCGAGGACTACGAGTCGCAGCACCCCGACGTGAAGGTCGAGGTCAGCGTCTACTCCTGGAACGACGTCGACCGCAAGGTCAAGGAGATGGTCGACGCCGGCCACGCCCCCGACATGGCCCAGATAGGCGCCTACGCCGACTACGCCGCCGCCGACAAGCTGTACCCGGTCTCGGACCTGCTCTCCATCCGCACCCAGGCCGACTTCCTCTCGCCGCTCTCCGACGCCGGCGCGTGGCAGCACACGCAGTACGGCATCCCGTTCGCCGCCTCCACGCGCGTGCTCTTCTACAACAAGACCCTGTTCGCCAAGGCCGGCATCACCCCGCCCACCACCTGGGACGAGCTGGCCGCCGACGCCAGGGCGCTCAAGGACAAGGGCGTGAAGTACCCCTACGCGCTGCCGCTCGGCCCCGAGGAGGCCCAGGCCGAGACCATGCAGTGGCTGCTCAGCGGCGGCAACGGGGGCAGCGGCTACACCGACGACATCGGCACCTACACGATCGACTCGGAGGCGAACGTCTCGACGTTCGACTGGCTCAAGGACGAGCTGGTCGGCAAGGACCTGACCGGCCCCGTCGCCCCCGGCAAGCTCAACCGCGCCACCGCCTTCGCCGCGTTCGCCGACGGGCAGGTCGGCATGCTCAACGGGCACCCGACGCTGATCCAGCAGGCCGCGAAGAAGGGCGTGAAGTTCGGCATGGTGCCGATGCCGGGCCGCACCGGCAAGGCCAGGGCGTCCATGGGCGTCACCGACTGGATGATGGGCTTCAAACAGAACGGGAACGCCGACCGGATCGGCGACTTCCTCGACTTCGTCTACGCGCAGAAGAACGTCCTCGACTTCTCCCGGACCTACGGGCTGCTGCCGGTCACCGGTTCCGCGTCCAACGCCATGAGCGCGTCCGGCGCGGCCACCGACAAGGCCCTGCACCCCTTCCTGGAGCAGCTGCCCACCTCCGAGCTGTACCCCGTCGGCAAGACCTCCTGGGCGGCGGTCGCCGCAGCCGTGAAGCAGAACATCGGCCAGGCGGTCACCCCCGGCGGCAGCCCCTCCGGCGTCCTGACCCGACTCCAGTCCACGGCCACGGCGGCCGACAGCAGGAGCACGAGCTAGACCACGGGAGCGCGTCTGGAACCCGGGACTCGTGAGCGCGGCTGGGACAGGGACTCGGGTGCGCGGCCGGGGCTCGGGGGCGTGGGCTGGGGCTCGGGGCGTGGGCTGGGGAGTGTCGGTGCCCGGCGTTACGGTGGCTCGCATGGAACTGGGCAGCCGTGAGAAGGCCATCCTCGCGCTGGAGCGCCGCGGCTTCCCCGGCGCCGGCGCGAAGGAACGGGCGATCCGCGAGGAGCTGGGCCTGGTCCCGGTCCGCTACTACCAGCTCCTCAACGCCCTCCTGGACGACGAGCGGGCCCTGGCCCACGACCCGGTGACCGTGAACCGCCTGAGACGCATCAGGGAATCCCGCCGCACAGAACGCTGACCCGCGGCCCGGCCTTTTCGCTCCGCCCGCAGCCGACACCACCCGTGCGCCCAGCACACCACCAGGCCCGCTCCCGGGCCACCCGAGGCGGGGGTGGCTTTCTCATACCGATCGAGAGTGGCGTGGGGCGCCTTCTCGGACCGCGCGAGCCTGGGCGGGTGTCTTCCTCGGACCGCGCCAGTCCGGCCGGGTGTCTTCCTGCGGCGTCCGATCACCGGCCGGGTGTCTTCCTGCGGCGTCCGATCACCGGCCGGGCGTCTTCGGGGCCGCGCGAGCCCGGCCAGGTGTCCTCCTTGACCGCGTGAGCCTGACCAGGTGTCTTCAGGCCGCGCGAGCCCGGCCAGGTGTCTCCTTGGACCGCGTGAGCCTGGCCGGGTGTCTTCCCGGGGCGTCCGCAGTTCGGCCGGGTGTCTTCTTGGCCGTTCGAGTGTGGCGCGGGGTGCCTGTTTCGGGCCGCCGGGGTGGTCTCGGGGGTGCCCTTTCGGCGGAGCGAGTCGGGTGGTGGGTGGGCGGGGCGGGGTCCAGGGGCGGAGCCCCTGGCGGGGTTCGGGGCGGAGCCCCAGGAGTGACCACGCGCCGCGCTGGATACTGTCGCGGTATGGATCCTCTGCCGACCCCGCAGACCCAGCCCGGCCGAGACGGACTCGCCGCCCTGCTCGCGCAGCCCCGCACCACCCTCGTCGGCCTCGATTTCGACGGCACGCTGGCCCCCATCGTCGCCGACCCCGAACAGGCCCGCGCCCACCCGGCCGCCGTACCCGCCCTGGCCGCACTCGCCCCCAGGATCGCGTCCGTCGCGGTGATCACCGGCCGCCCGGCCGAGGTCGCGGTCCGGTACGGCGGCTTCGACGGCGTCCCCGGCCTGGAACACCTGACCGTCCTCGGGCACTACGGCGCCGAACGCTGGGACGCGGCCACCGGCACCCTCACCGCGCCCGCCCCGCACCCCGGCGTCGCCGCCGTCCGCGCGGAGCTGCCGGGCCTGCTGGAGCGGGCCGGCGCCGGCGAGGGCACATGGATCGAGGAGAAGGGCCGGGCCGTCGCCGTCCACACCCGCCGCGCCGCCGACCCGCAGGCCACGTTCGAATCCCTGCGCGCCCCCCTCGCCGACCTCGCCACCCGGCACGGCCTGATCGTCGAACCCGGACGCATGGTCCTCGAACTGCGCCCGCCGGGCATGGACAAGGGCGTGGCCCTCCTCGACCACGCCCGCGCCACCGGTGCCGGCTGTGTCGTCTACGCCGGCGACGACCTGGGCGACCTCCCCGCCTTCGCCGCGGTCGACGAACTCCGCAAGAACGGCACCCCCGGCCTGCTGGTTTGCAGCGGCAGCACCGAGGTCACCGAACTGGCCCAGCGGGCCGACCTGGTGGTGGACGGCCCGGAGGGAGTCGTGGACCTGCTGCGGCAGCTGGCGGATCAGCTCGGCTGACCGGTCGGGACGGTCGGCGGGGCAGGACGGTCCGCCGGTCCGGGAACCCCCGGGCGGGCGGCAGCCGGCGGGCCAGCTCGGCTGACCGGTCGGGACGGTCGGCCGGTCAGGACGGTCGGCCGGTCCGGGAACCCCCGGGCGGGCGGCGGCCGGCGGATCAGCTCGGCTGACCGGTCGGGACGGTCGGCGGGGCAGGACGGTCCGCCGGTCCGGGAACCCCCGGGCGGGCGGCGGCCGGCGGGTCAGCTCGGCCGGCCCGTCAGCGCGGTCAGCCGGTGGGTCAGCTCGGCCGGCCCGTCAGCGCGGTCAGCTGGTCCAGGAACCACCGGGCGGGCGGCAGCGCGGTCGCGGCGGCGGCCAGCCGTTTCGAGCGGGCCGCCCGCTCCTCCGCCGGCAGGCTCAGCGCCTCGTGCAACGCCTCCGCGGTCCCGCCGATGTCGTACGGGTTCACGGTGAACGCGTCCTCGCCCAGTTCCTCGTACGCCCCGGCCTCCCGCGACAGCACCAGCGCGCAGCCCTCGTCCGAGACGACCGGGACCTCCTTGGCGACCAGGTTCATGCCGTCCCGGATGGGGTTCACCAGCGCCACGTCGGCCAGCCGGTACGCGGCCAGGGAGCGCGCGAAGTCGTCCTTCACGTGCAGCTCCACCGGCGTCCAGCCCGCCGTTCCGTACCGCTCGTTGATCTCGTCCGCGACCCGCCGCACCTCGGCGGTGTACTCGCGGTACACCGCGAGGTCCTGGCGCGAGGGATAGGCGAACGCCACGTGGACGACCCGCTCACGCCACTCGGGGTGGTCCTCCAGCAGCTGCCGGTAGGCCAGCAGCCCGCGCACGATGTTCTTCGACAGCTCCGTGCGGTCGACCCGGACGATGGTCCTGCGGTCCGCGCCGATCTCCTCGCGCAGCGCCGCCATCCGCTCGGCCACGTCCTCCTCGTGGGCCCGCTTGCGCAGGAAGTCCGCGTCCGCCCCCAGCCCGTGCACCCCGATCCGGGTGCCGGACGGGATACCGGGCCCGAGCACCGCGTGACAGCAGTCCTTGAACGCGTCCGCCCACCGCTGGGTGAGGAACGCCGCCCGGTCCGCGCCCAGGATGCCGGTGAGCAGCTCGGCCGCGATGTCGTCGGGCAGCAGCCGGAAGTAGTCCGGCGGGGCCCACGGGGTGTGCGAGAAGTGCCCGATGCGCAGGTCGGGGCGGAGCCGGCGGAGCATCCGGGGGGCGAGGGCCAGGTGGTAGTCCTGGATCAGCACCGCCGCGCCCTCGGCCGCCTCTTCGGCCAGCGCCTCGGCGAACGCCCGGTTGTAGCTCTCGTACGCCGCCCACTGCCGCCGGAACCCCGCGTCGAAGACCGGCTCCAGCGGTGTCTGGTACAGCATGTGGTGCACGAACCAGAGCACCGAGTTGGCGACGCCGTTGTACGCGTCTGCGTGCACGGCCGCGTCGATGTCGAGCATCCGCACCCGCTGCCCGCCCGTGTCGTCGGCCGGCAGCAGCCCGCCGTCCGCCCGCCGGGCGGCCGCCCGGTCGCCGTCGCCCAGTGCGGCGCACACCCACACCGAGTCCGTGTCCGGCCCGATGGCGGACAGGCCCGAGACCAGCCCGCCACCGCCCCGTCTGGCGTGCAGCGAGCCGTCGTCGTCCACCTGATAGGAGACCGGGCCGCGATTCGACGCGACCAGCACCTGAGCTTTTTCGGCAGCACCGCGCGTGGAAGCCATACGCCTCAACCTAGCCCGGCCCGGAAACGCTCAAACGTACGTTCCGTCCGGTAAGGGGGCGGAAGGGGGCCGTATACGGCCCGTTCACGCCACCTTCCGGTCGGCGTACTCCGCGATCTCCAGCATGGGCGGCCGCTCCTCGGTGTCCACCGAGTAGGTGCGCGGTTCGAAGCCGTCCGCGCCGCGCTCGAACTGGGTCAGCGAGGGCCTGATCAGATGGCCGCGGGCCAGCCGGAGCTGGGCCGTGCGGTAGATCGCGGCGGCCATCCGGCCGAGGGCCCGGCCGTCCTGGTGGCGGTGCCTGCGCACGCCCACGTCGACCTGGGCCAGCGCGTCCAGGCCGACCAGGTGCAGGGCGTCCACCAGCATGCCCAGCTCCACGCCGTAGCCGACGGGGAACGGCAGTCGCTCCAGCAGTGAGCGGCGGGCCGCGTACTCGCCGCCCAGCGGCTGCACGAAGCCGGCCAGCTGCGGCCAGTGCATGTTCAGCAGCGGGCGGGCCATCAGCTCGGTGACCCGGCCGCCCTGCCCGGCCACCCCGCCGGAGGCACCCGCGTCCGGCCCGGTGCCGAGCGGGCGGTCGTACATCGCCTTGACCAGATCCACGTCCGGCTCGGTGAGCAGCGGGCCGACTATGCCCAGGACGAAGTCGGAGGAGAACTCCCTCAGGTCGGCGTCGACGAAACAGAGGATGTCCCCGCCGGTCACCAGCAGGGAGCGCCACAGCACTTCACCCTTTCCGGGGACGGCCGGGAGACGGGGCAGTATCTCGTCGCGGTGAACGACCCGGGCGCCCGCGGCGGCGGCGGCCTCGGAGGTGCGGTCGGTGGAGCCGGAGTCCACGACGACGATCTCGTCGACGAGCGGAGCCTGCTCCACGAGGTCGTGACGGATGGCCGCGACGATGTCGCCGACCGTCTCCTCCTCGTTGAGCGCGGGCAGCACGACGCTGATCGTCTGGCCCGTGCGCTGTTTGGCGGACAGGATCCGGTGGAGCGGGCGATCGGCCACGGACCAGGAGCGGGTGGCCAGCCAGCGCTCGACTTCTTCCAGCACGGTCTGCGGCTCCTCACTGTTCGTGACCACACGGGCTGACCGTGTGATCCATCTCGCGGTTCGGACGACTATCTCAACTGTCCTGGCCTTCGGTTACAGTCTTGAACAACGCCGATGACCATCGCATGTCGGGGGTCACCAGCGTCCACAACCACATACAGCTCATCCAGAGGGGCAGAGGGAAACGGCCCGATGAAGCCCCGGCAACCCTCCAGTCGGTACTCGTAGATCAGTCTTGATCGATTTCGCGAGGCTCCCGGCTAGGGAAGGTGCCAAATCCGTCTCACGGCGAGATGCGTCGTGAGGAAGATGAGGAGAAAGGGCCTCGCCTCCATGGCTGTGCAGACAGTTGCAACCAGCACCGACTCCACCGTAGACCTCGGCCCCGCCGCAGCCCTGAGCTGTCGCGAATGCGGTCACCGCGTGCCGCTCGGCCCGGTCTTCGCCTGCGAGGAGTGTTTCGGCCCGCTGGAGATCGCCTACGACTTCTCCGCCTACGACAGCGAGGAACTGCGCCGCCGCATCGAGGCGGGCCCCGCGAACATCTGGCGGTACGCGCCCCTGCTGCCCGTCCCGGCGGACGTCGCCGACAAGCCCAACATCAACCCGGGCTGGACCAAGCTCGTCAAGGCCGACAACCTGGCCCGCGAGCTGGGCGTGACCGGCGGCCTGTACGTGAAGGACGACTCCGGCAACCCGACCCACTCCTTCAAGGACCGCGTGGTCGCCCAGGCCCTGGAGGCCGCCCGCGCCTTCGGCTTCACCACGCTCTCCTGCTCCTCGACGGGCAACCTGGCCGGTGCCGTCGGCGCCGCCGCGGCCCGCGCCGGCTTCCGCTCCTGCGTGTTCATCCCGCACGACCTGGAGCAGGGCAAGGTCGTCATGGCCGCCGTCTACGGCGGTGAACTCGTCGGCATCGAGGGCAACTACGACGACGTGAACCGCTTCTGCTCCGAGCTGATCGGCGACCCGGCCGGCGAGGGCTGGGGCTTCGTCAACGTCAACCTGCGGCCGTACTACGCGGAGGGCTCCAAGACCCTGGCGTACGAGATCTGCGAGCAGCTCGGCTGGCGGCTGCCCGACCAGCTCGTGGTGCCGATCGCCTCCGGCTCCCAGCTCACGAAGATCGACAAGGGTCTCCAGGAGCTGATCAAGCTGGGTCTGGTCGAGGACAAGCCGTACAAGATCTTCGGCGCGCAGGCCGAGGGCTGCTCCCCGGTGTCCACGGCCTTCAAGGCCGGGCACGACGTGGTCCGCCCGCAGAAGCCGAACACCATCGCCAAGTCCCTCGCCATCGGCAACCCGGCCGACGGCCCCTACGTCCTGGACATCGCGCGCCGCACCGGCGGTGCCGTGGAGGACGTCACGGACGCGGAGATCGTGGACGCCATCAAGCTGCTGGCCCGCACCGAGGGCATCTTCGCGGAGACGGCGGGCGGGGTGACCGTCGGCGTCACCCGCAAGCTGATCAAGGAAGGCGTGCTCGACCCGGCGAAGACCACGGTCGTCCTCAACACCGGCGACGGCCTCAAGACCCTGGACGCGGTGGCCGGGACCGGCCTCACCGCCACCATCCGCCCGACCCTGGACTCCTTCCGAGAGGCTGGCCTCGCATGAGCGTGACCGTTCGCATCCCCACCATCCTGCGCACCTACACCGGCGGCCGGGCCGAGGTCGACGCCCAGGGCGCGACCCTCGCCGATGTCATCGCCGACCTGGAGAAGAACCACACCGGGATCGCCGCCCGCGTCCTG
Source organism: Streptomyces musisoli (assembly GCF_016741855.1). GTDB lineage: Bacteria > Actinomycetota > Actinomycetes > Streptomycetales > Streptomycetaceae > Streptomyces > Streptomyces musisoli. Next base: position 29,304 of record NZ_JAERRH010000031.1, on the reverse strand, counting down.
GACGACCAGGGCAAGCTGCGCCGGTTCGTGAACGTGTACGTCAACGACGACGACGTCCGCTTCGAGCAGGGCCTGGAGACGGCGACGCCGGACGGCGCCGGTGTCTCGATCATCCCCGCGGTCGCCGGCGGCTGATTATTACCTTCGGTAACACCGGTTACCGAGTGTTCATCGAATTGCCCCCTCCGGTGAGAGAAGCGGAGGGGGCAATTCTGCGTGATTGAGCGCGGTAGAGTTGGGGAACACGGTCGCGGCCTTCGGGTCGCGGACCCTGGATTCATGCCGCGAGCCCGACAAGAAGTAGCCAAAGTGTGCGGGTGGTTTGCGGCTTTTGTGGTTTTTATGGGGCCCGACTTGCCCTGAAGTCGGGTGAATTCTCACTACATTCCGGACCGCTCGCGTCCAGAATTCTCGTCCGATTGACCTGTTGCAGACGGCAGTTGGACAGATACATTCAGCCGCGGTCGACGCGTTCCGGCGCACGCCCCCGACCAATGGGGGGTGAGGTCTGACCCGGGTCCGCGAAGTGTGGATCTGTGCAAGGGCCAGTAATAGGGGAGTTAGGCATGGCTCAGGGCACCGTCAAGTGGTTCAACGCGGAGAAGGGGTACGGCTTCATCGCGGTCGACGGTGGTGCGGACGTCTTCGTCCACTACAGCGCGATTCAGATGGACGGCTACCGCACCCTGGAAGAGGGCCAGCGGGTCGAGTTCGAGATCTCGCAGGGCCAGAAGGGTCCGCAGGCCGACATGGTTCGCGTCACCGCCTGAACGTTTTTTGGCACGAAGGGCCCGCACCTCGCAGAGGGTGCGGGCCCTTCGTCGTGCGGGGATGGTGCCCTTCGTCGTGCGGGGATCCGGTGTCCGCGGGGGCCGGCGGCACCCCGTCCGGTGTTCGCGGGCGGCTGACGGCGCCCCTTGTCCCCCGTGAGGCGCTTGCACTCGACCATGCCGAGTGCTAATCATTGCGTTAGCACTCTGAAGGTGAGAGTGACAACGAAGGACCGGGTCGGTGAGGCCCGCAGGCCAAGTGGGGCAAGGAACCACGCGGCCGGCGAGCCGTCCGTCGCGGGCGCGGGCGCGGTCCGAAGGAATCACCCCCAGTCCTGGAGGGACCACTTCACATGGCCAAGATCATCGCGTTCGACGAGGAGGCGCGGCGCGGCCTCGAGCGCGGCATGAACCAGCTCGCGGACGCCGTCAAGGTGACGCTCGGCCCCAAGGGCCGCAACGTCGTCCTCGAGAAGAAGTGGGGCGCCCCCACGATCACCAACGATGGTGTGTCCATCGCCAAGGAGATCGAGCTGGAGGACCCGTACGAGAAGATCGGCGCCGAGCTGGTCAAGGAAGTCGCCAAGAAGACGGACGACGTCGCCGGTGACGGTACGACCACCGCGACCGTGCTCGCCCAGGCCCTGGTCAAGGAAGGCCTGCGCAACGTCGCCGCCGGCGCCAACCCGATGGCCCTGAAGCGCGGTATCGAGAAGGCCGTCGAGGCCGTCTCCGCCGCCCTGCTGGAGCAGGCGAAGGACGTCGAGACCAAGGAGCAGATCGCCTCCACCGCGTCCATCTCCGCCGCCGACACCCAGATCGGCGAGCTGATCGCCGAGGCCATGGACAAGGTCGGCAAGGAAGGCGTCATCACCGTCGAGGAGAGCAACACCTTCGGTCTCGAGCTGGAGCTCACCGAGGGCATGCGCTTCGACAAGGGCTACATCTCCGCCTACTTCGCGACCGACATGGAGCGCATGGAGGCGTCGCTCGAGGACCCGTACATCCTCATCGCCAACTCCAAGATCGGCTCCGTCAAGGACCTGCTCCCGCTCCTCGAGAAGGTCATGCAGTCGGGCAAGCCGCTGCTGATCATCGCCGAGGACGTCGAGGGCGAGGCCCTGTCGACCCTGGTTGTCAACAAGATCCGCGGCACCTTCAAGTCCGTCGCCGTCAAGGCCCCGGGCTTCGGCGACCGCCGCAAGGCCATGCTCGGCGACATCGCCATCCTCACGGGCGGCGAGGTCATCTCCGAGGAGGTCGGCCTCAAGCTGGAGAACGCGACCCTGGACCTCCTGGGCCGCGCCCGCAAGGTCGTCATCACCAAGGACGAGACCACCATCGTCGACGGTGCCGGTTCCTCGGACCAGGTCAACGGCCGGGTGAACCAGATCCGCGCCGAGATCGAGAACAGCGACTCGGACTACGACCGCGAGAAGCTCCAGGAGCGCCTGGCGAAGCTCGCCGGCGGTGTCGCGGTCATCAAGGCCGGTGCCGCCACCGAGGTGGAGCTCAAGGAGCGCAAGCACCGCATCGAGGACGCCGTCCGCAACGCGAAGGCCGCCGTCGAGGAGGGCATCGTCGCCGGTGGTGGCGTGGCCCTGCTCCAGGCCTCCCAGGTCTTCGAGAAGCTGGAGCTCGAGGGTGACGAGGCGACCGGCGCCAACGCCGTGCGCATCGCGCTCGAGGCCCCGCTGAAGCAGATCGCCGTCAACGCCGGCCTCGAGGGCGGTGTCGTGGTGGAGAAGGTGCGCAACCTGACCCCGGGCCACGGCCTGAACGCCGCGACCGGCGAGTACGTCGACCTGGTCGCCGAGGGCATCATCGACCCGGCGAAGGTGACCCGCTCTGCCCTGCAGAACGCGGCCTCCATCGCCGCGCTGTTCCTCACCACCGAGGCCGTCATCGCCGACAAGCCGGAGAAGGCCGCCGCGCCGGCCGGCGGCGGCATGCCGGGCGGTGACATGGACTTCTGATCGACCTGACGGTTGATCGCCTGTCCTTCGAACCGAGGGCGGTACCCCCAGCTTCCGGCTGGGGGTACCGCCCTCGGGCGTGTGGCCCCCACCGCCCCTTACACGCCTCTCCCTCTTGCACGTCCCTTCCTCTTACGGCCCCCTCCTCTTGTACGTCCCTTCCTCGCAAAGGGTGCCCGGGGCTGGGCGCTTGAGCTTCGGGGGTGGACAAGTGAGCAAAGGGTGCCCGGGGCTGGGCGCTTGGGCTTCGGGGGTGGACAAGTGACCGTGGGGCCGCCCGCTTCTCGGCCAGTGTCGTGCTTCCGCGGCCCGCCTCAAGGGCGCTGCGCGTCGCCTTCGGCGATGGGCCTGCGGCCCACCCTTGACCCGGGCCGCTCCAGCACGGATGAGAAGCGAGCGGGCGCCCCGGGGAAAGTGGTCGCCTCAGGCCCGCCGACCCCTTGAGTCAGCTGCGTTCGCACCGTCGGCGAGGAGACGCGCCCGCGCCTCGCATGCACGCCGGGTGGGTTTGGCGGCTGGGGGCGGGTGAGGGGTGCGCGGTGGCGTCTCGCATGGTCGCCGGGCCCGCTCAGCGGCTTGCGCTGGGTCCCCCACCTCACTAGCGCCGCTTGATGGGCCTGATAGGCAGGCATGTGCCACGCCCGGCCGTATCCAACCTGCGTGACCAGGGCATTCATCGGGGAGGGGGTGGCACAAATCCTCCAATCACTGGTGGAGGCGGGGCCGCGATGACTGGCCGGTGGATGGGTCGCCCACGAGACCCCCTCGCCGCCGAAGCGGGCTGGCGTGCCGCCATCGGCGGCCGACGCGCTCGTCCATCACCTACACACCGCGGGTCGCCGAGTCGGTGCGGCGTGCGGGTGGGGCCGCGAGTGCCGCTGCGGGGCGACGCGTCTGGCGGTCCGCATCGCCCGTGCCGCCCGCACGCCCACGTCGCCCGCTCACCCGCAGGTCGCCGAAGCGGGGCGGTGTACGGGTGAGGTGTGAGTGTCAGCTGCGGGTCGACGCGTCTGTCGGTCCGCATCGCCCGTGCCGCCCACACGCCCACACCGCCTGCTCACCCGCAGGTCGCCGAGTCGGTGCGGTGTGTGGGTGCGGCGCGAGGGCCAGCCGCGGCCGGCGCGTCCCTACTCACTCGCCCCCCTCTCCTACTCGCTCACTCGCCCCTCGTCCCCCTCTCCCACTCATCCCTCGTCCCCCTCTCCTACTCCCCCACTCGCCCGCAAGCCGCTGAAGTGGGCCGGCGTGCTTGTGAGGTGGGAGCGCGGTCGTCGGCTTGGGGTTACTGGGTAGCCGACCCGGGATCGCGAACCCGGCCGGGACCCCCGTCTTTCCGGGCCGCTCGCTCGCTTCTCATCCGTGCTGGAGCGGCCCGGGTCAAGGGTGGGCCGCAGGCCCATCGCCGAAGGCGACGCGCAGCGCCCTTGAGGCGGGCCGCGGAAGCACGACACTGGCCAAGAAGCGGCGGCGGCCCCACGGTCACTTGAAAGAAGAGGTGAAGGCAGCCCACGCGACCGAGCTGAAGAAGAGCTTCGGGCCTTCGGGGGTCTTGGAGTCTCGGACGGGGATGAGGGCGGGGAGGTCGGCGGCGACTTCGAGGCAGTCACCGCCGCTGCCGCCGCTGTAACTGGACTTGTGCCAGATCGCCGTGTCCAGGTCGCGCTCAGGGATGGTCCTCATGCGCGTAATCCTGCGCCATCGCCTCGATGAGGACCAGAGACTTCTCCGGCGAGAGCGCGCAGGCCGTGAGGAGTTCGTAGGTGAACCGCTGGTGCCTGACGACGGCCGGGTCGTCCTCCAGCCGTCCGGTGCCCACTCCCTCGAAGTACACCAGGGGTGGGGCGTCCTCGAAGTCCATCAGCTTGATGGAGCCTTCCATCGCAGCATGCGCCCCCGCGCCGAACGGCAGCACCTGCGTGATGACCCGTCCCCGGCGGGCGAGGTCGGCGATGTGCCGGAGGGCGTCCGCCATGACCGCGGACCCGCCTGTCACCCGACGCAACGCCGCTTCGTCGATCACCGCCCACAACAACGGATCTGTTGGATCGCCGAGGATGCCGGCGCGCTCCATCCGGGCCGTCACCAGCTTGTCGATGTCCTCCTCCGGTGCCGTCGGCTGGTAGGCCCGGCAGACGGCTCGTGCGTAGGCGGGCGTCTGGAGGAGGCCGGGGATGAGCAGCGGCGCGTACTGTCTGATCGCCGTAGCGACCTCTTCCGCCTCCGCGGCCTCCGCGAAGTGCTCCGGATACTTCGACTTGGCCGCCGCCGCGCAGTTCCGCGTGAAGAAGTCCCCCGTACCGAGCACCTCGTCCAGTATCCGCGCGGTATCCGGCTGCATCCGCCGCGTCCCCGCCTCCAGTTGCCCGATGAACGAGCCGCTCACGAACAGCCGCTGGCCCAGTTGTTCCTGGCTCAGTTCCCTCCGCTCGCGGGCGTGGCGTAACTCCGCGCCCAGCAGGGCGCGTGGCGATGACGACGGGTCGAGGTCCTTCGGTCCTGCCATGGCGACTCCTGATCCGACAGCCGAGTCTGTTGGGACGCCGTATCTGGCCAGGTTAGGGCGCCGGCCGACACGCTGTGTGGTGAACGGCAACACTCTGTGTGGAGGAATCGGAGCAATGGAGACGAGGGAAACGGCCGCAGGTGAGCGGCCCGCCCGGACGGCCGAGGAGGCCGTCGAGCGGCTGCGTGCGGCCCTACGTGGAGTCGGCGTCGTCCTGCCGTCGCTCCGGGTCGACCCGCTGAGCGTCTCGGGTGAGGACCCGTACGCCCTGGTCGACCTCGGCCGCTGCAATCTCGGTGTGGCCTCCCGGCTGGCGGCCGCTCTGAGTCGTGCGCCCGAGTACGCCGTCGACACGCGCAGCGGGCGGATCGGTGAGGTGATGGGGCAGGTGGGCGGCCGGGTGCAGCTGCGCCCCGTCGGGGGCGGGCGGGAGTGGGACTGTCCGCCCGGGGCGGTCGAGCCGGCGCCGCCGGACGAGGTTCTGCGGGAGCGGGTGCGGCGGCTGAACCGGGAGAGCGTGAGCGGTGTCACGTGAAGGGCTTTCCGGAGGCGGAATGTGGGGCAGCGCATAGTCGGTTACTTAAGGAGCTGCAACAATGCGTGCTCACATACCGACCGGTTAACATCGCCCTTCACGAGGAGCCCCCCACGTGACCGTCACGCCTTCCGCCACGTCCCGCGCGGCCCAGATCCTGTCCCGCCCGATCACGCTCAACGGTCTCACCGTCCCGAACCGGATCGCGATGGCGCCGATGACCCGCATGTTCTCCCCGGGCGGCGTCCCCGGCGAGGACGTGCGCTCCTACTACGCCCGTCGCGCCGCCGCCGGCGTCGGTCTCATCGTCACCGAGGGCACCTACGTCGGCCACGAGTCGGCCGGCAACAGCTCGCGCGTGCCGCGGTTCCACGGCGAGGAGCAGCTTGCGGGGTGGGCGAAGGTCGCCGAGGACGTGCACGCGGCGGGCGGCACCATCGTGCCCCAGCTGTGGCACATCGGCATGGTCCGCGAGCAGGGGCAGAACCCCTTCCCGGACGCCCCCGCGATGGGCCCCTCCGGCCTGGTCACCGCAGGTGCCGAGCCCACCGGCAAGGCCATGACCCAGAAGGACCTGGACGACGTCGTCGCCGCGTTCGCCCAGGCCGCGGCGGACGCCGAGCGCATCGGCTTCGACGGCGTGGAGATCCACGGCGCCCACGGCTACCTCGTCGACCAGTTCCTGTGGGCGGGCACCAACACCCGCACGGACGCGTACGGCGGCGACCTGGTGGCCCGCACGAAGTTCGGCGCGGAGATCGTCGCCGCGGTCCGTGAGCGGGTGTCCGCCGAGTTCCCGGTCATCTTCCGGTACTCGCAGTGGAAGCAGCAGGACTACACCGCGCGCCTCGCCGAGACCCCCGAGGAGCTGGAGGCCATCCTCACCCCGCTCGCCGCGGCCGGTGTCGACGTCTTCCACGCCTCCACCCGCCGCTACTGGCTCCCCGAGTTCGACGGCTCCGACCTGAACCTGGCCGGCTGGACGAAGAAGCTCACCGGCAAGCCGGTCATCACCGTCGGCTCGGTCGGCCTCGACGGCGACTTCATCAACGCCTTCCAGGGCGAGGGCTCCCCGGTCAAGGGCATCGACAACCTCCTGGACCGCCTGGAGGCCGACGAGTTCGACATGGTGGCCGTCGGCCGTGCGCTGCTCCAGGACCCGGAGTGGGCGGCCAAGGTCCTCGCCGACCGCTTCGAGGACCTGAAGCCCTACGACGCGGCGGCGCTGCAGAGCCTGAGCTGACCGGCCCCTCCGGGCCCGGCCGGCCGGCGGCCGGGCCCTAGAGGTTGCCCATGGGTTCGATGTCGACGCGTACGGGCGTCCCCCACACGCGCAGCACCTCGTAGTCCGTGAACTCGTGGACGATCCGGTACGCCATGGCGGGCCGGGAACCGCGGCGCTGGGCCGCGAGATAGGCCTCCGCCTCGTGCCGGTCCCGGCGAGGCGTGCCGCACAGCTGCCACTCCTGGCCGTTCCACAGCTCCGGCAGCCACCGCTGCTGGGGCTGCGGGCGGTCACCGCGGACGCCGTACCGGGAGGGGGCGGTGGGGGCCGGCTCTCCCGGGCGGGGCCTGCTGCCCTGGAACTCCGACCGCCGTGCGGCCCGGCGCCGGGTCTCGCACAGCAGGCACAGGTCGGGGGCGCTCTCGTCCACGGGGCCCTGGGGGTGCTCGGGGCACCGGGTGGCGGGCGCCCCCGTGGTGACGCTGTCGTCCAGCAGGTCGAGGGCTCGCCGCAGGTCGTCCTTGATCTCGTGCAGCCGGGCGTCCGGCGTGTCGGCGGTCAGGGCCTCCCCGTGCTCCCCGAGCAGCCGAAGGGCCCGTCCGAGGGCGGTGAGCTGGGCGTGGTTCATATCGGTCGGTCGCCTCCTCCCCTCCATGGTGCCCTGCCCCGCCCGGAACCGGCGTCCGAGCCCGTTCCGGTGGGTGCGTGGTGGAGTTGGCCGCGTGACGACAACCTTCGCGGCCCGCATCCTCGCCGCCCTCCACCGCTTCAACGCCGCCCACCCCTGGGACCACAACGCGCACTACCACCCGTGGCTGCTGCGGCAGTTGCCCCGTCGTTTCGGCACCGCCCTGGACGTGGGCTGCGGGAGCGGCGATCTGGCCCGGCTGCTCGGCCGGCGTGCCCGGGAGGTGGACGGGATCGACGCCGACGCGGAGATCGTGGCCCGGGCCCGGGAGTTGACGGAAGCGGCGGCGCCCGTCGGGTACAGCGTCGCCGATGCCTCCCGCCGGCTGCCCGCCGGGCCCTACGACGTGATCACCTGCGTCGCCGTGCTCCACCACCTTCCGCTCGCCGAGACCCTCACCCGCCTCCGGCAGGCGCTCGCGCCCGGCGGCACGCTGGTGGTCGTCGGCTGTGCGCGGGCGTCGGGGCCCGTCGACCACGTGCTCGGTCTGGTGGCCGTACCGCTCAATGCGCTCCTGGGCTTGGCGAAGAACCGCGGCCGGCCGGCCCCGCGCCCGCCCGTGTCCATGACCGCCCGCACCCGGGACCCGGAGGCGTCCTTCGCCGAGATCTCCCGTGCGGCCCGCCGGCTGCTGCCCGGTGCCTGACTGCGGCGTCGCCTCTTCTGGCGCTACACACTCGTCTGGCGGGCACCCGCGGCGCCGTCGGAGCGGTGAGTTCACCGCCGCTGCTGCCGCTGTCACCGCTGCCGCTGACGCTGCCACCGCCGCTGCGCCGTGTCGGTGCTCCTTCGGTGCCGTGCCGTGTCGGGTCCGGTGTCGGTGCCGGTGTCGGGGGTCAGCCGCCGTGGTGCAGCAGGCTTCCCTTGCCGCACGCGGGGGCGGCGCCGGTCAGCGGCACCGGGGACACGGTCCTGACCACCGGACCCGCGGCCATGCCGCCGGCGCACAGGGCGGTGCCGGTGGCGGTCCAGTGGTCGTGGGCGTGACCCTGGGCGTGGGTGTGTGCGTGATCCTGGGCGTGGGCGGGGGCGGTCAGTGCGGCGGCGGAGAGCGTGAGGGCGGCGGTGGCCAGAAGCTTCGTCATCATGCCGGGCAAACGACCGGCCATGACGACGCGTCACGCGGCGGCGGCCACCCGGGGACGGCGCGCGAATCCGAACAGGTACGTCGCCGCGAAGCCCACCGCGTACCCGGTGAGCAGCCCGCCCCCGTAGACGGCCGCCGCCGCCCCCGGCCCCCTGTTCCCCGCGAGCAGCGGGAACAGGGCCCAGCCCGACGGGCCGATCGCCGTGGCGCCGACCTTGGTGCCGAGCATCGCGAAGAAACCGACGAACGCCCCGCCCGCCGCGCCGCCCGCGCAGGCGGTGAGGAACGGCCGGCCGAGGGGCAGGGAGACGCCGTAGATCAGGGGTTCGCCGACGCCCAGCAGGCCGGCCGGGAGCGCCGAGCGGATCGTCGTGCGCAGCGAGACGTCGTGGCGGAGGCGGACGTAGACCGCGAGGGCCGCGCCGACCTGGCCCGCGCCCGCCATGGCCAGCAGCGGCAGCAGGATCGTGTAGCCCTGCTGGTCGATCAGGGTGGCGTGCAGGGGGATCAGGGCCTGGTGCAGGCCGAGCATGACGAGCGGCAGGAAGAGGCCGCCGAGGACGAGCCCGGCCACCGCACCGGTGGTCGCGAGGAGCCAGTTCGCGGCCGTGCCGATCGCCGTCGCCACCGCGCCGGCCGCGTACATCAGGCCGTACAGCGTCACCAGGCCGGGGACGAGGACCGTCAGGGTCGGGGTGAGCAGCACGTCCAGCGCGCCCGGCACCCGGCCCCGGCACCACTTCTCCACCCGCGTCGCCAGGAACGCCGCCGCGAGCGCCCCGAGCACCCCGCCCTGCCCGGGGGTCAGGTGCACGCCGAAAGCCGTCACCTTCGCCACCCCGGGGTACACCACGACGGCGGCCACCGCCCCGCCCAGCACGGGTGTCCCGCCGAACTCCTTCGCGGTGTTGACGCCGACGAACACCGCGATCAGCGCCATGAAGGCGGAGGCGATCGCGGAGAGGGCGGGGGTCAGGCCGGGCAGCCACCCGGCGTTCAGCAGCAGCCCGTTGAGTCCGGCGAGGATGCCGCAGCCGATCAGGGCGGGGATGAGCGGGACGAAGACGTTCGCCACGCGGCGCAGGGCCGTCTTGAACGGCGTGGCATTGCGCCGGCGCAGCCGCTCCTTCACCAGGACACCCTGACCGACCGCCACGACACCCTGATCGACGGCCGGGCCAACGTGATCGGCCGCCAGGACACCCTCGCCTGCCGGGTCACCCTGGCCGGTCGTCGGGTCACCGTGATCAACCGAATGGGCGCCCTGACCGGCCGTCTGGGCGGTGCCCGGGCGGTCCGTACGGTCGTCCTGACCGGCTGCTCGGCCGTCCGGGCCGGGCGGGTCGGCCACCGACTTCGCCACCGCCGCCGTGACCTCGTTCACCACCCCCGGTCCCAGCACGATCTGCCAGTCGCTCCCGGCGGCCACCACACCCAGCACCCCGGGTACGGTCCGCAGGGCCTGTTCGTCCGCGGCCGCCGGGTCGGCGAGGGTCAGCCGGAGGCGGGTCATGCAGTGGGCCACGGAGGTGACGTTGGCCGGACCGCCGACCCGGGCGAGGACGGCGGTCGCGGTGGAGGCGGGGTCGTTGCGCACGCCCCGAGCGTGCGGGTCAGCGGGGTGCGTGCGCCAGCGCGGCACGCAGATGTCCGCCGGACTCCTCCAGAAGGCGGGCGGCCGTCGGGCCGTCGACGCCGGCGAGCAGCACCAGGATCGCCTGTTTCACCTCGCCGCCGGTCTCCGTGAGGGCCTTCTCGATCTCGGTGTCGCCCGCGCCCGTGGCCTGGGAGACGATCCGGTGCGAGCGTGCGCGGAGCTTGTCGTTGGAGGCGCGCACGTCGACCATCAGGTTCCCGTACGTCTTGCCGAGCCGGATCATGGTGATCGTCGACAGCATGTTCAGCACCAGCTTCTGGGCCGTGCCCGCCTTCAGACGGGTCGAGCCGGTGATCAGTTCCGGGCCCACGACGACCTCGATGCCGTGTTCGGCGGCGGCCCCGAGCGCGCTGTGCGCGTTGCAGGCGAGACCGATGGTCAGGGCCCCCAGGGCGCGGGCGTGCCGGACGGCGCCGACGGCGTAGGGGGTGCGGCCGGAGGCGGAGACGCCGACGACGGTGTCGTCGGGGCCGAGCTTCAGCGCGTCGAGGTCCCGGCGGGCCAGTTCACCGGAGTCCTCCGCGCCTTCCACGGAGGTGACCATGGCCGCGGGGCCGCCCGCGATCAGGCCGACGACCTGCTCGGGGTCGGTGTTGAAGGTGGGCGGGCACTCGGAGGCGTCCAGCACGCCGAGGCGTCCGGCGGTGCCGGCACCGGCGTAGACGAGCCGTCCGCCGCGGCCCATGCGCTCGGCCACGGCGTCGACGGCGGCGGCGATCCGCGGCAACTGGGCCGCCACGGCGGCGGGTACGCCCGCGTCCTCGCCGTTCATCAGCCGGGCGATGTCGAGGGTGGGCAACCGGTCGATGTCGGCGAGTTCGGGCCGGAACGCCTCGGTGGTCAGCGAGGCCAGCTGGGTGCGCAGGTCATCAGAGGACATAAGGGGGTGGCTCTTTCGCTGGGGGGTCTGCGGTTCCCGGAAGGGGCGCGGGGCCGTGGCCGGCGCGTGGCTCCGCCACGGGCGCGGCCGGCCACGGCGGACCCGGCCCCCACGGCACCTGTTCCTGACTTCTTCCTACGTCTTGCGTGCTGCGGCCTATCGCGAAGTGCTCCGGTGGCGGTGCGCCAGCGCCTCGTACGACGCGGCCAGCGCCGGCGCCGCGGTCTCGTACGTCCGCTGCGCCACTCCCACGAACAGACAGTCCACCACCAGCAGCTGACTGGTCCGGGAGGACATCGCGGCGGGCCGCAGCTCGGTCTCCCGGGAGGTCGACGTGGTCAGCACGAGGTCGGCGTACTGGGTGACCGGGGAGTCGGGTCTGCCGGTGATCGCGACGGTGGTCGCCCCGTGCTCGAAGGCGGCCCGGAGCGGCTCTATGACGTCCCCCGTCGACCCGGAGTGGGTGATCGCGATCGCCACGTCACCCGAACGGAGCTGCACCGCGTTGGTCACCGCGAGGTGCGGGTCGCTGTGCGCGTGGGCTATGAGCCCTATCCGCAGCAGCTTCTGGGTGAGGTCCTGGGCGACGAGCCCGGACGCTCCTATGCCGTACACGTCGGTGCGCCGGGCGGCGGCCAGCGCGGCGACGGCCGAGCCCAGCTGCACGGTGTCGAGTCCGGCGGCCGTGTCGGCGAGGGTCTGCTGCTCCTCGTAGGCCAGCTTGGCGACGACGTCGGCGATGGGGTCGTCCACCGCGATGTCGGTGGTGATCGAGGGGGCCCGGCCGGACTGCTGCTGGGCGGCCAGACCGGCGAGGGCGAGACGCAGGTCGCGGTAGCCCGGGTAGCCGAGCAGCCGGGCGGTGCGTACGACCGTGGCCTCGCTGGTGCCGGTGAGCTCGGCGAGGCCGGTCACGGTGAGCGCGGCACACCCGGCCGGGTCGTTCGCGACGGCTTCGGCGACACGCTGCATGGACCGGGTCATGGACGGGGCGAGCGTGCGCACCTTGGCGGCGAGGGAGCCGCCCGGACTGCCGAAAATTTCCTTCACGTCCTGGGTCACGAATGAAAGATATTTTCGGTTCGGTGTCGCGGTCAAGAGTGCGCACAATGGGGTGCATGGACCCCATCAGCCCCCTGGAGCAGGCGTTGCACGCCGCCCGCGCCCTGGTGCTCGCCGATCTGGTCGCGGGCGAGGTCGCCGAGGCCGACGTGGTCTCACTGGTGGAGGACTCCATCGTCCAGCGGCGCTGGTGGGTCGAGCAGTGGCCGGACGGCGCGGCCTTCGTCGCCGGGCTGGTCGCCCAGGACGTGCAGGACGCGCTGCTGGACCGGTACGGCCGCTGGCCGCTGTGCCCGGTGTGCGGCTCCGGCGATCCGCACGCGCTGGACGTGGAGCCCGAACTGGGCCCCGATCCGCACTGGGTGTGCCACAAGGCGGGCGTGAAGGTGGCGTCGTTGGGCTCGCTGGGGTCGGCCGCCGGCGGGGCGGTCTCGTCGTGACGCTGTACATCGACCCGCCCTCCTGGCCCGGCCACGGCCGCATGTGGTCGCACCTGGTCAGCGACGCCTCGTACGACGAACTCCACGTGTTCGCGGCCGGGTTGGGCGTGCCGAGGCGGGCCTTCGAGCGCGACCACTACGACCTCCCCGCGCACCGCTACGCGGACGCGGTGGCCGCCGGGGCGTTGGAGGTCAGCAGCCGCGAGGTGGTGCGGCTGCTGCGGGCGTCGGGTCTGCGCCGGCCGAAGAGGCACCAGGCGTCGTAGCCCGGCGCCGGACGCCGTGGTCCGGGGCACCGCCGTGACCTGGCGTCCGGCGTCGTGGTCCGGGGTCGCTGTCGTGACCTGGCGTCGGCGTCGGCGTCGGCGTCGTGGTCCGGGGTCCGGCGTCGTGGTCCGATGTCCGGCGTCGTGGACCGGGTCCGGCCTCAGGCCCGGCGGAGGTAGAGCAGGAGCCCGGCTTCCATGTCGTGCTCGGCGTGTGCGATCCGCGTCTCCTCCTCGGTCGCCCGGGTGAAGCCGGCGCGGGTCGCCACGCCCTGGGAGGACACGTTGTCGTGCTCGATGGTCAGGAAGACCAGCCCGATGTCCTCCCGGGCCAGTGCCCACCCGGTCAGTGCGCGCAGCGCCTCGGTCGCGTAGCCGTTGCCGCGGGCGCCGGCGACGAGGTCGTAGCCGATCTCCACCCGTCCCTCCCCGTCCGGGGCGCCGTGGAAGCCGATGCCGCCGATCGCCCGGCCGTCCTCGGGCCGTACCAGGGCGAAGACGCCGAACTCCGGGCGGTGCACGCCGGCTTCGTACGCCTTCATCAGGTACGAGCAGGCTTCCCGCGTGCCCTCGTACGGGCCGCCGTCGATCCAGTCGAAGCCGCCCGTGCCGCCCAGGCGCAGGTCGTCGGCGGCGGCCGGGCGGATGCCGGTCAGGGTGACGCGCTCGGCGGGGATGACCAGGTTGTTGCGCCAGCGCCACTCGGTGACCGGGGCGCGGCCGGGCAGTTCGCCCCGGCCGGTCGCCCACAGCAGGGCCGGCCAGGACGCGGGGCCGGGCTGGATGTGCGGGAAGAGCCAGGCCAGGACGGACTCGGCCAGGGCGGCGGGCGGCTCGTAGGGGAGGCCCAGCGCCTGGGTCAGGTCATGGGTGTGGAGGAGGACTTCGGCGACGCCCATGGCGGCGAAGCCGACCCGGTCGGCGCTGCCGAAGGGGTAGGGGTGGAAGGCGCGGACGCCGGGCGGGGCGGTGCGGACGGTCGCGGCGAGCAGGGCGCCGGTCGTCTCGACGACGTGCAGCAGGCCGGTGTTGTCGGTGCCTTCGTCGAGGGTCAGCTCGAAGGGGACGTAGGCGTCCCGGGCGCGTCCCGCCAGGTTGGCCGCGTAGGCGACGAGGTCGTCGGCGATGTGGACCGCCGTTTCGTGACAACTCCACGTCAGTCCGGCGGCCTTCACCTCCTTCCAGTCCCGGTCGACCGCCGGCAGCAGTGCCGCCACGCAGCTCGCGACCGCTTCTTCCACCTGATCCCCACCCATGGCACGCATGGCTCGCACCTTAGGTGCGCCGACCGCTCAGGTCGACAGCATTTCCAGCTCGGCGGTCAGGTTGTAGCGGGCCGTCGCCTCCCACTTCCGTTCTCCGTGGGGGGTTCTGAACAGCCGGGGCAGGTCCAGGAGCTGGCGCAGCACCGCGGCCCGCCCCGCGCGAAAGGCGTCGTTCGGCACGAAGTGGTACTCCTCGCGGACCGCGGCGGTGTAGGCGGCGTACGCGGACGGGGGCGCGGCCAGGATCGCGAGGTCGGCGTCGCACAGCACCTGGCCGTCGCGGTCGTCGTCGGCCGGGTCGTGGGTGACGGTGAGCCGGACCAGCCGGGCCACCTCGGCCGTGGTGGCGTCCGGCACGCCGGCCTCCGGCAGGGCGCGCTCGGCCAGCCGCGCGGACCGCTCCTCGTTCTCGGAGCGTTCGGGGAGGTAGACGGCGTCGTGGAACCAGGCGGCCAGGCGGACCGCGTCCGGGTCGGCCGCGTACGTCTCCAGGACGTCGACGTGGTCGAGTACGGCGGTGAGGTGGGTCACCGTGTGGTAGTGGCGCTGCGGCTCCTGCCAGCGGGTGAGCAGGGCGTCGGCGTAGGGGGCGGGGTCGGGGCCGCCGCCGGGGGTGCGGGCTGCCTCCAGGGCGCGGGCGAAGCGGAGACGCAGGGCGTCGAGGTCGGCCATGGGCCCCATTCTTCCGCGCCGGCCGACGGCCGTCCGCCCGAAGCGGCGGCCCCTGTGCCGAGCCGGGGTGCGGGAGGCGGCTGAACGTCTTCGGGGGAGCGGGGGCACCGTGGCGCTCGCGGACCGGCGTACTCTTGAATTGGACTAGACCTGTAGTCGCCCGATGAATGCCGATGAATGGGGTGCCATGAGCAAGCGTGCAGTCCTGGAGGTGATCGCCCTCGACGTCGAGGACGCGGTCGCCGCCCAGGCCGGAGGCGCTGACCGGCTGGAGCTGGTCACCGAGATGGCGGCCGACGGGCTCACCCCCTCGCCCGCCACCGTCGCCGCGATCCGTGCCGCCGTCGACATCGACCTGCGCGTGATGCTCCGCCTCGCGGACGGGTTCGCTGCCGGGGACGTGGACCGGCTGGTCGGCGTGGCCGGTGAGCTGCGGCAGGCCGGCGCCGACCAGTTCGTGCTCGGTTTCCTGGCCGCGGACGGCGGTGTCGACCTGTCCGCGGTGGAGCGGGTCGTCGGCGCGCTCGGCGGCTGCCGGTGGACCTTCCACCGGGCGATCGACCGGGCCGCGGACCGGGACGCCCTGCGCAAGCAGCTCGCCGATCTGCCCGGCCTGGACACCTACCTCACCGCCGGCTCCGCCGCGGGCGTGGACGACGGCCTGCCCACGCTGCTCGCCGAGGCGGCGCACGACGGCGAGCCCGGGTACGAGCAGCAGATCCTGGTCGGCGGCGGACTCCGCCTCGACCATGTGGCCCGGCTCCGGGCCGGCCGGATCAAGGCGTTCCACATCGGCGGTGCGGCCCGCCCCGGCGGCTGGCGGGGGCCGGTCTCGGCGGACGCGGTCGCCCAGTGGCGTACGGCGGTGGACGGCGACGCCGGTTAGGGTCCTCAGGCCGGGCCGGGTCGGGCCGGGCCGGGTCGGGCCGGGTCGGGCCGGATCAAGCCGGATCAAGCCGGATCAGGCCGGATCAAGCCGGATCAGGCCGGATCAGGGAGCGGTGCCGGACCCCGCGGGCCCGGCATGGTCCGAACGAGAGGCCTCAGTTCTTCACCGGGTGCAGGCACAGGGTGGATCCGCCGTCCACGCTGTACTGGAGGTGGGCCACGTAGTCGCCGGTCGCGCAGTAGCCGTGCTTCGGCTCGGTGATGAGGTACTGGGCGTCCGGGGAGTCGCAGGGAACGTTCCTGAGGTCCTGGTGGGGCCATTCGCGGTCGTTGTGCGCGCAGGCCCCGACCGAGAGCTGGGCGAGGTTCTTCCTGGGCCGGAAGTGGACGCCGGACGGCTCCTCGGAGGCGCCGGTCGCCGCCAGGACGGGCACGGCGACCACCAGTGCCGCGAACGCGCCGAGCGGGACGAGCCCGATCAGGCCGGCCGGCCGTCGCAGCACCGGGCGGCCGGGGTCCAGCGGCGGGCGCCAGGCGGCCGTCACCGGTGCCGGGAGCCTGCGGATCCGGGCCAGGGCAGCGAGGTTGACCAGCAGGGTGACCGGGGTGACGAGCATCGACAGCACGCCCCACCAACCCCGCACCAGGGTGTCCGACTGCATCTGCCGGAAGACGGCGAGGCCGCAGGTGCGGCACAGCACACCGCGGCGCCGCAGGAACCGCATGAGCACCACCATGCCCTGATGCCCGCGCACCGTCACCGGCACGGCGGGCATCGCCCCGCACACCTCGCACCCCGGTCCGGGCCCGGCTCCGGCTCCGGGCCCGGAAGCGGCGGCGGCCGGATACGGAGCCGGGGCCTGCGGGTACGGCCCCGGCGGTTGCTGGTATGGCCCCGGCGGTTGCTGGTACGGCCCCTGCGGTTGCTGGTACGGGCCCTGTGGTGGCTGGTACGGCCCCGGCGGTTGCCGATACGGCTCCTGTGGTGGCTGGTACGGCCCCTGTGGTGGCTGGTACGGCTCCTGCGGCTGCTGGTGCGGGTACGCGGAGTGCGGAGGAGGCGTGCTCAACGGGTGCCTTTCCAGGGGGACATGCCGGACCGGCTCAGCACCCTACTCGGCGAGTTGTGCGGGCAGCGGCGCCGAGTGCGTCACGATCAGGCCGGACACCGCACGGGTCAGCGCCACGTACAGGCGACGCAGCCCGGTGCGCTCGTCCGGTTCGCCGTCCACCACCGCCTGTGGCTCGTCCAGGACCACGTAGTCGTACTCCAGGCCCTTGGCGAGCGAGGCCGGGACGAGGGTCAGCCGGGTCTCGCGGGTGGTCTCCTCACCGGGTGCGAGGCAGGGGATGCCGGCCGCCGCCAGGGCCTCGGCCAGCTGCGGGACGCGGGCGTCGGCGGCGATCAGACCGGTCGAGCCCTCGTTGCGCAGCAACTCCTCGCAGGCGGCGACCACGTCGGACGTTCCGGCGGCCGTACGGACCTCGAAGAAGCCCGGGTTCTCCCGGACGGAGGCGACCGGGGTGAGGCCGGGTGCGATGTGCGGGAGCAGCCGGGAGGCGTACGCGATGACGTCCGTCGGCACGCGGAAACCGGCCGTCAGCTCCTCGATGGCGCCCTCCGGTTTGCCGAGGTGGGCCAGCGCCTCCGCCCAGCTCCGGGTCGCCCACGGCGTCGTGCCCTGCGCGAGGTCGCCCAGGACGGTCGCGCTGCCGGTGGTGCAGCGGCGGCCGACGGCCCGGTACTGCATCGGCGACAGGTCCTGCGCCTCGTCCAGCACGACATGGCCGAGCGAGTGCGTGCGCTGGATCAGGTCGGCCGCCTCGTCGATCAGCACCGCGTCCGCCGCCGACCACCTGGCCGACTTCACGCTGCGCGCCGGCTTGGCCCACAGGATCGTCTTCTGCTCGTCCTCGTCCAGGATCCCGGCGGCGTGCTCGGCGAGGAACTCCGGATCGCCCAGCAGCCGCAGCACCAGTTTCGCCGGGTCCACGGCCGGCCACAGGGCCTTCACGGCCGCCTTCACCGCGCTGTTGCGGGCGACCGCGTCCTGCACCCGGTCGTCCGGGGCCTCCCCGGCCCGCTCCATCTGCACCAGCACCGCGTGCGCGATGCGCTGCGGCAGGGCCTCGCGGGCCGCGCCGTAGCGGATGTCCCGCGCCAGCAACTCGCGGACGATCTCCTCCAGTTCGTACGCCGGCACCCGCCAGCGCCGCGAGCCGCGCACGACCACGACCGGCTCGGTGGGCAGCGTCACGTGCGCGTACAGGGCGCGTCTGAGCACCTCGGCCAGCCGGGCGTCGCCCTTGACGAGCCCGGCGGCCGCGTCGTCGGTCCCGCGCACCTCGGCGTGGGCGACCAGGTCGTCCACCGTCGCCTGCCGGACGGTCAGCTCGCCGAGCGCGGGCAGGACCTGCTCGATGTAGTGCAGGAAGGACCGGTTCGGCCCGATGACCAGCGTGCCGGTGCGGGCGAGCCGCTCCCGGTGGGCGTAGAGCAGGTACGCGACCCGGTGCAGGCCGACGGCGGTCTTCCCGGTGCCGGGGCCGCCCTGTACGCAGACCGTGCCGGACAGGCCGGAGCGGACGATCTCGTCCTGCTCCGGCTGGATGGTGGCCACGATGTCCCGCATCGGTCCGACGCGCGGGCGCTCGATCTCCTGCTGGAGCAGCTTGCTGGTGGCGGCCGCCTCGGCCGGGTCGGAGAGGTGTTCGTCCTCGTACGCGGTCAGGTCGCCGCCGGTGTAGCCGAAGCGCCGGCGCAGCCCGACGTCCATGGGGTTCTTCTTGGACGCCCGGTAGAACGGCTGCGAGACCGGCGCGCGCCAGTCGATGACCATGGGGTCGCCGTCCGCGTCGTGCACATGCCGGCGCCCGATGTAGAACTGTCCGTCCGTCTCCCACCGCCGCCCCTGCGAGGAAGGCGCTTCGCGCCCCTTGGACTCCTCGGCGCCCTCGGCCCCGGGGGCGTGCAGGTAGTCCAGCCGACCGAAGAACAGCGGGGTGTCGCTGAGATCGGCCAGCGCCTTGATGCGCTCGTCGATCTGGCGGGCGAGCACCGCGGCGTTGACCCAGTTCGCGGTGACGTCGCCGATGTCCAGGGCCTCCACGTCCTCCCGCATGGCACGCAGGGCGGAGCGGGACGCGGCGAGGTGGGCCCGCTCTCGGGCGAGCGGGCCGGCCGACGGTTCGGCGGACGGTTCGTGGGTGGGCGCGGACAAGGGGGTGCCTCCGTTGGGCCTGCGGTGTGGGCTACGACGGTGCCGTCCGGTTTCCGGCCGGGCAGACATTCGGGCGGCCCGAAGGGTCTCGTCTGGGGCGGTGGTGTGTGACGGGTGGGCACTCCGCGAGGGAGGCGGGCAAGAGCGGAGATTTTAGGCGTGGTCAGGCGCCCGGGTCCAATGAATTTCCGTCCCCTAGGGGACGGGGTGCCCCTGGCGTAGGGGGCGGGGTCCACCCGGAGATCTACGCGGCACCGTTCCGGACTGGACCCGCAGACCGATGCGTACGAGGGGGCCGAAGTTCCACCATGGAGACATGAGCGCAGCAACCTTCTCTCCAGCCCCTGCCCGGCCCCCGGCCGGCGCCACGGCCGTGGACGGCCCGCACCACCACCCGCTCGGCAACGCCCTGCGGGCCGCGAAAGTGTTCGTCGAGGCGGCGTTCAGCGTCGTGATCCTCGGCGAGTACGGCGAGGAAGCGGGCATACGTCGCAAGTGACGACATAGGGTCGCGTCCGTGCGGAAACGGACGTCCCTGCTCCTTCTCGCCCTCTCCCTCACCTCCTTCGTCACGCTGTGCGCCCTGCGCGGCGCACCCATGGCCGATCTCCTCGTGTACCGGGCCGAGGGCGCGGCCGTGGCCCACGGCACCGACCTCTACGGCTTCACCGTCACCGAGTGGCGGCTCCCCGCGACCTACCCGCCCTTCGCGGCGATCGTGTTCGTCCCGGCGACCTGGCTCCCCGTGCCGGCCCTGAAAGCGGCGTTCCTGGCGGGCAACGCGCTCCTGCTCGCCGTCTTCGTCGCCCTCTCCGCCCGTCTGGCGTCCCGGACCCTGACCCCGTCCCTGCTCTGTGCGGCCACCGCGGCCGCGCTCTGGCTGGAGCCGGTCTTCCAGACGCTGCTGTTCGGCCAGATCAACCTGGCCGTCTCCTGCCTGGCCCTGTGGGACCTGACCCGGCCTCCCGGCGCCCGCGCCAAGGGCCTCGCCCTCGGGATCACGGCCGGCATCAAGCTCACCCCGGCCGTGTTCGTGGCCTACCTGCTCCTGCGGGGCCGGGCGCGGGAGGCGGCGACGGCGGTGGCGGCCTTCGGCGGGACGGTCGCGCTCGGTGCCGTCCTGCTCCCTTCCGCGAGCGCCGACTTCTGGACCCGGCGCCTGTACGAGACCGGCCGGGTCGGCAAGGCCTGGATCGTGGACAACCAGTCCCTGCGGGGGCTGGTCGCGCGGGCCCTGGGCGACCCTGATCCGGTCCTCGCCTGGGCGCTCCCGGCGGCGGCGGTCGCGGTGGCGGGCCTGGCGCTGGCGGCCCGTGCCCGCCGGGACAGCCACGGCATCCTGCTGACCGCGTTCACGGCCCTGCTGGTCTGCCCGATCAGCTGGACCCACCACTGGGTGTGGTGCGTGCCGCTGCTCGCCGTGCTGCTGGCGGAGGGGCGCACCCGCACGGCCGCGCTGGTGGCCCTCGTCTTCACCGCCCGCACGATATGGCTGGTGCCCCATGAGGGGGCCCGGGACCTGGAACTTCCCTGGTGGCAACAGCCGTTGGCGGCTGCTTACCCGCTCCTGGTGCTCGGGCTCTCCATCTCGTATGACAGCATGATCAGCCGTTGTCCGATCGTTTCGACCGAGCAAACGGGGAATCTGACATGCCCTTCTCGAAGCTTCCGTTCCGCAAGGCGGTGAGCGGTCTGACCGCCGCCACCGCGCTCGCCATCGGCGCCACCGTCCTCGCCGCGCCCAGCGCCTCGGCCGTCGGCTCCTCCGCGTGCACCAAGAACATCAAGGACAAGACCCTTCAGGTCGTCCAGTGGGACCACGCCGACATGTACACCAGCCCCAGCTTCAGGTCCAAGGTGAAGAAGTCCGTCTTCGCGGGCAGCAACGTGCGTGTGTACTGCACCGCGAAGGGCGGCGACTGGTACTACGGCAAGTCCGGCAAGACCAAGGGCTGGATGGAGTACCACGCCTTCTTCTAGGCCGTGCCCGCTCCAGGCCCTGCCTCGCCGGGGCCGCGCCTGACCGTCCGCGCCCAGGGTCTTTCGTTCGGTTCAGGCCGGATCAGGGACCGCGCGAGCCCGGCATGATCCGAACGAGAGGCCCTAGCCGTCCGCCAGGATCTCGTCCGCGTCCACGATGCGGTAGGCGTAGCCCTGCTCGGCCAGGAAGCGCTGCCGGTGGGCGGCGAAGTCCTGGTCGATGGTGTCGCGGGCGACGACCGAGTAGAAGTGGGCCTGGTGGCCGTCGGCCTTGGGGCGCAGCACCCGGCCGAGCCGCTGGGCCTCCTCCTGCCGCGAGCCGAAGGTGCCGGACACCTGGATGGCGACCGTGGCCTCGGGCAGGTCGATGGAGAAGTTGGCGACCTTCGACACCACCAGCACGCTGATCTCGCCCTCGCGGAACGCGTCGAAGAGCTTCTCGCGCTGGGCGTTGGAGGTCTCGCCCTTGATGACGGGGGCGTTCAGGTGCTCGCCCAGCTCGTCCAGCTGGTCGATGTACTGGCCGATGACCAGGATCTGCTGCCCGGCGAAGCGGCGGACGATCGCCTCCGTGACCTTCCTCTTGGTCGCCGTCGTCGCGCAGAAGCGGTACTTCTCCTCCGTCTCGGCGGTGGCGTAGGCCAGCCGCTCGGAGTCGGTCAGGTTCACCCGGACCTCGACGCAGTCGGCCGGTGCGATGTAGCCCTGCGCCTCGATCTCCTTCCAGGGCGCGTCGAACCGCTTGGGCCCGATGAGCGAGAACACGTCCGACTCACGGCCGTCCTCGCGCACCAGGGTGGCGGTGAGCCCCAGCCGGCGGCGCGCCTGGAGGTCGGCGGTGAACTTGAAGACCGGCGCGGGCAGCAGGTGCACCTCGTCGTAGACGATCAGCCCCCAGTCCCGGGAGTCGAACAGCTCCAGGTGCGGGTAGACGCCTTTCCGCTTGGTCGTCAGCACCTGGTACGTGGCGATGGTGACCGGGCGGATCTCCTTCTTCGTGCCGCTGTACTCGCCGATCTCGTCCTCGGTCAGCGAGGTCCGCTTCACCAGCTCGTGCTTCCACTGCCGGGCGGAGACGGTGTTGGTGACGAGGATCAGCGTGGTCGACTTCGCCTCGGCCATGGACCCGGCGCCGACCAGTGTCTTGCCGGCGCCGCAGGGCAGCACGACGACGCCGCTGCCGCCGTGCCAGAAGTTCTCCACGGCCTGCTTCTGGTAGGGGCGCAGCGTCCAGCCGTCCTCCAGCAGCTCGATCGGGTGCGCCTCCCCGTCGACGTACCCGGCGAGGTCCTCGGCCGGCCAGCCCAGCTTCAGCAGCATCTGCTTGATCTGCCCGCGCTCCGAGGGGTGCACCACGACGGTGTCCGGGTCGATGCGGGCGCCGACCAGCGGGGTGATCCGCTTGGACTTCAGCACCTCCTCCAGCACCGGCCGGTCGGTGGTGGTGAGGACGAGTCCGTGCGCGGGGTGCTTGGAGAGGGTGAGGCGGCCGTAGCGGTCCATCGTCTCGGCGATGTCCACGAGCAGGGCGTGCGGCACCGGGTAGCGGCTGTACTGCACGAGGGCGTCCACGACCTGCTCGGCGTCGTGGCCGGCGGCGCGGGCGTTCCACAGGCCGAGGGGGGTGACCCGGTAGGTGTGGATGTGCTCGGGCGCCCGCTCCAGTTCGGCGAAGGGCGCGATGGCCCGCCGGCAGTCGTCGGCCCGCTCGTGGTCGACTTCCAGGAGCAGGGTTTTGTCGGACTGGACGATCAGTGGACCATTCACGCGCGGCACACCCTTTCCACAACGGCCAAACGTCCAGTGTGCCTCATCAGGCCGGATCGCCCGCGAGCCTCGGCGTCCGCACCGTCGCCACCTGCGGGAACGGTCTCACAGGGCGGCTTCGACGAGGAAGAGCTGGCTGTCCGCGCCCGTGCAGCCCTCCACGACGGCTTCCGCGCCCGCGGCGGGGCTCGCGGCCCTGATGCCCACGCACGTGCCGTCGTCGACCTTGATCAGATAAGGCCGGCCGACGGACTTCCCGGACGTCCCGGCCTGCGCGGCCTTCGCGTGTTCGGTGGGGACGAAGTGGAAGACGGTGGTCTGTTCGCACGCCTCCCAGGGTTCGAGCAGTCCCTCGCCGGGGCCCGAGGTGAGCGCCTTCAGGCACCCCTTGCCCTGGTCGGGTCGGTACCAGGAGATGCGGTAGGTGCCCTTGTCCACGGGTTCGAGGGTCGTGGTCTGCGGGGCGGTCTCGGCGCAGGGGCGCTGCACGGCGACGAGGGAGCGGTACCGCCCGTCCCGGGCCTGTCCGTCCGTGACGCACAGGCCGGGGGAGGCGAGCGGCCGGAGGAGGACCTGCCCGCGCGGCAGCGGCGTGGACCCGGCCGCCGGGTCCGCGGTGCCTCCCGGGCCGGAGTCCCGCAGGAACCACACGACGCCGGCGGCCAGGGCGGCGGCGAGGACGGTTCCGGCGAGGACGCGGGACCGTCGGGTGCGCACGAGCCGCCGCAGCGCACCGCGCGCCCCCGGGGGCCCCAGGCGACCGCCCCGGCCCCCGGACTCCTCGGGACCGTCGGGGGCCCCGTGACCCCCGGAGTCCCCGCGACCCCCGGACTCTCCCTGACCCCCGGACTCCCCGGACTCCCCGGAGTCCCTGGAGCCCCCCGTGGCCCCAGGGCCCCCAGGACCCCCGGCTCCCCCCGCGCCCGCCGAGCGGCCCATTTCCCCCGAGCCGCCCATTCCCGCCGAGCGGCCCATTTCCCCCGAGCCGCCCATTCCCGCCGATCCTTCCGACCCCTGCCCCGATCCCCCCGGCCGGTGCCCCCATCCCCCCGCCCCCGGTCCCGAGCCCCCCGGCCCCTGGCCCGGGGTCTGGGACTCGGCGGCCCTCTTCCGTGCCGCCAGCCAGTCGTCCACGTAGTCGCCCTCCCCGCATGCGCGGACGAACGCCGTCAGCAGCTCCTGCCGGGGCAGTGAGCCGTGGCGCAGGACGTCGGCCAGCGTGCTGCGCGGCAGCAGTCCGCCCTGCCCGGCGGCGCGCTCCTCGAGCTGCCGGTAGGTCAGCCGGGAGCGCGCCTTCAGCTCGCGCAGTTCGGCGTTCAGATCCGCCGCGGTCCGTAACTCCTTCAGCGCAAGCGCTCTCTGATCCATGGCACCCATGGTTGTTGTGGGGCCCGTCATGGATCAAAACCCTTTCCGGCCAACGTGGCCGAAGGTCAGCGCGACTTTGGTGAGGTGTCGTCGATGGCAGACATCCCGTGCGTCCTCCCGTCCGATCGGCGCCGGGCCCGTCGCGGTCCCGGCTGCTGGACCGAAAGGCTGGCCGGGGTGTGCGGGGTGGACAAGGGGTTGTGGTGTCCAGGACATGTCCGGGACACGCGCGTCACCTGTCCGGCCTGGTCGTGGCCTGGGTCGGACCGGGTCCGCGGCCTGTCCGAGCCGCCCACGCCGCCTGGGTCACCGCTCACAGGGCAACCACGCGCGGGGTCCGGGTGTCTTCTCCGGCGAAGCGGTGCGGTGCGCGGGGGTGATGAGGAGGGCGCGATGCCGGCAGGCAGGTGGGGAACCGGGGCAGGGGCCGTGGTGGTGCTGGCGGCCACCGGTGTCTGGGCGATGTGGCCCGGGCAGGTCGACTCACGGCTCTGGGGCGAGGTACGGCCGGTCATCGAGGCCCGGCTCGCGGCGGAGAGCCGGGGAAGCGGCTACGGCGAGGCCGTGCCCGCGCTGGAGGCGCACTGGTTCTGCCGGGCCGAGGCGCTCGACCTGGACGACCACGGGGACGAGGTGCGCGCGGGCGTCAACACGCTGTGCGTCGAGTACGGGGTGCGCGACGGCAGCCTGGTGGAATGCAGCGCCGGGCAGGCCCCGCAGGTGCTGCGGCTGGCGCGGACCGCGGACGGCGGCTACCGGGTCGTGTCGCGCGAGCAGGCGCCCGACGGCGCCGGGAACGCCCGCTGGACGAGGGACCACTTCGGCCGTTTCGCAGGCTCCGCCCTGGACCGGCCGATGTCGGCCGGTGCTCTGGAGAGCGCGGCCCGTACCCGCTTCGGTCTGCCGGCGGACGCGCCGGTAGCGGACTGCTGAGCCGGCGACTGACTCAGTCGTCCGCCAGCTCGGCGACCCCCGTGATCCGGTGCAGCGGATACGTCCGCACCTCGTCCGCCGTGTGGTCGTACGCCGTCACGAAACCGCCCTCCACCCGGATCGGGGCGATGACCCGCTGGCTGGCGGCGCCCTCGGCGTTGACGTAGCCGATCCACACGGCGTCGCCGGTCAGGACGGCGGCCTGCATGGTGGCCAGGGTCTCGGCGGAGGAGGTCCGGGGCAGCTCACCGCCCGCCAGGGGCTCACCGGCCTGCTTGCGCGGGGCGGTGGCGGCCAGGTCACCGGCCCGGATCGCGCGGATCGCCGCCGCCAGCAGCGTGGCGTCGGGCGGCGGCGGCCCGTCCGGCACCGGCTCGGGCGCGGTGCGCGGCGGGGTGCGGTGGGCGTGGGCGCGGGTGATCAGCACATCGCCCTCGGCGGACTCGGCGGCGGGCGCGTAACCCATCGCGCGCAGCCCCTCCAGCAGCGTCGCCGGGTCGGCCGGGGCGGCGAGCACGGTCGGGGCCAGCCGGCGCAGGTGCAGGGCGGCGGCCCGCTTGTCGGCGAGGATCTCGTTCAGCAGGGCGTCGTCGTCGCAGCGCACGTACGCCGAGGCCGCGCCGACCCGCAGATGGCCGTGTCGGCGGGCCACGTCGTCGACCAGGTAGGCGAGCGGCTGCGGTACC
This sequence comes from Streptomyces musisoli, assembly GCF_016741855.1. Lineage (GTDB taxonomy): Bacteria > Actinomycetota > Actinomycetes > Streptomycetales > Streptomycetaceae > Streptomyces > Streptomyces musisoli. The sequence continues at coordinate 3,435 of NZ_JAERRH010000031.1, read as the reverse complement.
GGCGTACGGGAGTGCTCCGCGAGGAAGGCGTGCAGGTCGGCGGCGGTCTGGCCGGCGTCCAGGGCGCGGCGGACGGACGCCGGCGTGAACCGGTACACCGTCGCGCCGCCCTTGGACTCCACGTCCGCGAGCACGCCCAGCATGTCCGCGAGCGGGCGCCGCAGCGGGCCGGGGGCGACCGCCGTCAGGTCGGCCTGGAGCAGGACGTGGTCCAGCGGCTCGGGCAGCAGCGGGGCGAGCAGCCGGGTCGCTGCGGCGGCCGCGACGGCCTGCTCGGGGGCGGAGAGGGGCGCGAGCCGGTCCGGCGCGCGGTGGTGGTGCACCGGGAGCTTGTCGCCGGGTCCGGACGGGACGGGGGAACCGGCATCGGGGGCGGCCGGGGCGCCGGTCGAGGTGGCGCCGCGGGTCGGGGCGCCGGTCGAGGTGGCGCCGGGGGCGGCCGGGGCGCCGGTCCCGGTCGTGCCGGGCTTCGCGGAGCCGGATCCGGTGGCGGGGGGCGCGCCGAGCAGTACGCGTCCGTGCGCCGCCAGCGCTCCCCTGCCGGTCACGCCCAGCAGCTCCGCCTCCGACAGGGTCCAGCGGGCCAGCCGGGAGCGCAGGTCGTCGTCGCCGTCCTGCCGGGCCCCGCGCAGCGGCCGTTCCCAGCGCAGCCTGGCCAGCACCGACTCGGTGTCCGGGGCCGCGCCCCGCGGCAGCCAGGCCAGCAGGGAGAGCACCCGGTGCCGTACCTCGGGCGCGGCGGACCGGTCGAGGCCCGGGCCGAGCGCCGACAGGGCCCGGTCCTTCGCGTCCCGGCCGCCGACCAGCCCCGGCGTGCGGGTGGCCGCCAGCCATGCCTGGGCGAGCCGCGCCCAGCGCTCGGCGGGCGGCTGCTCCAGCCACTCGTCGTAGGCGGGGGTGGCCGAGTACCGTTCGTCGGCCTCGCCGTCGGAGGCGATCAGGCCGGCCGCGTAGGCCAGCTCGACCCAGAAGGCGGCGACCGGCTCGGACACGTCCAGCGCCACGGCGGTCCGCTTCAGGTCGCGGACGCTGAGCCCGCCCGCCCGCAGCACGGCCGGTCCGCCCTCGTCCCAGTCCTTCAGCAGCTCCTCGACGGTGGCCAGCGCGGTGTACGCCTGGCCGGCCGCGGTGGCGTCCACCACCTGCGGGCTGTGGGCCGCGGCCGGCGCCACGGCGGGCGGCAGCGGCTCCGGCGCGCGGTGGGCACGGCCCCCGCGCAGATGCAGGGCGACCTCGCGGGGGAGCACGACCGTGCCGGGTGCGGTCGGCAGCAGCAGGCCGCGGTCCAGCAGCCAGCGCAGATGCGCCGCCGGTTCCGCGGTGACCTGTCCGTAGGGCGGCCCCCACACCAGCCGGGACAGCACCTCCTGGGCGGCCTCCGGGGCCCCGGCGAGGAGCTTCGCCATCTTCTTCCGGTGCGTGAACAGCGAGGTCAGCGCGGTCACGGCGGACACCGAGTCGTGCGTCGACGGCAGCCCCGCCGTCGTCACGATCTCCTGGATCCGCCCCGGCGACATGCCCGAGGTGGCCTCCTGCACGGTCGGGCCGAGCCCGGTCGGGGACGGGTGCTGGGCAGAGGGTGCGAGCAGTTCGCGGGCGGTGCGCACCAGCCGCAGCCGGTCGTCGTCGCCCCACACCAGCGCCTGCTCGCGCAGGATGCCGAGGGCCTGCGGCAGCGCGCCGGCGATCGTCTCGTCGCCGGCGTCCCCGGCCATCAGCCCGAGCAGGGTGTCGTACGAAGCCGGGTCCGGGGCCACCGCCAGTGCCTCCGCCGTCTGGAGCGCGAACCGGTCCAGCCGCTCGAGGGCGCGCAGCACGGAGGCGCGCGTGCCGGCGCGCGTGGCGAGCTGGGTGAGGTCGGTGGGTACCGGAGTGATGAGGTCCGGGCGGCTGCGCAGCAGCGCGGCCAGGGAGGCGTCGTCCCGCACGCGGAGCGCCTCCGCGAGGGACCGAGGGGCTGAGTGGGCCTCGGGGCTCATCCGGCCAACGGTAGCGGACATCCCCTCCCCACCGAACAGACCAACCACCCTCACCCGCCCCTGAAACCCGAGTCACCCCGAACGAGCCCCGGGTCCCCCTCCCTCCCGAAAGGTGGGATCGGCAGATCCGTTCCACCCCCCGCCCGCCACCCTCGCCCGTGACCTGCACCTTTCCAGAGCCTCTCCGGAACGGATCCGCCAATCCCACCCTGAGGGGGAGGGGGAGGGGAGGGGGGTGGGTGGGGTGCGGGTTGGGTGGCTGGCGGTGCGGGCCGCGGGTGGTCAGGAGGAACCGGTACCGTCCTCACGGGGAATCAGTCGGCGCACCCCGGAGGGGTTCCGTGGGGATCGAGAGCGACCAGGTCGTCTACGAGTATCTGAGCCGCGTCGGAGACATCGCCCAGCAGCGGCAGCTGCCGTCGGCGACCCGGATGCGGCTCGTGTCGGAGCTGCGTAACGAGATCGACCGGAGCCGGGCGAAGGCGACGGTGGACTCACCCGCCGCCGTCCGCCGCATCCTGGACCGCCTCGGCACCCCGGACGACGTCGTCTCGGCGGCGGGCGGCACCGGCGGGCCGCTCCTGCAACCGCCCTCCACCGCCGTACCGGCACAGCCCGCCTCCGGAGGGCCGGCGCCGGAACGGGCGGAGCGCGAGCGGCCGAAGGGGCTGCGCCGGGTCGTACCGCGCCCGCGCCCCGCCGAACCCGAGCCGTCCGCACGGCGGGACGCACCGGCTCCGCCGCACCTCGCCCCCGCGCATGAGCTGGGGGACAGCGCGATGCCGCCCGACTGGTGGCGCGTCGGCACCGGCGGCCCCTTGGCGGACACCGACCCGGTGCCGGGGTTCGTCGGCGGTGTGGAGATCCCGGACATGCTCAGGCGCCCCCCGGCGGAGACGACGGAAGCGGCCACCGAGAAGGCCGGTCCGGCGGCGGACCCCGCCGAGACCGCACCCGCACCCGCCGCCCCGCGCCGCCGTCTCCTGGGCCTGCTCCCGGCTCGGGCGGCCGCGTCCGCGGGCACCGCGGGCCGCCCCGCGCGCGGGCTCCTCCCCGGCTGGTCCAACCCGCTCCTGCTGCTGGCCGCCGCCGCGCTCGTCGCCGGGACCGTGCTCGGCAACTGGTTCGCGCTGCTCCTGGGCTGGGCGATCGCCTACGGCTCCCGGCGGCTGACCGCCGCGGAGACCAAGTGGGCGGTGATGGTGCTGCCGGGTACGGCGGTCGTGGCCGGGCTGGTGTGGCTGTGGGGGCGGAACGAGGGGCGGTGGGGTGAGCCGATCGCGCAGGGCCACCTGAACGACGCCGTCGCCGAGACCTGGCCGTGGGTGGTCCGGGGAGCGGCACTGGCCTCGGCCGTCTACCTGGTCTGGCGCTCCCGACGAAAGAACTGACCACCCCACGCCTCAGAGCCCGCCACACAAAGCCCCCAACGCCACAAACGCCGCCGCCGGCAGTG
>NZ_JAERRH010000030.1 GCF_016741855.1 Streptomyces musisoli | reverse complement strand
CAGCCTGCGCGCCGTGTACCGACCGGCCGCTGTGCCCGGCCAGGATGGGGGGCACACGGCAACAGCTCCAACAGACGGGAACCGCACACGTTGATCACCTTGGGTATCCAGCGCAACGGCGCATCCGTGCTGGCCCACATGGGCGGCCATCTCACCGACGAAGCGGGCGTCCATCTCCATGCGGCACTCGATCACCTCACCGGCGACGACAGGGACCTGATGGTCGATGTCCACGCAGTACAGGCCATGGACGCCGACGGCCTTCTCCACCTGCTCGACCTCCACCGGCGCGCCGAGCAACGCGGTCTTCGGGTCCTGGTGATCGGCTGGCAGGAGCAGCACCAGCAGCTCATGGCCAACATCGCAGGCATCCCCGGCCGCGGCCCCGCCACTGGCGAACGGTTCGCCCCTGGCCGGCTTCCGCCGCTTGATCGAGCAACGGGCCCGCCAGGCACGGGATGCGACCGACTTCGAGGCGGCATGGCTCCCCCAGACATGGCCGTGGGCAGGCGCCGCCGTTGATCGTCGTCAGTGCCTCGGCGAGCCTTTCGGCGCCGGGGGCGGGTCGAGCGGCCCGGGGGCGCTCCGAGGCGTACGAGCGCGCGGCTGCCGGCACCCGGACGAGCAGGTGCCGGCCCGGGGGCGCGGTCACTCGCCGTCCGGCGTCTTCGGATACCGGTCGCCTATCGGCAGGCCCAGTCGGATGGCCTCGCGTTCCCGGCGGTTCCTCCCCAAGCGGTACACGTACCTGTGTTCTGTGGACACACGCTGTGTTGCCTCATGTCGTGATGCGGCTGAGGGAATCAAGTGGCTTACGAATGACGGCTGTTCTGGGTAGGTGATGGGGACAATCCGGCAGCGTGCCACCCTCGACCGGCGTCGGGGAAAGCGAGCAGCTGTTCACCCGCACCCTCTACTGGTACGCCAAGGACACCTGCATGCCCCGCACCGGACTGTCCTGCGACACCGCCGTGGAACGGATCCGCGCCTTCACCGCCTGGGCCAATCAGCTCGCCACCGCCCACGACCGGCCCCACGACCGGCCCCACGAGCTGATCCCGCCCGATCCCGACGGCGCTGTCGCCCTGCGCCGCTTTCGCCGCACCATCGCCTGGTTCATTTACCGCCAGCCCGGCGGCCGGATCGCTCTCGCGGTGCAGTACGGCCACGCGGCGACCGCCATGTCGGAGTCCTACGCCGGCCGCTCGAAGGCCGACATGCTCGAGGTCCTGGACCAGGAGAAGGGCCATGCCCTGGCCGAGACCCTCACCGAGGCCAGCGAACGCATCGACGCCGACGAGAAGGTCTCCGGCCCGGCCGCCGACCGCTACCGCGCCGCGGCCGCCGAGTTCTCCGCCCGCTACGCCGGAACCTACCTCGGACGTCGAGAACTGCGAGCGCTGGTCGCCAACCCCCGCCTCCAGGTCTACGAGGACCCGAAAGCCTTCCTGACCTGCAACCACGACGCGTTCACCGCGCTGTGCAACCCCGACCGCGACCGGGCGGGCGACGGCGCCCGTCACACCCCCGACCACTCCCGATGCCACCCGGCGTGCGCGAACATCAGCCGCACCGACAGCCAGATCACCGCCCTGCGGGCCGAGGTCGCACGGATCGACGCGGAGGCCGACGCCAGGCTCGACCCCTACCCCATAGCCGCCCGCCAACAACAGCGCAAAGCCCACCTCACCGCCATCATCCGACGCCACGAGGCACAGCAGCCGGCCGACACCGAAGTCGAGGAGCGACGATGAACACCCCCGCGGTAGCCGCCACCGGCCCGCGCGACGGCGCAGCGCTGGCCCAGCTCGACGGCGAGCCAAGCAGCAGCAGGACCTGGCCCGCATCCGCGGCGAACGCGACGATCTGCGCGGACACGCCCAGCTCCTGGCCCGGATCGTCCACGTCCTGGAGATCGAGAACGGCAAGCTCAAAGAGGCCAACGCGGCCCTGGAGCAGCAGGTGGCCGCCCAAGCCTTGGTCCCGGACCTCACCCGCCGGCGTCGCCGGCCCTGACCCCGGTGTCAACGCGGAGCGGCAGCACCCACCCGGGTGCCGCCATCCTCAGCCCAAAGTTCCAGAGGCTGAAGGCGACGCCCCCGAGGAGGATGAGCCGATCGACTCCGATCAGAATGACCGGCAGCAGAATCGCGGCGGTGGCCGAGCTGCCGGCCCTGCAGCCGACCGGCGCGAGCACCAGGTACTGGACGTCGGCGGCCTGCCGACGGCGCACTGCGTTGACCCGGGTGTAGTTGCGCATCAACCTCGCGGGGTCGTGGCCGAGCCGTTCGGCGACCTCGTGCACGCTGTAGCCTGAGTCCAACAGGCTCGACGCCAGCATGTGCCGGACCTGGTGCGGTCCGAGCCCTCGCACGCTCGCCGCCAACAGGTTGTTGAACGGCCGGTGATGTTGTCCGGCCGCAGCGGCATACCTGTCCGTCCCGTGAACATGTACACGCTGTCGCCCGCACATCGCGACCGGCCGAGCAGCCTGGCCGTCTCCTTGTCCAGCATGATCGTATGGATGCTGTTGGACGACTTCGGGCGCCTCGCGGTGTTTCGCTGGATGACCCGCTACAACACCTGGCGGTACTACGCCCTCGGCCAGCACAACCCCGTCACCTACGAACAGCGATCAACTACGCCGGCCCTCGCCGCATGACAACGGGTGCCCACGATCACAGGGGAAGCCCCCTGCGTCCTGACGTACTCGGCGTGTTTGTCCCGATATCGGCGATGGCGTGATCCAATCAACCAACAAGCCGCCACATAGGCAGCCACCGCTTCCTCGCGGACCGCAGACGACCTCTGCGCTTCTACGCTTCGTCCGTCAAAGGCGACCTCGACTGAACCGAGAAGAGAGCACCATGGCGAAAGCAGCCACCACACTCGAGGAAGAGTCAAGGCGAGCGCTCGCCGACGCTCTTGATCCCATGAGCGACGAGGAACTGCGCGCCGAGTTCGAGCGACAGAAGGACGCGAAGCCCTCCGCGAAGACGCCGGCCAAAAGCGTTACCGACGTATTGGCGCAACTCGAGGCAGTGCGGGACGTTCGCCTCGAGTCCGACGGCGCCAGAGTCGCGACGTGCGGCGAGCTGACGCCAAGCGCGCTGCAGGACCTCTTCGCCAATCGAACGTGTGCCCTGCATGTGCCCGGGTTCGGCAACGTCGACATGTGCACGGAGCTCGCGCGTTGGCTCGCCGATCGACCCGCCCACACCTGGGGTGGCACCGATACGGCCTACACTGCCGGCATCCCGGTGAACGCCCTCTACTCGTCAGTCGACGAAGCGATCGCCTACTTCAAGGAAGCGCTGCCGGCCATGCGTGCGATCCGAGGCGCCGCGAATGGTCTCTCTCCGCTCGACAAGCTCCGACTCGAGCTCGACGAGCTCTGGCCCTCGGGGGCGACCGTGAGTCGGGACAACCCATACCGCCGAAAGATGCTCGCTGGTCTGGCCCGCGTGATGCGGCCTGAAACACTGCTCGACGGCATCACGCGCGTCGAGGGGATTATCCACACCGACTCGAGCATGTTTCTCGACTCCGAGCACGGCTTGTTCAGCGCGAACATCTACCTCGACGTCCCGACGAGCGGGGGCGAGCTCAACATCTTCCCGGTCGCGATGCAGCAGCCCGAGCACCTTCAGAGCCTCGTCCGCGTCGTCGCCTATTTCCTCCAGTACTCTTTCGACCCCGTTCACCGCGAACGCATCCAGCGGCAGCTGCACGCCCTTCTTCCTGCCCCCGTCACACTCACTCCGCGCGCAGGCGACCTCATCGTCCTGAATACGGGGCGACCACACGCGGTCCGAGGATTCACGGCAGGCACCCGCGTGACGCTGCAGGCCTTCGCTCTCCATGAGGGGACAAGGCCCCTGCAGTTCTACAGCTGACCAGGAGCTCCCTCCGGTCGCCAATCCGCCTATGACATGGAATCGAGCGAGCGCATCTGATGTTGCAGCGACTGGGTCGTCATGTCGGAATCAGTGTCGAGTACAGCGATCGGACCGCGTTCGGCAGCCCGGTGACGACACAACCGGAGCGGAGCATGCGCCGAATCTACGAACCGATCATGTCCTACGTCGAGGAGCACGGTGAGGCGAACCTGATCGGCGCCGGTCCTGCGATGCTGGCGGACGTGGTGGCGGGGCGGCGATTTCGGGAGATCGCGGAGCCCACGGCTGATGGTTCGTGGACGATCCGAGACGAAGTCTTGTTCCCCGCGGTATCGGATTGCTTCCCGCATCGTCTTCTGCTGGCCAACAGCGACCGGATGCGGGCGCTCAGCCAGCCCGTCCCGATGCCAACCTGGCCAGACGTGCATCGGCTAATCGTGCAGCTGACCACTACCGGCGTCGAAGTCGACCGATCGGTGGGCGCGGTGGCACGTCTGTTGGCTGCGATGGATCGTGAAGGCCTGCTCGAGCCGGTGTCTGAACCAGCGGCCGACCTTGACCACGCGCACATGACGTTCCTCGGGCATAGCACGGTGGTGGTTCGCTCGGCCACCGCGGCAGTCATTGTCGATCCATGGGTCCGTCCCGCCTGCGGCCATTACCCAGCGGACTACCAGCCGTTGCAGCTGCGCGACCTCGGTCGCATCGATGCCGTGGTACTGACCCACTCCCATCCCGATCATTTCGATACCGGCACGCTGCTACAACTGCCGTGTGACACCAGGATCGTCGTGCCGAAACTGGAGCGCGAAACGTTCTTGTCCGTTCGGATGTACGAACGCCTCCACGAGCTGGGCTTTGACGACGTCACCGAGCTCGAATGGTGGGACAGCGTCCAGGTGAAGGACATCGAGGTGACGGCCCTTCCCTTTCACGGGGAGCAGCCCACCGACGGCAGCCAGCTGCATCCCGACATCCGGAACGCAGGAAACACTTACTTCGTCCGTACGCCGCGATGCTCGGCGGCGTTTCTCGCCGACTCGGGCCGTGACGCCGCCGGGGATGTCCGTCAGGTAGCGGCTCGCGCCCGTCGTGACCTCGGCAGTCCTGATTATTTGTTTGTCGGGTACCGCGGATGGCTGATGTATCCGGTTCAGCTACTGACCTCGTCCGTTGGCCGCTACCTGCCGTTTGTGCCGCCAGAGTCGTGGGGTGTGCGGCAACGCATCATGACGACTGCTGACGAGGCCGTCGACATCGCTGAGATTTGGAAAGCCCCGCATCTGGTCCCTTATGCGGATGGCGGCGCGCCGTGGTACTGGCAGATCGGTCTTGGTCCTCGTCTCGACGAGGCGGCGTCGGAGAACCCCGTCTTCGACCCCTTCCCCGAGCGCGTCAGCGTGGCCGCCGCGACTAGGACGAAGACGGGCTCCGGGGTCCATCGATCGACGGTCAACGTTCTGCTGATGCGGCCGGGAGACTCGATCGTGTCCGGGGGGCCGCAACCGCGGATCGAGAGGATGCAGAACTTCGCCTGGCCCTACGGCGAGGCAACCGCGGCGGTCGCGGACGCGGCGTACCTCGGGTGATCCGGCCCGTCGAGCCGGGACGCTGGACCGCGCTGCTATCCGGACCGGCGGCGGCGAAGGCCGTCACCGTCGCGGTCGAGGTCGCCGAAGCGGTGGAGGCGCTTCCCCCCGCCGACGTCGGCCCCTCGCTGTGCGACGGTGCGGCAGGTTTCGCTGTTCTCAACGCCTACCTTGCGCTGGCGCTCGACGACGCCGCGGCCGCTGAGCGCGCCGAAACGTGGCTCCGGCGTGCGATGGCGGGGCTCCGGGTCCGGCCGAGGGCCGGGCTGTTCGCGGGCGTCGCAGGCGTGGGATGGGCCGCCTCGCACGTAACGCGCCTGCTGGGGCTCGAGGCGAAGTCTCTCGACCCGACAACGCACATCAATCGCGCGCTCCTGACGCAGCTCGCGCGCTCGCCCTGGTGCGCGCCCTTCGACCTCGTATCCGGCCTCGCTGGCTACGGTGTGTACGCGCTCGAATGCCTGCCGACACCGGGGGCACGCGAATGCCTCGAAGGGGTGGTGAGGCAGCTGGGCGAGCTTGCGATCCACACACCCGAGGGCGTGACGTGGCACACCGGGCCCGAGCTGCTGCGGGATCACCAACGCAGGCAGAGCCCCGACGGCCATCACAACCTCGGGGTGGCCCACGGGGTGCCCGGCGTGCTGGCGGTCCTGGCGCTGTCGGCCGCGGCCGGGGTGGCTAGACCTCAGGCTGCTGTGATGGCGTCTGGAGCCGTCGATTGGTTGCTCGCGCAGCGTCTGGACGACACCTCCCCGTCGCGGCTCCCGTACTGGCTGAACACCGACGGATCCACCGTACCGGCGCGCACCGCGTGGTGCTACGGCGATGCAGGCGCGGCGATGGCGGTGCTGGTCGCGGCACGGGCTCTGGGCGTGACGGCCTGGGAGGCCGAGGCGACCGTGCTGGCGCGAGCCGCCGCTGTCCGCGCGCCCGAGGACACGGGCGTCACCGACGCGTGGCTGTGCCACGGCAGCGCCGGCCTGGCCCACGTGTTCAACCGGACGTGGCAAGCAACTGGTGACGGGCAGATTGGCGAAGGGGCTCGGTTCTGGTTCATGCGCACTTTCGACTTTCACGAGCCCGGTGGCGGCGACTTCGCCGGGTATCCCAAGCCAGATCCGTGGGACGGCGACGGCTCATCGCTGCTGACCGGCGCGACCGGAGTGGCATTGGCATTGCTTGCCGCGGCCACCGCGATGCCACCATCGTGGGACCGGACGCTACTGGCCTCGCCGATTTTCGAGTAGGGCACGAGCTTCCGCCGGCCACTTGGACGTCATCTCATTTGGTAAGTCTGCGGTAGCAGATGAGGGTGCATGCGAGGCTCGTGAAGGCGAGGAAGTGCTCAGCCTTGCGCTCGTAGCGACGATGGAGGCGACGGCACCCAGCGAGCCAGGCCATCGTGCGCTCGATGGTCCAGCGGTGCCGACCGAGCCGCTGCGAGGTCTCGACTCCCTTGCGGGCTATGCGGTGCCGGATACCCCGCTGGGATAATCATCGCCGCAGGTGAGAGTAGTCGTAACCCTTGTCGGCGTGCAGTTTGCCGGGCTTACGCCTACGGGGACCTCGCCGGGATCGGATCGGCGGAATGCCCTTCACGAGCGGGATCAGGGCCTGGCTGTCGTGGACGTTGGCACCGGATATGCCGACAGACAGGGGCAGACCGGTCCGCTCGGTGATCAGGTGGATCTTCGAGTCGACTTGCCCCGGTCGAAGGATTCGGACCTGTCAGCTCCCCTTTTTCAGGGCCCTCATACTCACACCACCTTGAGGCCGCGATGGCGCCTCCGGCGCGACCCTCTGGAACAGTTCCCACAGCTCGTCCGGCACCAGCCGCTCAATGATCCCCACCACAGCCGACAGCCCACTCAGCCAAATGAGATGACCTCTTACTCGCACGTGACACGGCTCCAACTTTCCACCGGACGGAGCCTCTACGGAACCCAGCGCGGTTCAGCCCCCGCGCCCGCAGGGTCAGGCTCAACGTGAGGTTTCGCCTCTGGGGTTGAGCGGCCCGGACACCTCGGACCAGACGGGGGTAGCCAGGTTCGGCCGGCACGAGCTTTAGGGTGGCTCGGTCGAGCAGTTCGGCGAGTGTGGGATCGCGTTGGTCCCGGATCGTCTGGGGTGACGAGGTCGCGCTGGGTCGCGGTCCAGGCCAGCGAGCGTGCGAGAAGAGCGTGGCGCAAGCCTACTGTAACCACCAGAAGTGATAGAAAAACCGCATGAAACACCCGGCGCTGGCAAAGGTTCCGGCCGTCACCGCCCGCATCGCGGACAGCGTGCGGCGGGTTGCTGACAATGACGAGCGGTATGAGGCGGGCGCGGTCGTGCCAGACGGGGCGTGGATCAAGATCGACTTCTCCGAGCTCCCGTTGTCGGCTTGCGGAACATTCCACTCGGAGGCGATCGAGTTCGTGCGCGCTCCAGCTGGGCTGAACGAAGCCCGCGCATACATCAAAGACACCTTCCCGACCGGCGGTCCGGACCAGATCAGGCAATGGTGGAGTTCGGATGACACGCTCCAGTCCATGCGACAGCTGGCTCGGCAAAATCTCAGCCCGCTCGGTGACGGCGCATTCCTCGCCATCCGCCTCGACGCCCCAGGGCAGCTCACCACCACTGAACGCCGTCCCAGTGGCCAACGATTGGGGCTCCACGTCGACAACTGGGACCAAATGCCCATGCGCACCCGCGCTGCCAGCCGTCGGCGCCTCACCGTCAACCTCGGACCCGGGAGTAGGGCGCTTCTGTTCGCCAGCCCGAGTGCGTGTCACATCTGTCGCAGTCTAGGTAGGCCGGACGAGCATCTCCCGCATACCGACGACGTGCGAGCGTTCGTGGCGAACGGTGGACGTCTGCGCTGTTACTCGGTGGTGATGGAACCGGGGCAGGCCTACGTCGCGCCGACAGAGCTGCTCGTGCACGACGGCTCGACGCTGGACGCGAGGCTTCCGTCGATCGTCGCCTACTGGCTCGGTAGCTGGCCTGTAGGTGTGCTGGAGCCGGCCTGACCGCCGGATCGACGCGCCCGCTGCCGGTTGTGCAGATCGTGGCGGCCGGAATCATCAGACGTCCTTGTACACGCTATCGAATCAGATAGCCCTCGAGCAAAGTGCTGCAGCGTTTGTTTGGCTCCGCTCAGCATCGTGAGGGGATGTGGCTAGTTATGTGGTCCGGAATGGAAGGCCGCCGACCCGCCGTTGTTCTACCGACGTCGACCGTCATCGTCCAACCCAGCCCGTTCTGCAACATCGACTGCGATTACTGCTACCTGCCGGCGCGGCTGGATCGCACGCGGATGTCAATGGAGTCGGTGCGGTCGATCGTACAGTTCCTCTTCGGTGTCACCGAGTTTGCGCCGGTTGTTGACGTCGCGTGGCACGCCGGTGAGCCGCTGGTGGTTCCGCGCTCGTTCTACAGGGCCGCGTTTGCTGAGTTCGCCCGGCTCAGTGACCGAGGTGTGCGGTGCGTTCACCAGTTTCAGACCAATGGCACGTTGATCACCGAGGCGTGGTGCGAGTTCATGCGGGAGCACACCATGCTCATCGGTCTCAGCATTGACGGGCCGGCCGAGTTGCACGACCGGCACCGGAAGGACCGGTACGGACGCGGTACGTTCAACCGCGCCATGGCGGGTGCCAAATTGCTGGCCAAGAGTGGGATCGAATTCTCGGTGACATCCGTGCTGACTGTTGATTCGCTCATGCGGCCCGACTTGGTCTGCGACTGGATCGAAGAGTGTGGGATCACCAGCATCGGCTTCAACGTGGAGGAAATTGAGGGCGCGCATCTGACCTCCACGCTGGCCGGTGATGACGCGACGGCGTTGTATCGCCAGTTCTTCTCCACTCTCTACGAGTTTACGAAGACTCACCCAGAGGTGAGGATCCGGGAGATCGTCGATTCGCGAAACCTGCTTCTACGGCCGACCTCTTGCAGCTTTGTGAACGGGGAGAACGCACTCGGGTCGATCCTAAACTTCGACGTGAACGGTCGAGTGTCGACGTTCTCACCCGAGCTGCTCTCGATTGCGCCCACATCGCGGTATCGGAGCTTCACCTGGGCGCACGTGACTGAGGACGATTTTTCTACGTTCGTCGAGCGCGTAACAGGTTCTGCCTTTTATGAGGACCTCGCCGTCGGGGTGGCGGCGTGCGCACGCGAGTGTGAATATTTCGGGGTGTGTGGTGGTGGCGCGCCGGGCAACAAGTTCAGCGAGTTGGGAACGGTGACCGGCACCGAGACGATGACCTGCCGACTAAGAGTGAAGACGTTGATGGACGTGATGGCGGGGGTGCTCGAGAGGGAGGGCGAGCAATCGCACCGGCACATTCGTGGGCGAGCGCCTTCACGCCAGCAGCGAGTCGCCGAGCCCCACGGCCGGGGGTGAATCGTCACATCAGATCCACGGGCCGTCGGTGCCCTGCTTCTTCGCCCTCGACGGGCGTGACTCTACCGGGCGGGAGTGGGCGGCCCGGGGAAGGCTCGGCGCTGCGGGCACGCCGCTACTACCTGCTGGTCAGTCAACGGCTTCAGGGGTGAGCTTCGGCGACAGGGCGGCCGCAACCGTGGCCGCCAGCCGCTTCTGCGTTTCGAAGTCGAATGCCATCCGGTTCCAGTGGAACACCATCCAGAATGGGATGATCTCGCGCAAGCCCCATAGCAGTCGACCGGCGTCCACTGCGGCCTGAATCTCCGGACAGAGCTCGTCGAGAGCCGCGTCGTACCGGGCAAACAGCGTGCGCTCCGGCTCGCTGGCAGCGCCGAGGATCCGGGCCTGGTGGGAGAGCAGCAAGCGGATGGCTCGCGAGCGCGACAGATCGACCGCGCCGGCGGCATCGTCAACCAGGCGTCCGGTGAGCGCCAGCTTGCACCAGACGTCCCAGCGCTCCCAATCGTCACACAGGCGCCGGAGGAGACGGTCGATCAAAAGCAGTGAAAAGAGCTCCGATCCTATCCGCGCGGTGCCGTCGAGGCGCAGGCGGTGGTGCTCGAGTACCGCGAGACTCTCGGCGGTGAACCATCGGTGAGTCAACGACAGTCCGGTGGCGCCGCCGAACTGCATTACCTCCGCGTCGTACGGGCCGGCAGACCACGATGTGATCGTTGCCTCGGCCACATAGACGTCCAGTGCCTCTTTCAGTGCGTCGGCACACCGACCGTCGACGCCGCAGAACCTGACCCTGAGCCCTGGCGGCTTGTGCATGTAGAAGAATCCCCGGCCGGGGCCGCCCCGAAGCCACGCAAGGATCCGAGTGCCGATGTCGCTGCAGACGATCCGCTGCCAACCGTCCGGACCCACTGAAATCGAGTACTGAAGCCATCGCTGCTGGCGGTCCAGGCAGTGGATCGCGGCGGTTCCCCCTGAAATGAAGGCGTCACGCGCAGCCACAAGCACGTCGACGGGCATACCAGCCTGCGCTGCAACCCGCTCCAGGTTCGGCGCGGTGAGGCTTTCCATCACGGCCGCGGCAAGCTTGCGAGTCGGAACCGACGGCGTCGCGACGCTCTCGTGCGTCGACTCCGGGTAAGGGGTCATCCACTCATCCCTGCGCGGCTTTCGGGTCAGGACGCGCCGAGGCTGATCGAAGGTGTACCGACGCCTCATACAAACGCCTGAGCAGCTCATAGATCGCCCACTCGTGGGCGCGGTCGCGCGAGCGCATCACGCGGTTGACCCAGTCGCGCGCGAGCGAGATAGGCAGCTCCTGCCGGGCGCGCAACTTCTGGGTCGGATCCCCTGCGTCGGCGAGCTGCGCGAGGATCGACGCCGTCCCCGCCGTGCGGCGGTCCAGGATGGCCATACATGGCGCGAGCGGATCGCTTTCCTGCGGTGCCGTGAGCAATCGACCAAGCGTGAGCCTCTCCGCGCGAAAGCGTTCGCCCAGCCGCCGGGACGCACTGTCAGCGAGCTGCTGCCCCCGGGCGAGCGCACGGCTCATCGCCCTGGCATGGGCCAGCCGCTGGTCAAGATCGAGTCCAACATCGCGCAACCACCGGTCGACGCCGACCAGACAAACTCGCCAGCGGTCATCCTGGCGTCGATTGTCCGCGCCTAGCACCGACAACAGGTCGACCGCGGCGTTCGAGTCGGCCTGGGCCAGTCGGCCCGCAGCGGTCTGGTCGACGACCGCTTCGCCGACGCCCGCCTGCTGAACATGGGTCCTGAAGCTTGCGTCGCGGGCCATGCCGACGTCGAGGGCTTGGGCCGCCAGACCCCGCAGGGCGTGCACCAGCACATCGGGATTGCCATGGGCATGCACCGCGATACCGGGTGAACGCCCGTTGAACCGGGCGAAGTACCAACAGTCGGTGGTGCCGTCCGCGGCCAAGGCACCGAGCACTGGCGCAACCATCTCCAGGAGGAGGCGATCAGCCAGCGCCGTCCCCGAGTTGAGCTCGAGCGCAACCCATTCGCCGCAGGGGGCGAAGATCCGCGGAGGCGGAGATGGTCCCCCCGAGTCCACGGCGCGTGCACGTGCCGACTCGGACGCGCTGGCGGCCTTGGCAATGAACGGGACGATCAGCTGATGGGTATAGGCACCCTCTGCGCCTCGTGCCACCAACTCATCCGGGCTGGGGAACATCTCCTTGACGATCGTCCAGCCACGGCTTCGCAACAGTTGCGCGAACGAATCCACGCTGAGGACGTTGTCGAAGTCCACCAGGAGTTCCTTGTCTTCCTCGACGGCCACGACCCACCGCGGCAGGCCGCGAATAGCGCGCAGCGTCTGTACGGCACGCCACGGCTCGCGCTCGCCCGGATCCAGCTCTGATGAGGCCAGCAACCAACGAGCCCGCGACAACACCACACGGCCCCACGTCACCCGAGGAAGAAAGGCGGCGCTCAGAAGGGGGCCCCAATCCCAGTACAGCACGCTGGCGCTGTCCTGCTCCTGGAGCGCGCACAGAAAACGGTAGATCGGCAGGGTGCGGGATGATGTCCAGTTGTGAGCCGAGGTAAGGCGCGGGACTACTCGGCGACCCAGACTCTTCGCTCTCAACTCGACCCGGTCGTCACGGACCGACACAAGGAGGTCTGCGACCGATAGCCGCCGGTCCGGCGCCGCGCCCGATCGGCCGAGCCATTCGATCTCCCACTCGCGTAGCAACGGCCTGGCGAGGACGTTGATGCTGGAGCTCCCGCTCAGGTGGACGATCTCGGCGAACACAGCATCGGGATCGAGGGCAGCCTCAGCCTGCAGGTGGCGCTGAACGAGACCGGCGAGGTCGCGATCGGTATGACAGAAGCGGCCGAGTGCCCCGAGCCCGGAGGGGCCCGCACACGAGCTGAAGAGAATCCGTGGTCCGCCCGTCGTGTTCGCCAGGCTGGCGACCACAGCGAAGCTTGCCGGAGCCGAACGCGGCGACTCAGCCGCAAGCGCCTCGATGTCAGCCGACTTGAGCTCCACCTCGTGGCTTCCCGACTCGGCGGCGCGCAGAACCATTTTGAGCAGCGCCGCGTCGCGCCTCGTGGAGGGTGGGGGCGGGGGAGGCACTGG
Organism: Streptomyces musisoli; assembly: GCF_016741855.1. Classification (GTDB taxonomy): domain Bacteria; phylum Actinomycetota; class Actinomycetes; order Streptomycetales; family Streptomycetaceae; genus Streptomyces; species Streptomyces musisoli. Next base: position 33,509 of record NZ_JAERRH010000030.1, on the reverse strand, counting down.
CCGATCGTTGCGCAGCAGTCCGTCGAGTAGTGACGCCCGTTCTGCCCTCGGAATGCCGAAACCAACGCCGATCCGATCGTCCAGCGCCTCGGCGAGTGGCACCTCCCGTCGGCCGTAGCGCTCAGCGAACGTTAGCTTGAAGTTGGCGAGTTCATCGGGCGCTGAGGGGGGTGCAATCCGCGCTAGCAGCCGCACGCCGTGTTCGAGCTCAGTCGCTGTTGCACAAGACAGGTTCAAGCCGCCTCGCGGGAGCGAGAGACTTGTACGGAACGGTTGCGTCGGAACCGCTACGGCGCGAATCTGGGCGAGCTGGTCCCTTATCGCATGGTGAATCTTCGGATCTTGAAGCCCGCCGACGTCGTCGAGCTGGTCCAGCGCGTCACGCACGGCGCGCAGGACCCCGGCCGTCGGGAGGCCGGCACCGACGTTCTCCAGATCGTCGATCAGCGCGTCCAACGGCATTGCCCCGGTGACCTGGAGTTGGAGGTCGGCGACCAGGATTTGCTCCTTGACAAGTGCTCGCACGAAGTCGAGCTGTCGTGGCGTCATCGGCCTGGGGGCTGCCACAGCGGCGGCAATCTCCGGTGCGCATGCACCCGGGCCCGCAGCATCCAGCGCACGCTCCAACTCCAGCGTGGGCCTGACCTCGATCGTCTGGTGCTGGCGCTCGTCTCCGGCGGCACGTCTCCTATGCAGCATAAGCCTGCCGGCCACGCGGGTAATCGTCTCGTTCGGTCGCAGCGTGAGCCGGTCTCGCAGCACGGGCGAGTCGCACAGTGCCATCAGCAGAGCGTCCAGATATGCGCCGTCGAGCATCGTTTTCTGGCGCCAACGGTTGCGTGGCGGGATCGACAGCGACGTCGTCGTCGGTCCGATCGTCCCCGCACCGCACGCGGCGAAGAGGCCAAACGGCGTCGGCCGCGACGCCATCCGGAAGAGATACCGCACCAGCGCGATCTGTGCTCGTGCAGGGAACGTGCCAGGAGCGTCACTGCGTGGCGGCGCACCGCCGTCAGTGGTGGCGCGCACCAGATCGGGTGACGCTTCGAATAGGGCACGGGCGATATCAGTACGCCGGCACAAGGCCTGCAATCGTGACCCCAGCAACGCTCGATCGCGCGCCAGCGCTTCATCGAGTTCGGCGGCGGGCGCCCCCGGCGCTTCCACACCGGCCGACCAATCGGTCAGCGTGGAGAACGGCAGCGCCGGAACGCGGGCGACGAAGAACTCACCGGGCTCAACCACGTGGACCCAACGAGAGCTCATTCGCCGTCAGATCAGCGTGCAAGCACCGTCGCGATCGAGGTTCGCGTCCGCCTCGCGTAGCCCGTCCAACTCTGTGCGTCATCAGCATTGAACACCACCGAAATATCAGCGGCCGAATAGGTGTTTGCACGCCGCGACCAAGCTGCCTTGATGATCTGTAATCGGGTCGACGAGTCGGCATGTCAATACAAGCACAAAACAAGGTCGGATTCAGTCGTAGATGAAGAAAAACATCGGCATCGTGCCGTACCGATGATCGCAATCAGTAGGCCGGTCTGATTCGATCGGCCTACTGATAGTTCCGGCACTTCGCCGGTCTCGGATGGAAAGTGGACGACGATCCTGCGGCCACTCACTCCAATTACCGGTGTCTTCTATTTCGTCTCCTTTCCTCGGTCTTGCGTCATGTCGGCCTCACGGCGCTCGGCCTCACGGCGCTCGGCCTCCACCCCCTCCTCGGCAAATTTGAATTCAGTGGTGATGCTCGCGACCGGCCGTGAGTACAGTCTGTCGATATCCGTCTCTTTGAATTGGATGACCGTGTCCCTGAAAGTGGTGCACATTGTGGTGTAGCGCGCCAAATCGTCAGTGCACTCAAGGTCATCCTCAGTGATCTCGAGCTCCTTAAGTGACTCGTCATTCGGCTCCATCGGTGCCTTTTCGGCTGCCATGATTCCCCTTGGTGTGTTGTGGTTTCCCGCGCGTCCTTCGATCTGGCGCCTGCGAAAGACCCTGCAAGCACCGTGACCACACCGTCCAGGAATACGACGACGGATGATATGACCATCAGACGAAAGGCGGTTGCGCCCGCGTAAGCCAACTCTGCCCTCCGACCCTCGCTGCGTCAAAGATCGCTAGGGCGTGTCCTGCAAAAAGGCCCGCGCCGTGCCCGGGCACTGGGAAGCATTGCGTGTCTGAGCCGGTGAAGGTTTTCCATCCTCAGGCTGAGCTGGCGAGATGCAGGCAGAGGACGGGCCTGGACGAGACCGGTGATCCGGGTGGTCGAGCAGCGGAGCTCGCGCAGGAGCCGCCAGCCTTTGAGGGTGGCGACGGCCTGCTCGACCAGGGCCCAGATCTTGGCATGGGACCGGCTGACCGCCTGCTGGAGGGTGTCTTGGACGGTAGTCATCAGATGCGAGCCCGTCGCCCTGTTAGCGTCGTCAGCCGAGCGGCAACACGCGGCAACTGTCCGCAGAACCGATGCACACCGCGGTGCCGCTGATTTCGGGCCCCCACCGCCACCAGCGCCTCCCGCAGTCAGACCTTCGGGTCCATGCCTGCACGAGGAGCCGGGGCGCCCAGCCTGATCAGCAGCTTTTCGGCATACTCGTGGCCCTGCTCTTGGCGGCGCACCTTCTGCGCCATGCGCCCGTTCAGTACGACGCCGTTCGGCAACAGCTTCACGGTCCGCGGCGTCGCCCATGGAGACGGCATTCGTGGCCTGGTAGATCGTGCCGACGTGCCCGAGAGCCACCAACGTGCCGGAGGCATCCCTGCGCGGCACGGGGTCGGCGAACGAGACGACCCCGCGCACGCCAAGCACCAGGAGCTCATCGAAGCAGCGGGCTAGGAACCAGCTCTCGGCGTTCGCCGGACATTCATCCGTGAGGACGAAGCGCGAGCACTCCACGGACTCGACGTACGGCTCCTTCTACGCACCGTCAGGCTGGCTTCTCTCTGGTCATGTGGTGTTCCACCTGTGGGGCAATGGAATGACCGACAGGTGCGGTCGGAGGTTGGTGCCGAGCGTATGGCCGGGAGGTCGGGCTCCGGCTCGGAGGTGCCGGACGCTATGTGGCCGCACCGCAGAGCCAGTACGGGTAATGCGTTTGCGGTCGTGCCCGGTCCGCGCAGGGCGCGCGCCCTTTAAAAAGAATCGAACACCGGTCGGCTCGTTCGGCGTTAGGGTGATCGGAGCCTCGGAGGGCGCTTCCATCCCCTGCGCGGCATTCAGTTTCTCCGGGGCACCGAACGCGTCAACTCCTCCCCGTGAAGCGGCGCATGCGCCTCACGGCTGTGTGAGGATGTCGCTCACCCGGTGGGCATAGATCACCCGTCCGCATGGCGTCGGGTCGGTCGTTGCACAGGAAGGGTCGTTGATGTCGGCGCGGTGCTCGCTCTGCGACCAGAGTAAAGGTGCCGCGCCGGTGGCCTGTCCGTGCTCGTAGTACATGTCCTCGGCGCCGACCGCTGTGCGGATCTCGCCACCGGTCACGGCCAGGACGCCGTCGCTTCCCACTGCTGCCCGCCACAGGCTGGCGTCGCTGTATCGGTGGCTCTGGTTGAGGTACCAGCGGCCAGCGTAACGGGAGGCCCCCTGGACCTGTTTCACTGGTAGCGCGTAGGTGCCGACCGCCGACACCAGGCCGTCGGCAGCCGACAGGAGGGATCCGTCCGCGTCGTCGACGGGCAGGGCGCCGATACGGCCGTTGCCGGGATGGGTGGAGTCGGTGGTGCAGTACTCGCCCATGATGAGCTGCGGGGGACTGCTGCTGCGGTCGACCGAGAGGTAGGATGCCTTGGGCGCCCCGTTTGACTCGCACGTGCCGGCCGAGCTGTTGTGCTGGGCGCTGACGAAATCGTACGAGGCGGCCTGCGGCAGGACGTAGCGATAGCCGTAGGAGTACCAGACGTTGCTCTGCCGTCCCACCTTGCCGTTGTCCTGGACGTCGCTGGTCAGGCCGTCGGGAGTGCTGTTGTTCGTGGCGGGATGCCGGTCCGGGTCGAGGTCGAGGATGTCGCGCAGGTCGAACACCCTCAGTCCGTGGAGGGCATCGGTGACGTAGAGGCGGTATTTGTACCAGGCGATCCCGCCGGAGTGGATGTCGATGGCACGGTACGAGATGTGCCCGTAAGAGTTGTAGTACGGGTACGCGAGCAGCACGTGGCGATACTTTCCGGTGGCCGGGTCGAGGAAGGACAGGCGCACCCCCTTGTCGGCACACGCGGGCGTACCGGACGGCGTGCAGGCAGTGGAGTCGTCGTACCAGGACGTGATCACGGGCCGCTTGGTCCCCCAGTACTCATCGGCTTGGGCATCCGAGACACCGGTGATCCCCTGTGGGATCCATTCCTTGCTCAGGGCGTCGTCGTCGCTCCAGCAGTACTTGACGGCGGGGCGCAGCGGAGCGATGCCGCCGTCGCCGGCGCCGAACGGATTGGTCGCGCAGGCAGTTCCGCTGCTGACGGACTTGTCGGCCTGGCTGAGCAGGTTCTGGACCCCCTGTGTGGGCAGCGCGGCGGTCAGATCGGCGGCGCGGTCACTCAGGTCGGTGGCCGCGAGGCCGAAACCGCTGTCAACCGTTGCGGCCGCGTGGGCAGCGGTCGCCTGCACGGCGGTCGGCGTCGAACCTGTCGACGTCGCCGCAGCCTGCCCCGGCTGCCACAGCAGTGCACCGGCGGCGAGGGCCAGGGCCAGGAGGCGGCCTGCCCGGCGTGGGCGGCGTCGATCGTTGGAGGGATTCATCGTGACGTCAGCTTCCGGGTCGAGGGTGGGCGAGCCGCGGACGGTGAGAGGAAGACGGTGCGCCGGACGAGGCTGCTCGGTCAACGGCCCGAAGTCGTCGCAGCAGTTCTCGTCAGCCACAACGCCAAGGGGCGGGAAAGGGGTTTCTCACCGCGGTCACGGCACGAACGCCGATGTGGTCGTTGCCGGCGCAACACCGACTCCAACTGGGCTTCTGTGCCGCCGTGGACCGGCGCCGACACCGAGATCCGGAGCCGCAAGCCGTGGTCGCCCGCCGCGGCACCGACCGGCCCGGATCCTTGCGCTGAGCAACAACGGTTTTGCGTTCACGGTCAATGCGTCGGGCCGCGCCCGGTGAAAGGCTCGCCGCGGTTCCACTGCTGAAGGTGCCCCGGCCCATGGCCGGCGGCTGTCCCGGACAGGCTGAGGGGGAGAGCCTTGTGAAGGTACGCAGACGACTGCCGTGGTGGCTGGCACTGTTGTGCCCGCCACTGATCACCGCCGGGCTGCTGCAGGGCGCCGTCCCGGCCCCCGCGCTGACCACCGTCACTGCGAAGACCTCCCCGATTGCCGGGACACTGCGCAAGGAGAAGTCCGTACCCGGTCGTCCCCTGCCCGCCGCGGCCGGACGCCGCGACCGGGAGGCCGTCTCATCCGCGTCACCGGCGGCGCCCACCTGGCCGGCGGCGCGTTCCGCGACCCTCGATGTCACCAAAGGACACGCGACAAAGCTGCCCGGAACCGGGCTCGCCCTGACGGCCACTGCGGACACCACGGCCCGGGTCGCGATGCGCACCTACGGCCGGGCCACGGCGCGGCGGCTGGGAGCCCTCGGATACGTCTTCACCGCTGCCCGCGCCGACGACGCCGCACGACAGGCGAGACCCGCGAGCGCGCCGGCGACCGTCACGATGGACTATGCGTCGTTCCGTCACGCTGCCGGCGGCGACCTGGCGAGCCGACTACGAGTGGAACGCCTGCCCCGGTGCGTACTGGACGCCAGACCGTGCCGAGGACGGGCGGCCTTCGTGCCTGCGGCCAACGACGTCGCCAGGGGGCGGATCAGTGCCCGGGTGCCGCTGGCCGACGACGCCGTGTACGCGCTGGTGAGCACCGCGTCCGGTGGCTCCGGCGACTACCGGGCGACCGATCTCAAGGCGTCCGGCAAGTGGTCCGTCGGACCCGAGTCGGGTGACTTCCAGTACTCCTACCCGCTCCCGTTGCCCCCTCCGCCCTACGGCAAGGCGCCGGACCTGTCGCTGGACTACTCCGCGCAGTCGGTCGACGGCCGCACCTCGGCCTCGAACAACCAGGCGTCCTGGGTGGGACTGGGCTGGGACCTGAACCCCGGATTCATCGAGCGCAAGTACCGGGCGTGCGTCGACGACGGAAGCCCGACCCTGTCCGACCTGTGCTGGCACTCGCCATATTCGGGCGCGGAGGACGGCGCGGAGTACGTCATCTCCCTGCAGGGCACGACGACCGAGCTGATCAAGGACGGCAACGGCAGATACCACGCCGAGGACGACCCGGGCTGGAAGATCGAGCACACCTACGACGGTGCCAACTCCGACAACAGCAAGGAAGCCTGGGTGGTCTCCACCGACGACGGCACCCGCTATTTCTTCGGCTACCACGAGGACTCCAACTGGACAGTACCGGTCATCGGCAACGACAGCGGCGAACCCTGCCACGGCGCGGCGCAGTCACTGTGCCGCCAGACGTACCGCTGGAACCTGGACGAGATCCGTGACCCCAACGAGAACGACACCCGTTTCTCATGGACCAAGGAGACCAACTACTACAAGCGCTTCTCCAACGGCGACAAGGAGTCCTACGACAGGGGCGGATACCTCAGCCGGGTCGAGTACGGCATGCAGACCGGCGAGAAGCCGGCCGACCGCGTGGACTTCACCACCGCCTACCGCTGTCTGTCCGACGTCACGAAGCAGAGCCCGAACTGCTCCGCCCCGACCTCCACCAGCGACAGCGACTACCCCGACGTACCCGTCGATCTGATCTGCACCAGCGGGCAGGACTGCACCAAGAACTCCCCGGCCTTCTTCGTCACGCGGCGCCTGGCGTCGATCACCACACAGGTCTGGGACCCGGCCACTTCGGCCTACCTGCAGGTCGACCGCATCCAACCCACCTACGCGATGCCCGACCCGCCCGGCGCGACCGACGCGATGCTGTGGCTCAACTACATCCAGGTGCAGGGCACATGGGCGGAGAACGTCACCCTGCCCGCCGTGGACTTCGACGGGGCCTGGCTCAACAACCGGGTCGATTACCCCAGCGGTGACACCACCAAGGCGATGCCCATGCGCCGCATCACCAGCATCCAGAACGGGCTCGGCGGCGCCACGGACATCCACTACGGCCACGGCTCCGCCGCCGCCACCTGTCCCAGCGACGGTTCCGACTCCACCTGGGAGTCGGGCAAGCACTGGGACACCAACGACCAGGAATGCTTCCGCGTCGACTACCGGCCCGAAGGGGCCTCCTCGACCGTGCACGGCGTCTTCCATAAGTACCTGGTGACCAAGCTCGACCAGGTCGACCTGATCGGTGGCTCGCCCACCAGGACCACCCAGTACGACTACCTGGGCACACCGGCCTGGCACTACGACGACGACCTCACCACACCCACCGACCAGCAGCAGTGGGCCGACTGGCGCGGTTACGCCACCGTCCGGCAGACCGACGGCAGCGGCCCGTCCGGGCAGCGCACGGTCACGGAGACCACCCACTTCCGCGGCATGGACGGGGACAAGCTCAAGAGCGGCGGCACCAAGAACGTCAGCGTCACCGACTGGGACGGCAACCAGTTCGCCGACAACCACGCCAAGAGCGGCGAGACGCTGCAGACCCGCCACTACCGTCTGAACTCCGACGGCTCACGGACCGAACTGGCCTCCGAGCGGTACACCTACTGGGACTCGGGCGCCACCGCGAACGGCCCTGGCCTGCACAACGCCCACATGATCCGTCCGTACCAGACGCGGGCCCGGCAGCTGAGGTCCGACGGGACCTGGCGGCAGACCGGCAGCGACAAGGACGGTTACAGCACCGCCAACGGTGGACTGCCCACCCGGACCGTCCAGTGGGGGGAGATCGGCACCGCGACCGACAACACCTGCAGCGAGATCACCTACGCGCAGAACACCAGTGACTGGCGCTGGATGCTGGACTATCCCGAAACCCAGGAGACGCACAACGGCGACCCCGACGCGAGCACCACGCAGTGCCCGGGGCCGGTGGTGGCCCGCACCGTGACCCTCTACGACAACGCCACCGCACCCGGCACCAGCGACCAGCCCATCGACGGCAACCCGACCGAGATCCGCCGGTACTGGAACGACACCTCCCACGCCGACGAGAAGAAGATCTACGACCAGTACGGCCGTGTCACCTCCGACACCGACCCGCTCAACCACACCACCACGACGTCCTACAACCCGGCCAGCGGCTGGCCGGTGAACGGCACCAGGACGACCAATCCGCTGAACCAGAGCACCACGACCTACACCAGCCGTGCATTCGGAGTGGTCACCCGCACCGTCGACCCCAACGGCCTGGCCACCACGACCGACTACGACGGTGCCGGCCGGTTGGTCCGGGTATGGCTGCCGACCGAACCCAAGCCGAACGGCGTGGACGTCCCGCCGCCGACCGGCGTGGTGCCCTCCTACGAGTACGGCTACCGCGTCACCGTCGACGGAACCGCCCCCAACTCGCAGCCGGACAAGCCGACGGTCGTGACCGCGCGCCAGCTGCAGTCGATCACCAACGGCACCCCCCAGTGGCTTCCGACCTACACCTATCTCGATGGCTTCGGCCGCACGCGGGAGGTCCAGGCGCCCAGCGCGGCCCGCACCGGCGGGCGAACGGTCACCGTCACCACGTACGACGACCGCGGCCTGGCCAAGGGCACCTCGGCAGCTCTCTACAACACGCAGGCCCCCGGCGACGACCCGGACCTGCTGCTCAACCCGGCTCCCACCGAGATTCCGTCGTGGACGGAGAAGACCTACGACGCGTTGCAGCGGGAGACTTCCAGCACGCTGTACGGCTACGGCGCGGTCGACCGGACGACAACGACCGCCAACTACGGCGACGGAAAGGTCGTCACCCCACCGCGCGGCGCCCGGACCGCCTACTGGAACGACGGCCTGGACCGACTCGCGAAGGTACAGGAGAACGTCCCCGCCGGCAGTGACGTGCCGCCGTCCGCGACCCCCACCACCAGCTACACGTACACACCTCGCGGAGAGACGGCCACCGTCACCGACGCGGCCGGCAACCTCACCTCCTACGGCTACGACTGGCTCGGCCACCGCACCAGCACCCGCGACCCCGACGCGGGCTCCTCGACCACCACGTACGACCCCGCGGGCAACGTCCTCACCACGAAGGACGCGGCCGGCAAGACACTCGCCTACACCTACGACGCGCTGAACCGCAAACGCACGGAATGGTCCGGATCGGTGGGTGACACCAAGCTCGCCGAATGGACCTACGACACCGTGCCCATGGCGGGCCAGACCGGCACTCCCACCAAATTTGTCCTCGGCCGTCCCGCCACGACCACTCGCTGGAGCGGAGGACAGCCCTACCGCGTCGACGTCACCGGCTACGACCTGCGCTACCAGGTCACCGGCCGCACATGGACCGTGCCCACCGCCGAAGGAGCGCTGGCCGGCAGCTACACCTACGGCTACGGATACGACCGCGCCGGGCACCAGACCTCGATGACCTATCCAGCGGCCGGCGGCCTGCCCGCCGAGAAGGTCACCACCGGGTACACGGACACCGGCCGGCCGGACACCCTCACCGGCGACACCGCCACCTACGTGAAGACCAGCACCTACTACGGCAACGGGGTGCTCGAGGGCAGGAGCTACGCGGCCGACGGCAGCGTGCAGCGGCAGTACGGCTACGAGAACTCTGGCGCGCAGCGTCTGTCGTCCGTACAGAGCTACGTGGCCGGAGACCGGGTGCAGTACGACACCTACGCCTACGACGACGACGGCGACCTGACCTCGGTCACCGACCAGACCCAGGCGGTACCGCAGAACCAGTGCTACGGCTACGACGCCCTGCAGCGCCTGAGCAACGCATGGACCACCACGGCGGCCTGTTCCACGGGGCCGTCGGGTGCCGACAAGACAGGCACGGACCCGTACAGGCTGGCGTACTCCTACGACGCCGTGGGGGACATGACCGCCGTCACCGACGCCGCCGCCACGCGCACCTACTCCTACCCCGACCCCGGACCGACGGCGGTGCGCCCGCACGCGGTCACCTCGGTGGGCTCCGACACCTACGGCTACGACGCCGACGGACGCCTCACCTCACGCTCGGTCGGCGGCACGGCGGCCACCCTGGCCTGGACCGACAGCGGTTCCCTCGCCTCGGTCACCAGCGCGGGGGCGACGACGTCGTTCGCGTACAACGCCGACGGCGACCGGCTGGTCCGCCGCACCCCGAGCGGCACGACGGTCTACCTGGACGGCATGGAACTGACCCGCACCGGCTCCACGGTCGGCGCGACCCGTTACTACACCGCGGGCGGCAGCGTCGTCGCGATACGCACGCCCGACACCCTGCAATGGCTGGGAAACGACCAGCAAAATTCGACCCAGCTGGCCATCGACGCCACCACGGGCAAGGTCTCGCGCCAGCGCTACCTCCCCTACGGCGCGCACCGCGGCGACACCGACGCCCTGCCCCTGACCGACCGGGGCTTCCTGGGCAAGACGGAGGACGCCGACACCGGCCTCGACCAGATCGGCGCGCGCTACTACGACCCTTCCCTGGGCCGCTTCATCTCCCCGGACCCCTTGTACGACAAGACCAAGCCCCAGTCCCTGAACGGCTACACGTACGCGGACGGCAACCCGACGACGTTCAGCGACCCGACGGGGCTGCGGGCATGTGAGGGGACGACAGGGGAGTTCGCCTGCGCTCCGGGGCAGCGGCCGGACGGCAAGAGCACCTCGGAGATCGGTCACGAGTACGGCGGCAGTCAAGGTGGGGGAAGCAACTTCGGCGGTGGAGGAGGCAGCCAGGTGTGCGGTCCCTGCCTTGGCGGTGTGGCTCCGCCACCGCAGTACCGCCTTCCCTGGTTCATGCACGGGTACGTTTCCTCTGAGGTATCCCCTGTAGCCCCTTCGGCAAGACCTTCGGATCTCAGGCCTGGCGAGGAATACTTCTGCGACGACCACGGCCACTGCCGAAGGCTGACGATCAAGAAGCCCGGGGAACGACTGGTGTGGAACACGGGTGTGTGCCTGTGGGTCTGCTTCAAGCTGGGGTGCGAGGCAAAGGCGAAGTGTGACGGCGGAAGCTTTGGTGCCGACGGCGTGGGCGGCGAGATCAAATCCCTGCGCGAGCGAAAAGTGGGGCTCGGCGGGTACACCAGTGTCGGCGTCTACAGCGCCCCGAGCTCCCAGCGAGCCTCCAGCCTTCGGCTGTGCTATTTCGAGGGCGGAGGCGGCTGCATTGCCTTCGGTAAACGCCCCAATGGCAGTTGGTGGGGCGGTTGGGAGCTGGGGGTCGGCAAGGGATCGACGCTCGACTGGAAGAACATCTGGTCGTTCTTCGGTCCGTAATGCGTGGCCTGACCATCGCGCTCTGAACCGATCACCAGCCCTGATTCGAGCTGAGGAGAAAACGTGCCCAGACGTCGATCCCGCTTCACGACGATCACGCTTGTTCTTGCCGTGGTCCTTGCACCCGCCGCCACAGCGCAGGGCAGCACAGACCGCGTGAAACGGACGAGTGAATCCGCTGCTGTAACAGATGCCCCACCGGACAGGACGGCCAGCCTGGCCCCAGGCGGCGCGGCCGCCCGAGCCGACGTCAACGGGGACGGCATTCCCGACATGGTCGTCTCCACCGGCGCCCGGCTCACCTTCGCCGGGGACCCGAACGCCGAGGGGCTCGACAAGGGCGGGTCCGTGTACGTGATACCCGGCGGCGGCACGCTGCCCGCCGGGCCGGCCGTGGCGGTCAGTCAGGACAGTCATGACTTCGTGCCGGGGACCGGGGAGTCCGACGACACCTTCGGGGCGTCGCTGGTGACCGGTGACTTCAACCGGGACGGCCTCGCCGACGTCGCGATCGGCAACCCCAGCGAGAGCATCAACAGCAACCTCGCCGTCGGCATGGTCACCATCCTGTACGGCAAACGTGCGTCGCCCTACCTGGGCCTCATCCCCAACGGGCTCGCCCAGATAGACCAGGGCGTGCCGGGCATCCCCGGTGACAACGAGGCCGGCGACCGCTTCGGCGCGAGCCTCGCGGTCGGCGACTTCGACGCGGACGGCTTCGCGGACCTCGCCATCGGCGCGCCCGGTGAGGCCATCGGCAGCACCCAGCGCGCGGGCGCGGTCACCGTCCTGTTCGGCAGCGGCAACGGGATCACGGCGAGCCGTTCCGTCGGCGTCTCGCAGGACACCTCCGGAGTTCCCGGGACACCCGAGACGGGGGACAAGTTCGGCTGGTCGGTCGCCGCCGGGGACGTGACCGGCGACGCCAAGGACGACCTGGTGGTCAGCGCGCCCGGAGAGGCGGTGAGCGGGGTGTCCGGCGCCTGGGGCGGCGTCGTGGTGGTCCCCGGCTCGTCGGGAGGCGTGAACGCGGCCGCCACCAGTTCCATCAGCGTCCAGGACACCCACACCCAGGACCACCTCCGTACGGTCGCCGTCGGCCGCTTCCACGGCGGAAACAACGCCGACGTCCTGGTGTTCGCCGACCGGGAGTCCGGCACTCCCCAGTACTCCGGTGCCCTCGTCGTCGCCCGTGGCGGCTCGGCAGGCATCAGCCCCAGCCGGGTGCAGACCATCAGTCAGAGCAGCCCGGGCATCCCCGGCACCCCTGAGGAGAACGACTTTTTCGGCGGCTCCCTCGCCGTGGGTGACTTGGACGGAGACGGCTACGCCGACCTGGCGACGGGGGCGCTGCGCGAGAACAACACCGGAACGGTGACGTTGCTGCGCGGCGGCAGCGCGGGCCTGCTGTCCGCCCCGGGCGCCACCTTCGACGAGAACGCCGCGGTGATCGGCGCCGGCGCCCAGGTCGGTGAGGGCTTCGGCTACGGTCTGCGAATTCTCGACGTGACGGGTGACGGACGGCCCGAGCTGCTGGTCACCGCTCCCTGGGAGGACGGCTCCTTGCAGGCCGGAGCCCTGTTCGTGCTGAACACCGCCCTCAGCGGGGACACTCTCACCGTCACCGGCTCGCAGGTCCTCACCCGCGGAGCGCTCGGCGGGGGATCCAACTTCGGCCCCGCCACACCGTTCGCGGGTGGCGCCGTCGTCACGCTCGACTCCAACGAGCAGCCGCAGCGCGCCCCGCGAGGCCTGCTGCCCGCCGCACGAGCGGAGCGTGGCGCCCACCGGTGAGGACCGGGGGGAGTGCGGGCGTCCCGGGGCCTACCGCAGCAGCCGCCTGCGGTAGGCCCCGGGCGTGACCCCGTACGCCGCCTTGAAGGCCCGGCTGAACACCGCCGGATCACGGAAGCCCCACCGCCTCCCGACCTGACCGACGCCGCGACCGACGAGAGCAGGGTCGGCAAGGTCCGCCCGGCAGCGTTCCAGCCGCCGTCGGCGCACGTAGGCGCCGACGGTCCGCCGGTCCCGCTGGAAGAGATGATGCAGATACCGCACGGAGATGTGGTGGGCGGCGGCTATCCAGGCCGGCGAGAGATCGGCGTCGGCAAGGTGATTTTCGATGAATGCCTTGATGTCCTGGAGCAGCCCGTCGACGGGTGACGCGCCGGGCCACGGCGCAGGTCTCGGACCGTCGTCCGTCCCGCGGGACGCCGCAGCGCCTGTGCCTCTTTGTCCTTTTGAGACGACGTGGCTGGCAGCGTTCACGTGAACCCCCGGAGTGTGTACGTACGGCAGGTCGGCCGGCCCGATGTACAGCGCAGCTGCTGACGAGTCTGGCCGGGGGCGATCGCGGCGGCCAACGGTGCCGGGCAACTGACCCAAATCCGGGACGCCCGGTCCGTGACCTGCGAGGATGCCAGAGACCTGGGCAACCCGGCGGGACGCTGGAAAGAGCCCGGGGAACGTTCGTGGCACGACGGACCGAGCAGGGAGGGGCGTTGTGGGCCGCTGGCGACCACTGCCGGGAGACCTGCCGATCGAGGTCGTCCGGCTGGTACGGGAGCTGCGCCTGTGCCTGGACAGATGTGAGGCGAGCGCAGCGACCGTCGCCGCCAGGACCGGGTACAGCCGCAGTTCCTGGCGGCGCTATGTCAACGGTTCACGGCTGCCGCCCTGGCCTGCCGTGGAGGCACTGGGCCGAATGGCGCATGCCGACCGGGAGCAGCTGCGGGTGCTGTGGGAGTCGGCTGCTCATGCCGGGCAGAAGAGACAGCCCCTGGACACCGGGGCGGAATCGCGGTCGTCCGAGGCGCGCCGCGCCCCGGACCTGCTCGGGCCCGCCGGAGAGCCGCCGCCGCACGCATCCTCGCCGTCGGCCGTCCGATCGCGCGGGCGACCCAGGGTAGTGGCCGGCGCGCCCATGCCCTTGGTCGGCGTCGCGGCGGTCTGTGTGGTTCTCGCCGTCGTCGTGCTCGTGTGGCCATGGCGCGCCGGGTCGGCCGACCGCCCACCGGAAGGCGTGCCGACGGGCGTGCCCGCCTGGCCGTACCCACTGGCGAGCGGGGTCGGTACCGCGGTGACCGGATGCCGGTCGACTGCCTGCGAGGGGCTGGATCCCGGCGGGGAGCGATGTGACGGCGACCGGGTGACCGTCCACCGCCTGCGGGCGTACGGTCAGGTCCTGGAGCTCTTCTACAGCCCGGCATGTCAGGCCAGTTGGGCTGAGGTCGAGCCGGCGGGGAGCACGGCCCGCCTGCGCATCTCCACGAGAGGCGGAGAGGAAAGGGCGGCCCCCGCTGGCGCGGTCCGCACCGCGATGATCGCGGGCGGTCCGGGATCGGCAACGGCGACGGTGGTCCTCCACGGTCACCAACTGGGGGTCACGCGGTTCGACAGTTGGATCGACCGCGTCACCGGCACAGGGTCAGGGTGACCTCGTCGGTCCGCAGTGGGCGGAACACACCGGCATCGTAGACCTCGAGGAATCCGTCCGCGTCGCGGCGCAGCGGAAGGTCGTACCGTTCACCCCGGTAGACCGTCCAGCGGCCCACCGGGGCCAGACGTGCCGCGGCCGTGCCCCAGGTGGCCGGACCCACTATGCCGTCCGCCGAGAGGTGGTGATTGCTCTGCCATGCGCGGGTCGTAACGGCTGTCGGACCGTCGTACGTACAGGAGATTTGTCTTCGGGCCATGTAGCCGTCGGCCCAGAGGATCGCCTGCCACAGCCCCACGACATCGCTGCGCGCCGTGCGGCCGGACTCCAGCAGGCCCGCCGCGTGCAGGTTGGACAGGAGTACCCGACCGCTCGGCTCCTGCTCGTCCTCCGGTCGGGTGGCCCCGGCGCACAGCGCTCCCAGGGCCAGTACACACAGCGCGGCAC
Source organism: Streptomyces musisoli (assembly GCF_016741855.1). Lineage (GTDB taxonomy): Bacteria > Actinomycetota > Actinomycetes > Streptomycetales > Streptomycetaceae > Streptomyces > Streptomyces musisoli. The sequence continues at coordinate 18,277 of NZ_JAERRH010000030.1, read as the reverse complement.
GCGCCGCGGTCTTTCCACGCATCCAACCGTCTTAGCCGCGTCCGCGGCCACCGGCCAAGGAATTTGGCGGAATTGGCGGTGCTGCTGGTCTATGCCCCGCCGATACGGTGGGGAGGCACGTGGGACAACTGGTGGTGGTGGGGGCCTCAGTGACCGACTGGAAACCACTGCCGGACGACCTCGCATCGGACGTCCGGCAACTGGTCACCGAGCTACGGACGTTGAAGATCCGCAGCGGAGTGAGCCTGGCGGCACTCGCCGAGCGGACCCCGTACAGCAAGTCCTCCTGGGAGCGATACCTTAACGGCAAGACGCTGCCACCACGGCAAGCGGTCACCATCCTGGGCAAGTTGTCCGACGCGGAGCCCGCCCGGCTCGAAGCGCTGTGGGAACTGGCCAACGCCGCCGCGCACGATCAGCAGGCAGGAGGCGGACGACCCGCACAACGCGCCCCGCAGCCCGCAACGCCCGCTGATGCCACCGAGGTTGCTTCGGCGCCGTCCGACGAGGGGCGTCGGCGTCGGCGCGACGCACGGCTGCTCTGGACGGCGGCCCTGCTGTTGGCCCTCCTGCTCGTGGGCACCGCGGTCGTGTTAGTCAACCGTGACTCGTCGGCCGGCACCGCACGGGCCGCCATATCGGCAACCGAGCCCGGGACCAGGCAAGTCGACGTCAACTGCTTCGCGGACAGCTGCGCCGGCAAGGACCCGAAAGAGGCAGGCTGCGGGGGCGACGCGTGGACCGCGGCCCTGACCAAGGTCCAGCAGGTCTATGTGGAGCTGCGATACAGCGACGCCTGCCGGGCCGCGTGGGCCCGCATCAGCTGGGGACGCCCCGGCGACATCGCCCGCATCGTGGGCCCGCGCCACAGCGTCCACCAGAACAAGGTGCACTACGACACCGACACCTACAGCGCCATGCTCGCCGCCCCCACTCCATCGGCCGTCAAGGCCTGCGCCGTCCTCACCTCGGGCCGGCACGGCTGCACGGGCCCCGGAGGGGACCAACGGCTCACCGAACCCCCGAACCCTCCTGCCCCCACACTGTCACCCACGGGATGACCCGTGACTACGCGCGGCGTACGGTGACGCCGCCGAGGAGGGCCCCAGGCGTCGATCCGGACCGCCGGCTGCCCGGCTCTGCGGGCGGGAGGCAGTCCACGCTTCTCGGTCCGAAACACTCAGCCATGCCCTCGTTCTCGGCCTGGAGTGTCGGTCAGAGGTCGGTCGGCGGCGGCTTCTCAAGGGCCGGGCGGCTTTCGGCAGCTGGGGCTGTCCGGGTTGGTTCCGGAGCGTCTGCGGCGATCAGTCGGCTGTTCTCGATCATCAGCCGCTGGTTGACGTTGCGGAGTGCCTGCATGGCGGTCTCTGCCTGGCGGCTGGCTGCGAGTGCTGCGTCTCGTTGCTCGCGCAGTTCCTCCATCTCCGTGTCGCGCAGTGAGAGGGCGTTCAGGCCGTCGCGGAGACGGGCGCCCAGTTCGTGAGCGCGTAGCGTGCGCAGCTCGTTCTGCACCTCGTGAAGGGTCCGTTGCAGGGCGGCGTTTTGTTCCAGGAGCATGCGGTTTTCGACTTCGAGGACCGCCTCTTTGTGGGCGGTCGCTGCTGCCGCCGCCCGCGGCGCGTCTCGGGCGAGCTGGGCGCGGACGGTCTCGGCTTCCGCTTTGAGATCGCGGTGGCGTTGAAGGTACTGCGGGTTGACGGCGGCCCGCCGGGTGATCTCCGCGTCGGAGAGGGCCTGGCGGCTCTTGCGCATCGCGGCCAGGACGGTGAGGACCCGCTGCTGGCACTGTTCGCTGTCGGCACGGCGCCGCTGAACGGCAGCCGCCCTGCCGGCATCGAGGACCTCAGCCCGACTGGTAGGGATCGTTGCCTGGCCGGGCTGCTTGCGCGGGGCGGCCGGGCGCGTCATCCGGTCGTCCTCTTGGTGAGGATCGGGTCGACGGTCGGCTGGTCCAGGCTCTGCCGTCCGGCCAGAACCGCCGCTACGGGGATGACGGTGAGGAACCGGTCCCGGGTGTGGAGCCAGGACTCCACCGTGGTCCGTTCCTCGGGGGTGAGGGAGCCGATGTCGGCTTCGCATTTGCCGACGAGTTCGTCGATCTGCTGGATCTCCTGGCGCAGCAGCTCCAGGTTCGCCGCGCTCAACGGCCCCGCGGTGAGCACGCTGCCGTAGGCGCTCTCCAGCGCGGCGAGCTGCTCCGCCTTCCCGGCGCGTAGTTGGCGCAGTTCGGGCAGGTGGGTGAAGTCGGTGGTGTAGAAGGTGCAGGAGAAGCAGCGGTTGTATACCGGGCAGCCGTGTCCGTCGGCGCGGACGTTGTTCATTTCGTGGCAGCGTCCCGCGGGGACGGGCACCGAGCCGACGCCTGCGCGGATCCGGTCGGCAAGGTCATCGTCGGGGGTGCGGGCGCGGATCCGGCCGCCGGTGAGGTCGAACTGGTACTTGGCGGCGATGGCGCGTACCGCTTCCACTCGCCGGGGGTGCGAGGGCCGGTAGTAGACCTGTGTGGTGGAGGGGTCCTGGTGGGCCATGAGGACTTGCAGGATGTCGAGCGGGACGCCGGCGTCGGCGCGGAGTTGGGCGTAGGTGTGCCGGAAGGCGTAGGGGAACACCCGTGCCGGGTCGAAGGGCTTCCCGTGTTCGTCGGTTACGGCGAACTGGTCGAGCCAGGTCTGAAGCCAGTAGCCGATTGTGCCGCTGTCGTACGGTCGCTCGCCGAGTGCGTTGGCACGGGAGCGGCGAGGGGTGGGGAACAGCAGCATCCGGGTGGAGCGGGGCCGACCGTCTTCGTGGAACAGGTGCGGGGCTTCGTGCCGCAGGTGGTCCTGCTGGCGGGTGATGACCTCAGCATCGCTGGGATGGAGCGGGAGTTTGTGCCGTCGTCGGAATTTCTGCATCCAGTAGGCGAGGAAGGGGTAGGACCGGCGGCGCACGGTCCCGTCCGGATCCTCCACGTCGATGTCGTGCCACTGGAGGCAGTGGAATTCCAGGTGGCGGAGCTCCCAGGGCCGCCGGCCCACGCGCATGGCCGGCTCGACGCAGTTGCGGCGGGTACCGGCCGGCAGCAGCGCGAGATTACGTTCGTCCATGAGCTGGAGGAAGACCTGTTCGGGCAGGGCGTCCTGGGAGCGGCCCTCCAGCTCGCTGGCCGTGTCGTCCCGTTCCGGGTACGGCGGCACGTCCATCTCCAGCAGATGGACGTCCGCAGCATGGTTGTCCGCGAGCCATGCCCTGCCATGCTCGAGGACCTCACGCAGCATCTTCACCAGCTCGTAGTGGCGCACCGGGGTGACCAGCAAAGGCCCGGTGGCTCGGCGCGACGGCAGGAGGCGCTCGGCGACGATCTGCCGTACCGGATCGTCATCGTTGAGGAGCAGGTAGTCGCTGGTGTCAGGGGCACGGTGCGTCAACCAGCGCAGGTAGGCGAGCATGCCATCCCGGCCGACGTCCCCCGGCCTTCGGCCCTCGCCGGGCAGGGTGCGAAGGAACATCGCGAACCACCGGGCGGCGTAGCCGACGAGCATCAACCGTGCCGACGAGGCGCCGGCGGCGGCGAGGCGTAGCAGGTACTGCTGGGCGAGGTGTGTGACCCAGGGCGCGTGGACGTCCCGCAGATCCACACTCCCGCCCTTGTAGCGGGGGTTGAGGATAGGCAGCCTGACCAGGGTCCGCGTGTGCTCCGTGGCCGGGTCGGCATCCAGGAGCGGCAGGGTTTGCTGCCACAGCCGTAGGTACGTCGTCGTCGCGCCCTTGGGCGGCAGTTCCGCGGCGGCCAGGTCGTCGACGGTGTGGTCGCACAGCCAGCGCACCGCCGACTTGACCTGTGCGGGGCTGATCCGGCCGCCTTGGCGGAGCTGGGCCTCGTACCCACGCAGCACCTGCACCACGACCAGCGGCGCAAGATCAGTGAGCGGGACCACGTCGACGGACGTGTAGATGGCGGCTGCCGTCAGCGCCCACGCCTCGCGGTCGGGCGTCCCCGCGTTGGACCACTGCCGCTGGTGCGGCAGGCACAGCCGGCTCCGCCGCACTACGGCCATGCGCGGGCACACGCGGACCAGGCACTTCCCGAAGCCCGGACGAGGGGCGCGGCCCCGGGCGAGGTACGCCTCGACGGTCAGCCCGAGCACCCGGCGCTCGGAAGCACAGCTCTTGCACAGGCCGCTGGCCTCCGCGGCGCGGTCGCAACCCACCCGGCACCGATGCTCGGCGTAGGTACGGCGGGCGAACGGGACGGGCGTGCTTGCGCACCAGCTGTCGATGTCGCCGGGGGCGCCGGCCTCCCGCCAGTCGGACGCGCAGCGGTGGCACAGCCACGGCCAGCTCGTGGCCGGCCGGTCGCACCCGGTGTGCCGGCAGCGGCGCAGCAAGTGCCAGTCGGCGCCCAGGGGGAAGCACAGCTGGAGCGGGGAGCGGTCGAGGCCGTGCCGGGCCAGGTAGTCCCAGTCCGGTTCCCACTCGGTCGCGGGGGCTGGAGCGGGCAGAGGTGCAGAAGTCGTCATGCTGGTCCGAAGATCTTGTCGTTCACGGCCTGGGCGGCGTGAGCGACCCGGGCGTCGGAAGGGTTTCGGTACACGTTCTGGCTGGCCACGTCACGGTGGCCGAGCAGGCGCTGAAGGACGTCGCACGCGACGTCGAGGTCGGCTGCGGTCTCGCCGAAGGTATGCCGCAGCATGTGCGGATGGATGTGCCGGATGCCGGCGTCCCCGGCGAGATCCGACACAAGGTCCTGAACCCGCCGCGTGCCGAGGACCTGCCCGCCCGGCTCTCCCGTGGGACCCGGGAACGACACGGAGGCCCAAATAGCCTTGCCCGCCCCGGGGATTCTGAGGCACTCGCGCATCCAGTCGGCGCAGAGCATCACCACGGGGCCGGGCACGGGAACGACCACGGTGCCGCGGTTCTTGTTCGCCGCCCCGCGCGGGTGACCGTCACGCTTCTGCAGGTGCAGGTGGGGGCCCAGGCTGTAGGGACAGCCCGGTACGGTACTGCCGGCCGGGACGAGGTGAATGTCCTCGTGGAGCAGGCCGACGACCTGGCCGACGCGCAGTGCGCACGTGCCGAGCAGGGCGACCATGCAGCGGTCGCGGGCGGTCTTCGCAGTGCGCAGGAGCGCGGCGAACTCCTCATGGCTGGCCGCCGGTGCCCGGCCGGAAGCGTTGCTTGGCCGTGGATCGACGCGGATGCGTGGCTCCAGGACAAGTTTTCCTGTCGCCGGGTGCGGAGCGGTGACGAACAGGGCGTCGACCGCCTTCGCGCTGATCCGGCGGAGGTCGGCCAGGTGGAGGTAGAAGCCGTGGATTGCCACCAGGGCGGGGGCGAGCGTGGAGTCCTGCGGGAGCTGCCCTTGGCCGCGGCCGCTCGTCAGCCGGGGCGTGGTCCTCAGCTTCATCAGATAGTGCGAGAGTTCGGCGGCCGCGTGTTCCCGCGACAGGTCGTGCTCGCCGCACCAGGCATGGAAGCGCTTGAGGTGACCGGCGTACGTCTTCGTGGTCGATTCCGCGCTGGCCCGGCCGAAGCGCAGGTGGCAGAGGAAGTCGTCCACGTCCTCGACGACCGTCAAGGTGGGCCCGGCAAGAACCGTCCAGTAGGCCAGCGTGTCAGTTACCTCGACCCGCAGGATCTCGGCAGTTGGCCTGTCCACAGTGAACACAAGCGGAATGTAGAGCTCGATCACACAGCGAAACAACCGATGTCGGGACTGTGCGCGAGTGCATCAAAGAGCGCATGGACGACTCGCCTCACTGGACCGCCTGCCCGCGAACGGTACAAGTCAGTCGATGCTCAAGCACGGTTCGCAGAAGGCTCCAGCGACGGGAAAACCCTGGTCAAAGCGCGGCGGCTCATCGGGACGCCCAGGACGACGACACCACCAGCAGTTGGCCGTCGACCACCTGGCCGTCGTCGCCCCCTGCGGACTCGAGGTCCACCAGCCCGAACCGGTGGACTGCCGGCGGCCACCCCGACAGGTAGTGGTTCGCCTGGATGTACTCCCGGGCGGGCGCCTCCGCCAGCTCGACCACCTCGTAGCGACGCCGGTCGAAGCCGCCCTGCGACGTATGAACCCACGTCGGCACACCGCGGCTCCACCGCTGAGCCCAGCCCTCGGCGCTGCCGGCAGCCATGGCCTCCCACTGCGCCGGAGCGGGCCCGAGCGGCGCGCTCACCGATCCTGCCCGGCTTCGGCCCGCGCGGCGAGACGGATCTGGGAGAGGCGTTGTTTCATCTCCCGATCCCGCCGGCCCCGGCGAGCGGCGCTTGAAGGTCCGGCCAGGAGTGCCGGGCGAGGACCACGTACTTGCTGCCGGCCAGCACTGTCACCTCCGCCGACTCGATGCCGCGTTCCCGGACCTGCGCCTGCACGAAGTCTGCGCTGACGCTGCCGGGGTCTCCCACGGTGATGTCATACGGGTCGATCTGCGTGGACAGGTCGAGGAGCCCGTGGGCGGCGGAGAGGATGTACTGGCGGCCGCCGTCCTGGAGCAGGGCTTTGGCCGTCTCCCGGCAGGAGCCGTGGAAGGTGCCGACGTACATCGCGCCGGCGGTCACGCGGCGGTCCTGCTTGGCCTTTCCGCAGCCGAAGGCGCGCGGGTTCCAGGATTCCTCGACGCCGGGTCGGGGGAACTTGTACGCGACTCCCGGATCCTAGGCCCACTGTTTACGGGTTCGGCCTAGGTACATCGGTAAATCGGTTATCGATGCGAACGATCATGGTCCGCCCGGTGGCCAGTGATAACGCCGACGTCGTCGGTCGCGGCCCTGGAGGCGTCCGCAGGCGCGTCGAAAGGCGAGGCGATTGCCGTGAAGTGGGGTTCTCGGGACCGTGGTGACACAGTCGGCGGGCGAGGGCGCCTCTCGCTTGCGCAGCCGGGCCAGTTACTCGGAAACGATGGGGCGGGCCCGTTCGGCGTTCTGCTTGCCGGCGGCGACACGCAGCGCTTCCAGGTTCGGTCGGGCCAGGTAGTGGACGGCGAGCGCGCGCAGTACGGCCGAGGCGCGGGTGCAACTCCGTGGCGATGCCGAGGCGAACCGGCCGGGGCCGGCCGGAACCTGGGCGGGTGCGGTCTCGGGGGTGGTAGCCGTGACGGTCGTGTTGCTGTGGCTCCAGCCTCCGTGCACTCTCACGCCGTTGATGAGCGGCATGTCCTCGCGGTCCTTGGTGAACCAGGCCTTGTCGGTAGGGGGCACCAGCCGGCGTAGAGGCCGCCGGGCAGCGGGGAGGAGCCGTATATGCCCGGTCCGAGGGTGACCAGGCCGCCGCCCACGCGCGGGCCGGCGACCTCGACACGAGCCGGCCGGGGAGCACGTTGACCTCCAGCTCCTGCACGGTCAGGGTGCCCAGGTCCTTCCCGTCGCGCTCGGCGAGAGGGAGGCGGACGGGCTCTGTGCGCGGGGTCTGAACGGCAGGCTGGCGACGTCGGACGAGGCCCGCCAGCGGGCGGCTGCGCTGCCTCACATCCGCCCGCTCGGCCTGAACCTCGGCCAGCTCGCCTGCCAGGCATGGTCTTGGCGGCGCTCGTGTGCGGCGTGGTCAGCGGAGCGGTGCCGGACGGCGGCGTGATGAGGTGCTCTCGCGGTCCGGGCGCTGCCGCCAGTGCCGGGCAACGGCCACGACCAGGGCCTCGGTCACGGTCCGGGCACCGTCGGGGATGCGCCGGGTCTCGTAGCCGTTGCGCAGGACGACTGAGCGGGAGGCGAGAAAGTAGTGGGACCGTCGTACGGTCGCGGGGTTGATCGACTCGGTGGCGCCGTGGATGCGTACGCCGTTGACGACGAGTTCGTCGGGGCGCGGGCTGAAGGTCTTGACCTGGTCGGTGCCGTCGCCGAAGTGGCTGCGCACGGTGCGCGGTTTGAGCGGGCCGCCGCCGTACGGCGTCTCGGGGGACGACGACCATGGTGCCGTGGATGCGCCGGCCCCGCACGACATAGCGGGCCTGGCCGTGCTCGAGCATCGTGGACGTCACCCACAGGGAGGGGCGTCCGGGCAATCCTGCCTTCGGCTTCTGGCTCGAGTCAGGGCGTGTGTTGTGCGTTGTGCGGGCTGGATCGTGGGGTCGCTGTTGGTCGGGTGTGGGGGTGGTCAGAGGGGGGTGAGGTAGGTCTGGTCGGTGCCGTCGAGGACGAATCCGTTGTCGAGTCGGACGCGGACGGTTGCGGGTGTTCCGCGCTGCTGGTGGGCGGTCCAGTGTGGTTCCAGGGTGGCGATCTCTTCCTCGAGCCGGCTTTTGCTGGCTTCGGGCATGGTGTGGCCGTAGTCGTGGAGGAGTGAGGTCAGCCGTTCGTACTCGCGGACCTCGTGGCTTTCGGGCGTCTGGTCGTCGATGCGTTCCACGGTGCCCGTGGTGCCGGCCGGCAGGGACAGGAATCCGATGACGGCCCCTGAGGGGCCTGCGACGGCGTCGGCGAGAGCGATGTCCTGCGTCAGCTTCACGCGTTGGCCTTGCGTCAAAACCATGGGTTCTCTGGTCCTTCGGTTCGTTGTCCGGCGTGGCCTGTGCGGCCGTGGCGGTCCCATTATCGGCTCCTACCGCCTGCTCACGGGGAACGCCGGTGCAGCGCTGCCAGCCGTCCTGCGCGAACATCGCCCGCACCGACAGTCACGCCGACCAACTCCGCCAGCACGCGCAAGAACTGGGAAAGCGGGCCGCCTCCGAGGCCCTGCCCGATCCGCTCGCCGACCGGCTCGCCCGCCGCTCCGCACACCTTCTGGCGTTGGCCGACCGGCACGAACACGACCGCATCCACCTTCAGGAGCCGACGTCATGAGCCCGGCCCCGGACGAGCGCGAGCGGATCCGTGCCGTGATGGACCGCATCCTGGATGGCACACCGCAGCACTCCAACGGAGCGCTGACGATCGTCGCCCTCGCCCTCGAGGCCAGCGTCCCGCGCAACGCTCTCACCCAGCGGCACACCGACCTGAAGGCGGAGTTCTACGATAAGGTCCGGGCCCGGGGCACCACGCCGGACAGCGAGCGACGTCTGCGCCAGCAGGTCCGCAAGCTTAAGGAGCTCCGGGCTGCCGACGCCGAAGAGATCGCCCAGCTCAGGGCCGTCGAGGCTCTGGTGGGCGCCCTGCACCTGGCCACGACAGAGAACAGTCACCTGCGCCGGCAGCTCGTCGACCGCCAGGCGGTCGTGCGCGTGCTGCTGGCGCAGGCGCCGCCCGTCAGGTAGCCGGTCAGCTGACGCAGGCGCACCCGGCGGCCGCCTTGGCCTCGGTCGGGGTCTGGGAGGAGTCGAGGGCCTGCTCCTCGGGAGTGCAGCAGGCGGTGGTGCCGCAGCAGGCGTCCGGGGCGGTGCCGGCCTTTTCCAGGGTGTCGGCGTCGGCCTTGACCACGTACACCTCCCATGGCTCCTTGCCCGGGCCGGTCACCCACGCCTTGTCCTGTAGGGCGTAGCAGCAGGAGGTGTCGTTCTCCTCGAACGTGGCCAGGCCCGCGTCCTTCAGCCGGGTCGTGGCGGCGGTGACGTCCTCGGTGCTGGTGACCTCGACACCGAGGTGGTCCAGGCGGGTCTCCTCGCCGGCTTCGCCCTCGATGAGGACGAGCTTGAGCGGGGGCTCGGTGACGGCGAAGTTGGCGTAGCCCTCGCGCCGCTTGGCGGGCTCGGTGCCGAAGAGCTGGGAGTAGAAGGCGATCGAGCCTTGCAGGTCGGCGACGCGCAGGGCGAGCTGAACTCGGGACATGGCGGTCTCCCATCACAGACGATGCTGTATCGACGGCTGTCGATTCAGCCGAGGTTGCCACCTGGATAGATAGACGTCAACATAGAGGCATGTCGAAACAAGCTGATCTGACGGTGCTCGGCCAGGACGCGGCGTGCTGCGCCCCGATGGTCCGCGAACCGCTGGGTGAAGTGGACGCCGCCGAGCTGTCGCGGATGTTCAAGGCGCTGGCGGACCCCATCCGGCTGCGGCTGCTGTCCCTGATCGCCTCCCACGAGGGCGGGGAGGCGTGCGTGTGCGACCTCATCGGCCCGTTCGACGTCTCCCAGCCGACCATCTCCCACCACCTGAAGGTGCTGCGCGAGGCCGGCCTGGTCGGCTCCGAACGGCGCGGCACCTGGGTGTACTACTGGGTGCTCCCCGAGGCCCTGGCCAAGCTGTCCGCCCTGCTTCAGACCCCCGCCGTGCCCGCGAAGGCGTCCGCGTGAGTGCCCTGGTGCCGCTGGTGCGGCGGGCGGCGGCCGAAGCCGTCGGAACGGCGGCGCTGGTGGCCGTCGTGGTCGGCTCCGGGATCCAGGCGACTGAGCTGACCCGCGACGTGGGCGTCCAGCTGCTGGCCAACTCCCTGGCGACCGTCTTCGGCCTGGGCGTGCTCATCGCCCTGCTCGGCCCCGTCTCCGGGGCGCACTTCAATCCCGTCGTGACACTCGCCGCTTGGTTCACCGGCCGCCGTACAGCCGACGGTCCCAGCCCGCGGGAGGTGGCCGCGTACGTGCCCGCCCAGATCACCGGGGCCATCGGCGGCGCGGTCCTCGCCGACGCCATGTTCGCCCGGCCGCTGGTGCAGTGGTCGACGCACGACCGGTCCGCCAGTCATCTGTGGCTGGGTGAACTGGTCGCCACCGCGGGACTGGTCTGGCTGATCTTCGGGCTGACCCGGGCGGGCCGGGCGCACCTGGCGTCGGTAGCGGTCGCCTCCTACATCGGCGCCGCCTACTGGTTCACCTCCTCCACCAGCCTCGCCCACCCGGCCGTGACCATCGGCCGGGCGTTCACCGACACCTTCGCCGGCATCGCCCCCGCCTCCGTGGCACCGTTCCTCGCTGCCCAGCTCGTCGGTGCCGGCGTCGGCCTGGCCCTGGTCGCCGTCACCTTCGGGCGTCCGGCGCCTTCGACCGGGGACGAGGTTGTCGTCCCGCACGGCGAGCAGCACCTCCCCGCCCCCGCCCGACCTGAAGAAAGCACCATGTCCTCATGAGCACTCCCGCCGTCCCGTCCGTGCTTTTCGTCTGCGTGCACAACGCCGGCCGCTCCCAGATGGCCGCCGCCTTCCTCACCCACCTCGCCGGCGACAAGGTCCAGGTCCGCTCGGCCGGTTCAGCCCCCGCCGACACCGTGAACCCCGCCGTGGTGGAGGCCCTGAAGGAAGTAGGCATCGACATCTCCGCCGAGACCCCGAAGGTGCTGACCGTCGAGGCGGTGCAGGCCTCGGACGTGGTCATCACGATGGGCTGCGGGGATGCCTGCCCGTACTTCCCCGGCAAGCGGTACCTGGACTGGAAGCTGGACGATCCCGCCGGTCAGGGCGTCGAGGCCGTCCGACCGATCCGCGACGAGATCGAGCGGCGCATCCGCGGCCTGCTCGCCGAGCTCGGCATCGAGGCGACGTCGTGAGTACGGCCACCGGCGGCGGTGACAGCGGAAGAGGTGCACCAGGACGGCGCACAGCAGACGATCACAGCGGATGCCGCCCATCTCAGCATCGGGAACGCACCGACCGCCCCGTCCGGCGACCTGACTCGCGGTCCGGACGGATCCTGCCCGCCGACCGACCAGCACCCCCGCGTCATCGTGGCCGGCGACCTCCGCTCCGCCCGCTTTCAGCGGATCATGACTGCTTTGGGCTCCGGAAGCGAGGCTGCACTGCACGCCTACTACGCGGCCAGGGAACTTCTCGCCAAGGGCTGAGATCACGTCGGCGGGATGCGACGGCGACGGCACTCAGAGGACATTCTGAACCGGTATGCCCGATTCTCGCAGTTGGCTTGGGCCAGGCACCCTCCTGGCGATCACGTGGCCCTTTCGGCGGCCTCTACAGTGTCCTGAGGTAACGGGGGCGGGCGGGGACGATAGATCAGAAGGGCCGACTCAAGAACGTGGTGCGGATCGAGCGATTGGCGGACCTGAACCCGTCCACCAGCGTCAGGCTGCCGTCCTGGCCCTGTGGCGGTGGCGCGCGCCGATACTCGCGTTCGAACTGGATGCAGCGTGGGGCGTAGACCAGTCTGTTCTGGAGTCGCTGTTTCGCCTGGCAGCATCACCCCCTGGTGACGAGTCGGATCGCGCATACCGGCGAGCAATCGCCGAGCTGTGCACGGCCCCGCTCTTCACGTCAGAAGTCGACCCGGACACGGTCCAGCTCTTCCAGTTGGAGACCATCAGCAACCTGCTGACCTTCGGCGAACTGCTGGACAAGCCTGGCGTGGACGAAGTTGAGCGAGTGGTCGAAGCCTCGGCCGGCCTGGCGAACTACCTCGACGGTCTCGTCGAGGGCTCCTTCTACTCTCACCCCTCGGAAGAAGCTCACCGCCAGTACCTCGCCGACCTGGCGGACCGGGCGAGCGAGGGCTATTTCACGTCGCGTCACTTCGCTGTCGAGACCGCCTGCCACGGTGCTCTCGGAGTTCTTCCCGATTCAGCAGGGCTGCTCGACTCGTCCACGGGGCGCGAGTTGCTCGCGCTCTGCGAGGACTTCGGCGAAGAGCTCGCCACAACGATCCAGTGGCTCCGCATGACGGGTCACTAGCGATCGCATCGTGAGCCGGATGGCACGTGCGGCAGCCGTGACGGACGGGTGGCCTGGAACGTAGGGCTGCTACGGGCGGTGCTGGATGAACAGGCCCGGTTCGGTCTCGGCGAGTATGCCCAGACTGACCAGGCGCTTGAGCTTGTGCCGGGTGCTCTCGATGTTCTTTGGCTTGAGCGGGAGGTCCAGGGCCTGGCACAGATCGCGGGCACGCATCGGTCCAGCAGCGTCGGCGAAGACGTCGAGGATCTGCTGGTAGGCCGGGTGGGCTGGCAGGACGGGCGGCTCCTCGGCTGGCTCCGGGGTCGTCGGCGGGAGCGCGAGGAGCGTCTTGCGGGTCACCGCCAGGCTCTCGATCTCCTCCTCGAGTTCACGCAGGCGCACGGTGAGCTCGTCCATCTACGCACGGATCTGCGCTGCATCGCCGACGACCTCGCGTTCGCGTGCGTCGATCCGCTCCACAAGCGGCGTGACCTGGGCGTCCACGCGGTCACCCGCGCCAGGTGGACGTGGTCTGGCCAATGAGGCGGCGCGCTATCACGTCGATCAGGGCCCAGCGCACCCTGGACTCCGAAGACTTCGGACGGCTCTCGTAGTCCCTCACGAGCAGCCGAAACAGCATGAGGATGCCGAGCGTCTGCTCCACGATCCACCTCTTGGCCTGCGGGACGAAGCCGACGTCTTTGTCGGTTGGGTTGCGTTCGACGATCTCGACGTCGATACCGACCGTGGTGCCGTGCTCGACGACGGTCTTCTTGAAGCCTTGGTCCACCAGCGCCTTCTTGATGGTGTCGATGGGGGCGACCTGGCCGAGGAGCGCGATGCCGAACGCGTTGGGGGACGTCTTCGGTGCCTTGGAGCGGGTACGCAGGCCCTCACCGCCGTCGGCTTGGTAGCGGCGGTACCAGGTGTAGTAGGCCTGTCGGCTGATCCCGAAGCACCGGCAGGACATCGCGACGTTCCCGCTGACCTCTTCGACGTGAGGTATGACGGCCAGGCGCCGCTTGGCCTCACGGTCAGGCGTCGGGGTGGCAGGGGTGGACTTCGGCGTGTGGATCTCCGTAGTGATCGGAGACTCAGGCGTAATCGGTGAACGTCAGTGGCACACCGACATGTTGTTGGATGACGGCTCAGGGCGAGGGTGGTTGATGCTGGTTCAGTGCTTGCAGCGCTTCGCCGGCGGTGAGCATGCGGACCGCGGCTGGCGCTGCCGCGATCAGGCAGCGGTCCTGGTGCTGAGCAGCCCAGCCCGGACGGGCGAGCCGACCGGCACACAGGGGACAGCGTCGGGCCTCTTCGGGAACGACCGACTGGAAGGCGTTGGCCTGCTGCCGGGGACGCATCTGGCGGATGGGCTCCGGCCGCAAGTGGGCATCCGGCAGAGGCGCGTTCGCTGTGGCCGAGCCGATGATCCAGCACGCCGGTACCCGCCGCAGTGAACAGTCTCCTGGGTGCCGGTAGAAGGCTAGGTCGGTCCGGCGGCTGCGCCCGACCGGCACATGGGTGGTCACCACTTGCGCCGCGCAGCCTGGACAGCAGGGCACGTCGTCCAGCGCCTGCTGCTGTAGCTCGGAAGGAATCGCATGAACTTCCGGATAGTGCAGAGCACTGTCCAAGACAACTCCTCCATCCCTTGCGGAGATACCCCCGAGCGTGTGGATGCCCGCGAGGCGCATTGTGCTCACTTGCGATGGCAGGGCGGAGGCGATGCACTGATCGTCGTGTCTGTCGCCGTCGTCACCCAGACGGTGATCACACAGGACACACCTCAACTCCTCGTATGCAAAGGAAGACCCGTACGACACATCCGCGTAGCCGCTCACTACTCTCCCCGCACCAGTCGGCGCCTACGGCGCCGCGCCATCAGCTGACGTGCCATGAAGATCAATTCCCAGCCTGTGCCGAGCACGGTGGCCCCGGCGGCGAGCCATCGCACTCCCGCGTGTGCCTCAGACGCCCCGGCAGGAGGTGCAAGCAGTCCGGCCACGCCGCAGCCCAGAAGAACGATGCCGAGGTTGTAGACAAGTGCGGCTCGGTTCACCCAGAGTCTCCACTGCGCGAAGTCCCAACGCTGCTCTTGCTGCAGCACCTCGTCGGACGGCGCCTGCTCCCCTTCCCACCAGTCACGCAACTCGGCCGGGCTGTACAAGTAGCTCCGTGCGCGAAACGCCGTCTGGATGCTGCCGATCAGCGCGATCGCCGCAAGTGTCAGGCAGAGCATGGCCGGACCCGGCCAGCGGAACTGGGCCCCATCTGCACCCAGCACGCCAACCGTGGCCACCGCCGCACCCGCCAGCAGCGGGGCGGCCACGAAGTATGCCTGTTCAGCAGCCTGCGGATCGCCGATCGGTCTCGGACGACTCCATCCAGCACGCGTCGGCAAAGCCTCCCCTTCCCCCAGGACGCTCAAAACGGTTCCAGTTTCCAGCCCAAAGTGGTCGGTCGGCCGGGTTTTGACCTGATCCGTGCCCCGCCAGTTACGCAAAGCCCGCGCTTCAGCGATGATGGCCTGTTCGTGGTCTCGAGCGGAGTGGATTCAGCCGTCCGGGTGTGGGAGGCCGCTACTGACCGTTGTATTCGAGGCCTGGACGGTCACCAGTCCGGCACAGCGGAACTCGCTATCACTCCCGATGCCAACTTCGATCTCACTGCGGACGGCGACCAGACCCTGCGCCTGTGGGAGCTCGACTGGGACCTCACGGCTCCCTGTCTGTCGGGATGAGGGTCAGTGCGTCGAAATCGGCTGGGTTCTTGGGGTTGCTCGCGAGTGATGTCCGCCTGGCTGGTCAACCAGTCGTCGGACTCGTCGTGAAGAACGACGGCGGACGGGGCACGGGTGCGGCTCCAAGTGGGTCACGGCGACGTTGGCGAGCCGGTGTGTGATCAGCGGGAGGGCACGCCTCCTGCACTGAAGGAGGCGGGGATGCCGCGGGGGTGTCCGTGATCGCCGCTCTGAATGCCTGGCGCATCTGGACCGCCACTTACGCTGGTGTTCATGGGTAGGGGATGGTCGCCAGCACGGTCAGCGTTGAGGGGGCCGTGCCGGCTGTGATCGGGCATGACGTGCTGGCGGCGGCTGCGGGACTGGAACGAGGCCGGCGTGTGGCAGCGGCTGCACGAGGTCTTTCCGGCAGAGCTGAACGCGGCCTCGCTGCTGGACTGGTCGCGATGAGCCGCATGTGACGCTCATGGTCAACCCGGCGGCCGGTGATGGCAAGGTGCACGCTCTCTACGGGTCGTGGGGTACGAGGGCATCGGCCAGAGCCAGCCTTCACCGGCTTCGCCCATCCTCACGGTTATGATCCGAACCATCCGCTAGGTCCACCCGCGGCAGCGGATCACCGAGCCGACTGCCTGCACCCGCCCGCGCCAGCCGGGACCAGGCCGACGCGGCCTCGCGGCGCTCAGGCGTTGAAGTCCTTCTGCTTCACACTGGGCCCCCAGGCCGACGGCTCCGTGACCGAGAGCGGTGAGCTCCCCGTCGCCTACGCAGAAGGTTCCGCCTCTGAGCACGGCGAAGAGGACGTCGACTCATCGTCGGGTGAGGCAGGGCAGAGACTTGTTGCGGGGCTTCCCTTGGTTGGCCTTCCTGTCGGTGCAGGCCCGCGAGCCCGGGTCACCCAAGGCCAAACACGGGCCTGTCCGGGCTACTTGTCTCCGCGCCTAACCGGGGACTGCCGGGGTGGGTGCTGGGACGGTGTCACCAGGTGCCGGACCGGACAGGTCTGGTAGCCAGCTGAAGCCGGACAGGTCTGGTAGCCAGCTGAAGGGCGCCTCGAGCAGCGCACAACCCGCGCCTACCGGGGATCAGGAATCGGAGGCCGGTGCGGTGTCGAAGGCTGCGAGGCCGTACTTGTCGGACGTGTTGACCTGAACGGCCAGACCTCCGGAGGCGAGCAGCCGGTCGGGGTGGTTCCGCTGTCGCCAGGCCTCGACCCCGCAGGCGCTCGAACTCGCCTGCTGTCTGATCACGCGCTGGCAGCTCACTGTGTTGCGTCGGCTGTTGTCAGTCCCACCAAAAGGACCAGAGGGGAGAGTTGAGGAGTGAGGCGGCGTAGTCGGGATACGGGGCGGTGCCGTCGTTGATGTTGTCGGCGCCTGTCAGTACGTGTTCGAGAGCGAGGTGGGTGGCGTGGTCGGTGTTGCGGGGTGGGCGGGCGACGGAGATGTGAATCGTTGCGCCGTCGAAGGCGACGGCCTGCGCGCCGTAGCGGTCTTCCCAGCTGCGGAGCAGGGCACACAGCAGGGGCAAAGGGGCCTCCGCCTGCCAGCCCATGACCGCGGGAATGTCGGCGGAGCGGGTGGCGGGAACCAGGGCCAGATGTGGTTTGGGCAGCGGGTAGGGGCCGGCCATGAGCCGGGCGACGGTGGTGCGGGCGGCGGCATCAGGGTCGGCTCCGGCCAGGGAAGGGATGCCGGCCGCGAGGCCGGGCCAGCGGTCGAACGGCGCCCCGGGATCCTCGTCCCAGGGTTCGACGCCCTTTGGCAGGTCCTCCGGTTCTTGCGGCGTCGCCAGTTGCCTGAGTTGGGAGGTTCGGTAGGAACGCCAGTTCCGTTTTAGCGCGTCGTGGAGGTTCAGGGCGTCGACGGCCGCGAGGGCGGTGGGCCGCCCAGGTCCGTAAAGGGTGGAGACGAGCAGTGGCCACAGTCCGGATTCCTTCCGTGCACTCTGGCAGTGCGTCCACGACCCCACGGGATCCGAAACTGGTTCCTCGGACAGCCACATGCGCGGTGATGGGGCGTCGCCTGGGACGATTTCGGGGAGGCAACGGCCTGGCGGAAGCCCATCGGGCAGTGATGAGAACATGCGCGCACGTTAGCCGCGGTCACTGACACCGCCCGTGCCTGATCCGGGAAGACGCGGTTTCCGAGGTGTGCCCGCACGGCAACGTCCGCAGCGTCGTGAGCTTCAGCGCGGTCTGAGCTGCCCCTCCGCATGGCCGTCGGCTTTGATCCACCCCATTGTGTCCGGCGGTGTGAAACGGAGCGAGCCCCACGTTGAAGGCAAGACAGTGCCCTCACACCCGGGCGACCCAGCCACGTTGTGCCTCCGCCTGCCCGCCCCGGTCGGGATCCCTATCGCCGATCAGTTGATCGAGACCGTGAGGGGTGGGGGTGGGGGTGGGGGAGGGGTGTCGGTCGTTGTGGTGCCGGTGGTGTCCCTGTGTGTCTTGGCTGGGTCTGCTGGTGTGGACGTGGCAGGGCGCCGCCTCGCGGTGTTGATTTCCGCGAGGCGCCGCCCTTTTCCTTTCCTGCTTGGCCCTGGGTTCCGCTTGGGCGTTGCCGCCTCCGCCGCCCTGGGTGTTGCCGCGGCCGTTGCCCTGGGTGCCGCCCTGCCTGTTGCTGCGGCCGTTGCCCAACGGAGGTGAGCCCCGTGTGCTGCGCCGCCTGAGCCGTAGTTCAGCCATGGCCGCGTGGGCTGTGGATCGTGTAGGCGTTTAGGCACTGGCCGAGGACGGGATCCAGGTCACGGGGATCGAGCTGTGGTGGTCCGGCGGGGGCCGCATGTCCAGCATGCGCGTACGGTTCGGCGGGGGCGGGGTGTTCGCCACCCGCGCCGTGGAAGTCTTTCGCTGTGTCGCCGAGTGGGGCTGGACCGTTGGCATGTCACAGCCCGAGTGCCCGGTGGTCCCCGGTGTCTCGTTCGGCTTGCCCCGGGCGGTCCTGCCGGGAGGTCGGGCGGGATACCGACCGGGGGTGGAGCTTGGGTTGGCTGATGCGGCACCGCTGCCTGGCGGGGGACTGCGAAGCCGACTCGTGGGGGGCGGGGGCGGGGGCGGGGGTGGGGGTGGGGGTGGGGGGTGTTGT
>NZ_JAERRH010000003.1 GCF_016741855.1 Streptomyces musisoli | reverse complement strand
ACCCATCCGAAAGTCCCCGAAGGGACAACGGCGCAGACAGCGCCGGATTCGAAGCTGCCGGCTACTGCTCAAAGACGCCCTGCCGCCTTCAGTGCCAGATAGGCGTCCGCAAGCGCCGGCGCCAGATCCTCAGGGGTCGCATCCACCACCGTCACCCCATGACGACGGAGCTGTTCCGCAGTACGCCGACGTTCCCCCTGCGTCTGAGCCGCTGCAGCCGCCTCGTACACGGACTCCGCGTCACCCCGGGCCTGCGCCATACGGGCGATGCCGGGATCGGCCACCGATGCGATCAGAACAGTGTGGCGCCGAGTGAGCTGTGGAAGAACGGGAAGCAGCCCCTGCTCCACCGGGGCCGCGTCCAACGTCGTGAAGAGGACGATGAGGGAACGCCGAGGTGCGGTCCGCAGAGCACCGGCGGTGAGCCCACGAGCGTCGGTCTCGACCAGCTCCGGTTCAAGACCGGCCATCGCATTGACCAGGGAAGGCAGCACGTCACCGGCCGAGCGGCCCTGGACCAGGGCACGTACCCGGCGGTCGTAGGCGAGCAGGGCCACCCGGTCACCGGCCCGGGAGGCCAGGGCCGCGAGCAGCAGGGCCGCGTCCAGGGAAGCGTCCAGCCGTGGGGCGTCATCCACTCGGCCGGCCGAGGTACGGCCGGTGTCCAGGACGAGCAGGATGTGCCGGTCGCGTTCAGGACGCCAGGTGCGGACCGCGACGGCGGACTGCCTGGCCGTGGCTCGCCAGTCGATCGACCGCGTGTCGTCCCCGGGGACGTACTCGCGCAGACTGTCGAACTCCGTTCCCTCACCACGCGTCAGGAGGCTGGTGCGGCCGTCGAGTTCACGCAGCCGGGCGAGCCTCGACGGCAGATGCTTGCGGCTGGTGAACGGCGGCAGGACCCGCACCGTCCAGGGCACCCGGTGGGAGCCCTGACGGGCCACCAGGCCGAGAGGTCCGTAGGACCGGACGGTCACGCGGTCCGCCTGGCGGTCACCACGGCGGGTGGGGCGCAGACGGGTCGTCACACGACGCCGTTCGCCCGGGGGCACGGTCAGCCGGTGCCGGGAGGCCTCGGTCTCGGTGCCCGCCTGCCAGCTGCTGGGCGGCCAGGCGTCCCGAAGCCGTGCCCGCAGCAGACGGCGGGACGGGTTCGTGATCGTAAGGGTGACGTCCGCGGTGTCACCGAGACGGACCGAGGTGTCACCGGAGCGGGTCAGCAGAAGACGGCGCACCGGCGCGGCCAGCGCGTAGTCGCAGGCGCAGGCGAGCGCCAGCGAGCCGTTGACCGCGAGGATGCCCGTCCAGCCCGGTTCCAGGACGCCGACGGGGACCGAGCCGAGGGCCGCGAGGAGGGCGGCGCGTCCGGTGAGCGCCATCAGCGGGGGACCGGGACGTGGGCGAGGATCGCGTTGATGACCGAGTCGGCGGTCACGCCTTCCATCTCCGCGTCGGGGCGCAGCTGGACGCGATGCCTCAGCGTGGGCAGGGCCAGGGCCTTCACGTCGTCCGGGATCACGTAGTCACGGCCGGTCAGCCAGGCCCAGGCGCGCGAGGTGGCGAGCAGGGCGGTGGCGCCGCGCGGGGAGGCGCCCAGGGTGAGGGAGGGCGACTCGCGGGTGGCACGGCAGATGTCCACCACGTACGCGGTGATCTCGGGGGACACGGTCGTCCCGGCCACCGCGGCGCGGGCCGCCTCCAGGACGGCGGGACCGGCGACCGGGCGTACGCCGGCGGCGCGCAGGTCGCGTGGGTCGAAGCCGGCGGCGTGCCGGGTGAGGACGTCGATCTCGTCCTGCCGTGGCGGCAGAGGGATCGTCAGTTTCAGAAGAAAGCGGTCCAGTTGGGCTTCGGGAAGGGGATACGTGCCCTCGTACTCGACGGGGTTCTGGGTCGCGGCGACCAGGAACGGCTCGGGGAGCGGGCGAGGAGTGCCGTCGACCGTGACCTGACGCTCCTCCATGGCCTCCAGGAGCGACGACTGCGTCTTGGGCGGGGTGCGGTTGATCTCGTCCGCGAGGAGCAGGTTGGTGAAGACCGGGCCGGGCTGGAAGGAGAACTCGGCGGTGCGGTTGTCGTAGAAGAGGGAACCGGTGACGTCGCTCGGCATCAGGTCCGGGGTGAACTGGATGCGTTTGGTGTCGAGTTCCAGTGCGGATGCGAGGGCGCGGACGAGCAACGTTTTGGCGACCCCGGGGACTCCTTCTAGTAGTACGTGTCCGCGGCAGAGGAGGGCGACGACGAGGCCGGTCACGGCGGGGTCCTGGCCGACCACGGCTTTGGCGATCTCGGCGCGCAGGGCTTCCAGGGAGGCCCGGGCGGTGCCCGGATCCCCGCTCTGCCCGGCGCTGTCAGTGGTCGGGGCCATCATGAACGGCGTACCTCTCTTTCGAGGGCGTCGAGTTGGTCGGTGAGTGCGATGAGGGCCGCGTCGTCGCCGGGCGGCGGTCCGAACAGGAGGGAGTGCAGGGCCCGTCCGTCGCCCGCGAGATGGGCGGACAGGGCGGGGAGCAGGGCTTCCGGCGTGTGCGCCCGGGCGAGGGGGACGCCGACGAGGGCGGCGAGGCGGGAGCGGGTGGCGGCGCGCAGGGCGGCGGCCGCGCGGTCGCGGGCGTTGGCTTTGCGGTAGAGGCGGGCGCGGCCTTCGGTGGTCTCGGAGGCGCGGATCGCCACGGGGAGTTTCTCGGCCACGAGAGGACCGAAACGGCGTGCCCGCCAGAAGGCGGCGAAGGCCGCCGCGATGAAGAGCTGCAGGGTGGCCCACAGCCATCCGGAGGGGAGCAGGTCGAAGAAGCTCTTCCGCTCGCCGGTTCCGGCGGCGGAGGCGTCCGCGAGCGAGGGGAGGTACCAGACCAGATGGGGGCGGGAGCCGAGGAGTTGAAGGGCGAGCGAGGCGTTGCCCTGCTCGTCGAGGCGGTCGTTGTAGAGGATGTCGGGCGCGCCGAGCACGACGGTGTCGCCGTCTCCGGAGGCCGCGGGGACGCGCAGCAGTGTGGCCAGGCGCTCGCTGGGATAGCAGGAGTCGGCGTCGAGGTGGGTGGTGGTGTAGCGGATGCCGCCGGTGTCGGCGGTGCCCGCGCGCCGGGCCTCGGGCAGGGTGCAGTGCGGGGCGAGCGTGGAGTCGCCGCTGGTGGCGGGGTCCGCGGTGACCCCGGGGGCGAGCCGTTCGACGGACCAGCTGCCGGCTGCGACGAGGACGGTGCGTCCGCCGGCGGTCGCCGTCGCCGCGTGCAGCCGCGCCTGCTGCCGGGGGGTCAGCAGGTCGGGCACGGCGACCAGCAGGGTGGTGTCCGGGCCGGCGGCGGCGCGTGCCGCGCCGAGTGTGGTGACCACCCGTGTGGAGACGCCCCGCTCGGCGAGGAGTGCGGCGACGGCGCGGCTGCCGTAGGGGTCGGCGGAGCGCGGGTCGAGTTCGCCGTGCCGGGTGGTGGAGCGGACGGCGGCGATGGCGACGGCCGCGGCCAGGATCAGTACGACGGCGAGCGCGATACCTCGTGTCCGGGTCCACACCTGGCGGCCGGTGGGCGCGGTGGACGTGATCGTCGGCGTGGCCTCGGCGGTCACTCGGCCGCCCCCTGGCGGGTGCTCCGTGCCGGGCCGGCGGCGCTGTCGGCGAGGTTCGGCCTGGTGCGCTCCAGGTCCCGGTCGAGTTCGGCGAGGCGGTGGTACGACTGCTCGCCGGCCCTGCGGCCTCCGTACGTGACGTCGTCGAACTCCCGGGCCGCGGCACGCAGCCGGTCCGTGTGCGCGGGGAGGACGCGGCCGGCCTCGGCGGCTGCCTCATCGGCGGTGCGGCCGGGGCGTGCGTCGAGCAGGGCGCGTTCCTCCAGGGAGCGGACGAGGGCTCGCATGCGCTCCTGGACGGCCTGGCTCCAGTGGCCCTGGGCCGCGTGCGCCTCGCTGGCCGCGCGGTGTTGGGCAGCGCTGCGGGGCCGCTCGTCGAACAGGACCGCGGTGGAGGTGGGCCGGCGGCGGGGGGTGCCGAGGCGCCACCAGAGGGCTGCCAGGACGGCGACGGCGAAAAGGATCACGACGGTGAGGCCGACCGCGCCGCCGGGGGTGGCCGAGGCGGCCGTGCCGAACAGCCGCCCGAGCCAGTCCCAGAGCGCGTCGAGGGCACGCTGGAACCAGCCGGGGTCGTTCTCGTGGTACATGCGCTTGGACAGCTCGCGCCGGGCCGCCTCCCGCGCGGGATCGCGCGGGATGGTCACCGGTGGCTCGTCGCCCGAGCCACCGGCCGTGAGGACGGCCCGGCCCGTCGCATCCGGCAGCCGTCGTACGACCGCGGCGACGGCGCCCGCCGAGGCGGACGCCGTGAGAACTCCCCCTGTGAGGCTCACCGCATCAGCTCCCGGGAGCGGGACCGGGGGTGCCGGTTCCGTAGCCCTGGACACCGGCGGCGCGGGCCAGTTCGAGGTCGAGGGCCTCGCGGCGGATGCGCTGGTCGATGTAGAGGAGCACGGTGACGCCGGCGCTGATCGGCAGGGTCAGCGTGGTGCCGATCACGGAGCCGATGCCCCGGATGATCAGGAACGCCCAGCCGACGTGTCCGCTGTTGGCGGCGAGGAAGTCGGCCACGCCGTCACCGCTCACGGCGGCGCCGACGAGCGCGAAGGGGATGGCGACGATCGCCGAGACGATGCTCGTGATGAGCGCGGCGAGCAGTTGGATGCCGAAGATGCGCCACCAGGAGCCGCGCACCAGCTTGGCGGAGCGGCTCAGGGACTTCCCGATGCTCTGCCGTTCCAGCATCAGCGCGGGCGCGGCCAGGTAGAAGCGGACGCCCAGCCACACCGCGACCACGGTGGCGCCGAGGACGCCCAGGGCGAACAGCGCGGTCCCGCCGGCATCGCTGCCGCCGCTGACCATGACCAGGATGCCGGGCAGCGCCCCGGCGACGATCACCCCGACGATGATCAGGCCGAGGACGACGAGCAGGCCGCACAGCTTCGGCAGCTGCGGGCGGGCTTCCCGCCAGGCCTCGCCCGTCGTGACCGGCCTGCCCAGCACGGCGCGGCTGGTGATGGTCGTGATCAGCGCCGTCGTGACGACGATCGCGGCCGCGGAGATCACGGTGACGAGCCCGGTGCCGATCATGGTGTCGCGCAGGGCGCGGAACGCCTCGTCGGGTGTGGCGGTCCGGCTGTCGAGAGAGGTGCGGGCCAGGGCGTCGTTGAGGACGAAGCCCTGGAGGAGGACCAGGCTGATCTCGGTGATCAGGGCCACCGCCAGCGAGATGCCGAGGACCGACCGCCAGTAGGTGCGCATGGTGGAGACGGCGCCGTCGAGGATCTCGCCGACGCCGAGCGGGCGCAGGGGGATGACGCCGGGTTTGGCGGCGGGCGGCGGGCCGCCCCAGCCGCCGCCCCAGGCCGGGTAACCGGCGGGGCCCGTGGGCGGGCCGGCGTATCCGCCGGGGCCCGGGCCGCCGGGGTGCTGACCGCCCCAGCCGGGGCCGGGCGGCGGGGGTGGCGGGGCCTGGTGGGGGCTGGGGGCACCGGTGGGCGCCGACCACTGGCCGGGTGGCGGCTGCTCCTTGGACCACTTCACGCCTGGGCCCTGCGGGTCCGCGCCCGGCTGGGGCGTGGGCTCGGTGGGCTCGGGGCGGTCGGCGGGCTCCTCGGGACCGGACGCACCGGGTTCCCGCCCCTCGGACGACGGGGAGGATCCGGGCGAGGCCCAGCCCGGAGTGTCTGTCATCGAAGCTCCTTCTCGGTGCCCGTCCGCGGTCGCGGCGGCAGGTTGGCAGCCATCGTGCCATGTGCTGGTCACCACGGGACCGGCCACGGTGGGGGCCGGACTCCTTCAATTGTCCGCCTGATGCGGGGCAGACTGACGGCATGGCTGATCAAGAGGCGCGAACCGACGGGGACAAGCGGCCGACCGAGATACAGGCGATCCGATGGGAGGAACCACCAGAAGGTCCCGTACTGGTCGTCCTCGACCAGACGAGGCTCCCGTCCGAAGAGGTCGAGTTGGTGTGCACGGACGCGCCGGCGCTGGTGGAGGCGATCCGTTCGCTCGCCGTGCGCGGGGCGCCGCTGCTCGGGATCGCCGGGGCGTACGGCGTCGCGCTCGCCGCCGCGCGGGGCTTCGACGTGGCCGAGGCGGCGCGGGCGCTCGAAGGGGCCAGGCCCACCGCGGTGAACCTGTCCGTCGGGGTGCGCCGGGCCGAGTCCGCGCACCGGGCGGCGCTGGCCAGGACCGGCGACCCGACCGCCGCCGCGGTGGCGGCGCTGACCGCCGCGCGGGCGCTGCACCAGGAGGACGCCGAGGCCAGCACGCGCATGACGGCCCACGGCGTGGCGCTGCTGGACGAGCTGCTGCCGGGCGGTGGGCACCGGATCCTGACCCACTGCAACACCGGATCGCTGGTCTCGGGCGGAGAGGGCACGGCCTTCGCGGTGGCCCTCGCCACGCACCGGGCGGGGCGGCTGCGGCGGCTGTGGGTCGACGAGACGCGTCCGCTGCTCCAGGGCGCGCGCCTGACGGCGTACGAAGCGGCCCGCAGCGGCATGGCGTACACCCTGCTCACCGACAACGCGGCGGGCTCCCTGTTCGCGGCGGGCGAGGTGGACGCGGTGCTGATCGGGGCGGACCGCATCGCGGCGGACGGCTCGGTGGCGAACAAGGTCGGCAGCTATCCGCTCGCCGTGCTCGCCCGCTACCACCACGTGCCGTTCATCGTGGTGGCGCCGGTGACGACGGTGGACCCGGCAACCCCCGACGGGGCGTCCATCGAGGTCGAGCAGCGCCCTGGCTTCGAGGTGACCGAGGTCCTGGCACCCCAGGTGCCGGTGACGGGGGCCGGGGGCGGGATTCCCGTGGCGCCCCTGGGGACGCAGGCGTACAACCCGGCGTTCGACGTGACGCCGCCCGAGCTGGTGACGGCCATAGTCACCGAGGAGGGAGCCGTCTCGCCGGTGACCGCCGAGGGCCTCGCGGAGCTGTGTGCCAGGTCGCGGCAGACGACGGCCGACTGACGGAACGGTGCCGGCCCGGCCTGCGAAAACGGTCCCTCGTCCTACGGTGACGCGTGGGGGGAGGGGCCGCCGGGACCGGTGGCAGGCCGGACGTGAGCCCTAGGTGTTGGCCCTGGGAGCAGCGGACGTGGAGGCTCGGGCCGTCGGGGGGCGTGGGTCTCGGGGGAGGAGTGCGGCCGCGGCGAGGCCGCCGAGGCCGATGACGGCCAGGGCGATCATCGCGGCGGCGTAGGCGCCCTTGGTGAGGCCGGCCACGAGGATGGTGCCCGCGATGGCCGTACCGAAGGACGAGCCGAGGTTGGACACGCTGCGCGACAGGCCCGAGATCTCCCCTTGCTGTTCCTCGGGGAAGCTCGACTGGACGACGTTGACGGACGGGGTCAGCATGACGCCCAGCCCGACTCCGATGAGGAGCAGCCCGGGGACGAACGCCCACGCGGTGGAGAAGCTCCGGGCCAGGACGATCAGGATCACCACGCCGGCGATGGAGAGGACGAAGCCGGACATGACGAGTGTTCGCTGGGGGTGCCGGCGGGCCAGGCGCTCGGCGGACAGGGACGAGGCCAGCAGCCCCAGGGTGGCCGCCGTGAAGACGACGCCGGTCTGGATGGCGTCGTAGCCGCGTACGACCTGAAGGTAGGCGGCGACCGTGAACGACGTACCCATGAGCAGCAACCACTGGATGTTCTGGGTGACGAGCCCGAGGTTGGAGGTGCGGTTGCGGAAGAGGCTCAGGGACAGCAGCGGCTCCTGGCCGGATGCTTCCTTAACGCGCACGGAGCGGAAGAACCAGCCGAGCACCAGGGCACCGAGAACCAGCAGGGCGATCATGAGCCAGACGTTGTTGTCCGCGGCCAGGATGCCCATGACGACGAGAACGAGGCCGATGGCGGAGAGGACCGCGCCGGCGGTGTCGAAGGAACGGGTCGGGTCCGGGGGCAGCGGGTCGTCGATGCGACGGCTGAGCAGGACGATCACCGCGATCACCAGGGCCTGGAACACGAAGGCCGCACGCCAGCTGATCGCGGTGGTGATCAGCCCGCCGATCAGCGGTCCTGCCGCCGCTCCGATGCCGCCCAGTGCCATGACGACCCCGAAGGCGCGGGCGCGGGAGGTGACGTCGGGGTAGAGCAGGGTCGTGAGGATGTAGACGGGTGGGATCAGCAGCGCGGTGCCGACGCCTTCGAGGATCGAGTTGCCCAGGATCAGGACGCCGAGTCCCGGGGCGGCCGCGCTCAGCAGGGCCCCGATCGCGTAGACGATCAGGCCGGTCAGGAAGCAGCGCTTGCGGCCGTAGCGGTCGGTGAGTTTGCCGCCGGGGATCATCAGCGCGGCCATCACCAGGAGGAACACCGTGATGGCCACCTGGACGCCCTGGACGGTGGTGTCCAGGTCCTCGCTGATGTCGGTGATCATCACGTTCATGTTGGAGCCCGCGAAGCTGCAGATGAACTGCGCCAGCGCCAGGGCGGCCAGCACGCGTCCGTGCCCTGTCTGCTGCCTCGTCCCGGCCGTCTCAGCCACCGGTGACGCCCCCGCCCGTGTCCTCGTCTGGCGCCGTGAGGCCGTGCGTGACCGGATGGCCGTGGTTGCCGTGACGCGGTCCGGTCTGCGCCTTCTTCAGCTCTTCGTCGAGCGCCATGGCCGCGGTGACCAGGGCGAGGTGGGTGAACGCCTGCGGGAAGTTCCCGAGTTGCTCGCCCGAAGGACCGATCTCCTCGGCGAACAGGCCGACGTGGTTGGCGTAGGTGAGCATCTTGTCGAAGGCGTGGCGGGCCTGGTTGAGCCGGCCGCTGCGCGCGAGTGCTTCGACGTAGAAGAAGCTGCACAGGTTGAAGGTGCCCTCCGAGCCGCGCAGTCCGTCGGGGGACGCCGTCGGGTCGTAGCGGTAGACGAGACTGTCACTGACCAGTTCCTCGTCCATGGCGTCCAGCGTGCTCAGCCAGTCGGGGTCGTGGGGCGAGACGAAGCCCACTCGTGGCATCAGCAGGAGCGAGGCGTCCAGGACATCGGTGTCGTAGTGCTGCACGAAGGCCTGCCGCTTCTCGTTCCAGCCGCGTTCGACGATCTGGCGGAAGACCGTGTCCCGCACGCCGGCCCAGCGGGCGATGTCGGCGGGCCGGGAGAACTCGGTGGCCGCGCGGACACCCCGGTCGAACGCCACCCAGGTCATCAGCCGGCTGTAGGTGAAGTCCTGGCGCCCGCCCCGGGTCTCCCAGATCCCTTCGTCGGACTGGTCCCAGTGGTCGGCGAGCCAGTCCAGTACGTCGCTCAGTGCGTGCCAGCCGCGGATCGCACCGATGTCCCTGCCCACGATCAGCGCGTCGGACGCCTCGCCGTAGATGTCGAGCTGGAGTTGGTCGGCCGCCGCATTGCCCGCACGCACCGGGCGGGATCCGCGGTAGCCCTCCAGGTGGTCGAGGGTCTCCTCGGTCAGGTGGGGGTCACCGTCGACCCGGTACATGATCTGGAGGGGGCCCGCCGAGGGCGTGTCCCTGGACTCGATGCGCTGGCGCAGCCAGTGGCGGAAGGCGTGGGCCTCCTCGTCGAAGCCCAGGTCGATCATCGTTCTGACGGACAGCGAGGCGTCGCGGATCCAGGTGAAGCGGTAGTCCCAGTTGCGCTCACCGCCGATCTGCTCGGGCAGTCCCATGGTGGCGGCGGCGATGGGGGCCCCGGTGGGGGCGTACGTGAGCAGTTTGAGGGTGATCGCCGACCGGTTCACGATGTCCTGCCAGCGGCCCTGGTAGGTGCACGAGCGCAGCCACGACAGCCAGAAGGTGCGGCAGGTCTCCAAGGCGTCGGCGACGCCCGCCAACGAGGGACGGGGCGGGGCGGGATCCCGCTCCGGCGTGCTGGTGAGGACGACCGCCGCCGCCTGGCCTGCGGAAAGGGTGAAGCGGGCACTGATGTCGTTGCCGTCCTCGTGGAAGGCGATGCCGGCCGTGGACTGGAGATGCAGGTTCGTCCCCGGGCCGTGGAAGACCGCGGAGTGCTCGTCGGTCCGCGAGAGCGTGTGCGTGTGGCGACCGTAGTCGAAGCGCGGCTGACAGCTCAGTACGAAGGGCAGACTGCCCCGGACGACCCGTGCGACCCTCATCAGCCGGTGGACGCCCGTCGGGGCCGAGGAGTCGTTCGGCACCATGAAGTCGGCCACCTCGCCGACCCCGCCGGACGCCATGAACCGGGTGACCAGGATGGCCGTGTCGGACAGATACAGCTGCCGGACGGTCATGTCGTCGCCGTCGGGCAACTCCACGGCCAGGCGGTAGTGGCCCCCGCGTTCACCGTCCAGCAGCGAGGCGAAGACACTGGGCGAGTCGAAGCGGGGCGTGCACCACCAGTCGACGGTTCCGTCGGACGACACCAGGGCGGCGGTCTGGAGATCGCCGACCATGCCGTGCTCCGCGATGGGCGGGTACCGGTTCACAAGGTCCCCCTGCTCGGTCAGGGACGCCGTGACGGCACGGCAGGGAGCCGTCACGGATCTGTGCACGCCCAGCGTTCGGCAAGACCGGGTTCGTCGCCTCACCCACTGCGGGTGAAACCCCCACCCTCATGGCTCCCCACAGGCTCCGGCGTGTTTCAGGCGGGCTCCGGATCGAAACTGGAAGGGGTGACCGGGCCGCCGTCGCGGGGAGCGAGGACACCGGAGTGTGCCCCGCCGGAAGGACGCCAGGCCGGTGGTGCGGCAGGGGCGGCGGAGGGATGACGGCCCTTCGCCGGTCGAGCTGGCATCATCGGCGGCGGACAGGGGCAGACAGTGACGGCCCCATACGACTATCGTCACCGGCCAGTGACCTCCCTCACCAGGGCGCCTGTCGCTGTTATGAGAATGGGATGATGTCGTTTATGAAGGGACGAGTCCTTGTCGTCGACGACGACACCGCACTGGCCGAGATGCTCGGCATCGTGCTGCGTGGTGAAGGTTTTGAGCCGTCTTTCGTAGCCGACGGCGACAAGGCGCTGGCCGCTTTCCGTGAGACCAAACCCGATCTGGTGCTGCTGGACCTGATGCTGCCCGGCCGGGACGGCATCGAGGTGTGCCGGCTGATCCGGGCGGAGTCCGGCGTGCCGATCGTCATGCTCACGGCCAAGAGCGACACCGTCGACGTCGTCGTGGGCCTGGAATCGGGCGCCGACGACTACATCGTCAAGCCGTTCAAGCCGAAGGAGCTGGTGGCCCGGATCCGGGCGCGGCTCAGGAGGTCGGAGGAGCCGGCGCCGGAGCAGCTCACCATCGGTGACCTGGTCATCGATGTCGCCGGGCACTCGGTGAAGCGGGACGGGCAGTCGATCGCGCTGACCCCGCTCGAGTTCGACCTGCTGGTCGCGCTCGCCCGCAAGCCCTGGCAGGTGTTCACGCGCGAGGTGCTGCTGGAGCAGGTGTGGGGCTACCGCCACGCCGCCGACACCCGCCTGGTGAACGTGCATGTCCAGCGGCTGCGCTCCAAGGTCGAGAAGGACCCAGAGCGGCCGGAGATCGTGGTGACCGTCCGTGGTGTCGGTTACAAGGCCGGACCGAGCTGACATGTCCGGGGACAGCGCCGCTTCGGCTTCCGGCGGGCCCGGAACCCGGCCGGGGCGGCCTGTCGGCCGGGCGGCGGCGGGTGCGCGCTTCCGGAGGCTGTTCGAGGGCGGTCTGCTCCAGGGCGGGGTCCAGGGCAGCCCGGTCCTGCGGCTCTTCCTGCGCTGGGTGCGCCGTCCGCTGCTGCCGGTGATGCGGCTGTGGCGGCGCAACATCCAGCTCAGGGTCGTCGCCACCACCCTGCTGATGTCGCTGGGCGTCGTCCTGCTGCTGGGCTTCGTCGTGATCGGGCAGGTGCGCAACGGCCTGCTGGACGCGAAGGTGAAGGCGTCGCAGAGCCAGGCCACGGGCGGGTTCGCGGTGGCCAAGCAGAAGGCCGACGAGGCGGCGTCCGGGACCGGCGCCGGTGGCGGAGCCGGCACCGGTGACGGCGCGGCGACCGCGGACGGCCGGCAGTCGCAGAACGTCATCCAGTGGATGAGCGACCTCGTGGAGTCGCTGTCCAGCGGCGGCGCGGGCGCCTTCGACGTGGTGACGCTGCCCGTGGGCGACGACAGCGGCGGCGGGCGCAGCCCGCGCGGCTCCGGGAACGTCAACCCGACCTCCAGCGTGCCCGTCGACCTGCGCGAGCGGGTCAACAGCGGTACGACGGCCGTCCAGAGCAACACGCGGATCGTCTACTTCGGCGGCAAGGAATCGCAGCCGGGTCTCGTCATCGGCAAACAGGTCAACGACCCCAACGGCCGGCCGTACGAGCTGTACTACCTCTTCCCGCTGACGCAGGAGGAGAAGTCCCTGAGCCTGGTCAAGGGCACCCTCGCCACCGCGGGGCTGTTCGTCGTCGTCCTGCTCGGCGCCATCGCCTGGCTGGTGGTGCGGCAGGTCGTCACACCGGTGCGGATGGCGGCCGGGATCGCGGAGCGGCTGTCCGCCGGGCGGCTTCAGGAACGGATGAAGGTCACCGGCGAGGACGACATCGCGCGCCTGGGCGAGGCCTTCAACAAGATGGCGCAGAACCTCCAGGTCAAGATCCAGCAGATGGAGGATCTGTCGCGGATGCAGCGCCGGTTCGTCTCCGACGTCTCGCACGAGCTGCGCACCCCGCTGACCACCGTCCGGATGGCCGCGGACGTCATCCACGAGGCGCGCGAGGACTTCGATCCGGTGACCGCGCGGTCGGCCGAGCTGCTCGCCGACCAGCTGGACCGGTTCGAGTCGCTGCTCGCGGACCTGCTGGAGATCAGCCGCTTCGACGCCGGTGCCGCGGCGCTGGAGGCCGAGCCGATAGACCTCAGGGAGGTCGTCCGGCGGGTGGTGAGCGGCGCCGAGCCGCTCGCCGAGCGCAAGGGCACGCACATACGCGTGATCGGCGACCAGCAGCCCGTCGTCGCCGAGGCGGACGCCCGGCGCGTGGAGCGCGTGCTGCGCAACCTCGTCGTCAACGCGGTCGAGCACGGTGAGGGCAAGGACGTCGTCGTCAGGCTCGCCTCCGCCGGCGGTGCAGTGGCCGTCGCGGTGCGGGACTACGGCGTCGGCCTCAAGCCCGGTGAGGCGACCCGCGTCTTCAGCCGTTTTTGGCGGGCCGATCCGGCACGCGCGCGTACCACGGGCGGTACGGGCCTCGGGCTGTCGATCGCCCTGGAGGACGCGCGGCTGCACGGCGGCTGGCTTCAGGCCTGGGGCGAGCCGGGCGGCGGCTCCCAGTTCCGGCTGACGCTGCCCCGGACCGCGGACGAGCCGCTGCGGGGTTCGCCGATACCGCTGGAACCCAAGGACTCGCGCCGCAACCGCGGCCTCGACGCCGCCGGGCTGCCGCGCGGCGCCGAGGAGAAGCGGGCCACCGTGCCGGTGCAGCAGCCGGGCGCCCAGGCGCCCACGCTGCCGCCGCGGGCACCGATCGCGCCGCGGCTGTCGGCCACGGCCCCCGCCGCCGATCCGGCCGCCCTGCCCGGCAACGGCAACGGTGCGCGCGTGGTGCCCCGGCCCACCGGTGGCGCACGGCGGCCGGGCGACGGGCCGGCCGGACGCCCGGCGCCCGACGCGCGACAGGGCCGGCCGGACGCCGCCGCGCCGGAGGATACGACCGAGCCAGGGGAGGCATTTCGTGGCCGCTGACCGCGAGGGGGGCGCACGGCGGCGGCCGGTGCGCGCGGTGGCCTACGCCGCCTTGGGAGCCGTACTGCTGGCCGGTTGCGCCTCCATGCCCGACAGCGGGGACCTGCGGGATGTGGAGTCCACGCCGCGGCAGGACACCGGCGTCCGGGTGTTCGCCATGCCACCGGCCGACGGTGCGGGGCCCGGCGAGATCATGCAGGGCTTCCTCGAGGCGCTGACCAGCGACGACCCCGAGTACGACACGGCGCGCAAATACCTGACGGCCGACGCGGCGCACACCTGGCGGCCGGAGCGGTCCACCACCGTCCTCGCGAACGGGCCGAGCATCGAGACCGACTGCGGCCCGGGCGGCCGGGAGGAGGCCAACAGCGTCACCTGCGTGCTGGCCGGCAGCCGGGTCGCCACGGTCGACGCGCAGCAGGCCTACCAGCCCGCCAACGGCTCCTACCGCGAGAAACTGCACCTCACGAAGGATTCCAAGAGCGGGCAGTGGCGCATCGACGGACTGCCCGACGGCGTCGTCATGGGCAAGTCGGACTTCCAGCGGAACTACACGTCCGTCGACAAGTACTACTTCGCCTCCAATACGGCGGTCGGGGCGAGCGGGCAGCCGGTGGCGGTCGCCGACCCGGTGTTCGTGCGCAGCAAGGTGGACGCGATGACCCAGATGGTCCGCTCGCTGCTGAAGGGGCCCACCGCCTGGCTCGGGCCGGTGGTCAGGTCCAGTTTCCCGACCGGTACGGCTCTTCAGAAGGGCGTGTCCGGACTGGCGCCGGACGACCAGAACAAGCTGACCGTGGCCCTGAACCTCAAGGCGTCCCGGGTCGCGTCGGGCAAGTGCAGCGAGATGGCGACGCAGGTGCTGTTCACCCTGCGGAACCTGGCGCCGACGCTGGAGTCCGTCGAACTGCTGGGGACCGGCGGCGACCGGCTGTGCGAACTGACCGACGAACGCGCCGAGTCCGCGGCCTGGCACGGGGCGTCCAAGCGTCCCGAGTACGTGTACTTCATCGACGGCAAGCACCGGGTGGTCCGGATGCCGACCACGAGCACCGGCACCGGCTCCGTTCCGGTTCCGGGTCCGCTCGGTGAGGGCGGCAAGAAGATGCAGTCGGTGGCCGTGTCGCGGGACGAGCACGCCGCGGCCGGTGTCGCCGACGAGGGAAGGTCGCTGTACGTGACCTCGCTGGCGTCGGGCGGCTCCTTCGACGAGGCGCTGGTGAACAGCGCCGGTGCGACCCCCGCCGAGCGGCTGACCACCCCGAGCTGGGACGCCCGCGGCGACCTGTGGGTGGCCGACCGGGACCCGGACCGGACCCGGCTGTACGTCCTGGAACAGGGCGTCGGCAAACCGCAGCGGGTCGCCGTCCCGGACCTGTCCGGCCAGATCAAGGACGTGCGGGTGGCCGCCGACGGGGCACGGATCGCGCTGGTCGTGGAGAAGGACGGCAAGCAGTCCCTGTTCATCGGCCGGATCCAGCGCGACGACGGCACCGGGCAGGGCATCTCGGTGGACGGGCTCCGCTCGGCGACACCGGACCTGGAGAAGGTCAGCGCCATCTCCTGGGCCGGGGACAGCAGGCTGCTCGTCGTCGGCCAGGAGCAGGGTGGCGTGCAGCAGATGCGGTACGTCCAGGTCGACGGATCCACGCTCGACGGCCCGGCACCGGGCGCGCTCACCAGCGTCAAGGCGGTCGCCGCGTCCGAGGACGAGCGGGTGCCGCTGGTGGCCCACTCGGAGGACGGGATCGTCCGGCTGCCGTCCGGGGCGCAGTGGCAGAAGGTCGACAAGGACGGGACGGCGCCGGTCTATCCGGGGTGAGAATCAACCCCTGCGGGCTTGGGCCGCAGGGGTGAGTGGCGCGGTGTGCGCGGAGTTTTCCACAGGGCGTTGTCCACAGGGGTGGCCGGTCCGCGGCGGCGTTGGCACAGTAGGGGCATGCGGGGGTGGTGGCAGGACCTCACCGACCTGGTGCTGCCGGCCGACTGCGCGGGCTGCGGCGCACCTCGTACGGCGCTCTGTCCGCGGTGCCGGGCCACGCTGGGCCGGGGTGTGCCACGGCGGGCGCGACCGGTGCCGGAGCCGGCGGGGCTGCCGGTGGTGCACGCGGTGGCACCGTACGCGGCGGAGGTGCGTGCGCTGCTGCTCGCACACAAGGAGCGGGGCGCGCTGGCGCTCGCGGGAGTGCTGGGCACCGCGCTGGCGGCGGCCGTGCGCGCGGGGCTCGGCGAGGGCACCGGCGCCGGCCCCGGTGCCGCCGCCGGCTCGGCCGGGTGGGCGTCGCCCGAGCCCGTGCTGCTGGTTCCCGTGCCCTCCGCCCGGTGGGCCGTGCGGGCGCGTGGACACGATCCCGTGCGGCGGATGGCGTACGCGGCTGCCGGGGAGCTGCGGCGCACCGGGACGCCGGCCCGGGTGGCGGCCGTGCTGCGCCAGCGGCGGGCCGTGGCGGACCAGGCCGGGCTGGACGCGCGGCGACGCCTGGAGAACCTCGCCGGGGCGCTGGAGGTGGCCGTGGGAGGCGGCCGGCTGCTCGGTCCGGGCCCTGTCGTGCTCGTCGACGACCTCATGACGACGGGCGCCAGCCTCGCCGAGGCGGCGCGAGCCCTGCGCGAAGCGGCCGTATCCCGCCGTGATGGCAGGACGGTCGTGTATCGGGCCACAACTCGGGAAGATAGGGGGGAACGACGGGTCGGTGAACGGCCGGAGAGGAGTGAGTGGGTGCACGAGTGGGTGCACAGTGCATCGGAAAAGCGGGCGGTGAACGCCCTCGATCGGACGCTCCGTGCCGCCGTGATCGCCGCTCCTCGCGATTCTCTCGAAATAGTCAGGAACTGACCCCGGACTTGCATCGTTGCTGGTAGTGAGAAGGGTAATTCACCTGAACGGAGGTACGCAGTAGTAGAGGGTGACGACATCCGTCCGGGCGAGATATGTTCGGTTGTGAGGAAAGGCGCAGGCCACACCTCGCTTATCCGAATGCCGTGCCGCGGGTTTTCCACAATCACCCGCGGCGACGGGGGTGGAGATCTCGACCATGGGGGAGGAGGAGGTGGAAGTCACCGAGTCCGAGGTCCGGTGATCACCGGACCTGGTGCGAAAGGGAGACGCTCCGCCGATGCAGCGGAGCGATCCGGGAACGGAGTTCTGCGTGGACATCGTCGTCAAAGGCCGCAAGACCGAGGTGCCCGAGCGGTTCCGCAAGCACGTGGCCGAGAAGCTGAAGCTGGAGAAGATCCAGAGGCTCGATGCCAAGGTGATCAGCCTCGACGTCGAGGTGTCCAAGGAGCCGAACCCCCGACAGGCCGACCGCTGTGACCGAGTGGAGATCACGCTCCGCTCCCGCGGTCCGGTGATCCGGGCGGAGGCAGCGGCCAGCGACCCGTACGCGGCACTCGACCTGGCGGCGGAGAAGCTGGATGCCCGGCTGCGCAAGCAGCACGACAAGCGCTTCTCGCGGCGCGGCGCGCGCCGGATCCCCGCGGCGGAGGTCGCCGACCACGTCCCGGGCGCGGCGACACTCAACGGCAACGGCCTCCCCGTCCACGAGGAAGAGACGGACGGAGTGCCGACCAAGAAGATCGGTTCGCTCGAGGTCAAGGGCGAAGGCCCCCTGATCGTCCGGGAAAAGACCCACGTCGCCGCTCCGATGAGCCTCGACCAGGCCCTCTACGAGATGGAACTGGTCGGCCACGACTTCTACCTGTTCGTCGACTCCGAGACGAAGGAACCGAGCGTCGTCTACCGGCGGCACGCCTACGACTACGGCGTGATCCACCTCAGCACGGACCCGATGGTCGCCGAGGCGCAGCCCCCCGCGGCAGGTGGCACGCTGGGCGGCTGACCCGCCGGGCCGAAGCTGAGCCGGTGCCCCTGGAGCGCGTTGTGCGCCCCCAGGGGCACCGGTGTGCGACCACTTCGCGCCCCGCACGGCACCTCGGTGTCGCCCGAGCATGAAATCATGGCCGCACCGGCCCAACCGGTGGGTCGTTGCCTTGGGTTGGCGATGGCACAGGACCACAGGCCACAGCCTTCAGGGGGAGGAACGATGGCGGACACCTTCGGACCGATGCGGGACGGGGGCGCCGGCGACGATGTCATCGGCACGGGCCCGGACCCGGGCTCCGCACGCAAGGAGCCGATCAGAGTCCTGGTCGTGGACGACCACGCCCTCTTCCGGCGGGGCCTGGAGATCGTGCTCGCGGCCGAGGAGGACATCCAGGTCGTCGGCGAGGCGGGTGACGGCGCCGAGGCCGTCGACAAGGCCGCCGACCTGCTGCCCGACATCGTGCTGATGGACGTCCGCATGCCCAAGCGCGGCGGCATCGAGGCCTGCACCTCCATCAAGGAGGTCGCCCCCAGCGCGAAGATCATCATGCTGACGATCAGCGACGAGGAGGCCGACCTCTACGACGCGATCAAGGCGGGCGCGACCGGATACCTCCTCAAGGAGATCTCGACCGACGAGGTGGCCACCGCCATTCGCGCCGTGGCCGACGGGCAGTCGCAGATCAGCCCGTCGATGGCGTCCAAACTCCTCACCGAGTTCAAGTCGATGATCCAGCGCACCGACGAGCGCCGGCTGGTGCCCGCACCCCGGCTGACCGACCGGGAGCTGGAAGTCCTCAAACTGGTCGCCACCGGCATGAACAACCGGGACATCGCCAAGGAGCTGTTCATCTCCGAGAACACCGTGAAGAACCACGTCCGCAACATCCTGGAGAAGCTTCAGCTGCACTCCCGGATGGAGGCCGTGGTCTACGCGATGCGCGAGAAGATCCTGGAGATCCGCTAGCAGGGTCTTCGGCCCGCGGCGCCTACCCGAGGAGGGCGGTGAGTTCCCTGGTGAGGGGCTCGCGCAGCTCGGGGGCGTCCGCGCGCTCGACGCGGACGTCCGTGCAGTCCACCCATGCCGCCGCCTCGACCAGGGCCTGGGCGACCGCCGGAACCGCCTTCGGGCCGTCCAGGGTGACCTGCTTGGCCACCAGCGTGCGGCCCTCGCGCGCCGGGTCGACACGCCCGACCAGCCGGCCGCCGGCGAGCACCGGCATAGCGAAGTAGCCGTAGACCCGCTTCGGCTTGGGCACGTACGCCTCCAGCCGGTGGGTGAAGCCGAAGATCCGCTCCGTGCGCGCCCGCTCCCAGATCAGGGAGTCGAACGGCGACAGCAGCGTGGTGCGGTGCCGGCCGCGCGGCGGCGTCGCCAGGGCGGCCGGGTCGGCCCAGGCCGGCTTGGACCAGCCCTCGACCTCCACCGGCACCAGGCCCGAGTCCGCGATCACCGCGTCGACCTGCTCGCCCTTGAGACGGTGGTAGTCGGCGATGTCCGCGCGCGTGCCGACGCCGAGCGACTCGCCCGCCAGCCGGACCAGCCGGCGCAGGCACTCGGCGTCGTCCAGCTCGTCGTGCAGCAGGGCGCCCGGGACGGCACGCTCGGCGAGGTCGTACACCCGCTTCCAGCCGCGCCGCTCCACGCACACCACCTCGCCGTACATCAGCGCCCGCTCCACGGCGACCTTGGTGCCCGACCAGTCCCACCATTCGCTCGTCCTCTTCGCGCCGCCCAGCTCCGTGGCGGTCAGCGGGCCCTCCGCGCGCAGCTGCTTGACGACCTGGTCGTAGACGCCGTCGGGCAGTTCGTGGTTCCAGTGCGGGCGGTTG
The DNA here is from genome assembly GCF_016741855.1 of Streptomyces musisoli. GTDB lineage: Bacteria > Actinomycetota > Actinomycetes > Streptomycetales > Streptomycetaceae > Streptomyces > Streptomyces musisoli. The sequence continues at coordinate 960,180 of NZ_JAERRH010000003.1, read as the reverse complement.
CGGTAGGCACGGCGGCGGAACGCGAAGTGCGGCCACTCCTCGATGGGCAGGAGGCAGGCCGCGTGCGACCAGTACTCGAAGGCGTGCGTGTCCGTCCAGTACGCGGCATCCACCGTCTTGCGGCCGACCGCTCCCAGCCTGGCGTACGGCACGAGTTCGTGGGAGCGGGCGAGGACAGAGATCGTGTCGAGCTGGACCGCGCCGAGGTGGCGCAGCACCCCCCGGACGCCCGCGCGACGGTCGGGCGCCCCGAGCAGGCCCTGGGCCCGCAGAGCGATCCGGCGGGCGTCGTCCGCGGTGAGGGTGGTGGTCGGGCGCGGAAGGGTCGTCATGCGTCGGACGATAGAGGGTGCCACTGACAGCCCGCCGCGAACTGCGCGTTCCCCCGGGACGAGCTGGGCGGGCACCGGCGACGGCGTTCGGACGAGCCGCCCGGGACGGACGGGGCGGACGCGCCGTCCCACCGGCACGCAGGCGCACGGCCGGACACCCGGGGCTCAGGAACGCGCGGGCAGGTACGGGGCCGTGGACGGCAGGCCCAGGTCCGACGGGAGCAGGGAGCCGATCCAGCAGTCGCGGCGCACGCCCTTGTTGTTGATGCCGGACCGCAGTGTGCCCTCGACGGCGAAGCCCGCGCGTTCGGCCACCGCGCGGGAGGCGTGGTTGCCGACCTCGGCCCGCCACTCGACACGGTCGACCCCGACCTCGGTGAAGATCCACCGGCAGGCGGTGAGCGTGGCCTCCACGACGTACCCGCGGCCGCGGTGCTCCTCGGCCGCCCAGTAGCCGACCTCGGCCGTGCCCAGCGAGCGCATCGTGAGGGCGAGCATGGCGGCCAGTTCGCCGCCGGTGAGGAACACGCCGAACGTGAACATCGACCCCTGCGACCATCCCTCGGGGACGATCTGCTGGGTGAAGCCGATGGCGTGCTCGGGCAGATAGGGCGAGGGGACCGTCGTCCAGCGCTGGATGTCGGGGTCCTGCACGGCCTCGTACACCGCGTCGGTGTCGCCGGGGCCGACCGGGCGCAGCAGGAGACGGTCCGTGGTGAGCGTGACGGGTTCCATCGCCCGATTGTGCTCGGGTCACCCCGTCGGAACCATGGATTTTCGCGATGCGTGAGCGGGTGATCACATTTCGCTCAATTCCTCCCGCCGGTGCGGCACTATCCCGCCGCACCGGCCGTTGTCCAGGGTGAAGCAGCCGTCGGGCCGCCAGGCCCTCCCGGCGCGGCCGGGTCCTCGCATACGATGGCCGTTGCTCAGTACGTCACATGGAAAACCGACCGTCCCAGGCCCGACCGGCAAGGAGACCAGCCCCCGTGTCCGTCCTCTCGAAGATCATGCGTGCAGGCGAAGGCAAGATCCTGCGCAAGCTGCACCGCATCGCGGACCAGGTCAACTCCATCGAAGAGGACTTCGTCGACCTCTCCGACGCCGAGCTGCGGGCCCTCACCGATGAGTACAAGCAGCGGTACGCCGACGGTGAGAGCCTGGACGACCTGCTCCCCGAGGCGTTCGCCACAGTGCGTGAGGCCGCCAAGCGCGTCCTCGGCCAGCGCCACTACGACGTGCAGCTGATGGGCGGCGCCGCGCTCCACCTCGGCTACGTCGCCGAGATGAAGACCGGTGAGGGCAAGACCCTCGTCGGCACCCTGCCCGCGTACCTGAACGCCCTGTCCGGAGACGGCGTCCACCTCATCACGGTCAACGACTACCTGGCCGAGCGTGACTCCGAGATGATGGGCCGCGTCCACAAGTTCCTCGGCCTCGACGTCGGCTGCATTCTCGCCAACATGACGCCGGCCCAGCGCCGCGAGCAGTACGCGTGCGACATCACCTACGGCACGAACAACGAGTTCGGCTTCGACTACCTGCGCGACAACATGGCGTGGTCGAAGGACGAGCTGGTGCAGCGCGGCCACAACTTCGCCATCGTCGACGAGGTCGACTCCATCCTCATCGACGAGGCCCGGACGCCGCTGATCATCTCCGGCCCGGCCGACCAGGCCACCAAGTGGTACGGCGACTTCGCCAAGCTGGTCACTCGCCTCAAGCGCGGCGAGGCGGGCAACCCGCTCAAGGGCATCGAGGAGACCGGCGACTACGACGTCGACGAGAAGAAGCGCACGGTCGCCATCCACGAGTCCGGTGTCAGCAAGGTCGAGGACTGGCTGGGCATCGACAACCTCTACGAGTCGGTGAACACCCCGCTCGTGGGCTACCTGAACAACGCCATCAAGGCCAAGGAACTGTTCAAGGGCGACAAGGACTACGTCGTCATCGACGGCGAGGTCATGATCGTCGACGAGCACACCGGCCGTATCCTCGCCGGCCGCCGCTACAACGAGGGCATGCACCAGGCGATCGAGGCGAAGGAAGGGGTGGACATCAAGGACGAGAACCAGACGCTCGCCACGATCACCCTGCAGAACTTCTTCCGCCTCTACAGCAAGCTCTCCGGCATGACCGGTACGGCGATGACCGAGGCCGCCGAGTTCCACCAGATCTACAAGCTCGGCGTGGTCCCGATCCCGACGAACAAGCCGATGATCCGCAAGGACCAGTCGGACCTGATCTACCGCACCGAGGTGGCCAAGTTCGAGGCGGTCGTCGACGACATCGCCGAGAAGCACGAGAAGGGCCAGCCGATCCTCGTCGGCACGACGTCCGTCGAGAAGTCGGAGTACCTCTCGCAGCAGCTCAGCAAGCGCGGCATCCAGCACGAGGTGCTGAACGCCAAGCACCACGAGCGCGAGGCGTCGATCGTCGCGCAGGCCGGCCGCCGGGGCGCGGTCACCGTGGCGACGAACATGGCCGGTCGTGGTACCGACATCAAGCTCGGCGGCAACCCGGAGGACCTCGCGGAGGCCGAGCTGCGCCAGCGCGGCCTCGACCCCGAGGAGCACATCGAGGAGTGGGCCGCGGCCCTGCCCGCCGCCCTGGAGAAGGCCGAGCAGGCCGTCAAGGCGGAGAAGGACGAGGTCGAGGACCTCGGCGGTCTGTACGTCCTCGGCACCGAGCGGCACGAGTCGCGGCGCATCGACAACCAGCTGCGCGGCCGTTCCGGCCGTCAGGGCGACCCGGGCGAGTCCCGGTTCTACCTCTCGCTCGGCGACGACCTGATGCGGCTGTTCAAGGCGCAGATGGTCGAGCGCGTGATGTCCATGGCCAACGTGCCGGACGACGTGCCGATCGAGAACAAGATGGTCACCCGCGCGATCGCGTCGGCGCAGTCGCAGGTCGAGACGCAGAACTTCGAGATCCGTAAGAACGTTCTGAAGTACGACGAGGTGCTCAACCGGCAGCGCGAGGTCATCTACGGCGAGCGCCGCCGCGTCCTGGAGGGCGAGGACCTGCACGAGCAGGTGCAGCACTTCATGGACGACACGATCGACGCGTACGTCTACGCCGAGACCTCCGAGGGCTTCCCCGAGGACTGGGACCTGGACCGGCTGTGGGGCGCCTTCAAGCAGCTCTACCCGGTGAAGGTCACCATCGACGAGCTGGAGGAGGCGGCCGGCGACCGGGCCGGTCTGACCGCCGAGTTCATCTCGGAGTCCATCAAGGAGGACATCCACCAGCAGTACGAGGCCCGCGAGGCGCAGCTCGGCTCCGAGATCATGCGTGAGCTGGAGCGCCGGGTCGTGCTGTCGGTCCTGGACCGCAAGTGGCGCGAGCACCTCTACGAGATGGACTACCTCCAGGAGGGCATCGGCCTGCGCGCGATGGCGCAGAAGGACCCGCTGGTCGAGTACCAGCGCGAGGGCTTCGACATGTTCACCGCGATGATGGACGGCATCAAGGAGGAGTCCGTCGGCTACCTGTTCAACCTGGAGGTCCAGGTCGAGCAGCAGGTCGAGGAGGTCCCGGTCGAGGAGGCCGAGCCGGTCGCCGAGGGTGTGCAGGACACGGTGCCGGCGCAGGCGGGCGCGCGTCCGGAGATCCGCGCGAAGGGGCTGGACGTTCCGCAGCGGCGGGATCTGCACTTCTCCGCGCCGACGGTGGACGGTGAGGGCGGCATCGTCGAGCGCGACCTGGAGGACGACGAGCCGGTGCGGTCCGAGTCGGACGGTCTGACGCGGGCGGAGCGGCGCAAGCAGGCCAAGGGCGGACGGCGCCGCAAGAAGTAGGCACCAGAGCCGATCTTCAGCAGGGCCGGGTCTCCTTCGGGGGCCCGGCCCTGCTGCGTTGCGTTGTCGTGCGGGGGGCGCGGGGGCGCGGGGGCCGGATACGGGTGCGGGGGTGTGGGTGCCGGTACGGGGTGCGTGGGCGCCGGTGTCGGGTGCCGGCACCGGGTGCGGGGGCTGGGCGGGGGTGGGGTCGCTTGCCCGCGCTGGCGGGGTGCCGCTGCGCCCACCCGTGCCGCCCCAGCGGCACGACTGCCCGCAGCTGCGGTGCGTAGAGCCGCGGCCCGCGGCTGCGGTGCCCTATGGGCCGACGGCCGCGGCAGTTCCCCCAGGGGCGCGGGGAACTGCGCGAGCAGCCATCACGCGCCCGCTGGCGCACGACCGCCCGGAGCGCTACGACTGGCCCGACCGCCCGCAGTGCCACGGCTGCACGACTGGCGTGACCGTCCGCAGCGTTGCGGCGGCAGGACTGGCTCCGTCCGGAGTTGGTACGCGGTACGGCCGGCGCGGGTGCCCGTGGGGGCTACGGCGGGCGTGTGTGGCTGCGGGGACGTCGGCTCAGTGGCCCGTAGGGCTACCGGTTTCCACCGCTGTGCAGCGCCAGCGGAGGTCCTTGCCCAGTTCCAGGCGGAAGGCCATCGCCCGTAGTTGGTCCCCGGCGGCGATGCGGGCGAAGACCTCCAGGGCGCCTTCGCTGGGGACGTAGTAGCCGATGTCATGGACGACCGGGCGGGTGCCCCGGGTGCGCAGGGGGCTGCGTTCGGCCAGGCGGGCCAGATCGTCGTAGGCGCGGCCCGCCGTGTGCCGGAGCATCCAGTGGACGGGCCGCTGGCCGCTCAGGACGGCCAGCAGGCGGTCCGCGAACACGTCGGTCGGCCGGGACTGCCGTACGGCCCTCTCGGGCGCTGTGCCGGGCTGTCCTGCGGCCCTCCCCGGAGTTGTGCCGGATTGCCGGTGTGCGTGCGTCTCCGGGGCTGTGGTGGGCCTCTCCTGGCCTGTCGTGGTCGTCGGGCGGGTGGGTGTGCGGGGTGGGGCGCCGCCGGGGCGACGGGTGTCGCGGCGGGTCGGCGGGCGGTGCCGCGGGCGGGGCCGGGCGGTGCGGCTCATGACCTTGTTCATAGGAGTCCCCGTTCGGCGGGGCCCGGTTGATACCGGGCGGTAACTTGCTGGTGGGGATCTTGTACGGGGCGCGGAAGGGGCTCGCAAGGAAGGGACGGCGGGCGGCACAGGGCCCGCAACGTTCACCTATCCGAGGGGTGCGGGAGCCTCCGGACCCCATGGGCAAGCGGCGGGAGAGGGTGAATCGCGGGCGCGGAGTGGACGCTTCCGCGGGCGCGGGCGGGGACTCGAAAGGGGACGGGCGCACGTATCCTGACTAGGCCCTCCGGAGACGCGCCAGCCGCTCTCCCCGGGGCCCCAGCGGAGCCCTTGACCAGGAAAGAGCGGCCAGCATGCGCGTCTACGTCCCCCTGACCCTCCCCGCTCTCGCCGAGGCGCACAAGACGGGTGAGCTGGGGAGCGGCCCGTTCGGTGCGTACGCCATCACGCCCGCCCTGCGCGAGTGGTACCTCTCCGAGGACGTCGAGGAGCTGGAGTACGCGGCGCTCGGCCGGGCCGCGCTGGCCTCGCTGCGACTGCTGGCGGCGGACGCGGGAGCGGTGCGGCGCCGGGTCGTGGTCGCCGTGGACGTGTCCGACGGTGCCGTGAGCGCCGGCCCCGGCCGGGGGCCCGAACCGTCCGACCTCGGCGAGGTCACCGTGACGGTCTCGGTGCCGCTCGCGAAGGCGGCCTCCGTGCACGTGGACGCCGAGGACGCGGAGCCGGACGTGGCCGCGGCGGCGGACGCGCTGGCGGCCGCGGACGGCGGGGACGACGACGCGCAGTCCGTCGTGGACGGGGCGGACGACCACGAGTTGCTGTGGTTCGCCACACAGGAGATCCCCGGCCTGGTCGGACAGAGCTGACCTCGGCCGGTGCGGGGACGGGCTGAGCCGGGTGGCGTCCCGGTGTCAGTGGGTGCGGGTACGGTCTTGGACATGGGGATGCACGACAGGGCGCACATCGTCTGGGACTGGAACGGGACGCTGTTCCACGACAATGACGCCATCATCGGGGCGACGAACGCCGCCTTCGCCGAGCTGGGGCTCGCGCCGATCACGCTGGAGCAGTACCGCTCGCTGTACTGCGTGCCGGTGCCGAAGTTCTACGAGCGGCTGCTCGGCCGGCTGCCGTCCGACGCCGAGTGGGAGCTGATGGACGGGGTCTTCCACCGTTACTACGCCGAGCACCGGGTACGGTGCGGGCTCACCGAGGGGGCGGAGGAGCTGCTCGCGGGGTGGCGGTCGGCGGGACACAGTCAGTCGCTGCTGAGCATGTACGGGCACGAGGAGCTGGTGCCGCTGGTGCGGGGCTTCGGCATCGAGGCGCACTTCATACGCGTCGACGGGCGTACCGGGCCGTCCGGTGGCAGCAAGGCCGAGCACATGGTCCGGCACCTGGAGGCCCTTGCCGGTGTGGTGGAGCCGGCGCGGACCGTGGTGATCGGGGACGCGGCGGACGACGCGCTCGCCGCCCGGCACGTGGGCGCGCGGGCCGTGCTGTACACCGGCGGATCGCACAGCCGGGCGAGCCTGGTGGACGCGGGGGTACCGGTGGTGGACACGCTCGCCGAGGCAGTGGCGGAGGCCCGGAGGGTGGCCGCGTAGCGAGGGTGCCCGGTAGCGGGGCTGTCCGGTGGCAGGGCTGTCTGGTAGCGGCTGGTGGCGGGGCTGTCCGGTGGCGGGGCTGTGCGTTGAGCCCCTGGCCCCGCCCTCCGTCAGTTCGCCGGTGCCGTCGTGCGGAGTACTTTGATGAACTCCCGCATCCATGCCGGATGGTCGGGCCATGCCCGGGCGGAGACCAGCGTGCCGTCGACGACCGCCTCGGCGTCCTGGAAACCCGCTCCGGCGGCCTGCATGTCCGGCTCCAGCGCGGGGTACGCCGTGACCCGGCGGCCCCGCAGCGAGTCGATCGCGGCGGTGAGCAGCGGACCGTGGCAGATCTGCGCGACGGGCTTGTCCGCGTCGAAGAAGGCCTTGAGGATCTTGCGCAGCTCGGGATCGTTGCGCAGGTACTCGGGGGCCCGGCCGCCGGGGATGACCAGGGCCGCGTACTCACCCGGGTCGACCTCGGAGAAGCCCAGGTCCGCGGGCCAGGTGTAGCCGGGTTTCTCGGTGTAGGTGTCGTAGCCGGGTTCGAAGTCGTGGACGACGAAGCGGAGCGTCTTGCGGGTGGGGGCCGCGATGTGGACCTCGTAGCCCTCCTCGCGCAGCCGCTGGTAGGGATAGAGGACTTCCAGGGACTCCGCTGCGTCGCCGGTGACGATGAGGATCTTCGTGGGCATGTCGGCTCCTCGGGGCAGACTCCGGGCTCTGCGGATGGAACGCTGGGCCGTGCGGTGGAACTCTTGGGCACCCTGCCCCCGCCGGGCGCGCTTGCCAAGAGGGCCTGGTGCTTTTCAGGGTGCGACCGGCGGCGCGGGGACGCGACCGGATACGTCACCTACGTCACCCGCCCCCGACCCGCCGCTGTGCAGAACGTCAAACTTCACCCCTCGGTTTTGTACACATACGGCTCATGACGGACCCGGGGTGAGTGGCGATAGCCTTGTGGCGTGATCAGCGCGATATCTCGCGGGGGCAATCGTGCTCCCGCCCTGCGCCCGGGCTGCACGGAACACCTCCGTGACCGGGCGACGATCGCTGGTCTTCGCGGGCGGGGCGGGGGCACCGAGGCCCCCGGGGCGCCGAGGACGATCCGGGCCGAGACGCTGCCGAGAGCAGCGTCACATCCGGCGGACGTCCCGACAATGGCCGAATTCCCCCCGCTCATCTCACCTCGCGGCATACCGTCGGAACCGACCGGACACCCCGGGCCGTGGCGTTGTGTCGCAAGGGAAGAGACCGTACTTCCTTCTACGTCACGCAACGGCGCGCGACAGGAGCCAGAGGACAATGCAGACCAAGCTGGACGAAGCCAAGGCCGAGCTGCTCGAGAGGGCCGCACGGGTAGCTGAGAACAGCCCGGTCGGGGGGCACCTACCGACCGGGACGACGAGCGAGGGCACCCCCGGCACCCCGGACAGCGAATCCGTGCTCGCGTTCCTCCAGCGTTACTACCTGCACACCGCCCCGGAGGACCTCTCCGACCGCGAGCCGGACGACGTCTTCGGCGCGGCGGTCTCGCACTACCGTCTCGCCGAGACCCGCCCGCAGGGCACCGCGAACGTCCGGGTGCACACGCCGACCGTGGAAGAGAACGGCTGGACCTGCAGCCACTCCGTGGTGGAGGTCGTCACCGACGACATGCCCTTCCTCGTCGACTCCGTGACGAACGAGCTGACCCGGCAGGGACGCGGCATCCACGTCGTCATCCACCCGCAGTTCGTCGTCCGGCGTGATCTGACCGGCAAGCTGATCGAGGTCCTGCCGACCCCGCCCACCGGCGACCTCCCGCATGACGCGCACGTCGAGTCCTGGATCCACGTAGAGATCGACCGGGAGACCGACCGCGCCGACCTGAAGCAGATCACCGCCGACCTGCTGCGCGTCCTGTCCGACGTCCGGGAGGCCGTCGAGGACTGGGAGAAGATGCGGGACACGGCGATCCGGCTCGCCGACGGCCTGGAGGGCGAGCCCGCCCCCGCCGACCTGCCCGGGCCCGAGGTCGAGGAGGCCCGCGAGCTGCTGCGCTGGCTGTCCTCGGACCACTTCACCTTCCTCGGCTACCGCGAGTACCAGCTGCGCGACGACGACACGCTCGCCGCCGTCCCCGGCACCGGTCTCGGCATACTGCGCTCGGACCCGCAGCACGCCGAGGACGACCAGCACCCGGTCAGCCCCTCCTTCGAACGCCTCCCCGCCGACGCCCGCGCCAAGGCCCGCGAGCACAAGCTGCTCGTGCTGACCAAGGCCAACAGCCGCGCCACCGTGCACCGGCCGTCGTACCTGGACTACATCGGCGTCAAGAAGTTCGACGCGGACGGCAACGTCGTCGGCGAGCGCCGCTTCCTGGGCCTGTTCTCCTCCGCCGCCTACACCGACTCCGTGCGCCGGGTCCCGGTGGTCCGCCGCAAGGTCGACGAGGTGCTGCACCGCGCCGGCTTCTCGCCCAACAGCCACGACGGCCGCGACCTGCTCCAGATCATGGAGACCTACCCGCGCGACGAGCTGTTCCAGACGCCCGTCGCCGAGCTCCAGTCGATCGTGACGAGCGTCCTCTACCTCCAGGAGCGCCGCCGGCTACGGCTGTACCTGCGCCAGGACGAGTACGGCCGCTACTACTCGGCCCTCGTCTACCTCCCGCGCGACCGCTACACCACCGGTGTCCGGCTGCGGATCATCGACATCCTGAAGGAGGAGCTCGGCGGCATCAGCGTCGACTTCACCGCCTGGAACACCGAGTCGATCCTGTCCCGGCTGCACTTCGTCGTCCGGGTCCCGCAGGGCACCGAACTGCCCGAGCTCTCGGACTCCGACAAGGAGCGCATCGAGGCCCGCCTGGTCGAGGCGGCCCGCTCCTGGGCCGACGCGTTCGCCGAGGCGCTGACCGCCGAGTGCGGCGAGGAGCACGCGGCCGAGGTGCTGCGCCGCTACAACCACGCCTTCCCCGAGGGCTACAAGGCCGACCACAGCCCGCGGGCCGCGGTCGCCGACCTGGTCCACCTCGAGCAGCTCAGCGAGGACAAGGCCTTCTCGCTGAGCCTGTACGAGCCGGTGGGTGCCGCGCCCGACGAGCGCCGCTTCAAGATCTACCAGAAGGGCGGCACGGTCTCCCTCTCCAAGGTGCTGCCGGTGCTGAGCCGCCTCGGCGTCGAGGTCACCGACGAGCGGCCCTACGAGCTGCGCTGCGCGGACCGCACCACCGCCTGGATCTACGACTTCGGCCTGCGCATGCCGAGGTCGCTCGGCGGCGGCAACGGCGACTACCTGGGCGACGACGCCCGTGAGCGGTTCCAGGAGGCGTTCGCCGCGACCTGGACCGGCAAGGCCGAGAACGACGGCTTCAACGCCCTCGTGCTCAGCGCCGGGCTGACCTGGCGGCAGGCGATGGTGCTGCGCGCCTACGCCAAGTACCTGCGGCAGGCGGGCTCGACCTTCTCGCAGGACTACATGGAGGACACCCTCCGCAACAACGTCCACACCACCCGGCTCCTCGTCTCCCTGTTCGAGGCCCGGATGTCCCCGGAGCGGCAGAAGGCCGGGCTCGAGATCACCGACGCCCTGCTGGAGGAGCTGGACGCGGCCCTGGAGCAGGTGGCCAGCCTCGACGAGGACCGCATCCTGCGGTCGTTCCTGACCGTCATCAAGGCGACCCTGCGCACGAACTTCTTCCAGGAGGCGCTCGGCGGCACGCCGCACGACTACGTCTCCATGAAGTTCGACCCGCAGGCCATCCCGGACCTGCCCGCGCCGCGCCCGGCGTACGAGATCTGGGTGTACTCGCCGCGGGTGGAGGGCGTGCACCTGCGCTTCGGCAAGGTCGCCCGAGGCGGTCTGCGCTGGTCCGACCGGCGTGAGGACTTCCGCACGGAGATCCTCGGCCTGGTCAAGGCGCAGATGGTGAAGAACACCGTCATCGTGCCGGTCGGCGCCAAGGGCGGCTTCGTCGCCAAGCAGCTGCCCGACCCGAGCGTCGACCGTGACGCCTGGCTGGCCGAGGGCGTCGCCAGCTACAAGACCTTCATCTCGGCGCTGCTCGACATCACCGACAACATGGTGGCCGGCGAGGTCGTGCCGCCGCAGGACGTCGTCCGGCACGACGGCGACGACACCTACCTGGTGGTCGCCGCCGACAAGGGCACCGCGACCTTCTCGGACATCGCCAACGGGGTCGCCGAGCAGTACAACTTCTGGCTCGGCGACGCCTTCGCCTCCGGCGGCTCGGCCGGTTACGACCACAAGGGCATGGGCATCACCGCGCGCGGCGCCTGGGAGTCCGTGAAGCGGCACTTCCGCGAGCTGGGCGTGGACACGCAGAGCGAGGACTTCACGGTCGTCGGCATCGGTGACATGTCCGGTGACGTGTTCGGCAACGGCATGCTGCTCTCCGAGCACATCCGCCTGGTCGCCGCCTTCGACCACCGGCACATCTTCATCGACCCCAACCCGGACGCGGCCACCTCCTACGCCGAGCGCCGCCGCCTGTTCGAGCTGCCCCGCTCCAGCTGGGCCGACTACGACACCGAGCTGCTGTCGGCGGGCGGCGGGATCTTCCCGCGCAGCGCCAAGTCGATCACCCTCAACAGCCACATCCGCGAGGCCCTCGGCATCGAGGACAAGGTCACCAAGATGACCCCGGCCGACCTGATGAAGGCGATCCTCAAGTCGCCGGTGGACCTGCTGTGGAACGGCGGCATCGGGACGTACGTGAAGGCGTCCTCGGAGTCGAACGCCGACGTCGGCGACAAGGCCAACGACGCCATCCGCGTCGACGGCAGCGACCTGCGGGTCAAGGTCGTCGGCGAGGGCGGCAACCTGGGTCTGACCCAGCTCGGCCGCATCGAGTTCGCGACGCACGGCGGCAAGATCAACACCGACGCGATCGACAACAGCGCCGGCGTGGACACCTCCGACCACGAAGTGAACATCAAGATCCTGCTGAACGGCCTCGTCGCCGAGGGCGACATGACCGTCAAGCAGCGCAACAAGCTGCTCGCCGAGATGACGGACGAGGTCGGCGCGCTGGTCCTGCGCAACAACTACGCGCAGAACACCGCCCTGGCCAACGCCCTGTCCCAGGCCAGCTCCATGCTCCACGCCCAGCAGCGGTTCCTCCGCCACCTGGTGCGCGAGGGCCACCTGGACCGGGCGCTGGAGTTCCTGCCGACCGACCGGCAGATCCGTGACCGGCTCTCCCAGGGCCACGGCCTGACCAGCCCGGAGACGGCCGTCGTGCTGGCGTACACGAAGATCACGGTCTCCGAGGAGCTGCTGCAGACCACGCTGCCGGACGACCCGTACCTGCGCGGCCTGCTGCACGCGTACTTCCCGACGGCCCTGCGCGAGCGCTTCGGCGAGGCCATCGACAACCACCCGCTGCGCCGTGAGATCACCACGACCGTGCTGGTCAACGACACGGTCAACACGGGCGGCACGACGTATCTGCACCGCCTGCGCGAGGAGACCGGCGCCTCCCTGGAGGAGATCGTCCGCGCCCAGACCGCGGCCCGCGCGATCTTCTGCTCGGCACCGGTGTGGGACGCGGTCGAGGCCCTGGACAACTCGGTCGACGCGGCCGTCCAGACCCGCATCCGGCTGCACTCGCGCCGCCTGGTCGAGCGCGGCACGCGCTGGCTGCTCAACAACCGGCCGCAGCCGCTCGAACTCGCCGAGACCGTCGAGTTCTTCGCCGAGCGGGTCGCGCGGGTCTGGCAGGAGCTGCCGAAGCTGCTCAAGGGCGCGGACCTGGAGTGGTACCAGCACGTGTACGACGAGCTGTCCGCGGCCGGCGTCCCGGACGAACTCGCCACCCGCGTGGCCGGCTTCTCCTCCGCCTTCCCGGCGCTCGACATCGTGTCGGTGGCCGACCGCATGGGCAAGGAGCCGCTGGACGTCGCCGAGATCTACTACGACCTCGCCGACCGGCTGGACATCACCCAGCTGATGGACCGCATCATCGAGCTGCCCCGCGAGGACCGCTGGCAGTCCATGGCCCGCGCCTCCATCCGCGAGGACCTGTACGCGGCCCACGCGGCGCTCACGGCGGACGTCTTCGCCGTCGGCAACGGCACCTCGACGCCCGAACAGCGCTTCAAGTCGTGGGAGCAGAAGAACAGCGCGATCCTGGGCCGGGCCCGCACCACCCTGGACGAGATCCGCGGTTCGGACTCCTTCGACCTCGCCAACCTGTCGGTGGCGATGCGCACGATGCGGACGCTGCTGCGCACGCACTCGTAGCCGTACGGCACGAAGAAGGCGCCCCGGACCACATCATGGCCCGGGGCGCCTTCTTCATGCGGGGGCTGTAGGGTCGGTGAACGATGCACACCGTGCCGTCCGATACCGAACCGGAGCGCCGTACGGCACCGGCGCGAGGCTCCGCGGCGGGTGCCGGCCGGATGCTCGCGCAGGCCGCCGCCGCGCTCGTCGTGGCTCTGCTGCTGCTGGTCGTCGTCCGCCTGCCCTGGGCGGGCGACCTCGGCATGCACGCCGCCACCGTCCAACGCCTGCGCCACAGCCTGCTGCACCCCGGCAACCCGCTGGTCGACGCCGGCACGCCGAGCCCGTACTACTCACCGTGGATGCTGCTGCTCGGCGTCGTCGCCAGACTGACGGGCCTGTCGGTGTTCGTGGTCCTGCGCCTGGCCGCGCTCGCCGGACTGGGGCTGCTGGTGACCGGCGTCCTGCGCTACGTCCGTACCCTGAGCGCCCATCGTGCCGCCCCCGCCCTGGCCCTGCTGAGCCTGCTGTTCCTCTGGGGCCCCACGCTGTTCAACTGGAGCGGCTTCCTCGGGCTGAACTCCCTCGCGCTGACGGTGGCGTATCCCAGTGTGTTCGCGCTCGGCCTCGCCTTCCACTTCTGGGCGTGGCTGACGGGCGCGGTGCGCGGGCAGGCCGGGTGGGGGGTCTGGCTCGGGCTCGGGGCGCTGTGGGCGCTGATCCTGCTGTGCCACCAGTTCACCGGCGTGGTGACGTCCATCGGCGGCCTCGCCATGCTGCTCGCGGCCCGGCCGGCCCGGACGGTGCTGCTCCGGCTCGGCGCCGCGCTGGCCCTGGGGCTGCTGGTGCTGTGGCTCTGGCCGTACTACGACTTCTTCGCGCTGTTCTCCGCGGGGGCGGACCTGGAGGCCATCCACCAGCCGCTGTACCAGGACCTGGCCGCGCGGTTCGGGCTCGTGCTGCTCGGGGTCGCGGCGCTCGGACTGCGGTGGCGGCGGGACCACCGGGACCCGCTGGTCCTCTTCTTCGCCCTCGGTGCGCTGGTGTTCGCGGCCGGGGGGCTGACCGGGCACTACTCCTGGGGCCGTGCCCTGCCCGCCGCGCTGATCCCGGCGCAGCTCGCGGCCGCGCTGGAGGTCGTGTCCGCGGGACGCCGGGCGGTGCGCAGGGCATGGGCGTGCGTGCTGCTCGCCGCGCTGGCGGTGGGGGCGTGGACGCAGGCCGGGACGCTCGGGTACGTGACGGGGCGGGACGCGCTGCCCGGTGTGGTCGCGGAGAAGTACCGGACGCCGTGGGTGGGGTACCACTGGATCATGCGGGCCGGGGTGAAGTACGGGGACGTGGTGATGACCGGCATGTGGCCGGCCCGGCAGATCCCCGCGTACGGGCCGTACACCGTGGCGCCGGGGTATCCGGATGTGTTCCTGAAGGACGCGGGGCGGCGGGAGGCCGCGGTGGCGCGGTACTTCGCGGCGGACACGTCGGGTGAGGCGCGGCGGGGGATTCTGCGGGAGTACGGGGTGAAGTGGGTCGTGGGGGACGGGGCGGCCGCGGCACCGTGGCTGCGGAAGGTGGCCGCCGGGCCGGGCGGGAAGGTCCTGTACCGGGTGGTGCCCTGAGCCGCGTGGCGGGTGGGGTCGCTTGCCGGCGCTGACAGGGTGCCGCTGCGCCCACCCGTGCCGGCCCAGCGGCACGACTGCCCGCAGCTGGGTTGCTGCGGGGCCACCGTGCCGGCCCAGCGGCACGACTGCCCGCAGCTGGGTTGCTGCGGGGCCACCGTGCCGGCCCAGCGGCACGACTGCCCGCAGCTGGGTTGCTGTGCGCCCACCCGTGCCGCCCCGGCGGTGTGGCCGGTCGTGGTTGGGTACGGCGGTGGGGTCCGTGCGTACGACGGCGCCGCAGGCGGTTGTCTGCCTGCGGCGCGTCGGTGTTCAGGGGGTTTCTCCTACCTCAGGACGCTTGCCACCAGTCGCATAGCGTTCCGTACGCGGGGGCGGGCGATGCGGTGGACCACCGGGCGGATCACGCGGGCCGTCACTCCCACCGGCCGCCAGCGCAGTTGCAGGCGTCCGGGGTTGCGGCCCTCCGGTTCGAGGGTGACCTCGTGGTGCCCGACGAGGGCCCTACGGGTCGGGAAGTCGACGGGGGCCAGCAGCAGGGCCGCGTTGGACAGGCCCTGCTGGTTCAGGCGGATCACGGGGTGACGTACGCCCTCGAAGCCGTGGACGGGGAGCGAGGCGTCGGCCAGGTCGAGACGGACGGTGCCCTCGAAGACGCCGGGGCGCACCGGGTCCAGACGGAAGGGGATCGTCATCCGGCGCTTGCCGGGAGTCAGGAGCAGGGACGCGCGCTGCGGGCCCACGGGCAGCCGCAGACCGGGGTCGTACGTGCGGATCGCGAGGGTCAGGGTCGCTCCCGGGCCGGGAGTCAGGTCCGTGATCTCGTGGCGGAACTGGGCGGTGGGGAACGGACGCGTGTCCAACTCCAGGTCCGACACGTCCAGTTCCCGGCGGGCACGGTCCGTGGACGGGACGCTGTCGCCCCAGTACGCCGCGCCCGTGCCGTCGGTCGTCACCTGCCGCGGCGCCACTCCCTGTCCCAGCCCGCGCGCCGCCAGCCCGGCCTCGGCCGTGCGGCCGTCCCGCAGCAGTTCCAGCACCACCCGCTCGGGCCGCGGCAGCCTCTCGTACGCGCCGGGCGACAGCGCGTCCAGGTAGGGGGTCATGATGTCCGTGAAGGACGCCAGCCACTCCTCGTCCCGGTACGGCAGGTCGCCGGCGTACATCCGGAAGTCGTGCTTGAGGAACTTGTAGTCCTTGTCCTCCCGCAGCCCCGCGTGCCCGCTGCTCACCAGGAACTCGTCGATGAGCCGCTGGACGTGCACACGGTCGCGCACGTTGGAGATCTTGTGCCGCTGGTTGGAGATGGACGCGGAGGCAGCGGCGGCGAACGGCTCGATGTACCAGACGTACACCGGGTCCGGGATGATCGTGAACGCCTTCGCCAGGCAGTACGCCTGCGCCGAGAACAGCTGGTCCTCGTAGTGGATGCCCTCGGGGAAGCGCAGCTCGTGGCGGTCGAGGAAGGCGCGGGCGTACATCTTGCTGGTCGACAGGTGCTCGAACAGCAGCCTCGGGTCCTCCTCGATGCCCTCCACGGTGCGGCGCTCCGCGACCACGTGCGGCATCCAGGTCGAGCGGCGCCCGTTGTCCACCCGGACCCGGCGCACCGCGCCCATGGTGAAGTCCACCTCGCGTTCCCGGTGGGCCGCGAGCAGCAGCTCCACCGCGCGCGGCGGCAGTTCGTCGTCGCTGTCCAGGAACATCAGGTACGGCGCCCGGGCGATCTCGATGGCCCGGTTGCGCGGGGCGCTGCAGCCGCCGCTGTTCTCCGGCAGGCGGAGGTAGCGGATGCGGTCGTCCTGGGCCGCCAGCTCCCGTGCCACCGACGGGGTTTCGTCCGTCGAGTGGTCGTCGCTGATGACGATCTCGATGTTCGTGTGGGTCTGGGCGCGCAGCGAGGCGACCGCTCGCGGGAGCCGGGCCGCGTCGTTGTAGACGATGACCGTGACCGTGACGTCGGGCTGGGTCATGCGGTGGCCTCCTCGGGGGTCGGGGCGGGGGTGCGGTCCTCGATGGGGAGTACCGGTGGCAGCGACTCCTCGGGTTCGCCGAGGAACACCCGCCGTACGACCCGCTCGGCGGCGCGTCCGTCGTCGTACTCGCAGAACCGGCGCCGGAACGCGGTCCGCGCCTTGGCCGCGCTCTCGTCACGCCAGGCGCCGGAGACGAAGATCTCGGCGAGTTCCTCCTGGGTGCGGGCGACCTGGCCGGGGTGCTCGGTCATGAGGTCGAAGTAGACGCCGCGGGTGGTCCGGTAGGTCTCCCAGTCGTCGGCGTAGACCACGATCGGGCGGTCGAGGTTGGCGTAGTCGAACATGATCGACGAGTAGTCCGTGACCAGCGCGTCGGCGGCCAGGCACAGTTCCTCGACGGGGTCGTAGGAGGAGACGTCGATGATCCGGCCGGAGCGGCGCAGGCCGGTCAGCGGGGAGGCGGCGCCGCCGTAGAAGTAGTGGGCGCGGACGAGGAGGACGGTGTTCTCGCCGAGGCGGTCGGCGAGGGCGGCGAGGTCGAGGCGGGGGGTGAAGCCGGCCTCGTAGTCGCGGTGGGTGGGGGCGTACAGGACGGCCGTCCGGCCCGGGGGGATCCCCAGGCGTTCACGGGCGGCGCGCACCGCCTCGGCGTCGCTGGTGTAGTAGACGTCGTTGCGCGGGTAGCCGTGGTCGAGCGAGATGTAGCGGGACGGGTAGGCGCGCTCCCACATGCGGGTGGAGTGGCCGTTGGCGCTGACGCTGTAGTCCCACTTGTCGATGCGGGCCAGCAGGGCGGCGAAGTCCAGGCCCTTGGCGGCGGCCGGGTGGTCCATCTGGTCCAGGCCCATGCGCTTGAGCGGGGTGCCGTGGTGGGTCTGGAGGTGGATGGCGTCCGGGCGTTTGACCACGCCGTTCGGGAAGTTGACGTTGTTCGTCAGGTACTTGGCGGTGGCCAGGGTCTCCCAGTAGCGGCGGGTACCGGGGATCACGTGGTCCGTGCCCGGCGGCAGCAGGGCGGCGTTCGTCTTGTTCACCACCCACACCGGGTGGATGTGCGGGGCGAGTTCGGCGAGCTTCGCGGCGATCGCGGCCGGGTTGCAGGACACACCGCGGTCCCAGTAGGCCGAGAACACGGCGAGGTTCGGGTCCACCGGGCGGGACAGGGCCCGGCGGTACTGCTGGTCGCGGACCTTGGCCCCCAGCTGCTGCTTGCGGGTCCGCACGGCCTTGCGGGCGGCGCGGCGGGTGCGGTTGGCGGCCTGGAACGCGCGGTACTTGGCGTACGCGCCCTCCTCCAGCAGCGAGTGCCGTACGCCCTCCAGGCCCGCCGGCCGCCGGTGGCCCTCGGGGCGCCAGCGGACCGCGGCCAGGGAGGCGCGGCGGAAGAACTCGCGGGCCACCAGGTCGGGCAGGTCTTCGCGGGCGAAGGTGCGCACCAGGTCGCGCACCATCAGGTCGTACAGCACCGTGTGCGGGGCGCGGCGGTCCCGGGTGAGCGGGAACACGGCCTCGTAGCGGTCGATGAGCGCGAGCCGGTCCTCGGGGACGCGCGGCGGCAGGCTCTCGGGGCGCAGCACGCGGTGTTCGTACGCCGTCTGGTTCAGGCAGGCGACGCGGCCGGCCTCCAGCAGGGCGGCGTAGGCGGCGCGCGGCTCGTCGTCGGTGGTCAGCTGCTCCTGGTGGGCCTGCCAGAACTCGGCGCGCAGGGCGCGGTTGCCGAGCAGCGGGGTGAGCCGCAGCAGGTCGGCGGCGTCCTGGAGGGGCAGCGCGGCGCGGCCGACGGCGGCGAGGTGGCGGCCGTCGCGGGACGGGGAGGCGGCGGTCTGCCAGGTCGTGGTGACGTGGTCGAAGAGGAGGACGTCGACGGGTTCCGGGGCGTCCGCGTCGTCCAGCTCGGCGGTCCGCTCCGCGATCAGGCGGGGCGCGCCGGCCGGCAGGCCGTCCTTGGCGTGGACGAAGTGCAGCCAGCGGCCGGACGCGCGGGCGGCGCCGGCCGCCCGTGCCGCCGCGTCACCGGTGCCCTCGGGCAGTGGCACGACGATGGTCTCGGGGGCGTGGCCCTCGGCCGTCTCCCGCGCCCAGTCGCCGACCGCGGCGACGATCACCTCGGCGTCGGTGAGGGGGTGGGCCGCCAGCGAGTCCAACAGCTCGGTCAGATGCCCCTGTGCGTTAGGCCCGTAGACGATCACGCTCAGCTGAGGCATCGCAGTGGACTCCTTCTGGTTCGACGTCTCCTGGCACACCTTTCATAACATACTGTCACTAAGCAGATGAAAGGGATGATCACCTTCGAGGGTGAGAGCATGGCTCAGGAAGGAAGAGGCTCTTTCGGTGCCGCCGGTTGCGGCGTGTTCACTTTCGCTGCACCTGCTTTTGGTGCGGGCTTCTTCGGTGCCGGTTTCTTGTCGCCCGTGAACGCCTCGTACTCCTTCATGACCTCTTCGGTCGGCCCGTCCATGCGCAGTTCGCCGCGCTCCAGCCACAGGACCCGCTCGCAGGTGTCGCGGATCGACTTGTTGTTGTGGCTGACCAGGAAGACCGTACCCGCGTGCTGCCGCAGTTCGCGAATGCGGGCCTCGGAACGCTTCTGGAAGGAGCGGTCGCCGGTGGCCAGCGCCTCGTCGATGAGCAGGACGTCGTGGTCCTTGGCGGCGGCGATGGAGAAGCGCAGCCGGGCGGCCATGCCGGAGGAGTACGTGCGCATCGGCAGGGTGATGAAGTCGCCCTTCTCGTTGATGCCGGAGAAGTCGACGATGTCCTGGTAGCGCTCCTTGATCTGCTCCCGGGACATGCCCATGGCGAGACCGCCGAGGAAGACGTTGCGCTCGCCGGTCAGGTCGCTCATCAGGGCGGCGTTCACGCCCAGCAGCGACGGCTGGCCGTCGGTGTGGATGTGCCCGCTCTCCACCGGGAGGAGCCCGGCGACGGCCTTGAGCAGGGTCGACTTGCCGGAACCGTTGGTGCCGATGAGCCCGATCGCCTCGCCCCTGTAGGCGACGAACGACACCTTCTTCACCGCGTGCACCTTGCGCACCCCGGCCGCCTTCTCGGCCTGCTTGCGGCGCAGGATCCGGTTCAGGGCGGCGGTGGCGGTGCCACGGCCGGCGCCGGTGCCGTTGACCCGGTAGACGATGTCGACGTTGTCGGCGATGACGGTGGGGATCTTCTCGACGGGGGTCTGCTCAGCCACGGCCGTACGTCTCCTCAGCCTTCCAGAAGTAGATGAAGCCGCCGATGCCGGCGAGCAGGGCCCAGCCGACGGCCGCCGCCCACACGTGCGGGGGCAGCGACGCGCCGTCGAAGCTGTCGATCAGTGCGAACCGCATCAGGTCGATGTAGACGGCGGCGGGGTTCAGCTCCAGCAGGACCCTGACGATGTGCGGCTCCTTCCTGGTCAGCTTGTCGATGCTCCACATGACGCCCGAGACGTACATCCACGTGCGCAGCACGAACGGCATCAGCTGGGCGATGTCGGGGGTCTTGGCGCCCAGCCGGGCCACGATCATCGACACGCCGGCGTTGAACGTGAACTGGAGCACCAGGGCCGGGATCGCCAGTACCCACGAGGCGGCGACCGGCACCCCGAAGCAGAGCAGGATGACCACCAGGGCGGCCATGGAGAACAGCAGCTGCTGGAGCTGCTGGAGCGCGAAGGAGATCGGCAGGGCGGCGCGCGGGAAGTGCAGGGCGCGGACCAGGCCGAGGTTGCCGGAGATCGCCCGGGTGCCCGCCATGATCGAGCTCTGCGTGAACGTCCAGATGAACACGCCCGTGACCAGGAACGGGACGTAGTCCGGCACGTTGTGCTTGGTGCCGAGCAGGACGCCGAAGATGAAGTAGTAGACCGCCGCGTTCAGCAGCGGGGTCATGACCTGCCATACCTGGCCGAGCTTCGCCTGGCTGTACTGGGCGGTGAGCTTGGCGGTGGCGAAGGCGCCGATGAAGTGGCGCCGGGCCCACAGCTGGCCGACGTACTCGGGCAGGGAGGGGCGGGCGCCGCTGACCGACAGGCCGTGCCGGGCCGCGAGTGCCGCGAGGTCTTCGGTGGCCGGGGCCTGTGTGGGGGGCGGTGTGTGGAGGACCTGGCTCACATCCGCTGCTTTCGCTCGGGGGGAGGGGGTGCCGCGTCCGACTCTCGCCGGGATCGCCGCGTGCGTGCCCGTCGTCCGGCGTTTCCTTACGCTTCTCTTCACGTTCTCTTACGTCGGGACGGGACCGTATCGTCGCAACGCGAGAGTAGGCCCAATGGACGTCGGGACGCAACCGTTTCGTCGTAACGCCCTATGCTGGGGGGTATGACGACGAACGCCGCCGAGTCCGCCGACGAGCCGCCGGCGCGTCCGCGCCGCCGGGCGCCCGCCGGGGCCGCCGTGCTCCGGGAGGACGTGACCGAGGCCATCCGGGCGGCCGTGTTCGAGGAACTGGCGGCCGTCGGCTACGCGCGCATGTCCATCGAGGGGATCGCCCGCCGGGCCGGGGTCGGCAAGACGGCGGTGTACCGGCGCTGGCGTTCGAAGCTCCACCTGGTCCTGGACGTCGTCTCGGCGATGGCCGTGACCGGCTTCCCGGTCCCCGACACGGGGTCACTGGAGGGCGACCTGCGCCTCCTCTACGAGGTCACGTCCCGGGCCCTGCGCCACCCCGTCGCGTCCCAGATCATCCCCGACCTCCAGGCCGAGGCGGCCCGCAATCCCGACATCGCGGAGGCGTTCCAGAAGGCGCTGCGGGACGGTCAGGAGGGCGTGGCCAGCCGGATCGTGGCGGCGGCGGAGGAGCGGGGCGAGATCCGCGCGGGCGTCGATCCCGACCTGGCGCTGGACCTCGTCTCGGGCCCGCTGTACTGGCGCTCGGTGGTCATCCGCACCCCGAAACCGCCCAAGGGCTACCTGGAGAAGCTGGCGCGGGCCACGGCGGGCGCGCTCAAGGCGTTGTGACACCACCGGCCGGCTGCCGGGCCGGACAGGCCGGCTCCGGCGCGCGGAACACCCGCTCCGCGAGGCCGGGCGGCAGGCCCCTCGGGGTTTCGGTCCACCGCAGCGGCACGAGCGCGGGGCAACGGTGGTTCCCCCGAGCGGGCGCTACGAGCGTGCCGCCTCCGGATGCAGCCGTACCCAGCCCTCCCAGGCCGAGGTGATCATGTCCTGTACGTCGTACTTGGCCTGCCAGCCCAGCTCCGTGGCGATGCGGGCGGCCGAGGCGACGACACGGGCGGGGTCGCCGGGGCGGCGCGGGGTGACCGTCGGGGGGCGGTTGTAGCCGGTGACGGCGTTGATGCGGTCGATCATCTCGCGGACGGAGACGCCCTCGCCCCGGCCGATGTTCAGGGTCAGGTCGGTGCCCGGGGAGGAGCCCAGGGCGCGGGCGACGGTCACATGGGCCTCGGCCAGGTCGGCCACGTGGATGTAGTCACGGACGCAGGTGCCGTCGGGGGTCGGGTAGTCGTCGCCGAAGATGCGTGGCGCCGCGCCCTCCGTGAACCGCTCGAAGACCATCGGGACCAGGTTGGACACGCCGGTGTCGGCCAGCTCGGGGGCCGCCGCGCCCGCCACGTTGAAGTAGCGCAGCGACGCCGTGGCGAGGCCGGTCGCCCGGGCCGTGGCCCGCACGAGCCACTCGCCGGCCAGCTTCGTCTCGCCGTACGGGGACAGCGGGTGACAGGGCGTCTCCTCCGTCACCACGTCGACGTCGGGCATGCCGTAGACGGCCGCGGAGGAGGAGAAGAGGAACGAGGGGATCTCCGCCTTCGTCACCGCCTCCAGCAGGACGCGCAGCCCCTCCACGTTCTCCCGGTAGTAGTGCAGCGGGCGCTCCACCGACTCGCCCACCTGCTTCTTCGCCGCCAGGTGGACGACCCCGGTGATCCCGTGCCCGTCGAGGGTCCGGGCCAGCAGGTCCGCGTCCAGGATCGAGCCGCGCACCAGCGGGACCTCGGCCGGTACGCGCTCGGCGACACCCGTGGACAGGTCGTCGTAGACGACCGTGGGCTCTCCCGCCTCGGCCATCGCCCGTACGACGTGCGCCCCGATGTATCCGGCACCGCCGGTGATCAGCCAGGTCATGTGCGGCTGTCTCCTCGTCAGCTCTTCAGCTCGTCAGCTCTACGGCTCGTCGGTCGGCTCGGCCCGTGCGCAGGCCCCTCGTGTCGGCCCGGGTCGGTTTACGGGCCCCTGTCTCAGTGAAGCAGGCGCCGGAGGCGTCCGCGGGCCACGGTCAGCACTCCGTGCAGGCCGGTCGCCACGCGCAGGGCCAGGGCGCCGGAGTGCGTGGCGTACGGCTGCGCCAGGAGCACGCCGTGCATCACGCTCGGGACGGCGCGGCGGCGCAGCCGGCCGGCGCCCGCGAGGGCGTGCCCCGTGGTCTCCCGCCGCGTGCCGTCCGCGAAGCCGAGGGTCAGTCGCAGGTCCCAGGTGCCCGAGCCGAGCCGCGCCAGGTCGACCGGCACCTCCGCCCACCAGGTGTCCGTGCCGGCAGGCGTGAGCGCCACCGTCGCGTGCCCCCGCGTGCGGTCGTCCTCACGCGCCTGCCACGCCACCTCCACCTCGCGCGGGCCCACCTCGGCCACCCTCCCGTACAGATCGTGCAGCCGCAGGCGCAGCAGCGAGGCACGCGCGCGGGGGCGCAGTTCCGCGTCCACCGCGAGCGGGAGCGCGGGGAGGCTACGAGCCAGCAGCGGGGCCAGGGAGACCTGGGGCAGGTCGGCGGACCAGACCGGGTCCCCGTCGGCGGTGCGGGCGTAGGGCGGGAGCAGGCGCGCCGGGCGGGCGGCCAGTTCGCGCAGGCGGGGCAGGTCGCGCGGCTCGGGGGAGGCCAGGACCACCTGCGCGATCAGGCGGCCCGGGGCGCTGGGGTTCAGCTCCCAGTCGGCCGCGTCGTAGCGCTCGAGGTACTCCCGGGTGCGTTCCCACCATGCGCGCCGGTAGTGCGCGTCACGCAAGCCCAGCTCACGCGCGTACATGCGCACCTCGTGGTCGAGGAACTTGGCGCGCGCGGCCCGCGCCAGCTCCTTCTGTCCGGCGCCCAGCAGAATGTCGTACGCCAGCGTGCACGCCTCGAGGCGCGCGGTCCAGTTCGCTATGTGCCCCCGGTCCAGCGAGAGCGACAGCCGCTCGGCCGACCGGCGCACCTGCCACACGTACACCCGGTCCGGCACGAGCGCGACGCGCGGGGCGGCGGCCAGCACGCGCGCGGTGAAGACGAAGTCCTCGTAGAGGAAGCGGCCCTCGGGGAAGCGGATGCCGTGCTCGCGCAGGAAGTCGGTGCGGTACAGCTTGTTGACGCACAGCGTGTCGTGGACGAGGCGGGGGCGCTGGGCGGGGCGCGCGACGACGGCGTGCGCGGTGTAGAGCGGCGCCTGCCAGGGCTGTTCACGCCCCGAAGGCAGCTCCCGGCGCACGCACAGGCCGCTCGTGACCTCGGCGTTCGACTCCGTGGCCGCCGCCAGCAGCGCGTCCACCGCACCGGCCGGCAGCACGTCGTCGCTGTCCAGGAACATCACGTACGGCGTGGTCGCCGCGTCGATCCCGGTGTTGCGCGGACTGCCGCAGCCGCCGCTGTTCACGGACCGGCGCACCACCCGCAGCCGCGGCTCGTCGGCGGCCAGCCGGGCGAGCAGTCTGTCGCTGCCGTCGGTGGAGCAGTCGTCCACGGCGATCACCTCGGCGACCGCGGGCCCCTGTGCCAGCGCCGAGCGCACGGCGTGGGCCACATGGGCGCGGTCGTTGTAGCCGATGACGACCACGGCCACCCTGGGCGCCGGTTCCGGCGTCGGCTGGGCTGCCGGTTCCGCCGCGGGCCGGGGGGCCTGCGCGGGTGCCGGGTGCGCGTCTGGCTGTTCAGTGTGCGGGTCGTGCGGTGTCGGGTGCATGGAGTCCACGGGCCGGGAGCGAAGAAAGGTTCAGTAATACCCCATCAAGAGACGCTTAGGGCTCGATCCGGTAGACGGTCGGAACCGGTCAGGGGTTGCGTCCTCGACACGGACTTTACGGTCGTCGGCCGACCGGTCCGCCAGAGCCGTACGAACGACACTACGGCGGCGGCCGTCAGCAGTCCGTTGCGGGTCAGCATCAGCAGGCACCCGGCCCAGGTGCCGTCGATCACCTCGCGGTAGCACATCGGGTACGCCACGGTGCTCAGCGCGCACGCCGCGAGCACCAGCACCGCCACCGGACGCTGGCCGGTGAGCCGCGAGGTCAGGCAGACGGCGGCCAGCCCGATCAGCCAGATCAGGTACTGCGGGCTGATGACCCGGCTGGTGACCGTGAACAGCAGCACCGCGCTCAGCGCCGCGTCGTACGGCGTGGCCTCGCTCCAGCGCCGGGCCCGCACCCGCCACAGCACCAGCAGCCCGAAGGAGACCGCCGTCAGCGCCAGGGAGGCGGTGGCGACGGCGTGCACGTGCGGGCCGACGAGTTCGATCGCGCCGTACTGGTAGCGGGTCCGGCCGGACCAGCCGGCGTGCCGGGCCAGGCTGAGCGCCGTACCGCCGAGCGACTCGATCTGCACGCCCCGGCCGCCCTGCTCGCGCAAGAAGGAGAGCGGGTGGCCGAAGCAGGCCGCGAGCAGGGCGAGACACGCGGCCGCGGTCCACACCGCCCCCGCCCACGCCCGGCGGGTCGGCCGCCCCCGGGGCGTGCCCAGCAGCACCAGCGCCGGCCACACCTTCACCAGCGCGCCCAGCGCCCCGAACACCCCGCCCGCACGCGGGGAGCGCGCCGAGGCCAGCAGGGACAGCACGGCCAGGGCGGTGACCTGGACGTCGTACCGGGCGAGCGGCAGGTGCAGCAGCAGCGGCAGGCCGCCGGTCCACACCGCCGCGCCGAGCAGGCTGCGCCCGGGCCGGGTGCCCGCGCGGACCAGCGCCGCCGCGGTCAGCGCGTCCACGGCCAGCGTGAGCAGGACGAACGCCTGGAAGTACGTCAGCCCCGGCAGCAGCCCCGGCGCCAGCAGTACCGCGCCCGCGCCCGGCGGGTACTGCCACAGCGTGTCGTGCACCGGGAAGGAACCGTGGGAGAGCACGCCGTACCAGTGGAAGTACAGCCGCCACACCTCCCGGGTCACCGAACCCCCTCCCAGCAGCGGCCCTCCGCTGTGGGTGATCAGCCACAGCATCAGGGCGCGGGTGGCGAGCCACGTGGCGGTGAGGGCGAGGACCGGGCCGGGGGTGACACGGAGACGGTTCATCACATGGGAGCCTAAGCGGTGCGGATGGTGTATTCATGCTGATACGCCGTCAACAACCGCAAATATTGGCTAATCACAAGAGATCGGGCCATGGTGAACGTCGGGCTTCGTGCGAAACCGCAGTCGCGCAGGGCGGCTGGAGCGACCACTGACGTGCCGACCGGTGCAACGAGCCACTCACCGCGTCGGGTACCGGCGCACGCCCGGGAACGGCTGTGCCGGGCCGCCGCCGTGGGCGTGCCCGCGCTCGTGATGCTGACGCTCGGGCTCTGGCGGCTGGACCGGGGCGGCATGTGGCGCGACGAGGCGGTCAGCTTCCAGGTCGGGCGCCGGTCGGTGGCGCGGATCTGGCTGCTGCTGCACGACGTGGACGCCGTGCACGGCCTGTACTACCTGCTCCTGCACGCCGTCCTCGGCCTCCACCCCGGCGAGGTCGTCCTCCGGCTGCCGTCGGTGTGCGCGGCGGCCGGCACGGCGGCCCTGGTGGCCGCGCTCGGCACCCGGCTGGCCCGGCCGCGCGTCGGACTGTGGGCCGGGCTGCTCTACGCCGTCACGCCGATGGCCGGGCACTACGCCCAGGAAGGCCGCTCGTACGGCCTCGTCGCGGCCGGCGCCACCGGTGCGACCCTGCTGTTCGTGCGGGCCGTGCGGGGCGGTTCCTGGTGGCCTTACGCCGCGGTGCTCGGACTCACCTGCTGGCTGCACGAGTTCGCCGTCCTGCTGCTCCTCGCCCACGCGGTGTCGCTGGCGCTGGCCCGGGCCGGGGCGCGGGTGTGGCGCGGCTGGGGGTGTGCGGGGGCGGCGGTCGTCCTCGCGCTGCTGCCGATGGTGCTGGTGTCCCGGGCGCAGGCGGCACAGCTGGCGTGGCTGCGGGAGCCCACGGCGGAGACGGCCGAAGGGCTGCTGCGGGGGTTTCTGGGGCCGACGGACGAGGTGTACGGGGTGTGTCTCGCCCTGGCCGTGGTGGGGCTGCTGGGACTTGTGGGGCGGCGGGGGGAGCCGACGTGTGCGGGGGTTGGGCTGCCGGTGATGGTGGTGCCGCCGGTGGTGCTGATGCTGGTGTCGCAGTTGTCGCCGCTGTACGTCGACCGGTACGTGCTCTATGCGTTGTCGGGGGCACCGCTGGTGGTGGCCGCGGGGGCGGATCGGGTGGCTGGGGTGGTGGGTCGCCTGCGGCCGCCCGGTCGTCGGATGCCCGCCGGTTCCGCCCCGCGGAACGACCACCCACCCGCCGACAAACCGCAGAAACGGCACTCCGCCCTGGTGGGTGGCGGTGGATGCGGTGAGGAGCTGGCGGGGCGGTGGTCTGCCCCGGCGGGTGACGACTGGTGCGGCGACGCCTCGCGGAAACGGCACTCCGCCCTGGTGGGAGACGGCCGGTGCGGCGACGAACCGCAGAAACGGCACTCCGATCTGGTGGGCGGCCGATTGTTCGGTGGTGGGGGCTCAGGGGGTGTGCGGAGGGGGGCGTTGGGGCAGGTGTCGTCCGGGACCCTCGCCGGCGTGCTCGCCGTCGGCCTCTCGCTTCTTCATCAGTTCCCCCTCCTCCAGGCGGACCGGGATCCCGGCCGGCGGCCCGACGACCTCGCCGCCGTCTCCCGGGCGGCCGCGCGCGAAGTCGGTCCCGGGGAGTCCGTGCTGTTCGTGCCGACGGCGATGCGGAACGCGGCGCTCACCTACCCCGGGGCGTTCCGGGGGACCCGGGACGTCGCGCTGGCGGCGGGGGCGGCCGAGTCCGGGACGCTGTACGGGCGGGAGGCCGGCGTGGCCGAGCTGCGCCGCAGGCTGGCGCGGCTGGACCGGGTGTGGGTCGTCGGCGACCGGAGGCTGCTCGGCGGCCGCTGGGCCCCCCGCAACCCCGTCGAACGGGCGAAGGTCACCGTCCTGTGGCAGGAGTTCAGCGGGCGCGAGCAGGTCGTGCGGGGCGGGGTGACCGTACGGCTCTACGTCCGCCCGGTCAGCGACCGCCCCCGGCCTCCGTCCGCGCCGCCGCGTCCAGAGCGGTGGTGAGCTGGTCCAGCCGGGCGCGCAGCTCGCCGATCTCCGCGAGGTCGAACCCGGTCGCCGACATGATCCGGCGCGGCACCTCGAGCGCCCGCTCGCGCATCGCCGAGCCCTCCTCGGTGAGGTGGACCCGGACCGACCGCTCGTCCTCGGCGCTGCGCTCACGCCGTACCAGGCCGGCCCCCTCCAGCCGTTTGACCAACGGGGAGAGCGTGCCGGAGTCGAGCCGCAGCTGCTCGCCGAGCGCCTTGACCGGCAGGTCGCCCTGTTCCCACAGCACCAGCATCACCAGGTACTGGGGATAGGTGAGCCCGAGGTCCTTGAGGATCACGCGGTAGACGCCGTTGAAGGCGCGGGACGCGGCGTGCAGGGAGAAGCAGATCTGGCGGTCCAGCCGGAGCCAGTCGGTGTCGGGTGCCGGGGTGCCGGGGGTGGCGGGCGAAGCGGTCATGCCTCCAGGGTAGCTCTTGCGAGCCATTTAGTTGTGCGCAACTGAATTGTGTGCTCTAATCGTAGTCGTGCGGCGGACGGGACAGGCCCCGCCGGAACACCCGATTTCCTCAAGGGATGGTCTTCATGGACGCGCTCTACACCGCTGTCGCCACCGCGACCCACGGCCGCGACGGCCGTGCCGTCTCCTCCGACGGCAAGATCGACCTCAAGCTGGCCCCGCCGGTGGAGCTGGGCGGCAACGGCGAGGGCACCAACCCGGAGCAGCTCTTCGCCGCCGGTTACGCCGCCTGCTTCGGCAGCGCCCTCGGCCTGGTCGGACGCCAGGCGAAGGTCGACGTCAGCGACGCCGCCGTGACCGCCGAGGTGGGCATAGGCAAGCAGGGCGAGGGCTTCGGGCTGAAGGTGACCCTGCGGGTCGAGCTGCCCGAGACCGTGGACGAGGAGACCGGCCGCAAGCTGGTCGAGACCGCCCACCAGGTCTGCCCGTACTCCAACGCCACCCGCGGCAACGTCGACGTCGACCTCGTCATCGAGTAGGCGCGCAGCCGCGCTGCGGAGTCACCGAGTCACCGAGTCACCGGGTGAGCGTTGAGCGGGCCACCTGGTGACCGGGTGCGGGCGCACGAACGGCCGCCCGCACGACGCAGAGGGCCGGTCCCGGCGGGGACCGGCCCCCGCGCCGTCTACGCCGACGTCAGCGCGTCCGGAGCCGCCGCCTGACCCGGGATGCGGACCGCCGGCCAGGGCATCGGCTCGCCCAGCAGCAGGGTCCGCACGACCCGCTCCGCCGCCCGCCCGTCGTCGAACTCGCAGAACCGCTCCCGGAAGTCCGCGCGCAGCCGCGCCGACTCCTCGTCCCGCCACGCGCCCGTGGAGAACAGCCGGGCCAGCTCCCGGTACGAGTGCGAGACATGGCCCGGAGCGTCGGCGGTGACGTCGAGATAGGCGCCCCGGCTCGCCGTGAACGCGGGCCAGTCGTCTGCGTGCACCACGATCGGCCGGTCCAGGTTGGCGTAGTCGAACATCACGGACGAGTAGTCGGTGACCAGCACGTCCGCCGCGAGCAGCACGTCCGCCGTCCGCGGTTCGTCGGTCGCGTCGACCACGATCCCGCGCCGGGCCAGCTCCGTCAGGCCCATGCCCCGCGCGGGGCCCTTCGCCAGCGACGGGTGCAGCCGGACGACGAGCGTGCTGCCCTCACCCAGGTCGGCGGCGAACCGGGCCAGGTCGATCCGGTCCACGTGCCCGCCGCGGCGGTAGTCCCGCCGGGTCGGCGCGTACAGCACGACCGTGTGGCCGGCCGGGATGCCGTGCCGTTCCCGGAAGTCGCCTACACCCCCGTTCACCAGCACGTCGTTGCGCGGGCTGCCGGTGCGCACCGACGTGAAGTGACAGGGGTAGGCCCGCTCCCAGACCAGCTCGGAGTGCCGGTTGGCGGCCAGGCTGTAGTCCCAGCGGTCGGCCCGGCGCAGCATCTGCGGCACGTCGAAGCCGAGCCGCGCGCCCGGCTTGCCCAGCAGGTCGGCGCCCAGGTACTTCAGCGGGGTGCCCTGGTGGGTGTGGATGTGCACGCTGCCGGGCCGCTTGGCCAGCGTGCCGGGCCAGTTGACGTCGTTGACGAAGAACTTCGCGCGCGCGGTCACCTCCAGATAGCGCCGGGAGCCGACGATCACGTGCTCGACGTCGGGCGGCAGCTGCGCGGCCGTCTCCGCGTCCCGCACCACCCACACCCCGCGCAGCCGCGGCGCGACCTCGCGGGCCGCGGCGTACACGGCGGCCGGGTCGCCCAGCACGCCCCGGTGCGAGGACGCCGAGTACACCACCAGGTTCTCGTCCAGCGGGCGGTGCGCGTGCAGCCCCGCCCAGCCGGTGCGGGCCCGCGCGGCGGCCGCCCGGCGCGCCCGGTCCGCCCGCCGGCCCGCCTCCCGGCCCGCCCGTGCCGCCTGCCGCCGCAGCCGGTAGCCCGTCCAGCTGCCGGTGAGCACGGCGACCTCGCCGTCCACCCGGGCCCCCTCGGGCCGGTGCCGGCGGAACATCTCCGCCGTGCGCCGGAAGAACTCGGCCTTGTCGGCGGGCGGCAGCCGGTCCGGCTTGGCGAGGATGTCCAGGCAGTGCTCGCCCATCTTGCGGTGCAGATACGGCCGCCAGCCCGCCAGTTCCGGCCGCTCGGCCACGAAGGCGAAGACCCGTTCGTACTGGTCGTGGATGTCGAAGTGCTTGCGGCTGGTGGTGGACAGGATGTTGCCCTGCCTGCGCTGCCGGTAGTTCAGGCAGATCCGGTCCAGGGCGGCGATCCGCCGGGCGCTGAGCATGACCGGGAAGGTCCAGGGGGTGTCCTCGTAGTAGCCGGGCGGGAACGAGAAGCCGTTCTCCGTGACGAACTCCCGGCGGTAGACCTTGTTCCAGACCACCATCAGCAGGTCGAGGATCCGCGGATACCGCGCGACGGTGAAGGTGTCCGCCCCGGCCTCGGCCAGGACCTCGGCGAGCGCGTTGCGCCGGGTGCCGCCCCACCAGTAGGTGCGCGCGTAGTCGAAGACGAGGACGTCCGGGTCGTCGGCCTCCGTGAGCCGGTCGGCGACGGCCCGCAGCGCGCCCGGGGTGAGGGTGTCGTCACTGTCCAGGAAGAACAGGTAGTCGCCGGTGGCCTCGGGCATGCCCGCGTTGCGGGCCCGGCCGAGGCCCACGTTCTCCGGCAGGTGCAGCACCTTCACGCGCGGGTCGCGCTCGGCGTACTCGTCCAGGATCGCGCCGCAGCCGTCCGGGGAGCGGTCGTCCACGGCGATCAGCTCGAAGTCGCCGAAGGACTGCCCGAGCACCGAGTCCAGGCACTCGCGCAGAAAGCCCTGCACCTTGAAACAGGGCACGATCAGACTGAAGCGGGGCACGGCGGGTCAGCTCCTCACGAGGGTCGCGGCGGCGGGGGCGGGGATGCGCTCCGCGAGCGGGATCACGGGCGGGACCGCCTCCGGCGGCTCACCGAGCAGCACCCGCCGCACCACCCGCTCGGCGGCCCGCCCGTCGTCGAACTGGCAGAACCGCTCCCGGAACGCGGCTCGCAGCGCACCGGCCCCGGGGCCCGCGTACGAGCCGTCGCGGAAGACGGCGGCCAGCTCCCCGGGGGTCCGGACGACCACACCGGGCGGCTCGGCCGGCAGGTCGAAGTAGACGCCCCGGGTCTCCTGGTAGACGTCCCAGTCGTCGGCGTACACGACGATCGGCCGGTCCAGGTTGGCGTAGTCGAACATGATGGACGAGTAGTCGGTGACCAGCGCGTCCGCGGCCAGGCACACGTCCTCCGAGGAGCGGTGCGCGGTGACGTCGATGATCCTTTCCGAGCCCCGGGAGCGGCCCCGGTCGTAGAAGTAGTGGGCGCGCAGCAGCACGACGACGTCCTCGCCGGCCGCCGCGCAGAACGCCTCCAGGTCCAGGCCGGTCTCGAAGCCGGTGTGGTGGTCGCGGTGGGTCGGCGCGTACAGCACGGCCGTCTTGCCCTCGGGGACGCCCAGTTCACGCCGGATCCGGGCCACGTCGCGGGCGGTCGCCGTGTAGTAGACGTCGTTGCGCGGATAGCCGTACTCCAGGTGCTCGTAGGAGCCCGGGAAGGCGCGCTCCCACACCTGGGTGGAGTGTCGGTTGGAGGAGAGGTTGAAGTCCCACCGGTCGACCCGGCCCAGCAGCCGGGTGAAGCTGCCGGACTGCGCGGCCACCACCGGGTACGTCGACTGGTCCACGCCCATCGTCTTCAGCGGCGTGCCGTGCTGGGTCTGGAGGTGCACGCTGCCGGGCCGCTTGACGACGCCCTCGGCGAAGTTCGCGTTGTTGATCAGGTACTTGGCGCGGGACAGCACCTCCCAGTAGCGCCGCGAGCCGATCACCGCGTACTCGACGTCCCGCGGCACGGCGTGCTCCTGGCCCGCCTCGACGAGGAACACCGAGCGGATGTGCGGGGCGAGTTCACGGGCCTTGGCGTGGATCGCGGCCGGATTGCAGGCATAACCGCGGCCCCAGTAGGCGCAGTACACGGCGAGGTTCTCGTCCAGCGGGCGGCGCAGGTCGCGGGCGTAGCGCAGCCGGGTGCGCAGCATGCGCGGACGCGGCAGCCGCCGGGCCGCGCCGCCGGCCGCCCGGTTGACACCGCGCAGACCGCGGAAGGCGGTGTACGCGCCGGCCGCCAGCAGCCGGTGCTGCACGCCCAGGCTGCCGGCCGGCACCCGGTGCCCGGCCGGCCGGTGCCTGCGGTAGAGGCGGGCCGCGCGGCGGAAGAACGCCCGGTGCCCGGAGAGCAGCCGCTCCGGCCGGGACGCCGTCTTCAGCACCACGGCGAACAGCTGGTCGAACAGGGGGCCGGTCCGCTCGGCGGGCAGGCCGCTCTCGGCCGCCCGCGACAGCACCCGCTCCACCTGGTCCAGCAGGGTGTGCTGGTGCGGCCCGGGCAGGTTGAGCCGGCTGCCCTGACGGCGCAGCCGGTGCCGGACGACGGGCCGGCGCAGCACCGCGATCCGCCCGGCGGCGACGCCGGCCAGCCCGCCCCAGCCGAGGTCGGTGAAGAGCCCCTCGGGAAAGGCGAGTTCCTGATCGGCGAGGAAGGCCCGGCGGTACACGACGCCCCACACCGGCAGCTGGACACCGGTCAGCGCGGGCAGCTCGACGGGGGCGAAGGCGCCCTTCGGGGCCCCGGCGAGCAGCGGCGCCGCCGGGTTCGTCGGCTCGCCCTCCCACCAGGGGGCGCGCTCGTGCTCGGCGTACAGCACATCCACCCCGGACACCTCCGACAGCCGGGCGTCCAGCGCGGCCAGCGCGCCCGGCAGCAGCAGGTCGTCGCCGTCCAGGAACAGCAGATAGGCGCCGGTCGCCGCCCGCATCCCGGCGTTGCGCGCCCCGCTCAGGCCGGCGGACGGCGGCGAGTGGACCGGGGTCACCCGGGAGTCCCGCTCCGCGTACCCGGCGGCCACCGCGGCGGCCGGGGCGTCGGGGGCGTCGCAGACCGGGATCAGCTGGAAGTCGCCGAAGGACTGGCCGAGGACCGAGTCCAGCGCCTGGGACAGCCGGCCGGAGACCCCGTGGGAGGGGACGATGATGCTGAAGCGGGGCATGTGGTTCTTTCTGTCGTCTTGCGGACGCGGCCGGGCCGTCCCGCCGGGCGCCAGGTGGACGGCCGGCTCGGGGTGGGCCGCGTCGAGCCGAGGGGCATGGGAACTCCCGGAAGGACCAACGGTGTTCAGTGGCACTCGGTGACGGGGAGGGGACCGGAAGGTTGCGGCACGGTGGCCAGCGGGGAGCGTGCGCAGGCCGCCGGCACCGGATTCCGGTTCGCGAGCGGCACCACCGGCGGCAGCTCCGTCTCGCCCAGCACCACCCGCCGTACGACCCGCTCGGCGGCGCGCCCGTCGTCCCACGGGCAGAACCGCTCCCGGAACGCCGCCCGCAGCTGCGCCGACCGCGAGCCGCGCCAGTGCCCGGTGGCGAAGATGTCGATCAGCTCGTCCTCGCTGCGCGCCACCGCGCCGGGCGGGAAGGCCCGCAGGTCGAAGTAGACGCCCCGGGCCGCCTCGTACGCCGCCCAGTCCTCGGTGTGCACCACGATCGGCCGGTCGAGGCCCGCGTAGTCGAACATGACGGGCGCGTAGTCGGTGACCAGCGCGTCCGAGGCGAGACACAGGGCGGCCAGGTCCGGGTGGCCGGAGACGTCGATGATCCGGGTGCCCTGGACGGGGGTGTGGGCGCGGGCGAGGATCACGAAGCGCGGGCCCAGTCGGCGCAGGATCCGCTCCAGGTCGAGCAGCGGGCGCTGGGTGCGCCGGTGATCGCGGTACGCGGGCGCGTACAGCACCGCGACCGCGCCCTCGGGGACGCCCAGCGAGGCCCGCAGCCGGGCCACGTCCGCCGGGGTCGCCCGCTGGAAGACGTCGTTGCGGGGCAGCCCGCACTCCAGCGTGGTGTAGCGGCCCGGGTGGGCCCGCTCCCGGATCAGGGTGGTGTACCGGTTGCCGGACAGCAGGTAGTCCCACCGGTCGACGTCCCGCAGCTGCCGGGCGAAGTCCGTGTCCCGGGCCGCCGCCGGGTGCTCCTGGAGGTCGAGGCCCTCATGGCCGAGCGGGGTGCCCTGCCCGGTCTGTACGACGACCTGTCCGGGCCGCTTGCGCAGCCTCCCCTCGAAGCCGGCGTCGCCGACCAGGTAGCGGGAGCGGGCCAGCGCCGACCAGTAGGCGGCCGTGCCGGGCGTCAGCCGGCGCGGCCCCGGCGGTGCCGACTGCTCCTGCCCGGACGGGGTGATCCACGCCGTGCTCAGGTGCGGGGCGTGCACCCGGAACGCCTCCTCCAGCGCGGCCGGATCGCCGCGCCCCTCCCGGGCGGCGAACACCGCCCGGTCCGAGCGCAGCGGCAGCCGCAGCTGGATCCGGTAGTGCAGCCCCAGCGCACCGGCGCGCAGGGCTCGGGCCGGCCGCACGGCGCTCTTCAGCGTGCGCCGGCGGGCGGCCGAGACCAGCCGGAGCACCCGCAACGTGCGGTGCAGGCCGAGGCGGACCAGGGTCTGCCGCAGCCCGAGGCGCGTCCCCGGCACCCGGTGGCGGCGGCAGTGGGCGCGGGCCCGGCGCAGGAATTCGCCGTGGCTGCCGCGCGGCAGCCGGTCCGGCCGGGTGAACACCACCGCGTAGTGGTCGACCATCCGCCGGTACAGCTCCGGCCGCCAGCGGGCCAGTTCGGGCCGCTGCCCGACGTACGCGAACACCCGGTCGTACTGCTCGAACAGATCGAAGTGCCGGCGGCTGGTGGTGCCGAGGATGCTGCCCTGCCGGCGCTGCCGGTAGTGCACGCACACCCGGTCCAGGGTGGCGATCGAACCGGCCGTCAGCAGTACCGGGAAGGTCCAGGGCGTGTCCTCGTAGTAGCCCGGCGGGAACTCGAATCCGTGGGCCCGCACGAACTCCCGCCGGTAGGCCTTGTTCCAGGCCACCATCAGCACCCGCAGCAGTCCGGGCCGGTCCTCCAGCCGGAACGGTGCCGGTCCCCGCTCGGCGAGTTGGGCGGCGAGCTGGTTGCGCACCTCCCGGCCGTCCCAGAAGGTGCGCGCGTAGTCGAAGACCAGGACGTCCGGGTCGCCGGTCTCCTTGAGCCGGTCGGCGACCGACCGCAGCGCGTCCGGGGTGAGCGTGTCGTCGCTGTCCAGGAAGACCAGGTAGTCGCCGGTCGCCTCGGCCATGCCCGCGTTCCGGGCGCGGCCCAGCCCCCGGTTGCCGGGCAGGTGCACGGGCCTGACGCGCGCGTCCCGGGCCGCGTACTCGTCGATGATCGCGCCGCAGGCGTCGGGCGAGCAGTCGTCCACGGCGATCAGTTCCAGATCGGAGTACGACTGCGAGAGCACCGAGTCCAGGCACTCGGAGAGATACGCCTGGACCTTGTACGCGGGGACAATGACACTGAACCTGGGCAAGGGACATCCATGGGTCGGTCGGCGCGGGCGTCTTGCCCGGGAACGGCCGATGGAGTGACTTGGTTACGGGCCCGTACGGCATTCGGGTTACTCCAGGTGAACGCGGAGGGACGGGCCCCTTAAGGCCCGCCCCTCGAAAAGTGTCCGTTTCGTGGCTACTTGACCGCGCCCGCCATCACTCCGGACACGAACTGCTTCTGGAACGCGAAGAACACGGCCAGCGGGATCACCATGGAGATGAACGCGCCGGGAGCCAGCACGTCGATGTTGTTGCCGAACTGCCGTACCTGCGTCTGGAGGGCGACCGTGATCGGCTGCGTGCCCGACTTGGTGAACACCAGCGCGACCAGCATGTCGTTCCACACCCACAGGAACTGGAAGATGCCGAGCGAGGCGATCGCCGGGCCGCCCAGCGGCATCACGACCCGTGCGAACACGCGCAGTTCGCCCGCCCCGTCCAGCCGGGCCGCCTCCAGCAGCTCGCGCGGGATCTCCGCGAAGAAGTTCCGCAGCAGGAACACCGCGAACGGCAGACCGAAGCCGGTGTGGAACAGGATCACCCCGAGGATCGTCCCGAACAGCCCGATGTCGCCGAACAGTTCGGCGATCGGGATCAGCGCCACCTGGACGGGCACCACCAGCAGGCTCACCACGCCCAGGAACCACCAGTCCCGGCCCGGGAACTCCATCCACGCGAACGCGTACCCGGCCAGCGCCCCGATCACCACGACGAGGACGGTCGCCGGGACCGTGATCAGCACCGTGTTCACCAGGGAGTTGGTGATGTCTGAGTTCTCCAGCAGCTTCTGGTAGCTGTCCACGGTGAGCTGGGACGGCTTGGAGAACACCGTCCACCAGCCGCTCGCACTCATGTCCTGGGGCGTGCGCAGCGAGGAGACGAGCAGGCCGATGGTCGGCACCAGCCAGAACAGGCCCACGACGATCAGCACCGCACGGACCAGTCCGCCGCCCAGCTTCCCGGCGATCCGGGAACCGACCGACTGCCCGGCCCCGACCGTCCGGACCGGCTCGGTCTTCCCGACGCTTTCGGCGGTCGTCGTCATCGCCGCACCTCCCGCCGCAGCCGACGGATGTTGAATGCCATCACCGGGATCACCAGCAGCAGCAGGAACACCGAGATCGCGCTGGCGATACCCGGCTGGCTCTCCGCGAAGCCCTTGCGGTACAGCTCCAGCGCCAGCACGTTCGCGTCGTCCTGGGAGGAGCCCGGCGCGATGATGAACACCAGGTCGAACACCTTCAGCACGTTGATCATCAGCGTGACGACGACGACCGCCAGCACCGGCGCCAGCAGCGGCACCGTGACCTTGCGGAACACCTGCCACTCGGTGGCGCCGTCCACCCGCGCCGCCTCCAGCAGCTCCCGGGGCACGCCCGCGAGACCGGCCGCGATCAGCACCATCGCGAAGCCCGCCCACATCCACACGTACGCCCCGATGATCGCCGGGGTGACCAGGGCCGGGCCGAGCCAGTCGACCCCGTTGTACGGCTCCTTGAAATTGCTCGCGGGCAGCCTGAGCCGGGCCCCGTCGGCCGACGCGGGCAGGGCGAACGTGCCGTCACCGGCCGCCTCCGCCGAGGCGACCACCTTGCCGTCCTTCACCGCCTCGATCCGCATCCCGGCATAGCCCACCTCGGACGGATCGGGTGCGCCGAGCTTTCCGACGCCCTTGCCGCGGGTGAAGTCCTGCCAGGTGGTGCCGGTGACCTTCCCCGGCTCCGCTCGGGCGGCGGCGGCCTTGCGCACACCGTCCGGCAGCTGGTCCGGGGCGACGCCGACGAGCGGCAGACCGACCGGCTGCCCGGCGTGCACGGCGGCCTTGGTGACGAAGCCGCCGTCCTCGGCCACCAGCGGCGACTCCCGTCCCGGGTGGGCCTTCGGGAACGCCGACGACTGCGCGAACGTGTCGTGCACGCCCACCCACACCCCGTTCGCGACTCCCTTGTCCGGGTCCTGGTCGTACACCAGCCGGAAGATGATCCCGGCGGCCAGCATCGAGATCGCCATCGGCATGAAGACGACCAGCTTGAACGCCGTTCCCCAGCGCACCCGTTCGGTCAGCACCGCGAAGACCAGACCGAGCGCGGTGGAGACGGTCGGCGCGAACACCACCCAGATGACGTTGTTCTTCAGGGCGGTCCGGATGCTGTCGTCGGTGAAGAGGGTCGTGTAGTTGTCGAAGCCGGCGAAGCCGTCGCCGGAGGCGTTGTAGAAGCTGCGGACGAGCGAGTACCCGATGGGGTAGACCACGAGCGCGCCGAGCAGCACCAGCGCGGGCAGCAGGAACAGGGCTGCCACGGTCCTCCGGGTGCCGGTCACGCTCTTGCGACTGCGGGGTGCGGCGGGGCCCGGTGGGGCCCCGGCCGCCGCTGCCGACGCCATGGCCGGATCAGCCCCCGTTCCCGTAGGCCGCCGCCGCGTCCTTCTCCAGCTTCGCCTGGGCGCCCGCGACGTCCTTCGGGTTCTTCAGGAAGTCCTGGAGGTCCTTCCACTCACCCTTGCCGGGCGTCCCACCGAAGGCCTGCGGGGCCTGGTCGGACATGTCGAAGCGGAAGTCGTCGCCGGACGCGATCAGCGCCTTGGCGATCTTCTGCTGCACCGCGTTCGGGTACGCCGAGACCGGCACGTTCTTGTTCGGGGAGAGGTAGCCGCCGAGCTTCGCCTGGATCGTCGCCGCGTCCGGGGAGGCGAGGAAGGCGGCCAGGGCCTGCGCCGCCTTGGAGTCCTTCAGGATCACCGCCGCGTCACCGCCGGAGACCACCGGTGCGGCCGAGCCGACCGCCGGGAACGGGAACACCTTCGCGTCCGTCCCCACCTTCGCCTTGGTCTCACCGATGTTGACCTGCACGAAGTCGCCCTCGTAGACCATGGCCGACTTCGGCTGGTCGCCGCCGGTGAAGGTCTGGGTGACCGACTGCGGGAACTCCGTCTGGAGGGCGCCGTCCTGGCCGCCCGCCAGGTAGTCCTTCTTGCCCCAGACCTGTGCGAGGGTGGTCAGCGCCTGCTTCACCGACGGATCGGTCCACTTGATCTTGTGCTGGGCGAGCTGGTCGTACTTCTCCGGACCGGCCTGCGACAGGTAGATGTTCTCGAACCAGTCGGTCAGCGGCCAGCCGTCCGCGCCGGCCACCGAGAACGGCGTGACCCCGGAGTCGTACACCGCCTGCGACGCGGTCAGCAGGTCCTTCCAGGTCTTGGGTTCCTGGGCGCCCGCGTTCTCGAAGACCTTGGCGTTGTACCAGATCAGCGACTTGTTGGCGGCCTTGTAGTAGACGCCGTACTGCTTGCCGTCGACCTTGCCGATGTCCTGCCAGCCCTGCGAGTAGTTCTTCGCCAGCTCCTTCTGTCCCTCCGGTCCGATCGGTTTGGCCCAGCCCTTCTGCACGGCCTGCCTGATGGCGCCGGGCTGCGGCAGCAGCGCGACGTCCGGCGGCTGACCGCCCGCGATCTTCGAACCGAGGAAGTTGATGATCGGATCCTGCGCGGGCACGAAGGTGACCTTCGCGCCGGTGCGCTTCTCGAACTCGGCGAGGACCTTCTTGAAGTTGGCCTGCTCGGCACCGGTCCAGACGGCGGCCACCTCCAGGTGGGCGCCGTCCAGCTTCGGCAGGGTGACGGTGGAGCCGGTGGCCCCGCCGCTCTTCTCCCCGTTGTCCTTCTTGTCGTTGTCACTGCTGGAGCAGGCGGAGAGCGCCAGGGCTCCCGCGAGCAGGGTGGCGAGTGTGGTGACGGCCCTGTGGGCCCGGAACGTGCTGCTCTTGCTGCGCATCACTTCCCCGTTCGTCGTTCTCCGTTGAACGTCGTTGAACGTCAGAACTCTGTCCCGTGCGGTCCGGTCTACGCCGGGCCGCTCCGGGCGGGCAAGAGCGCCTGCGGTGTCGACCGGCGCATCGTGACCGGCTCGTGACCAGGGGTGTATGCGTACGGGTTTCCGGCGGCCCGGGGGCCGGCGGGATCACTCAGAGGAGGGACGGCACCTCCGCCGCCGCGACCTCGCGGGCCGCCCGCTCCACCGCGCTCGCCAGCAGGGCCAGGTCGGTCGGGCCGTTGCCCAGCTCCCGCACGGGCCGGCGGGCCGGCGGATCGCCCATGCGCTGCCAGTCCAGCGGGACGACCGTGGGCCGCTGGGTCGCGGTACGCGGGATACGGCCGGTCACCCGGCCGCCCTGGAGGCCCACGGCCCGCCCGTCCGCGTACGCCAGCCGTCCCCGTCCCGGAGCCGGCTGGTCCGGTCCCGGCTGCGGGGCGTCCAGCACCACCCGCAGGGACGCCCGGAGCGCCGGCTCCGACTCCGCCGTACGGCCGCCGGACGCGGCCGCCGCCACCAGATGCACACCGAGCCGCTCGCCCTCCCGGGCCACCGCCTCCAGCGCCCGTATCACCGATCCGGCGGCGGGCCGGCCCGGCGAACCGAGGGCGGGGGAGACCAGCGCGTCCAGGTCGTCGACGACCACCACCAGCCGCGGCAGCGGCGGCACCGCGGCGGCACGCTGCCGGGCCGCCGCGCCCGGCCGCAGCCGCAGGGTGGAGCTGGGCGGCGCCTCTATGTCACCGGAGGAAGCGGCGGACGAGCGCTGCCCGAGCGGGTCCCCGGAGGGGGACGAGCGCTGCCCGAGTGGGTCCCCGGAGGGGGACGAGCGCTGCCCGAGTGGGTCCCCGGAGGGGGACGAGCGCTGCCCGAGTGGGTCCCCGGAGGGGGACGAGCGCTGCGTCACCATCCGGCCGGACACCTCCCGGCCCGCGTGCCACCGGGCGAAGTCGGTCCGGCCCAGCAGCTCCGCCCGGCGCTTCAGCTCGGCGGCCAGCGACTGGGCGAACTCCCGCATGCGCACCGGGTCGTTGGCGATCAGGTGGGTGGTGACATGCGGTATGTCCGTGCACACGCGCAGGCCCTCACCGCGCCCGGAGCCGGTGCCGACCCCGTCCCTGCCGTCGAGCAGCACCACGGCCAGCCGGTCCGGCCGCTCGGCCGCGGCCAGCGAGGCGACCACGGTCCGCAGCAGCTCGGTACGGCCACTGCCGGCCGGCCCCTCGATCAGCAGGTGCGGCCCGTCGGCCACGAGGTCGGCGGTGACCGGACCGCGCGGCCCGGCACCGAGCACCGCCCGTGCCCGCCCGCCCAGCGACTCCGTGTCGTCGGCCGCGTCCGCCCAGCGCGCCATCAGGGACGCCGGCGTGGCCCGGGCCAGACCCAGCTCGTCCAGCAGCCGTGCCGACTGCGGCAGCGGCGCGGACACCAGCGCGAGCGGCTCGCCGGCCGGGCCGTCCGGGCGCAGCGGCGCCAGGGCCCGCGCGAACCGCTCCGCCCAGGCGGCGGAGACGGCGTCGACGGCGGCCTGCGTACCGGGTCCGGCGGGACCGCCCGGCGCGACCCGCAGCAGCTGGAGCCCGGCGGCGACGTCCCCGCTGAGCAGTGCCACGGCACCGCAGTGCCGGAACGTCGGCGTCACCGCGCACGCGGCCTCGTACGTCCGCGTCACGGGGGAGGCGGGCGAGGCGGGCTCGGT
The DNA here is from genome assembly GCF_016741855.1 of Streptomyces musisoli. Taxonomy (GTDB): domain Bacteria; phylum Actinomycetota; class Actinomycetes; order Streptomycetales; family Streptomycetaceae; genus Streptomyces; species Streptomyces musisoli. Next base: position 918,937 of record NZ_JAERRH010000003.1, on the reverse strand, counting down.
CTCGGCGAGACACACCACGTGGATCCCGGCCCGGGGCCCGGCCACGGCCAGCCGCGCGAGGGCGTCCCGCAGCGCGGAGCCGCCCGGGTCCCCGTCCACGACGACGACGGTGTACGGCCCCGCGAAACCCCCGGCACCGGCGGGTCCGGCGTCCGCCCTGGCCCACGAGGGACGGCGGGCGGCGCCTTCGCCGTCGGGGGGCGTGGCGACGCTGGCGGTGGAGCCGACGTCACCGGCACCGTGGCTGCCGACACCGACACCGACACCGACACCGACACCGGCACCGTGGCTGCCGACACCGGCACCGGCACCGTGGCTGCCGGGTGCGGTGCCGTGGCTGCCCGGAGCGGTCCCGTGGCTGCCGGGTGCGGTGCCGTGGTTGCCAGGAGCGGTGCCGTGGCTGCGGGGCGCGGTGCCGTGGCTGCCGGCACCAGCACCGGCACCGGCACCGTGGTTGCCGGGTGCGGTCCCGTGGCTGCCGGGTGCGGTCCCACGGCCACCGGAAACGGACGGAGGCTCCGCGGTGGGGGCGGCCGGGGCGGCGCCGGGGGCGTGCGCGCCCGCCGGACCGCGGGCGTGCGCGCCCGGACCGGGCACGGTGCCGTCGACGGGCACGCCCGGGGTGCCGGGATACGGGGCGGTCGGGGTGCCGGGACGCGGGACGGCCGTGGAGATGTCCGGGCCTGCGGGGTGCGGGCCCGTCGCGGAGGCGCCGGGGTTCGCGGGGTACGGGCCCGTCGCGGAGACGCCAGGGCTTGCGGGGTGCGGGCCGGCCGCGGAGACGCCGGGGTTCGCGGGGCGTGGGCCGGCTGCCGGACCATCGGGCGCCCCGGGGTGGGCGCCGGTGCCGGAAGGGCCGGGTGCCGGGGCGGCGGCGTCCGGCGTGCCCGGTGCGGACGGGCCGGCCGGGCTCGTGTCCCCGGCGCGGCCGCCGGACGTGCCGTACGGGGCGGTCCCGCCCCGGGCGCCGGGCTCCGCCGGGTCCGTGCCGCGCGGGGCGGCGGGGTGGGCCGTCGTCCGGCCCGTCGCCGCGTGGTCCTCCACCCGGCGCAGCAGTTCCTCCGTGCGGGCCGCCGCCTGTTCGCGGTCGTAGGCCAGCAGCAGACGGCAGTCCTGGCCGTGACCCGGCCGGACGTGCGGCAGCCAGCCCAGCCAGGCCCACTCGGCCGTACGGTCCGCCACCGGACGCGTGTGGTCCGCGCTGATCAGCACGATCTCCAGCAGATCGGGGGAGTGCAGCGCGGCGAGCTGGGCCAGTACCGCGCGGGCCAGCCCGGACAGCCGGGGGCGCGGGCCGGCCAGGCCCAGCGCGCCCGCCTCCCGCAGCGCGGCGGTCACCGGCACCGCCGGCAGCAGGCCCGAGCCGTCCGGTGCGCTCCGGTCGGCCGTGCCGAGCCGCACGGTCAGCGCCTCGGGGTGGCCCGGCCCGCGCTCCCACAGCCGGGGCCCGGGACCCAGCGCGGTGAGCAGCAGGGCGGCGGGGTCCGGCCAGGTCTCCGGCTGCCGCGGGACACCGGGCGCCGGGGCGCCGCCGGCGCGGACGGCCGTTCCGTCGTACGCCGCGGGGACGGCCGGCTGCTCCACGCGGCCGCCGGCCAGCCGGCGCGCCCAGGCCCCGAGCCCGCGCCGCCGGGTGCCCTGCGGGGCATCGGCCTTCCCCTGCCGGACGCCCGGGGGTACCTCGGTGCCCCGGACGGGCGTGCCCTTACGGCCGCCCGCCCGCACGCCCTCGCCGCCCGTCCCCCCGGCGTACCCGGCGCCCGCGCCGTAGTGCCCCGCGTCGGTGTCCCCGCCGGGTGCTGTGCCGGATGCGCCGTAGTGCCCCGTGTGGGTGTCGCCGCCGGGTGTCGTGCCGGATGCGCCGTACTGCCCCGCGTGGGTGTCCCCGCCGGGTGCCGTGCCGGACGCGCCGGAGCCGTGGTCCCGGCTCTCCACGCCCGGCGCCCCGGCCTGTCCCGGTACCACCGGGGACTGCCCGCGCCGGTGCTCCTGGGCTCCCGCACCGTCGCCGGAGGCGCCCCAGCCGGCGGAGTCGTAGGGGCCGTACGTGTGGTGCGTGGCTCCCCGGGCGGCGTTCCCCGGACCCGCGGACGGCGCTCCGGCCGCGCCCGGGTCCGCCGCACCGGCAGACGGCTGCCTCCCGCTCCGGGACCCGGCGCCCGCAGGCGGCGCCACCGTCCCCGCGGGAGCACCCGCGCCCGGCGAAGGCGACCGGCCGGCCGGCGCCCCGCCGCGGCCACGCGCGGCCGCCGGCGGCGACTGCTCCCCGCCGGGGCCGCCGGCACGCGGCGAACCGTCCCCGCCGCCCATCGTGATCCGCACGCACCCCTCTCCGTCGGGCACCGTGCGGATCCGCATCCCGGGCCCGCCGAACGGGGTCACCCGCAGGGCGGACTCGCCGATCCGCAGCAGACTGCCGGCGGCGAACCGCACCGGCCGGTCGGTCACGCGTGTGCCGTCGAGGGAGGTGCCGTTCGTGGAGCCGAGGTCGGCGACCGAGACGCGGCCGTCCGCGCCGACGGTGACCGCGCAGTGCAGACGGGAGACGTCGGGATCGTCCAGCGGGACGTCGGCGTCGGCGGAGCGGCCGACGGTGATCCGGCCGCCGTGCAGCAGATGGACCCCGCCCGCGTCCGGGCCCGCGACCACGTGCAGCTGGGTCGGGGCGTCGTCCAGCTCGGGGTGCGGCTCCGGGGCCGCCGGGGCGCCCAGGGACAGCACGGCGCCGTCGACCAGCGGGGGCTCGCCGAGGGTGCGGCGGCGGGGGTCGAGCCGCTCGGCGCCCGCGTACAGCACCACGGAGGCGCCGCCGGCCTCCCGCCCGGCGCCGCTCTCGCCGGTGACCGCCCCGGCCAGTGCCGACGCGACCGCGGCCAGCTCCGTGCCCGCGGGTGCCGTGACCAGCACGTCGCGGCACGCGGCGCGGCCCCGCTGCGGGGACGGGCCGAGCGGGTCTACGACGGTCAGCCGGATCTGCATCGGCGTCAGCGGTCCCTTCTGCGCGGGTCTGCGCGGGCGCGGACTTCCCCCCACCCCCACGAGCACGTCGGCCAGCAGCCGCCGGAGCCGTCCCGGCAGGCTGCTGGAGGCATCCTCGCACCTGCCACCGACGACGCGCCCGGGACCCGGACAGAAGTGATCTTGATTGGTCGGCTCTGCCCCCAAAAATGCCTGACCAGTACCCCGTCGGCGATCAGTTGAGATCGGTCACGTCCGGCCCCGGCAACCGGGAGACCGGGACGCGCGTCTTTCCGTCGAGCCTCTCGAACGTGCCCCGGAACACGTACGTACTGCCCTGGAGCACAGCACTACAGTGGGTCGGAACACCGGAATGCAGGCAAGCAAGCAACAGCAATCAGCAGGGAGCGCGTGACGTGCGGCCAGTCGGCAGCAAGTACCTGCTTGAGGAGCCGCTCGGACGCGGCGCCACAGGCACCGTCTGGCGTGCCCGCCAGCGCGAGACCGCGGGCGCCGAGGCGGCCGTGCCCGGACAGCCGGGAGAGACGGTCGCGATCAAGGTCCTGAAAGAGGAGCTGGCGAGCGACCCGGACATCGTGATGCGCTTCCTGCGGGAGCGCTCCGTCCTGCTCCGGCTCACCCATCCGAACATCGTCCGGGTGCGCGACCTGGTCGTCGAGGGCGACCTGCTGGCCCTGGTCATGGACCTCGTCGACGGCCCCGACCTGCACCGCTACCTGCGTGAGAACGGCCCCTTCAGCCCGGTCGCCGCCGCGCTGATGACGGCCCAGATCGCCGACGCCCTCGCCGCGAGCCACGCCGACGGCGTCGTCCACCGCGACCTGAAGCCCGCCAACGTCCTGCTCCAGCAGTACGACGGCCAGATGCACCCGATGCTGACCGACTTCGGCATCGCCCGCCTCGCCGACTCCCCGGGCCTGACCCGCACCCACGAGTTCGTCGGCACACCCGCGTACGTCGCCCCGGAGTCCGCCGAGGGCCGCCCGCAGACCTCCGCCGTCGACATCTACGGCGCCGGCATCCTGCTGTACGAACTTGTCACCGGGCGCCCGCCGTTCTCCGGCGGCAGCGCCCTGGAGGTTCTGCACCAGCACCTGAGCGCCGAGCCGCGCCGCCCCTCCACCGTCCCCGAGCCGCTGTGGACGGTCATAGAGCGCTGCCTGCGCAAGAGCCCCGAGCAACGGCCCAGCGCCGAGAACCTCGCGCGCGGGCTGCGGGTCGTCGCCGAGGGCGTCGGCGTGCACGCGAACGCCGCGCAGATCGCCGCGGCCGAGGGCGTCGGCGCGCTGCTCGCGCCCGACCCGGCCCCGGCCGCCGTCCCGGGCGCGCCCGGTGCCGCCGATCCCACCCAGGTGCTGCCGACCAACGCGCCGCAGGGGGCGTACGACCCGAACGCCGCGACCAGCGTGCTGCCGCACACCGGCGGCCCGGCCGGTGCCGCCGACCCCACCGCCGTCCTGCCGAACACGGGCGCGGCGGACCCGACGGCCGTGCTGCCGCCCGTCCCGCCGGGACAGCAGGGCCAGGGGCAGTACGGCCCGCAGGGACAGCAGCCCGAGCAGCCGCACCCCTGGCAGGGGCAGCTGCGGGCGGCCCGCGACCGCAACGAGCAGACCCAGGTCCAGTACCTGGACCCGGACGAGGACCCGCTGCGCCGCCGCCCCCAGCGGCAGGTCGCACCGCGGCCCCAGCAGCAGCCCCGCCCGGCCCCGCAGGGCCGCCCGCAGCAGCCGCAGCCCCGCGGCCGGCAGCAGGCCCCGGGATACGGCTACCCGCAGCAGCCCCAGCAGTACGCCCCGCCGCAGCAGCCGCAGCGGTACGCGCCGCCCGCCCCGCCGGAGCCGCAGCGGCCCGCGCGCGAGCCCCGGGCGCCGCGGCAGCGCAGCGCCAACCCGACGAAGATCCCCGGCCTCGGCTGCCTGAAGGGCTGCCTGTTCACGATCGTCATCCTGATCGTGGCGAGCTGGCTGGTCTGGGAGCTGACCCCGCTTCAGGACTGGATCGGCACCGGCAAGGGCTACTGGGACCAGCTGCACGACTGGGCCGGCAAGGTGGGCGGCTGGATCAAGGACCTGGGCGGCTCGTCCGGCAGCGGGAACTGATCCGGCGCGGCGACCGCGACCGGCCGGGCGGGGCGACCGCCGGTGATCGGGCGAACGCTGTGGGAACCGGCCGGGCGGGGCGACGGTCGGGGATCGGGCGATGCTGTGGGAACCGGTCGGGCGATGCTGTGGGAACCGGTCGGGCGGGGCGACCGCAACCGATCGGGCGAAGCAGCGGAAACCGATCGCTGGTTTAGGGATTTGTCGACATCTGCCGGGTGATTTCCGTCTCCGCGGTGAAGGTTGGCTCCATCGACGCGTAGTTTTATCGCTCAGGGTCCTGGTCCGTCGGCTGGGGGTCCGGGGGGACCGCCCCCCGGAATGACGCAGCAGCGACAACACGCGTCTGTAGGAGCAGTCTTGGCACGGAAGATCGGCAGCCGGTACACCGCGAACCAGATCCTGGGCCGGGGCAGCGCCGGCACGGTGTGGCTGGGGGAGGGACCGGACGGCCCCGTCGCCATCAAGCTGCTGCGCGAGGATCTCGCCTCCGACCAGGAGCTCGTCGGACGCTTCGTGCAGGAGCGCACCGCGCTGCTCGGCCTGGAACACCCGCACATCGTCACCGTGCGGGACCTCGTGGTGGACGGCAACGACCTGGCCCTGGTCATGGACCTCGTGCGCGGCACCGACCTGCGCACCCGGCTGGAGCGGGAACGGCGGCTCGCGCCCGAGGCGGCCGTGGCGATCGTCGCCGACATCGCCGACGCGCTGGCGGCGGCCCACGCGGCCGGGGTCGTCCACCGGGACGTCAAGCCCGAGAACGTCCTGCTCGACATGCGGGGCCCGCTGGGGCCGGGCGGATCCCATCCCGCCCTGCTCACCGACTTCGGCGTCGCCAAGCTGATCGACTCGCCGAAGCGGACCCGCGCCACGAAGATCATCGGCACCCCGGACTACCTGGCCCCGGAGATCGTGGAGGGCCTGCCGCCCCGCGCCGCCGTGGACATCTACGCGCTGGCGACGGTCCTGTACGAGCTGCTGGCCGGCTTCACGCCCTTCGGCGGCGGACACCCCGGCGCGGTCCTGCGCAGGCACGTCACCGAGACCGTCGTACCGCTGCCCGGCATCCCCGAGGAGCTGTGGCAGCTGCTGGTGCAGTGCCTGGCCAAGGCCCCCGCCTCCCGGCTGCGCGCCTCGGAGCTGGCGGACCGGCTGCGTGAGCAGCTTCCCCTGCTGGCCGGGATGCCGCCGCTGGACGTGGACGAGCCGGGGCTCGCCGAGGACGAGACGGAGGAGCCGGCGCCGGCCGCCGAACCGGGGGACGAGCCGGTACGGCGCCGGGGGGCCGTCTCGCTGGTCCCCGGGGCCAGGCCGGACTCCAACCGGGACACCCACACGTCGATGCGGGTGCCGGGGCCGGACGAACTGGCCGGCGGGGCCCACGGGACCGCTCGCGCTCCCCGGCCCGCCGGCGCGGCCCGGCCGGGCTCGGCCCGGCACCGGGCCGCCGTACGGCGCAGGAGGGTGACGCTGGGAGTGGCCGGAGTGGTCGTGGCCGCCGTCGTGGGCGTCGGGGCGTGGTGGGTGTCGGCCGACGGGGACGACCGGCCGGCGCCGGCCGACCACCGCACGTCGGCCCCCTGAGCCGGGGCTTCCCCGCCCCCGGCCCGGCCGCCTCGCGGGCGAGGGCTCACTGGGTGCTCGGCGGAGCCGTTACGCTGGAGGCGTGGCAGTCGTCGATGTATCCGAAGAGCTGAAGTCCCTCTCCTCGACCATGGAGTCGATCGAGGCCGTCCTGGACCTCGACAAGCTGAGGGCAGACATCGCCGTGCTCGAGGAGCAGGCGGCCGCGCCGTCCCTGTGGGACAACCCGGACGAGGCGCAGAAGATCACCAGCAAGCTCTCCCACCTCCAGGCCGAGGTCAGGAAGGCGGAAGGGCTGCGCGGCCGCATCGACGACCTCGCGGTCCTCTTCGAGATGGCCGAGGAGGAGGACGACCCGGACACCCGCGCCGAGGCCGAGTCCGAGCTGGCGTCCGTGAAGAAGGCGCTGGACGAGATGGAGGTCCGCACCCTCCTGTCCGGCGAGTACGACTCCCGTGAGGCGCTCGTCAACATCCGCGCCGAGGCCGGTGGCGTCGACGCCGCCGACTTCGCCGAGAAGCTCCAGCGCATGTACCTGCGCTGGGCCGAGCAGCGCGGCTACAAGACCGAGCTGATCGAGACGTCGTACGCGGAAGAGGCCGGCATCAAGTCGACCACCTTCTCCGTGCAGGCGCCGTACGCCTACGGCACCCTCTCCGTCGAGCAGGGCACCCACCGCCTCGTGCGCATCTCGCCCTACGACAACCAGGGGCGCCGGCAGACCTCCTTCGCCGGTGTCGAGGTGCTGCCCGTGGTCGAGCAGACCGACCACATCGAGATCGACGAGTCCGAGCTGCGCGTCGACGTCTACCGGTCCTCCGGCCCCGGCGGCCAGGGCGTGAACACCACCGACTCCGCGGTGCGCCTCACCCACCTCCCCACCGGCATCGTGGTCTCCTGCCAGAACGAGCGGTCGCAGATCCAGAACAAGGCCACCGCCATGAACGTCCTCCAGGCCAAGCTGCTGGAGCGGCGCCGGCAGGAGGAGCAGGCCAAGATGGACGCCCTCAAGGGCGACGGCGGCAACTCGTGGGGCAACCAGATGCGCTCCTACGTGCTGCACCCTTACCAGATGGTCAAGGACCTGCGCACCGAGCACGAGGTGGGCAACCCGGAAGCCGTGTTCAACGGTGAGATCGACGGGTTCCTGGAGGCCGGCATTCGCTGGCGCAAGCAGCAGGAGAAGTAACTTTGTCGACATGACAACTGCCGTCCGAAGGGCGGCAGTTGTCTTTTGTCTGGGTTCTACATCACACTCACAGGCTTCAATTCCCCGCAAACATCGCCTCGCCGGACATTGCGCCCGCAACGCCCTTGACGTTGCTTTGAAAAATCGGAAGGGTGAGGCGCGGCATGCGTACTTGAGGGGCGCATGTGAACCGGGGGATCGAGTAGTTGACGCGCTTCGTCACCAGCTGCCTCCGTCGATCACGGCACGCCCCACGCGACGCCTCATTGACGAACAGCTACTGGGGGTAGCAACCATATGACGAAGAAGACGCGGATCCGGGTCGCGCGGATAGCCGCCGGCGCCGTGATCGCGGCCGGTGCGTCGCTGACCGCAGCCGGCGCGGCGTCCGCCCTGGACCTCGACGTCCAGGCGGGCCCGATCAGCCTCGGCGTGAGCGGTGTCGGCGCCGACGGCGGCAACACCGAGGGCGGTACCGACGGCGGCTGCCCGATCGGCATCTGCACCACCGCCGGCACGGACGGCTCGAGCGGCGCCGCTGCCAGCGGTGGCGACGCCTCCACGGGCGGCGACGCCGCGACCGGTGGTGACGCCGCGACCGGTGGCGACGCCTCCACGGGTGGCGACGCCGCGACCGGCGGTGACGCCTCCATCGGCGGTGACGCCTCCATCGGTGGCGACGCCTCGATCGGCGGTGACGCTTCCATCGGCGGTGACGCTTCCATCGGCGGCGACAGCGGCACCGACGGCGGCAACGGCAACTCGGGTGGCAACGGCAACGGTGGCAACGGCACCGATGGCGGCAACGGCAACGGTGGCGACAGCGGCACCGACGGCGGTAACGGCAACTCGGGTGGCAATGGCAACTCGGGCGGCAACGGCAACGGTGGCGACAGCGGCACCGACGGCGGCTCCACCTCCGGTGACTCCGGCAGCACCGGCAGCACCGGCGGCACCGGTGGCAACCACACCACGCCCGACGGCGGCAACAACAACGTGCCCCAGGACGAGGGCTCCTCGGCGCTGACCGACACCGGCTCCGACACCTCGGCCCAGGGCGGCGACAAGCAGCTCGCCGAGACCGGTGCCGGCCAGACCGCGTTCCTGCTCGTCGGCGCCGCGACGATGATCGCCGGCGGCATCGGCTTCCGTGTCCTGCCGCGTCTGGTGACCGGTCGGGGCGGCGCCGCCGCCTGAGCGTAGCCCCGCGCTCACGCACCGCACGCACAGCACACACGTAAGGGCCCGGAGCTTGGCGCTCCGGGCCCTTACGGCGCCTTCCGCGAGCTTCCTACGCGGTCTGGTGCGCCAGCAGCGCCACCGCGGCGATCAGCACCGCCAGCAGCGCGATCAGCGCCATCGGGTTCAGCCCGTTCAGGCCCCCGAGGAAGCCCTCCTGCTGCAGTCGCTGGCGATTGGCACGGCACACCGGGCACCGGCCCTCGCTCACGGGCGCCGCGCAGTTCGCGCACACCAACCGGTCGTACGTCATGCGCTCGCCCTCCTTGCACCGGCCATCACATGTACAACGCTCGCGGGGACGGGAACGTTCCCCCCATCCACTGTGCCAGGTTCCGGAGGAGCATGCGCGGGGCCTCCGCAGAGGCGATGCGGACAGGGGGCGGTACAAATACGTACAAGTCTTGCGCAACCTCAACCTGCGACTGCACTTGCACACCCGGTTCGCGTATGGTCACGCTCATCTACCCCCGGCGACCCGTGGTGCATCCGTGATCCGATTCGACAACGTCTCCAAGGTCTACCCCAAGCAGACCCGCCCCGCACTCAGGGATGTCTCCCTCGAGGTGGAGAAGGGCGAGTTCGTCTTCCTCGTGGGGTCCTCCGGCTCCGGAAAGTCCACCTTCCTGCGGCTCGTCCTCCGCGAGGAGCGGTGCAGCCACGGTCAGGTGCACGTCCTGGGCAAGGACCTCGCGCGCCTCTCCAACTGGAAGGTGCCGCAGATGCGCCGCCAGCTGGGGACCGTGTTCCAGGACTTCCGGCTGCTGCCGAACAAGACGGTCGCGGAGAACGTGGCCTTCGCGCAGGAGGTCATCGGCAAGTCCCGCGGCGAGATCCGCAAGTCCGTGCCGCAGGTGCTCGACCTCGTCGGCCTCGGCGGCAAGGAGGACCGGAGGCCCGGTGAGCTGTCCGGTGGTGAGCAGCAGCGTGTGGCCATCGCGCGCGCCTTCGTCAACCGGCCCAAGCTGCTGATCGCCGACGAGCCCACCGGCAACCTCGACCCGCAGACCTCCGTCGGCATCATGAAGCTGCTCGACCGGATCAACCGGACGGGCACCACCGTCATCATGGCGACGCACGACCAGAACATCGTGGACCAGATGCGCAAGCGCGTCATCGAGCTGGAGAAGGGCCGCCTCGTCCGCGACCAGGCCCGCGGCGTCTACGGCTACCAGCACTGACCGCACCCAGCTCCCGAAAGGCCTGAAGAACCCGCCATGCGCGCCCAGTTCGTCCTGTCGGAGATCGGTGTCGGTCTCCGCCGCAATCTGACGATGACCTTCGCCGTCATCGTCTCCGTCGCCCTGTCCCTGGCCCTGTTCGGCGGCTCGCTGCTGATGAGCGACCAGGTGAGCACCATGAAGGGCTACTGGTACGACAAGGTCAACGTCTCGATCTTCCTGTGCAACAAGCACGACGCGGAGAACGACGTCCACTGCGCCAAGGGTGCGGTCACCGAGGACCAGAAGAAGCAGATCCTCGCGGACCTGAAGAAGATGCCGGTCGTCGAGAACGTGACCTCCGAGTCGCAGGACGAGGCGTACAAGCACTACAAGGAGCAGTTCGGCAACTCGCCGCTGGCCGGCTCGCTGACGCCGGACCAGATGCAGGAGTCGTACCGGATCAAGCTCAAGGACCCGCAGAAGTACCAGGTGATCGCCACCGCGTTCAACGGGCGCGACGGCGTGCAGTCGGTGCAGGACCAGAAGGGCATCCTGGACAACCTCTTCCAGCTGCTGAACCTGATGAACCGGGGCGCGCTCGGCGTGATGGCGATGATGCTGATCGTCGCCCTCCTGCTGATCGTCAACACCGTGCGCGTCTCGGCGTTCAGCCGCCGGCGCGAGACCGGCATCATGCGCCTGGTCGGTGCCTCGGGCTTCTACATCCAGGCGCCGTTCATCGCCGAGGCCGCGGTCGCCGGGCTCATCGGCGGCGGCCTCGCCTGCGTGGGCCTCGTGGTCGGCCGCTACTTCACCATCGACCACGGCATGGACCTCTCCCACAAGCTCACGCTGATCAACTTCGTCGGCTGGGACGCGGTGTTGACCAAGCTGCCGCTGATCCTCGCAACCAGCGTGCTGATGCCGTCCCTTGCGGCGTTCTTCGCGCTGCGCAAGTACCTGAAGGTGTGACGCATGCCAAGAGGGCCGTACGAGCATCCGCCCGTACGGCCCTTCGCGTTGTCCTAGACTCACCGCCATGTCAGGCCGTGACCCGTTCTGTCAGCCCCGCCGCATCCACCGCGGGGCCGCCCTGACATTGGTCTTCGCCGGTGTGCTGATCGCCGGCGCCGCCACCGGATCCTTCCCGGAGCCCGACGGCCCCGCGCGGAAGGCCGTCGCCGGGCCGGTGGGCCCGGCCAGCCGGCACGAGGCCGTCGAGGAGGCCGCCGCCGAGGCGATGGCCGACGGCAAGTCCCCCATGGAGGCCGCCGAACGCGCCGTGAGCCGCAGCGGAGACCGCTGGGGCGCCGTCTACTCCGAGGGCGAGTACGAGGAGTTCCAGGACGCGCTCGACGGCCGGTACACCGGCGTCGGCCTGTGGGCACGCCAGGAGCCGGACGGCCGGATCGAGGTCACGAAGGTGCAGCCGGGCTCGCCCGCGGCCGCGGCCGGGATCCGCACCGGCGACCGGCTGCGCAGCGTCGACGGCGACCGGGTCGACGGGCGGCCGGTCACCGAGGTGATCGCCTTACTCCGCGGGGACGCCGAGGACGACCCGGCGGGCACGACGGTCACCCTCGGCCTCCAGCGCGGCACGCGCGCGTGGAGCGAGACCCTGCACCGGGCCCGGCTGTCCACCGACTCCGTGACCGCACGCCGGCTGCCCGACGGGGTCACCGTCCTGAAGATCTCCGCGTTCACCAAGGGCTCCGCCGACGCGGCCCGCGAGGCCCTGCGCGCGGCCCCGGCCGACGGGCGCACGGTCCTCGACCTGCGGGGCAACTCGGGCGGCCTGGTCACCGAGGCGGTGCGGACCGCCTCCGCCTTCCTGGACGGCGGCCTGGTCGCCACCTACGACGTCGACGGCGACCAGCGCTCCCTGCACGCCGCCCCGGGCGGCGACACCGCCCGGCCCCTGGTGGTGCTCGTCGACGGCGGCACCATGAGCGCGGCCGAGCTGCTCACCGGCGCCCTTCAGGACCGGGGCCGCGCGGTGGTGATCGGCTCCCGCACCTTCGGCAAGGGCTCCGTGCAGATGCCGACGAAACTGCCCGACGGCTCCGTGGCCGAGCTGACCGTCGGCCACTACCGCACCCCCTCCGGACACACGGTCGACGGCCGGGGCATCACACCGGACCTGGAGGCGGGGCCTTGGCCCCTGCGGCGGGCCGCGAGGGTCCTCGCGGGCCTCGGCGACGCGTCGTGACCCCGTTAATGCGCTTCCCCCACACCCCCTCCGTGGTGCGAAAATGGTCGGCACTATGAGCAAGGGAATGTACGTACCCAAGGAGTCCCAGCCCAAGCAGGGCGGAGGGGCCGCCAAGGCCAGGGACGGCGAGAAGGGCGGCAAGCGCAAGATCGTCGCCCAGAACAAGAAGGCCCGGCACGACTACGCGATCATCGACACCTACGAGGCCGGGATCGTACTCATGGGCACCGAGGTCAAGTCGCTGCGCGAGGGGCGGACCTCGCTGACCGACGGCTTCGTCCAGATCGACCGGGGCGAGGCGTGGCTGCACAACGCCCACATCCCCGAGTACCACCAGGGCAGCTGGACCAACCACTCCGCGCGCCGCAAGCGCAAGCTGCTCATGCACCGCGAGGAGATCGACAAGCTGGAGTCGAAGTCCCAGGAGACGGGTCACACGATCGTGCCCCTCGCCATCTACTTCAAGGACGGCCGGGCGAAGGCAGAGATCGCCTTGGCGCGGGGCAAGAAGGAGTACGACAAGCGGCAGACGCTGCGGGAGAAGCAGGACCGGCGGGAGTCGGACCGGGCGATCGCGGCGGCGAAGCGCAGGCAGCGCGGCGTCTAGCGGCCCGACCCACGGGAATAGGCTGGCACCGTCGTGCGTTGGTCACGTACGATGGCACTGCACCCCACAGAGGGTGCGCGCCCCTCCACCCGGAGGGATTGAAAAAACAACATGGGGATGATCGGTTTCGACAGCGGCTGTCGAAGCAGGGGAAGCGTGTCGAGGAAGCGGCAATGATCTCGTAAACCATATGTCGCAAAAAATAATCGCCAACACCAAGCGCGATTCCTTCGCCCTCGCTGCCTAAGTAGCGACTTGCGAAGTGTCAGCCCGGGGCTGTTCCCGACCCGGATCCTGGCATCAGCTAGGGAACTAAACCTTGATCCCGGTCACGGGGTGAAGAGGGAAACCAAACAGTGACTGAGCCCGTCGGCGACTTGTTCGCGTGATCGCCGGGGCTGAGAAAATCACAGCGGACTGCACACGGAGAAGCCCTGATTCCGCACCGTTGGACGCGGGTTCGATTCCCGCCATCTCCACGATCGGGAGGCTCCCGAGCCTCCTTTCCCATGTGGGCGAAGGCCCCGCCGCTCCGCGCGGCGGGGCCTTCGTCATGCCTGCGCCGGGTCGTTCCGGCCCACGTCGCGGGCTGAGCGCAGGCCGGCGAGCAGGGCCAGGGCGCCCGCCGCGGCCGGTACCGCGAAGGCGGCGACGGGGGAGAGGTGCTCCGTCGCCCAGCCGCCCGCCGCCGAGCCGCAGGCGATGCCGGCGAGCAGCCCGGTCACCATCAGGCTCATGCCCTCGTTCAGCCGGTCGGCCGGGGTGCGCTCCTGCACCAGGGTCATCGCCGTGACCATGGTGGGCGCGGTCGCCATGCCCGCGACCAGCAGCGCACCGGCGAGCGCCACGAGCGAGCCCGTGGTGGCCGCCGCCCAGGGCAGCGTCATGAGTACCGCCATGGCGGCCAGACACCGGTGCAGCCGGGGCGCGGCCGGTTTCAGCGCTCCGTACACCAGCCCCGCCGCGCACGAGCCGGCCGCCTGGAGGGCGAGCACGGCACCCGCCGCCGCACGGTGTCCCTGTGCGTCGGCGTAGGCGATGGTGGTGACCTCCATCGAACCGAACACCGCGCCGGTGGCCGTGAAGCAGATCAGCAGCGGCGGGATGCCGGGGCTGCGCAGCGGCGACGGCGCCTTGGAGCGGGCCTGCGGCGGCGGCTCGGTCGCCCGCTGGGCGGTGAACAGCGCCATCCCGGCCGTCAGCAGCACCGCGCCCACGAGTGTGCCCGCCTCCGGGAAGAGCGTCCCGGTCAGGAAGGACGCGAGCACCGGTCCGAGCATGAAGCACAGCTCGTCCGCGGCCTGCTCGAACGCGTTCGCCATGTGCAGGGTGCCGGGTTCGTCGCGCAGCAGGTGGGCCCAGCGGGAACGGGACAGGCCGCCGATGTTGGGGGTGGTCGCGGTGCAGGCGTAGGCGGCGAACAGGGTCCAGTCGGGGGCGCCGTAGCGCACGCACAGCAGCAGTGCGAGGCTGCCGAGCGCGGAGACGGCCGTGGCCGGCAACGCGATCCGGGCCTGCCCGTGCCGGTCGACCAGCCGGGCGAGCCAGGGCCCGGCCACCGCGGTCGCCGCGAGCCCGGTCGCGGTGACCGCGCCGGCGAGGGCGTACGAGCCCCGGGCCCCGGCGATCATCACGACCGCGCTCACACTGAACATCCCCATGGGGAGGCGGGCGATGAGGTTCCCGGCGGTGAAGGCGCGGGCGCCGGGGAGCCCGAAGAGGCGCCGGTACCCCGCGAAGTGTCGGCTGCGGGCCCGTATCGGGTCGTCCTTGGTGGTCTGCTGCGGCATGCGGCTACCGTCACCCGAAGCGGATCACCGGGTCCAACACCTTGTGGATACCGATTGACGCACTGGCGTTGTAGGTTCGCCGCTATGCCCGCCCCCGCCGCCCACCCGGACCCCCGCCTGCTGCGCGCCTTCGTCGCCGTCGCCGAGGAACTGCACTTCACCCGGGCCGCGGCCCGCCTGTACGTCGCCCAGCAGGCGCTCAGCCGGGACGTGCGGCGACTGGAGCGGGAGCTGGGTGCCGAGCTGTTCCTGCGGACCACCCGGCAGGTCACGCTGACCCCGGACGGCGAACGCCTGCTGCCGCACGCGCGCCGGGTCCTCGCCGCCCAGGACGACCTGCTCGCCGCGTTCGCCGCCGGGCAGGCCCGTCCGCTGCTGGTGGACCTCAATTTCCAGGGGCTGGTCACCGGGCACCGGGTGCTGCACCGGGCGCGTGAACTCGTCGCGGACTGCGAGCTGATGGCCCGGTACGAGAGCGGTCTGACCGGAGCCGCCGGGGAGTTGCTGGCCGGCCGGCTGGACGTCTCCTTCGGCCGTTTCGCCGGCCTGGACCCGGCACTGCGTTCCGGACTCGCGCACCAGCCCGTGCGGTACGAGCCGATGGCCGTCGTGCTGCCCGAGGACCACCCGCTGGCCGGGCTGCCCGAGGTCCCGCTGGCCGCGCTGGCCGGGGAGACGGTCTACGCCGGTGCCGGCAACCCGCGCACCCGGGAGTGGACCGGCCTGGCGTGCGCGCTCTTCGAGGGGCGCGGCATCCGCCTGGCCGCCCCGCTCCCGCTGGCCGTCGGGGACGAGGAGTTCGAACGGATCATGGCCAAGAACCGGAATCCGGTGCTGGCCGTGGTGGACTTCCCGGCCATGACCCGGCGGGTGTGCAGGCCCCTGGTCTCGCCCGTGCCGCTGTCACCGGTCTCGCTGGTGTGGCGCAAGGGCCTGGCCCACCCCGGCCTGGACGCACTGCGCACGGCGGCGCGGGAACTCGCGGAGGCGGAGGGGTGGCTGCGGCGGCCGGACGACGGGTGGCTGCCGGCGGCCGACGAGGGCGTCCTGAACGCCGGTGAGCCAGGGCGTGGGACGCGGACACCGGCACGCCGGTGAGCGACGGGTGTGAGACCGACCGGCCCGTGAGCGAGGGGCGTCAGACCGACACCGGCACGTGGGCGAGGGGTGAGAGGCGGACGCCGGCACGCTCCCGCCCGCGTGACGACGAGGTCAGGCGGGCTGCCACAGTTCGAGCCGGTTGCCCTCGGGATCGGTGACCCAGCCGAACCGGCCGACCCCCTCCATGTCCTGGGTCTCCGCAGCCACGTCCGCACCCTTGGCGCGCAACTGGGCGAGCATCGCATCCAGGTCGCGCACCCGGAAGTTGAGCATGGTCCGCTGGGCGGGGGAGCCGAAGTAGCCGGTCTCGGACTCGAACGTCGCGAACACCGTCACCCCCGCCTCCTGACGCCACACACCGTGCTCGTCGGCGTCCAGGCCCAGGCAGTCGCGGTACCACGCGCCCAAGGCCTCGGGGTCGGCCGCCCGCACGAAGTATCCGCCGATACCCAGTACACGTTCCATGCCGCCATCCTGCCAGGACGGCGACCGGGCGCGCAGGCACCACACCATCGCCCGCCGCACACCCCGTTCCCCTGCGGGGCGAGTCGTGTGGGCGGTCGCGGGCGGCGCGCGGCCCCCACGTCGAGCTGACATACCGTCAACTTGTTGCCTTGGCCCGCCTCCAGGCCTCCGTACGGCCGTGCCCCGGCAGTGCCGACGGCCGACGGCATCCGTGATGGCTCTGTGACGCGCCGGTGGGCAACGAACCACGGACCCCGGCTGTCCGAAGGGTGAGTGCTCGTCAGGGAGCGCTCCCTCAGGGTCCTACATGCGACAAGGAGGCGTTGATGAGACGTCCCGTCCGCAGATCCATCTTCCGGGCCGGGCTCGGACTCGTGGCGGCCACCGTGCTGGCCGCCGGGTCCGGTGCCGCTGTGCCCGCGCTGGCCGCCGACGGCGACCCGCTGCCGGTGAGGATCACCGGCGAGAACCACGTCGACCTGTCGCTCCAGGGCGACAACGGTGATCCGGCCGAGCCGCAGATCACCCTGCGCCTCGCGGCACCCGGCAGCGACGAGCCGGGCGACGACGGGGAGGTGCCCGTCGCCCACCAGGGCCGCTACAGGATCACGATCGATGCCGGCGGCCTGGCGGGCGTCGCGCAGGCGAAGCTCCCCTGCACCACGAGCGGTGCGACCGCCACCTGCGAGGGCGACCGGATCCACGCCGGGGAGAAGGCCGACGTGCTCGGCGGCATCCGCCTCGACATCCCCGCCGGCGGCTCACCCAGGCGGTTCGGTGAGATCACGGTCACCGGCGAGGGCGAGGGCGTCGCCTTCGCGCCGCTCCACATCCAGGTGGTGGTGAGCGACTCGAGGATCGTCAGCCACGAACTGCCCGCGCCGGGGGTCGGCGTGGGCGGCACCTGGGGCGCACCGCTCGGCCTGCGCAACGCCGGGCGCGCGCCCGCGGACGGCGTCGTGCTGCGCTTCCGCGGCACTCGCGGTCTGAACTTCCCCGACAGCTACGGGAACTGCGTCTACCGGCACACCACCGACGGCCCCCTTAAGGACCAGGGCACCGACGCGATCTGCGCTGTCTCCGGCGTCTACGAGGCGGGGGCGGCCTACGAGGTGACCGAGCCGCTGAAGGTGAAGACCGCCGCGTTCGCCCTGAACGACCTCTTCACCTACAGCTTCGCCCCGGCCGACGCCGGGCAGGCGAAGGCCCTGCCGAAGACCGGCGGCTACACCCCGGGCACCGGCGCGCCGCTGACCCTGAGGAAACTGGCGGGCACCCCCTCGGGCGTCTATTCCAGCAAGGGCACGGCGTGGCTGCCCCAGGACAACTCCTACGACATCCTGATCACGGGCGACTCGGCGCGGGGCGCGGTGGGCGACAAGGTGACGGTGAACGTCGGCTTCCGCAACCTCGGCCCCGCCTGGGTCCGGGGCCTCGAACCCCCGGACGACGACCCGATGCTCGTGTATGTCGCCCTGCCGCCGGGCACGACGGCGACCAAGATCCCCGAGGACTGCTGGGCCGGCCGGCTCGACGACGGCTCGGACGGCTACGGGTGCTGGGCGCACACGCCGGTCCTGGAGGACGCGAACCTGACCTTCCCGTTCGAGCTGCGCATCGACAAGGTCGTGGAGAACGCCAAGGGCAGGATCCGGATGCAGCCCTTCGACTACCCGAGTGAGCCCGACCAGGACAACAACTCGGCATGGATCGTCCTGAACGCCGCCGACGACGACGGGAGCACGCAGGGAACCACCGGCGGCCCCTCGGCCGATCCGAGCCCCAGCGCCCCCGGCGGTCCCTCGGCCGATCCGAGCCCCGGGGCCTCCGGCGGCGACACGTCCGGCTCCACCGGCGCGACCGGTGGTGACGGCCCGGCCTCCTCCGGTGGCACCTCCGGCGGCGGGCTCGCGTCGACCGGCGCCGGCGGCGCCGTGCTCCTCGGAGGCGGCGCGCTCCTCGCCCTGGGGCTGGGCGCGGTGCTCGTCGTCGTCGTGCGCCGCAGGTCGGCCTGAGGATCCGCACCACTGTGGGCCGAGGCAGCGGCCAGGGGGCCGGTGCGCCCCTCGGACGGCCTCGGCCCCTGGCCTAGGGCCTCTCGTTCGGATCATGCCGGGCTGATCCGAACGAAGAACCCTAGGCGTCCGCGTACTTCGCGTCCGCCGCCGGGTCCAGGGCCAGGCGGTAACCCCGCTTCACCACCGTCTGGATGAGCTTCGGGGCCCCGAGGGCCGTGCGGAGGCGGGCCATCGCCGTCTCCACGGCGTGTTCGTCGCGGCCCGCCCCCGGGAGGACCCGGAGCAGGTCGGCGCGGGACACGACCCAGCCGGGCCGGCGGGACAGAGCGCGCAGCAGGGCCATGCCGGCCGGGGGGACCGGCTTGAGGCCGCCGTCGACCAGGACCGCGTGGCCGCGGATCTCCACCTGGTGGCCGGCCACGGGCAGCGACCGGGCGCGGGCCGGGAGCTCCTGGCACAGGAGCTGGACCAGCGGGCCGAGGCGGAAGCGTTCCGGCTGGACCGTCTCCACCCCGTGGGCCTGGAGGGGCAGCGCGGTGACCGGGCCCACGCAGGCCGCGAGGACGTCGTGGGCCAGGACCGGCAGCAGCTCGTCCAGCAGGCCGCGGTCCGCCGCGCGGGCCAGGAGGGAGGCCGCGGCGGGGGCGCTGGTGAAGGTGACGGCGTCCAGGCCGCGGGTGACGGCCGCGTCCAGCAGGCGGTCCAGGGGGCCGAGGTCCTCCGGGGGCATCCAGCGGTAGACCGGGACCTGGAGCACCTCCGCCCCGGCGGCACGCAGCGACTCGACGAAGCCGGGGAGGGGTTCGCCGTGGAGCTGTACGGCGATGCGGTCGCCGTCGACGCCCTCCTCCAGGAGGCGGTCGAGCACCTCCGCCAGGGATTCCGAGGAGGGCGACCACTCCTCGGTGAGGCCGGCCGCCCGTATGGCGCCCTTGACCTTCGGGCCGCGGGCCAGCAGCCGTACCCCGCGCAGCCGGCCGAGCAGCTGCTCGCCCAGCCCCCAGCCGTCGGCGGCCTCGACCCAGCCCCGGAAGCCGATCGCGGTGGTGGCCACCACGACGTCCGGCACCTCGTCGATGATCTCCTTCGTGGCAGCGAGCAGTTCGCTGTCGTCGGCGAGCGGCACGATCCGCAGGGCGGGGGCGTGCAGCACGCTGGCGCCGCGCCGCTGGAGCAGGGCGCCGAGTTCGTCCGCCCGGCGCGCGGCGGTGACGCCCACGGTGAACCCGGCGAGGGGACCGTGCTCGGGTTGCTGCTCTTCGTCGTTCATGGACTCTCCTAGCTGACCGGCACGCCGATCGAGCCTGTCAACGATCCGTGACAGGCTCGGTTCGGCTTGATGTCACCGGTGTTACGTCACACCTCGGCGTAGCTGAGCTGGGCCTTCGACTCCGAAGCGGCTGCCGTGGCCGCAACCTTCCCGGCGGGGCGGCGAAGGTATACGGCCCAGGTGACCACGAAGCAGACAGCGTAGAAGGCGAGGAAGGCGACGAACGCGCCGGTGCCGGAGCCGTAGGCGAGGAAGGACTGGCGGAAGGCGAGGTTGATACCGACGCCGCCGAGCGCGCCGACGGCTCCGATGAGGCCCATGGCGGCGCCGGACAGCCGCCGGCCGTGGGCGACCGCCGCCTCACCCTCCAGCCCCTCGGCCAGGGCCTTGGCCTGGAAGATGCCGGGGATCATCTTGAACGTGGACCCGTTGCCGAGCCCGCTGAGCGCGAACAGCACGACGAAGACGGACACGAACAGCGGCAGCGACTTCTCCATGCCGGCCACGACGAGCACGGCGGTGGCGGCGGCCATGGCGACGTAGTTCCACAGGGTGATGCGGGCGCCGCCGAAGCGGTCGGCGAGCCGGCCGCCGATGGGGCGGACGAGGGAGCCGAGCAGCGGGCCCATGAAGGTGAGGTACGCCGCCTGGAGCGGGGTCCGGCCGAACTGGTTCGTCAGCACCTGGCCGAAGGCGAAGCTGTAGCCGATGAAGGAGCCGAAGGTGCCGATGTAGAGGAAGGCCATGATCCAGGTGTGGGCGTCCTTCGCGGCGTCCTTGGCCGCGCCGGTGTCGTTGCGCACCGTGGCCAGGTTGTCCATGAACAGCGCGGCGAGGACGGCGGCCACGACGATCAGCGGGATGTAGATCCCGAGCAGCAGGCGCGGGCCGCCGCCGGCGCCGATGACGGCGAGCGCGGCCAGCTGGATGACGGGCACGCCGATGTTGCCGCCGCCGGCGTTGAGACCGAGCGCCCACCCTTTCCTCCGCAGCGGGAAGAAAGCGTTGATGTTGGTCATGGAGGAGGCGAAGTTGCCGCCGCCGATCCCGGCCAGCAGGCCCACCAGGAGGAAGGTGGAGAACGACGTCCCCGGTTCCATCACCACGAACGCGGCGACGGCCGGGACGAGGAGCATGCTCGCCGACAGGACCGTCCAGTTGCGGCCGCCGAAGACGGCCACGGCGAAGGTGTACGGCACCCGGACGACCGCGCCGACCAGCGTGACCACCGAGGTGAGCAGGAACTTGTCGGCGGGGGTCAGGCCGTACTCCGGGCCCATGAACAGGACCAGCACGGACCACAGGGCCCAGACGGAGAACCCGATGTGCTCGGAAAGCACGGAGAACCAGAGGTTCCGGCGCGCGATCCGCTCCCCTGTCGCGTTCCAGAAACCCTCGTCCTCCGGATCCCAACGCTCGATCCAGCGGCCACCGCGATGGGTTGGGGCTGGGGCTGTCATCACGCCTCCACGATGCTCCGGCTGCTCGGTCTGCCGACCACTGACTGGGCCCGAAGGTAGGGACGGCGCGTTTCGGGCCCTGTGGCCGCGGATGACCGGAAGGGAACGTTGCTCTCACTCGACGGGGGAGCCACCGGTGAGACGGCTTCTTGCGGGGTCATGGCGGGCCCGGGCCCGGCCACCGGTGCGATCCGGTGCCTCCACCACGGTGACGTGGAGGTCACCCGCCCGGCCGTGACCGGCGCCGACGGGGAGTCCGGGCGCGCCGGCCGGCCGCCCGGCGGCGTGCCGAAGGGCGGCCGGCGATGACGGACAGCGGTACGAGGGGTTCCGGCGCACCCTTCGGGCGGGCACTGTGAGAGGGGGACGCAACGGCTCCCCGCACGCTTCCGCACGGTTCTGCCCAGGCGGTGACTCGCACATGGCATTCGGTAGCGCCACGCCCCCGTACGAGCTGCGGTTCGATGCCGGGCGGGTGTGCCTGGACCTGCTCGCCACCGCGCACCCGGGCGAACGCCTGGACGGGGTCGGGGCGTTGCGCGCGTGGATCGGGGGTGCCGGGCTGGTGCCGGCCGGTACGTCGCTGGCACACGCCGACGGCTCCTGGCTGGTGGGCTTCCGGGAACTGCGGGGAAGCGTCGACCTGTTGGTGCGGTGCATGCGGGGCGCGCAGCCACCGGCGTACGGGCGGGCCCTCGGCCGGGTCAACGAGGCCGCCCGGTCCGCGCCCCCGGTCCCGCTCGCCGTACGCGGGCCGGACGGCGGCCTGGTGAGGGAGTTGGCGGCGCCGCCCGCCTGCGCCGCGCTGCTCGCCGTCGTCGCCCGGGACGCGGTGGAGCTGCTCACCGATCCCGTCGCGCGGGCCGCGGTGCGGGAGTGCGAGGGGGACAACTGCCCCCTCGTCTACGTCGACACGTCCCGTGGGCGGCGCCGGCGCTGGTGTTCCAGCGAGGTGTGCGGCAACCGGGAGAGGGTCGCCCGGCACCGGCGGCGGGCCGCACTCGCACGCGCCTGAGGCTGCCGAGACCCCTGAGACCGAAGTGATTTCGGTAACACGGAGTTTCGTTGCCCTCTACACGGGTATCGTCCGGCACTCCCGGCGATGTGTCGGAAATGTAAAGATCACCTGGTGGGAATGTGCGCGCATGTCCCGCTCGTCACGTCACCCCGGAGAAATCTGTCACTCCGTTTTGAACATTGTGTGGCCTCGGTCCGTACGGGTGGGCGAGCGACCGACTGGGGGAACCCCCGGACACCGGAGGTGGGCGTGCGCAAGGATGCGGCCGTGGCCAATGAACGTGGAATGAGGGCCCGACATCGCATGTCCTCACAGCCCTCGGAGCCGGATGAGGAGCTGATGCGTGCGCTGTATCGAGAGCACGCCGGACCTCTGCTCGCGTATGTCCTGCGACTGGTCGCCGGTGATCGGCAGCGCGCCGAGGACGTCGTGCAGGAAACACTCATCCGTGCCTGGAAGAACGCCGGTCAGCTCAATCGGGCGACCGGTTCGGTACGCCCCTGGCTGGTGACGGTCGCACGCCGCATCGTCATCGACGGCCACCGCAGCCGGCAGGCCCGGCCGCAGGAGGTCGATCCGTCGCCGCTGGAGGTCATCCCCGCGGAGGACGAGATCGACAAGGCGCTGTGGCTGATGACGCTGTCGGATGCGCTCGACGACCTGACCCCGGCCCACCGGGAGGTGCTCGTCGAGACGTACTTCAAAGGGCGTACCGTCAATGAGGCGGCCGAAACGCTGGGCATACCAAGCGGAACCGTCCGTTCCCGGGTGTTCTACGCCCTGCGGTCGATGAAGCTGGCACTGGAGGAGCGGGGGGTGACGGCGTGATGAGCAACGGGTACGGGGGAATGCAGGGATTCGGACCGGGTGGTCCGGGTATGTCTGGGCCCATGAACCCCAGTCAGGGATCTTCGGTGCCGAGTGAACACGAGACCGTCGGCGCCTATGCCCTCGGGATTCTCGACGACGCCGAGGCAACCGCTTTCGAGGCGCATCTCGCCGGCTGCGAATGGTGCGCCCAGCAACTGGACGAGCTGGCCGGAATGGAGCCGATGCTCGCCGCCCTCGCGGACCTGCCGGGCTCCGGCAGCACACCCGCGATCGGCGACTCGCTGTCCGCGAGGCCCAGCCCGCGGCTGGTGGAGAAGCTGGTCGACGACGTCGCCGAGAAGCGCGCCCAGAAGCGCCGGCGCAGCTTCTACATGATCGCGGCTGCCGCCGCGCTGATCATCGCCGGCCCGCTGGCCGCGGTGGCGATCGGCGGCGGATCCGACGACGGCGGCCAGGTCGCGGCGACGCCGGCCCAGGCGACCTTCAGCACCATGTCCGACAAGAAGTCCGCCACGGACGCGTCGACCCACGTCAGCGCGACCGTCGCCATGGCGGAGAAGGACTGGGGCACCCAGGCGGTGCTGGAGCTGAAGAACGTCAAGGGCCCGCTGAAGTGCTCCCTGGTGCTCGTCGCCAAGAACGGGCAGCGCGTGACCATGTCGTCCTGGTCGGTGCCGAACTGGGGTTACGGCCTCCCGGACGCCAAGACCGAGGACGCGAAGAAACCGCTTTACATCGGTGGGGCGGCAGCCTTCCAGCCGAACGAGATCGACCATTTCGAGGTGGTGACGTTCGAGGGCAAGAAGCTGGTGCAGGTGGACGCGTAGCGGACGCCGTTCTCCGGGGGCCGTGCCCCCGGGACCCCGCGAATTCAGGGCGGGTGCCGTTTCGTCGTAGGGCGCGGGCCCGCAGGGGTCGCTCGCACGGTCTCCCGCGCCTTTTCGTCACGGACTGCCCGCCCGCCGGGCGCCGCGGCCCCTTGCCGTAGCCTCCCGGGCCCCCTTCGCGTACGGTTGACGGCTGCCCAGCACGTCAGAAGGGGGCCCGGTGGCCGCTCAGGTTCAGCAGTCCGCGGTCGGCTCGGTACACGACGCACAGGATTCCGTCCGTGACCGAGAGATCAGCGTCGAACAGGAACACCTGGACCGGGTGTACCGGCGGCTGGAGGAGAAGATCCACGAGGCCGAGTTCCTCATGCACGACGCGGCCCAGCGCGGCCAGGTCGGCACCCCGGGCGCGCTGGCCGAGCGGGACGCACAGGTCTTCCGGGCCGGCATCCACCTGAACCGGCTGAACAACGAATTCGAGGACTTCCTCTTCGGCCGCATCGACCTGCTGCTCGGCAAGGACGGGAAGAAGGGGCCCGACGGGGCGTACACGGCGGTGGAGCCCGCCGAGGGCGCCGTGCGGGACGACAACACCGCCGACATCGCCGAGACCCTGCACATCGGCCGCATCGGCGTCCTCGACCAGGACTACTCCCCGCTGGTCATCGACTGGCGCGCGCCCGCCGCCGCGCCCTTCTACCGGGCCACGCCCGTGGCGCCCGGCCGGGTGGTGCGACGCCGGGTCATCCGGTCCAAGGGGCGCCGGGTGCTCGGCGTCGAGGACGACCTGATGCGGCCCGAGCTGACGGCCTCCCTCGACGGCCGCGCACTGCCCGTCATCGGCGACGGCGCCCTGATGGCCGCCCTCGGCCAGGCCCGCGGCCACACCATGCGGGACATCGTCTCCTCCATCCAGGCCGAGCAGGACCTGGTCATCCGCGCCCCCGCCGCCTCCGTCACCTACGTGGAGGGCGGCCCGGGCACCGGCAAGACCGCCGTCGCCCTGCACCGCGCGGCCTACCTGCTCTACCAGGACCGCAGACGCTACGCGGGCGGCATCCTGATCGTCTCCCCGACGCCGCTGCTCGTCGCCTACACCGAGGGCGTGCTGCCCTCGCTCGGCGAGGAGGGCCAGGTCGCGATCCGCGCGATCGGCTCACTGGTCGACGGCGCGGAGGCCGGCCTGTACGACTCCCCGGCCGTGGCCCGTGCCAAGGGCTCGTACCGGATGCTGAAGGTGCTGCGGAAGGCCGCCCGGGGCGTCCTGGAGCTGGGGCCGGCCGCCCCCGCCGGGCAGCTCGCCCTGGACGAGGACGGCGCACGGCCGGCCTTCGACGGCCCGCCCTCCCGCCTGCGGGTCGTCGCCTTCGGGCGCCGCCTCGAACTGGAGGCCGACGAGCTGGAACGTATCCGCCGTACCGCCCTCGGCGGCACCGCGCCGGTGAACCTGCTCCGCCCGCGCGCCCGCAAGCTGCTGCTGGACGCCCTGTGGGCCAAGTCCGGCGGCGCCACCCGGCACACCGACCCGGAGCTGGCCGCCGAGCTGCGCTCGTCCTTCGACGAGGACGTCACCGGCGAGGACGCCTTCATCGGCTTCCTCGACGCCTGGTGGCCCGAGCTGACCCCGAAGGACGTGCTCACGGCCATGGCGGACGAGAGACGGCTGGGCCGCTGGGCCCGGCGGATCCTCAACCCCGGCGAGGTCCGCAAGGTCGCCCGCTCACTGAAGCGGGACGGCCACTCGGTGCACGACATCGCCATGCTCGACGAACTCCAGGCGATCCTCGGAGTCCCGTCCCGGCCGCGGAAGAAGCGCGAGTTCGACCCGCTGGACCAGCTCACCGGCCTGGAGGAGCTGATGCCGGTGCGCGAGGAGTCGCAGCGGGAGCGGGCCGAGCGGCTGGCCCAGGAGCGCACCGAGTACGCCCACGTCATCGTGGACGAGGCGCAGGACCTCACGCCGATGCAGTGGCGCATGGTCGGCCGCCGCGGCCGGCACGCCACCTGGACGGTCGTCGGCGACCCGGCGCAGTCCTCCTGGTCCGACCCGGACGAGGCGGCCGAGGCCCGCGACGAGGCCCTCGGCACCCGGCCCCGGCGCCGCTTCCAGCTCACCGTGAACTACCGCAACCCGGCCGAGATCGCCGAGCTGGCCGCGAAGGTGCTAGCGCTCGCCATGCCCGGCTCCGAGGCCCCGTCCGCCGTGCGGTCCACCGGGGTGGAGCCGCGCTTCGCGGTCGCCGGGGGCTCGCTGGAGGCGGCCGTGCGGGCGGAGGCCGAGCGGCTCCTCGGGCTGGTCGACGGCACCGTCGGCGTGGTGGTCGCGATGAACCGGCGCGAGGAGGCCAGGCGCTGGCTGGCCGGACTCGGCGACCGGGTCGTCGCGCTCGGCAGCCTGGAGGCCAAGGGCCTGGAGTACGACGCGACGGTCGTCGTCTCGCCCGCGGAGATCGCCGACGAGTCCCCGGCCGGGCTGCGGGTGCTGTACGTGGCGCTGACCAGGGCCACCCAGCAGCTCACGGTGGTGTCGGGGGAGCGGGACGAGCCGGACGCCGCGGGGGTCCCGGACCTCCTGCGGGATTAGCGGCCGATGAACTTCCGGCGCGGGAATGGCCGTGCGGGATCCGTTTGTTAGCCTTGACGTGGCACCGGCCCGATCCAAGCCCCCGGGCCCAACCTTCGTCCCTCAGAGGGACCACTTGCCGCGAGGCGAGCATGGCGGGTCGGTGTCATGAACGTGTGGGAGGCCCACGTCACGGATGTGACGTGGGCCTCCTTCTTTGCCCCCGCGTCCCCTTTCCCTGGCTGATCGTTTCTCGTATGGTGGAAGTGGTTTTCCGAAACTAACAACCCGGCAGAGAACCTCGCGTGAACAAAACGTCCGTAACCCAGGGCGACTACCACGTACTCGGCGGTAGGTGCGACGATCGGACGGCACAACTCGCGACACGGTGAAAGCAGAGGAAGTCGGCCATGGCAACGGCGCCCAGCGTCTCCTACTCGATGACGATCCGGCTGGAGGTGCCCGCGAGCGGAACCGCCGTATCGCAGCTCACCACCGCCGTGGAGTCCTCCGGAGGCTCGGTGACCGGCCTCGACGTCACCGCGTCCGGGCACGAGAAGCTCCGCATCGACGTCACCATCGCGGCCTCCTCCACCGCGCACGCCGACGAGATCGTCGAGAAGCTGCGCGGCATCGAGGGCGTCACCCTGGGCAAGGTCTCCGACCGTACGTTCCTGATGCACCTCGGCGGCAAGATCGAGATGGCGTCGAAGCACCCCATCCGCAACCGTGACGACCTCTCCATGGTCTACACGCCGGGTGTGGCCCGCGTCTGCATGGCCATCGCCCAGAACCCCGAGGACGCCCGCCGCCTCACCATCAAGCGCAATTCCGTTGCGGTCGTGACGGACGGCTCCGCCGTGCTCGGCCTCGGCAACATCGGCCCCAAGGCCGCGCTGCCGGTCATGGAGGGCAAGGCGGCCCTCTTCAAGCGCTTCGCAGGCATCGACGCCTGGCCGATCTGCCTGGACACCCAGGACAGCGACGCCATCGTGGAGATCGTCAAGGCGATCGCCCCCGGGTTCGCCGGCATCAACCTCGAGGACATCTCCGCGCCGCGCTGCTTCGAGATCGAGGCCCGGCTGCGCGAGGCCCTCGACATCCCCGTCTTCCACGACGACCAGCACGGCACCGCCATCGTGGTGCTCGCCGCCCTGACCAACGCCCTGCGCGTCACGGACAAGGCGATCGAGAACATCCGGGTCGTCATGTCCGGCGCCGGCGCGGCCGGTACGGCCATCCTCAAGCTGCTGCTCGCGGCCGGCGTGAAGAGCGCAGTGGTCGCCGACATCCATGGTGTCGTCCACGCCGGCCGCGAGGACCTGGTGGACGCCCCGGCCGACTCGCCGCTGCGCTGGATCGCCGACAACACCAACCACGAGGGCCTCACCGGCACCCTGAAGGAGGCCGTGCGCGGCGCCGACGTGTTCATCGGCGTCTCCGCCCCGAACGTCCTGGACGGCGACGACGTGGCCGCCATGGCCGACGGCGCCATCGTGTTCGCGCTCGCGAATCCGGACCCCGAGGTCGAACCGGCGGTCGCCCGGCAGACGGCGGCCGTCGTGGCCACCGGCCGCTCCGACTTCCCGAACCAGATCAACAACGTGCTGGTCTTCCCGGGTGTCTTCCGCGGTCTGCTGGACGCCCAGTCCCGGACGGTGAACACCGAGATGATGCTCGCCGCCGCGAAGGCCCTCGCCGACGTGGTGACCGAGGACGAGCTGAACCCGAACTACATCATCCCGAGCGTCTTCAACGACAAGGTCGCGGGCGCCGTGGCCGGGGCGGTCCGCGAGGCCGCCAAGGCGGCCGGCGCGACGGCCTGACCGCGACGTGCCGTACTGTGCAGGGGGCTGTGAGCATCACCACGGCAGCCCCTCGCACCGGCGCGTCGCGGAACCACCGGATGCCGGGCGCCCTCTAGGGTGACGGCCGAGCGGGCGCTTTTCGTGTGACTCCCCAGGGTGTTCTCACGACTCCTACGGGTGCCGGATTGGCTTTCCCGCCGCAGGTAGGGGCAGGATGCGTCCCTGGGCGCGAGCGCATCGGCATCGCAGTGCCTCGGGCGGCTCCGCCGCGTGGCACATCCCAACGGCAAGAAAAACACGGGAGTAACAACATGAACCGCAGTGAGCTGGTGGCCGCGCTGGCCGACCGCGCCGAGGTGACCCGCAAGGACGCCGACGCCGTGCTGGCCGCGTTCGCCGAGACCGTCGGCGAGATCGTCGCCAAGGGCGACGAGAAGGTCACCATCCCCGGCTTCCTGACCTTCGAGCGCACCCACCGTGCCGCTCGCACCGCGCGCAACCCGCAGACCGGCGAGCCCATCAACATCCCGGCCGGCTTCAGCGTGAAGGTCACCGCGGGCAGCAAGCTCAAGGAAGCCGCCAAGGGCAAGTAAACGCTCCGCTTCGAGCGCCGGCCCGCTGAAGCGCCGTTCGATCGGAGCGCGGTGGGTGACTGCGGGTCCGTTGCGGCTGATCGCGCAGTTCCCCGCGCCCCTTCGGGGCGCCTCAGCCGAGGACACCGCAAAGGGCGGCCCCCCTTCCGCCGAAGGGGGGCCGCCCTTTGGTGTTCCGCTAGCCGAGCGCCTTGCCCGGCAGCTCGACCTTCGCGCCCAGCTCCATGAGCTTCTCCATGAAGTTCTCGTAGCCGCGGTTGATGAGGTCGATGCCGTGGACGCGGGACGTGCCCTCGGCCGCCAGCGCCGCGATCAGGTACGAGAAGCCGCCGCGCAGGTCGGGGATGACCAGGTCGGAGCCCTGGAGCCGGGTCGGTCCGGAGACGACCGCGGAGTGCAGGAAGTTGCGCTGGCCGAAGCGGCAGTCGGAGCCGCCGAGGCACTCGCGGTACAGCTGGATGTGGGCGCCCATCTGGTTCAGGGCGGAGGTGAAGCCCAGCCGGGACTCGTACACCGTCTCGTGGATGATGGACAGGCCCGTGGCCTGGGTCAGGGCCACCACCAGCGGCTGCTGCCAGTCGGTCTGGAAGCCGGGGTGCACGTCCGTCTCCAGCGCGATGGACTTCAGCTGGCCGCCCGGGTGCCAGAAGCGGATGCCCTCGTCGTCGATCTCGAAGGCACCGCCCACCTTCCGGTAGGTGTTCAGGAACGTCATCATCGAGCGCTGCTGCGCGCCCCGGACGTAGATGTTGCCGTTGGTCGCGAGAGCCGCCGACGCCCAGGACGCGGCCTCCAGCCGGTCCGACAGGGCGCGGTGGGTGTAACCGCCGAGCTTGTCCACACCGGTGATGCGGATGGTGCGGTCGGTGTCCATCGCGATGATCGCGCCCATCTTCTGCAGCACGCAGATGAGGTCCTCGATCTCCGGCTCGACGGCCGCGTTGGACAGCTCCGTCACGCCCTCGGCGAGGACGGCCGTCAGCAGCACCTGCTCGGTCGCGCCGACGGACGGGTACGGCAGCCGGATCTTCGTGCCGCGCAGCCGCTGCGGGGCCTCCAGGTACTGCCCGTCCGCGCGCTTCTCGATCGTCGCGCCGAACTGCCGCAGCACGTCGAAGTGGAAGTCGATGGGCCGGCCGCCGATGTCGCAGCCGCCGAGGCCCGGGATGAACGCGTGACCGAGGCGGTGCAGCAGGGGGCCGCAGAAGAGGATCGGGATGCGGCTGGAACCGGCGTGGGCATCGATGTCGGCGACGTTGGCGCTCTCGACGCGCGTCGGGTCCATCACCAGTTCGCCGGGCTCGTCACCCGGACGGACCGTCACCCCGTGCAGCTGGAGCAGGCCGCGGACGACCCGCACGTCACGGATGTCCGGAACATTGCGCAGTCGGCTCGGTTCGCTGCCCAGCAGGGCGGCGACCATGGCCTTCGGTACGAGGTTCTTCGCACCGCGGACACGGATCTCGCCCTCCAGCGGGGTTCCGCCGTGGACAAGCAGGACATCGTCGTTGACGGTCATGAATCTCGCGTTCCGATGAGTTGGTCAGGGTCCGGCCGATCACTGTGCGCAGGGGCCGGGAAGACAGGGTAATCGTCTATTACCCCCCTCCCGTAAGCCCAAGGGCCGCCCAGTCGCGTCATAGCTGTGTCACAACACGAACCGTTCCCTATCGGGCACAAGGGGTCACCGGACGGGAGGGTGTGCGCCCGCCCCGCTTCGATGCGCTCTGAGCTGCGTTCACTCCCGCACCCGCGATTGGGTCCCCACGCCGGGGGAAGATGCGGGATCATGTCTGGCATGACCGAGGTGTCCTCGCTCACAGGGCGGCTGCTCGTGGCCACCCCCGCCCTGGCGGACCCGAACTTCGACCGTGCGGTCGTGCTCCTCCTCGACCACGACGAGGAGGGCTCCCTCGGTGTCGTCCTCAACCGTCCCACCCCGGTGGTCGTCGGCGACATCCTGGAGGACTGGGCCGACCTCGCCGGCGAGCCCGGCGTGGTCTTCCAGGGCGGCCCCGTGTCGCTGGACTCGGCGCTGGGCGTGGCGGTCATCCCGGGCGGCGCGAACGGCGACCGTGCCCCGCTCGGGTGGCGGCGGGTGTACGGCGCGATCGGCCTGGTCGACCTGGAGGCCCCGCCGGAACTGCTGGCGGCGGCGGTGGGCAGTCTGCGGATCTTCGCCGGCTACGCCGGCTGGGGCCCCGGCCAGCTGGAGGAGGAGCTGGTCGAAGGAGCCTGGTACGTCGTCGAGTCCGAGCCCGGCGACGTGTCCTCGCCGGCCCCCGAGAGACTGTGGCGCGAGGTGCTGCGGCGCCAGCGCGGTGAGCTGGCGATGGTCGCCACGTATCCGGACGACCCTTCGCTCAACTGATGCCTGTGAGCTTCAGTACCCTGGCTGTTATGAGCACTCTCGAGCCCGAGCGCGGGACTGGTACGGGGACCCTCGTAGAGCCGACGCCACAGGTGTCCCACGGCGACGGCGACCACGAGCGCTACGCCCACTACGTCCAGAAGGACAAGATCATGGCGAGCGCCCTCGACGGCACCCCCGTCGTGGCGCTGTGCGGCAAGGTCTGGGTGCCGGGCCGCGACCCGAAGAAGTACCCCGTCTGCCCGATGTGCAAGGAGATCTACGAGTCCATGGGCAGCGGCGGCGACGACAAGGGCAAGGGCAAGGGCGGCGACAAGTAGGTCCCGGCCCGTCCGGTGGCGGTGAGGTCCCCGGGACGCGCGGCGAGCGCGTCCCGGGGACCTCCGCGTTCTCGGACCGCCAACTGGTCCAGACCTCTTGTGGGGCTCCGGCGTACTCCCTAGCCTTCGAGGCGTCGTCGCATCCGTTGTGCATGAAGCAAAGGTCGTTGCGCGATGCGCAACGCATCGCGCGGGGAGGGCTGAGGCCATGGAACTGATCCCGGCGCCGCGCGCCGTCGAGGGGCCGGCGCGGAGCACCGTGCCGCTCGGCCGTGACACCACGCTCTGGGCCGCCCCGGGGACGGAGCGCACCGAACGCTGGCTGCGCGCCACGCTCGGCACCGCCCTGGGCCTGCCGCTGCGCCCCGGACCGCGGGACGCCCGCGACGGTGTGCGGCTGCTGCTGGACGGCGCCTTGGAGCCGGAGGCGTACCGCCTCGGCGCCGTCGCCGGTGGGGGTGTGGAGATCCGCGGCGGCGGACCCGCCGGCGTGTTCTGGGGCGCGCAGACCTTGCGCCAGCTGCTCGGCCCCGACGCCTTCCGGCGCGCCCCCGTACGGCCGGACGCCCGCCTCGGCATCCCGGACCAGGTCATCGAGGACGCCCCGCGGTTCCGCTGGCGCGGCCTCCTCCTCGACGTCGCCCGGCACTTCATGCCCAAGGGGGGCGTGCTGCGCTATCTCGACCTGATGGCCGCGCACAAACTCAACGTCCTGCATCTGCACCTGACGGACGACCAGGGCTGGCGGATCGAGATCAAGCGCTATCCGAAACTGACCGAGATCGCCTCCTGGCGCTCACGGACCAGATTCGGCCACCGGGCCTCGCCGCTCTGGGACGAGAAACCCCACGGGGGTTACTACACCCAGGACGACATCCGGGAGATCGTCGCCTACGCCGCCGAACGGCACATCGCCGTCGTCCCCGAGATCGACGTACCGGGCCACTCGCAGGCCGCCATCGCCGCGTACCCGGAACTCGGCAACACCGACGTCGTCGACACCGCCGCCCTGTCCGTCTGGGACGACTGGGGCATCTCCGCCAACGTGCTGGCTCCCACCGACGCCACCCTGCGGTTCTACGAGGGGGTGTTCGAGGAGGTCCTGGAGCTTTTCCCCGCGGACGCGGCCGAGTTCTCGGAGTTCGTCCACGTCGGCGGCGACGAGTGCCGCAAGGAGCAGTGGACCGACTCCGTGACCGCAAAGACGCGGATCGCGGACCTCGGCCTCACCGACGAGGACGCGCTCCAGTCCTGGTTCATCGGGCACTTCGACACCTGGCTCGCCGCCCGCGGGCGGCGCCTGATCGGCTGGGACGAGATCCTGGAGGGCGGGCTCGCCCCCGGCGCGGCCGTCTCCTCCTGGCGCGGCTACGGGGGCGGTGTCGCCGCCGCGCGGGCCGGCCACGACGTGGTCATGTGCCCCGAGCAGTACGTGTACCTGGACCACCGTCAGGCCCCGGGCGAGGACGAGCCCGTACCGATCGGCTTCGTCCGCACCCTGGAGGACGTCTACCGGTTCGAGCCGGTGCCCGCCGGGCTCACCGGCCAGGAGGCCCGGCGGGTGCTGGGCACCCAGGCCAACGTGTGGACCGAGGTGATGGAGGACTCCGCACGCGTGGACTACCAGGCCTTCCCCCGCCTCGCGGCCTTCGCCGAGGTCGCCTGGAGCCCGCTGCCCGCCCCGGCGGACCGGGACTTCGTCGGCTTCGAACGCCGGATGTCCGCCCACTACCGGCGACTTGACGCCCTCGGCGTCGCCTACCGGCCGCCCACCGGGCCCCGCCCGTGGCAGAAGCGTCCCGGCGTGCCCGGGCGTCCGATCGAGGGGCCGCCCCCGAACCGGTAGCGGCGCGGGCCGCCCCCGAACAGGTAACGGAAAAATACCGACAGGATCACCGAAGAGTGGCAATCCGCGTGTACCGGTGATGCCGTGCGAAAACGGACCATCTCCCTGCTGAGGTGGGCGAATGCCTCCTAGCGGACCCCCGCGTTCGGGCCTTGCGAAGATGTGCCAGAGTTGCGTCGTCCGCCCTGTCAGCACGTACCGTACGGCAACACAGGCGGGACCAGGTGGGGCAGCGGGAAGGGGCAGCCGGTTTGACCACGCACGCACCGCAGGCGGCGCAGGCCGTCACGCTGCCCACGACGCTGGACGAGGCCGTGGCGGCCCTCGCCGCCATGCCCACCGCCGTCCCCGTCGCGGGCGGCACCGACCTCATGGCAGCCGTCAACTCCGGTCAGCTCAGGCCCGCCGCGCTGGTGGGACTCGGCCGGATCAGCGAGATCCGCGGCTGGCAGTACCAGGACGGCCACGCGCTGCTCGGCGCGGGCCTCACGCACGCGCGGATGGGCCGCCCCGACTTCGCGGCCCTGATCCCGGCGCTCGCCGCCGCCGCGCGCGCCGCGGGCCCGCCGCACATCCGCAACGCGGGCACCCTGGGCGGCAACATCGCAACGGCCGCCCCCACCGGGGACGCGCTGCCGGTGCTCGCCGCCCTGGAGGCGACGCTGATCATCGCGGGCCCGGGCGGAGCCCGCCGGGAGATCCCGGTGTCGCACCTGCTGGCCGGCGTGGAGATGCTGCGCGGCGGCGAACTCATCGGCTACGTGCGCGTGCCGCTGCTGCACGCCCCGCAGGTCTTCCTGAAGGCGACCGGACGCACCGGACCGGGCCGCGCGCTGGCCTCCGTGGCGCTCGTCCTCGACCCCGCCCGGCGCGGTGTGCGCTGTGCGGTCGGGGCCATAGCGCCGATGCCGCTCAGGCCCCTGGAGGCCGAGCAGTGGGTCGCGGGGCTGATCGACTGGGACAACGACCGCGCCCTCGTCCCGGAGGCCCTGCACGCCTTCGGCGAGTACGTCGCCGCGGCCTGCATCCCCGACCCGGCCCCCGAGCCCGACGGCTCGGTGACGCCGCTTCCGCCCGCCGTACTGCACCTGCGGCGCACTGTCGCCGCGCTGGCCCGACGAGCACTGGGGAGGGCGCTGTCGTGACCGACGACCAGCACGGAGAGGCCACGCCCCAGGGCGGCGGACGCTGGAACCCGCTGCCCCAGGGCGACTACGACGACGGCGCCACCGCCTTCGTCAAACTCCCCGAGGGCGGCATCGACGCCCTGCTGTCCGGCGACAGCCCGCTGGCCGCGCCCGGACACGGCTACGTGCCGCCGCGGATAGCGGCCGCGCACGCCGCCCCCGACGACTGGCCCGTGCCCGCCGCCACCGACGACTGGCCCGTGACCGAGGCCTCCGACGACTGGCCGGTGCCCGACGGCGGCGGCCGGTGGCCCGACGCGAACGCCGCGCCTGCCCAGCCGCAGGGCACGGACGACCGCTTCACGTACCAGCCCGCCGCCACCCAGCAGTGGGCCTTCGAGGAGCCCGCGGCGCCGGCCGCGCCGGGACATGACGTCACCGGCCAGTGGTCCATCCCCGTCGCCGGGGGTGATCTCCCGGACGAGTCGGGCGAGTACACCACGTCCTCGCTGGTCGAGCAGTGGGGCGGCACCCCGCCGGCCACGCTGCCCGGCGGCGCGCCGGCGCCCTGGGCGACGGACGGCGCCGGCCGCGCCTGGGGCCGGCCCCAGGCCGACCCGGCCACCCCGGACCACACGGCCCTGCCCGACCACACCGGCGCGCACCCGGCGGGCGGCGCGCCCGCACCGGAGGCGTACGCCCCGGAGGCCGGGTACGGCCACGGGGGCGGGTACGCGGGCGCCGGCCGGACGGAGGGCGGCCCCGGAGACGCGGACCGTGCCGAGGACGGTCACGCGGACGCACGTCACGCCGAGGGTGGTCACCCGGAGGCGGGTCACGCCGAGGACGGTCACCCGGACGCCGGTCACCTTCAGGGCGGCCACACCGAGGGCGGCCACGCCGACGCCGGGCGCGTCGCGGGCAACCACCCGGACGCGGGCCGCACCGAGGGCGCCCACGCGGAGGCGGGGCGCGGCGAGGGCGGCCACGCGGACACCGGCCACCACGAGCGCGGTTACCCGGCTGCCGGCCGCGCCCAGGCGGGTCACGCCGACTCCGGTCACGCCGACGCCGGTCACACCGACTCCGGTCACGCCGACGCCGGTCACACCGACACGCCCGGCGGCACGGGCACGTTCCCCGGCGCTTCGGCCACGCCCCCCGGCGGTACGGTCATGCCCGGCGCGCCCGGGGGACCGGTGCCGTCGGCGCAGGCGCAGGCGCAGGCGCAGTCGCAGTCGCAGGCCGGGTCCGGCGTGGCGGCGGAAGCGGATGCCCACGGCCTCGCCGAAGCCGCTGAACGCCCCGCTGACGCCCCCGCGGGCCACGAGCAGCCTGCCGGCCCGGCCACCGCGCCCCGGCCCGCCACAGCGGCCGCCACGGCCGACCCGGCGGCGACCGAGGCCCCCGTGACGGCGGGTCACCCGGCGACCGAGGCCGGCCCTGCGGCCACCGCCCGCCCCGACGACCCCGCCGGCACGCCCGGCCCCGGACCGGCCACCGCCCCGGCGGACCCGGCCGCCCCGCGGCCCGACGGCGACGCCGAGGCGGCCGCGCACCGGGACGGATCCGCCGTACCCAGGACCACCGGGACGTCGTCCGCGGCGCACCCCGCGGAGGGCGAGGCCGCCCCCGAGGACCCCGCGTCCGCCCGGGAGGCCGCCGCCCCCGAAGGCGCCGAGGACCCGGCCGCCGTACCGCTGCCGCCGCACGACGACCACCCCCTCGCCTCCTACGTGCTGCGCGTCAACGGCGCCGACCGCCCGGTCACCGACGCCTGGATCGGCGAGTCCCTGCTGTACGTGCTGCGCGAACGGCTCGGCCTCGCGGGCGCCAAGGACGGCTGCTCACAGGGCGAGTGCGGAGCCTGCAACGTGCAGGTCGACGGCCGCCTGGTCGCCTCCTGCCTGGTCCCCGCGGTCACCTCGGCCGGCAGCGAGGTGCGTACGGTCGAGGGGCTGGCGGCGGACGGACAGCCCTCCGACGTACAGCGCGCGCTCGCCCGCTGCGGTGCCGTGCAGTGCGGTTTCTGCGTGCCCGGCATGGCGATGACCGTCCACGACCTGCTGGAGGGCAACCCGGCCCCGACGGAGCTGGAGACCCGCCAGGCCCTGTGCGGCAACCTGTGCCGGTGCTCCGGCTACCGGGGCGTCCTGGAGGCCGTCAAGGAGGTCGTCGCCGAGCGCGAGGCGTCCCACGCCGGCCCTGAGACCGACGCGGACGAGGCACGCATCCCGCACCAGGCGGGCCCCGGCTCCGGCGGCGTCCACCCGTCGGCGTTCGACGCGCCCGGCGTGTTCGACACCCCCCAGACCGCCCCCGACGGCGGCTACGGGGACGCCCGGGGCGGCGCGTACGGCGACCCGCCGGACCCGTACGGCACGCCGCGGGGACCGCAGGACCAGCACTACGGCCAGGACGGAGGCCAGGCGTGAGCAACGAAGCCGGCATCGCGACCACCGCCGCGGAACCCGCCCCCGCGGCCGAGCCGCTGCCGCACGGCATCGGCGCCTCCCTGCCGCACGCCGACGCCCGCGCCAAGACCGAGGGCACCTTCCCGTACGCGGCCGACCTGTGGGCCGAGGGCCTGCTGTGGGCGGCCGTGCTGCGCTCCCCGCACGCGCACGCGCGCATCGTGTCCATCGACACCACCCACGCGCGCGAGATGCCCGGCGTCCGCGCCGTCGTCACCCACGCCGACGTGCCCGGCACGCCCCGCCACGGCCGGGGCACGCCCGACCGGCCGGTGTTCGCCTCCGAGGTCGTACGGCACCACGGCGAGCCCATCGCCGCAGTGGCCGCCGACCACCCCGACACGGCACGGATGGCCGCCGCCGCCGTCATCGTCGAGTACGAGGTGCTCGACCCCGTCACCGACCCGGAGCAGGCCTTCGAGGCCGAGCCGTTGCACCCCGACGGCAACCTGATCCGGCACATCCCGCTGCACCACGGCGACCCGGAGGCGGCCGGCGAGGTCGTCGTCGAGGGCCTGTACCGCATCGGCCGCCAGGACCCCGCCCCGATCGGCGCCGAGGCCGGCCTCGCCGTGCCGCGCCCCGACGGCGGGGTGGAGCTGTACCTGGCCTCCACCGACCCGCACACCGACCGCAACACGGCCGCCGCCTGCTACGGCCTGTCCCCCGATCGAGTGAAGATCGTCGTCACCGGGGTGCCCGGCGCCACGGCGGACCGCGAGGACCAGGGCTTCCAGCTCCCGCTCGGCCTGCTCGCGCTCAAAACCGGCTGCCCGGTGAAACTCACCGCCACGCGCGAGGAGTCCTTCCTCGGCCACGCCCACCGGCATCCGACGCTGCTGCGGTACCGCCACCACGCCGACGCCGAGGGCAAGCTGGTGAAGGTGGAGGCGCAGATCCTGCTGGACGCCGGCGCCTACGCCGACACCTCCTCCGACGCCCTGGCCGCCGCCGTCTCCTTCGCCTGCGGCCCGTACGTCGTCCCGAACGCGTTCATCGAGGGCTGGGCCGTCCGCACCAACAACCCGCCGTCCGGCCATGTGCGCGGCGAGGGCGCGATGCAGGTGTGCGCCGCCTACGAGGCGCAGATGGACAAGCTGGCGAAGAAACTGGGCCTGGACCCGGCCGAGGTGCGCCTGCGCAACGCCCTGGCGACGGGTGACGTCCTCCCGATCGGCCAGACGGTGACCTGCCCGGCGCCGGTCGCCGAACTCGTCCAGGCGGTGCGGGACTTCCCGCTGCCCGCCCTGCCGAAGGACACCCCCGAGGAGGAGTGGCTGCTGCCCGGCGGCCCCGAGGGCGCGGGCGAACCGGGCGCGGTGCGCCGGGGCGTCGGCTACGGCGTGGGCATGGTGCACATGCTCGGCGCGGAGGGCGCCGACGAGGTGTCGACGGCGACGGTCAAGGTCCACGACGGCGTCGCGACCGTGCTGTGCGCGGCCGTGGAGACCGGCCAGGGCTTCACCACGCTGGCCCGGCAGATCGTCCAGGAGACCCTCGGCATCGAGGAGGTCCACGTCGCGCCGGTCGACACCGACCAGCCGACGGCCGGCGCGGGCTGCCGGGGCCGGCACACCTGGGTGTCGGGCGGCGCGGTGGAGCGGGCGGCCAAGATGGTCCGCGCCCAGCTCCTCCAGCCGCTCGCCCACAAGTTCGGCATGTCGACGGAGCTGCTCCAGATCACCGACGGCAAGATCACCTCCTACGACGGTGTGCTGTCGACCACCGTCACGGAGGCGCTGGAGGGCAAGGAACTGTGGGCCACGGCCCAGTGCCGTCCGCACCCCACCGAGCCGCTGAACGCCTCCGGCCAGGGCGACGCCTTCGTGGGCATGGCGTTCTGCGCGATCCGCGCGGTGGTGGACGTCGACGTCGAGCTGGGCTCGGTCCGGGTGGTGGAGCTGGCGGTCGCCCAGGACGTCGGCCGGATCCTCAACCCGTCCCAGCTGGCCGCCCGGATCGAGGCGGGCGTCACCCAGGGCGTGGGCATCGCGCTCACCGAGAACCTCCGTACGCCCCGCGGCCTGATCCGCCACCCCGACCTGACGGGGTACGCCCTCCCGACCGCCCTGGACGCCCCCGACATCCGGATCGTGAAGCTGGTCGAAGAACGGGACGTGGTGGCCCCCTTCGGAGCCAAGTCGGTCAGCGCGGTCCCGGTGGTGACGGCACCGGCGGCGATCGCGTCCGCCGTCCGCGCGGCCACGGGCCGCCCGGTCAACCGCCTCCCGATCCGCCCGCAGGCTGCGGTGGTCGCGGACCGCTGAGCCCGGCGATCCGCGCGGACGCGCAACGGGCGCGGCCGGTCCGGCGTCCTGTCCTGTGCGGGCCGTTGTCAGTGGGGCGGCGTAGTGTGCCGAGCAGTGGGGGCACCTGCCCGGGGGCGCCGTACGACGGTGTACGCACGCCTGTCACGCATGGGGAAGACCGCGGGGGAGCGATGGGCACGACCGACGCCGGAGTTCCGGCGATCACGCTGACCGAGGCGGAGCTGGACCGCTACGTCACACACGCGCCGACACGCGGTCTGCTCACCGGCGCAGGACTGCCCGCGCAGACCGGTCCGCTCACCTTCTCCCCGCTGCGCACGCACGGCCTGCGCACGCTCGCCGACGCCGCCGACGGCCCGTTCCGTCTGGCGGAGGAGCTGCGCAGCCGCCTGGTCATAGGCGAACTCCTCACCCCGGCCGGCATGGAGAGCGAGTCGATCCTGCTCGACGGCCGCACGGGCGAGCTGACGACGGCCTACCTCTTCGACCCGTCCGACCCGCGTCCCTTCGCGCCCTCCCTGCACACCCTCCTGCGCTTCGCCGCGGTCACCGAGGAACTGGCGGGCCTGCGCGGCCGTTTCGCCTCCCTGGCGGGCCAGTACGGCCCGAAGACGGTGACCGAGGCCTCCCGCCGCCTCCTCACCCTCTTCGAGGAGGGCACGGACGGCCGGGTCCCGCCGTACTGGAAGGCGGCGGCCCTGATCCGCCCGCTCTCCCTCATCGCCGGCCCCGGTACGGCCTCCGGGCTCACCCTGGACGTGCCCGCGCGCGTCCTGGAGCAGGAGTTCGGGCACGGCAGGGTGGCCCGCTTCGAGGAGGTCGACTTCCCGGCGACGCTCACCCACGAACCGACCCGTCGCTTCCTGCGCGAGACGGGGCTGCCGGAGGAGGCGGTCTTCTTCCGCGCCGACACGGACGTCCCCCTGCCGACGCTGCGGGAGTACTTCACCCAGGAGTGCCCCGACCAGCCCGTCCCCGAACTCCCGGCCCACTGCGACCACTTGATCCGCCTCGGGTACCTGCTGGAGGAGAACAGCCTGGTGGTCGACGGCAGAACGGGCAGGGTCCTGACCTTCAGCCGGCCGGATGCGACGCTCCACTCCCTCAACACCGACGTCTCCACCCTGGCCTTCACCCTCTGGCTGGTCCACCACGAGCGCACGATCGACGCCCACCTGGGCCACGAACTGGCGACGCACGCCTACGACCACCTGGTGGCGGCGATGATCGACACCCTGAACACCCTGGACCCCACCGGCACGCTGCCGGCCACGTCCTGGCACTACTGGACGGAGCTCTTCCAGGACGAGGCGGGCGGGGTGTTCTGAGACACCCCGCCCGGCCGGACGGGGCGAGCCGGTCGTCCTCGGCCCGGGACCGGCGGGACCGGGATCAGACCCGGGTCACCGGTGCCTGTAGCTCCGTCACCCAGTCGTCGCGGTCCTCGGGGCACTCCAGATTGATCTCGCGGGGGTATCCGGTGGACCGGTAGCCGCCCGCGTCGATCCAGCGGGCCAGGGTCTGGGCGGTGGGCAGCACGGTGTCCATCGAGCCGCGGTGCACGATGGTCGCCGCCTCGTCGAGGGCGGGCAGGTCGAGGACGCGGAAGACGCCGTCCCGGAGCGGGGCGGAGACCTGGACGGCGGCGTGGACGGTGATCCGGCCGCCGCCCTCCGGAGCGTCCTCGTAGTAGGCGACACCGGGACCCGTCGGGGTGATGCCCGCGGCCTCCAGCTGCCGGAACAGCTCGTCGTAGAGCGGTCCGATGACAGGGCTGATGTCCTCGGGCTGGAAACTCGCGGCGGTCGCGGCCAGTTCGGCCACCCGTACCGCGGGGACGTGTTTGATGACGACGTCGTCGGTGGGCATGTGCCCCTCACTCTCGATCGCTCGGAGCCTCGCCTCGACCTGGACCAGCCGCGCTTCCGCGGCGGCCACGGCACTCTCCAGTTCGGCCCGCCGCAGCCGCAGCATGCCGCGCAACTCCTCGACGCCGGCCTTCTCGTCCACGATGTCCCGGACCTGCTGAAGGGTGAAGCCGAGGTCCTTCAGCGCGATGATCCGGTTGAGGCGGGCGAGCTG
Organism: Streptomyces musisoli; assembly: GCF_016741855.1. GTDB lineage: Bacteria > Actinomycetota > Actinomycetes > Streptomycetales > Streptomycetaceae > Streptomyces > Streptomyces musisoli. Next base: position 877,625 of record NZ_JAERRH010000003.1, on the reverse strand, counting down.
GGCGGCGGTGTAGTGGCGGTAGCCGCTCGAGGGGTCGACGTGGGCCGGGTGCAGCAGTCCGGTGGCGTCGTAGTGACGCAGCATCCGCACCGAGACACGGCCGTGCCGGGCGAAGTCTCCGATGGTGAACATGATGCCTCCGAGCCGACCGCCTGACACGGTGTGAGGGTCAAGAAAGTACCCCGGCCGCGGTCGGGGCGAGACCGTCCGGGGTAACGAGAGGGCGGCGCCCCCTCGGGGGTGCCGCCCTCTCGTTCAGCCTGCTCGGACGCCGGAGACCGTGGCGGGAAGGAACCCGCGTGTTCACCGCGTTCGTCCGGCGACCGGTCAGCGCGTCCGGTGGTTCCCGTCCCTCTGCGCGTGCCTCAGGGGGAGCCCGGTGCCGGCGGCCGCCGCCGTCGGGAACGGGTCGCAGGCGGGGAAGAAGGCACCTTCGGTGCACCTGGTGATGTATGGCACACCATCGCTGGTCAGCACCTTGACATAGATGGTGTCCGGCGAGTCGCCGCCCGGGACGACGGAGATGGCGGCGCTGCAGGCGTTGGGCGGCGGGTTCTCGATGGAGAAGAAGTTGCCGAAGGTGCCTGGGGCGCCCTGCCCGACGAACACCTCCGGGTCGTTGGGAAAGATGATGACGTCGTACTGGTTCCCGCCCGCGACGACGGAGTCCCACTCCTCACACGGCCCGGTCGGGCCCGTCGCCCCGGTCGCTCCCGTGGCCCCTGTGGCCCCGGTCGCTCCCGTAGCCCCCATCGCCCCTGTGGCACCGGACCCCGTCGCCCCCGTCGCTCCGGTGGGCCCGGTGGCTCCCGTCGCCCCCGTGGCCCCGGTGGGCCCGGTGGGACCGGTCGGGCCCGTGGGGCCGGTGGCGCCTGTCGGGCACTTGTCGCCGCCGCCCAGCAGGTGTGCCACACCGGGCAGCCAGCCTCGCGGCTGACCGGGTCTCGGTTTGCATTCATCCCGGTCCGACGGGGTTGCCACGTGCCGGTCGGCGGACTCCTCCATGGCCTGGGCCACGCCCACCGCAGGGCCTGCCCAACTCACCATCACCAGAGCCAGGGACGTCATCGCGCCATTGGCGATCCATCTCCCCTTTCTTGGGAGCGGGCCCAGAGCCGATCTCGTCGTGGGTCCAGGAGCCATGTGCTTCACCTTCCGAAACGCTCGCGGTTGACGGGCCGAAGACAGTGCCTCGTCCGGATCGTCGGCTTCCCGCCGCCACTCACCTACGGGACATGCGGAGTTGTCATCGCAATGGCGTAGACGCGTCCACGTGACGGAGGAGAGACACACGGTTCTCGCTGAATCCGGGGGGACCTGACGACGGCTCGGCGGCTCCCCGGCAGGGGAGTCGCAGCGGCCCGTGGGGCTCGTGCCGGGGGTCGCCACCCGAGTGGCGCAGCGGTCCCCGCCGGGCCATCCTGAAAGGAGGGCAGGCATGCACCACCCGGTCACCACATCTCTTGAAGCGCTCTGCCGAAGTGCTTCACGGACGCGCGACGCGTGACGGAGATCTTTGGGGGTTCTCATGGGCGTGCAAGCGGACTGGCGGTACTGCGGCAAGTGCCAGGGCATGTTCTTCGACGGGTATCCCCTGAAGGGTGCGTGTCCTCGTCCGGTCGGACACAAGGCGGTCGGGTACAACTTCGTGCTGCCGCATGATGTGGCGGGGACTCCGACCGCCCAGAACGCGTGGCGGTACTGCGTGAAGTGTCATGGCATGTTCTATGACGGCTATGCGCAGAAGGGCGCGTGCCCGGGCGGCGGCGGGCATCAGGCAGCCGGCTACGACTTCGTGCTGCCGCACGATGTGGCGGGAACTCCGACTGCCCAGAACGCGTGGCGGTACTGCGTGAAGTGTCATGGCATGTTCTATGACGGCTATGCGCAGAAGGGCACGTGCCCGGGCGGCGGCGGGCATCAGGCAGCCGGCTACGACTTCGTGCTGCCCCACCAGGTTCCGACTCCCGTGGTCGCCATGGACGCCCAGGAACTCCAGGCGTTCGAACTGGCCAATCAGCTACGGCAGCAGAACGGGAGCCCGCCGGTGCAGGTCGAACGCCTGCTGGTCGACGCGGCCCGCTTCCACAGCCAGGACCTGGCCGACCATCCGGGCCAGTGGGAAGTGAAGTGGAACGGCTGGCCCGGCCATGTGGGCTCCGACGGCAGCACCCCACCGGACCGGATCATCAAGGCCGTAGGCTCGCCAGGGTCGGAGAACGTCTACGTCGCCTACTACTACGGGAACGTGGACCCGCCGCCCCCTCAGCAAGCGGTCAACTGGTGGCTGACGCACGACCAGGAGCACAGGGCGAACCTCCTCGACCCCGCCCACAGGACCAGCGGAATAGGCATCGCCTACGGTGCCGGGATGACACCGGACGGGCACCAGGGCACGTTCTTCTATTTCACGCAGGACTTCCACGACTGAACGGGCCGCAGAGTGGCAGAAGCGGGCGGGGAGTCCCCCGCCCGCCGGCCGCCAGGCAGCCCACTATTCGTCTGTCGGTCCAAGTGAGACGAGAACTGAGACGGACGACCAAAAGGGCGGCACCCCTTTCCGGGGTGCCGCCCTTTCCTTCTGCCTGGCAAGGCCGTAGAGGCCGTGGCGGGAATTGAACCCGCGTAACTCGCTTTGCAGGCGAGTCCCTGAACCACTCGGGCACACGGCCGTGTTCGTGAGACGAACGTACGGGGGGTGGAGGAGGGGGCTCAAGGGGATCGGCGGGGGTGCAACGGGACTGCCATACGGCGTTCACAAAGGGGGCGGGCGTACGACCAAGGGCTGAGTGAAGGTCGGACTCCTGACAGGGGCCAATCCGGGTTACGGGCCTTACTCTGACCGCATGAGTGCCCTTGAGTCCCGCGACCCCGTCGTCCTGGATCCGTCCGCCGAGCGGGAAGACGGCGTGCTGAGCCGGGCGTACCGGGCGCTCAGTATCGGGATCGTGTCCGTCGTGGTGCTGATCGCCTTCGAGGCGACCGCCGTCGGCACCGCCATGCCCGTCGCGGCGCGGGAACTGGACGGGGTGGCGCTGTACGCGTTCGCCTTCTCCGGGTACTTCACCACCAGCCTGTTCGGCATGGTGCTCTCCGGCCAGTGGTCCGACCGGCGGGGCCCGCTCGGCGCCCTGACCACGGGCATCGGCGCCTTCGCGGCGGGACTGGCCGTCGCCGGCACCGCGCAGGACATGTGGGTCTTCATCCTCGGGCGGGCCGTGCAGGGGCTGGGCGGCGGGCTGGTCATCGTGGCCCTGTACGTCGTCGTAGGCCGCGCCTACCCCGAGCGGCTACGGCCCGCGATCATGGCCTCCTTCGCGGCCGGCTGGGTCGTACCGTCCATCGTCGGCCCCCTCGCCTCCGGCGCCGTCACCGAGCACCTCGGCTGGCGCTGGGTCTTCCTCGGCATCCCGGTCCTCGTCGTGTTCCCGCTCGTCCTCGCCCTGCCGCAGATACGGCGCCGGGCGTCGGGTCCGGTCGGCGGGGAGGCCGGCGCCGGCTCCTTCGACCGGCGGCGGATCCGGCTCGCGCTCGGGATCTCCCTCGGCGCCGGACTCCTCCAGTACGCCGCCCAGGACCTGCGCCCCCTCTCGCTGCTCCCGGGGCTGGCCGGTGCCGCGCTGCTCGTGCCCGCCGTCCTCGGGCTGCTCCCGCCCGGCACCTACCGGGCGGCCCGCGGCCTGCCCTCCGTCGTGCTGCTGCGCGGGCTGGCCGCGGGGTCCTTCATCGCCGCCGAGTCCTTCGTGCCCCTGATGCTGGTCACCCAGCGCGGGCTGTCGCCGACGCTCGCCGGGTTCTCGCTGGCGGCCGGCGGCGGGACGTGGGCGCTGGGCTCGTTCGTGCAGTCCCGGCCGCGCATGGCACCGCACCGGGAGCGGCTGATGACCACGGGCATGGTGCTGGTCGCCGCCGCGATCGTGGCCGCGCCGAGCGTGCTCCTGCACTCCGTGCCCGTGTGGACCGTCGCCGTCGCCTGGGGCGTCGGCTGCTTCGGCATGGGACTGGTGATCGCCTCCACCAGCGTGCTGCTGCTCCGGCTCTCCGCCCCGGAGGAGGCCGGCACCAACTCCGCCGCCCTCCAGATCTCCGACGCCCTCTCCAACGTCGTCCTCCTGGCGGCGACCGGCGCGGCCTTCGCGGCCCTCGGCGGCGGCAGCACGGCGGCCACCCCGGCCACGGCGGCCGACGCGGGCCGTCCCGCCGCCTTCGCGGCCGTCTTCCTGCCGATGGCGGTGGTGGCCCTGGCAGGGGCGTGGGTGACCCGGCGGCTGCGGCAGCGGTAGGCGGAAAGGCCTTCGTCGCGGCCGGCCCGGCGCTCTACCGTGGTCCGCGTGAACGATCTTCCGCTCGACTCCGCGGCCCGCCACGCGCTGTCCGACCTCGCCGACGCCCAGGGGCGGACGGTGGACGACGTGGTCGCCGACGCCGTACGCCGGTATCTCCAGGAGGAGGAGCGAAGCGTGCGCGAGGCCGCCGCACGGCTCGCCGACGCCCACGCCGACCTGCTGCGGAGGCTGGGCGAATGAGCCGCCATCTCACCGTCTCCGAGGTCACCGCCATCGCCGAGATCGCCTTCGGCGGCCGGCCGCCCGAGGCCCGCGAGCCCGGGCTGCTCGCCTCCGCCGTGCACCGGCCCCGCGCCCGGATGTTCGGCACGGCCGCCTACGAGGACCTGTACGAGCAGGCGGCCGCGCTGTTGCAGGGTCTCGCCGGCAACCACCCCCTCGTGGACGGCAACAAGCGGACCGCCTGGCTGGCCACGGCCACCTTCCTCGCCCGCAACGGGGTCGATCTCGCGGGCGTCGACCAGGACACGGCGTACGACCTGGTCATCGATGTGGCCTCCGGGCAGGAGAGCGACGTCGCGGTGATCGCGGGACGGCTGCGGCAGTTGTGATGTGGCTCCCAACCGCGGCCCACCCGGGCCTGTTCGAGCGTTGACGTGCGGGCGGCGCCGGTAGGGTGGCCCGGTTGTCATACGTAGCCGCCCGACCTCGATGCACGGAGACCGTGACTACTACCGCCGCCTCCTCCGCTCACTCCCATCACCTCTCGCCCGCCTTCCCGGGCAGGGCCCCCTGGGGTACCGCCAGCAAGCTGCGTGCCTGGCAGCAGGGCGCGATGGAGAAGTACGTCCAGGAGCAGCCGCGTGACTTCCTCGCCGTCGCCACGCCCGGCGCCGGCAAGACGACCTTCGCGCTGACGCTGGCCTCCTGGCTGCTGCACCACCACGTCGTGCAGCAGGTGACCGTGGTCGCGCCCACCGAGCACCTGAAGAAGCAGTGGGCGGAGGCGGCCGCGCGGATAGGGATCAAGCTCGACCCCGAGTACAGCGCGGGCCCGCTCGGCAAGGAGTACGACGGGGTCGCCGTGACGTACGCCGGTGTCGGCGTGCGGCCCATGCTGCACCGCAACCGCGTGGAGCAGCGCAAGACCCTCGTGATCCTGGACGAGATCCACCACGCCGGTGACTCCAAGTCCTGGGGCGAGGCGTGTCTGGAGGCCTTCGAGCCGGCCACCCGGCGACTGGCGCTGACCGGTACGCCGTTCCGGTCCGACACCAACCCCATCCCCTTCGTGACGTACGAGGAGGGGACGGACGGCATCCGGCGGTCCGCCGCCGACTACACCTACGGCTACGGCAACGCCCTCGCCGACCACGTCGTCCGGCCGGTCATCTTCCTCTCCTACAGCGGCAACATGCGCTGGCGTACGAAGGCCGGTGACGAGATCGCCGCCCGGCTCGGCGAGCCGATGACCAAGGACGCGGTCAGCCAGGCCTGGCGTACGGCCCTCGATCCGCGCGGTGAGTGGATGCCGAGCGTGCTGCGCGCCGCCGACCAGCGGCTGACCGAGGTCCGCAAGGCCATCCCGGACGCGGGCGCGCTCGTCATCGCCTCCGACCAGGACTCCGCGCGCGCGTACGCCAAGCTGATCCGGGAGATCACGGGGACGAAGGCGACGCTCGTGCTGTCGGACGACGCCGGCGCCTCGAAGAGGATCGACGAGTTCAGCGACGGCAACGACCGCTGGATGGTCGCCGTGCGGATGGTGTCCGAGGGCGTCGACGTGCCCCGGCTCGCGGTCGGGGTGTACGCGACGACCATCTCGACCCCGCTCTTCTTCGCACAGGCCGTCGGGCGTTTCGTGCGGTCCCGGCGGCGCGGCGAGACCGCGTCCGTGTTCCTGCCGACCGTGCCCGACCTGCTGACCTTCGCCAACGAGATGGAGAAGGAGCGGGACCACGCCCTCGACAAGCCGAAGAAGGAGGGCGAGGAGGACCCGTACGCCGAATCCGAGAAGGAGATGGACGAGGCGAACAAGCAGCAGGACGAGGACACCGGCGAGCAGGACATGCTGCCCTTCGAGGCGCTGGAGTCCGACGCCGTCTTCGACCGGGTGCTCTACGACGGCGCCGAGTTCGGCATGCAGGCGCACCCGGGGAGCGAGGAAGAGCAGGACTACCTCGGCATTCCGGGCCTGCTGGAGCCCGAGCAGGTGCAGTTGCTGCTCCAGAAGCGGCAGGCCCGGCAGATCGCGCACAGCAAGAAGAAGCCGGACGCCGAGGCGGACCTGCTGGAGCTGCCGGCGGAGCGGCGGCCGGTGGTCTCGCACAAGGAGATGATGGAGCTGCGGAAGCGGCTCAACACGATGGTCAGCGCGTATGTGCACCAGAGTGGCAAGCCGCACGGGGTCATCCATACCGAGCTGCGGCGGGTGTGCGGGGGGCCGCCGAGTGCGGAGGCCACGGCGGGGCAGTTGCGGCAGCGGATCGACAAGGTGCAGGAGTGGGCTACGCGTATGCGGTGACGCTGCGCTGCGCTGTGCTGCGTTCGCCGATTCCTCGCCCACCCACCCGCCCGACTCGGTCCGCCGAAGAGGCACCGCCACGGGGCTCCGCCCCGGACCCCGTGTGATCCCACCCCGCGCTCGACCTCCGGGCCCGTGCGGTTCCGGTCCGCGTCCCGACCTCCGGACCCCGCGCGGTTCCGGTCCGCGTCCCGACCTCCGGACCCCGCGCGGTTCCGGTCCGCGTGTCGATCTCCGGGCCCGTGCGGTTCCGGTCCGCGTCCCGGCCTCCGGGCCCGTGCGGTTCCGCCTCTGCCCCCGCGGGGTCCCGTCCCTCAGTCGTGTGGTTGCATCCCAGGCGTCGTGCGGAGTCGCCCGGCCCGTCCGAGGGCCCGCATCCCGGCCCTCTGAAGGCTGGCGGCCCGCCCTGTGAAGGCTGCCGGTCCGGCCCCGTGGGGGCTCGTGCAACCGGAGTTCTGGGGTCCGGGGGGCATGGATCGGGGCGGTGGGACTGTGTGCGTATCCGGACGAATGCAGGCAGGCCGGATCTGGTCTTGCCCGGATTCTGGACGAAGCCTTCCGCTCAGCGAACCGGCTTCGCTACTGTCCCGCTACGCACACGCCCCGTGGCAGCGCCGCCGCGGAGCGCAGCCGTGAAGCGACAACGCTCGGAGCAGCCGAGCCGTCCTGCCGATCGGCGGCCTCTGAAAGCGCGTCGCCGACGGGACTCGGTGACGCACACGTCGCTCAGGGGTCGCCGACCTCACCGCCAAAGGAGTGGGCGTCGTGACCGCGGAGACCTCTCAGACGCTCGACCGGGGACTGCGCGTCCTCAAACTGCTGGCCGACACGGACCACGGGCTGACCGTCACCGAGTTGTCCACCAAACTCGGAGTGAACCGGACCGTGGTGTACCGGTTGCTCGCCACACTGGAACAACACGCGCTCATACGGCGTGACTTGGGCGGTCGGGCCCGCGTCGGGCTCGGCGTGCTGCGGCTCGGCCGGCAGGTGCACCCGCTGGTACGGGAGGCCGCGCTGCCCGCTCTGCGGTCGCTCGCCGAGGACATAGGGGCGACCGCACATCTGACGCTGGTGGACGGGACGGAGGCGCTGGCCGTCGCCGTGGTCGAACCGACGTGGACCGATTACCACGTGGCGTACCGGGCCGGTTTCCGGCATCCCCTGGACCGCGGGGCCGCGGGCAGGGCGATCCTGTCCGCGCGGCAGTCGCCCTCCGCGGATCCCGGCTACACCCTCACGCACGGCGAGCTGGAGGCCGGTGCGAGCGGGGCCGCGGCGCCGCTGGTCGGCGTCACCGGGGTAGAGGGCAGCGTGGGCGTGGTGATGCTGATGGACTCCGTGCCGGAGCGGGTGGGGCCGAGGGTCGTGGAGGCGGCGCGGGAGGTCGCGGAAGCGCTGCGCTGAACCAGCCGGCCTGCGAACCCAAGCCCGGGCCGGCCGGGTCCACAGGTGTGGGCGGGCTGGGTCTGCGGGCCTGGGGGCCCGGGCCCAGGCCGGGTCCACAGGTGTGCGCGGGCTGGATCGGTGGGCCTGTGGTTCGGGGCTCAGGTCGGGAGGGTTCCTGTGGGTGTGGCCGGGCTGGGTCGGCGGGCCTGCGAACCCGAGCCCGGGCCGGCCGGGTCCACAGGTGTGGGCGGGCTGGATCGGTGGGCCTGTGGTTCGGGGCTCAGGTCGGGAGGGTTCCTGTGGGTGTGGCCGGGCTGGGTCGGCGGGCCTGCGAACCCGAGCCCGGGCCGGCCGGGTCCACAGGTGCGGGCGGGCTGGATCGGCGGACCTGGGGGCCCGGGCCCAGGCCGGCCAGGGTGCGTAGGTGTAGCCACAGCGTCAGGCGTTCGTCCGGGTCGGTCAGGTTGACGCCGGTGTGCTGCTGGAGCTGCCGCAGCCGGTAGCGGCAGGTGTTGGGGTGCACGCCCAGCAGACTCGCCGCGCCCGCCATGTCGCAGCCCGCGTCGAACCAGCAGACCAGCGTGCGCGCGTACTCGGTGCCGTGACCGGCGTCGTACGCCAGCACCCGCCGCCACCCGCCCGCGCTCAGCTCCCGCCGCCCGGCCATCACCTCGGCCAGCCGCAGCAGTGTCACCCGGGCCCGCACCTCGTCCACCGCGGCCACCGGGAGATCCGCGTCCAGCACCCGCAGCACCAGATCCGCGTCCGCCCGCGAGTCCGTGAGCCCGTCACCGCCCGGCACCAGCTCGCCCAGCGCGGCCCGCACCGGCACCCGCAGCGCCCGCCCGGCCCGCGCCACGATGTCCTCGGCGAGCCGCCGGTGCCGCTCGCCGGGGCCGGGCAGCACCGCGTACACCACCCCGTCCAGCAGCACGCACGCCTGCCGGCCGTAGCGGGCCTCGCACTGCAGGCGTACGACGTCCAGCAGGCGCAGCGCGGTGCGCTCGGCGTCCGGGACGCTCGCCGCGGAGTCCAGGACGAAGGCCGCCACCCGGGACGGGCCGTCGACGCCCAGCCGGGCGGCGGCGGTCGCCGGATCGGCCGCCGTGCCGTCCAGCAGCCGGCGCAGCAGGTCGCCGCTCCGATGCCGGGCCAGTTCCCGGGCCGCCCGCGCGCGCAGCAGGAGCAGCGCCGCGGTGGAGGCTCCCTGGACGAGGGTGTCCTCGGCGTCCGGCGCGAGCGAGCCGTCGTCGACCACCCACACCGAGCCGAGCGTCTCCCCGCCGGCCCGTACCGGCATCGCCAGCCGCGGCAGGTCCGCGTCGGACAGCGCGGGCAGCCGCAGCGGCCGGCCGGCGGAGAACAGCCGCCGGTACTGCTCGGTGTTCTGCGCGCCCGCCGGCACCTGCCGGCCGAGGATGCCCTGCCGGCGGTCCTCGTCCACGGGCTGGCCGGGGACGGTGGAGTAGGCGAGGACGCGCTGGCGCGGATCCTCGACGGTGGTCGCCCCGCCGGTCGCCGTCGCGATCGCGTCGGCCAGCGCGAACAGGTCGCCGAGCCCGGTGTCGGCCGGGGCGGCGGGCTCGGCCGCGACGGCCGACGCCAGCAGCAGGTGGACCCGGTGCCAGGCCGCGTCCTCGGCGACCGACAGCAGGGCCACACCGTGCGCCTGCGCCGCCGCGACCGGCCCGTCCGCGCCGCGCACCACCACCCCGGACAGCCCGGCGTCCGCCGCCGCCGCGAGCAGGGGCCCGGCGTCCGCCGCCCGGACCCCGACCGCCAGCAGCAGCGCGCCGGGCAGCCGGGCGAGCGGCACGCGGCCGTCGTGGAGCACGGCCTCGGTGACCGGGATCCCGAGGCCGGCGGGGGCGGTGTGCAGGCGCAGCGCCGGCCCGCCGACGACGTCCAGCAGGTCACCGAGGGTGCAGGCGTCCATGAGGGTCCCCAGGCAGGCGTACGAACCTACGCACGTATTGGCCGGTCGCACAACACGCGGACCTGCGGTTCCGCCGAGACTCGTGCCATGACCGCAGGAACGACGACTCCCGAGGCCACCGTCCGTACCGTCCACGACGTCGCCGGGTTCGCGGCCGTCGCCGACCACCTCGGCGACGTCTGGCGGACGCCCCGCACCGCCCCGCCCTACCCGGCCGAGGTCCTGCACAGCCTGGTGCACGCCGGCGGCGCGGTGCACGCGGTGTACGCCGGGCAGCGGCTAGCCGGCGCGTCCGTCGCCGTCCTCGGCCCGGAGCGGAGCACGTACTCGCTGGTGGCCGCCGCCGACCGGGGCCTCGGCCCCACCCTGAAGCAGGCCCAGCGCGACTGGGCCGTCGCCCGCGGTGCCCGCACCATGCGCTGGACCTTCGACCCGCTGGCCGGCCGCAACGCCCGCTTCAACCTGGTCAAGCTGGGTGCCGTCGGCACCGAGTACCTGGTCGACTTCTACGGCCCCATGACGGACGGCCTGAACGGCGGCGACGAGAGCGACCGGCTCACGGTGACCTGGGACCTGACGGCGCCGGCCGTCGCGCCCGACGGCGGGCACGCCACACCCGTGATCCGGACGGCGTCCGACGGTGGGGGCGAGGGCGGGGGTGACGCGCCTGTGGTCGGGACGGCGCCCGACGGTGGGGGCGAGGGCGGGCACGCCGCGCCCGTGGTCCGGACGGCGCCCGACGGCGGTCCGCTCGTCCGCCGCGACGACCGGCACATCCGGTGCCGGGTGCCCGAGGACGTCGTGACGCTGCGCGCCGCCGACCCGGCGCTCGCGCTGCGCTGGCGGCACGCCGTGCGCGAGGTGTTCCTGGAGGCCTTCGCGGAGGGGTTCCGGGCCACCGGGATGTCCCGCGACGGCTGGTACACCCTCACCCGTCCCGACCCCCGGACCCGCCCGAGCGGCGACGCCCCCGAGGGGGCCGCGGCATGAGGCTCGAACGCGTCGAGATCGTGCACGTGGCGATCCCGCTGGTCAGCCCGTTCCGTACCTCCTTCGGGACGATGACGGCGAAGGACACCTTCCTGCTGCGCTTGGTCACCGACACCGCCGAGGGCTGGTCGGAGTTCGCCGCCGACCCCGAGCCGCTGTACTGCTCGGAGTTCGTCGCCGGAGCCGAGATCGTGCTGCGCGACTTCCTGCTGCCCCGCGTGGCCGCGCTCCCGCACCTCACCACGGCCGCGCTGGCCCCGGTCATGGCGAAGGTGAAAGGCCACGAGCTGGCCAAGGCGGTCCTGGAGACCGCCGTGCTCGACGCCGAGCTGCGCACCCACGGCATGCCGCTCGCGACCTACCTGGGCGCGGTACGGGACCGGGTGCCCGCCGGGGTCTCCGTCGGCATCCGGGACTCGGTCCCCGAACTGCTGGACGACGTCGGGCGGCACCTCGCCGAGGGGTACGTGCGCATCAAGCTGAAGATCGAGCCCGGCTGGGACGTCGAGCCGGTCCGGGCGGTCCGCGAGCGCTTCGGCGACGACCTGCCCCTCCAGGTCGACGCCAACACCGCCTACACCCTCGCCGACGCCGACCACCTGCGGCGGCTGGACGCGTTCGGGCTGCTGCTGATCGAGGAACCGCTGGAGGAGAACAACCTGCACGCCCACGCCAGGCTCCAGCGGCGCCTTGCCACGCCCGTCTGCCTGGACGAGTCCCTGCACCACGCCCGCGACACCGCGTCCGCGATCGCCCTGGACGCCTGCCGGGTGGTGAACGTCAAGCCCGCGCGGGTCGGCGGCTACCTCGAGGCCCGCCGGGTGCACGACGTGGCCCACGCGCACGGGGTACCGGTGTGGTGCGGCGGCATGCTGGAGACCGGCATCGGCCGCGCGCCGAACCTCGCCCTGGCGGCGCTGCCCGGCTTCACCCTGCCCGGCGACACCTCGGCGTCCAGCCGGTACTTCGCGGAGGACATCACCGAGCCGTTCGTCCTCCAGGACGGTCATCTGCCGGTGCCGGCCGGCCCCGGCATCGGTGTCGAGCCCCTGCCGGACGCCCTGCGCCGGTTCACCAGGCGGCGCGGTGACCTCTACGCCCGCCGAGGGGCCGGTGGCCGGGCGAAGACCCCGGGTTAGATTGGCTCCGTGCTCTCACGTCTCACGCGCCCCCAGGCCCTCGCCGTCTGCGCGCTGCCCGTCGTGGCCCTGCTCGCCACGGCGGCGTTCGCACCGCTGCCGTTCTCGCTCGCGCAGCCCGGCACGACGGCGAACGTGCTCGGCGAGAACCAGGGCACCCCGGTGATCAGCGTCTCCGGCGCGGCGACCCGGAAGACCAGCGGGCAGCTGCGGATGACCACGATCGTGGTGACCGGCCCGGAGACCAAGGTCTCCCTCGGTGACGTGTTCGACAACTGGTTCCGCACCGACCGGGCCGTCATGCCGCGCGACGCGGTCTACCCGAGCGGGGACACCGTCAAGGAGATCGAGGAGCACAACCTGGCGCAGATGCAGGAGTCCCAGGACGCGGCGACCCAGGCGGCGCTGAAGTACCTCGGGCTGAACGCCGACAAGGTCAAGGTCTCGCTGGAGCTCGCCGACGTGGGCGGGCCCAGCGCGGGCCTGCTGTTCAGCCTGGGCATCATCGACAAGCTGGACGGCGACGGCAGCGGCGGCGACCTCACGGGCGGCCGCACCATCGCCGGCACGGGCACGATCGACGCGTCCGGCAAGGTCGGCGCGGTCGGCGGGGTGGCCCTGAAGACGCAGGCCGCACGCCGGGACGGGGCCACGGTCTTCCTGGTCCCGAAGGCGGAGTGCGCCGACGCCGAGTCGGAACTGCCCAAGGGCCTGCGGCTCGTTCCCGTGACCACGCTCGACAGCGCGGTCGACTCCCTGGTGGCACTGGAGAAGGGGAAGGGCCCGGTCCCGAGCTGCTAGCGCCTCTCGTTCGGCCCAGGCCGGATCCGGACGAAAGATCCTCTCGTCCGGATCATGCCGGGCCGGTCCGGACGGACGTCCGGCCTGCGGGTCACGGGTCCCGGGTCGGTCAGGTCTCTTCCCTGTCCCGGGCCGCCTGCTCCACCAGCGGGATGATCCGCAGCGGAACGGGGTTCTCCATGACGATCGCCGTGGAGGCCCGGACGATGCCGTCAAAACCGACGACCCGGTCGATCACCCGTTGAAGATCGGCGTTCGAGCGGGCCACCAGCCGGCACAGCATGTCCCCGCTGCCGGTGGTGGTCAGCAGCTCCAGCACCTCCGGCACGGTCGCCAAGTACGCCCGCACATCCGCACCTTGGCCCTGCCGGATCTGAAGGGTGGCGAACGCGGTGACCGGGTAGCCGAGCGCCGCCGGATCCACCTGCGGCCCGAATCCGCGGATGACTCCGTTCGACTGAAGCCGGTCGAGCCGCGCCTGCACGGTGCCCCGCGCCACGCCCAGCCGCCGGGACATCTCCAGCACCCCGATGCGCGGTTCCTCGGCCAGCAGCACGATGATGCGCCCGTCCAGATGATCGATCGCCACGGGACCCCCTGAGATGGTCATCCTGTACAGAAAGACTGCCAACGCGGTCGTACCACTGAACAGATTGCCCAGTGGATTCGCGAACTATTGCGCACCTTGCAGACCGGGGTCACCCTTCCGCTATGACGCAGACCACACAGCACACTCCCGTCACGACCGCCCGGCAGGACGACCCCTTCCCGGTCAAGGGAATGGACGCCGTCGTCTTCGCCGTGGGCAACGCCAAGCAGGCGGCGCACTACTACTCCACCGCCTTCGGCATGCGGCTGGTCGCCTACTCCGGACCGGAGAACGGCAGCCGCGAGACCGCCAACTACGTACTGGAGAACGGCTCCGCCCGCTTCGTCTTCACCTCGGTGATCAAGCCGAGCAGCACCTGGGGCCACTTCCTCGCCCAGCACGTGGCCGAGCACGGGGACGGCGTCGTCGACCTGGCCATCGAGGTCCCGGACGCCCGCCGCGCGTACGAATACGCCATCGAGCACGGCGCCCGCTCGGTCGCCGAGCCGTACGAGGTGAAGGACGAGCACGGCACCGTCGTCCTCGCCGCCATCGCCACCTACGGCGAGACCCGCCACACCCTGGTCGACCGCTCCGGCTACGACGGCCCCTACCTGCCCGGTTACACGGCCGCCAAGCCGCTCGTCGAGCCGCCCGCCCAGCGCACCTTCCAGGCCATCGACCACTGCGTCGGCAACGTCGAACTCGGCCGGATGAACGAGTGGGTCGAGTTCTACAACAACGTCATGGGCTTCACGAACATGAAGGAGTTCGTGGGCGACGACATCGCCACCGAGTACAGCGCGCTGATGTCGAAGGTGGTCGCGGACGGCACCCTCAAGGTCAAGTTCCCGCTCAACGAGCCCGCCATCGCCAAGAAGAAGTCCCAGATCGACGAGTACCTGGAGTTCTACGGCGGCCCGGGCGTCCAGCACATCGCCCTCAACACCAACGACATCGTGCAGACGGTCCGCACCATGCGCGCGGCCGGCGTCGAGTTCCTCGACACCCCCGACTCCTACTACGACACCCTCGGCGAGTGGGTCGGCGACACCCGCGTGCCGGTCGAGACCCTGCGCGAGCTGAAGATCCTGGCCGACCGCGACGAGGACGGCTACCTGCTGCAGATCTTCACCAAGCCGGTCCAGGACCGGCCGACCGTGTTCTTCGAACTCATCGAGCGGCACGGTTCGATGGGCTTCGGCAAGGGCAACTTCAAGGCCCTGTTCGAGGCGATCGAACGCGAGCAGGAGAAGCGGGGCAACCTGTAACGGCAGGCCCTATTCGCTGGGCGGCGGCTCGTTGGGGACGTCGCCCAGCTCTTGGAGCGCCTCCCGCGCCACCGGCACCCGCAGCGGGGAGAAGTAGGGATTGATCCGCAGCGCCTCCTGAAGATGCCGCCGCGCGGGGCCGTACCGCTCCAGCTCCCCCTCGATCACCCCCAGGTGGAACGCGTACAGCGCGCTGCGCACCCCGCCGCCCTTCGCCTTGTCCGTCGCGACGGTCGCGTAGGTCAGTGCCTCCTGGTCCTCGCCGGACCGGTGCAGCGCCCAGCCCAGCGCGTCGGCCACCTCGATCCCCGGCTGCCGCCGCCACTCCTCCCGCAGCCGGTCCACGGCCTCCCACGCGTCCCCGTGATCCGCCTCGAACCGTCCGATGAGCAGCTCCTCGTCGACCCCGCCCGCCACCGACCCCCGCACCGCGGTCCTCAGCCGCGCGTACTGCTCCTCGGCGAGTTCGGTCCGCCCCAGCGACTCGTACAGCTCACCCAGCTCCAGCAGGTCCTCGGGCCTCGGCCGCTCCTTGACGGCGGCCCGGTACACGGCCAGCGCCTCGGACGTGCGCCCCATCGCGGCCAGCGTCCGCGCCCGCCCGGCCGGTGCCACGCGCTGGTCGGGGTCGAGCCGCAGCGCGGCCTCGAAGTGCCGCAGCGCGTCCGGCAGGTCCCCGCGCTCCCAGGCCAGCTGCCCGACACCGGCCAGCCAGGCCGCCTGCGCGGCCGGCGTGCGGGCCGCGGCCGCCGCGTCGGTCAGCTGGGCCACCGCGTCCTCGCGCCAGCCCCGGTCCCGGTACACCGCCGCCGCCCGCGCCATCACGGCCGGCCGCGCCGCCGCGTCGGTGCGCAGCCCCAGCAGCTTGTCCAGGGTGGAACGGGCGTTCTTGTAGTCGCCGAGCCCGGTGTACGCGTCGATCAGCGGCGGATACGCCGACCACTGCTTCGGCGCCGCCTTCAGCGCCTGCTCGCCGTACCGTTTCGCCGCCGGGAAGTCCCGGCGCGCGAGCGCCAGCGCGGCCAGGCCGCCCAGCGCCTCGGAGTTCCGCGTGCCGCGCACCTCCAGCGAGGTCCGCAGCGCCCGCTCCGCCCGCGGATAGTCGGCGGCATCGCCCGCCCGGCGCCCCCGCTCCACGTACGCCGACCCCAGCACCGCCCAGGCCCGGGCGTCCCGCGGCTGCGCCCGCACCCGCGCCTCCTGCCGCCCGATGAGCCCGGTCAGACCGGGCAGCGCGGCCGGCACCCCGTAGGTCACCGTCGTCAACGCCTGCGTCCGCGCCTGTGCCCGCGGGCCCGGGGCGGGGGGCCCGCCCACCGGGTGCTCCCCCGGCAGCAGCGCCAGCACCGCGCCGGCCACGACCCCGCCCGCCAGCGCGGCGACCAGCACCCGCCGCAGCACCCGCCGGGAACGCCGTGGCGGCTCGGGGACCGGGGACGCACCCGGCACGCTCAGTCGGTTGTCCATGGCGCTCACTGTGCGTCAGTACGACGAGCACATCCGGGTGGCCCAAGCCGGGCACGGTCGGGGTTCACACCGATGGCCGCGAGTGACAGGCTGTGATCATGAGCCGCATCGAAGCACCGCGCGACGAGCACACGGGCAACCTCACCGACCGGCTCCTGGCCGGCCTGCCGCCCGAGGCCGTCCTGACCGACCCCGACGTCACGGCGTCCTACGGCCACGACATGGCGAGCTTCTGCCCGGCGGGCAGCCCCGCCGTCGTCGTCCTGCCGCGCACCGTCGAACAGGTTCAGCACGTCATGCGCATCGCCACCGAGCTGCGCGTCCCCGTCGTCCCGCAGGGCGCCCGCACCGGTCTGTCCGGCGGCGCCAACGCCACCGACGGCTGCATCGTGCTGTCCCTCACCAAGATGGACCGCATCCTGGAGATCAGCCCCGTCGACCGGATCGCCGTGGTCGAACCCGGCGTCGTCAACGCGACCCTCTCCCGTGCGGTCGAGGAACACGGCCTGTACTACCCGCCGGACCCCTCCAGCTGGGAGATGTGCACCATCGGCGGCAACATCGGCACCGCCTCCGGCGGCCTGTGCTGCGTCAAGTACGGCGTCACCGCCGAGTACGTCCTCGGGCTGGAGGTCGTGCTCGCCGACGGCCGTCTGATGTCCACCGGCCGCCGCACCGCGAAGGGCGTCGCGGGCTACGACCTCACCCGACTCTTCGTCGGCTCCGAGGGCTCCCTCGGCATCGTGGTCCGGGCGGTGCTGGCGCTGCGGCCCAAGCCGCCCCGGCAGCTCGTCCTGGCCGCCGAGTTCGCCTCCGCGGCCGCCGCCTGCGACGCCGTCTGCCGCATCATGGCGGGCGGCCACGTCCCGTCCCTCCTCGAACTGATGGACCGTACGACCGTCAAGGCGGTCAACGACCTCGCCCACATGGGGCTGCCCGAGACCACCGAGGCGCTGCTGCTGGCCGCCTTCGACACCCCGGACCCCGCCGCCGACCTCGCCGCCGTCGGCGCCCTGTGCGAGGCCGCGGGCGCCACACAGGTCGTGCCGGCGGAGGACGCCGCCGAGTCCGAGCTGCTGCTCCAGGCCCGGCGGCTCTCGCTGACCGCGCTGGAGGCGGTCAAGGGCACGACGATGATCGACGACGTGTGCGTGCCCCGCTCCCGGCTCGGCGCCATGCTGGACGGCATCGAACGGATCGCGGCCAAGTACGACCTCACGATCGGCGTCTGCGCACACGCCGGCGACGGCAACACCCACCCCACCGTCTGCTTCGACGCCCGGGACCCCGAGGAGTCCCGCCGGGCCCGCGAGTCCTTCGACGAGATCATGGCCCTCGGTCTGGAGCTGGGCGGCACCATCACCGGCGAACACGGCGTCGGCGTGCTGAAGAAGGAGTGGCTGGCCCGGGAGATCGGCCCCGTCGGGGTGGAGATGCAGCGGGCCGTGAAGCAGGTCTTCGACCCGCTGGGCATCCTCAACCCGGGCAAGCTCCTGTGACCCGAAGCTCACCGGGCGAGCAGCTGGTCGAGCGCGTCGTCGATGCCCAGCTGCCCGCCCTCCGTCCCCGGCGGCACCGCTGTGAGCGTCCGCTCCAGCCAGGCCGACACCTGCGGGACCGGTGCCTCCAGCAGTGCGTCGCCGTCCGGTGAACTCAGCGCCATCAGGACGACACCGCGCCCGTCCACCTTCGTCGGCCACACCCGCACATCCCCGTGCCCGCACGGCCGGAACACCCCCTCCACCAGCAGCTCGCGGGCGAACGTCCAGTTGACGGGGTGCTCGGAGTTGATGTGGAAGGCGATGTGGACGGCATAGGGGTCGTCGGAGCGGTAGCCGAGCCGGGCCGGGACCGGCACGCGCCGCTCCGGCGACAGGACGAGCTTCAGCTCCAGCTCCCGTTCCACCACGATGTGCTGCATGACCTGCGTTCCCTTCTGGCGGGGGCCGCTCGGACGGGGCCCGTACCGAGGGAGAGGGGGCAGGGGCGGGGCCATTACGCGGGTTCGGGAAATTTTGTTTCGCGGGCCCGGGGGAGCACGGCCCGGCGTCGCCCGGAAAGGGGTCGGTCCGGCGGGACTGGCGGTGGGGGATGCCCGGGTCTGATAGATGTGGAGGCTCTCATACCACCTCCGAGCAGATACGGGACGACGGACATGAGCGCCCCAACCCCGGCACCCGGCGACGACAGGCCCCGCGAGGGGTACTACCCGGACCCGTCCATCCCCGGCTACGTCCGGTACTGGAACGGCGCCTCCTGGGTGCCCGGCACCAGCCGACCGGCGCCGAAGGACGGCGAGCGGCTCACCCCGCCGCCCGGCGTGCAGCCGGCCGTCCCGTCCGTGGAGGAGACGGGCCCGCACTTCTTCGACGAGGACCCGGCGGAGACCGGCCCGCAGGACGGCGCCGGCCTCCCGGGCCAGTCGGGCCTTCCGGCGCAGGCGGGCCAGGCCGACCGGTGGGCTCCCGCGGCCCGGCCCGGGCAGGCCGCGCAGGGCGCGCAGTGGGGCCGGCCGGGCGGGTCCGGCCCGGCAGGGCGGCAGGACCGGTCGTCCGGCTCCGGCGGGGACGCCGGCCGGGGCGGCGCCTGGGGTGTCGACCCGCGAGTGCCCGCGGAGCCCGCCGACGGCCGGGACACCGGCCGTACCGACGGCACCGCGTCGAACCCCCCGGCGCAGGACGACGGGGCCCCGGACCCCGGCACCTTCATCTTCCGCCGCCCGATCCCCGGCCCGGCGGCGGCCCGCACCGACGACGGCACGATGACGTTCCGCCCGGTGCCGCCCGGCCCGACCGGCTCCGAGGGCGGCGCGTCCGGCGGGTCCGGAGCGGCCGGCTTCGGCACGCAGGGTCCCGTCGGCGCGCCCGCGAACCCCGGCTTCGGCGCGGGCAAGGCCGCCGCGGCCCGGGCCGGCGCCGCGCAGCCGCCCCACACGCCGGCCACGCCCCAGGCCCCCGGTACCACCCCGCAGACCTCCGCCCCGCAGCACTCCCAGGCGCCCTCCGCCACGGCTCCGTCCGTGCCGCAGCAGGCGGGTCCGGCCCAGGCGGGTCCGGCGCCGGCAGGCCCGGGGCAGGCGGGCCCCGCGCAGGCGGGAGTCCCTCAGGCAGGCGTCCCCCAGCCCGGAGCGGCGCAGGCCGTGCCCGGGCAGTCCGGTACGTCCGCCACCCCGCTGACCGCCGGTCCCGGTGGCGGTCAGGCCTCCTGGGCGCAGCAGGTGCACCAGCTGGCCGGGGGCGGGGACGAGCAGCCGGTGGCGCCGTGGAAGCCGCCGGTGGAGGACCTCTTCCAGGCCGCCGCGCGCCGGCAGGCCGCCGCCCGCCCCGCCGGACTCGGCAAGCGGCTCGCCGCCCGGCTGATCGACTCGCTGGCGGTGGGCGCCGTGACGGCCGCCGCGGCGGTCCCGCTCGGCACGCGTGCCCTGGACCACGTCCAGGAGAAGATCGACGCGGCCAGGCTGTCCGGCCGCGAGGTCACCGTCTGGCTCCTCGACGGCACGACCGGCACCAGCCTCGGCATCGTCCTCGCCGTCCTGCTCCTGGCCGGCGTCCTGTACGAGGTGCTGCCCACCGTCAAGTGGGGCCGCACCCTCGGCAAGAAGCTGTGCGGCCTCGAGGTGCGCGACATCGAGGCGCACGAGCCCCCGACGTTCGGCCCGGCGCTGCGCCGCTGGCTGGTCTTCAGCGTGCCGGGACTGCTGGCCGTCGGGATCGTGGGCGTGCTGTGGTGCCTGTTCGACCGGCCCTGGCGCCAGTGCTGGCACGACAAGGCGGCCCACACGTTCGTCGCGGGCTGACCGCGGCGCGCCCACTCGGTACGGCCGTCCGCCGGATGCGCCGCGGGCCGACCGCGGCGCGCCTACCCCGTACGGCCGTCCGCCGGATGCGGCGCCGGGGTGTTCGGGTTCCACTCGGGCCATGAGCAGCGAACCGCCCCCCGGCTCCGGAGAGCAGCCCCCCGAGGACGACCCCTTCAGGAAGCAGCCCCCGTCGGACCAGGGTTCGGGCTCGCCGTACGACACCCCGTACGGCGGGGGTGAGCAGCCCCCTCCCTACGGTGGCGGCCCCTACGGCGGCGGCCCGTACGACGCCGGCCCGTACGGATCCGGCGCCGGCGGCTATCCGGCCGATCCCCTGGCGGGTATGCCCCCGCTCGCCGACAGCGGCAGACGGACGCTCGCACGGATCATCGACATGATCCTGGTCGGCATCGTCGTCTGGCTGCTCACCTGGGCGTTCGGGGTGCGGGAGTACACGGTCGACGGTGGCCGCATCGAGGCCGGCAAGTCCTTCGCCCAGTCCCTGACCGCGGCCGTGCTCTACGTCGCCTACGACACCGTCATGATCAGCAGGTCGGGGCAGACCCTCGGCAAGAAGTGGTTCGACCTGCGGGTGGCCGACCTGGAGAACGGCGCCACCCCCTCCATGCAGACCTCGCTGATCCGCGCCCTGGTGCTGTGGGTGCCGTTCGCCTTCTGCTGCGCCTGCGTCTGGACGGCCATCTGCGGTGGCTGGAGCTTCTTCGACAAGCCGTACAAGCAGGGCCTGCACGACAAGGCGGCCAAGACGGTGGTGGTCAGCACCCGTTGAGCGACGTGTGAGACGGCTCGTGGGGCGGCGGCGGACCAGGGACGCACCCGGACCCGCCGCTGCGGTGTCCCGGGACGCACCCGGAGCCGCCGCTGCGGTGTCCCGCGGCTTCGCCGGTCACAGGGAGGTGGGGACGCGCTCCTCGTCCGCCACGGGCTCGGCGGGTGCCTGCGCGCGTGCCGCGGGTACGGGGACCGTCCACGCGACCAGCAGGCCCAGCGCGAGGGCCGCGAGGGCGATGACGACGATCCCGAGGCCCGAACTCGTCTGCGACAGCAGCAGCATGGCGAGCGTCGAGAAGATCACGGTGCAGGAACCGTAGGCGAGCTGTGCGGCGGTCGGACGAGGCATGGCAATCGTGTCCTCGGCAGTCTTCGGGAGTCGGCGGGGTGCCGTTCGGCTCTCTTGGCCTGCATGCCCGAGCGGGACGCCCGGTAAGCGTGACCTAACCCACGGTACAGGTGCACGGGGGGCGCACGGAGTCACCCCTCCCTTCGGACGGGCGATGCCTGCGCCTGTCGTCAAGTCGACACATGTCCGCAAAGCGAACGTCGCCTCCGCATAGTGCACTTGTCTTGCTCAAGTCAAGGTCTGTCTTTTCGGCTTAACCTCTAGTCAAATGTCGTCACTTGATTACACGCGTTGATCGTGCGCGCACGGATTCCTCCATGACCCGGAACCCCCTGTCCGTGTGCGCGGCGCGGGGGAGGAACTCAAGTGACCAGCAGATCCTGGACGTTCAGAGCGGCCGCCATCGGCGTCACGCTCGCGGCGGCCTCCGCCACGTTCGCCACCTTCGCCGTCGCGGAGGCGAGCACCCAGGCCGGGACCGCCGCCGCCAACCGGCACGACCCGGCTCCGGTGAAGCAGCAGAAGCACGACCTCGACGGTCCGTTGAGCAAGACGCAGGACGCCCAGCGCGAAGAGGCTCTGAACCAGCTCATATCGGGCAAGGTCAAGGCGGAGGAGCGCAACGGCTCCAAGGTCGTCAAGCTCAAGAGCCGCAAGGGCCAGAGCAAGTACGTCGAGCTGAGCCGCGAGAAGACCGACAAGATCTTCACCATCCTGGTGGAGTTCGGGAACCAGACGGACCCCAAGTACGGGGGCACCGCGGGCCCGCTGCACAACAAGATCGCCAAGCCGGACCGCAAGAAGGACAACTCCACGGCCTGGCAGAAGGACTACAACCAGAAGCACTACCAGGACCTCTACTTCGGCACCGGCCAGAAGACCGAGTCGCTGAAGAAGTACTACGAGAAGCAGTCCTCGGGCCGCTACTCGGTCTCCGGTGAGGTCACGGACTGGGTCAAGGTCCCCTACAACGAGGCGCGCTACGGCAACAACGCCTGCGGCCAGACCAACTGCCCGAGCGTGTGGAACGTCGTCAGCGACGGCCTGAGCGCCTGGGTCGCCCAGCAGAAGAAGGCCGGCCGCACCGACGCGGACATCAAGAAGGACCTCGCCAAGTACGACCAGTGGGACCGGTACGACTTCGACGGCGACGGCAACTTCAACGAGCCCGACGGCTACGTCGACCACTTCCAGATCGTGCACGCCGGTGAGGACGAGTCCGCCGGCGGCGGCGTCCAGGGCAAGGACGCGATCTGGGCCCACCGCTGGTACGCCTTCGGCACCGACGCCGGCGCCACCGGCCCCGCGGACAACAAGCTCGGCGGCACCCAGGTCGGCAACACCGGTGTCTGGGTCGGCGACTACACCATCCAGCCGGAGAACGGCGGACTCGGCGTCTACGCCCACGAGTACGGTCACGACCTCGGTCTGCCGGACGAGTACGACACCGCCGGCGGCGACAACTCCACCGGTTTCTGGACGCTGATGTCCTCCGGCTCCTGGCTCGGCACGGGCAAGGAGTCCATCGGCGACCTGCCCGGCGACATGAACGCCTGGGACAAGCTTCAGCTGGGCTGGCTGAACTTCGACACCGCCGCGGCCGGCAAGCAGTCCACCCACAAGCTGGGCCTCGCCGAGTACAACACCTGGGACAAGCAGGCCCTCGTGGTCAACCTGCCGGACAAGGCGGTCACCACCACGATCACCCAGCCCGCCGAGGGCTCGACCCAGTGGTGGAGCGGCAGCGGCAACGACCTGAAGAACACGCTGACCCGGTCGGTCGACCTGACCGGCAAGACGTCCGCGAGCCTGGACCTGGACGGCTGGTGGGCCACCGAGGACGGCTACGACTACGTCTACACCGAGGTGTCGGCCGACGGCGGCGCCAACTGGACCGCCCTGGACGGCACGGCGGACGGCCAGGCCCTCCCGCATGACGCCAGCGGCAAGCCGGCGCTGAGCGGCTTCTCGCAGACGCACAAGAAGCTGTCGTTCCCGCTCGACGCCTACGCGGGCAAGAAGATCGACCTGCGCTTCCGCTACGCCACCGACGGCGGTGTCGCGGAGAACGGCTTCACGGCCGACCAGATCACCGTGACCGCCGACGGCGCGCCGGTGTTCTCGGACAACGCCGAGACCGCCGACACCGGTTGGACCGCGGCCGGCTTCTCCCGCATCGGCGCGTCCTTCACCAAGGACTACAAGCAGTACTACATCGCCGAGAACCGGCAGTACGTGTCGTACGACAAGACGCTGAAGACCGGCCCGTACAACTTCGGTTCGGCCAAGCGCCCCGACTGGGTGGAGCACTACCCGTACCAGAACGGCCTGCTGATCTGGAAGTGGGACACCTCCCAGGCGGACGACAACACCAACGCCACCAACGGTCACCCGGGCACCGGTCTGATCCTGCCGGTCGACTCGCACTCGAAGGCGCTGCGGTGGTCCGACGGCACGCTGCTGCGCAACCGCATCCAGGCGTACGACTCCCCGTTCAGCCTCTACGGCACGGACGGCATCACCCTGCACAAGGCCGACGTCGCCCTGCAGATCAAGGCGTCGAAGGGCATCTCGGTCTTCAACGACCACGCCCACACCTACTACGACCCGTCGAACCCGACGGGCGGGGTGAAGGTCACTGACACCAACACCAAGATCACGATCGTCAAGGAGGCCAAGGACGGCTCCACGATCCAGCTCAAGGTTGGTCCCGCGGTGAAGTAGTCCACAAAACCGCAGGTCAGACGCGTGTCGGCGGCAGCCCCTTGGCGGGTTGCCGCCGATCGTGTTTAGGTGCGTCCTGTGGACCGCTTATTGACACCGACCGAAACGGGGATGTGACCACATGGCCGCTGGAGGCTTCTGCAAGATGCCGAACGGCACCGTCGTGGTGGCGCTGAACCTGCCCTACGGCTCCGCCGGAGTGCGGGTGCTGGTGCACGCCCAGAACCGCGCCCGGGCCCTGACCAGGCTCCGCAACCTGGGGCTGCGGGCGATCTACCTCCGGGGCAACGCCGCGCCCCCGACACCGGACGAGATCACGGCCGTACTGCACCATCCGGACGGCCTGATATGGCGCACCGCCCCGGCCGACAACGGTGTCATGGTGAACGAGCTGTGGCACCCGATCCGGGCGCTGCTTGGCCGGTCGGCGGTGGTGCGGTAGGTCCGGGGCGGTGGGGTGCGTGGTCGCGTGCGGGTCCGTTGTGGCTGGTCGCGCGGTTCTCCGCGCCCCCGGGCCGACCGGGCCGGCCGCCCGGCCCGGCGCCGTGGGCTTGCGGGCATTTCTGCCCGCCGCCACGGCGATCGGCCCCGACGGTGCGGTACGGCGGTGCGGTACGGCGGCGCCGAACTCACAGCGGCCCCCGGCGCCCGGCACCGGTCAGCCGCTGACCACCGGCTTGCCGGTCAGCTCGACTCCCGCCTCGCGGAGCTCCTCCAGTGCCCGCTCCGTCGTCTCCGGGGCCACCCCCGCCGTCAGGTCCAGCAGGACCTGCGTGCGGAAGCCCTCCCGCGCGGCGTCCAGGGCGGTGGCCCGCACGCAGTGGTCCGTGGCGATGCCCACCACGTCCACCTCGGTGATCTCGCGCGCCCGGAGCCATTCGGCCAGGCGGACGCCGTTCTCGTCGGTGCCCTCGAAGCCGCTGTAGGCGGCCGAGTACGCCCCCTTGTCGAACACGGCGTCGACCGCGCCGGAGGCGACCGCGGGGGCGAAGTTCGGGTGGAAGCCCACGCCCTCCGTGCCCGCGACGCAGTGCGCGGGCCAGGAGCGGACGTAGTCGGGGTTGTCCGCGAAGTGGCCGCCGGGTGCGATGTGGTGGTCACGGGTGGCCACCACGTGCCGGTAGCCCGTGCCCGCCGCCTGGCCGATCAGCTCGGTGATGGCGGCGGCCACGTCTGTCCCGCCGGACACCGCGAGGCTGCCCCCCTCACAGAAGTCGTTCTGCACGTCTACGACGATCAAGGCGCGGCGCATGCTGGGTGTCCTTCGACTGTGGATTGAACAACTGAGCCTAGAGACTTTCGGGCCCGTTCGGGAGGGGGCGTTCGAGAGTGCGGACGGTGTCCCGCTCTAGCTACCCGAGCGCTCGTGGACGTACTCCGTCGGAATGACGGGTTCCCCCCGCGAGAGCTGGATGGCGGACAGGGGCAGACCGGCGCGGGCCGCGATGTGGCGGTCCCGGGGCACGTCCAGCGGTTCGCGGGCGACCACCTCGCCGCCCTCGACCAGCCGCACCAGCAGCTGCCGGTCGGCCAGCCCGGCCGGGACCGGCCCGGTGCCGACGACCTCGGCCTCGGCGACGCCCTCCGCGTCCAGCCGGCGCGCGGCCCACTTGCGTCCGCCGACGGAGGTCTTGCCGCCGCTGGCCTTCTTCGCGACCGGGACCAGCGGCGCCTCGGGGTCGGTCGTCTCGGCACGGGCGACCAGCTTGTAGACCATGGAGGCGGTCGGGTGCCCGGATCCGGTCACCAGCTGGGTGCCGACGCCGTACGCGTCCACGGGGGCCGCGGCCAGGGAGGCGATGGCGTACTCGTCCAGGTCCGAGGTCACGACGATCCTGGTGCCGGTGGCGCCCAGCTCGTCCAGCTGCTGGCGCACCCGGTGGGCCACCAGCAGAAGGTCCCCGGAGTCGATGCGGACCGCGCCCAGCTCGGGGCCGGCCACCTCCACCGCCGTACGGACGGCCTCGGCGACGTCGTAGGTGTCCACCAGCAGGGTGGTGCCCCGGCCGAGCGTGTCCACCTGGGCCTGGAAGGCGTCCCGCTCGTGGTCGTGGAGCAGGGTGAAGGCGTGGGCCGAGGTGCCGACGGTCGGGATGCCGTAGCGGAAGCCGGCGGCCAGGTCGGAGGTGGTCGTGAAGCCGCCGACGTAGGCGGCGCGGGAGGCGGCGACGGCGGCCAGCTCGTGGGTGCGCCGGGCGCCCATCTCGATCAGCGGGCGGCCCCCGGCCGCGGAGGCCATCCGGGAGGCCGCGGCGGCGATCGCGGAGTCGTGGTTGAGGATCGAGAGGATCACCGTCTCCAGGAGCACGCACTCGGCGAAGGTGCCCTCGACACGCATGATCGGCGAGCCCGGGAAGTACACCTCGCCCTCGGGGTAGCCCCAGATGTCGCCCCCGAAGCGGTAGTCCGCGAGCCACTTCAGGGTCTCCTCGTCGACGATCTGCCGCTCGCGCAGGAAGCCGAGGACGCCCTCGTCGAAGCGGAAGTTCTCCACCGCGTCCAGCACGCGTCCGGTACCGGCCACCACGCCGTAGCGGCGTCCGTTCGGCAGCCGCCGGGTGAAGACCTCGAACACGCTGCGCCGCTCCGCCGTGCCGGCCTTCAGGGCGGCCTGGAGCATCGTCAGCTCGTACTGGTCCGTGAAGAGCGCCGTCGAGGGAACATCCACCGGCAGTCCAAGGTCCGCCATGTCCACCGAAACCTCCCCTAGCTCGTGACTGCCCGGGTACCCCTGGACCGGCCGGGGGCCCGGGGACCGACCCCCGGTCTGCAGCATGGCGATAAGCATACCCCCTTTTCGTCGGTGTGACGATTTGTCGGGGCCGTGGCAGCATGGGCTGTGTGACGTCACCCGCGCCCGTAGAGATCGAACGCACCGAGTCGGCGGAGGAGGTCTTCGCCGTACCCGAGCCCGACGTCCCCTGGGTCACGATCGTCCACAACGACCCGGTCAACCTCATGAGCTATGTGACGTACGTCTTCCAGTCGTACTTCGGCTACACCAAGGACAAGGCCACCAAGCTCATGCTCGACGTCCACCACAAGGGCCGGGCGGTCGTCTCCAGCGGGAGCCGCGAGGAGATGGAACGCGACGTGCAGGCGATGCATGGTTACGGTCTGTGGGCCACCCTCCAGCAGGACCGGAAGTAGCGACCGACTCAC
Organism: Streptomyces musisoli; assembly: GCF_016741855.1. Classification (GTDB taxonomy): domain Bacteria; phylum Actinomycetota; class Actinomycetes; order Streptomycetales; family Streptomycetaceae; genus Streptomyces; species Streptomyces musisoli. Next base: position 850,407 of record NZ_JAERRH010000003.1, on the reverse strand, counting down.
ATGCCCGGACACTTCGAACCGCTCCCCGGCGGCGGCGCGGCCGTCGCGCTCGACGACGTCGAGATCTCCATCATCCGGTCGCTGGCCGTCCAGCTCCTGGAGCTGATCGGCCCCGGCCCCGGCGCCGACACCCCGGAGGACCCGCTCGCGGAGCTGTTCGCCGAGGGCCCGAGCGAACCGCCGGCCGACCCGGTCCTGCGCAGGCTCTTCCCGGACGCCTACAGCGACCCGGAGCAGGACCCCGGCTCGACGGCCGAGGCCGAGGAGCGGCGGGCGCACTCCGCCGAGTTCCGCCGCTACACCGAGAACGACCTGCGCGCCGGCAAGCGGGACAACGCGCTCGGCGTGATCCGCACCCTGGACGCGCTCGCCCCGGTCGACGAGGGCGGGGCGGTGCTGAAGCTGTCCACGGAGGAGTCCCGGCAGTGGCTCGGCGCCCTCAACGACCTCCGGCTCGCCATCGGCGCCCGGCTGGAGATCACCGACGAGGACGACACCGATCTGCTCTACCGGCTCCCGGAAGACGACCCGCGCAAGCCGATGGTGCTGGCCTATCTCTGGCTGGGCGGCCTCCAGGAGACCCTGGTGACGACCCTTATGCCGTAATCCATGCGGTTTGACCGGTGGCGAGTGTTCGCTCAGAGGACGCTCAAATCCGGATAACGATCCTGTCACCTTCATGGCCTGGTTTGACACGTTCGGGCGTTCTTTGTCCGGTTCTTCCTATGTGATGCGCCACATCGTGCCAGTGTGATCAGTGTTGCGGCCGTGATAAATCTTCACGACCGCCCGGCCAACACCACCCATGTTCGGCCGGGTGCGCCACCGAGCCGACGACCGTCGGCCAGGCAACAGCTCCAGCAATCCGGGGGGATCGAGACCCGATCCGAGGCCGACGAAAGGCCCGGGTCGGCATGGAGAAAGGCGCACCACACATGACCTCAGCGCAGGTCGACCAGCATCGCGACGGCAATGAGGCCGTGCGTGCCGAGGGCAACGAGGGCGGCGAGGGTTATCAGCGCGGGCTCGGAGCCCGGCAGATCCAGATGATCGCCATCGGCGGTGCCATCGGCACCGGCCTGTTCCTCGGCGCCGGCAAGGGCATTTCCAAGGCCGGCCCCAGCCTGATCCTGGCGTACGCCATCGCGGGCCTCGTCATCTTCTTCATCATGCGCGCGCTCGGCGAGCTGCTGATGTACCGCCCGGTGTCGGGATCGTTCTCGGAGTACGCGCGCGAGTTCATCGGTCCGTTCGCGGGCTTCGTGACCGGGTGGACGTACTGGCTGTTCTGGGTGGTCACGGGCATCACCGAGGTCACGGCGGCGGCCGCCTACATGACCTACTGGTTCGACATCCCGCAATGGGTGTCGGCCCTGATCTTCACGGTCATCCTGTACGGCGCCAACCTGATCTCCGTGAAGCTCTTCGGTGAGCTGGAGTTCTGGTTCTCCATGGTCAAGGTCACCGCCATCATCGGCATGATCCTGATCTGCGCCGGCATCCTGACGGTCGGCTTCTCCGACGCCGGCGACACCGCCTCCGTGAGCCACCTGTGGAGCGACGGCGGCTTCTTCCCGCACGGCGTCGGCAACACGCTGATGACCCTCCAGATGGTGATGTTCGCCTTTCTCGCCGTCGAGCTGGTCGGTGTGACCGCGGGCGAGTCCAAGGACCCCAAGACCGTGCTGCCCAAGGCCATCAACACCGTGCCGTGGCGCATCGCCGTCTTCTACGTCGGCGCGCTGATCATGATCCTGTCGGTCGTGCCGTGGACGAACTTCCACGCGGGTGCGAGCCCGTTCGTGGTCGCCTTCGAGAAGATGGGCCTGCCCGCGGGCGCCGGCATCGTCAACTTCGTCGTCCTCACCGCCGCGCTGTCCTCCTGCAACTCCGGCATGTACTCCACCGGCCGCATGCTGCGCGACCTCGCGCTCAACAGCCAGGGGCCGAAGTTCTTCACCAAGCTGACCCGCAGCGGCACCCCGCTGGTCGGCACCACGTTCTCCGCCGCGCTGATGCTGGTCGGCGTCTGGATCAACTACCAGTGGCCGGGCAAGGCGTTCGACTACGTGGTGTCCTTCGCGACCATCTCCGGCATGTGGGCGTGGATCGTCATCCTGCTCTGCCAGATCCGCTACCGCGCCAAGGCCGACCGCGGCGAACTGCCCCGCTCGGAGTTCCGCACCCCGGGCGCGCCGTTCACCAGCTGGATCGCCCTCGCCTTCATCGGCATGGTGATCGTGCTGATGGGCATCGACAAGGACGCCCGCGTCTCGCTGTACTGCGCGCCGCTGTGGGGCCTGGTCCTCGCCGTCGCCTACCTGGTGCTCAAGCGCCGCAACCCGGAGGCCGCCGCCTTCCGCAAGCGCTGACACGACGGCCGCACGGGCGCGACAGCCCGGCGGCCGCGGCAGACACCCTCCCCGGGACGTCCGGCCGCCGGGAGCACTCGTGGCGCCCCCGGCGGCCGCCGCTCAGGACGTCCACCATGCGGGCCGTCCCGTACCGACCCTCGGTACGGGACGGCCCGTCTGCTTATCCTGAGCCCCATGCTGACCATCACCCAGGCACTCGTCGACCAGATCGTGGCCCACGCGCGCAAGGACCACCCCGACGAGGCGTGCGGCGTCGTCGCCGGCCCGGCCGGCTCGGACCGCCCCGAGCGCTTCATCCCGATGCTGAACGCGGCCATGTCGCCCACGTTCTACGAGTTCGACTCGGGTGACCTGCTCAAGCTCTACCGCGAGATGGACGACCGCGACGAGGAGCCGGTGGTCGTCTACCACTCCCACACGGCGACCGAGGCCTACCCCTCGCGCACGGACATCTCCTACGCGAACGAGCCCGCCGCCCACTACGTCCTGGTCTCCACCGCGGACACCGACGGACTGGGCGACTTCCAGTTCCGTTCCTTCCGGATCGTGGAAGGCGAGGTCACCGAGGAGGAAGTGAAGGTCGTGGAGGCCTACTGACCCTCAGGACGGGTGACCGCGAAGTTCCGGGTGCCGCAGCCTCCGGGGGGAACGGCAGGCATCTCGTTCACCGGACAGTTTCCGTCCGTCATGTGGAATCACACTCCGGGAGCCGGACGGGGAATCGATACGATGAGCGCATGGTTCTGAACGACGTGAGCGACAAGACGCCGGGCATGCTGCTCGTGGCGCGGCTGCACGTCGACCTGTGCAGGCTGAACAGCGCCATCTGTTGACGTTTTTCCTCCGCCGTACGGCCGTGAGCCGCGGCGCTCCCCCCAGTGCCGAACGCCTGGGGGAACCCAGGCACGCACACCGAATCGACGAACCCTTCCGACAGGAGCCCGCAACCATGGCCATCGAGGTCCGCATCCCGACCATCCTCCGCACGTACACCGACGGTCAGAAGGCGGTGGAGGGCAGCGGGAGCACCCTCGCCGACCTGTTCGCCGACCTCGACACCCGGCACGCGGGCATCCGGGCCCGCATCGTGGAGGGCGACCAGCTGCGCCGCTTCGTCAACGTCTACCTCAACGACGAGGACGTCCGCTTCCTGGACGGCATCGACACCAAGCTGACCGACGGCGACAACGTGACGATCCTGCCGGCCGTGGCCGGCGGCATGCGCTGATCGGCCGCTGAGCAGCGATGCGCTACGACTCCCCGCTGGCCGCGGTGGGCAACACCCCCTTGGTGCGCCTGCCGCGGCTGTCGCCGTCCCCCGACGTCCGCATCTGGGCCAAGCTGGAGGACCGCAACCCCACCGGCTCGGTCAAGGACCGTCCCGCCCTGCACATGATCGAGCAGGCGGAGAAGGACGGCCGGCTCACCCCGGGCTGCACCATCCTGGAGCCCACCTCCGGCAACACCGGCATCTCCCTCGCCATGGCGGCCAAGCTCAAGGGCTACCGGATGGTGTGCGTGATGCCGGAGAACACCTCGCAGGAGCGCCGGGACCTGCTCGGCATGTGGGGCGCCGAGATCATCTCCTCGCCGGCCGCCGGCGGCTCCAACACCGCCGTGCGCGTGGCCAAGGAGCTGGCCGCCGAGCACCCCGACTGGGTGATGCTCTACCAGTACGGCAACCCGGACAACGCGGGCGCCCACTACGCGACCACCGGCCCGGAGATCCTCGCCGACCTCCCCTCGGTCACCCACTTCGTGGCGGGCCTCGGCACCACCGGCACCCTCATGGGCGTCGGCCGCTTCCTGCGCGAGCACAAGCCGGACGTGCGGATCGTGGCCGCCGAACCGCGCTACGACGACCTGGTCTACGGGCTCCGGAACCTCGACGAGGGCTTCGTCCCCGAGCTGTACGACGCCTCCGTGCTGACCACCCGCTTCTCGGTCGGCTCGGCCGACGCGGTCACCCGCACCCGCGAACTCCTGCAGCAGGAGGGGATCTTCGCGGGCGTCTCCACCGGTGCCGCCCTGCACGCGGCGATCGGCGTGGGCAGGAAGGCCGTCGCGGCGGGCGAGAGCGCCGACATCGTCTTCGTCGTGGCCGACGGCGGCTGGAAGTACCTCTCCACCGGTGTCTACACGGCGGCCACCACGGAGGAGGCCATCGAGACCCTCCAGGGCCAGCTCTGGGCCTGAGGGCCGGTCCGGCGATTCCCGCCGCCCTTCGACGGCGACGACGCGAACCGCCGGACAGCCCCTCCGGTGGATCCACCGGAGCGTCCGGCTAGGAGCCACGGGAGCGTCCGGCGGGGAGCCACGGGAGCGTCCGGCCGGGAGCCGGTGGTGTGTCCGGCGGGGGATCCGATCGCGGCGGTGGTACGTCACATCTGCACCAGGCCGCCGGGCCGACCCGGCGGCGAACGGCAGAAAGGCGGTCCCCCCATGCGCCGTACGACGCCCCTCGCCCTCGCGGCGGCAGCCCTGCTCCTCGCGGGCTGCGGCTCCCAGGAGGACACCGGGAGCAGCGGCAAGGCATCGGAGCCGCCGTCCCCCGCCCGCTCCACCGCCGGCTGCGCCTCCCACGTGGAGCTGAAGGCCGCCGACCACGGCCGGGCCGTCTGCGTGAGCAAGGGCGGCGAGGTCCGGCTCACCCTCGACGGCACCAAGGCCCGCCCCTGGAAGCCCGTCACCGCGAGCGGCACGGGACTGAAGGCCATCAACGCGGGCTTCGTGCTCCTGCCGGGTGACGCCACGGCCGCCTACCAGGCCGTGGCCGCCGGGACCGTGAAGCTCGCCTCGTCCCGGCCGCTGTGCGCCGAGCCCACCGCGCCGGGCCAGGTGTCCTGCGAGGGCATCGAGGAGTGGACGGTCACCGTCCGGGTGGGCTGAGGCGTACCACGACAGTGCGGCGGGGCATGGTGCCAGGGCCTGCGAGCCCGGCCTGATCCGGACGAGGGGCGTCAGCCGGCCAGATGCCGTACCTGGTCCCACAGGACCGGGTCGACCACGCCCACCCGGCGCCGGAAGCCGTCCACCGGCACCTCGCGCAGCTCGTCGGTCTCCAGGAAGCTGGGCCGTCCCTGGGCGTCGCCGACCGCGCCGGGCGGCAGCGGGATCACCCCGCTGCGTTCGTCGTGGTACTTGCTGGTGATCTTCGCGACCGTGGCCCGGTCGCCGCGCACGGCCAGCACCAGGCACGGCCGGTCCTTCACACCGGCCCGGTCCTCGTACGGGACGTTCGCCCACCAGATGTCCCCGGGGGACGGCCGCTCAGCGTGCGTCCCGCGGGTACCCGGCCGGCCCGGTGGCCTCAGCCGCCGGCCGGCGGGCCGGCGACCGCGGCCCCAGCCGTCGACGAGCGTGGCGACCAGCGCGAGCAGCACCACCGCAGCGAGCGCCAGCCACCATGACGTGTCCATACGACGACGTTACCGGCGCGCGTCGAACATCGCGCGCCCTCTTCAGATCCTTGTGCGCCCCTGGTCCAGCCGAACCGGTGACAGCACAGGTGAGTTCGCCCACAACGGCCCCTGGCGGAGGAGCGACCCGTGCTTTCGCGCCTTACGCTCGACGGACCGCACGACCCCCGACAGCCCTCAATCCCGAGTGGCCGTGTCCCGCCCACCGGTTTCCCGCCAACGGAGGTTTCTGCTTCATGAAGCTCACCGTCGTCGGCTGCTCTGGGTCGTTCCCGTCCGCGGAATCGGCCTGTTCGAGCTACCTCGTCGAGGCCGACGGCTTCCGGCTGCTTCTCGACATGGGCAACGGCGCCCTCGGCGAGCTGCAGCGCCACTGCGGTCTCTACGACCTCGACGCGATCTTCCTCAGCCATCTGCACGCCGATCACTGCATCGACATGTGCGCCTACTTCGTGGCGCGCTACTACCGCCACGACGGCGGCCGGTGCGCCCCCGTCCCGGTCTACGGGCCCGAGGGCACCGAGCACCGCCTGACCACGGCCTACGGGGACACCCCCTCCGCCTCCTCCATGAGCGAGGTCTTCGACTTCCACACGGTCAAGCCGTCCACGTTCGAGATCGGCCCGTTCACCGTGCACACCGAGCGGGTCCGCCACCCCGTGGAGGCCTACGGCATCCGCATCGAGCACGGCGGGAAGTCCCTGACGTACTCCGGGGACACGGGCGTGACCGAGGCGCTGGACGAGCTGGCCCGGGACGCCGACCTGTTCCTGTGCGAGGCCGCGTTCACGCACGGCAAGGAGAGCATTCCCGACCTGCACCTCAACGGTCGCGAGGCGGGTGAGACGGCGGCCCGGGCGGGCGCCCGCCGCCTGGTCCTCACCCACATCCCGCCGTGGACGGACACCCAGGTCAACCTGCGGGACGCCCGGGAGGCGTTCGACGGCCCGGTGGAACTGGCCGCGCCGCGGCAGACGTACGAGATCTGATCCCCGGCAGACGTACGAGATCTGCCCCCCGGCAGGTGACGAGATCTGCCCCCCGGCAGGTGACGAGGTCCGGCTCCGGCCGGTGACGAGATCCGGCACCCGGCACGGGAAAGGCCCCGGAACCAGGCGGTTCCGGGGCCTTCGGCGGCTTCGGGCCGGACTACTTCGCCTCGGCCTTCTGCAGTTCCGCGAGCTCCTCGTCGGACTCACGGCCCGGGGTGGGCAGATTGAACTTGGTGATCGCGAAGCGGAAGATCACGTAGTAGGCCGCCGCGAAGCACAGGCCGACCAGGACCAGGCCCCACGGGTTGCTGGCGATGCCCAGGTTCAGGCCGAAGTCGACGGCGCCCGCCGAGAAGCCGAAGCCGTCCTTCATGCCCAGCGCCCAGGTCAGCGCCATGGAGACACCGGTGAGGACCGCATGGATGGCGTAGAGCACCGGCGCGATGAACATGAAGGTGAACTCGATGGGCTCGGTGACACCGGTGACGAAGGACGTCAGGGCCAGCGAGAACATCATGCCGCCGACGACCTTGCGGCGCTCGGGGCGGGCGCAGTGGACGATGGCCAGGCAGGCGGCCGGGAGGGCGAACATCATGATGGGGAAGAAGCCGGTCATGAACTGGCCGGCGTGCGGGTCCCCGGCCAGGAAGCGCCCGATGTCACCGCTCTTGCCGTGGTACTCGCCGGCCTGGAACCAGGGGAACGAGTTGAGCAGGTGGTGCATGCCGATCGGGATCAGCGCACGGTTGGCCACACCGAAGATGCCCGCGCCGACCGCGCCCGACTTGACCAGCCATTCGCCGAAGTTGTGCAGACCGGTGCCGAGGACCGGCCAGATGTAGCCGAAGACGATGCCGATGACCAGGCCGGCGAAGGCCGACAGGATCGGGACGAGACGACGGCCGCCGAAGAAGCCCGCCCAGTCGGGCAGCTTGGTGCGGTAGAAGCGCTGGTACAGCAGGGCCACGACTATGCCCATCACCACACCGCCGAGGACCTTCGCGTCCACGGGGGCGTTCTGCATGACGATCTTGCCGTCGACGACGGCCGCCACCTTGGGCAGGTTCTTGTCGGTGAACGTGGCGAGGACGTTCTTGAAGACCAGGTAGCCGGTGACCGCCGCGAGGGCGGTCGAGCCGTCCGCCTTCTTCGCGAAGCCGATCGCGATGCCCACGGCGAACAGCAGTGCCATGTTGTCGAGGATCGCGTTGCCGCCGGCCGCCATGAAGGACGCGATCTTCGTCAGGAACGCCGGGAAGGAAGGGCGGCCCAGCATGTCGGGGTTGCCGAGGCGCACGAGGAGGGCGGCGGCCGGCAGTACGGCCACCGGCAGCATCAGGCTGCGGCCGATGCGCTGGAGTACAGCCATCGCGCCCGCGCCCTTCTTCTTCTGGGCCGCGGGAGCGGCGCTGGCCGTGGTCACAACTTCCTCCATCGGGCAAGGCGCCGCCCGGGAACCAAGGAAGGGGACGGCAGCGTCTCTGGTCTACACCACCAGTGGTGTAGACCTGTTGTAGCACGATGAAGGAGGGATAAGGAACCCACGAATCCGCTACCACGGCGCTACGGCGCGTGCTCACCCGCGCGGCCGGGAGAGCGGTGCCTCACTTCACGTTGTCCCGCTCCATCTCCTCCGCCACCTCCCGCGGCTCCCGCCCCGGCGTCTTCAGGTCGAACCGGGTGATCGCGACGCGGAAGACGACGTAGTACACGGCCGCGAAGCACAGCCCGATCGGGATGATCGCCCACGGTCTCGTCGCCAGGTTCCAGTTGATGACGTAGTCGATCAGACCCGCGGAGAAGCTGAAGCCGTCGTGCACCCCGAGCGCCCAGGTCACCGCCATCGATACACCCGTGAGCACGGCGTGGACGGCGTACAGGGCGGGCGCGATGAACAGGAACGAGTACTCGAGCGGCTCGGTGATGCCCGTGACGAACGAGGTCAGCGCGACCGACAGCATCAGACCGCCGACCTCCTTGCGGCGCTCCGGCCGGGCGCAGTGCGTCATGGCCAACGCGGCGGCCGGCAGCGCGAACATCATGATCGGGAAGAAGCCCGAGGTGAACTGGCCGGCGTTCGGGTCGCCCTGGAGGAACATGTTGATGTCGCCGTGCACCACCGTGCCGTCGGGCTTGACGTAGGTGCCGAACTGGAACCAGATCGGCACGTTCAGGAACTGGTGCAGGCCCACCACCAGCAGCGCGCGGTTCGCGACACCGAAGACGCCCGCGCCCCAGGATCCCGCCTCCCGCAGCCACTGGCTGAAGCTCTCCAGGGCGCCGCCGACCGGCGGCCACACCCACAGGCACAGCACCGCGAAGACGATGGCGACGAACGACATGATGATCGGCACCAGCCGGCGCCCGTTGAAGAAGCCCAGCCAGTCCACCAGCCTGGTGCGGTGGTACCGGGCCCAGAAGAAGGCAGTCAGCAGCCCCAGGACGATGCCGCCGAAGACGCCCGGGTTCTGGAAGGTGAACGGTGTCAGCATGTCGGGCCCTGTGTCGACGACGACCTGGCAGCCGACGTCCCGGACCGCCGTGGAGCCGCCCGGGCACTGCTCGGGGAACTGGCGCAGGACGGTGTAGTAGACGAGGAAACCCGCCACCGCCGCGAGCGCGGTCGAGCCGTCCGCCTTCCGTGCCATGCCGATCGCCACGCCCACGCAGAACAGCAGGGGCAGGCCGAGGGAGCCGTCGAGCAGCGCGCCGCCCGCACCCTTCATCACCTTCGAGACGTCGGTCCAGCCCAGCCCGTCGTCCCCGAAGACGTCGGGCTGGCCGAGCCGGTTGAGGATGCCCGCCGCCGGCAGCACCGCGATGGGCAGCTGAAGGCTCCGCCCCATCTTCTGCAAGCCCTGGAACAGCTGGTTCCAGCGGGCCCGGGCGGGGCTTACCGCGCTCTCGGCGCTCATGGGCGTCCTTTCCGGGCCGCCCGACCGGGACGCGGTTTGGCGACCTTCCCCACGGTGGTGTAGACCAGTCGGCGGACGGTTCCGCTGTCGTGATCGCCATCATTCGGCACGGACGGCATGACCGCTCGCGAAGATGGGCCAACTGTGGGTTACTGCGACAAAGCGGTTCGGAGCAGGGAGAAGGAACATGGCCAGCAAGGCTGAGAAGATCGTCGCCGGGCTCGGCGGCATCGACAACATCGAGGAGATCGAGGGCTGCATCACCCGGCTGCGCACCGAGGTGTCCGACCCCGAGCTGGTCGACGAGACCGCCCTGAAGGCCGCCGGCGCCCACGGCGTCGTCAAGATGGGCACCGCCATCCAGGTCGTCATCGGCACCGACGCCGACCCGATCGCCGCGGAGATCGAAGACATGATGTGAGCCCACGCGCTCACCGGCAAGGGGCTCTTCCCGAGACGGGAGGAGCCCCTTCCGCATCTCCGGCTAGGCTCCCTCCCATGTCTCGCATCGACGGCCGTACCCCCGAACAGCTCCGCCCCGTCACCATCCAGCGCGGGTGGAGCAAGCACGCCGAGGGCTCCGTCCTCATCTCCTTCGGCGACACCAAGGTCTTCTGCACCGCCTCCGTCACCGAAGGCGTCCCGCGCTGGCGCAAGGGCAGCGGCGAGGGCTGGGTCACCGCCGAGTACGCCATGCTCCCCCGCGCCACCAACACCCGCGGCGACCGCGAGTCCGTCAAGGGCAAGATCGGCGGCCGGACCCACGAGATCTCCCGGCTCATCGGCCGCTCCCTGCGCGCCGTCATCGACTACAAGGCGCTCGGCGAGAACACCATCGTCCTCGACTGCGACGTCCTCCAGGCCGACGGCGGCACCCGCACCGCCGCCATCACCGGCGCCTACGTCGCACTCGCCGACGCCGTCGCCTGGGCCCAGGGCAAGAAGCTGATCAAGGCCGGCCGGCAGCCGCTCACCGGCACCGTGAGCGCCGTCTCCGTCGGCATCGTCGGCGGCGTCCCGCTCCTCGACCTCTGCTACGAGGAGGACGTGCGCGCCGACACCGACATGAACGTCGTCTGCACCGGCGACGGCCGCTTCGTCGAGGTCCAGGGCACCGCCGAGGCCGAGCCCTTCGCCCGCGACGAGCTGAACGCCCTGCTCGACCTCGCCGTCACCGGCTGCACCGAACTGACCGCGATCCAGCAGGCGGCACTCGCGGCCACGAACGCGTAAAGAATTCCTCAAGGCCCGGGGGCAACCCGCCGGGCCCCTCCGACGTCCCTCTGGGTACGGGCGCACGGCTCACTCGCGTGCGCCCGGTCAGTCGTCCCAGGGGAGGGGAATCCACGATGTCCGCCAGCCGCCGACCACGCCGGGGCCGGGTCACCGCCATCGCCGCCGCCGTGGCCACCGTCGTACTCACCGCCGGCCTGACCACCGGCTGTGACGCCGTGGACAAGGCGCTGGACTGCGTACAGACCGCCGACACCATCGCCGACAGCGTCACCGACCTCCAGCAGGCCGTCGAGAACGCCGCGAACGACCCCTCCCAGGCCGACGCCTCGCTCGACTCCATCGAGAAGAACCTGCGGACCATCGGCGACAAGACGGACGACGCCGACGTCAACAAGGCCGTGGACAACCTGACCGAAGCCGTGGACAACGTCCGTACCGCCATCCAGGACGGCGACCGGACCCCCGACGTCAGCCCGGTCACGGACGCGGCGGGCGAACTGACCAAGGTCTGCACGTCGTAGCGGGCACCCCGCGCGGCCGGGGGCGGCCGTGACCGGGTACGCGGTCCCCGCGCCCCCTCCGGGCGCCCTCAGCGACCCCCGCCGCGACGCCGCTCCCGCTCCTCCCGCCGCGCCCGGTGCAGCTCGTGCCGTTCCGCCCGGCGCTCCAGCTGCTCCTGGCGGCGCTGTTCCTTCAGGCGCCGCCGTTCCGCGCGCGGGAGCTTGCGTTCCACGCCCACCCCGCCCCAGAACGCGAAACCGCCGATGACCACTCGCGGGGCACCCGGCTCGGCCGGCCCGTCGTCCCTCGGGTGCTCGAACCCGCCCATCACACCGATGCCGCGGACGACCACCTCGACCCCCGGCGGGACGATCACCTGCACACCGCCCATCACGGCCACGCAGTTGATCTCCACCTCACGGTCCGCGAAGTCCGCCTCCCGCAGGTCCAGTTCACCGCCGCCCATGAAGGCGAGGCAGGAGAACCGCTTCGGCACCGTCCAGCGGCCCCGGCGCTCGAACCCCGACAGGATCGCCACCGCGCCCGTCGAGGACCCCTCACCACCGGTGATCCGCCCCGCCCAACTCCCGTCCCGCACCGGCTCCTTCACGAAGGACACCGCGGCGAGCGGGGACGGCGCCCCGGCCGCCGGCAGATCCCGCGTCAACGGCGCCAGCTCCCCGTACGTCCGCGCCGCGTAGGCCGACTCCAGCCGCTCCTCGAACTCGTCCATGTCGAGCCGGCCCTCGGCCAGGGCGTCCCGCAGAACCTCGGCGACCCGCTCACGGTCGGCGTCGGACGCCCGGAGGTCCGGGGCTGCGTCGTCGCTCATGCCAGCAGCCTACGAGACCGCCCTCTCGGCGTACATCCTGGCGATGACGGCCTCGATGTCCGGCTCCCGCACCGACAGGTCCACCAGCGGATACCGGGCCGCCAGATGCGCGACGACCGGCGCCGCCGACCGCCCCGCCGGGAACGCCAGCCACTGCCGCGGCCCCTCCACCCGCACCACCCGCGCCCCCGGCGCCTCCACCGGCGGCAGCTCCCGCTCCAGGTCCACCACCAGCGTCCGTTCACTCTCCCCGGCCTCGTGCAGCCCCGCCAGCGGGCCGTCGTACACCAGCCGCCCGTGGTCGATCACCATCACCCGCGAGCACAACTGCTCGATGTCCTGCAGATCGTGCGTGGTCAGCAACACCGTCGTGCCCCGCTCGGCGTTCAACTCCCGCAGGAACTCCCGGACCTTGGCCTTCGACACCACGTCCAGGCCGATCGTCGGCTCGTCCAGGTACAGCACGTCCGGATCGTGCAGCAGCGCCGCCGCGATGTCCCCGCGCATCCGCTGCCCCAGCGACAGCTGCCGCACCGGCACGTCCAGCAACTCGCCCAGCTCCAGCAGTTCCACCAGACGGCCCAGGTTCTCCCGGTAACGGGCGTCCGGGATCCGGTACATACGGTGCGCCAGCCGGTACGAGTCGATCAACGGCAGATCCCACCACAGCGTGGTCCGCTGCCCGAACACCACCCCGATCCGGTGCGCCAGCCGCGCCCGCTCCCGCGCCGGATCGATGCCCGCCACCCGCAGCCGCCCACCGCTCGGCGTCAGGATCCCGGTCAGCATCTTGATCGTGGTCGACTTCCCCGCGCCGTTCGGCCCGATGTACCCCACCATCTCCCCACGCGCCACCGTGAACGAGAGCGAGTCCACCGCCCGCACCTCACGCCGCTCCCGCCTGAGGAACCCCGCCTTCCTGCGCACCTCGAAGACCTTCTCGACCTGCTCCAGTGCGATGAACTCACCCACGCTAGCTCCCTGTACTGCGGTACGAACGAAGTCCCGCCCGCCAGGCCAGCCCCGCCAGCGCACAGCACCCCACCGCCACCAGCGGCGGAGCCCACGCCAGCCACCGCGGCAGCCCCAGCGGGTACGGCCGCCCCAGCACATACGTCGCGGGCAGCCAGTTGACGAAGGCCAGCGGCAGCACGAACGTCACCCCGCGCACCAGCTCCTTCGCGAACACCGTCGGCGGATACTGCAACAGCGTCGTACCGCCGTACGTGAACGCGTTCTGCACCTCCGAGGCGTCCTGCGCCACGAACTGGAACGCCGCCCCGGCCACGAACACCGCGCAGAAGATCCCGCAGCCGCTCACCACCATCACCGGCATCAGCAGCAGCCGGTCCGCCGTCCAGTCGATGTCCACCCGGGTCAGCGACCAGCCCAGCACCAACGCCCCCTGCGTCACCCGGCCCAGCCGCCGCAGCGCGAACCGGTCCGCCGCCACCTGCGCCAGCACCGGCGCCGGCCGCACCAGCAGCGTGTCCAGCGTGCCGTCCCGAACCCGCCGGCCCAGCCGGTCCATCGACCCGATCCCCAGGTCCGTCAACCCGAAGGAGACCGCGGACAGCCCGTACAGGAACGCCACCTCGGACAGCGGATAGCCGCCCAGCGCGTCCACCCGGGAGAACATCAGCATGATCGCTGCGAAGTCGAGGAAGGTCGCCGCGAAGTTCCCGAACGCGGTCATCGCGAACGACGCGCGATACGCCATCGTGGACCGCACCCACATCCCCGCGACCAGCCGGTACGTCCGCAACCCCTCGGCCAGCCGGCCCCTCCGCGTCCACGGCGCCACCGGGCTCCCCTCAGCCACCCTGCACCACCACCCGCCGCGTCGCCGCCGACTGCACCAGCCGCCCGGCACCCAGCAGCGCCGCCGCCCAGGCCGCCTGGCGGAGATACGTGGGCAGCGGATCCCCGTGCCCGAGCAGGATGTCCGCCGGAGCCTGGAGCAGCGAGGACCACGGCAGGACCCGGACGACCTCGCCCAGTGTGCCCGGGAACACATTCAGCGGCAGCAGCATCCCCGAGCAGAAGAACCCCGCCAGCCACGCCATCTGCATCACACCCGTGCCGTCCAGCAGCCAGAACGCGCTCAGCGCCACCAGGTAGCGGATGCCGAAACCGACCAGCATCGCCAGGGCCACGGCGACGAGGAACGCGACCCACGTCCCGGCGTCGGCCGGCAGATACAGCGGGAAGCACAGCGCGCCGAACACGAACGGAATCAGCCCCCGGCCCAGGAACTGGAAGAACGCCCGGCCCAGGTCCGCCGCCAGCCACCACAGCTGAAGGTCGGCCGGCCGGTACAGGTCGATGGCCACGTCCCCCGTACGGATGCGCTCCATCAACTCGTCCTCGAAACCGCCGCCTCCGATGGCGAGCGTCGACAAAAAGGCCTGCCCGAGCCAGACATAGGTCATGGCCTGTGCCTGGTCGTACCCCCCGAGATGCGGCTTCTCGTCCCACAGAGCGCGGTACGTGTACACGAGGATCAGCCCGAAGACCGTGTTCGTGAAGACCCCTGCCGCAGTGGCGGCCCGGTAGGTCGCGTACCGTCTGAACCCCCCTGCCGCGACGGCCGCGTACAACCGTCCCGCGCCCACGTCAGTCGACCTCCTCGGACACGCTCGACACCGAAGCGCAGGAGCCTAGTCCGGAGGCCCGGCGGCCGGCCACGCGTTTTCCGGCCGGAAGCATGCCGGAATCCGGGAACGGAACGCCGGGTGCGAGAGTCTTCAAGCAGGGGGAGCGCAGAAGCGTACGAGGCGTACAGGAACGTACGACGCGAAAACAGGAGTCCGTGCACGACATGAGCGACGAGCCGCAGCCGCAGCAGCCGAACGAAGGCGCCGCGCCGGAAAAGCCGCTGCCGGCTGATGGGCCCGGGAACCCGGGGGGCCGCGCGGAGACGGCCGCCGATCAGCCTGAGAGCCGACCCGAGCGACCCCGGCGGGAGCCGGCGGCCGACCGGGAAGGGGACGCTCGGCGCGCCACCAGGCCCGACACCGCCCGGCTTGAAACCACCGACCGGTCCGAGACCGCCGACCGGGCACCGGGAGCCGTGCGGGCCGCGGGCGCCGGGAAGCCGCAGAGCGGCGAGCGCCCCGCCGACGGCACCCGCGGCCCCCGCGCCGGGGAATCCGACGGCACCCGTGGCTCTCGGGCCGGGGAAGCCGACGGCACCCGGAAGAGTGGTCCGGCCACACCCGGGAACGGCACGGGGGGCCGCGCCCCTCAGGCCGACACCGCACGTACGGCCTCCACGTCCGGCGAAGGCACCGCACGGTCCGGCTCGCCGTCCGCGGACGGCTCGGGCCGCCCGGGCTCGGCGGCGCCGGACCGGACGGCTTCCATGGCCCGCGCCCGCCAGGCGGCCCGCGGCGCCCGCACGGAACAGAAGGACCCGGCGGACCCGGCGGGGACCCCCGCGTCTTCGGCGTCCGGCGCGTCTTCGGCGTCCGGCGCGTCTTCAGCGTCCGCCGGGTCTTCGGCACCGGGCGCGTCTTCGGCGTCCGGTCGTGCTCCGGGTTCCAGCGGCGGCCGGGTGTCCGGCGGTGCTTCGGGTCCCGATGCTGCTTCGGG
This sequence comes from Streptomyces musisoli, assembly GCF_016741855.1. Taxonomy (GTDB): domain Bacteria; phylum Actinomycetota; class Actinomycetes; order Streptomycetales; family Streptomycetaceae; genus Streptomyces; species Streptomyces musisoli. The sequence goes on along the minus strand of NZ_JAERRH010000003.1, from coordinate 834,543 downwards.
TCCCGGTGGTGCTTCGGGTGCCGGTGGCGCCCCGGGCTCCGGCGGTGCATCCGCCTCCGGGAAGACCCCCGGACCCAGGAAGCCGGCCGCCTCCGAGGGCCCGGCCGCCTCCGAGGGCCCGGCCGGGTCCGACGGGACTCCGTCGGCCGAGAGCACTCAGGTGCTTCGGCGCATCACCCCGCCCCCGGGTCCCCGGACACCCGCGGACGGAACCGCGCCCTCGGCCGGGACCGGCAAGCCGGGCCGACAGGCCCAGTCCGGTACGGCGGCCGGTGCCGCCCGGGGAGCCGGCAAGGCGGCCGGTGCCGCGCCGGGTACCGGCAGCGCGGCCGGTGTCGGCAACGCTTCCGGTGTCGGCGCGGGTGCCGGTGGTGGGCAGGGGGGCGCGGGTGGTCCATCCCGCGGTTCCGGAAAGCCCGCCGGCGCTTCCCGAGGTTCCGGGCCCGAGCAGGCGCCCGAGACCACCCAGGTCCTCCGGCGGGTCGGCGCACCCCGCGCGGGCGAGCCGGGCCCAGCCGGGGACAAGAGCACGACGGCCTCCCCGGCGGAACCGAACCCCACCGGCCGTACTCCCCGCCGCGACGCGCCCCGCCCCGGGGGCCGGAACCACGCCGCCCAGGCCGCCAACGCCGCCGACGCGGCCGGCACCGGTGCCGCCGCCCCGTCCTCCCCGGCCGCCGCACGAGCCGCCCGCGCCGCCCGCGCGGCGGGCGCCGCCGGTGCCGCTGGTGCCGCCGCCGTCGCCGCGGCCGGAGCCGGCGCCCAGGCCGGCAAGGCCGGAGCCGCCGCAGGAGCCGCCGCCCAGGCCGGCAGCGCCGCCGCCCGAGCCGGTGCCACCGCCGGCGGTGCCGCGGCCGGTGCGACCGCCGCCGGTGCCGCGGCCGGTGCCACCGCGGCCCGTGCCGCCGGTGCCCGTGCCGGATCCGGTGCCGGCGCGCGCCCGGACGCCGGTGCCAACAAGACGACCGCCCTCGCCGCCGCCGACGGCGGATCCGCCGCAGGCAAGGGCAAGAAGACCAAGAAGGGCAAGCGGCCCAAGCGCACCGGATGGCGGCGGATCATCCCGACCTGGCGCATGCTCCTCGGCACCTTCTTCGTCGGCGTACTGCTGATCATCGGCCTCTTCTTCCTCGGCTACTCGATGGTCAAGATCCCGCCGGCCAACGCGTTCGCGACCATGCAGAGCAACGTCTACCTCTACGCCGACGGCTCGCAGCTCGCCCGCGACGGCGACGTCAACCGCGAGAACGTCAGCCTCGCCCAGGTCTCCAAGGCCGCCCAGCACGCCGTACTCGCCGCCGAGGACCGCGACTTCTACACCGAGTCCGCCGTCGACCCCAAGGCGATGATCCGCGCCGGCTGGAACACCGCCACCGGCAAGGGCAAGCAGTCCGGCTCGACGATCACCCAGCAGTACGTGAAGAACTACTACCTGGCCCAGGAACAGACGGTCACCCGCAAGGCCAAGGAATTCTTCATCGCGATCAAGCTCGACCAGAACAAGTCCAAGGACGAGATCTTCGAGGGCTACCTCAACACCAGCTACTTCGGCCGCAACGCCTACGGCATCCAGTCCGCCGCCCAGGCCTACTACGGCAAGGACGCCGCCGACCTCGACCCGGCCCGCGCCGCCTACCTCGCCGCGCTCGTCAACGCGCCCAGCGAGTACGACGTCGTCGCCCACCCGGAGAACAAGAAGGCGGCCGTCGCCCGCTGGAACTACGTCCTGGACGGCATGGTCAAGAAGGGCTGGCTCGACGAGTCCGAGCGCACCGGCATGAAGTTCCCCATGCCGAAGGAGCAGACGATCTCCACCGGCATGTCCGGCCAGCGCGGCTACCTCGTCGAAGCGGTCAAGCAGTACCTCACCAGCAACAACATCATCGACGCCGACCACCTCAAGCTCGGCGGCTACCGCATCACCACCACCATCCAGAAGGACAGGCAGGACGCCTTCGTCAAGGCGGTCGACGACCAGCTGATCTCCAAGCTGGACAAGAAGAACCGCAAGGCCGACACCTACGTCCGGGCCGGCGGCGCCTCCGTCGACCCCAAGACCGGCAAGGTCGTCGCCATGTACGGCGGCATCGACTACGTGAAGCAGTACACCAACGGCGCGACCCGCGGTGACTTCCAGGTCGGCTCCACGTTCAAGCCGTTCGTGTTCACCTCCGCCGTGGAGAACGGCTCGACCACCCAGGACGGCCGCACGATCACCCCGAACACCATCTACGACGGCACCAACAAGCGGGTCGTCCAGGGCTGGAGCGGCGCACCGTACGGCCCGGAGAACGAGGACCAGCGGTCCTACGGCCCCATCACCGTCCGCAAGGCCACCGACCTGTCGGTGAACTCGGTGTACGCGCAGATGGCCGCCGACGTCGGCCCCGAGAAGGTCAAGCAGACCGCGATCGGCCTCGGCATCCCCGCCGACACCCCGGACCTCTACCCGTCCCCGTCCATGGCCCTCGGCACCGCCAACGCCAGCGTCCTGGAGATGGCGGAGGCCTACGCCACGCTCGCCAACCACGGCAAGCACGGCGCGTACACGCTGGTCGAGAAGATCACCAAGGACGGCAGGGACGACATCCGCCTGCCCGAGCAGCCGGACAAGCAGGCCGTCAGCCGGGAAGCCGCCGACACCACCACCTCCGTCCTGCAGAGCGTGGTCCAGACCGGCACCGCCACCGCCGCGCTGAACGCCGGCCGCCCGGCGGCCGGCAAGACCGGCACCGCCGAGAGCGACACCGCCGCCTGGTTCGCCGGCTACACCCCCGACCTGGCCACGGTGGTCTCCGTCATGGGCCAGGACCCGGTGACCGCCAAGCACATGCCGCTGTACAACGCCCTCGGCCAGCCCCGCATGAACGGCGGCGGCCCGCCCACCGAGATCTGGGCCCAGTACACGCGCGACGCGCTCAAGGGCAAGGCGGCCACCGAGTTCGACCTCCAGCTCCAGCAGGGCGCCGACCAGATCCAGGAACCCCCCGCCACCGGCACGCCCGAGCCCGGCACCGACGCCGGCCAGGACACCGGCGGCACCACCACCGACGGCGGCCCGGACACCGGCGGCGCGACCGCCAGCCCGAGCACCGACGGCGGCGCGACCACCGGCGGAGGCGCGACCACCGGCGGTGGTCCCACCACGGGCGGCGGCGCGACGACGGGCGGCGGTGCCACCACCGACGGGGGCGGCACCACCACCACCGGCGGCGACACGACCGGCGGCGGCCCGACCACCGACGGGGGCGGCACCACCACCGGCGGCGACACGACCGGCGGCGGCCCGACGACCGGCGGCGGCACCCCGGGCGGCGGCACCGACGCCGGCGGCACCACCGGCACGGTCGAGGGCACCGGAGGCGGCCCCGGCACCTGACGCCACGGTGACGCGATCACGCAGTGACCGCCGGGACCCAGCGACCACTGACCGCTGGGACCCGGCGGTCGCCGGGCTCAGCGACCGCCGGGTCCCAGTGATCGCCAGGGCTCAGTGATCGCCGGGGCTCAGTGGCCGCTGGTCGCCTTCAGCCCCACCACGGCGACCAGCAGCAGACACACGAAGAAGATCCGGGCGGCGGTGACAGGCTCACCCAGCACCACCATGCCGAGCACCGCCGCACCGGCCGCACCGATGCCCACCCACACGCCGTACGCCGTACCGATGGGCAGGGACTTCGCGGCGTACGACAGCAAGGCCATGCTGGCGACGATGCCGACGCCGGTGAACAGACTCGGGACCAGCCGGGTGAAACCCTCGCTGTACTTCATCCCGATCGACCAGCCGACCTCCAGCAGACCGGCGACGACGAGCAGAACCCAGGCCATGACAGGCACCTCCGAGACGTGACGACTCTTCTCCGGGGTGCGTCGTCTTTGCCTTCGACCCGGTACGGCGCGTCTCGTCGGGTTCCCTCCGAACATAACAAAGCCACGCCGAAGAGGGCCGGTGACCATCGTCACCGGCCCTCTTCGCCATCGCTCTGCCTGTCGCTACGCCGACGCCACACCGTCGGTCGCCACGCCTACGCCACACCGTCGGTCGCCACGCCTACGCCACACCGTCGATCGCTACGACGACGCCACGCCGACGCTGCGCGCGGACCGCCCCGCGTCAGAGGTACAGGCCCGTGGAGTCCTCCGACCCCTCGAACCGGTCCGCGGCGACGGCGTGCAGATCACGCTCGCGCATGAGCACGTACGCCACACCCCGCACCTCGACCTCCGCCCGGTCCTCCGGGTCGTACAGGACACGGTCGCCCGGCTCCACCGTACGTACGTTCTGGCCGACCGCGACGACCTCGGCCCAGGCCAGCCGCCGCCCGACCGCCGCGGTGGCGGGAATCAGAATGCCGCCCCCCGACCGCCGTTCGCCCTCACCGGTCTCCTGCCGCACGAGAACCCGGTCGTGCAGCATCCGGATCGGCAGCTTGTCGTGGTGGGGGGTGCTGTGCTCGTTTCTCTTGGCGCTCACGCTGTGAACCTACCTGTCCCGGTCAGTCCCTGCGCCGCCGGGCCCCGAGGGCGAGCAGCCCCACGACCCCCACGACGACGAGCGCGGCGGGCACGATCCGCTCCAGCCGAGGCGCCCCCTCGTCATCCACAAACCGCGCCCGGACATCACTCACCACCCGGTTGACCTGCACATAAGCCCGCCCGAGCGTGTGATCGACATTGGCGACGACCTTGGCCTTCGCATCCCCGACGATGGTCTTCGGATGCACCCGCACCCCGATCTCGTCGAGCGTCTCGGCCAGCACTTCACGGCGGCGCTTGATGTCCGCCTCGATCTGCGCCGGGGTTCTGGTGTCCGACGTGTCCGCCACCGTACGGCCTCCGAAGTCTGCTGATGCTGTTCCGAACAGTCTGTCAGCTCATCGCCGCGCCGCACCGCAAGGCCCCCCGGTTACGCTAGTCCGATGAGCGAGCGACTCCAGCCCGGGGACGTTGCCCCCGCGTTCACCCTGCCCGACGCCGACGGCAACCAGGTGTCCCTGGCGGACCACAAGGGCCGCAAGGTCATCGTCTACTTCTACCCGGCCGCCCTGACCCCCGGCTGCACCAAGCAGGCCTGCGACTTCACCGACAACCTGGAGGTCCTGGCCTCCGCCGGCTACGACGTCATCGGCATCTCGCCGGACGCGCCGGAGAAGCTCGCGAAGTTCCGCGAGAAGGAGTCCCTCAAGGTCACCCTCCTCGCCGACCCCGACAAGAAGGTCACCGAGGCCTTCGCCGCCTACGGCGAGAAGAAGAACTACGGCAAGACCTACATGGGCGTCATCCGCTCCACGATCATCGTGGACGAGGAGGGCAAGGTCGAGCGCGCCCTGTACAACGTCCGCGCGACGGGCCACGTGGCCAAGATCATCAAGGACCTGGGCATCTGACCCACCCCGCACCGACTGCCGACGGCCCGCACCGGAACGACCCGGCGCGGGCCGTTCTCGTACCCCCGACCGTGACTGTCCGATAAACGGTTCGTTACTCCGTACGGGCCGCGAACGCATGCCCGGAACGGAGGGGCTCGATGGGGGCCGGCGCGTACACGAAGGAACGCCTGGAGACGGCGGCACACGGAGCGCGAACGCTGTCGGAGGCGCTGGAGAGACTGGGGGTGGACCCGAGGAGCCCGACACGGCGGTACGTGCTCGAGCGGATGAAGAAGCTCGGTGTGGACGTGTCGCACTTCGAGCGGGAGGGGGTGAAGTGGACCAGGGAGATTCTTGAGCCGGTCGTCGCGGTATCCGCGAGCGTCAACGAGGTCGTACGCCGACTGGGCCTCGACCCCGTGGGCGGTCACCAGACCAACATCGCCCGACGGATCAAGGCGCACGGAATCGACACCTCGCACTTCACGGCTGTGGTCCGAACCGAGCGGATGAGGGACAACCGGCGGCGCCGAACCGCCGGGGAGATCCTTGTCGAGGACACCTCGGCGCACGCTCCCCGCATCCCGCGGCAGCGACTCAAAAGGGCCATGGGCGAGGTGGGAGTGGAAGAACGCTGCGCCCGGTGCGGTATCGAGCCGGTGTGGCTCGGCGAACCGCTGCCGTTGGAGGTGGACCACATCGACGGCAACTGGCGGAACAACCGCGTCGAGAACCTGCGGTTCCTCTGTCCCAACTGCCACTCGACGACGGACACCTACCGAGGACGGGGCAAGCGGCGGACTCGGGCGGGTGCCGAATGAACAGCGGAGTGCGGTACACCCGTGAACGGTTGGCCCAAGCAGCCGCGCAATGTGCAGACATCGACGAGGTCATCGCCTTCTTAGGCGTACGTCCCTATCGCAACCTGCGCCGACACCTCTACAAGCGCTTCGAGTATTTCGGTATCGACGTCTCACATTTCCCACGCAGGCGGACTGGTGGACCGCCTCCCAAGCCGGACCCTGAAGTGCTGCGGCGTGCAGTCGAAGACGCAACCTCCATCGCGGGTGCTCTCCGGATCCTTGGCAAACCCTGTAGCGGTCAGCTCCGAACGCTGTTCCACCAGTGGGTGGCAGACGACGGACTCGACACCTCGCACTTCTTGGGACAGGCCCATCAGCGGGGCAGGCCGAGCACGACTGCCAAGCGGGCCGAGGACATCCTGGTCAAGCACGAGGGCGAGAACCGGACGAAAACCGTGCTGCTCCGACGAGCGCTTCATGCCATCGGGGTGCCTGAGAAGTGCGCCGGCTGCGGAGTCGGTGGGGAGTGGCTGGGGAAGCCCATGACGCTGGAAGTCGATCACGTCAACGGTGACTGGCGCGACAACAGGCAGGAGAATCTGCGCCTGCTCTGCCCCAACTGCCACGCGATCACCAGCACCTGGTGCCGAGGAGGTCGACGAGTGGTGCGCGGCGCCCAGTAGAGTAGGCGAGGTTGAGGGCCCGTACCCCAGCTGGCCAAGAGGGCGCCGGTTTAGGTCCGGTGTGTCGTGGGTTCGAGTCCCACCGGGCCCACAAGCGAAAGAGCCCCCGCACCTTGCTTTCAAAGGCGCGGGGGCTTTCTGTGAGGTTCAGCCCAACAGCTCCCGTACCACCGGCACCAGTGCCCGGAACGCCTTCCCCCGGTGGCTGATCGCGTTCTTCTCCTCGGGGCTCAGCTCCGCGCACGTCCGCGTCTCGTTCTCCGGCTGGAGGACCGGGTCGTAGCCGAAGCCGTTCGTGCCCGCGGGGGCGTGCCGCAGGGTGCCGAGCAGTCGGCCCTCCACCACCCGTTCCGTGCCGTCCGGCAGGGCGAGCGCCGCCGCGCAGGCGAAGTGGGCGCCCCGGTGCTCCTCCGCGATGTCGGAGAGCTGGGCGAGCAGCAGGTCGAGGTTGGCCTTGTCGTCGCCGTGGCGGCCGGCCCAGCGGGCGGAGAAGATGCCGGGGGCGCCGTTCAGCACGTCGACGCAGAGGCCGGAGTCGTCGGCGACGGCGGGAAGGCCGGTGGCCTGGGCGAGGGCGTGGGCCTTGAGGAGGGCGTTCTCGGCGAAGGTGACGCCGGTTTCCTTGACGTCGGGGATCTCGGGGAAGGCGTCGGCGCCGATCAGTTCGTGCGGCAGTCCGGCCTCGGCGAGGATCGCCCTCAGCTCGGTGATCTTTCCGGCGTTGCGGGTGGCGAGGATCAAGCGGGTCATGTCCGCCAGTATTCCTCGCCACCAGCCCAAGCCCCCGCCTGCCCCGAGCCACCACCCCACGCCCCCGTCCGCCCGACCCCGGCCATGCCCCCCGCCTGCCGCGAGCCACCAGCCCGAGCCCCCGCCTGCCGCGAGCCACCAGCCCGAGCTTTCCGCCTGCCCCGAGTCGCCGGCTCGAGCCCCCGCCTGCCGCGAGCCACCAGCGGTTGTGACCCCGTGCCCTTGGCAGGCCCCCCGTCCGTCCAACGCGCCCGGCCGCGCCGCCGTCCGCCCCGAGCCTCGGCGGCCGCTCCGCCTGCCTGAGCCCTGCCTGAGCCCCCGGTCGCCGCTCCGTCCGCCCCCGAGGTCCCGCTACAGCTCCGTCTGTCCCGTGCCGTTCAGGGTGTCGAGGTCGAAGGTCTCGGCCATGGTGCGGTAGCCCAGGTCGCTGGGGTGCAGATGGTCGCCGGAGTCGTACTCGGAGCGCAGGCGGCGGGGGTCGTAGGGGTCCCTGAGGGCCTTGTCGAAGTCGACGACCGCGTCGTACACGCCGCCTGCCCTGATCTCCTCGTTGATCTGCCGGCGTACCGCCTCCCGGGCGGGGGTGTAGGCGCGGTGGCCCTTGAACGGCATCAGGGTGGCGCCGACGACCTTGAGGCCGCGGGCGTGCGCCTGGCGGACCAGCGTGCGCAGGCCGGTGACGATGCGGTCGGGGTCGGCGACCCGCGGGTTGCGCAGGATGTCGTTGACGCCGAGGTCGATGACGACGGCCTTGGCGTTGGTGCGGGCGAGGACGTCGCGGCCGAAGCGGCCGAGGCCGCTCTGGTTCTCGGCGGGCCGGCCGAGCCCGCCGGCGAGGACCTGGTTGCCGCTGATGCCCTCGTTGACGACGCTGTAGCGGGGCGGTTGCCCGCCGTCCGCCAGGGCGCCGCGCAGCCGGCCGGAGAGGATGTCGGGCCAGCGGTGGTTGGCGCCGACGGTGGAGGTGACGCCGTCGGTTATGGAGTCGCCGAAGACGACGACGGTGCCGGCGGCCTCGTCGCCGAGGACGTCGAGGGCGGTGAGGTAGCGCCAGTAGGGGGTCTGTTCGGTGTACGGGGTGCCGGTCGTGTCCTCGGTGTGGTCGCCGGTGGCGAGGTAGGACACCTGCCGGGCGTGCGGGTGGTAGGTGACCGGGCCCGACGGGGTGGGGGAGTAGGTGGTGACCAGGACGTCGGTGCCCTGCGGGATGGCCAGGGGTGTCGCGTCGCTGACGGACTGTCCGCCGGCGGGTATGACGACGCTGGTGCTGCCGTTGAAGGTGAGGCGGCGCATCGTTTGCGCGTCGGCGGTCGCGGTGCCGGCGCCCGTGGCCAGGGCGAGGGAGGCGTGGGTGAGGGTGAGGGGTGACCGGCCGTAGAGGTTGGACAGCGTGACGCGGGCACTCGTGCCGCCGGTGCTCGTGTGCACGACGTTGCGGACCGAGCGGCCCGCCAGGCCGGCCGTTTCGGTGCCGGGTTCGCCGCCGACGGGGGCGGTGGCCCAGGCGCCGGCCCAGGTGCCGGTGGAGGCGGGGGCGGCGGCGCCGTGGTGCGGGCGGCCGTCGGCGAGGGTGGTGCGGGGGGTGCCGTCGTCGGCGGCGACGGTGACGTATATGGCGGTGGACAGGGCCACGACCAGCGCGACGAGGGCGCTCAGGACGGCACGGTGCTTCGCGGGGGACACCCCGGCACCGTCGACATGACGCTTGGCCATGCTTGTGTTGTTCTCCTCGGAAGATGGGAGCTGAAGGCTCCGATCCTGCTGAGCCCGTGATCCGTCACGGGCCGGGGAGACCTGACAGGCCCCTGCCACTGCTCCCGCCTCAGACAGACACCGGGAACTCCTGTTCTGTTCCGGGAGTCGGTCAGGAAGGGACAATTGTGGGCGGGATCACCGAACGGGTGGAGCTGATGGAACCTACCGAGACGGGAACACCGGCGCGGAGCGTGTCGTACCGGACCATGACGGCGTTCACCCCGGCCGACGAGGAGCGCCGGCGCGGGGTGCGGCGCATGAAGCTCACGGCGACGGGCCTGCTGCTGTTCGTGGCGGTGGTCTACGTCCTGGCGAAGTTCGCTGCGCACGACGGTGCCGGGCAGTGGGCGGACTACGTGGCGGCGGCCGCCGAGGCCGGCATGGTCGGCGCGCTCGCCGACTGGTTCGCGGTGACCGCGCTCTTCCGGCATCCGCTGGGGCTGCCCATTCCGCACACCGCGATCATCCCCACCAAGAAGGACCAGCTGGGCATCTCGCTGGGCGAGTTCGTCGGTGAGAACTTCCTGTCCGAGGACGTCGTCCGGCAGCGGCTGCGGGCGGTCGGCATCGGCAGCCGGCTCGGTGCCTGGCTGGCGGAGCCGGAGCACGCGGACCGGGTGACGGCGGAGCTGGCCACCGCGCTGCGCGGGGCCCTGACCGTGTTGCGGGACTCGGATGTGCAGGCGGTCGTCGGTGAGGCGATCACCCGGCGGGCGAACACCCAGGAGATCGCCCCGGGGATCGGCAAGATGCTGGAGAAGGTCGTCGCGGACGGTGGGCACCGGCGGGCCGTGGACCTGGTGGTGGCCCGCGCGCACGACTGGCTGGTGCTGCACCGGGACGATGTGATGGTGGCCGTGGAGGGCGGTGCGCCCGGGTGGACCCCGCGGTTCGTGGACCGCAAGGTCGGCGAGCGGGTGTACAAGGAGCTGCTGCGGTTCGTCACCGAGATGCGGGACATGCCCTCGCATCCGGCGCGTGGCGCGCTGGACCGCTTCCTCACCGATTTCGCCTCCGACCTCCAGTCCGACACGGACACGCGGGTGCGGGTGGAGCGGCTCAAGGGTGAGGTGCTGGGCCGGGGCGAGGTGCAGGATCTGATCGCGTCCGCGTGGACGGCCGTACGGTCGATGATCGTGGCGGCCGCGGAGGACGAGCGCAGCCAGTTGCGCCGGCGGGTGCGGGCGGCGCTGTTGTCGCTGGGTGCGCGGATGGCGACCGAGCCGAAGGTGCAGGAGAAGGTCGACAGCTGGGTGGAGGGCGCGGCGGTGCACGTGGTGACGACGTACCGCAAGGAGATCACCTTGCTGATCACGGACACGGTGGCGGGCTGGGACGCCGAGCACACCACCCGCAAGATCGAGGCGCACATCGGCCGCGACCTGCAGTTCATCCGGATCAACGGCACGGTGGTGGGATCCCTGGCGGGTCTGCTGATCTACGCGGTCTCGCGCGGAGTGGGGGCCTGAAGGGGGGCCCGGCCTATTTCGACGAGGTCAGGGCACCCGGACATCCGTCCTTGGAGGAGGAGGGGTGCCCATGAGCACAGCCGAGGCCGAGAGCGGCCGGACCATCACCACCGACATCCCCGCCCGGCTGGACCGGCTGCCCTGGTCGCGCTGGCACTGGACGATCGTCATCGGCCTGGGCACCGTGTGGATCCTGGACGGCCTGGAGGTCACGGTCGTCGGCAACATCGCCAGCCGGCTCTCGGAGCCCGGCAGCGGCCTGTCGATCTCCTCCGGTCAGGTCACGGGCGTGGCCGCCGCGTTGTATGTGGCGGGTGCGTGCTCGGGGGCCCTGTTCTGGGGGCGGCTGACGGACCGCTGGGGCCGCAAGAGGCTCTTCATGATCACCCTGGCGGTGTACCTCGCCGCGACGGCCCTGACGGCCGTGTCCTGGGAAGCCTGGTGGTTCTTCCTGTTCCGGTTTCTGACCGGCTTCGGCATCGGCGGCGAGTACGCGGCGATCAACTCGGCGATCGACGAGCTGATCCCGGCGGACTACCGCGGCCGGGTCGATCTGATGATCAACGGCAGTTTCTGGCTGGGCGCGGTCGGCGGTTCGCTGCTGTCGATCGTCGCGCTGAACACGGACCTGCTGGCCGCGAACGTCGGCTGGCGGCTGACGTTCGCTCTCGGTGCGGTCCTCGCGCTCGTCATCCTCCTCGTACGGCGGCACGTCCCGGAGAGCCCGCGCTGGCTGCTGATCCACGGCCGGGACCGGGAGGCGGAGGAGATCGTCTCCGACATCGAGCGCCGGGTGGAGTCGGAGAAGGGCGGGCGGCTTCCCGAGCCCCAGGGTGAGCTGGAGATCCATCAGCGCAAGAGCGTGTCGTTCCTGGAGATCGCCCGTACGGTCTTCGGCCGGTACCGCAAGCGCGCCGTTCTCGGCTTCTCCCTCTTCATCGGCCAGGCGTTCCTGTACAACGCCATCACCTTCGGCTTCGGCGCGATCCTGACCAAGTTCTTCGACGTGCCCTCCGACCACACCGGCTACTACTTCGCGGTGATCGCGGTCGGCAACTTCTGCGGCCCGCTGCTGCTGGGGAAGCTGTTCGACACGGTCGGCCGCCGGGTGATGATCTCCTCGACGTACCTGCTCTCGGGTCTGCTGCTGTTCGGCACGGCGTGGCTGTTCGACCGGGGCTCGCTGACCGCGGGCACGCTGACCGCCTGCTGGTGCGCGGTGCTGTTCTTCGCTTCGGCGGGGGCTTCCAGTGCCTATCTCACGGTGTCGGAGATCTTCCCGATGGAGACGAGGGCGATGTCCATCGCCTTCTTCTACGCCCTCGGGACCGCGGCCGGCGGTATCAGCGGGCCGCTGCTGTTCGCCGATCTCACGGGCACCGGCAAGGTCGGGGACACGGTTCTCGCCTTCTGTGTCGGCGCGGCGCTGATGTGCGCGGCCGGCCTGGTCGCGGCGTTCCTCGCGGTACGGGCCGAACGCCGGTCCCTGGAGGACATCGCCCGCCCGCTGACGGCGGTGGCGGGCCGGGCCCGGGCGGTGGCGCAGGGCGACGGTTCCGGCGGCCGGGGCCGCGGCCCGGCGGCCCCACCGGCGGCGAGCAGGCCGTGAGGGTCGGGTGCCGGTAGGGGGCCGGCCGGTGGGCTGAGTGTCGGGTGCCGGTGGGGTGAGTGTCGGGTGCCGGTGGGGGCCCGGCCGGTGGCGTGAGTGTCGGGTGACGGTGGTGGAGTCCGGTCGGTGGGTGAGGGTCGGGTGCGGTGAGTGTCGGGTGCCGGTAGGGGGCCCGGCCGGCGCGGTGGGCGTCGGGTGCCGGTGGTGGGGCCCGGTCGGCCGCGGTGGGCGTCGGGTGCCGGTGGTGGAGCCCGGCCGGCGCGGTGGGCGTCAGGCGCCGGTGGTGGAGCCCGGCCGGACGATCATCAGGACGGTCACCGCGGCCCACAGGAGGTTGAACAGCCCGGTGTACATCGCGAGCCGGGCGGTCACCGCGGCCGTACCGTCGCCCTCGACGAGCGCGCTCTGGGCCGGGAGGACCAGCGCGGCGAGCACGAGGGCGGCGAGGGCGGTCAGCGCGATCGACACGATCAGCCAGACGCTGCCGAGCACGCCCATCCGGCTCGCGGTGGCGAACCCGAAGACCGGGACGACGACGCCGACGACGGCGTACACCCGGCAGATCCGGTGCAGCAGCCGCAGCGTCCCCGTGGCGTCGGAGCCGCCGAAGCCGTCGATGCTGCCGGAGCCGCCGATACCACTGGGGTCGTTGAAGTCGCCGGGCCCGACGGTGCCGGTTTGCGCGGGTGCGGGTGCGGGTGCGGGTGCGGGTGCGGTGGACGGTGCGGTGGCGGTGGCCGTGGAGGGCGCGGTGGCGGTGGCCAGGGCCCGGCGGGCGGCGGGCGGGAACATGCTGGCGGCGACGGCGACCGGACCGACGGCGAGGATCGCGGCGATGACGTGGACGGCGAGGAGGAACTTGGTCACGGGGCGACGGTAGGAGCGGCGAAGATCCCCCGACAGTGGCGTGATTGCCGGCTGTCGACGGATTCCCGCCACCGAGGCGGAGCCCGGTGAACCTCCTGCCATGATGCGGGTGCCGGGTGCCGGGTGCCGGGTGCCGGGTGCCGGGTGCCGGGTGCCGGGTGCCGGGTGCCGGGCCGGGCCGGGTGCCGGGCCGGGCCGGGTGCCGGGCCGGGTGTGGTGCCGGGTTCCCCGGCTGCCCAGGTTGGCGACAACCCGTCGTACGACTACGTTCCTGCCATGCATACCGTGGCCTTACTGGCGCTGGACGGCGTCATCCCGTTCGACCTGTCCGCCCCCATCGACACCTTCGGCTGGGCGCGGCTGCCCGACGGCCGGGAGCCGTACCGGGTGCGCGTGTGCTCGGTACGGGACGAGGTGAGCGCCGGTGCCTTCGCGGTGCGGGCGCCGTACGGCTTGGAGGCGCTGGCCGAGGCCGACACGATCATCCTGCCGGGGGTGGCGGAGCCCCCGGAGACGCTGCCGCCGGGGGTCGCCGAAGCGCTCCGCTCGGCGGCGGCGAACGGCACGCGTATCGCGTCGATCTGCGTGGGTGCGTTCCTCTTCGCGGCGACGGGCCTGCTGGACGGCGCGCGGGCGACGACGCACTGGCTCGCGGCCGGCCGGCTGGCGGCGATGTATCCGGAGGTGACGGTCGATCCGAACGTCCTGTACGTCGACAACGGCCAGTTCCTGACGTCGGCGGGGGCGGCGGCGGCCCTGGACATGTGCCTGCACATGATCCGCAGGGACTTCGGTTCGGCGGTCGCCGCGCACGCGGCACGGCTGTCCGTGATGCCGTTGGAACGGGAGGGCGGGCAGGCCCAGTTCATCGTCCACGACCTCCCCCCGGCCCCGGCCGGCGCGACCCTGGAGCCCCTGCTGCACTGGCTGGAGGACCACTGCGACCGCGACCTGACGCTGGACGAGATCGCGGGGAAGGCCGGCATGAGCACCCGTACCCTCAACCGGCGCTTCCGGGACCAGACCGGTACGACACCGCTCCAGTGGCTCCACCGGGCGCGGGTGCGGCGGGCGCAGTACCTGCTGGAGACGACGGACCATCCGGTCGAACGGATCGCCCTCCAGACGGGGTTCGGCTCCCCGACGGCCTTCCGGGAACGGTTCCGCAAGGTGGTGGGGACGAGTCCGCAGGGCTACCGGAAGGCGTTCCGGCAGGGTGACGGGAACAGGTGAGGGCGGCTCCCCCAAGATCGGCTAGGGTGACGGGCCGTGGCACGTGCGAACGGGTGAACTCGCCGGGCGCGCGCCGCCGTTCGGTACGTCTTCGGGGGAGTGTCAGTGAGCAGCAGCCGAGGGGGCGCGTCCGCGCGCCTGCGGTCGATACGGTCGATACCCGGTCCCTTCGCGGTCGCCACGACGCTGACCGCGCCGTCCCGTCCCGACCGGATCGAGGACCCGGTCGTCTCCGGACTCCAGTGGGCCCGTACGGCGGTGGGGATCGTCGCCACGGTGTGGCTGCTGATGGCGTATCCGCTGGCCGAGGGGCGGGAGCAGTTCGTCATGGGCAAGGTGGAGGATCTGCTCATCGGCAGCGGTCTCACCCTCGTCGTGGGCTTCGTCGCCGTGACCGCCTTCATCGTCGCGGCCCGCTCCCCGCTGGGCCGCCGCTACGCCGCCCGGCTGGCCGGTCCGCTCAGCTCACTGGGCGCGATCGCGCTGGGCGCCGGGGCGGCCTGGCTGATGGTGAAGATGCTGAAGGGCGACATCATCTCGACGGCCGACGTCGGCTACCACGGCATCCTGGTCGGCCTGCTGCTCGTGGCGCTGTTCATCATCGGCGGCCTGGTCTGCGCGCTGGCGCTGGTCTTCGCGGTCCTCTTCACGCTGGTCGCGCTGGTCCACGGCCTCAACTCCTGCTTCCGCCTGGGCGACGTGCACGAGCTGCTGCCGGCCCTGATCTCCCCGCTGCTGGTCTGGTCCCTGTTCGTCCTCGGCCTCTTCGACGGCCCGGACGTCGCGGCCCCGCCCGTGGTCCTCTACACCTTCCTGCTCGGCGGCCCCGTCTCGGTGACGGCACTGTCGGTCTGGGAGGTACGGAGACTGCGCACACGGCACGGGATGACGCTGCGCGGGGCGCTGGGGAGGTGACGCCTCCGACCGGGCCCGCGTGAGCGGGCCGGGTGGAGGAGCCGCTCAGGCCTTGCGGTCGGCGACGGCCCAGGAGGCGAGGGCGACGGCGCCGGCGACACCGAGGACGGACGGCCAGGCGCCGACCTTCTTGGCGAGCGGGTGGGACCCGGCGAAGGCGGCCACGTAGGCGGCGGTCAGCGCGCCCGCCGCCTTCCCGCCGGCCCGCGCGCGCCACTGCTGCGCCGCCGCGGCACCGGCGACGGCCAGGACGGCCCCGCCCAGCTGCCGCTTCTTCGTCCAGCGGGCGACGCCGTAGCCGCCGACAAGCCCGGTAGCGGCGACAACCGCGCTGGGAACCCTGGCCATGAGTGCCTCCTCGTATCCGTCGTATCCGTCGGTCGTCCCTTATGTCTGCCCCGAGGCTACGCGCGGGCGATCGGACCATCCGGACCTGAGTCTGAGCTTGTCAACTTTCCGGCTCCGAGCTATATAAGAAGGCGTAGGGCATCGCACTCAGTGCCAGAAGAGAGGAGTGACCTGTGATGCTCATGCGTACTGACCCGTTCCGTGAACTGGACCGGCTCACGCAGCAGGTGTTCGGCCCGAACAGCACCCGCCCGTCCGCCATGCCGATGGACGCCTATCGGTCCGGGGAGGACTTCCTCGTCCACTTCGACCTGCCGGGCATCGACCCCGAGACGATCGAGCTGGACGTCGAACGCAACGTCCTCAGCGTCCGCGCCGAGCGACGAGGCCCCGCCCCCGAGGGCGCGCAGGTCGTGGTCGCCGAACGGCCGACGGGCACGTTCACCCGCCAGCTGTTCCTGGGCGACACGCTCGACACGGACCGCATCGACGCCTCGTACGAGGCCGGTGTCCTGACCCTGCGCATCCCGGTGGCCGAACAGGCCAAGCCGCGCCGTATCCAGATCAGCGGCGGAGACGGCAGCCGGAAGCAGATCAGCGGCTGAACCGACGGCCGGAGCGAGGTGCCGGGAGGGGCCGGCTGGACCACGGCCCCGGCCCGCCGGCCGAACCGCACCGGCCCCGCCCCTGGCCCACGCGGCGCGAGCCGACGGCACCCACGCGCCCCCGGCCCACGCGGCGCGAGCCGACCGCACCCACGCGTCCCGAGCCCGCCCCTGGGCCCGGGACGCGAGTGCCGCACCGCACCGCGGACCGCGACGCACCGTGGACCGCACCGCACCGGCGGACCGCACCGCACCGCGGACCGCGACGCGCCGTGGACCGCACCGCACCGTGGACCGCGACGCACCGTGGACCGTGCCGCCGCCCCACAAGCCGCATGAGACCACATGCCGCACATTGGCCGAACTACCGCCCATGCCTTTCGAATTGCGGGGTACCAGACGTCCGGATACCGGATGTCCCGGATACCGAATGTCCCGGTGCCCGGAAGTGTCCCGGAGGAGGAGCCACCACGATGACCGTGACGACGACGCAGCCGCAGACGAGAACCGCGATCCCCGCCCCTGGTCTGCGCACAGGCGAGGCTGCGGACGCCGCGCGCTGGGAGGAACTGACCGAGTCGGTACGCGAGGCGGGCCAGTACGGCACGCGACTGCAGGCCGAACGCGTCACCCGCACGGTCCTCTCCGCCCTGGGCAGTCACGTGACCGGCGAAGAACGCGTATCCCTCGCCCAGTCCCTCCCCCGGGAGGCGGGCCGGGTGATCGCGTCCCAGATACCCGCGACGCATCCCCTCACGGCACGGGAGTTCGTGGAGTCGGTGGCGTCCCGCATCGAGGGCTCGACCCCCGCCACGGCCCGCTGGGACGTCAGTACGGTGCTCGGCGTCCTGGCGGACAGGATCGGCGAGTCCCTGACCACCCGTCTCCTCGCTCAACTCCCGCCGGGCTACGCCCTCCTGTTCGGCCGGGCAGACCTGGCCCCGACGGCATAACCCCGCACCAGGGCGCCGCGTTGACTCTCACCCCGACAGCGGCGCCCTGCGGCGACCCTCAGCCGACACTTCCGCCCGATCCCTCGCGGAAGCACGACACTGACCAAAGAAGCGGGAGGCCCAATGGCACTCACACACACCGCCCACTCAGGCGAGGTGCTGGAGCGTGCCCAGACTCACTTCCAGGTCGACGCAGAACGCCCCTGCCCAGCAGCGCGGCATGCCTCGGTCAGCTTGCCGTGATGGTCGAGTAGGTCCACACGTCGGCCGGAAGCTCGTGCTTCAGGCGCCAGGTGATCGCCATTGGCTTGCTGCCGGTGTGCTGATCGTAGGTGGCAGGTCCGAGCAGCATCCATGGCTGGGACTTACCTATATCGGTGTTCTTGTAGCGCCGCATGAAAAGCAGGACATGGCTGCCGCGATCCTGGTGTTGCCGGTAGCGCAGACCGGTGCGGGAGTCGGCGGCCGTGGCGTTCTGGGACTCCCAGTGGAAGAGCGTGGGGCTCAGTGCGTAGTCCTTGTACCGGACCGTGGGCGAGAAGTCTTTCTCGTTCTTCTCCAAGGTGATGAGCAAGGCGTCCGTCTGAAGCTCCTCCACCCACTGCACACCTTGTGCGAAGGACCGGGGCATCTGCCCTCCGAAGCGCGCCACGCCGAGGGCAGCGAGGATCTCGGAGCGGTTGTAGGCACTGTGAACCTTCAGTGGGACCTCGCTGAGGCGGCCGGACAGCGCAATGGGGAAATGGTCAGCCTGCTCGATGACGTGCGCTATCACCTGCCGCAACTCGTCGCGCACCGCCTTCTGGGAACGCAGGGAGTCCAGCCCCTCCTGGAAGCTGGTGAAGACACCTGCGTTATCCCAGAGGTTGAAGAACAGCATGCGGGCGTACGTCTGATCGGTGAGGCTCAGGTCCTCGTACGGTGGAGCGTCGTCCTGGAGGAGGCGAAGATAGGCCTCCGCCCGCTCCGGGTCGTCTACGTGGAGGAAGGCGTGGACCCGCTTGAGAAGGGCGGCTTCCCCCGCAGGTGCAGACTCGTCTATCAGGTTGGCTCGGCGTAGGACTGCCGTCCAGGAGTTGTCGCTCTTGTACAGCTCCTTGATCTCGCGACGGCTCTCCCGAAGGTAGTCGGCGAGGTGGGGCGTGCCGTAGGTCCTGACTTCCTTGACCAGCGTCTTCACCGTGGCGCCCAGCTGGGTGCGGATGTTGTCGATGACGAGGTCTTTCGACTTGCCTTCCAGGATGATCTGGCAGCCGGATGGCAGCTGCGGGAAGTCATGCTCGATGTGGTCGAGGAGTCGGTTCCGCGACAGGTTCGTCATGGCCCGGAACTGTTCCTCGAAGCGGAACTCAGCCCGGTGCTGCCCGATGAAGTCGAGAACGGTAAGTACGGGCTTCGTTTCGGTTCGCCGCAGGCCCCGCCCCAACTGCTGCAGGAAGACGGTGGCGCTGTTGGTGGGGCGGAGGAGGAGCAGCGTGTCGACGTCAGGGATGTCGAGTCCTTCGTTGAACAGGTCGACGGAGAAGATCACTTGGAGCTTTCCGTCCCGAAGGTCAGACAGTGCCTGGGAGCGCACATCGGAGGGAGAGTCACTGTCGAGCGCGACTGCCTGGAAGCCGGCGCTTCGGAAGAAGTCCGCCATGAAATGAGCGTGCGCCTTGGTTACGCAGAAGCCCAGCGCCCGCATTTCGCCGGGGTTGGAAACCTTGTCCCGGATCTGCTTGACCACAATCCGTGCACGGGCGTGGTTGCCCGTGTACAGGTTGTCGAGGTCCTGATCGGCGTATGAGCCCTTCTGCCAGCCAAGGTCTGTCAGATCTGTGCCGTCTGGAATTCCGAAATAGTGGAAAGGGCAGAGCAGATCGTTTTCCAGGGCTTCCCAGAGCCGCATCTCGGCGGCAATCCGGCCCTCGAAGAACTCGTCTTGAACGTTGAGCCCGTCCATCCGCTCGGGCGTGGCCGTCAGACCCAGCAGTTCCTTCGGCGTGAAGTGGTCGATGACCCGCCGATAGGTGGCGGCGGTGGCATGGTGGAACTCGTCGATGACGATGATGTCGAAGTGGTCGGGTGCCAGTTGCTCAAGGCGCTGGACATTGAGCGATTGGACGCTAGCGAAGACGTGGTCCCACTCACGTGGATCCTGCCCTGCGTGCAGCAGCTCTCCGAACGACGCATCGTCCAGCACCTCGCGGTAGGTACGGAGAGACTGCTTGAGGATTTCCTTGCGGTGGGCCACGAACAGCAGTCTCGGTCGGCCCCCGTCCGACGCGCGGCATAGGTTGCGGTAGTCCAGGGCGGCCATCACCGTCTTGCCGGTTCCAGTCGCTGCGACCAGAAGGTTGCGATGCCGCCCGCGGAGTTCCCGCTCGACGGTGAGCCGCTCCAGCATGTCCCGCTGGTGGGGGAAGGGGCGTACCTCCAGGCCGGAGAGGCTGATCTTCAGGTCCGTGCTGGCGTGGGAGCCACTCGCCTGGGCCAGCGCTTCATCGAGACGTTCGCCGTGGAGGTCAGGGTCGTACGTCTCGAATGCGATGTCGTTCCAGTACGCGTCGAAGGTGGCCTCGAACTTGTTCAGCACCGCAGGCGTTGCTACCGACGACAGGCGTACATTCCACTCCAGACCGTCGACAAGCGCCGCCTTCGAAAGGTTGGAGCTGCCCACGTACGCGGTGTCAAAGCCTGTCTCACGTCTGAAGAGCCAGGCCTTGGCGTGCAGTCGGGTGGAACGTGTCTCGTAGTTGATCTTTACTGTGGCGCCGAAGTCCCGGACCAGGCGGTCGAGGGCATGACGGTCGGTGGCGCCGATGTAGGTGGTCGTGATGACACGAATCGGCACGCCTCGTTCCCTGGCGGCGCGCAGTGACTCTTCCAGGACACGGATGCCGTACCACTTCACGAAGGCGCAGAGCAGATCAATACGGTCTGCCGTGGCCAGCTCCGCCCTGAGCTCGGCACCAAGGCTGAGGTCCTCCGGGGAATTGGTGATCAGCGACGTCTCAGACAGAGGCGTCAAGGGGCGCAGGGCGTATAGCCCCGGGGCCTCCTGCCGTGCGAGCGTCAAGAGTTGCCGCGGGCCCTCGACGATGGCGCTGACGGCGTCCGCATCGCCCGGTTCGGGAGCACTCGTAGCGAGAGCATCGAGGATGCGGTTCGCTGCCTTAACGCGCTCCGCTGCCGGAAGTTGTGCCAACCGTTGGCCGACAGCGTCACTTATGTGGCGAGCCAGGACATGAGGAGCTGACTCCGAGCTGACCTCGGCGTCGATGACCTTCCAGCCCGCCGCTTCGAATCGCTCCAACTCGTTGCGTACGTCCTGCGTGATCAGCTTCTCGTACACGCCCGCGATTGGCTTCGACCCGCCCGTCGGTTCCGCCACGCTTCCCCCCTGATCCCTCGCGGTGCCCCTGCACGACCTCGCGCACCGATATGGATCAGTTCTAACAGCACCTACTGACAAGTGGGGCTGGGTGTTGAAACGCAGCCGAGGCGCTGGCATCCCCTAGTAGCCGTGAGGCCGCCCGTTTCTCGGCATTGTCGTGCTTCCGCGGCCCGCCTCAAGGGCGCGTCCGCTTCGCTCCCGCATCGGCTGGCGCCGATGGCCCTTCGGGCCACCCTTGACCCGGGCCGCTCCAGCACGGGGAAAAAGCGAGCGGGCGGCCCGGGGAGGGCGGGGCCTCAGGGGAGTGGCTGCCTGAGTGGGCTGGAGGGCCGGCCGGAGCGGCATGGCGCACAGCCGTGGGGCGGCACGCCGGGTCGGTTTAGCGGCTTGCTCCGGGATGCGTAGGGTCTCGGGAAGCGTTTACGCGCCGTGGCACGCCGTGTAGCTCTTGGCCTCCCCACACCAGCACTCCGCCCCCCGCTGCGGAGGCCAGGCCACCGCTCGGCCGCGCGCGGCCAGTGTCGTTGCGTACTGCGGGAGCAGCGTGGCGTCGTCCGGGGACGTGCTTTCCGAGGCTGCGAAGGCCTCGTACGAGGGGACCGTGCCCGTGACGATGCCCAGGTTGGGGGTGCCGGAGGCGGAGAGTTCGCGGAGGGAGGACTCTATGGTCGACAGGTGGGCCTCGTGCGACGGGTACTCCGAGGTCAGGGTCGGGTACGCCGACAGCAGCTCCGCCAGCTCCGGGGCCGGCCAGTGGAGGACCGCCACGGGGAACGGGCGGGAGAGGGCCTCTCGGTAGGCGCCCAGTTCCGCGCGCAGGCGGGAGATCTCCGCCTCCAGTTCCGCCGGGTTGTCCGAGCCCAGCGACCACACGCGCTTCGGGTCGTGGAGTTCGTCCAGGGTGATCGGGGACGTGTGGAGGGTGTCGGCCAGGGTGTCCCAGTCGTCGTGCGGCAGGCCCAGCATGCGGCGGACGCGGTGGCGGCCGTAGAGGACGGCGTGGGTGGCGGGGGACGGCTCCGTCGCGTCCGGCAGGAAGAGGCGCGCCGCCTCCGTGAAGGTGTCCTCCGCCGCCTCCAGCTCGTCGTGGGCTTCGAGGGCCTCGGCCGCGATCACCCAGGGGGCCGGGTCCCGGGGCGCCGTCGTGCGGATGCCCTCGATGATCGCCCTCGCCTCCGCCTCGTGGCCGTACTCCCAGAGGTTGGACGCCTTCAGCGCCCGTACCAGATGGGGGTTGTCCAGGCCTTTTGCGGAGCTGAGCAGGCGGTCGTAGACGGTGGACGCCGCGGGGCGGTCGCCGGACAGTTCCAGGTGGGCCGCCGCCCGCAGGAGGAGGGTCTCGGCGTCCTCGGGGTACAGGCCGGCGGTCCGCTCCAGGCGTGCCGCTTCGGCGGTGTGGTCGACGTTCTCGGCAGGCGTGTCGGGGCGCATGGGGGACACCGTACTGCCGGGCGGTGACAAAAGTGAGGTGCGGTCGGGGGCGGGAGGGGAGAGGAGGGGGCGCGCCGGACGCCCGTGCCGTCCGGCGGTCGCCCGGCCGGCGAACGGCCACCAGGGCGCCCTGCCGCTGGACCGAGAGTCGCCTCCCGCCCGGTCCGCCGCCTCTCGTCTCGCCCGGTCCGCCGCCTCTTGTCCGCGTGGTCCGGCGCCCCTCCGCCGCCTCTTGTCCCGCCCGGTCCGCCGCCCCTTGTCCGCGTGGTCCGCCGCCCCTTGTCCCGCCCGGTCCGCCGCCCCTTGTCCTGGACGGGGTGTCGCCCCTGTCTCGGACGGGTTGTGGCCCCCTGTCCCGCGGGCTTGTCGCCCTGTCTCTGGCCAGTTGAGGGCGCTGCGCCTATCGTGCGGGCGGCTCCGGCTGGAGGTGGGCGCGGATGCGGGCTGTGGCGGGTGTGCGGGTCGTACGGCACGGGGACCGGCGGCGGCGTGCCCGGCGCAGGCGGGTGCTGTGGGGCGGCGGCGAGGTGCTCGTGACGGCCGGGCTGGTCCTCCTGCTGCTGGTCGTGCACCAGCTGTGGTGGACCAACCGCGAGGCCCGGCGCGGGGCCGAGCGGAAGGTGGCGGCGCTGGAGCGGGAGTGGGGGAGCGGTACGGCGAGCGCCGACGGCGAAGCCTCCGGGGAGCCGGGCGGTACCGGCGGCTCGGGTGCCTCCGGTGCCTTCGGTGATTCCCGTGGTTCCGGTGGTTCCGGTGGTTCCGGGGCGGCCTCCGCTCCGGAGCCGGGTGGTTCCGGGGCGTCCCGCTCGTCACGGAGCCCGTACACCCCCGCGGCACCGCCCCGGCGGTCCCAGGCGTACGCCGTGCTCACCATCCCCCGGCTGGACCTGCGCGTCCCCGTCGCCGAGGGCGTGGGCAAGGCGGACGTCCTCGACAAGGGTTACGTCGGTCACTACCGCGGCACCCAGCAGCCGGGGCGGGCCGGGAACTTCGCGCTCGCCGGGCACCGGAACACGCACGGCGAGCCGTTCCGGTACCTGCCCCGGCTGCGGCGGGGGGACGTCATCGAGGTGGAGACCCGGTCGGCGACGTACACGTACGGCGTCGACCAGGTGCTGCCGCGGACGTCGGCGAGGGACTCGGGGGTCGTCCGGCCGGTCCCGCGCTCGCTCGTCCGGCCCGGGTACGGGTACGACGAGCCGGGCTACTACCTCACGCTCACCACCTGCACGCCCGAGTTCACCTCCCGGTACCGGCTGGTGGTGTGGGCCAAGCTGGTGTCCATGCGACCGAGGTGAGCCGGGGCCGGCCGCTCACGCCCGTTCCCGCAACGCCAGTACCGCCGCCGCCCCCACGGCCGCCAGGCCCGCCGACACCAGCAGGGCGATGTTCGCGCCCCGGGACGGGGCGGTGGCCGAGGTGGCGAGGGCGATGGTCAGGGCCACGCCGGCGCAGGAGCCGATGTAGCGGAAGGTCTGCTGGGCGCCGGAGCCCATCGCGGCCCGCTCCGGCGGTACCGACTCGACGGCCAGCAGCGGCAGCGCGCCGTTCAGCAGGCCGCTGCCGATGCCGCCGACGATCAGGCCGGGCAGCAGGCGGGTCCAGGTGCCGGACCCGATGGCGCCGAGCATCGTCACCGTGGCGATCGTGTGCAGGGCGAAGCCGACGGCGAGCTGGGTGCGCGGGGCGATACGGCCTGCCAGGTGCTTGACCTGGAGGGCGACGGCGAAGCTCAGCCCGGACCAGAGCAGCAACAGCCAGGCCGTGGCCAGCGGGGAGAGCCGGAGCGCCTGCTGGAGCAGCGCCGGCAGGAAGCTGAACATGCCGATCACGGCCAGGCCGGTGAACAGGCCGCCCGCGGAGGAGGCCAGGAAGCGGGGGCGGCGCAGCAGGCCGAGGTCGATCATGGGGGTGCCGGTCCGGTGTTCCACCACGGCGAACACGGCGACCAGGACGACGGCCGCCGCGAGCAGCAGGCCGACCGGGGCGCGCAGCCACCCGTCGCGGCCCAGGGTGAGGGCCGCGACCAGAGCCACCAGGGCCAGGCCGAAGGTGAGCGCGCCGAGCACGTCCGGCCGGCCGCCGCGCGGTGCGCGTGACTCGGCCAGCGCCCGGGTGCCGAGCGCGGCCACGACGAGGGCGGCGGCGCCCAGGACGCCGTAGCCGATCCGCCAGTTCGGCAGCGCGCCCGCGAGCAGTGGGCCCACGGCGATGCCGCCGCTGACGAAGGCGCCCCACACGCCGGTGGCGTGCAGCCGGCCGCGCGGGCTGGGGAAGGCGTGCACGATCAGGCCGAGGGCGCTGGCCAGCAGGGCCGCGCTGGCCGCGCCCTGGGCGATGCGGGCCAGGGTGAACTGCCAGGTCGAGGTGGTGAACGCGCCGAGGGCGGTGGTGAGGCCGAGGGTCAGGGTGCCGGCGAGGAAGACGCGGCGGCGGCCGTAGTCGTCGGCGAGGCTGCCGGCCACGAGCAGGAGGGCGGCGAGGCCGAGGGGAGTGCCGTTGAGCAGCCACGCCTGGGCGGAGAGCGGGGTGTGCAGGGCGCTCGCGGTGTCCGGCAGCGTGACCATCGGGGCCGTGTACGTCATCAGGGCCACGGCGGTGGCAGCGCTGGTCAGGGCGAGGGTGGCGCGGGGGCGTGCGGGGGCGTCCCGGGCGGCGAGGCCGCGTGCGGCGGTGGGGGTGATGGCGGCGGAGTCGAGCCCGGTCATGGCGTGGTCCTGTCCTTCCGGGGCTGGGCGGGCGGCGAGGCGACCATGGTTCAGTCATTGAACTCACCTGACCCGTTCACCGTAGCACCATCAGTTCGTTCACTGAATCTATGGTCGAGGGGTGGTTACAGTGGACGGCATGGCACTGGGCAAGGACTACGCGACGCAGGAGTGCTCGATCGCCCGCGCGCTGGAGGTCGTCGGCGAGCGGTGGACGCTGCTCGTCGTCCGTGACGCGCTCTACGGAGTGCGGCGCTACAACGACTTCCTGGTCCACCTCGGCATCCCGCGCGCCGTCCTGGCCGCCCGCCTGCAGACCCTGACCGCCGAGGGCATCCTCGAAAGGCGCCGGTACCAGCAGTCGCCGCCGCGCGACGAGTACGTCGTCACCGAGCGCGGCATCGCCCTGTGGCCCACCCTGCGCGCGCTCGGACTGTGGGGGCGAGAGCACTTCGGCGAGAGCCGGCTGCGCTACTTCCGGCATGCCGTCTGCGGCACCGAACTCGGACCGTACGGCGAATGTGCCGCGTGCGGAACCGTCGTACCGGTCCCGGACGTTGTGATGGAACCGGGGCCCGGACTCGATCCGGACCCGGCGGATCCGGTCAGCAGGGCGCTGCTCAAGCCGAAGCGGCTGCTGGAGCCCCTGGAGACCGATCATGTATGACGCAGCGATCCTGTATAAAAAGGGAAGCGGTGCGTAGAAGCGCAGACCGCAGGGAGGGGGAGGCGATGATCCGCGGTGGTGCCGCAGGTCGTGTGGCGGGCATGCGTCCCGTCGCCCTCCTGCTCTTCCTGCTGCTGCCCATCGCCCTGCTCGACACCGGCAGCATCACGACCACCGTCGCCCTCGCCGCGACCGCGGCCGCCGGTTCCGCGCTCGTCCTCTGCTCTCTCCTCGCCGCCAGCTGCGCCCCCGCCATCCCGCCCACCCACATACGGACGGCGATACGCGACCGGGCCCGGCGCACGGCCTTCCTGCCCCAGCGCGATCCCGACGCGCCCGGCCGGCGCCGGCCCAGGGCACCCGGACAGGCCCTTGCGGCGACCGCCGCGTAGGGCACGTCTCGCCGAGTCTCGCCGTTCGGGCCGAGCCTCCTCCCTTGCGTGACCCCGCGCGGGTCGTCATGCCGATTTCCCTTCCTCACCGGCCGCTTCCGGTGACTTCCGGCACGACGAGACCCCTTGGAGGGCTCACCCATGTCCGTCTTCGCCCGCCTGGTCGAGCACCTCGCCGACCTGCTGACCCCCCTCTTCCACGCCTCCGCGGCGGCCGCCGCGATCGTCCTGTTCACCGCGCTCGTACGGCTCCTCGTCCACCCGCTGTCCCGGGCCGCCGCCCGGGGCAGGCGCGCCCAGGCCGCGCTCCAGCCGAGAATCGCCGACCTGCGCAAGAAGCACGCGAAGGATCCCCAGCGGCTCCAGCAGGCGGTGCTCGAACTGCACACCGAGGAAAAGGTCCCGCCGCTCGCCGGGTGCCTGCCCAGCCTGCTCCAGCTGCCCGCCTTCTTCCTCCTCTACCACCTGTTCTCCAGCACCACGATCGGCGGCGAGAGCAACGGCCTGCTCGACCACACGCTGTTCGCGGCACCGCTCGGCGGACGCTGGGCCGACGCGCTCACCGACGGCGGGATAGCCGGCCCGGCCGGACTGGTCTACCTCGGCCTGTTCGCCCTCGTCGCGGCCGTCGCCACCGTCAACTACCGGCGCGCCCGGCGGACGACGGCCCGGCAGGCCGCCCCGCTCGCCGCGGGTGCCCAGGTGCCCGGCCTCGCCGCGATCACCCGGGTCACCCCGTTCCTGTCCTTCTTCACCCTCGTCACGGTGGCGGTCGTCCCGCTGGCCGCCGCGCTGTACATCGTCACCAGTACGGCCTGGAGCGCGGCGGAACAGGCCGTGCTGTACCGCTGAGCAGGCCCTCTCGTACCGCTGGACGCGCCCTGGTACCGCTGAGCAGGCCCTTGCCGTACCGCTGGACGCGCCCTGGTACCGCTGAGCAGGCCCTGCGTACCGCCGAACGCGCCCTGCCGTACCGCTGAGCAGGGCGCGCCGTGCCGCTGAGCGGTCATGGCTACGGTCCAGTACGTGAACAGGGTCTTGCGGAGTGGACGCCGGACTTGGAGGATCAGCCAGTCCTCCGATGGCCGCACACATCGGCGGGCGCCCCGCGATCGAGGGAGACGGTGACCATGAAGCTGCTGCGAGTCGGTACGGCGGGTGCGGAGCGCCCCGCACTGCTCGACGCCGACGGGACCCTGCGGGACCTGTCGGGCCTCGTGGACGACATCGACGGTGCGCTCCTCGCCGACGGCGCCGCGCTCGGCCGGGTGCGGGCGGCGGCCGAGGCCGGTGAGCTGCCCGTACTGGACGCGGCCGGACTGCGCGTCGGACCCCCGCTCGGCCGGATCGGGAAGGTCGTGTGCATCGGGCTCAACTACCACGACCACGCCCGCGAGACCGGCGTCGAGCCGCCCACCGAGCCGGTCGTCTTCCTCAAGGCGCCGGACACCGTCGTCGGGCCGCACGACACGGTGCTGGTGCCGCGCGGCTCGGTGAAGACCGACTGGGAGGTCGAACTCGCGGTCGTCATCGGCCGTACGGCCCGCTACCTGGAGTCGGCCGAGGAGGGGCTCGCGCACGTCGCCGGGTACGCGGTGGCGCACGACGTCTCCGAGCGGGAGTTCCAGATCGAGCGCGGCGGGACCTGGGACAAGGGCAAGAACTGCGAGACGTTCAATCCGCTCGGCCCGTGGCTGGTGACGGCCGACGAGGTGGCCGACCCGCAGGCCCTTGCGCTGAGGCTGTGGGTGAACGGGGAGCTGAAGCAGGACGGTACGACGGCCGAGCAGATCTTCCCCGTGGGTGAGGTCGTGCGGTACCTCAGCCGGTTCATGACGCTGCACCCCGGGGACGTCATCAACACGGGGACGCCGGCGGGGGTGGCGATGGGACAGCCCGAGCCCAAGCCGTACCTGCGGGCCGGTGACGTGGTCGAGCTGGAGATCGAGGGGCTCGGACGGCAGCGGCAGCAGCTCAAGGACGCGTAGGCGCTCCGCCGGGAGCGCCGGGGAACTGCGGCGTTGATCTTCGGCCGCGACCGCGTTGTGGCCGGCCGTGCGGTTCCCCGCGCCCGGTGGTGCAGATCCCGCGCCCGGTTGCATGATTCCCCGTGCGCCGTCATGCGGTTCCCCGTGTGCGGTCGTGTGGTTCCCCGCGCCCGGTGGTGCAGATCCCGTGCGCGGTCACGCAGTTCCCCGCGCCCGGTCGTGCGGTTCCCACGGCCCGGTCGCGTAGTTCCCCGAACCCCCCCGGGCTCGGACAGGTCATGCCAGGCAGGCGGCGAGTCTGCGCCATTCCTGCCGCGGGAGGGCGTCCCGAGGGCCGTCGGTGATCGGCTGGAGGGCCAGGTGGTCCGCTCCCGCGGCCCGGAAGGTGTCGATGCGCTCGCGGATCCGGTTCTCGTCGCCCCAGGCGAAGACCGCGTCGACCAGCCGGTCGCTGCCGCCGCCGGTGAGATCCTCCTCGGTGAAGCCGAGGCGCAGGAAGTTGTTGGTGTAGTTCGGCAGGGCGAGGTACATCGCCAGGGCCCCGCGGGCGAGGGCGCGGGCACGGGACGGGTCCGGCTCCAGGACGACCTTCAACTCCGGTGCGAGCAGCGGGCCTTCGCCGAGGACTCCGCGGGCCTGGGCGGTGTGTTCCGGGGTGACCAGGTACGGCACCGCGCCCGCCGCCCGATCCCGGGACAGCTCCAGGAGCCTCGGGCCGAGGGCGGCCAGCACACGGCGGTCGGCCGGTACGCCCGCCGCGTCCAGGGCGTCGAGGTAGCGGACCAGCGCCGAGTACGGGCGGCGGTACTGGTCGGCGAGCTTGGCGTGGCTCACGCCGAGGCCCAGCAGGAAGCGGCCGGGGTGGGCCGCCTCGACCTCGGCGAAGGCCGCCGCGCTCTCCTCGGCGTCGTACTGCCAGATGCTCTGGATGCTGGTGCCGACGACGAGCGTGCTGGTGGCCTCCAGCAGCGGAGCGGCGTGCCGGGCCGCGCTGCTGCCGCCCAGCCACGCGGCTCCGAACCCGAGTTCCTGCAACTCGGCCGCCGCCTCCGCCAGTTCTCCACGCCGGGAGGAGTCCTCGGAACGCAGGGCGACGCTCCAGACGCCGTAGCGGCCGATCCTGTCCTTCAAGGTGCTCATGGGGCGTTCCCTCCGGGGCGGGCCGTGATCATGCGTACAGGCATTCCCAACCGGAGGGCCCCTTCACATGATTCCCGGGCGCGTCACCCGTCCAGGAAATGCTCCAGCGCCTCCACGACCAGCCGGTGGTCCTGGAGCTGGGGCAGGCCGGAGACGGTCACCGCGCCGATCACACCGGCGCCGTCGACCGTGATCGGGAAGGAGCCGCCGTGGGCCGCGTACACGTCCGGGTCGAGACGGGAGGACTCCTCGAACGTCGTGCCCTTGGCCCGGAAACGGGCGCCGACCAGGTAGGAGGCGGCGCCGTAGCGCTCCACCACCCGGCGCTTGCGGGCGATCCAGGCGTCGTTGTCCGGAGTGGAGCCCGGCAGGGCGGCGTGGAAGAGCTGCTGGCCCGCGCGGTGGATGTCGATGGCGACCGGCGCCCGGCGCTCCCGGGCCAGCTCGAACAGCAGGGAGCCGAGGGCCCAGGCGTCGTCATGGGTGAACCGCGGGAACACCAGGCGCCGTTGCTGCGCCTCCAGTTCCTCGACGGACGGGACGAGTTCGGGAGTGGTCGGGGTCATCAGAGGGTCACCGTCACCTTGTCCAGGGCGGACCTGCGGGCCGCTTCCAGTACGTCGAGCGCGGCAGCCGCCTCCAGGGCGGTCACCGGGTTGGGGCCGGCGCCGCGCAGGGCGTCGGCGACGGCCGCGTAGTAGGCGGGGTAGTCGCCGGGGAGCGTCGGCTCGGGCCTGCCGCCACCGGTCAGCGGGGATTCGCCGGAGCCGATGCGACCCCACAGCGCCTCGTCCTCCGCGCCCCAGTCGGCGGTGGAGCCGGGGCGGCTGCCCTCGCGCAGGGCCGCCTCCTGCGGGTCCAGCCCGTACTTGACGTAGCCCGCACGCGAGCCCAGCACCCGGAAGCGGGGGCCGAGCTGGGCGGCCGTCGCCGAGACGTAGAGGTGGGAGCGGACACCGCCGGCGTGGGTCAGCGCGATGAAGGTGTCGTCGTCGGTCTCGGCGCCGGGGCGGCGGACGACCGCCTCGGCGTAGACCTCGGTGACCGGGCCGAAGAGGACCAGGGCCTGGTCGACGACATGGCTGCCGAGGTCGTAGAGCAGACCTCCGATCTCCGCCGGGTCGCCGGACTCGCGCCAGCCGCCCTTGGGCTGCGGGCGCCAGCGCTCGAAGCGGGACTCGAAACGCCAGACGTCGCCCAGCTCGCCGTCCGCGAGGAGCCGGCGGAGGGTCAGGAAGTCGTTGTCCCAGCGGCGGTTCTGGAAGACCGACAGGAGCAGACCGCGCTCCTCGGCGAGGGCGGCGAGCTCGCGGGCCTCGGCCGCGGTGCCGGCGATCGGCTTGTCCACGACCACCGGCAGGCCCGCCTTCAGGGCGGCCGTGGCCAGCGGGACGTGCGTCTTGTTCGGGGAGGCGATGACGACGAGGTCCAGTTCGGCCGCGCGGTCGAACAGCTCGTCGGGAGAGGCGGCCGTCCGCACGTCCGGGAACTCGGCCCGTGCCTGCTGCTGCCGCTCCGGGTTGGCGGTGACCACCGTGTCCAGGGCGAGGCCCTCGGTGGCGGCGATCAGCGGGGCGTGGAAGACGGAGCCGGCCAGGCCGTAGCCGATCAGACCGACGCGGAGGGGGGTAGCAGTCATGCCTCCCACTTTGGCAACGCTGTTGCGAAAGTGCAAGCGGTGGGGAGAATGGGGCCGTGGACGGGACAAGGGCGACGGCGGGGGCGGCGCCTGGTAGCGGCGGTCAGGCGAGGGCGATGGCGGGTAGCGGCGGTCAGGCGAGGGCGACGGCGGCAAGCGGCGGTCAGGCGAGGGCGATGGCGGGGACGACGCCGAGGGCGACGACGGGGGCGGCGGCGGGGGCGGCGGCGGACAGCGGCGGTCAGGCGAGGGCGACGGCCGGAAGCGGCGGTCAGGCGAGGGCGACGAGGAGAGGCGGTGGACCGGTGGGAGTCACGGCGAGTGGCGGTGGACCGGTGGGGGCGGCTGCGCGGAGCGGTGGGTCGGCGGGGGCGAACCTGGGGGCGGTGCGCAGCCACAACGCCGCGCTGGTACTGGGGCTGCTGCGGGACGCCGGGGCCGAGGGCATCAGCCGGCTGGAGCTGGCCGAACGCACCGGGCTGACCCCGCAGGCCGTCAGCAAGATCACCGCGCGGCTGCGGGAGCAGGGGTTCGCGGCCGAGGCCGGACGGCGGGCGTCGACCGGGGGCAAGCCGCGGACCGTGCTCCGGCTGGTACCGGAGGCGGGACACGCGGTCGGGGTGCATCTGGACCGCGACGAACTGCGGGTCGTACTCGTGGATCTGGACGGGGCCGTGGTGGGGGAGCGGCGCGGGGAGCTGGACCTGGGGGCGGGCGCGGAGGCCGTGCTGGGAGCGGTGTGCACGGCGGTCCGCGAGGTGGTCGCGGACCTGGCGGCTGAGGAAACGGTGGGGACGGCGGGGACGGCGGGGACGAGGGGGGAGAGCCTGGGCGGTGGGGCTGGGCCGAGAGGTGGTGGTGGACCAGCTGCCGATGGTCGTGCGGCTGAGGGCGGTGATGGGGCCGACGGGGGCGATGGGGTCGACGGTCGTGGTGCGGCCGGCGGTGGTGGCGGGGGCGATGCTGCCGGCGGTCGCGGTGTGGGCGCTGGTGTCGGCGGGGGCGGCGCGGCCGGTGGTCGTGGTTGCGGTGCCGGTGGTGAGGGGCTCGCCGGGGTTGGGACCCTGGTGGGGGTCGGGGTTGCGCTGCCCGGGCCGTTGGATCACGTGCACGGGGTGCTGCACCGGGTCACCGGGTTTCCCGAGTGGGACGGCTTCCCGCTGCGGGACGCGCTCGCGGAGCGGCTAGGGGTGCCGGTGGCGGTGGACAAGGACACCAACGCGGCGGCGCTCGGACTGGCGGTCGGGGGTGCGCAGGACGCCGCGGGCGGATCCTTCGCCTATCTGCACCTCGGTACCGGGCTCGGGGCCGGGCTGGTGTTCGGCGGGAGCGTGCATCGCGGGGCGCGGACCGGGGCGGGCGAGTTCGGGCACCAGGTGGTCCAGCTGGACGGGCCGCTGTGCGAGTGCGGCAACCGGGGGTGCGTGGAGGTGCTGTGCCTCGGGGCGGCGGCGCGCGGAGAGGTGGCCGAGGCGGCGCGGGTGCTGGGGGTCGCGGCCGGGAATCTGGTGGGGCTGCTGGACATCGACGTCGTGCTGCTCGGGGGACGGACGGTGGCCCGGGCGCCCGAGGCGTACGTGCGGGGGGTCGGCGAGGTGCTGGGGGCGCGGGCCCGGCGGGAGGGCCGGAGCGGGGGGCCCGTGCCGGTGCGGGTCGCTCCGCGGGGGGAGCGGGTGGTGGCCGAGGGCGCGGCACAGCTGCTGCTGGCGCCGCTGTTCGGGCGGGGGGACGTCTGACGCGGTGCCGGTGCCGGCGGGTGTGAGTGTGAGTGCGAGTGTCAGTGCCGGAGCCGGTGTCTGGCGGGCGGGCTTGTTCGCGTCGGGGCGCGGACGCGGTGCCCGGTGCCGGAGTCGAGGTACGGCGGGTGGGCACGCTTGCCCGCGCCGGGGCGCCCGTCGGCTACGGGGGCGGAGAGCGCCGTTGCCCCGAAAGGGCGCCGGCAACTGCGCGACCGGCTCCTCCGATCGTGTGGCCGACCGCCAGACCCCGCGCCCGGTCTCCGGCAGCCAGACCGGATCCCAAGCCGCACGACGAGTTCTCCAGGTTGCGCGACCGGTCTCGAACCGCGTGCCCGGTCCTTCAAGCTGCACAACCAGCCTCCATGCTGCACGATCACCCCAACGCCTCCGCACCCGGCGACGCCCCCCGGCCCGGCGTGTGCGGAGGGACGGCGGGACGGGTACTCGATCCACCCGGCCTCCCCCCTTCCGGCAAGGAGGGCACCAAGTGCATTCGACCAGGATGAGAACGGCGGCGGGCCTGCTGGGAGCCGTCGCCATCTTCAGCCTCGCGGCCTCCGCCCAGGCCCTCGCAGCGCCCGTCCAGACCTTCGCGGCCTCCGCCCAAGCCCTCGCGCCCCCCGTCCACGCCTTCGCGCCCCCCGTCCACGCCTTCGCGCCCCCCGTCCAGGCCTTCGCGGTCCCCGTCCACGCCTTCGCGGGCACGGACCGGGCGCCGGACCGGAAACCCGCCTTCTGCGGAACGGACAAGGCGTCCGGGCTCGCGGTGTGGGCGGCGGAGAAGAAGTCCTGCGCCACCGCTGTCCGGGTGGCGGCCGCCTACACCAAGGTCTGGCGGGGCTCGGCGGGCACGTCCGTCGAGGTCCGCGCGGCCGGCGCCGCATGGAAGTGCCGGGAACGCCAGGGCGACCCCAACCCTTACCAGGAATGCGTCGACACGAGCGACAGCAGCCGATGGGTCAGGCTCTCGTCCTGACCGGGTGAGCCGCCCCGGGAGGTCCGTTCATGGTGTCCATCCGTCCTGCCCTGGCCGCGGCGGGTGCCGCCGCGCTGCTCGCGCTCTGCCCGCCGGCCCATGCCTCGCCCGTCACCGGGCGCGGCGCCTGCGACGAGGCCCTCGCGGTCGCCGGGCAGGCGGAGCACGACTACCAGGCGCTGAAGAGGGAACTTCAGCGCATCGTCGCCGACGGGGGACACCCGGACGCCTCCCAGCGGCGGGCGCTGGGGGACGCGGAGGCGAAGACCGTCTCCACGGCCTCGCAGGCACAGCGCATCTGCGGCCCCTGACGGCGCGGCGCGCTGACGGCGCGGACGTGCGCTGACGGAGCGGACCGTGCGGCCGCACAGCGTCCCGGTGGCCCCCGGGGGGCGCGGATGGAGTGACCTGTGCGGCCATACGGCTGTGGTCCCCGACGGCGCCGGTGTGCGCTGACCGGGCGGCTTGTCGGCCGTACAGCGTCCTGGCGGCCCCGGCGTCCCGGCGGCCCCGGCGGCCTCGGCGTGAGTTGCCGGCGCGGACCGTGCGGCCGTACGCGCATCTGCGGTCCGAGGCGGCGCCGGACGTGCGCTGATCGGGCGGACCGCGCCGGTGCGGTCGGAGTGGCGGGCCCCGGCCCTCCGGTGCTTCCGGCATGGTCATGTGTTCATGCGACTGTGCACGTCCCTGTCCCTCGGCTCCCTGACCCTCGGCCTGGCCGCAACCGTCGCCACCGCCACCACCCCCCTCCTCCCGCTCCTCCTCCCGGCGGGAGCCGCGCACGCGGCCGCCCAACCCGCCGCCGTCGAGCCAGCGGCCGCCAAACCCGCCGCCGTGCCCGCCGCCGCCAAGCCCGCCGCCGTCGAGCCAGCGGCCGCCGACCCCGCCGCCGCCAAGCCCGCCGCCGCCGTGCCCGCCGCCGTCCAGCCCGCCTGTGCGGGTGCCGACGCGCGGGCCTTTCCGCTGGCCACCCGGATCCGGGGCGGACCCGGCTCCTACGTGGCCGGCGGCGGGTACGGCACCTGGTACATCGACCTCACCAACACCACCCGGCTGACCTGCGCCGGCGTCCACCCGGTCGTGGTCCTCGTGGACGCCAAGCGGGCCCTGCGCGCGAACCAGCCCCAGCTGGACTTCTATGACGGCTCCCGGGCCCTGCCGGTGGCCTTCGAGACCACCGACGCGAACGAACTGGTCGGTGTGCTGGACGCCCCCGGGTTCGGTGGGTTCACCGTGCCGCCCGGCAAGACCGTCAGCGTCCGGGTCCGGCTCGCGCTCACCTCCGACACCGCACCCGACGAGGTCACCGTCAGCGCCGCCGCCGTCCAGCGGCGTGACGGGGACGGGGAGTGGGTCGGGGAGTCCGACGCCTACCGTTTCGCGATCGCCAAGGAGGAGGGGGAGCGCCAGGACACCGGGGACACCCAGGACACCGAGGAAGCGGAGGAGGCCCAGGACGGCCGGGAGACCCAGGACGCCCAGGACGCCCAGGACGTCCCGGGCCGCCAGGACGCTCAGGACGCCTCGGGCACGCCGACCGCCTCGTCCGGCGGTGTGACGCCCACCCCCGCCGTCACCGGCACCCCCGACTCCTCCCCGTCCCTCACCCAGGAGGCCGGGGAACAGGCGTGGCAGCTGGCGGGCACCGGGCCGGGGCTCGCCCTCGGGCTGCTCGCCGTCGTCGTCGCCCTGTCCGGCCTCGGCGCCGCCGCGTTCCTGCTGGCCCGCGGCCGTCGCTGAGCCGGGTCCGGTACTCCGTCCGTCCGGCCCGTCGGTGGCGCTCCCTGCGTGGGCTATGCGAACCGGCCCGCGGCCGTAGCTGAACCTGGTCCGGTACTCCGTCCGTCCGGCCCGTCTGCGACGATCCCTGCGTGGACTACCCGAACGACCAGGCCCCCGGCGCCCCCGTTCGCTCAGGCATCCCCGAGCACGGCCGCATCCCCAAGTACTACGCGGTGAAGGCGCGGATCGCGTCGCTGCTGGAGGAGCTGGGGGAGGGCAGCGTCATCCCCACCGAACGCGACCTCGCCGAGCGCTACGACGTGGCCCGCGAGACCGTGCGGCAGGCCGTGCGGGAGCTGGTCCTGGAGGGGCGGCTGCGGCGCCGGGGCCGCGGGACCGTCGTCGCCGGGCCCAAGCTGGCCCAGCCGCTGTCCCTGGCCAGCTACACCGAGGGCGTGCGCCGGCAGGGCCGTACCCCCGGCCGTACCGTCGTCACCCTGGACCGGTTCCCGTGCCCGGAGCCCCTCGCCGCCGAGACCGGGCTCACCCGGGGCGAACCCGTCTGGCACCTGGAGCGCGTGCTGCTCGCCGACGACGAGCGCGTCGGCCTGGAGAGCACGTACGTCGCCGTCGGACGGGTGCCGCGCCTGGACGCCGACTTCGATCCCGACTCCTCCTTCTACGCCTACCTCGAAGCCCAGGGCATCACCTTCGGCGACGCCGACGAGCGCATCGAGACCGTGCTGGCCACCCCCCGCGAGGCACTCCTCATCGGCACCCCGCCCGCCCTGCCGATGCTGCTGATCCACCGGATCTCCCGGGACACCGAAGGCCGGCCGCTGGAGCGGGTGCGGTCGCTGTACCGGGGCGACCGCTTCTCCTTCACGGCCCACCTGGGCGGCTGAAAAGCAGCCGGCCCTGCGACAACAGATCCTTCATAACAAGAAGGTAACGGGTCTAGCCCAAAACCAGATGGGTCGTTCACGCTCTCGTTGTCGGCCGGATGTCTCCGGCTGCCCGTCCGAGAGGAGCGTTGCCGCCGTGAGAGTGACAGTCGTCGGAGCCGGCGTGGTGGGCACCATGCACGCCTGGCAGGCAGTGGCGCGCGGCCACCAGGTCGTCCAGATCGAGCGCGAGACCGAGGCGCGCGGCGCCTCGCTGCGCAACTTCGGGCAGATCTGGGTCAGCGGCCGCGCCGGTGGGGAAGAGCTGGAAGCCGCCCTGCGGGCACGGGAACTGTGGGAGGAGATCGGCGCGCGCGTCCCGGCGCTGGGCTTCCGGGCCATCGGGTCCCTGACCCCCGTCCGCGGGCCCCTCGAACTCGCCGTCGCCGAGGCCGCCGTCGCCCGCGCCGATGCCGCCGCCCGCGGCTACAAGCTGCTCACCCCGGGCGAGGCCCGCGCGATCAACCCCGCCCTGCGCGGCGACTTCACCGCGGCCCTGTACTGCGAGCGGGACGCGGCCGTCGAGCCCCGCACCGCCCAGCTCGCCCTGCGCGGGGAACTGCTGAAGTCCCCGGACTACACCTTCCTGCCGGGCCGGGAGGTGCGCGAGGTGACCGCCGCCGGCACCGTCCGCGACGACCACGGGGACGTGCACCGCGCGGACGCCGTCGTCCTGTGCACCGGCGCCTGGCTCGGCGGCCTGGTCCGCGAACTCGCCGGCCCCGGCCTGCCCGTGCGCCGCGTCCGCCTCCAGATGATGCAGACCGACCCGCTCGGCGAGCCGCTGACCACCTCGGTCGCCGACGCCGACAGCTTCCGCTACTACCCCGCCTACGCCTCCCCGGCGCTGGACGAACTGAACGCCCGGCAGCCGCAGGCCGAGACCGCCGCCGCCCACCGCATGCAGCTGCTCATGGTGCAGCGCGCCGACGGCGGTCTGACCATCGGCGACACCCACGAGTACGAGCACCCCTTCGCCTTCGACACCGTCGAGGAGCCGTACGAGCACCTCACCGGCGTCGTGGAGTCCTTCCTCGGCCGGCCGCTGCCGCGGATCCGGCACCGCTGGGCGGGGGTGTACGCGCAGTGCACCGAGCCCGGCCGGGTGGTGCACCGCCAGGAGGTGCACGAGGGGGTGTGGCTGGTCACCGGGCCCGGCGGGCGCGGCATGACCTGCTCCCCCGCGATAGCCGAGACGACCGCGAACGAACTGGGCTGGTGAACTCCATGAACAACCCGACCGACACCCCGGGGAACATCCGTCTCGTCGTCCTCGACATGGCCGGCACGACCGTCGCCGACGGCGGACTGGTCGAGCGCGCCTTCGAGGCGGCCGCCACCGAGCTGGGCGTCGAGCCCGGCTCCGCCGAGCACGCCGAGCACCTGGCCTACGTCCGCGCCACCATGGGCGAGTCCAAGATCTCCGTCTTCCGGCACCTGTTCGGCGACGAGGACCGCGCCCGGCGCGCCAACAACGCCTTCGAGGAGGCGTACGGCGAACTGGTCGACGCCGGCCTGATCGCGCCGGTCCCCGGGGCCCGCGAGGCCATCGAGGAGCTGGCCGCCGGCGGCCGCACCGTCGTCCTGACCACCGGCTTCGCCCGCGTCACCCAGGACGCCGTCCTGCACGCCCTCGGCTGGCGTGACCTCGTGCCGCTCACCCTGTGC
Source organism: Streptomyces musisoli (assembly GCF_016741855.1). Classification (GTDB taxonomy): domain Bacteria; phylum Actinomycetota; class Actinomycetes; order Streptomycetales; family Streptomycetaceae; genus Streptomyces; species Streptomyces musisoli. The sequence goes on along the minus strand of NZ_JAERRH010000003.1, from coordinate 796,791 downwards.
CCGGCCGACGCCGGCGGGCGCGGGCGGCCGTACCCGGACATGGTGCTGGAGGCGTTCGTCCGGACGAAGGCGGCGGACGACGTACGGCAGATCGCCGTGGCCGGAGACACCTCCTACGACGTGCTCAGCGGCGTACGGGCGGGAGCCGGACTCGTCGCCGGGGTGCGCACCGGCGCCCACGACGACGACGCGTTCCGCGCCGCCGGCGCCACGCACGTCCTGGACTCCGTCGCCGGCCTGCCGACCCTGCTCGCGCGGTGACGGAGTCGAAGCGGATGCCCATGTGAGTCCGGCCCGCCGTCGCGGCCGGTCGCGCCGTACACCGCGGGCGTGCCGTACACCGCGGGCGTGCCGTACACCGCGGGCGTGCCCTACACCGCAGGCGTGCCGTACACCGCGGGCGTGCCCGAGAGCGTCACCCTCCAGGTGCCCGCGGGGGCGACCAGCGCCGGGGTGCGGTTCCGGTACACCGGCGGCGACAACCGGTTCCGGGCGATCGACGGGGTCAGGATCGGCCCGTCCTGACTAGGCTGGGGGCGTCGGTACGCCGTGGTTCCGGCGCCCCCCGCTTCTCGCCCGCACATAAGCCAGGAGACGCACAGCATGGCAGACCGCAAGCCCGTCGAGTCGTGGCTCACCGACATGGACGGCGTACTGATCCACGAGGGCGTTCCGATCCCCGGCGCCGAAGCCTTCCTGAAGAAGCTGCGGGAGTCCGGCCGGCCCTTCCTGGTGCTCACCAACAACTCCATCTACACCGCCCGGGACCTGCACGCCCGGCTGCGGCGCATGGGCCTGGACGTGCCGGTGGACAACATCTGGACCTCGGCCCTGGCCACCGCCCAGTTCCTGAACGACCAGCGGCCCGGCGGCAGCGCCTACGTCATCGGCGAGGCCGGCCTGACCACCGCGCTGCACGACATCGGCTACATCCTCACCGACCACGACCCCGACTTCGTGATCCTCGGCGAGACCCGCACCTACTCCTTCGAGGCCCTGACCAAGGCCGTCCGGCTGATCAACGACGGCGCCCGGTTCATCGCCACCAACCCCGACAACGTCGGCCCCTCCACCGAGGGCGACCTGCCCGCCACCGGCTCGGTGGCCGCCCTGATCACCGCCGCCACCCGCAAGAAGCCGTACTTCGTCGGCAAGCCCAACCCGCTCATGATGCGGGCCGGGCTGAACGCGATCGGTGCCCACTCCGAGACCTCCGCGATGATCGGGGACCGCATGGACACCGACGTGCTCGCGGGCCTGGAGGCCGGCATGCGCACGTTCCTGGTGCTCAGCGGGGTCACCCAGCCGAAGGACGTCGACCGCTACCCGTTCCGGCCCTCGCAGGTCGTCGACTCCATCGCGGACCTGGTCGACCTGGTGCTCTGAGCACGGGCACCGGCCGGGCCGAAACCCGGCATCACCCGTTCGGAGCAGCGGGGCGCCTCCCGAGGATGCGGGGGCGCCCTGCGCGGGGGAGCCTCCTGATATCTGGAGGTTAACGATGGGCTCACTACGCCTCACTCTCTGTACGGGAATCCTCGCCGCCACGGCGGTCGCGACGGTCGCTGCCGCGGCCCACGCGGCGGACGGCTCGGTCACCGTGACCCCCGCCTCCCCGGCGCCGGGCACCGACGTCGCCCTGCGGGTCGGCGGCTGCACCGGCCAGCAGGGCATCGCCACTTCGGCCGCCTTCGTCTCCGACGCCCGGCTGACCGGCGCCGACGGCATCCTGAACCGCGCCCAGGGCGTCCTGACCGGCGAGACCCGGATCCGTACCGACCTGGAGCCTGGCGCCTACGCCGTGAAGGTCACCTGCGCCGACCGGTCGGTCACCGGCAACCTCACGGTCGGCGCGCCGGACGGCGCCCAGGCGGCGGAGCCCATCGGCCCGTCCGCCTCCTCCGCCTCCCCGGTCTCCCCGGTCCCCGCGGGCGGCGGCGGCACCGCGCACTTCGCCACGGTGGCCACCAGCGGCTCCGGTCCCGACACCGGCCAGGCGGTGACCGGCCTGGCGCTCGCCGGGATCGCCGCGGCCGCCGCCGGGCTGCGCGCCCGCCGGAGCCGCGGTACCGGCTGAGCGCCCATGTCCGACGACGACCAGGGGCGCACCGCCGGCACCGGGCGCCTCGTCACCGGCCTGGCCTGGGCGCTGCTGCTGTTCGGGCTGTGGCTGTGGGGGCGAGGGGTCACCGGCGTCGAGCGGGACCCCGCCACGGGCGACGTCTTCGCCGCCGGGCTCCCCGCCGGCCTGCCGCGTGCGGCGCGGCCCCTGGCCGACGCGGTGCCCCAGCGCGTCGACATCCCCGTCCTGGGTGTCCAGGCCCCGGTGGTGGCCCGGGGCCTGGACGCCCAGGGTGCGGTCGACCCGCCGCCGTACGACCAGCCCGGCGTGGTCGGCTGGTACGGCGGCGGTCCCAAGCCCGGCGCCGCCGGTGCGGCCGTGCTGGTGGGGCACGTGGACACCGAGACCAAGCCCGCCGTGTTCTACCAGCTCAGCACCCTCAAGCCGGGCCAGACGGTCCGGGTCTTCCGCGCGGACGGAAAGGTCGCCGAGTTCACCGTCGACGACGTCCGCGTCCTGCCCCGTGAGGGCTTCGACGCCCGGCAGGCGTACGGTCCCCGTGAGCCAGGCCGGGCCGAACTGCGCCTGATCACCTGTGGCGGCACCTTCGACCGCGTCACCCGCAGCTACACGGCGAACGTGGTCGTCTCGTCGTACCTCACGAAGGCGGCCGGCTGATCCGCGCGGCGGGTCAGCGGTGGGACACGGCCATCCGGGACAGGCGGGTGCGCACGTTGGCGAAGTGGTCCCGTATGGCCCGCTCCGCGCGCAGGGAGTCGCCGGACCGGACCGCGTCCAGGATCTCCCGGTGCTGGCGGCAGGTGACCCGCGGATCCTGCGGCACGTCCACCAGGTCCTGCTGCACCCGGTGGAAGGCGTCCCAGAACGCCTCCAGCACCTCGCCGAGCAGCACGTTGTCCAGTCCCCGGTAGAGGGTGGCGTGAAAGGCGCGGTCGGTCTCGGCGAGCCCGGCCCCCTCGGCGGCCTCCCGCTCCATGCGCTGGACGAGTGCCTCCAGCTCCACGAGGTCCGTCTCCGGCAGCCGTCCGGCGAGCCGTGACACCAGCCCGGTCTCGACGGCCTCGCGCAGCTCCAGCAGCTGGAGCAGCGAGTCCTCGCCGCGGTAGTGGCCGGCGACGGTCCGGAAGGCCAGGCCCTCGATCATCGGCGCGAACGACATCGAGCCGACGTACGTCCCGAAGCCGTGCCGGATCTCGACGATGCCCATCGCCTGGAGTGCCTTGAGGGCCTCGCGCACCGAGTTCCGGCTCGCTCCGAGCAGCCGCATCAGCTCGGGCTCGGTGGGCAGCGGGGCGCCCGAGGGCAGCCGCTGGTCCACGATCAGCTTCTTGATCCGTTCCTGAAGGTCCCGGGCTGCCATGGCCAGAGGGTATCCGGCCATTCGGGGGGAGGACCCGGTTCCGGCCGCCACGACCGGGGACACGGCGGGTGCGGATGGCGGCCCCACCACGCCCGGCGAAGCCCCGGCCCCCTACCGGCCGACGCCCACCGTGCGACCGCAGCGAAGCCGCCGGCCCTTTCCCGGCCGACGCCCACCGTGGCGACCCGATGGGGGGAGTGGGTGGCGAAGCCCCCAAAACGCGCAGGGAAGCCCCGGCCCCTTCCCGACCGACGCCCACCGTGCCGACCGCGGCGAAACCCCGGCCCCTTCCCGGCCAACGCCCAGCGTGCCGACCCGATGGGGGTGTGGGTGGCGAAGCCCCCACCACGCGCGGCGAAGCCGCGCAAAAACAGAGATGGCGACCCAGTTCCGCGCTTTCCGCGGACATGGATCGCCATCGTCATCGTGCGCCGCCAGGGACTCGAACCCCGGACCCGCTGATTAAGAGTCAGCTGCTCTAACCAACTGAGCTAGCGGCGCCTGCTGACAGGGAAAACTCTACCTGACCTCCAGGGGTGCTTCCGACCACGCCGGGGTGGCCTGTCCGTCGCCCGGGGGGCGGCGTACATCGTTCGGACCGTCAAAATGCGCGTTTCGAACGCAGTTGGGAAACTGATCAACGTGCACACTCGCGGACAAATCACCCCCGAATGTGAGGCAGATCGCATGACCACTCCGGTGTTCGAGGAAGTCGACCCCGCGAGCGATTGCGACTGTCCCGGTTGTGTCCACGGTCGGCGGCCGGCTTCTCGCCCGCTGCCCGGCCGTGGCCATCGCGCGGCCCGCGGAGTGGTGGTCGTGGCCGCCGCCTCCGCCGCCCTCGGCACGGTCTCCCCGGCCGCCGCCCTCACCCCCGGCCACTCCCCGCACCGCCAGGCCCAGCCCGGCGACGGCGAACCCGACACCCCGCAGGGCAAGAAGGCCCCGCTCCACGGTCCGGCGGGCAAGCCGACCGAGACCCCCGCCGTCCCGATCCCCCCCACCACCCGGACCGAGATCATCAACCGGGCCAAGATCTGGGTGGCCGCCAAGGTGCCGTACAGCATGAGCGCCTTCTGGTCCGACGGCTACCGCCAGGACTGCTCGGGCTATGTCTCCATGGCCTGGGGTCTGCCGAGCAACGAGTGGACGGGCAGCCTCGACCAGTTCGGAGTGAAGATCACCAAGGAGGAGCTGCAACCCGGCGACATCCTGCTCTACCACAATCCCGACAACCCGGAGAAGGGCTCCCACGTCGTGATCTTCGGTGGCTGGACGGACCACACTCATACCTACTACAAGGTCTACGAGCAGACGCCCCCGAAGACCCGCAGTCAGACCACCCCGTACCCCTACTGGAGCCACACCGACAAGTACGTCCCCTACCGCTACAAGGGCCTGCCGCAGAGCGCGGCCGGCGCCCAGTCGGCGGCCGGTGCGAAGGCGGCGGTGCCCTTCCCGGGCGCGGCCTACTTCGGGCCCGGCGCCGACAACAAGTACGTGACCCGGCTCGGCGAGATGCTGATCGCGAGGGGCGGCGGCGCGTTCTACACCAAGGGTCCGGGTCCGGTCTGGGGCGAGGCGGACCGGCGCGCCACCCAGGCGTTCCAGCGGGCCCAGGGCTGGACGGGCGCCGGCGCCGACGGGCTGCCGGGCCGGCGCACCTGGGAGCTGCTGGCCACGGGGAAGGGCAAGGACATCGGCCCCCGCCCCGCGCCGCACGAGGTGCCCGGTTACCCCGGCCGGCAGTACTTCCGGCCGGGCGCGCGCAACGACTTCGTCACCCAGCTCGGCATCCAGCTGGTGAAGAAGGGGTTCGGCCGGTTCTACTCCCTCGGTCCGGGCCCGCACTGGGGCGAGGCGGACCGGCGGGCCGTCGAGGCGTTCCAGCGCACCCAGGGCTGGCGGGGCGGCGCGGCGGACGGCTATCCGGGCCCGGAGACCTGGCGCCGCCTGTTCGCGTGAGTCCGGGCCGGGGCCGGCCGCCCGGCCCGGTCCCGGCCCGTCCCCGCACATCCCACCCCTGTTCATGACGCGTCTGGCGCGGAGGCTGGAGCACGCATGAGTACGACCACATCCCACACGCCGCCCGAATCCGAGGGGCAGTCGGACGGCGCCGGTGCCGGCCCCGCCACCCGGCCGGCCCGTCTGATCCAGAACGAGGCGACCACCGAGATCCCCGTCCATCTGCTGTTCCGGGACGACCCCGACCCGGTGAAGGTGCCGCTCCGGCCGGCCGTGGTGGCCCGCCGGCAGGGCACCGGCGAGCAGCCCCGGCTGCGCCGTCCGGCGCCGGTGCGCAGACGGCCGCTGCCGGAGGTCGATCCGGAGCTGGTGGAGCGCCCGGCGCGGGTGCTGCCCGGGGTGGCCGGACTGCTCGCCGGTGCCTGCGGGCTCACCGGCTGCCTGGCCACCACCTGGTGGGCGGGGCTGCTCCCGCCGCTCGCCGCACAGGCGCTGCGCCTGCCGGTGTCCGCGGGTTCCGGCCTCGGTCCCGGGCAGTGGGCCGCGTACGCCGGGGCCGGGGCGCTCGGTGCGTTCGGCTTCGGCGGGCTGGCCCGGGGGCGGACCGGGCGGGCCTGGGTGCTGGGCCTGTTCGGGCGGTACCGCGGGACGGTCCGGCGCACCGGGCTGCTGTGGGTGAACCCGCTGGTGCGCCGCCGCCGGGTGGATGTGCGCCTGCGGCACTGGCGCAGCGAGGCGATGCCGGCGACGGATCCCGACGGGATGGCGCTGCGGGTGGCCGTGCTGGTGGTGTGGCGGGTACGGGACAGCGCGCGGGCGCTGCTCGGTGTCGAGGACCACGAGACGTACCTGAGCGAGTGTGTGGAGGCGGCGCTGGCCCGGGTGCCGGTGGAGCCGGCGGGCGGGACGCGGGGCGGGACGACCGCGGCCGGGGACGCGCTGACCCGGCTGGTGGCCACGGAGACGGCGCCGGTCGGCCTGGAGGTGTTCTCGGTGCAGCCGGTCCGGGTGGACTACGCCCCCGAGGTGGCCGCCGCGATGCACCGGCGCCGGATCGCCGCGCTGGACGCCCGGCAGCGGGCCACCATGCTCAGCTCGGTGGTGGACTCGGTGGAGGACACGGTGACCCGGCTGACCGTGCGCGGTCTGGTCGAACTGGACGACTACGAACGCAAGGCGCTGGTCCGGGACCTGACGGTGGCGTTCTGCTCGGGGCGCTCGGAGCCGGTGTGAGGGGCGGTCGCAGCGCACCCCCGATTGGTATGGACATGTTCAACTAACGGCAATAATCTGAGACTTGGTCTAGACCTACCTGCACGGCTCATCGAACTCCCCACGTTCCCCAGGAGCGGCAGTATGCGCACCAAGACCAAGTTGTCCGCGGTCGTGCTGGGCGCGGTCACCGCCGGAGCCTTCGCGCTCTCCACCGGCGGTGCCAGCGGCCACGGCTACACCGACCTCCCCATCAGCAGGCAGAAGCTCTGCCAGAACGGCACCGTGACGAACTGCGGCTCGATCCAGTGGGAGCCGCAGAGCGTCGAGGGCCCGAAGGGCTTCCCGGCCGCCGGCCCCGCCGACGGCCAGCTCTGCAATGCCGGGCTGAGCCAGTTCGCCCAGCTCAGCGCGCCGAAGACACCGTCCGGGGCGGCCTGGCCCACCACCAGGGTGACGGGCGGCCAGTCGTACACCTTCCGCTGGCAGTTCACCGCCATGCACGCCACGACGGACTTCAAGTACTACGTCACCAAGCCGGGCTGGGACCAGAACCACAACCTCTCCCGGTCGGACCTCAACCTCACCCCGTTCCTGACGGTGCCGTACAACGGCCAGCGCCCGCCGGCCACGCTCAGCCACAGCGGCACGCTGCCGTCCGGCCTGAGCGGGCACCACGTCATCCTCGCGGTGTGGACGATCGCCGACACGGGCAACGCGTTCTACGCCTGTTCCGACGTCACCTTCTGACCGACGGTCCGTCACAGCACGGAAACTGAGGTTCCCTTGAGCGCCACGGTGCGCCCCGCCGGATAGGTTCCCGCCACGCCGGTCTTCCGGAGCGGCGCACCGACCTCGGGGGGACCTCATGTTCGAACTGCTCTTCTACCTGGTGCCCACCCTCATGATCGCGGGCATGGGTTACGCCGCGTACCGGCTGGTCCTCCGCGCCCGGCGGATCAGCCGTGTGTGGGAGCACGGACTGACGGCCGAGGCGCGCTGCCTGCGGACGTACACCACGACCAGCGGGGGCGGCGGCAACACGTCCGTCCACACGACCCTGCACCACGTCTACGAGTACGCCACCCGTGAGGGCCGCACGATCCGGTTCGAGGAGGAGGGCGGTTCCGGTACCGTCCTGGAGGGCGACTTCGTCACCGTGCGGTACCTCCCGGACCACCCCCACCTGGCCACCGCGCTCCCGCCGTCCCGCGGCAAGCTCGTCTTCGAGTCCGGCTGCCTGCTGGCCTTCCTCGGCGTGATCATCGTCTTCTGCCTGGTCTTCATGGCCGTGGCGCACATGATGTTCGCGGAGGCGTGACGCCGCGACCCTCCCTTTCTGACGTCATGTCAGTTAGCCTGCCCCGCCATGGATGCCACGACGGGCACGGTCGCCGGGCTGGTGGCGGCGCGGTGGGGGGACCACCGGCCGGGACTGTGGTGCGAGGACCGGGTGCTGACCCACCACGAGGTGGCCGCGGGCGCCGCCGCCCGCGCCGCGCTGCTGGCCGACCTGCTCCCACCCGGTGCCGTACCGCACGTCGGGGTGCTGCTCGACAACACCGAGGAGTTCCCGCTCTGGCTGGGTGCCGCGGCCCTCGCCGGGGCGGCCGTCGCCGGCGTCAACCCCACCCGGCGCGGCTCCGAGCTGGCCCGGGACATCCGCCACACCGAGTGCCCGCTGCTGGTCACCGAGCGGGCCCACCTGCCGCTGCTGGCCGGGCTCGGCCTGGCGCAGGGGGCGCCCCGCGCGGGCGGAGCCGGACGCGGGGGAGTGCGGCTGCTCGTCACGGACACCCCGGAGTACGCCGCCCTCCTCGCCCCCTACCGCGGTGCCGTGCCCGATCAGTCCCGGGCGGCCCCGGCCGACCGGCTGCTGCTCTACTTCACCTCCGGCTCCACCGGCGCCCCGAAGGCCGCGCTCTGCTCCCAGGGCCGGCTGACGGCGGCCGGCCGGGCCCTGGTCCGGCGGTTCGGGGTGGGCGCGGACGACGTGCACTACATCTGCATGCCGCTGTTCCACGGCAACGCCGTGATCGCGGACTGGGCTCCCGCGCTGGCCGCCGGAGCCGGGGTGGCGCTGCGCCGGCGCTTCTCCGCCTCCGGCTTCCTGCCCGACGTGCGCCGCTACGGCGCGACCTACTTCACCTATGTCGGCCGGGCCGTCCAGTACGTCCTGGCCACCGAGCCGAAACCCGACGACCGGGACAATCCGCTGCGGCTCGGCTTCGGGACGGAGGCGGGCGCGGTCGACGCGGCCGCCTTCGAGCGGCGCTTCGGAGTGCGGCTGGTGGAGGGGTACGGCTCCTCCGAGGGCGGGGCGGCGATCCAGTGGACACCGGGGACCCCGGCGGGCGCGGTGGGTCCGGCCGGGCCCGGCCTGGTGGTGCTGGACCCGGCCACCGGACGGGAGTGCCCGCCGGCCCGCTTCGACGGCTCCGGGCGGCTGCTGAACGGGGACGAGGCGATAGGCGAGCTGGTCAACCGTGCCCCGAACCCCTTCGAGGGCTACTGGCGCAACCCGGCCGCCGAGGCGGAACGGCGCCGGGCGGGGGCGTACTGGACGGGCGATCTCTTCTACCGCGACGCCCAGGGCTACCTCTACTTCGCGGGCCGTACGGACGACCGCATCCGTGTCGACGGGGAGAACCTGGCCGCCGCGGTGATCGAGAACATCGTCGCCCGGTACGAGGGCGCGGACGCCGTCGCCGTGTACGGGGTGCCGGATCCGGTCACCGGCGACCAGGTCATGGCGACCGTCGCCGGGAGCTTCGACCCGGCCGGGTTCGCGGCGTTCCTGCGGAACCAGCCGGACCTCGGGACCAAGATGGCACCCCGGTTCGTGCGGGTGGTGGAGCGGATGCCGGTGACGGCGACCAACAAGATCGAGCGGGCGCGGCTGCGGCGGGAAGGGTTCGGGTGCACGGACCCGGTGTGGTGGCGGCCGCCGGGTGAGGAGTCGTACCGGAGGCTGACCGCGGAAGACGTCGAAGGGCCCCTCGCTTCCGCGAAGGGCCCCTCATCCGTGTGCGCCGCCAGGGACTCGAACCCCGGACCCGCTGATTAAGAGTCAGCTGCTCTAACCAACTGAGCTAGCGGCGCGTGACTCCCGCCCTCCGCGGTTTTCGTTCCCGCGGCCGGCGACGAAGAAAATACTACCTGGTCCCGCGGGGTGCTCGTGACCACCCCGCGGGCCCGGCGGGATCCGGACGAGAGGTCCTAGATCGTCAGGGACAGCAGGACCGGTGCCGCGTTGCGGTTCAGGGCGTCCGCGGCCTGCTTCAGCCGGTGCGCGTGCTCCACCGGGAGGGACAGGGCGAGGCAGCCGACCGAGGAGCCCGCGGTGATCGGCACGGCCGCGCAGACCGTGCCGATCGCGTACTCCTGGAGGTCGAGCACCGGCACCGTCGGCGGCTGCGACTCCAGGCGCGACAGCAGCAGCTTGTCGCTGGTGATGGTGCGCGAGGTGAGGCGGGCCATCTTGTGCCGGGCGAGGTGGTCGCGGCGGGCGTTGTGGTCCAGCTGGGTCAGCAGGCTCTTGCCGACGGCCGTGGCGTGGGCGGAGCAGCGGAAGTCCACCCACTCGTTGACCGCCGGGGTGCCCGGCCCGGCGGCGTACTGGGTGACCCGGACCTCACCGTCGACGTACCGGCTCATGTAGACGGCCGCGCCGACCGAGTCGCGCAGCCGGTCCAGGGTGTGCTGGAGCTTGTCGCGCAGGGCCCGCTCCCGGTCGTGCGCCGAGGTGAGCCGGCGCAGGGTGTCGCCGGTGACGTACGCCCCGTCGGTGATCTGCTCGACGTAGCCCTCGCGGCGCAGCATCCGCAGCAGGGCGGTGAGCCGCTCGGGGCCGAGGCCGGTGCGGCGGGCCAGCTCGGTGTCGGTGACGCCGGCGGAGTGCCGGGCCACGGTCTCCAGCACGCGCAGCGCGTCCTGGGCGGAGTGGTACGGGGCGGTCGGCTCGATCCTCATGTCGGTCCCCCTCGGCCGCGATCCGGGTCGGCGGATCGTACCCACGATAGCCGTCAAACGGCCGCGCAGGAGAGGGGGTTGGCGAGATCGGATCCCGTGCGCCCGTGCCCCCAACTGCGACGGAGATCCTCTGGCATATGCCACGGTCATGACCCAGTGACCGGACCTCGGCACTTCCGCCCGGCACCCCCCGCTCACAGGACGGCGCTGATGAACTCCCGGGTACGTTCCTGCTCCGGATCGCCGAAGATCTTCTCCGGCGACCCGGACTCGATGACCCGGCCCGCGTCGAACATCAGTACCTGGTCGGAGATGTCCCGGGCGAAACCCATCTCGTGGGTCACGCACAGCATCGTGATGTCGGTGCTGCGCGCGATGTCCCTGAGCAGGTCGAGCACGCCCGCGACCAGCTCCGGGTCGAGCGCGGAGGTCACCTCGTCCAGCAGCAGCACCTGCGGCCGCATGGCCAGCGCCCGGGCGATCGCCACCCGCTGCTGCTGCCCGCCGGAGAGCCGGGTCGGCTTCGCGTCGCACTTGTCGGCGAGGCCCACCAGGTCCAGCAGCTCCCGGGCCCGCGCCTCGGCCTCGTCCTTCGGCAGGCCGAGCACCCGGACCGGGGCCTCGGTGATGTTGCGCAGCACCGACATGTTCGGGAACAGGTTGAACTGCTGGAACACCATCCCGATCTTCTTGCGGACCTCCCGGACCTGCTTCTCCGGCGCCGGGAAGAGCCGCTGCCCGTCGACGGTGATCGTGCCCTCGTCCGGCTTGGCGAGGGTCATCAGCAGCCGGAGGATCGTGGTCTTGCCGGAGCCGGAGGGGCCGATCAGGGTGACGTGCTTGCCGGGCTCGACGGAGAAGTTCAGGTCGTCGAGCACGGTGTTGGTCCCGAAGCGCTTGGTGACCCCCTCCAGGCGGATCAGCTCACCGCCGGCCAGGGCCGTGCCGGTGCTCGCGTCGGGTTCTTTCATCAAGGGGGTGTCAGCGGACAAGGCGTCGCTCCAGGGCTCGCAGCAGAAGGGAGGCCAGGTAGGAGATGAGGACGAAGGCCACCCCGATCACGGTCAGGGGTTCGGTGAACTGGAAGTGCTCCTGTGAGAAGAGCCGGGCGTGCCCGAGCATCTCCAGCACGGTGATCACCATCAGCATCGGTGTGTCCTTCAGCATGGAGATCACGTAGTTGCCCAGCGCGGGCACCACCCGGCGGATCGCCTGCGGCAGGATCACCGCGGTCCAGGTCCGCCCCCGGGGCAGGTTCAGCGCCGTCGCCGCCTCCCACTGCCCGGCCGGCACCGCCTCGATGCCGGCCCGGTAGACCTGCATCGTGTACGTCGAGTAGTGCAGGCCGATCGCGAACACGCCGGTGGCCAGCGCCGAGAAGGTCAGACCCCACTCCGGCAGCACGTAGAACAGGAAGAACAGCTGGACCAGCAGCGGGGTGTTGCGCACGAACTCGGTGACCACCCCGACCGGCCAGCGCACCCACCGGGTCGGCGCCCGCATCAGCAGCGTCCACACCAGGCCCAGGGAGAAGGACAGCAGCGACCCCAGGGCCACGGCCTGAAGGGTGACCAGCAACCCCTTCCAGAAGTCCGGCATGAAGTCGCTCACGGCGTTCCAGTCCCACTTCATGCGACCCGTCCCCCCACTCCGGTCGTCTGCGCCCGCTTCAGCTCACGCGAGGCCGAGAACGTCCCGGCGTCCTTGCCGACCCCGGCCTTCAGCCGCTTCTCCAGGGAGCGCATCAGCCGGGTCAGCACGAAGGCGATCGCGAAGTAGATCAGCAGCACGTACGTGTAGATCTCCGCGCTCTGCTGCAGCGCGAGCCGCACCAGATTGGCGCTGAAGGTCAGATCGCCCATGCCCATGACCGACACCAGCGCGGTGCCCTTGAGCAGTTCGATCAGCAGGTTGCAGAAGGAGGGGATCATCTCCGGCACCGCCTGCGGCAGCACCACCAGCCGCATTCGCTGCCAGGGCGTGAAGCTGAGCGCGATCCCGCCCTCCTTCTGCGCCGGCTCGACCGCGTTCAGCCCGCCGCGCACGATCTCCGCGCCGTACGCGCCGTACGTCAGGCCGAGCGCCAGCGTGCCCGCCCACATCGGCACCAGCTGCCAGCCGAACGCGACGGGCAGCACGAAGAACACCCAGAAGATCATCACCAGCGCGGAGGTACCGCGGAACACCTCGGTGTAGAAACCGGCGACGAAACGCACGATCCACAGCCGGTGGGTGCGCGCGATACCGGCGGCGAACGACACCGCCGTGGCCAGCAGCGCGCTGAACACGAGCAACTGGACGGTGGTCCATATGCCCTTGAGTACGAGTTCCCAGAGCCCCGAGGTCATCCGCCGCACAGCTCCTTCGCGGTCAGGTCCGTCATCTCGGCCTTGGTGAAACCGAAGGGCCGGACGATCCGGTACAGCTCCCCGCTCCGGCGCAGCTTGTGCAGCTCGGCGTTGAAGGCGTCCCTGAGCCGGGTCTCCGTCGGCCGGAACGCGAACGCGCCGCCGTCGACCTTCGGTTTGCCGTCCACGAGCGCCACGAACGGCTCGGTCGACTCGGCCTTGGCGGAGTCCCGCGCGACGAGCCGGGCGGTGACGGCCGTGGCGGCGAACAGGTCGACCCGCCCCGACTCCACCGCGTTCAGCCCGGCGACCTGATCGGGGACGATGACGAGGTCGCCCTGCTGATACCCCGCCTCCACGGCGTGCTGGATCTGCGCGTACCCGGTCCCGGTGGCCACCTTGGCGTGCTTGCGCAGCGCGTCCGCGTAGGTGCGCAGCCCCAGCGGGTTGCCCTTGCGGACGATGAAGGCGTCGGGCATCCGGTAGTCGGGATCCGCGAAGATCACCTGCTCGCAGCGGTCCGGGGTGACGTACATCCCCGCGGCCACCACGTCGAACTGCTGCGCGTTCAGGCCCGGGATCAGCGAGCCGAACTCGGTCGGCACCGGCTGCACCCGGTCCACCCCGAGCCGCTTGAAGACCGCCTTCGCCAGCTCGGGCGCCTCCCCGGTCAGATTCCCGTCCCTGTCGATGTACCCGAAGGGAATCTCACCGGCGATCCCGAGCCGTACGACGCCCTGCGCGCGCAGCCTCTCCAGCAGATCGCCGCCGTCCTTGCCGGACGCCGACGCCACCCGCGTACAGCCCGCCGCGCCCAGCGCACCGAGCGAGGCGAGGCCCGCGAGCACCGAGCGCCGGGTGTGTCTGTGTTCCGGCCGTGTTGTGTGTGCGTCGTTCCCAAGTGGTGGAGCCATGGCGGCGCGGCTACCCAAGCGCATCCCGGCTATGCACCCTGGTTTCCATGGCCGATCGATTCGTCACCGTCTCGCTCGAACTGCGGGACGTGCACTGCACGGCACGACTGCTGGACGACCGCGCGCCCCTGACCTGCGCCGCAGTGTGGGAGGCACTGCCGCTCACGGGGGACGTCTACCACGCGAAGTACGCGCGCAACGAGATCTACGCCCTCTTCCCGCCGTTCGCCTCCACGGAACCCCCACTGGAGAACCCGACGGTCACTCCGATTCCCGGCGACCTCTGTTACTTCTCCTTCACCGGAACCGAACTGGGCACGCGGGCCTACGGCTACGACCGCGAGGTCCGCCCCGGCGCCACGGTGGTCGACCTCGCCCTGTTCTACGAGCGCAACAACCTGCTCCTCAACGGCGACGTCGGCTGGGTGCCGGGGATCGTGTGGAGCGAGGTCGTCGAGGGCCTCGACCGGATGGCCGAGGCCTGCAACGACCTGTGGCGCGGTGGCGCGGCGGGGGAGACGCTGGCCTTCCGGCGCGCGTAGGCCGCTTCGACGGGAGCGGCCGGGGCAAGCGCGAGAGCCGCCCCGGCGGAAGGGGGCTGACGGGCCGCCGGTTTCCCCGGAAGCGGCCGGGGCGGGCGCGAGAGCCGCCCCGGCGGGCGGGGGCTGACGGGACGTCGGCTCTTCTTCCCGCCGCGACGGCGCTAAGCCGCGACGGGCGGGGCCGGCGGTGCCGAAGCCGCCTCGGCCTCGTACAGGGCGTGCGCGGCCCGCAGCACCAGATCGTCCCGGTGCCGGGCCGCGACGATCTGCATGCCCACCGGCAGCCCGTCCCCGTCGGTTCCCACCGGCACCGTGGCCGCGGGCTGCTGCGTCAGATTGAACGGATACGTGAACGGCGTCCACCCCGTCCAGCGCCGGAACACCGACCCCGCCGGCACCTCCACCCCCGCCTCGAACGCCGTCACCGGCAGCGTCGGCGTCACCAGCAGGTCGTACCGCTCGTGAAAACGCCCCATCCGCCGCCCGAGGTTCATCCGGACGTCCACCGCCGCCAGATACTCCAGCGCGCTCGTCCGGGCGCCCTGCGCGCAGATCTCCCGCAGCCCCGGGTCCAGCAACTGCCGGCGGTGCGGCGAGAAGCTCTCGGTCAGCCGGGCCGCCCCGCTGAACCACAGGGTGTGGAAGGCGTCCACGGGATCGGTGAAATCGGGGTCGGCCTCCACCACGTACGCCCCGAGATCGGCGAGGGCGGCCACCGCCCGCCGTACCGCCGCGGCGACCGCCGGCCGGACCGCCACCTGCCCGCCCAGCGACGGCGAGTAGGCCACCCGCAGCCCGTGCACGCCCGACCGCAGCGCCTCCGTGAAGGAGCCGGGCGCGGCCGGCAGCGCCGACCAGTCCCGCGGGTCGGGCGCGCCGATCACGTCGAGGAGCAGGGCCGCGTCGGCCGCGTCCCGGGTCATCGGCCCCGTGTGCGACAGCGTGCCGAACGCGCTCGCCGGATACAGCGGCACCCTGCCGTACGTCGGCTTCAGCCCGAAGATCCCGCAGAACGCGGCCGGGATGCGGATGCTGCCGCCGCCGTCCGTGCCCAGCGACAGCGGGCCCGCGCCCAGCGCGACCGCCGCCCCGCTGCCGCCGCTGGAGCCGCCCGCGGTCCGCGTGCGGTCGTGCGGGTTGCGGGTGATCCCGGTCAGCGGGGAGTCGGTGACGCCCTTCCAGCCGTACTCGGGCGTCGTCGTCTTGCCGAGGAACACCGCCCCGTGCTCGCGCAGCCGGGCCACCGGGGGCGCGTCCTCCTCCCAGCCGCCCCGCTCGGAGACGGTCCTCGACCCGCGCAGGGTGGGGTGGCCGCGCAGCAGCAGGATGTCCTTGACCGTCACCGGCACCCCGTCGACCAGTCCGGCGGGCTCACCGCGCCGCCAGCGCGCCTCCGACTCCCGGGCCCGGGCGAGCGCGTCCTCCTCGGTGAGCCGCACGAACGCGTTCACCTCCGGCTGGATCCGCCGCGCCCGCTCCAGCGCCTGCCCGGTCACCTCCACCGGGCTGAACTCGCCCTTGCGGTAACCGTCGAGGAGCCGTCCGGCGGTCAGGTCGGTGAGCTGCATGCACCCTCCCAGGGCTTCAGTGACCCGGCACGTAACCACGCGTCTTGTCGACCACGTTCCGCAGTGACCTGCCCGCCGCCCACCGCTCGTACAACTCCACGAATTGTGCGCCCAGTTCGTCCCGCCAGCCGACCGTGTCACCGCTCATGTGCGGGGACGCGACCAGCCCGGGCAGCTCCCACAACGGGCTGTCCGCGGGCAGGGGTTCGGCGGCGAACACGTCCAGGGCGGCACCCGCGATCCAGCGCCGGGTCAGCGCCCGGGCGAGGGCCTCCTCGTCGACCAGATCACCCCGGCCGACGTTCACGAAGAACGCCGAGGGCTGCATCACGCCGAACCGGTGGGCGTCGAACATGCGGTACGTCTGCCCGGTCAGCGGAGCCGCCGCGATCACCCAGTCCGCCCGGGAGATCAGCCGGTCCAGGTCGGCCGGCCCGTGCACGCCGGTCCGCGGCACCCGCCCGACCAGCGCCGTCGTCACGCCCAGCGCCTTCAGAGTGCGGGCGATCGCCCGGCCGATCGGGCCCGAGCCGACGACGCACGCGCGCGTGCCCGCCACCCGCCGGGTCTCCCGGTGCCGCCAGGTCCGCTCCCGCTGGTACTCCAGGGTGCGCGGCAGGTCCTTGGCGGCCGCCAGCACGAGGGCCGCGACGTACTCGGCGATCGGCTGGTCGAAGATCCCGCGCGCGTTGGTGACCACCGTGTCCGACGCGGCCAGCTCCGGGCACATCAGATGGTCCACGCCCGCGCTCGCCGTGTGCACCCAGCGCGGCCGGGGCCCGTCGCCGGGCCACGCCTCCCGCACCGCGTGCGACGTGAAATCCCACACCAGCAGCACGTCCGCGCCGGGCAGCCGCTCGGCCAGCCGCGCCGCGTCCGTGTGGACGATCCGGGCGCGGCCGGTGAGGCGGCCGAGCCGGGGCGGCGGATCGGCGTCGAGGACCAGAAGGGTGGGGGATGACGGCGTCATGCGGGGCGGCTCCCGGCGTCTGACATGCGCGGATTGACCACGCTCGCACCCGAACCTACCTTCGTCAACACGGGCGTACCCACGATCCGTTGCCCACTCGTCTCCCAGCGTGAGGCCGGTGTCAGCCATGGACGTCTCCTTTCTCGGCGGCCCCCGCCCGCAGCGTGGTGTCGGCGTGGTGGCTCCCTTCGACTTCGCCCTGGACCGGGAGCTGTGGCGCTGGGTGCCCGACGACGTCTCGCTGCATCTGACCCGCACCCCGTTCGTGCCGGTCGAGGTGAGCCTGGACCTGGCCCGGCTGGTCAGCGAGCACGAGACCCTCGGCGAGGCGGTCCGGGCGCTGACCGCGGTCTCCCCCGAGGTCGTCGCCTACGCCTGCACCTCCGGCAGCTTCGTCGACGGGATCGCCGGGGAGCGGGCGATGTGCGCGGCGATGACCATGGCCGGCGAACTGCCCGCGCTGACCACCTCGGGGGCGCTGCTGGAGGCGCTGGCCGAGCTGGGAGCCCGGCGGGTCGCGCTGGTCACGCCGTACACCGTGTCCGTCACCCGGGCGCTGGAGGAGTACGTGGCGCAGGCCGGCGCACGGGTCACCGGCTGCGCCTACATGGGGCTGACCCGGCACATCTGGCGGGTGCCGTACCGGGACGTTGTCGGCATGGCGCGCAGGGCGGCCCGCCCCGGCACCGCCGACGCCCTCTTCCTGTCCTGCACCAACCTCCCCACCTACGACGTGATCCCCCAACTGGAGGCCGAGCTGCGCATGCCGGTGATCTCGGCCAACCAGGTCACGATGTGGGCGGCGCTGCGCCGACTGGGTACCCGGGCCGTGGGGCCCTATCAGGCGCTGCTCGACGATGCCGCCCGCGTACGGCCCGCACTGCCCGAAGAACAGCAGGAAGGATGGACATGACCGCACTCGGATTCCTCTACCCGGGCCACTCCGCCGAGGACGACTATCCACGCATCGAGC
Source organism: Streptomyces musisoli (assembly GCF_016741855.1). Lineage (GTDB taxonomy): Bacteria > Actinomycetota > Actinomycetes > Streptomycetales > Streptomycetaceae > Streptomyces > Streptomyces musisoli. The sequence goes on along the minus strand of NZ_JAERRH010000003.1, from coordinate 778,884 downwards.
AGCTCCTGGGCAGCGACATCCGGGTGGACCTGTTCCACACCGACATCGGTGAGGACGCGCACCGGGTGGACGCGCTGGTGGAGATGGGTTCCGCCGAGCGGCTCGCCGCGAGCGTGGAGGGGCTGCGGCTGGCCGGGGCCGAGACGGTGGTCTGGGCCTGTACCAGCGGCAGCTTCGTGCACGGCTGGGAGGGCGCCCAGGACCAGGTGCGGACCCTGGCCCGGCTGGCGGGCATGCCGGCCTCGTCGACGTCCTTCGCCTTCGTGCACGCGGCCCGGGAGATAGGCGTCCGGCGGGTCGCCGTCGGCGCCACCTACCCGGAGGACGTCGCCGGCCTGTTCGCGGACTTCCTGCGGGCCGGGGGCCTGGAGGTGACCGGGACGCGGTCCTCCGGCGTCGTCACGGCGGCGGAGGTCGGCACCTGGGGAGAGGAGGACGTGCTGACGCTGGCGCGGGCCGCGGACGCCCCCGACGCGGAGGCCGTCCTGCTGCCGGACACGGCCCTGCACACGGCCGCGCACCTCGGGCTGCTGGAGAAGGCGCTGTCCAAGCCGGTGCTCACGGCCAACCAGGTCACGGTGTGGGAGGGGCTGAGGCTCGCCGACCGGCGGGTGAACGCGCCCTCGCTGGGGACCTTGTTCACCCGGGAGCCGTTGGTTCAGGCATAGCCCCGGCCCCGCTCTCCTCGGCCGTAGGTCCCCTTGCGCGGGCGCGGGACAATGGACGGTGGCCCACCCGAAGGGGGTGCCGGCGAACCGTACGAGGAGGAGTGAAGACATGGCGGAGCCCACGCCGCGTCGTAACGAACCGCGGCTACGCCCCGCGCCCCTGCTCTTCGAGCCCGCGGAGGCGGCCTCGGATCCCGAACACTTCTTCGATCTGGAGTCCATCGAGGATCCGCGGGAGCTGCTGGCCCGCGCGACGGAGCTGACCCAGGCGTTCCGCGCGGCCGCCGACCGCGCCGTGGAGTTCCAGGCCGTCGCGGCGGCCCAGCTCGCCGACCCCCGCCGCTTCGACCGGCTGACCCCGGCGGACATCGCCGACCGGGCGGAGTGGACCGAGGACTACGCGAAGAAGATGGTCGAGTTCGGGCGGGACCTGATGCGCGGAGAGGGCGACGGGGGCACGCCCGCCGATCCGCTGTAGCAACCCGGGGGCATATGCCAGGCGGGCAAGATACTCCTCCCCGGCCGACCCTGTCCCGGTTTTCCGCAACTCAGGAGAACGACCCGCTCACCGGCTGTACATGTAGATGTCATGAGCAGCGCCCCGAACGTCACGTGTGTCAGCCCCGACGGCGTCGCCTGGCTCGCCTCGGCAGGAACGTATACCCGGAGCACGCTCGCCCTGTGGCGGGAGCGTCCGGACGCCCCGGTCGTCCTGCCCTGCGGCACCGCCTTCGACGTGGTGAGCGTCCCGGCGGTCTTCGGGCGCCGGATGCTGGACCGGCTGTGGGACGAAGGGGCGGGATCGGGCCCCGTCGCGGTGTTCCGGGGCCGGATGCTGCTCTTCGCCGCCCCGGGCACCGCCCAGCGGCTGCCCTCGCTGCTCGCCTGGGAGGAGTGGGGGTCCCAGCGGGCGCAGGAGGTGCCGCCGCTGCTGTGCCACGGCACGGGCGACGCGGTGACCGTCCCGCCCCTGACCGGCGGCGACACCTCCGGAACCGCCCGCTGGCTGGTCGCGCCCGACACCCGGCACCCCTGGCTGCCCGGACCCGAGGTCATGCTCTGGGCGGCCGTACGGGCCGCCCGGGCCGCCGTACGGATTTCGATTTTTCCTCCCGCCGACCAGGATGCTAAGGTCTACGACGTCAGCAGGCGCCGCTAGCTCAGTTGGTTAGAGCAGCTGACTCTTAATCAGCGGGTCCGGGGTTCGAGTCCCTGGCGGCGCACGATGACGATGGCGATCCATGTCCGCGGAAAGCGCGGAACTGGGTCGCCATCTCTGTTTTTGCGCGGCTTCGCCGCGCGTGGTGGGGGCTTCGCCACCCACACCCCCATCGGGTCGGCACGCTGGGCGTTGGCTGGGAAGGGGACGGGGCTTCGCCAGCCGCACCCCCCATCGGGTCGGCATGGTGGGTGTCGGCCGGGGAGGGGGCGGGGCTTCGCCAGCCGCACCCCCCATCGGGTCGGCATGGTGGGTGTCGGCCGGGGAGGGGCCGGTGGGGGTGATCGCCGGGCAGGCTGGGGTCGGTGGTGTTCGTCGGTCTGGTGGGGCCGGTGGTGCCGACGGTCGGCAGGGTGGGGTCGTGGGCGTCGGGTCGGCCGGTGTACGCGTCGGTGCCGTCTTGGGTCAGCCTTCGGTGCCTGTGGTGATCTTGACCGTCCAGGCCCCGGACGCCGTGCGTCCCTCCGCCTCCACCTTCACGTCGTCCCCGGGCACGGTGAAACTCTCCCCCAGGGAGACCGGCGCGTCGGCGAGCGGCGGGTAGACCGAGTTCTCCCAGCAGGCCTCGGTACGCGGATGGGAGTCCACCACCTGGACCGGGCCGTCGCCGGACGCGGCGCCCCCGCGTACCCGGTACACCAGGATCCCCTGCCGGCAGGACGCCCGGTCGTTGCCGGCCGCGCCGCGCGCCTCGAAGGCGAGGATGCTGTCCGGACCCGTGCGTACGACGGCCAGCTTGGCACCGTGGCCGAGGCCGAAGGCGGGAGCGCCGCCCGTCCCCTGCACCGGGACATTGGGCCCGGCCGCGAGGGGTTCCAGGGTGAGGCGGGTCGGCGTGGCCCCCCGCACACACACCACCTGGCGCGGATCCAGCCATCCCAGCTTCCACTTGTGCCAGGCGAGCAGGTCCGGCGCCAGCCCGAACTGGCTGCCCATCAGGTCCCAGTCGCCCACATGGGTGTCCCAGTCGCCCTTTCCGTCGACCGGGCGGTGGTACAGGTCGGGCAGGTCGAAGACGTGCCCGGTCTCGTGGGCGAGGACGAGACGGTCCGGCGGATGGTGTTCGAACACGGTGACGACCCGGCGGATGTCCGTACCGTCCGCGTGCAGCGGCGTTTCGAGATTCACCACTTTGGTGGCGTCCGAGTCGACACCGGGAGCGTCCGGATCGGCGACGAGATATACGACCTGGTAGCGCGAGAAGTCGACCTCCTTGTCCGCCACGGCGAACGCGTCGCGCAGATAGGCCGCCCGGTCCTCGGCGTTCCAGTCCCGCCTTATGGCGTAGGAGGCCGACGCGCGCGGCATGCGCAGCCAGCGCTCCAGCGGGTGCGGGCGCAGCGTGAACCTGCCGTACGACGACTGCGCGTAGAAGGTGCTGGTGGCGGGGAAGTGGTCGGCCGTCAGCTCCGCCGGCGTGGTGCGCGGGGCCGAGTCCGGGAAGGAGAGAAAGACCAGCACGGCGTCGAGCGTGCCCGTCGGACGGGTGTAGGAAGGGCTCCAGGTGTCCACACCCTCCGAATGGTGGGCGTCGGTGCGGTGCAGGGCACAGGGCGTCGTCGAGAAGGGTTCGGCAGCCGAATGGCCGGTGAGGATCGAGGTCGCGGCGAGCGCCGACATCGTGGTGAACACGGCGGCGGTGCTGCGCAGCTTGGGCACGGACATGACCTCCGGATGCGGTTCTCGGGACCCGCAACCAGATTGCTGGTATTCATTGCCTTATGCCCTGTTTGCCTGCACCGGAAGGGTGAGCGCGCCCCCGTCGTGCGCCGTCGTGCTCCGGCGCTCGACACCCCGGAACACTCACGGAACGTCACAACTGGTCGGGGGGCTGAAGAACCCGTCCAGGTGCGGGCAGAAACGATCTGTCAGAACCTGTGGTCTGTCCGGGAGACTGGAGAGTGGCTGGAAGGGCCCGGGGCCAGCCTCTATGATCGGCACACTTTCCGGCACGGACAGAGATCGAGTGCACTGCGGGAGCGAGCGGTGAGCGGAACGTCCGAAGGGCCGACGCCCGCGGCAGACCTCGACCGGTCAGCCGTCACAGACAGTCACCAGACCACCTACCACCGTGTCTTCGCGGCCGCCCCGCTCGCCATGGCGGTCGTGTCCTCCGAGGGCTTCGTCGTCAGTGCGAACGCCGCCCTCGGTGAACTGCTCGGCGCCGATCCGGCCATACTCACCGGGCGGGTCGCCGCCGACCTGGTGGACCTGGCCTCGGACGCCCGCAGCTGGCACGCCTACCGCGAGGTGCTGCGCGGCCGGCAGGCCCGCCTGCGCTGCACCCGCCGGCTCAAACGCCCCGAGGGGCAGGCGGTGTGGGTGCAGGTCACCGCCGCCCCGCTGGCCGATGGTGAGCCCGGCGTCCTGATGTCGGTCGCCGACGTGAGTGCCCGACGTGAACTCCAGGCGCAGCTGCGGCACTTGCAGATGCACGACCCGGTGACCCGGCTGCCCAACCGCACGCTGTTCTTCGAGCGGCTCACGGCCGCGCTGGAGGCGGAGTCGTACGAGCAGGGCGGCACCGGCCGGATCGGCCTGTGCTATCTGGACGTCGACGGCTTCAAGGCCGTCAATGACACCCTCGGCCACCGCTTCGGCGACCGGCTCCTCACGGCCGTGGCCGAACGCCTGACCCGGGTCGCCGACCAGGCCGGGTACGCGCGCGCCGCCACCCCCCTGGTGGCCCGGCTCGGCGGCGACGAGTTCGCGCTGCTGGTCGAGGACTCCACCGGCACCGAACAGCTCGCCGATCTCGCCGAGTCCGCGCTGAAGGCGCTGGAGGAACCCTTCGACCTGTCCGGGCAGCGGCTGTCCCTGACCGCGTCCATCGGCGTCGTCGAGCGGCACGCGGCGGGTACGACCGCGACCGGCCTGATGCAGGCGGCGGACACCACCCTCTACTGGGCGAAGGCCGACGGAAAGGGCCGCTGGACGCTGTTCGACCCCGAGCGCAACGCCCACCGCATGACCCGCCAGGCGCTGTCCTCCACCCTCCGGCCCGCCATCGAACGCGGTGAGTTCGCCCTCGAGTACCAGCCGCTGGTGGCCATGGAGGACGGCCGGCTCAACGGCGTCGAGGCCCTCATCCGCTGGCATCACCCGCAGTTCGGCACGCTGACGCCGAATCGGTTCATCGGACTGGCCGAGGAGGACGGCTCGATCGTGCAGCTCGGCCGCTGGGCACTCGCCACCGCCTGCCGGCAGGCCCGCCGCTGGCAGCTGGACCGGCCCGATGAACCGCCCATCTTCGTCAGCGTCAACGTGGCCGTACGGCAGGTGTGGGACTCGGACCTGGTGGCCGACGTGGCGGAGACCCTCGCCGAGACCGGGCTCGCCCCGCACCTGCTCCAGCTGGAGCTGACCGAGTCCGCGGTGATGGGCTCGGCGGGCCGCCCGCTCCAGGCCCTCCAGGCCCTCAGCGACATGGGTGTGCGCATCGCCATCGACGACTTCGGCACCGGCTACTCGAACCTCGCCTACCTCAGCCGCCTGCCGGTCTCCGCGCTGAAGCTGGACGGCTCCTTCGTCCGCGGCTTCCAGTACGAGGAGGCCGCCAAGGGGGTCATGCCGAACCCCGCCGACGAGGTCATCGTGGAGGCGATGATCCAACTCGCCCACCGCCTCGGCCTGACGGTCACCGCGGAGTGCGTGGAGACCTCGGCCCAGGCCACCCGGCTGCGCCGGATCGGCTGCGACACCGGGCAGGGCTGGCTGTACTCCCGCCCGGTGTCGCCGGATCGCATCTCCGAGCTGCTGGGGGCGCAGACCTACGCGGTCGGCAACCCGTAGGCGTCCGCGATCAACTCGTAGGAGCGCAGCCGCAGTTCGCCGCGGTGTGCGTGCGAGGTGAGCATCAGCTCGTCGGCGCCGGTGCGCTTGTGCAGGTCGTCCAGGCCGGAGCGGACCTCGTCGGCCGTGCCGTGCACGATGTTCGTCGTGTAGGAGGCGGCGAACTCCTCCTCCATCGGGCTGAACTCGTGCCGCTCGGCCTCCTCCGGGTCGGGGAACAGGCCCGGACGGCCGGTGCGCAGCCGGATCATGTTCAGCGCCGTCGCCCTGATCTGCCGGCGGGCCTCCCGGGCCTCGTCCGTGGCGAGGGCGGAGACACCGATGAGGGCGTACGGCTCGTCGAGGACCGCGGAGGGGCGGAAGGACTCCCGGTACAGGTCGAGGGCCGGGACGGTGTTCTGCGCGGAGAAGTGGTGCGCGAAGGCGAACGGCAGGCCGAGCAGGCCGGCCAGCCGGGCGCTGAACCCGGAGGAGCCGAGCAGCCAGACCGGCGGGCGGTGCGGGGACTGGACGCCGCCGGGGGCGCTGCCCTGCACCGGCCCCGGGATCGCGTGGATCCGCCGGTACGGATGGCCGTCCGGGAAGTCGTCGTCCAGGAACCGGGTCAGCTCGGCGAGCTGCTGCGGGAAGTCGTCGGCGCCCTCGTTGAGGGTCTCGGTGCGGCGCAGCGCGGCGGCCGTGGCCCCGTCCGTGCCCGGCGCCCGCCCCAGGCCCAGGTCGATCCGCCGCGGGGCCAGCGCCTCCAGCGTGCCGAACTGCTCGGCGATCACCAGGGGGGCGTGGTTGGGCAGCATGACGCCGCCCGAGCCGAGCCGGATGCGGTCGGTGTGGGCGGCGAGGTGCGCCAGGATCACGGCGGGGGAGGAGGAGGCCACGCCGGGCATGGAGTGGTGCTCGGCGACCCAGTACCGGTGGAAGCCGCGGGACTCAGTGAACCGGGCGAGCGCGACGCTGGTGCGCAGCGCGTCGGTGGCGGTACTGCCCGCGCCGACGGTCACCAGGTCCAGTACGGAGAGGGGGACGGGTGCGGTCCCCTGCGTCGTGCCCCGGATCTCGTCTGCCTCGTCTGCCGACACGGTGTCGCCTCCTGTTGCGAACGTGAGCTGTCCTCGGCCCACTAACAGGAGGCTGTCCCCGTTTATTCCGCACCCCCACCTGCCTACCGGTCCGTCGGGTGGGTGCCGGTGGTTCCGGTGGCGCCGGTGGTCAGGTGGTGCCGGGGGTTGGTCGGGCGGGTGGGGTGATGTGGGTCAGGGTGCCGGTGGTTGGTCGGGCGGGGCGGTGGTGGGGGTCAGGGGTGCCAGGGGGTGCGGTGTTCTGTCAGGTGGGCCAGGACCGCGTGGTTCGCCTCCCAGCCGTCCGGGCTGTGTTCGTCGGCCGCCTCCGGCGGCGTGCCGGACTCCGTCCGGCGGGTGGGTGCTGGTGGTGCCGGGGGTTTGACGGGCGGGGCGGTGGTGGGGGTCAGGGAGACCAGGGGATTCGGTGTTCTGTCAGGTGGGCCAGGACCGCGTGGTTCGCCTCCCAGCCGTCCGGGCTGTGTTCGTCGGCCGCCTCCGGCGGCGTGCCGGACTCCGTCCGGCGGGTGGGTGCTGGTGGTGCCGGGGGTTTGTCGGGTGGGGCGGTGGTGGGGGTCAGGGAGACCAGGGGATTCGGTGTTCTGCCAGGTGGGCCAGGACCGCGTGGTTCGCCTCCCAGCCGTCCGGGAACTTCACCAGCGTGCCCAGCTGGACCGGTTCCGTGGAGGGGTAGTCGTCCAGGAGGTCGGTCACGCCGGCGCGGCAGACCACGATGCACGCGTGACGGTGGCGGGAGGCCAGGACGCACAGGCGGCCGGTCTCCAGGTGGAAGGCGGTGGCGTCGGGGCGGCCGGAGAGCGGGTGCAGGACGACCGTGACGTCGTACTCACGGCCCTGGAGGCGGTTCGCGGTGTCGACGGTGACGTCCCGCACGCCCAGCTCGGCCAGGGCCGCGCGGACCGCCGCCGCCTGGTCCCGGTGGGCCGTGCCGACGGCGACACGGTCGGCGGTCAGCGGCGTGGGGGCGGAGGAGCGCTCGGACGTCGCCGCGCCGCCCCGGTCCAGGAGGCGGCGGACCACCGTGGCCACCGCCCGGACCGCCTCGGGGTCCGTGCGCGGGGTGTGCCGGGCGGGCAGCTCCAGCAGACCCCACCCCGACTCCGCGGCCTCGTCGATCACCCGGTCCGGGCCGGAGCCGTCGGAGGGGACGGCGAAACCCAGGCGGCGGTCCCCGTGGGACGTGCCGCTGCGGAACGGGGTGTACGGGTAGAACGCGTTCGAGACCAGCGGGGCCGCGGAGGCCGGCAGCCGCCAGGACACCGGCAGCCGGTGCTGCGGGAGGTCCGGGTTGTGGGCCAGGAGGGTGGTGACCGCGGAGGCCGAGGGGTCGTACGAAAGGCCCGCCCACTGCTCGCTGCCCACGATCGCGAACGGGTCCAGCTGCCCGGGGTCGCCAACGAACAGCGCCCGCTCGAACAGGCCCGCGACGGCCAGCAGGGAGTCCGACCGCATCTGGTACGCCTCGTCCACGATCGCGTGCCGCCAGGGCTCGTCCACCTTCACGTGCGCCCACTTCGCGGCGGTGGACAGGACGACCGGCAGCCCGCTCAGGTCGGCCGCCTTCGCCGACGTACGCACCTGCGGCAGGTCGTCCAGCGCCTTGTTGTACGCGTCGGCGTCGCTGCTGTGCAGGCGGCCGACGGGCAGCTCCGGGTTCTTCTCGGCCAGGCGCAGGACCAGATCGTCGACCTGGGCGTTCGTCTGGGCCACCACCATCAGCGGGCGCCCCGCGTCGGCGAGTTCCAGGGCCGCGCGGACCACCAGGGTCGACTTGCCGGCGCCCGGCGGCGAGTCCACCACCACACCCCGCTCGGTGCCGTGCAGCGTGTCGTGGAGGATCGCGTCGGTGGCGCGGCCGGCCGCGGCTCCGGGATCGAAGTCGACGGTCGTCACAGCACGTCCTCCTCGGTCACGGTGTCGGGTGCCTCCGGCGCGGGCTCGCCCGGCGGACCGCCGTGCGTCCACGGGGTCTCCTCCGGATCGGGCAGCTTCGCCCCGCCGCGCTGCTCGTGCTCGAACAGGGTGAAGCAGACCCGGTCGCCCTTCTCCGGCACCGACCCCGGCTCGGGCTCCTTGCCGCGGCCCATCTTGTCCAGGATCCGCACCACGAGCACACCGTCGCCCTCGCAGCCGACGTACTCCGCCGACTGGGGCCTGCCGTTCAGCGAGCGGTACACCTTCGCGCGCTCCGCCAGATGCGGCCGGTCGTCCGTGCGAACCGTCACCAGCGGGCGCGGGCTCGGCCGCTTGCCCTCGCTGTACGCCGGCACGACGTCGGTCACCTCGCCCGCGAACGCCTCCCCGGTCAGCCGCCGTCCCGCCATCACCAGCGGGTCGTCCAGCGCCTCCTGCGCCTCCAGGCGGCCCTGTTCACGCTCGCGCGTGGCCAGCTTGTTCGCCGCCGTCACCGCGTCGTCCCGGCGCGGCTGCGGAGGCTCGCCGGCCAGCACCCGGTCCCGGTGCCCGGTGAACGACCAGCGGTCCCGGGTCCAGCGCCCCTCCACCTGCGCGCCCGCCGGCAGCGCCCGCAGCAGGTCCAGGCCCCGCCACACCGCGTCCCAGGTGGGCCGGGTGCGGCTCGCGACGAGGTCGCGGACGTCCCGCTCGGCCGCGGTGAGCGCGGCCAGCCGGTCGTCGGCCTCCAGCGGGTCCTCGGCGGCGGCCAGCGCCGTACGCGCGCGGTCGTAGCGCTCGATCGCCGGGGCCAGCAGCTTGTTGTCGAACGCCGGGTCGGTGGCGGGACCGGCCGGCGGGCACAGCAGCTGCCCGGCCGGGTCCCGCTCCAGCTCGGCCCGGCGGGCGGCCTCGGCACCGGTCAGACCGTCCGGCGGGTCGATCCAGGCGAGCAGCGCGCCCAGGTGCTGGTCCTCCAGCCCGGACTGTCCGGTCGCCCAGTGCCGGGACAGCACCTCGGTCAGGGCGAGCAGGAGCGAGGAGCCGGGGACCCGGGACCGCTCGCCGTAGTGGGTCAGCCAGCGGCCGAGCAGCGGCACCCGCGGCGGCGCCGGATAGGGCGCGTCCGGGTCCTGCTCGGCGGTACGCCGGAACCGCATCGAGCGGCCCAGCAGCCGTACGAAGTCCAGGCCCGCGCGGCTCGGCACGATCAGCTGCGGCGCGTCCGCGCACAGCTCGGCCTCCACCTTGACCCGCTTGCCGGTCTCCGGGTCGGTCTCGGTGCGCTCGGCCGCCTCCACGGACGCGGCGTACGCGTCGACGTACGGCAGGACGATGTCGGCCAGGTCGGCGAGGAACGCGAAACGCAGGTCGCGGTCCCGGGGCTGCGGTACGGCCAGCAGCCGGGGCGCGTCCCGGTCGGTGCCGACCAGCGCGCCGAGCGGGGCACCCGTCTCACCGGCGGTGGTCAGCGGCACGAACACCAGCGGGCGGTCGGACAGATGCCGGTGCCGGACGGTCGCGGCCGGCTGCGCCCGGCCGCTGCCGACGGCTTCCAGCCGGGCGAGGGTGGTGATCAGGGACACGCGGACACCTCCCCGGCCTCCGCGCGCGGGGACGGCGCCCGGCCCGCCGCGCGCAGGGCCTCCGCGCGCAGGGCCGCGGCCTCGTCGGCCGACCGGAGGGCTTCCGCGCGCAGGGCGGCCGCCCTGCGCAGCGCGGCGACCGCCGGGTCGTCCGGGTCACCGGTCTCGCCGTGGGCCGCCGCGAGGACCTCCCCGACCGTGGCCAGGCCGCCCAGTTCGGCCCGCAGGGGCCGGCCGAGGCGGGTGACCGCGCCGGCCGCACGGGCGCGCTCCCGGCAGTGGAAGGCCAGCTCGCAGGCCGCCAGGCATTCCGGCGCGTAGGTCGCCGGCACCGCCTCCACGGCCGCCGTCAGCTCCTCCGCGGACCGGTCGGGCGCGAAACACGTGCCCTCGGGCAGCGCACCGGCGATCTCCTCGACACGGGTGAGCCGGGCCAACTGGCGGGCGGTGACCGCGCGCTGCTTGCGGACGTCCACGGCGGAGCCCGTGGGCAGGTTGGAGAAGTCCCTGGGACACACCAGCAGCACCCGGTGGTGCACCCGCGGGACGGGATCGAGCCGGGCGGCGACCTCCTCCAGCGCCAGCACGTACACCGCCGCCTGCCGGGCGGCCGCGCCCACCTTCGCCGGGTCCGCGGAGCCGTCCACCATCGGGAACGACTTGATCTCCACCACCGACCAGCCGCCGTCGGGGTGCACCACCACCGCGTCCGGCTCCAGGAAGGCGAGCGAACCCGCCACGTCCAGGGCGAGCATCGGATGGTCCAGCAGCGTCCAGCCGCCGGCCCGCACGGCCTCGCGCAGCGCCAGCGCCGTACGGGCCGTACGCCCCTCGGGGCCGTGCGCGGTCAGGTCGGGCACGGCCGCTCCGGCCGGCGCTTCCGCGCCCGGGTCGAGCCGGGCGTGCACCAGCCGCAGCAGCTCCGCGCCGCCGTCCGCCTTCACCTTCGCCTCGAACGCGTTGCCCCGGGTCAGCGCGAACTGGGACTGCCCGAAACCGGACGGCGCGCCCAGCGCGGTGGCCAGCCGGGCCTTGTCCACCCCGGCGCCGTCCAGGATCGCCCGCCGGGAGCACCCGGGGTTGGCGGCGAGCGCCGCGAGGGCGCGCGCGTCCAGGGACTTGGCCGGTACGTCGGGACCGCGCAGCTCAGCGAGCCGGTGCCGGAGCCCCTTCTCCCGTGTCGGTGGGGGAGGCGTCCGGTCCGGCCGCGTCGTCGAACTGCGACTCGCGCTGCCGTGGAATTCGCTCACCCGCGGAAGTCTGGCATCCGGCACTGACAATCGGGGAACCGGTGGTCGGCGTGACCGGTGCGGTGCGGCGCGACAGCCGGTCCCGGAGCAGGTCCGCGGCCCGCATCACGCGCGGCGCCAGCAGGAGACCGACGCCCATCACGGCGACGCCCGCGACCGCGTCCAGGAAGTAGTGGTTGGCGGTGCCCATGACCACGAGCGCGGTCAGCAGCGGGTAGAGGACGCCGAGGACCTTCGTCAGGCGCGTGCCGCCGTACCGCCACAGCATCACACCGCACCACAGGGCCCAGCCCACGTGCAGGCTCGGCATCGCCGCGTACTGGTTGGTCATGCCGCCCATACCGCGCGGGGCGCTGGCCTCGCCGCCCCACCAGCCGTACGAGCTGTACTGCGCCATCGTGTCCACGAAGCCGTGGTCCGCCGAGAGCAGGCGGGGCGGGCAGGTCGGCAGCAGGGTGAAGCCGATCAGGCCGATGAACGTGGACGACATCAGCCAGGTGCGGGCCGCGCGGTAGTACCGGGCACGCGCCCGGAACAGCCACACCAGGATGACGGGCGTGACCAGGTAGTGCAGCGAGGCGTACCAGAAGTCGGCCGGCACCCCGAGCCAGGACGCGCGCGTGAACAGCCGGTTCAGCGGGTGCTCGGCGTCGAGGTGCAGCGCCTTCTCGATGCGCAGGATCGTCAGGCCGTGGTCGACGGCACTGGTGACGTCACCGCGCGCGAGGAGCCGGCCGGCCGAGTAGCAGGCGTAGACCAGCAGGATCAGCGGCAGCTCGGTCCACCAGCGCAGCCGGGATCGGAGGGCCACCTCGGTGCCCGGTGTCTCGGTCTGCGGCAATCCGATCGCCCTCCCCCTTCTGCTGTGCGGTGCGCCCCGGCGGGCGACCGTGCCACTTTACGGGGTCCCTACGACGCCCATGCGGGCACTCCGGTCACGCCTGGCGCACGCTCAGCCCTCGAAGACGCCGGGATCGCCCGCCGGGTTGCCTGGGGGCGGGGTGCGCGATGATGGAGGGACCGAATCCAGTTGTCGTTTCCGTGGCGTCCATGTGACGTCACTCTCCCGGAGAGGTCTCCCATGGCACCGCGCATCCTGCTGGCCCGGCACGGACAGACGGCGTGGTCGCTGTCCGGCAAGCACACCGGCAGGACCGACGTGCCGCTGCTGGAGGAGGGCCGGCGCGGGGCCAAGCTGCTCGGCGAGCGGCTGCACCGCCCTCCGCTGGACGGGCTGGAGGGCGTGGAGGTGCGCACCAGCCCGCTGTCCCGCGCGCGGGAGACGTGCGAACTCGCCGGGTTCGGCGAGCGCGCCGAGCGCTGGGACACGCTGATGGAGTGGGACTACGGCGCGTACGAGGGGATGACCCCGGCCGAGATCCAGGCCGTGCGGCCCGGGTGGCTGATCTGGCGGGACGGCGTGCCGGACGGCGAGACCCGCGCCGACGTGACCGCGCGCGCGGACGAGGTGGTGTCCTGGGCACGCTCGGCCGACCGCGACGTCCTGGTCTTCGCCCACGGTCACATCCTGCGGTCCATCGGCGCCCGGTGGCTGGGGCTGCCCCTGGACTTCGGGGCCCGCATACGCCTGAACCCGACCTCGCTGTCCGTACTGGGCTGGGCCTACGGCGAACCGGCCATCGAAAGCTGGAACGACGTAGGCCACCTGACCCCCTGACCGCTCCCCGGCAGCAAGGACCCAGCAGGGACCACCGCCGGCGCCCCGAAAGGGGCGCGGGGAACTGCGCGACAAGCCCACCACCGCCCCGCGGACCGCCGACTACCGTCCAACCCACCCCGCGCCCGGACCCGCCCCTTCCTCAGCAGTGACCAGCGCCCGCGCCCCGAAGGGGGCGCGGGGAACTGCGCGACAAGCCCACCACCAGCCCGCGGACCGCCGACTACCGTCCAACCCACCCCGCGCCCGGGACCGGCCCCTTCCTCAGCAGGGACCACCGCCGGCGCCCCGAAGGGGGCGCGGGGAACTGCGCGACAAGCCCACCACCAGCCCGCGGACCGGCGACTACAGGCCAACCCACCCCGCGCCCGGAACCGGCCCTTCGAACCTACGCCTTTCCCACCCGCGGCGTGGACGCGTGCCGGTCCAGGAACTCCGACACCCCCGACGCCCGCCGATGAGGCAACAGCACCCTCGCCGTCCCCGCCAGCATCCCCTGGATGCGCGAGGACTGGACCTGGTCCAGCAGGGACAGCACCCGCAGCCCCGCCTCCGCCGCCTCGTCGGGCCGCCCCTCGCGGGCGAGGTCGTCGGCCAGCTCGGCGGTGTAGAGCGCGATGTTGCGCGTGAAGTGCGGATCCTGCAGATGGGCCGCCCGCCGCGCGTGCCGGGACGCCCGCCGCCAGTCGCCCAGCGTCGACCAGCACTGCGCCTCGAGCCCCTCCAGCTCGGCCTCGCCGTAGAAGCTCATCCACTCGGGGTCGGCGTCCGAGCGGCCCCGCTCGAAGAGGGTCTGCGCGCGGACCAGCGCCTGCTCGCAGCCGGTGCGGTCGGCGAGCCCCGCCCAGCCGCCCGCCTCGCGCAGCGCCAGCAGGGACATCAGCCGGGCGGAGCCGAGCGGCTGGGCGGCGCGCTGTGCGGCCTGCGCGGCCCGGACCGCCTCCCGTGGGCGGCCCGTGTCCCGGGCGAGGAACGCGGTGTTGCAGAAGGCGTGCGCCTCCAGCCCAGGGTCTCCGGTCATCCGGGCGGTGGCCAGCGCCTCCGCGTAGTGCGAGCGCGCGTCCTCGAAGCGGCCGGAGTCGTGGGCCAGCCAGCCCACGGAGATGGCGAGTTCACCGGCGCCCGAGTGGAGCCGGTCCGCGGTGGTCTGCCGGGTCGCGCCGGCGTCGAGCAACGCGTAGGCCGCGCGCAACGGAGCGGCCGCGCGCCGGTACAGGCCGTCCGCGCCGTGCCGGTCGTCGAGCAGCCGGATGCGGCGGACCGCCTCCTCCAGCGCCGTGGCCTCGGAGGTCCCGGCACGCCGCGGCGGCCGTTCCGCCGCCGCGGCGCCGGTGGTGAGCCCCAGCGGGGCCAGCGTGGCGGCGGCCACCGTGGCGCCTCCGCCGGTCATGAATGCGCGACGCAGCACGTCGCTCTCCTCGTGGTTCAGGGGGTCTTTCTCATGGGGGTCCCCCCTGTTCGAGCGAAGCCGAGAACGTGGGGGAGGTTCGTGCGGTTCCTGCGTGTCGTACGGTTCGCCGGCCCCGCCCGACTCACCGGGTACCCCGTCGGGGGCGGATGCCTCAGGCGTTTCCACCGCCGTGCGCGCCGAGCGTCCGCGGACGGACGAGCGGGGCGCGAAGCCGAGGTCGGTGAGCGTGCGGCCGGGGAACATGTGCAGGAACACCCGTTCGTACGCGTAGTTGGGGCAGCGGATCTCGCCCGCCTCCACCCGGCCGATGTAGCGCGCGTCACAGCTCACCCGCTCACCGATCTCGCGCGCCGCCCGCCGTACCAGCGCCGCGAACTCGGCCGGTGAGCGCCGGCCGCGCAGCTGCCGGAAGGCCAGGTTCGGCCGGGGTGGCCGTTCGGGCTGTGACGAGGTCACGGTTGACGACGCCATGGCCGGGTCCTCTCGTGCGAACCGTCGAACCACGCCGGGACCGGGACGATTTCGGACGAGTCGCCCGTGTGACGCCCTGGTTCCAGCGGGCATGAACGTACCTGCTGTGAAGGACCCGCCACGCGGTGTTTGGCTACAAACCGGATATCTCATCCACGATCTGCCATGAAGTGCCATCCTTTGCGGCGCACTTGTGCCGTAGCCGTTGACGACCTCGCGCGTTGCACCTCATGGACCGCAACAGGGCTGTGTGGTGGAGGCCGGCATGGAGACCAGCCAGAGCAACGATCCTTGTACGTTGCCGTCGTCGTCCGCGGGCGCGGCGGGTGACCCGGTGTGCGACCTCGTGACGGTGCCGGCCCGGCAGGGGCTGGAGGCGGTCGACATCCTGCGGCGCGCGGCGGTGGACGCGGTGGGACCCGTGCTGCACGACGGCGGCTGCGACACCCTCGGCTTCCTGGTGCCGGCCGGCACCGCCGCCGGCTGGGACGTGCCCGGCAGCACCTGCACGGAGACCGACGGGCGGGGGCTGCGGCTGAACCCCGAGCCGCCGGTGGAGGGCTCCGACTGGCTGCTGCCGCCCGGCGATGCCGACCTCGCCACCGACCCGGTGGTGCTGCGCCGGGCCCTGGGGGAGGCGGCCCGGCTGATCGAGGCGGCCGACAGCTGCCGGTGACGCGCGCCCCCGCGCCGGCTGCGAAAATGGGCGGATGGGCAGGTCCAGGAACACGTCCGGCAGGACAGGGCGCAGGTCGGCCGCCGTCACGGCCGTCGAGGAGCCGGTCGACGGCGGGCTCGCACGGCTCGTGCCCGACCCGGACCGCGGCCGGGCCTGGACGCTGCTGATCGACGGGGCGCCGCAGTCGCACGTCGACCTGGACGACCCCGCGTACCTCTCCTTCGAGTACCAGCGCCGCCTCGGTCATGTCATCGACCTCGTCGCCCCGCCCGGCAGGCCCGTGCACGCCGTGCACCTCGGCGGCGGCGCCTTCACCCTCGCCCGGTACGTCGCCGCGACCCGCCCCCGCTCCACCCAGCAGGTCGTGGAACGGGACGCGAGCCTGGTCCAGCTGGTCCGCCGCGAACTGCCCCTGGACCCGGGCGCGCGGATCCGGGTGCGTGCGGTGGACGCCCGCGCGGGCCTGGCCAAGGTGCCGGACGGCTGGGCGGACCTGGTCGTCGCCGACGTGTTCAGCGGCGCCCGCACCCCGGCCCACCTGACCTCCACCGAGTTCCTGGACGAGGTCCGCCGGGCCCTGAAGCCGTCCGGTGTCTACGCGGCCAACCTCGCCGACGGCCCGCCCCTCGCCCACCTGCGCGGCCAGGTCGCCACCGCCGCCGCCCGGTTCGGTGAACTCGCGCTGATCGCCGACGCGGCCGTGCTGCGCGGAAGGCGCTTCGGCAACGCGATCCTGGTCGCCTCCGACCTGCCGCTGCCGCTCGCCGAACTCACCCGCCGGGCCGCCTCCGACCCGCACCCCGGCCGGGTCGAGCACGGCCGGCCGCTCACCGACTTCACCGGTGGTGCGGTGCCGGTGACGGACGATGCCGCGGTGGCCTCGCCGGCCCCGCCGCCCTCGGTGTTCCGTTAGCGTCCCGCGGCCCGGGCCGAACCGGTTGCCGGGTGGATCAATATCGGTCGTAAACGGCCTTCCTTAATGCAACTCATGTCATTTCAGGAGGATTCTGCGTGTCGTTTTGCGACTGCTGCTGATCTGGTAGCCCATCACTTCGGATGGAACCGAAAGGAAACGGACATGAGCGCTGCTGTCCGACGGACCGCCTACGCTCTGGGCGCGGTCGCCGCGGTCCTTCTCGCCCTCGTCGCGTTCAACACGTTCACCTCGTCCTCGGCCGACGCCGCGGTCTCCAACCCCACCGTCAGGTCCCAGTACTTCACCACCGGCTCCAGCACGATCTACTGTCCCTCCGGCTACGTGGCCACCGGCGGCGGTGTCGGCGTCGACACACCGGCCAGCATGTACGTCTCGCGCACCGAGCCGGTCCAGAACGGCGCCGGCCAGCCGGTCGGCTGGAAGGGCGACATCCGGCAGCGGGCCAACGGCGCCGCCGCCAGCGGAACCGTCTACGTCGTCTGCGCGCAGTGACCCCGGCGCGCATGCCGTCGTAGCGCCACGATGAGGGCCGCCCCCGCCGACCGATCGGCCGGGGCGGCCGTCCGGTTCAGTAGGTTCCGACCTCGACCCGGGGCGGCTGTCCGGTTCAGTAGGTTCCGACCTCGACCCGGGGCGGACCGTCGTGCCAGGTGCAGAACACCGAGACCCGGTCCGCGCCCCGGCTGAACTCCACCCGGATCCAGCTCTCCGTCTTCCACACCTGCATCGACCAGCCGGTTCCCGGCGTCGCCGAGACCAGCGTGGCGTCGGCCGGGCCGAGGTCGAACACCGCCCGGCCGCCGTCGGTGTCGTAGGACCTGACCCTGCCGGACGCGCCGGCCGAGGCGGTGGGCGACGGGGCCTGCGAGCGGGCCGGGGTGCGGGCGGGCGTCGGCGCCGGCCGGGCCGTCCCCGTCAGGGACGGGGTGGCGGACGGCGAGGGCGCCCGGGACGCGGACCTCACGTCGCGGGCCGCCGCGTCGGCAGCCGTGACCGGCAGGGCGCGCGGCGGGTCGTACGCCGTTCCCGCCATCACCGTGTGCACGCCCCACCACGACAGTGTGACCGCCGCTCCGGTGGCGAGCAGCCACGCCAGTACGTGTACGAGTCCTCTGCGCATCGGGGCCATACTGCCTCAGCCCCGCCGCGGTGCGCACGTGCCCCGAGTTGTCCACAGGCACCCGCCCGGCGTCGTCCGCATGGCGTACGGTGCGGCGCATGGCAAGTGTGCTCGTGGTCGAGGACGACCAGTTCGTACGCTCGGCGCTCATCCGGCATCTGACCGACGCCGCGCACACCGTGCGCAGCGTCGGTACGGCACTGGAGGCGCTGCGCGAGGTCGCGCATCTCCGCTTCGACGTGGTCATCCTGGACCTCGGACTGCCGGACCTGGACGGCTCCGAGGCGCTGAAGATGCTCCGCAGCATCACCGACGTACCGGTCATCATCGCCACCGCCCGGGACGACGAGACGGAGATCGTCCGGCTGCTGAACGCCGGGGCGGACGACTACCTGACCAAGCCGTTCTCCGTCGAGCACCTCTCCGCCCGCATCGCGGCCGTGCTGCGCCGGGCCCGCTCCGGCGGTGCGGAGGACACGCCCCCGACCGTGCTCCGCGTCGGCGGTCTGACCGTCGACCCGCTGCGCCGCCAGGCCGAGTTGGACGGCGTCCGGCTCGACCTCACCCGCCGCGAGTTCGACCTGCTCGCCTTCCTGGCCGGCCGGCCGGGGGTCGTCGTCCCGCGCAAGGAACTCCTCGCCGAGGTCTGGCAGCAGTCCTACGGCGACGACCAGACCATCGACGTCCATCTGTCCTGGCTGCGCCGGAAGCTGGGGGAGACGGCGGCACGGCCGCGCTACCTGCACACGCTCCGGGGCGTCGGCGTGAAGCTCGAACCGCCCGTGGACGGTGAGCCGCGATGAGGTGGGCGCTCGTCAAGGTCTGTCTGGCGGTCACCACGATGGTCGTGGTCGCCTTCGCCGTGCCGCTCGGCCTGGTCGTCAAGGAGATGGCCCGGGACCGCGCCTTCTCCAACGCCGAGCGGGAGGCGGCCGCGGTCGCGCCCGCGCTGTCCATCACCACCGACCGCGAGGAACTGGAGCGGGTCGTGGCCTCGGCCGGCGCCGACTCCGGGATGGCCGTCCACCTGCCGGCCGCCGACGGCAGGGCCGCGCTGGACCTCGGCCGGCAGCGCGCCGCCGCCCGCGACATCCAGGCCGTCCGGAGACTCGGCCGCGCCTCCACCGGCACCGTGCCCGGCGGCTCCGCCCTGCTCCAGCCGGTCGCGCTCGGCTCCGGCGCCATCGCGGTGGTCGAGGTGTACGTCCCCGAGTCCGAGATGACCAACGGCGTCGGCACGGCCTGGGCGGTGCTCGCCGCCGTCGGCCTCGCCCTGATCGTCGGCTCGGTCGCGGTCGCCGACCGGCTCGGCGTGCGCATGGTGCGTCCGGCACGGCGACTGCTCGAGGGCGCGCACGAACTGGGCGAGGGCAAGCTGGGTGCCCGGGTGCCGGAGGAGGGCCCGACCGAACTCCGGCTGGCCGCGGTCGCGTTCAACTCCATGGCCGACCAGGTCGTCCAGCTCCTCGCCAACGAACGCGAGCTGGCGGCCGACCTCTCGCACCGGCTGCGCACCCCGCTCACCGTCCTGCGGCTGAACGCGGCCTCCCTCGGTGCCGGGCCGGCCGCCGAGCAGACCCGGGCCGCCGTCGCCCAGCTGGAGGGCGAGGTCGACACCATCATCCGCACCGCCCGGGACGCCAAGCCGCAGACGGCCGCCGCCGGGCCGGGCGCCGGCTGCGACGCGGCCGAGGTGGTCCGCGAACGCATGGAGTTCTGGTCCGCGCTCGCCGAGGACGAGGGCCGCAAGTGGCGAGTGGCCGGCGTCGACCGGCCGGTGCGGCTGCCCGTGGCCCGCGCCGACCTCGCCGCCGGGCTCGACGCCCTGCTCGGCAACGTCTTCCGGCACACCGCCGAGGGCACCGCCTTCGCGGTCGACGTGCACAACGGCGAGGACGCGGTGATCGTGCTCGTCTCCGACGCGGGCCCCGGCATACCCGACCCGGAGGCGGCGATGGCCCGCGGCCGGGGCTCCGGCACCACCGGCTCCACCGGCCTCGGCCTGGACATCGTCCGCCGGCTCGCCGAGTCCACCGGCGGCGACGTCCGCATCGGCGCCTCCGTGCTGGGCGGCACCGAGGTGCGGATCTGGTTCCAGCTCGACGGACGGAAGCCGGTGGGCCGGGGCCACCGGGGCGCGGTGCGACGGCGCCGGCCGCGCGGACTGGTCTCTACCTTTAACCGACTCCGATCGCTTCCTTAAGCGCACCATAAGGTCTTCAACACCCGTCTCGAACAGGCCATTTGTCCGAATCGGGCTCGCTAGCGTGCTGCCGCACCCCACAGGGCCGACCACCCCTGTGACCCCCGTGAGCAGTGAAGGCAGGCACGCGCATGAGCACGCACCGGCGCAGGATCAGTGGCAGGAACAAGGCGATAGGCGGCCTGGTCGCCGCGGCCGTGATCGGCGGCGGCGCGGTCCTGCTCACCGGCACCGCCAACGCGGCCGGCGTGAACGCCGCCTACACCAGGACCAGCGACTGGTCGTCCGGCTACACCGCCCAGTACGTCGTCACCAACAACAGCGGCCAGGCCGAGAAGACCTGGACACTGGAGTTCGACCTCCCGGCCGGCACCACGCTCAGCTCCCTGTGGAACGGCGAGTCGAGCGTCAGCGGCCGGCACGTCACCGTGAAGCCGGCCAAGTGGGACACCGAGGGCCTCGCCCCCGGCAAGTCGGTGACCATCGGCTTCGTGGTGAGCGGCAGCGGCGACCCGACGGGCTGCCGGATCGACGACGCCCAGTGTTCCGCGGACGGCGGCGCCACCCCCGAGCCGAGCGGCCGGCCCACCGAGCCCCAGTCCCCGACGCCGGCCCCCACCAAGACCGGCACCCCCACGCCCACCAGGACGAGCACCCCCACCGCCACCCCCACGCCCACCCCGTCCCAGACCGGCGGCACCGGCACCGGAACGGGCACCACCGCCTCCGCCGGCTTCGCGCCCTACGTCGACACCTCCCTCTACCCGGCCTTCGACCTTCTCGGCGCCGCCGACGCGACCGGCGTGAAGACCTACAACCTCGCCTTCGTCACCGACGGCGGCGGCTGCACCCCGAAGTGGGGCGGTGTCACGGACCTCACCGGCGACGCCGTGGCCGCGCAGATCGGCGCCCTGCGCGCCAAGGGCGGTGACGTGCGCGTCTCCTTCGGCGGCGCCTCCGGCTCCGAGCTGGCCACCACCTGCTCCTCCGCGGACGCGCTGGCGGCGGCCTACGGCAAGGCGGTCGACGCGTTCAAGCTGACCAAGGTCGACTTCGACGTCGAGGGCGGCGCGCTGCCGAACACGGCCGCCAACACCCGGCGCGCCCAGGCCATCGCCAAGCTCCAGGCCGGGCACCCGGGCCTGGACGTCTCCTACACCCTCCCGGTGATGCCCGAGGGCCTCACCCAGGACGGCGTGAACCTCCTCGCCGACGCCAAGTCCAACGGCGTGAAGATCAACACCGTCAACATCATGGCGATGGACTACGGAGCCTCGTACAGCGGCGACATGGGGACCTACGCCGAGCAGGCCGCGACGGCCACCCAGGCCCAGGTCAAGAGCGTGCTGGGCCTGTCGGACTCCGCCGCCTGGAAGACGGTCGCGGTCACCCCGATGATCGGCGTCAACGACGTCTCCTCCGAGGTCTTCAAGGTCGAGGACGCCACCCAGCTGGTGAACTTCGCCAAGTCCAAGGGGCTCGGCTGGCTCTCCATGTGGTCCGCGACCCGCGACAAGCAGTGCGAGGGCGGCATCAAGCCCACCGCCGACGCCACGTGCAGCTCGGTCACCCAGGACAGGTTCGCGTTCTCGAAGGCGTTCGGCACCTACAACTGACCGGCACCGCGGGACGTTTCCCGGCCGGGCTCACCCGCCCGGCCGGGAAACGCGTCCCGCGTGCATCTTCACGCGCGGACCGCCCCCGGCGGACCGCGCCCTTCGGCCGGCACACCGGCACCGCTCGGCTAACCCGCAGGCACCGGACAGGCACCGCTCGGCTAACCCGCAGGCACCGGAGCCGGCACCGCTCGGCCAACCCGCAGGCACCGGACCCGGCACCGCTCGGCCAACCCGCAGGCACCGGACCCGGCGCCTCCCGGCCAGCCCGCAGGCGCCGACGCCAGCACCCGCGTCCGTGCCGCCTCCGCGTACCACCGCGCGCTCGACTTCGGCGTCCCCTCCAGCGTCGCGAAGTCCGCGAACACCGCCCCGAACCGCTTGCCGTAGCCGTACGCCCACTCGAAGTCGTCCGGCAGGGACCACGGGAAGCAGCCGCGGACGTCGGCGCCGTCGTCGATGGCGCGGCGGACCGCCGCGAGGTGGCCGTGGAGGTAGGCGATGCGCTCGCGGTCGTGGACGCGGCCGTCGGGGTCGGGAAAGGCCACGGACGTCGGTTCGGGCATCGGTTCGGGCATGAGGGTTCTCCCAGGGGCCGAGTGCCCGCATTATGCATGGGAGCGCTCCCATGTCGAAAGGGGCGCCCCGGGACCCGGCACCTCGCTCGTTCCCCGTCAGGACCGGCGGCAACTGCATGCCGACGGCGGTGAGTCCGGCGGACACGCCCCGGATGACGCCCGAGAAGTACGGCTCGGAGAACAGCCGGTGCTCGGCGTCGGGCACGACCAGCGCCACCGCGTCGGTGCGGCGGGTCGCCAGGGGCGGGCGGCGCTGTCGGGCACGTGGCCGACTTCCGCGATCGCCCGCTCGGCGGCCGCCCGGGAGCGGTCGCTGACCTTCGGGGATCCGTTGATCACCCGCGAGACCGTGCCGCGCCCACGCCGGCGCGGGCGCCACGGAGTTCAGGGCCGGGCGCCGGACGTCCGCGGTCCCGGGCGGCTGCGGCCGTTCGGCAGGACTCATCGTTCACCTTCCGGCGGTCCGTGGGGCGGGTGCCTCATTCTGACCCCGGGCGTGCGGCAACCACCGTGTGACGGGGCGCAGTTGGCCGGATGCGGGGATTGACCCGCCGGTGACCTGCCCCGACGCTGTCCGCAACAGCCGGACGGCGGGCCGGTCGTGCGTTGTGGTGCGACACGTTCCCGTGACGCGCTGAACACGCTTGCGCAACAACGCCGTCTTCAAGTCTTGACACCCGGCCTGCCACCAACGAGTCTTCCGGCATGCCGCGTGGGAGCGGTCCCACGGAATGACCGGGGGCCCTCTCCCGCTTGGATCGAACCACCCATGGCCTTCCCCTCTACCTTGCATGGCACATCGTTGACCAGCACCTTTCCACCGCACGCCGTGTGCTGTTGGCTGGCCGCTGCTCGAACCGAGAGGGCAGGTCCGGACCACCGAGCCCTGATGGTCCGAATCCTGAGGTCCCGTTCCCCACTGGAACAAGGAGTAGTGGAATGCGCATCACCCGCACCGGCGGTGGTCACGGCCGCAGAGCGACGGCCGTGGCCACGACGGTCCTGACGGCCTCCGCACTGCTGCTGACCGGCTGCAGCAGCGACGACGACTCGGACACCGCGGACGCCAACGGGAACATCACCCTCACGGTGGCCGACTTCGGGCAGTTCGGCTACAAGGAGGCCGGCCTGTTCGCCAAGTACCACGAACTGCACCCGAACATCACGGTCAAGGAGGAGACCACCGCCAACGAGCAGGACTACTACCCGAAGCTCCTTCAGCAGCTGAACACGGGCAGCGGTCTCGGCGACGTCACGGGCATCGAAGTCGGGCGCATCAAGGAGGTCGTCGACACCCAGGCGGGCAAGTTCGCCGACCTCGGCAAGACGATCGACGTGAACGACTGGGTGTCCTGGAAGGAGAAGCAGGCCACGGCCGAGGACGGCACGGTGATCGGCGCCGGTACCGACATCGGCCCCATGTCGCTGTGCTACCGCAAGGACCTCTTCGAGAAGGCGGGCCTGCCCACCGACCGCGAGGCCGTCGCCAAGGCCGTCGCCGGCGGCTGGGAGGACTACCTCGAACTCGGTGAGCAGTACAAGAAGAAGGCGCCCTCGGGCACCTACTTCATGGACTCCGCGTCCGCCATGTACAACGCGGTCGTCAGCTCCTCCGCCCAGCAGTACTACGACGCCGACGGCAAGCCGGTGTACAAGGAGAGCCAGTCCGTGCAGCAGGGCTGGGACCTGGCCGCCGAGGCCGCCGGCAAGAAGCTGTCCCAGGGCCTGCCCCAGTTCACCGACGCCTGGACGGCCGCGCTGCGCAAGGGCACCGTGGCCACCGTGGCCTGCCCCGCCTGGATGGCCGGCCAGATCTCCACCAACTCCGGCGACGCCTACAAGGGCAAGTGGGACATCTCCCGCGCCCCCGGCTCGACCGCGGCCAACTGGGGCGGCTCCTTCCTGGCCGTTCCCAAGAACGGCAAGCACGTCAAGGAGGCCTCCGAGCTGGTCAAGTGGCTGACCGCTCCCGAGCAGCAGGCCGCGGTGTTCAAGGCGATCGGCGTCTTCCCGTCCAACAAGAAGGCCTACGAACTGGCCGACGTGAAGAACGCCAAGCTCCCGTACTTCAGTGACGCCCCCATCGGGCAGATCTACGCCGAGGAGGCCAAGTCCATCCCCGAGGCGGTGCTCGGCCCGAAGGACGCCGCGATCAAGGACACGGTCTCCACCCAGATCAACAACATGGAGCAGCACGGCACCTCGCCCGACGACGCGTGGAAGGCCGCGACCGAATCGATCGACAAGGCGCTCGGCTAGCCGGCCCCGGGTGCGGGGGCCCGCCGGCCGACCGCACCCCGCCCGCGCGGGCGCGCCGTCCGCGCCGTGCCCGGCAGAGCGACGCCCGGTACGCGGCACGGGCCACGGGTCCGCGCAGGCGAGTGTCCGACGGCACGAGCGGTGCCCCGGCAGGGGCGCCGCCGCCGGACCGCCCGGCGGGGCCCGGCAGCCGACGGCCGGGCTCCGCCTCACACGCACGTCAGGCCGCGGCGCGGGCCGTCCGCCGCCGCACCGGCCCGCCCGGGGGAGCGGCGGACCGGTGCCGGTCCCCGGACGCGCCCCCGCCCCACCCGGCCGAAACCTCCAGGGAAGGACTCCCTTCGTGGCAACGACAACCCCCGCCCGGGGTGCCTGCACGCCGCCGCCCGGCGGCACCGGTGCCGCGCCGCACGGACGCGGCACATGGCGTACCCGGCTGTGGCGCTTCGACGACAAGGCGTCGCCGTACGCCTACATCGCCCCCTTCTTCCTGATCTTCGGTGCCTTCGGGCTCTACCCGCTCCTCTACACCGGCTGGATCGCCCTGCACCGGGTGGAGATGACGAGCCTCGACCAGTCCGAGTGGGTGGGCTGGGACAACTTCGCCAGGATCCTCCAGGACTCCGAGTTCTGGACGGCCGTCTTCAACACCTTCGTCATCGGTGTCATCTCCACCGTCCCGCAGCTCCTGGTGGCGCTGGGGCTGGCCCACCTGCTCAACTACAAGCTGCGGGCCAGCACCTTCTGGCGGACCGTCGTCCTCACCCCGTACGCCACGTCGGTGGCCACGGCCGCCCTGGTCTTCGCGCTGGTCTTCCGTGCCGACGGCGGCATCCTCAACTGGGTGCTGCACTTCTTCGGAGCCGGCGACACCGACTGGGGCAACGGGGAGTGGACCTCGAAGATCGCCATCTCGGTCATCGTGATCTGGCGCTGGACCGGCTACAACGCCCTCATCTACCTGGCGGCCATGCAGGCGGTCCCCACCGACCTGTACGAAGCCGCCTCCATCGACGGGGCGACGCGCTGGCAGCAGTTCCGCAAGGTGACCGTCCCCTCCCTGCGGCCGACGATCCTGTTCACCATCGTCATCTCGACCATCGGCTCGATGCAGCTGTTCGGCGAGCCGCTGCTGCTCCAGGGCGGCACCCTCGGCGCGATCGGCGGCAGCGAGCACCAGTACGAGACGCTCAGCATCTACCTCTTCAACTACGGCTGGAAGCTGGGCCACTTGGGTCCGGCGGCGGCCGTGGCGTGGGCCATGCTCGTCCTGCTGCTGCTCATCGCCCTGATCAACTGGATCGTCGGCCGGTTCGTGCGCAAGAGCGCGGCCTGACGGGAGCGACTTCGATGACCACTGCCAGTCCCCTCAAGACCGCGCCGGAACTCGGCCCGGCCCCGCTCCCCACCGCCCCCCGCAAGGGCCGTGCCCGCCTGCGGCTGGGAGCCGGCCAGCAGCTCAGGGGCGGTCCCTTCACCTACGCAGCCCTGATCGTCGTCGGGCTCGGTTCGGTCTTCCCGCTGTACTGGACGCTGGTGGCCGCCTCGCACGACCAGCAGCGGGTCCTGGACAGCCCGCCGCCGCTCGTGCCGGGCGGCAGACTGTGGGGCAACCTCCAGGCGGCCTGGGACCAGGCCCACCTGGGCAAGGCCATCGTCAACAGCGTCATCGTGGCGGGCTGCATCACCGCCGCCACCCTGTTCTTCTGCACCCTCGCCGGATACGCCTTCGCCAAGATGCGTTTCCGCGGCCGTGGCGTGCTGATGACCGCGGTCATCGCCACGCTGACGGTTCCGCCCCAGCTCAGTGTCGTCCCGCTGTTCATGATGATGTCGGACATCGGATGGGGCGGGAAGCTGGAGTCGGTGATCTTCCCGACCCTGGTCGGCGCCTTCGGTGTCTTCTTCATGCGCCAGTACCTGCTGGAGGCCCTGCCGTACGAGCTGATCGAGGCGGCCAAGGTGGACGGTGCGAGCAACATACGCATCGTGTGGAACATCGTCCTGCCCGTGGCCCGTCCCGCCATGATGGTCCTGGGCATGCTCACCTTCGTCCAGGCGTGGAACGACTTCTTCTGGCCGTTCCTCGCGCTGAACCAGGAGGACCCCACCATCCAGGTGGCGCTCGGCCAGCTCAGTGCCTCCTACACCCCCGACCAGAGCATCGTCATGGCCGGAGCGCTGATCAGCACACTGCCCCTGCTGCTGGTCTTCGTCGTCTTCGGCAAGCAGATCGTCGGAGGGATCATGGCGGGCGCGGTCAAGGGCTGAGCCGGTCCACCGCCGCCGGGCCGGCCACCCCGGTCCGGCCCGGTCCGCCCTGTGACCGGCGCCCCTCCTGTCGGCCCCCCTCTCGTACCCGGTCCGGGCCCGCCCGCCTTCCGGCCGCCCCGCAGCGGGCGTACCGGAGCGGGTGCCCACCGGGGTCGTACCGGACCGGGTGCCACCCGGTCCGTCCCCGCCGCGTCCGCACCGCGCCCCTCTCCGCGCCTGCTTGCGGACCGCGTCCGTTTCTCATCCCCCTGGGAGCGTTTTCACCATGACCGCCGTACGACCCGAGACCACGGCCCAGCCGCACACCGACACCTCCTTCCCGACCGGCTTCGTCTGGGGCGCGGCCACCGCCGCCTACCAGGTGGAGGGCGCCGCCGCCGAGGACGGCCGCACCCCCTCCATCTGGGACACCTTCAGCCGCACCCCGGGCAAGGTCCGCAACGGCGACACCGGCGACATCGCCGCCGACCACTACCACCGGTACCGCGACGACGTGGCGCTGATGAAGGACCTCGGCCTCAAGGCGTACCGGTTCTCCATCTCCTGGTCGCGGGTCCAGCCCACCGGCCGCGGACCCGGCGTCGAGCGCGGCCTGGACTTCTACCGCCGCCTCACCGACGAGCTGCTGGAGGCCGGCATCACGCCGGTCGCCACCCTCTACCACTGGGACCTGCCGCAGGAACTGGAGGACGCGGGCGGCTGGCCGCACCGCGACACCGCCCACCGCTTCGCCGACTACGCCGGCATCGCCGCCCGCGCCCTCGGCGACCGGGTCGGGATCTGGACCACCCTCAACGAACCCTGGTGCTCGGCGTTCCTCGGCTACGGTTCCGGCGTGCACGCGCCGGGACGCACCGACCCGGCCGCCACCCTGCGGGCCGCGCACCACCTCAACCTGGCCCACGGCCGGGCCGTAGGCGCGCTGCGCGCGGCCTTGCCGTCGTCCGGGCAGACCTCCGTCACCCTCAACCTGCACCAGGTGCGCCCGCTCACCGACAGCCCCGCCGACGCCGAGGCCGCGCGCCGCATCGACGCGGTCGGCAACCGGATCTTCACCGGGCCCCTCCTGGACGGCGCCTACCCCGAGGACCTGCTGGCCGACACCCGGCACCTGGTCGACTGGGGAGAGCTGGTGCGCGACGGGGACCTGGCGGAGATCTCCCGGCCCATCGACCTGCTCGGCGTCAACTACTACTCGCCGACCGTGGTCTCCCTGGCCGCCGACCAAGGAGCCGGCACCAGGAACGACGGCCACGGCGCGAGCGACCACTCCCCGTGGACCGGCTCCGAACACGTCGCCTTCCACCTCGCCAACGACGAGCTGACCGCGATGAACTGGGCCATCGACGCGACCGGGCTGCACACGCTGCTGACCGGACTGGCCGCCTCGCACCCGGGGCTTCCGCTGATGGTCACCGAGAACGGCGCCGCCTTCGACGACTACGCCTCCCCCGAGGGACGGGTCGACGACCCGCAGCGGATCGCCTATCTGCACGCCCACCTGGACGCGGTCCGCCGAGCCATCGCCGACGGGGCCGATGTGCGCGGCTACTTCCTGTGGTCGCTGCTGGACAACTTCGAGTGGTCCTACGGCTACTCGAAGCGCTTCGGCGCCGTCTACGTCGACTACCCCACCCAACTCCGCATCCCCAAGGCCAGCGCCCGGTGGTACAGCCGAGTGATCGGGAACAACGCCCTGCCCCGGTGACCGGCGCCGGGCGGCGGGCGCGGCCCAGGCCCGGGCCGAGCCCGGCCGCCGCCCACGGGATCCGGGGGGTCACCGGCCCGGCTGTTACATTCCTGGCCTGACGGCGGTGAGCGGAAGGCGGCGACCATGGCAGGCAACGGTGTGAGAGGCCGGGGCGGCCGGCGGCCCACCCTGGAGGAGGTCGCCGCCCGGGCCGGGGTCGGGCGGGGCACGGTCTCCCGGGTGATCAACGGCTCGCCCCGGGTCAGCGACGCCACCCGCGCCGCCGTCGAGGCGGCCGTCGCCGAGCTGGGCTACGTGCCCAACACCGCGGCCCGCGCCCTCGCGGCCAACCGCACCGACGCCATCGCCCTGGTCGTCCCCGAGCCGGAGACCCGGTTCTTCGCCGAGCCGTACTTCTCCGACATGCTGCGCGGGGTCGGCCAGGAACTCTCCGACACCGAGATGCAGTTGCTGCTGATCTTCGCCGGCAGCGACCGGAAACGGCAGCGCCTGGCCCAGTACCTCGCCGCCCACCGCGTCGACGGCGTCCTGCTGGTCTCGGTGCACGCCGACGACCCGCTGCCCGATCTCCTGGCCCAGCTGGAGATCCCGGCCGTGATCAGCGGCCCGCGCTCGGCGGCCGAGTCGCTCACCTCGGTGGACTCGGACAACTACGGCGGCGCCCGCTCGGCGGTGGAGCACCTGCTGGGCCGGGGCCGCCGCCGGATCGCGCACATCACCGGCCGGCTGGACGTCTACGGCGCCCAGCGCCGCGTCGACGGCTACCGCGACGCCCTGCGCGACGCCGGGCACCCGGTGGACGAACTCCTCATCGAGGCGGGTGACTTCACCGAGGAGGGCGGCCGCCGCGCGATGACGACGCTGCTCGACCGCCATCCGGACCTGGACGCGGTGTTCGCCGGTTCGGACGTGACGGCGGCCGGCGCCCGGCAGGTGCTGCGCGAGGCGGGCCGCCGCATCCCCGACGACGTCGCCCTCGTCGGGTACGACGACTCGGCCATCGCCCGCCACATGGACCCGCCGCTCACCAGCGTCCGCCAGCCCATCGAGGAGATGGGCCGCGCGATGATCGACCTCCTCCTCACGGAGATCGCCGACCGCCGCCCGGCCGCGTCACGGGGGCCGGAACGCCGTCAGGCGGTGCTGGCCACGGAGCTGGTGGTACGGGCCTCCTCCTGACGCCGGCCGCCGGGTTCCGGGTGCTTTCCGGCGGTCCTACGAAGCCCGTCCGCCGTCCGGGCGTACCGCCTCCCAGCCCTGCTCCAGCAGGTCGAACGCCGCGTTGACGGCGGCCTCCGGATCGGCGGCGGCACCGGCGAGGGCGCGGGACTCCAGGGCCAGATGGGCCAGGGCGGCGCAGACCGGGTCGTCGGCGGGGGCGCCGCTGTCGGCGGCGATGGCCTCGGCGAGGGCGCGTTCATGACGCATCCACATGCGCCGGTGGTAATCGACCAGCGCGGGCGTGCTGTTGACCAGCCGTTCGAAGGCCGCGATCTGCTCGCCGTACTCCGCCTTGACGGAGCGGGCGCCCAGCATGTGCGTGCGCAGCGCCTTCAGGAGCGGTGTGCCGGGTGCCCGGTCGCGCACCGCCGCGACCAGCGCCTGCTCCACGTCCGCGTCCATGTCGAAGAGGAGCGCTTCCTTGCTCGGGAAGTGCTTGAAGAGGGTCGTGGTGGAGACGTCCGCCGCCTCCGCGACGTCCCTGATGCTCACCTGGTCGAAGCCGTGCCGCAGGAACAGCTCCAGGGCCGCGTCCGCCAGTGACTGGCGGGTCGCGGCCTTCTTGCGTTCGCGGCGGCCCATGACCGGCCCCTGCTGCCCGGCACTCGTCGTCTCGGTCATGCAGGCAGACTACCCCTTCGGTTGTGCAGGGCAAAATGTTGACTCGTTGCACTTAGTGAGTCGGTGTGCTTTTCTGGGGGCGTTCCCACCCCACCCCTCCGGAAGGAGCGCTCCGTCATGCCTGTCGCAAACGTCCGCTGGACGTTGCTCGGCGTCATGCTCGCCATGCTGCTGGCGATGCTCGACAACAACATCGTGGGTACCGCGATGCCGACGATCGTCCGCGACCTGGGAGGACTCGAGCACATCTCCTGGGTCGTCACGGCGTACACGCTGGCCACCGCCATAGCGACCCCGATCTGGGGAAAGCTCGGAGATCTCTACGGCCGGAAGCTCGCCTTCCAGGCCTCGATCGCGGTGTTCCTGCTCGCCTCGCTCCTCGCCGGCGCGGCTCACTCGATGGTCCAGCTGATCGAGTTCCGGGCCCTCCAGGGCATCGGTGCGGGCGGCCTCGCCGCCGGGGGATTCGCCCTGGTCGGCACCCTCGTGCCGCCCCGCGAACGCGGCCGGTACCAGGGCATGACCGCCACCGTGATGGCCATCGGCGTGGTCGGCGGCCCCCTCGTCGGCGGCTTCGTCACCGGGCACCTCGGCTGGCGCTGGGCGTTCTACGTCAATCTGCCGCTGGGCCTGGCGGCCCTCGCCTGGGTGCAGTTGCTGCTGCGGCTGCCCGCGCCGGCCCGGACGTCCCGGCCGCGCATCGACTGGGCGGGCATCGCCGTGCTGACGGTCACGACCGGTTCGGCCGTGCTGGCGGCGACCTGGGCGGGGACGGCGTACGCCTGGACGTCCTGGCAGGTGCTGCTGCTGTGGGCACTGGCCGTTTTCGGCGCGGCCGGGTTCGTCCTGGTGGAACGGCGGGCCCCCGAACCCCTGCTGCCGCCCCGCGTCTTCAGCGGGCACCGCAACTTCCCGCTCGGCGTCGGCCTGCTGGCGGCGGTCGGCGTGGTGATGTTCGGCTCGGCGCTCTACCTGCCCCTCTTCCAGCAGACGGTGCAGGGCGCCACGGCCACCGACTCCGGTCTGCTCCTGCTGCCGATGATGCTCCCGGTGGTCCTCGCCTCCAACCTCGCGGGCAAGGTGATGTCCCGCACCGGCCGTTACAAGGTGTTCCCGGTGCTGGGCACCCTGCTGCTCACGGCGGGCGCACTGCTGCTCGCGACGATGGACACCGGCACCTCCCGGCTCACGGCCGGGTGCGCCATGGCGCTGCTCGGACTGGGGCTGGGCTTCACCATGCAGATGGCCACGACCATCGCCCAGAACAGTGTCGGGCCGGCCGACATGGGCGCGGCCTCGGCGGCGACGAACCTGTTCCGCACCCTGGGCGGTTCACTGGGCGTCGCGGTCTTCGGCTCGCTCTTCGCCCGGGCGGTGCCGGCCACGGCGGCGGGGGAGGCCTACCGGCACGCGGTGGCGACCGGCACGCGGCACGTCTTCCTCACGGTCGCCGGAGTGTGCGCGGTGGCGTTCGCACTGGCGCTGCTGGTGAAGGAGGTGCCGCTGCGGGGCGGGGCCGGTACGGAGAAAACGCATCAGCCGGTGACCCCGTCTCGCGACGGAGTCACCGGCTGATGACACAGGGTGAGTGACGGGACTCGAACCCGCGGCATCCTGGACCACAACCAGGTGCTCTACCAGCTGAGCTACACCCACCATGACCGGCGGTGGAACTTGTCGTTTCCCCGACCGGCCGAGAAGAAGTCTACAGGGTCCGAAGGGGTGCTCGCGCACAGGTTTTCGCGCGGGCCCGTTCACGGGCTCGCGTGGGGCCCGGCCGGGCCCCACGGGCGGGCTACTGCGCGGGCACGACGTGCTTGGCGGCGATCGTCTTCGCGGTGTCGGAGTCCGGGCCGGGCTGGGGCACGAAGACGGCCTCGCGGTAGTAGCGCAGCTCGGCGATCGACTCGCGGATGTCGGCGAGGGCCCGGTGGTTGCCGTTCTTCTCCGGGCTGTTGAAGTACGCCCGCGGGTACCAGCGGCGGGCCAGCTCCTTGATCGAGGACACGTCGACGATCCGGTAGTGGAGGTAGTCCTCCAGGGTCGGCATGTCCCGCAGCAGGAAGCCGCGGTCGGTGCCCACGGAGTTGCCGCACAGCGGTGCCTTGCCGGGCTCCTTCACGTGCTCCCTCACATAGGCCAGCACCTGCTCCTCGGCGTCCTGGAGGGTCGTGCCGTTCTCCAGCTCGGCGAGCAGCCCGGACGCGGTGTGCATCTGACGCACCACCTCCGGCATCGTCTCCAGCGCCCGGGCCGGCGGGCGGATGACGATGTCCACCCCCTCGCCCAGTACGTTCAGCTCGGAGTCGGTGACGAGGGCGGCCACCTCGATGAGCGCGTCGTCGGACAGCGAGAGGCCGGTCATCTCGCAGTCGATCCACACCATGCGATCGTTCATGTGTCTCACCTTACGGCGCGCCGCGCTGAGCTGGACCGACCGTGCGGCGACCTTGTCGGTTCGCGGGAACGGCGAAGGGGGCGGAGTCAAGGCTCCGCCCTCTTCGCTTCGTCGTTCCGCCGCCGCTCAGCTGCCGCTGCGCGGCCCCGGCAGCAGGCCCACCGCGCCGGCCGCGGCCCGGCGGCTCTGCATCGGCACCCCGCCGTCCCGGTGGTCGTGCAGCAGGGCGGGCGCCGGGGGCACCGGTCCGGGACCGGACAGGCCCGGGGGCATGCCCGGCTGCCCGTGCGCCGGCACCGCCGGCTCCGCCTCACCCGGCCTGTCGCCCTGCGGCCGGCGGGCCCGGTAGGCGGCCCGGTAGGCGGCGGGGGACGAGCCGAGCTGGCGGCGGAAGTGCCCGCGCAGCGCGACGGGGGAGCGGAATCCGCACCGGCCCGCCACCTCGTCCACGGAGTAGTCCGACGTCTCCAGCAGCCGCTGCGCCTGAAGCACCCGCTGCGTGATCAGCCATTGCAGCGGAGCGCTCCCGGTCAGCGAGCGGAACCGGCGGTCGAACGTACGGCGGCTCATATAGGCGCGTGCCGCCAGTGTCTCCACGTCGAACTGCTCGTGGAGGTGTTCCAGCGCCCAGGCGACGACCTCGGCCAGCGGGTCGGCGCCGATCTCTTCGGGTAAAGACCGATCGAGATAGCGCTCCTGGCCGCCCGACCGGCGCGGCGGGACCACCAGGCGCCGGGCGAGCGCGCCGGCCGCCTCGTTGCCGTGGTCCGTCCGCACGATGTGGAGACAGAGATCGATTCCGGCCGCCGTACCCGCCGACGTGAGCACGTCGCTGTCGTCGACGAACAGCTCCCGCGGATCGACGTGCACCGACGGATAGCGCTTGGCCAGTGTCGGTGCATACATCCAGTGGGTGGTCGCCGGGCGGCCGTCCAGCAGTCCGGCCGCCGCGAGCACGAACGCGCCCGTGCACAGCCCGACGATGCGGGCGCCTTCCTCATGTGCCCGGCGCAGCGCGTCGAGTGCTTCCTCCGGCGGCGGTGAGGTGATCGAACGCCAGGCCGGTACGACGACCGTCCCGGCGCGTGAGATCGCCTCCAGCCCATGCGGTGCGGTGAGTTCCAGGCCCCCTGTGGTCCGCAGCGGGCCTTCCTCGCCGGCACACACCAACAGGCGGTAGCGCGGCACGCCGGCGTCCTGGCGGTCGATCCCGAACACCGACAGCGGAATGGAACTCTCGAAGATGGGGCCGCCGCTGAACAGCAGCACCGCGACGATCTCCTTGCGGCGTCGCCCGGATAGTTTCCGGGCCGCGGCATCCGGTGCGGCAGTGGAGTCGTGGCTCATACTGCTAAGCCCCCCTCGGTGGTCGCGGCTCCTCGGTTGTGTCGCTCCTGCACGTTTCCCCTCGGTCCTGCACGAGTCCCCCGCCGTACGACAGTCAAGATCGAATTTACTGGCTCCCGCGATCCCGCGGTGACCAGTTCGACACGCCGGACATTGTCGACATGACAACTTGGCGTGAAGCATTCGATCACGAAGCGTTGCACTCGTGAGCCGTGCAGGGAAGTGCGCCTTGTCGCAGTGGCCAAACCACGTAGGGTGCGCAGCGGCCCCTGGACCCTTTCCGTGCAGGTGGAACGGGGGTTGAGGGGTGGTTCGGCCCCCTCCTGGGCGATATCCAGAAGTTGGCTGAAAACCAGCGCTCGAAGGTGCGAAAACAGGTCAGTCGACCGGTGTCTGCCCTCGAGTGTGACGTCCGCCTCTTTGCGTGGCGCAACGCTCGGCGCACCGCTCCGAGCGGCGCAGCAGCAGCCGGCACACCGCCGTGACGGCGGCGAGGCCCAGCGCGGTTCCCGTGGCCCCGGCCAGCGAGGTGCCGTACCAGACGAGGACCACGGGCACGAGCACGCAGCTGAAGGCGGCCCAGCGGATCACATCGCTCGCGGTGTCCGGTGCGGGGTGCGGGTCGCTGCTGGCTCGGCGTCCGGGCATCTCGTACTCCCTGGGGCGGTGGCTCACCCCGGTACAACGTCCGTTCGACCGGTCGGTCACCGGCCGTACATCTGTGAAGGCTGTGCAAACCGCCTGTACGGGGCAGCAACCATTGCGTTACGGGCGCGGCTCGTGCATGCTCCGGTGAACCCCTACGGACGTCGGGGGGCCGCTCACGGAGCGTGCGCGGTCTCTGGGCTCAGGAGGCGTGGCGCCGTACCCTTGGGGGTATGGGCTTGGGAAGATGTTTCCCGGACACAGCTCCGCCGCACACTGTCGTCCCATCCATAAAGGATCACAACGCCGAGACAGTCATGGCCGGTCACGAATTCTTCGAACCTGCGGACCGCAAGCGGCCGGTCGCCGATCCCACGGCGGCCGATCCCCTGGCGGCGGAAGAGTCACGCCCTTCCTGCGACCCCGCCTTCAGGCACGGAGTCGTCGTCGGCTTCGACGGCTCCACCTCCAGTGAGCGAGCCCTGGCCTACGCGATCGGCATGGCCCACCGCTCCCACTCCGGCCTGATCATCGTCCATGTCGCCAACCGGTTGCCCACCACCGTGTGGGCCGGCTGCGAGCCGCCCGTCTTCGTGGACGTGCCGGACCACCGCACCGAGGTCCTGGGGCTGGAGCTGGCCTGTGCGGACTACCTGGCCGAGGTGCCGTGGATCCTGGTCGAGCGGGGCGGGGACATCTGCCACGAACTCGAAGAGGTGGGACGTGAGTACGAGGCCGACGCGATCGTCGTCGGCTCCACGCACGGCATCGTCGGGCGGATCTTCGGCTCCGTGGCGGGGCGGCTCGCCAAGCGGGCGCAGCGGCCCGTGATCGTCATTCCCTGACGCGTTTCCCCGGGGGGCGCCGTTTTCCGACCCTCCGTCAACTCCCTTTGTGCAACGCGAAACTACTCGCGCGTAGAGGTGGTTTGTGCCCTTGTGAAGGGCATATACCGGTCACCGCGCAACTGCACAGCACGAAGGGAGCCCGCCGTGGACAACGAAGTCTCCGCGGGAAGCGGAAGCACTACCGTGGTCGGCCGACTCGCCCTGGGAATAACCCTGTTGGCGTTCGGGCTCGGCACGACCGGGGTCATCGACGGCGTGGCCGCGTCCGACGCGGTCTCAGTGGCCCACTATGTGGGCGGAGTCGCCCTGTTCCTCGTCGGCCTGCTGGCCTTCCGTGGCGGTGACGGCGTCTCCGGTACGGGCTTCGTGGCCCTCGGGGCCCTGTGGTTCACCTGGGCGGTCGCCGGTCACTCGTCCGCCAACGCGGCCGGTCTCTTCCTGCTGCTGTTCGCCCTCGTGGCCCTCACCCTGACCCTCGCGGGCGGGGACGGCCTCGGGCAGGTCGTGCACGGCCTGCTGTTCCTGGCGATGCTGATGCTGGCCGTCGCGGTCTTCGCCGACAGTTCCGCTCTCGCGAAGGCCGGCGGCTGGGTCGCCGTCGCCTCCGGGGCGGTGGCCTGGTACGCGGCGACGGCGGCGGTGGCGCACTGGCCGACGGTGCTTTCCCGGCGTGCCGCCGGCCGGGGGGTGACGGCCACCGGCTGAACCTCAGCGGCATGAGAAGGACCCCCACGTGTTTGGTGGCACACGTGGGGGTCCGTTCTGTTGTCGCGCCTGTGCGGGGGGCGTTGTGGTTGCTCGCGCCCATGCGGCGGAGCCGCACGCCGGGCACAGCCCCGCGCCCCTCACGGGGCTCGGGTCCCCGCGCCCCTCACGGGGTGCGTCCTACTCCACCGTCACCGACTTCGCGAGGTTTCGCGGCTTGTCGATGTCGCGGCCCAGGGCCTTCGCCGTGTGGTACGCGAGGAGCTGGAGCGGGATGCCCATCAGGATCGGGTCCAGCTCGTCCTCGTTCTTCGGGACGATGACCGTCTGGTCCGCCTTCTCCTGGTGCTGGTGGGCAACCGCCAGGATCTTGCCCGAGCGGGCCTTGATCTCCTCCAGGGCCGCGCGGTTCTTCTCCAGCAGGTCGTCGTCGGGGACGATGGCGACCGTCGGCAGGGCCGGCTCGATGAGGGCGAGCGGGCCGTGCTTCAGCTCGGAGGCGGGGTAGGCCTCGGCGTGGATGTAGGAGACCTCCTTGAGCTTCAGCGAGGCCTCACGGGCCACCGGGTAGCCCCGGACGCGGCCGATGAAGAGCATCGAGCGGGCTTCGGCGTAGGCCTCCGCCAGCTCCTTGATCTCCTCTTCCTGCTTGAGGATCTCGGTGATCTGCTCGGGCAGCTTGCGCAGGCCCTCGATGATCCGCTTGCCGTCGCGCACGGAGAGGTCGCGGGTGCGGCCCAGGTGCAGGGCGAGCAGGGCGAAGGCGACCGTGGTGTTGGTGAAGCACTTGGTGGAGACCACGCAGACCTCCGGGCCCGCGTGCACGTAGACGCCGCCGTCCGCCTCGCGGGCGATCGCGGAGCCGACCACGTTGACCACGCCGAGGACCCGGGCGCCCTTGCGCTTCAGCTCCTGCACGGCCGCGAGGACGTCGTACGTCTCACCGGACTGGGAGACCGCGATGTACAGGGTGTCGGGGTCGACCACCGCGTTGCGGTAGCGGAACTCGGAGGCCGGCTCGGCGTCGGCGGGGATGCGGGCCAGCTCCTCGATCATCTGGGCGCCGATCATGCCCGCGTGGTACGAGGTGCCGCAGCCGAGGATCTTCACGCGGCGGATCTGCCGGGCCTCGCGGGCGTCCAGGTTGAGGCCGCCGAGGTGCACGGTGGAGAACCGGTCGTCGATGCGGCCGCGCAGCACGCGGTCCACGGCGTCGGCCTGCTCGTGGATCTCCTTGTGCATGTAGGTGTCGTGGCCGCCCATGTCGTACGACGCCGCCTCCCACTCCACGGTGGTCGGCTCGGCCGAGGTGCGGGTGCCCTCGGTGGTGTACGTCCGGAAGTCGTCGGCCTTGAGGGTGGCCATCTCGCCGTCGTCCAGCGTGACTATCTGCCGGGTGTGGGCGACCAGGGCGGCGATGTCCGATGCGACGAACATCTCCTTCTCGCCGATGCCGAGGACGACGGGGGAGCCGTTGCGGGCCACCACGATGCGGTCGTTGAAGTCGGCGTGCATGACCGCGATGCCGTAGGTGCCCTCGACCAGCCGCAGGGTCTCGCGGACCTTGTCCTCCAGCTTCTCGGCCTGCGAGCGGGCGATCAGGTGGGTGAGGACCTCGGTGTCGGTCTCGGAGAGGAACTCGACGCCGTCCGCCTCCAGCTTGCGGCGCAGGTCCGCGGCGTTGTCGATGATGCCGTTGTGCACGACGGCGACCTTCTGGTCGGCCGACATGTGCGGGTGGGCGTTCACGTCGGAGGGAGCGCCGTGGGTGGCCCAGCGGGTGTGGGCGATGCCGGTGGTGCCCTTGAAGCGCGCCGGGACCTTGGCCTCCAGGTCGCGCACCCGGCCCTGGGCCTTCACCATCCGCAGGCCGGGCGTCTTCGGGGAGGTGACGACGATGCCCGCGGAGTCGTAGCCGCGGTACTCCAGCCGCTGGAGGCCCTCCAGGAGGAGAGGGGCGACGTCACGCTTCCCGATGTATCCGACGATTCCGCACATATATAGAGGTATCCCTTGGCTGTCGCTGGTCCGGTCCGGCTGGTCTCAGCCGTAGACCATGCGGCGCAGCTGCCTGAGCGTCAGCTCCGGCGGCGCCACCGCCCGGTATTTCAGGTCCGCCTCGATCCGTTCGAAGATCTCCGCGTTCACCAGGCCCTGGGCCTGGAGTTCGCGGTGGCGGCGACGGACGAACTCCTGGGTCGTCTCGTCGAAGAAGGCGAGCACGTCCTGGACCACCCGCAGCGCCTCGCCCCGGCTCAGGGCGGTGGAGCGCGTCAGATGATCAACGAGTTCGTCGTGCACCCGGTAGATCCTGGGGTACCGGCGCCGGTTTCGCAAGAATCGTGCCCGATTTCGGGCAGACCGTTATTGAATCTCTTATGGGGCCGTGTTCGCGCACCGTCCATCCTGTGTCCTGCGTCTCGTTGCCCGAACCGACGAGTTTCAGACGCCATGGACATACCTCGTATGGGAGTACCCGACAAGCTGGCCGAGCG
This sequence comes from Streptomyces musisoli, assembly GCF_016741855.1. Taxonomy (GTDB): domain Bacteria; phylum Actinomycetota; class Actinomycetes; order Streptomycetales; family Streptomycetaceae; genus Streptomyces; species Streptomyces musisoli. The sequence goes on along the minus strand of NZ_JAERRH010000003.1, from coordinate 740,183 downwards.
CATGAGCATGGCCGAGCAGCACGAGTACCTGCGCGCCAGGTTCTCGCGGCGCACCATGATCAGGGGCGGCGCCGTCACGCTGGGCACCGTCGCGGGTGGCGCGTTCGTGCCGGGTGCCACCGCCCAGGCCGCCGTGCCGGCGCTGGGGGTACCTCCCACGCCCGTCAAGCAGTGGGGGAGGACCTCCTCCTCCGCCGAGTCGGTCGACGGCTCCCTCGTCACCCCCTTCGGCCGCCACCTGGCCTGGGGCAACGACCCGCGCACCGAGATCACGGTCTCCTGGCAGGTCCCGGTCGCCGTGCGGAAGCCGTTCATCCGCATCGGCGCCCACCCCTGGGATCTCTCCCGCAGGATCGAGGCCGAGGTCCGCACGCTCCACACCCCGGCCGGTGTCGGCGCGAGCGGCGACCACACCCAGTACTACCCGCACGCCAAGCTCACCCACCTGCGCCCCGGCAGGACGTACTACTACGGCGTCGGACACCGGGGATTCGACCCGGCCGAGCCGCACCTGCTGGGCACCCTGGGCACCTTCACCACCGCCCCGGCCCACAAGGCGCCGTTCACCTTCACCGCCTTCGGCGACGAGGGTGTCGGATATCACGGCCTGGCGAACAACGCCCTGATCCTCGGCCAGAACCCGGCCTTCCATCTGCACGCCGGTGACATCGCCTACGGCGACCCGGCCGGCCAGGGCAAGACCACCGACGGCGGGTTCGACTCGCGCACCTGGGACCAGTTCCTGCACCAGACCGAGTCGGTCGCCAAGCAGGTCCCGTGGATGCCGGCGTACGGCAACCACGACATGGAGGCCTGGTATTCGCCCAACGGCTACGGCGGCGAGGAAGCCCGCTGGACCCTCCCGGACAACGGCCCCGACAGGAAGAACCTGCCGGGCGTCTACTCCTTCGCCTACGGCAACACGGCGGTCATCTCGCTCGACGCCAACGACATCTCCTTCGAGATCCCGGCGAACTTGGGCATATCCGGCGGAACCCAGACCAAATGGCTGGAAGCCCAGCTGAAGAAGTACCGGGCGGCGAAGGACATCGACTTCATCGTCGTCTTCTTCCACCACTGCGCCTACTGCACCTCCACCGCGCACGCCTCGGAGGGGGGCGTGCGCCAGGAGTGGGTGCCGCTGTTCGAGAAGTACACGGTGGACCTGGTCATCAACGGCCACAACCACCAGTACGAGCGCACCGACGTCATCAAGGGCGACGAGGTCACCAAGAAGCTGCCGATCGGCGGCACGGCCTACCCCGAGACCGAGGGTGTGGTGTACGTCACCGCGGGCGCGGCGGGCCGCAGCCTGTACGCCTTCTCGGCTCCGGACTCCTACGAGGGGAACGAGCACGAGACCGACTCCGTGGCCTCGTTCGTCAACACCAAGGACGGCAAGGTCGACGAGACCGTCGGCTGGTCCCGGGTGCGCTACCTCGACTACTCCTTCCTCCGCGTGGACGTCACGCCCGCGCCGAGGGGCCGCCAGACCACGCTGACGGTGTCGGGCATCGCCGAGACGGGCGACCGCATCGACCACTTCACGGTGTCCCGCAGGGCCAAGTAGGCGACCGGCGGGCGGAAAACCCCTCCGGAGGCGGGGCGTTGCGCTCCTCGCCGTCGAGGGCCGGGCGCCGTGCCGTCCTTCCGGATGATTTCCGCCCCGCGGGGACTGTTCCGCCGGATCCGCGGGACAGTGGTCTCGACCACGTCTGACGGTCGACCCCTCCGAAGGGAGCGCATGTGAGACGGAACCACAGCACGACTCCCCGAACCCCCCGCATCCTCGGATCCCTGTTGCTGCTCGCCGCGGCCGGCGCCTCCACCCTCGGCGCGGCCCCCGAGGCACGGGCCGCCGCCACACCGGTCCCGCTGGGCCGGGTGGTCCCGGTACCGGCCTCGGTCTCGCCGGGCGGGACGCCGTACCGCATCACCCGCGAGACCGGCATCCGGGTCGACGGCTCGCCCGAGGTGCGCCGTATCGGCGCCTACCTGGCCGGCGTCCTGCGGCCCTCCACCGGCTATCCGCTGCCGGTCACCGACCACGGCACCGGTGGCATCCGGCTCCGGCTCGCCGGCGGAGACTCGGGAGCCGAGGGCTATCGGCTGCACAGCGGCGCCGGCGGGGTGACCCTCACCGCGAGCACCCCCGCCGGGCTCTTCCACGGCGTCCAGACCCTGCGGCAGCTCCTGCCGGCGGCCGTCGAGAGGAAGACCGTCCAGCCCGGCCCCTGGCGGATCGCCGGCGGCACCGTGCGGGACCGCCCCCGGTACGCCTACCGGGGCGCCATGCTGGACGTCTCCCGGCACTTCTTCACGGTCGCCCAGGTCGAGCGCTACATCGACCAGTTGGCCCTGTACAAGGTCAACGAACTGCATCTGCACCTGAGCGACGACCAGGGCTGGCGCATCGCGGTCGACTCCTGGCCGCGGCTGGCCTCCTTCGGCGGCTCCACCCAGGTCGGCGGCGGCCGGGGCGGCTTCTACACCAAGGCCGACTACCGGGAGATCGTCCGGTACGCGGCCTCCCGCTACCTGGAGGTCGTGCCGGAGATCGACATGCCCGGCCACACCAACGCGGCCCTGGCCTCCTACGCGGAACTCAACTGCGACGGCGTGGCACCCCCGCTGTACACCGGCACCAAGGTCGGTTTCAGCTCGCTGTGCGTGCCCAAGGAGGTCACCTACGACTTCGTGGCCGACGTCGTCCGGGAGCTGGCCGCCCTCACCCCCGGCCGCTACCTGCACATGGGCGGCGACGAGGCGCACTCCACCGGCCACGCCGACTACGTGGAGTTCATGGACCGCGTGCAGCCGGTCGTGGCCCGGTACGGCAAGACCGTCATCGGCTGGCACCAGCTCACCGGCGCCCACCCCGCCGAGGGTGCCCTCGCCCAGTACTGGGGGCTGGACGGCACCGCAGCGCCGGAGAAGGCTCAGGTGGCGCAGGCGGCCCGGAACGGCACCGGGCTCGTCCTGTCCCCGGCCGACCGGGTCTACCTGGACATGAAGTACACCAAGGACACCGTCCTGGGCACCAGATGGGCGGGCCTGGTGGAGGTGAGACGGTCCTACGACTGGAATCCGGGCGCCTACCTCGCCGGGGTTCCCGCCTCGGCGGTCAGGGGCGTGGAGGCGCCGCTGTGGACGGAGACCGTGAAGAAGTCCGCCGACATCGAGTACCTGGCGTTCCCGCGGCTCGCCGGAGCGGCCGAGCTGGGCTGGTCCCCGGCGGCGAGCCACGACTGGAACACCTACAGGACCCGGCTGGCCGCACAGGGCCCGCGCTGGGACGCCCTGGGCATCCACTACTACCGGTCGCCCCAGGTCCCCTGGCCGACCGCCTGACCGACCACCGGCGGCCTGGGCCTCACCGATGACCGACGGCCACCCCGCAGGACCGTACTGCGGGGTGGCCGTCCGTCCGGTGGGGTCAGAAGCCGGCGAGGGGGTTCTTCAGGGTGCCGACCAGCTGGAGTGCGCCGGACGGGTCGGTGAGGTCCACCATCTGCCTGTTGTTCCGCAGCTGGAGCCGGTTGAGGCAGGACAGCGCGAACTCGGGGGCGAACATGTCGTACTGGCGAAACCTGTCGGCCAGCTGGGGGTTCGCCTCCTGGTACTCGCGGGTCACCTCGGCGACCGTGCGCCAGAAGCCGTCCTCCTCCAGGATGCCCTCGGCGGCGAGGTGGGCGGCCAGGAAGCGGAAGAAGCAGTCGAAGACGTCCGTGAAGATCGACAGCAGCTTCGTGTCCTCCGGGACCTCGACCCGGATGCGCCGCACCTCGGGCGGCAGGGCCGCGTCCGGGTCCATGACGGCGATCTCCTCGGCTATGTCCTTGTAGACCGCCCGCGTCACCACGCCGTCCTCCAGGACCAGGATCACGTTCTCGCCGTGCGGCATGAACACCAGGTCGTAGGCGTAGAAGCTGTGCAGCAGCGGGGTGTAGTAGGCCCGCAGATACCCGCGCAGCCACTCGGCGGGCGTCAGACCGGAGCGGGCGATCAGCGCGCCGGCGAAGGAGGCACCCTGGTGGTCGACGTGCAGCAGGGAGGCCATGGTCGCGAGGGACTCGCCGTCCTTCAGCGAGGGCACCGGGCTCTCCCGCCACAGCGCGGCCAGCATCTTGCGGTACGGCGAGTAGCGGTCGGTGGCCCGCTCGTACTCCAGGTGCCGGTAGCCGACGGCGGCCCGTTCCCGGATGATCGTGAGGCCGCTCGCCTTCAGCACCGGATCGCTCTCGATGAGCCGGGCCAGCCAGTCGTTGATGGCCGGGGTCGCCTCCATGTAGGCGGCCGACAGACCGCGCATGAAGCCCATGTTGATGACGGACAGGGCCGTCTTCACGTAGTGCTTGTGCGGGGCGCTGGTGTTGAAGAAGGTCCGGATCGACTGCTGGGCCAGGTACTCGTCGTCGCCCTCGCCGAGGCAGACGAGATGGTTCCGGGCCACCTCGGCGGCGAAGGTGACGCTGAGTTTGTTCCACCACTGCCAGGGGTGCACCGGGATGAACAGGTAGTCGGCGGGGTCGAGGCCCTGGCCGGTGAGGACGGTACGGAACCGCTCCACCGTCTTCTCGCCCAGCTCCTCGCGCAGGAAGGACTCGTACTCGATGCCGACGCCCGCCGTGAACGCGGCCCGCGAGCGGTGGGCGGCCAGCCACACCAGCCGGACGGGACTCGCCGTCTCGGGCGCGTACGACAGGTACTCGTGGATGCCGAAGCCGAGCCGCCCGTTGTTCGCGACGAAGCACGGGTGGCCCTCGGTCATCCCGGTCTCGATCGCCTGGAAGCCGCTCGCCGCCAGCTCCGCGGAGGTGACAGGGGGCTTGGTGAGCTTGTAGCAGGTGCCCGAGAGGGTGGAGGAGATCTCCTCCAGGTAGACCGGCAGGACCTCGTCGCTCAGCCCCAGGGAGTCCTTCAGCTCGATGAAGAAGTCCAGCGCGGCGAGCGGCGGTTCGCCACCGTCGCGGTGCCGGGTGATCGAGTCGGGGTCGATCTGCCAGTGGTCCAGGGCCCGGCGTACGGCGCTGAACCGGTAGGAGGTGAGCCCGTCGTCGCTGCGGACGACGTACCGGTCGCCGTCCTCCTCGGGCGTGATCAGGCGCTCGTGCGCGAACTCGGCGAGGGCCTTGCGCAGCAGCAGCCGGTTGGCGGCCGCCCAGCGTTCGGGGGACAGGTGGGCCACGGTGCCGGCGAGGGTCATGCGGTCACCGCCTTCTCGAACTGCTCGCGGGTGCAGAAGCTCAGCAGGGCCCGCTTCTCCGGCTTGTCGATCTCCCGCTCGGCCACGAAGCCGACGGCCGCGTTCAGGGCGTGCACGGCCTTGTTGCCGACGTCCGGCTCGACGACGACGCGCTCCACGGCCGGGCCCTCGAAGAGGTGGGCCATGACGGCGGTGATGACGGCCTTGGTGAAGCCGTGCTCGGGGGCGTCCGTTGCCGGGGTCAGGAAGTGCATGCCGATGTCACCGGGCCGTGCTTCGTACAGCCCGGCCAGTTCCCGGTGCGCGGGGTCGTACTTCTCCATCAGGAAGGCGGGCTCGCCGTCGCGCAGCCCGAACAGCGCGTGGTGGTGCTCGTCCGCCGCTATCTCCATGTAGGCGCGCTCCACCTCCTCCGGTTTCGCGTCCTGCATCATCCAGAAGGCCGCCTTGGGATGGGTGAGCCAGGAGTACAGGAGTTCGCCGTCCTTCAGCGGATCGACGGTACGGAAGGTGAAAGTCATACGGCGAACTCCTGGAACGCGACGGTCTTCTCGACCGGGTAGTACTCGGTGCCGAGCAGCTCGCGGATGATGTACGAGTTGCGGTACGCGCCCATGCCCAGGTCCGGGCTGGTGATGCTGTGGGTGTGGACGCCGGCGTTCTGGAGGAAGACGCCCCGGCCGGTGACGTCGATGGCGTAGTTGCGGGCGACGTCGAAGCGGCCGTGGCCGTCGAAGCGGAGCCGGTCCTGGACCGGGGCGAGGAAGGCCGGCGGCGTGTAGTGGTAGCCGGTGGCCAGGACCAGGCCCTCCGTGCGGATCTCGAAGTCCTTGTCCTGCTCGTCCTGGTGGAAGCCGAGGGTGTAGGTGCCGCCTTGGTGCGTCGCGGTGCGCAGCGTGGAGTTGGTGAGCAGCCGGGTGGGCACCGGGCGGTCGCCGCTCTCCACGCTCTTCTGGTAGAGCAGGTCGAAGATCGAGTCGATCAGATCCGAGTTGATGCCCTTGAACAGGCCCTTCTGCTGCTTCTCCAGCCGGTAGCGGGTCTCCTCGGGCAGCGCCCTGAAGTAGTCGATGTAGTCCGGGGAGGTCATCTCCAGGGTCAGCTTGGTGTACTCCAGCGGGAAGAACCGCGGGGAGCGGGTGACCCAGTCGAGCCGGTAGCCGTGGACGTCCATCTCGGCGAGCAGCTCGTGGTAGATCTCGGCCGCGCTCTGGCCGCTGCCGACGATCGTGATGGACTTCTTCCGCTGAAGCTCCGCCTTGCGGTGCATGTAGCGGGAGTTGTGCAGGAAGTCCCCGTCCAGGCCCTGGCAGGCCGGGGGGACGTAGGGGGCGGTGCCCGTGCCGAGGACCAGGTGACGGGCGCGGTAGGTGTCACCGGCCTCGGTGCGCACGACGTACAGCTCGTCCTCGTACGTCACCTCGGTGACCGTGGTGCCGAAGCGGACGCTGCTCAGCCGGCCGGCCGCCCAGCGGCAGTAGTCGTCGTACTCGACGCGCAGCGGGTAGAAGTTCTCGCGGATGTAGAACGAGTACAGTCTGCCCTTCTCCTTCAGGTAGTTCAGGAAGGAGTACGGCGAGGTCGGGTCGGCCAGGGTGACCAGGTCCGACATGAACGGCGTCTGGAGGTGGGCGCCGTCCAGGAACATGCCGGGGTGCCACTCGAAGCCCGGCTTGGACTCCAGGAAGACGCCGTCCAGTTCGGCGATGGGCTCGGTGAGGCAGGCGAGGCCGAGGTTGAAGGGGCCGAGCCCGATCCCCACGAAGTCGTAGGTCTTGTTCGGGCTTTCAGGACGCGCGGTCAAGGGACACTCCCAGGTACTGCTCGGCATGGCCGGCGATCAGATCGAGGACGGCGGCGATGTCGCCGGTCGTGGTCTCGGGGTTGAGCAGGGTGAACTTCAGGTACTGGCGGCCGGCCACCTTGGTGCCCGCGACCACGGCGTCGCCGGAGGCGAACAGGGCCTTGCGGGCGTAGAGGTTGGCGCGGTCGATCTCGGCCGGGTCGGTGACGCCCGACGGGATGTAGCGGAAGACGAGGGTGGACAGGGCGGGTTCGACGACGACGTGGTAGCGGGGGTCGGCCGCGAGCTGCTTCCAGCCCTCCTGGGCCAGGTCGCAGACCTCGTCGAAGAGCTGTCCGATGCCGTCGGCGCCCATCGTGCGCAGGGTGAGCCACAGCTTGAGGGCGTCGAAGCGGCGGGTGGTCTGGAGGGACTTGTCCACCTGGTTGGGAATACGTTCCTCCACCATGCGGCGCGGGTTGAGGTACTCGGCGTGGTAGGTGGCGTGCCGCAGGGTGGCCGCGTCCCGGACCAGCACGGCGGAGGAACTGACGGGCTGGAAGAAGGACTTGTGGTAGTCGACGGTGACGGAGTCGGCGCGCTCGATGCCGTCGATGCGGTCCCGGTACTTCAGGGAGGCGAGCAGTCCGCAGCCGTAGGCGGCGTCCACGTGCATCCAGACGTCGTACCGGGCGCACAGCCCGGCGATCTCCGGCAGCGGGTCGATGGAGCCGAAGTCGGTGCTGCCGGCCGTGGCGACGACGGCCATGGGGACCAGGCCGTCCTTCGCGCAGCGTTCCAGTTCGTGGGCGAGGGCGAGGGTCTGCATGCGCTTGTCGTGGCCGACGGGGATCGCGACGACGGCGTCCGGCCCGAGGCCGAGGAGTTTCGCGGACTTCTGCACGCTGAAGTGGCTGACCTCGGAGGTGAAGACGCGCAGCCGGGCGAGGTCGTCGCACTTGGCCTCCTCCCGGGCGAGGAGGAGCGCCTGGAGGTTGGACTGGGTGCCGCCGGAGGTGAAGACGCCGTCGGCGGCGGGGCCGAGGCCGATGCGGGCGGCCGTCCAGTCGATGAGCTTGCGCTCGATGAGGGTGCCGCCGGCGGACTGGTCCCAGGTGTCCAGCGAGGAGTTGACCGCCGAGAGCACGGCTTCGCCGAGCACCGCCGGGATGACGACCGGGCAGTTGAGGTGGGCGAGGTAACGGGGGTGGTGGAAGTAGATCGCGTCCCGCAGGTAGACGTCCTCCAGTTCGTCCAGGGCGGCGGTGGTGTCGCCCAGCGGACGGTCCAGGTCGATGTCGCCGATGCGGGGAGACAGGGCGTCCACGGTGACGCCGGTGAACGGACGGTCGGTGGTGGCGAGTTTGGCCGCCACCCGCTCGACTCCTTCGGTCACGGAGCGGCGGTAGTGCTCCGCGGTGAGGCCATTGAGCAGGTGCGAGCGCATGTGGGGGTCCTCCGAGGGGACGGTCCGTGCGGGATCAACTTAGGTTAGCCTAACCTAAGTATCCGTCACCAGGTCATGGCTCTCCGGTGACCGGCGTCACTTCGAGGGGGGTGGCTACTCCGCGGCCCGGAGCTGCTCCTCCGTCATCCCCTGCCGCCAGTAGCCGACGAAGGTGACGCTCCGCCGGTCCACGCCGCGTTCACCGACGAAGTACCGCCGCAGCGCGCGGACTCGACCCGACTCTCCGGCGATCCACACATACGGCCGCCCGGCGTCCGCCAGCCCGGCGGCCCGTACGGCGTCGACGGCCATGGGGGACCCGTCGTGCCGTACGAGCCAGGTGATCTCCGCGTCCGCCTCCGTGCAGACGTCCAGGATGTCACCGGCGTGCGGCACCTCCAGCCAGGCCTGGACCCGGGTGCCGGCGGGCAGGGATTCGAGGATCGCGGTCGCGGCCGGTACGGCCGTCTCGTCGCCGCACAGGACGACGAGATCGGTGTCCTCGGGCGGGCGGAAACGGATCGCCCGGTTGTCGGCGACGGCCGGTCCGAGCAGCAGGACCCGGTCGCCGGCGGCGGCACGCGAGGCCCAGCGGGAGGCCGGGCCGGCAGCCGTTCCCGCCGTCCGGGCGGAGCCGGGGGCGGGGGAGGTGCCGGGCCCGATGCCGTGCAGGGCGAAGTCGATGTCGATCTCGGCGGTGTGGCCCAGGGCGTCCCGCCGCAGCGCCCGCAGGGTGTACGAGCGCATCACCGCCCGTACGTCGTCCGGGAGTTCGCGCCAGCCCTGCCACCAGCCGTCGCCCAGCTCCAGCGGTACGACCGGCTCGCTCTGGCCGGGGTGCGGCAGGAACAGCGAGAGCGACTGGTCCCGCCCGTCGGAGTGGAAGGCGTGCAGATCGGCCCCGGCGAAGGTGACCCGGACCAGGGACGGGCCGAGCCGCCTCGTCCGTACGACCTGGAGGGAGAAGAAACGGAACGGGGCGGCTACGGCTGTCGTCATCAGTGGCTCCTGAGGTGACTTCAGGGGACGGTGGTGCGCGCCCCCGGAGGGGCGCGGGGCCGTACTCGACATGCGGCTCAGCCGCGTGGACCCGGCCGGCCGCGGACGGCCGGCGGTCCGACGGCTACGCGGGGCCCGGGCTCATCCGGTCCCGCGGCCGGACCTCGGGCCTCTCGTTCGGATCACGCCGGGCTCGCGGGCCCTGGCCTGATCCAAACGAAAGCCCCTAGCCGACCTTCTTGGCCTTCTCCAGCGCCTCGGCCAGGTTCGTCAGCAGCGGCACGCACTTGTCGTAGGAGAGGATCGGCTCCGGGGAGCGGCCGATGACCTGGCCGGCCTTGACGGCGGGCAGCTTCTTCCAGGTCGCCTTGGTGATGTCGGCCGGCTGGATGGCCGAGGAGCGGTCGTCCATCATGATGATGTCGGCCTTGTACTTGTCGACGTTCTCCCAGCTGAGCGACTCGTACCAGCCGCCGCCCTGCTTCTTGGCGCTCTCCGGCGGCTCCACGAAGTTCACGCCGAGGGCCTTGAAGTACTCGAGGTCGATGGAGAGGTTGGTGCCGGAGACGTAGAACAGCTGGTCGCTGGCGCTGCCGGCCATCACCTTGAGGTCGGGCTTGGCCTTGGCGGCGGCGCGCAGCCGGGCGGCGGCGTCCTCGAACCGCTTCTTGGCCTCGGTGACCTTGGCGGCCTTCATGTCCGCGCCGAGCGACTCGGCGAGGTCCCACATCCGCTGGAGCGGCTGGGTGAGCTGGCGGTCGTAGACGGAGATGCCGACGGTGGGGGCCAGTTGGGCGATCTTCTTCTTGGACTCCTCGGGGACGTACCAGAGGGTGCCGGCGTCGTCGAACATCGTCGTGATGAGCACGTCCGGCGCGAGGGAGGCGTACTTCTCGATGTTGAACTGGCCCCAGGTGTTGCCGAGGACCGTCAGCTTGCTGACGTCCATGTCGCCGGCCTGGACGTCGGGCTTGCCGGCGGTGGTCTTCGTCGGACCGAACACACCCTTGACCTGGATGCCGTAGTCGTACAGCGCGGCGGCCGCACCGGTGAACGCGACGATGTTCGCGGGGGCCTTGTCCAGCTTCACGGCCGTGCCGCGGTCGTCCTTGAAGGACCAGGGGCCGGACTTGCCGTTCTTGGCGGCCGTACCGGCACCGCCGTCTTCGTCCTTGTCGTCCCCGCAGGCGGCGAGCGCGGCACCGAGTCCGAGGGCGCCGCCCGCGGCGAGCAGGCCGCGGCGAGTGAAGTGGGTGGCACGGGCTTGGGACATGGGTGTGACTGCTTTCGAACGGGGCGAAGCGCCCGCCGGACAAGGTCGAAGGTAGGTTAGCCTAACCTCAGCTGATGTCCAGGGGGCGGGGTGCTCCCTCCCCGGCCCACAGGCGCCCGCGGACGGCCCCCGCACCGGCCGGAATTGACGACGGGACCGGCGCCGTGCGGCGCCGGTCCCGTGTCGTGGCCGTGGGCCGGGCGGGCTCAGCCCACCAGCCCCAGTTCCCGCGCGATCAGCATGCGCTGGACCTCGCTCGTGCCCTCGCCGATCTCCAGGATCTTGGAGTCGCGCCACATGCGGGCCACCGGGTACTCGTTCATGAAGCCGTAGCCGCCGTGGATCTGCGTGGCCTCGCGGGCGTTGTCGACGGCGACCGTGGAGGAGTAGAGCTTGGCGAGCGCCGCCTCCTTCTTGAACGGCTCGCCCGCCACCAGGCGGGAGGCCGCGTCGCGCCAGGCCAGGCGGGCCGTGTGGGCCTTCATCTCCATGTCTGCGATCTTGAACTGGATGGCCTGGTTGGCGCCGATCGGACGGCCGAAGGCGTGCCGTTCCTTCGCGTACTTCACCGACTCGTCCACGCAGCCCTGGGCCAGACCCGTCCCGAGCGCCGCGATCGCGATGCGGCCCTCGTCCAGGATGCGCAGGAACTGGGCGTAACCGCGGCCCTGTTCGCCGAGCAGGTTGGCGGCCGGGACGCGGACGTCCTGGAAGGACAGCTCGCGCGTGTCGGAGGCGTTCCAGCCGACCTTCGAGTAGGGCGCCGCCACCGTGAAGCCGGGCGTCCCGGACGGGACGATGATCGCCGAGATCTCCGGACGGCCGTCCGGCTTGCGGCCGGTGACCGCGGTGACCGTGACCAGTCCGGTGATGTCCGTACCCGAGTTGGTGATGAAGCACTTCGTGCCGTTGATGACCCATTCGTCGGTGTCCGGGTCCAGGCGGGCCGTGGTGCGGGTCGCCCCGGCGTCGCTGCCGCCGTCCGGCTCGGTCAGGCCGAACGCGCCCAGGATCTCACCGGAGCAGAGCCGGGGCAGCCACTCGCGCTTCTGCTCCTCCGTGCCGAACAGGTGCAACGGCATGGCGCCCAGCGAGACACCCGCCTCCAGGGTGATGGCCACCGAGGAGTCCACCCGGGCCAGCTCCTCCAGGGCGAGCCCGAGCGCCAGGTAGTCGCCGCCCATCCCGCCGTACTCCTCCGGGAACGGCAGCCCGAACAGGCCCATACGGCCCATCTCGCGGACGATCTCGTACGGGAACTCGTGCCGCTCGTAGAAGTCGCCGATCTTCGGCGCCACGACGTCGTGCGCGAACTCCTCCACCGTACGGCGGAGTTCCTCCAGCTCAGGGCTGAGACGGTGGTCCATGCTGATCACTGGTCCTTGTGGGAGAGAGCGCGGACGGTACGGGACGGGCTGGGCCGGTCCAGGTGGGCGGCCATCCACACGCTGGTGGCGGTCAGACGGCCGAGGTCGACCCCGGTCTCGATGCCGAGGCCGTGCAGCATCCATACGAGGTCTTCGGTGGCGAGGTTGCCGGTGGCGGACTTCGCGTACGGGCAGCCGCCGAGGCCGCCCGCGGAGGCGTCCACCGTGGTCACGCCGTGCTGGAGGGCGGCCAGCGTGTTCGACAGCGCCTGGCCGTAGGTGTCGTGGAAGTGCACGCCGATCTCGTTCGTCGGCACGCCCTCCTCGTTGAGCAGGCTGAGCAGTTCGAGGACATGGCCGGGGGTGGCCACGCCGATCGTGTCGCCGAGGCTCAGCTCGTCGCAGCCCATGTCCCGCAGCGCCGTGCAGACGCGGGCCACCTGGTGCAGCGGCACCGCGCCCTCCCACGGGTCGCCGAAGCACATCGACACATAGCCGCGCACATGCGCGCCCTCGTCCTTCGCGCGCCGCACCACCGGTTCGAACACCGCGAGCGACTCGTCCAGCGTCCGGTTGAGGTTGGCCTTGGCGAAGGACTCGGTGGCGCTGGCGAACACGGCGAGGCGATCGGCGCCGAGGGCCAGCGCCCGGTCCAGGCCGCGCTGGTTGGGCACCAGCACCGGAAGGGCGACGTCCAGGCCGCTGACGAGCGGGAACAGCTCCTCGGCGTCGGCGAGTTGAGGCACCCACTTCGGGTGCACGAAGCTCGTCGCCTCGATCGTCGTCAGGCCCGCGCCGGCCAGCCGGCGGATGAACTCCGCCTTGATCTGCGTCGGTACGGCCGACTTCTCGTTCTGCAGTCCGTCGCGCGCGCCGACCTCGTGGATCCGTACCCGCGCGGGCAGGTCCTGGGCCGGTACGACCATGGGCAGTCCCTCGGCGGTCACCGCGCCACCTCCTCGTGCGGTGCGACGACGGCCAGCACCTGGTCCATGGCGACCGCGGTGCCCGGGGTCACGTCCAGCTCGGCGACCGTGCCGGCGTGCGGGGCGGAGATGACGTGCTCCATCTTCATCGCCTCGACCACCAGCAGGCTCTGCCCGGCGCTCACCTCGTCCCCGACGGCCACCTTGACCACGGTGACCGTGCCGGGCATGGGCGCGGTGAGGGAGTCGGCACCCGCGTGGGCGGACCCCCCGAGAGACGCGGCCACCGGGTCGTGGTCCCGTACCTGCCAGGCGTCGCCGTCCCGGCCGATCCAGTCGCCGGACCGGCGGAAGGTGTGGCGGACGCCGTCGAGGGTGACGCTGACGGTGCCGTCGGTGACGGCCGCGGTGCCGCGCGGGGTGTACGTCACCGGGTCCTGGACCCGCAGGTGGAAGACGGGCGGCTTCGGGGTGCCGCCGAGCCGCCAGCCGCTCGGCACCGAGAACGGGTCGACCCAGCCGTCCGTGCGGGGCCGGAGCGCCTGTGCCCGTACGGCCGCCGCCGCCTCGTAGACCTCCTCCGGTACGTCCGTGGTGACCAGGTCGTCCACGACCCGCTCGACCAGACCGGTGTCCAAGTCGCCCCGCACGACGTCCGGATGGGCCAGCAGCCGGCGCAGGAAGCCCGCGTTGGTCTGCACGCCCAGCGTGACCGTCTCCGCCAGGGCCGCCCGGAGCCTGCGCAGCGCCGTGGCGCGGTCGGGGCCGTAGGCGATCACCTTGGACAGCATCGGGTCGTACAGGCTGCCCACCTCGGTGCCCTCGCTGAGCCCGGAGTCGGTGCGGACGCCGTCGCCCTGGGGCTCGTCCAGCAGCAGGACCGTGCCGCCGGAGGGCAGGAAGCCGCGCGCGGGGTCCTCCGCGCAGATCCGGGCCTCGACCGCGTGCCCGGTCAGCGTCACGTCCTCCTGCGCGAATCCGAGCCGCTCCCCGGCCGCCACCCGCAGCTGCCACTCGACCAGGTCGAGCCCCGTGATCAGCTCCGTGACCGGGTGCTCCACCTGGAGACGGGTGTTCATCTCCATGAAGTAGTACTGCGACGGGTCCCCGCCCGGCACGATGAACTCCACCGTGCCCGCGCCCCGGTACCCGCACGAGCGGGCCGCCTGCACGGCCGCCTCGCCCATCGCGGCCCGCGTCTTCTCGTCGAGGAGCACGCTCGGCGCCTCCTCGATGATCTTCTGGTGGCGCCGCTGGAGCGAGCACTCGCGCTCGCCGAGGTGGACCACGTTCCCGTGGCCGTCGGCCAGCACCTGGATCTCGATGTGCCGGGGGCGGTCGATCCACCGCTCCACCAGCAGGGTGTCGTCGCCGAAGGAGGCGCGGGCCTCGCGGCGGGCGGCGGCGATCTCCTCCTCGAGGGCGGAGATGTCCCGCACCAGCCGCATGCCCTTGCCGCCACCGCCGGCCGACGGCTTCAGCAGCACCGGGACGCCGATCTCCCGCGCGGCGTCGGCGAGCCGGGCGTCGGACAGCCCGCTCCCGCTGGAGCCGGGGACGACCGGCACCCCGGCCGCCCGGACGGTCTCCTTGGCCCGGATCTTGTCGCCCATGAGCGCGATGGCGTCCGCCGACGGGCCGATGAACGCCAGCCCCGCCTCCTCGCAGGCACGGGCGAAGCCCGCGTTCTCGGCGAGGAAGCCGTAACCGGGGTGGACGGCCTGGGCGCCGGTGCGGGCGGCGGCCTCCAGCAGCCGCTCCACCGACAGATAGCTCTCGGCGGCCGGCGCCGGACCGATCCGTACCGCCGTGTCGGCCTCCCGGACGTGCCGCGCGTCGGCGTCGGCGTCGGAGAAGACCGCCACCGAGCGCACGCCCAGCGAGCGGAGCGTACGGATCACGCGCACGGCGATCTCGCCCCGGTTGGCCACCAGTACTGTGTCGAACACGGTTCCCCTCCTCACATCCGGAAGACGCCGAACTGGGGATCTCCCAGGGGCGCGTTGGCGCAGGCCGTCAGGGCGAGGCCCAGCACCTGACGGGTCTCCAGCGGGTCGATGACGCCGTCGTCCCAGAGCCGGGCGGTGGCGTAGTAGGCGTTGCCCTGCTGCTCGTACTGCTGCCGGATCGGCGCCTTGAAGGACTCCTCGTCCTCGGCCGGCCACTCCTCGCCGCGCGCCTCCAGCTGGTCCCGCTTGACGGTCGCGAGGACGGAGGCGGCCTGCTCGCCGCCCATGACGGAGATCTTGGCGTTGGGCCACATCCACAGGAAGCGGGGGGAGTAGGCCCGGCCGCACATCGAGTAGTTGCCCGCGCCGTACGAACCGCCGACCACCACCGTCAGCTTCGGCACGCGCGTGCAGGCCACGGCCGTCACCATCTTCGCGCCGTGCTTGGCGATGCCGCCCGCCTCGTAGTCCCTGCCGACCATGAAGCCGGAGATGTTCTGGAGGAACACCAGCGGGATGCCGCGCTGGTCGCACAGCTCGATGAAGTGGGCGCCCTTCTGGGCGGATTCGGCGAACAGGATGCCGTTGTTGGCGACGATCCCGACCGGGTGACCGTGGATCCGCGCGAAGCCGGTGATCAGGGTCTGCCCGAACTCGCTCTTGAACTCGGCGAACCGCGAGCCGTCGACCACGCGCGCGATGATCTCGCGGACGTCGTAGGGCGTGCGGGAGTCGACCGGGACCGCGCCGTACAGCCCGTACGGGTCCACCTTCGGCTCGGCCGCGGGCTGCACCTCCCAGGGCAGCGACTGCCGGGCCGGGAGCGTGGCCACGATGTTGCGGACGATCCTGAGGGCGTGCGCGTCGTCCTCGGCGAGGTGGTCGGTGACGCCGGAGACCCGGGAGTGCACCTCGCCGCCGCCCAGCTCCTCCGCCGTGACGACCTCGCCGGTGGCCGCCTTCACCAGCGGGGGCCCGCCGAGGAAGATCGTGCCCTGGTTGCGGACGATCACGGCCTCGTCGCTCATCGCCGGGACGTACGCGCCGCCGGCCGTGCAGGAGCCGAGGACGGCCGCGATCTGCGGGATGCCGGCGCCGGACATCCGGGCCTGGTTGTAGAAGATCCGGCCGAAGTGGTCCCGGTCGGGGAAGACCTCGTCCTGCATGGGCAGGAAGGCCCCGCCGGAGTCGACGAGGTAGACGCACGGCAGCCGGTTGTCGAGGGCCACCTCCTGGGCGCGCAGGTGCTTCTTGACCGTCATCGGGTAGTACGTGCCGCCCTTGACCGTGGCGTCGTTCGCGACGATCACGCACTCGCGGCCGCTGACCCGCCCGATCCCGGCGATCACGCCGGCGGCCGGGGCCTGCCCGCCGTACATCCCGTCGGCCGCGAGCGGGGCCAGCTCCAGGAAGGGCGAACCCGGGTCCAGCAGTGTGTCCACCCTGTCCCTGGGCAGCAGTTTGCCGCGCGCCGTGTGCCGGGCCCGCGCCTTCTCGCCGCCGCCGAGGGACGCCGCGGCCAGCTTGGCGCGCAGCTCCTCCACGAGCGTGAGATGGGCCTGTTCATTGGCCCGCCAGCCCTCCGACGCGGGGTCTGCCGCGCTCCGAAGCTCCGGTGCCTCCTGCATCCTGCGGTCCCCTCACAAGGTGGTCGAACCTGTTAATGAGCGTTAACCTTCGCCTCCAGGTTAACGACCGCTAACCGCGCTGTCTAGAATTGTCGGCATGGCCAGCAGAACCGACGCCCCCACCCGCCGTGAGCAGATCCTCAAGGAGGCCGCCCGGCTCTTCGCCGAGCGCGGATTCCACGGCGTCGGTGTCGACGAGATAGGCGCCGCGGTCGGCATCAGCGGGCCCGGTCTGTACCGGCACTTCCCGGGCAAGGACGCGATGCTGGCCGAACTGCTGGTCGGCATCAGCGGGCAGCTGCTCACCGGGGCCAGGCGGCGGCTGGCGGAGGCGGACGGGTCCACCGGCGCCTCGGCGGTCCTGGACTCGCTCATCGAGGGCCACATCGACTTCGCGCTCGACGACCGGCCCCTGATCACGCTGCACGACCGGGAGCTGGACCGCCTGCGCGACAGCGACCGCAAGCTGGTGCGGCAGCTCCAGCGGCAGTACGTGGAGCTGTGGGTGGAGGTGGTCCGCGAGGTGTACCCGGCGCTGACCGAGCCGGCCGCCCGCTCGGCCGTCCACTCGGTGTTCGGGCTGCTGAACTCCACGCCCCACCTGGGCCGGGCCGGCACGCTGCCCGGCCGGGGAACCACGGCGGCACTGCTGCACCGGATGGCCCGGGGGGCGTTCACGGCGGCGGGCACGACCGAGGGCTGAGCCGGGCGCTACACCGACAAGGGGTCCTGCATCTTCGGGGACTCCGTTCCCTTCGGCCCCTGGACCGTCGACTCCTCCGCCTTCCGCCGCTACGGCAAGGCCGGGAACTGACACCGGCCGCCGTCCCCTTCGGCGGGAACCGGCACCGGCCCACCCGCCCGCTTCGGGCGGGGTGGCACAACTCACCCTGGACGCTGCCGCGTACTCGCCGGTATCTTCGTGTCTGAGCAAGCGCTTAGACAGACGTGGAGGTGGGCGGCGTGCGCCGTACGGTGTTCAACGAGGATCACGAGGCGTTCCGGGAGACCCTCCGCGCCTTCATCGAGGCCGAGGTCGTACCCGTGTACGACGAGTGGTTCGCCGCCGGCCAGGCCCCGCGCGACTTCTACTACAAGCTCGGCGAGCTGGGCATCTTCGGCATCAACGTGCCCGAGGAGTTCGGCGGCGCGGGCATGGACAGCCACAAGTTCGAGGCCGTCCTCTACGAGGAGACCGCCCGTGCGGGCGTCCAGTTCGGCGGCTCCGGCGTGCACGTGCTGCTCGCCCTCCCGTACATCAAGATGCTCGCCACCGACGAGCAGAAGAAGCGCTTCCTGCCGAAGTTCGTCTCCGGCGAGGAGATGTGGGCGATCGCGATGACGGAGCCGGGCACCGGTTCCGACCTGGCGGGCATGAAGTCCACCGCCAAGCTGTCCGAGGACGGCACGCACTACGTCCTCAACGGCGCCAAGACCTTCATCACCGGCGGTGTGCACGCCGACAAGGTGATCGTCTGCGCCCGTACGGCCGCGCCCACCGCCGAGGACCGCCGCCACGGCATCTCCCTGTTCGCCGTGGACACCAAGTCCGAGGGCTACTCCGTCGGCCGCAAGCTCGACAAGCTGGGCCTGCGCACCTCCGACACCGCCGAGCTGGCCTTCGTCGACGTCAAGGTGCCGGTCGAGGACCTGCTCGGCGAGGAGAACAAGGGCTTCTACTACCTCGGCCACAACCTGGCCTCCGAGCGCTGGGGCATCGCCTTCGGCGCCTACGCGCAGGCCAAGGCCGCCGTCCGGTTCGCCAAGCAGTACGTGCAGGAGCGCACCGTCTTCGGCAAGCCGGTCGCCCACTTCCAGAACACCAAGTTCGAGCTGGCCGCCTGCCAGGCCGAGGTGGACGCCGCCGAGGCCGTCGCCGACCGCGCGACCGAGGCCCTGGACGCCGGTGAGCTGACCCCCGCCGAGGCCGCCTCCGCGAAGCTCTTCTGCACCGAGGTCGCCCACCGCGTGATCGACCGCTGCCTCCAGCTGCACGGCGGCTACGGCTACATGAACGAGTACCCGATCGCCCGCCTGTACGCGGACAACCGCGTCAACCGCATCTACGGCGGCACCAGCGAGATCATGAAGTCGATCATCGCCAAGGACATGGGCCTGTAAGGTCCCCGCGATCACTGGCGGGTACGACCACAAGCCATGAGCCAGGCACTCCAGGATCTCCTCGATCTGCTCGACCTGGAGCAGATCGAGGAGAACATCTTCCGCGGCCGGTCCCGCTCCGCCGTCGTCCCGCGCGTCTTCGGCGGGCAGGTCGCGGCGCAGGCGCTGGTCGCCGCCGGACGGACGGTCCCCGCGGACCGGCCCGCTCACTCCCTGCACGCGTACTTCCTGCGCCCCGGCGACCCCGGCGCGCCGATCGTCTACACCGTGGACCGCATCCGTGACGGCCGGTCCTTCACCACCCGCCGGGTGGTCGCCGTCCAGCACGGCAAGCCGATCTTCCATCTCTCGGCGTCCTTCCAGGCGTACGAGGAGGGGCTGGAGCACCAGGCGGCGATGCCCGCCTCGCCCGACCCGGCGACCCTGCCCACCTCCCAGGAGCGGCTGCGCGGCTACGGCCATCTCGCCCCCGAGGTCGTCGAGAGGTTCCTCGAGGCCCGCGAGGCGATCGACCTCAGGTACGTGGACGAGCCCCCGTACGGGCAGTACGGAGAGCCGCGCGAACCGCACTCCCAGGTGTGGTTCCGCACCAACGGCAAGCTCGGCGGCGCCGTCGACGAACCCCTGCTGCACGTCGTCCTCGCCACCTACGTCTCCGACATGACCCTGCTCGACTCCGTGCTGCTCGCGCACGGACGCGGCGGCTGGGCCGTCGGCGACGTCGTGGGCGCCTCGCTGGACCACGCGATGTGGTTCCACCGGCCCTTCCGCGCCGACGAGTGGCTGCTGTACGACCAGGAGTCGCCGTCCGCGCACGGCGGCCGGGGCCTCGGCCAGGCGCGCATCTACACCCAGGACGGGCGGCTGGCCATCACGGTCATCCAGGAGGGCGTGGTGCGCGTACCGAGGCGGCAGTGAGGGGAGAGCCGTTCGAGATGACGAGTGACGCGAGCGGGACTAGGCTCTCTGAGTGAAAGCCGCAGGAAACGGCATGCCCCATACACGGGGTTCCGGAACCTCGGAACCCCAGGTTGCAGCGCCCCGAAGACGCGACCACGCGCCGGGCGGCCTGTGGGGGTATCGGTGAATGCGCCGTTTCGTACGATCCGGCTGCGGTGACACCTCAAGACCGCGCCGCACTTCCCCTTTTGCCGCGGCGACGGCCATCCGCCTCGCAGCCTCCCCTGAAGGAGCCGCGAGAGACGATGGAGATGGAAGGTAATCCCATGCGATCACAGCGCATCAGGCGCCTTGTCGCGTTGTCCGCCTCCGGCGTGCTGCTGGCCGGCGGAGCGGCGCTCGGCACGGCCGGAACCGCGTTCGCCTGCTCGGACCACGGCGACCACGACTCCTACAGCAGCTGGGACAGTGGCGACCACGGCTCGTGGGGCGACGACGAGGACGATTCCGGCTACGGCGGTGACCACGGCGACTACGGCGACTACGGCGGTGACCACGGCGACTACGGCGGCGATCACGGCGACTACGGCGGCGATCACGGCGGTGGCGACTACGGCGGCGACCACGGTGGCGGCGACTACGGCGGCGGTGGCGACTACGGCGGTGGTGGCGACTACGGCGGTGGCGGCCACTGATCCGGGCACGAACCGACCACGACGTGCGGCCCCGACTGCGGGGCCGCACCCCATTTCTGTCTCCCCGTCAGGTCAGGACAGGTCCGCCGCGGCGAGCAGGTACGCCGTCATGGGGTCGTAGTAGCGCGGGCTGACCACGTGGTCGTCGAGGGGGACGACCACCTGCACGGTGCCCTCCGCCTCGGCGAGGAACAGCGCCGGGTCGTTGCAGTCGGCGTAGCCGACGGAGTCGACGCCGTGCTGTCCCGCGTACCCGGCCCAGCCGTGGTCGGCGACCACCAGGTCCGGCAGCGGGCGCCCCTCGCGCTCGAGTCCGGTCAGAATGGCCCGCATCGGCTCCCCGGAGTGGGTGTGCCACAGCGTCGCCCCGTGCTCCAGCACGGCGACGTCCGCGAACTGCATCACGTAACCCTCGTCCGTCTGGAGCCCGTCCGGGATGACCACGATCTCGCAGCCGGCGGCGCGCAGCGCGGCGGCCGTGGCCCGGTGCACGTCCAGCAGGCCGCCCGGGTGGCCGGTCGCGAACAGCACCCGCTGGCGTCCCTCGGCAGCCTTGCGCAGCCGTGCCGCCATCCGCTCCAGCGCGTCCACGGTCAGTTCGGGGTCGATGGTGTCCTGGCCGTACCGGTACTCGGGATCGTCGTTGACGCCCACCCGTTCGGCCATGACCGCGAGCACGTCCTGCTCGTCCGCCCAGCGGTCGCCCAGTTCCAGGCCGAACCAGAAGTTGCGGACACCGTTGGCGAGCTGACGGTAGTGGGAGAGGTTGTTCTCGCGGGGCGTGGCGACGTCCCCCGCGATACGGGTTCGCACCAGGTGGTCGACGAGCTGGGCGCGGCTGGGTGTCCCGGATATCGGCATGCCTTCCATTGTGGGGCAGTACACCGCGGGAGTCTTCGGCATATCGGCGGCTGGGACGGGTCTCACCCGCCCCCGCCGTCAGTCCCGCCGCAGCGCGAACCACAGCTCCATGCGTACGTCCGGATCGTCCAGATCGGCGGCCAACAGGCCCGCGCAGCGGGCGATCCGCTGCCGCACGGTGTTGCGGTGCACGCCCAGCGCCACCGCCGTACGGTCCCAACTGCCGTGCAGCGACAGCCAGGTACGCAGGGTCTCGGTGAGCGCGGACTGCCCCGCGAGCGGGGCGAGCAGGGTGCGGGCGTGCGTCTCGGCGTCCGCCGGGGGCACCAGGTCCGCCAGCGCCGGCCGGGCGGCGTGCCGGAGCAGCGGGGCGCGGGTGGCGCGGGCGCGGGCGAGGGCCCGGGCGGCCTGGGTGTCTGCGGCCGGCCACTCGTGCGGCTCGGCCGGGGCGCTCACCCCCAGCGTCCAGCCGGGCTGCGGCGCCGGGTCCCGGTCCGCCGGCACCAGCACCCGTACGACGTCACCACCGACGTCGACCAGCGGCGAACCCAGGGCGGCGCCGAGCGCGGAGCCGGCGACCGGGTCCGGGGCCTGGGCCTCCGGCCGGGCGTGCACGACGAGCCACCGCCCGCTGCCGAGCAGCGGGGCCACCTCGCCGGGCGGGGCGCCCAGCAGCAGCCGGACCAGCGCGGAGGACCGGGCCGCGCCGGCCCCGCTCTGGTGCTCCCCGGTCAGCAGGGTCAGCAGCACGGCGGCGACGGAGGCGATGGTGTGATCGCCGGGCTCCCGGCGGGGGGTGGCCACCCCGAGCACGAACCCCTCGCCGGCGCCGAGGGCGTACACGGCGAGGTGGGTGGCGCCGAAGGCGTCGGTGGCGGAGGTGGGCTGCGGGCGGTGCGGGAGAGTGCCGGGGGCGGCCGACGGGGTGGTGGCCGGCTGCGGCCGGGCAGGTGGGGTGGCAGGGGTGGGCCGGGTGCCCGGCGGGGTGGTGGCCGGCTGGGGCCGGGTGGCCGGAGCGGGGGGTGTGCCCGGGGCGTGGGGCCGGCGGTCGGTGGGGTCCGGTGGTGTCGTCGTCCTGGCCGCCGGCCTGACCACCCCGGCCAGCGCCGCCAGCGCCGCCCCGGCGCTCTCCACCGCCTCCCGGCCCGTCCGCGTGCCCTCCACCGGCTCGCGGCCCGTCCCGGCGCTCTCCGCGGGTTCCCGGTCCGCCGCCGCTCCCGCCGTCGGCTTTCGGCCCGTCCCGGCGCTCTCCGCGGGTTCCCGGTCCGCCGCCGCTCCCGCCGTCGGCTTTCGGCCCGTCCTGGCGCTCTCCACGGCCCCCCGGCCCGTCCGCGCGCCCTCCACCGCCTCCCGGCCCGTCCCGGCGCTCTCCGCGGATTCCCGGCCCGCCGCCGCTACCGCCGTCGGCTTTCGGCCCGTCCGCGCGCCCTCCACCGGCTCGCGGCCCGTCCCGGCGCTCTCCGCGGGCTCCCGGCCCGCCCCCGCTCCGGCCGTCGGCTCGCGGCCCGCCCCCGCGACCTCCGTGCCGTCGGGGCCGTACAGCACCGCCCGGCCGCCCAGGCGCTGGGCCAGCTGGCGTAGCACGGACGGGACCGGATCCTGGCGTGCGGCGGCCGCCGCGAGGCTCTGCTGGGCCTCGGTGACGCGCCGCAGCTCCGCCAGCCTGGCCTGCGCCATCAACTGCCACACCGCGCGGGCCACGCCGGAGAACGTGGTCTGCGGCGGGACCTCCAGCAGCGGCAGGCGGTGGCTCTCGCAGGCGGCGACCAGGGCCCGCGGCACCGAGTCGTGCACGGGCGCCAGACCGAAGCCGAGCGCCGCGCCGCCCGCCGCGACGATCCGGGAGACGTAGTCGTCGAAGTACGCGCTCCCGTCCGGGCCCTCCGGGATGTGCACCCCGGCCGTCAGCAGCAGCTCGCCGCCCAGCAGGTACGGGTACGGGTCGGCCATCTCCGAGGTGTGCGCCCAGTGGATCACGATCCCCGGGTCCGTCGGCCCGGCGATCTGCCGCAGCCCCAGGTCCTCCCGGGCCAGCAGGGCCGACAGCGTGACCGGTGGGGTCGGTGGGACGGCTGGGGTGATCGTCTCCGGCATGATGTGCGTTTCCTCCATCCCGCCCCGTTCATATGGATGAAACGTACTCTTCGCAGTCGCTTTCCAGCCACCTAGTGTCGACATCGAACGGCAGCCGCGGGTACGGGCGGATGTCCCCGCGATCCGCTGCCGTCACACCGGTCTCCGGAGCACCCCTTCTTTCCGAGGGGCCCGCCCGGAGGAACCCCGTCTCTGCACGACACGCCACCGACAGTGCGCGAAGGAGGGCCCCACATGGCCGTCGACTACACAGTGATCGTCGTCTATCTCGCCGGCATGCTGGCCATGGGCTGGTGGGGCATGCGCCGCGCCAAGTCCAAGAGCGAGTTCCTGGTGGCGGGCCGGCGCCTCGGCCCCGCCATGTACTCCGGCACCATGGCGGCGATCGTCCTCGGCGGCGCGTCCACCATCGGCGGCGTGGGCCTCGGCTACCAGTACGGCCTCTCCGGCGCCTGGATGGTCTTCACCATCGGCCTCGGCCTGCTCGCCCTGTCGGTGTTCTTCTCCGCGCGCATCGCCCGCCTGAAGGTCTACACCGTCTCCGAGATGCTCGACCTGCGCTACGGCGGCCGGGCCGGCGTGATCTCGGGCGTGGTCATGTGGGCGTACACCCTGATGCTGGCGGTGACCTCGACCATCGCCTACGCCACCATCTTCGACGTCCTGTTCGACCTGAACCGCACGGTCTCGATCATCATCGGCGGCGCGATCGTCGTCGCGTACTCGACCCTCGGCGGCATGTGGTCCATCACGCTGACCGACATGGTCCAGTTCGTCGTGAAGACCGTCGGCGTGCTCCTGCTCCTGCTGCCGATCGCGGTGGTCAAGGCCGGCGGCTTCGCGGAGATGAAGGCCGAGCTGCCGACCTCGTACTTCGACCCGCTGGGCATCGGCGGCGAGACGATCTTCACCTACGTCCTGATCTACACGTTCGGCATGCTGATCGGCCAGGACATCTGGCAGCGCGTCTTCACCGCCCGCAGCGACAAGACCGCCAAGTGGAGCGGCACGGTGGCCGGAACCTACTGCCTGGTCTACGCGCTCGCCGGCGCGGTGATCGGTACGGCCGCCAAGGTGCTCTACCCCAAGCTCGGCAGCCCGGACGACGCCTTCGCCACCATCGTCAAGGACGAACTCCCCGTCGGCGTGCGCGGCCTGGTGCTGGCCGCCGCCCTGGCCGCCGTGATGTCGACCTCCTCCGGCGCCCTGATCGCCTGCGCCACCGTCGCCAACAACGACATCTGGTCGCGGCTGCGCGGGATCGTCCGGCGCGACGGCGAGGAGCACGACGAGGTCGCGGGCAACCGCGCCTTCATCCTGATCATGGGCCTGGCCGTGATCGGCACGGCGATCGCGCTGAACAACGTGGTCGAGGCGCTCACCGTGGCCTACAACCTCCTCGTCGGCGGCCTGCTGGTGCCCATCCTCGGCGGCCTGCTGTGGAAGCGCGGCACGGTCCAGGGCGCGCTGGCCTCCGTGATCGTCGGCGGCCTCGCCGTCATCGGCCTGATGGCCGGCTACGGCATCCTCGCCAACGAGCCCGTCTACTACGGCCTGCTGGCCTCCCTCGCGGTCTACGTCGCCGTCTCCCTGGCGACGAAGCCCACCGACGAGGCGGTCCTCGCCACCTGGCGCGAGCGCCTCGCCGGACGATCCCCCGAACTCGCGTCCGAACCGGTCCCGGCTCACCAGTAGAGTCGTATGGCAAGCAGTACATGCGCGACAAAGCGCAAGAAAGAAGGCATTTCACTATGAGCAGCAACGAGACGCCCCGCGGCCCCGTCGACTCCTCCCGCATCCCGCGGTACGCCGGCCCCGCGACCTTCGCCCGGCTGCCCCGCCTGGACGAGGTCGGCACCGCCGACGTTGCCGTCGTGGGCGTGCCGTTCGACTCCGGCGTCTCGTACCGGCCGGGCGCCCGCTTCGGCGGCAACGCCATCCGCGAGGCGTCCCGGCTGCTGCGCCCCTACAACCCCGCGCAGGACGCCTCCCCCTTCGCCCTCGCCCAGGTCGCGGACGGCGGCGACATCGCCGTGAACCCGTTCAACATCAACGAGGCCGTCGACACCATCGAGGCCGCGGCCGACGACCTGCTCGGCACCGGCGCCCGCCTGATGACCCTCGGCGGCGACCACACCATCGCGCTGCCGCTGCTCCGCTCGGTCGCGAAGAAGCACGGCCCGGTCGCCCTGCTGCACTTCGACGCCCACCTGGACACCTGGGACACCTACTTCGGCGCCGAGTACACCCACGGCACCCCGTTCCGCCGCGCGGTCGAGGAGGGCATCCTCGACACCGAGGCGCTCTCCCACGTCGGTACCCGCGGCCCGCTCTACGGCAAGCAGGACCTGACCGACGACGAGAAGATGGGCTTCGGCATCGTCACCTCCGCGGACATCTACCGCCGCGGCGCCGACGAGGTCGCCGACCAGCTGCGCCAGCGCATCGGCGACCGCCCGCTGTACATCTCCATCGACATCGACTGTCTCGACCCGGCCCACGCGCCCGGCACCGGCACCCCGGAGGCGGGCGGCATGACCTCCCGCGAGCTGCTGGAGATCCTGCGCGGCCTGGCGTCCTGCAACCTGGTCTCGGCGGACGTGGTCGAGGTCGCCCCGGCGTACGACCACGCCGAGATCACCTCGGTCGCGGCCTCCCACACGGCCTACGAACTGACCACCATCATGAGCCGCCAGATCGCGGCGGCCCGCAACGCCTGACGCTCCTTAGGGGGATCGAGAGCAGTGACTCACGACCACGACCTGGTACTCCGCCCGACGCCCGCGCAGACGGAGGCCGCGCTGAACCCGCCCCCGGGCCGCAACGGCGGAGACCTGGTCGTGGAGACGCTGGCCGGGCTCGGCGCGACGACGGTCTTCGGCCTGCCCGGCCAGCACGCGCTCGGCATGTTCGACGCCCTGCGCCGCTCCTCGCTGCGCTACATCGGCCTCAGGGTGGAGAACAACGCGGGCTTCGCGGCCGACGCGTACGGCAGGATCACCGGTGAGGCGGCCCCGCTCCTGCTCTCGACGGGACCGGGCGCGCTGACCTCGCTCGCGGCCCTCCAGGAGGCGGCGGCCGCCTCCGCCCCCGTCCTGGCGATCAGCAGCCAGATCCCCACGGCGGGCCTCGGCGGCGGCCGGCACGGCTACCTCCACGAACTCCCCGACCAGGCGGCCTCGTTCCGCGGCGTCGTCAAGTCGGTCCACACCGTCCGCACCCAGTCCCAGATCCCCTCCGCCGTCGCGGCGGCCTGGCGGTCGGCGCTGACGGCCCCGCACGGCCCGGTGTGGGTGGAGATCCCGCAGGACGTCCTCCTCGCCGAGGCGTCGCTGCCGGTGGTGACGGCCATGGACGCGACCCCGGACGACCTGGCCCCGCGCCCCGAGCTGACGGCGGTGGCCGCCGCCCTGCTGTCGAACGCGGCCCGCCCGGCGATCATCGCGGGCGGCGGGGTCGTACGGTCCGACGCCTCCGGCAAGCTGCTCCAGCTCGCCGAGAAGCTGGACGCGCCCGTGGTGACGACGTTCGGCGGCAAGGGCGCGTTCCCCTGGGAGCACCCGCTGTCGATGCAGTCCTGGCTGGAGGACCGCCACACCACGGACTTCCTGGAGGACGCGGACGTCCTGCTGGTGGTCGGCTCGGGCCTCGGTGAACTGTCCTCCAACTACCACACGTTCAAGCCCCGTGGCCGAGTGATCCAGATCGAGGCGGACGCCGGCAAGCTGGAGTCGAACCACCCCGCCCTGGGCATCCACGCGGACGCGCGCCTGGCTCTCCAGGCCCTGCTGGAGACGGTGGCCGACCGGACCGACGAGTCGGCGCCGGGCAGGGTGCGGGAGCTGCTCGGAAAGGTCGCCGACCGCATCGCGTCCCAGGAACTCACCCTGGAGCAGGACGTGCTGGCGTCCGTGCGCCGGGCGCTCCCCGCCGGCTCCCCGTCCTTCTGGGACATGACGATCCTGGCGTACTGGGCCTGGTCGGCGTTCGACCCCCGCGGCGCGAACTCGATGCACTCGGCCCAGGGCGCCGGCGGCCTCGGCTACGGCTTCCCGGCGGCCCTCGGCGCGGCGGCGGCCGACCCCACCCGTCCGGTGCTGGCGGTGTCCGGCGACGGCGGAGCCCTGTACTCGATCGCCGAGCTGGCGACGGCGAGGCAGTACGGGCTCCCGGTCACCTGGCTGATCGTCGACGACGGCGGCTACGGCATCCTCCGCGAGTACATGACGGACGCCTTCGGCCAGGCGACGGCGACGGAACTGACCCGCCCGGACTACGTGGCCCTGGCCGAGTCCTTCGGTGTCCCGGGTGTCCGTACGACCCCGGAGACCCTGGCGGAGGACCTGGCGAAGGCCCTGGCCACCCCCGGCCCCTCGGTGGTCGTACTCCCCGCCGTTTTGCGGATGTTCGCCCCGACACACCTGGGCGAGTGACACACCTCACCATCGAGTCGGTGAAGAACGCCCCATAGGAGCCGAACGAGTACCGGCTCGCCGTGGTCCTCGCCAGACCCTGATGCCGGCGCTGCCCGAGCCGTTCGGTCCGGCCTTGCGCCAGAGCGCGGCACCGCCGGGGCGGAACTGTGCCGGCCGGTGCGGTCGTCCTCCGTGGTGATCATGTGTACGCGGCCCTGACCAGGCCGTCGCCAACGGGGGAGCAGGGCGTGTTCGAGGCAGTGTTCGGTGATGACCACGGCTTCCTGGGCGGTCTCACCGCCCTCGGCGCCGTGCTCGGCGGGACGGGGTGGTGGGCGGCCCGGCGGCTGCGGGCCGCGCACGCCCTCTGGTGGCCGCCGTTCGTGTTCTGCCTCACCGGCGTGCTCGGGGTCACCCTCGCGCTGCGGGCCGGGGAGGGCGGCGGGCCCGCCGAGTGTGTGATCAACCATGAGATCACCGAGCCGCTGTACACCACCCAGGGGCAGTGGAACCTGGCCATGTTCGTGCCGCTCGGGTTCTTCGGGGTCCTCGCGCTGCGCCGGCCGGCACCGGTGCTCGCCGGTGCGCTCGCGCTGCCCTGTCTCATCGAACTCGCCCAGACCCTCGCCCCCGTCGTCGGCATCTGCGACAGCGCCGACCTCGAGATGAACGCGGTCGGCGGGCTCATCGGTCTGGCGGCGGGGCTCCTGGCGGTGCGCGGCCGGGTCGCCTGGCGGGCCTGGGTCAGGACCAGCCTGGTCCTCCTCGGGGCGCTCGGCCTCATCGGGATCACCGTGCTCCACAGCGCCGTCACCCTCGAGCATGTCGACGGCTCCAGCGTCCGGGACGCGCACGGTGACGAACGGGCGGTCGCCGAGCGGGTCGTACGGCAGGCGTTCGACGGCCGGTACGAGGTCGGGAGGGTGCAGATCAGACCTGGTATCGACGGTTACAACGGGTTCATGTCCATCCAGCTGGGCGGAGGGGTCTCGGCGGATCTGATGTGGCCCGGCGGACGCCGGCTCACCGTCGACTTCTCCGGCGCCACCGGCCCGGGCTTCGCCGTCCCCGGCGCCACCCCTGCGCACGACGCCCGGGACGCCTACCGCATCGCCCGCACCTACATGCGCGTCCACTACCCGTGGGCCGGGTCGGCGTCCTGGCACGTGACACGGCCGGCCACCGGGGAGCAGGGCGGGGACGGGTGGGTCACCTCCTGGCGCTTCAGGGAGCGCGGGGTGGCCATGCCCCGCAGCCTCGACGTGCGGATCGACCGGGCCGGGCGCGTGCACGGCCTGACGGCCGACTTCGGACCCACGCACGTGGACGTGCCCGCCCGGCTGCTGACGGCCCGGCAGGCGGAGGAGGCGGTCACGGAAAGGGAGCAGGAGCACGGAGCCGGCCCCAAGGCGCTGCGGGTCCACGCCCTCGACCTGATGACGCAGCGCGCCAAGGGCAATCGGGGCCCTTGGCGCGCCGTGTGGTCCGTCGAGGTCGCGGACCCGGGGTGCGAACCGGACGGGAAAGGGGAGGGTTGTGATCCCTACGTCGCGACCCTGGACGCCGTGACCGGGCGCCCCGCCGATTGACGCGTTCCCTGCCCGCCGAGGTGTCTCCCGCCCGGACCCACCCCGGCATGATCGTCGAACTCACGCCCTGCGAACATGCGTACAACTTTCGGCACCCCTGACGAGTCCAGTCAGACAGCGCACGGGTGCGCTCAACGGCGTTCAGGGGGACGCCCGTACGACGTTCTAGGGGGAACTTTCCATGACCTACCGGACCTTCGGCCGGACCGGTGCGCTGGCGGCTGCCGTCAGTGCCGCGCTGCTCATACCGACCGTCACGGCCGCCACCCCGGCCGCCGCGGCCGCGCCCGCCGTGACCTGCACGTCCGCCAAGGCGGGCCTGGCCGCCAAGCTGAAGAAGGACATCACGGCCGCCCTCGCGAACCGCAAGGGCACCGTCGCCATCGGCCTGTACGACCGCAGCACCAAGACGACCTGCACCCTGCGTGCCACCAGCGCCTACGACTCGGCCAGCACCGTCAAGGTCACCGTGCTCGCCACGCTGCTGTGGGACGCCAAGAAGCACAACCGGTACCTGACCACCACCGAGCAGTCGCTCGCCAAGGCCATGATCACCCAGTCGGACAACACCGCGACCAGCAAGCTCTGGAAGCAGCTCGGCACGACGAAGATCAAGGGCTTCCTGTCCGCCGCGGGCATGACCAAGACCGTGCCGGGCGCGGACGGCTACTGGGGTCTGACCCGGGAGAACGTGAACGACGAGCAGAAGCTCCTGAAGCTCGTCACCGCCAAGAACAGTGTGCTGAGCGACAACTCCCGCGCCTACATCCTGAAGCTGATGGGCCAGGTCGTCTCCTCGCAGCGCTGGGGCACCCCGGCCGGGGCGCCGGCCGGCGTCTCCGTGCACGTCAAGAACGGCTGGCTGGAGCGCTCCACGCACGGCTGGCGGGTGCACAGCCTGGGCACCTTCAACGGCGCCGGCCACGACTACACGATCACGGTGCTGACGCAGGACAACGGCACCATGGGCTACGGCGTGACCACCATCCAGAACGTCGCCAAGGCGATCCACAAGGACCTGGTGCCGACCGCCGCCGGCGTCACCCGCTACACCCCGACCAGCCAGCCGCGCGAGGCGTTCGTCGCGGTGCCGCCGCAGGGCTGAGCCCCGGGCCGCGCGGCGCCGGCCGCGCGGCCCGTCCCGCTCCCCCCCCGATGAGGTCGGTGACCGCGAACTGGGTGGCCCCGGCCTGGACGCCGTCGCCCGGCGTCGCCCGGCGCCCGGTCCGCACCGACGGTCTCGTGTCCCATGGGCCATCCCACTGATCGCCCCAACTCCCTTGCTGCGAACATGCGTACAGCCGTCGAGCGTTCCGGCCGCCGCGGCAGGCGGTGCCGGGACGCGCCCGACGGCATGCAGGACGACCGAAACACGTTC
The DNA here is from genome assembly GCF_016741855.1 of Streptomyces musisoli. Classification (GTDB taxonomy): domain Bacteria; phylum Actinomycetota; class Actinomycetes; order Streptomycetales; family Streptomycetaceae; genus Streptomyces; species Streptomyces musisoli. Next base: position 709,552 of record NZ_JAERRH010000003.1, on the reverse strand, counting down.
AAGGGGGAAGCTCCACATGACCCACCGGATATCCGGCCGAACCGGGGCGCTCGCGACCGCCCTCGGTGCCACGGTGCTCGTCTCGGCCACCGCCGCCCTCCCGGCCGCGGCGGCACCCACGGCCACCGTCAGCTGCACGTCCGCCAAGGCGGGCCTGGCCGCCAAGCTGAAGAAGGACATCACGGCCGCCCTGGCCGGCCGCACGGGCACCGTCGCCCTCGGCCTGAACGACCGCTCCACCGGCACGACTTGCACCCTGAACGCCGCCACCGCCTTCGACTCGGCCAGCACCGTCAAGGTCACCGTGCTCGCCACGCTGCTGTGGGACGCGAAGAAGAGCAACCGGTACCTCACCGACGCCGAGGCCGAACTCGCCACGGCCATGATCACCCAGTCGGACAACGACGCGACGAGCAAGCTGTGGAAGCAGCTCGGTACGGCGAAGGTCCAGGGCTTCCTGACCGCGGCCGGGATGACGAAGACCGTCCCCGGCGCGGACGGGTACTGGGGCCTCACCCAGGAGAACGTCACCGACGAACAGAAGCTGCTCGGACTGATCACCGCCAGGAACGGCGTGCTGAGCGACAACTCCCGTGCCTACATCCTGAAGCTGATGGGCCAGGTCGTCGCGGACCAGCGCTGGGGCACCCCGGCCGGGGCGCCGGCCGGCGTCTCCGTGCACGTCAAGAACGGCTGGCTGGAGCGCTCCACGCACGGCTGGCGGGTGCACAGCCTGGGCACCTTCAACGGCGCCGGCCACGACTACACGATCACGGTGCTGACGCAGGACGACAGCACCATGGACTACGGCGTGAGCACCATCCAGAACGTGGCCAGGGCGATCCACAAGGACCTGGTGCCGACCGCCGCGGGCGTCACCCGCTACACCCCGACCAGCCGACCGCACGAGGCGTCCGTCCCGGTCCCGCCACAGGGCTGACGCTTCACGCGGCGCTCGTCCCGGTGTCGCCAGGGGGCTGACGCTTCAGGAGGCGTCCGTCCCGGTGCCGCCAGGGGGCTGACGCCTCAGGAGGCGTCCGTCCCGGTGCCGCCACGGGCTGACGCTTCACGCGGCGTCGGTCCCGGTGCGTGTCGCCGCGGGGCCGGCCCTTCACGAGGCGGACTCCCGTGCGTCACCCGCTGGTCCTACGGTGACGGCCATGCGCCCGAGAACCGTACTCGCCACCCTCACCGCCGGCCTGGCGGCGGCCACCTCCCTGGTCGCCGCCGGGCCCGCCACCGCCGACGCGCAAGCCGCCAACGCCTGTTCGGCCGCCGTGTCGATCGACCGTTTCTCCGACGGGCTCGACAAGACGACCTACGACGGCACCTTCGTGGGCAACTTCTCCGCCCTCGCCGTGGACCGCGACGGCTCGCTCGCGGCCCTGGGGGACCGCTCCGACCTGTTCCGCCTGGACGCCCGTACGCTGCGGCCGGAGGCGGCCGTCCGCCTCGCCGACGAGAAGGGCGCCGCCCTCGACTCCGAGGGCCTGGTCGTGGACACGGCCCCCGTCCGGCCCCGGCTGGGCGGGGGGACCGCCGCCGGCACCCTGCTCGTCAGCTCCGAGACCGAGCCGTCCGTCCGCCGCTACTCCCGCGCCGGCACGATCCTCGACCGGCTCCCGGTGCCGGCCTCCCTCCGGGTCGCCCCGGCCGGCCGGGCCACCGCCAACCAGACCTTCGAGGGACTGACCCTGCTGCCCGGCGGCCGCACCCTGCTGGCCTCGATGGAGTACGCGATCGCGGGCGACGCCCCGGGGACCGTCCGGTTCCAGACCTGGCGGCGCACCGAGGGCGGCCGCTTCCGGCTCGCCGCCCAGTACGCCTACCGCACCGACGCCGGCCTCGGCGTCCCCGAGGTCCAGGCCACGCCCGACGGCCGCCTCCTGGTCCTGGAGCGCGGCTTCACCGCGGGCGTCGGCAACACGGTCCGCCTCTACCTGGCCGACCCCCGCCACGCCACGGACACGAGCGGCATCGAGAACCTTACGGGCCAGGACGGCGTCCGGCCGGTCGAGAAGACCCTCCTGACGGACATGTCCGCCTGCCCCTCCCTGGGAGCCACGGCGAAGCAGCCCCAGCCGAATCCCCTGCTGGACAACATCGAGGGCATGACCATCACCGGCCGTGACCACCACGGCCGCCTCCGCGTCCTGCTGGTGAGCGACGACAACCAGAACGCGGCACAGACGACGAGGTTCTACTACTTGCGGGTAAGGATCTGACCTGCGGGAAGGGGCGGCGCCCCTAGGCCCCCCACCGCGCCCAGGAGCCCACCACCCCGCCGCACAGCGCACCCGGGCCGGTCCAGCGCACCCGGGCCGGTCCAGCGCACCCGGGCCGGTCCAGCGCACCCGGGCCGGTCCAGCGCACCCGGGCCGGTCCAGCGCACCCGGGCCGGTCCAGCGCACCCAGGCCGGTCCAGCGCACCCGGGTCGGCCGCCCCACCGCACCGGCCGTCGCCGCCCTCCACCCCCCGCCAATTGTTACGGCGGGATGAAATCGTCCGCCGCCAGTGTTGGTGCCTTCCGGTAGAGCAGGTCGAAAAACAGGAGGCACCGGCGTGGTACCGCAACGGGGATGGGCAAGACGGCTGGCGGGCTATGCCTGGCGCTACCCCAAGGACGTGGTCCTCGCCCTCGGCTCCTCGCTGGCCGGCATGGCCGTGATGGCCGTCGTCCCGCTGATCACCAAGGTGATCATCGACGACGTGATCGGCGACCACACCCGCGGCATGGCCCCCTGGGCCGGCGCCCTGACCGGCGCGGCCGTCCTCGTCTACGCCCTCACCTACGTCCGCCGCTTCTACGGCGGCCGGCTCGCCCTGGACGTCCAGCACGACCTGCGGACCGAGATGTACGGCACGATCACCCGGCTGGACGGCCGCCGCCAGGACGAGCTGTCCACCGGGCAGGTCGTCGGCCGGGCCACCAGCGATCTCCAGCTGATCCAGGGCCTGCTCTTCATGCTCCCGATGACCATCGGGAACGTCCTGCTCTTCCTGATCTCCCTGGTGATCATGGCGTGGCTGTCCCTGCCGCTGACCCTGGTCGCCCTGGCCGTCGCACCCGCCCTCGGCTGGATCGCCCGGCGCAGCCGCACCAGGCTGCACCCCGCTACCTGGTACGCCCAGGCCCAGGCCGCCGCCGTCGCCGGAGTGGTCGACGGCGCGGTCGGCGGCGTGCGCGTGGTGAAGGGCTTCGGGCAGGAGGACCAGGAGACCGGCAAGCTGCGCGAGGTCGGCCGCCGCCTCTTCGCGGGCCGCCTGCGCACGATCCGCCTGAACAGCAAGTTCACCCCGGCCCTCCAGGCCGTCCCGGCGCTCGGCCAGGTCGCCATGCTGGCCCTCGGCGGCTGGCTCGCCGTACGCGGCCACATCACGCTCGGCACCTTCGTGGCCTTCTCCACCTACCTGGCCCAGCTGGTCGGCCCGGTCCGGATGCTCGCGATGGTCCTCACGGTCGGCCAGCAGGCCCGCGCCGGCACCGAACGCGTCCTGGAGCTGATCGACACCGAGCCGACCCTGCGGGACGGCACCAAGGAACTGCCCGCCGACGCGCCCGCGACGGTCGAGTTCGACGACGTGTCCTTCGGGTACGACCACGAGCGCCCGGTCCTCGACGGACTCAGCTTCGAGATCCGCCCCGGCGAGACCCTCGCCGTCGTCGGCTCCTCCGGCTCCGGCAAGTCCACCCTCTCCCTGCTCCTCCCGCGCTTCTACGACGTCACCCACGGTGCCGTCCTGATCGGCGGCCACGACGTGCGCGAGCTGACCCTGGAGTCGCTCAGGGCGGCCATCGGGCTCGTCCCTGAAGATTCGTTCCTCTTCTCCGACACCGTCCGCAACAACATCGCCTACGGCCGCCCGGACGCCACGCGGGAGGAGATCGAGGCCGCTGCCCGCGCCGCCCAGGCGGACCGTTTCATCACCGAGCTGCCCGACGGCTACGACACCACGGTCGGCGAGCACGGCCTCACCCTCTCCGGCGGCCAGCGCCAGCGCATCGCGCTCGCCCGCGCCCTGCTCACCGACCCGCGCCTGCTGGTCCTGGACGACGCCACCTCGGCCGTGGACGCCCGGGTCGAGCACGAGATCCACGAGGCGCTGAAGCAGGTGATGCAGGGCCGTACCACCCTCCTCATCGCCCACCGCCGCTCCACCCTGAACCTCGCCGACCGCATCGCCGTCCTGGACGGCGGCCGGCTCGCCGACCTGGGCACCCACGAGGAGCTCCAGGAGCGCTCGCCCCTCTACCGCCGCCTGCTCACCGACCCCGACGAGCTGGGCGGGGTCTCCCCGGGCCACGCCCTGCCGGCCGGGCCGCGGGAGGACGTCTCCGTCCGCGAGGAGCTGGACGCCGAGTTCGACGCCGAGCGGGGCGTGACCCCCCGGCTGTGGACCGGCGACCGCGCGCCGAAGGACCCGGCGCTCGCCGGCACCCCGGCCACCCCGGAACTCCTCGCCCAGGTCGAGGCGCTGCCCCCGGCCACCGACACCCCGGACATCGACGAGGACCGCGCGGTCCTGCCCGAGGACTCCTACGGCCTGCGCCGGCTGCTGCGCGGTTTCGGGTCGCCCCTCCTCGTCAGCCTGCTGCTGGTCGCCGTGGACGCGGGCGCCGGCCTGCTGCTGCCGGTGCTGATCCGGCACGGCATCGACTCCGGTGTCACGAAGACGGCGATCGGCGCGGTGTGGTCGGCCTCCCTGCTCGCCCTGCTGACCGTGCTGGTGCAGTGGGCCGCGCAGATCGGCGAGACCCGGATGACCGGCCGTACCGGCGAACGCGTGCTGTACTCGTTGCGGCTGAAGATCTTCGCGCAGCTCCAGCGGCTCGGCCTGGACTACTACGAGCGCGAGCTGACCGGCCGGATCATGACGCGCATGACGACCGACGTCGACGCCCTGTCGACGTTCCTCCAGACGGGTCTGGTCACCGCGTTCGTCTCGGTCGTCACGTTCTTCGGCATCATGGGCGCCCTGCTGGTGCTCGACGTACAGCTCGCCCTCGTCGTCTTCGCCACCCTGCCCCCGCTGGCCGTGGCCACCTTCTTCTTCCGCCGGGCCAGCGTGAAGGCGTACGAACTCGCCCGTGAGCGCGTCTCGACGGTGAACGCCGACCTCCAGGAGACCGTGGCCGGGCTGCGGATCGTGCAGGCCTTCCGGCGGGAGCGGGACGGCGGTCGGCGGTTCACCGAGCGCAGCGACGCCTACCGGCGCGCCCGCGTCCGCGGCCAGTGGCTGATATCGATCTACTTCCCGTTCGTGCAGCTGCTGTCCTCGGTCGCCGCGGCGGCCGTGCTGATCGCGGGCGCGGGCCGGGTGGAGGCGGCCACGCTCACGACCGGCGCCCTGGTGGCGTACCTGCTCTACATCGACCTGTTCTTCGCGCCCGTCCAGCAGCTCTCCCAGGTCTTCGACGGCTACCAGCAGGCCACCGTCTCGCTGGGCCGCATCCAGGAACTGCTGCGCGAGCCGACGTCCACGCGGTCCGCCGCGCAACCCCGCGAGGTGACGTCCCTGCGGGGTGACATCGCCTTCGAGGACGTGCACTTCGCGTATGGAGACGAGGAGGAGGCGCTGTCCGGCATCGACCTGCGGATACCGGCCGGGCAGACGGTGGCCTTCGTCGGCGAGACGGGCGCCGGCAAGTCGACCCTCGTCAAGCTGGTGGCGCGGTTCTACGACCCGACCGCGGGGCGGGTCACGGTCGACGGCGTCGACCTGCGCGGACTGGACCTCACCTCCTACCGGCACCGGCTCGGGGTGGTCCCGCAGGAGGCGTACCTCTTCCCGGGCACCGTCCGCGACGCCATCGCCTACGGCCGCCCCGACGCCGACGACGCCGCGGTCGAGGCGGCGGCCCGGGCGGTCGGCGCGCACGAGATGATCGCCACGCTGGAGGGCGGTTATCTGCACGAGGTCGCCGAACGCGGCCGCAACCTCTCGGCGGGCCAGCGCCAGCTGATCGCCCTGGCCCGCGCCGAACTGGTCGACCCGGACGTGCTGCTCCTCGACGAGGCCACGGCCGCCCTGGACCTGGCCACCGAGGCCCAGGTCAACCACGCCACCGATCGCCTGGCGGGCCGCCGTACCACGCTGGTGGTGGCCCACCGCCTCACCACCGCGGCCCGCGCGGACCGGGTGGTGGTGATGGACCGCGGCCGGGTCGCCGAGGACGGCACCCACGAGGAACTGCTGGCCCGCGGCGGCCGGTACGCGGAGCTGTGGCGTACCTTCATCGGACGGTCCGAGCCGGAGGAGCCGGTCGGCGCCGCCCGCTGAGCCCCGTGTCGGCCGGGTCCGTGAGGGGCCCGGCCGAGTCGCATCGATGACGGTCGTGCAACCATCCGACACACCCGTGCGTCCGTACATCAGTACGGGCACGGGGTGTGAGACCGGGTACGGGGAGGACGACAGTGGACAGTGGTGCGATACGCCGGCGGCTGGCGCTCGGCGCGGCCGTGCTGGCCGCGTCCGGAGCGCTCGCGCTCACGGCGACGGGTACCGCGCAGGCCGTGTCCGGCAGTTGCGCCGGGCACGAGGTGCGCACCCTGCCGTTCAGATCCGGCGTCACCCATGTCTACAAGCGGGGCGACTACGTCTGCGCCGTCACCGTCGCCAGGAACTCCGGGGCCGCCCAGAGCATGTCGGTGAGCGTTCAGGCGCGCGGCAACCGGCCGGTCGTCGACAAGGGCCGCTACAAGTACCACGCGGGACCGGTGACCGTGAACGCCGGCCACCGCTGCGTCTGGATCAGGGGAGCGGTGGGCCACTACACGGTCAGCTCCGGCTGGATCCTGTGCTGAGCGGCCGACCGGGTCGGTGAACCGCGCAACACCCCCTGGTGGGACGGAAGTTGCTGGGATAACTTCCGGCGCACATCTGTCTCACAGGGGAGAGTGCGCATGCGCAAGGCGCTCAGATGGCTGCTCGCGCTCACGATGCTCATAGGCACGTGGAGCGCGGCGGCCGGTGCGGCCACCGCCGCCGGGTCCGAGCCCACCGACATCAAGGACCGGCTCCTGTCGATACCCGGCATGAGCCTGGTCCAGGAGAAGCCGTACCCCGGCTACCGCTACTTCGTCCTGAACTACACCCAGCCGGTCGACCACCGGCACCCGGAATGGGGCACCTTCCAGCAGCGGATCACCGTCCTGCACAAGGACACGAGCCGCCCCACGGTCTTCTACACCAGCGGCTACAACGTCTCCACCAACCCGTCCCGCAGCGAACCCACCCGGATCACGGACGGCAACCAGGTCTCCCTGGAATACCGCTACTTCACCCCGTCCCGCCCCGAGCCGGCCGACTGGTCAAAGCTCGACATCTGGCAGGCGGCGAGCGACCAGCACCGCGTGTACCGGGCGCTGAAGGGGATCTACTCCGCCAACTGGCTCGCCACCGGCGGCTCCAAGGGCGGCATGACGGCCACCTACTACGAGCGCTTCTACCCGCGTGACATGGACGGCGTGGTCGCGTACGTGGCCCCCAACGACGTCGTGAACAAGGAGGATTCGGCCTACGACCGCTTCTTCGCCCGTGTCGGCACCAAGGAGTGCCGCGACCGGCTGAACGCCGTGCAGCGGGAGGCGCTGGTGCGCCGCGCCCCGCTGGAGAAGAAGTACGCCGCGTACGCCGCCGAGAAGGGCTACACCTTCGAGACCGTCGGCAGCCTGGACAAGGCGTACGAGGCGGTCGTCCTGGACTACGTGTGGGGATTCTGGCAGTACAGCCTGCTGAAGGACTGCGACTCGATCCCGGCGGACGCGGCCACGGCGACCGACGAGGCGATCTGGACCTCGGTCGACACCATCTCCGGCTTCTCCGCCTACACCGACCAGGGGCTCGCGCAGTACACGCCGTACTACTACCAGGCCGGCACCCAGCTGGGCGCGCCGACCATTCACTTCCCGTACATCGAGAAGCGCCTGATCCGGTACGGCTACCAGCCGCCGCGCAACTACGTGCCGCGCTCCATCCCGATGCGCTTCCAGCCGGGGGCCATGCGGGACGTGGACGGCTGGGTACGGCACCACGCCACCCACATGCTCTTCGTCTACGGCCAGGACGACCCCTGGGGCGCGGAACGCTTCCGGGTCGGCGCGGGCGCCCGTGACTCCTACGTCTTCACCGCGCCCGGGATGAACCACGGCGCGAACGTGGCGGGTCTGGTCCCGGACCAGAAGGAGCTGGCCACGGCCCGCATCCTCAAGTGGGCGGGCGTGTCCCCGGCCGCCGTCGCCCACGCCGAGCCGCTGGCGGCGTACGACGCCGGGCTGGACGGCCGGGACGTGCGGCGGGAGCCCGTGCTGCGGCCGTAGCCCGGCCTCGACCCCACGGCCACGACGGCAGGTCCGGGACGTCCCCCACCGCCCCGAGGGCGTGGGGGACCACCGCCCGTCCGCCGTGGCCGTCGGTCGTCGTGATCGTGCGTCAGCCGTGCCGCCCCGCCGTCGTGATCGTCCGCCGTCGTGGCCGCCCCTCGTCATGGCCGTCCGCCGTCGTGGTCGTCCACTGTCGTAGCCGCCAGCCGCCAGCCGCCAGCCGCCAGTCGCGAGTGACCAGTCGCGAGTTGCCAGCCGCCAGCCGTCAGCCGTCACGGCGGGGCATGGCGGTGGACGGCCCCGTGCGCCTCAGGTGCCCCGTGTCGTTCAGCAGCCGCACCGACGCGGTCCCCTGCGCGTGGTACGTCACCACCGACAGCGAAGCCGCCGCCAGCTCCATGCGGAACAGCGACTCCGCCGGCGCGGCCAGCGCCAGCCGCACCAGCGTCCGCAGCGGTCCGACGTGCGAGACGACCAGCACCGTCCGCCCCGCGTGCCGCGCCAGCAGCGCATCCCGCACCGCCGACACCCGCCGCGTCACCGACCCGAACGTCTCGCCGCCGCCCGAGGGCGCCACCGCAGGGGACTTCAGCCACGCCGTGAAGTCGTCCGGGTAGCGCTCGCGTGCCTCCGCGAAGGTCAGCCCCTCCCAGGCACCGAAGTCCGCCTCCCGCAGGTCCTCCTCGACGTGCACGCCCAGCCCCAGCCGCGCGGCGATCGTCTGCGCCGTCTGGCGGCAGCGGCGCAGCGGTGACGCCACGATCGCCTGTACGCCGCCGCGGTCGGCCAGCAGCGCCGCGGTCGCCGCGGCCTGCCGGCGCCCGGTCTCCGACAGCGAGGGGTCCGCGCCACCGCTGCCGGAGAACCGCTTCTCGGGCGTCAGCGGCGTCTCGCCGTGCCGCAGCAGCAGGAGCGTCGTCGCAACGTCCCCGCCGGAGGGCGGGCCGGAGACGGCCGGAGCGGCCTGCGCGAGCGCCGCTCCGGCCATCGGCCCGTCCCTGTCCCCGCCTCCGCTACCGTGCCCGGTGCCGAAGCGCGCCGCGGCCCCCGACGGCCCCCGCTCACCCGTGGTGGGCCCCACGTCCGTCGCCTCGTCCACGCGCCGGCTAGTCCTTCGGCAGTGCGAAGTGGTCCCGCACGGCGTCGGTCTGCTTCTCCATCATCGCGATGATCGCCTCGACCACCTCGGGGTCGGCGTCGGCGGCGATCGTCAGCTCCCTCGACCACTCGAAGAAGCTGCGGTGCGGATCATTCGTGATCGGCCGGACGCGAATGGTGGCGGCATAGCCGTCGACCCCCGACGTCGGCGCGACGGCCCGGTAGGTGGAGGACCGCTCCACCTCGTTGCGCCCGGCGATCTCCTGCTGCACGAGACCATCGTTGAACCCGAGCGTGAAGTCGTACCGCGACGGCACCCGTTCGAGCGCGCCGCCCTCCGCCCATCGCACGTTCTTCACCGCGGGCCCGGACACGATCCGCACGACCTTCATGGGGTCGCGGACCTCGGCCCAGACGTCGTCCGGGCCGGCGTCGAGGATCGTCGAGTGGTGCATCGTGTGCTTGCGCTGGATCGCCACGAGAACTCCTTGTCAGTAGTCGATGCGGTCGGACTTGGCCAGCCACGCGTCGAACGGCGCCGTACGGTTCGGCAGGTCCAGCCGCTCGATCGTCACGGGCCACATCGACTGGGGCCGCTTCTCGAACAGGTCGTAGAACTTGCGGTCGTCGAAGCCGGCCACCGCGGCGTCGTCCCGGTCGGCGGCGAAGACGATCCGGTCGACGCGCGCCCACAGCGCGGAGGACAGGCACATCGGGCACGGCTCGCACGAGGTGACCAGGACGCAGCCGGCGAGCGAGAAGGTGTTCAGCTCCTGACAGGCGGCACGCATCGCGCTCACCTCGGCATGCGCCGTCGGGTCCAGGTTCGTGGTGACCTTGTTGTTCCCGAGCGCGACGATCTCGCCGGCCTTGGCGACGAGGGCGCCGAACGGACCGCCGCCGCCCGCCACGCTGTCCGTGGCCAGCTGGATCGCCTTCTCCAGCCAGGCGCGCTCGAGTTCTTGGGCGGTCGGTTCCAGGGTGTGTGCGGTCACGGTCACTCCTTTTCGGGGACGGAGGGGGAATTGCCCGGGTACTCTGCGGGGCGCAGCCGGGACGATGCGGGTCCCGCGGGTGCCGTCTCGAGACCGGCTCGGTCGACGGCGTCCACGGGAATCGGCGCGGCTAGACGCCGACGATGTGCTCCGGAGCGACCGGAAAGCCTGGGGTGCGGACGGAAGGGTTCTGGCGGGCCATCAGGGTTCCTCCGTCTTCGTGACGAGGCAGTTGCCGAGCATCAGGTAATCGATCTCCGTACCCAGGAAGCAGTCCAGGGCGTCGGACGGCGTGCACACGATCGGTTCGCCCGCCACGTTGAAGGACGTGTTGATCAGGCAGGGGACGTCGGTCAGCGCGGTGAACCGGCGCAGCAGGGCCGCCAGCCGCGGGGTGTCCCGATCGGTGATCGTCTGCACCCTGGAGGTGCCGTCCACATGGGTCGCCCCGGGGATCACCTCGCGGAACTCCGGCCGCACCGGGAAGACGAACGTCATGTACGGCGAGCGTGTCTTGCGGCCCATCTCGAAGACCTTGGGTGCGTCCGACTCGAGCACGAGCGGTGCGAACGGGCGGAACGGCTCCCGGTGTTTCACCCGGGTGTTGATGATGTCCTTGATGTCCGGGAACTTCGGGTTCGCCAGGATGCTGCGGTGCCCCAGTGCCCGCGGGCCGTGCTCGATCCGGCCCTCGTACCAGCCGATGACGACCTTCTCGGTGAGCAGTTCCGCCACCCGGGAGACGACCTCGTCGTCGCTCAGCCTCGTCCACTCCACCCGGCCGGCGAACTCCAGCAAGGCCTTCTCGACCGCCTCGTCGTCGAACTCCGGCCCGAGGTACGGAGTGACCGCCGGCGCGGACCTCCGCCTGCCGGCGCCGCCCGGATGGCCGACCCAGGCGTGGACCGCGGCGCCGATGGGGATGCCCGTGTCGCTGGCGCCGAAGCTAACGTGCATGTCGTCGAACCGCGAACCCTCGAACAGCGGGGTGTTGTTGAGGCAGTTCAGCGCCACGCCGCCCTCGAACAGCAGGTGGTCCAGGTCCGTCCTGGCCTCCAGCGCGCGGACCTGGTGGCGGGTGACGACGGTGAGCATCTGCTGGGCCGCGGCGGCCACGCGGGCCTGGTACGCGAGGGTGTCCTCGAAGGGACCGAAGAACTCCTCGAACAAGGGGTCCAGACCGCGGGGGTTGTCCGTCTCGAGGGGCCGGCGGAAGCTGTAGCGCCCCTCCTCGTGCAGTTCGACGAGGTGCTCGAGGAACGGGTTCGGCACCGGGGGCTCGGCGTATCCGGCCAAGCCCATGATCTTGTACTCGTCGTTGTTGGGCACGAAGCCCAGGTACCGCGTGATCGCCGCGAACAGGAGCCCGATCGAATGCTCCGCGCCGATGACCGACTCGTCGAAGACGCGGATCCGGCCGTCCCGGATCTCGCCGGTCAGCGACGAGTACCGTTCGGCACGGCCGTCGCTGATCAGGAACGCGGCGTCCTTCATGCCCGCCATGTAGTAGCCGGTCATCGCGTGGGCCAGGTGGTGCGGAACGAACACCACCTTGTCCGGATCGGGGGTGAAGCCGGTGCGAGCCGCGAAGTCGGCGAGGAGCGCGTCGTGGCTGACGGCTCCGGTGAACAGTTCGCCGATGCCGCCGATGAGATCCAGCTTCGCCGAGGGCGCCATGGGCGCGGACGTGATGTCCGACAGCATCCCGTCCAGGACCTCGGCGGAGAAGTCCCACGGGAAGGCGATGAGATCGACGTCGGAGAATTCCAGCCCCGCCCGGTCGAGGCACCACTGCACCGCGTTGACCGGGAAGTCGGTGGTCTTCTTCTCCCGGTTCAGCCGTTCTTCCTCCACGGCGGCGACCAGCTCGCCGTCCACCAGCAGCGCCGCACCCGCGTCGTGGCCGAGGAGGTAGTGCTTCTCGGTGCCGACCGCGCCGAAACGCTCGGCGAAGATCCCCGAGACACGGCTGAAACCGTTGCACCCCAGGACGATCATGACAAGTCCCCTCTGTGGTGCACCGGTTGCCCGTCGACCACGAGGTCGCGGACGAGTTCGCCGGCAGCGGGTGCCTGGCACAGTCCCTGGCCGGAGAAGCCGGCCGCGTAGAAGAAGGGGCGGGAGGGGTGCCGGCCGATGAGGCCGGTCCCGTCCGGTCCGGCGTCGAAGGCTCCGCTCCACCCGCGGTGGAGGCGGATGCCGTCGAGCGCCGGGTAGGTGGTGCCCAGCTGGTGGGAAAGCCGCCGGAGCCACGCCTGCCGGGACTCGTCCGGACCGGGGCGGCCCATCCCGATGAGGATGCGGTCCTTCCAGGTCCGGATCCGCAGGCCGGTGGAGGCGTGCAGGGTCATCGGCAGGGTGGGCAGCGGGGCGGCGGGCGCGTCGGTGAGGAGCAGCTCGATGGGGTAGGTGGTCACGGGGAGGTCGACGTCGGCCAGGGAGGCGACCGTCCCCGCCCAGGGGCCCGCCGCGCAGATGACGGTGCCGGCGCGGATGCTGCCCGCGGCGGTGTGGACCCGCCCGTCGGGGTCGATGCCGGTGACCGGTGTCTCCGTGCGCACGACGGCGCCTGCCTGCTGGGCGGCCGCGGCGTAGCCGCGCACGATGGCGGCCGGGTCGCAGGCGTAGGCCTCGGGTGACCAGGCCGCCGCCAGCACGGCGCGCTCACCGAGGAGCGGGTTGAGCCGCACCGCCTCGGAGGCGGTCACCAGCTCGACGTCCACTCCCGCGGCCTGCTGGGCGGCCTGGGTGCGCCGGAACTCCTCCACCTGGTGCTCTTGGGTGAACACCACCAGGAAGCCGACACGCTCCAGGCCGAGCGGGGTTCCGGTCCGCTCCGTGAAGGCGTGGTACGCCGCCATGCTGCGGACGGCGAGTTCGCCGGTGCGAGGGTCGCCGGGGAAGTAGGTGCGCAGTACGCCCGCGGTGGCCGCGGACGCTCCCGATCCGAGCGTGCCGCGCTCCAGCAGGACGGTTGCGACGCCGGCCTCGGCGAGATGGCACGCGATCGAGGTGCCGACGACTCCTCCGCCGATGACGAGGGCGTCCGTGCGTTCGGGCAGCGCGTTCATGAGCCCTGGCCCGCTTCCGCGGAGGGCAGCCGGCGCAGGTGGTCTCCGGCGTCCCACGGGAACAGGTGCAGGTTCCAGCCGCCCAGGCAGTTGATGTAGAGGGCCATCTGGCTCACCACGGCCTGGAAGTCGTCGCGGTCGAGACGGTCCAGGCAGGCCAGGAAACGCTGGGTGAAGGCCCACAGCTTCTCCAGGCCGCAGTAGCCCAGGAACTCGGCCGGGACCCCGGCCTGAAGGCGTGCCATCTGGCGCAGGGAGTCCAGCGGCATCCCGCCGACCACGGCCCGCACCAGGCCACCGTAGGTGGCGTACCCCAGCGGGCGGGTCTCGCCGTTGACGAACAGCAGGGTGGGCAGGACCGTCCCGTAGCTGCCGGCCCCGGAGGGTATCCACCCCCGGTGCAGCTCGGCGAGCTCCGGCGGCTCGGTCAGCCAGATCCGCTCGGTCTCGGTGTGCACGTCGTGCAGCAGCCGGTCCGCGTCCGCGTCGGCGGCGGTCAGCCGGGGGATGCGGTGGCCGCCCCCCAGGCCCGCCCTGCGCACCTCGACCAGGATCGGCTTCTTCGTGGAGTAGACCGCGTCCCACACCGCGGTGCCGGCCTCGGTCAGGGCCGGCATGTCCTCCGGCCGGACCCGGCCCACGGGGGATGCCGGCATCGGTTCGGTCAGCGTGCCGTACTTGATGCCCAGGTGCTGGAGCGCCGAACAGAACACCGTCCCGTCGGGTGCCTCGCGGCGGTCGGCGATCCGGTGGGACGCGGGCAGATGCAGCAGCGAGTGGATCGGCGCCACGTGGTACAGGTGCGAGCCCGCGACCAGCGCGTGGCCTTGCAGACTCTGGTAGGGCAGCGCCTCCCACAGCGCATCGGCCAACGCGGGATTGCGGTCGTCCAGCTCCGCGGTGACGGTGATGCCCAGATCGGGCCAGGCGATTTCGATGTGCCGACCGGACAGCGTCTCAGTCAAGATTCTCCCCCTGGTAAGGCATGGTGTCGGGACGAGCGGGCACAGCGATCGACCGGCGGCGGTCGGTGTCGATCCCGACCCTCACGCCGGTTCACCCGCGATCGGCGTCGCGTCCGGTTGCCGGGCCTCATGGCCGGTACCCCCCATCGACGAGCGGGAGGCAGCGCACGGCACTCATCCCTTGCTTCGCCGCAACCCGTACTGCGCCGTTGCGACTTGTACGAGGAGTACACAGCCAACCGAGCGAGGTCGGCCAGGCGTGGAAGACATGAAAGCGTCCGCAGGTCAGGGCCGACTCTTTCGTAGCTTCCTACAGGGCCCGGTCGCGTCCGAGGAATGAGGAAACGCCTAGCGCGACCGCCCCGGCCGTGCCGGGGGCGGCGGATCCCGAAACGCCGAAGGGCGGCCCCGGGCGGTGCGGTAACGCCGAGGCCCCGGGCGGTCCCGTAACGCCGTGGGGCGGTCCCGGAATGCCGAGGGGCGGCCCCGGGCGGTCCCGGACGTGATCCGCCCGGGGGCGTGATCACGCGGGACGGCCCGGCCGCCGCCCGGCTGTGATCCGCGGCCCGCCCTCCGGCGGACCGCGGAACGCTTCTCAGTACGTCAGTCCGTGCCCGATCGGATACAGCACCTTCGCCGGGTCGTCCGCGCGCTGCACCGGCACCGGCAGCTTCCCGCGGGGCGCCACCCGGCCGGCGATCACTCGTGCCGCGGCGCGCAGCTCGACGTCCGTCCAGCAGTACGTGGCCACGCAGGCCTTGGCCGAGGCGAGCTGCGCGACGTCGTACGGGTTGCGGATCGCCACCACGGCCACCGGCCTGCCCGTCGCCACGAGCCGGTCCACCAGGGTCCGCTGCGAGTTGCCCGCCGTCACGTTGTACGTGCCCACCACCACCGCGTCCGCGTCCTGCGCCGCCGTGACCGCCTTGTCGATGGTCGCGGCGGAGGGTGCGGTTCCGGTGGACAGGGCGGTGGCGGTGAAGCCCAGGTCGGTGAGGGCGGCGGCCAGGACGCCGGTGGGCGGGCCCGTGGTGCCGGACGGGGAGGCCGGATCGGCGCCGACGACCAGGAGCCGGCGTTCCCTGCGGCGGTCGAAGGGCAGGACGTCGTCATCGTTGACCAGCA
Organism: Streptomyces musisoli; assembly: GCF_016741855.1. Lineage (GTDB taxonomy): Bacteria > Actinomycetota > Actinomycetes > Streptomycetales > Streptomycetaceae > Streptomyces > Streptomyces musisoli. Next base: position 693,973 of record NZ_JAERRH010000003.1, on the reverse strand, counting down.
GGGTGGTGGTGCGCTCGGCGATGCGGTCGGCGGTGGCGAGGTGGGACTTGGAGCCCACGGTGCGGTCGACGCGCGTCCGGCTCGCCCAGGGGTGGTCGAGGACCCCGCGCCGGGCCTTCAGGCGCAGGATGCGCAGGATCGATTCGTCCAGCCTGGCCTCGGTCAGCTCACCGCCCTGGACGGCCTTCAGCACCGCGTTCCAGGCCACGTCGAGCGAGGGCGGGTTGAGGAGCTGGTCCACGCCGGCCTTGAGGGCGAGCACCGGCACCCGGTCGTCGCCGTACTTCGAGCGCACGCCCTGCATCCCGAGGGAGTCGGTGATGACGACCCCGTCGTAGCCGAGTTCGCCGCGCAGGATGCCGGTGAGGATCGGCTCGGAGAGGGTGGCCGGGTCGCCGGATCCGTCCAGGGCCGGGAACTGGATGTGCGCGGTCATGATGGAGTCGATGCCCGCCCGGATGGCGGCCCGGAACGGCACCGCGTCCAGCTCCTCCCACAGTTCCCGGCTGTGGGTGATGACCGGGAAGCCGTAGTGGCTGTCGACGGCGGTGTCCCCGTGTCCCGGAAAGTGCTTGGCGGTCGCCGCCACCCCGGCCGACTGATAGCCCTTCACCTCGGCGGCGACCAGTCCGGCGACCGCGTCCGGGTCGGCGCCGAAGGAGCGGACCCCGATGACCGGGTTGGCCGGGTTGACGTTCACATCGGCGTCGGGGGAGTAGTCCTGGTTGATGCCCATCGCGCGCAGCTCGGCACCGGAGATCCGCCCGAGGGTACGGGCGTCGGAGCGGGAGCGGCCGGCGCCGATCGCCATCGCGCCGGGGAAGAGGGTGGCGGGCTTGCCGACCCGGCACACCGCGCCGTGCTCCTGGTCGGTGGCGATGAGGACCGGCAGCCCGCGCGGCTGGTCCAGCGAGGCCCGCTGGATGCCGTCGGACAGGTCGGCGATCTGGTGGGGGTCGCGGGTGTTGTGCGCCCAGGTGAAGTAGATGATCCCGCCGACCCGGTACTTCGCGATCAGCTCGGCGGCGGTGCGGACGCCGATCTCCTTCAGGTTGGCGTCGACGTCGGCCTGGTCGGGGGCGGTGGCGGAGTGGCCGTAGACCCGCATCACGAAGAGCTGGCCGACCTTCTCCTCCAGCGTCATACGGGAGATCAGGGCGCGCAGCCGGCGGTCGTCCGAGGGGGCGGCGTGGGCGGTCGTCGGTACGGTCAGCGCGGCGGTGAGGCCCGCGGTCGCGGCGAGGACGGCCCGTCTGGACGGCCGTGCGGTGTTTCCCGTGCCGGTGCCGCTTCCCGTGCCGGTGCCGCTTCCCGTGCCGGTGTCGCTTCCCGTGCTGGTGTCGTGCACGTGCGCTCCTTCCAGAGGAGAACCGCTGAAGGAAACTTCCGAGGAGTCACCAATATCCGGGAAGTTTCTTTCCGTCAAGGGAATGCACAGTAACCAGGAAGCGGCCGCCGACCGCGTATTCACGGGGCGCGTCCAGCCCCTGGACAACCCCGGCCGCGGCGTGGACGAGCCGTCATCATGCGGCCATGCCCGCAGTCGACATTCCCGGTTCCAAGTCCATCACCGCCCGCGCGCTCTTCCTCGCCGCCGCGGCCGACGGGGTCAGCACCCTCGTACGGCCCCTGCACTCCGACGACACCGAGGGCTTCACCGAGGGCCTGGCCCGGCTCGGCTACCGGGTCGGCCGTACCCCGGACGCCTGGCAGATCGACGGCCGCCCGCAGGGTCCCGCGGTCGCGCGGGCCGACGTCTTCTGCCGCGACGGCGCCACCACCGCCCGCTTCCTGCCCACCCTGGCCGCCGCCGGCCACGGCACCTACCGCTTCGACGCCTCCCCGCAGATGCGTCGCCGTCCCCTCGGCCCGCTCACCCGCGCCCTGCGCGACCTCGGCGTGGACCTGCGGCACGAGGACGCCGAGGGCCACCACCCGCTCACCGTCCGCGCGTCCGGCGTCGAGGGGGGCGAGGTCGTGCTGGACGCCGGCGAGTCCTCCCAGTACCTGACCGCGCTGCTGCTGCTCGGCCCGCTGACCCGCACCGGGCTGCGGATCCGGGTGACCGACCTGGTGTCGGCGCCATACGTGGAGATCACCCTCGCGATGATGCGGGCGTTCGGCGTGGACGTCGTCCGGGACGGCACGGTCTACGACGTCCCGCCCGGCGGCTACCGGGCCACCACCTACGCCGTCGAACCGGACGCCTCCACCGCGAGTTACTTCTTCGCCGCGGCGGCCGTCACCCCGGGCCGCGAGATCACCGTGCCCGGCCTCGGCGCGGGCGCGCTCCAGGGCGACCTGCGCTTCGTGGAGGTGCTGCGGCGGATGGGCGCGGAGGTGACGGTCGCCGAGGACCGCACGACCGTACGCGGTACGGGCGAACTGCGCGGGCTCACGGTGAACATGCGGGACGTCTCCGACACCATGCCGACGCTGGCCGCCATCGCGCCGTTCGCCTCGGGGCCGGTCCGTATCGAGGACGTCGGCAACACGCGGGTGAAGGAGTGCGACCGCCTGGAGGCGTGCGCGGACAATCTGCGGCGGCTCGGCGTCGACGTCGCGACCGGCCCCGACTGGATCGAGATCCACCCGGGCGTGCCCGCACCCGGAACCGAGATCAAGTCCTTCGGCGACCACCGCATCGTGATGTCCTTCGCGGTGACGGGCCTGCGCACGCCCGGGCTCACGTTCGACGACCCCGGCTGCGTACGCAAGACGTTCCCCGCGTTCCACGAGGCGTTCGCAGCCCTGCCCACCGCCGACTGACGGTGGGCTGCTCGGGCCCGGCCACACCCCGTCCCGCCGCCTCCTCACCCCGCGACGCCGGGCACGGGCCCCGCCCGACCGTCCCGACCGGCACTCGAAGGTGGGCCGGTGCCCGCGCTGCGCGGGCGGCGCTCGAAGGTGGGCCGGTGCCCGCGCTGCTCGGTGGCACTCGAAGGTGGGCCGGTGTCCGTGCTGTTCGGGCGGCGCTCGGAGGGGGCGTGCCCCTGCCGTTCACGCGGTGCCCGGCTCCGTGGCGGGCGTGCTCCCCTCGCGCAGCTCGGGCGTGCTCGCGGCCACCCCGGCGACCGCCAGCACGCACAGCGCGCCGCCGGTGACCAGGGCGGTCACGCCGGAGGTCCAGCCGGCGAGCAGGCCGCCGCGCACATTGCCGAGGCTGGGTCCCGCCTGACCGACGATCTGCTCGGCGGCGGTGACCCGGCCGAGCAGCGCGTCGGGGGTGCGGGTCTGGACGAGCGTGGAGCGGGAGACCACCGCCGTGGCGTCCGCCGCCCCGGCGACCACCAGCAGGGCGAGCCCGGTCCAGGGGTCGGCGGCGAGGCCGAAGAGCACCAGGGCCGCGCCCCAGGTGGCGGACGCGCACAGCATCACCGGGCCCGGCCGGCCCAGCCGGGTCAGCGAGCCGGACAGCCCGGTCGCCATGACCCCGCCCACCGCCAGCGCCGACAGGAACAGCCCGAGCGTGCGCGGGTCGTCGCCGAACCGTTCGGCGTTGACCAGCGGGAACAGGCTCACCGGGAACGACAGCACGGTGGCGGCGAGGTCGGTGATCAACGCACCCCGCACCGCCCGGTGCCCGGCCAGGAACCGCAGCCCGTCCAGCACCCCGTGCAGTCCCGCCCGCGACGGCTCGCCCTCGGGCGGCAGTGCGGGCAGCCCGAAGGCGCCGTAGAAGGCGAGGCCGAAGCTGAGGGCGTCCAGCAGGTAGCAGACACCGATACCGAACCAGCCCAGCAGCACACCGGCCAGCGCGGGACCGAGCAGCATCATCGACTGGCCGGTCACCTGTTGCAGCGCCAGTCCGGCGGCCACCTGCTCCTTGGGCAGCAGACGCGGCAGGAACACCCCGGCGGCCGGGGCGCCGAGCGCGCCGAAGGCCGACTGAACGGCGACGAGCAGCAGCACCGCGAGCACCGGCACGTGCCCGGTGAAGCCCTGCACCGCGAGCAGCAGCGAGCAGGCCGCCTGGCCGACGGTGGCGAAGAGGAAGACCCGCCGCCGGTCGGCCCGGTCCGCCCAGGCCCCGGCGAACAGCCCGAACACCACGAGCGGCACGGCCTGCGCGAGCCCGACGGCGCCGGTCCAGGCGGTGCTGTGGGTCGTGTCCCACACCTGGTACATGACGGTCACCATGGTCATGATCCCGCCGAGCACGGACACGGTGCGTCCGATGAGCAGCCGCCGGAACGGGGGCGAGGTGCGCAGGGGCCGTACGTCGACGAGGGAGCGGGCGAGGCTCATGAGCGAAGGCGGGCGCACGGCCCCGACGGCTGAATCACCGGGGGAGGCTAACCGGCGACCGCCACCCGGGCCAGCGATTTACTGCGGCGCCGCAGATCCCCGCCTCCCCCCGATCCTGCCTACGCCGCCTCCCCCAACGCCCTCAGCAGATACTCGCGGCCCCCGCTCAACAACCCCTGAAGCGGCGCGGCCGACTCGTACCAGCGCTTCTCGTACTCCCAGCACAGCCACCCGTCCCACCCCCGCCGGGACAGAACGTCCACGCACTCGGTGAGCGGCAGCACCCCGGTGCCGAGCGGCAGCGGCACGGTGTCCTCGGCGGAGGCGATGTCCTTGACCTGGACGTAGCCCAGGTGCGGGGCGAGGGCCGCGTACGCGTCCGACGGCTGCTCCCCGCCCAGCCACGTGTGCATCACGTCCCACAGCGCGCCCACCTGCCGGTGCCCGACCGGGCCGAGGATCCGGATCGCGTCGGCGCCGGTGCGGTGCGAGTCGTGGGTCTCCAGCAGGATCCGGACGCCGAGCACGGAGGCGTCCTCGGCGGCGGTGCCGAGCCGCCGCGCGGCGATCGCGTCCGACTCCTCACGTGGCCGGTCCGGGTCGGCACCGGGAAAGACCCGGACGAAGGGAGCGCCCAGGTCGTGGGCGAGGCGGAGCAGGTCACGGATCTCCGCCAGCACGGGCGCGTCCTCGCCGGGGGCGGCGACGCGCGCGTACCCGGCGAGGCCCAGCACCTCGACACCCGCGCCCCGGAACAGGGCCGCGGTCTCGGCGCGTTCGGCCGGGGAGAGGCCCGGATGCACCGGTTCCTCGGGGTGGGCGCGCAGTTCGACACCGTGGTAGCCGTGCGTGGTCGCGAGCGACAGGACTTCCGGGACGGGCAGACCGGGGACACCGAGAGTGGAGAACGCCAGCTTCATGGGCACGCTAGGTACCCCTCAGCCGCCGGGTTCATGCAATTCCAGCCGCCAGTCCTGGCCGACGAGATCCCTGCCGAAGGAACGGTGCGGCTTCTCGGTGACGAGGACGAAACCGTGCCGCTGGTAGATGCGGCGGGCACTGCCCAGCACGTCGTTGGTCCACAGCACCAGGTCGCGGTAACCGGCTCCGCGGGCGAAGTCGATCACGGCCCGCACCAGCCGGTCGCCGAGGCCGTGCCCGCGCGCCTCGGGCTCGACGAGCAGCAGCCGCAACCGCGCGGTGCCAGGTGCCTCGTCCCGTACGCACATCACGCACCCCACCGGCCGCCCCGCCAGCTCGGCGATCCACACCCGCTCCAGGTGCGGGTCGTGGTCCTCGGCGAAGTCGGCGACGATCCGGGCGACGAGGCCCTCGTACTCGGTGTTCCAGCCGTACTCGGCCGCGTACAGGGCGGCGTTGCGCTGCACGATCCAGCCCAGCTCCCCGGGCCGCGGCTCGCGCAGTTCGACGCTCTCCTCGGGCCGCTCGCCCTCCCCGAGGATGTCCTGGATGGTCCGCATGGCCTCGCCCAGCCGGGGCCGGTCGCCGGGAGCCACGCGGTCCAGCAGCGCGCCGACCGTGTCCTGGGCCCGCTCGTCGAGCAGCGCGGCGGTCTCGCGCCCGCGGGCGGTCAGGGTGACCCGGCGCCGCCGCGGATCGCTCCGCGAGGGCCCGCGCGCGATCAGCCCGGCCTCCTCGAACCTGTTCATGATCCGGCTCAGGTACCCGGCGTCGAGACCGAGCCGGCCGCGCAGGTCGGCCGCGTCCAGGGAGTCGGCGTGGGCGAGTTCGTAGAGCACGCGGGCCTCGGTGAGGGTGTACGGGGCGTACAGGTGGCGCCCGTAGTCGAGGGCGCCGATCAGCCCCGTGTAGAACCGGTTGAAAGAGCGGATGTCCTGCACGGTCATGATCGCCCCCGGATACTTGACTCAGTCAGAGGTCCCCCTCCCGAGCGTAGGCCCACCACCCCACCACGTCCAAGAGGCACGCACGGTCGGCACCCCGAAACGACCCCGGCGAACCACGCGCCCGGCCCCCAACACCCCACCCCCGACACCCGACGAAACCCCCTGGGTGCCCAGACCGACGGCACTCCCCAAAAGAACGCCCCCAGGGCCAACCAAAGGGGCGCGGGGAACTGCGCGCCCGGCCCCATCAGACCCGCACCCGACACCCGACGGAACCCCCCGGGTGCTCAAACCGACGGCACTCCCCAAAAAGAACGCCCCCAGGGCCAACCAAAGGGGCGCAGGGAACGGCGCGCCCAGCCCCATCCCACCCGCACCCGACACCCGACGAAACCCCCTGGGTGCCCAGACCGACGGCACTCCCCAAAAGAACGCCCCCAGGGCCAACCAAAGGGGCGCGGGGAACGGCGCGCCCAGCCCCATCCCACCCGCACCCGACACCCGACGGAACCCCCACGGACCCCCCGGCCATCACCCCCGCGGCACTCCCGTCGACCCCCGCACCATCAACTCCCCCCGCACCGAGGCGATCCCCCCGGGCGGCGGTTCCTCGCGGCCCATCGCGATGCGGCCCGCCCGCGCCCCCGCCTCCGCCAGCGGCAGCCGGACCGTCGTCAGGGAGGGCACCGCGTCGATGCTGAACGGCAGGTCGTCGAAGCCGGCCACCGAAACGTCCCCGGGGATGCTCAGCCCGGACTCGCGCAGCGCGGCGCAGGCGCCCAGCGCGACGGAGTCGTTCGCGGCCACGATCGCCGTCAGGGAGGGATCGCGGCGCAGCAGCTCCAGCGTGGCCTCGTAGCCGGACCGTCGGTCGTAGCGGCCGTACACCGTCCGGCCCGCGTCCTCCTCGATGCCGGCCGCGGCCAGGGCCGCACGGTGGCCCTCCAGACGGTGCCGCGTGGTCGTCCGCTCCTCGGGACCGGCGATGTAGCCGAGCCGGCGGTGGCCGAGGCCGATCAGATGTGCCGTCAGCGCGCGGGCCCCGCCCCGGTTGTCGAAGGTCAGCGCTATGGCCTGGGTGTCCGGCGCCGGCGGGCGCCCGCACAGCACGACCCGGGTCCCGGCCTCCGACAGCTTCCGCAGCTTCGCCGTGACCGCCGCCGCGTGCGGCGCGCTCTCCACGGCCCCGCCGGTCAGCACCACGGCCGCGGCCCGCTGCCGCTGAAGGAGCGTGAGATACGTCAGCTCGCGCTCGGGAGAACCGCCGGTGTTGCAGACGACCGCCAGGCGCTCCCCGCCCGCACGCCCGCCCGGCCCGCCGATCTCCGCCTGGATCGCGCTCGCCATGATCCCGAAGAAGGGGTCGGCGATGTCGTTGACGAGGATGCCCACCAGGTCGGAGGTGGCCGCGGCGAGCGCGCTGGCGGGGCCGTTGAGGACGTAGTCCAACTCGTCCACCGCACGCAGCACCCGCTCGCGTGTGGAGGCGGCGACCGGGTAGTTGCCGTTCAGCACGCGCGACACCGTCGCGGGGGAGACCTGGGCGCGGGCCGCCACGTCCGCCAGGGTCACCGTCATCTCGTCGTCCTCCGGTCGCGCATTTCGTCGTACGTCTTTCGCAGACTGCTGGTACGCCCTCGTAGACAGCCAGGTATGTGTCCTGGTTCCGAGCAGACCTTAAGGCCACGGTCCCCGGTTGTTCGCCCCCTCGAACGACTCGAAGCGGACACGGTCTTGTACAGAACCGGCGCGGGGGCTAGCTTCTCCCTGGATAGAAAGCGCTTGCTGCACGACGACGCCGCCACTGAACGGGGCGCCCGCCCCCACGAAGGGAACTGACGTGACACGCAAGACGGTGCGTATCGCCATGAACGGCGTGACCGGACGCATGGGCTACCGCCAGCACCTCGTCCGGTCGATCCTCGCCCTGCGCGACCAGGGCGGCCTGGACCTCGGCGACGGCACCGTGCTCCGGCCCGAGCCGGTCCTCGTCGGCCGCCGCGAGCACGCCCTGCGGGAGATCGCCGAGCGGCACGGCATCGACCACGTCTCCACCGACCTGGACGCCGTCCTCGCCGACCCCTCCATCGACATCTACTTCGACTCCCAGGTCACCTCCGCCCGCGAGGAGGCCCTCACCAAGGCGATCGCGGCCGGCAAGCACGTCTACACCGAGAAGCCCACCGCCACCGGCCTCGACGGCGCCCTCGCCCTCGCCCGCCTCGCCCGCGACCGGGGCGTCAAGCACGGCGTCGTCCAGGACAAGATCTTCCTGCCGGGCCTGCGGAAGCTGAAGCGGCTCGTCGACGGCGGCTTCTTCGGCCGCATCCTCTCCGTCCGCGGCGAGTTCGGCTACTGGGTCTTCGAGGGCGACTGGCAGCCGGCCCAGCGCCCGTCCTGGAACTACCGCGCCGAGGACGGCGGCGGCATCGTCGTCGACATGTTCCCGCACTGGGAGTACGTGCTCCGCGAACTGTTCGGCCGCGTCAGGTCCGTCCAGGCCCTGGCCACCACCCACATCCCGCAGCGCTGGGACGAACAGGGCAAGCCCTACGACGCCACCGCCGACGACGCCGCCTACGGCATCTTCGAACTGGAGGGCGGCGCGATCGCCCAGATCAACTCCTCGTGGGCCGTGCGCGTGGGCCGGGACGAACTGGTGGAGTTCCAGGTCGACGGCACTCAGGGGTCGGCCGTGGCCGGCCTGCGCAGGTGCCGCGCGCAGCACCGCGGCGCCACCCCCAGGCCGGTGTGGGACCCGGACGTCCCGGCCACCGAGGTCTTCCGCGACCAGTGGCAGGAGGTGCCCGACAACGCCGAGTTCGGCAACGGCTTCAAGGCCCAGTGGGAGCTGTTCCTCAGGCACGTCCACGCCGACGCCCCCTACCACTGGGACCTGCTGGCCGGCGCCCGCGGCGTGCAACTCGCCGAACTGGGCCTGAAGTCCTCCGCCGAGGGCCGCCGCATCGACGTACCGGAGATCGCGCTGTGACCATCCGGCTCCCCGCCGCGGACGGCACCCTGCGCACCTACGAACCGCGCACCGAGCCCCCGGCCGTCCCGCCCGGCACCCCCTTCACCTCCCGCACGCCCTTCACCTCCCGCACGGTCTTCGCGGCGGCCCACGTCGTCGCCGACCCGTACGCGGACGTCTCGCCCGACTCGCCCGCCGCCGTCGACTGGGACACCACCCTCGCCTTCCGCCGCCACCTGTGGTCCCACGGTCTGGGCGTCGCCGAGGCGATGGACACCGCCCAGCGCGGTATGGGCCTGGACTGGACGGGCGCGGCCGAACTGATCCGGCGCAGCGCGGCGGAGGCGCGCGCCGTGGGCGGCCGGATCGCCTGCGGAGCCGGCACCGACCAGTGCACCGGCGGCACGCTCGCCGGGATCCGCGCGGCCTACGAGGAACAGCTCGCCGTGGCCGAGGAGGCGGGCGCCCAGGCCGTCCTCATGGCGTCCAGGGCACTGGCCGCCGCCGCCACCGGCCCCGAGGACTACCTGGAGATCTACGGTCACCTCCTGCGGCAGGCCGCCGAGCCGGTGATCCTGCACTGGCTGGGCCCGATGTTCGACCCGGCCCTGGAGGGCTACTGGGGCTCGGCCGACCTGGACACGGCGACGGACACCTTCCTGGAGGTCGTCGCCGCGCACCCCGACAAGGTCGACGGCGTCAAGATCTCCCTGCTGGACGCCCGGCGCGAGAGCGACCTCCGGCGCAGACTGCCGCGGGGCGTGCGCTGCTACACGGGCGACGACTTCCACTACCCCGAGCTGATCGCGGGCGACGACCAGGGCTTCAGCCACGCCCTGCTCGGCGTCTTCGACCCGCTGGGACCGCTCGCGGCGCAGGCGGTACGGGTCCTGGACACCGGTGACGTCAGGGGTTTCCGCGCACTCCTCGACCCCACCGTGGAGCTGTCCCGGCATCTCTTCCGGCCGCCCACCCGCTTCTACAAGACGGGAGTCGTTCTTCTCGCCTGGCTCGCGGGCCACCAGTCGCACTTCGCCATGGTCGGCGGCCTCCAGTCGGCCCGCTCCCTCCCGCACCTCGCCCGCGCCTACGAACTCGCCGACACTCTCGGCCTGTTCCCCGATCCCAAGTTCGCGGAGGAGCGCATGAGGACCCTTCTGGCGCTGTACGGGGTGACCCGGTGAGCGGCACGGACCTCGCACGGTTCTCCGTCAACCAGATGACGGTCAGGCAGCTGTCGCTCCCCGAACTGGCCGAAGCCTGCCGGGCGTCGGGCGTCGGCCGGGTGGGCCTGTGGCGGGAGCCGGTCCGGGAGTACGGCGTGGAGGCGGCCGCCGAGCTGGTCCGCGACGCGGGCCTGACGGTGACGACCCTGTGCCGCGGCGGCTTCTTCACCGCCCTCGACCCCGGCGAACGCGCGGCGGCCCTGGCCGACAACCGCCGCGCGATCGACGAGGCGGCCGCCCTCGGCACGGACACCCTGGTCCTGGTCTCCGGCGGACTGCCGCCCGGCGACAAGGACCTGCGGGCCGCCCGGGAACGCATCGCCGACGCGCTGACCGAACTGGCCCCCTACGCCGAGGACCACGGCGTACGCCTCGCCATCGAACCCCTGCACCCCATGTACGCCGCCGACCGCTGCGTGGTCTCCACCCTCGCCCAGGCCCTGGACCTGGCCGAGAGATTCCCCGCGCACCAGGTCGGGGTGACCGTGGACACGTACCACGTGTGGTGGGACGACCAGGCCCCCGCCCAGATCGCCCGCGCCGGCGCGACGGGCCGCATCCACGCCTTCCAGCTCGCCGACTGGACCACCCCCCTCCCCGAGGGCGTCCTCAACGGACGCGGCCAGCTCGGCGACGGCTCGATCGACCTGCGCGAGTGGAAGACCCACGTGGACTCCGCCGGCTACACCGGCCCCATCGAGGTCGAACTGTTCAACGAACGGCTGTGGGCCCGGGACGGACGTGAGGTCCTGGCGGAGACGGCACAACGATTCGCGGAGCACGTCATCCGCCGGGGGCGCCCCGCGAACGACCCGTGAGCACCGGCCGGCCGGCTCCCCCCGGGCCGGCTCGCCCCGGGCCGGCTCGCCCCGGGCCGGCTCGCCCCGGGCCGGCTCGCCCCGGGCCGGCTCGCCCCGGGCCGGCTCGCCCCGGGCCGGCTCGCCCCGGGCCGGCTCGCCCCGGGGCGGCCCGGGGCGAGGGTGCGGCCGTGCGGACCGGTGATGCCGGGGGACCAGCCACATCAGGCTCGAACATCTGGTCGCCCCGAAGCCGTCCCGCCCATGTGCGGGACAGTCACCCCAGCTCACGGGCGGTACGCACCTCGTGGTCCGCCGGCGCCCGGAAAATCTTGGCGGGCCGTGCAACCCCTCCCGCGTTTTTCGTGTCGTATCTGTCGTCGGAACCACGGGGGACCCTGGGGAGGGGCGGGTTCCGGCAGGGGAGGGGGAAGCCGAGGGGGCGTGTCCGGGCCGATGGGCCGGAGGCGCCCCCTCGAAACGTCCGCGGTGCCGCGGCCGCCAGGGCCTCCGCGAAGGACGGGACGCCGGCCCGGAAGGCGAGGTCCACCAGGTGGGGCCCGTCCGGGACCGGCATGCCCGCGTCGCACACCAGCACCCCGTCACCGTGCCCCAGCCCGGCCGGCGCACCGGCCAGCCCGCGGTTCCGGCATGCCCGCGTCGGACACCAGCACCCCGTCGCCGTGCCCCAGCCCGGCCGGCGCACCGGCCGGCCCGCGGTTGAGGATCCCCCTCTTCACCGGGACCCGCCTCGCTCGCCCGCCACGGGCGCGCCGTCCGCCGCACGGCCGGCCGTACGCGCGTCCCCCGGCACGGCGCCGCACAGCGCCTCGACCTCCTCCGCCGTCGGATACGACTCCTGCGCGCCCCGCCTCGTCACGGCCGCCGCCCCCACCCGGGCCGCGTACGCCGCCGCCTCGGCCAGGGCGGCACCCGCACCCAGCCGCCAGGCCAGCGCGGCGGTGAACGCGTCGCCCGCACCGGTCGTGTCCACCGCGTCCACCCGCACCGACGGCACCCGGGTCACGTCCGCACCGGCGCACACGAGCGCCCCCTCGGCGCCCAGCGTCACCACCACCGAGCGCGGCCCCCCGGCCAGCAGCAGCCGCGCCCAGTCCGCGGGTTCCCCGCCCACACAGGCGTCACCGAGGATCACCCGCGCCTCATGCTCGTTCACGATCAGCGGATCGCAGGCCGCCAGCACCTCGGCGGGCAGCTCACGCGGCGGAGACGGATTCAGCACGAAGCGGCCGCCCGGCACCAGGTTCCGTACGACCTCCACGACCGTCTCCAGCGGGATCTCCAGCTGCGCCGACACGACCCGCGTGGCGCGGAAGAGGCCCGCGGCCGCCCGGACGTCCTCCGGCGACAGACGGGAGTTGGCGCCCGGCGACACCACGATGCTGTTGTCGCCCAGAGGGTCGACGGTGATCAGCGCGACGCCCGTCGGCGCCCCGCCCACCAGCACGCCCGCCGTGTCGACCCCGGCCGCGCCCAGCGAGTCGAGCAGCAGCCGGCCGTGGCCGTCGTCGCCCACCCGCGCCAGCAGGGCCGTTCGCGCGTCCAGCCGGGCGGCGGCGACCGCCTGGTTGGCGCCCTTGCCGCCCGGGTGCACGGCCAGGTCGCCGCCGAGCACCGTCTCGCCGGCGGCCGGCCGCCGCTCGACGTCGATCACCAGGTCGGCGTTGGCCGATCCCACGACCAGGAGGTCGTAGTCGTACATCAGTTGACTCCCCTGAGAGATGAGCGGACCGCCCCGGAGATCCCCGGGGCCGCGCCCGCCCGTCCGCCCGTCCGTCCGTGTCAGCCGCTGAAGCCGGCCACGTTGTCCTTCGTGACCACCTTCACCGGCACCTTCACCGTCGGCTCCACCTTCTCGCCCCTGACCGCCTTCAGGGCGTTGTCCACGGCGATCCTGCCGAGCTGGCCGGGCTGCTTGGCGTTGTGAAGCCACCCGCAGACGCACGATGAAGGGCCGGCGGTCGGCGGCGGGTGTCTGGTGGTGGGGCGGGGGCCGGTGAGCGGGAGCCCTGGTGGCTGGTGTTCGCGAGGCGGGATGGTGGCGTCGAAGGCCGGCGAGTGGGGCGGTCTGGTGGCCGGCGTTCGGGTGGTGGGGCGGGTCAGAGGTCGGCGAGTAGGCGGTCGAGCGGAGTGGGTACGCGGTCCTCGTCGAGGGCCTCGACGAGCACGCGGCCGTAGTGGATCTTGCGTCCTTTCTTCGTGCCGAAGAAGCGCCGCAACCGCTGCTGCGAGGTACGCCCCTGCTGCGCGGGCTGGCGCAGGAAGGTCTGGAGGGCGCGCAGATCGCCCTCCGCCCGGACCAGTTCCTCCACCCGCCCCACGCCCAGCGCTCTGATCAGCTCGTCCTCCAGATCCGCCGCGCAGACGAAGAACCCCTGCCGGGCCGCGCCGGCCCGCTCCCAGCCGCGGTCGTAGTAGCGGCGCTCGGCCTCGTCGCACAGCCCCGTGAGACGCAGGCCCAGCCCGAGCGGCCCGAGGAGACCGGCGAACCGCCCGACGCTCATCGCCCCGCCCATCGGCAGGACGCAGATTCCTTCGGCCGCCAGGTCACGGCCGCGGCGCGCGGCCAGCGCGCCCACCGCCGCGGCGTCGCTCGGCCCTTCGAGCAGGACGGCCACCCGGACGGGCAGCCGCGCGGCCAGTTCGCGAGCCGGCCCGCCTGGCCCACCGGCCGCCCACGCGTCGACCGCCTCCCGGAACGCCCCCATGTCATCCATGAGTCGAGTCTCCGCCGCCCCGGCCCACGGCGGTAGGCATTTTCCCCCGGCGGCCCCCCCGCACGACACCGCACCGGGCCCCGCCGGAGCCCCCACGCCTCCCGGCCTCCCGCTTTTCGGCCCTCTTGCACGGCGGGGGCGGGAGGGCTAGGCGTCGAGGCGAGGCGGCAGGCCGAAGAGCGGGAACAGGCGCTCGGTGTCGCGGAAGAACCTGATGTCGCCGATGCGGTCCGAGGAGACCTCGATGACCTGGAGCGCCCACGGCTCGAACCCCGTCCCGTCGGCGCGACGCCGGTACTGGCCGAAGGCGGGCGAGCCGTTCGCCGTCGTCGGGACCAGTCTCGACCCCCGGCACCCGACCGCAGGCCCGCTGAACCACGCCTGGATGTCGGCACATCCCCGCATCCAGAGGGTGTGCGGAGCCAGGGACAGGGTGGCGTCCACGTGCAGGAGCATGCCGAGCCCCTCCATGTCGAAGTCGGCGAAAGCCGCGGCATAGCGCGCGGCCAGCGCCTGCCGTACGACATCGGACGTCGGCGGTGCCGCGGCCTCCCGGCGGTCCGCCAACGCCGCCCGTGCACGTTGCAGCGCGCTGTTCGCCGAGGCGACGGTGCAGCCCTGTATCTCCGCCACCTCGCGTGCCGAGAAGCCCAGGACCTCCCGGAGCAGGAGAACGGCCCGCTGTCTGGGGGCCAAGTACTGCAAGGCGGCCACGAACGCCAGGCGTACCGACTCCCGCAGGACCGCCGCATCGGCCGGATCACCGGCGGCGACCAGTGTGCGGTCGTCCGGGCAGGGCTCGATCCAGGCCGAGGCGTCCAGCGCCTTGCCCGGTGAGGCGGCACCACCGGCCGGAGCCGACAGATCCATGGGCAGGGCCCGGCGCTTGCTGCCGGCCAGCGCATCCAGACAGACGTTGGTGGCGATGCGGTAGAGCCACGATCGCAGCGACGAACGCCCCTCGAACCGGTCGACGCCGCGCCACGCCCTGACCATGGTCTCCTGCACCGCGTCCTCCGCCTCGAACACGGAGCCCAGCATGCGATAGCAGTAGCCGGTCAGTTCCGTCCGGTGCTCTTCGAACCCACCCACCACACCGTCGCGTCCGACACCGACGACACCCATCCCCACTCTCCCCACCACACTCTCGCTCGCCCCCCGATCCTAGGGCGCGGCCCCCGGACGGATCCCTCCGCGGCGATTGGCATACCCGTTCCACACGACGAAGCGCCCCACCGCTCCCATCTGCGGCTTCCCCGCCGCCCTCTGGCACACATCCGCCAATCACCGCTGGGACGCGGGGGGAGGGGGAGAGGGGGCAAGGGTTGGGAGGCCGGATGGCGCTACGCGGGCCAGTTCCTCTTCGGTCAGCCCTTGAGGTTGGAGCCGCGGAAGACCATCTCGACGGTGTCGTGCCACAGGGCCTCCAGGCCGCGGCGCGTGTCGGCGTCGGGAAGCATCCCGGACAGCACGGCCACGGCGCGGTCGGCGGCCTCCCGAGCGGGCTGCCAGTACGGATCGGGCGGGATCACCGTCAGACAGTTGTCACTCATCCACCCCATGCCTCCCGCCTGCCATTCCTATCCGGTCGGTACGCGCGTATTCGGTGTCACACCCCACCGGTACCGTCGGATCATGGATCGACAGGCGGGGAACTCCGCGGGTGAACGGCGGCTCGCCGTACTCGAAGGCGTACTGGAGCGGATCACGTACGCCAATGAGGAGAACGGCTACACGGTCGCCCGGGTCGACACCGGCCGAGGCGCCGCGGACCTCCTCACGGTCGTCGGTGCGCTGCTCGGTGCCCAGGTGGGGGAGTCCCTGCGGATGGAGGGACGCTGGGGGTCGCACCCGCAGTACGGCAAACAGTTCCACGTCGAGAACTACACGACCGTGCTGCCGGCCACCGTCCAGGGCATCCGCCGCTATCTGGGATCCGGGCTGGTCAAGGGCATCGGGCCGGTCTTCGCCGACCGCATCACCCAGCACTTCGGGACGGACACCCTCCGGATCATCGAGGAGGAGCCGAAGCGGCTGGTCGAGGTGCCGGGACTCGGGCCGAAGCGGACCCGGAAGATCGCCGATGCCTGGGAGGAGCAGAAGGCGATCAAGGAGGTCATGCTCTTCCTGCAGACCGTCGAGGTGTCTACGTCGATCGCCGTGCGGATCTACAAGAAGTACGGCGACGCGTCGATCTCCGTCGTGAAGGAGCAGCCCTACCGGCTCGCCGCCGACGTCTGGGGCATCGGCTTCCTCACCGCCGACAAGATCGCCCAGTCCGTCGGCATCCCGCACGACAGTCCCGCGCGCGTGAAGGCCGGCCTCCAGTACGCGCTGTCGCAGTCCGCCGACCAGGGGCACTGCTTCCTGCCGGAGGAGCGGCTGATCGCCGATGCCGTCAAGCTCCTCCAGGTCGACACCGGGCTGGTCATCGAGTGTCTCGCCGAGCTGTCCGAGGTGCCGGAGGAGGGGGCCGATCCAGGGGTCGTACGGGAGAAGGTGCCCGGACCCGAGGGCGACGCGGAGCCGGTCAGCGCCGTCTATCTCGTGCCCTTCCACCGCGCCGAGCTGTCCCTGTCCGGCCAGTTGCTGCGACTGCTGCGAACCGACCAGGACCGGATGCCCGGCTTCCGGGACGTGGACTGGGGCAAGGCCCTCGGCTGGCTGGGGTCGCGCACCGGTGCCGACCTCGCGCCCGAGCAGGTGGCGGCCGTCAAACTGGCGCTGACCGAGAAGGTGGCCGTGCTGACCGGCGGGCCGGGATGCGGCAAGTCGTTCACCGTGCGCTCGATCGTGGAGCTGGCCCGGGCCAGGCGGGCCAAGGTGCTGCTGGCGGCCCCGACCGGCCGTGCGGCCAAGCGGCTGTCCGAGCTGACCGGAGCCGAGGCCTCCACCGTGCACCGGCTGCTGGAGCTGAAGCCCGGCGGGGACGCCGCCTACGACCGGGACCGGCCGCTCGACGCGGACCTCGTGGTCGTGGACGAGGCGTCGATGCTGGACCTGCTGCTCGCCAACAAGCTGGTGAAGGCCGTCCCCCCGGGGGCCCACCTGCTGTTCGTGGGGGATGTCGACCAGCTGCCCAGCGTGGGCGCCGGGGAGGTGCTGCGGGACCTGCTCGCCGACGGGAGCCCCATCCCGGCCGTCCGCCTGACCCGGGTCTTCCGGCAGGCCCAGCAGTCGGGCGTCGTCACCAACGCGCACCGGATCAACGCGGGGCAGCATCCGCTCACCGACGGGCTGAAGGACTTCTTCCTCTTCGTCGAGGACGACACCGAGGCCGCCGGCCGGCTCACCGTCGACGTGGCCGCGCGGCGCATCCCGGCCAAGTTCGGGCTGGACCCGCGCCGGGACGTCCAGGTGCTCGCGCCGATGCACCGGGGGCCGGCCGGCGCGGGCGTGCTCAACGGCCTGCTCCAGCAGGCCGTCACGCCCGGGCGGCCCGATCTGCCGGAGAAGCGGTTCGGCGGCCGGGTCTTCCGCGTCGGCGACAAGGTCACCCAGATTCGCAACAATTACGAGAAAGGGAAGAACGGTGTCTTCAACGGCACGGTGGGCGTCGTCACCTCGCTCGATCCGGTCGACCAGCGCCTGACCGTGCTGACGGACGAAGATGAGGAGGTCCCGTACGAGTTCGACGAACTGGACGAACTGGCCCATGCGTACGCGGTGACCATCCACCGCTCGCAGGGGAGCGAGTATCCCGCCGTGGTGATTCCGGTCACCACCGGAGCGTGGATGATGCTTCAGCGGAACCTGCTCTACACGGCGGTCACCCGGGCCCGACGGCTGGTCGTCCTGGTCGGTTCACGCAAGGCGATCGGGCAGGCGGTGCGCACGGTGTCGGCCGGACGGCGCTGCACGGCCCTCGACTTCAGGCTGGGGCCGAAAAATGATCGATCAAACGAGTCGTAAAGGTCACAGAGCACTTCCGGATGCCCCTCCGAGGGGGCAGGATGAGCAGGTTGACGGCACTGAGTGCCGCCAATAGGCCCAATGGTCGACCCCGAGTGCACTCTCCTGAGCCAAATGGGGGATGGTAGAGACAGTCAGGGCACCTCGAAGATGAGGCACTACGTCGGTGAGGGAAGACGTGAGCGACAACTCTGTAGTACTGCGGTACGGCGACGGCGAGTACACCTACCCGGTGGTCGACAGCACCGTCGGCGACAAGGGCTTCGACATCGGGAAGCTCCGCGCCCAGACCGGTCTGGTGACCCTGGACAGCGGGTACGGCAACACGGCCGCCTATAAATCCGCGATCACCTACCTCGACGGCGAGGCGGGCATCCTCCGCTACCGCGGCTACCCCATCGAGCAGCTGGCCGAGCGCTCCACCTTCCTTGAGGTGGCGTACCTGCTGATCAACGGCGAGCTGCCCACCGTCGACGAGCTCTCGACGTTCAAGAACGACATCACGCGGCACACGCTGCTGCACGAGGACGTCAAGAACTTCTACAAGGGCTTCCCACGCGACGCCCACCCGATGGCCATGCTGTCCTCGGTCGTCTCGGCGCTGTCCACGTTCTACCAGGACAGCCACAACCCGTTCGACGAGAAGCAGCGCAGCCTCTCCACCATCCGGCTGCTCGCCAAGCTCCCGACGATCGCGGCCTACGCCTACAAGAAGTCGATCGGCCACCCGTTCGTCTACCCGCGCAACGACCTCGGCTACGTCGAGAACTTCCTGCGCATGACCTTCTCGGTCCCCGCCGACGAGTACGAGCTGGACCCGGTCGTCGTCTCCGCGCTCGACAAGCTGCTCATCCTGCACGCCGACCACGAGCAGAACTGTTCGACCTCCACGGTCCGCCTGGTCGGCTCCTCGCAGGCGAACATGTTCGCCTCGATCTCGGCCGGCATCAGCGCCCTGTGGGGCCCGCTGCACGGCGGTGCCAACCAGTCGGTGCTGGAGATGCTGGAGGGCATCCAGGAGTCCGGTGGCGACGTCGACTCCTTCATCCGCAAGGTGAAGAACAAGGAGGACGGCGTCCGCCTGATGGGCTTCGGCCACCGGGTCTACAAGAACTTCGACCCGCGTGCCAAGATCATCAAGGCTGCCGCGCACGATGTGCTGTCCGCCCTCGGCAAGTCCGACGAGCTGCTGGACATCGCGCTGAAGCTGGAGGAGCACGCGCTCTCCGACGACTACTTCGTCTCGCGCAGCCTCTACCCGAACGTCGACTTCTACACCGGTCTGATCTACCGGGCCATGGGCTTCCCGACCGAGATGTTCACGGTCCTGTTCGCCCTCGGCCGGCTGCCGGGCTGGATCGCCCAGTGGACCGAGATGATCAAGGAGCCGGGTTCCCGCATCGGCCGCCCGCGCCAGATCTACACGGGCGTCGTCGAGCGCGACTTCGTTCCGGTCGAGGAGCGCTGAGCACACCGAGTACCAGGGTCTGTCCGCCGGGGCGGGCCCTGAGCCGGTGCTGAAGAGGCAGGAAAAGCGGAAGGCGCCCTGAGACGCCGGTCCCCCCACGGGCCGACGACCAGGGCGCCTTCCCATGTCCCGGTGCGGATTCCCCCCACGGGATCCGGCCGGGCGCTTGGAGAGGACAGCGCCTGAATCGCTGTCTGAGCACAGCGGGCGGAACCCGCCGTGCTCCAGTGATGCGGTGCGATCTGCCGGGACAACGCACGTAGGGAGGGCCGCTCAAAGCTTCCCGGTGTACGTGCCCCGGCAACGCATCTCTGAGGAAGTCCCCCAAGACATCCTCAGATGCCAGTCAGCGCCCCCCAAGACGCTGGTCTGACATCGCCAACTTAGACCTTCGAACCCCTTCGATGGTTACGTTCGCATCACTGTGATCTGCGTCTCTTGCATATGTCCCTTAGGTGCGCAAGAGCCCCGATATGGCAATCGGGACCCAAGCGTAAGGATGATGCGCGAGCCTTGTGAAGAGCTTATGTGAGGCTCGCGTCGGACTCCAGGGGGGCCGGGACATCGATCCGGGCAATTGGCGCCGGTTCAGCGGAAGGCGCGCAGCCGCAGACTGTTGGTCACCACGAACACCGAGGAGAAGGCCATCGCCGCTCCGGCGATCATCGGGTTGAGCAGTCCGGCGGCGGCCAGCGGCAGCGCGGCGATGTTGTAGCCGAAGGCCCACACCAGATTGCCCTTGATGGTGGCCAGCGTCCGGCGGGACAGCCGGATCGCGTCCGCGGCCACCCGCAGGTCCCCGCGCACCAGCGTCAGATCGCCGGCCTCGATCGCCGCGTCCGTGCCCGTGCCCATGGCCAGGCCCAGGTCGGCGGCGGCGAGCGCGGCGGCGTCGTTCACACCGTCGCCGACCATGGCCACGGACCGTCCCTCGCGCTGGAGCCGTCGTACGACGTCCACCTTGTCCTCGGGCAGCACCTCGGCGTACACGTCCTCGGAGCCGATGCCGACGGTCCGCGCGACCGCCTCGGCGACCGTGCGGTTGTCCCCGGTGAGCAGGACGGGTGTGAGCCCCAGCCCGCGCAGTTCGCGGACCGCCTCCGCGCTGGTCTCCTTGACCGCGTCGGCGACGGCGAGCACTCCGCGGGCCCGCCCGTCCCAGCCCGCCACGACAGCCGTACGGCCCTGCCGCTCGGCCTCCCGGGCGGCGTCGGCCAGCTCCCGCGGCAGCTCGTCGTACAGGCGCCCCACGGCCACCTCGCGGCCGTCCACGCGCCCCCGTACGCCCCGGCCGGGCACGTTCTCGAAGTGCTCCACGGCGGGCAGCGCCCCGGCGTGCTCCTCCGCGCCGGCGGCGATCGCGCGGGCCACGGGGTGCTCGGAGGCGTGCTCCAGGGCGCCCGCGAGCCGCAGCAGCTCCTTCTCGTCCTCGCCGTCGGCGGCGTACACCTCCTGGAGGGTCATCCGGCCGGTGGTGACCGTGCCGGTCTTGTCCAGGACCACCGTGTCGACGCGGCGCGTGGACTCCAGGACCTCGGGGCCCTTGATCAGGATGCCGAGCTGGGCGCCCCGTCCGGTGCCGACCATCAGCGCGGTCGGCGTGGCGAGGCCCAGCGCGCAGGGGCAGGCGATGATCAGGACGGCGACGGCGGCCGTGAACGCGGCGACCGTGTCGCCGGTGACGCCCAGCCAGGCACCGAAGGTGCCGAGCGCGAGGAGGATGACCACGGGGACGAAGACGGCGGAGACCCGGTCGGCGAGCCGCTGCACCTCGGCCTTGCCGTTCTGCGCGTCCTCCACCAGCTTCGCCATCCGGGCGAGCTGGGTGTCCGCGCCGACCCGGCCGGCCTCCACGAGCAGCCGCCCGCCCGCGTTGACCGTGGCGCCGGTGACCCGGTCGCCGGGGCCGACGTCGACCGGCACGGATTCACCGGTCAGCATGGACGCGTCCACCGCGGAGACGCCCTCCACCACCGTGCCGTCGGTGGCGATCTTCTCGCCGGGCCGTACGACGAACCGGTCGCCGACGGCCAGGGACGACACCGGCACGCGCACCTCGCGGCCGTCCCGCAGCACCGCCACGTCCTTCGCGCCCAGCTCCATCAGGGCCTTCAGGGCGGCCCCGGCGCGCCGCTTGGAGCGGGCCTCCAGGTAGCGGCCGAGCAGGATCAGCGCGACGACCCCGGCGGCGACCTCCAGGTAGATGGTGGACGCGCCGTCCATCCGCGAGACGGTGAGGCGGAACTCGTCGTGCATGCCGGGCATGCCCGCGTCGCCGAAGAACAGCGCCCACAGCGACCAGCCGAACGCGGCCAGCGTGCCGACCGACACCAGGGTGTCCATGGTGGCGGCGCCGTGCCGGAGGTTGGTCCAGGCGGCCCGGTGGAAGGGGGCGCCGCCCCAGACGACGACCGGTGCGGCGAGGGTGAGCGAGAGCCACTGCCAGTTGTCGAACTGGAGCGCGGGGATCATCGCGAGCAGGACCACGGGGGCGGCGAGCAGCGCGGAGACGAGCAGGCGGTGCCGGAGCGCGCCGAGTTCGGGGTCCCGTTCCGGGGCACCGGTCTCGGGCGCGGGCTTGGGCGGCGCGGGTTCCTCGGCGGTGTAACCCGTCTTCTCCACGGTGGCGATCAGGTCGGCGACCCGGACGCCGTCGGCGAAGACGACCTCCGCCTTCTCGGTGGCGAAGTTGACGGTGGCGCTCACCCCCTCCATCCGGTTGAGCTTCTTCTCCACCCGGGCCGCGCAGGAGGCGCAGGTCATCCCGCCGATGAGCAGTTCGACCCGGTCGGTGCCGGCTGCCTCGGCCGGTGTCCCGGCTGCTGTCTTGGCGGTGGTGCTGGTCATGTCCGGACTCCAGACATCGGACCGGACCGTACGGATCCAGTATCAGCTGGTCGGCACGGCCCGGTCGGGAAAAGGGGAGGGTCTTTCTCAGGCCTTGCCGGCCAGCTCGAAGCCGGCCTCGTCTACGGCGGCGCGCACGGCCTCGTCGTCCAGCGGGGCCTCGGAGACGACGGTCACCTCGCCGGTCGACGCCACCGCCTTCACCGAGCCGACGCCCGGGATCTGGGAGATCTCACCGGAGACGGAGCCCTCGCAGTGGCCGCAGCTCATGCCGGTGACCTTGTAGACGGTGGTGACGGAGCCCGGGGTGTCGGTCTGGGCGCTCATGTCGTTACTCCTCGTCGTGGCGTGTGGGGCCGATGGGGTCCGCGATGGGAACCCACACTGCTCACACTATACCCCTAGGGGGTATTTTCCCAAGGACCGCAACATCATCCGGGGCGCCGCGGTGCGGCGAGTGCCGCGCGGCCGGACCGGTCTCCCGCGGGCGGCACCGGGCGGCGGAGCGGACCCGGCCGCTCCAGCTCGGGCGACCCCCGCCAGGGCTCCCGGGACCCTGCCCGTCGATCACACAGAGTGAGTAAACCCCGACATCCCATAACCCTGATGGGTCCGCTGCGTTCTATGGGGTGCGGGTGAGTGCCCGCGACGATGTCAGGAAGGCAGGAAACCCATGAGACGGACTACCCGAACCGGTGTGATCGCGGTCGCCGTGACTGGCGCGATGGCCGTGACGCTCCCGGTGTCCGCCGCCTTCGCGGCCGACGGGGCCGAGGCCGATGGTACGGCGGCCGGCTCGCCCGGGGTGCTCTCCGGCAACACCATTCAGGTACCGGTGCACGTGCCGCTGAACGTCTGTGGCAACACGGTGGACGTCGTGGGGCTGCTCAACCCGGCCGTAGGCAACAGCTGCGAGAACAAGGGCGCCGGGAAGGACGACGGCGCCGGCAAGAGCGATGGCTCGATCACGTCCGGTGGGTCGTCGGCGCACGGTAGCGCCAAGGACTCGCCCGGGGTGCTTTCGGGCAACCTCATCCAGCTCCCGATCCACGCGCCGGCGAACGTCACCGGGAACAGCGTCAACGTGGTCGGGGTGGGCAACCCCGTCCTCGGCAACCACTCGGTCAACGGTCCCGGCGAGCACCCCGACTCCCCGGTCCCGAAGCCTCGGTCCCCGAAGCCCGTGGCCCACGTCCGGGCCCAGCCGGCCCCGCGCGTCACGCACGCCCCGCGCCCGGTCGCGTCCTCACTGGCCCGCACCGGAGCGGACCTCACGGTGCCCGCAGCCGCAGGCAGTGTCGCGCTGCTCGTCGCGGGTGGGGTCCTGTACCGCCGCTCCCGCCCGGCCCGCACGCGCTGACCGGCACCCCACGGCCCCGCCCGGTGTGCCCCGGACGCACGGGCGGGCGGCCGCGCCCCGCATCCTCGGTGCGGGGCGCTGATATCCGTACGCGGCCGGATCACTCCTTCGGGGGCCGTGGGCGGTGCTGCCGTGTCGAACCCTGCTTCGTCCCGTGCAGGGTTCTCCGATTCCCCGCGGGCGGCCCCGGTCTAGTGAACCCGGGGGCGCGCGCGTCCGCGGGTCTGCTCCCCGGAGCACCCCGTCCACCGGCCGGACGGCGACCGGCCGAAACCATTCCGAGTGGTTACAGGACTGAGGGAAAGGGCCCGCGGGCACATAGAGGGACGGGACGGCTGTGGCAGTGGTTCGTTCCCCCACGGCACTGCCGCAGCCCCACCCCGCCTACGCCTGGGGAGCCGTGGCCACGGCCTGGCCGTCGTAAGCGCCATGACCGGCCCTCGGGCCGTTTCCGGCTGTTCGCGGGCGCGTCGACTCGAAGCCCCCGCCGTCACCGATGAGTACGGTGACGGCGGGGGCTTCGTCCGTGTGATCCGGTGAAGGGCCGCGACGACGCCGGCTCGTACCGGCACAAGAGAGAAGGACCCGCACAGGCGCCGAAGCCGCCCACCCCATGTGCATGCGGTGGGGGGGCCTGGCGAGATGATCTGAGCGGGTCCGGAGGGCGGAGCGGCAAACGGTCAGAGCGCCTGGTTGTTGCATCCCATGTCGGAACCGAGGTGGCTCTGCTGCGCACCCGGGTTGCCCTCGCCGTTCAGCAGGTTGCCTGCCAGACCGGTGAGCGCGCCGACGCTGCCGATCACCTCGATGTTCATGTCGTGCGAGCGGCACTCGATGCCCTGCGTGATGTCGAGGTCGTGGCCCGGCTCACCGTGGGCGAAGGCGGTGGTGCTGCCGAGGGAGCCGACACTGCCGAGGAGGGCGCCCACGAGGACGGCCTTGTGAAACTTGCGCATGGGTACTCCATAAGGTGTTGAGCGGCCCGGGAGGGCGTTGGTCGAGCGGATGAGATGTGCGACGGCTCGGGTCGGAGTGGTGGACGCCGACGGGGAGGCCGTCAGCCGAGCCGGGGAAGTCCCAGCTGGCCGAGGGGAGGTGCCGCGACCTGGCCGAGTCCGACCGGAGACAGCTGCGGTACGCCCGGCGACCCGAGCGCCGGGTTGACGAGCGGGTTCACCTGCGGGTTGATCTGCGGGTTCACCTGCGGTGTGACATGCATCGGGGGCTCCGGGGCGAACGCCTGGGGCATGCCTACCTGCGGCGCGACCTGGGGCATGACCTGGGGCATGACCTGCGGCACGACCTGCGCCGGCTGAGCCGGGGCGGCCTGCATCGGCTGCGGCGGGGCGGCCTGCGCCGGCTGCTGGGGGTACGGCGTGGCGGTGGCCTGCGCCGTACCTTGCGACGAGGCCGCGGCGGAGGCGTAACCGGACTGCTGCGGCGCCTGCGGGGTGTACTGCGGGGCGGGCTGCGGCGCCGGCTGGGGAGCGTACTGCGGGGCGGGCTGGGGGGCCGGCTGGGGAGCGTACTGCGGGGCGGGCTGGGGGGCCGGCTGGGGAGCGGGTGCCGGGGCTGCGGTCTGTGGAACTGCTTGATCGGGAGCTGACGCCGGTGTGGCACCACCTGGTGCGACAGGAGTGTCGGCATGGCTGACGCCGGCGGCGATGCCGGACAGACCGCTGGCCGCTGCTACGACGAGCGCGGCCTTGTGGAGCTTGCGCATGAAACCCTCGACCCTTCGATACCTGAAAGCAGATCAGTGCGGTCGCGCGTGCAGTCGGTGCGATATCCGCACCGCGTCGTCGGCAGCAATCACTCGATTGGCACGCGGACTTCACGTCGGAGCCGACAGCGAATTCCCTGGCCCCTCTGCAGGTCTTCGGGCGCTGCCCTCTCTGCAGCGGAACGAGACCCACCTCGCCGTGGTCACGGCGCCTCAGGGCCCGTCACCCATTTGCCGCGCGTCATGGGTCGCCGTGGCCTCACACCCCCTTGCGTCAAATGGGTGACCACGGCCATGCGCCCGTATCCGAGTCCGCGCTCGCTTCGTTCCGCACGGGGCAAGAACGACGGCTCATCGCAGCCGTACCGGCAGCAGGAGCAGCGGCAACTGCGGCGCCTGTTTCAGCATTCACCAGGTTTCGTACACAGGTCTACGAAGGGCCGAGGATTTCATGCGCAAGCTTCACAAGGTCGCGCTCGTCGTCGCAGCGGCCGGCGGTCTGTCCGGCGTCGGTGCCGGCCCAAGCTCCGCCGCCGCCCCCGCCTACACCGGGCCTGCCCCGGCCCCTGTCTCGCAGCCCGACGCCCAGGCCGCGGCCGCCACCAACGCCCAGGCCAGCGCGCAAACCTACGGCTCGCCGGCCCCGCAGCAGGCAGCTCCGCAGCGGGGAACCGAAGTCGCCCCGCAGGTCAATCCGCAGCTGAACCCTCAGATCAGCCCTCAGATCTCTCCGCAGGCCCCCCAGGGCTCGCCGTCCGAGCAGAATGCGCCGAGCCAGACGAACCTGTTCCGCCCGTACCAGGAGTGCAGCCCGCAGAACCTGTTGGCCGCGAACGTACCGGTCGCACTGCTCGCCGCCTCCCAGACCCGGGGCGTCGACTGCACCCAGGCCAACAGCCAGGCGAACTCCCTCGCCAGTGCCAGCGCCAACGCGCGGTAACGGCAACGGCGGTCGCGTCTGACGTCCGGCACGGGCCCCTCGGGAATGACACCCGACGGGCCCGTTCGCGTGCGCTACAGCTTTCGGGTGCTCCTGACGAGGCATCAGGAAGACGGCGCGTCGCTGCCAATGTCCGGATATAGCGCTATTAATCTTCCATAACTGTAAAGCCGATCTACCACAACAGATCGCATCCACTCGCACACTCTCATCGGAGAAGACATGCGCAAGCTTCGCAGCGTTGCCGTTCTGGTCACCGCCATCGGCGCCCTCGGGCTCGTCGGCGGCACGGCCCACGCCGACCAGGGCGGCAAGGACGGACACGGCGACAAGTTCAAGATCACGCAGAGCTCCAACTGCAAGTCGCACGACCTGAACCTCGACCTGCTGGGCGAGGTCGGACTGCTCAACGGCGTGCTGGGCAACGCGCTGAACGGCGAGGGCAACCCCGGTGCCCAGGCCACCGACATCGGCTCCACGATGGGCTGCAACAACAGCGCCTTCTAGGGCTTCCGCCGGCGCGTGACGCCGGACGGCACATGGTCCCGGCGCCGGGCTTCACGCCGGGCGCCGGGACCATTCACATGCGCGAGCGGGCTGCCGGAACACGGGCCGTCATGTGAGCCCGACCCACCGCCGGAATTCCTTCGGATGCCCCGCAACAGCGTTTTCGGCACAGACGACATGACGGCCCGTCACGGGCCTCCTCCACCAGACCTAACCGGAGATGACATGCGTAAACTCCACACAGCCGCCGTCCTTATCGCCGCATTCGGCAGCATGGGGCTCCTGGGCGCCGGCACGGCCCACGCCGATCAGGGCTGGGGCAAGCGCGGCGGCGACAGCTTCGACATCACACAGTCAAGCACCTGCAGGTCGCACGACAGCAACCTCGACGTCCTCGGCGAGGTCGGTATCGGCAACGGTCTGGGTGGCAACCTGGCGAACGGCGAGGGCAACGCGGGCGCGCAGCAGTCGTCCCTGGGCTCGACCATGGGCTGTGACAACAGCTTCGGCGGCTAGCGAAACCGCATTCCTGCCCGGTGCCCCGGCCGTCGGCCGGGGCACCGGGCTTTTCCGTCCCGCGGCCGAGCGCATCGGGCGGGGAACGGAAACCGGAAACTGGGGAGCCGGACCAGAAACCGTCCTGGTCCGGCCTGTGCCGGAAAGCTCAGAACTCGAAGTGCGGCTTCTTGAAACCCTTGGGCAGCGTCGCCGTGTTGGAACAGTCCACGACCGGACCGGAACCGGCGGAGCCGCCGTCCACCAGTTCCTCCTCCTGGAACACCACACGCGGCCGGTCGGCCGTCGAGCAGTCCTGGTCCTGACGGACGATGTGGGTGCCGTCTTTGTCGGCATGGATCTCGTTCTTGCGGACGCAGACGGTGTCACCCTGAGCGGTGGTGCTGCAATCGCTGGAGGGCTCGTCCGCGTAGGCGTGTCCGGCGCCGACGCAGACCGCGGCGAGACTTCCGACGAGCACAGAGGCGGTGGCGATCTTCCGGGGACTGAACATGTGCTTCGTTCCTTTGCGACGGAGGCCCGGGCGCGTGTGCCGTTGACCGGTGTGCGCCCGGGCCCGAGAGGTCGGAGTGGGTGATGCCGTGCCGGGGCGAGCCTCAGGTCGCGTCCGGCGGCGGGACGGCCACAGCCCGGACGCGTGACCTGATGGGTCGTCACGCGTCCGGGCTGCCATCGCCGCGGGTGTCATTCAGTGCACCGCCGGGGGACCGGGTCGGTGCGGAGCCGGGCGTCGAGTCCGGGGGATACGCATCAGGCTTCCATGGAAGGCGATACGTCCGAGACGGAGCCGAGAGGATGAGCCCTCGACGCGACCTCAGTCGTCGTCGCCGTGCTGCTCCTGGCCGTAACCCTCCTCGGGCTGGTCGGCCTTCTGCTCCTTGGGCTCGGCGGCCTTCTGCTCCTCCGGCTGCTTCTGCTCCTCCGGCTGGGCCTGCGGCGGGGCGTAGAAACCGTCGCCGATGGCCACGGCGTTGGCCGACGAGGTCGCCACGGCGTTGGCACGCGGAGCGGCCTCGTCCTCACCGCCGGCGAAGCTCACCCCGGCACCGAGAGCGGACAGGCTCGCAACCGCTGCCGCCACGACCGCAACGCGCTGGAACTTACGCATGTCAGATCCTTTCTCACCCGAGCGCCACGCTCGGCTTGACTACTCGATGTGAGCTTATACACACAAATCGTGACATTTAAGGATCTGCGTTCCGGTGTCGCGTCGGACCGCACGGCCCGGCCCCGGCGGCTCAGGTCAGCAGACCGGGTGCTCCCCGCTCGTCATGGGGTTCCGGGGGCACCCCGACTGTCGTGGGGTTGCACGTCACCTCGGGGCCGAGCCGTGTCACGCCGGTGCCGCCCAGGGGCGCCGGAATCGTCACCGGCTGGACCGGCTTGCAGTTCTCCTGGTGGGGGACGAAGCCGTCCTCGGGGACCTCGCCCTCGATCCGCTGGGTACAGCTGAAGCCGCCCAGGAGATCGCTGACGCAGGTTCCCGGCCCTGCTCCGGTGTTCGCGTGGGTGATGCCGGCGCAGGTCATCACGAGGCCACCGACGAGCCCCGAGACGGCTGCGATCTTCTTCCCGCTGATCATGTGATGCGTCTTCCTTTGCAGTGACCCGGCCCCAGCCGCTCCGGGCTCAGCCGGTGAAGGCGTTGTTGTACTGGCCGCAGGTGGTGTCCGCGGTGCCGGCGAGACCGAGTACGCCGATCGGGACGTCGTTCTCGGCGACCGTCTGCGGGCTGCACTCCTGGTAGGGGCGGTAGAGGTCGGAAACCTGGAGTCCGCCGTCCGCGGGGGCGGCGATGGCGGTGCCGGCGCCGACGGCGGACAGGCCGCCCGCCGCCGCCACTGCTGCGATCACGACCTGCTGAAGCTTGCGCATGGAACCCTCGGTTCTTTGCTTGTACATCGAGGCTGATTGCCTACCGTGACGGCTCAGACACTAGCAGTTACGAGAAGGGGCTTTCCACAATGGACATCGGTCCCGAGGGCATTGACGCGCAATGTCCTCGGACGGACGTCAAAGGGCGTACAAATAACCGGGTTCGCCGTCGGGTGTTCGCCCGCGCGGCGCGTGAATCCACATCATGTGCTTTATGGGGCCGGCGTCAATGTGGTTCACGCAGTCGGTGGTTGCGTCAGGAGAATGCCAATTCCGCGACCCGCAGGCGGTCGTCGGCGGGCACGGAGTTGATCAGGTCCCGCAGTCCCTCGACGTACCGTCGCACGTTCTTGTAGGCGACGTCGGTGTCCGGGTAGCGGCAGGCGAACCACAGTCCCTCGTGCAGCCGGTTGACCCAGGCGCACACTTGGTCGCCGTAGGAAACCCGGATGAGTCCGTAGGCCTTCTTCTCGGTCCAGCGGGCCGAGCCGGGAGTGGGGCGAGCGTCAACATACGAGACGATGGAGTACATATCGGGTGATGTTGGGCGGAAGTCCGCGCCGAGCAGCCGCAGTACGCGCGCCAGCGGAATGCGTGCCAACGACCGGTTGGCCCGCAGCTCGGCGCGGACCGTGGCGAGCGCGCCGTCGAAGTCCCGTGCCGCGGGGACCTCGATCGGTGCGCCGCCGACGTACCAGCCCACGGAGTCCGACCACGCGGACTTCACCCGGGTGTGGAAGGGCACGACCGTGCGGTAGACCGGCTGCCCGCCGAGTTCGTGGACGATCAGGCTGGTTGCGGCCAGGATGCCCACCAGGCTGCCCCCGTAAGGGCGGCAGTGCTCCTCGAACGCGGCGGCGGTGTCCGCGTCGACCAGCGGCTCGCACATCAGCTTTTGGGCGGGCAGTTCGCCACCGGGCTGCAGGCCGAGGTCGACCGGGAAGGTCGGCAGCCTCCCGTCGCACCGGCCGATGAACTCCCGCCAGCGCGCCACGATCGTGTGGGTGTCGTCGATCCCGTCCGCGTTGGCCCGCTCCTGCTCGCAGAAGTCGACGTAACTTCCCGCGGGTGTGCCGGTGGCGGGCCGCCCCGTGACGCCCGCGAGGTAGAGTTCGTGGACTTCGTCCGGGATGCGCTGGAGGGAGTAGGCGTCGACGTTGGTGTGGTCGAAGGCCATGTACACGCTGGTGGAGTCGTCGCGTACGACCGCCGCGTAGATGAGGTTCGGCCAGCCCAGTGCGTCCGCCGCGACGTCGAATCGATCCTGCATGTAGCGGACCAGTGCCTCCGGGTCGGCGAAGTCGCCGATCACCTCGCGGTGCAGTGACACGTCGTTGTCGTCGAGAGTGAACCGGTGCATGTCGTCACCGGTCCACCGGAAGCCGCTGCGCAACGTCTCGTGACGCAACGTCCAGTCCCGCAGCGCCCGTTCGAGCGCGTCGAGGTCGGCCCGGCCGGGCAGGTCGAACGCCGTGCCCAGCCAGGTCGGTACGAAAAGCCCGTCCTCGCGCACCGAACGCGCCGTTCTGATGTGCGACTCCTGGATGTACGCCGGCGGCCGCGGATCCGGCGGCAGGGTTGCCGCCGCCGCGACGGTCGCCTTGCTGAACGTCCACTCGACGAGCCGTCCGGGCCGGACCTCGCAGCGCTGAATGTCAGAAATTCGCACGGTGACGTCTCCTTCGCAGAAGACACCAGCTTGTTCGCGGGGGAGCCGAGTGCGCGCGATGGGCGCTGTGTCGCGGGAATTTCAGCGGAACGTGTGATACCTCGAACGGTGAAGCGATTACCTATTCATGTTCGGGTGACACCGAACGGCCTTCGACCACGAGGAGTTGACGAAACCGCCGGGGGAAGGCGGTCGGGGCCCGGCGCAACGCCCCCATGAAATCCAGTCTTCGCGCAGCATACCGAAGGGAGCGCGCACATGCGGGCCGTGGTCTTCGAACGATACGGCGACCCCGCCGAGGTACGTGAGCTGCCCGACCCCTCCCCGGCCCCGCACGGCGTGGTCGTCCGCGTCGAGGCGACCGGCCTGTGCCGGAGCGACTGGCACGGCTGGATGGGGCACGATCCGGACATCACGCTGCCGCACGTGCCGGGCCACGAACTCGCCGGTGTGGTCGAGGCGGTGGGCGACCGGGTGACCCGGTGGCGGCCCGGCGACCGGGTCACCGTGCCGTTCGTGTGCGCCTGCGGCAGCTGCCCCTCCTGCGCGGCGGGCGACCAGCAGGTGTGCGAACGCCAGACCCAGCCCGGCTTCCACCACTGGGGCTCCTTCGCCGAGTACGTCGCGCTCGACCACGCCGACGTCAACCTGGTCGCGCTCCCGGACGACATGGCGTACACCACGGCCGCCGCCCTCGGCTGCCGCTTCGCCACCGCCTTCCGGGCCGTGGTGCGGCAGGGCCGGGTGGCGGCCGGGGAGTGGGTCGTGGTGCACGGCTGCGGTGGGGTCGGTCTGTCCGCGGTGATGATCGCGGCGGCCTCGGGGGCCCGGGTGATCGCGGTCGACGTGTCCTCCGGAGCCCTGGAACTGGCGCGGAAGTTCGGTGCCGCCCAGTGCCTGGACGCGACCGGTGTGTCCGACCCGGCCGCCGCCGTCCGCGAACTCACCGGCGGCGGCGCCCACCTCTCCCTCGACGCGCTCGGCTCGCCCGCCGCCTGCGCGGCCTCCGTGAACGGGCTGCGCCGCCGCGGCCGGCACGTCCAGGTCGGCCTGCTGCCCTCGGCCGACGGCACCACCCCGGTCCCGCTGGCCCGGGCGATCGCCCTGGAACTCGAACTCCTCGGCAGCCACGGCATGGCCGCCCACGCCTACCCCGGCATGCTCCACCTGGTCCGCACCGGCGTCCTGCGCCCCGACCTCCTGGTGACCCGGACGATCACCCTCGGCGCGGCCCCGGCGGCGCTCGCCGCCATGGACACGGCGCCGGGGGCGGGGGTCACGGTCATCGAGCCCTGGAGCTGACGGCCCCGCCGCGCCCCCTCCCCGGCGGCGGTCAGCCGTCTCCGCGGGCCCGGTTGCCGGGGCGGGAGGCGACCCAGGCGCGGACGGTGTCGGCGTACCAGTAGGGCTTGCCGCCCTCGACGTGGTCGGGCGGGGGCAGCAGCCCGTGCTTGCGGTAGGACCGTACGGTGTCCGGCTGCACCCGGATGTGCGCCGCGATCTCCTTGTAGGACCAGAGCCTTCGGTCGGTCATGGGTTGCACCTCCCCGCGCACGCCGCGGCGGCGGCCTGGTACGGCCGCCGGGGGGACCGGGCGCTGCGCTGGCGATCACCAAGCCTGTGCCCGGTGAACGACGCAGAGTGACCGGCGGAGGCTGGCTGTCGACCGGGTGTGACCCAGAGTTCGCGTACCCGTGACATGTGTGACAGGAAGGGGGTGTTTGTGACACTCCGGCCATCGCCTGGTCCGAATGTCTGGACAAAACATTGACAGGCTTCGGTGGACGGACTAGAAAGCCGGGGAGAGCCATGACGAAGGGAAGCCGATGGCCTACGACCTGATCACCATGGGGCGGATCGGAGTGGACCTCTACCCCTTGCAGACCGGTGTCCCGCTCGCCCGGGTGTCGTCCTTCGGCAAGTTCCTCGGCGGGTCGGCGACCAACGTCGCGGTCGCCGCGGCCCGGCTCGGCCGGCACACCGCCGTCATCACCCGCACCGGCGACGACCCGTTCGGCACCTATCTGCACGAGGCGCTGCGCGGATTCGGCGTCGACGACCGCTGGGTCACCCCGGTCCCCGGACTGCCCACCCCCGTCACCTTCTGCGAGGTCTTCCCGCCGGACGACTTCCCGCTCTACTTCTACCGGCAGCCCAAGGCCCCCGACCTGGAGATCGACGCCCACGAGCTGGACCTCGACGCCATCCGCCGGACACGGATCTTCTGGGTCACCGGCACCGGCCTGAGCGAGGAGCCCAGCCGTACGGCGACCCTCGCGGCCCTCGCCCACCGGGCCGGGGCCGGGACCACCGTCTTCGACCTCGACTGGCGCCCCATGTTCTGGAGCCACCCCGACGAGGCCCGCCCCTTCTACGCCGAGGCCCTGCGCCACACCACCGTCGCCGTCGGCAACGTGGACGAGGTGGAGATCGCCACCGGGCTGCGTGAGCCGCATGCCGCCGCCCGCGCGCTGCTGGACGCCGGGGTCGAGCTGGCCGTCGTCAAGCAGGGGCCCAAGGGAGTCCTCGCCGTCCACCGCGACGGCGAGTCGGCCGAGGTCCCGCCGCTGCCCGTCACCGTCCTCAACGGACTCGGTGCCGGCGACGCCTTCGGCGGCGCCCTCTGTCACGGCCTGCTGGCGGGCTGGGACGTGGAGACGGTCATGCGGTACGCCAACGCGGCCGGCGCCATCGTCGCCTCCCGCCTGGAGTGCTCCTCCGCGATGCCGGCCCCGCACGAGGTGGCCGCCGCGCTCGACGCCGGAGCGGTCCTGTGAGGGCCGGCCGGGTCGCGGGCGCGCACGCCGAGGGCGGGGACGCCGGACGGCGCCCCCGGGTCGACGTCGCCGAGCTCGTCCGCATCCGCACCCACCACCCCGAGGCGATCGCCGAGGCCGCCGCCCGCCGGGCCCGCAGACCCCTGCTGACCGGGACCGGCCGGCTGATGATCGTCGCCGCCGACCACCCGGCCCGCGGCGCCCTCGCCGTCGGCGACCGCAGGCTCGCCATGGCCAACCGTGCCGACCTGCTCGAACGCCTCTGCCTGGCACTGTCCCGGCCCGGCGTCGACGGCGTCCTCGCCACCGCCGACATCCTGGACGACCTGCTGCTCCTCGGCGCCCTGGACCACAAGGTCGTCATGGGCTCCATGAACCGCGGCGGCCTTCAGGGCGCGAGCTTCGAACTCGACGACCGCTTCACCGGCCACCGCCCCGAGGACATCGAGCGCCTCGGCTTCGACGCGGGCAAGCTGCTGCTGCGCGTCGACTACGCGGACCCGGGCTCCCTCACCACCCTGGAGTCCACCGCCCGCGCCGTCGACGCCATGGCCGCGCGCCGGCTTCCGGTGTTCGTCGAGCCGTTCATCAGCCGCCGCACCCCCGAGGGGAAGCTGACGAACGACCTGTCCGCCGAGGCCGTCACCAGGTCCATCGCCATCGCCTCCGGCCTCGGCGGCTCCTCGGCCTACACCTGGCTGAAGGTTCCGGTCACCGAGAACCCCGACGACATGGCCTGGGTCATGGAGACCTCCACGCTGCCCGCCGTGCTGCTCGGCGGGGACATCGGCGACTCGCCCGAGGACCAGGACGCCGCCTACGAGAAGTGGCGCGGTGCGCTCCAACTCCCCACCGTGCGCGGCCTGGTGGTCGGCCGCTCGCTGCTGTACCCGGCGGACGGCGACGTGGCCGCCGCCGTGGACACCGCCGTAGGACTGCTGTGAGGGGCCGCATGACCAGCACCGACCTGCACCTGCCCAGGGGCGCCACCGCGAACGCCCAGTACGCCGTCGACATCGACCCCAAGTCGGCCGGCTGGACACACAGCAGCCTGCGTGTCGTCGAGCTGGCGCCCGGCGGCAGCCATACGTTCACCACCGGGGACAGCGAGTGGATCGTGCTTCCGCTGGAAGGCGGATGTACCGTTCGAATCGACACCGCATCGACCGAGAACGGTGAGTTCCAACTCCTGGGCCGGGACAATGTGTTCGCGGACGTCTCCGACTTCGTGTACGCCCCCCGGGACACCCGGGTCCAGATCGCCTCCGGCGCGGGAGGCCGCTTCGCCCTGGCAGGAGCGAAGTGCGAGCGACGACTCCCCGCCCGCTACGGCCCCGCGCCGGAGGTTTCCGTCGAGGACCGAGGCAGCGGCGGCTGCGCCCGCCGGGTGCGCAACTTCGCCTCCGCCGACGCCTTCGACTGCGACAGGCTGATCGCCGTCGAGGTGATCACCCCGGGCGGCAACTGGTCCTCGTACCCGCCGCACAAGCACGACGAGCACCGGCCGGGCGTGGAGTCCGAGCTGGAGGAGATCTACTACTTCGAGATCGACGGCCCGAACGGTTTCGGCTATCAGCGCGTATCCCCCTCACGCCCGGACGGATCCGACGTCCTCGCCGAGGTCCGCTCCGGCGACGCCGTCCTCGTCCCCGACGGCTGGCACGGCCCGTCCATCGCCCAGCCCGGGCACGACATGTACTACCTGAACGTCATGGCGGGCCCGGGCGAGACCCGGGAATGGCGGATCTGCTTCCACCCCGATCACGTAGTAAGCACAGGGGGCTACCGATGACGATCCGGCTGACCGTCGCCCAGGCGCTCGTCCGCTTCCTCGCCGCCCAGTACACCGAGCGGGACGGCGGGCGGCAGCGGCTGATCGGCGCCACCTGGGGCATCTTCGGCCACGGCAACGTCGCGGGACTCGGCCAGGCGCTGATCGAGTACACCGACGTCATGCCGTACCACCAGGGCCGCAACGAACAGTCCATGGTGCACGCGGCGGTCGGCTACGCCCGCCAGTCGAACCGCCTGTCCACGCACGCGGTGACGACCTCGATCGGCCCCGGCGCGACCAACCTCGTCACCGGCGCCGCCCTGGCCACCATCAACCACCTCCCGGTCCTGCTCCTGCCCGGCGACGTCTTCGCCACCCGCCCCGCCGACCCGGTCCTCCAGCAGCTGGAGATGCCCCACGCGGGCGACGTCTCGGTCAACGACACCCTGCGCCCGGTGTCGAAGTACTTCGACCGCGTCACCCGCCCCGAGCAGCTGATCCCGAGCGCGCTCCAGGCCGTGCGGGTCCTCACCGACCCGGTCGAGACCGGCGCCGTGACACTCGCCCTGCCGCAGGACGTCCAGGCGGAGGCGTACGACTGGCCGGAGGAGTTCTTCTCGACGCGCGTGTGGACCGTGCGGCGGCCGGGCGCCGACCCCACCGAGCTGGCCGAGGCGGTCCGGGTCATCCGGCAGGCGCGCAGGCCGCTGGTCATCGCCGGCGGCGGCGTCCACCACAGCCGGGCGGAGGAAGCCCTCGCGGAGTTCGCGTCGGCGACCCGCATCCCGGTCGCCTCCACCCAGGCCGGCAAGGGCTCGCTCCGGTACGACCACCCGCAGGACGTCGGCGGGGTCGGCCACACCGGCACCGCGACCGCCGACGAGCTGGCCCGCACCGCGGACCTGGTGATCGGCGTCGGCACCCGCTACACCGACTTCACCACAGCCTCCGGCACCCTCTTCGAGAACCCGGACGTCCGCTTCCTGAACCTCAACATCGCGCCCTTCGACGGCCACAAGCTGGCCGGGCTGCCCCTGGTCGCGGACGCCCGCAGCGGCCTGGGCGAGCTGACCGAGGCGCTGGTGATGCACGGGCACGAGGTCACCGGCCCGTACGTCACCGAGTACACCGAGGACAAGGAGCGCTGGGAACAGCGAGTCGACGCCTGCTTCGAGGCCGCCGAACCCGACGCACGGCCGTCCCAGCCGCAGGTCGTCGGCGCCCTGGACGCCCTGGTGGACGAGTCGGACATCATCGTCAACGCGGCCGGCTCACTCCCGGGCGACCTGCACAAGCTGTGGCGGGCCCGGTCGCACGACCAGTACCACCTGGAGTACGGCTACTCCTGCATGGGCTACGAGATCCCGGCCGCGCTCGGCGTGAAGCTCGCCGCGCCCGAACGGAACGTGTGGGCGCTGGTCGGCGACGGCACCTACCTGATGATGCCGACGGAGATCGTGACCGCCGTGCAGGAGGGCATCGCGATCAAGGTCCTGCTCGTGCAGAACCACGGGTACGCGTCCATCGGCGGTCTGTCGGAGGCGGTCGGCGCGGAACGGTTCGGCACGGCGTACCGGTTCCCCACGGAGGAGGGGACGTACACGGGCGCCCCGCTCCCCGTCGACCTCGCCGCCAACGCAGCCAGCCTCGGGATGCGGGTGCTGCGCGCGAAGACGGTACGGGACCTGCGCGCGGCACTCGCCGAGGCGCGGGCCGCCGACACTCCCACATGTGTCTACGTGGAGACCGAAACGTCCGACACTGTGTCTGGCGCGCCTCCGGCACAGGCCTGGTGGGATGTTCCTGTGGCCGAGACCGCGACCCGACCGTCGGCGGTCAAGGCACGAGAGCTGTACGAACGGCACGTCTCGACCCGACGCCGCCATCTGTAAGAAGGAGTCTCTGGGCATGACGAAGATCGTCAACCACTGGATCGGCGGCAAGACCGTCGAAGGCGCGTCGGGCACGTACGGGCCGGTCACGGACCCGGCGACCGGCGCGGTGACCACGAAGGTCGCGTTCGCGTCGGTCGAGGAGGTGGACGCGGCCGTCGCGGCGGCCAAGGACGCCTTCGCGACGTGGGGCCAGTCCTCGCTGGCCCAGCGCACCACGATCCTGTTCCGGTTCCGCGCGCTGCTCGACGCGCACCGCGACGAGATCGCCGAGCTGATCACCGCCGAGCACGGCAAGGTGCACTCGGACGCCCTCGGTGAGGTAGCGCGCGGCCTGGAGATCGTCGACCTGGCCTGCGGCATCAACGTGCAGCTGAAGGGCGAGCTGTCCACGCAGGTCGCCAGCCGCGTCGACGTCTCCTCCATCCGCCAGCCGCTCGGTGTCGTCGCCGGCATCACGCCGTTCAACTTCCCGGCGATGGTCCCGATGTGGATGTTCCCGATCGCCATCGCGACCGGCAACACCTTCGTGCTCAAGCCGTCGGAGAAGGACCCGTCGGCCGCGATCAAGATCGCCGAGCTGCTGGCCGAGGCCGGTCTGCCCGACGGCGTCTTCAACGTCGTCCACGGCGACAAGGTGGCCGTGGACCGCCTCCTGGAGCACCCGGACGTCAAGGCCGTCTCCTTCGTCGGTTCGACCCCGATCGCCCGCTACATCCACACCACCGCCTCCGCGGCCGGCAAGCGCGTGCAGGCCCTCGGAGGCGCCAAGAACCACATGCTGGTCCTGCCGGACGCCGACCTGGACGCGGCGGCCGACGCGGCGGTCTCGGCCGCCTACGGCTCCGCGGGCGAGCGCTGCATGGCCATCTCGGCCGTCGTCGCCGTGGGCGCCATCGGCGACACGCTGGTGGAGAAGATCCGCGAGCGCGCCGAGAAGATCAAGATCGGGCCGGGCAACGACCCGGCCTCCGAGATGGGCCCGCTGATCACCAAGGTCCACCGCGACAAGGTGGCCTCGTACGTGTCCGGCGCCGCCGCCGAGGGCGCCGAGGTCGTGCTCGACGGTTCGGCGTACCGCTATGAAGGGGCGGGCTTCGAGGACGGCCACTGGATCGGCATCTCGCTGCTCGACAAGGTGCCGACCAGCGCGAAGGCGTACCAGGACGAGATCTTCGGCCCGGTGCTGTGCGTGCTGCGCGTCGACACCTACGAGGAGGGCGTGGCCCTCATCAACGCCTCGCCGTTCGGCAACGGCACCGCGATCTTCACCCGGGACGGCGGCGCCGCCCGCCGCTTCCAGCTGGAGATCGAGGCCGGCATGGTGGGCGTGAACGTGCCGATCCCGGTGCCGGTGGGCTACCACTCCTTCGGCGGCTGGAAGGACTCGCTCTTCGGCGACCACCACATCTACGGCAACGACGGCACGCACTTCTACACCCGCGGCAAGGTCGTCACCACGCGCTGGCCCGACCCGGCCGACGCTCCGGCGGGCGTGGACCTGGGCTTCCCGCGCAACCACTGAGCCGGAAAGCCCGCCGCGCGCCCGCCGGGCCGGAAGACCCGCCGCGCGCCCGCCGGGCCGGGAGCCCGCCGCGCGGTGTGCCGGACAGTACGGTGCCCCGTCCTCCGCAGGGAGGACGGGGCACCGGCGTGTCTCAGCCCTGCTGCTTCTGCTGCTTCGCGATCACGTCCGTGAGGTCGGCGGTGCGCGCCGCCGGCGGGGTCTTGACGCTGACCGTCTTGCCGAACTTGTCGAAGTCCATGCTGATGGTCATGACGCCGAGCTTCTCCTTCAGCCGCACCGGCAGGTCGTCGGAACCGACCCACACGTCCATGACGATGGACTTCGTGCCGGTGGCCTCGCCCATGGGGCTGCCCTCGCCGTAGACGTCCTTGAACTTGCCCATGTGCGCGCGGTCGATCACGCCGCGGTAGTGCGTGGTGCGCCGTCCGTTCACGGTCTGCGTGCCGAGGTTCTGGACGTCCTTGGCGTACTTCAGGCCCTTCATGGAGGCGGAGGGGCTGCCGTTGTCCCCGCTGAGGGCCTGGGCGCCCTTCTCCCCGAACAGGGCCGAGCCGTCGACCCTGATCCAGTCCTTGCCCTGGTACGGGCCGGAGGGGAAGGCGTCGACGTCGTAGTAGTAGACACCGTGGACGAACAGGACGTGTGTCTTCGGCGAGTGGTTCACCGCCTGCATGTTCGCGGCCTTGGTGTCCATCTGGACGTCGAAGGCGTACCCGTCGCCCCAGGAGTAGGTGCCGTCCATGGCGATCGGGGTGCCGGTGCCGAGGTCGGTCGACATCCGCACCTCGGCCGAGCCCAGCTCCTCCGTCCGGTCCGTGGCCCTGGCCAGCGCGGCCATCGCCTTGTCGGCCTTGTCGACCGTCTTGACGGCCGACTTCACGCTCTCCGAACCGCAACCGGAGGCCGTCACCAGTGCCGCCGTCGCGAACGCCACCCAGGCGGCGGTGTGTCGCATCCTCATGTGTCCCACCCCAAAGTGCTGTGTGCCTGCTGTGCGGGCGCACTCTACCCAGCGCCTATGACATGGACGCGACCGGATTAGACGTCCGGATACCGGACGGGTTGACATTTTTTTGAAACGTCGGCTGCGGTTCCCGTTTGTGCGGGATGAAACGGATGACTAAGGGCTTGGGTCAAAATGACCTTGAAAAGCAAGGTCACAATCGCCTGAAGCTTGATGAAAGCGCCCACAGGGCGTCACGGCCTGGGAAAGTGATGCGACGCAAGGTCATCCACAAGTGCGGATTCCGAAGGTAAACCGCCATTGACGTGGCGGTTTTCGTCGGGGTTCTATGCAGCGCCGGGAGCGGACGAGATGAACGTACGAACGATCCGCCGGAGGCGATAGCGCTCCCGACCCCCACCCTCAGTCGCACGAGTCGATCGGAACCGCCGTATGACCGACACGCTCCAGAAGTCCGTGGCCGACACCCCGACGGCCCCCGCACCAGGGCTGAAGCGGTCCATCGGTGTCATCGGCGGCACGCTGCTGACCCTGTCGTGCGTCACGCCCGCCTCCACGCTCTTCGTCGTCGTCCCGGACCTGTTCGGATCCCTCGGCACCGCCACCGCCCTGACGATCGGCATCGGCTCCCTCCTCTGTATCGCCGTGGCGTTCTGCTACTCGGAGCTGGGCACCCTCATCCCCAGCGCCGGCGGCGAGTACGCCATGGTGTCGACGATGGCCGGACGGCTCGCCGGCTGGCTGGTCTTCGTGCTCTCCCTGCTGGTCGTGATGATCGTGCCGCCGGTGATCGCGATGGGCACGGCGGACTACCTCGCCCCGATCGTCCACCTCGACCCGTCCATGACCGGCGCCGGCGTGATGCTGCTCGCCACCCTCGCCGGCCTGCTGGACCTGCGCGCCAACGCCTGGATCACCGGCATCTTCCTGGTCCTCGAGGTCATCGCCGCCGGAGTCGTCGCCCTGCTGGGCTTCACGCACAGCCACCGCGGGGCCGGCAGCCTCGTCTCCCTCCAGGTGGCGGGCGGCGACGGCCACGCGGACACCGTGACGGCCATGCTGATCGTCTCCGGGCTGGCCATCGCCCTCTTCGTCACCCAGGGCTTCTCGACCGCCGTCTACCTCTCCGAGGAACTCGAGAACCCGCGCCGCAACGTCGCCCGCACGGTCCTCGCCACCCTCGCCATCTCCACCGTGGTCATCCTGGTACCGGTCGCCGCCATCACCATGGGCGCCTCCGACCTGACGGAGCTGACCGGCGGCGACATCAGCGCCATGGTCACCGCCTGGTCCAACTCCGCCGTCGGCACCTTCGTCAGCCTCTGCGTGGCCCTCGCCATCATCAACGCGGGCATCGTCATGGTCATCCAGAACTCCCGCGTCCTGTTCGCCTCGGCCCGCGACAAGGCCTGGCCCGGCCCGGTCAACACGGTGTTCTCCCGGCTCGGCCGGTTCGGCTCCCCCTGGGTGGCCACCCTCGCGGTCGGCGTCCCCGGCGCACTGCTCTGCTTCGTCAACCTGGACACGCTGTACGGCGTCACCGGCGTCTCGGTGACCGGCATGTACCTGCTGGTCGCGGTCGCCGCCCTGCTCGCCCGCCGCGGCTCCCACAAGCACACGCCGGCCTGGCGGATGCCGCTGTGGCCCGCGATGCCGGTCCTGCTCATCGCCGTCCTGGCGTACATCCTGACCCAGCAGGAGACGAGCTACCTGCTGTGGACCGGCGGCATCACCGCCGCCGCCACCCTCTACTGGGCCCTGTACCTGCGCCCGCGCCGCGACACCCACTGGCTGGTGACGATCCCGGAGGACGCGCGGATCCCGGAGACGCCGGTGACCGTCCCGGCCCAGGCCGGCCCGGTCCCCGCCCGGCCGGCCGGCGAGGCCCTGCGCCCCTGATCGCCCCGAAGGCGCGGGGAACCACGCGCTCGAACACCACCGACCCGCAGCCGGCCCGGTCACGGAAGTGACCGGGCCGGCGGCCGTACCACGAGCGCGGTACGACGCGGCAGAACCGTACTCCCGGGGGAGGGGCATCCCCTCCCCCCGAGGTCGGCAGCGGTTGTCGGTGCCGACCCGTACCGTTGACGCATGGATCTTCGACCTCGTGGGCTGCGGAAGCTGCTGCGCGGGCCGCGCCGGCCGGTCGCCGCCGCGGCCGCCGTCGCGGTGCTGGCCGGCGCCGGCACGTGGACGGCGGCCGTCGCCTCCGACGACACGGGTGCCGTGCGCCGCAGCGACCGGGTCATGGCGGTCGACGGGGTGCGCCTGGACACCTCGTACTTCACCCCGGCCGGCGCCGGCCGGCACCCCGCCGTCCTCCTCGCGCACGGCTTCGGCGGCAGCAAGGACGACATGCGGCGGCAGGCCGAGGACCTCGCCCGGGAGGGGTACGCCGTCCTGACCTGGTCGGCGCGCGGCTTCGGCCGGTCCACCGGGAAGATCGGGCTCAACGACCCGAAGGGCGAGGTCGCCGACGTCTCCCGGCTCGTCGACTGGCTGGCGAAGCGGCCCGAGGTGCGACTCGACAAGCCCGGCGACCCCCGCGTGGGCCTGGCCGGCGGGTCCTACGGCGGCGCGGTCTCCCTGCTCGCCGCCGGACAGGACCGCCGGGTCGACGCCATCGCCCCGGCGATCACCTACTGGAACCTCGCGGACGCCCTGTTCCCGAACGGCGTCTTCAAGAAGCTGTGGGCCGGCGTCTTCGTCAACACCGGTGGCGGCTGCGCGAAGCTCCAGCCCGCCCTGTGCCGGATGTACGAGCGGGTCGCCGAGTCCGGCACCCCCGACCCGGCCGCCCGGAAGGTGCTGGAGGAGCGCTCCCCGGCCGCGTTCGGCGACCGCATCCGGGTCCCCACCCTGCTGGTGCAGGGTCAGAAGGACTCCCTGTTCACCCTCGACCAGGCCGACGCCGCCGAGAAGGCGATCAGCGCGAACGGCGCCCCCGTCGCCGTCGACTGGATCGCCGGCGGACACGACGGCGGCGACATGGAGACCGGCCGGGTCGAGGCGCGCGTGCGTGCCTGGTTCGACCGGTACCTGAAGGGCGACAAGAGCG
This sequence comes from Streptomyces musisoli, assembly GCF_016741855.1. Taxonomy (GTDB): domain Bacteria; phylum Actinomycetota; class Actinomycetes; order Streptomycetales; family Streptomycetaceae; genus Streptomyces; species Streptomyces musisoli. The sequence goes on along the minus strand of NZ_JAERRH010000003.1, from coordinate 651,312 downwards.
CCGACACGGGACCGGCCTTCCGGATCACCCGCACCGGAGGCGTCGACTCCACCAACGGCACGGCCCAGTTGCGCGGCGCGAGCGCCGACGCCTACCCGGGCCTGCACGACCACCGGCGCGCCATCGCCCTCACCGGAGGCGAACAGCACGTCGCCAACCCGGCCGGCGCCAGCCCGCCAGGCGTCTCCGCGCTGCCCGGCCTCGGCGGCTCCGGCGGCCTCGCCCAGCTGTCCGCGCTCGGCGTCGGCGTCTCCCTGGACTTCCCCGGCCAGTTCGCGCGCTTCGACTCGGCACCGCTCACCCGCGACCTGCGGATCACCGGCGCCCCCACCGCCACCGTGCACATCACCTCCACCCGCGCCGACGCCGTCCTGTTCGGCAAGGTCTACGACGTCGGTCCCGGCGGCACCCGGCAGGTGCTGCCCGCCCAGCTCGTCGCCCCCTTCCGGGTGACCGGAGCCAAGACCGGCAAGGACGTCACCGTCACCCTCCCGGCGATCGACCACGAGGTGCGCAAGGGCCACCGGCTCCGCCTGGTCCTCGCCTCCACCGACCTCGGCTACGCCTCACCGGCCGCCCCGGCCGACTACACCGTCTCCCTGAGGGGAGACCTGAGCGTGCCGACGGCCCCCGCCGTCACCACCGCCGCGGCACCCCTGCCCGCCTGGGTGTGGTGGCTGCCCGCGGCCGGCGCGGCCGCCGCCCTCGCCCTGCTGGTCACCGCCCGCCGCCGCACGGCCGCCCCGGCGCCCGACCCGGAACTGACCGAGGTCCCGCTCGTCATCAAGGACCTGAGCAAGCGGTACGCGAAGTCCACCGACCGGTACGCCGTCCGCGAGGTGTCCTTCCGCGTCGAGAAGGGCCAGGTGCTCGGCCTGCTCGGACCCAACGGCGCGGGCAAGACCACCACCCTGCGCATGCTGATGGGCCTCATCCGGCCGGACCACGGTGAGATCCGCGTCTTCGGCCACGCCGTCCGGCCCGGCGCCCCGGTGCTCTCCCGGGTGGGCGCCTTCGTGGAGGGCGCGGGCTTCCTGCCCCACCTGTCCGGCCGGGAGAACCTGGAGCTGTACTGGCGGGCCACCGGCCGCCCGCCCGAGGACGCCCACCTGGACGAGGCCCTGGAGATCGCCGGGCTCGGCGACGCGCTCGTCCGCGCGGTGCGCACCTACTCGCAGGGCATGCGCCAGCGCCTCGCCATCGCCCAGGCCATGCTCGGCCTGCCCGACCTGCTCATCCTGGACGAGCCCACCAACGGCCTGGACCCGCCCCAGATCCGCGAGATGCGCGAGGTGATGATCCGCTACGCGGCCGCCGGCCGCACGGTGATCGTCTCCAGCCATCTCCTCGCCGAGGTGGAGCAGTCCTGCACCCACCTGGTGGTGATGGACCGCGGCCGGCTCGTGCAGGCCGGTCCGGTCCGGGACATCGTCGGCTCCGGCGACACCCTGCTGGTCGGCACCGCCACACCTGTGGACGAGCCGGTGGTGGAGAAGGTGGCCGCGCTGGACGGCGTCGCCTCCGCCGTGCGCACCGACGACGGGCTGCTGATCCGGCTCGAACCCGGCGGCACGGCCGAGCGGCTGGTCGTGGAGCTGGTCCGGCTGGAGGTGCCGGTCGCCTCGGTCGGCCCCCACCGACGCCTGGAAGACGCCTTCCTCACCCTGATCGGAGGTTCCGCATGAGTACGCTCACCGAGGTCGCCTCCGGCTACCGGGCGGGGCGCACCCTGCCGCTGCGGGTCGAGCTGGTCCGGCAGTTCAAGCGGCGCCGCACGCTGGTCATGGGCGTGGTCCTGGCCCTGCTGCCGTTCGTGCTGCTGATCGCCTTCGCCGTCGGCGGCGAACCGGGCGGCCGGAACAACCAGGTCACGCTGATGGACACGGCCACCGCCTCCGGCGCCAACTTCGCCGCCGTCAACCTCTTCGTGTCGGCGGGCTTCCTGCTGGTGATCCCGGTCGCCCTGTTCTGCGGGGACACGGTCGCCTCGGAGGCGAGCTGGTCCTCGCTGCGCTATCTGCTCGCCGCGCCCGTGCCCCGCGCCCGGCTGCTGTGGTCCAAGCTCGTCGTGGCGCTCGGGCTGAGCCTCGCCGCGATGGTGCTGCTGCCGGTCGTGGCGCTCGCCGTCGGCACGGCCGCGTACGGCTGGGGCCCGCTGGAGATCCCCACCGGCGGTGCGCTGGACACCGGTACGGCGGCACAGCGCCTCCTGGTGGCCGTGGCGTACATCTTCGTGTCCCAACTGGTCACGGCCGGCCTGGCGTTCTGGCTGTCGACCAAGACGGACGCCCCGCTCGGCGCGGTCGGCGGCGCGGTCGGCCTGACCATCGTCGGGAACGTCCTGGACGCCGTCACCGCCCTCGGCCACTGGCGTGACTTCCTGCCCGCGCACTGGCAGTTCGCCTGGGCCGACGCCGTCCAGCCGCGTCCCGAGTGGTCCGGCATGACTCAGGGCGCCGCGATCTCCGTGTCGTACGCCCTGGTGCTCTTCGCCCTGTCCTTTCGGGGCTTCGCCCGCAAGGACGTCGTGTCCTAGTCTAGGGCCTCTCGTTTGGATCATGCCGGGCTCGGCCTGATCCAAACGAAAGACCCTAGCCCGTGATCCCGTCCCGCACGCCCCATTGACCTTTCCTTACTTCCGAGTAAGTTGACGCACCGGTAGGGGCCGTCGGTCGTACCGCCACCGGGAGCCGTCATGGGCGCACGCAGGGATCTGAAACGGGCACGGCAGCACACCGGTCTCGCGGACCGCGCCGCGGTGGAGATCGTCCGGGACGCCGAGGGCACGGTGCGCGAGGTGCGGGCCGCGCCCCTGGCGCCCCCGCTCGCCTCCGGTTCCCTGGCCGACCTGCCGTTCCGGCACGCGGCCGAGACCCCGGACGCGGTGCTGCTGCGCCGCCGCGAACGGGACGCCTGGCGGCCGGTCGGCGCGGCGCTCTTCGCCGCCGAAGTGGCCGCCGTGGCCAAGGGGCTGATCGCCGCCGGACTCGAACCGGGCGGCCGGGTGCTGCTGATGTCCCGCACCCGCTACGAGTGGACGGTCCTGGACTTCGCCGTCTGGGCAGCCGGCGGCCAGTCCGTGCCGGTCTACCCGACCTCCTCCGCCGAACAGGTGGAGTGGATCGTCCGCGACTCCGGCGCCCGGTTCGCCGTCACCGAGACCGCGGCGAACGCGGCCACGGTCACCGCCGGCACCGCCGGCCACGCACATCCGCCGAGGCTCTGGCAGCTGGACGCGGGCGCCCTCGCCGACCTCACCATCCTCGGCCGGGACCTCCCCGACGACGAACTCGCCAAGCGGCGCGCCGCACTGACCCCCGACACCGTCGCCACCATCTGCTACACCTCCGGCACCACCGGCCGGCCCAAGGGCTGCGTCCTCACCCACGCCAACCTGCACGCCGAGGCCGCCAACACCGTCGAGCTGCTCCACCCGGTCCTCCAGGCCGTCACCGGCCGGCCCGCCTCCACGCTGCTCTTCCTTCCGCTCGCCCACATCCTCGGCCGCACCCTGCAACTCGCCTGCCTGCTGGCCCGCATCGAAACCGGCCACTTCCCGAGCGTCAAGCCCGACGAACTCAGGCCCATGCTCAAGGAGTTCCGGCCCACCTTCCTGGTCGGGGTGCCGTACCTCTTCGAGAAGATCCACGACACCGGGCGCGCCACCGCCGAGAAGCTCGGCCGGGCCGCCTCCTTCGACCGCGCCGAGCGGATCGCCGTCCGCTTCGGCGAGGCCCACCTGCGGGGGTTCTCGGGCACCGGCAAGGGCCCGGGCCTCGGCCTGTACGCCGCCTGGGCGCTGTACGACCTGCTGGTCTACCGCCGCATCCGCAGGGAACTGGGCGGCCGGATGCGGTACGCCGTCAGCGGCGGCTCTCCGCTGGACCGCGACCTCAACCTGTTCTTCCACGCGGCCGGCATCGTCGTCTACGAGGGCTACGGCCTGACCGAGACCAGCGCCGCCGCCACCATCGTGCCGCCGCTCGGCCCCCGCCCCGGCACCGTCGGCCTGCCGGTGCCCGGGGTGTCCGTGCGCATCGCCGACGACGGCGAGGTGCTGATCCGGGGCGGAATCGTCTTCGGGGCGTACTGGAACAACCCGGCCGCCACGGACGCCGTGCTGCACGACGGCTGGTTCTCCACCGGCGACCTCGGCGCCCTGGACGACGACGGCTATCTGACCATCACCGGCCGCAAGAAGGACATCCTCGTCACCTCCGGCGGCAAGAACGTCGCGCCCGCAGTCCTGGAGGACCGGCTGCGCAGCCGCTCGCCCGTCGGCCAGTGCGTGGTCGTCGGTGACAACCGGCCCTTCGTCGCCGCCCTGATCACCCTCGACCGGGAGGCGGTCGCCCACTGGCTGTCCGTGCGGAAGCTGCCGCCGGACACCCCGCTGTCCGGGCTGGTCCGCGACGAGCGGCTGCGGGCCGAGGTGCAGAGGGCGGTCGACTACGCCAACCAGGCCGTCTCCCGCGCCGAGTCGATCCGCGCCTTCGTGCTGGTCGAGGGGGAGTTCACCGAGGAGAACGGGCTGCTGACCCCCTCGCTGAAGGTCAAGCGGCACGCGGTGACGGCCGCGTACGCCGAGCAGATAGAGGCGCTGTACCGCCGCTGACACGACGAAGCGGGGCGCCGGACCACTCGGCGCCCCGCTTCGATCACCGGATCACTTGTCGGCGTTCGAGGACAGGACCGACACGTCCTCCAGCAGGTGCGCCAGCGCGCCGTCGCGCTTGACGTTCGAGGAGTTCTCGGTGCACTGCTGCTGCATGTGGTCGGAAAGGATCGGAACGTCCTGGATCGCTCCTCCGATGGCCGCGTCGACCGAGGCCGGAATGTCGTTCACGGCGATGCAAGGCTTGTTGAAGGATCCCTGGATGAGAGCGAGCTGCGGGCTCATCTTCCCGTACGTGGTCGAGTTGCCGAAGGCCTGCCATCCCGCGTTGCCGTTCGCGACGGTCGGGCCCTGGTCGTTCCCGACCGCCAGCGCCTGCGGTGCCGCGGCAGCGGAGGCGCCCAAGGCGGAAGCGGCGACAGCCGCAGTGGCAACAAGCTTCTTGATCACTGGCCAATCCTTTCTGAGGAAACCCCGTACCGGAGCGCCCTGCTCAACTCTGCGGATCCCGCGTGGTTTCTCCCGTTCACCCTGTCGGCCGAAGGGGTGGACCGTGATGTGTTCTTCGGATCGGTGACTTCCTGTCACCTCCCTCGCTGTTTACGCTCCAACAGAGTGAATAAGCGGAACCATTCCCTATGTACCGGGTTGATGAGGCCGTAGGGCATGCGTCGCTACGAGGAAAGGAACGCGAAGTGCTCAAGAAGGCAATGGTCGCCGCTGCGACCGTCGCTTCTGTCGTGGGAATGGCGGTGGCGGCCGCGCCGCAGGCGCTTGCCATCGGCAACGACAACGGACCGACCGTCGTGAACGGCAACGACAACATCTCGTCGTTCGGCAACTCGGCGACGAGCGGCAGCCTGAGTCCGCAGCTCTCGCTGGTGCAGGGCTCGCTCAACAAGCCGTGCTTGGGCGTCCAGGACACCGACGTCGCCGTCGACGCGGCCATCGGCGGCACCATCCAGGACATCCCGGTTCTCTCGGACCACGTCCAGCAGCAGTGCAGCGAGAACTCCACGAACAGCAAGCGGGACGGCGCGCTCTCGCACGTCCTGGAGGACCTTTCGGTTCTCTCGGCGAACACCGAAGGCTGACTCCACGTCGGCTGGCCCGGGCAGTCCGCTGCATCGTCTGCGGATCGCCCGGGTGTCTTTGTTTTCCGTGAAATCCAGGCGAGGGAGTCGCGTGAAAGATCGGTGCGATCGAGTGATTATCGCGCGGTTCGCGTTCCATGCTCTCCCATTGCGTCTAACCCTCGTTCCATACCACGACCGTTCACGTCGTGCGCACACGATTCTGGCCGTCGTCGGGGTATGACTCCAAAGAAGGGAACATTCATGAAGAAGACTGTTGCTGTCGTCGCGGGCGCCCTCATGGCCCTGGGCGGTGCGGCACCCGCCTTCGCCGACACCGGGGCCGAGGCCGCCGCGGTCGGTTCCCCCGGTGCCGCCTCCGGCAACGCCGTCCAGGTCCCGATCCACCTGCCGGTCAACGCCTGCGGCGACACGGTGGACGTCATCGCTCTGCTGAACCCGTCGTTCGGCAACGCCTGCGTCAACGACTGAGCTTCTCGCACACCACGCACAGCCCCACCGGCTGCGTACTGGCCGGCCTCGGACCGTCGATCCGTCGATTCTTCGTTCCGGGGCCGGCTTTCCCATTTCTTCGAGCAGGAAGACCACGAGATTGCGACAGACTCTCAGCAAGGGCATGGCCGTGGCCGCCGTCGCGACCGGCATGCTGTCCTTGTACGGCGGTGCCGCGCTCGCCGACTCCCGCGCGCACGGCGCCACTCAGGATTCCCCCGGGACACTGGCCGGGAATCACGTCCAGGCCCCGGTGAACGCGCCGGCCGACGTCTGCGGCGACTCCGCCGGCGTGGTGGCTGCGCTGAACTCGGCGGCCGGCGACTCCTGTGCTGCCGCCGATCACAGTACGGAGGGGCAGGAGAGCAGCCGGCACGTCGACGAGGCCGTCGGCACCGGTGACTCCGACGACAGCGGTTCCAAGGACGCCGCCGACGAGCCCACTCCCAGCAGCAGCCACTCCTCGCCCTCCTACGGCGATGACGAGGCGACCTCGCCCGCCTACGGCGACAGCGAGACCAAGGCTCCTTCGTACGGGGATGAGGAGAGCGAGGCCCCTGAGACCAAGGCTCCTTCGTACGGGGATGAGGAGAGCGAGGCCCCTGGAACCAAGGCTCCTTCGTATGGGGATGAGGAGAGCGAGGCCCCTGAGACCAAGGCTCCTTCGTATGGGGATGAGGAGAGCGAGGCCCCTGGAACCAAGGCTCCTTCGTACGGGGATGAGGAGAGCGAGGCCCCTGAGACCAAGGCTCCTTCGTACGGGGATGAGGAGAGCGAGGCCCCCGAGACCACGGCGCCTCCCTACGGTGGAGAGCAGACCAAGGCGCCCGAGACCACGGCGCCTCCCTACGGTGGAGAGCAGACCAAGGCGCCCGAGACCACGGCGCCTCCCTACGGTGGAGAGCAGACCAAGGCGCCCGAGACCACGGCGCCTCCGTACGGTGGCGAGAAGACGACTTCGCCTCCGTACGGTGGTGAGGAGACCACCACGCCTCCCTACGGTGGCGAGAAGACCACCGCACCTCCCTACGGTGGTGAGGAGACCACGCCGCCTCCCTACGGTGGTGAGGAGACCACCGCACCTCCCTACGGTGGTGAGGAGACCACGCCGCCTCCCTACGGTGGTGAGGAGACCACCGCACCTCCCTACGGTGGTGAGGAGACCACGCCGCATCATCACGGCTGGCACCACCCCAAGCCGCCGGAGCTCTCGCACACCGGTGGTGAGGCCCGGGCCATGATCGCGGCGTCGGCCGCCAGCGCCGTGCTGATCGCTGCCGGAACGATTCTGTACCGGCGAGGCCGGGCCGCCTCACGTCGGTAGCGCGTCGGGTGCCGGACCGAGCGTCCGGCACCCCGTCGTGCACCCGTGCTCCCGCGTCGTGCAGCATCCTTCAGTGCCGGACCGGCTCAGGCACGGCGCCACGCCGGGCGGCGTGCCGCGCGGCCGCCGTCTCACCCCTCGCACCAGCGCGCCCGCCGTGCCAGGAACAGGCCCGGGTACGACGACTCGGACTCCAGCCCCACTTCCGGTCCCGCCTCCGGGCTCTTGCCGGCATCCGTCGCCGGCGGTACGCGCAGGCCGGGGGAGACCCGCCGCGCCGCATTCTCCGGACGCAGTGGCCCGGCACCTCACGGGCCGTCGCCATCTCCCAGCCCCTGCGCACCCCCCATTGCTCCACCCGCTCGCCACCCACCGGAACCCCGCGGGCTCGTGACCGTCTTCCGCTGGCCCGTACGGGGGGTTCGTGCGCCCCGGAAGAGGCAACCGGGCTGGCGCCGGTCGTACTGATGTGACTGGGTGTCAGTACGGAACGCCCTCCACCGCCCGGCGGGCGGTGGAGGGCGAGTGGAGAGAGGAGTAGGCATGAGCGCACAGCGGCGCGGGGCCCGGCCCGGGCGGCCGGTCGTGCTCGCGGCATCGGTCGTCGGGGCGGTCACCCTGGCGGTCGGCTCCGGGTTCGCCGCGAGCCCGGGTACGGCCCGGGCCGCGAACCCGCCCGCCCCGGCCCCGGCGCCCACGACCGTGCCTACGGGCCCGGCCGCTCCCGTACCCTCGGCCGTCCCCGCGTCCCCGGCCGTTCCGGCACCCACGGCGGCGCCGACACCTCCGGCGGCCAAGGAGACCCCCGTGCCCGGCCGGGCGGTCCGGCCCTTCGGAGCGTTTCTCGACTCCGGTCCCAGCGGGGTCACGCACATGGCCCAGCTGAGTCGTTGGCTCGGCGGGACCGAGCTGAAGGTCGGCCACACCTATCTCCCGGGCGGCAGCTGGCAGGACATCGAGGGGCCGCCCGGCTTCCTGGACGTCTGGGCGCACTGGCGGCGGGGGAAGGCGGACCGGACGCTCGTCCTCAACGTGCCGATGCAGGAGCGCAACGAGGAGGACGTCCCGGACGACCAGGTGCGGCTGCTGCTGCGGCAGGCCGCGGGCGGTGCGTTCGACCAGCACTTCAGGACCCTCGCCGAGCGGCTGGTGGAGCTGGGGGTGCCGGACACGGTGATCGTGCTCGGCTGGGAGATGAACGGCATCACCTACACCCACCGCTGCGGACCGGACCCGGCCGCCTGGAAGGCGTACTGGAACAGGATCGTCGCCACGATGCGGTCGGTGCCGGGACAGAAGTTCCGGTTCGACTTCACGCCGAGCCGCGGCCGGGACGCCGTGCCCTGGACCGAGTGCTACCCCGGGGACGACACGGTCGACATCATCGGCATGGACTCCTACGACCAGCCGAGCGGGCTGTCGTTCGACGAGCAGGTGAAAGAGCCCTACGGGCTCCAGCAGCACGTGGACTTCGCGAAAGCCCACGGCAAGCCCATCTCCTATCCGGAATGGGGACTCTTCCGCAACGGCGACAACGCCGAGTACATGCGGCGCATGCTCGCCTGGATCGACGAGCACCGGCCGCTGTACAACACGCTCACCGACTACTGCCCGCACGGCGTGTGGCAGTGCTCGGCCAACCCCCGTGCGTCGCTGGTCTACCGGACCGCCCTGTACGGCCTCACCCAGCCGCCCGCGCCCACGCCGGCCCCGGCCTCACCCCCGCCCCCGGCAGCCCTGCCCGAGCCGGCGCCCGCCACCGGCCCCCCGGCCGCCTGCTCGCCGCTGAACCTGGGCGACTGGGCCGAGCACTGGCTCGGCAGGCAGCCCTGCGCCGGCTTCGACTGGTGGTCGCGGACACGCTAGGGCCTCTCGTCCGGTTCATGCCGGGCCCGCGGGTGGTCCGGCCTGATCCGGACGCAGGACCCTAGTCCAGGCCGCGTTCCCGCCACCGGTGCCGCACCTCCCTGCCGCACTGCCTGGCGGCCACGCCGCTCAGCGCGGCCGCCAGCAGCGGGGCGGTGCGCCGACGGGCCATGAGAAGCCGCTGGTTGACGACCCGTTCGGGTCGCCAGTGGAGCTTGTACGATTCGTCGCCGCGCAGCAGGCTCAGCGTGCCGCGCCCGCCACCGGTGTGCTCCGTGCAGGCGTCCAGCAGCATCACCGCCACGTCCGCCTTCCGGTCCCTCAGGCCCGGATGGGCACCGTAGAGGTAGCCGCCGGCCAGGCTGTCCGAGAGCAGGGTCAGATCGACCGCCAGTACCTCGTCGCCGATCAGGAACTCGGTGACCACCGCGTTCCCCGAGCGCACCATCGGTGGCACGGCCCGCATCAGGTGCTCCCGGAACCTGCGCCGCAGATGCTCGCTCGTCACCTTCCGTCCCTGCCACTGCAGCCGGTGCAGCTCCAGCAGCCGGCCGAGTGCCGCGGCCGCCTCCTCCGGGCCCACCGTCCGCCGCCTCACACCCAGTGCGGTCAGCCTGCGCAGCTTGGCCCGCGCCCGCTGGCTCGCCTTGCCCGACGGCAGCCGGGCGATCAGCCCGTCCATGGGCACACCGGGCAGCTCCAGGCACAGCGAGTCGCGGACCTTGTGGCGCGGGCCGCACCAGTGGTCGTACACCCGCTCCACCGCGCCGCCCGGACGCACCTCGCGGAAGTCGACCAGTGCCGTGCAGGCGGCGTCCGCGAGCGCATCGGTGAGCGTGCCGGCCGCCCTTCCGTCGTCGGTGTCGTCCAGGAGCACGTCCGTGTAGTCGGAGATCGGGCCGCCGAGCGGCACCAGCGCGGGCAGCGGCCGGCTCACCAGCATCAGCGGCGCGGCGGCGACCAGTTCGCCGCCGGCTCGCACCAGCAGCAGCCTGAGCTGCCCGGGCCGGCCGTACGACAGCCACCACGAGTGCAGCCAGGCATGGCTCTGGAACGGGGTGGCGGCGGAGCACTTCCCGAACAGCCGGCCCCAGGCCGGGGCCAGCGCCGCGAAGGCGGCCTCGTCGGTGACGAACTCGGCGGTGAGGACCGGGCGCGCGGTGCGTGCCGTGAAGGTGGCGGTCACAGCCGGCCGCGCGCGTCGGCGGCGAAGGCCGGGCCGGGCACCGAGGCCCGCACGCACTCGTCCTCGGGCCGGCATCTCGGCCGTACCAGCAGCGCGAGGCCGCCGAGCAGCCCGCCCGCGCTCGCCCCGATCAGACCGGTCACCCCCGCGGAGGGCGAGGCCGGCTCGGCCGGCGGCACCGCGGGGGAGAACTGCATCAGCTCCACGTGGGTGGCGGCCTTGGCGGCGTCGGCGTGCCGGGTCAGCGCGCGGGCGACCGCGTTGGCCATGCGGGCGGCCTGGGCCGGGCGGGGCGAGGTGGCGGAGACGGCGACCATGGGGGCGTCCGGCGAGGTCGCGGTGCGCACACCGTCCCGCAGGGTGGCCATCGGCACCCCGGCCCGCGCCTGGGCGTCGCCGAGCACCGCGACCTGGGTGGCGACCCGGCCGTAGGCCTGTGCGAAGCCGAGCGCGGTGGCGGTGTCGGACCGCTCGCCGGGGACGGCGACGACATAGCTGGTCGCCGTGTACTGCGGGGTCTGCAGCACGCCGTAACCGCCGCCCAGCAGCCCGCCCGCGAGGACGCCGGCCGCCACCAGCGACCAGGGCGGGAGCGCGCGCAGACGGGAGAAGCGGGAGGAGCCGGGGCGCCGGGTGGGGTTCTGGGTCATGAGGGGCCGACTTTCTCGGGGGATCGGGGCTTCGGGACCGGGTGGGCGAGCGCCGCCGCGTAGACGTCCATCAGCCGGGCGGCGCTGCGGGTGATGCAGTAGTGGCGGGCCGCCTCGGGGGTGGTGCGCGGGCCGGGGCCGGCGGCGCGGACCCCGGCGAGCGCGCGGGCGTAGGCGCCGGCGTCGCACGGGATGCGCACCGCGTCCGGGGCGGACCGGGGAGGCAGGTCCTGAAGGGCCGGGCAGGAGGTGTAGCGCACCGGCAGCCCGGCCGCCAGCGCCTCCACGGCCGCGAGCCCGAACGCCTCCTCGGGCGAGGGGGAGGCGAGTACGTCCATCGCCGACGCCAGCGCGGGCAGGTCGGGGCCGGGCGAGCCACCGGGGAGGTACGGCCGCTCCCCGGCGAACAGCACCCGGTCGGCCACCCCCGTTTGCCGCGCGCATCGCCGCAGGGCGGGCTCCTGCGGGCCGCCGCCGACCAGCAGCAGCCGGCAGTCGGCGGGCAGCTCGGCGAAGGCGCGGACCAGGACGTCGAAGCGTTTGCCGGGCGCGAGCCGGCCGATGCCGCCGACCACGAACGCGTCCTCGGGCAGCGCGAGTTCGGACCGGGTGTGGCGGCGGGCCGCCGGGTCGAAGGCGAACCGCGTCAGGTCGATGCCGTTGGGCACGACCGCGATGCGCGGCCCGGGCACCCCCCAGCGGGCGAGCCGGCCGGCGACGGTGGGGGAGACCGCGACGGTGGACCGGCCCAGCCGCTCGCCCAGCAGATACAGCGCCCGGACCCCCGCGGTGAGCGGCCGGCCCTCCAGCTGCGTGTCGCCCAGGGAGTGTTCGGTGGCGACCACCGCGCGGACCCCGGCCAGCCGGGCGGCGATCCGGCCGTACAGGCAGGCCCGGTAGAGGTGGGTGTGCACGAGGTCGTACCGGCCGCGCCGGACGATCCGGGCCAGCCGGGGCAGCGCGGCCAGGTCGCGGTTGCCGGCCATGCCGAGGTGGGTCACCCGCACCCCGTCGGCCGCCAGCCCGTCGGCGACCGGCCCCGGGTTGGTCAGCGTCACCACCTCGCACTCCACGGGCAGGTGCCGCAGCAGCAGCCGCAGTTGCTGTTCGGCGCCGCCCACTCCGAGCCCGGTGATGATGTGCAGGACTTTCACCGCAGCCCCTCCACGGGCCGCCGGCGCAGCCGGTGCAGCCGGCGCTTGAGGAACAGGCGTACGGCGGTGTCGTTCTGGCCGATGTGCACACGGGGCAGGACGTGCGGGCCGTTCAGCTCGCCGGGATCGATGGCGCAGGCATAGCGGTAACCGGCCGCCCGTACGGCCTCCACGGCTCGCCGGTCGACCGTGCCGTACGGGTAGCAGAAGCCGGTGACCGGGGCGCCCGTCAGCTCCTCCAGCACGGCCCGGCTCCCGGCGGTCTCGGCCTCCAGCAGGGCGTCGTCGGCGCGGGTGAGGTCGACGTGGGTGAGGCCGTGCGAGCCGATCTCCACGCCCGCGGCGGCCGCCCGCCGGATGCCGTCGGCGGTCAGCAGCGGCTTGCGGGGGCCCAGCGGGTCCCAGGCGTTGTCGCCGCCGAACCGGCCGGGCAGCACGAACAGGGTGGCCGTGCACTCCCAACGGCGCAGCACCGGCAGGGCGTTGCCGAGGAAGTCGGCGTACCCGTCGTCGAAGGTGAGACCCACCAGGCCCCGCCCCGCGCCGCGCACGCGGGCCGCGAGCAGCTCGGCCACCGACACCCCGCGCAGCCCCCGCCGGCGCAGCCAGCGCAGCTGCGCCTCCAGCCGGTCGGGGGTGACCGTGACGCGGTACGGGTCGTCGGAGCGGTCACCGACCGAGTGGTACATGGCGATCCACGGGACCGGGCCGGGGGCCAGGGGCCGGGCGGGGGCCGGGGAGTCAACGGAGGACGGCATGGGCGAGCCTTCGGGGGAGGGTGCGTACGGAGCGGAGCGCGGGGGCGCAGCCCTGGGCACCCAGGGCCGCGCCGAGCAGGAGGAACACGACGGTCACCGTGGCGCCGCCGGCGGCGAGTCCGGCGAGCGGCGCCGACGGCAGGCCCGCCACCAGCGCGCCGGCGACGGCGGCCACCGCCGCCGCCCGCAACGGCCGGCTCAGCTCGCGCAGCACGGGCCCGGTCCGGATGGGCACACCGCGGCGCCCGGTGCCGGCGAGCAGCAGCACGGCGGTGAGGGTGATGCCGGCGGCGTTGGCGGCGGCGATCCCGTCGACCCCCCAGGGGCCGACCGTCCAGGCGCCGATCCACGAGGTCGCGACGATCCCCGCGGCCATCGCGGCCAGCGGGTACCAGGTGGCGCTTCCCGCCGAGAAGCAGGCGCGGACCAGGACGCCGGTCAGGGTCTGGCCGAGCAGGCCGAGCGCGTACACCCGCATCACGCCGGCGGTCGCCGCGGTGTCCTGGGCCGTGAACGCGCCACGCTGGAACAGCAGTTCGACCAACTGCGGCGCGCAGGCCACGACCGCGGCCGTGCCGAGCAGCACCAGACAGGCGGCCAGCGCCAGATCACGCTCCACCCGGTCCCGGGCCCGCTCGCTGTCGCCGTCGGCCAGCGCCCGCGCCACCACCGGGAAGGTGACCGTGCACAGCATCATCGACATCGTCATCGGGAGCTGGGCGACCTTCTGCGCGTAGTTCAGGTGCGAGATGGCCCCGGCGGGCAGCCCGGAGGCGAGGAACCGCTCGATCAGCACCTGGGACTGCCGGCACAGCGCGAACAGCAGCACGGTGGCCAGCAGCGGCACGTTCAGCGGCTGCGCTGCGGCGGCGGCCTTCGCGTCCGCCCGTCCGCCCGGCCGGCGCAACTCCCGTACCAGTGACGGCAACTGGACCGCCACCATCAGGCAGCCGCCCGCGGCGACCCCGAACGCGGCCGACCGCACGCCCCAGTGGCCGCCGAGCGTGTACATCGCCGTGACGATGCCGATGTTGTGGACGACGTAGATCGCGGCCGGCGCCAGGAAGCGGCGGTGGGCGCGCAGGGCGGCGCTGCAGTACCCGGCGAGGCCGAAGCTCAGCACACAGGTCGCGGTGAGCCGGGTGCAGTCCACGGCGAGGGAGGGGACCGGCAGACCCGGCGCGAGTACGGCGACGAACTGCGGTGCGGCCAGCGCGAGCAGTGCCCCGACCGCCGTGAACGCCAGCACCAGCCGGGGCAGGGTGCCGGCGGCCAGCGACCGTACCGGGTCCCCGGGCGCGCCCTGCGCACGGCGGGCCAGGGCCGTGCTGAACGCCGGGATCAGCGCGAAGGCCAGCCCTTCCTCGATGAGCAGCGTCGCCGCGAACTCCGGCACCGTCCAGGCCACCAGGAAGGCGTCGGTGTCCTGTCCGGCCCCGAACAGCCTGGCCAGCGACTGGTCCCGCACCAGCCCGAGCAGGGCCGCCGCGACCGAGAGGGAGGCGGTGACGAGGGTGGCGCGGGCGAGGAAACGGCCGCTGGGCGGAGCCGGGCCGGGGGGCGCAGGGGCCGGTTCGGGGGACCGGGGGTCCGGGCCGGGGGGTGGAGGGGAGGTCGGTGGCGGAGGGGCCGGGGCGTGGTGTCCGGGTGCCGCGGTCGGGGAGAGGGCGCTCCCGGTGGGGGGAACTCCCGTGCCGGGGGCGGAGGGTACGGCGGAGCGCGCCGACGGGAGGGTGACCCCGCCCGGCCCGGCCGTCCGTTTCGGCCCCGCACCCTCGGCCGTCCGGTTCGGTCCCGTGGTCCCGGCCGTCCCCTCCGGCCCTGTCTCCGCGGTGGGCCGCCCGGCCGCGTCGGCCCCCGGCCCCGGCGCCCCACCGGTCGTACGGCTCGTCATCCCGCCCGCCTCCGCCCCCGTACCGAGAGGGGGACGGCGCGGGACACGGGGGAGGGACAGGGCGCCGTCGTCGTCATCACGGGGCCGCCTCCCCCGCCGCCGGCTGCCGGGGCGGTACGGCGCCCTGCCCGCCGGTACCGAGCCGGTCGCCGCCCACCAGCGCCCACCAGGCGACCAGTCCGAAGCACACCGCCGTCAGCACGGTCGAGGGGCCGCCGATGTCGGCGTACCCGAAGTCCACGAGCTGCCACACCAGCAGCCCGCAGGCGACCAGCGCGCAGTCCAGGCCCCGGCCGCCGGCCGCACGGGTCCGCCACAGGCCGCGCAGGCAGCACACCAGCAGGGCGAGCCAGCAGCCCGCCAGGCAGAGCAGCCCGACCAGCCCCTGTTCGCCGAGGACCAGCAGATACATGTTGTGCGGCGAGAGCAGCGGCTGCCGGCGGAACGCGGCACCCGCGCCCTCGGTGTCGCTGCCCGAGGACAGCGCGAGCGAGGCGTGCCCGTCGCGGTACTCGGGAAAGCCCTTCAGGCCCACGCCGGTCAGCGGCCGCTCCCGCCACATGTCGGTGGCCGCGGCCCACATCGTGTACCGGTCGGTGACCGACTGGTCGGGCGCGTCGGTGACCCGCGTGATGCTGTCGATCCGCTCCTGGAGCATCGCCGTGCCCACGCCCAGCCCGCCCACCAGCACCACGCCCGCGGCCACCACGGCCGCCCCGGTCCGCACCGCCCGGCGCGGCCCGGCCAGCACCAGCTGGACGGTGAGGGTGACCGCGGTGGCGATCCAGGCGCCCCGGCTGAAGGACAGCGCGAGGGGCACCGTCAGGGCGCAGGCGCAGCAGGCGGCGGTCACCCGCTCCCGCACCGCCGGCCGTCCCAGCGCCAGGCCCACCGCGCACACCAGCCCGAACGACACGACCGTCGCCATGCCCATCACGTCCGCCGCCCCGAAGGTGCCTACCGCCCGGATGTCCTCGCCCTGGTAGGAGGCCCCGGTCCCGGTGACGTACTGGTGCACCCCGAGCGCCCCCTGCCAGCCCGCGAGGGCCACGACCGACCAGGCCAGCAGCCGGAAGTCGGTCCGGTCGCGGACGAGGAGCACGACCGCGGCCGGGACCAGCACGAAGACCTGCAGATAGCGGCCGAGGCCGGTGATCCCGGCACCCGGTGACACCGCGTGCAGCGCGGCCAGCGCGAGGCCGGCCACCGGCAGGCCGAGGATCACCGCGGCGGCCGGGGGGAGCGGGCGGCGCCGCGCGCGCAGCAGCCGTACCGCGCAGAAGACGACGACCACCGCGGACAGCACGTCGGCGGGACCGGCGCCGCCGTCACCGCCGGGCGCTACCGGCAGCGCGAGCAGCCCGACCACCGCGAGCACCGGCAGTACCGGGGACAGCCGGGCGGGGCGCCACAGCGGCAGGGTGAGGGCCATCGGTCAGCTCCCCGTGGAACGCACGAGCGCGGCGGCGGTGCGCAGCAGAATGCAGACGTCCTGCCACAGGGACCAGTTGTCGATGTAGGCGTTGTCGAAGCGGGCCCGGTCCTCGATGGAGGTGTCACCGCGCAGCCCGTTGATCTGGGCGAGCCCCGTGATGCCGGTCCGCATGCGGTGGCGGGCCGCGTAGCCCGGGTGGATCCTGCTGAACTGGTTCACGAAATAGGGTCGTTCGGGCCGGGGACCGACCAGGCTCATGTCTCCCCGGAAGACGTTCCACAGCTGGAGCAGTTCGTCCAGCGAGGTCTGCCGCAGGAACCGGCAGAAGGGGCTCATCCGCCGCTCGCCCGCCACGCTCCACCGGGTGGCCGCCTCGTGCTCGTCGACCGGGCGGTGGGTGCGGAACTTCAGCAGGGTGAAGGGCCGGCCGTCCTTGCCGATGCGCTCCTGCCGGAAGACCACCCCGGGCCCCTCGGTCAGCCGCAGCACCGTCGCGCACACCAGCAGCACCGGGCTGACCAGCACCAGCAGCACCCCGGACACCACCACGTCCAGCAGCCGCTTGCCGGCGCTGCCGCGCCGCCGCGTGCGCAGGTCCAGACCGCGCACGGCGAACCCGGCGAGCCGGTCGCGCGACTCGTACGCCGAAGAGTCCGCGTCCACCTCCCACAGCGCACAGCCCGATTCGGCGAGCGCCCGCAGCAGAGGCCGCTTGTCGGCGCGGGCGGCCGGGTGGACGGAGAGGACGATCCGCACCCCGTTCTGGACAAGGGCCCGCTCCACCTCCTCGCCGGTGGTGAGCACCGGCAGCCCGGCGGCGCTCTCCGGGTGCTCCGCGACCACGCCCACGGGCCGCACCCCGCAGCGCGGATGCCGCAGCAGGGCGGCGGCCACCCGCTGTGCGGTGGTGGCGGGCCCGATCACCAGGGCGGTCCGCGGGTGGCGCAGCAGCGCGACCCGGCGCCGCCAGTGCACCAGGCCCCGGCCCGCTCCGGCCGCCGCCGTGTGCAGTGCGCAGCCCAGCAGCAGGGTCCGGGCGTCGAGGGAGAGTCCGGGGTCGTACGCGGCCAGCAGCGCGGCCAGGCCCAGCCAGGCCACCGCGATCCGCCCGCCCACCGCGGGCAGTTCGTCGAGCACACCGGGCACCGGCCGGACGGAGCGCGGACGCAGCAGCAGCGCGCCGCAGACCAGGGCGCCGACCAGCGTCGGCCGGCCGGCGGCCCCGTCCAGCGCGACGGCGCCCACCAGCGCGGCGAACAGGTCGGCGGCGAGCAGCGGCAACCGCGAGCGTGGCCTGGCGGGCCGGCGCCGCAGCGGGAACCGAAAGCCGCCGGCGGGGCGGGGAGGCAGCACGGAGACGGGCCGGAACCCGTAGTCCCGTGGCTGCGTTCCGGGGGAGGGAACAGTGGTTTCCGGGGTCACGAGAGGATCGACTCCCTGCACTCGGAGCGCACGAGCCGGGCTGTCGCGCCGTCGGTCGCCGGGACTTGGACGAAGAGTTCGTGGTAGACGGCCGCGATCCGCTCGGCGGTGTGCCGCACGTCGTGCAGGGCCAGGACGTGCCGGCGTCCCTGACCGCCGAGTGCCGCGCGCAGCGCCGGATCGGACAGCAGCCCGGTGATCGCCCCGGCCAGCGCCACCGGGTCCTCCGGCGGTACCAGACAGTGCGCGGCGAGTGCGGGCGGCAGGCTCTCACGTGCCCCGTCGACGTCGGTGACCACGACGGGCCGTCCGCAGCCCAGCGCCTCCAGCGGGGCGAGCGCCATGCCCTCCCAGCGCGAGGGCAGCACCACCAGGTCGGCGGCCCGGTACCAGGGCACGACGTCGGCGACGGCGCCGGCGAACTCCACCGAGGGATGCGCCTGTCGGCGCAGCTCCTCGTGGTCCGGGCCGTCGCCGACCAGCACGAGCCCGGCTCCCGGCAGCACGCCGAGGACGTCCTGCCAGGCGCGCAGCAGGACGTCCTGGCCCTTCTGCCGGCAGAGCCGGCCCACGCAGACGACGAGGGGCCGGGAAACCGCCTCGGCTTCGCCCTCGGCGGGGTGGCCGTTCGCACCGGCACCACCGGTGCGGCCTGCGTGGTCGGGCGCGGCCCGGCCCGGTGGAGGCTTCTCTACCCCGGCGGCCTGCGGCGCCCGTGGGTGCGGGGCCCGGGGAGCCGGTGAGAAGCGGGTGGTGTCGATGCCGTTCGGGACGACCGTGTACGCGGCGCGCACCCCGGCGCGCAGGCCAGTCGCGCGCTCCGCTTCGCTGACGCACACCACCCGGTCCGCCCAGCGCGCCCCCCACCGCTCCCAGCGCAGCGCGAGTGCCGAGGTGAGCCCGCCGACCGCCTCGAACGACCAGGCGTGCGGCTGGAACACGGTCGGGACCCGCCCGCGGACCGCGAGCCGCGCGGCCAGACCGGCCTTCGCGCTGTGCGCGTGCACCAGATCGGGCCGCACCTCGTCGATCAGCCGTACGAGCCGTCGCACCTCACCCGGCAGGCCGGGCCCCGGGGACCGGCCCGCCCGCCAGTCGCGGACGTCGGCGCCCAGCGCCCGCAGACCCGTGGCGAGTGCACCGTCGGGGCAGGCGACCGTGACCCGCTGGCCCGCCGCGAGCTGAGCCCTCGTCAGGTCGGTCACGACGCGGGCCACACCGCCGTCGACGGGTTGCGCGAGGTGCAGGACCCGGGGCCGCAGGGCGGGTGCTGACTGGTGCATTCGCGGGATACCTCGCTCACGGGACGCTCGGGACTGCGGGCGTGAACGCGTCTTCGGTTCCGGGCGTCCACGCGGCGGAGGGCGCGCCGGCCCACGCCACGTCCGCGTGGGAAACGAGCCGGAAGCCCGGCTGGTCACCACCGTGCCCCAGAGCCGGTCCGAGATCGTGCACGTCGTGGTCGTAGACGACCGTGTCGGCGCAGGCAGGCACCCGCCCGGCCGGTACGGCACCCCGTTCGCCGGTCGTGGATGCCGCTACGTCGTTCGCAGGACCACACAGAGCCGCGCAGTGCGACCGGCGTACGCCGGAGGCCGGTGGCGAGGGTGAGCGGGAGCCCGGTCCCGGCAGCCGCGTACGCCCTGCCGCCGACCCGTCCCGGGTAGGGGCGGACCGCACGACGCGCGGGGGTGCGGCCCTGCGATGCCATCGGCCATTCGCATCAATCGGACTAAATGCGGTCAACTGTTACTGAAGATGTGATGATGCCTCTTCCGTACATCACCCCATTGGCGGCACAACCCGCGCGAGGGCCGCGCGTTGACACAGCGCCGGGTGTCCGCCCGGACTGTGTCGACCCCAAGGAGCACTTCTCCATGTCGCGTATCGCGAAGGGCCTGGTCCTGACTTACGCCGCCGTCGCGGCCGTCGCCGCTGGTGCCGGCGTGGCTGCCGCCGACGCCGGCGCCACCGGTTTCGCCGCCAACTCGCCGGGTGTCCTGTCGGGTAACGCCGTCCACGTCCCGATCCACCTGCCGGTCAACGTCTGCGGCGACACCGTCGATGTCATCGGTGCGCTGAACCCGGCGTTCGGCAACGCCTGCGTCAACGACTGACGTCGGAACGCAAACCTTCCCGGCCGGCCGCCCACCCCGCGCATTCGCTGCGAGGCGGACGGCCGGTTTCGCGCTCCCTCGGACGGATCACAGTGGGTGTGTGAGCGGTTGCGCCGCGCGATGGGCGAACAGACGGTGGGCACAGGTCCCACTGTTCGCCGAAAGGAACACCCATGCGTGATCTGCCCGCCCGGCGTCTCGCGTCCACCGTCCTCTGTGCGGCCGTCCTGGTCGGCATCACCGGCCCGGCCGTCGCCGCCGCCGACACGGCCCGGCATCAGGGGCGTGTCCCCGCGCCTGTCCCGGCCGCGACGAAGGAGAAGCTGCTCGCCCAGGCCAGAGCCCTGGGTGATACGAACCCCGTGCTCGATCCGGTCGTCGAACTGCTCGAACAGTCACTGGAGAAGGGCAAGCTCCCCGCTGACCGGGCCCGACAGTTGGGCGAGGCGGCGAAGGAGGCTGTGGCCAGGGCCGCCGCCGACCCGAAGCCGGCCGCACCCACGGCGACGCCGACGGCGACCGCGAAGCCTGCGGCCGAGGTGTCGCCCACGGCGTCGGCGACCGCGAAGCCCGCGGCTCCGACGGCCACCGCCGCGCCCACGGCGACCGCCAAGCCCGCGACGCCGACGGCGACCGCGAAGCCTGCGGCCGAGGTGTCGCCCACGGCGTCGGCGACCGCGAAGCCCGCGGCTCCGACGGCCACCGCCGCGCCCACGGCGACCGCCAAGCCCGCCACCCCCACCGCGTCCGCGGTGCCGGCCGCGCCCACGGCCTCCAGCGTCCCCGCGCCCCCTGCCGCTCCCGCGACTTCCGCCGCCCCCGCAGCCCTCACCGCCCCTGTGGCCGCACGGCACGCGCACGTCGGTATGCCCTCGTCCCGCGACCTCCTCGGTGACGCGCTCAGTGCAGTGCAGACCGCGATCGACAACCTGGTGAAGGCGGTCACCGACGGCCTCGACCAGCTCCTGTCGTCCGCCGACGACGTGGTGTCCGGCCTGGTCGACCTGCTGACGTCCGTCCTCGGCGGCGACCTGCCCACGAACACTCTGGCCGGACTGCCCTCGCCGGCCGCGCTGCCGAGCCTGCCCACGACCGACTGAGCCGGGGTTCCGCCGGCCCGGTCGGGGATTTCATATGTCTTCTGCGCGTGGGGTTTCCGGCTCGTCCGGAACTCGTTGGGCACGGTGTCAGAATTCCCTGCGGCGACTCGCGTTGCCGATGAAAGGAACACGATGAAGTCCCTGAAGGCTGCCGCCGTCGTTGCCGGAACCGTGGCTCTCGCGGGCATCACCGCGCCCGCGTTCGCCAACGACACCTCCGACTGGACGCCCACCAGCCTCAACGGCGCCGTCAACAAGCTCACCGAGGAGCCCATCACCCTCAAGGACGCGATGCCGATCAGGCACCAGCCGGACGTGGTCGACACCAAGAGCAAGGGCTCGCCGCGCCACGAGGGCAAGGGCAAGAGCAAGGGCAAGGGTAAGGGCAAGAGCACGGGCAAGGCCGTCGGCACCACGTCGAAGCAGCACAAGCCGCTCCTCGGTGGGCTGCCCCTCCACGGCTGACACCTGTCCCCGTTCCGGAACCGGGGAGCCGGACGTCGTACGCGCCCGGGCTTCCGGGAAGCCGGTACGCGCACCCGGAACACCCAGAAGGCGAGGGGCCGGTACCGCACCCGCGGCACCGGCCCCCGGCCTGTTCGAGGCCACTTCCCTCGTTCGTGTGGAGCGCCCCCGGGCGCTGGTCCGGAAGGGTGAGAAGTCGTCCGGCGGCGCAGGGGGGCGCCGGTATGGTCGCGCGGTGACCACAACCCCCCTCGAGAACCGTTCCGCCGGGCTCGGCACGCTCGTCGTCCTGGCCTGGAGCGGTGAGGCCCCCGACGGCTCCGACATGCCTTACCTGCTGGCCTACTCGCTCGGTGACACCGCGGGCGGCCCGGAGGCGACCGCCGCCGCGGTGGAGCGGCTGCTGGTGAGCAACGGGCTGCCGGCCGGCGGCGAGCTGATCGACGGCACCGGCCGGCCCGGCCTCCCGGTCAGCCTGCTGGTGGCGGCCGGCCAGGCCGTCGTCCGAATGCCGCAGATGGTCGCCCAGGCCGACGCGCCGCCGGAGTGGCTCGCCGCGGTCGAGGAACGTGGCTACGCCTACCTCGTCTTCACCACCCGCGCCTGGCCCGAGGGCGCGCCCGGCAAGGTCGTCGAGCCGGCGGCGCTGGCCGCTTTCGCCGGTGCCGATGAGACGCTGAAGGCCGCGGCGCACGTCGTACTGCCGGTCACCAGCCCGCGGGGATGACGTCCAGGGCCCTCGCCGGCGACAGGGGGTTCGGTCTGCTCCTGGTGTTCACCGGCGCGGCCGGGCTGCTCGCCTCATGGGTCATCACCCTGGACGAGTTCAAGCTGCTCGAGAACCCCGCGTTCGTGCCCGGGTGCAGCCTGAACCCGGTGGTGTCCTGCGGGAGTGTGATGAAGAGCGACCAGGCCTCGGTCTTCGGGTTCCCCAATCCCATGCTGGGGCTGGTGGCCTACGCCGTAGTGATCTGCGTCGGCATGAGCCTGCTGGCCGGTGCCCGCTTCCCCGGCTGGTACTGGCTGCTGTTCGAGGCCGGTTGCCTGTTCGGCGTCGGGTTCGTCTCGTGGCTCCAGTTCGAGTCGCTGTACCGGATCGACGCGCTGTGCCTGTGGTGCTGTCTGGCCTGGATCGCCACCATTCTCATGTTCTGGTACGCCACCGCGCTGATCGTTCGAGCCGGGTTCGTGCCCGCGCCCGGCCGGCTGAAGCGCTTCTTCGGCGAACTCGGCTGGGTGCTGCCCCTTCTTCATATCGGAGTGATCGGAATGCTCGTACTCACCCGCTGGTGGGACTTCTGGACGAGCTGACCATCGCCCGGACGGCTCTGACCAGCTGACAAATACGGCAATCGGGCGAAAAGTGAACTGGTGGCGAATTCCGGCTCGTTACCCGGTACGGACGTCGATTCCCCGCATCCTGAAAGGGACCGTACCTGACATGAAGCCGACCACCCGAGCAACGCTTGCCGCCGTCATCACGGGCGTCACGGCCGCCGTGGGGGCCGCGGCCACCCCCGCCGTCGCCGCGACCGGCACGATCCCGGTCCCCGTGCCGCTGGACGGCGTCTCCAAGTCCCTGGGCGTGGAGATGCCCCAGGCCGTCCTGGACGTGCCGTTGCTGACGCCGGGGGTGCCCGAGGGGCCGCGCTTCGTTACCGGGCGGCTGATGCCGGAACGCTCCGTTCCTCAGGTGCCGATCAGGGGCGCCCTGCCCGGCGTGAACCTCCGGACGCCCGTGCCGCACCTCATCGGCGGCGGGTCCGACCACATCGCTGTCGGCACCCCCGCCTCCGCCCTGCGCACCCTCACCCCCGGCCTGGCCCTGGACGCCCCGCTGACCCCGCCGAACCCGGGCCGTGCCGGCCTCCCGGACCTGAAGATGCCGCAGGCCGCCGTCATCGCCCCGGTCCTGCAGACCGTGGCCGGTGCGGACCTCAGCACGGGCCCGGGACGGTAGCCGCGCACGGCCGTACCGCCGTACGGCCGTACCCGCCGTATGGCTCTACGGCCACACGGCCACACGGCCGTACCCCCCCCGTACCCGCCGTATGGCTCTACGGCGGTGACCCCGCGCCCCCTCGGCCGGTTAGCCGGTACGGACACCTGAACCCGGACGAGGAGCGAGCATGGTCGTCGGTGTGGGCGGAGTGGCGGTCGGCGCGGAGCAGCAGACCACAGCGGAACCCGTCAGAAGGTCGCGGCGGGAGGTGACGCGGGGACTGCTGGGCTCCGCCGCCGCGCTGGCGATGGCCCCGGTCGTCGCCGCTTCCCGGCCCCTGCCCACCGCCGGGCCGGGAGACGCCGGCGCCTTCGACGAGACGTACCGGGGCCGCCGTATCCAGGGGGTGCCGGTTTCCGACACGGGCCGCAGGCTGGTGGACGGCGTTTGGCAGATCACCGTCGACGGCCGTCCGCTGCACCTGATGCGCCGGGCCGACGGCACCTGGCTGAGCATCATCGACCACTACACGTCGTATCGGACGCCGCTGGAGGCGACGCGGGCGGCAGTGGACGAGCTGGTCCCCGGCCGGCAGTTGCGCGACCTGGCGCCGGGCCGGTTCGGCGGCGAGCACTCCGGTGTGCACCCGGGCGGCCACACGGGGAAGGGCGGACAGCATGGTGTACGTGCGTAAGGACGTCAGCACGCTCACCGCCGGGGAGCGCAGGCGGTTCGTGAACGCGCTGCTGGAACTCAAACGGCGTGGTGAGTACGACGAGTTCGTCCGCCTGCACATCGACGTCTACACCGCCGACGGCGAGAACGGACTGCGCAGCGCCCACATGGCGCCCTCCTTCCTGCCCTGGCACCGCAGGTTCGTGCTGGAGCTGGAGCGGGCGCTGCGTCGCGTCGACTCCTCGGTGACGGTCCCGTACTGGGACTGGACCCGGGACCGTAAGGCGACGTCCGTGCCATGGACGAAGGATCTGCTCGGCGGGAACGGCAGGCGCTCCGACCGGCAGGTGACGACCGGCCCGTTCGCCTACGCGGCGGGCCACTGGACCATCAAGGAGGGGGTCACCGACGGGAAATTCCTCACCCGGGACCTGGGCCGCGCCGCCGCCCCCATCCAGCTGCCCACGAAGAGCGATCTGCAACGGGCGCTCGCCGATCCCGTCTACGACGTGAGGCCCTGGAACTCCACCGTCCGCAAGGGTTTCCGCAACAGGCTGGAGGGTTGGGGGAGCGGCAGCGGCAGCGCCTCCTGGCTCAACCACAACCGGGTGCACCGGTGGGTCGGCGGCGCGATGCTGGGCGGCGCGTCCGTCAACGACCCCGTGTTCTGGATGCACCACGCCTTCCTCGACCTGCAGTGGACGCGCTGGCAGCGGGCCCACCGCAGCCACCGCTATCTACCGGCCGAGCCGCCCGGGGCCGGCGACGCACAGCACGGGCGGGTCGTCGCCCGGCACGAGAAGCTCCCGCCGTGGGACGAGACGCCGGACCAGTTGGAGGACCTGAGCCGGATCTACCGCTACGGCTGAGCACCTGGTCGTGGACGTGGGGGAGCCCCGGCGCTCGGAGTGCCGGGGCTCCCGTCCGCTGTGCCGGTCCGCTCAGTTGCCGTACCCGTTGTCGCCGGGCGTACCGGGCTTGTGGTGGTCGTCGATGTTGGCGCAGGCGTTGCCGAAGGCCGGGTTCAGCAGGGCGATCACGTCGACGGTGTTCCCGCACACGTTGACCGGGAGGTGGACCGGGACCTGGACCGCGTTGCCGGACACCACGCCGGGCGAGCCGGTGGCCGCGCCGAGGGCGCCCGAGTCGGCGAGGGCCAGCCCGGCCCCACTGACCACCACGGCACCGGTGCCGAGAGCGACGGCGGCTGCCTTCGCGATGCGAGCCATCACGTTCTCCTTTTGTAGCTCGGTAAGCGCAGCGGCAGACCAGCCGCCGCACTTCCCGTTCAACGGCGCCGGACGGGACGGGTCACGGTGATCACCCGGGGATCACCCTTTCAACGGCGGGGTGTGTCCGGGAGGAAGTCCCGGCGGGCGGGGCGGCGCCCGCCCGGGAGGGAGTCCTGGTGGCTCGGCGGGGTCGCTTCGGGAGAGAGCCCTGGCGAAGCGGTGTGGTCGCTGCGGCGCTGGGTCCGGGCATTGCGGTGGGGGCGCTGCGGCGCGGAGGCCGCGTGATGCGGCGGAGTCCGTCCGGCCGGGTCGGGGCTGGGGGGGGGTGATGTGACGGGGGGCGGCCCGGCCGGAAAGGCCCGCGCGGCCGGCCGGCGGCGGCGCACTGGACGCCTTCGTGCGGGACGGCCGGCTGGTGCGGCTGCCCGCCCGGTGGACCGCAAGCAGGAGGTACTGCGGCACATTGCGGAGCAGACCTTCGAGCCGGGCATCGCCTACGCGGAGCGGGTCGTGAACGAGCGCCTGCGGGCCTGGTGCGAGGAAACCGACCAGGTCGGCCATGTGTCGTTCCGGCGGTATCTCGTGGACCTGGGCGAGCTGCGCCGGAGCGAGGGCGTGTACGAACGTGTGGTGACCGCCTGACCGGACGGCCTCAGGGCAGCCGCCGCAGCGGGGAGCCCGCCAGATAGGCCCGGATGTTCTCCACGGCCTGGCCGTAGTACGTGGTGTAGTTGGCGTGCGAGACGTAGCCGAGGTGCGGCGTGGCGAGGAGCCGGGGCGCGGTGCGCATCGGATGACCGGCGGGCAGCGGCTCGATGTCGAAGACGTCGACACCGGCGCCGGCGATCCGGCCGTCGTGCAGCGCGGCCAGCAGCGCGTCCTGGTCGACGATGGCCGCGCGGGAGGTGTTGACGAGGTAGGCGGTCGGCTTCATCAGGGCGAGTTCGGCGGCGCCGACGAGGCCGCGGGTGCGGTCGCCGAGCGCCAGATGGACGGAGACGAAGTCGCTGCCGCCCAGCAACTCCTCCTGGGACGGGGACAGTTCGACACCGGCCTCGGCGGCGCGCTCCTTGGTGAGGTTCCGGCTCCACGCGCTCACCCGCATGCCGAAGGCGAGCCCGACCTGGGCCACCCGGCTGCCGATCTTCCCCAGCCCGAGCAGTCCCAGCCGGCGGCCGTGCAGATCGGCGCCGACCGTCGACTGCCAGGGCCCGTCGCCGCGCAGGGCGTTGCTTTCCTGGACGATCCCGCGGGCGAGACCGAGCAGCAGCGCCCAGGTCAGCTCGACCGGCGGGGTGCTCGAACTCGCCGTACCGCATACGGTGACGCCGTGCGCCTCGGCGGCGGCGTAGTCGATGACGCTGTTGCGCATCCCGGAGGCGACGAGCAGCTTCAGCCGGGGGAGGCGGGCGATCAGGGAGCCCGGGAAGGGGACGCGTTCGCGCAGGGTGACGACGATGTCGTAGTCGGCGAGGGCCGCGGCGAGGGCGTCCTCCCCGTCGAGGTGCTCGCGCAGCGCGACGACGTCCACCTGATCCTCGACCACCGACCAGTCGGCCGACTCGGCGGCCACCCCCTGGAAGTCGTCCAGCACCGCACACCGAAGCCGCATGTCGTCTCCCTTCCCGGGACGACTCTAGCGACCGGCCCCGGAACGCCGTCGCCGGAAGTGGGCCGAGCCTCCTGCGTGGGAGCGGAGCCGAATGCCATGCTGCGTAATGGAGTTCGCCGGGTGGGCGGGGTGCCAGGTGCCCGCGCCGCCGGGTCAGGCGTCCGCGCGGCGGAACGCCGCCGCCACGTCGAGCGCGACCCGTGCCGCCCGCTGCGCCGCGTCGGTCTGCTTGGACTTCTTGTCCACGGTCATCTCCTCGTCACCGAGGTCACTGACGCACTTGAGCATCGCCCCGCCGACGAAGTCCTT
Organism: Streptomyces musisoli; assembly: GCF_016741855.1. Classification (GTDB taxonomy): domain Bacteria; phylum Actinomycetota; class Actinomycetes; order Streptomycetales; family Streptomycetaceae; genus Streptomyces; species Streptomyces musisoli. The sequence continues at coordinate 623,970 of NZ_JAERRH010000003.1, read as the reverse complement.
CGCCTTGAACGCCTCCCAGATCGCGTGCAGCACCCCGTGCGCCTCGGTCTCCACCCCGCCGATGTCGGCGGACAGGCCGAGCAACTGGGCACGCAGCCCGGATTCCCGCCAGGCGATCACCTTCTCACCGCTCGCGAAGTCCTTCACCCGCAGCTCTCCGTCGCCCAGCGACGCGTCCAGCCTGCCCCGGGTGTCGAGCCTCGTGACGAGCCGCAGCACCTGCTCGTCCGTCCGGTACACCTGCGGCCTGAGGCCACCGCCCTCCGGACTCACCTTCTCCGGGCCGTAGTCGAACACCTCCCGCGCCAGCAGCACGTCGCCCAGGGCCACCCCGTGCTCGGCGAAGCCGCCGCACACCCCGACCAGCAGCACCAGGTCCGGCCGGAACTTGGACAGCAGGTCACGCGTCACCGCCGCGGCCGACTGGCCACCTTGGTCGGTCGCCTGCGTGGTGACCACCCGGACGGGTGCCTGACCCGCGGTGGAGGCCAGTTCGAAGACGTCGTAGTACCGCCCGTCACGCTGCACCTCGGTCGTGCTGGTGTGGCGCTCGTCGAGCGTGCGGAACAGCGCCTTGGTCTCCACGGGTACGGCCGTGAGCAGGGCGACGTGGTACTCGTCGCCGGTCCTGGGCGCGGTGCGGTATGCGTCGCCGGTTCCGGGTGCGGTCACTTCGAACCTCGACTTCCGTTGTTCGCGGAACCCGGCGAGCACTGCCTCGGGGTTGCGGGTGAACGACTCGACATCGGCCTGCACGCGTCTGCGTTCGGCCAGGGACTCCCGTTCGGCGGTCAGTGCCGCCTCCAGGTGGGCGTTCTCCGGCGCGGTGTCGCCCAGCAGCTCCTCGATACGGGAGAAGACCCGGTTCGCCACGGGCAGGGGCAGCAGGCGCAGTTGGGTGAGCGGGGGGATGACCGTCGCCCGGTAGGTGTTCTTCTGGGTGAGCAGCTGGATGACGCTGGGGAGCAGGGATTCGGTGTAGGCCGGCTGGTCGGCCGCGGCGCGTACGACCGCCGCGGCGGCGACGCCCAGTACGCCCGCGTCGCTGTCCCGGGGCCGCTTGTCGGGGCGCGGGTGCTCGGGCGCGATGATGAACTTGATCAGGTCCGCGTCCGCCTGACCGGCCCGGGCCAGCCCCTCGAGAGCCGTCGTACGGTTCAGCGGGTCCTTGTCCCGGCGGATCACGCCGACCAGCCAGTCCTTCGTCTCCGGTGTGATCTCCCTGCGGGCCACCATGTCGACGATGGCCCCGCGCAGGGCGCGTCCGTGCCGGTCGCGGGCGGTGAACTTGAGCCGGTCGGCGACCTCCGTGATCCACGCCTCGTCGCCGGTGTCCAGATGGGTGAGGGAACCCACGGCGGCGCGCCGGGTCTGGTAGGTCTCCTCGGGGTTGCCGATGGTCGCCCGGAGGACCTCTGCCGCCGCGGTGTCGCCCAGGTGCCCGAAGGCGTTGGCGGCCGACCCGCGGACGTTGCCCTCGGTGTCGTCGGCGAGGGCGGTGACGAGCGCGGGGATCGCCTGGGGGTGGCCGATGTGGCCGAGGGCGTTGGCGGCCGATCCCCGGACGTTGGCGTCGGAGTCGTCGGCGAGGGCGGTGGTGAGCGCGTCGAGGGCGTCGGGGTGGCCGATGCGGCCGAGGGCGTTCGCGGCCGATCCCCGGACGATGGCGTCGTCGTCGGTGAGCGCTTCGGTGAGCGCGGGGACCGCCTCGGGGTGACCGATGCGGCCGAGAGCCTCGGCCGTCGAGCCCCTGGTGTGGCTGTCGGGGTCGTCGGCGAGGGCGGTGGTGAGCGCCGGGACCGCCTGCGGGTCGCTGATACGGCCGAGGGCGTTGGCGGCCGATCCCCGGACGTTGGCCTCGGTGTCGTCGGCGAGGGCGGTGGTGAGCGCCGCGATCGCCTGCGGATGGCCGATCTGGCCGAGGGCGTTGGCGGCCGACCCGCGGACGCTGGCGTCGGGGTCGGTCAGTGTCCGGGTGAGTGCGTCGAGGGCGTCGGGGTGGCCGATGCGGCCGAGGGCGTTGGTGGCCGATCCCCGGACGATGGCGTCGGGGTCGGTGAGCGCCCGGGTGAGTGCGTCGAGGGCGTCGGGGTGGCCGATGCGGCCGAGGGCGTTGGCGGCCGCCCCCCGGACGTTGGCCTCGGTCGCTTCGGCGAGGGCGGTGGTGAGTGCGCCGAGGGCGTCGGGGTGGCCGATGTGCCCGAGGGCGTTGGCGGCCGCGCCCCGGACCTTGGCCTCGCCGGCCTCGGCGAGGGCGGTGGTGAGGGCCCGGACCGCCTGGGGGTGGCCGATGCGGCCGAGGGCGTTGGCGGCCGATCCCCGGACGATGGCGTCGGTGTCGTCGGCGAGGGCGGTGGTGAGCGCCGGGACCGCCTGGGCGTGGCCGATGTGACCGAGGGCGTTGGCGGCCGATCCCCGGACGATGGCGTCGGTGTCGTCGGCCAGGGCGGTGGTGAGCGCCGGGACCGACTGGACGTGGCCGATGTGACCGAGGGCGTTGGTGGCCGATCCCCGGACGATGGGATCGGGGTCGGCCGCGGCGGCCACCATGAGGGCGGGGACGGCCCGGAGGGAACCGATGCGTCCGAGTGCGGTGGCGGAAGCGCCCCGGACCCTGGCGTCCGGGTCGTCCCGCATCGCTGTCCGCAGGTCGTCGACGTTCTGCTCCCCGCCGTTGACGCTCAGCCAGTTCGCGGTGCGGCGCCGCGCGAGCGGATCGGCCTGCTCGTGCAGACCCGCCCGCCGCTTCGCGACGAGCGTCGGGTCGGGGGCGGGCGCCTTCGGTGCCGACTCCTTCCCCTTCCGCTGGTGGGCCCGGCGCAGCCGCTGGAGCACCTGGGCGTCCAGCGACCCGTTCGCCAGCGCGGCGATCACGTCGTCCGCGAAGTCCGGGTCCTTGGCGTTGAGCGCCCTCAGCAGACCGCGCTGGAGCCCGTCGCGCAGCACGGTCGCGGGCAGGCTGGCCAGCGCCCCGGCCAGCCGGTCCCGTATCTGGCGCCCCTGGGTGAAGCACCGGCCGAGCTGCCGCCACAGCACTCCGCGCACCTCGTCGCCCAGTACGCCCCGGTTGGCCAGGAGGACGTCCACCACCAGCTCGGGCGGCAGCTGCTTGGTGCCGGGGGCGAGCAGGTCGAGCACGGCGCTGTCCGGGTCGGGCTGAAGACCGACCCAGTCGCCCAGGCACCGGTCCAGGTAGGCGGGGTCCAGCGCGACGGGGGGCGGGCTGGTGCTCTGCCACGCGAGGGCCAGGCCGAAGTCCACGAAGGCCGGGTGGATGAGGCTGTACTGGCCGTCCGCCGCGTCACCGACCGGCTCCACCATCTGCGTGTCCAGGAACGCCTGCACCGTGTGGGCGATCTCGTCCCGGTCCTCCCACACCCGGCCGAGCAGTGCCTCCACGTCCCGGGCGAGGAAGTCCGCGTTGCCCTTGCCCGTGGTGATCGCGGCCAGGGCCGCCGCGCACAGCGCCGCCTCCATGCCGAGCCCGCGCTTCGTCGCCGCGTCCTTCTCGGCTCTGCCGAGCCTGCCCTCGCTCTTGGGGCGGACCACGGTCGCCCGGAGCAGGTCCGCGCGGCTGCGCGGGATCTCCCGGTCCTTGACGGATCGCGTGCCGAGCAGCCAGTCGGTCAGCAGCGACAGCATGAACGGGTTGGACGCGACGCCCAGCATGTCGCCCGACCTGATCTCGGCCAGCGCCTCGGTCGCCGACCGGTCGCGCATCCCCAGGTAGGCCTCGATGTCCTGCTCGCCGAGCGGCTCGATGGATATGGTCTCGACATCGCGCAGGATGGTCCGGTCCAGGTCGTCGATTTCACTGCGGGACGTCGCCAGTACCGTGAAGTCGTGGGATCCCGCGGCCAGTTGCCAGATGAACTTCCACTCGGGGGTGTCCCGGAACTCGCGCTCGAGCTCGTTCAGCGCGTCGACGAGGAAGACCACGCGGTTCTTTTTGACGTGCGCTTTCCATAACGGCTCGTCGACGCCCGACGGGCGCGATTGCCTGGCGAACTCCTTGACCGTCAAGCCGTGCACGTCCAACTGCCTGATCGTGCGGTTGTCGACGATGACGCAGGGCGTCTCGCGGTCCAGGAGCGCGATCGCGTACTGCAGGACGGCGGTGCTCTTGCCGCTGCCCGCGCCGCCGGTCACCAGCCATGTTCTGGGCCTGGGTTCGGGCTTGGACCGGTGCGCGGGCAGTTGGTCGAGGAGCGAGTCGAACCGAAGGCGCTCCCCGGAATCGTCCGCCGAATTGTGGACGCGGAAAGTGGGGCGGAGGTAGTGCTCGACGGTTCTGCTCGCCAGCCTGGCGCGCAGCGCGCTGTACGGCGAACCGCTCATCCGTCCCCCGAGCCCGCTCTACACCACCCCGATAAATGTGATTCAAGTTACCACGCGCGAAAGCCCGTGAAAACGAGATCGCCGCGTTCGTCCGGGTTCCGGCACATCACCGGCGAACGGCTCCGGTTGGGGGCTCTGCTCCAGGGGGAGCCGCGGGTGATTGCCCGGGGGGGCGGGGGCGGGCGTGGAGGTGGGCGTGGAGGCGGGGGTGGGGGCGAACGTGGAGGCGGGGGGCGGAGGCGGAGGTGGGTGCGGAGGTGGAGCCGGGCGTGGGGGTGGGGGCCGGCGTGGGGGAGGAGGCGCACGTGGAGGTGGAGGCGCACGTGGAGGTGGAGGCGAACGCGGAGGCGCCGGGCACCGGGTGCCGGCTGGTCTGCGCCGGGCGGCAGGGCCGTATTCTGAGTCGGGCCAGGCAAGTCTGGCCGACAGGCAAGTTGGCGGGGCAGACGAGGCCGCGGGGCTGGCGCCGTCGATGCGTGACAGCCGTCCCTCGCAGCCGCCCGTCACGCCGTCTGTCGCGCCGTCCGTCGCGGCGGGGCGACTCCCACTCCGGGTGCCAGGTACCCGACGAACGACCAGGAGGTTGACCGGTGATCACTCTGACCGCAGTCGGAGGAGTGGCCCTGGTCGAACTGGGCATGGCCCTGACTCCAGGACCGAACATGATCCACCTCGCCTCCCGCGCGATCACCCAGGGCCGCAGGGCGGGCCTGGTCAGCCTCGGCGGGACCGCCGTGGGATTCGTGTGCTATCTGCTGGCCGCGGCTGCGGGCCTGTCCGCGTTGTTCGCCGCCGTGCCGGTGGCGTTCACGGTGGTCAAGCTCGCCGGGGCCGCCTACCTGGGCTACCTCGCCTGGGGCATGCTCAAGCCCGGGGGCCGCTCGCCCTTCGACCCGGCCCAGGACCTGCCTCCGGTCTCCGACGCCCGCCTGTTCTCGATGGGGCTGCTGACCAACCTGCTCAACCCCAAGATCGCTCTCATGTACGCCGCCCTGCTGCCCCAGTTCCTGGACCCGCAGGCAGGCCCGGCCTGGGGGCAACTGCTCCAACTCGGTGGTGTGCAGATCATCGTGGGGATCACCGTGAACGCTCTGGTCATGCTGGGCGCGGCACGGGTGTCGGGTTTTCTGGCCGCCAGGCCGCGCGCCATGACGGCCCAGCGGTTCACGGCAGGAGGCCTGCTCGGCGTCTTCGCGCTGCGCACCGCCCTGTCCCGCACTCCTGTCTCCACCTGAGCAAGGGCCTGCGCGGGAAGCCTTCCACCACGGACCGAACCCGAGCCACGTCGTTCGACCGAGCCCACCACCGGACCGGCACTTCCACTCGATCCGCGAGCGGGTTGGTCTGAACGTGGGATTCCACGGTCTGCGGCACACCTGCCTGACCCTGCTGCCCGGCATCGGCAACCCGCCGTACACCGTGATCCCGCCGCACATCGTGCGCGGCATCGCCGGGCACGGCGCGCTGGACGTGACCCTGAACGACTGCGCGCACGCGGCATGACCGGGAAACGAGCCGCTCCGGACCGGCCGGGGAACCCGCTCGCGAACAGCCAAGGCGCTTGGCCTGATGGCGATGTACACCGGGCCGCTGAAAGGAAACGACCAGCGTCTCCGCTGGTCAGATGGGATAGGCGCCCCCGGCAGGACTCGAACCTGCGGCCAAGCGCTTAGAAGGCGCCTGCTCTATCCACTGAGCTACGGGGGCCGGTGGGTGGCCTCGTGCCTGGTGCCCTGGTGCGGGCTGATCCGTGACGTTGCCGGGGACAAGGATAGGGCTCCCGGTTCCTTGACCCTGTCGCTTCGCCTCCGTGGCTCAATGTGGAGGTTCGGTGAAGCGGTCCTGATAATCGCAGGCAGGTACGAATCGTGCACCGCTTTTGGCGTCTGTCGCACCGGGTGTTGTGCACTCGTTATGCCTGGACGGTGCCCGCGTCCTGGTCGCCCCTTGTGCCCTTTCTGTCCTGTCGGCACGCAGACATGTCTATATGCTTCAGAATTCCCCTAAAATTGGGCATTCTTCGCATGTGGTGACCTTGGACGTACGGCCTCAGCTGCTCGACACACTTTCCGCTCTGCGCGACCGTGTCGCCGCTGCACGCTTTCCGCTGCCCCTGGCCGGGGCGCCACGCGCGCGTGCGAACCGGGACGAACTCCTCGCGCAACTCGACGACTACCTCGTGCCCCGACTGCGGCACCCCGAGGCGCCGCTGCTGGCCGTCGTCGGCGGTTCCACCGGCGCGGGCAAGTCGACGCTCGTCAACTCACTCGTCGGCCGGCGGGTGAGCGAGGCGGGCGTGCTCCGGCCGACCACCAGGACACCGGTCCTCGTCTGTCATCCGGAGGACCATCACTGGTTCAGCGGCATGCGTGTGCTCCCCGACCTGACCCGCGTGTGGGCGCCCGACCGGGATCCCGTCGACGATTTCCTCCTCCGCGACGAGGAGCCCACGCGCGTGCTGCGCGTCGAGACCGCCGACTCACTCCCGCGCGGGCTCGCCCTCCTCGACGCCCCCGACGTCGACTCCCTGATCGAGGACAACCGCGTCCTCGCCGCGGAGCTGATCTGCGCCGCCGATGTCTGGATCATGGTGACCACGGCCGCCCGCTACGCCGACGCCGTCCCCTGGCACCTGCTGCGCACCGCCAAGGAGTACGACGCGACCCTCGTGACCGTCCTGGACCGGGTACCCCACCAGGTCGTCTCCGAGGTCTCTCGGCAGTACGGTGCCCTGCTCACCAAGGCCGGTCTCGGCGACGTACCCCGCTTCACCGTGCCCGAGCTGCCCGAGTCCGCCTGGGGTGCGGGCATGCTGCCCGCGACCGCCGTCGCGCCCCTGAAGAGCTGGCTCCTCCACCATGCCCAGGACCCCGCCGCGCGCCAGCACGTCATGGCCCGGACGGCTTACGGCCTGCTCGACTCGCTCAGGTCCCGCATGCCCGAGCTGGCCAGCGCCGCCGCCGCCCAGTACGCGGCGGCCTGCCGGCTCACCTCCGCCGTGGAAGCCGCCTACGACAGCGAGCACGCGCGCGTGCGGGCGCGCCTCCAGGCCGGCGCCGTACTCGCCGGGGACGCCCTCAAACGATGGCGCGCCTTCCCTCTGGACTGCACACCCGGGGAACTCCTCGACGCCCTCGTGGAGAGTCTGGCCGCCCTGCTGCTGTGTGCCGTCACCGCCGCCGACGAGCGCGTCGACGACGTCTGGCGGCGCGAGCCCGCGTCAGGCGCCCCGGAACTCGCCGGCCGCGACACCTCCCTGGAGAACGCCGAGCACCGCATCGGACTCGCGGCCCGGCGCTGGCGGCGCGAACTGGAGGAGTACGCCGAGGACGAGGTGCGGGTACTGGAGCGCACCGGCGCACCCGACCCGGAACTCGTCTCCGCCCTCGTCGCCACGGCGGTGCTGGGCGGGCGCCGGGCGCGTACCGCGGGCGAGGGACTCGCCGAGCGGCTCGGGGCGCACGGCGTGCTGCGGCTGCGCGACCGGGCGGGACGGCTGCTCGTCGAGCACGTGGACCGTGTCATGAACGCCGAACGCGAGCGGCGTCTCGCGCCGCTCGACGCTCTCGACGTCCAACCCGACCCCCAGGCCGAACTCATCGCCGCGCTGTCCGTACTGCAGAAGGAGAGGTGACCGGTGACCGCCGTCACTGACCAGAACCACACGGAGCACACCGACCACATGAGGCGCACCGACCACGGCAGCGGCAGCGGCGACACCGGATCCTCGGGGCACAGCGTTCACACCGGCTCGGGCGCCCTGAACGGCGTCGAGTGCGCCGGCGGGTTTCCGCAGGTGCGCCCGAACGTCGTGGAGGAGCCGCGTGGCCACGAGCCGCGTGGCCACGAGCCGCGTGGCGTCGAGTCGGGTGGCGTCGAGTCGCTTGGCCACGAGCCGAGTGGCGTCGAGTCGCTTGGCCACGAGCCCCGTGGCATCGAGTCGCTTGGCGATGACCGCCCCCGCCCTGACCGCCCTGGCTCCGATCGCCCTGGCTCCGATCGCCCCGGAGCCGACCGTCCCGGGACCGACCGCACCATGGACCTCCGGCTCACCGTCATCCGCCCCTCCGACGGCCAGGGCGGCCAGGACGGCCAGGGCGGCCAGGGGAGTCGGGGCGGCCAGGGCCGCCAAGGCGGCCAATGGCAGAGCCCGGGCCTGCGTCAGGTAGAGGACCGGGGCCGGAGGGAGGAGCACGGCAAGAGCGGGGAGCGCGGCGAGGGCGAGAACGAGGGCAGAGGCGTAGGCCCGTCCGGCGAGCGGGGCGACCGGGGCGAGCGGGGCGAGGCGGGCGACGACGCCCGGGACGAGGGCCGGGACATGGCCGGGAACGCAGGCGGCGGACGGCACGCGCGCGTGGAGAGCGAACCGGGCGCCAGCGGAGAGAGGAGCGAGAGCGGCCAGGGCGGCGAGGAGGGCCAGGGCGGCCAGGGCAGCCAGAAGGGCCCGAGCGGCGAGTGCGGCGAGAAGAACCAGGGCGGCCAGGGCAGCGAGAACGGCCAAGGCGGTCAGGTCGGCGAGAAGAGCCAGGACGGCCGTAAGGGCCCGAGCGGCGAGAAGAAGGACGAGGGCGTCGAACAGGAGCGTCGCGCGCGCGTGCAGGGCGAGAACGCCGACCGCGACCCCCTTGCGCGTGACGACCGTCCCTCGCGTGACGACCGCCTCGCGCGTGACGACCGTCCCGCGCGCGGACGCGGCACCGAGGAGGGCGTCCCGGCCCCCCGCCCGAAGTCCCACTCGCCCCACTCCCCGAAGTCTCGCCTCGCGGCCGACCCCACGTCCCCCAGGACGACGGCCTCCGACGCCACGACCGCTCCCGCCACGACTGCCTCCGCCAACACACCCGCCTCCGCCAACACACCCGCCTCCACCGTCACGACCGCCTCCACTGCCTCCATCGCCACGACCGCCACGACCGCCACGACCGCCTCCACCGGCACCGGTACCGACAAGGACGGCGATCCCGAGTCCGGGGAGAGCTGGGACGACGGTCTCATCGCGCGGCGCGTCACCGAGGCCACCGCCGCCGCCCTCGCCGCCGAGCGCGCCTCCGCCGGGGAGCCCGGTCACCGCGGACCGGGCAGCCACACCCCGGCCCCACTGGCGTACGACGGCCCGCTGCGCTCCCGCCTGGACGCCCTGCGCGAACTGGTCGGGCTCTCCCGTACCCGCCTGGACGGCCACACGCTCGCCGAGGCGGGCCGTGTCCTGGACGAGGCCGCGGCCCGCCGCAAGCTCTCCGGCCGGCACACCGTGGTCGCCCTGGCCGGCGCCACCGGCAGCGGCAAGTCGCAACTGTTCAACGCCCTCGCCGGAGTGGCCATTTCGGAGACCGGGGTACGCCGCCCGACCACCGCCGCTCCCATCGCGTGCAGCTGGAGCGACGGTGCGGCGGCCCTCATCGACCGGCTGGGCATCCCGGGCCGGCTGCGCCGCCGTCCGATGCACAGCCCGGACAACGAGGGACAGCTGCGCGGACTGGTCCTGGTCGACCTGCCCGACCACGACTCCGCCGCCGTACAGCACCGCGAACAGGTCGACCGGATCCTGAAGCTGGTCGACGCCGTCATCTGGGTGGTCGACCCGGAGAAGTACGCCGACGCCGTCCTGCACGAGCGGTACCTGCGGCCGATGGCCGGCCACGCCGAGGTCATGTTCATCGTCCTCAACCAGGTGGACCGGCTGCCCGGGGATGCCGCCGACCAGGTCCTGGACGACCTGCGGCGGCTGCTGGACGAGGACGGCATCGCGCTCGGCGAGCACGGCGAACCGGGCGCCAACGTGCTCGCGCTGTCCGCGCTCACCGGCGACGGCGTCGGCGACCTCCGGGAGGCGCTCGGTCAGTTCGTGGCCGAACGCGGCGCGGCGGCCCGCCGGGTGGCGGCCGACGTGGACGCCGCCGCCGCCGAACTGCGGCCCGTGTACGCCACCGGGCGGCGGTCCGGCCTCAGCGAGGAGGCGCGCGAGGAGTTCGCCGCGCGGCTCGCGGACGCGGTGGGCGCCACCGCGGCGGGCGAGGCCGCCGAGCGCGCCTGGCTGCGCAACGCCAACCGCGCCTGCGGGACGCCCTGGCTGCGGCTGTGGCGCTGGTACCAGGGCCGCGGCGAATCCTCCACGGGCCGTATCGCGGTCCGCACCCAGGCGGACGAGGAGGCCACGGCCCGCCAGCGGGTGGAGCAGGCCGTCCGGACGGTCTCCGACCGGGCCTCGGCCGGGCTGCCCGCACCGTGGGCGCAGGCGGTGCGCGAGGCGGCCGTACGCGGCTCCCAGGGGCTGTCCGAGGCGCTGGACGACCTGGCGGCGCGTGCCGGGCTCCCGCCGGGCCGCCCGCCTCGGCCGGGCTGGTGGCCGGTGGCCGTACTGGTCCAGGCGGCGATGACCCTGCTCCAGATCGTGGGCGGCACGTGGCTGGCGGGGCAGATCGCCGGCGTGATGGCGCCCAACCTGGGGGTTCCGGTGCTGCTGATGGTGTGCGGGATCATCGGCGGGCCGCTGGTGGAGTGGGGCTGCCGGATGGCGGCCCGGGGGCCCGCGCGGCGCTACGGCCAGGAGGCGGAACGGCGGCTGCGGGAAGCGGCGGCGAGCTGTGGCCGGGCCCGGGTGCTCGATCCGGTGGCCGCGGAGCTGCTGCGCTACCGAGAGGTGCGGGAGCAGTTCGGGAGGGTCGTGCGGGCCGGGGTGGGGTGAGAGGGCGGCCGGTCAGGGGGGTGAGAAGGCGGCCGGTCAGGGGTTGGTGAGGGCCGCGAGGGGGGGCGGGGTCACTCGTGCGGGTGGCGGAGTTTTCCACAAGTGGGCGGTCGTCCACAGCGCTCAGCGGGCTCGGCCCGGCGGAGGCAGTCTGAGTCACGGCGATCGCACGGCTGGTCCGGTCGGGACACGGCGGACCGGTGCGGGCGGTCGGCGGGACGTGCGGGCGCGTACGGCAGTCGTACGCGCCGGCACGGCAGACGCAGCCGTACGGGACGGGCCCGTACGCGTGTCCGCCCGGCCGGAAGGGGGCGGGCGGGGAGGGGAGCGAGGACATGAACGAGACCATCGTCTGCGTGGTGGGGAACGTGGCGACCCAGCCGCTGTACCGCGAACTGGCGGCGGGGCCGTCGGCCCGGTTCCGGCTCGCGGTGACCGCGCGCTACTGGGACCGGGAGAAGAGCGCGTGGACGGACGGGCACACCAACTTCTTCACCGTGTGGGCCAACCGTCAGCTCGCGGTCAACGTGGCCGCGTGCGTGGAGGTCGGCCAGCCGGTCGTGGTCCAGGGCCGGCTGAAGGTGCGCACCGAGGCGCGGGAGGGGCAGCAGCAGTGGGCCTCCGCCGACATCGACGCCGTGGCGATCGGACACGACCTGTCACGCGGTACGGCGCTCTTCCAGCGCGCGGCCAAGCCGGAGGGCACGCCGGTGGCGGCCCGGCCGGAGCCGAACTGGGAGACACCGCCCCAGGCCGGTCCGCAGGACGGCCCTCCGGCACAACGATCCCTTGAGGCGGTGGCGGTGACATGACGTCAGCCCGTATCGGCCTTCCCCGAGCGGAAGTTGACCCGCTCCGGAGGTGCTGTGCGTAGGACGTGAACGTGCCGTACGAAACGGTGGATTTGTCGATACGGGCAGCTCACGGACGGTCCCGGCGATAACGATTGCGGATCGGATCGCCCATCGGATGATCTGACCGGCGGGTGAGGCTCCGGCTGATCCATAGGATGCCGGACGTGCCCCTAGGGGCTGCCGATTCTGCTGGTGGGACCGTCCCCCACGTTCAACGGGTCCTGCTCGAAGGGGAATTCTGTGCTTGTTGCGCTCTCTGGGTTCTGTAGGTCCACCGGAACGAGCCGTCTGGCCGCCGCCACCACGGTGACCGGCCTCGTGGCGGCCGGCGTGCTGTCCGGCGCCGGTACGGCCGTGGCCGACGAGACATCACAGACCCAGGGCGGGGCGACGGCCACGATCAACGGTCTGAAGACCTACGGCGACGCCGTGATCCACGAGGACGGCGGTGACCAGCGCGTGTCGGCGGGCCTGTTCGAGATGTCCGTGGACGGCGGCGGCACCCTGCAGACGTACAGCGTCGACCTCCACAATCCGACCCAGCGGGACGCCGGATACCAGGAGACGCCCTGGAGCGGCACCTCGCTGGGCACCAACAAGGACGCGGGCCGGATCCACTGGATCCTTCAGCATTCCTACCCCCAGTTCAACGACCTCGTCGCACTCGCACGGCAGGCGGGCACGAGCGGGCTGACCGAGCAGGCCGCGGCGGCCGGCACCCAGGTGGCCGTCTGGCGCTACTCCGACGGCGCCGAGGTCGACGCCGTCGACCCGCAGGCGGAGAAGCTCGCCGACTACCTGGAGAAGAGCGCCCGGAGCGTCGCCGAACCGCAGGCCTCACTCACCCTGGACCCGCCCGCGGTCTCCGGCCGGCCCGGCGACCTACTCGGGCCGGTGACCGTGCACACCAACGCGAGCGCGGTCACGGTGAGCCCGTCGGCGGACGCGGCCACCAGCGGGGTGCGGATCATCGACAAGACCGGCAAGGTGATCACCTCGGCGAAGGACGGCAGCCGGCTGTTCTTCGACATCCCCGAGGGTGCGGCGGACGGCACGGCTCAGCTGACGGTGCAGGCGTCGACGACCGTGCCGGTGGGCCGGGCCTTCGCCTCGGACAGCCGCAGCCAGACGCAGATCCTGGCCGGCTCCAGCGAGTCCACCGTGTCCGCGACCGTGACGGCCGGCTGGGCGGCCGAGGGCGCCATACCCGCGGTCTCGGCCCGCAAGGACTGCGCCAAGAGCGGCGTGGACATCACCGCGGCCAACAAGGGCGACGAGCCGTTCGCCTTCCGGCTGATGGGCGCCGAACACACGATTCCCGCGGGTGCCTCCCGGACGGTGGCCGTGCCGCTCCAGGAGGACCAGGCCTACGACTTCACGATCACCGGCCCGCACGGCTTCAGCCACCGCTTCACGGGCGTCCTGGACTGCAAGACCCAGGGCGCGATCACCGCGCAGACGGCCCAGCTCCGCAACGAGCCCAGCCCGGCCACGGTGGGCGGTGCCACCGTGGACACCACCGACCTGGCCGCGACCGGCGGATCCGCGATCACGCCGATGATCGCCGGGGTCGCCATCGGGCTCGTCGTGATCGGCGGCGCGGTTCTCGTCGTGCTGCGCCGGAAGGAGACCGGGCCGGGCGAATGACACCGGCCGGGCGGATGGCACCGGCCGGGGGCATGGCGCCTGCCGGCAGTGGGCGACGCCGATCCCGTCAGTCGTCGTCCTAGACGATCGTCGAGGGGCGCATCAGGTCGTCGTCCTCGTGCTGCAAGGACAGAAGCCCACGGCATCTGAGCTGGTCAGAGCCGTGGGCGTCTTGAGTCTCGCTGGTCAGGCAGACCGCCGATCAGCACACCGGCTGTCGAGAGCCCTCAGGGCAGCTTGAGACGGCCCATCGAGACTCCGCCGATCTTCAGAATTGCAGGTGCCCCCAGACCCAGCCGTTGCCACCGGGGACGTTGCGTCCGGCGACCTGGCACCAGGATTCCCGCTGACAGTTTCCCACGAGCTCGACTTGTTGGCCGACGCGCAGGATTCCGATCACCCGCCCGGTACCGTCCGGCTCATTCTTGACGTTGTATACGTCTACGTCCTCACCGGCCACCGTCGCCGTTCGCCCTGTGGGGGGCGGTGCTTGTCCGAACTGCAGGTGCCCCCAGACCCAGCCGTTGCCACCGGGGACGTTGCGTCCGGCGACCTGGCACCAGGATTCCCGTTCACAGTTTCCCACGAGCTCGACTTGTTGGCCGACGCGCAGGATTCCGATCACCCGCCCGGTACCGTCCGGCTCATTCTTGACGTTGTATACGTCTACGTCCTCACCGGCCACCGTCGCCGTTCGCCCTGTGGGGGGCGGTACTTGTCCGGGTGGATAGGGCGTCTGTCCCGCGATGTTGCCTGCGGAGCGGTACCGGCACACCACATACCATCCGTTGGGCTTGGGCGCACCCTGCTTCATCCCACAGCCGATCTCCCTGGTGGATGACCACACCATCTGCGTGTAATGGCCCCACCGGTAAAAGTTGGTCCTTTTCGCAGGATCGGGGTCGTTGACCGCATGGGCCAGATCGATCTTTTTGTTTGGATCGGCGTTGTAGTACTGCTTCTCGCTGGCCCACCAAGCCGCCGCATCACGGGCTATGGAGTCCCGGGGAGGCGTGGGGGTTCCCCAGGATTCGTACAAGCTTTCGCCCTGGTCGGCAGGTCTTTGCCCGGTATTGGGATCGCTGTGCTTCCCCGTTCCGAGAGCGGCCCAGGCCTGCGCATCGGCGGCGAGTTGACTACTCCACACCAAAGGTGGCACGCCCACCGCTTGGCGCTCTTGGTTGTGCCGGGCGAGAACGGAATTGCGCTCGGCATCGGTGAATTGGGATCCGGTTTGTGCTTGGGAAGGACCCGCGAGCCCAAGGAGCCCGCTGATCAGTGCGGCGCTTAGAATCGCCGCGCCACGAGCTATTCGCCCTGGTCGACTTTTCGTCATGATCGGCCAACCTCTCGGATGTTGGGCCCGGCTCGATGGGCCGCGTCGGCTTCCTGGAGCAGTCGGCGACTACCGGTCGAGGTGGGACACGAAGAGGGTGATGAGCCCCGGGGGAGCAAATTCACTTCTCTTCCAGGAGGAACCAGGGGCGCCGCATCCTGCGCGAGACAGAGTTTTCAGATGCTGTGCGGCGAATGTTGAAATCGTCGCCGCATTGATGAACCCGTGCGGTCACTGCGGCCGTCAGGCAGCCTTTCGGCGTGCACAGTCGTCTTCAGGGAAACAAGACATCAGACTGATGCACATACCGTCCGCGATTCCGGCGGAAGGAGATGGCTTTCCGCTGTGTGTCCGCGCCTCCGCCTCGCGCTGCGCCGTGAGGCGGCGTTGTGAGGCAACCCTTGATTCCAGACTGCACTCGTTCGCCCGACATCGCGAGTCGTACAACGATATGCGGTCCCCCCCCCGGGTGCCGCTCGCACTCGGTATCACGCCGGACCAGGCGCAGGCTCTCGCCGACGCCCTCGATCAGGGAAGGACGCCACCCCTGGCATCCATGACTGACATCAACGCCGGCGAACACCAGCGGGCCGGAACAGTCAGAGGTGGCCGTGCTGTAACGGGCAGGAGTACCTGCGTTGACCACCGCTTTATGAGTTCGATCAGGGGTCGCCCGAATGGCTGCTGGAGATAACGGCGTTGGACCAGAGGGAGCACATCGTGACGATGACGGCTGGGGCAAAGAGCGGTGTTCCGTGACACACGTATGCGGCACCCACAGCCAACCCAACGAGAACGATCAGCATATTGCCCCCTGCATCTGCGGCGGTGCCCCAACCCCGCGCAGGGGCGATGAGGGTCGTCCACTGCCAGAAGGTGACCGCGGCTGGTTGCAACGCGGAGTACGTCTCGCAATGCCTCGGTCAGTTCCTTGGCCGATCGTCCCAGCAGGGTTCGTTGTTCGGCACTTCGGCCGGGACCAGGTCGTGCGGGATGCAGATGCGGGGCAGTCCGTGCGGTGACTCTCCCTCGTGGCCGATGCACGAGAACTCTGCGAGGGGGCTTCCCGTCGGCACCTTCAGCAAAGTCGTCGGATGCCCGTCCGCCTGGACCGTGGGGTACGGACAGTGACGCGCAGGGCCGCTTCGGCAGCGGTCCACTGGTCCAGCGTCCCCCATCCGCCGACGTACGCGATCTTGCGGGGTGGGCGGCGGACGAAGTCGCCCCTGCCGTGGATCTTCTCGATCAGGCCTTCGCCCTGGAGGACCGCGGGGCACCTCGCAGGGTCACCGTGCCGACCTTGTATCGGCCGGTGGGGTCGGCCTCGGATGGAAGACGTTCGCCCGGCATGCGACCGGTCGTGATCTGCTGCCGGAGATCGGACTCCGGCGGCCGATCGCGGAGCACGTCCCGGCGCCGGAGCCGCGCCGCGACCCGATGTCCAGTGGGTCTGGTCGCGGGCGTGCGCGTGCCCGATCGATGATCCGCGCCGCCGTCTCTGGGCCGTGCGAGGCTGCCCGAGGACGATCGCCGATGACCGACGGTGACAGGTAAGGCGAAGGCGCCTGCCAAGAAACGCCAGGTCAGCGCACCCGGACCATACGCGTTTCCGCCCAAGGGTGGCCGTACGGCAAGATGGGGTGTATCTGCCCACTGCCAGATTTCAAGCTGCCGGACGGTTTCTCTTGGCTGAGTTCATTTACACCATGCGCAAGGCGCGCAAAGCGCACGGCGACAAGGTGATCCTCGACGACGTCACCCTGAGCTTCCTGCCGGGAGCGAAGATCGGTGTCGTCGGCCCGAACGGTGCCGGTAAGTCGACCGTGCTGAAGATCATGGCCGGTCTCGAGCAGCCGTCCAACGGCGACGCGTTCCTGTCGCCGGGCTACACCGTGGGCATCCTGCTCCAGGAGCCCCCGCTGAACGAGGCGAAGACCGTCCTGGAGAACGTCCAGGACGGTGTCGCCGAGATCAAGGGCAAGCTCGACCGGTTCAACGAGATCGCCGAGCTGATGGCGACCGACTACTCCGACGCGCTGCTCGACGAGATGGGCAAGCTCCAGGAGGAGCTGGACCACGCCAACGCGTGGGACCTCGACGCCCAGCTGGAGCAGGCCATGGACGCCCTGGGCTGCCCCCCCGGCGACTGGCCCGTCACCAACCTCTCCGGTGGTGAGAAGCGCCGCGTCGCGCTCTGCAAGCTGCTCCTCGAGCAGCCCGACCTGCTGCTGCTCGACGAGCCCACCAACCACCTCGACGCCGAGTCCGTGAACTGGCTGGAGCAGCACCTCGCCAAGTACCCGGGCACCGTCGTGGCCGTCACCCACGACCGGTACTTCCTCGACAACGTGGCCGGCTGGATCTGCGAGGTCGACCGCGGCCGCCTGCACGGCTACGAGGGCAACTACTCGAAGTACCTCGAGACCAAGGCGACCCGTCTGAAGGTCGAGGGCCAGAAGGACGCCAAGCGGCAGAAGCGGCTCAAGGAAGAGCTGGAGTGGGTGCGGTCGAACGCCAAGGGGCGTCAGGCCAAGTCCAAGGCCCGTCTCGCGCGCTACGAGGAGATGGCCGCCGAGGCCGACAAGATGCGGAAGCTGGACTTCGAGGAGATCCAGATCCCGCCGGGCCCGCGCCTGGGCAACGTCGTCGTCGAGGTCGACAAGCTGAACAAGGCCTTCGGTGAGAAGGTCCTCGTCGACGGGCTGAGCTTCACCCTCCCGCGCAACGGCATCGTCGGCGTCATCGGCCCGAACGGCGCCGGCAAGACCACGCTGTTCAAGATGATCCAGGGCCTGGAGACCCCGGACTCCGGCGACATCAAGGTCGGCGAGACCGTCAAGATCTCGTACGTCGACCAGAGCCGCGCCAACCTCGACCCCAAGAAGACGCTGTGGGAGGTCGTGTCCGACGGGCTCGACTACATCAACGTCGGCCAGGTCGAGATGCCGTCCCGCGCCTACGTGTCCGCGTTCGGCTTCAAGGGCCCGGACCAGCAGAAGCCGGCCGGTGTCCTCTCCGGTGGTGAGCGCAACCGCCTCAACCTGGCGCTGACCCTGAAGCAGGGCGGCAACCTGCTGCTCCTCGACGAGCCCACCAACGACCTCGACGTCGAGACCCTCTCCAGCCTGGAGAACGCGCTGCTGGAGTTCCCCGGCTGCGCCGTGGTCGTCTCCCACGACCGGTGGTTCCTCGACCGGGTCGCCACGCACATCCTCGCCTACGAGGGTGAGTCGAAGTGGTTCTGGTTCGAGGGCAACTTCGAGTCGTACGAGAAGAACAAGATCGAGCGGCTCGGACCGGACGCCGCGCGTCCGCACCGCGCCACCTACAAGAAGCTGACCCGGGGCTGATCGACCTTGCGCCACATCTACCGCTGCCCCCTGCGCTGGTCCGACATGGACGCGTACGGCCATGTCAACAATGCGGTCTTCATCCGCTACCTGGAGGAGGCCCGGATCAACTTCCTGTTCCGCCCGGACAAGGAGTTCCAGCAGGGGTCCGTGGTGGCGCGGCACGAGATCGACTACAAGCGGCAGCTCGTCCACCGGCACCACCCGGTGGACATCGAGCTGTGGGTCACCGAGATCAAGGCCGCGTCCTTCACCATCACCTACGAGGTGAAGGACGAGGACGTGGTCTACGTACGGGCCTCGACGGTGGTCGTGCCGTTCGACTTCGAGACCCAGCGGCCGCGCCGGATCACCGCGGAGGAGCGCGAGTTCCTCCGGGAGTACACGGACGCTGCCGACGAGGAGGCCGTCGCGGCATGACGGTGCTGCACCTCGCCGACGAGTCGGAGGCGGCGGACCTCGCCGCCTTCCTCTCCCGGCTGCTCCACTACGACCGTGGAGCCGCGGTGCGCCTTCAGGCGTCCGGTACCGCCCTCGCCGTGTTCGGCCGGCCGCCGTCCTTCGAGGTGCTGGCCGTCCGCGCGGTGCGGCTGGCCAAGCCGTACGAGGACGGCCTCGACGTCACCCTCGACGTGACCGTCTCCGCCGGTGAGTTCCTGGAGTCCGTGGACGAGCGGGCGGCCACCGCCGCAGTGCCCGGCGCGGTCACCGGGCCGCCGTGGGCCGGTGTGCTGCCGCCGCGCACCGGCTGGCAGCCCGAACCCGGGCTGCCCGCGCCGGACGCGCTGCGCGGCACGGTCGCCGCGGCGGTGGCCGAATTCCGGTCGCGCACCGAGGGGCTGGGGCCCGAGGACCGTACCCGCGCGGAGCTGGACCGGATCGGGCGGGACATCTGGTCCCGGCAGATCAAGGGCACCCGGCTGCCGGTGCGGGCCGTGCACGCGGCCCAGTCGCTGGGCTTCCTGCGGCCGGGCACCCCGTCCGAGGACACCGTGCTGTTCTCCTCGGGAGCGTGGCTGCGGCTGCGTACGCCGTACGGCTCGGTGGCCGTGCGCCGGGCGGGCCTCGGGTCCTTCGGACTCAGCGTGAGCTGAGCCGCGCGTTCCTCTTCGGCAACGCCCGTTCCTCTTCGGCAACGCCTGTTCCTCTTCGGCAACGCCTGTTCCTCTTCGGCAACGCCTGTTCCTCTTCGGCAACGCCCGTTCTCCCAGGCATCGCCGGCAGGGATCACCGCGTGCCGTCGGGCCAGACCCCGATGTGGTCGGACTCCAGTTCCAGGGCCACGCGGTCCCGCATGTCCAAGGCGCGGAGGTAGTCGGCGGGCAGCTGGAGGCGGCCCGCGCGGTCGAGCATGGCGTACTCACGTGCGACGACCGTCTCGTGGCCCGTCGCCGCGTCGATCTCGCTGCGGCGCAGCACCTCGGTGGAGGTGCGGCCGTCGCGGATCGCCACCGTACGGCGGACCTCGCCCGCCACCGCCTGGTCGTGGGTCACGATGACGATCGTGGTGCCGAGGGTCTCGTTGGCCGTGCGGAACGCCTCGAAGATCTGCGTGGCCGTCTGGGAGTCGAGTTCGCCGGTGGGTTCGTCGGCGAGCAGCACGGCGGGGGCGTTCGCGAGGGCCACGGCGATCGCGACGCGCTGCTGCTGGCCGCCGGACATCTGCTGCGGGCGGCGGTCGCGGCAGTCGGCCACCTGGAGCAGCTCCAGGAGTTCCAGGGCGCGTTCCCTGCGGGCGCGGCGGCCCTTGCGGGTGCCGGAGAGCTGGAGGGGGAGGGCGACGTTCTGGGCCGCGGTGAGGTAGGGGAGAAGGTTGCGGGCGGTCTGCTGCCAGACGAAGCCGACGGTCTCGCGGCGGTAGGCGAGGCGATCGGCGGCCGTCATGGTGAGCAGGTCGCGGCCGGCGACGCGGGCCGCGCCGGCGGTGGGGGTGTCCAGGCCGGCGAGGATGTTCATCAGCGTGGACTTGCCGCTGCCGGACGCGCCGACGAGGGCCATGAGTTCGCCCTCGCGGACGAGGAGGTCCAGGCCCTGGAGCGCCTGGACCTCCACGCCGTCCGTGGTGAAGATGCGGACGAGGCGGTCGCAGGTGATGAGGGCGTCGTGGCCGTAGGCCGGGCGGTCCCTGGCGTCGCTGACGCGGTTCGCCAGCTCGGTGAGGCTCGGGTCGGTCGTCATGCGGTCTCCTGCGGGGGTGCCGGGTGCGGGGTGCCGGGTGCCGGTGTCCGGTGCCGGTGCCGGTGGTCGGGCCGGTCGGGGAGGGGTCGCTTGCCGGCGCGGGCAGGGTGCCGCTGCGCCCACCCGTGCCGCCCCAGCGGCACGACTGCCCGCAGCTACGTGAGACCGTCGGCTGCTGTTCGGGGGCGTTGTCGGGGTGGGTCATCGGCTGTCTCCCGCGCGGAGTTCCGTCACCGAGCCGCGTCTGCCGGACCACCATGCCTGGAGGGCCGCGATGCCCGTCGAGACGGTCAGGACCAGGAGTGCCGGGACGGTGAGGGACCAGGTGTCGGGGTGCAGCTCCGCTGCGACCGTCGGTGCCGTGGCGGACGGCAGCGCGATCGTCGTCAGGTCGACGCCGGGGGCGAGCAGGCGGATCGCGGCCCAGCCGGTCACGGCGCCGCCGAGGGCCGCCAGCAGCGCCTGCGGGAGGGATTCCAGGATCAGCAGGCGGCGGCCCTCCGCGCGGGTGAGGCCCATCGTGCGCAGGCGCGCGAGGAGCGCCGCCCGTTCGGGTGCCGCCCGGAGCAGCGCGAGGAGCAGGGCGAGGACCGCGAAGCCGGCGCCCGCGGTGACCGCCGCCGTGTAGACGTGCTCGGCACCGGTCTGGAGGGGCGAGTCGGCGTACCGGGCGCGTTCGTCGGCCCGGGTCCGGACGGCGGCCGCGCCTCCGACGGCACGGCGCAGCGCACCCGCGTCCAGGTGGGCGCCGGTCACCAGCAGCGCCGTGGGACGGCCCGCCACGGCGCCGAGGCCCGCCCGGTCCACCACCAGGAAGTCGGGGCCCGTTACGGCCGGGGTGCGGTCGCGGACCAAGACGATCCGCACGGTGACCGTGCTGCCGTCCTCCAGCCGGACCGGGAAGGGGCGCCGGGTGCCGTACGCGGAGGCGACGGAGGGCGAGGCGACGGCGGCCAGCGTGCCGGAGCGGCCCGTCGGACGGCCGGCCGGGAAAGTGCCGGCACCGGTGCGGTCGGCCAGCTCTCCGTAGGCGCGCGGGTCCACACCCACCAGGGGTACCGAGTCCTGGCCGTCCGCCGGCTTGGCCTGGTAGGAGATGCTCACCGCGGTCGCCGCACGGACCCCCGGGACCGCTCGGACGCGGGCGGGGGCGTCCGCCGGCAGGGGCGCGCCGGAGTCCGCGCGGGCGTCGGCGCCGACGGTGAGCAGCGCCGCCCGGTCGCGGGCCTCGGCCACACCCGCCAGCACCGAGCCGCCGAAGGCCGCCGTGGTCAGGGCGGTCAGCAGGGCGAGGAGCGGGAGCACCGCGGATGCCTGGGTGCGGCCGGCGCGGGCCAGAGAGAGGTGGCCGATCGCGCCCCGCAGGCGCCCGGTCGGGCCGGACAGCCGGCGCAGCAGCAGCGGATGGAGGCGGAGCAGCAGCAGCGGATGGAGGCGGAGCAGCAGCAGCGCGGCGATGACGCCGACCAGGACCGGTGCCACCGCCACCAGCTGGTCGCCGGTCGTGCCGCGCCGGCGCAGGGTGGCCACCGCCCCGACGGCCAGTACCAGCAGGGTCAGTTCGGCGACCGTGCGGCGGCGGGACGGCCGCAGCGAGGTGACGTCCTCGCGCGGGGCCGTCAGCCGTACCGTGCGGTGGGCGAGGGCGGCGCGCAGGGGGAGGGCCGCGCAGGCGGTGAGGGTGGTGGCCAGGGCGGCGGCGACGGCGGGCCCCGTCCGTCCGGCGGGGACCGCGAGCAGGGCCACGGCCAGGCCGAGCGCGCCCGCCGGTAGGGCGGCCACGGCGGTCTCGGCCAGCAGCCGCCCGGCGAGCCCGGACAGGGAGGCGCCGCGGGCGCGCAGCAGGGCGAGTTCGGCGCGGCGCCGGTCCGCGGCCAGGCCGCCCGCCATCAGCAGGACGACGGCGACGACCGTCGCGGCGCCCGCGGCGGCGACGGAGACCAGCGGGGAGATGCCGGAGCGCAGCCGGGAGAAGGAGGCGAGGGTGTCGTCCAGGTCGGTGCCGATGTCGGCGCCGTAGTCGGTGACGGCGCGGGCGCGTTGCAGCGCGGGACCGGACTCCAGGGCGGCGACGGCCGGCTTCAGCAGGTCCAGGTCGTGGGCGTGCAGTGCGCGCAGATCGGGCGCGAGGTGCCAGTAGCGGGCCGGATTGGTGCCGGTGCCGAGGAGGGCGGGGGCCGCCTCGGGGGCGAGCAGCAGCGCACCGAGCCAGTACTTGTCCGGGTCCGGGCCGGGCGTCGGCAGGGTCACCAGGGTGGGGGTGCGCAGCAGCGGGACGGTGGACCAGTAGGCGCCGTCGGGGTCGTGGGGGACGATGATGCCGGTGATCCGGACGGCGAGCGGGGGACGGCCGGGCGCCGGCACATGGATGACCGAACCCACCCTGATGTGCAGGCCCTTGGCGGTGGCGGCGGTCACGGCGGCCTCCACCTCGGGCGTCGTCCCGTCGACCGGGTGCGCGGCGCGCGGCAGCCGCCCGGTGCGGACGTGCGCGTGACGGGCGAGACCGCTCTGCGCGGCCAGCGAGACACGGGCGGGCAGCCCGGTGGGCCGCGGCAGCCACGGGTCGGGCACCGCCGGGCTGACGGTGCCGGCGACGCCGTACGCGGACTGGGCGCGGTCGACGGCCAGCGGGCTGTCCACCGTGCCGAGCACCTTGCGGAACTGCCGCTCCAGCACTTCGGGGCGCAGCGCCCGCGCCCGCTGTCCGGCCGGAAGACCGGGATCGGGCTGGGGCACGGACACCCGTACGGTGGTGTGCTCCGGGCGGGCCTGCCGCAGCGCCCGGTGGAGGCCCGCGTCCTCGTACCGGTCCACCGCCCGCGGGAAGGCGCCGGCGAGGCACGCGGTCAGGGCGACCAGCAGCGCGAGCGCGGCGGCGGCACCGGGCGCGGCCCGCAGCCGGGTCCGCACCCACGGGGCGGCCAGGGGCGGCACCCGGACGGCGGGCGTGCGCGGCGCCGGACGGCCCATCTCACTCACCTCCCCGGGCGCGCAGCGCCCGCGCCGGATCCGCCCGGCGCACGGCCGGCATCGCCGCCACCGCCAGCGGCACCACGGCGACGGCGGCGAGCAGCACCCCCACCCGGCCGGGCGGCAGCAGGACCAGCAGATCGGGCACCGGCCGGGTCGCCTCGCCGGTCAGGACGATCAACGGCAGGACGGCACGGGCCAGTACGGTGCCCAGCCCCAGGCCCACCGCGAGCGCCAGGCCCACCAGGACCGCCTGCTCGGCGGCGACCGTCCGGGCCAGCTGGCGGCGCGGCACGCCGAGCGCGCGCAGCACGGCGAACTCGCCGCCGCGGGCCCGCTGCGCGCCGGCGGCACCGACGGTGAAGCCGACCGCGGCGAGCGCCGCCGCCACCACGGCCGCCGCGGTGAACGCGGCGGTGGGGCCGGCGCCGAACGGGTCGTCGCGCAGCTCGGCGGCGATCTCGTCGCGCACCACGACCTGGCCCGGGCCGACGTCCGGCAGCGCCCGCAGCGCGGCGGCCACCCGGGCGGCGTCGCCGGGGGTGGTGCCGAGCCACCACTCGTTGGGGACCGCGCTCTCGCCGTACCGGGCCTGGAGCACCTGGTTCAGGGTGTGCAGGTCGAGCAGGACGGCCCCGCCGTCGTGGGCGCCGGTGGCGGCGGGGTCGGCGGTGGCGGGCAGGGCCCGTACCGCCCGGACGATCCGGACCTGCACCGTCCGGTCGCCGACGGTGAGGCCGACCCGCTGCCCGGGGCGGGCGCCGGCCGCGGCCAGATAGCGGTCGGTCGCGACGGCCGGTACCTCGGGGGGCGCGGCCCGGGTCACCTGGAGCCGGAGCGTGACGGAGGCGACCGTCCAGATGCCGGCGTAGGGGAGGTAGCCCGTGCTGTAGGCGAAGGTCAGCGGGCGGGTGCCGGTGACCTTCGGCCGGGTGGGGCTGGTGGCGGCGCTCGGCACGGCGGCGCCGCCGGCCTCGGCGGAGGTGGTCCACCGGGCGGGCAGCGTGAGCCGGTGTTCCGTCCCGTCCGCCCCGGTCGCCGTCAACTCCTTGAGGGTCAAGCGGTGTTGTTCGGCGCGATCGGTGGGCTGGGTCAGGTCCAGGCGCAGCCCGGTCAGGGTCGCCGGGCCGGCGGAGGCGCCGAGGGCGAGGGTCAGGGTGTGCGGGCGCCCGTCGGCGGAGAGCTGCCCGGCGGGCAGCTGGTACGGCACCCCGTACCGGTCCGCCAGGGTCACCGTCACCGTGGTCGTGGTGCCCGGCCCGGTCGAGCTGTGCAGCCGCGCGGTCAGCCGCAGCCGGGCGGTGCCGGCCGGCACCCGGGCCCCGGCCGGGGCGCCCCGCGGCGCGAGCCGGGCCAGCAGCGGCCGTACGGGTTCGTCCGCGAGGTCGGGGCGCATGAGGACGGTGTCCGCGGCGTGCGCGGTGTCCAGGGCCAGTACGGTCGCCGTCCGGTCGCCGGACAGCGGCTGGGCCCCGCGCACGGCCGGGGCGGCGGTACGGACGTGCGGCAGACCGGCGTACAGGTCCGTGCGGCCGAACTCGTCCTCACCGGCTGCCAGTACCCGCACGTCCGCCCCGGCCCGGAAGTCGGCCTGGTCGTCCTGCGAGCGGTCCCAGGAGGCGGCCTGCCCGATCGCGAGCATGCCGAGCGCGACGGCGAGGACCAGCAGCAGCACCGGTCCGGCCGCGCGCGCGGTGCGCCGGCTGAACTGCCAGCCGGCCAGGGCCACCGGCAGCCCGCGCCCGCCGGCCGCCCACCGCTCGGCGAACCGTGCCACGGGCGGCAGCAGCCGCAGGGTGAGCACGGTCCCGGCGAGCAGGGCCAGCGCGGGCGCGGCCACCAGCAGCGGATCGATGCCGAGCGTGCCCGTCCGGTCGGCGGCCACGGCGCCGGAACCCTGCCGGCCCAGCTGCTGGTAGGCCACCCCGGCGATCGCGAGCAGCCCGAGGTCGGCGCCGGCCCGCAGCGGGGCCGGGACGGCCCGGGAACCGGCCGGCCGGGCCGTCTTCCCACGGCGGACGAAGGGCAGTGACCGGGCGCACGGGGGACCGGGCCGCCGTGGCCGGGACCGTGCCTCCGGCCCGGTGCCCGTCAGCGCCGGTACGGTCACCGCCAGCGCGCAGCCCAGGGCCACCGCGACCGCCGCCAGCCAGACGACGGGCCGGCCGGCCGCGGGGAGGTCCAGGCGCAGGCCGAGCCGGGCGAGCGGACCGTGCCCGGCCAGCAGGGCGGTGAGCGGGCCGGCGAGCAGCGGTGCGCACGCCGCGGCGGGCAGCGCGAGCAGCAGGGCCTCGGCCGCGGCGAGCGCGGCGATCCGGGTGCGGGCGGCACCGCGGGCTCTGAGCAGCCGGGTCTCGTCGGCGCGTTCGGTGCTGAGCAGCCGGGCCACCAGCAGCAGCGCGTACCCGGCGAGCAGGACGAGCAGGAGGGCGACGATCAGCAGGGTGGAGCGGGCCACGAGCAGGGAACGGTCCACCCGGTCCAGCACGTCCGGCAGCGCGGTCTGCGACACCGTCGTACCGCTCAGCGCGGTCGGCTTGCGCAGGGCCGTGCTGCCCTCCCGGGCCGCCGTGCGCAGTTCTCCGATGCGTCCCGTCGGCACCGAGGCGAAGTCCGCCGACGCCAGCCAGCCCGTCGCCCCGGCGCTGGTCCGGCCGCCGGTGAGGACGGCGGGGTCGGCGAGGAGCGGGCCGTACGTGGTGAAGCCGGACTTCTTCACCCCGCGGCCGAGCAGGTCGTCCAGCCGCCAGTACGGTTCCGTGACCGAGGCGGGGCGGTACACGCCGACGACCCGGACGCGGGCCGCGGGGCCGTGGAGCCGGTTCGCCAGGGTGAGCCGGTCGCCGGGCCGCAGCCGCAGCGCGCGGGCGGCGGTCTGCGGGAGGGCCACCTCGATGCCGTCGGCGGTACGGCGCGGGAAACGGCCGGCGGTCAGCCGCAGCCGGCCGCGGTCCAGTGCCGCGAAGTACGTCAGGTCCGGGTCGCCCGACCTGTTCACGGCCGGCTGGAGGGAGCGGGGCAGGGCGTACGGTCCCGAGCGGCGCAGGGTACGCACGGTCACCGGCAGGCCGCCGAAGGTCTTCCGGGCGCCCGCGCGGACGGCGGCGTCGGCGGCGGCCCGCTCGGCCGGGGGCACGTCCGCCTTGACGATCAGCGCGGTGTCGGCGGCGTTGCGCGGGTCGGCGAGCACATGGCGGAGCGCCGCGTCGCCGATGGCGCCGGAGTACGCCGTGAGCGTCGCCAGCACCGCGGTGGTCAGCACGACCGTCAGCAGCGCGGCGCCCAGGAGCAGGCGGTGCGCACGCGCGCGTGAGAAGACGAACCCCGTCACCCGGCCCCCGTGTGTCCGCCGCTTCCAGGCTTTCGGGCGATGCTGGCAGAGAGGCAGGGGGCGGGGTAAGCGGTTGTCAGCCGGTCTATACCGGATTGTGATCGGAATACGGCAACGCGTGACCGGAATCCGACCTTCAGTGACGGGTCGTCAGTCCGGGGTGTTCACCATCGAGGCGGCGGCGTACGTCAGGTAGTTCCACAGCGTCCGCTCGTGCTCCTCGGACAGCCCCAGCTCGTCCACGGCCGCCCGCATGTGCCGCAGCCAGGCGTCGTGCGCCGCCCGGTCCACGGTGAACGGGGCGTGCCGCATGCGCAGCCGGGGGTGGCCGCGGTTCTCGCTGTAGGTGGTGGGCCCGCCCCAGTACTGCATCAGGAACAGGGCCAGCCGCTCCTCGGCCGGCCCCAGGTCCTCCTCCGGGTACATCGCCCTGAGGGCCGGGTCCTCGGCGACTCCCTCGTAGAAACGGTGGACGAGCCGGCGGAAGGTCTCCTCCCCGCCGACCTGCTCGTAGAAGGTCTGCTCCTGAAGCGTGCCGCGCCGAATCTCATTCACCTGTCCATCGTCTCAGACGGCACGACCCAGGACTCAAGCCCTAGGACCGGCCCCGGCCGCCCCTACTGTGGACGTATGGGCGCCTACGACACCGAGATCGAGGGTCTCGCCGCCGCGGCGCGGGCCGCGCTGGTGCGGGAGATCGACGCCGAGGGGGCCTGGGACGGTGACCTGGTGTGGCGGGAGGCGTTCGCGGCGGTGCCCCGGCACCTGTTCGTGCCGTACTACTACGTCGCCGGACCGCGCGGCTACGAACGCCGCTGGGGCGAGAGCCCCGACCCGGCGGCCCGGGAACGCTGGCTGCGCGGCGCCTACGCGGACGCACCGCTGGCCACCCGGCTGCGCGACGGCGAACTGCTCTCCTCCAGCAGCCAGCCCTCCCTGATGGCGCGGATGCTGGTCGCCCTGCGGGTCGAGGACGGCAACCGGGTCCTGGAGGTGGGCGCCGGCACCGGCTACAACGCGGCCCTGCTCGCCCACCGGCTCGGCGCCGACGACCTCGTCACCACCGTCGACCTGGAACCGGAGATCACCGAGTCGGCCCGGCTGCACCTCGCGGCGGCCGGCCACCACCCGGTCGTGGTCACCGGCGACGGAGCGCGCGGGGTACCCGAACGCGCCCCCTTCGACCGGATCATCGCCACCTGCGAGCTGCACACCGTGCCGCGTGCCTGGCTCGCCCAGTGCCGGCCCGGCGCGCAGGTCCTCACCCCGCTCGCCACCGGCCTGCTCGCCCTGACCGTGCGGGACGCGGAGCACGCCGAGGGCCGCTTCCTGCCCCGGGCCGCCTTCTTCGTTCCGCTGCGCGGCGAGCGCAGGGCGGAGCCCGAGGGCGTCCGTCCGGCCGGGCTGCCGGACCGGGCCCGCGAGCAGGAGCGGTTCCGCTTCCTGCTCGCGCTGACCCGGGGCACCCTCGATCCGCAGGAGGCGTACTCCCTGTGGCAGCGCGAGGGGGAGCCGGACCGCGGACGGTACGGCATCACGGTCGCCGGGCAGCACGCCTGGGCGTGGCTCGACGACCCGCAGGGGCCGTACGCCTGGCCCCTGCCGTGATCCGATCAGCCCCGGCGGACGGTGATCGTCGTCCAAGCGCCCACGTGCACCCGGTCGCCGTCCTGGAGCGGGACCGGCACGAACGGCTGGATCGGCTCCTCCGACATGTTCACCGTGGTGCCGTTCGTCGAGTTCTGGTCGACGACCGCCCAGCTGCCGTCGGGCTGCTGCACCAGCACCGCGTGCTGGTGCGAGACGCCCGGGTCCTCCGGCGGCACCGACAGGTCGACGTCGGGGGTGTCGCCCGTCGAGTGCCGGCGGCGGCCGATGGTCAGCTGGTTGCCGGTGAGCGCGCGCTGCTGCTCGGGCGAGTACGCGGGCAGGTTCAGGCCCGCGGCCTCGGGGCCGGAGCGCTGCATCATCGCCATGAAGTACTCGCGGTCCGGGCCGATGGTCGCGACCCAGGTGGTCCGCTGCGGCGCCTGCGGGAAGCCGCCCGGTCCCTGCGGGGCCTGGGTGGCGCCCGGCTGCGGGTAGCCGTACCCGCCGCCCTGGCCGCCGGGCCCCTGGCCCTGGCCCGGTCCGGCGGGGCCGGAGGACGTCGGCGGGGAGATCACCCAGTCGTCGTCACCGCCGCCGAAGGAGGGGCCGCCCGGGGGCCGGCCGGTCTCCTGCGGGAACGCGGGCGGAGTCGACGCCCCGGACTGCTGGAACGCCTGCGGGGCACCGCCGGGACCGCCGGGCGGGGGCGGTACGGGACGTGAGGGGTCGCCGAAGCCGGAGGGGCCGGGCGGAGTGGGCCCACCGGGACCGGAGGGCGCACCCCCGAAGGCGGACGGGCCACCGGGGCCGCCAGGCCCCTGACCGGGACCGCCAGGGCCCTGGCCGGGACCGCCGCCGAAACCGGAGGGGCCACCGGGCCCCTGACCCTGCCCCTGGCCGCCGCCGAAGCCGGACGGGCCGGACGGACCACCGGCACCCGGACCACCGGCGCCCGGGCCCTGGCCGTCACCGAAGCCGGACGGGCCACCGGGGCCCTGTCCCGGGCCGCCAGGGAAGCCGGACGGGCCGCCGGGGCCCTGACCCGGACCGCCGCCGAAGCCGGACGGGCCGGAGGGAGCGCCGGCACCGTGACCCTGCCCCGGACCGCCGCCGAAGCCGGACGGACCGGACGGACCACCGGCACCCGGACCCTGACCCGGACCCTGCGCCGCACCCGGACCCTGACCCTGGCCAGAGCCCTGACCCGGACCCTGGCCGAAGCCCGGCGGGGGGCCCGGCGGGCGCTGGTTGCCGGCGCCGAACGGGGCCGGACCCGAGGGGCCGGGGGAGGTCGGCGGGCCGGACGGGGCACGCTCGCCGCCGAACGGCGTCGGCCCCGACGGCTCGCTGCCGAAGGACGGGATCGGCTCGGCGGGCCGGTTCACCTGCGAGGGCCGCGAGCCCTGGTACTCGTACGCGTCACCGCCGCCGTACGTCGCGCTCGGCGGCTGGAACCGCGGCTGCGGCGGGCGCGGGGCGGCCGGGGTGTACGAGGTGGCCGTGTTGGTGAGGAAGTTCCACCGGCACTCCTCGCAGAAGGGCGCGCCGCCCTCGCGGGGCGTACGGCACTGCGGGCACAGCTCCGGTTCGGGCTCGGCGCCCCCGCGCGGGCGGCCGCCGCCGGCCTGGCCGCCGGGGCCGCCCGGACCTGCGGGCGGCGGGAAGCCGTAGCCGCCGGCCGGGGGCGGCGGCGGGGGAGGAGGTACGGCACCGGCCATGCGGTGACCGCAGACCTCGCACCAGTCGTCGGAACCCGACTGGTGTCCGTTCGGGCAGGTCGGCATGTCGGTGCTTCCCCTTCTCCTAAGGGTCGGTCTGGATCGCTCGGGTCGCTTCCAGGATCACTTCTTTACACGAACAGTCTTTGTCGACCGGGTCTCCAGAGTCATCTCGTCCGCCTCCGCGACCCTCGTCTTCAACCGCACAGTACCTGTCGCGGCGTCGACCACGTCCACCACCTTCGCAAGCAGTTTCGCAGTATCGGCGTTCCCCGAGGCGCTCGCGAGCTGAACAGCGCGCCCCAGTTTGGCCGTTGCTCCATCGAAATTGCCCGCTTTGCGCAGATCGAGCCCTTGCTGGATGGCTTGGGCCAGTTCGGCCTGCCCGGTGTAGTGGGCGACTTGGGGGCTGATCGAGGTGGAGGCGACCATGTCGTCGGTCCACACGGCCCGGACGAGTCCCTGCGCGCCGAGGTTCTGTGCGTCGCCCCCGGGTCGCGGCACCACCAGGGAGACCCGGGCGGCCAGCATCTCCCGGCCGAGTCCGGCCGGCGGCACCTCCACGCACAGGTGGTAGTCGCGGGACTCGTCGCCCCAGGACCCGGTCGGGTAGTCCCCGGCCCGCGGCCCGGCCTCGGTGCGGCGGGCGGTCAAGTCCTCCACACTGGGGGCGACTTGCTTGACGAACCGGATGGTCGTGCCGACCGGCGTCCACACCCGCAGGGCGACGTCGGCGACCTCCTTGCCCATCGCCGTCTCCATCATCCGCGTGAAGTCGGCGGCGAGGCCGGCCGGGTCGGCGACGATGTCGGCGGTGCCGAGCAACGCGGAGGCGATCGCTGTGACTTCTTTCACTTCCCAGTCGGTGCCCACGCCCCGCGCGTCGCAGGTGAACCGGCCGGCGCAGGCGTCGAGCGTGGCCCGCAGGTCGTCCGGTGACTCGTGTTCGTTGCGGCCGTCGGTGAGCAGGATGCCGTGCCGGATGGTGACGTCGGCCGCGGACAGCAGCCGGTCGGCGAGCCGCAGCCAGGTGCCGATGGCCGTACCGCCGCCCGCGCTCAGCCGGCGCAGCGCCTGCTTGGCCTGCTCACGGGTGGTGGCGTCGGCGACCGCGAGCCGTCCGCCGCCCGGATAGACCTCCTTGGCGACGTGCGTGCCGCCGATCACCGCGAAGTGGGTGCCGTCCCGCAGCGTGTCGATCGCGGCGGCCGTGGCGTCCCGGGCGTTGCGCATCTTGGCCGACGGGTAGTCCATGGAGCCGGAGCAGTCGACCATGAGCGCCACCGCGGCGGAGGGCCGCTGCCCCGCCGTGTACACCGGCGCGGAGACCGCGCTGCCGACGGTGCCGCCGCCGGTCGCGGTCACCGTGACGATGGCGTTGACCTCGCTGCCGCCCTCGGGCAGGTACTCGTTCTGGTAGACGTCCACCGAGAACTGCGGCACGTTCGACTTCGCGAAATTGGCCATGACTGATCGCATCCCCCTCGGACACCCCGCTGACGCGAGGCGATGACTCTGAGCGGACCGGTCCCCTCCGGTCCGCCGCGGCTTCCCCGTGCCGTCTTCCCGTGCTGTACGGCCCTCAGGCCGATCCTGCCCCCTGCGGCGGCGCCGGGAACGGCAGGAGCGCCACTGTTACGTTGTCGTGGCCCCCACCGTCCAGGGCGTGCCCGACCAGCACCCGGGCGCTGTGCAGCGGGCGGTCAGCCGCGTCCGGCGGCACGACCTCGCACATCTCCTCGGCCGTCTCGGCGTAGTTCCACAGTCCGTCGGTGCACACCACCACCACGCCGGGCCGGTCCGGCTTGAAGGAAGCGGTGTGCGGCTCCAGTTCGTAGGCGTCCGCGCCGAGCCAGCCGGTGATGGCGTGGGCCCGCTCGTCGGCGTACGCCTCGGCCTCGCTCATCAGTCCGGCGGCGACCATCTGGGCCGCCCAGGAGTCGTCCTCGGTAAGCCGGGCGGACGGCGCGGAGCGGTCGGTGGGCACCCAGTAGGCGCGGCTGTCGCCGACCCAGCCGACGACCAGCAGCCCCGAGGTCACCACCGCGCCGACGATCGTGCAGGCCGGCGCGTTCTGGTGCGGGGCGTGCTCGCGGGCCGTGGCGGGCTCCTCGGCGAGCGCGTTGACGGCCTGCGCGGCGGCGACGATCGCCTCGTGCATCGCCTGCTGCGGGTGGGTGCCACGCGGCAGCGCGGCCAGCAGGACGTCGCCGGCCGCCTGGGAGGCGGCCAGGGAGGCCTCGTCCGGGCGGGTCGCGGAGGAGACGCCGTCGCAGACGATCGCCAGCGCCACCGGGCTCCCGTCGGGCAGCGCGGTGTGGCCGACGGCGAAGGCGTCCTCGTTGCGGTGGTGGCGCAGCCCCCGGTCGCTGACGGCGGCGACCGGGCCCGTCTCCCGCTCGACGTGGTCGCGTTCGCGCGGCTGGGCGTGCCCGCAGTTCTCGCAGTAGCCGTCCTTGTCCACCCGGCCCGCCCGGCAGGCGACGCACACCTGCGCCGGCTCCGCCGGGGCGGCGGCACCGGTGGCCAGCCGCGGGTCCGGCGCCTGTAGCGGGTACTCGTCGGGCTCCGGGGCCCGGTCGAACCGCACCCCGGAACCGGTGGACCGGTCGGCGCCGGGCTGATGCCCCGGCAGCGGCGTGTCACCCGAGTCGGTTCCGGGCAGGTCCGTCGGCAGGTGCACCGAGGACGGGGTGCCGGAGCCGGCCGGCTCGGGAGCGGGCCAGTCCACACCCTCCTCGGGCACGGCGGAACCGGTCATGGCGAGCGTCGGATGGTCCGGCGGCGGTGCGGGCACCACCGAGAGATCCTGTCCGCACGCTCCGCAGAACCGGTCACCCGACTCCACGGGCTCCGCGCAGCTCGGGCACTTCGGCAGTGCGGCCTGCTGGGGCATCTGCGACATCGACTTACACCCACGTCCGGGGGCGGTAACGGTTGGCCCGTTCCACCAGCTCGATCCTCTCCTCGCCGCCGGTCGCCAGCCGGGCCAGCGTGCGGTAGGCGCGCTCCAGACCGAAGCGCAGACCGCGCTCGTCCAGACCGCTGCCCAGCAGCGCCCGGCCTCCGGCGGGCCCGGCGCCCTGACCCCCGGAGAGTATCCAGTCCAGCGCGCAGCCGAGCACCTCCGCCGACAGCCGCTCGCGCCGGGCCGGGTCCAGACCGTAGGCCTGGAGTGCCTCGACCTGCCCGGCGGCGGCCGTCAGGTCGTCCAGGAACGGTACGTCACCGGGGCCTGCCGTGCGCTGTCCGATCCGTGCCCGGACGGCGGCGACCCGGGCGGCCGTGTAGTGGATCGAGGACTCCGGCACCGACTCCAGCGTCGTCACGGCGCCGCGCCGGTCCCCGGCCGCGAGCTGCACCCGGGCCAGCCCGAACGCGGCGCTCACGAAGCTCGGATCGGTCGTCCACACCAGGCGGTAGTACTCGGCCGCGTTGTCCAGCTGGCCCAGCACCTCCGCGCACAGGCCGAGCGCCAGCTTGGGCGCGGCCTCACCGGGGAACGCGTCGTAGATCGCGTCGAAGGCGAGCGCGGCGCCCTCGAAGTCGCCGGTGACCAGGGCGGCCACGCCCCGGTACCACACCACCCGCCAGTCGTCGGGCCGTTCCTCGTCCAGCTTGGCCAGGCTCATCAGCGCGCCCTGGTGGTCGCCGCTCTCCAGCCGGGCGCGGATCTGCCGCAGCCGGGTCTCCACGGTCTGCGTGGGCGCCGCGGCCAGCGCGCTCGACAGCTCGGCCGGCGCGGAGGCCATCAGACCCGCCAGGAAACCGGCGTTGGGGTCGGCCGGGTCGACCAGCGGGACCGGCAGGGCGAGCGCCGCGACGGGCGAGTCGACGGACTTGACCAGGGACGGCGGGACGAGGGCCGGGGCGGGTGCCGGCGCGCCCTTGCGCGTCGGCCGTGCCCCCAGCCGGGACACCTCGCCGCCCGCCAGCGGGAACAACTCGGTGTCCGTGACCTTCACTTCGGGCCCGAACAGCGTCGACAGCGCGGGCCGCGCCTGCCCGGTCTGGAGCGAGACGACCTCCCGCAGCACACCCGTCAGCTGCTCGGCCATCTCCTGCGCCGAGGCGAACCGGCGGGCCGGGTCGGGGTCGGTGGCGCGCACCAGGAGCCGGTAGTAGGACTCGTAGCGGCGGAAGACCTCGATGGTGTCGGGGTCGGGCAGGGAGTCGGCGTAGACGGTCGTGTAGCCCTGGAAGTCGAAGGTGAGCACCGCGAGGGTGCGGCCCACCGTGTAGAGGTCGCTGGCCACCGACGGCCCGATCTCGGCGACCTCCGGCGCCTGGTAGCCGACCGTGCCGTAGATCGCCGACTCCTCGTCGTCCATCCTGCGGACCGCGCCCATGTCGATCAGCTTCAGCTGGTCCTCGGTCTGGATGGCGTTGTCGACCTTGAAGTCGCAGTACAGCAGGTTCCGGCTGTGCAGATGGCCGAGCGCCTCCAGGGCCTCGATGCCGTACGCGCACGCCTGCTCCACCGGCAGCGGGTCGCGCCGGCCGTCGGATGACCGGCGGGCGTTGGCGATCTCCTTCAGGGACTTGCCGCCGACGTACTCCATGACGATGTAGCCGTCGAGGGAGCCGGTGCGCTGGTCCAGGTGCTCGACGAAGTTGTAGATCCGCACGATGTTGGCGTGCTCGATCTCCGCGAGGAAGCGCCGCTCGGAGATCGCCGCGGCCATCGCGTCCTGGTCGCCGGTGTCCAGCAGGCCCTTGAGCACCACCCACCGGTCGGACACGGCCCGGTCCACGGCGAGATAGATCCAGCCCAGGCCGCCGTGCGCGAGGCACCCCGCGACCTCGTACTGGCCGTGCACGATGTCCCCGGCCTTCAGCTTGGGCACGAAGGAGTACGGGTGCCCGCACTTGGTGCAGAAACCTTCCGTGCGGCCCGGCCGGTCACCCCGGGCCCGGCCGACCGGCGCCCCGCAGTCCGAACGCGAGCAGAACCGCTTGCGCTCGGGCACCTCCGGGTTCTCCAGCACCATCGCGCGCGGGTCGGGCCGCGGCACCTGCGGCACGGAGACCAGGCCGACGCCCAGCCGCCCGCGCGTGGAGGCACCGGCCGAGGAACCCGAGCTGCGCACCGAGACCGAGCGGCCCGTGGACCTCCCCGACACCGACCGGGAGAGCCGCCCGGACACCGAGCGGCGCGACCGCGACGACTGCGAGGACGTGCGCGAACTGCGGGAGCTGCGGGAACCGCCGTCGCCCGCCGAGCCCTTGGTGACCCCGGTGGGGGACGAGCCGACCAGACCTCCCCCGGAGGGGGGACCCCCGGCGGAGACGACCGGTGCCAGACCGCACGTGTCGCAGTACAGCTCGCCGCCGCCGACGTCCTCGTACGCGCCCCCGCAGCCCGGCCGCTGGCAGGTCTGCCCCGGCTGACTCATGACTGATCCCCCTTACCGTCCTCCGGCGCGCTCGCGCCGCCGAGCAGCTCTGCCGCCGCCTGCTGGTAGCGCAGCACGGCCTGTTCGGCCACCCGCAGGTCGCAGGGCGCGCTCCACAGCATGCGGCGTGCCGCGTCGTACCGCTCGACCAGCAGCGGGTCCTCGGCGAGTCCGTGCCGGGCGACCTTCGCCTTGTAGGCGTCGAGCCGGCCGCGCAGCTCGGCGCGGACGGCGAGCGGAGCGGTGACCGCGGTCAACGACTCCCGGGCCCGCAGCAGTTCGTCCTCCGCCTTCTGCTCCAGGGACTCCAGCAGCGGGGAGAGCCGGTGCCACCGCGCCTGCCTGCGGTACTCGGCGGCGGTCGCCAACTGCTCCTGGAGCACGGTCGGCGGCCCGCTCACCACCGGCACCTCGGTGGCGGCGATCTTCGCCAGCACCTCGCCGCGCGCCGTACGGGCCTCGGCGAGGGTACGGTCCGCGCGCGAGAGCACGTCCCGCAGCCGGATCAGCCGCGCCTCCGCGTCCTGGCGCACCGTCAGGACGGCGTCGATCTCCCGGCGCACGCCCTCCAGGGCGCGCGCCTCACGGTCGTACACCGTCGTGTCCGGGCGTCCGCCGCCGGGCGCCGAACTGCCCTCGGCCGGCACCCAGAAGGCGAGCGGGTCGGTGACGACGTCCGCGCGCAGCCGGGTCAGCGTGTGCGTGATCCGTTCCAGGTCGTCCCCGGCCGGGTGCTCGCCCGGACGCACCCCGACGGAGTGCGCGAGTCCCCGCGTGCGCTGCAGCTCCGCGGCCAGTAAATCGATCCGCGCGGGCAGCGCCGACCACACCGCGTCGGCGGCGACGATCATGTCCAGGCTCGTCGCGTACAGCTCGTTCATCCGGTCCACCAGCGCGGACAGCGAGAACGTCTCGCTCAGCCTGCCGCTGGCGCCGCCCGGGACGGTCACGGACTCGCCGCGCAGCAGCCCGGTCAGCTCCGCCAGGTCCTCACGGCTGGACCAGCGGCGCCGGGCCCGGATCTCCCGCGCGGAGCGCAGCGCGGCCGCGTAGGCGTCGAAGTACCCCCACAGCAGGGTGATCTGCGCCTCCGTGGCCTGCCAGCGCGCTTCGGTGACGCCGGTCAGTTCGGCACCCTCGAGGAGTCTGCGGCCCGCGTGGTCCTGAAGGGCCAGCAGCGAGGTCTCGATCGCCTCGTGCTCCTGGCCGAGCCGCGCCAGCGCACGGTCCACCTCGTCCCGGTCCATCACCGGCCCGGCGGGGTCCGTGACGCCCATCGATCACCTCTCGCTTGCTGTCTGTTCCGGTCGGATGTGGCTCAACTGCCGCGCAGATACTGCGGTGCGGGCGGCTTCGACGCGGCCGGGTCCTTCCCCAGTGTCGCCGAGAGCCAGTTGTCGTACGACGTCTGCCAGCCGTGCGCGCGATAGTCCACCAGAACGCGATTGACCCGGCGTACCAGATCACCGGCGTCCTTCTTCATCGCCACGCCGTAGTACTCCTCGGTGAACGCCTCGCCCTTCAGCTCGACGGCCGGATCCTGGGCGGCCTGGCTCGCCGCGAGCGCCCCGTCGGTCACCACCGCGTCCACCTCGCCGAGCTGCAGCCGGACCAGGCAGTCCAGCTGGTTCGGGACGGTGGTGGAGATGTCCGTGGACGCCGGCAGCCGGCCGGCCTTCCGGTCGGCGTCCAGCTTCGCGTACGCGGTCGAACCGGCCGCCGTGCACACCTTCTTGTGCGCCAGCGAGCCGTTGTAGCCGGTCACCGCCGACGACTTGGGCGCGAGGACCTGCTGGCCGGTCTTGAAGTACGGCGCGGAGAAGGCGACCTGCCGCAGCCGCTCGCAGGTGATCGTCATGGTCCTTACGACCATGTCGACGCGCCCGTCCTCGATCGCCGGGATGCGCTGGCTGGTCGGGATCGCCTTGAACTGCACCGCTTCCGGGTCGCCGAGGATGTCCTCCGCGATCCGGTGCACCAGGTCGATGTCGAAGCCCTCCAGCCGGGCGCCCTCGGTGTTCGGGTTGCGGTAGCCCCAGTGGTAGCTGTTCTGGTCGACGCCGACGACCAGCTTGCGCTTGGCGCCCGTCCGGGCCTTGATGGCCTCGATCGTCGGCCCGTCGGCACCGGACGGGGCGAGCGTCTGCTTGTGCGCCTCGGCGTCCTCGCACCCGTCGACGCGGGCCTGGGTGCCGGTGGCGACCTTCTGCCCGCCCCGGAGCGGGGTCTGAGCCGTTTGCTGGGTGCACGGCAGCAACAAGGCGAAGGCCAGCGCCAGCGCGCACAGCACCGCCATCGCGGCGACCCCGCCCCAGCCGCGCAGGGAGGCCCGCGCACGGCTCACGTCCATCGCCTTGCCCCCTGTCACCGGTACTCCGAAAGTCTGCGGCCGATGCCCGCGACGGCGCCGGCCGCGCCCAGCACCGCGAGGACGGCGGCGCCCACCGGCAGGCCGGTCATGGCGTTGCGGCCGTCCGTGGCCGACTGCCGGAACTCGCCCTGCTCATGGTCGATGGCCCGGGCGAGATTGCGGTCGACGCTGTCGAAGCACTCGCCGGTCGCGCCCTTCGCGCCGATCACCTTGTCCAGGGCCTGCTGGTAGTTGCCGTTCTCGTCCTCGGTGCGGGCCGAGGCGTGGCGCTGCTTCCACACCGCCATGTTCCCCTGGGCCGCCTCGACCGGTGCGGTACCCCCCTGGTCGTCGGCGAGGTCCGCGGCCTCGGACAGCCCCTTGCCGAGCACGGCCATGTCCTTGTCGAAGTCGTAGTAGTAGGCGTCGTACGGCTTGCCGTCGACCGTGATGGTCTCCGCGCCGCGCGCCACCAGGCTCAGGTTCTCGTTCCCGCGTGCCTTCAGGGAGGCGATGCGGGCGTCGTGCAGCACGTTGAGCGAACGGATCCCCTGGTCGTAGGAGCCGTCGAGCCCGGACCGGGCGATCGCGTGGCCCACGGCCAGCCACAGCAGGACGAGGGCGGTCGCGGCCGAAGCGGCGACCAGACCGTGGTTGAGGACCCGGTTGGTGCGCCGGTACATCCGGTGCTGGGCCCAGCCGAGGGCGGCCAGGGCGAGCAGGCCGAGCGCGATCGCCGCCCACGGGTACGGGCGCGCGTGCCCGTAGTCGGCGTCGAGCCGCCGGTTCTCCGTGGTGTAGAGGGTCTCCGCCGCCGGGAGCATCTCCTTCTGCATCTTCTCGTTGGCGTACCGCAGATAGGCGCCGCCCACCGGATAGCCCTGCCGGTTGTAGGTCCGGGCCCGCTCGATGAGGCCCTTGTACTCGGGCAGCAGCCGGTTCAGCCGGGCGATGGTCGCCTCGGACGCGGAGCCGGGATCGGCGTTGGCGGCGGCGGTGACCAGCCCGGAGGCGGCGGTCCGGATGTCCTTCTCGTACCGGTCGCGGGAGCTCGCGTTCTCCTGCCCGCCGGCCAGGAACCCGCTGGAGGCGGCGGTGTTGGCGTCCGCCAGCGACCGGTAGATGTCCGCCGCGCCGGAGCTGAGCGGCTGGCTGCGGTGCAGCACGTCGTCGGCGGCGGCCGAGCGCGCGCCGGCCTGCCAGGCGGTGACCGCCCCGAACGCGACGACCACCAGGGCCAGCACGGCACCGATGATGCGCAGCCGCCCCGGCTCGGTGGTCGCGGCGGCCCGCACCCGTTCGGCACCCTCCACGAAGGCGGTCCGGCGCGCCGGCGGCACGGGGGCGGCGACGGTCACGGGCGGCCCGGGCTGGGCGGGAACGGCGGGGACGCCTGCGGACCCGGCGGGTCCGGCCGACGGTGGCGCCGCACTGCTCTTCGGCGGGTGTGTCACTCGACCTCCCCCATGGTCATCCGTTCGCCGCCCAGTATCGCCGCCCGGACCGGCGGTCCGCACCGCCCTTCACTGGATCTTGATCGGATCGCAGCGTGTGCTGCTCATGAATACGCCGGGTGCGTTTGTTCGGTTCCCCGCCGGGCGCCGGCCGGGAGGGCGCGCCCGGTGCCCGCGGCCGCTCAGGGCTCCCGGTGTTCGTGGGCGGCCTGTTCCAGCTCCGCCGCCTCCGCCTCGGCCAGGCGCGTCTCGGCCGCCACGTCGATCGACCGGGTCAGCCACCAGTAGAGCAGGGCGGAGACGGGCAGCCCGATGAACAGGGAGATGTCGGCGCCGCCGAGCGCCTCGGCGGCGGGACCGACGTACAGCGTCCCAACGGCGAAGAACGGGATCATGACGGCGAAGCCGACCAGGTACGAGATGATGCCGTGCCAGCCCCAGCGCCCGTAGATGCCGTTCGGGTTGAAGATCTCGGCGATGGCGTAGTGCCCCCGGCGCACCACGTAGTAGTCCATGAGGTTCACCGCGGTCCACGGGATGAACAGGTAGAGCACGAGCAGCAGGAAGTTCTCGAAGTTCGCCAGGAAGTTCGACGTCGCGGCCAGCGCGCCGACGAGGGAGAGCGCCGCGGTGAACACGAGGGTGACCAGCCGCACGGCGAGCGTCGGCCGGACCCGCCGGAAGGAGTCGATGGCGCTGATGAGGGTCAGCGACCCGCCGTACATGTTCAGCGCGGTCACCGACACCAGGCCCAGCGCCGAGAACAGCAGCACGATCGCGCCGAACCCGCTGAACACCTTGTCGCCCGCGGCCTCGATCGACGGGATCGTGTCGAAGTCGCGGCCGGCCCAGGCGGCCAGCAGCGCCCCGAGCACCATCAGCCAGACCCCGCCGAGCGCGGAGCCGAAGTAGGTCCAGTAGAAGGTCTTGCGGACGGTCACGTCCGGCGGGAGATAGCGCGAGTAGTCCGAGACGTAGATGGCCCAGCTGATCTGGTAGCCCGCGACCACACCGAACTGGGCGAGGAACGGCGTCCACCGGAAGGCACCGAGGTCGAAGGAGCCCGCCGGGTAGTGCAGGGTGACCAGGACGCCCACGGTGAAGATCCCGAAGATCACCAGGAAGGTGTACGTCAGGAACCGCTCGGCCTTGTGGATGACGTCGTAGCCCACCAGCGCGACGACCAGCGCCACCACGGTGACCACCGCGATCCACAGTCCGAGGCTCCCGTGGATCGTGGTGTGCAGCGCGTCGGCGGCGAGGCTGCTGTTGAAGACGTTGAACCCCGCGTACTGCACGTACGCGAAGAGCCACACCAGCAGGGCGCCGACGTAGCCGAACTGCGGCCGCGACTGGATCATCTGCGGCAGCCCGAGCTGGGGCCCCTGGGCCGAGTGGAACGCCATGAAGAACGTGCCGATCACCGTGCCGGAGACGATGGCCAGCAGGGACCAGACGAGGTTGCCGCCCTGGGTGATGCTGACCAGCCCCACGGCCAGGGTGGCGATCTGGGCGTTGGACATGAACCACAGGGGACCCAGGTGCCAGAGTTTGCCGTGCCGCTCGTCGAGCGGGACGTAGTCGATGGACCGGACCTCAAGGCCGGACACCCTGGGCTCGGCTGATGTGCTCATGGTGCCTCCCGAGACGGGCCGCCCCCTCTGGTCACATTGTTGCCCGGCTCCCCTCCCGAGACGACCCGGACCGGCCCGCCTCCCAGTGCCCCCGCGCCCGCTCCTGGGCCCCCGCGCCCGCCCCCAGCCGGTCCAGGCCCAGCAGCGCCGCGCCCAGGACCGGGCTCGCCGTGACCAGACGCGGGACGGCCTTGGGGGCGCGGGTCGCCAGGAGGTCGCGGACGGTGTCGTTCAGCTGGGCGTGACCGGCCGCGAGGACGCCGCCGCCCAGCAGCACCGGGGTGTGTTCGGCGAGGAGGTCCAGGCGGGTCAGTGCGACCGTGGCCATCACCGTGACCTCCTCCGCTAGCCGGGTGACGAGCCCGCGCGCCACCCGGTCGCCGTCCGCCGCCGTGGCGAACAGGACCGGCGCCAGCTCGTGCCGGCGGTCGTGGCCGACGTCCCCCAGGTGCAGCGCCTCGATGAGGGCGTACATGGTCGGCAGGCCGAAGTGCGCGGGCAGGGTACGGACGAGCGAGGTCGGCTCGCCGCGGCCGTCCTCCGCGCGGGCCGCGTGCCACAGCGCCTCTTCGGCCAGGCCCCAGCCGCCGCCCCAGTCGCCGGAGATCCGGCCGATGGCCGGGAAGCGGGCGGTGCGGCCGTCGGGACGCATGCCCACGCAGTTGATGCCCGCCCCGCACACCACCGCCACACCGCGCGGTTCGGCGACGCCCGCGCGCAGGACCGCGAAGGTGTCGTTGCGGACCTCCACCGACGCGCCCCACGCGCGCGCGTGCAGCGCCGTCGCCAGCCGCTCCTCCTCCACCGGGAGATCGGCGTTGGCCAGGCAGGCCGACACATGGGAGACGGACGGCACACCCGCGTCCGCCAGGGCGCGCGCGACCGGTTCGGCCAGCGCGTCCAGAGCCGCCGGCACGCCCACCGCGGGCGGGCGGAAACCACCGCCGCGGGCCGTGGCCAAAACCTCGCCGGCGGCGGTGACCACGGCCACGTCGGTCTTGCTGTTGCCCGCGTCGATGGCGAGAACCGTCGGAGGTTCAGGTGCGGTCAGGCCCACGCCAGGTGCTCCCGGTTGTGTGCGACGAGCCGGTCGGTGAGGGTGTCGGCGTAGGCGTACTGGCCGATCAGGGGGTGGGCCAGCAGCGCGCGGAAGACCCGGTCCCGGCCGCCGCGCAG
This sequence comes from Streptomyces musisoli, assembly GCF_016741855.1. Lineage (GTDB taxonomy): Bacteria > Actinomycetota > Actinomycetes > Streptomycetales > Streptomycetaceae > Streptomyces > Streptomyces musisoli. The sequence continues at coordinate 581,960 of NZ_JAERRH010000003.1, read as the reverse complement.
GGCCGCCTCCAAAGCCAGGTCCTCGTACGCCGTCACGTTCGCGATCAGGCCGGCGAAGAGGGGGTCCGGCTCCGGGACGGGCAGCGGGACCGGGCCCGTCGGCCCGACCGCCGCCTGGACCTCGATCACCGCGTCGTCGGGCAGGAAGGGCAGCGTGCCCCGGTTGAACGTGTTCACCACCTGGTACGGGCTGCCGCCCCCGCCCAGCAGCGCCGCCGCCAGGTCGACGGCCGCCTCCGAGTAGTAGGCGCCGCCCCGCTTGGCCAGCAGGGCCGGCTTCTCGTCCAGGGCCGGGTCGCCGTACATCGCCAGCAGCTCCCGCTCCATGGCGGCCACTTCGGCGGCCCGGGACGGCTTGGTGCGCAGGTCGTCGACGACCTCGTCGTGGGCGTAGAAGTAGCGCAGGTAGTAGGAGGGGATCACGCCCAGGCGGTCCAGCAGGGCGCGGGGGAGGCGGAGGTCGTCGGCGATGGCCTCGCCGTGCTCGGCCAGGAGCTTGGGGAGGACGTTCTCGCCCTCCGGGCCCCCCAGCCGCACACCGGTTTCCCAGGTGAGGTGGTTGAGGCCCACATGGGCCAGGTGCACATCCGCCGGGGCCGTGCCGAGCAGTCCCGCGAACTTCCGCTGGAAGCCGATCGCCACGTTGCACAGGCCGACCGCCCGGTGCCCGGCCTGGAGGAGGGCGCGGGTGACGATGCCGACCGGGTTGGTGAAGTCGATGATCCACGCGCGCGGGTTGGCGCGGCGGACCCGTTCGGCGATGTCGAGGACGACGGGGACCGTGCGCAGGGCCTTGGCCAGTCCGCCCGCACCGGTCGTCTCCTGTCCGATGCAGCCGCACTCCAGCGGCCAGGTCTCGTCCCGCTCGCGGGCCGCCTGGCCGCCGACGCGCAGCTGGAGCAGGACGGCGTCGGCGCCGTCGACGCCCGCGTCCAGGTCGTCGGTGGTGACGATCCGGCCGGGGTGCCCCTGCCTGGCGAAGATCCGGCGGGCCAGCCCGCCCACCAGTTCCAGGCGTTCGGCGGCCGGGTCCACGAGGACGAGTTCCTCGACGGGCAGGGTGTCCCTGAGGCGGGCGAAGCCGTCGACGAGTTCGGGTGTGTAGGTCGAGCCTCCGCCGACCACGGTGAGTTTCACTGGAGGTTGCCTCGCTTCCGGGTGTCAGGGACGCGTTTCATCGGCCGGGGGTCCGGGGGCCGTCTCCCGGGGGGTTGCTGCACAGTCGGATCAACCCTTCACCCCGGTGAGCGTCACGCCTTCGACGAACGCCTTCTGGGCGAAGAAGAACACGAGGATCACGGGGGCCATGACCAGCACGGTCGCGGCCATCGTGAGATTCCAGTCGGTGTGGTGGGCGCCCTTGAAGGACTCCAGGCCGTAGGACAGGGTCCAGGCGCCGGGGTTCTCCGACGCGTAGATCTGCGGGCCGAAGTAGTCGTTCCAGGCGTAGAAGAACTGGAAGAGGGCCACGGCGGCGATCCCCGGCTTCGCCATGGGCAGGACGACCCGCAGCAGGGTGCGCAGGTCACCGCAGCCGTCCACGCGCGCCGCGTCCAGGTACTCGTTCGGGATCGTCATCAGGAACTGGCGCAGCAGGAAGATGGAGAACGCGTCCCCGAACGCCATCGGGACGATCAGCGGCCACAGCGTGCCGGACAGGTCCAGCTGCTTCGCCCAGAACAGGTACATCGGGATGACGACCACCTGCGGGGGCAGCATCATCATCGAGATCACCAGCATGAGCGAGAGACTGCGGCCCCGGAAGCGGAACTTGGCGAGCGCGTACGCCACCGGGATCGAGGACACCACGGTCAAGACGGTGCCCAGGCCGGCGTAGAGCAGCGTGTTCCGCCACCAGGTGAGGAAGCCGGGGGTGTCGAACACGCTCTTGTAGTTGCCCCACTCCCAGGTGTGCGGGACCAGGTCCCGGCTGAGCGCCTGGCTGTCGCTCATCAGCGAGGTCAGGAACACGAACACGAACGGCAGCGTGAAGAACAGCGCGGCGGCGACGCCGAGCGCGTGGACCGCGACCCACTCCAGCGCCGCCTTGCGGCGGGCGGTGCGTGCGGCCCCGGAGACGAGCGGCGCCGGTTTCACCGGCGGGTCCAGTACCTGGGTCATGGTCAGTCACCTGCCTGGATCAGGCCGCCGCGGCGCCGCATCAGCAGCGCGGTGAACGCCATCGACAGGGCGAACAGCACCAGCGCCACCACGCAGGCCGAGCCGTAGTCGAAGCGCTGGAAGCCGAGGTTGTAGACGAGCTGGGGGAGGGTGAGCGTGGACTTGTCGGGGTAGCCGGGCTCGAACTGGGTGCCCGCGCCCTGGATCACGCCGGAGGCGACCTTCCCGGCGATCAGCGGCTGGGTGTAGTACTGCATGGTCTGGATCACGCCGGTGACGACCGCGAACATCACGATGGGGGAGATGTTCGGCAGCGTCACGTACCGGAACCGCTGCCAGGCCGAGGCGCCGTCCAGCTCGGCCGCCTCGTACTGCTCCGCCGGTACGTCGAGCAGGGCGGCCATGAAGATCACCATCAGGTCGCCGACGCCCCACAGCGCCAGCAGGGTCAGCGCCGGCTTGGACCAGGCGGGGTCGTTGAACCAGGCCGGCGCGGGCAGTCCGGTCTTCTCCAGGATCGAGTCGACCGGGCCGGTGCCGGGGTTGAGCAGGAACGCGAAGGCCATGGTCGCCGCGACCGGCGGGGCCAGGTACGGCAGGTAGAACAGGGTGCGGAAGACCCCCGTACCCGTCTTGATCTTCGTGATGAGCAGGCCGACGCCGAGCCCGAAGACCACCCGGAGGCTCACCATCACCAGGACCAGCCACAGCGTGTTGCGCAGGGCGGGCCAGAACAGCGGGTAGTGCTCGAAGACGTAACGCCAGTTCTTCCCGCCGCTCCACTCCGGCGGCCGGAAACCGTCGTAGTGCATGAAGGAGAAGTAGACCGTGGAGAGCAGCGGGTAGGCGAAGAAGACCGCGAAGCCGATGAGCCACGGTGACATGAAGGCGAGCGTGCGCAGGGCCGAGCGCCGGCGTCTCGACGCGAGGGTGGCGCCGCTCATCCCTGTGCCTGCGCGATGTCCGTGTCGATCTGCGCGGCCGTCTTCCTCAGCCCGGCCTCGAGATCGGTGGCCTTGCCGCTCTCGTAGTCGTAGCCGAACTGCTGGATCGTCACCAGGTACACGCCGCCGTTGACCGAGGCGGGCGTGGTGGTGGAGTGCGGGTTGCCGGCGATGTCGAGGAAGGTCTTGAACCGCGGGTCGTACTTCAGCTTCGGGGACTTCAGCGCGGCGAGCGTGGAGGGCACGTTGTGGATGCCGTTGGCGAAGCCGACCACCGCGTCCGTGTCCGTCGTCATGTACTTCACCAGTTCCCAGGCCGCGTTCTGCTTGTGGCTGGTGGCGGCGATGCCCGCGATGGTGCCGGTGATGTAGCCCTTGCCGTACTGGTCGGCCTGGTCGTCCGGGACGGGCAGCGGGGCCACCCCGATCTCGAAGTCCGGCTCGGCCTCCTCGGCCATGCCGAGCCGCCACTCGCCGTCGAGCTGCATGGCGACCTGGCCGGTGTGGAAGGGGTGCCTGGGACCCCATTCGTCGCCGAGCGTGGCCCGGAACTTCTCCAGCCTGCGGAATCCGCCGAGGTCGTCGACGAGCTTCTTCTGGAGCGTGAAGCCCTTCTCGAAGGCGGGGTCCTCGGCGAGGTTCGACTTGCCGTCCTTGTCGAAGTACGTCGGCGAGAACTGGCCGAGGTAGTGCTCGGTGGTGGACTCCCAGCCGTGGTAGTTCGGCATGAACCCGAGCTGCCGGTAGCCGTCGCCCTGCGGGATCGTCAGCTTCCTGGCGTCGGCGGCCAGTTCCGACCAGGTCTTCGGCGGGTTCGCGATGCCGGCCTTCGCGAAGGCCGTCTTGTTGTAGTAGAGCCCGTACGCGTCGCCGAGCAGCGGGACCGTGCAGCGGTTGCCGTCGAACTGGGTGTACTCGTTCATCGGCTTCGGGAACGTCGCCTCCGGGTCGATGCCCGACTTCTCGAAGAAGGGGTTCAGATCCACCAGCGCGCCCGAGGAGCAGAACTTGCCCACGTTGTTGGTGGTGAAGGAGGAGATGACGTCCGGGGCCTTGTCGCCGCCTGCGCGCAGCGCCTGGTTGATCTTGTCGTCGGTCATGTTGCCGACGACGTTCACGTGGATGTTGGGGTGTGCCCGTTCGAAGCCGGCGACGAGCGACTTGACCGCCTTCACCTCGTTCGGCGCGCTCCAGGCGTGCCAGAAGTTGATCGTCGTGTCCTTCGACGGGTCGTCCGAGGCGCCCGAGCCGGACTGGCCGGTACAGGCGGTGGTGAGCAGGGCCAGCGACGCGGTCAGGGCAAAGGCCGCTTTTCGGGCGATCGACGGTATGACTTCGGGCATGGCGAGGTCTCCCAGGGGCGGGCGGGCGGAGGGGAGGTGCTACCGGGGTGCGCGGGCTCAGCGCGAGGTGTCGAAGACCTCGTCGCGGGTGGCGGCGAGCGCGGACTCCAGCGCGCCGCGCAGTACGGGGTGTTCGCGGACGTCGCCGACGACCAGCCGGGGCCGGGCCGCGGCCAGTTCCTCCAGCTCGGCCTGGACGAGGGCGCGCAGCACCTCGCCGCCGGCCGTCAGCGCGGAGCCGCTCAGGACGACGAGTTCGGGGTCGAGGACGGAGACGAGCGAGGCGAGACCGGTGGCCAGCCGGGTGGCGTAGGCCTGGAGGAGTTCCCGGTGCGGGCCGCTCGTGTGGTCGGCGGCGCGTGCCACGAGTTCGGCGGCGACTTCGCTGTGCGGCCCCGACGGCACGTCGGGGATGCCGAGTTCGCGGGCCAGCCTCGGTACGGCCTGGGAGCCGGCCAGCTCCTGGTAGCCGCCGCTGTTGGCCTTGGCTACCTGCCGTACCAGCGGGGTGCCCGGCACCGGCAGGTAGCCGACCTCGCCGGCGCCGCCGGTCCAGCCGCGGTGCAGCCGGCCGCCGAGGACCAGGGCGGCGCCGAGGCCCTCCTCGTTCCACAGCAGCACGAAGTCCGCGTGGCCGCGGGCCGCGCCGAGCCGCTGTTCGGCGATGGCGGCGAGGTTGACGTCGTTCTCGTACTCCACCGGCATGGGCAGCGCCGCCGCGAGTTCGTCGAGCAGCGCGGGGGAGTGCCAGCCGGGCAGGTGGGAGGCGTAGCGCAGCCGCCCGGTGTTGGGGTCGAAGGCGCCGGGGGTGCCGATGACCAGCCGGTGCACGTCGGACCGGGCGAGCCCGGCGGCCTTGACGGCGCCGTCGAGGGCGTCGGTGACCTGCTGGACGACCGGTTGTGCCGGGCGCCGGCCGGGAGTGGGCAGTTCGTGCTCGCCGACGGTGCGGCCGGTGATGTCGGCGACCGCGGCGCGGATGCGGTCCGGGGTGACGTCGAGCCCGGCGGCGTACGCGGCGCCGGGATGGACCGCGTACAGCTGGGCGCTGGGGCCCGGCCGGCCCTCGCTGGTGCCGGTGACCCGGACCAGTCCGGCCGCCTCCAGGCGGGCCAGCAACTGCGAGGCGGTGGGCTTGGACAGGCCGGTGAGCTTGCCGATGCGGGTGCGTGACAGCGGCCCGTGCTCCAGGAGCAGGTCCAGGGCGGCGCGGTCGTTCATGGCGCGCAGGACGCGTGGGGTGCCCGGCGTACCGGCGGTTCCTGCCATGGGGTCGACACCTGCCTTTCCAGCCGCTCAGCTTCTCAGTGTCCCGGGCGTGGCGTCCAGCCTTGATCACCGGCCGCACGGAGATCACTGTTAGGAAAGTTTCCTATTCGGGTGGGAGGAACGTAAGCCGAGGACGAAGGGGGCGTCAATAGACAACGCCCCCGAGGCAACAGAGTCGTTACCTCGGGGGCGTCGGGAGCGCCGGGGGCGTCGGAGGCATTGGGGGCCTCGGGAGCTCCGGGGGGCGTCGGGCGCCGGTGGCGGGGGCGTGGTCCGCCCCCGGTGACCTACTTGACCGTCACGTGGTCGCCGACGGCCGTCTTCGCGGCCGTGGTGGCCGTACCGGCGAAGACGAAGCGGTAGCCGCCGCTCCGGGTCGCCTTCACCGTGGTGGACAGGGCGCCGCCGGTGCCGGAGGTGATCGTCTTGACGTTCGCGTACGAGCCGCCGTCCGGCTTGAACTGGAGGACGACCTTCTGGTTCAGGTAACCGGTGTACCTGCCGGTCGCCCAGTCGGCGCGCGTCAGCTTGCCCTTGACGGTCAGCGTCCTGCCCTTCACCACGGGCTCCGGGGCGGCGTCCGTGGTCAGCCGCGCGGCGCGCAGCACCTTCACGGAGGCCAGGTTGCCCCAGGCCGTCACCTCGTTCTCGCTGTGCAGGTAGTCGTCCGAGACGCTCTCGTCGCTGTGCACGTAGATGCCGGCCGCCTTCCAGGTGCCGGCGTCGGTGCCCTCGTACAGCGACATGCCCGGGTCGGCGGCGATCTTCTCGGTGCAGCTCTCGGTGACCGTGGTGTCGGTCGTGACGGTCGTCTTGCAGACGGGCGGGGTGTCCGGACCCAGGTCGTTGTCCATCGACTTCAGGGTGCCGCGGTACAGCATCACCGCCTGCACGGTCTTGTCCTGGTCGATGACCAGGTTCTTGGGCCGGGTCAGGGTGTACGAGACCGGCACGGTCACCGTCTTGGCGGCGCCGACCACGACCGGCTTGCCGTGGTTCACGGTCACGCCGGAGAACTTCAGGTCCGGCGTACCGGCCGCCGACGCGGCGGGCGCGGCCAGGCCGGCCAGGGCCAGGGCACCGGACAGGGCGGTGCCTATGGCGAGCTTGCGCATGCTTCCCCACATTCGACACGGGCCCCCGGGCGACGTCGCGCTCCAGAACAAGGGTCCGTTGTGGTGGTGACCCTAAAGGATCACCGAGTGCGGAGGGAATGGGGGGTTCCAGTGAAGGCGATCTGTGCGCCGGTCCCGGCTGGGGAGGGCGTCACGAGCGCCTCGCGGCGGGCGGACCGGCCGGGCCCGCGGGCCGCTCAGTCGGTGAGGAACGGGGCCGTGTCCAGGGTGGGGTAGGGGGCCGGGAGGGGGAGGGGCTCGCCGAGGGAGACCTTGGTGTCGGTGGCGTAGTACGCCTCGGTGGGGTCGTCACCGGGAAGGACCGGGTCCGTGTAGCAGTGGGCCGTCCCGGAGTGGCGGTCGACGAGCACGTAGACCGGGACGCCGGCGGCGGCGTACGTACGGAACTTGGGGCCGGTGTCGGTCTCGTGGTTGGTGGAGGTGACCTCGCCGACGAGGGCCAGCATGTCGATGGGGTACCAGCCCTTGTTCGCCTTGCAGTACGACTCGTCGAGCTCGGTCGGCCTGCGGCGGCGGACGTAGAAGTCCGGAATGACCAGAGCCATGGTCCTGCCGTCTCCGTGGGCGCCGCGATAACCGTTGCCCATGCCCACGAGGCGGACTCCGGCAGACCGGAACTGGAAGCCCAGCTCGAAAGCGCCGTCGTTATGGTTGTCGTTCGCTTGCGGCGGCACCATGGCGGTCCCCTCGACGTACTCCGGTCGAATCGGCACCGGCGACGCCTTTTCGAACGTGCTCAACAGGTCGATGGGGTCTACCTGCGTCATGACCGGCTCCAGGATCGGTTCGGCGCTCATCGCTTGTCCTCGTCACGCTGCTGCCAGGCTAAGCCCGCGCTGGGCGCCCCGGCAGAACGATGGGGCACCCCGTGCGCTCCCCGCGCCGGAATGCCCCATCCGTTCACTCGAACGAGTGTGCTGAACCGTTCCGCTACTTCGCCGAAGGCGCCGGTCGCTGCGAGACGATCGGAGACGCCGCGGCTGTCTGGGGCGAGTCCGCGTTGGAGTACACCGACGGAGCCGCCACCGCCGCCGTCGGGTCCGGGGTGTCCTCGACGTCCTCCGCCGCCGTCGCGCCGCCCACGATGCGGATGCTCGCCGCGTCGAACGCCCGCTTGATCCGCCAGCGCAGCTCCCGCTCCACCGTCACCGACTTGCCGGGCATCGTCCGGGCCGACACCCGCACCACCATGGAGTCGATCAGCACCGAGTCCAGGCCGAGCACCTCGATCTGACCCCACAGCAGCTCGTTCCAGGGCTCTTCCTTGCTCATCTTCTCGGCGACCTCGTCCAGCGTGGCCTTGACCCGGTCCAGGTCCTCGCTCGCCCGCACGGTCACGTCGACCCCCGCCGTCGCCCAGCCCTGCGACAGGTTGCCGATCCGCTTGACCTCGCCGTTGCGGACGTACCAGATCTCGCCGTTGTCACCGCGCAGCTTGGTCACGCGCAGCCCGACCTCGATCACCTCGCCGGAGGCCACACCCGCGTCGATCACGTCACCGACGCCGTACTGGTCCTCCAGGATCATGAACACGCCGGACAGGAAGTCGGTGACCAGGTTCCGGGCGCCGAAACCGATCGCCACGCCCGCCACACCGGCCGACGCCAGCAGCGGCGCAAGGTTGATCTTGAAGGTGCCGAGCACCATCAGCGCGGCCGTGCCCAGGATCAGGAAGCTCGCCACCGAGCGCAGCACCGAACCGATCGCCGCCGAACGCTGCCGGCGCCGCTCGGCGTTGACCAGCAGCCCGCCCAGCGCGCCGCCGTCCGACGCCTGCGGGGCACGGCCCATCCGGTCTATCAGCTTGCTGATCGCCCGGCGCACCACCGCTCTGAGCGCCACCGCCACGACCAGGATCAGCAGGATCTGGAGACCCATCGCGAGCCACGTCGACCAGTTCTGCTCGACCCAGCTCGCCGCGTTCGTCGCGCTCTCCTGGGCGTCCTGGAGCGTCGGCACGGCCGGGGTCGTCGAGGAGGGCGAAGGCGAGGGGGTCGGTGACGCACCGGCGGCCAGGAGAACGGCGGGCAGGGACGACACGGCAGGTACCTCCAAGGTGCTGCGCAGTCCGTACCGGCGGGCGGTCAAGGTCACGAAAAGGTCACCGGACGGACAGGACCACCACACTAACGGGGCATTGTGCGTGCCTCGTGCCGATCGGCACAGGAGGCGTGCAGGAGAGACGCGGCTCACCCCGGCTTGAACAGGTCACGGTCCGGGGGATGAATCAGGTGTGGTCGAAAACACTCCCAGCCCGTTACCGGGACATGGTGGCGCTTCCACCAGGCATGAGGGGAGACTGACCTCAGATCGTCCCGGCGCGAGCCACGCGCCGCCGACGCCCAAGGAGGCACCCGTGCCGCATGTCCTGGTCCTCAACGCGTCGTACGAGCCGCTCGGCGTCGTACCGCTCCGCCGCGCGCTCATCCTCGTCCTGGAGAACAAGGCAGTCTCCCTGGAGGAATCCGGCGCCTTTCTGCACAGCGCGACCGTCACAGTCCCCGCACCCAGCGTGGTCCGGCTCAAGCGATTCGTCCGGGTTCCCTATCGGGGGCCCGTTCCTCTTACCCGCCGGGCGCTGTTCGCCCGTGACGGGGGCCGGTGCATGTACTGCGGTGGCGTCGCAACCAGCGTCGACCACGTCATCCCGCGCAGCCGCGGGGGCAAGCACGTCTGGGACAACGTGGTGGCCTCCTGCCGCCGCTGCAACCACGTGAAGGCCGACCGGCACCTCGTCGAACTGGGCTGGCGGCTGCGGCACAAACCGGCCCCGCCGACCGGTCTGGCCTGGCGCATCATCGGCACCGGGCACCGGGATCCGCGCTGGCTGCCCTATTTGCAGCCGTACGGCGCGGATGACGCTCTGGCCCGGATCGACGGCATCTCCGCCTAGGGTCTTTCGTTCACATCAGGCCGGATCAGGGGCGCGGTCTGGCGATGGGGCATGGTGCCGGACCGCGCGAGCCTGGCTTGCGAACGAGGGGCCCTAGCTGTGCCGTCCCGGGACGTTGGTGACACGCGGGAAGGGGCCGCGGCGGCTGCGGGAGATCCGCGGCGTCGTCCGCCGCACCCTTTCCGGTGGGCCGCGCCGTCCGGACGCGGCCGCGCGGCCCCTGCGGACGGACCGCGCACAGCGCGCAAGTGACGCCGGCACGACGATCGGCCCCCGGCACACCGGCTGCCGGGCCGCGGACGGATCACCCCGGCCCCGGATCTGCCGCGCGTGGCTTCGGGCTCACGGGGTAGGCCTGCCGTAAACCGTCCAAAGCCGAAGCATCCGGCGCACCGACAAGGAGCCCCCGTGGCCGCACCGGCACGACTCATGATCCCCGCCCCCTTCAAACCCGGGGCGGACCCGTCCGCCGACACCGACGACGCGGCGCTGTGCGTCTTCAGCGCGGAGAGCGCGTGCGCGCAGGCACCACTGACCAGCGAGCCGCCGCTGCCCGACGCCGAGCCGCTCACCAGCGAGCCCCCTCTCGCCGAGGCCGCCCCGCTGACCAGCGAGTCCCTTCCGGTCCCGGACTACTCCTTCGCACCGGGGCTGTAGATGGCCGCGGCGCCCGACGAGCCCCCCGCGGAAAACCTCGCCCGGCTCGCCGAGCTGCACGGGGTCGCCACCTCCTACCGCCCGGCCCCGGACCGTACCGTCCAGGTCCCCGCCTCCGCCGTGACCGCCGCCCTCGCCGCCCTCGGCGTCGACGCGTCCGGCCCGGCCGCCGTGACCGCCGCCCTCGCCGCCCGGCAACGCGAACTGCGCGAGCGCCTGCTGCCGCCGACCCTGGTGCAGTGGGCCGGCGCCGAGCCGCCCGCCGCCCTCGCCGCGCTGCCCGCGGGCACCCGGCTGCGTGTCGAGACGGAGGACGGAGAGACCCGGGAGGAGGCCGCGGACCTCCCGCTCGGCGTCCACCGGCTGACCGCCACCGCCCCCGACGGACGGACCGGCGAGGCGTGCCTCGTCGTCGCCCCCGACCGGCTGCCCGCCCCGCCCGGCCGCTCCTACGGCCTCCTCGTCCAGCTGTACTCCCTGCTCTCCCACCGTTCCTGGGGCATGGGCGACCTCGCCGACCTCGCCGAACTGGCCGGCTGGGCCGGACGCACCGCCGGCGCCGGATTCGTCCAGGTCAACCCGCTGCACGCGGCCGTACCCGGCGCCCCCACCGACCCCTCCCCCTACCGCCCCTCCTCCCGCCGCTTCCCCGACCCCGTCCACCTGCGCGTCGAGGACATCCCCGAATTCGCGTACGCCGAGGACCGCGAGCGGCTGAACGGCCTGCTGGAGCGGGCCGCACGACTGCGCGCCGACGTCCTCGACAAGGGCGCCCTCATCGACCGGGACGCCGTGTGGGAACTGAAACGGCAAGCACTGGAAACGGTCCTGGCCGTCCCCCCGGGCCCCGGCCGGCAGGCCGCCTACGACGCCTTCCGCGCCGCCCACGGCCCGGCCCTCGACGACCACGCCACCTGGTACGCCCTCGCCGAGGTCCACGGCCCCGACTGGCACCGCTGGCCGGACGGGCTGCGCGACCCCCGCTCCGCAGCCACCGCCCGCGCCCGCACCGAACTCGCCGACCGGGTCTCCTTCCACGCCCGCCTCGCCTGGCTCACCGACGGCCAGCTCCGGGCCGCCCAGCGCGCCGCCCGCGAGGCCGGCATGTCCGTCGGGATCGTGCACGACCTCGCCGTCGGCGTGCACCCGGCCGGCGCCGACGCCTGGGCCCAGCAGGACGTGTTCGCCGCCGGCATGTCCGTCGGCGCCCCGCCGGACGCCTTCAACGCCCGCGGCCAGGACTGGGGTCTGCCGCCCTGGCGCCCCGACCGGCTCGCCGCCACCGGCCACGCCCCCTACCGCGACCTGCTGCGCGCCCTCTTCCGCTATGCCGGCGCCCTGCGCATCGACCACGTGATGGGCCTGTTCCGGCTCTGGTGGGTCCCCCAGGGCAGCCCGCCCACCGACGGCACCTACGTCCGCTACGACGCCGACGCCATGCTCGCGATCCTCGCCCTGGAGGCCGCCCGCGCCGGGGCGGTCGTGATCGGCGAGGACCTGGGCACCGTCGAGCCCGGCGTGCGCGAGGCACTCCAGCGGCGCGGGGTGCTGGGCACCTCCGTGCTCTGGTTCGAACGGGACTGGGAGGGCGACGGCCGCCCGCTGCCGCCCGAGCGCTGGCGGGCCGACTGCCTGGCCACGGCCACCACCCACGACCTGCCGCCCACCGCCGCCCGGCTCACCGGCGACCACGTCGACCTGCGCGACCGCCTGGGCCTGCTCACCCGGTCCGCCACCGAGGAGCGCGCCGAGGCCGTCGCCGACACCGCCGAGTGGCTCGCCCTGCTGGGCAGCCTCGGCCTGGTGGACAGCCCGGCGGCCGGACCGCCCGGATCCGACGAGGAGGAGGAGATCCGTGCCGTCCACCGCTTCCTGCTGCGTACCCCCGCCCGGCTGATCGGCGTCTGGCTCCCGGACGGCATCGGCGACCGCCGGCCGCAGAACCTGCCGGGCACCTGGGACCAGTACCCCAACTGGCGGCTGCCGGTCGCGGACCGGGAGGGCCGGCCGGTGCCGCTGGAGGAACTGGTGGCCTCGCCCCGGCTGCGGGCCCTGCTGGAGGTGCTGCGGCCACCCGGCCCGTCCGGCGTCTGAGGACGAGGCCGCTCAGGCCGGAACGGGGGCCCGCGGGCGGCGGCCCCCGGCGCCGCGGAGCGGGGTGGACGCCTCCAGCGGCACCCCGAGCGCGCGCACTCATCGGCCGTTCGCTAACTTTGGCACCGTGGACAAGAAGAACGCCCTGCGCGCCGGCGCCCTGGCCGCCGGTACGACGCTGATGATGCTGCTCATGTCGTCCCCCGCGCTCGCGCTGGCCCGCGACGACGGTGACGACCCCGGCTCTGGCCTGAGCGTCATCGAGACGCTGGGCCTGTACGTCTTCGCCCCGCTGGTGCTGTTCGTGGTGATCGCCGGCCTGGTGATGATGCTGGACAAGTCGCGGGCCAAGAAGGACACCACCTCGTCCAACATCAACGTCAAGTCCGACGCCCGGGCCAAGGCCTGACGGAACCCCACCGGTTCGTTCGCCGGGGGCGCCGCTCCTCCCGCCGGTACGCGCGCACGCGTACCCGGGTGAGACCGGCGCCCCCGGCGTTTTCGTGTGCCCGGCCGGTCAGGGGCTGGGTGCGGTCAGGTACCGCTGCACCGTCGGGCCCAGCCACGCCACCAGTTCCTCACGGGCGAGCGCCCGGGCCGGCGGCAGCCGCAGCACATAGCGGGTGAGGGCGAGCCCCAGCAGCTGCGCGGCACACAGCGCGGCCCGTGCGGGCACCTGCTCGGGGTCGGGGCACACCTGCCGGGCCACCGGCAGCAGTTGCTCCTGGAAGATGCCCCGCATCCGCTCGGCCCCGGCCTCGTTGGTGGCCCCGACCCGGAGGACGGCCGTCAGCTCCTCGTTCTCCTCCCACAGGCCGAGGAAGTGACCCACCAGCGCGCGGCCCACCTCGTCCCGCGGCACCCGCGCCAGGTCGGGCAGCCGCAGATCGAGGGCGACGGCCGCCGCGAAGAGGCCCTCCTTGCTGCCGAAGTAGCGCATCACCATGGACGGGTCGATCCGCGCGTCCCTGGCGATGGCCCGGATGGTGGCCCGCTCGTAGCCGTCGGAGGCGAAACGCTCGCGGGCGGCGGCGAGGATGGCGTGCCGGGTGGCGGCGGAGCGGCGGGGCGGGGGCGCCGACTGGTCGTTCTGGGTGCTGGCGGTCATGCCAACAAGCGTAGGCCAACAGGTGTGGGCCAACAAGCGTTGACTTTCGCTTCGGGGGCGACTTAATCTGCCAACAAGCGTTGACCTACGAGCGTTGGCCCACACCTGTTGGCCTACAGGCGTGGTCAGCAAGCGTTGGCATCCCAGGAGGCCCTCATGCCCGGCACCACTGGAATCAACGGCGCCAGCGGAATCAACGGCGCCAGCGGAACCGACGGCGCCACCGGAACCGACGGCGCCACCGGAACCGACGGCGCCACCGGAACCGACGGCCCCACCGGAACCAACGGCCCCACCGGAACCAACGGCCCCACCGGCCGAGAAGGCACGCGGCTTCCCGTCGTCATCGTCGGCTCCGGTCCCACCGGGCTCCTCCTCGCCGGTGACCTCGCCACCGCCGGCATCCCGGTCACCGTCCTGGAGAAGCGCCCCCACAAGATCAGCAACCTCTCCCGTGCCTTCGTCCTGCATGCCCGCACCCTCGAACAGCTCGACACCCGCCCGTCGCCCGCCGCCGTCGCCCCAGCCGTCGCCGCGCCCACCGCCGAGGGACGCGCCTCGCACCCGCCTGTCCCGCGGAGCGTCGCCGACGACCTCGAAGCCGTGGGGCGGCCCCTCGACCGCATCGGTCTCTTCGGCCGCCTCACCATCGACCTGTCCACCCTGCCCTCCCGCTTCCGTCACCTCCTGGTCCTCCCGCAGTACGAGGTGGAGAAGGTGCTGGAGCGGCGCGCGGCGGAGGCGGGGGCCGCGTTCCGGTACGAGACCGAGCTGACCGGACTGAGCCAGGACGCGGAGGGCGTGACGGTCGAGGTCCGCGGGCCGGACGGGGGCACGGAATCGCTGCGGGCGGCGTACGTCGTCGGGGCGGACGGCATGCGCAGTGCCGTCCGGCAGGCCATCGGGCTGCCCTTCCCCGGCCGGTCGGTGATCCGGTCCGTCGTGCTCGCCGACGTGCGGCTCGCCGAGGAGCCCCCGACGCTGCTCACGGCCAACGCGGTCGGTGACGCGTTCGCCTTCCTCGCGCCCTTCGGTGACGGCTACTACCGGGTGATCGGCTGGCACCGGGGCCGCGACGTCCCGGACAGCGCGCCGCTGGACCTCTCCGAGGTCAAGGAGATCGTCCGCCTAGCCCTCGGCCGGGACTACGGCATGCACGACGCGCGCTGGATGTCCCGCTTCCACAGCGACGAGCGCCAGGCGCCGGCCTATCGGGCGGGGCGGGTCTTCCTCGCGGGGGACGCCGCCCACGTGCACACCCCGGCGGGCGGTCAGGGCATGAACACCGGGCTCCAGGACGCGGCGAACCTGAGCTGGAAGCTGGCCGCGGTCGTCGGCGGCCACGCGGACCCCGGGCTGCTCGACACCTACCAGGCCGAGCGGCACCCCGTCGGCAGGGCGGTGCTGCGCAGCAGTGGCGGGATCGTCCGCCTCGCCATGGCCGAGAAACCCTGGACGCTGGCGGCGCGCGCGGCCCTCACCACGCTCCTCGACACGGTCGGCCCGGCGCGGCGCAAGGTCGCCGGCCAGATCACCGGCGTCGGCTACCGCTACCCCGCGCCCCGCGGGGCCCACCGGCTCACCGGTGCCCGGATCCCGGACGTCCCCCTCGCCGGCGGCGGCCGGCTCCATGAGGCGCTGCGCGGCGGCCGGTTCGTGCTGATCACGCCGGAGCCGTACGCGGCGGGCGCCGGACGCGCGGACCGGCTGGCCGTGGCGCGGTGGGCGAGCGACCGCCGTACGGCGGTGCTGGTGCGCCCCGACGGATACGCGGCCTGGGCCGCCGACTCGGCCGCCCCCGCGGAGATCGAAGCGGCCCTGTCCCGCCACCTCGGCCCCACCGACTGACCCCGACGCCCCACCGCTCAACCCCGGCGCCCCACCGGCCGACCCCGGCCGCCCCACCCACCGGCCCGCCGACCGCCCCCGACGCCCCACCGGTCAACCCCGGGCGGCCCACCGGCTGAAGCGGCCCCCGCCGGCCGACCCCGGTCGCCTCATCGGTCACCCCCGGCCGCCCCCGCCGCCGTCGGCCGCTCGTCGGCTACTCGGTCGTCGCGCTCAGCAACTCCCGCAGCAGGTCGGCCAGCCGGCCGGCCTGTTCGGGGTTCAGGGCGGTCAGGGCGGCGCTCTCCTCCGCCAGGCCGGCGCCCACCGCCTCGTCGATCAGGCGCAGTCCCTCCTCGGTGAGGGTCACCTGGAGGCCGCGCCGGTCGTGCGGGTCGGGGGAGCGGCGCAGCAGTCCGGCGCGCTCCAGTTTGTCGAGCCGGCCGGTCATCCCGCCCGTGGTGAGCATGAGCGTGGCCGAGAGCTGGCGCGGCGAGAGGGTGTAGGGCTCGCCGGAGCGGCGCAGCGTGGCCAGGACGTCGAACTCGCCGCGCGAGATGCCGTAGGGCTTGTACGCCTTCTCCATCCGGTCGCCCATGGCGCGCGAGAGCCGGAAGATCCGGCCGAACACCTCCATCGCCCGGGTGTCCAGGTCGGGGCGCACCCGCGCCCACTGCTCGACGATCGCGTCGACGGGGTCCGCTGACTGTGGCTGCATGCGGAGAGTATCGGCCGATTTCCACTTGCCCGCAAGATAGTCACTTGACGGTAAGTGGCTTAGCGCTAAGCTACTTACGAGCGACCAAACAAGTCACCTCTCTCGAAGGGGCCTCCCATGGCCATCCGCCGCCCGGTCAAAAGCTCCGCCGCCGCCGTCATAGCCGTCACCGCGCTCGCCCCCGTGTCCTGGGGGACCACCTACGCGGTCACCACCGAGTTCCTGCCGCCGGACCGCCCCCTGTTCACGGCCCTGATGCGGGCCCTGCCCGCCGGACTGCTGCTGCTCGCCGTCACCCAGGTGCTGCCGCGCGGCATCTGGTGGGCGAAGGCGGCCGCGCTCGGGGCGCTGAACATCGGCGCCTTCTTCCCGCTGCTGTTCGTCGCGGCGTACCGGCTGCCCGGCGGGATGGCCGCGGTCGTCGGCTCGGTCGGCCCGCTGTTCGTCGTCGGGCTCTCCGCGCTGCTCCTGGGACAGCGGTCGAACCCGCGCACCGTGCTCACCGGGCTGGTGGCCGCGTTCGGCGTCAGCCTCGTCGTGCTGAAGGGGGCCGGTGCGCTCGACCTCGTCGGTGTCCTCGCGGCCCTCGCCTCCACCGTCTCCATGGCCACCGGCACCGTGCTGACCAAGCGCTGGGGCCGCCCGGCAGGGGTCGGCCCGCTGGCGCTCACCGGCTGGCAGCTCACCGCGGGCGGACTGTTCATCGCGCCCATCGCCGCGCTGGTCGAAGGTGCCCCGCCCGCGCTGGACGGCCGTGCCGTCGGCGGCTACCTCTACCTCGCCCTGGCCAACACGGCCGTCGCCTACTGGCTCTGGTTCCGCGGGATCGGCCGGCTCACCGCCACCCAGGCCGGCTTCCTCGGCCCGCTGTCCCCGCTGACCGCGGCGGTCGTCGGCTGGGCGGCCCTCGGCCAGGCGCTCACACCGGTCCAGACGGCGGGCATGGCGCTGGCGTTCGGGGCGACCGTGGCCGGGCAGCTCGGAGCCGGAAAGCCCCGACCGTTCAGGTTTGCTGAAAAGAACGCTCGCAAAGATTCGATGGACCTGACAGTTCCGGCGCTGCGACGGTAGAGGAACCCCACCCGCCACCCAACGGAAAGGCCCTCCGTGACCGCAGTCGCGCACCAGACCCGCACCGCCCCGGCAGCCGGCACCACCCGCCCGCGCCGGGGCGCCGCCCTTCTCCTCGGCGTCGCCTGCGCCGCGCTCGCCACGGTCGTCTGGTCCGGCAGCTTCGTCACCGCACGGGGACTGCACGACAGCGTCCCACCCGTCCAGCACGCGTTCTGGCGCTGGGTGATCGCACTGCTCGCCGTCGCCCCGCTCGGCGCCCGGCAGGCATGGCGGCAACGGCACCTGTTCCGGCGCCACGCCCGGTACGTCCTCCTCGCCTCCCTCCTCGGCGTCGCCGCCTACAACACCCTCGTCAACCAGGCCGGTCTGACCACCCCGGCCGCCACCATGGGCATGATCATGGCCGCCTCGCCGGTGCTCATGGCGGTGTTCGAGCGGCTGGGCGGCGTACGGCTCGGTGCCCGGCGCACCTCGGGACTGCTCCTGGCCTGCGCCGGCGTCGCACTGCTCGTCGGCGGCGGCGCGGACTTCTCCGCCGGGGCCCTGTGGATGCCGGCGGCCGCCTGCTGCTTCGCCGGGTACAGCGCGCTGCTGCGCCGCCGGCCGGCCGAACTCGGCGGTACCGCCTTCCTGTTCACCACGTTCCTGACCGGCACCGTGCTGCTGGTGCCCGCGCAGGCCGTCAGCCTCGCCGTACAGGGCGGTTTCTGTCCGTCCCCCGGCACGGTCCTGCCGCTGCTCTACGTCGGCGTGGCCTCCTCCGCGCTCGCCTTCTTCGCCTGGAACAAGGCCGTCGCCCTGATCGGCGCGACCCGCGCCGGCATCGTGTACTACCTCCAGCCGGTCTGCGTGGCCCTGCTGTCCTGGGCCGTGCTCGGCGAGCACACCAGCCGGTCCCGGCTGCTGTGCCTGGCGCTGATCCTGGCCGGGGTCGTGCTGGGGGCGGGCCCCGCCGCTGACGGGGCGTCCGCCGGCGGTGGACGGCACACCCCGGACCGCCGTGGCCGCCGCGCCGCGTACCCGGAACTCCCCACACCGGCCGCCCCGGTGGGCCCCAGGAGCCGCGGAGACGGCGTGTAGCGTGCGCGCATGGCCGAGTGGGAGCTGAGGAAGCTGCGGATTCTGCGCACCCTGCGCGAGCGGGGGACCGTGACCGCGACGGCCGAGGCCCTGCACATGACCCCGTCCGCGGTCTCCCAGCAGCTCACCAACCTCGCCGCACAGCTCGGCGTTCCCCTGCTGGAGGCCCAGGGCCGCCGGGTCCGGCTCACCGACGCGCGGCTGGTGCTGGCGCACACGGAGGCGGTGTTCGAGCAGCTGGAACGGGCGGACGCGGCCCTCGCGGCGTACGCGCGGGGCGAGGCCGGGCAGGTCCGCGTCGGCGCCTTCCCGACCGCCGTGCCCGCCCTGGTCGTACCGGCCGTACGGGCCCTGCGCGAGACGCACCCGGGGGTGACCGTCCGGGTCCGGGAGGCCGAGGCCGCCGAGGCGTACGACCTGCTGGCCGCCGGGGACGTGGACCTCGCCCTGTCCCTCGCGGCCGAGGCCCCGAGCGCGGCCGACCCGCGCTTCACGCACGTCCCGCTGCTCACCGACCCGCTGGACGTCGCCCTGCCCCCGGACCACCCGCTCGCCCGCGCCGCGGGGCTGACCCTCACCGACCTGGCCGCCGAGTCCTGGATCTTCGGCGGCAGCGGCCCCTGGTCGGACATCACGCGCCGCGCCTGCGAGAGGGCCGGCTTCAGCCCCGAACAGGGCCACTCGGCCTCCGGCTGGACCGCGATCCTGGCCATGGTGGAGGCGGGGATGGGGGTCGCCCTGGTGCCGAGGATGGCGGCCGGCCGGCGGGCGGGTGTGGTCCTGCGGGAGCTGGGCGCGGACCGGCCGGTGCGGCATGTGGTGGCGGCAATCCGCAAGGGCGCCGGGGAGGCGCCGGCGGTCGACAGGGTGCTCCGGGCGCTGCGGCGCACGGCGGGCCGGGCGGCGTAGGGCCGCTCCCGTGGGACCGGGCCCCGCTCTCGTGGGCCGGGCCGCTCTCGTGGGCAGGGCGGGCCCCGTGCGGCCGGAGCCGGCCGCGGCACCCCGGCCCCGTACCGCCGGAGCCCGGTCGCGGTACCCCGGCGGTACCCAGAACGGCGAGGCCCCGGGCCCGTGGTCGTCCGAGATGCCGAGCGATCGGGGGGCGGCTAGCGTGTTGGAGGAGGGCCGCGATCGGGCAGTGTGCCCCACCGTCGACAAGTGCCCCGGTCACGGGGCCGGCGGCCCAGGTGACGCAGGCCGTGCCTCGTCCCCCGCGGCAACACCTACGACCGCGCAGTGCCCGTTCGCACCGCGGCAGCGGCCATCGCCCCCCGTAGCGGAATCCCCGCGAGGGCGTGGAAGGAAGGTAGGCCCATGAAAGCACAACGCGTGAGGCGTCTCTTCGCGGTATCCGCGGCCGGCGTACTTCTGGCATCAGGCGCCGCCATCAGCACCGCGGGTACGGCGGCGGCAGCCACCCCGGCCCAGGTCACCGCCTCCCCCAACCACGGCTGCTTCCGCGGCTGGGGCGGCTGCGGCGGCTTCGGCAACAACTTCTTCGGCGGCTTCGGCAACGGCTTCGGCTTCGGCAACGGCTTCGGGAACGGCTTCGGCACCGGTGTCGTGGTGGTCGTGGTGGGCTGATCGCGGTCGCGGACCACCGCGTCCGCCCCACCGGGCCGGACGGGCCCCCGCCCGTCCGGCCTCGCCCTGTCCGGACCCGGACGCACGGCCCGGCACCTCGGCCCGGCACCCCGGCCCGGGGTGCCGCGCGCCTGACTAGGACCTGCGCACCTCGTAGAGGAAGCACCCGTACTCCACCGCCCGGACGTGCACCAGTGCCACCTCCGGGTCGTCGAAGGCGTCCGCGAGGGCGGGCCGGAAGGCGTCCGGGTCCGTCACCAGGCGGCCGCCGAGGATCCGGCCGTCGGCCGAGTAGCGGCGCAGTGTGCGGTGGGAGTCGGTGAAGGGCAGGGCGTCGCCGGACGGGCCCGGGCACGCGTCGGCGTGGACGAAGACCGGGCCCTGTTCGTCGTAGGCGCCCGGGTCGGCGCCCGTCTCCGCCGCCCAGCGGCGCAGCGGCGCGTACGAGACGAGAGCGATCCGCTCGCCGGACTCGCTGCGGCGCAGGCAGCAGCGCAGCGGCGCACCGCCCTCCGGGTCGGTGAACGGGGCCGCGGGACGGCCGGCGTCGTCGGCCGTGCGCAGCTCCGCCAGGACCGCCGGGGCGATGGGGTGCACGAGAGGTGTCTTCATGTCCTCAGCGTCCACCCGGGCCGCCGCGCCCACCGGCGGGATATGGACATCGCGTTCTGTGTGGATCCCATGGAAGGATGGCGCAACCGACACATAACGAGGAGATGACCGGGTGCCTGGCACAAACCTGACTCGCGAAGAGGCGCGGCAGCGGGCCGAACTGCTCTCCGTTGACTCGTACGAGATCGAGCTCGACCTCTCCGGCGCGCAGGAGGGCGGTACCTACCGGTCCGTGACCACCGTGCGCTTCGACGTGGCCCGCGGCGGTGCCGAGTCCTTCATCGACCTGGTGGCCCCGACCGTCCACGAGGTGGTCCTCAACGGCGACCAGCTGGATCCCGCCGAGGTCTTCAAGGACTCGCGGATCGCCCTTCCGGAACTGCCGGAGGGCCGTAACGTCCTGCGCGTCGTCGCGGACTGCGCCTACACGAACACCGGGGAGGGTCTGCACCGCTTCGTCGACCCGGTCGACGAGCAGGCGTACCTGTACACCCAGTTCGAGGTCCCGGACGCCCGCCGCGTCTTCGCGTCCTTCGAGCAGCCCGACCTGAAGGCCACCTTCCAGTTCACCGTGAAGGCGCCCGAGGGCTGGACCGTGATCTCCAACTCGCCGACGCCGGAGCCGAAGGACAACGTCTGGTCCTTCGAGCCGACCCCGCGCATCTCGACGTACATCACGGCGCTGATCGTGGGCCCGTACCACTCCGTGCACAGCGTGTACGAGAAGGACGGCCGCACCGTCCCGCTCGGCATCTACTGCCGGCCCTCGCTCGCCGAGTTCCTCGACGCGGACGCGATCTTCGACGTGACCCGCCAGGGCTTCGACTGGTTCCAGGAGAAGTTCGACTACGACTACCCCTTCGCGAAGTACGACCAGCTCTTCGTGCCGGAGTTCAACGCGGGCGCCATGGAGAACGCCGGCGCGGTCACCCTCCGCGACCAGTACGTCTTCCGGTCCAAGGTGACCGACGCGGCGTACGAGATGCGGGCCACCACGATCCTGCACGAGCTGGCCCACATGTGGTTCGGCGACCTGGTCACCATGGAGTGGTGGAACGACCTGTGGCTGAACGAGTCGTTCGCCACCTACGCCGAGGTCGCCTGCCAGTCCGCCGCGCCCGGCTCGAAGTGGCCGCACGCCTGGACCACGTTCGCGAACTCGATGAAGACCTGGGCGTACCGGCAGGACCAGCTGCCGTCCACGCACCCGATCATGGCCGAGATCCGCGACCTGGACGACGTGCTCGTCAACTTCGACGGCATCACCTACGCCAAGGGCGCCAGCGTGCTCAAGCAGCTCGTGGCGTACGTCGGCGAGGACGCGTTCTTCAAGGGCGTGCAGGCCTACTTCAAGCGGCACGCGTACGGCAACACCCGCCTGTCCGACCTGCTGGGCGCCCTGGAGGAGACCTCCGGCCGCGACCTGAAGACCTGGTCGAAGCAGTGGCTGGAGACCGCCGGCATCAACATCCTGCGCCCCGAGATCACCACCGACGCCGACGGGGTCTTCACCTCCTTCGCCGTCCGCCAGGAGGCCCCGGCGCTGCCGGCCGGCGCCCAGGGCGAGCCGACCCTGCGCCCGCACCGCATCGCGATCGGTCTGTACGACCACGACGAGGCGAGCGGCAAGCTGGTGCGCACCGACCGCATCGAACTGGACGTCGACGGCGAACTGACGGCCGTGCCGCAGCTGAGCGGCAGGCGCCGCCCGGCGGTCGTGCTGCTCAACGACGACGACCTGTCCTACGCCAAGGTCCGTCTCGACGAGGAGTCGCTGCGGACCGTCACCGAGCACCTCGGCGACTTCGCGGAGTCCCTGCCGCGCGCCCTGTGCTGGGCGTCGGCCTGGGACATGACGCGGGACGCCGAGCTGGCCACCCGCGACTACCTGTCGCTGGTGCTGTCCGGCATCGGCAAGGAGTCCGACATCGGCGTGGTGCAGTCCCTGCACCGCCAGGTCAAGCTGGCCATCGACCTGTACGCCGACCCGGCCACCCGCGAGTCGCTGCTGACCCGCTGGACCGACGCCACGCTGGCCCACCTGCGCGCCGCCGAGGCGGGCGGCGACCACCAGCTGGCCTGGGCCCGGGCGTTCGCGGCGACCGCGCGCACCCCGGAGCAGCTGGACCTGCTGGAGGCGCTGCTCGACGGCACGCAGACCGTCGAGGGCCTGGCCGTCGACACCGAGCTGCGCTGGGCGTTCGTGGAGCGGCTCGCGGCCGTCGGCCGGTACGACGAGGCGGAGATCGCGGCCGAGTACGAGCGGGACAGGACGGCGGCCGGTGAGCGGCACGCGGCCACCGCCCGCGCGTCCCGTCCGACGGCGGAGGCGAAGGCGGAGGCCTGGGCCTCGGTCATCGAGTCCGACAAGCTGCCCAACGCCGTGCAGGAGGCCGTGATCGGCGGCTTCGTGCAGTCCGACCAGCGGGAGCTGCTCGCGCCCTACGCGGACACGTACTTCGAGGTCCTCAAGAGCGTCTGGGACTCCCGTTCGCACGAGATGGCCCAGCAGATCGCCACCGGCCTGTACCCGGCGGTCCAGGTCTCCGCGGAGACCCTGGCCAAGACGGACACCTGGCTGGCCGCCGCCGAGCCCGGTGCGGCCCTGCGCCGGCTCGTCTCGGAGTCCCGTTCGGGCATCGAGCGCGCCCTGAAGGCCCAGGCGGCGGACGCCGCGGCCGTCTAGCGGAACGCCTGCGGGGGGGGCGTCCGGTGCGACACCGGGCGCCCCTCCCGCTTTCCCGCCCCTGCGACCGGCCGTACGGGTCCGCGCACCCCCGGTCCACGGGGACGTAGGTGACGTCGGCACGCCGGTGGTGGGCGGCCCTCGGCCTGCGCCGTCACGCGGAAGGGGCGGCCACGTTGACCGTGACCGCCCCTGCGCCGTTCGGGTGACCTACTTCTTCGCGGACAGCTCCGCCGCCACCAGCTCCGCGATCTGCACCGCGTTCAGCGCGGCGCCCTTGCGGAGGTTGTCGTTGGAGATGAACAGCGCGAGGCCGTTGTCCACCGTCTCGTCGCGGCGGATGCGGCCGACGTACGACGGGTCCTGGCCGGCCGCCTGGAGCGGGGTCGGGATGTCGGAGAGGGCGACGCCGGGGGCCCCGGCCAGCAGCTCGGTCGCGCGCTCCGGGGAGATCGGGCGGGCGAACCGGGCGTGCACCTGGAGGGAGTGGCCGGAGAAGACCGGGACGCGCACGCACGTGCCGGAGACCTTCAGCCCGGGGATCTCCAGGATCTTGCGGGACTCGTTGCGGAGCTTCTGCTCCTCGTCGGTCTCGTTCAGACCGTCGTCGACGATCGAGCCCGCCAGCGGGAGCACGTTGAAGGCGATCGGCCGCTGGTAGACCTGCGGCTCGGGGAAGTCGACCGCCGCGCCGTCGTGGGTCAGCTTGTCCGACTCGGCGGCGACCTTCTGCACCTGGCCGTGCAGCTCGGCCACGCCCGCGAGACCCGAGCCGGAGACCGCCTGGTAGGTGGCGACGACCAGCGCCTCCAGGCCGGCTTCCTCGTGCAGCGGCTTGAGGACCGGCATCGCGGCCATCGTGGTGCAGTTCGGGTTGGCGATGATGCCCTTGGGGCGGTCGGCGATCGCGTGCGGGTTCACCTCGGAGACCACCAGCGGGACCTCGGGGTCCTTACGCCAGGCCGACGAGTTGTCGATCACGACGGCGCCCTGGGAGGCGACCTTTTCGGCCAGCGCGCGGGAGGTCGCGCCGCCGGCGGAGAAGATGGCGATGTCGAGCCCGGTGTAGTCGGCCGTCGCCGCGTCCTCCACCGTCACCCCGTCCAGCACGGTGCCGGCCGAGCGGGCCGAGGCGAACAGGCGCAGCTCCGTGACCGGGAAGTTCCGCTCCGCGAGGATCCTGCGCATGACCGTGCCGACCTGACCGGTGGCTCCGACGATTCCGACCCTCACAGCGACTCCCTCTATGTGTCTCTTGCCTGACCGGGGCGTTTCCATCATGCGGCCGACCCCGGTCCACCTGTCCAATTCTTTGCAGCGCGTGCCCGAGGAATGGGACACGATCTCCGCGCGTGCGGTTCCATATGTCCGCTTGGCGCGCCGCTGAGCTGCATAAATTCCCTCCGCGGCGGGCCCGTGCCGGAAGCTGTGCTGTCCCGACCCTGCCCGTCCGGGCTCCTGCCATACGGAGGTGTGACGTACGCCTCTGCGGCCGTCCGCGGCGGGCCGAACGTTTCGGCCCGCCGCCGCGTCGTAGGGCCAGACGCGTGAGGGGGGTGGCTTGTGCTGCGCGGAAAGGCGCGCCGCGACCAGGGATCGTCCGTCGTCGGCACGGACCGGTCCGGCCGGACCGCCGGTGCCGGGCCGGCCGTACCGGTCGGTGACGATCCGCTGGACGCGGCTCAGGAACGGCGGACCGGTGCCGGGCCGGCCGTACCGGTCGGTGACGATCCGCTGGACGCGGCCCAGGAGCGGCGGGTGCGGGCGGTGCTCGCGCTCGGCGGGGTGCCGCAGGCGGACCTGCCGGACGGGGTGCAGCAGGTACGGCTGCGGCTGCTGGAGCGGGCGGCGAGCGGTCGTGAGGCGCCGCGGGACGTGTCTGCGTGGGCCGCGGTGGTCGCCTCCAACCTGGCCATGGACTGGCACCGGGCCAAGCGGCGCCAGGATCGGCTGGGGGAGCGGCTGGCCGCGCTGCGCGAGCCGGCGCACCCCTCGGGCGAGGAGACCAGCCTGCTCTCCCTCGCCGTCGCTCGGGGCCTGGACGAGCTGCCGGACGCCCAGCGGCAGGTGGTCGTGCTGCGCTTCTTCGCCGACCTTCCGGTGCGGGGCATCGCCGACGAGCTGGGCATCCCGGAGGGCACGGTCAAGAGCAGGCTGCACACGGCGGTCCGCGCGCTGCGCGACCGCCTGCACGAGGACGAGGTGGTGTGACATGACCGCCGAACACGAGGGTGTGCGGGGCGCCGGAGACACCGGGGAACACGGGGGCTTCGGGAAGCGGAGGGAGCCCGGGAAGCCCGGGGGGCCCGGGAGCGGGGAGGAGCAAGGGGACCGCGGGGGCGTCGGGGGTCACGGAGGCCGTGAGGGCATCGGAAGGCAGGGGGACCCTGGGGACCGTGACGGCTCGGGCGATCAGGGGCGGCCTGGGGCGTACGGGGACGGCGGGGACTACGGGGGGCCGGGGAACGGGGAGGCGCACGGGCGGTACGAGGAGTACGACGGCATGGACGCCCTGATGGCCGCGATCACCGGCGACCCGCTGCCGGAGGAGGCCCGCCGGGACCCCGCCTTCCTCGCCGGACACCGCGCCGCCGAGACCGACGTGGCGGTACTGCGCGACCAACTGGCCTGGCTGGCCGAGGCGCTGACGGGGGAGGTGCGGGAGGAGACAGCCGGGGGCGCGGTGCCTGGAGATGCGGCGCCGGGGGGTGCGGTGACCCGGGATGTGGTGACCGAAGACGCGGTGCCGCGGGACGCGTCGGGCGTGGGCGCGTCGGCCAGTGGGACGTCGGTGGTGGACGCGTCGGTCGGTGGGACGTCGGTGGTGGACGCGTCGGTCGGTGGGGCGTCGGTTGGGGACGCGCTGGTCGGTGGGGCGTCGGCGGAGGACGCCGTGCGGGTCGTGCCCCCGGCCCGCCGCCCCCGGAGCCGTACCCGGCCCGCCGGCCCGGCCCGCCCGCCGCGGCCGAGGCGGCCGGGCGGACCCCGCCGGGCCCTGCGGATCGCGCTCGGCTCGCTCGCCGGCGCCGCCGCCTTCGCCCTCGCCCTGGGCTTCGGATGGCTGGTGACGCAGGGCGGTCCCGCGGGTGACAACGGCGGGTCGGTCAAGCGCGCCGACGCCGCGAGCGCGGAGTCCGGAACCGATTGGCGGTTGGCGGATCCGGAACGCGAACTGGCCTGCTCCCGGCTGGTCGTGGAGGGCACCGTGACGCGGGTGGAGCGGCAGGGACAGGACGCGTCGAGCCGGGTCACGCTTACGGTGAGCCGCTCCTACAAGCCCGCGGAGGGTCCGGGGGAGGCCGACTTCCTGCTGGACCCGGGCACGCGGCCGGTGCCGCGCCCGGGACAGCACGTGCTCGCGGCGGTCGGCCGCGGAGAGCGGTACGCGAGCCTGTGGGCCGTGGGCGACGCCCGCGTGGCCGCCGAGCGCGCCCGGATCACCGACGCCCTCCCCGGCTCCCGGAACCTGCCCTGCCCCTCCGACGAGTCCCCCTGAGCCCCGAGCCAGGAGCAGTCACACCCTCCCGGGCCGGGAGGCGGCGCACCTCTTCCGGGCCCGGAGTCGCCCCCTCCCGAGCCCTGAGAGACGAGGCCCCGGGCCCTGAAGGGACGAAGCCCCCCGAGCCGGGGGAGTGGGCGGTGCCCTGGCGACCGGGCCCGGGGGCGGGGCGTCGGAGCCTCGGGCCGGGCGGTGGCATGGAGAGGGGCGGGTGTCCGGCCGGACGCCCGCCCCTCGCGTTCGTGTCACTCCGTTACGGCGTGACCTTCCCGATCTTCACGCTGCCGGTGCCCGCGACCGTGCCGCGCGCGTTCACCAGCTGCACCCGGCCGAAGAACTCGCGGCCGGCCGGAGCCTCGGCGGCGGCCGTGACCTGACCGGTCACCGTCGCCGACGCACCCGTGCCGAGGTCGACCGGGGCCGAGCCGTCGACCGTGACGGAACCGAGCGCGGTGGAGAAGAACACGTCCCGGTAGTCGTAGTCGGTCGAGCCGGACGGCACCGAGTAGCCCGCGACCGCGATGGTGTAGGTGCCGGCGGCCGGGGACGGCACGGAGACCGCCTCCTCCGAGTCACCGTCGGCGGACTTGCCGACCTCCTTGCCGGACGCGTCGTACACCGTCAGGTCGAGGTCGGCCGCCGTGTCGGAGACGCCCCCGATGGCGACGTCGAGCGAGGTCGCGCCGGCCGGGACGGCCACCGTGGTGGTCTGCGTCTCGCCCTCCTTGATGGCCGGGCGGGCCGACTTGGCGGAACCGAGCGGGCCGCCGACCAGCTTGCCGTCCAGCGCGGCGTACTTGTTGGTCACCTTCCAGGAGGCGGTCACCGGGGTGCCGACCTTGGCCTCGGGGACGGTCACGGTCTCCGGGTCGAAGGCCGCGCCGAGGACGGTGACGTCCAGCTTGTACGGGTTGTCCAGCAGCGGCGAGGTGCGGCGCGCCTCGACCTCGACCTCCCAGACGCCGGGCTGCGGGGCGGCGTACGAGCGCACGTCGGGCTTGCAGCCGTTGCCGTCCAGGTAGTTGTTGTAGCAGTACGGCGTCGAGGTGTTGTCGGACGGGACGCCGTACGGGTGGATGGCGATGAACCGGGTCTGGCTCTTGTCCTTCAGCCCGCCGATCGCGACCTCCAGCGACGTCGCGCCCTCGGGCACGGTCACGAAGTACGACCGCGTGCTGTTGCGCTGCACCGAACCGGAGGCGGAGTAGGTGTACTGCACCGGGGCCGAGACCACGACGGTGGAGAGGACCTGCTTGTCGATGCCCTCGGTCCTCGGGTCGTCGACCTCCAGGATCGCGCTCTTGATGCCCGCCGACCTCGGGGCGGCCTGCACCTTGACGGTCACCGGCTGGTTCAGCGGCAGCCGGACGACGTCGTCGCCGACGATCCGGAAGGTGTGCCCGGCGTTGTTCTCGAAGTGCAGCTCGTGCCGGACGGCCTTGTCCGGGCCGGAGGTGCGGGTGATGGTGACGTCGTACGTCTTCTTCTGGCCCGCCTTCAGGCCGCCCTCACGGTCGTAGAGGCCGGTGCCGAAGCCCGGGGTCTTCAGGGCGTAGTCGATCGCGGTGTCGACCGGCGCCTTGACGGTGTAGTCGTGGGCGGAGGCGTCGTCCCTGATCGACGACCACGCGTCCGGGATGTTGATGAGGCCCGCGCCCTCCTCGTACGCCTGCTCACCCTTGATGTGGTCGGCGGTCGAGGTCAGCGCCGTGCGCAGCTTGGCCGGCGTGAGGTCGACGCCCTTCTGCTTCGCGGCGCTCAGCAGCAGCGCGGAGGCGCCGGCGGCCTGCGGGGAGGCCATCGAGGTGCCCTGGAGCATCGAGTAGCCGGCCGGCAGCGAGTAGCCCGCCTCGGCGACCGGGGAGCCCGGCAGCCAGGTCTGGGTGGTGTTGATGGCGGCGCCGGGCGCGCTCAGGGTCGGGGTGAAGCCGCCGTCCTCACGCGGGCCGCGCGAGGAGAACGGCATCATGGCGTACTCGGTCTCCACGGCCGAGCCGTAGTTGGCGGCCCAGGTCTCCTTGGAGATGGCGGCGCCGACCGAGATCACCTTGTCCGCGAGGCCGGGGTCGCCGATGGTGTTGGCGCCGGGGCCGGAGTTGCCCGCGGAGATCACCAGCTGGACGCCGTAGGTGTCGATGAGCCGGGTGTACAGCTCGGCGCGCGCGTTGTTGCCGTCGTTCAGCGCCGGCAGGCCGCCGATCGACATGTTGACGATGTCGACACCGCGGTTGGTGACGAGGTCGATCATGCCCTCGGTGAGCGCGACGTTGGTGCAGCCGCCGGTCCAGGTGCAGGCTCGCGAGGAGACGATCTTCGCGCCGGGGGCGGCGCCGTTCATCTTCCCGCCGAACAGACCGTGGGCGGAGGTGATGCCGGCGACGTGGGTGCCGTGCTCGGACTCGATGACACCGATGTTGACGAAGTCGGCCTTCTTGCCGACCCAGTCGCCGCCGTACGGGTCGGTGGGCACGTCCTTGCGGATCTGGACGACGAACGGCTGCCGCTCGACGACGTCGGTCTTCGGGTCGTCGGTGCCGAAGTACCCGATCTGGTAGCCGTCCTTGTACGGCTTCATCGGCGTGTCGTCGGTGAAGTCGAAGTCGTTGTCCAGGTCGACGCGGACGGTGCCGGCGGCCGGGTCGTAGAGGATGCCCCAGGCGTCGGTGGTGTCGCCGTCGCGGTTGGCGTCGCCCTTGGCGTCGCCGCCGGCCGTGGCGGACTCGCGGAACAGGCTGACCTGGTAGTCGCCCGCGGGTGCCTTCCAGCTCACGCCGCCGTAGCTGAACGACGGCCCGCTGACCGGGTTGGTCATCCGGCGCCAGGTGCCGTCGCTGTCGATGATCGGGTCGGTCGCGGTGACCCAGTCGACGATCTTCCGTTCGCCGGTGGTGGTCTTCTGCAGCGCCGGGTGCCCGAGGTCGACGCCGGAGTCGAGGATGCCGATGGTGACGCCGCGGCCGTCCGCCTTCGGGTGCTTCTCGACGAAGTCGACGGCACCGGTCTCGAAGGAGGGGTTGTACGGGTTCTCCGCCGGGGTGTTCCTGCCCGGCGCCGGGTAGGTGCCCGCCGCCTTCCCGGACCGGCCCGCGGTGTCCGCGGCGGGCGTCGGGTCGTCGAGCTGGATCTCCTGCCTGAGGTCGATGGCGTGCACCGAGGAGAGCCCCGCCGCCGCCTCGATGGCGGCGTCGGCCTTGCCGGTGGGCACAGTGGCGCGGACGTAGCCGACCTTGTCGTAACTGCGGCCCACGGAGCCGCCCTTGACCGCGTCCAGCTCCCGTGCGACCTGCTCGGTCTGCCCCGGGGCGGTCGCGATCATCATCGTGATGTTCTTGGCGCCGTCGGCCTTGGCCTCGGCGAGCGCGTCGGCGTCGTCCGAACCGAGTTTGTCGTGCGCGGACTTGACGCCGGGGTCGGCGGCCGGGGCGGGCGGCGTGTCCGCGGCGAGGGCCAGGGGTACCGGCCCCGCCGCGGAGAGGGCGGCCACCACGCCCACGGCCACGGCTATGCGGGCCAGGCGTCTCGGGCCGGATATGGGATCACGCTCGGGGGTGTGGGTCATCGGCATCCCTCAGGTAAAGGAACGAGCGGACGAGAGCGCTCAGCCTTACCGAAGGCGCCGGAATTTGGGGACCGTTGACCGAAACGAGATGAACGTATGGGGAAAACCCGCGATGGGATTTGAGCGGTTCGGGCGTGGATAGCCCGTTATTTGCCCAGTTCTCCTTCGATCTCCTTCGAACGCGCGTAATGGCGGGACGCCTTGGCCCGGTTGCCGCACGCGGCCATCGAGCACCAGCGGCGGGTGCCGTTCCGGGAGGTGTCGAAGAAGTGCAGGATGCAGGCGCCGCCGGCGCAGGTGCGGATCCGCTCCGGGGCCCGGGTGAGCAGGTCCAGGTAGTTCCGGGCGGCGAGCCAGGCCGGGGCCCACGCCGGATCGGCGAACTCGGGCTCCTCGGCCGGACCGCTCGCGGTCAGCCGGGCCCGGATGCGCCCGTGCTCCAGCACGGCGTCCACGAGCGGCGCCGCCCGCCGGGGTGACTCGTCGACGGCGGTCCTGAGCGCCTCGCGCGCCGTGCACAGATGGCGCAGCACCTCCGCGTCGGCCCGGTGATTTCCGGCCAGCCCGTTGCTGTCGAGCCAGACCGCGAGACCCTCCGTGTCCGCGAGCAGGTCCTGGGTGACGCCCTCCCTGTTCCAGCGGGTGTTGAGCAGGTCGAGCGCGAGGGGCTCGCCGGTGAGCGGGCGGGGATCGCGGGCGGTGGGCATCGGGCACTCCTCCTCGGCTAACCGGTAAAGGGTACGTGACCGGTTGACGCCGGCGAAACTAACCCCCTAATGTGATTGACGAAGGTTAGACATGCCTGCGAGGGCAGGCACGCCGAAGGGGAGAACCATGACCTTGCGCACCAGCCACACCGGCCTGAACGTCACCGACCTCGACCGTTCGCTCGCCTTCTACCGGGACCTCCTCGGCTTCACCCTGCTCGCCGAGGGCAAGGAGGACGGCCGGCGCTACGCCTTCCTCGGCGACGGCGGCGACCGGCCCGTCCTCACCCTCTGGCAGCAGGCGCAGGGGGCGTACGACGGCGGGCGGGCCGGGCTGCACCACCTCGCCTACACCGTCGACTCGGTGGACCGGGTCCGCGCGTACGAGACGGCGCTGCGGGCGGCCGGGGTGGAGTTCGCCCACGACGGCGTGGTCGCCCACCGCGAGGGCTCGGCCTCGGGCGGGATCTTCTTCCACGACCCGGACGGCACTCGTCTGGAGATCTCCGTGCCGCACGGCGCCGAGGACGCCCCGGCTCCCTACGCCTCCGCCCCGACCTGCGGTTTCTTCTAGTCATGGGCACGTACCACGCGGGCTCGCGAGCCGTGCAGGACCTGGTCGGCGTCCGTGAGCGCGCCGACCACGTGGGGCGCTCCCTGGGCCAGGACATCAAGCCGGTCGCGGCGGCCTTCCTGGAACTCCAGCCGCTCCTGGTCATCGGCGCGGCGGACCCGGGGACGGGCCGGGTGTGGGCATCGGCCGTCACGGGCGCCCCGGGCTTCGTGCGGGCGACGGGCCCCCGGCAGATGTCGGTGAACACCGCCCACCTCACCGGCCGGCGGCGGCCGGACCGGCCCGAAGAGCCGCGGGGCGGTGCCCGGCGGGCGGCCACCGCCGCGGGGGCCCGGCCGGCCACGTCCGACGCGCGGCCGGACGGCGGCCCGGACCCGCTCGGCCGGGCCCTGAGCACCCCCGGCACCCCTGTCGGCACCCTCGCCCTCGACCCGCGCACCCGCCGCCGCATGCGCCTCAACGGCCACCTCCGCCCCACGGCGACCGGGTTCGCCGTCACCGCGGACCAGGTCTTCTCCAACTGCCCCAAACACATCCAGCGCAGGAACGCCTACGAGGCACTCCCCGACCGCACACCGGGCACGCCCCGTCGGCTGACCGGACTCGACGGGGCCGCGCGGGAGTCGATCCGCTCGGCGGACACCTTCTTCCTCGCCACCGTGCACTCCGGCGGAGCCGACGTCAGCCACCGTGGCGGCGACCCCGGATTCGTCCGCGTCACCTCACCGTGCGAACTGGCCTGGCCCGACTACTCGGGCAACGCCATGTTCCTGAGCCTCGGCAACCTGCGCGCCGACCGGCGGGCCGGCCTGCTCTTCCTCGACTGGGACACGGGCACCACCCTCCAGCTCACCGGTGAGGCCCGCACCGAGTTCGCCCCCGACGGCACCCGCACCGTCCGCTTCACCCTCACCGAGGCCCGGTGGACCCCGGCCGCCCTGCCGCTGCGCTGGTCCCCGCCGGAGTACTCACCGGCCAACCCACCCGCTAACGTCGGGGAATGCGACGTAAGTTGAGGGTGGCGGCCTACGCCGTGTGCGTGCGCGAGGGACGGATCCTGCTGGCCCGCTCCCCCGGACCGGACGGCACGCCCGAGTGGGTGCTGCCCGGCGGCGGCATGGAGCACGGCGAGGACCCGTACGACACCGTCCGCCGGGAGGTCACCGAGGAGACCGGCTACCGCATCGCGGTGACCGGCCTCCTCGGCGTCGACGCCTCCCGGCGCGTCTTCCCCGACGGGCGCCCGGCGCGCCGTACCGACCACCACGGGCTGCGCGTCATCTACGAGGGCGAGGTGGTCGGCGGCGAACTCCGCTACGAGGTCGGCGGCTCCACCGACTTCGCCGCCTGGCAGGAGCTGGACGCCGTACCCGGGCTCACCCGGGTGCGCCTGGTCGACGTGGCCCTGCGGCTGTGGCGTGAACGCCCCCCGCACGGACGCCTGGAGGACCTGCCCCCGCCCCGGCCGGCGAACGGGGAGTGACTCCCGGACGCCCGTGATCCGCTCCGTGACCGCATCCGGAACCCGGAGCACCGGGCCGGGCGCCGAAGAAGGGCCGAAAGTCACTCAACCGGCCCACACCCAGGCAACCTTCGCGCAACACCGCAGGGTCCTCACCCCCGACCACGCCACACACCACAGGTTGGGGGAAGACATGCGCACACGCACGACTCTGGTGGGCAGCACCGCCCTGCTTCTCGCGGCGGCGCTGGCGGCCCCGGCCGCGGCCGCCGCCGAAGGTCCTTCCGGCGGCGGCCACGCGGCCACCCGCGAGGCGATCGAGGCGGCGGTCGCGGCCGGCGTACCGGGCGTGACCGCCACCGTGAAGGACGCCCACGGCACCTGGTCCACGACGGCGGGCGTCGGCGACCTGCGCACGGGCGGGCCCCGCTCGGCCGCCGACCGCTACCGCGTCGGCAGCATCACCAAGACCTTCGTGGCCACCGTCCTGCTCCAGCTGGAGGCGGAGGGCCGGCTCTCCCTGGACGACAAGGTCGACCGGTGGCTGCCCGGCGTGGTGAGCGGCCACGGCCACGACGGCCGGCGCATCACCGTCCGCCGGCTCCTCAACCACACCAGCGGCATCTACGACTACACCTCCGACGGCGACTTCGGCCGCGCCTACTTCCTCAAGGACGGCTTCTTCCGGCACCGCTACGACACCCTCGCCCCGGAGGACCTGGTGGCGATCGCGATGCGGCACGAACCGGAGTTCGCACCGGGCACGTCCTGGAGCTACTCCAACACCAACTACGTCGTGGCCGGCATGGTGATCGAGAAGGTGACGGGACACTCCTACGCCACGGAGGTCAGGCGCCGCGTCATCGACCCCCTGCACCTGACGGCCACGTCCGTGCCCGGCACCCGGGTCACCGTGCCTCGGCCGAGCAGCCGTGCCTACTCCAAACTCGCCGAGACGACGACGGGACCGACGTACGACGTCACGGCCCTCAACCCCTCGATCGCCTCCTCGGCCGGCGAAATGATCTCGAATTCCGCGGACCTGGACCGCTTCTACAGCGCCCTGCTGCGCGGAAAACTGCTGCCGCCGCACCAGCTGAAGGAAATGAAGACGACGGTGAAGATCGACGGCGCCCCCCGGGTCCGCTACGGACTCGGACTCATGGACACCAAGCTGACCTGCGGTGTTCACGTCTGGGGCCACGACGGCGGCATCCACGGCTCTACATCGTCGGCCGTGACGACGGCGGACGGGCGCCATTCCCTCGCCCTCAATTTCAACGCGGACTGGACGGGGGAGCCGGCGCCCGTGATCGAAAAGGAATTCTGCTAGCCAACGTTTCATTCGCGTAGTTCTCCGTTAACGCGTACGTAACGTCCATACCGCCTCATATCGGCTAACCCGCTGTGAACGGGGATGGCTCGATCTTTTCGATCGTTTATGCAAGGCGGGTGGTCGTGTGCGCGCAAGGCACGAACTGCGTGTGCTCTCGGTCTACGAGGGCTTCTTCTCCGGGGGAGCCCGGATCCTGCACTCCGACGTCGTACTGGGACTGGCCGAGGGAGGCCAGTCCCACCAGGTGCTCAGCATCCACGGCGAGGTCCACCGCGAGGCCACCCGGCAGCGCATGGAGGACGACGCCTGCTACCGGGCGCTGACCTCCGGCGGCGTCGGCGTCACCTCGCTGGGCCGCACCGCCGGCCTGGTCGACGGCACGGTCGCGGCGAACGTTTTCAGCGGGCCCGAGCTGGCCGAAACCGCACGGTCGATGGCCGCGGCCGATGTGATCCTCTCGCTGAAGGAGCAGCCGCTGGCGCTCCTCAACCAGGCCGGCCTGCCCCGCCGCCCGGTCGTGGTCTGCCTGCACCGCTCCGACCCGGAGAACCAGGGCCCCGCCCTGGACGAGCTGAAGGCCGCCATAGCCGACGGCACGGTGGTGGCCTGCGTGTGCTGCGCCGAGTCCACCCGGGCCGCGTACGAGGCCGCGGGCATCCCCCGCGAACTGCTGCACGTCATACCCAACGGGGTGGACCTGCTGCGCTTCCGCCCGGACGCCGCGGCCCGGCTCGCCTTCCGCGCCTCCCTGGGCGTCCCGGCCACGGCACCCGTGGTCGTCTTCGCGGCCCGCTACGCCACGATGAAGAACGTCCCGCTCCTGCTGCGGGCCGCCCGCGCCTGGCTCGCCCGCGAGCCCGAGGGCCGGGTCCTGATGTGCGGCGCGGGCATGGACGACGCGAACCCCGCCCTGGCCGCCGACATCGCGTCCGCCTTCGGCACGCACCGGCACCTCGCCAAGCGGGTCCGCCTCCTCGGCGTACGCCGCGACATGGAGACCGTCTACGCCGCCGCCGACGTCGTCGCCCTGACCTCCGCCTCCGGCGAGGCGGCGCCGCTGTGCCTGATCGAGGGCATGATGTGCGGCGCCGTCCCCGTGACGACGGACGTCGGCGACAGCGCAAAGATCGTACGGGGCCACGGTTTCGTGACCCCCTGGGACCCGGAGGCCATCGCCCTGGCCTGGACGGCCGCGGTCGCCGGCCGCGCCGGCCTCGCCCCGGCGCTGGCGGCCGACCGCGAACGCTTCAGCCGCACCCGCATGATCGCGGCGTACGCCGCGCTGCTGGACGGCGTCCACACGAGGACCTCGCGCCTGCCGGCGCAGCCGCTGTAGCGCGCCCGGGCGCCGGGGGCGGCGTCGGGGCGAGCGCCGGCGCGACGGGGGCCGGGCGCCCGTGCGAGCGGGTGGCGGGCCGGGGCGCGGTTCAGGACGCCTGGGTGAGGGCCGGCAGGTAGCCGAGCGACTGGCCCGGCGCCGTCGGGTGGTACGACTCGGTGATCGAGAACACGTCGACGCTGTGCAGCCACGGGTGGGACGAGCAGATCTCGTGGCCGGCGAAGGCGGCGGTCACGTCGGCGAAGGTGAACCCGTGGACGGCGGCGCGTTGGGCGATCACCGCGTTGAGGTGGTCCACGGCGTCGTTGAGGGTGGCCCGCTCCCCGTCCGGGAGGCCCAGGGCGCAGCTGCCGCTGAGGTGGTAGAGGTGCGGGTAGCCGAGCACCACGACACGGGCCGCGGGCGCCCTGCTCCGGATGGCCGTGTAGAGACGGTCGAGGTCGGCGGAGAGGGACCCGTCCATCATGGCGCGGGAGCGGGAGACGGCGGACAGGCACCGCTCGGCGCCGCCGAGCGCACAGGTCGCCAGGACGCCGACGAAGCCCGAGTCGTGGCCGCCGACGGTGAGGGTGACCAGGCCGGTGCGGGTGCTGAGGTGGCCGAGCTGCTCGGTCAGGACGTCCTTCGCGCCGGCGCCGTTGCACGCGGCGAAGCTGAAGGACGCCGGCGCGTGGGCCTCGGCCCACAGCACGGGGAACGCCCGGCTGCTGCGCTTGCACTCCTTGCCGGAGGCCAGGTAGTCGCCGGCGCCGACACCGGAGGAGTAGGAGTCGCCGAGGGCCACGTAGCCGCCGGCCACGGTCCGGGGCGCCTGTGCCGTCGCGGGGGCGGCGAACGCGCAGGCGGCCGCGAGCAGGAGGGAACACGCGCCGGCCGCTATTCGGGACTGTCTCATGTCTCTCCTCTACCGCGGCCCGCGCGGCCCCGCCCGCCCCGCTCGTCCGTTGCGGTGAGCCCTCACCCGGTCGGCGCAGCAGAAGTGGCCCGGCGCCGCAGCGCAGGAGGAGGGGCCACCGGCGTCCGGCCCGGTGGCCCCTCCTCTCCCTTCCCGACGGCCTTCCCGCCGTGCCTGCGGCCGGTCACTACCGGGGCAGCACCACGACGTAGGCGGCCGGGTCGCGGTCGCCGGACGCCATCAGTGCCGTCCGCACCACCGCCGCCTGCTGCTCCAGGGACTCCCGGAGTTTCCTCGGCGTGATGTACACGACCGTGATGCCGAGCCGTTCCAGGTGCTCGCGCTTGCGGGCGTACTCCGACCACAGCGCGTCGTCGTCCTGCCGGTCGCCCTGCCGGGGTGCGCGCGTGTCCAGCTCCACGGCGACCGCCTGCTCCGGCCAGTAGGCGTCCAGGCCGCCCAGGTGCGGGCCGCCGGGCAGGCGCAGGTCGACGTTCCAGACCGGGTCGGGCAGGCCGTACTCGCGGACCATCCGGTACAGGCGGTCCTCGGCGATCGAGCGGCCCTCGGCGAGCAGCGCGTCCACCGCGTCCACCACGTGCGGGCGGCTCAGCAGCCTCGCCCGGGTCAGCTCCCGGACGACGGCGGCCGGTTCGCAGTGGCCGGCGCGCACGGACTCGGTCAGCAGCCGGCGCACCGCCTCCGCGTCCGTCAGCTCCGTCACGGCGTCCGCCAGCGCACGCGGCACCGGTGCCACCGGCAGACCCGTCACCGTGTGCGCGGCGGGCAGTGCGGTGGTGCGCAGGATGCG
This sequence comes from Streptomyces musisoli, assembly GCF_016741855.1. Taxonomy (GTDB): domain Bacteria; phylum Actinomycetota; class Actinomycetes; order Streptomycetales; family Streptomycetaceae; genus Streptomyces; species Streptomyces musisoli. Next base: position 544,632 of record NZ_JAERRH010000003.1, on the reverse strand, counting down.
GACGTACCCCGTGGAGCGCAGCCGGCGCAGCCGCGGCACCAGCACGTCCACGTGGTCCAGCGAGGGCAGCGGCGGGGTGGACGAGAAGCCGTGCAGGGTCAGCGCCGCCAGCCCGGTGATCACCGCCTCCGCGTACACCGGCCGGTGCGGGCTCTCGGCCGTCGGCTGGGCCGGCACCCCCGGCTCCGCCGCACGGGCCGCGTACAGCAGGGCGCCGTGCAGCCGCTCCTCGCCGGTGGGCGGGCCGGGGTGCAGCAGGACCACGTTCGGGAGCAGCTCCCGCCAGGGGCCGCCGGGGCGGCACTGCTCGGTGACTTCGGCCGCGTGCACGCCGTGGGCGCGCAGCTGAGTCGCCGTCAGGACGCGGCGGTGGACGTCGGAGAGGTGGCGGAGGGGGCGGGGGGAGAGCGGGGTGTTGTGGGTCATGGCCTCGGAATTCCCGTCCCCGGTCCCGTCTTTAACCGCTGTTACACGGCCGTCGAGGAATGCGGACAAGGCGGGACTAAAGGTCAGGTGTTCGGATGCCGAGTAGGCAACGAAAACCCCTGGTCCGATCAGGTGTGGACCAGGGGTTACGGCTATGTTTGCCCGAATTTCGTAACGGTCACCGACCGGACAAGCTCAGGCCAAAGCTCATCGGTCGGAGGCCGCCGCGTCGCACGCCTGTGCGCGCAGCGCCCGCGCCAGGTCGTCCCGTGCCTCCAGCACCAGCCGGCGCAGCGCCGGCGCCGCGTCCTCGTGCGCCGCCAGCCACGCGTCCGTCGCCTCCAGGGTCTCCCGGCGGTCCTGGAACGCCGGGAACAGACCTCGCACCACGTCCATGCCGATCTGGATCGACCGCTCCCGCCACACCCGCTCGATCGCGGCGAAGTACAGCTGCGCGTACGGTGCGGTCAGCTCCCGCTGCGACGGCTGGTCGAAGCCCGCGATCGTCGCCTCCACCAGCGCGTTGGACAGCGTGTCCGACTCCACCACCTGCGCCCACGCCTGCGCCTTGACCGCCGCCGACGGGCGCGCCGCCAGGCAGCGCACCTGGTGCCGCTTGCCGGACGCGGTGTCGTCCCGGGCCAGCTCCGCCGCCAGCGCCGACTCGTCGGCCGCACCGTGCGCCGCCAGCGGCTCCAGGAACGCCCAGCGCAGCTCCTGGTCCACCTCCAGGCCGTCGACCTCACTCGTGCCGTCCAGCAGCTCCCGCAGCAGCTTCAGGTCCGGCTCCGCGGTGGCCACGGACGCGAAGAACCGCGCCCAGGCCAGCTGGTGCTCACTGCCCGGCCCGGCCGCCCGCAGCTCCCGCAGCGCGCCCTCGGCCAGCAGCTCCCCGCCGGTCTCCCGCCAGGCGGGCGCCGCGTAGTGCGCCAGCGCCGAGTTCGCCCAGGCGTGCAGCATCTGGAGCACACCGATGTCCGACTCGCGGCCGGCGAACCGCAGCACCAGATCGATGAAGTCCCGCGCCGGCAGCAGCCCGTCCCGGGTCATGTTCCACAGCGCCGACCAGCACAGCGCGCGGGCCAGCGGGTCGGTCAGCACGCCCAGGTGCGCCCGCAGCGTCACCAGCGAGGTCTCGTCGAAACGGATCTTGCAGAAGGTGAGGTCGTCGTCGTTGACCAGCACCAGCTCCGGTGCCTCGGCGCCCGCCAGCTCCGCCACGACCGTACGCGGCTCGTGCACGTCCGTCTCCACGCGCGCGTACCGCTCCAGCGTGCCCTCGGGCGTACGCCGGTACAGGCCCACCGCGATCCGGTGCGGGCGCAGCTCCGGGTGCGACTCCGGAGCCTCCTGGACCACCGCCAGCTCGGCGATCCGGCCGCCCGTGGTGTCCAGCAGCACCTGCGGGGTCAGCGAGTTCACCCCCGCCGTCTGGAGCCAGGACCGCGCCCACCCCGTCATGTCCCGGCCGCTGGTCTCGGCCAGCACCGACAGCAGGTCGCCCAGGCGCGTGTTGCCGTAGGCGTTGCGCTTGAAGTAGCGCCGGGCGCCCTCCAGGAACGCGTCCTGGCCGACGTACGCCACCAGCTGCTTGAGCACCGAGGCGCCCTTGGCGTAGGTGATGCCGTCGAAGTTCAGCTTGGCGTCCTGGAGGTCACGGATGTCCGCCGTGATCGGATGCGTGGAGGGCAGCTGGTCCGCGCGGTAGGCCCAGGCCTTGCGGCGGTTGGCGAAGGTGATCCAGGCGTCCTTGAAGCGGGTCGCGCCCACGTTCGCGAACGTGCCCATGAAGTCCGCGAAGGACTCCTTCAGCCACAGGTCGTCCCACCACACCATGGTGACCAGGTCGCCGAACCACATGTGCGCCATCTCGTGCAGGATGACGTTGGCCCGTGCCTCGTACGACGCCTGCGTCACCTTGCCGCGGAAGATGTACTCCTCGCGGAAGGTCACCAGGCCCGGGTTCTCCATCGCGCCCAGGTTGTACTCCGGCACGAACGCCTGGTCGTACTTCCCGAACGGGTACGGGTAGTCGAAGTGGTCGTGGAAGAAGTCCAGGCCCTGCTTGGTGACCAGGAAGACGTCCTCGGCGTCGAAGTGCGGGGCGAGGCCCTTGCGGCACATCGCGCCCAGCGGGATCTCCAGCTTCGTCCCGTCCTCGAAGGAGCGGGTGTAGGAGTCCGTCACGTAGTGGTACGGGCCCGCCACCACGCATGTGATGTACGTCGAGATCGGCTTGGTCTCCGCGAACCGCCACACACCGTCGGCGAGTTCACCCGCGCCGTTGCTCCACACCGTCCAGCCCTCGGGGGCCCGCACCTCGAAGCGGTAGGGCGCCTTCAGGTCCGGCTGCTCGAAGTTCGCGAACACCCGGCGGGCGTCGGCCGGTTCGTACTGCGTGTAGAGGTAGACCTCGCCGTCCTCCGGGTCGACGAAGCGGTGCATGCCCTCGCCGGTGCGCGAGTAGGCACACTGCGCGTCCACGACCAGCTCGTTCTCCGCGGCCAGGTCCTCCAGCGCGATCCGCGAACCGTCGAAGACCTCGCCCGGGTCCAGGTCCCGGCCGTTGAGTGAGACGGAGGTCACGCCCGGCGCGATCAGATCGGCGAAGCTCGACGACCCCGGCTCGGTGCAGCGGAAGCGGACGGTGGTCACCGAGCGGAACGTGCGGGGCTCGCCGTTGCCGTCGCCGACGGCGGACCGGAGGTCCAGGAACACGTCGTAGCCGTCGACGGACAGCAGTGCGGCCCGCTCGCGGGCCTCGTCGCGGGACAGATTCTCACCGGGCACGGACTGCACTCCCTCGTGGTCGCGTGAATGGGGCTGAACAGGACCGATCCTGCCATGTGCCCCTGACGGCGCACAGCGGGGAATGCCGGTGGCGGTCACCTCGTTGACGCTGCAAAAGCACGTCTCGCTGAGGAGCGCCATGTCCGACACCGCCGTCCCGTCCGGCAAGACCCCCGTCGACTTCTGGTTCGATCCGCTGTGCCCCTGGGCGTGGATGACCTCCCGCTGGGTGCTGGAGGTGGAGAAGCTCCGCGACATCGAGGTCCGCTGGCACGTCATGAGCCTCGCGGTCCTGAACGAGAACCGGCTGGACGAGCTGCCCGCCGACTACCGCGAGCTGCTCACCACCAAGGCGTGGCCGTCGGTCCGCGTGGTCACCGCGGCCTGGCAGAAGCACGGCGAGGGCGTCGTCGGCCCCCTCTACACCGCGCTCGGCACCCGCATCCACAACAACGGCGAGGGCGTGACCCGGGAGGCCATCGCCGGCGCGCTCGCCGACGTCGGCCTGCCCGCCGAACTGATCGACTACGCCGACCAGGACGACTTCGAGTTCGACGCCGAGCTGCGCGCCTCCCACAAGGAGGGCATCGAGCGGGTCGGCCAGGACGTCGGCACGCCGGTCATCTCCCTGCCCGGTCCCGACGGTGAGCAGATCGCCTTCTTCGGCCCGGTCGTCACCCCCGCCCCGAAGGGCGAGGACGCGGCCCGCCTGTGGGACGGCACGGTCGCCGTCGCCTCGGTGCCCGGCTTCTACGAGATCAAGCGGACCCGCACCAAGGGCCCCGACTTCAGCAACCTGTAGACCGCCCGGTACGGGCCCGGCCCGGCGCCGGGCCCGTCCGCGTGCCCGGACCGGCCGGTCCACGGCCGCGGCCCGGCCGCACCGCGCGCGGGCCGGTCAGGGCCGCGGCAGCAGTCCCCGCTCCATGGCCACCACCACCGCCCGGGTCCGGTCGTTGACGTCGAGCTTGGCGAACAGGCGCAGCAGATGCGTCTTGACGGTGGCTTCCGTGATGACGAGGCGGCGGCCGATCTCGGCGTTGGTGAGACCGTCCGCGACCGCGCTCAGGACGTCGGTCTCGCGTGCCGTCAGCGGATCCTGGACCGGACGCCGCATCCGGGCGACCAGTTTCTCCGCCACGCGGGGAGCGAGCACGGTCTCCCCGCGCGCGGCCGAGCGGATCGCGTCCGCCAGCTGTTCCCGGGTGGTGTCCTTGAGCAGATAGCCGATGGCACCGGCCTCGACGCCCCGCTCGATGTCGGCGTCCGTGTCGTAGGTGGTGAGGATCAGCACCCGGGTGCGCGGGTGCCGGGCGGCGATCTCGGCGGTCGTCGCCACCCCGTCCAGCACGGGCATGCGCAGATCGACCAGTGCCACGTCCGGGTGGTGCCGGGCGACCAGTCCGAGGGCGGCGCGGCCGTCGCCCGCCTCGCCGATGATCTCCATGTCGCTCTCCCCGTCGAGCAGGGCGATCACCCCCGCCCGCATCACGGTGTGGTCGTCCACCACGACGACGCGAAGCCTCTCGCCGCTCGTACCGCCGCCGCTCATACCGCCCCCTCCACCGGGACCACCGCGAGGATCCTCGTCCCGTCGCCGACCGAACTGGTCACCGTCAGCCGCCCGCCCAGTTCGGCGAGCCGCTTGCGCATGCCGTCGAGCCCGAAGCCCGTCGAGGCCTCCACCACGAATCCGGCGCCGTCGTCGGTCACCTCCAGCTCCACCCCGTACGGCCGCCGGGCCAGCACCACCCCGACCGTCGAGGCGCGGGCGTGTCTGCGCACGTTGGCCAGGGACTCCTGGGTGCAGCGCAGCAACGCGATCCGGGTCTGCTGGTCGCAGTCGAGGTCGGCCAGCTCGGCGTGCACGGTCAGCCCGGTGTCGTCGGCGAACCGGTCCAGGACGCGGCGCAGGGTCCCCGCCACGGAGCCGGACTCCGGCCGCGGCCCCTGCCCGCCCGACGCGACCAGCTCACGGGCCTCGGCGAGGTTCTCGCGGGCCGTCGACTCGATCGAGCGCAGCCGGCGGGCACTGCGTGCGGGATCCGCCGCCAGACCGGCCTGGGCCGCCTCGGCCAGGACGACGATGGACGCGAAGCCCTGCGCCAGCGTGTCGTGGATCTCCCGGGCCATCCGTTCCCTCTCGTCGGCCGCGCCCTGCCGCTGGTGCGCCTGCGACAGCTCCGCCTGCGTGCGCCGCAACTCGTCGATGAGCCGGGCGCGTTCGGTGCTCTGCTCGACGACCGCGCGCGCCCACAGCCCGATCAGCACCCCCACCGCCACCACGATCAGCGTGCCCACGACCGTCTCGCCGAAGAACTCCCCGGACCACCCCTGCCGCACCCAGCTCCCCAGCAGGGTGCCGGCGGTGGCCAGGCCGAGGAACCCGAGCGAGATCCTCGGTGTCCGCCCGAACATCCAGTAGTGCGGCAGCGTCACCATGAACAGGGCCGCGTAGCTGGTGCGCAGGTAGGCCAGCCCGCCGAGCGCCAGGACCAGCACCGCGAGGTAGCCGTGCGGCCGCACGACGGGGTTGGCCGGGAAGCGGTGCAGGACCGCGAAGGCCAGCGCCACGCTGCCGAGCAGGGCGAGGGCCGCGTACCGGGCGCCGCCCTCGCTCAGCGCGGTGATGCCGACGGCCATCGCGGCGAACAGCATCCAGCACACGGTGTTCCATCGGCGCAGCGTCGACGCCCAGAAGGCGTCGGCGGCCGGCCCGGCAGGCGAGGTCATGGGGATCAACGTACGTCGGCCGGTTGCCGCGCGGGGGCCGATACGGGGGCCCGCCCCACCCGCGACGGCCACCAACTGCCCTCGCCGAGCAGCAGCATCGCCGCCGGCAGAACGAGTACGCGCACCACGAACGCGTCGATCAGCACGGCCGCCGCGAGCACGAAACCGATCTGCTTCATCTCGATGATGTGCAGGAAGACGAAGCTCACGAACACGGTCGTCATCACGACCGCCGCGCTGGTCACCACGCTCGCCGACCGCCGGACCCCGTCCAGCACCGCCTGCCGGGTGGGCGTGCCGTCCAGCACCGCCTCCCGGATCCGGCTCACCACGAACACCTGGTAGTCCATCGACAGCCCGAACAGGATCACGAACAGGAACAGCGGCACGCGCGAACCGACCGACCCCGTGGAACGGAAGTCCAGCAGCCCCTCGGCCCAGCCGTGCTGGAAGACGAGGACCAGCAGACCGAGCGCGGCCGCCGCCGACAGCAGGTTCAGCACGACACCGATCAAACCGAGGACGACGGACCGGAACGCGTACAGGGTCATCAGGAACGTCACGAGGAGCAACGTGCCGAGGACGAGGGGGAGTCTGCCGTTCTGGTGGGCCGGATAGTCCTGGTAGCGGGCGACATCGCCGGTCACGCCGTACTCGGCGCCGGCGATCCGGCCGACGGTGGCGGGCAGGTAGTCGTCCCGCAGGTGGTCCAGGGAGTCGTACGCCTGGGGGGAGTCGCCGAGGTACGGGACCCTCAGTTCCAGGGTGCTCGTCCGGTGGTCGGCGGAGGTGCGGATCCGGGAGAAGCCGGTGAACAGCGGGTCCCCGGCGGCCAGTCGGGCCAGTTCGCGCAGTTCCCCGGCGACCTCTTCGGAGCGGTCCGCGCCGGCCCGTACGACGACCTGGTGGGTGACCCGTCGCTCGGGGAAGGCGTCGTTGAGCCGGTCGTAGACCCGCATGGCGGGGATGGCGCGGGAGTGGGTGTCCCGGCTCATCTCCGTGATCTTCAGGCCGGTCAGCGGAAGGGCCAGGGCGAGCAGGGCGAGGAGCGAGACGCACAGGGTGGCCAGCGGGTGCCGGGCGGCGGGCCGCAGCAGCACCGGCCAGAACCGGCCGCCGCCTTCGCCGCGGATCCGCCGGGCGGGCTTCCCGCGCTCCGCCCGCCGCGCTGCCCGCCGCTCGGCCCGCCTGCCCAGGACGGTCAGCAGGGCGGGCAGCGCGGTCAGGGAGCTGGCCACCGCGACCAGGACGACCACGACCGTGCCGGTGGCGAGCGAGGAGAAGATCACGTCCGAGGCCAGGTACAGGGTGGCGGTGGAGGCGACGACCGCGAGCCCCGAGACCAGCACGGCCCGTCCGGAGGTCGCCGCCGCCAGTTCGACGAGCTGCTCGGAGCCGAGCCGTCCGCCGGAGCGGGCGCGCTCCTCGCGTTCCCGCTTGAGGTGGAAGAGGGTGTAGTCGACGCCGACCGCGAGCCCGATCATGAGGATGACGTTCGTGCCCACGCCCGCGTCGGGAGTGAGGTGCGAGGCGAGCATCGCCAGGCCGACCGCCGCCGCGATGGACGACAGCGCCAGCAGCAGCGGCACGGCGGCCATCGTGACCGAGCCGAACACCGCCAGCAGGGTGAGCAGGGTGACCGGCAGCGTGATCTTCTCGGAGAGGGCCAGGTCGGCGCCGCGCTGCTCGTCGACCCCCTTGCTGACGGAGGGGCCGCCGGTCTCCTGCACGAGCAGTTCCGGGTGGTCCTTCTGGACGGCGGCGGTCTGCGCGAGCAGGGCGCCGACCTTGTCCTTGGCGTCCCGTTCCTCGCCCTCGACCAAGACCTCGACCATGAGGACGCGGCCGTCGGAGGAGCGGACCGGGGCGGCCACGCCCGCGACTTCGGGCAGCTGCCGCATCCGGGCGGTGAGCTCCCGCGCGGCCGAGGCGGCGGCCCGGTGGTCCGGGGCACCGAGGGGCCTGCCCTCGCCCGCATGGGAGCGGGCCGAGATCAGTATCTGTTCGGCGGGCAGGCGTTCGAGGTGTCCGTCGGCCGCCAGTGCCTCCGCCCGCCCGGCCTCGCCGACCCGGTAGTCGGCCGTCCTCGCGCTGTGGGTCCCCGCGGCGCTGCCGGCGCCCAGGCACAGCGCCACGAACAGCAGCCAGCCGGTCAGGGCCAGCCAGGGGTGCCGTGCGCTCCAGCGCGCCGCACGCACAGTGAGTGTGTTCATGCCCAAAACCCTGGCGGGCGGGGGCATGTCCCGGACACGGGTGCCCGGTGGAACTCCGGGTCAGCCGATCGGCTGACGCGGGGGTGGGGAAGACCCCCGCGAGTCACGTCCTCGCGGGGGTCTCCTTTCATCCGCCTGCCGCCGTGAAAGGTGAGAAGACGATCACGAGGCAGGACGTTCTCAGGGGGTGAGCAGCAGCACGTCGGCGCGGGACCTGGCGGCCTCGTACCGCCTCGCCACGTCCTGCCAGTCGACGACCTTCCACATCGCCTCGATGAAGTCCACCTTCTGGTTGCGGTACTGGAGGTAGAAGGCATGCTCCCAGGCGTCGAAGACCAGGATCGGGGTGGAGCCCTGGCCGACGTTGCCCTGGTGGTCGTAGACCTGCTCCACGATCAGGCGCCCGCTGAGCGGCTCGTAGGCGAGCACGCCCCAGCCCGAACCCTGGGTGGTCGCCGAGGCCTTGGAGAGCTGCGCCTTGAAGCCGGCGAAGGAACCGAAGGACTCCTTGATCGCCTCGGCCAGTCCGCCCACCCCGTCGGCGGCCAGCGGCTCGCCGCCGCCCTCCTTCGGGCCGGTCATGTTCTGCCAGTAGATCGAGTGCAGGATGTGCCCGGAGAGGTGGAAGGCCAGGTTCTTCTCCAGGCCGTTGACCGAGCCCCACGACTCCTTGTCCCGCGCCTCGGCGAGCTGCTCCAGGGTGTCGTTGGCGCCCTTCACATAGGCCGCGTGGTGCTTGTCGTGGTGCAGCTCGATGATCTCGGGGCTGATCACGGGGGCCAGGGCCGAGTAGTCGTAGGGCAGGTCGGGCAACGTGTAGACGGGCATGGGTGATCCCCTCCGGAACCTTATTGCAAGTCTCTTGCAACTACACGCTAGCAACAACTGATCCAGGACAACAGAAAGGCCCCCACGTGTCCTTGGGTTCTAGGCCGCAAGCTCCTGGTCCGTGAGCGGGAGGAATACTTCCGGCTCATGGACCAGGGCCTGACCAGCGTCGAAGCATGCAGACGCGTCGGGATCAACTCCCGGACGGGCAAGCGATGGCGCAACGGCCGGGGCGCCTGGGGCAAGGACAAGGCGAGACCGCCGGTGCTCGCTGTGGCGTTGCCCGAGGGTCCGTCCCGCTACCTACGCGAGGCCGACCGCATCCACATCGCCGACCGGCTGCGGGAGAAGGCCACCATCCGGCAGATAGCGGCCGAGCTGGGCCGCAGCCCGTCCACCATCAGCCGCGAAATCCGGCGCAACCGGCACCCGGGCAACGGCCAGTACCGGCCGCACGCCGCCCACGCCCGCGCACAGGCCCGCCGGCCCCGCCCCAAGCCCGGGAAGATCGGCCAGAACCCGCAACTGCGCGGCTTCATCCAGCACCGCCTGTCCATACGGTGGAGCCCCGAACAGATCTGCCAGGCTCTGCGGGCACAGTTTCCCGACCGGCCGGAGATGCGCGTGGCCCACGAGACGATCTGGGCACCCTCGTCGAACGCGCCACCCGCTACGTGATGCTGCTTCACCTGCCCGAAGACCGCACCGCCGAACACGTTCGCGACGCGCTCGTGGAAACCGTCCAGACACTGCCCGCTCACCTGGTGCAGTCCTTGACCTGGGACCAGGGCGCTGAGATGGCCGCCCACGGCTCCTTCACCGTCGCCACCGACGTCCCGGTCTACTTCTGCGACCCAGCCAGCCCCTGGCAACGCGGCTCCAACGAGAACACCAACGGCCTGCTGCGGCAGTACTTCCCCAAGAGCACCGACCTGTCCGTCCACACCCGCGCCAGCCTGGATGTCGTGGCCGCCGAGCTGAACGGCCGCCCACGCAAAACGCTCGGCTGGGAAACCCCAGCCGAGCGCCTCGCCAAGCTCCTGGCCACAACCAGTTGATCACTCGTGTTGCAACGACCCCTGGAATCCACCGTCGCACGTGGGGGCCTCGCCGGAACCGGGGCGCGGTCAGCGCCTGGCGCGCGCCCGCTGCCAGGCGTAGCCGACCGCGGCCAGGACCAGCGTCATGCCGCCCGTCGAGTACAGCTGCAGCCGGGTGTCCGGCTCGCGGGCCATCAGTACGAAGATCGCGGCCATTCCGGCCAGCGCGACCCAGGTCAGCCACGGGAACGCCCACATGCGCACGACCAGCCGGTCGGGGGTCTCGCGCTCGATGCGGCGGCGCAGCAGCAGCTGGGAGACCGCGATGAAGATCCAGACGACCAGGATGACCGCGCCGATCATGTTCAGCAGCCACTTGAAGACGTCGTCCGGCCGCCAGTAGCTGAGCAGCACGCAGACGAAGCCGAGCACGCAGGAGACGAGCACCGCGATCCGCGGGACCCCGCCGGACAGCCTGCCCAGCACCTTGGGGCCCTGCCCGCGCTGCACCAGGGAGTAGGCGATGCGCGAGGAGCCGTAGATGTTGGCGTTCATGGCGGACAGCAGCGCGACCAGGACGACCACGTTCATCAGCTGGCCCGCGCCGGAGATCCCCAGGTGGTCGAGGGCGGCGACGTACGGGCCCTTCGCCACGACGTCCTCGGAGTCCCACGGGACCAGGGTGACGACGACCGCCATGGAGCCGATGTAGAACAGCGCGATGCGCCACATCGCCGTGCGGACGGCGGACGCTACGCCCCTGACCGGGTCCTCGGACTCGGCCGCGGCGATGGTGACCGTCTCCAGGCCGCCGTACGCGAAGACCGACGCGAGCAGGCCGATGATCAGGCCGTTGCTGCCGTGCGGCAGGAAGTCCGTCAGGTTCGAGGTGCCGGGGGCGTCGGTGCCGGGCAGCACACCGGCGATGGCCAGTACGCCGAGGACCAGGAAGAGGCTGATCGCGCCGACCTTCAGCGCGGCGAACCAGAACTCGAACTCGCCGAAGTTCTTCACGGCGGCCAGGTTCGTCCCGCAGAAGACCACCATGAACAGCGCGACCCACAGCCACTCGGAGGTGCCGGGCAGCCAGCCGGAGACGATGTGCGCGGCGCCGATGCCCTCCAGGCCGACGGCGGTGCACAGCAGGATCCAGAAGGACCAGCCGGCCGCGAAGCCGGCCCACGGGCCGATCGCCCGCTCGGCGTGCGCCGAGAAGGAGCCGGAGGACGGGTAGGCGGCCGACATCTCGCCGAGCATCCGCATCACCAGCATCACCAGGAGGCCGGAGACGGTGTAGGCGATCACGATGGACGGGCCGGCCGCGGCGATGCCCGCACCGGAGCCGACGAACAGCCCGGCGCCGATCACCCCACCGAGGGCGATCATCGACAGATGGCGCTGTTTGAGGCCGTGGGAGAGGGAGGCGTCCGTCTGCTGCGGCGGCGTCTCCGTGGTCGTGCTGCTGGGCATGGGCGCGGCTCTCCCGTGCAATAGGCGGGCAAAAACTCCGCCAGTCTGGGCGGCCCGTCCGCTGAGGCGAAGGAGCCGCCCACTATCCGGACACTCTGTGAACGGAGGGTGAACCTCCGGCTACGCGGCCACGGGGGTGTAGTGCGAGGCGTCGCCCTCGACCGAGTAGCTCTCCTTGCCCTCGACGCCGACCGGGACGTCACCGGCGACGGTCACCCGGTGCAGGCGGCGCGGGAGGCCGTCGTAGTTGTCGATGGCGTAGTGCTGGGTGATGCGGTTGTCGAACAGCACCAGCTGGCGCTCCGACCAGCGGTGGCGCAGCACGTTCTCCGGACGGGTGACGTACGCCTGGAGCAGGTCGAGGACCTTGCGGGACTCGCCGACCGACAGGCCGACGATCCGCTGCGCGAACCCGCCGACGAACAGTCCCCGCTCGCCGGTCAGCGGGTGGACGCGGACCACCGGGTGGGCGGTGCGGTACTTGATGGAGGTGAACTGCGCGCGCTGGGCGGCCTTCTCCTCGTCGATCTCCTCGTCCGGCACCGCGTAGTCGTAGTCGTTGGTGTGCTCCGCCCACAGGGTGTCGGCGAGGCGCCGCAACGGCTCCGGCAGGTCGCGGTAGGCGGCCGCCGCGTTCGCGATCAGGGTCTCGCCGCCGTACGGCGGGACGGTCAGCGAGCGCAGGGTGCTGGCCTGCGGCGGGTTGAGGACGAAGGTGACGTCGGTGTGCCAGTGGTTGGCGCGGCCCCGCTCGCTGTCGACCGGCAGCACGTTGGGGGCGCCGTCGACCGCGCCGACCGTCGGGTGCGCGGTGGTCAGGTCGCCGAAGTGGCGGGCGAAGGCCTGCTGGCCGGTGTCGTCCAGGGGGCCGGCGTCGAAGACGAGCGCCTTGTGCACGTTCAGGGCCTCGCGGATCGCGGCGACCTCCTCCGGGGCGAGCGGCGCGGAGACGTCGACGCCGGACACCCGCGCACCGATGCGTGCGGTGACCTTGGTGATCTCGATGGACATGGGCGGTGGTCCTTTCAGACGAGGGCGGGGGTCAGGTACTGGTTGGCCGGGCGGGGCAGGCCGTAGCGCTCCCGCAGGGTCCGGCGGGGGCCGTACTCGGTGCGCAGCAGGCCGCGGGCGCGCAGCAGCGGTACGACGTGCTCGACGAAGGCGTCGAGGCCGGAGGGCAGCACGGCGGGCATGATGTTGAAGCCGTCGGCGGCGCCCTCGGTGAACCAGGTCTCGATCTTGTCGGCGACCTGCCCGGGCGTCCCGGCGAAGGTGAGGTGCCCGCGTCCGCCGCCGAGCCGGCCGATCAGCTGCCGCACGGTGAGCCGCTCGCGCCGGGCCAGCTCCACGACCAGGGTGTAGCGGCTCTTGGCGCCTTCGACGGCCGACTCGGGCGGCAGGTCGGCGGGCAGCGGGGCGTCCAGCTCCAGGGTGCCGGGCTCCAGCTGCAGCAGGCTCTCCAGCCGGCCTACTCCGTGGTCGTACACGATGTGGTCCTCCAGCAGCTGCTCGGCCGCCCGTGCCTCGGCCTCGGTGGACCCGAGCACGGGGACGATGCCGGGCAGCACCTTGATGTGCCCGGGGTCGCGCCCGGCCCGCGCGGTACGGGACTTGAGGTCGGCGTAGAAGGCCTGCGCGTCGCCGAGGGTCTGCTGGGCGGTGAACACCGCCTCCGCGTACCGGGCGGCGAACGCCTTGCCGTCCTCGGAGGAGCCGGCCTGCACCAGCAGCGGGTAGCCCTGCGGGGAGCGGGGAACGTTGAGGGCGCCCGCCACGCTGAAGTACGTGCCCCGGTGCCGGGGCGGGTGGATCTTGCCGTCGTCGCCCCAGACGCCGGCCGCCTTGTCGGCGACGATCGCGTCGTCCTCCCAGCTGTCCCACAGCTTGAGGGACACGTCCAGGAACTCGGCGGCGCGGGCGTACCGCTCGGCGTGCGCGGGCTCGGCCTCCAGGCCGAAGTTGCGGGCGGCCTCGGCGCCTGCGGTGGTGACGATGTTCCAGCCGGCCCGGCCGCCGCTGATGATGTCCAGCGAGGCGAACTTGCGGGCAAGGTTGTAGGGGGAGTTGTAGGAGGTCGAGGCGGTGGCGATCAGCCCGATGTGCTCGGTGGCCGTCGCCAGCGCGGTCAGCAGGGTGAGCGGTTCCAGGGCGCCGGCCGGCCGCTGGGCGAGGTTGTTCCACAGCTGGGGGCCGTCGGCGAGGAAGAGCGAGTCGAAGGTGCCGCGCTCGGCGGTCCGCGCGAGGCCGGCGTAGTGGGCGAGGTCGGTGTGCGCGTACGGATCGCTCTCCGGGAGCCGCCAGGACGCCTCGTGGTGGCCGGTGTTCATCAGGAACGCGTTGAGGTGGAGCCTTCTCGTGGTCACCGGTGGTCCTCCGTGACGCCGAGCGCGGCCAGCAGCCGCTCCCGGTACTCGCCCAGCACCGGCTCCCGGTAGGAACGCGGATGGGGATGGTCGATGGTCAGGTCCAGGCCGATCCGGCCCCGGTCCAGGACGAGGACCCGGTCGGCGAGCACGATCGCCTCGTCCACGTCGTGGGTGACCAGCAGCACGGACGGCCGGTGGCGCTGCCACAGATCGCGCAGCAGGTGGTGCATCCTGATCCGGGTCAGCGCGTCCAGCGCGCCGAACGGCTCGTCTGCCAGCAGCAGTTCGGGCTCGCGGACCAGGGAGCGGGCCAGCGCCGCCCGCTGGGCCTCGCCGCCGGACAGCTCGCCCGGCCAGGCCCGCTCCCGGCCCTTCAGCCCCACCTCCGCCAGCGCGGCCCGGCCGCGGGCCCCGGCGTCCTTGCCGTCCAGGCCGAGCAGGACGTTCTCCAGCACCCGGCGCCAGGGCAGCAGCCGGGAGTCCTGGAACACCACCGAGACCCGCTCGGGCGCGGTGAGCTGCCCGCTCCCGGCCACCCCGTGGTCCAGGCCGGCGACCGCGCGCAGCAGGGTGGACTTGCCGGAGCCGCTGTGCCCGAGCAGGGCCGTGAACTGCCCTGCGGGCAGGTCCAGATCGATGCCGTCGAGAACCGTACGGCCCTCGAAGGAGCGGGTCAGGCCGCGCAGCTGGACGGCGGGCCGGGTCAGTTGCTCAGTGTGCGGCGCCATGCCAGCACCCTCCGTTCGATCAGACGGACCACGCTGTCGGAGACCAGGCCGAAGACGCCGTAGATCAGCAGGCCGACCAGGATGACGTCGCTCTGGCCGTAGTTCTGCGCCTGGAACATCAGGTAGCCGAGTCCGCTGGTGGCGTTGATCTGCTCCAGCACCACCAGGCCCAGCCATGACCCGGTGACGCCGAGCCGGAGTCCCACGAAGAATCCGGGCAGCGCGCCGGGGATCACGACCTGGCGGATGAAGGTGAACCTGGACAGCCCCTGCACTTCGGCGAGTTCGACGAAGCGGCTGTCGATGCCGGACAGCGCGGCGTGCGTGTTCAGATAGAGGGGGATGTAGACGACGATCGCGATGATCGCGATCTTGAAGGTCTCCCCGATGCCCAGCCAGAGGATGAACAGCGGTATCAGGCCGAGGGTGGGGATCGCCCGGTTGAGCTGCACGGTCCCGTCGATCAGCGCTTCCCCGGTCCGGCTGAGGCCGGAGGCGAGCGCGAGCAGCACCCCGGCGGTCAGGCCGATCGCGAAGCCGTAGCCGGCCCGCTCCAGGGAGGTCAGCACATCGGTGGGCAGTGTGCCGTCGGTCCACAGGTGGCCGGCGGTCCTCAGCACCGTCCAGGGCGCGGGGATGGCGGCCGGGTCGAGGGACCCGGCGGCGGAGGCGGCGGCCCACAGGGTGAGCACGGCCAGCGGGCCGGCCAGCCGGGCGGCGGGCAGCCGCCGGCCGGGGGACAGGCGGCGGCGCCTGCGGACCCGGGGGAGCTGCCCGGCCGCTGTCGCCGGTGCCGTGGTCGTCGTGGTGGTCGTGGTCACGGTGGTCACCTCCGGTACTCCTCGGGTACGGCCTTGGCGGCGAGCGGCTCGAAGCGGTGGTCGAAGAGCGAGGAGACGTCGAACTTCTTCACGAAGCCGCCCTCGGCGAGCAGGTCGGCGGTCTCCTGCTCCCACTTGATCGCCTCGTCCCAGCGGGGCGGGAAGAGCGGCTTGTTGGCGAGCTTGGTGACGGCCTCCGCCTGGGCGAGGGTCAGGTTCTGCGTCTTGACGTAGAACTCCCTGTTCCACACGTCCGGGTGCTCGTACTGCCACACCTGGCCCTTGGCCCACCGGGGGATGTACGCGGCGATCGCGGCGGCCTTCGCCGGGTCGTTCAGCACGGACTGCGGCGCCCACAGCAGGTTGAGCAGGTCGACGACGTCGGTCTCGATGACCCGGGCGCCCTTGGCCTCGTACTGCTTCAGATACGCCGGTGCCTGGCTGTTGGCGAGCGGCGCGATGTCCACCTGTCCGGACTGAAGGGCGGTGAGGAACTGGTTGCTGGTCAGCGGGACCAGCGTCACCTCGTCGTAGGCCAGGCCCGCCTGCTTCAGCGCCCGCAGCAGCACGACGCCCTGGGCCTGGCCCTGCGAGAAGGCCAGCTTCCTCCCCTTGAAGTCCCGGGTCGTGCGGATGTCGCTGCCGGGCTTGGTGGCGAAGAGGTAGTTGGGCTTGCGGGTGAGGTCGATCGCCACGATCTTCGCGTCGAAGCCCTGGTAGTGGGCCTGGATCGGCGGGATGCCCGCGTTGGCGGAGAGGTCGAGGGACTTGGCGCGGAAGGCGTTGATGACGTCCGGTCCCGCCCCGATGTTCACCCAGTCGGACACCGTGAACGGCAGCTCGGGCAGCTTCGCCAGCCTGGACAGGAGCTGCTGCACGCCCTGGTACGAGGCGATCTTCAGGCTGGTGCCGGCCGGAACCGTGGCGGCGAGCGGCTCGGTGGCGGCGCCGGCGTCGGCGGCGGCACTGCCGTTCGCGCAGCCGCCGACGCCCCAGGCGGCGGCGGACGCGCCCAGCGCGGACATGAGAAAAGTACGACGGTGCATGGGAGGACTCCCAGGAGGAAAATGCGGGAAACGCAGCAGGAATTCCGGGAAGAAGGACCGGAAGAAGAAAGACTCACGCAGCGGGAAACACGCGCTTCATGCGCGGCAACATGTCAGCAACAGAGGGTGCGACAGCTTGTGTGCGGGGTCATGACCAGGATGTTCCCGGCCGGACTCGTCGCCTGTCAACATTCCGAGTTTCTGAATTAAATAGCCTCAGGTGACAGGCCCAGCGGATCCCGGAACAACGCGTCGAGTACGACCGATCCGCCCGCCACCGCCAGCACGGAATCCGGGAAACTCGTCGGCAGGACGGCCGCCGCACGGTTTCCGGCCGCGTCCCGCAGCGCGGTCAGGCAGTCCTCGAAGTGGATCACACCGACCTCGGTCACCACGACCGTCTCCGGATTGAGCACGTCCAGCAGCAGCCCCGCGGCCCGCCCGGTCGCCCGCGCGCGGTCCACCAGCAGCCGCCGGGCCACCGCGTCCCCGCCCGCCGCCGCTGCCACCACATGCATCGGGTTGGCCGAACCGGTCACCCCGGCCGCCCGCGCCCGGCGGCACAACGTCCGCTCGCTCAGCTCCGCCTGGAGGCAGCCGGTAGCGCCGCAGGCGCACGGCTCGGTGCCGCCCGGCACCGGCAGGTGGGCGATGGCACCGGCCGCCGACCGGGGCCCGTAGTGCACCTCGTCATGGGTGGCGAAGGCGGCGTCCACCACGTTGCCCACGAACAGGTGCAGCAGACTGCGGCTGCCCCGGGCCCGCCCGAACAGCCGCTCCCCGTGCACCAGCGCCCGCGCGTGCCCGTCCACCCGGACCGGCAGACCGGTGCGGGCGCCGAGCAGCTCCCGCACCGGCACCTCCCGCCAGCCCAGCAGCTCGTGCTCGACCACGGTGCCCGCCTCCCGGTCCACCCAGCCGCCCACCGCCACCCCGACGCCCAGCGGCCGCCGGCCCGGCACCCCGGCGAGCAGGCCCGCGAGCCCCTCGGCGGCCCGTGCCAGCACCCGGCCGGGCTCGGTCCGTTCGTGCGGCAGCTCCCGCCGGGCCACCACCCGGCCACGCAGATCCAGCAGCGCCACCGTGGTGTACGGAACGGCCACGTGCACCCCGGCGACCAGGAAACGGCTGTCGTCCAGATCGACCGGGACGTGCGGCCGGCCCACCCCGTTCGAGCGGCGGGGCGCGGCGGACTCCCGGATCAGGCCCCGCTCGGCGAGCCGGGCGCAGTGCTCGGTCACCGACGCGGGCGACAGACCGGTCAGCCGGGCGACGGTGCTGCGGGCCACCGGCCCGTGCTCCAGCACGGAGCGCAGCACGACGCTGGCACTGGTGCGCCGCCGGTCGCTGTCGGCGGCACGCGGGACGGGGGAGGCAAGGGCGGGGACCGCGGTACGGGGCATGGAGGACCGTCCTCGGGAACGGGGCCGACACGTCTCACAAGCTCGGAAGCGGGCGAGGCGCGCCGAGGCCCGCCCTACCCCGGACGGCGACAGGTGGCCGTGCCCTGGCGTCGCAGGTCGACATAGCGACGCGAGGTGAGGTTCCGGGACTGGGCGGCCATGGCCGGAAGGGTAGGACAGGAAAGGTGAATCCGGCCAGACGACCGGGGTTCGTTTGGTGAAACCGCACAGTCTCGTCAATGCCCCGTCGCGTGAGCGAAACATCTCGGCCTCAGTGATCAGTGTCACGCCCCGACCGGTGTAGAGGGCACTCTTTGTCCGGAGCCCACCAAGCTCTCGTTCCGCCCTTTGTCGAGCACTGACGGTGATCGGCCCGACTCGCCTGGGATAGCGTCGCCGTGTCCCAGCATGTCCCCGTCACCCGCGGAGTCACCATGAGCACCGCCACCGCACTCGCCCGCCCCGGCGCAGTCCTCGCCGACCTCCTCCCGGCCACCCGCGTCCGCGACGCGGCCCTCGTGGCCGGCGGTGCCGTGCTCACCGGCGTCGCGGCCCAGCTGTCGGTGCCGGTTCCTGGATCCCCGGTGCCGGTGACCGGCCAGACCTTCGCCGCGCTGCTCGTCGGCACCACCCTCGGCGCCCGCCGCGGCTTCCTCTCCCTCGCCCTGTACGCGGTCGCCGGCGTGGCCGGGATGCCCTGGTTCGCGAACGGCGACTCCGGCGCGGGCATGGTCTCCTTCGGCTACGTCCTCGGCATGCTGCTCGCCTCCGCCCTCGTCGGCGCCCTGGCCCGCCGCGGCGCCGACCGCTCCCCGCTGCGCATGGCCGGCACGATGCTGCTCGGTGAGGCCGTCGTCTACGCGGTCGGCGTTCCCTACCTGGCCCTGGCGGCCCACCTGTCCGCGTCCGAGGCGATCGCGGCCGGCCTCACCCCGTTCCTGATCGGTGACGCCCTCAAGGCCGCGCTGGCGATGGGCGCGCTGCCCACCGCCTGGAAGTTCGCCGGCCGGCGCGAGGGCCTCTAGCCGCCCACGCCGTAGTTCCTGCGGAAGAGGCTCGCCGGGGTCATGGCTCTCCATGACCCCGGCGAGCCTCTTCCGCGTCTCCGGGTCGTTCGGCGCGCCCCGGTCGCCGGCCCCGAAGGCGTCCGCCGAGCGGGCGGGCACGATCACGGCGGCGTCCGCCGAGCGGGCGGGCACGATCACGGCGGGCCGCCGGACGAAGCCGAGCCGGACTCCGGCGAGTTCGTCGTCTAGCCGGGGTCGCCGGGGCGGAGGAGGGGCGGGTCCGGATGCGTCAGCAAACGCAGCATGGCCGCACAATCCGACACTTCGGTCAGGTTGTGCGGCCATGGCCGGCCGGGACCGGATCAGCCGACGGACACCTTGTCGGCCGGTGCCTCGGCGGCGGGGGCCGGGCGGTTCGCGGTGATCTTCTGCTTGATCGCCGCGATCACCAGCACGACCGCCGCGACCAGCAGGGACAGCAGCACCGTCTCCCGGCCGTCGTGCTCGGTGTCGAACAGCATGTACACCAGGACGAAGACGATCATCGCGGCCGTCGCCCAGGTCAGGTACGGGTACAGCCACATCTTCACGACGAGCTTCTCCGGCGCCTCACGCTGGATGATCTTCCGCATCCGCAGCTGCGAGAAGCAGATGACCAGCCACACGAACAGGGCGACCGCGCCGCTGGAGTTGAGCAGGAAGAGGAAGACGGTGTCCGGGTACTGGTAGTTGAAGAAAACAGCCACGAAGCCGAAGACGACCGAGGCCAGGATCGCGGTCTGCGGCACACCGCGGGAGGTGGTGCGGGCGAACGACTTCGGCGCGTCACCGCGCTGGCCGAGCGAGAAGGCCATCCGGGAGGCCGTGTAGAGGCCCGAGTTGAGGCAGGACAGCACCGAGGTCAGCACGATGACGTTCATGACCTCGCCGGCGTGCGCGATACCGAGGGAGTTCAGCGCGGCGACGTAGGAGCCGTCCTTCGCGATGGACGCGTCGTTCCACGGCAGCAGCGAGACCACGACCAGGATCGAGCCCAGGTAGAAGACGCCGATCCGCCAGATGATGCTGTTGGTGGACTTGGTGACCGCGCGCTGCGGGTCCTCCGACTCGCCGGCCGCCAGGGTGGCGATCTCGCTGCCCATGAAGGAGAAGACGACCAGCAGCACACCGGTGAGGATGGCGCCGGGACCGTGCGGCAGGAATCCGCCGTGCGAGGTGAGGTTGCCGAAGGACGCCTTCTCGGCGTCCACGCCCGGCAGCACGCCGAACACGGCGAGCAGGCCGATGACGACGAACGCGCCGATCGCCACGACCTTGATGCCGGCGAACCAGAACTCGAACTCGCCGTAGGAGCCGACGGAGACGAGGTTGGTCGCGGTCAGGACGACCATCACGATCAGTGCCCAGCCCCACTGCGGGACGGCCGGGACCCAGCCTTCGAGGATCTTCGCGCCGGCGGTGGCCTCGACGGCGAGCACGACGACCCAGAAGAACCAGTACAGCCAGCCGATCGAGAAGCCGGCCCAGGGGCCGAGGGCACGGTCGGCGTGCGCGGAGAAGGAGCCGGAGGTGGGGTTGGCGGCGGACATCTCGCCGAGCATCCGCATCACGAGGACGACGAGGGTGCCGACGAGGGCGTACGACAGCAGGATGCCGGGGCCCGCCGTGGCGATGCCGGTGCTGGAGCCGACGAAGAGTCCGGCACCGATCACACCTCCGATGGCGATCATCGTGAGATGGCGGTTCTTCAGGCCTGCTTGAAGTCCGGAACCAGGGGTCATGGACGGATTTCCTTTGCGCCGGTGGAGCGATTCCCGTACGAGCGGGGGTGCCGTTGTGGGGCGGAGTACGGGGCCTCGCACGAGCGGTGTACGAGGCGGTCCAGTGAATCGGAGGCGAACGAATTCGGGAACCTCTGAATCCGTATCGTTACTTGAGGTTCCCTTGAGGTTCTATGGTCTGGCTCACATATTCCAAGGTCATCACCGGTGCGGCACCCGGGGCTGCTGCCCCGGAACGGCCGTGTCACACTCGTGGCATGCGCGTGTATCTCGGCTCGGACCATGCGGGCTACGAACTGAAGAACCACCTCGTCGAGTGGCTGAAGGCCGCCGGCCACGAGCCCGTCGACTGCGGGCCGCACATCTACGACGCCCAGGACGACTACCCGCCGTTCTGCCTGCGTGCCGCGCAGAAGGCGGCCGCGGACCAGGACGCCCTCGGCATCGTGATCGGCGGCTCCGGCAACGGGGAGCAGATCGCCGCGAACAAGGTGAAGGGCGTGCGCGCCGCGCTGGCCTGGAGCGAGGAGACGGCGGCGCTCGGCCGGCAGCACAACGACGCCAACGTGGTGGCCGTGGGTGCGCGCATGCACAGCACCGAGGAAGCCACCAAGTTCGTCGAGGTCTTCCTCAACACCCCGTTCTCCGGTGACGAGCGTCACATCCGCCGCATCGACATGCTCGCGGCGTACGAGACCACGGGCGACCTCCCGCCGATCCCGGCCCACCACCCCCGGCAGGACTGAGCCTCCGGGGCCCGGCGCACCGGGCCCCGAGGAGCCGAAAGGAACAGGGAACCGTGCCAGAGGGGCACACGATCCACCGGCTGGCGCAGGACTACGCCGCCCGCTTCTGCGGCACGGCTCCCCGCGTCACCAGCCCCCAGGGCAAGTTCTCCGACGCCGCCGCCCTCCTGGACGGCACGGAGCTGACCACCACCGAAGCCCACGGCAAGCACCTCTTCCTGGGCTTCAGGGACGCCGACTGGGTCCACATCCACCTCGGCCTCTTCGGCAAGGTCGGCTTCGGTGACGCCCCCGCGCCCCCGCCGACGGACACCGTCCGGCTCCGGCTCGCCGACGCCACGTCCTACGTCGACCTGCGCGGCCCCACCACCTGCGCCCTCATCACGGACGGCGAGAAGCGGGCCGTGCACGACCGGCTCGGCCCCGACCCGCTCCGCACGGACGCCGACCCGGCCGCGGCGTACCGGCGGGTCTCCCGCAGCCGTACGACGATCGCCGCGCTCCTCATGGACCAGAAGGTGGTCGCCGGCGTCGGCAACGTCTACCGCGCCGAGGTCCTCTTCCGGCACGGCATCGACCCGTACCGCGCGGGCCGGGACATCACCCCGGCCGAGTGGGACGCCCTCTGGGCCGATCTGGCCGGGCTGATGCGGGAGGGCGTGCGGAACAACCGCATCGACACCGTCCGCCCCGAGCACACCCCGGAGGCGATGGGCCGCCCGCCCCGCGTGGACGACCACGGCGGCGAGGTGTACGTCTACCGCCGGGCGAACCTGCCCTGCCACGTCTGCGGCGACGAGATCCGCACCGCCGGCCTCGCCGCCCGCAACCTCTTCTGGTGCCCCGGCTGCCAGAACCGCTGACCCACCGGGCGCCGGCCAGAGCCTCTCGTCCGGATCCCGCCGGGCTCACGGCCTGACCCGGACGGAAGACCCTAGTTACCTGAGTCGGAGATTTCCGGGTGGTTCTCGCGAGCTGCCTGGCGTGCCGGCGGCCGGACTCCGGCAGGCCGGGCCGGGCTGGGCAGCCGCACAGCATCCGGCTGGTGGCCGCCGATCCGACGAGGAATCTCTGACTCAGGTCACTAGAAGCCGTGCGGCAGCCACGGGGCCACCGGTGAGCCGAACGCCACCGACGCCTCCGTCAGCGCCCCCGGCCGCAGTTCCCGCACCCGCCCGGCCGACGCCAGTGACAGCAGCGTCATCCCGCCCAGGTACGCCGAGCCCAGCTCCCGCACGGACAGGGCCAGATCGGCCGCGTCCGTCGTGCGCTCGCAGGACGCGCCCTTCGGGTCGCCCGTCAGCCGCCAGCGCCCCGAGTTCCACGGGCAGAAGTCGTCCTCGACCTCGAACACGACGTCCACCGGCGCCTGATAGGTCCGCGCCGACAGCGCCGCGCCGACGTCCACGAGCCGGACGTAGGCGTCGTCGCGCAGCCGCGGCCGGCAGCGGCGGGTGTCGGAGACCAGGTGCCGCCAGGCGTCGTCCACCGGACGGGACCCCACCGACACGGTCGTCATCAGGTCGATGCCGAACAGGAAGCGCCACAGGGCCGCCTCGGTCACCGGGTCCAGCCCGGCCATGTCCTTGACCTGCACCGTGCCGTCCGCGCCGCTCGGGCTCCACTGCCCCTTGGTGCGGAAGCGGACGTATCCGGTGATCTCGCCGTCCCGCTCGGCCACCACGCACTGAAGCGGCGACGCCCCGTCACGCTCGCTCTCCGGGTCGACCAGGGCGTCCCGCTCCCAGTGGGGCTGCCGGGCCAGCATGCCCGGCCGCCGCGGGACCAGGGCCGCGTACACCGCCTCACAGGCGTCGAGGACGTCGGCCGGCGCCACGTACCGCAACCGCACCTCCTCGGTGCCGGCGGGCAGGGCCAGGGTCACCCGGTTCGTGTCGATCTCGGCGCTCAGCCGGAAGGTCGCGGCGCCGTATCCGAACCGGCCGTAGATCGCCGGCTCCGACGCGGTCAGCACCGCCACCGGCTCGCCCAGCGCCCGCACGTCGTCCAGCTGCCGGCGCATCATCGAGGTCAGCACCCCGCGCCGCCGGTGGGTGGCCGCCACGCTCACCATCGTCACCCCGGCCGCCCGGACCGCGGCCCCGCCCGGCACCGTCATACGGAAGCTGAACGCCCCCGCAGTGCCGACCAGCGCAGCTCCGTCCCACACGGCGAGGGAGCGGTCGAACTCGGTGACCGCCCTGGCCAGTTCGCGCTCCTCGGCCGGGGCGGGCCCCGCTCCGAAGCCCCGGTACAAAGTGTCGTACCACCGGTCCCACTCGTCCTCGCGCAGTACCCTCAGCTCGGTTCCGTGAACAGTCCCCATGGGCCATGCCTATCAGGGCATTGAGGGACGAGCCAGTGAATTTCCCCGCTTCCGGAACCCGGTGGCAGCGGGGCGCGCGAACGGCCACAGCACAACCCCGCACGGGGGACAAGTGGGACCTCCCGTGCCAAGCGGCCGGTCGGCTGGATAGGGTCCCGAACTGATGGCAGCAGGACGACAGCGGCGCGCGAAGGCCGAGACGTTCACGGCCCGGTGGAAGATGCAGTGGCACCGGGCCCGGGTCGGCCTGCGCAGAAGCGCCGTCGACTACTTCCGCGGCGACGGCTCGGACTGGATCGCCTTCGCCGGACTGCTGCTCACCGTCCCGGTCCTCGCGGCGATGACCCTCTTCGACTCGGTGTGGTGCTCCCCGGCCACCCTGGTGCTGCCGATCGTCGCCGGCGGCCTGCTGCTGCGCCCGGCGAGCCTGCTCGGCCTGTACGCGGCGGCGGCCACCGCGCTGATCGTGGAGTCGGTGCGGCTCGGCCCGTACACCGAGGGACCCTCCCGGGTCACCCCGGGCATCGTCCTGGTGGTGGCGGCGTGCGGCTTCTTCGGGCTGCTGACCGCGCAGTTCCGCAGCCGGGTCGGCGTGCCCTGGCGGCGCGGCGGCACCATGCTGTTCGACCTGCGCGAGCGGATCCGGGTGCAGAGCAAGCTGCCGAAGCTGCCGAAGGGCTGGCACCACGAGATGGCGCTGCGCCCCGCGGGCGGCCAGTCCTTCTCGGGCGACTTCGTCGTCGCGTCCCGCACGAACGGCGGCCGGACGCTGGAGGTCGTGCTGACCGACGTGTCCGGCAAGGGCATGGACGCGGGCTCGCGCGCCCTGCTGCTGTCCGGCGCCTTCGGCGGCCTCGTCGGCTCCCTGCCCCCGCACTCCTTCCTCCCGGCCGCCAACGGCTATCTGCTCCGCCAGGACTGGGACGAGGGCTTCGCCACCTCCATCCATCTGGTCCTGGACCTGGACTCCGGGGACTACGAGCTGTACTCCGCCGGCCATCCCCCGGGGCTCCAGCTGAGCGCGGGCAGCGGGCGCTGGGAGGAGAAGGCGGCCGAGGGCCCGCTGCTCGGTGTCTACGACGGCGCCCAGTTCGACTCCGTGAAGGGCTCGCTGCGGCCCGGAGACGTGCTGATGCTGTTCACGGACGGCCTGGTGGAGACCTCCGACCGGGACATCGTGGAGGGCATCGACCGCCTCACCGGCGAGGCCGACCGCTATGTGGCCGGGGGCTTCCACGGCGCCGCCTGGCACCTCATCGAAGCGGTC
The DNA here is from genome assembly GCF_016741855.1 of Streptomyces musisoli. Taxonomy (GTDB): domain Bacteria; phylum Actinomycetota; class Actinomycetes; order Streptomycetales; family Streptomycetaceae; genus Streptomyces; species Streptomyces musisoli. The sequence continues at coordinate 519,641 of NZ_JAERRH010000003.1, read as the reverse complement.
GCCAGGGACGTCAACGACGACCGGGCGCTGCTGCTGATCTGCCGCGAGGCATCGGCCAACGCCCGCTGACCACCCACGGCCGGCCAACGCCGCCGACCGCCCACCGCCGGGCGCGGGAGACACTGAGGGGCATGACCCACCTCACCCTGCCCGAGGTCGAGAGCCTCGCGCGCACCGCCCACGAGGGGCAGACCGACAAGGCGGGACGGCCGTACGCCGAGCACCTCGCGGCCGTCGCCGAGGGCGTACGCGTCCGCGGCGGCGACCCGGAACAGATCGCCGCGGCCTGGCTGCACGACTCCGTGGAGGACGCCGCCCTGAGCGAGGAGTGGCTGACCGCGGCCGCCCTCACCGAGCGCACCAAGGCGATCGTGCGCGCCCTCACCAAGCGGCCGGGGGAGCCGCCGGAGGCGTACGCCGGCCGGATCCTGGCCACCCCCGGCGCGCTGCTGGTGAAGGAGGCCGACCTGGGGCACAACGCCGATCCGCGGCGCCTCGCGGTCCTCGACGAGCCGACCCGCAGACGGCTGACCGAGAAGTACGCCCGGATGTGCGCACTTCTCGGTCTGGAGGAGGAAGGTCCGGAGGAGGAACCGGAAGAAGGAGGGCCCGAACCGGCTAGGCGCTGACCTTCTCCCGCGGCTTCTGCCGTTCGCGGGCCAGCTCGGCGGCGTCCTGCCGGAACGCCCACTCGAGCTTCGGGTCCATCGCGAAGCGGAAGACGCGCTGCACCGGCCGCGTGCACAGCACCGTGACGGCGGCCGCGGCGAGCGCGGTCACCAGGATCTCGCCGAGCGGGTGGTGCAGCCAGGAGTGCTCGTACCAGCCGCGGTAGTCGGCGAGCTTCACCAGGAAGCCGTGCAGCAGGTAGCCGTAGAGGGTGCCCGCGCCGAGCGCCGTGAACCACATCCTCCGGCGCGGCACCCAGGCGAAGAAGCCCGCCGTCAGCACCAGCGAGCAGCCCATCAGCGCGAGCGTCATCACCGGGCCGCACCACCACGGGGCGCCCAGTTCCTGCGCCGAGTCGCGGTGGTAGAACCACCCGGTGTTCATGCGCGGCACCGCCCACCAGCCGACCACCAGCGCCGCCGCGAACACCGGCACCGAGGCGATCCGCACCCAGCGGCGGCGCACCAGGTGGAAGTGCTCGGGCTTCATGCACAGGCCGAGCACGAAGTACGGCAGGAACTGGAGGACGCGCTGAAGGTCGAGGTCGTCACCGATGTTCGGGCTGACGGTCGCCAGCATGGCGATGCCGAGGGCCAGTGGCAGCGGCCGGCGCACCAGCTTCCAGACGGGCGTGGTCAGCCGCCAGACGAACAGGGCGACGAGGAACCAGGTCAGGTACCAGGGGTCGAGGAGGCTGATGTCGTCGTGGGAGCCGGTGACGAGGTTCTTGAAGAGCGGGTACGCCGTCTCGAACAGGATGTACGGCACGGCGACGCCGGTGATCAGCCGCTTCAGCCGGTCCGGGCGCATGTCGAAACTGCGCGAGAAGAAGCCGGAGATGATGATGAACGCCGGCATGTGGAAGCTGTACACGACGGAGTACGCGGCTTCCAGGATGCGGCTGTCGTCCTTCAGCGGTTCCCACGAGTGCCCCATCGCGACGAGCACGATCGCCAGGTACTTGGCGTTGTCGAAGAACGCGTCGCGCTCTCTGCCGGGTCTGTCCTGCGCCGGCCGCCGTTGCTGCGCACTCAGCGGGGTGCGCGGGCCGGGCACCCCGTCCGCCGGCGACTGTGCCGGGGGGAGGGGTCTGCGGTTCTGGCCGGGGGACGAGGCGGCGTCAAACATCTGAGGCACCCTAGCGTCGTCGACGGGATTTCGTAAAACTCCCGCGGTCATTCCTGGATATCGCGTCCGGGTACCCGCTGATTAACCGAACTCGCGCCCTCTCTTCGGGTGATGGTGCACACACCCGGGTCCTCAGTTCACCCTTGATGTCCCGATTCATCCTGACTAATAGGGGCATATGTCGCCGCTGTGTCAGCAATTCGAATTACCTGCACGCGAGATGTGTGGATGGGGAAACGAAATCGCGTGATCGGCAGGCGAGTCGGGTGGGGGAGTGCATTCGAAATGCTGTGCGGAAGATCGCCCGCACCGGGTCGTCATCCGACGTTGTGTCACGGGCCGCATAGGGTGGCCGGGTTGGTGGCACGATGGTTCTGGCGGGGGGTGCGGGCCGTACCTCCGGGCCGGGAGAGCGGACCGACCGAGGGTGTGATCAGTTGTGGCCATTTCACTGTCTGTGGTGCTGCTGTTGGCGATCATCCTGGTAGTGCTGATCCGAGGGGGGAACATCAAGGCGGGCCCCGCCATCGTCGCGATCCTCTTCGGTTTCTTCCTGGCCTCGACCGGCATGGCACCATCGATCAACCGCTTCCTGAACTCGATAGCGGAGTCCATCAACTCGATCCAGTTCTGACCGGCGGGGGAGCCGGCCGGGCGGTAGGGCTGAACAACTGAAACAACGGGGGGACGTACGGGAATGGCGCTGCGCGACTCGGACCCGGCGGAGGTCGGCGGCTACCGGATCGACGACCGCCTCGGCAGCGGCGGCATGGGCGTGGTCTACCTCGCCCGGTCCGCCTCCGGCCGGCGGCTCGCCGTCAAGGTCGTCCACGGCCAGTACGCCGACGACGACGAGTTCCGCGCCCGTTTCCGCCGCGAGGTGGCCGCCGCCCGCCAGGTCAGCGGCGCCTTCACGGCCCCCGTGGTGGACGCGGACGCCGACGCTCCGCGCCCCTGGATGGCCACCCTCTACATCCCCGGCGAGGACCTCGGCACCCATGTCCGCCGGCACGGCCCGCTGCCGCCGGACCGGCTCCGCGAGCTCGCGGCCGGGCTCACCGAGGCGCTGCGGGACATCCACCGCGCCGGAGTGGTGCACCGGGACCTGAAGCCGGCCAACGTCATGCTCGCCGAGGACGGCCCCCGGGTCATCGACTTCGGCATCTCCCGCGCGGCCGAGGCCGCCGGCATGGACGCCCTCACCCAGACCGGCCGTGTGATGGGCACGCCGCCCTTCATGTCCCCCGAGCAGTTCGCCGCCCCGCACGAGGTCGGCCCGGCCACCGACCTCTTCTCCCTCGGCGCGGTCCTCGTGTACGCCGCCACCCGGCGCGGCCCCTTCGACAGCCCGAGCCCCTGGGAGACGGCGACCCGCGTGGTCGAGGGCACCCCCGACCTCGAGGGCGTCCCCGACGACCTGCTGCCCTTCGTCCGCTTCTGCCTGGAGAAGCACCCCAAGTCCCGCCCCGGCCCCGACGAGCTCCTGCACCTGCTCCGCGACGGCCGGCTGCCCGACCCCCGCCCCGAGCCCACGCCGCCCGGGACCGAGCCGGCCCGCCCGCGCCGGCGCCACCGGTGGCCGGCGGCCGTCGCCGCCACCGCCGTACTGGCCGCGGTGGCCGCCACCGCCGTGCTCGCCCACGACGGCTCCGACACCCCGCACGCCCTGCCGGCCGGCTGGCACACCTGGCACCGGCAGGCCACGAACCCCCTGGCCGGCAACCCGAACACGATGGGCCCGAGCGGCCCCTTCAGCCGCTGCGTCCTCGCGGACAGGTCCCTGCTGTGCGCCGGCGACGGCATCATGGCCGCCCGGTTCGCCCTCGCCGACGGCCGCAACGTCTGGACCCGGCCCATGGACCCCACCCCCGCCGAGATCAGCTCCTCCGGTGGCGGCACGATCATCGGCACCCGGCCGGGCACCGTGTACGTCTACGGCGCCGACGACCGCGACATCAAGGGCGGCGACGAGCCCGAGAGCCGCACCCGGTACACCGTGCAGGCCCTCGACCCCGACACCGGCAGGCCGATCTGGCGGACGGTCGTGGCCGACGACGTCGACGGCATGGGCCCGGACATCAACGGCGCCGTCACCGTCCCGGCCGGGGTCGTCACCACCTACGGGAACGCCTCCGACTCCTACGCCCTGCTCGACGCCACGGACGGCGGCGTCCGCTGGCACCACAAGCTGCCCACCGGCGCCGACCCCGACTGCCAGCTGAGCGGCGCCGCCGGCCAGGTGTACCTGGTCTGCCACACCTCCGACGGCAACGGTGAACACCCGCACACCACCGCCGCCCAGCTCGACCCGGCCACCGGCAAGGCCCGCTGGCGGATCACGGCCGTGGGCCAGCTGTACCTGTTCGGGCAGACCCGCGGCCACCTCGTGTTCGGCGCCGACCCGCTCATGAGCAGGCTGACCGGGCTGACCCTGGTCGACGCCTCCTCGCACGTCCTGACGACCGTACGGCTGTCCGCCCCGCGCACCGCGTCGGGCGTCCACCTCGTGCGCGGCACCCTCTACCTCACCCTCACCAGCGGCAGCGTCCACGCGATCGACCCGCGGACCGGGCGGGAGCTGTGGCAGAGCAACTCCACCGTCGAGCAGCCCGGCCCGCCCACCGCCTCGGCCACCCGGCTCTACCTCGCCTCGCCCACCGGCCGGCTGGCCGCCCTGGACCTGCGCACCGGCCGGGTCACCGGCACGCTCCCCGGCCGCGACGACAGCGACAGCGCCGGCGCCCCCGACAACGCGGCGGCCCCCGTCCTGTCCGGCGACGCCCTCTACGTCCCCTACGGCATGCGCGCCGTCTACAGCGTCGACGTCAGGTCCCTGTGACCCCGGTGCCCCGTCGGCGGCCCGCCGCGGTGCACGCGCGGTGCGGGGCGCAGGGAGCGGACACGGCGCCGGTCGCGCGGTGCGGGACGAGGGCCGGCCCGTCGCGCGAACGTGCGGGCCCCCACCCCGCGTGCTGCACTTGAGAGGCGACCGGCGCCGCCGACCGCCCGCCTCGTGGAGCGCTGCCGAGGAGGCGGCCGGGCGGGGGGAGAACGGTGCCGGCCCCCATCCGTCCCGTGAGGAGAAGGCCATGGAGACCGTCGAAGAAATGGGGCCCGTCGACTACCTGGTCATCGAATTCCCCGGCAACCGTATGACGGGCGAGGCTTTCCCGCTGCTGGTCGACCTCGCCGACCGCGCCGTCATCCGGATCATCGACCTCGCCTTCGTCCGCAAGGAGACCGACGGCTCGGTCTCCGGTCTGGAGCTTCGGGACCTGGGCGACGAGGTCGATCTGTCGGTCTTCGAAGGAGCCTCGTCCGGCGTGCTGGACCAGGGCGACCTGGAGGAGGCGGCCAACGCGCTGGAGCCCGGGAACGCGGCCGCCGTGCTGGTGTACGAGAACCTGTGGGCCGCCCCCCTGGCCAGAGCGCTCCGGCGCAGCGGAGCCCAGCTCGTCGCAAGCGGCCGGGTCCCGGTGCAGGACCTGCTGGCGGCACTGGAGGCCACGGACGAGACGGTGCCGCCCGGCGGCTCCGCGGCCGCCTGAACCTGGAACCGAACCGGCCCACCCGTGGGAGATGACCGAACATGCCCGGACTGCTGAGAGGTGTCGCACGCACAGCCGTCGTCGCCGGAACCGCCACCGCCGTCTCCAACCGCGTCTCACGCCGGCAGGCCGGCCGCTGGGCGCAGCAGGACTACGAGCAGCAGCAGCAGTACGCACCGCCGCCCGAGCCGCAGCAGTACGCACCGCAGCCGCCCGCTCCCGCCGCACCGCCGGCCGACACCGCCGACGACATGACCCGCAAGATCGATCAGCTCAAGCAACTGGGTGATCTGAAGGCGCAGGGCGTCCTGACGGACGAGGAGTTCGAACAGCAGAAGCGCGTTCTGCTGGCCTGAGCACGACCGAAGGCCCAGGCGGAGGAGAACAACCTCTCACCTGGGCCTTCGGCATCCAGAGCGGGCGACGGGAATCGAACCCGCGTAGCTAGTTTGGAAGACTAGGGCTCTACCATTGAGCTACGCCCGCAACGCTGCGCCGCAGGTCGGTGACCGCGGCACTGAAGGCATCGTAGCGGGTCGCCCGCCGCCGAGGCCAACGAGTTGCGCACGCGGCGATCCGCCCGTGCCACCCCGGAGAATGCGACCGACGGAAACCGCCCGGGCATGTACCCTACGTGTCGCACCAGACGGGGTGTGGCGCAGCTTGGTAGCGCGTCCGCTTTGGGAGCGGAAGGCCGTGGGTTCAAATCCCGCCACCCCGACCACCGGCACATGACGTCGTGATGATCGCCTTTTGGGGCGCTGACCGGCTGCGGTTACTATGCAAGCTGCGCGCCCGTGTGTCCCGGCCCACTCGGCCTACGAACTCCTCCGGGCGGCGAAATCCGCCGGACCAGTCTGGCTCCGGCAGAACCCAAGAAGTCAGCCACAAGGAGACCGAACCGTGAAGAGCGCCGTGGAGACCCTGAACCCGACCCGGGTTCGGCTCACTGTCGAGGTGCCCTTCGAGGAGCTCAAGGACAGCCTCGACGCGGCGTACAAGAAGATCAACCAGCAGGTCACGGTGAAGGGCTTCCGTAAGGGCAAGATCCCGGCCCGCGTGATCGACCAGCGGTTCGGCCGTGGTGCGGTGCTGGAGGAGGCCGTCAACGACGCGCTGCCCAAGTTCTACACCGAGGCGGTCAACGAGGCCGAGCTCTCCGTCCTGGGCCAGCCCGAGGTCGACATCACCGAGCTGAAGGACGGCGAGACGCTGAACTTCACCGCCGAGGTCGACGTCCGCCCGGCCCTCGAGATCCCGGACTACTCCGGCATCGAGGTCGAGGTCGACGCCATCGAGGTCACCGACGAGGACATCGAGAAGTCGGTCGAGCAGCTCCGTGAGCGCTTCGCCTCCACCTCCCCGGTCGAGCGCGCCGCCGAGGACGGTGACGTCGTCACCATCGACCTGGAGGCCAAGGTCGACGGCGAGGTCCTGGAGGACGGCATCGCCAACGGCGTCTCCTACACCATCGGCTCCGGCGAGCTGCTGGACGGTATCGACGACGCCGTCAAGGGCAAGTCCGCCGGCGAGGAGGCGACCTTCACCTCCGAGCTGAAGGGCGGCTCCGCCGCGGGCAAGGAGGCCGAGGTCACCGTCAAGGTCACCCAGGTCGCCGCCCGCGAACTGCCCGAGCTGGACGATGACTTCGCGCAGCTCGCCTCGGAGTTCGACACGCTGGAGGAGCTGAAGGCGGACAGCCGCAAGCGCCTCACCAACATGAAGCAGTTCGACCAGGCCACGCAGGCCCAGGAGCGCGTGCTGGAGAAGCTGCTGGACCTGGTGGAGGTCCCCGTCCCCGAGAAGCTCCTCGAGGACGAGGTGAACACCCGCAAGCACAACCTGGAGCACCACCAGCTCGGCCAGATGGGCCTCACCCTCGACAAGTACCTGGAGATCCAGGGCAAGAGCGCCGAGGAGTTCGAGACCGAGACCCGCGAGGCCGCGGTCAAGGGCATCAAGACCCAGTTCGTCCTGGACGAGCTGGTCAAGAAGGAGCAGCTGAACGTCAACCAGGAGGAGCTCACCGAGCACCTCATGCGGCGTGCGGCCTCCTCCGGCATGTCCCCCGACCAGTTCGCCCAGGCCGTCGTCGAGGGCGGCCAGGTTCCGCTCCTGGTCGGCGAGGTCGCCCGCGGCAAGGCCCTGGCCGTCGTGGTCGAGGCCGCCACGGTGAAGGACACCAACGGCGAGGTCGTCAACCTGGACGACGAGGAGGAGACCGAGGCCGCCGAGGCGTCGGAGACCTCCGAGGAGACCACCGAGGGCTGAGCCGAGCCCACGGCGCCTCTGAAGCGCGTACGACGGGCCCTGGGGCTTTCCCCGGGGCCCGTTCGTCGTACCGGGGTCCTGGAATTTCCCCGGGCCCGTCGTCGCACCGGGCACCGGGGCTTCCCCGGGCCTGTCGTCGCACCGGGCACCGGGGCTTCCCCGGGCCTGTCGTCGCACCAGGTCCCGGGGCCTACCCCCGGCCCGCGTCGTACGGGGGCGGGCGGCCCGGCCTCGCAGGGGGTGCGGGGCCGTGACGGCGTGCGGATCCGCCGCCCGGGCGCGGGCCGCGGACACGCGGCCGCGGCCCGGCGACGGTGTGCGCCGGCCCCCACGAACCGCATCCGGTCCCCCGCGGAGCGCTACGCCCCCGGCGAACACTCCCATCTCCGGGATTCCCCGACGGAGCCTGAGCGTTAGGGTCCATGAATACGGGGGCAGGGGAGTCTCCTGACACCCCCCGCCAGCCTCCGGCAGGACGACGTGAGACGGCCCGGCGCCGTCGTAAGACGAGCAGGTGGATACGTGACGAATCTGATGCCTTCAGCCGCCGGCGAGCCTTCCATCGGTGGTGGCCTCGGCGACCAGGTCTACAACCGGCTGCTCGGCGAGCGGATCATCTTCCTCGGCCAGCAGGTTGACGACGACATCGCCAACAAGATCACCGCACAGCTGCTGCTCCTTGCCGCCGATCCGGACAAGGACATCTACCTCTACATCAACAGCCCCGGTGGCTCGGTCACGGCCGGCATGGCGATCTACGACACCATGCAGTACATCCCGAACGACGTGGTCACCATCGCCATGGGCATGGCCGCCTCCATGGGCCAGTTCCTGCTCACCGGCGGCACGGCCGGCAAGCGGTTCGCCCTGCCGCACGCCGACATCATGATGCACCAGGGCTCCGCGGGCCTCGGCGGTACGGTCTCGGACATCAAGATCCAGGCCGAGTACCTGCTGCGCACCAAGAAGCGCATGTCCGAGCTGACCGCGCAGCACTCCGGCCAGACCGTCGAGGCGATCATCCGCGACGGCGACCGCGACCGCTGGTTCACCCCGGAAGAGGCCAAGGAGTACGGTCTCATTGACGAGATCATCACGCACGCCTCGGGTGTTCCGGGAGGCGGCGGCACCGGTGCCTGACCGGCCAGGCCGCGCCACGCACCGCCGAGACCCAAGCTTCCAGAACGCCACCAGGACGGTGAACACCCCATGAGCAACTTCCCCGGCGCTGCCAGCGGCATGTACGAAGGGCCCCGCCCCGACAGCCGCTACGTCATCCCGCGCTTCGTCGAGCGCACCTCCCAGGGCATCCGCGAGTACGACCCGTACGCGAAGCTCTTCGAGGAGCGCGTGATCTTCCTGGGCGTCCAGATCGACGACGCCTCCGCCAACGACGTCATGGCGCAGCTGCTGTGCCTGGAGTCGATGGACCCGGACCGCGACATCTCGATCTACATCAACAGCCCCGGTGGCGACATGACCGCCTTGACGGCGATCTACGACACGATGCAGTTCGTGAAGCCCGACATCCAGACGGTCTGCATGGGCCAGGCGGCCTCCGCCGCGGCCATCCTGCTGGCCGCCGGTACGCCGGGCAAGCGCATGGCGCTGCCGAACTCGCGCGTCCTGATCCACCAGCCGGCGGGCTCCACCGGCCGCGGTCAGCTCTCCGACCTGGAGATCATCGCCAAGGAGTTCACCCGGATGCGTGAGCAGCTGGAGGACATGCTGGCCAAGCACTCGAACCAGCCGATCGAGAAGATCCGCGAGGACATCGAGCGCGACAAGATCCTCACGGCCGAGGAGGCGCTGGAGTACGGCCTCGTCGACCAGATCATCTCCACCCGCAAGCTGAACAACAGCTCGGTCCGCTGACGCGGAACCAAGCACTTCCGGCCCCCCTTGGCACGGTGCACGTCAAAGTGAACCCTGCCAAGGGGGGCCCGAACACCCGGCCCGGCAAGGTACCGTCGGACATAAGGCAGCACCAGGAGTCGCTGGACTCGTAACGTCCAGGCGTCTCCCAGGCGAAGGGGAAGCACACCGTGGCACGCATCGGTGACGGCGGCGATCTGCTCAAGTGCTCGTTCTGTGGCAAGAGCCAGAAGCAGGTCAAGAAGCTCATCGCAGGGCCCGGTGTGTACATCTGCGACGAGTGCATCGATCTCTGCAACGAGATCATCGAGGAGGAACTCGCGGAGACCAGCGAGGTGCGCTGGGAGGAGCTGCCCAAGCCCCGCGAGATCTACGAGTTCCTCGAGGGCTACGTGGTCGGCCAGGAGGCCGCCAAGAAGGCCCTCTCCGTCGCGGTGTACAACCACTACAAGCGGGTCCAGGCGGGTGAGAACGGCGGCGCGAGCGGCCGGGACGACGCGATCGAGCTGGCGAAGTCCAACATCCTGCTGCTCGGCCCCACGGGCTCGGGCAAGACGCTCCTCGCGCAGACCCTGGCGCGCATGCTGAACGTCCCGTTCGCGATCGCCGACGCGACGGCGCTGACCGAGGCGGGATACGTCGGCGAGGACGTCGAGAACATCCTGCTGAAGCTGATCCAGGCGGCGGACTACGACGTCAAGAAGGCCGAGACCGGGATCATCTACATCGACGAGATCGACAAGGTCGCCCGCAAGAGCGAGAACCCGTCGATCACGCGTGACGTCTCCGGCGAGGGCGTGCAGCAGGCCCTGCTGAAGATCCTGGAGGGCACCACGGCCTCGGTCCCGCCCCAGGGCGGCCGCAAGCACCCCCACCAGGAGTTCATCCAGATCGACACGACGAACGTCCTGTTCATCGTGGGCGGCGCCTTCGCGGGCCTGGAAAAGATCATCGAGGCCCGGGCCGGCGCCAAGGGCATCGGCTTCGGCGCGACGATCCTGTCCAAGCGCGAGCTGGAGTCCAAGGACGTCTTCGAGGACGTCATGCCGGAGGACCTGGTCAAGTTCGGCATGATCCCCGAGTTCATCGGCCGTCTGCCGGTCATCACCTCGGTCCACAACCTGGACCGCGAAGCCCTGCTCAAGATCCTGGTGGAGCCCCGCAACGCGCTGGTCAAGCAGTACCAGCGTCTGTTCGAACTCGACGGCGTGGAGCTGGACTTCGAGCGCGAGGCGCTGGAGGCCATCGCCGACCAGGCCATCCTCCGCCAGACCGGCGCGCGCGGCCTGCGCGCCATCATGGAGGAGGTCCTCCAGGGCGTGATGTACGAGGTCCCGTCCCGCAAGGACGTCGCCCGCGTCGTCATCACCGCCGACGTGGTCCTCTCCAACGTCAACCCCACCCTCATCCCGCGGGACGCACGGGGCCGGGGCTCGGGGGAGCAGAAGACGGCCTGAACATCCCGGCACACCGACGGGCAGACACCCAGTGTGGGGTGCCTGCCCGTCGGCGTGTCGGCCCAGAGGCAGTCGGATCGCGTCATCGTTCCGGCGATACCTGGAGTCCTCCCCGGTTCCATGATCAAATCGATTCGACCGAGTCGGGCATGCGTTCGAACGCCCGGCTGTGTGAAACGGGAGGAAGCCGAATGACTTTCCAGAGGGCGAAGCGCATGGCGGCCGCAGCCGGTGTGGTGGTGGCGGCAGGTGCACTGCCGATCCTGGTCGCATCACCGGCGAGCGCCACACAGGGCGCCTGCACCAACTACGTGGCCAGCCATGGTTACTTCGCCGGCCCTAAGGTGAAGGAGGCCTGTAGCCACGGGGCAATCAAGACGCCCTTCGGTTCCTGGCCGAACCCTGCTTGCACGCTGGGCCTGGCGCAGCTCAACATCAAAAACGCAGTCTCAGATCCTGCCTGCAGCCGTGCCTGACGGGCACTGCTGACATGCAATGGGGGTGCCCGCCATGCGCTGTCGGGCACCCCCTCGCAGGGAAAGCGACGGAGATCTCGTAAGCCGGCTAGATCTTCTTTCGTACCTCATTGCGCAGCTTGGCCGCGATCTCTGCGGCATCGTCCACCGAGCCACCTTCGCCCGAGGCGATCGAGGCGACGCTGTACGAAGAGACGATGGCGACGGTGCTGTGGTCGCCCCAGATGCAGATCGGCAGCTTCAGGGTCTTGGGTACCCCTGCCTCCGAAGACGCCGAGGCGCTGCTGTCGATCTGGGCCACCTGGCACTTCATGATGCCGTTGAAGTCCGCGGGGTGGACGATCTCGGGGCTGCCGACCAGCTTGCCCTTGGTGTCGGAATCGCCCTGGTCCTTCTCGGACTCCGTCTTGGCCTTGGCGAACATGGCGTCGACCACCGCCTCAGGGTCGTCGATCGTCCCGTACACGCCACTGAAGCCGAGGCCCTTCATGGTGAGGCCCTTACCGCTCTCGTACTTGGCGCCAACCTCTGTAGGGTTCTTCACCCCCCACTTCTCGAAGTCCGAACGGTCGGAGTCGCTGATGTCGTCCGACGAATCCGAGTCGCTGGACTTCTGGTACTCCGTGAGCACCGTCTCCGGAGTCGTGAGCTTGTGCGGGCCGTCGTCCGCTACGTCGGTGCCGCTGCCGCCGAGCACGAAGTAGGCGCCCACCGCCAGCGCGGCGACCACGGCGACCGCGCCGATGATCAGGCCGGTCTTCTTCTTCCCCCCGGCCGGCTGCGGCGGCTGCGGAACGGCGAACCCCTGCTGGCCGTACGGGCTCGGCTGCTGGCCGTACGGGCCCTGCTGCGGCGCGCCCTGCTGCGGATAGCCGTAGCCCGGCTGCGGCGGGGCGGCGGGAGCCTGCTGAGGGTAGCCATAGCCGGGCTGCGGCGCCTGCGGCTGCTGGCCGTAGGGGCCCGGCTGGCCGTACGGACCCGGCTGCCCCGGCTGGCCGTAAGGACCCGGCTGCTGGGGCTGCTGGCCGTACGGGCCCGGCTGGTTGTGACTCATTCCTGGGTTCCCCTCCAGATGCCTTATGTGTTCCTGACATCCTGGCCCAGGCCCGGGATACGCACGGCACCGGGGGCCGCACCGTTACAGAACAAACGCGTTTCGGGACCACCCCGTGACACCTCTAAACTGACCCCCGTGACCGAGAACGCTCAGCAGCAGCCACCCGCGCCCGACTCCGAACTGCCGACCCAGTACGCGCCGGCCGATGTAGAGGGGCCGCTGTACGAGCGCTGGGTGGAGCGGGGTTACTTCGAGGCGGACGCGAAGAGCGACAAGCCGCCGTACACGATCGTCATCCCGCCCCCGAACGTCACCGGCAGCCTGCACCTCGGGCACGCCTTCGAGCACACCCTCATCGACGCCCTGACCCGCCGCAAGCGCATGCAGGGCTTCGAGACGCTGTGGCAGCCCGGCATGGACCACGCCGGCATCGCCACGCAGAACGTCGTCGAGCGCGAGCTGGGCAAGGAGGGCAAGTCCCGCCACGACCTGGGCCGCGAGGCGTTCGTCGAGCGCGTCTGGCAGTGGAAGGGCGAGTCCGGCGGCCAGATCAGCGGCCAGATGCGCCGCCTCGGTGACGGCGTCGCCTGGTCCCGTGAGCGCTTCACCATGGACGAGGGCCTGTCCCAGGCCGTCCAGACCATCTTCAAGAAGCTCTACGACGACGAGCTGATCTACCGCGCCGAGCGCATCATCAACTGGTGCCCGCGCTGTCTGACGGCGATCTCGGACATCGAGGTCGAGTACCAGGACGACGACGGCGAACTGGTCTCCATGAAGTACGGCGAGGGGGACGAGACCATCGTCGTCGCCACCACCCGCGCCGAGACGATGCTCGGCGACACCGCCGTCGCCGTCCACCCCGAGGACGAGCGCTACAAGCACCTCGTCGGCAAGCTCATCCGGCTCCCGCTGACCGACCGCTCCATCCCGGTCGTGGCCGACGAGCACGTCGACCCCGAGTTCGGCACCGGCGCCGTCAAGGTCACCCCGGCCCACGACCCGAACGACTTCGAGATCGGCCAGCGCCACGACCTGCCGTCCATCACCGTGATGGACGAGCACGCCGTCATCACCGTCCACGGCCCCTTCCAGGGCATGGACCGCCTGGAGGCCCGTTCCGCCATCGTCGCCGCGCTGCGCGCCGAGGGCCGGATCGTCGCCGAGAAGCGGCCGTACGTCCACTCCGTCGGCCACTGCTCGCGCTGCAAGACCACCATCGAGCCGCGCCTGTCCATGCAGTGGTGGGTCAAGGTCGGCCCGCTGGCGAAGGCCGCCGGCGACGCGGTCCGCGACGGCAAGGTCAAGATCCATCCGCAGGAGATGGAGAAGCGGTACTTCGACTGGGTCGACAACCTGCACGACTGGTGCATCTCGCGCCAGCTGTGGTGGGGCCACCGCATCCCCGTCTGGTACGGCCCGAACGGCGAGGTCGTCTGTGTCGGCCCGGACGAGCAGCCGCCCGCCGGCGAGGGCTGGCACCAGGACACCGACGTCCTGGACACCTGGTTCTCCTCCGGCCTGTGGCCGTTCTCCACGCTCGGCTGGCCCGAACGGACCGAGTCGCTCGCGAAGTTCTACCCGAACTCCGTCCTGGTCACCGGCTACGACATCCTCTTCTTCTGGGTCGCCCGGATGATGATGTTCGGCCTGTACGCGATGGACGGCACCCCGCCGTTCCACACCATCGCCCTGCACGGCATGGTCCGCGACCAGTTCGGCAAGAAGATGTCGAAGTCCTTCGGCAACGCGGTCAACCCGCTGGACTGGATGGACAAGTACGGCTCCGACGCCCTGCGCTTCACCCTGGCCCGCGGCGCCAACCCGGGCGTCGACGTGCCGATCGGCGAGGACTGGGTCCAGGGCTCCCGCAACTTCGCCAACAAGATCTGGAACGCGACCCGCTTCGCGCTGATGAACGGCGCGACGGTGGACGGGCCGCTGCCCGACCCGTCGGCCATGTCGGCCACGGACCGCTGGATCCTCTCCCGCCTGAACTCCGTCATCGCCGAAGTCGACGCCCACTACGACGACTTCCAGTTCGCCAAGCTCTCCGACGCCCTCTTCCACTTCGCGTGGGACGAGGTCTTCGACTGGTACGTCGAGCTGTCCAAGACGACGTTCCAGGCGGGCGGCGAGCCGGCCGAGGTCTCCAAGCGGGTCCTGGGCGAGGTCCTCGACGTCACCCTCAAGCTGCTCCACCCGGTCGTCCCGTTCGTCACGGAGACCCTGTGGACCACGCTGACCGGCGGCGAGTCGGTCGTGATCGCCGAGTGGCCGAAGGCTGTGTCCGTTCCTGGAGCTGACGCACCGGGCGGCTTCCGTGACGCGGCCGCCGAGCGGGAGATCGAGTCGCTGCAGTCCGTCATCACCGAGGTCCGCCGCTTCCGCGCCGACCAGGGTCTCCAGCCCGGCCAGCGGGTCCCGGCCCGCCTGACCCTGGACGGCACCGCCCTCGCCCCGCACGAGGCCGCCATCCGCCAGCTGCTGCGCCTCCAGCCGGAGGGCGAGTCCTTCACGGCCACGGCCACCCTGCCGGTCGCCGGTGCCGAGGTCGCCCTCGACCTCTCCGGCACGATCGACGTCGCCGCCGAGCGCAAGCGTCTGGCGAAGGACCTGGCGGCGGCCGAGAAGGAGAAGGCCCAGGCCACGGCCAAGCTCGGCAACGAGGCGTTCCTGGCGAAGGCCCCGGAGAACGTGGTGGACAAGATCCGCACCCGCCTGGCCAAGGCGGACGAGGACATCGCCCGCATCACCGCCCAGCTCGAGAAGCTGCCGCAGGCGTAGCCACGCGCCCGCCCGCCGAGGCCCCCGGAGCCCCCCCAGGCCCCGGGGGCCTCGGCGTACCCACCCCGAAGAGAGGAACCGGGCGATCGCGGTGCTCCCAACCCGGCGATCGCGAGCAGGCACCCCCAAACCGGCCCGTTGTCACCTCCGCTCCGTAGACTGGGCCCGTGAGCGACCCGAACGGCACCGACCAGCCCGACCCCCTCGACAGCTTCGACGAGATCATCGAGGCCGAGACCGACCGCGACCCCGACCTCGCGGTGATCGAGGCCGGCAGCCGCACCCTGCGCACCCAGGGCGGCCCGCCGCAGGCCGACGTACCCGCGCGTCCGGAGGACCCGGAGGTCGACAAGGCCCTGCGCGAGGTCGAGGCCGAGCTGGCCACCCGCTGGGGCGAGACCAAGCTGGAGCCCTCGGTCGCCCGTATCGCCGCGCTGATGGACGTCCTGGGCGAGCCCCAGCGCTCGTACCCCTCGATCCACATCACGGGCACGAACGGCAAGACCTCCACCGCCCGCATGATCGAGGCCCTGCTCGGCGCCTTCGAGCTGCGCACCGGCCGCTACACCAGCCCGCACGTGCAGTCGATCACCGAGCGGATCAGCCTGGACGGCGCGCCCATCTCCGCCGAGCGGTTCGTCGAGACGTACCACGACATCAAGCCGTACGTCGAGATGGTCGACTCCGCGCAGGAGTACCGCCTGTCCTTCTTCGAGGTCCTCACCGGCATGGCGTACGCCGCCTTCGCGGACGCGCCCGTCGACGTCGCCGTCGTCGAGGTCGGCATGGGCGGCTCCTGGGACGCCACCAACGTGATCGACGGCGACGTCGCCGTCGTGACCCCCATCGATCTCGACCACACCGACCGGCTCGGCGGGACGACGGCGGAGATCGCCGGCGAGAAGAGCGGCATCATCAAGCAGGACGCCACCGTCATCCTGGCCCAGCAGCCGGTGGACGCGGCGCAGGTGCTGCTGAAGAAGGCCGTCGAGGTGGACGCCACGGTCGCCCGCGAGGGGCTGGAGTTCGGCGTCGTCGCCCGGCAGGTCGCCGTCGGCGGGCAGCTGCTCACGCTGCGCGGCCTCGGCGGCGAGTACCAGGAGGTGTACCTCCCGCTGCACGGCGCCCACCAGGCGCACAACGCGGCCGTCGCGCTCGCCGCGGTGGAGGCGTTCTTCGGCGTCGGCGCGCAGCGCGCGGAACCGCTGGACATCGACACCGTGCGCAAGGCGTTCGCGGCCGTCTCCTCGCCGGGCCGCCTGGAGGTCGTACGGCGCTCCCCGACGATCGTGCTGGACGCCGCCCACAACCCGGCGGGCGCCGTGGCCACCGCGGAGGCGGTGCGCGAGGCGTTCGACTTCACCCGGCTGATCGGGGTCGTCGGCGCGAGCGGCGACAAGAACGTGCGCGGACTGCTGGAGGCCTTCGAGCCGATCTTCGCCGAGGTCGTCGTCACCCAGAACTCCAGCCACCGCGCCATGGACGCGGACGAACTGGCCGCCATCGCCGTCGAGGTGTTCGGCGACGAGCGGGTGCAGGTCGAGCCGCGGCTGCCGGACGCCCTGGAGGCCGCGATCACGCTGGCCGAGGAGGAGGGCGAGTTCGCCGGCGGTGGCGTCCTGGTCACCGGTTCCGTCATCACGGTCGGCGAGGCCCGGCTGCTGCTGGGGAAGGGCTGAGGTTTGTCGTGCGTACGCTCTGTGCATCGACCCTGATCGGCGAGTTCTTCGTCATCGGCTTCGCCGGGCTCGTCGCCATGAAGGACCCGGACCTGTCGACGGCGACGGTGTGGCTGGTCAGCGGTGTCGCCATGCTGCTGTGCGTCCTGCTGTGCGGCATGGTGACCCGCCCCGGCGGGGTGGCCCTCGGCTGGGCCCTGCAGATCGCGCTGATCGTCTCCGGCGTGTTCGTCCCGACGATGTACTTCATGGGCGCGGTGTTCGCGGCGCTGTGGTGGGCGTCGGTGCACTTCGGGAGGAAGGTGGACGAGGCGAAGGCGAGATTCGCCGCCCAGTCCCCCTCCTCCTCGTCGCCGGCTGACGCTGCGTAACAGGCGCCCCGACACGCCCTGTAACCTCGTCCCACCGCACCCGCAAGTCGTGTAAGGAGCCCCTCGTGAGCCAGCGCACCCTCGTCCTGCTCAAGCCCGACGCCGTCCGTCGCGGCCTGACCGGCGAGATCATCAGCCGTATCGAGCGCAAGGCGGGCTGGCAGATCACCGCGCTGGAGCTGCGCACCCTGGAGCGGGCCACGCTGGAGCAGCACTACGGCGAGCACGTCGGCAAGCCGTTCTACGAGCCGCTGGTCGAGTTCATGTCCTCGGGTCCGGTCGTCGCGCTGATCGTGGAGGGCGAGCGGGTGATCGAGGGCGTGCGCCAGCTGGCGGGCCCGACCGACCCGATCGCCGCCGCGCCGGGTTCGATCCGCGGCGACTACGGCGTGATCGTCCGCGAGAACCTGATCCACGCCTCGGACTCCGAGGAGTCCGCCGAGCGCGAGGTGAAGATCTTCTTCCCCGGCCGTGCGTGAGCCCGGCACGCTGAGGGCCGGCTGAATCCTCTGAGTGGCCGTCAGCCGGTCCCGTGGCGCCTGACCAGGGGCGGCCGTGCATTTTCGGTCGTCCTCTGGCATATGTCTTGCCGATCGGGGGAACGCGTGCCCCCGATGGACCGTCTCCACAAGCGGGGCGGCACGCCATCTGGTGACAATGGCGGAGACCCTCGCGCAGTGTTCGTGCAGGCGCGTTTACGATGGAAGCCTTCGCGTCACAGCACCCGCCTCGCCGACCTGATATGCCCTCAAATACTCAGGGAGGCCAGATGAATCCGGATGGGGAACTCAATGTCGTTCATCGGCCGTGACATGGCTGTCGACCTCGGGACCGCCAACACGCTGGTGTACGTCAGGGGTCGCGGGATCGTACTGAACGAACCGTCCGTCGTGGCGATCAACACCAACACGGGTGGAATCCTCGCGGTCGGTGCCGAGGCGAAGAAGATGATCGGCCGGACGCCGGGCAACATCGTGGCCGTCCGCCCGCTGAAGGACGGCGTGATCGCCGACTTCGAGATCACCGAGCGGATGCTCCGCTACTTCATCCTGAAGATCCACAAGCGGCGGTACCTGGCTCGCCCGCGGGTCGTCGTCTGCGTCCCCTCGGGCATCACGGGCGTCGAGCGCCGCGCGGTCATCGAGGCGTCCTCCCAGGCGGGCGCCCGCCAGGTGCACATCATCGAGGAGCCCATGGCCGCCGCCATCGGCTCCGGCCTGCCGGTCCACGAGGCCACGGGCAACATGGTGGTTGACATCGGCGGCGGCACCACCGAGGTCGCGGTCATCTCCCTCGGCGGCATCGTCACCGCCCAGTCCATCCGTGTCGCCGGCGACGAGCTGGACAACGCGATCATCCAGTACATCAAGAAGGAGTACAGCCTCCTGCTGGGTGAGCGCACGGCCGAACAGATCAAGATCACGATCGGTTCGGCGTACGACCTCGACGCCGACGAGCACACCGAAGTCCGCGGCCGGGACCTGGTGTCCGGGCTGCCGAAGACCGTCGTCATCTCCGCGGCCGAGGTCCGCAAGGCGATCGAGGAGCCGGTCAACGCGATCGTGGACGCGGTGAAGACCACCCTCGACAAGTGCCCGCCGGAGCTGTCCGGCGACATCATGGACCGAGGAATCGTTCTGACCGGCGGCGGAGCCCTGTTGCGCGGGCTCGACGAGCGGCTGCGGCGGGAGACCGGCATGCCGATCCACATCGCCGAGGACCCGCTGGACAGCGTCGCGCTCGGCTCCGGGAAGTGCGTCGAGGAGTTCGAGGCGCTCCAGCAGGTGCTGGACGCCCAGCCGCGCAGATGACGTAACTCTTCGATTCCGCCGTACGAGACGTTCTCCTCTCGTGCGGCGGATCGTTGATATTGAGGCATAAGCTCCCCCAAATGGGCCTTTTCGGTTCGCGCGGCACCACTCGCGTTTTCCAGGGGCCCCCGAATTCCTACTTGAGGAAGGGCACGGCCGCCGCACGTGAGGGACACGAAAGAGAGCCGGCTGCTCCTGGTCCTGTTGGTCGCCATCGCGTTCGCGCTGATCACGGTGGACATCCGCGGAGGCCGGAACTCCCCGGTCGACGGCGCCCGGCACGCCGCCGCAACGGTGTTCGGCCCCGTCGAGGACGGGCTCAGCTCCGCGGTCGACCCGGTCGGCAACGCGGTCTCCGCGATCCGCGACTCGGGCAGCCGGCACGACCGGCTCGCCGCGCTGGAGAAGGAGAACGCGGCCCTCAAGGCGAAGCTCGGCAGCGACGACCGCAACCGCAGCCGCCTCAAGCAGCTCGACAAGATGCTGAAGGTCGCCGGCGAGGGGCAGTACGGCATCAAGGGCGCCCAGGTCATCGCCATAGGCTCGGCGCAGGGCTTCTCCTGGACCATCACCATCGACGTCGGCGCCGATGACGGCATCAAGCGGGACATGACCGTCCTCAACGGCGACGGCCTGGTCGGCCGCGTCACCACCGTCGGCCCCGGCACCTCCACCGTGCTGCTCGCCAACGACCCCGACTTCACCGTCGGCACCCGCATGGAGGCGGGCGACGAACTCGGCTTCGCCTCCGGCCAGGGCGACCGCCCGCTGCGCGTGGAACTGCTCAACGGCAAGGCGGAGGTGAAGAAGGGCGACCGGCTCGTCACCTTCGGTTCGCAGGCCGACCGGCCGTTCGTGCCCGGCGTCCCGGTCGGCGTTGTCTCCCGCGTGGACCCCTCCGGCGGCGGCCTCACCCGCACCCTCTACGTCACCCCGTACGTCGGCTTCACCAAGCTCGACATCGTCGGCGTGGTCGTCCAGGCCCCCGGGAAGGACCCGCGGGACACCGTGCTCCCGGCCAAGCCGAAGCCGGTCCCGACGCCGACGGTGACCGTCACGGTCACCCCCTCGACCGACGCCCCCGACACCGACCAGCAGCAGTAGGAGCTGTATCCCATGCGTGTCAACCGGATCCTGCTCTCCAGCGCGCTGGTCGTCGTGGCCCTGGTGATCCAGGTGAGCGTGCTCGCCCGGCTGCACCTGCCGGGCGCCGTGCCCGACCTGCTGCTGCTCACCGTCCTCGGCCTGGCGATGGTGTACGGCCACGTCGGCGGCGCCCTCGTCGGCTTCGGCGCCGGCCTGCTCGCCGACCTGGCCCCGCCCGCCGACCACGCGGCCGGCCGCTACGCCCTCGTCCTGTGCGTCACCGGCTACTTCGCCGGGCTCATCCGGCCCGAGAACGGCCGGCTGAAGTCGGCGACCGGCCCCATGGCCGTCGTGGTCGCCGCCGCCATCGGCTCCACCCTGCTCTACGCCGGGGTGGGCGCCCTGGTCGGCGACACCGCCGCCCGGCACGTCGGCCTGACCAGCCTGCTGATCTCGGCAGCCCTGTACGACCTGCTGCTCGCCCCGTTCGTGGTGCCCGGGATCATGTGGCTGGCCCGCCGCGCCGACAACGACCCGCTCACCGAGACCGGTCCCGCGGCCAAGGCCGGCGACATCTCCTCCGGCTGGCTCTCCTCCGGCACCGGCCTGCGCATCGGCAGCCAGCGCGGCGGCCTCGGCGCCCTGAAGGCCAAGGCCCGCACCCGCTCCGCCCGGGTCGGCCGCATCAAGGGGGTCAAGCGGCTGTGAGCGGCGAGGAGTTCACCCGAACGGGTCGGCCGGCGCGGAACGCGGGCGCACAGGCTGGTCGTTCATCATTCGTACGCGTGCGGCCGGTTCGTACGGACATGCGGCGCGCACAGTCGTCCGCGCACTGAGAGGGGGAGACAGCCGCAGTGACCAACATTCCCGAGACCGGTCGGACCCCACGGGTCCAGATCCGGCTCGTCGTCATCCAGATCCTCGTGCTCTCCCTGCTCGGCACGCTCGGCGGCCGGCTGTGGTACCTCCAGATCCGTGAGGGCGCCGAGTACCAGCGGGAGGCGTCCGGCAACCACGTCCAGCAGGTGGTCGACCCCGCCGTGCGCGGCGACATCCTGGACGCCCGGGGCGTGCCCCTCGCGGACAACGAGACCCGCCTGGTGGTCTCCGCCTCCCGCACCGACCTGCTGAAGCAGAAGGACGACGGCAAGGCCGTCCTCACCAAGCTGGCGGGCGTCCTCGGCATGAGCCCCAAGGACGTCATGCAGAAGGTCCGGCTGTGCGACGCCGAGACACCCCAGCCCTGCTGGAACGGCTCGCCGTACCAGCCGATCCCCATCACCGACGAGGCCACGGCAAAGCAGGCCCTCCAGATCCGCGAGCGCTCCGAGGACTTCCCCGGCATCACCGCCGAGCCCAAGGCGGTCCGCCGCTACCCGGGCCCCGGCAAGTCCAACACCGCGCAGGTCCTCGGCTACCTCTCGCCCGTCACCGACGACGAGATCCAGAAGGCCAAGGACACCGAGTCGCCGTATCTGCGCTCCGACATGGTCGGCCGCTCCGGCATCGAGCGGACGTACGACAAGGTGCTGCGCGGCAAGGCCGGCGTCACCCGCTACGAGGTCGACAACCTCGGCCGGGTCATCGGCAAGGCCAAGTCGGACGCGGCCGAGGCCGGTTCGAACCTGGTCACCAGCATCGACTCCCGCGTCCAGCGGGTCGCGGAGTACGAGCTGACCAGGGCGATGAAGGTCGCCCGCCAGCAGTTCGACAAGATCACCGGGACGAACTACAAGGCCGACTCCGGTGCCGTCGTGGTGATGGAGGCCAAGACCGGCCGGATCGTCGCGATGGCCTCGGCGCCGACGTACGACCCGAACGTCTGGGTCGGCGGCATCTCCGCCAAGGACTACAAGGCCCTCACCGGCAAGGACTCCGACTACCCCCTGCTCAACAGGGCCATACAGGGTCAGGCCGCGCCCGGCTCGACGTTCAAGGTGGTCTCCACGGCCGCCGCGGTCGAGGCCGGCTACCCCTTCGACGGCCGCTACCCGTGCACCAGCTCCTACTCGGTGGGCAGCCAGGTCTTCAAGAACTTCGAGGGCGAGAACTTCGGCCCCATCTCGCTGGGCCGCGCCCTGGAGGTGTCCTGCGACACCGTCTTCTACGGCCTCGCCGACAAGGAGTGGAAGCGGGACGGCGGCATCAACCCCAAGAAGGGCCAGCCGAAGGACTACTTCTACAAGACCGCCCACCAGTTCGGCCTCGGCAAGGAGACCGGCATCGACCTGCCCAACGAGGTCACCGGCCGCGTTCCGGACCGCCAGTGGAAGCTGGACTACTGGAAGGCCAACAAGGACGCCTGGTGCAGGACCGGCAAGAAGGACGGCTCCTACGTCGAGAAGATCGCCTACGAGAACTGCCTCGAAGGCAACAAGATGCGCGAGGGCGACTCGATCAACTACTCCATCGGCCAGGGCGACACCCTCGTCACCCCGATCCAGGAGGCCGTGATCTACGGCGCCGTCGCCAACGGCGGCACGATGTACCAGCCGACCATCGGCAAGGCGGTCATCAGCGCCGACGGCAAGACCGTGCGGGAGATCAAGCCGAAAAGGCGCGGCAGGCTGCCGGTCAGCCAGTCCACCCTCAAGGGCATGGACGACGCCTTCGCGGGCGTCATCACCCGCGGTACGGCGGCCTGGAAGTTCGGCGGCTGGCCGCAGGACAAGATCCCCCTGCACGCCAAGACCGGCACGGCCGAGGTCTACGGCAAGCAGACCACGTCCTGGCTGGCCACCTACTCCAAGGACTACACGGTGATCATGACGATCGCCCAGGCCGGTACGGGTTCCGGTGCCTCCGGTGAGGCCGTGCGCAACATCTACAGCGCCCTCTACGGCGTCGCAGGCGACGGCTCCATCGACAACAGGAAGGCGCTGCTGCCCGAGCCGCAGAAGGCCCTGCCCAAGGTCCGCGCGGACGGCACCATCGCCGCCCCGAAGATCTCCGGCGACCCGGCGAAGGACACCGAGGCCGCCCAGAAGAACAACCCCACCAACGGTGACGACCAGCAGCCCGCGGGGACCACCGCCTCGCCCACCCCGGGCAACCGCGACACCCGCAGGCGCCGGGGGCACCGCGGGCGGGGAAGCCGGAGGATGCCCTCATGACCGGCGCGAACAGCTTCTCCGTCTCCGGGTACGGCCCCGAGCGGGCCGGCTGGACGAAGATCTTCGCCCGCGACTCGCTCACCCGCCGGCTGGACTGGCCGATACTGCTGGCGGCCACCGCGCTGTCCCTGATGGGCTCGCTGCTGGTCTACTCGGCGACCCGCAACCGCACCGAACTGAACCAGGGCGACCCGTACTTCTTCCTGGTGCGGCACCTGATGAACCTCGGCATCGGGATCGCCCTGATGATCGGCACGATCTGGCTCGGCCACCGGGCCCTGCGCAACGCCGTGCCGATCCTCTACGGCCTGTCGGTGATGCTCGCCCTGGTCGTCCTGACCCCGCTCGGCGCGACGATCAACGGCCAGCGCAACTGGCTCGTCATCGGCGGGTTCTCCCTCCAGCCGGCCGAGTTCATGAAGGTCACGATCATCCTGGGCATGGCCATGCTGCTGGCCGCACGGGTGGACGCGGGCGACAAGCCGTACCCCGACCACCGGACGGTGTTCCAGTCGCTGTGCCTGGCCGCCGTACCGATCCTGATCCTGCTGCTCATGCCCGACCTCGGCTCGGTGCTGGCCATGGTGGCCATCATCCTGGGCGTGCTGCTCGCCTCCGGTTCCTCCAACCGCTGGGTCTTCGGCCTGCTCATCGCCGGAGTGGTCGGCTGTGTCGCCATCTGGCAGCTGCACATCCTGGACGAGTACCAGATCAACCGGTTCGCGGCCTTCGCCAACCCGGACCTGGACCCCGCGGGCGTCGGCTACAACACCAACCAGGCCCGCATCGCCATCGGCTCCGGCGGCCTCACCGGCGCCGGCCTCTTCCACGGCTCGCAGACCACCGGTCAGTTCGTGCCCGAACAGCAGACGGACTTCGTGTTCACGGTCGCGGGGGAGGAGCTGGGTTTCCTCGGCGCGGGCCTGATCATCTTCCTGCTCGGAGTCCTCCTGTGGCGCGCCTGCCGCATAGCGCGCGACTCGACCGAGCTGTACGGGACGATCGTGGCCGCCGGAATCGTCGCCTGGTTCGCCTTCCAGTCCTTCGAGAACATCGGCATGACCCTCGGCATCATGCCGGTCACCGGCCTGCCCCTGCCGTTCGTGTCGTACGGCGGCTCGTCCATGTTCGCGGTGTGGGTCGCGGTGGGGCTGCTTCAGTCGATCAAGGTGCAGCGGCCGATGTCGGCGTGAGCCGCGGGCCCGGTACAGGGTCGTTCGCCGGGTGGATGGTGCGGGTTTTCCGGCCATTCACCCGGGACGGCCACTGCCGCACCGGTGCCTCGACCACTAGATTCGGTGCATGGCGGATGCGAAACGCGAGATCGAGCGCAAGTACGAATCCGACGAGAGCGGGCTGCCCGACCTGACCGGCGTCGGCGGGGTGGCCGCGGTCCTCGACAAGGGCCTGGTCGACCTGGACGCCACGTACTACGACACCTCCGACGAACGCCTGGCAGCGGCCTCGCTCACCCTGCGCCGCCGCACCGGCGGCTCGGACGCCGGCTGGCACCTGAAGTTCCCGGTCGCCCCCGGAGTCCGCGACGAGATCCGGGCCCCGCTGTCCGACACCGTCCCCGAGGAGATCGCCGCCCTGGTCCGCTCCCGGGTCCGGGACCGCGCACTGCTCCCCCTGGTGCGGCTGCGTTCCGCCCGCGATGTGCGGCACCTGGTCGACGCCGACGGCGCCCTGCTGGCCGAGGCGAGCGTCGACACCGTGACCGCCGAGCGGCTCACCGGCGCGGGCGGGGCCGCCCAGTGGACCGAGATCGAGGTCGAGCTGGCCGACGGCGGCGACCCGGCCCTCCTCGACCGGCTGGAGAAACGGCTGCGCGCGGCCGGCGTACGCCCCTCCGGCTCCCCTTCGAAGCTGGCCCGTGCCCTGGAGCAGACCGCACCGGGACGGGGCGGGAAACGGCGCCGGAAGAAGGCCGGGCCCGCCGAGCCCGTGACGGCCGGCGACCACGTCCTCGCCTACC
Source organism: Streptomyces musisoli (assembly GCF_016741855.1). Lineage (GTDB taxonomy): Bacteria > Actinomycetota > Actinomycetes > Streptomycetales > Streptomycetaceae > Streptomyces > Streptomyces musisoli. Next base: position 494,335 of record NZ_JAERRH010000003.1, on the reverse strand, counting down.
TCCGCGCCCAGCGCGACGTGCTGGTCGAGCTGGACCCCGCCGTCCGCCGCGACATCCCCGACTCGCTGCACCAGATGCGGGTCGCCACCCGCCGCGCCCGCAGCACCCTGCGCACCTTCACGGCCGTCCTGGACCGCACCGCCACCGATCCCGTCGGCGCCGAGCTGAAGTGGCTCGCGGGCGAGCTGGGCGTCGACCGCGACCAGGAGGTGCTGGCCGACCGACTGTCGACCGCCCTCGACGCGCTCCCGCCCGCACTGGTCGCCGGCCCCGTCCGGGAACGGCTCACCGCCTGGGCCGCCGGCCGGCACGGCGGCGCCCACGCCCACCTGACCGGCGTCCTGGACTCCCGCCGCTATCTGACCCTGCTGGACTCGCTGGACGCCCTGCTCGCGGACCCGCCCCTCGGGAAGGCGGCCGGCAAGAAGCCGGGGAAGGCGCTCGGCAAAGCCGTACGCAAGGACGAGAAGAAGCTGGCGGGCCTCATGGAGCACGCGCTGGAGCTGCCGCCGGGGGAGGACCGCGACCTCGTCCTGCACGAGGCCCGCAAGAAGGCCAAGCGCACCCGGTACGCGGCCGAGGCCGCCACCGGGGCCCTGGGCGGGCCCGCCCGCTCCCTCACCAGGTCCATGAAGTCCCTGACCACCCGGCTCGGCGACCACCAGGACAGCGTCCTGGCCCGTCGCACCCTGCGCGAGCTGGCCGCGGTGGCCCACGCGGCGGGGGAGAGCGCGTTCACCTACGGGCTGCTGTACGGCAGGGAGGAGGCCCGGGCGGCGGAGCTGGAGGCGGAGCTGCCGGCGCGGTGGAGGAAGAGCACGGACGGAGGGGCCGGCTGAGCGTCCGGGGAGATCATGAACGGAACGGCCGGCTGAGCGTTCGGAGCGGATCACGAACGAGGCGGCCGGCTGGGCGTTCGGGGAGATCACGGACGGGGCGGTCGGCTGGGCGTTCGGGGAGGTCACGGACGGGTGGTCGGCCGAGGGCGCGGGGAGATCAGGAACGGGGTGGCCGGCCGAGCGTTCAGGGAAGGCCGCCGGGCGGGTTACGCTTGATGGTCACCCCGCCCCCAGCCTCCGGCCAGGGGCATCCCCCCGTCAGCTCATGAAGGTTCGCGAGATGCCTGCCGAAGCCGCCGAGTCGGTGTTCCCGCAGCTCGAAGCACTGCTCCCGCATGTGCAGAAGCCGATCCAGTACGTCGGCGGAGAGCTCAACTCCACGGTCAAGCCGTGGGACGAGTGCGACGTCCGCTGGGCGCTCATGTACCCGGACGCGTACGAGGTCGGTCTGCCCAACCAGGGCGTCATGATCCTCTACGAGGTCCTCAACGAGCAGCAGGGCGTCCTCGCCGAGCGCACCTACAGCGTCTGGCCGGACCTGGAGGCGCTGATGCGTGAGCACGGCGTCCCGCAGTTCACGGTCGACAGCCACCGCCCGCTGAAGGCGTTCGACGTGTTCGGCCTCAGCTTCTCCACGGAGCTGGGCTACACGAACATGCTCACCGCCCTGGACCTCGCGGGCATCCCGCTGGAGGCCAAGGACCGCACGGTCGACGACCCGATCGTCCTGGCGGGCGGCCACGCGGCCTTCAACCCGGAGCCGATCGCCGACTTCATCGACGCGGCCGTGATCGGCGACGGCGAGCAGGCCGTGCTCGACATGACCCGCATCATCCGCGAGTGGAAGGCGGAGGGACGCCCCGGCGGCCGCGAGGAGGTCCTCTTCCGGCTGGCGAAGACGGGCGGGGTGTACATCCCGGCGTTCTACGACGTCGAGTACCTCGCGGACGGCCGCATCGCCCGCGTGGTCCCCAACCGCTCCGGCGTCCCGTGGCGTGTGTCCAAGCACACGGTCATGGACCTCGACGAGTGGCCGTACCCCAAGCAGCCCCTGGTCCCGCTCGCCGAGACGGTCCACGAGCGCATGTCCGTGGAGATCTTCCGCGGCTGCACCCGCGGCTGCCGCTTCTGCCAGGCCGGCATGATCACCCGTCCGGTGCGCGAGCGCTCCATCACGGGCATCGGCGACATGGTCGAGAAGGGCCTGAAGGCGACGGGCTTCGAGGAAGTGGGCCTGCTCTCCCTCTCCTCGGCGGACCACAGCGAGATCGGTGACATCGCCAAGGGCCTGGCGGACCGCTACGAGGACGACAAGATCGGCCTGTCCCTCCCCTCGACCCGCGTGGACGCGTTCAACGTCGACCTGGCCAACGAGCTGACCCGCAACGGCCGCCGCTCCGGCCTGACCTTCGCCCCCGAGGGCGGCTCGGAACGCATGCGCAAGGTCATCAACAAGATGGTCTCGGAGGAGGACCTGATCCGTACGGTCGCGACGGCCTACGGCAACGGCTGGCGCCAGGTGAAGCTGTACTTCATGTGCGGCCTGCCGACGGAGACCGACGAGGACGTCCTCCAGATCGCCGACATGGCGACCCACGTGATCCAGAAGGGCCGCGAGGTCTCCGGCCAGGGCGACATCCGCTGCACGGTCTCGATCGGCGGCTTCGTCCCCAAGCCCCACACCCCGTTCCAGTGGGCCCCGCAGCTCTCCGCCGAGGAGACGGACGCCCGCCTGGAGAAGCTGCGCGACAAGATCCGCGGCGACAAGAAGTACGGCCGCTCGATCGGCTTCCGCTACCACGACGGCAAGCCCGGCATCATCGAGGGCCTGCTCTCCCGCGGTGACCGCCGCATCGGCGCGGTCATCCGCGCGGTGTACGACGACGGCGGCCGCTTCGACGGCTGGCGCGAGCACTTCTCCTACGACCGCTGGATGGCGTGCGCGGACAAGGCGCTGGCCCCCTTCGGCGTGGACGTCGACTGGTACACCACCCGCGAGCGCACCTACGAGGAGGTCCTCCCCTGGGACCACCTCGACTCCGGCCTGGACAAGGACTGGCTCTGGGAGGACTGGCAGGACGCCCTCGACGAGACGGAGGTCGAGGACTGCCGCTGGACCCCGTGCTTCGACTGCGGCGTCTGCCCGCAGATGGACACCCACATCCAGATCGGCCCGACGGGCAAGAAGCTGCTCCCCCTGACGGTCAAGAACGCGGGCCCGGCACCGGCTGCGAGCGGCCACGCGCACTGAGGTGAGCGGGGCCTCCATCGGGTGGTCGAGGCGCCGGCGGGGCTGAGCGAGACGAGATGACGACGGCTGCGTTGTCCGCGGCCGTCGTCTCGATTCGGATGCCGTGGAGCCTGCGTACGGCCGCCTTACGAGTTGCTCTTGCCGGGGCTGGGCTTCGCTCCGCCGGGCGGACAGGGCCGGTGCCGCGAGGGTCGTCTGTGCCCTCGCGGGTACCCGGATCACATCGGTGTCCGTGATTTCCCCGTGGCGGGAGGCAGCGATGAGGGGCCCGGATGGCCCGCAGGAAGCCGTCGTCAGGACTCTTGACACTCTCGGGACGGGTGCTTGCCTGGCGGACGAGCAGGGCTTGATCGTCGCCGTCAACACATGCGGCGAGCGACTCCTGGCCCGTCCCGCCGCCGATCTGGTCGGCCGGGACGCCCACGAGCTGCTGCACCGCACCAGCTGCGGCGAACCGATGCCGGGGGGCCGGTGCCGCATCCGGGACACCATCCTCGGCGGGGGCACGCAGCAGGGGGAGGACGAGTGGCTCGAGCGCGGCGACGGCACGCTGTTGCCGGTGGGATGGCTCGCCACTCCCTGTGACGTCGGTGCCGGCTCGCCGGCCACGCTCATCCTCTTCCACCCCGCCGGGACCCGGAAGCGGCCCGTCCAGCAATCACCGGCCGACGGACGGCTCTCCGAACTGGAGCGGCTTGCCCTACTCGCCGAGACGACCACCCTGCTCACGTCGACCCTGGACATCCACGAGGGGCTACGCCACCTGATCGGCCTCGTGGTGCCTCGCATCGCCGACTGGGCGGTCATCGACCTGATCGGCGAGCGAGACGAAGTACGGCGCTTCGCGGTCGCCCAGGCCGAGGGTGACATCGTGGTGTTCCGGGAGGACCTTCAGGGGCCCATGCCGCCGGTGCTGCAGGAGTCCCTGATGCCCTTGTCCCGCGCCCTGCGCGGCGTCGCGTCCTCGTTCGCCGGCCCCGAGACCTATCAGGGCCCGCCCGACTCCGGGATTGCCGTGGAGCAGCGGCGCCTGTTCGAGGCGACCGGCATGCACTCGGCCATCGTGGTGCCCCTGCGCAGCCTGCACGGCGTGCTGGGTGCCCTCACCCTGGGCCGTTCCGACCAGCCTGAACGGTTTGCCGCGATGGACATCGCCCTGCTGGAGGACATCGCCCGACGCGCCGGCCTGGCCCTGGAGAACGCCCGCCTCTACCAGCGTCAGCGCAAGGTCGCCGAGACCATGCAGCGCCATCTTCTGCCGAAGCTCCCGCGCTCACCCGACCGCGGCATGACCGTCCGCTACCTGCCCGCGCCGGACGCCTCCCACGTGGGCGGCGACTGGTACGACGCGTTCACCCTGACGGACGGCGCCACCGCTCTCGCCGTGGGGGACGTCGTCGGTCACGACCTGGAGGCCGCGGCGGGCATGGCGCAGCTGCGCAACATGCTCAGGGCGTACGCCGTGTCCCAGCAGAAGCCGCCGAGCAAGATCGTGGAGTGGCTCGACCAGGCGACGCTGGGCATCGCCGAGGTCTCCATGGCCACGCTGGTCTTCGCCCGCATGACTGAGAACGCCGGCCAGTGCGAGCTGTCCTGGACGAATGCCGGTCATCCTCCTCCCCTGCTGGTCACGCGCGAGGGCGTGGCCCGCTATCTGACCGACGGCCAAGGAATCCTCCTGGGCGTCATGCCCGAGCAGGTCCGCCCCGACGCGACGGTGGAACTGGCGCCCGGAGCCACCCTGATCCTCTATACCGACGGCCTGATCGAGTCCCGGGCCCGCAGCCTGGACGAGGGCATGGACCGACTGAGTCGGCACGCCGCAGCCCTGGCCCACAACCCCTTGGAAGTCTTCACCGACGAGTTGTTGGCACGTGCGCGCCCACCGGACAACGACGACGACGCGGCCCTGCTGGCCGTGCGGTACATGCCGGGCTGGTTCAGTTGACGCTGCCGCTCCCGCGATGCAACTTCTTCATGGCTTCGAGGTTCAAGAGCACCGTGGCGCGGGGCATCCACCCTCGGTGGGTGTGATGTCGCCTTCCGCGTGAGGTGCGACCAGCCTTGTAGGCCGGGCTGTTCGGGTATCGACCACGCACAGGTGATTCGCGTCAACGGTGAGCGCGTAACGGGAGGTGGGATGGGCGAGGTCGACGTACTGATCATCACGGCGCTGAAGGAGGAGTACGAGGCGGCCCGCGCCGCCGGCTCGGCAGGGTATGCGGGGCACCCCGGTGTCGCGGCCTGGGAAGAACGTGAGCCGGAGTCCCTGACCCCCTATCTCGTCGGAACGTACGTCCTTGCCGACGGCTCGCGTATGACCGTGGCTCTGGCCCGGCCCACCAGGATGGGCGCCACCGCGACCGCGCCGGTGGTGGCGACGCTCGTGGAACGCCTGGGGCCACGGTGCCTCGCCATGTGCGGAGTGTGCGCCGGGAACCCGGCCGACGTGGCCCTCGGCGACGTGGTGGTGGCCGAGTTGGCGTACGCCTACGACGAGGGCAAGCGTACGCAGGACGGTTTCGACGGAGATCACCGCCAGATTCCCGCGCCCGACGGATGGGTGCGCGCCGCGCAGGACCTGGAGACGACGGACCTGCCCAGCTTCGGCGAGGCGTCCCCGGAAGAGGCGCGGATCTGGCTGATGGAACGGCTCTACGCGGGCGAGGACCCCAGACGGCATCCGGCGTGCTCTCGTTATCTGTCTCGCGCATCGTGGGCCGAGCAGATCCAGAGCCTGCAAGCGGACGGCCTGGTGACCAGGGAAGGCGCCGCCCTCTCCTTGACGGACGCCGGGTACGCGCTCATCGAGCAGGTCGTCTACGACGACTTGGAGGGGCCCCGGAATTTACCGTTCGCCGTCGTCGTCGGCCCCATGGCCAGCGGCAACGTCGTGGTGAAGGACGGGCTCACCTGGGACCGGCTCAAACAGTGGGGGGTCCGCTCCGTCGCCGGTCTGGAGATGGAGTCCGCCGTCATCGCGCAGGTCGCACACCGGCTGGGCCTGTCCGACTGGGTGGTCGCCAAGGGTGTCATGGACCACGCCGACCCGCGCAAGGACGACCGCTACAAGCGGTTCGCGGCGCGCTCCTCGGCAGAGGTTCTGTTCAAGTTGCTGTGCCGGCGCCTGGCCTCGCCGCGCATGACCGGGCAGGCCGGTGCCACGTCCAGGGTCAGGTCCGTCTACGTCGTCGGTGGCGTCACGGGTGAAACGACCTACCCCGACTACGAGAAGTCCCAGCTGGCGCACGTTTGCGAGCAACTGGGGCAGGCCGTGGCCAAGGCCGGCGCGGAACTCCTCGTGTGCAGCCCCTTTCCCGACTCCGCGGACCTCCACACAGTGATCGGTTACGTCCAGTCCGGCGTGGGCCGCATCGTCCATCTGCACAGTCCCCGGCATCCGGAGGTCGCCGAGAAGCAGACGGAGATGCTGGAGATGCTGGGGACCGGCCACGGTACGGAGATCAAGAACTGGTACTACCCGGGCCCCGAGGACGACGACTCCAGGGGACAGGCATGGCTGCTGTGCCAGATCCAGGCCCTCGAAGAAGCCGATGTGGTGATTTCGATCGGCGGCCGCGTCTCGAAGACCGCGAGCACGGTGCTCCATCTGGCCGAGGCCCGCAGGAAACCGATCGTGCCGTTCGCGTTTCTCGGCGGTGCGTCCCGGCGTGCCTACGAACGGCGGGACTGGGCCCGTGTCCATCCCGGACTGGACCACCGCAGGCTCATGGACAGGGATGCGGTGGCCGACGCCATGAAGATCGCCGATGAGCTGGTGACCGCCCGGCTGCGCCCGCCCCACAACTACAGATGGCCACCCCGCCGTGTCTTCATCAGCCGTGCGAGGCCCGACGCCCAGTTCGCGAAGGCCCTGGAGTCCTGTCTCTCCGGTGCGGGTGTCACCACCCTGATCGGCGAGAGAGAGCTGCGGCCGGACCGTATGGTCAACCCCACGATCGAGGACGCGGTCCTCTCCGCCGACCTGTTCGTCGTCCTGTGGAGCAGGTCGTACGCACTGAGCAGATTCTGCTACGACGAGATCGAACTGGCCCTGCGACGGCATGAGGTGGGCGAACTACAGCTCTGGATCGTCAACCTCGACGGCTCGGACATCGTCCCGCCCGCGGCTCGTGCTCTGCCGCAGGCGGTGGCCAGAACGCCGCACACCCTCGTCGCCCTCGTACGCGAACTGCTGGAGCACGCCGAACCTGCACCTGGCGTCCCTCGGCCGTGAGCGGTCCCGCTCACCTGGGCCCACGCGGTGGGTCAGGCCGGGGTGTCGGTGTCCTGCTCGGAGGCCGCGCACGCCTCGGAGCCCTGCTCCGCCACCGCCGGGTCCATCCACATGACCTGCCAGCCGTGGCCGTCGAGGTCGAAGAAGCTGCGTGCGTACATGAAGCCGTGGTCCTCGGCGTCATCCGCCTTGGTGCCGCCCGCCGCGAGCGCGGCGGCGCTGATCTTGTCGACCTCCTCGCGGGACGACACGCTGAAGCAGTACAGCGCCAGCGTGTGCGTGGCGGGATCGGCCATCGGCAGTTTCGCGAACTCCGCGAACTTCTCGCGGCTGAGCAGCATGACGAAGGCGTGCTCGCCGACCAGCATGCAGGCGGAGGACTCGTCGGCGAACGCCGGGTTGAAGCCGAACCCCAGCTCGGCGAAGAACGCCTTGCTGCGCTCGAGGTCCGCGACGGGGATGCTCACGAACAGCATGCGGCCGGGGTGTGCGGGGTGGGTCATGGTGGATCTCCAGTCGGTGGCTCGATGGCGTACGTCCTGGTAGACCGGCCCAGCCGGCGAAACTCATCGGTGGGTCGGTCCCGGTGGCGGGCGGTCGGGCGTCGAAGGGCCCAGGACTGTCCGGTTCGCGGCGAGTTGTCTTGCTCGTGCAGCGGGCCGTTGCTAAGCCTGGGGCACTCAACTCCAGGGAGCACGCCGTGCGTCTGAAGCCCCCTCCGGTCGTCCCTCCGCGTTCACGCGTCCGAGTCTTCGTCTGCACCGTCGCGGCCATCGCCCTGGCGACGCTCACCGCCGCGACGAGTCCCCCCGACGCGGACGCCAGAACCGCGGCGGACCCGGCAGCCGTGGTCCGCGAGTGGAACTCCATCGCCACCGACACGATCAAGACCGCCCTCGGCCCACGCCCCTCCGGGCAGGCGGCGATCTGGCACGGGTTCGTCTCCGTCGCCGTGTACAACGCCGTGGTGGGGATCGAAGGCGGCTACGACCTGTACAAATGGCGTGAGCGCGGTCCGGCCGGGGCGTCCTCGGCGGCGGCCGCCGCCACCGCGGCCCACGACGTGCTGCTCACGTACTTCCCTGCCTCCAAGGCACGGATCGACACCTCCTACGCGGACTCGCTCGCCGCCCTCCCGGCCGGTCACGCCAGGGACCGGGGCGTCGCCTACGGAAAGCGCGCGGCCGCCCGCGTCGTCGAACTCCGGGAAGGGGACGGCAGGTTCGCGGACGTTCCGTTCACCGCCGCACCGGCACCGGGGGTCTGGCGCCCCACCCCGCCCGCGTTCCAGCCGTTCATCGACACCTGGCTCGCCAGGCTCCGCCCCCTCCTGCTCGACTCCCCGCAGCAGTTCCGCCCCGGCGGACCACCCGCCCTCTCCTCGGCCGCTTACGCCGAGGATCTCCGGGAGCTGAAGGTCATGGGCGCGAAGACCGGCTCGGGCAGGAGTGCGCGGCAGACCGAGACCGCCCTCTTCTTCAGCGGCAACCTGGTCGAACAGGTTCAGAGCGCCGTACGCGATCACGCCGCCCGGCACCGGCTGGGCATCGCCCGGACGGCCCGGCTGTTCGCCGCGGTGAACGCGTCGGCGACCGACGCCGTCGTCACGGCATGGGACGCCAAGCTGCACTACGGTTCCTGGCGGCCGATCACCGCCATCCGTCTCGCCGACACCGACGGCAACCCCGCGACGACGGCGGACCCGGCCTGGGAGCCGCTGCTCCTCACCCCGCCGCATCCGGACCACATCGCCGGCCACACGACGGTTGCCGCCGCCGTGGTGCGCGCCCTGACCGGCGTCCTCGGCACCTCGCGCATCGACCTCCGCGTCCCTTCCGAGGTCACCGGCACCATGCGGTTCTACGGGTCCGCCGAAGACCTCGAGCGGGACGTCGTCGACGCCCGCGTGTGGGGCGGCGTCCACTCCCGCACGGCGGACGTGGCCGGCCGCCGCGCCGGCACCCGCCTGGCCGCCTGGGCGCTGGACCACTACTTCCGGCCGGTCGCGAAGCACGGCACCCGGCCGGTGGCGAAGCACGGCACCCAGCCCGTCGCGAAGCACGGCACCCGGCCGGTCGCCGGGCACGGTGCCCGGTCCGTCGCCGAGCACGGCGCCCGGTCCGTCGCCGAGCACGGCACCCGGCCGTCCCCGCCGAAGGAGCAGCGCACGTCGTCGTGAGGGTGCTCCGTCGCCCCCTGCTCCGGAGCCGTCACCCATCCGTTTCCCACTCGCTCGGCGGTGGCCGGGTGCCGCCCGCCGCCGTTGTGGCGAGTATGGAACAGGTGCCGGGTGTGCCGAGGGCTCGTGAGTGCGAGGTGTCTCCATCATGGCGAATCGGAGTCGCGGGAGAAGGCCGGGCCGGGCGGGCGCGGCGGTGGCGTACCTGGCTGTGCTCGGGGCCGTCGTGTCGGGGTGTGCCGGCCTCGGCACCGCCGCCACCGGCAGTCCGTCCGCCACCGCGTCGCTCGCCCCCACGCCGCCGAAGCAGCCGCCGCCCCAGTTGACGCAGACGCAGGTGCAGGACGCCGTGGGCCGGCTCGACGGCCTGGTGAGGGAAGCGATGCGGCGGACCGGGGTGCCCGGGGTCGCCGTGGGCGTCGTCCACCGGGGCCGGGCCGTGTACGCGAAGGGCTTCGGCGTCCGAGAGCTGGGCAAGGCCGGGAAGGTCGATCCCGGCACGGTCTTCCAGCTGGCATCGGTGTCCAAGCCGCTGTCCTCCACCGTCGTGGCCGGGGCGGTGGGCCGCAAGGCCGTCGGCTGGGACGACCGGATAGTCGACCACGACCCGGGCTTCGCGCTCAAAAACCCCTACGTGACAGCCAACGTGACGGTCGCGGACCTGTTCTCGCACCGCAGTGGCCTGCCCGACCATGCCGGTGACCTGCTGGAGGACCTGGGCTACCCCGGCGACTACATCCTCGGGCACCTGCGGCTGGAGCCGCTGGCTCCCTTCCGCGCGACCTACGCCTACACCAACTACGGCCTCACCGAGGCGGGCGTGGCGGTGGCCGACGCGGCGAAGGCCGGCTGGCCGCGGCTGGCGGCGGACCTGCTGTTCAGGCCCCTCGGGATGGATCACTCCAGCTACCGGCGTGCCGACTACGACAAGGCCGCGAACAAGGCGTCGGCCCACGTCGAGGCCGACGGCCGCTGGCGGCCGTCCGTCACCGAGAACGCCGACAGCCAGGCACCCGCGGGCGGCGCGAGTTCGAACGTCGACGACCTCACCAAGTGGATGCGCCTGCAACTGGACAACGGCGCGTTCGGCGGCAGGCAGCTGATCGACCCGGCGGCCCTGGACCAGACCCGCATCCCGCACTCCGTCGCGATGGACCCACTCGCCCCGGCGGGCGAGCCGGGCTTCTACGGACTCGGCTGGAACGTCGGGTACGACGAGCGCGGACGGCTGCGCCTGAACCATTCCGGCGCCTTCGACCTGGGCGCCGCGACCGAGGTCACCCTGCTGCCCACCGAACGGCTCGGCATCGTCGTGCTGACGAACGGACAGCCCATCGGCGTGCCCGAGGCGGTGGCCGCCGCGTTCTTCGACATCGCCCAGAACGGAAAACAGACGGTCGACTGGCTGGCTTTCTTCCGGAAAGTGGTGGAAGCCGCCGCCTACACCGGTGTCTCGCCCACGGACTATGCCAAGCCGCCCGCGCATGCCGCACCGGCCAAGGCCGCCGACGTCTATACCGGCACCTACGCGAACGACTACTACGGGCCGGTCACCGTGACCAGCGACGCCGGCGGGAACCTGAGCATGACGCTGGGCCCGCGAAAGATGTCGTTCCCCTTGAAGCACTACGCGGGTGACACTTTCAGCTACCGGACACGGGGCGAGAACGCCGTCGGCCTGTCCGGCGTCACCTTCCACACCGGCTCCGGCGACTCGACGAGCGTCACCGTCGAACACCTCGACGCCGACGGACTGGGCACCTTCCGCCGCTGAGGACCGGCCGGTCCAGACCCGCGCACATTTCGCTTTCGGTATCCGTGGACATGGATATCCGTCGGACGGGGGAATTTCCCGGGACATCGGCAGGCGATTCAGCGTGTCAATTCAATCGTCCCGGAATACATCGCTATCGTGTGATTCGAGAGATCATCATCGCAGGTGACTTCCTCGGGTGACCTGCAATCGGCTTTTGTCTGTCGGAGTCCGACACCGCCACCCCGACGTGCACGACCTCGATGTCCACGCCGGTGGGTATTCACTGTCAGGGCCGTGCCCTGCCTGGGACCGTCCATTCCGAAAGAGCGCGTCCGCTCTCGAGGAGGAGTCCAGGGGTACGCCCCCGAGTAACCAAGGAGGACTGATGTCCATCCAGGGTTTCGGTGGACTGTCCGCACCCGATGTCCACCCGGTCCAAGGCGTGGCCTGCGTGACTGGCAGCAGCCACACCTCCGTGATCACTCTGACAGGCCTGCTGGTGGCCTGCGTGGTCAACGGCGACACGATCAGCAGTGTGCTGCACCAGGCCGCCTGGCTGGTGGTGGCGATCACCATCCTCATTCTCGTACAGCTCATCGCGGCCAGATGCAGACCGGCCCGGCCGGCAGGAAGCCGCTTCCTCTGACGGCCGTCACGTCCGAGCCGCTCACCCGGGCAGCGCCGCCCGGGTGAGCGGCGCGGGCCGCCGGCGTCGGCCCGCGCGGCGGTGACGGCGATTCAGCCGCCGGTGGCGAAACCCGGGAAGAGGGTCATGCCGCCGTCCACGTAGAGAGTGGCGCCCACGACGTAGTCCATGAGGTCCGAGGCGAGCCCGACGACCGCGTGGGCGATGTCCTCCGGATCACCCACCCGTCCGTAGGGAATCAGCCGCAACAGGTCCTTCTCCGCCTCGGGGGTGTCCCAGGCGCTGCGGTTGATGGGTGTCCTGATGGCTCCCGGAGCGACCGCGTTGACCCTGATCCTGTGGGGCGCGAGCTCCTGGGCGAGCGTCTGCATCATCATCTGCACGCCGCCCTTGGAGGAGGCATAGTTGACGTGCCCGGCCCACGGGATGACCTGGTGCACCGAACTCATGCAGATGATCTTCCCGGCCGCACGGGACACCTCGGGAACCACCCCGCGGCGCAGGAACTCCTTCGTCGCCTCCCGGGCGCACAGGAACTGTCCGGTGAGGTTGACGTCCAGCACCTTCTGCCACTGGGCCGCCGTCATCTCGGTGAACGGAGCGTCGCGCTGGAGCCCGGCGTTGGCCACGAGGATGTCGATGGTCCCGAACTCCTGGACCATCCGCTCGGTCATCGCGACGACCTGGTCCTCCCGGGACACGTCGGCCTCGTACGCCGCCGCGCGCACCCCGAACCCGGAGATCTCCCGGACCACCTCCTCGGCCTCCTCGCGCCCGGCGACGTAGTTCACGACCACGTCGGCCCCGGCGCGCCCCAGACCGATGGCCGTGGCCTTGCCGATGCCCGAGTTCGCGCCGGTGACGAGTGCCTTCTGCCCTTTCAGCAGCTGCGTGGGAATGACGCCCCGAGGGGCTCCCTCAGTCACGGTCACTCCGGTCCTCCTCCTCGACTGCCTGCTTCTCGGCCACGAGCGGGCCGGGACGGCTCCTGGCGACACCGAATCACCCGCGCGCCCCGGCCGCATGCCGGGAGCGGGCGGACTGCGCCGGTCGGCCGAACGCGACGGGAACGGCACCGCGGCCGCGGCGCGGCAGTACGGCCCGTTCCCGGCATGCGGGCCATCTGGGCGAGGGATACGCTGACCGGGTCAGGTTCTCCGGGCGGTTCCACCGCCCGTCGCCATGTACGCGATAACCCGTTCTTTCTGTGGAGACCCGACGAGCGCGGTGCGCCCCTCGCGGTCCGCAGAGGTGGGCAACGGCCGGATTCCTTCCCTGTCTGTCTCGCACCTGTGCGCCGGAGCGGCGCCGGCTCCAGGATCCGCACTTTGCAGTCCCTGTGGAGGTCGGGATGAGAGTTGTCGTCGATCTTTCCCGGTGTGAGGGATACGCGCAGTGCGCGTTCCTGGCTCCGGACGCGTTCCGGATGCACGGCGAGGAAGCGCTGATGTACGACCCCGCTCCCGACGACGACCAGCGCGACCGGGTGCTGCGCGCGGCGGCGGCCTGCCCGGTCCAGGCGATTCTGGTCGACCGGCTGGAGGGCCGGGAGGCACCGGTGGAGGCGTCGAGGTCATGACCAGCGCCGACAACCTGCAAGCGTTCAAGCGCGAGGGCCGCATCGTGATCGTCGGGGCGTCACTGGCGGGGCTGCGGGCCGCGGAGACCCTGCGCGAGGAGGGTTTCACCGGCTCGCTGACGATGATCGGCGACGAGCTGGGCGAGCCGTACGACCGGCCTCCTCTGTCCAAGCAGGTGCTGACGGGGTGGGTGGCGGCCGACGGCACCACACTGCCGCGACGCCGGGACGTCGACGCCGAGTGGCTGCTGGGTGTGCCCGCGAGCGGGCTGGACCTGGCCACCAACCACGTGCGTCTCGCCGACGGACGCGACATCCCCTTCGACCGGGTGCTGATCTCCACCGGGGTACGGGCCCGGCCCTGGTTCGTCGAGAGCGAGGCAGCGCTGGACGGGGTGTTCGTCCTGCGGACGCGCGAGCACGCCGAGGGGCTTCAGCGGGCCCTCGCCGCCGGGCCCTCCCGGGTGCTGGTCATCGGGGCGGGCTTCACCGGCTCCGAGATCGCCTCCATCTGCCGTGAGCGGGGGATCGAGGTGACGGTCGCCGAACTCGCGCCGGCCCCGCTGGTCGGGGCGCTCGGCGCCATGATCGGTGACGTCGCGGCGGACATGCAGCGCGCTCACGGCGTCGACCTGCGCTGCGGCGTCAAGGTGACCCGGCTGGAGGGCGACGCGCAGGGACGGTTTTGCCGTGCCCACTTCGACGACGGCAGCACGGTCGACGCCGACGTGGCGGTGGTCGCGCTCGGGGGCATCCGCAACACCGAGTGGCTGCGGGGCTCCGGGCTGGCGGCGGGTGTCTGGGGCATCGCCTGCGACACGGGCTGCCGCGCCCTCGACCTCAACGGCCTGGTCACCGACGACGTCTTCGCCGCGGGGGACGTGGCACGCTGCCCGAACCCGGTCTACGAGTACCGGCTCATCTCGCTGGAGCACTGGGCCAACGCCGTGGAGCAGGCCGAGGTCGCGGCCCACAACATGGTCAACGGCCAGGCGGACCGCTGGCCCCACCTGACCCTCCCGGTGTTCTGGTCGATCCAGTTCGGCGTCAACATCAAGTCCGTCGGGGTGCCGACCTTCGCCGACGAGGTGATCGTCTCCCAGGGGTCGGTGTCCGACCACCGTTTCGTCGCCGTCTACGGCTACCGGGGCCGGGTCACCGCGGCGGTCAGCTTCGACAACGCGAAGTGGCTGGACCACTACCGGAAGCTGATCGAGACGGCCGCGCCCTTCCCGCCGCCGTGCCCCACCCCCGACCAGCCCGCCGACACGAAACCGGTGCCGGTCGACTTCCCCGGCCCCCAGCTGCTCGCCCAGGGCGCCACCGTCGTCGTCACCGGACATGACCCCGGTGAGCGGCGGGTCACGGCCGCGCAGCAGCACCACCGGTAGGAGGGGAGCGAGATGACCACGACCCAGACCACCGACACGCTGCGCCGGATCCTCGACTACTCCTCCCGGCCCGACCCGTACCCGCTCTACGCCGAGCTGCGCGAGACGCCGGTGGCTGCGCAGGAGGACGGCAGCTACGTCGTCAGCACCTACCGCGAGATCGCGGACCTGCTGCACAACCCGCACCTGAGTTCCGACGTCCGCAATCTGTCGCATCCGATGCCCACGCACGAGGGGGACGCCACGCCGGCGTTCATCAACCTCGACCCGCCCGAGCACGACCGCCTGCGGCGCATGGCGATGCGCCACTTCGGCCCCCCGCACACCCCGGGGCTGGTGGCCGGAGCGGAAGGCGACCTGACCGCCATCGTCGGCACTCTGATCGACGGCTTCGCGGGCAAGGAGCAGATCGACATCGTCGACGACTTCGCCTACCCGTTCCCCGTCTCCGTGATCTGCCACCTGCTCGGCGTGCCACGCGAGGACGAACCGCGCTTCCACCTGTGGGTGGAAGCCCTCGTCGACTCGATCGACTACAACCCCGAGACCGACCCGAAGGAGAAACTGGAGAACGGGCTGCAGGCCCGCAAGGACCTGCGTCGGTACCTCGGCGGGCTGCTGGAGAAGCGCCACGGCCGACCGGGCGACGACCTGCTGACACGGATGGCCAACGACGACGGGCCGGACGGACGGATGACCGACGAGGAGATCGTCAGCACCGCCAACCTGCTGCTGATCGCCGGCCACGAGACCACCGTGAACCTCATCACCAACGGCATGCTCACCCTGCTGCGCCACCCGCAGGTGCTGCGACGGCTGCGCGAGGAACCGGACCTGGTGGTGCCGCTGGTGGAAGAACTGCTGCGCTACGAGCCCCCCGTGCACATCATTCCCTGGCGGGCGGCGTACAGCGACATCACCGTCGGCGACACCGTCATCCCCAAGGGTTCCCAGATCATGCTCATGCTGGCCTCGGGCAGCCGCGATCCGAACCGCTTCCACGAGCCCGACCGCTTCGACCCCGACCGGCGCGACATCCAGCACCTCGGCTTTGGCAGCGGCATCCACCTGTGCTTCGGCGGCCCGCTCGCCCGGCTGGAGACCCAGATCGCGCTGACCGCGCTGGTACGCCACCTCGACGGGCCCAGGCTGGTCACCGACCCACCGCCGTACCGGCGAAGCCCCATCCTGCGAGGACCGGTCCATCTGCTCGTCGAGCAGCAGGCCGCCGGCTGACGCGGGCCGGGGCCGGGAGCGCCGGCTGACGCGGGCCGGGGCCGGGAGCGCCGGCTGAGGCCGGCCGGGGTGAGGAGCGCCGGCTGACGCGGGCCGGGTTGAGGAGCGCCGGCTGAGGCGGGCCGGGGTCAGCCGGCGAGGATGCCGATGCCGTCGCCGAGGAGCTTGAGGCCGAGCACGAAGAAGAGGACGGCCATGACGGCGACGTTGTGCTGCGCGGCCCAGTCCCGCCAGTTGGCGAGGATGCCCTTCGCGCGTTCGCCCATGAACAGATAGACGGCGAGTGGCGCGAGGACGCCGAGGGAGGCGATGGCCACGAAGATCGCCATGGCTCCGATCTGCTGCGGCACGGGGATCCCGGCGGAGCTGATCGAGGCGCCGGCGGCGATGGTCAGGGGCGCGTTCTTGAGGTTGGCCGCGGAGAGCAGCAGTCCCAGGCCGAGGACCTTGACGGGCGTGAACCGGTCGATCGCCGCCATCCACTTCGGGAGCCGTGTCTGGGAGGGGTCCTTGGGGCGGCGCCGCCATTGCCGGGCGCCGAAGAGGGCGAGGAGCGCGCCCAGGGCGAGTTTGAGGGCTCCGACCCAGGTGGCCGGCTGCTTGTGGACGGAAGATCCGCCCGCGCCGCCGACGGCCAGCATGATCGCGCCGAGCGCCGCGAGCCCCAGCACCCAGCCGAGGGCGAACAGCATGCCGTTCAGGCGCCCCTGGGGGGTGGCCAGGACGAGGATGATCGCCACGATGGGAAGCGGGCTGACGGCCACACCGGCGGCCAGGCCCAGCACATCACCGACAGCGTGTCCCACTGCGTCCTCCGAGGAAGCGACGGGTGATCCAAGCCCGCCGAGGCAGGCGTGCCGGCCGGCCCGGTGCGGGCGCAGCTCTCCTCGTCATCGTGCGGGTCCCGGGGCCGGGCAACCATCGGTCGATGCCGAACGAGTGACCTGACGACCTGCCTTCGCGCTTCCGCGCGGCGGCCGCACGCGGTGGCGGGTGTCACCCGTGCGGACGGCAGAGCCCTTCGGGTTGCCGTGCCGAGCGGGTGACGGTACCGATCCCCGGGTGCAGAGGTGCCGTACGTGTGTCTTATATGTACGGGAAAGTTCGTGGATGGTCGGTCGGAGTCTCGGCCCGTGTGAGTACCAGTGCGAGGGTCCCGGCCGGACGGCGGGGTGTGACGGAAGGCGGGTGCCGAAGTGGCGGGAGCGGCTTCGCCGGGCTCCGGGGACCCCGAGGACTCCGCTGCCCTCGGGGGCTACCAGCAGGAGCTGAAGCGGACGCTCGGCCCCTTTCAGGTGTTCGCCATCTCGTTCGCGTTCATCTCTGTGGCGGTCGGCATCTTCTCCACCTACGACGACGTACTGCAGAACGCGGGGCCGGTGGGGATCTGGCTGTGGGTCGTCGCGACGGTGGGCCAGGTGCTGGTCGCCCTGGTGGTGGCGCAGCTCGCGGGGCGCATCCCGCTCAGCGGCTCGTCGTACCAGTGGGCCTCGCGACTGGCCAACCCGAAGATCGGCTGGGGATTCGGCTGGCTGAGCTTCTGCTACCTGGCCATCGCGGTGGTGGCGATCGACAACGCGCTCGCCAGCCAGGCGTTCATGCCGCTCGTGGGCATGCGGCCGGACGAGGACACCGCGCGGGTGATCACCCTGGTGCTCCTGCTGGTCCAAGCCGTGGTCGTCGTGGCCTCGACCCGCCTCGTCAGCCTGATCAACACGTGCGCGGTCGGGCTGGAGCTGGCGCTGGTCGTGGTGGTGGCGCTCGCCCTCGCCATCGCGGTGGCGGTCACCGGCCGTGGCGCGGCCGGCAACCTCACCTCCCGCGGCATCACCGAGAACGCCCCCCACTACTTCGACGTCGGCGGCGGCCTGATGATCGCGATGATCATGGGCCTGGCGACGCTCGTCGGCTTCGACTCCGCGGCGAACCTGGCCGAGGAGGCCAAGGATCCCTTCCGCAGCGTCCCGCGCGCGATCGTGGGGTCCGTCGTGGCCGCCGGTGTCCTGGGCATCGTGTTCCTGATCTGCCTCACCATCGCGATCGAGGACATCCCGCGGATCACCGCGAGCGAGTCGCCCGTCGCGGCGATCATGCGTGAGCAACTGGGGCCGCCGATGGAGAGGGTGCTCCTGGTGGCCGTCGCGATCGCCTTCTTCGGCGCCGGGACCGTGGTGATGACCTCGTGCTCACGGATGGTCTTCGCGATGTCGCGCGACGGGCGCTTCCCCGCCCACCGGCTCATGCGCCGGGTCAACCCCCGCACACAGACGCCGATCCCCGCGACGGTGCTGATCCTCGTCGTGGGCCTCGCCCTGATGGTCGCGCTGCCGGGCGCCGCGCTGCTGAAGCTGATCACGGCGTCCACGATCCTGCCGGCGATCATCTACGGTGCGACGATCGTCCTGTACCTCACGGTGCGCCGGCGGCTGGACCGCAAGAAGGGCGCCTTCGACCTGGGGCGGTTCGAGCTGCCGGTCGCGGTGTGCGCGCTGGTGTGGACGCTCGCGTCTTGGTCATCCTGGTGTCACCGGACGAGGCGCTCGTCCCCGTGCTGATCGTGGTGGGCCTGCTGGTCGCGGGCGGGCTGTTCTTCGCCTGCCTGCTGCTGTTCAACCGCCCGGCGCTGGAGACCGAGCCGGGAGACGTCCGCGTCGTCGAGCACTGACCCGGAGTTCCCGCGGCCCGGCCGGTCAGCGCTTGAAGGAGCTCTTGGCCTGTTCCTTCGCGCCGCGCATCCTGCCCCGCGCCTCGAGGGCGGCGCCCTTTGCGGCGAGGGTTTCCTTGTGCACCGCGTGGGCCGCCTTGCGCACGGTCTTCCCGACCACCTGTTCGGCCTTCGCCTTGGCCCGTTCTCCGGCACTCATGTCAGTACCTCCGCGCAGTCTCCCTGGCGTGTGCCCGTACGGCAGGGACGAAAACCCCCTGCGCGGGGCCCCACGTACCGGACGGTGGTCCCGAGCCCGGCCTCCCGGGGAGGGGGCCGCGATCCGGCTGCCCGGACGATCGCTAGGGCACGCCCGCCTGGCGGGACACCGGTCCCCGTCCGGTGGCGTGCCGGTCGGTGACGATCATCGCCACGTCGTCCGCCAGATCGCCCCCGGTGTGACGGACCAGCGCCCGGTGCAGTTGCTCCAGGAACGCCGGAGGCGAGGTGCCGGCGCCTATCCGTTCCATCGCCTCCGGCAGGGCGAAGAACTCGCCGTCCCGGTCGCGGGCCTCGATGACGCCGTCGGTGTACAGCAGCAGGCGGTCACCGGGCACGAACGGATAGCTCTCCGGCTTGGCGGGGAGGTCCATGCCGAAATCCTCGAGGCCGAGGGGCGGCGACGGCTCGGACGGCACCAGTGGCGTCGCCCTGCCCCGGTGCAGCAGCAGGGGCGGCGGATGCCCACGGTTGATCAGCTGTACCACGGGCTCGTCCGGGACCTGCGCGACGAGCGCCGTGATGAACCCTTCCAGCCGGACCTCCTCCTCGAACGCACCCGGCACGGCGACCTCCCGGCGCAGCGCGGCCGCGCAGCGGTTCATGACCTCCACCAGCTCGTCCTCGTAGTGCACGGCCTCCCGGAACGCGCCCAGCGCCACGGCGACGGCGCGCACCGCGGACAGCCCCTTGCCCCGGACGTCCCCCACGATCATCCGGACGCCGTACGGGGTCTCCACGGCCTCGTACAGATCGCCGCCCACCCGCGCCCCGGTCCCTGCCGCCAGGCAGAGGCTGCCCGCCGACACCGGGCCCAGCCGTGCGGGCACGGGCCGCAGCACGACCTCCTGGGCCGCCACGGCGATGCGGCGGACCTGGTCGAGCTCTCGCTGCCTGCGGGCCTGCACGGCACTGCTCGTGATGAACCCGGCCACGGCGACCAGGCCCAGGGCGAGGAAATTGGTATAGACCTGGAGGGTGCCCCAGGCGTGGTTGTAGGTCGCCGTGGTCGCGCCGATCGCCAGCGCGAAGGCCGTGGCGGCGGCGGTGCCCCTGGGCCCCAGCGTCACCGCCGCAAGCGCCGGCACCGCGGTGAGGAGGGGGCCCGTGTAGAGGAAGTGCGCAGGCGTCAGTTCGATGACCAGAACGGCCAGCGCGATCAGGAAGGGCACGGCCTGCATCAGCGTGAAGAGGACCCGGCCGCGACCGCGTGCTCCTGGCCGAGGGGATGAGCGCAACGGCGACCTCATGCACCAAGCCTGCCTCGCCGAAGCCCACCCCTCCACTCGCTGCGGGCCCCGGCGGCCGTCACGCGGCCCCCGCGCTGTTGCGGAGGCGAGCGGCCCGGCGTTGGAATCAAGTGTGAGGCACTTCGCTGGCGCCGAGTCCCCCGGCCGTCCCGCTCCCGGGACGGGCGTCGGCCGAAAAGGGCTCAAGAACGACGCCCTCGGCATGTTCTCCTCGGTGGCCATGGGCCTCGCCTCCGCCGGCCCGGCGTACAGCCTGGCCGCCACGCTCGGCATCATCGTCGCCGGTGTCGGCCTCCAGACCCCCATCGTCACGATGCTGGCGTTCATCCCGATGCTGCTGGTCGCGTACGCGTTTCGGGAACTCAACGCGAGCAACGCCGACTGCGGGACCACCTACACCTGGGTCACCCGCACCTTCGGACCGCGCACCGGCTGGATGGGCGGCTGGGGCCTCATCGTCGCCAACATCATCGTCATGGCGAACCTCGCCGTGATCGCCGCCGCCTACGGATTCCGGCTGGTGGGCCTGGACGGCCTGGCGGAGAGCCGGCTGTGGACCACCGTGGCGGGCCTCGTCTGGATCGTCGTACTGACCGTGGTCTGTTACGTCGGCATCGAGTTCTCGGCAGCGGTCCAGCGCTGGCTGCTGTGCCTGGAAGTGCTGATGCTGCTGGTGTTCGCCGTCGTCGCGCTGTTCCGGGTCTACGTCGACCCTCCCCCCACGGCGATCCATGTCTCCGCCTCCTGGTTCAACCCGTTCGAAGTGCCCTCGGCGAAGGCGCTGACCTCGGGCATCCTCGCGGGTGTCTTCATCTACTGGGGCTGGGACACCGCCTTCTCGGTCAACGAGGAAACCGTCGACAGCACGCGCATCCCCGGCCGCGCCGCGGTCATGTCCATCGTGCTGCTCCTGGTCGTGTACGGGTTCGTGTCCACCTCGGCACAGGCGTTCGCGGGAGTCGGCACCTCGGGCATCGGGCTCGGCAACACGCAGAACTCGGACGACGTCTTCTCCGGACTGGGCGAGGCCGCGTTCGGGAGCGACGACACCGGGCTGCTCCTGTCGAGACTGCTGGTCCTCATGGTGCTGACCTCCGCGCTGGCCTCGGCCGAGACCACCATCCTGCCCTTGGCCCGGACGGTCTTCTCCATGGCGGTCCACAAGGCGGTCCCCGCCCGGTTCGCCCGGCTCCACCGCAGGTACCTCACCCCGACCTGGGGGACCGTCGGCATGGGAGCGGCCTCGATCGCCGTGCTGCTCCTGCTGACCTCGTTGAGCCGGAACATCCTGGCCGACTCGATCGACGCGGTCGGTCTGGCGATCGCGTTCCAGTACGGACTGACCGGCTTCGCCTGCGTCTGGTACCACCGCAAGGTCCTCACCCTCAGCGGCAGGGACCTGGTCTTCAAGGGGCTGCTGCCGGGGCTGGGCGGGCTGATGATGCTCCTGCTGTTCCTGTACGCCGGCTTCGTGGTCTACTCCGACCCCGACTACGGCACCACCTCCCTCGACCTGCCCCTGCTCGGCAGGACCGGCGGGGTCGCCGTCCTGGGCCTGGGCGCCCTGCTGATCGGTGTCGTGCTGATGCCGGTGGTCACCCGTGGCCACGGCGTGGCCCTCAAACTGCAACGGAGCCTGCTTCCGCACCGGCTGCCGCCGCACACCGCCGTCGACTCGGCCAGCCGCTACCTGCCCGCCGACAGCGGGTCGGGGGTGGGCGGTGACTGGTACGACGTCATCCCCCTGTCGGGAACCCGGGTCGGCCTGGTCGTCGGGGACGTGCTCGGCCACGGGATGCGAGCCGCGGCCACCATGGGACGCCTGCGCACCGGTGTGCGCGTCCTGGCCCGGCTGGACCTGGCCCCCGACGAGCTGCTGTCCCGGCTCGCCGACCTGGTCGAGCAGACCGCGCACGAGGGCAGGACCGGAACCGGTCCGGGCCGCCGGAGGCCGCACACCGACGAGGCCAGGGGCGTGAGCTGCCTGTACGCGGTGTACGACCCCGTGTCGGGCAACTGCAGCCTGGCGCGGGCCGGGGATCCGGCGCTGGCGGTCGCCGCACCGTCCACCGGCGCCGTCGAGTGCCCGCAGCTGCCGCCGGGACCGCCGCTCGGCATCGGCGGCCTGCCCTACCAGAGCATGGAACTGGAGCTGGCGCCGGGCAGCCTCGTCGCCCTGTTCACGGACGGACTCCTCCAGGCGGCCGACAGCCGTGACGCCGGGCTCGCCCAGCTGTGCCAGGTCCTCGCCGGCGCGCGGGCGCCCCTGGAGGTGCTGTGCGACAGGGCGGTGACCACCCTGCTGCCCGGGCCGGTGGACGTGGACGCGACGCTGCTGGTCGTGCGCACACGCCGGCTCGACCGGAACCAGTACGCCGAGTGGGCGCTGCTGCCGGACCCGGCGGCGGTGGCCGCCATCCGCACCGCCGTCAGCAAACAGCTCGGCGACTGGGGCCTGGAGGACCTCCAGTTCACCACGGAACTGATCGTCAGCGAGCTGGTCACCAACGCCATCCGCTACGTCGGCGGGCCGGTCCAGGTGCGCCTGATCCGCGACCGCAGCCTGATCTGCGAGATCTCCGACACCGGCCACACCTCGCCCAATCTGCGGCACGCCGCGAGTGACGACGAGGGCGGCCGGGGCCTGTTCATCATCGCCCAGATGACCCACCACTGGGGCACGCGCTACACGCCCACCGGCAAGACGATCTGGACCGAGCAGGACCTGCCGCACCCCGACGGCGGATAGCGCCGGGAAGCCGCCCGGTGTCACGCCGGCTGGGGGCGGGGGGCGCCGACCGACAGCTTGGCGCGGGCGAAGTCGCGGTTGGCGATGATCCGCTCCCGGTGGGCCTCGGGCAGCCGGCCGCCGTCCAGGAGCTTCTCGCAGCACTCCAGCGACTCGCGGTACGCGCCCGTCCAGTACGCCGACACCGCCAGCTCGTCCAGGATCCGCCAGTCGTACCAGCCGTGCTCGACGAACAGGATGTCGTCGGGCTGGGGCACCTCCGCCGCGCGGCGCGCGAACAGGTAGGCGAGCGGCCAGCGTTCGCCCTGCACACGGTGGAGATGGGCGAGCTCGCCGAGCGGTTCCGCCCGGGTGGGCCGGTACTCGTACGCCTCCAGGAAGCGGGACACGACCTCGGCCGTCGGACGCTCGAGTGTCCGGGCGAGCCGGGCGGCGTAGAGCCGGGAGCAGAACGCCTCCTCGGCGAAGCCGCCCATGGCCGCGCGCCGGTCGTAGGCGGCGAGCGCCTTGGCCGGTTCGTCGGCGTCCCGCCAGCTCTGGGCGAGGTAGAAGACGTAGCGGGGGTTGTCCGGTTCCTTGACGAGCCCGTCCTCCAGGACGGCGGCGTCACGCAGGTACTTCGTGCGCTGGTCGCCGCCCTGCTGGCGGCCGCCGCCGCCCATGATGACCATGCGGGTGCCTTCCAGCGTCGCCCGGCTGAACGGCCCGTCGCAGTCCAGGTATTCGTGCAGGACGCCCACGTACCGCCAGGGCAGACGGGTCGACACCATCGTCGGACGCCAGTGCACGACGGGACCGTGGCGCACCTCGATGTCGTAGCAGTCGTGGGTCAGCTCCGGCATGGTGAAGCCGGGGTCGGTCTCCATCACGTCGTCGGCGTCGATGAACAGCAGGTAGCGCGCGCTGTCCCGCGCCCGTTCGATCGCCTCCGTGCGGCTCAGGTCGAAGCCCTTCCACGGGCTCTCGTACAGCGTCCCGGGCAGGTCGGCGAACGTGTCGCGGATGACGTCCTGGGTCCCGTCGGTCGAGCCCGTGTCAAGGATGACCCAGGTGTCGACGAGGGGACGTACGGATTCGAGGCAGCGCCGGATCACATGCGCCTCGTTCTTGACGATCATATTAAGGCAGACCGTTTTCATGGACCTGTTTTTCTTTCCGCGGCGGAAAAGGACCGGCCGGTGAATTTATCGAGCGGCGGCGGCCAGTACAAGCAGCCACCGGCGTATCCCCTTGCCCGAGTGGGGAGTTCCGCCGCAGGTCCGGGCGGTTCTTAGGGTTATCACTGTGCCCGGCCCCCTCCACGGCGCGGAGAATTGCAGCCCGTCGGCGGACCCGGCCCCGGACGGCGCTGCGCCCTGTTCCCGGCCGGTCCGGAATTCCCTCCGGCATTTCTTCCCGTGCCCGTCCACCGGTCGGCCGACGGACCGCCCCGGCAGCCGCGCGCTAATCCGTCCGGGCGGCTCGAGTCCCGCGGCGGCACGATAGGAGAGGAGGGGGTGTCACGGGACCTGACGGAAGGAACCCCCATGGCTCGGCAGACGGCGACGAAAGCCCCGGTCAGGAAGCCCGTCACCACCGGCGGCGTCTTCCTCTCGTTCGCCCCGTGGATCATCTTCGGCGTGGTCGCCGGCCCCAGCACCTGGGAGTACGCGGCCCTCGCCGCACTCGTCGCCTCGATCGTCCTGTCGGGCCAGGACCTGCTGCACGGCCGGCTCCGCGTCCTCGACATCACCGGCATCGTGTTCTTCGCCGTGCTCTCGGTCCTCGCGCTGGCCCTGGACCGCGCACAGCTCGACTGGCTGGAACAGTACGCCCAGGTCATCTCGAACGGGCTGGTGGCCGTCGTGGCGCTCGGGTCGCTGTTCACCGACCCGTTCACCGCGCAGTACGCCCGGGAGCAGACACCCCCCGAGGTGTGGGACTCACCCGTCTTCCGGCACATCAACCGGGTGCTGACGGCCGTGTGGGGAGCGGCCTTCGCCCTCATGGCCGTCTCGACCTGGCTGGCCGTCCGCCACCCCGCCCAGGACGACTGGTTCAACTGGGTCGTCCCCATCGCCCTGCTGGTCGTCGCCGTGAAGTTCACGGCGCGCTACCCGGAGTCGTACAAGGCCCGCACGACATAGCCGGATCCGCACGCGCGCTCCGTGCGTCTACCCCGGTATGGACTTGCAGAAGCCGCCGCCTCCGCCGGCACAGCCCGAAGGGTGCCTCGTCGTCGCCGTCCGCCTGCCCGTGCGGATCGTCGTCCTCGTGCTGGTCGTGCCCGTGCGGATGGTGTGGGACGCCCTCGTCGTCGCCGGGCGGATTCTGCGCGACACCGTGCTCAGGCCGCTCGGGCGGGCCCTGCTGTGGGCCGGCCGGGCCCTGTTCGTATGGCCGTTCGTGGGGCTGTGGCGGTACGTCCTGGTCCCCGCCGGCAGGGCGCTCGCCTGGCTCGGCAACGTCCTGGTCGTCGTGCCGGCGGTGTGGTTCCACCGGTACGTCCTCACCCCGGTCGGGCACGCCGTCGCCTGGCTGGCACGCGGCGTGGGCGCGGGGCTCGGCTGGGTGTACGCGCGCGTGCTGTGCCCGGCCGGGCATGCGGTGACCTGGCTGCTGAAGGGCGTCGGCGCGGTGCTGGCCGCCATCGGCATCGGGGTGTACACGGCCGTCGCCTGGCTGCTGCGGTACCTGTTCGTCGTCCCCGCCCGGTGGCTGTACACCTGGGTCCTCGCACCCGTCGCCCGGGCCGTCGCCTGGTGCGCGCGCGGGCTCGGGGCGCTGCTGGGACTGCTCGTCACCGGGGTCGGCCTGGCCCTGTACCGGACCGCGCGGGTGCTGTTCGTCCTGCCCGCGCTCGCCCTGTGGCGCTGGGTGCTCGCGCCGGTCGGCCGGTTCCTCGCACTGGTCGCGCGCGAGGTGGGGGAGGCCCTCGGGCACGCCTGGCGGGTCGCCGGGCGGATCTCGCGGGCCGTCGGGCGGGTGCTCGGGACCCTCTTCCGGTGGATCTTCGTGGAGCCGGTGCGCTGGGTGTACCGGACCGTCCTCACCCCGGTCGGGCACGTCGTACGGGACGCCGTCCTGCGGCCCGTCGCCGCGGGCATGCGCGCCGTGGGGCGGGTCGCACGCGAGGCCCTGGCCTCGGCCCGCGACACGGTACGGCAGACCCGCGCGGAGTTCCGGAGGATGCTCTTCGGCGCACCCCGGCAGCCGGAAGCGGTGGACCGGCGGGAACCCGTGGCCCGCGACACACGTACTCTTGGTAGGAGTACGACCGCACTCACGAAGGACTAGGACACTGGGCAAGCGACAGCCCGAAGGCCCGCCGCCCGCACCCGCGGTGCAGCGCATCCGACTGCGCTACACCAAGCGCGGCCGCCTGAGGTTCACCAGCCACCGAGACTTCCAGCGCGCCTTCGAGCGTGCGCTGCGCCGTGCCGAGGTGCCCATGGCGTACTCGGCCGGGTTCACGCCGCACCCCAAGGTGTCGTACGCCAATGCCGCACCCACCGGCACGGGCAGTGAGGCGGAGTACCTGGAGATCGCGCTCACCGCATCGCGCGACCCGGAGCCCCTGCGCGTCCTCCTCGACGAGTCGCTGCCCCCCGGGCTCGACGTCATCGAGGCGGTCGAGGCACGGACCCCCGGTCTCGCCGACCGGCTGACGGCCTCCGTCTGGGAGCTGCGGCTGGACGGTGTCGACCCGGCCGACGCCGAGCGCGCGGTCGAGTCCTTCGACCGGGCCGAGACCGTCGAGGTCCAGCGGATGACCAAGAACGGTGTCCGCACCTTCGACGCACGCCCGGCCGTGGTGAGCCTGGAAACGCACGGTTCACCGGCTGATAGGCCGACCGACCAGCCCTGTGCGATACTGCGGCTGGTTGTTCGGCACGTGACGCCTGCCGTACGACCCGACGACGTCCTGTCCGGTCTCCGCGCCGTGGCCGACCTGGCGCCGCCGGTCCCCGCAGCGGTGACCAGGCTGGCGCAGGGGCTGCTCGATGAAGAGACCGGCACGGTGACCGACCCGCTCGCGCCCGACCGCGAGGCAGCCGAGGCCCTGACGGCCGCACCGGTTGCCGCCGCGACGGCGCCGACGCCGGAAGGTCCCGCGTAGGGACGGACGTCGTAGCGCCGCCCTCGTACTCGGGAGCCACCTGGGTCGGGCAGCGCACCGACCAGAAGACTTTCGCCAGGCCGTACCGACAAGGCGTACGGAACCGGCGAGACAGGACACAGAGTGCTCCCGTGCGGCGCCCGCGCCCCGGACGGCGGCCATCGCGCATCGCGCGGGCCGCGGACGTCAACGGCGGACGGTCCCCAGAGACCGCCGCCGGACCAGGCGCGGCGCCCGGGAGCCTGACGGGAGAAACGCCCGCATGCTCGAGCCGACCGAACCCAACGAGGGTTCCGAACTGAACACTCCGAGCGACACCCTGCCGCCGCGCAGGCGTCGCCGTGCCGCCTCCCGCCCGGCGGGCCCGCCCGCCGCGGCCACGGAGGCGCCCGAGGAGGTCACCCTGCCGGCCATACCGGCCGCGGATGCCGACGAGGTCGCCGAGGCGACCGAGGGCACCGAGACCGAAGAGGCTCAGGTGACCGCCGAGGCGGAAGAGACCGGTGAAGCCGCGCCGACGGCGGAGGCCGCAGCCGCGGAGGCACCCGCCGCACGTCCGCGCCGCCGTGCCACCCGCCGCGCGTCCGCTCCCGCCGGTCCGTCCGCGGAGGCCGCCGAGACCGTCGTACCGGCCGCGTCCGCCGAACCGGCTCCCGCCGCCGTCGCGGAGGCCGGCTCCGTGGTCGTCGGCGAGGAGGCGGCTCCGCGCCGCGTCCGCCGCCGGGCCACCCGCACCGCGGCCACGCCGACCGCCGCCGCCCCCGAGGCCGCCGCAGAGGCCGCAGCCGTCGTGGACGCGGGGGAGGCCGCCACGCCCGCCGGGACCGCCGCGCCGGAGGAGGCCGCCGAGGCCGCTCCCGCCGCCCGGCCGCGGCGCCGTGCGGCGCGTCGTGCGTCGGCGCCCGCCGGGGCGCCCGCGTCCGCCGAGGCCGCCGTACCGGCCGCCGCCGAGTCCGACGTACCGGCCGCCGCCGAGACCGGCACGGCCGCCACCGCCGAGGCCGAGAAGGAGCAGGAGCCCGCCGCCGAGGCCGCTCCGGCCGCCCGTCCGCGCCGCCGCGCCACCCGCCGGGCGTCCGCGCCCGCCGGCGCCCCGAAGGGTGCCGAGGAGACTCCGGCCGCCGCCGTCGTGCAGCCGGTCCCCGCTCCGGCCGTCGAGGAGCCGTCGCAGGAGGCCGCCGTCACGGAGCCCGCCACCGAGGAGGCCGCCGTCACTGAGTCCGCCGCCGAGGAGGCCGCTCCGCGCCGTACGCGTCGCCGTGCGACCCGCCGCGTGTCCGCCCCCGCCGCCCCCGTGGGCGAGGAGGCCGCCGTGACCGGGGCGGAGGAGGCCCCGGCCGCCGCCGTCGTGCAGCCGGTCCCCGCTCCGGCCGTCGAGGAGCCGTCGCAGGAGGCCGCCGCCGAGGAGGCCGCCGTCACTGAGTCCGCCGCCGAGGAGGCCGCTCCGCGCCGTACGCGTCGCCGTGCCACCCGCCGGGCCTCCGCGCCCGCCGGCGCCCCCGTGACCGAGGAGGCCGCCGTGGCCGAGACCGACGAGAAGGGCGGCGAGGCGGAGGAGTCCGCGCGCACCCACACCCCGGAGGCCCCCGCGACCACGCACACCACCGAGCCCGCCCCCGCCGCCCAGGCGCCGCAGGCCCCCGCTGCCGAGGCCGGCGCGCCGCGCCGCAGCCGGCGCCGGGTGGTACGGGCCGCGTCCGGGTTCTCCGAGCCGGCGCCGGCGGCCGAGTCCGCCGAGTCCGAGGGCGCGCGCCGCCCCGCCCGCCCCGCCGTCGCGGTCTTCCAGGCACCGGTGTTCGCCGAGCCCCGGTTCCAGACCCCGGAGCGGGCCGCCGCCGAGGCCGCCGCCGAGGCCGCCGGGACGGAGGAGACCGAGGAGTCGGCGGAGGAGCGTGCCGAGACCGGCGCCCGCCGCCGCCGGCGCCGCCGTGGTGCCGCCGAGGAGACCCGGCCGGTCGAGGCCGCCGCCGAGGAGGAGCAGCCGGAGGAGGCCGAGGAGGCCCCGGAGCCCGCCGAGGACCTCGCCGAGGGCGAGGAGGGCGACGAGACCGAGGGCGCCGAGGGCTTCGAGGAGTCCGGTTCGCGCCGCCGTCGCCGCCGTGGCGGACGCCGTCGCCGGCGCGGTGACGCCGCCGACGGCGAGGGCGCGGACGCCGAGGCCGACGAACTGGCCGCCGAACAGGCCGCGCAGGACGCCGAGGACACCGCCGAGCAGGAGGAAGAGGACGCCGAGGACGCCCACGGCGAGGAGGGTTCCAGCTCCAGCAGCCGGCGCCGCCGTCGCCGCCGTCGCCGGGCCGGTGACACCTCCGCCGACAGCGAGCCGTCCGCCGACGACCCGGAGCGCACGGTCGTCAAGGTCCGCGAGCCGCGCAAGCCCAGCGAACCGTCCGACGAGGTGCAGTCCATCAAGGGCTCGACCCGCCTGGAGGCCAAGAAGCAGCGCCGCCGGGAGGGCCGCGAGCAGGGCCGCCGCCGCGTCCCGATCATCACCGAGGCCGAGTTCCTGGCCCGCCGCGAGGCCGTCGAGCGCGTGATGGTGGTCCGCCAGCACGGCGACCGTACGCAGATCGGCGTCCTGGAGGACGGCGTGCTCGTCGAGCACTACGTCAACAAGGAGCAGTCGACCTCGTACGTCGGCAACGTCTACCTGGGCAAGGTCCAGAACGTGCTGCCGTCGATGGAGGCCGCCTTCATCGACATCGGCAAGGGCCGCAACGCCGTCCTGTACGCCGGCGAGGTCAACTTCGAGGCGCTCGGCATGGCCAACGGGCCGCGCCGCATCGAGTCCGCCCTGAAGTCCGGCCAGTCCGTGCTCGTCCAGGTGACGAAGGACCCGATCGGGCACAAGGGCGCCCGTCTGACCAGCCAGGTCTCCCTGCCGGGCCGCTACCTCGTGTACGTCCCCGAGGGCTCGATGACCGGCATCAGCCGCAAGCTGCCCGACACCGAGCGGGCCCGGCTGAAGACCATCCTCAAGAAGATCGTCCCCGAGGACGCGGGCGTCATCGTGCGCACCGCCGCCGAGGGCGCGAGCGAGGAGGAACTGCGCCGGGACGTCGAGCGGCTCCAGGCGCAGTGGGAGGACATCCAGAAGAAGGCCAAGAGCGGCAACGCGCCGACGCTGCTCTACGGCGAGCCGGACATGACCGTCCGGGTCGTGCGCGACATCTTCAACGAGGACTTCTCCAAGGTCGTCGTCAGCGGTGACGACGCCTGGGGCACGATCCACGGGTACGTCTCGCACGTCGCCCCGGACCTGGCCGGCCGGCTGTCGAAGTGGACCTCCGAGGTCGACGTCTTCGCCACCTACCGGATCGACGAGCAGCTCGCCAAGGCGCTGGACCGCAAGGTCTGGCTGCCCAGCGGCGGTTCGCTGGTGATCGACCGGACCGAGGCGATGGTCGTCGTCGACGTCAACACCGGCAAGTTCACCGGCCAGGGCGGCAACCTGGAGGAGACGGTCACCAGGAACAACCTGGAGGCGGCCGAGGAGATCGTGCGCCAGCTGCGGCTGCGCGACCTCGGCGGCATCATCGTGATCGACTTCATCGACATGGTCCTGGAGTCGAACCGCGACCTGGTGCTGCGGCGCCTGCTGGAGTGCCTGGGCCGGGACCGTACGAAGCACCAGGTGGCCGAGGTGACCTCGCTGGGCCTGGTCCAGATGACCCGTAAGCGGGTCGGACAGGGCCTGCTGGAGTCCTTCTCGGAGACCTGCGTCCACTGCAACGGCCGCGGTGTCATCGTCCACGTGGACCACGCCACCGTGAACGGCGGCGGTGGCGGCGGCAAGCGCAAGAAGCGCGGCCGCGGCGGTGACGTGCAGGAGCACGTGCACGAGACCGCAG
Source organism: Streptomyces musisoli (assembly GCF_016741855.1). Lineage (GTDB taxonomy): Bacteria > Actinomycetota > Actinomycetes > Streptomycetales > Streptomycetaceae > Streptomyces > Streptomyces musisoli. The sequence goes on along the minus strand of NZ_JAERRH010000003.1, from coordinate 463,349 downwards.
CCGTGGCCGTCGAGACCGGCGAGGCCGTCGAGCCCGAGGTGGAGACCGCCGCGGAGGTGGCCGCCGAGGCCGCCGAGCCGGTCGCGCTGCCCGCGCCCGACTTCGCGCCGGACGAGGAGCTGTACAGCAGCGTCGCCGAGGCGGAGGCGGCGGCCACCCGTGGCCGTACGCGGCGCCGGGCGAGCCGCCGGGCGTCGGCTCCGGCGGGTGCGCCGAAGGCCGAGGCCCGCAAGGGCGACAGGGCTGCCCGGGCCGAGCGGCCCGTGGAGGCCGAGGAGCCCCAGGCCGCGCCGGCCGAGGCGCCGACCGCGCAGGACGTCACCGCCGAGGAGGCTGCGGCGCGCCCGGTGCTGCCGGAGCCGGCCGCCGAGGCGCTGGCCGAGCCGGTGGCCGCCGAGGACCAGGTGGTCCCGGCGCCGCAGGCCGAGGCCCCGGCTGCCGAGGAGGCCGCGCCCAAGGGCCGTACCCGCCGTCGGGCGACGCGGAAGGTGTCGGCTCCGGCAGGTTCCCCCGCGGGTGCCGAGGCGACCGTGGTGACGGTGACCGAGGCTCCCGTGGAGGAGGCTCCGGCCGCCGTCGCCGAGCCCGCCGCCGAGGAGGTGCCCGCGGAGGCCCCGGCCGCCGAGAGCGCCGCTCCGGCCCGTCCGCGCCGCCGCGCCGTGCGCAAGGCCACCGCGCCGACCGCGTCCGAGGAGACGGCCGTCGTGGTCGTCCCGTCGGCCGCACCGGAGGCCGCCGCCGCGGTCCCGGCCGAGGCGGCCCCGGCGGGCGAGGTGACGGCCGAGGAGGTGGCCGAGGTGACGGCTCCGGCCAAGAAGGCGGCCCGCAAGACCGCCGCCAAGAAGGCCCCGGCGAAGAAGGCCACCGCGGCCAAGAAGACCGCGGCCAAGAAGACGGCCGCCAAGAAGACGACGGCTAAGAAGGCGACGAAGACCGCCAAGACGGCCGCCGCGAAGTCGACGGCGAAGAAGACCACCACGGTCCCCACCGCCGGCGACGAGGGCTGACGCCCGCGGTGTGCGGCCGGACCGGTCATTCCCGACCGGCCCGGCCGCACACCCGTGGGGCCGGTCCGGTCGTTGGTGGTCGGGTCGGTCGCATGTCCGTGGGGCCGGTCCGGTCGTTGGTGGTCGGGTCGGTCGCATGTCCGTAGGGCCGGTTTGGTCGTTCGCGATCGGTTCGGCCGCACCCCCGTGGGGCTCGTTCCGAGTGACGGGCCACACACCCACGGGGCCCGGTTTGACCCCCTCGGTCGTGGCCCCGTAACCTTGACCGTCGGCGTGTCCACTGACACGCCACATCCCCGTAAACCTCTTCCTCCCGGACGCAAGGCGGGCCGGGAGAGGTCGCCCATGGTCTTCCCGGGTGACTGGCCTGCGGGGGTGCCGTTTCTTCGAGCGAAAGTGAGATCCGCGTGTACGCCATCGTGCGCAGCGGTGGTCGCCAGCACAAGGTTGCTGTGGGCGACATCGTTGAGGTTGACAAGATTTCCACCGCCAAGGTTGGCGACACGGTCGAGCTCTCGACCCTGCTCGTTGTCGACGGCGACGCTGTGACCAGCGACCCGTGGGTGCTGGCCGGTATCAAGGTCCAGGCCGAGGTCGTGGACCACCACAAGGGCCAGAAGATCGACATTCTGCGCTACAAGAACAAGACCGGCTACCGTCGTCGGCAGGGCCACCGCCAGCAGTACACGGCGATCAAGGTCACGTCGATCCCCGCGGCTGCGAAGTAAGGGACTGAGGAGAAATGGCACACAAGAAGGGCGCATCGTCCACTCGGAACGGTCGCGACTCCAACGCTCAGCGGCTCGGCGTGAAGCGCTTCGGCGGTCAGGTCGTGAACGCCGGTGAGATCCTGGTCCGTCAGCGCGGCACCCACTTCCACCCCGGCGCCGGTGTGGGCCGTGGCGGCGACGACACGCTGTTCGCCCTCCAGGCCGGTGCGGTGGAGTTCGGTACCCACCGTGGCCGCAAGGTCGTGAACATCGTTCCGGTCGCCTGAATCGACTGATTCAGCACCGAACGCTCGCGAGGCGGACCTCACTTCCCGTTCGGGAAGGCGGGTCCGCCTTTCGCGTGTTGACATTGGTAATACCCGTGAGTTTCTGGAGGCACTGAACCATGACCACCTTCGTGGACCGCGTCGAACTGCACGTCGCCGCGGGTAACGGAGGCCACGGCTGTGCCTCCGTCCACCGTGAGAAGTTCAAGCCGCTCGGCGGCCCCGACGGGGGCAACGGCGGCCGTGGCGGCGACGTCATCCTGACCGTCGACCAGTCGATCACGACGCTGCTCGACTACCACCACTCCCCGCACCGCAAGGCCACCAACGGCAAGCCCGGCGAGGGCGGCAACCGCTCCGGCAAGGACGGCGAGGACCTGGTCCTGCCGGTGCCGGACGGCACGGTCGTGCTGGACAAGGCGGGCAACGTGCTCGCCGACCTGATCGGCCACGGCACCTCGTACGTCGCCGCGCAGGGCGGCCGGGGCGGCCTCGGCAACGCGGCGCTGGCGAGCGCCCGCCGCAAGGCGCCCGGCTTCGCGCTGCTGGGCGTGCCCGGCGACCTCCAGGACATCGTCCTGGAGCTGAAGACGGTCGCCGACGTTGCGCTCGTCGGCTACCCCAGCGCCGGCAAGTCCTCGCTGATCTCCGTGCTCAGCGCGGCCAAGCCGAAGATCGCGGACTACCCGTTCACCACCCTCGTCCCGAACCTGGGCGTGGTGACCGCAGGCTCGACCGTCTACACCATCGCCGACGTGCCCGGTCTGATCCCGGGGGCCAGCCAGGGCAAGGGCCTCGGTCTGGAGTTCCTGCGGCACGTGGAGCGGTGCAGTGTGCTCGTGCACGTGCTGGACACCGCGACCCTGGAGTCCGACCGTGACCCGGTCTCCGACCTCGACATCATCGAGGAGGAGCTGCGGCAGTACGGCGGCCTCGACAACCGTCCACGCGTCGTCGTCCTGAACAAGGTCGACGTGCCCGACGGCAGGGACCTCGCCGAGATGGTCCGCCCCGACCTGGAGGCACGCGGCTACCGCGTCTTCGAGGTGTCGGCCGTGGCCCACATCGGGCTGCGCGAACTGTCCTTCGCCCTCGGTGACCTGGTCGGCAGGGCGCGCGCCGCGAAGCCGAAGGAGGAGGCGACGCGGATCGTCATCCGGCCCAAGGCCGTGGACGACGCGGGCTTCACCGTCACCCGCGAGGAGAGCGGCGGCGAGCCGCTGTTCCGGGTGCGCGGCGAGAAGCCCGAGCGCTGGGTCCGCCAGACCGACTTCAACAACGACGAGGCCGTCGGCTACCTCGCCGACCGGCTCAACCGCCTCGGCGTGGAAGAGCAGTTGATGAAGGCGGGCGCCCGCTCGGGCGACGGCGTCGCCATCGGCCCCGAGGAGAACGCGGTCGTCTTCGACTGGGAGCCGACGGTCATGGCCGGTGCGGAGATGCTCGGCCGCCGTGGCGAGGACCACCGGTTCGAAGCGCCCCGGCCGGCGGCGCAGCGCCGCAGGGACAAGCAGGCGGAGCGCGACGAGTCGCTGGGGGAGTACGAGGACTTCGACCCGTTCGAGTAGAGCGGACGTGCTGCCCGCCCGCCGGGCAGCCGACGAGGTGAACACCGGCCGCACCGGCCGGGGCCGTGGAGGCGATGCCGCCCCGCCCCGGTGAGCCGGACCGCGCGACACGCAGAGGACTCAAGGTCCGCTGCGTGTCGCGCTTTTTGCGTCTGAAGGGCGCTGGGTGCCTGCCGACCCGTCCCAACTCCCGTCAGAACCCGTGCGGCGTAAGGGCTTTACAGGCCGTAGCGGGGGGCAGCGCCGCGCCGCCGGCACACCGCTCCCGGACGGGTGTTCACCCTCGGCGTGGCCTCCGGCGACCCGCTGCCCGACGGCGTCGTGCTGTGGGCCCAGGCTAGCCGGGGACCCGGCCGGGCCCCAGGCTCCTCCCGGCCCTCTCCGTCGCGCAGGCCGCCGTGGCAGCAGTACGCGCAGAACGGTCTTCGCATAGGTGACGACTCCTGGCCGGAGCACATTCTGTGCGGACCGCCCTACGGGAAGCCTCACCCCGGCGTCCGGCACCGGCACGACCGGCACGACCGGCACGACCGGCACGACCGGCAGGCACGACCGGCCGGCCGACCGCCGGGCCACGGTCACCGGGCCGGAGCGGGACACCCCGGCCGCGGCCGACGGCCGTGACCGCGGCGGACCGCGCGCACTTCCGGGCGTCGCCCAATTCGCCCGACAAACTTCTTCAGCCGATCCCGGACACCACGAATCGGGCACTCACCCCGGCCGAGGTCGAAATGCTGAGGAATCTCGATGTGGAATTACGGGGCAATGCTCTCCCGGATGATCTGTATTCTCGCCGCGTCCGTAACAGTGCCGTGCCGCATATGAAGAATGCGTGTGCCCCCATCGACCGGGACGTGAAGATCTGGACACCCCGCCGGGCGGTCGGGAAGACGGCGGTCATGGGTGCCGCGGCGGCTTCGCCGGACGGCCGTGCCACCTGGGCGCATACCGGGCGCCAGATGCCCTCGGAGGGGCCTGTGCGGGTGCCCGGGCGCCGTCGGCCGAAGCGGTTTCGGCGGCGCTAAACCCGCTCACGGGAATCTGTGGACTTACTCACAGCAATTCCGAGGGGTGTTCACGCGGACCGCCGTCAATCACCCGGAGTGAATGGTGAACGACCGGTTGCGCGTACATATGCAGTACAGGTCACTCGCCTTGCATTGCGGTTACCGGAAGTGGGACCCTGCCACGGTTCCCAGTCGCCACAAGGTAGGTCTGCACTGTGTCCCAGCACATAGCCAAGCCCCGAACAACCGCAGTGATCCTGGCCGGTGGAACCGGTCAGCGAGTGGGTCTGTCGATTCCCAAGCAACTGCTGAAGATCGCCGGCAAGGCAGTCATCGAGCACACGCTGGCCATCGTCGAGGGCGCCGAGTCCATCGACGACGTCATCGTGCTCATGGCCCAGGGCTACGTGCCGGACGTCGAGAGGATCGTCGCAAAGGCCGGCTTCACCAAGGTGAAGAGAATTATCGAGGGCGGCTCGACGCGGAACGAGACCACCGAGCGTGCCATCACCGCTCTCGGTGAGGGCCTGGCCGAGGGCGAGGACCTCAACGTCCTCTTCCACGACGCCGTGCGCCCGCTGCTCTCGCAGCGCGTGATCGACGACTGCGTGGCCGCGCTGGAGCGCTACCAGGCGGTGGACGTCGCCATCCCGTCCGCGGACACCGTCATCGTCACCCGTACCCACGGCGACGACGGCGAGTTCATCACCGAGATCCCGGACCGCTCCCGGCTGCGCCGCGGCCAGACCCCGCAGGCCTTCAAGCTGTCCACGATCCGCCGCGCCTACGAGGTCGCCGCCGAGGACCCCAACTTCGAGGCGACGGACGACTGCTCGGTGGTCCTCAAGTATCTGCCGGACGTGCCGATCCACGTCGTGGCGGGTGACGAGTACAACATGAAGGTGACCCAGCCGGTCGACGTCTTCATCGCCGACAAGCTGTTCCAGCTCGCCTCCACCGCCGCGCCCGACCAGTACGGCGATGACACCTACCGCGAACTGCTCGGCGACAGGACCGTCGTCGTCTTCGGCGGCTCCTACGGCATCGGCAAGGACATCGCCGAACTCGCCGAATCCTTCGGTGCGAACGTCTACGCGCTGGGCCGCTCCACCACCGGTACCCACGTGGAGAACCCGGAGGAGGTCGACGACGCGCTGTCCACGGCGTACGCGGAGACCGGCAGGATCGACTACGTCGTCAACACCGCGGGTGTGCTGCGCATCGGCAAGCTCGCCGAGACCGACAACGCCACCATCGAGGAGGCGCTGAACGTCAACTACCTGGCCCCCGTGCAGATCGCGCGCTCCTCCTACAAGTACCTGGCCGAGTCCAAGGGCCAGTTGCTGCTCTACACCTCCAGCAGCTACACCCGCGGCCGCGCCGAGTACTCCCTGTACTCCTCCACGAAGGCCGCCATGGTGAACCTCACTCAGGCGCTGTCCGACGAATGGGCCGCCGACGGCATCCGCGTCAACTGCATCAACCCCGAGCGCACCGCCACCCCCATGCGCACCAAGGCCTTCGGCGAGGAACCCGCGAGCAGCCTGCTCTCCTCCGAGGCCGTGGCCGGCACCTCCCTGGACGTGCTGCTGTCGGAGCTGACCGGGCACGTCATCGACGTCCGGCAGCAGGACCCGACCGCGGACGCCGTCAAGGCCTCCGGCTTCGAGCAGGCGCTCGCCTCGGTGCTGGACCGCCAGGTCGCCATGTAGGAGTCCGCACGAAAGCCACGAAGACCAGGCCTCTGTGGCGCTCGCGCGCGTGAGCGTTCGCAGAGGCCTGATCCGTACACCGCGAACACCCGTACATCTTGTGAAACCCGGCATGTCCGGCATCGCCGAATCATGCCGGCGCTCCCCCTCCCAGAGCAGGTTTCTCCGTGATATCCACCGCTATTCGCGTCGCCCGGGTGGGCAGCGCGGCCCAGCTGGCCGCGGCGGCCCTCCTGATCCTGGGCTTCCCGGCGCTCATGTCGGCCGCGCTCGTCCCGAGCGTCCCCGCCTTCGCGGCCCTGACCGCCGTGACGTACCTGGCGGACCACTATCTGCACCGCAAGAACAGCTACCTCGTCAGCCGCCTCAGCAAGGTCCGGGCGGGTCTGTCGATCCGCTTCCTGATCCGGCAGCTGCTGCTGGTCCTGCTGCTGGCCCGCCTGTCCCTCCCGGACGACCTGGTCTTCTACGGCGCGATCGCCTGCTTCATCGCCTTCTACGGCCTCCAGGCACCCCACGGCGCGCTCGTCACCCTCATCCGCAACCGCCGCCGGATGCCGGTCGCCACGCGCAACATCGACCTCGGCTCCCGCATCCGCATCCCGGACGCGCCACCGCGCCGGCTGCTGCACCGCTCCGCGGAGAAGATCCTCCACCTCGACCTGTTCGCGGTCGCCGGCATCCTGGTCTCCGCCGAGCTGGACTCCGCCGTCGCCGCCTTCACCGGCATCGGCCTCACCTTCGGCCTCGGCCTCCTGTACGTGCTCGTGCTCGTGCCGTACGTGCGCGGCCGCAGGACCCCGCCGAAGGCCGATGCCGTCCTCGCCGCCGTGGACGACTGGCTGGCCTGCTACAAGCCCGAGACGGTCCTGTACTTCTCCGGCTCCAAGGACTCCGCGTACCAGGTCAACATGTGGCTGGAGACGATGGAACGGCTGGAGACCCGGCCGCTGATCGTCCTCCGCGAGCGCGTCATCCTGGGCAGCCTCGCGCCCACCACGGTCCCCGTCGTCTGCGTGCCCGGAGGGGTGCACCTGATGAACCTGGACCTGTCGACCGTGCGTGTGGCCCTGTACGCGGCCAACGTCGGCAAGAACATCCACCTGCTGCGCGTGCCCACCATGAAGCACGTCTTCATCGGCCACGGCGACAGCGACAAGCTCGCCAGCGTCAACCCGTACAGCAAGGTGTACGACGAGGTGTGGACCGCCGGCCGCGCCGGCCGCGACCGTTACGCCATCGCCGACGTCGGCGTCCGCGACGAGGACATCGTGGAGGTCGGCCGCCCCCAGCTCGCGCCCATCCAGGGCCGCCGCCGCGCGCCGGACGGCACCCGCGCCGCCGCCGCCGACCGCTGCCCGACCGTGCTGTACGCACCCACCTGGGAGGGCTGGGACGGCAACCCCGGCAACACCTCGATCGTGCTCGCCGGCGAGAACATCGTGCGGAAGCTGATCGCGGCCGACCCACCGGTCCGCGTCCTGTACAAGCCGCACCCGTTCACCGGCAAGGTCAGCAAGGAGGCGGCCGCCGCCCACAAGCGCATCACCGCCCTGGTCGAGGAGGCCGCCGCCGAGCGCGCCGACGACTCCCGCTTCACCGCCGACGGTGACGCCATGGACGAGGCCGGGGCCGAGCTGGCCCGCATCCAGGCCCGGCTCGACGAGCTGGCCGGCATCGACCGCGCCAAGGGCGACGAGGCCGAGGCCACCCGCGACGGCATCGCCGACGTGCACCGGCACCAGGAGACCGCCCGGCTGCGCGCCGAGTGGAACGACGCCTACTGGCGCTCCTTCCCCTCGTACGAGCACCGGGTCGTCACGGGCGCCCGGCCGCGCCTGTACGACTGCTTCAACGTCTCCGACGCGATGGTCTCCGACATCTCCTCCGCGGTCTCCGACTTCATCGCGAGCGGCAAGCCGTACGCCGTCACCGACTCCGCCGGGGTGGGCGCCGATGAGTTCAGGCGGCAGAACACGGCCGTGCGTGCCGCGGTGATCCTGTCCAACGACGCGGCCGAGCTGGGCGGCCTGCTCGACGCCGTGCACGACCCGTCCGCCGACCCGCTCGCGGACGCGCGCACCGAGCTGAAGCGGTACCTGCTCGGGCCCGACGAGCCGAAGTCGATCGACCGCTTCGACACCGCGGTGGCCGGCCTGGCCCTCAAGGCCGACGCCCGCAACCTCGGCCACCGGTCCCGGCTGGGCGCGGGGAACGCCGATCCCGCCGAGACGGCCGAGCTGACCAACGCGGTACCGGGCCCGCGCACCGCGTCGGCCGGGGAGACGGAAGGCGTGGCCACGCGCTGACCGCCCCGCCGCCACCACCGGGCCCCCGGGGAGCACCCCTCGGGGGCCCTCGTCCGCCCGTCCGCACCCCGTGCCCGGCAGGGGCTTCCCGCCGGGCACGGGGCCGCCCGTCGTACCGCCGCTTGTGCGGAACGGCACTGTCCGGGGGCTGGACCGATGTGCGGCGGGAGGTCCGCTTCCCGTAGATTTCCGAGCGGCGCAGCGGACGGACGCGAGGGGCGGCAGGCAAGGTGGCAACGGCAAGGCAGGCCGTGGGTGAGGCCCGAAGGATCGTCGTCAAGGTGGGCTCCTCCTCCCTGACCACCGCCGCGGGCGGCCTGGACGCCGACCGTGTCGACGCGCTCGTCGACGTCCTCGCCAAGATCCGGAACGCGGGGGCGGCCCGAGCGGCCTCCGCCGAGAGCGGCGCCGGGAGTCGGGCGGGCGGAGGAGAGCGGGAGATCGTCCTCGTCTCCTCCGGTGCCATCGCCGCCGGCCTCGCCCCGCTGGGTCTGCGCCGCCGCCCCAGGGACCTCGCACGTCAGCAGGCCGCCGCCAGCGTCGGCCAGGGCCTGCTCGTCGCCCGCTACACCGCCTCCTTCGCCCGCTACGGCGTCCGCGTCGGCCAAGTCCTGCTCACCAGCGACGACATGAGCCGCCGCGCCCACCACCGCAACGCCTCCCGCACCCTCGACAAGCTGCTCGCGATGGGTGCCTTCCCGATCGTCAACGAGAACGACACCGTCGCCACCGACGAGATCCGCTTCGGCGACAACGACCGCCTCGCCGCCCTCGTCGCCCACCTCGTCCACGCCGACCTGCTGGTCCTCCTCTCCGACATCGACGGCGTCTACGACGGCGACCCCAGCAAGCCCGGCACCTCCCGGATAGCGGAGGTGAAGGGCCCGCAGGACCTCGCCGGCGTCGAGATCGGCAGCGCGGGCAAGGCCGGCGTCGGCACCGGCGGCATGGTCACCAAGGTGGAGGCCGCCCGCATCGCCGCCGCCGCCGGCATCCCGGTGGTGCTGACCAGCACCGTCCACGCGGCCGAGGCCCTGGCCGGCGGCGACACCGGCACCTACTTCCACCCCACCGGCAAGCGCTCCGCCGACCGGCTCCTCTGGCTCCAGCACGCCTCCACCCCGCAGGGCGCGCTGGTCCTCGACGACGGCGCGGTGGACGCGGTCGTGCAACGGCGCAAGTCGCTGCTGCCGGCCGGAATCGCTTCCGTGGAGGGCGAGTTCAGCGCCGGCGACCCCGTCGAACTGCGCGACGCGAAGGGCCGCGCGGTGGCCCGGGGGCTCGTCAACTTCGACGCCAAGGAGATCCCCCGGCTGATCGGGCGTTCGACCCGCGAGCTGGCACGCGAGCTGGGTGCGGCGTACGAACGCGAGGTCGTACACAGGGACGACCTGGTGCTCCTGCACGTGTGACTCTCGCAAAACCGCTCGTAAAACAGGACGTAAGGAACGCCCCCGGTGGGGGACGTTCCGTAAAACCACCACGCGGAGCCCTGCGGCCTGCTCAACTTTGTCTCGGGGACATGTTGAGGGGACACGTTCCGTCAAGAGGCCGAGCGAGCCATGCGGGCCTTGCGAGCCAAGCGTGAAGGAGGCCGTCGTGAGACGAGTGCGCCCTGGGGCGGCGTCCCGCGGTGCTCTGACGAGTGTCGCGGCCGGGGACAGCTACGAGGAGCCGAAGGACCTGCCCAGGCTGTGGCACGTCACCCTGAGCGTCTCCGGGGAGAAGGTCCCCCTGCCCGAACTGCGGCGGGCCCTGGAACAGCTCGCCCACGACCATCCCTTCCTGCTGACCAGCAGATACGCGACCGATCACGCCGAGATCCGGTACTGGGAAGAGGCCCGCGACCTGCACGACGCCGCCGCCGTGGCGCTGCGTCTGTGGGGCGAGCACCGGCAGAGCGCCGGCCTGCCGCCCTGGGAGATCGTCGGCCTGGAGGTCATCGACCGCGAGACCTACCACCACCGGATCGCCGAGGGCTACGGCCCTTCGCCCGCGACACCGGTGGGCGTACACCCCTTCTGAGCCGGCCGGGGAAGAGCGAGGCCGGGAGGGGCGAGAAGGAGCGGCGGCCGGGACGGGCGAGCGGGGGAGCGGCGGCCGGGACGGTGACCGACGGGCGGCGCGCGGGACGGTGGCCGGGGGCGGCGCGCGGACGGTGATCGGGCGCGGCGCGCGGTGCGGGCGACCGGGGGAGGAGCGGGCGAGCCCCCGGGAGGGGCGGGCCGGTCGTTGGTCCGGCCGGGAGGTTCATCCCTTTTGGGGTGTCTCGGGGTATGGGACGACCGCTGAACCGCGACGCCCCGCGCACTACCCTTCCCTCATGACCTCGCTCTCGCCGTACGACTCGATGTCCCCGGTCACCCAGGCCGCCTACCGGGCCAAGGCCGCCGCCGCCGACCTCGCGCCGCTCCCGCGCGCCGTGAAGGACGACGCGCTGCTCGCCATCGCCGACGCCCTGGAGGTCCGGACCGCCGAGATCGTCGAGGCCAACGCCAAGGACGTGGCCAAGGCCCGGGAGAACGGCACCAGCGAGTCCATCGTCGACCGGCTCACCCTCACCCCCGAGCGGGTCCGCGCCATCGCCTCCGACGTCCGCGACGTCGCGAAGCTGCCCGACCCGGTCGGCGAGGTCGTCCGCGGCTCCACCCTCCCCAACGGCATCGACCTGCGCCAGGTCCGCGTGCCGCTCGGCGTCGTCGGCATCATCTACGAGGCCCGCCCGAACGTCACCGTCGACGCCGCCGCCCTCTGCCTGAAGTCCGGCAACGCCGTCCTGCTGCGCGGCTCCGGCTCCGCCTACGAGTCCAACACCGCCCTCGTCCGGGTCATCCGGGACGCCGTCGGCGGCGCCGGGCTGCCCGCCGACGCCGTGCAGCTCGTGCCCGGCGAGAGCCGCGACTCCGTCCGCGAGCTGATGCGCGCCCGCGGCCTGGTCGACGTGCTCATCCCGCGCGGCGGCGCCTCCCTGATCCAGACCGTCGTCAACGAGTCCACGGTCCCCGTGATCGAGACCGGGACCGGCAACTGCCACGTCTACGTCGACGCCCAGGCCGACATCGACACGGCCGTCGAGATCCTGATCAACTCCAAGGCCCAGCGGGTCAGCGTCTGCAACGCCGCCGAGACCCTCCTCGTCCACCAGGACATCGCCCCCGAGTTCCTGCCCCGCGCCCTGGACGCCCTCGCCGAGGCCGGCGTCACCGTCCACGCCGACGAGCGGGTCATGGCCTACGCCAAGGACTCCAAGGCCACCGTGGTCGAGGCGACCGCCGAGGACTGGGAGACCGAGTACCTCTCCCACGACATCGCCGCCGCCGTCGTCGACTCCCTCGACCGGGCCGTCGAGCACATCCGGCTGTGGACCTCCGGCCACACCGAGGCCATCGTCACGACCTCCCAGCAGGCGGCCCGCCGCTTCACCCAGCTGGTCGACTCCACCACCGTCGCCGTGAACGCCTCCACCCGCTTCACCGACGGCGGCCAGTTCGGCTTCGGCGCCGAGATCGGCATCTCCACCCAGAAGCTGCACGCCCGTGGCCCCATGGGCCTGCCGGAGCTGACCAGCACGAAGTACATCGTCACCGGCGACGGGCACGTACGCCGCTGAGATTCACCCGTTCGGCCCAGCGCGCCGGTCTGCCGTGCCCGGCGCAGGGGCCACCGTGCCCGGCGCGGGCGCACGGCCGAAAGGCGTCTCACCAGGCAGACGAATTTCCATACCGTCTGCCCAAATTGACCCCCCAGGTCTACTCTGGACCCGTGCCGGAGGACGTGGGGGGCACGCCGTTCTCTGACGGCTGGGAGCCCGACGACGACCACGACCGCGGGGTGTCGGACGAAGAGTTCGCCTCCGTGGTCTTCGACGAGGCCTTCGTGCGGGCGGCCACGGTCCACGAGCCGACCGCCGTCGAACGCCTCCTGGCGGCCGCCCAGGCCAGAGCCGAGGCATCCGAGGCGGAGGCCCGCCGGGCCCACGCCCGGGGCGAGCGCTACGACGACGGCTACGGCCCCCAGGGCGCCGCATTCGGCCAAGATCACGACGATGACGAGCTGGACGACACCTACGTCCTGGGCGACGGCCCTTACGGCCCCTACGGCAAGCAGGTCCGCTGGCACCGCCCCGTGGCCTGGGTCCTCGCCGTCGTGATGGGCATCGGCATGGTCGCCCTGGCCTTCGCCGCCGTCTACCGGGGAGGCTCCTCGGGCACCCGGGACCGGGTTCCCGCTCCCGCCTCGACCGGCCTCGGACAGGGCAGCGCGACCGCTCCCGCCGCCTCCGCCGAACACTCCCAGCCGGCCGTCTCGGCCATCCCGCACTCTCCCTGAGCACCCCGCCCGAACTTGGTGAGAACCTGTCAGAACTTGTCGTGTGACGGGGCGTTTACCCGGGGCTCCGGAGACCTACCCTGAAGGTATGGGCGGGCCTGGAGACCCACCGGAGGGGACACCCGAGGGCGGCCCCGGCGGTGCGGAGGACGAATACCGATCCGTCGTCTTCGACGAGTCGTTCGTCCGCGCTGCCCGCCTCCAGGAATTCTCCGCCGAAGAGCGGATGGCCGACCACGCGCCCGCCGTCCGCCGCCGCCCGCCCCTGCACCGCGGACTCACCCGGCAGGCCCTGATCCTGGTCATGCTGATCGCCGTCGCCTTCGGCACCGCGATCTACATGGGCATCCGCCACCCCTACAGCTCCCCGCAGGCCCGCCGGCCGGTGGAGCCCCTGCGGATGACGGTCATCCCGCTCGCCCCGCAGGGCAAGGTGCCCGGCGCGGCCGACGCCGGGCGCCTGTACGCGCACAGCCTCGCCGCCCCGTTCGCCGTCGGCGCCGAGGGCATACCCCTGCCGGCCTCGCGCAGCACCGCCCACTTCTCCGACAGCCAGGTGGTGGCCGCCCTCACCAGCGTCAAGGACTACATCGTCCGCTCCTCGCTCTACCCGGACGTCATCACCGGCCACGAGGCGCGCGCCGCCCGATCCATGATCGACTCGGAGCAGCTCGCCCAGTTCGACCAGAGCTTCGACCACCCGGCGGCGGACGGCCGGCACGCGGCCACCGGCTGGGTCGTCCGCATCGACCCCGCCCGGGCCCGGCTGTCCGACGACGGGATCCGCGTCTCGGGCAGCCTCCAGGCCGTGGAGGCCGACTCGGCGACGCTGGAGGTCTCCGCCGACCACACCTTCGTCTACGCCCTGCGCCCCACCGGCGCCGCCTCCGACGCCCCCGCCTCCCTCTTCACCGTCCGCCGCGAGCTGACCTTCCGCTTCGACCACGACGACCTGCGCACCCACCAGCTCCAGCTGGTCACGTCCTACGTCCAGGCGGGCCCCCTCGCCTGCGCCGAGGACTCCACGGCCTACCTCCGCCCCCTCCTGGCCGGCCAGAGCGCCGGGCCCGGCGGCCCCGCGGGCACCAACCCCTACGACATGGACGGTGCCACGGCCCTGTGCGGAACGCTGTCCACCAAGGCACAGCCGACGCTCTGACCGGTGCGAGGGGGCGCCGCCCGGCGGAGACGGGCGGCGGTCCGCCGGCGCGCGGCGGGAGCCCGTCCGGGACGGGCGCGGCGCCTACTTCTCGTCCCCGCCCGGGGCGTCTCCCTGGGCCGGCGGCGCGCTCCGGAAGCCGTCGAAGCCCCGCCGGACCCGGCCGCCCAGATCGCCCGCGCCGCCGGCGAGATCCGTGACCAGCTTCATCAGCGGGTCCTTGGAGTCCTTCACATCGCTCGCGTAGCTGGCCGCCGACTCACGGAAGGAGTCGCTGACGGAGGTGTCCTTGTCCTCGCTGCGCCGCGGGTAGTGGCCGTCCATGATCCGCTGGAAGTCCCGGGACTCCGCCCACTTCTTCAGTTCGGCGGCCCGCACCGTGGTGAACGGGTGCGAGCGGGGCAGCACGTTCAGGATCTTCAGCACGGAGTCGCGCAGATCGCCGCCGGAGTCGTACTCCTCCGCCTGCTCCAGGAACGCGTCCACGTTCATCTCGTGCAGATGGTTGCCGCCCGCTATCTTCATCAGGCCCCGCATCGAGGCCTTGACGTCCTGACCCACCAGCAGGCCGGCCCGGTCGGCGGACAGCTCCGACTTGCGGAACCACTCCCGCAGCGCCGTGACGATCGCCATGATCGCGAGGTTGCCCAGCGGGATCCAGGCGACCCTCAGGGCGAGGCTCGTCAGGAACAGCAGGATCGTGCGGTACACCGAGTGCCCGGACAGCGCGTGCCCGACCTCGTGTCCGACGACCGCCCGCATCTCCTCCTCGTCGAGCAGCTCCACCAGCCCCGTGCTGACCACGATGATCGGCTCGTCCAGGCCGATGCACATCGCGTTCGGCTGCGGGTCCTGCGTCACGTACATCGGCGGGACCTTCTCCAGGTCCAGGATGTAACAGGCGTCCCGCAGCATGTCGTGCAGGTGCGAGAACTGCCGCTCGGACACCCGCACCGAGTCGGACAGGAACAGCAGCCGCAGACTCCGCTCCGGCAGCAGCCCGCTCAGCGCCTTGAAGACGGTGTCGAACCCGCTGAGCTTGCGCAGCGCGACCAGGGCCGAGCGGTCCGCCGGGTGCTCGTAGGCCCGCGAGGAGATCCCCGGGAAGCGCCTGCGCTGCCTGCTCGGCACGCGCTCCGTGTGCTGGTGGCCGTCGTCGGACATGTCTTCCCCCAAGTGCGTGTAAGTGCCACTGTGCCCCCGAGGCGGGGCCCAGCCTAGGCGGAGATACCGTGGACGGGCAGTACACCCGAAGGAGTCCCCGCCATGGAGCACCACCCCGCAGCCGCCCGGCTGACCGAGGCCGCCGCAAGCGCCGTCCAGCAGCACGGGACCGGAAATCTGCTGCGCATCGTCCTGATCGTGATGGTCCTCGGCTGTGTACTGACCGCATGGTTCCTGCTGCGCGGCTACAAGCGGAAGGACGACTGACGACCGGCGGAAGTTCCCTGCTTCCCGGCGGCGCACGAACCCGCCGCGGGGTGTCCGGCCGGCGCCCTCCGGCCCCGACGGCGGAGTCGGCGTGATCGCCGCGGTGCCGCCCGCTTACGATGAGCCGACATCTTTATCCCGCCCACACGCGATAGGTCCTGCCGAAGATGAGCTTCCAGAGCACCGCAGCCCAGTTGGTCACCCTCGCCGCCGAGGGCGAGCCGCACGGCGGAAACCACGAGAGCCTCAACCCGGCCGTCACCGGCGGCAGCGCCCTGATCATCCTGCTCCTGCTGCTGTGGATCACCACCCGCTTCAACCGCGACCGCTGAGCGGGGACCCCGTCCCCGGCCGGACGTCCGAGACCGGGCCGGTAGGGTCTGCACGCATGGGAGAGCAGGACATGCCTACCGGTCCGGCGCACGAGACGGCCGACGACACGGCGAAGCACCCGCAGCACGGACCGGGCAACGGCCCCGCCCACACGGGCAAGCGGCGCCTGGGCGTC
Source organism: Streptomyces musisoli (assembly GCF_016741855.1). Taxonomy (GTDB): domain Bacteria; phylum Actinomycetota; class Actinomycetes; order Streptomycetales; family Streptomycetaceae; genus Streptomyces; species Streptomyces musisoli. The sequence goes on along the minus strand of NZ_JAERRH010000003.1, from coordinate 447,322 downwards.
ATGGGCGGAACCTTCGACCCGATCCACCACGGGCACCTGGTGGCGGCCAGCGAGGTCGCCGCGCAGTTCCACCTGGACGAGGTGGTGTTCGTTCCCACCGGCCAGCCGTGGCAGAAGTCCCACCGCGCGGTCTCCCCGGCCGAGGACCGCTACCTGATGACGGTCATCGCGACCGCCGAGAACCCGCAGTTCTCCGTCAGCCGCATCGACATCGACCGCGGCGGCCCGACGTACACCGTCGACACCCTGCGTGACCTGCGCGCCCTCAACCCCGACACCGACCTCTTCTTCATCACCGGTGCCGACGCCCTCGCCCAGCTGCTGACCTGGCGCGACTCGGCGGAACTCTTCTCCCTCGCGCACTTCGTCGGCGTCACCCGCCCCGGCCACCACCTGACCAACCCGGGGCTGCCGGAAGGCGGCGTCTCGCTCGTGGAGGTGCCGGCGCTCGCCATCTCCTCCACGGACTGCCGTGCGAGAGTCGCCAAGAAGGACCCCATCTGGTACATGGTGCCGGACGGAGTCGTGCGCTATATCGACAAGCGCGAGCTGTACCGCGGCGAGTGAGCCGAGAGGGGCACCGGTGAACGACCGATACGACGCGGGGTACGGAGACGGCCCGTACGAGCTCGTCGGCTACGACGAGTACGGCCAACCCGTGTACCGGCAGGTTCCGGCACAACAGGCTTCACAGGCACCGCAGGCCCGGCAGACGGCCTACGACCCGTACGCCCAGCAGCAGGACTACGGCTACGACCCGTACGCCACCGGCCGGCAGCCGGAGTCCTCCTACGGTTCGGACCGGCAGCCGCCCGCCTACGACCCCTACGGCTCCCCGGGCCCGTACGACCCGTACGCCACCGGCACCCAGGACGGCACGGGCTACGACCCCTACGGGCAGACGGCGGACAGCGGCCGGCAGCCGCGGATCGCCGAGCAGACCGCCTACATCCCGCAGCAGGCCGGCCCCGCGGAGTACCCGCGGACCCCGCAGGAGACCGGCCCCGCCCCGGCCGAACCGGACCACCGCGGCGCCCCGGCCGGACCGGACCACCGTCGCGCGCCGGCCGGACCGGACCACGGCACCGCCCCGGCCGAACCGGACCACGGCGCCAGGCCGGGCGAACCGGGCTACGGCACCGCGTCGAACGAACCGGACTACCGCACCGAGCAGTTCGCGTTCGTCGAGGAGCCCGACGGCGACTCCGAGGACGTCATCGACTGGCTGAAGTTCACCGAGAACCGCACCGAGCGCCGCGAGGAGGCCCGCCGCCGCGCCCGCAGCCGGCTGATCGCCCTCCTCGTCGTCCTCGCCCTCGTCGCGGTCGGCGGTGTCGGCTACCTCTGGTTCGCCGGAAAGCTGCCCGGCCTGTCCTCCTCCGACGGCAAGAACGGCACCGCGACACCCGTCGCCGCCCAGAAACGCGACGTGCTCGTCGTCCACCTGCACAACACCGCCAAGGGCGGCACCTCCACGGCGCTGCTGGTCGACAACACCACCACCAAGCAGGGCACCACCGTCCTGCTGCCCAACTCCCTGGCCCTGACCGGGGACGACGGCTCCACCACGACCCTCGCCAAATCCGTGGACGGCGACGGCACCTCCGGCACCCGGGACCAGCTCGACACGGTCCTCGGCACCAGCATCCAGGGCACCTGGCGGCTCGACACCCCCTACCTGCAGAACCTCGTCGACCTCGTCGGCAACATCGAGCTGGACACCGACGCCGACGTGCCCGACCCGGACGCCAAGAAGAAGGGCACCGCGCCGCTCGTCCACAAGGGCCGGGGCCAGACCCTCAGCGGCAAGATGGCCGTCGCCTACGCCACCTACCGCGCCGCCGGCGAGGCCCCGAACGCCCAGCTGGAGCGGTTCGGCCAGGTCATGCAGGGCGTGCTGCGCAAGCTGTCCTCCGACCCGTCGTCCGCCACCACCACCGTGCAGACGCTCGCGCAGATCCTGGACCCGCCGCTCACCGACAAGGACCTCGGCGCCTTCCTCGCCAAGCTCGCCGATCTCGCCAAGAGCGGCGACTACAGGACCGCCCTGCTGCCCGTGCAGTCCGACGGCACGCTGAGCGCGCAGACCAGCGACAGCGTGGTGAAGGACATCCTCGGCGGCACCGCCAAGAGCCCCGACGCCGGCTCCGCGGTCCGGGTCTCCGTCCAGAACGCCACCGGTGTGAAGGACGACACGGAGAAGGCCCGCGTCGTGCTCCTCAACGGCGGCTTCACCTTCCTGGAGGGCGGCAGCGCCGCCGGTACCGAGGCCACCTCGAAGGTGATCTACGCGGACGCCGCCGACAAGGCGAACGCCTCCGAGGTCGCCAAGACCCTCGGCCTGCCGGCCGGCTCCGTGACCAAGGGCAAGGTCTCCTCGGGCGCCGACGTCTCGGTGGTCCTCGGCGGCGACTACAAACCGTCCTCGTCCTGACCGCCGGCCGCCTCCCCCCGGGGAGCGCGGCCGGGGCACCCCACGTGCTGCCGTAATCACGTGGGGTGCGGCGGGCGGTCCGTGAGACCCTTGAGGTCAAAGACCGCCGACGGAAAGCCATGTAGTGACCGCCACCGACCGTTCCCTTGAGCTCATCCACACCGCCGCCCAGGCTGCTGCCGACAAGCTCGCCCACGATGTGATCGCGTACGACGTGAGCGACGTCCTGTCGATCACGGACGCCTTCCTCCTCGCGTCCGCGCCGAACGACCGCCAGGTCAAGGCCATCGTCGACGAGATCGAGGAGCGCCTGCAGAAGGAACTCGGCGTCAAGCCGGTCCGCCGCGAGGGCGACCGCGAGTCCCGCTGGGTGCTGCTCGACTACGTCGACATCGTCGTCCACGTCCAGCACAGCGAGGAGCGCGTCTTCTACGCCCTGGAGCGGCTGTGGAAGGACTGCCCCGAGCTGGACCTGCCCGCCGACGCCAAGGCCACCCGAGGCAAGGCCGAGGAGCACGCCAAGCTTCAGGCCGCCGCGGCCGACCAGGAGCCGGGCGGGGAGTGGTGATGAGCACGACCGGTGAGGTGTCCGACCGCAAGGGCCGGGGCCGCCGCATCATCCTGTGGCGGCACGGCCAGACCTCGTGGAACGTGGAGCGCCGCTTCCAGGGCACCACGGACGTCGAGCTGACCGAGACCGGTATCGGCCAGGCCCGCCGTGCCGCCCGGCTGCTCGCGTCCCTGAGGCCCGACGCGATCGTCTCCTCGGACCTGCAGCGCGCCGCTGACACGGCCGCCGAGCTGGCCGTCCTCACCGGCCTCGACATCACCCGCGAGGAGGGCCTGCGCGAGACCTACGCGGGTGTCTGGCAGGGGCTGACGCACGAGGAGATCATCGCCCGCCACGGCGAGCAGTACGCCGCCTGGAAGCGCGGCGAGGCCGTCCGCCGCGGCGGCGGCGAGCTGGAGACCGAGGTCGCCGACCGGGCCGCCCCCGTCGTGCTGCGGCACGCCGAGAAGCTGCCCGAGGACGGCACCCTGGTCATCGTCAGTCACGGCGGCACCATCCGCACCACCATCGGCCGGCTCCTCGGCCTGGAGGCCCGGCACTGGGAGAGCCTCGGCGGCCTCTCCAACTGCTGCTGGTCCGTGCTCGGCGAAGGCGCCCGCGGCTGGCGCCTGCTGGAGCACAACGCGGGCACCCTGCCGGAGCCCGTCCTCGGCGACGACGACTGACCCGTCCCGAGGCCCCCCGACCCCGGATTTCACTTTCCGGCAGGTCACAGGCTAAAGTTCTTCTTGTTCGCCCCGCCGAGCGGGGCGAGACAAGACACGCGGTTCCACCGCGTGGCGCCAGGGGCTATAGCTCAGTTGGTAGAGCGCCTGCATGGCATGCAGGAGGTCAGGAGTTCAATTCTCCTTAGCTCCACTGATCGACACTCTGTCGAGTTGTCAAAGATCGGTGATGAAGATCCCGTCCCCCGCGAGGGGGCCGGGATTTTCTGCTTTCAGCGGCGGACCGTCTCCCCGGCCCCCTCCGTCTCGCGCACCGGCAGCCCCAGCCACTCCCTCCGCTGCCGCAGCAACGCGATCTTCGTCCGTGCCTCCTCGTCGTCCGGGCTGTAGGCCACGATCCGGCACTCCGGCATCCCGTCGATCGACAGCGACTGCGAGGTCATCCGCAGCTCGCCCACGGCCGCGTGACGGAAGGTCTTCACCCGGGGCCCCGGAGGCACCACCTCACCGCTGGCCCACAGCTCCGCGAACCAGGGGCTCGCCGCCGACAGCCCGCGTATGTACTCCTCCCAGGTGGGCTCGCCCACATGTCTGCCGTAGGAGGATCGCAGGGTCGCCACCATCAGCGGCAGCTCCTCCTCCCGGTTCACCAGCGGACAGATCCCCTCCGGCAGCGTGAACAGCGTCCACAGCACGTTCGGCAGGCCGGTGTCCGGAGCCTCGGGCACCAGGAACAGGTCCCGGTAGGCCGCGTTGTTCGCCAGGACGTCGTACCGCGAGTTGTAGACCACCGCCAGCAGCGGGTCGAGGGCGTCGACGATGCCCTGCACCTGCGGGCTGATCTTCCGGATCAGGCCCTCGGGATCCGCCTGGAAGGGCACCTCCGCCAGCCGGTACAGGTGTTCACGCTCCGGCGGGTCGAGCCGCAGCGTGCGCGCGACCGCGTCCAGCACCTGCGGCGAGGCGTTGATCGGCCGGCCCTGCTCCAGCCACGTGTACCAGGTCACGCCCACACCCGAGAGCTGCGCGACCTCCTCCCGGCGCAGTCCGGGCGTGCGCCGCCGCAGGCCCGGCGGCATCCCCACGTCGGCCGGTGTGACCCGGGCCCGCCTGCCGCGCAGAAAGGCGGCCAGCTCCGGCCTGCGCCGCTGTGTCCTCGTCCCCATCGTCAACCCCCGTCGTCCCCGTCTCCATCGTCGGCGTCCGGTCCCGCCCCTGCCAGGTGCTGGCAGTACCAGCATCGACGGGCACTCGGCACCGGTACCGGTCCGTCGTCACGCTCGACGGCATGACGACGACATCCCGGCGCGGGCCGGGCACCGAGCCGGCCCCGAAACCTGCGACCAGTGAACCACCCACCACTGACAGTGACGCACCGGCCGCTCGTTCAGCCGCTCCGTCCGTCACACACAGTGAAGCACCCGCCACCGACAATCGGTCCCGCCTGCTGCTCGCCGTGCTGCTGGCCGCCCTGTTCATGGCCGCCCTCGACGTCTTCATCGTGAATGTCGCGGCCCCCGCGATCGGCTCCGACCTGCACGCCTCCGGCGCCGACCTCCAGCTCGTGATCGCCGGCTACACCATCACCTACTCCGTCCTGCTGATCACGGGAGCCCGGCTCGGCGACCGGCTCGGTCACGGCCGGGTCCACCTCGCCGGACTGGTCCTGTTCACCGTGGCCTCGCTCGCCTGCGGGCTGGCGCAAGGGTCGACCGAGCTGATCGTGTTCCGGCTGGTGCAGGGCGCGGGCTCGGCGCTGATGATCCCGCAGGTGCTCAGCCTCATCCAGCGCTCCTTCACCGGAGAGGCCCGGGCGCGGGCGCTCGGCGCCTACTCGGCGGTCCTGGCCGTCGGCGCCGCGGCCGGCCAGGTCGTCGGCGGCACGCTGGTCAGCGCCGACCTGTTCGGCGCCGGCTGGCGGCCGGTGTTCCTGGTCAACGTGCCGGTGGGCGCCGTGCTGCTCGTGCTGGGCCCGCGGGTCCTGCCGCTGGGCGGTGCGGGCGGGCGGGAGCGGACCCGGGCACTGGACCTGCCCGGACTGGTATTGCTCGGTGCCGCCGTGTCGCTGCTGACCGTGCCGCTGGTGCTCGGGCAGGAGGAGGACTGGCCGCTGTGGTCCTGGCTGTCGCTGGCGGGTGCCGCGGTGCTGTTCACCGTGTTCTGCGGCTACCAGGCCCGGCTGGCCCGGCGGGGCGGCGCCCCGCTCATCACGCCCCGGGTGCTGCGGCACCCGGGCGTCGGCGGGGCCGTGTTCCGGATCCTCGCCGTGATGTCGGTCAACGCCGGCTTCCTCTTCGCGCTGACCCTGCACATCCAGGGCGGCCTCGGCTACAGCGCCCTGCGGGCCGGGCTCAGCTTCGGGCCGACCGCCGTCGTCTTCGGCGCGGTCAGCCTCACCTGGCGGAAGTGGCCGGCCGCCTGGCAGCGGGCCCTCGCTCCGGCCGGGTTCACGCTCACCGCGGTGTCCGTCGCCGTCGTGGGACTCGCCCTCCACGGCGGCGGCGACGGGGGAGCGGTGCTGTACGCGGGGTACGCGGGCACGGGTGCCGGGCTGGCGCTCGCCTTCAGTCCGACGCTCACCGGGGCGCTGGCCACCGTGCGGCCCGAGGACGCGGCGGACGCCAGCGGCCTGCTGGCGACGGTCGCGCAACTCGGCCAGCTGATCGGTGTGGCGTCTTTCGGCACACTGTTCCTGAACCGGCTTGAGTCGTTCGGCCCGCTGCGGCCGTATACCTCCGCGGAGGCGTTCTCCGTATGCGCCTGGGCCCTGGCCGGAACCGCTGCGGTGGGAGCCGTGTCCGGACTGGTACTGAGGCGTCGCTGACCGTATTGGCCCGGTCGTGGCAGAATCAAACGGCCGGAAGGGGGCGCGGCCCGACGGGAGGGAGTAGCGATGCCTGCGAGCATCCTTGAGGAGGGCGGCCACCTCCTCGGTGCGGCGTTGATACGGGACACGACCACCCGGCTGAGCTGCCCTTCCTGCGGTTCCGCGCATGTGGCGCAAGTTCTCGGCGACAATGGCGGAATCTCCTACGTGTGCACGGCCTGCGGCCACAGCTGGAGCTGATCAATGGGTGCACACAGGCGAAAGTGCGACTGGTGCGGGAGCGGAACGCCGATCGTCCGTGACATGGAGCCGATCAATCCCGATTACCAGTACTGGTGCGAGGAATGCGCGCGGGCGCTGATCATAAAAGGCGACCCGATCGAGACGTACCGCGAACTGGAGGGCGAGCCGATCTACGGCCGGCTCCTGGAGGAGCACTGCACGCTCAAGAGGTTCTACCAGTTCGTGACGGCTTGACGCGGACCACGTCCGGTGCGGGCGTCGGCAACGATGTCCGGGCCAGCGCGAGGAAAAGCCCGCCGATCCCTCCATAGGCGGCCGACAGGAGCAAGTCCGCGCCCGCCAGGCGCAGTTCGGGCCGGCCGGTCCCGTGCGGCACCCACCAGGGGACGTACGAGCAGAAGACCAGCAGGGCGCCGAGGGCGGCCGCCCGGTGTCCGCGCGACCACAGCAGCAGCACCAGCGGCACGCACCACACCCAGTGGTGGGTCCACGACACCGGGCTGATCAGCAGCGCGGTGACCGCACAGGCGCACACCGCCCAGGCCCGCCGCTCCCGCAACTCCGCCCGCACGGCCACCGCGAGGCCCAAGGCGGCCACCCCGGCCGTGCAGACGGCCCAGAGGGCCCCCGGGTCGGGCGTGTGCAGAAACCGGGCCAGGATGCCGCGCAGGGCCTGGTTGGCGGTGTCCTCGGCCCGCCCGACCCGGCTCGCGCGAAAGACCATGCCCGTCCAGAACCGCCAGGAGTCGTACGGCAGGACGGCCGCCGCCAGCACAGTCGCCCCGGCGAACACGACGGCCGCCCCGCGCGCGTGCCGCAGCCACGGTTCGCCGCCCCCGCCCCCACGGCGGTCCGCGAGGCCGGTGGCGAGCAGGAACATCGGGAACAGCGCGGGCGTCAGCTTGACCGCCGTGGCCAGCCCGAGACCCACCCCCGACCAGCGGTCGTACCCGCCGGCGGGGCGGCGGGTCAGGTCCCACAGCACCAGGACGGCCAGCAGCAGGTTGATCTGGCCGTAGCGCAGGGTCGTCCACACCGGCTCGCACCACACGGCCGGCGCCGCGACCCAGAAGACGGTCTCCACGCGCGCGTGGCCGACGAGTTTCAGCGACAGCCGTACGAGCATCACCAGCAGCGCGAGATTGCCGGCCGTCGCCAGCGTGCGCAGCAGCGCGGGGTTAGGCAGGGACAGCGGGGCGAACAGCAGGGCCGCGAACGGCGGGTAGGTGGTCGGCAGGTGCGCCGCCGTCGCACGCAGGGCGTACAGGTCGCCGCCGGCGCGCACGGCGGCGCCCTCGGCCCGGTAGACCATCAGGTCGATCATCGACACGTGCGCGGCCTGCTGAGCTGCCCAGAACGCCGTGAACGACACGAGGCACACCCCGAGGGCGACCGCGATCCGGCGGTGGGCTGCGGGCGGCGCGATCATGGTCATGAAGCCGACATTAGCGGCCGTATCGGTTCGAAGCCGAAACCGATTTGGTGCTACGTCCTCGGGCCTGTAATGTTTACGACGTCGCCGGGGGAACCGGGCGAAACAACAAAACAAGGGGCTATAGCTCAGTTGGTAGAGCGCCTGCATGGCATGCAGGAGGTCAGGAGTTCAATTCTCCTTAGCTCCACAGAAATCGAAGGCGGATCATCCCGATGGATGGTCCGCCTTCGGCGTGTTGTGAAGGAAGACGTGGGGAACGAAGGGGCGGGTCACCCGAGCCGGGTGGCCCGCCCTCCGCGTGGGCTCAGCGGCCGAGCGCGCGCCTCCCGCGCCCCTGGGAGAGGACCGGCAGGTTGCGCGACGGCGCCTGCCCGCGCGTGTCCTCCTCGAGGCGCAGGGCGAGCGCCGGGCAGCGGCGCACCGCGCGCAGCGCCTTCGCCTCCGCGTAGCGCGGCACCTGGGCCTGGGCGACGGTCGGGAAGCCGTCGGCGCCGAGCTCGAACACCTCCGGAAGGATGTCCGCGCACAGTCCGTGGCCCCGGCACAGCGTCCAGTCGACGTAGATCTTCTGGCGGCTGGCGCCGGTCTCCGCGGGCTCACCGCCACCGGGGATGCCCGTGGGCGCCTTGCCGTCCTCGAAGAGCGGCAGAACGCCCTCCACGGGCCGTCCGCAGCCGTTCCCGAGGACATGGGCGGCCAGATCGTCGGTGAACGCCTTGATGGTCGACTCCAGGAACATCGCCGAGCCGTCCGGGTGCGAACAGGCACCGCGCCGCTTCACGTTCTTCGCGACCTGCTTCAGCGCCTCCAGGGCGGCCGGCCCGCCGCCGTTCAGGATGTCCTCCATCCCGCGCGCGGCGGCGGGCAGTCCGAGGTAGCAGGGCCCGCACTGGCCGGCGCTCTCCTCGGCCAGCCACTGCGCCACCCGCAGCGACTCGCCCAGCGGGCACGTGTCCTGGCTGATCGGCAGGATGGCGCCCGCGCCGAGCGAACCGCCCACGGCGTCGAGCGAGTTGCGGGAGACGATCGCCTCGTTGACGGTCGCCGCGTCGATCCACTTGCCGTGGTAGCCGCCGGTCAGCACGCCCTGCGGCACCGGCGGGGCGCCGGCCAGCTGGAGCACGTAGCGCAGCGGCACACCCGTGGGCACCTCGATCACCATCGGGCGGGCGACGGCGCCGGACACGGTGAGCATCACGGTGCCCGGTTCGTCGTACAGCCCCGTGTTGCCGTACCGCTCGGGGCCGATGCGGGCGGCGATGGCCAGCTGCGCGAACGTCTCCGCGTTCGACAGCAGGGTCGGCGCGCCGCCGACCCCGCTCTGCGAGGCACTGATCTTGCGGCCGGGCGGGACCGCCGGGCCGCCGTCGATCGAGCGGATCAGCGAGGCGGCGGCACCGGTGACCATGCGCACCGGATTGCGCTGCACCCACGCGCGCAGCGCCGATCTACGGCTGTTGCTCAGCCCGCGTTCGGCGAGCGCGGCCTCCATGGAGCGCTGCGTGGACTCCCGGGTGACGCCGATGACCAGGGTGCGCGCGCCGAGCGCCTCGGCGCACAGCAGCGCGCCGTCCAGGATGAGGTGCGGGGCCCGGTTGATCAGCACCGTGTCCTTGCGGCATGCCGGTTCGTCCTCGCTGCCGTTGACCACGACGACCGGCCGCACCCCGCGCTTGATCGCGGACTCGGCGACCGAGCGCAGCTTCTTGTGGAAGGGGAAGCCGGCGCCGCCGCGGCCCTTGAGGTTGATGGCTTCGGCGAGCTGGGCGAGCTGCTCGCCGCCCAGCGGGTCGAGCGGCCCGTGCACCTTCAGGTGCATCGGCAGATCGAGCCGCTCCACAAGGTCGAAGCCCGACGTGAGCTGGGGAAGTCCGACCACGCGGACTTCTGGGACGTCGGGCAGGGCCTCGTTCACTTAAAGCCTCCGGAAGGCATGTTCCAAGGTTCGCCCGAACCCGGCGCCTCGTAGGAGGAGCCGGGCAGCGTTTCGGTGGCGGGACCGCTGTTGAACGTGTCACTCGCGTTGTACGTGCCGTAGAAGCCGTTTGTCTCACGGGTGTCGTACACGTCACTTCCGCCATATCCGGCGGCGCCCGGATTGCCATAGGCGGGGATGTTGTATCCGGTGTCCTGGAGCGGGTCGTACGCGGACGGCGGTGCCTCGCCGACCGGGGGCGGGGACGGGACCGGCCAGCTGCCCGAGGTGCTGGAGGGGCCGTCCATGCGCGGGATGGCCTCCGTGGGCTGGAGATCCAGCGGCAGGTCCATGCGGGCCGTCTGGTCGCCTCCGAACGACTGCTGCGGGCGGCCCGGCGTGTTCACCGCGCGGTAGGCCGCCGCGAAGCCGGAGGCCGGCTCGGGGGCCGGGGCGACCGGGGTCTGGTAGAGCGGGGAAGCCGCCGTTCCGGCGGCCGTCGCCCTCGGCTCCCGCCGGCCCCCGAAGCCGGCCGGCGCCGACTCGGCCACCCGGGAGCGGCTGGCGTCCAGATCGTCGAGCACGGCCCGCTCGGAGCTGCCGAACAGGGCCACCAGCCGGTCGGCGACCTTGCGCTTGACCGGACGCGGCGCGGCGCGCAGCGCGAGGGCCCCCATCACGCCGAGCAGGGAGAGGCTGTAGAGGATCACGAAGATCGGTTTCGCCGTGCGACCCGCGTAGAGGCCGTGCAGCAGCGCCGCGCACCAGGCCGGATAGGCCAGCATGTGCATGGCCCGCCAGCGGGCGGCCACCGGGGCGGGCGTGGCGAAGTTGCTGCGCAGGGCACCGGTGACCCCCACGAAGATCATCAGCAGGCCCGCCAGCGAGCCCAGGCCGATCAGGCCGCCGATGCCGGAGACGCCGAGCGAGAACGGGATGACCGCGGCGATCAGCTCGGTGTGGCCGAGCGCGATCTTCGTGGTGATGTGCAGCAGCAGGAACGCGATCGAGGCGACCGCGGTCGTCCGGTGCACCGCCTGGCCCACGATCCGCTGGCGTGTGTTCAGGAAGATCCGGTCCTGGGCGAACAGGCCCCAGATCACCGAGCAGCTCAGCGAGACGAGGGACAGCACGCCCGCGCCGAAGTTCAGGAAGTCGCGGAACTGGTTGCCTCCGACCAGCACGACGACGGGTATGAGCAGCAGGACGACAGCCGATGCCACCCCATAGGCCGAGCGGCCGGGTTTGGGGAGCGAGCTGGTACTACGACGAGGGTTCATGGGGGCACTCCGAGCAGTTCCGGGAAAGCGGTCCCGCTGCCGCACTCTAAGTGGCGTCATACCGATCAGTACGAGGGTTTGCGTTATTGCGTTGTTATCAACGCACAATCTGATTGCGGCGTGTCCCTTAGGGGACGGTACGCGAAGTAATTACTGACCTCTGTTCAGTTCCGGGCGGGCTTCATGACATGTCCATCAGGGATACGGAAGCGCGTCGCGGCTTGCTCAAGGGCTGCGGTACCCTAGCGCCATGCGTGCCGTACGCCTTCTGCTTAGCGGGCCGCGCTGATCAGTACCGACCCCGGTCAGACCGTGAGGTCGGCATCGGCGCGGCGTCCCCTCCTGTGCGAGGGGATTTTTCATTTCCGCAGGCAGAGACGATCGATGGAGCTTTGAGGATCATGAGCGAGACGAACCCCGCTGCCGCCGCTGCTACGTCGGCGGAGGCCGCCCCGCACCGCTACACGGCCGCCATGGCAGCCGACATCGAGGCACGCTGGCAGGACTTCTGGGACGCCGACAACACCTACGCGGCGCCGAACCCCGAGGGCGACCTGGCGGGTGATCCCGAGCTGGCCGCCCGGCCCAAGAAGTTCATCATGGACATGTTCCCGTACCCCTCCGGTGCGGGCCTGCACGTCGGCCACCCGCTGGGCTACATCGCCACCGACGTCTACGCCCGGTTCCAGCGCATGACCGGGCACAACGTCCTGCACACCCTGGGCTTCGACGCCTTCGGCCTGCCCGCCGAGCAGTACGCCGTGCAGACCGGCACGCACCCGCGCGTGTCCACCGAGGCCAACATCGAGAACATGAAGTCCCAGCTGCGCCGGCTGGGCCTGGGCCACGACAAGCGCCGGTCGTTCGCCACGATCGACCCGGAGTACTACAAGTGGACCCAGTGGATCTTCCTGCAGATCTTCAACTCCTGGTACGACGACGAGGCGGGGAAGGCCCGCCCGATCTCCGAGCTGGTCGCCCAGTTCGAGAGCGGCGAGCGTGCCGTACGCGGTGACCACGGACGCACCTGGAACGAGCTGACCGCCGCCGAGCGCGCCGAGGTCCTGGGCGAGTACCGCCTGGCCTACGCCTCCGACGCGCCCGTCAACTGGTGCCCCGGCCTGGGCACCGTGCTGGCCAACGAGGAGGTCACCGCCGAAGGCCGTTCCGAGCGCGGCAACTACCCGGTCTTCAAGGCCAAGCTGCGCCAGTGGAACATGCGCATCACCGCCTACGCCGACCGGCTGCTGGAGGACCTGGAGGAGCTGGACTGGCCCGAGGCCATCAAGCTGCAGCAGCGCAACTGGATCGGCCGCAGCGAGGGCGCCCGCGTCGACTTCCCGATCGACGGCGAGCGCATCACGGTCTTCACCACCCGCCCGGACACCCTGTTCGGCGCGACCTACATGGTGCTGGCCCCCGAGCACCCGCTGGTCGAGAAGTTCACCCCCGAGGCGTGGCCCGAGGGCACGCACGAGGTGTGGACCGGCGGTCACGCCACCCCGGCCGAGGCCGTCGCCGCCTACCGCGCGCAGGCCGCCTCGAAGTCCGACGTCGAACGGCAGGCCGAGGCCAAGGACAAGACCGGCGTCTTCACCGGCGCGTTCGCGACCAACCCGGTCAACGGCGAGCCGGTCCCCGTCTTCATCGCCGACTACGTCCTGATGGGCTACGGCACCGGCGCGATCATGGCCGTTCCGGGCCACGACACCCGCGACTTCGCGTTCGCGCGCGCCTTCGAGCTGCCGATCCGCTGCGTGGTCGAGCCGACCGACGGCCGCGGCACCGACCCGTCCACCTGGGACGACGCCTTCGTCTCCTACGACGCGAAGATCGTCAACTCCGACGGCGACGGTGTGAAGCTGAACGGCCTGGGCGTGGTCGACGCCAAGGCGCGCATCACCGAGTGGCTGGCGCGCAAGGGCATCGGCGAGGGCACCGTCAACTTCCGGCTGCGCGACTGGCTGTTCAGCCGCCAGCGCTACTGGGGCGAGCCCTTCCCGATCGTCTACGACGAGGACGGCGTCGCCCACGCGCTGCCCGAGTCGATGCTGCCGCTGGAGCTGCCCGAGGTCGAGGACTACAGCCCGCGCACCTTCGACCCGGACGACGCCGACACCCAGCCCGAGACGCCGCTGTCGCGCAACGAGGAATGGGTCAACGTCACCCTGGACCTGGGCGACGGCCCCAGGAAGTACCGCCGCGAGACCAACACCATGCCCAACTGGGCCGGTTCCTGCTGGTACGAGTTCCGCTACCTGGACCCGCACAACGACCGCAAGCTGGTCGACCCGGAGATCGAGCAGTACTGGATGGGCCCGCGCGAGGGCCGTCCGCACGGCGGTGTCGACCTGTACGTCGGCGGCGCCGAGCACGCCGTGCTGCACCTGCTGTACGCGCGCTTCTGGTCCAAGGTCCTGTTCGACCTGGGCCACGTCTCCTCCGCGGAGCCGTTCCACAAGCTGTTCAACCAGGGCATGATCCAGGCCTACGTCTACCGCGACAGCCGTGGCATCGCGGTCCCGGCCGCCGAGGTGGAGGAGCGCGACGGCGCCTACTACCACCAGGGCGAGAAGGTCACCCGCCTGCTGGGCAAGATGGGCAAGTCCCTGAAGAACGCGGTGACTCCGGACGAGATCGCCGCCGAGTACGGCGCCGACACGCTGCGCCTGTACGAGATGGCCATGGGCCCCCTGGACGTCTCCCGGCCGTGGGACACGCGCGCGGTGGTCGGCCAGTTCCGGCTGCTGCAGCGGCTGTGGCGCAACATCGTCGACGAGAACACCGGCGAGGTCACCGCCACCGACGCCGAGCCCGACGAGGAGACCCTGCGCGCCCTGCACAAGGCGATCGACGGCGTGCGCCAGGACCTGGAGGGCCTGCGCTTCAACACCGCCATCGCCAAGGTCACCGAGCTGAACAACCACCTGACCAAGGCCGGCGGTGCGGTGCCGCGGTCCGTGGCCGAGCCGCTGGTGCTGATGGTCGCCCCGCTGGCCCCGCACATCGCCGAGGAGCTGTGGCGCAAGCTGGGGCACACCGACTCGGTCGTCCACCGGGACTTCCCGGTCGCCGACCCCGCCTACGTCGTCGACGAGACCGTAACCTGCGTCGTGCAGATCAAGGGCAAGGTCAAGGCCCGCCTGGAGGTGCCGCCCGCCATCTCCGAGGAGGAGCTGGAGAAGGTGGCGCTGGCCGACGAGAAGGTCGTCGCGGCCCTGGGCGGCGCGGGCATCCGCAAGGTGATCGTGCGTGCGCCCAAGCTGGTGAACATCGTTCCCGCGTGATCACCGCATGCCGGGTGCCACCGGCCTCGGGGTAGTCCCCTACGGGCAGGTTCGGGGTTCTTCCGGAACTCCGGGCCTGTCCGCTGCGTTTACCGTGGAGAGCACAGCGGCTGCTGCCGTACGGCCGGAGGAGGAGCGCCATGGAAGTAGTGCTGACCGTGTTCGCCCTGCTCTTCCTCGTCTTCGTCGGCCTGGCCGCCTACGCCACCGTCAGGGCGGTCGGCGCCGCCAAGCGCGGAGTGGACCGGACCATCGCGCAGGCGCGCCGCACGGTCGAGGACCACACCCTGCGCGCCAAGTCCTTCACGCAGTTCGGGCCGGCCGGTGAGATCGCCCAGCTGCGGCTCGCGCTGCGCACCTCCATGCGTGCCACGCAGGACGCGCTGCACGCGGGCGTGGCCGAGGACGAGTCGCTGAAGGAGTCCATCGGCCTCTTCGAGCGGCTCAGCGTGCACGGACACGAGCTGGACGACGACCTCAAGCGTCTGGAGTCCGAGCCGGACCGGGCCACGCTCGCCACCCGCCTGCCCGAACTGCGCAGCCGCACCGAGCGCATCACCAGGTCCGCCGACTCCCTGCGCTGGGCCGCCCGCGACCGGGCCCGCCGCTTCTCCGACGACGATCTGGACAGCCTCAGTGCCCAGATCGACATCGAGGCGGGCGCCCTGCGTCACTGGACGCGCAGCGAGCCCGGCCAGGCGGACCCGGAGTGGTCTGACGCGTCCGCCCCCGCCGACGGCCCTGCCACGGGGCGGGCCCGGCAGAGGACGGACGGGGCCCGCGCCGCCGCGCAGCCCGCTCCCGACGCCATCGACCCGCCGTCTTGGCGCCCCGCCCACCCGTGGCAGAAGAAGCCCCGCCCCGAGAGCACCGGATGAGCGTGCCGCTCCAGGCCCGCACCACCGGGGCCGGGCTGCCGCGTGAGCGCTACGCCAGGTAACCTCCAGCTCATGTCCCGCCATGTCGCGATCGTCACCGATTCAACGGCCTACCTGCCGCCCCGGACGATGGAGCACCATGGCATCACCGCGGTCCCGCTGACCGTGGTCCTCGGCGACCGAGCCCTCGAAGAGGGCACCGAGATCTCCACCCGGTCCCTGGCCCAGGCACTGCAGAAGCGCCGCTCGGTCACCACCTCGCGGCCCAGCCCGCAGGTCTTCGCGGAGACCTACCGCAGGGTCGCCGAGTCCGGCGCCACCGGCATCGTCTCCCTGCACCTGTCCGCCGAACTGTCCGGCACCTACGACGCGGCGGTCCTCGCGGCGCGCGAGGCACCGGTGCCCGTGCGGGTCGTGGACACCGGCATGGTCGCGATGGCGCTCGGCTTCTGCGCGCTCGCCGCCGCCGAGACCGCGGAGTCGGGCGGCACGATCGACGAAGCCGTCACGGCCGCCGAGAAGCGGGCCGCGGGCACGTCCGCCTACTTCTACGTCGACACCCTCGACTATCTGCGCCGCGGCGGCCGCATCGGCGCCGCCCAGGCGCTGCTGGGTTCCGCGCTCGCCGTCAAACCCCTGCTCCAGCTGGACGGCGGCCGTATCGAGCTGCTCGAAAAGGTCCGTACGGCGTCCAGGGCGATCGCGCGCCTGGAAGAGCTCGCCGCCGAGCGTGCGGGCGGCGCGGAGGTCGACATCGCCGTCCACCACCTGGCCGCCCCCGAGCGGGCCGCCGCCCTCGCCGACCGGCTGCGGACACGCGTCCCGGGCCTCGCCGACCTGCATGTCAGCGAGGTCGGAGCGGTGATCGGAGCACACACCGGCCCCGGACTGCTGGGCACGGTCGTCTCGCCTCGCTGACCCCCGAACACCGGGCCCCGCCTGGCACTTGGCTGCCGGAGGCCGGCCGGATTCACCCGTGCGGGTGGCGGAGTTTTCCACAACCGGCCGGTAGTCCACGGGAATTCGCCAAGATCATCGCCGCGCGGCGGGATGACCCATCCTCGTCGCATGGCACTTCGATCCCGTTCGCGTACCGCGACCCCGACCAGCGGCCCCGGCCGGGGCCCCGCTTCCGACGGCCGCATCCGACACCGCCGCACCCTCGAACACCGCCGCACCCTCGAACACGGCCGTGCCCACCATCGCCCGCCCGCGCCCGCGGAGGAACTGCGCCGCCGGGCGGAACTCCTCTTCGGTGAACGGGCCGCGCGGTGGCGCGAGTCGGGCAACGCGCCGCCGGATCCGGAAGAGCCCGCGAACACGGGGCCGTCGCCGGCGGCGGTGAGGGCGCCGGTGTCGGTGCCGATGCCGGCGCCGGTGCCGGGCGGTTTCGCGGAGCCCGAACCGGTCGGTGTGCGGCAGCCGGACGGGCCGGAAGGGCCCAACGGGTCGCAAGCGCTTGAGGAACTGGAGGGGGCGGGAGGGCCTCCGGAACCGGAAGGGCGGGTGGAGACCGGGGCCGCCGGCTGGCGGGTGCGTGCCGGGCTGGCGCTGCGGGAGCGGATGCCGGTGTGGCTCCAGGCGCGGTACGGAGTGGAGCGGCGCGCGGTCGCGGCGCTCGCCGTGGTGCTGGTGGCCGCCGCCGTCTTCGCCGTGCAGCACTTCTGGGCGGGCCGGCCCCAGTCCGTGAGCGCTCCCCAAGTGGTCCGGGCCCAGACGCCGTTCGCCAGGAAGACCGAGGCGGCGACGGCCGGAGCGGCCGCGGGCACGCAGGCGACACCCGGCACGGAGATCGTCGTGGACGTCAGCGGCAAGGTCCGCGAGCCCGGGATCCGGCGGCTGCCGGCCGGTGCCCGGGTGGCCGACGCATTGCGCGCCGCGGGCGGGGTCCGGCCGGGCGTGAGCACCGAAGGACTCAACCGTGCCCGCTTCCTGGTCGACGGCGAACAGGTCGTCGTCGGCGCCCCCGCGGGTTCCGCCGCCCCTCCCGGCGCACCGGCCGGGCCGCTCTCCGGCGCCGCCGGCACGGGCCGGGCGGCGCCCGTATCCCTCAACACGGCCACCGAGGACCAGCTCGACACCCTGCCCGGAGTCGGGCCGGTACTGGCCCGGCACATCATCGACTACCGCACCCGGCACGGCGGTTTCCGCTCGGTGGACGAACTGCGCGAAGTCAACGGCATCGGTGACCGCCGGTTCACCGATCTGCGCGACCTGGTACGGCCATGAGCCGCGGGCTCGACGAGGCCGCACCGCGCGCCGAGCCCGAGCGGGGCGGGACCGCGTCCACCGGCCGGACCGGCCCGATGGACCTGCGCCTGGTACCGCCCGCGCTCGCGGCCTGGGGCACGGCGGCCGTGACCCTGGACGCACCCGTGGCCTGGACCGCGGGAACGGCCGTCGTCTGCCTGGTCGGCGGAATCCTCCTGCTGGCGGTGGGGAGACCGGGACGGTCCGAGTGGACCGGACGGTCCGCGGGGACCGCGTCGACCGGGTCGACCGGGTGGACGGGGTGGGCTGGGCGGATGCGGCAGGCCGAGACGGGTGGGCAGGCCGAGAGGGGTGGGCAGGCCGCCGGGAAGGGTGGGCAGGTCGTTCGGGACGGGCGAGGCGGACAGGCCCTGCGGGACGGGCAGGCCGTTCGGGACGGGCGGGGCGGGCAGGTCGTTCGGGACGGGCAGGCCGTTCGGGATGGGCAGGTCGTTCGGGGCGGGCAGGCCGTGCGGGACGGGCGGACAGGGCGGGCCGGGTGGGTGTACGGCCGGTTCCGCTGGGCGCCCGCCACCGTCGCCGCGATGCTGCTCTGTACCGCGGCGGCAGCCGTCTCGGCCGGGCTGCACGGGGCTGACGTCAGGCGCGGGCCGGTGCCCGAGCTGGCCCGGCGGTTCACGACCGTGACCGCCGAGGTCGAGGTGAGCGGCGATCCCTGGCTGAGCAGGCCACGGGTGCGTGGCGATCACGCAGCGCCCGTCGCGGTGCTGGTGCGGGCCGAGGTGCGGAACGTGGAGGAGGCCGACGGGACACGAGCCCGGACCCGGACGCCCGTGCTGATGATCGTCGACGCGGACGTTCCGGCCCCGGAAGGCGATGCCGGGCAGGACCGGCGTCCCGGCCCGTCGCCGGCCGGCGCCGCGCAGCGGGGACCGGGTGGGCGAGCCGCATGGCTCGGGCTGCTGCCGTCCACGCGGCTGCGGGTCGGCGGACGGCTGGCACCGGCTTCGACGGGCGGTGAGCGGACGGCGGCCGTGCTGCGGGTGCGGGGCCGGCCGGGGCCCCGGATCGTGGCCGGGCCGAGCGGGCCGCAACGACTGGCGGGGCGTCTCAGGGCCGGGCTGCGGGAGGCGACCGACGACCTGCCGGAAGACGCCCGGGCCCTGCTTCCAGGGCTGGTCGTCGGGGACACCTCGCGGATCACTCCCGAACTGGACCACGCCTTCGAGGAGACGGACCTGGCGCACACGCTCGCCGTCTCCGGCAGCAACCTCACCGTCCTGCTCGCGTTGCTCATCGGCCCGCCCGGCCTGGCCCAACGGGCCGAGCGCCGTGGCCTGGCCCCGCGCCTGGGGCTCTCCCTACGCGTGACGGCCCTGGTCGCGGGAGCGCTGACGCTGGGCTTCGTGATCGTCTGCCGGCCCGACCCCAGCGTGCTGCGGGCCGCGGCCTGCGGCACGGTCGCGCTGCTCGCCCTGGCCACCGGCCGCCGCAGGTCCCTGGTCCCGGCGCTGGCCACGGCCGTCCTGCTGCTGGTGCTGTACGACCCGTGGCTGGCCCGCAGTTACGGCTTCCTGCTCTCGGTGCTGGCCACCGGCGCGCTGCTGGTGCTCGCACCCGGCTGGAGCGAGGCGTTGCGGCGGCGCCGGGTGCCGCCGCGGCTCGCCGAGGCACTGGCGGCGGCTGCCGCAGCGCAGGCCGTGTGCGCGCCGGTGGTGGCGGTGCTGTCGGCCCGGGTGAGCCTGGTGGCGGTGCCGTGCAACCTGCTGGCCGAGGTGGCGGTGGCACCGGCGACGGTGCTGGGGTTCGCGGCGCTCGCGTCGGCGCCGGTGGCGATGCCGGTGGCCAAGCTGCCGGCCTGGTGCGCCGGTTGGCCGGCCGGGTGGATCGCAGGGGTCGCCCGGGCCGGGGCGGGGCTGCCCGGCGCGGGAGTGGACTGGCCGGGGAGCTGGTCGGGTGCGCTCGCGCTCGCGGCGCTCACCGTGGCCGTGGTACTGGCCGGGCGGAGGCTGCTGCGGCACCCGGGGTGGTGCGGTCTGCTCGGGGTGCTGGTCGTGCTGCTGGTGACGCGGCCGGCACCGCTGACCCGGGTGATCACGGGCTGGCCGCCGCCGGGCTGGCGGTTCGCGATGTGCGATGTCGGGCAGGGCGACGCGACCGTGCTGGCGGCGGGCGAGGGAGCCGGGGTGGTCGTGGACGCCGGTCCCGATCCGGCGCTGGTCGACGACTGCCTGCGGCGGCTGGGCATCACCCGCGTGCCCCTGCTCGTCCTCACGCACTTCCACGCCGACCATGTGGCGGGGCTGCCGGGCGTCCTGCGGGGCCGCTCGGTGGCCGCGATCGAGACGACGGGGTTCGCGGAGCCGGCGGACCAGGCGGAGTTCGTCCGACGCCAGGCGGCCGAACGGCACATCCCGGTCACGACGGCCGTCGCGGGAGAGGAACGGCGCACCGGACCGCTCACCTGGCGGGTGCTGTGGCCACCGCCGCAGGGCCCGCGGCCGCGACTGCCCTTCCCCGCTCCGGTACCCCCTGCCCCGCCGGGTGCCTTCTTCGAACCGGAGGGCCCGAACGACGCCAGCGTCGCGCTGCTCGTGCGCACCGCCGGGCTGCGTCTGCTGCTCCTCGGAGACCTCGAACCGCCCGCCCAGCAGGCGTTGCTGCGGTCCCCGGCGGCGGCCGACCTGGCCGGGGTCGACGTCCTGAAGGTGGCCCACCACTCTTTCCTTAGAGAACATCTACTTGAGGGTTTCCGGCCTCGGGGCCCCGCTGATCAAGGTCCGCAGGAAGGGCGGGCCGGCTCGCCTCGGGGTGGGCAGGGCGAGGGTTGGCGGATCAGGCTATCGGGAGGTACTGGGCACCATCTGTATGTGCGCAGATATCCCTCGTATTGCCGAGAATGGATGGAACGGCATAGGGGCTTACCCCTAGCATTCGGCTCATGTCTTTAACGAATCCACCGGGTATCCCCGCGCGCCCTGAGCAACCTCCGGAGGGCCCGAAGAAGTCGGGTTTCTGGCGGGTGATGTCACCCCGGAAGAAGGCCGCCGCCATCGCCCTGGGCGTCGTCGCTGCTGGCGCTGTAGGAAGCCTCGTCGCAGTTCAGGCAGGTAGTGAGGGCACCGCGGCGTCCGCCTCCGGGGACGGCAAGGTCGACGTCATGGGCTCGGAGAGTGAGTCTCTCCAGGCGTGCGCGGATAGCTGGAATGACGGCAATGCGAATAAGTCCAACGTGGCCTCAATTGCCACCGCTGCACAGGACGAAAGCCCGACTGCCTACGTGCATGTCGGGTTCAGTTCTGTATTCCCGGACAGGTGTCTGATCACGGTCGCCAACCCGTCCACGATGTATGCCCAGCAATACGTTCAAGAGGGCGGAGCCGCTTGGCCCATCGCCCCCGCCTGGACCGGGTCGGTCAACGATCTCGACGGTTCGAACCTCCCGTGGAACGCGAAGATGGCGAACGACGGCACGATCATCGTTCTCTGACTCTGACCAGAGCCCCGACCGCACGGGCGGCCGGGGCTCCTCTCGACCTCACGAGGCCTGGGGGAGCCGCTAGGGCATGACCCCGTGAGGGAGCGTCGGGCTGGGCGCGTACTGGCCTACGAGGACATCGAGCGTGTGGAGGAAGGCGGTGTGGGTCCCGGCGTCATGGGCCGCCTGGATCACCTCGTCCAGGAACTCGTACGCCTGCTCGTCGGACAGCTCGCTCAGCCAGAGGAAGGCGCTGCTGTGCACGGCACTCCTCACGAACCCGAGGGCGTAGCGCCGGGAGTGGACTCCTGAGCACGGCGAGGGAAGCCGGGCTCGGAGAGCAGGTCGTCCCAGGCGAAGTCCGTCGGGTTCCACAGCAGGGTCACGCCGTGCTCCTGGCAGTAGGCCCCGGTCTCGTCCTCGACCGGGAACTCGTGCTCGCCGCTGGTGCAGAGGGTCATCGCGCCTCCCTCAGGGCCTTGCGCAGGGCGGCTCCCACGGCACAGTTCTCCGGGCAGTCCGGACAGGTCAGGGCGTGGTCGTAGAGGGCCTTGTACGCCTGCTCGTACTCCTTGGTCATCGCGCCTCCAGCTCGCGGTACGGGTTGCCCTCGGCGGGCTCGACCCGCCAGAAGCTCGTGATGATCGCTCGGTAGGTCCGGTGGGTCGGGTTGGCGCCCGTGTGCTTCAGGGCCCAGACCTCGGCGGGGAGGCGCTCCCCCTCGGTGGCGCCCGACTGCTCCATGCACCTCGTGCACTCGGCCTCGTACAGCGGCTCCTTGGGGGCGCCCTCGGCCGTCTCGGGCCCGAGCGTCCACTCCGCCGCCTTGATGATCGCTCTCACGTCTCGTCCTTCAGGGTGAGCTGGGCCCACAGTCCCTGTCCGTCGGTGTTCAGGCCGGAGAGGGACGAGAGGCCGCTGACGATGTGGAAGCCGGGACCGTGGCTGTGGTGGAGCTTCAGCTCGACCGCGCCGGCCGCCGTGATCCGGGCGCGCTGGCCCGCCGTGGAGAGCGTCATGTCGATCACGGGACTGCCGCTGGCGAGTACCGAGACGAACAGCTCGTTGGCGACCTGGGGCGCGTCCGGGTGCTCTAACCGACTGCCGACCCACCGGCGCACCAGGCGGGCCTCGGCTGGATGCGCCTCAAGCACTCGGCGCCACGTCTGTCCCGATTCGGACATGCTTGTCCCCCGGATTCGTGGCTTTCTGTGTATCAGATAGCCCTTATCTGTTGCACAGATTGGCGGGCGGGGTTGGCGCAGGTCAAGCTCCGGCGGGCAATATGTGTGCGCAGAATGGTGGCGATCACTCGAAACGGTGGTGGGGCATGGAACAGCCGGGGTACCTGCGCATCGCTGCCGACCTGCGGAATCGCATCAACTCCGGGGAGTACCGGATCGGAGATCAGATCCCGACGCTCCCGGCACTGGCCGAGGCGTACGAGGTCTCTGAGACGACGATCCGCAACGCCCTTGCCCTGCTGCGGAATGAGGGCCTGATCGAGACAAGGGCCCGTGCGGGGACCCGCGTTCGTGAGCGGCCTCCGATCCACCGGCTGACCTCCGACCGGTACCGGAACAAGCTCGGGGTCCCGTCCACGCCGTTCACCCGGGACCAGCAGATCGGCTGGAGCGAGTACCGCTTGGACAAGAAGTTCGAGCGGGTGGAGGCCACGCCGGAGCTGGCGTCCCTCTTCGAGTGCGAGGTGGGGAGCCGCTGTTGGCCCGCCACTTCGTCTTCTTCGACAACGACCAGCCCCACCAGATGAGCACCTCGTACGTGCGCTGGAGCGACGTGGAGGGGACGCCGGTGGCGGACCCGATCCACGAGCCCTGGCCGGGCGGCACACAGGCCCAGTTGGCCACCCTGGGGATCCGGGTCACCCTGATCAAGGAATCCTTCACCTGCGGCATGCCGACCGAGCAGGAGGCCAAGACGCTGAAGATCGGCTCCGGCGTCCCGGTGCTCCGCTACACGCGGCGCCACATCGCCCAGGACGGCCGGGTCGTGGAGGTGGCCTCACCGATCGTCCGCCGGGGCGACACCACCGTGGTGGAGTTCGACATCCCGCTGGTCTGATCCTCAGGCGGTGCGCTGCTGCTCCGTGACTTCCTCTTCGATGGCGGCTCGGGCTGCCTCTATGAACTTGGCGATGAGACTGTTCGTCTCTGCCGCCATGGGCATGCGGGACACGTTTTCCTCGTGGTGAATGCGTCCCGTGGCCCTGATCGCTCCCTTGACAGCCCAGGCAGCCGCAGCGGCAACTGTCGGTGGTCCCCAGATCTGAACCGTTGATTGCAGCTTCGACATCTCGTCGACCTGCGCCATGAGGGCCTCAGCGGGTTGGCCTTGGACGACTAGTTCGACGAAGTGTTCCGCACCGTTCAGAAAGTCGGCGTACGCCTTCGCGCGGGGCTCCCGCCGCTCTCGAAGGCTGTCGAAGCGCCGCTGACGTGCTGCCTCCGACTCCTGGGCCTTGAGCTGGAGCCGGGCCACCCGCAGGGTGAAGAAGCTCGTTACGACAGCCGTAAGTGCGGCTAAGCCACCACCGATGGCCGCACCGAGGACGGCCGCGAGTCCTGCATCCACACCGGGATTCTTATCAGGGAAACGAGAAGAGCGCCCCCGATCTCCGCGAGGGAGACCGGGGGCGCTGGTGTCCTGCCAGAGACACGTCTGTTCAGGCCTTGGGGACCTTGAGTTCGGCCCAGGAGGTGGGCCCCGGAGGCCAGGTGGCCGCCGAGCCGGTGAAGCCCAGCTTGCGCTGGAAGGCCTCGTACGAGGCCTTGTCGCCGGAGCCGATGGCGTCCTTGTTCGCGCTGCTCTTGTACCGGTTGCAGCCGACGGCCACCAGACGGTCGTGCATGCGGGCCACGATCGGGCTCTTCCGGCCCATGGAGAACCAGGCCGCCCCGGGGAAGGGCTCGTACTGCTTCACCGGGAGGTTGGCCGGCTCAGTGCCCTTGGGGCGGGGAGCGCCCTTCTTCACCCAGGCGTAGAGCGGGCCGCCGGGGCACGAGGTGGCGTAGCCGTCACGGTGGCCCAGGATCTCGTCCCCGGCCCCGTGCTGGCGGAGCAGCTCGATGCCGTCCCGGATCGCGCCGAGCATGGCGTCCGTGGGCTCGGTCAGGCCGGAGGAGCCCACAAGGCCCACGATCGCGTAGTGCGCAACGTTCAGGGGCTGGTTGCCGTTGGCCCCGGTGCGCTTGCCGATGCCCCGGCCCTCCAGGAGATAGCCGTGAGGGCAGGCGCCGTAGTTGTACGCGATATCGGCGTAGTGCTCCTTCGGGTTGGCCAGGTGGCTCTTGCGGATGGCCTGCCACTCCGCGATGCACGCGGCATGGTCCGCGAGGAGCTTGGTGGAGACCTTGGTCCCCTCGTAGTGGACCTTCACGCCCTTGGTGGAGGTCTGGGTCGGAGCGGCCGAGGCGGCCCATCCGAGCTGGGTCCGGGTCACGAGCTTCATGCGGGGCTCCTCGGGTTCTGGCGGGCATGAAAAAGCCCCTCCGGCGGGGGGATGAGACCGGAGGGGGCGGCTTGGGGGACGGCTCAGGAGACTGTGGGCGGGTCCTCGGGGTGGTCCCGGAGGTACCGGAGGTAGGAGACGAACCGGATCAGGAGAACGGCCGTGGTGGCCGCCAGGAGGCCGATCGAGAGGCCGGTGTCCCACCACGGACCGTGAGGAGTGCTGCCGCGGATTCCCAGCAGCACGAGCGACCGGGCGTAGATCAGGCCGATGATGATGACCCAGCCCGAAGAGTTGATCTCGGTGATCCGGAAGGGGTGCCGGGGGTGGTGCAGGACGAGAAACCCGGCCGAGGCGGCCAGGCCGACGCCCAGGAGGATGTACAGGGCGAGGGTGTAGAGCATCGAGCCTCCTTGCGTCAGCCGTCGCTGAGTCGGCCCAGGACGACGGCCTCGATCCAGTCGCTGTACCGGTTGGCTCTGTTGTGGGCGCTGAGCTGCTCCTTCACCCGGCGGCTCTCGTTGAGCTTGGCCTCCACCACGGGGAGGTGAGCCTGCGCATCATGGAGGGACTTCTCGGCGGCCCTCTTCGCGGTCTCCGCCTCGGGAGACACCTGCGTCTGTCGGGTGAAGGGCCACATGATCAGGCGCTCCCGTGCAGTTCCGGGCGGTGACCGAGCCCCGTGAGCAGCGCGGTCAGGGTCTTGCCCTGCTCGATCGCGACGTCCCCGCGCTCCTCGGCCTTGGCGAGCTGCTGCCGCGTCAGCTCGTGGGCCGCACGTTCCTTCTCGAACGCCTCACGCCAACTGTTCTTCTCGGCCATGAGGTTGTTCATGACGTACTTCGGGACGATGACGCCGACGATCAGCAGGACGACAATCAGGCCGACGACGCCGTACTGGGCGAACTGGCCTATCAGCTTGCCGACGTCAGGGCCCGTGTCCTCGGCTGCGGCGAGTCTGAGCAGCTCAGGGATCAACAAGGGGACCTCCTCGCGGGGGTGTGCGCAGGAAGGTCCGGCGCGGTCTGGGCATGCGAAAGCCCCGGCTCGGGGAGCCGGGGCCTTCGAGGGGGGGCTACTCGACTACGTCCACTTCGAGTACCGGTGGAGCAGCGGGGAGGTCATTGAGATCCGCGTGCCACGTGAACTCTTGGGCTTTGGAGAGGAGGTGTGCGCCCTCCTCTGTCACCAGAGGCACCAGGTCCGCCATGTTCGCCGCTTCCAGCTCTTCGAGCGTCCAGAGCATCAGTCCACAAACTTGGCAAGAGAACCCTTCCGGGCGGGACTGGGCGGGCTGGTCCCGCTTCACCAGCAGGATGCGGCCGAAGATGGCCCTTCCCAGGTTGGAACATGCCGGGCACTCCTGCGGCATATGGATCTCGCGGGTCGCGGTGTAAACCCGGGGCCAAGTGAACGACATGGCCATCACAAAAGCATCCAAGGAGCTGGAGGGCATCCCGGCGAACCGCCCTTCCAGGTGGTATCGCGCTGCTGCGACCTTGCGCTGGAAGTCGCGTACGGCCTTCTCCAGGGCGTTGTTCAGGGTCAGCTCAATCATGTCCGCCCACTTATCCCAGTGCCGAAGCTCAGAGAGGCCGGAGGAGGACAGAAGACTGTTGGTGGTCCTGGCGAACACCGCGAGGGCGTCAAACGAATCGTCGTCCTGGAGGACGAGGTGGGCTACCTGATTCCGTAGCTCTATCAGCTCGATGGCGGGGTCGTCCCTGACCGTAGGAAGGAGGTCCAGCCTCTGGCACCTCTTGATTGCTGCGGCAGCCCCGATGGTTCTGACGCGGTGTGGCTCTTCCAGCCCCGCGAACTGGAAGAGCACATCTTCGCTCCCCTTCAGCTCCATGAGGAGCAGAGGGCTTCGCTGGGCTAGCACGGCCTTGGCGAGGCGCTCGATGCTGATCCCTGCATGGAGCAGGAAGACCTCCTGGTCCCCCTTGGTGTACGCCTCCATGGCGGTGTGCGCGAAGCGGCGCGCACCTGGATACAGCCCCTCGAAGAGCTTCGCGATGCTCATGGATGGACGGTAACCGCCCCTGTAGTACAGGGTGATGGAATTTAAGAAGACCCGGCCCCAGAGCGAACCACACCCAGGAACTCCCGAGGCCGGGGGCTTGCGTCAGGAGCCGTGCGTGTGGCCGTCCTCCGCGTCGTGCGGGTGGCTGTGGCCCTGCTCCTCGGCCGGGGCGAGCTGGGCCCTCAGAGAGGCGTTCTCGGCCTCCAGGGCAGCGAGCCGGCGCCGGGTGAGGTGAAGCTCCAGGACGGTGTCCCGGTACTCCTCGACGAGCTGCTCGGGGGTCATCTGCATGACGTGCTCCAAGGGTGTGGTTCGAGCCCGGATCAGGCCGGGGCGATGACGGTGACGGTGCCGGAGGAGCCGCGCCATTTCAGGGCGCCGCCCTCGGCGTACAGCACGCCGCCCCCGGTGGGGTTGGCGGTCGGGACCGTGGTCGCGTTGGCGATGCCCATCACGCCGACGCCCGCTCCCACGCTGGTGGTGTTGATGAGCAGGTTCTGGGTGACCGAGAGGGAGTAGTCGGTCTTCAGGCGCCCGGCCGCAGCTCGGTAGAGATTGGCGTCGCGGGTGTTGGTCCCGTCGCCCCACTCGGTCTTGCCGTCCGCGTACACCACGTAGCGCCGGTTCACGTCGCCAGTGACGTCCGCCTGGTAGGCGCGATCGGTGGTGGCGGTCATCACGGCGTCGAATGCCGCCGCAGCGCCGGGGGATGCCGACGGCTGGGCGGAGAAGCCCTGTACGGCGTTGGTGCCCCAGACCAGGGCCAGGCGGGCTCCCTTGGCTCCTGCCGCGCCGGTGGTGATCTGACCGTCGCTGCGCTGGATGAACAGGGCGCTGCCGAGCTGGGTGCCAGTGTCGTCGTACCGAAGGATCTGGAGGTTGGTGCCAGCGCTGGACCCGGACTCGGTGTCGGTGTTGGCGCGAATGCCCCAGCGGCGGCCGGAGGTCTGCATGTCCGAGGAGATGGACAGCAGGATGTCCTTGTTCACAGTGTTGTTGCCGCCGACCCGCAGGGCTGTGTTCTGGCCCGCGTAGTCGCCGGTGGCGATGTTCTGGGCCCGGACCGAGAAGTCGGCCAGGTTGGTCCGGATGTTCGTGTAGTCGATGCCGACAACGACGTTGGCCATGTCGTCGGTCATCGCGGCCGTCTTCGTCTGGTCGATGAACGGGATCTCCAGGCGCCCCTGGAGGGCTCCCGTGGAGTCCGCGATCTCCAGCTCCCAGTGGCCGTGGACCGAGCCGTGGTCGTTCGCCTCGTAGTGGGCGCCCTGCCACACGACGGGCTTCCAGGAGACACCGGTCGCCATCGGGTCCCGGGTCGTGCCGTCGAAGCCGCCCTTCTTCGAGGACGTCTGCACCGGCATGTAGAACGCCTGCATGCTCTTCGCGTCGGACCGCATCAGGAAGTTGCGGATGGTCTCGCCGAAGGAGCCGACGTTGGCCCGCTGGTAGCTGTAGAGGTTGAGCCGGCCAGTGGAGTCGGTGCCGGTGCCGTTGTCGTCCCCGCCCGCGTAGGACGAGGCGATGACGAGGCCGGTGTTCGAGTTCGACGCCGCCTGTCCGTTCGGCAGGGTCGCGGCAGTGCCAGCGGAACCGACGGCAAGGGCCTTGGAGCTGGTGAGCGCCCCGTTGACGTACTTCAGGTCGATGTCCCGGAGGGTCATCGCGCCTCCTTAGCTGTAGTAGCGCATGGCCTCGGAGACCGTGACCACCGGGATTCCGCGCGAGTTGATCGCGTCCATCAGGGTGTTGAAGCCGGTCTGGCTGATCTCGGTCGAGTCGGCAGGCGAGCCGGTCACGATTTTGTGGAGGCAGAGGTTCAGCCAGTCGCCGTTGTTCAGGCAGCGGTCGAGCTTCCCGCCGGTGGCCGTCAGGGATGCCACCGTGACGCCGCCGATGCTCGCGCCGTCGTTGATGCCGGTGACGGCCTTGAGCCGGTACGGCATGGCGGCCGGGAAGGACTCGACGTTCTCCGAGATGATCGACCGGGCCGAGGTGAAGTACCGGGCTGCGATCTGGTCGACGGGAACGCCGTCCGTGGTCTTGCCGAACTGGCCGCCGGGATACGCGAAGTGCTCCGAGGTGAAGCCGTTCTGGACCATCCACGAGCGGAGCTTGCGGAAGTCGTCGGCCACCTGCTGCTCGGTCATCGTGGTGTACCGGGCCGCGTGAGCCGCCGTGCCGTAGGCGTGGCCGTCCATCTCCCAGCCGCTGAAGTCCTGCATGGACCGCATCTGGGTGGTGTTCAGGTACACCGCGCTGGAGCCGATGGCCTCGGCGATGTTGAACATCGTGCCGGAGAAGCCCAGGGCATCCATCTTCGGCCGGGCCAGGTCGTACACCGAGGCGTACGAGTCATCGAAGCTGATCGTGATGACGCCGTTGGGGAAGGTCTCCGTGGTGTCCGGGACCAGCTCCACGGCCTGGAGGTGGTACGTGACCGCGCCGGTGCCGTCGTCGTAGCAGTTGACTTGCATGTCCGTGAAGCCGGAGCGGACACTCGGGACGCCCGAGGAGCTGACCGAGTACGTGCCGCCCGACGCCGTGACGTCCGCCCAGTTCAGGTGGACGGTGACCCACTCGCCGGTCTGGACGTAGTTCGGGTTCGTGGCGCTGTGGGTGTGCACCGTCCACCGGTAGAAGTTGGTGAAGGTGCTGGTTCCGATCAGGAACTCCAGGCGGTTCAGGTGGGTGACGTCATCGACCTTGAAGATCAGGCGAATCAGCTTGCCCGTGAGGTCCATGGCAGAGCCGGCCAGCTTGCGGACCTGGGACTGGACGCCGTTGGCGGCCGTCGTCACCCGGATGGCCTGGGTGCCCCTGACGAAGTCCGTGGTGTCGTTCGCATTCGAGCTGGCCGTACCGGCGCCGCCCACGGTCCAGCCGTGGCCCGTCTGGAACTGCTGGGACCAGGTGGCCTTGCGGTAGGCCGGACGCCGTCCTGTCGGCATGACCACGGGCAACGCGTAGCCCCCAGCGGTGAGCCGGCCAGTGACCGCGAGGTCGCCCGTGACCGTGCCGCCGGACAGCAGGGAGACCGCAGAGGCCGCGTCGTCCACGTACCCCTTGGTGGCCGCCATGAGGTCACTGGTGGGGTCGCCGTGGAGGGTCAGGTCCCCTATGAGGGTTCCGCCCGCCAGGTCCAACTTAGCGTCGATGGTCGGGCCGAGGTCCGTGGCGGTCAGCAGGAAGCGGATGCCGAAGCCGAAGTCCACGTACAACGAGCTGACGCCGTCCGGCCCGTAGAAGCTCACCTGAGCAGTGGTGTTGTCCGCCGTCACCGAGGTGATGGGGGCGTTGTTCAGGTCCGTGAGATCGGTGATCTGGGTACCGCCAGTGAGGGCGTCCCAGACAGATCCCACTGCGCCGGGGACGAGCTGGAGCTGAACACCGACGGGCTGCATGGCGAAGTCGGCCGGGCTGAGGCCGAAGAGATGCCTCATGCGGGTCTCCCGTTCTGCGGCAGCGCCGCGCATGATGAAGCCCCGGATAGGGCCGAGGCTCGTAGTGAGTCAGAGCGAGTACGTGAACGAATCCAGGTCGCAGTACGCGGGCGAGCTGGGCTGAGGGACGAGGAACCAGCACGTCCCGTCAGAGCGGACCTCGACGCGGGCGTGGAAGAACCCCACCGATGTGCCGCCAACGGAGTAGTTGTTCCACTCGGTTGCGGTGACGGCGAACCGGGTGTACGGCGGCCTGGCCTCAGCGGGAAGCGTGGCGAACTTGGTTACGACGTTCTTGGGCAGGTCACCGGACGTCTTCTTGAAGTTGCCCCGCATGAAGACCATGCCGTCCTTCACCCGATAGCTGCACGGGGCGGAGTAGGTGGCGAAGCCGCTCGCAAGCGGCACATTCTTCCAACCCGTGTCCGAGCCGGCCGTGGCCAGGAGGTCGAAACTGACGCCGTTGCCCAGCAGGACGTCCTTACCCTCAACGATGAGCTGGCCCTTGGTGGCCGGAGGCCGGGAGCCGGAGTTGCTGAGGGCCACAGGACGGCCCAGGAACCAGCGCTGGTCCACGACTCCCGCCGGTGCCACGACAGACGCTCCAGCGGCCACTGTGACCTGTGCGAGGGGGATCTCCCAGATTCCGTTGAGCGTCTGAGTCAAAGTTGGGAAGGCCGTACCGCCGGTCTTGTACTGGACCGTGATCGAGTCGGCCGAGGGATCCCGGCGCAGGACCACCAGGTCGTTGCGCGCCGTGCCGCCCCCGGAGTTGGTCGGAACACTGACGTTCAGGCTCGCGCTGTTCGAGTAGTACGTCCCCTGAATCCAGGCCTCTCCGGCGGCCACGGCAACGGTGGAGGCGTTAGATCCCGACACCCGCAGGTTCGTTCCCGTCGGGTCGGTAGCGCGGACGCCATCCACCTGGGCCATGCGGAACATGGAGGACCACTGGTCTTCCGTGGCGATCTGGGAGGAACCGAAGGGAAAGCTGCTCTGGGCCATGGTGTACCTCTCTGGGCTCAGGACGGCTTGCGCGTCTCCAGGCGCCTCAGCCGGGTGAAGATGCGGGCGGTGTACTGGTACATCCGGGCCAGGACGTCCTGGTTGTTTGCGGCGTCTGAGGAACCGATGACGGCCTTGGCGACGTAGCCGCCCTGCGCGTCGAAGGCGATGTTGACCTCGCGGACCACGTCGGTGAAGAAGTCGTCCCTCACCTGGCACGAGACCTTGTCGCCCACCTTGTAGTCCCGCCCGAACTGGAGGCGCGGGGTGTCGATGGGGTTCATGGTCAGGTTGCCCTGGGCGGCCCCGGAGGTCAGGGCCTCGTTGGCGGCCTGGTCCATCTGGGCCGTGAGGTCGGTGGACGCGGTGTCCACGCTCGTGAGGTCCACGAACTGCTCGATCCACGGTCCGGGGAAGGCCGCGTCCGCCCGCGTGTAGACCTTGACCTGGCGGGGACTGCTGCTGCCTCCGGCGACGACCACGGCCTTGGTGCAGGTCGGGGCGGTCACCGAGTACGAGGCGTCGGTCAGGTTCCCCAGGCCGAAGGAGAACTTCGCGGAGGCCGAGAGGTCGGCCGGCTCGTAGACCTGAAACTGGAGGTTGGCCCCGACCTGCACGATCCTGAAGCCGAGCGCGGCCGTCTTGGCGATGTCCTGGAGGACGGCCAGGAGGTTGTCGAACTGATTGACCTGCTTGGTGATGCTCACCCCGTGGCCACCGTCGGCGGCCAGCGTGAGGTTCGAGATCTTCCGGGCCGCTTGGGCGCCGGGCCCGATGTTGAGATTCACCAGGGCCCTCATGGCCGCCTCGGCCGCGACACCGGAGATCTTGTACACCGAGTCCGTCTGGGAGCCCGGTGCGGCCGTGGGGTTCGGCCAGCAGGTCGCCCCGGCCAGGAGGGTCATGTCGTCCACCCCGTTGACTGTCAGGACCCCGCTGCCGCCGTCACCGTCCGAGCGCTGCCAGTTGGGCTCCCGGATGGGGCCGGACATCAGCACGTCCGAACCGCGTCTGATGATCAGGCCGTTACCCGGGATCAGGAGGTCCGCCTTGGGGGAGTCCGCCGAGATGTTCAGGACGAACGCCCCCACGGCGTTGAACCGCGGAGTGATGGTCAGTGAGGTGAAGTCGTCCACTATGCCCAGGATCTGGAGGTTCTGGTCCCGGACCTGGACGGTGATCAGGGGCGCGCCGAAGCCCATCGCCACCCCCTACGCGGTGAGGAAGCGGGGCTGATAGTCGAGCTGGACCGTGGTGTTGCTGTCCGTCCCCACGAGCGCCATCGAGACGTTGTTCGTGCCCGGCTGGAAGCTCCACAGGTCTGAGTCGGCCGCGAGGTTGGGCCACCAGTTCGTCGTGCCGTTCAAGACGGCGGTCTGGACCCGTTCACGGGCGTCCACGACCAGGACGTCCGATGAGCCGAGAGAGGCCGTCACGGAGAAGCTCAGGCCCGTGGAGTCGTTGGAGATGACCACCGACGTGGCGGGCCCGTGAATCGTCCAGACCGGGAAGGCCGATGCGTCGCCGAGGTTGTTGATGACCGTGGCGCCGAGGACCTGGGAGTCCCGGACGACCACCGGCAGCACCGGGAAGAAGTTGCCTGTGGCCCCGGCACCGTAGTCCAGGTGCACCGACTCGCCGAGCCAGTACGGGCTGGGGCAGGAGAGCGTAATCCCCATGCTCTGCCAGCGCAGTCCGGAGGAGTCCTGCCCGGTGTCGCCCTCTACGCCCGAGACGTAGTACGCCTCGATCGTGCGGTACGAGCCGTCGGCCTCGGTCATGGTCAGCGTCCCGAGCCCAAGGTAGGGGTTCATGGTCGCCAGGAAGGACCGCTTGCGGGCCACGAAGTCCGCCCTGTCTGAACCGAACAGGACGACCGGGAGAAAGATCTCTCGGGCCTGTGCATGCAGGCCCCGCATTGCGTTGCCGTCGATCTGCGGGGATGCATCCGTGTAGAAGTCGAACCCAGGCAGGTCCAGGCCCCGGGTGCCGGGCTGTAGGACCCAGCCGTTCTCCCAGTCGGACAGGAGCGTCGTGCGCCCCTGGGAGTCCGTCCAGGAGAGGCTAGGTACCTCCAGCGGTTGAATCGGCGGCGGGTTGATGACGCCAGGGAGAGACCCGGAGGAGCGTGCAAGGATCGGCATATTTGCCCCTCCAAGGTCTGATCAGAGGACGAGCGCGCCGTAGATCGCCGAGTAGTCCCGCATGGCGTCCACGACCGCCTGCCTCGTCGGCTTCTCCGTTGTCCTGGCGTGGAGATGGACGTCCCGGACCCGCTCCTGGCGGGCAGCCGGCTCGATGCCCACGCCGCGCTGAACGGCCCCCGCCATCTGGTTGGCGCTGGACACGATCGCGTGGTGGGTGGCGTCCATGCCCATGACCAGGCCCTGACCGACGTGCTCGCCGATCTCGGCCATGACCCTGGACGGGCTCTTGATCTTCAGGGCCTTCTTGATGGCCTTCTGAATCGCCTTGGCCAGGTCGGACATCTGGTTCTCGATGGCCTTCTGCTGGGCCTTGAGGCCCGTCAGGAAGCCGTCGCCCGCCTTGGTCCCCGCGTCGTACATGGCGTCGGCCGCTGTGTTCCCGTACTGCTTGCTGGCCTTGTCGATCTGCGCCTGGATGGCGTTGATCGAGCGCAGCTCCTTGGGGGTGGCGTTGACCAGGGCCTGTGCGTACGCGGCCCCCGAGTCGGGGCCCGCCGAGATGATCTGCTGGAGCAGCTCCTTGGAGAGCCCCATCTTGGACAGCTTGGCGATGTTGGCCGAGAAGGCCTTGAGCTGGCCCAGGCGGACCTTCAGGCCGTTGAGGATGCCCGCCGCGTCGAACGTGTTCCCGCCGTTCGGCAGGGACGTCATCGACGCGAAGGACTTCCCGGCGGCCGTCTGGTCCGTCGCCATCTGCTTGGCCGCCGCGATTTTCGCCGCGATCTGATCCCGCTTGGTCGCCAGCGCCTGGAGCTTGGTGCTCGAAGAGGCCAGCGACTTCAGGAGCTTGTCGTCAATGGACGACTTCACGCCTTTGAAGGCGTTCTTGATCGCGGTGGTCACCTTGGCGATGGCGTTCTTGATCCCCGTGGTGGAGCCCTGGAGACCTTCCAGGAACGCCTTGCCGATGACGGCGGCGATGCTGCCCTTGCCCGTGGCCGAGATGGTGCCGCCCTTGGCGAAGCCCGGGATGTTCGCACCCATGCCGCGCGCCATGCGCATCGACTGCTCGTGCGGGTACACCTGGGCGGGGCCGAGGAAGCGGACCAGCTCAGGGCCCTCTTCGCCCACCCACGCCAGCTCTCCCGCCGACGGGTAGCCGCCTCGGGCGTAACCGCCCGCCCGGTCGTACGCCTTGTGGAGTGACCCGTAGGCCGCCAGGGCGTACCGCATCGAGCTGTACACGTTGGAGAGCGGGTCGACCGAGGTCCCGTAGAGGAACGGGCCCTTGTTCTTGTACTTCCCCGCGTAGGACCGGAACGTGGGGCCGATGACCTGCATGAGGCCGACCGACGGGTGGCCCGCCTGCCAGTTGCTGTCCCACTTGTTGACTATCGTGGGATTGCCGCCGGACTCCTGCTGCATGCGCCGCAGGGTGGAGCTGAGGAGGCTGGCCGGCTGGCCGACCTCCTTCAGGGCTCGGAGCACCACGGAGGTCCACTGTTTTACGCCCGCCGAGGGCTTGTAGCCCTTCAGCGCCACGCTGCTTCCGGCTCCGTCGTCCTCCTTGCCGCGGATGAAGCTCACGACCTTGTTCGCGAGCATCACGGGGACGTTGCCCACCAGGCCGGACCACGTCTGCTTGCTGGGATCGACCTTCAGGGAGCTGACCCCGAGGAGGTGCTTCAGGGTCTTCTCGGCCAGGTCGGCAACGCCGCCCCGAGCCCAGTCGGCCCCCTTCTTCAGCAGGTCGACGCCATCACTCACGACGCCCTTGACCGCGTTGGTCACCGGGTTGTCGGTGATGTCGTCCCAGATGCCGCCGCCCCAGAACGCCCGACGGGGGAGTCCGTTGGCCAGGAGCGCCTGGACGCCTGCCACGCCGCCCGTACGGGCCGCCGCGTTGAGGGCGTTGATGCCGCCCCTGCCGACGGCCCGGGTGACCTCCGGCCGCATGATGGCCTCGCCGCCGGAGAGGTCCAGCACGCCGCCTGTCGGCGAGACGAACCGGTGGACGTCCCTACCCGGCGTGTAGCCCGGCAGGATGCCACCAGTCGCGAAGCCCCTGGGGAGCTTCATCTCGCCGATCTCCCCGATGCCAGGGAGCTTGGCCGCTGTGTTGTTCCAGACCTTCCGCAGGCCGTTGTTGAAGACCGTCTCCACCAGGAACCGCACGGGCTTCTTGGCGATGTCCGAGAGCTTCGACCAGGCCGTGTGGATGCCGTCGATCGCCTTCTGGAAGAAGCCGACCACCGAGTCCTTGAAGTCCCGGACCCGGCCCTCGATCGTCTTGCGCATCGAGGTGACCGTCCCGGCGACGCCGGACCACAGGCCGTTCCATTTCTCGGAGACCCAGCGCTTGGCGTCGTTGAATCGGTCGCGGACGCCTCGGGCGAACCCGGCCACCTTCTCGCCCACCGTCTTGGCCGCGCTGACGACCCGGCCGAGGGTGTTGTCCCAGACGGCGTTCCAGATGTCCTTGATCCACTGCTTGCCGGTGTTGAACCAGTCGCGGATCTTTTTGATCAGGTCCGGGATGATCGAGTGGCCAACGAGCTTGTCGTAGAGCCACTTGAACTTCTCCGCGATCCACTCGGTGACGTGCTTGACCGCGTCGATGAAGGGCTGGAGCTTGCGCCCCATGTCCTTCACGAAGTCGATCAGGCCCTGGATAGCCGGGAGGACGATCTTCTGGATCGTCCAGACGGCCAGCCGGACCAGCAGATCCACGAGCTGGAGTATCGGCGGCAGGATCGGCAGGATCGCCGGGAGGAGCGTCGTGACGAACTGCGCCCCGAGCAAGAGGATCTGGGGCAGCAGCGGCGCGATGGCCAGCAGCAGACTCCCCAGGCTCTTGGCCACGCCGACCAGCGGCGGGATGAGCTGGGGGATCACCGGTGCGAGCTGCTGGACGAGCTGGAGGAACATGTCCGCGTACTGCGTGACCAGTTGCCCCAGGACCGCGCCGAGTCCCTCCAGGATCGGGGTCAGGATCGGACCCAGTGCATCGGCCACGGTCGCGATCACCGGGGCGAGCTTCTCGATCACCTTGCCGATGACCGCAAAGACCGGACCCAGCGGCTTGAGGGCCGAGGCCAGCAGCTCCCCGATCACCGGGATCAGGGGTGAGATGGCCACCAGGATCTGGCCGACGGCGTCCGCGAGGATCACCAGGACCGGACCCAGGGCGTCAATCACCGGCTTCAGGGCGTCGCCCAGAGCCTTGACGAGGGTCTCGATCGGAGGACCGAGCTTCTCGAAGATCTGGCCCACGAACTTCAGGGCCGTGCCCAGGAGCGGCGCCACCGTCTTGGCGATCGTCCCCATCACCGAGAACAGGGCCTTCAGACCACCCTGCACCTCGGGGCTGGAGGTAATCTCCGCGATGGCCCCGGTGATCTCCTTCAGCATCCCGATGGTGCCGCCACCGGTGTCGGCCCCGGCCATGAAGATGTCGCCGAGGATCGAGAAGACGTTCTTGCCGACGTCCATCAGGTCGCCGAGGAGGTTGACCGCCTGCTCGATGGCCTTCTCCATGGCGCCGGACCCGAAGGCCTTGCCCAGCTTGTCGGTGACCCTCGTGACGACACCGGCAAGCCCTGTGGCGATCTTCTGGAACGACGGCTGGGCCGCCACGGCGATCTGACCGAAGGCCGTGACGATCTGCCCGGGAGCCTTCTCCAGCGGCTTCAGCGACTGGGTGGCCCCGTCCAGGACCTTCTTGAGCATCCCGGTCTTGGCCAGGTTGTTCACCGCGTCCAGGGCGCCCTTGCCCATCCGGTTCAGGACGCCCGCGGTGCCCTCCAGGCCGCCCCGGAGGATCGGGATGACCCGGGAGCCCACATCCGTGAGCCGGCCGCCCAGTCCTGCGAACAGACGGTCCTGGACGCCGAGCTGCATGGCGTCCCAGGCGGGCTTCAGGCCCTGCACCGAGGACACGAACGCACGAGCGTTGGGGGAGAGCTTGGCCAGCGCGTCGTTCAGCTTGTTCGTGCCGGAGACCGCAGACATCTGGGCTTCGGCCACGCGCTGCTGAGCGTCGGCGACGGCCTGCTGGGCCTGGGCGATCGACCGGGCACCGTCCCGGGCCGTCTTGGCCTGAGCCGCCCGCGCATCCGCGAGGGCCTGCTCCTTGTCCTTGACGTCCTGGTTGGCCGCCGCTTGGGCCTTCTTGGCCTCGATGACGTTCTTAGCGCCCTCGACCCCGGCCTTGTCGGCCGCCTCGACCTGCTTCTTGAGGTCCTTCTGCTTCTGGGTCTGGTCCGCGAGGTTCTGCTTGGCCTCGTCGTAGGCGAGTTGCGCCTGCTGGCGCTGAAGCTCACTCGCCTTCGGGTCGGCGAGGACCTTGTACAGGTCCTCCTGGGCCTGCTTGACCGCCAGGGTGGCCGAGCGCTGGTCCAGAGCCGAATGCGCGAGCTGCTGGTTCAGGTCCCGGAGGTTCTGGACGGCCTCCTCGCGGGCCGCATTCAAGTCCAACTGGGCCTGCTTGGCCGACTGCTGGGAGGAGGCGAGGTCCCGCTCCGCGCTGACGACCTGACGGGCTGCCGCCTGGTTCGCCGAGGCCGCGTTCTCACGGGCTACGCCGACCTGCTCGACGGCCCGCTTGACGCTCTGCTCCGCACTGGCCACCTGGTTGGCCGACTTGACGGCCTTGGTGGCGTCCGTGGGGGCGAAGGCGGCCTTGAAGGCGTCACCCAGCCCGGCCGTGCCGAGCTTGATGGCCACGAAGGCCGACCCGAGTGCCGCGACCGCAGGGACCGCCAGGGCCGCCGCCGGGGCGATGGCCGCCACGACGTTGACCAGGGAGCCCACGAGGGGCGCGGCGGAGCCGAGGAGGGCGACCTTGGAGGCCAGGCCCGCCACGGCGCTACCGGCCCCGGACGCCGCGCCGGTGATGCCGGAGATGAGCCCCGAGGCCTGCCCGGCCTGGGAGCCGTTGACGTTGGTGTGGATCGTCGCCGTGCGGTGCCGGGCGAGGGCGTCCAGTCGGGCCGTTGCCGCCGTGGTGTCCGCGCTGGCGTTGATGACGACCGTGCGCGTCCTCGTGAGGACGTCCAGGTCGGCCTGTACGGCCCGATAGGCGTGCCGGTCCATGACCGGGCGGATACGGACGTCCAGAGAGCCCTGGAGGCCGCGCAGCTCATTGGTGAGCCCAGCCTTCATGGCCTGGCCGTACCGCTTGCCGATCTGACGGCCCTTGCTGGCCGCCGTGGCCTCCGCCGCGTCCAGAGAGCGACGGAGGGCGCGGTCGATCCCGGAGAAGTCGAGCCCCCGGGTCATCGACCGGGACAGGGTCTGTCCCAGGTTCCGGCCCAGGCGATCAGCCTGCGGGGTCAGTGCGGCAGTGGCCCGGGAGGCGAAGTCCGCGACGCTGGGGACGATGGTGGCGACGACGGTTCCGACGTTGGTTGACATCGCTCCCCCTGTTCAGTTGTCCGGGCCGGCTGGCCCTGCGCCACGAGCCGGAGGTGTTCCTCACGGGCCTGGGCCAGGCGCCTGGCGTACTCGGGATCTGGTGCGGCCCCGGGGCGCGTCGCGGCGCGGTACTGGGCCCAGCGGGCCGCCTGACGGGCCTTGTGGGCCTCGTCCTCGGCGAGCTGCTCAGGGGTGCGGAGGTCCGGCTCCGCCCAGGGGGCGAGCTTGGGAGGCTTGCCCTCCAGGTGTGCCACCGAGAGGATCTGGATCGCTCTCTGCAACAGCGTCAGCTCGGCGGCCCGCATGTAGTCCGCTTCAGTCCACCGACGCCGGGCGTAGTCACCGCGCCTGGCCGCATGCGTCATGGAGTCGAGCGGGAGGGCCTGGATGAACTCCCACAGCTCCAGCCAG
This sequence comes from Streptomyces musisoli, assembly GCF_016741855.1. Lineage (GTDB taxonomy): Bacteria > Actinomycetota > Actinomycetes > Streptomycetales > Streptomycetaceae > Streptomyces > Streptomyces musisoli. Next base: position 408,182 of record NZ_JAERRH010000003.1, on the reverse strand, counting down.
GACATCGAGCCGTTGCCGGACTCGTTGCGGTGGAACTCGTTCAGGGAGCGGCCGGGGAAGTACCGGGCGATGTCCGCCCGGAGTTCGGAGGGGTGCTCCTCGATCAGTTCGAGGAGCTGGTCGATTCCCCCGAGCCGACACCCATGTCACCCTGGATCGCCTCCTGGATGTCCATGAAGTCGCCCAGGGTGAGGCCCAGCTCGATGAGGCGGTCCACCTGCTCTCGGTTGGAGATCAGCGCGAGCATGTCGGTGGCGTCGCTGTTGTCGTCCTTCTCCAGAGCCCGGATCTGCTTGACGAGCTTCATCGGCCACCAGGCCGCGCACGGGAAGACGAACTTCTCGTCGCCCAGCTCGACTTCGATCTCCTTGGTGCCCTGGGCCTCCAGGCGCTGGGCGCGGAGGGTCTCCAGGTTGATGCGCTTGCGGTTCGGCTTGCTCATGATGATCTACCTCGTTCTCGCGGATCTTCGCGGGTCACAGCACTGGCCGGAGCGCAGACCCGCGAAGGACGCTCCGGCCAGTGGTCATGGGGGTGAATGCGGACTTCACGGCGTTGGCCGTGAACCACTGCACGTCAGGCAGGCAGGGTGACCAGGCCGAACTGGCGCGTGATCGAGCTGCCGCCGTTCGGGGCGGTCAGGGACGAGAAGGTCAGCTCGAAGGCCTGGTTGGTGTCCGACTTGTACGGGCGGTCGCCCTTGTCGGTGACCTCGGCTCGGGCGACGATGATCCGCGCGGGCTTGTCGCCGTCGATGACGTCCATGCCGAGCGCGTAGTACATCGGCTCCGGGGCCTGGGGCTCCTCGAAGGAGAGGAACTGGGTGGCGCCGGTGCCCGAGGAGGTCATGTCGGCGAGGTCCACGCCGTAGTAGAGCGCCAGCGTCCAGGCGCTGGTCTCCATGAACGTGATCTTGAAGGTGGACGCCCGGTCGGTCACCTGGGTCCGGACAGGACCGGTGCGGCCCCAGGCCTTGAACTCCTGGCGGTTCTCGTTGAGCGCCTCGGTCAGACCGTCCTCGGAGACGTTGCCGAGGTCGACCCACCCGGTCGGCCAGGGGGAGTACGGGTCGGTCGGGGCGGTGGTGCCGACCGGGGCCACGTAGAACGCGCCCTCGACGCCGACCCTCACCTGAGTGTCGTCAGCCATTGCTTCTCCTTGACTGGGTGACGCCTGGACGAAGATGGGCATGCGTGAGCCCCTCCGAACGGGCTGGGAATGGAGCCTGGAGAGGCCCAGGCGGATCGCGGGTCAGGCAGGTCGGACGCGGAGCCCAGCCGTGTAGCCGAGGCGCGTGACGTTGGAGTTGGGCTCCTCGGGACGGACAGCCGGCCCGGTCTCCTCCCAGGTCCGCAGCACGAAGCCGCCGTCCCTGGAGGTGCCCTGCATCTGTTCGACGGCGGCCCGGACTCGGGCCATGGCGTCGGTGGCCTCCACGCGAGAGGCGGCGTACACGTCCAGCGAGAGACGCGCTTCGTCGTGCAGTCGGCGGCCCTTGAAGGTCCCGCTGGTCCGGGTGCCGCCGATACGGGTGACCTGGACGAAGGGGAGCGCCTCGGCAAAGGCGTCGCCCTCGGGCCTCACGGTGGAGGCCTCGTACGACAGGACGTCCAGGATCTGGTGGATGACCATCTCCTCGACGTCCGGGAAGACCAGAGCGGTCAGGGGAGGGGTCACCGCAGCCTCCTACTCGGCGGGCGGCGTGTCCTGTGCCTCGGCCTTGCGCGTGCGCTTGGCCGGCTCAGGGGCGTTCTGGACGGGCTCGGAGACCTCCGGGAGCCGCCCGAGCCGAAGCACCGGCTCGGAGCCCTCCAGGTGACCGATCCCGGCCCGTACGAGGTCCTTGACGTCCTTGTCCGGCACGTCCACGACGTCGCCGGGCTGGTGGCCCTGGTAGGCGAAGGTGAGCTTGAGCTTGGCCATGGTCAGTCCCTTGCTGCATCGAGTGCGTTGGCGATGGTGTGGTGGGCGGAATGACCTGCATCCCGCGTGCCGAGTTCGACCACCGCCGCGTACTCGACGTCCGAGACGATCAGGACCGAGCCCTCGGGGCCGTCCTCGGCATGGATGGAGTCGCGGTACCGGCCGGTCTCCATAGGCGCGTTGGACTTGGCCACGTCCACCACCCGAGCAGCCCGGTCGTGCAGGTTGGCCTGGACGAACTCCGCGTAGACCAGAGAGGCGATGGCCGCCTCGTTGGGTACGAAGACCCCCGCCATCAGCCGGTCACCCGCCTAAGGGTCAGCCGCTGGTGCGCGAGGAGCTTCAGGGGGCCGTGCCCGGTGTAGACGTCGGGTTTGCCGTCGACCTCGTACGTGACGCCGTCGACCTCGGCCCGGTCGTACTCCGTGACGACCGCTGACGGGGGCAGGAAGCAGTCCAGGGTCGTGATGACCTGGTCGCCCTGCTGGACCGTCTCCGAGCTGCTGAGCGGCTCCACACGGCCCTGGTACGAGGTCCTGGCGGCCGTCGACCATTCCACGACCCGGTTGTTCTGCCGGTCCCTCGTGGGAGCTGGCCGGCTCAGGACCGTGACCGTGTGCGTGGGGAGGAGCAGCACGGCTCACCCCCAGACGTACGGGTTCACCGGCCACAGGCCCTTGGTCTGGAGCAGGACCATCAGGTCGGGGGAGACCCGGGGTGTGCCGCTGCCGACGACTGACAGAGCCCGGACGATCTGCTGGGTGCCCAGGGACATCTGGGAGACGTTGGCCATGCTCCCCGTCTCATCCCCCAAAGAGTCGATGTACTGGGCCTGGATGCAGACAGCCTCCCGGAACACCGCCGCAAGGGCAGGGTCCGCAGGGAGGCCGTCGTCATCGGTCTTGTACACCGCTCCCATCAGGAGCTGGTCGAGCTTCGTGGAGGCCCGATCCAGGAGCCGCTGGGCGTTGGCCGGGACAGGGTCCGGATCGAGGAACGCGGTGAACTCCTCGACAGTGGCGTAGGCCATGGACGCCTCCTCCGACTCAGAGCGACAGGCAGGCGACCGTGACGCTTGTGACGGCCGAGAAGTCCACGAACACGGTGTCCGTGCCGTCCGGCTGCTCGTAGTTGTCGTTGAACGGGCCGAAGAACTTCTCGGCACCGGCGGCCACCGTGGCGGTGGGAGCGGTGACGGCCTGGCCCTCGACGGTCTTGCCGATCTTCAGCGTGACGGTGATCGAGGAGCCCGAGGCGTTCTTGACGTGGAGCACCTGCTTGCCGCTGGACCGGAGGGAGACCCCCGCCACGTCCGGCGCCACGTAGGTCGGGGCGAGGCCCAGCGTGGCGAACTTCTGCGGGGTGAGGGCGGTACGCGCCATCAGCTCTTCTCCTCGGTCTTCTGGGCCGCCTTGGCGGGCCGCTTGCTCGCGGAATCCTTGGAGGCCGGCTCAAGCTCGGCGTCCTCGACGCGATGCCATCCGTCAGCGCCCTGCTCGGCCAGCGCTTCCAAGCGCTTCTCCTCAGAACCACCCGGCTCGGGCTGGACGCGCTCGGCTACGTGCGGGCCGGATCCTCGCTCGTAGATGGCCACGGATCACACCACCAGACCGGTCATGACCGCGTGGGCGCGCTCGGCGCCGTACTTCAGACCGATCTCGCCGTAGAGCTGCACCTCGTCCGAGGCACCGGTCTTGGCGAGCGGCTCCTCGAAGAAGACGCCCTTGCCGGGGACGTTCATGAAGACGGGCATGAGCTGCTCCAGCGAAACCGCGGCGATGGTGTCCTGCGGCATGTGCCGGTCCATCATCAGGTTGAGGGTGCCGAAGTCCGTCACCACGGTCGTGACGGCGACGCCGCCCACGTTGCGGGTGGTCTCGGTGTACTGGCCGTACTGGCTGGCGAACGCCTTGGTGATGGCGCGCTTCTGGATGGAGTTGCACAGCAGCGTGCCGGTGCTCTGCTCGCTGATGCCGCCGTTGTCGTAGGCGAGCTGGAGCAGGTCCGAGACGTGATCGCCGGTGAGCGCGGTCGACCAGGGCTTGGTGAACGCGATGCCCGTCGCGGTGCCGACCGTGAGGGCAGCACCACCGGAGCTGGTGGCGATCTTGAAGTTGTTCGCGTCGGCCACGTTGGTGACGTAGTAGACGCGCCCGGCCACCACGCCGGACATGGCGCCGGTCGCAGTGAACACGATCTTGTTGCCGACGGACAGGCCGTGCGAGGTGGCGGTGATCGTGTCGGTGGCCGAGGTCGCGCCGGTCACGCTGGTGCCCTTGGCGATCCGGTTGGTGGTGATGGCCTGGAGCAGGCCACGGGTCTGACGCGCGCTGCCGTTGGTCGTCGGGTTGGCGTACGAGCCGTTGATGAAGCTCCAGTTCACGTCCAGCGCGATGGCCTTCAGCTCATTGACGACCTGCCAGTCCAGCTCGTTGGTCACCGGGTTCGAGCCGTCCACGCTGCGGTACGGCGCGGAACCCGGGGTCGCGAGCTGCCCGACGGCGGCCTGCTTGGTGTAGGAGACCGAGACCTTGGACTGGTGGATCTGGCAGACGTTGCGGACGTTCGCCCGAGCGCGCTCCTGGGCGGTCGGGGCAGTCGCCCCCTCCACCTGGACGATCTGGCCCGGGTCGCGGAGGTCGTAGGTCTGCCACTCGAACTCGCTGGCAGTGGTCATGCCGCCGCCGGTGAGGCCACCGATGGCCGAGAGCAGCGGGGTGTCGTCCGGCGTGAGGGCGAACAGCTCGCCCGCGTAGTTGGGCAGGTTGAAGGTGGTGCCCATTCCGGTGATCCCGGCCATGGTGCCTCCTTAGATCAGGTCTGAGCGGCCTTCTGCCGCTTGAGTCGGATGGTGGTCGCGAAGTCGCGTCGGGACTCGGCGTCGGCGATCTGCTTGTCGAGCGAGGCGGGCTGGTCGCCCGAACCGCCGGAGAGATCGGCGCCGGAACGCCCGACTCCACGGGTGGGCGCGAGCTTGGCGAACTTCGCCACGGCGGCCTTGATGGCCTTGTCGTCGGCCTCGCCGTCATCACCCACGAACTGGGTGACGCTGATGAACTCGGCGACCTCGGAGAGGTTGACCCCGGCCTGCGCGGCTGCGGCCTCGAACCGGGCTTGGGCGAGCTTCGAGCCGTAGTCCTTGGCGGCGGTCGCGCGACCCCTCGCCTCGGCCTCCTCGACGGCCTTCTCCTGCTCGCTCTGGTTCTGCTTGCGGATCTTCTCCAGTTCGTCGGCGGCCTTGGCGTTGGCCTTGGCGCGCTTCTCCCACTCGCGGGCGTGGGCCTTCCAGTCCGTCCCGTCGCCCTGCTCGGGCGGTGCGGTCGGCTGAGTGCCCTGGCCCGAGGTATCCGGGCCCTGCGCCGGCTGGGGCGGCTGGATGGTGTCGACATCCGGATTCGTCCCAGGGACCTGGATGTCGCCCTCGCCGCTGCCTCCCGCGATGGCGTAGATCGGGGCGCCGTTGCGGCGGTACCCGAGGACCGTTCCCGGGGCGTACGTGGCGAGCGGGTGCTTGTGCTGGTGCATGGTGTTCTCCCGTTTCGGGTTGCCCGGCGGTCGCCGTGCGGCGGGTGCCGGAAGCATCTGGGCCCACGCGTGGCTGATCTTCAGTACGGTGCGCGCATGAGCGTCGAGATCAGGCTGCTGAGTGGAAAGTCCGTGACCTACGAGGACGGGCGGACGGACACAGAGATCCGTGCATACAGGTACAAAATTCACGGCAGTGGTGCCCTAGTTGTGCAGTGCACGACGACGAAGAACGACTCGGATGGGTATGCCGTGGACTACACGGACACCGTTGACGTCTTCGGCCCTGCCGCCTGGGAGAAGGTCAGCGGCGATGACTAAGAGGTCCGTGGAACCCGTAGGCGAGAAGCCGAGTGACGAGCCGGTGATGAACACCGCCTATGCGCACCACACGGTCGAAGTGTGGGCGGAACTGCATCCGGCAGGTACCGTGCAAGAACTCTTGGAGTACCTACGCGCAGAGTCCGTCACAGCGGCGGAGACGTACGTCAGTGCCTACGCAGAGCGGTATCCCGCTTCGGAAGTGGCAGGGGCAGAAGAGTTCGCTAGGACGTACGTGCGGCGGATGTTTGACTACCGGAGATCTGCACGCAAACGGATAGCTGCCGGTAGCCCTCCCACCGCTACGTAGCGCGGACGGGGGCTTCTGCTTCGGTCGTTGAGTCGATCAAGGTGCGCTTGGACTCGTTGAGGATCGCATCGACTTCCCTGGACACCTGGGGGTCGTCCCAGTCCGGATGCTGCATTCGGACGAGCGTCTCTGCGGAAGCGGCTTGAGCCCGGCGCAGCAGCTCGACCGTCTCCGCGACCTCCTTGGGAGACTCGCTGATGGAGTCCTCGAACTCCACATGAGGCGGTTCCAGGTCCAGTGCGGACACACCGAAGAGGGGGCCCGCCTCGACTGCGAGCAGAGCCGCGACGATGTCGGCCAGTGCAGGGCGCCAGTAGAGGGTCTTGCGGGCCCGGGTGCTCATCGACCGCCGCTCACGGGCCCGGATCTCCGTCGCGGTCACCGCGCTGCCGTCGCCCGTTATGCCGAACGTGGCGGCCGAGTATCCGGCCTGGCGCGCGGCCTGCTCAATAAGAGCCGAGCAGGTCTCCTTGTGCTCCTGGACGCGGATGGCGAACTGGGTCACCGTGAGCTGGTTCTCTCCCGGACGCTCCAGCATCTCCAGCCCGGCGTAAACCTCCTGGTCTTCGTTCCATGACGCCCCTTGGCCGGGGCCGTGGTCCCGGAGCATGGAGTTCGGGACGACGATCCGGCCCTTGCCGATCCGGATGTCGCGCATCCAGGAGGTCCAGGTCTCGTCCAGGGCGTCGAAGATGGGCTCGACCCCCTGGAAGTCCGACTGCCCCCAGTGGGCGGCGGAGGGGATGTGCCGCCAAGCCTTGGCGGGACGGACGTTGGGCACGTACGCGGCCGTGAGGTGAGCCGGCGCACCGGTCTCGATCCAGTCCTCGGTGACCAGGTTGGCGAACGGCTCGGTGTCCGGGTGGTCCGCAAGCGGCAGGCGTGTGCCCAGAGTTCCTACGGTGCCCCGGTAGAGCCCGTGGAGGATCCGGCCCTTCTCGTGCCGCTCCAGGTGCCTCCAGACCTCGCGGTTGTCCTGCTCCACCACGGTCCAGAAGGTCACCGCGATCAGGCGTCCGTACCGGAACTCCGGCACTGCGGCGTCTGCGGCCACGCTGTCGATCCAGGGACGGTTGCTGATCTCCTGATCCCACACCACCCGCAGGTACGCGCCTCCGAGGGCCGCGCAGACCTCTCCGGCCTCCAGCAGGGTCGGATGCAGACCGGACTCCACCAGGTCGTCCAGGCGGGCCTGAGTGCCCTTCTCGGTACTCAGGAGGACCGGGGGCTCGGAGAACAGCAGACTGCTGCTCGTACGGGCGATGTCTCCGGCGATCGGGACGTGGAGCTTGGTCCGCTTCTGGCCGGGCCCGCTGGGGATGCCCCAGAACCACCGGGCGACCCGGCCCACCATGCCGCCGCGGAACTGCGAGGGACGGAAGTCCGGGGCCTCCCGGCTCGTACGGCCGAGATACCGCTCCCCGAGACGGTCGGGGTCGGCGCTGTACCAGGCGTCCCAGTCGGCCAGGGCGGCCTGTACGCATGGGTCGGTCGGCGGCCAGGCGATGTCGTTCTGCGGCAGTGGCATCAGGCCACCTCCTCGATCTGTCTGCGCCAGAGGGACTCGGTGGTCTGGAGCGCGTACCGCAGGGCATCGAGCCCGTGGTCCGCGTTAGTCGACTTCAGCGGTTTGTCTTCGCCGAGGAGAGCGGCCTTCGGGTCCCAGACGTAGCCCTGGATCTCTCTGATCAGCTCAGTGCACGAGCGATGGATCAGGAGCTTCCCGGAGGCCAGCAGGGAGCTGACGGTGCGGATGCCGTCCAGGACCGCGTTCTCGGCCACTACCGGGGTGAGCCGGTCACGGTGGAGCTGTTGGATGAAGCTCGCGGCACTGGGGTCCACCACCACGTACTGCGGGTGCACTCCGGCCATGTGGGATCCAGGCGGCCTCAGCGAGGCGAGCCAGCCCCTCAGGCGCTCGGAGTACTCCAGGTCTGTGAGCGGGAGCATCGAGCGCCTGCCGTCGTAACGCCACTCGCTGCCGACGTAGAGCCGGCCGTCCACTCCGAGGCCTACGAGGACCGCATGCAGAGGGTTCTGCGTGCCGTAATCGATCCCCAGGGCGAACCAGGTCTGGATCGTCGGGAGGATGTCCACCACGTGGCGGGACTCGTCGAACATGCCGTACACGGCCCCCTCGGCGGCCTTCCAAAGGCCGAGGATGAACCGGTCGTACCAGAGCGTCCCCGGGCCGTACTCGGCCTTCAGAGCCGTCACGTACGCCGGATCCAGCGAGGGGTTGTCGTCCAGGGTGAAGTGCCAGTGGCCAAGGTCCAGCTCGTGGGCCCGGTCGAGATAGTTCTGCTTCAGCCAGTGCGTAGGACTGTCGGGGTTCGTGGTCCCCAGCAGTCGGCTGCCAGGCACGCTGAGACGCCCCAGGAGCTGGTTGAGGAACGCCTCCGGCAAGAGCGTCAGCTCGTCCGCCAGGGCCAGGCACGCGGTGAGACCTCGCAGACGCCCTTCTGCTCGTGCGTCCGATGCGCCGATGAGGTGGACGACCCTGCCGAGGATGACGGCCGTCGTGGCGCCTCTGGTGTGCTGCACGTGCCTCGCCAGGGGGCCGAACAGCGCCGGGTCCTGAAGCGGATCGAGGATGTTGCGCTCGATGGTCTGGAGAGACCGCCCGACGATCAGCACCAGCCCGGAAGACGGTGCGGCGGCGATGGCGATCAGGAAGGCGACCAGCGAGGCGATGGTCTTGCCCGAGCGCACGGCACCGCTCCACAGGGAGATGCGGTGCCGTGCGGACTCGGCGATGGAGCGGATCTGCTTAGGGCTGAGGGGGAGGCTGCTGAGATCCATCAGGACCTCCCGTCAGGCACTGTCCCCGTCGCCCTCGCCCATCTGCTCTGCGGCGGCCGTCAGGGCCTTGCCGAGATCTCCGAGCATCGAGCGGGCCTCCGAGACCCCCTCGTCCCCGGTGTCGTCCTTGGCCTTCGCATCGAACCGGGCCAGCGCGCTCATCGCGGCGGCCGTCAGGTCCTTGGTTTCCCGGGCCGGGGGCTGCTGGAGCCACTCGGCGGTCATCTCACCGGTGTGCGAGAAGCCCGTCAGGAGGTACCGGCTCTGGGTCCGCTCGATGGACCGCTCGGCCAGCTCCAGGAGCTGTTCCTGGATCCGCTGGCGCCTGTCCTTCAGATCGACCTGACGGGCGTCAGTGGCGGCCCTGACGGCCTCCCTGTCGAAGGAGAGCCCGAGCCGGTTCGCGTGGTTCGTGATGGTGCCGACGGCCCATCCCATCTGACGGGCGATCTCGTTCCTGCTGACGCCGTCAGCGTGGAGCTGACGGAGCCGCTCCTCGTCCTCTGCGGAGAAGGTTCGGGCCACGGCCGGCTCACCCCCTCACACGCGTGTGGTGACGGGTGACCGGTCAGGCTCTGACGGCCGTCAGGTGCGCTCACTCAAGCGGACCAAGCGCAGTAGCGCGAAGCTCCGGGTTGGCATGCGATGGACTCATGCCCCAGGTCATCACTGCTGCGTACGTGTGGGACACCTGGTGGTTCGGCGTGGCCGCGATCAGTCAGGCCGTCGTCGCAGGTGGCGTACTGCTCGGGCTAGTTGGTCTGAAGCAGGCCCGCAAGTTGCGGATCCGCGGTTATGAGGACCGCTTCGAGGAGCGGTACCAGGCCCTGATGGAACGGTTGAGCCTCGCAGCCTTGAGGGGGGCCACCCAGGATCCGCCGCCCGCTGAATTGACAGAGAGGGATCAGAAAGCCGTGCGCTCCTACTTCCGGCTCTGTGAGACGCAGCTCAACATGCGGGCCGAGGGGTGGGTCACCGACGCCACATGGGACCTCTGGGAGCATGGGATCACCGACAGAATGAGCCACTGGCCCTTCACGAGGGTCTGGAACGAGATTCTTGCCGATCCACTCGCGGGACACCTGTACGCACGGCTTCGCGAATTCAAGGCGGGAGTCACCGACCCGTGCACACTGAGCGATTTCCGGCGTTGGTGGAGAGGCCTGACGGGCAAGAGCCGCCGCTAGAAAACGTCAGGCGACCGGAGCCAGTACGCGCTTGGCCTTCGACCTGGTGACCTTTTCGGCCTGGGCGACAGACAGATGCCGGAAGAGCTTCTGGCCTCGGTGATCGAGGCCCTCGACTTTCAGGTGGCCTCGGCGGACCCACGAGTAGACCGTCACGATGCTGACGCCCGTCAGATCGGCGGCCTCGCGGGCCGTCAGCCAAAGTTCGTCCTCCACTGAAGCCCTCCCGAGCATGCGAAAGGCCCCGGTCCGCCAGTGGCGTCGGGGCCTGCATGAGGACGTACGTGTCCTGCTGATCGCGATTATGCGGTCACGGTGATTCAAATTGCAAGCACTCCGCTGACGGGCGTCATGACGGGTCCCGTCATACCTCTCGGCGGCGCGCAGCACGGGCCAGTAGGAACCACTCGGGAAGCGGTTCGCGACGCAGCACGAAGCCCATCGCCTGGCGGATGTCGACGCACAAGGCGCTGTAGTGCCCGGGGTCGGAGAAGCGACCGGTCATGGTGGAGACGACGAACAGCTCGGCGTGGATCCGGCCCATGAACGTACGTACGTCCTTGTCCGCGATCCGGAGGGACTGTTCATCGATCCCACGGCATTTTTGGCGAAGCTCAGCACGCCAGCCCTCTTCTGCGGGGTCCCGTTGCTCGAAGAGGTCCTCCATTTCGTAGCTCAGCCGTATGACCTCGTTGGCTGCCGCCTCGGCCAGCGTCAGGAGGTGTACCCGCTCCGCATCGTGAGCCGCTTTCCTCTGCTGCCAGACGACAACGCCCGTGGAGAGCGTCGCACCTACCGCAGTACCCGCGAGACCTATGAGCCCCACCAACGTCTCTGTCTGCATGGCGTCATTCTTTCCAAGGCGTACGAGTGGCTGACTGACGGGCCTCATGACCGGGCTGGGGTCAGTCATCGGCTTGTGGGTTCTCCAGTTCGTACTCGGCGCGGTCGATTCGGAGCTGTTCCACTTCGGCCGTGGGATCGGGGAGGGGATCACGACGTATGAACGCCGCCATCACGTCGATCGCGTGGGTGACGGCGACTTTGCCGTGGTAGGCCGTCCTCTCGGGATGGTCGTGGTCCCAATGCATCTGATGGATGACGACCGTCAGGTTCTCTCCCATGCGCGTCCTGATCTCTTCAGATTGGGGGATGAGCCAGGCGGTCATCTCTGCCTGGTCGGCCAATTCCTGACCAGTTTGGAGCCAGGATCTGCGGCTCTCGGGATCGAGGTCAGGTCCCCATCGGAGGATGTGCCGCCGCAGGGCGTACAGCTCTGTGAGGGTCTTCTCGCCAGCTTCTCGGCCTCGCTGCTCGATCAGCTTGCTGCGCTCGTCCTCCGCCTGCTGGAGGCGCTCCTTCGCCTGCTGCCGCTGAGTGACCTTCGTCGCCCAGACAGACACACCTCCACCGATCAGGGCTCCACCGAGGCCTATGAGTCCCGAGACGACTTCACCATCCATGGCCGCATCATGCCGACGGGACCAACCCCCACGGGGCTGATCCCGTCAAGTCCTCGATCTTCAGTGGCCGCAGCCGGGCTTGGTCCACCAGCCGCACTTGCCGCAGTACTCCATGGACACCTCCTCAGCTCTCGATGGGCCCGATGACCTTCACGTGGGTCCGGGCCGGGTTGGTGGGGTCGGGAACCGAGAGGACCTGGCCCCCGCTCGGGAGGCGGGTCAGGGTCAGCTCGGTGTTGTTGTTGTCGTCCTGACCAGGGCCAACAACAGGTTCAGAGGGATCGGGGGAGAGGCCGGGAGAGGGGATGTCGGACCCCTTCACGCCCGTGCTGACGCCCCGGCCCTTCATCCGCACATCGCTGATGGGCACCCCGGCCCGGGTGAGGACCTCCCGCACGTGGGCGGTGTCGGTCCCCAACCTCTGAGCGATGACGGCGAGGTGGACGTGAGGGTCCGCCGACTCCCGCAAGGCCTCCAGGACCTTGGGGGAGTCGTCCTCCTCGGCGGCCGGCTCCGGGGATTCCTGGGGAGCCGGCTCCGCGGACTCCTCCTGAGCCTCCTCGGGCTTGCCCTTTCGGAAGGCGGCGATGACCCACCAGACGGTCAGGGGGAACATCAGCACCGGCGCGGTCCGGATGAAGCCCCAGAGGATCGCCAGACCGCCCAGGAGGAACACGAGACGGATCAGGAAGTCGACGGTCCCCTGGCCCTCCTTGAACCACGCCACGGTCCCCCGGGCCATCCCCAGGGCCAGGAGGCTGCTCCCCCGGTACACGCGGTCCACGAAGGCCCTCATCACATGACCCCCGTGACCTTGTCACCGAAGGCGTTGAAGATGCTGACCACGGCTGCGGCGGCCACGCCGGAGAAGCCCGCGCTCAGGCCGAGCATGACGCCGCACGTGACGCCGCTCGTCACCTTGCCGTGGAAGACCTTCCCGCCGGACTTCCAGATGGCCGCGAGGCCCACGATGTAGATCACCAGGGCTGCGCTCCCGCCCGGGGTCAGGGCGATGTGGCCGCTCCTCGTGACGCCCGGCGTCGCGGTGCCCGTGACGGCCGTCAAGCTCCAGTTGCCCAGCGTGTTACCGAGTCCGAGCAGCATCGTGGCGGCCGTACCCAGCAGACCCCCGGCGGCCGTGACGCAGAGCATGCCCAAGGCCACCGAGGACAGGAAGGGGATCAGGAGCTTCGGGTCCCGTCCGCCCCCTCCGCCCCCGGGCGGGCCCGCCTTGGAGCCGCCCTTCCACCAGCGCGTCAGGTGCCAGGACAGGATGCTCAGGCCGATCGTGACGGCGCCCAGGGAGACCGTTGCGCTCGTGACGGTGTTCATCGGCCACCGCCCGTCATGACGTCCACGACGGCCGTGAAGACGGGCAGGGCGAGGACCATGCCGAGCACGGCGGTCCATACGAAGAACCGATTCAGGAAGCCCCGGTACTGGATGAAGCGGATCACGGTGACGGTCAGCAGGGCTCCGCCCATCACCCAGGCCCCTGCGGCGCTCTGCTCGCACTGGACGTCGTTCAGGGTGACGGCCCAGATGTTGGCCGGGATCCAGGCGCACCCGATGGCGCCGAGGTTCTTGCCGAGCTGGAGCCAGCTCCAGTCCCAGCGGCTCTTCTCCGGCTCGTCGTGGGTGAAGCGGACGTGGACGTGGGTCTCGGGAGGTTCTGTCATGGCGCCCTCCGGGCAGGTGGGCGCGCGTGCTCAAGCCGAGGCGAACACAGCGCGCCGATGGGTGTGGTTCAGGCCGCGATGGCGTCCGGGAGATCCTTCAGGTGGGGCTCGGCCTGCTCGACCCGCTTGCGGGCCTCGCGGCAGGTGCCGTCAGAGTTCGGGAGGTTGGCGTCAGCGAGGGCCTGACGGATGTGCCGGGTCGCCGGACGCCGGTTGCCGAGGGCGTCGTATAGACCCCGGACCACCAGGTCGATCTGCTCCCGCTGCGTCAGCGGCTCCTGGGACTTCTCCGGCTCCTCCGCCACCTCGGGGGCCTCCTTCGGCTCCTCCGGGGTCTCCTCGGGCTCCGTGATGTTCGGGGCCTCGATCGCCGCTTCCGTGCTGATGACGGGGGCGCTGACGGGCATGACGGGGACCGTCACGGTCTCCTGACGGGAGACGAGGAACTCGTGGACCTGGCGCATGAGGACGCCAAAGGCGAGCAGGGCGGCGACAGGCGGGACGGCGGCCGTCACGTAGTCCAGAGGGTCGTCACTGACGCCCACCCCGGCGACGTTCAGGGCGATCGAGCCCAGCGAGCCGGCTGCCGTCAGGGCGATGGCCCAGGGGTCCACCCGGCGCATCAGGGACGCCCGGAGGATCAGCAGCTCGCCGACCGCGATGAAGGTGTCCACCGTGGCGGGCCAGGCCCAGGCGCGCTCCCCCTGGAGGCGGTGGGCGGACGCGAGGTCGTGGAGGGCCTCGAACGAGAGCCAGAAGCTCACGGCGGTCAGGGCGGTGGTCAGCACGGCGGCGCCGATGGCCAGGCCGAGTTGGGCGTCCGTACGAGTCGCAACAGCAGATGACCCTGACGGCCTCAAGGGCATCAGGGTAGGTTCGGGCTTGGGCATGGAGGTCGTATCTCCTTGCTCGGGGCCCCCGGGGTTCTGATTGGCGTCGGATGCCGGGGGCCCACTGGCACTCTTCGGTTATCTGTGCACAGATTAGCGGTCTCCGCTGACGGACGTCAGGGGTTGACGCCCTCAAGGTTGCGCGCCTGCTCCTTGACCAGAGCCTGGTAGTCCCGCTCGTCCAGGCGGACCGACGGGCAGAGCCTGCACTCGGCAGCCCAGTCCCCGGGGAAGTACCGGACGAGCGTCAGCCCCTCGCATGACGGGCACGTGACGCCCCCCAGCAACTCCCGGCGAGGTTCCGTCATCGTGATCCGCTGGGAGGTCCTGACGAGGTCGCGGATCTCCTCGGCGAAGTCGGCCACCCAGGACTGCTCGCAGATCCAGTCCAGGTGCTTCGTCAGCCGTCCCGTCATGGACGTCACGTCCCGCCTGACGGGTGTCAGGCCCCGCTCCTCGGTCACGGCCTCACACCAGCTCCAGAGGACCTCCAGGAAGGGCACGGAGCCGACCTGGTCCTCGGCCCCCGTGACGGCCTGACGGCTCGCCGGGCCCAACATGTTCAGGACGTCACCACGGCCTGGCAGAGGGGCGTGGAGCTTCTTGGACGACCGCCCGTCCTCGTCTCCTCCCTGGACCCGCTGACGGCTCATGCAGAGGTACACGTACTGCTCGGGGAGCTGGGCGAGGGCGCCGCGGATTCTGCTCCGGCACCGGTCACACGTCTTGGCCTCCTGCGGAGCGCCGCAGACGGAGCACTCGTAGATGTTCACGGGTGGACCTCCAGGACGGTCAGGCGGAGCAGGGCGGCGTACTCGCCCTGGGTGGCCCCCTCGGGGATCTCCGGGGCCGTGGAGAGGAGCTGGCGGCAGACAGCCGGCTCAGGTGCTACGCGGTGGAGAAGCCCGAGGAGCACCCTGAGGGCCATGGGCTCTTCGGGGTGCTCGCTCAGGGCGTCGGCGAGGACCGTCAGCACGGTGCTGCCGCCGGTTCGATGTCCTCACCGGTGATGGCCTCCACGACGGCGGAGACGAGGATCTCCGAGGCGTTCGGCGTCACGGCGTTCCCGAGCATCCGGACCCGCTCCCGCTTCGTGCCGAGGAGCTTGTAGCCCTCACGGAAGCTCATCGCGGTGCCGATCTCCTCGGGCTCCAGCATCCGGAAGAGGCAGTCCTCGACCTCGATCTGGGCCTTCAGCAGGCCGTACCGGTCCACCGTCGTCAGCGCTCCCAGAGGCTGGCTCAGGGGCCGGGCTCGACCGGTGCCGTAGTACGGGACGGCCAGGCCCTCGGTGACTAAACCGTGGTGGTTGCCGGAGGCCGTGACGGTGCAGAGCGGATCCGTGGTCGAGCGGTGCTTGGAGGCCCCGCCTCGCAGCTCGGCGATGAACGGCGTAAAGGCCACACCGGTCTCCCGGCGGGTCGTCATCGTCCTGGTGGGCTCGTCCAGCGGCTTGGCCTGCTTGCCCTGTCGGCCCTCCACCGGGACCACCAGATGCCGGGCGTACCGCTCCAGGCCGTCGCGGATCCGGTCCATGGTCTTCTTCGCCAGGGGCCGCTTCCGGTCCCCGATCCTCTGGGCCGGGATGGTCCAGTCGATGGCCTTGGAGGCCGGGAGGGCCAAGGGCTCGATCACCTGGCCGCAACCGGCTCGGGGGCACCGGTAGACGTACTGGGTGCGGTACCGTCCCCAGGGCTCCCGGTCCTTGCGCTTGAAGTCCTGGCGGGCCCGTACGGCGCCGTGGTCGGGGCACGTGGCGTGAGGCCTCAGCCACTTCTGCCAGTCGGGCTTGCGGCCCACGGAGCGGTGTACGTATCCGAGGTAGAAGCGGTCCCGGCTCTGCGGGCTCCACAGGGCCTTCCGGGCGTGCGCGTGGGCGCTGTTGAGGTGGATGATCTCGATGTCGTAGCCGAGGAGTTCGAACCCCTTCCGCCAGGGCTCGAAGAGGTTCCAGCGCTGGAAGTCGATGACGTTCTCCACGACGCCCCCGAGCACCGGCTTGCCCCGGAGGATCATCCGCTCCAGGTACCGAAGCACGTCCCAGGCCGTGGCCCGACTCCGCTCGGCAGCGTCGACCGGGAGGACCTCGCCGTTCTCGTCGGGGACCTGGTCGAGCTGGATGCGCTTCCGGCCCGAGGCCACGCTGTGGTGGGTGCACTCGGGGGAGGCCCAGAGGATCTCCGCGTACGGGAACCAGCGGAAGTCCGCCTGGGAGATGTCACAGCACTCGTGCTGGGCCCCGGGGAAGTTCAGGGCGTGGGAGTCGATGGCCAGGCGCCAATGGTTCAGCGCCATGACCAGCTCCGTGCCGGGGACGTAGTGGATGCCCTGCGAGCTTCCACCGCCCCCGGCCATGAAGTCGATGACTCGGATGGTCAACGGGCCCTCCGCAGGTCGCGGACGACCGCGACGATCAGACCGATCGTGATCCCGGCGGCGATGACGTGGAGGAGGTGCCCGAGGGTGTGGTTCGTCGGCATCGTCAGCCCTGCGCCTTCTTGAACTCGGTCACGACGTCGGAGAGGTGGTACAGCTCGGTGAGCTGGAAGCCGTACGACTCGTCCAGGACCTGGATCTCGATCGGGGTCATGGCCGGGGAGATGAGGCAGAAGTCCACGGGCTGACCGACCAGCGTGGCGGCCTGGTCCAGGGTCAGGAGCGGCTCGTGGCAAGGGCCGAAGCCGTGGTCCGCCTCGCAGGTCCAGCGCTCCCAGACGGCGCCGGAGCCGAGCTGGATGACGCGGCCGTTCTCCCCAGTGATCCTCATGACGCGGTGGTTCTCCCACGCGTCCTCGGCGATCTCCTGAATCCGATTCCCGATGAACTCGTTCAGGGCGATGGTCTCGCGGTCCATCAGTCGTTCCCCCCGTTGATGTCGTTCAGTTCGTTGAAGGCCGCGACGTCCGCCCAGAAGGCGTCGAGCGCGTTGTCCTTGGCCTCGCCGAACAGCTCCTTCAGGGAGCCGTCGGCCTGCTTCTCGAAGACCCGTACCTCGCGGGTCGTGACGGCCTCGATACGGCCGTTCTCGTGGACCTCGATGTCCTGCACGGTCGTCGGGCCGTAGGCGACGAGGACCTTCTCCAGCGGGTCGGCGGCGCTCATCGGACCACCTCCTTCGGGGCGATGGCGGTCCAGACGCCGTCCTCGTCGCAGACCAGGCCGCGCTCCGTGAGGGCCTTGATCGCGCGGTAGACCACGGCTTTGTCCACCCCGAGGGCACGGACGATGGTCGCCTTGCGCTGACCGGAGGGGCGGTTGTGCAAGTGAGCCCAGACGAGCCGCGCGGACTGGACCAACTTGGTGTCCCGAAGGACCTGGTCGAGCGCGGGGTCGACCGGACGCAGGGTGTGGTTCTCCATCAGGCACCCCGCCGGATCTCGAAGCGGCGGCCGTCGACAACCTCGGACGACGTCAGGGCCAGCCGGCTCGGCCCTCGGGTGATCGAGGGGTTGTGGCGCAGGCCCTCGAAGATGAGCTGCTCGACCAGCGCCTGGATGCGGTCCGGCCGGACGACGGCTCGGCCACGCGGGCGGCCGTTGACGGGGTACATGTCCTCGGGGAGCTGGAAGTACCGGTCTCCCTTACCCGCCTTCGGGTGCCCGTGGCGGTACCCGTCCTTCGTGTACTGGCCGTTCGCGTCCTTGCGGGTGTTGCGCTGGTCCAGCAGGTACCCGTGGTCGTACAGGTGCTGGAAGAAGCGCTTCTCGGGGACGTCGCTGAAGTAGATCTGCCGGAAGGTCGTGGGCGTCAGGCGCGTGGCCGGGGCGAGCGGGCGGACCTCGGGCTGAGTACGGACAGCCACGCCCTTGGTCCAGTAGGCGTGGAGGGCCTTCTTCGACTCGGTCTGGAAGGCCACGAGCATCGGCCGCAGCTCGGGGGCGACTCGGCTGGCCTGGAGCGTGGCCGCCCACATGATGAAGGTGTCCTCGGGGACGGTGACCATCTCGCGGGTCTTGCCGTCCTCCGCAACCATGGACGTAATGACCACGGTTGCCCAGGGCTGGCGCCGGAGTCGCTTCAACTGGCCGGAGTAGTCGAGACCGATGGACTCGACGGCGGGCTTGAAGACGATCTGGCTCTGTCCGTCCTCGCCCGGGATCGACAGGAGCGATCCCGTGGAGAGCTGCACGGTGGCCGGGGGCCTGAGGGGAGCGATGGCGGACATCCGCTATCCCTTCGACTCAACGCATGGAGGACATCCCCATGCGGGGGTCCTCCAGCGGAGTCGGTATCGCCCTGTGGCGATGCCTTTACATTACCACCTTGCGGGGGCGGAAAGCCCCTGCGAAGGGGATCCGTTCGGCGATTCGTTGACCTTTATTGACCCCTCTCGGACTTTTCTTGGAGAGGCGCCATCTACGGGTTTTCGGGGGATTTTCAGGCGTTGGCAGATGTCCAATCCACGTGCGTATCCTGACCCCAGACACGACGAAGCCCCGGCGGGAACCGGGGCAACGTCAGGGCTTATTTAAAAAGCCGGGTTGGTCCGGGAGGCTCCTACACCTCCGAGACCGGCCGTCCCCGCACCGCTTCAAACGACGGGAACAACCATGAACACTGGCGCTGATTCTACCGGCCAGGCCACCTCGGGTCACGTTGACCTTGATGTCGTGAACTCCGCCCACCTCGTTGAGATCGCCCAGCGCATGGCCTGTGAGTCGCAGGCCCTCACCGAGGCCGTCATCTCCTGGCAGCTCGTCACCCGCCCGTACCTGGACGGCTCCAGGGGCATCGCCCGCTGGTCTGGCCTCTCCGACAAGACGGTCCGGGAGACCGCTGGTCCCGAGGGCGGTCTCAGCTCGTTCAAGTTCCTCTGGACCAGGACCCGGGGACACGCCTCTGCCACCGTGGAGGAGCGCGAGGAGATGCAGCTCCGGTTCCACTCGAATACGCGCATCGACTACCGCAGTACTTCACCTAAGAACCTCCAGACCCCTGGCCCTCTGGGGGGTGCCCTGGCCGTGGAGGAGGGAGAGGAGAAGATCTTGGAGGGTAATGCGGTAGTCAGTGCGCGTATTAGCCAGAGGGCCCAGGAGGTCCTGGTCAACGGCATGAAGACCCTCGCGACCCTGACCGAGCTGACCACTCTCACGGAGCCCGGACAGATCCTGACGATGCTCGACCCCGGCTTGGACGTCTGGGCCGAGGTCGAGGACGGCAATGCGGTGAAGACCGCCGTAATCCCGCTGGGACGCCGGGCGTGGTCCCTGGCGGTCCTGTGCGGCCTAGAGGACGTCGTCCTGTCGGTCTCGGACATCGAGGAGCTGACGGGCCTCAGCAAGAGGGGCGTGCAGGCCCTGTTGGCCCGCATGGCCAAGGCGGACCCGGTCCTGGTCCGGAAGGTCCGCAAGGGCCGGTCGTTCGAGTACGGGGTCTACTGGGCCTCGCGCTTCCGGAAGTCCGGCGACTGGTGGGACAACTGCTTCGACCGGGATCTGATCCGCAAGGCCCGTGCGGCCAGGGACGCCGTGGTCCAGGCGACCTCGGCCCGCCGTGGGACCCCGGCCGGGTTCCTGGCCTACCGCCTCTCCACGGCCAACCCGAAGCGGGACGACTACCTGGAGGCCAACCCCCTCCCGGTGGACGCTGACGAGGTCTGGAAGGCCCTCGTGGAGGCCGGGGAAGAATTGGCCCTGTACGAGCACCTGCGGGCCAAGGAGTCCGAGGCCGGGCCCGTGCCGAGCACTCCGGAGAGCTGCATGGGCGTTGCGCCCGCGCAGGTTCAGAAGACCCAGCCGGCTCAGGTCGACCCCGAGGTCCTGGCGGCCATGCGTCGCCGGGTGATGGGACTGCCCGTATGAACCACGAAGGGCGCCAGAAGGCCCTGCGGCGCCACGGCCTGACGGAGACCCAGGACGGCTTCGAGCTGACCGCTCAGGGCTTCCAGAAGGCCTCCAGGCGGGCCCAGGGCCTCCGGGAGCAGGGTGACCCCGAGGCGGTTCGGATGCTCGCTTTGAGCCCCGAGGATCCGCTCCGCTGGGAGTACTGCCGGTGCATTCAGATCGAGGCCTTCACCGCAGAAGCGCGGGCCTCCGGTTTTTAAAAAGGAAGACCTCTCCAACCATTCCTGGAGCATTAGCGGAGGCGCTAAGGATTCCTGTACCATCTCGACTCGCGAGCCCTCGCCGGACTTCACCCCGGCGGGGGCTTCGCGCGTTCCTGGGGCTCAAGGATTTTAAAAAGGGGGATCGATCGTGGCTGACTGCCCGACGTGTGAAGACGGCAAGTGCGACTGTCCGCCGGTGTGTCCGTACATCCCGCCGGGTTCGATGGCGGAGCAGGCCATGGCCGATCTCGCCTGGGACGAGCCCGAGGTCTTCGACGGGGATTGGTGAGGGGGAGCTATGGAATGGAAGCAGTGGGCCTTCTACGAGGCCACCGGAGGGGACCGGGTGTCCCTTCTTTCGTGGAATGACGGCCACTGGGCCGTCTGCTGGGCGTATGCCGCTCCGCATTCCGGCATGCAGCTCGTGAGCTACGACGAGGGACGGGCCAAGGAGGTCTTCGACACCTCCCGTGAGCAGGCCGAGGCCCAGGAAGGGCTGAGCTTCGACAGCCGGGCCGCCTGGCAGAACGGGAGCCTGTGATGGACCAGCTCTACACGGTCACGGCGTTCAGCAACGCGTACGAGTTCAAGCCCAGTCGGGGAGTCGTTTACATCCAGACCGACATGACTCAGACCCAGGTCGAGACCCTCAAGGCCCGCGAGGTCGAGGAGAACCCCGACCGGTGGCTGAAGGTGGAGGCCCACGGATGAGCCGCGCTGTGTGCTCCCAGTGCGGTGAGCCGGCCGTGGAGGCCGAGCCCTCCTCGTGGACCCCGGCCTGGGGAGACGCTCCCCGGTGGTCCCACGAGGACGGAGAGCCGCTGTGCCCTGTAGTCGGCGACAACGGGTACGAGCCGTGCCAGCCGGAGTTCCTGCCGTGAAGGGCCTCGTGATCCTCGATCCGGAGGCGCCGGAGGGGTTCCGGAAGGTCTCGTACGGGCCCGTCGTGAACGGCCGTCCGCTGCGTTCTCCCGCCATGCGGCGGCTGATCGGCAACCTCGTGAAGGAGCAGTTCCGCTGGGCCGAGAGGGAGGCGCAGGAAGCCGCCTGGGTGGAGCGGCAGTTGGCTAAGGCCCCGCCGCTCACCGTGGCCCAGACCCAGATGCTCCGCCGGGTGAAGACCGACCTGACCCGTGCAGCACAGCAGGTGTCCGTCTCGCCCTAAAGCCCATGACGATGTCAGGGCCTGTCCGTATCGTCTTCCCATGAGCACGGACCCGGGCAAGCAGAAGCTGAAGCGTCATCATCACACGGTCCCCCGCCTGCTTCTGCGGCGCTTCGCGGACGGCAAACGGATCATGCGCGTCCCGCTCGACGGCAGTGGTCCCAAGCCCATCGGCATCGGTGACGCGACGGTCCGCAGCCACTTCTACTCGATGCAGGACGCGACTGGGCGGCGCGACGACACGATCGAGAACCTGCTGGCCGATCTCGAAGACCAGGCCGCCCGGGTGATCACGAAGATCATCGCCGAGCGTGTGTGGCCCCTGCCCATAGCCGACCGGGCGGTCTTGGGGGAGTGGGTCGCAGCCCAGTACGCACGGATCCCGGCGGTGCGGCAGGCGAACAACGAGATCGCCGACCAGCTCTTGAAGATGGAGATCGCCATTGGTGGCAAAGCCGAAGTCCGCCGCCGCATGGAGGCTCAAGGCGATGGTCCGGTCTCGGACGAGGAGGTAGATGCCGCCTGGGCCGAGCTGACCGACTTCTCCAGCTACTACGTTGAGCTGCCGGTCAATGACCACTTGCTCACCATGGGGCAAGCGATGGCCACCGCCTACAAGGCGGTGATGGCCCGCTCGTGGAAGGTCTGCCGGTTCGAGCGCAAGACCCTGTTGCTGCCCGATCACCCCGTCACCCTGGTCCGTGACGAAGACGAACCGGAGTGGAGCGGCGTTGGCCTCGCCAACGCCGCCGCGATCATGGTCCCCATCGACCGCCAGGCGGCCATCATCATGACGGCGTCCGGCGGTCCGGACGGAATGTTCCCAGCCAGCACGGCGGTGGCGAATGAGCTGAACCGTCGCTTCGCGTGGAACTCGCGCATCGAGCTGTTCCATCACCCTGATGACAACCCGCTGGCCGGGATCGAACTGCCTCCGGTCAGGTCGGTCGAAGCCGAGTTCAGTCAGACCGCCGAGGACTTCATACGTCCCGAGGGGTTCACGGAGACCGCCTAACGCCAAAGGACCTCGACCCGGTCCGGGTTCCACACGTTGAAGGGCCGGGTCGCGGGGTGGATCAGGATCTCCCGGATTAGGCCCCGGTACACCGTCTGCTTCCGGGCCGCCGAGTAGTCCGCCCACGCCTTCCTCAGCTCGGCGGCGCTGACCTCGGTGAGGTTGGCCTTGACGCCGTACTGTGCGATCTCTTGGCGGGCGCCGGCCATCCGGCCCTTCAGCGTGTCGATCGCGTCCCGGATCTCCCGGGCCGGACGGTCGCCGTCCAGGAGTTCGTCCTCCAGCTCCTTCTTCCGACGCTCCCAGCGGGCGAGCTTGGCCTCCAGCTCGGGGCGGGGGTCGTTGTCGTCCGCCTCGGCCGCGGCCTCGACCTCCTCCAGGCGCTTGAAGAGGAGCTTCTCCATCAGCGGCTCCAGGTCGGGGATCTGGATGGTCCGGCCGCCGCACCCGCCCCCGTCCTTCTTGCACGTATAGATGGGCATGTCCTTGTCCCCGCGCTGCCCCGTGCTCATCCGGTGGTGCTTCTTCCCCTCCTCCTTGCAGGAGCAGGGTTCGCCCACGACGTGCGGGACCTTGCACGTGCACTTCACGAGGCCGCTCAGGGGGTACTTCAAGGCCGGGGTGTCGCGCTCCCCGAACTCCGCCTTGAACTCCTCGGAGCGCTCGGCCAGCAGGGCCCGGAGCATGTCGCTCTGCTCGGGCTCGATGATCTTCGGCCAGACGGCCTGGCCCTTGATCTCGCCCTTGTGCTCCTTGCGCCCGCTGATCCGGCCGGACATCAACAGGAACCGCATGGCCTGGTAAGACCAGGCCCCGCCCGTGGAGGTCTGGACGCCCGCCTCGTTGGCCTCGGCCACGAGGGTCCCGAGCTTCTCGCCCTCCAGGACACGAGCCGCCCACTTCCTGACGTGGGCGGCCTCCTCCTCGTTGAGGATCTCGCCCAGGATCTTCCGGCGCGGCCCCTCGCCATCGAACAGCCGGGTGTAGCCGAAGGGCCGGTGGCCGGAGTTATGAATCTTCCCGGCGGCCACCAGCTCCTGAACCTTGCGGAGGATGCGCTCCTGCTTGTGCTCCACCTCGTACTTGGCGATGGCACCGAGCATCCGGGCCACGAGCCGGCCCGTGGGGGTGCTCAAGTCCAAGTCGCCCGCCTTGACGGTGGCGATCTCGGTCTTGTGCTCCTCCACGATGATGATCAGGTCCTCCAGCTCGGCGGGCTGGCGGTACAGGCGGTCCGGGTGCCAGGAGACCACAGCGTCGATGTGGCCGGACTGAACGTCCTCCAGCATCCGCAGGTAGTCCTTGCGCTTCTTCCGGCGGTCGGCGGCCGTCACGTCGTTGTCGACGTACACCTCCACGACCTTCCAGCCGAGGGAAGCGGCGAGGAGGCGGCAGTCGTCCTCCTGGCGCTTGACGCCAAGTCCCCCGCCCTCGCGGTCATCTGAGATACGGACGTAGATCCCGACGCGGCGAACTCGATCTCTGGCGGTGGCCTTCATGCCGTCAAGGTTAGGCGAGTAGATACGTACTAAGGAAGGTATGGCACCACGGCTCCGCCTACCAGGACCCGCAACTGATACAACTCGCCGCGCCCCGGGTGGCCCTCGTGTCCGCGGGCGCCGGCAACCCCTACGGCCACCCGGCACCGGCGACCGTGGCCGCGCTGCGCACCGGCGGAGCCGCCGTCCTGCGCACCGACCGGGACGGCGCGCTCGCGGTCACCGGGACCGGAGGGAGGAACGGGGAGATACAGGTGACGAGCGAGAACTGAGCGAGAGATGGAGGGCAGCCCGCGGGCATTGGAGCGCGCCGGAGCGGAGCGGACGGGCGCCGGAGGGCCGGAGAGGGGAGGAGAGGGGGCGGCCTGCGGTGGGGCGGGGACCGGAGCGGGCCGGTCGCGGGAGCGGGTGAGGACCGGAGCGGGCCGGTCGGGGGAGCGTGTGAGGACCGGAGCGGTCAGAGGAGGGAGGGAGCGAGAGGGATCTGCGGCGGGCCGGACCGGGTTGATGACATGGCCCTACGCGTGCCGCGAGCATCAGGCGAGACTGGGCCCATGACATCAGCACAGGTCGACGCCTATCTCCGCCGACTCGGCAGCACGCGCCCGCAGCGGCCCACCAGCGAGGCGCTGCGCGAGCTGCACCTGCGCCATCTGCTCACCGTCCCCTTCGAGAACCTGTCGATCCACCTCGGAGAGGAGATCACGCTGGAGGAGACGCGACTGCTGGACAAGGTGACCGAGGGCCGGCGAGGCGGCTTCTGCTACGAACTGAACGGCGCCTTCGGGACGTTGCTCGCCGCTCTCGGTTACGAGGTGGAACTGCTCGCGGGACGTGTCTACGACGACGAGGGGCGGCTCGGAATCCCCTACGACCATCTCGCGCTGCGGGTGCGGACGGCGGACGGGGACACCTGGCTCGCCGATGTCGGGTTCGGGGCGCACAGCCACTACCCGTTGTCCTGTGCGGAACGCGGGGAGCAGGACGACCCCGGGGGCACCTTCCAGGTGGTGGCGGCCGGGCCGGACCCGGCCGGGGTGCGCGGCGGTGGCGGGCCGGACGCCGGGGACCTGGACGTCGTGCGCGACGGCACGCCGCAGTACCGGCTGGAGACCCGGCCGCGGGCGCTCGGGGACTTCACGGCCGGCGCGTGGTGGCACAGCACCTCGCCGCTGTCGCACTTCACCCGGTCGCTGGTGTGCTCGCGCGTCACCGAGGACGGCGGGCGGATCACGCTCAGCGGGCGGAAGCTGAAGACGACCGCCCCGGACGGCACGCGCGAGACGCGGGAGCTGGAGAAGGACGAGGAGGTGCTGACGGTCTACCGGGAGCGCTTCGGGATCGAGTTGGACCGGGTCCCGGCTGTGCGGGACCCTGATCCGGGCGACTGATCACCCGGGCCCGGGGCTCGCGCGCGGTGCCGGAGAATGGGCACGTGAGCGATGTGAGACACGTGCTGGTGCTGCCCGACCGCGACGCCGCCGAGGAGGCGGCCGAGGCGCTCGGGGAGCGGTTCGGCATCGACGAGGAGCCCCAGCTCGTCCGGGACGCGCTGGCCGGCGAGGACGACGCCGAGGACGCCCAGTGGCTGTTGGTGCTGCGGGACGAGCGCGAGCGGCTGAGCCCCGCCGAGCTGGACGCGTTCGCGGGGGAGTGGGACGGCTGGCGCGAGGAGCCGTGACCCCGAGCCCGGCTCCACCATGCGCACCGGGGCCGGCTCAGGGTGCGCACTGGGGCCGGCTCGGGTTGCGGTCCGGGGCCGGTCGGGGTGCGGTCGGGGTGTCGTCCGGGGCCGGTCGGGGTGCGGTAGGGGTGTCGTCCGGGGCCGGTCGGGGTGCGGTAGGGGTGTCGTCCGGGGCCGGTCGGGGTGGCGGGGCCGGTTCGTTGTCAGTGCGGCGTGGGATGCTTTGAGCGATGGCCAGGAAGACTGCGAATGACGACCCTCTCGCCCCGGTGACCCTCGCCGTGGGCCAGGAGGACCTCCTGCTCGACCGTGCCGTGCAGGAGGTGGTGGCCGCCGCCAAGGCCGCCGACGCCGACACGGACGTACGTGACCTGACCCCGGACCAGCTTCAGCCCGGCACGCTCGCCGAGCTGACCAGCCCGTCGCTCTTCGCCGAGCGCAAGGTCGTGGTCGTACGCAACGCGCAGGACCTGTCCGCCGACACGGTCAAGGACGTGAAGGCGTACCTCGGCTCGCCCGCCGAGGAGATCACCCTGGTGCTGCTCCATGCCGGCGGCGCCAAGGGCAAGGGGCTGCTGGACGCCGCGCGCAAGGCGGGGGCGCGGGAGGTGGCCTGTCCGAAGATGACCAAGCCGGCGGACCGGCTGGCCTTCGTGCGGGGCGAGTTCCGCTCCTTCGGACGCTCGGCCACACCCGAGGCGTGCCAGGCGCTGTGCGACGCCATCGGGAGCGATCTGCGGGAGCTGGCCTCGGCGGCCTCGCAGCTGGTCGCCGACGTGGAGGGGACGATCGACGAGGCGGTCGTCGGGCGGTACTACACCGGGCGCGCCGAGGCATCGAGCTTCACGGTCGCCGACCGGGCCGTGGAGGGGCGCACGGCGGAGGCGCTGGAGGCGCTGAGATGGTCGCTGGCGACGGGCGTGGCGCCGGTGATGATCACCAGTGCGCTGGCCCAGGGCGTGCGGGCGATCGGGAAGCTGTCCTCCGCGCGCGGCGGGCGGCCGGCCGATCTGGCGCGGGAGCTGGGGATGCCGCCGTGGAAGATCGACCGGGTGCGGCAGCAGATGCGGGGCTGGACGCCGGACGGGGTCGCGGTGGCGCTAAGAGCGGTCGCCGAGGCGGACGCGGGGGTGAAGGGCGGCGGTGACGACCCCGAGTACGCGCTGGAGAAGGCCGTCGTGGTGATCGCCCGGGCCGCCCGGTCACGCGGGCGCGGCTAGACACTTCCCACGGTTCGGCCGGTCCCGGAGTTCAGTCGGTCCGGCGCCTTGGTTCCATGGCTGGGCCGGTCCTGGAGTTCAGTTGGTCCGGCGCCTTGGTTCCATGGCTGGGCCGGTCCTGGAGTTCAGTTGGTCCGGCGCCTTGGTTCCATGGCTGGGCCGGTCCTGGAGTTCAGTTGGTCCGGTGCCTTGGCTCCATGGCTGGGCCGGTCCTGGAGATCACTCGGTCCGGCGGCACCGGCCGCATGGGTCGGTGGCTCCTGGGAGTCGGCCGGTTCCCACGGCTCGGCCCCGTGGCTCAGCTGCGCCCAAGGGCGGCTGTCCTGGAGGTCGGGTGCTGGGGCCCTGTCCCGGGACCCGCCGGGGACGGCGCGCGCCCTGAATATCCGCCCGAGGGCGCTCGGTCCCCGCACGCCGAAGACCCCGGCATCCGCCCTGGGGAAGGGAGGAGTGCCGGGGTCTTCGAATCAAGCTGATGGACTCGCACCCGCGTGGCGAACGCAGGCCGCGTGCGAATCCGGGGGTGCCGGACGGGAGCGGATGAGAGAGGGCCCGCTCTGGGTCCTTCCGGCGGTCAGATCAGAAAGGTGTTCAGCCCTTGAGGGACGTGACCTTGGAAGCAAGCGCCGACTTCTTGTTGGCGGCCTGGTTCTTGTGGATGACGCCCTTGGAGACGGCCTTGTCGAGGGCACGCGCGGCAGCACGCTGAAGCTCGGTGGCCTTCTCGACGTCACCCGCGGCAGCGGCCTCGCGGGCCTTGCGGATCGCGGTCTTCAGGGAGGACTTGACGGCCTTGTTGCGCAGCCGAGCCTTCTCGTTGGTCTTGATCCGCTTGATCTGGGACTTGATGTTCGCCACGAAGGAGCCTTTTCAGGTTCAGGTACCGGGCCGGGAGAGTTCCCGTACCGGTGATCCAAATTTTCTCTGACGCGCCTCGCGCTGAGAGGGCATGAGGCACAGCCATCTACAGTACCAGTGGCCCTCCGGACGGCCCAAAACGGCTCCCGGTCCCTCCGCGTGGGACCATGGAGACTACGTAACGATCCGACCCGAGGCATAAGGCGCCTCAAGAGACAGGACCCTGCGTGCCCGCGACCCCTAACCATGTGCCCGAGCCGAGCCGTACCGCCCCGGCTCTGATCCGCAATTTCTGCATCATCGCGCACATCGACCACGGCAAGTCCACGCTCGCCGACCGGATGCTCCAGCTGACCGGTGTGGTCGAGCAGCGGCAGATGCGTGCTCAGTACCTCGACCGGATGGACATCGAGCGCGAGCGCGGCATCACGATCAAGTCCCAGGCGGTGCGTCTGCCCTGGGCCCCGACCGAGGGCCCCGACCAGGGCACGACCCACATCCTCAACATGATCGACACCCCGGGGCACGTCGACTTCACCTACGAGGTCTCGCGGTCGCTGGCCGCCTGCGAGGGGACCATCCTCCTGGTCGACGCCGCCCAGGGCATCGAGGCGCAGACCCTCGCCAACCTCTACCTGGCGATGGAGAACGACCTCACGATCATCCCGGTGCTGAACAAGATCGACCTGCCGGCCGCGCAGCCGGAGAAGTTCGCCGAGGAGCTGGCGAACCTGGTCGGCTGCGACCCGGAGGACGTGCTCAAGGTCTCCGCGAAGACCGGACTCGGCGTGGACGCGCTGCTGAACAAGGTCGTCAAGGAGATCCCGGCGCCGGTCGGGGTCGCCGACGCGCCCGCCCGCGCGATGATCTTCGACTCGGTCTACGACTCCTACCGCGGTGTCGTGACCTACGTCCGTGTCATCGACGGCCAGCTCAACAAGCGCGAGCGCATCAGGATGATGTCGACCGGCGCCACCCACGAGCTGCTGGAGATCGGCGTCAGCTCGCCCGAGATGCTCCCGGCGGACGGTCTGGGCGTCGGTGAGGTGGGCTACCTCATCACCGGTGTGAAGGACGTGCGCCAGTCCAAGGTCGGTGACACCGTCACCAGCCAGGTCAAGGGCGCCACCGAGGCGCTCGGCGGCTACAAGGACCCGAAGCCGATGGTCTTCTCGGGTCTGTATCCGCTGGACGGCTCCGACTACCCCGAGCTGCGCGAGGCCCTCGACAAGCTCCAGCTCAACGACGCCGCGCTGGTCTACGAGCCGGAGACCTCCGCGGCCCTCGGCTTCGGTTTCCGCGTCGGCTTCCTCGGCCTGCTGCACCTGGATGTGATCCGGGAGCGGCTGGAGCGCGAGTTCGGCCTCGACCTGATCGCCACCGCGCCCAACGTGGTCTACCGCGTGGTCATGGAGGACGGCAGCGAGCACACGGTCACCAACCCGAGCGAGTTCCCCGAAGGCAAGATCGACGAGGTCTACGAGCCGGTCGTGCGGGCCACGATCCTCGCGCCCACCGAGTTCATCGGTTCGATCATGGAGCTGTGCCAGACCCGGCGCGGCACCCTGCTCGGCATGGACTACCTCTCGGAGGACCGGGTCGAGATCCGCTACACGCTGCCGCTCGCGGAGATCGTCTTCGACTTCTTCGACCAGCTGAAGTCCAAGACCCGCGGCTACGCCTCGCTGGACTACGAGCCCACCGGCGAGCAGACCAGCTCCCTGGTCAAGGTCGACATCCTGCTGCACGGCGACAAGGTGGACGCGTTCTCCGCGATCACCCACAAGGACCAGGCCTACGCATACGGCGTGCGGCTCGTCGCCAAGCTCAAGGAACTGATCCCGCGGCAGGCCTTCGAGGTGCCGGTGCAGGCCGCCATCGGCTCGCGGGTCATCGCCCGCGAGACCATCCGTGCCATCCGCAAGGACGTCCTCGCCAAGTGCTACGGCGGTGACATCTCCCGTAAGCGGAAGCTGCTGGAGAAGCAGAAGGAAGGCAAGAAGCGGATGAAGATGGTGGGTTCCGTGGAGGTTCCGCAGGAAGCCTTCATCGCCGTCCTGTCCAGCGATGACAGCGCGGGGTCGGCCAAGGGCAAGAAGTAACCAGAGGTAACAACCGGTCACGTCCGTAAACCGGGCATGTGGGGGCTCGTCGTGCGAAAGCGCGGCGGGCCCCTACGCGCGCGTAGGGTCGCTCTGCGTGGAAAGTGACAGGCCGAAGCCCCTTACGCAGCGGGCGGTCGCGCCTTACCCTGATCCCTGCTCGATAGTTACTCGCGAGTTAAACAACAGACCGGCCCCCACACCGTGAGTTAACCCAGCCGCACCGAGTCAGCCGCACCGTCGCGGGCCCCCGGAGGATGTCGTGAGCGACACACAGACCATGATCGAGACCCGTCCGCCGTCCGTGGCGGCCCTCTTCCTGGAGCGCGTGGCGGCCACACCGGACGCCGAGGCCTACCGCTATCCGGTTCCGCCGGCCGCGGGCCAGGGCCCCGACGAATGGAAGTCGCTCAGCTGGGCGCAGGCGGCGGACCGGGTGTACGCCATCGCGGCCGGGCTCATCGAACTGGGCATCCAGTCGGAGCAGCGGGTGGCCCTCGCCTCCTCCACCCGCGTCGAGTGGCTCCTCGCCGACCTCGGCATCATGTGCGCCGGCGGTGCGACCACCACCGTGTATCCGCAGACCAACGCCGACGAGTCGTCCTTCATCCTGTCCGACTCCGAGAGCCGGGTGCTGATCGCGGAGGACGCGGCCCAGGTCGCCAAGGCCGTGGAGAGGCGCGCCGAGCTGCCCGCCCTCACCAAGGTCGTCGTCATCGACCCGACGGGCGTCGAGACGGACGACTGGGTGACCACCCTCGCCGAGCTGGAGCGGCGCGGTGCCGCCTACCTGGAGCAGCACCCGCAGCTGATCAAGGAGCGGGTCGGCGCGATCACCAGGGACCAGCTCGCCACCCTCATCTACACCTCCGGCACCACCGGCCGCCCCAAGGGCGTGCGCCTGCCGCACGACAACTGGTCGTACATGGCGAAGGCGATCGCCGCGACCGGGCTGATCAGCGGCGAGGACGTGCAGTACCTGTGGCTGCCGCTCGCGCACGTCTTCGGCAAGGTGCTCACGTCCGGCCAGATCGAGGTCGGGCACGTCACCGCGGTCGACGGCCGTGTCGACAAGATCATCGACAATCTCCCGGTGGTGCAGCCGACGTACATGGCGGCCGTGCCGCGCATCTTCGAGAAGGTATACAACGGCGTCGCCGCCAAGGCCCGTGAGGGCGGCGCGGCCAAGTACAAGATCTTCCAGTGGGCCGCCGAGGTCGCCCGCGAGTACGCCAAGGTCACCCAGGACAACTTCCGCCGCACCGGCACCGCCTCGGCGCCCTTCGGGCTCGCCGCCAAGCACAAGGTCGCCGACACCCTCGTCTACGCCAAGCTCCGCGAGGCCTTCGGCGGCCGGCTGCGGGCCTGTGTCTCCGGCGCCTCCGCGCTCGCGCCCGAGATCGGCTACTTCTTCGCCGGCGCCGGCATCCACATCCTGGAGGGCTACGGCCTCACCGAGACCTCCGCGGCCTCCTTCATCAACCCGGGCGAGGCCTACCGCACCGGCACGGTCGGCAAGCCGCTGCCCGGCACCGAGGTCCGCATCGCCGACGACGGCGAGATCCTGCTGCGCGGCCCCGGCGTCATGGAGGGCTACCACCAGCAGCCCGAGAAGACCACCGAGGTGCTGGAGTCCGACGGCTGGTTCCACACCGGCGACATCGGCGAGCTCTCGCCCGACGGCTACCTGCGCATCACCGACCGCAAGAAGGACCTGATCAAGACCTCCGGCGGCAAGTACGTCGCGCCGGCGGAGGTCGAGGGCCAGTTCAAGGCCGTGTGCCCGTACGTGTCCAACATCCTCGTGCACGGCGCCGACCGGAACTACTGCACCGCCCTCATCGCCCTGGACGAACTCGCGATCCAGGACTGGGCGAAGGAGAACGGCCTGGAGGGCCGGCCCTACGCGGAGATCGTCGCCGCCCCGCAGACCGTCGAGATGGTCGACGGATACGTGCGGCAGCTGAACGCCGGGCTCCAGCGCTGGCAGACCATCAAGAAGTTCCGGCTGCTGCCGCGGGACCTCGACGTGGAGCACGGCGAGATCACGCCGAGTCTGAAGCTGAAGCGGCCGGTGGTGGAGCGGGAGTACAAGAACCTCATCGAGGAGATGTACGCCGGCACCAAGGAGAGCTGAGGGGCGTTCCGCGCCCGGGGGACCGCAGGCCGTCGCCGACGGTGCGCGCGGTTCCCCGCGCCCCTTCATGCTCACCGGCGCTCAAAAGCCGCCGTCTTCTGTCCACTTCGATAACTGACCGCTTATGCGCGCCCCCGGTCTGTCACCCTGGCGGCATGGACACGGCCGCCATACCGACGCAGCGGGAGAGTGAGGCCCGGCCAGGGGAGAGGCGGGGCCGGGCCACGCTGCCCGGGAGCCCCGTCGCCCCGGGCTCGGCCCGCACGCT
The DNA here is from genome assembly GCF_016741855.1 of Streptomyces musisoli. Taxonomy (GTDB): domain Bacteria; phylum Actinomycetota; class Actinomycetes; order Streptomycetales; family Streptomycetaceae; genus Streptomyces; species Streptomyces musisoli. The sequence continues at coordinate 376,088 of NZ_JAERRH010000003.1, read as the reverse complement.
GGTGCGCGCCGCCCTGGCCGAGGCGCCCGGCGTCCCGGCCCGGCTGGTCGACGACGCCATGGCCGTCGTCAGCGAGCTGGTCACCAACGCCGTCGTGCACGCCGGCACCGACGTACAGATCGACTGGCGGCTGGAGGACTCCGGCGCGGTCCTGATCGAGGTCCGCGACCAGCACCCCTCACGGGCCCCGCGGGACGCCACGCGTGGCGAGGGGCCGTACGACACCCCCGAGTACGGGCGGGGCCTGCGCCTCGTCGGCACGCTCGCCGAGTCCTGGGGCGTCACCTACCGCACCGGCGCCAAGACCGTGTGGGCACGGCTGCCCCCGGGCGGCAGCGAGGCCCTGGACGGACCCGCCCCCGATCCCGCCCTGGAGGTCGCCGAGGACCTCGCCCCGCAGCCGCACCGCGCCGACGGCGACCGGGACTGGCTCGGCCGGGGCGCCCTGTCCTTCCTCGCCGAGGCCTCCGACCTGCTCGCCGGGCAGCTCGACGAGAACCTGGTCGCCGCGCTCACCGGCCAGCTGATCGTGCCCCGACTCGCCGACTGGTGCGCGGTCTGGCTGGAGGGCGAGGCGACCGTGCGCGGCGGCGACGGCGGCGGTCCCGCCCGGGTCTGGCACGCCAGCGAGGCCCGGATCGAGGAGCTGCGGTGCGCCCTGGAGAAGGAGCCCCCGTGCCCGCCGGACGGGCTGCGCTCCGGCCCCGAGCCCTACCCCTGGCCCGGTCACGCGCTCGGCCCGCACGGCGCCTGCGGGACGGCGCTGTCGTACCGGCTGATCGCGGGCGGCCGGCCGCTGGGCACACTGGTCATCGGCCGGTGCGGGCCGGCCGGCTTCCCGGACGAGGTCACCGGGCTGGTGGAGGACCTCGGCCGACGGGTCGCCCTGGCCATCGGCGCGGCCCGCCAGTACGCCCGCCAGGCCACCATCAGCGCCGTCCTCCAGCGCGGCCTGCTGCCCGGCGCGGTCGCCGAGATCCCCGGCGTGAGCAGCGCCCTCGTGTACGAGCCCTGCGACAAGGGCGGCCCCAGCGGTGACTTCTACGACCTGTTCCCGGCGGGCGACGGCCGCTGGTGCTTCGCCGTGGGCGATGTCCAGGGCAAGGGCCCGGAGGCGGCGGTGGTGATCGGCCTCGCCCGCCCCTGGCTGCGCCTCCTCGCCCGCGAGGGCTACCGGGTCGCCGACGTCCTGGACCGCCTCAACCAGCTCCTCCTGGACGACGCCACCGAGGCCGCCGACGCCGCCGCCCGTGCCCTGGTCGCCGTCGGCGGCCGGCCCCTGGTCTCCGGGGACGGCCCGCAGACGCGTTTCCTCTCCCTCCTCTACGGCGAGCTGACACCCCACGACGGCGGGGTCCGCTGCACCCTGGCCTCCGCCGGCCACCCGCTGCCGCTGGTCCTCGGCCCCGACGGCACCGTGCGCACCGCCGCCCGCCCGCAGACCCTCCTCGGCGTCGTGGAGGACGAGACGTACACCAGCGAGACCCTGGAGCTGCGGCCCGGCGACAGCCTGCTGTGCGTCACCGACGGGGTGACCGAGCGGCGCTCCGGCTCCCGCCAGTTCGACGACGGCGACGGCCTCGCCCGCGCCCTGTCCGGCTGCGCCGGGCTCAGCGCCGAGCTGATAGCGGAAAGGATCCGCCGCCTGGTCCACGACTTCGGCGGCGGTCTGCCCGAGGACGACCTGGCCCTGCTGGTGCTCCAGGCGGAGTGACGCCCCCGGTACGGGACAATGGGGGCATGCCTTCCGCACTCCCCGACGGCGAGCCCGTCCCCGCCGACGGCGCGCTGCCCGCGCACGCGCTCGCCGGGGCCGCCGGCCGCCCGCTCGGTTTCTACCTGCACGTCCCGTACTGCGCGACCCGCTGCGGCTACTGCGACTTCAACACCTACACCGCGACCGAGCTGCGCGGCACCGGCGGCGTGCTCGCCTCCCGGGACAACTACGCGGACACCCTGGCGGACGAGGTCCGGCTGGCGCGGAAGGTGCTGGGCGACGACCCGCGCGAGGTCCGCACGGTCTTCGTGGGCGGCGGCACGCCGACGCTGCTGGCCGCCGACGACCTCGTCCGGATGCTGGCCGTGATCCGTGACGAGTTCGGGCTCGCCCCGGACGCCGAGGTCACCACGGAGGCGAACCCGGAGTCCGTCGACCCCGCCTACCTCGCCACCCTCCGCGAGGGCGGCTTCAACCGGATCTCCTTCGGCATGCAGAGCGCCAGGCAGCACGTGCTGAAGGTCCTCGACCGCACCCACACCCCGGGCCGCCCCGAGGCGTGCGTGGCGGAGGCGAGGTCCGCGGGCTTCGACCACGTCAACCTCGACCTGATCTACGGCACGCCGGGGGAGAGCGACGACGACTGGCGGGCGTCCCTGGAGGCCGCCCTCGGCGCCGGCCCCGACCACGTCAGCGCCTACGCGCTCATCGTCGAGGAAGGCACCCAGCTCGCCCGCCGCATCCGCCGGGGCGAGGTCCCGATGACCGACGACGACGTGCACGCCGACCGCTATCTGATCGCCGAGGAGATGCTGTCCGAGGCGGGCTTCGACTGGTACGAGGTCTCCAACTGGGCCACCTCCGAGGCGGGCCGCTGCCTGCACAACGAGCTGTACTGGCGGGGCGCCGACTGGTGGGGCGCGGGCCCCGGGGCGCACTCGCACGTGGGCGGGGTGCGCTGGTGGAACGTCAAGCACCCGGGGGCGTACGCGGCGGCGCTGGCGGAGGGACGGTCCCCGGGGGCCGGGCGCGAGCTGCTGACGGACGAGGACCGGCGCGTGGAGCGCGTCCTGCTGGAGCTGCGGCTGCGGGAGGGCGTGCCGCTGTCCCTGCTGAAGGAGGACGGCCTCGCGGCGTCCCGGCGGGCCCTGGCGGAGGGACTCCTCCAGGAGGGGCCCTACGAGGAGGGGCGGGCCGTGCTGACGCTGCGGGGACGGCTGCTGGCGGACGCGGTGGTGCGGGACCTGGTGGACTGATCACTCCGGCGAGTGAATCCCCCCCCGGAACGCCGGTTCGGTCCCTAACCTGGTTCGTAGGCTGCCGCCAAAAGTACGCGGCGGATGCGGAGGCCACGGAGATGACCGCTGTGGATGATCGCCGAGTGCATGAGACGTTCGAGAACCTCGTGGTTCCCGAGGGCTTCAAGGCTGAGCTCATCCGGGGGGAAATCGTGATGATGGCCGGGCCCGACAAGGTCCACAACCGCATCGTGCAGTTCGTGCAGGACCAGATCCCCTCTGACCGATGGGAACGGCTCCAGACCCAGGACGTCGCCTTTCCCCGTGAGGAAAGCGAGACTCAACCCGATCTGGTGGTGATGGAGATCGGCGCCGACGACAGCCCGGGGCGGCTCGTGCCCGCCCCTGCGGTGACCATGCTGGTCGAGGTCGTCTCCAAGACCAGCGTGCACCGGGACTACGTGGAGAAGCGGTCGATCTATGCGGCCGGCGCCGTGCCGGTCTACCTGATCATCGACCCGTTCGAGGCCAGTTGCCTGGTGCTGACCGAACCGGTCGGCACAGGCAGGTCGGCGGACTACCAGAGCAAGCGGACTCGCAAATTCGGTGATCCGGTGCAGTTGCCGATCGTAGGCATCGACCTTGATACAAGCCGGTTCGGCACTCTGCCGCCCCTCACGGTCACGCGGTGACGAAGTCGATCAGCTCCTCCACCCTCCCCAGCAACTCCGGCTCCAGGTCCTTGTAAGACCCCACACGCTGCAGAATCGCCTGCCACACCGCGCCGGTGTTCTCCGACGGCCAGCCCAGCGCCCGGCACACGCCCGTCTTCCAGTCCTGCCCGCGCGGCACACGTGGCCACTCCGGAATCCCCAGCGCGGACGGCTTCACCGCCTCCCAGACGTCGATGTAGGGGTGACCGACCACCAGCGCGTGCTCGCTCGTCACCGACTCGGCGATGCGCCACTCCTTCGTGCCCGGGACGAGGTGGTCCACCAGCACGCCCAGGCGGGCGTCCGGACCCGGGGCGAAGGACTCCACGATCGCCGGCAGGTCGTCCACGCCCTCCAGGTACTCCACGACCACGCCCTCGACGCGCAGGTCGTCGCCCCACACCTTCTCGACCAGCTCGGCGTCGTGCCGGCCCTCCACGTAGATGCGCCCGGCGCGGGCCACACGCGCGCGTGCCTGCGGGACGGCCACCGAACCGGACGCCGTACGGGTGGGACGCACCGGAGCCGAGGACGACGGCCGTACGAGCGTCACGACCCGCCCCTCCAGCAGGAAGCCGCGCGGCTCCAGCGGGAACACCCGGTGCTTGCCGAAGCGGTCCTCCAGCGTCACCGTGCCCGCCTCGCAGCGGATCACCGCGCCGCAGAACCCGGTACCGGGCTCCTCGACCACCAGCCCCGGCTCAGCCGGCACCTCCGGCACCGGCTTCTGCTTCTTCCACGGCGGCGTCAGATCGGGGGAGTACGCGCGAGGGCGCGGGCCCCCGGGGCCCTCGTTCGGGCGGCGGTGGCGGGAGACGGGTGGGCGCATTCGGACGACGATAGGAGAACCCGTTCGGCGGCGCTCACGACACGCCGAAACGGGTGGCCAGGGCGTCCCGTTGCCGCCGCACGAAGGCCGCGTCCACCACCGCTCCGTGACCGGGCACGTACAGGGCGTCCTCGCCGCCGAGCGCCAGCAGCCGGTCGAGGGCGTCCGGCCAGCGCGACGGGACCGCGTCCGGGCCGGCCTGGGGCTCGCCGGACTCCTCGACCAGGTCCCCGCAGAAGACCACCTCGGGGGAGCCGGGGACGAGGACCACGAGATCGTGGGCGGTGTGGCCGGGGCCCACGTTGGCCAGCAGCGCCTGCCGGCCGTCGCCGAGGTCCAGCGTCCACTCGCCGGACACCAGGTGCCGGGGCGGCACCAGCGCGTCCACCGCCTCGTCCGCGTCCGCCACCGCCAGACCGTTGCGGACAGCGTCCGCGCGCAGCTCCCCGCGCTCATGGGCGAACACCGCGTCGGTGCCCACCGCCGCGTACACCTCCGCCCCGGCGAACGCCGCGGCCCCGAAGACATGGTCGAAGTGGGGATGGGTGAGCGCGAGATGGGTCACACGCCCGCCCGACAGCTCCTGGGCCTGGGAGCGCAGCCGGGCACCCTCGGCCAGGCTCGAACCGGCGTCCACCACCAGCGCCGTACTCCCGCTGAGGACCAGGCCCGCCGTGCAGTCCCAGCCGGGCAGCCGGCACCGCCCGACACCCGCGGTCAGCCGTTCCCACCCCAGGTCTTCCCAAGTCACCGTCATACCGCGACGCTAACGGTACGGCCCGGTATCGCGGCACGACCTTGCCCAGTGCGTACCCCGCAGCCGTACACTGGGCCGGGGAATGCTGGCACTCGCATGGGAAGAGTGCCAGGCGACCGATCCGCAGGGACGAGGGGACGACGTGCTGGAGGTGCGCGCGAATGCTGAGTGAACGCAGGCTCCAGGTTCTGCGCGCCATCGTCCAGGACTACGTGGGCACCGAGGAGCCGGTCGGTTCCAAGGCGCTCACCGAGCGGCACAGCCTCGGCGTCTCCCCGGCGACCGTCCGCAACGACATGGCGGCCCTGGAGGACGAGGGGTACATCGCCCAGCCGCACACCAGTGCCGGGCGCATCCCCACGGACAAGGGCTACCGGCTGTTCGTGGACAAGCTCGCGGGCGTGAAGCCGATGACCGCCCCCGAGCGGCGGGCCATCCAGAACTTCCTGGAGGGCGCCGTCGACCTCGACGACGTCGTGGCGCGCACGGTGCGGCTGCTCGCGCAGCTGACCCGGCAGGTCGCCGTCGTGCAGTACCCGTCGCTGACCCGGTCCACCGTCCGGCACGTGGAGCTGCTCTCGCTCGCCCCGGCGCGCGTGATGCTCGTGCTGATCACGGACACCGGCCGGGTCGAGCAGCGGATGGTCGACTGCCCGGCCCCCTTCGGCGAGGCCTCGCTGGCGGATCTGCGGGCGCGGCTGAACAGCCGGGTCGCGGGCCGCCGGTTCGCGGACGTGCCGAAACTGGTCGAGGACCTGGCGGATGCCTTCGAGCACGAGGACCGCGGTACGGTCTCCATGGTGCTCTCCACACTTCTGGAGACACTCGTCGAAGAGAACGAGGAGCGGCTGATGATCGGCGGTACCGCCAATCTCACCCGCTTCGGGCACGATTTCCCCCTCACGATCCGGCCCGTCCTGGAGGCCCTCGAGGAGCAGGTCGTGCTCCTCAAGCTCCTGGGCGAGGCGAAGGACCCGGGCGTGACCGTGCGCATCGGCCACGAGAACGCCCACGAGGGACTCAACTCCACCTCCGTCGTGTCGGTCGGCTACGGTTCGGGCGGCGAGGCGGTTGCCAAGCTCGGCGTGGTCGGACCGACCCGCATGGACTACCCGGGAACGATGGGAGCGGTACGCGCAGTGGCACGGTACGTCGGACAGATCCTGGCGGAGTCGTAAGTGGCCACGGACTACTACGCCGTTCTCGGCGTGCGCCGCGACGCGTCGCAGGATGAGATCAAGAAGGCGTTCCGCCGGCTCGCGCGCGAGCTGCACCCGGACGTCAACCCGGATCCGAAGACCCAGGAGCGGTTCAAGGAGATCAACGCCGCTTACGAGGTGCTGTCGGATCCGCAGAAGAAGCAGGTCTACGACCTCGGCGGCGACCCGCTCTCCCAGTCCGGCGGCGCCGGCGCGGGCGGCTTCGGGGCCGGCGGCTTCGGCAACTTCTCCGACATCATGGACGCGTTCTTCGGCACGGCCTCGCAGCGCGGGCCGCGCTCGCGCACCCGGCGCGGCCAGGACGCGATGATCCGGATCGAGGTCGAGCTGGACGAGGCGGCCTTCGGCACGACCAAGGACATCCAGGTCGACACCGCGGTCGTCTGCAACACCTGCAACGGTGAGGGCGCGGCCCCGGGCACGTCCGCCCAGACGTGTGACATGTGCCGCGGCCGCGGTGAGGTCTCCCAGGTCACCCGGTCCTTCCTGGGCCAGGTCATGACCTCCCGGCCCTGCCCCCAGTGCCAGGGCTTCGGCACGGTCGTGCCGACCCCGTGCCCGGAGTGCGCCGGCGACGGCAGGGTTCGCTCCCGCCGCACGCTCACCGTGAAGATCCCGGCCGGTGTCGACAACGGCACGCGCATCCAGCTGGCCGGCGAGGGCGAGGTCGGCCCGGGCGGCGGTCCGGCCGGTGACCTGTACGTCGAGATCCACGAGCTGCCGCACCCGACCTTCCAGCGGCGCGGCGACGACCTGCACTGCACGGTCACCATCCCGATGACCGCGGCGGCCCTCGGCACCAAGGTGCCGCTGGAGACCCTGGACGGCATGGAGGAGGTCGACATCCGGCCCGGCACCCAGTCCGGCCAGTCGATCCCGCTGCACGGCCGGGGCGTCACGCATCTGCGGGGCGGCGGCCGGGGCGATCTGATCGTCCATGTCGAGGTGACCACGCCGACCAAGCTCGATCCCGAGCAGGAGCGGCTGTTGCGGGAGCTGGCGAAGCTGCGGGGGGAGGAGCGGCCGCAGGGGCAGTTCCAGCCGGGGCAGCAGGGGCTGTTCTCCCGGTTGAAGGACGCGTTCAACGGGCGCTGACCGGTAGGGGCCGGTCGGTAAGCGCCGGTCGTGGGGGCGGGTTCCGGTCAAGGGGCTCCGCCCCTTGGACCCCGCCAGGGGGCTCCGCCCCCGACCCCGCCAGGGGGCTCCGCCCCCTGGACCCCCGCCCCGCCCACCCACCACCCGACTCGGCGGGCTGCGAAGTGGCCGACCCCCGGCTCGGACGGCTGGGAAGGCGCCGCTTGTTCTCGGCTCGGGCGGGTGGGGAGGTGCCGTTTGTTCTCGGCTCGGGCGGGCGGGGAGGCGCCGTTTGTTCTCGGCTCGGGCGGGCGGGGAGGCGCCGTTTGTTCTCGGCTCGGGCGGGTGGGAATGCTCCGTTTGTTCCCGGCTCGGGCGGCCCGGCAAGCACCGGTCGTCGTCTGTTCGGCCGGTCGGAAAGCGGCACGTGCCAGGGGGAAGACCCGATTCGGACTTGTACGGGGGACGTGACAACATGCCGTCATGTCCTCCGCGCTGACCGATCTCCTCCCCCTCCCGATCGTGCAGGCCCCCATGGCGGGCGGTGTCTCCGTCCCGCAGCTCGCCGCCGCCGTCTCCGAGGCCGGCGGCCTCGGGTTCCTCGCCGCCGGGTACAAGACCGCCGACGGGATGTACCAGGAGATCAAGCAGCTCAGGGGGCTCACGGGCCGGCCGTTCGGCGTGAACGTCTTCATGCCGCAGCCCGAGCACCACGGAGCGGTCACCGGCCCCACCGGAGCGGCCGCCGCGCCCCCTTCCGGCGCCGTCGAGGTGTACGCCCACCAGCTGGCCGGCGAGGCCGCCTGGTACGAGACCGAGCTGGGCGACCCGGACAGCGGCCGGGACGACGGATACGACGCCAAGCTCGCCGTCCTGCTGGACAACCCGGTACCGGTGGTCTCCTTCCACTTCGGGGTGCCGAGCCGCGAGGTGTTCGACAAGCTGCGCCGGGCCGGGACCTTCACCCTGGTCACCGCCACCACCGCGGAGGAGGCCCGTGCGGTCGAGCGGGCCGGTGCGGACGCGGTGATCGCACAGGGCGTGGAGGCCGGCGGTCACCAGGGCACCCACCGGGACCTCCCGGAGAACGACGGCTCCGGCATCGGACTGCTGTCGCTGGTCACACAGATCCGGCAGGCCGTGCGCCTCCCGGTCGTCGCCGCCGGCGGCATCATGCGCGGCAGTCAGATCGCCGCCGTCCTCGCGGCCGGCGCGAGCGCGGCCCAGCTGGGCACCGCCTTCCTCGCCACCCACGAGTCCGGCGCGAGCACCGAGCACAAGCGGGCCCTGACCGACCCCCTGTTCGCGCGCACCGAGCTGACCCGCGCCTTCAGCGGCCGCCCGGCCCGCGCACTGGTCAACCGCTTCCTGCGCGAGCACGGCCCGTACGCCCCCGCCGCCTACCCGGAGGTCCACCACCTCACCGCGCCGCTGCGCAAGGCCGCCGCCAAGGCCGGGGACGCGCAGGGCATGGCGCTGTGGGCGGGGCAGGGACACCGGATGGCCCGCGAGCTGCCGGCCGGACGGCTGGTGGAGCTGCTGGCCGAGGAACTCGACGCCGTCAGGACAGCGTTGTCGACCGGAGGAGATGCCCGATGACCGCGCCGGTGTTCGTCGTCGACTCGCTGGAGGGCGTGGGCCCCGGCTCGGTCGTCGACGTCGAGGGACCCGAGGGCCGGCACGCGGTCTCCGTGCGGCGGCTTCAGCCCGGCGAGAACGTGGTGCTCACCGACGGCAGGGGCCGCGGGGCCGCCGGTGTCGTCGTCAGCGTGTCGGGCAAGGACCACATGGTCGTCGAGCCCTTCGAGTTCCCGGTCGAGCCCGAGCCCAGCCCCCGGATCACCGTCGTCCAGGCCCTCCCCAAGGGCGATCGCGGCGAGCTGGCCGTGGAGACGATGACCGAGACCGGCGTCGACGCGATCGTGCCCTGGCAGGCCGCCCGTTGCATCACCCAGTGGAAGGGCGACCGGGGCATGAAGGCGCTCGCCAAGTGGCGCGCCACCGCGCGCGAGGCCGGCAAGCAGTCGCGCCGGCTGCGCTTCCCGGACGTCGCGGACGCGGCGAGCACCAAGCAGGTTGCCGCACTTCTGGCCACAGCGGACTTCGCCGCCGTACTGCACTCCGACTTCGAGCACGAGAGCGTGCCGCTGGCGACCGCCGAACTGCCCGCCGAGGGCGAGATCGTGCTGGTCGTCGGCCCCGAGGGCGGCGTCGCGCGGGACGAGCTGGCACTCTTCGAGGAGGCCGGCGCGAAGGCGTGTGTGCTCGGCCCCAGCGTGTTGCGTACATCCACCGCCGGCACCGCCGCCGCGGCCCTGCTGCTGGGCCGCACCGGCCGCTGGTCCTGACACATCCGGGGGGAACACCATGGAACTCGCCCAAGTCCGGCTGCTGGTCACCGACTTCGCCGCCTGCTACCGCTTCTACGCCGACGTCCTCGGCCTCAAGCCGCAGTCCGGCGCGACCGAGGGACCGTACGAGAAGTTCAGCCCGCACGTCGGCTCCGCCGGGATCGCGCTCCAGGACCGCGTGATGATGGCCGAGATCCTTGACGAACTGGGCGAGACCGCCACCGGCCACCGCTCCCTGGTCGTGCTGCGCGTCGACGACCTGGACGCCTACTGCGCGGAGATCACCTCCCGCGGCGCCACCCTGCTGCACGGGCCGGCCCCCATGACCGACCGCATGCGCGTGGCCCATCTCAAGGACCCGGAGGGCAACCTGGTCGAACTCCAGCAGTGGCTGCTGCTGCGCGGCTGACGTCCGCCGGCCCGGGCCGGACGAGCCGGTGACGACCGGGCGTCGTCCTCGCGCTCTCGGCGTCCGGCGAACGGGCCGGTGACGACCGGACGTCGGGCCTCCGGCGTCGGCCCCTCGAACGGGTGAGTGGCCGTATGCGGTCTTCCGTACCGTCCGGGCCGGTGGCACGCTGCCGGACATGGGGGCATGGAGAGGGATACGGCGCGGGCCGCGGGCGGTGGCCGTGGCGGGGCTCGTCGTGCTGGCCGGAGGCGCCGCGGTGGCATGCCAGCCGGGCGGCCTCGGGTCCGCGACCGTCGCGTACACCACCGACCAGACCGCGACCACCGCGCTGGAACGACGGCACGTGGACGTCAACTGGCTCACCTGCACCGGCGTCTACGGTGACGACGACGGCGGCGGCAAGGCGCCCTCGCCGGCCGAGACCACCGTCGTCTCCGTCGACTGCCGGGGAGAGACGGACGACGGGCGGAAGATCGTCGTCACCGGGCTGGTGACCAAGGCCGTCGACGGCGCATGTGTGCGCGGCGACCTGAAGGCCACGGTGGCCGGCAGACAGGTGTTCCACGTGGGCGGGCTCGGCGACTGCGCCGCCAAGCCGGGGCCGACGTACCACCTGCCCACCGGCGGACAGCCGAAGCCCACCGTGACCGTCACCGTCACCCGGACCGTCTGGCCCGTGCCGGGCAAGTGATCCGAAACCGGGAGCGGCAGCACCGGTCGCTGCGTAGAGTGACCGCGTGACTCAGGGTGCCTCGACGGGAACCACGGAAAGCTCCGCCTACCTCCGATTCCCCCATGTGCACGGCGACTTGGTGACCTTCGTCGCCGAGGACGACGTGTGGCTCGCGCCGCTCGGGGGCGGCCGGGCCTGGCGGGTCAGCGCCGACAACGTGCCGGTGACCCGGCCGCGGATATCGCCGGACGGCAGACACCTCGCCTGGACCTCCTTCCGGGACGGCGCCCCCGAGGTGCATGTCGCCCCCGTCGACGGCGGCCCCGCCGAACGCCTGACCTACTGGGGCAACCGCCGTACGGAGGTGCACGGCTGGACCCCGGACGGCCGGGTGCTCGCGCTCGGCGCGCACGGCCGGCCCAGCTTCCGGCACAGCTGGGCGCACGCCGTCCCGCTGGACGGCGGACCGGCCGAGACCCTGCCCTACGGCCCGGTCGGCGGCCTGGCCCTCGGGCCGGCCACCGTGCTGCTGTCGGCGCCGATGGGCCGCGAGGCCGCCTACTGGAAGCGCTACCGGGGCGGTACGGCGGGCAAGCTGTGGATCGACCGGACCGCCGGAGACGAGGAGGGCACCGGCGCGTTCGTACGGCTGCACGAGGAGATCGACGGCAACATCGAGTGCCCGGTGTGGGCCGGTGACCGGATCGCCTTCCTCTCCGACCACGAGGGCACCGGCGCGCTGTACTCCTCCCTCGCCGACGGCTCCGACCTGCGCCGGCACACGGCCCTCGGGGGCACCCCCCGCCCGGGCGAGGCCGGGAGCGGGGCGGGGGCCGGGAACGGAGGAGGCTTCTACGCCCGGCACGCGGCCGGCGACGGCACCCGGGTCGTCTACGCCTCGGCCGGTGAACTCTGGCTGCTGGACGACCTGGAGGGCGCCGAGCCGCGCCGGCTGGACATCCGGCTCGGCGGGCCCCGCGTCGACCTCAGGCCGCGTCCGGTCGACGCCTCCCGCTGGTTCGGCGAGGCCTCCCCCGACCACACCGCGCGCGGCAGCGCCGTCTGTGTGCGCGGCGGGATCCACTGGGTCACCCACCGCTCCGGCCCCGCCCGCGCCCTGGGCGCCACCCCCGGCGTCCGCGCCCGGATGCCGCGCGCCTTCCGCGCCGACGGCGAGGAGTGGGCGGTGTGGGTGACGGACGCCGAGGGCGACGACTCCCTGGAGTTCGCCCCCGCGAGCGGCACCGTGCCCGGCGCGCCCCCGCGCCGCCTGGCCGCCGGACAGCTCGGCCGCGTACTGGAGCTGGCCGTGGCCCCCGACGGCAGCCGGGCCGCCGTGGCCGCGCACGACGGCAGACTGCTCCTGGTCGAGCGGGAGACCGGCGAGGTCCGCGAGGTGGACCGCAGCGACGACGGCGAGGTCTCCGGCCTCGCGTTCTCCCCCGACTCCGCCTGGCTCGCCTGGGCCCACCCCGGCCCCCGCCCGCTCTCCCAACTGCGTGTCGCCCACACCACCGACCTCTCGGTCATCGAGGCGACCCCGCTCCGCTTCCAGGATTACGCGCCCGCCTTCACCCTCGACGGCAGACACCTCGCCTTCCTCTCCCACCGCGCCTTCGACCCGGTCTACGACGAGCACGTCTTCGACCTCGCCTTCGTGGCCGGCGCCCGCCCGCACCTGATCACCCTGGCCGCCGCCACCCCCTCGCCGTTCGGCCCGCAGCGCCACGGCCGCCCCTTCGAGACCCCCGACAAGGACGAGACCCCCGACAGCGAGGGCACCCCCACCACCCGCATCGACCCCGAGGGGCTCGCCGACCGGATCGTGCCCTTCCCGGTGGAGGCCGGCCGCTACTCCACGCTGCGCGCCGCCAAGGACGGCGTCCTCTGGCTGCGCCACCCCGTGCAGGGCGTCCTCGGCACGTCCCGCGCCCACCCCGAGGACCCCGACCCGCACACCCACCTGGAGCGGTACGACCTCGCCCAGCGCCGGCTGGAACACCTCGCCTCCGACGCCGGCCACTTCGAGGTCAGCGGCGACGGCAGACGCGTCCTGCTGTGGACCGACGGCCGGCTCCGGGTCGTGCCCACCGACCGCCGTACCGGCACCGACGACGACGGCGACACCAGCGTCACCGTCGACCTGGCCCGGGTCCGCCAGACCGTCGACCCGGCCGCCGAGTGGCGGCAGATGTACGACGAGACCGGCCGGCTCATGCGGGACCACTTCTGGCGGCCCGACCTCGGCGGTGTCGACTGGACCGGCGTCCTCGACCGCTACCGCCCCCTCCTGGGCCGCATCGCCACCCACAGCGACCTGGTCGACCTGCTCTGGGAGGTGCACGGCGAACTCGGCACCTCGCACGCCTACGTCACCCCGCCCGGCGGTTCCGGCGGTCCCGGGCACGGCCTGCTCGGCGCCGACATCTCCCGGCACCCGGACGGCAGTTGGCGCATCGACCGGATCCTCCCGTCGGAGACCTCCGACCCGGACGCCCGCTCCCCGCTCGCCGCGCCCGGCGTCGCGGTACGCCCCGGCGACGCGATCATCGCCGTGGCCGGCCACCCCGTCGACCCGGTGACGGGGCCCGGCCCGCTCCTCGTCGGCACGGCCGGCCACCCCGTCGAGCTGACCGTCTCCCCGGCCGCGGGCGGCGAGCCCCGCCACACGGTCGTCGTCCCCGTCGCCGACGAGGAACCCCTGCGCTACCACGCCTGGGTCGCCGGCCGCCGCGCCCACGTCCACGCGGCCTCCGCCGGCCGGCTCGGCTACCTCCACGTCCCGGACATGCACGCCCCCGGCTGGGCCCAGATCCACCGCGACCTGCGCGTGGAGGTGGCCCGGGAAGGCCTGGTGGTCGACGTCCGGGAGAACCGCGGCGGGCACACCTCCCAGCTCGTGGTCGAGAAGCTGGCCCGCCGCATCGTCGGCTGGGACTTCGCGCGCGGCATGCGCCCCACCAGCTACCCGCTCGACGCACCCCGCGGCCCGGTCGTCGCCGTGGCCAACGAGTTCTCCGGCTCCGACGGCGACATCGTCAACGCGGCGATCAGGGCCCTCGGCATCGGCCCGGTCGTCGGCACCCGCACCTGGGGCGGCGTCATCGGCATCGACAGCCGCTACCACCTGGTCGACGGCACCCTGGTCACCCAGCCCAAGTACGCGATCTGGCTGGAGGGCCAGGGCTGGGACGTGGAGAACCACGGGGTGGACCCCGACGTGGAGGTCGTGCAGCGCCCGCAGGACTGGGTGGAGGGCAGGGACGCGCAGCTGGACGAGGCCGTCCGGCTGGCGCTCGAGGCCCTGGAGGCGACACCCGCCAGGACACCTCCCGAGCTGCCGGCCTGAGGAGCCGCGGAGCCGTGCGGGTCCGCGGCTCCGCCGGGCGGCGCGATCAACCGCGGACGACCCGCACCCGACCGACTACCATGCCCACGGTATTGATCACAGGAGGCACACGCATGGCCGGAGAACCGCAGGACGACTGCCTGTTCTGCAAGATCGTCACGGGGGAGATCCCGGCGACGATCGTCCGCGAGACCGAGACGACCGTGGCCTTCCGGGACATAAACCCCCAGGCCCCGACCCACATCCTGGTGATTCCCAAGGCGCACTACGAGAACGCGGCCGAGCTGGCCGCGGGCGCCCCGCAGCTCGCCGCCGACGTCCTCGCCGAGACCAAGGCCGTGGCCGACGAGGAGAAGCTGGACAGCTACCGCCTCGTCTTCAACACCGGCAGCGGAGCCGGCCAGACCGTCTGGCACGCCCACGCCCACGTCCTCGGTGGCCGTGGCCTGCAGTGGCCGCCCGGGTAACTCGGCATGTCCGTCCGTGAACTGGTGGTCCTCGGCACCGCCAGCCAGGTTCCGACCCGGCACCGCAACCACAACGGCTATCTGCTGAGGTGGGACGGCGAGGGCATCCTGTTCGACCCCGGCGAGGGCACACAGCGGCAGATGCTGCGCGCCGGGGTCGCCGCCCACGACCTGAACCGGATCTGCGTCACGCACTTCCACGGTGACCACTCCCTCGGTCTCGCGGGAGTCATCCAGCGGATCAACCTGGACCAGGTGCCGCACGAGGTCACCGCGCACTACCCGCGTTCCGGTCAGCGCTTCTTCGACCGGCTGCGGTACGCGACCGCCTACCGGGAGACGGTCCCGCTCACCGAGGCCCCGGTGGCCGCCGACGGCCCTCTCGCGGTGACCGGGGCGTACACCCTGGAAGCCCGCAGGCTCTCCCATCCGGTGGAGTCCTACGGCTACCGCCTGGTCGAACCCGACGGCCGCCGCATGCTGCCCGAGCGGCTCGCCGCGCACGGCGTGCGGGGCCCGGACGTGGGCCGCCTCCAGCGCGAGGGGCGGCTCGGGGACGTGACGCTCGAGGACGTCAGCGAGGTGCGGCGCGGGCAGCGGTTCGCCTTCGTCATGGACACCCGGCTCTGCGACGGCGTGTACGCGCTCGCCGAGGGCTGCGACCTGCTCGTCATCGAGTCCACGTTCCTCGACGACGACGTGGAGCTGGCCGTCGAGCACGGGCATCTGACGGCCGGACAGGCCGCAGCCGTGGCCCGGGACGCCGGCGTGCGCCACCTCGTCCTCACCCACTTCAGCCAGCGCTACTCCGAGCCCGAGGAGTTCGAGCGGCAGGCGCGGGCGGCCGGGTTCGAGGGGGAGCTGTCGGTGGCGCACGACCTGCTGCGGGTGCCGGTTCCGAAACGGCGGTGACGCGCCCGTACGATGCGTTGATGCCCCTCCCGAAAGCAGAACTGCACCTCCACGTCGAAGGCACCCTGGAGCCGGAGCTGGCGTTCGAGCTGGCCGCCCGCAACGGCGTGACCCTCCCGTACGCGGACACCGAGGAACTCCGCGAGGCCTACCGGTTCAAGGACCTCCAGTCCTTCCTGAACCTGTACTACGAGCTGATGGCCGTCCTGCGCACCGAGCAGGACTTCGCCGACCTGGCCGGCGCCTACCTCGCCCGGGCCGCCGCACAGGGCGTGCGGCACGCGGAGATCTTCTTCGATCCGCAGGCCCACATCGCGCGGGGCGTCAGCCTGGGCACGGTCGTGGAGGGGCTGTGGCGGGCGCTCGGCAGCAGCGAGCGCGACCACGGCATCTCCACCCGGCTCATCATGTGCTTCCTGCGGGACGAGTCCGCCGACTCGGCACTCGAGACGCTCCAGGCCGCGACACCGTACCTGGACCGGATCACCGGCGTCGGCCTGGACTCCGCCGAGGTCGGGCATCCGCCGGCGAAGTTCCGGGAGGTCTACGCGGCCGCCGCCGCGCTCGGACTGCGCCGGGTCGCGCACGCCGGTGAGGAGGGGCCGCCGGCCTACATCACCGAGGCGCTGGACGTGCTCGGTGTGGAGCGCGTCGACCACGGGCTGCGCTGCCTGGAGGATCCGGCCCTGGTCGAGCGGCTGGTCCGGGAGCGCGTTCCGCTCACCCTGTGCCCGCTGTCCAACGTCCGGCTGCGTGCCGTGGAGACCCTGGCCGACCATCCGCTGCCGGCCATGCTCGACGCCGGCCTGCTGTGCACGGTCAACTCCGACGACCCGGCGTACTTCGGCGGGTACGCGGGGGACAACTTCCGTGCCGTACGGGAGACCCTGGGCCTGAGCGAGGACCGGCTGCGCGAGCTGGCCCGCAACTCCTTCGTCGCCTCCTTCCTGGAGGACGACGAGGAACGCAGGGCCCGCTACCTCGCCGAGGTCGACGCCTACGAGTTCGGCGACGCGGTGTCGTAGGCGCGCTGTGCGGGTACGACGGGCGTCTCCACCGGGACCTCCACGACCGGGAGTCCGGCGACCGGGACCGACGTGCCGCGGAGTTCCTCGAAGGTGATGTCCGGGCCGCGGAGTTCCGCGACGGGGGCCTCCGGAACGGGGATCTCCACGACCGGGAGTCCGGCGACGGTCCGGGGGCGCCGGCCGGCCCGCAGGGCCACCGCCGTCATCGGTACGGCGATCAGCAGCAGCCCGGTGCCGAGCACCCGCCCCATCACCGGGAAGCCCGTGCCCGCCGCCAGCACACTCCCCGTCAGCGGTCCCGCCGCCGTCCCCAGCGAGGACGCCGAGCCGACCAGGACCGCCCAGCGGCCGCGCGGGTCGAGGGAGGCGGCGAGGCCGATGACGTACGACAGGACGATCGGGTACAGCAGGTTCCAGGAGATCTCGCCCGCCGCGAAGGCGGTCAGGTCCCGCGCGGACGCGCTGAGCGCGATGCAGCCCGCGATCAGCGTCGTACCGGCGCCGATGGGCACGGCCTGGCCCAGCCGCTGCCCGAGCGCGCCCGCGCCCACGACCCCGACGAGTGCGGCGCCCAGCGCGACCGCGAACACCGCGCCGACGGCGACCTCGGAGAGACGGGCCTGATCGAGCCCGATCCGGCCGCTGACCCCCCAGAGGGAGTTCTGGGCCAGGGACCAGAACGGCATCGCGGCGGCCAGCAGCAGTCCGGCCCCGAGGTGCGGGAGCCGGCCGTGTGTGACGGCCGTGCGGGCCGGGGCGGTGCGACCGGGCAGCCGGCCGGTGAGCGGCCAGACGGCTAGGGCGGTCAGTGCGATGGCGGCCGGCGGGAAACCGTGCCCGGGGCCGAGGCGGGGGATCGTCAGGTACAGGGCGCCCGCGAGGGCGGAGACGCCGAGCAGGCCCAGCGTGGTGACCCGGTGCGGATCCCACGCCCGGGCTCCCGGCTCCGTCCGGGCCGGGGGCACTCCCAGGGCGGCGATGCCGCTCGCGGCCACCGCCGTGACGGTTCCGGACCCGAGACCACCGACGACCGCGCCCGCGACGACGGCCGGTACGGCGCCGGTGAGGGCCGCCCAGCCGTAGCCGAGGGCGGCGAGCGCGAGGCCGGCCCGGGCGAGGGTGCGCGGACCGATCCGGTCGACGCGGGAGGCCAGCAGGAAGCCCGCGGTCGCCGAACTCAGCAGCAGGGCGCTGCCGATGGCGCCGGCCTCGGTGGCGGTGAGCGGGAGCCCGCTGTCGAGTCTGCCGACGGTGGTCGGCAGCAGGTAGGGGGCGAGGTACCCGGCCGTGAAGAGGGCGACGAGGGGCCAGGGCAGGGTGCGGGGGGCGGACACGGGCGTTCCCAGGGCAGGCGGAAGGAGCGGCTCGAAAAGAGGGGGGAGTGGGCGACGACCGTCGACGGACAGGAACGCGCGAGCAAGTTGTATCAAGCACGCGGTTCCGGAAGAAGATCGGGGGATGTGATCCGGATCACGGTTGCGTTTGGGGTCGGTGGAGCCGGGTAGCAGCGTGCGCTCCCGGGCTCCGGGAGCCCTCCTTCCGGCGGCGCGGGGGAGGCGCTCCCGGGTGTCCCGTCATTGACGGCCGCGCGTTCACCTCCCTAGCCTGAGTTCTCATACATGGACGACATTCATAAGGGGAGATGGTCAGGTGGGCGGCGACCCGGTTCCGCAGAACGTGGCGCGGCGACTGCGGGAGGGGATGGCGCACGGCGTGCTGTCCTTCCCGCTCACCGCCTTCCACGACGACGGCACCCTCGATCCCGACGGCTGCCGCGCCCATGTGGCCGGCCGGCTGGCGGCCGGGCCCGGCGCCCTCTTCCCGGCCTGCGGCACGGGCGAGTTCTTCTCGCTGGACGAGGAGGAGTACCGGAGCGTCGTCACACTCGCCGTGGAGGAGGCGGCGGGCCGGGTGCCCGTGGTGGCCGGCACCGGATACGGCTGGGCGCAGGCCGCCCGGTTCGCGCGGATCGCCGAACAGGCCGGCGCCGACGCCCTGCTCGTGCTGCCGCACTATCTGACCGACGCCCCGCAGGACGGCCTCGCCGCCCAGCTGGAGCGGCTCGCGGCCCGCACCCGGCTGCCGCTGATCACCTACCAGCGCGGCCAGGTCGCCTACGGCGTCGAGACGTTGCGCCGCATCGCCCGCATCCCGAACGTCATCGGCCTCAAGGACGGCCACAGCGACCTGGACCGGCTCCAGCGCCTCACCCTCGCCGCCCCCGACGGCTTCCTCTTCTTCAACGGCGCCGCCACCGCCGAGATCCAGGCCCGCGCCTACGCCGCCGTCGGCGTCCCCGCCTACTCCTCCGCCGTCCACGCCTTCGCCCCGGAGATCGCCGGCGCCTTCTTCACCGCGCTGCGCGACGACGACGGCGAAACCGTCGACAAGCTGCTGCGCGCCTTCTACGTCCCGTTCGTCGAACTCCGCGACCGCGCACCCGGATACGCCGTGTCCCTGGTGAAGGCGGCGGCCCGGCTGCGCGGGCAGCGCGTCGGACCCGTGCGCGCCCCGCTCACCGACCCCGCACCCGCCGACCTCGCCGACCTGAAGGCCCTCCTCGCCGCCGGACTCAACCTCGTAGGAGCCTCTCTGTGACCCGTGACCTGACCATCGCCGAGGTGCGGCTGACCCCGATCCTGGTCGCCGACGCCCCACTGCTCAACACCCAGGGCGTGCACCAGCCGTACACCCCCCGGCTGATCGTGGAGATCGTCACCGCCGACGGGATCACCGGGCTCGGCGAGACCTACGGCGACGCCAAGTACCTGGAACCGGCCCGGTCGCTGGCGAAACTCCTCACCGGCCGCTCGGTCATGGATGTGAACGGGCTTTTCGGAATCGACCTCGCCGTGGACGCCTCCGGGGTCGAGGGCCGGACGGACGCCGGCGGGCTGCGCGGAGTGCAGTCCGCCGACAAACTGCGGCTGTCCGTGCTGTCCGCCTTCGAGGTCGCCTGCCTCGACGCCCAGGGCAAGGCGCTCGGCCTGCCCGTGCACGCGCTGCTCGGCGGCAGGCTGCGTGACGCGGTCGAGTACAGCGCCTACCTCTTCTACAAATGGGCCGGGCACCCGGCGGGCGTCCCCGCCGAGCCGGACGAGTGGGGCGCCGCGCTCGACCCGGCGGGGGTGGTGGAACAGGCCCGCGGGCTCCGGGAGCGGCACGGCTTCGGGTCGTTCAAGCTCAAGGGCGGGGTCTTCCCGCCCGACGAGGAGATCGCCGCGGTCCGTGCCCTCGCCGACGCCTTCCCCGGCCACCCGCTGCGGCTCGACCCCAACGGCGCCTGGTCCGTCGCGACCTCGCTCGAGGTGGCGAGGGAACTCGGCGACGTCCTGGAGTACCTGGAGGACCCGACCCTGGGCACGCCCGCCATGGCGGAGGTGGCCGCCGGACTGAGGACGGCGGCGCGGAGCGCCCCCGGCGGGGGCGGCGGCGGACGACGGGGGAGCCTGCCCCTCGCCACCAACATGTGCGTGACCACCTTCGGTGAGATCAAGGAGGCGTTCACGCGCGACGCCGTGCAGGTCGTGCTCTGCGACCACCACTACTGGGGCGGGCTGCGCAACACCCAGCGGCTCGCCGCGGTCTGCGCCGCGTTCGGGGTCGGGGTGTCCATGCACTCCAACACGCACCTGGGCATCAGCCTCGCCGCGATGACCCAGGTGGCCGCCACCGTCCCGGACCTCCACCACGCCTGCGACTCCCACTACCCCTGGCAGACCGAGGACGTCCTCACCGAGCGGACCGCCTTCGTGGACGGCCGGGTCGCGGTGTCCGACGCGCCCGGCCTCGGCGTCGAGCTGGACCGGGACGAACTCGCCCGGCTGCACCGGCGGTGGGCCGAGGACGACGGATCGCTGCGGGACCGCGACGACGCGGCGGCGATGCGGACCGCGCGGCCCGGCTGGCGGACACCGGTGATGCCCCGCTGGTGACCGGCGCAGGGGTCTGCGGTGCGTGACCTGGTGCACACTGGCCAGAACCGCACCACGCCAGGGAGCGCACCGTGACGCCGTCGCACACCCTCACCGGAGAGGAACCGGAACACCTCACTCAGGCAGCACGCCACCAGACCCGGATCGACCCGCTCGCCACGCTGCGCGCCGCCGAAGACCCGCCCTGGGACGTCTACCTCACCGGCACGGTCTTCCTCGACATCATCTTCACCGGCCTGGACTCGGCGCCGGTCCGCGGCACCGAGTCCTGGGCCCGGGGCATGGGCTCCAGTCCCGGCGGGGTCGCCAACATGGCCGCCGCCCTGGCCCGGCTCGGCCTGCGGACCGCCCTCGCCGCGGCCTTCGGCGACGACCACTACGGCGAGTACTGCTGGGACGCCCTGGAGCAGGGCGAGGGCATCGATCTCTCGGCCTCGCGGACCGTGCCCGGCTGGCACTCCCCGGTGACCGTCTCCATGGCGTACGAGGGCGAGCGGACCATGGTCTCCCACGGGCACGAGCCGCCGCCCCAGACCCTGTTCCTCCCGGACGCGGCCCCGGCCCGCCCGCCCCGCGCGCGGGCCGCCGTCGCCTCCCTCACCCCGGGGCGCAGCGCGCCGTGGATCGCCGAGGCCGCCCGTGCGGGCACCCGCATCTTCGCCGACGTCGGCTGGGACGAGACGGGCGCGTGGGATCTGTGCGGCCTGGCCGACCTGGAGCACTGCGAGGCGTTCCTGCCCAACGCGGAGGAGGCGAAGCGGTA
Source organism: Streptomyces musisoli (assembly GCF_016741855.1). Lineage (GTDB taxonomy): Bacteria > Actinomycetota > Actinomycetes > Streptomycetales > Streptomycetaceae > Streptomyces > Streptomyces musisoli. The sequence goes on along the minus strand of NZ_JAERRH010000003.1, from coordinate 354,650 downwards.
CACCGGCGCGGACTGCCCGCGGGTGGCCGCGCACGCCTTGAGCGAGTACGTGCCGGTGGCCGTGGTGACCCTCGGAGAGGAGGGGGCCTACGCGGTGGACCGGCGTACGGGGGAGGCGGCCGAGGTGCCCGCGATCGCCGTGGAGGCGCTGGATCCGACCGGGGCGGGGGACGTGTTCGTCGCCGGGTTCGTGACGGGTTCCCTGGCGGGGTGGCCGCTGGCGGACCGGCTGGCGTTCGCGGGCCTGACGGCCGCGTTGTCGGTGCAGGAGTTCGGGGGGTCGCTGTCGGCGCCGGGGTGGTCGGAGATCGGGGCGTGGTGGCGGCGCGTGCAGTCCTTGCCGGGGCAGGAGCCGAAGGCGTTGGAGCGGTACGCGTTTCTGGAGGGGCTGGTGCCGGAGCGGCTGGACCGGCCGTGGCCGTTGCGGCGGGCGGTGCCGACGATCGGGTTCGGGCGGTCCGGCTGACGCCCCCGGGGGCTCCGCCCCTGGCCCCCCATTCCGCCCACCCACCCACCCGACTCGGTCCGCCGAGAAGTGGCCGCAGCGCGTTCCCGACTCGGTCCGCCGAGAGGTGGTCGTTACGGGGTTCCGGCTCGGTCCGCCGTGAAGTGGTCGTACGGGGTCTCCGGGCCGGTCCGCCGAGAAGTGGCCGCAGCGCGTTCCCGACTCGGTCCGCCGAGAGGTGGCCGTGCGGGGTTCCGGCTCTGTCTGGCGGGAAGTGGCCGTACGGGGGCTTTCGGGGCGGGGCGGTGGGGTGGGATGTGGGCCCGGGAAAAGCCCTACGGGGTTGTCAGTCCACCGTCGTACCCTGGAATCGCGAGGCCGCCCTCAGCTATGCGGCCGTGACGAGGAGGAAGCGCAGGCCTTAAGCGCCGGCCCATGACAGAGACACCCACAGCTCACACACCCGCGCAGGAGCAGGCGAGAGCGCAGTTCACCGTCCCCGCCCAGCACCCCATGGTGACCGTGCTGGGTTCCGGCGACTCCCTCCTGCGCGTGATCGAGAAGGCCTTCCCGGCGGCCGACATCCATGTCCGGGGCAATGAGATCAGCGCGGTCGGCGACCCGGCCGACGTCGCCCTGATCTCGCGCGTGTTCGACGAGATGATGCTGGTGCTCCGCACCGGGCAACCGATGACGGAGGACGCAGTGGAACGCTCGATCGCCATGCTCAAGGCGAGCGACAACGGGACGAGCGACGGGCCCGAGACCCCGGCGCAGGTGCTGACGCAGAACATCCTGTCCTCGCGCGGGCGCACGATCCGCCCCAAGACCCTCAACCAGAAGCGGTACGTCGACGCGATCGACAAGCACACGATCGTCTTCGGCATCGGCCCCGCCGGCACCGGCAAGACCTACCTGGCCATGGCCAAGGCCGTGCAGGCCCTCCAGTCCAAGCAGGTCAACCGGATCATCCTGACCCGTCCCGCGGTGGAGGCGGGCGAGCGGCTCGGCTTCCTGCCCGGCACGCTCTACGAGAAGATCGACCCGTACCTGCGCCCGCTGTACGACGCGCTGCACGACATGCTCGACCCGGACTCGATCCCGCGCCTGATGGCAGCCGGGACCATCGAGGTCGCGCCGCTCGCCTACATGCGCGGCCGCACCCTCAACGACGCCTTCATCATCCTGGACGAGGCCCAGAACACCAGCCCCGAACAGATGAAGATGTTCCTCACCCGCCTCGGCTTCGACTCGAAGATCGTGATCACCGGTGACGTGACGCAGGTCGACCTGCCGAACGGCACGAAGAGCGGTCTGCGGCAGGTGCAGGAGATCCTGGAGGGCGTCGAGGACGTCCACTTCTCCCGGCTGTCGTCCCACGATGTCGTACGGCACAAGCTGGTGGGCCGTATCGTCGACGCGTACGAGGTGTACGACAGCAAGCACGGCACCGAGAACGGCACCCACAAGGGCGGCCGGGGCCGGTCCGGGCACAAGGGGAAGTAGAGACACGGCACCACCATGTCGATCGACGTCAACAACGAGTCCGGCACCGAGGTAGACGAGCAGGCGATCCTCGACATCGCCCGCTACGCGCTCGCTCGGATGCGCATCCACCCGCTCTCCGAGCTCTCGGTGATCGTCGTGGACGAAGACGCCATGGAGCAGCTGCACATCCAGTGGATGGACCTGCCGGGGCCGACCGATGTCATGTCGTTCCCGATGGACGAGCTCCGGCCGCCGTCGAAGGACGACGAGGAGCCGCCGCAGGGGCTGCTCGGCGACATCGTGCTCTGCCCGGAGGTCGCCACCAAGCAGGGGGCGGAGGCCCCGACGCAGCACTCCATGGACGAGGAGCTCCAGCTGCTCACCGTCCACGGCGTGCTGCACCTGCTCGGCTACGACCACGAGGAGCCCGACGAGAAGGCCGAGATGTTCGGTCTCCAGGCCGCCATCGTGGACGGTTGGCGGTCCGAGCGCGGCCTGACCGGGCCGTCCCCGGCGCCGACCGTCTCGTAAGCGGCCCATGTCTGTGCAGATCGTGGTCGGCGCGATCGCGCTGGTCGTCGTGGCCTGGCTCGCCGCCTGCGCGGAGGCGGGCCTCGCGCGCGTCTCCAGCTTCCGCGCCGAGGAGGCCGCCAAGTCCGGCCGGCGGGGCAGCGCCAAGCTCGCCCAGATCGCCGCCGACCCCACCCGCTACCTCAACGTGGCCCTGCTGGTCCGCGTGGCCTGCGAGATGGCCGCCGCGGCGCTGGTGACCTACGCCTGCCTCCAGGAGTTCACCGCGACCTGGCAGGCCCTGCTGGTCGCCATCGGCGTGATGGTGCTCGTGTCGTACGTCGCCGTCGGCGTCTCCCCGCGCACCATCGGCCGCCAGCACCCCCTCAACACGGCCACCGCGGCGGCGTACGTGCTGCTGCCGCTGGCCCGGGTCATGGGCCCCATCCCCTCGCTGCTGATCCTCATCGGCAACGCGCTGACGCCCGGCAAGGGCTTCAGGCGCGGCCCCTTCGCCTCGGAGGCGGAGCTGCGGGCGCTGGTCGACCTCGCCGAGAAGGAGTCGCTGATCGAGGACGAGGAGCGCCGCATGGTGCACTCGGTCTTCGAACTGGGCGACACCCTGGTGCGCGAGGTGATGGTGCCGCGCACCGACCTGGTCGTCATCGAGCGGTACAAGACCATCCGCCAGGCCCTCACCCTCGCCCTGCGCTCCGGGTTCTCCCGGATCCCGGTCACCGGCGAGAGCGAGGACGACATCGTCGGGATCGTGTACCTGAAGGACCTGGTCCGCAAGACGCACATCAACCGGGAGGCGGAGGGCGACCTGGTGTCCACGGCCATGCGCCCGGCCGTGTTCGTGCCCGACACCAAGAACGCCGGCGACCTGCTGCGCGAGATGCAGAAGGAACGCAACCACGTCGCCGTCGTGATCGACGAGTACGGCGGCACCGCCGGGATCGTCACCATCGAGGACATCCTGGAGGAGATCGTCGGCGAGATCACCGACGAGTACGACCGGGAACTGCCGCCCGTGGAGGACCTCGGCGACGACTGCTTCCGGGTCACGGCCCGCCTGGACATCACCGACCTCGGCGAGCTGTACGGCCTGGAGGAGTACGACGACGAGGACGTGGAGACCGTCGGCGGACTGCTCGCCAAGGCGCTCGGCCGGGTCCCCATCGCCGGTGCCTCCGCCATGGTCGACCTGCCCGACGGCCGCCGCCTGCGGCTGACGGCGGAGGCGGCCGCCGGCCGTCGCAACAAGATCGTCACCGTGCTGGTGGAGCCGGTGCCCGTGCCCGTCGCCGAGGAGGACGAACCCGGGTGACCCCGCCGGAGCTGCGCGCCTTCTGTCTGTCCTTCAACGCGGCCGTGGAGGACTTCCCGTTCAACCCGGAGACCTCGGTCTTCAAGGTGCTGGGCAAGATGTTCGCACTGACGAGCCTGGACGCACGGCCCCTGACGGTCAACCTCAAGTGCGACCCCGAGGACGCGATCCGGCTGCGCGGCGAGCACGAGGGGCTGATCGTCCCCGGCTGGCACATGAACAAACGGCACTGGAACACCGTCACGGTCGACGGCGAACTCCCGGACCGGATGGTCCGGGAGCTGATCGAGGACTCGTACGACCTGGTCGTCGCCGGTCTACCGCGTGCCGAGCGGCTGCGGCTCGACCGTCCGTGACCTGAGTCCGAGACCGACCAGGACGGCGGCGGCGAGGACCACGACGGCGTCCAGGGCGAAGACCGTGCGCGCCCCGGCCAGCAGGTCGTCCGAGGTGGTGGCCAGCACGCCCAGCAGCGGGATGCCGACCGTGATGCCGACCTGCTGGGTGGAGGTCACCAGGCCGGTGGCCAGGCCCTGCTCCTCGTCCGGGACGCCGGAGGTGACGGTGATCCCGTACGAGATGATCGCGCCCAGGTGGCACATGCTCGCCAGGGACACGGCGGCCGTGGCGAGCCAGACCGACCAGGTGTGGGCGTTCAGCAGGAACAGGGCCGCCACCAGCGCGCCCTGACCGGTCAGCGAGCCCACCAGGGTGCGGCGGGCGCCGAAGCGGCCGACGACCTTGGCCGCGAACGTGCCGGCGACGGCCGACAGGACGCCCTGGACGCCGAAGACCAGGCCCGTCTCGAACGCCGACAGGTGCAGGACCTCCTGGAGGTACAGGGTCAGCACGAAGACCACCGTCGACATCATCGAGAAGGTGACCAGGCCGCCCAGGTTGCCCCAGGCCACCGTGCGGCGGCGCAGCATGGGGAGCGAGACGAGGGGCGCCGCGGAGCGGGACTCGATCGCGGTGAACGCGGTCAGCAGCAGCAGGCCGGCGATCAGCGTGCTGATGACGTCCGTCCGGCCGAAGCCGTGGTCGGCGGCCGTGGACAGGGCGTAGATCAGCGACAGCAGACCGGTGGTGACGGTGACCGCTCCGGGCACGTCCAGCCGCGGGCGCTGCGGGGTACGGGACTCCGGCAGCAGACCGGGCGCGAGCGGCAGGACGACCAGCGCGAACAGCGTGAGCAGGGCCATCGTGGAGCGCCAGCCGAGCGTGTCCGTCAGCACACCGCCCGCGACCATGCCGACGGTGAAGCCCAGCGACAGCAGCGTGCCGGAGATGCCGAGGGCGCGGTCCCGGGCCGGCCCCTCCGGGAAGGTGGTGGTCAGCAGGGACATGCCGGTCGGTACGATCGCCGCCGCGCCGAGGCCCTGGAGCGCGCGGCCGGCGAGGAAGGACGCGGGGTCCCAGGCCAGCGTCGCCAGCAGGGAGGCCGCGCCGAACACGGCCAGACCGGTCAGGAACAGCCTGCGGCGGCCGTACAGGTCGCCGATGCGGCCGAACAGGAGCAGGAAGCCGCCGGAGGGCAGCGCGAACGCGGTGACCGCCCACTGGAGGGCGGACCGGCTCATGCCGAGGTCGTCGCCGAGGACCGGCAGGGCCACGTTGAGGACGGAGAAGTCCAGCGCGACCATGAACTGGGCCGCGCACAGGACGAACAGGACGAGCTTGTCGCGCGTCGACAGCCGGGGGGTGCCGAGCGGTACGTCCGTGGACGCGGACGGGTGGGTGGTGGTGTCGATCGCCATGTCCACGAGCATCGGGCGATGGGAATACGGCTGGGGAGTCGGAACTTATGGTGGTGGTGGCACCACCAGTGACGACGGGGGAGGGCACGTGCCTGCTGCGGGGGCGACGAGGAGTCAACGGCGCAACGAGCTGCGCGAGTTCCTGATGAGCCGGCGGGCCCGGGTCCGTCCCGAGGAGGCCGGCCTGCCGGGCGGCGGCGGCCGGCGCCGTACGCCGGGACTGCGCCGGGAAGAGGTCGCCGTGCTCGCCGGTGTGGGCGCCTCCTGGTACCAGTGGCTGGAGCAGGGGCGGGACATCTCCGTCTCCCCGCAGGTGCTCGACGCCGTCGCCCGGGTGCTCAGGCTCAGCGACGCCGAACGCCGGCACCTGTACCTGCTGGCGGACCTGAACCCGCCGGCACCCCAAGTGGCGCCGGACAAGCGCGACATGTGCGACGGGCTGCGGCGGCTGATCGACACCTGGATGCCGTATCCGGCCCACATCATGGACGTGTACTACAACTGCGTGATGTACAACGACGCGGCGGCGATCGTGCTCGGGATGCGGCCGGACAACACGCAGAACTGCCTGGTCGACTTCTTCGTGGATCCGCTGTACCGGTCGCGCAGCGGCAGCTGGGAGCGGAACGCCCGCACGGTCGTCGCGCAGTTCCGGGCCGCGTGCGCGGCCCGGCCGGACGACGAGGGGTTCCGGTCGGTGCTCGCCGAGGCGTCCGCCCGCAGCGCCGAGTTCCGGGCCCTGTGGGCCGAGCGGGACATCGAGGACCAGGGACAGATCCGCAAGGAGCTGAACCATCCGCTGGTCGGGTCGCTGGTCGTGGAGTCGACCGTGATGAAGGTGCCGGTCCGGCCCGATCTGATGATCGTGCTGCACACTCCGCTGGACGAGGAGAACACCGCGGCGAAGCTGGAGTGGCTGGCGTCTCCGGAGGGGCGCCGGGGTGCCATGTACCCCGTGGCGGGGTGATCCCGCCGTGGCTTCGTATGCTCGGGGCATGACCGAGACCAACGCGCTTGATCCCGAGGACCGCAAGATCGTCACCCTGGCCCGCTCCGCCCGGGCCCGCAACGGTGTGCCCGAGGGGGCGGCCGTACGGGACGAGACCGGGCGTACGTATGTCGCCGGGTCGGTGGAGCTGGCTTCGCTGAAGCTCAGCGCGTTGCGTACGGCTGTTGCCATGGCCGTGGCTTCGGGGGCGCGGTCGCTGGAGGCGGCGGCTGTGGTGAGCGAGGCGGAGGGGGTCGCTGCCGAGGACCTGGCTGCTGTGGCCGACCTGGGGGGTGCGGGGACGCCGGTACTGCTCGCCGGTGCGGACGGCGTCGTGCGGGAAACCGTTTCCGCAGGCTGAGGCGCCAGGGGGCTCCGCACGGTGCGCTTCTCAGGCGCGGGTTCCGCGCTCTCATGCGTGTGGACGCTGCTGCGGTCGGCCTCGCCGGAGAGGTGAAGCGTTTCGTCCGAGGTGCCGGCTGATCAGCGCAACAGGCCTGGCCCCCTGTTCGCCGATCCGCCCACCCGTCCGGCCGGCCGAGAGGGTGTCGACCGAACAAAAGGTCGGCTGGAATTCAACCTTGTTGGGGGCTGGCCGGTCCGCGTCAATGGACCTCGTAGCGTCCGACGGACCGTCAGATCCGCATCGCCGTGCAGTGCGCCCGCACCCGTCTGCTCGGGCCTCCCCGTCCGTCGGCGTCCCCACCTGGCACTCCCCCCACAAGGAAAGGGAAGCGGATCCCCATGAGAGGCAAACGCACGGCAACGGGTGCGGCCCTGGCCGCCGGGGCCCTCGCGGTCACCGGACTCGCCTTCGCGCCCACCGCGGCCGCCGTCACTCCCCAGACGGCCACCATCAACGCGAGCTGCGGCATCTTCGGCGGTGGCGCGGCCACGCTCACCGCCACCCAGAGCGGCAACGCGGCCACCATCACCCTCACCTCCTCCGCGATCAAGGCACCGGTCGCGGTGGCCCAGGACTCGATCACCTCCACGCTCACCCTGGTCAAGGCGAGCGGCGGCACCACCGTCTTCAGCGGGACGAAGAACCCGGCCATGCCCAGCGGCTCGGCGGTCAGCGTCGGCCCGCTGCCCGGCACCGTGGCTTCCGGTGACAGCCTGGAGGCGTACGGCGGCTCGCTGAAGATGGTGATCTTCGGTGTCACCGTGACCTGCAAGGCCACGGCCAAGCAGTCGCCCGGCCCGTTCGTCTTCGACTGACCGGCGGGCCGACCGCACACCGGCCGATCCGTTCGCCGACCGGTCGTCGGTGGAGCGGTCCGGTCCGGCGGATCGGCCCGCGCTGGCAGAGCGGGCCGGTGCGGCTGAGTGGTCTGTTCCGGATCGTGCCGTAACTCCCCGGGATGCCGCAGAAACTGATGATCCGTCAGGTTTTTGCGGCATCTCCATTGACTTCTCACCCCCGCTCCACATCAATGCCCCCTGTCGGCGCAGAAGAGCCGCTGCGCCAGCAACCCTCAGGAGGGGGCCCATGGGTGCGACACCCCGAAGAGCCCGACGGTGGCGCTGGGCGTCACTGCTCGGGTCGACCGCCCTCGCGGTCACCGCGGGCGGCGCGCTGGCCTGTCCGGCCGGCGCCGCCGGCACGAACGTGGACTTCGCCACGCACTGCATCCCGCCGGCCGTCGCCGGCATTCCGCCGATCGACGGCACCACCACCGCGAACGTGTCGGTGGACAACACCAGTCCCAAGGTCGGCGACACGGTCACCGTGACCTACACCGTCGTCACGGCCGCCGCCAGCAACCCCACCGACCTGGCCCTGCCGGCCGACATCATGACCCCGACCGGAAAGATCGCCCTCGGCGGTGCCCAGACCGGCGCCGTCACCGTCGCCGGACCGAAGAAGAACCCCCCGGTGCCGGGGCGGGCCGCCTTCCCGTCCTTCTCCATGACCGGCACGTTCACCGTCACCAAGCCCGGGCAGATCACCCTCTCGCCCGGCGACTACAACATCCACACCAGCTACATCCTGGAGCTGGACACCCCCTGCACGGTCATCACCCCGCCCGCCCCGGCCTCGGAGACCATCACCGCGACCGACGGCACCCCGGCCAACACCCGGGCCATCTCACTGGGTTCCGCCTCCGGTGACCCCGGAGCCGGTGTCACCGTCAGCGGGACGAACTTCACTCCGGGCGCGGCCGTCACCCTGGCCGGGCGGGCCGGCGACAGGCAGACCGCGGACACCGCGACCGTGACCGCGAACGCCCAGGGCTCCTTCAGCGGCTCCCTCGTCGTCAACGACAAGACGACGACCGGGATCGTGGCCTACGAGGGCGCCTCCTGGAACGCGGACAAGGGCGCCGGGCCCGCCGCCTACGTCGTCAACGACGACACGCCCGTGCCGGACGGCAGCCAGAAGCTGACCACCACCGTCAAGGCGGGCACCCTGTCCATGTCCCAGGCCGGGGACTCCGTCGCCCTGTCGGCGGTCGACTTCGGCCAGGGCGGAGCCTCCACCGGCAGCCTGAACACCGTCACCGTCAAGGACTTCCGCGGCGGGCCCGCCGGCTGGTCCCTGACCGGCAAGGTCACCGACTTCACCGGTCCCGGTGCCAAGATCGACGCCGGAAAGCTGAGCTGGTCACCGGCCTGCACGGCCAAGGCGGGCAGCCCCAGCACCTGCAAGCCCGGTTCGGCCGGCACCGTGGGCACCTCGGGGGCGACCCTGGCGTCCACCGCGAACGGCACACTCACCGGCGGTGAGTTCACCGTCGACGCCGGACTCTCCCTGGACATACCCGCGTTCACGCCCCCGGGCTCCTACGCCGGTGTCCTGACCCTCACCCTCACCTGACCGACCGCACACCGATACCGGTGGCCGGGCGCCCCGCCGTACGACCGGGCCGCACCCGCCCGACCGCCACCGCCGTCCTAGCCCATGGGGGGTCCGCACCCATGCGCAAGCCGTACGTCCTCCTCCTGAGCCTGCTCTGCCTCCTCGGTCTGCCGGCCGGCCCCGCCCACGCCGCCGACAACGGCAGCTGGTCCGTCTACCCGGTCGCCTCGAAGATCGCCGCGCGGCCCTACTTCACCTTCTCCGCCGAGCCCGGCCAGACCCTCACCGACAAGGTCGCCGTCCAGAACAAGACCGGCCGGCCCCTCACCTTCCGGCTGTACGCGGCCGACGCCTACAACACCGCCCGGGACGGCGGTTTCGCCGTGCGGACCGTCCGGGAACGCATGAGCGGGGTGGGCGCCTGGGCGAAGCCCGCCAAGTCCCGGATCACCGTGCCGGCCCACAGGACCGTCACCGTGCCCTTCAGCCTGCACGTCCCCGACGGGGCCCGGCCCGGCGACCACCCGGGGGCCGTCGTCGCCCTCGACGAACGGGTGGACCCCGGCAGCGGCAAGCTCGCCCTCGGGGTGCAGCGGGCCGTCGGCGCCCGCGTCTATCTGCGGGTCGGCGGACCCACCCTGCCCGCGCTCTCCGTCGGGCACGTGCGGATCAGCCATCACCAGCCGCTGGTCCCGGGCCTCGGCGACAGCACGGCGACCGTCTCCTACACCCTGCGCAACACCGGCAACGTCACCCTCAGCCCCAGGGTGGAACTGAAGGCGCGCGGACTGTTCGGCCGTACGCTGCTCGACCGGGACCTCACCCGCGTGCCCGCCGAGCTGCTGCCGGGACAGCGGGTACGGCTCACCGAGACCTGGCGCGGCGCACCCCAGTTCGACCGGGGGGACGTGACGCTCACCGCGAGCGCGCCGGGCACCCGCCAGTCGGCCGGCGCGTCCTTCCTCGCGCTGCCCTGGCTGCTGGTGGCGCTGGTGTTCGCCACCGGTGTGCTGACCGGGGCGCTGCTGGTCAGAGCGCGTCGGGTCCGCGCTCGCCGGTCCGCACCCGCACGACCGTCTCCACGGGAACGGCCCACACCTTCCCGTCCCCGATCTTCCCCGTCCGCGCGGCCCTGACGATCGCGTCGATCACGTCGTCCGCCACGGCGTCCTCCACCACGACCTCGATGCGCACCTTCGGCACCAGGTCCACCCGGTACTCGGCACCCCGGTAGACCTCGGTGTGGCCGTGCTGGCGGCCGTAGCCGCTCGCCTCGGTCACGGTCAGACCGTGCACCCCCAGCTCCTGCAAGGCGGTCTTGACCTCGTCCAGACGGTACGGCTTGACGATCGCGGTGATGAGCTTCATGCCTGGCTGTCGACCTTCTGCGTGCTGGCTGCGGTGAGGACGGAGTGGGAGACGGGGGCACCGTGGCCCAGGACGCCGTGATCGTATGCCGTCTCGGCGTGCACCGTAAGGTCCAGGCCGGTGTGCTCCTGCTCCTCGCTCGCCCGCAGGCCCAGCACCTTGTCGAGCAGCTTGCCCAGGCCGTACGTCACCGAGAAGGCGTACCCGGCCACGACCGCCACGGCGAGCAGCTGCCTGCCGAGCGGGGCGAGCCCGCCGCCGTAGAACAGGCCCTCCGGGCCGCCGGTCATCGCCTTCTGGGCGAACAGGCCGATCAGCACGGTGCCGATGATCCCGCCGACCAGGTGGACGCCGACGACGTCCAGCGAGTCGTCGTAGTCCAGCCGGAACTTCCAGCTCACGGCGTACGAGCAGACGACACCGGCGGCGAGGCCCACGACGAGGGCGCCGAGCAGGGAGACCGTGCCGCAGGACGGGGTGATCGCGACCAGGCCGGCCACCGCGCCGGAGACGGCGCCCAGGGTGGTCGGGTGGCCGTCGCGCTTCTGCTCGACGAAGAGCCAGCCGAGCAGACCGGTGCAGCCGGCGGCGAGGGTGTTGAGGAACGCGGCGGCGGCCAGGCCGTTCGCGCCGAGCGCGGAGCCCGCGTTGAAGCCGAACCAGCCGAACCAGAGCAGACCGGCGCCGAGGACCACCATGGGCAGGTTGTGCGGGCGCATGGCGTCCTTCTTGAAGCCGAGCCGCGGGCCGAGGACCAGGCAGAGGGCGAGACCGGAGGCGCCGGAGGTGATCTCGACCGGCAGACCGCCGGCGAAGTCGAGCGCGCCGAGCCCGTCGGCGATCCAGCCGCCCGGGCCCCACACCCAGTGCGTCACCGGAACGTATACCAGGAGCGTCCAGACGGGGACGAGGACCAGCCACGCCGAGAATTTCGTACGGTCGGCGACCGCGCCGCTGATCAGCGCGGCCGTGATGACCGCGAAGGTCAGCTGGAAGGTGGCGAAGAGGAGGGTGGGGACCGTGCCGTGGACGCTGTCCGGGCCGAGGCCGCGCATGCCGGCGTTTCCGAGCCCGCCGATCAGGCCGCCGCCGATGTCGTCCCCGAAGGCGAGGGAGTAACCGGCCGCCAGCCACACCACCGTGACCAGGGCGATCGACACGAAGCTCATCATGAGCATGTTGAGGACGCTTTTCGTGCGGACCATGCCGCCGTAGAACAGGGCCAGGCCCGGCGTCATGAGCAGGACCAGGGCGGTCGCGGCGAGCAGCCAGGCGGTGTCGCCGGTGTCGACGTGTGCTGCGGCGAGGGTCACGGGCGTCTCCAACGGTGTGGGGGCTGCGTCAGAGCGTCACCGGCGTGGGTTTCCGGTCGCGTACGGGTGTGTTTCCGTGACGTTTCGTTGCGTGGCGGTTTCCGGAAGCTCACGCGGAGGGGCGTGTGCCGGGGCTGTACGGGTCAGCGTGTTGGATCAGGGACAATGAACGCCATGAGCGTTCGCACCCCGTCATCCGAGCAGCCGGCCGAGACCGTCCACCGCGCCGGCTTCGCCTGCTTCGTGGGCCGCCCCAACGCGGGCAAGTCCACCCTCACGAACGCTCTGGTCGGGCAGAAGGTGGCGATCACCGCCAACCAGCCGCAGACGACCCGGCACACGGTGCGGGGCATCGTGCACCGGCCGGACGCCCAGCTGATCCTGGTGGACACGCCGGGGCTGCACAAGCCGCGCACGCTGCTCGGCGAGCGGCTCAACGACGTCGTGCGCACGACGTGGGCCGAGGTCGACGTGATCGGCTTCTGCCTGCCGGCGAACGAGAAGATCGGTCCTGGTGACCGCTTCATCGCCAAGGAGCTGGCCGGGATCAAGAAGTCCCCGAAGGTCGCCATCGTCACGAAGACCGACCTCGTCGACTCCAAGGCCCTGGCCGAGCAGCTCATCGCGATCGACCAGCTGGGCAAGGAGCTGGGCATCGAGTGGGCGCAGATCGTCCCGGTGTCGGCGACCGCGAACAGGCAGGTCGACCTGCTGGCGGACCTGCTGATCCCGATGCTGCCCGAGGGCCCGGCCCTCTACCCCGAGGGCGACCTCACGGACGAGCCCGAGCAGGTCATGATCGCGGAACTCATCCGCGAGGCGGCGCTGGAGGGTGTCCGCGACGAGCTGCCGCACTCCATCGCGGTGGTCGTGGAGGAGATGCTGCCGCGGGAGGACCGTCCGGCGGACAAGCCGCTGCTGGACATCCACGCCAACGTCTACATCGAGCGGCCCAGCCAAAAGGGGATCATCATCGGCCCCAAGGGCAAGCGTCTGAAGGACGTCGGCATCAAGTCCCGGCGGCAGATCGAGGCGTTGCTGGGTACGCCGGTCTTTCTGGACCTGCACGTCAAGGTGGCGAAGGACTGGCAGCGCGACCCCAAGCAGCTGCGCAAGCTGGGCTTCTAGCGTTCGCCCACCCACCCGGCTCGCCGGATCAAGAGCCCCCGCCACGTGGCTCCGCCCCGGACCCCGTCAGGGGTGAGGTCGTCGGTCAGGGGTGGGCTCGGCTCGGTGGGGTGAGACCCCCGCCACGGGGCTCCGCCCCGGACCCCTTCGGCGGTAGGGGCTTCGTCCCGGGTCCCGTCGGGGGAGGATTCTTCGCCGGCGGGGGTTGGCTCGGCTCGGTGGGGTGAGAGGCGTTGCCAGGGGGCGGCTCCGGGTTCGGTGGGTCGGGGCTCAGTGCTGGTGGTTCGTGGGTCGGGGCGTCATGTCCTGTAGGCCCACCACCCTCAGCAGCTGGAGTCTGTCGTGGGACTCCGTGCCCGGGCGGGCCGTGTGGAGGATGAGGTGGTGGTGGTTCGCGTGGCTCAGCAGGACCTCGCAGTCCAGTTCCAGCAGGCCTACCACCGGGTGCACGAAGCGTTTCCTCGTCTGGCGGCGCAGGGGCACCTCGTGCGCGTCCCAGAGCCGGGCGAACTCCTCGCTGGACGAGCGCAGTTCGGCCACCCGCGCGGCCGGTTCCGGGTCGTCGGGGCGTGCCGCCGCCACCGCGCGGAGGGTGACGACATGGTTGCGGGCGTGGGCCGGCAGGTCCTCCGGCGGGAACAGCGCACGGGCCGCGGGGTCGAGGAAGAACCGCCGGGTCAGGTTCCGCTCGCGCGGCGGACGGGCGAGCGCGTCGCCGACCAGGGCCTTGGCCAGCGCGTTCTGCGCCAGCACCGTGCCGCAGTCCGTGACCACCTGCGCCGGTGAGTCGTACAGCCGGTCCAGTACACATCGCGGCGTCCTTCCGCGGGGTGCCGGACGGCGAGGGCGCCGGAGCGCTGTGACGCTACGGCGGGCCCCGCGGCTCCGCCCCCTGCGCACGGTCCCGGCCCGCCCGGTCACCGCTGCGCGCGCAGCAGTTCCCGGAACCAGTGGTAGGAGGACTTGGGGGTGCGCTCCAGCGTCGCGTAGTCCACGTGCACCAGGCCGAACCGGCGGGCGTAGCCCTCCGCCCACTCGAAGTTGTCCATCAGGGACCACACGAAGTAGCCGCGTACGTCGACCCCGGCCTCGACCGCCGTGTGCAGGGCCCGGATGTGGGCGTCCAGGTAGGCGATGCGGTCCTGGTCGTCGATGCCGTCGTAGGAGCAGCCGTTCTCGGTGACGACGACGGGCGGGAGCCGGTCGCCGTAGCGGTCGCGGAACCCGGTGAGCAGTTCGGTCAGCCCCTCCGGGACCACCGGCCAGCCGAAGTCGGTCACCGGACGGCCCTCGATCTCCCGCAGCGAGAAGGGGAGTTCGGCGGGGAGCGCGAGCCCGCCGTACTCGCCGTCGCCGCCGCCGGGAGCCCCCACCAGGGACGGCGCGTAGTAGTTGACGCCGTAGAAGTCGACCGGCTCGGCGATGACCGCGAGGTCCTCCTGCACGTTCCCGGGCATCAGGTCGCCCATGCCGTCCGGGTAGGCGCCGAGGATGACCGGCTCGGCGAACAGCCGGTTGAGCAGGAGGTCGTAGAAGCCGGCCGCCTCCACGTCGGCCGGTTTCCCGGAGGCGGGCCAGGTGGGGCCGTGGGAGTTGGCGATGCCGATGTCCGTGGCGCCGGCCGCGCGCAGGGCCCGTACGGCGAGGCCGTGGGCGAGGAGCTGGTGGTGGGCGACCGGGAGGGCGTCGAAGAGCAGCCGGCTGCCGGGGGCGTGGGCGCCGATCGCGTGCCCCAGCAGTGTGTGTTCCGCCGGCTCGTTCAGCGTGATCCACTTGCCGACCCGGTCGCCGAGCCGTGCGGCGACGACCGACACGTAGTCGGCGAACCGGGCCGCCGTGTCCCGTTCCAGCCAGTCCAGCGAGGCGGGCAGGTCCCAGTGGAAGAGGGTGGGGACGGGGCGTACGCCCGCCGCGCACAGCTCGTCCACGAGGCGGTCGTAGAAGTCCAGGCCACCGGGGGAGTTGACCCGGGGCCAGGAGACCGAGAAGCGGTACGCGTCCACGCCGAGGCCGGCGAGGAGGGCCACGTCCTCGGGGTAGCGGTGGTAGTGGTCGCAGGCCACCGCCGCCGTCGAGCCGTCCTTCACCCGGCCGGGCCCGGCCGTGAACACGTCCCAGACGGACGGCTCCCGCACCTCGGCCGCCCCCTCGATCTGATGGGCCGAGGTCGACACGCCCCACAGGAAGCCGGCCGGGAACCGAGGGATCGCAGTGCCTGCGTCAGTCGCCATGGCCGGATCATCCGTACCCCCGGTAACAGAAGTCAACGCCCCGGCGCGAAACGGCCCTCACGCCCCCTCTTTCAGCACCCGGGACACCAACTCCCGCTGCGCCTGCGTCAGTCGGGGATCCGCCGCGTACACCGTGCGGCCGTCCACCGTGATCTCGTAGCTGAAGCCGTCCGGCACCCCCGCCGGAGGCGTGCCCGGGCCGGACGCGAGGACGCGTTCGGCCAGGGCCTGCCACTCGTGGGCGTCCGGCCGGCCCGAGGTGTCCACCTCGGCCCGGCGCTCGATGCCCGCGAAACCACCCGTGCGTCGTACTCGAATGCGCATGGGTCCGATGTGTAGTACGGAATTACAGAGTCCGCACCCCGACCTGTTCCCAGGCCTTCTGGACGGCCTGGAGTTCGTCCCCGGCGCCGTACCGCTCCCGCGCCGCCTTCACCGTCAGCGTGGCGAAGTCGGCGAAGAGGGCCTTCTCCTTCAGGTCGCCGCCGGTCAGGACGTCGTACCAGATCTGGCCCGCCTTCTCCCACGCGTAGCCGCCGAGGGCGGTGGCGGCCAGGTAGAAGGCGTGGTTGGGGATGCCGGAGTTGATGTGCACACCGCCGTTGTCGCGGCCGGTGCGGACGTAGTCCTCCATCGTCGCCGGCTGCGGGTCCTTGCCGAGGGCGTCGTCGTCGTACGCGGTGCCCGGGGCCTTCATCGAGCGCAGGGCGGTGCCGGTGACGCGCGGGGCGAGGAGCCCGGCACCGATCAGCCAGTCGGCCTCGGCGGCGGTCTGGCCCAGCGTGTACTGCTTGATCAGCGAGCCGAAGACATCGGAGAGCGACTCGTTGAGCGCGCCGGGCTGGCCGAAGTAGGTCAGGTTGGCGGTGTGCTGGGTGACGCCGTGGGTCAGCTCGTGGCCGATGACGTCGACCGGGATGGTGAAGTCGAGGAAGATCTCGTTGTCGCCGTCGCCGAACACCATCTGCTCGCCGTTCCAGAAGGCGTTGTCGTAGCCCTCGCCGAAGTGCACCGTGGCGTCCAGCGGCAGCCCGTCGTCGTCGATGGAGTGCCGGCCGTACGCCTTCAGGTACAGGTCGAAGGTGGCGCCGAGGCCCGCGTAGGCGCGGTTGACGGTGGCGTCGGAGCCGGGCTCGGAGCCCTCCTCGCGGACCTTGGCGCCGGGCAGGTCCTGGGCGTGCCCGGCGTCGTAGATGGTGCGGTGCGGCCGGTCGGCGGCGGCGCCGGTGGGCGGGGCGACGGAGGGCGCGCCGATCACCGTGGTCAGGCGGCGCTTGGTGCGCTGGTAGGCGTCGTGCTCCAGGGACCGGCGGGCCGGGCCGGAGAGCGCGGAGTCCTCGTGGCGGGCGAGCTTGTCGAGGACGTGCGGCGGCACGATCGTGCAGAAGACGGGCTCGAAGCCCCCGTTGGTCGTCATGTCCGGCACCATCGCACTGTGTGATGCAACTGTCACTACCTGCCACCATGATTGGTGAAATACCCGGACACCGAGCGCGACGCTCCGTGACGATGTGGTACGGCCATGTGGCACAGCGCACTTTTTGTCCCTTTTGCCCATGCGGTCCCGCATACTGGGACAGGCCCGCGCACCCGGAACGGCTCGGCTAGGCTGCGGAACATCATGCGTTCCTGGCTGCTTCTTCTTAGCTGCCGCGGCGAGGGCCTGTAGTCGAGGCCGACTCCCTCCCCGCGGAGCTTGGCGTTGCGTCGTCGGCCGTCCTTTCCGGACACCCTGAGGAGCCTTACGCATCATGGCGAACCGTCAGCAGCCCAGCCCCATGCCGATCCACAAGTATGGCCGCTACGACCAGGTCGACATCCCGGACCGCACCTGGCCCGGCAAGCGGATCACCACCGCGCCCCGCTGGCTCTCCACCGACCTGCGCGACGGCAACCAGGCCCTGATCGACCCCATGTCGCCCGAGCGCAAGCGCCGGATGTTCGACCAGCTGGTCAAGATGGGCTACAAGGAGATCGAGGTCGGCTTCCCCGCCTCCGGCCAGACCGACTTCGACTTCGTGCGCTCGATCATCGAGGAAGAGGGCGCGATCCCGGACGACGTCACGATCTCCGTGCTGACCCAGGCCCGCGAGGACCTGATCGAGCGGACCGTGGAGTCCCTGAAGGGCGCCAAGCGGGCCACCGTCCACCTCTACAACGCGACGGCCCCCGTGTTCCGCCGCGTGGTGTTCCGCGGCTCCAAGGACGACATCAAGCAGATCGCCGTCGACGGCACCCGCCTGGTGGTCGAGTACGCCGAGAAACTGCTGGGCCCCGAGACCGAGTTCGGCTACCAGTACTCCCCGGAGATCTTCACCGACACCGAGCTGGACTTCGCCCTGGAGGTCTGCGAGGCGGTCATGGACGTCTGGCAGCCCGGCCCGGGCCGCGAGATCATCCTCAACCTGCCCGCCACCGTGGAGCGTTCGACGCCGTCCACGCACGCGGACCGCTTCGAGTGGATGCACCGGAACCTGTCCCGCCGCGAGCACGTCTGCCTGTCCGTCCACCCGCACAACGACCGCGGCACGGCCGTGGCCGCCGCCGAGCTGGCGCTGATGGCCGGCGCCGACCGCGTCGAGGGCTGCCTGTTCGGGCAGGGCGAGCGCACCGGCAACGTCGACCTGGTCACCCTGGGCATGAACCTCTTCTCCCAGGGCGTCGACCCGCAGATCGACTTCTCCGACATCGACGAGATCCGTCGTACGTGGGAGTACTGCAACCAGATGGAGGTCCACCCGCGCCACCCGTACGTGGGCGACCTGGTCTACACGTCCTTCTCCGGCTCCCACCAGGACGCCATCAAGAAGGGCTTCGACGCCATGGAGGCCGACGCCAGGGCCAAGGGCGTCACCGTCGACGACATCGAGTGGGCGGTGCCGTACCTGCCGATCGACCCGAAGGACGTCGGCCGCTCCTACGAGGCCGTCATCCGCGTCAACTCGCAGTCCGGCAAGGGCGGCATCTCCTACGTCCTGAAGAACGACCACAAGCTGGACCTGCCGCGCCGGATGCAGATCGAGTTCTCGAAGATCATCCAGGCGAAGACCGACGCCGAGGGCGGCGAGATCACGCCGAAGGACATCTGGGCCGTCTTCCAGGACGAGTACCTGCCGAACCCCCGCAACCCGTGGGGTCGCATCCAGGTCAGGACCGGCCAGTCCACGACCGACACCGACGGCGTCGACACCCTGACCGTCGAGGCCACCGTCGACGGCGAGGACACCGTCCTGACCGGCTCCGGCAACGGTCCGATCTCGGCCTTCTTCGACGCCCTGCAGTCCGTCGGCGTCGACGTACGCCTGCTGGACTACCAGGAGCACACGATGAGCGAGGGCGCCTCCGCACAGGCCGCCTCCTACATCGAATGCGCGATCGGCGACAAGGTTCTGTGGGGTATCGGCATCGACGCGAACACGACGCGTGCGTCGCTGAAGGCGGTCGTCTCCGCCGTCAACCGCGCGGCCCGCTGACCCCGTCCCACCGGCTCTTTCCCCGCCCCGACCGCCGTACCCGGCGGCCGGGGCGGCGTCGATTGTCGGCCATCGCACCCCTCAGGTCACGGAAAGGTCTCCCACGGGGTACTGACTCCGCCTCGGTGATGTGGCTAACATCACGCCAGCGCGGCGATGTTGCCGCGCGGTTACGGAGGTGCGACGTGCTGCCAGTACGGGGACGAGACGGCCGTGCCACCAGGGCTGTGCGCATCCTGGGCGTCCGCACCGCCTGGACACCCGTCGGGGACGGCGAGTTCTTCTGCCCCGGCTGCGGCGGCGACCGCAACTACCAGCGGCTCACCGGCCGGCGCAGGCTCACCCTCCTCGGCGTGCCCGTCCTGCCGCGCGGAGTGACCGGACCGGTCGTCGAGTGCGCGGCCTGCCGGCACCACTTCGGCACCGAGGTCCTCGACCACCCCACCACCCGCCGCTTCTCCGCGATGCTCCGCGACGCCGTGCACACCGTCGCCCTCGCGGTGCTCGCCGCCGGCGGCACCGGGGCCCGTACGGCGCTGGAGACGGCCGCCGCCACGGTCCGCGCGTCCGGCTTCGCCGACTGCACCGAGGACCAGCTGGCCGCCCTGGTCGAGGCCCTGGCCGCCGACACCGGCCGGTACTTCGAGCAGCCCTGCGGGGCCGGGCTGACCATAGAGCTGCACGAGGCCCTGGACCCGCTCGCCCCGCACCTGGCCCCGGCCGGCCGGGAGGCCCTGCTCCTCCAGGCCGCCCGCATCGCCCTCGCCGACGGCCCCTACACCCCCGCCGAACGCGACGCCCTCGCCACCGTCGGCGCGGCCCTCACCATCTGCGCCGACGACGTCACCCGGCTGCTCGCGGCGGCCCGCACACCGTCCTGACACCCCCGCGGAAGCGACGCCGCACACAAGACACCCCCGCAGCGGCGTCCGCGATCCGGGACGCCCGGCGCCGGGACGCCCGCGGTTCCCCCCGGACGGAGTAAGGCCGACCCCGGGATTGTGGGGAGCATCAGGGCGTGAATCCGCGCAGCCGCTCCCTGGTCACCAGCCTGGCGCTCCTCACCTCGCTCACCTCGCTCCCGGCGCGGCAGCCCGCGCACGCCGCACCCGGCGCCGCGCCCGGCGGCTGCGGCTCCTCCCTGCCGTACGTCTCCGGACAGGGCGGCTACGCCGTCTACCGCATCCCGGCCGTGGTGCGGACCCGGCACGGCACCGTCCTGGCCTTCGCCGAGGGCCGGCGCGGCGGCGCCGGGGACACCGGGCACATCGACGTCGTCCTGCGCCGCTCCACCGACGACGGCTGCACCTGGGGCCCGCTGACCGTGGTGACCGCCGGGCGGGGACACACCCGCGGCAACCCGGCGCCCGTCGTCGACCCCCGCACCGGCGCCGTCGTCCTGGTGACCTGCGGCAACGACGGAGCCGTCACCGAGGCGCAGATCATGCGCGGCGAGGCCGCACCGGGGCGGGGCCGCCGGGTGTTCGTGCAGCGCAGCTGGGACGACGGCCGGCGCTTCACGGCCCCCCAGGACATCACGGCCGAGGTGACCCGGCCGGGCTGGCGCTGGTACGCCACCGGACCCGGCCACGCGGTCGCGCTCACCCGGGGTCCGCACTCCGGCCGCCTGCTGATCCCCGCCAACCACTCCGCCGCCCCGCCCGCGGGATCCTCCGACACCGGGCAGGAGGCCAGGTACTACGGCGGCCACGCCCTCTACAGCGACGACGGCGGCCGCAACTGGCACCTCGGTTTCGTGGACGCCGGGTACGACGGGGTGACCAACGCCAACGAGACCAGTGCCGCCCAGCTCCCCGACGGCCGCATCTACTTCGGCTCCCGCGACCAGAACGGCACCGCCCCCGGCAACCGCCTCGACACCTACTCCAGCGACGGCGGCCGCACTCTGGACCGCCCCTACGCCGTCCAGCCCGCCCTGAACGCCGTCCCCGTCGTCCAGGGCAGCGTCCTGCAGCCCCACGGCCCTGGCGCACCCCTGCTGTTCTCCGCGCCCTCCGTGCCGACCGCCCGCCGCGCCCTGGCCCTCTGGTCCAGCACGGACGCCGGCCGCACCTTCACCGCGCTCGGCACTCTCACCGCCCGTCCGGCCGCCTACTCCGACCTCGTCCAGCTCCCCCACGACACGATCGGTGTCCTCTGCGAGACCGGCGACCACGGACCGTACGAGACCCTGGAGTTCCGCAGAATCCGTCTGCGCCAGGGCCTCTCGTTCGGATCACGCTGGGCCCGCGGGCCCCGGCACCGCCCTCCCACTGCCTGAACGGCGTGGGACGTCCCCGTCCCCGAGCCGCTGCCCGCGGCGGGGGCCCGCGCACCATGGCACGCCGGGGAGCCCCGTGACCGTCGTACGCCGTCGACGTCGGTGAGCGGGCGGGGGAGTTGGAGTGACGGGGCCCTCGTCGGTGCCGCTCGGCCCCGGAAAAGAGGCCACCAGGACGGTTCGAGGCCGGGGCCACCCTCGGATGGGTCCCCCGGTGAGCGCGGTGGGAGATGTCGATCTAGCCTCCGAGATGAGCGCTTATTGGATCTTTTGACGATGCGCTCCCACACCCGACTCAAGGAGGAGACATGCGCAAACTTCGCAAGGCCGCTGTGGCGGCCGTCCTCATCGGTGGCGTGAGCCTCATGGGCGTCGGCCCCGCCACTGCCGCGGCAGGTGGCGGCGGCGGTGGGTGCAAGTCCCACGACATGAACATCGACATCCTCGGCGAGGTCGGCATCCTCAACGGCCTGGGCGGAAACCTGCTGAACGGCGAGGGCAGCCCGGGCGCGCAGTTCACCGACATCGGTAGCGAATGCGGTCACGGCTGGTAGCCGCGCCGCGTAACGCACGGAACCGGGTCTCGGCACCCGTGCCGTAGCGCCCGTCCAGCTGTTGTGGCAGCTTGCGTTCGTCTCGGAGTGGATGCGGAAGGCCCCGGACCCTCACCGGTCCGGGGCCTTCCGGCGCGTGGCCGTCGCCGACGGAGCGGCTCCGGCGCAGGTGACCGCCGGTGGGTGGCTTCAGCGCCGGTGGGTGCCGACGCCGAGCAGCCCGGCCGCGGCCAGGAACTTGCCGACCCGCTCGACCTCCTCGCCGGACAGCGGCACCTGCGGCTCGGCGGTCACCGGGCAGTCGATGACGCCGCGCAGGTGCAGCGCCGCCTTGAACGCGCCGAGCGCCGCCGAGCTGCCGCCCATCCGCGCCGGAGCACCGGCGCCGACGATCCCGAACAGGGCGCACAGCCGGTCCTGTTCCGCCCGCGCGCCCTCCCAGTCGCCCGCCCGGCACTGGCGGTACAGGCGCACGTAGCCGTGCGGGTCGACGTTGGCCAGACCCGGCACCGCCCCGTCGGCCCCCAGCGCCAGCGCGGAGTCGGCGAACAGCTCGGAGCCGGTCAGCACGCTGAACCCGGGGTGCGCACGGGCACCCGTGACGATCTCCCGGAAGGCCGCCAGATCCCCGCTGGAGTCCTTGATCCCGGCCAGCACGCCGTCCCCGGCGAGACCCAGCACCAGATCGGCGGGGAGCTTGGTGTGCACGGCGACGGGAATGTCGTAGGCGATCACGGGGACCGGGCTGGCGGCGGCGATCCGGCGGTAGTGGTGGACGATCTCCGAGGGATGCGTGCGGGCGTAGAAGGGGGCCGTGACGACGACGGCCCGCGCGCCGGCCGCGGTGACCGCCGAGACGTGCTCCAGGACCCGCGGGGTGGTCATGTCGATGGCACCCGCCAGCACCGGCAGCTGACCGCCCAGGTGCGCGGTGACGGCCTCCACCACCCGCCTGCGCTGCCCGTCCGTCAGGAAGGCCGCCTCCGAGGTCGAGCCGAGCAGGAACAGCCCGTGCACCCCGGCCTCCACCAGGAAGTCCACCAGGCGCAGCAGCGAGGGCACGTCCACCTCGCGCTCCGGCGTCAGCGGCGTGCAGACGGGCGGGACGACACCGGTGAGGGGGGCGGGGAAGGTCATTCAGGGCTCCTGGCGAGCTAGGTCTCGGGTCGACGTGTCCTCCTCCACAGGATGGTGACAACGGTAGCGGTGTCCGGGCTGCGACGCGGCCGAGAAGTCCGGCATCACCCGGGCGCACACCTCGTCGGCCTTCCAGCAGCGGGTGCGGAACGGGCAGCCGCTCGGCGGCCGGGTCGCCGAGGGCACCGGCCCGGTCAGCGGGATCGGGTCGACCGCGTCCAGCAGGCCGGGCGTGGCCGAGAACAGGGCGCGGGTGTAGGGGTGCCGGGCGGCGTCGGTGACCCGGCCGGCCGGGGTCTCCTCCACGATCCGGCCGAGGTACATGGTGATCACCCGGTCGCTCATCCGCCGTACGGTCTGGATGTCGTGCGAGACGAACACCAGGGCGAGGCCGAGGCGTTCCTTCAGATCGAGCAGCAGGTTGAGGATCTGCGCCCGGACCGAGACGTCCAGGGCGCTGGTCGGCTCGTCGGCGACGACCAGCGCCGGGTCCAGGGCGAGCGCGCGGGCGATGGCCACCCGCTGCCGCTGCCCGCCGGAGAGCTGCCCGGGCAGGGCGTCGGCGAGTGCCCGGGGCAGGCCGACCAGGGCCATCAACTCCTTCACCCGGTCCTCCCGTTCGGCCCGGGTGCCGCGCCGGTGCACGTCCAGCGGGTCGCGCAGGACACGGCGGACCGGCAGCCGCCGGTTCAGGGCGGTCGACGGGTCCTGGAAGATCATGCCGGTGCCCGCGCCCACCGCGGCCCGGCGCTCGGCCGGCGGCATCGCCCACAGATCCCTGCCCCCGAAGGACACCGTCCCCGAGACCGGCCGCTGGATGCCCACCAGGACCCGTGCCAGCGTCGACTTCCCGCACCCCGACTCGCCGACCACGCCGACCGTCTCCCCGGCGCCGACGCGGAGCCCGGCGCCGGTCAGGGCGTACACCCGGTCCCGGCGGAACAGGCCGCCGCTGCGCGCCTTGTGCACGACGTGCGCGTCCCGCACCTCCACGACAGCGGTCACTGAAGGGCCTCCTCGCTCTGCGCGGACGTGGGTTCCACCGCCGGGTGGTGGCAGGCGGCCGTGTGCGCCGGGGTGCCCGCGAGGACCGGGGCGGTCGTGTGGCACACCTCGGTGGCCAGCGGGCAGCGGTCGGCGAACCGGCAGCCCGCCGGGAAGTCGGCGGGGGACGGCACGACGCCCTTGATCTGCGTCATCCGCTCCGCGGACGACTCCAGCGACAGCACGCTGCCGAGCAGACCGCGCGTGTAGTGGTGGGCCGGTGCCGCCACCAGGTCCGCGGTCACCCCGGTCTCCACGATCTGCCCGCCGTACATCACCACCACCCGGTCGGTGATGTCGGCGACCAGCGCCAGGTCGTGCGAGACCAGGATCAGTGCGAAGCCCAGCTCCTCCCGCAGCCGGAGCAGCAGCTCCATGACCTGTGCCTGCACGGTGACGTCCAGCGCGGTGGTCGGCTCGTCGGCGACGATCAGCTTCGGGTCGCGGGACAGGGCCATCGCGATGAGCACGCGCTGGCGCTGCCCGCCGGACAGCTCGTGCGGGTAGCTGCGCAGGGTGCGCTCCGGATCCAGCCCGACCAGCGACATCAGCTCCCGCGGTCCGCGGCGGCCACCGCGCCGGACGAGCTGCTTCAGCTGGGCGCGGATGGTCATGGCCGGGTTCAGCGAGGAGAGGGCGTCCTGGTAGACCATGGCCATCTCGTGGCCGAGCAGCCGCCGCCGCACCCGCATCGGCTCGGCCAGCAGATCCCGCTGCCGGAACCGCACCTGACCGCCGGTCCGGGCGTCCTTCGGGGCCAGGCCCATGACCGCGAGCGCGGTCAGCGACTTGCCGCAGCCGGACTCGCCCACCAGGCCGAGCACTTCACCCGGGTACACCTCGAAGCCGACCCCGGCCACGATGTCCACACCCCGGTGCCGGTCCGGGAAGCCGATGGTGAGGTTCTCCACGGCGAGCACCGGCTGCCCGTCCCGGTCGGGCAGCGGCCGGGCCCGGGCACGCAGCCGCCGGGCGGCCTCGGTCAGGCCGGGCAGCGGGAGCACCTCACCGGTGCCGGGTTCGGGCGTCTCCAGCCGGTCCTCCGGAGCCCGCACCTCCCGCGGGGCGGGCGCCGCCCACGCGTCCGACACGCCCTCGGAGAGGACGTTCAGCGACAGCACGGTGAGCAGGATCAGCAGCCCGGGGAACACGGTCGCCCACCAGCCGCCCGTCAGCACCATGTTCTTGCCGTCGGCGATGACACTGCCCCAGGAGGGGTCCGGCGGCCGCACGCCCGCGCCGATGAAGGACAGCGACGCCTCGAAGACGATGGCCTCGGCGACCTGGACCGTGCAGAACACCAGCACCGGGGCGGCGCAGTTGACGGCCACGTGCCGCAGCACGATGTGCGGTGTACGGGCGCCGATCACCCGTTCCGCCGTGACGTAGTCCTCGCCGTACTGGTCCAGCACGTTGGCCCGCACGACCCGGGCCACCGGGGGCGTGAACAGGAAGGCGATGGCGCAGATCAGCACGCCGATCCCGCCGCCGAACACGGCGACCAGCACGGCCGCGAGCGCGATCCCCGGGAACGCCATCACCACGTCCAGGCAGCGCATCAGCGTCTCGTCGACCGCCTTGCGGGAGGTGGCGGCGAGCGCCCCCAGGACGGCGCCGACGACGAGCGCGAGCGTGGTCGCGCCCAGCCCGATCGCCAGCGACCACCGGGCGCCGTACATCAGCCGGCTCAGGATGTCCCGGCCCAGGCTGTCCTGCCCCATCCAGTGGGCGGCGGACGGTGCCCCGGTCCCGTCGGCCGGGTCCTGCTGGTCGAGCGGGTCGTCCGGCGCCAGGACCGGCGCCAGGACGGCGACCAGGACGACCAGGGCCAGGAAGCAGACGGCGGCCTTCGACGGCAGCGGCAGCCGGCGCCGGCCGCGCAGCCGGACGCCGGGCCCGGGCAGCCGCTCGGCGAGACGCGCGCGTGTGACCATCAGCCCGACCTCAGTCGTGGGTTGACCAGCAGATACAGGATGTCGATGACGAGGTTGACGACGACGAACCCGGTGGCCGTGGTCAAGGCGACCCCTTGGACGACGGCCGGATCGCCGTTCTTCACGGCGTCGATCATCAGCTTGCCCATGCCGGGCAGCGAGAAGATCGTCTCGATCACGACGGCGCCGCCGAGCAGATAGCCGACCCGCAGGCCGAGCACGGTCAGCGGATTGACCAGGGCGTTGCGCAGCACGTTCCGCCCGACGACGACCCGGGGCGGCAGGCCGCTCCCGATGGCCGTACGGACGTAGTCCTTGTCCAGCTCCTCCACCACGGAGGTCCTGACGATCCGGGTCAGCTGGGCGGCGACCGGCAGGGACAGGGCGAAGGCGGGCAGGGCCATGGTCTTCAGCCAGCCGGTGACGGAGTCGGCGGGGTTGATGTAGCCGCCGGTCGGGAACCAGCCCCGGTCCACCGCCAGGTACTGGATCATCAGCAGCGCCAGCCAGAACCCCGGCGCGGCGACCCCGACCAGTGAGACGACCCGGATGACCTGGTCCGGCAGCCGGTCCCGGTACACCGCCGCCGTCACCCCGCCGGCCAGTGCCAGCACGACCGCGACGGCGAGGCCGAGGAAGGTCAGCTGGAGGGTGAGCGGCAGGGCGGTGGTGACCTGGTCGACCACCGGGGCGCGGGTCAGGGCGCTGATGCCGAGGTCGCCGTGGAGCAGATCGCCGAGGAAGTGGACGTACCGCACGGGCAGCGGGTCCAGCAGCCCGTTGCGCTCCCGGAAGTCGTGCAACTGCTGCGGTGTCGGATTGGCACCCTGGAAGAACGCGGACGCCGGATCGACGTCCGAGAACCGCATCACCAGGAACACGAACAGCACGATGCCGAGGAGCAGCGGCACGAGCAGGGCGATCCGGCGGAGCAGGATCCGTGCGACGGTCGTCATGCCGTCAGACCCACTTGGCCTGGAGGAGGTTGACACCGGGGTACGGCTGGGCCCTTATCCCGCTGAGCGCGCGCGCGTCCCAGGCGGTCATCAGCTCGTTGTGGACGACCGGGTAGAGCACGGCCTGTTCCGCGACGACGTCGATGTAGTCCTGGACCATCGTCCTCTTCCGCGCGGGATCCGGCTCCCGGGTCGCCCGGTCCATGTCCTTGAAGAGCTGCCTGGCCACCGGGTCGCCGGCCCACCGCGTGTACTGCATCCACAGGTTCTCGGGCCCGTAGTTGTAGTGCATGATCAGGTCCGCGTCGAGCCCGAACTGGTTGGGGTTGGAGGCCGCCGCCACCACCTGGTAGTCCTGCTTCTGGTCCATCTTGGTGAACACGGCCGTGGTCTCCTGCGGCGACAGCGTGGTCCGCACGCCGATCGCGTCCCAGGAGGACTTGATGGTCGGCAGGCAGTCCACGATCCAGCTGACGTTGACCGCGAGGATGTCGATCTCCAGGTCGCTCACCCCGGCGGCCTTCAGCAGCGCCCTGGCCTTGGCGGGGTCGTGGCCGTAGACGGTTTTGGCCCGCCGGTGGCTCGGATTGCCCTCGTCGAGGAACGAGGACGCGGGCTTCCCGTGCCCCTTCAGCGCGACCTGCACCATCTTCTCCGTGTCGATGGCGTAGTGCAGGGCCTGCCGCACCCGGACGTCGTCGAAGGGCTTGTGCCGGGTGTTGAACATCAGGAAGAGGTTGTTCATCCCGGCGCCGCCGGCCACCTCCAGTCCGCCCCGCTCCAGCCGCGCGATGTTGGCGTAGGGGATGTTGTCGGCGATCTGTGCGCCGGCACCGGTCCCGGAGATCTTCGCGACGCGCGGGGCCGCGTCCACGATGGTCAGCCAGTTCATGCGTCTGAAGGCCGGCTTGCGGGGCCCGTTGTAACCGGCGAACGCCTCGAAGGTGGTGTTCGACTTCGGATGGTGCGCGGTCTGCCGGTACGGCCCCGAGCCCACCGCCAGCCCCTTGATCGCGTCGTCCCAGGCGCCGGGCGCGGAGAAGACGTGCTTCGGCATGATCTTGGCGAGGGTGAGCCGGGAGAGCCCGTCGGGGAAGGGGAACTTGAGCACCAGCTCGACGGTGTGCGCGTCCACCTTCCGCACGGAGTCCAGCCAGGGGGCGAAGAAACCCTTGGCGAGGGTCTGCGTCTTCGGGTCCAGGATCCGGTCGAAGACGAACACGACGTCGTCGGCGGTGACGGGCTTGCCGTCGTGGAAGACGGCGCCCGGGCGGAGGGCGAACCGCCAGGTGGTGGCGTTCGCGTCCTTCGGCACCTCGGTGCCGAGCGCCGGGTAGGGCGCCCGGGTGATCGGGTCGGTGTCCAGCAGCCCCTCGTAGACGTGGTTGTTGGCGGCCATCGCGAACGCCGACGCGGTCTGGGTCGGGTCCCAGCTGCCGTCGTTGCCGTAGCCGATGACGGCGGTCAGCGTCCGGTCCTTGCCGCTGCCCCCGTCGCCGGTGTCGTTGGTCGACTCCGGCCCGGTGGAGCAGCCCGCCAGCAGCGCGCCCGCGCCCAGCGCTCCGGCGCCCTTCAGGAACGACCGGCGGCGCGGTGCCGGTACGTCGGGATTCACGTCGTCGCGCACGGATCCTCCAGCAGGTGGGTGAGGGAGGGGTGGGAGGTGGAGGTGAGATACGACGTCCTACGTCCTACGTCCGGTCGGTAGCGCGACCATAGGAGGGGCTGTGGGGACGGTCAAGACGACGCACACGAATGGCCCAGCCGGCAGAGGCGGTGCGGCGACGGCGGTGCGCGTTCGCGTCGTCGGGAGGGGGCGCGGTCGCGTCTCGCATGGACGCCGGGTGGGTTTGGCGGCTGGCGGGTCGGCCGGTGGGGCCGGGGGCGGGAGGCTTTGATTGGTGGGTCTGCGTCGGCCTTCGGCGTGCCTCCGGCGTCCTGACCTGGGGGGATTCGGGGCTCTCGGGACAGGGCTGTGGTGCAGATCTGCCAATCAGCCATTGATGAGGGGGGTGTTGAGTGTAGACGCGGAGTGTGACTCTGGGTGTACGAAGCGTGAAAAGCGGATGAGGAGGGGAGCACCGTGGAGGCGCGACGTGGCGTCCGGGCGGCGCTGTGTGTCGAAGAGGCGGAGGGAATGTTGAAGGAATTGCGGTCGGAGCTGGAAATGGCCGGAGTCGTTCTTCCTTCACCGGGGATCGGTCCGGTGAGTGTTGTGGCGGAGGTGTCGTCCTCGCTCGGGGAGTTAGGGGAATCGGGGTGCTGTGGCGGTGTGCGTGCTCGTCGGTCCACGGCCGCGCCGACGGGGGTGACGCGGTGAATCCTCCCGTCGGCAGCCATGTGATGGACACCCGTACCGGCAAGGTCGGCATCGTCATGGGGCACGAGGGGCCGTACGTGCAGCTGAGACCGTACGGCGGCGGGCGGGAGTGGGACGCCGAGCCGGGTGCGCTGCGCAGCGCCACCCCGGCCGAACGACTGAGCGCGGCGACCGCGTACGCCAACGCCCGCAGTCGCGGGGAGGCGCTCTAGCCGTTCCCCGGCATGGGCGAGAATGGTGCCATGAGTCTGTTCCGCGACGACGGCATCGTGCTGCGCACCCAGAAGCTGGGTGAGGCGGACCGGATCATCACGTTGCTCACGCGCGGTCACGGGCGGGTACGGGCGGTGGCGCGCGGGGTGCGGCGCACCAAGTCGAAGTTCGGGGCCCGGCTGGAGCCCTTCTCCCACGTCGACGTGCAGTTCTTCGCGCGGGGGAGCGAGCTGGTCGGGCGCGGGCTGCCGCTGTGCACGCAGAGCGAGACGATCGCTCCCTACGGCGGCGGCATCGTCACCGACTACGCGCGGTACACCGCCGGGACGGCCATGCTGGAGACCGCCGAGCGGTTCACCGATCACGAGGGCGAGCCGGCCGTGCAGCAGTACCTGCTGCTGGTCGGCGCGCTGCGGACGCTCGCCAGGGGCGAGCACGCGCCGCATCTCGTCCTCGACGCCTTCCTGCTGCGCTCCCTGGCCGTCAACGGGTACGCGCCCAGTTTCGGCGACTGCGCGAGATGCGGGATGCCCGGCCCGAACCGGTTCTTCTCGGTCGCCTCCGGCGGCTCCGTCTGCGTCGACTGCCGGGTGCCCGGCAGCGTCGTACCGTCCCCCCAGACCCTGGTGCTGCTGGGGGCGCTGCTTACGGGAGACTGGGAGACGGCGGACGCGTGCGAGGCGCGCTACGTCCGCGAGGGCAGCGGGCTGGTGTCGGCCTACCTGCACTGGCATCTGGAGCGCGGGCTGCGCTCCCTCCGGTACGTAGAGAAGTAGTTCACGGTCGAGGAGACGAGAAGCAGATGGTCGTACGCGGGATCCTGGGGCGCCGGCGGCGCGAGTACAAGGCGCCGGAGCCGCACCCGTCCGGTG
The DNA here is from genome assembly GCF_016741855.1 of Streptomyces musisoli. Taxonomy (GTDB): domain Bacteria; phylum Actinomycetota; class Actinomycetes; order Streptomycetales; family Streptomycetaceae; genus Streptomyces; species Streptomyces musisoli. Next base: position 324,505 of record NZ_JAERRH010000003.1, on the reverse strand, counting down.
CCCGCGCGCCCAAGCTCCCGGGCGAGCTGGTGCCGAACCACGTCGCGATCGTCATGGACGGCAACGGGCGATGGGCGAAGGAGCGCGGTCTGCCGCGCACGGAGGGGCACAAGGTCGGTGCCGAGCGGGTGCTGGACGTGCTCCAGGGCTCGATCGAGATCGGTGTGCGCAGCATCTCCCTGTACGCCTTCTCCACCGAGAACTGGAAGCGGTCGCCCGACGAGGTCCGCTTCCTGATGAACTTCAACCGCGACTTCATCCGCAAGACGCGGGACCAGCTCGACGAGCTGGGGATCCGGGTGCGCTGGGTGGGGCGCATGCCCAAGTTGTGGAAGTCGGTCGCCAAGGAGCTGCAGATCGCCCAGGAGCAGACCAAGGGCAACGACCTGCTCACCCTGTACTTCTGCATGAACTACGGCGGGCGCGCCGAGATCGCCGACGCGGCGCAGCGGATGGCCGAGGACGTGAAGGCCGGCCGGCTCGAGCCGTCCAAGGTGTCCGAGAAGACCATCCAGAAGTACCTGTACTACCCGGACATGCCGGACGTCGACCTCTTCCTGCGCCCCAGCGGGGAGCAGCGCACCTCCAACTACCTGCTCTGGCAGAGCGCGTACGCCGAGATGGTCTTCCAGGACGTGCTGTGGCCCGACTTCGACCGCCGTGACCTGTGGCGGGCCTGCATGGAGTACGCCTCCCGGGACCGGCGCTTCGGCGGAGCCGTCCCGAACGAGGAACTGATCGCCATGGAAGCCGCCATGAAGGGCGAGTCCACCTCGTAGCCACCACGGGTTCACGCGGGCCGTCGAGGATGCGGGACTCATGAGACGTCTCACCCCTGTCCTCGCCCTCGGCGCCCTGCTGCTCACCGCGCTGCCCGCGCACGCCGCCGACGGCCTCGCGCACCGCGAGACCTACGGCACCAAGGCGCCGTACGCCCCCGCGCAGAATCCGCGCGGCTACCAGAAGGCCCCGGCCGGTTTCGTTCCCGTCTTCACCGAGAACGTCTCCCGGCACGGGTCCCGGGCGGCCACCGACGGCGAGGACGGGGACCTGGTCCTCGCGCTGTGGGACAAGGCCGCGGCGCAGGGGCGACTCACCCGCAGGGGCGAGGAGTTCGGGCCGACGGTGCGTGCTCTTCAGGCCGCCATGGAGAAGGTCGGCTACGGCAACCTCAGCGGGCGTGGCCGACAGGAGCTGGCGGAGGCCGCCGTGCGCATGGAGCGGCGGCTGCCGTCGCTGTTCGCGAAGATCGCCGACGACGGGGAGAAGATCGACGTCGTCAGCTCCGGGCAGGGCCGGGCCGTGGACAGCGGCACCGAGTTCGCCGGCGGCCTCGCCGCCGCCGAGCCCGCGCTGAAGCCGCTGATCGGGCCGGGTCGCACCGACAAGGACCTGCTGTACTTCCACAAGGCGGCGGGCGGGGCCGCCTACCGTGAGTACATCGAGAACGACCAGCGCCTCAAGGACACCCTGACGGGCATCACCGGCCAGGCCAGGACCCGGAAGGCCGCCCGGAGCGTCCTGCGGAGGCTCTTCGAGGAGTCCTTCGTCGAGCGGATCGACGACCAGGTGGGCGCCGCCCAGGCCGTCTACAACCTGTACGCCATCGCCCCGGCGATGAGCGAGGAGAGCCCGGACGGCAGGGGCTGGGGCATGGAGCGCTACATCTCCCGCACGGACGCGGCCTGGTTCGGCTACCTGTCCGACGCCGAGGACTTCTACGAGAAGGGGCCCGGCTTCTCCGGCAGCGACATCACGTACAAGATGGCCGGCGTCCTCCTGGACGACTTCTTCAAGCAGGTCGAGGCCAAGCGGGACGGTGCCGGCGGACTCGGGGCGGAGCTGCGGTTCACCCACGCCGAGGAGATCATTCCGCTGGCCGCGCTGATGGGGCTGCCGGGCAGCACGAAGGCGGCGACGCCGGGGGAGGCGTACACGTACGCCGACAACCCGTGGCGGGGCGCCTCCGTCGCTCCCCTGGGCGCCAACATCCAGTGGGACGTCTTCCGCAAGGGCGACCGCTACCTGGTCCGCATGCTCTACAACGAGAAGGAGACGGCCTTCAAGGCGGGGTGCCGTCCCGTCGCGAAGGGCAGCGCGTTCTACGACCTGGACGAACTGGAGCACTGCTTCGGCCGAGGTTGAGCCGGGGGTCGGGGGGCCGGTGGGCCGGGGGCCGGGAGGCCGAGGGGTCAAGGGGCCGGGAACCGGGAGCCGGGGGCCGGGAGGCCGAGGGGGCAAGGGGTTGGGGGGCCAAGGGGCCGGGGGCCGTGGTCGGCACCGGGGCTCGGGCCGGGGCCCGGGCCCGGTGGTGACCGGGTGGGGGCGCTTGCCCGCGTTGGCGGGGTGCCGCTGCGCCCACCCGTGCCGCCCCAGCGGCACGACTGCCCGCAGCGGCGGCGGCACGCCACAACAGACGCCGTGTCCCCCGCGACGACGGCCCGGCACAGCGGGCGGCGCTGCAACCTCCTGGGGGCGCGGGGAACTGCGCGATCGGCCACCCACGGACCCGCACCCGGCGCCGGCACGGCACAGCGGGCGGCGCTGCAACCTCCTGGGGGCGCGGGGAACTGCGCGATCGGCCACGCACGGACCCGCACCCGGCGCCGGCACGGCACAGCGGGCGGCGCTGCAACCTCCTGGGGGCGCGGGGAACTGCGCGATCGGCCACGCACGGACCCGCACCCGGCGCCGGCACGGCACAGCGGGCGGCGCTGCAACCTCCTGGGGGCGCGGGGAACTGCGCGATCAGCCACGCACGGACCCGCACCCGGCGACGGCGCGTACCCCCGCGGCGCGTACCCCCGCGGCGCGTACCCCCAGTCGGTCTTTGCCGTTCAGCCGGCCTTCGCAGCGCAGTCCGCGCACGTGCCGAAGATCTCCACCGTGTGTGCCACGTTGACGTAACCGTGCTCCGCGGCGATGGCCTCGGCCCACTTCTCCACCGCCGGGCCCTCCACCTCCACCGCCTTGCCGCAGGTGCGGCAGACCAGGTGGTGGTGGTGTTCGCCGGTCGAGCAGCGGCGGTAGACGGACTCGCCGTCGGACGTGCGCAGGACGTCGACCTCGCCGGCCTCGGCGAGGGACTGGAGGGTGCGGTAGACCGTGGTCAGGCCGACGGAGTCGCCCTTGTGCTTGAGCATGTCGTGCAGTTCCTGCGCGCTGCGGAACTCGTCGACCTCGTCCAGGGCCGCCGCCACGGCTGCACGCTGGCGGGTCGCGCGGCCCTTCACGGGCGGTCCAGCGGTCGTCACCGTTCCTCCTCACGTCTGGCGTCTGCCGGGCCATTGTGCCAGTCCGGGCAGTCCGCGGTCAGACGCCAGCTTCCTCCCCGGCCCCCCGCGCGGCCGGAATTGAGCACTCCGCCGGGTCTCCGGCGGGCTGGGCCGCGGCCGCCGCGCGGGCGCGCCGCCGGGCCAGCGGGGCGGCCAGCGCGGTCAGTGCCATGAACGCGGCGATGGTCAGCAGGACGATGGTCGCGCCGGGGGGCACGTCCTGGTAGAAGGACGTGATCGTGCCGCTGACGGTCACGGCCACGCCGATCGCCACGGCGATCACGAAGGTGACGGTGAAGCTGCGGGTGAGCTGCTGGGCCGCCGCCACGGGCACGACCATCAGCGCGGACACCAGCAGCAGGCCGACGACCCGCATGGCGACCGTCACGGTCACGGCCGCGGTGACAGCCGTCAGCAGGTTCAGCGCGCGCACCGGCAGCCCGGTGACCCGCGCGAACTCCTCGTCCTGGCTGACCGCGAACAGCTGGCGGCGCAGTCCCAGCGTGACCAGCAGGACGAAGGCGGCCAGGACGCAGATCGCGGTCACGTCGGACGGGGACACCGTCGACAGCGAGCCGAACAGGTACGAGACCAGGTTCGCGCTGGAGCCGCCCGCCACGTTGATCAGCATCACGCCGCCGGCCATGCCGCCGTAGAACAGCATGGCCAGGGCGATGTCGCCGCGGGTCCTGCCGTACCAGCGGATCAGCTCCATCAGGACCGTGCCGAGGACGGAGACGGCCGTCGCCATCCACACGGGGGACGTGGACAGCAGGAAGCCGAGGCCGACGCCCGTCATGGCCACGTGCCCGATGCCGTCGCCCATCAGGGCCTGGCGGCGCTGGACCAGGTAGATGCCGACCGCGGGCGCGGTGATGCCGACCAGGACGGCCGCGAGGAGCGCCCGCTGCATGAATTCGTAGTTCAGGAAGTCCATCAGCTCAGCAGTCCCGTGCGGATCGGTTCGGCGCCCGCGGGTGCGTGCGGGTGCACGTGGTCGTGGCCGGGCAGCGCGTGCTGGCCGACCGCCTGCGGGGGCGGCCCGTCGTGCAGGACGCAGCCGTCGCGCAGGACGACCGCCCGGTCGATGAGGGGCTCCAGCGGGCCCAGTTCGTGCAGGACGAGCAGGACCGTCGTACCCACCTCGACCTGCTGCCGCAGCGTCCGCGCCAGCACCTCCTGGCTGGCCAGGTCGACGCCCGCCATCGGCTCGTCCATGATCAGCAGTTCGGGCTCGGCGACCAGCGCGCGGGCGATCAGCACCCGCTGGTGCTGGCCGCCGGAGAGGGCGGCCACCGAGTCCTTGGCGCGGTCGGCCAGGCCGACCAGCTCCAGGGCGTGGCGTACCGCTTCCCGGTCGGCCTTGCGGAAGACGCCGAAGCGGGTGCGCGAGAGGCGGCCCGAGGAGACGATCTCGGCGACCGTCGCGGGGACACCGCCCGCGGCCGTCGTCCGCTGCGGTACGTAGCCCACGCGCGCCCAGTCCCGGAAGGACCGGCGCGGGGTGCCGAACAGCTCGACCGTGCCGCCGCTGGCCGGCACCTGGCCGATGATCGTGCGGATCGCCGTGGACTTGCCGGAGCCGTTCGCGCCGAGCAGCGCGACGACCTCGCCGCGGCCGACGGTGAGATCGATACCGCGCAGCACGGGTCGCGCGCCGAGTTCGGCGGTCACCCCGCGCAGGGCTACGACGGGTTCACTGGTCATCTTCTCTCCCGTGCCGGTCACTTGGCGCCCAGGGCCTGCTGGAGTGCCTTCAGGTTGGCCCGCTGGACGGCGAAGTAGTCCCTGCCGCGGGACTGGTCCGTGATGCCCTCGAGCGGGTCGAGGACGTCGGTCTTCAGGCCCGCGTCGCCCGCGACGGTCTTGGCGGTCTTGTCGCTCACGAGGGTTTCGTAGAAGACGGTGGTGACGCCGTCGGCCCTGGCCATGTTCTCCAGGTCCCGGATTCGGGCGGCGCTCGGCTCGGCCTCGGGGTCGAGGCCGGCGACGGCCTCCTCGGTCAGGCCGTAGCGCTCGGCGAGGTAGCCGAAGGCGGCGTGCGTGGTGATGAAGACCTTGCTCTTCGCGTCCGCGAGGCCGTTCTCGAACTCGGTGTTCAGCCCGGTCAGCTGCTTCACCAGGGCCGCGGTGTTCTTCGCGTAGTCGGCCGCGTGCTCGGGGTCGGCCTTCCCGAAGGCCTTGCCGACTCCCTCGGCGACCTGCGCGTAGCGCACCGGGTCGAGCCAGATGTGCGGGTCCTTGCCCGTCTCCTCGTCCTCGCCGGCATGGCTGTCGTCGTGCTCGGCCGCGTGGCCGCCGACCTCGGTGCCGTGCTCCTCCAGCGAGGTCAGGGAGGCCGCGTCGATCTTGACGTCGACCGGGGACTGGGCCACCGCGTCGTCGACGGAGGGCTGGAGGCCCTTCAGGTACAGGACGGCGTCGGACTCCTCCAGGGAGGCGATCTGCCGGGGGCTGATCTCCAGGTCGTGCGGTTCCTGGCCGGGGGAGGTGAGGGTGGTGACGTTCACGTGCTCCCCGCCTATCCGCTCGGCGAGGAAGGCCATCGGGTAGAACGACGCGACGACGTCGAACTTGGCCGTGTTGGCCGCGACCGCCGTGCCGCCGGAGCAGGCGGAGAGTGTGCCGATCCCGAGTGCGGTGACCGCGAGGACCGCGGCGGCCGGTATGAGGCGTCGTCGTACGTTCATGACAGTCATTTTCAACAAACATGGAAACCGTTGTCAACAACGCTCATCAGGTGGTCTGGGCAGGGGCCGATTTGGTCGTGGGGGAGCCTGCGCCGGTAACCTGAATCATTCGCTGGAAGCATCTCGCTTCAACGCCCGTCGTCGTAATGAAGAGAGCACCGTGGCCGCCGACAAGATCGACACCATCGTCAGCCTGAGCAAGCGCCGTGGCTTCGTTTTCCCGTGCAGTGAGATCTACGGCGGACAGCGTGCCGCCTGGGACTACGGACCCCTGGGTGTCGAGCTCAAGGAGAACATCAAGCGCCAGTGGTGGCGCTACATGGTGACGTCGCGCGAGGACGTCGTCGGTATCGACTCGTCCGTCATCCTGGCTTCGGAGGTCTGGGTCGCCTCCGGCCACGTCGCCACCTTCACGGACCCGCTGACCGAGTGCACCTCGTGTCACAAGCGCTTCCGTGCCGACCACCTTGAAGAGGCGTACGAGGAGAAGAAGGGCCACGCCCCGGCGAACGGCCTGGCGGACATCAACTGCCCGAACTGCGGCAACAAGGGCCAGTTCACCGAGCCCAAGCAGTTCTCCGGTCTGCTCTCCACCCACCTCGGCCCGACCCAGGACTCCGGCTCCGTCGCCTACCTGCGCCCGGAGACCGCCCAGGGCATCTTCACCAACTTCGCCCAGGTGCAGACCACCTCGCGCCGCAAGCCGCCGTTCGGCATCGCCCAGATGGGCAAGTCGTTCCGCAACGAGATCACGCCGGGCAACTTCATCTTCCGCACCCGCGAGTTCGAGCAGATGGAGATGGAGTTCTTCGTCAAGCCGGGCGAGGACGAGCAGTGGCAGGAATACTGGATGGAGCAGCGCTGGAACTGGTACCGGGGCCTGGGTCTCCGTGAGGAGAACATGCGCTGGTACGAGCACCCGAAGGAGAAGCTCTCCCACTACTCCAAGCGCACCGCCGACATCGAGTACCGCTTCCAGTTCGGCGGCAGCGAGTGGGGCGAGCTGGAGGGTGTCGCCAACCGCACCGACTACGACCTCGGCGCCCACGCCAAGGCATCCGGCCAGGACCTCTCCTACTTCGACCAGGAGGCCGGCGAGCGCTGGACGCCGTACGTCATCGAGCCGGCGGCGGGTGTCGGCCGCACGATGCTGGCCTTCCTGCTCGACGCGTACGTCGAGGACGAGGCGCCGAACGCCAAGGGCAAGATGGAGAAGCGGACCGTGCTGCGGCTCGACCACCGTCTGGCCCCGGTGAAGGTGGCGGTGCTGCCGCTGTCCCGGAACCCGGAGCTGTCCCCGAAGGCGAAGGGGCTCGCGCAGGCGCTGCGGCAGAACTGGAACATCGAGTTCGACGACGCCGGTGCCATCGGGCGCCGCTACCGTCGCCAGGACGAGATCGGTACGCCGTTCTGTGTGACCGTCGACTTCGACACGCTCGAGGACAATGCCGTGACCGTGCGTGAGCGTGACTCGATGAAGCAGGAGCGGGTGTCTCTCGACCAGATCGAGGGCTACCTGGCCCAGCGCCTCATCGGCTGCTGACGCCCGGCCGGCACCGGCGGCCCCCGGGGGCCCCGCCCCCGGGCCCCCTTGCACCTCCGCCCACCCACCACCCGACTCGGTCGGCTGGTGGGTGGGCGTTTTGGCGCCCGCGCCGCCGGGGTCGACCGGGCGGGCGGACTGCCCGACTCGGTCGGCTGGGGAGTGGGCGTTCTGGTGCGGGCTGCCGCTCGGGTCGGCCGGGGTGGGGGCCTGCCGCTCGGGTCCGTGGGGTGGTGGGTGGGCGTTCTGGTGCGGGCTGCCGCTCGGGTCGGCCAAGGTGGGGGCCTGCCGCTCGGGTCCGTCGGGCGGTGCGTGGGGTTCGGGGCTCCGCCTGCCGCCCGGGGTGGCCGGTGGTGGTGTTCAGGGGCGGCGTACGGTCAGTTCGCAGTGGTCGTCCGTGCAGGTGCGCTGGAGGCGGCCCCTGGAGACGGTCTGGAGCAGTCCGATCGCCCAGCACATCGGGCATCCGCGCAACGCGAGCAGGCCGGCCGGCAGGAGCGCCAGACTGATCGGACCGACCGCCGGAACACAGGCGACCGAGGCGGCCAGCGCCCCGAACCCCAGCGCCCCGCGCGCCAGATGCCGGGGCAGGGATGCGCTCGCGAAGTCGCGGCCCACAGCCTTCCCGCCGGCCGTCGCTCCGAGGCCCGCGCCCTTCCCGCCGGCCGTCGTTTCGGGGGCCTCGGTCCTAGTGTCGGCCGTCGCTCGGGGGTCCGCGGTCTTCCCGTCGGTCGTCGCTCCGAGGTCCGCGCCCTTCCCGTCGGTCGTCGTTTCGGGGGCCTCGGTCCTACTGGCGGCCATCTTCTCCTCCGTCGCTCTCCTTGGGGGCCGGGGCGGACGACGCGCTCAGTGCTTGCCGGACCGCCGTGCGAGCGCGGTGCAGGCGGGACTTCATCGCCGGCGTACTGAGACCCAGCGCATGGGCGACCGCCCGCCCGCTGTGGCCCTGCAGATCCCGCATGACCAGCACCATGCGCTGGTCCGGCGGCAGGGCCGCGACCGCCGCCGCCACCCTGGCGGCCTCCAGGCGGCGCAGCACCTCGTCCTCGGCCGAGTCGACGGCGCCGTCCACGGCGGCCTCCGGCAGTGCCGCCCGGGTCCGCGTCGTCGTCCGTGCGCGCCGCAGGCACTCGTTGCGGACGATCCGGAACATCCACGACGCCAGCGCCCCGGAGGCCCGCAGCATCCCGATCTTGCGGTACAGGATGATCAGGGCCTCCTGCGCCGCGTCCTCGGCGTCCTCCGGCGTCGCGCACAGGGCGTGGGCGAAACGCCGCACGTTCGGGTGGGAGCCCGACACCAGCGCGGCGATCGAATCCACGTCACCGCGCTGCGCGGCGACGATCAGCTGCTCGCCGGGCCAGGCCGGGCCGGTCACGCTCACCTCGCCCTCCGCTTGACCGCGAGCACGCAGGTGCACAGCAGCACCACGCCGACGGCGATACCGATACCAAGGATCACGACAACCTCCTGTGCCCGTACCGACGGCTGTCGGTACAGGCATAAGAGGCACGGGCCGCCCGAAAGGATTCGCCGTCCGGCGGATCAGCGTCCCTGGAGCGCCCTGACGTTGTCGCCGAAGGTCCAGTTCTTCGCGCCGTCCCAGTTGACGGACCAGGTCATCAGGCCCTTGAGCGAGGTGCCGTAGTGCCGCCACGCCTGGGAGACGAGGGACGGGGACATGTAGCCGCCGCCCGCGCCGGGCTGGGCGGGCAGACCGGGGACCTGCTTGTCGTACGGCACCCTGACCGTCGTGCCCTGGACCACCAGGCCCTTGTTCAGGCAGTCGGTCTGCGCGGTGAAGCCCTGCACGGTGCCGGCCGAGTAGGAGTCGCCGGAGCAGCCGTACATGCTGCCGTTGTAGTACTGCATGTTCAGCCACCACAGGCGGCCGTTGTCCGCGTACTTCTTGACGATCGGCAGGTAGGCGCCCCAGATCGAGCCGTAGGTGATGCTGCCGCCGGTCACGTAGGCCGTCTCGGGGGCCATCGTCAGCCCGAAGTTCGACGGCATCTGCGCGAGGATCCCGTCGATGATGCGGATCAGGTTGGCCTGGGACGTGGACGGCCGGCTGATGTCCCCGCTGCCGACCAGGCCCGTCTCGATGTCGATGTCGATGCCGTCGAAGTTGTACTTCTTCAGGATCGGGACGATCGTCGCCACGAACCGGTCGGCGACGGACGAGGACGACAGGTCGATGCCGGCCGCCGCGCCCCCGATGGAGAGCAGGATCGTCTGGCCGGACGCCTTGGCCGCGCACATCTCGGCGGGCGTGGCCACCTTCACGCCGGCGTCCATGCCGTCCTCCCACAGGGCCGTGCCGTCGGAGCGGATCACCGGGAAGGCGGCGTTGAGCACGTTGTAGCCGTGGGCGGGGATGCGTGCGTCGGTGATCGGGGTCCAGCCGAAGGGCGGGTGGACGCCGTTGGCGGAGCCGTCCCAGTTCTCCCAGTAGCCCTGGAGCACCTTGCCCGCGGGCCGTGATTTCACCGCGCAGGTGTCGGCGGCGGAGGCGGCGGGCGCGGCGGCGATCGCGAGCGGGGCGAGGACGGCGGTGGTCAGGGCGGCGGTGAGCAGGCGCAGGGTGCGGCGGAGCATCGGGCCTCCCGGTGGGGGATCGGCGAGGTGTCGTAGGCATGACAGATCTCGGTGCTCCCATGCACAGTGCTCTGGTCCAGACCTTTCGTCAATAGGTCTGGACCAGTTCTGAAGCGGGAGTGGCGAAGATGGAATGACAGATATTGAAATCTGTCAGCTGTCATGTCAGGCTGAGGGCATGACGATGCGAACCCGAACCCTCGGAACCACCGGCCCCCGTGTCTCCGCCCTCGGCCTCGGCTGCATGGGCATGTCCGCGCTGTACGGCGACGCCGACCGCGCGGAGTCCGTCGCGACGATCCACGCCGCCCTGGACGCGGGCGTGACGCTGCTGGACACCGGCGACTTCTACGCGATGGGCCACAACGAGATGCTCATCGGCGAGGCCCTGCGCACCGCGCCCGCCGCCCTCCGTGAAAAGGCCCTGACCAGCGTCAAGTTCGGCGCCCTGCGTGACCCGGACGGCAACTGGAGCGGCTTTGACGGCCGGCCCGCCGCCGTCAGGAACTTCGCCGCCTACTCGCTCCAGCGCCTCGGCGTCGACCACATCGACGTCTACCGGATCGCGCGGCTCGACCCGGACGTGCCGATCGAGGAGACCGTCGGCGCGATCTCCGAGCTGATCGAGAAGGGACACGTCCGGCACGTCGGCCTGAGCGAGGTCGGCGCCGAGACCATCCGGCGGGCCGCCGCCACCGCCCCGGTCGCCGACCTCCAGATCGAGTACTCGCTGATCTCGCGGGGCATCGAACGGGAGATCCTTCCGGTCACCCGCGAGCTGGGCATCGGCATCACCGCCTACGGCGTGCTCTCCCGCGGCCTGATCTCCGGCCACTTCGCCCGCGACCGGCAGCTGGCCCCCACCGACTTCCGCGCCCACTCGCCCCGCTTCCAGGGTGAGAACCTCCAGCACAACCTGAACCTGGTCGAGGCCCTGCGCAAGATCGCCGAGCGGAAGGGCGTCACCGTCGCCCGGATCGCCATCGCCTGGGTGCTCTCCCGCGGCGAGGACATCGTGCCGCTGGTCGGCGCCCGCACCCGCGAGCGGCTGGACGAGTCGCTGGGCGCCCTGGACGTCACCCTGGACGAGGCCGACCTGACGGCGATCGAGGAGGCGGTCCCGGCGGACGCGGCGGCCGGCGACCGCTATCCGGCGATGCAGATGGCACACCTGGACAGCGAGCGCTGATCCCGGTGCCGGGTACCGTCTAGTCATGCCACCGACCAGCGAGACCCTGACCGCCGAGCGCATCCTCGAAGCCACCGAGGAGGTGCTGCGCCGGCACGGCCCGGCCAAGGCCACCGTGGTCGACGTGGCCCGCGCGCTCGGCGTCAGCCACGGCAGCGTCTACCGGCACTTCCGCACCAAGGCGGCGCTGCGCGAGGCGGTCACCAAGCGCTGGCTGGACCGGACCTCGCTGAGGCTCGCCGGGATCGTCGACGCCGAGGACCGCGACCCGCGGCAGCGGCTGCGCGACTGGCTCGCCGCCCTCTTCGCCGCCAAGCGGCACAAGGCGGGCGACGACCCGGAGCTGTTCGCCACCTACACCGTGCTCACCGACGAACTCGGGGGCGTGGTCTTCGAGCACATAGCCGATCTGACCGGCCAGCTCACCCGGATCATCACGGCGGGGGCCGGGTCGGGCGACTTCTCGGTGCCCGACCCGGCCGCCGCGGCCCGGGCCGTCTTCCAGGCCACCGGCCGCTTCCACGACCCCTGCTACGCCAGGGAGTGGACCGCCCCGGGCATCGACGAGGAGTTCACGGCCGTGGTGGACCTGCTGGTGCGGGGGCTCAGTTCACCGTCACGGTGACGGTGGGCGAGTGGACCTTCCCCTCCTTGGTCGCGCTCGCGACCCGCAGGTGCTGGGTGCCCTTGTCGTTCAGCTTGGCCACGAGGGCGTAGGAGTTGCCCGTCTTGACCTTGGCGGTCGCCTTCAGGGCCGTCCACTTGCCGTTCTTCTCGTGCTGGAGCACCAGCGGGCTGCCGACCTTCAGGCCCTTGGTGCGCCCGGTGAACGTCACCATGGAACCGGCCTTCACCGAGGACTTGCCGGGGGTGGCGGTGATCGAGGTCTTGCCCGTGGGGCTCGGGCTCGCGGTGCCCTTGGGGCTCGGGCTCTCGGTGCCGGTGGGGCTGGCGCTCCCGTTGCCCGACGGGCTCGGGCTCGGGCTCGCGGCGAAGGCACCGGCCGTCCCGCCGGACAGCAGCGCCACGCAGAGGGTGCCGGAGCCGATCGCACGGCCGTATCGATGGCGGAGTACGGAGGTCATGTTTCGTCTCCCGTCGCTCGATGAACCTTTCCCAGGCTGGACCGGGTCCGGCCGGGCGGCCACTCGGGACGGGCCGGAACACCGCGCAACCGCCATCGAAACCGCAGGTCGGCGGGGGTGCCGGTGGTTCTGTGCGTCACCCGGGGCCGCGGCCCGGCTCCCGCGCGCCGAGCCGGTCGGGGCGCGGGGGCGGGATCAGCCGACCGTCCGGGGCAGCCGCAGGCTCAGCAGGCCGGTCAGCACGATCCCGACCAGCTGCACCAGCAGCGTGCCGACCAGCGCGTCCCGCATGCCCAGGTGCGGCACGAGGGTCAGGAACAGGGTGCCCAGCGTGGCCACGCCCAGGGCCAGCGCCGACTGCTGGGTCGTGATCATCACCCCGCTGCCGACGCCGGCGCGCGCGGGCGGTACCTCGGACATCACGATCCGCATCACGTTGGGCAGTTGCAGCGCCTGACCGGCACCGGCCACGGCCGCGCCCGGCAGCAGCGGGCCGAAGCCCAGGTGCGGCCAGTCCCGCCAGACGGCCAGCACGATCAGCAGCACGCCCACGCCCTGGAGGACGGATCCGGCGGTGACCACCCGGGTGCCGTAGCGGGTGATCAGCCGGGGACCGACGAGCGAGACGAACAGGAACACCACGGCCATCGGCGCGAGCGCGAGTCCGGCCGGCACCGGGCCGAGCCGGGCGCCCTGCTGGAGCGCCAGCGCTATCACGAACATGAACCCGCTGAACCCGATGGAGAACGGCACGATCAGCTCCAGGCCGTGCCGCATGGACGGCACCCGGAACAGGCTCGGCGGCACCAGCGGGGTCCGCCCCGCCCGGTCCGCCCGCCGCTCCACCGTCCAGAACGCGGCCACGGCGAACGGGAACGCGGCCAGCGACAGCCAGGTCCACAGCGGCCAGCCGGCCGCCCGGCCCTCGGTGAGCGGCGCGAGCAGCGTCAGCAGGGACAGCGCGAGCAGCGCCGTGCCCGGCCCGTCGACGGGCTCCGGGCGCTGCGACCGCGTCTCCGGCACGAACCGCACGGCGAGCACGAGCCCCAGCACCACCACCGGCACGTTGACGAGGAAGATCGCCCGCCATCCGGTCCCGGCGACATCGGCGGCGACCAGCACCCCGCCGAGGATCTGCCCGGCCACCATGGCCAGCCCGGCCGTGGCGCCGTACAGGCTCATGGCCTTCGCCCGGCGCGTGCCGCTCGTGGCGGCCTGGATGGTGGCGAGGACCTGCGGCAGCATCGCGGCGGCCGCGGCGCCCTGTGCGACCCGGGCCGCGACCAGGCTCCAGGCGCCGGGCGCGAGTCCGCAGGCCAGCGAGGTGAGTCCGAAGGCGGCCATCCCGCCGAGGAACATCCGCCGCCGGCCGAACAGGTCGCCGAGCCGCCCGCCGAGCACGAGCAGCACGGCGTACGCGAGCCCGTACCCGGCGACGACCAGCTCCAGCACGGCCTCGCCCGCGGCGAGGTCGGTGCCGATGGCCGGCAGGGCCACGTTGACGATGAAGAAGTCGACCAGCGGCAGCGCCGCGGCGAGCAGGACGGTGAACAGCCCGGGCCCGCCGAGCGCGGGCGGTGCGGCCGTCGTCCGGACGGCGGGGACGGTGACGGTTTCACTCATGCCCCCGAGCCTGCGGCAGTGCTCAGCCTGGTACCAGAGTGTTCTTCTCCTGGTAGAAGAACTACCCGGCAACAGGGTCCGGCACCTGGGTGGCGGGCAGCGGTCCTCCGCCGGGGGCCGCCGTGTCCCGGGCCGGCCGGGACGTCCGGCCGTGCCGGTAGGGCGGTCTTCCCGGCTCCGGCGTTCCCGTCCGGCTGCATCTCGCCCCGGAACGTCCGATTCCTTCCCCTCGCGGGCTCACAGCCTGGTGGTGGGGCATCCTTGTCCTGGTACCGGAAACACCTGGCAACAGCCTGGCCGGCGCGGCACCCTGGGCGTATGACGACCACGGCCCAGGAGACCTCGCCGCAGCCGGCCCAGGGCGCGGAGATCCGCCGGCACGAGCTGGCCGCGTTTCTGCGCAGCCGGCGCGAACGCATCACGCCGGAGCAGGTGGGGCTGCCGCGCGGTGCCCGCCGGCGTACGCCCGGACTGCGCCGGGAGGAGGTCGCCCAGCTCTCCGCGGTCGGCGTCACCTGGTACACCTGGCTCGAACAGGCCCGTGACATCCAGGTCTCCGTACAGGTCCTGGACGCCCTGGCCCGGGCCCTGCGGCTGGACGCCAGCGAGCGGGCCCACCTGTTCCAGCTGGCCGGCGCGACCGATCCGAGTCCGGCCGCGACCTGCCCGAGCGTCACGCCCGCCCTGCGCGAGATGCTGACCCGGCTGGAGCCGGTCCCGGCCTGCATCCAGAACAGCCGGTACGACATCCTCGCCTACAACCGCACCTACGGCCGCCTCCTGGGCGACCTGGACGCGCTCCCGCCCGAGGACCGCAACTGCATGCTCCTCGTCCACACCGACAAGGACTGGCAGGCGGCCATCGTCCACCTGGACGAGACCCGGCGCCTGATGGCCGCCCGGCTGCGCGCCGCCCTGGCCGGCCACCTCGGCGAGCCGGCCTGGAAACTGCTCCTCGGGCGGCTGGAGGAGATCCCGGAGTTCCGCGAGAACTGGCAGCGGTACGAGGTGGTGGGCACCCGCTCCAAGACCAAGGAGTTCCTCAACCGCCACGTCGGCCACCTCACCCTGGTCCACACCGACCTGTGGCTGGGCCCCCAGCTGGGCGCCCGGATGGTGACGTACACCCCGAAGAACGACGAGACGCGGGAGCGGCTGGAGCGGCTGCACCGGATCGCGTGCGGGGTGCCGGAGCGCTGATCCGCGGCCGACCGCGCCGGCGGGGCCTACGCCCGCTCCGAGACCCCTACGGCCTGGCGTGCCGTCGCGGGCTCCAGCGTCCGGGCCGTCCGCTCGGCGGTGCGGCGCGCCCAGGGGCCGCTGGTCAGCAGGCCCAGCACCAGGACGGCCAGGCCGCAGCCGGTGAGGATCCACCAGCCGGGGCGGGCCGCCGGGACGAACAGCTGCCGGTAGGGGGACGAGCCGATGCCCGAGGCCAGGACCGCGCCGACCACCGCGACGCCGAGCGTCTGGCCCAGCTGCCGGCTGGTGGAGGCGACGGCCGCGGCGACGCCGGCCTGGGCGCGGGGCATGCCGGACACGGCCGTGTTGGTGATCGGCGCGTTCACGAAGCCGAAGCCGATGCCGAAGAGGGCGTAGCCGGCGACGAGGGTGGCGTTCGTCGTCTCCGCCTCGAACGCGGCGAACAGGACACCGCTCGCGGTCATCGCCGTACCGGCGATCAGCAGGGGGAGGCGGGGGCCGCGGCTGCCGACCAGACGGCCGGACAGCGGGGCGCACAGGAACGTGGGCGCGGCCATCGGCAGCATCCACAGGCCCGCGTGCAGGGCGTCGAGGCCGCGCACGTTCTGCAGGTACAGGGTGGACAGGAACAGGAAGCCGCCCAGGGCCGCGAAGGCACTGACCGCGATCACGGTGGCTCCGCTGAACGGGGCCGAGCGGAAGAAGCGCAGGTCGATGAGGGGTTCCGCGCGCCGGGGCTCGTACCACAGCAGCGCCAGCAGGGTGGCCACGGCGACCGCGGCGAACGGCACCACCGGGCCCGCGCCCGACGCCGGCGCCTCGATGATCGCGTACGTCAGCGAGCCGAACAGGGCGATCACCAGCAGCTGGCCGACCGGGTCGGGGCGGCGCGCCTTGGGCGCGCGGGACTCGGGGACGAAGCGGAGGGTGAGCAGGAGGGCGGTGAGGCCGACCGGGAGGTTGACCCAGAAGATCGAGCGCCAGCTCACCGACTGCACCAGCAGCCCGCCGACCAGCGGGCCGGCCGCCATGGAGATGCCCACCACCGCGCCCCACACGCCGATCGCGCGGGCGCGCTCCCGGGCGTCGGTGAAGGTGTTGGTGATGATCGACATGGCGACCGGGTTGAGCATCGAGCCGCCCACCGCCTGGACCATGCGGAACACGATCAGCAGTTCCAGGCTGGGGGCGAGGGAGCACAGCAGGGAGCCGAGGCTGAAGATCACCAGGCCCGCCATGAAGACGCGTTTGCGTCCGATCCGGTCGGCGGTGGACCCCGCGAGCATCAGCAGCGAGGCCAGGACGAGCGTGTAGGCGTCGATCGTCCACTGGAGGCCGGAGGTGGTGGCGTGCAGGTCGCGCTGCATGGACGGCAGCGCCACGTTCAGCGCGGTGTTGTCGAGGCTCACGATCAGCAGGCTCATGCAGCAGATCCCGAGCACGAGCATGCGTCGGCGATGGCTCAACTCTGGCATGCGTCCCATCGTACGCCGATTTCAATAGTGCGGCTAACTAATGAGCGATACACGATCTTTGCGGGAGAGGGGCGCGAGGAGCGGCTGGAGCGGCTGGCGGAACCGTCGGACGAGCCGCCGGCCGGGTGAGGGACAATGGGTCCTTGCCTCCTGTCCCTGTGCCGTCCATCCGCCCCGGAGCCCTGACGATGACCCACCCGCTCTCCATCGGCCCGCACGCCGTGACGCCGCCCGTCGTGCTCGCACCCATGGCGGGCATCACCAACGCGCCCTTCCGCACCCTGTGCAGGGAGTTCAGCGGGGGCAAGGGCCTGTTCGTCAGCGAGATGATCACGACCCGGGCGCTGGTCGAGCGCAACGAGAAGACCATGCAGCTGATCAAGTTCGACGCGAGCGAGCGGCCGCGGTCGATCCAGCTGTACGGCGTCGACCCGGCGACCGTCGGCAAGGCCGTCCGCATGATCGCGGAAGAGGACCTGGCCGACCACATCGACCTCAACTTCGGCTGCCCGGTCCCGAAGGTGACGCGCAAGGGCGGCGGGTCCGCGCTGCCGTACAAGCGGAACCTGCTGCGGGCGATCCTGCGCGAGGCCGTCTCCGGTGCCGGGGACCTGCCGGTGACCATGAAGATGCGCAAGGGCATCGACGACGACCACATCACCTACCTCGACGCCGGCCGCATCGCCGTGGAGGAGGGTGTCACGGCGATCGCGCTGCACGGCCGTACCGCCGCCCAGCACTACGGCGGCACCGCCGACTGGGACGCCATCGCCCGGCTGAAGGAGCACGTGCCGGAGATCCCCGTGCTCGGCAACGGCGACATCTGGTCCGCCGAGGACGCGCTGCGGATGGTGCGCGAGACCGGCTGCGACGGGGTCGTCGTGGGGCGCGGGTGCCTGGGGCGGCCGTGGCTGTTCTCCGACCTGGTCGCGGCGTTCGAGGGGCGGCTCGACGGCGTGGCCCGGCCGACGCTGCGGGAGGTGGCCGGCATCATGGTCCGGCACGCCGCCCTGCTCGGGGAGTGGATCGGTGACGAGTCCAAGGGCGTCGTCGACTTCCGCAAGCACGTCGCCTGGTACCTGAAGGGCTTCGCGGTCGGCTCCGAGATGCGCAAGCGGCTCGCGATCACGTCGTCCCTGGAGGAGCTGCGGGCCGGGCTGGACGAGCTGGACCTGGACCAGGCGTGGCCGGCCGGGGCGGAGGGGCCGCGTGGGCGTACGTCCGGCAACAACCGGGTGGTGCTGCCGGACGGGTGGCTGAAGGATCCGTACGACTGCGCGGGTGTGAGTGAGGATGCGGAGCTGGACACGTCGGGGGGATGAGCCGGGTCTGCTGGCTCGGTTGGCCGGGTGGGTGCCGTCGCGGGGCTTCGCCCCGGGCCCCGGTCTCGCCCGCCCGCCCGGCTCGGTTGGCCGGGTGGGTGCCGTCGCGGGGCTTCGTCCCGGGCCCCGGGGTTGTCCGGGGCCCGTTCGGGTGGGTCAGTTGCGCTTCGGGTGGGGGGTTGAGCCGTAGGCCGTCAGGAAGTGGTCGCGGAAGGCGCTCATCTTCCACACCGGTGCGTCGTGCGCGGGGCGCAGGCCGTCCGTCCAGCCCCAGTCGGCGATCTTGTCCAGCACCTTGGGATCCTTGGCGACGACCGCCACCGGCACGTCCCGGCTCGCGTGGTCGCCGCTGACCCGGGCGATCGGCTGGTGGTCGCCCAGGAAGACCAGCACGGTGTCCTTGGTCCCGTAGCGCTCCAGCCACTCGGTCAGCGCGGTCACCGAGTACTGGATCGACTTGCCGTACTCCTCGCGTGACTTGGTGCTGTCGGCGATGACGTCGGCCGACTTGTTGCCCGCCGCCTCGATGCCCTTGAAGATCGAGCCGTCACCGAGCTGGTCCCAGCCGACCATCTTCGGGATGGGCGCCCACGGCTGGTGGCTGGAGGTCAGGATGAGCAGCGACATCCGCGACTTCCCCGCGGCCGGCCGCTTGCTGTGCACCCGCTCCTGGTACTGCTGGAGCGTGTACTGGTCGGGCATGGTGGACCAGCTGAACTTCGGTCCCTGGTAGCCGAGCTGGAAGGCGTTGTAGACCTTGTCGAGGCCGTACCACTTCTGCTCCGGCCACCCCTTCTGCACGCCCGGCATGACACCCACCGTGTCGAACGCGCCGGTCCTCTTGAACGCGTCCGTCAGGCTCATGTGATCGCTCGCCATGACGGTGCGGTAGCGCTGCTGGTTGCTGACCCACAGGCCCGACATGGTGGTGGAGTGGCCGAGCCAGCTGCTGCCGCCGTAGGTCGCCGACGTCAGCCAGCCGCTCTTGGCGTGGAAACCGGCCTTGGCCAGGGCCTCGGTGCGTGCGTCCAGGGTGCTGTCCACCCCCGGAGCCATGATCGGGTCCTCGATCGCGCTGCGGCCGTAGCTCTCGATGAACGTGAAGATCATGTCCTTGCCGCGCAGATCCGGCACCAGCTGGCTGCCCGGGGTGTTCCCGAAGGCGTCGACCCGGGCCACCTTCCGGAACTCCGCCTCGTCCCGCAGGGTGTTCGAGATCCGGTGGGCCCGGTCCTGGAGCGCGGTCGCGGTGCGGTCGGAGGCGAGGGGCGCGCCCGCCACCTGGAGGCCGAGGGAGGAGCAGGTGATCCAGACGACCCCGGCGACCAGGGTGCCCCGGGTCGCGGTGCCGGGGTGCCGGGCGAGGAGGTTGCCCAGCCGGACCACCGACAGCGCCAGCACCACGAAGACCAGCAGGACCAGGGCGATCAGCCCGGCCACGGCGGCCAGCGTGGTGGTGCGGCCGAGGGAGTCCTCCAGATACGACTCCGCGTCGCCGAACAGGCTCCAGTCGAGGATGACGTCGAACTTGCGGCCGAGGTATTCGTTGAAGCCCATGTCGAGTGCGTTCAGCACGGTCATGGCCCCGAGCAGGATCCCGGACACCGCCGCCACCGCCACCCGCGGCCGGTGCGGCAGCGCGATCAGCACGGCCGCCCCGACAACCGCCTCCGCGGGTATCCGCACGAACGCGGAGAACTCCAGCCGGGCCAGGGAGTCGGGCATCACGAGCGCGGCGACGACGAGCGCGGCGGCGAGCACGGTGAGCGTGACGGACAGGGCCTGGGCGGCGCGAGGATGCCGCTCCCGCCAGCGCCGACTCCACGCGGACCACAGCACCCAGGGGCGCCGGGAGGAACGGGATCCGGGCAGGGCGCCGGGAGTGTCCTCCGGTGCGGAGGCGGCTGCGGAGGCGACGGCGACCGACCCGGGTGCGGGTGCGGTGTCCTCCGCGGACCCGGGTGCGGCCGTGGTGGCGGCGGCCTCCCCAGGTGCGGGCACGGGTGTCACGGTGGCGGCCCCCTCGGACGGGGGTGCCTCCGCGGGCGCGGGTGCGGCCGTGGGTGCGAGGGAGGTGGCCTCCACGGGCCCGGGCGTGGAGGCGGCGGCCTCCTCGGACGCGGCGGCCTCTCCGGACGCGGGTGCGGCCGTGGGCGTGGGGGCAGCGGCTCCCGCAGACGCAGACGCAGGCGCGGGTGTGGCGGCCTCCTCAGGCCCGCCGGCCTCCTCAACTGGGGGAGTGGGTGCGGTGACTTCCTCCTGCGCGGCGGCGCCGTTCTTCCGCGCGGATGCGGATGCGGATGCGGATGCGGATGCGGTGGCCTCCTTCTGCGCGGCGGCGCCGTTCTTCCGCGCGGATGCGGGTGCCGTGGTGGCCTCCTCCGGTGTGGGGGTGAGGCCTGGGACCTCCTCGCTTTCCTCTATTGCCGGCTGGCGTGTGCTCGTGTCCTGAGACAACCCGGAGTCCTTCCCTACGCAGCCCGTCGACCGCCCTCCCGTACGGGGCACCGCGGACCACTGTTCACGCAGGCAGGGCAAACACCTGGTCAATAGGCCGACGGCGGCCGTGTCGACGCCGGCCACCGGCCGGGACGGAGGAGTCCGCCGGGACCGGGCAGTCGGCCGGAGACGGACGACGAGGGCGGCCCGCGCGCCCCGTCGGTCCTCGACCCGGCGAGGTCGGCTCAGGTCGGCCGTGCCCCGCGCACGTGGGCCCCAATGTGCGGGCACCCGGGCGACCGTCGGGACGACGCGTGCCCGCCCCGGCGGGTCGGGCCCCCGCCGGCCGCGCCTCCCGCAAGGTGGGCCCGTACTGTGCGGGCGCCCGGTCGGCCGTCGGCCCTCGGCCCGGCGAGGTCGGTGCGGGGGTCAGGCGCCTCCTACCGCTGTCAGCAGGGCGAGTGGTGCTGCCGCTGACCGGGCCTCCCGGCCGCAGCCGTGGGGGAACGGCACGGGCTCACCGTGCGTGTCCCGCCCGTACCCCGCCAGGGCCTCCGGCAGCCGATGACCCGTCACCGTCGCCGCGTCGACCAGCGCGTGTGCCACCGTCCGGGCCTCGTCGTGCAGCCCGTACCTGGCCAGGCCCAGCGTGATCAGCGCGTTGTCGTGCGGCCAGACGGAGCCCCGGTGATAGGACAGCGGGTGGTACGCCGACTGGCCGGAGGCTACCGTGCGGACGCCCCAGCCGGAGAAGAAGTCCGGCTCCAGCAGCCGTCGGCCCACCACCTCGCCGTACTCCTTGTCCAGCAGTCCGGACCACAGCAGATGCCCGGCGTCGGAGGCCAGCGCGTCGATCTGCCGGCCCTGTCCGTCCAGCGCCAGCGCCGGGAAGGACCGCTCCCGCATCCAGAAGTCCCGCTGGAAACGGTCCCGGAGGTCGGCCGCGGCCTGCTCCAGCAGCGCGGCGTACGTCTCGTCGGCCCACACCGTGCGCGCCACCTGGGCCGTGCGGCGCAGCGCGTCGTACGCGTAGCCCTGGGCGCCCGCCGCCATCACCGCGCCGGTGGGCCGGGTGCCGTCGGCGCAGCAGATCGCGCCGGGGGAGTCCTTCCAGTTCTGGTTGGCGAGGCCGCCCTCGTCGGCGCGGTAGACGAGATAACCGCGCGAGGTCAGGCCGCCGTGGTCGAGCATCCAGCCGACGGCGGCACGGGCGTGCGGCTCTAGGCGGCGGGCGAGTTCCGCGTCCCCGGTCTGTTCGACGTACGTGCCGAGCAGGATCAGGAACAGGGGAGTGGCGTCGACCGAGCCGTAGTAGCGGCGGAACGGCACCTGGCCGAAGTGGGCCAGCTCCCCGTGCCGTACCTCGTGGACGATCTTGCCGGGCTGGGCGACCGGGGAGGGACCGGTGCCGGTCGCCTGCGTGGCGGCCAGGGCGAGGAGCGTGGCGGCGGCCGGCCGGGGACGGTACGGCAGGGCGAAGAGGGAGGTGAGGAGCGCGTCGCGGCCGAGCAGGGTGAGGAACCAGGGGGCGCCGGCCGCCGGGACGCGCAGCTCCTCGCCGTCCGGTCCGGTGGCCGGGACCTGGAGCGCCGCCAGGTCGGCGAGGCCCTGGGCGCAGGCCTCGGCCAGCTCCGGCCAGCCGGCCGGGAAGGCCACGCCCTGCACGAACTCGTCCTCCCGCTCCCGGAGTTGCCGGTGCACGGCGGCGGGGTCGCGGGGCACGCGCAGGGCGCGCTTCTCGCCGTGCGGACGGGCGATCACCCGCAGCAGCAGCTCGGTCGTGCCGTGCGGTGCGAGATCGAGGGCCCACACCAGGCGGCGGGCCCCGGTGCCCGTCTCCTCCACGGCGTCGGGGGCCGGGTCGGCCATGATCGTCGTGTAGGACCGCCACTCGGCACGCCGGTAGGTGAACTCGATCCCGTCGTCGAGGATCTGGCGGGAGCGCACGGCGCCGGGCTTCACGTAGGTGCGGTGGTCGGAACGCAGCTCGAACTGGTCGGTGAAGTCGGCGTCGACGGTGAGCGCGAGCCGGACGGTGGTGGACACCGGGCGGTTGCTGGTCACCCGCACGGACTCCACGAACGAGCTGTCGCCGACGGCCTGTTCACGGAAGAGCGTGTGGCCCGGCGGCTCCTGCCGGCCGCCGCGCGGGGCCAGTACGCAGCGGGCCGCGTCCCCGCCCGTCACCGGGGAGAGCACGTCGGGCACCGCGCCGTCGACGGTGAGCTGCCAGCGGCTGAGGTGCCGGGCGTCCCGGACGAACAACCCGTCCGGGGAGCCGCCGCCGCGCACCCCGCTGATGTCGCCACGGTCGCCGACGGCGGCGAAGGTGGCGCCGTGCACAAGCAGATGATGCCGGTCCGTCATCCCCGGTCCCCTCCTCTGTCACTCCTGTCGAACGTGCCGGTGTCCGCGGCGGACACGTCGTTTTGTGGGCTCTTGTCCAGCTTTTGACGCTCGTGTGGTGCGGGCGGCCGGTGGCACAGGTCGAGTGCGAGTGCCGCCGTCCAGCCGAAGCCGGACGCGCCGCAGGGCTCACCGGTGTACGGGTCGACGTACTCGGCGAAGTCCGTGGCGTCGGCCAGCCGCAGCAGCGCCGTGCGCAGGGCGTCGGCCGCCGCCGTCTCGCCGTGCGCGCGCAGCCCGCGCTCCAGCAGCCAGTTGGTGTTGAACCAGGCCGGGCCGCGCCAGTACCGGTGCGGGTCGAAGGCCTCCCCGAGGAGGTCGTAGCTCGGGACCAGCCGGGTGCGGTCGCCGAGCGAGAAGTGCGGCCCGCGGAGGGTGCGCACGAGGGCGGCGGCGATGTCGCGGGGGAGCCTGGGCAGCAGCAGCGGGATCAGCCCGCAGACGCCGCGCTCGGGTACGAGGGCGTCGCCGCCGCGCAGGTCCCGGCACAGGAACATCCCGGCCTCCGCGTCCCACAACCGTGTCACCAGCGCCTCCGTCAGCCGCTCGGCGCGGGCCCGGCGGGCGGAGCCGGCCGCGCCCAGCTCCTCGGCGATCCGCGCGAGGGCGTGTTCGGAGGCGATGAGCAGGGCGTTGAACGCCGGGTCCTCCACGGCGAACTCCGCGCCCCCGGCGTCGTGTTCGCCGCCCGGGCCGTCCCGGTACCCGCCGTCCCGGTACCCGCCGTCCCGGTAGTCGGCGGCGAGCCGGACGTACCGCCCGTAGTCCAGGTCGGTCGGCCGGTCCTCGGCCGCGCCGTGGTCGAGGTCGGCGCGGCGGAAGGAGCGGGCCGGTGCCGGGGTGATCCGGGCCAGCGGGGCGTCCCAGCAGGGGCTGTTGTCCATGCCCTGCTCCCACGGGTGGACGACGCAGGCCAGGCCGGCGCCGCCCAGGTCCCGCCGGTGCAGCAGATACCGGTGCCAGGCGGCCAGCCGCGGATACATCCGGGCCAGGAAGCCGCGGGTCCGGGACAGCGCGGGGTCGGCGCGGTGCACCAGCCAGGCCGCCAGCGCGTGCACCGGTGGCTGCACGATGCCGGAGGTCTGTACGGTGCGCGGGGCGCCCGCGGGGCGCCCGGCGGTGGAGGAACGCCAGAAGTCGGGGCTCGGGAAGTACGCGTCGAGCGGTACGGAGGGGTTGAAGACGATGTGCGGGACGCGCCCGTCGGCCCACTGGGCCGCGAACAGCGTCTCCAGCTCCGTCTGGGCCCGCAGCGGCGAGACGTGCCGCAGTCCGATGGCGATGAACGCGGAGTCCCAGGACCACTGGTGCGGGTACAGGTTCCGGGAAGGGACCGTCGAGCCGCCCGTCCAGTTCGCCTCCAGCACCCGGGCCGCTCTGGCGTGCAGCGACGTCGTCGTGACCGGTGGATCGTATGCGACCCCGTACGTGGTGGGGCGGGCGGTGAGCTGGGCGGTGCGTTCCACTCGGGACTCCCCGAAGACGTCCGGCCGGCCGGGTTTGGCTGGGGCCACCGTAGGGTTACGTCTATTTAACACGCAAAACCCACTATGTAATGCAGGCTTGAGGAACACAAGGGGGTGCGCATGACGGGGCGTCCGGGCCGGACCGGCAGGAGCGGAAGCCAGGCGGGCGCCGGCGATCTGCTCGAACTCGTGCGCAGCGGACGGGCGGTGACGCGCGGTGCGCTCCAGCAGGCGACCGGACTGTCCCGGGCCACCGTCGGGCAGCGCCTGGACCGGCTGTTCCGGGCGGGCTGGCTGCGTGAGGGTGCCGGCGGCCCCGTCGGCTCGCCGCTCGGCGGACGCCCGTCCATCACCCTGGAGTTCGACGACTCGCACGCGGTGGTGCTCACCGCCGACCTGGACACCCGGCACGCCCGCGCCGCCGTCCTCTCCCTGACGGGCGAGATCCTCGCCGAGCACGCCGGCACGCTGGTGGTCGAGGACGGCCCCGAGGCCGTCCTGGGCGAGCTGGGCCACTGGTTCGCCGAGCTGCTGACCAAGGCGGGGCACCGGGCGGAGGAAGTGTGCGGGATCGGGCTCGCGGTGCCGGGCCCGGTGGACAGCGACACCGGCCGGGTCGTCCAGCCGCCGATCATGCCGGGCTGGGACCGCCACGACATACGGGGCACCATGTCCCGCGCCTTCACCGAGCACACCGGCGCCGCCGCGGTCCCGGTCCTCGTCGACAACGACGCCAACCTCATGGCCTACGGCGAACAGCGCACCGGACACCCCGACTGCACGGCCTTCGTGCTGGTCAAGGTCTCCACCGGCATCGGTGCCGGGGTGGTCGTGAACGGCTCGGTCTACCGGGGCGTCGACGGCGGCGCGGGCGACATCGGGCACATCCGGGTCGGCACCGACGCGCTGTGCCGGTGCGGCTCGACCGGCTGTCTCGCGGCGGTCGCGAGCGGCGGTGCCGTGGCCAGGCGGCTGGCCGCGGCCGGGGTGCCGGCCACCTCCGGCTCGGACGTGCGGGACCTGCTGGCCGCCGGGCACCCGGAGGCGGCCGCGCTCGCCCGGGAGGCCGGGCGCCGGGTCGGGGACGTGCTGGCGACGGTGGTGACCCTGCTCAACCCGGGCGTGCTGATGATCGCCGGCGATCTGGCCGGGACGCCCTTCCTGACCGGCGTGCGCGAACTGCTCTACCAGCGGGCGCTGCCCCGGTCCACGGCCCGCCTGGACGTCGTCACCTCCCGGCTCGGGGAACGGGCCGGCCTGATCGGCGCAGGGGCGCTGGTGGTGGAGCACCTCTACGCGCCCGGGCGGGTGGAGGAGCGGCTCGCCGCGATGGGCGTGTGACACGGGCTCTTCCGCTCGGACCGACGTCCGCATGGTGAAATCGGGCCCGCTGTGGGAGCGTGATTCTCGCCACCCTTGATAAGGGGTGCGCTCAGATGAGCGGATCATGGGCGACTGCACTTCTCCAAGGGGTGGCACTGGGTGCCACCCCTTGATCGTTCATCGATCGAAATCAATCGTGTCGAGGGTCGCTCACATGAGCGGAAATCCGCACCTGTGGACCCTCATGCGTTCAAGAAGTGAAAACATCGGAGCGACTTGGCTTGCCAAGCTTTGACTTTCGATCCGCTGGCGGACGGGTGGTTACGGGCGCATGACGCGCAAGTGCACGTACCCAGGAACCTTCGATCTGGGTATGTTCCTGGCCGTCAGGGCAGCCACCGTGGCCTCAAGGAGTCGAGACCCGTGTCGGAAAACAAAGAACCCCACGTAGCGAAGTTCGTTTACGACTTCACCGAGGGCAACAAGGACCTCAAGGACCTCCTCGGCGGCAAGGGTGCCAACCTCGCCGAGATGACCAACCTCGGTCTCCCGGTCCCTCCCGGCTTCACCATCACCACGGAGGCCTGCAAGGTCTACCTGGACAGCGGTGAGGAGCCCGCGGCACTGCGTGACGAGGTGAGTGCGCACCTCGACGCCCTCGAGGCGAAGATGGGCAAGAAGCTCGGCCAGGCCGACAACCCGCTGCTGGTCTCCGTCCGCTCCGGCGCGAAGTTCTCGATGCCCGGCATGATGGACACCGTCCTGAACATCGGCCTGTCCGACAAGTCGGTGCAGGGCCTGGCCAAGCAGGCCGGCGACGACCGGTTCGCCTGGGACTCCTACCGCCGCCTCATCCAGATGTTCGGCAAGACCGTCCTCGGCGTCGACGGCGAGCTGTTCGAGGAGGCCCTCGACGCGGCCAAGGCCGCCAAGAAGGTCACCGTCGACACGGACCTGGAAGCGGCCGACCTGAAGAAGCTGGTCACCAAGTTCAAGAAGATCGTCAAGGCCGAGGCCGGCCGGGACTTCCCGCAGGACCCGCGCGAGCAGATGGACCTCGCCATCAAGGCGGTCTTCGACTCCTGGAACGGCGACCGCGCCAAGCTGTACCGCCGCCAGGAGCGCATCCCGCACGACCTGGGCACCGCCGTCAACGTCTGCTCGATGGTCTTCGGCAACCTGGGCCCCGACTCCGGCACCGGCGTCGCGTTCACCCGTGACCCCGCCTCCGGCCACCAGGGCGTCTACGGCGACTACCTGCAGAACGCGCAGGGCGAGGACGTGGTCGCGGGCATCCGCAACACGGTCCCGCTCGCGGAGCTGGAGCAGATCGACAAGAAGTCGTACGACCAGCTCATGCAG
Organism: Streptomyces musisoli; assembly: GCF_016741855.1. Lineage (GTDB taxonomy): Bacteria > Actinomycetota > Actinomycetes > Streptomycetales > Streptomycetaceae > Streptomyces > Streptomyces musisoli. The sequence continues at coordinate 297,506 of NZ_JAERRH010000003.1, read as the reverse complement.
ATCATGGAGACCCTGGAGAACCACTACAAGGATCTCTGCGACATCGAGTTCACCATCGAGCGCGGCCAGCTCTGGATGCTCCAGACCCGCGTCGGCAAGCGCACCGCCGGTGCCGCCTTCCGCATCGCCACCCAGCTCGTGGACCAGGGCCTGATCGACGAGACCGAGGCGCTCCAGCGCGTCACCGGCGCCCAGCTGGCCCAGCTGATGTTCCCGCGCTTCGACGACGAGGCCAAGACCGAGCAGGTCGGCCGGGGCATCGCGGCCTCGCCGGGCGCGGCGGTCGGTAAGGCGGTCTTCGACTCGTACACCGCCGTCAAGTGGTCCCGCTCGGGCGAGAAGGTCATCCTGGTCCGCCGCGAGACCAACCCCGACGACCTGGACGGCATGATCGCCGCCGAGGGCATCCTGACCTCCCGCGGCGGCAAGACCTCCCACGCGGCCGTCGTCGCGCGCGGCATGGGCAAGACCTGTGTCTGCGGCGCCGAGGAGCTGGAGGTCGACACCAAGCGCCGCCGGATGACGGTGCCCGGCGGCCACGTCGTCGAGGAAGGCGACCTGATCTCCATCGACGGTTCGACGGGCAAGGTCTACCTGGGCGAGGTCCCGGTCGTGCCGTCCCCCGTGGTCGAGTACTTCGAGGGCCGCATGCACCCCGGTGCCGACGACGCGGACGAGCTGGTCGAGGCGGTCCACCGCATGATGGCCTTCGCCGACCGCAAGCGCCGGCTGCGGGTGCGCGCCAACGCGGACAACGCCGAGGACGCGCTGCGCGCCCGCCGTTTCGGCGCCCAGGGCATCGGCCTGTGCCGCACCGAGCACATGTTCCTCGGTGAGCGCCGCGAGATGGTCGAGAAGCTGATCCTCGCCGACACCGAGGAGGAGCGCGAGGCCGCCCTGCGGGAGCTGCTGCCCTTGCAGAAGAAGGACTTCGTCGAGCTCTTCGAGGCGATGGACGGCCTGCCGGTGACGATCCGCCTCCTGGACCCGCCGCTGCACGAGTTCCTCCCGGACATCACGGAACTCTCGGTCCGGGTGGCCCTGGCGGAGTCCCGTCAGGAGCCGCACGAGAACGACCTGCGCCTGCTCCAGGCCGTGCACCGCCTGCACGAGCAGAACCCGATGCTGGGCCTGCGCGGCGTGCGTCTGGGTCTGGTCATCCCCGGCCTGTTCACCATGCAGGTCCGCGCGATCGCGGAGGCCGCGGCCGAGCGCAAGACGGCCAAGGGCGACCCGCGCGCCGAGATCATGATCCCGCTCGTCGGCACGGTCCAGGAGCTGGAGATCGTCCGCGAGGAGGCGGACCAGGTCATCGCCGAGGTCGAGGCGGCGACCGGTACGGTGCTCAAGCTGGCGATCGGCACGATGATCGAGCTGCCGCGCGCCGCGCTGACGGCGGGCCAGATCGCGGAGGCCGCGGAGTTCTTCTCCTTCGGCACGAACGACCTCACCCAGACGGTGTGGGGCTTCAGCCGCGACGACGTCGAGGCCTCCTTCTTCACCGCCTACCTGGAGAAGGGCATCTTCGGAGTGTCGCCCTTCGAGACGATCGACAAGGACGGCGTCGGCTCCCTGGTGAAGCTGGCGGCGGAGGCGGGCCGGCGCACCCGTCCCGACCTCAAGCTCGGCGTCTGCGGCGAGCACGGCGGTGACCCGGAGTCGGTCCACTTCTTCCACGAGGTCGGTCTCGACTACGTCTCCTGCTCCCCGTTCCGCATCCCGGTCGCCCGCCTGGAGGCCGGCCGCGCGGCCACGCAGTCGGCGGGCAGCGACCACCGCTAGCCCTGCGGGCCGGTTGAACCCCGGAGCCGCCGTCGGTCCCCGACCCTCACCGATCGGCGGCGGCCCCGGCGCACGAAGAAGAAGGGGCGGCATCCCTGTGCGGGGGATGCCGCCCCTTCGGGCATCATGTGGAATCGGGCTTCCACGTCCGCTCAGCGGTCGTGCAGCAACCCGTTCAGCAGCGCCCGCAGGCCCCGTTCGTAGGTGTCCTGCGCCGTCAGGGGGGCCCAGCGGGGGGCCGCCTCGGCCAGGCGGGGGAGGTCCGCCGGGTCGAGGTCGGCGAAGATCTGGTCGCGGTAGGTGGGGCGGGCGTCGGCGCTGCGGCGGCGGGCCGAGGCCGCCCGGACCACGATCTCGCCGGCCGTGTAGTACCAGATCGTGCGGTACCCGTGCACGGCCTCGTCGAGGCTCAGGCCGCTCTCCGTCAGGCCGGCGACGATCTGTTCCACGAACCAGAGGGCGGACGTCGACATGAGGTCGTCCGCCGTCAGCACCTCCACGATCCAGGGACACGCGGCGAGCACCTCGTGGATGGCCGTGGCGGCGGTGAGCACGCGGTCGCGAGGGTCGGTGGGAGGCGGGTCGGGGCGCCGCAAAGTCCGGGCCGCGTAGTCGTCCAGCAGGAGGAGGAGCAGTTCCTCCTTGTCCCGGACGTGGTGGTAGAGGGCCATCGGCGTGCTGCCGATCTCCGTGGCGAGCCGGCGCATCGTCAGCCGGTCCACACCGTCCTGCGACACGATCCCGCGCGCCGTTCGGATGATCTCCTCGAGCGAGATCCGGGCGGGCCGGCCGGTGGTCTTGCGGGGGGCGGGCGGTGGCGGCATGAGGTCATCATCCCGCAGGCGGCGGGGAGTCCGGGCAGCGGGTGTCGACATCGGGGAGGTCGCGCGCTAGTTTTCTTACATGTATAAAAACTTACGCGGCCGTCCGGGGGCGGTGCTGGCGGCGGCCGCCGTCGCCCAGTTCGTCGTCGCCCTCGACATGGCCGTCGTCAATGTCGCCCTCCCGGAGATCCGCTCCGCGCTCGGCTTCGCCCCGCTCGACCTGTCCTGGGTCGTCCACGTGTACGCGCTCACCTTCGGCGGGTTCCTGCTGCTCGGCGGCCGGGCCTGTGACCTGTTCGGCCGGCGCCGGCTGTTCGCGGCGGGGCTGGCCGTCTTCGGGCTCTGCTCGCTCGCCGGCGGTCTGGCCCAGGAGCCCTGGCAACTGGTCGCCGCCCGTGCGGGCCAGGGGGTGGGCGCCGCCGCGACCGCGCCGGCCGCGCTGGCACTGCTGACCACCACCTTCACCGAGGGCCCCCGGCGCATCCGCGCGCTGGGCGTGTGGAGCGCCGTGAACGCCGCGGGCGGTGCGCTCGGCGTGCTGGCCGGCGGCGTGCTGACCGAGTACGCCGGCTGGCGCTGGGTGATGCTGGTCAACCTGCCCGTCGTCGCGGCGGCGCTCGCCCTGGTGTACGCCGCCGTGCCCGCCGAACCCCGGCCGGTCCGGCGCGAGCGGCCGGACCTGCTCGGTGCCGTCCTGTCCACCGGCGGCGTCGGGCTGCTGGTGTACGGCGTCGTACGGACCGACGCCAGGGGCTGGGCGTCCGCCGCCACCTGGGAGACGCTCGCCGTCGCGGGAGTGCTGCTCGGCGCCTTCGTCGCCGTCGAGTCCAGGTCCTCCGCCCCACTGCTCCGGCTCGGCCTGCTGCGCAGCCGCCCGGTCGCCGGGGCGAACCTGCTGGTGTTCCTCGCCGCCGCCGGGCAGTTCACCGCCTTCTACTTCGTCTCCCTCTACCTCCAGCAGGTCCTCGGCCTCGGCGCGGCGGTGACCGGTGCCGCGTTCCTGCCGTTCTCCGCCGGCCTGGTGGCGGGCACCGCGGTCGCGACCCGTGTCACCGCCGCCCGTTCGCCCCGCGCCTCGCTGGTCACCGGCTCCCTGTGCGCGGCCGCGGGCCTGGCCTGGTTCGCGTGCCTCAGCCCGCACGGCGGCTTCCTCACCGATGTGCTCGGTCCGTCCCTGCTCACCAGTGTCGGCGCCGGGCTGGTGCTGGCGCCCGCGGCGGCCGTCGCCACCACCGGCGTCCGGCCTGGCGAGGCGGGCATGGCCTCCGGCGTGCTGAACAGCGCCCGTCAGCTCGGCGGTTGCGTCGGGCTGGCCGTCCTGGCCACGGTCGCCGCGCACCGCACCGGTACGGCGGCCGACCCCACCGGCCCGTCCGCGCTCACCAGCGGCTACGCGCTGGGCCTCGCCGTCACCGCGGCCCTGTTCGTACTCGCGGCGGTGGTCGCGCTCACCGTCCTGCCCGGCCGCCGCACGGCCGGCCCCACCGCACCCGCCGCGGCAACCCCTGCCGAGGCACCCCGACTGGAAGGAACCCCGTCATGACCCCCACCCCCGTCGACCTGTTCGGCTCGGCGCTGCAATTCCGGCCCGACGGCGACGTCCGGGCAGGTGCCCGGCGGATGACGGACGGCGACCCCGGTGTCTGGCAGCTCGCCACCTTCCACGTGGAGACGGACGCCGACGTGCACGCCGACCATTGGGAGACACACCCCGACGGCGAGGAGGCCGTGTGCTGCCTGAGCGGCGGGGCACGCCTGTACTTCCGGCCCACCGCGGAGGGCGGCACGGAGGAGATGGTGCGGCTGCGGCCGGGCACCGCCGTGATCGTGCCGAGCGGCCGTGCCCACCGGCTCGAACTTGACGGCCCCAGCGACCTGATGTCGATCACCCGCCGCCGCGGCACGTACCAGGAGCAGCGTGCCGAGGCCCACTGACCGGGTGCCGGGCGTCCGCCCCGGCCCGCTCGCAGGCCGCCCCGTCCCCGCCCCGGACGAGGATCAGGACGAGGACGAGGGGGAGGGGGAGGGGGAGGACGGGAGGAGCGTCGTAGCCCGGGGCGCCGGCGCACAGGGGTGGCACAGGGCCGCCTCGCCGGCGGCCCGGGCAGCGGAGCAGCCGAGTTCGCAGCCGATGCCACCGCTGCTGCTGTTGCTGCCGCCGCCGTCCGTGGTGGTGTCTTCGCCCGCCGCCGGTCGCGCGGTGGCGGTACCGCCGCCCCCGGACGGTGGTACGTGTCCCGGACGGGATCACGCGCCGATGACCGTAGTGTCGAGGCGTCGCGTGTCCAGGAAGGATGGCGGATCCCTGATGAACGGATCGAGCTGGGGTGTGGCCGACCTCCCCGACCTCGGTGATCGTGTCGCCGTCGTCACCGGTGCCAACAGCGGCCTCGGCTACGTCACCGCGCGGGAGCTGGCCCGCGGCGGCGCCCGGGTGGTGCTCGCGTGCCGGAGCGAGGCGCGCGGGCGGGCGGCCGTCGCCCGGCTGCTGGCGGAGGCGCCCGGGGCGGCCGCCGAGTTCGGGCGGCTCGACCTCGGGGACCTGGCGTCCGTGCGGGCGTTCGCGGACGAGTTGCCGTACGACCGGATCGACCTGCTCGTCAACAACGCCGGCGTGATGGCCGTACCGTACGGGACGACCGCCGACGGGTTCGAGACCCAGTTCGGCGTCAACCACCTCGGGCACTTCGCGCTCACCGGGCTGCTGCTGCCCCGGCTGCTGGCCGCTCCGGGGGCCCGGGTGGTCACCGTCTCCAGCATGCTGCACGCCCTCGCCAACGTCGACCTGCGCGATCCCAACAGCCGCCGCAACTACCGCCGCTGGATCGCCTACGCGCGGTCCAAGAGCGCCAATCTGCTGTTCACGCACGAGCTGGCGCACCGGCTGGGCGGCCGCCTCCTGGCGGTGGCCGCCCACCCCGGGTACGCGGCCACCAACCTCCAGACCGCCGGTCCGCGGGCCGAAGGCCGGCGCGGCACCGAGCGGCTGAGGGAGCTGGCCAACCACGTGTTCGCCCAGTCGGCGGAGGCCGGGGCGCTGCCCACGCTGTACGCGGCGACCGCGCCCGGGGTGCGGCCCGACGCCTTCTTCGGTCCCTCGTTCGCGATGTGGCGGGGCGCGCCGGCGCCGTCGTGGCGGGCGCCCTGGACCGTGGACGACCGGGCGGCGGCGGCACTCCGGTCCGCCTCGGAGCGGCTGACCGGGGTCGGCCTGGACCTTCCCGCCGGCTGACACCCCGGCCGCACCCAACGCCCGTCCGGTGTTCGCGGCCGTCGGGACCGTCGTGTTCCTGGGGGCCTGGAACTCCTTCCCGTGGCCGCTGGTGATCGGGCGGGACCAGAGCGCCTGGACGGTGCAGGTGGCGCTGTCCTCGTTCAGTACCGCCCAGGTCGTGCGGCTGCACGGGCTGTTCGTCGCGGCGGCCCGGTCGGTCCTGCCGCTGCTGCTGGTGTTCCCGGTCCTCCAGCGGTGGATCGTGGCGGGGGTGGAGCGGTCCGGGATCGACTGACGGGGCCGGGCTCAGGCCGTGGCGCCGCCGTCGACGACCAGGTCCGCGCCGACCACCGAGGCCGCGTCGTCCGAGGCCAGGTACAGCACCGCGGCGGCCACCTCCTCGACGGTGGAGACCCGGCCGACCGGGCTCTCGGCGCGCATGCGCGCGGCCCGGCCGGCCTCCGTCTCGCCCTGCTTGAAGGACATGTCCGTGGCGGTGGGGCCGGGGCTGACGGCGTTGATGCGCACCCCGTCGGCGATGTGGTCCAGCGCGGCGCCGCGGGTGAGGACCGACACGGCCGCCTTGCCGGCGGCGTAGGCGGCGGTGCGGGGCAGCCGGCTGTGCACGCCGATCCGGGAGGCGATGTTCACGATGGCGCCGCCGTTCGGCTGGGTGCGCATCCGGTCGATCTCGGCCCGCAGGGCGAGGAAGACACCGGTGACGTTGACGTCGAGCATCCGCCGCCAGTCCTCCTCGGCCAGCTCGCCCACGGTCTGCCCCCGGCCCTCGAGGACGCCGGCGTTGTTCACCGCGACGTCCAGGGAGCCGAAGCGGTCCACGGCGGCGGCCACCAGGGCCCGCACGTCGTCGGCGCGGGAGACGTCGGCGGTGACGGCGAGCGCCTTGCCGCCCTCGCGCTCGATCAGGGCGACGGTCTCGTCGAGCGGCTCGCGGCGCCGGCCGGCGACGACGACGTGGGCACCCTCCCGGGCGAACGCGAGGGCGACCCCGCGGCCGATGCCGGAGCCGGCGCCGGTGACGAGTGCGGTGCGGCCGGAGAAGCGGTGCGGCATGGCGATGTTCCCTTTTCTTGACCGATCGGTTCAGTTTGAAGGCAGGCGAAAACCGCCTCCGCGGAGGCGTGCTCTCAGTCCAGCAGGACCAGCGCCTGCTCGGCCGCGTCCCGTACCCGGGCGGGTTCCGCGGACGCCTTGCCGACCACCCGCAGCCCCTGGAGCAGGACCAGCAGCATGCGGGCGAGGGTCAGGGGGTCGCGGTCCGCGGACAGTTCGCCCTGGGCCCGGGCGCGGACCAGGGCGGAGTGCAGCAGGGTCTCCAGGGTGTCCCAGCTGTGCTCCACCCGGCGGGCGGCGTCCCGGTCGTGCGGGGCCAGCTCGACCGCCGCGTTGGTGACCATGCAGCCCTGGCCGCGGGTGGTCTCGGCGGCGGCCTCGGCCGCGAACCGCCGGACCAGGTCCCGCACGGCCGGCAGGACCGGGCCGGGCCGGGACAGCTCGCGCGTCAGCCGCGGGTCCTGCGCCTGCCCGTACCGGTCCAGTGCCCTCAGGTACAGCTCGTGCTTGCTGCCGAAGGTGGCGTACAGGCTGGCCTTGCCGATCCCCAGGTGGGTCACCAGGTCGGCCATCGACGTCGCCTCGTAGCCGCGCTGCCAGAACAGCTCCAGGGCTGACTGGAGCGCGGCGTCCGGGTCGAATTCCTTGGTCCTGGCCATGCCCTGAAGGCTAGGCTTACTGGACCGAACGGTCAAGATATTTAGCGGGTCCGTACCTCGTACACGGCCACCCGCACCGACTCGTCGTCCAGGCAGTGCCCGTCGGCCAGGTCGAAACGCTGCTTCAGCAGCGGGGACGCCACGAACGGGCGGCCCTCGTGGGTGCCGGTCAGACCGCGGGAGAGGACGGCCGCGCCGGTGAACGGGTCGCGGTTGTCGACGGCGTACAGACGGTCGGAGCGGTCACGGAAGACGGCCACCTGGCGGCCGTCCGGCAGCAGGGCCGCGACCCCGCGGCCCGGGACCAGCATGCTCAGGTCGCAGACCGTGAACCAGTCGTCGGCCAGCTGGAGCTGGACCTTCAGGTCGGTCGTCTCAACTGCCAGGGTCATCGCTGGGCGCTTCCTTCCAGGACGTCGTCGGCGGGCCGCATGCCGATGGACAGCAGCGGCAGGTCGGGCTTGATCTGGTCGCGCTCGGGCACGAAGGAGACCACCGGGTCCGGGGTGTCCGGGGCGTTCACGAAGGACACGAACCGGGCCAGCTTCTCGGGGTCGGTCACGGTCTCCGCCCACTCGTCGCGGTAGTGGGCGACATGCGACCGCATGAGCTTCTCCAGCTCGTCGCAGATGCCGAGCGAGTCGTGGACCACCACGTCCCGTACGTGCTCCAGACCCCCGGGGATGCGCTCCAGCCACGTGCTGGTGCGCTCCAGGCGGTCGGCCGTGCGGATGTAGAACATCAGGAACCGGTCGATCAGACGGACCAGTTCGGCGTCGGACAGGTCCTGCGCCAGCAGGTCGGCGTGGCGCGGGGTGGCGCCGCCGTTGCCGCCGACGTACAGGTTCCAGCCGTTGGCGGTGGCGATCACCCCGAAGTCCTTCGACTGGGCCTCCGCGCACTCGCGCTGGCAGCCGGAGACCGCCGACTTCAGCTTGTGCGGGGACCTCAGGCCCCGGTAGCGCAGCTCCAGGTCGATCGCCATCCGCACCGAGTCCTGCACGCCGTAACGGCACCAGGTCGAGCCCACACAGGACTTCACCGTGCGCAGCGACTTGCCGTACGCGTGCCCCGACTCGAAGCCGGCGTCCACCAGCCGGGCCCAGATCAGCGGAAGCTGCTCCACCCGGGCGCCGAACATGTCGATCCGCTGACCGCCGGTGATCTTCGTGTAGAGGCCGAAGTCCCGGGCGATCTCACCGATGACGATCAGCTTCTCGGGCGCGATCTCCCCGCCGGGGATGCGCGGCACGACCGAGTACGAGCCGTTCTTCTGGAGGTTGGCGAGGAAGTGGTCGTTGGTGTCCTGGAGGGCCGCCTGCTCGCCGTCCAGGACATAGCCGCTCGCGCCGATGGCCGGGGCGAGGGAGGCGATGATCGAGGCGACGGCCGGCTTGCACACCTCGCAGCCGTCACCGCCCCGGGCGCCCTCACGGCCGTGCCGGTCGAGCAGCTCCCGGTACGACGTGAGGCGCAGCGCGCGGACGATCTCGTACAGCTCCTCGCGGGTCTGTGCGAAGCAGCCGCACAGTCCCTTGTCGACCTCGACGCCGGACGCCTCCAGCTCGGCGGTGACCAGCTGGCCCAGCACCTTCACACAACTGCCGCAGCCGGTGCCGGCCTTGGTGCACTTCTTCACCTCGGGCACGGTCGTGCACCGGTGCTCGGTGACCGCGCCGCGGATGCTGCCCTTGCTGACGTTGTGGCAGGAGCAGATGATCGCGTCGTCCGGCAGGGCGGACGGGCCGAGCTGGGCCCCCGAGCCGGCTCCGGCGGGCAGGACGAGCGACTCGGGGGAGACGGGGGGCACCGAGCCGGTGAGCGCGCGCAGCGTGCCGTAGGCGTCGGCGTCGCCGACCAGGATGCCGCCGAGCAGCGTGCCGTCCCGGCCGATGACAAGCTTCTTGTACAGGCCCGCACGCGAGTCGGAGTAGACGACGTCCAGGCAGTCCTCGGTGGTGCCGTGCGCGTCGCCGAAGGAGGCGACATCGACGCCGAGCAGCTTGAGCTTGGTGGACAGGTCGGCGCCGGTGAAGGACGCCTCGTCGGCCGCGATGGTCGCCGCCGCGGTCTCCGCCTGCTCGTAGCCCGGCGCCACCAGGCCGTACACCCGGCCGTCGGCGGCCAGGGCGCACTCGCCGATCGCGAACACGCGCGGGTCGGTGACGGTACGGCACTGCTCGTCGACCGCGATGCCGCCGCGCTCGCCGACCCCCAGGCCGCAGTCGCGGGCCAGCTGGTCGCGGGGGCGGACTCCGGCGCTGAACACGACCAGTTCGGTGGCGAGTTCGGAGCCGTCGGACAGCTTCATGCCGGTGACCGCACCGGAGTCGTCCGTCACGATCTCCTGGGTGCCGACGCCGGTGTGGACCGTCAGGCCCATCTCCTCGATGGTCCGCAGCAGGGCCGCGCCTCCGCCGTCGTCCACCTGTACCGGCATCAGGCGCGGCGCGAACTCCACGATGTGGGCGTTCAGTCCGAGGCCCTTGAGCGCGCCCGCCGCCTCCAGGCCGAGCAGGCCGCCGCCGACGACGGCACCGGTGGACGCGTTCCTCGCGTACTCCTCGATCGCCAGCAGGTCCTCGATGGTCCGGTAGACGAAACAGCCGGCGGCGTCCTTGTTCGGCACCGGCGGTACGAACGGGTAGGAGCCGGTGGCCAGTACGAGGACGTCGTAGTCGACGGCCAGACCGGAGCGGGCGGTCACCCGCCTCGCCTCACGGTCGATCGTCTCCGCCGGGTCTCCGACGTGCAGCTCGATGCCGTGGTCCTTGATGAACTCCAGGTCGGTCAGGGAGAGGTCCTCTGGCGTCCGGCCCGAGAAGTACGAGGTGAGCTGGACGCGGTCGTAGGCCGGACGCGGCTCCTCGCACAGCACGACCACGCGGTGCGTGGCGGTCAGGCCGCGCTCGGCGAGCGCTTCGAGGAAGCGCTGGCCGACCATGCCGTGGCCGACGAGCACGATCGTGGGGGTGGCCCCCAGGGTGGCGGACATTCAGGAGCCTCCATCGTTGGTGAGCAGGTGGAGCAGGGGGCCGTCGTCGGGGAGCGGCTCTGCTCCCTCCCAGGCGCGGGCGAGCGCGCCGACGGTGCCCAGTTCGCCGACGAGGACCCCGCCGACCAGGCGGTCGTCGCGGACGACGACCTTGCGGTAGGTGCCCCGGGTGGCGTCGGCGAGCCGCACGACGTCGTCACCGGGGCGGGGCTCGGTCTCCCCGAACGCGGCGAGGTCGAAGGGGGAGTCGGGGCCGGTGAGGGTCAGCCGGGTCAGGGAGCGGGTGCCGCCATATCGGGCGCGGGTGTCACCGGCGAGCAACGCGGCGAGCGCGTCGGCCTGTTCGAGCGCCGGGGCGGCGAGTCCGTAGACGGTGCCGTCGTGCTGGGCGCAGTCGCCGACGGCGTGGATGTGCGGGTCGGAGGTGCGCAGCGCGTCGTCGACGAGGACGCCCTTGCGGACGGCGAGGCCCGCCTGCTCGGCGAGACCCGTGCGGGGCCGGACCCCGCAGGCCAGGACCACGAGGTCGGCGTCCAGCGCGTAGCCGTCGGCCAGCTCCACCGAGCGGACCGTGCCGCCGACGCAGCGCACGTCCCGCACCCGGCACTCGGTGTGCACCTCGACGCCCAGATCGGTGAGGTGCCGCAGCACCAGGCGGGAGGCGTCGGGGTCGAGCTGGCGCTCCATGAGCCGCTCGGCCTGCTGGGCGAGCATCACCTGGGCGCCGCGCACGGCCAGCGCGCGGGCCGCGGAGACCCCGAGCAGCCCGCCGCCGATGACGACCGCGCGCACCCCCGGCCGGACCGCCCGCGCCAGGCGCAGGCAGTCGTCCATGGTGCGGAACGCGTGGACGCCCTCGGGAAGCCGGTGGTCCGGGCCGAACAGCCCGCGCAGCGGGGGCAGCACCGGGTTGGAGCCGGTGGCCAGGACCAGTGTGCCGTAGCCGATCGACGTGCCGTCGGCGCAGGCGAGGGTCCGGGCGGCCCGGTCGATCGCGGTGACCCGGGTGCGCAGCAGGCCGGCGGGCCGCGGGAGGGCGATCACCTCCGGGGCGTACCGGCCGGCCAGCACCTCGGCCAGCAGCACGCGGTTGTACGGCGCGTGCTCCTCCTCGCCGACGAGCAGCGCGGGCGGCGCACCCAGCTCGCCGAGCCGCCGGGCGAGCCGTACGCCCGCGAGGCCGGCGCCGATCACCACCACACGCGTATTCGAGGTCATGACCCGAGCGTGCGGCCCCGACGTTACCCGGCGGCATCACCTCTGTTTCCCGTGCGGAACGCTGCCCTCAGCGGGCGGCGGCACAGGGTGTGAGGGCCGGGCGGCTCAGCTCACCGCCTGCGCGACGAGGGCGGCGATGCGGGACTCCACCTCGGGCGTCACCTCGGTCAGGGCGAAGCCGGTCGCCCACATCGCGCCCTCGTCCAGCCGCGCCGGGTCGTTGAAACCGAGCGTCGCGTAGCGCGCCTTGAACTTCGCCGCGCTCTGGAAGAAGCAGACGATCTTTCCGTCCAGCGCGTAGGCGGGCATCCCGTACCAGAGCTTCGGCGCGAGGGCCGGGGCGGTGGCGGTGACGACGGCGTGGACGCGCTCGGCCATGATCCGGTCCGAGTCCCCCATCTCGGCGATCTTCGCGAGCACGTCCCGCTCCGCCTCGGCCGCCTTGTCCGCGCGCGAGGTGCGGCGCGCCGCCGTCTTCAGCTCCCGCGCGTGCTCCTTCATCGCGGCCCGCTCCTCGGCCGTGAACCCCTCGTACGCGTTGCCGACGGTGTCACTCATGGCGGATCCCCCCGTAGATCTCGATGTACGGCGACTTGCAGGGGACCCTACCGGCACCCACTGACAACGGGCTCCGGAACGGACGAAGGGAGCGGTCACCGGGTCCGCAGCAGCTCCACCAGGCCGCTGGTGTCCTCCTCGCCGTGGCCGTCGGCCAGCCGGCGGCGCATCAACTCCAGGAACGGCGCGAGCAGTTCCGTGCTCACCCCCTGTTCCGCGGCCGTGCGCAGCAGGGTGCCGCTGCCCGCGACCTGCATCGCCAGGCTGGAGACCACCGCGGAGGTGTGGTCGCCGGACTCCAGCCGTTCGGCCGTGCCGTGCGCCGCGCCGGCCATCGCGTTCAGCCAGGGCACGAGCAGTGCGGCGAGGTCCTTCGGTGCCACGTCCGTCCCGCGCAGCAGCGCGAAGGCGTGCGTGATCCCCGCGAACATGCCGTACATCCCGCTCAGCAGGGCCACGTCGTACAGGGCGGCCAGGCCCGGGTCGGCGCCGACGTACTCGGTGCCGGCCGGGACGGCGAGCGTGTCCCGGTGCTCCTCGAAAACCTCCGCCCGGCCGCTGTAGAGCACGAAGGCGCCGGGCGCGCCGATCATCGGCGGTACGGCCATGATCCCGCCGTCCAGGAGACGGGCGCCGCGCTCGTCGGCCCAGGCGGAGCGGGCGCGGGCGTCGGCGGGGGTGCCGGTGGTGAGGTTCACCAGGTCACGGCCGGCCAGGTCGGCGCCCTCCAGGGCGGCGCCGACGGAGGCGTCGTCGAGCAGGCAGGCCACGACGAGCCGGTTCGCGGCCACCGCCTCCGCCGCGCTCGCGGCCGCCACGGCTCCCTCGGCGGTCAGCGCGGCCGTACGGTCCGGCGTGCGGTTCCAGACGGTCAGCGGATGCCCGGCGGCGAGCCAGGCCCGCCCGAGCGCGGTGCCCATGGCGCCGGTGCCGAGCAGGGTCAGGGGGGTACGGGGGAGAGGGGAAGGGGAGTTGTCGTTCATGGCGACTAGGCTCGCCCGGGGAACCGCCGCGCAGAAGTACGCACTTCGAAGTGGGTGGTTTCCGGCGGGGAAGCGTGCAGGTCGGGAGGCGCGCGGGTAGAGACGCGCGGGTCGTGAAGCACGGGCCGTGAAGCGTGCGGATCGTGAAGCGCGGGTCGTGAAGCGTGCGGATCGTGAAGCACGGGTCGTGAAGCGTGCGGGTCGAGAAGGGGGAGCAGCATGCCGGTGGGGCGGCGGCCGGGGGCGTACATGTGCGGGACCGACGCGGCGATGGACATCATCGACGGCAAGTGGAAGGTGTCGATCCTGTGGGCGCTGGGCGAGGGCACCCGCCGTTTCGGCGTGCTGCGGCGGCAGCTGCCGGGAGTGACGGAGAAGGTGCTCGCCGCGCAGCTGCGCGAGCTGGAGGCCGACGGCATCGTGCACCGTGAGGAGTACGACGAGGTACCGCCCCGCGTCGAGTACTCGCTGACCGGGATCGGCATCCAGCTGAACGAGGCGCTGGCGCCGCTCGGGGTGTGGGGCGAGAAGCACGTCCTCGGCGGGGAACGGGCCCCGCGCTGAGGGCCGGCGACGGCCCCGCGCCGCGGCTCAGCGGCTCCCCGTGAGACGGGCGAACACCACCACGTTGCCCTGGTAGCCGGTGGCCTTCGAGTAGCCCCCGCCGCAGGTGATGACGCGGAGTTCGGGGCGCAGGGCCGTGCCGTACACCTTCTCGTCGGGGAAGTCGCGGGCCGAGTACACCTCCACCGCGTACACCGTGAACAGGGCCACGGTGCCGTCCTCGCGGTCCACCTCGATGCGGGCGCCGCGCCTGAGCGCGCCGAGGTCGTAGAAGACGGCGGGGCCGTCGGCGTTGTCGACATGGCCGGCGACGATCGCGGTGCCCGTCTCACCGGGCGTGGTGCCGGCCTCGTACCAGCCGGCCAGGTTCTTCTCCTTGGCGGGCGGTGCGTCCAGGCTGCCGGAGCGGGTGAGGGCGAGGCCCGTCAGGGGAGCGTTCACCCGGATCGCGGGGATACGGACACGGACCGGCACGGAGGGGGCCAGCCCGGGGGCCGCGCGGCGCTCACCGACCGGATCGGGGCGCCCCTCGGCTGCCGTCGGCTGCGGCGGGGCGTGTGTGCCGGTGCCGCCCACCAGCCACACACCCGAGCCGAGGGCCATGACGGTGACGGCGGCTATCGCGGTGTCGCCGAGCCGGGCGCTCCGGCCGCGCCCGGCAACCCTGGCGCTCCTGCGCATACCAACCCCTCTCCCGGGGACGGACCCCCTTCGGGCTCCCTCCCCCTCCGGGCCGCGAGGGGCGTCGGACCCGGAGGGGGCGGGATGTGCGGTACCGGCGGACGGACAGCGGAGGGTGTCCGTCAGATCCCGTCGCCTCTCGCCCGGCGATGCAGGAGCCAGGTACCGCCCGCGGCGGCGACGGCCAGCGCCGCCACACCCGCCGCGGTCTGCACGGGGTCGGGGCCGAGTCCGCCGCCGACCCCCGTCTTCACGCTTCCTCGCGGCTGCACCTGCCCGTGCGCCGCGCTCAACGCCACCACCAGGTCGCCCGAGACCTGCCGGTCCCCCTCGGCGCACCTGGCGACGATCTCGTACGTCCCCGGCTGCGCGCTCGGCGGCACCCGGAACTGGCCGATCGCCTCGCCCTCGTGCGTGCTGGGCGCCAGGGCGAAGGTGCCGGCGCCGACCGCGCCCGCGTCCCCGGTCGCGGCGCCGGACTCCCCGCACGCCGCCGTGTTCACCGTGACCTGGCTGCCGGGCGTCACGGTGGCCGGGTACACGTCCAGGCGGCCGGACTGGGCGTCCCGGAGGTGAGGCGCCGGGCGGACCGCGTCCACGGCGGCGTGGGCGGGTGCCGCGGCGGTCACGGCGAGCGCGGTACCGGCCAGGAGACGGGCAGTGCGTCGCATGGTGCTCCCCAGAGCTTGTCCGAGTCGTCCAGGGGTGCGCCCCTGCCCTACCGAGGTAAGTGGCTCCGGGCCGGGTCCGCTTCCTGAGGGAGCGTCAGGAATGCGGTGAACGGGTGTCGGCCGCACCACCCGCGCGGGCTAGCCGGCCCGCGGTTCCGGCAGGTCACGGGCGGGTCAGGGGCCGCGCGTAGAGAGCGGTGCGAAAAGCACACGAATGGAGCGGTGGGACCGGTGAACGGGTGACGGTGTGTCAGTGCTCCGGGGGCTGGTGCCCGAGCCGTGCCGCCAGGCCGTCGAGGACGACGTCGAGGCCGTAGCCGAACTTCGCGTCCCGGTCCCGGGCCGGGTCCCGGGGGGTGGTGCCGGCTCCCGTGTAGGAGGCGGCGAGATGGTCGTGGCCGGCGGCGGCCTGCCGGGCGGCGGGCATCAGGAGGGTGACGAACTCCGTCTCGCTCCGGCCGGACCTGGCGACCGTGGTGAGCCAGGCCGCCTCGGTGGTGCTCATGCCGAGCACGTACGCCAGCAGGGTGCTGATCGCCTGGTCGGGCTCGCGGAAGCCGGCCCCCGTGAACAGTGCGGCGAGCCGTTCGGAGAACGACATCAGGTTGGGGCCCAGATAGACGAGCCCCGCCTGGCCCATCACCGAGGACACCCAGGGGTGGCGCAGGACGGCCGTCCGGAAGGACTGCGCCGCCTCGCTCGCGGCGGCCCGCCAGTCGGGGGCCGGGCCGTCCGGCACCCGCACCTCGGCGGCGACCTCGTCGACGGCCAGCTCCATCAGCTCGTCCTTGGTGGCGACGTGCCGGTAGAGGGAGGTCGCGCCGGCGTTCAGGCGGGCGCCGAGCTTGCGCATGCTCAGGGCCTCGACGCCCTCCGCGTCCAGCATCGCCACCGCCTCGCGCACGATCGCCTCCCGGCTCAGCGCGGGCTGGCCGGGCTCGCGCCGCTGCCGGGCCCAGACGGAGGGGATCGGGTTCGGGGTGCTCCTGTCGGCCATGGGCGGGCTCCTTTGGTGCGTACGTTGTGCGCACCAGCGTACAGAGTTCAAAGGTTGCGCACACTGTTCCGCCGTGCGTACAGTGTTCGCATCGAACGGAACGGTGTACGCATAACGAGAACGCTGTGCGCGCCGCACGTGCTGAGGGGGAAATACCCATGGAAAGCCGCAGTCCCCGCCGCTGGTGGATCCTCGTGGTGCTGTGCCTGAGTTCGCTGGTCCTGGTGATCGACAACATGGCCCTCACCGTTGCGGTGCCCGCGATGACGGAGGACCTCGGGGCGAGCGCCCACGACATGCAGTGGATCCTCGACTCCTACATCCTCGTCTTCGCCGGCCTGCTGCTGACCTCCGGCAGCCTCGGCGACCGGTTCGGCCGCAGGAAGGTGATGCTGATCGGCCTGCT
Organism: Streptomyces musisoli; assembly: GCF_016741855.1. Classification (GTDB taxonomy): domain Bacteria; phylum Actinomycetota; class Actinomycetes; order Streptomycetales; family Streptomycetaceae; genus Streptomyces; species Streptomyces musisoli. Next base: position 280,880 of record NZ_JAERRH010000003.1, on the reverse strand, counting down.
GCTCTTCGGGGCCGCCTCGCTGGCCGGGACGTTCGCCGTGAACCCGGCCGAGGTCGTCGCCGTGCGCGTCGCGATGGGCGTCGGCGGGGCACTGATCATGCCGTCCACCCTCTCCATCCTCATCACCGTCTTCGACGAGGACGAGCGCGGCAGGGCGATGGCGGCATGGAGTTCGGTGTCGATGCTCGGCCTGGTCGGCAGCCCGGTGCTGGGCGGTGTGCTGATCGACCACTTCTCCTGGCACGCGATCTTCTTCCTCAACGTCCCCGTCGTCGTGCTGGCCGTCGTCGCGGGCCTCACCCTGATGCCGGAGTCCCGGGCGCCGTGGCAGAAGGCCGACCCGCTCGGCGCGGTGCTGTCCGCTGCCGGAATGACGGCGCTCGTGTGGTGGATCATCGACATCCCGCAGCACGGCGCGTTCTCCGGCCGCCAGTTGCCGGCGCTCGCCGCGGCCGTGGTCACCCTCGTGGCCTTCGTCCTGTGGGAGAACACGACCCGGTCCCCGATGGTCCCGCTCGTCCTCTTCGGGCACCGCAACTTCAGCGGCGGTTCGCTCTCCCTGGCGCTCGTCCAGATCGGCAACGGCGGCCTGCTGCTGGTCCTCACCCAGTACCTGCAGTTCGTCCTCGGCTACTCGGCCGTCAAGGCCGGCCTCGCCTTCCTGCCGCTCGCGGTCACCGCGCTGATCGGCAACGCAGTGGGCATCAAGCTGGCCGCGCGGATCGGCAACCGGTTCGTGATCCTCGCCGGGATGCTGGTGATGGTCGCCTGCTTCGCGCTGCTCACCACGGTCGGTGCCGATTCCGGCCTCACCGTCCCGGCGGCCGCCCTCGGCCTGCTCGGCCTGGGCGCCGGCCTGGCCATGCCGGCGGCGGTCGCGGCGCTCATGGGCACCATCCCGGCGGACAGGGCGGGCGTCGGCTCGGCCCTGAACGACACCATCCAGCAGGCCGGCACCGCGCTCGGCATCGCGATTCTCGGCTCGCTGCTCACCAGCGGCTACACGGACCGAATGCCCTCCGGTGCCCCCGCGGCGGCCCGCGAGTCCATCGCCGGCGCCTTCGCCACGGCCCGCCCGGACCTGCTGCGCGCCGCCCGCGAGGCCTTCGCCTCCGCGATGACGACCACCTTCGCGCTCAGCGCCCTCGGCGTCCTCGCCGCGGCGGTCCTGGCGACGGCGGTGATGCGGGAGGCGAAGCCGGCGGGGCCGGCCCCCGCCGAGCCGGAGCGGCAGCCCGAACCGGCCGCCTGAACCGGCCGCGCGAACCGGCAACCGGCCGCGCGAACCGGCAACCGGCTGCGCGAACCGGCTGCCTGAACCGGAGTACGCGAGAAGGCCGGTGCCCACTCGGGGCACCGGCCTCGTGCCGTCGCCGTCGGCTCAGCTGACGTTGACCGCGCTCCAGGCGGCGGCCACCGCGTTGTACTCCGCGCTGCCCGCGCCGTAGAGGTCCTTCGCCGCGTTCAGGGTCGCCGTCCGCGCCCCCTTGTAGTTCGTCGAGGACGTCATGTACACCGTCAGCGCCCGGTACCAGATCTTGCCGACCTTGTCCCGGCCGATGCCGGTGACCGTGGAGCCGTTGTAGGTGGGGGAGTCGTAGCTGACGCCGTTGATGGTCTTCGCGCCGCTGCCCTCGGCGAGGAGGTAGGCGAAGTGGTTGGCGACGCCGGAGGAGTAGTGGACGTCGAGGTTCCCGACCGACGAGCTCCAGTAGTCCGCCGAACTGCCGTCCTTGGACGGCTTGTCCATGAAGCGCAGGGCGGCCTTGCCGAAGCCGGGCTTCACGATCTTCTCGCCGATGAGGTAGTCACCGGTGTCGGAGGAGTTGTTCGCGTACCACTCCACCATCGTGCCGAGGATGTCCGAGGTGGCCTCGTTCAGCCCCCCGGACTCGCCCGAGTAGGTCAGTGCGGCCGTCTTGGACGTCACCCCGTGGGACATCTCGTGCCCGGCGACGTCCAGGGCGACCAGCGGCCCGAACGTGGTCCCGTCACCGTCGCCGTACGTCATGCAGAAGCAACTGTCGTCCCAGAAGGCGTTGTTGTACTTGTTGCCGTAGTGGACGCGGTTGTACGAGCCCTTGCCGTCGCCGGCGATGCCGTTGCGGCCGTGGACGTTTTTGTAGTAGTCCCAGGTCTCGTTGGTGCCGTACTGGGCGTCGACGGCGGCCGAGGCGCGGTCGGCGGTGGTGCCGGTGCCCCAGTGGTTGTCGGCGTCCGTGAACAGGGTCGCGGGGGCCCGGCTGAAGCAGATGCCGAAGAAGCACAGGTCGGTCTTGCCCTCGGCGTCACCGGTGTAGGTGTTGCCGCGCGTCGGGTCCTTGAGCTGGTACGACGACCCGGACTGGGTGGTCTCCAGCGGCACGGTCCCGCCGTACAGCGAAGAGCCGTCGCCGGTGGCCGTCTCGATGCTGTCCCAGGCGTCGATCTGCGCGCCGGTGCGCGCGTCGGTCAGCACGGTCCGGGCGACGGGGTTGCCGAGCGAGTCCCGGCCGACGGCGTTGGTGCGCCAGGCCAGCTTCGGGCTGCCGTGCAGCGCGTCGACCACCAGCTCCGGCTTGGCCTTGATCTGCTTCAGCGCCTCGCCGAGGTTGGCCGCGCGCAGCGCGTTCACCGCCAGGCCGGCGGCCCTGGGGCCGGAGACCCGCGGGGTGACGGAGGGCACGGAGACCGCCTGCCGGGTGGCGCGGTCGGCGCCGCGGTAGCTCCCGTCCGCGGCCAGGTGGACGACGAAGTCGCCGCCGAGCACGGGGAGTCCGTGGTACGTGCGGTCGTAGCGGACGTGCTGGGTGCCGTTGCCGTCCACGATCACGTCGCGGACGCCGGCGTCCTGGGCGGAGGTGAGGCCCAGGGTCGCCGCGTGGGCCAGGAGTGCCGATGCCGCGTTCTCGACCGCGGTGGCCCGGGTCGGTCTGGCGTCGGCGTGGGCGGCGGGGGAGAGGCCGACGGCCAGCAGGGTCGCGGCGGCTGCGGCGACACCGGCGGTGGCTGTGCGACGGGTTCCTCGGACGTGGTGCCGTATCCGGCTCATCTGTCTCCTAGGGAAGGCGCCAGGTTAGGCGTGGGGGTGGCGCTGATGTCCCGAGATTTAAGTGGCCATGACATGTCATGTCCATAGCCTCTTCATGGAGATGTGTGGGGAGCCGGCGTGGGTAGAGAATCGTTTCCGTGATCGCCGAGGAACCACGCGAGGATGTCCGCCCCCTGCCCTTCCTCGTCTACGGCACGCTCCGCCCCGGCGAGGTGAACCACGACCTGTTCCTGCGCGGCCGCACCCTCGCCGAGGAACCGGGACACCTCACCGGCGCCGTCCTGTACGACGGACCCGGCTATCCCTACGCCGTCGAGGAGTCCGGCGAAACCGTGCGCGGGGAGCTGGTCACCGCCCGGCCGGAGGCCTACGGGGAACTGCTCGCCGCCCTGGACCGGCTGGAGGAGTACGTACCGGGCGACCCCCGCAACCTCTACGAGCGCGCCGCCCGGGACGTCGTACGCGCCGCCGGCGGCACCGTCCGGGCCTGGGTCTACCTGGCCGCCCCGGGGATCGCCGCCCGGCTGCGCGGCACCGGGACCCGCATCACGGGCGGCGACTGGATCTCCCGCCGCTGACCCGGCCCGGCAGCACCGTCCCCTCGGGCACCTCGACGCCCAATACCTAGGCCTTCGGGTCCAGGACCTCCACCCGTACCGCGCAGGACTTGAACTCCGGCATCCGGGACGTCGGGTCCAGCGCCGGGTTGGTGAGCGTGTTGGCCCGGCCCTCGCCCGGCCAGTGGAAGGGCATGAAGACGGTGTCCGGGCGGATGGCGCCGGTGATCCGGGCCGGCGCGACGGCCCGGCCGCGCCGGGAGATCACCGCCAACCGGTCGCCGTCGGCCGCACCCAGCCGGGCCGCGAGCCGCGGATGCAGCTCCACGAACGGCCCGGGCGCCGCCGCGTTCAGCTCCGCGACGCGCCGGGTCTGCGCCCCCGACTGGTACTGGGACACCACCCGGCCGGTGGTCAGCAGCAGCGGATACTCGGCGTCCGGTTCCTCGGCGGTGGCCCGGTGCACGACGGGGACGAAGCGGGCCCGGCCGTCGGGGGTGGCGAAGCGGTCGCCGAAGAGGCGGGGGGTGCCGGGGTGCGGGCGGGCGGCGGACGCGGCCCCCGCGGCCGGCTCGTCCGGGCAGGGCCAGAAGACGCCGTTCTCCTCGGCCAGGCGGCGGTAGGTGATGCCCGAGTAGTCCGCCGGGCCGCCCGCGCTGGCCCGGCGGAGTTCCTCGAAGGTCTCCTCCGGGTCGGTCGGGAAGCCCTTCTCCACGCCGAGCCGGTCGGCCAGCTCGTGCAGGACGTACAGATCGCTGTGGACGCCGGGCGGCGGCGTGACGGCCTGGCGGCGCAGCAGCACGCGGCCCTCCAGACTGGTCGTCGTGCCCGTCTCCTCCGCCCACTGGGTCACCGGCAGCACGACGTCCGCCAGCTCCGCCGTCTCGGACAGGACGACGTCGGCCACGGCCAGGAAATCCAGCGACCGCAGCCGCTCCTCCACGTGGGCCGCGCGGGGCGCGGACACCACCGGGTTGGAGCCCATCAGGAGCAGCGCCCGCACGTCCGTGCCGAGGGAGTCGAGGAGTTCGTAGGCGCTGCGCCCCGGACCGGGCAGGCTGTCCGGGGGCACGCCCCACACCCCGGCCACGTGCCGCCGCGCCGCGGGATCGTCCAGCTTGCGGTAACCGGGCAGCTGGTCGGCCTTCTGGCCGTGCTCGCGGCCGCCCTGCCCGTTGCCCTGCCCGGTCAGACAGCCGTAGCCGGAGCGGGGACGGCCCGGCCGGCCGGTCGCCAGGCAGAGGTTGATCCAGGCGCCCACCGTGTCCGTGCCCTTCGACTGCTGCTCCGGCCCCCGAGCGGTCAGCACCATCGCCGCGTCCGGCGCACAGAACATCCGCACCGCCTCCCGGAGCTGCGGCACCGGCACCCCGGTGATCCGCTCCACGTACTCCGGCCAGTGCGCCATCGCCGCCGCCCGGGCCTCGTCCCAGCCCGTGGTCCGCTCCCGGATGTACTCCTCGTCCGTCCGCCCCTCCGCCACCACCAGGTGCAGCAGGCCGAGGGCCAGGGCGAGGTCGGTGCCCGGCCGGGGCGCCAGGTGCAGGTCGGCCTGCTCGGCCGTCCGGGTCCGGCGCGGATCCACGACGATCAGCGTGCCGCCGTTCTCCCGCAGTTCCGAGAAGAACCGCAGCGACGGCGGCATGGTCTCGGCCAGGTTGGACCCGACGAGGATCACACAGCCGGTCTTCGGGATGTCCTCGAGCGGGAACGGCAGCCCGCGGTCCAGACCGAACGCCTTCGTGCCCGCCGCCGCGGCCGACGACATGCAGAACCGGCCGTTGTAGTCGATCTGCGACGTGCCCAGCACCACCCGCGCGAACTTGCCCAGCGCGTACGCCTTCTCGTTGGTCAGCCCGCCCCCGCCGAACACGCCGAGCGCGTCCGGGCCGTACCGCTCCCGCGCCGCCCCGAGCCCCTCGGCGATCCGGTCCAGAGCCCGGGGCCAGCCCGCCTCCACCAGCCGGCCGCCCTCCCGCACCAGCGGCGTGGTCAGCCGCACCGCGGGCGACAGCACCCGGGCCGCCGTACGGCCCTTGCCGCACAGCGCACCCCGGTTGACGGGGAAGTCCGGTCGCTCGGTGACCTCGACGCCCCCCTGCGGCAGGGACGTGACGTTCATCCCGCACTGCAAGGCGCAGTACGGGCAGTGGGTGGGCGTCGAGGCGTTCTCCATACCGCCCAGCGTGCGTCCGCCGTGTTACGGCCCCTGGTCGTGTCCGGTTACGCCCCCGGCACGGCGACCTCCCCGCCGGCCCGGGGGTGTCGTGAGGTCGCGGTGCGTTGCTACTGCCGGTTCAGCGAGCGGGTGACGCCCGCCGCGATCGTGGTGGCCAGTACCCAGCCGGTGGCCGTCAGCAGGTACGCCAGCCACTGGTACCGGCCGCGCGGCGCGAAGGCACTCCCCTGGCCGAAGTCGATGATCGGCAGCAGCAGGTCGAGGGTGTAGGCGAGCGGATTGAACGCCGGCGCCTCGGCGGGCTTGAGCGCCGGCGGATGGTGCAGGGCGAAGGCGAGCGTTCCGGTGCACAGCAGCAACAGCAGCCAGCCCGCTGCCCGCATCGGGCGGAATCCGTAGCCGACGGCCGCGTCCTGGAGCAAGCCCCACAGCCGGGCGTAGGGCGGCAGGGTGCGGCGGTGGCGGCGGAGCCTGGCCAGCTGGACGGTGCGCGCGGAGGCGTCGTCGCCGACCGTGCGGTACGCGGTGGTCAACTGCTCGTACGGCTGCGGAAGGTAGCCGTCCGGGTCGCGTTCCAGCAGCGCGAGACGCTGTCCGGCCGGGAGGTGCGGGGTCAGCACGCGGTAGCCGAGCCCGTCCAGCCGGACCCGGTGCGGCCACACCTCGGGCGGTACGTGCAACAGGTCGAACTGGGCCCGGCGCAGATTGACGTCCCCGTCGATGGGCGCGGCCTCCCGCAGCCACAGCTCGCCGATCACACTGCTGCTGGCGCGCAGGGCCTGGCCGCCCGGGTCGGACAGACGGGCATGGGCGAGGTTGAGCTGCCGGGGGATCCGGGCACCGGCCAGGTTCACCCGGCCGCGGGTCCGCAGCCGCATGGCGTGCAGGTCGGTGCCGACCGTCAGCACCTCGGCGTGCAGCACGGTCTGCCCGGGAGCGGTCAGCTCCGCGTCGTCGAGGTTCACCTGGTTGCGGACGACCGTCCCGTTCAGGTGGACCTTTCCGTGCGCGACCAGGCCCGGGGCCCACACGTCCGTGCCGATCTCGGCGTGGTTGAGCTGGAGGACGGCCTCCTCGGGGTCCTCGCCGGGCACACCGAGCCGCGCGCCGTTGGCGAAGAACGCCCCGGACAGCTTCGCGCCCTGGAGCCGGACCGGCCCCGTGATCCGGCAGCAGGTGATCCGCACGACCCCCTCGGCGCGCAGGGTCCCGGCCGTCAGCCCGGGCAGCACCGAGTCGCTCAGGACCAGGGCGCCGACCTGTGCCCCGTACAGGTCGGGCGCCTCCTCGAAGTGGCAGGAGCGCAGCCGGACGGGGTGGCCGACCGTGCCGTACTTGAGGTCCAGCCGCCCGGTGATCCGCGCGCCCGTCACCTTCAGGCCGGCTATCCGCCCCGCCCGCACCGGCCCGTCCAGCAGCAGCTCCCGCAGCACCTCCGCGCGCAGCGTGCGCTCGGCGCCCCACGAGGCGCCCAGTGCGGGATCGTCGTCGTCGCCCTGCCGGAAGTCGACCCCCTCGCCGAGCGGGAACGCCTCCAGGACACGGCGCTCGGCGGGCGTCAGACCGGTGGTCTCCATGCCTCAGTCCCGTGCTCCCGCGAGCGCCTCCGCGACGCCCGGCTCCTTCGGCCCGAGGAATTGCGGATCGGGCCGCAGCAGCGCGTCCAGCGCCGCCTTGCCGGCCGCGAACACCTCGCGCGTGCCGCCGTAGTACCAGGTCACGTCGTGCTTGTCGTCGACCCCGACGCCGTACGAGTCCACGCCCGCGGCCTCGCACAGCGCCACCGCCCGCCGGATGTGGAAGTCCTGGCTGATCAGCACCGCCCGGTCCACCCCGAAGATCTTCTTGGCCCGGACGCAGGAGTCCCAGGTGTCGAACCCGGCGTAGTCGCTCACGATCCGCGCGTCCGGCACCCCGTGCTTCGTCAGGTAGGCGCGCATGGCGTCGGGCTCGTCGTAGTCCTCGCGGCTGTTGTCCCCGGTGACCAGCACGACCTCGATCCGTCCCGTCCGGTACAGCCCGGCCGCCGCGTCCAGCCGGCGCGCGAGGTACGGCGACGGCCGATCCTCGTTCCACAGCCCCGCCCCGAACACCACCGCCACCTCGGTGCGCGGCACGTCCGCGGTGGTCCGCAGCCGGTCCGCCGTGGACACGTACAGCCAGGTCATCGGCAGCAGCGCCAGCACGCACCCGGCCATCACGGCCTGCACCAGCCGCCGCTGCCCCGTCCGGGTGCGCGGCAGCCGCGGTCGACGGATCCTCATGCGGCCCCCCAGTGATCGGTCCCGACCAAGGAGGACGCGAGCGACGGCGATCCGGTTCGCCTCACATCGTGCATCCGTGCGACGTGAACCGGCGGAAAACGCTCGTGACGGCACGGCAACGGCCGCGCAACCTGACGACGGCAGGATCCTTCCATGACGGCGTCGCACCCTCCCCGCTCCGAGTCCGGCATCCGCCTCGACAGCACGGCGCACCTCGTGAACGGCATCGGCAGCCGGCTCGCCGGGCGGCTCCGGCTCGTCTCCCCGCCCGTCCGCCGCCCGGCCCCGCCCCCGCTCGTCCTGGTCGCCCACGGCAGCCGCGACCCGCGCGCGGCGGCCACCGTACGGGCCCTTCAGGACCGCGTGCGCGCACTGCGCCCCGGGCTCCCCGTGCACCTGGGCCACATCGAGCTGAACGAGCCCCTGCTCCCCGGCACCCTCGCCGCGCTCGGCGACACCGAGGCCGTCCTCGTCCCGCTGCTCCTGTCCCGCGGCTACCACACCAGGCAGGACATCCCCGGCATGGCGGCCACGGCCCGGGCCCACACGCGCCTGGCCGCCCCGCTCGGCCCGCACCCGCTGCTGGCGGACACCCTGTACGACCGCCTCGCCGAGGCCGGCTGGCCCGCGGACATGGACGAGCCGACGCGCCGCGCGAGCGCGGTCGTCCTGGCCGCCGCCGGCTCCCGGGACCCCGACTCGGCCACCGACACCCGCCGCACCGCCCGCCTCCTCGCCGACCGCCTCGGCGTCCCGGTGGTCCCGGCCTACGCCTCGGCGGCGGCCCCGGCCGTCCCGACGGCCGTACGCGCACTGGCGGCCCGCGGCCGGCCCCGGGTGGCGATCGCGTCGTACTTCACGGCCCCGGGACGGTTCGCGACGCAGTGCGCCGAGCAGGCCCCGTGGATCGTCTCGGCCCCCATGGGCGCCCACCCGGCGATGGCCCGCCTGATCCTGCACCGCTACGACCAGACCCGGGCGACGCGGGCGGAGCCGGCCTCGGCCTGAGACGGAGCGGCGGCTTCGTGCGGGACGTTCCGGTGCAGCGGCCCGCCCGATGTCACCGCCGACCCGTACTGTCGAATCATGGAAGGCACCGCAGGAACCGCAGACACCGCAGGAATCGACACCGCACCCTCCTCGGTCTACGACCCGGCGTCGGTCGAGCGCTGGGCCCCCGAGCCGGACAAACGCCCGGGCCGCACCGCCTTCCAGCGCGACCGCGCCCGCATCCTCCACTCCGCGGCGCTGCGCCGCCTCGCCGGCAAGACCCAGGTCGTCACCCCCGGCACCCGAAGCCACGCCTGGGACGCCAGCCCCCGCACCAGGCTCACCCACTCCCTGGAGTGCGCCCAGGTCGGCCGTGAGCTGGGCGCGGCCCTCGGCTGCGATCCCGACCTGGTGGAGGCGGCCTGTCTGTCCCACGACCTCGGCCACCCGCCCTTCGGCCACAACGGCGAAACCGCGCTGAACGAGTTCGCCGACGACTGCGGCGGCTTCGAGGGCAACGCCCAGTCCCTCAGGCTCCTCACCCGCATCGAGCCCAAGCGCTTCACCGAGGAGGGCTCCGTCGGCCTCAACCTCACCCGGGCCACCCTCGACGCCGCCACCAAGTACCCGTGGCCGCGCGGGGCGCACCCGACCGACCCGGCGTCCCGGAAGTTCGGTGTGTACGAGGACGACCGCCCGGTGTTCGACTGGGTCCGGGCCCACGCCCCGGGCACCCGCACCTGCTTCGAGGCGCAGGTCATGGACTGGTCGGACGACGTGGCGTACTCGGTGCACGACGTCGAGGACGGCCTGCACGCCGGTCACATCGACCCCGACAGCCTGCACGCGGAGTCCGAACGGCAGGCGGTGTTCGCGGTCGCCATCGGGCGCTACGTCCCCGCGGACACCGACCCGGCCGAGCTGGCCGAGGCCCTGGAACGCCTCCAGGCCGAGGAGTGGTGGCCGCACGGCTACGACGGCACGGCCGTCGCCCAGGCCCGCCTCAAGGACGCCACCAGCCAGCTCATCGGCCGGTTCTGCCTCGCCGCGGAGTCCGCCACGCGCGCCGCGTGGGGGTACCACCCGGGCCGTCCGGGCACGGGGGCGGGCACCGGCCGGCTCACCCGCTACGGCGCCGAGCTGGTCGTACCCCGCCGGACCCGCATGGAGTGCGCGGTGCTCAAGGCGGTCGCGGACCGGTACGTGATGCAGCGCGCCGAGCAGGAGCGGCTCCGGGCCGACCAGCGGGTGATCGTCGCCGAGCTGGCCGAGGCGCTGACCGCCCGCGCCCCCGACGGCCTGGACCCCCAGTTCCGGGCCCTGTTCGACGCGGCGGGCGACGACCGGGCGCGCAAGCGGGTGATCGTCGACCAGATCGCCTCCCTCACCGACGCCTCCGCCCTCTCGCTGCACGCGAGACTGACGGGGCATATGTAGAGGGAACGTGACCCGGCGTGGCCTGATCGGGTCACCCCCTCTTCCCGCAGCACGCCACGTGCGGGACGCTCGCATGTGGCGGCACACGCTGTGTTCTCTGGGGAGACACCCCCCAGACCCCCGTAGGAGGCATCAAGTGGTCGACGCGGATCAGACATTCGTCATCGTCGGAGGCGGCCTCGCCGGCGCGAAGGCGGCCGAAACGCTCCGGGCGGAGGGCTACAGCGGACGGGTGATACTGATCTGCGACGAACGCGACCACCCGTACGAGCGACCGCCACTGTCCAAGGGCTATCTGCTCGGCAAGGAGGAACGCGACAGCGTCTTCGTGCACGAGCCCGCCTGGTACGCGCAGAACGACATCGAGCTGCATCTCGGCCAGACCGTGGACCGCATCGACCGCACGGCGAAGACGGTCCGCTTCGGTGAGGACGGCACCCTCGTCCGGTACGACAAGCTGCTGCTGGTCACCGGTGCCGAACCGCGCCGCCTCGACATCCCCGGCACCGGCCTGGCGGGCGTCCACCACCTGCGCCGCCTGGCGCACGCCGAGCGGCTGAAAGGCGTCCTCCAGCACCTCGGCCGGGACAACGGGCACATCGTGATCGCCGGCGCCGGCTGGATCGGCCTGGAGGTCGCGGCAGCCGCCCGCGAGTACGGCGCCGAGGTCACGGTGATCGAACCGGCCCCGACCCCGCTGCACGGCGTCCTCGGCCCCGAGCTGGGCAACGTCTTCGCCCAGCTGCACCGCGAGCACGGCGTCCGCTTCCGCTTCGGCGTGCGGCTCACCGAGATCGTCGGCCAGGACGGCATGGTCCTCGCGGCCCGCACCGACGACGGCGAGGAGCACCCGGCGCACGACGTCCTCGCGGCCATCGGCGCGGCGCCGCGGATCGCGCTCGCCGAGGCGGCGGGGCTGGAGATCGCCGACCGGGCGCACGGCGGCGGCATCGTCGTCGACGAGCGGCTGCGCACGTCCGACCCCGAGATCTACGCGGCCGGTGACGTCGCCTCCTTCCCGCACGCCCGGTTCGGCACCCGGCTGCGGGTCGAGCACTGGGCCAACGCGCTGAACGGCGGACCGGCGGCGGCGCGCGCGATGCTGGGCAGGGAGGTGGTCTACGACCGCGTGCCCTACTTCTTCACCGACCAGTACGACCTGGGCATGGAGTACAGCGGCTGGGCGCCGCCCGGGACGTACGACGAGGTGGTGATCCGCGGCGACGCCGGCAAGCGGGAGTTCATCGCGTTCTGGGTGGCGCAGGGACGCGTGCTGGCCGGGATGAACGTGAACGTGTGGGATGTCACAGAGCAGATCCAGAAACTGATCCGGGCCGCGGTGCCGGTGGATCTCGAAGCGCTCGCGGACCCGCACGTGCCGTTGGAGAGCCTCGGCGCCTAGGCGTCCGCCGCCGTCCGGCGGGCCGCGCCCGCGGGCCGTGCGCGGTCGCCGGCGAGGTTCCCGCGCCACCGAGGGGGCGCCGCGCCCCCGTAGAATTCATCCGTGGCAGGACGGATCAACGACGAGGACGTGAAGGCGGTACGGGACGCGGTCCCGATCGACGCCGTGGTCTCCGAGTACCTCCAGCTGCGCAACGCGGGCGGCGGCAACCTCAAGGGCCTGTGCCCGTTCCACGACGAGAAGTCGCCGTCCTTCCAGGTCAGCCCGAGCAAGGGACTCTTCCACTGCTTCGGCTGCCAGGAGGGCGGCGACACCATCACCTTCGTCATGAAGGTGGACCACCTCTCCTTCTCGGAGGCGGTCGAGCGGCTGGCCGCCCAGGCCGGCATCACCCTGCGGTACGAGGAGGGCGGGTACAACCCGGCCCACCAGCGCGGCGAGCGCATCCGCCTGGTCGAGGCACACAAGATCGCCGCGCAGTGGTACGCCGAGCAGCTCGCCACCAGCCCCGAGGCCGAGACCGGCCGGGTCTTCCTCGCCGAGCGCGGCTTCGACCAGGCCGCCGCCGTCCACTTCGGCGTGGGCTACAGCCCCCAGGGCTGGGACCACCTCACCCGCTACCTGCGCGGCAAGGGCTTCACCGACAAGGAACTGACCCTCTCCGGTCTTTCGCAGGAGGGCCGCCGCGGTCCGATCGACCGCTTCCGGGGCCGGCTCATGTGGCCCATCCGGGACATCGGCGGCGAGGTCGTCGGCTTCGGCGCCCGCAAGCTGTACGAGGCGGACACCGGCCCGAAGTACCTGAACACGCCCGAGACGGCGATCTACCGCAAGAGCCAGGTGCTGTACGGCATCGACCTCGCGAAGAAGGAGATCGCGAAGTCCAGCCGGGCGGTCGTGGTCGAGGGCTACACCGACGTCATGGCCTGCCATCTCGCCGGTGTGACGACGGCCATCGCGACCTGCGGTACGGCCTTCGGCGGCGACCACATCAAGATCCTGCGCCGGCTGCTGATGGACAACGGCTCGGCCCGGGTGATCTTCACCTTCGACGGTGACGCGGCCGGGCAGAAGGCCGCGCTGCGCGCCTTCGAGGACGACCAGAAGTTCGCCGCGGAGACGTACATCGCGATCGCGCCCGACGGCATGGACCCGTGCGAGCTGCGTCTCGCCAAGGGCGACGAGGCGGTCGCCGACCTGGCCGAACCCCGCACCCCGCTCTTCGAGTTCGCGCTCCGCCAGATCATGGTCCGCTACGACCTGGACACCCCGGCGGGCCGCGCGGCGGCCCTGGACGAGGCCGCGCCGATCGTCGCCCGGATCAAGAACAGCGGCGCCCAGCACGAGGTCGCCGTCCAGCTGGCCGGCATGCTCGGCATCCTCGACACCCAGTTCGTGGTCCGCCGCGTCGCCCAGCTGGCCCGCTGGGCCCGGGACCGGGGCGGCAAGGACGCCCCGCAGCAGGGCCGGCCCCGCCCGGACGGCCGGCAGTGGACCGAGGCACCCCGCCAGGCCGCCGGCGGCCCGGCGCTGACCCTGCGCAACCCCGTCCACGCCGCCGAGCGCGAACTGCTCAAACTCGCCCTCCAGCGCCCCGAACTGGTCTCCCCGGCCTTCGACGCCTACGGCGTGGACGAGTTCACCGCCCCGCCGTACGCCGCGGTGCGCCAGGCCGTCGCGGAGTCGGGCGGCGCCGAGTACGGCGTGCCGGACCCGCAGGAGTATCTGGTCCGGGTGCGCGAGGCCGCGCCCGACGACACGGTCCGCGCGATGGTCACCGAGCTGGCCGTCGAGCCGATCCTGCGGCGCACGGTGGACGAGACGTACGCCGGCACGGTCCTGGTGCAGATCCGCCGCCGGGCCGTGGAGCGCCGCATCCGCGACATCCAGTCCCAGCTGACCCGCCTGGCCGCCGGCGGCGACCCCGCCCAGCTGGCCGCCGTGCAGAACGAGTTGTGGGTCCTCCAGCAGTACGACCAGGCGTTGCGGGAGCGGGGCGCGGAGGCGCTGTGACGCCCGGGGCGGGCCGGCCCTCTCCCGGGGCCGCCCGGGGCCGCCCGGGTCCGCACGTGCCGGCCGCATAGTCCGGCGAGCCAGATGACCTCCCCGTCACGGACCGGACGCAAAAAGTCACCGCACGCCCCTCGTGGCGGGCTTGTGTCGTACTCCACACTGGGGGCGGTGCCCGAGTCCTCGGAGCGCAGGCCGTCGACTCTCCGCTGCCGCATACCGCTGCCGCACACCTTCAGCAGCGATCATCCTGGAGGTCGCCCCCCGTGCAGACCCGGACCCTCACCCAGACCGACAGCAGTACCAGCGCCACCAGCACCGGCGCGGACGAGCCGGAACCGGAGACGGACGTCCTCGTGGCCGTGCCCCCGCAGGGCCGAGCCGCCCTGCACCCCGAGGCGGCGGCCGCGGAGCCGGCGGAACCCCCCGCCGAGGCGCTCGCGGAAGAGCCCGAGGAGACCGCGGAGGCCGTCGAGCCCGTCGAGGCGCCGGCCGCCGCCCGGGCCGAGTCCGGGGGCCCCTCGGCCGATCTGTTCCGCCAGTACCTGCGCGAGATCGGCCGTATCCCGCTGCTCACCGCGGCCGAGGAGGTGGAACTCGCCCGCCGGGTGGAGGCCGGCCTGTTCGCCGAGGAGAAGCTGGGCAGCACCCCCGACCTGGACAGCCGGCTCGGACGCGACCTGGACCGGCTCGTCGTCATGGGCCGGATGGCCAAGCGCCGGCTCATCGAGGCCAACCTGCGGCTCGTCGTCTCCGTCGCCAAGCGGTACGTCGGCCGCGGCCTGACCATGCTCGACCTGGTGCAGGAGGGCAACCTCGGGCTCATCCGGGCCGTGGAGAAGTTCGACTACGCCCGGGGCTACAAGTTCTCGACGTACGCGACCTGGTGGATCCGCCAGGCCATGTCCCGGGCCCTGGCGGACCAGGCCCGCACCATCCGCGTCCCGGTGCACGTGGTGGAGCTGATCAACCGCGTCGTCCGCGTCCAGCGGCGGATGCTCCAGGAGCGCGGCTACGAGCCGACCCCGGACGAGGTCGCCGCCCACCTGGACCTCCCGCCCGAGCGGGTGGGCGAGGTGCTGCGTCTCGCCCAGGAGCCGGTGTCGCTGCACGCCCCGGTCGGCGAGGAGGACGACGTCGCCCTCGGCGACCTCATCGAGGACGGCGACGCGGCGAGCCCGGTCGAATCGGCGGCGTTCCTGCTGCTGCGCGAGCACCTGGAGGCGGTGCTGTCCACGCTGGGGGAGCGGGAGCGCAAGGTCGTACAGCTCCGCTACGGGCTGGCCGACGGGCGCCCGCGCACCCTGGAGGAGATAGGGCGCATCTTCGGCGTGACGCGGGAACGGATACGGCAGATCGAGTCCAAGACGCTGAACAAGCTGCGGGACCACGCCTTCGCGGACCAGCTCAGGGGCTACCTGGACTGAGGGGGAACCGCCGTCCGGCGGCCCCCCCGTGCGCCTAGTCGACCTCGGCCACAGCCTGCGCGAACTGGGCCTTGTACAGCCGGGCGTACGCCCCGTCGGCCGCCAACAGCTCCGTGTGGGCGCCCTGTTCGACGATGGACCCGTTCTCCATCACGAGGATCGTGTCGGCGTCCCGGATCGTCGACAGCCGGTGCGCGATCACGAACGACGTACGGCCGGCGGCCAGCTTGGCCATCGCCTTCTGGATCAGCACCTCCGTGCGTGTGTCCACGGAACTCGTCGCCTCGTCCAGCACCAGGATCACCGGGTCGGACAGGAACGCCCGCGCGATGGTGATCAGCTGCTTCTCACCGGCGCTGACACCCGTGCCCTCGTCGTCGATCACGGTGTCGTACCCGTCGGGCAGAGTGCGGACGAAACGGTCCGCGTGCGCGGCGCGCGCGGCCTCCTCGATCTCGCCGCGGGTGACCTCGCGCGCGGCGCCGTACGCGATGTTCTCCGCGATGGTGCCGCCGAACAGCCAGGTGTCCTGGAGCACCATGCCGATGCCGGACCGGAGTTCGTCCCTGGTCATCCTGCGGATGTCCACCCCGTCGAGGGTGATCCGGCCGTCGGACACGTCGTAGAACCGCATCAGCAGGTTGACCAGCGTGGTCTTGCCGGCGCCGGTCGGGCCGACGATCGCCACCGTGTGCCCCGGCTCGACCGTGAGCGACAGGTCCTCGATCAGCGGCTTCTCCGGCTCGTACCGGAACGACACGTTCTCGAGGCGCACCCGCCCGCTCAGCTCCTCCGGCCGCTCGCCCGGCACCGGATCGGCCTCCTGCTCCTCGGCGTCGAGGAGTTCGAAGACCCGCTCGGCCGACGCGACACCCGACTGCACCAGGTTCGCCATCGACGCGACCTGCGTCAGCGGCATGGAGAACTGCCGCGAGTACTGGATGAACGCCTGGACGTCACCGATGGACAGGGAGCCCGAAGCGACGCGCAGGCCGCCGACGACCGCGACCAGCACGTAGTTCAGGTTCGACACGAACATCATCAGCGGCTGCATGACACCGCTGTTGAACTGCGCCCTGAACCCGGCCTCGTACAGCGCCTCGTTCTGCTCGGCGAACTGCCGGGCCGACTCCTCCTGCCGGCCGAACACCTTCACCAGGGTGTGCCCGGTGTACATCTCCTCGATGTGGGCGTTCAGCTTGCCGGTGGAGCGCCACTGCTGCACGAAGTGCGGCTGCGACCGCTTGCCGACCCGGGTGGCGACCACGAACGACAGCGGCACGGTGACGAGCGCGACCAGTGCCAGCAGCCAGGAGACCCAGAACATCATCACCAGGACGCCGACGATGGTCAGCACCGAGTTGATCAGCTGGCCCATCGACTGCTGGAGGGTCTGCCCGATGTTGTCGATGTCGTTCGTCGCCCGGGACAGCACCTCACCGCGCTGGCGCTTGTCGAAGTACGACAGCGGCAGCCGCGACAGCTTCGTCTGCACGTCCTCCCGCAGCCGGTACATCGTGCGGTTCACGGCACGGTTGACCAGCCGGGTCGCGATGGCCATCAGCAGACCCGCGACCAGGAACGTGCCGAGCGCGAGCAGCAGCACGTCGCCGACGGCACCGAAGTCGATCCCCTTGCCGGGGGTGAAGTCGGTGCCGCCCAGCATGTCCGCGACCCGGCCCTGGCCGCGCTCGCGCATGGAGTCGAGCACCTGCTCCTTGGTGGCCCCCTCGGGCATCTGCCGGCCGATGATGCCGGCGAACACCAGGTCGGTGGCCCTGCCGAGGATCTTCGGGCCGACCACGCTCAGGCCCACGCTGACGACCACGCACAGCAGCAGACCGTAGATCGTGAACCGCTCGGGCCTGAACTGGGCGACGAGCCGCCGGCCCGACCCCTTGAAGTCCATCGAGCGCTGGTCGGGCCCCCCGGCCATCATGCGTCCCATGGGCCCGGCCATCAGGCTGCCTCCGCTTCCGTCAGCTGGGAGAGCACGATCTCCCGGTAGGTCTCGTTGGACGCCATCAGTTCGGCGTGCCGGCCGGAGCCGACCACCCGGCCCTCGTCGAGCACGATGATCCGGTCGGCGTCCCGGATCGTCGCCACCCGCTGGGCGACGATGACGACGGTCGCCTCGGCGGTCTCCTCGGCCAGCGCGGCGCGCAGGGCGGCGTCGGTGGCGTAGTCGAGCGCCGAGAAGGAGTCGTCGAAGAGGTAGATCTCCGGGCGCTGCACGAGCGTGCGGGCGATGGCGAGCCGCTGGCGCTGACCGCCGGAGACGTTCGTGCCGCCCTGTGAGATCGGCGCGTCCAGGCCGCCCTCCAGCTTCCGAACGAAGTCCTCGGCCTGCGCCACCTTCAGCGCCTGCCACAGCTCCTCGTCGGTGGCGTCCGGGTTGCCGTAGCGCAGGTTGGTGGCGACGGTGCCCGCGAACAGGTACGGCTTCTGGGGCACGAGCCCGACGGTCTTCGCGAGCAGCCGCGGGTCGACGTCCTGGACGCCCACGCCGTTCACCAGGACCTCGCCCTCGGTGTTGTCGAAGAGCCGGGGGACGAGTCCGAGCAGGGTCGACTTGCCGCTGCCGGTGGAGCCGATCACGGCGGTCGTCTCGCCCGGCCGGGCCACCAGGTCGACGGACTTCAGCACCGGTTCCTCGGCACCCGGGTAGCGGAAGCCCGCGCCCCGGATCTCCAGGTGCCCGTGCGCGCGCAGCTCGGTGACCGGAGCCGCCGGCGGCACGACGCTGGACTCGGTCTCCAGGACCTCCTGGATGCGCTCGGCGCAGACCTCCGCGCGCGGCACCATCATGAACATGAAGGTGGCCATCATCACGGACATGACGATCTGCATCAGATAGGCGAGGAACGCGGTCAGGTCGCCGATGGCCATCCCGCCGCTGTCGATCCGGTGGGCGCCGAACCACACCACCGCGATGGACGACAGGTTCACGACCGTCATGACGATCGGGAACATCAGGGCGAGCATCCGGCCGGTGGCCATCTGCATGTCGGTCAGCTCGGCGTTGGCCTTCCCGAACCGGCCCTGCTCGTACCCGTCCCGGACGAAGGCGCGGATGACCCGGTTGCCGGTGATCTGCTCGCGCAGCACCCGGTTCACCGTGTCCAGCCGGACCTGCATCGACCGGAACAGCGGGCGCAGCCGGCGCACGATGAGCGTCACGGAGACGCCGAGGACCGGCACGACCGCGACCAGCACCCCGGACAGCGGTACGTCCAGGCCGAGGGCCAGCACGATGCCGCCCACGCACATGATGGGCGCCGACACCATCAGGGTGAACGTCATCAGGGCCAGCATCTGGACCTGCTGCACGTCGTTCGTCGTACGGGTGATCAGCGAGGGCGCCCCGAAGTGACCCACCTCACGCGCGGAGAAGGACTGCACCCGGTCGAAGACCTCGCCCCGCACGTCCCGGCCGAGCGCGGAGGCGGTCCGGGCGCCGTAGTAGACGGCACCGATGTTGCACACGACCTGTGCCAGCGAGATGCCGATCATCAGGGCGCCGAAGGACAGTATGTAACCCGTGTCACCCGTCACGACACCGTTGTCGATGATGTCCGCGTTCAGCGTGGGCAGGTAGAGGGTGGCGCAGGTCTGGAGGAACTGCAGCACCACCAGGACGGCGATGGGTTTCTTGTAGGGCCTGAGATAGGTCCGCAGAAGTCGTATGAGCACGCTACGTCTCTCGGAGTCGGCGAAAGGGGCTGGTTCGGTTGCCCTTGGCCCCTATCGTCGAACACTCCACCCGCGTTACCTCAACCGAATTACGCGACGGAGACCGCTCCTGCGCCCCTACGCCTTCCGGGTGTTGTGTCCACCCTCGCCCCTCTACGAGTTGAAAGCTCCGGGGTGGGTCTGCTCGCGTACCGCCGTGAACTGCTGCCGTACCGCCTGTCCCACGGCCAGTTCCTCGCCCGGCTCCAGCACCTGCGCCGCCGCGCCCTGCCAGGCCGGAGGGGTGCGCGGATCGAGGGTGCCCTGCGAGACGCCGAGCGCCCAGGCCGCCTGCCGGGCCGCGCCGATCGCCGCGTAGTCCGCGGGCTGCGGCACGACGACCTGCGCGCCGAACAGCGACGGCGCCGAGGCCTGCACGGCGGGCAGCTCGGCGGCGGCGCCGAGCAGGAAGATCCGCCGCACCTCCACGCCCCGCCCGCGCAGCACGTCCAGCGCGTCCGCGAGCCCGCACAGCATGCCCTCGAAGGCGGCCCGCGCCAGATGCTCGGGCTTCATCGACTCGCGGCGCAGCCCGGCGAGGGTGCCCGCGGTGTGCGGCAGGTTCGGCGTCCGCTCGCCCTCCAGGTACGGCAGCAGCACCAGGCCGTGCGAGCCCGGCGTGGACTTCATCGCCAGGTCGGACAGGCTCTCCAGATCGGGCAGGCCGAGGAGTTCGGCGGTGCCGCGCAGGGTGCGCACGGCGTTCAGGGTGGTGACGACCGGCAGGTGCATGCCGGTGGCGTCGGCGAGGGAGGTGATCATCCCGGTCTGGTCGGCGAGCGCCTCGGGGTGCACGGCCATCACGGAACCGGAGGCGCCGAGCGAGACGACCGCGTCGCCCAGCCCGATCCCGAGCCCGAAGGCGGCGGCCATGGTCTCCCCGGTGCCGGCGGAGATCAGCAGCCCCTCCGGGGTCGTGCCGGCCGCGTCGGCCGGGCCGATCACCTCCGGCATCATCGCCTGGTGGCCGAGTGCCAGCTCGACCAGATCGGGCCGGTAGGCGCCGGTGGCCGCCGACCAGTACCCGGTGCCGGAGGCGCCGCCGCGGTCCGTGGTCCGCCGCACCGGCCGCCCGAGCAGCTGCCAGACGAGCCAGTCGTGGGCCTGGAGAAGGACGGCCGTGCGCAGCGCGTTCTCCGGCTCGTTCTTCGCGAGCCAGCGCAGTTTGGTGACCGGCTGGGCCGCCTGCGGCACGCAGCCGACCGCCTGGGCCCAGGCCTCCCGGCCGCCGAGGGCGTCCACGAGATCGGCCGCCGCGACCTGCGCCCGCTTGTCGCCGCCGACCATGGCCGGGCGGACGGTGTTGCCCTGGGCGTCCAGCGGGACCAGCGCGTTCTGCTGCGCGGACACGCCGATGGCCTGCACGCCCTCCAGCAGGCCACCTCCCGCGGCCTCGCCCAGGGACAGCAGCCAGGCCTGCGGGTCGACGTCGCTAGGGCGCCCGCCGTCCGGCGCCTCGACCGGGTGCGGTGCGTATCCCTGGCGGAGTACCGCGCCGGTGTCTGTGTCACAGACCACGATGCGCGTGAAATCGGGCGAGCTGTCCAAGCCGGCGACTATCCCCATGTGGAGAATTTTGCAGCATCCCCGCGGTTGGTTCGGCCGCCGAGTGCGCACGGGGTCCGAGGGGGCGGCCGGCGTCCGGCGGACGCGGGCCGTGCGGGGCCGCTCGCGTGGTTCCCCGCGCGCCCCCGGCGGGTCACCCCGTCAGGGTTCCCGCGCTCCCGGGCGGGTCACCCCATCGGGATTCCCGTGCTCCCGGGCGGGTCACCCCGTCGGGCTTCCCGTGCTCCCGGGCGGTCCTCCCGCCCGGTGCCGGCACCTGCCCCCTACGTGTTGCTCGTGCCCCAGTCGTCCTCCGCCGTCCCGTCGACGCTGCGCTCCCGCAGGGACCGCACGCGCTGGGCGACGGATTCCGGGACCCGGTCCCCGACCTTGTCGCTGACCGTGTGGAAGGCCTTGCCGGCGTAGACGCGCCCCTGCTGGGCGGCCGTCTCGGCGGTGTTCCGCACCGCGGGGTTCTGTGCGATCTGCCGGGCCGACTTCTTCAGCTGTTCGTAGCGCTCGCGTCCGGCCCGCGTGCCGAGCACGTAACCGAGGGCCAGTCCGGCGAGGAACGTGAGCCGGTAGCGCATGGCTGCCACCCTTCCCGTGTGTAGGTCTCTGGTGCGGCGCTGGCACCGGGGAGTACCGATTGGCGGAGCACCCCCCTGCTTGCGCTAATGTATGTGTCGCAGCGAGCGGCCGCCCCCTGGCGAATACCCGGGTAGGTACGTTCGATGCAACGAGGCGATCCTCCGTAGCTCAATTGGCAGAGCAGCCGGCTGTTAACCGGCAGGTTACTGGTTCGAGTCCAGTCGGGGGAGCTTCGGTCCTCCGTAGCTCAATTGGCAGAGCAGCCGGCTGTTAACCGGCAGGTTACTGGTTCGAGTCCAGTCGGGGGAGCGCTGAACGAGGACCCCTCAGGGGTCCTTTTTCATGTCCACGGGAACCGCCGCGCCCGCGCCGCAGTCCTCAAGGTCATGAGCAGTGTGGAAGCCGACCATCCGAAGCAGGAGATCGTATGAGCGGCTATGCTGCGGCAGACGGCGCGCACACATGTACGCGACACGCCGCTATGGGGCGGTAGCTCAGCCGGTTAGAGCAGCGGACTCATAATCCGTCGGCCGTGGGTTCGAGTCCCACCCGCCCCACCTCACATCGCAGGTGCAGAATCGATGCCACCTGCGTGAACGGAAGAACGGTGGCCGCCACGCCGAGGCGGCGGCCATCGTTCACCCGCGCAGACCAGGATCACCCGCGGTGCCGCTGCCGATCTCGCGACGATCTCGAGCCGGGGCCGTGCCGATCTTGTGCCGGTCTTCCGCGCGAACCGTCCCGCCGGTGTCCGGACCGTCCCGCCGGCGCCTGGACCGCCCCGCCGGTGTCCGGACCGTCCCGCCGGCGCCTGGACCGCCCCGCCGGTGTCCGGACCGTCCCGCCGGTGCCCGGACCGCCCTGCCGGTGCCCCGAGCGTCCGTCAGTGTGTCGTGCCGGCCGAGACCGGGATGTCCGTCTCGTGCGCCAGCGCGGTCGACAGGACGACGCGCAGGCCCTCCGTGGTGGCGTCCACCGGGAGCGAGGGGACCTGCCCGTTCACGGCGAGGGGCATCTCGGGGGTGTGCGGGATGTGCACGAAGCCGCCGCGCCGCTGCCTGCCCTCGGTGGCCAGCAGGTGCATCAGGCCGTAGAACACGTGGTTGCACACGAACGTCCCGGCGGTCTGGGAGACCCAGGCGTTCACGTCGGTCTTCTTCTGCACCTCCGAGACGATGCGCTTGATCGGCAGGGTGGAGAAGTAGGCGGCGGGGCCGTCGGAGGCGATGGGCTCGTCGATGGGCTGCCGGCCGGCGTTGTCGGGAATGGGGCTGTCGTTGACGTTGATGGCGACGCGCTCGACCGAGATGCCGGTGCGGGGGGACAGGCCGATCGAGACGACCAGCTCGGGGTCCGCCTCCAGCACCGCGTCACGCAGTACGGACAGCGACTTGCCGAAGACGCACGGCAGTTGGACGGCCGTCACCCGCACGCCGTCCGGCGGGTTCTTCTGGAGCAGCTGGGCCGCGGCCCAGGAGGGGTTGTAGGTGTCCTTGTCGAACGGCTCGAAACCTGTCACCAGTACGCGGGCCATGTGAACTTCCTCGGTTCGTGGGGGGATTGTGCTTCCTGGACGGTCAGTCGATAAAGGCGCCGGCTACGGCGAGGGATGTGCGCACGGTTCGGTCCTCTCCGGTGGCGTGATTCGCGCCCCAGTACGGTTCATCCCCATTTGTTTGATTTATTTCGCTTCCTTTGCCGAGTGTTCGCCCGAGCGGACGCCTCGTCAGGCGTGCGTCACCGCAGGGTCGGTGGGCAGCGCGCGACGTCTGTGCAGGAACGCGAGGGCGCCCGCGGACAGCGTGCCGAGCACCGCGCAGCACACCCAGGGCAGCCAGGTCCGGCCGTTGTCCGCGGCCCGGTCCATCACCCAGCCGACCCCGCCGGTGCAGGCCGTGCCGAACGTGCCCGACAGGACGTGGAACAGGCCGAAATAGGTGCCCGCCATGCGCTCGGTGGCGTACCGAGCGACCAGTTCCATGGCCGGCGGCTGGGCGACCATCACGCCCAGCTGGAGCAGGAGCACACCGACGACGAGCGGGGCGAGCCGTACGGCCGTGCCGAGTGCGCCGGCGGCAGCGCCGAGTCCGTCCGTCAGCGCCGGCGGCAGGAAGCCGAGCCCTATGAGCAGCACGCCGGGCGCGATCCACGCCTCCGCGCCGCCGCGCAGCCGGGTCAGCGTGGTGACGCGCAGCTGGAGCAGCAGGTTCGCCACCGCCCCCACCAACGGCAGCAGGGCGGCGGCGCTCTGCCACCCGGAGGCCCGGTGGGCACTCTCGGTGAACAGCAGGTACACCTGGCTCTCCAGCGCCGACATGCCCGACATGGTCAGCGCGAAGGCCAGGAAGGCGTGATTGCCGAGAGCCTCGCGCCAGTCGCGCAGCACGGTTTCGGACGCGGGCCGGACGTGCTGCTCCGGCAGCGCGAAGAACTGGGCCACCGTCAGGACGGCGAACACGGCCGCGGCGGTGAGCGCGGTGACGCGGAAGTCGATGAGGCACAGCATGCTGCCCAGCAGCAGGCCGAGCAGCCCCCCGGTGGTGGCGAAGACGTTGAACAGGGCGAACGCCTCGGCCTTGCGGTCGGCGGCGGCCTCGGCGACATAGGCGCGCACCGCCGGGTAGAACAGCGCGCCCGCCAGCCCGCTGAGCACCGACGCCGCCAGCGCTGCGGGCACCCCGTCACCGAAGGCGAAGAGCGCGAAGCCCGCCGTGCGCACCGCGCAGCCGAACGGGATGACCCGGTGCGCGCCCAGCCGGTCCGCGGCCGTGCCGCCCACGACGAACAGGCCGTGCTGACTGAGCTGGCGTGCGCCGAGGATCGCCCCGGTGGCCGCCGCGGACAGGTGGAGGTCGTGGCTGAGGTGGGTGGAGAGGTAGGGGATCAGAAGGTAGAAGCCGACGTCGATGCCGAGTTGGTTGACGAGCAGCAGACGCATGGTCGGCGGAAAGCTTCGAACGGTTCGGAAGGTGTGCATGGCGCTTCCTTCGGCGCTGCCGCTCCGTCAGGGAAGCGGCCGGCCACGGCTGTTCATGCGTTTCCTTGACGACCGTAGGCACATGGACAGAGCTTCGGACCGAATGCAGCAACGAGCACCCGTAAAGGGGACTTGCGTCTGATCTGCTAACTATCAGGTGGTTTGACGTCAATGCGCGGGCTCGTGCACGTGCGACGCGGTGGTGAATCTGGTGGCGCCCGCGCGTCGCTCAGCGCGGGCGCGGGAAGCGAGGGAGCGTGGAACGCACCTCTTCGCAGCAAGGCCCCGAACCACAGCAGCCGTTATCCGGGGCCATACCGGCCGCCCCCGACGCCGTGCGCCGGGAGGAACGCAAACTCCGCAGGCACCTGGGCTTCTGGGCCCTGACGGCGGTGGGCTTCAGCGACATCGTCGGCTCCGGCTGGCTGTTCAGTGCGATGTACGCGGCGCAGACCGCCGGCCCCCTGTCCGTGCTGTCCTGGCTGGCCGCCGGGGCGCTGGCCATGCTCGTCGCGCTCGTCCTGGTGGACCTCGCGGCGCGGATGCCGGAGGCCGGCGGCACGGTGCGCTGGCCGCTGTACGCCAACAGTCCGCTCGTCGCCGGTGTGATCAGCTGGGCGGTGCTGCTGTCCGTGGGGGCGAACGCCGCCGAGGTCACCGCGACCGTGCAGTACCTGACCCGCTGGTTTCCCGCACTGCACGCGCACGGCCGGCTGAGCTGGCCGGGTGTGGTCGTCGCGGTCGCCCTCACCCTCGGCTTCGCGACCCTCAACTGGTTCGGCGTACGCCTCTTCACCCGGGTGAACGTCGTCCTCACCCTCGTCAAGACGTCCGTCCCTGTCCTGACCGTCGTCCTGCTGCTCGCCTCCGGCTTCCACCCGCACCGGCTCACCGACCACGGCGGCTTCGCCCCGTACGGCTGGTCCGCGGGCCTGGCCGCCCTCTCGGCGGGCGGCGTCATCTACGCCGTCAACGGCTTCCAGGCGCCCGTCGACCTGGCGGGCGAGGCCCGGGACCCCGGGCGGCACCTGCGCAGGGCGGTGCCGACCGCCATCGGTCTCGCCGTCCTGCTGTACACCGGTCTCCAGCTCGCCTTCCTCTTCGCCGTCCCGGACGGCGCCCTCACGCACGGCTGGCAGGGCGTCGACCTCACCTCCCCCTTCGGCGAGCTGGCCCTGCTGATCAACCTGCACTGGCTGGCCATGCTGCTGTACGCCGACGCCGTCGTCTCGCCCGGCGGTGCGACCTTCGTCGGGGTCGGGATCAATGCCCGGCGGTCCTACGCGCTCGCCAAGAACGGCATGCTGCCCCGCTGGTTCCTGAGCGTGCACGCGGGCTCCGGCATCCCGCACCGCGCGCTCGTGCTGAACGTCACGGTGATGACGGTCTACCTGCTGCCCTTCGGCACCTGGCAGGACGTCGTCGGCACCCTGGGCAACCTCTTCCTGCTCGTGTACGCCACCTCCGCCGTCGCCGCCGCCACCCTGCGCCCCGCCGGGCGCCCCGCCGGGCCGGTCCGCTGGATCGCACCGCTCAGCTTCCTCGTGGCCACCCTGTTCGTGTACTGGTCCACCTGGCACCGCCTGCGCCTGACCCTGCCCCTCGCGCTCGCCGGGGTGCCGCTGTCCTGGCTCGTCCGGGCCGGGCGGGGCAGGTTCCCGCTGCGCCGGGAGCTGTGCGACGGCGCCTGGCTGCTGGTGTGGCTCACCGGCCTGCTGTGCTGCTCCGCGCTCGGCTCCTTCGGCGGCTCCGGACTGCTGTCCCAGCCATACGACACCCTCGCCGTGGTCGGGTTCAGCTCCGCGGTGTTCGCCTGGGCGGTCCGCTCCGGCCGCCGGCACGTGGCCGAGGCGCGCCCTACCGGCCCCGGTCGACCGCTCCTACGCTGATTCGGCACCGGTGGTGGCGCCGACCGAAAACCCCTGACAGGAGGCCGGAATGACGGAGCGTCAGAAATCGGAGGCGGGCGTCCGGGCGCTCGCCCGCGGGATCGTCGTCACCGCCGCCGGCACCGGCGAGGCGGGCTACGGCGGGGACGGCGGTCCCGCGGCCGGGGCGGTCCTGGACCAGCCGCGGGCACTCGCCGTGGACGCGTCCGGTGCGTGGTACGTCGCCGAGTGGAAGGGCCACCGCGTCCGGCGCGTCGACCGCGACGGGATCATCACCACGGTCGGCGGCACCGGCGAGCCGGGCTACGGCGGCGACGGGGGCCCGGCGCACCAGGCGCGGCTGAACGAGCCCGGCGGGCTGGCCGTCGCCCCCGACGGCGCCCTGTACGTCGCGGACTACTGGAACCACCGCATCCGGCGCATCGACCCGGACGGCGTCATCACCACCGTCGCCGGCACCGGCGAGGCGGGCTACGGCGGCGACGGCGGCCCGGCCGCCGCCGCACTGTTCACCGAACCCCGGGGCCTCGCGCTCGACGGGGCGGGCACCCTCTACGTCGCCGAGTGGGGCGGGCACCGGGTCCGGGCCATCGATCCCGACGGGATGATCCGGACCGTGGCGGGCACCGGCGAGCCCGGCTCCGGCCCGGACGCCGTACCCGGACCCGCGAGCGCCCTGCACCATCCGATCGACCTCGCCGTCGACGCCGAAGGCCGGCTGTACATAGCCGACTGCTGGTCGCACCGGGTACGGGTGGTGGGCCGCGACGGTGTGATCGGCACCGTGGCGGGCACCGGCGAGCCGGGAGCCGGCGACGGACGGCTGCACCAGCCGCGCGGTGTCGACCTCGACGGCACCGGAGCCCTGTACATAGCCGACTCGCTCAACGAGCGTGTCTGCGTGCGGACTTCTGACGGTGTGCTGCACACGGTGGCCGGGGGCCCGCCCGGCCACGAGGTGGAGGGCGGGCCCGCGCTGGGGGCTCGGCTGCGGCTGCCACGGGCACTCGCCCTGACCCCGGGCGGGAGCCTCGTCGTGGCGGAGACCGACAGCCATCGTGTGCGGCTGGTCAGGCCGGGTCAGTAGGCGTAGCCGGACTCGCTGTTGCTCGCCGTGACATGGGTGAACTTGTTCTGTTCCGCCTCCTGCGCAAAGACCGTGACGAACTCGTCGTTGTCGTTCAGGTCGTGGTCCGTGGTGTCACCGCCGCCGAGCTGACCGTTCCGGTTGAGACCCCAGCCGATGATGTCGTTGCTGGTGCCGTTGCCGGCGGCGCGTACGGCGAGGCCGTAGTCGTAGCCCGCCGAGATCGACTCGACCGAGGGCAGCTGTGTGGCCTCGTGGGCGCTCGTCCGGTCGGTCTTCGTCCCGTCCGCGAGCTGTCCGTTCCCGTTGCTGCCCCAGCCGTAGACCTTGTCGTCGGAATAGAGGGCGTAGGCGTGGTCCCAGCCGGCGACGATGTCCCGCAGTCCCGGACCCGTTCCCTGGGCCGTGCCCGTGCCCGTGCCTGTCCCGGTGCCCGTTCCGCCGGTCTGGCCGCCCGGTTGCGCCGGGCTCGTCTGACCGGCGGGCAGGCCCTGGACCTGCACGGGCTTGCTGCTGGACGCGAGGTCGTCCTTGGTCTTGTTGACACCGAGCTGGCCGCGCGAGTTGTCGCCCCAGGCCCAGACCGTGCCGTCGGACTTCACGGCCAGGCTGAAGTCGCACCCGGCGGCGATCCTGACCACGTCGGTCAGCTCCGGGACGTCGACCGGGGTGTTGTGGTTGCCCTTGTCCTTGTCGCCGAGACCGAGCTGACCCTTGTCGTTCAGGCCCCAGACCTTGACGGTGTTGTTCTCGGTCAGGAGCATGCTGTGGTTGCAGCCGGCCGCGACCTGCCTGCCGCCGTGCATGCTCTGGACCAGCTTGGGAACCGAGCGGTTGTCGTTCGTGCCGTCGCCGACCTGGCCCTTGTCGTTGAGGCCCCAGGCGTAAACCCCGTCCGCCTTACCGGTGTTCACCCGCAGGGCGAGCGCGTGCTGTCCGCCCGCGGCGACGTCCACGACGTTGTTGAGGCCCGGCACCTTGCCCGGCGCGGGGTTGTCGGTACCGGGTCCGGTGCCGAGCTGGCCCTTGCCGTTCTGGCCCCACGTCCACACACTCATGTCCTTGCGCAGGGCTACCGCGAACCCCTTGCCGGTTTCGATGCCGCCACCGGACGCGATCTTGTACACGTCCTGCTTGGGCAGGGTGGGAACCGCGGTCGGCGCGTACCGTGCGGTCGTCGTCGAATTGCCCAGCTGACCAGAGGTGTTGGCGCCCCACGCGTACACCAGCGGGTCGTGTCCCTCGGCGGGGAGAGCCGGTGCCGCCGCCGTACCGAGGGCGGTCGCGGTGGCTATGACGGTCAGGGCGGTGCGCAGGCGCAGGCCACGGGTCTTCGCGTTCATGGGATTTCCGTTCTCTCGGGCACCACGACGTAAGCGGGGCGCCGCAGTTGGAGGGGGGAGGGGACCGCCCACTCGAAGCGGGGCGTCCAGCAACATGTCTGCCGCGCCCGAATCGCTTTTCGGCCTCCGACAGCCCGAGTTCACGCCATTGGGCGGTGGCTGCCGGACCTTGGCTACGCCAAAGTCCCCTCGGCTTGCGGCCAGCTGGAGTCACTTCGCTGCAATCGGCGCAAAACGGGGCAAGTTCGAATGGCGGCCCTCGCCGACGTGCCGTTGTCTGAGACCGGCGGCTCCCTCCGCGGTGTGGCACTGCAGCTGCCGCCAACCCCCCTGACCGAAGGAGAACCATGCGTGTTCCCGTTGTGCGCCGTGCCCTGCTCGCGGCCGGAATCATTACCGTGGCGGGTGTCTCCGCCCTGGGTCTGAGCAGCCTCACCCCGGTCGCCGCCATGCCCACGGCCGCGGTGGCAAGGGCGGACGACCCGCCCGCTTCGTTCAGCCCCGCGCCCAAGCCCGACACCCAGACGGCGCCGCCGGCGGCGGACCCCGGACAGCCCAAGCCGCCGTCGATCGGCCCGGGCTCACCCGTCCCGTCCCCGCCCGGCACCGACCCCTGCGCCAGTGCGGGCATCAACGGCATCCCGGCGAGCGAGCAGTGCGGGGCCATCGCGAAGAACCAGGCGGCCAACGACAAGTGCCAGGTGGAGAAGTTCCACGAGTGCAGCAAGCCCATCTCGGGCGAGGCGCAGGACAAGTGGCAGAAGGACCAGGACGCCTACCAGAAGAAGCACGAGGACTTCGACGCCGTCACGCGCTCCGCTCCCCCCGAGCAGGGAGTGGACCAGCAGTGCCACGTCACCTCGGGCATGCGTGACCGGCTGACCGACGACCAGGTCATCGTGCCGCAGTCCTCCTGGTGGGCGTGCTGAGCACCGACGGCCCGCCCCACCTCGACCCCACCGCCTCGCCCAAGGAGACATCCATGCCCCGACGCCCCCTGACGTACTGCCTGTCCGCGCTGCTCGGCAGCTCGCTCGTACTGGGCGCTCTGCCCGGCGGCGCGCTCGCCGAGGACGCGGTCGACGCGCCGATCGAGAACCCGGACCTGGCCCGGCCCCACGTACCGTCCGGCGCCCAGAGCACGGCGCCGGACGGCTGGGACGGCCAGAACACCCAGCTGTTCTCCGCCGCCCTCGCCGCCCACCCCGCCAGGCTCCAGGCGGCCTCGCTCAGCGGCGGCGCGCTCGGCAACGGCGGCGGCCTCGGCCAGCTCGGCAACGGCCCGGGCACGTCCGGCAACGGCGCCGCCGGCACGCTCAGCACTCGTCTGTGGCGCGTCCAGAAGGGCTCCAAGGTCACCGTGACCTGGGACGACAGCCCCAGTCCGCTCACGAACTGCGGCACGGACGACCCCACCAAGGGCCAGCAGTACCGGGTGTCGGTCACCGGCGAACAGGGCGAAGACACGCAGGACTTCACCACGGACACCACCACGTCGGGCACGGCCAAGTGGCACGAGGGGCGCTCGTACTCCTTCACGGCCGCCGAGAACAACCCGAAGATCAGCTGGGCCTACCGGAAGGCGTCCGGCTGCGGCCCGCTGGTCACCCACTTCCGGGCGACGCAGGACCCGGCCCCGGTGCCGTACGACCTCAAGAAGGCGCGGCTGCCCATGCCCCAGGCGTACCAGGGACGCACACCGATCGAAGCGCGACTGGTGGCACAGGACTGCCTGGCGGGCCCCAGGACCTGCCACTTCGAGAAGGACGACCGGTACTCCTACCGGTACTACGACCGGCCGCGCATGGTCGGCCAGGCGTACGTCAACTGCACTCGCAACCCCATCACCGACCAGCGCCCGGTGAACTGGGAGGAGCTGCCGTACGACAACATCACCCAGTACTTCGCGCAGAAGGACGGTGAGACCCAGAAGCCGCAACAGCCCGGTCCGCAGGGCCTCCAGCAGCAGGCCGCCCCGCAGCAGCCGCACCAGACCGACGTGCGGCAGGGCTTCCAGAACATCGCCACGCAGATCGCGGCCGGCTTCACCCGGGCCGACGGCAACCCGCTGGAGATGGCGACGAACAACCCTCTGCTCTACGGCCGCAAAGAGCAGCGGAACCTCTCCGTCACCGTGCAGCCCGGCGAGGTGAGCTGGATCGAGGTCCAGGCGTCCCGCGAGCGGCTCGCCGGCGCCCTGATCCACGACTCCAAGAACGAGCGGATGGACGTCTTCGCCGACGTGCCCTCCGGCTCCCTCGGCGACCGCTTCTACCAGCGCACCGGTCCGATGAGCAAGGTAGAGCTGGCCCGGTGCGCCGACGCCCGCGACAACGCCCGCACCCCGGACAACACGATCGGCGCGCCCACGCTGCGGGCCGCCGCGCACCTGGTGCCGGCCGGTGCGGCACCCAGGGGCATCAGGACCCGCAGCGTTCCCCTGACCGCCGCCGCGGCGCCCGCACGGGACTGACCACACCGTCCCGGCCACCAGCAACGTAAGGAGACACCCATGGCCCACACCCCCCGTCCCTCCCGCCACCGGAGAGCGGCGACCCGCCGCGCGCTCGCGCTGCTCCCCGTCCTGTCCGCCCTCACCCTCACCGCGGCCCTTCCCTCAGCGGCGGCACCGCTCGGCGGGCCGGCCGGGGACGGCATCGGGGAGATGCCCGAAGCCCGGGCCTTCGACGGGAAGAAACCGCTGAAGTCGGTGGAGGAGGTGACCTCCCTGTGCGGCCGGCGGGAACGCTACAACTGCTCGTTCAAGCTGGCCCCCGAGCGCAAGAAGGAGTTCACCAGCGCCGTCTACTCGGTGTCCAACGGCGCCATCAACTGCACCAACTCGGACATGACCATCAAGCGCACGGTGAAGCTGGACACCACCAGCAGCGACAACATCGGCGGCGAGATCTCCGGCAGCGGCACCATCGAGGGCACGGCCTGGACCGACAACGAGGTCAGCGGCTCGGCCACCGGCGAGGTCGACGCGCAGCAGACGCTCCAGAACGCCACCAAGGGCAGCGCCACCAACGAGAACACCAGCAAGAGCAGTGAGACCAACCACTCGGCGCCCAAGGACAAGGGACCCAACCAGGACTCCACCTCGGAGAGCACGTCCTCCACGAGCGCCACCGTGGAGAACACGGTGACCGGAACGGCCCAGACGACCGAGAAGGGCACCACCACCGGCGCGTTCAAGAGCCTCGTCCACCTGGCGCTGCGCGGCGCGTTCACCGCGGCCTTCAAGGGGACCTGGAACCACACCTGGAGCATGACCAACTCCGAGAGCACCGAGGTCACGTTCACCCTGAAGGCCAACGACGAGATCCAGTTCGGTGCGCTCAACTCCATGTCCCGCGTGGTCGGCGACCTGCATGTGGACGGCACCGGCAAGCTGGTCAAGGACATCGCCGTGGACGGGCCGTCGACCACGAACTCCAGCACCGTGGTGGCGCAGACCTACAGCAACCCCGACAAGTGCCAGACGCTGCGCCCGTCCGGCGCCACCGCGAAGCAGCCGGACGACAACGGCAAGCGCAGAAGCATCCGACCGCGGACCGGTACCGGCGGCCACCGGCTCACCGGGACCTACGTGCTCCAGAAGGGAGGCACCTGGCGGAAGATCGGCTGACCCGGGCAGGGACCGCGTGGGCGGCCGGAGGCGGGACCTCTCCGGCCGCCCGTGCCCTCGGCGCCCCTCTTCGGCCAGGCGCTTCCAGCCATCCCGGACGGGACACGGCTGGCCGGATCGCCGTCTGGCGGCCCGCCGGAAGCGGCCAGCACAATGCACCGACCGGGAGGGACGAGCGTGGACGCAGCGGAAGCAGCGGGGCCCGGCGACGGGTCCCTGGCCCGGCTCTACGACGCCGTACTGCTGGACCTGGACGGGGTCGTCAGGGTGGGCTCCCGCGCGGTGCCGTACGCCGTGCCGGTGCTGGGCCGGATCCGGGACGCGGGATGCCGTACCGCCTACGTCACCAACAACGCCGGCCGGGCGACCGCGGACGTGGCGGGGGACCTCCGCCGGCTGGGCCTGGCCGTGGCGGACGGCGACGTGGTGACCTCCGCACAGGCCGCCGCACGCCTCGCGGCCGAGCGCTGCGGGCCGGGGGCGCGCGTCCTCGTGGTCGGCTCGGAGGCGCTGCGCCTGGCGGTCGCGGCACACGGGCTGCGGCCGGTGGCCTCGGAACGGGACAAACCCGCCGCCGTGGTGCAGGGCTTCGCGCCCGCGGTGTCCTGGCGGGAACTGGCCGAGGCCGGGTACGCGGTGGCGCGCGGTGTGCCCTGGATCGTCACCAACACCGACCCGACCGCGCCCACGCAACGGGGTGTGGCGCCGGGCAACGGCGCCCTGGTCGCGGTGGTGCGGACCGCCACCGGGACCGAGCCGGTCGTCGCGGGCAAGCCGGCGGCCGCCGTGTTCCGGGAGGCCGCCGAGCGGGCCGGGGCACGCCGGCCGCTGATGGTCGGGGACAGCCTGGACACCGACGTCCAGGGCGCGCGCCGGGCCGGGTTCGACAGCCTGCTGGTGCTCACCGGCCGCACCGGCCCGGCCGACCTGCTCACCGCGCCACCGCATCGCAGGCCCACCCACGTCGGGCGGGACCTGCGGGCCCTGTGCGCGCCGCCGCTCGCCGCCGGCCGGCAGGCGGACGGCTCGTGGCGGTGCCGGGGCTGGCACGCCCGCGTCGAGGACGGAGAGCTGCTGCTGGCGGGGCACGGCGATCTCGGCGCCGGGCTGTGGGCGGCCTGCACCGCCGCCTGGTCCGTCCCCACGCCCCCGGACCCGGCCCGGGCCCTCGCGGCCCTCGCCCGGGCCGCCGAACTCTAGCCGGACGCGACCGGGGCGCCGGGCTCCAACGGCCGCCGAAGTCCAGCCGGGTGCGGCCGGGCCGCCGGGTTCTAGCCCGGCGCGATCGGGCCCGGCTCGGCGAGGATGCGGACGACTTCGGAGGTGGTGTACCCGCGCTCGAAGTGCCGCGGGTCGGACAGCATCAGCGACACCAGGCGGTGCAGGGTCTCGGCGTACCCCTCCGTGGTGCCGGTCCAGCGCGTCGCGTCCAGCATCCACGGCGGGGTGTCCGGTGACAGGTCCGCCGTGCCTTCCCGCATCAGGGACTTGGAGAGCTTGGCGCCGGACGCGGACAGGATGACCGGGGTGAGGACACGGGCCGGCGGATGTCCGCCGGGGAAGCAGAGGAACGCCTCGTCCAGCAGCCGGCAACCCGTCGCCCAGTCCGCGCCCTTGACGATGACGGGCATCGCCTCGTCCCGGTCCGCCAGGCGTTCCTTGACGAGGTTGCGGTGCAGGGTGGTCAGGCCGAGCCACGCCCGGCCGTCGGGCCGTACGTCGGTCTCGTACCGCCCGTGGTCGATGCAGACGGCCGCGAACCGGGCCCATCGGTCGCCGGTGCCGAGGAGTTCGGTGTGCTCGCCGGACTTCTGAAGCCAGCCGCACCGCGGGCATGGGAGGCTGACGGGCACGTGCCCGGTGGACGGGGCCAGGGCCCAGCGCAGCCGGTCCCACCGGTCGAGGGAGGCCAGGAACTCCTCGCGGAAGGCGGGGGACTGCTGCTGCCGGGTGTACGTCTCGACGGTGTACGGCACCCCGGTCAGGGCGGTGAGCGCGTCGAACAGGCCGCCGTAGAACCGCTTCACCAGTTCCTCGATCCGGGCCGGACCCAGCGCGTGGTGGTACGACCGCGTGTACAGCGTCCCGGTGCGCGGGCAGACTCGGGTCTCGTAGGGGGCGTTGTCCAGGGCGCCGAAGCGGAGTTCGGCCCCGACCCCCAGCCGGTCCCGTGCGGACCTGGCCAGGAGGAAGGCCGCCGTCTGGAGCACCCCGGTGCCGAGGTGGGGCTCCCCGTTGATCTGCACCCCCGCGTACAGGGCCACCCGCCGGGCGCCGCGAGCGCGCAGCCTGGGGCGGACGAAGTCGACGCTGTGCTCGACGGCCCCCACGGTGACGCTGACGGGCGACACCGGAGACACGGGCGGCATCGGAGACACGGGCGGCAGGGGTGGCACGGGTGGCATGGGCACGGGCGGGGCCGACGGGGCAGGCGGGGCGGGCGAGACCGGCGGGGCGGGGGAAGTGGGTTGCGGGGGCGGCAGGGTGGGCGGGGTGGGCGGAGGAGGCGCGGACTTCGGGGGCGGCGGGGTGGGTGATGGTGTGGCGGGTTGCCGGGCCGGCGAGGCTGGCGGAGGAGGCGCGGACTTCGGGGCCGGCGGGGTGGGTGATGGTGTGGCGGGTTGCCGGGCCGGCGAGGTGGGCGGAGGTGTGGTGGGTTCCGGGGGCTGCGGGGTGGACGAAGGCATGGGTGGCTCCCTGGGCGGGCGGGTTACCAGTGGTGGCGGGCGGCCGCGGGCGGCAGGTCCAGGACGCGTACGGGCCACGGCGGCGGGGTCCCGCCCGGCGCGTCGAGGGTCTCCAGCCGGCTGGTGGCGGACCGGGCCGCGGCGTGCAGCAGGTCCATGAGTTCCTCGGCGCTGTCGGGCCCCGCGGTGCCGGTGTCGGGAGCG
This sequence comes from Streptomyces musisoli, assembly GCF_016741855.1. Lineage (GTDB taxonomy): Bacteria > Actinomycetota > Actinomycetes > Streptomycetales > Streptomycetaceae > Streptomyces > Streptomyces musisoli. The sequence continues at coordinate 245,897 of NZ_JAERRH010000003.1, read as the reverse complement.
CGGCGGCACGCCAGACCGACGACGAAGTACGCGAGCGGGTCCGGGCCGGAGCGCCACAGCACCGCCTCGCCCCGCTCCTCCAGATCGAGGACCCGCTCGGGATGGCGCAGGGTGAACTCGCCGAGCGGCAGCGGGCACAGCGTGACGGCGGCGACGCGGTAGCCCGCCTCGGCGAGCAGGGCCACCGCCCGGCGCGGGGTCGAGTAGCTGCCGATGGTGAGGCCGAGGTCCGCGCGCAGGGTGCGGGCGTGTCCGATGATGGCCCCGGCCCACTTCAGGCCGTCCGGGCCGCCGCTGATCGAGGGGTGGGTCCCGGCCGGCTCCGGCGGCAGGGGCACGTAGGCGGGGTTGCTGGTGACGATGAGCGGGCGGGGCGGCTCCCCGGGGACGGTGGCCAGCAACTCCTGGGCGCCGAGGCGGGAGTAGTCGCCGAGCGCGAAGGTGACCCGCCCGTCGGGCGAGGCGTAGTGGCGCTCGGCCCAGCGCAGCGTCCCGCGGCCGGAGTCGACGCCGTGGGCGCGCGCCGCGCCGGCCCGGACCATGGCGGCGGCCGCCGCCCCGCTGCCCGAGCCGAGGTCCAGTACGGTGCCCCCGCCGCCCGGCGGCAGCAGGTCGGCGGCGACCCACACGCCCATCTCGGTGTCGGCCGGCTCGAAGAAGACCTCGGGTTCCCCGGGCGGCTCCAGGTCGGCCGGGGTCAAGTGCGTGTACTCGCCGACCCGTGAGACAGACGGCATGGCGCGCTCCTTGTGTGCGGGTGGAAGGGGGCGAGGGTGCGGACGGGGGGTGCGGGCGGAGGTGTGGGGCGAGGGTGTGGGCGGAGGTGCGGGATGGGGGTGCGGGCGGAGGTGCGGGATGGGGTGCGGGCGAGGGTGCCGGCGGAGGTGGGGCGGGGGTGTGGGCGGAGGTGTGGGAAGGGGTGCGGGCGAGGGTGTGGGCGGACGTGGGGGCGGAGGTGTGGGCGAGGGCGTGGGAGGAGGTGGGGGCGGGTGTTACGGACGAGGGTTTACGGGTGGCGGGTGGCGGGTGGCGGGCCAGCGGGCCCGCCGGTGGCGTCGGGGCGGCCAGCGGTGCCTGTCGGCGGTGCCTGCTGGTGGCGTCGGGGGCGGTCGGCGGTGCCTGTCGGCGGTGCCTGTCGGCGGTGCCGGCGTCGGGGGCGGCCGGCGGTGCCTGTCGGCGGTGGCTGCCGGTGGTGTCGGGGGTGGCAGGCGGGGTCTGCCGATGACCGGCCGGTGGCGTCGGGTGTGGTCAGCCGGTGCCGGCGGGGTGGTCAGCCGGGTGGTGGCTGGATGCCGTACTCCAGGACGGCCATGGCGCTGGGCAGCTTCATCACGGCCTGTGTCCAGGCCAGGGACCGGGGCCCGTCCAGCACCTCGCCGGCGACCTCGTCGCCCCGGTGGGCCGGCAGGTCGTGCAGGAAGAGGGCGCGCGGCCACCGCGCCAGCAGCGCGCCGTCCACGTGGAACGGGCGGAAGACCTCCCGCCAGGAGGCGTCCGGCTTGCTGGTGCCGGTGGTCTGCCAGCGGGTGGTGTACACGACGTCCACCTCGGCGGGTGCGTCCGCGAGGTCGTGGATCTCGTCGATCCGGGCCCCGGCGGCCTCGGCGCTCTTGCGGGCGGTGGCCAGCGCGTCGCCGGGCAGACCGTAGCCGGGCGGGGTGGCGAAGGTGACCCGGGCGCCGGGCACGGTCGCCAGGCCGTGGGCGAGGGCCGTGGCCGTGTTGTTGCCCTCGCCTGTGTACAGCAGCCGGACACCGCTCAGGTCGCCACAGGCGAGGGTGAGTACGGCCAGGTCGCACACGCCCTGGGTGGGGTGTTCCTCGGCGGCCATCGCGTTGATCACGGGCAGCCGGCCCGCACGGGACAGCTCCCGCAGCTCCCCCAGCGGTCCCGCGGTGCGCGCGACCAGCAGGTCGAGCATGGCGCCGAGGACCCGGCCGGTGTCCGGCACCGCCTCGCCCGTGTTCAGCTGGAGATCGCCGGGGCCGTAGGCGACGGGCGTGCCGCCGAGGCGTACGGCGCCGCTCTGGAAGGCGGTCCGGGTACGGGTGGAGGTGCGGGTGAACAGCACACCGACGACCCGGTCCCGCAGCGGCCGGTCGTGCGCCCCCCGGTCCCGGAACAGCTCGACCGACCTGGCGACGAGCCGCCGCAGCCGCTCGGGGGGCAACTCGGCCAGCGTGAACAGGCCCTGCTCGGGGACCGGGCCGGGGACGCCGAGGAGGGCGGAGAGTTCACCGGCGGTGTCACACATGGGAAGGCCACCTCTTCGGCTCATAGGGAGGTCAGGGTCCGGTGACGGTGTGGCGGCCGGATGGTTCCGCGGGGTACGGCGGTCCGGCCGGTGGCAGGGGGAGGCAGGGGCAGGGGCAGGGGCAGGGGCCGGTGACGGTGTGGCGGCCGGACGGTTCCGCGGGGTACGGCGGTCCGGCCGGTGGCAGGGGGAGGCACGGTCGCGGGCAGGGTCCGGTGACGGTGTGGCGGCCGGACGGTTCCGCGGGGTACGGCGGTCCGGCCGGTGGTACCGGGAAGCGCGGTCGCCCCGTCATGCGCCGGCTCCTTCGTCCCCGGTCAGCAGGCCGGCCGCGTGGAACGCGTCCCGGGCGCCGTCGACCGCGAGCACCCCCGTCTCCTCGAACAGCCGCAGCGCGTGCCGTGCGGCCTCGCGCATGCCCCGCTCCGTCGCGGCGCGCGGGTAGGAGTCCCGTACGACCTCCTCCACCCGCGCCGCGCCGAGCCCCGCGGCGGCCAGCGCGGCCCGCACCGGGCGCAGATCGGGCAGCAGGCTGGAGCGGATCAGTCCCGGCAGACACCGGGCGACGCGCTCCCGTTCCCGGGGCGACTGCCGGGCCCACAGGTCCTGGAAGAAACAGGAGAAGAAGGCGTGGTGCCAGCCCTCGTCCCGGGCGTGGTCCCGCACGATCTGCCGGACCACGGTCAGTACCCGGCCGTCCTTCGGCACGTCGTTGAGGATGGCGGTGACAAGCGTCTCGAACACCACGACCTGGAGCAATTGCGCCAGCGCGGGTTGTCCGGGCAGCGCCTCCAGACCGACGGCGTCGAGCCGGTCCCGGAACGGGGCGAAGTCGTACGGCACCGGTTCGACACCGCAGGCGTCGGAGATCTGCCGGATGACGTCGAAGCTGTACAGCGCGTGGTAGCCCTCGTCGCAGTAGATCCGGAAGGCGTCGAGCCGGGTCTCGGCGCCGGTGTCGACGCCGCTGCGGCCCGTGGCGATGCGCTGGGTGGCCCGGTTGACCACCTCGGTCTCGAAGTGGGTGGTGAAGCCGAGGTACTGGAACAGGTGCCGGGCGGCCAGCGCCTCCTGCGCGTCGGCGGGCAGGGCGCGCACCAGCGGATGGCCGGCGTACGGGATGAGGGCCGGCGGGAAGTACAGCTGCCCGGTGCGCAGTTCGTCCCGCAGCAGCCGACGGGGATCGCGGCGGACCCCCGCCTTCGCGTACCAGTCCCGCTCACCGCCGTCCGCGGTCACCACCGCGCCCCCTCGGCGTGCCGCCCCGCCCCTCCGGCGTTCGGCCCGGACCCGTCGGCGTGCGCCCCCGCCGCTTCGGCCCGCGGCCCGGACCCGTCGGCGTGCCGCCCGGATTCTTCGGCGTGTGCCCCTGCCGCTTCGGCCCGCGGCCCGGATTCGTCGATGTACCGGTCGGCGCCGTCGGGGCACAGACAGGCGGGGCCGGTGCGCCGGGCGCCGGCCCAAAGCAGCCGCAGCGCCGCCGCGACCAAGGCCCCCGCGCCGACGCCGATTCCGGTGCTGTCGCGCGGAAAAAGACACACCGTGACCGCCTCCTCCGCGTCGATGTGCACCACCGGTGTCGGCGCCGGGCCGTCCCCCGCTCCCGTCACCCACGCCATCAGCGCGGACCGGTTCCGGTCGCCTCCTGCCAGACGTACCGCGCGACCTGGGCATGGGTCGCGTACCAGACGTCACCGCGGGCGCCGATGTGGTCCAGCAGCTCCGCCAGGACCACGATCCGCGAGCGGTGCCCGATGACGTGCGGGTGCATCGTCAGCTGGAAGAGACCGCCCTCCGCGCGCGCCGCGTCGAACTCGTCCCGCCACAGCGGGATCAGCTCCCGGGGCGGGGTGTAGGGGCGCACGGCGGAGTAGCGGTCCATGTTCAGGTAGGCGGCGTCGTCGCGGATCCACTCCGGGGGGATCTCCACCACGCCGGTCGGCTCCCCGTGGGCGAGCAGCTCGTAGGGCTCGTCGTCGGCCATCAGGGAGGAGTCGTACTCGAGCCCCAGTTCCCGGGTGATGTCCAGGGTGTGTTCGCTGAAGTCCCAGGAGGGGGTGCGGATCCCCACGGGGCGCCGGCCCGTGACGCGCTCCAGGGTGTCCGCGCTCCGGAACGCGAGGTCCCGCTCGTCCTTGTACTCCAGCTCCATGTTGCGTTCGTGGATCCAGCCGTGCAGGGCGACCTCGTGGCCCGCCTCGGCGTAGTTCCGCGCCTCCTTCGGGCGCAGCAGCGCGGACACCGCCGGCATGAAGAACGTGGCGGGCACGGCGTGCCGTTCCAGCAGCCGCAGTATGCGGGGCACGCCGACGCGGGCTCCGTACTCACCCTGCGACAGCTTGCCCGGCATGACCTGGCCGTCCCGGAGCGGAATGGTCTCGTGGTCTGGGTCGAAGGAGAGGGCCACCGCGCAGCGCGTCCCGCCCGGCCACGACGCGGGTTTGAGGCCACGCCCGGCCCGGACCCGGCCGACGTGCCGCCGCCATTCCGTCTCGTCCCATTCCCAGGGGCGCCGGGGAGCCGCCCCGGACGCAGACATCGCCATGGAGCGGTCCTCACCCTCACTCGGGCCTGCGGGCTGTCCTCATCCGAGCATGTCAGCGCGTCGGCCCCTGGTCAGCGGGCGGAATCCGCCATCCTGTCAGCACGCCGCCCTGTCCGGATCCGGTGCGCCGGGCCGTCGGGGTCTGTCCGGCCGGCACCGCCGTCCCTACGGTGGGGGAGTACCGCCTCCTCGTGTGCCGCCGCTGTGGGCCGCGCCGCCATGGGCCGGGCCCGGGAAGGAGAACGGCCGCATGACACCTCCGCCTCGGGCCGCCCACGGCACGCCGGACGCCGCCCCGTCCGGGCCGGCGGCCGTCGCCCCCGCCCTGCTCAGGGAGGCGCGCCGGCTGGCCCCCGAAGCGGTCGCCCTGCGCCGGGACCTGCACCGCGGCCCGGAACTCGGCCTCGACCTGCCGGGCACCCAGCGCCTGGTGCTGGACGCGCTCGACGGCCTAGGCCTGGAGATCCGCACCGGCCGCGCCCTGTCCTCGGTGACCGCGACCCTCACCGGGGCGGCCGACGGCCCGACGATCCTGCTGCGCTCCGACATGGACGCGCTGCCGGTCACCGAGGACACCGGGCTGCCGTTCGCCTCGCGCACCCCCGGGCTGATGCACGCCTGCGGGCACGACGCCCACATGGCGATGCTGGTGGGCGCCGCGCGGCTGCTCGCCGGGCGGCGCGACACGCTCGCCGGACGCGTGGTGTTCATGTTCCAGCCGGGCGAGGAGGGCGAGCACGGAGCCCGCCACATGATCGAGGAGGGCGTGCTCGAGGCGTCCGGCCGCACCGCCGACGCCGCCTTCGCCCTCCACGTGCAGCCCAACCTGCCCGCCGGCACGGTGTGGTTGCGCCCGGGGCCGCAGATGGCGGCCTCCGACCGGTTCCTGATCCTCGTCCGGGGGCGCGGCGGGCACGCCTCGGCGCCGCACACCACCCGCGACCCGGTGCCGGCCGCCTGCGAGATCGTGCTCGCACTCCAGACGGCGGTCACCCGCGGCCTGGCCGCCGACGACAGTGCCGTGCTCAGCGTGACCCTGCTGAACGCGGGCACCGCCCACGGCGTCATCCCGGACACCGTGGAACTGGGCGGCACCCTGCGGACCCTGACCGAGCCGACCCGGAAGCAGCTGCACGCCGCGATCGGCCGGGTCGCCCGGGGAGTGGCGGCCGCGCACGCGGTGACCGCGGAGGTGACCGTTCTGCCCGGCTACCCGGTCACCGTCAACGACGCCGGCTTCACCGACCTCGTCCTGCGCACCGCCGCCGGTACGCTCGGTGCCGACGCGGTGGACGTCCTGCCCGCCTGTCCGATGACCGCCGAGGACTTCTCCTACGTCCTGCGGGCCGTGCCCGGCGTCCTGGCCTTCCTCGGCGTGTGCCCGCCGGACCGCGAACCGCACGAGGCCCCCTCGCTGCACTCGTCCCGCATGACCATCGACGAGGACGTGCTCGCCACGGGCATCGCCTGCGAGGCCGCCGTGGCCCTGGCCTTCCTCACCGGCCGCGAACCGGAGCCGGCCCGGTGACCGCCCCCGGCATACGGGCCGCCCGCCCCGACGAACTGGAGCAGGTCGAGGCCCTGTGGCTGGAGGCGAGCCGCTGGCTGGCCGGCCGGGGCCTGGACCAGTGGCAGTACCCGCCGCGCCGGTGGCGCATGGCGGAGGCCGTCGAGGCGGGCGACTGCCACCTCGCCTTCCAGGCCGGCCGGCCCGTCGCCACGATCACCGTCCACGAGCGGGCCGACCCCGAGTGGTGGGCCGGCGACGACCCCGCGTCCGCCCTCTACGTCCACGACCTCGCGGTGAGCCGGGCGGTCGCCGGCCAGGCCCTCGGCGCCCGCCTGCTGGACTGGGCGGGCGACCTGGCGGCCCGGCGGGGCAAGCGCTGGCTGCGCCTGGAGGCGTGGAAGACGAACCACTTGCTGCACCGCTACTACCTGGACCAGGGCTTCGACCTCCTGCGGATCGTGGACCTGCCGCACCGCAACTCCGGGGCCCTCTTCCAGCGCCCGGCCGCCGCACCGGCCGGCCCCGGCCGTTCCCCCGAGTCCGAGGAGGGCCGACGATGACCGGCACGGTGGGCCCCGCCGGCACCGGGGACCCGTACCCGACCCGCACCCCCGAGTCCGAGGAGGGCCGACGATGACCGGCACGGTGGGCCCCGCCGGCACCGGCGACCCGTACCCGACCCGCACCCCCGGGCCCACGGCCCCGTTCCCGCGCCGGCATCCGGTCGTCTGGCGTCCCGGGGCGGACGGCCCCCTGACCGCCGCCGAACTCGCCGCCTACGACCGGGACGGATGCCTGCACTTCGACGCGCTGCTGACCGCGGAACAGACGACGGCCTGTCTGGCGGAGACCGGACGGCTCGCGGCCGACGGGTCCCTGCGCGCCTCGGGACGGGTGGTTCCGGAACCCGACGGCGACGGCATCCGTTCGGTGTTCGAGGTGCACGCCCTCAGCGACACGTTCCGCGCGGTCGTCCACTCCGCCCGGCTCGCCGGCATCGCCCGCCAGATCCTGGGCTCGGACGTGTACGTCCACCAGACCCGGGTGAACCTGAAGTCCGCGTTCGACGGTTCCGGCTTCGGCTGGCACTCGGACTTCGAGACCTGGCACTCGGAGGACGGCATGCCGGCGCCGCGTGCCCTGAGCCTGTCCGTCGCGCTGACCGACAACGCCCCGCACAACGGCCCCCTGATGATCGTCCCGGGGGCGCACCGCACCTTCGTCCCGTCCACCGGTGAGACACCGCCCGACTACCACCGCACGTCCCTGCGGGGGAAGAACCTGCCCGCGGGGCCGGCGGACCGCGCCGTGGTCGCCGCGCTGGCCCGGGACCTGGGCATCCGTCAGTTCACCGGCCCGGCGGGCTCGGCGGTGGCCTTCGACTCCAACAGCCTGCACGCCTCCGCGCCGAACGTCTCGCCGTTCCCGCGGACCAACCTCTTCGTCGTCTACAACAGCGTGGAGAACACCCTCGGCACGCCGTACGCCGCTCCGCGCCCCCGGCCCGCCTACCTGGCGAGCCGCACCTTCACCCCGGTGCCGCACGCGGACGGCGACTGACGCCCGCCGCGCCCCCGGCGTTCGCCGCGCCCCCCGGCGTTCGCCCCGGCCTCGGCGGTCAGGCCGGCCGCGCGCGTGCGGTCGGCGACGCCGTCCCCGCCGTCCGCCCTGCCCGCCGTCCCCGCCGTCCGCCCTGTCCGCCGCCCCCGCCGCCCGCCCTGCCCGCCGCCCCCCGCCCTGCCCGCCGGCCACGCGCGCGGCGCGCCGGGCACGGCCGGCCGGGCCGCAACCCGGACGCCGGGCATGGACGGGTCAGATCCGGCCGCCATACTTGTCCGCATGGAACGCATCGGGGGGTACCTCGTCGAACGGAAGCTCGGCGAGGGCGGCATGGGGACGGTCTATCTCGCGCGGACGCGCGGCGGGCGGGCCGTCGCGCTGAAGGTGGCCAAGGCCGAGCTGGCGGCCGACCCGGTCTTCCGGGAGCGGTTCCGCAGCGAGGTCGAGGCGGCCCGCGCCGTGGGCGGCTTCCACACCGCGCCGGTCGTGGACGCCGCGCTCGACGGCGACCCGCTGTGGCTGGCCACCGCCTACATCCCCGGACCGACCCTCGCGGAACGGCTCGCCGCCGAGGGCGCCATGGACGAGCCGCGGCTGCGGGCACTGGGCGCCGCGCTCGCCGAGGCGCTGGAGTCCATCCACTCCTGCGGCCTGGTGCACCGCGATCTCAAGCCCGGCAACATCATCATGGCCGCCGACGGGCCGCGCGTCCTGGACTTCGGCATCTCCCGGGCCGTGGAGTCCAACCGCCTCACCGCGACCGGCACCGCCTTCGGCACGCCCGGCTTCCTCGCGCCCGAACAGGCCCTCGGCCACGACGTGACCGGCGCCGCCGACGTGTTCGCCCTCGGCGCCGTCCTGGTCGCGGCGGCGGGCGGCAGTCCCTGGGGCGAGGGCACGCCGATGGGGCTGATGTACCGCTCCGTGCACGAGCCGCCGGACGTGTCCGCCGTCCCCGCCGCACTGGTGGACGTGGTCTCGGCGTGCCTGGCCAAGGAGCCCGCGGACCGGCCCTCGCCCAGCGCGCTGCTGGACCTGCTGACGGACGCGGACGCGGACACGGACCCGGGCCCGTCGGACACACCGCCGTACCCGCCGACGCTCACCGCGTCCCCCGCGCCGGCCACCCCCGCGCCCGCGCCTTCGGCCGCCGCGCCCTCGACCCCCGTGCCCGCGCCGGCGGTCGTCGCGCCCTCGACCCCCGTGCCGGCGCCGGCGGTCGTCGCGCCCTCGACCCCCGTGCCGGCGCCGGCGGTCGTCGCGCCCTCGACCCCCGTGCCGGCGCCGGCGGTCGTGGCGCCCCCGCCGCCCGCCACGCCGCCGCAGCCGCCTCTGGGGAGCGCGGCGCCCTCGTACCAGCAGCCCGTACAGACCGCCACGCCCCCGCACCTGCCGGCGCAGCCCGCCACCCCGCCGCACCTGCCCGCGCAGCCCGCCACGCCCCCGCACCTGCCCGCGCAGCCCGCCACCCCGCCGCACCTGCCCGCGCAGCCCGCCACGCCCCCGCACCTGCCCGCGCAGCCCGCCGCCCCGCAGGCGCCCTACGGCTTCGGGCCGCCGATCGCGTACGGCAACCCGTACGCCGGTCCGGACCCGGAGGTCGTGCTCGCCGACGCCGGCGCCGGCGTGGTCGTCAACGCCGCCGGAGTCCTGCTCGAACTGGCGGGCGCCACCGCGGACTTCCCCTGGAACGAGATCGCGCGCGTCGAACGCAGCTGGCGCGGCCACCGGCTGACGGTCACCGTGCGGCTGTGGGACGGCGGTGTGTACTCCTGCGAGCTGAACGCCCGCCGGCAGTCCCGGCTCCGCGCCTGGCTGGCCCAGCTCGACCCGGTCCTCGCCCGGTACCTGAACCGGTAGCGGGCGACGGAACAACCGCCGCTTCCCTCGCACGACTTGACCCGGTCCAGGCTTGAACCGGCCAACTCCTGGGCACGGACCTCCTACCGGTGCCCAGCGTGGGACGGTGTCGGCAGGAGGAGGGCGTCATGGACCGTCGGATCCGGGTACGTGTCAGCCGGCGGCCCCCCGCCCCGCGCGGGCAGGAGATCGACCGCAGGACTCCGTCCGGGAGGGTGCTGCCGTACTGAACCGGCGGCCGGCGTGCCGGGCCGCCGCCGCGGCCAGCGCCGACCGCAACGGACCGGCCGGGGGCGGCCCGTCGGGCGCCGCGCTCGCCGTGACCGCCGCCGCCACCTGCCGCAGCTTGGTGTTGGACCGCTGGGACGCCTCCCGCAGGATCTCCCACGCCTGGTCCGGCGAACAGGCATGAGCCGCCATCAGGATGCCGCGGGCCTGGTCGATCACGGGACGTGAGTCCATCGCCTGGCGCAGCTGCTCTATCTCCAGGCGCAGCACGTCCAGTTGCTCGGCACGCTCCAGGGCCACCGCCGAGGCCGTACGGGAGGGGAGGTCCGCGGGCAGGCCGGCGCTCAGCGGATCCACAGCGTCCAGGCCCATCAGCTCCAGCACCCGGCGCGGCTGCCCCCGCCAGCCCGTGGTCCCCACCGGCACGGTGTGCCGGCGGCCGTACTCGCCCAGCGTGTCCAGGGCCGCCAGCCCCGCCGTGTCCAGGAAGGCCACCCCGGCCGCGTCCAGGTCGACCCGCGCGGCGCCCGCGGGCATGGCGGCCAGGGCTCCGGCGAGGATCTCCGTACAGCCGTGGACCAGCTCGCCGCGTGCGGTGAGGAGGACCCGGCCGCCCTCCGCGTGGACTGCGACCGTCAGGGCGTCCAGCCGCCCGTCGTGCGGTGCGCGTGCCGCTGAGGTCATGTGTTCCGCCCTGGTGCGCCGTTCGTCCGTCGCCCCCTCGCCTGCCCCCTGCACCAGGGCCTACACCCGCCCGCACCGGAACGGCACCCGCCGGCGTCGGGAGGGCGCATACTGGGCACCCGTCCACCTGTGCAGTCGGGAGAAGGCGTGAGACCTGAGCCGGTGCGGCCCCTGCCGGCCGCCGCCGGGCCGGTGCCCGCGGGGCCGCGGCTCGACGTGTACCCGCTGACCGGGCGGAAGGGGTTCCGGGCGGCGGGCGAGGTGAGCCTGCCGACGCGCGGCATCTGGGAGCGTGCGCTGGGCAGAGCCGTTCGCGAGGGCGAGGACGTGTACCACTTGGAGCTTTCCGCGCTGACCTTCGTCGACGTCGCCGGCGCCGACGCGCTGGCGGGCGCCGCCCGGAGCCTCGGCACGGGGCGCCGGCTGGTGCTGTACCGGCCGCCGGACTCGCTGCCGCGCATCCTGGGCCTGCTGTGGCCGGGCCTTACGGGGATCGAGGTGGCGACGTGATGACCGGGGCGGCCGAACCCGTGGACCCGTTCGTGCATCCCGCGTTGTTCTACGGCGACGCGGGGGAGTACCTGGCCGGCACCGTGCCCTTCGTCCGTGCGGCGCTGGCCGCGGACGAGCCGGTCGCGGTCGCCGTCCCCGGCGAGAACCTGCGGCTGATCCGGGACGAGCTGGGTGCCGACGGCACCGCCGTGCACTTCCTGGACATGCGGGAGGCCGGCCGCAACCCCGGCCGGATCATCCCCGGCGTGCTGCGCGCCTTCGCCGACGGCCGGCCGCCCGGCCGGCGGGTCCGGATCATCGGCGAGCCGGTCTGGGCGGGCCGCAGCCCGGCCGAGTACCCGGCCTGCGCCCAGCACGAGGCACTGATCAACGCGGCGTTCCAGGGCCGCGAGGTCACCATCCTGTGCCCGTACGACACCGTCCGCCTGGACGAGCGGGCCCTCGCCGACGCCCACGCCACCCACCCGGTCGTCATCCCGGCCGGCTCGGGTGCCGGGCGGGCCAGCGCGGCCTACGACCCCGAGGACGTCGTCGCCCGCTACAACCTGCCGCTGACGCCGGCGCCCGGCGCCGGAGCCGAGGTGCTCGGCCTCACCTTCGACGCGGAGTCGCTGTCCGCCGCCCGGCATCTGGCCACCGGTCACGGCGCCCGGCTGGGCCTGTCCGGCCTGGCCCTGGAGAACCTGGCGCTGATCACCGCCGAGCTGACCACGAACAGCGTGGTCCACGGCGGCGGCACGGGCGCGCTCACCGTGTGGGCCGAGGGCGGCCACGTGCTGTGCGAGGTCCGCGACAAGGGCCGCCTCGCCGACCCGCTGGCCGGCCGCCGCCCCGCCGCCCGCGACCAGCGCGGCGGGCGCGGCCTGCTGCTGGTCAACCTGGTGGCGGACCTGGTACGGATCCACACGGGCCTGGAGGGCACGACCATCCGCTGCTATCTGGGCCGGTGAGACACCACCGCGCCGCCCCGGCCACCGAAATGCCACCGGGCCGGCTGCCGCCACCGGGCGCTGCCGTCACCGGGCCGGCTTCCGTCACCGGGCCGGCTTCCGTCACCGGGCCGGCTTCCGTCACCGGGCGGGTGAGCCGCTTCCGTGCCGCCCCGGCCGCCGCGAATGCCATCGGGCCGGCTGCCGCCACCGGGCGCTGCCGTCACCGGGCCGGCTTCCGTCACCGGGCGGGTGAGCCGCTTCCGTGCTGCCCCGGCCGCCGCGAATGCCATCGGGACGGCTGCCGCCATCGGGACGGCTGCCGCCGCCACCGGGCCGGGGAGACGTCGCCGTGCTCCCCTTGGCCGCCGGGGCACTGCCGTCGGCCCTGGGTCGACGGGGCACCGCCGTCACCGGGACGGTGAGCGTCCGGTACCGGAAGCCGACAGGACCGTGGCCGTCATCCCGGGCAGCGGATCGGCGCGGCGGGCCACGTCCAGCAGGGCGCGCAGGGCGGGCTCCGCCGGGCCGAGCCGGGAGCGCCACCGGGCGACGATGCCGACGGGCCGGACCGGCTCGGTCAGCCGCAGCTCGACCAGCTCCCCCTCGCGCAGCTCACGGGTGACCGCCAGCTCCGGCAGCAGGGTGACACCGTGCCCGTGCCCGATGAGCCGCAGCAGAGCCGCCAACGACCCCTGGAGAAGCCTCTGCCGGGCCCCGGTCAGCAGATCCCGCCCGAAGCGGTCCACCAGCATCTGCGAGGTGCAGCCCCGCTCGGCCACCAGGAAGTCGTACCGCAGCAGTTGATCCGGCGTCACCGGCTCCCGCCCGGCCAGCGGATGGCCGGGCGCCGCCAGCAGCACCGTCCGGTCGTGCGCCACCACGGCGTGCGGGCCGAGCGCGCGGACGCCGTTGTCGTACTGGAGGACGACATCCAGCTCGCCCGCCGCGAAGGCCTGTTCCAGGGTGCCGCGGTCGGCCACGGTCAGGACGGTCTCGGCCCCGGTGTCCGGGCCGCCCGCGCCGTACCCCAGGGCGGCCATCACCTCGGGCATCCAGACATGGGCCAGCGACTCCTGCGCCCCGACGCGCAGCCGGGCCCGGTCGCCGCGGGCCGCCCGCCGCATCCGCTCCTCCAGCTCCAGGGCCTCGCGCGCGTACGGCAGCAGCCGGGCGCCGGCTTCCGTGAGCACCGCGCCCGTGCCCGCCCGCACCAGCACCTCCACCCCCAAGTCGGCCTCCAGACGCCTGATCTGGGCGCTCACGCTGGACTGGGCGTACCCCAGGGCCTGGGCGGCGGCGGAGATGCCGCCGTGCTCGGCGACCGCGACGAGCGCGCGTAGATAGCGAGAGTCCACGGGAAGAGCGTAGCCAGCCCATCGGACTCTCCGATGGGGGCATCGGACGGGCGGCGTCGCGGGCTCCGGCACCACCGCGACACGCTGACCGCATGACCACAGCCGACCCCCTGGGCCGCACGTCGGCCGAAGCCGCGCCGCCCGCCTGTACCGGCCCCGCTCCGGGCCGCACGTCGGCCGAAGCCGCGCCGCCCGCCCGTCCCGGCCCCGCTCCGGGCCGCACGCCGGCCGAAGCCGCGCCGCCCGCCCGTCCCGGCCCCGCTCCGCTCACCCGCCTGGCCTTCGCCGGGCTCGCCACCGGCAACCTGCTCGTCCTGCTCGACACCTCGGTCCTCAACGTCGCCGTCCCCGGCATCCAGGATTCACTGCACCCGGCCGCCGCCGCACTGCCCTGGACCGTCGACGCCTACACGGTCGTGTTCGCCGGACTGCTCCTGGCCGGCGGTGTCGTCGCCGACCGCTGGGGCGCCCGCCGCGTCTACGCCTGCGCCCTCGGCCTGTTCGCCGCCCTGTCCGTCGCGTGCGCCCTCGCGCCCGGCGCCGGCGCACTGATCGCCGGCCGCGCGCTGCTCGGCGCCGCGGGTGCCGGCCTGGTGCCCGCCTCCCTCGCGCTGCTGATCCACCTGAACCCCGGCCCCGCCCGCCGCACCCGTGCCATCGGCGCCTGGACCGCGCTCAGCGGCCTGGGCGCCGCCGCCGGACCGGTGCTCGGCGGTGCCCTGGTCGAACTCGGCGGCTGGCGGCTGGTGTTCCTCGTCAACCCGCCCCTCGCACTGGCCGCGCTGCTGTCGGCCCGCCGTCTTCCCGCGCCGCCCGCCCGGGGCGTCCGTCCCCTGGACCGTCCGGGCCTGCTGCTGTCCACCGCGGGGCTCGGACTGCTCACCTGCGGCCTGGTCGAGGCCGGCATCGAGGGGTGGGGCGCGCCGCGCGCACTGCTCCCCGTCGCCGCCGCGCTGGGCTGCTTCGCCGCCGTGGCCCTGGTGGAGCGCCGGGCGGCCTTCCCGGTCCTGCCGCCGGCCCTGCTCGCCCTGCCGAAGGTCAGGGCCGCCATGGTCGCCGCCGCGGTGTCCTGCTTCGCCTACTTCGGCGGCATGTACCAGCTCGCCGTGTGGTTCCAGCACGCCTACGACCTGACCCCGTTCCAGGCCGGACTCGCCTCGCTGCCCATCGTCCTCCCCGTCTGCGTGATGCCGTTCCTCACCGGCCGGCTCGTCGCCCGCCACGGCTCGCGTCCGGTCCTGCTGACCGGTGTGTCCGCCACCGTCGTCGCCGGCGCGCTGCTCGCCTGCGCGGCGGGCCACCACCCGCCGCTGCCGCTGCTCGTCGCCGCCGAACTGGCGCTCGCCGCGACCGGCACGCTGTCCATTCCGGGGGCCGCCGCCGCGGTGGCCGTCGCCGCTCCGGCCGAGTACGCCGCCACCAGCCAGGGCGCCCTGAACGGCATCCGTCAGGCCGGCTCCGCGCTGGGCGTCGCGGTGCTCGGCACACTCGGCGCGCTCAGCACGTCCGGCTGTGTCCTCGTCGGCGTCGGGGTGTTCGCGGTGCTGCTGGTGGCATGCACCGGCGACTGAGAGCGCCCCGAAGGGGCGCGGGGAACTGCGCGACCGGCCGCCGCGCAGCACCCTGCCCCGCAGGGTGGCCGGCGCCTCGGCCGGCGGCTGCCGGAGCGCGAAGATCGCCGTGCGCACCTCCTGATCGTCGACTCCGGCTCGGAGCCGACCGAGGGGACCGCCTCCGGCAGCGGCGGCAGCCGGGGGACGGGGTCGCCGGCCATGCGGCGGGGCGCCCGGCCCGGCTCAGGCGGCCAGCGGGTCCAGGACCAGCGGCTCGATCCGGCCCTCCAGCATGGCGCCCAGGCCCTGGGCCGCGCAGATGTCGGGCCGTTCGGCGATGTGCACCGGCATCCGGGTGGCCTGCCGCAGCATCTGGTCGAACCCCGGCAGCAGCGCCGAGCCGCCGACCATCATGATCCCGCGGTCCGCGAGGTCGGCCACCAGATCGGGCGGGCAGTCGCGCAGCACCCTGCCGATGCCGTCCAGTACGGCCGTCAACGGGGTCT
Organism: Streptomyces musisoli; assembly: GCF_016741855.1. GTDB lineage: Bacteria > Actinomycetota > Actinomycetes > Streptomycetales > Streptomycetaceae > Streptomyces > Streptomyces musisoli. Next base: position 230,397 of record NZ_JAERRH010000003.1, on the reverse strand, counting down.
GGATCGCGCCGCGCACCGCGGCGGTGTCCACGCGCACACTGCGGGCCAGTCCCGTGGCCACGTCCCGGCCGTGGATCTCGGTCGACGCCGGGCCGTGCGGGGTGAGGCCGTTGCCGGACAGGGCCAGCTGAAGCGGCCGTACCGACCGGGTGGGCAGTATCAGGCCGTGCTCGTGCCGCAGATGCTGCACGATCGCGTGGTCCACGGCCTCGCCGCCCACCGGCATCCGGTCCGCGGTGACGATGGAGCCCAGCGAGAGCACCGCGACCTGGGTGGCCGCCGCACCGCACACCATGATCATGGTGGCTTCGGGCCGCTCCACCGGCAGCCCGCACCCCACCGCGGCGGCGATCAGCGTGTCCACCAGCTCGACCCGCCGCGCCCCCAGCCCGACCAGCGTCTCGATCGTCGCCCGCTGGGCCAGCGGGTCCGCGTCGTGCGGGGCACAGGCCGCCGCGCGCAGCCGCGGCTTGCGGCGCAGCATCCGGCGCATCTTGTCGCCGAGCAGATGCCGCAGCATGCGCTGGGCCATCTCGATGTCGACCACCGTGCCACCGGCGACGGGCCGGACGACCTTGATGTAGTCCGGGGTGCGCCCCGTCATCTTCTCCGCGAACTCGCCCACGGCTATGAGCCCGCCGGTACGGGTGTTCACGGCGGCGGTCGAGGGCTGGTCCACGACCAGACCCGTGCCCTTCACATACACCCGGGTACGGGCCGCGCCCAGGTCGACGGCGAAATGGCACCGGCGCAACTGCTCCAGGCTGACGGTCACGGCAGATCCTCTCGAGTGCGGGGGCCTTGCGGCCCCGCCTGATCGGCGGGCCCACTGGCATCCTGCCGCGCGGCGGGGAGCGGGCGCCTTTCGTGCGCCGCCGGGCGGGGTGCCGCTGAACGGGTCTAATTTCCCGCATCCACGGTGTGTCGCCGCGTCAGAGCGAGCGGGCGGTCTCCAGCAACGGCTCCAGGGACGAGACGGTGACCTCGCTGCCCTCCTCGCGCAGGCGCCGGCGCCCGGCCGGGGTGGGGGCGTACCCGATGAAGCGGAGACCGAGCTGCTGGGCGGCGGTCAGCTCGGCGACCGAGGAGCTGATCAGGACGGCACTGCGGGCGGGGGTGTCCAGGACGTCCAGGGCGCGCAGCAGGCAGTCGGGGTGCGGCGTCAGCAGGGCCAGGTCGTCGCGGCGGCCGTGGACGCCCGCGAGGGGCAGCCGGTAGGGCTCCAGACAGCGATGCACGGCCGGGCCGCACACGTCCGTCACCACGCTGACGCTGCGCCCGGACCGGTGCAGGGCGCGGACGAGCGCGAGGGAGCGGTGCGTCGTGGGCGCGTCGGGGACGGCGGCCAGTTCGAGTTCGTCGAGGCGCGCCCGCAGCAGCGGGCCGAGCCGGTCCTGTGCGAAGGCGCGCAGCAGATCCAGCGGATGCGCGAACGCCTCCCGGCCGGCGGCGCTCGTCACCGGCAGCGGCCGGCCCGTCAGCGCGTCCTGCGGGTCGCGGTGGTCGGCCACGACCGACAGCAGGTCGAGCACGGCCTCCCGCGCCGTGTGCGCAGTGAACAGCCGGGCGAGGGGCCCCTCGAAGCCGACCAGCACCGTCTCGGCGTCGGTGAGCAGGGCCGACAGCCGGCGTCGCGACGGAACCGGCGGCGCGGCAGCCGGCACGGGAGCCCACTCGGGGACCAGCTGCACGGTGTACGACACCGCGAGCCCCGGCACCGGCCAGTCGTCCACCCCCGCGTTCACCGCCCGCTGGGCCGCGCCGGCCCGGCGCAGCGGATGGCGGCGCGTGACGGGGGCGGCCGCGGCGCACAGATGCTTCAGCAGGAGGTCGGGGGCACCGGAGACCTCGCCCCGGACGAAGGCGACCGGATCGGCGACGCGCCAGGACAGCATCACCGCGGCCTTGAACGCGCCCTTGCCGGAACTCGGCAGGGACACGATGTGCCGGGTCTCGTGCGGGGTGAGGTCGACCGAGTAGTACGTCTCCGGGCGGGGCGGACGCGTGCCGTACGGCTGGATCGGGTCGAGCAGCGTCAGCGGGCCGTCGGCACGGGTGTGGACCACGGCCGTGCGGCCCGGGGTGGGGACGCCCAGCTCGTGCAGGTCGTGCGTGATGAACGGGCCCTGGACCAGGTCGCGTTCGCCGGGCTCGGGGGACCGCGGCCCGAGCAGGCAGTACCAGGCGGCCGGCGGACTGTCCGGGGCGCTGTCGCCGAAGAGCGGCCGGAAGCGCTGCGAGCGCTGGGCGGCGGAGCTGGCGGCGAAGTCGTCGTACAGCGCGGGCGGTACGACGACCATGACGTCGGCGGCCGCCTGCGGGGGGACGACGGACGGCTGCCCGAACGTCACCCGCAGCCGCGGCGGATCGGCCAGCCGGCCGAGCGCCTGGGGGAGTTCCCGCAGGACGGCGACGAGGACGGGCAGGAGATAGGCGGCGGGCTCGACGCGCACCAGGTAGCCGTCGGGGCGGACGTCCATCTCGTACTGGCGGGGGCCGAGGGAACCGCGGACGAGGATCTCGTGCACCGCGGCTTCGAGGGTGATGCGGGCCTCCGGGCGGCCGGTGAGTTCGTCGGCCATGAAGTGGATCGCGGGGCGGTCGACGGGGGGCGCGACCGAGGCCCCCGCACCGGCTCCGGCTTCTGCTTCTGCTTCTGCTTCTGCTACGGCCCCGGCTTCGATCTCGGGGCCGGTTCCGGCACCGGGTTCGGTTCCGTGTTCGGTTCCGTGTCCGGGCTCGGCCCCGGCTCCGGCAGCGGATTCCGTCTCGGCACCGGCGCCAGCACCGGCACCGGCGCCAGCACCGGCACCGGCACCGGCGCCAGCACCGGCACCGGTGCCGGCTTCGGTATCGGTTCCGGTTCCGGTACCGGGTTCGGTTCCGGCCGAGAGCCGCCGCACGCTGTCCTCGCTGACCGTGGCGAACGGATCGCCTTCCACGGCCGTCCCCGCGCCCCCCGCGGACGGGACCGACGCCCGGAACTCGCCCGGCGACCGGCCCGCCCTGCGGTCGATGAACCCGCCGATGCGGCCGAGGAGTTCCGTGGTGCGCTGGCGTTCGGTGCGCGGCAGACCGAGCAGGAGCAGCTCGCGCACGCCGTCCCGGAACGCGTACGAACCGGGCGGGCCGTCCGGGACGGCGGTGAGCATCCCGCTGAGCACGACCTCGGCCAGGTGCCGGGGGCGTGGATCGGGCTCGACCGCGGCCTGGACCAGGCGCATGACCGGCAGGTCGGGGCGCCCCACCGCGAGATGGCCGGCCAGTCGGAACGCCTCGGGGGAGGCGGTCGCGCGGAACCGCAGCACCAGCTCCTCGGCGGACAGCAGCCCCACGTCCGTACGGTCCTCGGCGTCCGCCGGCAGCGGGCGGCCCAGGGCGGCGACCGCGCCGGGGAACTCCGCGCCGCCCGGCGCGGTGAGCAGCGCGGCCCAGTGCGCCAGCCACCGCGGCTCCGGCTCCAGCACGGGGAGGGGGACGGCGCCCCTGGGCATGGCGGACCCGAGCCGTCCGTGCGGCGCCTGCCCCCGCCCGCCTTCCTCGAACCGCCAGTGCCCCTCGAACTGCCCGCTCTCCTCGAACTGCCCGCTCTCCTCGAACTGCCCGCTCTCCTCGAACTGCCCGCTCTCCTCGAACCGCCCGCTCTCCTCGAACCGCCCGTTCCCCTCGGGCCGGCCGTGTCCCGCGAACCGCTCGTGGCCCTCGAACCGCTCGTACGGGGTGAACGTGAGCGCCGCCGTGGGGGCCGCGGGGTGCGGGGCGGACAGCCGGCCGGGGACGGTGGGCAGGGCCGTGTCCCGCCACAGGTGCTCCGGGAGCGGCTGTACGACGGCCAGCGGCATCCGGCGCGCCCAGCGGTGCAGGGTGGCGTACCACCGGGTCCCGGCGGGGCCCTCCCGCCACTGCGGGCCCATGCAGTCGCTGATCAGGAGGGTGACGGTGCGGCCGTCGCCGGGGGCGAGCGCGTCGGGGCCGCGCACCGTGCCGTCGGCGGTGGCCCGGTACAGCGCGACGGTCCGGAACGCGCCCGACTGGGCGAGGGCCGTGTGCAGTTCGCGGACCAGGGGGCGCCAGACCGGCATGGTCGGACCGGCGTCGTACACCAGGTTCAGGCGCAGCCAGCGCTCCCGCGCGGGGCGCAGGACCGGCAGCCACCAGACGGGGTCGGCGCCCAGCCGGGCGATGCGGTCGGCGGTAGCCCGTTCGTCCAGCTCGTGGCCCACGGGCGCGTCGATCCGGCGCCCCAGCGGGCGCAGCGAGCGTTGCAGCGCGAGCGGGTGGCGCAGCATCGGCGGCGCCGGCGCCAGCAGGGTGGTGTGGGACCGGTCCCCCGCGGGGCCGGGACGGGGTGAGGGGAGGTGCAGGGGGACGCGGGCCGGCGGCGCGGGCGCCTCGGCGGACGCCGGTTCGCGGGGCTCCGGCGGGGACGGCGGGGACGGCGGCACCGGGGACGGCGGGGACGGCGGCACCGGGGACGGCGACGGCGGTGCCTGCCCGGGGATCCCGGACCCGGCCGACCCGTCGGTGCCGCCGTCGCCGTCGCCGTCGGTTCCGGGGTCCATGTGCCGGGCCAGCCACAGCAGTTCGGCCAGTTCGAGCGGGGTCGGGCGCACCCCGTCGGCCGCCTCGGCCAGGACGTCGGCCAGGCGGGCCAGGGGGTCCCGGTAGCCCGGGTGCTCAGAAGACATCGGACTGCGCGGCCTGCCCCAGGTACGGCATCAGCTGTTCGGCCAGCCGGTCGAGGGAGCCGGTGTCCAGGTCGGCGGAGCGGGCCAGGTAGATCGCGTTGAGGAGCTGGTCGGTGGCCAGGTCGCCGACGCCCGACCGGGACAGGAAGCGGTCGATCAGGGTCCGCGCGTAGGCGTCGGGTTCCCCCAGGTGGGCGCGGACGATCTCGGCGAGGTGCCGGTCGTCCGGCTGCCGCAGGTGCAGGGTGACGCAGCGGCGCAGGAAGGCGGGCGGGAACTCGCGCTCGCCGTTGCTGGTGAGGACGACGAAGGGGAAGGCGCGGCAGCGCACCCGGCCGCGCACCACCGGGACCCGCTCGTCGGTGCCGTCGGCCAGCACCTCGGCGACGCCGTCCGGCGCGAGCCGGGCCGCGCGCACCAGCTCGGGGATCTCGTACTGGCCCTCCTCCAGCACGTTCAGCAGGTCGTTGGGCAGGTCGAGGTCGCTCTTGTCGATCTCGTCGATGAGCAGCGCGCGGGGGCGGGCGTACGGCAGGAGGGCGGTGCCCAGCGGCCCCAGGCGCAGATGGTGCTCGATGCCCGAGCGGTCGTCCGTGCTCGTCGTCCGGTCCTGCCGGGCGGCCTCCTGCCGGGCCGCGTACAGCCGCGAGAGCGGGTCGTACTGGTAGAGGCCGTCGTGCAGCGTGCTGCGGCTGGTGATGTTCCAGCGCAGCACCGGGCCGAGCCGCAGCTCCCGGGCGACCGCGTACACGAGCGAGGACTTGCCGGTGCCGGGCGGGCCGGTGACCAGCAGCGGACGGCGCAGATAGAGGGCCGCGTTGACCAGCTGGACCGTCTCCTGGGTGGCCTGGTACGTCTCGGCGCGGTGGGTGCGGTCGGGGGAGACGGCGGAGGCGTCGGCGGCCGCGTCCGGCGCCGGGAGCACCGGCCCGCCGTCGAAGGCGCGCCAGGGCGGCGGGGCGGGCAGCTCGGCGATGCCGTCGTGCGGCTCGTTCGTACCGGCGTAGACGGGCCACAGGGGCATGGGCTCTTCTTCTCCATGGGGGGCGGTCGTGCGGTCGGTCAGGCGACGGGCGAGTGCAGGCTCGCGGTGGTCTCGGGGAAGCAGCGCGGGTCGTCCCAGAGCACTTGCAGGTCTCTCGCCCAGTGCTGGTCCGGCTCGTCGTCGGCGTCCGCGGTCAGCCGCAAGGACATGACGTGCCTGGGGAGTTCGGCGGGCGGGACGCCGGCGACCGAGGCGGTGAGCCGGTCGAGGAACGTGGTGCCGGTGCAGGGCGGATCCCCGGGCCCGGCGCCGGGGCAGGACGCGTCCCCGTGCGCGGCGCAGCCGGAGCCGCTCCGGCGCCACAGCAGGACCGGTACGGGCACGGTGAGACCGATCTCGAAGTGCCGGCGTACCGCCGTCGGCGGGGCCGCGAAGCCCGCGAGTCCGGCGTCGCCGTCCCACAGCCGCTTGCGCAGGCTCGGCGGCCGCTCCTGGGTGCCGCACTCGACGCGGTGCAGCTCGGCGCCGCCTCCGGCGTCCAGCTTCTGCCACTTCTTGCGCAACTGGTGGCGCATCCGGCCACTGTGGTGGCGTGCGCGGTCGGTCACCACCAGCGGGTAGGCGCACCCGAGGGGCGTGCTGTCGTCCACGCCGCACTCCCAGTGCGCCACCGCCTCGTTGAGCCACTCGCGCGGCAGGACGAACGTCACCAGCTCGTCGGCGTCCGGCGCGAGATGGGCGACGGCCTCGTCGATGCGGCCCTGGACGTAGGACCGCACACCGGTGCGCGGCAGCCGGCACGCACCCACCGGCCGGCGCCGGCCGTCGCGGTACGCGGACACCTCGACGGTCACCTGGTCGGGACCGGCGCCGCTGTGGTCGATCTCGACGACGACCGGGGACCAGGCCGGCGGTGCCGGTGCGGCCGGCGATGCCGGCGGGGACGCGGCGGCCGCCGGAGCCGACGGCGCGGGGGACCGTAATCCCCGCTCGCCGTCCAGCAGTTCGCCGAGGCGGCCGGTGAGGCGGTCCACCGCCTGCGGGTCCGGGACCTCCCACTGCACATAGCCGGCGGCCGCCCACAGGGAGGGGAAGCCGCCCGGGGGCAGGGGCGGTCCGAAGGGGCCCACCGCGTCCACGTACATCCGGTTCGGGTCGCAGACCCCGTCGGCGTCCGCCGTGGCCCGGCGCAGCAGGGCGTACAGCCGCCGGCGGGTGTCGGCGCGGTGGCCCGGGGTGGGCACCAGCTCGCCCAGCTCGGGCCAGTACCGGGCCAGCACGTCCAGCGGCAGCATCCGGCCCTTGCGCATCTCCGGCGCGTCCAGGGCCGCGGTGACCATGCCGGCCACCGTGCCGTCCGGCAGGGTCGCCGCCGCCCCGCTGAAACCGCCCGCGAGCGGCTGCCCGTGCCCGTGCCACGCCACCAGCTCCAGCCACTCCCCGGCGATCAACTGGCCGGAGACGGCCTGGTACTCGGCGAGCGTCCCCTCGTCGTAGCCCTCGGGGAAGCCGTACGCGATCAGCTTGGGGTACGGCTCGGTGTACGCGGCGTCGGGCGGCGCGAAGCCGGCCGGGGCGAGCGGCACGTCACGGTCCAGTTCGAGCACGGCGACATCGCCGGGGTCGGTGACCCCACCCGACCAGCCGCCGTGGGCGACGACCGCGGCGGACAGCTCGCCCAGCTCCCTGGCGTGCGGAAAGGTGACGGTCACCGCCGCGCTGTCGCTCCACCTGACGACATGGGCGCAGGTGAGCACCCGGCGGCCGGCGACCAGGAAGCCGGCCCCCACCTCGTCGCCACAGGCGATCCGGGCGTGCCACGCGGCGCTGCGCATCACCGGTCGGCGGGCTCCGGACCCGGTGCGCTCTGGCCGGGCACGGCCGGCGCGGGCACGGCGGGCGCGGGCGCGGCCGGTTCCCGCACGGCCGGTTCGGATACCGCTGGTTCCGGCGCGGTCGGCTCCGCCACAGCGGGTTCCGGCGCGGCCTGCCCGGGAGTCTGCCCCGGGGCCCAGCTGAGCTTGACGACCAGGTGGCCCTCCGCCGACCCCTTGGCGATGACGGCACCGGCCTCCGCCGACAGCCGTACGCCGAACTCGATCTCCACCGTGTCGGGACGCAGGCTGCCGTCCCGGAAGACCCGCAGCGCGGCCGCCGCCGCCGCGCGGACGCCGTCCAGGGCTCCCTCGAAGGTGCGCGCCGCCTGGGCCGGTCCGTCGCCGCGCGAGACGAGGCGGGCGCCCGATCTGGTGCCGACGCCCTCCACCACGACGAGCGCGCCGTCCTCGGTCCTGAACTCCACCAACCCGTCCATGGCGACGCTCGCTCCCCCTCGTCCGTGACTCGTGACAACTCCTATGTTACGGACGGTGCTTCGGGTGTCCCATCGGAAAACGCCAGTGGCAAGGCCGCGTCCGAGGTTGGCGAGAACCCGCCAGGGCGCCTTTCCGTCAGGAACGATCAACTCCTGTTCAGGAAACGGCACATCACACTCGTCCCTGCACGCGACACGCTCGACACACACGAGAAGAGGCGTGGATGAGCACAGGACCAGTCAGACGCGGCACGGCTCTGCTGGCGGCGGCGCTGGTGAGCGCCCTGCTCCCGGCCGGCCCCGCGCATGCGCGAGGGACTTCGGCCGCACACCCCCCGGCCGGCGCCACCACCCCCGCCACCACCCCCACGACCGTCACCCTCGTCACCGGCGACAAGGTGACCGTCACCGATCTCGGCCAGGGCAGGAAGACCGTCACCGTTCAGCGGCCCCGCGGGGCCACCGGCGCCGTACGGACCGGTTCGAGCGACGGCCACCTCACCGTCGTACCGGACGAGGCGCTGCCGTATCTGCGCGCCGGCACACTGGACCGGCGGCTGTTCGACGTCGGCGGGCTGATCCGGCAGGGGCTCACCGACGCCGAGGCCGACGCGCTGCCGCTGATCGTCACCTACGACAGGAACGCGCGGGCCGCGACCCCCGCAGGCGCCGAGCGGATCCGCGCCCTGCCCAGCCTGCGCGGTGCCGCCGTGGAGGCCGGCAGGGGACGCGCCTTCTGGCGGTCGTTCACCCGGGCCCCCGGCATCGACAAGGTGTGGCTGGACGGGCGGGTCGAGGCCGACATGGCCGAGAGCAACGCCCAGATCGGCACGGAGGCGGCCTGGGCGGCGGGGCTGACCGGCAAGGGCGTCACCGTCGCCGTCCTGGACACCGGCGCCGACCTCTCCCACCCCGACCTGAAGGACCGGGTCACCGCCGCCAGGAGCTTCGTCGAGGGGCAGGAGGTCGCCGACCGCAACGGCCACGGCACCCACGTCACCTCCACCGTCGGCGGCAGCGGCGCCGCCTCCGACGGCAGGGAGAAGGGGGTCGCGCCCGGCGCCACGCTCGCCGTCGGCAAGGTGCTCGGCGACCAGGGCTCGGGCAGCGAGTCCCAGATCATCGCGGGGATGGAGTGGGCGGCACGGGACGTGCACGCCAGGATCGTCTCCATGAGTCTGGGCTCGACGGAGGCCAGCGACGGCACCGACCCGATGGCGCAGGCGGTGAACACCCTCTCGCGGGAGACCGGGGCGCTCTTCGTCGTCGCCGCCGGCAACACGGGCGCTCCCTCCTCCATCGGCTCGCCCGGCGCCGCCGACGCCGCCCTCACCGTCGCCGCGGTGGACTCCGCCGACCAGCCGGCCTACTTCACCTCCGCCGGGCCCCGGTTCGGCGACAACGCCCTGAAGCCCGACATATCGGCCCCCGGCGTCGACATCCTCGCCGCCCGCTCCCAACTCGTCCCCGGCAGCGGCTACTACACCTCCATGAGCGGCACCTCCATGGCGACCCCGCATGTCGCGGGAGTGGCCGCCCTGCTCGCCGAGGAACACCCCGACTGGACCGGCGACCGGCTGAAGGACGCGCTGATGTCCACCTCCGGCCGGCTCGACGCGTCCGCCTATGTGCTCGGCGCGGGGCGGCTGAGCGTGCCCGAGGCGGTGCGGGCGGACGTCACCGCCACCGGCAGCGCAGACCTCGGCTTCCACAGCTGGCCGTACGACGCGGACAAGCCGGTCACCCGGACCGTCACCTACACCAACCGGTCCGACGCGCCGGTCCCGCTGAAGCTGTCGGTGCAGGGCGCGCCGGACGGCGTCGCCGAACTCGCCCGGGACACCCTCACCGTCCCCGCCCACGGCACCGCGTCCACCACCGTCACCGGCGACGGCTCGAAGGCACCGGTGGGGGAGACGAGCGGGCAGATCGTGGCAACCGGCCCCGACGGCACGCCGCTCGCGCACACCGTGTTCGGCCTGGTCAAGGAGGAGGAGCGGTACACGCTCACCGTCCATGTGAAGGACCGCGACGGCGCGCCCACGGCCGCCGACCTCACCGTGCAGCGGCTCGCCGCGGGCGAGGAGGCCGCGCCCGCGCACGTCGGTGACTCCGGAACCCTCGAACTCCGGCTGGAGCCGGGCACGTACAGCGTGGCCTCCTTCCTCGACGTGCGCGGCAGCCACGGCGCCGACTCGCTCGGCCTCGGCTTCCTCGCGGCCCCCGAGATCTCCCTCGACCGCGACCGCGAGGTCACCCTGGACGGGCGCGAGCTGCGGGAGGTCGGGGCGGACGTCGCCCGGCGCACGGAGACGCACCAGCTGCTCATGGAGTACGACCGGACGGCGGACGGTGCGGACCTGTTCGAAGCGGTCCAGGTGCCCCTGACCTACGACAGCGTCTTCGCGGCCCCCACCCGGAAGGTCACCCGGGGCACCTTCGAGTACCGCACCGTGTGGCGGCTCGCCAAGCCTCGGCTGGAGGTCGAGGGGATCGGCGAGGCGACCGTACAGGCCGGCGGCACCCTGCTCGAGGGGCGCACCCGGCTGCCGCTCGTCGACGTCGGGGACGGGCTGCTCACCGGCGTGTCGGGCAAGGCGGTGCTCGCCCGCCTCGCCGACGGCGCCGACCCCGCCGCCCTCGCCCAGGCCGCCCAGGACGCGGGCGCCCGGGCGCTGTTCGTGACGGACGACGCGCCCGGCCGGCTGATGGCCTGGTGGGGCACCGACGACAACGCCGGCCGGCCGCTCCAGATCGCCACGGTGAACCGGGCGGACGCGGCCCGGCTGCGGGCGGCCGGACGCGTCGACATGACCGGCACCCGCAACCCGCCCTACGTGTACGACCTGTCCGAGGGCCACCGGGGCGCGATCCCGGACCGGGACCTCACCTACGCACCCTCCGGCCGGCAGCTCGCCGCCGTCCACGTCGCGTTCCACGCGGCGGAACCGGTGGACGGCGGCGAGTTCCGGTACTCGATCACCGACACCTTCCCGATCGGCCTCGGTTTCCCCGAGCGCGTCGACCTGCCCGCCGAGCGCACCGACTACGTCTCCACCGGCCCCGGGCAGCTGTGGCACGAGTCCGTCACCGCCCGCGACGGCGCGCTGGAGGAGCGCGGCGGCCTGGTGCGGTACGACGGCGGGTCGCGTCCGGAGCTGCACTGGTTCCGTCCGGTGTGGCACCCGTGGCTGGGCACCGGGCTGGGCTGGGGGCAGCAACGCGCCGGGAACCGGATCCAGTTGAACACCCCCGGGTGGGGCGACTCCGGGCCCGACCACACCGGCTTCGGCGACGTGTGGAGCGACGGCAGCGGGATGAGCCAGACCACCGCCGTCTACCTGGACGGCACGCTCGTCGACCGGGGCAGCGGCTCCGCCGCCTACGTCTGGGACGCGCCCGCCGACGAACGCGCCTACAAGGTGGTCACCGACACCGCGCTGGACGCCGGCCGGTGGCAGCCCGCCACGAAGGGCCACACCGAGTGGACCTTCCGGTCCGCGGCCACCCCGGAGGACCACTGGACCTACCTGCCGCTCGTCAACCTCGCCTTCGACGTCGACACGGACCTCGCCGGCACGGTGCGCGGCGGACACCGGATCCCGGTCGGGATCGGCGCCGGGTACGTGGCGGGGGCGGCCGGCACCGGCACCCTCGGCGGCGGCCGGCTGGAGGTGTCGTACGACGACGGCACGACCTGGCGGACGGTCCCGCTGACCGCCGGCCGGGGCGCCTCCTGGCACGGCACGCTGTCCGTGCCCCGCGAGGCCGCCCATGTCTCCCTGCGGGCCTCGGCCCACGACGACAAGGGCGGCTCGGTGACCCAGGAGATCATCCGAGCGCTGACGGTCCGGTAGCCCGGGGCCGGGGCCGGTGGTCCAGAGAGCCGGGAGAGGACCGGTGGCTCAGGGGCGGGGCCGGGGCCGCGGGGTGGTCCGCGGGCCCGACGACGCCTCGCCCGGGGGCCTGGGTCCAGCGGCTCGGGGCCGGGACCGGTCCGGTGGCCCAGCGCTTGGGGTGGTCTGGTGGCTCGGGGCTTGGGGTGGCTCGGGTCGCGGATGGTCCGCGGGTCCGACGACGCCTCGCCCGGGTCCGTGGCTCAGGCGCTCGTGGCTCAGGGCCGGGGGTGGTTCGCGGGGGCGACTACGCCGCGGACCACTCCCAGTTCCACCAGGTCCTGCGGCCGGATGCGCAGCTCGTCCGCGGTCGCCTCCACGGCCTCGGGCGGACGCTTGAGGATCGCCGCCGCGAGTTCGGGCGCGATCACCGAGAAGTAGCTGTCCGGCGTGGCCCAGGTGTTGCCGGGCGCGGCCAGTGCGAGCGCCCCGCCGGAGCCGCCCTCGCCGATGACCAGCGTGGTGACCGGCACCCGCGCGGCGGCCACGGCCGCGAACACCTCGGCGATCGCGGCCCCGGCCCCCTGCCGTTCCGCCTCCGCGTCGTTGGCGGCGCCCGGGGTGTCCACCAGCGTCAGCACCGGGATGCCGAGCCGGTCCGCGAGCCGGATCAGCCGGGCGGCGGTGCGGTACCCGGCGGGCCGGGTCGCCGTCCCGGTCTGCGCCGCGTAGGCCACGGTACGGCCGTCCCGCTCACCGAACCCGCACAGCATCCCGTCGGGATCGCGGCCGCCGCACCGGTCACCGCCGAGCAGCACCCGTTCGCCGAAGTAGGCGTCCAGGTACGCGCGTGCACGCGGCCGTTCGGGAGCCCGGGCCCGCCCGACGGCCTCCCACCCGCTGCCGGGCAGCCCGGCCCGCCCGAGGGCGAACGGCACCGGGGCGGGATCGATGCCCGCAGTGGGCCAAATGCCCGGCGTGGGTTCGATGGCCGCCATGGACCCGGTGCTGAGCGTGGGTCCGGTACTCGGGGCGGGTTCGGTGCCTGCCAAGGACCGGGCGCCCGGCGCGATGTCGGTGTCCGGGGTGGGTTCGGTGGATGGCGTGGCTCTGGTGCCCGTTGTCTGCCCGGCGCCCGGCGTGAGCCCGGTGCCCGTTATCGGCCCGGCGCCCGGCGTGAGCCCGGTGCCCGCCATCGGTCCGGTGTCCGCCATCGGTCCGGTGCCCTGCGTGGGTCCGGTGGCCGGTGCGGATCCGGTGGCCGGTGTGGGCCCCGGCGGTCCGGCCAGCAGCCGTAGCCACCTTCCCAGCGTCTCCTTCAGCTCCCGTGCCGGTACCACCGCGTCCGCCGAGCCCGCCGCCGTCTGGGACTCCGCCGTGTAGGCCGCCGGATCGGCGCCGGGCGGGCGGACCCGGGAGCCGGCGAAGCCCACCTGGGCGCCGGGCAGGGCCAGGACGACGTCCGCGCCCGCGCCGAGCGTGGCCCAGCCGCCGCCGGTCGTCGGGTCCCGCAGGACGGCGATCTGGGGCAGACCGGCCTCGCGGGTGAGCACGGACTGGCGGGCCACCCGCTGGAGTTGGGTCAGCGCGAGCATGCCCTCCTGCATCCGGCTGCCCCCGGTCGCGATCAACGGCACGACCGGCAGCCGGTGTTCCCGGGCATGACCGTACGCCGCCTCCAGCCGGTCCCCGGTGCGTTCGCCCAGCGAGCCGCCCAGGAAGCCGAACTCGAAGGCGATCAGCACGGCCCGGGTGCCCTCGACGCTCGCGGTGCCGCAGACGACCGACTCCTGCTCGCCGGTGCGCGCGGCGGCGCGGGCACGGGAGGCGTCGTAGCCCTGCCAGCGGAGTGGCCCGTCCGGCGGCGACTCCCGTGGTGGAGCGGGCAGTTCACGGAAACTGCCCGCGTCCGCCACCAGCGCGAGGGTCTCCCGTGCCGAGAGCCGCTCAGACATCGGCCAGGGCCCGCTTCATGATCTTCCCCATGTCGTTGCGCGGCAGCGCCTCCAGGTAGCGCACGACGCGGGGGCGCTTGTGCGGGGCGAGGCGGCGGGCCACGTGGTCCGCCAGCTCCTCGGCGGCGGGCGGTGCCTGCGGGTCCGCGGGGACGATCCAGGCGACGATCCGCTCTCCCAGGTCGGCGTCCGGCTCCCCGGTGACCGCGGCCTCCCGCACCCCCGCATGCTCCAGCAGCGCGTTCTCGATCTCACCGGCACCGATCTTGTAACCACCGCTCTTGATCAGGTCGGTGGCCTTGCGCCCGACGATGCGGACGTAGCCGTCGGGCTCGCGCACGGCCATGTCCCCGGTGCGGAACCAGCCGTCGGCGGTGAACGCGGCGGCGGTGGCGTCGGGCCGGTTCAGGTACTCGGTGAACAGGTTCGGGCCGCGCACCTGGATCTCGCCGACGCTCTCCCCGTCGTACGCGGTGATCTCCGTGCCGTCCTCCTCCACCAGCCGCAGCAGTACGCCCGGCAGCGGTACCCCGACCGTGCCGGCCCGGGCCTCCCCGTCCGCCCGCACGCTGGTGTTCATCAGCGTCTCCGTCATGCCGTACCGCTCGATCACGCGCCGGCCGGTCGCCGCCGCGATCCGCTCGTGGTCGTGCACCGGCAGCGCGGCCGAGCCCGAGACCAGCAGCCGGGCCCGCGCGAGCGCCTTGGCCAGCTCCGGGTCGTCCGGCAGGGCCTCGGCGATGCGGTGGTACATCGTCGGCACGCCGAACATCATGGTCGCGCCGTCGTTCAGCTCGCGGACCACGCCCTCGGGGGAGAACCGCCCCAGGTGCCGCACCGAGCCGCCGCGGCGCAGCGGGCCGAGGACACCGAGCACCAGCCCGTGCACATGGAACAGCGGCAGCCCCTGCACCAGCACGTCGTCCCCCGTCCACTGCCAGGCGTCGGCGAGCGCGTCCAGGGTGGTGGCGAGGGCCCGGCGGGGCAGGACCGCGCCCTTGGGCGGGCCGGTGGTGCCCGAGGTGTAGACGATCAGCGCCGGGTCGCCGTCCGCCGCCCGCTGCGCGGGGACGGGCCCGGCGGCGCGGGCGTCGACGTCGATGCGGGGCAGCTCACCGAAGACGGGCGGCAGGTCCGCACCGGGCGCGGCGAGGACCAGCGAGGGCGCGCTGTCGGAGAGGATGTGCGCCAGTTCCTTCTCGCCCGACTTAGGGTTGAGCGGCACCGCCGCCACCCCGGCGAGCAGCGCGCCGGTCACCGCGACGGCGGTCTCCAGCTCCGGGGTGGCCCACACGGCGACCCGGCCCGCCTCCCCGATCCGGGCGGCGAGGGCACCCGCGGCGCCCGCGAGCTCGCCGTACGTCAGGGTCCGCGGGCCGAACCGCAGGGCGACCCGCCCCCAGACCTCGTCCGGGGGGACCCCCATCTCGCGGCGCTCACCCGGGCCGTCCGTCAGAGCGGGGAAGAGAGAGGACACGCGGCGCACTCCTTACTGTCGGCGGTGCCGACTGCGGGGACGACAACACCCTTCCTACACCAGGAGCGGAGCGTTCCGCGGAGGGGCACCGGGCCCCGGGGCGGTGACCGGCCCTCCCGCCGCAGGCGGAGGGCGCTCCATGCGCACCCCGCGCTCCTCGTCGTCCGCCACCGATGCCGGGGCTCCCCGCGAAGGGGAAGGTCGAATGAGCTGTCCCGGTTCCCGTCGGCCTTGTTAGCCTCGCAGCCGCACCGATCGTCGAACCGTCGTACGACAGGGAGCCCGCCGTGCCCCGCATCGCCCTCGCCACCTACGACCCCGGAGCCGAGCCGGGCAAGGACACCGACCTGCCTGTGCTGGCGGCGGCGCTCACGGACGCCGGTGCCGAGGCGGAGGCGCGGTACTGGGACGATCCGGTGGTGGACTGGGGCGGTTACGACCTGGTGGTCATCCGCTCGACCTGGGACTACAGCTGGCGGGCCGCCGAGTTCGCCGCCTGGGTGGAGCGCACCGGCACGCTGACCCGGCTGGCCAACCCGGCCGCCGTCGTGCGCTGGAACACCGACAAGCGCTACCTGGGGGAGCTGGCGGCGGCCGGTGTGCCCACCGTGCCCACCCGCTACGTACCGCCCGGTGAGCCGGCCGTCCTGCCCGCCGGCCACGAATTCGTGATCAAGCCGACCTCGGGCGCGGGTGCCCGGTTCGCCGCCCGCTACACGCCCGCCGAGCACGACACCGCGGCACGGCAGCTCGCGCGGATGCACGCGGAGGGCCTCACCGCGATGGTGCAGCCGTACATGCCGGGCATCGACGTGCGCGGCGAGCGGGCGCTCCAGTTCTTCGGCGGGCGGCTGCTGCACGCCAGCCGGAAGGGTGCCGTCCTGTCGCCCGGCACTCCGTACGACGCCGACAAGGTGGCCCACCCGGACCTGGAGCGCTGGGAGCCCACGGAGGCCGAACTCGCCGTGGCCGAGAAGGCGTTGGCGTCCGTGCCCGGCACGCACGGGCTGCTGTACGCGCGCGTGGACGTGGTGGACGGCGACGACGGCGAGCCCCGCCTGATGGAACTGGAGCTGGTCGAGCCGAACCTGTTCCTGTGGCTGCACCCGGAGTCGCTGCCGCGGGTGACGCAGGCGATCCTGACGGCGGCCGAGGGTCCCGCCTAGCCCCTGCCCGGCCCTTCGCGTCGTCGCCCGGAGCGTGGCAGACAGGAAGGGCCGACAGGACCGGGAAGGGAGTCCGGGCAGGACCCGGAAGGGAGCGAGGAAAGGACCCGGAAGGGAGTCCGGACAGGACCGGGAAGGCCTGTCCGGACAGGACCCGGAAGGGGGTCCGGACGGATCCGGCGTGCTTCGGCCGCGGCGCACCGCACCGCGCCGTGGCTCCTGGACCGGCGACGCCCGCGGCCGCGGGCTGATGCTGTATCCGATGTGTACGAGGACGAAGAGGGGGATGTCATGGACAAGGTATGGCTGGTGACCGGGGCGACCAGTGGCTTCGGGCGGGAGATCGCCGAGGCGGCCGTCGCCGCAGGTGACGTGGTGATCGGCGCGGCCCGCCGCCCCGACGGGCTGGACGACCTGGTGGCCGCCCACCCCGGCCGGGTGGAGGCGCTGCGCCTGGACGTGACCGACCTGGCCGCGGTCGACGCGGCGGTGCGGGACGTCGTGGCCCGCCACGGCCGGATCGACGTGCTGGTCAACAACGCGGGCCGCACGCACGTCGGCGCGGTCGAGGAGACCACCGACGCGGAGCTGCGGGACCTGTTCGACCTGCACGTCTTCGGGCCGGTGGCGCTCGTGCGGGCGGTGCTGCCGCACATGCGGGAGCGGCGCTCCGGCGCCATCGTGCAGATGAGCAGCATGGGCGGGCAGATGTCCTTCGCGGGCTTCGGCGCCTACAGCGGCACGAAGTTCGCGCTGGAGGGCATCTCCGAGGCGCTCGCGGACGAGGTGGCGGAGTTCGGCATCAAGGTGCTGATCGTGGAGCCGGGCGCGTTCCGCACCTCCCTGTTCGGCGCCGGCCGGGCCGGGGCGAGCCCCGACAGCGGGGTGTACGCCAAGGTGAGCGAGACCCGTGGCGCCGTCTCCGGCGGCGACGGCACCCAGCCCGGCGACCCGGCCAAGGCGGCGGCCGTCATCCTGGCCGCGCTGGAGGCCGAGCGGACCCCGCTGCGGCTGCCGCTCGGTGACGACGGGGTGAGCGCGGTGCTGGGCCATCTCGACCAGGTCCGCGCGGAGGTCACCGACTGGGAGAAGCAGACGCGGGCGACGGGGTTCGACACCCCGTAGCGCGAGGGCTACGGGGTTCCACCCCGTAGCCCTCGCACGCCTCAGCCGACGACCGCCGTCCGCTGGAGCAGCCCCCAGGTGAACTCGGCGACCATCTCGTGCCGTTCACCGTTCACGTCGGGGGCGGTGAAGGCCAGCCCCCACCGGGTGGGGGCGGTCCCCTCCAGCGGGCGGGCGGGGGCGAAGGCGCGGGCCGCTTCGTCCACCGTGCACGACCAGGGGGTCAGATCCTCCAGGGTGCGCAGGGGCGGGGCCGGTGCGTCCGGCGCCCGGACCAGCCACTCGTTCCAGACCCCGCCGTCGGGTCCGACGAGCACCTCGAAGCGCAGGCCAGGCCAGAGCGGCAGCGCCCACCGCCGGGCCTCGCAGTCGACGTCGCCGAGGCGGCGGGGCAGGACCGACTCGGGTTCGCCGAGGACGGCGCGGTACCGGGCGGCGGCGCCCCGGGCCCGCGGCGAGCGGACCATCGCCTGCCACCGCCTGTTGGTCTCCCGCATGTCCGCGACCGACGCGCCCAGCCGCCGCCGGGCGTCCTCGACGAGGTCCGGGTTGTGGTCGGCCATGCGGCGCAGCAGCACCAACTGGAAGTCGAGACGCATGGCGTCCATGGTGCCCGGCCCGTTCCCGGCCATTGCCCGCGCTACCTTCCCTGACTAGCCTATGTTCGTCATGCCGATCGCCTGTTGATATCTCGAACGCCTCGGCGGCCGATATCGCGGACAGGCGCTTAGACCCAAGGGAGGGGGCCGGACGTGGGACGCCTCGTGCCTGCCGTGACCCGGGCTCTCGACATTCTTGAGCTGTTCCTCGACGGGGACGGGACGCTCTCCGCCCCCGACATCGTGCGCAAGCTGCAGCTGCCGCGCACCACCGTGCACGAGCTGGTCACCACGCTCGCCGCACGGTCGTACATCGTGCAGGTGCCCGGACAGCCCGGACGGTACCGGCTCGGCGTACGCCCGTACCAGCTCGGCAGCCGGTACGCCGAGCAGCTCGACCTCGCCGCCGAGGGCCAGCAGGTGGCCCGCTCGGTCGCCGAGACCTGCGACGAGACGGTCCACGTGGCGATCCTGGAGGGCACCGACGTCATCTACATCGCCAAGGTCGACTCCACGCACGCGGTCCGCATGGTCTCCGCGGCCGGCCGCCGGCTGCCCGCCCACTGCACCTCCGTCGGCAAGATGCTGCTGGCCTCGCTGCCGGAGCCGGAGCTGGCCGTGCGGATCCCGGACGGCGCCGAGCTGACCGCGATGACGCCCAACAGCATCACCGATCCCGCCGCCCTGCGCGAGGCCCTGGCCGGGATCCGGCGGCACGGGATCGCGGTCGAGAGCCGCGAGTCCAACCCGGACGTCTCCTGCGTGGCCGCGCCGGTCCGCGACCGCACCGGCCAGGTCGTGGCCGCGCTGTCCATCTCCGTGCCGATGATCCGCTGGAGCGACGAGCGCCGGACCGAGCTGGAGCAACTGGCCGCGAAGGGCGCGGCGGAGCTGTCGGAGCGGCTGGGGCACCGGAGCGCGGCATGACGGCGTACGAGGTCGCGGTCGAGGCCCGGGCGGCGCTCGGCGAGGGCCCGACCTGGGACCCGGTGACGGGACGGCTCGTCTGGCTCGACATCCTGGGCATGCGGATCCACACCTACGCCCCCTCCACCGGCCAACGCACCATCCGCACGACGCCGCAGCACATAGGCGCGGCCAAGCCCCGCGCGGGCGGCGGCCTGGTGCTGAACCTGCGGGACGGCGTCGGCCTGCTGGACCCCGACGACAGCTTCCGCTGGCTGCACCACGAGCCGGTCGCCGGCCGCCGCGCGAACGACGCCGCGGTGGCGCCGGACGGCTCCCTCTGGGCCGGCACGATGCGCTACGACGCGGCGGCCGGCGGCGGCACGCTGTCCCGGCTGACGGGGGACGGCACCGTGCGGACGGTCCTGCCGGACGTCACGGTCAGCAACGGCACCGGCTGGAGTCCGGACGGCCGCCTCATGTACTACGTCGACACCCCGACCCGGCGCGTGGACGTCTTCGACCACGACCCGGACGGCGTCCACGACCGCCGCCCGCTGGTGGAGATCGAGGAGGGCGCCGGCTTCCCGGACGGCCTGACGGTCGACGCTGAGGGCTGTGTGTGGGTGGCGCTGTGGGACGGGGGAGCGGTGCGCCGCTACACGCCGGCCGGTGAGCTGGACCGGGTGATCACCTTGCCGGCGCCGCGGACGACCGCGTGCGCGTTCGGCGGCCCCGGCCTGACCGACCTGTACATCACCACGGCCCGCACGGGTCTGCCCGCACCGCATCCGTTGGCGGGCTCCCTGCTGGTGGTGCCGGACGCGGGCCGGGGCCTGCCGCAACCGGCGTTCGCGGGCTGAGCCCGGCCGCCCGGGCGCGCACCGCCTCGATGTCGCCGGCACGGCGCAGGGCCCGGGAGACGGCCCCGATCTCATGGAGCAGGTTCCCGGTGCCGGGCCCGCCGGCCGGACCGGGCGGCTTGGGCGTACGGGACCTCTCGACGGCGTCGAGGACGCACACCGCGGCGGCCAGCGCCCGGGCCCGCTCGGGCGGGTGGCCGAGGGTGAGGGCGGCGTCGTAGGAGCGTGCGCCGAGGCCGGTGTCGATGTGCCGGTCCAGCGGCAGCAGCACGTCCCGGATGTACGTCTCGCGCCGGGTGAGCCGCAGTTCGGGCGTGGCGCGCAGCGCGAACGGCACGCCCGCGCCGCTCGGTCCGCGCAACAGCCGGTACAGCGGACGCAGTTCGCGGTGGGCGAGCCTGACCCGCCGGCGGTCGCGCAGATACTGGCCGGCGGGCGGCAGGATGAAGCCGACGGCGACGAGGACGGCCGAGAGGGCGGCGACGGGCGGCGCGAGGTCGGTGCTCAGCCAGTCCGGGTTCCGCCCGAACCAGCGCGCGGTGACGGCGGTCAGCTTCGCCGCGTCGAAGACCAGGTTCGCCGCGTACCCGGCGCCCAGCAGCCTCAGGCCCCGGCGCAGCCAGGCGTCCAGGCCCTCGGCGCGCACCCAGTCGCGGATCAGGCGCGCGGTGATCAGGCACGCCACGGTGTGCGCGGCCAGGTAGAGCAGGATCTCCTCGCGCAGGAACGGCGTGGTGGCGTAGTAGGTGTCCAGGTCCCGCAGCCGCTCCTCGTGGCGGCCGGCAAGCAGGAACAGCACCCACAGGGCGACGATCACCCCCGAGTACGCCGAGAACACCCAGCGCATCGCGCGGCGGGTGGCGGCGGAGCGGCCGGACGGGCCGTTGCGCCAGGTGACGATGAGCAGCAGGCAGGAGCCGCTGAACGCGGTGATGAGCGAATAGCACCAGGGCGCCGAGACGTTGGGCACTCCGGTGACCCGGTTGACCCGGGCGATGGTGGACGGGACGCAGAACACGAACACCGCACAGGCGAGCAGCAGCAGGGCGCCGACCGCGCGCAGCAACGGGTCCCGCCACAGCCGGATGATCGTGGGCAGCTTGATCGCCAGGGCGGCGGCGAGTACGGCCGCGGGGATCCAGAAGGAGATGTAGAACCCGCTGAGGAAGCCCGAGGGGTCCGGCGCCGCCAGGGTCACCGCGCGACGCCCTGCTTTCCGGGCGCCCGGTCCGCCTGCTCGCGTCCGCGATAGCCGAGAGCCCGCTGGAGGGGGTCCGGCGGGCCGGGGCGGCCCCCGCGGAGGTGGCCCCGGAACAGGGTGGCCAGCCGGTGCCCGAAGTCCTCGGCCTCGGCCTCGTCGGCCTCCCGGGAGCCGTTGCGGGCGGCCACCGTGAGGGCGGCGTTCCGCCAGCCGGGCGCGTCGGCGAGGGCGCGGGCCGCGACCGTGCCGACCAGATGGTGGTGCCGGTGGCCGGCGTGCAGATGCCACAACTCGTGTCCCAGGATGACCAGCTGTTGCACGGCCTCGGCCCGCTCCTCCACGATGACCAGGTCGAAGTCGGCGAACTCGATCCACAGCCCGGTGACTTCGATCTCGTCCGGGAACCGCTCGAACCGCAGCTCGACCGGCCGCCCGCCGCGCAGCGCGGTCATCTCCTCGCACAGTGCCCGGCACAACTCCCGTACGCCGTCGGGCGGCTCGGGGCGGGTGCGGACGGCCGCGGCGAGCTCGTCGGCCAGGGAGCGCATCGCCGAGCCGAAGCCGGGGCGGCGCAGCCGCGAGGCGAACCGCGCGGCCCGCCGTCGCGCGCCCGCGATGCCCATCGGTCCCCCTTCTTCCGCGTCCTTCCGCCCGGTCACGGCTGGTCCGAGGGTACGCGCTGGATGTGTCCGCGTCATGCGTTCCCGCGACCGTCGTTCAAGAGGAAACGACCTGTGGGCCCTGTCCGGCCCATGGACGGCACACCGCCCTCGCGGACGCCGGCCCCGGCGCCCGCCGCACCCCGGCCGGCCCCGAGCGGGTCACCCCGCACCGGTCCGAGGGCACCGCCCCGACGGACGGCACCCCCACCGCCGTACCGGAACCGCTGTCCCGGAACGTGATCAGACCGGCTCGACCGGCAGCCCGCCGGTCGCCCTGCCGAGCAGCGTCAGCCGGGCCGACCCGGGACCCGACAGCGTGGTGTACTCCGAAAGGACCGCCAGCGCGAGGGTGTTGGTGCCCCGGGTGCGCAGGATCCCGTTCGGCAGGACGAAGGTGTGCTGCGGGCCGACGTCGTTGATGTACTGGCCCAGGTTCCAGCCGTTGAGGAAGATCTGGGCGCGGTAGGCCCGGTACGGGTCGTCGTCCAGGGTCAGGCCGACCGACGCGTCGACGTCGGCCGGCACCGACAGCCGGAACGTGGTCCGGTACCAGGTGACGCCCTGGTACCGCTCGGCACGCGGGAAGGACACCTCCTCCCAGTCCCGGTCCCGGAAGCCGGGCAGATGCCAGCCCTCCCGCTCGCCGTACAGGCCGCCGTTGTTCATCGGCCCGCGCACCGGGTCGGCGGGCCCCTCGCCCTGGATGCGCCAGCTCACCTCCGGGGACGCGCCCCGGAACGCGACCGACGTCAGACCGCGGGCCGCCTTGTGCGTGTCCAGCGCCTTGCCGTCCTCGTCGTGCTGCATGCGCCGGACGAGCACGGACAGCACATGCCGGCCGGGGGAGCGCAGCCGCTCGCCCACCGGGAAGGCCGCCGTCGCCGTCCAGCTGCCCTTGCGGACGGTGGCGCCCTTCTCGGGCACGGGCATCCGGTGCGTGCCCAGCGGCTCACCGTCCAGCCACGCCATCAGCAGGCCCTGTGTGCCGGTGCTGTAGTCGAGCGAGACCTCCTCGATGCCGGCCGCGCCGGTGAAGGAGCCCCGGTACCAGACGTCGCCGTAGTGGAAGCCGTAGTCGTCGGCGAACAGCACGGGACCGCCGTCCGGGACCGCCGTCGTGCTGAACGTCGAGGTCCGGTCGGCCGCCTTCCACGACGAGTCGTCGAAGTTCGGGCCCGCCTCCGGGTTCTCCGTCCGCATCCGCCAGCCGCCCAGCGCGGGCAGCCGCACCTCGGGCACGTCCGGCACCATCTCGCTGGTCATCAGGCTGCCGGAGCGGGTGACCCGGGTGGACAGCTTGCGCCCGTTCCACACCAGCGTGTCGATCCCGCGCGGAGCCCACACCTCCAGGGTCGTCCGCTCGGTGATGTCACCGGTCAGGTGGACCTCCGAGCCGCGCAGCTCCGCGTGCCGCAGCAGCGCCATGCCGTACGCCAGGAGCGTCCCGGACGGGGTGTCGTACGGGAACAGGCGGACGGCGGTGGCGTCGTCGGCGAAGAGCAGCACCAGCGGGGTGTCGCTGTCGCCCTTCTGCACCAGCACCCGGGTCAGACCGCCCTGCCCGAGGGGCACGTTCACATGCACCTCGCCCCGGTTGTAGGCCCAGCCGGCCTCCGGGTCCAGCCGCTCGACGAGCGGCTCGGCCCGGCAGTCCAGCACCAGCTCGGCCATGTCGTCGCGCCGTCCCGTGAACACGGCGATGTCCTGCCGGCCCACGGACAGGCACAGCATGGGTGCGGCGGTCGAGTACTTCAGGGTGCGGCCGCCCAGCGCCAGCCCGGTGGTCAGCAGCCTGGCGTCCTTGCCGGGCACGGTGATCCGCAGGTCGCCGGCGTCGGTCGGCAGGTCGGTGGTGACCGCCTCCGTGCCGTCGTTGCGCGCGATGTACACGTGCGCGCCGGTGTCGTGGTTGGTCAGGTGGTAGACCTTCAGCCCCTCGGCCGTGACGTCCGCCGCCCGGTCCAGCTTGGCGAAGTCGGGCACGCGCTGGAGCAGGTGTCCGAGCTGGTGCATCGGGGCGATCTTGTCGGTGACGTTCCGCCCCTCGTCGATCGCGGCGCCGTAGTCGTACGACGTGTAGACGACGGGCGCGGGCAGCCAGCCCCAGGAGGTCCCGCCGAACGTCATGTACACGTTGTGCAGGGTGAGTCCGTTGGCCAGGTTGGTCAGATGGAAGCGGCGCTCGTAGGCCGCGTCCCGGGTGCGCCGCGACTCGGCGTACCCCTTGCCGTCGAACTCGGCCCCGCCCCAGGGGTCGAACCAGCCGCCCCCGAACTCGGGCAGGAACCCGGGCGTGCTGGGCGAGGCGGTGGCCCCGCCCTTCGCCCCGCCGGGGCCGAAGTGCCCCCAGTCCGGCGGGGTCTTGGAGGGCGAGGGGTAGCCGTCGAACCCGTACAGCCAGCCGCCCTTCTCACCGCCGGTGTCGAAGGAGCCGGGGACCCAGTAGCCGTTGCGCCCCTTGTCGTTGTGGAACAGCGGGACGTCGATCCCGTCGGCCCGCACCTTGCGGTAGAGGTGGGCCATGTAGTTCCGGCCGGTGGCCTCCCGCACGTGGGCGTCGTACTCGTTCTCGATCTGGTACAGCAGGACCGTGCCGGTGCCCTGCGTGTACAGGTGCCGGCGGACGATCCGGTTCACCTGGGTGAGCCACTCGTCGACGTGCGACAGATACGTCGGGTCGTCGGTCCGGGCCGTGCCCCGCGTCGCGGTCAGCCAGCCGGGGAAGCCGCCGCCGTCGACCTCGGCGTTGATGTAAGGGCCGGGCCGCAGGATGACGTACAGCCCCGTCTCCGCGGCCATGCGCAGGAACCCGTCGAGGTCGCGGACGCCGGAGAAGTCGTACACACCGGGAGCGGACGAGTGGTAGTTCCAGGCCACGTAGATGCTGACGGCGTTGTAGCCGTGCGCCCGCATCTTCTGGAGCACGTCCCGCCACAGCGACGGACTCGGCAGCCGGAAGGGATGCATCTCGCCGGACCACACCACCAGCCGCCGCCCGTCGACGAGCAGCGAGTGGCGGTCGTACCCGATGGTGTGCTGCTCGCCGTCGGCGCTCGGCGGAGCGGGCGCCGGACCGGTCGGAGCGCTGCCGCCCGCGTACGCCGAGAAGGCCCCGGGGCCGCCGCTGCCGCCCAGGGCGAGACCGAGCGCGGCAGAGCCTGCCAGGGCACTGAAGGTACGTCTGCTGAGCGCCAAGGTGGATCCTCCGGGCGAGCTTGCGGGGGGCCGGTCCCGCCATTCTCCACGGCGACACGCCTCACAATGGACCCATGAGGATCTCGGCACGGGCGGATTACGCGGTACGGGCGGTACTGGAGCTGGCCGTACGGCAGGGTAACGGTCCGGTGAAGGCAGAGGAAATCGCCGCCGTGCAGGACATCCCGCACAAGTTCCTCGAGGGCATCCTGGGCGATCTGCGACGGGCCGGCGTCGTGGACAGCCGGCGCGGCGGGGGCGGCGGCTACCGGCTGGCACGGGAGGCGGCCTCGATCACGGTGGCGGATGTCATCCGCGCGGTCGACGGTCCGATCGTGTCGGTCCGCGGCGAACGCCCGACGGGTCTCGCCTACACGGGCACGGCACGGCCCCTGCTGCCGCTGTGGATCGCCCTGCGGGCGAACGTCCGACGCGTCCTGGAGGGCGTCACCCTCGCCGACCTCGCCGCGGACGCCCTGCCCGATCCGGTCCGCGCCCTGGCGGCGGAACCGGCGGCCTGGGAGAACCCCTGACCCGTCAACGGGCCTCCGCCTCGTCGACTTCGGAGCGCCGGCGGGACCGGCCGGTGTCGTAGTGCAGGGGGCCGAGGCGGTACCGGGTGAGGTCGAGACGCACGCCGGTGTAGAGCCCCCCGTGCCGGCTCCCCGGCGCGTGCCGGCGCGTGGACGTGACCGCCGGGGACGGCGGCGGGTGCGGCGGGCGGGGTTCGTGAAAAGCCCGGTGTGAATGGCCGGAGTTCACCCTCCCGGGCCCGGGCGGGGCTTCCTACGATGCCCACGCCTCCATCCCCGGTTCACAGGTATCGCACAGTTTCTTCACCCGTGAACGGCTGTGGCAGGTCACACCCCCCACTCGACAACCGGGAGAAACCATGGCTGGTGGACTCCTCCTGAGCGGCGCAGTGGCCGCTCTGGTCACCACCGCGCTACCCGCCCACAACCCCTCCGACGTGTTCGACAACCCGCCCCCGGACAAGATCGTCATCGACGTGGCCACGGTGAACGGCTCCGGTTGTCCCGCGGGCACGGCCGCCGTGGCCGTGTCCCCGGACAACACGGCTTTCACCGTGACCTACAGCGAGTACCTGGCCCAGGCGGGCGGCGGCTCCGATCCCACGGCCTTCCGCCGGAACTGCCAGCTCAATCTGGTGGTCCATGTGCCCCAGGGCTTCACCTACGCGGTCGCGAGCGCCGACTACCGGGGCTTCGCCTCCCTCCAGCGCGGCGCCAGCAGCACGCAGAAGGCTTCGTACTACTTCCAGGGCTCGTCGACCACCGTGCCCAGGACCCACCCCTTCAACGGGCCCTACAACGACGACTGGCAGGCCACCGATGCCACCGACTGGGCCCAGCTCGTCTGGGCGCCCTGCGGTGTGCTGCGCAACTTCAACATCAACACCGAACTGCGGGTGAACGCCGGCAGCACGTCCCCCGACAAGGTCAGCTTCATGACGATGGACTCGACCGACGGGGACATCAGCACGGTGTACCACCTGGCGTGGAAGGAGTGCCCGGCCTCCTGAGCACGCGCCCCCCGCCATGGCCGGCAGGTGCCATGGCGGGGGTTCCCGTTCCGCCTCGCGACCGGTGGCGGTGCGGGGGTTCCCCCTCCGCCTCGTGACCGGTGGCGATGCGGGGGTTCCCGTTCCGCCTCGTGACCGGTGGCGGTCGTCTCAGCCGGCCGCTTGCCCCGCCCCCGCGGCGTTCGGCCAGCTCTGGGCGTTGGGCCAGCCCGTTGCCGGCGCCGGGGTCAGACCGGGGGCCGGCGCCGGGGTCAGACCGGAAGCCGGGGCCGTCATCCCGCGCACCTGGGCCGCGGTGAGCCCGCCACGGGCCGGCACACCGGGCGGAGTGAGAGCGGCGGCCGCGGCGGGGGCGACCGGCACGGGCGCGGGGACCGCGGGCACGGGTGCGGGAGCCGGTACGGGTGCGGGGGCCGGTACGGGTATGGGCGCCGGGGCCGGTGCGGGCGCGGGGGCCGGGGCCGGGGCCGGTGCGGGGGCCGCCACGGCGGCGGGCGCGGGCGCGGGTACGGGGGTGGGGGCGGGTGGCGCCGGCGCGGGGGCCGGGGCGAACGCCGGGACCGGGCCGGGCATCGGCGGGGCTGCCGCCGGCATCGGCATCCCGCCGCCGGCCGGCGCGACGGCGGCGGGGAGCGGCATGCCGGTGCCGGCGGCCGGGGCGGGGCCGGCCGCGGTGAGCTGCATACCGGCCCCGTTGGTCTCGCTGACCAGCCGGTCGACGGCCGCCGTACCCGAGCTGTAGCTGGTCCCGGTGCCCAGCTCGGGTACGGCGGCTCCCCTCCTGGTCCCGTAGAGCACCTGTTCCAGGCCGGACACCAGGCGACGCACGTCGACCTGGGGGCGCACCACGAGCCGCAGGAAGCGGCTGGAGGATCCGATCTTGTTGCCGCACTCGCGGACCAGGATCCGGTGCTCGGTGAGCATCCGGTCCCGGACCACCGTGCCCTCGGCGCCGACGGGCAGGCGCACGAAGAGGAAGTTGCCCTGGGAGGGATAGACGGTGAGGCCGGGCAGCGCGGACAGCTGGCTGGCCATCTCCAGGCGGTCGCGGCGGACCTGCGTCAGGCTCTGCGCGTACTCGGCGCCGTGCTCCTTCAGCATGAACACCACGTGCTCGGCGAAGGAGTTGAGGTTCCACTTCGGCAGCATCGAGCGGACCTTGCCGGCCAGTGCCGGGTTGGCGACCAGGTAGCCGAAGCGTATGCCGTGCAGCCCGAAGTTCTTGCCCAGGCTGCGCAGCACGACCACGTTGGGGCGGAGCATGGCCTCCTGGACGACGCTCGGCTCGGTCTCCGCGTCGGCGAACTCCAGGAACGACTCGTCGATCACCACCAGGTCCAGGTCCGCCATGGCGTCCATGAACTGCACGACCTGCTGCTTGCGCAGATAGCCGCCGTCGGGGTTGTTCGGGTTGCAGATCACCGCCACCCGGGTGCCCCGGGCCCGGATGAACTCGGCGTACCGGCCGAGGTCCAGGGCGAAGTCGCTCGCCTCCTGGAGCGGGAACATGTCGACCCGTTTGCCCGTCTCCATCGGCTGGTCGGTCCAGCGGCCGAACGTGGGCACGGGGACGGCCAGGGACTCGCGGACCAGCAGATGGTCGATCCAGGTGATCAGCTCGGTGGAGCCGTTGCCCATCGCCACGCACTGCGGCGGCAGCTGGAGCAGGCCGCACAGCTCACCCGTGATGGTGTCGGCGCCGCTCGGGTAGTACGTGATGATCTCGCGCAGCCGGGCCGACATCTCGTCGAACATGGCGGGCGTCGGGAAGTACGGGTTGCACGGGATGCAGAAGTCCACCGGGCCGGTTCCGTCGCCGCCCTCCCGCGTCAGCGCCGCCATGGAGGGGCTGTGCGCGGCGGTACCGCGGAACAACGAGGTGACGTTGCCGGCCAAGGGGACCTCCGTTCAGGTGGCCCGTGCGGGGGAGCACGGGCCGCCCTTGGATACGGAGGGGACGGCTGTGGTGTTCAACTCGTCCGGGGCGTGTGTGACTTCACGCGCCGAACGTGTGCACCGTCGTCGTCCGGTATGTCTGTCCCGGCCTGAGGACCGTGGACGGGAAGTCCGCGTGGTTCGGCGAGTCCGGGAAATGCTGCGTCTCCAGGCACAGGGCGTCGCCCTGCCGGTAGGTGCGGCCACCGGTGCCGGTGAGCGTCCCGTCCAGGAAGTTGCCGGAGTAGAACTGGAGCCCCGGCTGGTCGGTGGCGATCCTCAGGGTGCGGCCGGAGCGCGGGTCGCGCAGGGTCGCGATGTGCTCGGGCTTCGCCGTGATCCCCTTGTCCAGGACCCAGTTGTGGTCGTAGCCCTTGGCCCGCACCTGCTGCTCGTGGCCCGCCCGGATGTCCCGGCCGATCGGCTTGGCGCGCCGGAAGTCGAACGGGGTGCCCGCCACCCGGGCCAGTTCGCCGGTGGGGATCAGGCCCGGGTCGGTGGGGGTGTAGCGGGAGGCGGCGATCGTGAGTTCGTGGTCCTCGATCGTGCCGCTGCCCTCGCCGGCCAGGTTCCAGTACACGTGGCTGGTGAGGTTGACGACGGTGGCCTTGTCGGTGGTGGCCGCGTAGTCGATGCGCCAGTCGCCGTGCCGGGTGAGGGTGTACGTCACCGTCGCCCTGAGCGTGCCCGGGTAGCCCATCTCGCCGTCGGCGCTCGTGTAGTGCAGGCGCAGGCCGACGTCCGGGCCCTGGGTGAACGGCTCGACGTCCCACACGTGCTTGTCGAAGCCCTGGGCGCCGCCGTGCAGGCTGTTGACGCCGTCGTTCACGGAGAGCTGGTACGACGTGCCGTCCAGCGTGAACCGGCCCTTGTCGATGCGGTTGCCGTACCGGCCGATCAACGCGCCGAAGTACGGGCTCTTCGCGACGTAGTCGGCGATGTCGTCGAAACCGGCCACGACGTTGGCGTACCGGCCGTGCCGGTCGGGGATTTCCAGGGCCTGGA
The DNA here is from genome assembly GCF_016741855.1 of Streptomyces musisoli. Lineage (GTDB taxonomy): Bacteria > Actinomycetota > Actinomycetes > Streptomycetales > Streptomycetaceae > Streptomyces > Streptomyces musisoli. The sequence continues at coordinate 200,942 of NZ_JAERRH010000003.1, read as the reverse complement.
CGATGCCGCCGTAGCTCAGCACCTTCAGCCGGGTGCCGCCGTTCTCCAGCGACCAGCGGTGAATCCTGGTGCCGTCGGCGAGCCTGCCGAAGAGTTCCCTCACCGGCTTCCCGCCTCCGGAGGCGGCCCGGTCGCCCCGCGCGTCGGCGGCCGATGCCTCCGTCGTGCCGAGGGCGGTGGCGGCGAGACCCGCCGCGGCTGCTCCCGCGATGACCGTGCGTCTGTTCAGTTCCATGAGGTGCGGCTCCCTTGTCTGGGCCCTTACGAACCGGACTTGCGCTTGTTCCACACGTCGAACCCGACCGCCACCAGCAGGGCCAGGCCCTTGATGACCTGCTGCCAGTCGGTGCCCACGCTGAGGAGGTTCATGCCGTTGTTCAGCACGCCGAGGACGAGACCGCCGATGATGGCGCCGAGGACGGTGCCGACACCGCCGCTCATGGACGCGCCGCCGATGAACGACGAGGCGATGGCCTCGAGTTCGAAGTTGAGGCCGGCCTTCGGCGAGGCCGCGTTCAGGCGGCCGGCGACCACCAGACCCGCCAGGGCCGCGAGCACGCCCATGTTCAGGAAGACGTAGAAGGTGACCTTCCTGTCCTTGACGCCGGACAGCTTCGCCGCCGGCAGGTTGCCGCCGATCGCGTAGATGTGCCGGCCGAAGACGGCGTTGCGCATGACGTAGCCGTAGCCGACCACCAGCGCGCCGAGGATGATCAGCACGATCGGCGCGCCCTTGTAGCTGGCGAGCAGCATCGTGACGACGAGGATCGCGGCGCTGATGGCGACGAGCTTGAGCAGGAAGAGGTTGCGCGGCGCGACCTCGAGCGAGAACTCCTGCTGGCGCCTGCGGTCGCGGAACTCCTGGAGGACCGTGAAGACGATCAGGACGATGCCCAGCAGCAGGGTGAGGTTGTGGTAGTTGGTGTTCGGACCGGTCTCCGGCAGGAAGCCGTTGCCCATCTTCTCCAGACCGGCCGGGAACGGGCCGAGGGTCTGGCCCTCCAGGAGGATCTCCGTCAGGCCGCGGAAGATCAGCATCCCGGCGAGGGTGACGATGAACGAGGGTATGCCGAAGTAGGCGATCATGAAGCCCTGTACGGCGCCGGCCACCGCGCCGACCAGCAGGCACAGCACCAGGGCGACCGGCCAGGCCACCCCGTGCTGCACCGTCAGGACGGCCGCGAACGCGCCGATGAACGCCGTCAGGGAACCGACCGACAGGTCGATGTGGCCCGCGATGATGACCAGCATCATGCCGATCGCGAGGATCAGGATGTGGCTGTTCTGGAGCACCAGGTTGGAGACGTTGCGGGGCAGCAGCAGGTCGCCGTCGGTCCACACCGAGAACAGGACCACGATCAGGCCGAGCGCGATCAGCATGCCGTACTGCCGCATGTTGTTGCGCAGGCCGTCCAGCATCAGCCGCAGCAGGCCGCCGGGGGCCGCGTCGCCGCTCTTCCCGGGCGGCGCCGGGGCCGGGGTCCTGGCGGTCACGTCCGTGCTCATCGGGTCACCTCTTCGTCCTTCGTCATCTGGCGCATCAGTGCTTCCTGGGATGCCTCGGCCCGGGAGAACTCGCCGGTCAGCCGCCCCGCGGCCATCGTGTAGATGCGGTCGCACATGCCGAGCAGCTCCGGCAGCTCGGAGGAGATGAAGACGACCGCCCGGCCCTCGGCTGCCAGCTTGTCGATGACCGTGTAGATCTCGAACTTGGCGCCGACGTCGATACCGCGCGTCGGCTCGTCCAGGATCAGGACGTCCGGACCCGCGAAGATCCACTTGCTGAGGACGACCTTCTGCTGGTTGCCGCCCGAGAGCTTGCCCACCGGCTCGAAGACGGTCGGCGCCTTGATGTTCATGGAGGTGCGGAAACCCTCGGCGACCTGCCGTTCCTCGTGCTCGTCGACCACACCGCGCCGGGCCACCTTGGCGAGGGAGGTCAGCGAGATGTTGCGGTTGACGGTGTCGATGAGGTTGAGGCCGTAGTGCTTGCGGTCCTCGGTGACGTAGGCGATCCCGTGCCCGATCGCCTCGGGGACGGACTTCGTCCGGATCTCCCTGCCGTCCTTGAGGACCGTGCCGCCCGCGTACCGGCCGTACGACCGTCCGAAGACGCTCATGGCCAGCTCGGTGCGCCCGGCGCCCATGAGGCCCGCGATGCCGACGATCTCCCCGCGCCGCACCTGGAGCGACACGTGGTCGACGACCTTGCGCTGCTGGTCGATCGGGTGGTGCACGGTCCAGTCGCGGATCTCCAGCGCCGGGGCCGTGCCCTCCTCGGCGTGGTGCGGGGTGCGCTCGGGGAAGCGGTGGTCGAGGTCGCGGCCGACCATGCCGCTGATGATCCGGTCCTCGGTCGTCCCCGGGTCCTTCACGTCCAGCGTCTCGATGGAGCGCCCGTCCCGGATGATCGTCACCGAGTCGGCGACCCGGCGGATCTCGCCCAGCTTGTGGGAGATGATGATCGAGGTGATGCCCTGCTTCTTCAGCTCCAGGATCAGGTCGAGCAGTTTGCCGCTGTCCTCGTCGTTCAGCGCCGCCGTCGGCTCGTCCAGGATGAGCAGCTTCACCTTCTTCGACAGCGCCTTCGCGATCTCCACGAGCTGCTGCTTGCCGACGCCGATGTCGGCGACCCGGGTCTCCGGGTGGTCGGACAGACCGACCCGGCGCAGCAGTTCGGTGGCGTGCCTGAGCGTGTCGTTCCAGTTGATGAGCCCGCGCGTGGCGTGCTCGTTGCCGAGGAAGATGTTCTCCGCGACGGAGAGGTACGGCACCAGCGCCAGCTCCTGGTGGATGATGACGATGCCGTGGTGCTCGCTCGCCCGGATGTCCCTGAAGCGGCAGGGTTCGCCCTCGAAGAGGATCTCGCCCTCGTAGCTGCCGTGCGGATGGACGCCGGAGAGCACCTTCATCAGGGTGGACTTTCCGGCGCCGTTCTCGCCGCAGATGGCGTGGACCTCGCCCTGACGCACCGTCAGCGTGACGTCCGAGAGCGCTTTGACACCGGGAAAGGTCTTGACGATCGAGCGCATTTCCAGGACGGGTCCCGCCATGGTCGTGCCTTCCAATCAGTGTGGGGTCGTCGGTCGGTCGGGACTCACTTGAGCTGGGCGTCCGTGTAGTAGCCGCCCTTGACGAGCACGTCCTCGTAGTTGGTCTTGTCGACGCTGACCGGCTGGAGCAGGTAGGCGGGGACGACCTTGGTGCCGTTGTCGTACGACTTGACGTCGTTGACCTGGGGCTTCTTGTCCTTCAGGAGGTCGTCGATCATCGTCGAGGCGACCTCGGCCAGCTTGCGCAGGTCCTTGTAGACGGTCTGCGTCTGCTGACCGCCGATGATCGACTTCACGGAGGCCAGCTCGGCGTCCTGGCCGGTGATGACGGGCAGCGGCTTGCTCCCGGAGCCGTAGCCGTCCGACTTCAGCGCGGAGAGCACGCCGATGGAGATGCCGTCGTAGGGCGAGAGGACGGCGTCGACCCGCTCGCTCTTGTACGAGGAGGTGAGGATGTCGTCCATGCGCCGCTGCGCGGTGGCGCCGTCCCAGCGCAGGGTGGTGACCTTGTTGAGCGCGGTCTGGCCGGACCGGACGACGAGCTGCTTGCTGTCCAGGTAGGGCTTCAGCACGCTCATCGCGCCGTCGAAGAAGTACCGGGTGTTGTTGTCGTCGTTGGAGCCGGCGAACAGCTCGATGTTGAACGGGCCCTTCCCGCCCTTGCCGAGCCCGAGCTTGTCCACGATGTACTGGCCCTGGAGCCTGCCGACCTTCTCGTTGTCGAACGAGGCGTAGTAGTCGACGTTCTTGCTGCCGAGGATCAGCCGGTCGTAGGAGATCACCGGGATGCCGGCGTCCGCGGCCTGCTGGAGCACGCTGTTCAGGGACTTGTTGTCGATGGCCGCGATGATGAGGCCCTTGACGCCCTGCGTGATCAGGTTCTCGATCTGCGAGACCTGCTGTTCGGGGTCGTCCTCGCCGTACACCAGCTTGGTCTTGTACCCCTTGGCCTCCAGGTCCTTCACGACGTTCTTGCCGTCGGATATCCAGCGCTCGGAGGACTTGGTCGGCATGGCGATGCCGATGGTGGCGCCCTTGGTGTCGCCCGGCTTCTCCTTGCTGCCGCCCTCGCCGTTCTGGCCGCAGGCGGTCAGGGTGAGGGCCAGCGAGGCGGCCGAGGCCAGCAGGGCGAGTGCGGCTCTGCGGTTGCGCATGGGATCAGTCCTTGTCGTTCTCGTCGTTGAGAGGAGCAAGAGCTCCGACGGGGAAGCGGTTGAGCGTTCCGGGCAGCCGGGAGCCGAGCGGCGCCATGCCGTCGTCCGCGCCGTGCCGGGCGAGCAGGTCCAGGGCGAGCCGGCCGCGCCGCACCCGCTCCCGGGCGGTGTCCAGGGTCACGTCCCGCAGGTGCGTGCCCCACGGGTAGATGCCGGGCGCCCTGGACAGCCCGAACTTCAGGTACAGCGGTGCGCCGCGCCGGATCAGCTCGGCGACCTCGTACATCCGGACGTAGCCGCCGAGGTCGTCCGGGGCCTCGATGTACATGTCCATCGGGGCGCCGGACACCCGGCGGATCTCGGTGAGGTGGTCCAGCGTCAGATCGCTGGGCACGTTGACGGAGTCGGCGCCGAGCCGCTCGTAGACGGCGTACGAGGCCGGGTTGACGGGGCCGATGAGCGCCGAGACCTTCAGCGTGGTGTCGGCCGGGATGATGCCGCCCGCGCGGGCCCGGTGCAGGGTCCACAGCACGCCCTCGTCGGCGACGAGCAGGCACTTGACGCCCAGTTCGGTGGCGCGGACGGCGTCCTCGACACAGCCGGCGACCGCGTCGTGGCCCCGCGCGCGCAGCCCGGCCCCCCGCGAGTCGGACCGCACCGAGCCTCCGATGTCCCAGGTGCCGCGCGGGCCGGTGAACAGGCAGAGTTCGATGTCGCGTTCGGCGGTGGCCCCGACCATCTCGGTGATCTCGGCGTCGGTGAGCATCCACACGCCGCTGCCCTGGCTGATCCGGTGGACCGGCACATCGAGGCGCGAGGCCTCCTTGAGGACGACCGCCAGCGCTTCGGGACCCTCGCACGAGGGGATCTCGGTGCGCCAGCGGCCGCCGCCCGGGAAGCTGTGGACGGAGGCGTCGGCGGGGTCGAGGGCGGGCGCGCCCAGGCCGAGTGCGGCGAGCGGCTGCTCACCGGGCCTGCGCACTGCCGGGGCGGAAGCGTCGTTCACTGGCTGTCCTTAGCATCCTGAGTGTTCGATATATCGGACGAGGTTCGCGGCGCTGGGCAGGGAAAGGCACCGGTGGTACGCCGGCCAGGGCGCCGTCAGGTCACGCCCCGACCGGCGTACGACTGGAGGGGCCCCGGGGTCCCTCGTCCGGATCACGCCGGGCTCACTGATCCGGCCCGATCCGGACGAAATCCCCTAGGGGCGGAGCAGCACCTTGCCCACCTTCGGATCACCGGCCCCCACCAGCTCGATGGCCTGGGAGAACTCGGTCAGCGGCAGCTCGTGCGTGATCAGCGGCAGCGGGTCCAGCAGTCCGGCGCCGAACACCCGCACGGTGTGCGCCCAGGCGGCCGGCGGCGCGCCGAAGACGGTGTGCACCTCCAGCTGCCGTACGACGAGTCCGGTGGGGTCGAGTCCGTCCGCGCCCGGCGCCGGGATGCCCGTCAGGACCAGCCGTCCGCCGCGCCGGAGCAGCGAGGCGGCGGTGCGCGCGGCGGACGCGGACCCGGCGGTCTCGATCACGACGTCGAAGTCGTCGGGCAGCTCCTGGTCGCTGAGCCGGAACCCGGTCGCGCCGAACCGCCGGGAGAGCGCCTCCCGTTCCCCGCGGGTGCCCACGACGAGCAGCTCCGCCGGCGAGACCGCCTTCAGGAACTGCACCGCGAACATGCCCAGCGTGCCCGTGCCGACCACCGCGACCCGCTCGCCCGGCCGGGCGTTCGCCTTCAGCGCCGCGGTCGCGACACAGGCGGCCGGCTCCAGCAGGGCGGCGGCGGTGAGGTCGGCGTCGTCCGGCAGCGGGTGCAGCAGCCGGGCCGGGAGGGTGAGCGTGGTGGCCATGGCCCCGGGCCGGGTGAAGCCGGTCTCCTCGTACCCCGCGCCGCACAGTGTGGTCTCACCCGCGTGACAGCGGTCGCAGACCTGGCAGTTGCGGAAACCCTCGCCGACGACCTTGCGGCCGACGAGGCCCTCCGGCACGTCCGCGCCCACCGCCCACACCGTCCCGGACCACTCGTGGCCGGGTGTGAGCGGGTAACGGACGTACCCCTCGGGCCGGGTGCCCTGGTACACCTCGCGGTCGCTGCCGCAGATGCCGACGGCGTGCACGGCGATCAGCGCCTCGCCCGGACCGGGGTCCCGGGGCGTGTGGTCCTCCACCCGATGGGCGCCCGGCGCCTCGATCAGGATCTGGGAACTCACTTCGTGCCCTTCGGCTTGCGCTGCTCCCAGCCCTCGGCCCACAGGTCGAACCGGGCCTGCTGCTGCGGGAACTCGGCCGCAGCGTCGACGTCCAGCTCGACGCCGAGACCGGGCGCGTCGGAGAGGTGGAAGTACCCGTCCACGACCTGCGGCGCCCCCTTGACCACCTTCTTGATCTCCGCGTCCGCGAAGTCGTTGAAGTGTTCGAGGATCTTGAAGTTCGGGGAGCTGAACCCGACTTGGAGGGAGGCGGCGGTGAGGACGGGCCCGCCGACGTTGTGCGGGGCGACGAGCATGTAGTGCGTCTCGGCGGTCGCGGCCAGCTTGCGGGTCTCCCAGATGCCGCCGAGGTGGCCGACGTCTGGCTGGATGATGTCCACGGCCTGGCTCTCGAACAGCTCGCGGAACTCGATCCGGTCGTGGATGCGCTCACCGGTGGCGACCGGGATGTCGACCTTGGCCGTGACCTTCTCCAGCGCCTTGAGGTTCTCCGGGGGTACGGGCTCCTCCAGCCAGGCGGGCTTGAACGGCGCCATCTCCCTGGCCAGCCGGACGGCGGTGGCGGGGGAGAAGCGGCCGTGCATCTCCAGCATCAGCTCGGCCTCCGGGCCGATGGCGTCCCGCACCGCCTCGATGAGCGAGACGGCGTACAGGGTCTCCTGGTGGTCCAGCTCGAAGTGGCCGGTGCCGAACGGGTCGATCTTCAGTGCCCGGTAACCGCGTTCCACGACCGCCTGCGCGGCCTTGTGGTACGCCTCCGGGGTCCGCTCGGTCGTGTACCACCCGTTGGCGTACGCCTTGACCTTGTCCGTCACCTTCCCGCCGAGCAGCTGCCACACCGGCACGCCCAGCGCCTTGCCCTTGATGTCCCAGCACGCCATCTCGACCACCGCGATGCCGGACATGACGATCTCGCCGGCCCGGCCGTAGTCGCCGTACTTCATCCGGCGCACCAGGTCCTCGACAGCGAACGGGTCCGATCCGAGAATGTGGTTGGCCTCGGCCTCGCGCAGATAACCGACGAGCGCGTCGGTGTGACCGAGCATCCGGGTCTCACCGACTCCCGTGATCCCCTCGTCGGTGTGCACCTGGACGTAGGTCAGGTTGCGCCACGGCGTGCCGACCACGTGCGTGCTGATTCCGGTGATGCGCACGGCAGTTGCCTCTCCGCTGTTCGAGATTTCGTCACACGTTCGAAATGTTGGCGTGACAGTAAGGACGGGGCGGCAAAGGTGTCAATGGGTCGAACAGGTAACGGTTTCGGCAAGGCTTTCGAGAACTCTTTCGATCTCGCACCAAACCTTCACAGGGGCGCCTGGAACCGGACCCGCGCGGACCTTAGTCTTCCCGCGTCATGGACTACTGCTCCCCGTGCCAACGGCACCTGAATGGCGCCCTGGCCTGCCCCGGGTGCGGAACTCCGGCCGACCGGCTCGCCGTCCCCGCGGCGGTGCCGGCCGGGCACGCGCACGGGTACGAGCAGAGCCATGCGCAGGCATCGGCCCCGTACGGGGGTCACCCGTACGAGGGGTCGTACGACGAGTCGTACAGCGAGCCGTACGACGAGCACCCCGGGCCTTACGGGGAGCACGCCGCGCCGTACGGCGGACCGTACGGCGGTCATGGGGAACCGGAGGGACCGGAAGGCCCGCGGGGGGCGGACGGAGCGGGCCGCCGGGACGAGCCGGACGAGCCGGTCCGGCCGGAGGAGGCCGGCGAGGACGACGAGCCCGCCGAGGGCGGTGCCCCGGCCGGCCGGCGCGCCGCCACCCGCGCCGATGCCCGTGCCGACGGCAGCCGGCGGGACCGCAAGGCCGCCGTGCACCGGCGCCGCCGGCGCCGCACCCTGCTGGTCGCGGCCGGCTTCGTGCTCGCGGCCGGCGGCCTCAGCCTCGCCGAACTCGGCACCGACGCGCCCTTCTCTCCCTTCTCCAGCGACACCCCGGCCCCGGCCGGTGACACCGCGGTGGACGGCGGGGCCGCCTCCACCGTGCCGGACCACACGGCCCAACCGGTCGACGCCGCCTCCGGCACCACCCCGAGTCACCGCGGCTCCGCATCCCCGGACGCCTCGGCCTCACCGTCCGCCTCCGCGTCCCCCCGAAAGACGGAGTCCGCGTCCCCCTCCGTCCAGGCCACCGGCAAGGCGCAGCAGTCGGCCACGACGGGCTCCGGGGCGACCGCCACCACCCCGGCCGCCCCGGCCGGCAGCTCGCCCTCGACCCCGACCGCCGCGCCGACGACCGCCGACCCCACCCCCGAGCCGTCGCCCACGAAGACCTGCGACCGCTTCCTCTGGTGGTGCACCTGAGTCCGGTGGTGCAGCCGAGTCCGGTACTGCTTCCGAGTCCGGTACTGCCTCCGAGTCCGGTGGTGTACCCGAGTCGCGCCCCGGTGCGCCCCGCGCCACCGTGTCCCCTCCGCCGTCCGGGGCATCCGTGACACCCGGGGCCCTCGCGGAGGTTGAGTCGAACGGGCACGTCCCGCCGTACCGATCCAGGTAACGCCCGAAGCCGGCGCGGGCGTTGCGCCGAGGGGGAACAGCGGGCAGTGGATCGGTCGAGGAGAGTGGATGTCGCAGCAGATCACCGTCCAGGGCACGGTCGCCGAGGGCTTCGAGCCGGTGCGCGAGGAGTTCGCGGCTGTCGCCGCCGGTGAAGGGGACGACTACGAGGGCCAGTTGTGCGCGTACGTCCACGGTCGCCGCGTCGTGGACCTGTGGACCGGCGCGGGCGTGACGGGTGACTCGCTGTACGGCGTGTACGCGGCCACGCAGGGTGCGGCGCACCTGGTCACCGCGCTGCTCGTGCAGGACGGCACGCTGGAGGTGGACCGCAAGGTCACCTACTACTGGCCGGAGTTCGCCGCCGAGGGCAAGGGCGCGCTGACGCTGCGGGACCTGCTCGCGCACCGGGCGGGGCTGGTCGGCACCGACACCGGCTTCAGCCGGGCCGAGCTGGCCGACGACCGGGTGATCGCCGAGCGCCTCGCCGACCAGCGGCCGTTCTGGCGGCCGGGCACGGCCTTCGGTCACCACGCGCTGGTGATCGGCGCGCTGACCGGTGAGATCGTCCGCCGGGCGACGGGCCGTACGCTCCAGGAGGTGTACGAGGAGCGGATCCGCGTCCCCCAGGGCCTCGACCTGTACCTGGGTCTGCCGGCCGCGCACGAGCCCCGGTTCCGCACGGTCCAGCCGATGCGGCCGACCCCCGCGCAGCAGGCGCGGCTCGACGCCGTGCCGGACGGCCCGTACACCCTCGCGTCGATCGCCTTCAACCGGCACGTCGCGGAGCCCACCGACCTGGAGAGCCTGCCGAACGAGCGGGTGATCCGCGCCAAGGGGCCCGCCTCGGTAGGCGGGACCGGCTCGGCACGCGGCCTCGCGGGCATGTACGCGGCGATGATCAGCGAGGTGGACGGCCGGACCCCGCTGCTGAAGGAGGACACGCTGGCGGAGTTCGGCCAGATCCACTCGGTGGGGTACGACCTGGTGGCCGGCGCCCACAAGTCCTTCGGCCTCGGTTTCCAGGCGACCGCCGACACCTGGCACCCCTTCCTGGGCGCCGGCACGCTGGGCCACAGCGGCGCGAACGGCGTCCAGGCCTTCGCGGACCCGCGCGGCGGCATCGCCTACGGCTACACGCGCCGGCGGTTCGCCTTCCCGGGGGGAGCCGCACCGGAGAACAACAGGCTGGCGGCGGCCGTCCAGGCGGCGGCCCTGGCGACCCGCTAGAGGCCCTGGGCGTGCCGTCCGGAGAGGTCGGTGACGCGGCCGGCTGGTGTTCGGCCGCTGATGCCAGGGCCTTCTGTTCGGATCCGGCCGGATCGGGGCGCGGTGCCAGGGTCCGCGAGCCCGGCACGGTCCGGAGGGCACGGCCCTGGCGGCATGACGCAGCCGCATCCCACGTCCAAGGATGCGGCTGCCGTTGTGCGCAACGACGAAGGTCAGACCAGCGTCACGGTGATGTTCCCGCGGGTCGCCTTCGAGTAGGGGCACACCTGGTGCGCCTTCTCGACCAGCTCCCGGGCCGCGTCGGCGGAGACGTTCGGAATGCTGGCCGAAATCTCCACGATGATCCCGAAACCGTCCTCGTTCTTGCCGATACCGACCTTGGCCGTGACCGTCGAGCCGGAGATGTCGGCACCCTCCTGCCGGGCCACGACACCGAGCGCCCCCTGGAAGCAGGCGCTGTATCCGGCGGCGAACAGCTGCTCCGGATTGGTGCCGGCGCCGTTGCCGCCCATCTCCTTGGGCGGGTTCACGACCACGTCGAGCTTGCCGTCGTCGGTGGCGACCCGGCCGTCGCGGCCGTTCTCGGCGGTGGCGACGGCGGTGTACAGGACGTCGGACTGCGTGATGGGCATGCGGTTGTCTCCTCCTAGGTCCGCCGCGACTCGCGCCCACGATCGACGACGGATTTCGGAAAGAAGTTACCGCATGCCGAAAACGTCGTGAAGGCTAGAGCTTGACGACCATCTTGCCGGTGTTGTCGCCGCGCAGCACCCCGAGGAACGCTTCCAGGTTGTTCTCGATGCCCTCGACCACGGTCTCCCGGTACTTCAGCGCCCCCGAGCCGACCCACGGGGCGACCTCCTGGACGAACTGCGGCTGGAGGTCGTAGTGGTCGCTGACCAGGAAGCCCTCGATCCGGCCGCGGGTCTGGATCAGCCGGGCGAGGTTCCTCGGGCCGGGGGCGGGCTCGGTGTTGTTGTAGACCGAGATCATGCCGCAGACCGCGATCCGGCCACCCTCGTTGAGCGACCCGATCGCCGCCTCCAGGTGGTCCCCGCCGACGTTGTCGAAGTAGACGTCGATGCCGTCGGGCGCGGCCTCGCGCAGCTGCTCGGCGACCGGGCCGTTCTTGTAGTTGAAGGCAGCGTCGAAGCCGTACTCCTCCACCAGCAGCTTGACCTTCTCGTCGGAGCCGGCCGAGCCGATGACCCGGGAGGCGCCCTTGAGCTTGGCGATCTGGCCCACCTGGCTGCCGACGGCGCCGGCCGCGCCCGACACGAACACGACGTCGCCCTCCTTGAGGGAGGCGGTGCGCAGCAGGCCGGCGTAGGCGGTCAGACCGGTCATGCCGAGGACGCCGAGGTACGCCGACAGGGGCGCGGCCCCCGCGTCCAGCTTGACGGCGTGCTGCGCGTCCACGGCCGCGTACTCGCGCCAGCCGAGGAAGTGCAGGACGTGGTCGCCGACCGCGATCCCCTCGGCGTTCGACTCGATCACCTCGCCGACCGCGCCGCCCTGCATGGCCTTGCCCAGCTCGAAGGGGGCGACGTACGACTTCGCGGCACTCATCCGGCCGCGCATGTACGGGTCGACGGAGAGGTACTTGTTCCGCACCAGCACCTGGCCCTCGCGCGGGGTCGGGACCGGCGCCTCGACCAGGGCGAAGTCCTCGGGCTTCGGCCAGCCGACGGGACGGCTGAGCAGGTGCCACTCGCGGTTGATCATGACGTGCCTTTCGGTGTTACTTCAGTACCTGAAACAACAATGCGCCTGAATATTTCATGATGTCAAGTAAGTGGCTATCATGTGGGCATGTCCACCCCATCGAGAACCCACCCTCCCGACGCCCTCACCATGGAGGTCGTCGAACTGATCGGTGACGTGGTGTCCCGGTTCTACGCGGACTACGAGAAGGCGGCGGGCGAGCACACGCTGACCGGTCCGCAGGCCCGGCTCCTCAGCCTGCTCCTGCTGGGCCCGCTGCCGATGCGCAAGCTGGCGCAGAAGCTGAAGTGCGAGCCGTCGAACGTGACCGGGATCGTCGACCGCCTGGAGTCCCGCGGACTGGTGGAGCGCCGCCCCGACCCGGCCGACCGCCGGGTGAAGGTGGCCGCCGCCACCGAGGAGGGCCGCCAGGTGGCCCGGCACCTGCGCGAGGGCCTCCACTTCGCCCGCGAGCCGCTCGCCGGACTGTCGGAGGAGGAACGGCGCTCCCTGCGGGACCTGCTGCGCCGCATGCTGGCCGGCTGACCGTCCCCTCGGCCGCGCCCAGCCAGTAGAGTCCTCGCCATGCGTGATCTTGGGGTGGGTTTCGGTTATCTGCTGAAGGGCCAGCGGTGGGTGGCGCGGCACGGCCGCCAGTTCGGGTTCGGGCTGCTGCCCGGCCTGATCACACTGGTGCTGTACGCGGCGGCGCTGACGGCCCTCGCCCTGTGGGGCGCGGACGCGGTCACCTGGGCGACCCCGTTCGCGGACGACTGGGGGAGCCCCTGGCAGGGCCTGTTCCGCGGCTTCCTGACGGCCGTCCTCTTCGCCCTCGGCCTGCTGCTGGCCGTGCTGACGTTCACGGCCGTCACCCTGCTGGTCGGCCAGCCCTTCTACGAGAACCTCTCGGAGAAGGTCGACGCCGACGTCTCGCCCGACGGCACCGCTCCCCGGTCGGACCTCCCGCTCTGGCGCGAGCTGTGGATATCGGCCCGGGACAGCCTGCGCGTGCTGGTCCGGGCCGCGCTGTGGGGCGTGCTGCTCTTCGCCCTCGGGTTCCTGCCCTTCGTCGGACAGACCGCCGTACCCGTGATCGGCTTCTTCGTCACCGGCTTCTTCCTCACCGAGGAACTCGCCGCCGTGGCCCTGCAGCGCCGGGGCGTCGAACTGCGCGCCCGCCTCGCCCTGTTCCGCTCCCGCAAGACCCTGGTCTGGGGCTTCGGCACCCCCCTGGGCCTGGCCTTCCTGGTTCCCTTCGTCGCGGTGTTCCTGATGCCGGGCGCGGTCGCGGGCGCCACGCTCCTCGCCCGTGACCTGCTGGGCGAGGAGAGCGCCGACGACGGCTCCGCCGCACCCGGTGCGCCCGGTGGACGGCCCGACACGGAGGACGTCACCCCATGACCCAGATACTCGCCGTCGCCGTCATCACGGTCCTCGCCGTGATCGCCCCCGGCGCGGACTTCGCGATGATCGTCCGCAACAGCTACCTGTACGGCCGCCGCACCGGTCTGCTCGCCGCCGTGGGCGTGGCGGCAGGCGTCCTGGTCCACGTCACGTACACCCTGCTCGGCGTCGGCCTGCTGATCGCCTCCTCCACCGCCCTGTTCACGGTGATCAAGCTGATCGGCGCCGCATACCTGGTGTACGTCGGCGTCCGCACCTACCGCACCCGCGGCGAAGTGCGCATCGACCTGGACGACAAGCGGGAGCTGACCCCGCTCGCCGCCCTGCGCACCGGCTTCCTCACCAACGTGCTCAACCCCAAGACGACCCTGTTCGTCGTCTCCACCTTCGCCCAGGTCGTCAGCCCGGACACCCCGCTCTACCAGCAGGCCGGCTACGGCCTGTTCATGTCGCTGGCCCACCTGCTGTGGTTCGGCGTGGTCGCCGCGTTCTTCTCGCACTCCCGGATGCGCGCCGTGATGCTGCGCGCCCAGAAGGTCCTCAACAAGGTGATCGGCTCCGTCCTGGCCGGCCTCGGCATCAGCCTCGCGTTCGCTCCGTCGCACTGAGCGCGACGGTCACGATCGACCGCACCTGCGCGATGATGTCCAGCCGGTTCTGTATGAACTCCGGGTCGGTGACCGTGCCGGTCGCCGGGTCGGTGTTGCCGGCGCCGAACCGGAGGACGGGCGTGTGCACATGCCCGCCGGGCAGGGTGCCGTGCAGGCCGAGCCGGTCCCGCAGCAGGGTGGCCCGGTAGGCGATCTCGTTGGAGAGGTAGTCGCCGCCGCCCCCGGCACGGGCCGTCGAACCGGGGGTCGGGCCGTCCGCCCGTACGACGGGACCGGTGCCCCCCGCCGGGATCTCGGTCACCTCCGTGTGGTCGTAGACCGGGAAGCGTCCCGTCCGCGCGGCCACGACGGCGGCGTACGGCAGCGTGGTGCCGGTCCACTGGGGCTGGGTCGCCGGATCGGTGACCGGGACGGTCTCCGTGCGCGAGACGTCGTCGTTGTCCGGGAAGCCGCCGCGCCAGGCGCCGTTGGTGCGCTCGACGTCGAACCGGCCGACGCGGCCCTGGCTCACGGTCGTGAACAGGTCGACGTGCGGCAGGTACGGCCGCAGCGTCCGCTCCACCGTGCCCTCGGCGAAGTCCTGCCAGCGCACCGGGAACACGACCGTCTCGACGCGCGCCGGGCCCCCGGCCGTCCGGATCACCGTGCCGTCGAGCGCGAGGGCGGCCGCCCCGGACGGGTTGGAGATGCGGATGTCCCGGTCGAGGGTGAAGGGGTCGAAGCCGGTGAGCAGGACGCGCCGCAGGTGGCCCTTCCCCGGATAGCGGACGTCGGTCTGCCCGCGCGAGGCCCGCTCCAGCCGGGTGAGCAACGCCGTCCGCTGCTCCTGCGTGAGGCCGAACCCCGGTTGCCAGGTACGCACCTGACGGGTCATCCCCAGCCGCGCCCAGTACAGCGGCCGGTCGTCGTCCAGGGACAGGTCCGCCCCTCGCTCACCACCCTGCCGGGCAAGCGCCCCGGGCCCGTCAGGCCCCCGCCCCTGTGCCCGTGCCACGGCCCGCCGCCACAGCGCGGTCCCCTCCCGTGCGACGACACGGCCGGCCTCCGCGTAGGAGCGCGTCCCCTCCAGCGCGCGGCCGAACCGCGGTGCCGCGTCGTAGAACCCCGAACGCCGCAGGATCTCCTGCGGTACGGCGCCGTCGAGCCGCTGTTCCTCGACGGTGGGGGAGGGGGCCGCGGGCGCGGCGGGTGCGGCGTCGGCCGCGGTGGCGGGGGTGGACAGGCCGGTCAGCAGGGCCAGGGCAAGGATGCCGAGGCGAAGACGTATGCGGGTCAAGGGGGTTCGGGTCCTTCCGTCGCTGTGGGGCGCGTGGTGCGGTGGACGGCGGCAGTATCGCGTGCCGGCGGCGGCCTACGCCATGGTGCGGGTGATCCCCTCGGCGTCCGCGGTGGTGCCGGTGATCCCCTCGGCCTGCGCCATGGTGCCGGTCATCCCCTCGGCCTGCGCGCACAACGTCCCGAGGAACGCCCGCACATGGGCCACCCGCGGCCGGGACCCGGCCCGCAGAGCCGAAGTACGGCGCCGTCCGCCGCGAGTTCCTCACCGGCGCCCCGCCCACCGGCATGACCGTCGAAGTCCCGCGCCTGTTCCGTCCTCAGGCCCAGGTGGAGATCGAGGCCGCGGCGGCGGTACCGGTGCGAAGGCGCGGGCGTTTGTGAAGGGTTCGTACGAGATCACCGCCGGACGCTCGATCGCCGTCCGCAGGCCCACCGCGCCGATTAACGTCTGATCCGGGACAGTCCCCGCACACCGGGGCCAAAGTCCCCCCGCGAGCAGCCCCGGTCCGGGACCTGACCCCTGGACCGGGGCTCGCGGCAACCCCCGTCGGCCGCCCGGAGAGCGGGCGGGGACGTGACGACAGGGCCCGGCGGACCGGTGCCCGGTCCGGCAGCCCCGGGTCACGGGTTCCGCGCCGTGATCCTCCGGTACGCGATCTCCGCCAGCTGGGCCTGGCCGTCCTTGCTGGGGTGGAACCAGTCCCAGTGGCTGAGCTGGCCCGTGCCGAAGCGGTAGTGGTACACCGCGTTGTCGTCGAAGCGGCAGCGACGGTCCTTGGCGCAGACCTCCTCGAGCACCTTGTTGTACTCCACCACCCGCCGCTGCACGCTGTCCCGGCGCAGCATCGCCGCGCCGGTCAGATCGTCCGCGTCGGCCAGCATCGACGGGCAGATGCCCAGCTTCCACACCTGCTTGCCCAGCATGTTCGTCCGGCCCTCGGACCACAGCCGCTTCAGATCCGGCACGCTCGACACGTACACCTGCGTCTTCGGCTGCGCCGAGCGCAGCGTGCCCATCGCCTCCTCGAAGTCCGCGCGGAACTCGGCCACCGAGGTCATCGCCGACGCCGAGGACCGGCAGGCGTCGTTCCCGCCCACCATCACCGTCACCAGATCCGGAGCGTGGGAGGCGGCCTGCTCCATCTGCTCGGGCAGATCGGCCATCCGGGCGCCGGTCACCGCGTAGTTCCAGCTGTGCTCCGCCGCCCCCGCCGCACCCAGCAGCCGCACCGCCAGGCTGTCCACCCGGGCGTCGCTGCCCGTCGCCCACGACGCCTCCGGGCAGTCCGACAGCACCGTGCACGCGTCGAAGCCGCGGGTGATGGAGTCGCCCACCGCGGCGATCGACTCCGGGCTGCGGTCCCACACCGGAGGCCGGGCCGCGCGCGCCTTGGTCCCCTCGGGCCGTGGCGCGCTCCCGTCCCCGCCGTCACAGCCGGCGGCCCCCACCACCACGGCCGCCACGACGGCGAGAGCGGTCCGCACACGGTGGCTTCGCTTCCGCATCCCTGCTGTTCCCCTCGCTCGACGGTCCGGTGCTCCCTCACATAACAACGTGCGAGGGTTCCCGGCCGGGCGCCCGGGAACGGCGTACCCCCGTACAAGCGTCCCCCTGGGTGAATGGCGACGGTTTCCTGGCACCGGGACCGACGGTACGTCACACTCCTTGCGCCGCCGCAGGGTAGCCTCGCCATCAGCGCGGCCGTTGTGCCACTGCCGCCCAGCCAGACCGCAAGATGTCCCGCTCTGCCCGGAGGTTCCGGTGACGACACGTGGAGTTCTGTACGTGCACTCCGCGCCGCGCGCGCTGTGCCCGCACGTCGAGTGGGCGGTCGCCGGGGTGCTCGGCACGCGCGTCAGCCTGGACTGGATCCGGCAGCCCGCGGCCCCCGGCACCTGGCGTTCGGAATTCTCCTGGCAGGGCGAGGCCGGCACCGCCTCCAAGCTGGCCTCCGCCCTGCGCGGCTGGCACCTGCTGCGCTTCGAGGTCACCGCCGAGCCCTGCCCGACCGCCGAGGGCGAGCGCTACAGCTGCACCCCCGACCTCGGCATCTACCACGCCGTCACCGGCATCCACGGAGACATCCTCATCCCCGAGGACCGCCTGCGCGCGGCCCTGACCCGATCCCAGCGCGGCGAGACCGATCTGGAAGCGGAGATCGCCAAGCTCCTGGGCAAGCCCTGGGACGACGAACTGGAGCCCTTCCGCTACGCGGGCGAGGGCGCCCCGGTGCGCTGGCTGCACCAGGTGGTGTGAACGCCCGAAGGGGCGCGGGGCCGTGCCGATGTGCGGCTCCACCGCGCGGGCCCGACCAGCCACAGGGGACCCGCATCCGGCGACGACGGGATCCGTCGACGGCGAAGGGCCCGGCCTCCAGCACAGGAGACCGGGCCCTTACGCGTCAGGGGACTCAGATCGTCCGGAACGCCAGCACCACGTTGTGCCCGCCGAACCCGAACGAGTCGTTCAGCGCGGCGATACGGCCCTCGGGCAGCTGACGCGCCTCACCGACGACCACGTCCGCGTTGACCTCGGGGTCGAGTTCGCGCACGTTGATGGTCGGCGGAGCCGTGCGGTTCACCAGCGCCAGGATCGACGCGACGGTCTCGATGCCACCGGCGCCACCGAGCAGGTGACCGGTCATCGACTTGGTCGCGGAGATCGCCATGTGGTCGACGTCGTCGCCGAACACCTTCCGCAGCGCCTTGATCTCGGCGACGTCGCCCTGCGGCGTGGAGGTCGCGTGCGCGTTCACGTGCACGATCTCGGCCGGCTTCAGGTCGGTGTGGTCCAGCAGGTTCTGCAGCGCGTGCGCGATGCCGTTGCCGGACGGCTCGGGCTGCGTGATGTGGTGGCCGTCGGCGGAGATGCCCTGGCCGATCGCCTCGGCGTAGATCCGGGCGCCGCGGGCCTTCGCGTGCTCCTCGGACTCCAGGACGATCACACCGGCGCCCTCGCCGAGCACGAAGCCGTCACGGCCGGAGTCGTAGGGACGCGAGGCGCCCTTCGGGTCGTCGTTGTTCTTGGACATCGCCATCATGTTGCCGAACGCCGCGATGGGCAGCGGGTGGATGGCGGCCTCGGTACCACCGGCCACGACCACGTCCGCACGCCCGGTGCGGATCATCTCGATCGCGTACCCGATGGCCTCAGCGCCCGAGGCGCAGGCGGAGACGGGGGTGTGCACACCCGCGCGGGCGCCCAGCTCGATCCCGACGTTGGCCGCCGGGGAGTTGGGCATCAGCATCGGCACGGTGTGCGGGGAGACGCGGCGTACGCCCTTCTCCTTGAGGATGTCGTACTGGTCCAGCAGGGTCGTCACGCCGCCGATGCCGGAGGCGATGACCGCACCGAGACGGTCGGGGTTCACGGACGCGTCCTCACCGGCCTTGGCGGTGAAACCGGCGTCCTTCCAGGCCTCCTGGGCGGCGATCAGCGCGAACTGCGCGGACCGGTCCAGCTTGCGGGCCTGCGGGCGCGGGATGATCTCACCCGGCTCGACGGCGATCTGCGCGGCGATCCGGACCGGCAGCTCCGCCGCCCACTCCTTTTCGAGCAGGCTGACGCCGGACTTGCCGGCGACGAGGGCCGCCCAGGTCGAGGCTGCGTCGCCACCCAGCGGTGTGGTTGCGCCGATACCGGTGACGACCACGGTGCGATTGGTCGGGCTCACGGGAATTCTTTCTCCAACGGATACGGGAGGACTACCCCCGCGTCTGCGGGGATTACGGCGCCACCGCCGGGTGGCGGGGCCTCGCAGCCTTGGCCTACGGAATGGCTCAGGCCTGGTGCTTGAGGATGTAGTCGGTCGCGTCGCCGACGGTCTTGAGGTTCTTGACGTCCTCGTCGGGGATCTTCACGTCGAAGCGCTCTTCGGCGGCGACGACGACCTCGACCATGGACAGCGAGTCGACGTCCAGGTCGTCGGTGAAGGACTTGTCCAGCTGGACGTCCTCGGTGGGGATCCCGGCGATCTCGTTCACGATCTCGGCGAGACCGGCGACGATCTCTTCCTGAGTGGCGGCCATGTCAGGCGCTCCTTCTTCGATAATCCAGACGGTTTGTGGCAGGTGTATCCGTTCCGGACCGCATGATCCGGCACGGAGTGCCTAGGGGAGGGTAACGACCGTGGCGGCGTAGACGAGACCCGCCCCGAATCCGATGACGAGCGCGGTGTCGCCGCTCTTCGCCTCCCCGGTCGCCAGGAGCCGCTCCATCGCGAGCGGGATCGAGGCGGCCGAGGTGTTGCCGGTGGTGCGGATGTCACGGGCGACCGTGACGTGCTCCGGCAGCTTCAGTGTCTTCACCATCGAGTCGATGATCCGCACATTGGCCTGGTGCGGAATGAAGACGTCCAGGTCGTCCGGGGTGATTCCGGCCGCGTCCAGCGCCTGCTGGGCGACCTTCGCCATCTCGAACACGGCCCAGCGGAACACCGCCTGGCCCTCCTGCGTGATCGCAGGGAACTTGACGTTGCCCTCGCTGTCGACGGGCAGTTCGGTGAGGTCGCCGATCCTGAACCGGTCCCAGGGGACGGTCTGCTTGATGGTCCCGGACTTGTCGCCCTCGGAACCCCACACGGT
The DNA here is from genome assembly GCF_016741855.1 of Streptomyces musisoli. Classification (GTDB taxonomy): domain Bacteria; phylum Actinomycetota; class Actinomycetes; order Streptomycetales; family Streptomycetaceae; genus Streptomyces; species Streptomyces musisoli. The sequence continues at coordinate 181,215 of NZ_JAERRH010000003.1, read as the reverse complement.
CGGGCCGATCGCCGGCTCCTTGGAGGGGCCGACCACGACCGCGCCGGCGCCGTCACCGAACAGGAACGCGGTCGCGCGGTCCTCCAGGTCGGTCAGGTCGCTCAGCCGCTCCACGCCGATGACGAGCACGTACTCGGCGGAACCTTCCACCACCATGCCCTTGGCGAGGGTCAGGCCGTAGCCGAAGCCCGCGCAGCCGGCCGAGATGTCGAAGGCGGCGGCCTTGTCGGTGCCGAGCTTGTCGGCGATCTCGGTGGCGACGGCCGGGGTCTGGCTGAAGTGCGAGACGGTCGAGACGACCACGGCGCCGATCTGCTCGGCGTCGATGCCCGCGTCGGCGATCGCCTTGCCGGCGGCCTCGACGGACATCGCGGCGACCGTCTCCTCGGGACCCGCCCAGTGCCGGGTCTCGATGCCGGAGCGGGAGCGGATCCACTCGTCGGACGAGTCGATCTTCTCGAGGATCACCTCGTTGGGCACCACCCGGGTCGGCCGGTAGCCGCCGACGCCGAGGATGCGCGCATACGGGGCGCCCTTGCTGGGCTTGATCTTCGACATGCTCTCGGGCTCCTTGTCAGGCGCCCGCCGCGTCAGCGGCAGGTGTGGACGCCTCTGCGATCAGCTCGCGGGCAGCGTCGAGGTCGGCAGGGGTCTTCAGGGCGAGGGTCTTGACGCCGGGCAGGGCCCGCTTGGCCAGGCCGGTCAGGGTGCCACCCGGGCACACCTCGACGAGCGCGGTGACGCCCAGCTTCCCGAACGTCTCCATGCACAGGTCCCAGCGGACCGGGTTGGCGACCTGGCCGACCAGCCGCTCCAGCACCTCGGCACCGGACGCGACGGTCTGGCCGTCCTTGTTGGAGACGTAGGTGACCCGGGGGTCGGCCGGCGTCAGCTCCGCCGCGGCCGCGGCCAGGGTCTCGACAGCGGGGGCCATGTGACGGGTGTGGAAGGCGCCGGCGACCTTCAGCGCGACGACCTTGCGGACGCCCTCGGGCTTGTCCTCGTTCAGCGCGGCCAGCTGCTCCAGCGTGCCCGCGGCGACGATCTGGCCCGCGCCGTTGATGTTCGCCGGGGTCAGGCCCAGCTTCTCCAGGTGCGGGAGGGTCACGTCGGGGTCGCCGCCGAGCAGCGCCGCCATGCCGGTCTCGGTGACCGCGGCGGCGTCGGCCATCGCCAGACCCCGCTTGCGGACCAGACGCAGGGCGGCCGTGTCGTCCAGGATGCCGGCGAAGGCGGCGGCGGTGATCTCGCCGACGCTGTGGCCCGCGACCGCGCCCGGGACGATCTCGGGGCCCGCCGCGTCCGCGAAGGAGTAGGCACCGAGTGCCGCGGCGGACAGGATGCCGGCGGCGACCAGCAGCGGCTGGGCCACGGCGGTGTCACGGATGGCGTCGGCATCGGCCTGGGTGCCGTAGTGGACCAGGTCCAGTCCGATGGCGTCCGACCACGCGGCGACGCGGTCCGCGGCGCCGGGCAGTTCGAGCCAGGGGGTCAGGAAGCCGGGCGTCTGGGCGCCCTGGCCGGGAGCGACGAGTACGAGCACTCTCACACTCTCTCTTGGGGACGGGCACGGCCGCCCGTGGGGACAGGGACGAAGAACACGAAGGGCTTTTGTGGGCCCCCGACAAAACCCTATGCCTGGGCTTCACCGTCGGCCAGACGCCCCAGGATGAGGGCGATCCGCAGTGTGAACGCGGATCGTACATCCGATGGCGACCAGCCGGTGACGTCTGTCACACGTCGGAGCCGGTAGCGCACGGTGTTCGGGTGAACGAAGAGCATCCTCGCCGCGCCTTCCAGGCTGCTCGCCTGCTCCAGGTACACACTCAGGGTTTCCAGGAGCGCCGAGCCCGCCTCCTCCAACGGTCTGTAGATCTCCTCCACCAGCTGCTCGCGGGCACCGGGATCGCCCGCGATGGCCCGCTCCGGCAGGAGATCGTCCGCCAGCACCGGACGCGGCGCGTCCTGCCAGGCGGTACATGCCTTCAGCCCCGCGGCGGCGGCCTGCGCGGACCGGGTGGCGGCCAGCAGGTCGGGCACGACGGGACCCGCGACGACCGGGCCGGCGGCGAACGGCCCGATCAGCGACCTGGCGACGGCGAGGGGGTTGTCGCTGCCGCCCGCGATGACGACGAGCCGGTCCCCGAGCACCCCGGTGAGCACCTGGAGCTTGGCGTGCCGGGATGCCCTGCGGATGGCCTCCACGGTCAGCTCGCTGTCCCCGTCGGGCGCGGTCCCGAGCACGACGCACACGTGCTCGGGCGAGTTCCAGCCGAGGGCGGCGGCCCGGCTCACGGCGCCCTCGTCCGCCTCCCCGCTGAGCACGGCGTTCACGACCAGCGACTCCAGCCGGGCGTCCCAGGCACCCCGTGCCTCGGCGGCCTGGGCGTACACCTGGGCCGTGGCGAAGGCGATCTCCCGGGCGTACACCAGCAGCGCCTCACGCAGCACGCTCTCGTCCCCCGGAGCCGCCACCTCGTCGATCGCGGACTCCATGACCTCGATGGTGGTGCGCACCATCTCCACGGTCTGCCGCAGCGTGATGGCCCGGGTCAGCTCACGCGGCGCCGTCCCGAAGACGTCCGTGGAGATCGCCTGGGGCGCGTCCGGGCGCCGGAACCACTCCGTGAAGGCCGCGATGCCCGCCTGGGCGACGAGACCGATCCAGGAACGGTTCTCCGGCGGCATGGCCCGGTACCACGGCAGGGTCTCGTCCATGCGCGCGATGGCCTGCGCGGCGAGGCTCCCGGAGGACTTCTCCAGCCGCTTCAGGGTCGCGGAGTGCGCGTGGACGTCGTGGGCTGCGGGGTCGCCGTGGTGGGATTCGGGTTCGGGCACGGGGACAAGACTGCCTTATCCGGACGGGCCCATGCGTAGCCGGGTCGGAGGTGAGGTCTACGGTGGTGCCCGTGATGGACGTACGGCGCGCCGGCGAGCGCTACCGCGGAGGGGACCCGGAGGCCGGGATCGACACCCGCCACGCCTTCTCCTTCGGCCCGCACTACGACCCCGAGAACCTGCGGTTCGGCGCGCTGATCGCCTGCAACGAGGAGCGGCTGGCTCCCGGCGCCGGTTTCGGCGAACACCCGCACAGCCACACCGAGATCGTCACCTGGGTGGTCGGGGGCGAGCTGACCCACCGCGACTCGGCGGGCCACGAGACGCGGGTACGCCCCGGGGACGTCCAGCACCTCAGCGCGGCGGCCGGCGTCCGCCACGTCGAGCGCAACGACGGCGACGCGCCGCTGACCTTCGTCCAGATGTGGCTGGCGCCACGGGAGCCGGGCGGCGACCCCTCGTACGCCCTCGTCCCGGGCATCGCCGACTCCACCCCCTACGCCCTCCCGGCCGCGGGCGCGATGCTCCACGTACGCCGCCCGGGCCCGGGGGAGCGGACGGCGGTGCCGGCCGCGGCGTACGTGTACGTGCACGTCGTGCGCGGTGAGGTCGAACTGGCCGGACAGACGCTGGGGGCGGGCGACGCGGCGCGCATCACGGGGGCGGAAGGTGCGGAGGCGGTGGCGGTGACCTCCGCCGAACTGCTGCTGTGGGAGATGGCGCCGTAGCCGGGTCGGTTCCCGCGTTCCTCCGCGGCGCCTTCCTCCTCAGCCCCGCAGCTCTCCCAGCACCGCGTCCGTGAACACCGGCCACGCCTCGATCGCCCAGGGACCGAACGCGCGGTCCGTCAGGGCGACCCCGGCCGCCCCGGCGTCGGGGTCGATCCACAGGAACGTGCCGGACTGACCGAAGTGCCCGAACGTCCGGGGGGACGACGCGGAACCCGTCCAGTGCGGAGCCTTGCCGTCCCGGATCTCGAAGCCGAGCCCCCAGTCGTTGGGGTTCTGGTGGCCGTAGGCCGGCAGGACACCCTTCCTGCCGGGGTACTGCACGGTCATCGCCGCCGCCACCGTCCGCGGATCCAGCAGCCGCGGCGCCTGCACCTCCGCCGCGAACCGCAGCAGGTCCCCGACCGTCGACACCCCGTCCTTCGCCGGCGACCCCACGAGCGACGTCGCCGTCATGCCCAGCGGCTCCAGCACGGCCTGCCGCAGATAGTCCCCGAACGGAATGTCCGTCGCCTTGGCGATGTGGTCCCCGAGCTGCTCGAACCCGGCGTTGGAGTACAGCCGCCGCTCTCCGGGCGGAGCCGTCACCCGGTGCTCGTCGAAGGCCAGGCCGGAGGTGTGCGCGAGCAGATGGCGGACCGTCGACCCGGGCGGACCGGCCGGCTCGTCCAGCTCGATCGCGCCCTCCTCGTAGGCGACGAGTGCCGCGTAGGCCGCCAGCAGCTTGGTGACGGAGGCGAGCGGAAAGCGGTGCCCGACGGGACCGTGCGTCCCGAGGACGGCCCCGTCGGCTCGTACGACACCCGCCGCGGCGGTGGGGACGGGCCAGTTCTCGATCAGCGCCAGGCTCTGCAACGACATGCGTCCGAGCCTATGCGGCTCACAGCAGCAGCCGCATCGAAGGGTCCGGATCGCGCGTGAAGCCGAGGGAGGCGTACAGCGGCTCGGCCTCCGGCGAGGCGTTGAGCAGCACGTGCCCGGCGCCCCGCGCCCGGAACCAGGCCAGCAGTTCCTCCATGCACGCGCGCGCGTACCCGCGGCGCCGGGCGTCCGGGTCGGTCGCGACACTGAAGACGTGGCCGACCCGCCCGTGCGGATTCCCGGGCTTGCCCACGCGGTAGTCCAGCGTCCCGGCCGCCAGCGCGGCCAGCGCCCCGGGCCGGTCCGCACGGTCCGCGACGAAGGCGACGAAGTTCCCGTCCTCCTCGGCGAGCCGCTCCCGCAGCGTCGGCAGCGACTCGGCGTGCCACTCGGTGGACCCGGCTTGCCCCGTGCCCCACAGCGAGTCGATCATCACTTGCCGCAGTCGCAGCACTTCTCCGGCATCCTCGGGCCGGGCCCGGCGTACAAGAGTCATGCGGGGCACGCTAGTCACCGGCCCCCGGCCGGGTCCCGTTCTTTTATTACCGGGGGCGGCTTGCTTGGAGTGCACTCGAAGGTCATAGCGTGGGGGCATGACGGTGATGCAGACCACGCCGGCGGCCACCGAGGACGCCACCCCCGCCGACATCTGCTCCGCCCCGCCCCGGCGTCACCCCCGCCCCGACGGCCAGGACCGGTACACGATCAGCGAGGTCGTCGCGTTCACCGGTCTCACCGCACACACCCTGCGCTGGTACGAGCGGATCGGCCTGATGCCGCACGTGGACCGCTCGCACACCGGCCAGCGCCGCTACACCAACCGCGACCTGGACTGGCTGGACTTCGTGAGCAAGCTCCGGCTGACCGGCATGCCGGTGGCGGACATGGTCCGGTACGCGGAACTGGTCAGGATGGGCGAGGACACGTACGGGGAGCGGCGGGCCCTGCTGGAGTCGACCCGCAGGGACGTCCTGGACCGGATCGCCGAACTGCGGGACACGCTCGCCGTGCTCGACCGGAAGATCGGCTTCTACGCCACGGAGGGCACCGCGGGCGCCCGCCAGGACCTCTCCTCCTGATCATGCCGGGCTCGCGGGCCTGATCCGGCCCGCTCCGGACGGACGTCCTAGAGTTCGGCCAGCAGCTCGGCCTTCTTGCTGGAGAACTCCTCGTCGGTGACCAGCCCGGCCTGATGCAGCTCCCCGAGATGCCGGATCCGCTCGGCGATGTCGGCGGGGTCGCGCCGTGCCGGGGCCGGTACCACCGGTACCGGCCCTCGGGTGCGCACGGCCGCCAGGACCGCTGCCGCGAACGGCAGCGACTCGTGCACCGGCCCGTACCCGAGTCCGAACACCACCGAGGCGGGATCCTGGTCGGGCTGCGCGGGCGCCGCCGGGTCGGCCGAGCGCCTGATCAGCCGCAGGTGCCCCTCGAAGACCTCCGGCGACCGCCACTCCAGCCCGCTCAGGTCGGCGACCGTGAAGCTCTGGTCGCCGGCCTTCCACTTCGCCGAGGAGGCCCCCGTCCAGGACCAGCGGAACTGCACCGACGTCCCGTCGAAGGACGCCTTGCCGTCGTACGCCTTGAAGTGCAGCGGCGCCTCGGGCGGCGCCACCAGGTGCCGATCGGCCGGCCCGGACTCGGTCAGCAGCCCCTTCAACTCGTCGGCGTAGTACTCCGCGAGGGTCTCCCGCTCGGCCGGCAGCACCAGCCGGTAGGGGTCGGAGCCCTCCTTCAGCTGCCCGTCGGCCGCGTCCATCAGCGGATCGGCGCCGGGACGTGGCCGCAGACGCAGGACGACCGTGCCGCGCTTGCCCGGGGCGAGGGTCACGCCCTCCACCGCGGAGAGCGGGATCCGCCGCTCCCCGAGCGCCTGGAACAGCTTCGGTGTTCGAATCCCCCGTTCGTAGCGGATGAGCACGGAGTCGGACTCGAACTCCCAGACGGCATGAAAACCCGCCAGTACGTCACCCATGCGGCTCATCGTATGCGGCACGTGCCCCTCCGTCGCCACCCGCGCAGACCGCACTTCCTGCTGTTTCTACGCGCGTCCGGCCGTCGTCGTGCCGGACAGACCGGACCGGCACGCATCGTCCTCCCGTGCACACGTCACCGCCTCGTACGCGCCCACGCCGATGTCGGCGAGGTTGCGCAGGCTGTCCGTGCCGGGCTGGAAGTAACCGCTGTGCCCCTGGGCGTCCCGGGCCGACAGCACCCGTGCCCCGAAGCCGGAACCCACCGGGTCGGCGCCGTGGCCGAGGCCGCCCAGCTCCAGGTACGGCACGTCCTGCACCCAGTCGCTGGCGTCCCGCATGGCCCACACCCGGGCCGTCGTGCCCAGGTGCGAGGCCTTCGTGACGCGCATGCCGGGGCTCGCGGCCACCGCTATGTCGGAGACCCGGCGGGGCATGCCGTGCGCGGCCACCCCGCAGAGCACCGAACCGTAGCTGTGACAGAACATCGACACCGGGGCCCGGCCGGGCAGCGCGCGCAGCAGCGCGTTCAGCCGCACGGCACCCTCCCCGGCGCGCAGGCCGGTGGCCGCGTCCACCCCGAGCCCGTTGGGCGAGGTGTAGTCGGCCCAGGCGATCACGGCCGTGGGGGTCGAGGGGCTCGCCGTGCGCTCGGCCGCGTACAGGGCCTTGGCCATGCCGACCGGGGCGCTGTACGGGCGGTAGGTCCGCTGGAAGGTGAGCAGGTCGGTGTCGACGCCGGGGACGACGACCGAGATCCGCCGGGCCGAGTCCAGGTCGCCGAACACCTCGGCGATCCGGCCCGAGCCCTCGGGGTCGAAGGCGAGGATCTGCCGGCCGGGGGTCAGCAGGGACTCGTAGCGGTGCATGCGGCTGCCCGCGTCCTGCCGGCCGGCCGGGCTGATCCGGCTGTCGTGCATCCGTGTGCGCTCGACCTTGCGGGCCTGCTCCAGCGCGATGCGGTTGGCCCGGTAGCGCAGGGAGGCGGGGGCACCGTTCATGTTGCCGACCGCGAGCGCGTAGCGGTGGGCGAGACGGTCGTGGTCGTGGGGGGTGAGCGAGGCGAAGAAGCGGCCGAGCCGCGCCGGGGCGGCGTCGGGGTCCGGCAGCCGGAGGCCGTGGATGCGGCCGTGCTCCCACTTGTCGAGCGAGGCCTGAAGCGCCGACGACTCCCGGTGGGTGTGCAGGGCGGTCCAGCCGGTGGTCGCGAGCATCACGAACACCACGGCCAGGGCAGGCAGTGCGCGCCAGACGTTGAGTTGCGGGGAGGTGTCGAAGGAAGTCACTGGGAGGACACACTAGGAGAACGGGCGGGTCTCGGGGTAACCGAGTGACAGGGATCACGTTTTGGTGGGCGGTGGACGCTGCGCCGGTGATCTCGGGGCAGCCGCGCCGGAGTTCAGCGCACACCGCGTCCGCGATTCATCGGACGGGGTGTCAACGGCCTCGGGTGGCGCGCCAGTTTCCCGTGAGCGCCGAACCCACCTGATCGAGGTACGTCGCGGTGAGCATACGGATCGATTCCGGGCCGAAATCCTCGTTCGTGCACCAATGCCGTTCCGTGACTCTTATCACCCCGCCGAACACGGCCACCGCCAGCCGGGGTCGCGGATCGGTGTCCACGTCGACGCCCTCCCGCTCGGCCAGCACGCGCGCGAGGGTCTCCTCCGTGGCCGCCGACCGGCGCAGATGGGCGGCGAGCAGCGCGGGGGTCGACTCGATCGTCCGGTACATGCGCAGGTGCAGCTCGACCGGGACGACCGACTCGACGGTCTCGCAGATCGCGTCCCAGCCCTCCAGGAACGCCTGCCGCAGGGCCTTCATCGGCGCCTCGTGCGGCGGGCGCGCGCGTACGGCCGCCACGAAGGCCGCCTCCGTCATCTCCTGGACCGTGAAGGCGACGTCCTCCTTGCCCGCGAAGTAACGGAAGAAGGTGCGCTGGGAGACGTCGACGGCCTCGACGATCTCGTCGATGGTGGTCTGCTCGTACCCCTGCGTGGTGAACAGTTCGAGAGCGGCCCGCAGCAGTGCTTCCCGGGTACGCCGCTTCTTCCGCTCGCGCAGCGTCTCCAATGGCCCCTCTTTCCGTGCACGTCCTTCCGGCTCAGCCTATGCCGCCGATGCCGTGTCAGTCACCGACTAGTGAATTCGTTTGTCAACTGTCAGTGGCTGTCACTAGCCTCGGAGTATGACTAGTCAGACCACCATCGACACCACGGGGCCGGGGGACAAAGCGTCGGCAGCCACGTCGGAGCCGACCCCGGCCGCGGGGCTGCGCGGCCATCCGTGGCTCACTCTCCTCACCGTCGCCGTCGGGGTCATGATGGTGGCCCTCGACGGCACCATCGTGGCGATCGCCAACCCGGCGATCGGCAGGGATCTGCACGCCAGCTGGGCCCAGCTGCAGTGGATCACCAACGCCTACTTCCTGGCCCTGGCGGTCTCCCTGATCACCGCGGGCAAGCTCGGTGACCGCTTCGGCCACCGGCAGACCTTCCTCATCGGCGTGACCGGCTTCGCCACGGCCTCCGGCGCCATCGGCCTGTCGAACAGCATCGCCGCGGTCGTCACGTTCCGCGTGTTCCAGGGCCTGTTCGGCGCGCTGCTGATGCCGGCCGCGCTCGGCCTGCTGCGGGCCACCTTCCCGGCCGAGAAGCTCAACATGGCGATCGGCATCTGGGGCATGGTGATCGGCGCGTCCACGGCGGGCGGCCCGATCCTCGGCGGAGTCCTCGTCGAGCACGTCAACTGGCAGTCGGTGTTCTTCGTCAACGTGCCGGTCGGCGCCCTCGCCCTCCTGATGGGCTCGCTGATCCTGCGCGACCACCGCGCCCAAAACGCCCCGCGGTCCTTCGACATCCTCGGCATCGTCCTGCTCTCGGGCGCGATGTTCTGCCTGGTCTGGGCCCTCATCAAGGCCCCCGCCTGGGGCTGGGGCGACGGCAGGACCTGGCTGTTCGTCGTCGTCTCGGTCGTCGGCTTCGCCCTCTTCTCCTTCTGGGAGACGAGGGTGAGGGAGCCGCTGATCCCGCTGGCGCTGTTCCGCTCGGTCCCGCTGTCCGCCGGCGTCGTCCTGATGGTCCTCATGGCCATCGCGTTCATGGGCGGGCTGTTCTTCGTCACCTTCTACCTCCAGAACGTGCACGGCATGAGCCCGATCGACGCGGGCCTGCACCTGCTGCCGCTGACCGGCATGATGATCGTGGGCTCCCCGCTGGCCGGCGCGATGATCACCAAGCTCGGCCCGCGCGTCCCGCTGGCGGGCGGCATGGCCGTCACCGCGATCGCCATGTACGGCATGTCCACGCTCGAGGAGAACACCGGCAGCGGCGTGATGTCCGTCTGGTTCGCCCTGCTCGGCCTCGGCCTCGCGCCGGTCATGGTCGGCGCCACCGAGGTCATCGTCGGCAACGCCCCGATGGAGCTGTCCGGCGTGGCGGGCGGTCTGCAGCAGGCCGCGATGCAGATCGGCGGCAGCCTGGGCACGGCCGTCCTCGGCGCGGTGATGGCCTCCAAGGTCGACAGCACCCTCGCGGACAACTGGGCGGGCGCCGGCCTGCCGAAGCTGCCCCCGCGGCAGCTGCACCAGGCGGCCGAGGCCGTCCAGCAGGGGGTCGCCCCCGTGGCCAAGGGCACGCCGGAACCGGTCGCCGCGAAGATCACCGAGGTGGCCCACCACACCTTCGTCTCGGGCATGAGCCTCGCCTCCCTGGTGGCGGCGGGCGTGGCGGCGGTCGCCGTCCTGGTCGCGCTGCTCACCAAGCGGGGCGCGAACGCGGAGGCGGGCGCCGGCGTGGGCCACATCTGATCCCGCGTCTCATGCCTCTTCCGGGCGGAGTTCCCCTATCAGGGTGACTGCGCTGAAGATCCCTGGCTCCCGGCACGCGCCGCAGGTCACAGTGGGTCAAGTCCTCCGCAGGGCATGGGGGACCACTGGGCCGCGGTGCGCGCCGCTGGAGGGGGGCGGCGCGCGCAGGTCTGCCCCGGCGGAACCGGGGTACCCGCACTCCGAAGCCGAACTGTCCATATGCCTCAGGGAGTTGATGATGGCGGGCTTCGGGCACGGAACGCGCGGGTACCCCCGGTCACGTGGCCGCACGTGGCAACGGACCGGGCCGGACCGCGCAACGCTCGGGATCATCGGTGCCATCTGCGCGGTGGCCGGCTTCTTCGCGCTGGGCGTCGTCCTCGGCCCCGTCGCGATGTTCTGCGGCTGGCAGTCGATGGGCCGCAAGTGGTCCGGTGACCGCAACGTCCCGGCCCTGGTGGCCCTGATCCTGGGCGCGATCGACACCTTGCTGGCCCTCATCGCCCTGGCGGGCGCGGCCACGTGGAGCCATGGCCTGCTCTAGCGCCTGCCGTTCGGAGCGGGCCGTGCGTGGCCGATCACCTTGGACCGGGCCGGGCCAGTTCGCATCACGCCGGATCTGGCACATCACGCCGGGTCAGACCGGACCGGGCCGGGTCCGATTCAGGTCAGGTCGGGTCCGGGAGGCGGAGGGGCCTAGGCTCTTTCGTTTGGATCAGGCTGGATCTGGGAGCGCGGTCTGGTGATGGGGGCACCTCCCACGCCGTTCAGGCAGTGGGGGGAGCATCGCAAGGCGGAGGAGGGCGCCATGGCGGAGCCATGGCAACCGACGACAACGCGGCGGTGGGGGCACCTCCCGCTCGAGCGAAGCCGAGAGTGGGGGAATGGTGCCAGACCCCGCGAGCCCGGCATGATCCAAACGAGAGGCCCTAGCCGAGGGCGTCCCGCCGCTGGGCTGTTTCGGCTGACGGGGCCTCGCCGTGACGGCGAGGGCGTTCGCCGGCCGCCGCGGCGTGGGGGGCCGGTCCCACGGTCCCCCGCGCCCCTTCCGGCGGCTCCGCCAGCCGGGCCACCTCCGCCCGCAGCAGCCGCACCTCCTCGGTCAGCGCGACGATCGCCTCCCGCTGCCGCCGCTCCTCCACGTCGTCCTTCTCGAACCGCGAGATGAACCACGCGGCGATGTTCGCGGTCACGACACCCAGCAGCGCGATCCCCGACAGCATCAGTCCGACCGCGACCATCCGGCCGAGCCCGGTCGTCGGCGCGTGGTCCCCGTAGCCCACGGTCGTCATCGTCGTGAACGACCACCACACGGCGTCACCCAGTGTCCGGATGTTCCCGTGCGGCGACTCCCGTTCCACGGACAGCACCGCCAGCGAGCCGAACATCAGCAGCCCGATCACGGCGCCGACGACGTACGTGGTCAGCCGGATCTGCGGAGCCATCCGGGCTCGGCGGCCGACCAGCAGCAGCGTCGAGACCAGCCGCAGCAGCCGCAGCGGCTGGAGGACCGGCACCACGACCGCGCACAGGTCCAGCCAGTGCCGCCGGACGAACTCCCTGCGCCGCGGGGCGAGCGCCAGCCGGACCAGATAGTCGAGGGCGAACGCCCCCCACACCACCCACTCCACCGCCGTGCAGGCGGCGGTCACGGAGGGGCCGGCGGACGCGTTCACGATCGGCACGGCGTAGGCGACGGCGAAGGCCACCGCGAGCGCCAACAGCGGCCGCTGGGTGTGCCGCTCCCACCGCTCCTGCGCCGACTGTCGCTCCATGAGCACAATCGTAAAGAAACAGTAAGGCCAACGAAGAACCGAACACCCCACCCCGACCCGAGATGCCAACGCCGGCACCAAGCGCCCGAAGGGGCGCGGGGAACTGCGCGACCAGCCCAGACGGCCCCGCGGCTGACCACGACCCGCACCGTCCGGCAACTCCCGAGCCGAGATGCCAACGCCGGCGCCAAGCGCCCGAAGGGGCGCGGGGAACTGCGCGACCGGCCCAAACCGACCCGCGGCTGACCACGACCCGCACCGTCCGGCAACTCCCGAGCCGAGATGCCAACGCCGGCGCCAAGCGCCCGAAGGGGCGCGGGGAACTGCGCGACCAGCCCAAACCGACCCGCAGCTGACCACGACCCGCACGGACCCGCAGCTCCCCACGACCCGCACCGTCCCGCGCAGCTCCCCACGACCCAAACCGATCCGCAGCTCCCGGCCCAGTCGTCTCGCAGCTCCCCCCGGCCCCCGACCCAGTCGGCCCAAGCCGAGCGCAGCGGTTACGCGTCGCCGCCCGCCGCCCCCGGATCCGCCGCCGAGACGTCCAGCAGCTGGTACCGGTCGATGGCCTGCTTCAGCACCGACCGGTCGACCTTGCCCTCCCTCGCCAGCTCGGTCAGCACCGCGACCACGATCGACTGGGCGTCGATGTGGAAGAAGCGGCGCGCCGCGCCCCGGGTGTCGGCGAAGCCGAAGCCGTCGGCGCCGAGGGACTGGTACGTGCCGGGCACCCAGCGCGCGATCTGGTCCGGAACCGACCGCATCCAGTCGGACACGGCCACGAACGGACCCTCGGCCCCGCTGAGCTTGCGCGTCACGAACGGCACCCGCTGCTCCTCCTCCGGATGCAGCAGGTTGTGCTCCTCGCACTCCACGGCCTCGCGGCGCAGCTCGTTCCAGGAGGTCGCGGACCACACGTCCGCCTTGACGTTCCACTCCTCGCCGAGGATCTTCTGCGCCTCCAGCGCCCACGGCACCGCCACGCCCGACGCCATGATCTGCGCCGGGATCGAGCCGTCCGTGCCCTCGCCGATCCGGTGGACGCCCCTGACGATGCCCTCGACGTCCACGTTCGCCGGCTCGGCCGGGTGCCGGATGGGCTCGTTGTAGACGGTGAGGTAGTAGAAGACGTCCTCGCCGTGCGGGTGCTCGGCCGAGCTGCCGTACATCCGGCGCAGACCGTCCTGGACGATGTGCGCGATCTCGTAGGCGTACGCCGGGTCGTACGCGACGCACGCCGGGTTGGTGGACGCCAGCAGCTGCGAGTGGCCGTCGGCGTGCTGAAGTCCCTCGCCGGTCAGGGTCGTACGCCCGGCGGTCGCGCCCAGGACGAAACCGCGCGCCAGCTGATCCGCCATCTGCCAGAACTGGTCACCGGTGCGCTGGAAACCGAACATCGAATAGAAGACGTACACCGGGATCAGCGGCTCGCCGTGCGTGGCGTACGCCGAGCCCGCCGCGATCAGCGAGGCCGTGCAGCCCGCCTCGGAGATGCCGTCGTGCAGCATCTGCCCGGTCGGAGACTCCTTGTAGGCGAGCAGCAGCTCCCGGTCGACCGACTCGTACTGCTGGCCGAGCGGGTTGTAGATCTTCGCACTCGGGAAGAAGGAGTCCATGCCGAAGGTGCGGTACTCGTCCGGCGCGATCAGCACGAACCGCTTGCCGATCTCCTTGTCCCGCATGAGGTCCTTCAGAAGGCGCACAAAGGCCATCGTCGTCGCGATGGACTGCTGACCCGTGCCCTTCTTCACGGTCGCGTACGCCTTGTCGTCCGGCAGGGCGAGCGGCTGCGAGCGTACGACGCGCGTCGGGACGTAACCGCCGAGCCCCTTGCGGCGGTCGTGCATGTACTGGATCTCCTCGGTGTCCCGGCCGGGGTGGTAGTACGGCGGCGGGCCGGACTCCAGCTCCTTGTCGGAGATCGGCAGGTGCAGGCGGTCCCGGAAGCGCTTGAGGTCGTCGACCGTCAGCTTCTTCATCTGGTGCGTGGCGTTGCGGCCCTCGAAGTTCGGCCCCAGCGTCCAGCCCTTGATCGTCTTGGCCAGGATGACCGTCGGCTGGCCCTTGTGCTCCTTGGCCGCCTTGAACGCGGCGTAGATCTTGCGGTGGTCGTGACCGCCGCGGCCCAGGTGCAGGATCTGGTCGTCGGTCATGTTCTCGACCATCGCGCGCAGCCGGTGGTCGTCGCCGAAGAAATGCCGGCGGATGTAGTCGCCGGACTCGGTGGCGTACGTCTGGAACTGGCCGTCCGGGGTCGTGTTCATCTTGTTGACCAGCACGCCGTCGCGGTCCTGGGCGAGCAGCGGGTCCCAGGTGCGGTCCCAGACCAGCTTGATCACGTTCCAGCCGGCGCCCCGGAAGACCGACTCCAGCTCCTGGATGATCTTCCCGTTGCCGCGCACCGGGCCGTCCAGCCGCTGGAGGTTGCAGTTGACGACGAAGGTGAGGTTGTCCAGGCCCTCGCGCGCGGCGATGCTCAGCTGGCCGAGCGACTCCGGCTCGTCCATCTCGCCGTCCCCGAGGAACGCCCACACGTGCGATCCGGAGGTGTCCGCGATGCCGCGCGCCTGCATGTAGCGGTTCATCCGCGCCTGGTAGATCGCGCCGAGCGGGCCGAGGCCCATGGAGACGGTCGGGAACTCCCAGAAGTCCGGCATCGAGCGCGGGTGCGGGTAGCTGGACAGGGCGTTCGGGTACTTCGACTTCTCCTGGCGGAAGCCGTCCAGCTGCTCCTCGGTGAGCCGGTCGAGCAGGTAGGCGCGCGCGTAGATGCCGGGGGAGGCGTGGCCCTGGAAGAAGACCTGGTCGCCGCCGTCGCCCTCGTCCTTGCCGCGGAAGAAGTGGTTGAAGCCGACGTCGTACAGCGAGGCGGAGGAGGCGAAGGTGGCGATGTGGCCGCCGACGCCGATGCCCGGGCGCTGGGCGCGCGAGACCATCACGGCCGCGTTCCAGCGGGTCGCGTTCAGGATCCTGCGCTCGATCTCCTCGTTGCCGGGGAAGAACGGCTCACTCTTGGTGGGGATCGTGTTGACGTAGTCCGTGCTGCGCATCTCGGGCACGGCCACGCGCCTCTCGCGGGCCCGCTCGATCAGGCGCAGCATGAGATAGCGGGCCCGCTCCCGGCCGCGCTCGTCGACGGCGGCGTCGAGGGAGTCGAGCCACTCCTGGGTCTCTTCGGGATCGAAGTCAGGAACCTGACTCGGAAGGCCGCCAATGATGATCGGATTGCGATCGGATCCGGAAGCCACGCTGTTCCTTACCTGTCAGAGGGCCAGTTTTTTTGCACCTGCCTACACCGTTCCCCATCGTGTACCTCGGGAAGGCGTACGTCATCTCCATCGTCGTCCCCGCCGGTGCGCCACCGGTCAAAACGCAACGATACGCCCGGGGTGTGACGTGCATGGCAAAGTTGTTCGAGCGACGTAACACTGGATGATTCCGAACCGTGCAAACCGGGCACATCGGTGTGATGTGGGCTCCGGAAAAGCGCGATACGGTGCCAGGAGTTGCGGCGACACGGCCGGGATCATCACCGTTTCGACGGTCCCGACGGCCGGGTACTTGCGCGATCCGCCCCGTCCGTGTGGACTACGGCCAATGCTTCGCGCACGCGCGTGGCTGAGATATTCACCAAGACATGATCAGGAGGCAACCCGTGAGCGCGACCGCGGACCACGCGGAGGAGCGGACGAACCCTGCCGCCAGGCTGGGGTTCCAGCCCGGGCAGGTGGTCCAGGAGATCGGCTACGACGACGACGTCGACCAGGAGCTCCGCGAGGCCATCGAGGAAGCCGTCGAGGGCGACCTGATGGACGAGGACTACGACGACGTGGCCGACGCCGTCGTGCTCTGGTTCCGTGACGACGACGGCGACCTGACGGATGCGCTGGTGGATGCCACCACGTACATCGAAGAGGGCGGCGCGATCCTGCTCCTGACGCCGAAGACCGGCCGTTCGGGGTACGTGGAACCGAGCGACATCCAGGACGCCGTCACGACGGCCGGCCTGACGGCGTCCAAGAGCGTCAGCGTGGGCAAGGACTGGAGCGGCAGCCGGCTGGCGACGCCGAAGGCGGCCAAGTCCAAGAAGTGACCGCTTCGTCATCACCGGACGGGCCGGGATCACCCGGCCCGTCCGTCACTCCGCGGTGATCGCTGCGTAGGCTGGAGCCGGCTTTCTGCTCTGCTCTCATCCGAACGGCCCACCGAAGGGAAACACGACGATGGCGATCCAGGTCGGCGACAAGGCGCCCGACTTCGAGCTCAAGGACAACCACGGCCGGACCGTGAAGCTCTCCGACTTCCGCGGCGAGAAGAACGTGGTCCTGCTCTTCTACCCCTTCGCCTTCACCGGCGTGTGCACCGGCGAGCTGTGCGAGCTGCGCGACAACCTGCCGAAGTTCGCCGACCGCGACACCCAGCTGCTCGCGGTCTCCAACGACTCCATCCACACCCTGCGCGTCTTCGCCGAGCAGGAGGGCCTGGAGTACCCGCTGCTCAGCGACTTCTGGCCGCACGGCAACGTCTCGCGCGCGTACGGCGTCTTCGACGAGGACAAGGGCTGCGCCGTCCGGGGCACCTTCATCGTCGACAAGGAGGGCGTCGTGCGGTGGACCGTGGTCAACGGCCTGCCGGACGCCCGTGACCTCGGCGACTACGTGAAGGCGCTCGACACCCTGTGAGCCGGCCGGGGCCGACACCGGCGATTCACCGGCTCCAGGGTCTGCGGGGAGCGGGAACCCGTCACTAGGATCGGCTCGTTGATCCCATATCCGAAGCACGACGGGGCTTCCCGCCCCGGAACACCACATGGAGGACCCGTGGGAGTCAGCCTCAGCAAGGGCGGCAACGTATCGCTGACGAAGGAGGCCCCGGGCCTGACCGCCGTCATCGTCGGTCTCGGGTGGGACGTGCGCACCACGACCGGCACCGACTTCGACCTCGACGCCAGCGCGCTGCTGCTGAACAACTCCGGCAAGGTCGCGAGCGACCAGCACTTCGTCTTCTTCAACAACCTCAAGAGCCCCGACGGCTCGGTCGAGCACACCGGCGACAACATCACCGGTGAGGGCGAGGGCGACGACGAGCAGATCAAGGTCAACCTGGCCGGCGTCCCGGCCGACGTCGAGAAGATCGTCTTCCCGGTGTCGATCTACGACGCCGAGAACCGCCAGCAGTCCTTCGGCCAGGTCCGCAACGCGTTCATCCGCGTGGTGAACCAGGCGGGCGAGCAGGAGATCGCCCGCTACGACCTGAGCGAGGACGCCTCCACCGAGACCGCCATGGTCTTCGGCGAGCTGTACCGGCACGGGGCGGAGTGGAAGTTCCGCGCCATCGGCCAGGGCTACGCCTCCGGTCTGCGCGGTATCGCGCAGGACTTCGGCGTCAACGTCTGACGCGTCACGGCCCTCTAGTCCGGCGCCGCACCGTTTGGGGGCGGCGCCGGACGTGCAGGACAACCAAAGAAGCACCACCAGGGGAGGACCAGCATCATGGGCGTCACGCTCGCCAAGGGAGGCAACGTCTCCCTCTCCAAGGCCGCACCGAACCTCACCAACGTCCTGATCGGGCTCGGCTGGGACGCGCGCTCCACCACCGGCGCCCCCTTCGACCTGGACGCCAGCGCCCTGCTGTGCGGCGCCGGCAACCGGGTGCTGGGCGACGAGTGGTTCGTGTTCTACAACCAGCTCAAGAGCCCCGACGGCTCCGTGGAGCACACCGGTGACAACCTCACCGGTGAGGGCGAGGGTGACGACGAATCGATCCTGGTGGACCTCGCCAAGGTCCCGCCGCAGTGCGAGAAGATCATCTTCCCGGTCTCGATCCACATGGCGGACGAGCGCGGCCAGACCTTCGGCCAGGTCTCGAACGCCTTCATCCGCGTCGTCAACCAGGCCGACGGCCAGGAGCTGGCGCGCTACGACCTGAGCGAGGACGCCTCCACCGAGACCGCGATGATCTTCGGTGAGCTGTACCGGTACCAGGGCGAGTGGAAGTTCCGTGCAGTGGGTCAGGGGTACGCGTCGGGCTTGCGAGGCATCGCTCTAGACTTCGGAGTCAACGTTTCGTAAAGCCGAGTACGGCGCGGGGGAAACAGTCCCCCAGACTTCGTCTGGGAGGTACCCCCCAAACACGATGGGGTAGCCAGTGCTTCTCAAAACCTTCGGCTGGTCGTTCGCGGTCACCGCGCTCGGTCTGGTCGCGGCGGCGTTCTACGGGGGGTGGACCGCCTTCGGCGTCGTGGCGATCCTGGCCATCCTGGAGATCTCGCTGTCCTTCGACAACGCGGTGGTCAACGCCGGGATCCTGAAGAAGATGAATGCCTTCTGGCAGAAGATCTTCCTCACGGTCGGCGTCCTCATCGCCGTCTTCGGCATGCGACTGGTCTTCCCCGTCGTCATCGTCGCGATCAGCGCGAAGATGGGCCCGATCGAGGCCGTCGACCTCGCGCTCAACAACAAGGACCGCTACCAGGAACTGGTCACCGACGCCCACCCGGCGATCGCCGCCTTCGGCGGCATGTTCCTGTTGATGATCTTCCTCGACTTCATCTTCGAGGACCGGGACATCCAGTGGCTGCGCTGGATCGAGCGGCCCCTGGCCAAGCTCGGCAAGGTCGACATGCTGTCGGTCTGCATCGCCCTGATCGTCCTGCTCATCACCTCCTTCACCTTCGCCACCCACGCCCACCAGCACGGCGGCGCCCATGTGGACAAGGCCCAGACGGTCCTCATCGCCGGCATCGCCGGCCTGATCACGTACATGATCGTCGGCGGTCTCTCCGGCTACTTCGAGGACAAGCTGGAGGAAGAGGAGGAGCGCGAGCACGAGGAGGAGGAAGAGGCCGCCCGCAGCGGCAAGCAGAAGCCGGCGATCGTCCTGGCCGGCCAGGCCGCGTTCTTCATGTTCCTCTACCTGGAGGTCCTGGACGCGTCCTTCTCCTTCGACGGCGTGATCGGCGCCTTCGCCATCACCAACGACATCGTCCTGATGGCCCTCGGCCTCGGCATCGGCGCGATGTACGTCCGGTCGCTGACCGTGTACCTGGTCCGCCAGGGCACCCTCGACGACTACGTCTACCTCGAGCACGGCGCCCACTACGCCATCGGCGCCCTGGCCGTGATCCTCATGGTCACCATCCAGTACGAGATCCACGAGGTCATCACCGGTCTCGTCGGTGTCCTCCTGATCGCCTGGTCCTTCTTCTCCTCGGTCCGCCGCAACCGCGCGCTGGCCGCGTCCGGCGAGGGCACCGACGAGAAGGCCGAGGTCTCCTCCGGGGTGTGACACCCCGGCGGGTGAGGAACGCTCTGAGCGGGGCGGCCGACGCGGTCGGCCGCCCCGCCGGCGTCACAACGGGTTACTGGGGGCGGGAATGGGTTTCTTCGACGGGCTGCTGGGCGGGCGCGCCGCCGACTTCGACTCGGGCAACGCGTCGACCAACGCCATCGAGCTGACCAGGCGGCACCAGACGGTGTCCCTGACCAAGCAGGACGCGGCCACCGGTCACCTGCGCGTCAACCTCACCTGGCGGATGCGGACCTCCGACTTCGACGGAGCCCAGCGCACCAGCCTCTTCCGGCACCCCTTCAAGGCCCTGAAGCCGCCGGAGGTCCTCGGGCACGGCCAGAGCATGGTCAACGTCGACCTCGACCTCGGCTGCCTGTACGAGCTGACCGACGGCACGAAGGGCGTCGTACAGCCGCTCGGCGGCTACCTGGGGGACGTCAACGCACCGCCGTACATAAAACTCAGCGGCGACGACCGGTTCGGCTCGGCGTCGGGCGAGACGATGTACGTCAACCTCGACCACCGGGACGCCCTCAAGCGGATGCTGGTCTTCGTCTACATCTACGACCAGACCCCCGCCTTCGACCGTACCCACGCCATCGTCACCCTCTACCCGAGCAACGGACCCCGCATCGAGATAGGCCTGGACGAGCGCCACCCCCAGGCCCGCTCCTGCGCCGTGGTCATGATCGAGAACGTCAAGGACGAACTGATCGTCCGCCGCGAGGTGAAGTTCGTCTACGGCTTCCAGGGCGAACTGGACCGCCTCTACGGCTGGGGCCTTCAGTGGGGCCGGGGCTACAAGGCGAAGGCCGACCGCTAGGGCCTTCCGTCCGGATGGGGCCGTACCGATGCGCGGCCCCCGCAGCGTGGACGCGATCAGCCCGGACGACCCCCCGCCGCCGCACGGCCCCCGGTCCTCAGCCGGCGGGCGGCTCGACTACCGCCCGATGAACTGCGGCCCCTGCGGCGGCAGCCGGAAGTTCGGATCGGCACCCACCGGCACCTGCGCCGGCGGGGACTGGGGGTAGCCGTACGACGGCTGCGCGGAGGCCGGCTGCGGGTACCCGTACGCCGCCTGCGACGACGCCGGCTGCGGATAGCCGTACGCGGGCTGCTGCGCCGGCACCGCCGACGTCGGCTGCTCCGGAGGCAGCGGCAGGGACGCCGGCTCACCCGCGGCCCGGTCCTCCGCCGCCTCCGACTCGTCCACCGAGATGCCGAAGTCCGTGGCGAGCCCCTTCAGCCCGTTCGAGTAGCCCTCACCCAGCGCCCGGAACTTCCAGCCCTCCCCGCGCCGGTACAGCTCACCGCAGATCAGCGCCGTCTCCGCGCCCGTCTCCGGCTTGATGTCGAACCGGGCCAGCGGCTCCCCGTCGGCGGCCGCGTCGTACAGCAGGATCCCCAGGGCCGGCACCTGGTCGAAGGCGATCCCGTCCGCGGAGGCGACCAGCAGAATCCGGCCGACGCCCGGTTCGACGCCGGAGAGCTCTGTCTGGATCGTGTCGGTCAGCGTCTCGGCGATCCGCTTCTTGCCGAGCCGCCACACCTTCCCCGAGGGGTGCCGGGGCTGGTTGTAGAAGACGAAGTCCTCGTCGGAGCGCACACGGCCGTCAGAGCCCAGCAGCAGCGCCGACACGTCCACGTCCGGGACCCCCTGCCCGGGCGTCCAGCGCAGCACGGCGCGCACCGTGGTGGCCTCCAGCGGGACGTTCGACCCCTTCAGCATCGCGTGCGTCATGCGGTCATCCTGCCCTCTCGGTCCTGGTCACGACAATGCGGGGGGCTATGCGCCGACACGGGCGAGTCACCGGAAATTCATGCCCGCCGGGAACCCCCGACATGGATCCCTACGTACTATTACCGGCCACCCTTTACCGAACCCAGAGGCTCGGCTCGCATCTTGAGGGAGTCAAATGCGTCATTTCGGGCACATAGCCCCAGAGGTGCGACAGCGCCTCTTCCACCGGGAGCCGTGCGCGTTCACCGCCGACTCCCCGGCCCGGCTGCTCGCCGCGGCCCTGGGCGCCACGCTGTACAGCCCGGCCACCCGGCCCCGGCTCGCCGACGACATCCTCAAGCAGGCCGCGAGCGGCGTGGTCTCGATGGTGCTGTGCCTGGAGGACTCCATCGACGACGCGGACGTCGCGGCGGGCGAGGAGAACCTCGTCCGGCAGTTCGCCGACCTCGCCGCCCGGCCCGGCGCCCAGCCGCCGCTGCTGTTCATCCGGGTGCGCGCCCCCGAGCAGATCCCGGACCTGACCCACCGCCTCGGCCCGGCCGTGCGCCTGCTCTCCGGGTTCGTGCTGCCCAAGTTCACCGAAGAGCGCGGCACCCCCTTTTTGGACGCCCTGACCGCGGCCGAGAACGCCGGCGGCCGCCGGCTCTTCGCCATGCCGGTCCTGGAGTCGCCCGAGCTGCTCTACCGCGAGTCGCGCGTGGAGACCCTGGAAGGCATCTCCCGGGCCGTCGACAAGTACCGCGACCGGGTGCTGGCCCTCCGCCTCGGCGTCACCGACTTCTGCTCCTCCTACGGCCTGCGCCGCGCCCCGGACATGACCGCCTACGACGTCCAGATCGTCGCCTCGGTGATCGCCGACGTCGTGAACATGCTCGCCCGGGCCGACGGCACCGGCTTCACCGTCACCGGTCCGGTCTGGGAGTACTTCCGCGCGTCCGAGCGCATGTTCAAGCCACAGCTGAGGCAGAGCCCCTTCCTTGAGGTGCAGGCCGTCGAGCTGCGCGAGAGGCTCATCGAGCACGCCATGGACGGACTGCTCCGGGAGATCTCCCTCGACCAGGCCAACGGCCTGCTCGGCAAGACCTGCATCCACCCCT
Source organism: Streptomyces musisoli (assembly GCF_016741855.1). GTDB lineage: Bacteria > Actinomycetota > Actinomycetes > Streptomycetales > Streptomycetaceae > Streptomyces > Streptomyces musisoli. The sequence continues at coordinate 159,101 of NZ_JAERRH010000003.1, read as the reverse complement.
CCCACGTCCTGCCCGTGCACGCGCTCTCCGTGGTCAGCCACGAGGAGTTCAGCGACGCACAGGACATCCTGCGGCCGGAACGCGGCGGCGGGGGTGTACTCCGGTCGGCCTACACGAACAAGATGAACGAGGTGAAGCCGCACCGCGCCTGGGCCGAGCGGACCCTGCTGCGCGCCGAGGCGTTCGGCGTCGCCAAGGAGGACGTCGGCTTCGTGGAACTGCTCGCCGCCGGAATACCCGGCTGAACCTTTCGCCACCTCACCAAGGAACGCATGAACAACGCAGTGAACGACGGGGTCTGGTCCGGCACCTGGGTCGCCGAGCGGCTCGGGGTCGCACTCGTGGGCGACGACGGGCTGCCGGCCCTGCTCGGGCTGGCCCTGCGCCGCAACCCCAAGCGGGCCCACCTGCTGGTCTCGAACGTCCTCGGCAAGCACGTCCCCCAGTCGCCGTCCGTCGTCTACGACCACGGTCTGCGGCTGGGCCGCCGCGTCCGTGACCTGCTCGGCGACGCGGAGGCGGCCACCGCGGTCGTCCTCGGCTACGCGGAGACCGCGACCGGGCTGGGCCACGCGGTGGCCGACGGACTGGGTACGGCGCCGTACCTGCACTCCACCCGCCGGCCGGTGGCCGGGGTGGCCCCGGCGGGCGGCTTCGAGGAGTCGCATTCCCACGCCACGTCGCACCTGCTGCTCCCCGAGGACCCGCGGCTGCTGTCGGGCACCGGCCCGCTGGTTCTCGTCGACGACGAGTTCTCCACCGGCAACACCGTCCTGAACACCATCCGTGACCTGCACCAGCGCTATCCGCGACGGCGCTACGTGGTGGTCGCGCTGGTCGACATGCGTTCGCCCGAGGACACGGAACGCCTCCGGCGGTTCGCCGAGGGCCTCGGGGCACGGGTGGAGGTGATCGCCGCCGCCCGCGGGACCGTGACCCTGCCGGAGGGCGTCCTGGAGAAGGGCCAGGAGCTGGTCGCCCGGCACGAGTCCGCCGGCCCCGCCGCGGCCGGTCCGTCCGCCGGCCCCGCCGCGGCCGGTCCGTCCGCCGGCCCCGCCGCGGCCGGTCCCACGGCTCCGGGCGCCCCCGGGGAGCCGCCACGGCCGCACCGCGTCACCGAGGTCGACCTGCACTGGCCCCCCGGTCTCCCCGACGGCGGCCGGCACGGCTTCACGCCCGCCCACCGGGCCCGCCTGGAGGCCGCGCTGCCCGCCATGGCCGGCCGCATCTGCGAGGCCCTGCCCGACGGCGCCGGTCGCGTACTCGTCCTCGGCTTCGAGGAGCTGATGTACGCCCCGCTGCGCCTCGCCCACGAGCTGGAGCGGCTGACAGCGGCCGAGGTGCGCTTCTCCACCACCACTCGCTCGCCCGTCCTCGCGGTCGACGACCCCGGCTACGCTATCCGCAGCCGCCTGGTCTTCGCCGCCCACGACGACCCCGCCGACGGCCCCGGCGAGCGCTACGCCTACAACGTCGCCGGCGGCGGCTTCGACGCCGTGGTCGCCGTGGTCGACTCCGTCGCCGACACCCCCGCCCTGCACGCGCCCGACGGCCTGCTGGCCCGACTCGCCGCGCACGCCCCGCACGTCCTGCTCGCGGTCGTACCGTCGTACGTCCCGCACGCCCCCGAAAGGCCGGCCATGCTGCCCGAGCCCCTCCGCGGCCCCGCATTCTCCTCGTACGCACCGGAGGAGGTCGGCTGGCTGCTCCAGGACCTCTCCGCCGTCACCCTGGAGGCGCCGACCGAGGAGCGGGAGGAGGCCATCCAGAGCGGCGGCGCGCACTACGCCGAGTCGCTGCCGGTGGAGTACCAGCCCAGCGAGCAGTACCAGCGGCTGTTCCACGCGGCCCTCGACGCGTCGGCCGCCCGGATCGCCCGTGCCGTCGGCGTCGTGACCGAGACCGTCATCGCCGAGCGCTCGCCCCGCCCGGTGCTGGTCTCCCTGGCCCGCGCGGGCACCCCGGTCGGCATCCTCATGCGCCGCTGGGCCCGGTTCCGGCACGGACTGGACCTCCCGCACTACGCCGTCTCGATCGTGCGCGGCCGGGGCATCGACGCCAACGCGCTGCGCTGGCTCGCCGCCCACCACGACCCCCGGGACGTCGTCTTCGTCGACGGCTGGACCGGCAAGGGCGCCATCACCCGCGAACTCGCCCAAGCGGTGGAGGAGTTCGAGGCGAAGGAGGGCATCACCGGCTTCGACCCGGAGATCGCCGTCCTCGCCGACCCCGGCTCCTGCGTGCGCACCTACGGCACCCGCGAGGACTTCCTCATCCCCTCCGCCTGCCTGAACTCGACCGTCTCCGGCCTGATCTCGCGGACGGTCCTGCGCGCCGACCTCGTCGGCCCGGACGACTTCCACGGCGCCAAGTTCTACCGCGAACTCGCCGGCGCCGATGTCTCCGTGGCCTTCCTGGACGCCGTCTCCGCCCGCTTCCCCGAGGTGGCGGACACCGTCGAGGAGGCGGTGAAGGAGCTGCTGGCCGCCGACCGCACCCCGACCTGGGCGGGCTGGCGGGCGGTCGAGCGGATCAGCGAGGAGTACGGCATCCACGACGTGAACCTGGTCAAGCCCGGCGTCGGCGAGACCACCCGGGTGCTGCTGCGCCGGGTGCCGTGGAAGATCCTCGCCCGGGCGGGGGCCGGCGCCGACCTGGACCACGTGCGGCTGCTCGCCGAGCAGCGCGGCGTGCCGGTGGAGGAGGCCGGCGACCTGCCCTACACCTGCGTCGGGCTGATCCACCCCCGGTACACGCGGGGCGCCACGGGCGCCGACGGCAAGGCGGTGAAACTCTGATGCCGGTGCTGGTGGCGAGCGACCTCGACCGTACGCTCATCTACTCCTCGGCGGCCCTCGCGCTGACCATGCCGGACGCGCGGGCGCCCCGGCTGCTGTGCGTGGAGGTGCACGAGGCCAAGCCGCTCTCCTACATGACGGAGACCGCGGCCGGGCTGCTGGCCGACCTCGGCGACACGGCCGTCTTCGTGCCGACCACGACCCGGACGCGCAAGCAGTACCAGCGCATCAACCTGCCCGGCCCGCCGCCGAAGTACGCGATCTGCGCCAACGGCGGGCAGCTGCTGGTCGACGGGGTCACGGACGCCGGCTGGCACGCGGGCGTGCAGGCACGGCTCGCCGACGAGTGCGCGCCGCTGGCGGAGGTCCAGGAGCACCTGCTGCGCTCCGCCGACCCGGTGTGGGTGCGCAAGCACCGGGTCGCCGAGGACCTCTTCGCCTACCTGGTGGTCGAGCGCGAGCTGCTGCCCGCGGACTGGGTGAAGGAGCTGGCCGTGTGGGCGGAGAACCGCGGCTGGACGGTGTCCCTCCAGGGCCGCAAGATCTACGCCGTCCCGAAGCCGCTGACCAAGAGCGCGGCCGTCCGGGAGGTGGCGCGCCGCACCGGCGCGGAGCTGACCCTGGCCGCCGGGGACTCGCTGCTCGACGCGGACCTGCTGCTGGCGGCGGACCGGGGCTGGCGCCCCGGCCATGGCGAACTGGCCGACAGCGGCTGGGGCGCGCCGCGGATCGGCGCGCTGCCGGAGCGGGGCGTGCTGGCGGGGGAGCGCATCCTCAGGGAATTCCTGAGGGCGGCACGGGGGTCCACGGCAGGCTCCACGGCAGGGTCCACGGAAGTTGGCCAACATCCGTAGACCAACGGGTGCGGGCCAGCGGATGGGGGCCAACGCCCGTGGACCAACAGGTGTATACCAGCGCTCGTGGCGCTCGTGGGTCAACCCCCACAGGTGCAGGGGTGGGGCAACGGATGGAGGCCAACGGGCGTGGGCCAACGCCCGTAGACCAACACCTGTAGGCCAACGGGCGAAGGTCAACAACTGTGGAGCAAACCCGCACATCACCGGACGAAAGCCGACGGGCCCAGGTCAACACGCGTTGGCCAACGCCCGTCGGCTGCTCGGCGGGGGCAGGCTGCTCGGTGGGGGCGGGCTGCCCAGCCGCAGCAGCCTGCCGGCTGTAGCGGCCTGCCCAGCCGCAGCAGCCTGCCCGGCCTGCCCAGCCGTAGCGGTCCGCTCAGCCGCAGCAGCCTCCGCCGCAGCAGCCTCCGCCCCCGCCGGCCCGCGGGGCCGGCGCGGGGGCGTTCGACACGCCGCCCACAGACACCGTCGACAGCAGTTTCACCGTGTCGTCGTGGCCCGCGGGGCAGCTGGCGGGAGCGGCGGACTCCGCCATCGGACGGTTGAGTTCGAACGTGTCGCCGCAGGTCCGGCAGCGGTACTCGTAGCGAGGCATGTGCCCAGGTTAGCCGTCAAGGCCCGACCGGGGGCATCTCAATGTTTCATGAGTGTTGCTTTCTATCCGGCATATGTGCAGGGCATTCGAAAACGTTACTGATAATTTGTGAACGCCGTTGCGAGGATGCTCAGCTCACCCGCGCGAGCAAGACCTAGTGCGGAGGGAGACGCAGGCGTGACCGATGCGTCGCAGGGGGAGGACGGCCCCATGGGGGGTGGCCGTGGCGAGAAGCCATTGGACGCCGACGAGACGCTGCATCTGAGAGTCGAGGCTCTCAGGGCGGACGAGACGATGCAGTTGCGCGTTCCCGCGCCACCGGAGCCACCCGCTCCGGGCGGCGGCCGGGCGGAGCGCAGGCGCAGCACGCGCTCCGCCGGGCGGGGGGACGCCCCGGCCGCCGGCGCGGCCGCCGCCGCGGTCACGGGCGCGGTCGGCCGGTTGCTGGCCCCGCTGGCCCCGTACACGCGCCGAATAGCCCCCTACGCGCGCCGCCTGAAGCCGGTCTACCCGCGCCCCGGCCGCACCGGCTGGCGCCGCTGGATGCCCTCCTGGCGCCAGTGGATCGGCGCCGTCCTGACCTCGTTCGGACTGCTCGGCGCGTTCCTCGTCACCGCGTACGCGATGACGGACATACCGAGCAACCTGAACTCGTACGCGACCCAGCAGGACAACGTCTACTTCTGGTCGGACGGCACGCCCATGGCCCGCACGGGCTGGGTGCAGCGGCAGGCGATGCCGCTGAAGGACATCCCCCAGGACGTCCGCTGGGCGGTACTCGCCGCGGAGAACGAGAGCTTCTACTCGGACCCGGGCATATCCGCCAAGGGCATCACCCGGGCCGTGTTCCGCACTCTGGGGCAGGGGGACACCGAGGGTGGATCCACTATTACCCAGCAGTACGTGAAGAACGTTTATCTCACCCAGAACCAGACGATCAGCCGCAAATTCACCGAGGCCATGATCGCCCTCAAGCTCGACAACAAGATGAGCAAGGACGAGATCCTCGAGGGCTATCTGAACACCAGCTGGTTCGGCCGCGGCAGTTACGGCATCCAGCGCGCCGCGCAGGCCTACTACGGCAAGGACGTCAGCAAGCTCAACGCCTCCGAGGCGGCCATGCTCGCCTCGCTGCTCAAGGGCGCCGGCCTCTACGACCCCACCCTCGGCAAGGCCAACCACGCGCGGTCGGTGGAGCGCTGGTCCTGGATCCTCGACCGCATGGTCAAGATCGGCAAGCTGTCCCCGGAGGAACGGGCGAAGTACACGAAGTTCCCCGAACCGCTCAAGAGCAACCCGCTGTACAACACCGGTGCGCAGAGCGACTACCTGGTGGAGCTGGCGTCGCAGTACGCCAAGAAGGCCGGCCACCTGACGGACAAGCAGTTCGACCTGGGCGGCTACCAGATCTACACGACCTTCGACCGCAAGCGGGAGCGCACGCTCACCGACGCCGTCACCAAGGCCCGCAAGGACGCCAAGGCGGGCAATCCGGCGGCGGCGAAGAACGGGCACTACGGTGCAGCCTCGGTGGCCGCGGACGGCCGGATCCTCGCCGTCTACGGCGGCCCGGACCACCGCAAGCAGGGCTACAACGAGTCCAACGCGACCACGGTCCCGGCCGGCACCGCGTTCCTGCCGTTCGTCTACGCCGCCGGCCTCGAACACGGCGTGCACAAGACCCGCGGCGGACCCGCCACGCCGGTCACCCCCGACAGCGTCTACGACGGCGACGACGGCGTGCCCGTCACCACGCCCGAGGGCCCGTACTGGGACCGCAGCGGCAAGAAGGTCGCCGCGCACAACGACGGCGGGAAGTCGTACGGGGACATCACGCTGCGCGAGGCGCTCGCGAAGTCGGTCAACACGCCGTTCATGCAGCTCGGCATGGACGCCGGCCTGGACATGGTGCGCCAGACCGCCGAGGCGTCCGGACTGCTGTCCTCCAGCATGGGACCCCAGGTGCCCGCCCTGTCGCTGGGCAACTCCACGCCCAGCGCGATCCGGATGGCCAGCGGCTACGCCACCTTCGCCGCCGGCGGCAACCACACCGAGCCGTACTCGGTGCGCCGGATCACCCGCAACGGTTCCCCGATCGCCCTGGCCACCCCGCGCCCCAGACGCGCGGTCGGCGCCACGGTGGCCGAGCAGGTCACGGAGGCGCTCGGCGACTCCTTCCGCACGGCCCATCCCGACGCGGCGGCCGGCCGGTCCGGGGTGTCCGGTAAGGCCGGCGCCAACGACAAGGACACCGCCGCCTGGTACGTCGGGACGGCCGACTCCGTGTCCACCGCGATCGTCGTCTACCGGATCGACCTGGCCAAGTCCCTGGAGCCGCTGCCGCTCAAGGGCCTGGCCGGTACGTCCGCCAGCAGCGTCCCGTATGCCCTCTGGTCGGCCGCGACGGGTCTCGGCTGAGCCGTGACCCGTCCACCCTCCCTCCCGCAGAATGAGCCGCGCATGCCCCGCAAGATGTCGTCGTCGTCAGGCCGCCGCCGAGCCCCCCGCAGCCGCAGTACGCCCCGTGCCACCCGGCCACAGGTCCTGACGCTGGCCGCACTCCTCGTCGCGGCCTCGCTGGTGGCCGGGTTCCTGGCGCTGTCCGGCACGGACAGCAGCAGCACGCCGGCCGGTGCCGCGGGGAAGAAGCCCACGACCGCGCCGAAGGCCAGCCCGACCCCGGAGTGGGACGGCAAGACCAAGATCCTCGGCGACGGCTCCACCTCCTACACCGGGCCGCAGAAGGGGCAGTTGATACCGAAGCCACTCAAACCCGGTGAGAAGCCACCCCAGTTCGTGGTGTTCTCCTGGGACGGCGCGCTGGAGGGCAGCGACCACCTGTTCTCGCACTACCGGGAGCTGGCCAAGGAGTACAACGCCCACATGACCTTCTTCCTCACCGGCATCTACCTGCTGCCGAAGAGCAAGAAGGCCCTGTACCACGGCCCCATGCACTCCCCGGGCGACGCCGCGATCGACTACGCCACCGACGACCACATCCGCACCACGGTGGAGGAACTGGGCAAGGCGTACCAGGACGGCAACGAGATCGGCACCCACTTCAACGGCCACTTCTGCGGCGCCAAGGGCGGCGACGACTGGAGCGTGCAGGAGTGGAAGAGCGAGATCGACCAGTTCTACTCCTTCGTGGAGCACTGGAAGACCAACACCGGCTTCAAGGACGTCCCCGCGCTGCCCTTCGACTTCAAGAAGGAGGTCACCGGCGGCCGGGCGCCCTGCCTGGAGGGCCAGCCGAACCTGCTGAAGGCCATCAAGAGCTACGGCTGGCGCTACGACGCCAGTTCGCCCGGCGACTTCCAGATATGGCCGTCGAAGAAGAACGGCATCTGGGACTTCCCGCTTCAGATGCTGCCGTACGAGAGCGGCAAGTTCCAGGGCCTGTCCATGGACTTCAACTTCCTGTACAACCAGTCCGACGGGGAGACCCAGGGCGACGCCGCCAAGTTCCCCGAGTGGGAGCAGCAGACCGTCGACTCCTACATGGCCGGCTTCAACCGCGTCTACTACGGCAGCCGCGCCCCGCTGTTCGTCGGCAACCACTTCGAGGACTGGAACGGCGGCATCTACATGAAGTCCATCGACCAGGTGGTCAAGAACGTGTGCACCAAGGAGGGCGTGAAGTGCGTGTCCTTCAAGGAGCTAGCCGACTGGCTCGACGTGCAGAAGCCGGCGACCCTGGCCGCCCTGCGCACCCTCGACCCGGCCCAGTCGCCGGACTGGTCGGCGGTCGTCAAGTAACAAGTCAGCACGGCGGGTTCCACTTGTGCAACCCCCTTCACAACCGCCACTCCCGCCGTGCGAAGATGCCCCTCTCCCGGTATGTGTACCGGCGTAGAGGGGAACATCATTGAAATCAAGAAGACTGAGCCGTAAGCGGAGTCGTACCGCCATAATCACCGCCGCCGCTGCCTCGGTGGTCGCCGGTGTGGCCCTGGTGCCCAACTGGAGCGCCGGCGCGGCGGTGACCGACGACCCGACCGTGGACGCGGCGACCAAGGCGACCTTCCAGCGGCTGGCCGACGCGGTCTTCACCGACCGCACGCAGGCCCTGGTGAAGGGCGCCGACCAGGGGGACACCCGGCACACCTCCGGCTTCTCCGGCTCGGTGCGCCTGTCCGGCGGGCAGAACCAGGAGCAGAAGTCGGCGCTGGACGAGCTGCGCAGCCGCCGGGGCCGGCTCGCCCGACTGGGTGAGGCGTACCGCGCGGGCAGCACCAAGGTCACGCTCGACGCGACCCAGGTGAAGGGCCGGCACGCCAAGGTCGCCGTCACGGAGACCACGTCGCTGACCTACGACAAGGCGGGCGCCAAGAGCCCGAAGTCGACCGGCTTCACCGCTCACCACGAGCTGACCTTCACGGCGGACCGGCACGGCAACTGGCAGCTCACCGGCATCCAGGACACCGACCAGGGCTACCTCGCGGTGAACCAGGTCGCCAAGCCCGAGGTCGCCAAGGTGCGGACCACCGCCGACGACGGCCCGCCGAGCGCGGCCCGCTCGGCCACCACCTGGCCCGCGCCGGCCAACCGGAAGAACCTCACGGGGACCGGGTACGACTACAAGGCCATGGTGTCGTACGCGGCGAAGTACTGGAACCAGTACAACCCGGACTACCCCGACTTCAACGGTGCGGGAGCCGGCGGCGACTGCACCAACTTCGTCAGCCAGGCCCTGAAGGCCGGCGGCTGGAAGCACGTGCCGGGGTACACGAACGACTTCCACAAGTGGTTCGGCAACTCCGAGATCCAGTCGGACTCGTTCATCGGTGTCAACGAGTTCTCCTGGTTCGCCCTGTCCTCGAAGCGGGCCACCAGCCTCGCCAACGTCTACCAGCTGGACATCGGCGACGTGCTCCAGATGGACTTCAACCGGGACGGGTCGAAGGACCACTCGATGATCGTCACGTACCGTGACAGCCGGGGCGTGCCGTACGTCAGCTACCACTCGACCAACACCTACAACAGGTCGGTGGCCAGCCTCGTCGCCTCGTACCCGACCGCGGCGTTCTACGCCTACCGGACCTGATCCGGGGGCGGGCCCTGCCGCTCCTGTCCCTCCCGCAGTTCGTGCCGCGTCCGCTGCCCGGACGGGGAGGGCTCCGGGTGGCGGGCCCGCCAGTACGGGTTGTCGTGCGGCAGCGCCGAGCCGACCCGGCCGTACATGCCGAAGGTCATCAGCAGCAGACCCACGATGAAGCTGAAGAACACGTTCTGGATCTTGAACGCCAGGAAGTTGCTGTCCGTGTCCAGCAGGCCGAGGAACAGGAAGCCGTTCAGCAGGAACAGCACGCCGAGGATCATGTTCAGCGTCGAGGCGAAGTTCCCGCCGATCGCCATCCCGACCAGCAGCAGCGCGCCGATGCAGATCGACAGCACGCTGAGCGCGCCGTTGGAGTTCAGCCCGGCGACGGTGTTGCCACCGGTGTCGAAGAGGCCGATGTGGTTGATCAGGCCGAGGATGCCGAAGGCGACCAGGAAGCCGCCGATCAGGCCCGCACCGATCCGGTAGACCGTGTTGAGCCGGTGGTCGACCGGCAGGTGGTCGTCCAGCCGCGTGCGGCGGCGTTCCCCGGCGTTCCTCGTGTGCACCGTGTGTGTGGCCATGTCCGCCTCCTCGGGCGCTAGCGGAGGCCGTCCGTCCCATCAATATCCGCCTGCCCCGGCCCACCGGCAACACGCACGGATCAGTGGCCGGCGCCGCGCTCCTCGCGGATCTGCGCCACCACCCGTGCCACCGCCTGCCGCACCCCTTCCGTCTCGGTCAGGAAGTGCCAGTAGTCCGGATGCCGTCCCTCCAGCGTGTCGAGCGCCCGCTCCAGCCGGGCCACCGCGTCGTCCAGCGGCCGGGCGTGCCGCGGATCGGGGGTCGTACGGCCGGTCATGGCCAGCCGCTGCGCGTCCCGGATCGCGAACCGGGTCCGCTCGATCTCCGTATGCGGGTCCTTCTGTACCGCGTTCAGCCTGGTCAGCCGGTCGCCGGCGGCCGAAACGGCATCGTCGGTGGCGTTCAGCAGCGCCCGTACGGTCGACAGCAGCGAGGTGGCGTCCGGCCATCGCTGGGCGTCCCGCGCCGCCTGTGCCTCCCGGAGCTTCAGCTCGGCCTGCCGCACGTTCTCCGCGGCCAGTGCGGGCACCTGCTGGAGGTCCTGCCAGCAGGCGGCGGCGAACCGGCGCCGCAGCTCGCTGAGCACCGGATCCACCTGTCCGGCCCGGGTGGTCAGCGCCTGCGCCCTGGTCCGCAGGGACACCAGCCGGTGATCGATCTCGGCGGCCCGCTCCGGCAGCCGCTCGGCCTCGGCCCGGATCGCCCCGGCCTCCCGCTGCACCCGCTCGGCCCGCTCCAGCGTCGCCTGCACCCCGTCCTGCCCGGCGCCCTGGTTCAGCTTGGTCAGCTCCGGGGACAGGGCCGCCAGCCGCGCGGCCGGCTCGTCGGCCCGCAGGTTGCTCTCCCGCACGGCGTCCAGGGCGTTGCTCGCGGCCAGCAGCGACTGCCGGGCCCGCTCCACCGCGGGAGCCAGCCGGGCCAGCTGGGTCTCCGCCTTGCCGAGCAGCGGCCCGAGCGAGCCGCCGAACCGGTCCAGTTCCTGCCGGACCCGGAGCAGTTCGTCCTTGGCCGCGGTCAGTTCGGCGCGGGCCCTGGAGGCCGCGCCGGCCTCCAGGTCGACCCGGTCCAGATCATGGGCGTCCACGGCCTGGATGTACTGCCGGCTGACCTCGTCGATCCGGTGCCCGAGCGCCTCGAAGTCCAAGACGGCGCGGCGGGCGGCGGGGGAGTCGTCCACGGCCGAGATGGTCTCGATCGAGATCCGCAGATCCCGCTGGGCGGTGTCGAGTTCGTAGAACGCGGCCGCGGCGGCGTCCTTCGCGGCCTGTGCCTCGGCCCGCTGGCTCTCCGCCCGGCCGCCGAACCAGCGCCGGGTGCCGCCGCCGGCGAACGCGGCGGCCAGCACCGGCGCGGCCAGCACCGGCAGGATCAGCAGGGCGAGCGTGTCACCCCGGGCGGAGCGGCGGCGCCGGGCCCGGAGGGCGGACGACGGCGGGTACGGCGGTGTCGCTGGCGTGCCCGGTGTGGCCGTCACATCCCTCTCCCGTGCTGTGGTTCGCCCTGGGTGCTGTCATTCTCCCACCCGTTGAAGACGAACACACGGGCCGGTCAGTTCGCCGTCCGCACCGTGACTTTGCCGTCCGGGGCGTGCACCGGCACCCGGTGCGGACCGCCGTCGTCGCGGAGTGGGGAGACGGCCTCCGCGGCGGCCCCCGAGGTGCGGCGAAGACGGTTTGCGGTGCGGCGAAGACGGTTTGCGGTGCAGCCCACCGGGCAATGTAGGCTGTCGACCTGTCCCGGGTGCGTAGCTCAGGGGTAGAGCGCCTGCCTTACAAGCAGGATGTCGGCGGTTCGAAACCGTCCGCGCCCACACATCCGGCCCCTCGGAAGTCTCCGAGGGGCCGGTTCGTTTCCTCTCCCCCTTACTCCTGTGCGGCCGCCTCCTCGTGGGCGTGCTTCAGCCGGGAGCGGGCCGCCATGCGGTCCCCCGCCGCGACCTCGGCCCAGAAGCGGTGCGTGCTGACGAAGACCGCCAGCTCGTGCTCGCGCCGCCGCAGCTTCTCCACCTCGGCCTGCTCGTCCTCCGTCCAGCCGGGGGAGGCGGGCCGCTCCACCTTGCGCCAGCCGGTGTCGTCACTGAAGCCGTCCATCGGCTCGACCGACCAGGGCAACCGCTTGAGCAGGGCCGACAGCTCGGCCCGGACCTGATGCAGCTCCTCCTGACCGGCGAGGAGGTCACTGGGGAATTCATAGGTCGTAGCCACGCGGCAATGCTACGCCTGTTCGATTTTGGGTGGCGAGGTCGTACGGGGGCCCGGGGCGAGGTTCAGCCGAACGGGTGGCGCCGGGTCAGTGGCCGGAGTCCCGCAGCTCCCGCACCAGCCGTTCCGTCACCGGTACCGGAACGCCGTGCCGCTCGGCCGCGCGGAGCAACGCGCCGCCGATCGCGTCGAGTTCCAGCGGCCGGCCCGCCTCGGCGTCGCGCTGCATGGACGACTTGGCGGCCGGCGGGAAGGCGTCGTACCGGGCGAGGGCCCCGGCCGGGTCGGTGGGGGCGCCGCTGGCGCGGCCGACCGCGGCGGCCTCGGCGACCAGCGCCTCCAGCTCCGCACGGTGCCGGGTGCGGGCCTCGCCCAGCGGGACGCCGTACCGGGTGGTGAGCAGGGCGAACGGCGCGAGGAACGCCATCTTGGCCCACAGGGCCGCGGTCTCGTCCCCGGCCACCCGGGCGTTCACGCCGGAGGCCGTGAGGTGGTCGGCCAGCGCGTCGAGCCGGGCCCGGGGCACGGTCTGACCGGCCAGGTCGACCTCGGTGAACGGGCTGCCGTGTTCGATCACGCCCGGGGCGGTCCGGGTGGACTCCACGCGGATCACGGCCGGCGCGACCCGGTCGGGGCGGTACCCGGCGCGCAGGGCGGCGGGGTGTTCGACGCCGTTCAGGAGCGGTACGGCCAGGGCGTCGCCGAGAGCGGCGGGCGGGACCCGGGTGAGGGCGGCGTCGAGCGCGGTGTGCTTGACGGTGATCAGGCATGCGTCCACCGGCTCGCGCAGCTCGGTGTCCGCCTCGACGGGGGCGGTGAAGTCGCCGAACTGCGGGCTGCGGACCGTGATGCCGGTGCGGCGCAGGGCGTCGGCCGTGGCCTCCCGGGCCAGGCAGATCACGCGGTGGCCGGAGCGGGAGAGCAGGGCGGCGAGCAGGCCGCCGGTGCCGCCGGGGCCGAGGACGGCCACGGTGAGCGAGTTCGTCATGAAGTTGTTCCCTTCGACGGTCGGCCCCGGAGGTCGGTGGCCGCCTTCGCGTGATCTTCTCAGGGGGGCGGTGGGGCGCGCCAGACTGGAGGCATGTGCCGGAGTATCAAGACACTGCGACCGCCCGCCCTGCCCGAGGAGGCCACGGACGACGACATCCGCGCGGCCGCGCTGCAGTACGTACGGAAGGTCTCGGGCTTCCGGGCCCCCGCCGCCCACAACCGCGAGGTCTTCGAGGAGGCGGTGGACGCCGTGGCCCGCGCCACGGCGGAGCTGCTCGGCGGACTGGAGGTGCGGGGCCGGTCCGCGCGGGGCGCCGGATAGACGCGGCCCCGCACCGGCCGGGCGCCGGGCGGAGGCGGCCCCGCAGCGGCGGGGCGCCGGACGGGCGCGGCCCCGCGCGAGCGCGACCGCCGATGTGATCACTCTCATAGCGGCCCGGCCCGGACCCCATCTCCGATGAGCGGGCGAGGAGTTGCGCGGCCGGGCCGCCGCTGCCGCATGCCCGCGTGCCGTGCGTGGAAAGTTCACAACATGGCCAGATGTTGAACTTGCAAGCACTGATTAGGTGTGCCTAACCTATGGCTCCGTTCGGTACCGCCGCCCCCACGACCGGCCTCCCCAGTCCCCGGCCGGCCCGACAGACACCGAAGAGGAGTCATCCCTCATGTCCGCACGTCTCAACGCCGCTCAGCCCTATGTCCTCGGGGTCTTCCGCATCGTCATCGGCCTGCTCTTCGCGGTGCACGGCGCCGCCTCCCTGTTCGGCGTCCTCGGCGGCGCCGCCGGCACCGGCGGCACGATCGCGGCCGGCACCTGGCCCGGCTGGTACGCGGCCGTGATCCAGCTGGCCGCCGGTGCCCTGGTGCTGCTCGGCCTCGGCACCCGCGGTGCCGCGCTGATCGCCTCCGGCTCGATGGCGTACGCCTACTTCGACGTCCACCAGCAGGCCGCCCTGTGGCCCATCCAGAACGGCGGCGAGCTGTCGGTGCTGTTCTGCTGGGCGTTCTTCCTGCTGGTCTTCACCGGCTCCGGCGCCTTCGGCCTGGACCGGGTCGTCGGCCGGCGTGCGGCGGCGGACGACCGGCCCGCGGCGGAGCGGACCACGGTCGCGGCCTGACCGGCGCGGACGGCCACCGCGCCGTGAACATCCTGTGATCACCCCACACACCCCCCGCGAACCTCCTGTCACACCCCCGGCGTACGCTGTATGGCTGTCAACGGGGGAGTGACGGGAGTCGTCGTGTTCGAGAGCGTGGGGTCGCTGGCGGCCGGACCATGGATCTATGCCGTGGTGGCCGTGTCGGTGCTGCTCGACGTGTTCCTGCCGGTACTGCCCAGCGGGGTGCTCGTCATCACCGCCGGCACGGCGGCCGCGGCGGGCTCCGGTGCGGCGACGGGCCGGGTCCCGCACGAGGTGCCGGACATCCTGGCCCTGATCCTGTGCGCCGCGACCGCCTCGGTGCTGGGCGACGCCGTGGCCTACCGGCTGGCCTGGCGGGGCGGGGAGCGGCTGGACCGGGCGATAGCCCGCTCCCGGCGGCTGACCACCGCGCAGGAACGTCTCGGTGACGCGCTCGCCCGGGGCGGTGGCGCGCTGGTCGTACTCGCCCGCTTCGCCCCCGCCGGCCGCTCGGTCGTCTCGTTCTGCGCTGGCGCCGCCCATCGCCGCGCCCGCGACTTCCTGCCCTGGTCCGCCCTGGCCGGCCTGTCCTGGGCCGCGTACAGCGTGGCGCTCGGCTACTACGGCGCCCAGTGGCTGGGCGCGACCTGGCTGGCCACGGGGGTGTCGGTCGCCGCACTGTTCGGAGCGGGCGCGGTGGCGGGCTTCGTGATGCGCCGCAGGCCGGTCTCCTGACGGGACCTGTGCGCGTCGCTGAACGGCTCGCCGCGGAGCCCGGCGCCGGGTGCGGGGTGCGGGGTGCGGCTCCGGCGCGAGGAGCGGCCTGCCGGGGCGGGCCCGCGGCCGGCGTGCGGCCGCGGACCCTGTGGCGCTGTCGGCGGTGCGGGGTCTCAGCAGCTCGCCAGGTAGTTCGTCAGCGCGCTCTTCTCGGCGGAGTCGACCGAGAGGTCGTAGTAGTACTTCACCTGGACCCAGGCGCGGACGTAGGTGCAGCGGTACGCCGTGCGGGACGGCATCCAGGTGGCCGGGTCCTGGTCGCCCTTGGCCTGGTTGACGTTGTCGGTGACCGCGAGGAGCTGGGGGTGGGTGACGTCGTTGGCGAAGGCCTGGCGCTGGGCGGTGGTCCACTTGCTCGCGCCGGAGTCCCATGCCTCGGCGAGCGGGACGAGGTGGTCGATGTCGAGGTCGGAGGCGGCGGTCCAGGTGGCCCCGTCGTAGGGGGAGTACCAGCTGCCGCTGGTGGCGGTGCAGGCGGAGTTGGTGACCACGTTGGAGCCGTCCCGCTTGAGGATCCATTCGCGGGTGTTGCAGGTGCCGGAGATGGTGATCCAGAGCGGGAAGAGGTCGCGGTCGTAGCCGGTGCGGTTCTCGGTGGCCACGGTGAGCTGGGAGAGGTAGCTGCGGGCGGTGGCGGCGCTGACCGGCGTGGGGAGGGCGGCGGAGGCGCTCGGGGCGTTGAACAGGGCGACGGAGGCCAGCAGGCCGGTGAGGGCCGCGAGTATGCTCGTCCGTCGACGCGCGTAGAACTTCCGCATGAGTGAACTCCCTGGTGGGGTGGGGGTGTTGGACGCGAGCGAGGGAATGCTCGCGGGGTCGCGTGACCGGGGGGTGAGCGCTTGGTTAGAAGTTAGTGACGCGTTCATGTCACGACAAGGTTTATGGGCGAACTTTCACATCCCGTACGATGGGTGGCGCAGAAGGGGAGTAGCTCTTCGCCGGACCGTCGACATACTGCTCAGCGAGCCTGAGCCGGCGCCCGGAGGCGGACCGTCGTTCATCGAGGTCGGCCAGCGAGACCTTCGGCAAGCAGTGCACGCCCGTGCCCCCCGGTACGGGTGCCATGTGTGCTGCCATGCCGAGGTGTCATCGTGTGACGTACCGCACTCTCGGTGGGGCAGCCCGACCGATTGAGGACCCTTGATCAGCATCACCGTGACGGCGCTCGTCTTCGGCGTCATCTTCCTCGCCGAACTGCCGGACAAGACCGCACTCGCCGGGCTCGTCCTCGGCACCCGCTACCGCGCCTCGTACGTCTTCGCGGGCGTCGCCGCCGCCTTCCTGCTGCATGTCGTGCTCGCCGTGGCGGCCGGCAGCGTGCTGAACCTGCTGCCGCAGCAGATCGTGCACGCCCTCACCGGCGTCCTGTTCCTCGGTGGTGCCGCGGTGCTGCTGCTGAAGAAGGGCGAGGAGGAGGAAGAGGTGAAGAAGCCCGCCGACCAGTCCTTCTGGAAGGTCGCGGGCACGGGCTTCATGCTCATCCTGGTCGCCGAGTTCGGTGATCTCACCCAGATCATGACCGCCAACCTCGCCGCCCGCTACGACGACCCGGTCTCCGTCGGGCTCGGGGCCGTGCTCGGTCTGTGGGCCGTCGCCGGACTCGGCATCGTCGGCGGAAAGGCCCTGATGAAGCGGGTGCCGCTGCGGCTGATCACGCAGATCGCGGCGCTGCTGATGCTGGCGCTCGGCGTGTGGAGCCTGTGGGAGGCCGTGCGCGGCTGAGGCGAACGGCGGATGAATGCTCGCCGGAGGGTGTGGCGGAATCGCGGGCGGGTTTTGTACCGTGAGGGAACAAAGTGGCTCCCGCCCGTTTTCCCTGACCGGCGGGCGGGGCCGCCTTGTCCCGCCCGTCGCCCCTCCGGCACGGGGTCTTCACGCACCTGGAGCTGCCGATGCCGGCCACCGCCACGCCCACTGTCCTCACCGCCCGCGCCCTCCTACTGGACATGGACGGCACCCTCGTCAACTCGGACGCCGTCGTCGAGCGCATCTGGCGGCGCTGGGCCGAGCGGAACGGGCTGGACGGCGACGAGGTGATGAGCGTCGTGCACGGGCGGCAGGGCCACGCCTCGATGGCGTTGCTGCTTCCCGGCCGGCCCGTGGAGGAGAACCTCGCCGACAACGCCCGGATGCTCGCGGAGGAGACCGCCGACACCGACGGCGTGATCGAGATCGCCGGCGCCGGAGCGTTTCTCGCCTCGCTGGACGGGCTCCCGCACGCGCTGGTGACCTCCGCCGACGTCGCCCTGGCCACCGCCCGGATGGACGCCGCCGGGCTGCGTCTGCCCGCGGTGCGGGTCACCGCCGAGTCGGTGGGCGCGAGCAAGCCCGACCCCGAGGGTTTCCTGAAGGGCGCGGCGGAGCTGGGTGTCGACCCGGCCGACTGCGTCGTCTTCGAGGACTCCGGGGCGGGTATCGCGGCGGGGCGTGCGGCGGGGATGCGGGTCGTGGGCGTCGGTCCGCGGGCCGTCCGCCACGAGCCCGACGTGGCGGTGCGGGATCTCACGCAGGTACGGGTCGAGGCGGCGGCCGACGGCACGGTTCGGCTGCGCCTGGGCTGAGCGGGGGTCCGGTGCGTGCTGTTCTTGGCGCGGGGGCGTTGGGGGTGGGCGCGCGGTTCGTCGTCGGGTGCGGGTGGGTGGTGGCTGGTCGCGCAGTTCCTCGCGCCCCTGGGTGGGTGTCGTGGGCCGGGGTTGTGGGGTGCGGGTGGGTGCGTGGTTTTTCGGTTCTCTGGGTGGGTTACGGGGGTGTCGTTTCGCTTTCCAGGCTCTTTCGGGTTGCCGGGCCGTACTCGCCGAGGGTGTCGTCCAGCAGGCCGCGGGCGAGTTGGTAGGTGCGTACGGCGTCTTCCACCGGGCGGGTGTAGACGCCGTCGATCCGGTCGCCGTAGAGGTTCAACTGGCGCAGGCGCAGTTCTAGTTCGGTGACCTCCGGGCCCGTGTCGCCGCGTCGCAGCACCGGTGCCACGGAGGGTGTGGTCCGCGAGGGGCCCGGCGTCGTCGCCGACGGGCTGGGCGAGGGCGTTCGGGAGGCGCCGGCCGACGTCGTGGGGGTCGGTGACGGCGATGGTGACGCGGTCGTGGTGGAAGGGCTGGGGTCCGCCGATGCCGACGGCGAGGGGGAGGGAGGGGGCGCCGACGAGCGGGGGGCGACGGGCGGGGCCGGCGCCGCGGCCGAGGCGGGCGCGTGTGTGGTCGCGTCCGGAATGCGCTCCCTGACCTCCTGGGCCGCCCGGTCGCGGGCCGGCGCGTGGTAGGACAGCAGCGCGAAACCGGCCGCTGCGACGATCGCCGCCCCCGCGCCCCCCGCGGCCAGCAGCACGGTACGGCGCGAGCGGCGCCGCGACCGCCCGGCCTCGGGCGCACCCGGCGCGGTCACCAGGGCCCCGTCGCCGGCCCCATGAGCCCTATCGCTCCTGGTCCCGTCCCCCGCAACCGCCCAGCCGCTCCCGCCGCCCGCGACGGTCCGGTCGGTCCTGTCGGTCATGGCGGTCATGGCGGTTCGGTCCGTGCCGCTGGTCCCGTGCGCGACGGTCCGGTCGGTGCCACCCGTCACATCCGCCGTGGCGCTCCAGTTCGCCCCGAGGGCGCCTCCGGTCCCTCCGGTCCCTCCGGTCCCTCCGGTCCCTCCGGTCCCATCGGCCCGACCGGTCCCATCGGCCCGGTCGGTTTCACCGGTCGCCTGTGTTCCGTCGGTCGGGTCCGGGTGCAGGTCCGGCCGGGGTGTCTGGGGTGGGGTGGGCGGGGGTGTGTGCGGGGCCTCCACGTAGGGGCGTATGCGCAGGGGATCGAAGTCCTCCGCCGCTGCCGCCTCGGCCGTGCGTGCCTCACGCAGTGCCTCGGAGGCCCGTTCCGTGCAGTCGCACGACGGCGTGTTGTCCGGCCCCCTCGGTGCCCCGCACTCCGGGCACGTCGCCCCCTGCCTCCCAGTCACGCTTTCGGCCCCTCCCCTCGGGAACTACAGAGAATATGCGGATCTCCCTCACAATCCGCGGGACTCGACAGGCCATAAGCGGTGACACCGATCACGATGGAAGAGGTGCACCCGAGCCCCGGGAGGTCTCCATGACCCTGGACACGCACGGCACGGCACAGGGCGCACGGCGCGGCGAAGGCGTTCCGGGCGGCGTGCTGGTCCCGATCGGCGCCCTGCTGCTCGGCCTGCTGCTCGCCGCCCTCGACCAGACGATCGTGGCGACCGCGCTGCCGACGATCGTGAGCGACCTCGGGGGCCTCGAACACCTCTCCTGGGTCGTCACCGCCTATCTGCTGGCGTCGACCGCCGCGACCCCGCTGTGGGGCAAGCTGGGCGACCAGTACGGCCGCAAGCGGCTGTTCCAGGCCGCCATCGTGATCTTCCTGATCGGCTCGGCGCTGTGCGGCATGGCGCAGGACATGCCCCAGCTCATCGCCTACCGGGCGCTCCAGGGCCTGGGCGGCGGCGGGCTGATGGTGCTGTCCATGGCGATCGTCGGAGACATCGTGCCGCCGCGCGAACGCGGCCGCTACCAGGGCCTGTTCGGCGCCGTGTTCGGTGCGACCAGCGTGCTCGGGCCGCTGCTCGGCGGAGTCTTCACCGAGCACGTCAGCTGGCGCTGGGTGTTCTACGTCAACCTGCCCGTCGGCGTGGTCGCGCTCGCCGTGATCGCCACCGCCCTGCACCTCCCGCGCCGCACCGCCCACCATGTCATCGACTACCTGGGGACCTTCCTGATCGCGGCCGTCGCCACCTGTCTGGTGCTGGTCGCCTCGCTCGGCGGCACCACCTGGCCCTGGGACTCGGCCCAGGTCATCGGGCTCGCCGTGCTGGGTGTCGTGCTCGCCGTCGCGTTCGTCGCCGTCGAGCGGCGGGCCGCCGAACCCGTGCTGCCGCTCAAGCTGTTCCGCATCCGCACCTTCACCCTGGCCGCCGTCATCAGCTTCATCGTCGGCTTCGCCATGTTCGGCGCGATGACCTACCTGCCGACCTTCCTCCAGGTCGTGCACGGCATCTCGCCCACCCTGTCCGGCGTGCACATGCTGCCGATGGTCGTCGGCCTGCTGCTGTCGTCCACGGTCTCCGGGCAGATCGTCAGCCGCACCGGCCGCTGGAAGGTGTTCCCGGTCGCCGGCACCGCCGTCACCACCCTCGGTCTGCTGCTCCTGCACCGGCTCGACGAGCACAGCCCGACCGCCGAGATGAGCGTCTACTTCTTCGTCTTCGGCCTCGGACTCGGCCTGGTCATGCAGGTCCTGGTGCTCATCGTGCAGAACGCCGTCTCGTACGAGGACCTGGGCGTGGCCACCTCCGGCGCGACCTTCTTCCGCTCCATCGGCGCCTCCTTCGGCGTGGCCATCTTCGGCACCGTCTTCGCGAGCCGCCTCGGCGTCGAACTCACCGACGCCCTCCGGGGCGTACGCCTGCCGCCCGGCGTCACCGCCGGCGCGCTGCAGGCCGACCCGCGGGGCATCGCCGCCCTGCCCCCCACTCTGCGCCCGGCGGCCCTGCACGCCTACGCCACCGCCATCACCGACGTCTTCCTCTACGCCGCGCCCGTCGCCCTCCTCGGCTTCCTGCTGGCCTGGTTCCTGAAGGAGGACCGGCTGCGCGGCTCGGTCACCGCGCCGGACGTCTCCGAGACCATCCCGCCCAACCCGGTCGAGCGTTCCTCCTACGACGAGTGCTGCCGGGCCCTGTCCGTGCTCGGCACCCGCGAGGGCCGCCGCGAGATCTACCGGAAGATCACCGAACGGGCCGGGTACGACCTGCTGCCCGCGGCCAGCTGGCTGCTGCTGCGCGTCCGCCGCTACGGTTCCGTGGAGCCGGGGGTGCTGGCCGAACGCACCGCGGTCCCGATCCAGGTGGTCATGGCCGCCGCCCGCCAGGTCGAGGAGCGGCGGCTCGCCGAGCGCCAGGGCCTGGACCTCGTCCTGACCGACGCCGGCCGCGAGGTCGCCGAACGGCTGGCCGCGGCCCGCGAGCAGTCCCTGGCCGAGCTGCTCGGCGACTGGTGGCGGCCCGGCCGCTCGCCCGACCTCACCCAGCTGGTCCGGGAGCTGACCGGCGAGCTGTGCGGCGCCGAACGCGAACGCCCGCACGACGGCGGTACGGTCACTCGGGTCGGCTGACCGCGTCCGTCGTCCCCAGTTCCTTGCGGAACCAGTGTTCGGCGTACGGGTCGGTGTTGTGCGGGCCGGTCTCGGTGTAGCCGAGGCGGGCGTACAGGGCGCGGGCCTCGACCAGGTCACCGCGGGTGTCGAGGACGACCCGCCGGGCGCCCAGCAGGCGGGCGGCCAGCTCGGCGGCGGCCACCAGCCGCGCGGCCCCGTTCAGGCCGCGCAGCCCCGGCAGCACGAACACCCGGGTGAGCTCGGCGGTGTCCGGGTCCAGCAGCCGTACGCCCGCCGAGCCGGCCGGTGTGCCGTCGTACCGTCCGATGAGCAACCGACCGGTCGGCGGGGCGAGTTCGGTGCCCGGCCGGGCCGCGATCTCCCGTTCCAGCTCGTCCGGGTCGGTCCGGCGCCCCTCGTGCAGCAGGTACCAGCGGTCGCTGACCTCGGTGTAGTACGCCCGCCACAGCGCGGTGGCGGCCGGTGAGTCGTAGGGCTCGGGGGCGATCGTCCACGTCATGACGGCCATTGTCGGGAGCCGTGCCCTACGCCCCGCAACCCGATTTGTGCGGCCCCCGGCGCGGCCGGCACCAGGGCTGCGTGCCCCTCGGCGCGCCGGGGAAGGCCGTTTGTCCGCCGGGTTCCGGGTCACCCGAAGGGAGAACCGGCCGGCGGGGCCGGTCCGACCGGAAGGCAAGCATGTCCACAGGGTTGATCATTCTGCTGATCGTGATCGCGGCGGTCGTGGTCCTCGGCGCGGCCACCCTGTTCCTGCGCAGCCGCGGACGGCACGGCGGCGGCCTGAAGCGGCGCTTCGGGCCCGAGTACGAGCGGACCGTGGCGATGCACGACGGGGACACCAAGGCCGCCGAACGAGAGCTGACCGAGCGCGTCGAACGCCACGGTGACCTGCACGAACGGCCGCTGGACGGCGCCGAACGACAGCGGTACGCGGACCGCTGGACGGCCGTGCAGGAGCGCTTCGTCGACTCCCCGCGGGAGGCGGTGGCCGAGGCCGACCGGCTGCTCGGCGAAGTGGCCGCGGTGCGCGGCTACCCCGACGGCGGGCGGTACGACGAACAGCTCGCCGCCCTGTCCGTGCACCACGCCGACCACGTCGACGGCTACCGGCAGGTGCACCGCGTGGCCACCGGGGCCGACGGCGGCGCGGGCGAGGACGGTACCCGGACCGAGGAGATGCGTTCGGCGCTGCTCGGCGCCCGCGCCCTCTTCGACGACCTGACGAGCGCCGACTCCGGGCGGCACCGGGCTCCGGGCGGCACGGGCCGCTCCACGGCCCCTGCCGGGAGCCGCTCCCACGCCCGCTCGCACACCCCGTGGGCCCTTCACCGGAGCCGACCGAAGGAGAGCTGAGCCCCATGCCGGACAGGACGAGCGACCCGGGCGACGCCCGGCGCCCCCCACAGGGGCCGGCCGGCGAGGCCGTGCCGGGAGACGAGCGGACAGCGCAGGACGAGTGGGCGCCGGGGGACGCGGCGCCGGGACGGCGCGTGCCGAGAGAGCCCCGGTCCGAGGAACGGCTGCCCGGGGAGCCGGCGCCCGGCGGGCCCGCGGGCCGGCTGCCCGGTTCGACCGGCCCCGGCCGGGAGGGCCTCACGGGCGACGACCGGGCCCCGGAGTACACACCCCAGCCGCCGCCCGGACCGGCGGGAGTACCCGAGTCCACGAGGCAGGCCACGGCACCGGGCGAGGGGCAGGCCGGCCCGGTTACGAGCCGGACGGCACCGGGTGAAGGCCGGACCGGACCGGCCACGATGCAGACGGCACCGGGTGAAGGGCAGACCGGGCCGGCTACGAGCCGGACGGCGCCGGAGGAGGGCCAGACCGGGGCGGCTACGAGCCGGACGGCGCCGGGTGAGGGGCAGGCCGGCGCGGGTGCCGGGCAGTGGCACGGCACGGAAGGGCTGCGTCCCGGTACGGAGGACCTGGGCCCGGGGGTCGACGCGGGCTTCACCGCCAGCCACCGTACGGAGCGGGCGCTGATCGAGGAGGAGGGCCGGATGCCGGACAACGGTCTGGGCGCGCCCGCCCCTGGCAGCACGGGCCGACGGGAGGCCGGCACGACCGGCTCCCCGGCACCGGACACCTGGCCGACGGCCCCCGGCAGCCCCACGGCCACCGGCGAATCGGCGGCCCCCGGCAGCCCGGCCTCGGGCGGGACCGCGGCCCCCAGCAGCCCCGGAGCCCCCGGCGGAACCGCGGCCCCCGGCGGTATGCCGCTCTCCGGCGGCACCACCGCTCCGGCCGGCACCGGGGCGTCCGGTACGCCCACGACCCCTGACGCCTCACCGACCGGCGGGGCGGCCGCCCCCGCTCCATCCGGCACCGGTGCGCCGCTGCTCCCCCATGACGAGACCGAGCAGTGGGAGCGGCGGATGCGGGAGCTCGTCGGCGGTTTCGTCGACGAACCCAGGGAGGCCGTCGAGCAGGCCGACCGGACGCTGGAGGAGATCGCCGCGCGGTTCAGCGAGGCCGTGACCCGGCGGCGCCGCACCCTGCGGATGTCCTGGGAGGGCACCGAGGGCCGCGGATCCGGCGCCGAGACCGACACCGAACGGCTACGGCTCGCCCTGCGCGACTACCGCGAACTCGCCGGACGCCTGCTGCACGGCTGACCGCGCGCGACGCCCGGGTGTTCACCGGACGCCGGCTGCGCGGCTGACCGTGCGCGACGCCCGGGTGTTCACCGGACGCCTCTTGCACGGCTGACCATGCGCCCGGTTGACCGTGCGCGACGCCCGGGTCTTCGCCGGACGCCGGTTGCGCGGCTGATCGTGCGCGAATGCCCGGGGGTTGCCCGGCGCGTCTGTTGCGGCTGACCATGCGCGATGGCCGGAAGTCCGCCGGACGCCTCTTGCGCGGTCGGCCTGGGCGATGGCCGGGGACTCGCCGGGCGCCTGCTAGACGGCCGGCCCCGGGGGGTTTCCCTCGGCGGTGGACCTGCGCTGCCGCCATTCGCGTACGACCTCTTCCACGTCGTACGGCTTCTTCCCCAGGGGAGGGCCGGGCGGCGGCTTGAACATCATGTCCTTGATCCGCACGTTGACGTCCTCGATGATCTTCCGGGCGATCCGCTCCGAGGGCGCCGCGTAGGCCGCCGCCAGCGCGTCCTCCGCCTCTTTGCGCAGCGCGAGCGTGGGCGGCAGCACGGCCAGCCCCTCCCGCACCATCTTCCGCCTGACCCACCACAGTTCGTCGTACGCGGACTCGATCTCCGCGGGCAGCGGCGCCCCCGCACCCGGCAGCCGGTCGAACTCGCCGCGCCCCTGCGCGTCCCGGATCTGCTTGTCCACCCAGGACTCGAACGGAACACCCGGTGGCTTTCGCTCGGTCATGGACCCATTGTGCCGGACGGGACCGCCTCGGGCGTTTTATCATGCGGCGGCGGTACGGCAATCCGCCCACCGTACAAGGACGTTTCAGGGGGAGCGCTCGTGCTCGAACTCACCATGGCCGCCGTCTCCGGGGCGGACGCGGGTGCCACGGCCGGTATGACGATGGCCGAGGCGCCCAGCGAGCCCGGCGCCGTGCTGCGGGTCGGCCGGGACGCGGCGATGTGCCGGCTGGTCACCCCCGAGGACTGGCTGTTCGTTTCCCGCGTCCACCTGGAGTTCGTGTGCGGCCAGGACGGCACCTGGCAGCTGACCTGGCTGCGCGGCTCACAGCCCGACCCGGCGTCCGAGGTCCGGATCGTCCTGGCCCAGAGCGTGCACCCCGTCGGCTACGGCGCGGCCGTACGGCTGCCGCGCGGCGGATCCGGCGAGATCATCGTCCAGGACCGCACCGAGCCGCGCAGCGTCAACATCGGCTTCTACCACGAGGTCTGAGCCCCGCCCGCGTCCTGGCCCGGGCTCAGCCCAGCACCCGGGCCAGCGCGAAACCGTCGTGGCCCTTGCCGCCGACCGTCTGGAGCGCGGTGCCGCTCAGCCGCGGGTGGCCGGCGATCAGCTCGATCGCGGCGCGGGTGCCGACCACGTCCGGGTCGGTGCTGCCCGCGTCGGTCACCCGGCCGCCGCGCACCACGTTGTCCACCACGATCAGGCTGCCCGCCCGGCTGAGCCGCAGCGCCCACTCCACGTAGTGCGCGTTGTTGGCCTTGTCCGCGTCGATGAAGACCAGGTCGAAGGGGGCCGGGTTCTCGTCGGCGAGCTTGGGCAGCGACTCCAGGGCCGGGCCCACGCGCACCTCCACGATCCGCTCCAGGCCGGCGCGGGCGATGTTGCGGGTGGCCACGTCCGCGTGCTTGGCGCTGTACTCCAGCGAGACCAGCCTGCCGTCCTCGGGCAGGGCACGGGCCATCCAGATCGTGCTGTACCCGCCGAGGGTGCCGATCTCCAGGATGTTCCTGGCGCCCTGCACCTGGGCGAGCAGCTGGAGGAACTTCCCCTGCGCGGCGGTGACGGCGATGCTGGGCAGCCCGGCGGCCTCACTGTCCCGCAAGGCCGCCCGCAACGCATCGTCGTCCGGTGAGAGATGGCTGATGAAGTAGTCGTCGACGTCTTCCCAGAGCTGCGACCCGCTCATAGCGCCTGCTGCCTTTCCCGAGTGTCTTCCGGAGGCTGTACCGCCCTGCCCGCTTCGATGATCTCAGCCCAGCGGCGCGGGCGGGGCGACCGGCGGCGGCGGAGTCACCGGCCGCCGCGAGCGCCGTACGACGACCAGGGCGGCGGCCGCGACGACGACGGCCAGTGTGCCGCCGACCGTCAGCGACCAGGCCGGGATCCCGGCGACCCGGAGCAGCTCGTCCTCGTAGATCACCTGCTGGACCGGCGTGTCCGCGGCCGCCCGGCGCAGCTCGTGGTCGCCAAGGATGCGGGCGGGGTCGGGGAAGCTCTGGGTGAGGGCCGTCAGGTAGGGGGTGCCGGCGGCCAGCTTCCCCAGGGCGCCCTCGTGGGTGCCGAGCCGCCCGGCGAACAGCACGTCGGGCGGTGAGCCGCCGATGGTCCCGCTCGTCTCCATGCGGTGCGCGGCGAGGACGTACAGGCCGAGCGACTGCGGGGTGGTGGCCAGCCGGGACAGGCGCATCGGGTAGACCGGCCGGTCGGCGGCGAAGGTGAGGTGCAGCGGGTCGAGGGCGCCGTGCAGCGCGGTGCCGTGCGTGTCGGGGGCGAGGCGGACGGCGACGTACTCCCAGTGGCGGTCCACGTACGGCCGCAGGGCGGTCTTCAGCCGGGCGGGGAGCGAGAAGCCGTGGTCGCGCAGCCAGTCCTGGAGGGCCGCCGGGTCGGTGGCGGTCAGGCGGGCCACGTCGAAGGGGCCGAGCCGCTGGCGGCCGACGACGCCGACGCCGGTGCCGCCGGGGGCGGGGAGCGCGGCGTCGCCGGCCAGGTGGCGGCCGTCGAAGGGCCACTCGCCGTTCTCCGGCCAGAAGTGGTAGCGGGTGCGGTGCACGGGGGCGACCGCCTCGGCCAGCTGGTCGAAGAGGGCGGCGTCGCCGAGGCGGACGGTCGCCCGGTGCGGGACCGGCATGATCCAGGCGGCGTGCTCGGCGTCGCCGTCGACCGTCAGCCGCATCACGATCTGCTCCTGCCGGCCGTCCCAGCGCAGGACCGACCGCTCGTCGGAGACGGCGATGCGGGTGGCCGGATCGGGCACCATGGCGCCGCAGCCGCAGGCGTACGCGGGGGCGATGAGCCAGGTCAGCTGGATGCCGAGCAGGGACAGGACGACCGCGAGCAGGCGTGCGCGTGCGGCGTGGGTGGCGAGCACTGTTCCGTTGACCCCCGTCGTTGCCGGTGACGGGGGTACAGACGGCTGCGGTGCCGCGACGGTTCCGCCGGCCGGCGCAGCTCCCGGTTCACCTGTCATCCGTCCGCATATGTCCGAAAGACGACAGCCCCGCGAGGGGCCGGTTGCGTCGCGGGGGCGCGACAAGGATCACACCGAGCAGGGCGGATGGCGCTGCGTGAGCGGGCAGACGTACCTGCGTATCCGCGTTTTAGCTGCACTCTGCATGTAAACGCGTACGGCACGTAAAGGGCAGAAGTCACCCTATGGTCGTTTTTCGGCCCGGCGTACGTCACCGCCGCCGTCTCGGGCCCGTCCCTGTCCCCGTCGAAAGGTAGGCGAGCCCCGTTTTGGCGACCGCCACAGCAGTCATCCCGCATCAGAAGACCCGTAGCGCCACCAAGGCCCACGACGTCACCGTCACCGATCCCGCGCTGGTCAAGCGCGCCGTCAAGGCGGCGGCGCTCGGCAACGCGATGGAATGGTTCGACTTCGGTGTCTACAGCTACATCGCGGTCACCCTGGGCAAGGTCTTCTTCCCGTCCGGCAACCCGACCGCCCAGCTGCTGTCGACGTTCGGCGCCTTCGCGGCGGCCTTCCTGGTCCGCCCGCTCGGCGGCATGGTCTTCGGCCCGCTCGGCGACCGCGTGGGCCGTCAGAAGGTCCTCGCCGTCACCATGATCATGATGGCGGCGGGCACGTTCGCGATCGGCCTGATCCCGTCCTACGCGACGATCGGTGTCGGCGCGCCGATCCTGCTGCTGGCCGCCCGCCTGGTCCAGGGCTTCTCCACCGGCGGCGAGTACGCCGGCGCGTCCACCTTCATCGCCGAGTACGCGCCGGACAAGAAGCGCGGCTTCTTCGGCAGCTGGCTGGAGTTCGGCACGCTGGCCGGTTACATCGGCGGTGCGGGCCTGGTCACCCTGATGACCGCCCTGCTCTCCTCCGACGACCTCACCTCCTGGGGCTGGCGCATCCCGTTCCTGATCGCGGGCCCGATGGGCATCATCGGCCTGTACCTGCGGATGCGGCTGGAGGAGACCCCGGCGTTCGCGGCGGAGGTCGAGAAGGCGGAGGCCGCGCGGCCCAAGGTGCCGCTGCGCGAGATGGTCGCGGGCCAGTGGAAGGCGCTGCTGCTGTGCATGGGCCTGGTGCTGGTCTTCAACGTCACCGACTACATGCTGCTGTCGTACATGCCGAGCTACCTCACCAGTGAGCTGAAGTACGACGAGACGCACGGTCTGCTGGTCGTGCTCGGTGTGATGGTCCTGATGATGATCGTCCAGCCGTTCGCGGGCGCCCTGACCGACCGGATCGGCCGCCGCCCGGTGATCGCGGCGGGCTGCGCGGGCTTCCTGTTCCTGTCCGTCCCCGCCCTGCTGCTGATCCGCGACGGCAGCCTGCTGGCCGTGGGGCTGGGCATGGGCGCCCTGGGCCTGCTGCTGGTGTGCTTCACGGCGGCCATGCCGGCCGCGCTGCCCGCCCTCTTCCCGACCCGGGTGCGCTACGGCTCCCTGTCGATCGGCTTCAACGTGTCGGTGTCCCTGTTCGGCGGTACGACGCCGCTGGTGGTCACCGCGCTGATCGGGGCGACGGGCAACATGATGATGCCCGCCTACTACATGATGGCCGCGGCCGTGATCGGCGGGTTCGCCGTGTGGCGCATGTCGGAGTCGGCGGGCCGCCCCCTGCCGGGTTCCGCGCCCTCGGTCGAGGGCCGGTAGGCCCCACGGGAAGACGACGCGGACACGGCCGGCCCCGGGCACACAGCCCCGGGCCGGCCGCGGCCGTTCCGCAGGCCCCACGCTCACGCTTCGGCCACCGGGTGGACGGCGTCCGGGAACCCGCACTCGAACCAGACCGTCTTCCCGCCGCCCACGCCCGGTGACACGCCCCACTTGTCCACGACGGCGTCGAGCAGGGCCAGACCGCGACCGCCCTCCGACTCCTCGTCCACGTCCGGCCGCAGACGGGGCAGGAGGGCGTGGCCATCGGTCACTTCGGCCCGCACCGCCGCCGTCCGCCGCGCCACGACGAGCGTGCAGCGGCGGTCGGGCACGTGCCGCACGACGTTGGTGACCAGCTCGCCGACGCCCAGCTCCACGGCGAAGACCAGCCCGGGCAGCTCCCACTCGTGGAGCAGCGAGCGGACGACGCGGCGGATGTGACGTACGGAGTGCTCGCCGACGGTGAGGTACATGCGGTACTGGGGGGTGTGGGGAATGTCGAGGTTCACGGTACGAGGCTGACCTCCCGTCACTACGCTGGGCTACAGGACGGATACAACGGGTCCGGCTGTGGGCCCTGTCGTACGAGAGGGGGCCGACCGTGGCCCACATCAACACCCTCGACCCGGGCGCCTCACCGCTCGACTACTACGGCTTCGAACTGCGCCGCTACCGGGAGGCCGCCGGCCTGACCCAGCGGCAACTGGGGGAGATCGTCAACTACACGGGGTCGCTCGTCGGTCAGGTGGAGACGGCGCGTAAATTGCCGACGCCTGAGTTCAGTGAGCGCGTGGATGCGGCGCTGGGGACGGGTGGGCTACTGACACGACTCGTCCCATTGGTGATGCGAAGCCAACTTCCGGCGTGGTTTCAGCAGGTGGCTGAGCTGGAGGCAAGGGCCACCCAGATCAACACCTTCCACACGCACCTGTTTCACGGCCTGTTGCAGACCCCGGCATACGCATGTGCCGTGCTTGGCGTGCTCGACCAGACCAGGCTCGACGACCGTACTGCCGCGCGTATGGCTCGCCAGCTCATCTTCGAGAAGCAGGAACCCCCGTCCTTCTGGGCAATCATCAGCGAGGGTGCGCTGCTTCAAGAGATCGGTGATAAGGACGTCATGCGGGAGCAACTCGCACATCTGCTGGCGTTCGAGGACAACCCCCTGATCAACATCCAGATCCTGCCGTTCAAGGCCGGCGCGCACGCGGGGCTGCAAGGCTCGTTCGACCTCTACCACTTCGAGCACGACCCGGCCATCGTGTACACGGAGGGCTATGGCGGCAGCGGGCATCCGACCGCCGACCGAGGCACCGTCAACAAGTGCTCACTCCGTTACGATCATCTTCAGGCTGCCGCACTGTCCCTCCGGGACTCGGTGAAGCTGATTCGGCGAGTGATGGAGGACCGCTATGGAGACCAACTGGCGTAAGTCCAGCTACAGCGGCGACGAGGGCGGCTCGTGCGTCGAATGCGCGCCCCTCGGTGGTCTGTCTTGGCGCAAGTCCTCGTACAGCGGTGACCAGGGCGGTGATTGCGTAGAGGTCGCCGACACCCCCTGCGCCACCCTGGCCATCCGCGACTCCAAGAACCCGGCGGGCCCGATCCTCACCGTCGGTCCCGCCACGTTCACCGCCTTCGTGTCCTGGGCGTCGGCTACAGCCGCTGAATGATCGTCCCGGTCGCCAGCCCGCCGCCCGCGCACATGGTGATCAGCGCGAACTCCTTGTCCGCGCGCTCCAGTTCGTGCAGGGCGGTGGTGATCAGGCGGGCGCCCGTCGCGCCGACCGGGTGGCCGAGGGCGATCGCACCGCCGTTGACGTTGACCTTGTCCAGGTTCTGTTCGAAGACCTGAGCCCAGCTCAACACCACCGACGCGAACGCCTCGTTGATCTCCACGAGGTCGATGTCCTTGAGGGACATGCCCGCCTTGCCGAGCACGGCCCTGGTCGCGTCTATCGGCCCGTCCAGGTGGAAGTGCGGGTCGGCGCCCACCAGGGCCTGCGCGACGATGCGCGCCCGCGGCTTCAGCTTCAGGGCGCGGGCCATCCGCTTCGACGCCCACATGATCGCCGCCGCGCCGTCCGAGATCTGCGACGAGTTGCCGGCCGTGTGGACCGCCCTCGGCATCACCGGCTTCAGGCCCGCCAGCGCCTCCATCGAGGTGTCCCGCAGCCCCTCGTCCTTGTCGACCAGGCGCCACATGCCCTGTCCGGCGTGCTGCTCCTCCTCGGTCGTGGGCACCTGGACGGCGAAGGTCTCGCGCTTGTAACGTTCCTCCGCCCAGGCGAGGGCCGCCCGCTCCTGTGAGCGCAGGCCGAGCGTGTCGACGCTCTCCCGGGTCAGGCCCCGGTGCCGGGCGATGCGTTCGGCCGCCTCGAACTGGTTGGGCAGGTCGACGTTCCACTCGTCGGGGAACGGCTTGCCCGGGCCGTGCTTGGAGCCGGAGCCCAGCGGGACCCGGGACATCGCCTCGACGCCGCAGCTGATGCCCACGTCGATCACGCCCGCCGCGACCATGTTGGCCACCATGTGGGAGGCCTGCTGCGAGGACCCGCACTGGCAGTCGACCGTCGTCGCCGCCGTCTCGTACGGCAGCCCCATGGTCAGCCAGGCCGTGCGCGCGGGGTTCATGGACTGCTCACCGGCGTGTGTCACCGTGCCGCCGACGATCTGCTCCACCGCGTCGGCGGGGATGCCGGTGCGGCCCAGGAGTTCACGGTAGGTCTCGCCCAGCAGGTAGGCGGGGTGCAGGTTGGCGAGCGCGCCGCCGCGCTTGCCGATCGGGGTGCGGACGGCTTCGACGATCACGGGTTCGGCGGCCATGGGTGCGGGTCCTCTCCGAGAGGGCTCTCCTCCAGAACTAGTACGCGTTCTAGTTCTGCTCAGCAGTCTGCTGACGTGACGTCCATCACCGCAAGGGTCTTGCAGGTGTCGAGGGCGCGATCTGCGCGACTTCCGCACGGATTGGGGGCGCCGTACCTCTTGCGGCTTGTAGAACCCGTTACTACCTTCACGGCACCCGCTGATGGACCGTCAGATGGCTGGAGACGCCGATGCCCTGTCCAGCGCTGCCCGACGGGTTCGACCTCACCGACCCCGACCTGCTGCACCACCGCGTGCCCCTCCCGGAGTTCGCCGAACTGCGCCGGACCGAACCGGTCCGCCGGATCCCGCAGCCGCACGGTCTCGCGGGCTTCGCCGACACCGGCTACTGGGCCGTGACCAGGCACGCCGACGTCAAGTACGTCTCCACGCACCCGGAACTCTTCTCCTCCTCCCTGAACACCGCGATCATCCGCTTCAACGAGCACATCGAGCGCGACGCGATCGACGCGCAGCGGCTGATCCTGCTCAACATGGATCCTCCGGAACATACGCGGGTGCGCCAGATAGTGCAGCGAGGGTTCACGCCACGCTCCATCCGTGCCCTGGAGGACCGGCTGCGCGCCCGCGCCGAGGCGATCGTCGCCGCCGCCCGCGCCGGCTCCGGCCCCTTCGACTTCGTCACCGAGGTCGCCTGCGAGCTGCCCCTCCAGGCCATCGCCGAGCTGATCGGCGTCCCGCAGGAGGACCGGTCCAAGATCTTCGACTGGTCCAACAG
The DNA here is from genome assembly GCF_016741855.1 of Streptomyces musisoli. Lineage (GTDB taxonomy): Bacteria > Actinomycetota > Actinomycetes > Streptomycetales > Streptomycetaceae > Streptomyces > Streptomyces musisoli. The sequence goes on along the minus strand of NZ_JAERRH010000003.1, from coordinate 126,968 downwards.
GATGATCGCCTACGACGACCCCGAGTACGCCATCACGCAGGAGGTCGGCGCCCGGTCGGCCGCCGAGATCATCGCCTACGCCATGAACATGGCCGCCGAACGCAAGCGGTGTCCCGCCCACGACATCGTGACGACCCTGGTGGCGGCGGAGGACGAGGGCAACCTGAACTCCGACGAGTTCGGCTTCTTCGTGCTGATGCTCGCGGTGGCCGGCAATGAGACCACCCGCAACGCGATCACCCATGGCATGCACGCCTTCCTCACCCACCCCGACCAGTGGGACCTCTTCAAGCGCGAGCGCCCCTCGACCACGGCCGAGGAGATCGTCCGCTGGGCGACCCCGGTCAACGCCTTCCAGCGGACGGCGGCCCAGGACACCGAACTGGGCGGTGTGCCGATCCGGAAGGGCGACCGGGTCGGCCTGTTCTACGCCTCCGCCAACCACGACCCCGAGGTCTTCACCGACCCCGACGCGTTCGACATCACCCGTGATCCCAACCCCCACCTGGGCTTCGGCGGAGGCGGTCCCCACTACTGCCTCGGCAAGTCCCTGGCGGTGCTGGAGATCGACCTGATCTTCGGGGCGATAGCCGACGCGATGCCCGGACTGCGCCTGGCGGGGAACCCGCGCCGGCTGCGCTCGGCCTGGATCAACGGGGTGAAGGAACTCCGCGTCGTGGCCGGCTGAGGCGTGGCGCTCCTCACTCCCGGCCCGAGGCCACCACCGCCATCGTCCCGGTCACCAGCGCCGCGAGCAGCAGCGGGACGCCCAGGCCGTGGTGCAGGACCAGCCACGCGCCCAGGCAGGCGCCGCCGGCCAGGGCGAGCACCGAGGCCGTGCGGCGCGGGGAGCGGTCGCCGGTGCCGGCGCCGAGGCGGGACTCCGCGGCCAGGCCGGTCAGGGTCATGGTGAGCACCGTGGTGGTGAGGTCGGGCACGCCCAGTTTGCGGACCGTGGCGTTGCGCAGGCCCATCGCGTAGGCCGTGAGGGCGATCAGGGCGTACCGGGTGCCGGCGGTGCCCGGCCAGGCGAACGCCACGGCCGCCGAGGCGCCGACCAGCACCGCCTCCGCCGCCAGGATCAGCCGGGCCCACCTGCGACGGGAGCCCGAGCCGTGGCGGGCCGCCACCCGGCCGCCGGTCACCGCGCCCAGCAGGAAGCAGACCAGGGAGGCGGCCGTGTGGGGCACGGAGAAGCCGGGGGCACCCGCCGCGGCGAAGCCGAGGACGACGACGTTGCCGGTCATGTTGGCGGTGAAGACCCGGCCGAGGCCCAGATAGCCGACGGCGTCGATCAGACCGCTGACCACGGTCAGCGCCAGCAGCACGGTGACCAGCCGCAGCCCGCGCGGCTCCGGGTCCCGCGCCGGTGGCGTCGGCGTCGTCATCGCTCCTCCGAAGGTGTCCCGGCGCAGCCTGCGTCCGCGGTGTCCAGGGGGTGACACGGGACACGCGGGGAACGGGGGAAAGCAGCCCGGTCGGCCCATCCACGAGGAGCCCGCGGCCACGGCCGGCCGCGCCCGGACACGCACGCACCCCCGCCCGGACATGCACGCACCCCCGCCCGGGCATGCGTGCGCACTTGCCCGGACATGCGCGCGCACCCTCGCCCGGTGCGGGCGAGGGTGCGGGTGTCGGCGGTGGCGCGGCCCGGTGGGGGCCGGCCAGGTGCCGGGCGTCGGTGCGGCGGCTCAGTACCAGCCGTTGGCCTGCCAGAAGTCCCAGGCCTTGACCGGGCTGCCGTAGCGGGAGTTCATGTAGTCCAGACCCCACTTGATCTGGGTGGCCGGGTTGGTCTTCCAGTCGGCGCCGGCGGAGGACATCTTCGAGCCCGGCAGGGCCTGGACCAGGCCGTAGGCGCCCGAGGAGCTGTTGGTGGCGGACGGGTTCCAGCCGCTCTCATGCGAGACGATCTTGCTGAACGCGTTGAACTGCGCGGCGTCCGGGATCATCTTGTGCGCGATGGCCTGAGCGGAGGAGGCCGAGGCAGGGGCGGCGGCCTGGGCGGGGGCCGCGGTCAGAGCCAGACCGGCGGTGGCGGCGGCCACGGCGGCGGTGGTGAGGGCCTTCTTCGGGGAAGCGATGCGGCGGATGAAGGAGACGGACACGGAGAACCTCTTGCGTCGGGGACAGGGGATCGCCCGCATGGGATGGACCACGCGCTGTGGCCGGTATGCGTCGGCGCCGCGGCCCGGGTGGGCTCGTGGCGCCTGGCGACGTCCTCAAGACAAGCAGGCCCGGAACCTGTCCGCAATGACCCCCTTTACTAGTTGTGGCCGGATCGAAGGGAAACGTCCGCTCTGTGGCGTGGCTCTCAATCCCCAGGTCAGAAGGGGCGCAGGAGGGGGTGAATCGGACAAATCGACCTACGGTCCGGGGTCGTAGGTGACGTGCGTCATGTGGGGTGGTTCACCGGCTCGCTCACCCCGCGCACACGCCTTCTCACCGTGCGGGACCGTCGAATGTGACCGCGGTCTCGAAAGCGGCCCGCCGCGTGGCCCGCCGCAGCGCCCGCAGCACCGCCGGCCCGAGGGCGAGGGTCAGCACGACCGTGCACAGGGCCCGGCCCAGGTCCCAGCCGAGCGAGGTGGCCACGCAGTACGCGACGAAACGGGCCAGGTTGGTGGTGACCGGGGCGCCGGCGGCGAAGGAGATGTTCGAGGCCGCGCCGCCCAGGAAGGGCCAGCCGGCCAGGTTCATGACCGTGCCGTAGGCGAAGGCCGCGAGGAAGCCGTAGCCGGCGAGCATCAGCAGCTCGCCCCGGCCGCGCAGCCGCTCCCACCTGCTCGCCCCCGCCCGGACAAGGGGGACCCCCGCGGGGCCCGGCAGCAGACCGGCACCCATGGTGAACCAGCCCATCGACAGCATCTGGAACGGCAGCCACGGTCCGACACCGCCGGTGAGCAGCGCCGACGCGAACATCGTCACCGACCCCAGCACGAACCCGAAGCCGGGGCCGAGCACCCGCCCGCTCAGCACCATCAGGAAGAACATCGGCTCGATCCCCGCCGTGCCCGCGCCGATCGGCCGCAGCGCCGCCCCCGTCGCGGCCAGCACGCCCAGCATGGCCACGGCCTTCGGGCCGAGGGCCGACTCCGAGATCGTCGCCGCCACGACCGCCACCAGCAGCACCAGCAGACCCGCGAAGAGCCAGGGCGCGTCCTGGGCGTGGGCGGTCAGCTGCGAGTCGGGCGGGGCGAGGAACGGCCAGCAGAAGGCGACCACTCCCACCGCGCTGGTCAGGGCCAGCGCGGCGAGCGAGCGGGGGCCGAGCCGGACGGCGTGCACGCGTGCGGGGCGGCTCACGCCAGCGCCTCCCGTACCTCGGTCACGGTCAGCCACTGCTGCGGGGCCAGGATCTTCGTCACCTGCGGCGCGAAGGACGGCGAGGACACCACGATCTCGGCCGTCGGGCCGTCGGCGATCACCTCGCCCTCGGCGAGCAGCACCACCCGGTGGGCCAGCTCGGCGGCCAGCTCCACGTCGTGCGTGGCCAGCACGATCGCGTGCCCCTCGGCCGCCAGCCCGCGCAGTACGGCGACCAGGCGGGCCTTGGCCGCGTAGTCCAGGCCGCGGGTCGGCTCGTCCAGCAGGAGCAGGGGAGGACGGGCGGTGAGGATCACGGCCAGCGCGAGCGCCAGGCACTGGCCCTCGGACAGGTCCCGGGGGTGCGTGTCGTCCGCGATGTCCGGAAGCAGGCCGGTCACCAGGGCCCGGCAGGTGCCGGGCTCGGCACCCGCGTCCCGGTCGGCGGCGGCGCACTCGGCGGCCACCGTGTCGGCGTACAGCAGATCGCGCGGGTCCTGGGGGACGAGAGCGACCTGGCGTATGAGGTCGTGGGGCGGGGTGCGGTGGGGGACCAGCCCGCCGGCCCGGACGGTTCCACCGGACGGTTCCACCAGTCCGACGAGCGAGCCGAGCAGCGTGGACTTCCCGGCGCCGTTGCGGCCCATGAGGGCGACGGTCTCGCCGGGGCCCACGGCCAGGTCCACGTCGCGGAGGGCCTGGACGCGGTCGCGGCGCACGGAGAGGGAGCGCACCTCGGCGGTGAGCGCCGCGGGCTCGGGGGCGGGGGAGGGACGGCGCCGGAAGAAACGACGGCGCCCCACGCCGTCACCGGCCACCCCGGAAGCCACCGCCCCGCGCCGGCCGCCCCCCACCGCCTCCGGCCCGGCCACCGGCCGGGACGCGACTCGGGCGGCACGGTCCGCGGTGGTGGTGGGCGGGGTGGCACGGGTGTCCGCGGTGGTGGTGGCACGGTTGCCCGCGGCCTCGGCGCCCACGGCGGTCGCGGTGGCGCCGTTGCCCGCGGTCGTGGTGGGCGCGGTGTGACGGTCGGTCGCGGTCGTGGTGGGCGCGGTGTGGTGGTCGGTCGTGGTCGCGGCCAGGCGTTCGCGGAGGGCGTCGGCGCGGCGGCGCGCGTCACGGACGGTCAGGGGCAGGGGGGACCAGCCGGCCAGCCGGCCCAGGGCCACCACCGGGGGATACACCGGGGAGACCGCCATCACCTCGGACGGGGTGCCGGCCACCGGGGCGGCGCCGGGGGCGGGCAGCAGGACGACGCGGTCGGCGTACTGGATCACCCGTTCCAGACGGTGCTCGGCCATCAGGACCGTCGTCCCCAGGTCGTGCACCAGCCGTTGCAGCACGGCCAGCACCTCCTCCGCGGCGGCCGGGTCCAGCGCCGAGGTCGGCTCGTCCAGGACCAGCACCCGCGGGTGCGGGGTGAGCACCGAGCCGATCGCGACCCGCTGCCGCTGCCCGCCGGAGAGGGTGGCGATCGGACGGTCGCGCAGTCCGGCGAGGCCCAGCAGGTCGAGGGTCTCCTCGACCCGGCGCCGCATCACCTCCGGAGCGAGCCCCAGCGACTCCATGCCGTAGGCGAGTTCGTCCTCCACGGTGTCCGTCACGAAGTGCGCGAGCGGATCCTGGCCCACCGTGCCGACCACGTCGGCGAGTTCGCGTGGCTGGTGGGTACGGGTGTCCCGGCCGGCCACCGTCACACGGCCGCGCAGGGTGCCGCCGGTGAAGTGCGGGACCAGCCCGCTGACCGCGCCCAGCACGGTGGACTTGCCGACCCCGGACGAGCCGGCCAGCAGCACCAGTTCGCCCTCCGCCACCTCCAGGTCGACACCGGCGACGGTGGGTCCGGCGGCGCCCTCGTACGTCACGCTGACATCCTCGAAGCGGATCACGAGTGCTCCCTGGGAACGGGCTGGGGGACGGCGAAGGCGGGCAGCAGGGCGAGCAGGACGGCCGCGGCGGGCCAGAGCGGCAGCGTGGGCGGGACGAGGGGGACGACCCCGGGGTGCAGGGCCCCCGGATCGTGGGCGGAGGCCAGCGTCAGCAGTGCGGCCACCGCGACGCCCGAGCCCGTGACCAGCCAGGCACGCAGATCCCACGGGTCCGGGCGGTACCGGGTGCGCAGCGAACGCCGGCCGCCCAGCCGCAGGCCCGCCAGCGCGGCGACGACCCCGGCCAGCAGCAGGGGAAGGCCGTACACGCCCCCCTCGGCCGTCAGCAGCCCGTACGTTCCGGCGCACACGCCGAGCAGCCCGCCGAGGGTGAGTGCGGCCGTCGTACGGCGGACGGGGGCGGGGACGTCGGCGGTACGGCCGTAGCCGCGGGCCTCCATCGCGGCGGCCAGCGCCACCGAGCGCTCCAACGCGCCCTCCAGGACCGGCAGTCCGACCTGGAGCAGGCCCCGGACGCCGCGGTCCGGACGGCCGCGCAGCCGGCGGGCGGCGCGCAGCCGCTGGACGTCGGCGATCAGGTGGGGCGCGAAGGTGAGGGCGACGACCACGGCCACGCCCGTCTCGTACAGGGCGCCGGGCAGGGACTTCAGCAGGCGGCTGGGGCTGGCCAGGGCGTTCGCCGCGCCGACGCAGATGAGGAGGGTGGCGAGCTTCAGGCCGTCGTAGGCGGCGAAGACGACCGCCTCGGCGGTCACCCTGCCGCCCAGCCGGATGCCCTGCGCCCAGTGCGGCAGCGGGACTTCGGGGAGGGTGAGCAGGGTGTGGGTGCCGGGGATGGGGGAACCGAGGGCCACCGCGAACAGGACGCGGACGAGGATGACGGCGAGGGCGAGCCGGGCGAAGGCGGTGTAGGAGCGGGACCAGGGGGCGGAGGAGCGGTGCGTCGCCACGACGTAGGCGGAGGCCGCGATGAGGAGGGCGAGGAGGAGGGGGTTGGTGGTGCGGGTGGCGGCGGTACCGAGCCCGAGGGCCCACAGCCACCAGGCACCGGGATGCACGGTCACCCGACGCCGACCCCACCCGCAGCCAGGACACGCCCGCCCGAGGCTACGGCGTGATTCGAGTGGGGCCGACGCCGACTCCCCAGGGGCGCGGGGAACTGCGCGACCGTCCACGGCGGACCCGCAGCCGCAAGACGGCCCGCAGCCAGGACACGCCCGCCCGCCGCTACGGCGCGATTCGAGTGACGCCGACGCCGACTCCCCAGGGGCGCGGGGAACTGCGCGACCGTCCACGGCGGACCCGCAGTCACACGACGGCGCGCAGCCAGGACACGCCCGCCCGAGGCTGCGGCGCGATTCGAGTGGGGCCGACGCCGACTCCCCAGGGGCGCGGGGAACTGCGCGAGCGTCCACAGCGGACCCGCAGCCGCACGACGGCCCGCACCGCACGTCACTCGGCCTCCCGCCGCGCGGCACCGCGGCGCCGCGCCTGCCAGGCCGCTGCCGCCGCCAGCAGGGCGACCGCCGCCGCGCCGACCGGAAGCCCCAGGGACGGGCCGCCGTCGTCCGACCCGTCCGACCCGTCCGACCCGCCCTTCCCCCTCGTGGCACCCTCCGCCTCGTTCTTCGCGGCACCGCCCGCGGAGACCTGCTCCCCGCACCCCTTCACCGGATACCCGGCGATCGCGCACAGCAGGGCGTTGGTGTCGTACCGGAGCGGCTTGGCCACGGCGGCCAGCGCGTCCGCGCTCGTCGCGTCGGACGACACCCGCGCGCACGCCGTACGCCGGCCCGGCGGCGTCTCGCCGGACGGCGCGTCCGCGGGCGTGCCGAAGTCGAGGACCACGGCCACCCGCTTCGTCCCGGACTTCACCGGGGTACCCGCACAGATCGTGTCGAAGTCCGCCGTACCGCGCGGCCGGCTCGCGTCCGCCGAGTCCTCGCTCACCGCGAACCGGAAGCCCTCGACCGCCCCGTCGTCGGGACGTGCGGACGACGGGCCCTGCGTGGCGTACGTCCACTGGCCACCGGTGCGCTCCCAGAAGGACCAGTAGCGGTACCCGGTGGCCCCGGCCTGCCCGGCGGAGCCGAGGAGCAGCAGCACGGCGACGAGCACCGGCACGGCACGGCGGACGGCGGTCACGGCTGCCGCTTCTTGCGGCCGCTGAGCAGGAAGCCGATGCCGATGCCGGCGACGAGACAGGCGCCGACGGTCCACCAGACGCCGCTCTTCGAGTCCTCCTCCTGCGCCGCCGCCTTGTGCTCGGCCGCGGGCATGTGCGGGGCCGGACCCAGCGCGTTCAGGGAGCTGACCAGGCTGGTGCCGTCGAAGTCACCCGGCTGCTCGCCGACGGCGTGCGCGGCGAGGATCAGCTGGGCGTACGCCGCCGGGCCGCTCTGCGTCGCCCACTGGCCGGCGTTCTTCTCCAGCCAGGCGTACGCCTTCTCGGCCGGCTCGGTCCGGCCGTCCGCGGCGAGCGCGACGACGGCGTCCGCGGTGTTGCCGAAGTCGGGCTGGTCCTTGGCGCCGGGCAGGGTGGACTGGAGGTGGCCGCTCTTCGCGACGGCCGCGGCCAGGTACGCGCCGGCGTTGTCCGCCACCTGCTCCCGAGTCGGGTGGCCTGCCTCGACGCAGGCGTCCTTCGCCGGGGCCTTGCCGGCCTCCGCCACGAAGCCCTTGCCGAGCGCGCCCAGCAGGCCGGCCGCGGTCGCGTCCGCGTTGGCGAGCAACTTGCCCTTCTTGTCCGGCTGGAAGGCGAGGGCGCCGCCGCCGTCCTGGTCGCAGGGGACGGCCCAGGCGGGCAGCGCGTCGTACGGGGACTTGCCGGACTTGCGGACGTCCGCCGGGTCCGTGCCGGCCGCGGCCAGCGCGCCGATGACGACGGACGTCGAGTTGGCGTCGCTGGGGTCGCCCGCGAAGTAACTCCAGCCGCCGTCCTTGTTCTGCACGGACTTCAGCCACGCCACGGCCTTGGCCACGGCACCGCCGTGTCCACCGGTCGCGGCCAGGGCCTGGACGGCGGCGGCCGTGCTGTTGGTGTCGGCCGTGACCTTGTCGTCGCAGGGCTTCGCGGGGGTGGCGCGGAAGGCGGCGAAGGAGCCGTTGGCGCACTGCTGCCCGGTGAGCCAGTCCACGGCCGCGGCGGCCGGCCGGTAGCCGAGCGTCCGCTGGGCGACCAGCGTCAGCGACTGCCGCCACACGCCGTCGTACGTCGGGTCCCCCTTGCCGTACAGCCCGGACGGGACGGTCACCTTGGGGGACGGGGACGAGCCGGCGGCCGTGGCGGGCGCGGCGGCGGCCAGCACGCCTACGGCGGCGAGAGCCGCGGCACTGCGGCGGACGTTCATGGTCGGCGACTGCCTCTCCTGCGGGGAGCCGGGCAGCGCACGGGACACCCCGGGCGGCTCGGCTCCGTAGACCTCGACGGTGCCGTGCGCGGCGGGCCGCCTGCGCACGCGAGCCGGTCAACGTCCCGCCCGGGGCGGTCCGGCTCACCGCCCGGCGGACCGGGGACGGCTTAACGGTTGCAGGTCAGCGCCGGAATTGCACCGGCTTCCCCCCGTACGGGTGTGATGACGACTCGGCCACTTTACCGGCACCCCGGAACGGCCCGAGGGGTGGCCGTGGGCACACGGTCCCGGTGACCGGCGTCACGGCGCCGGGGAGACCACCGACAACCGAAGCCCGAACGGCCGGCCCGCCCCCTGCACGTACGGGCCCCCTCGGCCCCCACCCGCCCGGCTGCCGGAGCCCGAACGGCCGGTCCGGATCTGATGTACCGGGGTTCCCCGGCCGTCACGGTCCGGCAACCGGAGCCCGGGAGCCCGAGAGGCCGGTCCGGGCCCCGGACGCACGGGATTTCTCGGTCGCCCACCCCCCCGGGCTGTTGGTGCAGTGGGGGTTTGTTCGGCCGCCCGCACCCGGCTGTCGAAGGCCGTCGTGGCGCGGGCGGGGCTCAGGCCGCGTATGTCTGGGTCGTCGGTGTCACCGTCGCCGTCAGGTGGCGGGCCAGGCGGCGCAGGGTGTCCTCGCACTCCGCGGCGTCCTCGCCCGTCGCCACCCAGTGGGCGAGGCGGTCGGTGAGGTCCGCGTGCGGGGCCGCCGTCACCGTGTCGCCGGCCCGCCGGGTGAGCACCATGCGCTCCGCGGCCGGCTCGTGTGCGGCGGCGGGGTCCAGCCACAGGTCGGTCAGGCGGCCGGTCATGGCCGGGTAGGCGAACTGGACGGCGGCGGCCCGCTGCAGGGTCGGGGTCACGTCCGGGAGCCCGCCGGTGGCCAGCGTGGCGGCGGCCCCGGCCAGGTCGACCCCGGTGGCCCGCTCCACCAGCAGTGGGATCAGGTCGCCGGGCAGATGCGGGGCCACGCCCAGGACGCGCGGGCCGCGGGCGGTCAGCCGCAGCGTGAGGTGCGCGACCGTGTGGGTGAGGCCGACGGCGCGTACGGCCCGCTCGACGCACTGGCGCAGGAACCGGTTGTGCAGCAGCCCGTCGTGGGCGTGGACGCAGTGCCGCAGCGGGCGGCGGGCGGGCGCCGGACCCGGGGTCGTACGGGTCAGCGCGACGATGCGGACCTCGTCGTCCAGGACGACGGCCTCGGCGGACACCAGCGGGCCCTCCGTGGCCCCGGGATCCTCGGGCCCGGCCGTCGGCACCCCGTGCCGCGCCAGCAGTGCCCGTACGGCGGTGGGGTCGGCGCAGACCGCGGCCGTCTCGTACGCCAGGCCCGGTAACCCCAGCCGGCCGGCGATCCGCGCGGCGGTGAGCAGATGTCCGCCGGACCAGGTCAGCACGCCGCCGATAGGGTCCCCGGCCGCGTACCGCAGCACCGCCTCGGCCGTCGGCGCCTCCCCGGCCGGGTCGGCCGCGAGATGGCCGGACGCGTACGGGCGGGCCCAGCCGGGCGGATCCGGGTCGACCAGGAGTACCGGGCGGACCGCGGCGATCCGCGCCAGCGAGAACTCGCCGCAGATGTCCCGGCGGCCGGCCCCGAGGAGGACGACGGGCTGCGCCATGGGTGCCTGGCCTTCCTCGGGGGGTACGGAGGTCGAGAAAACGCCCCCGGTGCCGCTCCCCCATAGGCGGCACCCGGGGCGGGTCGGATCTTGCTCTCCGTGCAGTGATCCTCACCCACCGCGCCCTCAACTGTCAACGATTGCTGCGTATTCAGGCAGGGAGCCTTGTCACGTCTGGTCGCCGCTCGGGTGAGCGGGTAGCCTCACGCCCAGTCACCGAACGGATGACACGCCCAGGGGGGACCTCGGTGAGTGACGCCTACGCCGCGCTGGCCGAAGTCCTGGACCGGCTGGGCGAGCTGACCGGCCGGCCCGGCCGGCTGCCGGAGGCCCTCGACGTGGCCGGCCTCTCGTACCGCACCGGGATCCCCGTCGGCACCGTCGTCGAACTGCTCTCCGGGGGCCGGGCCGCCGAGACCTGCCTCGCCCAACGCGTACGGCAGCGGCTGGACTTCATCCGGGAGACCCGGCGCCGCCCGGACGGCAAGCGGTACTCGCTGGACGAACTGGCCAGGATCGCCGGGACCAGCCGGCAGTGGCTGAGCGAGTGGCGCAAGAGCGGGATGCCGAGCCTGGAACACGCCGACCGGCTGCGCCGGTTCTTCGGCCTGCCCGCGGGCTTCTTCACGGCCGACGAGCCGGAGGCGCTGCACGAAGCGCTGCAACCGGTGGTGCAGAGCCTGGAGGCCGAGGCGGACCCGCTGCTGCGGCTGCGCGAGAGCGGGCTGATACGGCTGGCCGCCCGGGCCCCGCAGATGAACGCCCGGCAACTCGCCACCCTGGCCGACCTGGCCGAGATGATCATCGCCTCGGAGCGGGCGGGGGACGCCGGCCGTGCCTGAACAGTCCGCCGGCCCGAGGCACCCGCGACCGCCGTCCGCGAAGCCCGGGAAGTCCCCCAAGCGCTTCCTCGACCGGCTGGTGCGCGACACCGTCCGCACCCTCACCCCGCCGACCGACCCGAAGGCGTTCCTGCACGCGCTGTGCGCCACCCTCAGCCCGCAGCTGGACCGCCCGGTCCGGCTGCGGTTCGTCGCCTTCCCGGCGGGCCTGGACATCTCCGGTGTCACCCTCGCCCGGGACGAGGACTACGTCGTCGTGGTCGAGGACCGGGCCCCGGACCCGCACAAGTTCGTCATCACCGGGCACGAGATCGGCCACATCCACTACGGCACGCTGGACGTGCACTACCCGGCCGGTCTGCCCGCCGCCGCCCGCCGGCTGCTGGCCCGCGCCGAGGAGGACATCCCCTGGGAGCGGGTGGCCGCCATGGCCACCCGCTCGCCCGCCGCGGCGGCGGCCGAGGCCGAGTGGGAGGCCGAGGAGTGCGGGCTGCGCCTCGCGGCGAAGTTCTCCAAGGTCGTCGGGCCCGGCGCGGCCGGCCGGATGACCCAGGACACCCTCACCGACCGGCTCTCCTCCTCGCTGGGCAACATCGGCGGGCCCTGATGAGCTGGGACATCGCCGGCTCCTTCGCCGCCTACGCCGTCCCGGCCGTCCTGCTCGCCGTAGCCTTCGTGATCAAACTGCCGTTGCTGCGGCGCGCCTGGCAGGACCCGATCCTGCGGGCCACCGCACTGCTGCTCGGCATCGGCGCGATCGTCTTCGCCTCGCTGCCGCCGGCCAACCTGCACCGCATCAACGTGTCCACGGGCGTCCCCAACTTCGCCAGTCTGTTCGTGTATTCCCTGCTGACCGTGTACTGCGGCGCCTGCCTGTGGCTCATCATCACCTGGCGCGAGCCGCCGTCCGCCGCGCGCCGCCGGCGCACCCGCCTCGTCTGGATGGCGTACGCCGTCATCATCGTCGGCCTGTGGACGACGTTCCGGCTCGGCGACCACCGCGAGGAGCGGCTGCGCGACTTCGACACCTACTACGCCGACACGCCCTGGATGCGCGAGTTCGTGCTGCTCTACCTCCTCGCCCACCTGGTGTCCGCGCTGGTCGCGGCCGGCATGCTGTGGGCCTGGTTCCGGGAGCTGGAGGACACCTGGCTGCGCCGGGCGGTGATCTTCCTCCAGGAGGCGTACGCCCTCGGGCTCGTCTTCGACATCGCCAAACTCGCGGCGATCGGCGCCCGGTGGAGCGGCCGGGACTGGGACTGGCTGTCGACGTACGTGGCACCGCCGTTCGCCATCGTCGAGGCGGTCCTGGTGTCCGTGGCCTTCATCGCCGGCCAGGCCGGCCCGCTGGTGGCGGAGCGCCGACGGCTGGTGGGCACCTACCGGCGCCTGAAGCCGCTGTGGCAGACGATGCTGACGGTCAGCGCTCCGGCGGCGCCCGCGACCGGCCGGGTCAGCGGTGCCGCCCTCCGTCTGGAGCTGCGCCGGGCCGCCATCAACGACGGCCTCCTCAGGCTGGCGCCGCACCTGTGCGGGGTCCGGCGGGAGCGGCTGTGGCGGGCGGCGTCGGCGGCGGGCTACCCGGAGCCCGTCGCGCGGAGCATCGCGGCGGCGGTCGACATCCATGTCGCGGCCGAGCTGCTGTACGCGCCGCCGGGCGACCGCGTCCGTCCGCTGCCGACGGGCGGGCGCCCGGGGATCGCCTGTGTGGCCGACGGCGAACTGGAGGCCGTCGCCGACGTGTTGAGGTCCCACGCGGCGGCCGTCGAGAGGTTCCGCCGGCAGGCGATCGCCGCGGAAGGCCCCGGCACACACGGTTGACCGCCCGCCCGCCGTACGCTGCCCGGACCCCGCGGAAGGTTTCACACCGCGACGTACGCCACCGGCTCGCTCCCCGGCACCGGCTCGGCGCGGCCCAGCTTCACCAGGCGGCGCAGGTGGGACTCGGCCTCGGAGACCGCGATGGTCCGGGAGCCGTAGGGGATGTCGGCCCAGGGGCGGTTCCACTCCATGCGTTCGGCGAGCCGCCAGGGGGTGAGGGGCTCGGCGAGGAGGGCGAGGAGGTTGGACAGGCGGCTCTCGTGGTGGCCGAGCAGCACCCGTACCCGCCCCGGGGCGTCGGTGAAGGCGTGCTGGTGCGCCGGGAGGACCTCGGCGGGGGCGAGCCGCCCGATCCGCTCCAGGGAGTCCAGATAGTCGCCGAGGGGATCCGTCACGGTCGCGTCGTCGGGGTCCTCGTACAGCCCGATGTGCGGGGTGATGCCGGGCAGCAGGTGATCGCCGCTGAACAGGCGGCCGTGGCCCGGGAGCCGGGCCGGATGCTCCTCCTCCAGGTGCAGGCAGACATGGCCGGGCGTGTGCCCCGGCGTCCAGACCGCGCGCAGCCGGCGGCCCGGCAGGTCGAGCAGTTCACCCGGGACGATGTCCCGGTCCGGGAGGGCGGGCGAGAGGCCGGGCAGCGACCGGCCGCGGGGCGCCCGCAGGGGAGCGACGTGCTCCTCGGGTGCCCCGGCCGCCGTCAGCTTGGCGGCCATGTACGAGAACCACCGCTCCGGCCGGCTCTCCCGCGCCCGGCGCACGATCGCCGCGTCGGCGGCGTGCAGCGCCACCCAGGCGCCGGACGCCTCGCGCACCCGCGCCGAGAGTCCGTGGTGGTCCGGGTGGTGGTGCGTGACGACGACGCCGTAGACCTCCCGGACCGCCGTACCGCAGTCCGTCAGTCCCGCCGCGAGCGTGTCCCAGGAGGCGGGGTCGTCCCAGCCGGTGTCGATCAGGACCGGGCCCCGGTCGGTGTCCACCACGTACACCAGCGTGTGACCGAGGGGGTTGTCCGGGATGGGCACCTGAACGGACCGTACGCCCCCGCCGTGATCGAACGTCTTCGTCATCAGGCTCCTCCGCCCCCACCGCCCGCAGCCTTGGACCACGGCCACTATAGCGGGAACTGATGAGGCGTCAGATCGAATCGGAACGGAAGCCGGACCGGCCGCCGCACGTCGGCGGGCGGAGGGGGCGGGCCGGCCGGCGGGGGTGGCCGCGCAGGCCGGCCGCCCGCGGTTGCGTCACGCTTTCGGACTATTAGAGTGGAAATATCCCACATGCGATTATTGGGGAGAGGTCATGCAGCGAAGGACCATCAAGAGGGCTGCCGCCCTCAGCTCCGCCCTGATGGCGACCGGTATCGCCCTCATGCCGTTGAGCGTCCAGCCGGCGTCCGCGTCTTCTTCCGCAACGCACGTGAGTTCCACGGCGGTTGTCCCCGAGCAGAACGGCTACCGGCAGGGCTTCCGGCAGGGCTTCCGCGACGGCTTCTCCGACGCGCGCTACGACTGCGACCGCGACGGCTACCGCTCCAACTACGGGAGCGGCCACGACTCCTCGTGGGCGCGCGGCTACGTCGACGGCTACAGCCAGGGCTACAACTCGGCCTACGACCGGTACTGCGACTGAGGGCGCGGGCGCGGCGCCCGAAATCGCCGCGGCCAGGGCCGCATCGGCACGGATCCCGCTGGTGCGGCCCTGACCGCCGTCGGCCATTGCTCCCCGCAACTAGAACTGGTATCAGTTCTGAGGCAGCGTCAGAAACGACGGATGCCGTGCGGTGCGGCGGGAGGCAGTCGGCCATGACCGAGCTCGTGGAACACGGACAGCTGTTCATCGGCGGGGAGTTGACCGACCCGCTGGGCCGGGACGTCATCGAGGTGATCTCGCCGCACACCGAGGAGGTCATCGGCCGCGTGCCGCACGCCTCCCGGGAGGACGTCGACCGCGCGGTGGCCACCGCGCGCCGCGCCTTCGACGAAGGCCCCTGGCCGCGCGCCTCGCAGGCGGAGCGGATCGAGGTCGTCACCCGCATCAAGGACGGCATCCTCGCCCGGCACGAGGAGATAGCCCGCGTGATCTCCGCCGAGAACGGTTCGCCGTACTCCTGGAGCGTCCTCGCGCAGGCGCTCGGCGCCATGATGGTGTGGGACGCGGCGATCCGGGTCGCCCGCGACTTCCCCCTGGAGGAGCGCCGGGACGGCATCCTCGGCCCGCTCCTGGTCCGCCGCGAGCCGGTCGGCGTCGTCGCCGCCGTGGTCCCCTGGAACGTCCCGCAGTTCATCGCCGCGGCCAAGCTCGCGCCCGCGCTGCTCACCGGCTGCCCGGTCGTCCTCAAGCCGTCCCCGGAGTCCCCGCTGGACGCCTACCTCCTCGGCGAGATCGCCCGCGAGGCGGGCCTGCCCGAGGGAGTCCTCTCCATCCTCCCGGCCGACCGCGAGGTCAGCGAGTACCTGGTCGGCCATCCGGGCATCGACAAGGTCTCCTTCACCGGATCGGTCGCGGCCGGCAAGCGGGTGATGGAGGTCGCCGCCCGCAACCTCACCCGGGTCACCCTGGAGCTGGGCGGCAAGTCGGCCGCGCTGGTGCTGCCGGACGCGGACCTGGAGGCCGCCGTCTCCGGGATCGTCCCGGTGGCCTGGATGAACAACGGCCAGGCCTGCGTGGCCCAGACCCGCATCCTCGTCCCGCGCGCCCGCTACGCCGAGTTCGCCGACGCCTTCGCCCAGGCGGCGAGCGCGCTCGAGGTGGGCGACCCGCTGGATCCGGCCACCCAGGTCGGTCCGCTGGTCGCCCGCCGCCAGCAGCAGCGCAACCTCGACTACATCCGCGTCGGCCAGGAAGAGGGCGCCAAGATCCTCACCGGCGGCGGCCGTCCGGCCGGACTGGAGCGCGGCTGGTACGTCGAGCCGACCCTCTTCGGCGACGTCGACAACTCCATGCGCATCGCCCGCGAGGAGATCTTCGGCCCGGTGATCTGCCTGCTCCCCTACGGGGACGAGCGGGAGGCCGTGCGCATCGCCAACGACTCCGACTACGGCCTCTCCGGCAGCGTGTGGACGGCCGACGTCGAGCACGGCACCGACATCGCCCGGCAGGTGCGCACCGGCACGTACTCCGTCAACACCTTCAGCCTGGACATGCTCGGCCCGTTCGGCGGCTACAAGAACTCCGGCCTGGGGCGGGAGTTCGGTCCGGAGGGGTACGGCGCGTACCTGGAGCACAAGATGATCCACCTCCCGGCGGGGGCGTGAGCATGGGCGACCGCTGGCACGTGGAGGTCGACCGTTCCGTCTGCATCGGCTCGGCCCAGTGCCTCCACCACGCTCCCGGCGCCTTCCGCCTCGACTCCGGCCGCCAGTCCCACCCGGTCGAGCCGGACACGGACGCGAGCGAGCAGGTCCTGGCGGCGGCGGAGGGCTGCCCGGTGGAGGCCGTCGCGATCACCCTGCTGGGCAGCGGGGAGGCGGTGTTCCCGCCGGAGGAGTAGGCCGGCCGGCCCGCGCATGACGGTGACCCGGGCGCCGGCGCGCGGCGCCGCCGTCCGCCCGGCCCCCGCGTCCGGGAGCGCCGGCGCGCGGTGCCCCGTCCGGCCCGGTCCCCGCGTCCGGTGTGCGGCCCCTCGTCCCCTCCGCGACCACGGGGACCGTTCCGGTGTCGCCCCCGCGACCATGGGGACCGTCCTGGTGCCGCCCCCGCGACCACGGAGACCGGCCCGGCGTCGCCACGCTCCTGTCCCGGCGCGCCCCCCGTGCCCGTCCCGGCGTCGCCCCGCCCCTGTCCCGGCGTCGCCCCCGTGTCCGTCCCGGTCACCTGTCGGCGTGTGTGTGGCGGGGGTCACGTCGGTGTCGTGTCACGCGGCGGCCGTTCCGTCTCGTCTCGGGGGTGAACAACTGCTCCGAGGGAGGCCGAGATGAAGGTTGTAGTGGTGGGCGCCGGTTACGCGGGGACGTTCGCGGCGAACCGGGTGGCCAAGAAGGTGAAGGGCGCCGAGGTGACCGTGGTCAACGCGCGGCCCGAGTTCGTGGAGCGCATCCGGCTGCACCAGCAGATCGCCGGGACGGCCGCGGCGGCCACGCCCCTCACCTCGATGCTGCGGGCCGGCGTCCGTACGCGGATCGGCACCGTCGAGAAGATCGGCGACGGCACCCTCACCCTCGACGACGGCGAGAGCATCGACTTCGACCACCTCTTCCTGGCCGTGGGCAGCACCGTGCGGCCCCTCGCGGGCACGGTCCCGGTCGGCACGTGGGAAGGGGCGGAACAGGCGCGCACGGCGCTCGCCGCACTGCCCGCGGGGAGCGCCGTGACGGTGGTCGGAGGCGGCCCGACGGGCATCGAGACGGCGACCGAGGTGGCCGACGCACGGCCCGACGTACAGGTGCGGCTCATCGGGTCCTCGGTCGCCGCGTGCCTCTCCGGCGGGGCCCGGCGGCGGGCGCTCGCCGCCCTGCGCCGGCTCGGCGTCGAGGTCCTCGACGACGGGGTCGAGGAGGCGGCCGGGGGCGTGGTGCGCCTGCGGTCGGGCCGGGACCTGCCCTCCGATCTGACCCTGTGGGCGATCGTGGAGGGCGTCCCCGAGCTGGCGGCGCGCAGCGGCCTCGAGGTCGACGCGGAGGGCCGGGTCGTCGTGGACGAGTACCTGCGCAGCGTCACCGACGGGCGGATCTTCGCCGTGGGCGACTGCGCGGGGGTGCCCGGGTCCCGCTTCGGCTGCCAGACCGCCGCCCCGCAGGCCCGTGCCGCGGCCGACGCCCTGGCCCGCCTGGCCGGGGGCCGCGAGCCCGAGCCGTACTCCCTGCGCTATGTGGCCCGGTGCGTCAGCCTCGGGCGCAAGGACGCGGTGGCCCAGTTCACCCACCCCGACGACTCCCTCAAGGACGGTCACCTCAAGGGGGGCACCGCGGTGGCGTTCAAGAGGATCGTCTACGTCGGCACGAAGTACGGCACCCGCAAGGCGGTCGGCGCCTGACCCCCGCCCCCGGCTCCCACCAAGGGCACCCCACCGGCTCCGCTCGGTGCCGCACCGGCTCCCGCCATGGGCACCCCACCGCGCCACAGCTCGGGGCCGCACCTGCTCCGCCCAAGGGCACCCCACAGGCTCCGCCCAGGGGTGCCCCACCGGCTCCGCTCCGTCCGTGCACCGGCTCCGCCCAGGGGTGCCCCACCGGCTCCGCTCCGTCCGTGCACCGGCTCCGCCCAGGGGTGCCCCACCGGCTCCCGCCAAGGTGCCCCACCGGCACCGCTCGGTGCCGCACCGGCTCCCGGCAGAGGGCGCCTCACGGGCACCGCTCAGGGGGCCCAACCAGGCATGCGAGGTGGGAAATGGTTGGAATTGGCGGGTTCCGTCACCCATGATGCGGTCTATCCTGTAATCAGCCTACGAGGCGAGTGAGGGAGTCCGACCGGAGTAGCCGACTCGGGCGAGACGCACAAGCATCCGCCGGGGCCGACAGCGACGGTAGGGCTGAGAGGCCAGAAGGCAGCAGTCAGGCCCGACGGCGACCCCCATGACCTGATCCGGACCATGCCGGCGAAGGGAACCCGTCTCGTAGGTCTTTCCTTGCCCCGCGCGGCCCAAGTGCCCCACGTGCCTACGCGGCCCACGCCCACGCGCCCCCAGCCCCCTTCGGCCTGATCCGGCCCGCGTCCGCGCGACGGCGGCGGCCCGGCCTGCGGCGCTCACGGGCGGCCGGCTCCGGCCCGCGTCCGCGCGGCGGCGGCCCGGCCCGCGGCTGTCACGGGCGGCCGGACGGCTCCGTCAGGTCGATGAGGCGGCACACCGTCTCGATGTCTATCTTCACCTGGGCGATGGAGGCGCGGCCGGAGAGCCAGGTGATGAGGGCCGAGTGCCAGGTGTGCTCGATGACCCGGACCGCCGACAGCTGCTCGGCGGTGGGGTCCTCCAGACCCATCGCGTCCAGGATGATCACCGTGGTCTGGCGGGAGACCTGGTCGACCTCGGGCGACACGCTGCGGTCGGCGAAGGTGAGGGCGCGGACCATCGCGTCCGCCAGGTGCGGCTCCCGCTGAAGCGCCCGGAAGGCCCGCATCAGGGTCTCCGCGACCCGCTCGGCGGCCGTGTCGCCCGCGGGAGGCTTCTTGCGCAGGGTGCCGTGCATGTGCTCCAGCTGGTCCTGCATGGTGGCGACCAGCAGATGCACCTTGGACGGGAAGTAGCGGTACAGCGTGCCGAGGGCCACCTGCGAGGACTCGGCGACCTCGCGCATCTGTACGGCGTCGAAACCGCCCCGGCTGGCCAGCTGGGCGCTGGCGTGCAGGATCCTGCGGCGGCGGGCCTCCTGACGCTCGGTGAGAGGCGGGGTGGCCGGACGCGACGTACTGGCTTCCGCAGGCATGGGTCCCGTTCCGTGACAGTCGGTGAGGGCGTCTGTAGGGCTCGTGATCAACCGGCACGGCAGGGCCGCGGGCCGTGGCGCGAATCACCTGATCCACTGCTCACAGCGCCCCTACCTGCCGGTAGATTCAGAGCCTCTTGAACGATCAAGTCTGAAACTTGTTCTAGATTAGCGTCCCGTCGTAGTCTCGCGGGACAGTGCAGGCAGAAGGGGGCACGGAGTGACCGCTGAGGCCCGGGAAGCGGGTACCGAAAGGGAACCCGCTGCCGACGGCGGGCGACCGCTCGACATCGCGCTCCTCACCTATAAAGGGAACCCGTTCTGCGGGGGCCAGGGCGTCTACGTTCGGCATCTCTCGCGCGAGCTGGCCCGCCTCGGGCACCGCGTGGACGTCATCGGGTCCCAGCCCTATCCGGTGCTGGACGAGGGCCACCCCGGCCTCACACTCACCGAGCTGCCCAGCCTCGACCTCTACCGCCAGCCCGACCCCTTTCGCACCCCGAAGCGGGACGAGTACCGGGACTGGGTCGACGCCCTCGAAGTCGCGACCATGTGGACCGGCGGCTTTCCCGAGCCGCTGACCTTCTCCCTGCGCGCCCGCCACCATCTGCGCGCCCGGCGCGGGGAGTTCGACGTCGTCCACGACAACCAGACCCTGGGATACGGGCTGCTGGGGGACATCGGCGCCCCCCTGGTCACCACGATCCACCACCCCATCACCGTGGACCGGCAGTTGGAGCTGGACGCGGCCGGCACCTGGCAGCGCCGCTACTCGGTGCGCCGCTGGTACGCCTTCACCCGCATGCAGAAGCGCGTCGCCCGCCGGCTGCCCTCGGTCCTCACCGTCTCCGGCACCTCCCGCCAGGAGATCGTGGACCACCTCGGCGTCCGGAACGACCGGATCCACGTCGTCCACATCGGCGCCGACACCGACCTGTTCGCGCCGAATCCGGCCGTCCCCGAGGTGCCGGGCCGGATCGTCACCACCTCCAGCGCGGACGTGCCCCTCAAGGGGCTGGTGTTCCTCGTGGAGGCGCTCGCCAAGGTGCGCACCGAGCACCCGGCCGCCCACCTCGTCGTCGTCGGCAAGCGCCCGCAGGAGGGCCCGGTCGCCCAGGCGATCGAGCGGTACGGCCTCGAAGGCGCCGTCGACTTCGTCAAGGGCATCTCCGACGCCGAGCTGGTCGACCTGATCCGCTCCGCCGAGGTGGCCTGCGTGCCCTCCCTCTACGAGGGCTTCTCGCTGCCCGCCGCCGAGGCCATGGCCACCGGCACCCCGCTGGCCGCCACCACCGGAGGCGCGATCCCCGAGGTCGCCGGCCGCGACGGCGAGACCTGTCTGGCCGTACCGCCCGGCGACGCGGGCGCGCTGGCCGCCGCCCTGAACCGGCTGCTCGGCGACCCGGAGCTGCGGGCGCGGCTCGGCCGGGCCGGCCGCGAGCGGGTGCTGCGCAAGTTCACCTGGGCCCGCGCCGCGGAGGGAACCGTGGCCCACTACCGCGAGGCCATCGCCCGCTCCGCGGGCCCGCGCCCGTCCAAGGCCCCGTCGCCGAGCCGCTCCGCGGCCCGGACCCCCGGCCGCTCAGCGGCCCCGGCAAGTGTTGCAGGCGTCTCCTCCGAAAGCAGGGCCACGTGCTGACCGTCGACTTCTCCCGGTTCCCGCTCGCCCCGGGCGACCGCGTCCTGGACCTCGGCTGCGGGGCCGGCCGGCACGCCTTCGAGTGCTACCGGCGGGGCGCCCAGGTGGTGGCCCTGGACCAGAACGGCGAGGAGATCCGCGAGGTCGCCAAGTGGTTCGCGGCGATGAAGGAGGCCGGGGAGGCCCCCGAGGGCGCCACCGCCACGGCCATGGAGGGCGACGCCCTCGCCCTGCCGTTCCCGGACGACTCCTTCGACGTCGTCATCATCTCCGAGGTGATGGAGCACATCCCCGACGACAAGGGCGTGCTCGCGGAGATGGTGCGCGTGCTCAGGCCGGGCGGGCGCATCGCGATCACCGTGCCGCGCTACGGCCCCGAGAAGGTCTGCTGGGCACTGTCCGACGCCTACCACGAGGTCGAGGGCGGCCACATCCGCATCTACAAGGCCGACGAGCTGGTCGCGAAGATCCGCGAGGCCGGTCTGAAGCCGTACGGCACCCACCACGCGCACGCCCTGCACTCGCCGTACTGGTGGCTGAAGTGCGCGTTCGGCGTCGACAACGACAAGGCGCTGCCGGTGCGGGCGTACCACAAGCTGCTGGTCTGGGACATCATGAAGAAGCCGCTCGCCACGCGGCTCGCCGAGCAGGCGCTGAACCCGCTGATCGGCAAGAGCCTCGTCGTCTACGCGACCAAGCCGCACCTGCCGCGGCTCGCCGAAGAGGTGGCCGCCAAGTGACCACCCCCCGGACAGAACACCTCGTCCTGCCCGGGGTCCTCACCGCCGGGCAGGCCGCCGCGACCGTCGCCGGCATCCTCGCCGTACAGCGGGAGGACGGTGCGATCCCGTGGTTCCGCGGGCACCACCTGGACCCCTGGGACCACACCGAGGCCGCCATGGCCCTGGACGCGGCCGGCGAACACGAGGCCGCCGAGCGGGCGTACGGCTGGCTCGCCCGGCACCAGAACGAGGACGGCTCCTGGTACGCGGCCTACGCCGACGGTGCCCACGACGACGTCACCGACCGCGCCCGCGAGTCCAACTTCGTCGCCTACATAGCCGTCGGCGTCTGGCACCACTATCTGTCCACGGGCGACGACACGTTCCTGGACCGCATGTGGCCGGCCGTCTACGCGGCCGTCGAATGGGTGCTGCGGCTCCAGCAGCCCGGTGGGCAGATCGGCTGGCGGCGCGAGGACGACGGCACGCCGACGGCCGACGCCCTGCTCACCGGCAGCTCCTCCATCCACCACGCGCTGCGCTGTGCCCTCGCGATCGCCGAACAGCGCGAAGAGCCGCAGCCGGACTGGGAGTTGGCGGCCGGAGCGCTGCGCCACGCGATCCGCCGGCATCCGGAGCGCTTCCTCGACAAGGGCCGCTACTCGATGGACTGGTACTACCCGGTCCTCGGCGGCGCCCTCACCGGAGCGGAGGCCAAGGACCGTATCGAGGCGGACTGGGACCGGTTCGTCGTGCCCGGCCTCGGCGTGCGGTGCGTGGTCCCCAACCCCTGGGTGACCGGCGGCGAGTCCAGCGAACTCGCCCTGGCGCTGTGGGCGATGGGCGAGTCCGACCGGGCCCTGGAGATCCTCCAGTCCATCCAGCACCTGCGCGACCCCGACACGGGCCTGTACTGGACGGGATACGTCTTCGACGACGACGCCGTCTGGCCCCGCGAGCTGACCACCTGGACGGCGGGCTCCCTGCTGCTGGCCGTGGCCGCGCTGGGCGGCCACGAGGCCACGTGCGCGGTGTTCGGCGGCGAGCACCTGCCCGCCGGCCTCGACCCGGACTGCTGCTGAGCGCTCCGCGGGCCGCCGGGACGAGCCCCGGCGGCCGTCGTCGGCCGGCCGGGGCCCGGCGCGGCCGGCCGCGCCGGTTGCCCGCGCCCCGCGGGGCGGCTCAGTGCCGTTGCATCCGGTTGGCGATGGCGTGGCCGACGAACAGGTAGACCACGGCGGCGAGGCCGTACCCGGCGACCACCCGGGCCCACGCCTCGTCGAACGTGAAGAGGTCGTGCGACCAGCCGGCCAGCCAGGAGGCCGCGTCGTGGACGAACCGGACCAGGCTGTTGGCCCGGTTCGCGTCCAGCAGGTACATCAGAATCCAGAGGCCGAGTATGAAGGCCATGACGTCGGCGACGACCGCGATGACCGTGCCGGCCTGATTCGCGCCAGTGCGATATCGAGACATGTCCTTCGGATTGCCGCTTCCGCGGCGGTGAAACAGGGCCGGGAACCCGGACGGCGTCCCCCGGGTGGCGCATCCGGTCGCCCCGGGTGAGGCTGCCGGAGGAAGCAGACCGCTCGGGGAGGATCCGTCGGAGGACCACGTGCCCGTACCGATACGGCGCCTCTTCGTGGCGCTCACCCTGTGCTGTGCCCTGGTGGCCGGAGCCACCGCCTGCGGCAGCGAGAAGAGCAGTACGAAGAACACCGCGGCGGCGCAAGCCGTACCCGCCGCCGACTCACCCAGCCCGTCCGCGTCACCGTCCGCCGAGCGCCAGAAGCTCGCCAAGACCCGGTTCGTGTTGAACGCGGGTCTCGCGGCGGGCGCGACCTACCAGTGGATCGTGAAGCCCTGGAAGGCCGGCAAGTTCAAGAAGGGCGCCAAGGGCCGCAGGACCGCCCTGCTCAAGGCCGGCCTCGCCGGCGCCTTCGCCTACAACAGGCTCAAGGCGGCCCAGAAGAACGCCAAGGGCGATCCGCTGCTCTCCAAGGCCATCGCGCCGCTGAGCGCCGGCATCGACAGCCTGAAGAACCTGCCGGCCAAGCTCCGCAAGGGCGACGGGGACGCGGCGAGTTCGTTCGACGACATCATCGGCAAGGTGAAGGGCGCGGGCGAGGACGCCGGTGCCCCGGTCAAGGACCAGGTGCCCTCGGGCTCCCAGCTCGCCAAGGGGTAGGCGGCGGTCAGGAGTTCAGCTCCGCAAGCACCCTGAGGGTGTGCGGGTCCGGTGACAGGGCCAGCAGGTCCGTCACCGGGCCCGCCCGCCACGACTCCAGCCGCTTCGCGATCCGCTCGCGCGGGCCGACCAGGGAGATCTCGTCCGCGAAGGCGTCCGGGACGGCCTGCACGGCCTCCGCGCGGTGCCCGGCCAGGAACAGCTCCTGGATGCGGCGGGCCTCCCGCTCGTAGCCCATGCGGGCCATCAGGTCGGCGTGGAAGTTGCGGGCGGCGTGCCCCATCCCGCCGATGTAGAAGCCGAGCATGGCCTTGACGGGCAGCAGCCCCTCGGACACGTCGTCACACACCTTCACCCTGGCCATCGGAGCCACCAGGAAACCCTCGGGCAACTCCCGCACCACGTCGCCGTAGACGTCGGGCCGGCTCGGCGCCCAGTACAGCGGCAGCCAGCCGTCGGCGATCCGGGCGGTCTGGGCGACGTTGCGCGGTCCCTCGGCGCCGAGCAGCACGGGGAGGTCGCGGCGCAGGGGATGCGTGATCGATTTCAGCGGCCTGCCGAGTCCGGTGCCCTCCGGACCGCGGTAGGGGAGCGGATGGAACCGCCCGTCCACCGCGGCCGGCGCGTCCCGGCGCAGCACCTGGCGTACGACGTCCACGTACTCCCGGGTCGCGGTCAGCGGCGACTGCGGGAACGGGCGGCCGTACCAGCCCTCGACCACCTGGGGTCCGGAGAGGCCGAGCCCGAGCAGCACGCGTCCGCCGGAGAGGTGGTCGAGGGTGAGCGCGTGCATCGCGGTGGCGGCCGGCGACCGCGCGGCCATCTGGGCGACCGCCGTGCCCAGCCTGATCGTCGACGTCCGCGCGGCGATCCAGGTCAGCGGGGTGAAGGCGTCCGAGCCCCAGGACTCGGCCGTCCACACCGAGTCGTAGCCGAGCCGTTCCGCCTCCTGGGCGAGCGGCACATGGCCGGCGTCCGGACCGCGTCCCCAGTAGCCGAGTGCGAGACCGAGCCGCATACACACGCCTCCTGACGCTCCGTCAGATACCGGCAGGGAGGCGACTGTACGACAACGGCCCCCCGCCCGGAAGGGCGAGGGGCCGGTACGGCGTCGTGCGGGCTCAGCCGCGCTGGATGCCGGAGGTGTCCTGGAGCACGCCGCGGCGGCCGTCCTGGGTCTGCGCGATCAGCGTGGCACCGCGCTGCTCGACGGCCAGGTACCAGGTGCCCGGGGCCAGTTCGGCGATCGGGGCCGACGAACCGTCCTCCGCGAACAGCGGGCGGGTCACCGGCACGGCGAACCAGAACGGGGAGAACTCCCCGGCCGCGGCGGGCTGCGCCGCCGGGGCGCCCGGCGCCGGAGTACCCGGACCGGCCGGCGGCTGCTGGCCGAAGGGCTGACCCGGCTGCGGCTGGGCGCCGTACGGCTGCTGGGGCTGGGCACCCGGGTAGCCGTAACCACCGGGCGGCTGGGCGCCGTAGGGCTGCGGGGCGGCCGGCTTGGCGGCCGGGACCAGCGGGGCCTGGAGCGCGGGCAGCAGGGGCGTGGCGATCGCGCCGGCGGCCAGCAGCAGCGCGGCGATGAGGCCCAGGATCAGACCGGAGCCGGCGCCGACGTTGAACTGGTCGAACTGGTCGAAGGCGCCCAGCGGGTCGATGATCGTCCAGAACGAGGTCCACGCGGCGAAGAGCGTCAGGGCGACGCCCACCTGGCCGAGTTCCAGGCCGGCGACCTTGCGCGGCTGCGGAAGGGCGCGAGCGACGACGATGAGGACCGCGCCGACGATGCCACCGACGTACATGCTCATTACCAGGCCCAGGTTGTCCCAGGCATTGGGGACGTCGCTGCCGTCGCTGTCGAACGTGTGGAGGAACGACGCGATGAACAGCACCACCGCTGCTCCGATCACCACGCCGTCGCCTCTAGTGAGGGAGCGGATATTCACTTCAGGTCCTTCGTAGGTCGTCTCGTCGTCGGTAGACACTACCGTCCGCAAGATCGGGCTGTCCGGCCGGTTCCGTAGGCCGGTCACGAATCGCGCAGGAAACTCACGATTCCCTCAGAGATCCCTCGCGCCGCCTGCTGCCTCCAGGCGCCGCTGGTCAGCAGTGCCGCGTCCTTGCTATCGCGCATGTTGCCGCACTCGATGAACACCTTGGGAACCGTTGACAGATTGAGACCACCCAGGTCCGTACGCGTGACCAGACCGGTACCTTCGCCCAGGTAGTTGGAGGGCGGTTCGCCCGTCTCGCGAAGGTAGTTGCCCGCCACGCGCGCCCCGAGATCGTGGGACGGACCGACGATGCCACGGGTGTCCGCCGCACCGGCGTGCACGGACCCCGGCAGGATGACGTGGAAGCCGCGGTTGCCGGCGGCGGAGCCGTCGGCGTGCAGGGAGATCGCCGCGTCCGCGTGCGCGGTGTTCCCGATCCGGGCCCGCTCGTCCACGCACGGCCCCCACGGCGGGCTGTCGCCGTCGTGGGTCAGCTTCACCGTGGCGCCCTGCCGTTCCAGGAGCGTGCGCAGCCGGTGTGCCAGATCGAGCGTGAACCGGGCTTCGGTGTAACCGTCGTTGGTGGACGTCCCGGTGGTGTCGCACTCCTTGCGGTTCGTCCCGATGTCCACCTGGCGGTTGATCTCGGCCGTGTGCCGGAAGTTGCCCGGGTTGTGGCCCGGGTCGACGACGACGACCTTCCCCTTGAGCGGGCCGAAGGAGTCCGGCCGGGCGGAGGGCGAGGCGGACACCTTGCCGTCGTCGCGCGGCGAGCCGGCCGGTGCGGAGGACACCGCGGCGGTGTGCGGGGCCGGCGCGGGGGAGGCCGTACCGTCCTCGCCGCCCGACCCGCTGCCGCCGACCGCCTCGTAGACCACCCAGCCGAGCAGCGCACCGGGCACCAGCGCGGCGAGGGCGACGGTCAGCGGGCCGCGCCGGGACCGGCGGGGCTGCGGGTCATCGAAGTCCGGGCCTGTGTACGACACGTCTGCGACTCTAACCGGGGCCTCAGATACCCGCTCCCGTTCGCCGCAGGACGCGCAGCGAGCCGGTCGCCGAGACCTCGGTGAACGCGCCGGATCCAAGGGCCCGCAGGTAGACGCGGTACGGCGCCTGGCCCGTGAACTCGTCCTCGGGGTGCGGGAAGACGTCGTGGATGACGAGCAGCCCGCCCTCGGCCACGTGCGGCGCCCAGCCCTCGTAGTCGGCGCCGGCGTGCTCGTCGGTGTGGCCGCCGTCGACGAACACGAACCCGAGCGGGGAGTTCCAGATCCTCGCGATCTGCGGGGAGCGGCCGACGACGGCGACCACGTGCTCCTCCAGCCCCGCCTTGAACAGCGTGCGGCGGAACGCCGGGAGCGTGTCCATGAGGCCGACCTCCGGGTCGACCGTCTCCGGGTCGTGGTAGTCCCAGCCGGGCTGCTGCTCCTCGCTGCCCCGGTGGTGGTCGACGGTCAGCGCGGTGACCCCGGTGGTGCGGGCGGCGTCGGCGAGCAGGACCGTGGAGCGCCCGCAGTACGTGCCGACCTCCAGCAGCGGCAGCCCCAGCCGCCCCGCCTCCACCGCCGCCGCGTACAGCGCCAGCCCCTCGTCCACGGGCATGAACCCCTTCGCCGCCTCGAACGCGGCCAGGATCTCGGGCTTGGGTGCGGCGGACATCAGGCGCCTCTCGGTCGTACGGCTGTTCCGGCGCCCATGCTGCCGCACCCCCCGCCGCGTGTGCGACGGGGGGTGCGTGCGGTGCCCCTGCCGGGGCGCGGGGCCGTCTTCGGCCGTGCGGCCCCGCCACGCGGGTGAGGCCGGCCGCGACGGGGCGGTGAGACGGCACCGGCGCGCGGATTCCCGGCAGGTGTTACGCGGTCACCGCCTCGCCGGGCAGCGACAGATCCAGGTCCACCGCCCGCTCCTCGCCGTGGTGCGTGGCGGACGAGGCCAGCGGCCCGTGGCCGGCGGCCCGCGCGGCGAGCACGTACGCCCCCCGCGCCGGGACGGCCAGCGCATACGTGCCGTCCTCGGCGGAGACGGTCGCGCCCGCCTGCCGTCCCCGGCGGTCGATCAGGGTGACCTTGGCCCGGGCGACGGGGGCGCCGTCGGCGCCGAGGACCCGGCCGCGGAAACCGCGCAGCATCTCCTCGGCCCGCTCCAGCACCGCGTCCTCCTCGCTGCTGGCCCGCAGCTGCGTGTGCTGCTGGGCCGGGCGCGGGGCCTTCGGCAGGAAGACGGCCAGCAGCAGACCGACGGCCACGGCGGCGGTGGCGATCAGGAAGGACACCCGGAAGCCGTGCATGGTCGGGATCGTGACGCCGCCCACGTCGTCCGCCGTGTTGGCCAGCACCATGCCGATGACGGCGCTCGACACCGACGTGCCGATGGAGCGCATCAGGGTGTTCAGGCCGTTGGCCGCGCCGGTCTCCGAGGCCGGGACCGCGCCGACGATCAGCGCGGGCAGCGAGGAGTAGGCGAGGCCGATGCCGGCGCCGAGGATCACGGACGTGACGATCGTCTGCCAGGCCGCGTCCATCAGGCCGAGGCCGCCGCCGTAGCCGACCGCGATGATCAGCAGGCCGATGATCAGGGTGACCTTGGGGCCGTAGCGGGCCGACAGGCGGGCGTACACCGGCGCCGTGAACATCATGGTCAGGCCCAGCGGGGCGACGCACAGGCCCGCGACGACCATCGACTGGCCGAGGCCGTACCCGGTCGCGGTGGGCAGCTGGAGCAGCTGGGGCAGGACCAGCGAGACGACGTAGAACGCCACGCCGACCATGATCGACGCGAGGTTGGTGAAGAGGACGGCCGGCCGGGCGGTGGTGCGCAGGTCGACCAGGGGCGCCTGGACGCGCAGCTCGAACAGGCCCCACAGCAGGAGTACGACGACGGACGCGGCGAACAGGCCGAGCGTGGTGCCGGAGGACCAGCCCCAGTCGCTGCCCTTGGTGATGGGCAGCAGGAGCAGCACCAGGCCGGTGGACAGGCCCAGCGCGCCGAGCACGTCGAAGGAGCCCTCGGCGCGCATCGGCGACTCGGGTACGACGAGCAGGGTGAGGAGGATGGCCAGCGCGCCGAGGCCGGCGGCGCCGTAGAACAGGGCGTGCCAGTCCGCGTGCTGGGCGACCAGGGCCGCGGCGGGCAGGGCGAGGCCGCCGCCGACGCCGATGGAGGAGCTCATCAGGGCCATGGCCGAGCCGAGCCGCTCGCGCGGCAGCATGTCCCGCATCAGGCCGATGCCCAGCGGGATCGCGCCCATGGAGAAGCCCTGGAGGGTGCGGCCCACGATCATGGTGAGCAACGCGCTGGTGAGCGCGCTGACGAGGGCGCCGGCCACCATCACGGCGAGGCTCAGGACGAGCATCCGCCGCTTCCCGTACAGGTCGCCGAGCCGGCCCATGATCGGGGTGGCCACGGCGCCGGACAGCAGGGTCGAGGTGAGGACCCAGGTGGCGTTGCTCGGCGCGGTGCCCAGCAGCTGCGGCAGGTCCTTGATGACCGGTACGAGCAGCGTCTGCATCACCGCGACGACGATGCCGGCGAAGGCGAGCACCGGCACCACCGCGCCACCCGCTCTCCGGGTGGGCTGCTCGGTCGTCGTGTCTGTCATGGAGTGAGGCCGCCTTCCGCGTGTCTTGGGTGCCGGGTAAACCTCGTATGCACAGGCAACTATTCCGTTGCTTCGAGCCTCTAATGATTTCTTGACCCATCCATGACTTACTGATGTTCCGTCAGGAGCTGGCGCGACGGTAGAACACGTTCTAGTCTGGCGCGCCATGAAGGCCTATGTCGCCGGGGTCGGGATGACCAGGTTCGAGAAGCCCGAGACCCGTGAATGGCAGTACTGGGACATGGTGCGGGAGGCGGGCGACGCGGCGCTCGCGGACGCCGGCATCGCCTACACCGACGTGGAACAGGTTCCCATCGGCTACTGCTTCCAGCCCTCCACCGCCGGCCAGCGCGCCGTCTACGAACTCGGCCTGACCGGCGTCCCCGTCTACAACGTCAACAACAACTGCGCGACCGGCGCGACCGCGCTCATGCTGGCCCGCCAGCTCGTCGAGGGCGGCGCCTGCGACTGCGTGCTGGCGCTGGGCTTCGAGAGGATGAGGAAGGGGGCGCTCGGCGCGGGGGCCGACGGCGGTGACTTCGCCGCGTCCCCGGTCGCCCGGCACTACGGCATCATGGCCGCCCGGCACGGCTTCGCGGCGGCCCCGCCGACCGCGCAGATCTTCGCCGCCGCCGCCCGCGAGCACATGGAGGAGTACGGCACGACCGAGGAGCAGCTCGCCGCGGTCGCCGCCAAGAACCACCGGCACTCCGCGCACAACCCCTACGCCCAGTTCCGGGACGTGTACGAGGTCGAGGACGTCCTCGCCGCGCGCACGGTGCACCCCCCGCTCACCAAGCTCCAGTGCTCGCCCACCTCGGACGGCGCGGCGGCGGCCGTGGTCGTCTCGGAACGGTTCGCGCAGGAGCGGTCCCTGACCGGCCTGGCCGAGCTGGCCGGACAGGCCATGGCCACGGACACCGAGGAGTCCTTCGCCTCCGGCTCCTGCGTCGACGTCGTCGGACAGCCGCTGTCCCGGGCGGCGGCCCGGCAGGCGTACGAGCGGGCCGGACTCGGCATCGAGGACGTCGACGTGATCGAGCTGCACGACTGCTTCTCCGTCAACGAACTGCTCACGTACGAGGCCCTCGGCCTGTGCGCGCCGGGGGAGTCGGGCGCCCTCGCCGAGTCCGGCGCGACGACGTACGGCGGCCGGTGGG
This sequence comes from Streptomyces musisoli, assembly GCF_016741855.1. Lineage (GTDB taxonomy): Bacteria > Actinomycetota > Actinomycetes > Streptomycetales > Streptomycetaceae > Streptomyces > Streptomyces musisoli. The sequence goes on along the minus strand of NZ_JAERRH010000003.1, from coordinate 96,439 downwards.
TGGTCAACCCGTCCGGCGGTCTGATCTCCAAGGGCCATCCGCTGGGCGCGACCGGACTGGCGCAGACGGCCGAGCTGGTGTGGCAGCTGCGCGGCGAGGTGGGCGCACGGCAGGTGCCGGGGGCGCGGGTGGGCCTCGCACACAACATCGGGCTGGGCGGCGCGGCGGTGGTGACGCTGCTGCGGGCGGTGTAGAGGCGCTCCGGGAAAAAGATTCCCGAGTTCTGCCGGCCGAGGCAACGGTCCGGGCGGCCCATGGACTCCTTTTGACATCAAGGAGGTGCCCATGGGGGACGGGAAGCAGAGTCGGAACGAGGAGTTCCAGAGCTTCATGGTCGGCCGCTGGCCGCGGTTGATGCGTACGGCATTTCTCCTCACGGGGGAGCAGCACGCCGCCGAGGACCTGGTCCAGTCGACGCTCGAACAGGTCTATGTGGCCTGGCGCCGGGTCGGCGCCGCCGAAGACCCGGAGGCGTACGTACGGCGCGTGATGATCAACGCCCACGCGCGCAGACACCGGCGCAGGCTCAGGGAGTTCCTGGCGCCGAAGGACGACTCCGGCCTGGTGCGCGAGGTGGCCGACACGGGGGACCGGATCGCCCAGGCCGACGACCGCGGCGCGCTGCTCACGGCGCTCGCCCAACTGCCCGCCCGGCAGCGCGAGGCCGTCGTCCTGCGCTACTGGGAGGACCTGACGGAGACGCAGACGGCGGAGGCGATGGGCTGTTCGGTCGGCACGGTGAAGAGCAACGCGGCCAAGGGGATCGCGAAGCTGCGCGCCATACCGGGACTGGCGGAGACGGTGACGCACGGAGGGCGCAAGTGATGAACGGGGACCGGGAGAACCACGACATGACGCAGACGGACATCGCCCTCCTGCTCGCCGACGCGGCGGACGAGGTCGAGATCGGCATAGCCCCGGTCCAGGCGGTCGTCCGCGGCGGCCGGCGGCGCAAGGCGCGGCGCTGGGCGGTCGCGGCGGCCACGGCCCTGGCGCTGGCGGGCTCGACGGGTGTGACGCTGGCGTTCGCCGGGCTGCCCGGAGAACACGCGGACCGGGTGACGCCGACCGCGCCCAGGCCGCTGTCCGCCGAGGCACGGCATGTGTACGACCCGCAGCAGACGGAGCTGTCGCGGGGAGCCGAGCACGGCAAGGAGTGGAGGGTCTGGGTGCAGGTGTGGGGGGCGCCGCGGGACACGCGGGAGGCGGACCTCCAGTTCGCGGCCATGAGACGGATGGGTCTGCGGCCGGAGGTGGACAAGGCCGCCGACCTGGTCGGCAAGACGTCGTACTTCTCGATGCGGTCGTACGGCGACGACGACCTTCCCCTGATGGTCATGGACGACACCGCCAGGAGGATCGACCGTTTCTCGGGCACCGATCTCCAGGCCGTCGCCGTCAGCTTCGAGGAGGTCAGCCCCACGGCTCCCGAGCGGCTGGTGGTCGGCCATGTGGCGAAGAGCGCCCGGGAGGTCACCTGCCGGTGGAAGGACGGCAGTTCCACGGTCGCCCGGCCGGCGGGCCCCGCGCCCGCCGCCCATGACGGCACCTCACTGATCCGTCCGGTGGCCGGCTACCCGGGAGGGAACTGGTTCGTGTGCGTCGGCCCCGAGGGCGCGACCTACAAGGACGCCGAGGTGACGAAGTGACCCGTCGCGGGGGAGGCGCCGCTCACAGCCACCCCTGCTGCCGGGCCTCGCGCACCGCCTCGGCCCGGTTGCGGGTGCCGGTCTTGCCGATCGCGGAGGAGAGGTAGTTGCGGACGGTGGACTCGGACAGCCGCAGCCGGCCGGCGATGTCGGCGACGGTCGCCCCCTCGACCGAGGCGTTCAGCACCTCGCGCTCGCGGGCCGTCAGCGGATTCGGCCCGGCACTGAGCGCGGCGGCGGCCAGCGCCGGATCGACCACGGTCTCCCCGGTCAGCACGCGCCGGATCGCCTCGGCCAGCTCCTCCACGGGCCCGTCCTTGACGAGGAAGCCCGCCGCGCCGGCCTCCATGGCCCGGCGCAGATAACCGGGCCGGCCGAAGGTCGTGAGGATCAGCACCCGGCAGTCGGGTGCCCGCACACGCAGCTCGGCCGCCGCGTCCAGCCCGCTCATGCCCGGAAGTTCGATGTCCAGCAGGGCCACGTCCGGCCGGTGGACGAGCACGGCGTCCACGATGCCGTCCCCCGAACCCAGCTGGGCCACGACCTCGATGTCCCTCTCCATGCCGAGCAGCAGGGCGAGGGCGCCGCGCATCATGCCCTGGTCCTCGGCGAGCAGCACCCGGATGCACTTGGCGGGCCGGTGGTCCCGGGGCATCTCGTTCATGGGCTCAGATTACGGCGGCGCCCCCGCGGCGGCGCCCCGCAGGCACCGCACCGCTTCGGCCTTCACCAGCGGCACGTCCTGGGCGGACGACGTCAGCCGGCCGGTCGGCCCGCCCTGGGGACCGCAGCCGCTGCCGGGGTCAACTCGTCGGCACGGACGGGAAGGTCGGCGGTGACCGTGAAGCCGCCGCGCGGCGCCGGGCCGGCCGTGAGGGAGCCGCCCGCCGCCGCGAGGCGCTCGGTCAGCCCCTTCAGTCCCGTACCGCCGATGCCCTCACGGGCGCCCGCCGCGGCGCTCACGCCCGTGCCCGGGTCGGTGCGGGCGCCCGTATCGGTGCCGGTGCCCGTACCGGTGTCCGTATCGATGCCGGTGCCGGTGCCCGTATCGGTGCCCGTACCGGTGCCGGTGCTCGTGTCGGCGCCGGTGTTCGTGGCCGGCCCCGTGCCGTTGTCCGTCACCGTCAGCCGGACCCGCTCGGCCGTGCTCTCCACCGCGATCTCGCAGCGGCTCGCGCGGCTGTGCCGCACCACGTTGGTGACCGCCTCGCGCACCACCCAGCCGAGCAGCGCCTCGGTCTGCGGGTCGAGCGGCGTCCCGGACTGGCTGAACACCGGCTCCACGCTCGCCGCGGACAGCGCCGACCGGGCCCGGGTCAGCTCGGTGGCCAGGCTGCCCTCGCGGTAGCCGGTCACCGCCTCGCGGATCTCGGTGAGCGCCTGCCGGCCCACCGACTCGATGTCCGTGATCTGCGCCAGCGCCGCGTCCATGTTCCGCGGGGCCAGCCGCCGGGCCGCCTCCGACTTCACCACGATCACCGACAGCGTGTGCCCGAGCAGGTCGTGCAGATCGCGGGAGAACCGCAGCCGCTCCTTCTCCACCGCGCGCCGGGCCAGCTCCTCACGGGCGGCGCGCAGTTCCCGCACGGCCTCGGACAGCCCGAGGATCGCGGCGGTCACCATGCTGGAGAGGAAGGTGGCGTACCCGATGCCGGTGGCGTCGTCCCAGCCGCCACGGACGTAGGCGATGGCACCGGCGTACAGCGCGAGGAGCAGACCCGTGCGTCCCAGCCCCCGGCCGCGCAGGGCGGCGCCGGTCGCCAGCCCCAGCAGCGGGAAGAACGTCAGCCAGTCACCGCCGTAGCCGAGGGCCAGGCCGGTGGTCAGCAGGCCCATCAGGCCGAGCGCCACCCGGGTGGACACCGACTCGCGCTTGACCCGGTCGAAGGAGCGGAAGGTGACGTAGATGTAGAGGGAGTTGAAGGTCGGAAGGCCCAGGCCGCCGATCCACGGGTTCGGGGTCTCGCCCTGGAGCAGGTTGGAGAAGGCTCCCAGTCCCAGCAGCAGCCAGGGCAGCAGGGCGAAGCCGGTCGGGGGCGGACCCGGATGGTCGGTGTCCGGGAACTCGCGCTTCTTACCGGCGGCCCGCCGCGCGGCCTTGGAACGCTCGTACTCCGCCTTCCACTCGTCCCGCGCCGCCTTCCACTCGCTCCGCGCCGACTGCCAGGTCCGCACCCGGCGCCGCACGTTCCGCCGCCACGTCATCTCTTCCGTCTCCCCCGATCAGCCGGCCCCCGCCCTCGGCGGTACGCCGGCACAGCGTACGGACCGACCCTACGGAGCCGGACCGCGCTCCGGCAGATGCGTATGTACGGACTCGGGCAGTACAAATGTCACGGGTGCCGCCGAGTGCTGACGCAGTGTCAGGAGCCTTCACAACTGCGGAGTGCTGGGCTATACAGAGGGCGCCGGACTGGAACGCGTTCTAGATCGGCCCGCAGCGACCCCGGTGCGGCCGACGGTGCGGACGTCCGCGCCGGGGTCTTTCACCGTCACTGTCTCAGGAGTCCCATGCCCATCGACGCAGCGAAGGCCCTCGCGGCCGAACCCCGGACCGGCGAGATCACCTGGGACCACAAGGACGTGCTGCTCTACCACCTCGGCATCGGCGCCGGCCGGCCCGCCACCGACCCCGACGAGCTGCGCTACACCCTGGAGTCCCGGCTGCACGTCCTGCCGAGCTTCGCCACCGTCGCGGGCAACGGCTCGCCGGGAGTGATCAGCGGGCTGTCCATGCCGGGTGTCGAGGTCGACCTGGCCCGCGTCCTGCACGGCGGGCAGACCCTCGGCATCCACCGCCCGATCCCGGCGCGGGGCACCGCCACCGCCACCGGCCGGATCGCCGCCGTCCACGACAAGGGCAAGGCGGCCGTCCTGGTCATGCGCACCGAGGTCGCCGACGCCGACGGCCCGCTGTGGACCAACGACGCCCAGATCTTCGTACGCGGGGAGGGCGGCTGGGGCGGCGACCGCGGCCCCTCGGTCCGCCGGGAACCGCCCGCCGGCGACCCCGACCGGACCGTCGAGCACCCGGTCCGCGAGGACCAGGCCCTGCTCTACCGCCTCTCCGGCGACTGGAACCCGCTGCACGCCGACCCCGACTTCGCCAAGCGCGCCGGCTTCGAACGGCCCATCCTGCACGGGCTGTGCACCTACGGCATCACGCTCAAGGCGGTCGTCGACACGCTCCTCGACGGCGACGCGACCCGGGTGCGCGGCTACAGCACCCGGTTCGCCGGGGTCGTGTTCCCGGGCGAGACCCTGCGCATCCGCATGTGGCGGGAGGACGGCCGGGTGCGGGTCACGGTGGGCGCCGTGGACCGGGACGACGCACCGGTGCTCGCCGACACCGTCGTCCAGCACTCCTGACGGCCGACGACGCTCCGGTGCTCGCCGACACCGTCGCCCAGCACTCCTGACAGCAGCCGGAAACAGTCTCCGAGGGGAGCCGCACCATGCGCGCAGCCGTACTGCACGAGATCGGCCAGGAAAAGCTGGAGGTCCTCGACGACGTCGAGGCGGTGGGCTTCGGCCCCGGCAAGGTCAGGGTCCGGGTGCGCGCGACCGGGCTGTGCCACTCGGACCTGTCCGCGATGAGCGGGGTGCTGCCCCAGCCGGCCCCCTTCGTGCCCGGCCACGAGGGAGCCGGCGAGGTCCTGGAGGCGGGGGACGGAGTACGGCACCTGAAGCCCGGCGACCGGGTCGTCCTGTGCTGGCTGCCGGCCTGCGGGAGCTGCCCGGCCTGCAAACGCGGGCAGACCCAGCTCTGTCTGGCCGGTTTCATGAACGCGGGCACCCCCAACTTCCGCCGCCCCGGCGGCGACCTCTTCGGCTTCGCGGGCACCGGCACCTTCGCCGAGGAGGTCGTGGTCGACGCCGGCTGCGCCGTGCCGATCCCTCAGGACGTGCCCTACGACATCGCCGCGCTGATCGGCTGCGGGGTGACCACCGGCCTCGGTGCCGCCCTCAACACCGCCGATGTGGCGGCCGGTTCGTCGGTCGCCGTCATCGGCTGCGGGGGCGTCGGCATCTCGGCCGTCCAAGGGGCCCGGCTGAAGGGCGCCGCCGAGATCGTGGCCGTGGACCCGGTCGCCTCCCGGCGCGAGGCCGCGCTGCAGTTCGGCGCCACCAGGGCGGTGTCCCCGGAGGAACTGGCCGGCGCCAGGCAGGAGGTCACCGGCGGCGAGGGCTTCGACTACGTCTTCGAGGTCGTCGGCAGGTCCGCCACCGCACGCACCGCCTACGAGAACACCCGGCGCGGCGGCACCCTGGTCGTGGTCGGCGCCGGCGCCATGGACGACTTCCTCCAGCTCAACATGTTCGAGCTGTTCTTCGACGAGAAGCGGATCCTGCCGTCCCTGTACGGCGGCGGCGACGTGCTGCGCTCCTACGAGCGCGCGATCGCCCTGTGGCGGGCCGGCCGGATCGACCTGGCCGGCCTGATCACCCACCGGGTGCCGCTCGCGGAGATCAACGAGGCGCTGGACCAGATGCGCACCGGGACCGCCCTGCGTACCTGCATCGAGATCTGAGCGAGCGGAGGACCCCGTCATGACACTGCCACTCGAGGGACTCTCCGCGGTCGTCACCGGCGCCGGACGCGGGCTCGGCCGGGCCGAGGCCATGGAGCTGGCCCGGCTCGGCGCGGCCGTCGTCGTCAACGACTACGGGCAGCCCGGGCGGGACGGCTCCGGTGCCGCGTCCGCGGGGCCCGCCGAGCTGGTCGCGGAGGAGATCCGCGCGGCCGGCGGCAAGGCCCTCGCGCACTCCGGGGACATCGCCGACTTCGCGCGGGCCGGTGAACTGGTCCGGCTGGCCGTCACCGAGTTCGGAAAGCTGGACATCCTCGTCAACAACGCCGGCATCCTGCGCGACCGCATGGTGTTCTCCATGGCGGAGGACGAGTGGGACTCGGTCATCCGCGTCCATCTCAAGGGGCACTTCAACACCACCCGCTTCGCCGCGGCGCACTGGCGGGAACGGTCCAAGGCGGCCGGGGCGGCGGTGTACGGGCGGATCGTGAACACCTCCTCGGAGGCGTTCCTGGCCGGGTCCGCGGGCCAGCCCAACTACGCGGCGGCGAAAGGCGGGATCGTCGGCCTGACCACCTCCACCGCCCTCGCCCTCGCCAAGTACGGTGTCACCGCCAACGCCATCTGCCCGCGCGCCCGGACCCGGATGACCGAGGACGTCTTCGCGGGCTTCGAGCGGCCGGACGAGGGGCTGGACCCGCTCGCCCCCGAGCATGTCGCCCCGCTCGTCGGCTATCTGGCTTCGCCGGCCGCGGCGAAGGTCAACGGCCAGCTGCTCGTCGTCCACGGCGGCATGGTCGCGATCGTCGAACGGCCGCGCGTGCGCGCCACGTTCGACAGCAAGCAGGACACCTTCACGTACGACGAACTCGACGCCCTGCTCACCCCGCACTACGACGGCCGGCCGCCGGGGGAGACCTTCGCGGCGGCGGAGGTGCTGGGACTCAGGCGGGCGTGAACCACCGGCACGGAGAACAGCCGGCAGGCGGAGAAGAGAGCCGACAGGCAAAAAAGGGGGGCGCCCGTCGGGCGCCCCCTCTTCCGCACTGCCGTCAGGCGGCAGCCTCGGCCGTCTCCTGGGCCGGCTTGCGGTGCCGGCCGTGCGGAGCCGTCTCGCTCTCCTGGGCCGCGATCGGGCCCCGGTGCCGGCCGTGGCCGGCGGTCTCGTAAGAGTCGGCAGACAGCTGTTCAGTGGTGCTGGTGTCGCTCATCGGACGTTTTCACCCCGTCAACATGATCTTTCGTACAGCCGGGCGAGTGTAACCGGCGCACCACGGGCCGAATCCAGGCGCACACGCCGACCGGCACTACTTCGTTACAAGACGTCCCAGAGGGGCCTGTTGCAAGGGCACCGGACGGTTCACGACCGGCACCGGAGGCTCCGAATCCACCACCGGAAGCTCTGCTTCCGCCGCCGGCCGGACCGCTTCCGCCGCCGGCCGGACCGCTTCCGCCGCCGGCCGGACCGCTTCCGCCGCCGGCCGGCCCGGCTCCGGCGCCCCGGTCCGCGACGCCGCCAGGTCCGCCACACCGCACGGGGTCGCCTCCGTCGCGTACGGCAACCGCAGCACCCCGCCCTCCGTCCACAGCCCGGCCCCCGCCAGCCACCCCTCGGGCGCCGGGAGGTGCCGCACCCGCCGCTCGGCCGGCCGCCAGGTGCCCACCCAGGTGCCGAACGCCCCGTCCATGCGCAGCCCCACCGCGCACTGCTCCGGCGTCAGCACCTGCCCCGGCTGGATCGCGAACGGCGCCACCGCGCACTCCGGCAGCCGCAGGCACTCCGGGAACCGCACCGGCAGGGTGCTGCCGAGCACCCCCCAGCCCAACCGTTCCTGCCCGGGGGAGGGCGCGTCGGACGAGATCAGCAGCAGTCCGCTGTCGGGGTCGGCGAGCAGCAGCCGGTCGTCGCTGCCCTCCGTGATCTGAAGCAGCGGCGAGACCTCGCCGCCGCGCTCCAGGTCCACCACGACCGTCTTGGTGCGCCCGTCCAGCTCCCGGTCGAGCGCGAGCAGCCGTCCGCCGCGGTCCAGCCAGACCCCGCCCGAGCAGCGCCCCGGCACCTCGGCGAGCCGCTGCGGGCCGAACGCCCCGCCCGCCACCAGCCACACCGCACCGGATCGCGGTCCGACGGCGAGGGCGTACGCCCGCACGCCCCCGGGCGCCGGCGGCAGGAGGACGAGCCGGGTGCCGGGCTCGGGGCACTCCACCGCGCCCAGCGGCAGCTCACCGGTGCCGGGCCCGGTCGGGTACAGCAGCGAGAAGACGTGCCGGCCGGCCACCCGCCGGTGGATCAGCACCCGGCCGTCGCCCATCGGCTGGAGTCCGGTGCCGGGCTCCTCGGGCTGGTCGCCGCGCAGCGGCACCGCGTACGGCTCCGGTCCGTCCAGGGTCCAGCGCTCCGGGAACCAGGAGTCACCGTCCAGCGCGAGCCGGGCGGCGTACGCGCCGTCCGCCGTGATGGCGCACCCCGCCCCGCCCTCCACCGCACCGGTCGACGGGGGTTCGATCGCACAGGCCGTCATCGTTCGGTCACCTCCGGCGACGAAGCTAGTTTTCGTACGCACAGGCGTGGGATCCGCCGACGGCCGCTTCACACATACGGGTGGCGCAGAAGCGATTCACCTGAGGAAACCGGGGCGTGTGTGCTGAGCGGGGGCGAAGCGGACGCATGCGGTACAGCCCCGCCGAACAGCCAGGTAGCCTTGCTCCGTGCCCCGTCTGTCTGAAGTCATCGCCGCTCTGGAGAACCTGTGGCCCGCCGAGCGGGCCGAGTCCTGGGACGCGGTCGGCACGGTCGTGGGCGATCCCGACCAGGAGATCACCCGGGTCCTGTTCGCCGTCGACCCCGTCCAGGAGATCGTCGACGAGGCGGTGAAGCTCGGCGCCGATCTGCTCGTCACCCACCACCCGCTCTACCTGCGCGGTACGACCACGGTCGCGGCCACGCACTTCAAGGGCCGGGTCGTGCACACGCTGATCAAGAACGACATCGCGCTGCACGTCGCCCACACCAACGCCGACACCGCCGATCCGGGAGTCTCCGACGCCCTCGCCGGCGCGCTGGACCTGCGGGTCGTACGACCGCTCGTGCCGGATCCCACCGACCCGCACGGGTGCCGGGGCCTCGGCCGCGTCTGCGAACTCGACCATCCGCTCACCGTCCGCGAACTGGCCGCCCGCGCCGCCGAGCGGCTGCCCGCCACCGCGCAGGGCATCCGGGTGGCCGGCGACCCCGAGGCCGTCGTCCGTACGGTCGCCGTCAGCGGCGGCTCCGGCGACAGCCTCTTCGACCAGGTCCGCGCGGCCGGCGTCGACGCCTTCCTCACCGCGGACCTGCGCCACCACCCCGCCTCCGAGGCGGTGGCCCACAGCCCCCTCGCGCTGCTCGACGCGGCGCACTGGGCCACCGAGTGGCCCTGGTGCGAGCTGGCCGCGAGCCAGCTCGACGAGATCTCCGACCGTCACGGCTGGGACCTGCGCGTCCACGTCTCCAAGACGGTCACCGACCCCTGGACCGCCCACGCGGCGTCCACCACCTCTAGCTGAACCTGGGAGCCCCCAACTGAACGCCGCGCCCGCCGACCAGATCCGTCTCCTCGACGTCCAGGCCCTCGACGTCCGCCTCCAGCAGCTCGCGCACAAGCGGAAGTCCCTGCCCGAGCACGCCGAGATCGAGTCGCTGACGAAGGACCTCACGCAGCTGCGCGACCTGCTGGTGGCCGCGCAGACCGAGGAGAGCGACTGCGCCCGCGAGCAGACCAAGGCCGAGCAGGACGTCGACCAGGTGCGCCAGCGCGCCGTCCGCGACCAGCAGCGCCTGGACTCCGGCGCGGTCACCTCGCCGAAGGACCTGTCCAACCTCCAGCACGAGATCGCCTCCCTCGCCAAGCGGCAGGGCGACCTGGAGGACGTGGTGCTGGAGGTCATGGAGCGCCGCGAGAGCGCGCAGGAGCGGGTCAACGAGCTGACCGAGCGGGTCGGCTCGGTGCAGTCGAAGATCGACGACGCCACCGGGCGCCGGGACGCGGCCTTCGGGGAGATCGACGCCGAGGCCGCGTCGGTGACGAAGGAGCGCGAGGTCGTCGCCGCCTCCGTCCCCGCGGACCTCCTGAAGCTCTACGACAAGCTGCGTACGCAGCAGGGCGGCATCGGAGCGGCCAAGCTCTACGCCCGCACCTGCCAGGGCTGCCGGCAGGAGCTGGCCATCACCGAGACGAGCGAGATCCGCTCGGCGGCGCCGGACACGGTGGTCCGCTGTGAGAACTGCGGCCGCATCCTGGTGCGTACGGCGGAATCGGGTCTGTAAGGGGCTTCAGGGGTGAGGGAGTTCATCGTCGAGGCCGACGGCGGGTCACGGGGCAACCCCGGGCCCGCCGGTTACGGGGCCGTGGTCAGCGACGCCGTGACGGGGGAGACCCTGGCGGAGGCGGCGGAGTACATCGGGATCGCCACGAACAACGTCGCCGAGTACCGCGGCCTCCTGGCCGGCCTGCGCGCCGCCCACGCCCTCGACCCGGCCGCGTCGGTCCACGTCCGTATGGACTCCAAGCTCGTCGTCGAGCAGATGTCGGGCCGCTGGAAGATCAAGCACCCCGACATGAAGCCCCTGGCGACCGAGGCGAGGTCCGTCTTCCCGCCGGACCGGGTCGGCTACGAGTGGATCCCCCGGGACCGCAACAAGCACGCCGACCGCCTGGCCAACGAGGCGATGGACGCGGGGGCGAAGGGGCAGCAGTGGTCCCCGTCCCACTCCCGTGCCGCGCTGGACACCCCGCCGGCCGTCCCGGAGCCCTCGGGCCCCCCGGGCGACGCGGCGGCGGGCGCGGCGAGAGCACGAGCGGCCCTGGCGGAAGCCGCAGCCCCGGCCGAGGGCGCCGGCGAAGCCCCAGCCGCGGGCAGTCGTGCCGCTGGGGCGGCACGGGTGGGCGCGGCGGCACCCCCCGGCGGGCAGCGCCCTTCGCCCCCCGGCGACCGGCACCCGACGGCTCCCGGCGACCGGCATCCCACGGCTCCCGGCGACCGGCATCCCACGGCTCCCGGCGACCGGCATCCCACGGCTCCCGGCGACCGGCACCCCACGGCTCCCGGCGGTCCGCGTCCCGAGGGCGCCCGGCAACCGTCGACCCCCGGCTGGAGCGCCGCCCCCGACCTCGGCGCCCCCGCCACCCTCGTCCTCCTCCGCCACGGCGAAACCCCGCTCACTCCCCAGAAGCGCTTCTCCGGCAGCGGCGGCACGGACCCCTCCCTCTCGGACGCCGGCCGCGAGCAGGCCCGGCGCGTCGCGGAGGCCCTGGCCAGGCGCGGCACCGTCCAGGCGATCGTCGCCTCACCGCTCGCCCGCACCCGCGAGACCGCCGGCATCGTCGCCGCCCGCCTGGGCCTGGACGTCGCGATCGAGGACGGCCTGCGCGAGACGGACTTCGGCGCCTGGGAGGGCCTGACCTTCGGCGAGGTCCGCGAACGCCACCCGGAGGACCTGAACGCCTGGCTCGCCGACCCTGGGGCCCACCCCACCGGCGGCGGCGAGAGCTTCGCGGAGACCGCCGTCCGGATCGAGGCCACCCGGGAGAAGCTGGTCGCGGCCTACGCGGGCCGTACAGTCCTGCTGGTCACCCACGTCACCCCGATCAAGACCTTCGTCCGGCTCGCCCTCGGCGCCCCGGACCAGGCGCTGTTCCGCATGGAACTCTCCGCCGCGTCCCTGTCGGCGGTGGCGTACTACGCGGACGGCAACGCGAGCGTACGGCTGTTCAACGACACGTCCCACCTGCGTCCCTGACAGGGGCCCCCAGCCCGGCCGCGGCCCGCGCCAGCTCCTCGACCCGGTCCCAGTCCCCGGCGGCGACCGCGTCCGCCGGCACCATCCAGCTGCCGCCGACGCAGCCGACATTGGGCAGGGCCAGATACTCCGGCGCGGTACCGGGGCCGATCCCGCCGGTCGGACAGAAGCGGGCCTGCGGCAACGGCCCGGCCAGCGACCTCAGGTACGGCGTACCGCCCGCGGCCTGCGCCGGGAAGAACTTCATCTCCCGCACCCCGCGCTCCAGCAGTGTGACGACCTCCGAGGTGGTCGACACCCCGGGCAGGAACGGCATCCCGGACCCGCGCATCGCCTCCAGCAGCGCCTCGGTCCAGCCGGGGCTGACCAGGAACCGCGCCCCCGCCGCCTCGCACGCGTCCACCTGCCCGGGGCTGATCACCGTCCCCGCCCCGACCACGGCCCCGGGGACCCCGGCGCTGATCGCCCGGATCGCGTCCAGGGCGGCCGGGGTCCGCAGGGTCACCTCGATCGCGGGCAGCCCGCCCGCCACCAGTGCCCGCGCGAGCGGCACGGCGTCGGCGGCGTCGGCCAGCACCACCACGGGCAGGACGGGCGCGAGATCCAGTACGGAGGCAGCGGAGGGGGAGGGCGCCGGCGAGGTCATGTCCTCATCGTGCCCAGCGACTGCAACACACGCAATGAACGTTGCGCATGTTGCAATGCGCGGGTGGGTGTCAGTGGATCTCGTCCACCAGCACGTCCAGCGACCAGGCCTTGCCCGCCCTGCCCGGCGCCTCCGCCTCCACGACGTACCCCAGTTCCCGCAGCACCTCCACCAGCCCGGCGGGGTCCTTCGGCGCGGCATCGGCGGTCAGCAGGCCGCGGACGATCCGGCCCTTCGTCGCCTTGTTGAAGTGGCTGACGACCTTCCGCGTCGGCGCGTGCAGCACCCGTACGGTCGCCGTCCGTCCCGCGACCTCGCCCTTGGGCCGCCAGGCCGCCGCGTAGGCGGAGGACCGCAGATCCAGCACCAGGCCGTCCCCGGCCGCCGCGGGCAGCACCTCCGCCATCGGCGTCCGCCAGTGTCCGGCCAGCGCGCCGAGCCCCGGCAGCTTCACCCCCATCGAGCAGCGGTAGGAGGGGATCCGGTCCGTGACCCGCACGGCGCCCCACAGGCCCGAGAAGACCAGCAGCGAGTCCGCCGCGCGCTTCCTCGCGGCCGCGTCCAGCGTGGCCAGGCCGAGGGCGTCGTAGAGGACACCGGTGTAGATCTCCCCGGCGGGGCGGGTGCCGGCCGTGCGCAGCCCGGCGTTCTTCGCGACCTCGCCGCGCAGCCCCTCGCTCAGTCCGAGCACCTCGCGGGCCTTCTCCTCGTCGCCGGAGCACAGCTCGACCAGTTCCCCGAGCACGGCCTCCCGCGCGGCGGTGAGCCCCGGCAGGGACAGCGACTCCGGCTCCAGCGGGGCGCCCTCGCCCGGGTTCGCCTTTCCTTCGGAGGGCGGCAGCAGGACCAGCAACACGTACTCCTTACATAGACCTCCGCGCCAGGGTACGGCGTGCCGCCCACCCGCCCCGGCCCCACGCCCGCCGCACGCCCCACCGCAAGATCCACGCCCCCGGCCCCGCCCCTGGGCCCCTCCTCACCGGGGGTGAGGGCCGGGATCCACCGGGGAGTGTGGGGCCGGGGCCCGCCGGGGCCCGCCGGGACCCACCGGGGGTGAGGGCCGGGGCCCACCGGGGGTGAGGGCCGGGGCCACCGGGAGTGAGGGCCGGACTTACCCGGGAGTGAGGGCCCGGACGAGGGAGCCGGAGTCGTCGGCGTAGAGCCGGACCACGCTCACCCGCCTGCGGCGGCCGAGCACGCTCGTGTGGACGACGGGCTCGGCGAGTTCGAGCGTCACCGTGGTCTGGGAGCCGACGGCGAGGTCGAGCGCGTCCGCCTCCGTCCCGTGCGTGCTCCGGGTCTCCCGGCGTACGGCGGTGATCGCGGTCAGCGGGATCCGCAGATCCACGTGGGCGCCGTACCGCACCCGCAGCGCGTCCGTGGTCAGCACGTGCGGGCGGACCGTGCAGGCCGCGTGCAGTCCGAGCACGAACAGCACGGTGTAGACGTCCAGCACCAGCAGCACGTCGTGCGCCACGGGCATGTCGCGCAGCATGAAGGACACACCGACCGTCTCGACCACGCACACGAAGGCCAGCCCCAGCATGGTCGCGCCCTGTCCGCGTGCGTATCCGAACGCCTGCCCGGCGGCGGCACCCTCGGTGCGCCGGGCCAGCCACAGCGCCAGGCTGGCGAAGAGCCGCAGCTCGTGCCGGGCCAGTCGGGACACCGTCGTCATCGTTCCTCCCCCGTGAGGATCTCCAGCGTACGGCGTATCGCCTGCGCCTGGGCGGCCCCGAAGTCGGCGTACAGGGCGCGCAGGAAGGCCTGTTGCTGCTCCGGCCGGCCGTCCGTGAGGAGGCCGGCCGGGACGCAGCCGGCCAGCGTGCGCGCCGCCTGTTCCACGCGCGGGTCGTCCGGGGCGGCGTCCGCCAGCGCGTCGAGGAGCGCGTACGCCTCGCGGGCCCGCGCCACCGCGTCCGGGGCGTCCAGGGCGCCGCGCAGCGCGGACAGCAGCCGCTCCCGCTCCCGCGGCGGCGCCCCGGTGTCGATCAGGGCGAGGATCTCCCGGTCCTTGGCGGCCATGGGGGAGTCGTCCGCGGGCAACGCGGCCAGCAGCTCCGCCAGTTCGGGCGACACGGGTCCGCCGGCGGGCAGCTCGCCGGCGTCCGGGAGCGCCCGCAGCCGCTGCCGGCGTTCCCGGATCGCCGCCTCCTGCCGGGCGAGGTCCTCGTCGAGTTCGCTGAGCACTTCGGCGAGGTCCCTGCCGGCGTCGTCGGCGAGCACGTCAGCGTGGCGCTGCCGGAGGCCGAAGATCCGGGCCGCCATCGCGCGGGCCTTGACGGCTAACAGTGTTAGCCGTACGGTCTGGCTAACAGCGTTAGCCATCTGTCCGTGCCGTACCCCTCCGGAGGCAGCCATGACCGCGACAGCCGGCACCACCACCGCGCGCACCACGCCCGCCGTCCTGCGCCGCGGCGCCTGGCTGGCGTCCGCCCTGTTCTGGACGGCCTTCGCCGTCGTGGAGTCCGTGAACCACGGCTGGCCGGCCGTGGCCCTCGCCCTGGCCTTCCTCGTCCTGCCGGACCTGACCTTCCTGGTCGCGGCGGCCGACGCGCCCCGCATGGCCAAGGGGCAGCCGGCGCCGCGTGCGGTGCCCTGCTACAACGCGATGCACCGCGCCCTGGTCCCGTTCGCACTCGCCGTCGCCTACACCGTGCTCCCCGTGGACTGGCCGCCCGCCTTCGCGGCCCTGTGCGGCTGGCTCGCCCACATCTCCTACGATCGCGCCTTCGGTTACGGACTGCGCACCAAGGAGGGCTTCCAGCGTGGCTGACCGGCTCACCCCGCGAGCACGGGAGATCGTGACGGCGGCCCGGGACCTCCTTGAGGAGTCCGGGGCCGCGCGCCTCACCATGCGCACCCTCGCCGACCGCCTCGGCATCAAGGCCCCTTCCCTCTACAAGCACTTCCCCGACAAGCAGGCCGTGGAGGTCGAGCTGGTCGCACAGCTGCTGACCGAGACCGCCGAGACCCTGGAGGCCGCCGAGGCCCGCGCCCCCGGCTCGCTCGAAGCGCTCGCCGGCGCCTACCGGGACCACGCCCTCGCCCACCCCCACCTGTACCGCCTGGCCACCGAACGCCCCCTGCCCCGCGCCGAACTCCCGGCCGGCCTGGAGGACCGGGCCGCCCTGCCGCTGCTGCGCGCCTGCGCCGGCGACATGGACCTGGCCCGCGCCGTCTGGGCCTTCGCCCACGGCATGGTCGTCCTGGAGATCCACGGCCGCTTCCCGGCCGACGCGGAGCTGGACGCGGCATGGAAACGCGGCCTCACGGCGTTGCAGCGGTAGCGGGCGGCACGGCGAAGGGGGAGGCCATGGGGGAAGTCCGGGGGAACGGCCCATGGGGGGAGCGCGAGGGGACGGATCCCATGGGGGAGCAGGCACGGTGGACGCGGGCCCGGCTGGGCCGCTGCGGACCCCCGCTCGACCTGCTCACCGCGCACTTCCGCCGGCACGTGTACGCCCCGCACGCCCATGACGAGTACACCGTCGGCGTCTGCGTCGGCGGCCTCGAGATCATCGACTACCGGGGCGGGCACATCAGCACCGGCCCGGGCACGATCGTCGTCCTGGAACCCGGCGAGATGCACACCGGCGGCCCCGGCAGCCCCACCGACGGCTACGCCTACCGCGCCCTGTACGCCGAGCCGGCCCTGCTCGCCGACTCCACCCTCGGCGGCCTCCCGCACTTCCGTGAACCCCTCGTCGACGATCCCGCGCTGGCCGCGGCCCTGCGCACCGCCCACACGGAACTCAGCGCATGCCCCGACCCGCTCCAGGCCGAGTCCGTCCTGCCCTGGCTGCTGGCCGCCCTGGCCCACCGCCACTCCACGGCGCGACCCGCCCCCGACCGCGTCCCCGGCGCCCACCTCATAGCCCGCACGGTCCGCGACCGCCTCGCCGACGAACTCACCGACCCGCCCTCCCTCGCCCTGCTCGCCACCGACCTCGGCCTGTCCCGCTACCAGCTCCTGCGCGCCTTCCGCACGACGATGGGCATACCGCCGTACGCCTGGCTCGCCCAGCACCGGGTCACCAAGGCACGCGCGCTGCTGGAGTCCGGACTGCGCCCCGCCGAAGTGGCCGCCCTCGTCGGCTTCGCCGACCAGGCGCACCTGACCCGCTGGTTCCGCCGGGTGCTCGGCGTGACCCCGGCCGCCTACCGCAACAGCGTTCAAGACAGCCCGTGACCGGGCGGCCGAGACTCGGCCGTATGAGTGCACGTGGCTGGTTCCTGTTCTCCCTGATGGGAGTGGTCTGGGGCGTCCCCTATCTGCTGATCAAGGTGGCGGTGGACGCGGTGTCCCCGCCCGTGGTGGTGTTCACGCGGTGCGCGGTCGGCGCGGCACTGCTGCTGCCGTTCGCCCTGCGCCGGGGCGGCTTCTCCACCGCCGTACGGGCCCACTGGCGCCCCCTGCTGGCCTTCGCGTGCCTGGAGATCATGGGGCCCTGGTACACCCTCACCGACGCCGAACGGCACCTGTCCAGCTCGACGGCGGGCCTGCTGATCGCCGGCGTGCCGATCGTCGGCGTGGTCCTTGCCCGGCTCCTGGGCGACACGGAACGCCTCGGCGTCCGCCGGGCCGCGGGCCTGACCCTGGGCCTCACCGGCGTGGCGGTCCTCACCGTCCCGCACCTGACCGGCGGAGACGCGCGCTCGCTGTCGGAGGTCCTGCTGACCGTCCTGGGCTACGCCGTCGCCCCGCTGATCGCGGCCCGCCGCCTCAAGGAGGTCCCGTCCCTCCACCTGACGGCCGCCTGCCTGACCCTGGCCGCCCTGGTCTACGCCCCCGCCGCCGCCCTCACCCGCCCGTCCGCCCTGCCCTCGCCCACCGTGCTGGCCGCGCTGGCCGCCCTGGGCGTGATCTGCACCGCGGTGGCCTTCGTGGCGTTCCTGGAGCTGATCAAGGAGACCGGGCCCACCCGGGCCACGGTGGTCACCTACGTCAACCCGGCGGTGGCGGTCGCCGCGGGCGCCCTGTTCCTCGCCGAGCCGCTGAGCCCCACCGTGCTGGCCGCCTTCGCGCTGATCCTGGCCGGCTCGGTCCTGGCGACCGCCGCTGGTTCGCGGCGCGGCGGCCGCCCGGTACCATGGTCGGCACGGCAGACGAGCCGGGCGGGCGGCCGCGTGGAGTCCCCCTAGGGGGCTTCCCGAGGAACGTCCGGGCTCCACAGGGCAGGGTGGTGGCTAACGGCCACCCGGGGTGACCCGCGGGACAGTGCCACAGAAAGCAGACCGCCGGGGATCCTGATCCTCGGTAAGGGTGAAACGGTGGTGTAAGAGACCACCAGTGCCCAGGGTGACCTGGGCAGCTAGGTAAACCCCACCCGGAGCAAGGTCAAGAGGGGCGCCGTCACAAGCGCCCTGCGCGGACGATCGAGGGCTGCCCGCCCGAGTCCGCGGGTAGACCGCACGAGGCCGACGGCAACGTCGGCCCTAGATGGATGGCCGTCGCCCCGGCGTCCGCGAGGACACCGGGGAACAGAACCCGGCGTACAGCCCGACTCGTCTGCCCCCCACAGCCTTTGACCAACGCAGGTCACAGGCCGTTTCGCACATGTGCGGTCCTGGCCGGACCCCCGGTCGGGCTCGATCGCATGAGGACTGGGCTCGCCGTTCTGCGTGAGGGTGGGTCGGGGGCATTACAGCCCCGAGTCCAGGTGACGGCCGGGTGCTACGCGCCTTTCCCTTGTGCCTCGGTCCACGGCCGCCCAAGCCCTCCGCGCGGGGCGCGTCCTCACAGCTCCGTCGGGCCCGTTCCGCTCGCCGCTTGTGGGACCAGGAGCGAGGAACCGCCGGCACGCGGCGGCGCCCCGCTTCCGGTTGGGAGCGAAGCGCCGTGGTGCCGGTCAGGCCGCGGCTTTCAGCCTGGCCACGTCGCGGGCCCGCGCGTCCAGCGCGCGCACGACCGGTAGCGAGGCGTACGGCCGGATGGATGTCCGCAGGGCGGCAAAGTGCTCGTCACCCCGTGCGCTGCTGATGCCGACGTAGTCGTCCAGGAACGTGTCCCACTCCTGGGATGCCTCTTCCACATGCCTCATCTCCATGAGCCGGGTGGCAAGGAGACCGGTGGCGTGTACGCGGCCCTGCCGCTCACCGGAAGGACGCGCCTTGTTGGACCGGCGCAGGGCTTTGACCGATCCGGGCCTGTCTCCGAGTTCCCAGAGGACGTGTGCGACGTGGAATTCGTAGGCGGCGCGATCGTATCCGCCGATGTGGTCGTTGCGGCCGTCTGCCTGCGAGAGCGCCTCTTCGGTTTCCCGGAGACGGTCGAACGCCTGTCGCCGGTCGCCGACCATGGCCGCTCCGTGCGCCTGCTGGCCGCGCAGGAACGCCACCAGGCGCGGCCCTGAGGCCGGAGCGGCTTCCGCGGCCGAGTCGGCGAGTTCGAGGGCCTTCGAGCCGTAACCCAGGTTCGAGGCCTGCAACGCCATACCGCGCAGGGTGCGGCAGTACGTCACGTGATCCTCGGCCGCACCGGCGAGCTTCAGCGCCTTCACGTAGTACCGCTGGCCGACGCGATGTTCGCGCTCGTACATGGCCATCCACCCCGTGAGGTACGTCAGATCCGAGGAGGCTGCCCGCATCGCGCGCTTCACCTCGTCCGTCCCGTCGGCGCGCAGATAGGGCCCCACGGTATTGACGAGGAACGCCGCTGCCATGGGCCGGGCGTGGCCACCACCGAGGTCGTCAAGGATGTCCGCGATCCGCTCCGTCATCCGTTCCACGGTCTTCACGTCGGACCGGCCGATGCGGACGGTGCGACCGGCCGAGACGTGATCTGTCCGGCCTGCGACGTCCTCGTAGCGGGGGATGGCCAGTGCCGCCGAGTACAGGCCCGCGCCGAGCACAGCGCGCCGGGATGGGTCCATGTCCGCCCTTCCAAGGTCGACAATCCCCGACACCATGTCCGGGGACTCGGCGGTGTCGCTGCCCCAGCCGAGTTCCGCTGCCGTTACGGGCCGCGCGAGCAGGCGCGAGAGCGCTTCGGTGACGGCAGGTCGCGCTTCTCTCTTCGGCCGGTGGCCTGTCAGCCACTGCGAGACGGCCGTTTTGGTGTAGGTCAGGCTCAGGCCGAGTTCGGCGCCGGCGGCGTTGACTCGGCGTGCCAGCTGGTCGTTCTGGATGTTCCCCTCTCGCATCAGCGCGGCCAGGGCGTCGTTCGGCATGAGTGGCTGTCGTCCCATTGTGACCCCCGAGCGTGTGCAACCTGTGCAACTCACCGTCCACTGTGCTCGCTTACCCATGGTCGCGCACAGGTGTTGAATGATTACCGGCCGTTCGATGGTCACTCCCGCAGGGCCGGTTGACGGCTTGCCGGACCATCCCACCTCCGAGAGGGACCGGCGGGCACAGATACGACGAAGAGGCGACTATGACCACGACGGCTCCCTCCGGACCGCCCGCACTGCACCCCCTGACGGGGCCGGTACCTGGGTACGCGCAGACGCTTCCCCTCTGCCCGTCGTCGGTGGCGGTGGCGCGGATGAGCGTTCGCACCACCATGGCGTGCTGGGACCTGGAGGGGATGACGGATGACGTCGTGTTGGTCGTCTCGGAGCTGGTGACGAATGCGGTGCAGCACGCTCGCCCGGCGGGCGCGCTGCCGGAGGAGCCGGGCTGGTGTCGTCTGACGCTGGAGCATCCCGAGCCAGGAACGGTGTGGGTGTCGGTCGCGGACCTGTCGAGGCGTCGGGTCGTACGCCGGGAACCCGGTGACGACGCCGAGTCCGGCCGTGGGCTGGCGGTGGTGGATGGACTGGCGACCCGTTGGCTGGCGCAGTCGTCCCGCACCGGCAAAACGGTCTGGGCCGAGCTGCGGGCCGACGCGTGAACGGGCGGCACCACCGCGGACCGTCGACCGCAGGACGGCTGGGATCGCATCACCGGGCGAGGTCGCGGCGAGTCTGGCGCGCCGCCCCACCGTGGCGGGCGGCCCGAAAGCCTCCGGCCGGGGGCATGCTCGTTCACGCCTCGCCCCGGCCGGGCTGCTCTCGCCGTCTGCCCCCCGGGCGGCGGGGCCACTGATGGATCATCTGAGAGACGAGGAGACTCATGCAGCCCCTGGCGTCACTGGATCAGATCAAGCCCTGGGGACTCGGACGCATGCGGCCCTGACCCGCAGCGGTTGTCCTTCCCCCCGCCCGGCCTGTCCTCGACTCGGGCACGCAGGTTCCCGCCTGGGTCGACCCCGACAGGACGCCCCTGCCGGTGGAGGCCAGGCACAAGCGGTCGGAGACATCGCAGGAGACGAGCACGCAGACCAGCCTGGACGGTACTCCGGACTCAACTCGCCGCACCGTCCGCCGAACTCATGACCACCGGCACGGGCGTGATCCTCGTGGATGTCGCCACCGGATCGCAGGCGTGGACCGAACCGGCCGGGGGCGGTTGGACCGTGCACCGGCACGGCCGCCTTCACCTCTGGGACCAGGTGGAAGCCGCTCTCACCGGCTGGCAGGACGCGGGCTCACCCCCGCACTGCGACCTCGGCCTGACCGTGGACCCGGTCGGCACCCAGCGCGTGTGGCTCGGAACACCCGTCGGCCGCTCCTGGAGCCTGCCGGTCTGACGTACCGAAGTTAGGCTCACCGCGCCACGAGGTGACGCGGAGGGGAATGGCGATGACCGGGGAAGTGCAGCGATGGCTGGAAGAGAGTGCCCTGTTGCTGGACGGCCTGCGCCCCGAGGCATCGGGACCGGGCCACGGGGATCTGGAGCCACTGCGCGGGATTCTGCGTGACGTGCGTGTTCTGGGCATGGGGGAGGCGACGCACGGGACCGCCGAGTTCTTCCGTCTCAAACACCTGTTACTGCGCTTCCTCGTCGAGGAGATGGGGTTCACCGCCCTGGCCATGGAGGCAAGTGTCTCGGCCGCACAGGCGGTCGACGACTACGTGCTGCACGGAACCGGTGATGCCGCCGACGTGGTGACCGGTCTCGGTTTCTGGACGTGGCGGACCCGGGAGATGCTCGATGTCGTCGAGTGGATGCGTGCCCACAACCGGACCGTTCCGCAGGACCGGGCCGTACGCTTCGTGGGCATCGACCCCCAGCGATGTGGCCCCTCCCTCGTCGCGCTCGCTGCCGTCCTGCGCACGTCGGCGCCGGAACGGGCGGACATCACCGGCGGCCCGCTCGGCGCCCTGGCGGAGGCGGGCGCGGGAACTCTCCTGGCCCGGCGCCCCCGGCTCCTCGCCGAGGCACGGGAACTGGAGCGATTCCTCCGGGAAGAGCGTCCCCGGCTCGCCTCGCACCTCGGGGCCGCGGCCGCCGATCGCGCGCTCGGGCATGCGCGCCTGATCGTGGCCGCGGCCGACGTGGCCTCCCGGCCGCCGCGCGGGGACGGCGGGGAGACGGGTGCGTTGGCCGCCCGGGACCGCCACATGGCCGAGGAAGTGATCTCCCTGGAGGAGGGCTCCGCCGGAAAGGTGGCCGTCTGGGCCCACAACGGCCATGTCTGCACCGGCCGTTACGCGCGAGACATACCCGCCATGGGGCAGCACCTCAGGGACCACTACGGGGAGCGGTACTACGCCTTGGGCCTGCTGTTCGGCGAGGGTGCCTTCCGGGCCCGCCCGGGAAACTCCGCGACCCGGCCGCCCAGGAGGCACACCATCGGCGCGGCGGGGCCGCGCTCCGTCGAGGGCCGGCTGGCCTCGGCCACACCCCGGGACCACCTGATCGACCTCCGCGGCGGCCGGACCCGCCCCGCCGTCGCCCGCTGGCTGGAGAGCCCGCAGTTCATGCGGTCCTTCGGTGCCGGCGTGCCCCGTGTGACGTACCGCTTCTCCATGGCTCCCACGGTGCTCATGCGCGAGTACGACGGACTGGCGTACGTGGCCCGCTCGACGCCTTCGGTGCCATTGGACTGAGAGCCGGCGCAGCCGGCCGGACCGTCGACCCCTTCAGGGACCCCGCCCGACAGCAGGCGCGCCGGGTGACGGGCGTCGTCGTGCCGGGTGCCGGGTGCCGGGTGCCGGGTGACGGGCCCGGTGAGACCGCCTCGCCTGCGGTGCGCCGCCGGTGCCGGGGCGCGGGCCGGTGAGACCGCCTGCCGCCCCCACCGTCTCCGGGGTGGCTTGCTTCCTGCCGGTCGCCTCCGGAAACGTAGGCTGATCGGTATGAAAATCCTTGGCCTGTGCGGAAGTTTGCGTTCCGGGTCGTTGAACGCGGCCGTGCTGCGCTCGGCGGCGGAGCTGACCGTGCCCCCGCGTGAACTCGTCGTCGACCCGGGTCTGGGCCGTCTGCCCTTCTTCGACGCCGAAGTCGAGGAGACCGCGCTGCCCGAGGTCGTGGCGGAGCTGCGGGCCGCGGTCGGCGCGGCGGACTGTGTGCTGATCGTCAGCCCGGAGTACGCCCACGGCACCTCGGGCGTGCTGAAGAACGCCCTGGAGTGGATGATCGGCGGAGGCGAGATCTGCGACAAGCCGGTGGCCCTCGCGAGCGCGTCCCCCGCGGTGACCGGTGGCGATCGGGCCCGGGCCTGGCTGGCCGAGACGCTCGCCATGATGGGGGCCCGGGTGATCCCGCAGGAGCTGCGCATCCCGCAGGCCACCCGGAAGATCGCGGACGGCCGGATCACCGACGAGCCGACCCGGGCGGCCCTGGCCGGCCTCCTGGACGACCTCGCCGTCGCCGTCGCCGAGGCGCGTGAGGCCGACGGAACCCTCACGTCCTGACCGACGGCCGACAGCCGGCAGTCGACGGCCGACGGTTGACGGCCGACAGCCGACGGCCGACAGCCGACAGCCGACAGTCGACGGCCGACGGTTGACGGCCGGCAGCCGGCAGCCGGCAGTCGACGGCCGACGGTTGGCAGGCGGCAGTCGGCGGCTGGGCCGACAGTGGACGGCCCAGCCTTTCCCCTCACCGCCTCACTCCTCGAACAGGGCCTCCTGCTCGCCCTCCGCGCTCAGCCGGAGCCGTCGGTTGCGCGCCCCCACCACCACCGCCGTCGCCGCCGCCGTCACGCTCAGGGCGACCGGGACCATCCAGCCGCGGTCGAAGACGTGCCCGAGGGCGTGGTCGAGGGAGAGCCGGCCCGGGCCGGTGACGGCGAGGCCGGCCGCCGCCAGGCCCAGGATCGCCGCGTGTTCGTAGCCGCCCTCCTGGGCGAAGAAGCCGTTGGGTGCGTGCACCGCCGACGCTCCCGCCATCGCGCCGGCCGCCGCCGCGCCCGCGGCAGGGGTCGCGAGGCCCAGCGCCAGCAGCGTGCCGCCGCCCGCCTCCGCCAGGCCCGCCGCCGTCGCGCTCGCCTTGCCGGGCGCATAGCCGACGGACTCCATGAACTGGCCGGTGCCCTCCAGACCGTGCCCGCCGAACCAGCCGAACAGCTTCTGCGTGCCGTGGGCCGCCAGCATTCCGCCGGTGCTCAGCCGGAGCAGCAGCAGGCCCAGATCACGTCGGTCGTAACAGCTCACGGTGACTCCCCGGCAGACAGGCGGACAGGTCCCCCTCCCGTGGCTCCACCCTCGCACCGACGCCACCGTCCGGCTCGTCCTGACCGCCGTTCGGGTGGCGGGCCGGCTGACTGCCGTTCGGGTGGCGGGCCGGCGGGAGCGGTGTGAGCCTGACGCCATGACGATTCAGCCAGCCAAGCTCAGCGATCCGGCCGTCCGGGCCTTCGTCCACGCCGTCAACGCCCACGACCGCGAGGGCTTCATGTCCCTGCTCTCGCCCGGCGCGACCATGGCCGACGACGGATCCGACCGGGACCTCGCCGAGTGGATCGACCAGGAGATCTTCTCGTCCCGCGGGCACATGGACGTGGACAACGAGTCGAACGGCGGCCGTACCCTGCTGGCCCGCTACAGCAACGACACCTGGGGCGAGATGCGCACCAGGTGGACCTTCACCGTCGAGGAGGACGGGCGGATCTCGCGGTTCGAGACGGGCCAGGCGTAACCGGGCGAGGCCGAGGGGCTGCGGTGCCGAACGCGCCCCGGTGACCGTCACGCCGCTGCCGAGCCGTCCAGGGAGGAACCTCCGAGCCGCCGGGGAGAACCTCGAGCCGCCGAGCACCCTCCGAGCCGCCGGGGGGAACCTTCGAGCCGCCGGGAGCACCCTCCGAGCCGCCGGGCGGAACCTTCGAGCCGCCGGGAGGAGGAACCTTCGAGCCGTTCCGGGCACGGGATGTGCAGGAGCCGGGGACCGGGGTGACTCATCGGATTGTCATCACGCGCCACATTCCCCGCCGTTCGGCCCTCCGGTCGCGAAGTCGCTGCTCGACGCGGTGTACGGTCCCCGGGTGCGTGAAAGTTCCCGGCTCAGCCGGCGTGCCGCCCTCGGACTGACGGCCGCCGCGCTCCCCCTGTCCACGGCCACCGAGGCCGCCGCGACGACTGTCATCGGAGGCGAGCGTCTGGCCCGCAGCGGTGTCCAGGTGCGTGGTGCCTCCGGACTGCCCAAGAAGCTGACCGCCCGCTCATGGGTGGTCGCCGACTGCACGAGCGGGGAGGTACTCGCCTCCTTCAACGCGCACCGGCGGCTCGCGCCCGCGTCCACACTGAAGATGCTGTTCGCGGACACGGTGCTGAAGAAGTTGGACCGCAACCAGCGCTACCGGGTCACCGACGCCGATCTCGCCGACGTCCCGGCCGGCTCCAGCCTGGTCGGCATCAAGCCCGGAATCACCTACACCGTCGAGCAGTTGTGGCAGGGCGTGTTCCTGCGCTCCGGAAACGACGCCGTGCACGTGCTGTCCCACATGAACGGCGGCATCGCCCGGACGGTCGCCGAGATGCAGGCCAGGGCCGAGGAACTGCGGGCCCTGGACACCCGTGTGGTCAGCCCCGACGGCTTCGACCACAAGGGGCAGATCTCCTCGGCGTACGACCTCACGCTCTTCGCCCGTCACGGCCTGCGGGACGCCGACTTCCGCGGCTACTGCGGCACGAGGACCGCCGACTTCCCGGCGGGCGGCAAGAAGACCTTCCAGATCCAGAACACCGACCGGCTGCTGACCGGGTCATGGGGCCTGAAGACATACGACGGCCTCTTCGGTGTGAAGAACGGCTACACCAGCCATGCCGGGAACACCTTCACCGGCGCGGCCAGCCGCGGCGGGCGCACGCTTCTGGTCACCGTGATGCACCCCGACGCCGGCGGCAACGCCGTCTACGAGCACACCGCCGCGCTGCTCGACTGGGGCTTCACCCACGGACGTTCGGCCCAGGCCGTGGGCACGCTGGTGGAACCGCTCGGCGAGGGCGGGACGAGCGCGCACGCGGCGCCGGAGGGCAGGGCCGCGCGGGCGGCGGCCGGCGCGCCCGGCTCGACGGCGAAGGGCGGCTCGGCGTGGCACCTGGCGGAGGGTGCCGCCGGGGCGGTCGCCCTGCTGGGCGCCGGGGTCTGGGCGCTGCGCCGACGCGGCAAGCGGGCGGCGGCCGGTGGCGAGGCCCCCGGCGGGGACGCCGACCAGGGCGGAGCGACCGTGGCCGAGGGCCCGGGCTGAGGGCCAGGGGTGCGCGGCTGAAGCCGGGTGGACGGGACCCAGGGGTGGGACTGGGCGGCCGAGGCCGAACGGACTGGGCCTGAGGAGCAGGGCCGAGCGGCCGGGTGGTGTGTGCGGCGGCCGTTCCACCCACCGGCGTGCGGCCCGCGGTCGTCGCCGCCTGGTCCGCCCCCGAGTCCGGTCGGGTGGAACGGCCGCCGCCTCCCCCCTCGGAGTGGCTGCGGAACTTCCATGCTCCAACTGTGAAGTTCTGGTGGAGGAAAGTTGAGCATATGTCCGCGACCGACCGCAATGCCGCGGACGTTCGAATTCCGGTCGGGCGTGCGGGAGGAGGCCGCTCAGCCCCGCCCGATGTAGGGCATCGCCGTCGCCAGCACCGTCGCGAACTGCACGTTCGCCTCCAGCGGCAGCTCGGCCATGTGCCGTACCGTGCGCGCCACATCGGCCACGTCCATCACCGGTTCCGGGGTTACTTCCCCGTTCGCCTGGAGTGCGCCGGTCTGCATCCGGCTCGTCATGTCGGTCGCCGCGTTGCCGATGTCGAGCTGGCCCACGGCGATGCGGTACTGCCGCCCGTCCAGGGACAGCGACTTGGTCAGACCGGTCAGCGCGTGCTTGGTCGCGGTGTAGGCGACCGAGTGCGGGCGGGGCGTGTGGGCCGAGATGGAGCCGTTGTTGATGATCCGGCCGCCCTGCGGGTCCTGCTCCTTCATTCGCCGGTAGGCCGCCTGGGCGCACAGGAACGCCCCGTTGAGGTTGGTGTCCACCACGTGCCGCCAGGCGTCGTAGGGCAGGTCCTCCACGGGCACCCCGCCCGGACCGAACGTCCCCGCGTTGTTGAACAGCAGGTCCACCCGGCCGAACCGTGCCACGGTCGCCGCGAACAGCGCCTCCACGTCCTCGGGCCGGGACACGTCGGTGCGCACGGCGAGCGAGTCGGCTCCCGTCACCAGGGTCGCCGTCTCCTCCAGCGTCTCGGCCCGCCGGCCCGCCAGCGCCACCGACCAGCCGTGGCGCAGCAGCTCCACGGCGACGGCCCGTCCGATGCCGGAGCCGGCCCCCGTCACCACCGCGATCTTCGATTGCCTGTCAGTCATGGCTCCGCAGCCTAGGCGCGAAGTCCGTCATGCGGAATTGGATGTCCGCCATACGGTTACCCTGCTCCGCCGTCGCCGTCGCCGTCGCCGCCCCGCCCTCGCTCGTGTGTGCCTCGGCAGTGTGTGCGAGCTGAGAGCATAGGTGCCTGCTCAGAACGAGAGGGAGGGACGCATGACCGAGCACACGGCGGCGCCGACACCGGAGACGGAACACCCGTCCACCGCCCGGCACCCGGCCGCCACCCGCCGCACCGGCCTGCTCGTCACCCTCGTCCTCGGCGGCCTCACCGCCACGCCCCCGCTCGCCATGGACATGTACCTCCCGTCCCTCCCGGAGGTCACCCGCTCCCTGCACGCCCCCGCCGCCACCGTCCAGCTCACCCTCACCGCCTGCCTGGCCGGCATGGCGCTCGGGCAGCTGATCGTGGGCCCGATGAGCGACCGCTGGGGACGCCGCCGCCCGCTCCTGGCCGGCCTCGCCGTCTACCTCCTCGCCACCGCCCTGTGCGCCTTCGCGCCGAACGTCGAGACCCTGGTCGCCTTCCGGCTGCTCCAGGGCCTCGCCGGAGCGGCCGGGATCGTCATCGCCCGGGCCGTCGTACGCGACCTGTACGACGGCGTGGCCATGGCCCGGTTCTTCTCCACCCTCATGCTGGTCTCCGGGGTCGCCCCGATCGTGGCCCCGCTGATCGGCGGACAGATCCTGCGGGTGACGGACTGGCGGGGCGTGTTCGTGGTCCTCACGGCCGTCGGAGCGCTGCTCGCCGCCGTCGTGTGGCGGCGGCTGCCCGAGACGCTGCCGCCGGCCGACCGGCACGGCGGCGGCATCGGCCAGGCGACGAGCGCGATGCGCGGCCTCCTCGCCGACCTGCCCTTCACCGGCTACATGCTGGCCGGCGGCTTCGCCTTCGCCGCGCTGTTCGCCTACATATCCGCCTCGCCGTTCGTGATCCAGGAGATCTACGGAGCCTCCCCGCAGACCTTCAGCCTGCTCTTCGGCGTCAACTCGGTCGGCCTGATGATCGCGGGACAGATCAACGGCAAGGTGCTGGTCGGCCGGGTCAGCCTGGACAAGGTCCTCGCGGTCGGCCTGGCGGTGATCGTCCTCGCGGCGACCGCCCTGCTGCTGCTGTCCACGGGCGTCCTCGGCGACACCGGCCTCCTCCCGATCGCCGTCGCCCTGTTCGTCCTGATGTCAGCCATGGGCATCACCCTGCCCAACGCCCAGTCGCTCGCCCTGCTGCGCACCCGGCACGCCGCCGGCTCCGCCTCCGCGCTGCTCGGCACCTCCTCCTTCCTCGTCGGCGCGGTCGCCTCGCCGCTCGTCGGGGTCGCCGGAGAGCACACCGCCGTGCCCATGGCCGTGGTCCAGCTGGCCGGAGCACTGGTCGCGGCGGCCTGCTTCGTGGGAATGTGCCGTCCCTGGACGACACGGGAGACCACCCGTGCGGGGTCGGAGGGAGACGAGAGCTGAGCGCACCGAGACTGCGCGTCGGCACACCGGAGCGGGCCGGACTCGACCCTGTCGAGCTCGGACACCTGGTCGCCGAGGTGCACGCCCTCACCGCCGGTGCACGCCCCTGGGC
This sequence comes from Streptomyces musisoli, assembly GCF_016741855.1. Taxonomy (GTDB): domain Bacteria; phylum Actinomycetota; class Actinomycetes; order Streptomycetales; family Streptomycetaceae; genus Streptomyces; species Streptomyces musisoli. Next base: position 67,691 of record NZ_JAERRH010000003.1, on the reverse strand, counting down.
GGCCGGCGCCGTCGTGCTGGCCGGCCGCGGGCCCGTGATCGCCGTGTCCGAGGCCTCGGGCTGGGCCGTGCGCTACGCCTCCTGCGACCCCGAGACCGGCACCGGCGTCGAACTGCCGCCCGCCGTCCGGGTCCCGGCCACCGTCTCCACCCCCTTCGACCTGGCCTCCCTCACCAAACTGTTCACGTCCGTGGCCGCCGTGCAGCAGATCGAGCGCGGCACCCTCGGCATCGACGCCCGCGTCGGCGACTACCTGCCCGACTTCTACGCCGCCGCGGCGTACGGCGTCACGGTCCGCCAGCTGCTCACCCACACCTCCGGGCTGCGCCCCGAACTCCCCCTGTACGACTGCGCGGACGACGCCGCCCGGCTGGACCTGCTGCGCACCGAGGCGCCGGTGACCGAGCCGGGCCGGTACGTGTACTCGGACCTGAACATGCTCCTGCTCCAGTTCGTGCTGGAGCGCATCACCGGCCGCGGCCTCGACGTCCTCGTCCAGGACGGCATCACCCGGCCGCTCGGCATGACCGCCACCGCCTTCGGACCCTGCCCCGGCGCCGCGGCCACCGAGGACCAGCGGCGGCCGTGGGCCAAGGCCGACCGGGGCATGCTGCGGGGCGTGGTCCACGACGAGAACGCCTGGGCCCTCGGCGGGGTCGCCGGCCACGCGGGCCTTTTCTCCACCGCGCCCGACCTCGCCGTCTTCTGCCGCGCCCTGCTCAGCGGGGGCTCCTACGGCCCCGCGCGCATCCTCGGCCCCGACTTCGTGGAACTGCTGTTCACCCCGCCCGGCCTGGGCTTCCTGCTGGACCAGCCGTGGTTCATGGGCGAGCTGGCGGGCCACGGCGCGGCGGGCCACACCGGCTTCACCGGCACGTCCCTGGTCCTGGACCCGGCGACGGACACCTTCCTGATCCTGCTGGCCAACACGGTCCACCCACGACGCCGTACCCCGGACAGCGGGCCGCGGGCGGCGCTGGCGACGCGACTGGCGGGCGCGGTGATCTGAGCCCGCCCCAGGGGGGGCCTCGGCGACGGCGCCCGCCGGACCGTGGTCCCCCCGGCCGTGCCGCCGGGGGCGGGCGGACCGGGGGCCCGGGGCGGAGCACCCGGCAGGCCGGCACCGGCGCGGGGCGCCATAGAATTACCGGGTGAACGACCCCCTCCGCACCGCACTGGCCGAGCTGCTCGACGGTCTGCCGCCCACGGAGGTGGCCGCCGCCGTGGACCGGCTGATCGCCAACTACCGCGGAGCCACCCCCACCCACGCGCCGATCCTCCGCGACCGCGCCGACGTCGCCGCCTACGCGGCCTACCGCATGCCCGCCACCTTCGAGGCGGTCCGCTCGGCGCTGGAGGCGTTCGCCGAGACCGTCCCCGGCTGGACACCCGGCAGCCATGTCGACGTCGGCGGCGGCACCGGCGCCGCCACCTGGGCCGTGACGACCACCTGGCCGGGCGAGCGCAGCGTCACCGTGCTGGACTGGGCCGAGCCCGCCCTCGCCCTCGGCCGACAGATCGCCGCCGCCAACCCGTCCCTGGAAAAGGCCCGCTGGCAGCGCGCCCGGATCGGCGCGGACCTCACCCTGGACGCCACCGACCTGGTCACGGTGTCCTACGTCCTCAACGAGCTCTCCGCGGCCGACCGGACCGCCCTCGTCGACGCCGCCGCCGGCGCCGCGCGGACCGTCGTGATCGTCGAGGCCGGCACCCCGGCCGGCTACGACCGCGTCATCGAGGCCCGCGACCGGCTCGTCCGGGCCGGCTTCCGGATCGCCGCACCCTGCCCGCACAGCGCCGCCTGCCCCATCGTGCCCGGCACGGACTGGTGCCACTTCTCCGCCCGGGTCGGCCGCTCCTCCCTGCACCGCCAGGTCAAGGGCGGCTCGCTGGCCTACGAGGACGAGAAGTTCTCCTACGTCGCCGCCACCCTGCTGCCCGCCGAACCGGCCCCCGCCCGGGTGGTGCGGCGCCCGCAGATCCGCAAGGGCCAGGTGCTGCTCGACCTGTGCGAGGCCGAGGAGCAGCTGCGCCGGACGACGGTCACCAAGCGCCACGGCGACCTGTACAAGGCGGCCCGGGACGCCGACTGGGGAGACACCTGGCCGCCGTACGGTTCCGTGTCGTAGCCGGCTTCGCCGCTGTTACTTTCACCCCATGGTCAACAAGCCCGCCCCCGATGCCACCCGCCGCAGCGAGAAGTCCCGCCGGGCGATCTACGACGCAGCCCTCTCCCTGGTCGGGGAGGTCGGCTACCCCAAGACCACCGTCGAGGGCATCGCCGCCCGGGCCGGGGTCGGCAAGCAGACCATCTACCGGTGGTGGTCGTCCAAGGCGGATGTGCTGCTGGAGGCGTTCCTGGACCTCGGCGAGCAGGCGGCCAAGGCGGCGGGGCACGAGCCGTACACCCTCCCGGACACCGGTGACCTGGCCGCCGACCTCAAGGCGGTGCTGCGGGCCACGGTGGACGAGCTGGTCGACCCGCGCTTCGAGGTGCCGTCACGGGCGCTGGCCGCGGAAGGGGTGGTCAACGAGCAGCTCGGCCGCGAGTTCGTGGCCAAGCTCCTCGAACCGCAGCTCCAGCTGTACGTCGACCGGTTGCGCGCGGCGCAGGACACCGGGGCGGTACGGGGCGACGTCGACCCCCGGATCGCGCTGGAACTGTTCGTCTCGCCCCTCGCCCAGCGGTGGCTGCAACGCACCGGGCCGATCTCGTACGACTACACGGACACCCTGGTCGAGTACGCACTGCACGGAATCGCACCCCGCTGACCTCCCCCGTTACCGGCCCGCGGTGGCTGCGGGGTGTCGACCGGCGGATGCGGGGTACCGGCCCGCGGTGGCTGCGAGGGGTCGACCCCGGCGCCTGCGGGCCGCGGGCGCGGCGGTCGTCGGCTGCCCGCCCGGCGGTTGTCGCCGCCCACCCGGCGGTTGTCGGCCGCCCACCCGGTGGCTGTGGCTGCCCGCCCGGTGGCCGTCGGCGGTCGGTTCGGACGTTGTGAGGATCGTCTCGTGGCGTTCCGTCCGAACCGTCCTGCGGCCCCCCGAAGCACGCGAAGATGGGACGATAAGGCATGCTGTCCGCACACCAGCGAGGCGACCACCAGACCGAGGCGATAGATGAGCGCGACGTTCGGCGGCCGGACCGGCCGGCAGGGCAAACTCTCCCAGTGGCTGCGCGGACGCCGCCCGAAGGAGGCCGCCGGCGACGACGGCCGTGAGGCCCTGCTGCTCGCCGCCGTCGGCGCGGGCCTGCCGCTAGCCCCCGCCGCGCATCCCGCCCCGGGCTACCGCTGCTCCTGCGACCGCGTCGGCTGTCCCACCCCGGCCCGGCACCCGGTGTCGTTCGCCTGGCAGACGCAGTCCACCACCGACCGCGCCCAGATCGAGCGCTGGGCCCGGCACCAGCCGCAGGCGAACTTCATCACCGCCACCGGCATGGTGCACGACGTGCTGGACGTGCCCCTCCAGGCCGGCCGCGAGGCCCTGGACCGGCTGCTCGGCTCCGGCGTCGAGGTGGGTCCGGTCGCCGAGAGCGACGACGGCCGCATGCTCTTCTTCACCCTCACCCGCGGCACCCCCGAGGACGAGGACGAGTGGTGGCCCTGCGAGCTGGACTGCCATCCGGAGACGATGGCCGAGCACCCCGGCCTGCGCTGGCACTGCCGCGGCTCCTACGTCCTCGTACCGCCCGCCCGGCTGCCCGGCGACGACGACCAGCGGGTGCGCTGGACGCGTGGCCCGGAGCAGCCGCTGCCCGACCCGCTGACCCTGCTGGAGGCGCTCACCGACGCCTGCGCCCGGCACGCGGGCGCCGAGGCCGGCCACCAGAGCGCGACCTGGCCGCCGCGCCACTGACGGCCGCGCCACTGACGGCCGTCCCGCCCGCGCTCACTCGCCCTGCGCGGACGTCAGCCCCTGGACCCGCCCCAGCATCCGCACCGGGCCGCTGCCGGCCGGGTCGAGCACGGCCTCGTTGGCGATCGACTCCAGCGTCAGGGACTGCTTCACCTCGCCCTTGATCAGGGCCTGCACGTCCTTGTTCGCCACCGGCACCGTGCCGCCCGTGTAGGCGGTCTGCTTCTCGTAGTGGTGCGTGGTGAAGAACACCAGCGCCCCGCCGTCCTCGGTGCGCAGCGCGAGCGGCGCGTAGTCGCCGTGGGTGAGCGGTTCGTCGATGAACTGCCGGACCAGACCGGGCTTCTCGGCGGCCTTCTTGCGGTCCGCGCGCAGCCCGCTGGTGTCGCGGCCGTCGGCGAAGGTCTCCCCGCCGTCCTGCAGATAGCGCGCGTAGGTCTTGCTCAGCTCGTCCGGGCGGACGGCCAGTTGCGTGGTGTCGGCCGGTACGGCCTCGGCCCAGCCGTCCTCGTCCGTCCTGAACTCCGGTACGGTCCCGGGCGTCATGAGCGTCAGATACGCCACCTGCCACCGCTCGCCGAGGTCGCTGCGCGTGAACACCAGCACCCAGCGGAAGTCGCCGCCCTTGTTGCCCTTGGCGTCGGCGACGAACCAGCGCGGCCAGCCGGCCTTCTCCGGGATCGTGAAGTGCACGTCCGTCAGCGTCAGCGGGGTGTGGTTCGCGTTCCCGGACGGGCTGTTGACGTGCCCGGCCTTCAGCCGGGCGGAGTCGATGTCGGCGAGCGCGCCGGTGACATAGGGCGCGTCCACGGAGCTGTCGTAGGTCTTGTCGGCCTTGTTGTACGCGTCCGTGAACGCGGTGAGCGCCTTCGCGGCCTCGGCGCGGGTGGTGGCGGGCACCACCTCGCGCTCCCCGTGCACCACCACGCAGCCGCTCGCCGTCGTCAGCGACAAAGCGGTCAGCGCGGCTGCTATGAGTGCGTTGCGGTCACGCCTGCGAAGCCGTCGACGGCTGCGTTCCCTGGTCATCGGGCTCCTTCACCTTCCCCTTCCCGGAGGCGAACCCTACCGGGGAGAGGAACAGCGCGAGCACCGGGACCAGATACAGCGCCCACACCGTGATCTGGATGACCGTCGGATCCGGCTGGAAGTTGAAGACGCCCTTCAGCAGCGTGCCGTACCAGCTGTCCGGCGGGATGACGCCGCTGATGTCGAAGGCCAGGTCGGTGATGCCCGGGACCCAGCCGGCCTCCTGGAGGTCGTGGAAGCCGTACGCCAGCACGCCCGCCGCGACCACGACCAGCATGCCGCCGGTCCAGGTGAAGAACTTGGCCAGGTTGATCCGCAACGCTCCCCGGTAGAACAGCCAGCCGAGGAGGACGGCCGTGGCGAGGCCCAGCGCGACCCCGACCAGCGGGCGCGGGGTGCCGTCGGACGCCGCGTGCACCGACGCCCACACGAACAGCGCGGTCTCCAGGCCCTCCCGGCCGACGGCCAGGAACGCGGTGGCGACCAGCGCACCCGTGCCCAGGGCGAGGGCCGCGTTCAGCTTGCCGTGCAGCTCCGACTTCAGGTGCCGGGCGGTGCGCCGCATCCAGAACACCATCCAGGTCACCAGGCCCACGGCGACGATCGACAGGGAGCCGCCGAGCGCCTCCTGCGCCTCGAACGTCAGCTCCTGCGAGCCGAACTCCAGGGCGCAGCCGAAGCCCATGGCGATGGCGATGGCGATGCCGATGCCCGCCCAGATCGGCTTCAAGGCGTCCCTGCGGCCGGTCTTGACCAGGTAGGCGATCAGGATGCAGACGACGAGCGACGCCTCCAGCCCCTCGCGCAGGCCGATCAGGTAGTTGGAGAACACGGGCTAGCCCTCCTTCGAGAACAGCGTGCGGCCCCACCAGTCGCCGGAGTCCCGGACGCCCGGGGGAACCGCGAAGACCGCCGAACCCACGTGCTGGATGTATTCGTTGAGCGCGTCCTGCGCCGACAGCCTGCGCTGGAGCGGGATGAAGCCCTTGCGTACGTCCCGCTGGTACGCGAGGAAGAACAGGCCGGCGTCCAGGCGGCCGAGGCCGTCGGTGCCGTCGGTGAACGAGTAGCCCCGGCGCAGGATGGTGACCCCGCCGTTGGAGTCGGGGTGCGCGAGCCGCACGTGCGCGTCCGGCTTCATCGCCTTCAGGAACGGCTCGTCGTGCTCCTTGGCCTTGCCGACCGCGGCGCCCTCGCGCTTGTCCCGGCCGAACACGTCCTCCTGCTCCTGGAGCGAGGTGCGGTCCCAGGTCTCGATGTTCATGCGGATGCGCCGGGCGACGAGGTACGACCCGCCGGTCATCCAGGAGGACTTCGCGTCGCCGTCCCCGTCGCCGACCCACACGAACTTCTTCAGCCGGTCGGTCTCGGTGCCGGCGATGTTGCGGGTGCCGTCCTTGAACCCCATGAGGTTGCGCGGGGTCTGCGCGTCCGGGGTGGTCGAGGAGGTCTTGCCGAAGCCGAGCTGGGACCAGCGGATGGCGACCTTGCCGAAGCCGATCCGGGCCAGGTTGCGGATGGCGTGCACGGCGACCTGCGGGTCGTCGGCGCAGGCCTGGACGCACAGGTCGCCGCCGGTGCGGGACCGGTCCAGGTTGTCCCCGGGGAACTTGGGCAGGTCGACCAGGGCCTCGGGCCGCTTGTCCGCCAGACCGAACTTGTCGAAGAGCGACGGCCCGAACCCGATGGTCAGCGTCAGCCGGGACGGCTTGAGCCCGAGCGCCTCACCGGTGTCGTCCGGCGGGGCCTCGGCGAGCCCGCCGTACGCGCCCTCGCCGACCGCCCGGCCCGCGGTCATCCGGCGGGCCGCCTCCGTCCAGTCCTTGAGCATCCGGACGAACTCGTCGCGGTCCTCGGTCTTCACGTCGAACGCGGCGAAGTGCAGCCGGTCCTGCACCGGGGTGGCGATGCCGGCCTGGTGGGCGCCGTGGAACTCCACCGCGCCGCCCGTCTCGGCGGCCACCGGGTCCACGTCGTCGCCCGCCTTGGCCATCGCCACGGCACCGCCGGCCGCGGCCGCGCCGAGCGCGAGTCCGGCACCGCCCCAGCCGATCAGCGACCGGCGCGACGGATTGCTTCCCTGGGTCTCGGTCATCGCCCTGTCCCCCCTGCTTACTTCGCGACCGCGGCGGCGAGCTTGGACAGCGGCTCGGCGAGCGCGTTCACCGCGTCCGACAGCTCCTTGCGCTGCTCCTTGGTGACCTTGTCGTAGGAGACGAAGTCGTACGACGTCTTGTCCTTGCGGTACTTGTCGAGCAGTGTGTCCAGCGCCGCGAACTGCTCGTCCAGCTCCTTGGCCAGCGCCGGGTCGTTCTTCGCGGCGACCGGCTTCAGCAGCTCGTACGCCTTCTGGGCGCCCTCGACGTTGCCCTTGAAGTCGACCAGGTCGGTGTGCGCGTAGCGGTCCTCCTCGCCGGTGACCTTGCCGGTGGCGACCTCGTCCAGCAGCTCCTTGGCGCCGTTGGCCATGGAGGTCGGGGTGATCTCGGCCTTGCCGACCCGGCCCTGCCAGTCCTTGAGGTCCTTCACCAGCTGGTCGGCGAGGGCCTTCTCCTCGGCGCCGATCTTCTTGTCCTTCCAGAGCGCCTTCTCCAGCCGGTGCCAGCCGGTCCACTTCTGGCCGTCCTCGAGGCCGTCCTCGCGGACGTCGACCTTCGGGTCGATGTCACCGAAGGACTCGGCGACCGGCTCGGTGCGCTCCCAGCCGAGGCGGGATATGCCGTAGGCCTTCTTCGCGGCGTCCAGGTCGCCGGCCTTGACCGCCTTCACGAAGGCCTCGACCTTCGGCAGCGTCTCGTCGGCCTGGTCCTGGGCGTACTGGCGGTAGTCGGCGACGGCCTCGTCCAGCTTGGGGTCGCGCTTGGCGGTGGTGCCGCCGCCGGTGACGGTGAGCTTCTGCCGGACGCCGTGGCCCTTCATGCCGGGACGGCAGGCGATCTCGTACGCCCCGGCCTTCACCTCGGCGGTGAGCGTGTACTTGGTGCCCGGTCCGATGTTCTCCTTCTCGGAGACGATCCGGTCGTCGGGGAACAGGATCTCGACCTCGGTCGCCTTCGAGCCCTTGTTCTCGATCTTCAGCGTCACGTGGCCGGCCGGCACGGACTTGGCGGAGGTGTCGCACTTCGAGTCGGCGGCCGTGACCTGGATGGCGTCGCCGTCCTCGGCATCGCTCTTCGCGGTGCAGGCCGAGAGGGCGGTCAGAGCTGCCACGGTGGCGGCGGCGGTGACGGTCAGTCGGACGGCTCGCATGCAGGCTCCAAGCGGATCTGGTCTGGTGAGGCTGGCCTAACTTACATGAGGCTTACCTCACCGATACCCGTGCGGTCAGTGATTCAGCTCTCACGGGAACGTCACAGGCACGGCTTGATCTCGGCGGCCAAAAACAGATCCCAAGGAATGGTAAAGGCGAGGTCATGAGGGAGCGGTGCGGGGGCACCGGCAACCGGCCCGTGCGGGGGTGCGACACCACGTCGGCGGGCGGACCGTGGGCCTGCGGCGGCGGCCGCCCGGCGAGGACCGACCCGGAGGTCCGGCCGCCCGGCGAGGACCGACCCGGAGGTCCGGCCGTCGCGGCACGACCGGCGCACGGAAGCGCCACCCGGTGCGCGTGCGCGTCGGTGAGAGCGGGGCCGTGCACGCGACCACCACCATGTCACCGGCGTGCGCCCTGTCCCGGCGCGCGGACGCACCGGCGTAATCCCGTGGCCGAACGGGGGGGACGGGGCGCGGAGAATGTCCCGCATGACGCGCGCGCCGAGGGAACCGCTCGGGCCGGACGGCCTGGTCCTGGACGTCCGGGACCGCCCCGGCCCCGCTCCGCTCCGGTTCGAGACCGCCCGGGACGGCCGGCTCACGGTACTGCGGCAGGGCGGGCGGCCCCTGCTGCTCGGTGCGCTCACCGGCGAGGGGTGCTGCCGCGACCTGCGACTGCACCGGCTGGACGGCTACCGCTCGCCGCTGCCGCCGATCGAGTCCTCGCGGATGCGGTCCGCGGCCGGCTGGGTGCACCGGTACGCCCGGTGGCTGGAGGACGCCGACGGAACACCCGTGCGGGCGGTCATGGAGGAGCGCTACGGCGACGTGCTGGCCGGCCTGCCGTACGAGCCGTCGGGCATCCGCACCTGGCCGCTGCCCGGCGGCGCCCCCGCCTGGGAGGCGCTGGCGAGGACCGCGATGTTTGAATGCCCAAGTGACTGACTACGACGTACTCCGCGTCTTCTGCGGGCCCAGCGGCGGCTACGGCAACGAGCTGGGTGTCGTCCGCGAAGGGTCCGTACTGCCCGAGCGGAGCGACCGGCAGGAGCTGGCGGCCAAACTCGGCTTCAGCGAGACCGTGTTCGTGGACGACCCCGAGCGCGGAGTGATCGACATCTACACCCCCACCCGGCGTCTGCCGTTCGCCGGTCACCCCTGCGTGGGCACGGCCTGGCTGCTCGACGTGCCCGAACTGGTCACGCCGGCCGGGGTCGTCGGGGTCCGGCTGGACGGCGAGTTCAGCTGGATCGAGGCCCGCGCGGAGTGGGCGCCGCCGCACACCCTGCGCCGGTACGCGAGCGCCGCCGAGGTGGACGCGCTGGAGGTGCCGCCGCCGGGGGAGCGAAGCGAGACGGGGGTCCCCTCGGACGAAGTCCGGGGGCTGTACGCCTGGGCCTGGGAGGACGAGGCGGCAGGACGGGTCCGCGCCCGCGCCTTCCCCGGCCGCGCCGGGGGAACCGAGGAGGACGAGGCGACCGGTGCGGCGGCGCTGCTGCTCACCGACCAGCTGGGCCGGGCCCTGAACATCACCCAGGGCCGGGGCTCCCAGATCCTCACCGCGCCGCAGCCGCACGGCTGGGTGGAGGTCGGAGGCCGGGTGTTCCTGGAGCGCTGAGCGCCTCCCGTTGCGCGGGGCCGTGCCGGGGTGCGGTTCCCGCCGCGCGGCGACCGCTCACGCCGACAGCGGGAACTCCTCGCCCAGGGCGCGGAACACCCCGGTGTTCCACGCGAACGCGGCCCTGCACTCGGCCACGATCCGCTGCTTCTCCAGGTCGTCCGCCCCGATCCCGTCCAGCAGTTCCCGGTAACCCCGCTTGAACGCGGCCGGGTTGGCGATCCCCTCGAAGACGTAGAACCGGACCCCGTCGCCCTTCTTCGCGAAGCCCCACGTCTTCTCCGCCCTGTCCCGGATGATCTGGCCGCCGGAGAGGTCGCCGAGATACCGGGTGTAGTGGTGGGCGACATAACCGCCGGGCCAGTGCTCGGCGCACTCCCGCACCCGGTCCGCGTACGCCCGGGTCGCGGGAAGGGCGCTCAGTCCCGCCCGCCAGTCCGGTCCGCGCAGGTGCGCGAGGTCCCGTTCCAGCGCGGGCAGCCGGAAGAGCTCGGGCCGGATGAACGGCCCGGCCACCGGATCCGCCGCCAGCCGCCCGGCGGTGCTCTCCAAGGCCTCGTAGACGAACCACAGTTGCTCGGTGTAGCGGGTGTAGGCGTCGACGCCGAGCCGGCCGCCGAGCAGGTCGCCCATGAACGTCGAGGTCTCCGCCTCCACGTGCTGGGCGTGGGACGCGGTGCGGATCAGGGACGAGAAGGAGTCCATGAACACATCCTCTGGGTCTACCTCAGTCGACGCCTTGCCGACCTCGTGTCGGCAACTTTACCGACGCCCTGTCGGTAAAAGCGTACAAGACAGAGCCCGCTCCGTCAGGGAGCGGGCTCTTCGAGGTCGAGGGCGGGCGGGTGGGCAGGTCAGGGGAGGGTCAGCAGCTCCGCTCCGGAGTCCGTCACCACGAGCGTGTGCTCGAACTGCGCGGTCCGCTTGCGGTCCTTCGTCACCACCGTCCAGCCGTCGTCCCACATGTCGTACTCGTGGGTGCCCAGCGTCAGCATCGGCTCGATCGTGAACGTCATGCCCGGCTGCATCACCGTCGTCGCGTGCGGGCTGTCGTAGTGCGGGATGATCAGCCCGGAGTGGAACGACGAGTTGATGCCGTGGCCGGTGAAGTCCCGGACCACGCCGTAGCCGAAGCGCTTGGCGTACGACTCGATGACCCGGCCGATGACATTGATCTGCCGGCCCGGCTTGACGGCCTTGATCGCCCGGTCGAGCGCCTCGCGCGTGCGCTCCACCAGCAGCCGCGACTCCTCGTCCACGTCACCCACGAGGTAGGTGGCGTTGTTGTCGCCGTGCACACCGCCGATGTACGCCGTCACGTCGAGGTTGACGATGTCGCCGTCCCTGAGGACCGTCGAGTCCGGGATGCCGTGGCAGATGACCTCGTTCACCGAGGTGCACAGCGACTTCGGGAAGCCGCGGTAGCCGAGCGTGGACGGGTAGGCGCCGTGGTCGCACATGTAGTCGTGGGCGGCCTTGTCCAGCTGGTCCGTGGTGACCCCGGGCGCGATGAGCTTCGCGGCCTCCGCCATCGCCCTGGCGGCGATTCGGCCGGCGATCCGCATCGCCTCGATCGTCTCGGGGGTCTGCACCTCCGGGCCCGTGTACGGCGTCGGCGCGGGCTTGCCGACGTACTCGGGGCGGCGGATGTTTCCGGGAACCGAACGGGTGGGGGAGAGCTCCCCTGGTACGAGCAGCGACTGGCCAGACATGCCAGCGAGTCTATCGAGCGGACATGGGGGAACATGTCGGTGGCGAGAGGAGCTGTCCATGGCCCTGTTCAAGAAGCGCACCGCCGGCAAGCCCGGCGAGTGGTACTACTGCCTGGAACACCGGAAGATCGAGGAGGGCCCGGACTGCCCGGGCAAGGACCGCTTCGGGCCGTACGCCTCCCCGGACGAGGCCCGGCACGCGATGGAGACCGCAGCCGAGCGCAACCTCCAGTGGGAGAACGACCCGCGCTGGCACGACACCTCCGCGCGCGGCAACGCCGACGAGGACTGATCCTTCCGCACCCGCCCGTCCCGGCCGGCCGGGCACCGGTCACACCCTCGGCGGTCACGGCGCCCGCCCATCCGTCCCGACGGGCCGGCGGACGCCGGTCACACCTCGGCGTTCACGATGTCCGCCCACCGCCCCGGCCGGCCGGCGGACGCCGGGTCACACCTCGGCGGTCACGGCGGAGGCCGTGCGCCGCTCGCGCATCCGTACCGCGTGCTCGTTCGTCCGGGCGTCGTACGTCATCAGGCCCGGCAGGCACAGCGCGAGCAGCCCCACCGCGCCGGCGCAGGCCAGGCCGCCGGACCAGACGGAGGCCCGGACGCCCGCCCAGGCGGCCAGGCCGCCGGCCCGGACCTGGCCGAGCTGCGGGCCGACCGAGTACGACAGCAGCTCGATCCCGGCGAGCCGGCCACGCAGCTCGTCCGGGATCGTCTGGTTCCACATGGCCGCCCGGAAGACGCCGCTGACCATGTCGAAGCCGCCCCCGACGGTGAGGAACAGCAGCACCAGCCACACGTTCCCGCAGACACCGGCCGCCGCGACCGCCAGGCCCCACCCCGCGGCCGACAGCACCACCAGCAGGCCGTGCCGGTGCACCCGCGAGGTCCAGCCGCTGGTCAGGCTCACCACCAGGGCGCCCGCGGGCAGGGCGGCGTACATCAGCCCGAGCGCCCACTCGGCGTCCAGGTCGTCGGCGAGGAACGGCAGCACGGCGAGCGGCATGGCCAGGAACATCGCCGCGAGGTCGACGGCGTAGGTGCCCAGGAGTTCCTTGCGGCTCCACGCGTACCGGGCGCCCTCCGCGACGGCCTTCAGATCCGGCTTCGCGGCCTCCTCGGCGGCGGGGGAGGGTGCGATCCGCGCCATGTACGCCAGCGAGAGCACGAAGGTCAGCAGATCGGCGGCGAAGGCCCAGCCGAGGCCCGCGTACGCCACGACCACGCCCGCGACCGCCGGGCCGGCGACCCCGCCGACCGTCCAGCGCAGCGAGTTCAGCGAGGCGGCGGCCGGCATGTCGTCGTGGGCGACGATCCGCGGCCACAGGGAGTCGAGGGCCGGCCGCTGGACGGAGACCAGGGCGGAGGAGAGGGCGGCGACGGCGTACAGCGGCCAGACCGCGGGGTGCGGCAGCAGGGCGTTCAGCAGCAGGACGGCGCTGAGCAGGCCCTGGCCGGCCTCCGTCCACACGATGAGCTTCCGCTTGTCCAGGGCGTCGGCCAGGGCGCCGCCGTAGAGGCCGCAGACGATGAGCGGAAGCAGCTCCACGGCGCCGATCGCGCCGACGGCCGCCGCCGAGCCGGTGAGTTCCTTCAGCTGGACGGGCAGCGCGACGAAGGTCAGGAAGCTGCCGAAGTTGCTGATCAGCCCGGACTTCCACAGCCGGCGGAAGTCGGCCGAGGCCTTCCAGGGGGAGAGGTCGGGGAGGATATCGCGGAGCACAAGGGGCCATGCTCGGCCGCCGAAGAGAACACGGCAACCGCTTTTCCCCACGGCCCCGCCCGCCCCGCCACGCCGACGCCCCACCCGCCCCCGCCACGCCGACGTCCCGCCTGTGCCGCCACGCCGACGTCCCGCCCGCCCCCGCCGCACCGACGTCCCGCCCGTCCCGCCGCACCGACGTCCCGCCCGCCCCCGCCACGCCGACGCCCGCCTGCCCCGCCCACGCCCCGCCCGTCCCCGCCAGGCCGGTATCCAAGGTCACCAAGGGGCGGGTGGCGGGGCCATCAGGGCCTCCGCCAGCCGGGACAGCCGGTCACGGAAACCCCGCCGCCCCCTCGGAGAGCCCGCGTTCTCGCCCGCCGCCGCGCTCACCAGGTGCTGCACGGTGTCCAGGTCCAGCTCCGCCCCCTCCGGCACGGCCAGCGTGTCGTGCGCCATGGCCGCCAGCTCGCCCCCGCCGGCGCCCAGAGCCAGCACCGTGACCCCGGCCCGCCGCGCCGAGTGGACCCGCTCCAGCAGCGGCTCGGGCTCCTCGGGCGCCACGACCAGCAGCGTCTCACCGCGCCGCGCCGCCGCGATCCGGCCCGGCCCGACCGCCAGATGCGCCGGATCGCCGGGCCGCGCGTCGTGCCGTACCAGGGTCGGCGCCAGCTCGGGCGTGCCCGACCAGGCCGCCTCGTCCACCAGGTGCGCCGCCAGGTGCCACGGCTCGTACTCCGGCGTGCCCACCAGCAGCAGTCCGCCCCCGTGCGCCACCACCGAGCCGCGCAGCACCCCCGCGAACCTCCGGGTGGCCCCCAGCCACTCCGTCCCGGTGAGCACTTCCCGCAGCCATGCGACCCGTACGGCGTCCATGCGACCGCATCCTGCCGCAACCGGACACTCGTGACCCGGAGTTCACCCCGAATTCGCCCGACGTGGGGATGGTGACGACCCAGCCACACATCGTGAGGAGCCGCCCGATGACCGATGTGACCGTCCCCTTCCGCGCGGGCCACGAGGGATACGCCGGCTTCCGCATCCCCGCCGTCGTCGCCACCAGGTCCGGCGCCCTCCTCGCCTTCTGCGAGGGCCGGGTCGACTCCGCGGCCGACCACGGGCACATCGACATCGTGCAGAAGCGGTCCACGGACGGCGGCCGCACCTGGGGCCCGCTCCAGGTCGCCGCGAGCAACGGCGGGAACCTGGCCGGCAACCCCGCCCCCGTCGTCCTCGACACCGGCCGGATCCTGCTCGTGCACGTCCGGGCCGCCGCCTCGGCCACCGAGGCCGCCATCCTGCGCGGACAGGTCGGGGACGCCGACGGCCGCCGGGTGTGGGTGCAGCACAGCGACGACGACGGGGCCGGCTGGTCCGCACCGAGGGAGATCACCGCGCAGGTGAAGAAGCCCGGCTGGCGCTGGTACGCCACCACCCCCGGCCACGCCCTCCAGCTCACCTCCGGCCGCGTCCTCGTCCCCGCCAACCACACCCTGCCCCCGACCGGCACCGACACCGGCGCCGAGGCCAGGTACAACAGCGGGCACTGCCTGCTCAGCGACGACCGCGGCGAGACCTGGTACCTCGGCTACCTGGACGAGAACACCGACGGATACGTCAACGTCAACGAGACCACCGCCGCCGAACTCCCCGGCGGCCGCGTCTACTTCAACACCCGCAACGACTCGCCGTCCCCCGGCAACCGCGCCGACGCCCACTCCGAGGACGGCGGGCAGACCCTCGTGAAGCCCTTCCGTCCGCAGGCCGGACTCACCGCACCGGTCTGCGAGGCCTCCGTGCTCCAGCTCCGCGACCCCGACCTGCTCCTCTTCTCCGCCCCGGCCGACCCCACCGCCCGCGCCCTGATGACGATCCGCGCCTCCACCGACGGCGGCACCACCTGGCGCACCGCGTTCACCGCCGACGGGCTGCCCGCCGCCTACTCCGACCTCGTCCGCGTCGACCCGCACACGGTCGGACTGCTCTACGAGACGGGCGACTTCGGGCCCTACGAGACCATCACCTTCCGCCGGGTCCCCGTGCACCGGCTCACCTGAGCCGGTGCCGTGCCGGCCACGGACGTAGAGTCGGGCCATGACCTCTACCGACAGCGCACAGAAGGCCCCCGCCAAGGACCCCTGGGACCTGCCCGACGTCTCCGGACACGTCGTCGGCGTGCTCGGCGGCACCGGACCGCAGGGCAAGGGCCTCGCCCACCGGCTCGCCCGGGCCGGCCAGAAGGTGATCATCGGCTCCCGCTCCGCCGAGCGCGCCCGGGCCGCCGCCGAAGAACTCGGCAACGGCGTCGAGGGCGCCGACAACGCCGAGACCGCCCGGCGCAGCGACATCGTGATCGTCGCCGTACCGTGGGACGGCCACGGCGACACCCTGAAGGCGCTGCGCGACGAACTGGCCGGCAAGCTCGTCGTGGACTGTGTCAACCCGCTCGGCTTCGACAAGAAGGGCGCCTACGCCCTCAAGCCGCAGGAGGGCAGCGCCGCCGAGCAGGCCGCCGCCCTGCTGCCGGACTCCCGGGTCACCGCCGCCTTCCACCACCTGTCGGCCGTCCTGCTCCAGGACCCGGAGATCGAGCGGATCGACACCGACGTGATGGTGCTCGGCGAGGACCGCGCCGACGTGGAGATCGTGCAGGCGCTGGCCGGGCGCATCCCCGGCATGCGCGGCGTCTTCGCGGGCCGGTTGCGAGGCGCCCACCAGGTCGAGTCGCTGGTCGCGAACCTGATCTCCGTCAACCGCCGGTACAAGGCACACGCCGGGCTCCGCGTCACCGACGTGTGAGCCGCCGGGGGCGATGGGGGACACTGGTCGGCGAAGCAGTTCCGAGCAGTGTCCCCGACAGGAGCCGACCGATCATGCCCCGCATCGCCCTCTACACCCTCGCCGTCTGCGTCCTCGCCGTGGCCGCGGCCGTCGTCTCCTTCACCCGGGGCAGCTGGCTGGGCGTCGTATGGGTGCTGCTGGCCGGCCTGTCGTCCAACATGACCTGGTACTACGTCAAGCGCGAGAAGGCGACCCGCGGCCCGTCCGTCACGAGCTGACCGCGGAGCAGTACTCGTTGGTGTCCTGCCAGAACCGGTAGAGGTCCTGCCCGCAGTACTGCGAGAAGTAGTCCACGTCCATCGCGCGCATGATCGCGTCGATCACGTCGAAGAACGCGTCGTTGACCGCCGGCAGCCACAGCAGCGCGAACACGAACAGCAGGCCGAACGGCGCGTACGGCTCCACCTGGCGCTTCACCTTGTACGACAGCCACGGCTCGATCACCCCGTAGCCGTCCAGGCCCGGCACCGGCAGGGAGTTCAGCAGCGCCGCCGTCACCTGGAGCAGCGCCAGGAACGCCAGCGCGAACCGGAAGTCCGCGGGCACGCCGTCCAGGGCGCCCAGCCAGAACGGGGCCGTGCACACCACGGCGAACAGCACGTTCGTCAGCGGCCCCGCCGCCGAGATCAGGCTGTGCCGCCAGCGGCCCCGGATCCGGTTCCGCTCGATGAACACCGCGCCGCCGGGCAGCCCGATCCCGCCCATGATCACGAACAGCACCGGGAGCACGATGCTCAGCAGCGCGTGCGTGTACTTCAGCGGGTTCAGCGTGAGGTAGCCCTTCGCACCGACCGTGATGTCCCCGCTGTGCAGGGCGGTGCGCGCGTGCGCGTACTCGTGCAGGCACAGGGAGACGATCCAGGCCGCCGTCACGAACAGGAACACCGCGATGCCCGGCTGCGCGGCGAACCCGCTCCAGGTGGCCCAGCCGGTCACCGCCGTCACGGCGAGAATGCCGACGAACACGGGACTGACCTGGCGGTCGCCGTGACGGGTGGTGGCGGTGGTCATGGTCGGACTCCTGTACGGCCGGAAGGGTCGGGACTGCGACCGTACCGGCCGCCGACGCGAGGGGAAAACGTCTCGCGGTGCCCGTCCGGTTCCAGGAGGGTGGGGGAATGACACGGACGAGGGTGTTCTACGAGGACTGGCAGATGGAGTGCTGCGGCACACCCTTCGCCGTCGGCGACGAGGTCGCCTGGCGGCTGGTCGCCGTCGACGCGCTCGCCCCGCGGGGCGAGTACTACGGCGCCGGGGCATGGGTGGAGAACCACGGCGGCCCCGAGCACGAGACCACCGGCCGGGTCCGAGCCATCGACCTGGTGCACCAGGAGTACCTGGCCCACCACGACCCGCTCGCCGTGACGCACCCCGTCCCGGAACCCGGGACCCTCGTCCTGCGCGGCACCGGACGCCGGATGGAGCCGGTGCCCGGCGCCCACACCCTGGAACCCGTCGACGACTGCCCGAAGTGGTTCGACGCGTTCGAGGACGAGGAGCCACCGCCCCGGCAGGTGCCGTTCCGGGTCCGCCGCGCCATCGGCGTCCTCGCCACCCTCGACGTCACCCCCGACGTCCCGGACGGCACACCGCAGCAGCCCCGTGACCCCCACTGACCACTCCGGAGACAATGGACCCCGTGCGATACCGGCTGCTCGGCACCACCCAGGCAATACGCCCCGACGGCACGGCCGTCCCGGTCGGCGGGGCGCGGCTGCGCGCCCTGCTGAGCGTGCTCGCCCTCCGGCCCGGCCGGACCGTGCCGGCGGCCGTACTGGTGGACGAGGTGTGGGGCGCCGATCCGCCCGCCGACGCCGCCGGCGCGCTCCAGGCACTCGTCGGCCGGCTCCGGCGGGCCCTCGGCGCCGACGCCGTCGCCTCGGCCGACGGCGGCTACCGGCTCACCGCCCCGCCCGAGGACGTCGACCTCACCCGCTTCGAGCGGCTGACCGGCGACGGCCTCACCGCCCTCGCCGACGGCGACCCCGCCAAGGCCGCCACCCTCCTCGACGACGCCCTCGCCCTGTGGCACGGGCCCGCCCTCGCCGACCTGCCCGACCACACCGCCGAGGCGGCCCGCTGGGAGACCCGCCGCCTCGACGCCCTGCGCGCCCGGCACACCGCCGCCCTCGCCCTCGGCGGAGCCGAGCAGTCGCTGCCCGAACTGACCGCCCTGTGCGACGACCACCCGCTGGACGAACCCCTCCAGGCGCTGCGGCTGCGCGCCCTGCGCGACGCCGGCCGCCCGGCCCAGGCGCTCGCCGCCTACGAGGACGTACGCCGCCTGCTCGCGGACCGGCTCGGCTCCGACCCGGGACCGGAACTGCGCGCCCTGCACGCCGAGCTGCTGCACCAGGAACCGGCGGACGCGCTCCCCGCCGCGGGCCCGGGCAACCTGCCCGCCCGGCTCACCTCCTTCGTCGGCCGGGAGGCCGACATCGAGGACATCGGCACCGACCTCGCCGGTGCCCGCCTGGTCACCCTGCTCGGCCCCGGCGGCGCCGGGAAGACCCGGCTCTCCCAGGAGGCCGCCGAGGCGGTACGGCACACCGTCCGCGACGGGGTGTGGCTCGCCGAGCTGGCCCCCGTGAGCGACCCGGACGCCGTACCGCAGGCCGTGCTCACCGCGATCGGCGCCCGCGAGACCGTGCTGCACGGCGCCGGCGTGGAAAGCATGCGCGCGGTCGCCGACCGGCACGGCGACCCCCTCGAACGGCTCGTGGAGCACTGCGCCCGCCGCCGGATGCTGATCATCCTGGACAACTGCGAGCACGTCGTCGACGCCGCCGCCCGGCTGACCGAGGGCCTGCTGGCCCGCTGCCCGGACCTCACCGTCCTCGCCACCAGCCGCGAACCCCTCGGCGTACCCGGGGAACGGGTGCGTCCGGTGGAGCCGCTGCCCGAGCCGGTCGCGCTCCGGCTGCTCGCCGACCGGGGCGCGGCGGCCCGCCCCGGCTTCCGCGTCGACGACGACCCCCAGGCGTGCGCCGAGATCTGCCGCCGCCTGGACGGACTCCCGCTCGCCATCGAACTGGCGGCGGCCCGGCTGCGCATGCTGACCCCCCGCCAGATAGCCGACCGGCTGGACGACCGCTTCCGGCTGCTCACCTCCGGCAGCCGCACCGTGCTGCCCCGCCAGCAGACCCTCAGAGCCGTCGTGGACTGGTCCTGGGACCTGCTGGACGACGGCGAACGGGACGTCCTCGCCCGGCTGTCGGTCTTCGCCCGCGGCTGCGACCTGGCCGCCGCCGAGGCCGTGTGCGGGCCGGCCGCCCTCGACGCCCTCGGTTCCCTGGTCGACAAGTCCCTCGTGGTGGCCGCCCCGGCCGCCGACGGCGGCATGCGCTACCGGCTGCTGGAGACCGTCTCCGAGTACGCCGCCGAACGGCTCGCCGAGACCGGCCACCGCACCGAGGCCGAACGCGCCCACCTGACCTATTACCGCGAACTCGCCCGCACCACCGACCCGCTGCTGCGCGGCCCCGACCAGCGTGCCGCCATCGACCGCTTCCAGCTGGAGTACGAGAACCTGCGCACCGCCCTGAGGCACGCCGTCGACGCCCGCGACGAGCAGGAGGGCCTGTGCCTGATCCACTCCCTGTTGTGGTTCTGGCAGA
The DNA here is from genome assembly GCF_016741855.1 of Streptomyces musisoli. Taxonomy (GTDB): domain Bacteria; phylum Actinomycetota; class Actinomycetes; order Streptomycetales; family Streptomycetaceae; genus Streptomyces; species Streptomyces musisoli. The sequence continues at coordinate 48,056 of NZ_JAERRH010000003.1, read as the reverse complement.
TGCGCGACCAGCGGGTCGAGGCCCGCAACTGGTGCCGGGACGTCATGGCGCTCGGCCCCGACCCGTTCGCCGAACCGGTCCGCCGCGCGGAACCGGTGTGGGAGCGCTGCACCGACACCCCGCCCCCGTACACCGGCGAGGTCCTCGCCGAGGCCCGGCGCGGGATCCATCTGGCCCACCTCGCCTGCATGGACACCGAGATGCAGGCCTGGCAGAACCCCGCGTCCCAGGCGAAGCTGCGCGCGATCACCCGGGTCTACGAACCCGGCATGCCGCAGACCTGCCGGACGCCCGGCCTGCTGTGGTTCTTCGCCGTGCTGCTCACCGGGGGCGTCGACCTGCTGCGCACCATCGTGGACGCCGCCGTGCAGACCTCCCGGGACACCCCGGGCTACGAGTGGGAGCTGGCCGGAGCGCTACAGATGCGCGCCGGGCTGTTCGCCAACCGCACCGCCTGGGCCGGCGACGCGGCCCGCGACGCCGACGAATCCCTGGAGATCTACCGCCGCCTCGGCGACAACTGGGGCACCACCGAGGCCCTGTCCGCCCGCGGCGAGGCCCGTGAACGCAAGGGCGACTGCCACGAGGCCGCCGCCGACTACCAGGCGGCCATCGGCCACGCCGAACGCCTGGGCGCCCCCGCGCAGGTGGCCGTCCTGCGCGCCCGGCTCGGCAACGTGCTCATCGAGGCCGGCGAGAGCGAACGCGGCGAGCGGATGCTCCGGGACGTCATCGCCGGCCAGGACGGCAGCCTCAACGACGCGATGCCCACCGCCCGGCTCCACCTCGCGGCCTGGCTCGCCCTGACCGACCGCACCGCGGAGGCCCGCGAACAGCTGCGGCTGCTGCGCGAGGAGGGCGCGCTCGCGCACTTCGTCGTCTTCGACGCCGTGATCCTCTGCCAGGAGGGCTGGCTGGACGCCCTGGACCGGCGCACCGAGGAGGCCCTGTCCCGGATCCGCAAGGCACTGCGGCTCGCCGCCGACCCGCTGACCCAGGCCATCAACCCGCACCAGCACTCCCTCTGCCTCTCCGCCGCCGCGATGGCCCTGGCCGACGCCGACGGCGGCGGCCGGGCCGCCGACGGCGCCCGCTGTCTGGCCGCCGCGCACGCGCTGCTGCCGGCCGGCCATGTGCCCTCGGCCGCGGAGCGGCGCGGCCTCGACCTGACCGAGGCCCGGATCCGGGAGCGGCTCGACGAACGCTCCTACGCGGCCGCGTACGCCGAGGGCGGTGGCCTCTCCCTCGCGGAGGCCACCGCCCTGGTCTGACCGGCTCAGAACGTCAGCTCTTCGTACGGAACTTGTGGACCGCGACCGGGGCCATGACCGCGGTCAGCGCCACCGACCAGATCAGCGTCACCCAGAGGGCGTGCGCATCCGTGCCGCCCTCCATCAGCGCGCGAGCGCTGTCGGCCAGCGAGGAGAGCGGGTTGTAGTCGGTGAACGCCTGGAGCCAGCCGGGCATCGACGCGGTCGGCGCGAAGATCGAGGAGCCGAACTGGAGCGGCATCAGCACCAGGAAGCCCATCGCCTGCACCGACTGGGCGCTCTTCATCATCACGCCGAGGGTCAGGAACACCCACATCAGCGCCGAGCCGAACACCGCGGACAGCGCCACGGAGGCCAGCAGGCCGCTCCAGCTGTGGACGTCGTAGCCCACGAGGAGGGCGACCACCAGCAGGACCGCGCTCGCGAACAGCATCCGCATCATCTCCACCGCGATCTTCGCGAAGAGGACGGAGCCGCGCCCGATGGGCAGCGAGCGGAAGCGGTCCATGACACCGGAGTTGAAGTCCTGGTTGAAGCCGGTGCCCACGCCCTGGGCCATGTTCATGCCCATCATGGCGAGGAGTCCGGGGATCACGTACTGGACGTACCGGTCCTGGCCGCCGCCGAGCGACTGCCCGATGGAGCCGCCGAAGACGTACACGAACAGCAGGGTGAAGACGACCGGGAACAGGATGGCGTCGAACATCGACTCCGGGTCCTGCCGGATCCACAGCAGGTTGCGGCGGATCAGCGCGCCGGTGTGCCGCAGGTGGGACCGCAGCGGGATCGGCGTGTCGGTCTTCGTGGCGGCCGGGGACAGGGTTGCGGAACTCATACGGCGACCTCCTGGCGGTCGTCGGCGGGCGCGGTGTCCTGCGGGGCACTGGCACGGTGGCCGGTGAGGGACAGGAACACCTCGTCCAGGCTGGGCAGTTCGGTGGTGATGGAGGAGACCGTGACGCCGCGCGCGGTGACCGCGCCGACGACGGCGGTCAGCTGCTCGTCGCTCAGGATGGGCACCAGCAGGGTCCCGGTCGCGGTGTCCACGGTGGTGGCCGCGAGCCCGGTGAGACCCAGCTCGTCCAGCATCCCGGCGAGCGGGCGCAGCTCCAGCGGGTCGACCGGGCGCACCCGCAGCGTCCGCCCGCCGACGCGGGCCTTCAGCTCCTCGATGCCGCCCTTCGCGATGACCTTGCCCCGGTCCACCACGGTCAGCTCGGAGGCGAGCTGCTCGGCCTCCTCCATGTACTGGGTGGTGAGCAGCACGGTGACGCCCTCGCCGACCATCGCCTTCACCTCGTCCCACACCTCGTTGCGGGTGCGGGGGTCGAGGCCGGTGGTCGGCTCGTCCAGGTACAGCACGGCCGGCCGGCCGATCATCGAGGCGGCCAGGTCCAGCCGGCGCCGCATACCGCCGGAGTAGGTGCCCGCCGGGCGCCGGGCGGCCTCCGTCAGCGAGAACCGTTCGAGCAGTTCGTCGGCGCGGGCCCGGGCGTCCTTGCGGGACAGGTCCAGCAGCCGGCCGATCAGGTACAGGTTCTCCCAGCCCGGGAGCTTCTCGTCCACCGAGGCGTACTGGCCGGTGAGCCCGATGGTCCGGCGCAGCTGCCGGGGCTGCCGGACGACGTCGTATCCGGCGACGGTGGCCTGGCCGGCGTCCGGGGTGATCAGGGTGGACAGGATGCGTACGAGGGTGGTCTTGCCGGCGCCGTTCGGCCCGAGGACACCCATCACGGTGCCCTCGCGCACGTCCAGGTCGACACCGTCCAGCGCCTTGGTCTCGCCGTAGTGCTTGACCAGCCCCCGTACGGTCACGGCGGAGCGTCCGCCGGCGGGGTTGTCGTCGATTCGCGTCATGGCCAAGACAATGACAGCCCCCACCGACAAACCACCGACAGGCCACCGACAGGGGCCGCGGCACCACCGACACATCGCCGACGAGACCGCGACGCGGCATCACCGGTACATGCCCGACGAGCACCGCGGCCGTCGGCCGGGGGCCACGCCGACGGGCCGTCACGTCGGCGAGAGCGGCGCCGGAGCAAGCGCAAGGCGCAGGGGCGACGGACCGGATGCAAGGCGCCGGAACAGGCGCAGGGCGCCGGACGAGGCGTGAGGCGCCGGACCGGACGTGAGGTGCCGGAACAGGCGCAGGGCGCCGGACCGGACGTGAGGTGCCGGAACAGGCGCAGGGCGCCGGACGAGGCGTGAGGCGCCGGACCGGACGTGAGGCGCCGGAGCGGGTGCGGAAAGGCGACAGCCCCGCCGACGGGGGAAGATCGGCGGGGCTGTCGGGGTGTTGCCGCAATGGCCTAGTGGACGGAGTGCTCCTCCAGCGGGAACGTCCCGCCGACGACGTCCTCCGCGAACTCCTTCACCGCGTTCCCCATGACCTCACGCAGATTCGCGTACTTCTTGACGAACTTCGGCACCCGGCCCGACGTCAGCCCCAGCATGTCGGTCCACACCAGCACCTGCGCGTCCGTCTGAGGCCCGGCACCGATACCGACCGTCGGGATGTGCAGCACCCGCGTCACCTCGGCCGCCAGCTCCGCCGGCACCAGCTCCAGGACCACCGCGAACGCGCCCGCGTCCTGCACGGCCTTGGCGTCCCGGAGCAGCTGCTGCGCCGCCTCCTCGCCGCGGCCCTGCACGCGGTAGCCCATGGCGTTGACGGACTGCGGGGTCAGGCCGATGTGGGCCATCACCGGGATGCCGGACTCCACCAGCAGCCGGATCTGCTCGTGCGAGCGCTCGCCGCCCTCCAGCTTGACCGCGCCGACCCCGGCGTCCTTCACCAGCCGGGTCGCCGAGCGCAGCGCCTGCACCGGGCCCTCCTGGTAGGAGCCGAAGGGGAGGTCGCCGACGATCAGGGAGCGCTGCGTGCCGCGTACGACGGCCGCCGACAGCATGGTCATCTCGTCGAGGGTGACGGGCACGGTGGTCTCGTACCCGAGGTGGCAGTTGCCCGCCGAGTCGCCGACCAGGATCACCGGGATCCCGGCCTCGTCGAAGACGGACGCGGTCATCGCGTCGTAGGCGGTGAGCATGGGCCACTTCTCGCCCCGCTCCTTGGCGAGGGCGATGTCGCGGACGGTGATGCGGCGGGTGCCCTTCCCCCCGTACAGCGCCTTGCTGCCGTCGGAAGGCTTGTTCTGGGCAGCCGAAAGCTGCGTCATGGCAACGGCTCCTTCAGTCATCTCGAGGCGCCCTGACGGCGTCCCCGGATCGTGTCCATGGTGGCACTTCGTGCCGACCAGGACCAGGGGGACCCCCTGTGATCCCCGCCCGCGGTCCGGCACGAGCCCGCACCCCGGTCCCAGCCCGCGACCCGGTCCCAGCCCGCGACCCGGTCCCTCCCCACGGCCCGGTCCCCGCCCGCGGCCCGGTCCCCGCCCGTGGCCCAGTCCCTCCCCACGGCCCGGTCCCCGCCCCCGGACAGGGGCGAGTAAGGGCTTGGTAAAGAAATAAGATACGAGACGGTACCGTATCGAAATGCTCGTAGCCTCGGACGCATGACAAGTCCCGTCCATGCCTCCCCCCGAATACCGGAAGCGGTACACCGGCGCCGCTGGGCGATCCTCGGCGTCCTGATGCTGAGCCTGCTCATCGTGGTGCTCGACAACTCGATCCTGAACGTCGCCATCAAGACGATCGCGACCCCGGCCCCCGTCGGCCTCGGCGCCACCCAGAGCGAGATCGAGTGGGCGATCAACTCCTACACCCTCGTCTTCGCCGGTCTGCTGTTCACCGCCGGACTCGTCGGCGACCGGCTCGGCCGCAAGAAGGTCCTGATCGGCGGCACCGCCCTGTTCGGCATCGGCTCGGCGCTCGCCGCCGAGTCCGGCTCGCCGGCCCAGCTGATCGCCTTCCGCGCGCTGATGGCCCTCGGCGCCGCCTTCGTCATGCCCGCCACCCTCGCCGTCCTCATGAACGTCTTCGAGCGCGAGGAGCAGCCCAAGGCCATCGGCATCTGGGCGGGCGGCGTCGGCCTCGCCATCGCCATCGGCCCGATCACCGGCGGCGCGCTCCTCGATCACTTCTGGTGGGGCTCGGTCTTCCTCATCAACGTGCCCATCGTGATCCTCGCGCTCGTCCTGATGGCCTGGCTGGTGCCCGACTCCCGCGACCCGAAGCCGGGCCGCCTCGACCCCGTCGGCGTGGTCCTGTCCGTCGTCGGCCTCGTGCTGCTGGTCTACGGCATCATCAAGGGCGGCGAGCTGGCCGACTTCACCGACGCCAAGGTGCTGGGGACGATCGTCGCCGGCCTCGCCGTGCTGACCGGCTTCGTCGTCTTCGAGAAGCGCAGCGACCACCCCTCGCTCGACGTCACCTACTTCAAGAACAAGGTCTTCTCGGCCGCCATGAGCGCCATCGCCCTGGTCTTCTTCGCGCTGATGGGCGTCACGTTCTTCGGCGTCTTCTACACCCAGAGCGTGCGCGGGTACTCCCCGCTGGAGTCCGGTGTGCTGATGCTGCCGCTCGCCGCCGCCCAGCTGATCTTCGCGCCACGCGCCCGGCTGCTGGTCGACCGGTTCGGCTACCGGGCCACCACCACCGCCGGCCTGCTGCTGGTCGCCGCCACCCTGGCCGCCTTCGCCGCCTTCGAGGCCGACACCCCGATCTGGCTGCTCGAGGTCGTCTTCTTCCTCATGGGTACCGGCATGGCGCACATCATGACGCCGACCTCGGTCGTGATCATGCAGGCGCTGCCCCGCGAGAAGGCCGGTTCCGCCTCCGCGCTCAGCAACACCTTCCGCCAGGTGGGCGGTGCCCTCGGCATCGCCGTCCTCGGCTCGGTCCTCGCCACCTCGTACCGCAACGGCATCGAGGGCAAGCTCGGCATGCTGCCGCCCGGCCTGCGCGGCACCGCCGGGGAGTCCATCGAGGCCACCCTCGGCGTCGCCGAGAAGCTCGGCCCGCAGGGGAAGGCCCTGGTCACCCCCGCCAACGACGCGTTCCTGCACGCCATGCACGTCACCGCCCTGTGCGGTACGGGCGTCGCGCTGATCGGCGCCGTGGTGACCGCGCTGTTCCTGCCGGGCAGGCCGCCCGCCGGCCAGGAGGGCGAGAAGGAGCAGGAGTTGGTCGCCGCCGCGGACTGAGTCCGCGAGCGATTCCACGGGGGAGGGAGGCGGTTGCGGGACAATCCCCGCGACACAGTGAGAGGACGGAACGACGTGAGCCTTGCCGACAGCCGACCGCGGCCGGACACACCCGTGCGGGGACGGCCGCGCAGCGAAGCCGTGGAGCGCGCCATCCTGGAGGGCGTGATAGAGCTCCTGGAGGAGGGCGTGCCCCTCGCCGAGCTCTCCATCGAGCGCATCGCCCGCACCGCCGGGGTCGGCAAGGCCACCATCTACCGCCGCTGGAGCGGCAAGGAGGAACTCTTCGTCGACGTGATCCGGGCGGCCGAGCCACCCGAGCCCGAACTCCCCGGAACGTCCATGCGCGACGATCTCCTCGTCCTGCTGGAGAACCTGCGGCAGCGCGGACTGGCCAGCCGTTCCTCGGCGCTTCTGCACAACGTGCACGCCCAGATGAAGACCAACCCCAGGATCTGGGCCGCGTACCACGAGAACGTCATAGCGCCCCGGCGCAATCTCGTGCTCAACGTGCTGCGCCGCGGGCAGCGCGACGGCGAACTCCGGCCGGACGTCGACGTGGAGCTGGCGAACGACCTGTTCGTCGGCCCGATCCTCGTCCGCTCCGTACTGCGCCCCGACGCCGAACTGCCCGAGGGGCTGGCCGAGGACATCGTCGACACCGTCCTGGCCGGCCTACGACCCGTCAGCTCGACAGTCTCGCAGCGCTAATGTGCGCGTTTCGTCACAGACACCGCCCGCCCCGGGGATAACCGGAACTCCCCGCCCCGGCCCGTTCGTCCTCGTCTTCCGTACGGCCGTCATGGGACGGCAGGAACGGAGCCGATCATCCCCTAGGGTCGGAAGTGAACGGGGGACGAACGGTGTGCACGGCAGGCAGTGAGGCAGACGGTATGGCGCAGCAGGCGTACGTGACGGAGACGGCGGACGGCGGCTCGGGGCCCGAGCGACCGGGGGCCAGGCTCCGGCGTCTCGGGCGCCGTCTGCTCGCCGGCTGGCGGGGCGACCCGCGCGTCTGGCGCCGCGGCCTCGTCCTCGCCGTACTGGCCCTGCTGCTCGCCCTGGTGATGCTGGTCCACGCGCACATCCCGAACCGGGTGGGCAACCTGGGCAGTCTCACCGAGACGTTTCTGCCCTGGCTGGGCCTGGCCATCCCGGTGCTGCTGGTGCTGGGCCTGATCCGCAGGTCGGCGACCGCGCTGATCGCCGTACTGCTGCCGGCGACCGTGTGGCTGAACCTCTTCGGCGGACTGCTGACCGACAAGTCCGGCAGCGGCGGCGACCTCATGGTGGCCACCCACAACGTCAACGCCGACAACCCCGACCCGGCCGCGACCGCCACCGACGTGGCCGGGTCCGGCGCCGACGTGCTGGCCCTGGAGGAACTGCCCGCCTCCTCCGTGCCCGTCTACGAGAAGGCGCTCGCGGCGACGTACGAGTACCACGCGGTGGTCGGCACGGTCGGTCTGTGGAGCAAGTACCCGATGACCGACGTGCGGGCCGTCGACATCCGGCTCGGCTGGAAGCGCGCCATGCGCGCGACCGTCGCCACCCCCAAGGGCCCGTTGGCCGTGTACGTCGCGCACATGCCCTCGGTGCGGGTCAAGATGGAGGCCGGCTTCACCGCCCGGCAGCGGGACAAGAGCGCCGACGCGCTCGGCGAGGCGATCAGCGACGAGCCCCTGGGGCGCGTCGTCCTGCTCGGTGACCTCAACGGCACGATGAACGACCGCTCGCTCAACGGCGTCACCTCGCAGCTGCGTTCCACGCAGGGCGCGGCCGGCAGCGGCTTCGGCTTCAGCTGGCCGGCGTCGTTCCCGATGGCGCGGATCGACCAGATCATGGTCAAGGGCGTCGAGCCGGAGAGCTCCTGGACGCTGCCGCGGACGAACAGCGACCACCTGCCGGTGGCGGCCCGTGTGAAGCTGGACACAGCCTCGTAACCCGCTGGAATGCCGGGCCCCGGAGTATTTGTTCCGTACGGGAACTTACTGAGAGACTCGAACCCGTACGGCACTCCGCTCTGAAAGGTCCTTCATGCCCCTGGCCCTGCTCGCCCTCGCCGTGGGCGCCTTCGGCATCGGTACGACCGAGTTCGTGATGATGGGCCTGCTGCCCGACGTCGCGGACGACCTGCACATCTCGATCCCCGCCGCCGGGCACCTGGTCTCGGCGTACGCGCTGGGCGTCGTCATCGGTGCCCCGCTGCTGGCGGCCGTGACCGCGCGCATGTCCCGCCGCACGGTCCTGATGGCCCTCATGTCCCTGTTCGTCGTGGGCAATGCGCTCTCCGCGCTCGCCCCCGGGAACGGCTCCCTGCTCGCCGCCCGCTTCCTCAGCGGCCTGCCGCACGGCGCCTTCTTCGGTGTGGGCGCGGTCGTCGCCACCGCGATGGTCCCGCCGGAGCGCAAGGCCCGCTCGGTGTCCCTGATGTTCCTCGGCCTGACCGTCGCCAACATCGCCGGTGTGCCCGCCGCCACCCTCATGGGCCAGCACTTCGGCTGGCGGGCGACGTTCCTGGCGGTGAGCGTGATCGGCCTGGCCGCGATCGCCTCGCTGGCCCTGCTGATCCCGCACGACAGGGAGCACGCGGCCTCGTCGGCCGGCCTGCGCGGCGAACTCGCCGCCCTGACGTCACTGCCGGTCTGGCTGGCCCTCGGCACCACCGTGGCCGGCTTCGGCGCGCTCTTCGCGGCGTACAGCTACGTGACCCCCATGCTGACTGACGCGGCCGGTTTCGCCGAGGCGAACGTGACCCTGCTCCTCGCCCTCTTCGGTGTCGGCGCCACGGCGGGCAACCTGTTGGGCGGCCGCCTCGCGGACCACTCCCTGCGCGGCACCCTCTTCGGTGGCCTGGCCTCGCTCGTGGCGGTCCTGGCGCTCTTCCCGCTCCTCATGCGGGCGGAAGCGAGCGCGGCCCTCGCGGTGACCCTCCTAGGCATGGCGGCGTTCGTCACCGGGTCCCCGCTCCAGCTGATGGTGATGGAGAAGGCCGCGGCGGCCCCCTCCCTGGCCTCCTCGGCCAACCAGGCGGCCTTCAACCTGGCCAACGCCGGCGGCGCCTGGATCGGCGGCCTGGCCCTCGCCGCGGGCTTCGGCACGACGTCCCCCGCCCTCGCGGGCGCGGCCCTGGCGGTACTGGGCCTGGGCGTGGCGAGCGTGGCGCAAGCGGTCGACCGCCACAGGAAGACTCCCCCAACGCCCCGGAACACCCCGCCGTCCGGCCGTGGAACCCCGCCGCCCGGCCGGGTGGTCACCTCCCACCTCCCGGAGGAGCCGGGAGCCCTGCACCCCTGACCCCACCCCACCCCACCCCGCCCTCACCGCGGTGATTGGCAGTTCTGTACCACTTCCGCCACCCGCTCGCTCCTCTGACCAGCAGCTTTGTTACGCCCCCTGGAACGAATCCGCCAATCGCGGTGGGGGCTGAGGGGGCGGGGGATGCGGAGGGGGCGTGAGGCCGGTAGGCCTCACGCCCCCTTTGCTCGGTGGGTCAGAGCGTCAGCGGGTCAGTGCTTTCGCGTGTACGACTTCACGTAGCCGTTGGCCGGGGAGCCGACGCCCGTCACGTCGTCGTAGCCCTTCACCGCGGACAGCGAGCTGTCCTTGCCCAGGCTGCGGACCGAGTACAGCAGGCCGTCCTTGGCGTTCAGGCCGTTGGCGAAGTCCACGCGGGCGACCGCCAGGCCGGAGCCCGTCGGGTTGTCCGTGACGTCGTGGAAGACGCCCTTCTTGCCGTACTTGGCGTAGATCGCCGGGTTGGCGAAGCCGAGCGCCTTGCCGCCCTGCGCCTCCTGGGCCAGGGCCTGGACCGCCGCGATCACCGGAGCGGCCAGCGAGGTGCCGCCGATGCGGTACTCGCTGTACCTCTCCGAGCCGTCGGGGAAGGTCTGGGTCTGCCCGACGAGGAAGCCGGTGTTCGGGTCGGCGATGGCCGCGATGTCCGGCACGACGCGGTTGCCGGCGGCGTTGTTGGCCGTGGCCAGCGCCTTGGGCACGACGTTCTTCTGGTAGTACGGCTGCGGCACGGTCTTGCTGGTGCCGCCGCCCGCGCCCGAGGTGAACGCGCCGGGGAAGCCTGCCCAGCTCTTGCCGTCGGCCGACAGGGTCGCCTTCTCGGTGCCCCAGCCGGTCTCCCACTGGTACTTGTCGCCCTTGCCGACGGCCAGCGAGGTGCCGCCGACCGCGGTCACCCAGGCCGAGTTGGCCGGGGTGTCGACCTGCTTGGTGCCGGAGGCCGCGGCTTGGTCGCCGTCGTCACCGGAGGAGAAGTAGAAGCCGATGCCCTGCACCGCGCCCAGCTGGAAGACCTGGTCGTAGGCGGCCGCGAGGTCCGGCGTCTGGTTGGCCTCGATGTCGCCCCAGGAGTTGGAGACGATGTCGGCCAGGTGGTTGTCGACGATCTTGCCGAGCGAGTCCAGCAGGTCGTCGTCGTAGCAGGAGGCCGCGCCCACGTACGTGACGTCGGCGGCCGGCGCGACCGCGTGCACGGCCTCGACGTCGAGGGTCTCCTCGCCGTACCAGCCGGCCGCGCCGCACTCCTCGGTCTTCGTGTAGTTCTTCGGCAGCACCTGGTGCAGCTGGCCGGTCTTCCAGGCCGCGTCACCGTTCTTCTTCGCGTACGAGGCCGCGTCGAAGGCGATCGTCGGGGAGGCGTACGCGTCCGTGATCGCGATGCGGACCTTCTTGCCGGTGTACGCGCCGGCGCCGTACGCGGCGCGCAGCTGCTTGCCGGTGTAACCCTTGACCGCGTACGGGATCTTCTGGCCGTACGCGTCCGGCAGCGTGGTCGCGATGTTCGAGCCGTAGTACGAGGAGAACGGTCCGGCGTTCTTGAACACGGCGTCCGGCGGCGGAAGCTGGTCGTCGTGGTTCGACTTGTGCGGCGCGCTGTCCAGGCCGGTGACGGTCAGGACGGCGCCCTTGAGGCCGGCCGGCACGGAGGCCGTCTGCGCCGGGGCCCGGTAAGTCTTCGAGCCCTTGGCGAAGTTGTGCAGCTGGGTGCCGAACGCCTTCTCGGCGGCGGCCACGTCACCGGAGACGGCGACGTAGTGCGGGGTGACCGAGGTGATGGTCAGACCGGCCGACTTCAGCCAGGACTTGACCGCGGTGACCTGCTCCTTGGTGGCGCCGAAGCGCGCCTGCGCCTTCTTGGCGCTCAGGTACTTGCCGTAGAGAGGCGAGTTCGGGTCGGACACGGCCTTGGCGTAGGCGGCGAGTCCTGCCGCGTCCTTGCCGGCCAGGTAGACGCGGGCCTTGACCTGGGCGCTGTTCGAGGTCGCGCCCTTGTCCGCCTTGGCCGTGGCCCAGAGCGGCTTGCTGCCCTTCAGAACGTCACGGGCGGGGCTGTCCGCAGCGTGTGCCGCGGGTATGCCCAGCGCCAGCGCGCCGGCGATCATGGGCAGTGTCGCTGCCATGCTCACACCGGCGCGTACGGTGGCGCGGTTGGATCTCATAGAACCCCCTGCGATGCGGTTCGCATGCACGTAGTGGCTGGTACGTCGCGTTTCCGCGCGCCGGCCCGCGGCGGTGTCGGCCGGCGAGTGGATCACACGATGGGGGCCACTCTTTCGATGAACCGTTCATGCCAGGGGAACGTAAAAGTCAAGAGAAGCTCAAGTAGCCGTCAGATAGGGGGAATTGCGCCTTTCGTTCCTCACGGTTACGTAACGGAACGGCCGGTCGGCTGTTCACTGACGCGGTTGTGCGCCCCGCTCCTTGAGCATCCCGGTCATCAACTCGATCTCCGACTGCTGCGCGTCGACCATGCCCTGCGCGAGCCGCTTCTCCACGTCGACGGTGCACTTGGCGACACAGCCCTCGGCCATGTGGATGCCGCCCTTGTGATGGGCCGTCATGAGCTGGAGGTAGAGGATCTCCGCCTGCTTGCCGTTCAGCGACTGGAGCTTCTTCAGCTCCGTGTCGGTCGCCATGCCCGGCATCAGCGCGCCGTCCTCGCCGGAGACCATGCCGCGCATGCCCATCCAGGTCATCGGCGGGTCGGCCGACACCTTGGGCAGCTCCCACAGGTCCAGCCAGCCCAGCAGCATCCCGCGCTGGTTGGCCTGCGTCTGCGCGATGTCGTACGCGAGCCGCCGCACTTCCTCGTTCTTCGTGCGGTCCCGCACGATGTACGACATCTCGACTGCCTGCTGGTGGTGGACGGCCATGTCCCGCGCGAAGCCGGCGTCGGCCGACTCCGCGCTCGGCGTCCTCGCGCCCGGTCCGCCGGACTCCTCGGCGACCGCGTAGGTGATCGCGCCGGCCGCGACGAGCACCGCCGCCGCGGATCCGGCGACCCAGCCGATGCGGCGCCGGCTCACTTCATGACCCCGCCGGTGCACGAGGCGCCGGGCTCGGGCGTCTGGCGGCCCTGCACGTAGGTGGCGAAGAACTTGTCCACTTCCGGATCCTTCGCGCTCTTCACCGCCACCTGGTGGCCCCAGGCCGACAGGATCAGCGGGGCGTCCTGGTTCTCGTACGGGCTCATCAGCGAGTACGGCGTCTTCTTCACCTTGGCCGCGAGCGCGTCGACGTCGGCCTTCTGCGCCTTGGCGGTGTACGTCACCCAGACCGCGCCGTGCTCCAGCGCGTGCACGGCGTTCTCGTCCTGCACCGGCTCGGTGTACACGTTGCCGTTGCAGTTCAGCCAGACCGGGTTGTGGTTGCCGCCGACCGGCGGGTGCATCGGGTACGCCACCTTGTCCGTCACGTGCGTCCGGGACAGCTTGCCCGTCCAGGTCTTCACCCCGTCCTCGCCGGTGGTGAAGTGCCCGGAGTCACCCGAGCCCTTGCCGTCGTCGCTCGTGGCGATGTCCTTCTTGTCCGACTGCGAGTTCACGAGGACCACACCGCCGACCGCGAGACCGGCGACGACCACCACGCTGGCGGCGATGACGAGGATCCGGTTACGGCTCTCCCGGGCACGCTCGGCGCGCCGCATCTCCTCTATGCGCGCCTTGCGCGCCGCGGTGCTGCTGTTCTTGCCGGAACCCATGAGGCGTGTCCTTCTGGAAGGGAATGGGCTGGACGGTGGGGCCCGCTGATCGTAGTGCGGAAAGGGCACGCTTCCGTAGAGGGCACGGCAAGCGGAAAATTTGAAGCCAGGATGCGTATTACTTACCCTCGTCGTATGCGGCTGTTGCGCTCCACCGACCTGGCCCTGCGTGTCCTGATGCGACTGGCCGTGGCCGTCGGCACCACCCCCACGACCCGCCAGGTCGCCGCCGACATGGACGTGCCGTACACGCACGCCGCGAAGGTCGTCGCCGAACTCCAGCACCTGGGCCTGGTCGACGCCCGCCGGGGCCGGGGCGGCGGGCTGGCGCTGACGGAGCGAGGCCGCGCGGCGTCGGTCGGCGCGGTGGTCCGCACCTTCGAGGGCGACGGCGACGTGGTCGAGTGCGAGGGGGCGACCCCCTGCCCGCTGAACTCGGGGTGCCGGCTCCGCGGGGCGCTGCGCCGGGCCCAGGAGGCGTTCTACGCCGCGCTGGACCCGGTGACGGTCTCCGACATCGTCGCCGACCCGACCGGCCCGCTGCTGCTCGGCATCACCCGCGGTCCGGCCGAAAACGGCTGACCCCTGGCCGGAACCGGCCGCTGGTCACCGAGTGCGTCTGGTGACGGCCGGCCCCCGACTCGATACGACGACGGGGCCGTCATGACAGGCCGGACGCCTTCGACCTGGCCGTCGGCGCCGGCGCCGGCCACTCCGTGGTGCGCCGTCGGTCTTCGGCCCGCACTCCGGGGTGATCCGGCGCCTCGGGCTGTCCGAAGGGCCGGCGCTCAGCCCTGCGCCAGCCACAGGTCCGGGCCGAACACCTCGTAGTGGATGTCGGCCGGGGCCACGCCCTTCTCGACCAGCTGGGCGCGGACCGCGCGCATGAAGGGCAGCGGACCGCACAGGTACGCGCGCGTGCCGGGCCGCACCTCGATGCCGGTCAGGTCGACCAGGCCGGTACGGGCGCCCGGCCCGGCGTCCCGCTCGTAGAAGAAGTGCACGGCGGCGTCCGGCAGCTTGCCGGCGTACGCCTCGTGGTCGGCGCGCAGGGCGTGGTCGGCGGGGGAGCGGTCGCCGTGCACGACGGTGACCGGGCCGCCGTGGCCGGTGGCGGCGAGGTCGGCCAGCATCGCGACCATCGGGGTCACGCCGATGCCCGCCGAGGCGAGCAGCACCGGGGTGTCCGGACCGGCCTCCAGGACGAGATCACCGTACGGCTCGGACAGCTCCAGGACGTCGCCGGGCCGCACGCGCGCGTGGAGGTGGTGCGAGACCTCGCCGTCGGGGGTCTGGCCGCCGTGCACGCGCTTGACGCTGAACTGGCGCACCGCCTCGCCCGGCGCGCCGGACAGGCTGTACTGCCGTATCTGCCGGGCGCCGTCGGGCAGGGTGACGCCCACGGAGACGTACTGTCCGGCGCGGAAGCCGGCCACCGGCCCCCCGTCCGCCGGCCGCACCCGGAAGCTGACGACGTCGGCGGTCTCCTCGACCCGTTCGACGACCTCCCACGCGCGCAGGCCCGGCCCGCCGCTCTCCGCGTACAGCCGCCGCTCGATGGCGACGAGCGCGTTCGCCATGAGCCAGTAGACCTCGTCCCAGGCGGCGGCGACCTCGGGCGTGACCGCCTCGCCGAGGACCTCGGCGATCGCGGCGAAGAGGTGCTCGTGGACCACCGCGTACTGCTCGGGGGCGACACCGAGGGAGGCGTGCTTGTGCGCGATGCGGCCGAGCATGGCGTCCGGCCGCTGCTCCGGGTGCTCCAGCAGGTGCGTGGCGAAGGCGGCGATGGAGCCCGCGAGGGCCTGCTTCTGGGTGCCGGCGGCCTGGTTGCCGCGGTTGAACAGGTCGCGCAGCAGTTCGGGGTGGGCGGCGAAGAGGCGCGTGTAGAAGCGCTCGGTGATCTCGCCTATGGCCGCGCCGACGGCGGGCAGGGTGGCGCGGACGGTGGCTGCGGATTGCTCGGTCAGCATCGACACTCCTCGGAGAACTCGGCTGATCACCACGCTATGAAAACTTGCATTTGGGATGCAAATTAAACGGGGGTGGTGTCGGTCACGCCATGAAGCGGACCGGCCATTACGGATGTCGGTCCGAGCAGGCAAGATGGGCGTGAGCGCAGTACACCTGCCGTACGGGAGGCGTTCAGGGCGCGGACGCTCGGGCGATCAAGGTCCGCAACGCGCGTGAAATGGTGTTGTGGTGGGATGCTCAGGTGCCCGACCGCCTCCCGTGGTACCGGAACAGGCGGCCTGACCAGCAAGGATGGGGAAGCGGAAGATGGACAAGCAGCAGGAGTTCGTGCTCCGGACGTTGGAGGAGCGCGACATCCGGTTCGTACGCCTGTGGTTCACGGACGTGCTGGGCTTCCTCAAGTCCGTCGCCGTGGCCCCCGCCGAGCTGGAGCAGGCCTTCGACGAGGGCATCGGCTTCGACGGTTCCGCCATCGAGGGCTTCGCCCGGGTCTACGAGTCCGACATGATCGCCAAGCCGGACCCGTCCACCTTCCAGGTCCTTCCGTGGCGTGCGGAGACCCCCGGCACCGCCCGCATGTTCTGCGACATCCTCATGCCGGACGGCTCCCCGTCCTTCGCGGACCCGAGGTACGTGCTGAAGCGTGCCCTGGCCCGCACCTCCGACCTCGGCTTCACCTTCTACACCCACCCGGAGATCGAGTTCTTCCTCCTGAAGGACCGCCCGCTGGACGGCTCCCGCCCCACCCCGGCCGACAACTCGGGCTACTTCGACCACACCCCGACCAACGTCGGCATGGACTTCCGCCGCCAGGCGATCACCATGCTGGAGTCCATGGGCATCTCCGTGGAGTTCTCCCACCACGAGGGCGCCCCCGGCCAGCAGGAGATCGACCTGCGCTACGCCGACGCGCTCTCCACGGCCGACAACATCATGACCTTCCGCCTGGTCATGAAGCAGGTGGCGCTGGAGCAGGGCGTCCAGGCGACGTTCATGCCGAAGCCCTTCTCCGAGCACCCCGGCTCCGGCATGCACACCCACCTGTCGCTGTTCGAGGGCGACCGGAACGCGTTCTACGAGTCCGGCTCGGAGTACCAGCTCTCCAAGGTCGGCCGCTCCTTCATCGCGGGCCTGCTCAAGCACGCGGCGGAGATCTCCGCGGTCACCAACCAGTGGGTGAACTCCTACAAGCGCATCTGGGGCGGCTCGGAGCGCACGGCCGGCGCGGGCGGCGAGGCCCCCTCGTACATCTGCTGGGGCCACAACAACCGCAGCGCCCTGGTCCGCGTCCCGATGTACAAGCCCGGCAAGACGGGCTCCGCGCGCGTGGAGGTCCGCTCCCTCGACACCGGCGCCAACCCGTACCTGGCCTACGCGGTCCTGCTGGCCGCCGGCCTGAAGGGCATCGAGGAGGGGTACGAACTCCCGCCGGGCGCCGAGGACGACGTCTGGGCCCTCTCCGACGCCGAGCGCCGCGCGATGGGCATCGAGCCGCTTCCGCAGAACCTCGGCGAGGCCCTGACCCTCATGGAGCGCAGCGACCTGGTCGCCGAGACCCTCGGCGAGCACGTCTTCGACTTCTTCCTGCGCAACAAGAAGAGCGAGTGGGAGGAGTACCGCTCCGAGGTGACCGCGTTCGAGCTGCGGAAGAACCTTCCTGTGCTGTAACCGCAGGTCGGAATGGGTTTCCGCTAAAACGATCCCTTGGGGCCGGCGGTCGCAGACCGCCGGCCCCAAGGTGTCTCGCGACCTCTGGGCCGTCTTTGGGCCGTCTAAGTACATCTCCGTCTGGCGTACGACAAGTTGCTGCTGCTTGTCCCGCAGGATGGGCTGAGCAGGTGGTCGGGAATCTGAGGGCTGACAGGCTTCGCCGGACCGTTCGTCGGCATCGTGTCCGCCGGCGCCGGGACCACGGCAGATCGGCGCTGCCCAGGTCCGACAGGCGGGACCGGGTGCAGTGGGTGGGTCTGGTCGCGGCCGGCCTCCCGGGGCTCGCCGCTCTGGGGGCGCTGCTGTTTACCTGGATGCAGGTCGGACAGGCCAGCAAGGAACTGCGGATCTCTGAACAGGGACAGATCACCACTCGGTTCAACACCGCAATCGGCAATCTGGGGTCGCAGTCCCTGGACATCCGTCTGGGTGGCATCTACGCCCTGCGGCGCATCATGGAGGACTCCGCACGCGACCATCCCGCAGTCGTCTCCGTGCTGAGCGCCTTCGCACAGGAGCATGCCGGGTCGAGTACAGAAAGCTTGAAAGAACCTTTCGACGATCTCACTAAAGCCCTTGGTAACAGGCCGAAGCCAGACGTTCAGGCAGCCATCGACACGCTGGCCAGACGCAACCCCGACCGAGACGCCGGAGCAGTCATCGACCTCAGCAAGACCGATCTCCGTCACCTCCGCTTTCCTGGCGAAGCCGCCATCAGGCTCCCTAGGGTGGTCTTGATCGAGGCGGACTTGCGCCAGGCCTCTCTGACAGGAGCGGACCTTCGGGCCGCGAACCTGTACAGCGCACACCTGGACAACGCTTGGCTGGACAAGGCCAACCTCCAGGGCGCGGCCCTGTACAGGGCGAGCTTGGCCGGCGCAGCCCTCTGGGGCGCGAACCTGCGGGGCGTGGACCGCACATGCGGGGAGCAGGGGCCAACCAAGCGAGGAGAGTGCGTTGACCTGCATGATTCCCAGCTATCCGGTGCGGATCTTCGAAACGCCAAGTTGAGCGACGTGAACCTTCAGCACGCGTTCTTGCAGAGCGCTGACCTTCGTGGTGCGGACCTTACTCGCGCGAATCTGGCCGGCGCGGACTTCAGTGGCGCCAAGCTGGCCGGCGTGAAGCTGGAGGGTGCAAAGCGGGACGGCGCGACCGGGCTGCCGAATGAGCGCTAGTCGCGCTGGTTGGGCGTCGCGAGTCCCATGACCTTGGTCACGATCGCATGCGTGGCCCCTCAGGCGCGTCCGGCCAGGTCGCCATCGTCTCTCCGACCTCCGTGTCAGGGAAAGTGCAGGTCGCAGGGCGTGGGCGGAGCCCGCTGTAAATCTCCCGACGCTCTGAAGCTGGGCCGTCTCTGGGCCGTCGAAGGGTGGCCCGCGACGCCCGACGACGACCAACAACGACCGCTCGATTGCTGGTCTGCGCTGGGCCGGCCTCGATCGCGCCAGGTCCATCCGGGCCGCCGTCACTTCCTGCGCAACAAGAAGTCGGAGTGGGAGGAGTACCGCTCCGAGGTCACGGCCTTCGAACTGCGGAAGAACCTGCCGGTGCTGTAGGCGCAGCCCGGAGCCGGTTTCCGGCGAAACGATCCCTTGGGACCGGCCGCCGCGACGCGTCGTCCCGTACCGTCGCCGCGATCGTGACCACCGCGCGAGCGCCGCGTCTTCGGCGACGGCCGATCCCGGCCGTCGCCGGAGACGGTCGCCGCTGTCGCAGGGATCTGCGGGGGCGCGTGGGAGTCACCGGTTTCCCAGGGGTAACGGTTCGACGGTCATGACCACCTACGGCCGCATGTTCCGCCCGCCCCCTCCTACGGCTGGGTCTGCTGCTGCGCATCTCCTTCGTTCGCCGCGGTCGGTCCACCTGGCGGAGCCACCATCGTCTGCACCAAGGCCATCAGCACCTCCGCCCGCTGCGCCGGCGTCAGCGCCGCGTCCGTGATCAGACGTTCCGCGGCCAAGTGGCGGGAGAACTCCAGTGGCTGATCGAAGTAGGCCCGCAGATGAGCAGCAGCAGTTTCCTGAGATTTCACGAAAGTGCGGCTCACGAACCCGGCGAGTGCGGCCGACACGGCCCCCAGCCCACCGGCCACGATGCTCCCCGCGGTTGTGCTTGCCCGGAGAGCGACGGCCACGAAGACGACCAACAGGAAGAACCCGGCAAACATCGCGATCTGCGCGTTGCGGAAGGAGCGGCGCGCTTGCCCCGTAGCGATGTCGTGATACAGATCGAGTCGCCTGTGGGTCAGTGTCCACAGCTCCGGCAAGGTCAGGCGTGAAGCCGGGATCCGCTCGTCCGCGACCCGGGCGCCATGCCTCGCCGGCACCACTTCACCAGCATGCTCACCTGCCCGCCGGGCGGCTTCTGGATCTTGGGCGTCCCGCAGTGCCGCTTCCAGGTCACGCTCGGCTGCGCGCACGCGCTGGCGACTTTCCGTGATGCGGACATCCTGCCGTTGCGCTTCCCGCCAGGCCGAGTAGCTGCCACCGAAGAGGGCCACGCAAGAGGCGGCAAGAACGGCCAACTTCGACAGCGAATCTATGATCCCGAAGGGATCCAGCGCCACCACGCCGAAGACGAGTACGCCGGTGACGGTGGCCAGTATCGCGGTCGCGATGCGGCGGACGGGGCCACGCTCAGGGCCGGCTGTGGAATCGGATCTCGACACGACGGTCAGCCTGCTTGCAACACGTACGCCGCGCCACCGCTTCCCGGGAATCACCCGACATCACGAGGCTCATCGGTCACGGTGAGCAGCCGATGGGCCCGGGAACGGGGAAGCGGGGGCTGCGGGGAGCGGCGGCGAGGGTGCGGTCGCGGCCGGATGCCGCCGTCATGGAGCAGGTGCGGCTCGTCCGCCGGAGGAGGGATGGGGGGCGACGGCCGTGGACCGCCGGCGCCCCCCGGATGCGCCGCCGCTGCCCAGCCGCTCCCGGGTCGTTCTCCGGCCGCCCCCGGTCGGCCTTCCCGGCGCGCTCGGAATCGCCCCGGGGCTACCGCTCGACGATGTTGACCATCCATGTGA
This sequence comes from Streptomyces musisoli, assembly GCF_016741855.1. GTDB lineage: Bacteria > Actinomycetota > Actinomycetes > Streptomycetales > Streptomycetaceae > Streptomyces > Streptomyces musisoli. The sequence continues at coordinate 27,971 of NZ_JAERRH010000003.1, read as the reverse complement.
TGCCGAACTTGTCGGTGCACATGCCGAAGACGTCGCCCCACATCTGCTTCTCCAGGGGGACGGACACGGTGGCGCCGTCGGACAGCTTGTCCCAGTAGCCCCGCAGTTCGTCCGCGTCGTCGCCGCTCAGGCTCACCGCGATGTTGTTGCCGGGGGTGCGTTCCATGCCCGGCGGATTGTCGGCGCCCATCAGGGTGAACCCGCTGCTGGTCTCCAGCATGCCGTGCATGATCTTGTCGCCGTACCCGGGCGGCGTCTCGGAGCCGAACTCGCCGAAGGTGTGGACGGTCAGGTCGCCGCCGAAGACCTCCTTGTAGAACTCCAGGGCTTGCTTCGCGTCACCAGCGAAGCTGATGTACGGATTGAGGCGAGAGGCCATGTCCACACCTTTCATGACGAATGGTCGGTGCGGGCAGCCTACGTCCGCCGGCGGCCGATCCGGGTGACCCGAGGGCCGCGGCCGGCGGCGGCGACGACCGTGTCCGCCGGCGGCCGGCGCGCAGGCACCGGGTCCCACGTGCCCCCGCCTCCCCGCGGCTCGCCCGGCCGCCGCCCCCGAAGGTCTCCGGGACGACCGTGTGCGACGACGGCGACCGTGCAGCGCAGACCACCGTGACGACGGAAAACCGGGGCCTCGATTTGCCCCGAACCGGCACCCGGACGCGGGCCGGACGTCCTACGATCGCCGTGAAGACGGGCAGTTGCAAAGAGAAGGGCACGCGTGGAACCCGCGACCACAGGCACTCGCCTCGCCTCGGCCGTCGTCGGCCCCCTGGTCAAGAAGCTCTTCGTCACCGAAGGCCCCGGCGCCGGCCTGGTCGACAAACCGGTCCGGCTCTCCGGATACGTCTCCTTCAAGGGCGAGAAACGCCGCCTCACCGCGCCCGACCTCCGCGGCCTCGCCGCCCGGCTGGTCGAGCAGGCCCTGTGCTCCGGCGAACCGCCGATCGCCGACGACGAGCGCGAAGCCGTCACCGAAGCCCTCTTCCGCACCCTGCACGCGCTCGGCGGCCTCACCCTCACCGACCTCGACGCCGTGCGCCTCGGCCACCAGGCCCTCGCCCGTGAGCTGCGGCGCGCCGCACGCCACCCCGAGCGTGAACTGTCCGCGGACGCGGCCCTGTTCCACGAGCGCCTGCTCGACACCGCGTGCCTGCACATCCTGCACTTCTTCACCCAGCGCTCGACCTTTGTCGCCCACACGCTGGTCGAGCAGACACGCGCGCTCGACTCGCTCACCGCCAAGGTCGACGAACTGGTCCGGCGCAACCCGCCGGCCGGGGGCGAGGACACCGCCTTCGAGCAGGCGTACCTGCGGCACGTGGCCAAGAAGCACGGCAAGCTCACCATCTACGGCCTCGACCTCGACCACACGCCGCGGCGGTGGCCGCTGGACGTCGCCTACCTCAGTCTGGAGGCTTCGTCGCCGGAGAGCCCCGCCCGGACGGCGGCCCGGCGGCGGCTCGCCGAGGTGCTGTGGGCCGAATCCGACGCGACCTCCGATGCGATCCTGACCGATCTCGACTCCCCGGCCGCGCACGGCGGCACGGACGACGGCCGCGGCGACGAGGAGACGGACACGGCATGGGGCCGGCTGCCGGCGGACCGGGCGGTCCGGCTGCTGAGGGCGGCGTCGTACCGCGACGCCGCGGCCGCCGCCGACATGCTCCACGGCATCTTCGACCGGCTGCCGTCCGAGGCGCCGGACCACCGGCCCGCCGACCGGGCGCTGGCCGACAGCCCCCGGATCCTGCTGCGCGGCGAGGCGGGCTCGGGGAAGAGCACCCTGGTGCAGTGGCTGGCCGTCACGGCCGCCCGTCACGACGTCCCCGAGCACGCGGCCTACCTCCAGGACCGCATCCCGTTCGTGCTGCCGCTGCGCACCCTCACCCGGCACGGCGAGGCGCTGCCCGCGCCGAAGGACTTCCTGGCCGCCGTCGGCAGCCCGCTGGCCGGCAGCCAGCCCGCCGGATGGGAGCACCGCGTCCTCACCGCGGGCCGGGGCCTCATCCTGGTCGACGGCATCGACGAGGTCCCCGACGCCGAACGCGAGCGCACCCGCACCTGGCTGCGAGACCTGGCCGAGACCTACGACGGCGACAACCGCTGGCTGGTCACCTCCCGCCCGCCCGCCGTGGCCGAGAACTGGCTCGCCGAGGACGGCTTCACGGAGCTGACGCTGTCCCCGATGAGCCCCGCCGACATCGCGACGTTCGTCGAGCGGTGGCACCGGGCCGCACGCCCCGGCACCGACGACGACGCCGGCCTGGACCGCTACGAGCGGCAGCTCCTCACCGCCATCCGCACCAAACCGGACCTGGGCCGGCTGGCGACCAACCCCCTGATGTGCGGGCTGATCTGCGCCCTGCACCGCGACCGGCACGGCTACCTCCCGCAGGGCCGCAAGGACCTCTACGAGGCCGCGCTGTCGATGCTGCTGAGCCGCCGTGACCGCGAACGCGACATGGCCGTGCCGGATCTGCGGGAGGAACCGCAGCTCGACCTGCTCCAGCGGCTCGCCTACTGGCTCATCAAGAACGGCCGCACGGAGATGGACCGGTCGCGGGCCGAGACCATCATCGACCGGGCCCTGCCCGCGGTCCCCGAGGCGGCGGCCCTCGGGGACGCGTCGGCCGTCTTCGCCTACTTCCTCAACCGGAGCGGCCTGCTGCGCGAACCGGTGCCCGGCACCGTGGACTTCATCCACCGCACCTTCCAGGACTTCCTGGGCGCCCGGGCCGCCGTGGAGGAGAGCGACTTCGGCCTGCTCGCCGGCCACGCCGCCGACGACCAGTGGGAGGACGTCATCGGCATGGCGGTGGCGCTGGGCCGGCCCCGTGAGCGGGAGACGATCTTCCAGGCCCTGCTGGCCCTCGGCGACAAGGCCCCCGGCAAGCGCACCCAGGCGCGCGTCTACCTGCTCGCGGCCGCCTGCCTGGAGCACGCCACCTCCCTCGCGCCGTCCGTCCGGGAGGCCGTGGAGCGGCGCACCGCCACGCTCATCCCGCCGGAGAGCCCGGAGCAGGCCCGCGCCCTGGCGGAGGTGGGCCCGCTGATCCTCGGCCTGCTGCCGGAGCCGGAGAAGCTGAGCGACGAGGCCGCCTTCCACGTGGTCGTCGCCGCCTCCCACGTCAAGTCCGACGCGGCCCTGCCCTTCCTGGCCCGGTTCGCCGGCCACCCGTACCAGGCCGTCCGCGCCCAGCTCGTGTGGGCGTGGTCGCGGTTCGACTGCACCCGGTACGCCGACGAGATCATCACGCGCCTCGATCCGTCCGGCCTCGACTTCACGATCCAGTCCGACGCGCAGCTGCGGGAGCTGGACCGTCTGGGGCTCCGCCCGGACCGCCTGGACCTGCGGACCGGTGTCTCCTCGGCGGCCGTCGCCGCGTACACCTCCCGCAACAGGCTCACCGAACTGATCCTCGCCAGCGCCACCGTGCACGATCTGGGGTTCCTGGCCGGGCAGGAGAACCTGAGGCTGCTCATCGTCGACGACTGCCCGGCGCTGGTGGACCTGTCCGCGCTCGCCGGGCTCCCGCTGGAGGTCCTCTCCCTGACGGCCTCGGGGCCCGACGTCGGCCTGCGCCCGCTCGCCGGGCTGTCACGGCTGGGCCTGCTGACGCTGCGCGGCCGTGCGGGCACGGTGTGGTCCCCGGAGGACCTCCCGGCGGGCTCGCTGCACGGCCTGTGGCTGGAGGGCGGGATGAGGCCGGCGAACGGCCTGCGCGGTCTGGCCGGTCTGCGCGCCCTGCGGTCGCTCGGCCTCAACTCCGCGTCGAACCCGGCCTCGGCCGAGGACTGGGAGGAACTCGGCCGGATGCCCGCCCTGCGGGACCTCGCGCTCAACGCCTCCTCGCTGGAGACACTGCCGCCCACCGCGGTCCTGGCGGACGTCGCGTCGCTCACCCTGCTCGGCGGCGGCGGCGAACGGGCCCTTCAGGCGGCTGTCCACCGGCTGCCCGAGGCGTTTCCCTCCCTGGCCGACTGCACGCTCACCGGGGACATGAGCGCGGAAGGGGACATCGACCTCGCGCCGCTCGCCGAACTGCCCGGGCTGCGCCTCGTCAGCGTCACGGCCGGCCGCGACCGCGTCCGGGGCGCGGCCGAACTGCCCTCCTCGGTGACGCTGCTGAGCACCTGAGCGCGGGACCTCAGGGAACGTACGCCGGCGACACGGCGGCCGGGCTGATCCGCCGGGGCTTGCCCGACCCGTCGGCCGGGACCTGGTACAGATCGGCGCCGTAGTCCCCGGGCAGCGCGTACACGACCGTACGCGCGTCCCGCCACACCGCCTGGTCGTCCACGCTGCGCGACTCGGCCAGCGGGGTCTCCCGCATCGTCCGCAGGTCCAGGACGTACAGCCGCCAGGGGGCGTCCTTCGGCAGGCCCTCGACGCGCTTCTTGTACGCGATCCGTGTGCCGTCGGGCGACAGGGACGGGCACTCGACGTTCTCGTGCACGGTGGTGACCGTACGGGCCCGCAGGTCACCGCGGACCAGGTACGTGTGGCCCTTCGTCGCCAGCGTCGCGTAGAACGTGCGGTCGTCGTCCGCGAAGGTCACGCCCCAGAAGTTGACGTCCGCCGCCCGGTAGGGCCGCCCGTCCCGGACGATCCGGAAGGTCTCCAGGGACGGGATCAGCTTCCCGCTGCGGGTGTCCACGACGGCCGCGCGCGTGGAGAAGTCCGTGCCGGCGTACGAGTCGCCGCCCACGAACGCCGTCCAGGCCGCGAAGTGGCCGGTGGGGGAGACCCGGGCGCGGGAGGGGATGCCCGGCACGTCGTAGCGGTCCACGGTGTGCAGGCGTGCGTCCAGGATCAGGGCGCGGTAGGTGTCCGACACCGGCCCGTGCACGGCTTGCAGGCACACCCCGGTGCCCGAAGCCGCGTAGAACCGCAGGCACTTGACGCCGGAGGCGGTCCGCGGCCCGTCCGGGGCGGTGGCCGGCACGCTCGTCAGCTCGTCCCGGTGCGGTCCCCACGCCATGTTCCGGAACACCAGCCGCCCGGATCCGTTCAGCGTCACCGTCCCCGGCGTGACCCGCGGGCCGCCCGCCTGCGTGTGGTTGCGCCGGTCCGCCCGCGCGGAGGCGTGCAGCACCGCGGCCAGCCCGACCGCGGCCAGCACGGCGACGGCCGCGACCAGGATCAGGACGCGGTTGCGTACGGTCATGCGGTCACCGTCCCCTTCGTCTCCTTCGTTCCCTGCGGCCCCTTGGGTCCTTGCGGGCGCAGCGTGCGGGCGAACGCGGCGCAGACGGCCAGCGCCCCCGCCGCCCCGGCCAGCGCCGCCCGGTCGCCCCACATCGTCCAGGCCGCGCCGAACAGCAGCGAGCAGGCGAACCGGGTCAGCGCCTGCCCGGTCTGCACGACGGCCAGCCCCGACGAGCGCAGCGTCTCGGGCACGCTGTCCGACGCCGCCGCCATCAGCACCCCGTCGGTCGCCGCGTAGAAGGCGCCGTGCAGGGCGAGGACGAGGTACGGCAGGCCCGTGCCGTGCCAGGAGGTGAGCAGCAGGAGGTAGGCGAGGAGCAGGGCGCCGTGGCCGGCCAGGAACACCGTCCACCGGCCCACCCGGTCCGCGAGCCGGCCGAGGGGCACCGCCAGCAGCAGGAACGTGGCGGCCGTGCCCAGGGGCAGCAGCGCGAACCAGCGGTCGGGGACGCCGAGGCGGCGCTGGAGCAGCAGGTAGACGAAGGAGTCGCTGACCGTGGCGAGGCCCAGCAGCAGCGCGCAGACGGTGATCCGGCGCAGGTCCCGGCCGCGCAGCAGGGTGAGGGCCGCTCGGACCGTCGGCGGTTCGGCCGGTGCCGCGCCGCCGCGCCCGCCCGGTACGAACAGGACCAGCACCAGGACGCCGAGCACGGCCACGCAGAAGCTGACGGTGAACACCGCGTCGTAGCCGTCCACGGTGGCCCGCAGGATCCAGAACGCCACCAGCGGCCCGAACAGGGCCCCGGCCGTGTCCATCGCCCGGTGCACCCCGAAGGCCCGCCCCCGCGTCTCCGGCGTGCTGGACAGCGAGATCAGCGCGTCACGCGGAGCCGTCCGCAGCCCCTTGCCGGTCCGGTCGGCGGCGAGCACGAACCCGATCGGGGTCAGCGCATGCGCCGTCAGCAGCAGCGGCTTGCACACGGCCGAGATGCCGTAGCCCAGCCCGGCGACCCACTTGTGCCGGCCGCCGCCCCGGTCGGCGAAGTGCCCGCCCACCAGGCGTACGAGCGCCGAGAAACCGTTGTAGATGCCGTCCAGCAGTCCGAAGCCCAGCGGGGAGAGGCCGAGCCCGGTCACCAGGTACAGCGGCAGCACCGCCGTCACCATCTCCGACGAGACGTCGGTGACCAGACTCACCGTCCCCAGCGCGACCACGGTCGGCGCGACCGCGGCACGGCGCCGCCCGGCGGGGGACCGGGCGGCACCATGAGCGGACGTGCTGGTGCGGCTGTCCGCTACGTACACGTCAGGACGCCCAGATGCCGGTGATGTCCTTGGCGGCGGCCGCGTTGCCCGCGTGCGTGGTCAGGCCCTGGGTGTCCTCCAGGGTGCGCAGCAGGTCGTAGTGGTTGTACGTGGTCGCCGAGTCGGCCCCGGGGGTGACGGGCTGCCCGTAGAACACGGTCGGGATCCGGTTCCCGCTCAGCCGGTTGTCCTCGTCGAACGTCACGACGAGCAGGCTGTTGTGGGTCTTGGCCCACGTCGCGTAGGCGCCCAGGTTGTTCTTCAGCCAGGTGTCACCGCTGGACACCGAGCAGTCGTGCATGTCACTGCACAGGTTCGGCACCACGAACGACAGCTGCGGCAGCGTCGAGTAGTCCGTCGGGAACTGCGCGAAGGTCTTGGCGCTCGACGTCGGCACGTTGCTGAAGCCGAACCAGGGGTTGTGCTTGCGCGCGTACTTGCCGCTGCTGCAGGTCGTGGACCCCTGGGTCGGCAGGGTCTCGTTGTAGCTGGCCCAGCTGCGGCCGGCGGCGATCTGCTCGGAGGCGAGGTTGGGCGCCGACGAGAAGCCCGGGGTGTAGCAGCTGTCGTCGGTGATGCCCTGCGTCGAACCGGAGAACAGTGCGAAGTAGTTGGGCTGGCTCGGGTGGGTCTCGGCGTACGACTGGGAGAGGTTGGCGCCTCCCGCCTTCAGCGAGTTGATGTAGGGCGCGCTGGAGGAGCCGATGACCTGGCTGTACGCATGGTTCTCGAAGACGACGACGACCACGTGGTCCGGGCTGGGCACGGCGCCCGCGGCGTGCGCGGACCCCTCACCGACCCCGGTCCACACCCCGACCGCGGCCGCGGCGAGGGCCGCCGCGGCCGCGACGACGGTACGGGCACGGCGGTACACGGAACTGCCGGACACATCAACCTCCGGTTGTGGATGGACGGCTGGCGGTGCGGACAGAGCATGCGCACGCCAATATGCCCGCGGCCCACGGTGACCAACCCCGAGGGTGAAGACCGGATGAACGGCGGGTACCCCCGCCCCCATGGCGGACATCCTCATCGGCACATGCGGCTGGACCGACCCGGCACTGCTCGGCAGCGGCTGGTACCCACCCGGCCGCCGGGACCCCGAGAAACGCCTGCGCCACTACGCGGCCCACTTCCCCGTGGTGGAAGCGGACTCCCCGTACTACGCCCTGCCGGGCCCCCGCACCACCACGCTCTGGGCGGAGCGCACACCCCCCGGTTTCCGCTTCGACGTCAAGGCGTTCTCCCTCCTCACCGGCCACCCCACCCGCCCGTCCGCGCTCCCCCCGGACCTGCGCGGTCACCGCCGGGACGAGGCCCTGCGCACCGAGATCTGGACCCGCTTCGCCGCGGCGCTGACCCCCCTGCGTGACGCCGGCCGTCTGGGCACCCTCCTCTTCCAGTACCCGCCCTCCCTCGCCCCCGGCCCGGAGGCCGAGGCGTTCCTCCGCGCCGCCCGGGAGCGCGCCCACGACTGGCCGTTCGCCGTGGAGTTCCGCGACCCCGCCTGGTGGCACCCCGACCGGGCCGCCCGTACGACCGCGTTCCTCAGGGACCTGAACGCCACGGCGGTGGCCGTCGACACGGCCCAGGGCCTGCCGAGGTCCATGCCCGGGAACGCACCGGCCACCACCGCGCACCTCTCGGTGGTCCGCTTCCACGGCCGCAGCCCGCACTGGGGCACGGGCGGCAAGGAGGACCGCTTCCGCCACACCTACACCGAGCCGGAGCTGAGGGCGTGGCTGCCCCGCATCCGGGCCCTCGCGGCGGCCACGGACGAGGTACACGTCCTCTTCAACAACTGCTGCGGCGACGCGGCACCGCGGGCGGCCGAGACCATGCGGACCCTGCTGGGCAGCACGCTCCCGCACCCGAGGCCGGCCGAGCGGGAGCCCGACCGGACCTGAGGGACGGCAGGCCCGTACGGCGGGATGGAAGACGTGCCGGGGCGTCTCCGCCCCTCCGGCCGCGCTCCGCGCAGGACCCCCGCACCCGTGGACGAAGCCCCGCCCGCCCCCTCCGGTCAGGCTCTGGGCAGGACCCCCGGACCCGTGGACGAAGCCCCGCCCGCCGCCTCCGGTCAGGTTCTGGGCAGGACCCCCGGACCCGTGGACGAAGCCCCGCCCGCCGCCTCCGGTCAGGCTCTGGGCAGGACCCCCGGACCCGTGGACGAAGCCCCGCCCGCCCCCTCCGGTTAGGCTCTGGCCAGGACACCCGCACCCGAGGGGAGGCCACGGAGATGACGCCGGGGCGCAGGAGCAGTACCTTCACCCGTCTGCTGCGACACGGCTTCACGGACCCCTCCGCCGCCGAACGCCTCCTCGACGGCCCCGAACTGGCGCCCGTCCGCGACGACCCGGTCCTCCTGGAAGCCCTCGGCGCCACCGCCGACCCCGACCTGGCGCTGCACGGCCTGGCCCGCCTCCTGGAGGCCCAGGACGGCCCCACCGCCCACCGCGAACTGCTGGACACCCTCATCGCGGCCAAGCCCCTCCGGGACCGCCTCCTCGGCATCCTCGGCGCCTCCGCCGCCCTCGCCGACCACCTGACCCGCCACCCCAGCGACTGGCAGGTCCTGGTCATGTACGAGCCGCACGACCTCCACCCGGGCCTCGCGGAGTTCGAACACGGCCTGGCCGCGGCCACCGACCCGGTCTCCCTCCGTGTCGCCTACCGCCGCTGCCTGCTCTCCATCGCCGCCCGCGACGTCTGCGGCACCACGGACGTCGCCGAGACCGCCGCGGAACTCGCCGACCTGGCCACCGCCACCCTCCGTACCGCCCTGGCCCTCGCCGAACGCGCCGCCCCCGCGGACGCCGCCGCCTGCCGCCTCGCGGTGATCGCGATGGGCAAGTGCGGCGGCCACGAGCTGAACTACGTCTCGGACGTGGACGTGATCTTCGTGGCGGAGCCGGCCGAAGGCGTCCCCGAGCCCAAGGCCCTGGGCTCCGCGACGAAACTCGCCTCCCACCTGATGCGGATCTGCTCCGAGACGACCGTCGAGGGCTCCATCTGGCCGGTGGACGCCAACCTCCGCCCCGAGGGCCGCAACGGCCCCCTCGTCCGCACCCTCAGCAGCCACGTCGCCTACTACCAACGCTGGGCGAAGACCTGGGAGTTCCAGGCCCTCCTCAAGGCCCGCCCGGTGGCGGGCGACGCGGAACTCGGCCGGGCGTACATCGACGCGCTCGAACCCCTGGTCTGGAAGGCGGCCGACCGCGAGAACTTCGTCGCGGACGTCCAGAAGATGCGCCGCCGCGTGGTCGAGAACATCCCCGTGGCCGAGCTGGAACGCGAACTCAAACTGGGCCCCGGCGGCCTGCGCGACGTCGAGTTCGCGGTCCAGCTCCTCCAGCTGGTGCACGGCAGGACCGACCCGGCCCTGCGCAGCGGCACCACCCTGGACGCCCTCCAGGCCCTCGCCGCCGGCGGCTACGTCGGCCGCGAGGACGCCGCCCGCCTGGAGGAGGCGTACCGCTTCCTGCGCTCCATGGAGCACCGCATCCAGCTGTACCGCCTGCGCCGCACCCACCTCGTCCCCGAGGCGGAGGCGGACCGCCGCCGCCTCGGCCGCTCCCTGGGCCTGCGCACCGACCCGGCGGCCGAACTGAACCGCGAGTGGCGGCGCCACACCGGGGTCGTACGCCGGCTGCACGAGAAGCTCTTCTACCGTCCGCTGCTCGACGCCGTCGCCCAACTCGCCCCGGGCGAGGCCCGCCTGCGCCCCGACGCGGCCCGTGAACGCCTCGTGGCGCTCGGCTACGCCGACCCGGCCGCCGCCCTGCGCCACCTGGAGGCCCTGGCCTCCGGCGTGACCCGCAAGGCGGCCATCCAGCGCACCCTCCTCCCGGTCCTCCTCGGCTGGTTCGCCGACTCCGCCGACCCGGACGCCGGCCTGCTGAACTTCCGCAAGGTCTCCGACGCGCTCGGCAAGACCCCCTGGTACCTGCGCCTGCTGCGCGACGAGGGCGCGGCGGCGGAGAACCTGGCCCGCGTCCTGTCGGCGGGCCGCCTCGCCCCCGACCTGCTGATGCGCGCCCCCGAGGCGGTCGCCCTCCTCGGCGACGGCACCGGTGCGGGCCCGGTGGCCGTCGGCGGTGGCCTCGCCCCCCGCGACCGCGCCCAGCTGGAGCAGGAGATCCTGGCGGCCGTGGGAAGGGCGGAGAACGCCGCGCAGGGCGTCACCGCGGCCCGTGGTGTCCGCCGCCGCGAACTGTTCCGCACCGCCGCCGCCGACATCGTCGGGTCCTACGGCACCGAGACCAGCCCCGCCGAGGCCGACCAGGGGGCCCTGGTGGACCGGGTCGGCGCGGCCGTCTCCGACCTCACCAAGGCCACCCTCGCCGGCACCCTGCGCGCGGTCGTCCGGGACGGCTGGGGCAACACGCTGCCCACCCGGTTCGCGATCATCGGGATGGGCCGCTTCGGCGGACACGAACTGGGCTACGGCTCGGACGCCGACGTGCTGTTCGTGCACGAGCCCCAGGACGGCGTGGACGAGCACGAGGCGTCAGCCGCCGCCAACAAGGTCGTCGCCGAGATGCGCCGCCTGCTCCAGCTGCCCAGCGCCGACCCGCCGCTGCTCATCGACGCCGGCCTGCGCCCGGAGGGCAAGTCGGGCCCGCTGGTGCGCACCCTGAAGTCGTACGAGGCGTACTACCGCCGCTGGTCCCTGGTCTGGGAGTCGCAGGCGCTGCTGCGGGCCGAGCACGTCGCCGGCGACCAGGACCTCGGCCGGCGCTTCACCGAGCTGATCGACCCGCTGCGGTATCCCGCCCACGGTCTCACGGACGAGTCGGTCCGCGAGATCCGCCGGCTGAAGGCCCGGATGGAGGCCGAGCGGCTGCCGCGCGGCGCCGACCCCAAGCTGCACACCAAGCTCGGCCCCGGCGGCCTGTCCGACGTCGAGTGGACCGTCCAGCTGCTCCAGCTCCGCCACGCCCACCGCGAGCCCGGCCTGCGCACCACGCGTACCCGCCGGGCCCTGGCCGCCGCCCGCGAGGCAGGGCTGCTGTCCGCCGAGGACGCCGACATCCTGGACGAGGCGTGGGTGCTGGCCACCCGGGTGCGCAACGCGGTCATGCTGGTCCGCGGCCGGGCCGGGGACACCTTTCCCACCGAGCCGCGCGAGCTGGCCGCCGTCGGCCGCTACCTGGGCCACGGCGCCGGGCACGCCGGGGACATGCTGGACGCCTACCGCCGTACCGCACGCAGGGCGCGCACGGTCGTGGAGGAGCTGTTCTACGCGGACTGAGCGGACCCGAGCGGCCGCGCCGCGGGCACCGCGACCAGCCGGGGCAGCGCGTACGGCAGGCTGCCGTACCAGGCGCGGGCCAGAACGAACCCGAAGCCGAGGCAGAGCACACCGCCCACCGCGTCCAGCCAGAAGTGGTTGGCCGTGGCAACGATCACCGCGAGGGTGGCCGCCGGGTACAGCAGCCCCAGCACCCGTGCCCACGGCACCGACGCCAGCGCGAAGATCGTCAGCCCGCACCACAGCGACCAGCCGATGTGCATCGAGGGCATCGCGGCGTACTGGTTCGACATGTGCTTGAGGTCGCCGGAAGCCATCGAACCCCAGGTGTGGTGCACGGTCACGGTGTCCACGAAGTGCCCGCCGTTCATCAACCGAGGCGGCGCGAGCGGATACAGATAGTAACCGAGCAGGGCCACACCCGTGGTCGCGAACAGCACCAGCCGGGTCGCCGCGTACCGGCCGGGATGCCACCGGTACAGCCACACCAGCACGCCGAGCGTCATGACGAAGTGCAGTGTCGCGTAGTAGTAGTTCATCCCGATGATGAGCCAATTCACCGAGTTCACGGCATGGTTGACCGACTGTTCGACGCCGACCCCCAGGGCATGCTCGGCGCGCCAGATCCAGTCCGCGTTGCGCAGTGCCGCGGCCCGCTGCTCCGGGACGGCGTTGCGGATCAGTGAGTACGTCCAGTAACTCACCGCGATCAGAAGGATCTCGAACCACAGCCGGGGCCGCCGTGGGCGCCGCAGCCGGCCCAGCGGACCTCGTCCGTCCTCGCCCGTGACGGCCTGCGGAACGGCCACCTCCTCGCGACCTTCCGGCTCTGTCACGGTCGAGTCACTCATAGGCACAGAGTCTGCCAGAAAAGGCTTCTTCGGCCGATCATCCCAAGGTTGGGTCCGTAACGCACCTTCTACGACGTACGGAGGACATTCGGTGCCGAAGCGGTTGAACCGCGCACCACCAGCTCCGGCATGAACACGAATTCACTGTGCGGCGCCGGCGTCCCGCCGATCTCCTCGAGCAGCGTGCGCACCGCCGCCTGCCCCATCGCCGGGACCGGCTTGCGGACCGTGGTCAGCGGCGGGTCGGTGAAGGCGATGAGCGGGGAGTCGTCGAACCCGACCACCGACACGTCCCGGGGGACTTCCAGTCCGCGCTGCCGGGCCGCCCGTATCGCGCCCAGCGCCATCATGTCGCTGGCGCAGACCACGGCCGTGCAGTCCCGCTCGATCAGTGCGGTCGCCGCCGCCTGGCCGCCCTCCAGCGTGTACAGCGAGTGCTGGACCAGTTCGGTCTCGACGGTCTGGGCGGAGAGGTCGAACCGGTCCTGCATCGCCCGGACGAAGCCCTCGATCTTGCGCTGCACGGGCACGAACCGCCTGGGGCCGAGCGCGAGCCCGATCCGGGTGTGCCCCAGCGACGCCAGGTGCGTCACCGCGAGCGTCATCGCCGCCCGGTCGTCGGGGGAGATGAACGGCGCCTGCACCTTCGGCGAGAACCCGTCCACCAGCACGAACGGCACGCCCTGCGCCCGCAGCCGCTCGTAGCGCTGCATGTCGGCGGTGGTGTCGGCGTGCAGTCCGGAGACGTAGATGATCCCCGCGACCCCGCGGTCCACCAGCATCTCGGTCAGCTCGTCCTCGGTCGACCCGCCCGGGGTCTGCGTGGCGAGCACCGGCGTGTAGCCCTGGCGGGTCAGCGCCTGGCCGATGACCTGGGCCAGGGCCGGGAATATCGGGTTCTCCAGCTCCGGCGTGATCAGCCCCACCAGCCCCTCGCTGCGCTGCCGCAGCCGTACCGGGCGCTCGTAGCCCAGCACGTCCAGTGCGGCGAGCACGGACTGGCGGGTGGTGGCGGCGACGCCCGGCTTCCCGTTGAGGACCCGGCTGACCGTCGCTTCACTCACCCCCGCCTGCGCAGCGATGTCGGCAAGCCGTGTGGTCACGCCACTGGACTGTACCGGTCGTATCCCCCCTTGCACACCGGCCGGTCGCCGGGCACGGACGGGCGCACGGCCTGCCGTGGGTTGCTGCGTCATCGCGCTCCCTCGGTTTCATGCTGGCAAGAGCTTGCAGAGTCTTGCACAAGAGTCGTCCCCGCCGCTCACACCCTTCACTGCGGGGTTGCGACGCGGTCGACGGCCGGTCACGGCCGGGTAACCATCGTGTCCTCTTGCACTTTTTTTCTGCAAGGTCTTTCGCAACGCTTACATCGCTGTTACGTTCCCAGTCGCCCGGCCGCGGCAACGGCGCAGTCGGCAAGTCGCAGGGGCGGGCGGGACCGCCCTCTGTACCACTCGGGCTTAACCCTCAAGGAGAACTCATGCGGCGTGGCATAGCGGCCTCCGCGCTGGTGGCGTCCCTCGCCCTCACGGCGACGGCGTGCGGCGGGAGCGACAGCGACAGCGGGAAGTCGGACGGCCCGGTCACCATCACCTGGTGGGACACCTCCAACGCCACGAACGAGTCGCCGACCTACAAGGCCCTGGTCCAGCAGTTCGAGGCTGCCAACAAGGACATCAAGGTCAAGTACGTCGACGTCCCCTTCGACCAGGCGCAGAACAAGTTCGACACCGCGGCCGGTGCCAAGGGTGCCCCGGACGTGCTGCGCTCCGAGGTCGGCTGGACCCCCGCCTTCGCCAAGAAGGGCTTCTTCCTGCCGCTGGACGGCACCGAGGCCCTGGCCGACCAGGCCAAGTTCGAGCCGAACCTGATCAAGCAGGCCCAGTACGAGGGCAAGACCTACGGCGTCCCGCTGGTCACCGACACCCTCGCCCTGGTCTACAACAAGGCCCTGTTCAAGAAGGCCGGCATCACCGAGGCCCCCAAGACCTGGGACGAGCTGAAGACCGATGCCGCCAAGATCAAGGCCAAGACCAAGGTCGACGGCTACTGGGGCTCCACCCAGGCCTACTACGCCCAGTCCTTCCTCTACGGTGAGGGCACCGACACCGTCGACGCCGGCGCCAAGAAGATCACCGTGAACTCGGCCGCCGCCAAGAAGGGCTACGGCACCTGGCTGAGCCTGTTCTCCGGCAAGGGCCTGCACAAGGCCGACGCCACCGCCGACGCCTACGCCCACATCCAGGACGCGTTCGTCAACGGCAAGGTCGCCGCGATCATCCAGGGACCCTGGGAGATCACGAACTTCTACAAGGGCAGCGCCTTCAAGGACAAGTCCAACCTCGGCATCGCCACCGTCCCGGCCGGCTCCGCCGGCAAGGCGGGCGCCCCGACCGGCGGCCACAACCTCTCGGTCTACGCCGGCTCCGACAAGGCCCACCAGGAAGCGGCCCTGAAGTTCGTGAAGTTCATGACCTCGGCGCAGGCCCAGGAGACCATCGCCCTGAAGAACTCCACCCTGCCCACCCGCTCCGACGCCTACACCGAGAAGGTCAAGGCCGACCCCGGCATCGCCGGCTACCAGGGTGTCCTGTCCGCCGCCCAGCCCCGCCCGGCGCTGCCCGAGTACAGCTCCCTGTGGGGTCCGCTCGACACCGAGCTGCCCAAGGTCGCCAGCGGTAAGGAGTCCCTGGACAAGGGCCTGAGCAACGCCGAGCTGGCCATCTCCAAGCTCGTGTCCGACTTCAGCAAGTGAGCCCTTGTGGCCGTCGGATCCTCCCGGCACGAGACGGGGGGAAGGATCCGGCGGCCACCGCCCTGTGCCCAGCCCAACCTCTCGAACCATTGAAGGTGTCGAACCATGACAGTCGCCATCGACCGCGCCACCGGCAAGCGCCGCGGTGACCGCGCGCCTCGGCCCGGGCTGGGGCAGCGCATCCGCAACGGTCTCCAGAAATACTGGTACGCCTACGCGATGATCGCCCCGGTGGTCATCGTGCTCGGCGTCCTCGTGGGCTACCCGCTGGCGCGGGGCTTCTACCTGACCCTCACGGACGCCAACAGCCTCAACTCGGCGCGCACGATCGGCGTCAACCACATCGACGCCACCTACAAGTTCATCGGCCTCGACAACTACCAGGACATCCTGTTCGGCCCGACGGCCTACGACCGCTTCTGGTCCCACTTCCTGTGGACCGTCGTCTGGACGGTCGCCTGCGTGGCCCTGCACTACTCCATCGGCCTCGGCCTCGCGCTCATGCTCAACCAGAAGCTGCGCGGCCGCACCCTCTACCGGCTGCTGCTCGTCCTGCCCTGGGCCGTGCCGACCTTCGTCACCGTCTTCTCCTGGCGGATCATGCTCGCCGACTCCGGCGTGCTCAACCAGATCCTCGGCGCGCTCCACCTGCCCCAGCCCGAGTGGCTGGAGGACACCTTCTGGCAGCGGTTCGCCGCGATCATGGTCAACACCTGGTGCGGTGTGCCGTTCATGATGCTGTCCCTGCTCGGCGGCCTGCAGTCCATCGACTCCACGCTCTACGAGGCCGCGGAGATGGACGGCGCGAGCGCCTGGCAGCGCTTCCGGCACGTCACCCTGCCCGGCCTGCGCTCGGTCAGCTCCACCGTCGTGCTGCTCGGCATCATCTGGACCTTCAACCAGTTCGTGATCATCTTCCTGCTGTTCGGCAAGAACTCCGCCCCGGACGCGCAGATCCTCGTCACCTGGGCCTACGCCCTGGGCTTCGGCCAGCAGCCACGCGACTTCGCCCAGTCCGCCGCCTACGGCGTGCTACTGCTGTCGATCCTCACCGTCTTCACCTCCTTCTACTTCCGCTGGCTGAAGCGCAATGACCAGCTCGCCGTCTGACGCCGCAGGAGCCGCCGCCATGAGCACCACGACCCTGGACAAGACCGACACCGCACCGGCCCCCGCCCCGGGCACCGCGCCCCGGCGCCGCGTGCACCGGCGCGGCGAGCGCGGCCCGCTCGGCGCCGCCCTCCTGCACGGCGGCCTCATCGTTGCGAGCCTGATCGCCCTGGCCCCGGTGGCCTGGCTGTGCTACCTGTCCCTCGGCCCGGACAAGGAGGACTACCTCCACCCGGGCGGCATCGCGGGCAAGGCGACCTTCTCCAACTACAGCTTCGTGCTGGAGCACACCGGGTTCTTCGACTGGTTCAAGTCGACGATGATCGTGGCCCTGGGCACCACCCTCATCGGTGTCCTGGTCGCCGCCACCACCGGTTACGCGGTCTCCCGCATGCGCTTCCCCGGCTACAAGCAGCTGATGTGGGTCCTGCTGCTGACGCAGGCGTTCCCGATCGCCATCCTGATCGTGCCGATGTACGAGATCTTCAGCGACCTCGGCCTCATCGACACCTATTGGTCGCTGATCATCATCAACTGCTCCACCGCCGTGCCGTACAGCGCCTGGCTGCTCAAGGGGTACTTCGACACCATCCCCTTCGAGATCGACGAGGCCGGACGCGTGGACGGGCTCAGCCCCTTCGGCACCTTCTTCCGGCTCATCCTGCCGCTGGCCCGCCCGGGCCTGGCCGTGGCCGCGTTCTACAACTTCATCACCGCCGTCGGCGAGGTCGCCTTCGCGACCACCTTCCTCCTGGACGACTCCAAGTACACCTTCGCCGTCGGCCTCCAGACCTTCGTCAGCGAGCACGACGCCCAGTGGAACTACATGGCCGCCACCGCGGTGCTGATCGCGATACCCGTGACCGTGTTCTTCTACCTAGTGCAGAAGAACCTCGTCACCGGCCTCACCGCCGGCGGCACCAAGGGCTGACCGCCCGCCGGAGCAGGACTCCCGCGCGCCCGATCGCGCGGGTAGGCGGGCCGCGGTGCCCATCCGACCCCGCTGTCACCGCGGCCCGCCTCGCATCCGTCTCCGCCCCGTCCGGCCCGCCGCCGCACCCACCGTCTGCCCACATGCCCCAGTTACGTATCAAGGACGCCATGAGCCAGCAGCACTCCGCCGCACCGGCCCGCCACACCGCCGCCGCCACCGTCGCCGACCGCCGCGACTGGTGGCGGGACGCGGTCATCTACCAGGTCTACCCGCGCAGTTTCGCCGACAGCAACGGCGACGGCATGGGCGACCTGCAAGGCGTACGCTCCCGCCTGTCCTATCTGCGCGACCTCGGCGTCGACGCCGTGTGGCTCAGCCCCTTCTACGCCTCGCCGCAGGCCGACGCCGGCTACGACGTCGCCGACTACCGTGCCGTCGACCCCATGTTCGGCAACCTGCTCGATGCCGACGCGCTGATCCGCGACGCCCACGCGATGAGCCTGCGCATCATCGTGGACCTGGTCCCCAACCACTCCTCCGACCAGCACGAGTGGTTCAAACGCGCCCTCGCCGAGGGCCCCGGCTCCCCGCTCCGCGAGCGCTACCACTTCCGCCCCGGCAAGGGGAAGGACGGCGAACTCCCGCCCAACGACTGGGAGTCCATCTTCGGCGGCCCGGCCTGGACCCGGGTGACCGAGCCGGACGGCACCCCCGGCGAGTGGTACCTCCACCTCTTCGCCCCCGAGCAGCCCGACTTCAACTGGGAGCACCCGGCCGTCGGTGACGAGTTCCGCTCCATCCTGCGCTTCTGGCTGGACATGGGCGTGGACGGCTTCCGCATCGACGTCGCCCACGGCCTGGTCAAGGCGGAGGGCCTGCCGGACCTCGGCTCCCACGACCAGCTCAAGCTGCTGGGCAACGATGTCATGCCGTTCTTCGACCAGGACGGCGTGCACGCCGTCTACCGGCAGTGGCGCACGATCCTGGACGAGTACGCGGGGGAGAGGATCTTCGTCGCGGAGGCCTGGACGCCGACCGTGGAGCGCACCGCCAACTACGTCCGCCCCGACGAACTGCACCAGGCGTTCAACTTCCAGTACCTGGGCACCGAGTGGGACGCCGAGGAGCTGCGCACGGTCATCGACCGCACCCTGGAGGCCATGCGCCCGGTAGGCGCCCCCGCCACCTGGGTCCTGTCCAACCACGACGTCACCC
Source organism: Streptomyces musisoli (assembly GCF_016741855.1). Lineage (GTDB taxonomy): Bacteria > Actinomycetota > Actinomycetes > Streptomycetales > Streptomycetaceae > Streptomyces > Streptomyces musisoli. The sequence continues at coordinate 9,395 of NZ_JAERRH010000003.1, read as the reverse complement.
GGCACGCCACCCGGTTCGCCAACCCGCCCGGCCTCGGCACCCAGATCCGCACCGCCGGCGACCGTGAACTCGGCCTGCGCCGGGCCCGCGCCGCCACCCTCCTGATGCTCGCCCTGCCCGGCTCGGCGTACATCTACCAGGGCGAGGAACTGGGCCTGCCGGACGTCGTGGACCTGCCCGACGAGGTGCGCCAGGACCCGGCGTACTTCCGGGGCGCCGGCCAGGACGGCTTCCGCGACGGCTGCCGGGTGCCGATCCCGTGGACCCGCGAGGGTTCCTCCTACGGCTTCGGCAGCGGCGGCAGCTGGCTGCCCCAGCCGCCGGCCTGGGCCGGGCTGAGCGTGGAGGCGCAGACGGGCGTCCCCGGCTCGACGCTGGAGCTGTACCGCTCGGCGCTGCGCCTGCGCCGGTCCCAGCCGGACCTGGGCGCTGGCGACGCCGTGGAGTGGCTGCGGGCGCCCGAGGGCGTCGTGGCCTTCAGGCGGGGCGAGTTCGTGTGCGTCGCGAACACGACCGGCGAGTCCGTGACCACCCCGTCCTACGGCCGCGTGCTGCTCACCAGCGGTGAGGTGACCGAGGCGGACGACGAGACGAAGGTGCCGGCCGACACCACGGTCTGGTGGACGACCGTCGCCTGACGGGCCCCGTCTGAAAGTTCTTGCATCAACTTCACAACGGCCCGCTGTCTTTCGGACGGCGGGCCTTTAACATCTGCGTCACCGCAAGTTTGCTGAAATATTTCAGCAAGCGCCTTCAGCGGTCCCTGCCTTCAACGTCGAAGGAACCCCACATGGCACGCAGAATGCTCCCCGCGGCGGTCTCCCTCACGGCCGCCGTCGCTCTGGTTGGCATGAACCCGACCACCGCCGCGGCCTCCCCGCCCGGCACCAAGGACGTCACCGCCGTCCTCTTCGAGTGGAAGTACGACTCGGTGGCCAAGGAGTGCACCAGCGCCCTCGGCCCGGCCGGCTACGGATACGTGCAGGTCTCCCCGCCCGCCGAGCACATACCGGGCTCGCAGTGGTGGACGTCGTACCAGCCGGTGTCGTACAAGATCGCCGGCCGCCTCGGCGACCGCACGGCGTTCCGGAACATGGTCGGCACCTGCCACGCGGCCGGTGTGAAGGTCGTCGTCGACACCGTCGTCAACCACATGTCGGCGGGCTCGGGCACGGGCACCGGCGGCTCCTCGTACACGAAGTACGACTACCCGGGCCTGTACTCCGGCTACGACTTCGACGACTGCACCTCCCAGGTGTCGAACTACTCCGACCGCTGGAACGTCCAGCACTGCGAACTCGTCGGCCTGGCCGACCTCGACACCGGCGAGGAGTACGTCCGCAAGACGATCGCCGGCTACATGAACGACCTCCTCACCCTCGGCGTGGACGGCTTCCGCATCGACGCGGCCAAGCACATCCCGGCCGCGGACCTGGCGAACATCAAGAGCCGCCTGACCAACCCGGCCGTCTACTGGAAACAGGAGGTCATCTACGGCGCGGGGGAGGCCGTCCAGCCCTCCGAGTACACCGGCAACGGAGACGTCCAGGAGTTCCGGTACGCCTACGACCTCAAGCGCGTCTTCACCAACGAGAAGCTGGCGTACCTGACCAACTACGGCGAGAGCTGGGGCTATCTGGGCAGCTCCTCCGCGGGCGTCTTCGTGGACAACCACGACACCGAGCGCAACGGCAGCACGCTGAACTACAAGTCCGGCGCCAACTACACGCTGGCCAACGTCTTCATGCTCGCCTGGCCCTACGGTGCCCCCGACGTCAACTCGGGCTACGAGTGGACGGACGCCGACGCCGGGCCGCCCAACGGGGGCACGGTGAACGCCTGCTGGCAAGGCGGCTGGAAGTGCCAGCACGCCTGGCCGGAGATCAAGTCCATGGTCGCCTTCCGCAACGCCACCCGGGGCCAGGCGGTCACCGACTGGTGGGACAACGGCAACAACTGGATCGCCTTCGGCCGGGGCGGCAAGGGGTACGTGGCGATCAACCACGAGCCGGGCAGCATGACCCGGACCTACCAGACGTCGCTCGCCGCCGGCACCTACTGCAACGTCCAGAACGACACCACGGTGACCGTGGACGCCGGCGGCCGGTTCACCGCCACCCTGGGCTCGAACACGGCCCTGGCCCTCTACGCCGGCAAGTCCAGCTGCTGAGCCGGCCTGCTGACGGTCCGTGAAACCTCTTTCTCAAGGTTTCACAAGTCTTGCTGTAAACCTTTCGTCGGCGGTACGGTCGCGCGGGCGCCCGGCAGCGCAGCCGTGCCGCGGGCGTAGGGGTCGGACCCGAATGAGCCGTAATCGCAAGGAGTTCCCGCCTGTGATACCGAGATGGCCGGCGCCCCCGAGGCGCCGTACCGCCCACGCCGGACGGGCCGCGGCCGTCACCGCCGCCGCCCTCGCCGCCGCACTGATCCAGCCGCCGGCCGCCCGCGCGGCCACACCGCCCGCACCCCCCTCGGACGCCGCCCTCGCCGCCCAGCCCGCCCGGCACGACGACACCCGCGAGCAGTTCTACTTCGTCATGCCGGACCGTTTCGCCAACGGGGACACGTCGAACGACCGGGGCGGCCTGACCGGCTCACGCCTCAGCACCGGCTACGACCCCACCGACAAGGGCTTCTACCAGGGCGGCGACCTCAAGGGCCTGTCCAGGCGGCTCGACTACATCAAGGGGCTCGGCACCACCGCCATCTGGATGGCGCCGATCTTCAAGAACCGTCCGGTGCAGGGCACGGGCGCCAACGCCTCCGCCGGGTACCACGGTTACTGGATCACCGACTTCACGCAGGTCGACCCGCACTTCGGCACCAACAAGGACCTCGAGGACCTCATCGCCAAGGCGCACGCCAAGGGCATGAAGGTCTTCTTCGACGTCATCACCAACCACACCGCCGACGTCGTGGACTACCGGGAGAAGACCTACGACTACCTGTCCAAGGGCGCCTTCCCGTACCTGACCGAGGACGGGCGGCCCTTCGACGACGCCGACTACGCCGACGGCCGCAGGAGGTTCCCCGCCGTCGACGCCGGCTCCTTCCCGCGCACCCCGGAGGCCACCCGGAAGTCCAAGGTCCCGGCCTGGCTCAACGACCCGGCGATGTACCACAACCGGGGCGACTCGACGTACGCCGGCGAGTCCACGACCTACGGCGACTTCTCCGGCCTCGACGACCTGTGGACCGAGCGTCCCGAGGTCGTCACCGGCATGGAGAAGATCTACCAGCGGTGGGTGAAGGACTTCGCGATCGACGGTTTCCGCATCGACACCGTCAAGCACGTGAACATGGAGTTCTGGACCCGGTGGGCGACCGCGCTCGACAAGTACGCGGCCGCGCACGGACGGAAGAACTTCTTCATGTTCGGCGAGGTCTACTCCGCCGACACCTCGGTCACGTCCCCGTACGTCACCCAGGGCCGCCTCGACGCCACCCTCGACTTCCCCTTCCAGGACGCGGCCCGCTCCTACGCCTCCCAGGGCGGCAGCGCCCGGCGGCTCGCGAGCGTCTTCGGTGACGACTACAAGTACACGACCGACAAGGCCAACGCCTACGAACAGGTCACCTTCCTCGGCAACCACGACATGGGCCGCATCGGGTACTTCCTGAAGCAGGACGACCCGAAGGCGACCGACGCCGAGATCCTCAGGAAGGACAGGCTCGCCAACGAGCTGATGTTCCTCAGCCGCGGCAACCCGGTCGTCTACTACGGCGACGAGCAGGGCTTCACCGGCTCTGGCGGCGACAAGGACGCCCGCCAGACCATGTTCGCCTCCAAGGTCGCCGACTACCTCGACGACGACGAGATCGGCACCGACCGCACCCACGCGAGCGCCGCCTACGACACGAAGGCCCCGCTCTACCGGCAGATCGCCGCCCTCTCCGAGCTGCGAGGGGCCAACCCGGCCCTGACCGACGGTGTCCAGACCGAGCGGTACGCCGCCGACGGGGCCGGTGTCTACGCCTTCACCCGCACGGACGCCAAGTCCGGCCAGGACTACGTCGTCGCCTTCAACAACGCCGGCGAGGCGAAGTCCGCCACCTTCACGACCGGCTCCGCGGGCATGACGTACCGCGGCGTCTACGGCACCGACGCCACCTCCCGGACCGACGCGGACGGGAAGATCACCGTCACCGTCCCGGCCGGCTCCGCCGTCGTCCTCAAGGCGTCCGGCACCCCCGCCGAGCCCACCGCCGCGCCCACGGTCACCCTCAAGGCCCCGGCCGCCGGTGCCACCGGGACCGTCGAGCTCTCCGCCGGCGTCGACGGCGGCCGACTCGACCGGGTCGTCTTCGCCGCCCAGGTCGGCAACGGCACGTGGCGCACCCTCGGCTCCGCCGACCACGCCCCCTACAAGGTCACCCAGACCATCGGCGAGGACGTGCCCGTCGGCACGGCCCTGCGCTACAAGGCCGTCGTCGTCGACTCGGCCGGCCGCACCGCGAGCGCCATGGCGAGCAGCACCACCGGCACCCCGGCCGCACCCGAGGTCCCCACGGCCTCGTCCCGGGACTACGCCATCGTCCACTACAAGCGCACCGACGGCGACTACGCCGGCTGGGGCCTGTACGCCTGGGGCGACCTCGCCGACGGCGAGGCCACGAACTGGCCCGCCAGCCACCCCTTCACCGGCCGCGACGCCTACGGCGCCTTCGCCTACGTCAAGCTGAAGCCGGGCGCCTCGAACGTCGGCTTCCTGGTCATCGACAAGGACGGCGACAAGGACGTCTCCGCCGACCGGACGATCGACGTCACGAGGACCGGTGAGGTCTGGATCGAGCAGGGCAAGGCGGACGTCCTGACGACGAGGCCCGACCACCCCGCCCAGGACGAGACCAAGGCGGTCGTCCACTACCACCGCGCCGACGGCGACTACGACGGCTGGGGCCTGCACGTCTGGACGGGTGCCGCGCACCCCACCGACTGGTCGGACCCGCTGAAGCCGGTGGAGACTGATGCCTATGGCGCGGTCTTCGAGGTGCCGCTCACCGAGGGTGCCGGCAGTCTCAGCTACATCATCCACAAGGGCGACGACAAGGATCTCCCGACCGACCAGTCGCTGGACCTCAAGGCGAACGGCCACGAGGTGTGGCTGTTGAACGGCCAGGAGAAGTACCTGCTGCCGCAGCCCGCGGGCAGCGCGGCCGCCCTCGACCTGACCACCTCCAAGGCGGTCTGGATCGACCGGGACACCGTCGCCTGGAACGGCTCCGACGGCGCCGCCTCCACCCAGCTGCTGTACTCGCGCGACGGCTCCATCGCCGTCGAGGACGCCACGCTCACCAGTGACGACGAGCGCTGGATCCGGCTGACGAAGACCACGCTCAGCGACGCCCAGAAGGCGAAGTTCCCGCACCTGAGGGACTACACCGCCTGGTCCGTCGACCCGCGCGACCGGGACCGGGTGCGCGAGGCGCTCAAGGGGCAGCTGGTGGCCTCGCAGCGCGCCGCGAACGGTGCCGTGCTGGCCGCGACCGGTGTGCAGATCGCCGGCGTGCTGGACGACCTGTACCCGGGCGCGGCCCGGGCGAAGCTCGGCCCGGCCTTCCACGACGGCAGGCCGACCCTCGCCGTGTGGGCGCCGACGGCCCAGAGCGTCTCCCTGGAACTGGACGGCTCGCTCAAGGCCATGCACCGCGACGACACCACCGGCGTGTGGTCCGTCACCGGGCCGGCGTCCTGGAAGGGCAAGCCCTACCGGTACGTCGTGAAGGTGTGGGCGCCCAGCGTCCGCAGGATGGTCACCAACAAGGTCACCGACCCGTACTCGGTCGCGCTCACCGCGAACTCCGAGCGCAGCCTGGTCGTCGACCTGAACGACAGGTCCCTCGCCCCGAGCGGCTGGTCGGCCCTGCGCAAGCCCAAGGCCGTACCGCTGAAGGACGCGCAGATCCAGGAGCTGCACATCCGGGACTTCTCCGTCGGTGACCCCACCTCGAAGCACCCGGGCACCTATCTGGCCTTCACCGACAAGGACAGCGACGGCTCCCGGCACCTGAAGGCACTGGCGAAGTCGGGGACCTCGTACGTCCACCTGCTGCCCGCCTTCGACATCGCCACCATCCCCGAGAAGAAGGCCGACCAGGCGACCCCCGGCTGCGACCTGGCCTCCTACCCGGCCGACTCCGACAAGCAGCAGGAGTGCGTGGCGAAGACCGCCGCGAAGGACGCCTACAACTGGGGCTACGACCCGTACCACTACACGGTCCCCGAGGGCTCGTACGCCACCGACCCCGACGGCACGGCCCGCACGGTCCAGTTCCGCAAGATGGTCCAGGCGCTCAACCAGGACGGCCTGCGGGTCGTCATGGACGTCGTCTACAACCACACGGCGGCCAGTGGCCAGGCGGACACCTCCGTCCTGGACCGCATCGTGCCCGGCTACTACCAGCGGCTGCTCGCCGACGGCTCGGTGGCCGACAGCACCTGCTGCGCCAACACCGCGACCGAGAACGCGATGATGGGCAAGCTGGTCGTGGACTCGATCGTCACCTGGGCCAGGGAGTACAAGGTCGACGGGTTCCGCTTCGACCTCATGGGCCACCACCCGAAGGCCAACATCCTGGCCGTCCGCAAGGCCCTCGACGCGCTGACCGTCGCCAAGGACGGCGTCGACGGCAAGAAGATCATCCTCTACGGCGAGGGCTGGAACTTCGGCGAGGTCGCCGACGACGCCCGGTTCGTGCAGGCCACGCAGAAGAACATGGCCGGCACCGGCATCGCCACCTTCTCCGACCGCGCCCGTGACGCGGTGCGCGGCGGCGGCCCGTTCGACTCCGACCCCGGCGTCCAGGGCTTCGCCTCCGGGCTCTACACCGATCCCAACGCGTCCACGGCCAACGGCACCGAGGCGGAGCAGAGGGCCCGGCTGCTGCACTACCAGGACCTGATCAAGGTCGGCCTGACCGGCAACCTCGCGAAGTTCCGCTTCACGGACACCGACGGCAAGGAGGTGACGGGCGCCGAGGTCGACTACAACGGCGCGCCCGCCGGATACGCCGCCGCACCCGGCGACGCCCTGGCCTACGTGGACGCGCACGACAACGAGTCGCTGTTCGACGCCCTGGCCTACAAGCTGCCCAAGGACACCTCCGCGTCCGACCGGGCCCGGATGCAGGTCCTGGCGATGGCCACGGCAGCCCTCTCACAGGGGCCGTCGCTCTCCCAGGCGGGCAGCGACCTGCTGCGCTCGAAGTCGCTGGACCGCAACTCCTTCGACAGCGGCGACTGGTTCAACGCCATCCACTGGAACTGCGCCGACGGCAACGGCTTCGGACGCGGCCTGCCCCCGGCGGCAGACAACCGGTCCAAGTGGGACCACGCCAGGCCGCTGCTCACCGCCGTCAAGGTGGGCTGCCCGCAGATCACCGGCGCCTCGGCCGCCTACCGGGACCTGCTGCGGATCCGCACGGCCGAGCAGGCGTTCTCGCTCGGCACGGCCGCCCAGGTGCAGGACCGGCTGTCCTTCCCGCTGTCCGGCAAGGACGAGACGCCCGGCGTGATCACCATGCGGCTGGGCGACCTGGTCGTCGTCTTCAACGCCACGCCGCAGGAGCAGAAGCAGCGCGTCGACGCCCTCGCCGGGACGCCCTACCGGTTGCACCCGGTGCAGGCCACCGGCGCGGACCCGGTGGTGAAGACCTCCGCGTACGCGGCCGGCTCGGGCACGTTCACCGTGCCGGCGCGGACCGTGGCGGTGTTCACTCGGGCGAAGAACTAGGGTGAGGCCGTTGTCGTAGAACAGGAGTGCGCATGCCGCAGATCACCATCGACTACTCCGGCACCATGGAGAACGCCTTCGACCGCGAGGGCTTCGCGCGGGCGCTGCACGAGGCGACCGTGGAGATCGCGGCGGCGAAGCCGGAAGCCTGCAAGACGCAGTTCCGGCCGAGCGCGTACACCGCTTTCGGGTACGAGGACCCCGGGGCGCGCGGGCACGCCGTCGTGCACGTGACGATCGGGCTCCTCGCCGGACGCAGCGACGAGACGAAGGCGAGGCTCGCGGAGACGGCCCTGGAACTGCTCCGCAAGCATGTGGCGGACGTGGCGTTCAGCGTGCACGCTTCCGCAGAGGTCCGCGACCTCGACCCCTCGTACCGGAAGTTCGACCGTTAGGACCTCTCGTTCGGATCAGGCCGGGCCCGCCGGCCTGATCCAAACGAAAGACCCTAGTGACCTGAGTCAGAGGTTCGTCGTTGGTTTGGTGTGAATCGTCGTGGACCGAAGATCCCGCCGTTGTCGGTGACTGATGCCCAGCGGGCTGTGCTTGAGGGATGGGTGCGTCGCCGGTCGACGGCTCAGGCTCTGGCCCTGCGGTCCCGGATCGTCCTTGAGTGCGCCGAAGGGCACTCGATCATGGAGGTGTCACGTCGGCTGAAGGTCGCTCCGGACACGGTCCGCACCTGGCGGAGACGCTTCCTTGACCGTGGTCTGGACGGCCTGTCCGACGAGCCCAGGCCAGGTGTCCCCAGACAGATCACGGACGCGGATGTCGAGCGGGTCATCGTCAAGACACTGGAGGAGAAACCGGCGAACGCCACGCACTGGTCGACAAGGTCGATGGCGGCTGCGACCGGGATGTCCCAGTCGGCCATCTCGAGGATCTGGCGAGCGTTCGCCCTGGCCCCGCACCGCTGCGAGACGTTCAAACTGTCCACCGACCCGCTGTTCATCGACAAGGTCCGCGATGTGGTCGGCCTCTACCTTGACCCGCCGGAGAAGGCCCTGGTGCTGTGCGTGGACGAGAAGTCCCAGATCCAGGCCCTGGACCGTTCGCAACCGGTGCTGCCGATGATGCCTGGCGTTCCTGAACGCCGCAGCCACGACTACGTCCGCGCCGGCACCACAACCCTGTTCGCAGCCCTGGAAGTGGCCAGCGGCAAGGTGATCGGTTCACTGCACCGCCGGCACCGGGCCGCCGAGTTCAAAAAGTTCCTGGCCAAGCTCGACAAGGAAGTCCCCGGAGACCTCGACGTGCACCTGATCCTGGACAACTACGCCACCCACAAGACGCCCGCCATCAAGAAGTGGCTGCTGGCACATCCCCGCTTCCACCTGCACTTCACACCCACCGGCTCGTCATGGTTGAACCTGGTGGAGCGATGGTTCGGCGAGCTGACCAGCAAGAGACTCCGCCGCGGCGTCCACCGCTCCGTCCAAGCCCTCGAACGTGACATCCGAACCTGGCTCGCCGACTGGAACGCACACCCCCGACCCTTCATCTGGACAAAGACCGCCGACGAGATCCTCGACAAAGTCGCCGCTTACTGCCAACGAATCTCCGACTCACGTCACTAGTAGTGCTTCGTTAGGTCTTTTCGTTGTCGCTGATCAAGAGCATGTTGGGGCGTGTGGATGCGCATGAAGTGAACCGATTACGGGC
>NZ_JAERRH010000029.1 GCF_016741855.1 Streptomyces musisoli | reverse complement strand
GCACGTCCACCTGCTCGTGAACTTCCCGCCGAAAGTTGCCCTGTCCCAGCTGGTCAACAGCCTCAAGGACGTCAGTTCCCGCAGGCTCCGCCAGGAGTATCCGGAGCTGGTCCGACACTACTGGCGGGCACAGCGGCTGTGGTCCGGCTCGTACTTCGCCGGGTCGGTCGGCGGGGCTCCACCGGCGATCGTGAAGCAGTACATCGAGCAGCAGAACCGGCCCGTCCAAGCTGAGATCGACAGTGCGGACCCATGCGCACAGCGCGAGTCAGAGCACTTCTCAGAATCGCTTCACCACCGGGCTAAATCCCGGTGCACTGCGATTAGACCCGGTAGCAGACGACGGCGGCGCTGGTCAGCACCGCCAGCGGGGCGGACAAGATGCCCGCGACCAGTCCTGCGGCCACCGACCGGCTTGAGGCACATCGCGGCGTCCGCGAGATGGATGACGGCGAGGCCGGCCAGCGGCCACCAGGGCTGGACCACAGTTGTTGCTCCTTCAAAGGTTCGGATCTGCGTGCGTCGAGCAGGGGCACATCTGGGAGAGGGGGCGGCGCGGCGATTCGTGACACCGACAGCGAAGGCCCGTGGTCGGGGCGTGGCGGCCGAGGAGGGGTGGTCGGCGTCCTTCGTCCCCGTCGGGTACCGCATCAAGCGGCCGCCTGGGCGACCGCGATCGACCAGCAGATGTAGAAGACGTTGACCACCACCCGGGCCGCCGCTCCGACCGGCCGCTCCAGGAACCGGGCCCGGTCGGCACGGGCGGACCGCAGGGCGTCGACGTGGGAGACCAGATAGATGGTGATCAGCGCGGCGGCGGCCCACCCGCCCGCCGCACGCCACCGCGGGGTCAGCACCAGCACGCCCACCGCGATCTCCGCCGCGCCGGCGGTGGCGACCAAGAGCCCGGGCCGGGCAAGCCACCGTGGAACCAGGGTGCGGAAGTAGCCGGGCACCACGAAGTGCGCCACCCCCACCCCCGACAGGAAGATCCCCAGCGAAACGGCCGCGATACGGTTCATGGCGTGAGCATCGCCCCCGCCCGCGCATGGGAGCTTGAACGAAACGATCGCCGCCTGGTGTTCGCCTCGGATCCGAACGGGGCGATGTTCGCCGAGACCGGCGCGTTCAGCGTCACCGCGCACCGCCACCCGGTGTGGAAGGTCGTCCTGTCGCCCGACGGGCTCGTCGCGACCCGGCTGCCAGGAAAGCGTCCGGTCACCTCGGCCGGCGTGATCGTGCCCCCTCGGCTCGTCCACACGGCCGGCGCCTCGTCCTCCTACACCGCCCTGTTCCTCGACCCCTGGAAGCTGCCTCCCGACCTGGGTCTGACCCACCTCGACCGGGCCGCCGTGCGCCGCGTCCTCGCCGCCCTGGACCCCAACGCGGCACCCGGTCCGGACGCTGACCTCGCCGCAGCCGCAGCCGAACTCGGCGCTCTGACCGGCGCCGCACACCGCCTCGATCCCCGCGTGGCCCATGCGATCGGGGAAAGCACCCGCGACACCCCGCCCGCGGAGATCGGCTCCATCGCCGACAACGTCGGGTTGTCTCCGGCACGTCTGCGCGCCCTGGTCCGTACGTCAGTGGGAGTCCCGCTCGTACAGCTCAGGATGTGGGCGCGCCTGCGGACCGCCGTTGCCGCCCTGCCCGGCACCACGGTGGCGGCGGCCGCCGCGTCAGCCGGCTTCGCCGATCAAGCCCATCTCGCCCGCACCGCCCGCGGCCTCCTCGGCCGCACGCCCGCCTCCATGGGACGGCCCCCGACCTGCCGGGTGCCCTGAACCGGCCACCCGATCGGCTCCCTGCTCGATCAGAAGTACCGTTCCGGAGACAGTAGAGCGGAGTGGGGTGTACCGCCCCATGACAGCCCACACCGCTACAGAAACCGCTCCATGGCAGCAACGCCGCCCTTCACGCCCGCCCGGTGGTGGGGCCGGCCGCCTTAAGGTGCCGATTGTGCGCTGCACGGCGCACCGGGCAGCCGGTGCGTGCCCCTGCGGTACGTGCCACGCTGGCGGCGGGTGTGCGTCCGGCATGGGCGCTGTCACGTGGACGCCGGTTTGTGCGCACCTGCCCGCTGCCTGTACGCACGGCGTACAAAGACCGTACGCCGGACGTTCCCGATGCGGCCTGGGAGGTGTTCCGGTTCATAGAGCTGTCGCCCGCAATCTGACCTGGGACGAGGTGGACCCCCAGCTTCTCCTGGAAGGACTACCGCGACCTGATCCAGACCGCACACCAGCAGCTCGGCGGCCCGATCGTGCTGGTCTCAGACCGACCTCAAACCCAGTCCAGGGCATCTGGTCGGTCCTGCGCCGCACCACCACGGCCAACCGCGCGTTCGCCGGCCCCGAAGACCCCATCACCGCCGTCCGGGGCGGTTTACGCCAGCTCCAGTACCGCCACGAAGTCCTCTGCGGCCGCCTTACCGGCACCGGCCTCCGGCACCAGCCATCGTGACGACATCACGTATCGCAGGTCAGTAACACCTCCTACCATCAGCCGCTGTCGTGGCACTCGCGTTCGGTGGGGGACTGGCAGGCCTGGCACAGTTCGTGCCGCCCCTGGAAAGTGATCACGCTTCCCCAGCCGTTGCACACCTCACAGCCGGCAGCCAAAGCGGCGTTGGCGCGGGGGTTGGCCTCGGGAGCGGCCATCGTTCCGTAGGTCATTGAGATTCTCCTGGCGTCGGGACTGTCCCGGTGATGCACCCTTGGCTACACACGCCCATTTTATTCCGTTTCATGCCCGCTTGTGCCCATTCATGTAGATTTTATGACCGTTTTACCCTGCAGTGGCAGCCGGACTTCCTGCGGCCGGGGAATCGATCCCTGAAGTGGTGCGGTGGCCGGGTGGTCGGCCGACGGTCGAAGGGGCGTGGCAAGCGCGGTCACGCCACTCTCGCGCCAGAACGGGCGGGGACTCACGGGGGCCGAGGTACACAGAGGTGATTTCCGACGGGCTCTGCCCAAGCTGGGAAATCCGCAGTTCACACCCGTGATCACCCAACCTCGCCCCTAGGTCCTGCTGTGAAAGTCCTGGTCGCGTGAGGCCTGGCGTCCGCTGGGGGCGTTCGCTGTCAGTGCGGCGAAGTCGGCGTGGGCCTGCCCGACGGCTTCGGGGTATGCCTCGCGCTTGGCGTGTTCGGCGAGCGCCTGGTAGATGCTGGCCACCGAAGGGTTCTGTCCCTTGCGCTTGCCGGTGGGGATGAACAGGTCGGGCTGGATCTGTTCGACGGACTCGCCGAGCGCCCGGCGCCGCAGCACGGTGTGGAGCATGTCGTCGGTGATGACCGGGGGCCGGCCGTCGTGCTTGCCCTTGCGGGCCGCGGTGTCGAGCCCCTCCAACGTGGACTCCCGGATGTTCTCCCGCTCGGTCTCCGCCATCGCCGCGACGAACGCGAACAACAGCTTCCCCGGCCCGGTGGGGTCGTAGATGTGGGGCAAGGGCCCGGCGAGCATCTCCAGGACCAGGCCGTGGGCGGTGAGGTGGTCCGCCAGGGCGGTGAGTTCGGCGGCGTCGCGGCCGGGTACACGGTGGAGATGGCCCGGCAGTGCGGGGCGTGGGCCTTGACCTCCCGCACCGTCCGCAGCGCTTCCCCGAACTTGGGCCGTACGCGGACCCGGGTGCTGATCTTTTCCCGGACCGGACGAGCAACCTACGCACCCCGCCATCCCTCGGGGAGATCGCGTCCGGCCATTGTTCGGCCGCCTGACCAGGCCTGCCAAACAACTGCGGCCGCTGAACCTGATGAAGCAAGCGCTCAGACAGGGCTTCCCGGACGCCGAGCGCGTCCACCTGGGCGCTGTGCTGTCCCCATGAAGCGGAAGCGGTGACGTGCCCCGGCCGGGCAGGCCCTCGCGACAGCAGGCCCGGTGTCGAAACCGGCCGCTGTGCCGAGAGATCCTGCCCAGCCGCCCCAGCCAGCCGAGGTGCGCCCATGAGGTCGATCCGGTGCTGCACACGGCAACCGCAGCCCCGGGCCGGGCGACGCGCACGGCGCGATCGATACCAGACAGTCCTTCGACGGTCCATTACTGAGGTTGTGGGCGTGACGTCGTCGGGGGGCTGACGGATGGTGACGGTCGCAGCAGCGTCCAGACCTCGATCAGGTCCTCCAACTCCCACTCCTGCCGCACACCAGGCTCCTTCCGGTCGCCACGCCCGGACCAACCTCGCCGAGCACGGCCCGCGATCCGCTACACAGAGCTACGTGTCACTTCGCCGCAGCTTCGGGAGAACATGGCGAGGATCTCCGCGAGTTCGCGGAAACTGACGCTTCTTCAGCGGGAACCCGAGGGTCCAGGGGTGCCATTCTCGGGGGTCGACCCGTGGGTTCGTGGCGAACACACGGGATCGGCTTCGAGGTCGGCCTGGAGAAGCTGCCGGGCCGAGTCCGCGTAGCGGATGGCGGTCTTCTCGTCGATGCCGAAAACGAGGGCGAGGTGGAGGGGGTCGGCGCCGTGGGTGAGGGCCTCTTCGCGCTGGCGGTCGACGCGGAGCCGTTCGAGGGTGGCGGTGAGGTTGCGGGTGGCTCGGGTGCTCCGGGTCGTCCGACCGAGTGGATGGAACTGCCCACCGACGCTGACGGATCGAGGAACATCATCCCGTCGGGCACAGTGAAGCTGAGCTGCAGTTGCGGTTGGCAGGCACGCGTTCAGCACTTGCAGGTACCGCGAACCAGAAGGGAACACCTCGAAAAGCAGGAAGGCTGACCGTCGCCCAGCGCGTCATGGTGGGCATGGAGCCGCAGATCATCAGATCCGGCCACCTCACCGCGCGCGTGCTCGGTGTCGACCTCGCCACCGGCGGCGGGACCGGTGGACACACCTGTCCCGCGCTGACCGCGATTCGCACGCTGTGGGCCCGGCTCGCCGGGGAAGGCCGGGCGCTCGAGATCCTGTGGATCGGAACGGCTGACGGCCTGGAGGCGCGTGTGGCACCGGCCGAGGGCATCGCCTCCACCGCGGTGGCGACGGGCAAGATCCGCCGGTCGAAGAAGACCCCGGCCAGCCAGGGGTCCGGCTGCGCTGCTGTCTCGACATGCGCCAGAGCCCCTCAGCCGTCTCGGATGCAGCGGGACGGCTGCCTCACCTCTTCGCCGTGCAGCCGGTTGGGGAGCTGACCGTGTCGGCGATCGATCGGGCCGCCACCGATGCCAGGGCGGGCGGTGCAGGCGTGGTTCAGGCGGTCCGCTTGCGGTCCGTGGCCTGGATCGGCAGTGGTCGGCGAAGGTGTTCGGTGCGGGCGGTCTGCAGCAGCAGGCGCCAGGAGGTGACCGTCGGGCGGCGCCGCAGTAGAGCGCGGCGGTCACGTTCGGTCATGCCTCCCCAGATGCCGTGCTCGATGCGGTTGTCGAGAGCGTGGGCGAGGCATTCGGTCCGGACCGGGCAGCCGTTGCACAGGGCTTTGGCCCGGTTCTGGGCCGCGCCCTCGACGAAAAGCTCCTCGGGATCCGCGGTGCGGCACTTCGCCCGTGTCTCCCACTCCGGATCGTCCCTTATCATGGCCGGCTGCCCTCCCCGTGCTTTTCCCCCGCCTGCGGGGGGCTTGATGCAGACCGTATGCCCAGGACCCGCAGGTGATGATCCTCTGCGCAGTTACAACCCTTACGAGCGACGCCACCGTTGACAGCGACGGCCCTCTCGGCCAGCGCACCGGCGCCTGATCGAGCACCCGGGCAGTGAGGCAGTGGCCGCATGTGCGGTCGATACGTCTCCACTCGGCGCCCGCAGGACTCGGCGCAGCTGTTCCACGTCGCCCAGTGGCCCGCCGCCGAGGCGCTCGCACCCAACTGGAACGTCGCCCCGGCCGACGACGTCAGGGCCGTCTTGGAGCGCACCCCGCACAGCGACGACGGCGGGACGGCACCCGTGGGGGAGCTGCGGCCGCTGCGCTGGGGCCTGGTGCCGTCCTGGGCGAAGGAGCCGAAGGTCGGCGCACGGATGATCAAGGCCCGGATGGAGACCGTGCACGAGAAGCCGGCCTTCCGCCGCGCGTTCGTCATCACCTGGTACCCCGCGTCAATGCCGATGCTGTGCACTGTCCACAAGGCTGCCGGGTCGTCGGCCAAGCACTGCCTCATCGTCGGCTGACCATTGCGGGCGACCAAACACAGCTTGTCACCAACGTTCTGCCGAAGTTCGGTCAGCGTTTCAAGTCCAGTGGTCATCAGCCAGGTCTGACAGGCGCCATCGTTGCAGCCTGTCGTGTAGGGCCCGTAGTCGGCCCGGTACGGCGGGCCGGGCGGCGCGGGCACGGCGCGCGGTCGCCGTCGCCGCGGGGTCGCTCTTACGGAGTGTTTCGGTGCGCTGGGCGGAGTGCTGTACGTACGGGCCGGCTGGGCAGGAGTCCACGGTGGAAGCATGCCGTTGGGACAGAAGCGGAGCCAGCATGCATGAACCCGACGACGACGGCCGTGAGGCCGCCCTGCGGGAGGAGATCGAGCAGCTGAAGACAGCGCTCGAATCGCGTGCCGTCACCGACCAGGCGATCGGCGTCGTCGTGGCCTACGGCCGCCTGCCCTCCCGGCAGGGCCGGGAGGTCCTCGTCGAGGTCTCGCAGCACACCAACACCAAACTCCGAGAGGTCGCGGCCCACCTGGTCCAGTGGCCGATGTGCGCCTGGCTACCACCCGAGATCCGCACTGCCCTAGACGCAGCACTGCAACGCCGCGCCCCCTCCACCCGCCCCGAAGAGCCACCCCCGGACAGCTGTCCCTGACACGGCCGGCCGCCACCTGAGCCGAGGCTCGGTGGTTGTCATCGACAGCACCGCTTAAGCTGCGCAGAAACCGGGTCGACGCAGTCGGACTGTCACCAGAGAGGCGCTGGAGTTGTCACGTATAGCCGGTCATTGGTCTTCCTGTCACCGTGGCGCAGTGTGACTCGCGACGACCTCATCACCATGCTCCGTGACCAGACCTCGGCATGCGGGCCTGCACGTAACGCCCTGATCGCCGGGGCCGACTTCGTCGTCTGGGACGGCCTGGTCCCGGCCAACCGGCACGCGGGCGTCTTCCGGCGTCGAATGCACCACTCCTTGAAGCGTGGCCATACGATCGGCGGCCTGGCCGAGAGCGTCGGCCTCCTTGTACGAGCCGGGGAGGAGCCGCTTCGTACCGGATCCATCGACACGGTGGACAGGTCGTCCTGGTTCATCATCTTCCTGAACTCCACGGCGACAGCGGTGGTGGCGTGCTGCGGCGCACGCCGACCGACCACCGTGGAGGCGGCCAACACCCCTCAGTCCGGCGCCCAGCCTCGCGGGTGACGAAAGCCTGCCGATGTGACAACTACCGAGTCTCGGCACACCACCCCACCGTGGCCTGGATGAGCCGAAGCTCGGGAGTTGTCACCCGGTGAGCCGTTTGAGCCTGGTGAGCCGGGTGAGCCGGGTGAGCCTGGTGAGCCGGGTGAGCCGGGTGAGCCGGGTGAGCCGGGTCAGCCGGGTGAGCCGGCGAAGGAGACAGGTCGAAGCAGCCCTGTTGTCACCAACGAGGCATGTGGCTCGTCACAGATGCTCATTCAGCAGCCATGCTGTCACCAGCTAGGACGGGGGAAGAGCTGCCCGCAGCCAGCCCCAGGTTTCGGGCGAACTTCCAGCCGTCATCGTGAAGTTGGATGGATCTCGACGTCCTGATGACATGATGCGGTAACAGGCGTAGTTGTCTGGTGTCCGTGATTCGGGGGTGTCATGGGAGCAGGTGAACTCGCCGCGGCCGCTGTCGGGGTCGTGGCGGCTGCGATCACAGGGGCAGCAACCAGGGTGGGAGAGCAGGCCGGGGCTGCTATCACGCAGGTCGTACGAGACCGGCTGGGGGCGTCGGATCGTGGTCGGGCTGCACTGACGGGTCTAGATGAGAGCGGGGCGTCGCCTGAGGCGCAGGCCGGGGCAACGGCGATTCTCGCCGAGGAGATCGAGGCCGATCCCCGGCTGCGACACGCGCTGGCGCTTCACCTTGCACCGCATGTGGCCGGCGGTGTGACCATCGACCGCAACCGGATGCGCGGCGACAACCCGATCCTTGTCGGCAGCGGGACGATCAACTTCAGGAAGCCGACGTCAGCGGCCGGCATGGTGGCGCTCGTCCTGGCCGTGCTGGTGGTCCTTGCCGTGATCGTCCTCGCTGTGTACGGCGGGAGCCGGGTCCTTGGTTCTGATGACTCCTCGGACAGCGGTCATGGCTCCGCATCCGCGACAGCCGGCGAGAACGATGGTCCGACGTCGAGCAGCGGCAGCGAGAAAAAGACCATTACACCTCGTGCACTGACTGTGGCCGAGGCAAAGGAAGTGGTGCCTGGACTGGAGGACATGCCGTCAGGCTGGACAGTCTTCAGCGAGCGCAACGGGTTCCGGCTGAAAGAGGCAGAGGCCACGGGATGCAACCGGGGGACTGCGATCTACGAGAACCCGAAAATGAACTCGGGTAACCTCCAGGTGTCCTACGCCGTGACCGCGTGCCGAGACATCCAAAAGGTGATCGGCTGGTTCGCAGGGGAGCTGAAGTCGGCCAACGGTCCTAGAGATGCCCAAAGCGAAAAATCGGAAGAGACGCGTATCACGATGCCGCGGTGTGGTGATGAGAGCTTCGCGACCACATTCGATTACCCCAACGCCCCGAGCTTCGAACGGGGCGAGAACATCGAGATCCGAGCCCGGGTGGGTGCGGTCTTCGTCGATATGACATACGGTCCAATCGGCGACGACCTTCACAGTCTCGACGCCATGGAGCGGGCCCAGGCGCTCATGCAACTCGTCTGCGATCGGGCTGTCGCTTTCCAGAGCACGCTCTGACCGCCTCGAGTCCCACGGATCCGATGCCCCGCTGCCGCTCCGTCACGAGGCGGCAGCCGACGGTCTGGGGAGGGGGCAGCAGATCAGGGCGTTGTAGATGGTTGCCGCGTAGGCAATCCCCGAGTGGTGGTCGGCGCTGGGTGCCGGCCCCCGATGGCACGCTCCCCACGAACAAGCACGCTGAACAGCGCGGGGCCCTGGAAGTTGCGGGTCGAGGCCGAACTGGTTCATCACGTCGGTGAACAGCCTCTGCGCGGCAACGGTGCATCCGCCCCCGTGTTCGCCGAACGCGGCCGAGAGCACGGCACGGGCCTGGGCACCTTCCCTTGGGTCGGGGAGCGGATGATCTCCTGCTTCACGGCTTTCGCCGTCTACCGGTCCGCTGGGAGAACGTGACGACATCCACGAAAGCCTCCCTTGGCCTCGCCACCTGCTTCAACACCCGCCGACACGTCCAACGCCGCTGTCAGAACTTCTCAGCCAGCGACAGCGCGGTTCGGCGGCGGTAGTAGGCGATCGCCAGAGCGATGGTGAGGGGGCCCCATACGGCGATGGGGGTGACGCACACCGTCGCAAGCGTCTCCCAGGCACCGCTGGTGTATTCGACAGTGTCGATGACGCAGTAGGAGGTGAGTTCACGACGGTTGCCGATCGGGATACTGGTGAACAGAAAGGTGAGAATCAGGCCGCCGAGGACAGCGGGGGCGGCGGCCGCCATCGGTCGGATGCGTCTGCCGCCGATGACCGGGATCCAGTCGGGTGCCACCTCTCCCCCGCCCCGGACCAGCCCCGTCGTCAAGATCGCGATCGCTTCTGACAACACGCCGAGCCCGAGCACATACGGGATGCTCACCCAATAGATCGCATGAAGATCTTCAAGGCAGCGTCACGGTGAGCCAATGACGGCACCCTTAGCGAGGGGCGCTTGCTCCAGGCCTCGGCTCTACCCGATCAGACGGTAGTCCGCGAATCACGGGGCGCGGATCCCGCCGCTTGGGAACCCTGCTCGTGGCAGACACTCCCCGATGAGTTGATCAAGCTGGAACGATCCGCCGAGGAAGAACGGTCCAAGGTCGCCGGCCTCACCGACGATGAGTACGACGCCCAGGGGCGCTGGTAACAGGCGCCGTCCTCACCACGCGAGCAAAGGTGAGCCGAGAGGGCGCATCGTGGGGCTATTGGCGGGTGCTGGGACGGGTTGCCGGACACGAGCGCCTGTGCGCCGGTCACGCCCTCTGCCCGCACTCGGCCCAGGCGCCGCACGGTCGAACGCATGGGGTCTGCCGGGGAAGTGTGCGTAGGGCGCGGGGACGGGACGGACTGCCCGAACGGGGAGGACGAGGTTCTGATCGACGGGATCCGGTGCGAGGAGTGCCTGCACTACTGGGAGCTGGATGCGGCGGAGCCAGAGCGCCGGCTGGTGACGGATGACGGGCTGACCCGGCCGCACGGGGAACCACGGGAGGCCGGACCGGGGACCGCTGCATAGCCGGCGCGGGTGGTGCGACTCAGCACGCTGACACACTCGTTGGCGCTGCTCACCAGCACCCGCGCTGTGGGCCTCGAATAGGTCCGATCGTAGGCGGCTGGGAGACGGACGGTCAGGCGGCGCAGCCGGCCGTCGTCGGTGGATCCGGGCGCGCACCGGGGGCCTCGTGGGCGTCGGCCGGCGAGAACGGCGAAGCCGCAGCCGACCCGCGGGAGGGTCGGCTTCGGCTCTGGCTCTGACTTCGACGTGAGGTCAGGAAGTGCGCTTCAGTGTCCAGGTGTTGGGGTTGAGGCTGGGGACGGCGGAGTAGCGACAGCCGCTGGAGTAGTAGGTGCTGGTGATGGTCCAGCCGGCCGGCGGCCAGGTAGACGCGCAGGCGTTGACCTGCGTACCCACGGGATAGC
The DNA here is from genome assembly GCF_016741855.1 of Streptomyces musisoli. GTDB lineage: Bacteria > Actinomycetota > Actinomycetes > Streptomycetales > Streptomycetaceae > Streptomyces > Streptomyces musisoli. The sequence goes on along the minus strand of NZ_JAERRH010000029.1, from coordinate 49,721 downwards.
CTCTCAGATCCTTGATCTGCTTCATGTTGGGCGTGAAGCCGGATCCGCACCCGGCGCTGTTCCACCACTGGACGTCGACCCAGCCGTCCGGGGTGAGGGCGCTGGCGCACATGTTGGCCGTGTCACCGGGGGCCGCGGAGGCGGGACTCGCGGTGACGGCCAGGGCGGTGACGGCCATGGTCGCCAGTGTGACGGCGAAACGGGTGCGGATCACGAGACGTTCCTTCCTCGGCACACTGGGGATCGCCGCCGACCGTCGGCGGGTCGTGCCAGGCGCCGCACCATTGCTATCCGACTGGCCCAACTCCAGAAAGTCACCTTCTGGGCATATCTCGGCGACCGTTCAGAGCCGTCGTTGTGGCGGTCAGCCGATCGACTGCCGGGCCGCGGCGCGCACTCCGGGTCAGGCGGCGCGGCAGGGTTTGCGGGGCCCGCCTCTCGATTCGTCAAAGGTGGCATCGGCTACATTCTTGCCGCATCGGAAACCCGGGAGACCGACACCGGCCATCACCGGATTCGTCCGCTACCGACTCCGGCGGTGTAGGGGCGGCAGACGGCGTCGGTGATCTGAGTCCGGGTCATGCGGGTGGTGGTGGGGATGCCGACACCGACGAGCCTGGATGGCAGGACCGGTTCTGGCGCACCCGCGACTACCTGCCCGAGTTCGCCGCCCTCCTCGCGGAATTTCCCTCGCTCGCGGGAATGGCCGACGCAATCGGCGCCCGCGCGGAGCCGGTGGCCCGTTGCTCGGTCTCCTGCCCGACCGCCGTACGCTACTCGGTGCGCAGCGCCGTGGCCGTACGGGCCTTGGCCGCCCAGCCGGCCGGAACCAGCGCGCCCGACATCGCGAGCACGAACCCGCCCAGCCCCAGCAGGAGCAACTCGCCAGGTCCGTACACATCGAGGACCGACGATGGCATACGGGTGCCTACGGCACGCCCCATCACCGGCATGACCACGTGGTGCAGCGCGTACCCCGCCGGTACGCCGATCAGCCCTCCGACCACCCCGATCGCGGTCACCGAGGCGAGCACGAGGCTCATGGTCTGCCGCGGCGACATGCCGATCGCCTTGCAGACGCCCAGGTCGTGGACACGTTCCCGGGTGTCCAGGATGACAGAGTTGAGTACGCCGAGGCCCGCCACGGAGACCAGCATGAGGGTGAGCAGCACCGCCATCGCATCCATGATGAGGATGACGCCCTTCTGCTCCGAGGGGGCGTTGGTCGCAGCGTCGCCGCCCAGCGGCTGCAAGACCGCGGCGAGCTTCTGGGCGTACTCGTCGGCGGAGACACCGGGCATCACCCCGACGAGGAAGGTACTGGGCTCGGCCGACCGGAAGTTGGCCATGTCCGCGTGGATCTCCAGCTCGTTGCCCGAGGTGTCGAAGGACTCGCCCACGATCCGTAGGTTCGCGGTCTCCTTCTCGTAGGTCACCCGCACCGTGTCACCGATCTCGGTGCTCGTTCTTTCCAGGAAGCGCGTGGGCACCACGACCTGCCCCTTACCGGTGATCCAGTGCCCGGAGAGCATCTCGTAGCTGCCGGAGCGCGAATCACCCTCGTAGAGGCCGGCCTGAACCGATCCGGAGATCCCGGCCACGGCGACCTCGCTCTGGGCCTTGCCGTAGTACGATCCCGTGCCCGCCTGGGACGTGATGGCAGACCGCACCTTCGCCGGTGCGGCGACCTTGGGTTTGGACGTGCTTGCCACGCCGTCACCCGCGGGAGTCGGGCTTGCCGCGCTGCCCCCTACAGGAGGAGGCGGAGGGGGAGCGACGTTGTTCAGCTTGGTTGTCGTGACCGTGACCGCGGCACGGCCGTCGGTGTCCTGAGAGGCGCCGACCTCGCTCAGGGACGAGGTGAGCCCCACCGCGAAGGTCGTCGCGACCGTTCCGAACGCCACCGCGAGCAGCATCGCGAGGGTGCGGACCGGATGCGTGAAGGGGGTGGCGAGCCCGTAGGTCACCGGTCGTGGCAGCGGCAGCCGCCCGATCGCCCGGTGCGCCCACTGGCCGCGGCCCGTGCGCGGCGACCTCCCCACCGCGATGGCCTCGACCGTACGCAGCCTTCCGGCCCGTAGTGCGGGAATCAGCGCGGCGAGCCCCACGACGACCAGGGTGGTGGCCGGCACCGCGACGTCCACCCACCAGGCCGTCGAAAGCGAGGCGGTGCCGTACATCTCCTGGGTGTCCCCCAGCAGCGGCGCTGCCAGGAGGTTTCCCAGGACGACCCCTGCGGCGATGCCGGCGCCGGCCGGAATCAGTGCCTGGGCCACGTAGGCACGTACGACCTCACGCGGAGTGAAGCCGATGGCCTTGAGGATGCCGATTCTGCGCAGGCTGGTGCCGACCGCACCGCTGATGACACTGCTCACGATGATCACCGACATCACGATGCCGAGCGCACCGAAAGCCGTCACGAACGGGACGGTCGCCGCCGCACCCTGATCAGCGGCGCGCTTGGTGTCCAGCCAGGACCGGGTACCCAGCAGCGCCCCGGACCCTACGGAGGCGGCGAGCTTCTTCCGGTCGGCGAGAATCTGCTCCTTCGTGCTTGCGGACTCGAAGCGGTAGAGCATCTGACTGGTGACCGGGCGGCCCTCCGACCCCAGCACCTCGACCTGCGCGGGTGTCGCCCAGGCGTCGGCGGTCTTGCCGGCCGACACGACGAAGCCGACGATCGAAAGCGTCTGGGCGTTCGCGGCGCCCGAAGCCTTCAGGGTGGAGCCGATCTCGATGGCAGGCCCCTCGAACGATGCGGCGAGCACGATCTCGCCCGGCTTCTGCGGCCACCGGCCGGACTTCAGATCCACACGGTCCACGTCGCCGTCCGGACCGGACCGCCCGACCAGGGTCAGCGTCGGCATGCGGAAGCCCGCCTGATCCACCGGGCGGAACGCCGTGGACGGGTACGGCCCCGCGATCGCGGTGACGCCGGCCAGCTTCCCGGTCTCCGCCAGTTGCGCCGCGCTCACCTTGACGGGATCGAATTGTGCCGTGATGTGCGCACCCCGCTGCTTCCCGAACGCGCGGTCGAAGGGTGCGGCCGCGGCGACCATCAGCGACCCGGCGACCACGGCCGAGGCCACGGCCACCAACGTGGCCACGGCGATCACCACCGTCTGCACCCGCCGCCGGCCCACCCCGGAGCGGACGACCCGGCCCAGCGCGCCGGTACCGAACAGGCTCATCGGACGGCCTGCGCATACGAGTCGAGGGCGACCTGACCGTCGACCAGGTGAATCGTGCGGCTCGCGCACGCCTCCGCCAGCGCCAGGTCATGCGTCACCAGCACGATGGTCTGCCCGGCGCGGTGCAGATCCATCAGCAGATTGCGGACGTCGTGGCCCGAGGCGGTGTCGAGCGCACCGGTGGGCTCGTCAGCGAGCAGCAGCGCGGGCCTGTTGATCAACGCCCTGGCGACCGCCACCCGTTGGCGTTCACCTCCGGACAGCCGTCCTGGATAGGCGCGGGCGTGCTTTTGGATGCCCAGCATCTCCATGAGCTCACCCGCGCGGGCCGCGGCCTTGCGCCGGCTGGTCCCGGTCAGCTGGGCCGGGAGCTGGATGTTGTCGGTGACAGTGAGGTCGTCGAGAAGATTGAAGAACTGGAAGGCCATGCCGATGTGCTCGCGACGGAACCTGGCGAGGGCGTGCTCGCTCAGCTGGTCGATCCGCCGCCCGGCCACGACCACCGCGCCATCGGTCGGCTTGTCCAGGCCGGCGACAAGGTTCAGCAGCGTGGACTTGCCGCTGCCGGAAGGGCCCGTCACGGCAAGCGCCTCACCCTTGGCGACACTGAGCGTGAGGGGTCCGAGCGCCGGCGCGCTTGCGCTGTCGTAGCGCTTCGCCGCACCCTCCAGCTCGATCAATTGATGCATACGAGTTGTCCGTCCTTCAGGGTCGCGAGGTACATGCCGTTGCCGGCCCCGCGAAGCTAGAGGCTGCCGCGGACGGGGCGCGTCGGCCGCGGAACCGACATCAGCCCCTTCCTCCGGAGGATTCGGCCGCGGAGTCATACCTGAGAAGGAGTCCTCTCGGACAACTCCCTGAACGGACAGGCGGACGCGGGCCGGGCGGAGAGCGCAACACAATGTGGGGATGGAGAAGGAAGACCGGCGCAGCCGGCATCAGCAGCTCATCGACGCGTTACGCCCGGAGGCGAAGGCCGCCCCGCTGTCCCGGCGAGTGGTGCGCACCGATGTGGCGCTGGCGGTCGTCCTGACTGTCATCGCCCTGTTCGTGGCAGTGCGCTATCCCGGCGACGGGCCGGTGAACATCGACCCGAAGGCCAACGTCGGGGCCGGGGCCCCGGCCCCGCCCCCGCCGCCCGTGCCTGGTCAGGCACCCGTGGAGGACGAGCCCTCCCCCGTGCCCTGGGCCTTGGTCGTCCTGTCGACGCTGTCGCTGGCACTCCGGCGCCGGTATCCGCTGACCCAGTTCGTGGCGGTACTGGGCGCGGCACTGGCCATCGGCGGCTCCGCCTCCTGGATGACCGTCCTGGCCTGTGTCATCGGCGCTTACAGTGCCGTCGTATACAGCCGATACCGGATAGCGGCGATTGCCGTCCTGGTGATCGCCGCCGCGCTGTCCGGTGTCGCTTTCCGCAACGCGGACCCTGTGCTCCCGGGATGGTCCAGCCCGGGATTCGTGCTGCTGGTGGCCGGGATGCTGGCCAGCCTCGTCCGCTTCCTGCAACTGCGGCTGGCCTCCAGCCGGGACCGGGTCACACAACTGCAGGAGGCTCAGGAAGACGCCACGCGCCGGGCCGTCGAGGAAGAGCGCGCCCGCATTGCCGCCGAACTGCACGACGTCGTGACCCACAATGTGAGCGTGATGGTGATCCAGGCAGGCGCGGCCCGCAAAGTGATGGACATGATGCCCGAGCAGTCGAAGGAGGCACTGCTGGCCGTCGAGGCGGGCGGCCGGGCCGCCATGGCCGAACTGCGCCATGTGATGGGTCTGTTGGCCGCCACGGACCACGAGAGGCCCGACGGCCTGGAGCCCCAGCCCGGGCTCGCGCAGCTCGACGCGCTGGTCGCACGAGTACGCGCCGCCGGGACGCCCGTGAGCGTCGAGGTGTCGCTGCCGCCGGATCCGCTGCCACCCGGGGTGGACCTCGCGGCGTATCGCGTCGTACAGGAGGCGCTGACCAACACGATCAAACATGCGCGCGGCGCGCAGGCGTCCGTCGCCATCGGTTACACCGACGACCGGCTGGAGATCGAGGTCACGGACACCGACGGCGCCAAGGAATCCCCGCCGGTGGAGAGCAACGGCCGAGGCCACATGGGGCTGCGCGAGCGGTTGGCCGTCTACCAGGGCGAGCTGACGGCCGGGCCGGCAAAGGCCGGCGGATACCGGGTCACCGCCCGTATCCCGCGGAGCACCATATGAACAAGGACCAGCCACCGCTGCGCGCCGTCATCGCCGACGACCAAGCCCTCGTACGCACCGGTTTCAAGATGATCCTGGCCGCGGACGGCATCGAAGTGACGGCCGAGGCAGCCGAAGGGGCCGAGGCCGTCGCAGCGGTCCGCCGTACGCGGCCCGACGTGGTCCTCATGGACATCCGGATGCCGGAGATGGACGGCATCGAGGCCACCAGGCGCATCCTCGGCGACGCCGGCCCGGATGGAACGCGGGTCATCATCCTCACCACATACGACCTCGACCACTATGTCTACGCCGCGCTCACGGCCGGCGCCAGCGGCTTCCTACTCAAGGACGTCGCCCCCGAACACCTGGTCTCCGCCCTACGCCTGGTGCAGTCCGGCGACGCTCTCCTCGCGCCCGCCATCACTCGTCGGCTGATCGAGCGGTTCGCCCATCGCTACGAACCGCAGACCATCGCCGCGCACCGCGATCTGTCCGACCTGACCCCGCGCGAGCTCGAGGTGCTCCGTCTGCTGGCGACGGGCCTCAGCAATGCCGAACTCGCCTCCCGGCTGTTCCTCAGCCCGACCACGGTCAAGAGCCACGTCGGCCGCATCCTGTCGAAGCTGGACCTGCGCGACCGGGTCCAGGCCGTCGTCTTCGCCTACGAGACGGGTCTGATCGCCCCGCGCCGGGGCGCCTAGACCTTCACCCAGCTGGCCCTTACGACTGCTGCCCCGGCAGCGTCTCCTGCAATTTGCTGGGCCGGTGCGGGCTGCTGGTGCACGACCGGCTGCTGGACCGGCGCCGGGGCCTGAGCCGGTGCGTGGGGTGTCACGACGGGCTGCTGCGCGTCGGGGTGGGCGGCTCCAACCGGCTGCGGCTCGGGGGTGGCGTGCTGCCGCTGCTACGACGCCGGGGCGGTCGGCGGCGGGAACTGCGGCCGCAACGGTGATCACGATCGACACGAGTCGCGGCAGTCCGCGCTTCCATGATGTCCGCATGCAGGAGAACCACTCGGTGACCGACGAAGCAGACGCGCCTTACCCTCTTCGGGGTCGGGTTCATCCTGCTGATCACGTACGGAAGCTGAGCGGAGAGGGACGCGGCATGACGACTTCCATGGCGACATCGACTTCGTTTCCTGAGGCGCTGCGTGACTGACAGAGAGCTGATCGAGAGCATCCGCGACCGACCGGGGATGTACGCCCTGGACAGCACCTACTACGCGGCGGCCATGCGCAGACCCTCATCCGCAGGCCGTGGCCACCGACGAGGACGAGCCCGAGGCCAGTGAGGGTGGTGACCAGCCGCCGGCACTTCCAGCCCTTCTCCGCGACAAGATCAAGGCCCGCCTGCCAGCCCTCCATCGAGGCATCCGGGACACGCACGTCCGGCGCTCCGACGCACCCTCGTTTCCCTTGACCAAAGACAAGACATAGGGGCGCACCCCCCGCTGGTCGATCGCCCGGGTCAGCTCACGATTCGCCTCCCGGGCCGCCGCCAGATCGCCTGGCTCGCTTGCAGGGCTTCGGTCAGCTGCGCGTTGCCCTGCTCGAGCCGGGTGGCCGTGCGCTGACCTCGCCCCGCACGCGGATGTACTGATGATCCCTCCCCTACGGGGCGATCAGTCGTCGGCGATCTGCAGGGCCACCGCGAAGTGCTCACCGTCCGTCCCTGCGAGCAGGCTGTCGAACACCGGGGTGAGCCCGTTCACCGCGCCGCATCCGGCGTCGTGGTTGGTCCACCAGCTGGCCTCCGCTCCGAGCAGGGACACCACCCGGTCCGCCGCGCGTTCGGCGGTCTCGACGGGCAGGTGCCGGTGGCTCGGCCAGACCAGGTCGGCGGCCGCGAGACGGGTCAGGAACGAGGCGGCCGCGTCCATCTCCACCGGTTCCAGAGCGGCGCAGATTTCGGGGACGCACGGCGGCGCGTACCCGAGCAGGAAGCGCCGCCAGGCCTCGTCCACCGCGACCGCGGCCAGCAGCGTACGGATCCGGCCCGCCAGCTCTGGCAGGTCGGGTTGTGGCTCGGTGAAGCGCCCGGCTGCCACGTACACCCGCGTCGGCGTAGACAGCTCTGCCATGCCGGCTTCCAACTCGGCGAGAACTCCCATGGACGGGAATTCTGCCGTACGCTCCCCCGCGCCCCGGACCTACCGACACGCTCAGGGACCGACTGCCGGTGGTGCGAGCGTGGAGGCGAAGCGGGCAGCGCCGGCGCAGCACCAGAGCCGAACGTACCGCCAGGTCGTAAGCGAAGTCCGCCGCACTTTCGGGCGCAAGCCGACCTGCGGGCTGGTCGGCCACCGACACGAAACCGAGAGATCGCATGCGCGCACTCAGGATGCGTTCAGGTGGCCGGTGGCACGGTCGTTGGCCATGACATACGAAACGTCCGAGACATCCGCAGTGCCCGAGGCCGGTGGGCCTGCCGTTCCGGCGCGGCACCGGCCCCGCTGGAACAAGGTGCCCGAGGTCACCCTCTACTTCTGGATCATCAAGGTGCTGTGCACGACGGTCGGGGAGACCGCGGCCGATCTGTTGAACGAGAAGGCCGGCCTGGGTCTGACCGGTGTGTCGGTGCTGATGAGCGCTCTGCTCGCGGTCGTGTTGGTGGTGCAGTTCCGTACGACGGCGTACCGAGCCGACGTGTACTGGCTCGCCGTGGCTCTGATCAGCGTCGTCGGCACGCTGATCAGTGACAACCTCACCGACGACATGGGCGTACCGCTGGAAACGAGTACGACGGTGTTCGCGGTCCTGCTCGCGATCGTGTTCGTCGTCTGGTACCGGCGTGAGCGGACGCTGTCCATCCACAGCATCGACACCACCGGCCGCGAGTCTTTCTACTGGCTCGCGGTGCTGTTCACCTTCGCCCTGGGCACCGCGGCCGGCGACCTGGTCTCCGAGCGCATGGACCTCGGTTACTGGCTGTCCGCCGTCCTGTTCGCCGCGGCCATCGCCGCGGTGGCCATCGCCCGCTTCGCGCTGGGTCTGGACGCGGTGGGGAGCTTTTGGATCGCCTACATCCTCACCCGCCCCCTTGGCGCCTCCATCGGCGACTACCTCTCCCAGCCGACCGATGACGGCGGGCTGGGCCTGGGCACCGTGGTCACCAGCGCGCTGTTCTTGGCCGTCATCCTCGGCCTGGTCATCTACCTGAGCGTGACGCGCAAGGACGTCACCGAGCCGGAGCCTTCCGCCCGGCATACGGCCTGACCTGCCCCAGGCGTTCAGGATGCGTTCAGGCACTCTGTGCCACGGTTCGGAGATCAAGGCTGCCGACGGCGGCCGGCACATTCAACAGGGCGCTCGACCCGTCACGCGGGGCGAGCGCCCTGTCGTTACCGGACAGGAGGCATCGAATGGAGAATTCGGAGGTCCTCACCGACCTCGACGTGGCGGCCACGTCGTCCAGGACCAAGTCGGTGATGAAGAAACTGCCCGAGGTCACGCTGGCGTTCTGGATCATGAAGATCGCCGCGACGACCCTGGGCGAGACGGCGGGCGACCTCTTCGCGCAGACCCTGAAGCTGGGCTACTTCCTGACCACGGTCGTGCTGTTCCTGGTCTTCGTGGTGACGCTGGTGGTCCAGCTGCGCTCCAGCCACTACAACCCGTTCTTCTACTGGACCGTGATCCTGTCGACCTCCATGGCCGGCACGACCATGTCCGACTTCATGAACCGCGACGCCAGCGCCAAGTACCTCTCGGACGGCGCGACGAAGCTGGGCCGGGGACCGCAAGGCCTGGGCCTCGGCTATCCCGAGGGAGCGGCGATCCTGATCTCGGTCCTCCTGGTGATCTTCCTCGCCTGGAAGCTGAGCGGGATGACGTTCCAGATCCGCGACATCGTCACCTTCAAGGGCGAGGCGCTCTTCTGGGCGGCGATCCTCGTGTCCAACACCCTCGGAACCTCGATGGGCGACTTCCTCTCCGACAGCTCCGGTCTCGGCTACCTGGGCGGCGCGTTGCTCGTGACCGGTGTGCTGGCCGTGCTGGTGGCGCTGATGAAGGTCCCGGTGGTGCCGAACGTGCTGCTGTTCTGGATCGCCTTCGTCCTCACCCGCCCGCTGGGCGCCACCGCTGGCGACTTCCTCACCAAGCCTGTCGCCAAGGGCGGCCTGGATCTGGGTACCGCGGGCTCGTCCGCCGTGCTCCTCGCCGCCCTGTTCGGGCTGATGGCGTACGCCCACGTGCAGGAACGCCGGGCGGTGAAGGGCGTGCAGGAACCGGTCATCCGGCGGGCAGACTGACCGTGAACCTGGCCCCAGGCGTGTGCCGGGGGTCGTAGGACACCTCACCGCCGACGGCGCGGGCCAGGCGTCGCGCGAGCGGCAGGCCCAGGCCCGCGCCGTCGTGGCCGTCGCCGGGATCGGCGCGTCGGCCGGGCTGGAACAGCTCATCCCTGAACGTCTCCGGCACACCGGGGCCGTCGTCGACGACATCGATCCGCACGGCGCCGGGGATGCGCCGTGCCGACACGGTCACGCGGGAGTGGGCGTAGCGGGCGGCGTTGTCGAGCAGAGGGCTGAGGATGCGTTCGAGGGGAGCGGGGACGACACCCGCCTCCAGCACCGGCGCTTGCGTATCCACCGCTGTCTTCACCTGGTCCGGGGTGTCGAGGCGCTGGAGCAGACGGTTCAGGACCGGGAGGATGTCGGTCGTTCCGGGGACCGTTGCCGGGTTCAGCGCGTTCTCGCGGGCGTCGTTCAGGAGTGTGTCGCAGATGACGCGCATGGACTGGGCGGCCTCGGCGATCACCTCCTGGGTGGCGCGGGTCTCGGCGTCCGTGCGGGGGCGGGCCCGCCACCAGTCGAGTTCCATGACGATCCGCGTGAGCGGCGTGCGCAGTTCGTGGGACAGCTCTCCGGTCAACTGCTGCTCGTGGCGCAGGACGGTGCGTATGCGGTCCAGGAGCGCGTCCAGGGAGACACCGAGGCGGGCGAGTTCGACCGGGTGGCCCTCCGCGCCGAAGCGCTCGTCGGAACCTACCGCGCTCCACTGGGTGGCCTGGTCGGTCATCGTCCGCACCGGGCGCAGTGCCCTGCCGACGGCCAGGCGGGTGAGTACGTAGGTGCAGCCGAGCATCACGGCGTCCAGGACGAGTGAACCCACCAGCAGGGTGTCGGCCGAACTGCGGTACGGCGTCAGGTCCAGGGCGGTGACGACGGTAGCGGTGGCGCGACCGCCGGGGACGCGCTGAGCGCACAGCCGGACGCTCCGGTGACCGTGTGCCTGTACGGTCGCGCAGGCGTCCCTCGGCTGGGCGGCCAGCCGGTCGGCGGCTCGGGTCGGCGGGTCGCCGGCGGTGGCGGACGGCGGCTTCTCCAGCAAACGGGTTCCGGCGTAGATCCACACATTGGCGTCAAGGAGGCGGTCGTTGACGGTTTCCAGGACGCGCACCCGGGGTCCGGTGGTGTCGACGGTCGTGGCCACCGCTGCCGCCCGGCTGCGCAGTTCGTCGTCCGTCTGGTGCCGCAGGTGCCGGTCCATCACGGCGTTGAACACGACGGTCAGGATCGTCATCAGCAGGGCCGCGGTGGTCAGCGCCACCAGGGAGAGCCGACCGCGCAGGGTGCGCGGGGCGAGGCGCCGCAGGACACGCCGGGCACGGTTCATGACAGGCGGTGTCCGATCCCGCGCGCCGTACCGATCGTCAGGCCGCTGCCCGCCTCACGCAGCTTGCGGCGCAGCCGGCTCAGGTACTGGTCCAGGGTGTTGTCACTGACCTGCGCGCCCTCGGGCCAGCCGGCCCGCACCAGGTCACGGCGGCGTACGAGGGTCCCGTTCGCGGCGACCAGCGTGGCCAGCAGCCGGAACTCGGTGGGCGACAGGGTGCTGCGGGCGCCGCGCACGGTCACTCCGTGGTCCACCGGGTCCAGGACCAGGTCTCCGGCCGAGGCCACCGCAGTGGGGGCCGTCCGTCGGAGGACGGCCCTCAGCCTGGCGGCGAGTTCGGCGAGGTGGAAGGGCTTGGGCAGGTAGTCGTCGCCCCCGGCGGAGAAGCCGGACAGGCGGTCGGTGAGCTGGTGCCGGGCGGTCAGGAAGATCACCGGGCCGAGGAAGCCGTTGGCGCGCATCGCCTGGCACACGTCCCGGCCGTCCGCGTCGGGCAGGCCCACGTCCAATACGGCCGCCGCGACGTCGTTCGTGGCGAGCCGCAGGGCGGTGGCCCCGTCGGCGGCCGGGACCGGGTCGAAGTCCTCCTCGTACAGGCCGCGGCGCAGGACGTCACGTAGGCCGTGATCGTCCTCCACCACCAGGATCTTAGGGCGCATGGTCCTCCCTCGGCTCCGCGGACGGAATCGTCGTGTCATCGAGGAATGCGGAGGGCGGAAGACAGGCGACCGCGCACAAACACGTCCCCAGCCAGCCGATGGCGAACAGCCAGCCGCCCATGACGTCGGTGAACCAGTGCACGCCCAGGTAGATCCGGGTCAGGCCCACCAGCAGTCCCCAGCAGGCGACGGCGATCCGCAGGGCCGCGCCACCGCGTGGGGCGCGCAGGGCCAGCGCGATGATCAGCATTCCGGCGGTCAGGGCGGCCGTGGTTGCGTGCCCGGACGGGAACGCCCAGCCGCCGGCGTGCGTCGCCCAGTCCCTGTGCGGTGGGCGCGGCCGGTGGACCAGTTCCATCACGCCGTATCGCAGCAGCTGCCCGAGGCCCAGGCAGGCGAGGCAGAGCACGGCGGCCTGCCGGCGCTGCCGTGCGGTACGACCCATCAGGGCGCCGGCGAGCGTGGCGAGCAGGTAGGGAACGACACCGGTACCGGTGCTGGTCACGCCCCGCATCACCGCCACAGCCGTCTCCGGGCGGTGACCGACCGCCCAGGTGAGAAGGCCGTGGTCCAGCCACAGCGGGCCACCGGCCCGGCCGCCGACAACCATGGCCAGCACGGCGAACGCCGCCCATGCCCCGAGGCCGGCGCTGCCGGCCAGCTCGGCGACCTCCTTGCGGTTCACGGGGCCGACAGCAGCGGACGGAGCGGAGCCGACGCAGCCACCCGACGGGCCAGCGCCGAAGATCCGCGCCGGACGGCGAGCATCGAAGTGAGCGCGATCAGCCCGCCCACCACCAACCCGGTCACCACGTCGTGCGGGTAGTGCACGCCGACCCAGACCCGCGAGGCCGCCATGGCGACCGCCGCCGCGCAGGCAACCGTGCCCAGCCGCCGCGAGACGAACAGCAGCGCCACGGCGGCAGCCGCGGCGATCGCCGCGTGGTTGCTGGGGAACGACCAGTCGTCGGGCGCCGGACACGCCTCCAGGGTTCTCACCCGCAGTCTCTGGCACGGCCGGTCCTCACGCACTGTCAGCTTCAGCACGGCGTCGACCCCGTACGCCAGGACCACGACCACCGGAACGGCCAGTGCGGTCACCGCCGCTGCCGCCCCCGTCCGCCGGGACCGCCACCAGCCGGCCACCATGAGCAGGGCGAACAACGCCAGCCCGTACGCCGACCACCACGTCACCGCGGTGTCCAGCCGGCCCGGCGAGCGCTGCGCGAGATCCGTCGCGTCCCGATAGGCAAGGCCGTCGATCGACGCTCCGTCGAACGCAAGCATCATCCACGGACCTCCTGCTCCCCGGCGCGCCCGCGGCCGCGGTACAGCTCCACAGCGAGCGGAATCAGCGACGCCACCACGATCAGCCCGACCAGCGGCAGCAGATAGCCGTCCATGTTCGGGATCGAGGAGCCCAGCACGTATCCCGCCAGGGTCAGGCCGACGCTCCACACCAGGCCACCGACGATCTGCCACACGGTGAACACCCGGATGGGCACCTCCAGCGCACCCGCCAATGGGTTGAGCACGGTCCGCACCACCGGCACGAACCTCGCCAGGACGATCGCCTTGGCGTGCCCGTAGCGGCCGAGCAGTTCCTCGGCTCTCTTCGCGCCCTCACGCAGCCGCGCAGAGCGACTGCGCGCCAGCAGGGCACCACCCGCCCGGCGCCCGATCAGATAGCCGCACTGGGCGCCGGCCAGCGCACCCACCGCCGCGGCGGCCAGCAGCGGCCCGAGCGACAGCCGTACGCCGTGCTGCCCGGTGCCGGTGCACAGCAGCCCCGCGGTGAACAGCAGGGAGTCACCCGGCAGGAAGAATCCGATCAGCAGGCCCGTCTCGGCGAACATGACCACACCCACTCCCAGCACGCCGAAGGCGGCCAGGAGCGACTGCGCGTCAAGCGGGTTCACCGCGAGCTGCGTCGACAGAACCACAGGTGTGGTCATCGGCAAGAGTCCTTTCCGGACGGACGACCGGACGCACGGCATCCGACAGGCGCGGGCACCAGACCGTCTACAGTCCCGTAGACGGTCTACTGAACTGTAGACGATCGACGGGGGTGAGGGTCGCTCCCATGAGCCTGGGAAGGGCGAACATCGACCGGCGGGTGAACCGGATGCCGCGCCGATGGCCGCGCTGCGGGCCGCGGCCCCCGCTCGGCGCAGGTGCAGGCCGAAGTGGCCTGCGGACTGGCCCGGACCTCGCACGTACCAGGCAAGCGAAGGAGTCGCTGAAGGGCCGCTTGCTCAGCAGCGGCCGTGCATTCGAGCGGCCACCGACTCCGTGCCGAAGGCCTCGCGGACCCGTTGCAGCAGCTCCTCCAAAGCACCCCTATGAGATGCCGAAATGAGGCGCGCCGGTTCAATCAGCGAGCCGTTCCGGAGGCCCGTACACCGTCGGGTGAGCATTGTCGAAAATCTTATGGAAATCGAGTCGCCGGGTTCCTTTTGCGAACTATCTGGGATATTATGCGGCATTATGGCGGACGATATCCGAGACAGAGTCGTTTCCGCCGACGCCAGTCTTCTTCGAGCAGCGGCGCCGTCATGATCTGGGAAATACTGATCCTGGGTTTTGTACTCAGTCTCGACAATCTCCGGGTATCCATCGCGCTCGGCACGGTCCCATTCGGTTTGAAGCGCGCGGTGCAGGTCGCGCTGACCTTTGGACTGTGGGACGCGATCATGCCCCTCGTCGGACTGTTGATCGGTCACCGGATCGGGGAGTCCGTCGGGGACGTCGCCGATGTGATGGGCGCGGCCGCGCTCGGCGGGTACGGTCTCTACCTCGTCATCTCGGCTCTGCGGAACCCCGAGCCGGAGGAGTTGGACCATCCCTGGGCCTTGTTCGGCATCCCGTTGACACTGAGCCTGGACAACTTGCTCGCCGGGGCGAGCCTGGGGGTCCTTGGGCTCTCGCCGTGGTTCTCGGCCGCCGTCTTCGGCGCCATGACGGCGGTGTTGTCACTGGTCGGGCTGCAACTCGGGCGGGCCGCCGCGCGCCTCATCCGGATCCGCTCGGACCTGCTGAGCGGCGTCACCTTGATCATCGCGGCTGCGGCGCTTCCGTTGTGGTTGGGCGGCTGACCCACTCCACCGGGAGGCGGGCAGGCAGGGGATCAGCGGCAGATTGCCGATCCGCGAGTCGGCACGCGACTCAGCATGGGCTGCCTCGGACTCAGCATGGGCTGCCTCGGACTCTCAGCATGGGCTGCCTCGACCGCCCGGGCGAGCAGGTCGTGGGCAGGCGACGAGGGGCAGACCGGGTCGGTGCGGGCGGGGAACCAGCGGAAGATCGTCGTTCCTCGAGTCTGCGTTGGCGGCCTCCACCGCCCGGGCGACCAGGTCGTGGTCGGGTGACAGGTAGCAGACCGGGTCGGTGCGGGCGGCGTCGCCGGTGAGCAGAAACGCCTGGCAGCGGCACCCACCGAAGTCCACCTCCCGCCGGAAGCAGCTCCGGCAGGGCTCCGGCATCCAGTCGGTCCCCCGGAACGCGGTCATCACCGGGGCCTCGGCCCAGATCAGCTCCAGCGGGTCATCACGCACGCTGGCTCGCGGCAACGGCAGGGAGTGCGCGGCCGGGCAGGGCAGAACGTCGCCGTTCGGTGTCACGGTCAGTTGCCGGGAAGCCCAACCGCCCATGCAGGGCTTCGGGTAGCGGCTGTAGTAGTCCGGGATGACGTAGATGATGTCCATGCGGTCCTGCAGCCGCTCGCGGGCGGCCCGCACGACGACCTCGGCCGCCTCGAGCTGGGCCCGGCTCGGCAGCAGCGCGTCACGGTTTCGCCAGGCCCAGCCGTAGTACTGGGTGTTGGCCAGCTCCACCCGGTCGGCGCCCACATCCTCGGCCAGGGCGAGCACGTCGGCGACGCGGTCGATGTTGTGCCGGTGCAGCACCACGTTCATGGTGAGCGGCCAGCCCAGCTCCTTGACCAGGCCCATCGCCTCGATCTTGCGTCGGAAGGACGGGATCCCGGCAATCCGGTCGGACACTGTCGGTTCGTCGGACTGGATGCTGATCTGCACGTGGTCCAGACCGGCGGCCCGCAGCTGCTCGGCCCTCGGACGCGACAGCCCGAGGGCGCTGGTTATGAGGTTGGTGTAGAGGCCCAGGTCGTGGGCGTCCCTCACGATCTCCACCAGGTCGCGCCGCAGCAGCGGTTCCCCGCCGGACAGATGGCACTGCAGAACCCCCAGGTCACTGGCCTCGACCAGCACCCGCCGCCACTCGTCGGTGGCCAACTCGTCCTGGTAGCCAGCCATGTTGAGCGGGTTGGAGCAGTACGGGCAGGCCAGCGGGCAGCGGTAGGTGAGCTCGGCGAGCAACCCGAACGGGCTATCCATCGGTGACCTCCAGCCAGCGCCGGGCGACGAGCCGGGTCAGGAACTGCCGCACCTCGTCCTCGGGAACGGTCTGGTAGCGGGCGCCCAGCTCGCTCACGATCTCGGTCACGGTGTGCTGCCCGTCGCACAGCTCGAGGATGTCCGCGCCGCTGGCGTTCAGAACCACCACCGTCTCGGGGTGCAGCAGGATCTTGCGCTGCCTGGTCCGGCAGAAGGCCAGCCGGACATGGCGCGCCAACCGGGGCCGGTCCGAGCCGGACACCCCTGCGCCGGGTGGGGTCCCGGTTGCGGTGCGGGTCGTTCCGGTATGTGTCGGGTCCATGGTGGTCACTCCGGGTAGGCCTGGTCGATGGCGTCCATCAGGCCCCACAGGACGTCGCACTTGAACGACAGTGCGTCGACGGCGCGTGCTTGGGACTCGGCGGAGAGGCAGTGGGCGGTGACCACCTCGAGGGCGTGTTCGCAGTCGCGGGGCGCCTGTTCCAGGCGGGCGCGGAAGTAGGCGAGGGCCTCGGGGTCGATCCACGGGTACCACCGCTCGAACGCGGCCAGCCGCGCCGCCATCAGGTCGGGCGCGAAAAGCTCGGTGAGCGAGGACGCCACCGCCTCCACCCACGGGCGGGTCCGGGCGAAGTTCACGTAGGCGTCGACGGCGAACCGCACGCCGGGCACCAGGTGCCGGTGGTCCCGGACCTCCTCACGGGTCAGCCCGGCGGCCTCGCCGAGGCGCAGCCACGCCTCGATGCCGCCCTCCCCGGTGGAGGTGCCGTCGTGGTCGAGGATCCGTCGGATCCAGCGGCGGCGGACCTCGGGGTCGGGGCAGTTGGACAGGATCGCGGCGTCCTTGCGGGGGATGTTCTCCTGGTAGTAGAAGCGGTTGGCCACCCAGCCCCGGATCTGCCGGCGGCTCAGCCGGCCGGCGTTCATCCGCACGTGGAACGGGTGCTGGTCGTGGTATCGCCGCGACTGGGCCCGCAACGTCTCGACGAAGCCGTCGGCGCCGGTTCTGGTGGTGGTTGTCGTCACGGCTCTACACCTGGATCTCTAGGCCGTCCATGGCCACTTCCATGCCGCTCTCCTCCAAGGTATGCCGCTCGGGCGCGTCCTCCAGGAGGATCGGGTTGGTGTTGTTCATGTGCACGAAGATCGTCCGCCCCACGCCCATCGACGGGAGCTGCGCGAGACTGCCGTCCGGGCCGTCGATGGGCAGGTGCCCCATCTCCCGGGACGTCTTGCCGGCCAGGCCGAGCCGTATGAGCTCGTCGTCGCGCCAGCAGGTCCCGTCGATCAGCAGGCATGCGCAGCCCTCGATCTCCCCGCGCAGTGCCGGTGTCAGCGATTGTGCTCCTGGCAGGTACACGAGCGTTCCCGCGCTGCGCTCATCGGTCAGCCGGTAGCCCACGACGCGGCCGTGGTCCACCCCGGTACCGAACCGATCGCGCTTGGTGGTGGGCACGTCGAACGCCCGGCAGGACAGCCCGTCCGCCAGGGCGAGGTCGGCGCCGGGACTCACTGCCCGCCACTCGACCGGGCAGTAGCGCTCGAGCATGCGCAGAATCCCCGAGCCGTCGGACAGGGTCTTGCGCACCGTCGGCGTGGCGTACAGCCGCAGGGCGCGGGCCTCGCGCAACAGCAGCAGGCCCAGCGTGTGGTCCAGCTCGGCGTCGGTGACCAGCACCGCCTCCAGCGGCGTCGTCCGGTCGTCGTGCGGGTGCAGACCGGGGAAGGCCTCGATCTGGGTGCGGAGATCGGGCGAGGCGTTGATGAGGAACCACCGGCGGCTGTCGGCGCTGATCGCGACCGACGACTGGGTGCGCGCGAGGCCGGCGCGGGAGCGGACCGCGGCGCACACCGGGCAGCCGCAGTTCCACTGCGGGGAGCCGCCCCCCGCAGCCGAGCCCAGCACTCGCAGCAACACGCCGGCACTCCGTTCATCGAAGATCCGGGCCCCTCACCGGCCCGGCCGGAGCCGCCGGAGGGCGCCGGACAAGGTCCGGCGCCACCCCACGTCCCCTAGGGGGCCTGTCGTTTGGATCATGCCGGGCTCGCGGGCCCTGGCACCGTGCCTCGCCGCGTTGTCGTCGGTTGCCATGGCTCCGCCATGGCGCCCTCCTCCGCCTTGCGATACACGGCACCAGACCCGCTCCCTGATCCGGCCTGACCCAAACGAAAGACCCTAGTCCTCCAGCCGATCGAGGTACATGGTCACCTCGGCCGCGACTGTGATCTCCTCAAACTCGGGCGTCTCCCATACAGCGAGCTGAGACTCCATGGATTCACCTCCTCTCTGACCGAATTCCGGCAGGCTCCGGGTTCCGCGCTACGACGGTTCCGGGAGGGCGAAGGTGATCAGGGCGCTTCCGTGCCCCGCGCCGAGCATGCCGGGGAGGAATCCCTCGGCCCATCCGCCCCAGCCGACCGGAACGGCCACGTACTGCCTGCCGTCGACCATGTAGGTGGTCGGGCTGCTGTGGTGGCCGCTTCCGCACTGGAACTGCCACAGCAGTTCCCCGGTGCGCGCGTCGAGCGCGTTGAACTCGCCGGAGGCCTCGCCGGCGAACACCAGGTCACCGCCGGTGACCAGCGTCGAGGCGCACATCGGGAGTTCGTTGCGCCAGCGCCACTTCTCCTCGCCGCCCGCGTCGAACGCGCTGACGGAACCCGCCATGTCCTCGATGTCCACCTGAACGCCCGCACCCCAGTAGGGGATGCTCTCCTTGAACTCCCGGCGCCGTCGGGTGGCCGTGGCACCGGTGTCCTGGACCGGGACGTAGAAGAGTTCGGTCTTCGGGCTGTAGGCCGCGTGGGTCCATTCCTTGGCACCGGCCGGACCCGGGTAGAAGTGGACCGGTTCTCCTTCCTTGTCCGGGTAGATCTTCGCCGTCACCTGGCCGTCCCTCGTGATCGCCCCCCAGGTGATGCGGTCGACGAAGGGAGTGATCGAGACCCTCTCGCCGTTCGTGCGGTCGAGTACGAAGAAGTAGCCGTTCTTGTCGAAGTGCCCGAGCAGTTTGCGCCCGTCCTGCTCGAACAGGATGCACTCGCCGATGCTGTCGTAGTCCCACAGGTCGTGCGGCGTGCACTGGTAGTGCCAGCGGATCTGACCGCTGTCCACGTCCACGGCGACGATGCTGTCGGTGAAGAGGTTGTCGCCTTCGCGCACCCCTCCGTCGAAGTCGGGCGCCGGGTTGCCGGTGCCCACGTACAGCAGGTTCGTCTCGGGGTCGAAGGTGCCGGTGATCCAGCAGTTCGCCCCGCCCCGTGCCCAGGCCTCGCCGTCGGCGGGCCAGGTCTCCGAGCCGGGCTCCCCGGGCTTGGGCACCATGTAGCAGCGCCACTGGTGCTCGCCGGTTTCGAGATCGAACGCGTCGAGGTGGCCGCGTACGCCGAACTCGCCGCCTGAACTCCCGACGACGACCATGTTCTTCACGACCAGCGGGGCGACCGTGGCGCTCTCGCCGGCCCGGACGTCTCCGTAGGTTTTGGCCCAGACCTGCTTGCCGGTGGTGGCGTCGAGCGCGAGCACACGGGCGTTCGCCGTGACGAAGAAGACCTTTCCCTGAGCCACGGCGACCCCGCGGTTCACGTTCCCGCAGCACAAGGACACGTCGAACGGGACCGCATGCTTGTACCGCCAGATCTCCACACCGGTCTTCGCGTCGAGCGCCCAGACCCAGCCGTCCCAGCCTGAGAGGAACATGATCCCGTCGACGACGATCGGGGCGGCCTCGAACGAGTAGGTCGACGCACCCGCGATCAGGCCCGTCGTGCCGGCCTGGAAGACCCATGCGGGGACGAGGCGCTTGACGTTGTCCGTGTTGATCTGGTCCAGCGGGCTGAAGCGCTGCCCGTTGTAGGCGCCGTAGTAGGTGAGCCAGTTCTGGGGTTCCTCACGGGCATTTAGCAGGCGCTCGTAGTCGACGCCGGCCACTACCGGCGGCGCGACGTCCCCGCCCGCGACCTTGCCGCTCAGCGCTCCCTGATCGACAGCCTCACCCGCGTCGACGTAGTCGGCGTAGTCGACGGTCATGTCCTCCACCTCCTACTTCTGCCTACGGCCGCGGCTGTTCGGGACGGTCGAGGCGGGCCTCCGGCGGGGCGTCCCCCAGGACCACGATGGACCCGGTGAGCCCCCGGCCCTCGTCATTGCCCGTGGGCGAGCCGAACCAGTAGTAGCCCGGACCGTCGAGGTTGAGGTGCGCCTGTCCGTGCGAATGGTTCACCAGCCAGATGAACTTCCTGTCCCCATTGCTCGGCAGCAGTGCGCAATGCGTGTTCATGTCGTCATTGACGAGATCGAGCTCGATATCGCCTCCGTGGGGCATGACCAGAATAGAAGGATCCCAGGTCAGCTCATCCGGGTTGATACGAATGGTGGCTTTCATGCGGCCGTCCGATTCCTCGGTGGCCTGCCCGATATTTCCGGTTCCCAGCACCTGCCCCAGGGCTGCTTTGTTCTGTGTGGCCAGCCCGAGCCTGTCCAGCAGGTCGGCCCGCTCCTGCGCGGTCGTCATCGGGGCTTCTCTCCCCTCATCCGAATACGTGTGTCCACTTCGCATCGGCCGCACTGGAAGCCGCACGCCGCAGCCGGTCGTACACGCCGCGAAGTTTCCCTTTGCGCAGCGCCCGGCCGCAATCGGCACTCAAGGCGCGCGGCACACCGAATGAATGACACGGAAGGGACGCGAAATCATTGCTCAAGGAACACGCTACGTCGGGCAGATCGCACCGCCAAGGTGATTCCTTGTGCGCGCCGGTTCATGCCGTTCGTCCGCGACCGTCCGCCGTTCGTACCCGATGTGCCACCGTTGAGAGCGGCCGGGCACGCGCCGGGCCGATCAGACGAGGTCGTACCGATCGAGGTTCATGACCTTGGCCCAGGCGGCGACGAAGTCCTGCACGAACTTCTCCCGTGCGTCGTCGCTCGCGTAGACCTCCGCGACGGCACGCAGTTCGGAGTTCGAGCCGAAGACGAGGTCGACGCGGCTGCCGGTCCACTTGACCTCGCCGGTGACGCGGTCGCGCCCCTCGAAGGCTTCCGCGGTCGCGGATGTCGGCTGCCATTCCGTGCCCGTGTCGAGCAGATTCACGAAGAAGTCGTTGGTCAGCGACCCGGGTGCCGAGGTGAAGACGCCCAGCGGTGACTGCCTGTAGGTGGCGCCCAGGACCCGCAGGCCACCCACGAGGACGGTCATCTCGGGGGCGCTCAGGTTCAGCAGGTTCGCGCGATCGACCAGCAGGTGCTCCGACGGCAGTCGGCTGCCCTTGCCGCGGTAGTTGCGGAACCCGTCCGCGGCCGGCTCCAGCGGGGCGAAGGACTCCACATCGGTCCACTCCTGCGTGGCGTCCGTGCGTCCCGGGCTGAAGGGGACCTGGACGTCGTGGCCGGCGATCCCGGCGGCTTGCTCGACGGCGGCCGCTCCGCCGAGCACGATGAGGTCGGCCAGCGAGATCCTCACGTCCTGGGGCTCGGAGCCGTTGAAGGACTTCTGGATGCCTTCCAGGGTGTGCAGCACCTGCGCCAGTGTGTCGGGTTCGTTGACCTCCCAGCTCCGCTGCGGTTCGAGGCGGATGCGCGCGCCGTTCGCCCCGCCGCGCTTGTCGCTGACGCGGAACGTCGAGGCCGACGCCCAAGCGGTCGAGACGAGCCGGGAGACGGACAGCCCGGAGGCGAGGATCCGGCTCTTGAGGCGGGCGATGTCCGCCGCCCCGACGAGCACGTGGTCCACGGCTGGGACCGGGTCCTGCCAGAGCAGCGTCTCCCGGGGGACCAGCGGTCCGAGGTAGCGCTGGACCGGGCCCATGTCGAGGTGCGTCAGCTTGAACCAGACCCGGGCGAACGCATCCGCGAGCTGGTCCGGGTTCTCCAGGAAGCGTCGCGAGATCGGCTCGTAGACGGGATCCGACCGCAGCGCGAGGTCCGTCGTCAGAATCGTCGGTGCGTGCGTCGCCGACGGGTCGTGGGCGTCCGGCACGGTGCCGGCCCCGCCGCCGTCTCTCGGGATCCACTGCCACAGACCGGCGGGGCTCAGCTCCAGGTCCCACTCGTAGCCGAACAGGGTCTCGAAGAAACTGTTGTCCCACCTCGTCGGGGTGGACGTCCACGTGCCCTCCAGCCCGCTGGAGATGGCGTCCTTGCCCTTTCCGGTGCCGTAGCTGCTCTTCCAGCCCAAGCCCTGATCCTCAAGAGGGGCACCCTCGGGTTCGGGACCGAGGTGGGCGACCGGGTCGGCCGCGCCGTGGGTCTTGCCGAAGGTATGGCCGCCCGCGATCAGCGCGACGGTCTCCTCGTCGTTCATCCCCATGCGCCGGAACGTCTCCCGGATGTCCCGGGCCGCGGTGAGTGGGTCGGGGACGGTGTTCGGTCCCTCCGGGTTGACGTAGATGAGGCCCATCTGGTCGGCGGCCAGTGGCTTCGCCAGCTGCCGGACGCCGCCGTGCCGTTCGTCGCCCAGCCAGGCGTGCTCGGGACCCCAGTAGACGTCCTCGTCGGGCTCCCAGACGTCCGCCCGGCCGCCGGCGAAGCCGAAGGTCGTGAGGCCCATCGTCTCCAGGGCGCGGTTGCCCGCGAAGACCATCAGGTCGGCCCAGGAGATCTTGCGGCCGTACTTCTTCTTCACCGGCCAGAGCAGTCGGCGCGCCTTGTCGAGGTTGCGGTTGTCCGGCCAGCTGTTCAGCGGCGCGAAGCGCTGCATGCCGGCACCCGCGCCACCACGCCCGTCGTCGACGCGGTACGTACCCGCGCCGTGCCACACCATCCGGATCATGAGCGGCCCGTAGTGACCGAAGTCGGCCGGCCACCACTCCTGCGACGTCGTGAGCACCTCGTCGACGTCCCGTGCCAGTGCGCCGAGGTCGAGCGTCCGGAACTCCGCGGCGTAATCGAAGTCCTCGCCCATGGGGTCGGCCACGGCGGAGTGTTTCCGGAGGATCGCCAGATCGAGCCGGTCCGGCCACCAGTCTCGGTTGCTCGCGCCCCCCGTCGCGTGACCGCGGTGCCCGGCCGGGCCGGAGAGGCCGAGACCGCCCGCGCCTCCGGCGTTCTTCTCGCCTGCGACAGCGTCAGGACTGTCGGACACGGGACTCCTCCTTCCGAGGCCAGGGGTCGTGCCGGGCCACTCAGATGTCCAGCGCGCGACGCACGGCCGCCGCGTGCCGCCGGGAGACCGGCACCATCTCGTTCGCCCGGTCGTCCATGACCAGAGACAGCTCGCCCTTGGGGCCGCGCTCTATCTCCCTGATGCGGCTGAGGTTGACCACATACCGGCGGTGCACCCGCAGGAAGCCGACGTCCGCCAGCTCACCTTCGAGTTTGTCCAGACTCATGGAGGCGGCCCGCAACCGCCCCTGATCGGTGGAGAGCCACACGTCGTTTCCCTGCGATTCGGCGAAGGAGACTTCCGGCAGCCGCAGCAGCACCATCCGGTTGGCCCGCATCGCGACGAGTCGGCGCGGCTGCGCCCAAAGGTGCGCGGCCCCCTCCGCCTGGGGTAGCTGCACCCCGCCGGAGGCACCGAACGAGACCAGGTTCCCGATCAGGCGTCCGAAGGAGAAGACGGGCCGGATGCTGATCGAGGTCGGCTCGTCGGCGAGGTGGGCGAAGATCTGCGTCGAGCCGATCCAGTCGGGATTGTGGGCCGCCTGCCTGGCGGCATACCGGGCAGCAGTGATCAGTTCGGGCAGCCCGGGGTTCCACCGCAGCGTGGGATCGACCGCCGGGGTGCATGCCGGGACGCCCAGGAGCACACTCGCCATTTCGTCGGCGATCACCACCTTGCCCGCGGTGTCCACCGCGGCGAGTGCCGCACCGGAGTGCGCCCTGGCCTGGGTGTAGGCCGCGACCAATTCGGCACCGCTGTCCCGGGCGCGTTTCTTCAGGGGGCACTGGGTCATGGTGGCCGCGTTCGCCAGCCAGCTTTCCGTGGACGGGGGCAGCGGGCTGCGCCAGCGGCACAGACCGAGGACCGCGATCGGTTCTCTGGTCACCACGTCGCGCACCGCGATGCCCGCGCCGACCCAGTCGTGGAGCGCCTGGCACCAGTGTTCCGCACCCCTGATCGGCACCGGGCCGTGCGCCTCCAGCGCCGTGCCCATGCCGTTCGTGCCCACCGCGCACTCGGACCAGCAGAACCAGGGCGCCAGATGGGGGTCGGCGGCCTTGGCGAGCGTGGCCTGGTCGCCCCACTCGGCCAGGATCCGGCCGGTGGCATCGGTGACGGCGACGACGCCACCGAGGCTGCCCACCTCATATGCCACGGAGGCGGCACGAAAACCCAGCTCAGCGATTACGGCATCGTGCTCGGGTGTGTGGTCGAGCTCCGCGACGGCGACCGGAGCCTCGGTGAGGTGAGGATCGACCCGGTACTGCTCTCGGCAGCGATGCCACGAGATCGCGACCAGGGGGCGGACGTCCGGGACCT
Source organism: Streptomyces musisoli (assembly GCF_016741855.1). Lineage (GTDB taxonomy): Bacteria > Actinomycetota > Actinomycetes > Streptomycetales > Streptomycetaceae > Streptomyces > Streptomyces musisoli. Next base: position 25,291 of record NZ_JAERRH010000029.1, on the reverse strand, counting down.
GGTCCTCGCCCTGTACGAACCGTTCCCACGCCGCGAGCACGGTGCCGCTGTCCAGGTGCGCCGAACCGGGTTCGAGCCGATGTACATGCGTCATGGTTGAGAACCGTCCCTGGTCCGTCCCCGACGCCCGACGGTGTGCGCGCTGTCCGCGCCGGTCACCGCTCGTCGCGGCCGGGCCGGCAGCGGGCCGGGGCCCGCGTCGCGCGTCTTCCTGCTTCGTCACTCGTTCCAGGCCGTGTCACAGACCTGCACTCCCCACCCTAGGTACCGTTGTCGCCCTGCGCACGTACCTCCCCTGGCCGCGCACCACCGATCTCCACCGCCTCGCCGGCGATCCGCAGGTCCGTCGACACCGGACCCGGGGCGTGTCTGAGGGCGTTGGTGCCAGTTCGCCGACGGCCAGCTGTGTCAGGTCCAGGGCACGCTGCGAAATGGGCAGGCCGTGTTCACCCATCTGTCGAGGGGGACCGGCAGTGCATCTGTCCAGGGGGGGCACCGGCAGTGCATCTGTCGAGGGGGCACCGGCAGTGCGTCTCTGATCGCCGCTGTGCGCCCGGGGCCGCGCCTCGCGCGTCGGCCGTCCGGGCGCGCCCGCCGGTGCGGCGGGTCAGGCGAGGCCCGGGCGAGGTCAGTCGGTGACCGGCGCGGCCGCGTACTCCTCGTCCGTGACGGGGGTCAGCCAGTGCACGACGTCGTGCTCGGCGTCCGCTTCGTTGATGGCCAGGTGGACCATGAGCCGGTTCGGTGCGGCGCCGTGCCAGTGCTCTTCGTCGGCTTCGAACAGGACGCGGTCACCGGGCCGGATGACCTCGACGGGTCCGCCTCGCCGCTGGCACAGCCCGATGCCCTCGGTGACGAAGACGGTCTGGCTCAACGGGTGGCGGTGCCAGTGCGTCCGGGCGCCGGGCATGAAGTGCACGAGGTTGGCGCTGACCCGGGAAGGCTCCGGCGCTGCGGCGACGGCGTCGATGTAGACGTCACCGGTGAACCAGTCTGCCGGGCCCTTGACGGTATGGATCGAGCTTCGGGTGATCTGCACGGTCGGCTTCTCTTCCGTGAATGCGGGGTTGCGTAGGCGGGCGAAGGCCGCCGGACCGGGCGGTGGCCCGCCCCTGAAAGGTGGCTGCGGGTGCCGGGGGCCGCCGGACCGGGCGGTGGCCTGCCCCTGGAATGCGGGTGCGGGTGTGGTTCAGGGCTTGAGGAGGGTCTTGATGGCGCGGCGCTCGTCCATCGCCCGGTAGCCCTCGGCGACCTGGTCCAGCGGGAGGGTGAGGTCGAAGACCTTGCCGGGGTCGATCGCGCCGCTCAGGACCCGGTCGACCAGGTCGGGCAGGTAACGGCGCACGGGCGCGGGTCCGCCGCGCAGGGCGACGTGGGAGAAGAACAGTTCCTGACCGTCGACGGCGACCTCGTGCGGAACGCCGACGAAGCCGACGTTGCCGCCAGGCCGTGCCGAGTGCAGCGCCTGCTGCATGGCCTGCGCCGTGCCGACGCACTCCAGCACGCTGTCCGCGCCGATCCCGCCGGTCAGCTCCTTGACCCGGGCCACACCCTCCGCGCCGCGCTCGGTGACGATGTCGGTGGCCCCGTACTCGAGGGCCAGCTTCTGCCGGGACCCGTGACGGGACATGACGATGATGCGCTCGGCGCCCATCTCCTTGGCAGCGATGACGGCACACAGGCCGACGGCGCCGTCGCCGACGACGACGGCCGTCGAGCCGGGCTTCACCTCGGCGGCGTCGGCGGCCCACCAGCCGGTGCCCATGACGTCGGACACGGCCAGCAGCCCGGGCCAGTACTTCTCCTCCGGTGTGCCGTCGGTGGCGACGAGGGTGCCCTGGGCGTTGGGGATACGTACGTACTCGGCCTGGCAGGTCGACATGAACTCACGGTTCAGGCAGTTCGACTGGAAGCCGTTGCGGCAGTTCGCGCAGGTGTTGTCCGAGGTGGCGAACGAGCCGACGACGAACTGTCCGGGCTTCACGGACGTCACCCCGGATCCGACCTCCTCGACGAACCCGACGTACTCGTGCCCCATCGGGTGCGCGTGCTCGGTCGGCTCCGCGCCCCGGTAGGGCCACAGGTCCGAACCGCACACGCAGGTGACGGCGGTGCGGATGATCGCGTCGGTGGGCTTGAGGATCTTCGGGTCGTCCAGGGTTTCGAAGCGGATGTCGCCGGGGGCGTGGATCACTGCTCCGCGCATCAGAGTGGTTCCTTACATGCCGTGCTCACAGGGGTGTGGTCCGGGCGGCCGTCCGGTCGCCGCGGGCCAGGGCAGGCAGCCGCCGGGGCAGAGGCGCAGTCACGCTTCTGCGGTTGCGGGCGGTGCGGGTCCCCGGGGGCGTGTCCGCCGTTCCGGGGTGCCTGATCTCCAGGAAACCGCTCTTCCGCGCGGGCAGCGAGTTACCAGTGAGGGGTGTACTGGCAGTGCATCCCTTTCACACCGCACGGGTCGTACCGTCGAAGGCATGGACAACCGTGAGGAGGTCCGCGAGTTCCTCACCTCGCGGCGAGCGAAGATCAGCCCCGAGCAGGCCGGCCTGCCCGCGGGCTCCCGACGACGCGTGCCCGGCCTGCGCCGCAGCGAGGTCGCAGCGCTCGCCGACATGAGCGTCGAGTACTACGCCAAGCTCGAGCGCGGCAACCTCGCCGGCGTCTCCCCCACCGTTCTCGAAGCCGTCGCCCGCGTCCTGCAGCTCGACGACGCCGAGCGGGCCCACCTGCTGAACCTGGCCCACGCCGCCGACGGCACCGACATCCTCACCCGCCCCCGGCGCCGCCACACACAGGGCCGACACCAGCTCCACCGCAGCCTGCAGTGGACGCTGGACGCGATCACCGCCGGGCCCGCAGTCGTGTGCAACGGCCGGCTGGACATCCTCGCGTCCAACCCGCTCGCCCGGGCCTTCTACACGGACCTGTTCGCGAATGCGGCCAACCAGCGAAACCTTGCCCGATTCCAGTTCCTCGACCCGGCCTCACGCCGCTTCTACCCCGACTGGGACCTGTTCGCCGACATGGCCGTCGCCATGCTTCACGCACAGGCCGGCCGCAACCCGTATGACAGGGACCTGCACGACCTGGTCGGCGAGCTGTCCACCCGGGTGGAGGAGTTCCGCACCCGCTGGGGCGCGCGCAACGTCCGCCGGCACGGCACCGGCACGAAGCGGTTCCGGCATCCATCCGTCGGCGAACTCACCCTCGCGTACGAGTCGCTCGACCTGGCGTCCCAACCGGGCCTTCACATGACCGTCTACACCGCCGAACCCGGTTCCCCCTCCGAAGAAGGTCTCCGCCTGCTCGCCTCCCTCGCCGCCACCGAAGAGAGCACCCCTGCCACGCAGCCGTCCACCAGCTGAGACACCGTTCCGTGAACGTCGGCGACGGGGTTCACGGCGCTGAAGCTGGAGCCGAGATCCCGGACCTGGTGCGCCAAGTGGTGCCCGGCGGGTTCGACGGCCTGATCGACGGGGACGCACCGGCGGGCATCGCCGGGCAGGCGCTCCGCACGGTGCGCGACGGCGGCCGGCCCGCGTCCTCGTCCCTCGCCCGGGCCGAACCGGTGAACGTGGCATCGCCACGCAGAACGCCCACGTCCCGCACCACGCGCGCAGCGCGCGGGAAAGGTGCAGAGCGGCTCCCCTGCAGAGTGACCGGGGCGTAAGCCCACAGGCTGATGCTCCTCGCGCGTGACCGCCGGATGGCGGGGATCCGCAGGTCCGGTGGAGGGATGTGCCCCCTGAAGGCGCGTGACAACGTCGAGGTGTCACTGCCGGCCTCACACAGGAGTCGTCTGATGCGCACCCGTACGCCGCCGTCGGCCCTCTCGTACCTCGCGACCGCTTCACCCGTCCCTCTCTGGGCTCGACGCGTGGCGGCAGCCACCTTATGGACATCGTTGCCGTCCGCCCTCTGGCGCCTCGCCGTCGTACTCGACATCCCGCTCGGCCTGGCCGAGTCCGAGTACGACGCGATGCGGATACCGGGCTGGGGATACCTCCTCCTGCCGTTGCTGTGCGCGGTGCAGGAGACACTCGCATTCCTGACGCTGGGGCTGGTGCGGCCGTGGGGCGAGGTATGGCCGCAGTGGGTGCCGGGACTGCGGGGTCGCCGCATCCCCGTGCCGGCTGCCGTCATCCCCGCGGCGCTGGGCGCACTCGCCTGCACGGTCTACGGTGCGCTCTTCGTCTGGACGACGCTGCATGCCGACATGGAGATCACACCGTGGGGAGAGTGGGTGATGAACATCTGCTACATACCGATGGTGGCGTGGGGACCGCTGCTGGCCATCGCCACCGTGCACTACTACCAGCGCCGCACCCGCAGCACCACGCACGAGGATCCGGTTGCCACCTTCGCGCGCTGAGAGGTCCCTGCCTCCCGTCTCCATCGCGGAATCGGGAGTTGCCGCGATCGCCTACGACGGGCAGCACCACAGCCCACCCGATCGACCAGGAGACAGCGGTTGACCACGGTGAAAGCGGCCCGGCCCGGCAAACGGTCACCTCACCACGGTTACGACCTCGTCGGCTTCGGCTCGGGGATCTTCTCGCAGAAGTTCCACCCGCGTCTGTCGAGTCCGGTAGCTGGTCGAGTCCGGTAAGAGGAGCCGCGGCTAACGGGCCTGGGGGAAATTGAGCTTCGGGCGTGCTGGGCTGGTGGGTGATCAGCGGGTGGTGTCGCGGACGAGGCGAGTTCGGTGCTCGTCCGGCGATGGGTGGCCCGCTGCAGGGATCGGTCGGAGACGAGTGAGGCGATCGCGAGATGGGTCTCGGCGTGGGTGTCGCGGCGTCCGTGTGGCCGTCTCCATGTCCGCCAAGGCCGTAAACCGGTGGACAGCTCTCCGGCTCTGGGTGAGCATCACCGCGATGAACAACGAACCTCTCTCCGCCCCCAAACGCGTCCGTTTCGTCGAGCTCAGCGCAAAGGCACTGCGGGCGCTTGCCGACGGTGACCTCGCTGGCGGCAGCGCCGAGGCCGGGGTCGCCCTTGACGAACACTTCGTCGGTGAGCGATCCCGCTGGATCTTTGGCTACCGCGCCGACCAGCTCGCCAAGGACCCCTCTGCCGCGCCCTGGATCACGCGTGCCGCGGTGTCCGAGCCGGACGGGGTCGTCGTTGGCGACGCCGGTTTCCACGGGCCGCCGGATGAGGCCGGCATGGTCGAGGTTGGCTATACCGTCGTGCCCGGGTACCGCCGCCAGGGCTATGCCCGCGCCATGCTGAGGGCGTTGCTCGTCCGGGCCGCGGCCGACCCCGACGTCAGGACCGTGCGCGCCAGGATCGGATCCGACAACGCTGCCTCCCTGGCGTGCATCGAGGGCTTCGGCTTCACGCGCATCGGCGAGCAGGGGGACGAGCGCGTCGGACTCACGATCATCTTCGAGGTCCCGGCAGACGCCATTCAGGCCGGGTAGCTTTACGGTCTCGGCGGACATGGTGATCGTCCCGGTCGGGCCGTGACATGAGAAGGGCCGCACGGGTTGGGTGAGTTGTGAAGCTGACCTGGGCCCGTACGGCCTGTTCCCATCCTGCCCTGTCCGGCGTCTCACGCGCACATTCCGGCGAGTTGTTCGCCGAACTTGAGACCCAGGTCCGCCGACCGCAGGGCGACCGTCCTGGGCGCCGGGCGTTCGTCTCCGGCAAACGCAAGCAGAACACCATCAAGACCACTACGTTCAGCGACGGCCAGGGCCGCCTGCTGCTGTCCGGCTTGGTCCGCCCGGGCCGGATGCACGACCAGACCGCCGTGCGGACCGAGGGCATTGCCGAGCAGTTCCGCACCCGTCCCGGCGTGAAGGCGAAGGTCGATTCCGGCTACCTCGGGCTGGCCAAAGAGTTCCCCGGCCAGGTCAGCGCCCCACCGAAGAAGCCCAAGGACGAGGCGTGCGACGGTGACAAGCATGCCTGGCGCGAGACACGGCGACGGCAGTCCTCGGCCAAGGATCTGTGTGGAGCACACCAACGCCGAACTCCGCCAATGGGCACCCCTGCGCCGTTTCACCGAACGCCGCGATACCTACGCCGAGACCCATCTCGCGATCGCCTCACTCGTCTCCGACCGATCCGCGCAGCGGGCCACCAGCCGCCGGACGGGCACCGAACTCGTCCTCGTCCGCGACACCGTCCGCTGATCACCCACCAGCCGAACCGCCAGGCCGGCACGCCCGAAGCTCAATTTCCCCCCAGACCGTAAGGGAGATCGAAGTTTGCCGTCTCCGACAGTTCGGATACCAGGGCCAGGGTGTCTGCCGGCGGCGAGGTTGCGGAGGTTGGGGTACTGGACGCGGCCTTCGATGGTCTTCCGCCCGGAGGCGACCAGGTCGAAGTAAGGGATCCGAGGCCGGTGGCGGCGGTCAACGAGTGGGCCGCGGTCCTGAGGTCGTTCTCCCATCCCGGGAGTTCGTCGAGGCTGATCCATTCGCTGTATTCCGCTGCGACGGAGAGGAACTGTGTCTCCTCCGGGGTGCTGGCTGCGACTGTCATCGACAGCCGGTCGGCCACGTCCTCGGGACGCAGCTCGCCTTTCTCGAGACCGAACGCGAGGCTCACAAGGAGACAGCGGCCAGCCGTCTCCCCGTCGGGAAGGGGTATGCCGAGCTCGTGCAGGGCTCGGACGTACAACTCACGGATCTCGGAGCTGTCGCTCCTGCGTGGCAGACCGGCCAGTTCGCGCAGGGCGGGGGAATCACGCCCGTCGACGAGAGCATGAGCAGCGAGCATCGGTAGCTCCTCGAGCGGGAACACTTCAGCCGCATACTGCCAAGCGCTTTGCTGCAACCTGTCCATGCGCCCATCGTGGAAGCAATGAGCCTTCCTGGCCAGCCGATTGTTGCTGTCACCTCGGCTGCCTGGATGATGCACTCACGGTTGAAGGCCTGGTACTTGCTGACGGCCACCGCGTCAACGCCTTCGCCCTTCGAGACCTGGGTGTTCCACGCCTCCACCCCGGCCGCTTCGAAGAGTTGGCGGATCAGGTGCTCGAACCCGGTGGGGGGCAGCTTGACCAGTACGGGCCTGCTATCCAGGTCGGCAACCACGTCCAGACGGGCGGCCGGATCGACCTGGCTGAGGCGCAACCTGCCGAACCGTTCCCTCGACTATGCCCTCCCAACTCGAACAACATACGAACCCGCGGGCCGTGCTGCCTACGCTGCGCGGGGTCCGGATCGCGGTTACGTTGATGAAAATCTGTCGTCAACCCGTCAGAGGCGCACGATGAGACCGAGGGTCCTGGTCAACGAGGTGAAGGGTGAGGGATCGCCGGTCGTCCTGGTGCCCGGCGGGCTCACCGGATGGGTGTCGTGGACGCCGCTCGCGGACGCCCTGTCGACGAGACGCAGGACCGTCAGGGTGCAGCCGATCCACAACGAGCTCGGCTCGGCCGGCGAGCGCGGGGACGCCGGGTACACCGCGGCCGTCGAGCGGGAATCGCTGTTCATGACCATGAACGCCCTCGGGGTGGAGACCGCCGACTTCGCGGGGTGGTCCGCTGGTGGGCGAGCCCTCGTCGAGTTCGCCCTGGCCCATCCGGAGCGGGTGAGAACGCTGACGCTCGTGGAGCCCGCGGCGTACTGGATCCTCGATGGCCTCGGCGAGTCCGATCCCGAGGTCGCCCGATTGAACCGGTTCCTGCATGGGCTGGCCGGACAGGACGTGAGCGAGGATGACCTGGCCGAATTCCTTGAACTCGCCGGACTCGCGCCGTCGAAGGAGCAGGCCCGCAACCAGCCCGCCTGGCCGCGCTGGGTCCCGCACCGGATGGCCCTGTCCTGGAGCTCGGAGCAGGCCGACCGGCCCCACCGCGACGTCGCCGAGCTGGGGGACATCCGGAGTCCCGTCCTCCTGGTCCACGGCTCCGCGACCACCGACTGGATGAAGCGGGTCGTCGCCGTCCTCGACGAGCGGCTGCCGGATTCCCGGGTTCTCGAATTGCCCGGTAATCACGCCTGCCACCTCGAGAACCCGGCCGCATTCCTCGCTGCGTGGGAGCGACATCTGGCTCAGTGAGCCGAGGTCGGATACCGACGAGGGGATCCTGAGCTGCGCCGTCATCGCCCCATCGGTCCAGGTCTCCGCAGGCCGTAGGACGCGCCCGCTGACAGATCTCGCTGGCCGTGGAAGAGGCTTCGCTGCTCACGGGTGCGGAATGGGGAGCTCCGCCCAAATGATCTTGCCATCAGGGGTGTAGCGGGTCCCCCAGCGCAGAGCGAAGTGGGCCACCAGGAACAAGCCGCGGCCTCCTTCCTCGCCGGCCTTGGCCCGTCGCAGGTGCGGGGAGGTACTGCTGTGGTCGGACACCGCGCAGGCGAGTCGGTTCTCGGTCCGGATGAGGCGAAGCTCGATGGGGCCACGGGCGTGCCGGATGGCATTCGTGACCAGCTCGCTGACGATCAGTTCCGCCGAGAAGGCCAGTTCGTCCAGTTTCCACTGGTCAAGGCGTTCCCCGGTCAGCATGCGGGCCTTTCGCACGGACTCCGGCTGGAAGGCCAGGTCCCACACGGCGATATTCTCGGCGGGCAGCGGCCGGGGCCGTGCGACGAGGAAGGCGACGTCGTCGCGGGGGCGGTCGGGCAGCAGGGCACGCTCCACGGTGCCGCAGATGTCCTCCAGGGGGCGGTCGGGGTGAGCGAGAGCGAAGCTGAGCCGTTCCAGCCCGGTGTCCGCGTCACCGTCGGAAGCCGTCAGCAGGCCATCGGTGTAGAGGGCCAGAACCGAGTCCTGCGGGATCTCCACTTCGGCCGACTCGAACGGCAGCCAGCCCATGCCCAGGGGTGGTCCGGCTGGTATGCCGAGGAACTCCACGGGCTTACGCAAATGGGCGAGGGCCGGTGGCGGGTGGCCTGCGCGGGCGAAGGTGGCGCAGCGTGTGACGGGGTCGTAGACACCGTACAAGCAGGTGGCGCCGACTACGCCCTCGGCTCCCGACGGGTTTGCTTCCTCCGCCTCTTCCGCCAGGCGGTTGACCAGGTCATCCAGGTGGTAGAGCAGTTCTTCAGGCGCCGGGTCCAGGTCGGCCAGGGTGTGCACCGCGGTGCGCAGCCGTCCCATCGTGGCTGCGGCGCGGATGCCGTGGCCGATGACGTCGCCGACGACCAGTCCCACGCGGCCGCAGGCGAGGGGCAGCACATCGAACCAGTCACCGCCCACACCCGCCTCGGCGTCCGCGGGCAGGTACCGGTAGGCGGCTTCCACCGCCGCATGAGTGGGCAGCTTGGGGGGCAGCAGGCTTCGCTGCAGGGTGAGCGCGGACCTGTGCTCGCGATGGAACCGGCGCGCGTTGTCGATACAGACGGCGGCGCGTGCGGCCAGCTCTTCCACCAGCAGCAGGTCTTCACCGGCGAAAGCGAGAGGATCGCGCCACCGCATGAGGGTGGCCACGCCCATGGTGACTCCTCGGGCCCGGAGCGGAACCACCATGTGGGAATGGATGCTCAGCTTGTGCATGCGCGCACTGCGTTGGGGGTCGTCACGCAGCCAGGGGCTGGCCGGGTCCAGGACGGCGTTCAGTACAGGCGCCCCGGTCGACAGGCACAACCACTGCGGTGAACCTTGGGGGTAGTCGACCTTGTGTCCCGGCACGACGACGGCTTCGGGCGAGTCCTCCCGGACCGAGCGGTGGACGACCCGGCGCAGGTCGCCGGGCCTGCGGGCGCCCACGACTCCGGGTTCACGGCCGGCCAGCACATCGCCCATCAGGTCCACGGCGGTGAAGTCGGCGACCCGTGGCACCAGGATCTCGGCCAGTTCCCGCACCGTGAGTTCGAGGTCCAGGGTGCTGCCGATCACGGCACTGGCCTCGTTCAGCAGCACCAGCCGGCGCTGGGCCTGGTGAAGGTCGGTGACGTCCACCGATTCCTCGCAGACTCCCAGCGGCCGGCCCTCCTCGTCCTGCAGCCGGTAGTAGGAGAGCGACCAGACGTGTTCACGGGTGGGATCCGACGGGGGACAGCCTCGGTAGTGCACGTCCACGACGGTCCGCCCCGTGTCGAGCACCTCGCGCATGATCTCCGTGGCCGAGGGCGGGTGCTGCGCGGAGAGCACCTGGCTTCCCGGGTACAGCTCGTCCTCGCTGCACCCCAGGTACCGCGCGAAGGGCCCAGGCAGCTCTTGCCGGGCCGCCTGATTCGCCCAAGCGACCCGCAGATCGGTGTCGTAGATCGTCAGACCGACCGGAGACTGCGTCGCCACTCCATGCAGCATCGCCTGCTGCAGCTGCCACGCCGCGAGTAGCTCGGCATCCGTCAGCAGCAGCAGAGTGGCGGGGCCGGCGACCGCGTCGGGAAGGCTGCGGCACTCGACGGCCACCCGCACGGGACGCCCAGAACGGTGACGCAAAGTGACCTCACGGACGCGGTGGGGGGTGCAGTCGGTGCTGTGCCGCGCTTCGCCCTCATCCGCGGCGGCCTGCGCCGACACCGCGTCGAACGGACGGCCGAGGATCTCCTGCGCCCGGTAGCCAAGCAGTCGATCGGCCTCCGGACTCCAGCCGGTCACCACTCCGTTGTGATCCAGTATGACGGTGGCGGCCCGGGTGACCCTCAACGGGTCGCCGAGGCCGGCGGCCACGGGCCCGTTTGATGGTGTCTTCATCACACGTCCGTTCTCGCGAGGCCCGGTCGCCTGGCACATGGCCGCCCTTACTCAAGGATCGACCCGCAGCGGGTGCGGCACAAATGCCGACCGTGGTGCGGTCCGCGGCCGTGAGGGTACGGCCCCGGCACGCCTAGCAGACCGACGCCCGCCGCCGGCTCCACCGCGCTGAGGCACGTACGCCCCGGCTGGTGCTGCCCCCGTCTCACATGTGAGGGGGGACGGGATCAATGTGAGACTGGGCAGGGAAGAGGTGATCCCCGTGTCGGACCCACCACACGCGCCCGGCGATACCGCCCCCGCCGTCGACGAGATTCGGCTCGAACAACTGATCACCGAGGCGCAGACGGCCCTGCCTTTCGAACTACCCGCCCTGGCCGACCGATGTGCCTCGGCCCTCGGACTGGGCACCGCGCACATCTACCTCGCCGACCTGCAACAACGGCTGCTCATTCCACTCGACGAAGCCTTGGAACCACTGCCGGCGGACCACTCGTCCGGCGGCTGGGCGTACCGGACGGTTTCCCCTCGGGTGGTCGATGCCGGTGACAGTTTGATCATCTGGATGCCTCTGATCGACGGGGCGGAGCGCCTCGGCGTGCTGGCGGTGAACGCCGCCTCGCTCGACGGGCCGTTGATGCGCCGCAGCCGGATGCTGGCTCATCTGTTCGCGATGTTGATCACCTCGAAGCGCGCCTACAGCGACTGGCTCGCCGCCCGTACCCGCACGGCGGCCATGGGGCTGCCCGCCGAGATGCTGCGTGCCTTCCTTCCGCCGCGCACCATCGGCAGCAGAAGCTGCGTCTCGACGGCGGTCCTGGAACCGGCGTACGACGTCGCCGGCGACGCCTTCGACCACTCGGTGGTCAAGAACGTGCTGCACACCATGATCCTCGACGGCATGGGTCACGATCTGATCGCCGGCCTGACCACGTCGGTCGCCATGGCCGCGGCGCGCAACGCCCGTCGCGGCGGCGGCGATCTGACCGACGTCGTCGGCTCCGTCGACCGGGCGCTCGCCCAGTGGCTGCCCGACCACTTCTGCACCGGTGTCCTGTGCCGGCTCGATGCGGAGACCGGGGTGCTGCGCTGGGTCAACTGCGGTCATCCCCCACCGCTGCTGATCCGTGACGAGCGGGTGCTCGCCGGGGCGCTGGACAGCCACCCGCAACCGCCGATCGGTCTGGCCGGCAACCTCGCCCCGACCACCCGGCAGGTTCACGAGACGAAACTGGAGCCGGGTGACTGCGTCCTGCTGTATACCGATGGTGTCGTGGAGGCTCGGGATGCGGACGGTACGGAGTTCGGGCTCGACCGGTTCACCGACTTCATCATCCGCTCCAACGCCGCCGGCCAGCGCCCGGCCGAGGTACTGCGGCTGCTCATCCACGCGATCCTCGACCACCAGCGCACCCAGCTGCGGGACGACGCGACCATTCTGCTCTTCGAATGGCGCCCGCAGTACCAGTGACGCGGAACCGCGCCGCGCCCCACGATCACCGTCGGACGCAGCGCCTCTTTGGAAGAACAGCACGCCGGCCGAAGTTCCCGCCATCGAACTCCGAAGGCCCCCTGTTCGCTTCCGGAGTTGCGCCCGTGCCTCCGGAGCCCGCCGGACGGCCGTCACCGTCCCCGCTGCTCGCCGGCCCCTGCCGAGGGCGCGCGGCCGGCTATGCCCTCGTCTGTGACAGCGCCGCGGGGGCGGTGAACAGCGCTTGAACGGCGGTGCGGACCTGGTCGGCGACCACGTCGGGGGTGGAGGTGTCGAGCTTGCCGTCGAGGTGCAGGAAGGCCAGGCCGTGGACGAGGGCCCACACCGTGGTCGACAGCGCCTCCACGTCGGCGCCGGGGAAGGCGCCACGGACCATGCCGCGGACGTATTCCGAGATCGCAGTGGTCGCGGCAACCCGTTCCTCGCTGTTCGGGTCGCAGGGCTCCGCGAACATCACCCGGAACAGCGCCGGACGCTCGAGCGCGAAGCGGACGTAGGCGACGGCAACCGCCGCGAGCTCGTCGGGAGTCGTGGGCGAGGGATGCGCCGCGGCCAGATGTTCGGCGAGTTCGCGATAGCCCTGCGCGGCGACCGCGGAGACGAGGGCGTCACGGTCCGCGTAGTGGCGGTAGGGAGCCGTCGCCGACACGCCGGCCCGCCTTGCCACCGCCCGCAGGGACAGCCCGGCGCTGCCGTCCTCCTCGAGCAGTTCCCGCGCGGCACGCAGACAGGCGGCGCGCAGATCGCCGTGGTGATAGGTGCCGCCCGCTTGCGGCATAGGTCACGCTCCCTCAAGTTTACGGCGCTTACATTGCTGGCCTAATGTGAACACCGCATACATCGTAAGCGATCGAGATCGAGAGGGGAACTCGGATGACCAGCGAGCTGTTCGCACCCTTGTCCTTGCGCTCCGGGCACGTACTGGACAACCGGATCGCCAAGGCGGCCATGGAGGAGAACATGGCCGGCGACGGCCAGCTCCCGGACAAGGAGCTGTTCGGGCTCTACCGGCGCTGGGCCGCCGGCGGCACCGGACTGCTGATCACCGGCAACGTCATGGTCCATGCCGAGGCGCTGACCGGTCCAGCCGGCGTGGTGCTCGACGCGGCCGCGCCGCTGGAGCCTTTCATCGAGTGGGCCAAGGCCGGCAAGTCCGGCGGCGGGGCGATCTGGATGCAGATCAACCACCCCGGCCGCCAGATCGGATCCGACATGCCCGGAGTCGTGTGGGGCCCGTCCGCGGTCGCCCTCGACCTGGGCAAGCACAGCAGCCGTTTCGGCCGCCCGGTCGCCATGACGCCCGAGCAGATCCAGGCCACCGTCACCCGGTACGCCGTCACCGCCCAGCGCGCGGAACAGGCGGGCTTCGACGGCGTGGAGGTACACGCCGCACACGGCTACCTGCTGTCGCAGTTCCTGTCCCCCCTGGTCAACAAGCGCACCGACCAGTGGGGCGGGTCGCTGGAGAACCGGGCCCGGATGCTGCTGGACGTCGTCCGCGCCGTGCGCGCGGCCGTCTCCCCGTCCTTCGCGGTCGCGGTGAAGCTCAACTCCGCCGACTTCCAGCGCGGCGGGTTCGACGCCGACGACGCACGACAGGTCATCGAGATGCTCGAACCGCTCGGCGTCGACCTGGTCGAGCTGTCCGGCGGCAGCTACGAAAGCCCGGCGATGTCGGGCCGTCCCGCCGACGCGCGCACCCAGGCCCGCGAGGCGTACTTCCTCGACCTGGCGAAGGACCTGGTCAAGACCAGCCCTCTACCGCTGATGCTCACCGGTGGCATCACCCGGCGCGAGACCGCGGAGAGGGTCCTCGACAGCGGTGTGGCGATCATCGGGATGGGCACGGCCCTCGCCGTCACCCCGGACCTGCCCGACCGCTGGCGCCAGGGCCGCGAGGCCGACGGGCAGCTGCGGCCGGTCACCTGGTCCGACAAGGCCCTCGCCTCGACTGCCGGCATGGCACAGGTCCGCCACCAGATGCGCCGCATCGCCCGCGGAAGCCGCCCCACGCCGGGCACCCACCCGGCGTTCGCCCTGATCTCCGAGCGGCGCAAGCAGCGACGGGCCCTGCGCCGCTACCGCGCCTGGCTGTCGGCATCCCAGGGCGCCGCGTAAGCGTGCCACCGGAAGGGCCCCAGGTGCTCGCCGCGACCACCTGAGGCGCTTCCGGTCGTTCGCCACGCCGCGCAACCCCGCCGACCGCCGGCATCACTCCCCCATCCGCACCGGGCATCCCGCTACGCGACGATCGTGGCCGGCAGGGACGGGGCTTGGCCGGCACCCCCTGGGCACCTGGCGGGCCGGCATCCGGACGGCTCAGGGCACGTCGACGGCGCGGCTCCATCGGAACCAACGGCACATGGCCGTTCGCCGGGTGCCGGATGACCGGCCTCGCCAACACCGAGGAAAGTTCAACGGTTTCGGCCGCAAGGCTCCCTGGTTCCTCGAGGACCGCCTGCGCGAGGGCGGTGCGGATCACGTCAAGGCACGCCTGCCCCTGCTCCCGTTCGTGGTGGTCGACCGCAATCTGTACACCGGCCGGAACCCCACGTCCTCCGGGCGACTGGCCAAGCGGCTGGTGGCCGATCCGACTGATCCGGCGCGCCAAGGCGCGCATCGAGTAGAGCGCCGACAAGGCGTACGCCTCCCGCATGAACCAACTCGCGGTCCGACATGAGGCGAGCGTCTTCGTTGCGGCCTTCAACGAGCGGTTGCGATCAGCACGTTCGGTACGCGCCCGCGAACGGCTCCTGCGGCACGAGGGTGTTCACCGGCCTGGGGCACTCGAGGGACCCGGGCCTCGCCGATCATCCACCTCAAGGGCCCTGGTGAGCACCCGCGTCCGGCATGCGGGATCGGGGCGGAGGGCGGAGGATGGAGGAGGGAGTTCCCGCAGTCCCATGAGAGGCTGCGGACCATCGCGCACGGCTGACGGCCCCGGGGGCTTCGGGGGCCGGGCGCCGTCCCGTCCGCGCCACTCCACCTTCAGCGAAAGACGCCGACGAAAGACGCCGCCATGGCCGTGCTCTTCTTCGACATCGGAGCGACGCTCGCGGACGTCAGCTTCGAAGCCGACGGTTCCCTCCGCTTCCGCCCCAGGCCCCGCGTACCGGACGTACTGGATCACTTCGCGGACGTACGCAAGGGCATCATCTCCAACCCCGGTCCCGCTCAGGATGATGCCGAGCGCGCCGCGGCGGCCCTCGGCGCGGCGTTCGCCGGGCATTTCACGGACGACCGCCTCATCCACTGGGGCCCGAAGACCAGCCGGGCCATATTCGACGAGGCCGTCACGAGCGCGGGAGGTCCGGCCGACGACTGCGTGTTCGTCGGGGAGGACCACGCCGAGCGCGCGTTCGCCCGCGCAGCGGGCATGCGGACCGCGGCCCACCCCGTGTTCGCCCAGGCCGCCGTCGAGAACCGCCCCGTCCTCTGGACGAGGATCGGCCTGCCCCAGGGGCGGACCCTCGCCCAGTTGGAGGGGCTGGCGAACGGCACCGAGGTGGTTCCCGTGCACGTCCCCTCCGACCGGCTGGTGCTCGCCATGGCCACCGTGCTCGGGGCCGAAGTGCTGCAACGAGGCGGCTTCACCACCGACTTGCGGGGCAGCGTGGAGGACACCGCCGCCTTCCTGGTCCGGGACGACCGGCCGGTCACGATGCCGGAAGGCTTCGCGGACGCCTCCGACGAGTCCGCAGCGGACGCCGAAACGGCCCTGCGCGCCGCGGCGGCGTACGGCTTCGTCTGCGATGAGGTGGCGGGGAAGGCCCCGACGGTCGGCTCGCTCGGGCCGGCCCCGGGCGGCGTCTATGTCGCCGCCCCGGCCGGTGCGGCGATCGAGCACGTACACCCGCCGGGTGCGCGTCCGGGCCACACCGAACGCCTCCTCCCCGACCCGGCGCTCCTGTCACGTCCCGGCGAGGCGCAGACCGAGGGGTTCGCGGCCGAGGGACTGGCCGAGGCGTCCGGGAACGGTGTCCCGTCCCCGGAGACCGTCGCCGCGGTGCGAGCGGCCGTGACGCCCGAGGCTCTGCGCGGCCATGTGGCGCGTCTCTCCGGCGTCGACCCGCTGGTCGCCGGGCAGCCGGGGAAGGTCCGCAGCCGTGACGCGTCGACCGAGGACAACGCGCGTGTCGTGGAGGCGCTGAGCCGCCGCTTCCAGGAACTGGGGCTGACGGTCCGACGGCAGGCGTTCGGGTGGCGGGGACACCGCCTGTTCAATCTCGAGGCGGAGCACCGGGTCGAGGGCGCGGACTCCGCCGTGCTCGTCACGGCACATCTCGATTCCACCGCGGCGAGCGGCCACTTCGTAGACGCGGACGGGCGGCCCCGTCTCTACGATCCGGCGGTGGACCCGGCGCCCGGCGCGGACGACGACGGCAGCGGCACCGCGGCGGTGCTGACCGCGGCCGAATGCCTGCGTGCGCTCGTCGCGGACGGCAGGCAACCGACCCGCAACGTGCGTTTCGTCCTCTTCAACGCCGAGGAACAGGGGCTCGTCGGCAGCAAGTTCTACGCACGCGCCGCCGCGACGACGGGCGACCGTATCGTCGGTGTCTTCCAGATGGACATGATCGCCGGCCGGCAGAACGGCAGCGCGCCGACGGTGGAGATCCATGCCGGCTCGTCCGTGCCGGGCCCGGTCGTGGGCGCGTCCGACGCGCTCGGCGACATGGTCGCACGAACCGTCCAGGCCATCGCATCCGACGTGACGGTCCAGCAGCTCACAGGCGTCGACGACCCCGCCGTGGGGCGGAGCGACCACGCAAGCTTCCACGAGCGTGGGTGGGCGGCCGTCGCCGTCTCCGAAGACCTCTTCCCATCCTCCGACGGCACACCGGGAACCGGCACCCGGCAGTACCACACGCCGGGCGACACCGTTCTCGACGAGGACCACGACACGGAGTTCGCGGCCTCGATCGCCCGCTGCGTCACGACGACCGCCCTGACGCTCGCCGGGCTGTAGAACCCTCAAGGACCGCTTCACACAAGGATCACGCCATGACCGTTCTGATCGACAAACGGGACCTGGACTACGACCGGCTCACCGCGGTGGCCGGAGCCGACATGTTCCTGGAGGAAACCGACCGGGTGGCGGACGAGGTAGGGCACATCCTCATCGCCGAGCCCGACAAGGTCAACCGCTTCACCGGCCATCTGACCGACCTGAAGGTGGACGGTGCTCCCGGCCTCACCATGGCGGCCGCGGGGGACGCGGACGACGTGGACTACATCGCCCGGGCCAAGGCGTACGTCTCCTCGGTCACCGGGGCGATGGGGTTCGGCGCCGACGAGCCGGCGGAGTTCGAGCCCGACCCGAGGGTGACCACGACGAGCGAAGGCATGCACGTGGTCAGCCTTCAGCAGATGCTCAACGGCATCGAGGTGTGGGGGATGGCGCCGAAGGTGTGGATGGAGGGGGACGGCACGGTGGACCGGGTCATCGGTGACACGGTGAGCGTGCCGGCGAACTGCCCCGCGATGCCCGTGGTCACCGCCGAGACAGCGCTGGCCGTGGCCGCGGCGCAGGCCGCCGAACCAAGGACGGTCGCGAGCCCCTTCGGCGACGACGACTTGTCGGCCCTGGAGGTCCCGGACAGCTTCGAGCGTCTGACGTACCAGCCGCGCAACGACCAGCCGATGACGTTCGCCAAGGGACCGTTCGACGAGGCCATTCCCTGTCGGCTGGTGTACCTCTACATGGGTGGTGACGTCCGCCTGGCGTGGTCGTTCACCTTCTCCAGGGACAATCTGACCGTCCAGTACCACGCGCTGGTCGAGGCCGACGACCGGGCGGAGGACCGGAACGCGCCCCAGCTGCTGCTGTTCGAGGACATCTCCCGCCGCATCGTCGAGGGACGGGTCTTCCGGCGGAACCCCGCCGAGAGCGGTTTCGACAAGGTGCCCTGGCCGCTGCCCCTCAACGAGTACCCGACCGAACCGCCGATCCCGCCGCTTCCGGGGTTCCCCGGACTGTGGGCGAACGTCGAGGACGGGCACGTGGCGACCGTCGGCAACAATGTGCTGGCCGTCGACGCCAGTAACCGCCGGCCCGTGGCGGTCAGCACGGATCCGCAGGGCAACGCGGTGTTCGACGCCCCGCAGGACTCGCCGGAGCAGTTCGTCATCAACATCTTCTTCTTCTGCAACCAGATGCACGACCTGACGATGATGCTCGGCTTCACGGAGGAGCACGGCAACTTCCAGACGGTCAACCCGTCGGGCCAGGGCAAGGGTGCCGATCCCGTCCATGCCTTCGCCCACCCGCAATCGGTCCCCGGCACGGCCAACATGGCCACGCGGGCGGACGGCACGGCGGCCGTCATGAACATGGGTCTGGTCCGCGGCACCGGGCGGCACACCGCCGATGACGGGGACGTCGTCATCCACGAGTTCTTCCACGGCGTGTCCAACCGTCTCGTGGGCGGACTGCACGACGCGCAAGGCCTCGACGAACTCCAGTCGGAGTCCATGGGCGAGGGCTGGTCCGACTTCTTCGCCCTCACCACGCGCAACTTCTCCCAGGCCCAGGAGCGTGTCGTCATCGGCAACTGGCTGATCGACAACCCGGCAGGCATCCGTCAGAGGCCCTACGACGCGCACTATCCCGGCAGCTTCGGGGACATCGGCAAGGGCCCGGGGCAGCTGGGGAGCGACCTCGACTACACGGAGATCCACAACGTGGGCGAGATCTGGTGCGCGGCCCTCATGGAGTTGACCCGCAGGGTCGCCACGGCGCTGAACAGCAAGGAGCGAGGCTACCGGGTGACCTGGCAGGCGGTCATCGACGGTATGAAGCTCACCCCGAAGAACCCCTCTTTCCTCATCGCCCGCGACGCGATCCTGCGCGCCCTGAAGGCGATGAAGGGAGGCCGGCTGACCGAGACCGAGTACAAGGCGGTCCGTGAGGCGGCCTGGGGTGCCTTCGCCAAGTTCGGGATGGGCGTGGACGCGTTCTGCCCGAATGCCTCCTTCTCCGGCTGCCGGGGCGGCACGCAGGTGCCGGCTGCGGAGGACGATTCCTGAATCCCATCGCCTCCGACGATCCCCGCGGCGGCTGGACGAACCGTCCACCGGCCGGAACGACTGCCGGTCCCCCTGACGGGGCCGGCAGCCGTGACACTCATCTCCCGTCTTCGGTCAATACGGCGGCAAGGAGTCCTGGGAAGCGGGCATCGAGATCGACGCGGCGCAGCGCCATCAGACGAGCCTTTCCCACCCGACGGGTCTCGGTGACTCCGGCTTCGCGCAGGATCCGCCAATGGTTGGACAGCGTCGATCTGGGCACGTCGACACCATCCGGGCTGCACGCGCTCTCGCCGTCCTCGGCCATGCGGCGGACCAGCGCCAACCGGACCGGGTCGCCCAGGGCATGCAGCACTGCGGCCAGGTCCACGTCCTCTGGATGCCCCACCGGCCCTCCTCGTCATCTCCCGCGTGATACCCGCTAGTATGCAGATCGCTTCGACGTTTCGGAAAAATCGAAATGATCTTGGGAGATGTCCGTGCCGATACTCGCCACCCTTGCCCGCGTCTACGTCGACGACCTGGACGCGGCACTGCCCACCTTCGTCGAACTCACCGGTGAGCGGCCACGGCTCCGGTTCACGTACCGCGACCTGGACCTGGCGAGCGTCGGCGGCTATCTGCTGCTCGCCGGTTCGGAAGAAGCCCTCGCCCCGTACCGCGGCACCCACGCCACCACGATCGTCGAGTCCCTCGACGAAGTCCTGCACATCACCGAACAACACGGCGGAGAGATCCTGGACGGCCCCAACGAGGTGCCCACCGGACGCAACCTGACAGTACGACACCCCGGAGGCGCGACCATCGAGTACGTACAGTTCCACGCAAGCACACGATCAGCGCTCGCATGAGCCGGCCGATCACCCCGAAGCAGACACCGAGCGGTGAGGGAACACCGGTGCCGGCGCCATGCGGTTCGGCGACAGGACCCGGGCCGGCCCTAGGCCGCGTGCCGGCCGCGTACGGTGTCGGCCACGGACGCCGCGGTGCGGATGAGTGCCGCCGTGGCCGTCGAACGGGACTGCTGCGGCCAGGCGATGGCGAGGACCGACGGCGGTGCGTCCGGAGCCGGCCGGTAGACGACGCCCGGGCGCGGATAGCGGGCGGCCACGGAGGCAGGCAGTACGGGAGTGGGGCCGCCCAGTGCGACGAGCGTGAGGAGTTGGGCGAGGTCGCGGCCGAGGCTGCGGTTCTCCTCGGCCGACCGGGTCACGTCCTCCAGGCGCAGGCCGAGATCGGCGAGGGACAGGCGGTCGCGGGCGGCGAGCGGGTGGGCGGCGGCGAGAGCGACGACGCGCGGTTCGCTGATCAGGGTCTCGGAGTCGAGGCCGGTTCGGTCGAACGGCTCGTGGACCAGGGCCACGTCGGCTTCGCCCTGGCGCAGTAGCCGCGGCTGTTCAAGCCAGCCGCACAGCCGGACGGCGACCGGCACCGACATCGGTTGCGACGCGAAGCACGTCAGGATCGGCTCCAGCAGGCCGGCGTCACCGTCCGCCTTGACGGCCAGGATCAGCTTCGGCTCGGGAGCCGCCGCGCGCTGGGCCCTTCGTTCGGCGGCCTGTAGGGCGTCCAGGGCGATCCTCGCCTCCGCGAGGAGTACCGCTCCGGCCGGGGTCAGCGCCACGTTGTGGGTGGTCCGCTCGAGGAGGGCGACGCCCATCTCCGCCTCCAGCTGGCGGATCGCGCGGGACAAGGGCGGCGGTGAGATGCCCAGCCGCTCGGCCGCGCGGGTGAAGTTGAGCTCCTCGGCTACGGCGACGAAGTAGCGCAGCGGGCGGGATTCCATGCTCTGCCCCTCTGGTCCCGCAGGACCCTCTGAGGTCGGTGTCGCTCGGTATTGCCTTGAGGGTAACAAGCGCGAGCGAATCGGTCCTTCAGTTCGGGCACGGCAGGCAGCAGGCTCGACGACGTCCGACAAGCACCTCTTCTGGAGTAGTTGATGATCGTCGTCACCACCCCCACCGGCCGGATCGGCCGACAGGTCCTCGAGCAGCTCGTGGATGCCCCGGACGGTGCGCAGGGCATCCGGGTCATCGCCCGTGACCCGGCCCGCCTCTCCGCGCGGGTGCGCGAGCGCGTCGAGGTCGTCCACGGTTCACACTCCGACGCCGCCGTCCTGAACGAGGCGTGCACGGGCGCCGACCGCCTGTTCTGGCTGGTGCCTCCGACACCCCAGGCGGACAGCGTCGAGGGCCACTTCCGCGACTTCACCGAACCGTTGTGCGAGGTGATCGGGCGTCAGGGCGTCGAGCGTGTCGTCAGCGTCTCTTCCCTGGGACGCGGAGTGGCGAAGAACGCCGGTCAGATATCGGCCTCGCTCGCCATGGACGAGGCCATCATGGGCACGGGCGTGCACTACCGGGCGTTGTGCCCGCCGTTCCTGATGGAGAACCTGCTGGGCCAGGCCGCCTCGATCCGCGACGCGGGTGTGTTCTTCCTGGCGGTGGAGGAGAACCGCGTCCTGCGCACCTGCGCCACCCGTGACATCGCCGCCACGGCGGCCCGGCTGCTGCTGGACGGCTCCTGGACCGGACAGCACGACGTTCCGCTCGTCGCACCCGACGACCTCACCGCCGAGGCCATGGCACAGGTGGTCTCCGAGGTCCTGAACCGTCCGGTGCGCCTCCAACGGACCAGCAGCGCCGACTACAAGGCGACGGCGCTGCGCTTCGGGGCGAGCGACGCATGGGCACAGGGACTGGCCGACATGGCGGATGCCCTGATGGAACAGGGTTTCTACGGCGCCGCCCAGCCGAGCACCCCGGAGTCCGCGCCCACCGGCTTCCGCACGTGGTGCGAGGAGGTGCTGAGGCCCACCGTCCTGGGCTAGGGGCTTACTTCGGATCAGCCCGGCCCGATCCAGACGAGAGGCCCGCCGGTCCTGTTGCCTGGGCTCGTAGGGCGGTATGACCCTCATCCGGGCGGCAGGGCAAGCTCACTCACCTTCGTGCTGAACACCCTGCACGGGACTGGAACGTCGCCCACGTCGATGCCGTCTCACCATGCGCAAAAGGTAACTGTCGTGGTCACCCGCACCGCTGGAGACTCCTCCGGCCTCAGACCATGGGTGACCGCATGGGGGAAGGAAGAGAATCGATGAAAACAACGGGTACTCGGCGACGCCTTGCCGCAACCGCGGCCGCGGCCCTGATCGCCGGTGCGGGTGTCCTCATGGCAGCCCCCTCGGCAATGGCGAAGGCCAACGTGCTGACCATCGACAAGGTCTCGCTCCACAAGCCGAACGTACAGGTGAAGGTCACCTACTCCTGCGATCCCGGCCTGGATCACGAACTCGTGGCCAACGCGCGGAGGCTGGACACCGGTACTCGCGACGAGGTGACAGCCGCCGGCACCGTCAAGAGGGACAAGCTCATCTGTGACAGCGACAGCCACGTCACCCAGGTGAACATGCGCCCGGCCCAGGGTTCCCACTTCGTCAAGGGGAACAAGCTCAAGGTCACCGTCTTCTACTTCGACAACGACGGCTTCAGCTACGCCCACGAGGACGCAGTCGCCGTCCTGTAGACGGTTCGCACCCTGGCGCGGCGTCTTCGGACCCCGCCGGCAGACGGTCCGCCGACGCTTCGCCCAGTGGAGCCGTGCCCGTGTCCGGGCACGGCTCCACCGCGTGATCCCGGACGAGCTCGGCAGCCGCCAAGACGGCATCGGCCCGGCCGGCCGGCCGGATCAGGACGGCCGGGCCGATCCGTTCAGACGGACGACGACCATGGCGATGTCGTCGTCGGCCCCGCTGGTCACGCCGAGGCGGGCGAGGAGGGCGTCGGCGAGGTGTTCCGCGCCGAACCCGGTGCAGGTGGCGAGCGCCGAGGTCAGCCGGGCCAGACCGTCGTCGATGTCCTCACCGCGTCGTTCGATCAGGCCGTCGGTGTACAGGACGAGGGTGTCGCCGGGGGTGTAGGTCGCGTTGGCCTGGGGGCGGGGGACGTGTTCGGGGCGGGCGCCCAGCGGTGGATCGGTGGCCTGGTCGAGCAGGTCACAGGAACCGTCCGGGTGGAGCAGGACGGGTGGGGGGTGGCCGGCGCTGCTGTAGATGAGCAGTTGGCTGTGGCAGTCGACGAGGACCTGGACGGCGGTGGCGGCCAGTGCCCCCTCGACCGAGCGGGCGTAGAGCCCCAGGACCTCCAGTGCCTGGGCGGGGCCGTGGACGGTGCGGGTGGCGGCGCTCAGCGCACTGCGGAGCCTGCCCATGACGGTGGCGGCCATCAGCCCGTGGCCGACCACGTCGCCGACCGCGACGGTGAAGCGGTCCGCGGGCAGGTCGACCGCGTCGTACCAGTCTCCGCACACGTTCAGGGATCCGGTCGCGGGCAGATAGCGCACGGCGATGTTCGGGTGCCGGGCCAGGTCCGGGGAGTGGAGCATGGCTTCCTGGAGGGCCACGGCGATGCGCCGTTCACGGGCGTGGGCCTGTCGCAGTTCCTCGTTCAGCTGCTGCAGTTGCCGCGCCCGGGCGTACAGTTCGGCTTCCATGGCCGCTTCCCGGCCGGGGCTGATCGACGGCGGGTGCCCCGTGTCGCGGGCGCGGACGACGTCGGTCATGTCCTCGGACCGGTGGATGATCCAGGTGACCTTTCCGTCCGGGCCGAGGACGGGCACATTGATCGCGGTCCACCACCGTTCCTTGAACACCTCGGGATTGCCGGCGACCGGGATGTCGTACTTCTGCAACGCCATGTGATCCGTCTGGCGGGAGGACAGGACACGGTGCAGTGAGGCTTTCAGCGTCACCACCCCGTCCGCTCCCGAGTCGACGGGATTGTCCGGGAAGGCGTCGAAGAGGTACTGCCCGACCAGCTCGGCCCGGCTCCGCCCGGTCGCCTCGCAGAAGGCCGCGTTGGCGTCGGCGATCACCAGGTCCGTGCTGAGCACCACGCACGGGCTCGGAAGGGATGCGAACACCCCTGCGTAATCGATCTTCGGTGTCACACGCTTTCCTGCCAGTCGCTCGGTCTTCAATCTACGAAAGGTCCAGCTCCCGCGCCCGCCGAGTTCGTCCGTGGGCAGCGGGGGGCCGCTGCGTACGCTCATCGGGCGTGCGCCGTGATCGGAGCCGGCCGGGTCGTGCTCCCGGCGCGGCCCCGGCTGTTTGGGCGCCGCGTGGCCCCACCGCCCGGCCCGACTGTTCCGGCGCCGCACGGACGCACCGGCCGCCCGGCGGATCACTCCTGTGGGGTACGTCCAGAGGACACAGAGGCCGTCGACCGGGGACCCGGTCGTGCGCTCCGGCCGGGCCCGCCGTACCCTGCGGCCATGACAGAGATCCAGGCCGCAACCCCCCGTGAAGCCTTCGAGCTGCTACTGGCAGGTAACCAGCGATTCGTCGCGGATGCCCCGGAGCACCCGAACCAGGACACCACCCGGCGCACCGAGGTCGCTCCGTCTCAAAGCCCGTTCGCGGTGCTGTTCGGGTGTTCCGACTCCCGCCTGGCCGCCGAGATCATCTTCGATCGCGGTCTGGGCGATCTCTTCGTCGTGCGCACTGCCGGCCATGTCATGGGCCCTGAGGTGATCGGCAGTATCGAGTACGGCGTCGACGTGCTGAATTCCCCCTTGATCGTGGTCCTCGGCCACGACTCGTGCGGGGCGGTCGGCGCGGCGTGTGCCGCGCTCGAGGGCGGCATGGCGCCGGCCGGCTACGTCCGGGACGTCGTCGAACGCGTCACTCCCAGTGTGCTCGCGGCGAAGGCCGCCGGGCGCGTGAGTGCCGACGAGATCCTCGCGGAGCACATAAGGCACACCGTCGACCTGCTGCTGGACCGCTCCCGCCTCCTGGCCGAGCGGGTCGCCGCCGGACAGGCCGCTGTGGTGGGCCTGTGCTACAGCCTGGCGGACGGGAACGCACGCCTCGTCGCGGCCCGCGGCCTGGACCTGCCCGTCGCCTCGGCTCTCTGAAGGATCAGCGGCAGGGGCCTTGCGGATCGGGCACGAGGCCGCCCGGCCCCTCGCCGCGGCACCTGCCCTGGGCTCTGGCGGCTGCCCTCGCCCACCCGCATGGAGACCGAGCTTGTTCCGCGCCGGTTCGCTCCGCCGTGGCAGCGAACCGGCAAGACCCTGACCGGCTGCAGACGGGACCGGCACCCCGCACAGGTCGCCCTGTGCGGGGTGCCGGTTCCTGATCACTGTCAGCCCTGGGTACCACCCTGAGTGTTCCCG
>NZ_JAERRH010000028.1 GCF_016741855.1 Streptomyces musisoli | reverse complement strand
GCGGCCCCCGGCCGGGTTGATGCCGTTGATCTCCATCGGACCCGAGATGATCTTGCCGACCGTCTGCCGCGGGTTCAGCGAGGCGTAGGGGTCCTGGAAGATCATCTGGATCTCGGAGCGGATCGGCGCCAGCTGCTTGCGGCCGGCATGCGTGATGTCCTGGCCGCGGTAGGTGACCTTGCCGCCGGTCGGCTCCAGCAGGCGGGTGATGAGCCGGCCGGTGGTCGACTTGCCGCAGCCCGACTCGCCGACCAGGCCCAGGCTTTCGCCCTCGGCGACCTGGAAGTCCAGGCCGTCGACGGCCTGGACGGCGCCGACCGTCCGCTTGATGGGGAAGCCGCCCTTGATCGGGAAGTGCTTGGTGAGCCCGGAGACGTCCAGGAGGGGGGTGGTGCTGCTCATGGTGGTGAAGTCCCGTCTGAAGTCCGTCAGTGGCTGCGGGCCGCAGCGTGGTCGGAGAACAACTCGCTCTTCTGCTCCGGCGTCAGATGACAGGCCGAGCCACGTCCGTCCAGGACTTCCAGTGCGGGCCGCTCGCTGGAGCAGCGCCCGCCGGCCACCTTGTCGGTGAACGGGCACCGCGGGTGGAAGCGGCAGCCGGACGGCGGGTTGAGCAGGGAGGGCGGCGAGCCCGGGATCGGCGACAGCGGTACGTCGACCGGTCCGTCCAGGCTCGGCATCGAACCGAGGAGCCCCACCGTGTACGGGTGCTGCGGGTCCTGGAGCACTTCCTTCTTCGTCCCGCGCTCCACGCACCGGCCGCCGTACATCACCAGCACGTCGTCCGCGATGTCCGCGATGACACCGAGGTCGTGCGTGATGAAGATGATCGCGGTGCCGAACTCCTGCTGGAGGTCCTTGAGCAGGTCCATGATCTGCGCCTGGACCGTCACGTCGAGGGCCGTGGTCGGCTCGTCGGCGATCAGCAGTTCGGGGTCGCAGACCAGCGCCATGGCGATCATCGCGCGCTGACGCATACCGCCGGAGAACTGGTGCGGGTAGTCGTCCACCCGTACGTCCGGCTGCGGGATGCCGACCCGGCGGAGCATCTCGATCGCGCGGGCCCGGGCTTCCCTCTTGGAGCAGCCGGTGTGCTTGCGGTACGTCTCGCCGATCTGCGCGCCGATGGTGTGGTACGGCGACAGCGAGGCCAGCGCGTCCTGGAAGATCATCGACATCTTGTTGCCGCGGAGCCGCTCCAGCTCCTTCTCGCTGGCGGTGATCAGCTCCTTGTCGTCCAGGAGGATCTCGCCGTCGAGGGCGGTGTTGCGCGGGTCGTGCAGGCCCAGGATCGCCATGTTGGTGACGGACTTGCCCGAGCCGGACTCGCCGACGATGCCGAGGGTCTTGCCCTTCTCCAGGTCGAAGGAGAGCCCGTCGACGGCCTTGACGATGCCGTCCTCGGTGGAGAAGTGGACCTTGAGGTCGCGGACGGAGAGGAAGGGGGTGCTCATGAGTCTCTCTCCTTAACCGAGGCGCACGCGCGGGTCGATCATGGCGTACACGGCGTCCACGATGATGTTGAAGACGACGATCGCGCCGGCGGCGACCATGACGACGCCGAGCAGCATCGGCAGGTCGTTGGTGCCGACCGCCTTCACCGAGAGCATGCCGAGGCCCTGGAGGCTGAAGGTCGACTCGGTGATGATGGCACCGCCGAGCAGCACACCGAGGTCGAGACCGAAGATGGTGATGATCGGCCCCATCGCACCGCGCCAGGCGAACCGGAAGAACACCGTGCGGCGGGACAGGCCCTTGGCGCGGGCGGTGCGCACGTAGTCCTGGCTGAGCGACTCGACCATCTGGGAGCGCGTCATACGCGTGTAGTTGGCGGTGAAGATCAGCGACAGCACCAGCCACGGCACCAGCAGACCCGAGAACCACTGGCCCGGGTTGTCCGTGAACGGTGTGTAACTCGCCCGGTCCAGCAGGTGGAGCTGGTCGACGAAGAGGTAGGTGGCGAAGACACCGACGACGTAGATCTGCATCGAGGAGGCGATCAGCGAGGCGGAGCTGGCGATCTTGTCCAGGGCCTTGCCCTGCTTGACGGCGGCCAGCATGCCGGTGCCGACACCGAAGATCAGGAAGACCACGGCGCTGCCGAGCGACAGGGAGATCGTGGTCGGGAAGCGGTCCAGGATGGTGTCCAGCACCGGCTCACGGCTCTGGAACGAGAAGCCCAGGCACGGCGCGTCGCAGTGACCGAAAGAACTGTAGTCCCGCCCCACGAACAGGCCCTTGAGCCATTCCCAGTACTGCACGGGGAGCGGGTCGGAGATCGCCAGGTTCTTCTTCACCAGGGCCAGGGTCTCTGGCGTGCAGACCTTGCCGCACGCGATGCGGGCGGGGTCGCGCGGAGCGGCGTAGAACAGGACGAACACCAGGGCGCTGATGATCAGCAGAATCACCGCGGCGCCGAGGATCCGGCGGACGAGGAAGCGGAACATGGCAGTTGGGATTTCCTGACGGATGCCGTAGGGGGGTGAAACGGCGGGGCGGCACCTGGGCCGCCCCGCCTAGGGGGCCGTTCGTCAGGCCTTGACGAAGGTCTTGTACAGCAGGGTCGCGGAGAAGTTCGGGTCGAACTGCGCGCCGCCGACCTTGTTTCCGTAGACGTAGAAGCGACGCTGGTACGTCTCGGGGATCATCGGGGCGACCTCCTCCATGATCCGCTTGTCGAGCGCGGCCCAGGCCTTGCCGGCCTTCATCTGGTCGGGGATGACCGCGTTCTTCTTGATGCCCTCGTTGATCCAGTCGACGTCGGTCTGCGAGACGTTGTTCTTGCCGTTGCCGATGGCGTCACCGTCGAGCAGCGGCTGGATCATCGTGTAGGCGGTCGGCCAGTCCGGGGACCAGCCGCCCCACATCACGTCGTAGCTGTTGTCGACCTGCTGGACCTGGTCGTAGTACGACGTCGAGTCGACCGGCTTGATGACCGGGGTGAAGCCGGCCGCCTTCAGGGCGTTCTCGATGACGACCTTGGTCTTGTTGTAGGTCGGGTCCTGCGGGAAGGCGTAGACGATCTTCTGGCCGAGCTTGCCGGCCTCCTTCAGCAGCTTCTTCGCGGCCTCCGGGTCACCCTGCGGCTTCTTCGACTTGTTGTACGGGTCGGTCTTCTCGTAGCCGATGATGTCGGGGCTGAGGACCGAGGTGGCGAAGTCGCCGGCGGACGGGCCGCCGTAGATCTGCCGGATCTGCTGGAGCGGCCAGGCGTGGATGAGGGCCTGGCGGACCTTCAGGTCCGTGACGCGCTTGGTGTTGATCCAGTAGAAGTACGTGCCGGTGAGCAGACCGTTGAAGGTGCGCTTCTTCAGGTCCGGGTCGGTGAGGACCTTCTGGATGCGCTCGGCCGGGACGCCCTTGTAGATGGAGACACCGTAGGCGTCGTTGCCCTGGGAGGCGATCAGGCGGTCGACGCCGTCCAGCGTCTCGACGCCGAAGCGGAACTCGAAGCCGTCCGGGTAGGCGTTGCGGATCGAGTCGGTCTTCGGGTCCCAGTTCTTGTTCCGGATCAGCACCATCGACTTGTCGGTGGTGTGGGCCTTGATCTTGTAGGGACCGCAGGCGACCGGGTTCTTGTCGTACTTCTCCTTGGTGTCCAGCTTCGCCGGCACGGCGGCGTAGGAGTGCATCGCCAGGGTGAAGTTGAAGTCAGGCTTGGACTCGGCCAGCTTGAAGGTGATCGTCCGCTTGGCCTTGTCGGTGACGATCGAGTCGAGGTGCTTGCCCTTGTAGGGGCCCTCGTACTCGTCACGCCACTTGCCGCCCTTGCCGGTCAGCGCGCGCTGGGCGTAGTCGGCGCCCTCGGTGACGAACGTCGCCCAGGAGCGCTCGAAGCCGTGGCGGACGTCCTCGACGGTCAGCTCGCTGCCGTCCTCCCACTTCAGACCCTCCTTCAGCGTGAAGGTCCAGGTCTTGTTGTCGTCGGAGGCCTTGCCGGCGTCGGTGGCGAGGTCACCGACCAGCTTCTGCTTGCCGGACGCGTCGATCTTGTAACCGGTCAGGCAGCGGTGCAGCAGCAGCGCGACGGTGGAGTTGTACGCGTAGTAGATGCGCTGCGGGTCCAGGTGCGAGAAGTCGTCCGGAGCCAGGCCGTAGATCGTGCCGCCCGTCTTGGCACCGGGGATCTCGGGGGCCGGGCCCGTGGAGTCGGACGCGCTGCCGATGGTGACCTTGGCGCCGGTGTACTCCGTGGCACCGGTGCTCCGGGAGCCGCTACCGCCCGAGTCGCCGCTGCTGCACGCGGACAGCACCGTGGAGCCCGCTGCCGCGACAGAGGTTGCGATCAGGAAGTTTCTGCGGGAAAAGGACATGGCTGGCCTGTTCTGGTGAAGGAACGAAGTGGTGCTGTGACCCCGGCAGGGCCCCGTCGCCGCGGCCGGGGGTGGTGCTCAGCGTTTGGTCTTGGGGTCCAGGGCGTCACGGACCGAGTCACCGAGGAGGTTGAAGGCGACCACGAAGATCACCATGGTGAGACCCGGGAAGAGCATGAAGGTGATGTCGTCCTGGTAGAACTTGGCACCGTTCTGGATCATCACGCCCCAGTCGGGGGTGGGGTCCGTGAGGCCGACGCCGACGAAGGCGAGACCCGCCTCGGCCGTCACGTAGGCCGGGAGGAGCAGCGTCGCCTGGATGAGGATCGGCGTCCACAGGTTGGGCAGCAGTTCCTTGAAGATGATCCGCGCCGGCGATGCGCCGGTGATCTTGGCCGCCTCGACGAACTCACGCTCGCGCAGGGCGAGGACCTCGCCGCGCAGCAGTCGGGCGATGGAGGCCCAGCCGAAGGCCGTCATCACGAGGATGAGGCTGGTGACGGTCAGCCAGACCGGGGTGTTCTCCTCCGGCGAGACGAAGATCGCCAGAACCACCGGCCAGAAGGCGATGAAGAAGAGGGTCTGCGGGAACGCCAGCAGGATGTCGATCACGCGGCCGACGAAGTAGTCCGTCTTGCCGCCGAGGTAGCCGGCGGTGATGCCGACGACGACGCCGAGCAGGGTCGTCAGCAGGGCCGCGGCGGTCGCGATCAGCAGCGAGTTGCGGATGCCGTAGAGCAGGAAGGTGAAGACGTCCCGGCCGAGCTGCGGCTCGATGCCGAACCAGAAGTCGGAGCTGATGCCGCCGTTCGCCTTGATCGGGAAGTTGAACTCGTTCAGCAGGCCCGGGATGTTCATGCCGTAGGTGGTGTACGGGTCCTTGCCGTACAGCTTGGCTATGAGCGGCGCCAGGATACCGACGGCGAAGAAGAAGATCACCACGAAGGCGGATATGACGCCCGTCCTGTCCCGCTTGAAGCGGATCCAGGCCAGCCGTCCCGGAGAGCGGCTTTCGGTGCCCTTGGGGGTGCCGAGCTTCGCCGTTGCGGCGCTGTCTTCGTCGGTCACCTCAAGTGGGGCGGCCGGGGAAGGGGTTGCGGGGGTCATGATGCTCCGTGCCTTGTGGGTCAAGGCTCCGCAGGGCGCTCCCCTACGGGCTACGCCGGACTTTTTCAACGCAATTCATTCAAGGTCAATAAATTCTCGACCGTCTTGGTTGTCTCTTTACCTTCTTTGCCCGTACTTGACTGTTCCGTAGCTACGCGGGTAGTACGCCGTAATCAATCCGTGCTTCACATCGGACCAACTGCGCGAAACGGGCAAGGAGTTCGATATGCGGACGGTGGAGTGTCGAAATGCGTACATCGCCACGTCCCAATCCAACGTTTCGGCATCGTTACATGAAGATCTATTGCGCCCGACGCCCAAGATCATCAGGGCGCCGTCCGGACGGTGCCTGCATTCGGATGACGTGTCCCCCTAAAGGCCGCCCAATCGGGCAGTGCGCGTGAGTTATGCGCGGTATGTGTCGATATCGACGGATAATCGGTCGAGGCTCAGGGAGGAGGCACGCCATGCGTGGCATCACCCGCTTCCGATGGGTCGCCGGTGCGACGGCGATGGCGCTCACGGCCACGGGCTGCGGGGTGATCTTCGGCTCCACCGGCGGCGGCAACGGCGGCGCCGTGCTCAGTTCCTCCTGGGGTGATCCGCAGAACCCGCTGGAGCCGGCCAACACCAACGAGGTGCAGGGCGGCAAGGTCCTCGACATGATCTTCCGGGGCCTGAAGAAGTACGACCCGAGGACCGGCAGGGCCCAGGACTGGCTCGCCCGGTCCATCGAGACCGAGGACTCGCGGAACTTCACCGTCAGGATCAAGAAGGGCTGGACCTTCTCCGACGGCGAGAAGGTGACCGCCCGGTCCTTCGTGGACGCCTGGAACTACGGGGCGAGCCTGCGGAACAACCAGAAGAACGCCTACTTCTTCGGCTACATCGACGGCTACGACAAGGTCCACCCCGACAGCGGCACCCAGAGCGCCGACACCCTGTCCGGTCTGAAGGTGGTCGACGACCACACCTTCACCGTGAAGCTGAACCAGACGTTCTCCGGCTTCCCCGACACCCTCGGCTACGCGGCCTTCGCCCCGCTGCCCCGAGCCTTCTTCACCGACCACGCGGCCTGGGTGAAGAAGCCGGTCGGCAACGGCCCCTACACCATCGAGTCCTATACGAGGGGCTCACAGATGTACCTGAGGAAGTGGGACGGCTACCCCGGCCCGGACAGGGCGCGGAACGCCGGCGTGACCCTCATGGTCTACACCGACAGCAACACCGCCTACACCGACCTCCTGGCCGGCAACCTCGACCTCGTCGACGACATCCCCGCCGCGCAGCTGAAGAACGTCGAGGGCGACCTGGGCGACCGCTACATCAACACCCCCGCGGGCATCATCCAGACCCTCGCCTTCCCCTACTACGACAAGGCCTGGAACCGGCCGGGCTCGGAGAAGGTCCGCACCGGTCTGTCCATGGCGATCAACCGCAGGCAGATCACCGACACCATCTTCCGCGGGACCAGGACCCCGGCCACCGACTGGACCTCCCCGGTCCTCGGCCCCGGGGGCGGCTTCAAGGCCGGCCTGTGCGGCAGCGCCTGTGACTACGACCCCGTCCGGGCGAAGCAGCTGATCAAGGAGGGCGGCGGGATCCCCGGCGGGCAGGTGAAGATCACGTACAACGCGGACTCGGGTTCGCACAGACAGTGGGTGGACGCCGTGTGCAACTCCATCAACAACGCCCTCGGCAACGACCGGGCCTGCGTCGGCAATCCCGTCGGCACCTTCGCCGACTTCCGCAACCAGATCGGACAGCACAAGATGACCGGGCCGTTCCGGGCGGGCTGGCAGATGGACTACCCGCTCATCCAGAACTTCCTCCAGCCGCTCTACTACACCGGCGCCTCCTCCAACGACGGCAAGTGGTCCGACGCGGAGTTCGACCGGCTCGTGGACCTGGCCAACGCCGAGACGGACACCGCCAGGTCGGTCGCCGGCTTCCAGAAGGCCGAGAAGGTCGTCCGGGACAACATGGCCGCCATCCCGCTCTGGTACCAGAACGGCAGCGCCGGCTACTCCGCCCGGCTCTCCCACGTGGCGCTCAACCCCTTCAGCGTCCCCGTCTACAACGAGATCAAGGTCGGCTGAGCCGTCATGGGGCGTTATGTCGTCCGGCGGCTGCTCCAGATGATCCCGGTGTTCATCGGTGCCACGCTGCTGATCTTCCTGATGGTGAACGTGATGGGCGATCCCGTCGCCGGTCTGTGCGGGGAGCGGGCCTGCGACCCGGCGACGGCCGCCCAGCTGGAGAAGGAGTTCGGCCTCGACAAGCCGCTGTGGCAGCAATACCTGACCTACATGGGGAAGGTCTTCACCGGCGACTTCGGCACCGCCTTCAACGGGCAGCCGGTCACCGAACTGATGGCCACGGCGTTCCCCGTCACCGTCCGGCTGACCGTCGTGGCCATCTTCTTCGAGATCGTCATCGGCGTCACGCTGGGCGTCGTGACCGGACTGCGGCGCGGCCGGCCCGTCGACAGCGGGGTGCTCCTGGCCACCCTGGTCGTGATCTCCGTCCCCACCTTCGTCACCGGTCTGCTGCTGCAACTGCTGCTCGGCATCAGATGGCAGTGGATCAGCCCCTCGGTCCGCTACGGCACCCTCGACGAGCTGATCGTGCCCGGCCTTGTCCTCGCCTCCGTCTCGCTCGCCTACGTCACCCGGCTGACCCGCACCTCCATCGCCGAGAACAAGCGGTCCGACTACGTCCGCACGGCGATCGCCAAGGGCCTGCCCCGCCGCCGGGTCACCACCCGGCACCTGCTGCGCAACTCCCTGATCCCCGTGGTCACCTTCATCGGCACCGACATCGGCGCGCTGATGGGCGGCGCGATCGTCACCGAGCGGATCTTCAACATCCACGGCGTCGGCTATCAGCTCTACCAGGGCATCCTGCGCCAGAACACCCAGACGGTCGTCGGCTTCGTGACCGTGCTCGTGCTGGTCTTCCTGGTCGCCAACCTGCTCGTGGACCTGCTCTACGCCGTACTCGACCCGAGGATCCGCTATGCCTGAGCAGCCGCACCAGCCCGAGGGCGCGATCGCCGGCACCGGCATGGGCGGCGCGATGGACCTGGGCGCGAGCGAGGCCGTCACCCTGGAGCGGGCCCCCGGCGGACCGCCGGGCACGGGCCCCGCGGGCAGGCCCCGCTCCCTGTGGTCGGACGCCTGGCGGGACCTGCGCCGCAACCCGGTCTTCCTGCTCTCCGCGCTGGTCATCCTCTTCCTGGTCTTCATCTCCCTGTGGCCCTCGGCGATCGCCTCCGGCTCCCCCCTGACGTGCGACCTGGCCAAGTCCCAGGACGGCCCGGGGCCGGGCGCCCCCTTCGGGTACGACGGGCAGGGCTGCAACGTCTACACGCGCACCGTCTACGGCGCCCGTGCGTCCGTCACGGTCGGCCTGTGCGCCACGCTCGGCGTGGCCCTGCTCGGGTCGGTGCTCGGCGGACTCGCGGGCTACTTCGGCGGCACCTGGGACTCGCTGCTCTCCCGGCTCACCGACATCTTCTTCGCCATCCCGGTCGTCCTCGGCGGTCTCGTCCTCCTCTCCGTCGTGACCTCCAATACGGTCTGGCCGGTCGTCGGGTTCATGGTGCTGCTCGGCTGGCCCCAGATCTCCCGGATCGCCCGCGGCGCGGTCATCACCGCCAAGCAGAACGACTACGTCCAGGCCGCCCGCGCCCTGGGCGCCTCCGACTCCCGCATCCTGCTCCGGCACATCGCCCCGAACGCCGTGGCGCCCGTGATCGTCGTCGCGACCATCGCGCTCGGCACGTACATCGCCCTGGAGGCGACCCTGTCCTACCTCGGAGTCGGCCTCAAACCGCCCAGCGTCTCCTGGGGCATCGACATCTCCGCCGCCTCCCCCTACATCCGCAACGCGCCGCACGCCCTGCTGTGGCCCGCGGGCGCCCTCGCCCTCACGGTCCTGGCCTTCATCATGCTCGGCGACGCGGTCCGCGACGCCCTCGACCCGAAGCTGAGGTGATGGTGCCGTGCTGCTCGACGTACGGGACCTGCACGTGGAGTTCCGCACCCGGGACGGGATCACCCATGCCGTCAACGGGGTGGACTACGCGGTGGACGCGGGGGAGACGCTGGCCGTGCTCGGCGAGTCCGGGTCGGGCAAGTCCGTCACCGCGCAGGCCGTGATGGGCATCCTGGACACGCCGCCGGGCCGGATCACCGCCGGCCGGATCCTGTTCCGCGGGCAGGACCTGCTGACGCTGAAGGAGCAGGAACGGCGCAGGATCCGGGGCGCCGGAATGGCGATGATCTTCCAGGACGCGCTGTCGGCCCTCAACCCGGTGCTCTCCGTCGGCGACCAGCTGGGGGAGATGTTCGTCGTGCACCGCGGGATGTCCCGCAAGGACGCGCGGGCGCGGGCCGTCGAGCTGATGGACCGGGTGCGCATCCCGGCGGCGGCGCAGCGGGTGCGGGACTACCCCCACCAGTTCTCCGGCGGCATGCGCCAGCGGATCATGATCGCCATGGCGCTGTCCCTGGAACCGGCGCTCATCATCGCCGACGAGCCGACCACCGCCCTGGACGTCACCGTCCAGGCCCAGGTCATGGATCTGCTCGCGGAGTTGCAGCGCGAGTACCGCATGGGACTGATCCTGATCACCCACGACCTCGGGGTGGTCGCGGACGTCGCCGACCGGATCGTGGTGATGTACGCCGGGAAGATCGTCGAGTCGGCGCCCGTGCACGACCTCTACAAGGCCCCGGCACACCCCTACACCCGCGGACTGCTGGATTCCGTGCCCCGCCTGGACCGCAAGGGACGGGAGCTGTACGCCATCAGGGGCATCCCGCCGAACCTGACGCGCATCCCGCCGGGCTGCTCCTTCCACCCCCGCTGCCCGATGGCCCAGGACGTCTGCCGCACCGACGAGCCCCCGCTGTACGCGGTGTCCGACGGACGGGGCAGCGCCTGCCACTTCTGGAGGGAGTGCCTGCATGGCCCCGACCACTGAGCCGATCCTGGAAGTCGGCGGCCTCGTCAAGCACTACCCGCTGACCCGCGGCATCCTGTTCAAGAAGCAGATCGGCGCGGTGAAGGCGGTTGACGGCGTCGACTTCACGCTCGGCCGGGGCGAAACCCTCGGCCTCGTGGGCGAGTCGGGCTGCGGCAAGTCGACGGTCGCCAAGCTGCTGTGCAGCCTGGAGCGCCCCACGGCCGGCTCCATCCGCTTCAAGGGCGAGGACATCACCGGACTGTCCGGCAGGGCCCTGAAGGCCGTGCGCCGCAACATCCAGATGGTCTTCCAGGACCCGTACACCTCGCTCAACCCCCGGATGACGGTCGGCGACATCGTCGGGGAGCCGTACGAGATCCACCCCGAGGCCGCGCCCAAGGGCGACCGCCGCCGCAGGGTCCAGGAGCTGCTGGACGTGGTCGGCCTGGACCCGGAGTACGTCAACCGCTATCCCCACCAGTTCTCCGGCGGCCAGCGCCAGCGCATCGGCATCGCCCGGGGCCTGGCGCTGCGCCCCGAGGTCATCGTCGCCGACGAACCGGTGTCGGCGCTGGACGTCTCGGTGCAGGCTCAGGTGATCAACCTGCTGGACCGGCTCCAGTCGGAGTTCGACCTGTCGTACGTCTTCATCGCGCACGACCTGTCGGTCGTGCGGCACATCTCGGACCGGGTCGGGGTCATGTACCTGGGCCGGATCGTGGAGATCGGCCGGGACGCCGAGATCTACGACCATCCGACCCACCCCTACACCCAGGCCCTGCTCTCCGCCGTGCCGGTGCCCGACCCGGAGGGCCGCGCGCACCGCGAGCGGATCATCCTCACCGGCGACGTGCCGTCGCCGGTGGATATCCCCTCGGGCTGCCGCTTCCGCACCCGCTGCTGGAAGGCCCAGCCGCGCTGCGCCCGGGAGGTGCCGCTCCTGGCGGTGCCCGCCGCCTTCCGCGCCACGCCCGGCCCCGCGGCCCACCCCTCGGCGTGCCACTTCGCGGAGGAGGCCGTGCCGATCACGCCCGCCCCGCCGCGGGAGCACGGGGTGAACGGCGACGGGCCGAGGTGACATGGTGCACCCCGGCCCGTCTACGGCACCCGCACGGCCGTACGGAGTTCAGCCTTCCCTGTCCGTATATCGGTGCCGCTTCCGCGAAGTTGCCTGCGTGTTAACGCAGTTCACGGGCGACCGGCCGGGGGGAGGGAGCGCCGGAGGAAGTCCAGCTGAAGCCGCAGCAGGTTCTCCGCGACGGTCTCCTGCGGGGTCATGTGGGTCACTCCGGACAGGGGCAGCACCTCGTGCGGGCGGCCGGCGGCCAGCAGGGCCGAGGACAGCCGCAGGGAGTGGGCGACGACCACGTTGTCGTCCGCCAGCCCGTGGACGACCATCATCGGGCGGTGCGGCTCGGCCGCCTCGACCAGGCCCGCGTCGTCGATCACCGAGTTGCGGCGGTAGATCTCCGGCTGCTCGCTCGGGTCGCCGAGGTAGCGCTCCTGGTAGTGGGTGTCGTACAGCCGCAGGTCGGTCACGGGTGCGCCGACCACCGCCGCGTGGAAGACGTCCGGCCGGCGCAGCACCGCCAGCGCCGCCAGGTAGCCGCCGAAGGACCAGCCCCGGATCGCCACCCGGCCCAGGTCCAGCGGATACCGCTCGGCGAGCGCGTGCAGCGCGTCGACCTGGTCCTGGAGCACCACGGCCGCCACGTCGTCCCGGATCGCCTTCTCCCAGGCCGGCGAGCGGCCCGGGGTGCCCCGGCCGTCGGCGACGATCACCGCGAAGCCCTGGTCGGCGAACCACTGGGAGGTGAGGTGAGCGTTGTGCGCGGCCACCACCCGCTGGCCGTGGGGGCCGCCGTAGGGGTCCAGGAGGACCGGCAGGGGAGTGTCCCCGTGGTAGTCCCGTGGCATAAGCACGGCGCACGGAATTTGGCGTGCGCCCCCCTCGGTGAGCGTCACCCGCGGGGACAAACCGGGATCTTCGGCGTACGACCGGACAGTCGCCGCCGGTTTTCCGTCACTCAGCACCTGGACACGAGTGCCGGGCCTGTCCAACGCCGCGGACACGAGGACGGTCACGTTTCCGGCGCGCACCGCCGAGTGCACCCCGGGCTCCTGCGACAGCCGTTCCACGCCCAGCTCGTTCACCCGGTACACATGGACTTCGCCAATCTCCGGCGCCGGGGCCTCCGCGCCCGCCGAGGCGGAAACGAGTACGTCCTCCGCACCCACGTCCAGAACCGCGCGGATGTGCAACTGATCGCTGGTCAGCGGCCGTTCCCCGACCGCCAGCACCCGTGCGCCACCCTCGTCCGCGATCCGGACGAGCTGCCCGGACGGGCTCCAGCAGGGCACTCCGGCGAACAGTTCAAGCCAACTTGGATCTTCATCCGCGTGCACCATCCGGGTGGTCCCCGTGTCCGGGTCCACCGCCAGGAACAGCTGGCTGCGCTGATCCCGCGCCTGCACCAGCAGCAGCGGCGCACCCGCGGCTGACCAGTGCACACGCGCCAGATACGGATAGCGTGCCCGGTCCCACGCGACCTCCGTGCGCTCCCCGTCGAGGCCGATGACGAACAGTCGCACCTCCGCGTTCGGTGTGCCCGCCGCGGGGTACCTGACGTTACTTGGCTCACGCTCGGGGCGGGCCGGATCCGAGATCCACCACTGCCGTACCGGCGTGTCGTCCACGCGCGCCACGAGCAGCCGGTCCGACCGCGGCGCCCACCAGAAGCCCCGCGAGCGGCCCATCTCCTCGGCCGCGATGAACTCCGCGAGACCGTAGCCGGCCTCCGCCGACTCCGGCTCGGCCAGCGCCCGGTCGCCGCCGCCCTCGGCGCCCACCACCCGCAGCGCACCCCCGCAGACGTATGCGACATGTCGGCCGTCGGGGGACGGACGCGGATCGATCACCGGCCCCGGAACGGGGAGTTCACGCGCCGTGCCGGCCCGCAGCTCCGCCGTGAAAAGCCGCCCTGACAAGGCGAAAGACGCCAACTCCACGGCGCCGTCGGTGGCGTAGCCGACGATGCCGGCGCCGCCCTCGCGGCTGCGCTCGCGGCGGGCCCGCTCCTCGGGCGGGAGTTCTTCGGAGGCGCCCTGGAGGAGGGTGCCGGGGTCGGCCGCCAGGCGCTCGGTGCCCTCCGGAAGATCCAGTACCCACAGGGAGTTGGCCCGGTCGGTGCCGGAGCCGGAACGCAGGAAAGCGACACGCGAACCGTCGGGTGCCACGGTGAACGCACGCGGCGCGCCGAGCGTGAACCGCTGGGTCCGGGCGTGCCGACGGGGGAAGGAGTCAGCCTCGGTCGTCATACCCCGACCATATTGGCCATGCGCCCCCTTGTGCGGCCGTGCGCCGAGCGATGCGCGAGCACGGATAGTTATGATCACTACCGCACTGTGGGTATGAACCTGCTGGCGTCTGCATGGATTTGCTCAACTGATCTAGAACCCGCGTCCCTGGGATCTTTGGAGGTGAGCCGCCGTGGCACTCTCGATTTCGGCGGTGGTGCTGCTGGCGATCATCGTCTTCTTGTTGATCAAGAAGTCAGGTCTGAAGGGCGGTCATGCGGTCGTCTGCGTCCTGCTCGGCTTCTATCTCGCATCGTCGACCGTCGCGCCCACGATCAGCGAGTTGACGACCAACGTCGCCAGCATGATCGGCAGCATCAAGTTCTGACGGCCGGCGGGTCCCACGGGCTCCAAATCGGCGCGGCCGCGGTTCCGGCGGGCGGCGGGATCACGGTTCTGACGGCCGGTGGGGCCTGGAGGGCGTCTCGGCCGCTGACGGGCCCCGCGCCTGGCTCCGGCGACCATCCGGCGCCGCCACGGCCTCCACGGCCCGCACGGAGACGCGGTGGCCGCTTCTGCGGGTGGCGCGGCGGCTGTACCGGAGGGCTGGGGGCGGGTGACCCAACCGCCGGGTCAGTCCTCGGACGCGTACGACACGAAGCGGGCCCACGTCCCCGGCGCCAGCGCGAGCCGGGGGCCTTCGGCGTCCTTCGAGTCGCGGACGTGGACGGTGCGGGGGGCGAGGGCGACCTCGACGCAGTCCCCGGGGTCGCTGTTGTCGCTGTAGCTGCTCTTGAACCACGCCAGGCCCGAGGTGTCCCCGGTGGAGTCCCTGCGGATCATGTTTCTCCCAGCAGTTGTCTGATGAAGGCTTCTGACTCCCGCGGGGTCAGGGCCTCTGCGCGGATGCTGCCATAGCGCAGCTCAAGGATTCGCAGCTGCCTCGGCTCGGAGACGGGGCGGCCGCCGTATCCGTCGTCCATACGGCCGACTGCTGTGCCGTCCTCGAACTTCAGGACCTGGATCCGTCCTCCCATGCCGGGATGGTCCCAGCGGTCTGTCGGCATCACCTGGATCTGTACGTGCGGTAACTGGCACATGTTCAAGAGGTGTTGGAGCTGCCTGCGCAGTACCGATGTGCCCCCGATGGGGCGCCTTAATGTCACCTCTTCCAGCACGAAACTCAGTTCAGGAGCGGGGGAGCGCTGGAAGATCTTCTTCCGGCTCAAGCGCCCGGCCACCGCCTGCTCCAGTTCGGCCTGGGGGAGCTTGGGGCGTTGCGACCCCATCAAGGCCCGCATGAACTCCTCCGTCTGCAGCAGCCCGTGCACATGATGATTGCCGTACGAGAGCAGTTCGACGGCCTTGCCCTCCAGATCAACCAGCGCCCGGACCTTCTTCGGGTACCGGACCCTGTCCACGTCCTCCTTCATCGCCGCGAGCAGGCCGCCTGCGCTCAGGACTTCATCCGCCCGGTCGAGGAACTCCGGCCGGGGGATCCGCTTCCCGCTCTCAATTTTGTAGACCATGTCCTCGCCGTAGCCGACCGCCTTGCCGAAGTCGGCGGCCCGCATCCCCACGGCCTCGCGGCGCAGCTTCAGTTGCCGGCCCACGGTCGTGATGACCGCGACTCCCCACTCGTCGTCCGGGTCGACTTCCCACCCGGGCTCGCTCACGGACTCCGTGTCCACCGACATCCGCGCCCTCCGTCGTATCCGTGGTTCTTCATCACGGTAAGTGCCGACGGCGACACGGAGTGATGCGAACGCCGGAACCCGACCCCACGAGTTCCGGTGGCGTCGGCCGCCTAAAAGCCAAGGACGGACGGGGGAAAAGAACCCCCACCGAGCCCCACCCCTCCCGCCCGGAGCGCACGCTCACTCGGGTGGGTGAATATGCCCCGGTCAGCTGGATTCTGTGGCCACAGGCGGCTCTACGCTCGGCGCAACACAACCGCAGACATGCGACGGCCCCCGCCGGGACGGCAATCCCAGTGCGAGGGCCTGACCACCGAGGAAGGTAAGGACTTCCCGATGGGTACCCAGAACCCTAGCGCGCCCCCGCGCGCCCAGGCCCCCGTTGCGGGCGACAAGCACCCGATCCGGCGTCCCCGCTCCGGTGGGCTCACCCACGACAACACCCGCCACGCCAGCCGTTTCACGGTGATCGGCAACCACCTCACCCAGCACCCGGACCTCTCCCTCCTCGCGATCGGTCTGGCCTGTCACATCCAGTCGCTGCCGAGGGGCGCCCGCGTCGACATCAAGAGCCTCGCCGCACGGTTTCCCGAGGGGGCGACCCGTATCGCGGCGGCCCTGCGGGAGTTGGAGGCTCACGGTTACCTGCGGCGCGAGCGCGAACGCGTCCCCGACGGCCGCATCGTCACCCGGACGGTCTCCTGCAATCAGCCGACGACCGCCCACCACCGGCCCGCCGCCCACCCCCGGCCGGGGGCCCTCGACCGGCCCGCCGCCCTCGACCGGCCCGGGGCCCACGGCCGCCCGGAGTCCCGGGCGGCGGCTCCACGGCGGCGGGAGACGTGCGAGGGCGGCGAGACGAACCCCGCACGGTCGGCGCGCGAGGAGCGAGCGCCCCGCAAGCCGCTGCCGGCCGTGCCGAGCCCCGGGTACGCCGCCCCCGCGCTCCTGGAGGCCGCCACCGGCCTCCTGGCGGACCTCCACCGCCACGACCCGCGGTTGCTCCTCTCCGCCCGTGACGCCGCCCACCTGGCCCCGGGCGTCGCCGCCTGGCTGGAGCGGGACGTCGCCCCCGCCGCCGTACGCCGCGCCCTGACCGCCGACCTGCCCCCCGAGGGCGTACGCCGCCCCGCGGCCCTGCTGGCGCACCGCCTCGCCGCCCAGCTGCCGCCCCCGCCGCCGTTCCGTGCGCCGGCCGCTCCGCAGTCACCCCGTCACCCGATGCGGAACTGCGACGGCTGCGACCGCGCCTTCCGCTCACCCGCCCCCGGAACCACCCGCTGCCGCGACTGCCGAACCGACTCGCTGGGGGCCGCCTAGCATGAAAGCGACGATCCTTGCCCCTGGGCACAGACGACGAGGAGCGAGCGCCATGACCATCGCACCGGACGACGCGCGCCAGGGTGCCTCCCACATCTACCGAGCCATGCGGGATCTCGTTCAGTCCATGGACGACACCATTCCGGGCAAGTTCGAGATCACGAAAAAGGGG
The DNA here is from genome assembly GCF_016741855.1 of Streptomyces musisoli. Taxonomy (GTDB): domain Bacteria; phylum Actinomycetota; class Actinomycetes; order Streptomycetales; family Streptomycetaceae; genus Streptomyces; species Streptomyces musisoli. The sequence continues at coordinate 45,180 of NZ_JAERRH010000028.1, read as the reverse complement.
ATCGTCCACGACATGACGGCGCCGATCGGTCCGCACGAGCTGACCACACTGCACGTCCGGAAGCGGCTTGAAAAAGTCATGCCGGACGAGATCGTGGCGCACACCGGAGAGCCCGACGTCGAGAACGAACTCGAGGGCATTCTCCGGCGACCCGATGTGATGGTGATCGCTTGGGAGGACATGGACGTACCAGGCTCCTTCGACCCCCGCACGCTGTTCGCCGCCGTCGAGATCGTCTCCCGCTCCAACCCCGACAACGACTGGGTGGGCAAGGTCCGCGACTATCCCCTGACGGGCGTCCCCGTCTACGCGGTCTTCGACCCCCGGACCGGTACCGGCGCCGTCTTCTCGGACATCCACCCCACCCCCGGCGGCCCCCGCTACGCCACCCGCAAGGACTTCGTCTACGGCGAGGACGTCACCATCGCCGACTGGACCATCTCCACCGAGGGCCTGCCGCGCTACGAGGACCAGAGCGCCCGGGAACCCGGGCCCTGATGTCGAAGCGTGCCTTCCGGATGGGGATGGGCCGGTTTCGGCCGACTTGGCCGGGAGGGACGGCGCCCCCCACCTCGTAGGGTGGTCCCATGACGGAACTGCCCGCGCGGCGTCTGCTCCTGGTGCACGCGCACCCGGACGACGAGTCGATCAACAACGGCGCGACCATGGCCAGGTACGCGGCCGAGGGTGCGCACGTGACCCTGGTCACGTGCACCCTGGGCGAGCGGGGCGAGGTCATTCCGCCGGAACTGCGGCACCTGACGGGCCCCGCCCTGGGCGCGCACCGGCGCGGCGAGCTGAGCGCCGCCCTGGCCGCGCTCGGCGTCACGGACGGCCGGCTGCTCGGCGGAGCCGGGCGGTACGGCGACTCGGGCATGACGGGCCTCGCCGACAACGACGACCCCGGCTGCTTCTGGCAGGCCGACGTGGACGAGGCCGCCGGACGGCTCGCCGAGGTGATCCTGGAGGTCCGCCCGCAGGTCGTCGTGACGTACGACGACAACGGCGGCTACGGCCACCCGGACCACGTCCAGGCCCACCGCGTCGCCATGCGCGCGGTCGACCTCGCGGCCGAACGGGGCCACCGGGTCGACAAGGTGTACTGGAACCGCGTCCCGCGAACCGTCGCCGAAGCCGCTTTCGCCCGCCTCCAGGACGAGCTGTCCGCGCTGCCGTTCGAGAAGAGCGCGGCCGTGGACGACGTACCCGGCGTGGTCGACGACGAGCGGATCACCACCACGATCGACGGCACCGCGCACGCCGCCGCCAAGGCCGCCGCCATGCGTGCCCACGCCACCCAGATCGAGGTGGCCGAGCCGTACTTCGCGCTCTCCAACCAACTCGCGCAGCCCCTGTTCACCACCGAGTACTACGAGTTGGTGCGCGGAACGGGACAGCGCGGGGAGACCGACCTGTTCGCCGGCATCGAGGAGGCGTCATGAGCAACGGCGGACCGGGCTCGCTGCTCGCCCAGCCGCTGCGGCCGCCCTCCGCGGGGCGCGCCGCCGCCCACGTCGGCCTGGTCCTGCTCGGCGCGGTCACGGGCCTCGCCGGGGCCCTGGTGCAGGCCGCCTGGTTCCCCGGCGGGCTGCTGCTCGCCCTCGCGGGCTCCGCCGGGCTCTTCCTCGGCGGAGCGTACGCCACCAGGAGCCGGAGCGGGGCGGTCGCGCCGGCGGCGGGCTGGATCGTCGCCGTCATCCTGCTCACCACCACCCGCCCGGAGGGCGACTTCCTGTTCGGCGCGGGCATCGGCTCCTATCTTTTCCTGCTCGGCGGCATGGCTGTCGCTGTGATCTGTGCCACCGTCGGCGCCGGACGGCAACCCGGTGCCGACTCCGCCCGACTTGGCAAGTGACGTACCACTTCGCCGTGCGGCGCGCGTGCGAGTCCCGTGTGGGTTTCCTCAGCGGTCCTGGGATAAGCGTCAGAAGCGGCCAGTATGGTGGTGCGCGCCGCCGAGCCTCCCCCAAGTTCTCGACTGCGCTCGAACAGGGGGTACCCCCACCTGAGGTCGAAACGGGCGGCGGAGCCAACCGGGAGAACCTGCCTTGAGTCGTGAAACTGACACTCCGTCCTCCGGGCCCAACGGGCGCGGAGGAGCCGCATACCCCTCCGGCACGCCGCCGTACGGGACCCCCATGGCTCCCGATGACGGTACGGACGCCGGCCGTTCGGGAACGCGGCCGGAGGAGAAGAAGACCGAGACCACGCTGACGACCCGGATCCGGATCAACATCCCCGGATCCCGGCCCATCCCGCCGGTCGTCATGCGCAAGCCCGTCGGGGACGGCGAGAGCACCGTGGACGAGGCGCCCGCCGCCGAACCGCGGCCCGCGGCCGACCCGGCGCCCGCCGGCCCGGCCGGCACCACCGACGCGCCGGCCGAGCCCGCGGCCCAGGCGGAGGAGAAGGCCAGCGACTGGTTCGCGCCCCGCAAGTCCTCCGCCCCCAAGGGCGGTCCGGGCGCCGGCGGCACGAACGGCGCCGGAATCCCCGGCGGTTCCGCCCCCTCGGCTCCCTCCGCCGCAGCGCCGGGCCCTCGTAAGGGTGGTCCTGGTGCGTCCGGCTCGGCCGGTACCACCGGCGCGCGCCCCGGCGGCGGCCGTCCCGGCGGCGTGGTCGGCTCGATGAGCGTGCCCGGCGGCACCCGCTCCGGCGCCACGAACGGCAAGGGCCTGCCCGGTGCCACCGGCGGCCCGGTCGCCCCGGGACACGGCGGCGGCACCGGCTCCTTCGACGTGACCGAGGCGCTGACCGCGGGCCCGCTGGGCGGCGGTTCCCGCCCCGGCTCCGCCGGCCCCGGCGAGCCCCGCCGGGACGACCTGCCGTACTTCTCGGAGAACCGGCCGGAGAACGGCGACGGCTTCGGCGCCGGTACGCCGGGCGAGAACGGACGCGACGGCTTCGGCGGTGCGGCGGGCGGTGCCCACGGGCACGGCGGTGCCGGCGGCTTCGACGGCCCCGGCGGCGCCAGCGGCTTCGACGGACCCGGTGGCCCCGGCGCCCCCGGCGGCCCGCAGGGCCCGGCCGGTCCCACCAGCGGCCCGGTGACCGGCGACGGCACCCTCGTGCCGCGCGCAGCCGGCCGCGGCACGGGGCCGGGCGAGCCCTTCGACGGCCCGGCGGTGCCCGGCTTCGCCGGCCAGGGCACCCCGCCCGCCCGCAGCGCCCTCGCCGATCTCGCGGACCTCGACGGACCCGCCGGCTTCGGCGGGCCGGGAGCCGGCCCGGCCGGCGGCCCCGCGGGCACCCCGCCCGCCGGCGGACTGAGCGACGACACCGCGATCCTCACCCCGCAGAAGCCGGCCCCGGAGCCGGGCGCGCCCGGTTACCGCTCCCCGGCCGCCGACAACGTCTCCGGACACACCGTCACCAGCGGTATCCCGGTCGTGCCCGGCGCGGGCAAGCCCCCGTTCGGCACGCACGCCGACGGCCCGGCGACGGCCCCGGCGCCCAAGCCCGAGCCGGCCGCCGCACCCAAGGCCACGGCCAAGCCGAAGAAGAAGGGCCGCAGCAAGCTGGTGCTGCTCGGCGTCGGCGTGGTCGTCGTCGCGGGCGGTGCCTACGGCGCCGGACTGCTGATGAACCACACCGACGTGCCCAAGGGCACCACCGTCCTCGGTGTCGACATCGGCGGCGGAACCCGTGACGACGCGGTCAAGAAGCTGGACGACGCGTTCGGCGGCCGGGTGAACAAGCCGCTCAAGCTGGCCGTGGGCGGCAAGACGGTCACCCTCACGCCGGAGAACGCGGGTCTGCAGTTCGACTACCAGGCCACGGTCAGCGAGGCCGCGAAGAGCGACTACAACCCGGTCAACGTGGTCGGCTCCCTGTTCGGGGAGAAGCGCGTGGTCGAGCCGGTCATGCCGGTCGACGAGGAGAAGCTCCAGGCCGCCCTCCAGCAGGCCGGCGGATCGGGCTCCGGCGCGCCCGGCGACGGGACCATCGAGTTCAAGTCCGGCAAGGCGGTGGCCGTCTACGGCAAGGCGGGCAAGGCCATCGACGCCGGCCGGTCCACCCAGGCGGTCGAACAGGCCTACCGCACGCTGGTCGAGACGGGCAGCCCGGCCCCGGTCACCGTACCGACCACCACCAAGCAGCCGACGGTCTCGAACACCGAGGTCGACCGGATGATGAAGGAGTTCGCGCAGCCGGCGATGTCGGGCAGGGTGACCGTGCAGACGGACGCGTCCCACTCCGTCCCGCTCAGCCCGCAGAACTCGCTGTGGAAGTTCCTCAGGGTCACGGCCGTCGACGGCAAGCTGGTCGACAAGCCCGACCTGAACGCCCTCAAGCAGCTGTACGGCCAGGCCTTCGACGGGGTGCTCATCACCCGCGGCAACGGCAAGAAGACGCCCGTCACCCCCGAGGACGTCTACGCCGCCCTGCGCCCGGCGCTGATGAGCAAGACCAACCGGCTCGGGATCATCGCGACGAACCCGAGTTAGCCGTCACCGCACGCACAGGGGCGCCCTCGGCCGGGGGCGCCCCTGTGCCGTTCCGTCGTCGGGTCACCTTCGTACCGTTCCGTCGTCCGGTCGCCTTCCTGCGGTCGCCGTCATCGGGGCGCGCCTTCCTGCGGTCGCCGTCGTGGGGTCGCCCTCGTCGCGGCGCCTTCGTGCGGTCGCCGTCGTCCGATCGTCGTCATCCGATCCGCATGACATCTGTCATCCGGTGGTCAGGACCGCCGACACTGCCCGGCACCCGGCCCTCACCGCGACCATGGTCGCCATGACGACGACAGCGGCACCGGCCACCACCCCGGTGGTCGGGTTCGACCAGGTGACCAAGACGTACGGGGACGTGCGGGCCGTCGACGGCCTCTCGCTCCGGCTGTACCCGGGCGAGACCGTCGCCCTCCTCGGCCCGAACGGGGCCGGCAAGTCCACCACCCTGGACCTGCTCCTCGGGCTCAAGCCCGCCGACGGCGGCACGGTGAGCCTGTTCGGGACCAGCCCGCGCGAGGCGATCGTCGCCGGGCGGGTCGGGGCCATGCTCCAGAGCGGCGGGCTGATGGACGGGGTCACCGTCGCCGAGCTGGTGAAGCTGTCCTGCTCCCTGCACCCGCGGCCGTACCCGGTGTCGGACGTGCTGGCCCGCGCCGGCATCGCCGCGATCGCCGACCGCAAGGTCGACAAGCTCTCCGGCGGCCAGGCCCAGCGGGTCCGGTTCGCCCTCGCCACCGCCGGCGACAGCGACCTGATCATCCTGGACGAGCCGACCACCGGCATGGACGTCTCCGCCCGCCAGGCCTTCTGGGCCACCATGCGGGAGCAGGCCGACCAGGGCCGCACGGTCCTCTTCGCCACCCACTACCTGGAAGAGGCCGACGCCATCGCCGACCGGGTGCTGGTGCTGCACCGCGGCCGGCTCCTCGCCGACGGCACGGCCGCCGAGATCAAGGCCAAGGCCGGTGACCGCCGGGTCTCCTTCGACCTGGAGGGCGCGATCGACGAGACGGCCCTGCGCGGCCTGCCCTTCCTCACCTCGATCGACGTGTCGGGCCAGACCGTCCGCATCCAGTCCTCCGACGCCGACGCGACCGTCCACGGGCTGTACGGCCTCGGCGTCTACCCCCGCAATCTCGAAGTCGCCGGACTCGGCCTGGAGCAGGCCTTCGTCGCCATCACCGCCGCCGAGGAGGCGAAGCAGTCGTGAACAGCCTGATCAAGCTGGAAGTGTCCCGCGCCCTGCGGAACCGAAAGTTCCTGTTCTTCTCCGTGATCTACCCCGCCGGACTGTTCCTGCTGATCGCGGGCGGCTCCGACGGCCACGACAAGATCGACGGCACGGGCCTGACCCTGCCGACGTACATGATGGTCTCGATGGCCTCCTTCGGCGCCCTGACCGCCGTTCTCATGGGCAACAGCGAACGCATCGCCAAGGAGCGCGAGAGCGGCTGGGTACGGCAGCTCCGGCTGACCACCTTGCCCGGGCGCGGGTACGTCCTCGCCAAGACCGCCAGCGCGGCCGTGGTGAGCCTGCCGTCCATCGTGGTCGTCTTCGTGGTCGCCGCGGCCGTGAAGGACGTACGCCTCGACGCCGGGCAGTGGCTCGGCCTGACCGGCGCCATCTGGGCCGGCAGCCTGGTCTTCGCCGCGCTCGGTGTCGCCCTCGGCTACCTCGCCAGCGGGGACGCGGTCCGCCCCATCACCATGATCATCTACTTCGGTCTGTCCATGCTGGGCGGCCTGTGGATGCCGACGACCACCTTCCCGCAGTGGCTCCAGGACATCGCCGAGTGGCTGCCCACCCACGCGTACGCTTCCCTGGGGCGCGCGATCGAGGAGAGCCGGGCACCGCATGCCCAGGACCTCACCGTCCTCGCCGTCTCCTTCGTCCTCTTCGCCGGCGGCGCGGCCTGGCTGTACCGGAAGGACACGCTGAAGGCGTGAGCACGATGACGGATGACCGGCAGGCGGCAACGCCGAAGCACACGCCCGTGGGCTGGCCGCCCCGCAACCGGCGCGAACTGCTGGTCAAGACGCTGTGGATCGGGGTCTGGCTGATCTTCCTCAGCTCGCCGGTCGAGGACCTGGTCGACGGCGGCCACGGCACCGGCGCCACGGTGGCCGGCGCACTCGGCCTCACCGTCTTCGTCGGGGTCTATCTGACGCTGGTCTTCCGCAACATGGGACGGCCGTTCGCCCCGCGCCACGTGTACACCCTGGGCGGGATCCTCGGCGTGCTCGCCCCCGTACTGGCCTCCACCCTCGGCAGCGCCTGGCTCGGCCTCTTCGTCTACCTGTCGGTCGCCTGGGGGGCCACCCTGCCGCTGCGGGCGGCCTACTGGGCCATTCCCGCCTCCGGCGTGGTGATGTACCTGATCGGCCTCGGCTTCCACGAGGAGAAGGAGGCCAGGGGACTGCTCGTGCTCGTCGTGCTCATCGGGTTCGCGATGACCGGCGTCGGCCAACTCGTGCGCACGACCATCGAACTGCGCAAGGCCCGGGCCACCGTCGCCCAGCTCGCCGCCAACGAGGAACGCCTCCGCCTCGCCCGCGATCTGCACGACCTGCTCGGCCACTCCCTCTCCCTGATCACGCTGAAGAGCGAGCTGGCCGGCCGGATGCTGCCCGGCCACCCCGACAAGGCCGCCCAGCAGGTCGCCGACATCGAACAGGTCAGCCGGCAGGCCCTGGTGGACGTCCGGGAGGCCGTCACCGGCTACCGGCGGCCCCGGCTCGCCGCCGAACTCGCCGGCACCCAGGTGGCTCTGACCGCCGCCGGGGTGGTGGCCGAGATGCCCGCCGAACCCGATCTCACCGGCACGCCCGAGGAGTCCGAGTCCGCGCTTGCCTGGGCGCTGCGCGAGGCGGTCACCAACGTGGTCCGGCACAGCGGCGCCGACCGCTGCGTCGTCCGGCTGGTGCACCGCCAGACCCTGGACGGGCCGGTACTCGAACTCAGCGTCGAGGACAACGGCTCCGGCGGCTCCGGCAAGGGCCCCGGCAACGGTCTGACCGGCCTGACCGAGCGGCTGGAGAAGGCCGGCGGCACCCTGGAGGCGGGCCGGGTCAAGCACGGATTCCGGCTGGTCGCCCGCGCGCCCACGGCCCTCGCGGCCGACGTAGGATCCGGTGCATGACGAGCACGATCAAGGTCCTGCTGGCCGAGGACCAGTCGATGGTCCGCGAGGCACTGGCCGCGCTGCTCGGCCTGGAGGACGACATCGAGGTCGTCGCCCAGGTCGCGCGCGGCGACGAGGTGCTCGCCGCCGTCGGCGCGCACGGCGTGGACGTCGCGCTGCTCGACATCGAGATGCCCGGCTGCACCGGCATCGAGGCCGCGGCCCGGGTCCGCCGCGAGTTCCCGCGCGTCAAGCTGGTCGTCCTCACCACCTTCGGCCGGCCCGGCTATCTGCGCAGCGCCATGGAGGCCGGCGCCGACGCCTTCCTCGTCAAGGACGCCCCCGCCGCCCAGCTCGCCGAGGCGATCCGCAAGGTGCTGGCCGGCGAGCGGGTCATCGACCCGACCCTGGCCGCCGCCGCGCTCGCCGAGGGCGCGAACCCGCTCACCGAGCGCGAACGCGAGGTGCTCCGGGCGGCGGCCGACGGCTCCACCAACGCCGAACTGGCCCGCGCCCTCCACCTGTCCCAGGGCACGGTCCGCAACTACCTGTCGACGGCCATCCAGAAACTGGCGGTACGCAACAGGGCGGAGGCGGTACGTACGGCCCGGGACAAGGGCTGGCTGTGAGCATGTGCGCTGTCTGCGGGCGCCTGGCTGCGGTACGGGGCAGTGCGGAGGCGGTTCGGGCGGTCCGGGGCAAGGGCTGGCTGTGAGCATGTGCGCGGTCCGCGGGCGCCTGGCCGCGGTACGGGGCAGTGCGGAGGCGGTTCGGGCGGTCCGGGGCAAGGGCTGGCTGTGAGCGCGTGCGCGGTCCGCGGGCGCCTGGCCGCGGTACGGGGCAGTGCGGAGGCGGTACGGACGGCCCGGGACAAGGGCCGGCTGTGAGCATGCGCGCGGTCCGCGGGCTCTGGGCCGCGGGTGGGCGGACGGGTTCGTCAGGAGGGCGCGTGGGCGCGTCGGCGGGGCCGGCGCACGAGACCCCGGGCCGCCGGCACCTCAGTTGAGCTTGGCCCGCGCGATACGGGCCTCCTGCCGCACCTTCCCGGCCGCGGACTCGTCGACCACCTCGATCAGGTCGGCGTACGCGACAAGTTCGTCGGCGCCTGCCATGAACTCCCCGCGCTGCACCAGCAGTTGCCCGCGCTCGTAGCGCAGCCGCGCCGGATGCGAGGGGATCAGCAGCGCCAGCTCCACCGCCCGCAGCGCGACATCCGACCGCTCCGGCCGCGCCGCCGCCCACGCCCGGATGTTGTTCAGAACGCGCTGCACGACCTCCAGGGGCGGCGCCGGCTCCAGCATCGAGGGCTCCAGCGGCGTACCCGTGGCACCCACCACCAGCAACTCGGCGTCCGGCCCGGTCAGCACCCGCCCGGTGTCGAACGGATCGGCCAGCACCTGCTCCGCCGCCGTCCCGAACCCGACCACGAAGTGCCCCGGCAGCGCGACCCCGTACACCGGGGCCCCCGCCCGGCGCGCGACCTCCAGCCACACCACCGACAGCAGGATCGGCAGTCCGCGCCGCCGCCGCAGGACCTCGTGCAGCAGGGACGACTCCAGCCGCTGGTAGTCGCCCGGCGTGCCGTGGAACCCGTAGCGGTCGCCGAGCAGCCGGCGTACGGCCTCCGCCCACGCCCGCGGCCCGCCCGGCCGGTACGGCAGCTCGCCCGCCAGCCGGTCCAGCTCCGCCTGCGCGGCGTCGATGCCGGTCTCGTCCAGCGAGCCGTCCGTCTCCGCGCCGATCAGCAGGCACAGCGCCGACAGGTCCGGCCGCTCGGACCGGGCCTCCTCGGCGAACCGCCGCCGCAGCTCGGCGGAGCGCTCGGGCGGGGGCGGGTACGGGGGCGGCAGATACGGGTGACGCATGGCAGGCTCATGCCCTTCCACGGCGGGTTCTACGAGCGTTCGGGAGCAACGGATGTCTCCGGCTCCGGCGCCCGGTAGTGGTGGTAGGCGTGGTGCGGGACGAAGCCGAGCGCGCGGTAGAGCGCCCGGGCGCCCTCGTTGTCCGCCTCCACCTGCAGCCAGGCCGCCGAAGCGCCCTCGTCCAGCGCGCGCCGGGCCAGTGCGGCCATCACCTCGGTGGCCAGCCCCTGCCTGCGCCGGGCGGGGTCCACCTCGACCGCGGCGAACCCGGCCCACCGCCCGTCCACGACACACCGTCCGATCGCCGCCGGCGGCTCGCCGGCACCGGCGCCGGGCAGGGCCGCGAACCACACCGACGGTCCCGGCTCCCGCCCGGCCTCGCCCGAGCGGGGGGATTCCGAGCCGAGCACCCGCAGGGCCACCTCGCTCACCCCCTTGCGCCGGTACCGGGCGAGCCACGCCTCGTCCACCGTCCGGGACAGGACCACACCCGCGCCCTCGGCCCGGTCCGCGACCGGCGCCAGCGCACCGGTCCACAGCTCGGCGGTCACCTCACGCACCCAGCCGCGCCGCTCCAGCTCGGCGCAGAGCAGCTCCTGCGTGCCCTCGGCGCCGGTCGCGGTCTGCACGTAGGCGGGCAGGCCACGCTCGCCGTACCAGCGTCGTACGGCATCCAGGGCCGCGTCGAGGGGAAGCCCGGGATCACCGAGCGGCAGCACACTGTTGGCCCGCCGGGTGAAGCCCGCCCGGCGTCCGGTCACCGCCCCTGCCGGACGCCCCGCCCCTGCCGGACGCTCAGCCCCTGCCGGACGCTCCGCCGGTGCCGGGGGCGCGGGGGTGCCCTCGTCGTGCGGCACGTCCTGGACCGCCGCCCGCAGCTCCCACTCGCCGAGCCGCTCGCTCTCCACCGGCCGCCACGCCCGGGCGGCGATGCGCGCCAGCTCCGGGTACGAGGCGGCGGGACCCCGGCGGCGCGCCGGAGCGGACGGCACGACCTTCCCGGCTACCAGAGCCGACTGGGGAATCCTGACACTTTCCCCGTCCCGTCGTGTGATCATGAGCACGCCGCCGTCCCATGATGTGAGAACACCGACCGTGTCAGTGAACTTCTCCGGCCCAGCACCAGGTTCGCCCAAGCGCCTTACGACCACCCGTTTCCCCACGTCAGACGGGGTAATTCGGACTTCAAGGCGTCCTGTCGCCGAGATTTCCACTGGTCAATTCACCCCTCCTGTGCGGATCATGCTCCGGAACGGAGATACTAGGGGCGGGCATCGACGACGCCGCGCTCCCGCGCGCCAGGCGGCGGAGCCTGAGGAGGCCCGCCAGCGCCCTATCGAGGAGGAACGACAGCGTGACCTACGTCATCGCGCAGCCTTGTGTCGACGTGAAGGACAAGGCGTGCATCGAGGAGTGCCCGGTCGACTGCATCTACGAGGGCCAGCGGTCCTTGTACATCCACCCGGACGAATGCGTCGACTGTGGTGCCTGTGAGCCGGTCTGCCCGGTCGAGGCGATCTTCTACGAGGACGACACTCCGGAGGAGTGGAAGGACTACTACAAGGCGAACGTCGAGTTCTTCGACGAGCTGGGCTCGCCCGGCGGCGCCAGCAAGCTGGGCCTGATCGAGCGCGACCACCCCTTCGTCGCCGCGCTGCCGCCGCAGGGCGGCGAGTGACCGTCTGAACGTCAGCGGCCGACCCCCCGGTTCCCGGCTCCGCGCGGCCCGGGGGACCTCGGCGCCGCCTCGGTCCCGTACGGCCCGATCACCCTGATCGGCGCCGCACGGGACCGAGGCGTTTGCCGCCCCGTACGAAAGTGAGCCTGATTTCCGTGTCCGCAGTCTCCGACCGGCTCCCCACCTTCCCCTGGGACAAGCTCGAGCCGTACAAGAAGACGGCCGCCGCGCACCCCGACGGGATCGTCGACCTCTCCGTGGGCACCCCGGTCGACCCGGTCCCCGAGCTGGTCCAGAAGGCCCTGATCGACGCGGCCGACTCCCCGGGCTACCCGACCGTCTGGGGCACCCCCGCCCTGCGCGACGCGATCACCGGCTGGCTGGAGCGCCGTCTGGGCGCCCGCGGGGTCACCCACCGCCACGTCCTGCCGGTCGTCGGCTCCAAGGAACTGGTGGCCTGGCTGCCGACCCAGCTCGGCCTCGGCCCCGGCGACAAGGTCGCCTACCCGCGCCTGGCCTACCCCACCTACGAGGTGGGCGCCCGCCTCGCCCGCGCCGGGTACGAGGTCTACGACGACCCGCGGGAGCTGGACCCCTCGAACCTGAAGCTGCTCTGGCTGAACTCCCCGTCCAACCCGACGGGCAAGGTCCTGTCCCGGCAGGAGCTGACGGAGATCGTCGCCTGGGCCCGCGAACACGGCGTCCTGGTGTTCTCCGACGAGTGCTACCTGGAGCTGGGCTGGGAGGCCGACCCGGTCTCGGTCCTGCACCCGGACGTCAACGGGGGCTCCTACGACGGCATCGTCGCCGTCCACAGCCTCTCCAAGCGCTCGAACCTGGCCGGCTACCGCGCGGCCTTCATCGCCGGCGACCCGGCCGTCCTGGGACCGCTGCTGGAGATCCGCAAGCACGGGGGCATGATGACCTCCGCGCCGACGCAGGCCGCGGTGGTGGCCGCCCTCGGCGACGACGCCCACGTCCGGGAGCAGCGCGAGCGCTACGCGGCCCGCCGCGAGGCCCTGAGGGCGGCGCTCCTCGCCCAGGGTTTCCGCATCGAGCACAGCGAGGCGAGCCTCTACCTCTGGGCCACCCGGGACGAGTCCTGCTGGGCCACGGTCGCCGGCCTGGCCGAGCTGGGCATCCTGGTGGCTCCGGGCGACTTCTACGGCGAGGCGGGCGAGAAGTTCGTCCGCGTGGCCGTCACGGCGACGGACGAGCGGGTGCGGGCGGCGGTGTCCCGCCTGACGGCGTAGCCGCCCACCGCAGGGCGAAAGCCGAAGGGGCCCGGGCGGGAAGGCCCCGGGCCCCTTCGGCGGTCACAGCCGGGCGCTCAGCCGCCCAGCGGCAGCCCCTTGGTCGGCAGGGACGACGTCGGCAGCCCGCCCTTGGTGAGCGAGCCCGTCGGCAGTCCGCCCTTCGTCGCACCGGCGGCGGCGTCCCCGAGGGCGGACCCCGCGGTCCCGGCCGCGGCCCCCGCGGCCTTCTGCGCCACCGGCGCCGCCTTCTTCACGGCACCGCCGCCGGTCTTGCCGGCGGCCGGCACCGCCTGCTCGACCGCCTTGCCGCCCGCGTGGCCCGCGAGCTGGGTGACGTTCTGCGCGGCACCGTCGACGGTGTTTCCGACGTGCGCCCCGTCCAGCGCGGTCACGCCGCCCAGGTTCGGGGTGGCCGCCGGCAGGTTCGTGGCCGCACCGGCGGAGCCGGCCGCACCGACCCCGGCAGCCGCTCCCGCTGCGACGAGCAGCGCGGCACGGGCGATCCGGCGGGTCAGAGGGAGGGACATGATGCTCCATTCGACGGGAGAGAACGGTGTGTGTGTCCGGGCTCGTGTCCGGCTCGGACGCCGTGACTACCGCTCGAAGCCCGCGAAGGTTGCGGACGCCCTAGGTAAAGAATGGGTAACGCATCGCATTATCAGGTGTGGATAAAAACGGGCAAAGAGCTTCTGTCCCGCCCTGTGCAGAATCCTTCCGGCCCGTGATTTCCAAGGGTTTCCGTGCCGGGCGCACCGCCCGCCCGGACGGCCGGGCCGCCCGGCGCCGCACAACCCGCCGGGGTGACCCGCCGTACTACTGTCCGGTCAGGATCCGGACCGCCTCCGCGGACCTCTCCGCTCCCGCGGCCCCCTGCGAGCGGGCCGTCCGCCACTCGTCGCTGCTGCTCCCCGCGGTCCACTCCCGCCCCGCGTACGACACCCGCTGGATGTGCAGGGCCGACGAGTTGGCGACCGCCCACTGCGCCAGCTGCCAGCCCCGCGCGCCCTCGTCGCGCCCGGTCGCGGCCGCCCGCGGGCCCTCGCTCACCGGAACGGTCACCGTCCGCCCGCGCGCGGTCGCCGTCACGCTCGGCGACGGAGACGGCGACGGGACCGGCGTGCCGCCGACCACCGCCCCGGTCTCCTGGAGCGCGTCCCGCCCGAAGTCCCGTACCAGCGCCGCCCGCACCGCCTGCGGACCGGTCGCCGAGGCCGTGCGCTGCGGGCGCCCGTCACAGGTCAGCGTGGCCGCCGCCCGCCCGGTCAGGGCCGCCGACAGCAGCGTGGCGTCCGTCTCGTGCTTGGCGTACGCCTCCGGGTAGCCGCTGCGCTGCACCCGCTGTGCGGCCACCGTCAGCGGCAGGTCGGTGTAGTCGGGCACCTTGGCCAGGTGCGCGTAGAAGATGCCCGCCGCGTACGTCGGGTCCATGATCTGCCGCTCGGTGCCCCAGCCCTGCGAGGGCCGCTGCTGGAACAGGCCCAGCGAGTCCCGGTCACCGTGCTCGATGTTGCGCAGCCCCGACTCCTGGAGCGCGGTCGCTATCGCGATCGTCACGGCCCGCTCGGGCATGCCGCGCCCGGTGCCGACGGCGGCGATCGTCGCCGCGTTGCTCGCCTGCTCGGGCGTGAACTCGTACGACGAGCTGCCGTCGGAGGCCGAGACCACCTTGCAGCCGCGTGCTCCGCCGCCTCCGGTGATGTACTGCACCACGAGGTACGCGACGACGCCGCACAGGACCAACAGGGCCGCGGTGAAACGGAAGAGGCGACCGCGACGCTTGGGACGGGTGGGGGACGGCTCTGGCACGCGTACAAGGTACTGGAGCCCTGCCCGGCCCTCGCGGGGGGTCCGCGTCACGCGCCGGGACCGGCCCCGGCGAGCGGCGCGCTAGGGTCGTGGCCATGGCCGACACCTCGCTTGATCTCACGCTGGACGCCGCCTCGCTCACCGCGCGGCTCGTGGACTTCCCGTCCGAAAGCGGAACCGAGAAGCCGCTCGCGGACGCGATCGAGACCGCCCTGCGGGCCCTGCCGCACCTGACGGTGGACCGCCACGGCAACAACGTGATCGCCCGCACCGACCTGGGCCACGCCGAGCGCGTCATCCTGGCCGGCCACATCGACACCGTCCCGATCGCGGACAACGTCCCCTCGCGGCTCGACGAGGACGGCGTGCTGTGGGGCTGCGGCACCTGCGACATGAAGTCGGGCGTTGCGGTGCAGCTGCGCATCGCGGCCACGGTGCCCGCCCCCAACCGCGACCTGACCTTCGTCTTCTACGACAACGAGGAGGTCGAGGCGGAGCGCAACGGGCTCGGGCACGTCGCCGAGGCCCACCCCGCGTGGCTGGCGGGCGACTTCGCGATCCTGCTCGAACCCTCCGACGGCGAGGTCGAGGGCGGCTGCCAGGGCACGCTGCGGGTGCATCTGAAGACCAAGGGCGAGCGGGCCCACTCGGCACGCTCGTGGATGGGCTCGAACGCCATCCACGCGGCGGCCCCCATCCTGGCCCGTCTGGCCTCCTACGAGGCGCGCCGGCCGGTCATCGACGGCCTGGAGTACCACGAGGGCCTGAACGCGGTGGCCGTCCGCGGGGGAGTGGCCGGCAACGTCATCCCCGACGAGTGCGTGGTGACGGTCAACTTCCGCTACGCCCCCGACCGCACCGAGGAAGAGGCCGTCGCGCACGTCCACGAGGTGTTCGCGGACTGCGGCGTCGAGGAATTCGTGGTCGACGACCACAGCGGCGGCGCGCTGCCCGGACTCTCCCACCCGGCGGCGGCGGCCTTCATCGAGGCGGTGGGCGGCACCCCGCGGCCCAAGTTCGGCTGGACGGACGTGTCCCGTTTCTCCGCGCTCGGCGTCCCCGCAGTGAACTACGGACCCGGCAACCCCCACTTGGCCCACAAGCGCGACGAGCGCGTGGAGACCGCGAAGATCCTCGCGGGCGAGGAGCGCCTGCGGAACTGGCTCACCGCATAGCGGACGCCCGCCGCCGCACGCATGGCGGACATGCGCGGGTCCCCCCTCCGCAACCCGGCTGGATCTAGTCTGAGATCGAACTACCGGCAAGCGGAGGGAGCGCACATGGCTACCGGCAACCCCCAGGGGAAGAAGCAGCCGCCGGACGAGCAGCGGCTCGGACCGGTCCTCCGGCGGCGGGGCCAGGTCACCGCGAGTACGACCGACCAGCGGCTGCTCGACGCGGGCGGCCCCTCGGACTGGGTCCACACCGACCCCTGGCGCGTGCTCCGCATCCAGTCGGAGTTCATCGAAGGCTTCGGCACCCTGGCCGAACTTCCCCCTGCCATCAGCGTGTTCGGATCGGCGCGGACGCCGGTGGACTCCCCGGAGTACGACGCGGGCGTGCGGCTCGGCCGAGGGCTGGTGGAGGCGGGCTGGGCGGTCATCACGGGCGGCGGGCCGGGAGCCATGGAAGCGGCCAACAAGGGGGCGTGCGAAGCGGGCGGCACCTCGGTCGGCCTCGGCATCGAGCTGCCCTTCGAGCAGGGGCTGAACCCCTACGTCGACATCGGCCTGAACTTCCGGTACTTCTTCGTCCGCAAGATGATGTTCGTGAAGTACGCGCAGGGGTTCGTGGTCCTGCCCGGCGGCCTCGGCACCCTCGACGAGTTGTTCGAGGCCCTGACCCTGGTCCAGACCCAGAAGGTCACCCGCTTCCCGATCGTCCTGTTCGGCAGCGAGTACTGGGGCGGGCTGGTGGAGTGGCTGCGCAGCACGGTGGTCGCCCAGGGCAAGGCGGCGGAGAAGGACCTGCTCCTGTTCCACGTGACGGACGACGTCACGGAGGCCGTGGCCCTGGTCTCGAAGGAGGCGGGCCGCTAGCGCGGGGCTCCGGCCGACATCGCTTCCCCGCCCACCCGCCCGGCCCGGCCGGCCGCGCACCCCAGTCCGCCGGGAGCGGGGCGGGGCCGGTCAGGCCAGGCCGCGGCGTGCCACCGCGGGGACCCGGTGGCCGGCGATGGACGCCACCATGTCCAGCACCTGACGGGTCTCGGCCACCTCGTGCACCCGGTACACCTGCGCCCCGAGCCACGCGGAGACGGCCGTCGTCGCCAGCGTGCCGATCAGCCGTTCCTTCACCGGCCGGTCCAGCGTCTCGCCGACGAAGTCCTTGTTGGACAGCGACACCAGCACCGGCCAGCCCGTCGCCACCATCTCGTCCAGCCGCCGCGTCGCCTCCAGGCTGTGCCGCGTGTTCTTCCCGAAGTCGTGCCCGGGATCGATCAGCACGGACTCCCGCGGCACACCGAGCGCGACCGCCCGCTCCGCCAGCCCGAGGGTCACCTCCAGGATGTCGGCCACGACGTCGTCGTACGTCACCCGGTGCGGACGCGTACGCGGCTCCACACCCCCGGCGTGCGTGCACACCAGCCCCGCCCCGTAGCGCGCCGCGACCTCCGCGAGCCCCGGGTCGACCCCGCCCCACGCGTCGTTCAGCAGATCCGCGCCCGCCTCGCACACGGCCTCGCCGACCTCGGCCCGCCAGGTGTCCACGCTGATGATCACATCGGGGAACCGGCGCCGTACCTCCGCGACGAAGCCCACCGTCCGGCGAGCCTCCTCCTGGGCCGTGACCTCCTCGCCGGGTCCGGCCTTGACCCCGCCGATGTCGATGATCGCGGCGCCCTCGGCCACCGCCTGCTCGACGCGCGCCAGGGCCGGCTCGTCGCGGAACGTGGCGCCTTGGTCGTAGAAGGAATCCGGCGTCCGGTTCACGATCGCCATGATCACCGGCTCGTGCGGCCCGAATTCCCGCCTGCCCAGCCTGAGCATCCGCTGTGACCTTTCCTAGTACGTCCCGCTGTACGGCCGCCTGTGACCCTAACTGTCAGACTCGCATGGCACGATCGGAGCCTGACAGATTCTGCTTCCGGCACAGCGTCCGGTACCGAGCGTGGGGACCCCTGGCGATGCTGATGTTCTTCTTCCTGGTCGTCGCGCTGGCCGTCGTGGTCGCCGCGGTGACCCTGGCCGTGGTGGGCGGCGGCGAGAGCGCCCCGCTGCCCGAGGCGGCACCCGAGCGGCTCCAGGACCCGCTGCCCGTGGACCGCCCGGTCGGCCGCACGGACGTGGAGAGCCTGCGCTTCCCCCTCGCGCCGCGCGGCTACCGCATGGCGGACGTCGACGACGCGCTCGGCCGGCTCGCCGCGGAGCTGGGCGAGCGGGACGCCCGTATCGCCGATCTGGAGTCGGCGCTGGCCGGTGCCAGAGCCGCCGCGGCGCACGAGCGGCACGGCCGGCCGGACAAGACCGAGGGTCCGGAGGACCAGCGATGACCTCCGGTGCCGCCGTCGCCGGTCCGGACGGCGCCCTGCGCTGCCCGTGGGCCCTGTCCACCGACGACTACGTGTCGTACCACGACGAGGAGTGGGGCCGTCCGGTCCACGGCGACGACGCCCTCTTCGAACGGATCAGCCTGGAGGCCTTCCAGTCGGGCCTGTCCTGGATCACGATCCTGCGCCGCCGTCCGGGCTTCCGCACGGCCTTCGCCGACTTCCGCATCGAGAAGGTCGCCGCCTTCACCGACACCGACCGCGAGCGCCTCCTGGCCGACCCGGGCATCATCCGCAACCGGGCCAAGATCGACGCCACGCTTTCCAACGCGCGCGTTCTCGCCGACTGGGCCGAGGGCGACCTGGACGAGCTGATCTGGTCCCACGCCCCCGACCCGGCCACCCGCCCGGCCCCGAAGACCCTCGCCGACGTCCCGGCGGTGACGGAGCGGTCCACGGCCCTGTCCAAGGCCCTGAAGAAGCGGGGCCTGAGATTCGTCGGCCCGACGACGGCGTACGCGCTGATGCAGGCCTGCGGCCTGGTCAACGACCACTTGGAGACGTGCGTGGCGAGGAGCGCCCCGTAAGGGACGCGACCGTATCGCCATGCGGGTCCGCCGCAGGGGCGAGAGCCCGCCGCGGCGCACCGGCGGGCGGGCTACCGCCCCAGGTACTTGGGCCTCTCCTTGTTCACGAACGCCTGGACGGCGATGGCGTGATCCTCGGATGCCCCGGCCCGCGTCTGGAGTTCGTCCTCCTTCTCCAGCGTCTCTTCGAGGGAGTGCGTCAGGCCGTAGGCCACGGCCTCCTTGAGCGCCGCGTACGCCACCGTCGGCCCCTCGGCCAGCGCCCGGGCCACCTTCTCCGCCTCGGCGCGCAGCTCCGCGGAGGGGACGACCCGGTTGGCGATGCCCAGCTCCAGCGCGTCCTGGGCGCTGATGCTGCGCGGGAAGAGGAGGAGGTCGGCGGCGCGGCTCGGGCCGATCACCCGGGGCAGCGTCCAGGAGATGCCGGAGTCGCCGGTCAGGGCCACGCCCGCGAACGAGGTGTTGAAGGCGGCGGTGTCGGCCACCAGCCGGTAGTCCGCGGCGAGCGCGAAACCGAACCCGGCCCCGGCCGCGACGCCGTTCACCGCCGCGACCACCGGCTTCGCCGCCCCGGCGAGCGCGCGCACGATCGGGTTGTAGTGCTCCTTGACCGTGTTCATGGTCTGCCGCGTCCCGGTCTCCCGGTCACTGACCAGCAGCCCGATGTGCTCCTTGAGGTCCTGGCCCACGCAGAACGCCCGGTCCCCGGCGGCGGTCAGCAGGATCGCCCGTACGGCCGTGTCGCCGGCCGCCGATTCCGCCGCCTCCCGGAGAGCGACCTTGGTCGCGACGTTCAGCGCGTTCATCGCCTCGGGGCGGTTCAGCGTGATCGTCGCGAGTCCGTCGCTCACCTCGTAGAGCACGGTGTCGGCCATGGCGGATCCCCTCCGGTGTTCGCGGCTGGTGACGTACCGCTCAGTACGTCCATGTCTGAGGACAGCATGGCGGACATCACCGGCCGAGGACCGGACCGGACGTGTGACCTGCGTCAAAGAATTACGGAGCGGAGCCGGTCGGCGGATCTTCGTGCGGTGGCGCAGTATCGCAGGCACATCGCCGAATTGGGTGGTTTTGCTCGCGCGCGTTGCCCAAGCGATGCCTACTGATGTTGGTCATCGGGTCCTGCGATGCGGGATAATGGCTGGGAAGCAATGTGTTCGATGCCGGTGTCGCGTGTCCGTTTCGGATGGCGGGTGCCCTCGTGGGGCCGTCGGCAGACGATGAGCTGGTTTCAGGAAGGGGAACGAGCATGGCGGCCATGAAGCCGCGGACGGGTGATGGCCCGCTCGAGGTGACCAAGGAGGGGCGGGGCATCGTCATGCGCGTTCCGCTCGAAGGCGGCGGTCGACTCGTCGTCGAACTGACCCCTGACGAGGCCGAGGCGCTCGGAGACGCCCTCAAGAAGGTCGTCGTCTGACGTCCCAGTGATCCTGTTCTCGCGCCTGCCCCGGCATCGTACGCGGTGTCGGGGCAGGCGCGTCCCCGGGGGCCGTCGCGCCCCGGATCACCGCTCGGCGGCGCACAGCGGTCCGTCTACCGCTCGGCGGCGCACGACAGTCCGTACAATCGCCCGACGGCGCACAGCAGTCCGTCCTACCGCTTGACGGCGCACAGCAGTCCGTCGCCCACCGGCAGCAGCGACGGGACCAGCTCCTGGCTCTCCCGGACGGTGCGCAGCAGCTCCCGCAGCCGCAGCACCTCGGTCGGCTGCGGACCCGAGTCCACCGTGCGGCCGTTCGCGAAGACGCCCTCGAAGACCACCAGGCCGCCCGGCCGCAGCAGGCGCAACGATTCAGCGAGGTAGTCCGGGTACTCCAGCCGGTCCCCGTCGCAGAAGACGAGGTCGTAGCCGGCGTCCGCCAGACGCGGGAGCACCTCCAGGGCCCGGCCGGGGATGAAACGGGCCCGGTTGCTGGCGAAGCCGCAGACCCGGAAGGCCTGCCGGGCGAACTGCTGGTGCTCCGGCTCCGGATCCACCGTGGTGAGCACCCCGTCCGGCCGCATCCCGTGCAGCAGATGGATCCCGGACACCCCGCAGCCCGTGCCGATCTCCGCGACCGCCTTCGCGTCCACGGAGGCGGCGAGCAGTCGCAGCGCGGCGCCCGTGCTGGGCGACACCGAGCGCAGCCCTGACTCCCGGGCCCGGTCGCGGGCCCAGTGCAGCGCTTCGTCCTCGGCGACAAAGGCGTCGGCGAACGCCCAGCTCGTCTGCCGGTTGCCGGTAATGACCCTCTCCTGTCCCCGTGGTTGCCTGGGCGTGACTGTATCCGTTGGCGCCGGGAACCCGCAGATGGGACCAGGCGTTTATAGGGATGAGACGGTGGCCGTGGATGCGACGGGGGGCGAGAGGTGGAGCAGGGCGCCGAGCAACTGCTGACGCAGCAGTATCAGCGTGTATCAAATTCTCGTAAAACCGCTTATCCGGAGCTAACGGGCGAGGTGGCTATGGTAGGGGCTCCACTGGACACCACCAGAGCCGACAGGGGAGGTGCGGCTGCGCCCGGGGACCGGGGCGGAGTGCTGCGGCGCTTCCTCGGGTCGGCGGGCAGGCCGAAATCCGTGACCGACACCGCTGCTGACAGCCGCGCCGCCGCCGCAGGCGACGCCCAGACCGCGACCTTCGCCACCGACGCGGACGGGCAGGCGTGGACTCCGCCCACGTGGGACGAGATCGTCAGCACGCACAGCGGCCGGGTCTACCGACTCGCCTACCGTCTGACGGGCAACCAGCACGACGCCGAGGACCTCACCCAGGAGGTCTTCGTCCGCGTCTTCCGCTCCCTGTCGACGTACTCGCCGGGCACCTTCGAGGGCTGGCTGCACCGCATCACCACCAACCTCTTCCTGGACATGGTCCGGCGCAAGCAGCGCATCCGCTTCGACGCCCTCGGCGAGGACGCGGCCGAGCGCCTGCCCAGCCGCGAGCCCACCCCGCAACAGCTCTTCAACGACGCGCACTTCGACGCCGACGTCCAGCAGGCCCTCGACACCCTGGCGCCCGAGTTCCGCGCCGCCGTCGTCCTGTGCGACATCGAAGGACTGTCGTACGAGGAGATCGCCGCCACCCTCGGCGTGAAGCTGGGCACGGTCCGCTCCCGTATCCACCGCGGCCGCTCCCAGCTCCGCAAGGCCCTCGCGCACCGCTCCCCGGAGGCCCGCGCGGCCGAGCGGCGCTCCTTCCTGGCCCGTGTCCCCGCTCTGGGGGGAGGGGGCGCGACCGCGTGAGTGGATCTCGGCCGAAACCTGTCGAGGAGGCACACCTCGCAGAGCAGCACCTGGGAGACCGGCTCTCCGCCCTGGTGGACGGAGAGCTCGGTCATGAGACGCGTGAGCGTGTCCTCGCGCACCTGGCCACCTGCGCCCGGTGCAAAGCCGAGGCGGACGCCCAGCGCGCGCTGAAGAACGTCTTCGCGGAGGCGGCCCCGCCCCCGCCCTCGGCGAGCTTGCTGGCCCGTCTCCAGGGCCTCCCCGGAGGAGGTGACCTGGACGGCGGCGGCACGCCGTCGCCCGGGGGCGGATTCCTCGGCGGCGGGTCCGCCACCGGGGCCTTCGGAGTGAGGCGGGGCGAGCGCCTCCCGTTCGGGTACGTCCCCGCCCCCGCGCACGGCTTCGTCCCCGCCGCCGCGGACGGCACAGCCGGACCAGAGGGCGGCGGCTTCCGCATCCACCCCGTCGGCCGCCCGGACGACGGCCGCTCCGCCTCGCGCGGGCTGCGGTTCGCATTCGCCGCCGCCGGCGCGGTGTCGCTGGCCGCGGTCGCCCTCGGCGGCGTGACCACCGCCTTCCCCGGCGACCTGACCACGGACGCCCGCGGCGGCTCCGGCAACGGCAGCAATGTGACCCCGTCGCGCTCGGCGGGCAACGGCGGGGGCGGGGGCGCGGCCACGCCCGACAGCCAGCGCCGGCGTCCGGCCGGACCGCTGCTCGCCCAGGGGGGCGCGCTGCTCGGCCCGGCCCCGGTGGCGCCGACCACCCTGTCCGCGCCGCTGCTGCCCGGCATGCCCGTCACGGCCACCGGACAGGCCCCCACCGGGGCGGTACGCGGCCTGACCGCGCCGGTGTTCGCCGGTGCGGCCGCCGTCTCCCCGCTGATACGCCCGCTCGACGAGACGGTGGCCCTCCCGCTCGCCGACTGGTCCACGACTCCCGGAGCCACCGGCCCCGGTCTGCTGTCCGCCCCCGTCCCCGACACCACGCCCGCTCCCTCCGCAGCCCCGGTCTCCCCGGTTCCTCCCACCGCGCCCCACGGGTCGCCCTGACCGGTCACTGCGCCCCGGCCCGCGAACCTGGTTCAATCCTGTGAGGCCGTGCCCGCGGCGACGACCCCGGGGCGGTGGACGACGTCCCGTGGCCGTGGCAGTGCGCGGTCGCGGCTCAGCCGTGGGGAGAGCATGAACGAGGGGAACCGTGTCCCGCCGGTGGAAGAACCGGAGGGAGCGGCGGATGCGACACCGGCCGGCCGGACGGAGAGCGCCGACCGGCCCGTCAGCACCGGGGGCGCCGTACCGGACGCCACCGGGGCCGACGGGGACTTCGAACTGGCCAAGCCGGTCCCGGCCCCGCCACCCGCCACCGACGGCGAGACCGCGGAAGGGGCCGGGGAGAGGGCCGTAGCGGTTTCAGGGACTGCCGTGGCGGCCGGGGAGACCGCCGTGCCGTCCGTCGCGGAGCGGCCCGAGCCTCTTGCGGCGGGCCCCGAGCCTGACGCCGAGCGGTCCGGACTCGTCGCGGAGCGGTCCGAGCCCGCCGGGGAGACCGCCGTAGCGGCGTCCGGTGAACGGCCCAAGCCGTTGCACGACCCCGATCCCTACAGCACCCCGCCGTACGGCGAACCCGGGCCCTGGGCGCCCGCGCCGCCGGTGCAGCACCCGGTGGCCGCCTCGGCACCCGGGACGGCCGTACCCCCGCCCGCGGTCCCGCCGGCGCCCCTGCCCACGCCGGCGCCCGCGCCCCACGTACCGGGCCCGGCGTCGGCGCCCGCGCCCCACGTACCGGGCCCCGCTTCGGTGCCCGCGGCTGCCGTGCCCGGCGGTGCGGCACCGGCGCCCACGACTGCCGTACTCCCCGGTGCCGTCCCGGCCTCCGTACCCGCGGCCTCCGTACCCCCCGCCGCCGTACCCGCGGCTTCCGTGCCCCCGGTCGCCGGCTCCGTTCCGCAGGGCGGCGACGCCTGGGGCCGTTACGATCCCTGGGCCGGCGGCTCCCCCACTCAGCAGGCGCTCGCCCGGGGGCCGTTGCAGCAGACCGGTGAAGCGGTGCTGACGGACGGCCGGCGCAATCGCCGGGCGCGGCGCCTCGCCGTCGTGTGGACCCTCCTCGTCGCCCTCGTCTCCGCGGGCATCGGCGGAGCCGTCGGCGCCTACGTGGAACGCGACGGTCTCGGCGCCGACATACGGCTGCCGCAGGCCGGGAGCGTGCCGGCCGGCCGGACACCGGACAGTGTGGCCGGGATCGCCGCCCGCGCCCTGCCCAGCGTGGTCACGCTGCACGTCAGGGGGGCCGACGAGGCGGGGACCGGCACCGGTTTCGTGCTCGACGCCCAGGGCCACATCCTCACCAACAACCACGTGGTCGAGCCCGCCGGGACGGACGGCGAGATATCCGTGACCTTCAGCAGCGGCGACACCGTCAAGGCCAAGGTCGTCGGCCGGGACAGCGGCTACGACCTCGCCGTCGTCCAGGTGCACGGCGTCCGCGGACTCACCCCGCTGCCCCTCGGCAACTCCGACGACGTCAGGGTCGGCGACCCCGTCGTCGCCATCGGCGCCCCCTTCGACCTCGCCAACACGGTCACCTCCGGCATCATCAGCGCCAAGGAGCGGCCGATCACGGCCGGCGGGGGGAAGAGCGACGGCAGCGACGTGTCGTACGTCGACGCCCTCCAGACCGACGCCCCGATCAACCCCGGCAACTCCGGCGGTCCGCTGCTCGACTCCCGGGCCCAGGTCATCGGCATCAACTCCGCCATCCGCTCCGCGGGCAGCGGCTCCGACTCCTCGGGCGGCGGCCAGGCCGGCTCCATCGGCCTCGGCTTCGCCATTCCCGTCAACCAGGCCAAGCGTGTCGCCGAGGAACTCATCAACGACGGCCGCGCCACGCACCCTGTGATAGGCGTCACCCTCGACATGGGCTACACCGGCGACGGCGCCCGTATCGACGCCAAGAGCGCGAGCGGCGGTCCCGCCGTCAACCGGGGCGGCCCAGGTGAGCGGGCCGGTC
The DNA here is from genome assembly GCF_016741855.1 of Streptomyces musisoli. Classification (GTDB taxonomy): domain Bacteria; phylum Actinomycetota; class Actinomycetes; order Streptomycetales; family Streptomycetaceae; genus Streptomyces; species Streptomyces musisoli. The sequence continues at coordinate 20,709 of NZ_JAERRH010000028.1, read as the reverse complement.
TCAAGCCGGGCGACGTGGTGACCGGGGTCGGTGGAGAACGTGTCCACACCGGTGAAGAGCTGATAGTCAAGATCCGCGCCCACCGGCCCGGCGACCGGCTGCGCCTGACGGTCGAACGCGGCGGGACCGAGCGGGAGATCTCACTCGTGCTGGGCGCCTCGGAGCAGAACTGACAGAAGTCTCACCAAGGGACGGTACCGGTCGGACGGTGACGCCGGGTACCGTTGAGCGACCGAGGACATCGCAAGGAGCGTCAGGTGTTCAATGACATAGGACCACTGGAGCTGGTGACGATCGTCGTGCTCGCCGTGCTCGTCTTCGGTCCGGACAAGCTCCCGAAGGTGATCCAGGACGTGACGCGGACGATCCGGAAGATCCGCGAGTTCTCGGAGAGCGCCAAGCACGACATCCGCAGCGAACTGGGCCCGGAGTTCAAGGACTTCGAGTTCGAGGACCTCAACCCCAAGACCTTCATCCGCAAGCAGCTGGACAACGATGACCTGGGGCTGAAGGAGATCCGCAACGGATTCGACCTGAAGAAGGAGATGGCCGAGGTCACGGACGCGGTGAACAGCCGCGACAGCGAGGCGTCCTCCTCGTCCTCGCCGTCCTCCTCGGCCCCTTCCTCCGGCGGGCGCATCGACATGGCCAAGAAGCCCGAGACGCCCGGCGACGACGACCGGCCGCCCTTCGACGCGGACGCCACCTGACCGCGCTCCTCCGACACGCGCACGCGGGCGTACGCCGCACACGTGACGCGTTTCATAGCGCACACCCGTCGCGCACGGCCTGAACAGGTCGTTCGTGCGACCCACGCATCCAGCGCCTGCCCTGCTGGTCTCAGCGGTGTGGATATGCTGCCGAGTTGTTGTGCGGACCGGACGCGTACGCCCGAAGGGGGGCGGGTCAGCCCGGTCCGACGAGAGCGAGGAGGCGTCCGGGCAGATGGAGACGACGAGTCGGGTGGGCGCGCAGGCGCCGGCCGCGGAGGGCGGACAGCAGTTCCCCTCCGCCCGGCGCACCATCGACGGTTACCTGAGGGCGCCCTTCCCGTGGTACGGGCTCGACGAGGCGTTCACGGGGCCTCGCTGGCTGATGCAGGTCGGTACGACGGCCGACGGCGCCGTCGAGCACGGTTCGATCGGGCACGGCGACGAGCCCTCGGTGCGCAACGAGTCCGGGAGCGCCGGTGAGCCGCGGGAGAAGTTCGCCGTCGTGGTGACGGTCGCCGCGCAGCCGTCCCGGCGGACCGCCGACGGCACGGGGCTGCTGGAGGCGACCTCAGTGTCCTCCGCGGCGTGGCTGGCGGGGGTGGGGCTGCTGTCGTTCACCTGGCCCGGCCAGATGGACCACAGCCTGCGGGACGACTGGCTGGAGCAGCAGACGGAGACGGCCTGGGCCCTGGCCGACGATCTCGACGGCCCGGAGTGGTCCAGGCTCTCCCTGCCGGTGGACGGCGTCGCGGCCCAGTTCCACTACCGGGAGTCGGAGTACGGGTGGGTGCTGGCCGGCACCACCGAGTCCGGGGTTCACCTGGGCGCGTACGGGCGGGGGATGAGCGCGTACGGACTCGGCTTCGCCGTGATCAAGGACATCGCCGTCTACGCGTAGACGGCGTCCCGGTCGCCGCCGCGGCGGCGACCGGACGACGGCGCCGGCGCCACCGAGAGCGCGGAAGCGCGCGACGTGGAACCGCCGGCGCCGCAGCACGCCCGCCGTCACCGGCTCCGTCGCTCCAGGGCGCCCGCCGTCGTCGCGGTCACCGGTGACGTGGATCCTCGGGCCGGCCCCCTGCCGATGACCGTCGAGGTGGCCGCCCGCCGGCGGTCCGGGCGTGGCTCAGCCGGGGCCGTCCGTGGCCGTCTCGGGTTTCGTGTACAGGACGTCGCGGGCCTGTTCCGCGGCGCGGGCGATGCTCTCGCCGACGAAGTCGAGGAAGCGGGCGATGTTCTCGAGGCGGACCGCGGCCGGAGTGTCGGGGCCGAGGACGCCCACGCCCTGACGTGCGGTCTCGGCGAGCCGGAAGTTGGACTGGGCGGCGGCGGCCATCGACTGGAACCAGATGTCGTCGTTGACGGCGTAGCGCTCGCGGCGGCGTTCGTCGCGCTCCCGGCTGATGAGCCCCTGGTTCTCCAGGAACGTGATCGCCTTGGACACGGACGCCGGGCTGACCTGGAGACGCTGGGCGAGTTCGGACGCGGTGAGGCTGCCCGCGTCGGTGGTGAAGAGGCAGGTCAGCACCCGGGACATCATCTTCGGCAGGCCCTGTTGCATGAGGAGGGCGGTGAACGCCTCCTCGTACTCGCGTACGGCCTCGGGGTCGCGGCCGTCGTCGGCGCGCGGGGGCGCCTCCGCCCCCCGGGGCGCGGCCTGCCTGCGCCGGTGGGCGCGGCGTTCGGTGGCGTGGTGGGCGAGTTCGGCGCGGTAGGCGGTGGGGCCGCCGTTGCGCATGACCTCGCGCGTGACGGTCGAGGTCGGGCGGTCGAGGCGCCGTGCGATCTCCGCGTAGGCGAGGCCGTCGGCCAGCCCCAGCGCGATCTGCTGACGCTCCTGCTGGGTGAGTCTGCCTCCCGGCATCGCGGTCTCCTTCGTGTTGCTCGGCTGCCTCCACTATAGCGTTCACTTCCGAGTCATTGCAACGGTAGGAGTGGTGATTGTTGCGTTCTCATCAGGTCCATTGCAACAATTTCTAGGCATTGACCTGCATATATGGCATCCGTGCGCAACGAATGCGTTGCTCAATCCTTGAACGCAACGTAGCGTTTCCAGTGTCAGAAACGACGGGCCGACGGAGTGCCCGACGCAGACGAAGGAGCGCACGATGCAGAAGTTCGACACCCCCGCCCCGGTTTCCGCCGTCCTCGACATCCCCGCGGGACACATCCGGTTCATCGCCGCCGACCGGGCCGACACCACCGTCGAGATCCTCCCCGCGGACGCCTCCAAGAGCCGCGACGTGAAGGCGGCCGAGCTGGTCGAGGTCGTCTACGGCGACGGGGTGCTGAGGGTCGAGGCCCCGGCGGCCAAGAACCGGCTCCTCGGCCACTCCGGGGCCGTCGAGGTGACCATCCAGCTGCCCGCCGGCTCCCGCGTCGAGGCGAAGGCCGGCGCCGCCGAGTTCCGGGGCGTGGGACGGCTCGGTGACGTCGTCTTCGAGGGCGGCTACCGCTCGGTCAAGGTCGACGAGGCCGCGAGCGCCCGCCTCACCGCCCACGACGGCGACGTCTCGGTCGGCCGGCTGTGCGGCCCCGCCGAGATCCGCACCCACAGGGGCGACATCCGGATCACCCAGGCCGTGTGCGGCACGGTCACCCTGCGCACCGAGCAGGGTGAGATCTCGGTCGGTGCCGCCCGCGGAGTCTCCGCCTCCCTGGACGCCGGCACCGGCTACGGCCGGGTGAGCAACTCGCTCCGGAACGCCGACGGTGCCGACGCCCCCCTGAACATCCGGGCGACCACCGCCTACGGCGACATCACCGCCCGCAGTCTGTGAATCCGCAGTCAACTAGAGCGAACAAGGGGGCACCTCTCATGACCCACCCGGCCATCGCGGCACACGGGCTGCGCAAGTCCTACGGCGACAAGACCGTCCTGGACGGCGTCGACCTGGCCGTCGGGGAAGGCACGATCTTCTCCCTGCTCGGCCCGAACGGCGCCGGCAAGACCACCGTCGTCAAGATCCTCTCCACCCTCGTCTCCGCCGACCCCGCCTCCGGCCCGATCCGCGTCGGCGGCCACGACCTCGCCGCGGACCCGCGGGCCGTGCGGGCCGCGATCGGTGTCACCGGGCAGTTCTCCGCCGTCGACGGCCTGATCACCGGCGCGGAGAACATGCTCCTCATGGCGGACCTGCACCACCTCTCCCGCGGCGAGGGGCGCCGGGTCACCGCCGAGCTGCTGGAGCGCTTCGACCTCACCGAGGCCGCGTCGAAGCCCGCCTCCACCTACTCCGGCGGCATGAAGCGCCGCCTCGACATCGCCATGACCCTGGTCGGCAGCCCGCGGATCATCTTCCTCGACGAGCCGACCACCGGACTGGACCCGCGCTCCCGGCACAACATGTGGCAGATCATCCGCGAACTCGTCACCGACGGCGTCACGGCCTTCCTCACCACCCAGTACCTGGAAGAGGCCGACGAACTCGCCGACCGCATCGCCGTGCTCGACAACGGACGCATCGCCGCCGAAGGCACCGCGGAGGAACTCAAGCGGCTCATCCCCGGCGGACACGTCAGGCTCCGCTTCACCGACCCGGCCGCCTACCGGAACGCGGCCTCGGCGCTGCGCGAGGCCACCCGGCACGACGAATCCCTCGCCCTCCAGATCCCCAGCGGCGGAAGCCAGCGCGAACTGCGCTCCCTCCTGGACTGGTTGGACGCCGCCGGCATCGAGGCCGACGAACTGACCGTGCACACCCCCGACCTGGACGACGTCTTCTTCGCCCTGACCGGCCCCACCGGCATCCCCGACCAGCACAAGGAGACCGCCCGATGAGTTCCCTCTCCCTCGCCGTACGCGACTGCTCCACCATGCTGCGCCGCAACCTGCTGCACGCCCGCCGCTACCCCTCCCTCACCCTGAACCTGCTGCTCACCCCAATCATGCTGTTGCTGCTCTTCGTCTACATCTTCGGCGACACCATGAGCGCGGGCATCGACGGCGGAGACCGCTCCGACTACGTCGCCTACATCGTGCCGGGCCTGCTGCTGATGACCATCGGCTCCACCACGATCGGCACCGCGGTCTCCGTCTCCAACGACATGACCGAGGGCATCATCGCCCGCTTCCGCACGATGGCGATCCACCGCCCCTCGGTCCTCGTCGGGCACGTCGTCGGCAGCGTGCTCCAGTCGGTGATGAGCGTCGTCCTCGTCGGCGCCGTCGCCGTGGCCATCGGCTTCCGCTCCACGGACGCCACCGTCCTGGAATGGCTCGCCGCCTTCGGGCTCCTCGTGCTCTTCGCCCTGGCCCTCACCTGGATCGCGGTCGGCATGGGCCTGATCAGCCCCAACGCCGAGGCCGCCGGCAACAACGCGATGCCGCTGATCCTGCTGCCGCTGCTGTCCAGCGCCTTCGTCCCCCTCGACTCGATGCCGGGCTGGTTCCAGCCGGTCGCCCGGTACCAGCCGTTCACCCCCGCCATCGAGACCCTGCGCGGCCTGCTGCTCGGCACCGGGATCGGCGACAACGGCTGGCTCGCCGTCGCCTGGTGCCTGGGTCTGGCCGTGCTCGGCTACTTCTGGTCGGCCTCGAAGTTCGACCAGGACCCGAGGTAGCCGCCGTGACGACGCGGGCCACGTCCCCGCAACCGCTGCCCCGTCGCTACGCCGACCTCAGCGCTGACTGTTGCGGAATCCGATCACCACGGCACCCCACCAGCAGACCTGAGACACGAGAGCTGTCGCGGCTGCCCGGGCGAGGAAGCGCGGGGCAAGCGTGGCAGAGCACTGTTGCGTCATGCGCCTGTTCAGGAGCCCGGCCTGGAGGCCGTTGAGCGTGAGGACGAGCACCAGCCCCAACTTGATGCGGGTGAGGGCGGAGCCAAGGTCTGGGTGGAGCATCACGCCACTGGCTACCAGACCGACGAGGCCGGTCCAGATGGGGACGTGGAGGCGGCCCGCGCTGTTCAGGGCGTCACTCAGGGTGCAACGGCCCGTCAGGCACAGGAGAGCGTAGTAGTCGGCCACCAGGACCGCTCCGAAGCCGAGCACCAGCGAGGCCAGATGGGCAAAAAGCGCCATGGTGTGGAGGGCGGCATCCACGCGCAGGTGCAGGGATATCCAGGCACATGCCGAGAGACCCAGGCAGGCGGCGAGTGCGGCGGCTCCGACCGTCCACCACGTGTCGTACAGCCCCAGCCGCCGGGTGGGCGCCGTCTGAGGGGACATGGACGACTCCGGGGGCAGCACGGACACAGACGACTCCTAGGACAATCACAGGTGAGGTTTAGGTAAGGCTCACCTAACAGTGATTTCAAGTCAAGGTCGGAAAGTGAGCGGGGTTCCAGCCGCGACGCAAGCGTGATCAGGGCGTGCCACTCCCGCGACCTGCCCTTGAAGGGCGCGGCTGTACAGCAGCGAAGTACAGCGACCCCGCCGACCAGCACCGACCGTCCATGCCCTTCCCGGCTCGCATGGCCCCAGCAGGTCCCAGCGACCTTCGTGCCCGTAGTTCGCATCGAGGGGCATGCCGCGACACCCCCACTCGGGCCGTCTCCGGGCCGTGCGGGGGCGCTCGACGACAACAAACGTTGACAAACGGTGACGGCTCCGCCGCTGGTCAGAAGGTTGACCAATGACGGAGCCGCAGATCGCAGACGTGCGAATTCAGAACTTGTTCTTCGGCGTGATCCCCAGCGAAAGGCCCGACAGGCCGCGCTGGCGGCCGCCCAGCTTGCCGGCGATCGCGCGCAGGGCCGAGCCCGCCGGGGAGTCGGGGTCGGTCAGGACGACCGGCTTGCCCTCGTCACCGCCCTCGCGGAGGCGGACGTCGATCGGGATGTTCCCGAGGACCGGGACCGTCGTACCGGTGGTGCGGGTCAGGCCGTCGGCGACCAGCTGGCCGCCGCCCGTGCCGAAGACGTCGACCATCTCACCGCAGTGCGGGCAGGGCAGGCCGGACATGTTCTCGACCACACCGACGATCTTCTGGTGGGTCTGCACGGCGATGGAGCCGGCCCGCTCGGCGACCTCGGCCGCCGCCTGCTGCGGGGTCGTCACGACCAGGATCTCGGCGTTCGGGACCAGCTGGGCCACGGAGATCGCGATGTCGCCCGTGCCGGGCGGCAGGTCCAGCAGCAGGACGTCCAGGTCGCCCCAGTAGACGTCGGCGAGGAACTGCTGGAGTGCGCGGTGCAGCATCGGGCCGCGCCAGACGACCGGCGCGTTGCCCGGGGTGAACATGCCGATGGAGATGACCTTCACGCCGTTCGCGGACGGCGGCATGATCATGTTCTCGACCTGGGTGGGCCGGCCGTCGGCGCCGAGCATGCGCGGCACGCTGTGGCCGTAGATGTCGGCGTCCACGACACCGACCTTCAGACCGTCGGCCGCCATCGCCGCCGCCAGGTTCACCGTCACCGAGGACTTGCCGACGCCGCCCTTGCCGGAGGCGACCGCGTAGACGCGGGTGAGATTGCCCGGCTTGGCGAAGGGGACCTCGCGCTCGGCCTGGCCGCCGCGCAGGGCCGCCGCCAGCTCCTTGCGCTGCTCGTCGCTCATCACGTCCAGGGTGACGTCCACGCGGGTGACGCCCTCGACCCGGGAGACCGCCTCGGTGACGCGCTGCGTGATGGTGTCGCGCATCGGGCAGCCGGACACCGTCAGGTACACGGTGACCGCGACCGCTCCGTCCGCGCCGATCTCCACCGATTTGACCATCCCGAGTTCGGTGATCGGGCGGTTGATCTCGGGGTCGTTCACCGTCGCCAGTGCCTCGCGCACCGCGTCTTCCGTAGCCATAAGGACGATGGTACGGCGCGCCGAGGGGCCTTCGGGATGCCCCTCAGCGGTCGTCTGTGTCACGTCCTGGTGGGCGTTCCGCCCGTTCCGCCGGGAATACGACATGGCCGGCGTGTCCGTCGTGGTGGCGGCGCTCCTCCAGTTCCTTCATCAGGTCCTGGAGCTCCGAGCGGATCCAGTCCCGGGTGGCCACCTCGCCCAGGCCCATGCGCAGCGCGGCGACCTCCCGGGTCAGGTACTCGGTGTCGGCGATGGACCGCTCGTTCTGCTTGCGGTCCTGCTCCAGGTTGACCCGGTCGCGGTCGTCCTGCCTGTTCTGCGCGAGCAGGATCAGCGGGGCCGCGTAGGACGCCTGGAGGGACAGCATCAGGGTCAGGAAGATGAACGGGTACTGGTCGAAGCGCAGCGTCACCGGGGCGGCCACGTTCCACAGCACCCACATGATGATGACGACCGTCATCCACACGATGAAGCGTCCGGTGCCCAGGAACCGGGCGATCTTCTCCGACAGGCGGCCGAAGGCCTCCGGGTCCCACTCGGGCAGGAACCGCCGGCGCGGCGGGCGCGGCTGGTCCAGCCGGGGCGTCCGGGGCCGGGGAGCGGCCGTGGCACCCGCCGGATGACGCTCGCGGGACGCGGTCTCGCGCTCAGGAGCCATGGGCGGGCGCCTCCTCTCCCTCGTTCAGATGGAACTCCGTCTCCCGCCAGTCGTCGGGCAGCATGTGGTCCAGTACGTCGTCCACCGTCACCGCGCCGAGCAGCGACCCGGACTCGTCCACCACGGGCGCCGCCACCATGTCGTAGGTGGCGAAGAACCCGGCGATGACCGGCAGGGTGGCGTCCGGGTCCAGGGGCAGCAGATCGTCGTCCAGAACCGAGCTGACCAGCGTGTACGGCGGGTCGCGCAGCAGCCGCTGGAAGTGGACCGTGCCGAGGTACTTGCCGGTCGGGGTCTCGTCGGGCGGGCGGCAGACGTAGACCTGGGCGGCGAGGGCGGGGGAGAGGTCCGGGTTGCGGACCCGGGCGAGCGCGTCGGCGACGGTGGCGTCGGGCCGCAGCACGATCGGCTCCGTCGTCATCAGACCGCCGGCCGTGTGCTCCTCGTACGACATCAGGCGTCGCATGTCGGCCGCGTCGGCGGGCTTCATCAGGCTCAGCAGCCGCTCCTTGTCGGCCTCGGGCAGTTCGGAGAGCAGGTCGGCCGCGTCGTCCGGGTCCATCGCCTCCAGCACGTCCGCCGCGCGCTCCTCCTGGAGCTTGCCGAGGATCTCGATCTGGTCGTCCTCGGGCAGCTCTTCGAGCACGTCGGCGAGCCGGTCGTCGTCCAGGGCGGCGGCGACCTCGGCCCGCCGTTTCGGGGACAGGTGGTGCAGGACGTTGGCGAGGTCGGCGGGGCGCAGCTGCTCGAAGGTGGCGAGCAGGCTCTCCGCGCCCTGCCCGTGCTCCTCCAGGGAGAAGCCGGTGACGGCCGACCACTCGACGGTCAGCGTCTCACCCTTCGCCCGCCGGAAGGCACCGCCCTTTCTGCCCTTGCGGAGGAAGACGCGGTCGACCTCCCAGTCCCGGCGGGCGGGCAACTGCTGCACGGACAGGTCGAGCACGGTGACCTCCTCACCGGTCTCCACCAGCGTCACCCGCCGGTCCAGCAGCTCGCCGAAGACCAGCCGCTCGGTGGGGCGCTGCTCGAAGCGGCGGACGTTCAGCACGCCGGTGGTGATCACCTGGCCCGACTCGACGCCGGTCACCCGGGTCATGGGCAGGAAGATGCGGCGCCGCGTGGACAGCTCGACGACCAGTCCGAGGACGCGCGGGGGCCGCCGCCCGACGCGCAGCATGACGACCAGATCACGTACGCGGCCCACCTGGTCGCCGGCCGGATCGAAGACCGGGACCCCGGCGAGGTGCGAGACGAAGATCCGGGGGGCGCCGGCTGCCATGGCTCTGCTTCCTTTGCCTGGGAAACGAGGGGGACTGGGGTGGGTGGAATTTGCTCGGATTTGCCCGCTCGGGTGCGCTTCAGGCTAGCCCGTACCGCTCGGATACGCCCTGGTGGGGGGTCCGGACGGACTGGCTCCGTCAGGCGGCCGACGCACCGGTACGCTGCGGTACGCCGCTCAGGAACCGTCAGAAAGGCAGCCCCACCTGTGACTGCGATTCCCCCGGGCCGTACCCGCCGGACCGCACTGGCGACCGCGACCTGCGCGCTGGCCGTGGCGGGAGCGATGGTGCTGTCGGGGTGCGGCGGCGACGATCCGGACGCGGGGACGAACGGGGTGGGCAAACTGCCCCCCGACAAGATCCAGGCGAAGACGCGGGCCGCGGCGGACGGGGCCGCTGCCGTACGGCTGTCCGGGACCGTGGTCACCAGTGGTCGTACGTACCGGCTGGACATGCAGCTCAAGGCCGACGGCGGGACCGGTTCGGTGACCTCGCAGGGGGCGACGTTCAAGCTGCTGCGGGTGGGCGAGAAGCTGTATCTCAAGGCCGACGCGGACTTCTGGAACCACGCCGACCGCAGCGACGGCGCCACGGGCAAGCTGGACGGCAAGTATGTGAAGGTGCCGCAGGGCGACCCCGCGTACAAGAAGTTCAGCGGCTTCACGGACAAGGACGTCCTCCTCGACGGTCTGCTGACGCTGCACGGGGCGTTGGCGACGGACGGCCACCACGCCGATCAGTCGGGTACCCCCACGATCCGCATCACCGGCGACGAGGGCTCCGGCGGCACGCTGGACGTCTCCCTCCAGGGCCGGCCGTACCCCCTCCGCCTGGTCCGCGGCGGCGACGCGGGCACGCTCCGCTTCTCGGACTGGGGCAAGGACTTCACCGTCAAGGAACCGGCCGGGTCGGACACGGTGGACTACGGCAGACAACTCCCGACGTCATAACCCACCCGCTCCCCACACCCAGCGAAGGACGCGGCAGCCGGGGCACCATGACGACGCCCCACGCTGCCACCCGCTCCCCACACCCACCGAAGGACGCGGCAGCCGGGGCATGCTGGGCAGCGGCGGACGGTTCCTGGGGGATGGGCAGGATCGACCATGACGACACCCCGCTCCCCACACCCTGCGACCGGCACCACAGCCGGGGGCGCCAGCGCGTCGCCCGCACCTCGGGTCCGCCGCGACGGCGCTCGGCCCCAGCGGCGGGATCCGGCGGTCCGGACGGCGCTCGGCCCCAGCGGCGGGATCCGGCGGTCCCGACGGCGCTCGGCCCCAGCGGTGTGGCCCGGTCGTGTCGGCGGCGCTCAGCTCCCGGCGGTCACTTTCTCTTCCGGCGCTTGAACAGCAGTTTCGGCAGGGCCGCCGGTACCGGGCGGCGGGTCGTCGCCGGTGTCGGCACGGGCCGCTCGGCCAGGCTGTCGGCCGGGACCGGGTTCACGGCCCCCGTCGGCACCAGGCGGAGCACCCGGCACTCGCGGGCCCAGCGGGCCGGCATCTCCTCGCCGTCGGGGGCGTTCAGCCGCTTGCCCTTCAGCTCGGCGACCACCGCCTCCCACTCCTCGGAGCCGGACGCCAGCTCGGACACGGTCACCGGGAACGACACCAGCCGGCCGCCCTTGTCCTTGCTGCGCACGCTCACCTCGGCGGCGCCGCCGTCGGCCAGCCCCTCCAGCGGCTGCTCACCGGGCCCGTCGCCGACCACGCACACCGCGCCCTCGTGCCACACATGCCACAGCGCACGCGCGGCCGGGGCGGCGGCGCCCCGGACCCAGATGAGGCCGGACTTCTTCGAGGCCTCCTCGATGAGGGCCCGGTCGAGCAGCTCGCTTGTCATGCGCCCCAGCCTATCCAGGCCGTCCGCGCCCGCTCACAGCCAGCCGTTGCGCTTCAGCGTGCGGTGGATGCCCAGGCAGATGACTCCGGTGATGGCCATGATGACCGGGTACCCGAACCGCCAGTGCGTCTCCGGCATGTAGTCGAAGTTCATGCCGTACACCCCGCACACCATCGTCGGCACGGCGACGATCGCGGCCCAGGAGGTGATCTTGCGCATGTCCTCGTTCTGCGCGACGGACGCCTGCGCGAGATTGGCCTGGAGGATGGAGTTGAGGAGTTCGTCGAAGCCCAGCACCTGCTCCTGAACACGGGCCAGGTGGTCGGCGACGTCCCGGAAGTACTTCTGGATGTCCGGGTCGATCAGCCGCATCGGCCGCTCGCTCAGCAGCTGCATGGGCCGCAGCAGGGGCGCCACCGCGCGCTTGAACTCCAGCACCTCGCGCTTGAGCTGGTAGATCCGCGCGGAGTCCACACCACGCGAGACCCCGCCCTTGCGGCCGGGCGAGAAGACCTCGGTCTCCACCTCGTCGATGTCGTCCTGCACCGCGTCGGCGACCGCGATGTAGCCGTCCACGACGTGGTCGGCGATGGCGTGCAGGACGGCCGAGGGGCCCTTGGCGAGCAGCTCGGGGTCGTCCTGGAGGCGGTGCCGCAGCGCCCTGAGCGAGCCCTGGCCGCCGTGCCGGACGGTGATGAAGAAGTCCCGGCCGGTGAAGCACATGACCTCGCCGGTCTCCACGACCTCGCTGTTGGCGGTGAGCCGGTCGTGCTCGACGTAGTGGATGGTCTTGAAGACGGTGAACAGCGAGTCGTCGTACCGCTCCAGCTTGGGCCGCTGGTGCGCCTGTACCGCGTCCTCGACGGCCAGCGGGTGCAGCCCGAACTCACTGGCGATACCGGCGAATTCCGATTCGGTCGGCTCGTGCAGGCCGATCCAGACGAACCCGCCGTCGCGGCGCACCAGCCGCATCGCCTCCTGCGGGGTCAGCGGCTTGGCGCTCTGCACGCGGGCGCCGTCGCGGTAGACGGCGCAGTCGACGACGGCCGAGGGCGTCGCGGGGTCGCGCGTGGTGTCGTAGGACGCGCTGGTGTCCTTGCGCAGCGAGACGCGGGACGACGGGCGGACCACGGCGCGCAGGTCGCGGATCATCGACATGGGCAGGCTCCTTCGCGGGCGGGCAGCGAAAGCGCCGGGCAACGGGTGGAACTACCCGGAATGGGGACGTCCTTCAGGGGTCTCCCGCCCTTGGTGAAGGGAAGGATGTTTGGCACGTCCGCAAAGCGGGGAGCACCGCACCGTCGCGGTGGCGACTTCGCTACTGATGCAGAACTGATTCAGATCAGACAGATCAGGCAAAGCGAGACGAAGTGCTCTTCCGAACGACGACGCGCAAGGGAAGGCGGCGGCCAGCCGGTAATTACATCAGCAGCCGGAAGAGCGAGTGGTACTGCACGGTCGACTTCGATCCATGACAGCCCCACCTCCTCCGGCCGGTCCCTCGTAAGGGAGTCTCATCGGTGTCGGGACTCCGCGGTGACTTCCCGGTGCCCGAAGGGCTTGGGGGCCAGGCGCGCTGCCCCGAACCACCGGCTCAGAGTACCAGCCGCCCGTACTGTCAAGGCGACGCTTTGCCCGCTGCTGACGAGTTCTATGCTCAGCGCATGGCAGATGTTCTTCCTCTGGTCGAGGCCCGGTTGAGCACCGCACTGGGCGAACCGGACGCCCGCGCCGCGGTCACCTTCCTCGGCACGGACCGCATCGAGGTGCTCCGTTTCCAGGAGGGGGACGTCGTCCGGTACGCCACCCTCGGCATGTCCCGGCAGCCCATGGCGGACCCCACGGCGGTGCTGGCCGACCCTGTCAAGGGCCCCCGCGCCGAACTGGTCCTGTCCGTACGCGCAGGGCTCGCCGACACCGACAAGGTGCTCCGGCCGCTGGCAGTCCTCGCCGCGACCCCGCAGGTGGAGGGCCTCGTGGTCACTCCGGGTGCCTCCCTGGACGTGGGCGAGCCGCTGTGGCCCGGCGCCGGCTTCACCTCCGTGCTCGTGGGTGAGCCCGGCGGGCTCGTGGAGGACCTGGAACTGGACGCTCCGATGGACCCCGTACGGTTCCTGCCGCTGCTGCCGATGACCCCGAACGAGGCCGCCTGGAAGCGCGTGCACGGTGCCCAGGCCCTCCAGGAGCGCTGGCTCGCGAACGGCACGGACCTGCGGGACCCGGCCCGCGGATCCGTCCCGCTGGACTGACTCCGACCGCCCGCCGAGTGACTGATCTCACCCCAACATAAGGCCGGAAACGGTCAGTTGGTGAAGGTGCCGACTCCGTCCTCGGCCGCGTGCCGGGGCTCCTGTTCCGCCGCCATGGGGATCCCTCCGCTCGAGTGAAGCCGAGAGTGGGGGAGGGTGAGGGCCCGGCGCCGTACGAGGACCACGAGCGCGCCCAGCACCGCGGTGACGGCCGCGACCACGAACGGGACGTGGATGTCGGTCCACTCCTCGATCCGCGGTGCGAAGTAGGGCGCCGCGGCGGCGGCGAACCAGCGGACGAAGTTGTAGCCCGCGCTCGCGACCGGGCGCGGTGCGTCCGACACGCCGAGGGCGAGTTCGGTGTAGACGGTGTTGTTCACGCCGATGAACGCACCGGACAGGACCGTGCAGACGACGGCCGTGGTGTGGTCGCCGTAGCCGAGTACGAGCACGTCGGCCGCGAGCAGCACCAGCGAGCCGCCGAGCACCTTCAGCGAACCGAACCGGGTCTGCATGCGCGGGGCCACGATCACCGAGAAGACGGCGAGCAGCACGCCCCAGGCGAAGAACACCGCGCCCGAGCGGTACGGCGTCATGTCCAGCACGAACGGCGTGAAGGCCAGCACGGTGAAGAACGTGTAGTTGTAGAAGAACGCCGAGACCGCCGCCGAGGCCAGGCCGCCGTGGCCGAGCGCCTTGAGGGGGTCCAGGACCGAGGTCTTCCGGGCCGGCTTCGGCTGCTCCTTCAGGAACGCCGTGATGCACAGGAAACCGATCGCCATCAGCGTGGCCGTACCGAAGAACGGGTAGCGCCAGCTGACGTTGCCGAGGACCGCGCCGAGCAGCGGGCCGCAGGCCATGCCGAGGCCGAGGGCGGACTCGTAGAGCAGGATCGCCGCCGCGCTGCCCCCGGCCGCCGCGCCGACGATCACCGCGAGGGCGGTCGAGACGAACAGTGCGTTGCCGAGGCCCCAGCCGGCCCGGTAGCCGACGAGCTGGCCGACCGAGCCGGAGGTGCCCGCCAGGCCCGCGAAGACGACCACGAACGCGAGGCCGAGCAGCAGTGTCCTGCGGCCGCCGATGCGGCTGGAGACGAAGCCGGTCAGCAGCATCGCGACGGCGGTGATCAGGAAGTACGAGGTGAAGAGCAGCGACACCTGGCCGGCGGTGGCGTGCAGGCCCTGGGCGATCGACGGCAGGATCGGGTCGACGAGGCCGATGCCCATGAAGGCGACGACGGAGGCGCCGGCCGTGGCCCAGACGGCCTTGGGCTGTCGCAGGAGGCTGCCGGTTCCCGCGTCGAAGGGGTCCATGTGCTTCTCCCGTCCTCACTGGATGGTTGGGTTATGCACATAGTAAGTTAGCGCATCTAATTAATGCAAGATGCAACCATTTTGGCCGGTCGGGCATATGGTCGGGTCTTCCGTCCGGACGGGTGATCGTCCTTGACGTGGGCGTGCGGGGGTAGGACCGTGGGGCCCTATGAGGGGCGAACCCAGTTGCCCGAAGTGCGGTGGCCGGGTCAGGGCTCCCGGACTCTTCGCCGATGCGTGGCAGTGCGATGTGCATGGCACGGTGTATCCGCTTCAGCCCGTGATCCCGCCCAGCGTCGAGGCGCTCAACGTCGTCGTGCACCGCACGCAGGTGCCGGTCTGGATGCCGTGGCCGCTGCCGGTCGGATGGCTGTTCACGGGTGTGGCGTACGCCGGTGACGACCGCAGCGGCGGCCGCGCGACCGCCGTGGCCTGCTCGGGTCCCGGGCCGCTCGGCGGTCCCGGGGAGATGATCCTGATCGCCGAGGAGCTGGGCGTCGGACTCGGGGCGTACTACGCCGGCATCGACGGCCCGGACCCGGGGTCGTTCATGAACGTGGAGAAGCCGCCCCAGGCCAAGGTGCTGGCCGCGGGCCGTCCGACCCCGCTCTGGCACGTCTACCGCACCCCCGACGACCGGGCCGTCTTCGCGGGTGAGGCGCTCGGGATGTGGCTGTGGGCGGTGATGTGGCCCGAGCAGGCCGGCCTGCTCATGTACGACGAGCTGGTGCTCACCGACCTGCGGGACGCGGGGGCGGAGATAGACCTGGTGCCCTGCGGGGCGTTGTCGCCGCGCCTGCTCCGGCCGTAGCGCCCAGCGGGCGGATCGGCGGCGACGGCGACTGCGCTCTGTCCCGACGCCTGTGGCCCCCTCGTGGGGCGTAGAAGTAAAGGGCGCCGGCCGGTTTCGGGTGTGACAGTGAGGGTGGAAATCCCGGCTATCCTTAGGTGTCCTCTTCCGTCCGTCACCCGTCAGGAGTTCGCGTGCGCATCGATCTGCACTGCCACTCCACGGCCTCCGACGGTACGGACACCCCGGCCGAGCTGGTGCGTCATGCCTCCGCGGCCGGACTGGACGTCGTCGCGCTGACCGACCACGACACCACCCGCGGGTACGCCGAGGCGATCGGCGCGCTGCCCGAGGGGCTGACCCTGGTCACCGGCGCCGAGCTGTCCTGCCGTGTCGACGGCGTCTCGATGCACCTGCTGGCCTACCTCTTCGACCCCGAGGAGCCCGCCCTGCTCGCCGAGCGCGAGCTGGTCCGGGACGACCGGGTGCCGCGGGCCCAGGGCATGGTCGCCAAGCTGAACGCGCTGGGCGTGCCGGTCACCTGGGAGCAGGTCGAACGGATCGCCGGCGGGGGTTCCGTCGGGCGTCCGCATGTCGCGACCGCGCTGGTGGAGCTGGGTGTCGTGCCGACGGTGAGCGACGCGTTCACCGAGGAGTGGCTGGCCGACGGCGGGCGGGCCTTCGTGGAGAAGCACGAGACCGACCCCTTCGAGGCGATCCGGCTGGTCAAGGCCGCGGGCGGGGTCTGCGTGTTCGCGCACCCGGCCGCCGCCAAGCGCGGCCGCACCGTGCCGGAGTTCCGTATCGCCGAGATGGCCGAGGCCGGCCTGGACGGCATCGAGGTCGACCACATGGACCACGACCTCGACGCCCGGGACCGGCTGCGGGACCTGGCGAAGGAACTGGGACTGCTGGTCACGGGCTCCTCGGACTACCACGGCAGCCGCAAGACCGTGGCGCTGGGCGCGTACACGACCGACCCCGAGGTGTACGGGGAGATCACCCGGCGGGCCACCGGGGCGTTCCCGGTGCCGGGTACCGGCGGAGCCTGAGGCCCTCCGGGGCCGTTCCGCGCCGGCTCACGCCGCCCTCACACCCGTATCTCTTCTTTCTCGCAGCAAGGCCTGTAGCACCCCCATGTTCGACATCGCCATCTTCGGCTCCCTGTTCCTGACCCTCTTTGTCATCATGGATCCCCCAGGGATCACCCCGATCTTCCTCGCCCTGACCGCCGGACGGCCGGCCAAGGTCCAGAAGCGGATGGCCTTCCAGGCCGTCTGCGTGGCGGGCGGGGTGATCGCCGTCTTCGGCGTCCTGGGCCACCAGATCCTGAACTACCTGCACGTCTCCGTCCCGGCGCTGATGATCGCGGGCGGTCTGCTGCTCCTGCTGATCGCGCTGGACCTGCTCACCGGCAAGACCGACGAGCCCAAGCAGACCAAGGACGTCAACGTGGCCCTCGTGCCGCTCGGCATGCCGCTGCTGGCGGGCCCCGGTGCGATCGTGTCCGTGATCCTGGCCGTGCAGAAGGCCGACAGCGTGTCCACGCAGATCTCGGTGTGGTCCGCGATCCTCGCGATCCACGTCGTGCTGTGGCTGGTGATGCGTTACTCGCTGCTGATCATCCGGGTAATCAAGGACGGCGGTGTCGTCCTGGTGACGCGGCTGGCGGGCATGATGCTCTCCGCGATCGCGGTCCAGCAGATCATCAACGGCATCACCCAGGTGATCCGGGGGAGCTGAGCACGGCCCCCGTACGGAAGAGTCCGTACGGGGGCCGCGAAGCTTCGGCGGGAGTCCGCGTTACGAGGCCGGAGTGTCGGCCGGGCGGATCCACAGGCGCTGCCCGACGGCGGCGGCCTGCTGCACGATCCGGTTGACGGAGGCGGCGTCCACGACGGTGCTGTCCACGGTGGTGCCGTCGACCTCGTCGAGTCGCATGATTTCGAAGCGCATGGGCTTCTCCCTTCGTCTGGTCATCCTCCTGCGGAGAACTACTTGGAGTGACGTCTGTGTATCCAGCGTCGTACGTACTCAACGCGACGCTTGTTACAAACATTCCCTACGCTAAAGAAATTTTTCGAACGACTAATTACTGACTGGTAAGTGGTGGTGGAGGAGCCGACCGGGACCGGTTGTGTTCGCAGTGTGACCACCGGGACAATGGAGGCGATGAACGACGACCCGGCCGACCTCGGCGCCCGTATCGACCGCACGAACGAGCTGCTGGAACGCATGCTCGCCGAGGTGGCCAAGACACCCTCGACCCACGCGATCTTCGTCGACGCGGGCTACCTGTACGCGGCAGCGGGCCGGCTGGTCGCCGGAACCGAGGACCGCCGCGCCTTCGACCTGGACGCCGAGGGCCTGATCGACGCACTGATCGACAGGGCCCGCACGATCTTCGCGGACAGCCGGCTGCTGCGTGTCTACTGGTACGACGGCGCCCGGCGCCGCATCCACACCGCCGAGCAGCAGTCCATCGCCGAACTGCCCGACGTCAAGGTCCGCCTCGGCAACCTCAACGCCAACAACCAGCAGAAGGGCGTCGACTCGCTGATCCGCTCGGACCTGGAGTCACTGGCGAGGCACCGCGCGATCAGCGACGCGGCCCTCCTCGGCGGCGACGAGGACCTGGTCTCGGCGGTCGAGGCGGCCCAGGGCTACGGCGCCCGCGTCCACCTCTGGGGCATCGAGGCACCCGAGGGCCGCAACCAGGCCGAACCGCTGCTCTGGGAGGTCGACAGCCAGCGCACCTTCGACCTGGAGTTCTTCAAGCCGTACGTCTCCCGGCGCACGGCCGCCGCGTACGACGCCGGCAGCACCGCCCGCCCGACCCGCGAGGACGTGCGCTTCGTCGGCGCCCAGATCGCGGCACGGTGGCTCGCCTCCCGTGGCCGCGAAGCCCTCGTCGAGCTGCTCCCGGGCCATCCCTACCTGCCCGGCTCCGTCGACCAGGACCTGCTGGTCGAGGCCGAGGGGCTGCTCCAGTACTCCCTGCGCGGCCACGCGGACCTGCGGCGCGCCCTCAGGGACGGCTTCTGGGGCCATTTGCAGGCGCAGTACTAGCCGCCCGGGGACGGGTTCAAGCGGCCCCGGACGGGTTGCGGGGGTATCTACGCGCGCGGTACCAGCTGCCCGGTCTACGGGGCCGGCCGTTCCGCCGGGGTGTCGTCCCAGAAGCCGGCGATCGCCCGCGCCGTCTCCAGGGGGCGGTCGGTGTTGGGCGAGTGCTCGGCGCCCTCGATGACCGTCCGCCGCGCCTCCAGCCGGACCGCCATGTCGTCGAGCAGCGGCAGCGGCCAGGTGTCGTCCCGCGCACCCGACAGCACGTGGAACGGCAGCGGTACGGCCGCCAGTTCGGCCACCCTGTCCGGCTCCGTGCACAACTGAAGTCCGGTCGCGAGGAGTTGGCCGGGCTTGGTGGCCAGCCAGCGGCGCCGCAGGTCGTCCCGGTCGTCCAGTCCGCCGTCGAACGCGGGCGTGTCCGTCTCCTCCGGCGGCTCCATCGCCTGGATCGCCTCCCACACCTCCGCCATGCCCATCACGGCGAGCGCGTCCCGGAGCAGCTTCACGCGCTCCTGCTGGGATGTCGAGATCTGCGCCGGGCCGGAGGACATCAGGGTGAGCGACAGGAAGGGCGCGTGGTCGAGCAGTACGGCCGCGCGCGTGATCTGGCCGCCGAGGGAGTGCCCCAGCAGATGCACCGGGCCGCCGATCGCCTCCGCCTGTGCGAGCACGTCCCGCGCCAACTCCTCCTGCGCGTAAGCCGACTCGTCCGTCACGGGCCCGTCCGTCTCGAACTGGCCCCGCCCGTCCACGGCGACGGTCCGGTAACCGCGCTCGGCGAGCGGCACGTGCAGCGAGTTGAAGTCCTCCTTGCTCCCGGTGAACCCCGGCAGCAGCAGCGCGACGCCCCTGGGCTCAACGCCGACGGCCACGGGAGCGTCGACCACGGCGAACTCACCGCGAGCCGTCCGAAGAGGGTACGCGCGGGCGCCGGGCGGCGGGACGAAGGTGGGGGGCCTGCTCATGGAGGAGAGGCTATCCGGCGAAGGCGGCGATGCGGGTGCCGGGTGGGCGGCGCGGGCGCAGGGTGAACCTGAGTGGGCGGTGGGGCGCGAAGGACACGGCCGAAGCCCGCCGCTCGTCCTCTGACCGGCTCATTGCCATCAGTGCGTACGGGATGGGCGAGGCGCCGTTCGGGGTCTCGGTGGGCTCTTGTCGGGGTGCCTGGGGGTGGATGCGGTGCTGATTGGGCTTGGGTGAGCTTCTGTGGTGGGTGTGGGTATCAGGGGGGTGTGGTGCTGGTTGGGCTTGGGTGAGCCTCTGTGGTGGGTGTCTGGGGGCGGGTGTGGTGCCGGACGGGGTTCGGTGAGCCCCTGTGGTGAGTGCCTGGGTGGGTGTGGTGCTGGCCGGGGTTGGGTGAGTGCCTGGGGGGTGTGGTGCTGGTTGGGGTTTGGGTGAGCTTCTGTGGTGGGTGTCTGGGGGGGGCGGTGCTGGTCGGGGTTGGGTGAGCCTCTGGGGTGGGTGTCTGGGGGCGGGTGTGGTGCCGGACGGGGTTCGGTGAGCCTCTGTGGAGGGTGCGCGCGGGCCGCGCGGGGTGCCGGCCGGGGTTCGGGCGGGCTGTCGTGGGCTTTGCCGTGACCGGAGCTTGGTCGGGCGCTGCCGTGGGCCTTGCCGAGACCGGTGCCGTAGGGTGCCGGCCGGAAACGCCGACGGCCGGGTCCACTGTCGTGAACCCGGCCGTCGGACCGGCTTACGCCGCTGCCGTGCGGCGCCCGTGTCAGGCCTCGGGGGCCTCCACGGCCGCCGTGGCCTTACGGGCCCGGCGCGGCTTGGGCGTCGCCTCGGTGCTCTCACCGGCCGCCTCGGCAGCGGACGCCACCGTCTTGCGCGTCCGGCGCCGCGGCTTGACCTCGGGCTCCTCGGTGGCCTGCGCCGGAATCTCCGGAGCAGCCGCCTCGGCCACGGCCTTGCGGGTCCGTCGCGCCTTCGGAGCGGCGACCGCGTCCCCGTCGACCGCCTCCACGGCGGCGGTCGCCGCCTTGCGGGTGCGGCGGGGCTTGGCTTCGGCCTCGGGTGCCTCGACCGCGAGGGTCTCGGCTGCGGCCGTG
>NZ_JAERRH010000027.1 GCF_016741855.1 Streptomyces musisoli | reverse complement strand
TGCACGCGATCATCGAGGAGGCACCGGCCGAGGAGCGGGCACCCGCCCCGGAGCCGGCACCGCTGCTGCCGCTCGTGCTCTCCGGCGCCACCCCCGAGGCACTGGCCGCGCAGGCCGCGCGGCTGCGTGAGGCCGCCGACCGGCCCCTGCCCGACCTCGCCCGTTCCCTGGCCCTGGGCCGTGCCGCCCTCACCCACCGGGGCGCGGTCGTCGCCCGCGACCGCGACGAACTCCTGGCCTCTCTCGCCGCGCTGGCCGACGGCTCCGCCGCCGACACCGTGGTCCGCGGCCGGCCCGCCGCGGGCAGGACCGCCTTCCTCTTCAGCGGACAGGGCGCCCAGCGCCCCGGCATGGGCCGCGGCCTGTACACCGCCCACCCCGCCTTCCGCCGGGCACTGGACGAGGCCTGCCAGGCGCTCGACGCCCACCTCGACCGCCCCCTGCGGGAGGTGATGTGGGCCGCGCCCGGCACCGAGGAGGCCGCCCTGCTCGACCACACCCTCTACACGCAGAGCGCCCTGTTCGCCGTGGAAACCGCCCTGTACCGGCTGCTGGAGACCTATGGCGTCCGCCCGGACCTGCTGGCCGGCCACTCCATCGGCGAACTGACCGCCGCGCACGTCGCCGGCGTCTGGGACCTCGCCGACGCCACCCGGCTGGTCGCCGCGCGCGGCCGGCTGATGCAGGCGCTGCCCGCCGGTGGCGCGATGCTCGCCGTCGACGCCACCGAGGACGAGGTACGGCCCCACCTCGGCCCCGAGGTGTCCGTCGCCGCCGTCAACGGGCCGCGCGCCGTCGTCGTCTCCGGCACCGAGGCCGCCGTGGACGCGGTGGCGGGGACCTTCTTGGGCCGCCGCACGAAGCGGCTCAGGGTCAGCCACGCCTTCCACTCCCCGCTGATGGACCCGATGTTGGCGGAGTTCGAGAAGACCGCCCGTGAGCTGCGGTACGCGCCGCCCGCGATCCCCGTCGTCTCCAACGTGACCGGAGCGCGCGCTGGCGAAGACGAGCTGGGCGACCCCGAGTACTGGGTCCGGCACGTCCGCGAGGCGGTCCGCTTCGGCGACGGCCTCCGCACGCTGGAGGCCGACGGAGTGCGCACCTTCCTCGAACTCGGCCCCGACGCCGTCCTGTCGGCCATGGGGCCGCACGCGGTCGCCGAGGCCGAACGGTCGGCGTTCGTCCCCGCGCTGCGCCGCGAGCGCGACGAGGAGCAGA
Organism: Streptomyces musisoli; assembly: GCF_016741855.1. Classification (GTDB taxonomy): domain Bacteria; phylum Actinomycetota; class Actinomycetes; order Streptomycetales; family Streptomycetaceae; genus Streptomyces; species Streptomyces musisoli. The sequence continues at coordinate 75,611 of NZ_JAERRH010000027.1, read as the reverse complement.
CCTTCGCGCTCCTGCTGGGCGCCGTCCAGGTGCGCGGGGTGCCCGTCGACTGGCGGCGGGTGTTCGCCGGCACCGGCGCCCGCCGCACCGACCTGCCCACCTACGCCTTCCAACGCCGGCGGCTGTGGCTGGACGACGAGCCCGGCGCGGTCGTGGACGCGGGCGGTCTCGGCCAGGCGCCGGCCGGGCACCCGATGCTCGGCGCGGCCCTGGAGCTGGCCGGCGACGACCGCGTGGCCCTGACCGGACGCCTCTCCCTCGCCACCCACCCCTGGCTGGCGGACCACGCCGTGGCGGGCGTCGTCCTGGTGCCGGGCAGCGCCTTCGTCGAACTGGCCGTCCAGGCCGGCGACCGCACACACTGCCCGCAGGTGGAGGAACTCACCCTGGAACGGCCCCTGGTCCTGCCCGGACAGGGCGCCGTCCACCTCCAGGTGGCCGCCGCCGCCCCGGACGCCGACGGGCGCCGGCAGCTCACCGTGCACGCCCGCCCGGAAGGCACGGACGGCGAATGGACCCGGCACGCCACCGGCGTCCTCGCCCCGCGCACCGCGCCCGAACCGGCGGCCGCGGCCGACTGGCCGCCCGCGGGCGCCGTACCCGTCGACGTCACCGGCACCTACGACCACCTGGCCGAACAGGGCTACGCCTATGGGCCGTTGTTCCGCTGCCTGCGCGGCGCGTGGCGGCTCGGCGAGGAGGTCTGCGCCGAACTCGCCCTGCCCGACGCCGACGCGGCCGACGGCTTCGGACTGCACCCGGCGCTGCTCGACTCCACCCTGCACGCCATCGATCTGCTCGACGGCCAGGACCCGACCGTGATGACCCTGCCCTTCTCCTGGGAGGGCGTCACCCTGTACGCGTCCGGCGCCACGGCGCTGCGGCTGCGCCTGACCCCGCACGGCACCGACCACATGGCCCTGCGCCTCTACGACGGCACGGGCGCGCCGGTGGCCGAGGTGACGTCGCTGCGCATCCGCCAGGTGACCGCCGAGCAGCTGAACGCGGCGGCCCCCGCGCCCGGCGACCTGTTCCGCGTGCGGTGGACGGCGCTCCAGCTCAGCGGCGATGGTGACGCCGCCGGACCCGCGCCCCGCACCCTGACCCTGGCCGCGGACCCCGGCTCGGGTGCCGAACCGCCCGCGCTGGCCCGGGAGACCGCCGTACAGGCCCTTGGTGCCCTGCGGCAGCACCTCGCCGACGCGCCGGACGGCGCGCCGCTGGTCGTCCTGACCCGGTCCGCCGTCGCCGTCCACGCCGACGCGGCACCGGACCCGGCGCAGGCCGTGGTCTGGGGCATGGTCCGGGCGGCGGTGGTCGAACACCCCGGCCGGTTCGTGCTGGTCGACACCGACGGAGACCCGGCCTCGGCGGCCGCCCTCCCGGCCGCCGTCGCCACCGGCGCACCCGAACTCGCCCTGAGGGCGGGCTCGGTGTACGTGCCGGCACTGACCCCGCTCACCGATCCGACCCCGGCCCCGACCCTCGGCTTCGCCCCGGAGGGGACCGCCTCCGACCGGGAGGGGACCGCTTCCGACCGGGAGGGGACCGCCTCCGACCTGGAGGAGGCTGCCCTCGGCCTGGAGAGGATCACTCCCGACAACAGGGGCGCCGGCCTCGACGGTGAGGGCGCCGGCCTCGACCGTAGGGGCGCCGGCCTCGACCACAGGGGCGCCGGCCTCGACCGTGAGGGCGCCGGCCTCGACCGTAAGGGAACGTTCTTCGACCCGGAGGGAACCGTCCTCGTCACCGGCGGCACCGGCAGCCTCGGCCGGCTGCTGGCCCGGCACCTGGTCACCCGGCACGGAGTGCGCCATCTCCTGCTGACCGGCCGTGGCGGGCGTCTGTCCGAGCCCGGTGTCCTGGACGACCTGGCCGCCCTGGGCGCGACGGTGACCGTCACCGCGTGCGACGTCACCGACCGAGCCCAGTTGGTCGCCCTGCTGGCGTCCGTGCCGGCCGAACACCCGCTGACCGCCGTCGTGCACGCCGCGGGCGTCCTCGACGACGGGCTCCTCACCGACCTCACGCCCGAGCGGCTGGAGGCGGTGATGCGCCCCAAGGCCGACGCCGCCTGGCACCTGCACGAGCTGACGCGCGACCTCGGACTCACCGCGTTCGTCCTGTTCTCCTCCGCCGCCGGCACCCTGGGGGCGGCGGGTCAGGCCAACTACGCCGCCGGGAACGCCTTCCTGGACGCCCTGGCCGCGCGGCGCCGTGCCGAGGGCCTGCCGGCCCTGTCGCTGGGCTGGGGCCTGTGGGACACGGGGGAGGGCATGGCGGCGGGGCTCGGCGAGACCGAGCTGCGCCGGCTGGCCCGCGACGGCATCCTGCCGCTGCCGGCCGACCGCGCCCTGGCCCTGTTCGACCGGGCACTGACCGCAGACGCCGCCCTCGCCGCCGACCGGGCACCGATCGCAGACGCCGCCCTCGCCGCCGACCGGGCCCTCCTGCTGCCGGTCCGCGTCCAGGTCACCGCGGACGCGCCCGCCCTGGTTCGGGGCCTCGCCCCCGCGGCCGTACGACGTATCGCCCGCCCGGTCACCGAGGCTCCGGCGGCCGTCGAACCGCTGCCGCGGCGGCTGGCCCGGCTGGACACGGCCGACGGCCTCCGGCTGCTCGTGGAGACGGTGTGCGGACACGTCGCCGACGTCCTCGGACACGGCTCCGGCAGCGCCGTCGACCCCGAGCGCTCCCTGGGCGATCTCGGCGTGGACTCGCTGGCCGCCCTGGAGCTGCGCAACCGGCTCAGCGCCGACACCGGCCTCCGGCTGTCCACCACGCTCACCTTCGACCATCCGACCTCCGACGCCCTCGCCCGGCACCTCTTCACGGAGCTGGGCGGCGACACCTCCGACGACCTCGTCGACATCGAGGCCGAAGTGGTGCGCCTGGAGGCGGTGCTCGGTGCCGCGCGCGACTCGACCGCACTGGACGAGGAGCAGCGGGCCCGGGTGGCCGCCCGGCTGCGCACCCTCAGCGCGCGGTGGGACGGCAGCGGGGAATGGCGGGACACCGGCACCGGACACACCGGCGGGACGGGGCTGGAGACGGCCACGGCCGACGAGCTCTTCGGCATCCTGGACGACGAACTCGGCGGCGTCGGCTGACGCCGCGCCCGTGGACGGCCGGGGGCCCGGGACACCCACCGGGTGCCCCGGGCCCCCGGCCGTCTCCCCGACTGTCACGGTGCCCACGGCCGGCCCGGCGCGGCCCCACCGGGGACACCGCCGGCGGGCCGCGCCGGGCCGAGTGGACTACGGGCGACCCGGGGCACATGGAATCCGGGACACCTGGGTCACCGTTACTCGGAGGCACCCGGGTCGCAGTGACTCCAGGGCACCCCGGCCACGCAACCCTTCAGGCAGCGGGGACACGTGGACGTCGAGGCTCCGGGGGCGCATGCCCCTCCGAGGCAGCTGCGCACGGACTTCGGGGCTCCGGGGGCCCACGCAACCCTTGAGGGACCGGGGTCACATGGGTTTCGAGGAACCGGGGTCACCTGGGCAGCGGGGCACCGGAGCGCGAGGGCCCTGAGGCACCCGGGGCACGTGGCCTGCAAGACACCGGGGTCCGTCGGCGACGAGGTGTGCGGGCCGGTCAGCCCGCGGAGGAGTGCGTGCCGGCCCAGCGGTCCGACAGCTTCGGGATGCGATGCTCCAGCATCTTCGACGGCAGCTCGGAACGGCTGGCCACGTTCAGCTTGCGGTACACGCGGGTGAGGTGCTGCTCCACGGTGCTGATCGTGACGTGCAGTCGGGCGCTGATCTCCCGGTTGGTGTACCCGAGCGCGGCCAGCCCGGCCACCCGGCACTCCGCGTCGCTCAGGATGGCGGGGCCGCCCTCGGACCCGGAGGTCTCCTGGCGCACCGGATCCTCCAGCAGGTGTGCGTCGACCGGGGACTCGATGTGGCAGGCCTCCGCCTCCCGTGCCGCCTGCCGTGCCACGAGCCGGGCGCGGGCGTACTCGCCGAGTTCGTAGTGCGCCGCGGACAGGTCGGCGTACGCCTGCGCCAGCGCGTACCGGTCGCCGCAGGTCTTGAGCAGGTCGATCGACTCGCGCAGCAGCGAGGCCCGGCGGTGCGGCTTGCTGGTCGCGGCCAGCAGGCGCAGTGCCATGGCCCGGGCCCGGGAGCTGTGGCCGCCGGGCAGCCGCAGCTGCTCCTCGGCCCAGTCCCGGGCCGTGCGGGCCTTGCCGATACGGAGGTTGGCCAGGGCCAGGTCGGACCGCCAGGGGATGCCCTTCTGCAGGCTGGGGTTGCCTTCCCGGAGCAGCCGTCCGCAGGTCTCGAAGTCGCCCAGCGCCGCGAAGGGCCGGTCGGTGCCGAGGTAGTGGTGGCCGCGGGCCCGCAGGTACTGGATGCCGAAGACGGTGCGGAACATCGGCTCGGGCACATCGTGTTTGAGCAGGTCCTCGGCATCCGCGTAGGAGCCCATGGCGGTGAGCGCGGAGATCGCCGTCGACAGCGGGAGGCCGATGAGCACCCCCCAGCTCTGGGCGCGCAGGATGCCGAGCGCGGCGAGGGCGCCCTGGGAGGCGGCGGACACGTCCCCCTGGAGCAGGGCGATTTCCGCCCGGATGCCGCCGAGCAGGGCCTGCCAGGTCGTCGCCCGGCGTTCCTGGGCGCACTCCAGCAGTGCGTCACAGGCCTCGGCGGCGACGGCGGGCCGGTCCGCGTGGGCGATCGCCAGCAGGGACATCGCGACCAACTCGAGGTTCAAGTGGTCGAGTTGGTGTCCCTGGAGGGCCTGGGCGACGGCCGCCGCGGACTCGTCGGTGGCCTCACCGCCGATCAGCGCCGCGACCCGCGCGGCCAGTCCGCCGGCGTCGGCGCGCACATGCCGGCCACTCGGGTCGAGGCCACTGACCGGGGCGCCCCTGCCGGGGAGCGCGACACCGTAGAACCACTGCCGTACGAACTCCACCTCGGCGATGATCTGCGCCTCGGTGGGCGAGTGCGCGTGCACGAGCGTGGCCACCGCCTGGGCGGCCAGCTCGGTGTCGCCCTGCCAGAGCATGTACCGCAGGACGGTGGCGGTGTCCCGCATGCTCAGTCCGCCGTCCAGCGCCGCTTCGCGCAGCGGTTCCAGATGGGGGCCGGCCGCCGCCGGGTTGGTGCGCCACTGCGCGCGCGCCAGGGCCACGGACAGGGCGTGGCGTTCACGCTCGTCGGAGCAGTCGCGCAGGACGAGGCCGAGGTAGTCGGTGCAGCGTTCCACCTCGTCCGCGGCCAGGGCCTGTTCCGCGGCGGTGCGCAGGATTCCCGCGCCCCATCGTGCGGGGACGTGATCCGCGGCGGAGAGGTGACGTGCCACCTCGTCGGCGGGCGCGCCGGAACGATACAGCATGTCGGCGATCCGGCCGTGGAGCTGCGTGCGCGCGGCGGTGTCCATGTCCTCCAGGACGGCCGCGGCGGCGGTGGGGTGCCGGAAGGCGTGACCGTCGAGCAGACCGGCGGAGTTGAGGATGTCGACGGCCTCCTGCGTGCCGACGGGTGTGGTGCCGGCCAGCTCTCCCACGGGAACTGCCTTTGCCAGGGGGCCGAGCGCGGCCAGCGCCCGGGCCACCCGGACGTGCCCCGCCTCGCCGCGGCGGAGCAGCGACAGCACGGCCTGGCGGTAGGCGGTTCCGGCGACGGGCCGGCCGATCTCGGGGCCGAACCCCGTGCTGTCGTCCAGCAGGGCGTGCACGAGGAGGGGGCTGCCGGCGGTGGCCCGGTGGTAGGCGCTGCGGACGCTTCCCGGCAGGGGCCGTCCGGCCTGTGCGGCGAGCAGTTCGCCGACGCTCGCCTCCGACAGGGGAGCCAGGCGTACCCGGCGGTGCGGCTGACGAAGGAGTTCGGTGTGCGCGGCCGAGCGGATCTCGCCGAAGTGTCCCGAGGTCGCGCACACCACCAGCACCCGCCGGGAGCGGCTGCGGCGCAGCAGGCGGATGAGCGTACGGAGGGAGGCCGGGTCCGTGGTGTGGGTGTCGTCCACCGCGATGACCAGGGGACGTTCATCCTGGGCGAGGTGCCAGAGCGCCTCGTCCGTCTCGTCTTCGGAGGGCTCGGACTGGGGCCGGGTTCCAGGGCCGGAGGGGCGGCGGTTTTCCGCCGAGGAGTTCACCGCGGGGGTCGCGTGGTGTGATATCGCGCACTCCGCCTCGGCGTTGCCCAGTAATTGTCCCACCAGACTCAGCGGCCGATCTCGTTCCGCGGAAGATGCCGTACCGGTCAGTATGCGCGCGTCGGTGCTGTTCAGCGTGGTGAGGAATTCATGCACCAGCTGGGTTTTTCCTGATCCGGGACCGCCCGTGATGATCACGAGCCGGCCGTTTCCCCGCACGCTGTCGGTGAACGCCTCGGTCAGGGCCTGAAGTTCTCGCGAACGGCCGAAAAGGTGCATCGTGGGTCCCCCTGGATTCTTTTCTCCGAGCCGGATCATGCCCCGGTTTCCGCGTGACGAGCCGGCGTCGCGCGACGGTGCGTGAAAAGTCTGTGAGGGTGGCGGCGCCGCCGCAAAGGCGGCGCGCCGGACCGGTCTGCGCCCTGGTCGACGGCCTCTGACCGGCGGCGCAACGTGCGCGGATCCGCCGACGTGATCTCCGCCGGCGCCGCGCGAGAGGCGTCGCATCCCTCTGGTCCCCCGTTTGTGCCGCGCACCGCGGGCCGGCCCCAATGCTGCTCCGCATTGCGGTGCCGGTACTTACCGCCGGTACGACCGCGGGGTGCCCCAAAAAGCATGGAGCGAATGGTTTCGGCCAATTATTGGCCGAGAATGATTAGAGGCGTTCCGCGGCTTTGCTGATCGAGTCCCGAGCTTTGCTGGTCGAATCGCAAGAATAAACATTACGTGCTCATAGCAGTTGGAGACGCTATCTGTCTACGCCAACGTTGTCAACTACCGCCCTTGTGGCGCCCGTTACTACTATCCGGGCGCTCCACGCGGACGTCGTTTTACAGACCGTTGATTTACCGGACGGTTAAAGAAAGGAACCGGGCGTGGCGTCAGGTGACTTCGGTCACGGGTAAGCGCTTCCGGCGCCCGTTCGGGCAACGCCGATGGTCCGTAACCCGTCAGGGAAGGACCCGGCGGTCCGAAACCCGTCGGGGTGTGGATCCAGCTGTCCGAAACCCGTCAGGGGAGGATCGAGTCGATGTACCCGCCGTCGACGCGCAGGGCTCCGCCGGTCGTGGCCGACGCCTGGTCGGAGCCGAGGTAGACGACCATGTGGGCGATCTCCTCCGGCTCGATCAGCCGTTGCAGCAGCGACTGCGGGCGGTGCTCGCGCATGAACGTGCGCTGCGCCTGGTCCCAGGGCAGGTCCCGGTCGACGAGTTCGTACACGAAGTCCTCGACGCCGCCGGTGTGGGTGGGGCCCGCGATGACCGAGTTCACCGTCACGCCCGTGCCCGCGGCCTTCTTGGCGAAGCCGCGGCTGACGGCCAGCAGTGCCGTCTTCGACATCCCGTAATGGATCATCTCGGCGGGGATGACGACCGCCGAGTCGCTGGCGACGTACTGGATCCGCCCCCAGCCGCGCCCGGTCATGCCCGGCAGATACAGCCGGGTGAGCCGTACGGCGGCGAGGACGTTCACCTCGAAGTAGCGCCGCCATTCCTCGTCGGTGATCTCCAGCGGGTCGGCGGCGCCGAAGACTCCGAGGTTGTTGACGAGGATGTCCACCTGCGGCAGCAGCTCCATCACCCGGGCCGCTCCCTCGTCACGGGACACATCGGCGGCCACGGGCATCAGCTCCGCGCCGGGCGCCTCGGCCGCCAGTGACTCGACGCTCTCGGCCACCCGCCGCTCGTCCCGGCCGTTGACGCCCACGCGGGCCCCGGCCCGGGCGAGGGCTACGGCGATGGCCGCGCCGATGCCCTGGGTGGAGCCGGTGACCAGCGCGGTGCGTCCTGTGAGATCGATCTGCATCGGCGGACGGATTTCCTTCGTGCGGACCACGATGTGACGGTCCATCAAGTGTGCCCACAGGGCGGCCGGAACAGGCGGCAGGCGCGAGGCCGATCGGCCGTTCGGCCCCGTCCGCCCGGCAGGGCTCCGAGCGACGACGCGGGTGCCGGGCCGGACCGGTGTGCCGGTCCGGCCCGGGAGCCTCAGGCGGCGGGTCCCGCCGTGCCGGTGGCCGCGCTGTCCACGAGGGGGTGCGCCGCCAGACGTTCGAGCATTCCCTGGAGCTGCTTCGTCTCCTTCTCCGGCAGCGGCATGAGCGGTGCCCGGGGAGAGCCGGCTCCCCGACCCTGGATCCGCAGTCCCGCCTTGATGGTCCGGGGCAGGCCGTGGCCGACGATGAACTCCAGGAACGGCAGCAGCTCGGCCAGGACGGCGTCGGCGCGTCCGTCGTCACCGCCCATCACCGCGGCGTACAGTTCCAGGGCCCAGCGCGGGACCAGGCAGGGCGACGCGGTGCACCAGCCGGCGGCACCGGAGCGGAAGGCATCGAGCGCGAGCGGGTTGCTCCCGTTGTAGACGGACAGCGCCCCGTCGGACAGCTCACGGATGGCGCGGAAGCGGGCGACGTCGCCGGAGCTTTCCTTGACCATGGTGAGGTTGGGGATCTTGCGCGCGAGCGCGACCACGGTTTCCGGCAGCAGATCGACCCCGCTGGTGCCCGGGTTGTTGTAGAGCATCACCGGAAGGTCGGTGGCCGCCGCCACCGCGGCGTAGTGCCGCTGGAGTTCGGCCTCCGTGAGCTTCCAGTAGACCTGCGGAAGCACCATGATCGCGGTGGCGCCGTGACGGGCGGCCACCCGAGCCCGGCGGACCGTGCCCTCTGTGCTCCAGTGCGAGACGCCGACCAAGGTGGGAACCCTGTTGGCGACGGTCTGGAGCGCGGTCTCGCAGACGGCGTCCCATTCGGCCTCGCGAAGGTAGGCGCTCTCACCGGTGCTGCCCAGCGGGGCGACGGCGTGGCTTCCCGCCGTCACCAGTTCGTCGGTGAGCCGGCTCAGCGTGGCGAGGTCGACCTCGCCGGTGACGGTGTCGAACGGGGTCACGGGGTAGGCGATGATGCCCTTGAGCGGCGCGTTCGCCATCAGACGGCCACCTGTCCGTTGACGCAGTCGGGGTGATTGCGTAGTGCCTTTCGAGCGTAGTAGGCGAAGTTCGCCTTGCTGCGCCGGTCGGTCGAGGTCCAGTCGTGGGCCTCCCGTGCGAGTTCCGGGTCGAGCGGCTGGATGGTGCCGGCCGCCATGGCGAGGAGCTGGAGGCGCGCGGCGCGTTCGATGAGCATGGCCAGGTTGCAGGCTTCCTCGATGGTGGCTCCGGTGGCGAGCTGGCCGTGGTGGGCGAGGATGATGGCGCGCTTGTCACCGAGGGCGGCGGAGATGATCTCGCCCTCCTCGTTGCCCACGGGAACGCCCGGCCACTCCTTGAGGAAGGCGCAGTCGTCGTACAGGGGGGTGGTGTCCATCTGGGAGACCACCAGGGGCACTTCGAGCATCGCGAGGGCCGCGGTGTGCAGGGAGTGCGTGTGGATGATGCAGTTGACGTCCTCGCGTTCCCGGTAGATCCAGGAGTGGAAGCGGTTGGCGGGGTTGGGCATGCCCTCGCCTTCGAGGACCTCCAGGTCCTCGTCGACCAGCAGCAGGTTGTCCTCGGTGATCTCGTCGAAGCCGAGGCCCAGGCGCTGGGTGTAATAGGTGCCGGGCTTCTGTCCGCGAGCGCTGATCTGGCCGGCGAGCCCCGAGTCGTGTCCGCCGTCATGGGCGATACGACAGGTGAGGGCCAGTTTCTGCCGGGTCGTCAGCCCGGAGTCGCCGAAGAAGTCGTCCATCTGCCGCTTGGCGCGGTCGACGAGTAAGTCCTTGGGATCTCGCAGGGTGCTTGCCATCTTCTGCTCCAGTTCCGGGGGCCCGGTCTGTCGGCGGGCCCCGCGTTCGCGTGCCGGCGAAAGGCGGCACTCTTAGGAAACCTCGTTCACCATAGGACACCTTGTGTCCTGAGGCAATGAGGGGTGACCGCGTGAAGGGGGGGTGGCCGGAGTGGCCCGAGGTGTTCGGGCGACCGCTGTCGGGTGGGCCCGCCGGGCGTGCGGATCGGGGCCGAAGTCAGCCTGGGCGGCGGCGAGTTGACTCTACGGCAAGCGCGCTCACCGAATCCTCCCCGCTCGGATCGGAGCGCGCCCGGCCGCCACGGGGATCGAGACGGGACTCGTCCACCGAGCGGATCCGCGGATCAGGGACGGTGGGAGTGCGGTCCCTGCGGAGCGTCGGGATGGAACTGGTCATCGGCGACGAGGAGGAGAAGGGCGGCGCGCTCGGCGCCGAGGGAGCGGACCTTGTGGGGAGTGGTGGCCTTGAAGTAGGCGCAGTCCCCGGGGTGGAGAGTGATGGTGCGGGAAGGAAGGATCAGCTCGACCTGACCTCGGTGCACGAAGAGGAACTCCTCGCCGGGGTGGTCACGGAAGGGGACGCGGTCGGCGTCGTGCGGGGGGTAGAGCATGAAGGGAGTCATGCTCTTGGTGCCGGCCTCCAGTGCCATGCCCTCGTAGCGGGTGCCGGGGTCCTGGTCAGGGGTGAGCGGCCGGCGTTCCCCGGCCCGGGTGACGGTGACTTCGGCGAGTTCCTCGGCATCGGCGAAGAGGTGGTCCAACGGGACGTCGAGGGCCTTGGCGAGGGAGGCGCAGACGGCGATCGACGGGACACTCCGGCCACGTTCGACCTTGGACAGGTAGCTCTTGGTGACGCCGGTGCGCTCGGCCAGCGCCTCCAGTGTCATCAGCCGCTGCTTGCGCAGCTGGCGCACCCGGTTGATCACAGGTCTTTCCCTTCACGTCCCTCGGTCGGGCGTCGGCCGGACGACGCCTCAGTATGTCGCGGCGGGATCGGTGTCCGAGAACCCCCACGTCCGCTGTCGCGCACGCTCACCCTCGCACGCCGACCATAGGTGTCGTCCTTCAGTCGTCCCCGTCTGCGCGGGGGACGCCGGCCGCCGTTCGACCGCGAGTGCCGCCGGAACCCGGGCGGAACGCCGCCCCCACCGGTTGCCCAGGCCCGCTCGCGCCGCTGGTCGGGCACGGTTTCCCCGGGGAGGGGGCGATGGGCGACGGGAAACCCGTCGACGCGGGGCGGCCGTGGCGGAAACGCTGATGCCGTCAACGCAAAGCACGACCTGCGACGACGCAGGAGAACTGCAAGGGGGAACCCATGCGCAAGATGATGCGCGGTGCTGCCGCGTTCGCGACGGCGGCGGCGGCCGTCATGGCGATGAGCGGTGCGGCCCACGCCAGGCCGGCGGCCGATCCGTGGGCCGGCTGCCCGGACGGCGCGGTCTGTGTCTACCCGCAGAACCAGAACCCGGCCCAGTCACCCAGCCTGGTCCTCTACAGCTACGGCCCGCACAACCTCAGCAACCAGGTCGGCCGTCACTGGGTCCTCAACAACCAGTACGGCGGTGCGACCGCGAGCCTGTGCACCGGCTACAACGGCGCCGGCTGCGGCGCCCCCATCGCCGAGAGCACGGGCGTGTACGCCGACCTCACGCCGATCAACTCCATCACCCTCAACCGGCCGTGACCCCACCCCACGGCTGACTGAGGGGCGCCACGGGGGAGAGCTTCCGGAACCGCAACCGCGGTTCCGGAAGCTCGTTTTCGGCCACTGCGCACGCATGGCTGGGCCATGTGTCGTACCCCCGCAGTAACCTGGGCTTCCGCCGTCTCACGGCCTGGGCACGCTTGCCATGGGGGACGCCTTGGGGGAGCCGCAACAGGGAGCCGACACCGGCAACCGGAACGACAACGACGGGGACCGGACGGTGCCGACCACACCGGCCTTCCCCGCACAACTGCGACGACTGCGGCAGCAGCGCGGTCTGTCGCTCGCCGACCTGGCCAGACAGACCCACTACAGCAAGGGGTATCTCAGCAAGATCGAGACCGGCGCGAAACGCGCGACCGTCGACGTGGCCCGCCGCTGCGACCGGATCCTGGACGCGGAGGGCGCGTTGCTGCGCCTGGTCGCGGCACCGCGCACGGCCCGGCCCGGTGACGGCAACGATGTCACCGGCCCCGCCTGCCCCTACCCGGGCCTGTCCGCGTACACCACGCAGGACGCCGCCCGGTTCTTCGGCCGGGAGCGGGCCACACGGGCGCTCGTGGAACGGGTCTTCGGCAGGGTCGGCCACGGGCCGCTGCTGCTCGTCGCCCCCTCCGGCGCGGGCAAGTCGTCCCTCCTCAACGCCGGTCTGGTACCCGCGCTCCGGCGGCCCGGCGGCTTCCCGATGGCCGGCGCCGACCGCTGGCCGGTGGTCACCCTCACGCCCACCGCGCACCCGCTGGACGAACTGCTGGAGCGCACCGCCAAGACCCTCGGCGGCGACCTGGACCTCACCGCCGCCCGGCTGGGCGAGCGCCCCGAGCTCCTCCTGACCGCCGCCCGCACCGGCTCGGAACCGGCCCCGGCCGGCCGCAGGCCGCCGCCACCGCCGCGGCTCGTCCTGCTCGTCGACCAGTTCGAGGAGCTGTTCACCCTCTGCCCCGACGAGGCCGAACGACGCGCCTTCGCCCGCGTGCTGTGCACCCTGGCCGCACCACCGCGGACACCCGGGTACGACCCCGCCGTCGTCGTCCTCGGCGTACGCGCCGACTTCTCCGGCCGGTGTCTCGACCTGCCGGAGCTCGCGCCCGTCTTCACCGACGGACTCCACGTACTGCCGCCGATGACCACGGCCGAGCTGTGCGAGTCCATCACCCGCCCCGCCGAACTCGCCGGTGTCCGCCTCGAACCCGGTCTGATCCCCGTGCTGTTGCGGGACGCCGGACTGACCGGCGAACCCGGCGCCCAGACCATCCCCACCGGCGCGCTCCCGCTCGTCTCCCACGCCCTGCTGGCCACCTGGCGCCACCGCGAGGCGGACACGCTGACCGTCGCCGGGTACGAGAGCACCGGCGGCATCCAGGGAGCCGTGGCCCGCACGGCCGAGGACGCGTTCGCCCAGCTGTACCCCGCCGAACAGCAGACCATCCGGCGCATCCTGTCCCGGCTCGTGCAGGTCTCCGACGACACCGGCACCACCCGGCGCCGGGCCGGCCTTACCCCGCTCATGGCGCAGCTCGCCGACGCCGAGGGCGCCGGCACCGCACTCGACGTCTTCGTCCGCGCCCGGCTCCTCACCGTCGACAGCGACAGCGTCGAGATCACGCACGAGGCCCTGCTGCACAGCTGGCCCCGGCTGCGGAGCTGGATCAGCGCCGACCGGGCCGGCCTCCTCGTCCGCCAGCAACTCGCCCACGCCGCGGCCCAATGGGAGCGCGAGGGCCGCGACCCGTCGGCGCTCTACCGCGGCACACGCCTGGACGGCGTGCGGTCCTGGACCGGGGACCGAGGCGGCCTCGGACCGCTCGGTCCCGTCGAGGAGGCGTTCCTGCGCGCCAGCCGCGCGGAGGAGGAGACCCGGCAGCGCCAGGCACGGCGTCAGGTACGGCTGCGGCACGCCATGGTGGCCACCCTCGTCGTCCTGCTCGGCTGCGCCCTTGCCGCCGGCGGTCTCGCCTACCGGCAGCGGTCCGACGCACTCGCCCAGGAGCGCCTCGCCCGCTCGCAGGCGCTCGCCGTCCGCTCCACCCTGCTGGCCGGGGGCCGTCCCGAGGCCTCCATGCTGCTCGCTGCGGAGGCCTACCGCACGCAACCGACCGCCACGGCCCGCGGCGCCCTGCTGAGCACCCAGGCCGAGCCCTTCGCGGCCCGGCTCGGCGGACACCGCGGCCCGGTCAACGCGGTCGCCTTCGCGCCGGGCGGCCACCTGCTGGCGACCGGCAGCTCCGACGGCACCGTCCGCCTGTGGCGGCCCGCCGACCACCGGACGACCGCGACGCTCACCGTCCCGGGCCGGGTCCGCTCCCTCGCCTTCGGCCCGGAGGGCCGCACCCTCGCCGTCACGGCGACCACCGGGCCGGTACGGCTGTGGTCCCCGGGCCGCCCCACCCGTGTCACCCTCCTGCCGGAGCAGACCCGCGCCGCCCGCGCGGTCGCCTTCGCCCCCCGTGGCCACACCCTCGCCGTCGCCGCCGCCGACGGAGCCGTCCAGCTCTGGGACACGGCCGGGACACCCCGGCGGACGGCCCGCTTCTCCGGGCACTCCGGCCAGGTCGACGCGCTCGCGTTCGCCCCGGACGGCGAAACGCTCGCCTCGGCCGGCGCGGACCGGACCGTACGGCTGTGGGACCTCCGCGGCGCCCGGCAGCCGGCCGTCCTGCGCGGTCACACCGACGAGGTGCTCGGCCTGGCTTTCGCCCCCGACGGCCGCGGCCTGGCCAGCGGGGGAGTGGACCGTACCGTACGGCTGTGGGACGTCGCCCGCCGCCGGGCCGCGGCGACGCTCACCGGACACAGCGACGACGTCAACGCCGTGGCCTACACCCCCGACGGCACCACCGTGGTCAGCGCCAGCGGCGACGGCACGACCAGACTGTGGGACGTCCGCAGCGGACGGCTCGTCACCACCCTCACCGGGCACACCGACTACGTGATGTCCGTGGCGGTCGACGCCACCGGCACCCTGCTCGCCACCGGCGGGTTCGACCAGTCCGTGGTCCTGTGGGAACTGCGCGGCCGGATACTGGCCGCACGCCCCTTCACGGAGGTCTCGGGCGTCGCCTACCGGCCCGACGGGCGGCTGCTGGCCACCGCCGACGCCGACCACACCGTGCGGCTGTGGGACCCCGCCCGCGGCCGTGGCCGGCCCACGACCCTGGCGGGCTCGCGCGGCAGCGTCACCACCGTGGCGTTCGCCCCGGACGGCGGCACACTCGCCGCCGCCGGCTCCGACGGCACGATCGTGCTGTGGGACGTGGCCGCCCGCCGCCCGCGCGCCGTGCTGCACGGCCACCACTCAGCCGTGTTCGCGCTGGCGTTCGCGCCGGACGGCCGTACGCTCGCCTCCGCGGGCGCCGACCGCACCCTTCGCCTCTGGGACCTCCCCGGCCGCCGTACGGCCGCCGTCCTGACCGGCCACACCGACTACGTCAACGACGTCGCCTTCAGCCCCGACGGACACACACTGGCCAGCGCCGGCGACGATCTGACGGTGCGTCTGTGGGACGTGCGCACGCACCGCCGGCTGGCCACGCTGACCGGCCACACCGGCGCGGTCCGGGGCGTCGCCTTCCGGCCCGACGGCAGCACGCTGGCCAGTTGCGGCAACGACGGCACCGTACGCCTGTGGGACGTGGCGCGGCACCGGCTCCTCGTCTCGCTCACGGGCCACGCCGGCTCGGTGCGCGGCCTGGCCTTCTCACCGGACGGACGGCTGCTCGCCAGCAGCGGCAACGACCGTACGGTACGGCTGTGGGACGTGCCCGGACGGCGGTCGTGGGCCACGCTCACCGGGCACACCAACGCGGTGTGGGGGGTGGCCTTCGCGCCCGACGGCCGGACGGTGGCGAGCAGCAGCAACGACGGCACGGTACGGCTGTGGAGCCTGGACAGCCGCGCCCGGCTGGCGGAGATCTGCCGCCTGGAGGCGGACATGGACCCGGCGACGCGCCGGTCCCTGTTCCCCGGCGGGTCCGCACCCGGCGCGTCGGCGTGCCCGCATCACTGAGCGACCGCCCTGGCCGGCCGGGGTTTCCCGGGCGTTTCCCGTTGCCCGGCGAAGAGGGCCCCGTTCCGTCCGGGCCCGGGACACCGCGGCCGGGCAGGCTGTGACCGCACCACTTCACCGCGACCCGACGACCAGACCAGAAAACGGGGGTTCCGTCATGCTCCGGCGAACCGGCGCCATCGGCACACTCATCGCGCTTCTCACCGCTCTGTTCCTCGCCACACCCGCGACACCCGCGACGGCCACCGGCCCGTTCGCCCGGCCGGCGGACGGCAGTTGCGGCGTCCTCGCCCCGGGCGCCACCGCGGCGGCCGAACGGGCCGTCGACGCCGCCTGCGGGCAGGTCGCCGCCGGCGTCTGGTACACCTGGGGCGGCGGCCACGGCCCCCGGCCCGGGCCCACCTACGGCAAGGTGGACTCGAGCGACCCCGCCAGCGAACACGACCCCGAACGCCTCGGCTTCGACTGCTCCGGCCTGGTCCGCTACGCCTACGCCCAGGCCACCGGAGCCGACATCCTCAACGGTGACGCGAGCGCCCAGTACTACACCCACCGCACCGCCGACCGCTTCACCGCGGCCGACGGCCTCACCCCGCTGCGCCCCGGCGACCTGCTCGCCTACGGCACCTCGGCGGACCTGCACCACATCGCCCTGTACCTGGGCGCGGGAAAGATGGTGGAGGCCCGGCAGTCCGGCACCAAGCTGATGGTCAGTGACGTACGCCTCGGCGGGGACTACTTCGGAGCCGTGCGCGTCGACACCGCAGCCGTCGAAGGCCCCGTCTTCCGCACCTGGGGCACCGGCGTCTGGACCAAGGCCCAGCCCTCCGTCAGGGCCGCCCGCGTCTACGCCTTCCCCGGCCCGACGACCGTGCGGATCGCCTGCCAGAAGCACGCCGAGGTCGTCACCGCCGAGGGCTACACCAACGACGCCTGGTCCTACCTCCCCGACTACCGCGCCTGGGTCACCAACATCTACGTCCAGGGCCCGGCCTGGCTGGACGGCGTACCGGCCTGCGCGCCCTGAGCCGGGACACGCCCGGCGCACCGCCGGCCGGCCCGTCAGATCCCCGGCCGGGAGACGGTGCGCCGCCTGCCCGCCTCCGTGGGCGTCCGGGTGTCAGGTGTTCCGGAGGATGACGAGCTGCCGGGTCGCCCGGGTCATCGCGACGTAGCGGTCCACCGCTCCCTCGACGCCTTCGCCGAACTTCTCCGGGTCGACCAGCACGACCAGGTCGAATTCGAGTCCCTTCGCCAGCTCCGGGGGCAACGACCGGACACGAGGCGTCTTTCGGAACATGGGATCGCCGATGACACACGCGACTCCGTCGGCGTGAGCGCCGAGCCAGGCGTCGAGGACAGGATGCAGATCGGAGGCAGGGCCGTGCACGACGGGAACGCCGCCGGCGCGGATGGACGCAGGTACGTTGGCGTCCGGCAGCACGGCCCGGATGACCGGCTCGGCCTCCGCCATGATCTCCGCCGGCGTCCGGTAGTTGACGCTCAGGGAGGCCAGGCCGACCCGGCCGAACCCGACCCGTCCGAGGCGTTCCTCCCACGACTCCGTGAACCCGTGCCGGGCCTGGGCGCGGTCCCCCACGATGGTGAAGCTCCTGGACGGGCAGCGGAGCAGCAGCATCTGCCACTCCGCGTCGGTCAGTTCCTGGGCCTCGTCCACGACGATGTGCGCGAACGGCCCGGCGAGCAGGTCCGGTTCGACGCCGGCCAGCTCGGACTCGTCGACCAGGTTGCGCTGGAAGTCCTCCCGGCGCAGCTGCGTCACGAGGCCCTCACCGTCGTCGTCGGCCTGGATCAGGGCGTCGACGACCTGCGCCATGCGCTCGCGCTGGGCGGTGAGGACGGCCTCCTGGCGGCGTTTGCGCCGGGCCGCCTCCGGGTCGCCGAGCCGCTGCCGTGCCGCGTCCAGGAGCGGCAGGTCGGACACCGTCCACGCCTGGGCGTCCGCACGCTGCAACAGCCGGACGTCGTCGCGGCCGAGCCAGGGCGCACACAGCCGCAGATAGGCGGGTACCGACCACAGGTCTCCCACCAGGTCGGCGGCCTCCAGCAGCGGCCAGGCCCGGTTGAAGGCCGTCAGCAGCTCCCGGTTCCGCAGCAGCGACCTGCGCAGCAGCTCGGGTGAGACATCGCCGTCGTGCTTGTCCGTAAGGATCGTGAGCAGCTCCTCCAGGACCTGGTCGCGCGCCTCGTTGTGCGGGGTGCCGGGTTCGGCCGCCTCGAACGCCACGGCCCAGTCGTCGGCGCTCAGCCGGATGTCGGACCAGTGGGTGGTGACCGTCATGCCCTCGGTGGGCGGCTCCTCGTAGAACCTGACGGCCGTCTCGATGGCCTTGACCATCTCCGCGGACGACTTCAGACGGGCCACGTCCGGGTCGGTCTCGACCGCCGCTTCGGCACCCTCGGCGACGAGGTCCCGCAGGATGCAGGTCTGCACGCCCTCCTCCCCGAGGCTGGGGAGGACATCGGCGACGTAGGCCAGGTACGGCCGGTGCGGACCGACGAACAGCACGCCGCCCCGGCGGTGACCGAGCCTGGGGTCGGAGTGGAGCAGGTAGGCGGAGCGGTGCAGGGCGACCACGGTCTTCCCCGTGCCCGGCCCGCCGTCCACGACGAGGGCGCCGCGGGACCCCGCCCGGATGATGGCGTCCTGGTCGGCCTGGATGGTGCCGAGCACGTCCCGCATCCGCGGTGAACGGTTGCCGCCCAGGCTGGCGATGAACGCGGACTGGTCGTCGAGCGCGGCATGCCCGACCAGTCCGTCGGCGGTGAACACCTCGTCCCAGTAGTCACTGATCCGGCCGCTCGTCCAGCGGTACCTGCGGCGGCTCGCCAGACCCATCGGGTTGGCGTGGGTGGCCCCGAAGAACGGCTCGGCCGCGGGCGAGCGCCAGTCGACCAGCAGCCGGCGGCCGGCGCTGTCCGTGAGACCGAGCCGGCCGACGTACACGGGCTCGGGACCGTCCTCGGTGACCATGCGTCCGAGGCACAGGTCCAGACCGAAGCGGCGCAGGGTGCGCAGCCGGGCGGTCAGCCGGTGGATCTCCGCGTCCCGGTCCATCGCCTGCCGGCCCTTGCCGCCGGGCGCCCTGCGCTCGGCGGCAAGACGGCCGGAGAGTTCGGCGATCGACTGCTCCAGACACTCCGCGATGGCCGCGAGGTGCCTCTCGTCGTCGGCGATCAGCGTGGGGTCGGCCTTCGAGGAGAGGCGGTCGGGGAGGTCGAACGCGCTGGTGGTCAGGGAATGGTTCACGTCTCTGGCTCCAATGAGGCCGATGGTGCTTCGCGAATCTCGTGTTCCGGCCCCGGCCCGACGCGAGCGGGCGGTGCGTGCGGATGCGGGAGTGCGCGCTCGGACGGGTGGTGCATGCGGGCGGGGGACAGGCGTACACGGGTGGTGCACGCGGACAGGGGATACGCGTACGAGGGCGGTGCATGCGGGCGGGGGACACGCGTACGCGGGTGGTGCAAGCGGGCGGGGGACACGCGTACGCGGGTGGTGCATGCGGACACGGGGATACGCGCGTGCGCGGGTGGTTCACGCGGACATGTGCGGGCCTTCTCAGCTGCCGCTGTCGAGCAGCAGCCGCGCGGCCACCGACGCCCCGTCGGCGCGGACCCGGCCGGCCACGGCGGTCGCCCGTGCGCGGGTCTCGGGGGCCAGGGCATCCCGAAGGGCGGCGGACAGGGAGGCGAAGGTGGGGGTGGGCCCGTCGTGCGCCACACCGACGCCCAGCTCGGCCACCGACAGCGCGCCCGCGGCGGCGGGCAGCACGCCCGTCGCCACCAGCACGTCGCAGCCCTCGGCCGCCGGGGGGACCGCGTCCAGCTGACCGGCGATCAGTTCGGCCGCGCGCCGGGGCAGGGACGAGGGCGGTGGCGCCGCGTTCGTCAGCGCGCGCGCCGACGGGCCGACCGGCACCAGCGGCACGCCGACAGCGGCCAACCGCTGCGCGAAGACCTCGTCCGGCGGCGCGCACACCCGCACCTCCGCGCCGAGTTCCCGCAACCGCGCCGCAAGCCCCGCCAGCGGTTCGACGTCCCCGCGCGACCCATACGTCGACAACAGCACACGCACTTCGTACATCCCCCATTTTCGCTGCTTCCTGGCCTAGGCCGATGATTCTGCGGTACGACGGGGGCCTTGCCGCAAGCCCCCCGGTGCGCTATAAGTTGAGAGTGGCAAGGAGTGGGTGACCTCCTTGCCTTTCGTTTTTTCGCCCCCGGCCCACCGGAGTCTCCGGCTCGTGCGGAGACCGGGTGACGGCCGCGCGGGGGCGACGTGGCGGCCACGACGGCGAGCGCGGCGGGCGGCGTAGTCCTTCGCGGCTCGGATGCCGCCGACGACCAGGCCGAGCCGAACAGGGCGGATCGTGGCCGAGCCGAGCCGCTCGGGGGTGGCCGAGCCGAGCCGCTCGGGGCGTGGCCGCCGCCGTCGACGACGAGCCGGCCCCGGCGAACCGGTGATCAGAAATGCCGGATGCCGTGGGGTAGGTGATTCTGAAGAGATGCGGGGTGTTCCAGGTGCTCGGCTGCCGACGGCCTACGCCGCCTCTGGCCGACGTGCGCTGCGTGTGACCCTTGTCGCCGGAGGGTGCTTCTACTTCTTCCGGTACGGCCTCGACAATCCCGTGGCGGCGATCTACGCGCTGTTCACCGTGGTGGCGCTGGGCGGGCTCTCCAGGATCCCCGGTACCGGGCGGCAGCAGGCGGCGGTGATACTGCGCCTGCTGCCGGTGTGCTGGGTGCTGGTGACCGTGGGCACCTATCTGTCGGTGCGGACCTGGAGCGCGGCACTCGGGATGCTGGTGGTCGGCTTCACGCTGGCCTTCTCCGCCGTGGGCGGCCCACGCCCGGCCGGCGCGGCCCCCGGCCTTCAACTCCTCTACATGCTGCCGTCCTTCCCGCCGTACGATCCCGGCTCGCTCGGTGACCGGCTGATCGGTACGACCACGGGAGCGGTCCTGTTCGTGGTCGCCGAGGCGCTGCTCTTCCGCGAGCCCGCCCCGCTCTCGTACCGGGAGCGGGCCGCCCGGGCCGCCCTGGCCGCAGAGCACTGGGCGGCCGGCCTCGCGGTGTCCTCCTGCGCCCTGACGGACGCGGACGTCCAGGAGGCCCGGGCGGCGGTCCAGGCGCTGCGGCCCCTCAACGTGCCGGACGCGGAACGCCCGGCGGGGCCCGGGGTACGCGACCGCGCCCTCGCCCACACCGGTCTGGCCATCCGGACCCTGCTCAGCAGACTCGTCCAGTTGCCCGCCGCGCCGGGGCGGGAGGCGACACCCGCCACGCCCGCCGAGCCGGGCCGGGAGGCCGCGCCCGCCGTGCCCGCCGCGCCGAGGCGGGAAGCGACGTCCGGCAGGCCGGCACCCGACGTACCGGCCGGGCCGGGGCAGCAGGCGGAACCCGGCGTCACCGCCGTACTGCACGCTGTGGCGAGCCTGGCCGCCGCGACCGCGGCCTGTCTGCGGACGGGAGCGCCCCCCGTGGCGGAGCAGAGGGCGCTCACCGGGGCACGCGCCCGTCTGTCCGACATGTCCGCGGGCCCTCCTCCCACGGCCCTCACCTCCCTTCCGCCCCAGGAGGAAGCGGATGCGCCCGCCGCTCCTCTTCCGCCCGCCGTCCTGCGCCGCCACGCGGCCGTGCTGGAGATCGCCGACGCGGCGCTGGCGATGGGCGCGGCCGCCGATCTGGCGGTGCGCGGCCGGCACGCCACGGTGGAGCTGCCGGTGGGCCACTTCTGGTACGCCAGGAACCGGGCCCCCGTCCTGTGGTGGCACCGGATGCACGGCCACGCCGGGCGCAGGTCGGTGTTCTTCCAGAACGCGGTGCGCATGGCCCTGGCCCTGGCCGCGGCCAGGCTCGTGGCCGGGGTGGACACCCTGCCGCACGGGTTCTGGGCCACGCTGGCCACCCTCACCCTCACCCGCACCACACTGGGCGCGACATGGAGCACCATCCGTGTGGCGCTCGCCGGCACGCTGGCCGGGGCCCTGGTGAGCGGCGGAATACTGATCTTCGTGGGTTCCGGCACCGCCGTCTACGCCGTCCTGCTGCCGTTGCTGATGCTGTTCTCCTTCACGGTGGGACCGGTCAAGGGCATGGGCTGGGCACAGGGACTGTTCACCGTGACCGTGGCACTGGTCTTCGCGCAGCTGGCGCAGCCGACGTGGCGGCTGGCGGAGGTGAGGATCCTCGACGTGCTGGTCGGCAGTGCGATCGGCGCCGTCTTCGGTGTGCTGGCCTGGCCCCGGGGTGCCCATGACGAGATGCGCCGTGCGGGGGCGGAACTCCTGCGCAGGGCGGCGGAGATCGTGGTCGCGACCAGCGCCTCGGTGGCGGGCGGCGCGGCGTCGCCCGCCCCGTCGGGAGTGCCGGGCCGCCGGTCGCTGCAACGTGCCGTCATCCTCGCGGAGTCCGCCTACGCACAGTTGCAGAGCGAGCCCCCGCCCCTCGGGGGGCGGGGGCGCAGGGCGGGGCCGCCTCCCGTGGTGGACTGGCAGGCGACGCTGATCACCGGGCATCACGCCCTGTGGGGCTCCGCCCGGATGCTGGAGCCGCCGGTCACCGAGCTGGGTCCCGCGGCGGCCGAGTCGGCGGGCACTCTGGGGGAGCGGGTGGCGGGGCGGATGCTGCTGGTCTCGGCGGCACTGGATCCGGGAGAGGACACGCCGGTCACGTCGATACCGCTGATCGATCCCGCCCGGGCGGCCTTCTCCGTCGAGCCGCCCGGCGCGCCGCGACAGTACTACGCGGCCGTGGCCTGGCTGGGCTCGCTCATGACCGACCTGACACGCATCGCGCACGGCGATCGCGCCCCCGGGGCCGGCGCGGCAGGAGCCGACGGGCGGTGACCACCCGCTCATCCGGCGGCGGTGCCGAACCACGGGCTCATCCGGCGGCGGTGCCGGATCACCCGCTCAGCCGGGGGCGGTGCCGAACCACGGGCTCATCCGGCGGCGGTGCCGGATCACCCGCTCAGTCGGCGGCGGTGCCGAACCACGGGCTCATCCGGCGGCGGTGCCGGACCACCCACCCAGCCGGGGGCGGTGCGAACCACGGCTCAGTCGGCGGCGGTGCCGAACCACTCGGGCAGCCGGCCCAGCAGCTCCTGCTGGTCGTCGCCGGCCCACGCCACATGGCCGTCCGGCCGCAGCAGCACCGCGGGCGCCTGCAGCTCCTCGCTGACGTCGACGACGTGGTCGACGCGGTCCGCCCAGCCCCGTACCGACAGCCGGCCGGTCTGGTCGAGCAGCAGCCCGCGTCCGCCGTGCATCAGCTCGTAGAGGCGACCCCCCTTCAGCTGAAGGTCGCGCAGCCGCCGGCCGAGCAGTTCATGGCCCTCGCCGAAGTCGTAGCGGACCCCGACCGCGGTGATCAGCCCGGTGACGTACCGGTTCACCTCCTCGAAGTCCATCAGCTCCGAGAACAGGGTCCGCAGCGCGGTCGCACCCGGATCGGACCCCAGCAACGCCATCTGCGCGCGGGTGTTCTCCAGCACGCGCGCGGCCACCGGGTGCCGTTCGGCGTGGTAGCTGTCGAGCAGCCCCTCCGGCGCCCAGCCGTTCACCGCTGCGGCCAGCTTCCAGCCGAGGTTGAACGCGTCCTGAACGCCGAGGTTCAGCCCCTGCCCACCGGTCGGCGGGTGGATGTGCGCCGCGTCGCCGGCCAGCAGCACCCGGCCGACCCGGTAGCGCTCGGCCTGCCGGGTGGCGTCGCCGAACCGGGAGAGCCAGCGCGGCGAGTGCGCGCCGAAGTCGGTGCCGGCGAAGGCCCGCAGCCGCCGCTTGAACTCCTCGAGGGTCGGCGCGACCGCACGGTCCTCGGCCACGCCGTCGGCGGGTACGACGAGGCGGTACCTCCCGTTCCCGAGGGGCGAGGCGCCGAACCGGAGCTGGGTCTTGCGCACCTCCTCGACGGCAGCGGCGACCACCGCCGGATCCTCGGTCAGCTCCATGTCGCCCAGCAGCGTCTCCACCGTGGCCGGTTCACCGGGGAAAGCCACGCCGATCCGCTTGCGCACCGTGCTGCGGCCACCGTCGCAGCCGACGAGATAACGCGAGCGCAGGCGCGTGCCGTCCGCCAGCTCGACGGTCACCCCGTCCTCGTCCTGGCTCAGCCCGGTCACTTCGCAGCCGCGCCGGATCTCGGCGCCGAGTTCGCGAGCACGCTCGTCGAGGAGCCGTTCGGTGACCGGCTGCGGCGTGGCGAGACCGTACGGGTGAGCCGTGTCCAGCTGATCCGGCCACGGCTTCTGGATACCGCCGAAGAGGCCGCCGACCTGGAACTTCTCGCTGACCGCCAGGAACCGGTCCAGGAGGCCGCGCTGGTCCATCACCTCGACGCTGCGCGTGTGCAGGCCCTGTCCGCGGGACTCCCCGGTCGGCTCGGTCAGCCTCTCCAGCACGACCACCTGCACGTCGTGCAGCCGCAACTCGGCGGCCAGCATCAAGCCGGTCGGTCCGCCGCCGACCACGATCACGTCCATCATCACAACGCCCATTTCCGAGCCCCGCACGTCGACGAAGCACAGGTTGCTCCGTGAATCCCTGATTTCCGCAGGTTCTGGCTACGACCGGAGATTTTGCAGCAGCTCCCGGGCCTTGCCGCAAGGCCCCCCGTGCGCTATACGTTGAGAGTGGCAAGGAGCGGCGACCTCCTTGCCTTTGCTGTGTGTGCCGCACCCTTGCCGGGCGCCGGGCCCGGCCCCGACGGTGCCGCGGGCGGGCAGCCGGCGCCGCGGCACGCCCGGTCCGGTGGACCTCAGCGGGCGAACTCGGGGTCCCGGTCCGCGGGCAGGGAGTGCAGGGTCCGCAGCGGTGACAGGAAGGTGGGGAGGGCGCTCAGCGTCATGCCTACGGCACCGACCCACAGGGTGGCCGTCGCCCCGAACGCGGAACCCGAGACTCCGCCCAGCAGACCGCCCAGCGGAATGCCACCCCAGGACACGAACCGAGCCGTCGCGCTCACCCGGCCCAGCAGCCGATCCGGTGTGAGCGCCTGCTGGAGGCTCGACTGGGCCACGACGCGGACCACTCCCCCCAGGGAGAGAGCCGCGAGTCCGCACGCGGCCACGTACCCGCTCCAGCCCGGTCGTGCCAACGGCATCAGGGCGGTCAGCGGACAGGTGACCAGGGACGCCAGCCAGATGACCGGGCCGTGCCCGATGCGGGCCGAGACCCTCTTCGCCAGCAGCGCGCCCAGCAGGGCACCGCACCCCATTCCCGACAGGACGAGGCCGACGCCGAAGGGCTGGAGGCCGAGTTTCCGCTCCAGGAAGACCAGCAGCATGGTCTGGTACATGACCAGGAAGAGGTTGAATATCGCATCCCCCGCCATGACGGCACGCAGGGCGGGGTGCCCGAGGACGAACCCGAGTCCCTCCCTGATCTCCCGGCCCAGCCGTGGGTGTCCACTCGGCTCAGGCCGCTGTTCGCGTGTGCGGATGGTGAGCGCGAGCAGACCCGACATGGCCATCCCGGCCGCACTCGCCAGGAGCGTCGCGGGGGCTCCCACCAGGCCGGCCATCGGCCCTGCCACCGTCGGCCCGCTGATACTGGTCACCGAACGTATCGCCGAGAGTTTCGCGTTCCCCTCCATCAGACGTTCGCGACCCACCAGGTGAGGGAGGAAGCTGACGTAGGAGACGTCGAAGAAGACGGTCAGCACGCCGTGGACCAGGGCGACCGCGTAGAGCCACCAGATGGTCAGCAGGTCTGCCCACCACGCCACCGGTATCGTCGACAGGACCAGCGCGCGCACCAGATCGGCGCTGATCATCACCGATCGCTTCCGCACGCGGTCCACCCACGCGCCGGCCGGCAACCCGACCAGGAGCGAACCCGCCGTGGTCATCGCGGCCAGTAATCCGACCCGGAACTCGTCGGCGTCCAATGCCTCGATGGCCACCAGAGGCAACGCCAGGAAGATGATGCGATCGCCCAGCTGGCCGAGCGCCGTGGCAGCGAACAGACGCCCGAAGTCCGGGTCGTGCAGGAGTCCGGGCCGGGACGTTTTCGACATGCGTGTCTCCTACTGCCGGTCTCGAAAAGCGCTTGAGTGAATGCGAGAAGCGCTACGGGCGGTCGACGAGGAGCCCTACGGGCGGTCGACCCCGAATTCGTAGACCACTTCCCGCAGTGCGTCCGGGATGACCATGTCCGCGGTTTCCACCGGACGTCCGTCCGTGTCGTAGATGGTCCGCTCGATCTGGAGCACCAGGTCCCCCGGGCTGATCCCCAGGAGGTTCGCCTGGGCCGGGGTGGCGCGAGCCGGACGCGGCATCTCGACCACGGTCTCGACGACCACGCCGATGGAGCGCATGCGCTCGACCACGCCCTTGCCCGCCAGGGGGCCCATCTCGGGCAGCACGACCGGAGTCCCGTCCGTGACGGCCATCGGCTCCCAGGATTCGGAGAGCTGGACGGGCCGGCCCCCGGCGAGGAACTCGTAGTGCGTGGTGACGCAGGGATCGCCGGGGCTGATGGCCAGCCGTTCGGCGATCGCCTCGGGGGCGGGGACCCGCACCTGGCTGTGCGTGTCCCAGGCGTCGGCCCTGCCCCGCTCCGTCACGGCGCCGGCCCGGCCCTGCTCCGGGGCGGCGCCGGTCCTGTCCCGCGCCGCCCCAAAGCGGGAGACGCCATGGCGTTCGCGGTGTCGCGAGCGGACCAGGCGCAGACGCTCGCGCGGTACCCGCACATAGGTACCCGAGCCGGCGCGTCCTTCGAGGAGACCGTCGCCGATCAGACGGTCCATGGCCCGCTGCACGACGTTGCGCCCGACTCCGTACTCCTCGGCGAGCCGCGCCCGGGACGGCAGACGCTCGCCGATCTCCCACTCTCCCGCGACGATCCGGGCGCGCAGCACGTCGGCCACTGCAAGGTAAGGCGCCTCGCGGGGCATGGGCGATCCTCCGGTGGTCTGCTGCCCTCGACCTGGTGTTTCCAGGGGGCGTTGGCAAGTTACTGCACCGGGAGAAAGCTGCTGGAGTAGAAATACGCTCGGCGCTCC
This sequence comes from Streptomyces musisoli, assembly GCF_016741855.1. Classification (GTDB taxonomy): domain Bacteria; phylum Actinomycetota; class Actinomycetes; order Streptomycetales; family Streptomycetaceae; genus Streptomyces; species Streptomyces musisoli. Next base: position 49,043 of record NZ_JAERRH010000027.1, on the reverse strand, counting down.
CGCGTCCGACCGGGCCGGGCCGCGAGGGCGGTGACGGCCGTCAGAGACCCATGACGTCGAACAGGACCGCCGGGTCCGGTTCCGTGGCGCGGTCCAGGCTCTGCTCGGCCCAGATGACCTTGCCCCGCGCCACGTAGCGGGTTCCCCACAGGTCCGCGAACTGGGAGACGAGGAACAGACCGCGGCCTCCCTCGTCCGTGGTGGCCGCCTGCCGCAGCCGGGGCGAGGTGTTGCTGCCGTCCGACACCTCGCAGACCAGGGTGCGGCCCAGCAGCAGCCTGACCCGCACCGGCGGCGTGCCGTAGCGGAGCGCGTTGGTGAGCAGCTCGCTGAGGATCAGCTCCGTCGCGAACGACATCTCCTCCAGTCCCCAGCCCGCCAGCCGCCGGCTCACCTCGCCGCGTACCCGGGACACGGCCGTGACGTCGAACGGCACGTCCCAGGTCGCGACGCACGAGGGGGCGAGCAACCGGGTGCGGGCCACCAGCAGCGCCACGTCGTCACTGGGGTGCTCCGGCAGCATCGTCTCCACGAGGGCGCGGCAGGTCTCCTCCGGCGTCCGGTCCGCCTGGGCGATGGTCGAGGAGAGCAGCTCGATGCCCTCGTCGATGTCCCGTCCGCGGCTCTCGATCAGACCGTCGGTGAACAGGACGAGGCGGCTGCCCTCCGGCAGGTCCAGCTCGCCGGCCTCGAAGGGATGGCCGCCCACGCCCAGGGGCGGCGCCAGGGGCAGGTCGGGGAAGACCACCCTGCCCTCGGGGTCGACCACGGCGGGGGCGAGGTGCCCGGCGCGGGAGAGGGTGCAGTGCCCGCAGACCGGATCGTAGATGACGTAGAGGCAGGTGGCGCCGGTGAGCGGCACCCGGTCGTCGTCGGCGGTCGCGGCCTGGGTGTCCAGCCGCGTCACCATCTCGTCGAGGTGCCCGAGCAGCTCGTCCGGGGTCAGGTCCAGTGAGGAGAAGTTCAGCACCGCCGTGCGCAGCCGTCCCATGGTGGCCGCGGCCTGCATCCCGTGCCCGACGATGTCCCCGACGACGAGTGCCACCCGGAACCCGGGCAGCGGAATGACGTCGAACCAGTCGCCGCCCACCCCGGACTGCGCCGGAAGATACCGTGAGGCGATCTCCAGCACATCCTGTTCCGGGAGGCCCAGCGGCAGCAGATTGCGCTGAAGCGTCACCGCCATCTCGTGCTCGCGGGAGTACCGGCGCGCGTTGTCGATCGCCACGGCGGCCCGGGCCACCAGCTCCTCGGCCACGGCGACGTCCTCCTCCTCGAACCGGGGGGAGTCCGCACCGCGCCAGAAGTTGACCATGCCGAGGACCACCCCCCGGGCCCGGACCGGCACCGACATCATCGAGTGGATGCCGTAGCGGAGCGCCTCCTGCGCCCCCTCGGGGTCCTGCGCGCGCCAGTCCTGGGCGGTGTGCAGGTCCGGCACCAGGACGGCCTTGCCGCGGCGCAGGGCGGCCACCATCGGGGTGTCCGCCATCACGAACCGGATCACATCACCCACCGGTTGCAGGGGATGCCCGGCCCGCGCCGCGCGCACCGCGGTGCGCCGCATGGCCCGCACCGCGCCCGTGGGCTCCTCACCGCGCAGCACGGCGTCGAGCAGTTCCACGGTGACCACGTCGGCCATCCGGGGGACCGCCACCTCGGTCAGCTCCTCGGCCGTACGCCGTACGTCGAGGGTGGTGCCGATCCGCACGCCCGCCTCGTACAGGAACGACAGCCGGCCCCGCGCCAGCTCGGCCTGCCCGGACAGGGCCTTCAGCTCGGTGGTGTCACGGAAGGTGGCGACCAGACCCTGGGCGCCGCCGTACGGGGCGATGGGCCGGACGTTCATCGCCAGCAGCCGGTCCCCGGCCGGGACGACCTCGTCGGACACGGCCTCGCCCGCCACCAGCAGGCGCGTCGGTCTCGGCCCCAGGCCGAGATCCCGCACACAGCGCCGGCCGGCGTCCTCGGTGAGGTCCAGCAGCCGGCGCGCCTCGTCGTTGGCGAGCAGGACGCGCCCGTCGCCGCCGACGATCAGCACTCCTTCGCGCACCGCGTGCAGTACGGCGTCGTGGTGCTCGTACATCCGCGTCATCTCGACCGGGCCGAGTCCGTGGGTCTGCCGCAGCAGACGGCGGCTGACCAGTGCCGCGCCGCCCGTCGCCAGGACGAGTGCCCCCGCCGCGGCGCCGAGCAGCAACGGCAGCTGCCGGTTCAGCACCTCGCCGACGTTGGCGTACTCGATGCCTGCGGTGACCATGCCGATCACGCGCCGGCTCGCATCGGTCACGGGGACGACCGCGCGGACCGCGTCGGCCGGCCGGCCGTGAAACGTCTCGGTGAACGTCTCCCCGGTGGTGGCGGGTCCGACACCCTGGGCCTTCGTGCCGATCAAGGTGGGGTCGGGGTCGGTGAGCCGGATCCCGTGTCGGTCCAGAACGGTGACGAAGTCGACCCCGGACCCCTTCTGCACCTGGTCCGCCTGCTGTTGCAGCCGCGCCGTGGGATTCGGGGACGCGAGCGCGAGCGCCGTACCGGGGGCATGGGCGAACGCCTCGGCCACGGCCAGGGAACGGTCCATGGCACTGCGCTCGGCGTCGTACCGTCCCTGCACCACCAGGGCGGCCGCGCCCACCGCGACCAGCAGCAGCATGATCAGCGCCTGGAACAGGAACACCTGCGCGGCCAGGGTGCGGACGCTCAGGGACGCCGTCAGGCGGCGTCCGCGTAGCGGCCAGGGCCTTCGGCTACGGGACGGCTCGGAGGACCACCGTGTGCCGGGCGGCGGCGCCGCTCTCGCCCATGGGCGGCGGGAACGTCCGCTCATCTCCCTTTTCTAGCACTGGAACTCCACCCCAGGCGACTGGTATGCCCGCTGATGGTGGCATTGCGTAATCCATGTGCCGGTATGAACGCTGATGATGGTATTGCGGCCAACGGGTGCGTCGGGCGGGAGCATGCGTCGGTGCGTCGGTGCGTCGGTGCGTCGGTGCGTCGGTGCGTCGGTGCGTCGGTGCGTCGGTGTGACGGTGTGACGGCGCTCAGTGGCGCCGGAGGGCGCCGGCGGTCTCCCCCGTGCGCTCGCGGAGCAGGATGCGCAGCGTGTCGGCGTGCTCGTGGCCGACCTTGCGGGTGATCGCGGGGTCGCTCTGCGCGAGCGCCGCGGAGATCGTGTACGCCGCCTGGGAGGGGCGCTCGTCGACGACCAGGTAGCGGGCGACCGGATCGGCCAAGGCCGGACTCGTCATCCGCACGATCGCCGGCGCCAGGTCGACGTGCCCGAACGCCGCGCCGGCCGTCGTCACGCCGTCGCAGGTGGTGACCATGCGGGTCTCGTCCATCGTGACCGCCGGGTAGCGCTTGCGGAAGTAGGGCGCGAGCCACCAGCTCGTGGTGGCGCGCCGCCCGGCGAGCACACCCCCGAGGTGGCGGTGGAGGAGGGGCCGGCCGTCTTCACGGGCGAGCCCCGGGAGCGCACCTGTTCAACCCCATGGGCACGGTCCACGGCGGTTACCTGGCCACCCTCCTCGACTCGGTCCTCGGCACCGTCGTGCTGGCCGCCCTCCTCGACTCGGTCCTCGGCACCGTCGTGCTGGCCGCCCTCCTCGACTCGGTCCTCGGCACCGTCGTGCTGGCCGCCCTCCTCGACTCGGTCCTCGGCACCGTCGTGCTGGCCGCCCTGCCGGCCGGCCGCGCCTGCACCACCGTCCGGCTCGGTGTGAACCACGTCAGGCCGGTGCCGGCCACCACACCGACGCTGCGCCGCGAGGGCCGGCCCGTGCACGTCGGCCGCACGACGGCGACCGCCGAAGCCCGGATCGCCCGGGCGGCCGACCGTAGCTGTACGCCCACGGAACGGCCACCCGCGCCGTGTTCGCGCTCCCCGACGCGGCCCGACGTCCTCGCCCCTCCCGACGGGCCCCTCTCACCCGGCCCGCGCCACGAAGCGCCCCGCGACGGCCAGGGCCGCGGCCATGATGCTCAGCTGTGGGTTCACCTCCGGACAGCTCGGCAGCACGGAGCCGTCGGCGATCAGCACACCGTGCACGCCGCGCAGCCGCCCCTCCGGGTCGGCCGGTGCCTGTTGCGGGTCGCCGCCTGCCGCCGCCGTGCCCGTGGGGTGGAACGCGGAGACGTGGAGGTCGCGCACGCTCACCGTGTCGAGCAACGCCTCCAGTTGGGCGAGGTTGCGGGCACGCGGGACACGGGGGACGCCGGTCAGCACCTCCTCCGCGCCGGCGGCGAACAGCAGCCGTCCCATGGCCCGCTGGGCCCGCAGCAGCCGGCCCGCGTCGCGCGCCGCGAGGCCGTAGCGCGGCAGCGGGCGGTCGCGGCCGAGGACACGGCCCGACGGGCGGTCGGCGATCATGGCGCCGAGGGTCGCCAGCCGCTCCGTCCGCTCCAGCTCGCCGCGCAGCTCGCGGCCGACACCCGGCAGCACGAAGGAACTCATGCCCGGCGGTGCCGCGGTGGCCTCGATCAGGATGCCGTCGGCCCGCAGGTGCTCCACCCCGACGCTCTGCAATACGCCCCGCGAACCGGTGACCGGGTGGCTGAAGCGGCCCGCGACGCTGATGGCGGGGTGCACGCTGAGGTTGCGGCCGAGCCGGGGATGTCCGCCCAGACCGGAGCGGCGCAGCAGCGGCGGGGTGTGGAGCGCCCCGGCGGCGACGACGACCAAGGGGCTCAGGATCTCCAGTTCGCTGCCGTCCGGGCGGCGGGCCAGTACCCCGGCGGCCCGTGGCCCGGCCGGACCGTCGCGGTCGGTCAGGATCCGCCGTACGCGCGCGTGGGTCACGATACGGGCGCCGGCCGCGCAGGCGGCGGGGAGCACGGACAGCTGGACGCTCTGTTTGGCGCCGGTCGGGCAGCCGACGACGCACTGGCAGGAGCCCCTGCATCCGGGCGCGTTGCGCCGCAGCGGCGCGGCGGTCCAGCCGAGGGCCTCCGCCCCGGCCAGCGCGAGCAGCCCGTTGCCGCCGATGACGTCCAGCGGCTGCCGTGCCACCCGCAGCGTGCGCTCGACCTCGTCGAGGTGGGCGCCGAAGCCCTCGGCGGCGGCGAATCCGTGCCGGCCCAGCCAGCGGGCCACGACCTGGTCCGGTGTGCGGTAACACGTACCGGAGTTGACGACGGTGGTACCGCCGACGGCCCGGCCCACGGGCAGGACCAGCGGGGGGTTTCCCACGGCGATGGTCGCGCCGCCGTCCCGGTACAGGTCCAGGAAGCGGTCGAGCGGAGCCCGCTGCCCGAACGACGCGGTGGAGTGATGGGCCCCCTCTTCGACGACGACGACGCTCAGGCCCGCCTCGGCCAGCGTCCGGGCGGCCATGGCACCGCCGGCCCCCGACCCGACGACGACCGCGTCGGCGGTGGACCGCGTGGGCCAGTCGCGGGAGGGCGTGCAGTCGAGCGGCGGGTCCTCGGGGGCGGACACCGCGGGCGTCGGGGAACGGTGCAGCATCCGTTCGGTGCCGGCAGCCAGCAGGAGCGGCACCTTCACGGCGTCCAGGAGCGGTAGCAGGGCCCGGCGTGCGGCGAGCGACGCCATCACGTGCTCCCGTTCCACCGGGCCGAGCGCCAACAGGCGCCGGCCCGTGCGGGCGACGGCGTAGGCGTCGATCGCGGCAGCGGCGCCGTGGACCGCCGCGCGCGCCGGAGCCGGCATGGCGTCGAGCAGGGCCGTGACGCGCCGGGGCACGGCCCGGGTCCAGTCGGCCGTTCCGTCGTCGGCGAGGAGAGCGGCGGCAAGTCCGTCCAGGGAACGGGGGGTTCGGCTCACCGGTCGCCGACCTCCGCGTGCGCGGTGCCCGACAGCCGCCAGGTCGCCTCCGGCCGCCATCGGCCCCACCAGCGTTCCAGGCGCACCTCCGCGTCCGCCCTCTCGCTGTTGCGGCACACCGCGCGGGAACCGTCCGGATCGGTGTAGTCGAGGGCGAGTGTCGCTCCCGGTGGCTGGGTCACCGTGACGTGGATGCGACGCAGTCCCGCCCGGCCCCGGACCCGCCATGTCGGAAGGCCGATGTCCGCCCGGAACCGGCCGAAGCCCGCCCAGCCCACGGCCGTCCGCTCTGCCCGCCCGGGCCAGACGCGGCCGTTGCGGTACAGGCGCAGGAACACCAGCGGCGGCAGCCGGTCGAGTCCGCGCCGCATCGACACCGCGGCGACGATCTCCAGGACGTCGCCGCCGCCCAGATCGGCGTGCAGCCAGGCCCACCGGCGGGCGTTGCCGTGGCCGTAGATGCGGGCGCTCGCCCCGGGCGCGTCCGTGATCCGCAGCTCGCCGCCGCCGTGGCGGACGGACCCGCTGTAGCGGGCACGGGCGGCCGGCAGCATGTGCGAGGCCGGCAGCCAGGGGCGCCGCCACGACCAGCGCGGGAAGGTGTGCAGCGGCGGGCTCTGGAACCGCTCGGTGAGCGCCCATGCGAACGGCCCGGCCGCGCCGGTGAGACGGCCGGACGTGACACGGGTGTCCCCGGCGCTGAAGCCGTGTGCCGGGCCGGTCCAGGGGGCGGGCCCGAAGCGGGCGTGCTCGGGCGGGCCGTCCGCCGGGAACACGGCGACCCAGCCGTGTGCGTAGGCGGGTTCGCCGTCGCGCGGCGCGACCACCTCGTGGTGCAGCCAGAGGCCGGTGCCGGTCGCCGGATCGGTCAGGGTGGTGTACCAGACCTCCGTCCGGCCCGGGGTGCCGTCCCAGCGCGGCGCCAGGTGCCGGCCGGCGGAGGGCTCGGGCGTCCGCGGGAACCGGAACCCGGCGAGGAAGGGCAGCAGGCCGGTGGCGAGGGGGAAGCGCAGAGTGCCCTCACCGACGCGCTCACCGTCCTCGCAGATCGTGTACGGCAGTACGGTCATCGAGGACAGCGGGCGTTTGTACGACACCGACTTCCAGCCGTCCAGCAGCAGACGCCGGCCCCCCAGGCTGAAGCGGAGCCGGTAGCGGATCCTGCGGCGGGCCAGTGGTGAGATCTCCAACTCGCCCTCGGCTTCCGGGTCGTCGGCCCGCCCGGCTATCCGGACGCGTCCCGTCAGCCGTGCCCGGGTCGTGCGGTGCGGCAGCATCAGGCTGTCCGCGCGGGCCAGGAGGTCCAGCCGCACCGGGCGGTCGGCCGTCTCGCCGGCCAGGCGGATCCGGCCCAGCATCGTCTCCCGGAACAGCGTTCCGCGTGCGGTCACCGGGCATCCCCCCGACGCCCGCCGGAACGCGCGAGCCCTTCGAGCATCAGCCGTTCCGTGGTCGACAGGTAGTCGCCCGCGGCGGTGCGCGCGGCTTCCCGGTCGCCGGCCGCGACGGCCTCGACGACCGGCGCCAGTCGGTCGTGCGCGGTCCGGGCGTCCTCGAAGGGGCCGGCCAGTGCGGCGCGCACCGGCAGGTAGGCGTTGAACAAGGTGTTCGTCAACAGCACGTACACCCGGTTCCCCGTGGCGCGGGCCAGGGCCCGGTGGACCTCGGCGTCCGCCAGCTGTGCCGGGTCGCCGCCGTCCGCCTCCAACACGGCGGCAAGCAGCCGGCGCAACTCGCCGACATGCGCCGGTGTGGCGCAGGCCGCGGCACGCTCCGCGATCAACGCACCGATGCTGCGGCGGACTTCGAAGATCTCCCCGATCCAGTCCGGGCTGTGCCGCACCAGCATGGGGAGCAGATCGGCCCCGCCCAGGCGCAGGAAGTCCCGTACCCGCGTGCCGACTCCGTGGCGCGTCTCCAGCAGACCGGACTGCGCGAGCCTGCCGAAGGCGTGCTTGAGCGTGGTGCGGGTGACCCCGAACCCGTCGGCGAGTTCGCGTTCGGGCGGCAGATAGCTTCCGGCGGGATGGCGTCCGGCGAGGATGTCCTCGCGCAGCTTCCTCTCCAGCACGTCGACGATCGTCTCGCGTGGCAGTGCTTCCATCCCGGCCTCCGACTCGACTCAGTGGTTCAGTGGCTGAGCCACTCAACCAATAGGGTTCCGCGGAGTCAATAACCGTGGCGGAACATGCCGTTGAGTGGAGCAATGCCGGTGTGCCGTGGCCCGGCACACCAGGCTGGGAGTCTTGTCCGGTTCCGGTGACAGGAGTCCGTGTGCGAAGACCACGTATGCCGAAGCCCGGCCATACCGGTCGAGAGCCGGAGAGCGGCGCCGCCGCGCGGACGCGGTTGCCGGAGCCCCCCGCGTGGATGCGGTGGCTTCCGGTCCTGTACGTGGCGGGCCTGCTCGTGCTGGAACCCGTGACGCCGGTGGAGTGGCCGGTGAGCTTCGTGCTGATCGCCCTGCCGCTGGTGACCGCGTTCGCCCACGGGCCCGCCGTCGTCGCCGGTGCCACGGCGTTCGCCGTCCTCATGTTGGGGATCCTGGCCGGCACCCCGTGCTGTGCCGGACGGCCGGTCGGCTACCTCTGGGAGCGCTACTACGTGGCCGCCTACGTCTGCACCGCCTTGGTGGGCATCCTCGGCACCATCCTGGCCGCGCACCGCGTCCACCGTGAACGCACGCTGGCCGATGTGCGCTTCGTGGCCGACATCGCCCAACGGGTCCTGCTCAGGCCAGTTCCCCACCGCATCGGCGATCTCCTGCTGGAGAGCCTCTACCTGGCGGCCGCGGCGGAGGCGCGCATCGGCGGTGACCTCTACGAGGCCGTCCCCACCTCGTACGGGGTCCGGCTGCTCATCGGCGACGTGCGCGGCAAGGGGCTGCTCGCGGTGGAGACCGCGGCGGCCCTGCTCGGCGCGTTCCGCGAGGCGGCGCACGACGAACCGGCGCTCCCCGACCTGGCGGACCGGGTGGAGAGGAGCATGAGCCGCCGGGCGACGCAGCTGGGCGGCTCCGAGGTGGGGGAGCGGTTCGTCACGGCGGTCTTCGTCGAGGTCCCCATGGAGCCCACGCTGATCCGCGTCGTCAACTGCGGGCATCCGCCCCCGATCCTCATCCGGTCGGACGAGGTCCGCGAACTGGACAGCGGGCGTTCGGCTCCGCCGCTGAACCTGGGCATGCTGCTCGGGGAGCCGTACCACGTCGACACCTATGACTTCCGCCCCGGCGACCAGCTCCTGCTGTACACGGACGGTGTCACGGAGACCCGCGACGCGGGCGGCTCCTTCTACCCGCTGCTCCAGCGCCTTCGTTCCTGGCGGTCCCTCCCGCCGCGGGATCTGCTGGAACGGCTGCACCGCGACCTGCTGGACTACAGCGGCGACCGCCTCCAGGACGACATCGCGGCGCTGGCCGTCCGGCGCCCCGCCGACGACTCGACCGAACCGCCTCCGTCACCGACCGGATGAGCCCGGCCGGCGACGGCAAGGGGCATGCCCCTGGGAAGGGAACCGGTGGCAAGAAGCGTGCCTCTCGCCGGTCCGGACGGCCTGCGGCCAGGGGCGTGCGCCCTCCCGCCGGATCAGAACACCGGCGGAAGGCGTGTCCCCGTCGGATCAGAAGGCCGTGTGGGCGAACCAGCGGTCGAGGACCGCGGTCTCTCCCGACACGTCGAAGACGGGCTCCTGGTACGACCGCCGCCCGTAGAGCAGCAGCAGAAGGTCCGCCGCCTGCCCGCGCACCGCGACCGCGTCCGGCCCGGGCGTCGCGTCGGCGCCCGGGCGCGGCAGCAGCCGGAAACCGTCCGGGTCCAGCCGCACCCGCCACTCCTCGCCGGAGGCGCCGCCGGAGTCCGTACACCGGAACGCGACGGTCTCGCCGTCGCCGCGCAGTTTGGTCACACCGGGAGCGAAGAGCCCCGCGTAGGGCAGGTTGACCAGGAACTCGTCCACCCCGTCCGCCGCCAGCGCGGGGTCGACGTCCGTCTCCCGGCCCACGGCACGCTCCGCGTCCACCCGGTGCACCAGCGTTTCGAAGAGCATCCGGCGGGCCCAGAACCGCGCGTGCTGGTCCTCGCCCCAGGCCCACATCGCCGCGTCGGGATCCGTGTCGCCGAGCACGGCCGCCACTTCGGGCACCCCGGCCATCACCCAGCCGGCGTAGTCCCGCGCGTGCTCGGGCAGGCCCAGCTCCACCTCGCGGCTGCGCGGAGGCTCCTGCACACGCCGGGTCAGCAGCGCGCTGAACCAGCGCTGGAGCGATCCCACGTGCCGGGTGAGGTCGGCCAGCGTCCAGTCGGGACAGTCGGGTACGGCGCTCGTGGGGTCGGCGCCGCTCACCGTCTCGGCGAAGCGGCGGGTCTCCCGCTCGATCGCCTCACGGTAGGTGTCGTACGGCAGGGGGTGCCCCGCTCCGCCGGTCGTTGCCATCTGCTGCCGCCGTTCTGTCCTCGGTCTGGATCTTTGTCGGCATCAGTGTGGAGGCTGGAGTCCACTCGAAGGCAAATCGACGGGTCGCGTGCCGTCGGTCCGGGTCACCGTGGTTCGACGGCGAGGGTGTCGACCACGGCCTGGAGGCTGCCACCGTGATGGCCCGCGATACGCCGCTGGCGCGAGGAGCCGCTGCCCCGGCTCTGCACGGCGCTGAGCCAGTCGCCCACCCGCCGGTCGTCGCCGTAGCCGGTCAGCTGCGGCTCGACCCGTTTCCACAGCTCCTCGACCAGGGGGCCGACGGCCGTGGGGGTGTGGTCGCGGGTGTGGGTGGCGGGCAGGATGCCGGAGGTCCCGTGCCGGGCGGCCTGCCAGCATGCAGCCCTGAGCAGCGGATCGGGTACCTCGGGCGCGGGCTCGCCGGTGCGTACCGCCTGCACGGCGCCGGCGACGAGGGCACGGACGAGGAGCGCGTAGGCAGCGGTGGTCGCGGCCTCGGGCAGCACGTCGGCGATGCGTACCTCGAGGGTGGGCAGGTGCGGGGAGGGGCGGACGTACCAGTAGATCATGGCCGGGTCCATCGCCGCGCCACTGGCGATGAGTTGACCCACTATCCGTTCGTAGTGGGCAACTCCCCGCAGGTAGGGCGGAGGGCCCGCCGAGGGCCACCGGCTCCAGACCATGGTGCGCCAGCTCGCGTACGCGGTGTCCGTCCCGTCGCTGTAGGGGGAGTTGCCGGTGATGGCGAGCAGCAAGGGCATCCAGCCCCGCAGATGGTTGACCGCCCGTACGGCCTCCTCCCGGTCGTCCACGCCGACGTGTACGTGGCAGGCGTTCACTCCCTGGTCGTGCATCAAAGGCCCGAAGCGGCGTGCGAAGGCCCGGTAGCGAGGCTTGTCCGCGATGGGCGGCGGCCCGGGCCGGCCGAGGACCGGGGTGCCGCTGGGCACCAGCAAGCAGTCGTACTCGGCCGCGGCCGCGGCCGCGCCCCGCCGTAACCGGACGATCTCGGCCTCCAGTTCGGCGGCGGTGCGGCACACCGCGCTGACGGTCTCCACCTGGGCCTGCGAGACCTCCGCGGTGACATGGGATGCGCCGATGCGGCCCAGCGCGGCACGCACCACGGACGGGGCCCGGTGCACAGCCGCCCTGCTGTGCCGCCCGGCCAGGACGAACTCCTCCTCCACTCCGACGGTCGGCGGTGCGGTCACCTCGGCCGGGGCTACGGGCGTACCGGCGGCGGCAGGGGTCACGGCATCAAGCGGCTCTGGCACGTCCAGCCCTTTCGGAAGACACAGGACACCGGCATCCACGTGCCGCGGGCTCTGTGCGGCCCGCGTTCACTACTGTCGCGCTCGGGGGCATGGGGCCACTCCCTGTCGAACAGTGGGTGGGAGCATGCTCGTCCCGTGCCGGAGGCCCGGCAAGCGGGTACCCGGTCACCATCGGCGGGGGCCGACCGCCGGTTACCCGCCAGGTGGCCGTGGAAGCGCTGTCCGAGATGCGCGCAGGCGCGGGTCCGGCTGCGGTCGCCGAGGGCGGGTGGGGCGGGGTGGGCCCACGGTGCTCCGGAGCAGACGTGCTCCGCGTGGCCGAAAGTCGGACGGGGGCGCCCCGGGCCTGACCGTCACCACCCAGGAGGACCGGCCGGACCGCCGCGCTGAGTGCTCGGCACCCGGTCCCGCCTCACCGCCGACGACCGGCCGACCGGCGGGCGTCCGACCGGATTTGGGCCGGCCGCGGTACGCCCGGACCGGGCCGCGCCGGTCATGGCCACGGTGACGTGACCGATGCCGTCAGCGGCTCCGGCACCCTCGGCTCAGCAGGTGGGGCGTTCGCCCGTCGCCGGATCCAGGGCGTCGAGGGGCGCTGACGGCGGGACGCGGCGCGCGACCGCCGTCCGAGGCCCGAGACACCACGGCCGACGCCCGAGGCACCGGCGGCGGCGGCGCCCCCGAGCGCGGCCGTTCCTCGGCGACCGCCGCGAAGCAGCGCAGCGTGCGTGGCTCCTGCGGCGATACCCGTTCGGTATCGAGGTCGCATGACGGGTCTTGGACAGTGCTCCCCGTCCGGCAGTGCAATCGGGATATGACCGATGAACTCAAGACCGACGAGCCGACCGCAGTCCCCGCCGTCTCGGTGGTCGGGCCTGACGAGGGCGAGGTGATCGTCCTGGGCTCCACGCGCATGCGCGTCCTCGAGGACGGCAGCAACACCGGGCACCGCATCGGGATCGCCGAGTCCGTCCTCGCCCCGCACACCCCGGGGCCCCCGCAGCATCGCCACGCGCGGCACGACGAGGGCTTCTACATCGTCTGCGGCACCGTGCGGTTCACCGTCGCGGACCAGGAGTACGACGCGACCGCGGGCACGCTCGTGATGGTCCCGCCCGGAGCCCCGCACACCTTCGCCAACCGCACGGACCGGCCGGCCGTCATGCTCAGCACGTTCACGCCCGACCTGTATGTGCAGTACTTCCGCGACCTGCGGGACATGAGCGCGGACGGCCGGCCCTTGACCCCGCGGGCGAGCTTCCAGGTGATGAGCCGCTACGCCACCGAACCCGCGGCCGACGGCGGCTGACGGCCGGAACGCCGGGCCCCTCACCCGCCGGGCCGCGGCCGGGCGGGCCCGGTGGCGGCCCGGCGTTCTCCCGACTCCGCGAAGTCTCCTCAGAGGACCGTGAAGGACTGGTGGTCCGCCAGGGCGAGCATGCGGACGAAATCGGCCAGGCGGACGGCCGTGCGGGCGAGGAGACGGGGAAGCGGGCGTACCCGGGGGCCGTAGGCCGCCGGCCAGAGTGCGGGGATGCGATTCATGGCCGCGAGCATGCGGCCCGGGCCGCGCGCCGCCGGCACATCGTGGACGATCCTGGACGCCGGTCGGATGCCGGCGGCGATGCCGAGCGCCGGCGCCAGGCGGCCTTCGCCGTGCTCCGCCCGCGAAGTATCTTGGAATCCTGATTCCAAGATGGCGGGTGAGGCATGCCGGACATCAAGCACTTCGACCCCGACGAGACCCTGGACGTGGTCGTGCGGCTGTTCTGGAGGCAGGGCGTGGCCACGACCGGGGTCCAGGACATCGTGACCGCGACCGGCCTCAACCGCTCCAGCCTGTACGCCACCTTCGGCGGCAAGCAGGAGCTGTACCTGGCCGCGCTGCGCCGCTACCGGGAGCGGCGGTCCCAGCCGATGTTCCGCCGGCTCACGGAGGGCGACCGCGGCCTGCCGGCGGTGGCCGAGTTCTTCGACAGCCTGATCGCGGTGCGGTGTTCGGGCGAGTACGCTCGCTGGGGCTGCATGGTCTCCAACGCCCACGCCGGCGCGGAGAACGGCGATCCGGATGTCCGCGCCGTGCTCGACCGGCACCACCAGGAGCTGCGGGACGCCCTGTACACGGCGCTCACCGCGGCCGCGGCGCGGGCCCAACTGGCCGCGGGAACGGATCCGGAGGCGACCGCGGAACTGCTGGCCCTGCTCGCCTACGGCGTGAACCTGCGCTCCCGCGCGGGCGCCGACGCCCGGACCCTGCGCGGGACCGTGACCGCGGCGCTGGACTCGATCGGACGGGCGCCCCTCGCCTGACACGGCCATGAGACGAGCCCGGCCCGGTGCGACAGCGCCGGGCCGGGCTCTTTTCCCTTGACAGCCGAGGCCCTCCGTCCGCTAACTTGAAACGACCGTTCCAAGTTCGTCGTGGCTCAGGGCCCAGGGGGAGGACGTTCGTGCCGCAGCTGCTGGATCCGGGCAAGGCCCGCACCATGGACGAGTTCGTCGCCGAGCTGCGGCTGCTGAAGGCGTGGGCGGGCAACCCCTCGATCACCGAGATCACCCGCCGCGTGCACCAGGACTGGCAGCGCGCCGGCCGCCCGCGCGGCGAGTGGCCGGCGCGCTCGACCATCGGCGACTGCTTCCGGTTCGGACGCCGGCGCCCGAACTCCGACCTGCTGCTGGCCGTCGTCCGGGTCCTCGTCGGCGACGAGGCGGCCGTCGCCATGTGGCGGCAGGCGCTGCGCACGGTCCTCGGCGAGGCCGAGGCGTCCGCCCGTGTCTGCGCCTATGACCGGCTGCCCGCGGGGCAGTCCCCGCTCGTCGGCCGGTCCCGGTCGGTGTCCGGCACCGAAGCCGCTCTCGCGGCCGAAGGAGGGCCGGGCGTGGTGGTGCTGGAAGGGGCCGCAGGGGCGGGAAAGACCTCGCTGGCCCTGCACGTGGCCCGCCGGGCACGCGCCCGGACGCACGCCGGCGCCCCCGTGCTCTTCGCCAACCTGCGCGGCTTCGCACCGGACCGTCCGGCCGCCGACCCCGCGGCGGTGCTGGAGACGTTCCTGCGCCTGCTGGGCGTCACCGGGGACCGCATCCCGCACGGCAGAGAGGCCCGGACCTCCCTCTACCGGCAACACCTGGCCCGTGCGGACGCGTTCGTCGTGCTGGACGACGCGGCGGACGCCGAGCAGGTCCGGCCCCTGCTTCCCGGGGGCCCGGGATCCAGCACCCTGATCACCAGCCGCCGTGTGCTGCGTGACCTCCCCGAGGCCACCCGCCGCACCGTCGGACCCCTGGCACCGGCCGACTCGGTGGACCTCCTGCGGCGCACCGCAGGGACGGATGCCGTCGCCACGGACACCGGCGCGCTTCGGCGGATCGCCGACGACCTCGGACACCTTCCCCTGGCGCTGACCGTCATCGGCCGCCACATGCGGCAGCACCCCGGTTGGACACTCGACGACTACGACCGGGAAGCCGTGGTGTCCCTCGCCCTGGAGGACGGCGTGCGCCGAGCGCTGGCCGCCTCCGACGCCCGAACGACCCCGGGAGCAAGGAAGTTGCTGCGCCTCCTGGCCCTTCACCCCTCGGGCCGTACGGACATCGCCGGTGCCGTGGCTCTCGCGGGTGAGCACGAGCACACCGTGCGGGAACATCTCGACGCGCTGTCCGCGACCCATCTCCTGACGGAGACGCAACCCGGACGGTTCCGCCTGCACGCACTGGCCCGCGCCTATGCGGAGGAGCGCATCGGCATCGACGTGCCGGGGACGTCGATCCGTCAGGCCCTCGGCCGCGGCGGCCGAGCAGGCCGGCCTCGCGTACGCCTGCCCCGGCACCGGTACGGCAGGTGACCTCCGCACCGTCGCCGGCCGCCGCTCCGGCCGGAACGGCTCGGGCGGGTCACAGGGTCAGCGCGATCGCGGCGGCGATGCCGCCCAGCCCCAGGGCGACGGCGGCCGGAGCCCAGCCGCCTTCGCCCCAGCGGAAGAACCGGTCGATCGCCAGCCGGCCCGGGCCGATGGCGGCGACGGCGAGGGCGACGACGGCGATCGCGACGTTGTACTCCACGCCACCGTCCGTGTCCCACAGGCCATGGGCACCGGTGACGGTGGCCATGGCATTGATCATCACCCCGATCAGCGCGGCGGCCGCCAGCGGCGTGAGCAGTCCGACGGCCAGGCCCAGACCACCGAGGAACTCGGACAGGCCGCAGATCACGGCGTAGACCTTCCCCGGGCGGTAGCCCAGGGCGTCGAATCCCTTGCCGGTCGCCGTCAGACCCGGGCCGCCGAACAGCCCGAACAGCTTCTGTGAGCCGTGACCGGCCATGAACAGTCCGAAGGTCAGCCTGAGCAGCAACAGCCCGCAGTCACCAGCGGTCACCCGTTGCTCAAGGGTCCGCTGGGCCGGCTGCCGCAGGAGGGCCGAAGGCCGACCCGAGTTGCGCTTCGTCATGTGAGTTCTCCGGTACGGACGCCGAAACGAGCGCTTCCCCCAGCCTGGAAAGGCGTCGGTCCGCCGGTCGGCGGTGAGTCCACCTGCGCGTCGTCGCAGCGTGGGAACCGCCCCTACCGATGCTTCCGCAACAGCGGTGTCCTCGCACATCGGAGGAAGGTGGCGGCCGCGGCCGACAGGGCCCGGGCCGAAGCGCACGCGATTCGCCCCACCATTCACACCTACGGGCGAATCAGCGGATGGATGTCCGGGCTCGTCCCGTGGTGTGCGGTGTCCTGGGGCGCGCAGCCCTGACGGGACAGGGCCGGCCGGACACGGGGCAGGGGGTAAGGCGGATGCGTGTCTTCGTTCTGTGCGCTTGGCTGCTGACGGCGGTCCTGGGCGGCTACCTCGCCCTTGTGTGGATCCGGCACGGCGGACTGCGGCAGCGCACCCCGGGCGTGACGCGGCTGCCGCTGTGGCTGGTCGTCGGCCATGTGGCGCTCGCCGTGGCCGGACTCGCCGCCTGGAGCGCGTACCTGCTGGGCGGCGTCAGGAGCTCCGCCTGGGCGGCCTGCGCGGTCGTCCTGATCGTGGCCGCGTTCGGCTTCATGATGCTGCTGCGCTGGCTGCCCAGCTCCGGTCGTCATGCGCACGGCGCCGCCACCGCCGAGCGGCACTTCCCGCTCACCGCCGTCGTCGCGCACGGCACGAGTGCGGGCGCCACGGTGCTCCTGGTGCTCCTCGTCGTCCTGCGCCGGGTGTGAGGGGCGGCCGGCGTCGTCACGGTCCACGACTTCGGCGAAACGATGCGGGCCGTGCTCGGGGTGAGGGTGAAGACCGGGGACGACCGGCGTCGAGCGCAGCTCTCCGCCGTCTCTCTCGCGCCCTGCGCCACGGCCGGGCGGCAGCGGCCGATGCCGGTGCGCCGAGTGCTCCGCACGGCACGGGGCGCGCCGCTCGACGGGCGCGCCCCTCTGTGTCCGCCGCGGCCACTACTGGAGCACGATGATCACGAAGGGCCCGCGGTCGAATCGGTGATCGAAGTGGTGGCCGAAGCGGAAGCCATCGTGATCGAAGTGGTGGCCGAAGCGGAAGCCATCGTGATCGAAGCGGTCGTGACCGAAACGGAAGCCACCGTGGTCGAAGCAGCGCCAGTCGTCGTGGCCCCAGCAGCCACCGGTGGTGGCCTGAGTGGTGTGCACGGCGGGAGCCGCGGCCGCGGCCGTGCCCGCCGCACCGACCGCCGCTGCGCCGGCCATCACCATGCCGGCCGCGGAAGCCGCGACGACCCGCCGTACGTGCTGTGCTCGCATGATGGATGCACCCTTCCTCTCCTCGTCTCGCGCGACTCTGGCGGCACGGGACGAACGGCCGCAGCGCGGATCGGCATGGCCGCGGCCCTACTCCTGATACGGCCGCGACGCCTTTTCGGATTGCCTGCCGGCGCGGTGCCGTACCGCAGTCCGGGGCGCCCGTCCACAGGGGTGATCCGTTCGGCGTACCGAGGAAATGATTCGGCGGGTGACAGCGAACGGCAGACGGCGGATTCCGCATCGGTGATCCGTGATCATGGGCCCGTGCCCGGCCGCGCGCCCACGCTCCGCCGGGGACGCCGTTCCTTCCCCCCGCTTGTCACGAGGAGTTCGCCGTGTACGTTCGCCGCCTGCTGACCAGTGCCCTCGGTACCGTCTCCCTCGCACTCGGACTCCTCGGTGCCGGCACCGCCACGGCGACGCCGGCGGCCGCGGATCCGTGCGGGTTCTACGAGACCGGCTCCGACGCCTACTACAACCACTGCACGTCCGACGGCTCCCACGTGGTGATCAAGGTCGAGGTGGCGCTGGCCCCCGACTACGAGCGCTGTGTCGGCCCGGGCCGGACCTGGCTCGGCTCCGCCGACCGGATCCAGGGCGCCCACTACGCGGGCCGTACCTGCTGACGGACAGCACCTCTTGGCGACAGCCGGCCGGGGTCGCACCCTTGGCCGGCCCCGGTCCGCGTGACGAAAGCCGCCGACGGCGCGTCGCGGCCTCGGCGGTCAGATGGTCATCGGCTCCTGGAGCCAGCGGCTGATCCGGTACGGCACCCACCAGGCCAGCGGTCCGACGTCGAGGACGAGCTTCTCGCTCCGGAAGTCCTCGAGGACGGCCGCCGGCACGGAATCCGCCGGCGCCCCGTACGCCAGCCGCTCGATCGTGTCCTCGTAGTGCGGCTCGTCGGCGGTGAACCGGCGCAGCTCCCCCCAGCGGCGGTCCCGGATCTGCACGAAGCCGGGGCCCTTGCGCCACAGGCACTTGCACAGGTAGTGGCCCTGCTGCCAGGCGCGCAGGGTCTCGCCGGCCCCGGCGGGCCCTTCGAGGTGCCGGGGCGGCTGAAGGTGGCTGAGGACCTGCCAGGCTTCGGCCGGCGCCGGCGCAAGACGCACCTCCCACTCGACCAGGACGGCGCGCGCGGTCAGGTCGCGCACCAGGCTCAGCGCCGCCACCGCCTCGGCGGCCCGCTCGGCGTCCGCACCGGCGGTGAGGTCCACGGTGGCGCCCAGCCGTACGCGCCGTGCGCCGAGCTGCCACAGCCGCTCGCTCTCGCCCTCCAGCGGGCCGGGGAGGGCGAGTTCGCCCAGGAACATGCCGGGCAGTGCGCAGGCGGCGGGGTCGTAGTCGCGCCAGGCGAGGACGCTGGGCGGGCTCATGGTGCTCGATGTGCTCATGGGCGTACTCCTCCTCGGGGCGCGGTCACGCGTGGACGGGCTCGGCGGGGGCGGACCGTGCCGCGTGGGTGTGGCGCATGAAGTCGAGCCGTAGCAGGTCCTCGTTGACGGCGGCCGGGGCGATGTGCACGTACTGCCCGCCGTCGGTGAAGACGATCCCGAGCGAGACCCACACGTCGAGGAGACGCTGCACGGCGGCCTCGTCGAGGGCGGCTCCGGCGACCTTGCCCGCGGCCTTCCGGGTGAGGGCGGCGACGCTGTGCGGCTGGTCGAGAAGGCGGAAGGCGACCAGTTCGAAGGGGTCGGTCAGCTCGGTCGTCCGCCACTCGAAGGCGCGGCGCCGGGAGACCAGGACGATCCGGTCGCCCAGATCGGTGTGAGTCAGCCGGGCGTCGGCGTGGTGCTTCTTCCACGCGGCCAGGGCGTCGTTGAGCGCGGTGACGGTCGGTTCGCCGATGCCCCGCGCCGGTGCCTCGAAGACGTACGCGAGGTCGTACAGCTCCTCCTCCGGCAGGTCGTAGGTGAAGCGGTAGTGCTCCTCGGGCCTGAGGCCGGTGAAGCCGAGTTCGGGGCGCTCGAAGTACGGGCTGAAGCGTTCGATGGCGATCCGGGCCGACAGGTCGACGGGCGGGTCGAGGTGTTCCAGCGCCGGTATCTGGGCGATCACCGGGTCGTAGTCCTGGGCGGTCTCGCCGGGGAAGCCGTGGAGGTAGTTCCAGGCGACGGACAGTCCGGTCTCGGCTCCGTCCCGGAGCATCCGGACGTTCTGGCAGCCGCTGACGCCCTTGTCCATCAGGTCCAGCACCCGGTGGTTGAGCGATTCGATGCCGGGCTGGACGTAGATCATCCCCGCGTCGGCGAGGGTGCGGAGCTGGGGGCGGCGCATGTTTGCCTTGATCTCGATGTGCAGCCGCAGGTCGTACTCGCTGTCGATGATCCGGGGCAGCACGGTCGACAGGTAGCCCATGTCGAGGATGTTGTCGACGACGTACATGTCCAGGACCCGGTGGCGGCGGGCCAGTTCGATGATCTCCTGGTAGAAGGTGTCCGGGCTCTTGGAACGGAACTCCATGAACGAGCCGTTGAGCCCGCAGAAGGTGCAGTGGTGCTTCTCGCCCCACCAGCAGCCGCGGGCGCCCTCGACGACCAGCTTGGGCTCGACCCAGTGGCGGGCGGCGGAGGCGGCGAGACGCTCGAAGTAGCCGCTGTAGTCGGGCGGCAGGATCGCGGCGGGCGGCAGCGGACGGGTGGCCATCGCGTTGGCGACGCTCTCCCCCTCGGGGCCCCGGTGGCACAGGCCGGGCACCTCCGCGAGGTCCGAGCCGTCGGTGAGGGCGGTCAGCAACCGCGGGAAGGCCGCCTCGCCCTCTCCTCGTACGACGTGGTCGACGAAGGGGAAGTTGCGGTGCACGGCGGCGCCCTGCGCCCCGTCGCAGTTGGCTCCGCCGATCACGGTGACGATGTGCGGGGCGAGCTGCTTGACCCGCCGGGCCGCGGCCAGCGCCGCGGCGTTCTGCTGGAAGGTGGAGGTGAAGCCGACGACGTCGGGTGCGTGCGCGACGATCCGCCGCGCGATCTCGTCGACGAACTCCGGCGCCACCCGGTGCAGCGCGTGCGTCATGGCCATACGCGACTTCTTGAGTTTCCCGCGCATCACCGCGGTGAACTCCTCCTCGCGCCAGTGCGGATCGTCGTACAGGGCCGAGGAGAACACCCAGTCGCCGCAGCCCATGAAATAGGAGGAAAGTGAGTAGTACTCGTAGTCGTCACCGGTGAATTCGGTGCGTGCGGTGATCCAGTCGGTGAATTCGAGATTGGCGTGCAGCACCTCGGCCTCGGCGCCGGGCACGCGCTCGTCCACGCTCCGTTTGAGGATTCCCAGGGCGAGGGACGGCAGGTCGATGGGCGACCAGGGCATGTTGACCAACAGGACACGCATGTCGGCTCCTCGGAGAATCGGGTACCGGCCGGCCCGGAGTGGTACCGGGCCGGCCGGCAGGGGTCAGTCCTCTTCCGCGTCCTCGGCGTTGCGGAACGGGACGGTGACGGTGATGCCGACGCTCGGCTTGCGGTTCTCCTCGTCACCCGCGAGCGGGTCGTTGTGAATGACGTCCTTCTGCATGGGTCGTTCTCCTCTCCGTGGTGTGTACGGCGGTGTGGTGCTCCCCGCTCCGGTCGGAGCGGGGCGTCTGGGGGTGGCGTCCGCCAGGGGCGCGCAGTGCCCGGTCGAGGAAGACCACGGCCCGGCGCAGCACGGTGACGTGGTCGTAGCCGTCGTAGCCGTCGTGGCCGGAGTCGAGCCACAGCGCCTCGTGCCGGACACCGGCGGCGCGCAGTGCGGCGAGGTAGCCGCGGACCTGGCCGGGCGGGCATTTGGCGTCACGCGTGGCCGCCGCCACCAGCAGCGGGGCGCGGACCGCGGCGGCGTAGTGGATCGGCGAACTGCGCGCGTAGCGCTCGGGCACCTGCTCGGGCGTGCCGCCGAAGAGGCGTTCGTCCAGAGCGCGCAGCGCCGAAGTGGTGGTGCGGTGGGCAGCCACGCAGTCGGCGACCGGCTTGACCGCGACCCCGGCCTGCCACAGTCCGGGCCGGGTGCCCAGGGCGAGCAGGACCAGGTAGCCGCCCCAGGAGGTGCCCCACAGGCCGACGGCGTCCGCGCGGATCAGTCCCCGGGCGACCAGGTCGGCACGCACCGATGCCAGATCCCCGACCTGGGTCAGTCCGACCCCGTCCCGGAAGGCGCGCCGCCAGCGCGGTCCGTAGCCGGTGGAGCCGCGGTAGTTGACGCGGGCGACGGCGAACCCGGAGGCGACCAGGGAGTGGACGACGCCGTCGTAGGCGTCCCGGTCGTGGTCGCCGGGCCCGCCGTGCACCAGGAACACCGCCGGAGCCGGACCGCGCGGTTCGTCGGGCAGGCTGAGCAGAGTGTGCACGGGTCCGTCCGGTCCCGGTGTCCACACGTCCTGGTGGGTACCGGGGAACCGGTCGGGAAGCGTGGGCAGCACGGGCAGGGCGGTGCCCCGGGTGGAACACAGCCGGGGCGGGTCGCCGGCGGCTGTCCAGAGGTAGTGCAGGTCCCCGCCGGGCCGGAGGGCGGCGTCCAGCACGGTGCCCGCCGGGGTGGGTACGGGGGTGAGCGTCCGCGCGGCGAGGTCGGCGCGGTGCAGCGTGGAGCGGCCGTGGCGGTCCTGGCGGACCAGGACGGACCGGCCGTCGCCGTCCCAGCGGGCCGTGATCTCCGTGTCGAAGGCACACCAGTCGTGGGTGATCAGGCCGGTGGCGGGCCGCCAGGACGCCAGGACGTACCGGTCGTCGTACTCGCGGACGAGGAGGAGTTCCTCGCCGTCCGCGGTGGGCGCGAACCCCAGGGACCACAGCCGGCCGGAGTCACCGCCGCCGGGCAGCACGGCCCGTGGGACACCCTCGCGGTCGAGCACGCGGACGGCTCCCGCGCCGGCGAGGGCGAGCAGCCGGCCCCCGGGAGTGATGCCGGTGAGCGTGACGTGGCCCGGGATCCGGGCCACCGCGCGGCCGGTGCCGCCGCGGGGGCCCACGTGGACGGTGGTGGCGTCACCGTCCCCGGCCGCGACGGCGACGGTGCCGTGGTCGCTCACCGCGAGACCGCGCGGGAGCCCGGGCGGGACGTTCGTCAGCCCGGGACGGTCGGGGCCGCCGGTGAAGGGCTGGAACCACCAGTTCCCCGAACCGTGTTCGTCCTCGTCGAACCACCACACGTGCGCGTCCCGGTCGATGGCACCGTGCAGGGTGCCCAGGGGGCGCCGGGTGACCTGCCGGGCGCGACGGGCGACGGCGTCCCAGGTGAACACCTCGCACCGGCCCTCGGCGTCCGCGGTGAGGACCATCCTGGCCGGATCCGCCGCGCAGACATCCGGCAGGGCGGCCCGGTACACCTGGTAGCCGTCGCTCATCCGGCGGCCCCCGCCGTGAGGACACCCCGCACCGGGCGCCGGGAACCGTGGGCCGCGAGCAGACCGAGCAGCACACCGCAGAAGACCGCGGGCGCGGCGGGGGAGACCCGGTCGGCGAGCACGCCGGCCAGCACGGGAGCCAGGGCGGAGGCACCCGTGGTCGCGGTGGCCAGGACGGCGCCGGTGCGGGCCTGGAGCGCGGGAGCGGTGGCCTGCACGGCACGGGCCTGGAGCACGACGGAGGCGAGCGGCATCAGCAGGCACGCCAGGCCGAACAGCACTCCGTACGCCCATGCGTCCGTGACGGTGGCGAGCGCGACGGCGAGCGGCAGGAGCAGCCAGGTCACGCCGGTGACGACCCGTGCGGCGCCGAAACGTTTGGCCACGTTCGGTGCGGCGAGCGCGCCCACCAGTCCGGCGGCGCCGGAGAGGGCCAGGATCAGGCCCAGCACGGCACCGGAGCGGCCGTCCCGCTGGAGGGTGAAGACGGCTCCGTAGTACAGCGCCACCACGACCGCGTTGACGGTGGTGCCCCACACCAGCACCAGTCGCAGCAGCGGGGAGGAACGCACCAGCCGCAGCCCGGCCGCGCCTTCCCGCAGCACGCCTTCGCCGCGTTCGCGCGGTGCCGGCGCCGTGAGGTCCGCGCGCATGGCGGACACGCACAGCGCGCTGACGACGTAGGAGAGGGCGTCGGCGAGGAACGGCAACGCGCGGGCGGCCTGGTACAGGAGTCCGCCCAGTGCCGGGCCGGCGATCAGCGCGCCCTGGTCGGCGGCGGTCAGCCGGGCGACGGCCCGGGGCTGCTCGGGGCCCGGGCAGACCAGCGCGACCGTCCCGCGTGCGGCCGCCTCGAAGCAGGCGGTCGCCACCCGTTCGACCAGCACGGCGGCGAGGACGAGGCCCAGGGGTGGCCTTCCGGTGCCCAGGGCGAACGCCACGCAGCCCATGGCGAGCGCGGAGACGGCCGCCGATCCGATCATGACGCGTTTTCGGGCGCCCCGGTCGGCGGGCAGGGCGACGAGCGGGCCGAGGAGGAGGCCGACGGCGGTGGAGGCACCGGCGATCAGGCCGACGGTCCCGGGGGAGTTGCCCAGGCCCAGGAGGAGCAGCGGGAGGACGGTGCCGGAGGCCTGGCTGCCGATTCCGTCGGCCGCGCCGGCCCACCACAGGAGCCGGAAGTCAGCTGATTCCGCCCGCTGGTGGGACGGTCGTGCGGGGGACACTGGCCGTTCCACGAAGCACCTCACCGGCGTGGCGAAATTGTGCAGAAAGTGTGGCGGAGGCGGAGCGAGCGGGATCCTAGGCGGGCGTGAAGAGGTGTCACAAGAGCCGGAGACGCGTGGCCGGATTCCTCTCGTGAGGTGGCAAGGAAGGGAAAGTCCGTCATACGCGCAAATAGAGGAGATCCTTCCGTGCGGGGGGAGGAGGGAGCCCCTTTTCCGCCAGCGGAAATGCGCGACAGGGCCTGGGCCCGGCCCGGTCGCGCCGGATGTGCGAACAGGCGGGGCGGACTGCCCGCCGGTGTCGTGGGAGCGCCGGCGAGGCGTCGGTTTCGACCGAGAACATTCGCCGCCCTGCGGTGCCGGGCGACGGCTGTTCCTGCTGGGCGGGACGGGACGGTGCCCGGGGGCCTCCGGGGTGGGGGCGGCCTTCGGGAGGGGCGTGGCCTCCGGGAGGCGACGGCCTTCTCGGTGGACGCCCCGGCGCTCAGGACGCTTGCGTTATGCGTCCATTGGACGCATAGTTTGCGCTGTGAAGGCGGGATCGGCGCAATGGTGGCGGGCGCGCTACGCGGCCCGCGAGCGTCAGCGGCCGCGTGCGGGCGGGCTCGAACTCGGGCGGATCACCCGGGCGGCGCTGGAGATCGTGGACGCCGAAGGGCTCGCGGCGCTCACCATGCGCAGGGTGGCCGAGGAGATCGGCGTACGGCACACCTCGCTGTACCGGCACGTGGCCAGCAGGGACGAGCTGCTGGTGGAACTCGTCGACCATGTGCTCGGCGAGGTGGTCCCGCAGACGACCGGCCGAGGCTGGCGGGCCGACCTGGAACAGGCCGCCTGGGAGTTCAGACGGGTTCTGCTCGCGCACCCCGCGATCGTGCCGCTGCTCACCCTGGGGCAGCTGCTCGGGCCCCACGCACTGCGCGGACGGGAGTTCGGGCTCGGCCTGCTGACCCGGGCCGGATGGGCACCTTCGCGAGCGGTCCACATCTATCTGACGGTCGCGCATTTCGTGATCGGCACCGCACTGCTGGGCACCGGCGGCGCGGCACGCGGCGCCGAGGAACGGACCGCCATGACGGAACTGTTCGCCGGACTGCCGCAGTACCCGCTGGTACGGGAACTCGCCGAACCGCTCAACATCCCCGACGGCGACCAGGAGTTCGACTTCGGGCTGACCGCTCTGCTCAACGGTATGGGAGACCCCCGATGAAACTCGCCGACTGGATCGCGGGCGGTACGCGGCCCGAACTGAACGGGCACCGCATGTTCGTCCGCCAGGACGGTGACGGCAGTCCCGTGACACTGGTGCACGGCTTCCCCACCTCGTCCCACGACTGGGCGACGACCGTCCCGCACCTGGTCGCGGCCGGACACCGGGTGACCACTCCCGATCTGCTCGGATTCGGGCAGAGCGACAAGCCGCCGCGCCACCGCTACTCCATCCATGAGCAGGCCGACCTGATCGAGGCCCTCTGGGAGCATCTGGGTGTCGGTGAGACCGCGCTGGTCGCCCATGACTACGGCGTCTCCGTCGCCCAGGAGCTGCTCGCGCGCGACCCCGGCCGCATCACCCGCACCGCCCTGCTGAACGGCGGCCTCTACGCCGACCTCCACCGCCCGATCCTGATGCAGCGACTCCTGCACAGCCGCGTCGGACCGCTGCTGGCCCGGCTCACCGACGAGAAGCGGTTCACCGTGAACCTGCGCAGCGTCCTGGGCAGGCCCGTCCCGGACGAGGTTCTGCACGACATGTGGACGTCCGTCGCCCACGAGAACGGCCATCACCTGGCCCCGCGTCTGCTCCGGTACATCGACGACCGCCGTGTCCACTTCGACCGCTGGACCGGCTCCCTCGAACGGTACGAGGGCCCGCTCCTGTTCGTCTGGGGCCCCGAGGACCCCGTCAGCGGAGCCCACGTCCTGGAGCGCCTGCGCCGCCGACGCCCCGGCGCCGCCTTCACCGTACTGACCGGCGTCGGCCACTATCCGCAGGTCGAAGCGCCTGAGGAGACGGCGGAGGCGCTGGCCGCCTTCCTGACGGATCAGGACTCGGCCGGGCGGTCACACGTCACGTCCTGACGTCCGGCTCCTGCGGCGAGGAGCGGACCTCCCTCTCGCCGGCCACTGCTTCGGTTGCCGCCTCGTGTGCGAAGCGGTGCGGTGGGCGGCCAACGCCCGGATCGACGACATCCGGCGGCGGGATGAACGAATCGGGGCCTCACGGCGTCGATCTGCTGTGAATACCCAAATGTGTGACCGTCGTGTTGTGTCAGTGATCGTCACGGCCCTGGTGGCCCTGACGGGATGTTCGGCGTGGGGAGCAGGGGCCGGAGCGAAAACCGTCACGAGGAAGGAGGCGATCACCCGGTCGGTGGGCGTGGGCGCCGATGACCGTACCCTCACCGTCATGGTGGAGTCGGGCGGGTGCGACGAGACCCCTCGGCTGGAGGCTTCCGAGACCACCGGAACCGTCTCCCTCACCGTGCGGATCACCACCCGGACGGAACCGGACGTCGTCTGCCCGGCCGATTCCAGGCTCGGCCCGGTCCGGGCGGTCCTGGACACGGCCTTGGGAGCGAGGACGGTGACCGACGGGACGAGCGGCCGTCGGCTGTCGGTCCACAGAGGATGACGAGCGGCCCAGGGTCTGCCGGTCGGGGGACTTCAGCCGCCGGCCGTGAAGCGGATGACATCGTTCAGCCCCCGCCCCCGTCGAATGTGCTTACGATCAAGCGGTGGCCATGGGAGACACCCGTATGGCCGGCGGAAAAGGGGGAAGCGTGACCAGCATTTCGAGGCGATCCCTGCTCGGATACTCCGGGACGACCGCGGCGGGCGCGATGATCGGCGGGACGGTCTCGGCGCCGCAGGCCCAGGCGGCGCAGGCCCAGGCGGCGCAGGCCGAGACGGCGCAGGCCGAGACGGAGACCGCGGCGGCCGACTTCCCCCGGGGGACGCTCTTTGACGGTGTGGCGTCGCTGAACGCCGACAGGGACATGCCCTACGAACTGCAGATCAAGTTCAGCGTCACGACGGAGGAGGCTCCGGCGGCCAACGCCATCACTCCTCAGGAAATCGCCAGACTGCTCAGCGACTTCGCCGTCTCCAAGGGCTGGCCGCCGGTCACCTTCTACGGCACCCCGGCACCCGCTCCGCTGAACTGACCCGGGCCCGGCGGCCGGGCACCGGACACGGCCACCGGCACGGTCCGGTGCCCGGCCGCCGTGGTGCCCCGGGTCCTCGTCCGTCCGTGGACACATGTCGCGTTCCACAGCCCGTGACAGCGTGATCACGGAACTGCGAGACTTGCCTCGCCGACGGCCCGCGGGTGGTGGGCGGCGAAAAGGCGAGGAGCCAGCGTGGTCGATCAGCACCGTGCCCTGCCGGGGGTTCCGGCACCCGCCGACGTGTGGATGCTGGTGCGGCACCGGCCGGCTGTGCTGCGCCGGTCCACTCAGGAACTGGCGGCGGCGCTCACCGGCACCTATGGCCCACGCTTTGCTGTCTGGCACACCGACGAGCTGCTCTTCGGGGTGCGGGGCGGGCGGCTGACGCTCCAGACCCTGGGCGGCACACAGCTGCCCGCTCCCGAGGTGGTGTGCGTGCGCCAGGTCGCCGGCCCCATGCACCACGACCGCGAGGTGACCCTGCTACGGCACCTCACCCGCATGGGCAGCACCCTCGTCAACACCTTCGACGCCCAGCTCAAGTCCCGGAACAAGATCTGGCAGTTGCAGGAACTCGCCCTGGCCGGGCTGCCGGTGCCCGACACCCTCACCTACGCGACCGCCCCCTTGGAGGGCGTCGTCCGCAGCCCCCACCTGGACACGCCGTGCGTGGTGAAGTCGGTCGCCGGCGCGAAGGGCGGGCAGGTCTTCCTCGCCCCCGACCCGCACCTGCTCCGGGAGGTGGCGGGCAGCCTCACGCAGGACACGCCGTTCCTCTTCCAGGAGCACGTGGCCCCCTCGCACGGCCGCACGCTCCGGGTGGTCGTGGTCGACGGTGAACCGGTGGACGCGGTGCTGCACACCTCCGGCAACGGCACCCTCGCCGCCAACATCGCCAAAGGCGGCTCCGCCACCCTGTGCACCGGCCGCTACCCGGGGGCGGAGGAACTCGCGGTGCGCGCGGCAGGCGTTCTCGGCCTGGACATCGCCGGGGTGGACCTGCTGTTCGCCTCCCCGGACACCTACAGCGTCTGCGAGGTCAACGCCGTACCGGGCTGGCGACCGGAGATGACCGCGATCATCCCCGCCATCAAGGACTGCGTCGCCCGTCGCCTGTCCGCCCGGGGCCGCGCGGTGCCACGACGGCGGTAATACCGGGCAGGGGCAGGGGCAGGGGCAGGGGCAGGGGCAGGGCAGACGCAGACGCAGAGGCAGGGGGCAGGGGTCAGGGCCGGGACAGGCGCCGGGCCGCGGCAGGGGCGGCCCGAGGTCAGTCCGGATACTCCCGCGGAGGGCGGACCTCGCCCGTGCCCAGACCGATCACCGCCCGGGGCCGCATGGGCCCCTCCTCGCGCCGGGAGAGTACGACCACCTCCTCGACCACCGCCGACAGCGCGCCGAGCCGGACGGCGCACTCGGCGGCCAGGCGCCCGGGGTCGTGGGTGCGGCCGAGGGACAGATGCGGGGTGAAGCGCCCGCCGCGTCCCCGGCACAGCGGGAACCGCAGCTCCAGCTCCCGGTGGAGACGCGCCCACGGCGCGGATCCCGCCGCGGCCGGATCGAGCCACACCGTGGCGTAGTGCCGGTGCCGGAAGGAGCGCACTCCCGCCAGACGCGCCGTGAACGCCGCGCTCCGGGCCGCGGCGGCGCGAAGCAGCGGTACGGCCCGGGTGAACTCCTCCTCCGGCACGAACCCGAACAGCAGGTTCACGTGCGGCGGCCACCGTCGTACCTGTGGATCGTGCTCCCAGCGGATGTCCTGGATCGCCGGCCACAGCTCTGCCGGCGGCAGCCAGGCCACCGCTGTCCGGGCCGTCGGCCGCACCGCGAGCGCGTCCACCGGTACGGCCCCGCCGTAAGCCGGATTCCCGTCCACCAGGCCATGGTCCCAGACCCGCCGACGGCCGCTCCCCGCTCCCGTCAGGTCGGGAGCGGGGAGACGATCCCATCTCGGTACGATCCCTTCTCGGTACGCGGGGCCGGTTCCGAGGCGGCGCCCGGGGCGGCGGCGCACGCAGGCGCGGCCCCCGGCGTCCCCGGTGGACGGCCCCCTCGCCGTCAGCCCACGCAGGGCGGTGCCGACGTCGTCGGCGCGGGGGCGAGCGGCCACCGTGTCCCATGCGAGCGGTGGTCGCTCCGGTACCGCGTCACGCGGCGAGGGCGTGGCCCGGGTGCAGGACGACCTTGGTGTAGCCCTCGATGCGCTTGTCGAACTTCTCGTACGCCTGCGGAGCGTCCTCCAGCGGCAGTTCGTGGGAGACCACGAAGCTGGGCTTGGCGCGCCCGGCGATGATCAGATCGCGCAGCTGGCGGTTGTACCGCTTGACGTTGCACTGGCCCGTCCCCATCTTCTGGCCCTTCTCGAACATCCTCCCGATCGAGACCAGAAGCTGGCCGTGCTTGGCGTGCTCGTCGGGCCCGCCCGGGTCGGAGGGCACGTACAGGCCCGGTATGCCGAGCCTGCCGGTCGCCCGCACCGTCTCGACCAGCTCGTTGAGGACGATGGCGGGTTCCTCGTGGCTGGTGTCGTGAGCCTGGGCCTGGTAGCCGACGGCGTCCACTCCCTTGTCGGTACCCTCTCCGTTCGTCTGTTCCTTGATCTGCTGCGCCGGGTCTCCCTTGGTGAAGTCGATGGGGATGGCCCCGATCTCCTCCGCCTTGGCGAGCCGCTCGGGCACCCGGTCGACCGAGAACACCTTGGCCGCGCCGCGCACCAGCGCCGAGTAGGCGGCCATGAGGCCCACCGGTCCGGCGCCGTAGACGGCCACGGTCTCGCCGGGCGAGACCTGGGCGAGTTCGCAGCCGTGGTAGCCGGTCGGGAAGATGTCGGCGAGCAGTACGAAGTCGGTCTCGAACTCGTCTCCCGGTGGCAGTTTCAGGCAGTTGAAGTCGGCGAAGGGCACCCGCAGCCGCTCCGCCTGGCCGCCCTTGTAGGGGCCCATGGCCACGTATCCGTACGCCCCGCCGGCAAATCCGGGATTGACCGTCAGGCAGAATCCCGTCTCTCCGGCGAGGCAGTTCTTGCAGAATCCGCACGCGACGTTGAAGGGCATCACGACCCGGTCGCCCACGGAGAGGGTGGCCACACCGTCGCCGACCTCTTCGATGACGCCGAGGTTCTCGTGTCCGAAGACGATGCCCGGCTCGGCCGCCGTGCGCCCCTCGTACATGTGCAGGTCGGATCCGCAGATCGCGGACGACGTGACCCGTACGAGCACGTCGTTGGGGTGCTGGATCTGCGGATCGTCGACGTCCTTCACCGTGACGCTGAAGGGCCTTTCGTAGACAACGGCTTTCACCTGTGTCACCTCCGCGTCGAGCGCTGGAAGACGGCAGCGAGGACAGGCCGCTGCCGGGGCCACGCGAAGGCGAGGCCCTCGGACTGTGCCGTGGCCCGTGCGCTCGCTTCACCGCCGGTACTTCCAGGTAACGCCCGCGGGTCAGCGGGTGCAACCCTCCTCGGCGGTCCGCCGTGAGGGGGAGGCGCTCAGGCGCCGGGCGTCACGCTGCATGCGCGGGCGGATGCCGACCGTGGCGTTCACCGAGGGCCTCGCAGGCGGACCGACCACCGCGAGGGGCGTGCTGTCGATCAGGCCACGTACCCTCGACCGCGTGCCTCGCCATGCGAAGAAGCCGCGCCGACTGGTCGCCGACGGGCGCCTGTACCTGTGGACGATGCGCCACAGCCACCGGAGGGACGCCGACGGCCGTTCCGTGGACTGCCGCCAGATCCTCACGTTGTCCCCGCAGCCGGTCGGCACCGGCGGCCCGCTGCGCATCGTCTTCGCCGACGGCCCCGGCCGGTACGTCCCGGGCGGGGCACCCTTCGGCTCCGGGGACGTGGGCTTCACCCGGGGCGCGGACCTGAACCTGCATGAACCGGGCGCCGTCCGGGCGCTGCTGGACGTGGCCCTGGCCCGTGGCTGGCGACCGGAGGAGCGGACGGCGGCCGAGATGGATGGCTGGTCCCTGCTGGAGGCGGCCGCCGCGCGAAGGAGGGACGCCGGCCCAGGGGACGACTAGGTTGGGATCATGAGCGAGAGCACTCCGTTGGGCGAGTTCCTCAGAGCGCGGCGTGAGGCCCTCAAGCCACGGGACGTGGGCCTGCCTGAACACGGCCGCAGACGGGTGCCCGGGCTGCGTCGCGAGGAGGTCGCCCTGCTCGCCGGCATGAGCGCGGACTACTACATGCGGCTGGAACAGGGACGCGAGGCCAGGCCCTCGCCCCAGGTGGTCGACGCCGTCGCCGCCGCCCTGCGGCTCGACGCCGAGACACACGGTCATCTGCGCAGGCTCAGCCGGGCACCGCGAGAGCGCCGCCGCGTCACCGCCGGACACGACCGGATCAGCCGCCAGCTCCTCCAACTGCTCGACAGCTGGCCCGGCACCCCCGCGTTCGTCCTGGGGCCCGCCCTGGACGTCCTCGCGCACAACGCGCTCGCCGCGGCCCTGCACAGCGGATTCCAGCGGTTCGACAACCTGGCCCGCATGGTGTTCCTCGACCCGGCCGGGAGCGTTTTCTACCGGGACCGGGAGGACGCGGCGAGGTCCTGCGTCGCCGCACTCCGCGCGGCCTACGGACACGACCCCGACTCCCCGCGGCTCACCGAGATCGTCGACACGCTCGGCACGGAGTGCGCCGAATTCGCCGCGCTGTGGGCGCGGCACGAGGTCAGGGGAAAGACCCGGCAGGCCAAGCACCTCCGGCACCCCGAGGCCGGTGCGCTGGAGATCCAGTTCTCGGCCTTCACGGTGAACGACGCCCCGCACCAGCAACTGGTCGTCTACCAGGCCGAGCCCGCCAGTCCCACGGCGGCCGCGTTCGCGGAACTCCGTTCCCGTGCCGGCCGCGGGGAATCCGCACCGACGGACCGGAACGGACCCGGCCGGGCGCTCGACGAGACCTGACCTCCTGCTGCCGGTCCCACCGCCGCCACGGACGTTCTCCTCGAAGCACGCGGCCCCCGGTCGCCGTGAACCCGCACGGTCGACCGGCGCCAGGGCCCCGCGCCGGGAAGTGCCCCGATCCTGGGTGCGCGGCACCAGGGAAGACCGCGGCCTGGTTGCCGTGGTGGCGGCGACCGAGGGTGGAAGCCGTGCACCCCGGCACTCCTCCCGTCGACGTACGCAAGCGAAGGTCCTCATGAACGTCAACGACACCACCAGCGCCGCCGTCCTCGAACAGCTCCGGCGCCGCCCCGCGGACCGGCGGCGCATCCTGTTCACCGGCGCGACCATCGTCACCATGGACCCCGGCCTCGGCGTCCTCGACCGCGGCGACCTCCTCGTCGAGGGCGACACGATCACCGCCGTCGGACCCCGCCTCGACCCCAAAGACGCCGTGGTCGCCGACGTCACCGGTGCGATCCTCAGCCCCGGCTTCGTCGACACCCACCGGCACGCCTGGCAGGCCCAGTTGCGCCGGATCATGCCGGACGTCGACGACCTCGGCGGCTACGTCACGGCCACCCTGGCCGGCTACGCCCCCGTCTACCGGCCCGAGGACATGTACACCGGCACCAGGCTGGCCGCCCTGAGCGCGATCGACAGCGGCATCACGACCATGCTCGACTTCTCCCACAACTCCCGCACCGGCGAGCACTCCGACGCCGCCATCGAGGCCCTCCGTGACACCGGCATCCGTGGTGTGCACGCCTCCATGGGGCCGCACTTCGGTGACTGGGACCGGCAGTGGCCCGGCGACCTGACCCGTCTCAGGGATCGGTACTTCAGCAGCGACGAGCAGCTGCTGACCCTGCGCCTGGCGACGCTCGCCACCGCGGAGATCGCCGGGCCGGCGCTCGCCTACGGCGCCGAACTCGCCCGTGCGGCAGCCGATCTGGACGTCGGCGTGAGCGTGGACGCCGTCTTCGGCGCCTCCTCCTCCGCCGCGGTACTGAGCTGGGCCGAGCACGGCATCCTCGGCCCCGGCGTCACGCTCATCCACTGCACCGGACTGACGCCGGAGGCATGGAAGGCGATGGGGGAGACCGGCACCACGGTGGCGCTCGCCCCCACCTCCGACGCGCAGATCGGCCTGGAGACCGCCGTCCCCGCCGTCGACGAGGCCCTCGGCGCCGGCATCCGCCCCGGCCTGAGCATCGACGTCGAAGTCGCCCTGGCCGGAGACATGTTCACGCAGATGAGGGCCCTGCACACCATCCAGCGGATGCGCGCGGTCAACGCCGTCCACGGCACCGATCGGGAGCCCTCCCGCATCAGCACCCACGACGTCCTCGACTTCGCCACCCTGCAAGGCGCCCGCACCAACGCTCTGGCCGCCGTCACCGGCTCACTCACCCCGGGCAAGAAGGCCGACCTGCTGGTCATCCAGGCCGAGGACCTCAACAACATGCCGCTCAACGACCCGATCGGCACCGTCGTCCTCGGCTCCGACGCCCGCAACATCACCGCCGTCCTCGTGAACGGCGAGCCCCGCAAGTGGAACGGCGAGGTCCTCGACATCGATCTGCCCGCCCTGCGCGGCGAGGTCCAGGCATCGCGCACGTACGTGCTGGACACCTCGGCCGGCCAGTCCCCGTCGTCGCGCCCCGCCCGCCCGGCGGTGCGACCACAGGACCTGGAACGCGGCCGTGACGTCGCCCGGAAGCCGGCCGTGGGTGTCGTGTGAGCCCTGGGAAGGGCCCCTGCTTCCGGCACGGAGGGCGACGGACGGAGCGCCCACGGTGCACGCCGGGGCGGTCCGGTGGCCGACGAGCGGTACTGCTCGGACACTGGCCATGGAAGGACCGCCTCACGTTCGGCTCACCCGAGCCGTCCGGCGCCGACCGTCCGGCCCGGTCACCGCACCGGCCCGGACGGTCGGCGCCGCCCAGCACCCCAGTCCCCGCTTCCACCGGCGACCGCCTGACCGAGCAGGGCCGGGAAGGAATGATCGGTTCATGAGCGGCATCCAGGTACGAACGCCCGTCACGGCCGACGGCCGGCTGGGCACCGCCGCCGAACACCCCGGGCTCAGCGACCCGGACTACCTGTCCCGGCGGCGGGCGATCGGCGCGGTCGCCCGCGGCCACCGGGTCGGCGATCCGTACCCGCCGGTGGACTACAGCGCGCGCGAGGAGACGACCTGGCGCACCGTCCACCGGGCCCTGTGGACGGCGCAGGGCGAGCACGCGTGCCGCGCCGCGCTCGACGCCAGGGAGCACGCCCCGGTCCCCGCGGACCACATCCCGCAGCACGCCGAGGTCGGCGCGCACCTGCGGCACCTGACGGGCTTCCGTTTCACCCTCGCCGGGGGAGTGGTCGAGAACAAGCGGTTCCTCGGATCGATGGCCGACGGCTGGTTCCACGCCGTGCAGTTCGTCCGCCACCCGGCAGTGCCGCTGTTCACCCCGGAACCCGACGTCATCCACGACGTCTTCGGCCACGGCATCCACCTGGCCTCGCCGGCCTTCGCCGACGTCTACCGGCTGATCGGGCGGGCGGCGATGCGGGTCGAGCGCGAGGACGTCCTGCAGATGATCAGCGACGTGTACTGGTTCACCCTGGAGTACGGGGTCATCGACGAGTGCGGGACCCCGAAGGCGTACGGCGCCGCCCTGCTCTCTTCCTACGGGGAGATCGGCCGGCTGGGGGCGGCCCGCATCCGTCCGCTGGATATCGACGCCATGCTCACCACGACCTACGACATCCGGGGCTATCAGCCGGTCCTCTTCAGCGCCCGGTCTCTGGACGAGGTCACCGACACCCTGGCCGGTTTCCTGGAGGGACTGGACGACGACAGCGAGCCGCGCCGGCGCCCGGCCCGGCAAGGCACCGGCACCGCAGTCGGCGCCCGGACCGGTCACGGCCGCTAGATCCCCGCGGATCGCCGGATGTGGGTCCGTGCGGGGGTGTCACCGGCCGGGGGCGGGGAGTCAGGGGGTCAGGACGACCTTGCCGGTGACGGTGCCGGACTCCGCCAGGCGCAGGGCCTCCGCAGCCCTGGCCAGCGGCAGCCGGGCGGCGATGCGGGCGGTGACGTCACCACGCTGGACCGCGGTGAAGACCTCGGTGAGATCGCTCCGCAGGCGGGCGCGGAAGCGGTCCTTGTTCAGCGCTCGGCCGGCCCAGATGTTGTAGAAGCGGGCGCGACGGCCGTTGGGCAGGGTGTTCCAGAGCCAGGTGCGGGCGAGGATCTTCAGCACGGGCCACTGCTTGGAGCCGGTCTCGTCGCGGGTGGAGGCGCTGCCGTAGGCGACGAGGGTGCCGCCGTGGGCGAGCAGGTGCCATGAGTCGACGACGCTGCGACCGCCGAGGTGGTCGAAGACCGCGTCCACCCCGCCGGGAGCCAGCTCCCGCACCCGGGCCGTCACGGCTCCGGCGCGGTAGTCGACCGGGGTGACGCCCAGTTCCCGCAGCGCGTCGTGGTGCCGGGGAGAGGCCGTGCCGATCACCTTCGCGCCGGCCGCCAGGGCGAGTTGGACCAGGACGGAGCCGACGCCGCCGCCGGCGCCGTGCACCAGCACCGTCTGCCCGGCCCGCACCCGGGCCGTGCGGTGCAGCATCTGCCAGGCGGTGATGCCGTTGACCACGACGGTCTCGGCCTGCGCGGCCGTCACGCCCTGCGGCACCTCGACCGCGTCCGCCGCGTCGGCCAGCACGTGACTGGCCCACCCGCCGACCTTGACCAGCGCGGCCACCCGCCGGCCGGCCAGGCCCGGGTCGACTCCCGGGCCGGTCGAGAACACCCGGCCCACCAGGTCGTAGCCGGGCACGAACGGGAACGGCGGCTGGTCGTAGTACCGGCCGCGGCGCATCTGCTGTTCGGCGAAGGAGACGCCGGTCGCCTCCATGGCGATCACGATCTGTCCCGGGCCGGGCTCCGGCACGGAGGAGTGCCGGATCTGCAGCTCTTCCGGGGCCACGATGCCCGGCAGTACGACCTGGACGAGGCGTTCGTCGCTCACGATCGCCTTCCTCTCTCTAGAAGCTCTCGTGTTCGTTAGAAGTTCTAACTCACGGCTGCCGTGAGCGTCAATAGCGTTCGTGATAGGTTCTAACTGTGGCGGGCGAGAGGACGGGAGAACGATCGTGGGCAAGCCGGATGCGGGCACTCCCAGGGAGCGGTACCGCGCCCAGGTGCGGGAGGAGATCAAGAAGTACGCGTGGGAGCAGATCGCGACCGCGGGGGCGTCGGCTCTGTCCCTCAATGCGATCGCCAAGCAGATCGGGATGAGCGGGCCGGCCCTGTACCGGTATTTCGCCAACCGCGACGAGTTGATCACCGAACTCATCAAGGACGCCTACCGCAGCCTGGCCGACATCCTCCAGGACCGGGCGGAGGCCGGCGCCGGTCTCGACGGCCTGGCGCACGCCTTGCGGGAGTGGGCCCTGGCCGATCCCCAGCGGTACTTCCTCGTCTACGGCACGCCCGTGCCCGGTTACCACGCCCCCGCGGACACCACCCGGATCACCGCGGAGATCATGGCCGTCATCCTCGACGCCTGCACCGCCGGACAGCCCCCCGTCGCGCCGCCGTCACCGCTCGAGACGCACCTGGACGATCACCGGGTCTGGGCCCGGCAGCACCCGGCCCCGCCGTCGGCGCTGCGACGGGCCCTCGCCTTCTGGACCCGCCTGCACGGCGTGCTCTCCCTCGAACTCGCCGGCCACTTCGACGGCATGGGCTTCGACCCGGCCCGGCTCTACGCCGACGAGATCGAGGGCGTCACGGGTCACTGACGGCGGCGGCGGCTCGACGCCGGGAACGCGCGACCGCTCGCCGCCAGGGCCTGAGGGGCGGTCGTCGTGTGCGGCGCCCGAGGGTGCGGGGGAGTGGAGGCGGCGCAAGCCGCTTGCTGTGCAATCCTCTTGCTATTGCAAGTAAGATGCAACAAGCTTGACGGGTCATTACCGGCCGCCGTGACCTGGAGCCTTGTCATGCCCCGCTTGATACCCGGCCCAGGACCACAGCGCGTCCTCGCGGCCTCGAACTTCGTCTACACCATCGGCAGCGGCCTCTATCTGACCGCCGGGGTCCTCTACTTCACCGAGGCGGTCCACCTTCCGGCGGACCAGGTGGGTATCGGGCTCGGCATCGCCGGTCTCGTCGCACTGGCCCTCGGGGTCGCGGTCGGACATCTGGCGGACAGGTACGGAGCACGCGGTGTCCATGCCGCCACCCTCGTGGTCCAGGCGCTGGCCACCGCCGGCTTCGTACTGGCGGACAGCTTCTGGCCGTTCGTCCTCGTGGTCTGTGCGGCGGCCGGGGCGAAGGCGGCCGGAACAGCCGCGCGCGCCCCGCTCATCAGGCACTACGGAGGAGCCCGGCCACAGGAGTTCCGGGCCTACCTGCGGGCGGTGACGAACGTCGGCATCTCCCTCGGCGCCGTGGGAGCGGGCTGGGTCGTCCAGGTCGGCACCCTCACCGCCTACCAACTCATGGTCGCGGGCAACGCGATCGCCTTCGTCGTCTCCGCGGCTCTCCTGTTCCTCCTCCCGCCCGTCGCGCCCGTCCCCGCCACCGGAGGCCCCCGCTGGATCGCCCTCCGGGACCGCCCCTACCTGCTGCTCACCGCGCTCGACGGCATCATGGCCATCCAGTTCAAGGTGCTCACCGTGGCCGTCCCGCTCTGGCTGGTCGGGGCCACCAGTGCCCCGCACTGGCTCATCTCGGGCACCATGCTCACCTGTACCGTCATCGTCGTCGCGTTCCAGGTACGGGCGAGCCGGGGCATCGATTCCCCCTCGGCCGGCGGAAACGCCTACCGTCGAGCAGGCATCGCGTTTCTCGTCTCCTGCTCGATGATCTCGCTGTCCGCGGGGATTCCGGCCTGGGCCGCGGGGACGCTGCTCATCGCCGCGGTGGTGGTCCACACAGTCGGTGAACTGTTGCACTCCGCCGCCGGCTTCGAGGTGTCCTTCGCCCTCGCACCGCGGCATGCCACCGGCCAGTACCTGGGGGTCTTCGGTCTCGGCGCCGGACTGGCCGAGGCCCTCGGACCGGGACTGCTCATCGCGCTCTGCATCACCTGGGGCCGCCCCGGGTGGTACGTCGTAGGAGCCATGTTCGCCCTGACGGGCCTGGCCGCACCGTTCGCCGTCCGTCGGGCGAACCCCGGCCCCACCGGCGAACCGGCGCGGAGCCGAGCCGGGCTCCTCAGCCGTTCGACTTGATCACCTCCATCGGGATGCGGGACGTGAGCCGCCCTCTCGAACCGACCGCCCTCCATCGGCCGAGGTGCTCCTCGGCCTGCGCCCCCGTCGGCCCACCGGTCGGCCCGGGGGGCTCAGGGCAGGTCGTCGCGTCCCAGCCACGCCGGCTTCACCGGGACGCCGTCCGCGTACCGCTCGACGTCCTCCGCCACCGGCCCGGACGCAGGCGCGGCGGGCACCTCTCCCGCGGGTCCCGGGGGCACGGCCGACGGATCCTCCGCGGGCCCGGGCACGACGGGACCGTCGGAGTCCTCCAGCAGCTCCGCCACCGAGAACCGTGTGACGAACGACTGCCAGGCTCCGTCGATGACCAGGAGGAACCCGTCCCCGTCCCGCAGGAGCCGACGGCGCTTCGGGCTCCGGGGGTGCTCGGGCGAATGGCGCCGCGCGATGCGCTCGAGTTCCGCGAGCGCGTCCGCACGAGAGCCGGTGATGTGTGCCACCACATACGCCTCGATGTGCTTGCGCTCCCCGGCACCCACGGTCGTCTCGACGACGAGCCCCCATGTGGTCATCTTTCCGTCCCCCTGACCTCGTGTGGCTCCCCACAGTAGAAGGCGCGGCCGCGACATGTGCCGCCAGGTCGGGGGTCTGTGCCGAAGCCCGTCAGTCGCTGTCACACGTGGGGACGGCGGCCCCCCTCCTGGTGCGGGAAGGTCTGGTCCGCTCCCGGCAGTCTCGGCTTCGGCAGCGTCGCCACCTCCTCCTCCGCCTTCTCCAACTGCTCCGCCGTGTCGTCGGGGAGCCGGGGAGCGCCGGGGCTGGCATCACGGAAGCGGAAGGCGGTCGTGAAGTCGCCGAAGGTGGCGCGCCGCCAGTCGCTGATGTTCGGCTCCTCCACTCCGGTGAACCGCTCCAGGAACTGAAGGACGGACGTGTGGTCGAGGGGTTCCGACGCGACCCAGCCGCCCACGTCCAGGGCGAGATGACGATGGCCGGGACACGGAAGCCGCCGCCGATCGGCAGGCCCTTGATGTACTCGTCCGCCGTGCCCGGGGGCGGGGTGGGCGGAGGCACGTGATCGAACAGGCCGTCGTTCTCGTCGTAGTCGAGGATGAAGGCGGTCTTGCGCCACACCTCCGGGTTCGACGCGATCGCCTCGATCTTCGAGGCCACGAAATCCGCACCGGCGGCAGGGAGATGGTCCGGGTGCTCCGACTGGTGGCTCGTCGGCATGATCCAGCTCACCGTCGGCAGGCGGTCGTTGCGGGCGTCGTCCTCGAAGGTGCCCTCGGGCTGCGGGCGCACGCCGCGTTCGTACAGGGCGGAGCCCGGCCGCGCGTTCCTGAAGGCGGCGAACTGCTCCAGCATGTTGCAGCCGTAGTCGTCGTCCTGCTGGTACACCTTCCAGCTGACGCCGGCCGCCTGGAGCCGTTCGGCGTACGTCGTCCAGCGGTACGGCGTGGGCGCGGAGTTGCTGATGACCGGGCCGCCCCTGGTGCCGCCGGGGTCGATCGTGCCGGTCATCCACATCAGCCGGTTGGGCCACGTGGGGCCGAACACCGAGCAGAAGTAGTTGTCGCAGACGGTGAAGGCCTCGGCGAGCGCGAACTGGAACGGTATGTCCTCGCGCGTGTAGTACCCCATCACATAGGGCCCGTTGGCGCCGTCGGCCTTGCGGTGTGCGGGCAGCCACTGGTCCATCTTGCCGCCGTTCCAGGCCTGGTGCTGCACCGACCAGGCGTGGCTGGTGGACGGGATGGCCTGGGCGCTCGACTTGTGGGTGTCGAGATGGAAGGGCAGGAGGTAGCCCCTCGGGTTCATGGTGTCGGGCTGGTAGAAGACGCTGCGCCCGTTGTCGAGTCGGAGGGCCTGCGGGTCGTTGAAGCCCCGGACGCCCGACAGGGTGCCGAAGTAGTGGTCGAACGAGCGGTTCTCCTGCATCAGCAGGACGACGTGCTCGATGTCGCGCAGCGAGCCGTCCTTGGCAGGGCCGGCGGCGACGGCCTTCTGGACGCTCGGCGGGAGAAGGGAGAGGGACGTGGTGCCGCCCAGTGCACCAGCGGCGGAACCAAGAAGTCTACGGCGTGTCAACTCGGCCATGACGCCCCCTTCTTGAGCGAGGATGCTCACCGGAGTGACGGCCGGCCAGGCGAAGACGGACGGGCCGTCTTTCATCCTTCGCCCGCGACGGCAGGGCGCATCAGGTAGGGGCAGTGAACATGTGACCAACGCGGGGGAAGGGGTTGGGCAAGCCGTGACATCCAACGCCCCCGCGTTGCACGGCCGTTGCCTCACGTTGAGGAACCGGAGGCTGAGTTCGCCGACTTGCCCGACGGTTCACGGCGGGATGGAGGATGGCACCCTCACGTTCGGGCGGGGAGGCCGCGATCCACACCACCACCGCCGTCACCCCGTCCGGGCGTCGCTCCGCTCCGAGGAACAAGAGCCTGGCCGCCTCAGGACCGCCCCCACCAGTTCGGGGAGACGCTCAACGCCCATACGTCCCCTGCTTGGTGAATCTCCGGGTCGTCGGCATCGTGATCGCCGTGCCCGTAGGGATCGGGGTCGTCGATGACGAAGATGCGGACGCCGGACTCCGGCACGCGGTAGCGGTGGACGTCGCCCGAGAGGTCATCGGGCTCGATCGTGCCCCCCAGGGATAGGACCGCCGATCTCAACTCCTCGAACCGGGCGCGGGGCGCGAACTCTCCGTACTCGTGTATCAGGGGCGACGGCACGCAGGGGCCGTGGATCAACCGGTGGACCTGGATGCGGATCCCGAAGCAGGACATGGGCCCGTCGGCATCCGAGAAGGAGAGCTCCACCAGCCCGTAGTCTCTGCGTAGCAGCCCCTTGCCGGGATCGTCGAGGTGGTCGGGCCCCACTGTGGCTTCCCATGCGCCGGGACCGGAGCCGATTCCGGTCCCGAGGACGTCGCCGTGCATCGCGACGTGGCTGTAGAAGTCCAGACCGGACACCCGCTGATCTCCTTGGTTCGGGGCGACATGTGGTGCAGACCGTAGCGAGTGGCCGTGACCGGCGGGAGCCCGGTGTTCCGTTGACGACCGCCCCGGGGCGCCGCCGGCAGACGGCGCTCCCGTTTCCGCCGGGACGGACCGGGCTGCTACGCGGTGACCCGGCGCGCGTACACCTCGATCTCGATCTTCATGCGGGGGTCCGAGAGACCGCACATGAGCATCGTGGCGGCCGGGCGGACGCTGCCGAAGCAGCGGCGCAGGACCGGCCAGCAGGGTTCGAAGTCCTCGCGGTCGGGCAGCATGTAGCGCACCCGCACCACGTCGGCGAAGGTGCAGTCCGCCTCGGCCAGCGCCGCCTCGATGTTGCGCAGGCACTGCTCGGCCTGCTCCACCACGTCGTCGGAGATCGTCATGGTGGCGTAGTCGAAGCCGGTCGTCCCGGACACGTGCACCCAGTCGCCGTCGACCACGGCCCGGGCATAGCCGATCTGCTCCTCGAAGGTCGAGCCGCTGAGGATCGCATGTCGCTCTGTCATGCGCCGAACGCTAGGTGACCAGCACGGATACGTCTAATACAACTGAAGGCACGACCTGATATCTCTGGCATATGGACCGCCCCGAACTCCCCTCCCACAACTGCACGCCTTCGTCGTGCTCGCCGAGGAGCTCCACTTCGGCCGCGCGGCCGCCCGCCTGGGCATCGCCCAGCCACCGCTGAGCCGGCGGAATCGGCCTGCTGCGGTGTCCCGGAGCCGACCGTCCCGGGGGGGAGAGAGAGCCGGCCGGCTCCTACCGCCTGTCGCCCTCCGTGTGCTGAACCGGTCCGGGCGTACCGTCGCGTTCGCCGCCGGGGGAGGTGAACCTGACCGGGAGCCGCACCGGGCCGCGCAGGCTGCCGGGCTGCCAGCTCAGCTCGGTCGGCGCCACCGCCAGGGCCAGGTCCGGCAGACGGTGCAGGACCGTGCCGATGGCGATCTGGCCCTCCAGCCGGGCGAGGGGCGCGCCGAGGCAGTAGTGGATGCCGTGCCCGAAGGCCAGGTGGCCGCTGTCACGCCGGGTGACGTCCAGCCTGTCCGGGTCGGGGAACCGCGCCGGATCGCGGTCGGCGATCGCGGACGCGACGAGCACGGTCGCGCCCCGCGGGATGGTCACGCCCGCGATCTCGACGTCTTCGCGCGCGAAACGGGCGATGCCCGGGCTGACCGGGCCGTCGTAGCGGAGGAACTCCTCGACCGCGTCGGGCATCAGCTCCGGACGATCTCGCAGCAGGGTCAGCTGGTCGGGGTTGGCGAGCAGTGCGGCGATGCCGCCGCCGATCAGATTGACCGTGGTGATGTACCCGGCCACCAGCAGCAGGAACGCCGTCGCGATCAGCTCGTCGCGGCTCAGCCGCTGCTCCTCGTCGTGGGCGCTGATCAGCGCGCTGAGCAGGTCGTCCCCCGGACGGGTGCGCTTGGAGTAGAGGTGCTTCGTCAGGTACGCGTGCATCTGGTGCCACGCCTCGTCGACGACGGCCGGGTCGGGCATCTCCTCCCCGCGGACGAGCATGGCGTCGGTCCACCGCTGGAAGTCGTGCCGGTCGTCCACCGGCACACCGAGCAGCTCGCTGATGACGGTGACCGGCAGCGGCAGCGCGAGGTCCGCCACGAGTTCGGCCCGGCCGGCCGGTACCACCGCGTCGAGCAGCCGGTCGGTGATCTCCTGGATACGGGGCCGCAGCGCGGCGACCCGGCGCGCCGTGAACGCCTTCGACACCAGGCGGCGCAGCCGGGTGTGGTCGGGCGGGTCGGAACGGAGCATGTTGCTCATCATCGATTCGCGCTCGAACTCGGGCAGCCGCTCGAGGAGGCGGGGGTCCGAGGCGTCGCGGATGTCACTGCTCAGCCTCGGGTCGGTCAGGGCGGCGAGTCCGTCCTCGTAGCGTGTGACCAGCCAGACGTCCATGCCGCCGACGACGACCGCGCGCCGGACCGGGCCCTCCTCGCGCAGCCGTCGGTAGAGCGGGAAGGGGTCCGCCACGAAGGCCGGGTCGGCGTAGGGGAGAAGGACCGGCTGCTGGCTCATCGCGCCTCCCGGGGAAGTCATCGACCCGCACGCACCCTCTATCGGCAGGTATGGGCTGTATACCCCTATTGTCCAGCACCCTAGTGATCATCACCCGGTCCGCCGACCGGCCTGGTCCGCCGATCGCGCCCCGGCCTGCCGATCGCGCCCCGGTCCGCCGGCCGGGCCTGGGTGCCGCGCCCGCCTGCCGGCGGACAGTGCCGGCTCGCCGGCCGGTGTCTAGCCGCGAGGGCTGCTGATCCGTTCGGGCCGGATCACGTAGATCACCCGGACCTGGTCGCGGCCGCCGAACCACGGGTAGGGCCCGCCGAGGTACTTCCGGGCGAGCGCCTCGATGTGGTCGGCTGCCCCCTCCGTGGTCACACGCACCACCCGCCCGCGGATCTGGACGTAGGAGGCCGGTTCCGAGGGGTCGGAGACGGCGACGGCGACCCGCGGGTCACGCGCGATGTTCCTGGTCTTCTGATGAGACTCGACACTGTTGATCAGGACATGCTCGCCATCGGTGTCGACCCACGTCTGGGTGAGCTGGGGCGAGCCGTCGGGCATCGTGGTGGCGAGGTAGCAGGTGCTGGGGCGGCGCAGCAGTGCCACCACGTCCTCGCCGAGGGGTATGGGCACGGGGGCTCCAGGGGCGGCTCGGTGGGGTGCGAGCTTCCGGTGGGGCTCAGGATGCGTGAGCGCACGGCGAGGGTCAACCGCAGGAGGGTCTTCCCTTTCGACTGGCGGAAGCGTAGGTTCCGACTACCCCGCGTCGGCGCCTCCCGAGGCGTCGGCCCGCCCGTCCCGGGGCGGCGGGCCCGCGGGGGCCAAATTGCCCAGAGTGCGGGCGACGGTCACCCCGGTGCCGAAGAAGCCCTGGTACTCGCCCATCCGGTCGGCCGGTGCCAGATCGAAGGACAGCTGCCAGGAGCCCGCCGACTGCTGCATCTCCGCCACCACCTGAAGTACCGCACCGGCGATCAGGATCACCGCCGCGGGCCAGGCCGACCGGCCCTGCGACAGCGCGAACACCGCGCAGGACGCGAACATCACGAGCCCGGACCGGCGCAGGACCCGCAGAGCGGTGCCGAGACCCGTCACGGCCCTGGCCGCCCGCACCTGGAACAGCGTCACCGCGAGCGTGTTGAGCACGAACAGCCCCGAGGCCAGCCACGCCGGCGCGGCGGTCCGCTCGGTGATCCACAGCGGTAGCGCGAGGCTGAGCAGTGGCAGGCGGAGCAGGAGGACGGTGTTGAGGAGCGCGACCAGGACGTACGGCCGGTCG
Organism: Streptomyces musisoli; assembly: GCF_016741855.1. Taxonomy (GTDB): domain Bacteria; phylum Actinomycetota; class Actinomycetes; order Streptomycetales; family Streptomycetaceae; genus Streptomyces; species Streptomyces musisoli. The sequence continues at coordinate 4,690 of NZ_JAERRH010000027.1, read as the reverse complement.
CGCAGCACCGCGAACCGCCGGCCGTCGGCGCCGGTGCCGACGTCGGCCACGTCGGCCACGTCGGCCACGCCGGCCACGCCGGTCGAGGCGGGTGCGGTGGGCACGGTGGGCGTGGAGAGCACAACGGGCAGCCGCAGCAGGAGCAGCGCGCAGGCAAGGAAGCAGAGCGCGTCCAGCGCGAGTACACCCCGGTACGCCGCCGCTGTTCCGGTACTCAGCGCCAGCCCGCCGAGCGCCGCGCCCAGCGCGAGCCCGCCGTTCAGGGTCGACTGGAGCCGCGCCAGCAGTCCGGTCCGCTCCCCGGCCGGTACCAGCCCCGCCAGCAGCGCCTGGCGGGCCGCCGCGAGCCCGGACTGCGCGGAGGCGTAGACACCGGCGGCGAGGACGAACGGCGCGAACCCCCGTACCAGGAGGAACCCGGCGATCGCCGCCGAGGTCGCCAGCGCCAGCAGCACCGATGTGGTGCGTGGCCCGCGCCGGTCCGCGAGCCGCCCGAGCGGCACGCCGACCAGGGAGCCGATCGCCCAGGCCAGGGTCAGCCCGAGCCCCACGCGGGCGGGAGCGAGGCCGACGACGTGGGTGAAGTACAGCGCCGAGGTCACGTAATAGGCGCCGTCTCCCACGGAGTTGGCGAGCTGGGCGAGGGCGAGCAGGCGCTGCGGTCGCTTCGTCATAGCGATGACGTTAGAGGGGCAATGGACCGTCGAGTAGATCCAATTGATGCCCGTGGCAGTGGCCCAATTCGCGGCCGCCTTCTCGGTCGGCGGATGCGAGGCGTTCGGCCCACGCCTCACGGGGTGAGGGATCCCTTCCCGGGCGGTGAGGCCCTAGTGGGCGTCCGGGCGGGTGAGGGCGAGGCGCCAGTCGTTGGAGCGGATGGCATGTCCCGGCGGGTATTCGAACTCGCAGGGTCCCACCAGTTCGAAACCCGCCTTCCGGCACACCGCGTTGGACGCCTCGTGGTGCACGGACGGGAACGCGTGCAGCCATGCGTGCGAGCCGTCCCGGGCGGCCCGCTGCGCGCACAGACGAAGTGCCTCGGCCGCGAAGCCACGGCCCTGGTACTCGGGAAGGATGCCGTACCCCGTCTCGTAGACCTGCTCCCCGTTCCACTCCCGCGTCCAGTACCCGACCGATCCCACCACCTGGTCGTCCAGGACGACCAGGAACATCCGTCCGTCGGCGAGGCTGAGGTACCGCTCGTGACGGCGGCGCAGCTGCTCGGCGGTCTCCGGGCCTCCGAGGTGCTCGGTCATCTCGGCGGAGTTCTGGCGACGGAGCAGGTCGAGCCCTTGACCGGACCACTGGGCGAGTTCGAGAGACGTCATGCGGTCAAAGGTAGTGCCCCGGTCCGACAGTGGAGCCGGCCGAACCCAGGGGCTGACATTACGGCGGCCTACGTCGTCGTAATGGCGGGCGATCACTTCGCCCCGGAAACCGAGGCGACACACGGGGGTGACCGATGAGCGACCTCGAGACCGTCGCCGACCGGATCGAGATCAGGCCGTGGCGCGGCGTGGTCACCGACGCGGTGACATGCGCGCCTACGACCGCTTGCGTCACACCGACATCAGGACAGGAGAGCGAAGATGAGGATCGGGATCGTACTCGGCAGCACCCGCCCCGGCCGCAGGGGAGAGCAGGTCGCCCGGTGGGTGCTTGAAGTGGCGAAGGGCCGTGGAGACGCCGATTTCGAGGTGGTCGACCTGCTCGACCACCCGTTGCCGCACGTGGACGAGCCGCCGGTGTCGGCGGAACGCCACCGGCACGAGCGGACCAGGGAATGGGCGGCCACCGTCGCCTCGTTCGACGGGTTCGTGATGGTCACTCCCGAGTACAACCACTCCATACCCGGAGTGCTCAAGAACGCGATCGACCTCCTGCACGCGGAATGGAACGACAAGGCGATCGGCTTCGTCTCCTACGGCGGAGTGGGCGGCGCCCGCGCGGTCGAGCAACTGAGGCTGGTCTGCGGGGCATTGCGGATGGCCGATGTGGCGGGGCAGGTCACACTGTCCCTGCAGACAGAGTTTGAGAACTATGTCACCTTCAAGCCGGGTGAGCACAACGTCACCGCCTTGAACACCCTGCTGGACCAGGTCATCTCCTGGAGTGCCGCTCTCAGGCCGCTGCGCGCCCCTTCCCCGCGCTGAGCCCGAAAAGCCGTCGCATAAGGGGGTTGCACCTTACCGGTCAGCGGTCCGCCCCGGGCCTCCACCCGGGGCAGGCCACGTGATGCCCGGGCAGGCTCCACCGCCTGCGCGATGCTCCCTCTTCCACCGCCTGCTGCGCCGGCTCGGGATTCCCTCCCGGCGGCTTCCCGAACCGGGTGCGCCGAGAAGGGTGTAGGGATCGTCAACAGCCCCCATTTCCAAGTGAAGTGGGGGCTGTGGTCCTGCTCTGGCGGGGCTGGTGCCGGACGGGTCAGGGCTTGTAATGACAGACCGTCACGCCTTCCCGGGCTCCGCAGCCGATCTTGGTGAACCGGCTCTGGATCATGTTCCAGTAGTGACCCCACTGGGTCTTGTAACCCTGGCTGTTGGGGTCCTTGTTGGGGTCGGCGTCGTACTTGCTCTTCTCCGCGGCCCACTGCGCGGTGGCCCCGGCCGGTCCGACGGTCGACATGTTCTCCGCACCGTTGAACGAGGGCGAGTGCTTCAGCGAGCCGGGCCCGCTCGGTGTGGAGTCCGGGTTGTCGGCCCAGGCCTGTGCGTCCTTGGCGACACTGTCGTCCCAAGCCAGCGGGGGTGCGTCGGCGGCCTGGCGCACTTTGTTGGTTTCGTTGACGATGGTTTGCTGATCGGCTGCGCTGACGTCGGAGACAGTTGCGGAGGCGCTCGTCGCGAGCATCGTGCCTCCGGCCATCAGTCCGGCCGTGATGACGGCCACGGCCTGATGACGTACCCAAGTCGGCTTGTTCATGGCGACCCCCTGGTCGCAGAGAGAGCGGCAGATACTGCCGGCGGGCATCACCCGTCACGGAAGCAGCCGCGTACCCGGCTTGCGCCGGCCGGGCCGTACGGCCTGCTGTTGCGGTGGCCGGGAAGCCTCCGCCGACAAAGTGGCCTGGTCGGGCGGCCGTACGACCGCCCCCTTCACCCAGACCAGCCTAAGTCGAGGGTGTCCGCGCGTCGACCGGGGGAGGCGGCGCGGCGTTCACCTGCCGGCGGTTCCCGCGCGCAGGCCGTCCATGACGAGGTCGAGGAGCCGGGCGGCGCGAGGCCGCCAGTCCAGGTCCGGTTCGAGCTGCCAGAGGCCCGCGATGGCGAGCAGGAAGTCGTCCGCGGTGACTCCGGGCCGGATGGTGCCGGCCTCCTCGTTGGCGCGGAGCAGGAGTTCGGCCGCGGCGGTCACCGGCGTGTGGGGCGGCTTGGCCGGGCTGCCGGGTGCGCTGGTGGCCTGCCGGATCGCGTCGGCGAGTCCGGCCTTGGTCATGGCGAATTCGGCGAGCCGGTCCATCCAGGCGCGCAGGGCCTCATCGGGTGACCGGGTCTCGATCAGCTGGGTCGCGGCGTCCGCCACGTGCTGCATCTCGTGACGGTAGATCTCGAGGACGAGTGCTTCGCGGTTGGGGAAGTTGCGGTAGAAGGTGCCCTGCCCGACGCCCGCCTTCTTGGCGATCACGCTCAGCGGGGCATCGGCGCAGTGCGACAGTTCGTCGAGCGCCACTTCCAGGATGCGTTCGCGATTGCGCTGCGCGTCCGAGCGCCGGGGTGAGTCCTTCTGCTGAGGCACTCGTCCTCCTCGATCAAGGGTCCCCGACCGAAACCCAGTCTTGCTAACCGGACAGCTGTCCGTTACGTTGGAACAGGTAACGGACAGCTGTCCGTTTCCCGTCCACCATAGCTGCGGACGAGGCCCCAAGGGCAGCCGCCGGCTGCCACTGTCCGGCCCGGCATCCCGCACACTCGCTTCGCCCTCGCGGCACAGGTCCCGTGCGGCCACTCTCCGCGCCGCGCGGTACCCCAGCTGCCCCCACCGTCCTGGAAACGCGAAAGAAGCAGCTCATGGACTCACCGACGTCCAGTGTCGTCACCTTGAGGATCAACGGGGAGAAGTACACGCTGCCCGTCGATCACCGCACCACCCTGCTCGACGCACTACGCGAACGTCTCGATCTCACCGGCACCAAAAAGGGCTGTGACCAGGGACAATGCGGAGCCTGCACCGTCCTGCTGGACGGGCGCCGGACCGTCGCCTGCCTACAGCTCGCCGTGGCGGCCGAGGGCCGTGAGATCACCACCATCGAAGGCGTGGCAGACGGCGAGCGACTGCATCCGGTGCAGCAGGCCTTCCTCGACCTGGACGGCTTCCAGTGCGGCTACTGCACCCCCGGACAGATCTGCTCGGCGATCGGGATGATCGAGGAGCACGCGGCGGGCTGGCCGAGCGCCGTCACCGACGACGTCCGGCCCGAAGCCGGACCACCACCCCTGACCGACGACGAGATCCGGGAACGGATGAGCGGCAACCTGTGCCGCTGCGGCGCGTACGTCTCGATCGTCGAGGCGGTGGGACGCGCGGCCCGGGCCCGGCCGGACGAGGGGCATGAGCACCCCGAAGCGACTGTGAAGGAGAGCGTGGCATGAGGGAGTTCGGCTATCGGCGGGTGTCCGACGTCGCCGGCGCCGTCGCGCTGTTCGGCGCCGAACCGGACACCCGCTTCCTCGGTGGCGGTACCAATCTCGTC
>NZ_JAERRH010000026.1 GCF_016741855.1 Streptomyces musisoli | reverse complement strand
CGCCATGTCGACTGAGCGTCCGGCACGGAAGTGGCTGCCGCCTCCGATGCCGGCCGGGTGTCCGGTACCTGGTCGGGCGTGTGAGCGGGGCCGGTCTCGGTGGCCGCGTCGATCCGTGCCGTCAGCCATGCCGTCACCGCGGCCGCGGTGCGCGCCTTGGCCAGCTCCTCCAGCTCCGAGTCGGCCAGCAGTTCGGCGCCGCCGGCGATGCCCAGGCGCTGGGCGAGTTCGCCCGCGATCTCGGCCCGTTTGATCGAGTCGATGCTCAGGTCGGCCTCCAGGTCCAGGCCGGGCTCGATCATGTCGACGGGGTAGCCGGTGCGTTCGCTGATGACCTCCCGTACGACGCGTTCCACGTCCTCCGCCGCCGTCGCCGCGCCCGGCGGCCTCGTCTCGGCCCCACTTGGCGGGCGTTGGGACGTCCTGGCGGTATCGGCGACCGGTACCGGCGCGGCGGACTCCGCAGGTACGACCGGCGCCAGAGGTGCGACCGGTGCGAGCGGGACCGCCGGCGCCAGAGGTGTGACCGGTGCCAGGGGGACGACCGGCGCCAGAGGTGCGTCGGGTGCCAGCGGTGCGCCGGGTGCCGTGGCTCCGAAGTAGGTGAGCAGCACGTCCCGTTGAGCGGCGATCATCTCCCGGCTGGTGCGCAGGAACTCGGAGATCAGCGCGTCCCGGTCGGCCGGGGTGCCGTTCGGCTGGTCGGTCGTCACACTCGTCTCCACTACGCGTCGGGCCGGCGCGAGGGCACCGGGCAGGAGTGCTCCGTCGGCCGTACGGACGAGGTGTCCGTCGACCGTCCAGCCGGGCCGCTTCGGCGCCGGTCCACGCAGCGCGTCGACGGCGTCACGGCCGCGGAACAGCCACGCGGTGCGCACCGGCTGCCCGGCGACGGCGAGCCGGGCGAGCGCGTCCAGCCAGCCGGCCAGGCCGCTGTCGGCCCGTGGCTCACAGGCGACGGTGCGGTGCGGACGGTCGCCCAGGATCCGGCCGACGAGCCGGGTGAGGACGGTGCCCGGGCCCGCCTCGACGAAGATCCGCGCCCCGGCCTCGTACATCGCCTCGATCTGCGCCGCGAAGGCCACCGGGGCGCCGATCTGCGCGGCGAGTCCGGCGCGCACGGCGTCGGCATCCGGTGGGTACGGCGTGGCTGTGCGGTTGGCCCAGACGGGGAACTCCGGTGCCCGGACCGGCTTGTCCGCGAGCACCTTGGCGAACCGTTCGCCCGCGGCGGCCACCAGGGGGCTGTGGAAGGCACAGGCCACCGGGATGCGGCGCGCGCCCAGCCCCGCCGCGCGCAGGGCCCGTACCGCGGCTTCGACATCCGCCGTGGGACCGGAGATCACCGTCTGCTCGGGCGAGTTCAGGTTGGCGACGACGACCGACTCGGGTGCCCCGGCCGTCCGCAGGGCGCTCACGACGTCCTCGGCGGAGGCGCCCACGGCGGCCATGGTGCCGGGGTCGTCCCCGGCCGCCGCCAGGATCGCCCCGGCCCGTTCGGCGCTCAGCTCCAGCAGTGTCTCCGGGTCGAGGGCGCCGGCCGCGGCGAGGGCGACCAGTTCGCCGTAGCTGTGCCCGGCGGCCATGTCCGGGTGGACGCCGGCCGAGGTGAGGAAGGCGTGGGCGGCGAGGCCCGCGATGCCGAGCGCGGGCTGTGCCGTCCGGGTGTCGGTGAGGGCGGCCCGGTGGCGCTCACGGGCGGTGTCGTCGAAGGCGGCCGGCGGGAAGATGCGGTCGGCGTGGGCGCGGCCGAGGTGCAGGTAGTGCCGCAGCTCGGGCAGCGCGACCAGGAGTTCGCCGAGCATGCCGGTGCGCTGGCTGCCCTGTCCGGGAAAGAGGAAGGCGACCTGGCCGACGGCCGGCGTTCGGCGATCGGTCGGGGCAGCAGGGCCCGGCCGATCGGACCGGGCAGCCGGGGCCGGTAGACCGGTCCGGGCAGCCTCCTCCGCGCTTTCGGTCCGATCAGCCACCTCCGCGCCATCGGGCCGGGCCGCCGGATCCGCGAGGTCGGGCCGGGCCGCCACGACCGCGCTATCGGTCCGATCGGCCACCTCCGCGCCATCGGGCCGGGCGGCCGGATCCGCGAGGTCGGGCCGGGCCGCCACGACCGCGCTATCGATCCGATCAGCCACCTCCGCGCCATCGGGCGGGGCCGCCGGATCCGCGAGGCCGGGCCGGGCCGCCGGGTCCGCGAGGCCGGGCCGGGCCGCCACGACCGCGCTATCGGTCCGATCGGCCACCTCCGCGCCATCGGGCCGGGCCGCCGGATCCGCGAGGTCGGGCCCTGCGCCGGCACCCGCGAAGTGGATCCCGGCGTCTCGGTTCTGCTGCTGATCCCGGTCCCGGTCCCCCGACAGGATGTGCCGCAGCTGCCCGATCAGTTCCCCCGTGTCGCGGGCCACGGTCGCCACCTGTACCGGTTCGTTCGAGGTGTCGGCGCGGCGGGCCGCCGCCAGCGCGAGGTCGCGCAGCCGCCAGGGGCTGCCCTCGGACTCGGCGGCCCGGAGGATCTCCTCGGCCTCCCGGCGGGCCGCCGCCATGTCCCGGCCCCGGAAGAGGAACAGTTCGGCGGGCCAGGCGTCCATAGCCTGCCGGGGCGGCAACCCGTCTCCGTACGCCGCCAGTACCACATGGAAGTTGGTGCCCCCGAAGCCGAACGCGCTGACCCCGGCGAAGCGTTCGGCGGCCGGCGCGGCCCAGGGCCGGGCGTCGGTGTGGAAGACGAACGGGCTGTCCGCCTCGTCCCAGGCCGGATTGGGCCGCTCCAGGTGCAGGGTGGGCGGCTTGACCCCGGTGTGCAGCGCCAGCGTGGCCTTGATCAGTCCGGCCAGTCCGGCGGCGCACTTGGTGTGCCCGATCTGCGACTTGACCGAGCCGAGCGCGCAGCCGCCGGTCGCGGCGCCGCCCTCGGCGAACACCTCGCCGAGCACGGTGAGTTCGGTGCGGTCGCCGACGACGGTTCCGGTACCGTGCGCCTCCAGCAGCCCCACCGCCGCCGGCGGCACCCCGGCGTTGCGGTACGCCCGCTCCAGCGCGGCCCGCTGGCCTTCGGGGCGGGGCGCGGTCAGGCCGAGGGAGCGGCCGTCGCTCGCGGAGCCGAGGCCCTTGACCACACCGTAGATCCGGTCGCCGTCGCGTTCGGCGTCCGCGAGCCGCTTGAGGACGAGGCAGGCCACGCCCTCGCCGAGCGCGATGCCGTCGGCGGAGGCGTCGAAGGCGCGGGACCGGCCGGTCGGGGAGAGTGCGTGGACGGAGGAGAACAGGACGTAGTCGTTGATGCCGTTGTGCAGGTCGGCGCCGCCGCACAGCACGGTGTCGCTGGTGCCGCAGACGAGTTCCTTGCAGGCCACGTCCAGGGCTGCCAGCGAGGAGGCGCAGGCCGCGTCGACCGTGTAGTTGGTGCCGCCGAGGTCCAGTCGGTTGGCGATGCGGCCGGAGATGACGTTGGCCAGCATGCCGGGGAAGGAGTCCTCGGTGAGCCGGGGCAGCTGCTGTTCCAGGGCTTCGGGGACCTTGCCGTAGTACGACGGGAGGACGGCGCGCAGCGTGACGGCGTTGGACAGGTCGCTGCCCGCCTCGGCGCCGAAGACCACGGAGGTGCGCGAGCGGTCGAACTCCCTGCCCTGTTCGCCGTATCCGGCGTCCTCCAGCGCTCTGCGGGCCGCCTCCAGGGACAGCAGCTGGACGGGTTCGATGCTTCCGAGGGAGGCGGGCGGGATGCCGTAGCGCAGCGGATCGAAGGGGACGGGAGGCAGGAAGCCGCCCCATTTCGACGCGGTGGTGCCGGCGGCGTGATGCACGGCGGGGTCCCAGCGGCCGGAGGGGACCTCGGTGACGGCGTCGCGTCCCGCGACGATGTTCGCCCAGAAGGTGGCGAGGTCGGGGGACTGCGGGAACATGCAGGCCATGCCGACGATCGCGATGTCGAGCGGCGGGGGCGCCGGCGGTTCGGGAACGGAACGGACCCGCGCCACCACGGCCCGGACCGCCTCCACGGCCCGGACCGCCTCCGCAACTCCCGCGGCCTCCGCGACTCCCGCCGCCTCCACGACCCCCGCCGCCTCCACGACCCCCGCCGCCTCCACGACCCCCGCCGCCTCCGCGCCTTCCGCGGCCTCCCCGCCCGTGGCCGGTCCCACGACCGCGGTGGACCGTCCGGCTCCGGCGGCCTGTTCAGCCCTGGCGCCCGCCGTCCGCCCTGCGACTTCCCCGCCCCCCGGGGCCTCCGCGACGGATGCGGCTCGCGCGTTCAGGAAGTCGGCGGCGCCGTCGGTCACCGCATGGTGGAGGGCCGCCAGGGTGGTGGGCGCCGAACGCAGGACGGCGACCTGGCCCGCCATGAACAGCCCCTCGCCGAGCTGCCGTTCCTCGTCGACGGTCCGCAGTTCCCCGTCGTCGGCGCGGTCCAGGCCCTTGCTCGCGATGCGCAGCCGGCCGACGTTGAGCCGTTCCAGCCGCTCCCAGACCTCCCGGTCGGGGACGCCCTGCGCGCGCAACGCGGCCTCCCGCTCACGGTAGTCGCGGGTGAAGGGACTGGGCACGCAGCGGGTGGCGTGGCCGGGCGCGGTCTCCAGCAGGGCGGTCGAGCCGGCGGCCAGTACCTGCCGCTGGAACAGCGGCCGGACGGCAGCGCGGGCGACGGCCTCCTCGGTGAACAGGTAGGCGGTGCCCATGAGGACGCCGACGGCGGCGCCCCGGGCGGTGAGCGGCGCGGCCAGGGCGGCGACCATCGCGGCGGACCGCTCGTCGTGGATGCCGCCCGCGAAGAACACCTCCAGCAAAGGCGCCGCTCCCCCACCGCCGCCGGCGGCGGCCGCAGGAGCCCCGGCTTCGGCACCGGCACGGGCACGGGGGTCGGCCTCGGAGCCGGCACCAGAGTCGGCACCAGCACCAGGGTCGGCACCGGCACCGGGTTCACCCCCGGCACCCGCACCGGCGCCCGCCAGAAAGTCCTCCAGGACGGCGAGCTGTGCCTCCCAGAGCGGGAAGGAGGCCCGGGGACCGACGTGGCCCCCGCACTCCGAACCCTCGAAGACGAATCTGCGCACGCCGGCGTCCAGGTACTGACGCAGCAGCCCCGGCGAGGGCACATGCAGGAAGGTGCGGATCCCGGCCTGCTCCAGCGCCGCGGCCTGGGCGGGCCGGCCGCCCGCGATGATCGCGTGCGTGGGCCGCAGTTCCCGCACGGCCTCCAGTTGGGCGTTGCGGATGTCCTCGGGGGCGAAGCCGAGCACGCCCACGCCCCAGGGCCGGCCGTCCAGCACGGCACGCGCCTCGGTGAGCATCGCCCGGGTGCGTTCGCCGTCGGCCAAGGCCAGCGCGAGGAAGGGCAACGCCCCGTGGTCGGCCACGGCCGCGGCGAATCCGGCCTGGTCGCTGACCCTGGTCATGGGCCCCTGCGCGACCGGCAGCCGGGTGCCCAGCGCCCGGCTCATGGCCGCCCCGGGCCGCAGGGCCGCACCGGCGGATACTGCTGCCGCCACCCCGGGCCGCAGGGCCGCACCGGCGGATACTGCCGCCGCCACCCCGGACCACGAGGCCCCATCAGCGGATGCCGCCGCCCAAGACCACGAGCCCCCACCAGCGGTTGCCGCCGCCCCAGGCCACGAGCCCCCACCGGTCGACGCCGCCGCAGAGCCCCCGGACCACGAGCCCCCACCGGCCGACGCCGCCGCAGACCCCCCGGACCACGAGCCCCCACCGGCCGACGCCGCCGCAGACCCCCCGGACCACGAGCCCCCGCCAGCCGACGTCGCCCCGAAACACGAGGTCCCACCAGCGGGTGCCGTCGCCGGCGCTTCGACCACCTCCCGCATCGCGGCCGACAGGGCGCGCACGACCCCCCGTACATCCCGCCACCGCTCGGCGAACCGGGCGGCGAGGAAGCCGTCCTGCCCCACCGGGAGCAGCCGGCCGTGCGGCTCGTGCGCACCCAGCAGGGCCGCGACCGCTTCGGGGTCGTCGGCGGGCGGCCGGGGAGCGCCCGGGCCGCGTCGCCGCAGTACCCGGTGGCCGCTCAGAACCACGGTCTCCGATCCGTCCAGGGACCGCAGCACCGCCCGGACCGCCTCGGGCAGCCCCGATTCGGGCAGCAGGGCGAGTTGGCTGTCCAGGACGACACCGGCCGCGCCGCCCGCCACGGCGGCGGCCGCCGTCCGCGGGCCGATGCCCCCGCAGGCCCACACGGGGACGTCACCCGCCTCGGCGTCCGCCAGAAGCTGTTGCAGCAGGACGAAGGTGCTCAGCTCACCGACCCGGCCGCCGCTCTCGCCGCCCCGGGCGATCAGCCCCCGCGCACCAGCGCGGACGGCCGCACGGGCCTGGCCGAGATCGCCGACTTCGGCCAACACGCGGCACCCGGCGGGAAGCCGGTCCGCCGTCCAGGTCGCGTCCGGGGTGAGGACCACGGTGTCCACGGCGGCGCCGAGGTCCGCGGGTGCGAGGGCACAGCGCCCGGTCACCCGTACGCCGAACGGGCCCGGTGCCGCCCGGCTCAGCCTGGACAGTTGTTCACGGGATCTTCGGTCACCGGTGCCCAGGTCCAGGACGCCGAGCGCGCCGGCGGCGGTTGCGGCAGCGGCGAGGACGGCGTCGGGTTCCCCGAAAGGGGTGAGGCACAGGATCAGGTCGTGGGCACGCACAGGGGAGGTCATGATGCTCCGGCACGATCGGCGAGACAGCACGGTGGGGGGTATGTGCGGCGAGACGCTCTGGTGCGAGGGCATCGGAAACTAGCGAGGTGCTACTCATGGGTCAATAACGCCGCAGCCTTTGGGTGCGTGGTCGCGTCGATTCGGCCAGCCCGCAGAATCCGGCGCAAGAGGAGCCAAATCCAGCAATTCCTTTCGCGGGCCTGGGAGGTGCGGAAGCGTGCGTTCCCGTACGCTTCCGCACCGGCACAAGCCCGTCAGAACGCGCGGCCGGGTCCCCGCGTACCCACCGTCACGCCAGGCGCCGGTACATCCGGCCGCGGTCTGTGGATTCCGTATGCGCCGGCCGGTGGCTCGAACCGGGCCGATGGGAAACGGACAGGGCGGGACGCGGTGCCCCACCTCCCCCGGCCGCCTTGCGGGCGGGCGTCACCCGGCACGGAGCGACCCCCGCTCAGGTCAGCGGGGCCACCCCCGGACGGCGGCCGACGCGGCACCGGAGCGCGGCTCCCCGTCCACGGCCGGCCCCGGCGTCGTCCCCGGCTCCAGCACCCACCGCTGCTGCCGCGAACCGTCGCGTCGCGCAACGCCGACCCGTGTGCCGGAACGGCCGGAACCGGGCTCCAGGGCCAGACCGTGCCGCCGCCGGAGCAGCAGCTCGCCGCGCACCGTGAAGTCGTACGACACCTCGCCCGCGTGGACGAGGCAGCCGGCCAGCGCGACGCTCCTCGTCCCGGGGTCGGCGGTGAGGCAGAGGGCGGGGTCGGCGGCGCTGCGCAGCAGACCGTCGTCCCGGTACGACCACTGCTGCGAGGCGGCCGGCGAGCACGGAGCGAGCCGGACGCCGGTGCCCGCCGCGAACCGGTGCTCGCGCACGTCCAGGCAGAGCCCGGAGGCGAGGCCGCGCAGGGCGCCGCGCGCGACCTCGACGGCCGTGCCGTCGGGCGCGGTCGAGCGGGAGGTGCCGGAGTGGATGCCGGTGCCGCCCGGCCGTGTGGTGCCCGGCCGTGTGGTGCCTCCGGCCGGCGCACCCCAGGTGGCGCCGGGGACGGGGACACCGTTGTCATCGGACCGGCTCCCGGCCGCGAGGGCGGTGGCGAGCAACGCGAGGGCGGTGAGGGCGAGGCCGAGGGCGACGACCGTGCGGGGCCGCCGCTCCGGTGCGGTGCGGTGCCGGCCGCCGGATGCGGCGGGCGCCGCAGGAAGAGAGGGTGGGAAGGGTGGGGCGGGTGGGATCGGCCGCTCCTCGGGGGCGCCGCGGCCGGGCCGGGTGTCGAGGTAGCGCCGACCTCCCCAGCCGAGCACGGCCTCGGCGAGCAGCAGGGGCAGGCCGCCGTCGAAGTGGCCGAGTTGTTCGGCGGCGTACCGGCAGTGGGGACAGACCGTCAGGTGCCGGCGCACGTCCGGCAGAAGGGCGCCGCCGCGACGGATGGGGACGTCGAGGAGCCGGTTGTAGAACCGGCATTCCCTGGTGGGAGCGAGTTCCCGGTGGGCGCGTACGCAACCGGCGCGGAATTGTTCGCGCGCCTGCTCCAGAGCGGTCGTCGCGGTGGCCGTGTCGACGCCCAACAGACCGGCCGGTATGTTTATGGGTTCGGCCTCGGCCTCCACATGCCAGAGAAGGCATTGGGAGGCTCCGGGAAGTGCCTGGAATGCGCGGGCGGCGAGCTGCCTGCTTTCCGGTGGCCCGGGCTTTGTCGCCCGCAGTCCGCGACCGCCGGTGGTTTTGCGCAATTCCGGCAGGGCGATGCAGGCCACGTCGTCCGCGGCCCAGGTGCGGACGATGTCGCGGGCAGCGGCCAGCAGTTGCGGGCGCAGGGCTCCGCCGATCACGCCGCCCGCCGTCCGGGCGAGGACCTGCTGGAAGGCCGCGGTGGCCACCAGTTGGGCGGTGGGGCCGGCGGCGGCCAGGCAGACCACGGCGTAGTCGCGGGTGGCCCGCCAGTGCCGGGCGAGGAGCAGCGCGACGGCGTGATGGCGGCCGTCGTCGGGACCGTTCAGCCGGGCGACGAGTGTGCGGTCGGACTCCCCGGTCGGACCGGGTACGGGCGGATAGGGCGGGCGTGGGGGGTGAGGGGACTGCACGGAAACTTTCCTTTCCAGCCGCAGGACCGAATGCGCAACGGCGTCCCGTCGGAATACAGCGCCTGATTGGTGCATACCTAAAGGGCCGGCTCGACGTCGTCGTCGGCCTTTGCCCTCCCGCGGGGAGGCTCACCTTGGCACAGTCGGCTCACGGGAAACAAGGAGCGGGAATGACCGCGGCGGTAACTTGCGCCGATTACTTGTCGGTTACCGCCGGTATTACCGCTCCGGGCTCCACGCCGGAGGCCAACTCCCCTGCGGCTGAAGCCGGAAGGCACACGAAATCTCCGCTTCCCGGGGCTTCCGGCCGAGTCACCCACAGCCTGTTCCCATGATTCTCCCGGCGTGCTCTCATCCGTGTGCCCCAGCATGGGCCGCATGATCGCCTCCCAGCCCCCGGCAATCCCCGTGCCTCCCCGGACCGTTCGCAAGGCGGTCGTGCCGGCCGCCGGCCTCGGCACCCGGTTCCTGCCCGCGACGAAGGCCACGCCGAAAGAGATGCTGCCGGTCGTCGACAAGCCCGCCATCCAGTACGTCGTCGAGGAGGCCGCCGCGGCCGGACTGGACGACGTCCTGATGGTCACCGGCCGGCACAAGCGGGCCATCGAGGACCACTTCGACCACGCCTTCGAACTGGAACAGGCGCTGGCGGCGAAGGGCGACACCGTGCGCCTGGACGCCGTACGCGATCCGGCGCGGCTCGCCGACATCCACCACATCCGCCAGGGTGACCCGCTCGGCCTCGGCCACGCCGTGCTGTGCGCCCGGAACCACGTCGGGGACCAGCCCTTCGCGGTCCTCCTCGGCGACGATCTGATCGATCCGCGCGAGACGCTGCTGAGCCGCATGCTCGACGTCCGGGACCGGCGCGCGGGCAGCGTGGTCGCGTTGATGGAGGTCGACCCGGCGCAGACGCACCTCTACGGCTGTGCGGCGGTGGAGCCGACGGGCGAGGACGACGTCGTCCGGGTGACCGCCCTGGTGGAGAAGCCGGCGCCCGGGACCGCACCGAGCCGGTACGCGGTGATCGGCCGCTACGTCCTCGAACCGGCCGTCTTCGACGTCCTGGAGCGCACCCCGCCGGGCCGCGGCGGCGAGATCCAGCTGACCGACGCCCTCCAGGAGCTGGCGGCGGACGGCACGGTGCACGGGGTGGTCTTCTCGGGCCTGCGCTACGACACCGGCGACAAGGCCGACTATCTGCGCACGGTGGTCCGGCTCGCCTGCGCCCGCCCGGACCTCGGCCCCGGGTTCACCCGCTGGCTCAAGGAGTTCGTGGCGGACCTGCCGGCCACGGCGGCCGGTCCGGAGGAACGTCACCGGGCCGCTTGAGGCGGCGCCGCCGCGGCGGGCCGGGATACCCCAGGAGGTCGGGCATGCGTCCAAGGCGCCCCTGGCTCTGGGGCTGTTGGACCGGCTCGACGGACAGTGGCTGAAGGTGCCGGTGATCGTGGCCGATGGCCCCGCTGACATCCGGTCAAACAGTGGCCGACGCACCGCTGCGCCCTTCCTCCCCGGAAAGCGGTGGGTGATGCTCTGCTCACAAGGGGGGAAACGGCAGCCTCACGACCACTCCACGGAGGGAAGGACGATGCCTCTCGGAACGATCGCCGTCTACAACGACACGGACGGGGTGGGCATCATCACCGACGAGAACGGTGAGAGGCGCCCCTTCTCCGGCATGGAGACGCAGACCACGCGCGAGGGTCAGCGGGTCGCCTTCGAGGTGGTCGGCGCGAAGGCGACCAACGTCATCGCCGTTCGATGAACCCGCGGTGAGCGGAGCGAGTCACGCACCCCGGACGGCGGCACCTCGCCCCGGACAGGGCAGCACCTCACCCCGTCAGGACGACGGCAGCGCCCCGCCCCGGACAACGGCGACGCCCCGCCCCGGACAGGGCGGGGGCGGGGCGCAGGACCGTTCGGCCGCTCGCGGCTCACTTCCCCTGGTCGGTCGGCCGGAGCGTCCACAGGACGCTCATCTCGCCCGTCACGGCACCGTCCGCGCGCCGGATCTCGATCGACACCGGGAACTCGGGGCGCTGCCCCGCGTCCAGCTCCGCGACGACCTCGGCGGCCGGGCGACCCAGCGTCGCGGTCGCGGTGACGGCACCCATCGCCAGCTTCTTGTAGGCGATCTCCGCCCGTACGGCGAGCGGCACGGCGCGCGAGAGCTGGTCCCCGAAGGCAGCCAGCACGATGGCGCCGCTGGCCGACTCCCCGAGGGTGAACATCGCACCGGCGTGCGGGCCGCCCACGTGGTTGTGGTACGCACCCTGGTCCGGCAGGGACACCACGGCCTTGTCGGGCGTGGTCTCCACGAACTCCAGGTTCAGGGTCCGGGCCATGGGCACGGTGGCGGCGAGCATCTCGCCGATCGACATCTGGTCTGCGCTCATGGCCGCCATGTTACTCATGAGTAGCCGAACCTGAACAGAGGGGCTGGACCAAGCCACTAGGGTTACTGGCCATGTGGCCAGATCAGCAGCCGCCAGGGGGCGCGCAGAACCCGCAGCACAATCCGCAGCCGAACCCGTACCAGCAGCCGGGTCAGCAGCAGCCGAACCCGTACCAGCAGTCCGGCTACCAGCAGTACCCGCAGGCCGGGCAGCACGGGCAGCAGCCGCAGGACGGCCAGTACGCCCAGCAGCCGAATCCGTACGGCCAGCAGCAGCCGGGCCCGTACGGACAGCAGCCGCAGTGGGGGCAGCCCACCACTCCCGTGCCCCAGGTCCCGCAGGGCGGCGGCGGCCGTACGAAGCTGATCGCGATCGTCGCGGCCACGGCCGTCGTGGTCACCGCCGCCGTGACCGGCTATCTGGTGCTGGGCGGCTCGAAGGACGACGAGGCGGACGACGGCAAGGACAAGCAGACCACCAGCCCGTCACCGACGGCCACCTCGGCGTCCGCCTCGCCCACCTCGTCCGCGACCGACAACCCGCGCTCCAACGAGACGGCGAAGCCGACCGTCGCGGGCTGGAAGGTGGTGGTCAATCCCAAGTACGGCACGGCGTTCGACGTACCCGCCGACTGGGAGGTGGAGCGGCCCGGCATCTTCGCCTTCTTCCAGGACAAGGCGAAGGGCGACGGCTCGGCGTACATCGGCTTCTCCGGGAGCACGTTCCTGAAGCCGGACCACTGCACCTCCGACGAGGGCGGCAGCAAGGATTCGCACGCGATCGCGGGCAGCGGCACGAAGGGCGAGAACGGCGCCAAGGACACCGCCAGCATCGCCCGCGGCGACTCGGCCACCTTCGCGTTCGGCGGGTACACGGACCAGTCGGATGCCGCCAAGAAGTATCTGCGGATCGGCAAGGCGAAGCCCTTCACGACGGCGTCGGGGCTCAAGGGCAGTGTCGCTACGTCGTACGTCGTCGGCGTGCCGAAGAAGAACAAGTGCGACACCGACGGCAAGGCCGTCACCTTCGCCTTCAAGAACTCCACGGGCAGCTTCGTCTCGTGGACGCTCCACGGCGTCAAGGGGGTCAAGGACGAACTGTCCGACGCGACCGTCAACAAGATCCTCAGCACGGTCCGGCTGCACGGCGACCCGGTCGTGGAGTGACGCGGGCACGGTCCCGGCCCGCCTGAGCACGGTCCGGGACCGGAGGCGCCGGCCGATTCCGCGCCGGGGCCGGGGCCGGGGCCGGCGGGAGTTGACAGCGCCGACGCCGTTCGGTGGAGCCGGAAATCGCCCTGCCCGCGAGTCCCTCGCCGCCGTACGCGCGTGACACCCGACGCACGCACACGCGTGAGACCTCCACGCCTGGGCGACGAGGCACGGCGGGCCGGGGGCACTCCCTGGTACGCACTGTCGGGTGATCCGCCGTTGCCGTGGATCAGCCGATGACGATCACCACGGGTCCGCGTCCGGGCGCGGTGGGCGCGGGCGTGCCGGGGGCCTGGGCCCCGCCCCCGATCGGATCCTCGCCCTCACCGGCGACACCGCCCGCGAGCGGGCCGGTGCTTTGGGGCGATCGTGTCGCGTCCGGGGCCTGCGCGGGTCCGTTGGCCCACAGCTTGTCGACCTGCGAGCGCTCGGCGGCGTCCGGGTAGCGGTTGGTGCAGGACG
Organism: Streptomyces musisoli; assembly: GCF_016741855.1. GTDB lineage: Bacteria > Actinomycetota > Actinomycetes > Streptomycetales > Streptomycetaceae > Streptomyces > Streptomyces musisoli. The sequence continues at coordinate 64,711 of NZ_JAERRH010000026.1, read as the reverse complement.
GGCCGGCGGTGCCACCCGACATCAGCTCACTGCACGGCCCGCCGTAGGTGTCCGGCAGGCCCAGCACGTGCCCCGTCTCGTGGGTGACGACGCGCACCGAGTCGTACTGCCGGGTCTGGGTGTAGTCGAGGAAGACGTAGCCGCTTCCGTGGCCGTTGGCGGAGGTGTAGGAACCGCGGGGGTCGTTGCCCTCGCGGTAGGAGAAGTCGGCACTGCCGGTCGACGCCTCCTGGAGCTTTACGTTGGACTCGGAGCTGTTCCAGATCTCGGCCGCGCTCGCTATCTGCGAACGGAAGCTCGGTGCCTGGGAGGCGTCGTAGTGGAGGGTCACCGCCTGCGCGTTCGGCTGGGCGGCACGCTTCTCGGCGACGGACTCCAGCACGGCCTCGAAGAACGCCTTGTTCGCGGCCTCCTCGACCGACCCGGTGTACCGCGCCACGGAGGTACCGGTGGCACCGGACGGGGTGTCGGCCGTCTGGGCGCCGGCCGGAACCGCCGCGCCCAACGCGCTGGAGGCCAGGCCGAGAGCAAGGGCGAGGAGTCTCGCGGACATTCGGGACGACTTCATGTGGGGGGCTCCTACTCACTCGGTGACGCCGAACCCCCGGTGCGCGGTCGACTCTGCGTGAAGACCGGTTCCGAACTGCGGCGACGTCCTGTGGGCCGTCATTGTTAGAACGGCTCGACAGGGAGCGCAACGGGCCCCCGCCACTACCTCGCCTCGTAGGACACGGGAGGTCGCCGGGGCAGTGCACGGGTCTCCGGTCCGCACATGGCGGGCTGGAGGGAAGACTGTCGCGGCGTCAGAAGCCTTACGTCACGGGGCGAGAACGCGTGCGGGCCGGCCGAGGGGAGTCGCCGTGTGCGCGGCGGGATCCGCATCCGGACCAAGATGGACAAATGCCCGGATGTCTTCCATGTCGTCTCTACTAAGCGTGCCGGTCAATTCGCGAAGCGCTGTGACCGACGCCATAGAAGATGGGCTTACGTCTCTTTCGCGCCCCACTGCCCCCCTGGGACATCCCCCGGGGAATCGCCCCGGCGCTGGACGGCATACGTTCACGGGCCGACCCGGCGCACGCACCGGGCCTTCCACCGCCCCGCCCGCCTCAGCCGATGCCGAAGGCCCCGTCCGGGGGCTCGGGTGACGGTACGGCGTCCGCGTCCTCGACCGGCCGGGCCGTCCCGATGAACTCCCGTACCGCCGCTCCGTGTTCGACCCGCGCCGGAAAGGCGTCCGCCGCGGTGCGCCGGGTCAGCGCGGCGATGTCGAGCGGCCGGTGCGAGGCCACGGCCACCACGTTGCCGAACCGCCGCCCGCGCAGTACCGCCGGTTCGGCGATCAGCGCCGTCTCCCCGAACACCGCCGCGAGCGTGGCCAGTTGGGAGCGCAGAAAGCCGAACGGGGCCGCGTCGGCGAGGTTGGCCAGATAGACCCCGCCCGGCCGCAGCACCCGCTCCGCCGACCGGACGTAGGCCAGCGTGGTGAGGTGGGCGGGCACCCGGGACCCGCCGAACACGTCGGCGATGAGCACATCGGCGAGGTCGTCCGGCGCGGCCTCCAGCCAGTCCCGGGCATCGGCCGCGTGCAGCGCGACGCCCGAGTCCGCCGGCAACGGCAGCCGCTCGGTGACCAGCTCCAGCAGTCCCCGGTCCGCCTCGACGACGTCCTGCCGGGAGCCGGGACGGGTGGCGGCCACGTACCGGGGCAGCGTCAGCGCACCCCCGCCGAGGTGCACGGCGTCCAGCGCCCGCCCGGCCTCGCCCACCGTGTCCAGCACGTACCCCAGCCGCCGCGCGTACTCGAACTCCAGGTACGCGGGATCGTCCAGGTCCACGTACGACTGCGGCGCCCCGTCGACCGTGAGCAGCCAGGCCCGCTCACGGTCGACATCCGGCATCAGCTTGGCGGTGCCGTGGTCGGTGGTCCGGGTGACGGGTATCGATGCGTTCACCCGTCCATTGTGGGCGTTCACCCCAGGGCGATGACGCTCCCCGCCCCGACGGTCCGCCCACCCTCACGGATGGCGAAGCCGAGCCCCGGCTCCAGGGGCACCTCCCGCCCCAGTTCGACGGTCATCTCCACCGTCTCGCCGGGCCGGGCGACAGCCGCCGCACCGAGGTCGACGGAGCCGACCACGTCGGCCGTGCGGATGTAGAACTGCGGCCGGTACCCGCTGGTCACCGGGGTCGTACGACCTCCCTCACGGCCGGACAGCACATACACCCGCGCCGTGAAACGACGGCTCGGCACCACGCTCCCCGGCGCCGCGACCACGTGTCCGCGCCGTACGGCGTCCCGGGGCACCCCCCGCAGCAGCAGCGCCACGCTGTCGCCGGCCTGCGCCTCCGCCATCGGCCTGCCGAAGGTCTCCAGCCCCGTCACCACGGTCTCCACCTCCGCGCCCAGCACCGACACCCGGTCGCCGACCCGGACCGTCCCCCGCTCCACGGCGCCCGTGACGACCGTGCCCCGCCCGGTGATGGTGAGCACGTTCTCGACGGGCAGCAGGAACGGCGCGTCCACATACCGCTCCGGCATCGGCACGTACGTGTCCACCGCGTCGAGCAGCGCCTCGACGGACGCCGTCCAGCGCGGGTCTCCCTCCAGGGCTCTCAGCCCGGAGACCCGTACGACCGGTACGGCGTCGCCCGGGTACCCCTGGGCCGTGAGCAGGTCGCGGACCTCCAGCTCGACCAGGTCGGTCAGTTCCTCGTCCCCGGCGTCGGCCTTGTTGAGCGCGACGACGATGTGGTCGACGCCCACCTGCCGGGCGAGCAGGACGTGTTCGGCGGTCTGCGGCATGATCCCGTCGAGCGCGGAGACGACGAGGACCGCCCCGTCGAGCTGCGCGGCCCCGGTGACCATGTTCTTGACGTAGTCGGCGTGGCCCGGCATGTCCACGTGGGCGTAGTGCCGGGTGTCGGTCTCGTACTCGACGTGCGCGATGTTGATGGTGATGCCGCGGGCGGCCTCCTCCGGAGCCCGGTCGATCCGGTCGAACGGCACGAACGTGCCGGTGCCGCGCTCGGCGAGGACCTTGGTGATGGCTGCGGTCAGGGTGGTCTTGCCGTGGTCGACGTGGCCGATGGTGCCGATGTTCAGATGCGGCTTGGTGCGCACGTAGGCGGTTTTGGACATGGCTCTGCCTCGGGGCCTCTCGGTCGTTCGGGAATGCGGGACCCCGGGGACTCGCCGACCCTCCCCCTGCGGGGTCCGCCGGACGATCCGGAGAGGGTCAGCTTCGGGCGCCGTCGGCAGCGGCCGTGAGGAACGGGACGGCAGCCTTCGGGGCATCCGCGACCGCGGATGCTGCGAGGAGGAAGGCGTACCGGTACATGCCGCCGATCATCTCCGACGGTTCGTCCGGCGTCGAATGGTTTTACCGGTGGCGGGGTTCAGGCGCCGATGTTCTTGAGTGCCTCCCGCACGCTCAGCGGGCCGAACCGGCCCCGCTCGCGCGCCAGGAAGGCCCGTACCGCCTCGGGGTCGGTCTTGGCGTACTCGCGCAACGCCCAGCCGATGGCCTTGCGGATGAAGAAGTCGGAGTGCCCGGACTGGAGCAGGCAGTAGGCGAACAGCCGGCCGGCGTCGGTGCGTTCCTTGTAGGTGAGCTGGTGGAGCAGGGCCGTGCGGGCCACCCACAGGTCGTCGTCGGTGATCCAGGCGTCCATCTCGGCGGTGAGCCCCGGGTCGGCGGCGACCAGCGCTCCGACGACGTGCGCGGCGAGCAGGTCGACGGTGTCCCACCAGGAGACGGTGGTGACGAGATGCCGGACCACCGGCAGGAAGCCGGAGGAGCAGCGGCCCGCGTGCCGGCGCAGGTAGTCGACGGCGAAATAGTGGTACTCGCGCTCGGGCAGTGCCCAGCAGCGCAGGGCGATCGCCGTGCAGTCGGTCTCGTCGGGGCGCGCGCAGCCGGCCAGGACGGTCCGCGACAGGGCACGGCGGGCCGGTGTGGGGATGCCGAGGAACGGTGCGACGTCCTTCATGTAGGTGCGCATCGAGGCGGCGCGCTCGCGGTCGGCGGCGGCCCCGTACGCCGTCGTCAGCCGTTCCAGCACGACGTCGGCGAGGGCACTGCGCGGCACCTGCGGCCGGGCCGCACCTGTGACGGTCATGAGACGAACCATACGGCGATCACACACATGCGTCGGCTACTGTCGCCGGATGCTCGATGCCAACCGCTCTGGCACCGCCACGGCCGCTCCCCCGGCCGCCGCCACGGAGCTCCTCCTCCCCGTGTCTCCACCGCGCCGCGCGGGAGTGTCCGCCCGCTGCACGCGCGTGCTGCTGTCCCCGTACACCAGGCTGTCGCTGCTGCTGGCGCTGCTCGCGGCGGCCGCCGTGTGCGTGCTGCTGTTCGAGCCGCAGCGGCTGCTGACGCACGGCTGGCCGCCACAGCTGGGCGGGGCCGCGGCGGCCGTGGTGTTCGCGGTGGCGTACGGCCTGTGCACGGTGGCGTTCGTGCCGCGCCCGCTGCTGAACCTGGCCGCGGGAGCGTTGTTCGGCTCGCAGCTGGGGCTGGCGACGGCGCTCGCCGGCACCGTGCTCGGCGCCGGGGTGGCGTTCGGGCTGGGCCGGGTGCTCGGACAGGACGCGCTGCGCCCGCTGCTGCGGGGCCGCTGGCTGAAGGCGGTGGACGGGCAGCTCAGCCGCCACGGCTTCCGGTCGATGCTGGCCGTCCGGCTCTTCCCCGGGGTGCCGTTCTGTGCCGCGAACTACTGCGCGGCCGTCTCCCGCATGGGCTGGCTGCCCTTCCTGCTGGCCACCGCTCTCGGCTCGATCCCGAACACGGCCGCCTACGCGGTGGCCGGCGCCCGCGCCTCGACGCCGACCTCCCCCGTCTTCCTGATCGCGATGGCCTGCATCGCCCTGCCGGCCCTGGCGGGCACGGTGGTGGCCTGGCGAAAGCGTCACCGGCTGCGCGGCCGGTGAGCCGGCGCCCCTTCCGCCGGCCGGGGCCTTGCGATGCGGTCCGGCCTCGTCGCCGTGGCCGGCGCCCCGCCCGGCGGGGCGCTCACGGGGCGGCGGCTGCTGCGGCGGCGTGAGCGGTCCGCCGCGTGGGGCGGCGACCGGGCTCAGACCCCTTCCAGGATCATCGCGTTGGCGAGTCCGCCCGCCTCGCACATGGTCTGAAGGGCGTAGCGGGCGCCGCGTTCGCGCATCGCGTGGACCAGGGTCGTGGTCAGCCGGGTGCCGCTCGCGCCGAGCGGGTGGCCCAGCGCGATCGCCCCGCCGTGCACGTTGACCTTGGCGAGGTCGGCGCCGGTCTCCTGCTGCCAGGCGAGCACCACGCTGGAGAAGGCCTCGTTGACCTCGAACAGGTCGATGTCGGCCAGGTCCAGGCCCGCCCGGCGCAGCACCTTCTCGGTGGCCGGGATGACACCGGTGAGCATCAGCAGCGGGTCGGAACCGGTCACGGCGAAGCTGTGCAGCCGGGCCAGCGGGCGCAGACCGAGGCGGGCCGCGGTCTCGCCGGAGGTGATCAGCACGGCGGAGGCTCCGTCGTTGACCGGGCTCGCGTTGCCCGCGGTGACGTTCCACTCGATCTGCGGGAAGCGCTCGGCGAAGCCGGGGTCGTGGTAGGCGGGCTTGAGACCGGCGAGGATCTCCGGGGTGCTGCCGGGCCGTACGCACTCGTCGCGGGCGACGCCGTCCAGCGGCGCGATCTCGGCGTCGAAGAGTCCCGTCTGCCAGGCCGCGGCCGCCTTGTGGTGGGAGGAGACGGCGAACTTGTCCATCCGCGCGCGTGTGAGGGACCACTTGGCGGCGATGAGTTCGGCACTGATCCCCTGCGGCACCAGGCCCTCCGGGTAGCGCTCGGCGACCCCCGGCCCGAACGGGTCCGCGCCGGCGGGCACGTTGGACCACATCGGCACCCGGCTCATCGACTCCACGCCACAGGCGACGACGAGGTCGTAGGCGCCCGACAGCACGCCCTGCGCGGCGAAATGCACGGCCTGCTGGGAGGAACCGCACTGCCGGTCCACGGTGGTCGCCGGGACCGACTCGGGGAAGCCCGCCGCGAGGACGGCGTAGCGCGTGGTGTTCATGGCCTGCTCGCCGACCTGGTCGACGGTACCGCCGATCACGTCGTCGATCAGCGCGGGGTCGACGCCGGAGCGCTCGACCAGGGTGCGCAGGGTGTGCGCGAGGAGCTGCACGGGATGGACGTGGGCGAGGGAGCCGTTCGGCTTTCCCTTCCCGATGGGGGTGCGTACGGCTTCGACGATGACTGCGTCTCGCATGGTGCGGGCCTCCTTGGCCGCCCTGGCTACCCGTAGGGAGCTACCGGTGAGTAGGAAATCCGGACTCACCATAGCCCTGAAGGTTGGAAAATCAAACCCTCATCTAGACTGAGACCCATGGCCGCCACGAAAGATCCGCGCCCCTGCTCCATCGCCGACGCCCTCGCGGTGGTCGGCGAGAAGTACTCCCTGCTCGTCCTGCGGGAGGTGTGCCTGGGCAACGGCCGCTTCGACCAGCTCGTGCGCAACATCGGCGCGCCGCGCGACATCCTCGCCGCCCGGCTGCGCCGGCTCGTGGAGGTCGGCATCCTCACCAAGCGCTTGTACAGCGAGCGCCCCCAGCGCTTCGAATACCGGCCCACCCAGGCGGGACTGGAGCTGGAGCCGGTCCTGATGACCCTCAAGGAGTGGGGCGACCGCCACCTCCGCAAGGGCATCGACCTGCCGATGACCGTCGAGCACGTCTGCGGCAACGAACTGGTGCCGCAGGTCACCTGCCGGGCCTGCGGAGAGCCCGTGCGCCACGAGGACCTGACCGCCCACCCGCAGGTCCCGGGCTGGACCGTCACGGGACCGACGGCCGCGTGAACGGTCCGGCCGGCGACTGACGTTCGGCCGGGGCGAGTCGGTTCGGCCGGCGCGTGACGGTTCGGCCGGCGCGTGACGGTTCGGCCGGGGCGTGACCGTTCGGCCGGCGCGTGACGGTCCAGGCTGCGGTGTGAGCAGGCCCGCGGAGGCGTGAGCAAGCAGGGAGGCGTGCGAGCCGGCGGCCGGTGAGCAGGTCCGCGGGGGACGCGGGCTGCCGTGCGGCCGTGTGAGCGGGCTGTCCGGCCCCTGTTTCCCGGGCGTCACCCGGGCCCGCTACGCTGCCCTCGTCACATGATCACCATTTCTCCCCAGCACTTGGACGCCATACCTCCATGTCTTGGTTTGAATCCCTCGTCCTCGGACTCGTCCAGGGGCTGACCGAGTTCCTGCCCGTCTCCTCCAGCGCGCACCTGCGGCTGACCGCGGCGTTCTCGGGCTGGAAGGACCCCGGTGCCGCCTTCACGGCGATCACGCAGATCGGCACGGAGGCCGCCGTCCTCATCTACTTCCGCAAGGACATCGGCCGGATCATCTCGTCCTGGTTCCGGTCGCTGTTCGACAAGACGATGCGGCACAACCACGACGCGCAGATGGGCTGGCTGGTGATCGTCGGCTCGATACCGATCGGCGTGCTGGGCGTGACACTGAAGGACCAGATCGAGGGGCCGTTCCGCGATCTGCGGATCACCGCCACGATGCTCATCGTCGTCGGCGTGGTCATCGGCATCGCCGACCGCATGGCGGCCCGCGACGAGACCGGCGGCCGGCACCGGGCGCCCAAGCAGCGCAAGACGCTGGAGAACCTCGGCGTCAAGGACGGCCTGATCTTCGGCCTGTGCCAGGCCTGCGCCCTCATCCCCGGCGTCTCCCGCTCCGGCGCGACCATCAGCGGCGGCCTGTTCATGGGATACCGGCGCGAGGCCGCGGCCCGCTACTCCTTCCTGCTCGCCATCCCGGCCGTCCTCGCCTCCGGCGCCTTCGAGGTGAAGGACTCGCTGAGCGAGGGCCACGTGGCGTGGGGCCCCACCCTGTTCGCGACGGTGATCGCGTTCGCTTCGGGATACGCGGTGATCGCGTGGTTCATGAAGTGGATCTCCAACAAGAGCTTCATGCCGTTCGTGTGGTACCGCGTCGCCCTCGGCATCGTCATCATCGCCCTGGTCGCCGCGGGCGTCCTGAGCCCGCACGCCGCGGAGTCGGCGGGCTGACGGTCCGCTCCACCGCCCCTGTTTCGGACATCTTCCGCGCACCGGCCGGCCGCGTATGACCTGGGCAACCACCTATGGAGGCCGGTCAGTTCACGAAAACGAGCGCATTGCCGCGCGGTGGCGGTGACCAACCCCATACCTTCTGCGTAGCGACGCGGTAGCGCACCGTCAGCTGCTGCCCCTAGGCTGTTGCGCATGTCCCCCGATTCCCTGCCCCCTGGTTCCGTGCGGTCTGCCGCCGAGGTGAACGAGCAGATCCGGGCGCTGTGGCTGCGTGCGGGCGGCACCCTGTCCGACCAGGAGCGCGCGGAGTACGAGCTGCTGGTGATCGAGTGGGCCGCCGCGATCCGAACTCGGGTCATCGAGGCGGCCTGACGCCCGGCCGACAGCCCCGCCGACAGCCCCGACGCCCCGTTCCGCCAGCGGTCCGCCGCCCGGCGTGGCTGTGACCCGTTCTGACCACAGCGCCGCGCTCGGTCGAAACCGCCGATGGGAAGGTCCGCCCTGATGACCTCGTAATTCGGCGAGAATTTCCGTGCGCATCTGTAGTCACTTCTGACCACGACCGCGCGCGCCAGATCCTCCCGATTCCGGCCTGAGTTGACGCCGCCGTAGCTCGAGAGGAGGATTGAACGCGGCTCGTTGCGTATATTGCGCTTGCTTCGAAAGTTCAAACTGGATGAGCTGCGACGAGCGCCATCCCTTTCCCACGCCCTGGGTCGACCACCCAATGCATGGAGTGATCTTTCGAAGTTCTCCGCGAGAACACCGGAGAGTCGGCGAAAACCGGCGAAGCCTAAAACCTGGATGACCAGGCGATCAGCGGTCCGCAGGATCGCCCCGCATTGCCGCTGGAAATCGTGTCCAGCTTTCCGCCGCATCGAATTCAACGCAAGCGGGATTGTACGCATCGTGCGGGAGAGAATCGTGCAGGAGGAAGGGACAAGCTCGTGCGGAATCGCCAGAAGCAGCAGATAGCGACAGCGATAGCGTCGGCGGCAATGGTGGGGGGAATCGTCAGCATCGGGACTCCTGCCTCGGCAACGGCTGCACCGAACGGCACAGTCTCCATCGCTCAGGCGCGCGCCGGCAGTGGTACGACGCAGGCTCAACACCTGCTCCCGGAAAAGCCGTGCAAGCATAACTGCAACACAAAGCCCAACAAGAACACCAAGCCCGGCAACACCCAGGGCGGGACCCAGGGCGGCGGCACGGGCAACACCCAGGGCGGCACGCAAGGTGGCGGCACGGGCAACACCCAAGGTGGCACGCAGGGTGGCGGTACGGGCAACACCCAGGGCGGGACCCAGGGTGGCGGCACGGGCAACACCCAAGGCGGGACCCAGGGTGGCGGCACCGGCAACACCCAAGGTGGCACGCAGGGTGGCGGCACCGGCAACACCCAAGGCGGGACCCAGGGTGGCGGCACCGGCAACACCCAAGGCGGGACCCAGGGTGGCGGCACCGGCAACACCCAAGGCGGGACCCAGGGTGGCGGCACCGGCAACACCCAAGGTGGCACGCAGGGTGGCGGCACCGGCAACACCCAAGGCGGGACCCAGGGTGGCGGCACCGGCAACACCCAAGGCGGAACGCAGGGTGGCGGCACCGGCAACACCCAAGGCGGGACCCAGGGTGGCGGCACCGGCAACACCCAAGGTGGCACGCAAGGTGGCACCGGCAACACCCAAGGCGGCACCCAGGGCGGCACCGGCAACACCCAAGGCGGCACCCAGGGCGGCACCGGCAACACCCAAGGCGGAACCCAGGGCTGACGGCTGAAGGGCTCCAGCACAATCGGCACCTCGCGGAGGTCCTCTCGGCGAGGTGCCGATCCGTCGCCACTCATGGGAGCGATGAAAGTGGCCAAGGCGATCTTGCGAGGCGTCGTACTCGCGGCTACAGCCACCGCCGGCCTCATGGTCGGCGCATGGCACGCGTCAGCGGGTGACGGAACGACCGGCACGGCCGGCGCGACTTCCACACTCCGCTGCTATGCGACGGTGAAGAACCCCGGGGCGCCCGTCTGCTTCCGCGTCTCGGCGAAAGCGGAGTTCCGACACGGGCAGGTCGTCTACGTGCCCATCCTCATCCAGGTGCCCACACCGGCGAATCCGCCGTCCGTCACCATCGTCGACAGCCTGGACGACATACACCCGGACTCGGCCCGGTGAAACACGATAAATCCGTGGGATCGCTGTCGGTCATCCCGTTCTCCAAGGCGAACCGGGTCAGTTCGGCCCTGCGCCGCGAGCCGCTCTTCCTCCGCAGTCGCTCCAGGTGCGTGTGAACCGTGTTCTCAGTGATCTTCAGTTTCGCGGCGATTTCACGATCCGTCGCCCCGCTGGCCACGAACCTCAGAATCTGCCTTTCCCGGCTGGTGATGTGAGGAGGCGGCGCGGGGATGCTCCGGCCGGCGAGGCTCGCGCCGAAGTAGTCTCTTCCGGCGGCGACGGCACGGATGGCCGTCAACAACTCCGCGGCAGTGGTCTGCCGGCTCAGATATCCGCGAGCACCGGCTTTGATGCACAGGACGGCGTCGGACTGTTCGTCCGTCGTCGACATCACGATCACGGCGCGTCCTTGGCAGTGCAGCCTCGCCACTTGGCGGGAGACCACGAGGTCGCGCGCCTGCAAGTTGACGAGGAGCAAGACGTCGACGTCACCGGCCATGCAGGCAAAGTCGTCGGCGCACTCCGCGAACGCCATGATCTTCATGTCGGGCTGGATGTCGATGGCCCGGGTGAGACCGAGCTGGAGCAGCGGCGAGTCGCAGACGACGGCCAGATGGGTCACGGATGCGCTCATCAGCAGCTCCAGCGTGGATGAGGCCAGGCCACCGGCCACGCGGCGTGGCGGGACAACGGTCGGCGACGCGAACCAGCCGATCCCACGTTCGGCCCTTCCGCGACGAGCGGCACCCCGGATGACCCGAATGGGGACCGTGCCGGCATCGCGGCCCGTGCGCCCGTGGCAACCCCGCGCCGAGCCGGGGCGGCGGCGCACCCCACACTACGCCCGCGGGTGCGCCGCCACCTCGTCGACCACCGGGTACGGCCACTCCTCGGTCAGGCGGCCCGCTCGTCCGGTCCCGCTACCGCCCACACAGGCTCAAGGACCCGACCGAAGCATCGCGTGCTGGTACGCGGAGAACACCGGCTCAGGCCTCGGCTGCTCGACCGGCATGGCTGGGCCCCCTCACCGATCGGGAGGGGGCTCGGCGGACCGGTCAGCAGACCGCGGGCTGGACGCTCTGCTCGTACTGGAAGACGTTGTCGGGGTCGTACTTCGCCTTGATCTTGCGGAGCCGGTCGACGTTGTCCCTCCAGTAGGCGGTTTCCCAGTCCTGCTGCGCGATGTTCGGCACGTTGACGTAGGCGCCGTCCACATAGGTCCGCAGGGCCTGGCTGAACTCGGCGATCCAGGCCTGGCACTGCGAGGTGAGCGGGTCGCAGACGCCCGGCTGGTCACTGCGCTTGCCCCAGCCGACACCGGGCTCGGAGTAGAAGAGCGCGTCGCGGTGCGGGAAGGCGGTGCCGCCGCGGGGGCTGCTCTTCCTGACGTTGCCGCCGAAAGCCTGGACGAAGAAGTTGCTGTCGTCCGTCGGGGCGGTTCTGATGAACGAGTCGACGATGTCGATCGCGTCGCCCGGGAACGGCTTTCGGGTGAACTGCGAGTGGAACTTCCAGTTCGCCGGTTCCTGCTCGATCGGAATCTGGAATCCCGCGTACACGTCGCCCCAGTTACCGACCTGCGTGGTGACGTCCGGGCTGTCGATCGACAGGATCGGGGCCAGCAGCCTCTTCGTCTCCTCCGGTGTTCCCTCGGGGAGGACCCCGAACAGGAAGATCTGGTTCCGGTGGATTTCGAGCTGGGTCCCGAGGCGGGCGTCGGTGGTCGGTGCCGTGCGCTGGTACGCCTCGAAGATTTCACGAAGGCGTGAGATGTCCGGCCACGTCGCCTGGAGATAGGTGACGCTCTTCAGCGGAGCCACTTTGTAGGTCAGTGACGTGACGATGCCGTAGTTGCCGTTCCCCGCGCCGCGGAGCGCCCAGAGCAGATCCGAGTTGGTGTGCTCGTCCACCTTGATCGCCTTGGCGCACTCGGTACCCGACGGGACGACGATCTCCGCCCCCACCAGGCTGTCGCAGGCCATGCCGAGCCAACGGGTGAGGAAGCCGAATCCGCCGCCGAGCGTCGCGCCGGAGAGGCCTACGCTGCCCTCCGTCCCGGTGGTCACCGCGAAGTTCTGCTTCGCGAGCGTGGTCACCGCTTCCTCCTGGTTGAGCCCGGCGCCGACCGTCGCAATACGCGACCTGGCGTCGATGTGGACCGACTTCAACTCGCTGATGTCGATCACGAGGCCGTTGTCCACGTTCGACCAGCCCTCGAGGGCGTGGCGGCCGCTCCGCACCCGCACCGCCACGTCGTTCTGCCGCGCCCACGTCAGGGCGTTGACCACGTCCTGCGTGTTCTGGGCGAAGACGATGACCAGCGGATAGTGGGAGAAGAGCTGGTCCCAGCCGAGGCGCGCGTCCGTGTACCCGGAGTCCTCGGGGCGGACGATGCGGCCGGTCAGCCGCGCCGGCGGACAATTCCCGTGCTCGGGCCCCGCGCTCGCGGCCATCGCGCCCGGGGCCTCCACGGCCGCGATACCCGGGACGACGACAGCGCCCGCACCGGCGGCTGCGGTCACCTTGAGTAGTCCGCGACGGGAAAAGCCGTTCATGGTCCGTGTCCTCTCGACCACCAGCAGACGTGAATCGGTCCTTTTTGGATGATTCAGGCGAAGCGGACGGTAGCAAGGGCGATCACGGTGATCGGCTCGACACGCTCGCAGCCATGGTCAAGCCGCCCACCACCGGGAGCCCGCCAAAGCCGCACGCGAGGGAAATACCTAAATACATCACCGGATACAAGGTGGCAAAATACTGTCTCGTCGGCGGATTCAGCAGGGGATCCGGAAATACCCATCCCGCCTGATATTCCAACTGCAGACCGTCACGCGTTCCGGTCTCGAGGCTGTCCGCCGCCGGCGGAAACCCTGAGGGCCTCGGAGCGCCGGCCGGTCGGCGGGTGCCTGAGCCGGAGCCACTGCATGCCGGTCACGCCCCGGCGGTGCGGCCGGGCGACAGGTCTGGCGCACGGTGACCGTGGCGTCCGGGTGGCGGGCGCGGAGCGGCACTTGGGCTCGGCCGCGACGGATCGCCCGTTCACGAAGGACGGGTTCGAGTGCCGGCCGCCCCGTGCACACCGAATATCCGGCGCGCCTCTTGGCTCCGGGCCCCGCATGCCCAACACTGTGCCGATGACGCAGCGTGTGGAGCTCGCGACGGTGATGGACCGGCTGGCCGTGAACGACCTGGTCACCGAGTACGCGGTGGCGGTGGACGACGGCGAGTGGGCGGCGTACCGGGGGCTGTTCACGTCGGACGGGCGGGCCGACTACCGTTCGGCGGGCGGCATCGAGGGCGACGCGGAGCGGGTCGCCGCCTGGCTCGCCGAGAGCCTGGACCTGTTCGCCATGCGGCAGCATCTGATCGTCAACCGGCAGGTGCGGTTCGGGATCCTGGAGCACGACACCGGGGACACCGCCCGGGTGCGTGCCGACTATCTCAACCCCATGCGCTTCGCCGGCCCCGGCGGCTCCGCGGCACCGGACCTCGTGTGCGGCGGCCGGTACGAGTTCGGCGTGCTGCGGACCACCGACGGCTGGCGCCTGCGCGGGGTCGTCGTGGAGGAGAAGTGGCGCCGCCTGCCCACGAGCGGGCCCGGCGCCCCGTAGCGGTCCGGGGAACCGCGCCGGCAACGCCCCGGCACAACCCGCCCCTCAAGCCATCCCGCGAACCGCACGACCAGCCACACCCCGGCCCCCAGCCCGCCCCTCAAGCCATACCGCGAACCGCACGACCGGCCACACCCCGGCCCCCAGCCGCACCCGCCCCCGCCCCGCACCCCCGACGCCCCGCCCACCCGACGACGCCCCGCACCCCCAACGCCCCGCCCACCCGACGACGCCCCCGCACGATTCCCCGGGCCCGACCGCGAGCAGCACCGGCACCGTCGCCGACGCACACTGGAACCACAGCTGGGTAGGGAGGGTCCTTATGAGGACGATCGACCACTGGCTGACCTCCCCGTGGCGCCGCTCGGGCGCCGCCGCCCTCGCGGGTGCCCTCCCCGTGCTCGCATTCCCGGCCCCCGCATTGTGGTGGTTCGCGTACATCGCCCTGGTGCCGTGGGTCCTGCTGGCCCGCTCGGCGCCGACCGGGCGGCGGGCCGCGTACGACGGCTGGAGCGGCGGCTTCGGCTTCCTGGTCGCCGTGCACCACTGGCTGCTGCCGAGCCTGCACGTGTTCATCTTCCTGATCGCCGCACTGCTGGGCCTGCTCTGGGCACCCTGGGGTCTGCTGGTGCGCCGGTTCCTGGGCGGGGTGCCGTCCCCGGCCCGGGCCGCCGCGGCACTGCTGGTGCTGCCGTCGGCCTGGCTGGCGGTGGAGCTGGTCCGCTCCTGGCAGGGCCTCGGCGGGCCGTGGGGGATGCTGGGCGCCAGCCAGTGGCAGGTGGGCCCGGCCCTCCGGCTGGCCTCGGTGGGCGGGGTGTGGCTGCTCAGCTTCCTGGTGGTGGCCGTCAACGTGGCGGTGGCCGTGCTGATCTCGGTGCGCGAGGCGCGCCTTCCGGCCCTGGCCTCGCTGGTCGCCACGGCCGCCGCGACCTCGGCCGCGTGGGCGTGGGCGCCCCGCCCGGACGTCGACGGACGGGTGCGGGTCGCCGTCGTGCAGCCGAGCGTGGTGGCCGGGCAGGCCAGCGGCGACAGGCGGTTCGACCGGGAGGAGCAGCTGACCAGGCGGCTCGCCGGGCAGGGCGTCGACCTGGTGGTGTGGGGCGAGTCCAGCGTCGGCTTCGACCTGGACGACCGCCCCGACCTGGCCCGGCGGCTGGCCGTGCTGTCCCGGGGCACCGGCGCCGACCTGCTGGTGAACGTGGACGCCCGGCGCTCGGACCGGCCCGGCATCTTCAAGAGTTCCGTGCTGGTCGGCCCGGACGGCCTGACCGGTGACCGGTACGACAAGATGCGGCTGGTCCCGTTCGGCGAGTACATACCGGCCCGTTCCCTGCTCGGCTGGGCCACGTCGGTGGGCCGGGCCGCCGGCGAGGACCGGCGGCGCGGCACCGGTCAGACGGTGATGAACGTCGGGCACGGACTGCGGGTCGGCCCGCTGATCTGCTTCGAGACCGCGTTCCCCGACATGAGCCGGCATCTCGCCGAGGACGGTGCGGACATCCTTCTCGGACAGTCCTCCACCTCGTCCTTCCAGCACAGCTGGGCGCCGGAGCAGCACGCCTCGCTGGCCGCGCTGCGCGCCGCCGAGACCGGCCGCCCGATGGTCCACTCCACCCTCACCGGCGTGTCGGCGGTGTACGGCCCGGACGGGGCGCGCCTCGGCCCGTGGCTCGGCACCGACGCCAGCACCGCGCGCGTGTACGACGTACCGCTCGCGCACGGCGTCACCCCGTATGTCCGCTACGGCGACTGGCCGGTGCACGGTGCGCTGCTGGTGCTGGCCGCGCTGGGTGTGACCGAGGGGGTGCGGACGCTCAGGCTGCGCCGAAGCGGTCCTGAACCGCTCGTACCACCCGCTCGCACAGTTCATGGGTGGCCAGCGCGTCCCTGGCGCTGAGCACCTTCCGGGCCCGCACGGCGTCGAGGAAGGCGAGGACCGCCTGCTCGATGCCACGCTGGCGGGCCACCGGCACCCAGTCGCCGCGCCGGCGCACGGTCGGCTGCCCCTTGTGGTCGATCACCTCGGCGAGGTTGACCACCTGGCGTTTGCTGTCCTGCCCGGACACCTCCAGGATCTCCTCGCTGGAGCCGCTGAGCCGGTTCATCACACCGAGCGCGGTGAAGCCGTCCCCGCCGAGCTGGAGCACGAGGTGGTGGAGCAGCCCGTCCTCGGCGCGGGCGCGGACGGTGACGTCGTCGACCGGGCCCGGCACCAGGAACCGCAGGGTGTCCACGACATGGATGAAGTCGTCGAGGATCATCGAGCGAGCTTCCTCGGGCAGGCCGATCCGGTTCTTCTGCATGAGGATCAGCTCGCGCGGGTGGTCCAGGCACTGCGCGTACCCGGGGGCGTACCGGCGGTTGAAGCCGACGGACAGCGAGACCCCGCGCCGCTCGGCGAGGCGCACCAGCCGCTCGGAGTCGGCGAGTTCGTAGGCGAGCGGCTTGTCCACGTACGTCGGGACGCCGGCCTCCAGCAGCCGGGTGACGATCTCGGGGTGGACGGTGGTGGGCGCGTGCACGAAGGCCGCGTCCAGGCCGGCGGCGAGCAGCGAGTCGAGCGTGGTGTGCCGCTGCTCCCGGGGCAGGTGCAGGGTGTCCCCGACCCGGTCCAGGGTGGCGGGCGTCCGGGTCTGCAAGTGCAGGTCGAGCCCCGGCTGCGCCCCCAGCACCGGCAGGTACGCCTTCTGCGCGATGTCGCCGAGTCCGATGCAGCCGACCTTCACGTGCTCTCCTCTACCGCTGGCCTGCGTGTCGTCTGCCGGAAGCATACGGGGGCCACCAGTCGGCGATGCCGTCGAAGCCACGCAGGAAGAGCGCCGGTCCCGCCGCCGACACGGCCGCGACGGCCGTGTCGCGCAGGGCCACGACGGCTCGGCTGCCCGCCATGTTGAGGCGGGCGACCCGGACGGACCGACGGGCTATCGCGGTGGTCCGCGGGAGGCGGGCGGCGGTGTAGGCGGGCAGGTCCGCGCCGTGGTGGGCGAGGACCACCGCGTCCTCCACGGCCTGGTTGCCGCCCTGGCCGAGGGTCGGGGGCATGGCGTGGGCGGCGTCGCCGATCAGGACGGTGCGGCCGAAGTGGTGCGCGGGCAGCGGCCGGGCGAGGTGGTGGACGTCGTGCCGGAGCACGTCCTCGGGGCGGGCGGCGGCGAGCACGGCGGGGATGGGGTCGTGCCAGTCGCCGTAGCGGCGCAGGAGTTCGGCCTTCTCGTCGTCCGGGGCGTGCTGCCCCGCCGGGGCCGTGGCCGCCGCATAGGCGTAGACCCGGCCGTCCTTGAGGGGGTGGGTGCCCCAGATGTGGCCGCGTCCCCAGGTCTCGTGCGAGGCGAACTCGGCGCCGGGCACCGGGATCAGGACCCGCCAGGTGGTGAAGCCGGCGTACACCGGGCCGGGGTGGCCGGGGAAGAGGGCGCCGCGCACCCGTGAATTGACGCCGTCCGCGCCGACCACCAGTTCGGCCTCCCATTCCTCCCCGCCGGCGCTCACGCGGGCGGGCCGGGCCCGGTCGCCGGGGTCGGCGAGGGCCGCGGTGGTCGCGGTGCGGACGGCGCCGGGCGGGAGCAGCGCGGCCAGCCGGTCGACGAGGGTGGCGCGGGGCAGCAGGACCAGGGGGCCGCCGAAGCGGGCGGCGGCGGCCGCGGCGCTGGAGCGGGACAGCCAGCGGCCGCCGGGCGTGCGCAGGCCCCCGTCGCCCTGCCAGGCGGCCAGGTCCCGGATCTCGTCGCCGATGCCGAGGACGTCCAGGGCGCGCAGGGCGTTCGGGGCGAGCGAGATGGCCGCGCCGACGGGGTCCAGGGAGGCCGCCCGTTCCAGCACGGTCACGGCCCAGCCCCGCTGGTGCAGGGCGGCTCCGGCGGCCAGCCCCCCGATGCCGCCGCCGATGACGATCGCGCGTTCCGGCCGTGTCATGACCCCTCCTCGACTACACCTGTAGTGCACCTGGTGACTGTACTACGGCTGTAGTGAAGTTGGGTAGGGTCGACCCCATGTCCGCAGACAGCCCGAGCACCTCCGGCACCCCGAGCGCCCCCGGCACCCCGGGCACTCCCGGCTACCCGGGTGCTCCCAGCGCCCCGAACGCCCCACGCGCCCCCGGCAACGCGAGCACCTCCGGCGACCAGAGCACCCCCGGCACCTCCCGCGCCGATCTCGTCGCCGACACCGCCCTCGCCCTGCTCGCCGAGCGCGGCATGCGCGGGCTCACCCACCGGGCGGTGGACGAGGCGGCCGGGCTGCCCCCCGGCTCGACGTCGAACGTGGCGCGCACCCGGGAGGCGCTGCTGGAACTCGCCGTGCGGCGGCACGCCGAACGGGAGGCCCGGGTGCTGGCGCTGTCGGAGCTGCCGGACCCGAGGGGCGGGGCCGACGCGCTGGCGGAGGGGCTGGCGCTCGCGGTCCACCGCTCCCTGACCCGCAACCGCGCTCTGCTGATCGCCCGGTACGAACTAGCCCTGGAGGCCACCCGCCGTCCCGGACTGCGCGCCTACTACGACCGCACCGGCGCCGTCTTCAAGGACCAGCTGACGGCCATGCTCACCGCCGCGGGCTCACCCGACCCGGCCCGCCAGGTGCTGTCCCTGGTCGCCTGGGCGGACGGGCTCATGTTCTCCTGCGCGGCCGGGTCCTTCAGCACGGAGGTGCCGGACCTGGCGGAGATCCGGGCCGGACTGCGGGAGTTGCTGACGGGGATGCTCCGGCGCTGAAAAGCCCTGGCCGACGGCGGCACCCGGCGGCGATGATGCGCGCATGACGATCAAGCGGGAAGAGCCCGCCACCCACGCCGACGAGCGCACCATGCTCGAGGGCTGGCTCGACTACCACCGCCGGACACTCGCCTGGAAGTGCGAAGGGCTCACCGACGCACAGTTGCGGACCCCGTCCGTGGCGCCCTCCGAACTGACCCTGCTGGGTCTGGTCCGGCACCTGGCGGAGGTCGAGCGGTTCTGGTTCCACGAGGTGCTGCTGGGCGAGGACCCGGGTGTCCTCTACTGCACCGAGGAGGACCCGGACGGCGACTTCCGCGTCACGGAGGCGGACACCTGGGAGGAGACGTACGCCACCTGGCAGGCCCAGATCGACACGGCCCGCCGCCACACGGCCGGCCTCTCGCTCGACGACTTCTCCCGGGGCACGAGCAGGTCCACCGGGCAGCCCTTCAACCTCCGCTGGATCTACACCCACATGATCGAGGAGTACGCCCGCCACAACGGTCACGCCGACCTGGTCCGCGAGCGGATCGACGGCTTCACCGGCGACTGATCGTCAGCCCCGGCACGGCGGAACCCTCCGCACGGGGCATGCAATCACCCGTACGGGGCATCCCGTTCGGCTCCCCGGTGTCAACGCCGGTGCCGACCCAGCAGAGTTGCGCGGGTGCATCGAACGACGACCACCGCAGCGCTTCTGATCATCGTGGCCGTCTCGGTCCTCACCGGCTGTGTCACGGTGCGGCACCCGGCGCCCGCCGGCCTGCCCCGGTACACCGCGCCCTCGCTGCCGGCGGTGCCCCGGCCCGCCGGCAGCGCGGAGCCGCGGGTGGTCCAGGCGCCGGCCGTCGAGGCACTGAGGCTGGCCGTGCCGTCCCCGCCCCCGCGCCCGGCGCACCCCGCGCCGCCCGCCTCGCACCGGCGCCCCGCCTCCCCCGGGGCCCCGCATCGGGCACCGGCCCCGCCCAAGGCCCCACGCCCGCGCCCGGCCCCTTCCGGGCGGCCGCCCGCCGCCGTGCGCGCCCCGGCCCCGGCGACTCCCCCGGCCCCGGACCTGTGCGCGCTGGGCAAGGTGTACGGCAGCCTTGTCGGAGCGCCTAGCGCTGTCTGGGCGGGCCCCAGCCGTCGCCGCCCGGGGTGCCCTCCTCGCCGAGCCGCAGGGCCAGGCGGCTGATCGCGGACCGGACCCCCTCGCCGTAGCCGTCGTCGGCCAGGGAACCGGCGGTGCTGCGGGCGCGGCGCAGATGGCTGCGGGCCGCCTCGGCGCGGCCGAGCTTGACGTAGTCGGCGGCCAGGTTGAGGTGCAGGGACGGGAAGAAGCCCTGGACACTGGCCGGGTCGCCGTCCGCGCGGCCGCCGGCCAGTTCCTCGGCCGCCGACAACGCGCGCAGGTCCCAGGCGAGTTCGTCGTCCGGATCGTCCTGCGTGTCGGCCAGGTAGTGGGCCAGGGTGCAGCGGTGCAGCGGGTCGCCGTCCTCGCCGATCTCCGTCCACAGATCCAGGAAACGGCTGCGGGCCTCCTCACGGTCGCCGCCGTGGTGCAGCATCACGACCTGTCCGATCCGCGTCAGCACGGCGTCCGGCGCCGCCTGCTCCTGTCGCTCCGCCACGGTGTCCCTCCGGGCCGTCGGCAATGGTCCGCTGCTGACGCTAACCGGCGCCGCCGGGATTCCCGGTCAGGCGGCGCCGTTGCACCGGCGGCCGGTGGTCGACCGCGAGCCCTTCGCACCGGGTCGTGCCCGCGTGGCGGGACCGCGCGTGGACTCGGCCCCGCCACGCGGGGCACTCCGCGGCCCCCCGGCGGCCGTCAGCCCAGGTTCGGGATGCGCCAGTCGACCGGCTCGTGGCCCTGGCCGGCGATCGCCTCGTTGATCTGCGTGAACGGCCGGGAGCCGAAGAACTTCTTCGCGGACAGCGGCGAGGGGTGCGCGCCCTTGACCACCACGTGCCTGGTCTCGTCGATCAGCGGGAGCTTCTTCTGCGCGTAGTTGCCCCACAGGACGAAGACCGCCGGGTCGGGGCGGGAGGCCACCGCGCGGATCACGGCGTCGGTGAACTTCTCCCAGCCCTTGCCCTTGTGCGAGTTGGCCTCGCCGGCCCGGACGGTGAGGACCGCGTTGAGCAGCAGCACGCCCTGCTGGGCCCACGGCATCAGATAGCCGTTGTCCGGGACGGGCAGGCCCAGCTCCTCCTGCATTTCCTTGTAGATGTTGCGCAGGGAGGGCGGGGTCTTCACCCCGGGGCGGACCGAGAAGCACAGGCCGTGCCCCTGGCCCTCGCCGTGGTACGGGTCCTGGCCCAGGACCAGGACCTTCACCTGCTCGTACGGCGTCGCGTCCAGCGCGGCGAAGACCTCCTCGCGCGGCGGGTAGACGGGGCCCTTCGCCCGCTCCTCCTCGACGAACTCGGTCAGCTCCTTGAAGTAGGGCTGCTGAAGCTCGTCGCCCAGAACCCCGCGCCAGGACTCGGGCAGCATGGCGATGTCGGTCACGTCAACGTCCTCACGATGTCAATCGACCACGGCGTGCGGTCACTTCCAGGCTTCAGAACCTACAGCCGGCCACTGACAATCGCTGCCCGAGGGCGGTTCACCAGCTGGTCTTGCGGTGCAGCGCCCACATCATCATGATCGTCGAGGGGTCGAGGGCCTGCTCGCCGCCGGAGATGTCGTCGCTGGCCGCCACGAACTGCCGGCCCTGCCACAGCGGGATCAGCCGGGCGTCGTTCACCAGGAACTGCTGGGCCGCCTCCAAGTCCTTGACGGTATCGGCGCGGTTGCTCTCCGCGCGCGAGTGGGGCAGCAGCCGGTCGGTGATCTCCTTGGCCGGGTAGGGCGTGCCGAGGGCGTTGTGCTCGCCGACGAAGGGGGCGATGAAGTTGTCCGCGTCGGGGAAGTCCGGGAACCAGCCGCGCCCGAACACCGGGTACTCGCCCTTCTGGTAGCCGACCACATAGCTCTTCCAGGGCCGGCCCTTGAGGGTGATGGTGAACAGGCCGGAGGCGTCCAGCTGCCGCTTGAGCTCCTGGAACATCAGGGCCGTCTCGGAGCCGTAGCGGTCGGTGGTGTACCAGAGGGTGAGCGGGACGGGCTGGGTGATGCCGGCCTCGGTGAGGAGCTTGCGGGCCTTGGCGACGCTCGGCTCGCCGTAGTCGTCGAAGAAGCCGGTGGCGTGGCCGGTCAGGCCCTTGGGGACCATCGAGTACAGCGGGTCGACCGTGTCCTTGTAGACCTTGTGCGCGATCGCGCCGCGGTCCACGATCTGGGCGACGGCCTTGCGCACGGCGGGCTGCTTGGCCCAGGAGTCCTTGGGGTTGAACACCAGGTAGCTGATGTCGGTGCCGGCGCCGTCCACCAGCTGGAGGTCCTCGGTGTCGTGCTCCTGGAGGGCGAGGATGTCGTCGGCGGCGAGGCCGCGGTAGGTGACGTCGATCTGCTTGTCCCGCAGCGCCTTGACCATGCCGGCGGAGTCCTTGAAGTAGCGGATGGTCACCGCGTCGTTCTCCCGCTTGGCGAAGCCCTGGTAGCTGTCGTTGCGGACCAGGACGGCCTTGTCGTCCTCCGCGAACGACTGGAGCTTGTACGGCCCCGAGCCGTGCACCTCGGCGTCCTTGCGGAGGGAGTCGGCGGGGTAGTCGTCCGGGTCGACGATCGACATGGCGGGGGTCGCCAGCACGAACGGGAACGTGGCGTCGGACTGGTTGAGGTGGAAGACGATCTCGCGGTCGCCGGAGGTCTCCACGCGGTCGAGGCTGCCGAGCAGCCCGGCGGGGCCGCCGGGGGCGTCGATGGTCCGGATGCGGTTGATGGAGTGCCGGACGGCCTCGGCGGTCAGCGGGTCGCCGTCGGCGAACTTCAGGCCGGAGCGCAGCTTGCAGCGGTAGGTGCGGCTCGTGGAGTCGGTGAAGGAGCAGCTCTGGGCGGCGTCGGGCTGCGGGGTGGTGGCGCCGTTCGGGTAGGCGAGGAGCGTCTGGAAGATGTTCCGGTACAGCTCCCAGGAGCCGTCCCAGGCGCCGGCCGGATCGAGCGTGCTGGGCACGCTGGTGGTGCCCACGACGATCGGACCCTGGTCGTCGGGGTCGCCGTCGGACAGCAGACTGCATCCGGCAACCAACGATATGGACGCGATCGCCGCGACTCTCCGCAGGAATCGGTTCCGGTTGAACACGCGCACGCTCCTCGATCTGCCATACCAAGGGTCGGCAGACGATACCGCAGCGTCCGGGCCCCTGGACCTCCCCTGCAGCACGGGTTCTTGATCGTTTCAGCGATGACGACGTTGTCAGTCCGATTTGCGGAGTCCCAAGGGTTTTCCGGGCGCCGATCCGTCCGAAAATCGGCGCCCGGAAGATGGCTCAGCCCACGCCCGCGTTGAGGAAGATGCCGCCGTCCACGACGAGCGTCTGACCGGTGATCCAGTCCGACTGCGTGGAGGTGAGGAAGGCGGCGGCCCCGCCGATGTCGGAGGGGACACCGAGCCGGCCGAGCGGGTAGGCGGCCGCGGCCTCCTCCTCGCGGCCCTCGTACAGGGCCTGCGCGAACTTGGTCTTGATCACGGCCGGGGCGATGGCGTTGACCCGGACCTTCGGCGCGAACTCGTGCGCCAGCTGCTGGGTCAGGTTGATCATCGCGGCCTTGCTCACGCCGTACGCGCCGATGAACGGCGAGGGCGCGAGGCCGGCGACGGAGGCGATGTTGACGATCGCGCCGCCGTTGTCCTTCTGCCAGGCGTGCCAGGTCTTCTGGGCGAAGCCGAGGGCGGAGATCACATTGGTCTCGAAGACCTTGCGGGCGACGTTCAGGTCGAGGTCCGCGATCGGGCCGAACACGGGGTTGGTGCCCGCGTTGTTGACCAGGAAGTCGACCCGGCCGAAGGCCTCCATGGTCCGCTCGACGACCTCGGTCTGGTGGTCCAGGTCGTGGGCCTTGCCGGCGACGCCGATGACCCGCTCGGCGCCGAGCTGCTCGACGGCCTCCTTCAGGGCGTCCTCGTTGCGGCCGGTGATGCACACGCGGTCGCCGCGCGCGACCAGCGCCTCGGCGACGCCGTGGCCGATACCGCGGCTCGCGCCGGTGACGATCGCGACCTTGCCGGAGAGCTCCGGGAGTTCAGTCATGTCCGTGCTACCCCTGAATCCCTTAGTCGAGCGGTCCGCCGGCGACGTACAGCACCTGGCCGGAGACGAAGCCGGCCGCCTCGCCGGTGAAGAAGGCGATGGCGTTGGCGATGTCCTCCGGCTCACCGACGCGCTGCACCGGGATCTGTGTGGCGGCGGCCTTCTTGAAGTCGTCGAAGCCCATGCCGACGCGGTCGGCGGTGGCCTTGGTCATCTCGGTGGCGATGAAGCCGGGAGCGACGGCGTTGGCGGTGATGCCGAACTTGCCCAGCTCGATGGCGAGGGTCTTGGTCAGGCCCTGGAGGCCGGCCTTGGCGGCGGAGTAGTTTGCCTGGCCGCGGTTGCCGAGCGCCGAGGAGGAGGAGAGGTTGACGACCCGGCCCCAGCCCGCGTCCACCATGTGCTTCTGGACGGCCTTCGTCATCAGGAACGAGCCGCGCAGGTGCACGTTCATGACCGTGTCCCAGTCGGAGGCACTCATCTTGAACAGCAGGTTGTCGCGCAGCACGCCCGCGTTGTTGACCAGGATCGTGGGGGCGCCCAGCTCCTCGGCGACCCGGGCGACGGCGGCCTCGACCTGCGCCTCGTCGGAGACGTCCGCGCCGACCGCGATGGCCTTGCCGCCGGCGGCCGTGATCTTCTCGACGGTGTCCTTGCAGGCGGCCTCGTCGAGGTCGATCACGGCGACCGCGTGGCCCTCGGCGGCCAGCCGTACGGCCGTCGCGGCGCCGATGCCGCGCGCCGCGCCGGTGACTACCGCGACCCGCTGTTCAGTGGTGGACATTGCTGCTTCTCCTCGCCCTTGAGAGAACTTGTCGGCTCTCGAGAGAACCGGTCGGGCCCTCGGAGAGGACCCCTACATGCGGTGAGCGACCGCTTAGTACCTTCAGCACCCGTGACGCTAGAAGCCCTGGCACCCGGTGTCAACGGGACATCCGGCCGGTGTGATCCATTACCTCACCAGGAGGTCCAGCAACCGCTCCGTCTCGGCCGCCGGGTCGGCGGTCAGGCCGGTGTGCACGGGTCCGGGCTGGACCACCGTGGAACGGGGCGCGATCAGCCAGCGGTAACGGCGCCCGGCGTCGTCCCCGGCCGCCTGTCCCGCCTCCTCGCCGCCCGCGCAGTGACGCTCGATCGCCCGGAGGGCGGCACGCACCCCGGCGACGTCGGCGGCCGGGTCCAGGGCGAGCAGCCGGGCCTCGTCGAGGTGGGTGCGTGCGCCGACGTAGGCCCGCGCACGGCAGTACACGACCACGCCCGCGTTGATGCACTCCCCGCGCTCCACCCGCGGCACGACCCGCAGCAGCGCGTACTCGAACACGTCCCGGTCGCCGCCTTGGCCCGCTCGGGTGATGTGGCGCTCGGTCACATGGCCGGCCATGTGGATATGGCGCTCGCTCACTTGCCCTCCTCGGTTCCGGAGCCGAGGCTGGTGATCCGCTCGGCGATGACGGCCGCCCGCGCGAGCAGCGGCCGCGCGTAGGCCCGGCGCAGGTCGTCCGGGGTGTCGAAGCCGGGCTCGCCGGCGAGCCAGGCGTCCGGGATCTCGGCGGTGACCTCGGCGAGCAGGTCCTCGGTGACCCGGGGCGCCAGCTCGGCCGCGGCCGCCGTGAGGTCGGGGGCGAACCGGGCGAGGGCGTGGTCCGAGGCGTCGTAGGGGCGGGCCGCCGAGGCCTCGGCGGCGGGCCAGTTGTGGTGCCAGATCATCGTGGCACCGTGGTCGATGAGCCACAGCTCGCCCCGGTGCAGCAGGAGGTTGGGGTTGCGCCAGGAGCGGTCGACGTTGTTGATCAGCGCGTCGAACCAGACGATCCGGCCGGCCTCCTCGGGGCCCACCGGGAAGGCGAGCGGGTCGTAGCCGAGGGCGCCGGACAGGAAGTCCATGCCGAGGTTGCTGCCGCCGCTGGCCCGGAGCAGGTCCTGGACCTGCTGTTCGGGCTCGCCGAGTCCGAGGACCGGGTCCAGGCGGAGGGTGACCAGGCGGGGCATGCGGAATCCGAGGCGCCGGGCGAGTTCGCCGCACACCACCTCGGCGACCAGGGTCTTGCGGCCCTGTCCGGCGCCGGTGAACTTCATGACGTAGGTCCCGAAGTCGTCGGCCTCGACGAGCCCCGGCAGCGAGCCCCCCTCACGCAGGGGCGTGATGTAGCGGGTCGCGGTGACTTCCTTGAGCATCGCCCCAGGTTACTGGGGTCCGGGGTGCGGCCCGGGCGGCCGGCCGACAGCCGGGGGACAGCCGTGGCGCAGGGTCCTCCCGGCCCAGGGGCAAGGATCCGTGACCCGTCTGAACGGCCGCCGCCTCGGGGCCGTACCCCATGACGGACCACGAGCAGCTCCGCGGAAGGGAAGCCCCACATGACCAGCGCATCGCTCCCGACTTCGTCCGAGCAGGGAGGCGCCCCCACCCGGCCGGCCCGCCGTACCGTGATGGCGGCGGCGGGAGCGGCGGGGCTCGCCGCCGCGCTCACCGCCTGCGGTTCGGGCGACGACTCCTCCGACACGGTCGTCAGCGGCGCCGGCTCTCCCGGGTCCGCCGGCTCCGCGCAGGAAGGCGGCGGCTCCGCCGGGGGTACCGCGCTCGCCAAGACCGCGGACATCCCGGAAGGCGGCGGCAAGATCTTCAAGGACCAGGGGGTCGTGGTCACCCAGCCGACGGCGGGGACCTACAAGGCGTTCTCGTCCAAGTGCACCCACCAGGGCTGCGCGGTGGGCAGCGTGGCGGACGGTGTGATCGTCTGTCCGTGCCACAACAGCCACTTCTCGGCCGAGGACGGCAGCGTGAAGAAGGGGCCCGCGACGCGGCCGCTGGCGGCGGCGAAGATCAGCGTCTCGGGCGACGAGATCAAGCTGGCCTGAGCGGGCTCAGCTCCGCCCGCGGGCGTGCTCGAGACAGCGCAGCACCTCGTCGGTGGTCGCGACGGTGGCGACCAGCGCGAGGGTGTGGCGGATCATCGCGGCGGTGTAGTCGGCGGGTACCCCGGCGACGGCGTCGGACGGGACGACGGCGGTGTAGCCGAGGTTGACGGCGTCGAACACCGCGTTGGGTACGGCGACGTTGGCCGAGACCCCGGCGACGATCAGCGTGCGGCAGCCGAGGTTGCGCAGCAGGGCGTCGACGTCGGTGCCGTGCACCGGCGACAGCCCGTGCAGCCGCCGTACGACGAGGTCCCCCTCGCCCACCTCGATCGGGGGCGCGACCCGGACCGCCGTGCTGCCGGTCAGCTGGCGCACGGGCAGCCGTTCGGCGGCCCGGAACAGGCGGGCGTTGCGGCTGGCCCCGCGGCCGTCGGGGCGGCGCTCGGCGATGGCGTGGACCACCTGCACACCGCTCTCGTGGGCGGCGGCGACCAGCCGGGCCACATTGCGCAGGGCGCCGGAGGAGCGCGCTTCGTGGGCGAGTTCGGGCAGGGCGCTGTCCGGGCCGACGACGCCCTGCTGGCACTCGACGGTGAGCAGGACGGTGCCCGCGGGATCGAGGAGGTCGCCGAGCTGCTCGTACGACGGCATCGCACGCCCTTTCGCCGGGGTCCGGGCGGTGAGAGTAGCCACATCGGGGTGCGAGCGGAAGCCGGGCGGTTCCCTTTTCTGACGTGATGTCAGAGGATCACCGCGACAGAGGAGTTGTCGGACACGACGTGGAAGAAGAGGGGGGCCGCATGACCGTCACGCAGCAGCGCCGGGGCCGGAAGATCATGATGACGCCCGGTGAGCTGGACGAGTTCCTCACCACCCAGCGCACCTGCCGGGTCGCGACCGTCTCGGCCGACGGCACACCGCATGTGAGCGCGCTGTGGTTCGCGTGGGACGGCACCTCGCTGTGGCTGTACTCGGTGGTGCGCAGCCGGCGGTGGGTTCAGCTGAGCCGCGATCCGCGGGTGGCCGTCGTTGTCGACTCCGGCGAGGAGTACGACCAGTTGCGCGGCGTCGAGCTGTCCGGCCGGGTGGAGTTCGTGGGCGAGGTGCCGCGCACCGGTGAGCTGTGCGCGGAACTCGACACGGCCGAGACACTGTTCGCCCGCAAGAACTTCGGCCTGGACGAGATGCCGCACGACGGCCGCCACGCCTGGGCCCGGCTGACCCCGGAGAAGATCGTGTCCTGGGACTTCCGGAAGCTGGGCGGGATGTAGGGAGGGCCGACACCCCGGATAGCCAGGAAGATCGCGACCGGGTCCGGGAAGGGGCGGGCAGCCGGGCGGGTGCGACCGGGTCCGGGAGGACCCGGGTGGCCCGGCCGGTGGCGGCCGGACAGACCGGCCGGTTGCGGCCCGCTGGACCGGCGGGTTGCCGCCAGGTGGCCCGGCGGGTCGCGGCCGGGTCCCGGAGGCCCGGACAGCCCGGCGGGTCGCGGTCGGGGCCCGGACAGCCCGGCGGGCGTGACCGCTGCGGTGCGTCAGCCGAGCTTGCGGGCGGTCTCGCGCAGGGCCTCCACGGCGGCGCGGATGGAGGGCCGGCGGTCGGCGTCCGCGCGCCAGATGACGTACACGTGGCGGCGCACCCGCTGCCTGAGCGGCACCAGGGCCACGCCCTCGGGCACCGGGTGCCGGCCCAGCAGCGGCGCGATGCACACCCCCAGGCCGGCCGCGACGAGGCCGAGCTGGGTGTGGGTCTCGCCGGCGCGGTGGCCGATGATCGGCTCGACACCCTTGGAGCGCAGGGTGAACATCAGCCACTCGTGACAGAACTCCCCCTCGCCCCAAGTGATCCACTCGTCCTCGGCGAACTCGGTCAGGTCCACCTCGTCCCGGTCCGCGAGCCGGTGCCCGACGGGCATGGCGACATCGGCCGGGTCGTCCAGCAGGGGCGCCTTGACCAGGCCGTCGGGTACGGGCATCGGCTTGTTGTACCAGTCCAGGACCACCGCGAGGTCGAGATCACCGCGGACGACCCCGGCGACGCCCTGTTCGGGCTCCACCTCGCTGGAGCGCACGCGCAACCCCGGGTGCTCGGCGCGCAGCGTGCCGAGCGCGGCGGGGAACAGGCCGCGCGCGGCGGTCGGGAACGCCGAGAGCCGGAGTTCGCCGACGACCTGCCCGCGGTGCGCCTCCAGGTCCGACTCGGCCAGCTCGACCTGCGACAGGATCCGCGCCGCGTGCTCCGACAGCAGCCGGCCGGCGTCCGTGAGCCGTACCCCCCGGCCGTTCTTGGCGAGGAGCTGCTGGCCGATCTCCCGCTCCAGCTTGCCCAGCTGCTGCGAGACCGCGGACGTGGTGACGTGCAGGGCGTCGGCGGCGGCGCTCACCGAGCCGTGCCGGGCCAGGGCGTCCAGGGTACGCAGGCGCTCAAGGTTCAACATGTAAGCAATCCTAAGAGGTATCAGGAGAGAAATCTCGATTGTCCTACGAGGTTGCCTCCGGCATCGTTGAACCCATGAGCACGGTCACCACGTCCCGCACCCGGTCCTCCGCCTCCGCCTCCCCCTCCGCTCCCGTCCGCCCCCGCGCCCGCCTGGACTGGCGGCTGCGCTTCGGCGCCCTGTCCCTGATCTGGGGCTTCAGCTTCCTGCTGATCAAGGTGGGAACCGAGGGGTACGCGCCGTTCCAGGTCACGCTGGGACGGCTCGTGTTCGGTACGGCGGTGCTGATGGCGGCGATGGCCGTGAAGCGGGAGCGGCTGCCGCGCGAGGCCCGGCTGTGGGGGCACATGGCGGTCGCCGCGTTCCTGCTGAACGCCCTGCCGTTCTCCCTCTTCGCCTACTCCGAGCTGACGATCCCGTCCACGCTGGCCGGCATCTGCAATGCCACGTCTCCCCTGTGGGGCATGCTCCTCTCCCTGGTCGCGCTGTCCGAGGACCGGCCCACCCGGGTCCGGGTCGCCGGTCTCGCGCTCGGCTTCCTGGGCGTGCTGACCGTGCTGGGTGTCTGGCAGGGCTTCCACGGCCTGGACGCCACGGGCACGGCGATGGCGCTGCTGGCCTCGCTGAGCTACCCGGTGGGCTGGATCTACGTCCGCCGGACACTGGCCGGCACCGGGAACTCGCACCTGGCGATGACCGGGGGGCAGCTGCTGCTGGCCACGGTGCAATTGGCCGTCGTGACGCCGCTGTTCACCAGCGTCCCCGAGCACTTCGCGTTCGTTCCGCTGCTGGCAGTCGCCGCGCTCGGCGCGCTGGGCACGGGGCTCGCGGTCCTCATCCAGTACGGACTCGTCGCCGAGGTCGGACCCACCACCGCCCAGATGGTCACGTACTTCATTCCCGTCATCGCCACGGCCGCGGGGGTGGCGATCCTCGGGGAGTCGCTGCGGTGGACCACGCCGGTGGGGGCCCTGATCGTCATCGCGGGGGCCGCGCTCACCCAGGTGCGGGGCAGGCGCGCCTGAGGGCGCCCCCTTCCTTCAGGCGCCGCCAGCTCTCCAGGTGCCGTCAGCCGTAGACGCGTGCCGGGCTCGGGCGTACCGCCGCCGCCACCGCGTCGGCCAGGGGGATGACGTCCTCCCGCGTGAGCGTGGAGACCGTGATGCGGATGCCCGGCGGTGAGGCGAGGCGGAAGCGGGCACCCGGTGCGACCGCCCAGCCTCCTTGCACCAGACGGGCCACCGCGCCCGTCTCGTCGGGCACCGGTACCCAGACGTTCATGCCGCTGCGGCCGTGGGCGGTGACCCCGCGTTCCGCCAGCGCGTCGACCAGGGCGTCCCTGCGCTCGCCGTACGACCGCGCCACGGCCGGCCGGTCCACCGCGCCGTCCGTCCACAGGTGCACCACGGCCCGCTGGAGGAGCAGGCTCACCCAGCCGGGGCCCAGTCGCTGGCGGCCCCGGACCCGGTCCATGGTGACGGGGTCGCCGGCGAGGACGGCGAGGCGCAGGTCGGGGCCGTAGGCCTTGGCGGCCGAGCGGACGAAGGCCCAGTGGCGGGTGACGCCCGCGAGGGGGTGCAGGGGCAGGTCGACGATGCCGTGACCGTGATCGTCCTCGATGAGCAGGGTCTCCGGGTGGTCGCGCAGCACCGCACGCAGGGCACGCGCGCGGGTGGCGGCCACCGAGGCACCGGTCGGGTTCTGGGCGCGGTCGGTGACGATCAGGGCGCGGGCGCCGGATTCCAGGGCGCGGCGCAGGTCGTCCGCGCGCGGCCCGTCGTCGTCCACGCCGACGGGGGCCAGGCGCAGGCCCAGGGCGGGGACGAGGTCCAGGGCGCTGCCCCAGCCGGGGTCCTCGACGGCGACCGTGTCGCCGGGCCGGAGGTGCGCGGCGAGGACGCGTTCGATGGCGTCGAGGGAGCCGGAGGTCACCGTCAGCGGCCCCGCGGGGACGCCGTCGGCGTCGAGTTCGGCGCGGGCGAGCCGGGCGAGGTCCGCGTCGACGGGGTCGTCGCCGTAGAGGACGGGCCGGCGGTCGCCCTCCCCGGCGGCCGCGGCGAGCGCCGGGGCCAGACGGGGCAGCAGGGCCGGATCGGGGTTGCCCGTGGAGAGGTCGCGCCCCCCGGGGGGCACCTGCACCCGCAGTTCCTCGCGGCCGGTGGTGGCCGGCTTGGAGCGGACACGACTGCCCCGGCGGCCGGCCGTCTCGATCACCCCGCGTTCGCGCAGGGTGCGATAGGCGGCGGCGACCGTGTTCGGATTCACCCCCAGCTGGGCCGCCAACTCCCGCATGGGAGGCAGGGGTTGGCCCGGCCGCAGCTCCCCCGCGCCGACCGCCCGCTCGACGGCGGCCGCGATCTCGGCTGCACTCCGCCCGGTGATCCGATATTCTCCTAGCACAAAGAGCATTATGCACTAGTACAAAACTGTTCGCCACACGCCACACCCATGGAGGGTTCCGTCATGCCGGGGACGACCGAGGAAACGCATGCCGCCGCCTACACGCCGACCGACCGGACCGTGCCGACGCGCTCCGCGGACCGGGCGTCGTACGACAAGGAACTGGTGCACGCGATATTGGACGAGGGGTACGTCTGCCACCTCGGCTTCGTCCGGGACGGCGCCCCGGTGGTGCTGCCGACGCTCTACGGCCGGGTCGGCGAGCGGCTGTACATCCACGGGTCGACCGGTTCGCGCCCGCTGCGGATGGCCGGCGGGACCGACCCCGGCCTGCCGGTGTGCCTGACGGTCACCCACGTCGACGGGCTGGTGCTGGCGCGTTCCGCCTTCCACCACTCGATCAACTACCGCTCGGTCGTGGTGCACGGCATCGCGCACGAGGTCACCGATCCCGAGGAGCGGCGACTGGCCCTGGACGCGCTGGTCGACCACGCCGTACCGGGCCGGTCCGCCGACTCCCGGCCCGCGGACAAGAAGGAGCTGGCCGCCACCGCGGTCATCCGCCTGGACCTCGACGAGGTCTCGGCCAAGGTCCGTACCGGCGGGGCCAACGACGAGCCGGCCGACCTCTCCCTGCCGTTCTGGGCCGGGGTCGTGCCGCTCCGCAAGGGTTACGAGGCCCCGGTCCCCAACGCCGACCTGGCTCCCGGCATCGGCCTGCCGGACTACCTGACGGCGCGCTAGCGGCCCGGGGGGAGAGAGCCGGGGACGGGTTCGCAGACGGTGACCAGCCCGGGGTGCTGGAGGCCGGCCGGGAGGACGGCCTCCCAGGCGAGACGGTCCTCGGTCCGCGGCTCGGCGCCCGGCCGGAAGACCTTGACCGCCACGCGCCGCCGGAGGCGCCCCCGCCCCGGGCGGCGCGGAACGGGGGCGGTGTCCGCTCGACGGCGTGAGCGGCGCCCTACGCGGTGCTGCCGCGGGCGGACAGCTCCCGTTCCGCGCCGCCCGTGGCGACCGGCTCCGGGGAGCCCTTGGCGGGGGCCGAGGACTGGGCGATGAACGCGCCGACGAGGACGACCGCGCCGCCCGCGACCTGTGGCGCGGACAGATGCTCGCCGAGCAGCACCCAGGCCAGCACGGTCGCGATGACCGCCTCCAGGCAGGCGACGACCCCGGCGACCTGCGGCGACAGCCGGCGCACGGCCACCACGCCGGTGATGTAGGCGATCACCGTGGCGACCAGCACCACCCAGGCGAGCAGGGCGACGGCCGGTACGGCGGTGCCGTTCAGGTCCGCGGAGCCCGCCAGCACCGACCAGTCCATGTTCCAGGGGCGGGCGACGGCCGTCAGCACGGCGGCGCCGACGAGCAGTCCGTAGGCGATGACGCCGAGCGGGTCGGGCGCCGTCTCGCCCGCGTCGCCGCCCTGGTCGGCCAGGACGAAGTAGCCGACCTGGCAGCAGGCGGCACCGAGGGCGAGGACCAGGCCCAGCGCGTCGAAGCTCAGCCCCGACCAGACCTCGACCACACAGGCGAGGCCGCCCGCGGCGAGGACCACGCCGAGCGCGGCGGCCCGGGTGACGGGCCGCCGCTGCACGAACCGCACCCAGCCCAGCACCAGGGCCGGCGCCAGGTATTCGATGAGCAGGGCCACGCCGACCGGGATCCGGGAGAGCGCGGCGAAGTAGCAGGCCTGGACACCGGCGACGGCGAGCAGCCCGAACCCGGCGAGCAGCGCGGGCCGGCGGAGCGGCAGGGCGCGGTGCCGTACCGCGAGCGGCAGCATCACCAGTGCGGCGCCCGCCACCCGCAGCCAGACCACGTGCAGCGGGTCGAGTCCCGCCTCGATCAGCGGCTTGGCGGCCACGCCGGACCCGCCGAAGGCCAGAGCCGAGGCGAGCGCGAGGCCGAGACCGGTTCCCTTGCCGGGGCTGTCGTGACTGCTACCAGACGTATGCACCGGCACATGATGACAGGCACCGACAGGAGCGTCACCCCGGATGACACCTGTCTCAGCAGGTGGACGGCCCGGGCGTCAGCGGGCCGGTCCGGACGTCAGCAGGCCAGTCCGGGCGTCAGCGGGCCGGTCCGGACGTCAGCAGGCCAGTCTGGGGCGTCAGCGGGCCGCCTCTCCGTCGGGGGCGTACTCGCCGGTTCCGGCCTCGATCCGCGCGGCCAGCTCGCGGGCCGGGATCCCGGCGCGTTCGAGGACTTCGACGGCCCGTGACCGCGGGTCCGCGGCGAGGGCCGCGAGCAGGTCGGTGCCGGTGACACGGGGTGCGCCCCGCAGCCGGGCGCGGACGCGGGCGTCCGCGAGCGCCGTGGACGCGGCGGGAGACCAGCCCCCGGCGTCCCTCACCGCGCCGCCCGGACCGGCGCCGGGACCGACCGGCCCGACGACTCCGACCGGCCCTACGGTTCCGACCGGCCCTACGGTTCCGACCGGCCCGACGGTTCCGACCGGCCCTACGGTTCCGACCGGCCCGACGGTTCCGACCGGCCCGACGGTTCCGACCTGAGCGCCGGGACCGACCGGAGCGGCGGGACCGACCGGCTCGACGGTTCCGACCTGAGCGCCGGGACCGACCGGCTCGATGACTCCAACCGGAGCCGCGGAACCGACCGGAGCCGCGGAACCGACCGGAGCGGCGGTTCCGACCGGAGCGGCGACGAGGGGGTTCGCGCCGGAGTCCTCCACGCTGCCCTGCCAGCGCAGTCCGTAGCCGATGCTGCGCTGCACGAGGTAGCCGAGGAGCCGGGCGAGCCGCCGGGGCTCGCCCACGGCGGCGCGGGCCTCGGGGTCGTGTTCCAGCAGGGCGTGGAGCAGATGGGCGGTGTCGGTCTGCCGGTCCCCGTCCCGGACGGCCCGCCGGCGGGCACCGGCGACCACCGCCGCCAGCTCGGCACCGAGCCCGGCGGCGCCGTCCTGGTGCGGAACCACTGCGTCGTGGAGGGTCCGGTGGGCTGTACGGGGTTGCACATCCCCCACCTCATCAGCATCGGCGGGACGGGGCATCCACGACGGGAACCATTTTCGCGTCCCACGCCCAGTGGACATCACCGAACCGGATCTCATCCTTGCGGAGGAGATCCGGCCGATTACGCGCAAGGGGCGCGCGCCGCCTTGCGCCGCTCCCCGAGAACAACCGTGCCGCGCCGTCGCACGTCTCGCGGCACCGAGGAAGGCGCGCGCGGCAGCCGACCCGCGGCACCGAGGAAGGCGTGCGCGGCGGCCGGCTCGCGGCACCGGCCGCGGTCACCGGCAAACGGTACGCGTGAACCGGACCCGCACCCCCGCCTGACGGTTCATCAGTATTGAATGTTCGCGCCCCTGCCGCTACGTTCCGCGACACCGTAGCCCGATACGCCCGACCCGGAGGGGTGGTCGCATGGCCGAAGTCAGCGCGGAGGCACGCATCCAGGCGCCGGCCGAGAAGGTGTGGGCCCAGCTCACCGACTGGCCGTCGTACGGGACCTGGAACGCGACCCACACGAGCTTCCCCCGGGGCGGCCCCGAGACCCTGGCCGTGGGCGGGACGTTCCAGGAGAACATGAAGCTGATGGGCTTTCCGGCGGAGGTCGACTGGACCATCGAGGAGCTGGAACCGGCCCGGGTGTTCGCCATCCGCGGCAAGGGCCCGATGGCGGTGACCGTCGCCACCCGCTACACGCTGACCCCGGACGGGGACGCCACGACCCTCCGGATCGACGGCGAGTTCACCGGCGCCGCGGTGTCGCTGATGGCGGGCAAGCTCAAGGACTCGGCGACGGCCGCCCTGAACGAGTCGCTGCGCAAGCTGGACGGCCTGGTGGCCTGAGCCGGGACACGCCAAGGCGCCCCGCGCGGACACCGCGCGGGGCGCCGGGATCGCCGTACGGGCCTCAGTGCTCGTCGGCGAGGATGAGGTACAGCTTCTTGCGGGCGTCGTTGATGACGGTCAGCGCCTTCTCGCGCTGTTCCTTGCTGCCGGTCTTCCAGACCTGACCGAACGCCTCCATCAGGCCGAAGCCGGCCTGGCGGATCTCGGTGAGGGCCTCCCAGTCGACTCCGCGCGAGGCCTCCTCCCAAGGGGCGTCCGGCCCTTCCTCGGCGGCGGCGCGTCCGCTCCCGGTCAGCGCGAACAGCTTCTTGCCGCCCTCGGTCTCACTGGCGATCAGGCCCTCGTCCTCCAGCAGCTGGAGGGTGGGGTAGACCGAGCCGGGGCTGGGCTTCCAGGCGCCGCCACTGCGTTCGGCGATCTCCTGGATCATCTCGTAGCCGTGCATGGGCCGGTCCCTGAGCAGGGCCAGGATCGAGGCGCGTACGTCACCTCGCCGCGCCCGCCCCCGCGGACCGCCCCGCCCTCGGGGCCCCCAGCCACCCGGTCCGAAACCGGGGCCACCGGGACCGAATCCCGGGCCGCCCGGCCCGAACGGGCCGAAGGCGGCCCGACGGCCCTCGAAGCCGCCCATGCCCCGGCAGCCGGGGCCCTCGTGCCGATGTCCACGCTCGAATCCGTGGGTACGCATCATGATCACTCCATTCCATCGCTGATCTGTCACGTATGCATCGCGTATCGTTCGCGATGCTTCAACGATATATCGGAAACCTCGCTCCGACAACCCCCGTCGAAGAGCGAGCAGAGGCGCCGATTCGGAACTCGCGAGTCCGCTCTTCAGCCGCAGAGCGGCGGTCGCGCCCGGACCGGGGGGGGGGAGGAGAACCGAGCGAGGAGTGAGCGTGCCGATGCGTGTCGCGGGCGGACCGCCTGGTGACGGGGAGCGAGCGGCAACAGGGCCGCGGGATCGCGGAGGCGTTCGCCGCCGAGGGGGCGCAGGGCGCCGTCTCGGGCCGCAGCGCCGAGCGGGGCGGGGAGACGGCCGACGGGATCCGGGCACGCGGCGGACGTAGCGAGGTCCTGGTCGACAACGCCGGCATCCACCCGGCCGACACCACGACGGCCACCGTCCAGAAGACCGGTCGGTGCCCTCTACAGCTCGATGAAGCCGGCTCTCGCCGGTGCCGGTGTCCCCTCGGAACGGGCCGCCCGTTCCACCGTACGGTTCACGCCCGCAGCGGGCAGCCGGTGCCGACGCGGCCGGTGAGTTCCGCGCGGAGTGCCGCCAGCTCGGCCATGCGCGCGTCCACGACCCGGATCTTGTCCTCGAACAGCGCGGACAGGGCCTCGGCGCTGTCCGGTGCCTCCTTCAGTTCCGCGCCGTGCCGGGCGATCTCGGCGAGGGTGAACCCGAGCGTCTGCGCCGTACGCACGTACTGGAGCCAGGGCACCGTCTCCGGCGGGAAGTCACGGTAGCCGTTGGGCAGCCGGTCGCCCTCGATGAGGCCGATCTTCTCGTAGAAGCGCAGGGCGTCCTTGGACACTCCGGTACGTACGGCCAGTTCTCCGATGCGCACGACTCCCCCACCGCTCGGTCGACTTGACCTTGGAGCGTACTCCGCTGTCTAGCGTGGGCGGCGCCCGAGCGAGCCCTTCGGAGGAGCCCCGATGAACCCCGCCCACCCCGCCTACACCCGCCTCGTCCGCGCCAGCGGCTGGTACGACCTGATCGTCACGGCCGGCTTCGCCACACCCTGGACGTACGCGCTGGTGCACGACCTGCTGTCCGCCGCGGGCGACGCGACCGGCCTCGGCGCGATGCCCGGGCTCACCCCGATGCAGACCCTGTACGCCAACCTGATGGGCTCGGTCGTGGTGGTCTGGTCCGTCCTGCGGGTCGTACGGCCGCTGCCGCTGCACGGTCTCCTCGACGGCGCCGCGCGCGTGCTGTTCGCCCTGTGGCAGGCGTACGCGCTGGCCCACGGCGGGCCGGCCGTGCTGTGGCCGTTCCTCGTCCTGGAGGTGTCGTTCGGCATCGCCCAGCTCGCCCCGTGGCTGCGCACGCGTGCGGCGGCCGGGCGGGAAACGGTCCGGCACTCGTGAATTGGCCTTGGTCCGCGAGTCGTCGCAGCCGCTAGCGTCGGCACCATGCGCATTCGAATCGTGGACGCCTTCACCGACCGCCCCTTCGCCGGCAACCCGGCCGGAGTCCTGCTCCTGGACGACGTCTTCCCGGACGACGACTGGCTCCAGAACGTCGCCATGGAGGTCAACCACGCCGAGACGGCGTACGCGCACCGGCTGCCCGACGGCGGTGAGGCGGACTGGGCGCTGCGCTGGTTCACGCCCGTCGCCGAGGTCGCCATGTGCGGGCACGCCACGCTCGCGACCGCCCACGTCCTGCACGCCACCGGGGCCCACGCGGGTCCGGTGCGGTTCGCCACCCGCAGCGGCGTGCTGATCGCCACGCCCGCCGCGGACGGCTCGATCACCCTCGACTTCCCGACCGCCCCGCTCACCCCGGTCGAGACCCCGGCCGGGGTCGCCGAGGCGCTC
This sequence comes from Streptomyces musisoli, assembly GCF_016741855.1. Classification (GTDB taxonomy): domain Bacteria; phylum Actinomycetota; class Actinomycetes; order Streptomycetales; family Streptomycetaceae; genus Streptomyces; species Streptomyces musisoli. The sequence continues at coordinate 26,987 of NZ_JAERRH010000026.1, read as the reverse complement.
GGCGCGGAGCCGGCCGCCGCGTTCGACACCGGTCCGAACGTCGGCGACCTGCTGGTGGAGCTGGCCGACGAGAAGACCGTCCTCGGCCTCTCCCCCGACCTCAAGGCCCTCGGCGCGTACTCCTCGCGCGGCATCATCGCCACCGCCCGCGCCGAGGACCCCGCCCGCGGCTACGACTACGTCTCCCGCTGCTTCTTCCCGAACGTCGGGATCGACGAGGACCCGGTGACCGGCAGCGCCCACACCGCGCTCGCCCCGCACTGGTCATCCCGCCTCGGCCGCGACGACCTCACCGGGCTACAGGCCTCCCGGCGCACCGGACTGGTCCGTACCGGCCTGCGCGGCGAGCGCACCCTGCTCACCGGCCGCGCGGTGACGGTCATCGAGGGCGAACTGCACGCCTGAGGGCTCGTCAGGCCGTCGGCAGCCAGCCCACCTTGCCCGCGAGGAGGGCGTATCCGACGAACGCGCCGATGTCGAGCAGGGAGTGCGCGACGACCAGCGGGCCGACCCGGCCCCAGCGGCGGTACAGCAGGACGAACACCACGCCCATGACCATGTTGCCGAGGAAGCCGCCGATGCCCTGGTAGAGGTGGTACGAGCCGCGCAGGACCGCGCTGGCCACCAGCGCGGTCCCCGGGGTCCAGCCCAACTGGCCGAGCCTGCGCAGCAGATAGCCGACGACGATGACCTCTTCGAGGATCGCGTTCTGCAGCGCGGAGAGGATCAGCACCGGGTACTTCCACCACACGTCCGGCAGGGCCTCGGGGACGACCGTGAGGTTGAAGCCGAGGCCGCGGGCGGCCAGGTAGAAGGCGATGCCGGTGCTGCCGATCACGGCCGCGATCCCGGCGCCGCGGGCCAGGTCGGGCCAGGGCCGGGTGCGGTCGAAGCCGAGGGCGCGCAGGCTCGTGCCCTCGCGCAGCAGCAGATGGGCGACGAGCGCCACCGGGATCAGCGCGGAGGCGATGCCGAAGAGCTGCCACGCCAGGTCCAGCCAGGGGCGGCCCGGTGCGGCCGAGGCGTTGAGGGTGGCCGCCTGGTCCTTGAGGCCGCCCGGCTTGGTGACCGAGCCGATGAAGCTGATCAGTGCGGACACGCCGCTCGCCCCGAGCGAGAGCCCGAGGACGAGGAGCGTCTCGTCCCGCAGGATCCGCCGCGGGTCGCGCCCCCGCGCCGAGGAATCGGCCACCGCGTCAGCCTCCACCTGCACCCCTGCCTCCTGCCGGCTCACGGGCCCCTGGCCCACCTTCGCCTGGCAAGGATCGCAGAAGCCGATCCCGGGACACCGCACACCCCGAACCGCACCGCCCCCGGCGGCCTCACCGCGGCATCGCGGGTCCGGCCCTCAGCCGAGCGGTACGGCCGTCGGCAACCCCACCGGCCATGTGTGCACCGGTTCCCCGACATGCATCAGTTCGGCGTACCGGCGGGTCGTCGCCGCCAGGGCCGCCTCGCGGGACATTCCCTGCTCCAGCGCCCGGTGGAAGGTGGCCGCCTGCCAGGACGCCCCGTTGACCCGGCGTCGGCAGCGTTCCTCGATCACACCGAGATAGAGGTCGCGGTCGGCGGGCTCCACACCCCACGCGTCCAGCCCCGCGGAGGCGAGCGGCAGCAGCTCGTCACGGATCAGCGTGACGGCGTCGATCTCGCCCGTGCCGCCGTACCGTCCCCGCCGCGGCCAGACGAAGCGCGCGTCGATGCCGTGCCGGCACGCCGCGTCGAAGTTCGCCTCGGCCGCGGCGAACGGCATCCGCGTCCACAGCGGCCGGGAGTCCTCGGCGAGGGCCCGGACGACCCCGTAGTAGAAGGCCGCGTTGGCGATCACGTCGGTGATGGTCGGCCCGGCCGGCAGCACCCGGTTCTCCACCCTGAGGTGCGGGACGCCGTCCGCGATGCCGTACACCGGCCGGTTCCAGCGGTAGATCGTGCCGTTGTGCAGGACGAGTTCGGCGAGCCGGGGCACCCCGCCGGCCTCGATGACCTCCAGCGGCTCCTCCTCGTCGCAGATCGGGAGCAGCGCCGGGAAGTAGCGCAGGTTCTCCTCGAACAGGTCGTAGGCGGAGGTGATCCACCGCTCGCCGAACCAGGTGCGGGGCCGGACTCCCTGTGCCTGGAGTTCGGGCGGCCGGGTGTCGGTGGACTGGAGGAAGAGCGGGGGCCGGGACTCGCGCCACAGCTCGTGACCGAAGAGGAACGGAGAGTTGGCGCCGACGGCGATCTGCGGGGCGCAGGCCACCTGGGCCGCGTTCCACACGTCCGCGAACCGTGCCGGGGTGACCTGGAGATGGAGCTGCACCGAGGTGCACGCGGCCTCGGGGACGATCGATTTGGATGTGCAGACGAGGTGTTCCGCCCCCTCGATGTCGAGCCGGAAGTCCTCGCCGCGGGCGGCGACGATCTGGTCGTTGAGGAGGGTGTAGCGGTCGACCTCGGAGAGGTTGGAGGAGACCAGGTCGTCCCGGTCGAGGGTGGGCAGGATGCCGATCATCACGATGCCCGCGTCCACCTCTCCGGCCTTCCGGTCGGCGTAGGCGAGCGAGATGCGCAGTTCCTCGGCGAGCCGGTCGAATACCCGGCCGCCCAATCGATGTGGAGCGATGTTGACTTCCAGGTTGAACATGGCGAGTTCTGTCTGGAAATCGCGACTCGCGATGCGCTCCAGTACCTGCCCGTTCAACATTTTCGGCATGCCGTCGTGCCCCGCGAGATTCAGTTCGATCTCGACTCCCATGAGGTTCTTGGGTCGGTCGAATCGCTTCTCGCGCAGCAGCTGCTCCAGTCCCGTCAGGCACTTCTGGAGCTTTTCGCGGTAGCGCTGGCGATCGGACAGGTCGAACTGCCCCGCCACCACCTTCTCCCCCATCGAAGTGTCCCTCCTCGGATGGGCGGGCCGTCGATCCGGCCGCCGGGCTCCCGGGTCAGGTGGGATGATGCCCAGCCGAAGCGATCGATAACGTCCCGCGCGGGGCCGCCGCCCGCTACTCTGTCGGAATGTTCCCGGCGGCACATTCACGAGGCATGCCGCAGCTTGCACCTCCGGGTGCCCCGAACGCCTCGTGAAAAACGCCGACGACATTCGGCCGACCGTTACCGGCGCGTATTGCGAGGTCAGACACGGGGCGCGGCCCGGAAATCGGGATGAGTTCCGCAAATCGTCGACCCAATTCGGCCTTGCCGGATCAAGCGGAATCGGATAGCCGGAACATCGGCCGAACACACGTCGTATAAACTCCGTCCACAAGGCACAAGGTGACACACCCGGTCCTGGTTTCCGCGGAGTTCCTGTCGCCCCGGTTGACGGGCGACTGACCGAGCCGCACCCTCGTTCACACCGACCTGGGCCCCCACCTCTCCGGCCTTCCGTGAGCAGACAGCGCCGTCCGCCCCACCCCTCCTCGCGCCGCCGCGCCTGTCGAATGAGAGGCGACCCACATGCCGCTGCACGTACCCCCTGCCCCCGCGCCTGCCCTGCGCTCCGTCCTCACCGCCCTCGGCTCCCCCACCGCGGTCCGTGAGGCCCGAACCCCCTCCCTGCGCGCCGTGCAGGGGCCCGCGACACCGGAACTCCCGCTCCCCGTCCACGTGCTGGACCGGATCACCGCACAAGGCCTGTCCTCCACCCGGCTGGCCGGCTGGCGTTTCCTGATCCGGTGCGGCGACCGTGCCGTGGCGGCGGCCGAGACCATGCTCACCCCCGACGGCTGGGCCTTCTCGCACTTCTTCGAGGGCCCGTACGTCGCCTCCACCGAGCGCGCGCTTCAGCAGGCGGAGGCGCTGCCACAGCCGTACCAGGCGCGACTGCTGTCCGTGCCCGGCCTGTACATGCTCACCCTGTGGCTGCACGGGGACTGCTCCGGCGACGGTGCCGAGGGCCATCCGGCCGCCACCGACCTGCTCGTCCCGCTGGCGCCCGCCCCGCCCGGCATCCCGGCGCACCGCCCGTTCCGCGTCGCCGAGTTGCTTCCGGTGCTGACCCATCGGGCGACTCCTCTTCCCCTGCTCGGCTCGCCGGTGCTCGGCTCTCCCGCCTGACCCGTGTGCCCGCGTACCCCGCTGCCCGGACGGGAAGCGGGGTACGACCGACTCTTCGTCACTTTGCCGTCGCCCTGCCGTCCGGACTAGTCCTATCCGACCAGAGCGAACCATCCGAAGTGACAGTGCAGTTGGAGTGAACCGTCCGGGCGGGTGACGCGTCATGAACCTGTGAGAAGCGGTGCTGTGAAATCCCTGCGGAATGACTCCCAGAGGACAACACTGGTTTCAGACCGACTCTTCATCACGGGGGACGGACATGATCACAACAGACCGAAAGATCCCGCCCATGTGCCAGCACCAGCCGCCGTGCCCGACAGCCGAATCCGCCGACCGGGAGTCCGCCCGTCTCGTGGCGCACCACCCGGAACAGGGATGGAGCCTGCTGTGCAACGGTGTCCTGCTCTTCGAGGACACCGGCGAGCTGCTGCCCGACGGCCGCATCATCGCCCCGCACCGCCCGCTGGGTGCGGGTCAGGTGATGACCGCCGCCTGAGCACGGCACAGTGACCCTACGGGGCCGGCCGCACGCACCCGTGCGCACCGGCCCCGACGCGCGCCGGGGACCGGCTGCGGCCACGCGGGTGCCGCCGAGTCGCGGACGTGCCTCGGAGGTGACCACCGCGAGACCGAGACGGTGCCGAGCGTCGGCCGGGCCATGGGCAGCAGCACCCTCCGGAAGAACCCGAAGGCGCTACAGGCCGGTATCCGCGAACGTCACCGAAACATTCGAGCGCGTCCAGGGGCGAGCACGCGGAGCTGTGGCGACCGCCGTCATCCCCGGCGCGGGAAGAGGTCTTCCCAGACTGCGCGGGCCGTCCGGCTGGTCGGATCGCCGGTGTGGGAGTGGGATGGAGGAAGGGAGGTCCTCACTCGGGCGCGCCGCGGGCGTCATCCTGCCAGCGCCCGTGCGGAACGGTGGAGACATGTCCGGATACGACGTCTCGACGATCACACGAGTGGTGGTCGGCGTGAGCGGCTCACTGGGCAGCGTCACGGCTCTGCGACGGGCCACCGCGCTCGCCCGCCGACTGGGCGCGGAGCTGTGGCCGGTGCTGGCCTGGGAGCCGCCGGGCGGTGACTCCGCCGTGCGCCGCTCCCCCGCCGCCGGCCTGCCGGTCGAGGAGTGGCAGCGGCTCGCCAAGCTGCGGCTGGCCTCGGTGCTCGAGGAGATCTTCGACGCGGAGGGGCCGGGGGTGCCGATGCGGCCCCTCGTGGTGCAGGGCGCGCCGGGCCGGGCGCTGGTGGCGACCGCGGACCGGGAGAACGACCTGCTCGTCGTGGGCGCGGGGCGGCGCGGGCTGCGGCGGGCCTTCTCGGGCCGCGTCTCCCGGCACTGCCTGGCCCACGCGGTCTGCCCGGTCCTGGCGGTCCCGCCGTCCCCGCTGCAGTCCGAGCTGCTGTCCGTCCACCGGCGCAACACCTGGCACCTGCGCATCGACACCCGGGACCTGTGAGCCCCACCGACGGCGCGCCCGTGGCGCGGCGCGATAGAGGCCGCCGACCCGGCCGGACCACCCCCGGAGCCCACCGCCGTCCCGGAGCCCGCGGCCCGACGCGCTCAAGGCACCCGCGGCCGGCCGGGGTCTCGACGCCGGCGTCCGGTGCTGCGCGACGCCCTCGGCAGCCGGGTCGGGATCATGACGCTCGGTGGCCGTCACCCTCCCGTGCCGGCCCGCGCCCGCCGGTTCACCCGTTCGGTCCCGGCCCCGGCCAACCGCCCCGGCCTCCCCTTCTTCGTGCGGTCTCTCCGCTCCCCGGCGATTCTTAACGCAAGTTTGACGCCTCCCGCCCACCGATCCGGGGGCCTGAGCGTCACGCTCTGCTTACGCTGGTGCCGCCGTCCGCGTGATGGCTGGAAAGAGCTGAGCCGCACGTCAGGAGCACGCCGATGGCCACGACCGAGCGCCCTCCCAGTACCGGCCGCCTGCGCGCCTGGATGCTGGAGGGCCTGTCCGACATGGGCAAGGGCGGTGGCCACACCGGACCGCACGCCGAGCCGGAGCCTCCGCACCAGGGGCAGCGCTGGTGGCGGGTGATGTGCCTGACCGGTGTCGACTACTTCTCCACCCTCGGCTACCAGCCCGGCATCGCGGCCCTGGCGGCCGGCCTGCTGTCGCCGATCGCGACGATCGTGCTCGTCATAGTCACCCTGGCCGGCGCCCTGCCGGTCTACCGCCGGGTGTCCGAGGAGAGCCCGCACGGCGAGGGCTCCATCGCGATGCTGGAGCGGCTGCTGTCCTTCTGGCAGGGCAAACTCTTCGTGCTCACCCTGCTGGGCTTCGCGGCGACCGACTTCCTGATCACCATCACCCTCTCGGCGGCCGACGCCTCCACCCACCTGGTGGAGAACCCGCACCTGACCGGCACCCTGCACGGTCATCAGATGGTGATCACCCTGTTCCTGGTGGCCCTGCTCGGCGCGGTGTTCCTCAAGGGCTTCCTGGAGGCGATCGGCGTCGCGGTCGCCCTGGTCGGGATCTATCTGGTCCTGAACGTCGTGGTCGTGGTCGCCGGCCTGTGGCACGTCATCACCGCCGGCCACGTGATCACCGACTGGAGCAGCGCCCTGGTCACGGAGCACGGGAACGTCTTCGTGATGATCGGCGTCGCGCTGATCGTCTTCCCGAAACTCGCCCTCGGTCTCTCCGGCTTCGAGACCGGCGTGGCCGTCATGCCGCACGTCCAGGGCGACCCGGGCGACAGCGAGCAGCGGCCGGCCGGCCGGATCAGGGACACCAAGAAGCTCCTGACCACCGCCGCGCTGATCATGAGCTGCTTCCTGATCGCCACCAGCTTCATCACCACGCTCCTGATCCCGGAGAACGAGTTCAAGCCGGGCGGCGCCGCCAACGGCCGCGCGCTCGCCTACCTCGCGCACGAGTACCTCGGCAACGCCTTCGGCACGGTGTACGACGTCTCGACCATCGCCATCCTGTGGTTCGCCGGCGCCTCCGCCATGGCCGGTCTGCTCAACCTGATGCCGCGCTATCTGCCCCGCTACGGCATGGCCCCGCACTGGGCGCGCGCGGTGCGCCCGATGGTCATCGTGTTCACGCTGGTCGCCTTCCTGGTGACCTGGATCTTCGACGCCAACGTCGACAAGCAGGGCGGCGCCTACGCCACCGGTGTGCTGGTGCTGATCAGCTCGGCCGCGATCGCGGTGACGATCGCCGCGCGCAAGGCGGGCCAGCGGGGCTGGACCATCGGGTTCGGTGCGATCGCGGCGGTCTTCCTCTACACGACCGTCGTGAACGTCATCGAGCGTCCGGACGGTGTGAAGATCGGTGCCTGCTTCATCGCGGGCATCATCCTGGTCTCACTGCTGTCCCGGCTGGCCCGCGCCTTCGAGCTGCGCGTGACGAGCGTGACGCTCGACCCGATGGCGGAACGTTTCGTCCGGGACATGGCCAGCCGGAAGATGCGCTTCATCGCCAACGAGCCGGGCCACCGGGACAAGGCGGAGTACCGGGACAAGGTCGAGCAGATCCGTGCCGACAACGACATGCCCGAGCAGGAGGACTTCGTCTTCGTCGAGGTCACCGTCACCGACCCGTCCGAGTTCGAGGCGGGGCTGACCGTGCGCGGCGAGGTGCTGCACGGCCGCTACCGGGTGCTGACACTGGAGTCCGCCTCCATCCCGAACGCCCTCGCCGCGCTGCTGCTGCACGTCCGTGACGTCACCGGGTGCACCCCGCACATCTACTTCGAGTGGACCGAGGGCAGTCCGTTCGCCAACTTCCTGCGCTTCTTCCTCTTCGGCCAGGGCGAGGTGGCTCCGGTCACCCGCGAGGTACTGCGGGAGGCGGAGCCGAACCGGTCACGCAGGCCGCGGGTGCACACCGGCTGAGCCATGGGGCGGCGGGCCGGGAGCGGACCGGGCTCCACCTCGGGAGGCCAGGACCGGGCCCCGCATCCCACGCGTGGCACGGCGCGGCGCTGACGTCATATCGCGTTGTACCCGACATATCGCGTTGTACCCGACGGCCAACCCACGTGCGTCGATCCCGGTGCGAGGCCCTATCGTGACCGGCATGCAGTCCTACACGATCGGCCAGGCCGCACGGCTGCTCGGCGTCAGCCCGGACACCGCACGACGCTGGGCCGACGCCGGCCGGGTGACGACCCATCGCGACGAGTCCGGCCGGCGGCTCATCGACGGCAGCGACCTCGCGGCGTTCTCCGTCGAGCTGGCCAAGAGTGGCGGCGAGGAAGACGCCTCGCACACCTCGGTCCGCAACGCCTTCCCCGGCATCGTCACCGCCATCAAGCTCGGCGACGTCGCCGCCCAGGTGGAGATCCAGGCCGGCCCGCACCGGCTCGTCTCACTGCTGACCCGGGAAGCCGTGGAGGAGCTGGGCCTGGAGGTCGGCATGGAGGCCACCGCGCGCGTGAAGTCCACGAACGTGCACATCGACCGCGTCTGACCCGGCAGCACGCTCATCGGGCCGAGCGGGAGCCGGCCCGGCCGTCGCGGCCTGGGCCAACGGCCCGGGGCCGCTCACCGGGCCGAGCGGGAGCCTGCCCGGCCGTCGCGGCCTGGGCCGACGGCCCGGGGCGCGAAGGGCGCGCGGATCACACACTCGCGGCCGACGGGTGACCGGGAGCGGCCGGTGCCGGACGGAGCCGGCCGGCGGTCTCGCGCCGTTCGGCCGTCCCGAAGCGGTAGCCCCCGTCCACCCGGATCGCGGTGATCCCGCTGATGTGGCGTGCCCCGCACCGGTCCTGCGGAAGCACCAACTGGGGCCCGGCCGCGTCCAGCGGGGTGCCGTCGATGGTGACCCCCAGCAGTACGGGCGCGTCGGCGAAGTCCGGGTCGATCTCCGCCCAGGACAGCAGGGCGTGATGCCCGTCGGTGCCGGTGACCGCGATCAGGAACCGCAGCCGGTCCTTGCGCCGGGCCGGATCGAACCCGGGACCGGCGTCGGCGAGCACGTCGTACAGGCGCGGGCCGGCGAACTCGTGGTGCTGGATGCCGCTGGTCGCGCACTCGAAGCTGACGTCCGCCCGGTGCTGCGGCCAGCGCAGCAGGTCCGGCACGGTCAGCCGGGCGGGCCGTACCAGATCGCCGGCCAGGGTGAGTTCCGCGAGCGTCACCGTCGACCACCTCCGGCAGCACCGTACCCGCCCGGAAGGGCCGTACAAACGCATATGCAAGCTACAAGTCGCAAGTTCGCAGCTCATGCGATACGACAGGAGACTAACACCTGGCAGATGCGGCAGTATCATCGGCGCACGGCCGAAGCCCGGCCGTCATGGGCGCGACAGATGTTCCACAGAACCCGAGGAGTAGATCCGTGATGACCCGTTCCGTGCGCCGCACCCGGCGGATGCTGCAGCTGGCCGGTGCGGGAGCCGCCGCCCTGATGGCACTCAGCGCCTGCTCCTCCTCGTCGGACTCGAAGGACGCGTCCGGCTCCTCGGACACGTCGTCGGCTTCCCCCAAGGTGTCCGGCGACATCACCGTGTTCGCCGCCGCCTCCCTGAAGGAGAGCTTCACGGCCCTGGGCAAGGAGTTCGAGCAGGAGCACCCGGGCACCAAGGTCAACTTCAACTTCGGCGGCAGTGACACCCTCGCCGCGAGCATCACCGGCGGCGCCCCGGCCGATGTCTTCGCCGCCGCCAGCCCCAAGACGATGAAGATCGTGACGGACAAGGGCGACGCGGCCGGCACCCCGGCCACGTTCGTCCGCAACCAGCTGGAGATCGCCACCCTGCCGGGCAACCCCGACAAAGTCTCCTCCCTCAAGGACCTGACCAAGTCCGGTCTGAAGGTCGTCCTGTGCGACAAGACGGTGCCGTGCGGCGCCGCCGCGCAGAAGACCCTGGACGCCGGCAAGGTCGAGCTGACCCCGGCCTCCTACGAACAGGACGTCAAGAGCGCCCTGACCAAGGTGGAACTGAAGGAGGCCGACGCCGCGGTCGTCTACAAGACCGACGTGAAGGCCGCGGGTGGCAAGGTGGAGGGCGTGGAGTTCCCCGAGTCCGCCGAGGCGATCAACGATTACCCGATCGTCCTGCTCAAGGATGCGCCGAACGCCGAGGCCGCGAAGGCGTTCATCGCTCTCGTGCAGTCCGCCGAGGGCCAGAAGGTGCTGAGCGGGGCCGGGTTCCTCAAGCCGTGACCTCGCTCGACAAGCCCGGCGTCGTGGCCGGCCCCCGCTCGGGCCGGCCACGACGCCGCCGCGTCGGCGCGGGGGGCCGACGCGGGGTGCCGTTGCCGCTGCTGCTGCCGGCCCTGGTGGCACTGGCGTTCCTGCTGCTGCCGCTGCTCGCGCTGCTCGTCCGCGCGCCCTGGCACAGCCTGCCGGACCAGCTGACCAGCACCGAGGTCTGGCAGGCGCTCCAGCTGTCGCTGGTCACCGCCACCGCGGCGACCGCCGTCAGCCTCGTTCTCGGCGTGCCGCTGGCCTGGCTGCTGGCCCGTACGGAGTTCCCCGGCCGGCGTCTCGTACGGGCTCTGGTGACCCTCCCGCTCGTGCTGCCGCCGGTGGTCGGCGGTGTGGCCCTGCTGCTCGCGCTGGGCCGCAACGGCGTCATCGGGCAGTGGCTCGACTCGTGGTTCGGGATCACCCTGCCGTTCACCACCACCGGGGTCGTGATCGCCGAGGCGTTCGTGGCGATGCCGTTCCTGGTGATCAGTGTCGAGGGCACCCTGCGCGCGGCCGACCCGCGCTACGAGGAGGCGGCCACCACGCTGGGCGCCTCCCGCTTCACCGCGTTCCGGCGGGTCACGCTGCCGCTGATCGCGCCCGGCATCGCGGCCGGGGCGGTGCTGGCCTGGGCGCGGGCACTCGGCGAGTTCGGCGCGACGATCACGTTCGCGGGCAACTTCCCCGGCCGCACCCAGACCATGCCCCTCGCGGTGTACCTGGCGCTTCAGAACGACCCCGAGGCCGCGATCGCCCTCAGCCTGGTGCTGCTCGCCGTGTCGATCGCGGTACTGGCGGGGCTGAGGGACCGCTGGATGACGACATCATGACGAACCCCCACCACACCACAGCCGACGACACCCACCCCCACCCGCAGGGGCCTCCAGGCCTCGACGCCCACCTCGTCGTCGACCGCTCCGGCTTCCGCCTGGACGTCACCCTGACGGCCGCTCCCGGAGACGTCGTCGCCCTCCTCGGCCCCAACGGCGCCGGCAAGACCACCGCCCTGCGCGCCCTCGCCGGTCTCACCCCTCTCACCGAGGGCCACCTGCGCCTGGACGGCACCGCGCTGGAGGACACTCCCCCGGAGTCCCGCCCGGTCGGCGTGGTCTTCCAGGACTACCTCCTCTTCCCGCACCTGTCCGCCCTGGACAACGTCGCCTTCGGCCCCCGCTGCCGCGGCGCGGGCAAGGCCGAGGCCCGTACGCAGGCCGCGGCCTGGCTGGAGCGGATGGGCCTGTCCGGCCACGCGGGCGTCAAACCGCGCCGTCTCTCCGGCGGCCAGGCCCAGCGCGTGGCCCTCGCCCGGGCCCTGGCCACCCGGCCCCGGCTGCTGCTCCTGGACGAGCCGCTGGCCGCCCTGGACGCCCGTACCCGCCTGGAGGTCCGGGCCCAGCTGCGCCGCCATCTGGCGGAGTTCGAGGCGGTGTCGGTGCTGGTCACCCACGACCCCCTGGACGCCATGGTGCTCGCGGACCGGCTGGTGGTCGTGGAGCACGGGCGGGTCGTGCAGGAGGGCACCCCCGCGGACATCGCCCGGCACCCGCGCACCGACTACATCGCCCGGCTCGTCGGCCTCAACCTCTACCGGGGCCAGGCCGCCGGGCACGCCGTCCGGCTGGACGCCGGACCCGTGATCACGACCACGGAGGAGTTGTCCGGCCCGGTGTTCGTGGCGTTCCCGCCGTCCGCGGTGACCCTGTTCCGGGACCGGCCCTCCGGCGCCAGCGCCCGCAACCTGTGGCGCTGCGAGGTCGCCGGGCTGGAGACACAGGGCGACCAGATCCGCGCCGACCTCACCGGCGAGCTGCCGCTCGCGGCGGACCTGACCACGGTCGCCGCGGCCGAGCTGGACCTGCATCCCGGTGCATCGGTCTGGGCGACGGTCAAAGCGACGCAGACCCACGCATACCCGGCCTGACCGGACCGGAGCCCTACCGTGGGTGCCCATGACCCTGAGCATCCGAAACCAGCTGCCCGGCACCGTCACCGAGGTGCACCCCGGCGAGGTCATGGCCACCGTCAAGGTCCGGTTGGACGGCGGCCCGCACCTCACGGCCGCCATCACCCTGGAGGCCGTCGAGCAGCTCGCCCTCGCCCCCGGCACGGCCGTCCGTGCCCTGGTGAAGTCGACCGAGGTCTCCCTCGCCACCCAGCGGGTCGAGGGCCTGTCGATCCGCAACCAGCTGCCCGGCAGCATCGCCCGGCTCGTCACGGGCGAGGCCATGGCGTCCGTGAAGATCTCCCTCGCCGCCGGCGAGCTGACCGCCGTGATCACGAAGGACGCGGTCGGCGACCTCGGCCTGTTCGTGGGCTCCGACGTCGTCGCCCTGATCAAGGCCACCGAGGTGTCCCTGGCGACGGCCTAGACACGGGTGAGGGCCCCGTCCGCGGCAGCCGGACGGGGCCCTCACCTTCGCTCACTCAGTCCTCGTAGGCGTCCAGCGGCGGGCAGGAGCACACCAGGTTGCGGTCGCCGAAGGCCTGGTCGATGCGGCGCACCGGCGGCCAGTACTTGTCGGCGGCCGAGACACCGGCCGGGAAGACGGCCTCGTCACGGCTGTAGGCGTGCGCCCACTCACCGCCGAGCGCGGCGGCGGTGTGCGGGGCGTTGCGCAGCGGGTTGTCCTCCGCGGGCCACTCGCCCGAGCCGACCTTCTCGATCTCCGCGCGGATGGCGATCATCGCCTCGCAGAAACGGTCCAGCTCGGTGATGTCCTCGGACTCGGTCGGCTCGATCATCAGCGTGCCGGCCACCGGGAAGGACATGGTCGGCGCGTGGAAGCCGTAGTCGATCAGGCGCTTGGCGACGTCGTCCACGCTGACGCCGGTCGCCTTGGCCAGCGGGCGCAGGTCGATGATGCACTCGTGCGCGACCAGGCCGCCGGGGCCGGTGTAGAGCACCGGGTAGTGCGGCTCCAGGCGCTTGGCGATGTAGTTCGCCGACAGCACGGCCACCTGCGTGGCGCGCTTGAGACCCTCGCCGCCCATCAGACGGACGTACGCCCACGAGATGGGCAGGATGCCCGCGCTGCCCCAGGGCGCCGCCGAGATCGGGCCCACGCCCGTCTCCGGGCCGGCCTCCGGCTGGAGGGGGTGGTTCGGCAGGTACGGCGCCAGGTGCGAGCGGACCGCGACCGGGCCGACGCCCGGACCGCCGCCGCCGTGCGGGATGCAGAAGGTCTTGTGCAGGTTCAGGTGGGAGACGTCACCGCCGAAGTGGCCCGGCTTGGCGAGGCCGACGAGCGCGTTGAGGTTGGCGCCGTCGACGTACACCTGACCGCCGGCCTCGTGGACCTGGGCGCAGATGTCGGCGACATGCTCCTCGAACACACCGTGCGTCGACGGGTAGGTGATCATCAGCACCGACAGCTCGTCGCGGTACTGCTCGATCTTGGCCCGCAGGTCCTCGACGTCGATCTCGCCGTCCTCGGCGGTCTTGACCACGACGACCTTCATGCCGGCCATCACGGCGCTGGCGGCGTTCGTGCCGTGCGCCGAGGACGGGATCAGGCAGACGGTGCGCTGCTCGTCACCGTTGGCGCGGTGGTAGCCGCGGACGGCCAGCAGACCGGCCAGCTCGCCCTGCGAACCGGCGTTCGGCTGGAGGGAGACCTTGTCGTAGCCGGTGACCTCGGCGAGACGGTCCTCCAGCTCGTGGATGAGCGTGAGGTAGCCCTGCGCCTGCTCGGCCGGGGCGAAGGGGTGCAGCTGCCCGAACTCGGGCCAGGTGACCGGCTCCATCTCCGTGGTCGCGTTGAGCTTCATGGTGCAGGAGCCCAGCGGGATCATGCCGCGGTCGAGCGCGTAGTCGCGGTCGGCCAGCTTGCGCAGGTAGCGCAGCATCGCGGTCTCGGAGCGGTGCTGGTGGAAGACCGGGTGGTTGAGGTAGGCGTCGGTGCGCAGCAGCGCCTCGGGCAGGGTGTCCTCGGCGGTCGCGTCCAGCGCCTCGATGTCGGCCTCGACCCCGAAGGCGGACCAGACGGCGGCCACCTGGGCCCGCTTGGTCGTCTCGTCGCAGGCGACGGAGACGTGGTCGGCGTCGACCAGGCGCAGGTTGACCCCGTTCACCCGGGCGGCGGCGACGACCTCGGCGGCCTTGCCGGGCACGCGCGCGGTGAGCGTGTCGAAGTAGGCGCCGTGGACGATCTCGACACCGCCGGCCGTCAGACCGGCGGCGAGGATGGTCGCGTAGCGGTGGGTGCGCCGGGCGATGGTCTTCAGGCCCTCGGGCCCGTGGTAGACGGCGTACATGCCGGCCATCACGGCGAGCAGCACCTGCGCGGTGCAGATGTTGCTGGTCGCCTTCTCCCGGCGGATGTGCTGCTCACGGGTCTGGAGCGCGAGCCGGTAGGCCTTGTGGCCGTCGGCGTCGACGGAGACACCGACCAGACGGCCGGGCAGGCTGCGCGCGAACTTCTCGTGGACGGCCATGTAGCCGGCGTGCGGACCGCCGAAGCCCATCGGCACACCGAAGCGCTGGGTGGTGCCGACGGCGATGTCCGCGCCCAGCTCGCCGGGCGAGGCCAGCAGGGTCAGCGCGAGCAGGTCCGCGGCCACGGTCACCAGGGCGCCCAGTTCGTGCGCCTGGTCGATGAGCGGCTTGATGTCGCGTACGGCACCCGAGGCGCCCGGGTACTGGATCAGCACGCCGTTGATCTGACGCTCGGCGATCTCCGCCGGGATGCCCTCGGCGAGGTCGGCGACGACGACCTCGACGCCCGTCGGCTCGGCACGCGTCTGGATCACGGCGATGGTCTGCGGCAGGGCGTCCGCGTCGACCAGGAACAGGCCCTTCTTGTTCTTGCCCATGCGCAGGGACAGCGCCATCGCCTCGGCGGCGGCGGTGCCCTCGTCCAGCAGGGAGGCGCCGGAGGTCGGCAGGCCGGTCAGCTCGGCGACCGTCGTCTGGAAGTTCAGCAGGGCCTCCAGGCGGCCCTGGGAGATCTCCGGCTGGTACGGCGTGTAGGCCGTGTACCAGGCCGGGTTCTCCATGACGTTGCGCAGGATGACGGGCGGCGTGAAGGTGCCGTAGTAGCCCAGGCCGATCATGGAGTCGAGGACCTGGTTGCGGTCGGCGAGCGAGCGCAGCTCGGCGAGCACCTCGGCCTCGGTCCGGGCGCCCGGCAGGTCCAGGGCGTCGGCGTTCTTGATCACATCCGGGACCGCGGCGGCGGTCAGCTCGTCGAGGGAGCCGTACCCGACGTGCGCGAGCATCTTGGCCCGCGCCTCCTGGTCGGGCCCGATGTGGCGCTGCTCGAACGGGATGCCCGCTTCGAGCTCGGAGAGCGGAATGCGATGGGCGGTCATTGCGGAGGCCTCCTGGTCTGACGCGACCTGCGAGGGGCGCCCCGGCACGGGCACCCCGACGGCCTCCCCCTCTGTCATCTCAACCTGAGAGCTTCACCGGGCGTGCTAAAGCGCCGGCTTTCACCGTCGGTGAGAGCGGGAGCCGTCGACACCCGCTCTGCTTTCCAGAGTGACCTCGTCCGTGCGGTACGTGAGCCTGAGAGATTCCGGGGAGGATTTGCTCCTTCGGCGCCTCCGAGATGATCGGAGGACTCTCCCGCACGGGTTCAGCAGCCGCTGTCAGCCTACCAGCGAGGTCAACGGCGGAGGCTTCGAGTGGCCGCCTCCTTGAATGTGCTCTTTTGTAGTGCTTACGGATGAGTTGCGACCAAGTGGAGGGAGAGGGGCCGTGCAGACCGACATCGATCCGCGCAACCTGATCGGCCGCAAGGCGTTCGACCGCAATGGCACCAAGATCGGCACCATCGACGAGGTGTACCTGGACGACGCGACCGGCGTACCCGAGTGGGCCGCCATACGCACCGGCCTGTTCTCCCGGGACGCCTTCGTCCCCCTGGAGCCCAGCGAACTCGTCGAGGGCACTCTGCACGTCCCCTTCGACCGCGCCCTGATCAAGGACGCCCCCGACTTCGGCGTGGGCCGTCACCTCTCCCCCGAACAGGAGCTCCAGCTCTACCACCACTACGGCCTCGACGTGAACCAGCCCCCCGGGGTCCCGGACCGCGACTTCGGCAAGCTGGCGGGCTCGGAAGAGCCCTGACGCACCCACGTACGACCTTCCCCGCACCGACCTCCGATCCGGTCCCGGCCACCCCCTGGCAGACGTCCCCGACCCGTCCTCACCCCTCACCCCTCAGCCCGCGGTCGCCTCCCGCCCCACCCCAGCGGTCGCATCCTGCCCCACCCCCGCGGTCGCATCCCGCCCCACCTCCGCGGTCGCATCCCGTCCCGCTCCCGCGGTGCGTCCTCCGCCGGCCTCCTGTCCCACGTCCACCGGCCGGGCCGGACCTGCTTCCCGGCCGGCACCCACGGCTCGGCCGGGGCCGTCCTCCCTGGGGTCGCCGTCGGCACCGGACACATGGGAGACGTCCGACACCAGCGGCAACGGATCCGCGGCCGACAGCGCGGGATCGTCCACGGAGAACGTCCGCACCCGCCCCGGAGCGGACTGCGGCGTCTCGAACCGCACGGTGACACGCCCCAGCCCGCTCCCCTGCACCCACCCGTGCCCGTGCCCGGCGTGCCGCACGTCCTGTCCGGCACGCCACTGCCGATCGGCAGGCTCCGGCCGCTCCGTGACGGCCTCGACCGCCCCCTTCTCCGGTTCCTGCCCCACAGGCACCGGCATCGCCTGCGCGAACAGGTCCTCCTGCGTGTAGTCGGCGAGCCCGGAGACGCCCACACCGAGCAGCCGCACCCCTCCCGTGGTGTCCACGGAGTCCAGCAGCCGCGCCGCCGCCTCACGGATGACCGCGGGGTCGTCCGTGGGCCCCCTGAGCGTCTCGGAGCGGGTCAGGGTGGAGAAGTCGTACCTCCGCACCTTGAGCACGATGGTCCGCCCGGACAGCCCGGCCCCGCGCAGCCGCCCCACGCACCGGTCGGCCAGCCGCTGCACCTCCATCCCGACCCGCAGCCGGTCGTGGATGTCCACGTCGTACGTGTCCTCCACCGACACCGACTTGGCCTCCCGCTCGGCCACCACCGGCCGCTCGTCCCGGGCCAGGGCCATGGAGTACAGCGCGTGTCCGTGCGCCTTGCCGAGCAGCCGGACCAGCTCGTCCTCGCCCGCCTCGGCCAGCTCCTGCACCGTGCTGATCCCGGCCCGGCGCAGATGGTCACCGGTGGCCGGCCCGACACCGGGCAGGGTGCGCACCGACATGGGCCCCAGCAGCGCCCGCTCGGTCCCCGGCTCGATCAGCAGCAAGCCGTCCGGCTTGGCCTGCTCGGAGGCGATCTTCGCGAGCATCTTGGAGGCCGCGAGCCCCACCGATCCGGTCAGCCCGGTGACCGCCCGGATGTCCGCGCGCAGCTTCACCCCGGCCCGCCGCGCCGACTCCTCGTCCCGGGCCGTCCCCCCGGCCTCCAGGTCCACGAACGCCTCGTCCAGGCTCAGCGGCTCGACCAGCGGCGACAGCTCCCGCAGCAGCGCCATCACCTGCTCGCTGATCGTCCGGTACAGCGTGAAGCGCGGGACCAGGTACGCCGCGTTGGGTGCCAGCCGGCGCGCCTGGGCCATGGGCATCGCCGAGTGGACCCCGAACACCCGTGCCTCGTACGACGCGGTGGCCACCACACCACGCGGTCCGAGCCCGCCCACGACGACCGCCTTCCCGCGCAGGCTCGGCTTGGACGCCTGCTCCACCGAGGCGAAGAAGGCATCCATGTCGAGATGCAGGATCGTGGGCGCGTTTCTCACATCTCCGATGCTGCACCACGGCACTGACAATGAGGTGGTGCGGGAGGCGCCCTCACTGGGCGGGGTGGTCAGACCGCCCGGTTGCGGCGGCGCGCCAGCTCGTCCGCCGGGTTGTGCCCGACGAGGGTCTCGCCGGTGTCGATGCGCTCGCCGTGCAGCTGGGAGAGGGCGCTTTCCACGTCCCGCCACACCACGCCGACGGCGATCCCGAAGATGCCCTGGCCGCCCTGGAGCAGCGCGTGGACCTCGTCCGGCGAGGTGCACTCGTACACGGTGGCGCCGTCGCTCATCAGGGTCATCCGCTCCAGATCACGGAAACCGCGTTCTCTGAGGTGCTGGACGGCCGTGCGGATGTTCTGCAGTGACACCCCGGTGTCCAGGAACCGCTTCACGATCTTCAGGACGACGACGTCCCGGAAGCTGTACAGACGCTGGGTGCCCGACCCGTATGCGGGCCGCACGCTGGGCTCGACCAGACCGGTGCGGGCCCAGTAGTCGAGCTGCCGGTAGGTGATGCCGGCAGCGGCGCAGGCCGTGGGCCCGCGATAGCCGATCTCCTCGGACGTCATGGACGCCACCCCTCCGCCGTTCGGCACCGCCGTCGGCAGCTGCGGAGCCTGCTCCACCGCGCCGCCGGGACGGGCGTATCCCCCGCCTGAGCGCAGCCGCGAGTCCGGGGGCGGGTACGGACCGCTCTCCCCGAAACCGCGTCCGGGGGCACCCCCAGCCGTACCGTCGCCGCTGGTTCTCACGCCGACCTCCGTCCTTGACCTGCCTTCTCGACGGTAGGCAGTCACCAGGGGTGCGTCAACGATCGCCACACTCGGCACGCCGAGTGATAATCACCCAAGGAGTGGTTTCCCGTGTCCCACCGCGGGGAAAGGCTAGCCGAATGCGCTCGCGGGAGGCCGTAGGACGCTCTCACTGGCCGGAGGCAATTGCCGGGGCGCCGGCCGCGCGGAGCCGCCGACCGCGCCGGAGGAGACCCCCGTCCGGCGGGCCCGCCCCGCGTCTCACTGGCTGCTGGTACCGAAGTCCTCGGGCGAGATCTGGTCGAGGAACTCGCGGAACTTCTCCACCTCGTCCTCCTGCTCGTCCGGGATGGCGATGCCCGCGTCGTCCAGCACGGTGTCACTGCCGTAGATCGGCGTACCGGTGCGCAGGGCCAGCGCTATGGCATCGGAGGGGCGGGCGCTCACCTCCACCCCACTGGCGAACACCAGCTCCGCGTAGAAGACGCCTTCCCGCAGATCGGTGATACGCACTTCGGTCAGCTCCTGGCCGACGGCCTCCAGCACGTCCTTGAACAGGTCGTGGGTCAGCGGTCTGGCGGGGGCCATGCCCTGCTGGGCGAAGGCGATCGCCGTCGCCTCCCCCGGCCCGATCCAGATGGGGAGGTAACGGTCGCCCCCCACTTCGCGCAGGAGCACGATCGGTTGGTTGGAGGGCATTTCGACCCGGACACCTACGACATCGAGCTCGTTCACACAGCAACCCTAGGCCGTGCCCGGGATGTTTGGGTAGTCGGGCCGGGAACAGGTGCCCGATCCGGCCTCACCGGAGCCCGCCCGCTCAGGGGAGACGCACCCCGAGAGCGGTCTTCACCAGGGCCGCGTGCAATTTCATCGTGAGGGCCGCCAGCTCCCTGGTGCGGGCCTCGGCATGCGCCCTGGTCTGCGGGTTGCGGTGGCGCTTGAGCGGGGCCACCACCTGGTCGACCAGCCCCGCCTCGCGATCGGCGGCGGCCTTCATCACCCGAAGGTGGCGCGGCTCGATCCCGAACCGGCCCAGTTCGGCGACGAGCGAGGCCACCGTGACGGCCTCGGCGTCGTACGCCCCGTCCTCCAGGGGAGCGATGAGCCCGTAGGACTCCCACTCCTTCAGCATTCCCTCGTCGATGTCCGCCGCGGCCAGCAGCTCGGCCTTGCCGATCCTGGCCACCGTGGGCCCCTCCAGGGCCGCCGGCGCGTCCTCGGCGGTGCGCTGGCGCCCGACCAGGGGCAGCGCGACGGCCTCGCCCCGCTCCATGGCGTCCAGGTGTTCCCGGATCACCCGGAGCGGCAGGTAGTGGTCGCGCTGCATCCGCAGGATGTGACCGAGGCGCTCGACGTCCTCGGCGCTGAACTTGCGGTAGCCCGACGGGGTCCGCCGCGGCTCGACGAGCCCCTCGGACTCCAGGAAGCGGATCTTGGAGATGGTGACTTCGGGGAACTCGTCGCGCAGCACGTTCAGCACCGCGCCGATGCTCATCAGCCCACTGTCCCTGGCGGCGGTACCGCTTCCGGCACCGCCGCTCGGTGTTTGAACCATGGACCTTCCCTGGGTTCCCCCCGGACGTCGGCCCGGGGGCGGCTCAGATGCCCTGCCGGCTCGCGTAGAACACCAGCCGGTACTTGCCGATCTGCACCTCGTCACCGTTCGCCAGAGCGACCTGGTCGATGCGCTCGCGGTTGACGTACGTGCCGTTCAGGCTGCCCACGTCGGCCACCGTGAAGGAGCCGTCCGGGGAGCGCCGGAACTCCACGTGCCGCCGTGAGACCGTCACGTCGTCCAGGAAGATGTCGCTCTGCGGATGACGCCCGGCCGTCGTCAGGTCGCTGTCCAGCAGGAAGCGGCTGCCCGAGTTCGGACCCCTGCGGACCACCAGCAGCGCCGAGCCCAGCGGCAGCGCGTCCACCGCGGCCTGGGCCTCGGGAGACAGCATCGGCACCGCCGTCTGGCCGGTCACCTCGGAGTCGTAGGCCTCGAGACCGGAGATCGAAATCGTGGAGGTCGTCTCCGAGGCCCGCTCGGGCGCGACGCCCGGACGCAGCGGCGCCCCACAGTTGGAACAGAAGCGGGCGTTCTCCGCATTGCGGTTACCGCACCTCGTACACACCAGGACCGACATCGACGGATCCTCCTGCCGCGGCTGCCCCGCCGGGGCGTTGGACGCGTACGGGTCGGGAGCAAACCCTCCACCCGTACCTGAGGTTGACGGTTGCCCGAAACCTATGCCGCCGGACTGGGCAGGGTCAACAGACGCCGCGCCCTGACCTCCCGAAATGTCACCGCCCGGACCAGCGACCTGGTCCCGGAACAGCGGGCGCTGGCCCTCCGCGTCAGGCTGTGCGCGATGACGAGCGGTCGCGTTGGCGTTGCCCTCTCGCGCGCTCTTGCCGAACAACTTCGCAAACAACTTCACGGGCGATTCCCCTTGACCGAAACAGACCCGCCCGTGGGGCAGGACGAACCCTGATTGCCTACACCGGCCGAGCCGGACATTCTCACAACGTCCGTATCCACCAGACAGTTTCCACCACGCACCACCTCTTCGGTGCGCCGACCCCCCGCAACCTCATGCCCCTGCCCGACGGACCCCATGCACCGCCGGTTCACTGGGAGGACGACCGAGCGTAGTCAGGCCGCTTCACCTGTCGCAAGGCTTCCACAATGATCTTGTCCGACCGCTCGACGGTTACCGTGGCCTGCTCCTTCTCCAGGGTCTGCACCACGCCTCCAGGGATGTTCAGCGCCGGCTCGAGGTCCTGCGGCTTGCCGATGACCTTGAAACGATACGGGGCATTGATCTTGTTCCCGTCGACGCTCACCCGGTTGTCGGAGTCGGTGAAGTAACTGCCGGCGACCACCCGGACCCCGTTGACCTGGATCGCCTCCGCGCCGGCCGCGCGCAGCTCCTGGATCGCGTCGAGCAGCATGTCCGCCTGGACCGTTCCCTTCGTGTCCTCGATCGTCAGGGTGATGCCGGGACCCTGTGCCGCCACGGTGCCCGCCAGGATGCCGAGTTGTCTTTCCTTCTCGGCAGTCTGCCTGCGGGCCTCCGCGGCCTGGTCGGAGCTGCTCTGCAGCTCCGACCGCTGCTTTTCGAGTCCCTGCTTCTCGTCCTCAAGACGCTGAGTACGCGAATCCAGTTCATCGAGGATGCGCACGAGATCTTCCTGGCGCGCGCCGCGCAGCGCGCTGTCGGTGTCGCTGTTGGACGCCACCTGCACGGCCAGTCCGAAGCCGAGGCCGAACAACAGCAGCGCGACGATGAGTTGAGCGCGCGTGAAACGGGGCGGCCACAGGCCCTTGACGAGCCGCTGCCGGCCCGTGAGCGGTTGCCGAGGCTCCTCCTGGCCCGGCTGCCCCGCGCCGGGCGCGGGTGCGGGCACTTCGGCCGGCAGTTCCCTGCGCAGCCGGTTCTCGGGCTCGCCGTTCCGGTCGTTTTCCTCGTTCCGGTCGTTCTGCCCGTGCCCGACATTCTGCTCTTTCCGGGTGTTCTGCTCGTGGCGGGCGTTCTGCTTGTTCAGCTCGTTCCGGTCATTCCGGTCGTTCTGTTCGCTCATCGGTGTCACGCCCGGAACACGTGCCGCCGGATGGCCGCGGCGTTGGAGAAGATCCGGATGCCCAGGACCACGACGACACCCGTGGACAGCTGCGCGCCCACACCCAACTTGTCCCCCAGGAACACGATGAGTGCGGCGACGACCACGTTCGACAGGAAGGAGACCACGAAGACCTTGTCGTCGAAGATGCCGTCCAGCATGGCCCGCAGACCGCCGAAGACGGCGTCCAGCGCCGCGACGACGGCGATCGGCAGATAAGGCTCGACGACCGCCGGAACCTCGGGTCGGACCAACAGGCCGGCCACGACTCCCACGACGAGGCCCAGTACGGCGATCACGATGTGCCCTTCTCGGTTTTCTCGGACTTCGGCTGTGCTGTACGTACGATCACACTGGGTGCGGCGGGCAGTCGGACCTCGCCCTCCGTGGAGATGGTGGCGCGGATGCCGTACTGCTCCTCCAGGGCATGCAGGTACAGGCCGTCGGCACCGTTCTGGAACCCCGTACTCAACTTGTCCCCGTCCCCTACCGCCAGCACCGTGTACGGCGGCACCAGCGGCCTGTTGTCGACCAGTATCGCGTCACCCGCTGCCCTGATCGCGGACAGGGCGGTCAGCCGCTGCCCGTTGATGGAGATCGCCTCGGCTCCGGAGGCCCACAGTCCGTTGACCACGCGCTGCATGTCGCGGTCACGGACCCGGCCGGTGTCGGAGAAGTCCGACGTCTCGCGGGGGTTCGTGCCGTCACCCCCGGTGCTGGCCTCCTTGGCGTCGTTCACGACGAGCTTGACGCCGGGACCGTGCACCGCGGTGGCGCCGGACAGCAGCCCCGCAAGGTCCACGTCGGCGCTGCCCCCGCTCGACTTCAGGGCCGCCCGCTGGCGTGCGCTGACGTCGTCGCGCAGCTTGTCGACGGTGCTCTCGAGCTGGTCCGCGTCCTCGGTCTCGCTGTCGATGCGGTCGATCAGCTCCTGGCGTTCCTTGGCCACCACGGGCGCCGCGACGCGCGCCTGCGCCGCCCCCACCGTCACGACGAGCGCCGCGAGGACGAGACCGGCCGCCAGGACCAGCTTGGCCCGGAGCGTCTTCGGCATACCGCCCTCGCCGCCCTGGGACTTCTTCCGGGCGGCGGCCTCGGCGTATCCGTCGTCGAGGCTGTGGTCCATGACGTTGGTGATCAACGACATGGAGGCGTCCGGGCGCTGCGGCCGCGCGGGGCTGCTCCGAACGGGGGGTTGCTGCGGCATGCCGCACATCGTCGCATGTCGCGACCAGTACCTCCGAACGGCCCCACCGGCGTGCCGGACAGGCCCCCTTGGGGACACTTGTCCGGCACGCACGCGTGCAGCGGCTTTTGCCGCCCTGCGCGGCCGGGTACCGCCCGGGGACGCCGGATCGACGGCCCCGGGCCTTTCCGCTGCTTACCGGCCGGCGCTGTCCACGACGGCCGACCACTCGTCCAGCAGAGCCTGTGCGGAGGCGTCGTCGGGGCCCTCCGCCCACAGGTGGGTGACGGCCTCGGCCGGGTCGGGCAGCACCATCACCCAGCGCCCGTCGGTCTCGACGACCCGCACACCGTCGGTCGTGTCGACGAAGCGATCTCCTGCCGCCTCGACCACTCGCCGCATCACCAGGCCCTTCACCGCCCACGGCGTCGCCAGGTCCCGCTTGAGGACGTGGGCCCGCGGAATGCGGGCGTCGATCTGGCTCAGCGTCAGCTGCGTCCGCGCGACCAGCCCGATCAGCCGTACGAAGGCCGCCGTGCCGTCGTACACGCTGCTGAATTCGGGGACGATGAATCCGCCCTTGCCGTCACCGCCGAAGATGGTGCCCTCTTCACCGCCCACGCGCGTGAGGTCGTCCGGCGAGGTGGTGGTCCACTCGACCTGGGTGCCGTGGTAGGCGGCCACCTGTTCGGCGATCCGGGTGGTGGTGACCGGCAGCGCCACCCGTCCGCTGCGCCGCTCGGCGGCCACCAGGTCCAGCATGACCAGCAGTGCCCGGTCGTCCTCGATGATCCGGCCCTTCTCGTCGACGAGCGACAGCCGCTCACCGACGGGGTCGAACCGCACACCGAACGCGGCTCCGGAGGACGCCACGATCTCGCCGAGCCGTACCAGCCCGTTGCGCCGCATCTCGCCGGTCTCCGTCGGCCGGGACTCGTCGAGACCGGGGTTGATGGTCAGCGAGTCCACGCCGAGTTTGCCGAGCAGGCTGGGCAGCACGAGCCCGGCACTGCCGTTCGAGGCGTCCACGACGACCTTGAGACCCGATTCCGCTATTCCGGCCGTGTCGACGTTCCGCAGCAGCGATCCGGTGTACGAGTCGAAGACGCTGGCGGGGAAGTACAGGTCGCCGATCTCGCCGGGGAACGCCCGCCGGTACTCCTGGCGCGCGAACACCCGGTCGAGCTTGCGCTGGCTGCCCTGCGAGAGGTCCGCGCCCTGCCCGTCGAAGAACATGATGTCCACCGAGTCGGGGACACCGGGCGAGGTCCTGATCATGATGCCGCCGGCGCTTCCCCGTGCGGTCTGCTGCCGGGCCACGGGCAGCGGCACGTTCTCCAGGTCGCGTACGTCGATGGCGCTGGCCTGGAGCGCGGAGATCACCGCACGTTTGAGCGCGCGGGCACCCCGGGAGTGGTCACGGGCGGTGGTGACCGTGGAGCCCTTCTTGAGGGTCGTCGCATAGGCGCCGGCGAGCCGTACCGCCAGTTCGGGCGTGATCTCCACGTTCAGGATGCCGGTGACGCCACGGGCGCCGAACAGATGGGCCTGTCCCCGGGACTCCCAGATCACCGACGTGTTGACGAAGGCGCCGGCCTCGATGGTCTTGAACGGGTATACGCGGACGTTGCCCTGAACGATCGATTCCTCACCGATCAGGCACTCGTCGCCGATGACGGCGCCGTCCTCGATCCGGGCCGCCCGCATGATGTCGGTGTTCTTGCCGACGACACAGCCGCGGAGATTGCTGTGCTGCCCGACGTACACGTTGTCGTGCACGACGGCCTTGTGCAGGAAGGCTCCGCTCTTGACGACGACGTTCGAGCCGACGACGGTGTGCTCGCGGATCTCGGCGCCGGCCTCGACCTTCGCGTAGTCGCCGATGTACAGCGGCCCGCGCAGTTCGGCGTCGGGGTGCACCTCGGCTCCTTCGGCGACCCACACGCCCGGGGAGATCTCGAAGCCGTCGATGTCGACGTCGACCTTGCCTTCGAGGACGTCGGCCTGGGCCTTCACGTAGCTCTCGTGGGTGCCGACGTCCTCCCAGTAGCCCTCGGCGACATAGCCGTAGATCGGCTTGCCGTCCTTCATGAGCTGGGGGAAGACGTCGCCGGACCAGTCGACCGGCACATCGGCTTCGACGTAGTCGAAGACCTCGGGCTCCATGACGTAGATGCCGGTGTTGACCGTGTCGGAGAAGACCTGTCCCCAGGTCGGCTTCTCGAGGAAGCGCTCGACCTTGCCTTCCTCGTCGACGATGGTGATGCCGAACTCCAGCGGATTGGGAACGCGGGTCAGGCAGACCGTGACCAGCGCGCCTTTCTCCTTGTGGAAATTGATCAGCTCCGTGAGGTCGAAGTCCGTCAGGGCATCGCCGGAGATGACGAGGAAGGCATCGTCCTTCAACGCCTCTTCGGCGTTCTTGACGCTTCCGGCGGTACCGAGTGGCTTCTCCTCATTGGCATAGGTGAGCTCCATGCCGAGTTCTTCGCCGTCGCCGAAATAGTTCTTGACGAGCGATGCCAGGAACTGGACGGTGACAACGGTCTCGGTGAGCCCGTGCCTTTTGAGCAGCCGTAGCACGTGCTCCATGATCGGGCGGTTCGCCACGGGCAGGAGCGGCTTGGGCATGCTAGAGGTCATGGGGCGCAGGCGAGTGCCTTCGCCCCCGGCCATCACGACGGCCTTCATGTCGGAAGCGTCCTCCTCCAAGAGACGACGGTCTAGCCGACTTCACCCGTCCAGATTGTCCCGCACTTTTCGACCGCGGGCCATCGAGGCGTCATGTCCGGACAATCGCCGAGCTCAATCGGCCGTGGCGTCCGCTCGAACCAATCGGCGGACTTGTACCACGTAGAGCACTCCTGCCCACCAATAGAGGGTTGTACCCCACCCGGCGAACGCCCATCCGAAAACTGCGGCGAGGGACGCGATCCAGTCACTTCCGTCGCTCAGGAGCAGGAGTGGGAAGGCGTACATCAGGTTGAAGGTTGCCGCCTTCCCGAGGAAGTTCACCTGCGGCGGCGGATAGCCGTGGCGGCGGAGGATGCCCACCATCACCAGGAGGACCAGTTCTCGCGCCAGCAGGAGCGCGGTCAGCCAGATCGGCAGGATCTCCCGCCAGGTGAGTCCGAGGAGTGTGGAAAGCACGTAGAGGCGGTCGGCGGCGGGATCGAGAAGCCGGCCGAGGCTGCTGATCTGATTCCAGCGCCGGGCGAGCTTGCCGTCGAGGTAGTCACTGATCCCGCTCAGGGCGAGGATGAGGAGGGCCCAGCCATCGCTCTTCGGGCCGCCGAACTCCGGCCTGAGGATCAGCCACAGGAACAGGGGTACGCCGACGAGCCGTGCCATGCTGAGGATGTTGGGGATGGTGAGGACCCGGTCTGTCTGGACACGGGTCTCCTGGACCTCCACCCGGGGGCCTCCTGTGCGAAAAGAGCCAACGATGCCCCCTGACCCTACCTCAACGCAAAAAAGCTCCGGCTCCTGGGCAGTGCCCAAGAGCCGGAGCTTCAAAAGGA